>NZ_CP150349.1:5987500-10900000 GCF_051521405.1 Sorangium sp. So ce726 | reverse complement strand
GGATTTTCTTCGAACCTGCGCACGGTGAGAGCCGTGCGCAGGTTTTTTTTTGTCCATTGTGCTTCGAACTTTGGGCGTGCGTTGCGGCGTTGAAGGCGCCTCGGGGACGTCGGCGGCTGCGTGAAGCGCGTTCCGGGCTGGCCGGCCCCCGGCGGGGGTGCTCGTCGGGCAGCGCAGCGAGGGCTGAACTCGCCTGGGACGTTCTGTCTCCGGCGCGCTGCGCACGCCGGAGACAGAACGTCGATCGGGCTCAGACATCAGCCCTCGCCACGCTGCCCGACGAGCACCCCCGCCGGGGGCCTACGGTTCGGCAGGACGACTTCGTTTGGGGGCAGCGTCAGACATCAGCCCTCGCCATGCTGCCCGACGAGCCACCCTCGCCGGGAGCCTACGGTTTGGCAGGATGGCTTCGTTGACGAGCACCCTCGCCACCCCACCGAGGCCTACGGTTTGGCAGGATGGCTTCGTTGACGAGCACCGTCGCCACCCCACCTGGGCCTACGGTTCGGCGGGACGGCTCCGTTGAAGGCGCCGCCTTTGCAACGAGCTCGTGCTGGCCGCCGTCAGATCGGGGCCGTTGAGGCAGGGAACGGGGCGATGGCGGTGGCGTGCCATTACGGCGTCGGGACGGGGTGTACCGGGGAGTGACGGTCAGTGCGGACGCTCGGTAGCTCGCCTCGGGCCGTAGCTGCGCAGGAGGATGAGCCCCGCAAGGGCGGATAGGGCGGCGATCTGGAGAGCGAACGGGATCTTTTGCACCCATTCCTCCTCGTCGATCCCGATCGTTGCGAGGAAAAGGCCGAGCAGGCCGCCCATGGCTTCGCCGGCGCGGCTCAGAGACGTCGCTGGGCCGCTTGCGACCGCTTCGTGCGAGAGCGCGTGCAAAAGGAGGCCCGCGACCGCGGAGAGCAACCAGGGCTCGATCGCCTCGAGGTGCTCCAGGTCGACAAGCCGCGTCGCGAAGGCGCCAACCACCGTGGCGAGCGCAATGCCCGCGAGCGCAGCGCTCATGGCGCGCTTGCCGCCGGTATCGGCTTTCACCTCGAGGACCTGAATGGCCACCACCATGGCGAGCGGCACCGTGTGCGCAGCGATCACGAGCACGACAGGGAGCGAGAGCTGTCCAACGCGTGAGAGCGACGCCACCGCCGCGCCCTCGCCGAACTGATGCGCGAGCACCGCGGCGTACCCCATCGCGAGCGCCGTCGTCGGCGTCCGGTCAGCCCCAGCGTCCCCGAGCAGGACGCGCTCCAACACCGCCGGCGCCAGGAAGCCAGCCACCGCCGCGAACAACGCGAGCCAGCCGATCTCGCCGATCGCCTCCGGGAGCAGGTGAAGCAGCGCGATCGACGCCGCACCGACGAGGGCGAACGTCCGCAACGCAGACATCGCGCCCTCGCTCCGGTGACGGAACACCGCCGCAATGCCGCCCAGCATGACGGCCAACGCGAGGAGCGAGACGCCGAACGCCAGCGACACAGGCGCCCTCCTAGCACGGATCCGGCACGAATCGGTGATGCGCCGAACGCTCTGTGGGGTGCGCTACGAACGCGGGTGGTTGTGCCGTTCCGTGCGTAGGATCAGGTCGCCTACGAGGGCAGTCCAGCCGGTCTGGTGCGAGGCGCCGAGCCCAGCGCCGGTGTCGCCGTGGAAGTACTCGAAGAAAAACAGGCGATCTCGGAATCGAGGATCACGCTGGAAGAGGGGGTGCTCGCCGTAGACAGGGCGGCGCCCCTCGCGGTCGCGCTCGAAGATCGCGATCAGTCGGCGCGCGATCTCGTGCGCTCCGTCGCGGAGCGTGCGAGGGCCGTGGCCGCCGAGCGACGGGATCGTGAGCACGTCGCCGAAGCCGTGGTCGAGCCGGAGGAGCGATCGGTAGAGCAAGTAGCCGAGCGGGAACCAGATCGGGCCGCGCCAGTTGGAGTTGCCGCCCTTCATGCGCGTGATCGATTCGCCCGGCTCGTAGCCGACCGTGTACTGCGCGTCGCAGGGCTCGAACCCGAGCGAGACGGGCGCGGCCGCGTGCTCCTTGGAGAGCGAGCGCGGGCCGAACGGCGAGAGGAACTTGTCCTCGTCAAACAGGTGCGCGAGCACCCGCTCGAGGCGCCCCGGCGGCACCGCGGAGAGCACCTGGCGGCCGTCTGGACGTACGGTGATCGCCTCAGCCAGCGCGGGGTTCCTGCGGAGGAACCACTCGGTCCGGCGCCGGAAGTTCGTGAGCTTGCCGTAGATCTCCGGGGTGATCACGTGCACCGCGCAGAGCGGGATGAGGCCGACGGCCGATCGGATCTTCACGTGCCGCGGCTTCCCTCCGGCGATGAGGATGTCGAAGTAGAAGCCGTCCTCCTCGGACCAGAGCGGCAGCCGGCCATCGGCGGTGTGGTGGAGCGCGTGCGCGATCCGCAAGAAGTGCTCGAAGAACTTGCTGGCCAGATCCTCGTACGCGGAGTTGTCTAGCGCGAGCTCCAGCGCGATGCGCATGAGGTCGAGGCAGTACATCGCCATCCACGCCGTGGCGTCCGCCTGCTCCAGGCGCATCCCGGGCGCGAGCCGCTCGCTGCGATCGAAGAGCGAGATGTTGTCGAGGCCGAGGAACCCGCCCTCGAAGACGTTGTGCCCCTCGGCGTCGCGCTTGTTGACCCACCAGGCGAAGTTGATGAGGAGCTTGTGGAACACCCGCTCCAGGAACACCCGATCGCCCTCGCCCCGCTGCTTCCGCTCGATCTTGTAGATCTGGTAGGTCGCCCAGGCATGCACCGGGGGGTTCAGATCCGAGAACTCCCACTCGTAGGCAGGCAGCTGCCCGTTCGGGTGCTGGTACCACTCCTTGACCATCATCTTCAGCTGGGCCTTCGCGAGATCGATGTCGAGCGAGGCCAGCGCGACCGCGTGGAAGGCGAGATCCCAGGCCGCGAACCAGGGGTACTCCCACGCGTCGGGCATGGAGAGGACATCGGCGACGGAGACGTGCCGCCAGTGGGCGTTTCGGCCGCTCAGCCGCTCGGGCGGCGGCGCGTGCGCGTCGCCGCGGAGCCAGGTGTCGACGTCGTAGTGGTAGAACTGCATCGTCCAGAACAGCCCCGCCGCCGCCTGACGCTGGATGGCGCGGCGATCGTCGGACAGGGCAGGGCCCTGGACGGCGAGATAGTACTCGTCCGCTTCTCTGCGCCGCGCCTCCAGGAGCTCGTCCGCGCCGTCGAAGGGGCACTCCACCGGCTCGGGCGCGAGCCGGAGCAGGATCCGCCGGCTCTCGCCGGCCGGCACCTCAAGGCGATGCCAGCTCGCGGCCTTCGTGCCGCGACGCTCGGCGTTCACCCGCGCCTCGTCGCCGTGGACGACCCGGTGATGGAACGCGTCCTTGACGTACGGTGTCCGCGAAGGGACGCCATAGAGCCGCTCGCGGTTCGTCTCGTTGTTGGTGAAGAGCAGCTCCGGGCTGCCCTCGATGTACAGGTGATACGCGCCGTGCTCGGGGTGCGCCGCGCGCACCATCACATGACCGGCGTCGGTCTCCATGGCCCGGATCTCCGGGACCGGACCCGGAGGCTCGCTCCAGGACCATGTGTTGCGGAACCAGAGGTGCGGGAGCACGTGGATCGGCGCGGCCTCCGGGCCGCGGTTCACCACGGTGATGACCATCAAGATGTCGATCGGGCTCCGCTTCGCGTACTCGACGACGACGTCGAAGTAACGATCCCCGTCGAAGGCGCCGAGATCGGGGAGATCTGCCTCACCCTCCGAGAGGCCGCGGTCGCGCGCGGCGGCGACGAGCGCCTCATAGGGGAACGGCCGCTGCGGGTACCGGTAGAGATAACGCAGGTAGCTGGAGGTCGGCGTCGCGTCTTCATAGTAGTAGATCTCCTTGACGTCCTCGCCGTGGTTGCCTTCGGGCCCGGTCAGGCCGAAGGCCCGCTCCTTCAGGATCGGGTCCCGCTCGTTCCAGACGGCGACGGCGAGACACAAGATCTGGTGTCGGTCGCAGATGCCGCCGAGCCCGTCCTCGTTCCAGCGATAGGCGCGGCTGCGGGCATGGTCGTGAGGGAAGTGCGCCCACGCGTCCCCGCTCGCGCTGTAGTCCTCGCGCACCGTCCCCCAGGCCCGTTCGGAGAGGTAAGGGCCCCAGTGCTTCCAGCGCAGGAGGCGCTCGCGCTCTTCCTCGAGGCGGCGGTGCTCGGCGGTCGGCGCAGCGCGGACGGTCCTCGTCATGCGCGCCACGCTAGGCGACTCCGACGGAGGCGTCGAGCCCGCGGCCGGCGCGCGATCGGCTGGAGCGCTGGAGCGGGCGCTACTCGGTGCGCTTGATGATGTGGAAGCCGAACGGCGTCTCGATGATCTCGCTCACCTCGCCGATCTTCAAGGCGAAGGCGGCGTCGGAGAAGCCCTTCACCATCATGCCGCGCTCGAACACCCCGAGATCCCCGCCGCGCTCGGCGGCGCCCGGCTCGTCGCTGTACTCCGCGACCACGTCCTCGAAGCTCGCCCCGCCGCGGATCTTGAGGAGCGCTTCCTGCGCTCGCGCGCGCGCCTCGGCGCGCGTACGGCGGAGGCCCTCGGGCTTGCTCTTCGAGCCCTCGTGCATGACGAGGAGATGCCGCGCGCCGATCTGCTTGGGTTGACTCGCGATCACCGCGCGCTCCCGCTCGATCGCGGCGTCCTCCTCGGCTGCCCGGATCGGCGCGGAGACCGCGAGGCCGCCGCCGACCCACGATGGCGAGGTGGCGAGCGTCCCGCAGGCGGTCGCGCAGAGGAGCGCGAGAGGCGAGCACGCCGAGAGCGCGTGAACCAGCACGGCGCGGAGATGAGGGCTACGCATCGGCGCGGAGACTGCCGCGGGAAGAGTGCGCCCGCAACCCTCCCGTCCGCTCGCGCCGCTCAGCGGAGGACCATCACCGGGACGAAGGCCCACCCGCCAGCGGCCACGCTCACCCGGGCGCGCCTCGACTCGCCGCGGACGCCGACGACCACGTCGTGCGTGCCCGCGCGGACGCGGGTCCGCGCGATCGCGATGCGCGCGGGGAGCGTCGACCAGCCGCGCGTGTCCGGCGTGTCGAGCGCGGTCAGCGTCGCGCTCGTCAGCAGGCCGACGAGCAGGCCCAGCGGCCCGGAGTCCTCCGCAGCAGCCTCGGTGGCGCCCTGCGCGGCCTCGCCGGCCGCGATGCGGGCGACGGTCCTCGTGATGGCCGACAGGATGACGGTGCCCTCGTTCTTCTTCCAGGCCGCGCGCACCTGCGCCTCGACGTCGAGCGCCTGATCCATCGGCTGCGAGCGCCCATCCAGCTTCAGCGTGGGAATCGAATAGCCGCCCTTGCCCCGGGCGAGCGTCGGGTAGTTGACCCAGGTCACGAGCCCCTTCGCCGCGAGCTCGCTTGCCCGCGCGCGATCCGTCGGGCTGATGTCGTTGGCCACGAGCGTGAGCGCGAGGCCGATCGGCAGGCGCTGCGGCACCTTCTGCGGGACGCGCCCGAACCCGACGACGACGATGAGCTCGGCCTCGCCGGTCTCGTCGAGGGGCGGCGGCGGGGCCTCACCGTCGATCAACGCGGCGATGCGGGGCGACCTGGGCTCGCCGCGCGTGAGCGCGCGGAGCGGGCGGCGGAGCGACGGATACGACCCGTGGCGGAGGGCGTCGTCGTAGTGGAGGAGCGCCTCGTCAGCCTGGCTGCTCTTCTCGAAGGCGAGGCCGGCAAGGTAGCTGCCGAGGCCGAGGAGCGCCGTCTCGCCCTCGTGATCGCGCAGGTATCTCTGCATGACCGCGAGGCGGCGAGCCTCGACCCTGGCCCCGCTGAGGTCGCGCTGGGCCAGGTAGTTCATCATGTTGATGGTGTTGATGAGCAGCTTCTCGTAGGCAGGCGCCTTGTACGGGCCCACGTCGTCCGAGAAGAGGTATTTGCCGAGATCGTGGGCGGCCCCGCGGGACATGTCGAGCAGGTCGATCGACTTGTCCGCGGCCCCGAGATCGC
Organism: Sorangium sp. So ce726; assembly: GCF_051521405.1. Lineage (NCBI taxonomy): Bacteria > Pseudomonadati > Myxococcota > Polyangiales > Polyangiaceae > Sorangium > Sorangium sp. So ce726. The sequence goes on along the minus strand of NZ_CP150349.1, from coordinate 10,894,040 downwards.
GCGCGGACAGCCGGTAGCTGTCCATGCTGAGGAGGATGTTGCCGCGGTCGAGCAGGAGGAGCGCGTTGTCGCCCCGGAGCGCCGGGAGCTGGGCCGCGGTGTCGACCTCGAGCTGCTCGTTCAGCGCGGCCACGGCCTCGGCGGGAGCGCCGCGATCGAGCGCCTGGAGCGCGGTGCGCACGCGATCTTCATGTCCGCCGCAGGCGGCCTGCCAGAGGCCGAGGAGCAGCGCGAGAGGAGCCAGGGCCGCACGCTTGCGCCCCGCGAGGCCCGCGTGCCGCCAGCGCATCACTCCTGGATGAGCGCCTTGGTGAAGGCCGCCCTGTTCTGCCAGGCCACCGCGCTCGTGGCGACCTCGATGACCTGCATGAACATGAAGTACTGGACGCGGCGCTCGTCGTCGGTGCGCTCATCGGCGGTGAAGACCTTGCCGGTGAGGTAGTACTTTGCGCCGAGCTGGCGGTTGTACTCGGCGATGTGGTCCGGATCGAACCCGCCGCCGCGCTGCTTCTCGACCTCCGCGACCATCTGCGGCTGGCGCTCGACGCTCACCACGGTGACGAGGCTCGCCTTGGCCAGGTACGTCTCGATATCGGACAGGAGCGCCTGAAGCTGGCTGTCGATGTGCTCGCTCGTCTGGTTCGACAGCGGATAGATGGCGAGCGTGGGCCGCGAGCCGTCGTGCGCCCACGCCTTGGCCACCGGAGAGGCCATCAACGACGTCAGGTTCTCGTGAAGGAGCTGCTCGATGTCGCGCCTGTCGATTCCCGTGCTCATCGCCGCGTCGTCGAGCCCCTCGACCTGATTGCCGCGCACGTAGGTGGGGCTGCAGCCGATGGGAAGAGAGGCGAGCGCGAGCGCCGCGAGCAGCGCGGCCGGACGGATGCTGGGCGAAATGGGCATGGACGCTCCGCAGGGCAGGACGCCCGCATCCTAGCAGGCGAGGTGTGTGCTGGAGCTTCGATCAGGCGGAAATCGTGCTCTGCGACGCGGCGCACGCGTGGCGTGCACGCCGCGCGCGGCACGTCAGCAGCGCGGACGTCCTGGCTCGCCTCAGCGCGAGCAGCGCGAGCAGCGCGAGCAGCGCGCGCGCGGCCGGGGCCCCGCTGTCGTCGCCGACGACAGGGCCGTGCGCGCACGAGAGCCAGCGCTCGTCGAGCGGCCGGCGCGAAGGCAAGCGCACCGCGGGGTCCGACGCCGCGGCCCACCAGGGCGGGTCGTAGTCGCCGACGTCAGCGGCGCGCATCGCCTCGGTGACGAGCCAGTCGCGATGGGCGATCAGCCCACCATAGATGGGGTCGGCGCAGCCGGCGGGCCCGCGCGACGTCACGCCGATGACTCGCCCCGCGATGTCGAGCGCCGGTCCGCCCGAGTCGCCGCTGCAGATGCCGTTCTCTCCGCGCCACTCGCCTCCTGTGACGCGCTCCTGCGTTCCACACCCGTACCCCACGCACTCGACGTGAAGTCCGTCGCGGCGCCTGCGGACGCCGCCGCCGCGCGATCTGCCCTCCGTGTCGCCGAAGCCCACCGCCGAGTAGACCTCGCTCTCCTCGGGAGGCCGATCGAGGCGGGGCGCGAGCGGCGTGACCTCGCTGCCGCCGAGCGGGGAGGACAGCACGACGAGCGCGATGTCGCGCCCGCAGACGGCGTTGCCGTCGGGCGGGCTGAGCAGCGCGCGCGCGCCGATCCACGGCGTGTCCGCAGCCCACAGGGCCCCGCCGAGCGTGGCGTAGACCTGCGAGGCATCGACCGGCTCACCGAACGTCGCCGTCTTGCAGGCAATGAGCTTGGGAGCTTCCGCGATGCAGTGCTGCGCGGTGAGCACCAGGTTGGGCGCGATCACGGTGCTCGAGCAGGTCCGCGCGACGCGCCCTCGGCGATCGGTGATGAGGAGCCCGGCGACCGCGCGGTCTCCAGCGTCTAGATACCCTCCCTTGATCTCCTGCGCGGCCTCGGCCGCGTCCTCGTCGTGCAGGTCAGCTTCGTCCGCGTCTCCAGCGCAGCCGGCCAGCGCGGCGGCGAGGAGGCAGCCAGCTCGGGTACACCATGCGGTGCTGTTCCGGCACACGGCCAGCCGCCTTTGCACGGCACCTGCCAGCCTGGGCTGTGCACCGCCGCGCTCCCCGAGGGAGGAGAGGATTGCTTCCGAGGAAGCTCACGCGCCGGCGGAGCCACCCCGCTGCGCTGTGGTGTGGAATGCGGTCAACGCGCCGGTCGGGCTCATGTACACCCGAGCGCCCGACCCTGTCGTCAACCGAGCGCAGCGCGATGGAGCGCAAGGCTCCGGCGAGGAGGCGGCGCGGGCGCGGGGCCTCGCGCTCCGGGAGCACCTCCCTCGCGCTGCGATCCCGCGCGTCCGTTCGCGACGTCGCCGCGCTGCGCGCGCTCGTTATTATTCTCCCGGCGGCGCCGGAGCGTCAGCCGACCACGATGTTGACGATCTTCCCCGCGACGTAGATGAACTTCTTCAGCTGCTTGCCCGCGGCGAGGGTGGCCACGCTCTCCAGGCCGAGCGCGGCGGCCCGCGCCTCTTCCTCCGATGCCGCCTTCGCCAGCATCACGCGACCGCGGACCTTGCCGTTCACCTGCACCGGGATCTCCAGGACATCGTCGACGCAGAACGCCTCGTCGTAGGTGGGCCATGGCTCGTAGCTGAGCGAACGCTCGTGGCCGGTGAGCCGCCACAGCTCCTCCGCGAGGTGCGGCGCGAAGGGGGAGACGAGGAGGATCAGCCGGAGGACCGCCTCGCGCGGCGGCGAAGGTAGCGAGCTCAGGTGATTCACGAAGACCATCATCGCGGAGATGGCGGTGTTGAACGCCATCGCCTCGATGTCGCCGGTCACCTTCTTGATCGTCCTGTGGAGCTGCCGGCTCGTCGCGTCGTCCATCGCGTCCGAGAGCGGCCGCGTGCACGTCGCGAACACGCGGTCCCGGAACCGGACCACCCCCTGGATCTGCGCTGATTGCCACGGCTTCACCGCCTCGAGCGGGCCCATGAACATCTCGTACAGCCGCAGCACGTCGGCGCCGTGGGCCCGCACGATGTCGTCGGGGTTGATGACGTTGCCCCGCGACTTCGACATCTTCTCGTTGTCCTCGCCGAGGATCATCCCCTGATGGACGAGCTTCGCGAAGGGCTCGGGGTGCTTCACATGGCCGAGGTCGTAGAGCACCTTGTGCCAGAAGCGCGCGTAGAGGAGGTGCAGCACGCCGTGCTCCGCGCCGCCGACGTAGAGGTCGACGGGCATCCACGCGTCGTACGCGGCCTCCGAGAACGGCTCGGCGTCGTTCTGCGGATCGAGGAAGCGAAGGTAGTACCAGCACGAGCCCGCCCACTGCGGCATCGTGTTCGTCTCGCGCGCGTACCACTTGCCGTCCCGCTGAAAGAAGCGCCAGTCGACGGCGCGCGCCAGCGGGCCCGCAGGGTCGTCGCCAGGGCGGAAGTCGGCGAGCGGCGGCAGCTCGATCGGGAGGCTGGCTTCCTCGACCGCGATCGGCTGATCGAAGCGGATCGTGTGCGCGGCGCCCTTCCTGGGATCGCCCTGCGGATCGGCGAGCTCGACGGGGAAGTAGATCGGGATCGGCTCGCCCCAGTAGCGCTGGCGCGAGAAGACCCAGTCGCGCAGCTTGTAGTTCACCTCGCGCTTGCCTCGCCCGAGCGCCTCGAGACGCGCGATGACCGCGCGCTTGCACTCCTCCGTCGCGAGCCCGTCGAACTCGCCGCTCCGGACCGCGACGCCCGGGTCGACGTAGGCGGCCTCGAGCTGGTCGTGCAGGGTGCCGTCGGGGCTCACGACCTCGACGATGGGCAGCCCGTGGGTGCGGGCAAACGAGAAATCGCGCTCGTCGTGCCCGGGCACCGCCATCACGGCGCCGGTGCCGTAGCCCCCGAGCACGTAGTCGGCGACCCAGATCGGCACCTCCACGCCCGTGATGGGGTGGACGGCGACGAGGCCGGTGTCGACGCCGGTCTTCTCCCTCGCCGCCGCGGCGAGCCGATCGCGATCGCTCTTGCCCGCCGCGGCCGCCACGTACGCGCGCACCGCCTCGCGGCGCGGCTCGGACGCGCCGCTCTCCGCGCTCGTGAGCCATGTCGTGAGCGGGTGCTCGGGCGCGAGCACGACGTAGGTGACGCCCATCAGCGTGTCGGGGCGGGTCGTGAACACGCTCAGCGAGCCCTTGCCCCATCCCTTGACCTCGAACGTGATGAGCGCGCCCTCCGAGCGGCCGATCCAGGAGCGCTGCATCGCCACCGTCCCTTCAGGCCAGTCGAGGAGGCGGAGATCCTCCGCCAGGCGATCGGCGTAGGCGGTGATGCGGAGCATCCATTGCCTGAGCGGCGTCCGGTAGACCGGGTGCGAGCCGCGCTCGCTCTTGCCGTCGATCACCTCCTCGTTCGCAAGGACGGTCCCGAGCGCCGGGCACCAGTTGACGCTCACCTCGTCCTGGTATGCGAGCCCCTTCTTGAAGAGCTGGAGGAAGATCCACTGCGTCCAGCGCACGTAGCGCGGATCGGTCGTGGAGAGCTCTCGCGACCAGTCGTAGCTGAAGCCCAGCATCTTGAGCTGGCGCTTGAAGGTCGCGATGTTCCGCGCCGTCGTGTCGGCCGGGTGCGTGCCGGTCTCGAGGGCGTGCTGCTCGGCCGGCAGCCCGAAGGCGTCCCAGCCCATGACGTGCAGCACGTCGATCCCGCGCGTGCGGAAGTAGCGGGACATGATGTCGGTCGCCGTGTACCCCTCGGGGTGGCCGACGTGCAGCCCCGACCCTGACGGATAGGGGAACATGTCGAGCACGTAGCGCTTCGCGCGGGCGGCGTCGGCGCTGCGGACGGCGCGGAAGGTCTCGCCTTCCTCCCACGCGCGCTGCCAGCGCGGCTCGACGGCGGCATGATCGTAGCGCGCGGGCTCACGCGGCTCGTTGGGAGAAGGTTCGGTGGAGGCGCGGGGGTCCATCGTCTCGGCGGCCATATCGCGACGTGCCATAGCACTGTGCTGCCGCGGTCGACAGCCGCCCCGCGGCGGCAGATGCCCGCGCCCCGGCGGGAGCGCCACGCCTGTCCACGGCGGGCTGCGGCCATGTCGAGAGTTCCCGACAAGCGTGGACAGCGCCTCGGTCCGAGCTCTGCCGTCGGAGACGCCCACGCCGGAGAGGGCTGACCGCGCGCGACGCCTCGCGCTCTGGAACCAGCGCGTACGCCGGAGCGGCGTGCGCGCCGCTGGCGCCGAAGAAGGAGCGCGCGCCTCGTGAGCGCCTCGGTGGCGGGACGAGCTCGCTCTTCACCGAGCCGACCCGAGGAGCGCACCCCTGGCGTCGCTATCCTGCGTCCGTGACGGGCGGTGTCGTCACGGCGCGGCGCTGCGTGGCGCCAGCGCCAACGAGCGGCAGCGCCTCGCGGGGACGGGGCGACGCGTCAGAAGGATGGCCGCACGCCGAGAGTTGGGGGTAGATTGAGAGCGCTGTTCCGCTTCAGTGTGAGGCGGAGGGGTCGCGTGGGCGGTCCCTCCGAGGCGCGCGGATGACCGACAAACACGTTCCATGGGGAGCCCCCGAGAGTGAGAGGGCGGCGCAGCCAGGCCGGCCGCTCTCGTCGGCGCACGGCTCGGGGATCCCTTTCCGGCCGCTGCCCGTGCCGCCGCTGATGGCGCCCGGCGCCCTGCGCCCGCTCTCCGCACAGTACGCGCTGAGCCCGCATCTTCAGCAGCAGAGCCCGCCCGCGTTCTCCGGGCCGGTGCCGTCGGCGCCCGCGTTTCTGGGGTCGGCGTCATCGGCACCCGCGTTCTCGGGTGCCATGCCGGCGCCGGCGTTCTCAGGGCCAGCTCCCGCCGGGTACACCCAGCCGCCGACGGCGAACGTCTCGGCGCGCGGAGGGACCCTTCCGCCCGGGCTCGTCTCGCAGCAGGACGTGCTCTCGGCCAGCGGCGTCTTTTCTCCGAGCGCGCTCCCGTTCATCTCGGCGCCGCCGCAGTCGGATCCGGTGCCTCCGAGCCAGGTGGCCTTCCAGCCGGCGCCGATCACGGACCGGATGGGCGCGAGCGCGGCGCAGCCGCCTGCGCCGGCAGCGCCGCCCGGGTTCGCGGGTCCCGGCTTCGGTGCCGCGGGGCCCGCTGTGCCAGATGCCGCGCGCGCGCCGATGCCATCGGTCCACGCCGGCCAGCCGCCTGCGCCGGCAGCGCCGCCCGGGTTCGCGGGTCCCAGCTTCGGTGCCGCCGGGCCCGCTGTGCCAGAGGCCGCGCGCGCGCCGATGCCATCGCCTCACGCCGGCCAGCCGCCTGCGCCAGCAGCGCCGCCCGGGTTCGCGAGCCCTGGCTTCGGTGCCGCCGCGCCCGCCGTGTCAGAGGCCGCGCGCACGCCGCTGCCCTCGCTGCACGCGGGGATGTCGGCTCAGGCCGGGCCGCCACCGGCCGCTGCGACCGCGTCGGCGATGAGCGCTGCTCCCGGCGCGGCGGCGCACGTTGCGCCTCATGCGGCTGGCGGGTGGGACGGCGCGGCGGCGCACGGCGCGCCTCAGGCGGCCGGCGGGTGGGACGGCGCGGCCATGCCCCCGGCCGAGAGCCCGTGGGCCACCACGTCGGCGCGCCTCGAGATGCCGGCGCTCCCGTCGACCTTCGTTCAGGAGCGCCCGGAACCGCAGAAGCCACCCGCCGCCGTCGTGCCGCGGCGGCGGGAGGGCGGCAGGACGCTCATCATCGTGCTCAGCGTGGTCCTGGCGGTGGCCTTGCTGGCGCTCATCACGATCACGCTGTGGCAGAGCATGCGCGGCGGAGGACCGATCGCGATCGACTACAAGGAGCCGCCGCCCACGGCCACCGAGGCATCGCCAGAGCCCACCGTGAGCGTGACAGCGGCCCCCAGCGCGCCCGCTGCGCCCCGCCCAGCCGCGCGGCCACGGCCGAAGAGCGACGACATCTACGACGAGGTCGAGAAGGAAAAGACCCGGCGCTGAGGCGGCGCGACGCCGCACACACGGGGCGCGCCGCAGGCGATTCGTTGGCCCCGCGCCTCGTTCCGTGCTGGTGATCGCCCGCGATGGCGACGCCGATCCCGCACAACCTTGCCCCCTTCTCCCTCGACGAGCTGGCGCGCGCGACCGGCGGGCGCGTGCTGAGGAGCGGGCCGGACGCGCGGGGCGTCTCGACCGACAGCCGGACGATCGCGCCAGGAGCGGCGTTCGTCGCGCTCGCCGGCGAGAGCTTCGATGGCCACAGGTTCCTCGACGCCGCCGCGCAGCGCGGGGCGGCCGCGTTCCTTGTCTCCCGGGAGGTGGCCCTGCCGCCCGGAGGAGGCGCGGTGCTCGTGAACGACGGCCTCGCGGCGCTCGGGGCGCTGGCCAGAGCGCACCGCGAGCGATGGCGGACGGGCGCCCACCCCGACGGGCCGCGGGCGATCGTCGCGATCGGCGGTTCGGCCGGCAAGACGACGACGACGCGGACGATCGCGGCGCTGCTCGCGGGGGTGGGCCGCGGCGAGGTGCACGCGACAGCGGGCAACCTGAACAACGCCATCGGGCTGCCAATGACGCTGCTCGGGCTCGAGGACCGCCATCGCTTCGCGGTCGTCGAGATCGGCACGAACCAGCGCGGCGAGGTCGCGGCCCTCGCGCGGATCGCGGGGCCGGACCTTGCCGTGCTGACGTCCATCGGCGTCGAGCACACCGAGGGGCTCGGCACGCTGGACGACGTCGCCGCCGAAGAAGGTGATCTGCTCGCCGCCTTGCCGGCCGAGGGCGTGGCCTTCGGCAACGGCGACGACGCGAAGGTGGTCGAGCAGCTCGAGCGCGCCGGAGCCGCGCGGCGGATCACCTACGGCTTCGGGGAGCGCGCGCGGATCCGGATCGCGGGGAGGCGGCCGGTCGGGGTGCGCGGCACCTCGGTGCGGATCGAGCGGGGAGGCGAAGCGCTGGAGCTCGTCGTCCCGCTGCTCGGCGAGGCGGGGGCGCTGGCGGCGGCGGCGGCCGTCGCCGTCGTGGAGGAGGCGGTCGGCGAGCCGCTCTCGACGGAGCGGGCGGCCCGCGCCGCCGCAGGGCTCGCGCCGCCAGGGGACGGGCGCCTGTCCGTCCGCGAGCTGCCGGACGGCACCGTGGTCATCGACGACAGCTACAACGCCAACCCGCTGTCGATGCGATCGTCCCTCAGGACGGCCGTCGAGGTCGCCGAAGCGCTCGGGAAGCGGCTGGTCCTGCTGCTCGGCGAGATGCGCGAGCTCGGCGCGCTCGCGGCGGCGGAGCACGACGCGCTCGGCGAGCAGGTCGGCGCCGTGCGCCCCGCCGCGCTGATCGCCGTCGGCGGCGATGCGGCGCGGATCGCGCGCGCTGCCGAGGCTGCCGGCGTGCAGGCGTGGTTCGCCGGAGACGCGGACGCCGCTGCGGCCCGGGCGCAGGAGATCGTCGAGCGCGGCGATCTGGTGCTCGTGAAGGGCTCGCGCGGGATCAGGATGGAGCGGATCGTGGAAGCCCTCGTCGCCAGCGCCGGGCGCGGCGCCGGCGCGTCGCCCTCGCCGTGAGCGCGCGCCCACCGGTCGAGCACGCTCGCCTCCCGGCGCGCCGGGCCGCGGTCACGCGCCGAGCGCAGCCCGCGCCTCGGCGACGGACAGGCTGAGCAAGAGCTTCGCCTCCTCGTTGCTGCAGAAGGAGCGCGTGACCATGCGATCGACGTACAGCGTGCCGCGGAGGTGATCGACCTCGTGCTGGAGGATCCGCGCGGGCCAGCCCGTCGCTTCCCACCGGACCTCCTTGCCGTCCTCGTCCACGCCGCTCACCTCGACCGACAGATCGCGCTCGACCAGCGCCATGTAACCCGGGACGCTCAGGCAGCCCTCGAAGAACGTCGCCCGCTCCGCGCCTGCCGCGTCCGGGAGCGACGGCGCGAGGACCCTCAGCGTCGGGTTGATGATCACCCGGAGCGGGAAGGGCACGCGGCCGCGCTCGGCGCGCTGGCCTGGCGCGAGGCGGGACATGAGCTCCTCGCTGTCTTCGAGCACGATCACCTGCTGGTCGACGCCGATCTGCGGCGCCGCAAGCCCCACGCCGGGCGCCTTGCGCATGACGGAGACCATCGTCGAGACGAGGTGCTTGAGCCGCTTCGTCCCGATCTCTTCGGGCGGGACGGGCGCGGCGGGCTTCCGCAGGACGGCTCTGCCTGCGAGGACGATCGGGGGGAGCTCCATGCTGCCGGGATGAATCGGCGCCCTCGCGAGCGCAAGCGTTGTGAGCTCGGGAGCAGGGTCCGTGTGGGGGGCCTCGCGGCGAGGCGGACGTGAGGGTGGATGTCCTCGCGGCGAGGCGGGCGTGAGGGTAGAGGAGCGGCGCCGGGCACGGCCCGGCGTTTCCATGGCAGCACCTCCTCCGCCTCCGTCGGCTCGCGCGGACGCCCCCCGCCGGCCGCTCCGCCTCGTCGTCATCGTCGTCCTCGCGGCGCTGACGCTCGCCGCCTTCGCCGCCGTGACGCTGCGGCTACAGCTCGAGCCGAACGTCGCCTCGCTCCTGCCGGAGCGCGGAGACGCCGCGGCGCTGCGCCGGTACGTGCGCGGGTTCGGGGGCGGTGACCTCGGCGTCGTGATGGTCAAGGGCGACGATCCCGACGAGAACGCGGCCGTGGCCGCGGAGATCGCGCGGGCCCTCGCGGCGCGCCCGACCGTGCAGCGCGCCGCCGATCGGATCGATGTCTCGCGCTCGCTCGATCCGTGGGTCGCGTTCCGGCACGCGGACGCGCGCGTGCGAGAGCGCCTCGCCGCCGCGCTCTCGCCCGAGGGGATGCGGGAGCGCCTCGCCGAGACGCGCGCCATGCTGCTCGCGCCGGGGGGCGGCGCCGCGGCCGAGACGATCGCGGCCGACCCGCTGCGCCTCTCTCAGCTCGTCTTCGAGTCCGCGGACATCGGATCCGGGGTGCGCACGCAGGCGGACGGCGCCTTCGCCACGGACGACGGCAAGGTGCACCTCGTCCTGGTGCAGCCAGCGGGGCAGGCGCTCCGCGGCGCCGACGCGCGGGCGTTCGTCGCGGACGCGAACGCCGTCCTCGGCCCGATCCGCGCGGCGCACCCGAGGCTCACGCTCGGGCTCACCGGCGGGCACGCCATCGCCGCGGCGACCGAGGCGATGCTCACGCGCGATCTCGCGATCTCGGGGTCGCTCTCGATGCTGCTCGCCTCCGTCGTCTTCGCGCTGCTCTTCCGCCGCCTGCGCGCCCTCGCCGCGGTGATGCCGCCGCTCGTGCTCGGGACCCTCTGGACCGCGGGGCTCGCCACGACGCTCCCGGGCGGGCTCAGCGCGATCGCCGTCGCCTTCATGTCGGTGGTCGTCGGCGTTGGCGTCGACACCGGCGTCCACGTCTACGCCGCGCTGCTCGAGGCGCGGCGCGAGGGCCTCGATCCGGAGGCGGCCGCGCGCGCTGCGAGGGCGCGGACCTCCCGCGCGGTGCTCATCGCCGCCGTCACCGCGGGGGCGGCGTTCGGGGCCCTCGCGCTGTCGGACATCAACGCGCTCCGGCAGCTCGGGCTCCTGTGCGCCGCGGGCGAGGTCCTGACGGCGATCGCCATCGTCCTCGTGACGCCGGCCGTGGGCGCGTGGCTCGAGCGGGGGACCCCGCCACTCGAGGCGCCGGCGCGCTGGACCGACGGCCTCTATCGGCTCACCCGCACCCGCGGCCGCGCGCTCGCGCTCGCTGGGCTCGCGGCGCTCCCCATCGCGGCGGTCGCCCTCGGCGCCTCGCCGCCGCTCGCGGAGGCCATCGTCGCGATCAGGCCGGCCGAGCTCGAGCCCCTCAAGGTACAACAGGAGATCTTCGAGGCGTTCGGCGGGCGGCGAGGGCAGTGGGTGGTGCTCGTCGCGGACGGCGACCAGGAGCGCGCCCGCGCGCGGGGCGACCGGATCGCGGAGCGCCTCGCCTCGATGAAGGCCGACGTGGAGGCTGTCGACGCGCTCACCGCGCTCGCCCCCGCCGCCCCGACGCAGGCCGAGCGCTTCGCCGCGCGCGACGCGCTCGATCTGCCCTCCAGGGCCGACGAGCTCGCGCGCGCGCTCCGCGACACAGGCTTCGCGCCCGAGCGCTTCTCGGCGGTGCTCGACGGGATGCGCGCGCCGCCCCGGCAGGAGGTGGCGCTTTCCGATCTCGAGCGCGGCCCCGCGTCCATCCTGCTCTCGCGCTACCTCGGGGCGGACGGGGGGGAGGCGCTCGTCGCGCTGTACGTGCGGCCCCGCGAGACCGGATCGGTCGAGCGGATCGAGCGCGCGCTCCGCGAGGAGGATCCGCGCGCCATGCTCACCGGCTACAGCCGGCTCGAGGCGTCGCTGCGCGAGACGCTCGCACACGACATGCCGAGGATCGCGCTCGTCGCGGGTGCGCTCGTGCTGCTGGCGCTCTCCGCTTCCCTCCGCAGCGCGCGCGACATCGCGCTGGCCGCGCTCGTCGTCGCCTCGGAGATCTCCCTCGTCCTCCTGCTGATCCGGGTGCTCGGCATCCCCCTGCACGCGTACGACGCGCTCGTGATCCCGGTGCTGCTCGGGATCACGGTGGACGAGGGCATGTTCCTGCTCCACCGCGCCCGCGACATCGAGGCGGCGGGCGGCGGCGACGCGGTGATCCGCGAGACGCTGCGCCGCGAGGGGCCGGCGATCGCCGCCACGGCGCTGACCACGGCCGCGGGCTTCTCAGCGCTCGCGTTTTGCGGCTTCGACGGCCTCCGCGATCTGGGCCGGGTCGGCGCGCTGGGCAGCGCGGTCGGCCTCGTCGTCGCGCTCATCGTGGTGCCGGCGGGGCTACGGCTCTGGCCCCGGGCCCACGGACGCGCATAACATGTCGCCGTTGTCGCCCCGGGGCCTCCTCCTTGTCGCTCTCCTCGCGCTCGCGCGTCCCGCGGCGGCGCAGCCGTCTCCTCCGCCCGCCGCGCCGCCGCCTCCTGCAGCGCCGGCGCCGAGGCCGCCGCGCTCGGCCTTGGCTCGCGCCGTCGACGCGCTCGTGCGCTCACTCGACGCCGTGGACGGCCGCGCGCTCGTGGCCGCCGCGCCGCTGGTCTCCGACGCGCCGGCGCCGCGCGGCGCCCAGCTTGTGGCCACGCTCGCCGCCCACGTCGCCGGCAAGCTCGGCGCCGGCGTGCGCGCGCAGAAGGACCCGATCCCGCTGCCGCTCGCGCGCGAGGCGGCGCGCGACGACGCGGCGCTCGTCCACCTCGTCGTCGAGATCGCGGCGGGGCGGCTGCGCGTCACCGCGGACGTGTACCCGGTGCCGCGCACCGTCTGGGCGCGCATCCGCGACCCGGAGCCGGGGCCCATCGCCCACGCCTACGCCGAGGCGCCCCTCGACGCGGAGATCCGCAGCTTCCTGGCGCCGATCCCGCTCGTCGCCGCCAGGGTCGACCGCGCGAAGAACTTCGAGGGCGACGTGGTCGCGCTCGCGTGCGGCGATCTCGACGCCGACGGGGCGATCGAGCTCCTGAGCGTGAGCCGCCGGCGCGTGACGACGCTCCGTCTTCGCGGCGGCCGGGTCGTGCCGCTCGCGTCGCGTCCGTGGCCAGACGTGGTCGCCGTGCACCCGGCGCCGCTCCGCGAGCCGCTCGCGTTCGCCACGCTCGTCGAGCGCGCGAGGGACGGCGAGCTCCTGCCGCCGTTCGCCGACGTCGGGCTCACCGACCGCGCGCGCAGCGTCCGCTTCGACGGCGAGCTGAAGGCGCTCGCCGAGCTCCCGGGGCTGGCGATCCCGGACGCGGGCGGCTCGGCCTGCACGACGGCGTGGGGGCCGCTCCTCACGGGCCCGCTCGGGCCGTGCGCCCCGGCGGATCCCCCGCCGGCGACCGCGGCGCTCTCCGGCCGGTACGACGCGCTCGCGTCGGCGCAGCTCCTGTCCGCGCAGGGCGAGCCCTTCGCGGTCTGGGCGACGCGCGAGCGCGGCGCGGTCGAGCTCCGGGACAGCGCGGGCCGTCGCAAGGTCGTGGGCAGCGCCGGGGCGCAGCTCGCGGTCGGCGATCTCGATCAGGATGGAGAGCCCGAGCTGCTCGCCAGCCTCGACGTCCTCGATCCGCTCGAGGACGCCGTCGTGGTCTGGTCGTGGCGGCGCCGGGAAGGGGGCCCGGCCCGCGCGGCGCCCGAGGAGATCCTGCGCTTGCCGGCGCCGGCGGGGGTGCGCGCCCTCGCGGTCTGTCCGCCCGACGGGGCCGGGCGCGCCCCGTTCGCCGTCGCGACGGCGGACGAGATCTGGGTGGTGCGGTGAGCCTCCCGCGCCGCGCCTTCCTCGGCGGCGCCGGCGCGCTGCTCGGCGCGGCCGCCCTCCCGGAGGTCGCGCGTGCGATGGGGCGCACCCCGCTCGGCGGCCGCCTCTCGATGCACCTCCCGTGGCCGACGAGCTCGCTCGATCCGCACGATCTGAGCGATCCCGCCGCGGCGCTCTTCGCGCCGGCGATCGCCGACAGCCTCTACGGGCTCGATGCGTCCGGGAACCCGTACCCGACGCTCTCGTCCGCGCTGCCGTCGCGTGAGGCGGATGGCGCGGTCGTGCGCCTTCGTGAGGGGTTGCGCACCGCGCGCCTGCTCAAGCTCGACGGCCGCGACATCGTGAGCTCCGTCGAGCGCGCCCGCGCTCGCGGCGCCGCCGCGGCGCTCGCCGACATCCCGAGGCCCGAGCGGCACCCGAGGGATCCGCTCGCCGCGGTGTTCCCGCGCGCGGATCCCGCCCGCGTCGCCCGCGCGCTCGCGTCGCCGATGGTCGCGCTCCTGCCGCGCGGCTTCGACCCCGCGGCGCCGGATGGCACCGGCGCGTTCCGGGCCGACGTCGGCCCGGCGCAGATCACGCTGACGCGCAACGACGTCGCCGCGCGCGGCGCCGCCTTCCTCGACGCGATCGAGGTGATCCGCTCCGAGGACCTGACGACCTCGCTGCGCGCGTTCGAGACCGAGCGCGACGACCTCGGCTGGCTCGGCGCCGGCCTCCACACGAACCGCCGCGGCGCCGTCCGCTTCGATCTGGGCGTCGCCGGGTGGATCGTGCTCACGACGGGCCCCGACGCCGGGCCCTTCGGTCAGCCTGGCGTTGCGCAGCGGCTGGTCGACGCGCTGCCGCCCGAGCGCCTCGCGCACCTCGGCCTCGTCGGCCTCCCGAGGGCGCACGGCGATCCTGCGTGGGGAGGGCCCCCGGCGTCGCTGCTCGTGGACGAGTCAGCCGCCCACCTCGTCGAGGTCGCCGAGGCGGTCGCGCCGATCCTCTCGCGGCCTGGGCACGAGGTCACCGCGGAGCCGGTGGCGCGGGCGGAGCTCGGGCGCCGCCGCGCCCGCGGGAAGGCGACGCTCGCGATCGAGCTGGTGCGCCCGCTCGGCCCCGGGCCCCTCGGCGCGCTGCTCGCCCTCGCAACCGCCGACGATCGTAGCCGCGCCCTCGACCTCGCCCGTCACCCGCCCCGCCTCGTGCCCAGCGCCGCCCCCCGCTCGCTCACCGCGACGCTCCGCCTCGGCGTGATCGCCGAGGTCCGGATCGCGGGCGGCGTGCTGCCGGACATCGCGCTCGCGCGCGCCGCCAGCGGCGAGGGCTGGGATCTCGGCGCCACCTTCCGCCGCCCTGCGAGGCGCTGACATGCGCCCACCCCGTGGGGAAGCGAGCGCGACCGCGCGGCAGCTGTTCGGGACGTCCGGGCGAGCGTCACGGCGATGGAGGCCGCTTCGAGCGCTTGCGCGGTGGGGACATTTGGTTACTATCGGCTGGTCACGAACGTCACTGGCACTCGACACGACGCTTCTCTTCTCGGGGATCGCGGATTGATCGCGGACTGGACGACGCAACGTGTGGCGCACCGGGGGCTCCTCCCCAGCGCCGCCCCCCCTCGATCCCCCACGGCTCCATCGGGGCGGCAGGGCACTGTTCGGCACCGAAGCTGACGCATCTCGCAGAGCCGTGAAGTGAATCAGTGTCATGGGTACTCGCCTCTACGTTGGTAATCTCCCCTTCTCCGCCACCAAGGCCTCCGTGCAGGCCGCGTTCGCTCAGAGCGGCGAGGTGACGGATGTACACATCGTGACCGACCGCGAGAGTGGGCAGTCGCGTGGTTTCGGGTTCGTCACGATGGGCACGCCTGAGCAGGCCCAGCAGGCGATCGAGAACATGAACGGCGCCATGATGGACGGCCGTCCGCTTCGCGTGAACGAGGCGGAGGAGCGGGTCCAGCGCGGCGGCGGCGGCGGCGGCGGCGGCGGTTACGGCGGCGGCGGCGGCGGCGGTTACGGCGGCGGCGGCGGCGGTGGTGGCCGCGGCGGCCGTGGCGGTGGCGGCGGCGGTTACGGCGGCGGCGGTGGTGGCGGCCGCGGCGGCCGTGGCGGTCGCGGCGGCGATCGGTACTGAGCCGGACTAGGCCGACGTTTTAGCGGCGGTGCCTCTCCCCAGAGGCGCCGCCGTTCTCGTTTGTGCGCTGCCCTCTGCGGCGACCGCCGTCACGCGCTCCGAGGCCCCGGTCGATCAGTACTCCGTCGATGCCTCCGCCTCATCGGCCGTCGCGGCGATCTGGCCTGCCTCCGCGGGGCGGAGCACGAGCTTGCCGACGGCCATCGCGACCAGGGCCGAGAACAGCGACCCGAGCAGGACGGCCAGCTTCGCGACCCCGAGCCTTTGCCCCGTTCCGAACGCGAGCCCCGCGACGAAGATCGCCATCGTGAAGCCGATACCCGCGACGCATCCCACGACGAGCACGCCTCGCCAGAGGACGCCGCGCGGGAGGGCGGCGAGGCCGAGCTTCACCGACAGGAAGCACGCGACCATGATCCCGAGCGGCTTGCCCAGCATCAGGCCGAGGACGACCCCGAGCAGCAGCCGCGTCGAGCCCGCCGCGCCGAGGTGCACGTCGCCGAGGCTCACGCCCGCGTTGGCGAACGCGAACAGCGGCATGATCCCGTAGGCGACCCACGGATGCAGCGCGGCCTCCAGGCTCACGACGGGCGGCAGCGCCTCGCGCCGCGCCTGCGAGAGCTGCGCGAGCGGCCCCGTGAGCTCGCGCGCGTCATGCCCGCCGGTCGCGCGCTCCTGGAAGTCCTGCAGCGCCCTCCGGGCCTCGGCGAGGAAGCCCTCCTCGCCGAACCACGGATGCACCGGCGTGAGCAGGCCGAGCAGGACCCCCGCGATCGTGGGGTGGACGCCGGCGCTCAGCAGGCCGGCCCAGGTCACGACGCCGGGCGCGACGTAGACCGCCGGCGAGCGGACGCCGAAGCGCTGAAGCGCGAGCACGCCCGCGATGCCCAGGGCCACGAGCCCGAACCCTGCGACCGAGGTGCTCGACGAATAGAAGATGGCGATGACGAGGATCGCGCCGATGTCATCGATGATCGCGAGCGCGAGGAGCAGCACGCGCAGCGCCGCCGGGACGCGGTTGCCGAGCAGCGCCAGCGCGCCGACCGCGAACGCGATGTCCGTCGCCATCGGCACGCCCCATCCGCTGCGCTCCGGCGGGCTCGGGTTCAGCGCGAGGTAGATGAGCGCCGGGAAGAGCATGCCGCCGAGCGCGGCCGCGACGGGCAGCACCGCCCGCTTCAGGACGGAGAGCTCGCCCTGATGGATCTCGCGCCGGATCTCGAGCCCGACGACGAAGAAGAAGATCGTCATCAGCCCGTCGTTGATCCAGAAATGGAGATCGTGCTCGACGACGTAAGAGCCGAGGCCGAACCTCACCGGCGTGTGCCAGAGGCGCTCGTACGAAGCTGCCCAGGGAGAGTTCGCCCACGCGAGGGCCACCGCGGTGGCGATGAGCAGGACGATGCCGCTCGCCGCCTGGACGTGGAGGAACCGCTCGAGGGGCTGGAAGATCCAGAGCGCCAGGCGGCGCGCGGGCAACCAGGTTCCGGGCGGAGCGTTGCGGAGATCCGAGGTGCCCATCCCGCGCGTACGGTAGGGCGCCCCACGGCGATCGAGAAGCGGCAATGACGGCAGCTCCGCGCTTCCGGAGCGCGGAGCTTGCTCCTTTGCCTGGCGGGCGTCAGAGAGCGGCACGCTGCCCGCCCCTCGCGCTTGGGGCGGGCCGCTCACAGCCGATGCCACCTTCCATCCCTTCAGAGCACAGGCCGTCGCCGCGGGCGATCTCGCTTTACTACTTCGGTATCTTCGCCGTCCTCGGCGTGTACCTGCCGCTGTTCCCGAGCTGGCTGGAGGCGCGGGGGATCCAGGGGCTCGCGATGGGGGCGATCGCGGCGACGCTCCCGGCGATGAGCCTCATCGCGCCGCCGGTGTTCGGCTTCATCGCCGACTCGCTCGCCGTGCGGGTGTGGTTGATCCGGGCGGCCTGCGCCGGCGCCTTCGTCGTGTTCGCGCTGCTCGCGCTGTCGTCGGCGCTCGGCGTGTCGCTCGGCTTCGGCGGCCTCTTCGTCGCGGCGCTCGCGTTCGCGTTCTTTCGATCGCCGATGTTCACGATGGCCGACGTCGTCGCGGTGGAGGCGTCAGCGAGCTCCGGCATCGCCTACGGCAGGCTCAGGCTCTGGGGCTCGATCAGCTTCGCGCTGATGGCGATCGCCAGCGGAGCCCTCGTCAATCCGGCGCGGCCGGCCGCGTTTCCCGCCACGATCGCTGCCTCCCTGCTGATCGCGTTCGCCATCTCGTGGGCCCTTCCGGCGCGCGGCGAGGCGCCCTTCCGTCGGTCCGGCCTGCGCGACGGAGCGGCCGACACCGCGGGCACGGCGCGCTCTCCGGCCACCGAAGGCGAAGGCGCCGCGGGCGCGGCGCGCTCTCCGGTCGCCGGAGGCTCCGTGCGGCAGCGCGCCCGCGCCCTCCTCCAGAGCCACGATTTCCGCCTGTTCCTCGCGGCATCGTTCCTGGCTCAGAGCGCCACCTCTTCGTACGATCTCTGTTACACGCTGCACCTGCGCGACATCGGTTTCCCCGAGTCGCTGGTGGGGGTCGCGTGGGCCGTCGGCGTCGCCGGCGAGATCGCGCTCATGGCGTTCTCCGGCCCCCTGCTCAAGCGGTTCGCTCCGCCCACGGTGCTCGCGTTCGCCTTCGCGGGCGCCTCGCTCCGCTGGGCGCTGCTCTCGTATGTGCGCTTCTGGCCCGCCCTGCTGGCCATCCAGCCGCTCCACGCGATCTCGTTCGGCATGATGTGGGTCGCCTCGCTCGCCTACACGCGGGATCGCTCCCCGCCTGAGATCCTCGCCACGGCGCAAGGGCTCTTTTCGGCCAGCGCTGGCGCA
Source organism: Sorangium sp. So ce726 (assembly GCF_051521405.1). Taxonomy (NCBI): domain Bacteria; kingdom Pseudomonadati; phylum Myxococcota; order Polyangiales; family Polyangiaceae; genus Sorangium; species Sorangium sp. So ce726. The sequence continues at coordinate 10,875,904 of NZ_CP150349.1, read as the reverse complement.
GGATCCGTCGTCGGGATGCTCGTGTGGGGTGAGCTCTACAAGCGCGGGGGCGGCACCCTCACTTTTGGGGTCGCCTCGATCACGGCGTTGATAGCATTCGTCCTGGCTGTGACCTTCGCGCGATCAACGCGACCAACGCGACCGACGCGGCGTTCACCGTCAGGGGGCTCAATTTTCTCTGTCAGCTCCCGGTGCCAGGAGTAACGTTCCATTTTCTGCCGCACGCGTAGGCGCGCGCGGGCACTACCTGAACGAGGCGAGCATGTGCGGGATCGTCGGATACGTTGGGTCAAAAAAGGCGGCGCCGATCATCGTCGAAGGGCTACGGAAGCTCGAGTATCGAGGCTACGACTCGGCCGGCATCGCCATTCATGACGGCAAGGGCATCGAGATCGTCCGGACGCTCGGCAAGCTGATCAAGCTCAGCGAGGCGCTCGAGAAGCGGACCCTCGACGGCACGACCGGCATCGGCCACACGCGGTGGGCGACGCACGGCCGCCCGAGCGAGGTGAACGCCCACCCGCACTCCGCGGGCCCGGTGGCCGTCGTGCACAACGGCATCATCGAGAACCACGTGGCCGTCCGGCAGCAGCTGGAGAGCCAGGGGGTCAAGTTCCTCTCCGACACGGACACCGAGATCGTCGCTCACCTCGTCCACCGCGAGCTCCAGAAGGGCGCGAAGTCGCTCTTCGAGGCCGTGCGCGGCGCGCTCCGGCAGGTCCACGGCGCCTACGCGATCGCGGTCCTCTCGCGCGATGAGCCCGACGTCATCGTCGCCGCCCGGTACGGCTCGCCGCTCGTCGTCGGCGCTGGCGAGAACGAGATGCTGTGCGGCAGCGACATCCCCGCGCTGCTCGCGCACACCCGCGACATGATCTTCCTCGAGGACGGCGACATCGTCGAGCTGCGCGCGAGCGGCGTCCGCATCGAGACCGTGACCGGCGGCGAGAAGGTCGAGCGGCGCGTGAAGCGCATCGACTGGAGCCCCGTCCAGGCGGAGCGCGGCGGCTACAAGCACTTCATGCTGAAGGAGATCCACGAGCAGCCCGACGTCGTCGAGGCCACGCTGCGCGGCAGGATCGATCTCGCCGCCGGCGACGTGCACGCGACCGAGATGGGGGTCACGCCCGAGTTCGCGAAGGAGCTGCGCCGGGTCTACATCGTCGCGTGCGGCACGAGCCACCACGCCGGCATCGCCGGGCGCTACTGGATCGAGCAGCTCGCCAGGGTCCCCACGGTCGTCGAGCTCGCGAGCGAGGTCCGCTACCGCGAGCCGATCTTCTTCCCCGACGATCTCGTGATCGCCATCAGCCAGTCGGGCGAGACCGCCGATACGATCGCGGCGCTCAAGGCGGCGAAGGCGCAGGGCGCCAAGGTGCTGGCGCTCTGCAACGTGCTCGACAGCGCGATCCCGCGCCTCTCCGACGGCGCGCTCTACACGCACGCGGGCCCCGAGATCGGCGTCGCCTCGACCAAGGCCTTCACCACGCAGCTCGCCGCGCTGCTCCTGCTCGCCGTCTACCTCGGCCGCCGCCGCGACTCGCTGTCGGCGGAGCGCGGGCGCGAGATCCTCCAGGCCCTCTGGGAGATCCCGAGCCACATGCGCGAGGTGCTCGGCGACGCCGACTACGTGCACGCGATCGCGAAGCGCCTCGTCCACGCGAAGGACGTCCTGTTCCTCGGGCGCGGCCTCGGCTTCCCCATCGCGCTCGAGGGCGCGCTCAAGCTGAAGGAGATCTCGTACGCGCACGCCGAGGGCTACGCGGCCGGCGAGATGAAGCACGGGCCGATCGCCCTCATCGACGAGGCGCTCCCCGTGATCGTCGTCTGCCCGCGCGACGCGCACTACGACAAGACGTTCTCCAACCTGCAGGAGGTCCGGGCGCGCGAGGGGCAGGTCGTCGCGATCGCCACGAAGGGCGACGAGTCGATCCTCGAGATCGCTCAGCACCACGTCTGGATCCCCAAGGTGCCGGACGAGGTCGGGCCGCTCCTTACCGTGCTCCCGCTCCAGCTCATCGCCTATTACGTCGCCAACCTGAAGGGCAACGACGTCGATCAGCCGCGCAACCTCGCGAAGACGGTCACCGTCGAGTAACGAGCAACGCCGCTCTCGCGGCGGTGCATCCCCGCCGCGGCGAGCGGCCTCCTCTGCGGCGCGCAGCGCTCCTCTGCGGTGCGCGCCCCTCCTTCTTCGGCGCGGGCGCTCCCGCGCCGCGCCTGCGCGCCCGCGCGGGGCCGCGGCTATGCTGCGCGCATGCGCATCCCCGGCAGGACGGAGCGGCGGGTCGTCGCGGCCATCCTCGTGACCGCCCTGATCCCGCTCGTCGCCAGCATCGTGGTCGCCAGGACGGTGATCGCGCGGGTGTCGGCGACGGCGTTCCAGCCCGAGTTCGGCGTCCACCTGGACAGGGCGCTCGGCGTGTACGCCGAGCTGGCCGCCGCCATCAAGCAGGGCATGCGCTCCGAGGCCGACGCGATCGTCGCGGCGGACCCGCTGCGCGAGAGCGCCTTCACCGGCGACGCGCAGCGCCTCGAGGGCGAGCTCACGCGCATCATCGCGGCTCACCCCGCGCTGGTCTCCCTCCGCGTCGAGCGCTGCGGCGGCGAGCTCGTCGGAGCGCGCGAGCGTGGCCGCCCTGTGGATCCGGCGCACGAGAAGACGCTCACGGTCCGGAAGGCGATCGCGCGCGCGCCCGGCCACGCCGCCGAGCCCGGCGATCCCGCGCCCGACGACGGCGGTTGCGACGGCGACGCGCGGACCCTCATCGCGACGTTCGCCGCGCCGAGCGCACGCTTCGACGAGCTCGACGCGGCGCAGGCGTTCGCGCAGGCCTACCACGCTCTCGAGCGGGAGCACCGGAAGGAGTACCTCGACGAGAGCTACGGCGACGCCTTCGCCGCCCTGCTCGGCGCGACGATCCTCCTCGCGATCCTCGCCGGCGTGCTCGTGGCGCGCCCCGTGGTCGACCGCATCGCGCGGCTCGCCGCGGCGACCCGGCCCGTTGCGGAGGGCGACCTCTCGGTGCGCGTGGGGCTGCAGGGCGACGACGAGGTCGCCGATCTCGGCCGCGCCTTCGATCGCATGCTCGAGGAGCTCGAGGGCAGCCGCGCGCGGATCGAGTTCCTCAAGCGCATGGGCGAGTGGCAGAAGATGGCGCGGCACCTCGCGCACGAGATCAAGAACCCGCTGACCCCGATCCAGCTCGCCGTCGAGGAGTGCCACCGCCGCTATGCGGGCATCGACCCGGCGTACCAGCGCTTGCTCCAGACGACGCTGGAGGTCGTCGAGGAGGAGGTCGGCACCTTGCGCCGCCTCGTCGGCGAGTTCTCCAATTTCGCGCGGCTCCCGCGGGCGGAGCTCGAGCCCTCGGATCTCGCGGAGTTCCTGCGCGAGCAGGGCGAGCGCTTCGCCGCGGTCGAGGAGGCGGAGCGCGAGCACGCCTCGGACGAGGCGCTGCTCGGGCGCGTCGATCTCGAGTTCGACGTGCCTGACGTGCCCATGCCGGCCGCGCTCGATCGCGAGATGCTCCGGCGCGCCCTCGGCAACATCGTGCGCAACGCGGCGCAGGCGCTGCGCGACGCGCAGCGCGCGGCGCCCGGCGGAGGAGCCGGAGAGCGCCCGGGCGCCGCTGTGTGGGGCAGCGTTCGCGTCTCGGCGCGGAGCGAGGGGCAGAGCCACCTCATCGCGATCGACGACGACGGCCCGGGCATCGATCCCGCCGTGCGGGACTCGGTGTTCGATCCGTACGTCACGACGCGGTACGACGGCACGGGGCTCGGCCTGAGCATCGTGAAGAAGATCGTGGTCGATCACGGCGGCACCATCGACGTGCTCGAGTCCCCGCTCGGAGGCGCGCGCTTCGTCATCCGGCTCCCGCGCGCAGGCACGCCGGCGGCGCGCGCCGCGCTCGGCGCCGAGGCCTTCTCCGACGGCGATCGCGAGCCTGCGTCCGAGGGCGCCGCGCCGATGCGGCCAGCCGCTCGTGGAGGGCAGGCGCCGCGCGGGACGGGGTAGGGCCGCGCCCGCCGGTGCGGCGCAGCGGATCCTGCAGCGCCAGAGAGCCGCACGCTGGACGACGAGCGCTGCCCCGGGAGCGCGCTCCGGGCTGCTGGCGAGGGGCCTCGGCGCTGAAAGCGCACCTTCGGACCGGTCGGTGGTCAGGAGATGCTTGACCAGCCGGCCCCGCTTTGCCATGTTCGCCGGCGGAGAGGTGACCGAGAGGCCGAAGGTGCCTGATTCGAAATCAGGTGTACCCGCAAGGGTACCGCGGGTTCGAATCCCGCTCTCTCCGCTACGCTTGGCTGCTTGCCCCCATTGAAGCAGGGGTGCTCTGACCGCCCGCTCTCTCGCGAGCGGCGCCGGTCCGGCAGAAGCGGGGCGCGTTGAAGTTGTATCGGGAGAGGTGACCGAGTGGTCGAAGGTGCACGACTGGAAATCGTGTGTACGGCAACGTACCGCGGGTTCGAATCCCGCCCTCTCCGCTGAGCTGAACCGTCGATCGACTCCTTGGCGTGATGAGCTCCTTCAAGCGAGCCAGCAGGACGTCGGCGAGCGATGTGACGTGAACGATGAGCGATGAGACCGAGCGGCTGGTCGCTCGACCGCCGTACCCGCTCGTCGAGTCGAAGTCGGGTTTTCTATAAGTGTTGCCTGTCGCGGCGTTCGAGGGGGAAGCTTTGAGCTCGTTCGCCGTCGATGCGGCCAAGGCGCTGCCTGGTTCAACGCCTTGGCAAGCTGGATGATCAGGCAAACAAGAGAAATGTGGGAGCCCGCGACACGCCAGCGGTGCGAGGCGGGACGTACGGGACGTACGGAGCGCCGACGGCTTGTCGACGGACCCCGCTTGACCAACCCCCGCAGGACGATGACGATGCTCCCGCAGAAGCCTGAGACGCTTGACAGGCGAAGGGCCGCCTTGTAGAAGTGGCGCCCCTTTTTGGCAGGCGCCCTTCCGGAGTTTTTCGCCCAATGAATCCTCAGCCCAAGTCCTTTTCCGCCAAGCCTGCGGAGGCCCGCAACGAGCGTACGTGGTGGGTGATCGACGCGGAAGGCAAGCCCCTCGGCCGCCTTGCCAGCCGCATCGCCACGGTGCTCCGCGGCAAGAACAAGCCCACGTTCACGCCGCACGTCGACACCGGCGACTTCGTGATCGTCGTGAACGCCAAGAAGGTCCTTCTGACGGGCCGCAAGCTCCAGCAGAAGAACTACGTGCGGCACAGCGGCGAGCCGGGCGGCTTCCGTTCCGAGTCGTACGGTCACCTGCTCGAGCGCAAGCCGGAGCTCCCGATCCAGAAGGCCGTGAAGGGCATGCTCCCGAAGAACGTGCTCGGGCGCGAGCTCCTCACCAAGCTCAAGGTCTACGCCGGTCCCGATCACCCCCACGCGGCGCAGAAGCCGCAGCCCCTTAGCTACAGCTGAGCAAAGCCATGACGGAAACGAGAACGTACGCCACTGGTAAGCGTAAGACCGCCGTTGCGCGCGTCTTCCTCTCGCCGGGCACCGGCAACATCAAGGTGAACCAGAGGCCCGCTGACGATTACTTCGTCCGCGAGACCTCGCGCATGGTGATGCGTCAGTCGCTCGAGCTGCTCGAGCTGCTCGATCAGTTCGACGTGAACGCGACCGTGGTCGGTGGCGGCCACAGCGCGCAGGCCGAGGCGATGCGGCACGGCATCGCGCGCGCCCTCTGCGAGCTCGATCCGGAGCGCAGGTCGTCGCTCAAGCGCGCGGGCTTCCTCACGCGCGACGCGCGCAAGAAGGAGCGCAAGAAGTACGGCCAGCCCGGCGCCCGCAAGCGCTTCCAGTACTCGAAGCGGTAACAGGCCTGGGCCGCCGCCCATCGAGGCGGACGCCATGGCAAGGACATCGAGGACGCGAGGGTTCATCCCCTCCGCGTCCTCGGTGCGTTTTGTCTGCCTGATACCGCGGAAGCGCCGAGGACGGGACAACTTGTCCCTCGGCATCCTCGCGCCTTCTGGTTTCATCGAGCGAACCTTTCGGTCCGCTCGGGGTTCTCTTGTTTCATCGAGCGGACTTCTCGGCCCGCTCGGCGTTACATCGCTTCCGGCGGGCTCTTGAGATCGGCGCCTTCGATGAGCTCGCCCTCATCGTCCCCGGCGCCTTCCGGCGGCTGCGCTTCTTGCTCGTTCGGTCCGCTCGGTCCGACGTCCGGTGCCGCGGCGGCTGCGGCGGCTGCGCTGCCGGTGGCTGCGGGCGGCGGCGAGGGAGGCTCTGCTGCCTCCTGCTTCACCGGTTCGGGCGGCGGTTCGGGCAGCGGAATGGAGTCGAGCCGCTTGTCGAGCGCTTCCTTCGTCGCGGCAAACGCCGCGCGATCGATGCCGGGCATCACGCGCTCTCCATCGAGCTGGAGCGTCTCGGCATCGAAGTACTTGCCGTCCCTCTTCGCGCTGAAGTGAAGGTGAGGGCCCGTCGAGCGGCCCGTCGATCCGACGTAACCGACGAGCTGGTGGGTACCCACCTTCATGCCGGCCTTGATGCCGGGGGCATACCTCGACAGGTGCGCATAGCCGGTGGTGACCCCGTTCGCGTGCGTCACCGTGACGAGGTTGCCGCTCGGACCCGCCAGACCGACCCAGTCGACCACACCGCGATACGCCGAGTACACCGGCGTTCCCATCGCCGCGCCGAAGTCCGTCCCGTTGTGGGGCATCCTCTTCTTCAGCACCGGGTGCATCCGCTGCGGGTTGAACTTCGACGTCACGGGCGCGCCCGGGACCGGCGCGCGCCAGCCGCCGGCGTGCGGCTGCCGGCCGCGCTCATCGAACGAGCCGCGAGCCTCCTGCCCCTTGAAGTCGTAGATGCGTACCGGCTTCTCCGCGGGATCCGGGGGCCGGTACTCGAGCGCGACGACCTTCTTGTACCGGGAGAACATCCCGAGCGCCGTCTCCTCGATGGCGATCAGCCGGACCGTGCCCCCCTCCTCGAAGCTCTCCGTCGAGATGCGCCCGCTCAGCGCGTCGTCGATCACGTCGAGCACGCCGGGCTCCAGGCCCCCCGCCCGGATCGCGTTGGCGAGATCCTTCCCCACGTAGAAGGAGGCGACGACCTCCTCCTCGGCGATCTTCATGTCGAGCGTGGCGCCCGTGAGCAGCCCGGCCGCGTCGTCCCTCGCCTGGTAGATCTCGCTCGCCGAGACCTCGTACTCGAAGGCGCGGACGCGGCGCGTGGAGCGATCCATCGCGACCGTGAACCGGTCCTTGCGGCCGCACTTGTCGAACTTCCGCAGCCCGTCGAAGGCCTTCATGATCCGGTAGATCTGCGCCTTCGGTACGCCCTTGTCGTCGAGGGCCGTGATGAACGACCGGCGGTCCATCGCGTCGCTCACCAGGAGCACGGAAGGATCCTTCCCGAGCTCGGAGATCCGCCACGGGCCGGGCAGCGGGGTGCGCTGCTTGGTCTTCACCTCGGGAACGGCGGAAGGCCTGGCGGCCTCGTCCGTACCTGCTGCCGAGGTCGCCGGGCTCGCGGCGACCAGCGCGCGCTCGTCGCGCACCGGGACGCCCTGGATCAGCAGCGCGATGAGCGAGGTGAGCGTCGCGAGGCCGAAAATGCCGCCGAAGACCGCGGTCATGCGCGGCGACAGGTGCGGTCCTGGAGGGGGCCGGCTGAGGCCGGGTGGAAGCCGCGGGCCGTCCGTCGAACCGGGGCCCGCGTGGGGACCGCCGTCCATGAGCGACGGCGTCCGCAGGGGCTGCACGCGCGGATCGCTGCCGCGCGACCAGGGCGCCGAAGCGCGCCCGCGAGAAGAAGGAGGAGGGAGCTGCGGCGGCCACGTCGACGCCGCGCGCGCGCGCAGATCGCTGCTGCGCGACCAGGGAGCGGCCGGAGCGCCTTCACCCCGGCGACTGCCCTGCAGCGGCGCGGTCAGCGGCGGCGTGGCCGGTCTGCTGGGGGCGTCGAGCGCGTCGTCCGTGACGTCCTCGGCCGCGCCGATGCGCACGATCTCGGCGCGCGGTGCGTCCTGCGGGACAGCAGCGCCAGGCTCCGCGCGCGGCGCGTCTTGCGGGACAGCGGCGCCAGGCTCCGCCGCGCTGCCGGCCTCTCCGCTCCGCTCCCTGGCGCGGTCCTCGGCGTCCGGCGCTCCGGAGGCCTCGAGCGGGTTCTGGGGTACTGCACTCGGCACGCCGACGTGCGTACCAAGGCATCGACGGGGTTGCAACCGCGCGACTCCCTGGCCGACGCAAGGGTTGCGCGGAAGGCGGATCCCATCGTACGCCGGTCGCGTAAGCTGACGGGCCTGATGGACGACCGGCTGAAGCAACTTCTGGTTCTCGGCAGGGAGCACTACGAGCGGCGCGAGTACGATCTCGCCGAGCATGCCCTGCGACAGATCATCGAGAAAACCGACCGCTTCGCGGACGTCTACAACATGCTCGGCGTCATTCTCCACGAACGCGGTGATTTCCTTGCGGCCGAGGCCCACTTCGAGCGCGCGGTGCAGCTCAACGAGCACTACACGGAAGCGCTGCTGAACCTCGCCGTCACCTACAACGACCTCGGCAAATACGAGGCCGCACGGCAGGTCTACTCTCGCATCCGCCGCGGCGAGGGGGGAGCCGGCGCCCTCGACCCGTTCGCGCGCGGCAAGATCGCCAACATGCACGCCGATCTCGCGCAGGCCTATGCCGACGCGGGTTGCGCGCAGGAAGCGATCGCCGAGCTCACGCGGGCTGTGGCGCTGTGCCCGACGTTCGTGGATCTTCAGCTGCGCCTCGGGACGATGTACCGCGACGCCGGGAATCTGGAGCTCGCTCGCGAGCATTACGCCGCCGCGCGCGACGCGAACCCGAAGTACGCACCAGCGCGCGTGCTGCTCGGGGTCGCGCTGCTCTCTCTTGGTGCGCCCGATCAGGCGAGCGCCGAGTGGCGCGAGGCGCTCGCGCTCGATCCCGACAACAGGACGGCGAAGATGTACCTTCGCACGCTGGAGGCGCAGCGGAGCGGGCGCGCTGCGGGCGCTGTGTCAGGCGAGCCGGCGCCGGCCGCCGCGGCGGGCGGTACGTGGGACGCGCTCGACGAGGCGACACCCACGACCGTGAGCGACATCCTCTCCAAGACGACGGCCGATGCAGCGGGTGAGACGGATCGTGCTGCACGGGAAAGCAAACCCTGAACGTTGGCGAAATACTCTCTCCTCCGAGAGGAGGCGCGCCGCGCGTGGCGTGAGCTCCGTGGCAGCGAGCTGTCCGCCGGCCGGACCGCCGTGGCGGTCGCGATCGGCCTGTTCATCGGGTCGCAGCCGATCTTCGGTTGCCACACGCCGCTCGTGCTCCTCCTCTGTCTGTGGTTCCGTCTGGATGCGGCGATTGCCTGGGTCGCCGCGAACATCTCCAACCCCTTGTTCGCGCCAGCGCTGCTCACGGCCGAGGTCCAGGTCGGAGCGTACCTCCGCACGGGTCGCTGGCTGCGCCTCTACGAAAAGATGAGCTGGGCGCAAGCGCTTTCGGACTTCCCCGAGTACATGTTCCTCGGCGCCCCGGTGGTCGGGCTCGCGCTCGCCGCGCTCGGCGGCGGCCTGATCTTCGTCCTCGTCACGCTGAAGCGGCGCCGCGCTCCCTCGCTGCAGAGCAGCAGGATGGAGCCGTATCGGCTCCCCGGGGATGCGCCGCCGTGGGTTCACGCGGTCGAGCGCGTCGCCGGGAGGTACAGCCCGCCTGAGGGCGCTACGCCGGCGCAGCGTACCCGCTTTCACTATGTCCGCTTCAAGCTGCTCGGCGACCCCATCGCCCGGTTGATTGCCGACATCGCTGGCGACCGCCCCGGCGCGCTCGGGGAGGTCCTCGATATCGGGACCGGGGCTGGCCAGCTGCCGATTCTCCTGCTCGAGCTGGGGAGGGCCGAGCGCGCGCGTGGGTTCGACTGGGACCGAGCCAAGATAGAGGACGCCCGGCGCGCGGCCGGCGAGGGCTCTGGCGCATCTCTCCCGCGCTCGTCCGAGTCGCCCGGCCCGCCCGGCGCGCATCGCGCGGCCCAAGCCGCCCCTTCGCTGAACGCCGAGTTCTGGTGCGCAGACGCGCGCGAGGCCGAGCTCGGAACTGCAGACACCGTGCTGCTCATCGACCTGCTCCACTACTTTCGCGTGGAGGAGCAGGACACGATCCTGCGGCGAGCGGCGGCCGCGGTTCGTCCGGGCGGGCGCCTGCTCGTCCGCGAGGCGGACACCGAGCGCGGCTTGAGGAGCTCGATCACGCTCCTTGAGGAGCGTGTCTTCACCGCGCTTCGATTCAACCGGGGCGAGCGTGTGCGCTTCCGTCCTGCCCGAGAGATCGCGGCGCTCCTCGAGCAGCTCGGCTTCTCCTGCGAGACGATGCCCGCCTGGGGGAAAACGCCCTTCTCGAATGTCCTCATCGTCGGGAGCCGAGCCCAGCGCTGAGCCCGAGTCGCCCTTCCCCGCGAGCTCTCATCCTCCCACCGCCGTCACAGCGCGCTCAGCGTCTGCGGCCGTTGGCGGGGTGTCCGATCCAGCGTGCGACCTCTTGTGCATCCCCCAGTTGCTCGATCACCGCGGATGGTTAGAACCTGTCCAGTACGTTGACGCGTTGGTCTCGCGGCTCCTTTCGGTACACGAGCCGCGCTATCGGGTGGAGCGACCGCTCTCCGCTCTGATCCCGCGCTGATGGCACAGACCATGCCTGTCCCACGGGCATGGCCGCGGAGTCCCGCTGTCCATGTCCCTTCCTGATCGCTAGAGGCCGATAGGCCTCTCGTGGCTCCTCCTTGAGAGGCGTCGGGCTCGCCCACAAGCCGGCAATATCCGCCTGGGGCGTCCTGTCCAGGTGTCCGTGGAGGTGCGTTGAGCGCCGGGCCGGCCGGGTCCAGTGTGGCGCCGAGGGCGCCGTGCGATCGTCGAGAAGGCGCCGGATGGGCGGAGCGGGTCAGGCGTTCACAGCAACGACGCTTGCGCGCAGCGCCGATCGTGCTCTGCCATGTCGGCAGTCCCGGCCACGCTCACTGCCCCACGGAGCGAGCACCGCCCGGCGGGAGTCCGGCCCCGGATGACCAGACTCCTGCGCCGCGTCGTCGCGCCGGTGACCCTCCCTTTCGTCTCCTTGGAGCTCCGCCCGCCTCACGCCCCAGCGTCCGTTTCGAGGCCGCGTCAGCGCTGCGTGACAGGAGACCCGACGGGATCGCTGATACGCGAAACTAGATGTGGTGGTCCTTCGATGATGCCCCACGATATGTTGGGGGCTCAGCGGGTGTTGACGTGGTGCTCTCTCCCGATCCGACGTCGACAAGAGCACGGGCATGGCGGCTCGGTAACCTAGCGTCCTGGGCACCAGAGCGGACATGTGTGCACAGACGCGAGCGCGGAGCGGCGCCGCCTGTGTCGTGTCACCAGGCGGAGCCGCTCAGCAGCGGTCGGGCGGCAGCTGACGGGCCTTGCGAGCGGAATTCTCCGTCGTCCTACGAGGAGACGACATGGCTTGGCGGGACTTCCTGAGGGGCATCCAGCGGCGTGTACGGCTGCGGAGCTTGCTCCGCTCCGATGTGCGACGTCTCCGCGCCTGCCGGGACAGCTCCTGGCTCACCGCGATTTCCCCTGCTGGGTTTGCGGGAAGGCGGGGCGTCGACCTCGGTCGGTTTGGCCGGACCCTTCTGGAGAGCGTCGATGCTGGCTTCAGCGGGAAAAGTACTTGGTAGCCCGCTTCTCTCCTTTCGACGTGATCTTCTTCTCGACGAGCAGCTTCCGAATCGGGAGGGTCAGCTCCTTCGTGGTGGTGCCCAGATCCTTGGCGATCTGCTCGACGCCCTGGCCGCTGTTGCTCCGGATGTGCTCCAGGACCTTCTGCGTCATGGCGGCGAGCTCTTCCTTCGAGCGCTTCTCGCCCTTCTTGCGGGTGGGCTTCGCAGCGCGAGCGGGGCGACCGGCCGCCTTCTTGACCTCCGCAGGCTGCTGAGGAGCGGCCTTGGCCCGACCCACCTTGCGCGGCGCGGCGGCCGCAGCGACCGGCTGGCCCTCCCCTCGCAGGGCGTTGGCGACAGCCTCGAGAGCCGCTTTGCGGACAAGTCCGCTCAGCTGAGAGACGAATGCATCAACGTGGCTTTTGATCTCGGTTTCGACGTTGCTCATTGGATCTCGCGTCCCATGAATAGCTAGAGTTGTCAACTGCTGAACAGCACCTTGCTTGAAAATAATTCGAGAGGTGTCCCCTCAACGTGCGTCAAGAACCCGCGCTCGCCACCTCCCCGTCGGGTCGTGGGGTGCTGGGGGCGACCGGTCGAGCCGGACTCCAGCCACCTCGTCTCCTTGGCGATGTCGCGTCGCGAAGCCAGGCTCCGCCCCAACCCAAGAGGGTGCGATGGACAGCGCCGTGCTCCTCTCTGCACCGCGCAGCCGCTTTGGATGCCGCAGCGCGCGTGCCGTGGGCAGCCCCGTAACCGAGGGGAGCCAGCGACATTCCCATGAAGATCTGCTTTCCTGTGCTCCGGACACACGCGCCCCACCGCGCAGCGGCCGAGGCAGGCACCTGACCGAGGGACCGTGCAGGAGCCCGACCCCCCGGGTGGAGCGCCCGCGATGAGGAAAGGTGTCATGGCCGAGGTCGCCGTTCCAGTCGATCGCCGGTGAGCCGGAGCGGCAGCCTTTCACTTCTGCACTCCACCCTGCTCCGGCGGCGTAACCGTATGCCCGAGCTCTCGTCTCCCGACCGAGCCGCTCTCCGGGATCGACCGCAACGTGTCGGCCGTCGAGACGCCCTCCGGCGGTGTCGACGTCATGAGGGCTACCCCACCCACCTGCCAGGACAGCCCCCTGGCTGATCGGCGCGGCGGCCCGACGCGGTTGCTCCCACCCACGTTGCAGCCCCCAGGCCATGTCGCCTCCGGTCTGGCTGCGTCTTTTTGCGGCTGTGCTGGAGCTGCCCAGCCTCCGGCCGAGTCTCCCAAACCGCTCGCCGTGCCCGAGCTCCGACGGCCGCCCCGGCAAGCCGGAAGTCGCCCTGCGGGAGGCCACGAGGCCGCCGCTCCTGCTCAGCCGCTCATCCTGATTCAGGGGGTGACACTCGTGCTGGGCACCAGGGTGACGCTCGCCCGCGGCTCGCTCCCGCGCGAGGGGGCAAAGCTCACCGCCGCCGCCGAGGGCGACATCGATCCCCCGAGCGGGGCGGTGGTGATGGACGCTGGTGGACAGTTCGTCACTCCTCGGCTGTTCGACGCGCACTCCCACCTCGGGGGCCGCCCGACACCAGGCGCAGCGGCGCACCTGGACGGCAGCGAACGGGAACCAGACACGGGGCCGGTGGCGCCGCAGGCTCAGTTCGCCGATGCCTTCTGGCCCCAGGACCCGGGTATCGAACGGGCAGTCGCTGGTGGTGTTACGACCATACAAGTCCTTTCGGGTTCAGGCAACCTGATTAGAGGGTGCGCGGTAACGATGGAGCTCCGACCGGGCATCGGTCCTCCCATCGGCCATCCGAGCTTCCTCCGAGCTTCCTCCCAGGTTCCTCCCTGATTCCTGCCAGATGCTTCCCAGACGCTCGCCACCGTGGCGCCCGGCGGGCTGAAAGTGGCTTGCGGGGAGAGCCCGAAGCGCAGCTACGGCGGGTACAAGCGGGCACCGATGGCCGGTACGGGCAAGCTTGCTCTCCAGCGGGCGACCTCTCTCAAGGTCAGGAAGCTCCAGACGGACTGGGCGCGATGGAGCGACCGGGAGTCGCGCCGGATTGCGACCGAGGCGAAGACGCCGTCGTCCGCCAGGCCACGAAGCAGGAGCGCTCGACACCCGAGACCTCCTCCCGCGAAGACCTGCCGTCGGGCCTACTGCCTGAGCGAGGGCATGTCTCGCGTCGACGTGGGCGCGGCGCGCCATCACCCCAGTCGCCAGCGCCGCCTCCTACACGGGCGGTCGTGCGACGCGTGACGGCGGCGCACCGTGATGGGGTGGCCTCACGAGAGCCGCGGGTCAACACGCGGCGCGCGCGGCTCTCGTGATCAGGCTGCCCGCGCACGCTGCGCGGCTCACGTGATCAGGCGCTCGCGCGCGCCGCGTGGCTCACGTGATCAGGGCGCTCGTGCGCGCTGCGCGGCTCACGTGATCACGGCGCCCGCGCGCTGCGTGGCTCACGTGATCAACCTGCCCGCGTGCGCCTCGCGCGGCTCACGTGATCACGACGCGCGCGTGCGCGCGCCGATGGCAACGTGGTGCGCGCCGGACTCCCGCCCCGCCGAGCGGCGGCGATCGCCCGCAGTCCGGCCGGCGCGTTCGTGTCGCCTTCGCTTCGGCTCGAACATGGCCTCGCGAACGTCGCGGTCGGGTCGGGCGACTCGCTCGACATCTCGACCTGGGCGTTCTGCCCCGTCGCTCCGTGGCGAGCGGCGCCGCGTCACATGACGGCGTTTTTCTAGATGTAAAGGAGAACCGGCGCGGGCCGCGTCGGCCGCTCTCCACGGGAGGAGCCATGATCGCGGCGCTTGCTGCCGGCGCGCGCGACTTCTAGATCGTTCCGGCCGTGGTCAACCCGAGCGCCAAGCAGGATCCCGAAGCCCTCCTCGCCGCCAAGCTCGCGTCGCTCCCGACGACGCCGGGCTGCTATCTGTTCATCGACAAGGCCGGCGCCGTCGTCTACGTCGGCAAGGCGAAGAGCCTGCGCTCGCGCGTCCGCAGCTACTTTCAGGAGAGCGGGAGCGACGCCAGGTACTTCATCCCGATACTCCGGAAGATCGTGGCCGATCTGGAGACGGTGGTGACCGCCACCGAGAAGGAAGCGGCCGTACTGGAGAACGAGCTCGTCAAGCAGCACAAGCCGCGGTTCAACGTCAAGCTGCGTGACGACAAGGACTTCCTTTGCCTCAAGCTCGACACGCAGAAGGCGTGGCCGATGCTCGAGACGGTCCGCCGTCCCGCCCCGGACAAGGCGCGCTATTTCGGGCCCTACCACTCGGCGACGAGCGCGCGGCGGACGCTCCACCTGGTCAACAAGCACTTCCAGCTCCGCACCTGCTCCGATACCGAGATGGCGTCGCGCCGGCGCCCCTGCCTGCAGTACCAGATCAAGCGTTGCCTCGCGCCCTGCGTGATGGATGTGGACCGGGAGCTCTATACGGAGATGGTCCGCTCGGTCGCGCTCTTCCTCGAAGGGCGCCACGACGAGCTCACGGGCGAGCTCACCACGCGAATGCGGGACGCGTCGCGGGAGCTCGAGTTCGAGCGCGCCGCCATCTACCGCGATCAGCTCCGGGCGGTCGAGGCGGTGCGCGAGGCTCAGCGCGTCGTCTACGTGAAGGACGTCGATCAAGACGTGGTGGGCATCTACCGCGAGGGGACGCTCGTGGAGGTCGAAGTGATCTTGGTGCGGAGGGGGCGCGTGACAGACACGCTGTCCTTCTCGCTCCGCAACATGGAGCTGCCGGATGACGAGGTGCTCGGCGGCTTCCTGAACGAGTACTATGGCGTCGCGTCCACCACGATCCCCGATGAGGTCCTCGTGCCCGTGTTGCCCGACGGCGCGGAGGGCGTTGCGGAGTGGCTCGGCGATCGGCGCGGCCGCAAGGTGGCGCTCTTCGTGCCTCAACGCGGGCCCCGCGTCGATCTGCTCAAGATGGCGAGCGAGAACGCAGCTCACGCGTTCCGGGAGAAGCAGCGGAGCTCCGACGATCTCGAGGCCCGGCTCGAGGAGCTCAGGGAGCGCCTTCGTCTCCCGACGCTCCCGCGTCGCATCGAGTGCTGCGACATCTCGCATCTCGGCGGCGGCGACACGGTGGGATCGATCGTGGCGCTCCTCGATGGTCAGCCGGACAAGAAGCGCTACCGCAGCTTCAACGTGAAGAGCGTGGCCGACGGCGACGACTACGCCGCGATGTACGAGGTGCTCTCACGGCGCTTCCGCCGCGGAAAGGCCGCACGGCAGGCGAGCCCCGCGTCCACCGCAGACAGCGAGGCCGCCCTCGGCGCCGAAGGCGCGCCTGAGAGCCATGGGATGGAGGGCGTCACCGAGAGCGACATGATGGAGAGCGATCCGGAGGAGAGCGACGCGCCCGAGAGCGATGTGCCGGAGGGCGACGTGGCTGATGAGGACATCGGCTTGGCAACAGCGAGCGACGCTCCGCCGGAGACGGAAGGGACGCAGGTGTCCGCTGATGAGGAGCGAGAGATCGCTGGCTCGGGGGGTGATGCGTGCGATGCGTCGAAGAGCGCCGAGGCCGGCGGAGGCGAGTGGGATCTTCCAGATCTGTTCGTCGTCGATGGTGGGCGCGGCCAGCTTCAGGTGGCGCTGTCGGCGGCGCGCGATCTCGGCCTGCACGGCCTCCCGATCGTCGGTCTGGCGAAGGAGCGGGAGACGCAGACCGGAGAGAAGCTCGTCGACCGCGTCTACCTGCCTGGCCAGAAGAACGGCATCCCGCTCCGATCCACGAGCTCCGCCCTCTTCTTCCTGGCGCGCGCGCGCGACGAGGCGCATCGCTTCGCAAACCACGCACGCAAGCGGCTCGGCAAGGCGCGGCGCCTCCGCTCTGAGATCGAGGACATCCCAGGGCTTGGCAGCGCGGTGAGGACGGCGCTCCTCCGGGAGCTCGGTTCCATGGAAGGAGTGCGCCGCGCGACCGACGCTCAGATCCTGGCGGTGACAGGGGTCACCAAGCGACACCTGTCAGCGCTGCGCAAGGTCATCCCCTCTCCCGAGTCCTCGCAGCCCGACGCGCCGGCCGAGGACACCGGCGATCTCTCCAAGGCACGGGGGCTCACGCGCTGAGCGCGACCGGGCCCGCTCCGCGATGGATCGGTGAAAGATCACGCTGCGACCTGAACGGCGTTCCGGGTTGAGCGCCAAGGCGTTCTCTGCGACGATCCGAACACCAGGCGCCCGGTCGCATTCCGGGCGCACGCGGTCATTTTTCGATCAAGAGCACCACCTGGCACACCGAGCGCTTCTTGCGGACCCGCCGTAGTGGGCGGGCCGCGGCGGGCCGCGCTCGGCGGGCTCGATTCCCGGCGGGCACTGCCTCGCTCCGGGGTTACGCGGCACGTGAGCACCATGGGAGAAGTACGCGCTGGCCACACGCTCGGTCGCTATGAGCTCCTCGTCCCCATCGCGCTCGGGGGCATGGCCTCGGTGTGGGCCGCTCGAACGGGCGGCCAGCTCCCAAGGATCGTCGCCGTCAAGCTGCTGCGCGCCGAGCTGAGCGACGATCCCGACTTCGAGGCGATGTTCCTCGACGAGGCCACCCTGGTCTCGCAGATCCATCACCCGAACGTCGCGGAGACCATCGATGTGGGCGAGGAGGACGGCGTCCTCTACCAGGTGATGGAGCTCATCGACGGCGAGCCGCTCAACCTGGTTCTCCGCGAGAGCAAGGCGCGCGGCGGCCTGCCGCTCCCCTTCGCGCTCCGCATCGTGGCCGAGGCGGCCCTCGGCCTGCACGCCGCGCACGAGCTGCGCGGCCGCGACGGCAAGCCCGTCGGCCTCGTCCACCGCGACGTCTCGCCGCAAAACATCCTGGTCGGATACGACGGGTCGGTGAAGATCCTCGACTTCGGCGTCGCCAAGGCCGCCTCGAACCTGCAGCGAACCCAGGTCGGCCAGGTGAAGGGCAAGTACGCGTACATGTCGCCGGAGCAGGCGGGCAGCGAGCCCATCGATCGGCGCACCGACGTGTTCACGCTCGGGATCGTCTTCTATCAGCTCGTGACGGGCAAGCACCCCTTCCACGCCGAGAACGATCCTGCGACGGTGCGCCGCATCTGCGACACGGCGGCAGCCGAGCCGCCGCGGACCCTCGTCCCGTCGCTCCCGGAGGACGTCGGGCGCATCATCATGAGGATGCTCGCGAAGCCGAGGGACGAGCGCTTCGCCACGATGGCCGAGCTGCGCCAGTCCATCGAGCAGCTGTCGCCCGCGACGCCCGTCGCCACCTCGGATGAGCTCGCCGCGCTGATGCAGCAGATGCTCGGCCCGCGCGGCGAGCGGCGGCGAGCGGCGATCCAGGAGGCCATGCAGATCGCGCGCGAGCGCGCGATCGACTCCGACTATCCGCAGTCACAGCAGAGCTCGCCGCAAGCCGCCGCCCAGCCCGGGCGCGCGAGCGCAGAGCGCGGCGCCGCCGCGCCGCAGGGCGCTCCGCCGACGACGCCCGAGGAGGGCCACGCGCGGCGCTGGCTCGTCCCCGCGACGGTCGGCCTCGTGGTCCTCGTGGTGCTCGCCGGCGCGCTCCTCCTGCGCTCCTCGCCGCATGGCGGCCCGCCGCGCCAGCGGGGCTCCCTGCTCGTGCCCAAGGCGGGCTCGATCAAGGAGCCGCTCCTCAGGGCCGCGCGCGCCGCATCGAAGGAGCCGCGCGGCGGCTCCGATGTGACGCGGCCCGCCCCCTAGCGGCGCCCCGCGCCCGCGTTCGCTTGACGGTTCGGGCAACGCTTTTCAAGATGCCCGCCCTCGTATGGATCTTCGCCGCTCGCCGGAGCTCTGGAGGTTCGCCGCGCTGGTGGCGATCTTCGTCACGAGCGGCCTGGTCATCACCTACCTCGTGCTGCCGCCCCCGCTGGACGACGGCCCCAAGCCCCCGCCGATCCTCCGCGTGGCGCAGGTGCCGGTGCCGACGGGCGGCGATGTGGTGGCGAACGCGCTCGACCTCGTGCGCCGCTACGCCACCGGGGAGATCCGGATCGTGCTCCCCGACGGCTCGGCGCGCGCGCTCCACCGCAACGATCTCGGCGTCGAGATCAACCGGGTCCGCCTCGCCGAGTTCGTGCGCGAGGCGCTCCGCCCCGAGAGCGCGCTCCGCCGCGCGCACGAGCGGGCCGGCGATGGCGACAAGCGCGACGAGGACGCGCCGCTCGACATCCCGATCCCGCTCCTCCTCGACTCCGAGCGCGCGATCAGCAAGCTGCTCGACCTGAAGGTCGAGCTCGACGCGCCCGCGGTCGACGCGTATGTCGATCTCGAGGCGAAGCAGCTCAAGCCCGAGAAGATCGGGTATCGGCTGGACGTCTACGGGACGCTCGCGCGCATCGACGCCGCCCTCCGGGCGGGCGAGGACGCCGCGCAGGCCAGCGTCGAGACGATCGCGCCGAAGCTCGTCGCCGAGCAGCTCGGCAACGTCAAGTTCGATCAGGTGCTCGGCTACTTCGAGACGCGCTACGCGACCGGAGGGAGATCCAAGGAGAGGACGTACAACCTCAGGCTCGCCGCGTCCAAGCTCGACGGCGTGGTCGTCATGCCGGGCGAGATCTTTGACTTCAACGAGACGGTCGGCCCGCGCGACGAGGCGCACGGGTACCGCGTCGCTCCGGTCATCGCCCAGGGAGAGCTCGTCGACGGGCTCGGCGGCGGGACCTGCCAGATCTCGGGCACGCTCCACGGCGCCGCGTTCTTCGCCGGGCTCGAGATCGTCGAGCGCTACCCGCACTCCCGCCCGAGCTACTACATCAAGCTCGGCCTCGACGCGACCGTCGTCTACCCGACGATCAACTACCGCTTCAGGAACCCGTTCGACTTCCCGATCGTGCTCCACGAGACGGTGGCCGGCGGCGTCGTGCGCGCCGAGATCCTCGGGCCCTCGCGCAAGCTCACGGTCACGTACTTCCGTCGCATCGACGAGGTCATCCCGTTCGAGGAGCTGGAGCGCCCGACGCCGAAGCTGCCCGAAGGGATACGGGCGCTCGCTCAGCGCGGCATCCCCGGCTTCAAGACGACGAGCTCGCGGGTCGTCCGCGACGGCGCCTACGCGGTGCGGGAGAAGTGGAGCGACAGCTACCCGCCGACCGCGCAGATCATCCACGTCGGGAGCGGTCCGCGCGACCCCGAGGCCAAGACGGCCGACGACAATCACCCCGAGTACGTCGCGGACGAGTACCTCGTCGTCACGCAGGGGCCGGACGTCCGCACGCCGGGCGTGACCGGCCCCGAGCCGGGCGGCGGCACCGTCGAGAGCCGCGAGCCCGGGCTCACGGGCGAGCGCGGCTGGACCGAGCGCGCGGGGTTCGGCACGTTCCGCGCGAAGGGGGATGAGCGCAACGAAGGCGAAGGCGGCCGCGCGCGGGGTGAGGACGCGCCGCCCGCCGAGGGGATCGCCGTCGCGCAGGCCCCGGGCGGGGCGGCGCCAGAAGCCCGTGGCCAGCGGGACCTCGCGGGGGACGAGGCCAAGGGCGGCAAGGGCAAGAAGCGACGCCAGAACCAGAAGAAGACGACGACGAGCGACGGCGGCTGAGCGGGCGGCCTCGAACGAAGCCGACGGCGGCTGCTCGGCGGCGCTCGCCGCGAGCCGGCCTCGGCAGGCTCGCGGCGAGCGCCGCCGCCGCGGCCTTCAGCGAGCGCCGATCACCCGGCGCACCTCGTGGAGCGTCGGGCCCGCGAGCGCCCGCGCGCGCTGGGCGCCTTCCAGGAGCAGCGCGTCGACGCGGGCCGGGTTGGCCATGAGATCGGCGTAGCGGCGCCGCGGCTCCTCGAGCGCGCGGTTCAGCACCTCGAACACGGCCTCTTTCGCCTCGCCCCAGCCGATGCCGCTCTGGTAGCGGCCGCGGAGCGCCTCCGCCTCTTCGGGTGTGGCGAACTCCCGGTAGAGGTGGAAGAGCGGCGAGGTGTTCGGATCCTTCGGCTCGCTCGGTGGCGATGAGTCCGTCTTGTACTTGAAGATCGTCTTGCGCAGCTTCTCCGGCGGCAGGAAGAGCGCGATGGTGTTGTCGTAGCTCTTGCTCATCTTGCGGCCGTCGAGGCCGGGGATCACCGCCGTCTCCGCGCTGATGCGCGCCTCGGGCAGGACCAGGGTCGGGCCGTAGATCGCGTTGAAGCGCTGCGCGATATCGCGGGCGATCTCGATGTGCTGGACCTGGTCCTTGCCCACCGGCACGACATTCGTCTTGAACAGGAGGATGTCGGCCGCCATCAGCACCGGATAGCCATAGAGGCCCATGTTGATCCCGGCGTCGAGGTCGTCGCTGTCC
Source organism: Sorangium sp. So ce726 (assembly GCF_051521405.1). NCBI lineage: Bacteria > Pseudomonadati > Myxococcota > Polyangiales > Polyangiaceae > Sorangium > Sorangium sp. So ce726. The sequence continues at coordinate 10,855,013 of NZ_CP150349.1, read as the reverse complement.
TCGACGCCCGCGGCGCTCGACGCTCCGGCCCGGGACTCCATGTTCTTGGCGACAGCCGCCTTGTAGGCGTGGGCGCGGTTCATGAGCCCCTTCGCCGTGAAGCAGGAGAGGATCCAGCTGAGCTCGAAGATCTCCGGAACGTCGGATTGCCTGTAGAAGATGACCTTCTCGGGATCGAGGCCGAGCGCGAGCCACGTCGCGGCGACCTCGTGGACCAGGCTCCGGAGCTTCTGCGCGTCGTGGATGACGTTGAGCGCGTGATAATCGGCGACGAAGTAGAGCGCGTTCGACGCGGTCCCTGCGAGCGCGAGCGCCGGCTTGATCGCCCCTACGAAATTGCCGAGGTGCGGCGTTCCAGTGGGCTTGATGCCGGTGAGGACGGTGCTTGCCATCGTTGTCGTGTTCCTCTGAAGGAGCTCATCCCATTACGCGCTCCTGGCGGGTGATGCCACTGCCACGCCCCAAAATTCTGCCGGGTTTCTGGCTGCGCGGGCGCGTTGGCGCGTGTCGGCGCGCGTTTGCGCGCGGCGTGCGCGCCGGCACGAGCGCTCTGCCCGCAGCGCAGGCCCCGAGCAGCCGCCCGAGGCGCAGCGTGTGCCGTGTGCCGTTGTGCCGTTGTGCCGTTGTACGGTTCGCGATTTTCGTGCCACGGTGGACGCCGGATCGACCCCCGACCCACGCTGGCACCTACGCCATGTCTGGCCGAACGCCGTCATCTCTCGCACCTCGCCCAGAGGCCTCCGCCCTGCCGCCCGCTGGCCAAGCCCCCGCCAACGCGCGGCCGACCGTCGCGCTCGCCGTCTCGGGCAGCATCGCCGCGTACAAGGCCGCCGAGGTGGCCCGGCTCTTGATCCAGGGTGGCGCGCGCGTGCTCCCGATCATGACGCGCGCGGCGCAGCAGTTCCTCGGGCCCATGACGCTCAGCGGGCTTTGCGGCGAGCCGGTGCGCGACACCATGTGGGATCCCGGCTTCGCGGGCGAGCTGCACGTCGCGCTCGCCGCCGAGGCCGATCTCGTGCTGCTCGCACCCGCGACCGCCGACGTGATCGCCCGCCTCGCCGCGGGGCGCGCCGACGACCTCGTGACGGCGCTCGCCCTGTGCGCGCGGGGGCCGGTGCTCGCCGCGCCGGCGATGCACCCCCGCATGTGGGCTCACCCCGCGACGGCGCGGAACGTCGCCACGCTCGAGGCCGACGGGCGCGTGCAGCTCGTCGGCCCGGTCTTCGGCGAGGTCGCCTCGGGCGAGCGCGGCCTCGGGCGCATGGCCGAGCCGGCGGCGATTGCGGCCGCGGCGTTCTCGCGGCTCGCCCCGCGCGACCTCGAGGGGCTCCGCGTCGTCGTCACCGCGGGCCCCACGCTCGAGGACCTCGATCCCGTGCGCTTCCTCGGCAACCGGTCGACCGGCAAGATGGGCTTCGCCGTGGCGGAGCGGGCCGCGGCGCGGGGCGCGCAGGTCACGCTCATCGCCGGCCCCGTGGCGCTCTCCACGCCGCCCGGATCGCGCCGGGTCGACGTGCGCGGGGCGCTCTCGATGCGCGACGCGCTCTGGCAGGCGCTCGGCGAGGACCTGCGCGGCGCTGACGCGCTCATCATGACGGCCGCCGTGTCCGACTACCGCCCGGCCGAGCAGCACGCGACCAAGCTGAAGCGGACGCCCGACCTCGCGTCGCTCTCGCTCGTGCCGAACCCTGACTTGCTCGCGGAGATCGGCGCGGCGCGCGGGGGCCTGGCGGGCGCTGGCGGCGCCGACGGAGCGCGCTCCCCGGTGCTCGTCGGGTTCGCGGTCGAGACCGCCACGGACGAGGGGGTCATCGCCTATGCCCGGCACAAGCTCGCGAGCAAGCGCGTCGACATGATCGTCGCCAACCACGCGGCGGACTCGTTCGGCCGGGACGACAACCGCGCCACGCTCGTGACCCGCGACGCCGCCGACGCGCTCGGCGTGTTGCCCAAGCCGGTGCTCGCGGACCGTATCCTCGACCGGGTCTTGCAATTGAGATTGAGTCAGACGAGTCAGGCGAGCGCGCGATGATCTCGGGCGAAGATCGCGCCGCGGCACCTTCCGCCGCGGCTCCTCCGGCTGCCTCTGGCTCGGCCGCCCCGGCCTCGTCGTGCGATCCGCGGGCGATCGATCCGCGCGAGCCGCCGCGCTCATCGCGCCGCGAGGCAGCGCTCATCGCCGCGTCCGTCACCGTCAGCGTCGCGCTCGCCGTCTCGTTCGCGTTCGATCCCGGTCGCGCGGGCACGCCTTTCATGCTCGCGGCGCTCGGCGCGCTCTACGCCGTCCTCACGGCGATCACCGTGATGTGGCTCCGCCGGCGTGGCGAGCTCCGCGCCGCGCTCCGCCCCCTGTCGGGCGATCTCGCGCGCGGCGCCCTGGTCGCGGCGGGGCTCTACGGGCTCGCCATGGCAGTGCAGCTGCTGCTCGCCCCGCGGGGCTCGCCTCGCGAGGCGTGGGTCCTTCGCCTCTACCTCCAGCTCGGCGACCCTGAGGCCGACGCGCGCGTGTTCGCCGGCGCGCTCGTCTTCGTCATCGCCGCGCTGGAGGAGATCGTCTGGCGCGGGCTCGTCCTGCGCGCCCTGGAGGGGCCGCTCGACCAGGTCGCTGCGTGGCTGCTGTCGAGCGCGCTGTTCGCCGTCGCGCACGCCCCCACGCTCTTCCTGCTCGCGGATCCGGTGGCCGGGCCGAACCCGCTGCTCGTCGCGGCGGGCTTCGGCTGCTCGATCGTCTGGGGTCGCCTGGTGCACCGGACCGGGCGCCTGGCTCCGGCGGTCTTCGCCCACGCGTTCTTCTCGTGGGCGATCGTCAGCTTCCCGATCTGGCGGCCGTGACGGGCTCGCGCCCGCCGCGGGATCAGCCCTCGAGCTTCGCGAGCTCCTCTTCGGGGACGTCGAAGTCGGCGTAGACGTTCTGCACGTCGTCGTGGTCGTCGAGCGAGTCGACGAGGTTCAGGCAGACCTCGGCGTCGCGGCCCGCGACCTCTTTCTTGGTCTTGGGGACGTAGCCCGCGGAGTTCGACTTCACCGCGATCTTCGCGTCCTCGAGGGCCTTCACGACCGTGTCCATCACGTCGACGCTGGAGAGCACCTGCCACTCCTCTCCCTGGTCGCTGTAGTCGTCGGCTCCCGCGCCCACGGCGGTGTCCATGAGCTGATCCTCCGTCGCCGCGTCCTTCGCGAGGAGGATGATCCCCTTCCGCTCGAAGGCCCACTGCGCGGAGCCGCCGGCGCCGAGCTGCCCGTTGTTCTTCTCGAAGATCTTCCGGATCTCGGCGACGGTGCGGTTCCGGTTGTCGGTCATCGCCTCGCAGAGGAACAGCGTCCCGCCGGGCCCCGTCCCTTCGTAGAGGATCTCCTCGTAGTTCGCGCCCTCGATCTCGCCGGTGCCGCGCTGGATGGCGCGCTTGATCGTGTCGGCGGGCATCGCCTGGCCCTTGGCGTCGTTGATCGCCTTGCGGAGGCGCGGGTTGCCGTTCGGGTCTCCGCCGCCCATGCGCGAGGCGACGGTGATCTCCTTGATGAGCTTCGTGAAGAGCTTGCCGCGCTTCGCGTCGAGCGCGCCCTTCTTGCGCTTGATGGTGGCCCACTTGGAATGGCCGCTCATGCCTGTCTGCTCCGTGATGACGGGGCGTTCGCTCGCGGCGCGCGCCCAGGGGGAAGGTTCGGCGCAAGATGGAGCACCGATCGGTTCGAGCGTAGAAACCGTCAGGGCGCCGGGAGCGCCAAGAGATTGTCGAGCTCTCTTGGCGCTCTCGGCGCCTTTCGGTCCGAACCGTCCGTCGCTCTAGCGGTGCGCCCCGGGGGAGGCAACAACGACGGCACCCCGGCCGCGCGTATCCCTCCTCACCGGGAGGACGAGCGCGTCCGGGGCCCTTGCCGACCTGGGTCTGTGGCTGCCCCCCTCTGTGTCGCTACAGCGCGTAGCCGGTCTCGCCGTGCTCGGTGGCGTCGAGGCCCTCGCGCTCGTCGCTCTCGGGCACGCGCAGGCCGATCAGCTTGTCGACCAGCTTGAGGAGCACGAAGGTCACGATCGCGGCGTACAGTCCGACGGCCGCGATGCCGACCAGCTGCGGGACCAGCTGCCCCGGGTTGCCGGCGATCACGCCGTCACGGCCGGCCTCGTTCAGGGCCTTCTCGGCGAAGACGCCGGTGAGGACCGCGCCGAGGAGGCCGCCCACGCCGTGGACGCCGAACGCGTCGAGCGAGTCGTCGTAGCGCAGGCGCTCCTTCGAGACGACCGCCGCATAACACACCACGCCCGCGAGCAGGCCGATCACGACGGCGGCCCACGGCGCCACGAACCCGGCCGCGGGCGTGATCCCGACGAGCCCGGCGACGATGCCGGACGCCACGCCGAGCGCGGTCGGCTTGCCTCGCTGCGCCCACTCGACGAGGAGCCACGCCGCGCCGCCCGCCGCCGCCGCAAGGTGCGTGTCGAGCAGCGCCAGCGCCGCGAGCCCGCCCGACGTCAGCGCGCTGCCGGCGTTGAAGCCGAACCAACCGAACCACAGGATGCCCGTGCCCGTCAGGGTCATCGTCAGGTTGTGCGGCACGTGCCGCTCGTGCGGATATCCCGTGCGCCTGCCCAGCACGAGCGCACAGATCAGCGCCGAGATGCCCGCCGCGAGGTGAACCACGGTGCCGCCCGCGAAGTCGAGCGCGCCCATCTCGAAGAGCCAGCCCTTCTCCGCCCACACCCAGTGCGCCACCGGGTCATAGACGAGCGTGGACCAGAGCAGGATGAAGACCAGGTACGCCGAGAACCGCATCCGCTCGGCGAACGCCCCCGCGATGAGCGCGGGCGTGATCACCGCGAACATCATCTGGAACGCCGCGAACGCGAGGTGCGGCACCGTGCCGCGCTCCACCGTCGCGATCCCGCGCAGACCGACAAAGTCGAACCCGCCGATGAGCCCACCGTGCGAGGTCCCGAACGAGAGCGAGTACCCGATGGCCACCCACTGCACCGAGATCACCGCGAGCGCGGCGAACGAGTGCATGAGCGTCGCGAGCACGTTCTTGCGGCGCACCATGCCGCCGTAGAACAGGGCGAGGCCCGGCGTCATGAAAAGGACGAGGGCTGTCGATGCGAGGAGCCAGGCCGTATCCCCAGTGTCGATCTTCATGGCACGGGCGTAACGTGCCCAATGTTTCAACGAGGTTTCGTGGTCGCGGCAGGACGCATTTGACAGGAAGTCGGGAAATTTCTAACCCCTGATCTGGCGGCGCCGGACACCGAATCCGATCGTTTCGTGATGTCACCTACATCAGGCCGCTTGTGATCCGCGTATCGACAGGACCGGGATCTTTGCCGATCTCACCACCCGCTGCGCCACGCTGCCGAGCAGCGCCCGCGCAACGGCGCCGCGCGCGTGGGTCCCGATCACGATCATGTCAGCGCCGATCTCGTCCGCGAGGCGGCAGATCTCCTCGTCGGGGACGCCGGCGCGCAGCACGCCCGAGATCTCGACGCCGGGCGCGGCGCGCCGGCGCTCGAGCACCTGATCGAGGCTCCGCTGCGCGGCATCGGCGATGCGCGCGGCGTCCTCGGCCGAGGGGATCAGGGACGAGCCTTCCGGGAAGCTGTAGACGGGCACGCTGTACACGTGCGCCACGACGATCTTCGCGGACAGCTTGCGGGCGAGCTCGATCGCCTTGTCGAGGGCGATCTCGGAGGTCGCGTTGAAGTCATGGGCCAGGAGGAGGGTCTTCATCTTGCTCCGCGGTGCTGGAGGGCGCAGGCGGCGCGCCGCCGTCCTTTCGGTCCGGCTTTCGTAGCTCCGGGGGCGGGTCTCCGGTAGGGGGCTCGTCGGAGGCCGCCGGGGCCGGCGGCTGCGCCTTCGACGGCGGCTTCACCCGCTTGAACAGCGCCATCTTCTTCAGCCGGCTGAGCTCCTCGAGCTCGCCGCGCTTCACCGCCGCGTTGTGGCGCTCCAGGTCCTTGCCCTTGAGCTCCCCCTCGTCGAGCAGCACGTACTGGACGGTCGCGGCGCGGTCGCCCGGATAGAAATAGGCCTCCTTCCGGTTCGACACGTGCGGTCCCATCTTGCTCGTCGCGCCGACGATGGCGTTGGGCGGGATCGCCTCCACCTGCTGACGGACCCAGGCGTAGGTCGCCTCCTGGTCGGGCGTCAGCTTGCGCGCCACGCGGGAGAAGCCGCCCCTGAACGACGCGTTCTCGACGAGGCCGCCGAACTTCCACGACATCAGCGCGGCCGCCACGAGCATGGCGGCGAGCAGCGCGCGAGAGAGGCGCCGCCCGTCGAGCCCGAAGTACGCGGTCGGCCCGGAGCCCTCGATCCGCTTGAGCGCGATCGGCGTCAGCACGAACGCGATGGGGAAGAGGATCGACGAGTACTGGAAGTGGATCGAGAACACCGCGTCGCGCGAGGCGAGCAGGCAGAACAGGAGCCCGTAGGCGAGCATCCAGCGCCCGGGCTTGGCGAGGAACGGCAGGAAGCAGAGGGGGACGAAGAGCAGGAGCAGGAAGATGATCTTCGGCTCTTCCAGCAGGACCTTGAGCGCGAAGACGGGGTTCGTGAGGAGGGAGACGAGCATGCCGCCGAGCCCGCTCCGGTTCGGCATGAGCTCCTCGTAGTAATAGGCGAACGAATAGGCGTCCTTGCCGGACATGATGATGCCCGCCGACGTCATGAAGAACAGCTTCACGATGACGAAGTAGACGAGGCTCGTCGCGATGGTCACCCAGCCGAGGCGCGCTCTGCCGACGCCGCGGCGGTCGAAGATGGCGTAGAGCCCGATGAAGCACATCAGCAGGGAGACGTCCTCCCGGCAGAGCAGCAGCACGGCGAGGGTGACCCAGTACAGCCTGTCCCTGCCCGTCTCGTAAAAGTAGAGGAGCCAGACGACGAGCGGCGAGATCAGCGCGAGCGAGTGGAACTCGTACATGTTCGCGCCGTGCAGGGCCGGATAGATGGCCCACACGGCGGCGAGCAGGAGCGCCTTGCCGCGGTGATCGAGCTTGTCGCGCGCGAGCAGGTACACGGGGACGACGCCGGCGCCGAGCCACGCGGACTGGAGGATGAGGAGGAACTCCGCCCTCGGGTAGATGAGGTAAAGCGGCGAGAGCAGGATGAGGATCGGGTCGAAGTGCGCGGAGCCGTGGTAACCGGCCCTGAGCCAGGAGCAGCCGAGCGGCCGTCCGTGGATCGTCTGGTAGAAGATGTTGTCGTAGTACCCGAGGTCGGGCGTCCTGGTGTGCAGCGCGTGGTGGTTGGTGATCGCGAGCCGGGAGAAGAAGAGCGTGTAGCCCGTCCACATCGCGAGCAGGGCCAGCGGCGGGAGCCACCGCGCGACCGTCGCGAGCGCGCGGCCTCCGCGAGCGGGCGCGCCATCGAGCTCGGACGCATCGTCGAGCCCGGGCGAGAGCCGCACGCGGCGGCCCCAGGCGTAGGCGCCGGCGCCCGTGGCCAGGGCGGCGAGGGCGGCGAAGAAGATCGTGCTCTTCGGGCTATCCTTCTCGATGTTCGGGAGCTTGAGCGCGGCGACGAACGGGAGCGCGAGCAGGGGGATCAGGGCGCGGTTGAGGCGGCCCACGGTGCCCACGAAATCCCACGAGCGGGTGCGGGCCCGCCGCGCCAGCATCACGAGGAAGTAGGCGAGCGCGACCCCCACGATGGCGGCGACGGCGCCGCCGGCCATCCAGCGGCGCTCCACCTCGGTCAGCTTGTTCGTGTCGAGCTGCGCGTGCCGGCTCGGGTGGGTGAAGACCCAGGCCGTCACGGCGATGCTCATGCCGTAGAGGATCGGCCACGGCGCCAGGGTCAAGGCGGCGCGCGCGAGCCGCTCGAGGGCGCCGTCGAGCTTGGCGAGCGCGCTGTTCAGCCTGGTGCGGTGGTTCTCTAGCATAGGTGAGGCGGGTCCTCGGCTACTTGACCCCACCCCCCGCTGTCAAGGAACGGGGGGAACATCGCGAAAGGACGCGGAAGGACGTGTAACGACGCGAGGTCGCGGGAAGGGCAGGGCGCCACGCGCGGCCCGCGGTAGAATGGCGCCATGTCGCACTACCGGGATCATCTCGATGCGGCTCGCGCGCGCATCGAAACCCTCGAAGCCAAGCTGAAGGAGCGGGATGCGGCGCTCGCCGCCCGGGACGCGGAGATCGCGGAGATCCGTGCGGAGGTCGAGCGGTTGCGTGGCGGATCGAACGATGATGGGCCGCTCGACGGGCCGCTCGGCCGGGGCGGTGGGCAGCGGGCCCTGCTGGTGGCGCTCGCGGTGTGCAGCTTCGCCACCGCGACGGGCTATGCGATGGTGCGCCCCTCGCATTGCCTGCAGCGCGGCGGGGCGTACCCCCCCTCTGCCGAGGTGTCGTCGCGCTCTCACGAGGGGTACGACGCCTGGTCGAGCCGGGTCGACGGGGCGCGCGTCCGGGTCGGTAAGGCCGCGGGTGCAGCGCTCGAGCACGGCCGTGTCCGGGCGAAGCGCTGCTGGCAGCCGGACGGGCCGAGCGGGGAGGGGAGCGTGACCGTGATCTTCGCGCCGAGCGGCGAGGCCCACGTGGAGCTGGACGGGGCGCCCTTCGCCGGGACCGAGGTCGGCGCGTGCGTGGTCGACGCGTTCCGAGCCGCTGCAGCGCGGGTGCCGGCCTTCGAGGGGGAGCCTCTTCGGCTCACGACCCCGATCTCGCTCTGAGTACGTCGAAAAGAGCTCGTCGCTCGAGCTCGCTCCTGCGGGCGAGGGAGGAGCTCGGGTCGCTAGCCGAATCGGGGGGTGGACGGGGCTGAGGAGGTGGGCGGGGGGGCCAGCTGCCAGCTCACGAAACCGACGGCGACGACGATGAGGTAGATGACGGCGAAGACCAGCAGGCCGAAGCTGACGCCGTGCTCGGCGGTGAAGCCGAGCGAAGGGAATACGAGGGAGAAGAAGAACTCACGGACACCTACGCCAGCGATCGAGATCGGTAAGAGACCGAGCAGGTTCGCGATGGCGAGCAAGCAGGTGACGTCGAAGAGCGAGAGCGGTACGCCAAGGGCGCGCGCGATGAGGTAGCCCTGTGCGAAGTTGACGACGAACGTCGCCACCGTGACCGGGAGCGTGAAAAGGAGCCCGCGCCCGACATGAGCGCGCAGCGCGACGAGGAAGCGGCTCGCCGCGCCGGGCTCGGCGTTCTCCGATGGATCCTTCGCGAGCTTGCGCGAGAACGCGAGCAGCAGCCGCTCGGCGAGCCCGGGGATGAGCAACACGAGGGGCGCCAGGACCGTGAGGGCGATTCCACCCCACGTCAGCCAGGCCAGGCGGCCGGCGATCACCGCGCTGTAACGGGCGACGCCGACCGCGACAAACGCGGCGAGCACATAGAGATCACACAGCCTGTCCATCACGACGGTGGCCAGCCCCTCCGCGTAAGGCACGCCGAGGTCGTGGCGCAGGTAGCGGATCCGGAGCAGGTCGCCGACCCGGCCAGGGGTCAGCATGCCAACGTAGAGCGACGTGGCGTAGGCGCTCCACGCACGCCGAAGCGGATAGACGATGCCCCGGGCACGCAGCAGCGCGTCCCAGCGGACCACCTTGAGGTGGATGTTGAGGACGTTCAGCGCCGCCGCGAGCGCGAGCGGGCCAGCAGAGGCCGATACGACCGCGCCGAGCACCGCGTCCCGGTCGTCCATGCGCATGACCACGAGGACGAGCAGGAGCGGGCCAATCAGGCGGACGAGGGCGCGCAGGGCGGTGCGGCTCACGACGGCAAACCCCGGCCGCGCGCTCAGCGCGGCGCCGCGGAGCAGAGGGCCTGGAGAGAGGAGAGGCGCCCGGACGCAGGGACCCAGGACCGATCGAGGTGAGGCTCGGAGATCACTCGAACTCCTCGCGGATGGGCGGCTCGTCTGCCAGGTGGCGCTGCTGCATCTGGAAGGTAAGGAACTCGCCGATGAAACCCATCGAGAAGAACTGGATGCCGAGGAGGATCATCAGCACGCCGAGGAGGAGCAGCGGCCGGTCCCCGATCTTGTGACCGAGCAGCCAGAGGAACGTCAAATACGCGTTGATGGTCACCCCGGTCGCCGCGAAGACCAGGCCGATGAGGCCGAAGAGGTGCATCGGCTTCTTCGAGTAGCGCGTCAGGAACATGACGCTGAGCAGGTCGAAGAAGCCGCGCAGGATGCGCTCCAGTCCGTAGCGCGAGGTGCCGTACTTGCGGGCGTGGTGGCGCACAGGGATCTCTGTGACGCGGAAGCCTTGCCAGGCGGCGAGCGCCGGGATGTACCGGAAGAGATCTCCGTAGATCGGGATGGTGCGCAGCACCTCGCGACGGTAGGCCTTGAAGCCACAGTTCATGTCATGGAGCTTCACGCCCGTGACCGCGCGGACGGTCCCGTTGAAGATCCGGGACAGGACGAGGCGATTGGCCGGGTCGAGGCGGTTGACCTTCCAGCCCACCACGACGTCGAGGCCCTCCTCGACCTTGGCGATGAAGCTCGGCAGATCGGCCGGGTCATCCTGGAGATCGGCATCCATCGTGACGACCACTTCGCCCCTCGCCTTGCGGAACCCGGCCGTGAGCGCCGTCGCCTTGCCGAAGTTCTTCCGCAGCCGGATCCCCTTCACGACCGGGTTCTCCGCGCGGATCCTGGAGATGACGCCCCAGCTGTCGTCCGTGCTGCCGTCGTCCACGAAGATGAGCTCGTAGGAGAAGCGCCCTTTCAAGGCCTGATCCACCCGCTGCGCGAGCTCCATCAGGCTCTCCGCCTCGTTCAGCCCCGGGACGACCACCGAGACGTGCGGCGCCGCCGAGGCGGCCGGCGAGATGGAAGGCGCCATGAGGCTCGGGCGAGGATCGAAGGCGGAGAGCCCGAACGTGGCACGGTCCTCCGGAGCCTCGTGAGGGGCAGGTGTGGGGGGCTGGTCCACAATCACGGCGGCGGAGGATAGCAGAACGTCACAAGAAGGCGCGGTTCCGTCCGAGGAACTCGCTGCAAGCGCGGCGGCAACAAGGGCAGGACGTGCTGCCGGTCACCGGCAGGGGGCGAGGGAAGCGCTGCCGGGGGCTGGCAAGGGAGAGGAAAGCGTTGCCGGGTGCTGGCGAGGGGCGAGGCGCGTCTTCCGGCGTCGGACGCCTCAGGCGGGGGTGCTCTCCGGCCTGTCCAGCCGTGGCGACGGTGGCTCCGCGGTGGCCGTGTCGTCCTTCTCGTCGGCCGTGAGGGCGCGCGGTGGGCTCCGCTCGAGCAGCGCGAGGAAGGGCGCGTGAAGCGCCTCGAGGAGCTCGCGCTGCTTCCCGCTGGGCGTGTGCTCGAGCAGCCAGCTGATCTCGTCGTGGATGGCGTTGAACGCCGAGGTACACGCGGCCATCGCCTCGCGGATGCGCTTCGAGCGCGCGATCGCGCGCGTCTGGCCGGAGCTCCGGCCGAGCCCCCTGGCGAGCGCGGTGGTCGCCTCCTCGATGCGCTTCAGGTACGCGCCGGCGCCGACCTTCTTCACGTCGGCGGAGCGCGGCGCCTTGCTCGCGATGGCGACCTGGTGCCAGCCGAAGTCGACCTCGGCGTCGTACCCGTACTGGGTCTGCTCGGTGCCAGCCCCCGCGAGAAGCGCGCTGCGCAGCCGGATCGCCGCGTCGCGGTGGGCCGGATCCCTGCCCTCGGCCGCCGACGCCAGCAACAGGTGCAGCGCTCGCTGGGCAGCGTCCCACTCCGCGTCGAGCTCGGCGAGTGCCGCGGCCGACGCCACCCCGAGCGCCTCGTCGAGCGCCGCGATGCTCCAGAGCGCGCGCAGCTTCCACACCACCGGCCTCGGCGCCTCGAAGAGCAACGCCGTCGGGACGCGGCTCGGAACATCGTACCTGCCGATCAAGACGCCCTTCCACGCGCCGTGCTCGAGATCCCGCGCGAACGCGCTGAACGCCTTGTCCGTGACGAAGCTGTATCCGTGGGCTGCCATCGTTCTCTCTCCGCTCCTCCCCCAGAAATCGCGCATTTTAGCGAGGCGCGCGCGCTCTGCCGCAAGCGCTTTCCTCCAGGAGCTCGGTCGGGACCTTGCTCGGTGCGCGCCGGGCGAGCGGGGCGCTGAGGCGCGTCCCGTGCAGGAGCACACGCTGCTGGATGAGCTGCTCCGGGGGCGGATGCTGCTCGCTTGCGGCGATCGAGGCGCGGAGCGGCCAGGCGACCGCCGCGACATGAGCGCTCGGAGGCGACCCGAGTGTGGTAATCGAGTCGCGTGGGGAGCCGACGGCGTGACGGCGTGCTGGTGCGCCGCGGAGGCGGGTGACGTGGCGGGCGAGAACAGCGGCGCGCCGCGCGGCGGACACCCGGACGATGAGCGGCTGTTCGGCCCCGATGCCGTCCGGACGCTTCGCGTGGCCTTCGAGGAGGTGACGTGGCTCCTCGGCCGCGGCTATCCGCTGCGCACCGCGATCCGGACCGCCGGTGACCACCACCAGCTGGCCGCACGCCAGCGCCTCGCGCTGCAGCGAGCCGCTTGCTCGGATGCGCAGCGGGCGTCGCGCCTCGCGCGCTGCGCGCCGTCCTCGTCGCTCCAGGGCGCGGAGGCGAACATCGACGGTTTCAACCTGATCATCACCCTGGAGGTGGCGCTCGCGGGCGGGCTGCTCGTGCGCGGGCCGGACGGGGCGCTCCGCGATCTCGCGGGGCTGCGTGGCAGCTACGCGCCGATCGTGGAGACCGACGCAGCCATCGATCGGATCGGCGACGCGCTGGCCGGCGCCGGCGCGGCGCGTGCGCGCTTCCTCCTCGACGCGGCCATCCCCAGCTCCGGGCGGCTGCGCGCGCAGATCCTTGAGCGCCTCGGCGGCGCGCCCCTCTCGATCGAGGCGACGCTCGTCCCCGATCCCGACCGCCTCCTCGCGGGGGCGGCGGGCGTGATCTCGTCCGACAGCGTCGTCCTCGATCGCTGCGTGCGCTGGGTCAACCTCGCGGACGAGATCGTGGGCGCGCGCGTGCCGGCGGCGCGGGTGGTCGAGCTCGTCCCTCGCGGAGGTGATGCCAGCGCGTGAGGGCGCGGAGCGCCCGTCACCGGCAGAGCCCGAGCCGCCTCGTTTGCCAGGCGACCTGCGCCGCGAGCCCCTCGCGCAGGGGCACCCGGGGCACGTACCGGAGCGCCGCCTGCGCCGCCGCGGTGTCCGCCCAGGTGCGCCGGACGTCGCCGGGCTGCGGCTCTCCCCGCTCGACGCGCACGGGTCCTGCGAGCTCTCCCAGCAGCCCGAGCGCGTCGTTGAGGCTCACCCGCGAGCCGCCGCCGATGTTGAACACGCCGACGGCGCCGCCCTCCATGGCGTCGACGTTGGCCTGCACCGCGTCGCTCACGTACGTGAAATCGCGCGTCTGCTCGCCGTCGCCGTACACGCGGACCGGCTCACCCTTCAGCACGGCGGCGATGAACCGGTGAAACGCCATGTCGGGGCGCTGCCTGGGGCCGTACACCGTGAAGTACCGGAGCGAGATCGTGGGCAGGCCGAAGTTGCGCCGGTACAGCTCGCAGAGCTGCTCGGCGGCGAGCTTCGTCACCCCGTAGGGCGAGTGCGGGGCGGTCCGGCTGGATTCGTGCATGGGCACATCCCCCGTGTCGCCGGAGGGGTCGCCGTAGACGGAGGAGGACGAGGCGTAGACGAGCTTGCGCACCTGGCCGTGCGCCCTGGCCGCCTCCAGTAGCCGCTGCGTCGCGAGCACGTTGTCGCGCAGGTAGACCTCGAAGCTCTGTCCCCAGCTCGGGCGCACACCCGCCTGCGCCGCCTGGTGGAAGACGACCTCGCGGCCAGAGAGCAGCGGGCGGAGATCGTCTGTCGCGAGGTCGGCCGTCGAGAGCGAGAAGCGCGGTTCGCCGCGCAGCCGTGCCAGGTTCCCCTCCTTGAGCTCGCGGGCGTAGTAGTCGGTGAAGCGGTCCACCCCGAGCACATCGTGCCCGAGCTCGATCAATCGCTCCGCCAGGTGGGAGCCGATGAAGCCGGCCACCCCCGTCACCAGACAACGCATCCGCCTCCCGTCCTGGTCCTGCCGCGTCGCGGCCTCGCGTCCTCGTCTAGCCGCGCCGCGGCCTCCGGTCCCGGGCCTGCCGCGTCGCGGCGCGGCGATGCTAGCACCTCGGGCCGTCCGTTGAGCGGGCAGCAGCCGGCCGCGCGAAGCCCGCCGCGCCGCTGAGCTCGCTCCGGGGTTTGGGGACCGACCGGGGTTGGGGGATCGTGGACCGACCGAGGTTGAGGACCGACCGAGGTTGAGGACCCGCGGCGGACGGACCGGGGTTGCGGCGGACCGACGCGGGTTGAGGATCGACCCGGGGCTGGGGCTGCGTGGACCGGCGTGGACCGACCGAGGTTGGGGACCGACCGGGGTTGAGGACCCGCGGACCGACCTGCGGCGGACCGACCCGGGTTGAGGATCGACCGGGGGCTGGGTCCGCGTGGACCGACCGAGGTTGGGGTCAGCGCACCCTCTTCTTGCAAATACGCCCACCTTTCCGATGTGTATTTCTGAATCTGGTTGCGCCTACCTGCCGGGCGGGCGACGCTGACGCGCGCTCGGGCCCCTCGCATTTCTGTCCGAGGCGCGATCGAGACGGGTCGGAAGGCTGGCTGTTGCTTATGGGAATTGTTGTTGAGCAGCTCACGAAGCGGTTCGGTCCGAACAAGGTGGTCGATGACGTCTCGTTCGAGATCGAGAGCGGCGCGCTGGTCGCGCTCCTCGGGCCGAGCGGGGGTGGCAAGAGCACCGTCCTGCGCATCATCGCAGGGCTCGAGAGTCCCGACTCCGGCGAGGTCATCCTGAACGGCAAGAAGGCGACGACCACCCGCGTCCAGGACCGGAACATCGGCTTCGTCTTCCAGAACTACGCGCTGTTCAGGCACATGAGCGTGCGCGACAACATCGGCTTCGGCCTCAGCATCCGGAAGCGGCCACGGAAGGAGATCGCGACCACCGTCGACGAGCTCCTTAGCCTCGTGCAGCTCGACGGGCTCGGCGGCAGGTTCCCGCACGAGCTGTCCGGCGGCCAGCGGCAGCGCGTCGCGCTGGCGCGCGCGCTCGCGCCAGGCTCGTCGCTGCTCCTGCTCGACGAGCCGTTCGGGGCGCTCGACGCCAAGGTCCGCCTCGAGCTGCGCGAGTGGATCCGGAGGCTCCACAAGGAGCGAGGGATCACGAGCGTCTTCGTGACCCACGATCAGGAAGAGGCGATGGACCTCGCCGATCGGGTCATCGTGCTGCACAAGGGGCGGGTCGAGCAGATCGGCACCCCGGAGGAGATCTACGACCGGCCGTCGACCGAGTTCGTGGCGAGCTTCGTCGGGTCGATCAACGTGCTCAAGGGCGAGGTGCGCGACGGCCAGGCGGCGCTCGGGACCCTCGCGGTGCACGCTCCACCCGGGACCGGTGACGGCACGAGCGTGCGTGCCTTCGTACGTCCGCACGACATCGAGGTCCACACCCGGATCGACTCTTCGAAGACGCCCGCCGCCGATGACGCCAGCATCGCGCGCGTCGAGCGGCTGTCGCGGGTCGGGTGGATGGTCAAGGCAGAGCTCCGCCTCTCCGATGGCCAGCCGCTCTCCGTCGAGCTGACCAAGGACCGCGTCGCCGAGCTTGGCCTGTCCGAGGGGGACAGGGTGCTGGTAAATCTCCGAGACGCTAAGATCTTCGTGCAAGATTACTCTATCTAGCCCGCTGGCCGGCGCTCCCGTCTGGCCAACGGCCATCACGGGAGGCGGCACATGGCTTCAATCTTCGACGACATCGCGGCGACGATCGGGCGCACCCCCCTCGTCCGCCTGAGCTCTGCGGGCAAGGGTCTGCGCGCCGAGCTGATCGGCAAGGTCGAGAGCCGGAACCCTGGCGGCAGCGTCAAGGATCGCATCGGCCTCGCGATGGTCGAGGACGCGGAGCGGCAGGGCAAGCTGAAGCCCGGGAGCGTCCTCGTCGAGCCGACGAGCGGCAACACGGGCCTCGCGCTGGCGATGATCGCCGCGGCCAAGGGCTACCGGCTGATCCTCACGATGCCGGAGTCGATGAGCCCGGAGCGGGTCGCGCTGCTCCGGGCGTTCGGGGTCGATGTGCTGCTGACGCCCGGGTCGCTCATGGTGCAGGCCGTCGCGCGGGCGCGCCAGATCGTGGAAGAGACGCCCGGCGCGGTGATGCTCCAGCAGTTCGAGAACCCGGCGAACCCCGCCGCGCACCGCGTGACGACCGCGCGCGAGATCTGGGAGGACACGGATGGGACGGTCGACGTCGTCGTCGCCGGCGTGGGGACCGGAGGGACGATCACCGGCGTGGGCGAGGTGCTCAAGCAGAAGAAGCCCGGCGTGAAGATGATCGCGGTCGAGCCCAGGAACGCGGCCGTGCTGAGCGGCGGCCGCGTGGGGGCGCACCTGATCCAGGGCATCGGCGCGGGCTTCGTCCCGAAGATCCTCCGGCGCGAGCTCATCGACGAGGTGGTGCCCGTGTCCGAGGACGAGTCCTTCGACGCCGCGCGCCGGCTCGCCAAGACAGAGGGCATCCTCGTCGGCATCTCCGGCGGCGCGGCGCTGGCGGCGGCGCTGTCGATCGCGGCGCGCGACGAGATGCAGGGAAAGAGGATCGTGGTGATCCTCCCCGACGGCGGGGAGCGCTACGTCACCTCGCCGCTCTTCAAGGAGCTCGTCGGCTGCGCTCGCGCGGCCGCACCCCGCTGAACCGCTAGGGAAGGCAGCCGCACATCGGGTCGCCTTCCCTGCAGACGCACTCCGTCTTCTTGGGCGCCTGCGGCGCCGCCGGCCTCGCCGCCTTGACCTGGAGGGCCTCCCGGTCGCGCTTCGCCGCGAGGAGCTTGCGCTCGAGCTCCGCCTTCTCCGCCTGGCTTCGCACCGTCTGGTACGCGAGCGTGAGCTCGCCGATCTTCCTCTCGCTCGACGCGAGGTCGCTCTGGAGCGTGGCGAGCCGCTGCTCGTGGGCGGCGCGCGCGGCCGTCTGCTCGGCCAGCGTCTGCTCGGCCTCCGGCTTGATCTTGCCGAAGAAGATGCCGAGCGTCGCGGCGAGCACGACGACGAAGAGCGCGCTCCCCCCCGTGACGAGCTGCTTGAGCCGCCGCTTCTGGGCGTCCCCCGCGAGGGCGGCGAGCCTCCGCTCGTGCTCCTGCTGCCTCTCCATGGCCTCGATGCGCGCGCGCTGCTCGGCCTCGATGCGGGCCTTCTCGACGGCCGCAGTCCGGATCCCCTCGAGCCGCGCGGCCTCCTCGCGCGCCTGCTCCTCCTCGCGGCGGGTCCGCTCCTCCTCGGCCCGGATGCGCGCCGCCTCCTCCGCCCGAGCGCGCCGCTCGAGGGCGCGCCGCGCCGCTTGCTCTGCGAGCGCGCGCTGCCGCGCGGCCTCTTCCTCCTCGCGCAGCCGCTGCTTCTCGAGGCTCATGAGCTGCTTGAGCGAGAACAGAACAGAGCTCTCCTGGATCTCGGCCATGACGGATCGACCTCCTTGCCCGCGCCGGGGTGCGGAGCACACGGCGCACGCCGACGAGCGCGGCTCCAGCGGATGAACTCCGCTGCTCCGGCCTCGCTCTCGCGCGCGGTGTGCTCTCGGTTCACCCGTTGGACCGAGCGACGAGATGGAAGCTTGGATGGCTGAGGAGCCGAACGGGACGGGCGCAGGGAAAGCGCCGCGAAGGGAATAGCGTGATGAGGGGCGCCGCGAGCGGCGCGGTCACTCGATGCGGACGGCGACGAGGACCTTCATCCACACCCCTTCGGGCGGGATCGTCTTCGTCAGATCGACCTTGCCTTCCCAGTCGACGTGCACCGTGTAATCGCCGCTCTCGTCGTCCTTGTAGAAGAAGGGCCGGATGTCGTCGTGATAGACCCGATCGAGCGGGACGATGCGCTCTCCGGTAGGCATCGGCGCCTTCTTGGCGACGACGGTCGACTCGCCGTCGACGACGGCCGAGGCGGAGACGCTCTTGATGAAGGTGAGGTCGGGCACGTTGCTGTCGCGTGCTTCCAGCCGGATGTACATGAGCTCGGCCCTGTCGACGGAGTTCGGGTCCTCCGAGACGGAGAGCTCGCTCCATCCGGAGAAGACCGACTGCGAGGTGGGCTTGACGAGGAACTTGGTCTCCACCTCATGCTCTCCGACGACCGAGGCACAGGCGCTCGCGCCGAGCGACAGCGCCATGGTGAGCGCCGCGCCGGTGCGCGCGGAGAGGCAGAGCGAGGCGAGCCCACGGCGACAGGTCAACATAAGCATCCTCATTCGCAAGACATAGCATGGCGAGGTCCGATCGACGCGCGGGGCGCGGCCGGCTATCGTCGTCGGCCGAGGGCGACCAGATGGCGGCGGAATCAGGCGCGAGTATTGACGGCGGGCAGGGGACGGCCCCTGCGTCCTTCGAGGCGAGGCTCGAGCTCGCCCAGCGGACGAGCACGCGGCTGCGAGAGGCGATCGGGCAGGTCGTGGTCGGGCAGGACGACGTCATCGAGCAGACGCTCTGGGGGATCCTCGCGGGAGGGCACGTCCTCCTCGAGGGGGCGCCCGGGCTGGGCAAGACGCTCCTCGTCAGGACCATCGCCGGCTGCCTGGATCTCGCGTTCTCGCGCATCCAGTTCACCCCGGATCTCATGCCGAGCGACGTGACCGGCACGAACGTGCTCGTCGCGGCGGCGGACGGCTCGCGCCACTTCTCGCTGCACAAGGGGCCGATCTTCGGGCAGGTGATCCTGGCCGACGAGATCAACCGGGCGACGCCGAAGACGCAGAGCGCGTTGCTCGAGGCCATGCAGGAGCACGCGTGCACCATCGCAGGCACGCGGTACGCGATGGAGGAGCCGTTCTTCGTGCTGGCCACCGAGAACCCGATCGAGATGGAAGGGACCTACCCGCTGCCGGAGGCGCAGCTCGATCGGTTCCTGCTCAAGGTGCTCGTGCCGAGCCCGACCGAGGACGAGATGACCGAGATCATCGCCCGGACCACGGGCCACGATCGCGGGCCGCCGCCGCGGGTGCTCACCCGCGACGACGTGCTCTCGCTGCGATCGCTCTGCCGCGACATCGCGGTCGCCGAGCCCGTCATGCGGTACGCGTCGCGGCTCACGCGGGCGAGCGATCCGGCCGCCGAGGGGGCGCCCGAGATCGTGCGGAGGTCGCTCCGGTTCGGCGCCGGCGTGCGCGGCGCGCAGTCGCTGGTGCTGGCCGCGAAGGCCGTGGCGCTGCTCCAGGGAAGGGCGCACGTCGCCTTCGCCGACGTGCAGCGGGTCGCGAAGCCGGTGCTCCGCCACCGGATGATCCGGTCCTTCGAGGGCGAGGCGGAGGGGATCACGACGGATCAGGTGATCGCGGCGCTCCTCTCCGCGATCGAGGCGCGGCCCGAGCCCGTGGCGCAGGCGATCCGGCGATGAGGCGCATGGACGAGTTGCGGGAGCAGGCGATCCGGAGCGGGTCGCGGAGGAGGGGCGCGAAGGGCCTTGCGGGGGTGGCGTCGCTGGCGGCGCTCTTCTCGGCGGGGCCCGCGTCCGGGCAGGCGCCGCCTCTGTCGACCGCGACGGAGCTCGTCGTCGACGTGGCGCCTGTGCTTGGGACGAGCGGCGGGATGCCCTGGGGCTGGAACCAGGTCGTCGTGCGCATCCAGAACAACGGCGGCCGTGCAGCCAGGGGCGAGGTCGAGGTCGAGTCGAAGCGTTACTCCGACGAGCGCGTCTTCGTCGCGTCGGCGCCGTACGCCGTCGGGGCGGGCGCGTCGGTCGACGTGCGCGTGCCGGTGCACGTGTCGCCATTCGGCGATGTGCAGGTGCGGGCGCTCGATGAGGGCGGAGCGCAGGTGTCGTCGCAGGGGATCTCGTCGACCTCGCAGCACGCGGTGGTGCTCTTCGACGTCAGCGAGAGGTCGCTCCTCCGCGGGGGCCTCCACGACGCGCCGATCGCGCCGCTGTACATATCGACCAGCCGCGCGCCCGGGGGGACGCCGAGCCCTGTCCTCTGGGTCGGGCAGCCTCGCTTCGACAGCGCGACTGGCGACCCGCTGCTGCCCGACCGGGCGGCCCTGTACAACGCGGCGGACGCCGTGCTCATGCGCACCGACACGCTGTCCAGACTGAGCGGCTCCGAGCTCGAGGCGCTCGCAGGCTTCGTCCTCTCCGGCGGCACGCTGGCGCTGTCCGTCGCCCGCCCCGAGGATCTGCGGCACCCGACGCTCGCGGCGTTCGTCGGCGGTGAGGTCGCGAGGGCGCCCATCGCGCCGCCCACCCTCGTGGAGATCGCGCCGCCCGGTGGCTCCAGCGGCTTTGGCAAGCAGGGCAACGTGCTCCTGCCCGCGCCCAGCGCGACCCCCGCGGTGGCCGAGTCGCTCTGCGGCTGGTCGGGGGGCAACCTGCGCGGGAGCCCGTATGGCAGCTCGGCGTTCTACGGCCTCGGTGAGGTGCACCTGCTCGCGTTCGACCCCACGCGCTCACCCGCGGCCAGCGACCCGTGGGTGAAGATCCGGGTGGCCGATCTCGCTCGCCGAGCCTACGACCGTCGCTCCACGGTGGCCTTCCGCCCGGGGGAGGATGCGATGGGCGTCGACCTCGAGCCGGTGCGGCGGGAGCTCGATCCGAACGAGAGCTCCCGCTGGGCGATCGGGGTCTCCGCGCTGCTGCTCTGCTTTTACGCGGTGCTCGCCGGTCCGATCAATTTTTCGCGCGCCGCGCGGCAGGGGAGGCCGCTCCGCGCGCTCTGGCACCTGCCGGTGCTCGCTGCGGTCACGTTCGCGGTGATCGTCGGCGTGGGCCTGTTCGCGAAGGGGGTGCGCGGCCGGGCGCGCCACCTCACGTTGATCGAGGCGGGGGCCGGCATGACGAAGGGGGCGGTGCGCCGGTTCCGGGGCTTCTTCGTCGCCAGCGCGGAGGAGCTCACGGTCCGCACGACCGACCCGAGCGGCGTGATCAGCACGGCGGTGGTCGCCGAGCTCTCGGAGCGGCGCGACCGGTTGCTCGTGGACCGCGACGGGGCGCGGCTGACGAAGGTCGCGGCGCTCCCCTGGCAGACGGTGATCGTGCGTGAGGATGGGGCCGCGTCGCTCGGGGACGGCATCGCGATCGTCGCCGATCCGAGCGGCGACGTCGTCGTGAGCAACCGGAGCGGCCGCGACCTCCGGGGCGGCGTCCTGTGGCTACCGGAGGGCGCGGCCCGCTACTTCGCCCGCATCGGCGACGGGGAGAGGGTCTCGTCGCGCGCGGGGGTCGATCTCGCGGCGCGGAGCGAGGGGCAGGGCTGGCTCTCGCACGCGGGCTTCGCGCGGCGGGTCGGTGGCATGGACGTCCACGACCTCGGCGGGAGGCTGCTGACTCCGCTCCTCGAACCCGACGCCCCGGGGCTCGGCGCCGCGTGGCTGGCCATCGAGGAGGCGGCCGGCGGATCGGTCGACTGGTTCCCGGCCGGCGTGCCCGTGCTGTTCGGTCAGCTCGACGGCGGCGAGGGGCGCGCGAGCGACTCCGGGCTGCGGATCGACAGCGACCGCGTGCTCGTGCGGGTCGTGGGCTACGGAGGCCGGCCGTGAGCGCGGTGCTCGGCGGCGCACCGCCCTCCGGGGCGCAGATCGAGCGGCCTCGGCCGACGATCCGCGTCCGGCACCTCTCGCACCGCTTCGGCGCGTTCGACGTGCTGAAGGATGTCACCTTCGACGTCGGCCCCGGCGAGATCTTCGGCTTCATCGGGCCGAACGGCGCGGGCAAGACGACGACGATCCGCGTCATGGCGACCTTGCTCGAGCCCATGGCAGGGCGGGTCGAGATCGACGGCGTCGACGTGACGATCGACCCCGCGGCTGTCCGCCGCAGCATCGGGTACATGCCGGATCACGCCGGCGTCTACGACAGGATCACGGTGCGCGAGTACCTCGAGTTCTTCGCGGACGCCTTCCGGGTTCCATCGCTCGACGTGGTCGACGCCGTCCTGGAGCTGACCGATCTCGGCAAGATCCAGGACCGGATCGTCGCCACGATGTCGAAGGGGATGAAGCAGCGCCTCCAGCTCGGGAGGATCCTGCTGCACGATCCGAAGGTCCTTATCCTGGACGAGCCGGCGAGCGATCTCGATCCGCGCGCGCGCATCGAGATCCGCGATCTCTTGCTCGAGCTCCGGAGCCTGGGGAAGACGATCTTCCTGTCGTCGCACATCCTCACGGAGCTCTCCGATGTGTGCACGTCGATCGGCATCCTCGAGAAGGGCCGCCTCGTCGTCGCCGGGCCGATCGGGGAGATCGCCGCGCGCCTCGAGGCGGTGCGCGCGGCGCAGGCGCACGGGCACGCGCCGCCGCGCCACGCCGCTGCGCCGGGCGCGTACGGGGCGCAGGCGCACGGGCACGCGCCGCCACGGCACGGGCCCGAGGCGGCCACGTCCGACGGCGCGCCGGTGGATCCGGCCGCCGTCGATCACGCGCAGGCCGGCGGTCCGCCGCCCGGATACGGCCCGCACCCGCCGCACGCCGCCGGGTCGACGAGCGCGGGGCAGGCGGCCTACCCGGCGCTCTCACAGATCTCCCGGCGCAAGGTCAAGGTGCGGGTCCTCGGCGATCCCGAGGCAGCGGCCTTCCTGGTCAGGGGGGGGCCGGGGATCACCGACGTCGACATCGTCGCAGGAGCCGTGCATGTCGGCTACGTGGGCACCGACGTGAAGATCGCCGAGATCGTCCAGCACCTCGTGCGCAGCGGCGTCGGCGTGATCGGCGTCGAGCCGGAGCGCAATGAGCTCGAGAGGATCTTCCTGGAGGTCACGCAAGGAGAGGTGCAGTGAGCGTGCAGACTGGCACATCGCCGACCGCCGGCCCGGCGTCGCAGCGGCTCGTCGATCGAGCGCGGCATCGCGTGGGGCGCATCCTTGGCGAGCCGAACCCGATCTGGATCCGTGAGCTCAAGCAGGCGGCGCGCCTCGCCCGCACGCCGATCATCCTGCTGGTGCTGGCCGTGCTGATGGCGCTGCTCGTGGCGACCATCGGCGGCATCGCGGCGAAGGAAATCGCGCCTGCGAAGACGGGCGTGATCCTGTTCCAGGTCTTCTTCTCGCTCGCGTACTTCGTGGTGGCGCTGGTCGGACCGGCGGTCGCCGCGAACAGCATCGCTTCGGAGCGCGAGGGGCGCACCTGGGAGGCGGTGCTCCTGACGGGCATCCCGCCTGGCGAGATCGCGCGAGGCAAGTTCCTCGCCGCTTACACGGCGATCTCGATGTACGTGGTGATGCTCGCGCCGGTCGGGGCGCTGCCGTTCCTGTTCGGCGGGATCACCGCGATGGAGGTGGTGATCGCCTTCCTGTTCCTCTTCTTGATCGCGCTGCTCAGCGTGGCCTTCGGCCTGGCGATCAGCTCGAAGATGGGGAGCCTGCGCGCGGCGATCCTCGTCACGCTGCTGCTCGCGTTCCCGCTGTCGATCGGCCTGTTCTCGGCGGGTGGCTCGGGGCTCTCGTACGCGGCCCACCTGGCCTGGCCGGAGGTGCCCGAGGGGCCGCCCATCTGGCTCCCGATCGCCTACCAGCGCGCGCCGCTCGGCCTCGATTACGTGCTCTTCCTGCTCCTCCTGCCGATCGCGGCGATCGGCATGCCCGCGTGGTTCCTGTACCAGGTGACCGTCGCGAACCTCACGAGCGAGAGCGACGATCGCTCCTCCGGGCTGAAGACGTGGTTCGCGGTCTGCGCGCCCGTGACGACCGCCGCCGCCGCGGTGCCGGCGTTCTCGGTGGACCCCTCCGATCGCCTGCCCGCGATCGTTGCGGGCGTGTGCGCGGCGCTCTCGTTTCTGATCTTCTGCGTGTTCCTCTTTGCCGGAGAGCCGATCGGCCCATCGCGCCGCGTCGAGGTTCACTGGGCTCGGAGCCGCGCCAGCCGGCTGCGCCGCTTCTTCGGCCCCGGCGTGATGCGCTCGGCGTACCTCCTTCTCGCGGTGGGGGTCCCCGCCCTCGCCGCGCTCTGGGTCGTCGGGCACTGGCTGAGCCTTGGCGCATCGGTCACGACGCCGGAGATCCTGGCGCAGCAGGTCCAGCACGTCGCCGTCTACGCGCTCGCCGTCTACGTGTTCCTCGTCGGGCTCAGCGCGTTCCTGCGCACGCGGATCGCCTCGCCCCTGGTCACGCGGGCGCTGCTCCTGACGCTGCTCTTCACGATCGCGGTCGGCCCATGGATCGTCGCCGCCATCGCCGGCCTCGTCGCGGAGCTCGACACGAGCGAGAGCGCCCTCCTCGTCGCGGCCCCGTCGCCGTTCTACGCGTTCGTGATGCTCTCCAAGGCCGATCAGGGCGATGCGGGGTCTGTCATCGCCGCCGGGTACATGGCTGCAGCTGGCTGGGTCGCCGTCGGGCTCGGCCTGCTCTCCGCGGCCCGCGCGCGCTGCGCTGCCGTCGTCGCGCAACGCGAGGCAGCCTTCGCCGAGACGGACGCGCTCCTCGCCCGGGAAGACGAGGCCGCGCTCGCGGCGGAGCAGGCTGCGCCGCCGCACGCGGGCACGCCCGAGCACGGCGAGCCAGGGAGCGCCGCGGGCACCGCCGCCTGATCACGGGGGCGTGATCGCGACGCGCTCCGAAATCGTACGCACACGTATCTTTGTGTGGAAATTTGGAACGCGACCAGGGAATGCAGCAGGATGCGCTGCGCGCGCATCTGTCGAAATCTTGGGCGTCCTGTGGCGAGCGTGTGAAAAGAGCGCTCGCGCGCTCGAGGTCCGGGAGCGAGAGGGGATCTCGATTCCTCGCGTCGTGTGACGACGGCGGCACCACCTCGACCCGCAGAGGATGGCCTTGCCTTCGCACGAAGACTGCCGATGCGCGGCGCCTGAGCTGAGCGATACCTTGCTGGATGGTACGCCGTACCGGCCCGTGCGCCGGCTCGGGCGAGGGGGAATGGGCGAGGTGATCGAGGCCGCGCACGTGGGCCTCGACAAGCCCGTGGTGGTGAAGCTCCTGCACCGCGACCTGAACCGTGAGCCGCGGCTCGTGGAGCGGATGCGCGTCGAGGCGCAGTCGCTGGCGCGGCTCGCCCACCCGAACCTGGTGACCGTCACCGATTTCGGGCGGACCGCCGAGGGGAGGACGTTCCTCGTCATGGAGCGGCTCTACGGCCGGACGATGCGCGAGGAGCTCGCGGCGCGCGGCGCGCTGCCGGCGAGGGAGGCGCTCGATCTCGTGACGCAGACGCTGGCGGGCCTCGCGGCGGCGCACGGCGCGGGCATCGTTCACCGCGACGTGAAGCTCGAGAACCTCTTCGTGTGCGACGCGGATGCGCAGGGGCGGCGCGTGGTGAAGGTGCTCGATTTCGGGATCGCCAAGGTGGTCGCTCCGCGCGGCGATGGGCGGGCGCCGGCGCCGTCGCTCTATCAGACGGAGGAGGGGGTGCTCGTCGGTACGCCGCGCTATCTCTCGCCCGAGCAGGCCTGCGGGCTCGCCGTCGATGCGCGCACCGACGTGTATGCGGCCGGCGTGGTGCTCTACACGCTGGTCGCCGGCCGCGATCCGTTCGAGCAGTTGAGGCGCGTCCACGAGCTCGTGCGCGCCCATGCGAGCGAGGTCCCCGCGCCGCCGTCGAGCCACGCGCCACGGGCGGTGCCGCCGGAGCTCGACCGCGCGATCATGAGGGCGCTGGAGAAGCGCCCAGAGCTCCGTTTCCCGGACGCAGTGGCGTTCGCGGCGGAGCTGTCGCGCATCGCCGCGGGGCTTTCGGCAGGGGTGGATGGTGGGTCGGTCGTACCGTCGGGGGCGTACTGGCAGCGCACGGCGCCGCTGACGCTGCCGCCGGTCCGGGCGCCGGTGCTCCCACCGACGTTGAGCGCGACCGTGAAGGCGTTCGGCCTCACGGCGCCGGACATGGCAGCGCGGCCCGCCCCAGGGGTTGCGCTGCAGCGCGCATCGGAGGCGCACAGAAGCAGGGCGCGGCGCGCGCGGCGGCCCGCGCGCCCTCAGGCCAGCTGGGCGGCCATGGGATTGCTGGTGGTGAGCGTGGTGCTCTTCGGCTTCACCCTGGCGTTGCTGGTGAGCTTCGTGGGCTGACAGGCGGGTACGGCGTCGTCGCCGCGGATGCCAGGAACGTCCACCCGGTGTGACGAACCCGCTACGATGCGGGCTGCGGAATGGGAGCGCTGGCGCTGAGAGGGGCAACCTGGGTGCGGGCCAGGAGGCAGCTCAACCTGGGTGCGGGCCAGGAGGCCAGGAGGCAGCTCAACCTGGGTGCGGGCCAGGAGGCCAGGAGGTAGCTCAACCTGGGTGCGGGCCAGGAGGCAGCTCAACCTGGGTGCGGACAGTGCGGACAGTGGGGTGCGGACAGTGGATGCTGGATGGGTGCAAAAAATCGATGTCGTGGCATGCGAGAAGTCTGGCAGCGTAGTACTGGGCAACACGCGTGTGGTTCGGTGAGGAAGCAAGAAGGTGGCCAGGCTCAACTCCGCGCGCCGTCGACCCGCGGAGCCGCGCCTCGCGCGCCGTCATGGTCCACGACATCAGAGCCTTCGGGCATCGAGAGCCGCCGCCGTCAGGGACGTGACCGCGGCGGCTCTCGATGCCCGTGCCCTGCCGTGGGGCGGCCTTGGCATCGCTCCGGAGGGGGTGGTGACGCTTGGGTGCGTGGTGGTGGCGGCCGGGTGGAGTATCTTCGGGTCCATGCCGTGGCCCTGTCCCCGAGCGAGCTCCGAGGTATCGTGCGCGGGCCAGCGCACGTTCGACGCTGGCCTTCGGCGCCCCCGGGCTCGTCGGAGCGCTGCCGCGGCACCCGCCACGCCGTCTGCAGTGCAGCGGTCGAGGCAGATCACCTCGGGAGCGCGCCCATGACAGCGCGGCGTCTTGTACCGGGGGCTCGATGCGCTGCTGTTCACGTGGGGCAGCAGCGCGCCTTTTGCGCGTGGCGAGAGGGGCAGGCATGACCAACAGGAACGCGAACAAGAGCTCGCCAGGGCAGCCGGCGGCTCAGGGCGCTGCGGGTGACGCCGCGCCGCAGCAACCGACGCTGCCGCAGCAGCCGCCGCGCGGGTACGACACGCCGAATTTTGCATCGCAAGAGCACCCCTCACCGGCGCAACAGCGAGCGCTTACGCAGGAGCCGCGCCGCAGACCTGAAGAAGGAAACACCGGCCCCGCAGCGCCGCCCGCGGAGCGGATGGTGCAGTGGGGCGACCCCAGGCCGCGGCGCCGCCAGGATCGCGAGGCGGGGCCGAGCGACAAGCAGGTGTATGTTCCTCCGGTCACGCTGCCTCCGAACCGAGAGCACCAGGCGATGGATCAGCAGAAGATCCAGGTAGCGCCGTCGCTGTTGAAGGGCGTCGACGAACGGAACCGGCCGACGATGCGCAGGATCCCTGTGCAGGGGTTGCCGGGCCCCCCGACGGGTGCTCCCGATGGGCAGGGCGGCGCGCGTCCCGGTGGCGTTCGCACGGCCCGCGTCGGCGTCGGCAGCGGCGTCTGGCCGCCGCCCGAAGACGAGTCGTCCGGCTCGCGCGGGCCGTCGTCCCGGAAGCAGCGACCGATTGCAGCGGCCGCTCCCCAGCCAGCAGCCGGCGCGTCTCGAGCGGGGCTGCAGCCGACCGCTGCGCGGGCCGATGCCACCGCGGTGACCGCAGCGGCCGCTGCGGCGGTGCTCGCGGCGCGCCGCCGCCGGGCCCCGCTGGCGCTCTTCGCGTTGCTCGTGTTTCTAGGGAGCGCGACGGTCGCAGGCTTCTGGGTGCTGTGGCGCGCCGCCAATCCGACGAGCGAGCAAGATCCGGCGCTGGCCGAGGGCGGCCGCGTTCCCACGCCCGATCCCGCCGCCCTCGCGACGCCCACCCCGAGCGCGCAGCCCGAACATCCGCCTCCGGTGGCGATCGAGCCGCCACCCACGGCAGAGCGACCTGTTCCTGCCGTGTCCGAGGTTCCGACGGCGTCGCCCACGGCGGAGCCGAGCTCGCCGCCCGCACACTCCGCGGCCACGGTCGCCGCCCGTCCGTCCTCAACGCGTCCTGCTGGGCAGGTGAAGCGCCCCGCCAAGCCTCCGACCGCGCCGGACGACATCTACGAATCGGCTGTGAGCCCTCCGATCCCACCTCAGGTCCCGCCGTCCGCGCCCTCTGCGTCGCCCACGACGCCCCCGGGCACGACCGCTCCCCCGCGTCCGTTCCCCTGACGCGCCGCCTCTCCGGATTGCATTCCTCCCGCCAGCCACCATGCGAAAGCCATTCTTGAAATACCTGTCTCTACTCCTCCCGTGCGCGGCGGTTCTTCTGGGGCCGAGCGTCGCGAGCGCGACCGGCGAGGCTCGGCTGATGCCGAACTCTCCGACCGACGCCCCGCCTGCGACGTCGCGCGCGGGCGAGCGCGCCGCGCAGCTCTACCGGGAGGGGAACAGGTTCTACGATGAAGCGCGATTCGCCGAGGCTGAGGCGCGTTATCAGGCGGCGTGGGATCTCCAGCAGAGCTTTGACGTGGCCGGCAACCTCGGGAACGTCGAGCTGGAGGTGAATCAGCCCCGCGAGGCGGCCGAGCACCTCCAGTATGCGCTCAATACCTTTCCGCTCGGCGAGAAGGCCGAGAAGAAGAGCTTCCTGCAGAAGCGGCTCGCCGTCGCCAGGTCGCAGGTCGGCGCGCTTCGCATCAGCGTGAACGTCGACGATGCCGAGGTGCTGATCGATGGCAAGGTCGTCGGGCATTCGCCCCTCGACACCGAGGTGTTCGTCGATCCCGGCAAGCGCACGATCGAGGCACGCCGCGCTGGCGCCAGGACGTCGACGTCGCTGCTCGTGGCGAGGGGCTCGGACCAGAGCATCGCCCTCAGCCTCGATTCGGGCCCGAACATTCCGCTGGTGGTCGCGGGCGGGGCCGTCGGGCTGCTCGGGCTCGCATCGGGCGTGACCTTCGCGATCCTCTCCACGGCAAAGGGCGAGTCCGCAGCGACGGAGCCGCTCGGCAGCGCGAGGCGCACCGACCTGCGCGACGCCCAGACCACGCTCGCCAACGTCTCGTTCTGGAGCTTCCTCGGCGGCGGCGTGGTGCTCGCGGGGACGGCCTTGTACGCGTTCTCCACGTCGAGCCGCGCGCCGGTCACGAAGGCCGGGCTCCCCCGGTTGTATGCCGCGCCCTTCGTGAGCGCAGAGGCGAACGGCCTGCTGCTGGGCGCGAGCTTCTAGGCCGGTGGGCGCTGCGCGCTCCACGTCTGGTCCCCGGACTCAGCGCGGCTGGAAATAACGGCCTACCTGCTCGCGGTACTCTTCGGGGACATCGCTGCGCTCGACACCGCCGACCTCCTGGGGACCCACGACACCGAGCGCGCTCTCGCCGCGCACGTTGGCGGTGTCTCCGGTGCGCCCGGCTGCTCGGCCCGTCACGAGCCCGGGCATCGGCCTGCCCGGGTTAAGCCTCGCGCTGGCGCGTGAGCGCAGCTCACCCCCGGCGATCGCGCCGGTTTGCCCATCGTGGCTGCCCGGGCCGCCGCCCTCCGAGTGACCTGGCTGCGCCGACCCTTGCTTGCCGGCCCCGCCCCCTGACGAGCTCTGCTGCCCGCCCTGCCCGCGCTCCTGGCTGCCCAACCCCGGTGGGCCTGCCCCGCCTGCCATCGGCATCGGGAGCGGCGTCCCCCCGAGCTGCCCCTCGGCCTCGCCCGCTCCGCGCTGTGCATCGTCGAGCGCTCGTTGGCGCTTCGATTCCTCGCTGCTCGGGCTCCCCTCCTGGGCCATCTGGCGCAGCTGTTCCTCGAGCTGCTGCTGTCCGTCCGGCGTCTCGAGCTGCCGTGCGAGCTCGCGCATCTGCTCCTTCGACATGGGCTCTCCGAGCGCGCTCTCGGGGGACTGGGCCATCCGCTGCTTCAAGCGGTCGGCGAGCCGCTTGCGCTCCTCGGGGCTCAATTTCTCGAGCGCCTTCTCGAGGCTGCCAGCAAGCCGCCGCGCGTCGCGGTCGCTGCCGGTCCGGGCGAGCTCGCGGAGCGCGTCGCGCCCCTCGTCGCCGAGCCCGTCGCCGAGCGCCTCCGCCAGCTCCCTCAACGCGTCGGCCTGCTTGCCGCGCTGATCCAGCAGCTTGCGCTGTTCCTCGAGCGCCTTCGCCACGCCGGGGGCGCCGGCCCTCTTGGCGGCTTCGGCAGCCTCCTCGAGCACCTTCCGGGCCCGTTCGCGGTCGTCCCGTTCGAGCTTGTTCGCGAGCCGCGCCATCTCCTCGTCGAACGCCACGAGGTCGCGATCGCCGAGCGCCTTCGCAGCCCGCTTCAGCTGAGGGTCTTCTCCGAGCTTGCCGAGCGCCGACTCCATCCCATGACGCTGCTCGCCCTCGCCGAGCGACAGCCGCTCGGCCGTGATCGCGTCGCGGAGCCTGCCGAGCTCGGCCTGCGCTTCGCGGCGCTCCACGCCGCTCTTCAGCTTTTCGCGGAGCCTCTTCGCGTCGTCTGAGAGCTTTTTCAGCCGATCGTGTTGCTCGGCGTCCCGAGCGTCGATCTCGGAAAGCTGGACCACCCGCCCGAGGCCGGCGATCTCGGCGAGGCGCACCTGCTCGGCCCCGGGCGGGGGCGCTGCTGCCGCGGGCGCTGGTGGCAGAGGGAGCCAGCTGAGATAGCCAATGGCCGCTGCCGCGAGCGGGGCTCCGGCATGCCAGCGTCGCCACAGGGGCGTGCGGACCTGCCGGGCGGTTGCGGCGTCGAGGGCCGCGGCCGCGTGGGCGAACACCACCTCGCGGGCCGCGGATGCGCTGGCGCCGGGCGCGCCATCCGCTGTGTCCTCGGCTGCCGCGAGCTCAACGGCCGTGGAGACCGACTCGGCGGAGCCGAGCTTGCCGTCGAGAAACAGCGCGACGTTCGGGTCAGTCCACCGGCGCCGGCGCGCCACCGCTGCGCCAGCCACAGCGCCGAGCAGGCTGCCCGCGGCCATCCAGGGGCGGAGCGCGCCTTGCCGCATGTGCCAGGCGACGGCCGCGCCTACCGCGCCGAGCACCATCCCAGCGGCGGCGCCCGTGAGGACCAGATCGAGCGCGAGCCGCCGCCGGACGCGGCGAGACCACCGAGCGAACGCGGCGCTGAACCTCCGCTGGGGAGACGCATCGACCATGGATCGAGGTGTACCTGCGGGCAGACGCGCCGGCCAGCGCTGCCTCGGGGCACTCCTTCAAGCCTCATTGCGGCACGCAGTGCCCGACGTCGCGTCCGGTGCGAGCGTCTCGCGCTCTGTGGGGACCGCCCTGTGGAGCGGCGTCGGTCGTCTTGAGCCACGACGGGTCGCGGAGGAGCTGTCCTCGGACGTATCGCGCCACCGCCCCCTCACGGGACGAAGCACCATTTCAAGTGGAATGACGCGAACTCGAGGCGCGCTGGAACAACGTCCTGGGCAGCGCCGAGCAAGTTCAGGCCACAGTCAGCGAAAGAGAACTTGCAATCGTGCGAGTCCTCGGACGATGTCCGGAGCGTCGCATGGCAAGAGCCATAGAAAAGCGCATCGTCGACGTACATTCGCATGTTCACGACAGCAGCGTCGCCGCCCTTGCGCTTGCTGCCGAGCACATGGAGATCGAGGTAGTAGAAGCCCCTCCTGTCCTTCGAGTGATCCACCAGCTCCAGATTGGTTTCGCCATTGAGACGGGAGCAGTCAACGTCCCAGCTGTCGTCGAATCCGGCGACAGGCAGCTTGCCGCTATCCCCCGTGTCAAGCACCAAGCTCTCCCCGTTCACGGTCATGACCGCCATGCCGTACGCTTCAGGAATTTCCGGGCTAGTAGAGCACCCGAACGGCGAGAGCGACAGCACGAGGCCTTGGGCGAGGAGGGGTCGGTGCATGGGAGTTCTCCAGCAGCATGGCGGGCGAGAGCATCGCACGAGGTCGACAACCATGAACGCGCGCAATGTGGTTGATCCATGCGCCGTGCCAGATGTCAACCGGAAACGGAGGCCCCTGTTGGCCCCGTGCCACCGGAAACGGAGGCCCCTGTTGGGCCCGTGCCGGGCTGACCGACGTTGCCGTTGACTGCCGGCCCGGCCGGTCTGACCGACGTTGCCTTGGTGGTGGTGGTGAGACCCGATACGTGTTGTCTACGGGGCGGTCCCAGGCATAGGCCATGGCGGGCGCCGGCGGAAAACGGGAGCCGCCAGGGTCGCGAAAATTTAAGTATGCGAAATCATTGGCCGCAAGCCCGGGCACGCGTTTGGCATAGTCGGTAGTCATGAGCCAGCCTCGCGCTATCGTTGCAGGTGCCACCTATCTCCTCACACGACGCGCGCTGCGGCGACACCTCCTCTTCCGACCGGATGCCGCGATTACTCAGCTGATCATCTATGCACTCGCGGTTTCGGCCAGGCGCTACGGCATTCGCCTGCATGCGTTGTGCGCCATGTCCACGCACCTGCACATCGTCGTCACTGACGTCGAAGGCGTACTTCCGCGATTCCTGCAACTGTTTCATCGCCTCGTGGCGCTGGGGACCAAGGTGCTCCGAACCTGGGAGGGGCCGGTCTGGGGCCACGAAGCGACCAGCGTTGTTCGCCTCTTGACGCGGGCGGCCGTGGTGGAAAAGATTTCATATTCACTGGCAAACCCGGTCGAGGCGGGGTTGGTGCGACGTGCGAAGGAATGGCCGGGAGCGAAGGTGCTCGTCAACGAAATCGGCCGCGGCGAGCTGCGGGCGAGGCGTCCTGACCTCTACTTTGCTCCGAGCAACCCCGCGTGGCCCGAGGACGCCGCCATTGCGATCTCGCTTCCGCCAGCTGTGACGGATGATGACGCGGACGCCTTTCGGCGCGAGGTGACGGCGGAACTCGAGCGGAAGGAAGCCGAGGCGCACGCCGCGATGCATCGGAATGGCCGCGGTTTCCTCGGCCCCGAGCGCGCATGCACGGTGTCGCCCGACGCTCGCGCGACGAGCGTCGAGGCGCCTCGCGGCCTCAATCCAACATTTGCGGTGGGCAGAGGACATGCAGACGCACGAAGGACCGCGGTTGCCGCTGTTCGTGCATTTCGCGCAGCGTACCGCGAGGCGCTTCAACGATGGCGTGCAGGGCTGCGCAGCGTGGCGTTTCCGGCAGAAACGTGGTGGATGCGCGTCTTCCATGGCGTGGCCGTGAACGATGAGGCGCTCGTGTCGTAAAAGGAGAACGATCGGGATGCCGACGCGGCAGCTGGGCTGCTGATCGAGGGCGAGTGAGCGACAGCCGCCCTCCGTTCGCGTGCATACCTGGTTTTCGTGTGAAACTACACGTCAAGGGTGCCGCGATCGCGTGATCCGGCCTCGTGGCCCAGGAAGCGCGGGCTGTCCGAGCGCGTCGTTACAGCGGTAGGGGGAGCTCGATATACGGCTCGGTGATCCTGCCGACGACGATATCGCGCATCTGCGTCCCATAGTAGGTCGATCCCGATTGCGTGCTCCAGGCGTGTCCCACGATCGTCCCGTTGCTGTTGGCATACAGGCGCATGACGCCCCTGCCAACACCCTCGTGCCAGGAGCCGTCCGCGTTGCGCCGGGTGTCGTTTGTCCCGTGGCCCGTGGTGCTCGAGTCGAGGACGAGGAGCGCGTACTGGATTGTCCCCGTGACGAACGGATAGGTCGCCACGCGTGGCACCGCAGTGCCTGCGGCGATGGCGACGTGCCCGCTCGCCGTGCTCCCCGTCGGATACTCGATCGCGACGATATCGCCAGCCTCGATCTCGCTCACCGTCATGATCTGCTCGAAGCCAACCTCTTCGATGATCCTGTCGTGGTACCGCGCGGCGTTCGGGCTCATGCTGCCGAACCATGTGTTGATGTCGTAGACGGACAGCTGATAGGCCTGCTTGAGGACGTTCGTGACGAACGACGCGCACAGGCTGCGGCTCCGATAGTCCGTGGCTCCTCCGACGCCGGCCCAATAAACATAGGTCGTGCCGCTTCCATATTCGTTGTTTACCGGTGCGATGTGGGTCACGAGCGTGTCGGCCCAGTAGAAATGGCTCGGCTCTCCGGCCGTCTGGCCCTCTGCCGGGCGCGGCGCGAGCAGGCTCAACCCCGCCAGAACGACGGCCGGGAGCGCGCGAACAGCGGCTCCCGAGCTCATGCGCTTCAATGCAATCATTATTTCCTCCCGTGTGGAATCGATGGCCCCGCGTAGGCTGGTCACACCGGTGTCGGCCTCATCGCGGGCATCGCCGCAGAGCGCCGGCAAAGCGAAGTTGCGCACCAAGCCACCGAACATACGCCGAACGAACGATCTCTTCAATCACCGGCACGAAGGCGGCACACGGGCCGTGCGCGATCCTGCGCGGATAGTGTTCCCCTCATTTCCACAGGCTGTCTCCTCCGGGCGACCTCCGTGCACGTCTTCGTAGATCCGCGCGTCGATGCCCACCGCAGGGGGCGGCGCGGCGGTGGCGCGGGGATCACGGCCGGTACGGAGAGGGCGCGGCCGTCGCGACCGACGTTGCGTCCGACGACGGCCGTCGCGACCGAGGTTGGCGGCCGTCGCGACCGACGTTGCGCCAGACGACCGCCGTCGCGACCGACGTTGCGCCGGAAGGCCGTCGCGACCGAGGTTGCGCCCGACGTCGACTGGAGGCCGGCGATGTCGTACGGGTCGGCCGATCCCGGGCGCTCGGGGAGCGCGGTCGGCGAGAGCCCGAGGCGCTGGCGAAGCGCGCCCCGCCCGCGCCGCGTGGCGCGCGGGTCCAGGCGGGTCGCCGGGGCCGAGCTCCGCCGTTTTGTTGACAGATCCGCGCAGATCGATTGGATGGCCGCGTGCCCCCCGTGAAGCGCGCATCGATCCACCTCCAACCCACCCTGACGCTCGGCGACGCGCTGGAGCACTACGCCTCCTGGCCGAGACCCACCGTGATTGTCTCCGACGGTGCTTATGGCGTCTCCGGTTTTCCCGGCGATCCCCCGACGCACGACGGGCTCGCCGCGTGGTACGCGCCCCACGTCGCCGTCTGGTCAGAGCGCGCCTTGCCGTCCGCCACCCTCTGGTTCTGGGCGACGGAGGTCGGCTGGGCGACGGTGCACCCGCTGCTCGAGCAGCACGGATGGGAGTACCGGACCTGCCACGTCTGGGACAAGGGCATCGCCCACATCGCGGGCAACGCGAACACCCGGACGCTGCGCAAGTTCCCCGTGGTGAGCGAGGTGTGCGTGCAGTACGTGCGCAAGGTCCTCCTGGAGAGCGCCGGCGTGCGGCTGCCCCTCAAGACCTGGCTGCGGCACGAATGGGAGCGCTCGGGCCTCCCCCTGCGCCAGACGAACGAGGCGTGCGGCGTGAAGAACGCGGCCACGAGGAAGTACTTCACCCGTTGCCACCTCTGGTATTACCCCCCGGCCTCGGCGTTCGAGCAGCTCGCCGCCTTCGCGAACGCGCACGGCCGCCCCGAGGGACGACCCTACTTCTCGGTCGATGGCAAGCGGCCGTTGACGGGCGAGGAGTGGGCCACCCTGAGAGCCAAATTCCATTGCGAGGTCGGCGTGACCAACGTCTGGCACGAACCCGCGGTCCGCGGCCCCGAACGCTTCAAGGAGGACACGCGGTCGATCCACGGCAACCAGAAGCCCCTCAAGCTGCTCGATCGCATCATCCGCGCTTCGTCCGATCCAGGCGATGTCGTCTGGGAGCCATTCGGGGGGCTCTGCTCGGTCGCGGTGGCGTCCTTCGCCGCAGGGCGGCGCTGCTACAGCGCCGAGATCGCGCCCACGTACCACGCCGTCGCGTCGCGCCGCCTCGCGAAGTGCGCGCCGCAGCCGCGCGCCGAGATCTCGGCGGCCTGACGGTCGGTCTCTGCCCCGCTCGTCCGCATGGTAGCCTGCTCCCCGATGGCGACGCCGAAGATCGTGACCGTGGGAGGGGGGACCGGCCATTACACGCTCCTCACGGGTCTGCGCGCCCTGAGCGCCCGGATCACCGCGATCGTGACCATGATGGACTCGGGCGGCAGCTCCGGAAGGCTCCGGGACGAGTACGGCCTCCTGCCGCCAGGCGACTTCACGCGTTGCCTCGTCGCCCTGTCCGAGCACCCGGAGGCGCTGAAAGAGCTGCTCGGCCACCGCTTCCGCTCGGGGAGCCTCGGCGGGCACACCCTGCGCAACCTCATATTCACCGCGGTGCAGGAGATCACCGGCTCGCTCCCCCTCACGGTCGAGCGCCTGCACGAGATCTTCTCCGTCAAGAACCGCGTCCTCCCGGTCACGATGGATCACGTCGATCTCGTGATGCACCTGGAGAACGACCGGACCATCCGCGGGGAAGCGTCGATTGACAACCTCTCCGACATGCTCGATGCGCCAGTGCTCTCGGTCTATCTGGATCCCGAGGCCCAGGCGTACCCAGCGGCGCTCGACGCGATCGCGGACGCCGATCTCATCATCCTCGGGCCGGGAGACCTCTACACGAGCCTCGTGCCGAACCTCCTGGTCAAAGGCGTGCGCGAGGCCATCGCGGCGAGCCGCGCCCGCGCGATGTTCGTGTGCAACCTGATGACGAAGCCCAACGAGACCCCCGGCTACACGGTCGAGGACTTCGTGGGGACCATCGCCATGTACCTCGGCGAGGCCCGGCTCGACGCGGTGCTGGTCAACGACGTCTGGCCCTCCGAGGGCCTGGAGGAGTACGCCTCCGCTGGCTCTGAGCCGGTCGTTACCTCGCCGGACAAACCGCTCGCCTCCGACCTCCTCGTCCCCGCCGACCTCCTGTTCGGCGGCAAGCTGATTCGCCACGACCCGCACAAGCTCTCGGCCGCGATCGTCTCCCTCGCCCGCCAGCGATCGTGGTGGTGAGGCCCCGGGCCAGGCTCCTCCGCGCCTGGCCCCGCGCTCGACGGCCACCCGCGGCGCGCTCCCGGGACGCGGCGCTCCCGGGCCGGTCGGGCGGCCTCGCGCCGGCGCGGCCACACACGACGATCAGGCGGTCTCCGGCGCGTCGGGCAGATAAAAGGGCGTGTTGACGATCACGATGCCCTTCCCGCCCCGGAAGAGAAGGAGCCATTTGAGGATCGATGCCGTGTGGTTGTGGAGCAGGTAATGGTACCAGCGTGACTCGACCACTTCCGGCACAACGACCGCCACCTGCCGATCCGGGTGGGCGTGCGCGAGGGTGGTGACGAAGCGGAGCAGCGGCCTGAAGAGCCGCCGGTAGCGGGACCGCACCACCGAGAGCCGTGGCGCCGGTACCCCCTTCTGCTTCGCGGGCTCCTCCACGAGATCGCGCCATTCGCCGCTCAGGTCCTCGACGCGAGGATCGTCGAGGAGCACCTGGAGCGCGTAGACCTCAGGTGAGAGCCGGAGCGCGAAGCGGAGCCCCTTCTGCGCCACGAGGTCCCAGCGCCTGATCGGCACCACCACGATCGGCGGCGGAGGTGGGGTGAGGTCGAGCGGCGCGCGGGCGCGGACCACCTCGTCGATGTGCTTGTAGTGGCGTCGCACATTGCAGAAGATGAGAAAGGCCCCGATCACGAGCAGGGTCGAGATCCACGCCCCCTCGGTGAACTTCGAGAGGATGATGACGACGAGCGTGGCGGCCGTGGCCGTGGCGCCGGTCGCGTTGACGGCGAGGTGGAGCCGGGAGCGCTTGCCGCGGACCCTGCGCCAGTGCGCGGTCATCCCCGCCTGCGACATCGTGAAGGCGAGGAACGCGCCCACCGCGAAGAGCGGGATGAGGGCGTCGGTGATGCCCTGGAAGACGACGAGCAGGAGGGCTGAGAGCCCGGCGAGGACGCCGATGCCGTAGGAGAAGGCGAGGCGCCTGCCGCGGTGGATGAAGGGCTCGGGCAGGAAGCGATCGAGCGCGAGCAGCTGACAGAGGCGGGGGAAGTCGGCGAAGCTGGTGTTGGCGGAGAGCATGAGCACCGCCACCACGGCGGCCAGGGTCACGTAGTAGAAAGGGCCGCGCCCCACGACCGCGCCCACGATCTGCGAGACGATGCTCTGATAGCCGCTCCTGCCGGGCTCGGTGGCGGTGATCCCGTACGCCCGCGCGAGGATCGCGATCCCGGCGAGCAGGATGCCGAGCGAGGCGACGATGTACGAGAGCGTCCGGCGCGCCTGCCTGGCGCTCGGCTTGCGAAAGGCGGGGACGCCGTTGCTCACCGCTTCCACGCCGGTCATCGCGGTGCACCCGCTCGCGAAAGAGTGGCAGAGGAGCCCCAGGCTCGCGGCGCCGAGCGCGACGGGCAGCGAGGGCGGCGCGACCACGGGCGGCGGGTGCCCTCCGTGGAGGATCGTCTTCCCGATCCCGATCGCGATCACCGCGAAGAGACAGCCGAGGAACGCGTACGTCGGCACCAAGAACACGAGGCCCGCGGTGCGGAGCCCGCGCAGGTTGGCCGCGGTGAGCAGGGCGAGGACGGCGAGGCAGAGGCCCAGGGTGTGGGGCAGGAGCGCGGGCATCGCGGAGACGAGCGCGCCCACCCCCGCGGAGATGGCGACCGCGACGTTGAGTATGTAGTCGATGAGCAGGGCCGCCGCCGCGACGAGGCCGGCGCGCGTGCCGAGGTTCTCCTTCGCGACGATGTATGAGCCGCCGCCGCTCGGGTACGCGGCGATCGTCTGGCGGTACGAGACGTAGACGATCGCGAGCAGCCCGATGACCAGGGCGCTGAGCGGCACGATGTAGTGGACGCCGTGCGCGCCGAGGGGGAGGAGCACGGTGAGCGCGGCCTCGGGCCCGTACGACGCGGAAGCGAGCGCGTCGAGGCCCAGGACCGGGATGCCGGAGAGCGGACCGATCTGTTCCTTCTCCTCTTCATCGGAGGCCAGCCGCCGGCCGAACAGCACCGTCGTGAGCGACATGGGCGCAGGCAATTCACGCAAGGCGTGTGCCGGGAGCGAGCTCCGTCGCGCGCGCGTCGGTCTCGGAGGCGCGGCGTGCAACCGGCGCTCCAACCTCGCGCCGAGCGCTCGTCAGCGGTGCTGGTCGAGCACGAGCGTCGCCTCCATCCGCGTGGGCGCAGCCCGCCACATTCGAGGTCTGCACGGACCGCCTCTCCTCCGATGCGAGACGATGTCGTGTGAGCCGATCGAGGTGGGATCATTTGCCACGCCCGGCCAAGTTGCCTCATCGCAGACGGGCGCCCTCGCCTGCGAGCGTGCTCGCCGCTGGAGCAAGCGGCTCGCCTGCTGCTGGCGCGAGCCGCGCGGGCTCACCTTTGCTGCGCGTCGGCCGCTCCGGCGCTTCCTGCTGGTATGTGCTTCGCATAGCGCCTGGAGCTATAGCCAACTCAGTGGCTGATCATCTCAGGACGAGGTAGAGCGCTATGAGCATCGGTAACGACCAGTACACTTCGGGCGGGTACAAGAACGGGATTTACGAGGGCGGCTCGCAGGAGTCCGGCTCGCACGAGCCTGGAGCGCAGCAGGCGCAGGGCGGCGAGGGCGCGGTGAACCTCGACATGCTGCTGAAGTTCGCCAAGGACATCCAGACCAAGGTCAAGGACGTCCCGTACATCGTCCCGATCGCGATCGGCGGAGCGGCGTTTGCGATTGGCGTGCTCGCCAGCTCGAAGATCCTGCGCCAGCTCACCCTCCTCGCCGGCGGCTACGCGGTCAAGTACGCGATCCAGAACGTCCCCAGGGAGCCGATCGTCGACTTTGCAAAGAAGGTCGTGTCCGACTCGTACCGGGCGTCGTCGAGGGCCTGAGCCGGGGAGGCGCAGCGGCGCGCGCAGCGGCGTTCGCCCGCATGCAGCCGTGCGACCTCTGGCGGAAGGCAGCCTGACCTGAGATCCTACCTTCGCCGCGCCGGCGGCACACGCACCCCTGCTTCTGGCATCATGGAGGCGGTGGTGCGGACGTGCCGCCAGCGCGTGGCCGGGAGGACGCCATGGACATCCGGGAGAGCATCGAAGTCCGCTGGTTCCTGCCTGCGGACGACGCTCGGGCGGCGCGGCTCGTGTCGTGGTTCTCGCGTGCGTTCTCCGAGGCGCCCCGGCATGACCGCTACCGGCGCCTCCGGCGCGCCGATCTCGGGATCAAGAAGCGCGGCGGTCGGCCGAAGAGCCTGGAGGTCAAGTTTCGGGTCTGCGCGTTCGGATCCATCCACCTCTCTCCCACGGTGCTGGGTGAGCTGGAGCGGTGGACGAAGCTCACCCTCTCGTCGACGGACGCCGATGACAGCGGGTGGACGACCCTCACGAAGGAGCGCCGCGTGAGGGTGTTCGGGCTGGTGGGCGGACGCGCCGTCGAGGTGATGGACGGCGAGCACCCCGGAGCCGGATGTGCTGTCGAGCTGACGCGCGTTGCCGTGGCGGAAGGCGAGGGCGCGGCTGCTCCGGCGGCGTGGTCGCTGGGCCTCGAAGCGTTCGGTCCGCCAGAGATCTTGCTCGAAGCGCTCTACGCCGTGGGCCGCGCGGTGTTCGTGGAGGTGCCCGACCTCGGCCTTACGTCCGTTGAATCAAAGGGGTATCCGGCGTGGCTCGCCGAGCGGTCGACGGAGCGGTGAGCGGAGGGGCTCGCCGTCGCAGCGGCCTGCTGATCCCTGAGCTCGACACCTCCTTCGCGAGCGCTCGCCTGGCGTGCTCGAGCATCTCCAGCGAGCCGTCCAGTCCGCGCGCCGAGCAGCCGTGCAGCCGCTCCAGGAGCGCGGCCGCGAGCAGGCCCTCACTGCAGCAGAGCTCGCGAGCGTCTCGTCTTTCTCTTCCATACGCCATGAAGATACGCCCGTTGGCCATGGCCCGCCGCCGCGAGCGCCTGCTCGCAAGCACCCGCGCCGGAAATGGCATCGCCGCGAGAGACATTCCCTCGAGGGCATCGCGTGGGATACCTTCCTGCCATTCTGATATCCAGGGGAGAGGGGGCCTGCGTGATGAGCGTTGCTTCGAATGGGTTATTTGCTGAATTTTTCTCCAGCTGTCCTGAGCTGCTCTTCGTCGCCTCGACCGCAGGCGGACTGCTCCACGAGAATGAAGCCTTGCGGGAGATCCTTGGCCCCATGAGCGAGGGGGGTGCGACCCTTGCAGAGCTCGCTCACCCCGAGGATCGCGCGGCGCTCCTGGACGCGTGGGCGAAGCTCGAGCAGACCGGCGAGCCCATCTCTCTCTGCCTCCGTGTCCGCGACGCGCGCGGGGCGTACCGGTCGCTGTCGTGCAACGCGAAGCGTTCGCCCGATCGCAGCGCGGTCTTTGGGTCGCTCCGGCCGACATCCGAGATCGATGACAAGGAGCTGATGACCCTCCGCAACAAGGCGCGCATCCTGGACAGCATCGTCGAGCACGTGGACAACATGGCGTTCTGGGCGCTCGACAGCGAAGGAACCTGTTTTTATCACGATGGCAAGGCGCTCGGGACCGCCGGGTTCAAGCGCGGGCAGCTCGTCGGGGCCAACTGGTTCGAGCTGTATGGGAACCAGGCAGACGCAGCTGTCGATGACGCGCCCGTCGACAGCGTGCGCCAATGGTTCGACGGCAAGGTGCGCCGCTTTCGCAGCGACATGCTTGGCGTCTACTGGGACAACTGGATCACCCCGCTTCGTGGGGAGGACGGCGAGCCCGGGAGAGGCTTGCTGGGGCTGTCGTTCGACATCTCGGAGTCCAGGACCACAGAGAAGGAGCTGCGCGCCCAGCTGCAGCAGATCGAGGCGCAGCAGAAGGTGATTCGCGATCTGTCGACGCCGATCATCGAGGTGTGGGACGGAGTGCTGACGCTGCCGATGGTAGGGACGGTGGACAGCGTGCGGACGGCGGACGTGATGGACAGCCTGCTGTCGAAGATCGTGGAGAAGCAGGCGCGCTTCGCGATCCTCGACCTGACCGGCGTCGAGGTGGTCGACACGAAGGTCGCGAGCCACCTGATCGAGCTTATCACAGCGATCCGGCTGCTCGGGGCCGAAGGCATCGTCGCGGGCATCAAGCCGAACGTCGCGCAGACGATGGTCGCGCTCGGTCTCGACCTCTCGCAGCTCACCACGCAACGTAACCTCCGCGCGGCGCTCCAGCATGCGATCCGGAGCATGACCCGCCCGGAGAACCCCCCGCGCGGCGATGCCGGAACATCCGCCGCCGGTGTTGCGCCTTCCGCCGTCGGCGCGATGACGTCCGGCCTGCCGGCGCCCGGCTGACCACGCTGTGCGTCGTGCCTGCGCGCCTGTCCGTGGTCTGTTGCCGCACACTCGGCTCCTGCACTCTCACAACAAGGTGAACGACATCACCTCGCCGGCGTGCCAAGGACTGCTCCCAGCGAAATGACGATCGCGCTGCACCGCAAGGTTCACCTCGCGGAGGGGTCCAATCTCCCGGATGGGCCCGCGCGTCCGGGAGGCGTGCCGTCAGATCCATGAACACTGCACAGGTTGTCGTGCTCGGTGTTGCCCATCACACGCAGGCCCGTTGTGAGCTCGCTCCTTGGCGCAGCGCGTGTCTCGACCGCTCAGGCGCCGCGACGGGCCTTCCCCCGAGGGCATCGCGTACGATACCTTCATGTTCTTCTGGTGTCCTGACGTGCCGCGGAGAGGGCTCGCGCAATGAGTGTTGCTTCGAATGCGCTGTTCGCCGAGTATTTCGCCAGCTGTCCTGAACTGCTCTTCGTCGCCTCGGCCGGGGGCGGACTGCTCCACGAGAACGAGGCGCTGCGGGAGGTCATCGGCCCCGCGAGCGCGGAGGGTACGACGCTCGCAGAGCTCGCACACCCGGAGGATCGAGCAGCGATCCTGGATGCGTGGGCGAAGCTCGAGCAGGCGGACGAGCCCGTCTGTTTCCGTGTTCGCCTTCGCGACGCGCGCGGGGCGTACCGGTCGCTGTCGTGCAACGCGAAGCGTTCGCCCGATCGCAGCGCGGTCTTCGGAGCGCTCCGGCCGACACCCGAGATCGATGACAAGGAGCTGACGACCCTCCGCAACAAGGCGCGCATCCTGGACAGCATCGCCGAGCACGTGGACAACATCGTGCTCTGGGGGCTCGACAGCGAAGGAACCTGTTTTTATCACGACGGCAAGGCGCTCGAGAGGGTCGGGCTCAAGCCTGGGCAGCTCGTCGGGGCCAACTGGTTCGAGCTCTACGCGAACCAGCCAGAAGCGTCCGGCACCGAGATACCCGCGTCGGAGATGCGCAAATGGTTCGACGGGGCGGTGCGCCGCTTTCGCAGCGACACGCTCGGCCTCTACTGGGACAACTGGCTCACCCCGCTCCGTGGCGAGGACGGCGAGGCCGGGGGCGGCTTGCTCGGCATGGTGTTCGACATCTCGGAGTCCAAGCGCACGGAGAAGGAGCTGCGCGCTCAGCTTCAGCAGATCGAGGCGCAGCAGAAGGTGATTCGCGATCTGTCGACGCCGATCATCGAGGTATGGGACGGAGTGCTGACGCTGCCGATGGTAGGGACGGTGGACAGCGTGCGGACGGCGGACGTGATGGACAGCCTGCTGTCGAAGATCGTGGAGAAGCAAGCGCGCTTTGCCATTCTCGACCTCACCGGCGTCGAGGTGGTCGACACGAAGGTCGCGAGCCACCTGATCGAGCTTATCACAGCGATCCGGCTGCTCGGGGCCGACGGGATCGTCGCGGGCATCAAGCCGAACGTCGCGC
Source organism: Sorangium sp. So ce726 (assembly GCF_051521405.1). Lineage (NCBI taxonomy): Bacteria > Pseudomonadati > Myxococcota > Polyangiales > Polyangiaceae > Sorangium > Sorangium sp. So ce726. Next base: position 10,811,704 of record NZ_CP150349.1, on the reverse strand, counting down.
AGACGATGGTCGCGCTCGGGCTCGACCTCTCGCAGCTCACCACGCAACGCAACCTCCGCGCGGCGCTCCAGCATGCGATACGGAGCATGACCCGCCCGGAGAACCCCCCGCGCAACGGCGCCGCGACGGCCGGCGCCGCGACGCCCGGCCTGCCGGCGCCGGGTTGACTGCGCTGCGTGTCACGGGCGCTCGCCGCCGCCGCAGAGCAGCACCTGAGCTGGAACGGGGAGCGGTGGAATGGGCCCTTCCCACAAGGGCTTTGCGCACGATACCCTTGTGCCCTGTTCATGCCCCGAGGAGGGGCCCATGTGATGAGTCAGACGTCGAACGCGCTGTTCGCTGAGTATTTCGCCAGCTGTCCGGAATTGCTCTTCGTCGCCTCGGCCGGGGGCGGATTGCTCCACGAGAACGAGGCGCTGCGGGAGGTCATCGGCCCCGCGAGCGCGGAGGGCACGACGCTCGCAGAGCTCGCCCACCCGGAGGATCGAGCAGCGCTCCTGGACGCGTGGGCGAAGCTCGAGCAGGCGGACGAGCCCGTCTGTTTCCGCGTTCGCCTTCGCGACGCGCGTGGGGCGTACCGGCCGCTGTCGTGCAACGCGAAGCGTTCGCCCGATCGCAGCGCGGTCTTCGGGGCGTTCCGGGCGACACCCGAAATCGGCGAGGAAGCGCTGACGAATCTCCGCAACAAGGCGCGCATCCTGGACAGCATCGCCGAGCACGTGGACGGTATGAGTTTCTGGGCTCTCCGCCCTGATGGGATCTGTTTTTATCACGACGGCACGGGAGTCGAGAGGATCGGCCTCAAACGTGGGCAGCTCGTCGGGGTCAACTGGATCGAGCTCTATGGAAACCAGCCAGATTCAGGCGGCGACGACGTCTCCGGGCTCGACACGCCTGACATGCGCAAATGGTTCGACGGGAAGGTGCGCCGCTTTCGCACGGATTCGCTCGGTACCCACTGGGACAACTGGGTCACCCCGCTCCGTGGGGAGGACGGCGAGGCCGGGGGCGGCTTGCTGGGGCTGTCGTTCGATATCTCGGAGTCCAAGCGCACCGAGAAGGAGCTGCGCGCTCAGCTTCAGCAGATCGAGGCGCAGCAGAAGGTGATTCGCGATCTGTCGACGCCGATCATCGAAGTCTGGGACGGCGTGCTCACGCTGCCGATGGTGGGGACGGTCGACAGCATGCGCACCGCCGATGTAATGGACAGCCTGCTCTCGAAGATCGTGGAGAAGCAGGCGCGCTTCGCCATCCTCGACCTGACGGGTGTCGAGGTGGTCGATACGCAGGTCGCGAGCCACCTGATCGAGCTTGTCACGGCGATCCGGTTGCTTGGGGCCGACGGGATCGTCGCAGGGATCAAGCCGAACGTCGCGCAGACGATGGTCGCGCTCGGGCTCGACCTCTCGCAGCTCAATACGCAGCGCAACCTCCGCGCGGCGCTCCAGCATGCGATCCGGAGCATGACCCGCCCGGAGAACCCCCCGCGCAACGGCGCCGCGACGGCCGGCGCTGGCGCCGCGGCGCCCGGCCTGCCGGCCCGGGGCTGACCGCGGCGCGTCACGGGAGCTCGCCGCCGCAGAGCAGCGCGGCGAGCTCCTCCGTCCGCTCTGGCGTCGTGAGGTCCCCGGCTGCGACCGTGATCGCGCGGATCCCCTCGGCTCTCCAGAGGCCGTGCTCGCGCTCCGGGGCCGCTGTGATCCGGACGCGCAGGAGCTCGCCGGACGCCACGACCGCGAGCTCCACGCCGTCGCGCTCCGGCCCGTCACCGCGGCGGATGGTCACCGCCACCGCGCCGCGCGCCGCGAGGGCCCGCGCGAGCCGGGCCTCCGGCGCCGCCGCTCCGCCGAGCGGGTAGAGCGCCGTGGCGAGCTCCACGGACGCGATCGCCTCGGAGGGGCGCGTGCCTGCGTCGCGCACCGCCCGCCGCAGCCGCTCCGCGCGCTCGCCATCGCGGTCGAGCGCCGCGCGATCCGCTGGCTCGAGCCGCACCACGCAGCGCACCAGCGCGGCGCTCCTGCCGCCCGCGACCTGCGCTTCCTCGAGCCGCGCGCGCCGGAGCATCGCCGCGCCCCGCGCGTCGCCCGACGCCTCGAGCAGGGCCGCCGCGCCGCCGAGCACCGCGTCCGGAGCCGGCCGCTCCGGCGCCGCCGGGAGGGCGGCCTCCCGGTAGATCTGGCTCCACCCGCGCCTGACGCCGGGCAGGCGCAGCACCAGCGACAGATCGGCGAGCTCCGTCTCCGGCGTGCGTACCGCGCTCGCGAACGCCTCCTTCACCGCCGCGAGGCGGCTCGGATCCGCGGTGAGCGTCGCGAACTCGGGCGCGTCGACGGCCAGCGAGAGGCGTGACGCGCTCACCTCGCGCGACCCGAGCGTCCACCGCTGGGGCGGGGCGGCGAGCGCGAGCTCACCGCCGGCGACGAGGGCGGAGAGCCCGCGCTCACCGCGCGCCTCGAGCAGCGCCGCGACCGCAGCCTTGAGCGCGGTCAGCGCCGGGATCACGCCCCGCCCATGCGCCCGCGCCGCGCCGTCCGCTGCTCCTCGAGGGCCGCCTGCTCTTCGAGGGCCGCCTCGGCCTCGCGCTGCGCCTCGGCGTCGACCGCGCGTTGCCCCTGCTGGACGCGCACGGGCTTCGCCTCGGTGGTCGCCGCCTCGGCCATCGCGACCGCCGCGTGCCGCACGTCGTCGTACGGCTTCGCCAGGTCGAAGATCACCTTGGTGTTGCCCTGGCTCAGGTTCGCCAGCGCCTCGAAGCGGCGCAGCTCCATCGCCCCGGGCGAGCGCGCGAGGATGCCCGCCGCCTCCGCGAAGTTCTTCGCGCTCTCCACGTCGGCCTCGCTCTTGATGACCACGTAGCGCCGATCGCGCTCGGCGATCGCGCCCTTCGCGAGCACCTCCTGCATCTGGGGCGGCAGCGCGATGTCCTGGAGGCCGATCATCTCCACGTGCAGGCCCCACGCGGCCGCCACCGCCTCGACCTGCGCGCGCACCTTGGCGGCGACCTCCTCGCGGTGCGCGAGCAGCTCGTCGAGCCGCGTCTCGCCCACCACGTCGCGCAGCACGACCTTCGCGCGGTCCTTCATCGCCGTCTCGTAGTTCTCGACGGCCAGCGTGGCCTTCTCCGGATCGACGACGCGGTAATAGACGACCGCATCGACCATCGTGGTCACGTTGTCGCGGGTGATCACCATCTGCTGGAGGAGATCGCGGTTCTTCATCCGCGTGTCGATGCGCCGCAGCTCCTGGATCCCCGGGAGGAACAGCGTCACCCCGGGGGATACGCGGCCGGTCAGCTTGCCGAGCGTGAAGCGTAGCGCGGCTTCCCACTGGTTGATCTGCCGCAGCCCCGACAGCAGGTAGAGCGCGGCAAACAGCCCGAGCACGGTGAGGATCAGGGACATCGCCCGCGACTCTAGCAGAGCGCATGGCGCGAGCCGCGCGCGCGTCGGCGGGCGTTCGGACGTTCGCCGGCGCGGCGCTCGCGGGCGCCCAGGCGCGGCTTCGACCTGGTGTCGTTGCCCTGGCGGTGTACTCTCGCTCCCTCGATGGGTGCCGAGCCGAGCCAGGCGTTGCGCGACGGGCGCTACGTGATCACGCGCGCCCTCGGCGAAGGGGCTCAGGGGCACACGCTCGAGGCGGTCGACAAGCGGCTCGGCAAGCTCGTCGCGATCAAGCGGTTCCAGATCCGCGGCGCCTCCAGCTGGAAGAGCGTGGAGCTCGCCGAGCGCGAGGCCCGGGTGCTCGCGTCGCTCTCGCACCCGAGCCTGCCGGCCTACCTCGATCATTTCGAGGAGGACGGAGCGCTCTTCCTGGTGATGGAGAAGATCGAGGGCGAGAGCCTGGGCGCGATGCGCCGTCGCCGCGCGGTGCTCGGGCGGGACGACATCCTCCGCTTCTTGAGGGACGCCTCGGGCGTGCTCGACTACCTGCACGGCCGCGCGCCGTCGGTCATCCACCGCGACATCAAGCCGAACAATGTGATCCGCCGGCCCGACGGCTCCTTCGCGATCGTCGACTTCGGCGCGGTCCGCGATCGCATGCGCCCCGAGGGCGGGAGCACCGTGGTCGGCACGTTCGGGTACATGGCGCCGGAGCAGTTCCAGGGCCGCGCGCTGCCCGCGTCGGACGTCTATGCGGTCGGCGCGACCGCGCTCTGCCTGCTCACCGGCGAGGAGCCGGAGAACCTGCCGCACCGAGGGCTCGCGATCGACGTGCCCGCTGCCCTCGGCGATCGCGCCGACCCGCGCCTCGTCCGGGCGCTCTCCGCGATGCTGGAGCCCGACCCGGACCGCCGCGCCGCGCGCATCGCGCCGCTCCTGTCGGGGCTCGAAGCGGGCGGCGCGCCCCCCGAGACGCCGCGCGCTGGCGAGCCTGCGGAGGGCTCCGCGGAGCGCGGGGCGCGCCAGGGGGAGCGGCGCGCGCGCAAGGACGAGCGCAAGGACGAGCGGCGCGCGCGCAAGGACGAGCGCAAGGAAGAGAAGCGCGCGCGCAAGGAGGAGCGGCGCGCGCGCCGGCACGAGGGGCGCCCGTCGCTCGATCGCGGCCTGGTGGGCCTGCCGCTCGTGGCCGCGCTGTTCGGCCTCACCGTCGCGCGCATCGCGGTCGGCCTCGCGCTCGGGGTGATCGTCCCGACGGTGCTGACGCTGCTGTCCCTGGTGTTCGGCCGCGTGCTGCGCGAGAAGGCCGCGCCCAACGTGCGCAGGGCCGGGCGGGTCGCCGATCTCGCGCTGCGCCGCGCCACCCGCGTCGTCCGCGGGCACCCGGCGCCAGAGGACGCTGCCCAGCGCGGCCAGGCCGCGGCGGCGCGCGTGCGCTTCGAGGAGCAGGAGGCCCCCGGTCGATCGCGCATCCACGACGGCGACGTCGCGCTGGACGAGGAGCTCGACGAGCTGGAGATCGACGAGCAGGGCCGCACGCACGCCGCATCGCGGCCGCCTCGCACGGGGGAGCGCTGAGCGCAGCGCGCGCTCCGGCGGGGCCGCGCGATCAGATGCGACCGCGCGCGGCGTCGAGCTTCAGGCGGAAGACCTCGACGATCGCCTCGGCGAAGATCCGGCGGCTCATCTTCGAGCGGCCTGCGCGGCGGTCGACGAACACGATCGGCACCTCGACCACGCGGAGCCCTTTGCGCAGCGCGCGGTAGGTCGTCTCGATCTGGAAGGCGTAGCCGTTCGAGCGCACGCTGCCGAGATCGAGCGAGAGGAGCGCGCGCCGCGTGAACGCCTTGTAGCCGGTCGTGAGGTCGCGGATGCCGACGCCCAGGATCGCCCGCGCGTAGAGGGAGCCGCCCTTCGAGAGCACGTGCCGCCCGAGGCCCCAGCCCTCCACGCCGCCACCCGGCATGTTGCGCGAGCCGAGGACGACGTCGGCGCCCCGGGCGATCGCGTCGAGGAACGCCGGCAGGTGGCGCGGGTCGTGCGAGAGGTCGGCGTCCATCTCGAACGCGACGTCGTAGCCGCCGTCGAGCGCGCGCTGGAAGCCCTCCAGGTAGGCCGTACCGAGCCCGCGCTTCGCCGCGCGGTGGAGCACGTGGACGCGCCCGTCGCGCGCGGCGAGCTCATCGCCGAGGGCGCCTGTCCCGTCGGGCGACGCGTCGTCGACGACGAGCACGTGCGCGTCCGGGGCCGCCGCGAGGACGGAGCTCACGAACTCGGCGAGGTTGTCTCGCTCGTTGTACGTCGGCGTGATGATGAGGGTTCGGGGGGCCATCCTGGCTCGGCGCCGCGCGAGCGGGCGCTCGCACGCGTGATCGCGCGCACCGTGCGGCGTCGCGCGCCGGGTTCGCTGGCGTCCGCTCGCGCTCAGGCCTCCGCTGCGTCGGCCAGCACGGGCGCTCCGGCGCCGGGCGATCTACCAAAACGACGGCGCAGGCGGAAGGTTCCGCGGGGCGCGCCGCGAGCGCCTTGTGGGTTGCCGGAGGCGTGCGCGCCGGGTACTTTCCTTTCCCGACAGGGCGTCCGCTCTGCATCGGGCCGATAGGCTGGCGCAGCCTCGGTCAACTCACGGGGCGCGCCCCGCGCACCACAGGCGCGGCCCTGAACCTGAACAGCGCGGCACCGACGGAGACAATCATGGCAGGCGAGCACGTCGTCACCTTCACCAACGAGAATTTCGAGTCCGAGGTCATCAACTCCCCGATCCCCGTGCTCGTGGACTTCACGGCCACCTGGTGCGGACCCTGCAAGCAGCTCGCGCCGATCGTCGCCACGATCGCCGCGGAGTCCCAGGGCAAGCTGAAGGTCGGCAAGCTCGACATCGACGCGGCGCCCAAGCTCGCCCAGAAATACAACGTCCGCGCCGTTCCGACGTGCATCCTGTTCCGGGGCGGTGAGAAGGCGGGCTCGTACACCGGCGTCGCGAGCAAGGAGAAGCTCCTGAAGGAGCTCGGCGTCTGATCCGCGGCCGCGCGTGACGCTGGCGTGAAAAAACCCGGCGCGACAGAGCCCGAGCGCGCCGGCGTTCCCCTTCCCACAGACCGAAACCACCCCAAATACCGACCGAAAGCCCTCCCGGCGAGGCGCCGCTCCGGCCAGCCGGCCGCGGCCCCGCCGCCGCCGGCGCTCCCCATCGCCGGCGTCCCACGGCTGAGGCTTTGCTTGACCGTCGCGCGCGAGGTGACTACGACTCGCGCCGGCCACTTTCCCAGGAGTTCGTGATGGCGACGAAGATCGCAATTAACGGTTTTGGGCGCATCGGACGCTGCATTGTCCGCGCGCTCTACGAGCGCGGCGTGAAGGATATCGAGCTGGTCGCCATCAACGACCTGACGGATCCGGCGACGCTCGCCCACCTCTTCCAGTACGACTCGATCCACCGCGAGTTCAAGGCGGCGAAGGTCGGTCACGGCGACAAGCACATCAGCATCGGCGATCGGAAGATCGAGGTCCTCGCGCTGAAGGATCCGGCCGAGCTGCCGTGGAAGAGCCTCGGCGTCGACATCGTCCTCGAGTGCACGGGCCTCTTCACGGACAAGGCGAAGGCCGCCGGCCACATCAACGCGGGCGCCAAGCGCGTCATCATCAGCGCGCCGGCCAAGGGCCACGACCTCACGGTCGTGATGGGCGTGAACGACGAGCTCTACGACGCGCAGAAGCACACGGTCATCTCGTGCGGCTCCTGCACGACGAACTGCCTCGCCCCCATCGCCAAGGTGATGCTCGACAACTTCGGCATCGTCCGCGGCCTGATGACGACGGTCCACTCGTACACGAACGACCAGCACCTGCTCGACATCCCGCACCGCAAGGGCGACCTGCGCCGCGCGCGCGCCGCCGCGGTCAACATGATCCCCTCGAGCACCGGCGCCGCGAAGGCGCTGTCCGAGGTCATCCCGGCGCTCAAGGGCAAGTTCGACGGGCTCGCGATCCGCGTCCCCACGGTCGACGTCTCGCTCGTGGACCTCACCCTCGAGACCGAGAAGCCGATCACGAAGGAGAGCATCCACGCCGCGATGAAGCAGGCCGCCGAGCAGGGGCCGATGAAGGACGTCCTCAACTACACCGATCGGGAGCTCGTCTCGGGCGACTTCATCGGCTCGCCCGCGTCCAGCACGTTCGATTCGACCATGACGTCGGTCCTCGGCGATCGCTTCGCGAAGATCTTCTCGTGGTACGACAACGAGTGGGGCTTCTCGAACCGCATGATCGACCTCGCGCAGCTCGTGGCGAGGAAGGGCGTCTAGCGCCGTGAAGCTCACCGGAATCCGCTCCGTCGAAGACCTCGCCGCCGCCGGGGGCGCTGCTGGCCTCAGCGGCAAGCGCGTCTTCATCCGCGTCGACTTCAACGTCCCGCTCGACAAGAAGACGGGCAAGATCACGGACGACTCGCGTATCCGCGAGGCGATCCCGACGATCAAGCTCGTCATGGAGGCGGGCGCGAAGGTGATCCTCGCGTCGCACCTCGGCCGCCCGAAGCCGGGCAAGACCGAGGGGCTCTCGCTGGAGCCGTGCGGGGGGCGGCTCAGTGAGCTCACGGGCTACGAGGTCCACCTGCCCGACGACTGTGTCGGCGACTCGCCCAAGAAGGTCATCTACGACCTCCGGGCGGGCCAGATCTGCCTCCTCGAGAACCTCCGCTTCCACGAGGAGGAGGAGAAGGACGACGAGGGGTTCGCGCGCCAGCTCGCCGAGCTCTGCGACGTCTACGTCGACGACGCCTTCGGCGCCGTGCACCGCGCTCACGCGTCGGTGCACGCGCTGCCGCGCCTCGTGCGCGAGCGCGCCGCCGGCCTCCTCCTCCAGAAGGAGCTCAAGGCGCTGACCCGGCTCATCGATCGCCCGGAGAAGCCTTACGTCGCCGTCCTCGGCGGCGCCAAGGTCTCCGACAAGATCGACGTCGTCGAGGCGCTCCTCAACGTGGTCGACACCCTGTGCATCGGCGGCGCGATGGCGAACACCTTCCTCGCCGCGCAGGGCAAGAACCTGCAGAAGAGCCGGATCGAGGAGGACAAGCTCCCGCTGGCGCGCACGATCATGAGCAAGGCGCGCGATCGGGGCATCCAGCTCCTCCTGCCCGTCGATGCCATCGTCGCCTCGAGCCTCGACGCGACGCAGGGCGAGCCCGCGTCCGTCGACGCGATCCCCGAGGGCACGATGGCGCTCGACATCGGCCCCCGCTCGATCGAGCAGTTCGGCCAGGCGATCGAGAGGGCGAAGACGGTGTTCTGGAACGGCCCGATGGGCCTCTTCGAGACGCCCGCCTTCTCCAAGGGCACCTTCGACGTCGCGCGCATCATGAGCGGCGCCTCCGGCTTCACGGTGGTCGGCGGCGGCGACAGCGCGGCGGCGGTCAAGCAGGCGGGCGAGCAGATCGCCAAGGGCTTCGATCACATCTCGACCGGCGGCGGCGCTTCGCTCGAGCTCATCGAGGGCAAGCGTCTCCCGGGCGTCGAGGCGCTCCGGTCGGCCGAGGTGAGCGAGTGAAGCCCGTGAACGATGGGGGCACGTCCGCGGAGGCGGGCGCCGCCTCACGGGCGGCCTCGCGTCGTCCGCTCATCGCCGGCAACTGGAAGATGAACGCCGGGGGTCAGGACGCATGTCCTCTCTCGGCGGCCGTCGCCAAGGCGACGCGTGAGCTCACGCGGGCCGAGGTGGTGGTCGCTCCGCCGTTCACGGCGATCGCCGCCGTGGCCCACGAGCTCGCGGAGGCGAAGAGCGAGGTCGGCATCGCCGCGCAGAACATGAGCGCCGAGGTCTCCGGGGCGTTCACCGGCGAGGTCTCCTCGGGCATGCTCAAGGACGCGGGCGCGACCTGGGTGATCCTCGGGCACAGCGAGCGGCGGCAGCTGTTCGCCGAGACCGACGAGTCGGTCGCCCGGAAGGTCGCCTCGGCGATGGCCGCCGAGCTGCGCCCCATCGTCTGCGTCGGCGAGACGCTCGAGCAGCGCGAGGCGGGTGAGACGCTCGCCGTGGTCGAGCGGCAGGTCCGCGCCGTCCTCGACGAGCTCGCGAAGCAGCCCGGCTTCGGCGTCATCGCCTATGAGCCGGTCTGGGCGATCGGGACGGGCAAGGTCGCGCGCGCCGAGGACGCTCAGGAGGTGCACGCGTTCATCCGTGGCCTGCTCGCGAAGGCCTCGGAGGACCTCGCGGGCGTCACGCGCATCCTCTACGGCGGCAGCGTCAAGGCCGACAACGCCGAGGCGCTGCTCGCCCAGGACGATATCGACGGCGCGCTGGTCGGTGGGGCTTCGCTCGACGCCGCTGGCTTCGCCAAGATCGTCGACGCCGCTCACCGACTGGCGGAGCGCGCGGAACAGGGGTAGATCGCAGGCCGCTCCCGTCTTGCCACGGGAGCGCCGGCCTGCCCTCTCGCCCACTTGCCCCTTGGGCCCCTCGCGCGGGCCAGACTCACCCAGCTGAAAGACGCCGATGCTTCACACGTTCCTCAACATCGTGCACGTGTTCGTCTGTCTGTTCCTGATCCTCGTCGTGCTCCTCCAGCAGGGCCGCGGGGGTGGGATGGGCTCGGCCATGGGCGGCGCGACGGCGCAGGTGTTCGGCGGCCGCGGCGCCGGCAACTTCATGACCCGCCTCACGGCCATCTGCGCCGCCGTCTTCATGGCGACGAGCGTGTCGCTCGCCTACCTCTCGTCGGCGGGCGACCGCGAGCTGCGCGAGTTCGAGAAGTCCCAGGAGAAGTAGGCTCGCGTGCTCGGGCCCGCCCCCGCGCCGGGGAGGGAAGCGGGCAGGGTGCTCGACGCGGGATCGTCCGTGGAGGCGGCGTCGGCCGCCTCCGTCCCTTTCGCGCGCGACCTTGCCCTCGTCGCCCTCGCCAAGGCGGTTGTTTCCGCCCTGGTCCTCGCGCTCGGCTTCCGGGCGGTGAGCGACGACGACTTCGCGCGCGTGGTCCTCGCGCAGGCGTGGGCCCACGCGCCCCGGCTCGACCCGACGGGGACGAGCTGGCTGCCTGTCCCTTTCTGGCTCAACGGCGCGCTCTTCTGCGTTCTTGGGCGCGCCTTCGCGCCGACCCTCGAGGTCGCCCGCGCCATCGCCTTCGCCCTCGGCCTCGCCTCGGCCGCGCTCGTCCACCTCTCCGCGCGCTGGATCACGGGTGACCGCCGCGCCGCGCTCACCGGCGCGCTGCTCGCCGGCGCCTTCCCCTGGAGCGCTTGCCTCGGCGTGGCGACGGTCCCCGAGCTGCCGACCGCCGCGCTCTCACTGTTCGCGGTGGCGTCGCTCGTCACGCCGCCTGCCGGCCCTGCGCCCCCGGCTGGGCGCGCCCTCCTCGGCGCGCTCGCGCTCGTGCTCGCGACGCTCTCCCGCTACGAGCCCTGGTCCGTCGCCGTCGCCTTCGCGGCGATGGCGCTGCTCGCCGCCGCCCGCCTTGGCCAGGGCCGCGGCGCGCAGGCGAAGCTCGCGCTCGCCGCGCTCGTCGCGCTCGCCGGGCCCGCCGCGTGGATCGCGTGGAACCGCGTCGCGCACGGCGACGCGCTGCATTTCCTGGCCCGCGTCGCCTCCTACCGCAACGCGATCGGCCCGGGCGGCGACGGCACCCTGCTGCGGCTCTTCGCGTACCCTGCCGCGATGGTCCGCGAGGAGCCGGAGCTCTTCGCGTGGCCCATCGCCATCGCCCTCGTCGCCTGGCGCGCCCGCCGTGGCGCTGCGCCGGGGGCAGCCCGCCCGCTCCCGCCGCTCCTCCGCGCGGCCCGTCCGTATGCGCTCCCCGGCGCCGTCGCCGCCTTCCAGATTGCGGCGCTCTCGCTCGCCCTCGTGCGCGACGGCGCGCCCACCCACCACCCCGAGCGAGCGACCCTCCTCGCGTTGCTCTTGCTCGCGCTCGCCGTCGGGGATCTCTCGGCGCGCGCCTTCCGGGGCGCCTCGGCCGGCGCGCGGCGCGCCCTCGGCGGCGCGTTGGTAGTGGTGCTCGCCCTCGGCGCCCTCTTCCGGCCGCACCTGCGCCGCGAGCACTTCAATCCGCGGAGGGACGAGGTCGCCATCGGCCGCGCCGCCGCGGAGCTCACGCCTCCTTCCGCGCCCCTCCTCCTCGAGGTCGTCGACTATGGCCACCTCGCGGCGCTCGCCGCCCTGGGGCGTCCCGAGGGGGTGCACCCCGATCGCTCGATCGATCCCCGTGATCCGCCTGTCCGCTCGAGCTTCGAGGATCCCGCCTCGCTCGCGCGCCGCGCCGCCGGCCTCGGCGCCGCCTACCTCATCGGGCGCGTCAGGCCGCCCGTCATCGATTTCGCCGGCCCGCCGCTCGCGACGCGCGGCGCCTGGGGGATCTGGCCGGTGCCTCCGGCAGGCAGCGCGCTGGTGGGGGCCCTGCCGGAGGGGGACTCCAGCGGCCCTGCGCACCCCGCGGACAGGACGCCATGAGCGAGCCCGCAAAGGCATTCTTCGCGCACCCGTCAGCGTGCATCGACGAGCCCTGCGACATCGGCGAGGGGACGAAGGTGTGGCACTTCTGCCATATCTCGGCGGGGGCGCGGATCGGCCGCGCCTGCGTCCTCGGCCAGAACGTCTTCGTCGCGGGCACCGCCGTCATCGGAGATGGCGTCCGGATCCAGAACAACGTGTCTCTTTATGACGGCACGCTGGTCGAGGACGACGTGTTCCTCGGCCCGTCCGCGGTGCTCACCAACGTCGTCAACCCGCGTGCCCCGATCGACCGCCGCGCGTTCCTCGACACGACGCGCATCCGTCGCGGCGCCACCGTGGGCGCCAATGCCACCATCGTCTGCGGCGTCACGATAGGGCGCCACGCGTTCGTCGGCGCCGGCGCGGTCGTCACGCGCGACGTGCCCGACTATGCGCTCGTCACCGGCGTGCCGGCCCGGCGTACCGGCTGGATGAGCCGCCACGGTCACAAGCTCGTCGCCTCGCGCGACGGCCTCCTGCGCTGCCCCGAGAGCGGCTATCGCTACGAGCGCCGCGGCGACATCGTCCGTTGTCTCGACCTCGACGAGGACGCGCCGCTCGCTCGGCCCCGTGCCGCGGCCACGCGCCATTACCGCGATCCCCTCTCCGCGGAGGACACCGACGGATGACCGCGCCTGTTCCCTTCTTCGATCGAGCCCGCGGCGATCTCGCCATGCAGGACGAGCTCTCCGCCGTGTTCCAGTCGGTCCTCCGGAGCGGCCACTACATCCTCGGTCCGGAGGTCGAGGCCTTCGAGTCGGAGTGCGCCGCGTACCTCGGCGTCCGGCACGCGATCGGCGTCTCTTCCGGCACCGACGCGCTGCTCGTCGCGCTCATGGCGCTCGGCGTCGGCGCAGGCGACGAGGTCGTGTGCCCCGCGTACACGTTCTTCGCGACCGCGGGCGCCATCCATCGCTCCGGCGCCACGCCGGTCTTCGCGGACGTGCTCCCTGGCTCGTTGAACCTCGACCCCGCCTCCACGGCGCGCGCCCTGACGGAGCGCACCCGGGCGATCCTCGCCGTCCACCTCTACGGCGGCTGCGCGCCCATGGACGAGCTCCTCGCGATCGCGGGCGGCCACGGCCTGCCGGTCATCGAGGACGCGGCCCAGGCCTTCGGCGCCGAGCGCGGCGGCCGCCGCGCGGGGGCGCTCGGGCTCATGGGGTGCTTCTCGTTCTTCCCGACCAAGAACCTCGGCGGTTTCGGCGATGGCGGGCTCGTGACCACCGACCACGACGAGCTCGCGGAGCGCGTCCGGACGCTCAGGGCGCAGGGCGCTCGGAGGAAGCACCATCACACCCGCATCGGCGGCAACTTCCGGCTCGACGCGCTCCAGGCGGCGCTCCTCCGGCGAAAGCTCCCGCGGCTCGGCGCGCTCCTCGAGCGGCGGCGCGAGCACGCCGCGCGGTATGCCGCGCTGCTCGGCGGGCGAGATCTGCCCCTCGCGCTGCCGGACGCCGGCTCTGCAGGGCACACGTTCAATCAATATGTGATTCGCCTGAAGGATGCCTCTCTGCGCGATCCGCTGCGGAGCTCGCTCGCGGAGCAGGGCATCGGCACCGAGATCTATTATCCCGCGCCGCTCCACCTCCAGCCCTGCTTCGCGCCGCTTGGCCCGCCGGAGGGCTCGCTTCCGGTCGCGGAGGCGGCGGCGCGCGATTCGCTCGCGCTCCCCATCTTTCCTGAGCTCACAGGCGACGAGGTCGCCCGCGTGGCGGCCGCCATCGCCTCGTTTTTCGGCTGAGCCGGACGCTTCGGCGCAGCGGCGTCAAGGCGCCGCGTCGATGACCCGCCGCGCGCCCTCGTCCGGCGGCTCCTTCGCGCGGAGCCTCGCGAGCGGTGATTCCGAGCCCCGGAGCGTACAATTGGCGCGTGAAGGCGAGAATTCATGAGCTCGGTTCATCAATCGACCCGTCCGAGGCCGCGCACGCGCTGCAGCTCCTGGTCGCGATCGCGGATCTGCGCTCGTTCTCCGCCGCGGCGGAGCGGCTGGGGCTCACGCCGTCGGCGGTGAGCAAGGCCGTCTCCCGCGCCGAGGCGCGGCTCGGCGTGCAGCTCGTGCAGCGCACGACGCGCCGGGTCTCGCTGACCGATCTCGGCGAAGCGTACGTCGCGCGCGGCCGGCAGCTCCTCGCCGACGTCGAGTCGCTCGAGCGCGACATCGCCGCGCGCGACCAGGCGGTGCGCGGTCCGCTGCGCGTCACGGCGCCTGCGGTCTACGGCGCGTGCCGCGTCGCCCCGCTCTGCGCGCGCTTCCAGGCCGAGCACCCGGGCGTCACCGTCGATCTCCGCTGCGGCGATCGGCTCGCCGATCTGGTCGAGGAGCGCATCGACGTCGCGGTGCGCATGCTCTCCGCGCTCCCGGCCGAGCTCGTCGCGCGACCGCTCGAGGACGACCGGCGCGGGCTTTACGCGAGCCCGGGCTACCTCCGCCACCACCGCGCGCCGCGCGACGCGGCGGAGCTCGGATCACACGCCGGGCTCCGCTACGGCGCGGGCAGCGCGTCGCACGTCAGCTTTCGCCTCGTCGAGCCGGGCGGCGCCGAGGCGACGGCGCGCGTACCCGCGGTCTTCTCGAGCGACAGCGTCCTCGCGGTGCTCGAGGCGACGCGCGCCGGCCTGGGCCTGGCCGAGCTGCCCGCGTACCTCGCCGCGCCAGACATCGCCGCGGGCAGGCTGCGCGAGGTGCTCGCCGGGTGGCTGCCGGTGCGCCGTCAGGTCGTCGCGGTGTACCTCCCGTCGCGCTTCCTGCCCGCGCGGGTGCGCGCGTTCGTCGACCACCTCGCCGGCGCCCTCCGCGCGCGGCGCTGACGGCGGACGGCGGCGCGGGCAAACCGGGAATCTCGTTTGGCGCTGGGGCGGTCCTGCCCACGGGGCCGGGCCGCGCGACCCTGCCTGTGCTAGACGTGCGCGCCATGAGCGTCGAGGTTGGCATCGTCGGACTGCCCAACGTGGGCAAAAGCACCCTGTTCAACGCGCTGACGGCCGCCAAGGCCGAGGCGCAGAATTACCCTTTCTGCACGATCGAGCCCAACGTCGGCGCCGTCCCTGTCCCTGACGACCGGCTCACGACGCTCGCGAAGTTCATCAAGACCGAGAAGATCATCCCTGCCATGGTGCAGGTGGTCGACATCGCCGGGCTCGTGCGCGGCGCGAGCACGGGCGAGGGGCTCGGGAACAAATTCCTGAGTCATATCCGCGAGGTAGATGCCATCCTCCACGTCGTCCGCTGCTTCACGCTCGCGGACGTCGTGCACGTCGACGGCGGGGTCGACCCGCTCCGCGACATCGACACGATCGAGACGGAGCTGATGCTGGCCGACCTCGGCTCCCTCGAGGGGATGCTGGATCGCACGCGGAAGCAGGCCAAGGGCGACAAGGAGCTCCTCCCGAAGATCGCGCTCATGGAGAAGTGCCTCGAGGCGCTCCAGGCCGGCAAGCCCGTCCGCGGGCTCTCCTTCGACGACGAGCAGCGGAAGGTCGTGAAGACGTTCGGCCTGATCACGGCGAAGAAGGTCCTCTACGTGGCGAACGTCGACGAGTCCGACGTCTCCGGCACGGGCCCGCTCGCGACGAAGGTGCGCGAGCGCGCTGCCTCCGAGGGCAGCGGCGTCGTTCCGGTCTGCAGCAAGCTCGAGGCGGAGCTGAACGAGCTCGCGCCCGACGAGCGCAAGGAGATGCTCGAGAGCCTCGGCATGAAGGAGCCGGCGCTCTCGACGCTGGCGCGCGAGGCCTACCGGCTGCTCGGCCTTCAGAGCTACTTCACGGCCGGTCCCAAGGAGATCCGCGCCTGGACGATCCCGATCGGGTGTACGGCGCCGCAGGCCGCGGGGGTCATCCACACCGATTTCGAGAAGGGCTTCATCCGGGCGGAGGTCTACAAGGTGGACGACCTCGTCGAGCACAGGACCGAGGCCGCCATCCGCGCCGCCGGCAAGCTGCGCGTCGAGGGCAAGACGTACGTCTTCCAGGACGCCGACGTCGCGCACTTCCTCTTCAACGTCTGACCGTCCGTCCCCCGAGCGCGCTCGCTTCCGTCGCTCTCCCCGAGCGCGCTCGGTGCGCCCCTGCTTCGCGGGCGGCGCGGCACCGCCGTTGCTCCTCCGGCGTTCGCGCAGGCGCGGTGTGCCGGCTACGACCGCCGGCGCTCCGCGGATCTCGCGCTTCTCGGACGGAGGCAGGACGGTGCCCAGGGCGAGCGTCGGCGCGTGGCGTGTGCTGCTTTTCCTCTCCTCGTCGGGGAGCGCCGCGGCGGGCTGCGTCGCGGATGCCACCGACGTCCCGCCCGAGGAGGCGAGCGCCCCGGACCCAGGTGGCAGCGCGACGCGAGCGCCTGTTCCGCCTGCTCCGTGCGATGTGCCGCGCGGGTTCTCGGCGGGCGCGCCGCCCCGCTTTCCTGCGGTGCCCGCGCCGGCCATCGGCCACAGATCCTCCGAGGAGCCCGGCGACGACGTCTTTGGCCGTTTCTTGCGATCCACCGTCGTCTTCTGCGGGCCCGACGAAGAGCCCTATTTCCTCCACTACCGCTTTTACCTCACTGGCCCGTTCTCGGGCCGCTGGCTGCGCCCGCCGCTGGTCCACCCCCTCTGACCGCGGCTCACCGTTCAGCCCGCCTGGCGGTCGGAGCCGTCGCCGCTCGTCGCCGTTTGTCATCGTTCTCCGCCCGATGGCCGCGCCGCCCCGTCCGGTTTTTTGACCCCCTGGATCCGCTCGGCTACGTCCTTCGCTTTCACGAGACGAAAGGACGATCATTTGGGCGCACTCAAAGGATCCATCTCATTCTCGAAGTTCTATGTCCGCGGCGAGCTCACCGAGGGGTTCCGCGACAAGTTCGTCGAGCGAATCCAGCTCCGCGCGTTCCGGCCGCTCACGGTCGAAGAGGACGCGGAGCAGCGCGCCGGGTGGTGCTCCATCGAGAATCCGCTCGATTGCGAGCTCGATCACGGCAAGATCTTCTTCAACTCGTACATCAACCTCGGCCTCAGGACCGATCGCTGGCAGGTGCCTTCGGCGCTCTTCAAGGCGCATTTCGCCGAGGCGGAGCGTGAGCACCTCGCGAAGCGCGGGCGCGAAAAGCTCGGGCGGCGCGAGAAAGAGGAGCTCCGGGCCGTCGTGTCGAGGAAGCTCCGCGCGCAGCTCATGCCGGTGATGAAGGTCGTGGATCTGTCGTGGAACCTGGAGGCCGGCGTCGTCCGGTTCTGGAACCAGTCGCCGCGCGCGCACGAGGGGCTCTCGGAGCTCTTCGAGGAGACATTCGAGCTCGATCTCGTGCCCGAGAGCCCCTACACGGCCGCCCGCGAGCTCGGCTTGTCAGCCGAGCAGCTGGCCGCGTTCGAGCTGCTCAAGCCCACGGTCTTCCACGCTGAATCGACCCTTGGAGGTGCCCTGTGAGCCTCGCTGAGCTGATCGAGCAGCGCCGGTTTGTCGGCCGCGAATTCCTTGTCTGGCTCTGGTTCGAGAGCGAGCTCTTCGAGGGCCGCTTCTCCCTGGACGCCCTCGGCGTCTGCGAGCTCTGGCTCGAGGGGCAGATCACGCTCGTCCAGGAGAAGGAGCAGAGCCGGCTCAAGGGCGCGGCGCCGAGCAGCGCCCCCGAGGCCCACGAGGCGCTGCGCCAGGGCAAGCTCCCGTCGCACGCGCGCGTCCGCGTCACGCGCGGAGAGCTCGAGTATGCCTTCCTGTTCAACGCCGACGCGTTCTCGCTCTCGGGCGTGAAGATCCCGAGCGTCGTCAAGGACGCCGTGGACGAGCAGTTCTACGAGCGCATGTACCTCATCGAGGAGCTCGAGACGCTCTTCACCGCGCTCTACGGCGAGTTCCTCGCGCTTCGACTCGGGGCCGCCTGGGAGTCCGGGGTGGCGCCGTTCATCCGCACCTGGGTCCGGGGCGAGCCGGTCGACACGGCCGCATATCAGAAGCTCCGGAGCAAGCTCGCGCCCGTCCGCGGCGCGGCGAGGTCGAGGACGACCCCGCCGCCAGCGGAGAGGCCCGAGCGCGCGGCGCGCGTGGTCGCCTGAGCGCGCCGGCGGCCGTGCGCCGGCCGCGCAGCGCAGCGCCTGCGCGCTCGCGCCGCCACGTCTACTTCACCTTGGTATAGACCTGCCTCGCCATCGCGAGGTGCTCCCGGAGCAGCGGCAGCGCCGTGGCGGCGAAGCATTGAGCTTGGTGTGGGTGGCATGGGCTTGCCCCCTGTCGGGCGCTGCCCCTCTGCAGCTGTGGAGGCCGGCAAGGACGCTGCCGCCGTCATGATGGTGAATAGAACAGGCTTGAGCATCTCCTCCCCTCCTTGTCCTGGCTGTCGCCCACGACCGCGCGGCCGCGCCGAGCGCTCCATCGCCCCGCGACGGCCGCGCTCCACGGCTCGGCGCCTCCGGTCGAGCCGCCCGCCGTTTGTCGTGAGATCCGGGTGCCGTGGCAAGGGGCGCAAAAGGCTCCCGAGAAGTGGGCCCCGGCCGATCGCTCCATCTACGCTCGGCGCCTGTGGTCGGCGAGTTCTTCAAGCGCCTCACGAACGGCGTCGTGTTCCTCCTCGCCGCCCTTACCTTCTTCCTCGTCCCCATCGGCAGGAAGACGGCCGCGCAGCACCTCGTCGCGATCGTCTCGACGCCGCCCGCCAGGGAGGCCGCCTCGGCCTTCGCCCACATCGCTCGGCGCATCGCCACCGAGGCGCGCACCGAGCTGGACAAGCTCCGCCGCCCGCCGCCCCCGCAGCGCGAGCCGAAGCCGACGGCCGCGAAGGTGAGGCCGCCGCCGTAGCCGTCCCTGGCGTCGTTGCGCGCTGATCGCGCGGGTCGGCCCGCGCTGCTCGGCCCGCGCCGGGGGCTCAGCCCTTGCGCGGATCCTTCACGTTCGGGTGCTCATTGTAGAAAGCGTCGAGGCTCTCGCGGGAGATCTCCGCCTCGATATCGCCGTCCTTCAAGATCTTCGCCTGACAGCCGAGGCGGCTCGTCGACCGGACGTCGAAGGCCTTGTCGAGGATGTCCTCCTCGTCCTCCTCGGCCTCGCTGAGGAGCTCGCGCCCCTTCGTGACGTAGACGTGGCAGGTGGAGCACGCGCAGACGCCGCCGCACGCGTCGCCCTCGGGCGCGCCCACGGACTTCGACGCCTGGAGGACGGACGAGCCCACCGGGGCCTCGACCTCCCACGCGCGGCCGTGCGCCAGAAATCGGACCTTGGCCATCAGCTCCTCCTCGCCTCGACGCCGGCCTTCGCCGAGCCAACCTCGACCGGCGCGTGGCTCGCGTCGTCCCCGCCGTGCTCGGCCAGGTGCGCGTCCACGCCCTTCGCCGCGGCGACCTTCGCCTCGACGTCCTCGACCTGCTTGCCCGCGATCGCCCTGGCCACGGCGCGGTCCATCCGCCGCCCCGCCCACCCGTGGGTCGCCTCGTCGAGCGCCTCCGTGCGCGCCAGGATCAGCCCCGGCTTGTCCCCGCGGATCGCAGCGTCGAGGCCCTTCAGCGCGCCCTCGATCGCCTCGCGCTCGCCTGGCTCGAGCAGATCGGCGTCCGCAGAGAGCGCCTTGCGCGTCGCCATCGCCACGCGCTCGCCCTCGACCCGCGCCTCGACCAGCCGGCGCTTGAGCAGATCCTCCTCGCCGTGGTCCAGCGCTGCGAGGAGCATGTTCTCGACCTCCTCATCGGTCAGCCCGTAGCTCGGCTTGACCTCGACCTTCTGCTCGACCCCCGTCGTCAGCTCGCGCGCGGTCACGCCGAGCAGCCCATCGGCGTCCACGCGGAACGTCACCTCGAGCCGCGCCATGCCCGCGGGCATCGGCGGGATCCCCTTCAGCACGAAGCGCGCGAGCGAGCGGCAGTCGGCGGCGAGCTCCCGCTCGCCCTGCACGATGTGCAGATCGAACCCGGTCTGGTTGTCCGCGTAGGTCGTGAAGGTCTGCCGCGCCCCTGCCGGGATCGTCGTGTTTCTCGGCAGGATCTTCTCGGCGACGCCGCCCATCGTCTCGATGCCGAGCGACAGCGGCAGCACGTCGAGCAGGAGCACCTCGTCCGCGCGATCCATCGAGCCGGCCAGGATGTCGGCCTGGATGGCCGCGCCCAGCGCGACGACCTCCTCCGGATCGATGTCCTTGAGCGGCTCCTTGCCGAAGAGGCTCGCCACGTAGTCGCGCACGTGGGGCACGCGCGTCGCGCCGCCCACGAGGATCACGCCGTCGAGGTCCGCGGCCTGGACGCCCGCGTCGCGGAGCGCGCGGCGGCACGCGACGCCCGTGCGCTCCAGGAGCGGCGTGATGAGCGCGTTGAGCTCGTCGCGGGTCACGGTGACCAGCTTCGACGCCGCGCTGCCGGTCGCCTCGCTCGCCTGCACGGGCAGCTCGATCTCGACCTGCGTCGCGTCGGTCAGCGCGTGCTTGATGCTGCGGGCGGTGTCGAGCGCGAGCCGCACTACCTCGGGCGTGCGCCGCGTCGCGCCCATCTCCAGGAGCAGCCGCTCTGCGAGCGCGCGGTCCATGTCGTCGCCGCCGAGCGAGCTGTCGCCCCCGGTGGACTTCACCTGGAAGACCCCGTTGTCGAGCAGGAGCACGGTGACGTCGAACGTCCCGCCGCCGAGGTCGTACACGGCGAACAGGCCATTTTGCTGCTTGTCGAGCCCGTACGCGAGCGCCGCGGCGGTCGGCTCGTTGAGCAGGCGCAGCACCTCCAGCCCGGCCAGCCGGCCGGCGTCCTTCGTCGCCTGCCGCTGGGCGTCGTCGAAGTACGCCGGCACCGTGATCACCGCGCCGCCCACGGAGCGGAGCTCGCGCTCCGCCGAGGTGCGGAGCTCCCTCAAGATCTCCGCCGACACCTCGACGGGCGTCACGACCGCGTCCCGCACCTTGAAGCGCACGCTCTTCGCGTCCTCGGGGCCCTTCGGCTCCGCGAACTCGTACGGCCCGAGCCGCCGCGTCTCCGGATCGTTCGCGCCGCGGCCCATGAAGCGCTTCACGCTGACGATGGTCTCGCGGGGATGGCTCTGCGCGAGCCGCCTCGCGCTGTCGCCCACGACCGCGCGGCCGCGCTCGTCGTAGTGCACGACCGACGGCACGAGCCGCTCTCCATTGCAGTCGTCGATGACCACCGGGCGGCCGTCGCGCACGCGGGCGACGAGCGAGTTCGTCGTCCCGAGATCGATGCCGATCGGGCTGGGCCTTGCCTTGGGGTCGAAAATTTCGAGGAGGGTCATTTCAAATCTGCGAGTTCTTCTTCGATGGCGCTCACTTCGTCGAGGAACCGCCGGATGTAGCGGAGCTCGCTGAGCAAGGCGAGCACGCCCTTCAGCTGCTCCGGATCATTCCCTGCGGCGGCGAAGGCGCCCTGGATCGCCGTGAGGGTCGCCTGCTCGCGCGCGAGCATCGCCTCGCCGAGCCGCGCGATCCGCGCGGGATCGTGCCCCTTCGCCGCCTCGGCGAGCTCTTCGCGCGACTCCATCATCTCCATGAGCAGGGCGGGGGAGGCCTTCTGCTCACCCTCCTCGCCCCGCGCGACCCCGGCGCGCTGGAGCAGCGCCTCGGCCCGGCGGATCGGATCCCTGAGGACGCGCAGGGCGTCGTTCGCCTCGATCGCGCGGCCGAGCGCGAGCCGTCGCTCGGCCGCGGGGGCGCCCGCGTAGCGATCGGGGTGGAGCGCGCGGGAGAGATCGCGGTGGCGCTGCTCCAGCGCGCGCAGGTCGAGGTCGAACCGCGGCTCGACGCCCAGGGTATCGAAGGGATCGGTCATGGCGTGCTCTGGGGAAGGCGCCTCGACGACAGGGCGGGCGCTCCCTGCGGCGGCTCAGGCCACCGTGAACGAGTGCCCGCAGCCGCAGCGCGTCGACTCGTGCGGGTTCTTGAACTTGAAGCCCTGGTACATGAGCGTCTTCTCCCAGTCGAGCACCGAGCCGCCCAGGTAGAGGATGCTCTTCTTGTCGCAGAAGACGCGCACGCTCGCCTTGTCCGGCTCGGCGAACTCCAGGACGAGGTCGCCGGACCGGGGCGGCTTGTCCTCGAACTCGATGACGTAGGAGAACCCGGAGCAGCCGCCGCCGCGGATCCCGACCCGGATGGCGCCTTCGGGCGTGCCGCGCTTGGCGAGCTGCGCCCGGATGGCCTGCACCGCGGCGTCGCTCACCAAGAGCGTCCGCTTCGACTTTGCCTCCGCCTCGCCCGAGGCCCCGTCGCTGCGCGCGGGCGCGCCGTCCGCCGTTGTGGCGTGCGGCCCGGTGTCCGCCGCCCTGGTCGTGGTCTCCTCACTGCTCTGCATACGTCGTTCCTTCTCCGGTTCCGGTGCTGTGGGCCGCCTCCGCCCCGAAGCCCCGGCGCTGTTACTCCGCGCTCGCCGTCGCGGTGGCCGCGGCGGGGACCGAAGGCGCCGCGCCCGCGAGCTCCTTCTTCGCCTGCTGCTTGGCGCGGAAGTCGGCGATGGCGCTCTTGATCGCGTCCTCGGCGAGGACCGAGCAATGGATCTTCACCGGAGGCAGGTGGAGCTCCTCGGCGATCATGCTGTTCTTGATCGTCTCGGCCTCGTCGATCGTCTTGCCCTTCAGCCACTCGGTAGCGAGCGACGACGACGCGATGGCCGACCCGCAGCCGAACGTCTTGAACTTCGCGTCCTCGATGACGCCGCCCTCGCCGACCTTGATCTGCAAGCGCATGACGTCACCGCAGGCCGGAGCGCCGACGAGCCCGGTGCCGACGCGCTCGTCATTCTTGTCGAGCGTGCCGACGTTGTGGGGGTTCTCGTAGTGCTCGATGACCTTATTGCTGTATGCCATGGCTCTCTCCTCGACCGTTTCCTTTCGTCTCGAAATCTTGCTCTGTCGGGCCGGCGGCGCCCGCGCCGCTCGTCAGTGGGCCGCCCACTGCACGGTGTTCAGGTCGATCCCCTCTTTGTGCATCTCGTAGAGGGGCGACATGTCGCGCAGCTTGTTCACCTTCCGGATCACGAGGTCAGCGACGAAATCGACCTCCTCCTCGGTGGTGAAGCGCCCGAGCCCGAACCGGATGGACGAGTGGGCGAGGTCGTCGCCGATGCCCATCGCGTGGAGGACGTAGGAGGGCTCCAGGCTGGCGCTCGTGCACGCCGAGCCGCTCGAGACCGCCACGTCCTTGATAGCCATCATCATGGCCTCACCCTCGACGAAGCTGAACGACACGTTGAGGTTGCCCGGCAGCCGCCGATCGGGCGAGCCGTTCAGCTGGATGGCGTCGAGCTCCTTCCAGAGCCGGTTCCTGAGCCGCTCGCGCAGCGACAGGATGCGCGCCGACTCCGCCTCGCCCTCCTCCATGAGGATCTCGGCTGCCCTGGCGAACCCGACGATGCCGGGCACGTTGAGCGTGCCGGACCGCATGCCGAACTCGTGCCCGCCGCCGTCCATCTGCGCGGTGATGCGGACGCGCGGCTTCGACCTGCGCACGTACAAGAAGCCGATGCCCTTCGGGCCGTAGATCTTGTGGGCCGTCACCGACGCGAGGTCGACCCCCATCTGCTCGACGTTGAACGGGACCTTCCCGACCCCCTGGACCGCGTCGGAGTGGAGGAGGATGCCCTTCGATTTCGTGATCTTGCCGATCTCTGCGATGGGCTGGACCGTGCCGACCTCGTTGTTGGCCAGCATGATCGAGACAAGGATCGTCTTGTCGGTGATCGCCCTGGCGACCTCGTCCGGGTCGACCATCCCGTACTTGTCGACCTTGAGGTAGGTAACCTCGTAGCCCTGCTTCTCGAGCCGCTTGCAGGTGTCGAGCACCGCCTTGTGCTCGATCACGCTCGTGATGATGTGGTTGCCTTTGTCCTTGTAGAACTCGGCGACCCCCTTGATGGCGATGTTGTCGCTCTCGGTCGCTCCGGAGGTGAAGACGATCTCCTTGGGGTTCGAGGCGCCGATGAACTTGGCGAGCGTCTCGCGCGCGTGGCCGACCGCCTCCTCGGCCGTCCAGCCGAAGACGTGGCTCCGGCTCGCGGCGTTGCCGAATTTGCCGTTGAAATACGGCAGCATGGCGTCGAGGACACGCTGATCGACCGGCGTCGTCGCGTGGTAGTCCATGTAGATCGGAAGCTGGATACCCATGGTGTTTCTCGCTCAGCGGTGATTCGAGCCGTGGCGGCAATGCCCATTGCCGCGGATCCCGGCGACGAGCTCAGGCTCAGCCGTGCTCTTGTCGTGGAGGTTACAGTTCGTGCAGGCGGCGACGAGCTCGGCCGGGTCGCACGCCTCGCAGGTGTCGAGGTAGGCGAGGCTCGCCACGAGCTCGTGCTCCAGGGTCTCGAGGTGCGCGATCTGCTCCCGCACCTCCTCGAGCTTCTGCTGGTAGACGTGGCGGATCTGCGCCATCGCGCCGGGGGCCGACGAGGACGACTCCCAGGTCGAGACGATCTGCTGGATCTGGCTCAGCGACAGGCCGAGGTCGTGGAGCTTGCCGATCCACCGGACGCGGGTGAGGGCCGCGTGGTCGTAGAGCCGGTAGCGACCCTTGGAGCGGGCGTGCGGGATGAGCAGCCCGACCTCTTCGTAGTGGTGGATCGCCCGCACGGTCTTGCCGGTCGCCTTGGCGATGTCCCCCACCTGGAGTAGACGCTCTTCCTCCCCCTCGGCACCATCAGGCGCCTCCGTTCTCGCGTCCGCCCTGGACGCGCTGGACACGAACGGCCCGCCGATGCTTTGCTCGTGGGCAACGGGAAGGTGGTGGCGGGTCGTCATGAGGGGAACCTTAACCCTTACGTACGCGTTAGGGTTGCGGACCTTGTAGGGCGCCGCGCCAAGACTGTCAACCGGGTTGTACGGGAACCTGGGTGACATGGCGGAAGGAGGCGAAATCGAGCGCCGCGCGACCTTCCGGAGGAGCATCCAGGGAGGAGCAGCGCGGGACGCAGGTTTTGCCGCAACGCGTCATCCAGGCGGGTCCGGATCAGGCTTGTCGCTCGGCGCCGCATAGGCGGCAGCGGTCGGGCGCTGCGCCGGAGGCCGCGCAGCGGCCGCATCGAGAGCCGGCGGAGCGAGCTCTGCGTCCTCGGGATCGCTCGCCCGGCGTCCGTCAGGCGCCGATGACGTCGCCATCCGACTCTGCATGCACGCGGACTTCTCGCGTGTCGTGCGCGAGGCGAGCGCGCGCGGCGATGGCAGTCAAGGCCCCGGCTTGCTAAACAGCGACGTACATGTATGGTGCTGCCCCTGACGATAGAGATGAGATGACAGGCAAGAAGCGAATTCTGTTCGTCGGCTCGTTCAATCCCCCTGCTGACGGCAGGATAGGTGGGCAGTACTTCGCTTGTCGCTCCCTGATCGAGAGCGATCTGAAGGACGACTTCGACTTCCTGCTTGTTGACTCCACCATCGACAGCATCCAGGTCTCGTCGGTGTTCTTTAGGCTCCCCAAGATCGGCTTGAGGGTGCTCCGGTGCGTCAGGGAGCTGTTGCTCTCCGAGGTGGACGCGGTCCTTTTGTTCTCGAGCTCGGGCTTGAGCTTCGTCGAGAAGGGCTCCATCGGGCTCCTGGGCAAGATGCTCGGCAAGAAGGTCGTCATCTTCCCTCGCTCGGGGCCCATCATCGACAACGTCGCCAGGAGCAGGCTGTACAGGTCGTACCTGGGCGCCGTCGTGAGCGCCTGCGATGCGCTGATATGCCAGAGCGACTACTGGCGCAGCTTCTTCCTGGGCCTGGTGCCAGAAGGGAACGGGGACAAGCTCGTCGTCATCGAGAACTGGCTGCCTGACTCCTGCTTTGGTGAGGGCGGGCAGAAGGCGTATCCCGGGGTCATGGACAGGCCGCTGCGGCTGCTCTACTTCAATCGCATCGAGAAGCGCAAGGGCATCTACGACTTCCTCGAGGCCATGCTCCTCTTGCAGCGCGCGGGCGCCTGGGTCGAGGCCAAGATCTACGGGGACGGCAGCGAGCGCGAGAACGTGAAGCGGTTCATCTCCGAGAATCAGCTCAGGAACACCGAGTACGCGGGCTGGCTCGGCAGCGACAAAAAAGACGTGATCTCGTCGTTCGATCTGTGCCTGTTCACGTCGCACAGCGAGGGGTTCCCGAACGCGTTGCTGGAGGTGATGGCCCTCGGCGTCCCTGTCGTATCCAGCAGGGTGGGCGCCGTGAATGACCTCATCGTCTCGGGGAAGAACGGCTTCTTGGTCGACGTCGGGAGCCCGAGCCAGATCGCGCAGGCGGTCCAGACCTTGCTCCGGGATCCTGCGCTGCTGCAGGAGTTCTCGCGGCGATCGGCCGAGCGGGTGCGGCAGGCCAACCGGCTCGATGATGCCATCACCAAGTTCAGGTCGCTCCTGTCAACGCTATGAAGAACCCTTCTGTGTTGCTCTACCGGATAGGGAATTTTTTCTACCGGAACAAGCTGTCCTTCATCGCCACGGCCGTCACCTGGCTGAACAGGTTCTTGTTCTCGGTCTTCATCCCTTCCTCGGCCACGATCGGCGCGAATTTCAGGCTTGGTTACTGGGGTCTGGGGGTGGTGATCCATGCGAGGGCGTCCATCGGCGACAACTGCCTCGTCAGCCAGAACGTCACGATAGGGAGGAACTTCGGCAGTCAGGGCGTCCCGCGGCTTGGCAATGACGTCTATGTCGGGGCGGGGAGCGCCATCTTTGGCGACATCTCCATCGGAGATAACGTGATCATCGGCGCCAACAGCGTCGTGAACAAGGACGTACCATCCAACTCCGTTGTCGCTGGCAATCCATTCAGGATCATCGCGTCCGACAGGAAGCTGAAGTACTACGAGCTAGACGACCCGGGCGCGTGATCCGCGGGCCGGCGCCGCTCGTCCTCGCCCTCGCCCTCTCCACAGAGCGCTGGGCTTTGCGCTCGAGCTCGCGGCGGTTCCACCGGCTCATCCCCTCGGCGTTTGCGCGCCTGCTTACCCGTGCAGCCGCGCGGCGCTGCGGCGCCCGCTCGGATTTGTCCTGGACCGAGGTGGGAAATCGTGATTTCTTTCCGCGAGACACCCGCCAGCGCTGGCGGGTTGCCCCAGCGAGGATGTGATGAGCGACGTGGCTTCATCTGCCGGAGACAAGGCAGGAAAAGCGCATTGGAATCAAGTCTGGTCGAACCGATCGCTCCCGAAGCCGGTTGACCCGCGGGGGCGCGGCCCCCGGCAATATGTGCTTCAGGCGTTTCATCGTGAGTTCGTTCGTGCGTTCGAGGGCATGGACACGAAGGGGCTGCGCCTGCTGGAGGTCGGTTGTGGGCGCTCTGCCTGGCTCCCCTATCTCGCGCGGGAGTTTGGCTTCCAGGTCAGCGGTATCGACTACACCGAGATCGGGTGCGAGCAGGAGCGCGACATTCTCGCGCGCGCCGGCATCCCGGGGACGATCGTCTGCGCGGACCTGTTCGAACCGCCGGAGCACTTCATTGGCGCCTTCGACGCCGTCGTATCCCTTGGCGTTGTCGAGCATTTCGAGGATACGGCTGGCTGCCTGCGCGCATGCGCCCGCTACCTGCGCCCCGGCGGGCGGATCATCACAGAGGTCCCGAACATGCGTGGGCTCGTCGGGTGGGTCGCCAAGGTGACCAACAGGGCCCATTACGACGTCCATGTCCCGCTGGGCCGTGAGGCGCTGATGCAAGCACACCGCGACGCGGGGCTCGACGTCCTGTGGAGCGAGTACATTCTGCCGCTTGACGTGAACCTCTTCGGCGTGAGCGGCATCGGGCCGCGCTGGCTCCGTCTGCCGGCGGCAGGCGCGGCCTCCGTGGTCGCTGGATGCGTCTGGGCGCTCGACGCACGCGGCCTGGCCCCACGGCCGAATCCTATCACGTCCCCTTACCTCTTCTGCGTCGCCGCAAAAAACTGACGTCTCGCCCTTCGCCAGGGCACGGGCATTCCACAGCAGGATTGCGTCGGGTGCGCGATGGGTCCCTGGCGAGAATCATGACGTGCCTCGCCGACGCGCACCTGGCGCCCCTCGGCGACGGGGGCGCCAGGCCCAGGCCACAGCCCTGAGCAGATGAAGCCCGTTTCGCAATCGCTGGTTGCCCGCAAGCCGGGATCTACTGGCACCGGCAACGACAACGTCATCGAGCCGACCCGCCACCACCACCTAGAGAGATTACGGTTTTCAGTTAAACTGTAAAATTCCATGCAATAGGGGTGGACTCGTTTTGCCTGACACGTTCGTAAGGCCTGCCCTTGGTTGTCCGAGCCGCGGACTTGGGGTAGTAGGGACGCACCAACTGCGGGATGTCCTGCATGATGACGAGTTATGAATGTCGCGCGCCACGCCGCATCTTAGTCAGCATGCATGACTCCGTGGGGAGGACGAGGAGCGAGCGATGGTAAGTACGCTCACGGCGGTCATTCTGGCGCTGGTGCTTTCGTGGGCGGCGACGCCGCTCGTGCGCCGTCTGGCGGTGAGCGTCGGGGCTGTGGATGAGCCGACCGCGCGGCGTGTGCACACGCGGTGCATCCCGCGCCTGGGTGGACTTGCGATCGTGGCAGGCTTCGTGCTGCCGCTCTTCATCTTGGTCGCCCTGGGTACGCAGATCGGGCTGATGTGGTTTTCGCAGCACTCGCTCGTTGTCGGGCTGCTGGCGGGCGGGATGACGATCGCGGCGGCGGGTGTGTGGGACGACACCAGGGGAATGCGCGCGCGGCACAAGCTGCTTGCGCAGATTCTCGCCGCGTCGATCGCCTGGGGCTTCGGGCTTCGCCTTGAATGCGTGACGCTCCCGTACTTCGGCCACGTGTCCTTTTGGCCGCTTTCCTTCCTGGTGACGATCCCGTGGTTCGTCGCGATCATCAATGCGGTCAACCTGATCGACGGGCTCGACGGGCTGGCGGCGGGCGTGGGCTTCTTCGCGTGCGTCGCCAATTTCATCACCGCATACCTCGGCGGCTACCCTGGCAACCTGGTGATTTGCCTGCTCGCGGCGACGCTCGCGGGCGCGATCGTGGGGTTCCTGTTCCACAATTTCCACCCCGCGACGATCTTCATGGGCGACACCGGCAGCATGTTCCTCGGGTTCATGCTCGCCGCAATCCCGCTCTTCGGCGTGGGTACGCACAAGGGCGGCACCGCGCTCACGGTCCTGGTGCCGCTGCTGGCGCTGGGCCTGCCGATCTTCGACATGATCTCGGCGATGGTCCGGCGCTACATCGCTCGCCGGCCCATCTTCGCCGCCGATCGGTCGCACATCCATCACAAGCTGCTCGACAAGGGCCACTCGCATCGCGGCGCGGTGCTGATCCTGTACGGGCTCAGCCTCCTGTTCACCGTGGTCGCGTTGGTCGCCTACGTCGGCCGTTCGCACGAGATCGGCTTTGCGCTCGTGGCCTGCAGCGTGGTGCTCTTCATCGTGGTGCGCGCAGCGGGCTCCTTCCCGTTCTTCGGGGCCCAGCAGAAGGACGCCGGGCCCGCGCGCGAAGCCACCGTGGAGGCGCTGCGCCGCGCCGTGCCGCGGGCGCTCGTCGAGATCGAGATGGCGAGCGGGGCGGAGAAGCTCCGCGCGGTCCTCGAGCGCTTCGCCCAGGAGGCGAAGCTCATCGCGCTGGAGGTGAGCTCCGAAGGCGCCAACGGCAGCGCGCGCGTGAAGCCCTGGAATTGGACGCAGGAGGTGGCGACGCAGCAGCAGCTCCGCGAGGCGGTGGCCGCGGCGTTCACGGTGCGGCTCGGGAGCGAGACCGTCGAGCTGCGCTTCCGCTGGGACAGCGAGCAGTGCGCGGTCAATCCGCAGGCGGAGATGCTGCTTCAGCTCGTCGTCGACTCCGCCGAGCGCCTGCTGCTGCGCCGGCCGCCGACGCTGACGCTCGACCGGCGCTCGCAGGGGAGCTTCTCCGTGGTGTGAGGCCTTCCTGCCGCGGCTGACGTGCTTGCGCCCCTGGACATGACCGAGGAGACATCGTGGAACTTGCGCGCCGAATCGTTGGTTTCAACAAGAAGACGAACGAGTGGTATTATCGTTTCAGCGACAACGCGCACTACTGGAAGGTCTACCAGGGCGTCGTGGATGAGGCGGTCGCGCCGGCGAAGGACATCCTCCACCTCGGCTGCGGGCCGCTGTGGTTCGGCAAGGTCGCGACGGTGCCGCTCGACGGCAAGACCATCTACGCCGTAGATCCGGACGAGGAGGCGCTCTCGCGCAACCCGGCGCAGCATCATATCTGCGCGTTCGGCGAGTCGGTCCCGCTGCCGGACGGCTGCGTGGACGTGATCGCCGCGGATCACCTGCTCGAGCATCTCGAGAAGCCCGAGGCGGTGCTGCGCGAGGCGCACCGCCTGCTGCGCCCGGGTGGGCGATTCGTCTTCACGGCGCCGAACCTCCTCTCGTATTCGGGGCTCGCGACGCACCTGACACCGCACTGGTTTCACACGTTCTACATGGGCCTGCTGCGCGCCTCGTCAGGCAGCAGGAACGCGAAGCCGTACCCGACCTTCTTCCGCATGAACACCCTGTGGACGGTGAGGCGCATCGCCAAGGAGACGGGCTTCCGCGTGGACAAGCTTCATACCGGCGTGGATCACCCGTCGTACACGGTGCTCTTTCCGGGGGTGCACCAGGCGCTCATGGCGATGCACCTGGTGCTCGACAAGGTGAAGGTGCTCGAGCCGTTCCGCATCACGCTCACCGGCAGCCTCTTGCGCGAGTAGGGGCACAGAGGCGCTTCGGCGCGCTGCGCGCGGACCGGACCGCGCGCAGCGCAAGGCAGGCTACCACCGGAGGCGAAAGCCGCCGTGCCAGCCGCCCCTGAACTCGCCACGACCGGAGAACACCACCGCCGCGCGCGCCTGCCGGAAGCAGGGATACCACACACCCGGACTCCGCTCTGCCGCGAGCTGAAGGCCCTCGATCGCGATCGACCGGCGCTGGAAGGCGGCTTCGTCGAGCCTGAGCCGTGAGCAAACGCTCGTCCTCCCTCCCGTGACGTCGTCGCGGATCACGAGCTCCCGCTCGGAGAGCTGGAGCTTTCGTCGATGAACGGGAGCGCCCTGGAGAAATCGATACCCGTCGTGCTCGGCCTCAGCCGCGAGGGATGAGGGGGCATGGTCGATCCGGCGTATCTGGGCGTGCGCCCGGCGGCCGACGCGAAAGGCGCTCCATACCTCGCTCGAGTTCACACCACCGAGCTCGACCGTGTTGTGCGCGCGCGTGGCCCGGGTCTCCTCCCGATCCCGGTCCGCGACGTAGCTGGACACGCCGTAATCGACGACAGCGCGCTCGCCGTCGATCCAGAGCTCGAACGTGAGCGCGTCTGCGTGCACGTGCCCGGGCTGGTACGCGGCGCCATCCATCCCCGCGTCGAACGCGAGCCAGGCGCGCTCGCCGAACCGGAGGATCACCCAGCCGGTCGCAGCGAGGTGCACGACCGTCGGCTGATCGTCCGCCGTCGCGCCGGGCGTCGCCCCGGCGTCGAAGAGGTCGAGCGCGGCGCCGAGGGCGAGGACACGGTCGATCTCGGGGGCGGAGTCGAGGGCTGCATCATTGAAGAGGGGGTAAGTCCCGTCGGGGGCACGAACGGCGGCGGCCCACGCCATCGCCTTCCGCGCCGTGACCCGCCAGAGCTCGGGCACCTCGCGCCCCGCTGCCTGGGAGAGCTCGATGGCCTCGAGCAGCCCAGCGGTGAGCGCGAGGTGGTACGAGGCAGAGAGCTCGAAATGCCCGCCGTCCGAGAGAAATTGCTCCGGGAGCTGCCAGGACAGGAGCCTCGATCCGAGCTGCCACCAGGCCTCGGCCTCGAGCCCGCGCGCCACGGCGCCGCCACAGACGAGCCCGATCGCGTTCTCGAGAAGGTGGTTGGCCAGGAGGTGCAGCTCGAGTCCGAGCGCGATGGCGCGACACGCGCGGGCCAGCTCGGCCTCGAGCCCGGGGCGACCGAGGCGCGTCGCCACCGCGAGCCTGCGGGCACGGACCGAGGCCGGAAACGGGTGCGACGCGACAGGGCCGTCCCACACGCTCGGGGCAGGGACGGCTGGATCGGCCCCGAGCTCGTACCCATAGGCGTTCTCATAGACGTGGAGCAGCGACCCCTCGGGAATGGCAGCGAGGCGCGCGCGTCCGCGCTCCCGTTCTGCATTGGCGAAGGCCACGAACGGCGCGCTCGGCGGGGCGAAGTCGGACCTGAGCGACGGCGGCAGCGCCACGGTCGGACCTCGACCGCGCGCGCGCCCCGCCAGGGCGATCGGGCGGGCGAGCACCTGCATCGGGTGAAGCTGTGACAGGGTGCGAGCGACTCGGGGCAGGTTCATCAAGCGCGCCTCACGACGCGATCGCCGCGGGACGCCGCGCGGCGCAGCACGCGCTCGAGGATCTCGGTGTAGTCATGCGCGAGCGTATCGCGATCGAACGAGCGAATGACATGCTCTCGCCCCGCCTTCCCCATGCGCCGCCGCTTCTCCGGATCGGCGGCGAGCGCGAGGATGCCCTGTGTCATGGCCGCCACGTCCTCGGGGGGAGCGAACAGGCCGGCCTGGGCCTCTTCCACGATCGAGCGCGCCTCGCCATCGACCGAGATGACGATCGGCCGTTCCATGGCGAGGATCTCGAAGATCTTGGAGGGGATGACCGTCTGGAAGAGCTCGGTCTTGCGCAATGGAACGAGGCATATATCGGCGGTGGCGTACACCTCGGTCATCGCATCGCGCGGGCGCACGCCGAGGAACGTCACGTTGGAGAGCCCGAGCTCCCGCGCGCGTGTCTCCAGGTTCGCCCGCTCGGCGCCCTCGCCCACGAACAAGAAGCGGATGTCGTCGCGAGCGCGGAGGCCATGCGCCACGTCGAGCACCGCGGTGAGGCCGTGCGCCATCCCATGCGTGCCGACGTACGCCACCACGACGCGATCCCCGAAGCCGAGCTCCGCGCGCAGCGGCGTGTCGCGCGAGGATGGCTTGAAGCGACCGAGATCGACGCCGTTGGGGATGACCTCGATCTTGTCGGCGGGCACCCCCCGCTCCATCAGCCGCTCGCGGAAGCTCCGTGTGACGACGACGATCTCATCGGCCGCGCGGTAGAGATGCTCCTCGACGAGCGTGAGCCCTCGCACCACCGCATGGCCCTCGGGGAGAGCGCCCACCGCCACGATCGACTCGGGCCAGAGATCGCGCACCTCGAACACGAACGGCAGCCCGCGGAGCCTGGAGAGGCCGTAGCCGGCGACAGCCGTGAGGAACTGGGGGCTCGTCGCGATGAGCACGTCAGCCCGAGGGAGATCACGCTGCGCCAGCGTGAGCGCCGACAGGGCGAACGAACCGTACGCGAGCGAGCGACGCACCTTGCCGCGGTTGGCGGCAGCGTACACCCAGGTGCGGAGTACCCGTACTCCGTGAAAATCCTCTTCGACGCGGATCCGACCCCTGTATTCGGGGGGGATCACGCCCGTGGGGTGGTTCGGCATGCCCGTGAGGACAGTGACGTTGTGTCCAGCGCGCTGCCAGGCTCGGGCGAGCTCCGAGACCCGCGCTGCGGGAGCCCCTGGCTCGGGAGGAAAATAAGGAGTGACGTAGAGGATGCGCATGGCCCGCGTCGATCGTGAGGCGTCGTTCTGGCCCGGAGAATGGCTGACTCGCATGCTCGACGTCAACTACTTTCTCCCACCGAAGACAGGGGTGCTCTCGCCGTCGAGCTCACGTGATGAACTCCGCGTATGCCTGCCGTTCGTCTCGGCATCTGACGCTCTCGTCTTCGTTTGAGCCGCTCGCAGCAGCTGTGACATCGGTGCGTCGAGAGCTGGTGTCATTCATCCCCGATCGCAGAATCGGCACCCGACGCGCCGGTGATCCTGGTAGCCTCGCGGGCGGCGCCGGCAGTACGCCCGCGCGCGGCTCCCGAGCTCTTCGTCCAGGCGCCAGCGTCGCGGGCGGCCACGGGCCGCCGAGATCCCCGCCTCAGCTGCCGCCATGCGCTTTCTTGCGAAACACTGGGCGCCCTTCGGCCTCTTTGTCGCCCTTCAGCTCCCCGCGCTGCAGCCCCTGGCGAAGTTCGCTCCCGCGCCATGGATCGCCGTTCCGGCGTTTCTGCTGGCCGCGTGGATCGGCCTGAGGCTGCTGCTCCACCCTCCCGAGCTCCTGAAACGGTGGCTGGAGACCCCGTGGCCCGGCGCCTCTCTGGCGGGGACGTTGGCGCTCGTGGGGACGGTTGTTTACCCTCTGGCGGACGGCCGGAAGCAGGGCGGCGCTGGCTCCGACGCCGACGACGCCATGATCGTGGCGGGGCGAGCGCTGGTCGCGCTGCACAATCCTTATGAGTCGACGACGTACCTGGGAAACCCCTTCAGCCCCGGTCCCGGGTGGGTTGCGCTCTGGGCCCCGCTCTCGGCGCTCGGCGTCTATCCGCTGAGCACCGCGCTGGCCCTGGCGGCCACCGTCCTCGCGCTGCGGTTCACCCAGCACAGGTGGTCCTTCACCAGCGCCTTCGTCCTCGCCTTGTTCAGCTGCGTGCTGCTGTGGGAGCTCGCGGCGGTGGGCAGCGATCTGCCGGCCTTTGGCCTGCTCGCGCTCAGCACGGCCCTGCTCCTCGGGCAGCCTCACGCGCCTCGATGGGCCCTCGTCGCGCTCAGCGTGCTGCTCGGATGCCTGGCCACCGCGCGGATCTCCTTCTCTTACCTGCCATTGCTGGTCGGCTTCAGCCTGCTCTCGGCGCAGCCGCGCCGGGCCGTCGCCGTGGCCGCTCTGGGCTCGGCGACGGCCTTGCTCCTGCACGCCGTCTTCTGGCAGCTGAACCCGCTCGTTTACCCGCCATTGCACCTGGTGAGCCGGGCGCAAGGGCTGCTCTCTGGCTCGCGTCTGTGCGTCGCGCTCGGCTTCCTCGGCGCCGTGGCGGCGTGGATGCTTCACCGGTGGCGCTCCTGGCCTCCGTCGCTGCATCTGGCCTCAGGCCTCGGAGCGCCGATGCTGGTGCTGGCGGTGGCCGATCTGGTCGAGCAGGGGAGCCTTTCGCGCTGGAAAGGGGCTGCGTACCTGGTGGCGAGCCTGCCGGCCACCGCGTACGCATTGCTGGCCCGCATCGGGCGAGACAATCCGCGGCTGGCTACGGGCGGCGCGACGCAGGCAGGCCCGGCGGCGCCGCAGGCCGGCCAAGACGCGCCGCGCGAGGGGCCTGCTCAGGGTTCCCGTGGGCCGGTTGCAGGGCAAAGAGCGCCTGGCGGAGGTGCTTGAGCAACGAGGTGAGAAGGACGACCGCGAGCGTGGCGAACCCCAGGGAAACGGTGATCTTGAGCAGCGCGGTGAACTCGCCTCGAAATTGGTTGTAGGCGAAGGAGGACAGGGTCGCGGCGGACGCGCGGGCGAGCATGGTCGAATCGCGGGCGCCCGCCACGAGGAGCGGCAGGACGAAGAAGAGCCCGCTCATGAACGCGATCTGGATGCCCGCGCCGAGAGCGCCGAGGTTCATGAAGCCTTCGGCGGTGGCGCTCATGGCGAAGCCGCCGCCGTGACGCGCGAGATCGGGGGACATCCACAGGGCATAACGCTGCCCCAGGCCGAGCGGCCGCTCGCTCCAGAGCGGCTTGGGCACCAGGATGAGGAACGCGTTGATCCAGCTCTCGCCAGCGTAGTGCATGATAGGCGGCCGCTCGTTCACGATGTTGACGAGATTGGCGTGAACCATCTTGAGCTCGCCGATCTCCAAGGGGTTCTCGGTCCGCTCGAGGTGCGTGATCGCCGCGGTGATCTGCGCGTCGAACCCGCTCCCCTGGGCGGCCCGCGCGCCCTCGACGGCGATGCCGTAGAAGAGGACTGCCACCGCGCCGAGGGCGAGATACCGGCGTCGGATCTGGACCCCGTAGGCGTGGAGGGCGAGCCCGATGGAGAGGACGGTCCAGACGAGGGGGCCTCGCCGCCCCATGATCGTGTTGAGGAAGATGGTCGCGAGGAAGCAGGAGCCCGCGACGAGGAGCATCTTCGGGACGGGTAAGCCGGCCTTGCGGACCGCGGTGAACCGGAGAAAGCAGTAAGCGATCGCGATCTTGACCAGGAACCAGCCCGAGGTCAGGAGGCCCTTGCCCTCCTCCTCGAGGTGGTTCGCGGCGTAGCTCATCGTGAAGAACTTCCCCACGCCGATCGAGGCGATCCACACCACCACGAGCCCGATCCCGAGCAGCCCGACGAAGATCGTCGCCCAGTCCTGGTCCAGCATGCGCGCAGGGACCGGCCGCCCTGCGTCGGGGCTCTCCGGCGCGCGGCTCAACGCCGTGCACGCGAGGGCGCAGCCGGTCGCGCCGGCGTAACTCACCTCCATGGCCGCCGCGTCGTAGCTCGCCAGGTGGAACCCGTAGGACGTCAGCAGGTTCAGGACGGGGGTATAGCCGACGCTGAGAAAATAGGTCGCCGGTACGTAGGTCTCCGGATCCAGCGGATGGAAACGGGGGCCGCCGGCCCGCGCGATCGACGGCGCCACCAGCAGCAACAGGAGGCCGATCGTCCACCCGCGTCCATCGCCCAACGTCCCTTCCAGGATGGGGCCTGCCGAGGCCAGCGTCGCGACGAGGAACACCGCCAAGAGGCGACCAGGGGGCAGCCTCTTCTTCGGCGGGGCCATGCCGGCGCCGCGCCGGGCGCCGTTCGCGCGGGGGAGTCTCAGCGACAGCAACGGCGGAGATCCTCAGTTCGGCAGGGGAGGCGGTGGGGCGTCCGCGTCGTCCGGCGGCGTGTGCTCGGCAGGCGCCCGGTAGTACCCGTCCTTCTTGTCGCCATAGTAGCGATACGCGCCGTACTCCCGGCGATTCAGGTCGGCGGCGTTCAGCACGGCGCCCACGGTCTTGCCGCCGACATCGAGCACCGCGCGGATCCCGTGGCGCGCGAAGTCGTGCGTCGTGGCGGAGGCGCGCACGACGAGCACGGTGCCGTCCACCAGCGTCGACAGCACGGCGCTGTCGGTGACGGCGCCGATGGGCGGGCTGTCGATGATCACCCGATCGAAGCGGCCCTGGAGCTTGCGGAGCAACGCCCTGAAGCGCTCGCTGTGCAGGAGCTCCGCCGGGTTCGGCGGAATGGGACCGGCCGGGATGACGTAGAGGTTCTCCACCTCGGTCATGAGCGCGTTCTCGTCGTCCACCACCGAGTCGTCGAGCAGCGCGCTCGTCACGCCGATCTCTGGCCCCTTCTTGAAGATGGCATGGAGGCGTGGCCTGCGAAGGTCGCAATCGATGAGGACGACCCGCTGGCCAGCCTGCGCCATGGCGACAGCGATGCAGCAGCACACCGTCGTCTTGCCCTCGGCGGGGCCGGCGCTCGCGACAAGGAGCGTCTTGTAGGGCTGGTCAGGCGACATGAAGAGCAGGTTCGTCCGGATGGCCCGGGCCGCCTCGGCGATCCCGCTCTTCGGCCGATCGTGGACGATGAGCTCGGGCCGGCTCGGCTCAGCCGCAGGCTTACCCCGGTGGCGCGCCCTGCGGGGGACCGCGTCGCCCCGGTCCCGCCGGTCGAACTCCGGGAGCAGGCCCAGGAAGGGCAGGCCGAGCTCCCGCTCGACCTCCTCGGGCGTCTTCAGCGTGCGATCGAGCATCGCCCGCGCCATCGCCGCTCCGATGCCGAGGAGCAGCCCGGCGAGGACGCCGATCGCGATGTTGACGCCCACGCGGGGCCGGATCGCCATGTGCGGGAGGTTCGGCCTGTCGAGGACGCGGATGTTGTTCACCCGCATCATCCGCTGCAGATCGCTCTCCTTCGTGCGCTCCAGCACGAGCTGATAGAGCTTCTCCGTGTTTTCTTTCGTCCTGCGGAGCCGGTCGTACTCGATCTTGAGGGAGTTGAGCTCGAAGGCCTGCTTCTTGGCGCCGTCGAGCAGCCCCGCGAGGCCTGCCTCCTGGCGCTTCACGATGGCGAGATCGCGGTTCACCGCGCCCTGAACATTCTTGATCTCGGCGATCAGCGCGCTCTTGTTGGCGGCCACCCGCTCGGTCGCGGCGCGGACGTCCGGGTGGTTCTCGCCCTTGCCGGAGCCGATGAGCGCGTCGCGCTCGCGGACGAACTCCTCGTGGCGTCCGCGCAGCATCTGGAGCACCGGGCTCTGGATGAGCTCGGAGGCGGGGAGATCGAGCGGGTTGTTCGCGTCGACCTTCGACAGCTCGTGGCTGCGCGCGGCGAACTCTTCGCGCCGCGTGCGCACGGTCGTGAGGGCGTCGTTGATCTGCTTCATCTCCTCGCGAAGCAGGTTGGTCTTGTCCTCGAAATCGATGTCGAGGATGTTGTTGCTCTTCTTGTACTCATGCAGCGACGTCTCGCTCGTCTCGAGATCGTTCTTCAGCTTCTCGAGCTGCGTGCGGAGCCAGTCGACCGCCGAGTTCGTCGAGGTGAGCGCGTCATCGACGTTCTGCTCGATGTAGACGTCCATCAGCAGCGACAGGATGCGCTGCGCCCGCTCGCGATCTGCGTCGTTGTAGCGGACGATGGCGAGGCGGCTGTCCTTCACCGGCTCCACGGCGAGCCGCTCGCGGAGCAGCTCGGCGGCCTCCTCCGGGCTCACGCTCATCGGCGCGGGAGCGGCCGCGTCCCTCGGCAGATCCTTCAGGAAGTAGGCGTCGTTCTGGAGGTTGAGCTGGGCGACGACCGCCAGCGCCACCCGCATCGATCGCATGACCTTGTACTGGGTCTCGTAGTACTCGCGGTTGTTCCAGTACGAGCCGGAGCCCATGTCGACGACGGTGTCGACGCCCCGGCCGAGGGGCCGTGGAGGGTTCGGATCGAACTGCAATGTCGCCGTCGACTGGTAGATCTTCTTCTGGCCGAGCGTGTAGAAGGTGACGCTGAGGGCGACGCAGAGCAGCGTCGTCAACGCGATGGCCCAGTGCTTGCTGACCGTCCGCCACGCGGTGACGATGTCGATGGTGCGCTCGCCAGGGGCGTCGTTGCGGGTCGCGATCGTGGGAAAGGCTCTGGGTTCGTCCGCCATAAGTCACGCGCTCGAGGCGCCACCATCCAGCTAGGGGTCCGGAGGACGGCTAAGGTGCTCTCCGAGCCCCTAAAATTCAAGCTTGCGAGTGGAATAAGGGGACGATGTAGCAGGGTGTGCGCGAATGGTATGGCGGCTTACCACGTTGGTCGCGGAGCCGCTGGGTGCAGCCCATTGTGCGCGGTGCTACCTCGGTCGCGATCGCGTAGACTTCCGCCGAGCCGCTGGCGGTGGGGCGCGTCCGGAAGGGCAGCATGGAACGATTTTCCTCCTTGAGGCGCCGCGCGGTGGCGAGCGCGGCTTGCTCGGCGCTCTTGTTCGACGGCACCTTGGCCGCCGCCGACTGGGCCTCTGCCCGTCACGATCCGCAGCGCACGGGCGCCACGTCCTCCACGAGCAATATCGAAAAGCCGGCGCCCTACTGGCGGGCATACCTCGGCGGCGTGCTCTCGACGGGCAAGGTGCTCGCTGGCGACGCGGACCAGGACGGCGAGGCCGACCTGCTCTTCGTTTCCGGCGGCCGTGTGGTGATGTCCGATCCGCAGGGCTTCGTCCGCTGGAGCACCCCTTTCATGGGCTTCCAGACGCTGCACGCCCTCGATGATCTCGACGGCGACGGATCGCTCGAAGCGGTCGTGCTCAGCGGCGCGGGGGCGGCCGTCGTCGCCGGCGCCGATGGGGCGATCCTCTGGCGAGAGGACGCTTCGGAGCTCGGAACGCTCGGCGCTGCGCGCCTCGCCGATCTCAATGGCGACGGCCACCTCGATCTCTTCCTCGACGAGTGCGGCTGCTGCTCCGTTCGCACGGACAGCCCGGGCGTGATCTACAGCTTCGCGCGCGGGTTCGGTGCCGTGGAGAGGTTGCCCGCGCCCCCGCGACGCTCTCACTGCAGCGCCACGGTCAATACGGTCGGCGACTGGGACGGCGACGGGACGTCGGACATCCTGGTCGCCTCGCACGATCGGCTCTTCTTCGTCGCAGGGACAGGGACCGTGTTCGCGGAGTCGGCGAGCATCGGCGCCTACCTCGGAGGTGCGGCGTGCGAGGCCGTGACCGTGGGCGACCCTTCCGCGCCGCGGCAGCAAGCGCTCTGCTTTCAGAACCGCGTCGTCGGCCAGCAGGGCGCGCGGGAGATCACCCTGCTCGAGCACAGGCCGGGTGAGAGCCCGTCGCTCGCCGTCGTGTGGCGCAAGACGCTCGCGCCGAAGGACGGCGGCGACGCCCGCGCTCCGACGCAGCTCACGTGGGATCTCGACGGCGACGGCGCGCTCGAGGTGCTGGCGAGCGGCAGCACGGGGGGCTCGTGGACAACCTTCGTGCTCGACGCAGCCACAGGCGACGAGCTCGCCGCCATCCCCGGCGAGATAGTGCGAGGCGCGATCGAGGGCGGCCCCGACGCCGAGCAGTGGATCCTCACGTCACGCGAGGAACACGTGTCGGCCTTCCGGTTCAGCCGTAGCCGAGCCGATCGGGTCGAGCCGCTCTGGTCGCTCGACGGAGAGCGGATACGCACGCGGATGGACTGGTCGAGGTCGCGCAGGTCAGGCCATATCTGGTCGCTGGTCACGCCGGATCTCACCGGGGATGGGCGCGGCGAGCTCGTGCTCGAGGCGACCTCGGAGCCCGGGGCCCTCACCGCCTACGAGGTGCTCGAGGGGGGCGTGTCGCCGGCCGCCTCCTATCCCATCGAGCCCGGCGTCGATATTGCGGCGCTCGATACGCTGCCGGTGGCCTCTGCGGCGTCGCCGCGGCTCGTCGTCTCTCGCGATGACGGGTTTCTCACGCTGCTCGACGCCTCGCTCGCGCCCACGAACCTGGTGCGGGAGGGGCGCGATGTCCTGCCCGGTCTGCGCGTCGGCGGCTACAGCACCGGTCCCGGCGCTTACGTCGATTTCGGTCGCGCTCCGCTCGCGGCGAAGCTGTCTCCCGACGACACGGCGGCCAGCGTCGTTGTGGTCGACAGCCGGGGTGACCTCATCCGGATCGCGTCCGAGGGGGCGAGCAATGTCGCGCCCGCCAAGCCGGCCTGGCGCGTGATGGATGCGTTTGGCGCCTCCATCGCGCCTGCCGAGGGCAGCGCGCCGGCGACCCTCGCGTGCTTCAGGAGGCGCCACCCGCTCACCGATCCGGCGAAGTACTCGATCGCCATGCTCGACGCGAGCGGCAGGCAGACGCGCGATGTCCCGCTGGAGAAGCCGCCTGCGTGGGACGTGCTGCACGGCGATCTCGATGGAGATGGCGCCCACGAGCTCGTCGCGCTCACGGTCGATCAGGACCTGCACACCGACGTCCTCGCGATCGATCGGAGCGGCGAGGTGCGCTGGAGTCAGCCCATCGCCGCCGGAGCCGGTACCCAGGCCGCCGCGCTCGCGGACTGGAACGGCGACGGGGCGCAGGACGTCGCGCTCGCGATCAACTCCGCCCGGGTGTTCTCCGGTCTCGACGGCAGCTTCCTCGGCGAGAGCGCCGAGTCGCTCACCTATTTCATGCCGATCCTTGCCGACGTGTCGGGGGACCCTCGGCTCGAGATGACGCTCCAGGGCGGGCGCTTCCCTGCGCGGACGCTATCGCACGACCTCAGGGACGCGCTCTGGAGGGGCACGGACGACAGCCGTCCGTATCCTCACGGCGCGATCGCCGCGTGCGAGGGCAGGTCGCTCCTCGTCGAGGGGTCGTTCATGATGCCGTCGCGCCTCACGTTCACCGAGCTCGACGCCTCCATCGCAGGGCGAGCGACCTCCATCGTCCTCGCCGGCGACGCTGCGTTCGCCGACGAGCAGGCTGCCCGGCAGGCCGACGCCCTCCTCGGCCAGCTCGGCGACGTGGCCATTTCGCGGAACCTCACGGGGCGCGCCTCCGACGGCAGCACGGTTGTGGTCGGCTCCACGAACGGTTTTCTCTACGCGGTCGACGCGTGCTCGAAGCGCCTTCTCTGGTCCCATCACTTCGGCAACCCCGTCGGCGCGCCGATCCTCGCCGATACGGACGGCGACGGCCATGATGACATCGTGGTGAGCGTCGCAGATGGCTATCTCTACAACCTGCGGCACGAGATATTGCCAGCGCCCGAGCTCGTCCTGGATGTCGACCCGAGCAGACCCGACGTGGAGGGCGACGTCGACGAGATCAACACCAGAGACACTCTCCATGTCAGATGGTCGAAGGTCGCTGCGGCCACCTCGTATCAGGTGGCGGTGGTGGGCGGCCAGGGCGATTACATCGACTCGCCCGCGTGGCGGGATGTCGGCGACGTCTCCGAGGCCTCTATCAGCGGTCTGCCGCTGCTCGATGGGGCGAAATACTACGTCGGTGTGCGCGCGGTCTCCGCCGCCGGGCTGTCCCCGGACCGCGGGTCAGATGGTGTGATCGTGAGGATGCCCCAGGGCGAAGGCGGTGGTGGGGCCGGCGGGATCGGCGGCGCGGGGGGCGGGATCGGCGGAGCAGGGGGCGGGACCGGCGGGGTCGCGGGGGAGGGGGGTGGCGGGGGCGGCGGGGACGCCGCGGCCGGCGGGGGCGGGGCTGGCGGCGGTGTCGCTGGTGGTGCCGCAGCGCTGGACGACACGCTCCTCTATGGTCGCGGCTGCGTTTGCTCCGAGGCGCCGGGGCAGCATGCGGCCTCCTGGGCGGCCGGCATCGGCGCATGGGCCGCCGCGCTCCTCGCGGTCGCGCGGCGCCGCGCGACCGCCATCGCCCGGTCAAGCCTCCGGGAGACGCCGCGCGCGCGCCACGCACGTTAGCGATTCCGCGTGTCGTTGCGCGCGTCCCGCGATCGCGTCAGGGCCCCCTGACGCGCGGAGCTATACGCCCACACCCTGTCCCAGCGCCAGCGCGAGCACGAAGGCCGAGACCAGCAGGAGCATCGCGGCCAGCGCATACCGCCGCACGGGCGTGTCGATGAGGAAAGCGAGCCGCGCCACGCCGACGAGCACGGACGGGCCGAACACGCCGAAATGCCGGATGACGGGCTCGGGCGTCAGCAGCAGGAGGCCGGCCAGGCACGCGCTGCTCAGCACGCTGCCGGCCGGGAGCGCGCGGCGCGATCGCGGGCCGCAGAAGTAGACACACATGGAGTCCGTGATCAGCGGGCCGACCCCCGAAACCAGCATGGTCAGCGTCACGGCGTCGCGCGCGGCGCCGGAGAAGGGCAGCCAGGAGATCGGGACAGCGAAGAGCACGTAAATGATCGCGGCGATGACCGAGAGCCCCGCCGCCGCCGGCAGCCAGGCGCGCAGGGCGCGCGCGTGCCAGTCCGCCTCGCCGCCCGGTCCGACCGTGCGCGCGACAGCGCGCGCGGCGAACGCCTGCGACGCTTGCGAGAGGGCCGCGACGAACGACCAGTAGAGCACCTGCTGCCCGGCGCGATGAGCGCCGAGGAGCGACTGGCCGACGCTGAGCGAGAGCGGATAGACGACGACCGTCGAGAAGTTCGCGATCGAATACGGGACCGAGCGCCGGACGACGAGCATCGCATAACGCGCGGCGCGCCGGAGGCGGGTGGGGCGCACGAGGAGCAACGCGGGCGTGGCGCCGGCGAACCCGACGGCGACGGCCACCCCGGCCGGGCTGCCTGCCAGCGCGGCCGCCATGGAGGCGATCGGCGAGAAAACGACGACCACCGCGAGCGTTTGCAGGAAGCGCCCCTGCAGCTGCCAGATGGGCAAGATGCTCTTCGAGGCGGCGGCGAAGAGCGAGCACGCGCTGAAGAAGGCGGTGATCACCCCCGCCATGACGCCCAGCCCGGACCCCAGCTCGTAGGCGAGCGTGACGCTGAAGGCGATGAACGCGATGAGCGCGATCGCGCCGCCGGCGAGCGCGCGCCCGGCCCTGGTCGCCATCGCTCGCGCCCTGCGCGCCACGGTCGGCGAGAGGCCGGCGGCGACCAGCGCCACCACGACCATCCCTCGGGACGTGTAGTTGGCGAGGGCGGCGAGCTCCGCCGGTCCGGCCGCGAGCGTGAGCACCCACTGGGCGGCGAGCGAGGCGGCGCGCGGCAGGAGGACAGCGAACGCGACCCCGGTGCCTCCATGCGTCAAGGCGCGCAGCAACGACGACAACTTCACGGAACGATTCGCTCGATGGAACTGGGCGCGCGCACGTGGACGGGGGGGCGCAGTCTACCTACGGGACAAACGAGGGCGCCAGCGCCTTCGCCTTCTCCTCGAGGACCCGCTTGCGCAGCTCGGGGTCCTTGCCCCCGCGCCGCTGTAGCAGGCGTTCCAGCGCCTTCGACGCCTCGATGTGCGCGCCCGCGCGGCTGGCGGCGTCGGCCAGCTTGAGGAGGCGCTCCTCCGTCGGCTCGTCCTGCGCTGCCCGCGCGTAGTAGGTCACGGCCGACGGATAATCTTCCCGCGCCGCGAGCAGGTCGCCGGCCCAGGTCGACGTCGCCGCGCACGCCGCGAGCGTGGTGCACGACGCGGAGAGCAGCTCGCGGAGCGCGGGGAGGAGCTTCTCGGACGAGGCCATCTGCGCCGCCGCGACGACCCGCAGCCGAAGACAGCCGGCCCGGTTGTCCAGCCGCTCGCAGCTCCCCGCGAGCAGCTGCTCCGCCTCCGCGCTCTTCTTGCCCAGAAGGAGGAGCCGCGCCCTCAGCTGGACCGCGAAGAACGAGTGGTCGTCGAGGCCCTGCACCGCCGCCGCGTGCGCCTCGATCTCCCGCTCGCAGGCGGCCCTCCGCCCGTCGTCACCGCCGCAGCGGGCGGAGCCCGGGGCCTCCAGCATCGCGAGCAGCGCATCGCCCGCAGCCCAGTGCGCTCCGACCCGCGCGCGGTCGCGCGCGATCGCTTCCTCCGCGCAGCGCAGGCGCAGGTCGACCTCTTCCCGGCGGTCGCCCGCGGTGGCCATGCGCTCGAGCACCGCGACCCCGGCGTTGCCTTCCGGCACGGCCCGCAGCAGCTCCTCCCACGTCTGGGTCCACTGCCGGGCGAGCCCCGCGGCCATGTCGGTCACGCCGGGGTCGTCCTCCACGGCGAGCCGCAGGCTCAGGAGCGCCTGCTCCTTGGCGCCGCGCGACGCGAGCACCTCCGCGAGCAGGAGGTGAGCGCGGCCGTGGCGGCGTGAGCGCTCGAGCGTGCGCTGGAGCCATGGGATGGGGCTCTCGCCGCTGCCGCGCAGCGCGGCGACCGCGCCGAGCAACGGGAAGTACGGCTCCGCGGGGTGGCGGAGGAT
Source organism: Sorangium sp. So ce726 (assembly GCF_051521405.1). Classification (NCBI taxonomy): domain Bacteria; kingdom Pseudomonadati; phylum Myxococcota; order Polyangiales; family Polyangiaceae; genus Sorangium; species Sorangium sp. So ce726. The sequence continues at coordinate 10,766,885 of NZ_CP150349.1, read as the reverse complement.
CGCCGCGCGGAGCTCCTCGCGGAGATGTGGCCAGCCGGCGCCGCTCGCCGCGCCGGCGTCGCTCTGCGCGCGCAACGATCGGCGGTCGTGGTCGACGTCGCGCCAGCCGAAGCGCACCATCAGGGAGACGAGCGCGAGCGCGGAGGCCGCGGCGCAAGCCGCCGCCTGCCACGGCCGCCACCGCTCCTGGCCGGGCTCGCCTGCCGTAGCCTCATGCCGCGGCCGCTCGCCATGGGCCTCACCCCAGAGCGAGCCCAGGGTCGCCGCGAGCGCGATGCTGACGCCTGGCACCTCGAGCCCGAGATCGAACAGGTTCTGGAGGAGGAGCACCGCGCAGCCGACCCAGGCGCCCAGCGCCGCCGTGCTCGCGCGCAGGGCGAGCTTGCCCGGGCGAAACGCGACGCCGAGCGCGACGAGCGAGGCCGCCGCGACCGGAGCACCCCACTCCGCCGCCCACTGGATCACGACGTTCTCGGCGTGTGTGAACACGATGTTCCCCGGCGACTGCCGGTACGCGGGGAACACCGTCTCGAATGCGCCGCGCCCGATGCCGAGGAGCCAGTGATCCGCGAGCAGCGGGAGCGTCGAGCGAAAGAGCGACAGCTTGTCGAGGTTGTCGTCCGCCATCTCCGAGAGCGTGCGGTTCGTCGCGGCGAGCGCGGCCAGCAGCGCGCCGCCGCCGATGGCCACGCTCAGCAGCCAGGCCGTCGCGCCCCGGCCGCGAAGGCCGGCGCGGTGCCTGCTGCGCCGCCGCCGTGAGAGCAACGCGAAGAGGGCGAGGCCGAGCGGCAGCACGAGCAGCCCTCCGCGAGACGACGCGATGATGCCGACCCCGACGATCGTGGTGAGCCCGACGCCAACGACCCAGGCCGGCAGGATCGGCCTGCTCGTGAGCAGCAGCCCGACCCCCGAGAGGATGCCGAGGTTCAGGTAACCGGCGAGGTTGTTCGGGTTGAGCAGCGGCCCGACGTGCCATGACGCCACCGAGAACCGCGGTTGATACAGGCCGAAGACGGTCGTCGCGCCGAGCAGCCCGTGGGCGATCGTCGTGAGCGCGGCGAGGAACGCGCTGCCGAAGACCAGGGTGACCCCGAGCTTCGCGCCGCGCCGCGCGCCGACGAACGCGGCCGTGATGAAGACGCCGGTATAGGTCAACCATTTCACGGCCTCTACCAGCGTGGCCCCGGGGTCGAGCGAGACGCTGGCGTACCGCGGCGCCGCCTCGCCGAGCGGCATCAGGGAGCGCGACCAGATGTCGGCGCTCGCCGGCGAGAGCCGATCGAGCCACGCGAGCGGCAGCGGCGCGGCCTGCAGCAGCGTATACGCGGTCAAGCCGAGCAGCGTGAGCGCCGGCAGCGTCTTCACGTGAGACGGCTCGCCGGTGAGCGCGCTGGCGCGGAGCGAGAGCGCGGTGGCGATCGCCACGACCGCGGACACCAGGGCCAGCGTCGGCGTATGGACAGCGCCGATGGCGAGCACGGACCCGGCGACGGTGGCCCCGAGCAGCCACGGGATCACGCGCTCGGCGAGCGGTGGTGCGGCGCTTCCTGGGCGGCTCCGCGCCGCGGCGCCCATCGAGCGCCGGAGCTCGGCGGGCGACCTCAGCTTCTGGCGTGTGGAGTCCGTCGTCACGGCCGGCCAGGGTAGTCGATCTGCGCCGCAGAGGGACCGGATCGCTCACGGCACCATCGAGTCGACCTGCGCGCTCCCGGGATTGACCGAGAGAGTGTGAGATGACGAGCATCCATCCATGAGCGCTGTCGCGCGCCGCCGCGCATCAATGGGTCTTCCTTCGCGTTCAACGCCGAGCGGTTGATGTCGAAGGGGGCGCTCAAGGCGCTCCTCTCGCGCGCGCCCAGCCATGCCTCTGGCGAGCAGCTCGCCGATCACGATCTGCTCCGAGGAGGCGCTCGCGCAGCCTCGCCGCTGGTGTAGAGTGCGCCGCGTGCTCACGCTCTCGGCACATCCTCTGCTCGAAGTCGCCGCCTTCGTCACGACGTTCCCCGCGCCGCTCGGCGAGCTGCAGGGGAGCGACGCGCTCCGCGGCCTCCTGTCCGACAAGGCCTCGGCCCCGTTCCACTCGGACGACGCCGTGCGGTCGGCGGTCCGCGATCTGCTCCGGCACGGCGGCTACAAGCCGACAGGCCGCGGCAAGCCAGCCTCCGAATACCTCATCCGCGCCGCCGAGGGGGGATCGCTCGCGGCCATCAACGCGGCCGTGGACGCGTGCAACGCCGTGTCGCTGCACACCGGCCTGCCCATCAGCGTGATCGATCTCGACCGCGCCCGCCCGCCGCTCCGCATCGAGGTCGCGCCCGCTGGGTCCCGCTACGTGTTCAACGCCTCGGGGCAGGAGATCGACCTCGAGGGGCTCCTCTGCGTCTTCGACGCGGAAGGCCCGTGCGCGAACGCCGTGAAGGACGCGCAGCGGACGAAGACGCACGCGGGGACGACGCGCACGCTCTCGGTCCTGTGGGGCAGCCGCGCGCTGCCGGGCCGCGCGGCGGCAGCGGCCGCCTGGTACAAGGAGCTGCTCGCCGGCACCGGCGCGGCGACCTCGGACGCGCCGATCGTGGCCTGATCGCCCCGGCGCGCGGGCCATCGCCTCCCACGCGTGCCGGCGCCGCGACGCGCCCTACGGCTCCGGCGCAGGGGGGTCGGGGAGCGTGATCACGCTCTCGTCCTTGTCGGTGAGCCACCGCCAGTTGTCGACGAGCCCGGTCGAATCGAGCTGATGGTCTCCGGCGTCGTACGCCCCCCAGCGGATCTTGATCTCCGAGTTCGGCTCCACCGGCGCCGAGGTGACCAGCCAGCTCGTCCCCGCGCGGCTCTCGAACCCGGTTCCGAACAGCTCCCGGGTCCCGCGTGTGCACGCGTAGACCCTGCCGTCGAGATCGCAGGGCGGGCCGTCCTGGCAGGCGCAGACGTCGATGAAGGTGCTGTTGACGCTCATCGCGTTCCTCTCGCTGTCGAACAGGATGTGGCCATCGATGAGGTTGGCCGGCCGCGGCGAGAGGAACGCGACGAAGTAATCGTTGAAATTGTCGCAGACGACTGGCCAGTCGAACGTGACGTAATTGACGTTGAACGCGAAGCCGCGGACGTTCGACGGGACCCGGAGGGTGATCTCGACGGCGGTCGGGTCGGACGGCTTCGCTTGTACGAGATCTTCACAGTTGCGAGGGACCTTCGGAAAGCCCTCGGGGAAATCGCCTTCGTACTTCTTGTCGAAGCCTTGCGGGCTCTCGAACCCCTCGTCGTCCTCCGTCCGCGCCGTGCCGCTCGAGAGGGCGAGCAGCCGCGTGCCCGCCCTCGGCGGGACGTTGAGCCCGAACTTGGGGAGGATGCCGTGCCCGAGATGGAAGTTGGCGAGCAGCTCGGCTTCCTGCGGCGGTGGCGCGCCGTCGACCATGACCCAGGCGGCGGAGACCACTCCCCAGTCGTTGGGCCCGGATGACATCTTGCACAGCTCGACCGCCCTCGCGGCGTTGAGAGGATCCAGGTCGTCGAGCGGGATCCCGTCGTCGCACGGCTCGGGCACGTTGTCGGGGATGCCGTCGCAGTCGTCGTCCACGGGCTCCGGCGAGGCTCCCCCTTCTCCACCGACCGTCGGGAGCTCGAGCGCTCGCGGGTTGATCAGCGCGTTGCAATCGTCGCAGTCGCCGTCGAGCTCCGTGAAGCCGTCGGCGTCGTCGTCGACATCCGGCGAGCCGCTGCAGTCCGCGCCCCCCGCACCCACGCCCGCGGACGTGGCGACGGTCGTCGCGTCGGCCGTCGTTTCGGCTGTCGTGGCCGGTATGCCGCCGGTGCTGGAGGCGCTCGCGGCGCCGCCCTCCCCGACTTCAAGGCCGCCTACCGGTCCGATGTTCCCGGTGCAGGCCGTGCCCAGACACCCGGCCGCAGTGATGAGGCTCAAGAAATTCAACCAAGGTTTCATCGGTGCTCCTCGAGGTCGCATGGAACCAGGGAGGTTCGGGTCGATCCGGCGATACGGGAGTCGTCGATGATTTTATCAGCAGAAGCGGCCGCAGCAGTCAGCCCATCCCAGCAAAGGGCAGTGCTTTTTTGTGAGGTGAGTGCCCACATCGTGGCACCCCCATCCGACCCAGGCGCCATGGTCATGCGCGTTCCAGGAGACGCGGACTGTGTCGACAAAACGCAGAACGCCGGCGCTTTGCAGCGCCGGCGCTCTCGGCCTCTCCAAGGGGCCGTCCACGGTTCGCCCCGCTCACACGCAGCGGGCGGAGCGCTCTGAACGATCAGGCCTGGGCGCCCACTTCCTTCTTGCTCTTGCGCTTCGGCTCCTTCTTGCTCCCGGCGCCGTTCGTGGGCGCGGGGACCGCGGCGAGCGTCGGGCGCAGCAGGTCGTCGGCCAGCTTGGCCGCGCGGTCCGTCTTCTCCCAGGTGAACTCGTCGCGCCCGAAGTGGCCGTACGCGGCCGTCTTGCGGTAGATGGGCTTCAGCAGATCGAGCTGCTCGATGATCGCCTTCGGCCGCATGTCGAAGTTCTGCATGATGTACTTCTCGAGCACGTCCTCACCTACGCGGCCGGTGCCGAAGGTGTTCACGTGGACGCCGACCGGCTGGGCGACGCCGATGGCGTAGGCGATCTGCACCTCGCAGCGCGCCGCGAGCTTGGACGCGACGACGTTCTTCGCGACATAACGCGCGTAGTAGCAGGCGGAGCGATCGACCTTCGTCGGGTCCTTGCCGCTGAAGGCGCCGCCGCCGTGCCGGCCCATGCCGCCGTAGGTGTCGACGATGATCTTGCGGCCGGTGAGGCCGGCGTCGCCGAAGGGGCCGCCGACCACGAAGCGGCCGGTGGGGTTCACGTAGACCTTCGTGCTCTTATCCATCAGCTTGGCCGGGATGCACTTCTCGATGATCAGGCTCCGCACCGCGTCGACGATCGTCTTGTGCTTGACCTCGGGGCTGTGCTGCGTCGACACGACGACGGCGCTCACGCGCACGGGCGTCTGATCTTCGTACTCGATCGTGACCTGGGTCTTGCCGTCGGGGCGCAGCCAGTCGAGCTTCTTGGATTTGCGGAGATCGGCGAGCTTCCGGGCGAGGCGGTGGGCATAGCTGATGGGGGAGGGCATCAGCTCCGACGTCTCGTCCGTCGCATATCCGAACATGAGCCCCTGGTCGCCTGCCCCCTGCTCCTTGAAGAGGCCCTCGCCCTCGGTGACGCCGCGGGAGATGTCGGGCGACTGCTTCTCGATCGCCGTGAGCACTGCGCACGTCTCGTAGTCGAAGCCCATCGCGGCGTCGGTGTAGCCGATGTCCTTGATGGTGTTGCGCACCACGACCGGCATGTCGACCCACGCCGAGGTGGTGATCTCGCCGGCCACGACGGCCATCCCCGTCTTCACCAGGGTCTCGCACGCGACGCGGGCCGTCGGATCCTTCTCGAGGATCCCGTCGAGAATGGCGTCGGAGATCTGGTCGCACACCTTGTCGGGGTGTCCTTCGGTGACGGACTCGGATGTGAACTGGTAACGGCGCATGAATCGCTCCTTCGGCGGACTCGAAATCTGACCTCTACGCATAGTTCGAGCGCGGGGCACCGTCAACGCGAGCCGCGGCCTTCCGCGGACAAAAGCGCCGGCCGGACGAGCTGCCTCCGGGCTGTCGGTGTGGGCTGTCGGCGTGGACGGTGCCGGGCGGCTGTCGCTGTCTAGCCGCACCGAGCTTTCGCGCAGGCTGCTGCCTGGGCAGCACTCTCACTCGGCTTCCCCGCTTCCCCGCTTCCCCGCTTCCCCGCTTCCCTGCTTCCCGGTGCGTCCGCGTTCCCTGCCCCGGGTGAAGGCGCTGCGCTGCCTGCGGGGAGCTCGGCGGCGGGATCGCCCGCGAGACCGGACGAGCGGGGGGCGTCGGGCCGCCGATGCGGCGCGCTCCCGGAGGCGCGCCGTCAGAGGCTATGATGCCGCGCATGACGTTCGACGAGATCAAGGCGTGCCTCGAGCGCGAGGGCTGGGCTGTGGAGGTCGTATCCAACGACACCATGCGCAGCGACTTCCAGGGGGCCGAGCGGCTCTTCCCGCTGTTCGTGCGGCTCTCGCCCCCCTTCGTGGTCTTCGCGGTGATCCCGTTCGTTCGGCTCCCGATGGAGCCCGAAGAGGGCGACCTGATCGTGCGGCGCCTGCTCCAGCTGAACCGTGAGATCAACATGGCCAAGCTCTCGGCTGACGAGGAAGGCGACGTGATTCTCAGCGTCGAGTACCGCCTCGAGGACCTCGATCCGAGCGAGGTGCGCGACGCCGTCGATGTGCTCTCCTTCTACGCGAACAAGCACTATGCCGAGCTCGTGGCGCTCGCCGCGCAATGAGCGGTCACCGGCCCCGCTTCAAGGCGGGATCTGCTCCTCTCTGGGCTTGAGGCCCTCGTGCGCCCTTAGCTCGGTGCGCACGACCCGGACGCGCCGCACGTCGCGCCCGCGGACGACAGTGAGCTCGACGGCGCTCCCGACGGCGCCGCGGAGCCGATCGCGCACCTCTGTCGACGAGAGATCCCGGACATACACGCCATCAATCATCATGATCTCGTCGCCCGGGATCAGCCCCGCTCGCTCGGCGGCGAGGCCCGGCGGCACGTCGCGCACGTAGAGCGCCAGCGACTCGTTATCTCGCCCAAGGACAGCCCCGATGGATCCCACGCTCGCGGAGCACCCTGCGGCCACGAGCAGGAGCGCCGTGCTCCAGGATCTGTTTGCCACCGCGGCACCATAGCGCCGAGGAGCCCCGGCGCGCCGCCATTCTCGCAGGGCACCCCCCGGAGCGCGCGGCGGGGCGCGGCCGCCACGTCAGACCGGCTCCAGCGGACGCGCGCGCTCGTCGAACGTCGCAGCGCCGCAGGCGAGAGAATGTGATTTTACAGGAAGGGAGCGCCCGAGTGTGCCTGTCGCGTCCGAGCGCGAGGTGCGAAACACGGTTCTCGGTGGGACTCAGGGGCGCAAACGACTACGCAGCTGGTCGCCGGAGGCGCGGGATACGTCCTGGAAAGCGCGGCATGCCGCCAGGGCGCCGGCTTGCGGCGATCTGTCACGCCATGTCCATCGAGAGGTCGCAATCCAGTTGGTCCCCGGGGGCGGCTGCCCTAGATTCCGGGCCGGGGTCGCCGATGCCTGAACCGCGCGCTGCTGCCGAGAGCTCGACGCCTGCCGCTCAGTCCGGCGGTGTGCCGGGCGGCTGGAAGATGCGCATGGAGGACCCGCTCAATCGCTACTATCGGTACCCGATCGCGCGCTGGATCGTGCGGGCGCTGATGAGGACGCCGGTCACGCCGAACCAGGTGACGCTGGTTCAGCCGCTCTTCGCTGCGCTGGCCGGTTACCTGGTGACGTTCGATGATCCGAGGCACCTCATCGCCGGGGCGCTCGTGTTCGAGCTCCGCTCCATCCTGGATTGCGTGGACGGCGCGCTGGCGCGGGCGAAGAGGATGGTGAGCCCCGCGGGGCACGCCATTGACGGCCTGGCCGACTGGCTGGGCGTCGTCTTTCTTTATGCCGGCATCTTCTGGCACGTTCGCCTTCACCCGCCGCCGGAGAGCCCGTGGAGCGCGGCCGTGCCCACGAACGCACTCCTGCTGATCGCGTTGCTCCAGGGGGCGCTGCGCTCTTTCTCCGCGGACTACTTCAAGCTCAAGTACTGCTCGATCTTCGAGACGGGCACCGACGAGACGGCGGACGTGCTGCGCCGCAAGGTCCAGGCGCTCGGCCCCTCGTCCTCGTTCTTTGCCCATTTCGATGTCTTCATCGGGCGCATGGGGCACCTCGCGTTCGAGCACGAGTGGTTCGACCCGCGGCGGAGCCAGTCCTCGACCAGCGCGGATCAGGTAAAACAGCTGATCCGGGAGGAGGCGTCGCCGCTCACGCGCTTCATCGGCGCGCTCTGGGCGATATCGAACGGCGACGCGTTCCTGTCGATGGTGGTGCTGACGCTCCTCGTGAACCAGCTCTGGCTGGGTCAGGTCTTCTTCGCGACAGGCGGGGTCGTCTGGATCGTCGCGGTCATCTGGCTGAACGGCTGGTTCCTCCGCGGCGCATCCCGCCGCGCGAAGCTGGCCGTGGCCTGAGCTCGGCTCCCGGCTGCGTCGCCAAGCTCAGATCCGCGTGGTGCCCTCAGCGCCAGCTCTAGAGAGTGCTCGCTAGGCGGCGGGCCTTTTCCACGTCCTCTTCGAAGTCGATCTCGGTCCAGGGCAGATCGTCGACGCGCTCGATACCGAACGGTATCTCCTGGAAAGCGCGGTCCATTGCGGCCTCGTACTCCTGATCGAGGCGGCCGGCGGAGACCTCCTCCTCCAGGAGGCGCTGCATCGTGCGGCCGCCCTGCGGGCCGACCTTGGCGAAGCCGACGGTCTCGCCGGCGATGTCCCAGTCCTTGCCGACGCGGCGCGCGATCTTGAGGATCCGGCCGGCGCGGACGCCGACCATCATCTCTTCGCCGCTCTCCTCCGAGCTCGCGTCGACCAGCAGGCAGTTCTCGTGGGGCGAGCTCACGAGGCGCCGCAGCAGCGCGGCGGGGTACAGCACGTCGGCGTCCATCCACAGCCCGCCGCCCGACAGCCGGTGGGCCGCGACGTGGAGCGAGACGATGCTGCCATGGGTGAACCGCGGGTTCTTGACGAGCTCCACCTTCAGCGAAGGGCGGAGCGAGGCGAGCGCCTCCTCGATCATCTCGTGCCGGAAGCCGACGACGATCGTGAGATCGGTGACGCCGCTCTCGGTGAGGTTCACGAGGTGGCGCTCGAGCAGCGTCTTGCCCTCGATCGAGATGAGGCACTTGGGCGCGTCCCGGCCGATGCGCCGGCCGCGGCCGGCGGCGAGCAGGATTGCCCTCATCGGCGCGCCTCGGCCGCGAAGCGGGAGGCGAGCTCTTGCGGGGTCTCGGCGACGCGGCCGATGCCCTTCACGGTGCCGCCGTCGACGAGGCCGAGGACCATGACCGGGCCCGGCTGCACGAGCGCGGCGCGCAGCGACGCTTCGAAGGACTCGACGGAGTCGGCGCGGTGCGTGGCGCGGTAGCCGACCGCGCTGGCGACCGACTCGAGCTTCACGTCGCCCGAGATCGTCCGCTGCCCGCCCGTCGAGGCGTGGGAGCGGTTGTCGAGGACGACGTGAAGGAGGTTCGCCGGCCGCTCGCTGCCGACGCTGGCGAGGGCGTTCATGCCCATGAGGACGTTGCCGTCGCCGTCGAGCACGAAGATCCGCTTGCGCGGCTGCGCGAGCGCGAGCCCCAGGCCGATCGACAGGCCGAGCCCCATCGAGCCGATCATGTAGAAGTTCGAGGGCCGGTCCTTCGTCGTGTAGAGCTCGCGGCCGATCATGCCGTTGCAGCAGACCACGAGGTCGTCCTTGCCGACCGCCGTCGTGAACACCTTCAGCGCTTCGAGCTTGTTCATTCGAGCACCCCCGCGGGCACGATGAGCGCCGCCGGCTGCCTGGTGGAGAGCATGACGCCCTTTGCCCACTGCACCTGGGGGCCCATCGGCTCGGCGGCGCGGAGGACGCGGTGCTGGATCTTCATCAGATCGAGGATGGGGAGCATGATCTCGCCCATCATGATGTGCTCCGGGGCGTCGTTGCCGCCCTCGCCGCGCCAGGAGATGACGAGCAGCGTGGGCACCTCGTACATCGTGCTGAGCGAGGCCAGCGCGTTCACGGAGACGCCGAGCCCGGAGTTCTGCATGAGGACCATCGGCAGCCTGCCGCCGAGCCAGGCGCCGAACGCCATCCCGATGGCGCTGTCCTCGCGGGTCGCCGAGATGTAGCGGGCGCTCGCGTCGGCATCGAGCAGCGAGACCAGGCCCTTCAACAGCGAGCAGGGCACGCCCGCGAAGAAGTCGAACCCCGCCTCTTTGAGCGCGGCGACGAACTCGGGCGCATACGATTTGCCTGAACCGTGGGACATCGCCTCACTCCTTGATGAGCGCCCAGGCGCGACGGTAGTCCTCGAACGTGTCGATCTCGAGCCACCCCTTGTAAACGTCGATCGCTTGCACATCCGCGCCGCGGTCGATGAGCTCCTGGAGCAGGTCGGTGAAGGTCGCGCTGCGGAGCGACTCGGCCTCGTGGAAGCCGCCCTTCGCGCGGGTCTCCACCAGCTGGTTATAGCAGTCGGTGAGCAGGCGCGCGCCCTTCGCGGTGAACAGGGCCATGCCCACGAACTCGCCGTGCGCCTCGCCAGCGGGGATCGCGCGGCCGACGCGGGCCACCCGGTGCGGCGCCTCGGCGCCGACGAAGCGGTAGCCGGCCTCCTGCGCGTCCTTCAGGGCCACGAGGTCGGGCACGCCGCGCGCGTCCTTGGGCCGCTGGCCCTCGGCGTAGGCGCGGTCGATGACGATCGAGATGTCCGCCGGGCTCTTGAGGAGCTTCTCGAGGTGGCCGCGCTCGAACACGATGTCGCCGTAGAGGAAGAGGAATGGCCCGCTCAGCTCCTTGGAGGCGCGGAAGAGCGAGAAGACCTCGTTCGTCGTCGCGTACTCATCGTTGTCGTAGAAGCGGGCGTTCGGGACCTTGATCGCCTCCTTCTTGTACCCGCGCACGACGGCGACGTCCTTGACGCCGCACCCGTTGAGCACGTCGATCTGTCGCTCGAGGATGCTCTTGCCCTTCAGGTCGAGCATCGGCTTCGGCAGCTCCTCCGTGAGCGGCAGGAGCCCCTGGCTCTGGCCGGCGGCGAGGATGACGGCGGTGACGCCCGGGCTGCCGGAGGGCAAGAAGCTCGACTCCTCCTGCTTCATCTTGTCGACGCCCACGAGCTGGTAGACGCGCTCGAGCGGCACGACCTTGTCGTCGACGCTGCCGGTGTACATCTCGCGCTTCAGCGTCTGGAGCGTCTCTGTCATCGCCTTGATCGACGAGCGGATCGCGTGGTTTGCGAAGATGATCAGCTTGAAGCCGGCCTTGTGCAGGGTGTCGACGCTCGTCGTTCGGTAGATCGTCGGCACGCAGACGAGCGGCGTGTTCGGGCGGTCCCACGCGCGGGCGAAGGAGAGCACCTCGTCCGGGTCCTTGCTCTTCGAGTGGATGAGGACCATGTCGGCGCCCGCGTCCGCGTAGGCGCGGCCGCGGCGGAGCGCCTCCTCCATCCCCCAGCCGGCGATGAGCGCCTCGGTCCGCGCGATGACCACGAAGTCGCGATCCTTCTGCGTCGCCTTCGCCGCGCGGACCTTGAGCGCGTGCTCCTCGACGTCCGCGAGCTCGCGCCTCACGCCGGCGTAGAAGCTGCAGCGCTTCGGGAAGATGTTGTCTTCCATGCAGATCGCCGCGATGCCCGCCGCCTCGTACTCCTCGACGCAGCGGACGACGTTGACGGCGTTGCCGTAGCCGTTGTCGCAGTCCGCGATGACCGGGAGCGACGTGTTGTTCATCATCTTGGCGGCCTGGAGGTTCTCCGCCATCGTGAGGATGTTCGCGTCCGGCACCGCGTAGCTCGCGGAGATCTCGAAGCCGGAAGCCCAGAGCCCGTCGAAGCCTGCCTCTTCACCGATCTTTGCGGAGAGCCCGTTGTGCGCGCCGATGATGACGATCGGCCCGGGGCGGGCCATGAGGTCGCGCAGCTTCCTGGCTTTGGTCACGTCTCCTCCACTCCTCCGCGCGGTCTTTCCATCCCCGCCAGGCGGGCGACAGCGTCCGCATGCGCCGCGGTGCGCGTCCCCAGCGAGCGGCGTCCCGTCGTCACCGCGCGCGGGCAGCTCCGGGGGGACACCCTGATCTCGCTCTCCTCCCCGAGGAGCCGGGCCTCAGAACGGGGGCTGCCTTAACACCGTTGGCCAGTGCCGCCAATGGCAGGGCACGACGGGAACCGACGATCGCGAAGGCGGCGGAGCGCGCTCCGCCACGTGGGGACGTGCGCGCTAAGGCGGTGCCTGATGGCGGGCGCGCGCGATGCTCGCCGCGCGCCCCCTGCCGCTCAGCCCTCGCGGCCGATGACCCCGCGCAAGCGGACCAGCCCGGGGCCTGCGCGGAGCACCGCCTGGCACGCGAGCCGGAGCCGCGGCGGGGCGCCGAGGCGCTCGAGCAGATCGAGCTCGCCGCGCGCGGGCGGATCGAGGAGCTGCTCCCCTTCGACGACCTCGACGCGGCATGTGGCGCAGCGCGCATCGCGGCACGAAAACACGACCGGGGCGCGCGCATCGTCGCAGACATCGATGAGCCTGCCGGCTCCCGCCTCCGCGGTGACGGCGGGGCCGAGCGCGCCGTCCTCGAACACGACCGTGGGCACCGCCGATCCCTCCTCCCTACCTGGCGCGGGAAGACCCCGGCACGTCGGTGAGCGAGGACCCCCAGCGCCTGGAGCGCGAGGGCCCCGGCCCGGATGGCGGAGGCATATCGGCTCCTTTCGCCGACGCCGAGAGCGCATTTTCTCGAGCGTCAGCACGCACTATACGACGAGCGATGACGGATCGCTGGGACGCAATCATCCTCGGCGGAGGGCCGGGTGGGTCGACGCTCGCTGCATCGCTGGCCCGCCTCGGTCGCCGGGCCCTCGTGCTCGAGCGGGAGAGGTTCCCTCGCTTTCACATCGGCGAGTCGCTGCTGCCGCGGTCCCGCGAGGTCTTCGAGCGGCTCGGGCTGGACGAGAAGCTGGACGCGCGCTTCCTCCGCAAATACGGCGCCCGGTTCCTGTGCTCGGCGACGGGGCGGACGCGGACGTACAGCTTCGCCGACGCGTTCGATCCGAGGTTCGAGTTCGCCTACCAGGTGCAGCGCGACGCGTTTGACCAGCTGCTGCTCCGCCACGCCGCGGAGCTCGGGGCGGAGGTGCGCGAGTCGTGGGAGGCCGTCGAGGTGGTGTTCGAGGGCCCGCGCGCCGTCGGGGTGCGCGCGCGGCCTCGCGCGCGACCCGACGGCGCCGGGCCGGAGGGGGCCGCGGCCGCGCGCGCCGACACGAGCGACGCCGTCGAGCTCCGGGCGCCGGTGATCGTGGACGCGACGGGGCGGGACACGCTGCTCGCGTCGAGGATGCGACGGAAGGCGCAGCTGGCCGAGCTCGACAAGACCGCGCTGTTCACCCACTACGAGGGCGTGCCCCGCGAGGAGGGGATCCACCAGGGCAACATCCAGGTGGTCCTCTTCGAGCACGGGTGGTTCTGGTTCATCCCGTTCCGCGGCGAGGTGACGAGCGTCGGCGCGGTGGTGTCGTCGAGCTGGATCCGGAGCCGGGCGAAGGGGGAGAGCCTCGACGAGCTCTTCGAGCGCACCGTCGCGCAGAGCGGCTGGGCGCGGGAGTTCCTCGCGAGCGCGCGGCGCATCAGGCCGGTGGGGGCGCTCGCCGATTTCTCGTACCGGATCGACCAGCTCGCCGGAGATGGATGGCTCTTCGTGGGCGACGCGGGCGGGTTCCTCGACCCGCTCTTCTCGACGGGCGCGCACCTCGCCATCAAGGGCGCCGATCTGGCCGCCACGGCCATCCACCGCGCGCTCGACGCCGGGGACACCTCGCGCGCCGCGTTCGCGGCCTACGAGGCGGAGATCCGCTACGCCGTCGATCTCTTCCTGGGGGTCGTTCAGGGCTTTTACAAAGGCCAGTTCCGGGAGACCCTGTTCGAGCCGAACCAGCGGCCCACGATGCGCAAGCTCATCACCAGCATGCTCGCGGGCGACGTGTTCCACGCCGAGCGGCGGCCGCAGTGGGCGTCGTTCCTCCGGAAGCAGTATCCGGCGGAGGTGCCCGCCTTCGCGTGAAGCGCGGCGGGCGGCCGCGCGCAGCTCGTCGCGTGCGCGCTCGCCCGCGCGCTCGGCCGTCCGGCGCTCAGCGGCCGCACGCTTCGCGGTCCAGGACCGCGTCGCTCATCTGCTTGCAGGCGGCCGCGAGCGCGACGCGCGCCTCCGCCCTCGCGTCGCCCTTCAGCGCGTCGTCGTCGGCCTCCGCCTTGGCCTCGAGCACGTCGCGCGCGATCCGGATCGCGGCCTCGTGGCTCTTCCTGCTCTCCGCGGGCAGCTTGCTGGCGCAGGTGGTCATCGTGGCCAGGTAGCTGTCGCAGGCGTCGATCCCCGTGCTGTCGAGGTCGGCCTTCCCCGGATCGCCGCCTGCCTTGCCGCAGCCGAGGGCGAAGGTGCCGCAGAGAAGAAGTGCCAGGTGAGCTCTCGCCATCGTCGCTCGCCCCGGGGCGCCGCAGGAGGCCGGTGCTGGCCGCCTCGCGCGCTGCCCGACGCCGGCGCACCCTGCCATGAGCCCGCGCCGCGGGGCAATTTTCGGTGGCTCAGGCGCGGCGGCGCGCCTCTCGTGCGCCTGCGCCGCGGGACGAGCTTGGCGGGTCAGGCGCGGATCAGCAGGATGGCGTGCTCGTGGCGCGGGCGGCGCTGGAAGGCGCGCGCCGTGGGGCGGTGGAAGTGGGGGCGCGGCTGCGACGCGACCGCGCGGACCGCGAAGCGCGCGCTGGACGCGGCGGCCCGTACCACGTCGACCGCGTAGACCGGCGCGCCGGCGACCACGCTGTCGGCGATCAGCAGCACGAGCGGCGCGCCGCTCCGGAGGACGCGCGCGAGCGCTGCGAGCACGCCGCTGAGCTCATCGCGCCAGCGCGCGCGGCCGGCCTCGGGGCCGAGCGGGTCGAGGTGCCGGCGGGCCCCGATCTCGTCCTGCTCGAAGCGGGCGCTGCGGAGCCGGAGCCAGCGCAGCCTCGCCTCGTGGTGGGCGAGGTAGTCGTACACGCCCGGGTAGGGCGGCGACGTGATCGCGAGGTGGATCGAGCCGGTCTCCACGCCGCGGAGCACGCGCGCGTCTCCCTCCTCGACGAGCGCGGGCGGGCTCGCTTCGAGCTGTGCTGCGACCTCGGCGAGGCGCTGGGCGAGCTCCTCCGCCTTGCGGATGAAGAGCCGCGCCGGATAGCCGGCGGCGATCCGCCGCGGCAGCTCGTGCTCCGACGTGTCGGACGTGCGGCGGCTGAGCTTCGTCAGGATGGCGGAGAGGACGAGCTCGAGATCCTCGCGGAGCGCGTCGGCGCCGTGGCCCGCGATGCGGTCGAGGCCGACGCGGAGCCCGTCGAGCTCGAGGAGCACGTGTGGCTCGAACAGGGCGACGTCCTCGGGGCCGTACCGGCGGCTCGGACCGGCGCGCGCCTTGCGGCGCTCATCGGCCGCGGCCGCGACCTCGCGGGCGGCGGCGACGAGCCGCTCGCGCTCGCCGGCGGTGCTGCCCTGGACCTTGAGGCGGGCGAGGCGCACGGCCAGCGGGTTCGCGTCGACGCCGATCGCCGCCCGGCCCGCGAGCCGGGCCTCGACGAGGACAGTGCCGCTGCCGCAGAAGGGGTCGAGCACCCGCTCGCCCGGCCTCGAGAGGCCCTCGATCAACCGGCGGGCGGTGTCCGGGTGCATCCGGGCCGGGTAGCTGTGGAACCCGTGCACGTGCGCGCGCGCCGCTTCCTCCGCCGTGCTCGAGCTGGCCACGTCGAGCGCGTGGGCGAGCTTCGCGGCGCTCTCGGGGTCGCCCTCGAGCAGCGTCGCGCCGCCGATGTGGGTCAGGGCGCGGCGCTCCTGGGGCGCGGGCCGGCTCGCGCGGGCCTTCTGCTGCGGCGGGCCCGGCTTCGGCTTGGGATCAGCGCTTCGCGGGGTCGACATGGGCGGTCCGTTGCGTCAGGGGCTCGGCAGCGAAGGCTTCCTCTTCGGCGGCGAGGGCGTGCGCCACGCTCTCGGCCCCCGCCTCGCCCTGGTCTTCGTCGCGCGCCGCGTCGACGCGCAGCTTCGGCGCATAGCCGAACTCGCCTTCGGGGCTCACCGCGCCGCGCACGACGTCGTTGACCTCCAGCAGGGCGAGGAGCTCCTCGGCCTGGGACTCGGCGATGCGGAGGGTCGACGCGAGCCGGCCGGCGGTGAGCGGGCCCTCGGCCTGGCGCGCGACGTCGGAGGCGACGGAGACCCAGGCGGCGTCGAGCGCGGGCGCGATGTCCCGGCTCCGCGACTTCGCCCGCCGGAGGGCCCAGAGGGCGAAGGCGCCGACGGGCGCCATGGTGAGGAGGCCAGCGGTGAAGAGCCCGACGCTCGCGCTGAGGACGAGCAGCAGCACGGCGAACAGGAACAGCTCGAAGCCGAACAGCGCGCTGGCCGCGACGCCGGCGGCGCGCCAGACCGAGCGCGCCGAGGCCGCCGCGCGTGCCTTCTGGAGCAGCGGCGCCTCGCGGCCGGATCGCTTGACGCGGTCGTCGGCGACGGGGACGCGCGGGCCTCCGCAGGCGTCGCACACGAAGCGCAGCTCGGGGTGCGTCGAGACGCCGGTCACGCCGCTGCAGTGCGGGCAGGCCTCGGCGTGCGCGGCCGCGCCGCACTGCGGGCAGCGATCGCTCTCCGGCGCGAGCGCCGCGTCGCACACGCGGCAACGGGCGGCGCCGGGCGACGCGTCGCTCACGGCGCGCTCGCGGATGGGGCCGAGCGGGCGCCGCCCACGCTGCGCAGCACGGCGTCGAACAGGGCGCGCCCATCGGCGGAGCCGTGGCCCTGGAAGGGCTCGCTCATCCGTTCGGGGTGGGGCATCAGCCCGAGCACGTTCCGCCGGGGCCCGCCGTAGATGCCGGCGATGTCCATCGCCGATCCGTTGGGGTTCGCGTCGCCGCCGACCAGCCCCTCCCGGTCGCAGTACTGCAGCGCGATGGCGCGCTCCTCGACGAGCTTGCGGAGCGTCTCCGGATCAGCCTGGTACCGCCCTTCGGCGTGGGCGATCGGCAGGCGGAGCACCCGCGGCAGGCCGGTCGTGAACGGCCCTTCCGCGCGCGGCGTCACGAAGACGTCGCGGCACTCGAAGCGGAGGTGCGCGTTGCGGGTGAGGGCGCCCGGGAGCAGCCCCGCCTCGGTGAGGATCTGGAACCCGTTGCAGACGCCGATCACCAGGCCGCCGCGCTCCGCGTGCCGGCGGATGGCGGGGACGATCTGGCTCGTGCGCGCGATGGCGCCGCAGCGCAGGTAATCCCCGTAGGAGAACCCGCCGGGGATCGCGACGAGATCGGTGCCTGCGGGGAGCTCGGCGTCGCGGTGCCAGGCGGTCGACGTGCGGACCTGGAGCACGTCGCGGAGCGTATGGATCATTTCGGCATCAGCGTTGGAGCCCGGGAAGATGACCACGGTCGCGTGCATGGGCGTCGACGTACTCCGGTTGCCGGCGCTCGGCCAGGGGTCCTGACGGCGCGCGCGGCTTCACCGTCTTCTTTCGGCGTGCCATGATGGGACATGGCGTCGCGATGGGCGCGGACCGGTCGAACCGACGCGACGGTGCGGGCGGCGTCCGGCTATCTCGTCCTCGCGGCGCTGGCGATCTCGCTGTGCCTGGTGCTGCGGGATGGATTGCCGTGGATCCACCCGAGCCCGTGGCTCGCGCTGCCGCCGCTGGCCGCGCTGCTGATGAGCGCCACGCTCGGCCTCACGCTGGCGGCCGGGGTCGTCGTGATGACGCGCGTCGCCGTGGCCCGGTTCAGCTGGGCCCGGCGCCTGCACGCGGAGCTCCGCCCGGTCGCGCGCGACTTCTCGCTCGGCCAGATCCTGCTCCTCGCCGGCCTCTCGAGCCTGGGGGAGGAGCTGCTCTTCCGCGGGCTCCTGACGCCGCTCCTCGGCGTGCCGCTGAGCGCGATCCTCTTCGGGCTGATGCACCAGATGCGCGGTCCGAGCCGCTGGGTGTGGATCGGCTGGGCGGTGGGCGTGGGCGCGGGGCTCGGCGCTATCTTCGCGGCGACGGGGTCGCTCGTCGGGCCAATCCTGGCGCATGCCGTCGTGAACGCGGTCAACCTGAGCTACCTGCGCGATCACGATCCGGGCGAGGTGGAGCAGCAGCCGACGCTTTAGATCGACGCTTCCGCTTCGTCGCTGTCCCCGTTCCTGCGTCAGCGTTTCTTCGCGTCGGGGCGGGGCGGTCTGGCCGGCGCCGGTCTCGGAGGGATCGGGGTCGCACGCGGCGGGCCTTCGTGGCTTGCCGGCTGGGTCTCTGGGGGAGCGAGGGTCCCGCGGGAGAACTCGCCTGTCTCCACGGCGCTCTGCCCCTCACGGCCTGGCGAGGACGGTCGTGAGGGCGGCGTTCCGCTCCGGCCTGGCGAGGACGGTCGCGAGGGCGGCGGTCGGCTCCCGCCTCGCGGGAGCGTCGGAGGCTCGCTCTCCTCCACGCGTATGCCGCGCTGGCTCGACGGCTTCGCTGTCCTGCGGGCCAGCGAGGGCAGCGTTGGTGGCGCCGCCGGGGTCGCCAGCTCGAACTCGAAGTTCAGCTCGAGCGACGGCGGCCCATCGGAGATCGCCACGCCGGGGTCGGAGCTCTTCTGTGGCGCAGGGGTGGGCCCGCGGCGCAGGCGCTCCTCGGACAGGACGCGCGACGACGGCGGCGCGACGTCGTCCAGAAGGGACGACGGCCCGCCGAGCGCCGTCGTCGCGCTCCGGGGCTCCGGACGGCGTCGCGACGGCGGGAGTGGCAGCTCGACGCGGGCGCTCTCGTCCTCGAGCCGGGTCGCCTCGAGCAGGTATGCCGCGATGGATGTCCGCTCCGCGGGCAGGGGGCGGATGCCTGGCACGAACGCGAACCGTCCGACCTTCCAGCTGAGCATGGTGCGGAGCGCGGCGAGCGCCGAGGCGCGCGTGCCTCCCACGGTCCCCTCGACGATGCACCCTTCGGCGATATCCAGCTGAGCCCGACGTTTCTTGCTGCTCACCTCGAACACCCCCGACCGCCGCTCCATCTCGAGCACCGTGAGGACCGTCGCGATGGACATCTGGCTGAGATCGCCCTCGATCGCGGTCTGATCGACGGAGGTCGGGATGGACATGAGGCTGTCCCGCCGCTGGCGCAGGCGCGACGCCATCTGCACGAGCGCCCCGATCTGCGCGACGACCTCGCCGACCCGGAACGGCTTGGTCATGTAGACGTCGGCGCCCACGTGGAACCCTTCGAGGCGGGCCTCCTGGTCGTCGAGCGCGGAGAGGAACAGGAAGGGGGTGACCGATACCCGGGACGGCTGGGTGCGCACGTTGCGCGCGACCCAGTAGCCGTCGTGGTCGGGCAGGCCGATGTCGCAGACGATGCACTCGGGCTCCAGGGTGCAGGCGGTGGAGAGCCCGGCCTCCGCGGTGGCGCAGAAGATGACCTCGTAACCTGCCTCCCGGATCGCGGTGGCGAGCAGGTCCGCGATATATTCCTCGTCCTCGATCACGAGCACGACCCCGCTCGGCATCTGGCAGACGGTACACGCGCCCTGCGGGGGTGGCCAAGGGTGAATGGCGGAGAGCCAGCCTGATCATTCACCGGCGCGCCGCCGTCCCGGCTCCTCGCGCCAGCCCTCGCCGCAGCGCCCCGCGCGAGCTCGCCGCGGCATCCCGTGGGCGTTCGCCCGCGGCGTCCGGCCGCGGCGAGGAATCCACGCTATAAGAACGGAAATGGCAACACTGGTCCGAGAGGCCGACGGTACGGCGCGGCCCGGCGAGCGGGCCTCCTCGGGGGCCCGCGTCTTCATCGCGATGAGCGGCGGAGTCGACTCGTCCGTCGCGGCGGCGCGCCTCTGCGACGCTGGGTACGAGGTCGTCGGCGTGACGCTGCACCTCTGGGACTACCCCGACGACGGCAGCGTCAAGAGCCGCTGCTGCGCGCCCGAGGATCAGCACGACGCCCGCCGGGTCGCCGACCACCTCGGGATCCCGCACTACACGTTCGACCGGCGCGCCCTGTTCCGCGAGCACGTCGTCGACCCCTTCGTCGAGGCTTACCTCGCGGGTGAGACGCCGAGCCCGTGCGTGGCCTGCAACCGTTCGGTCAAGCTCCGGGAGCTGTTCCCGCTGGCGGAGCGGCTGGGGGTCTCGTGGGTCGCGACCGGCCACTATGCGCGGGTCGTCCTGGAGGAGGGCGGCGCTCGCCTCTACCGGGGCCGCGATCGGCACAAGGATCAGAGCTATTTCCTGCACATGCTCCGGTCGGACGAGCTGTCGCGGCTCCTCTTCCCGCTCGGCGATTCGACCAAGGACGAGGTGCGCGCCGAGGCGATCGCCCGCGGGCTCCCGGGCGCCGAGAAGGGGGAGAGCCAGGAGCTCTGCTTCATCCCCTCCGGCCGTTACGCGCCGTTCGTGGCCGAGCGCGCCGCGGACAGGCTCCGGCCCGGCCCCATCGTCGATCGGGACGGCCGCGTGGTCGGCGCACACGGCGGGGTGCACGGCTTCACGGTGGGCCAGCGCAAGGGCATCGGCGTCGCGCTCGGCCGGCCCGCGTTCGTCGTGGGCCTCGACCCCGCGTCGGGCGCGGTGCACCTCGGCGACGAGGGCGATCTGTACGCCGCGGGCGCCGAGATCGCCGACGCCGTGTGGTGCGACGACGCGGTCTTCCCCCTGGAGGCCGAGGTGCGGGTGCGCGCGCGGCACGAGGCGGCGCCTGGCATCATCGAGCGGCGCCGCGACCCCGCGACGGGCGCGGAGAGCTTCGTGGCGCGGTTCGCGAGCCCGGTGCGGTCCGTCTCCCCCGGGCAGATGGCCGTTGTTTACCGGGGCGATCGCGTCCTCGGGGGAGGCCGCATCAAGGCGGCCCTTCGCTCGCAGGTGGCGTCATGAGGGCCCATGCGCTCGCGCCCCTCGCCTGCGCGTTCTCGCTCGGGTGCTCGCTCGGGCAGGGGGAGGGCGAGGTCGTCAGCGAACGGCTGCGCGCGGCCGGCTGCTGGGACGACAGCTACGACATGAGCCCGGACTTCTTCGCTGCGGTCCCCTACCGCTCCACATTGCAGGTCCGGGTGCAGCGGGGGAGCGACCTGCAGGAGATCTCGGACGGGCTCGCGGTCCTGATCGATGATGTCGACCTCATCCGCGGGAACGGGACCGTGAACAAGCTCGACGTCGACCTGAGCGTCGGGCTCCCGCCCGGCGTCGAGCTGCCGGGCTCGCCTCCACCGACGCCGAAGCCGGAGGGGCTCGCGCCGCTCGTGCACATGGCGCTTTACCTCCAGCGGTCCTGCCACAACCAGAACATCGTGCTCTACGCCGTCGATGGGACCATCAAGTTCCAGGCGCTGTTCAGCGGCGATCCCAACGAGACGGACGCGGTCGACAAGTACACCGACGCGACGTTCGACGTCTGGGTCGGCGATCCGCGCGACGCAGGGCTCGGTCACCCAGCGGACGCCATCCCTCGGGAGCTCCTCTCGCGGGTCACCGGGGGGTTCCGCTTCTACTTCGAGCGGGGTCAACCTGGGCAACCGTTCCCCTGAGCCCGTCACGACTCCGTCCTGGGTCTCAGGGGGTGTCCCACCTGTCGGGACAGGAGCCTTCAGTGCCCAGGTGGATTGAAGCTGACCATCTGGAAGGTGTCCTGGCCGAGACGACATGGCAAAGCGCTGCGAACTCGCGGTAAAGTAGTGACCGCTCATGCCCCAACCCCCGCCTCGACCCGCATCGCGAATGGGCGGACCTCCAAGCCCCGGGTCGACCAATTCATCGCCTGAAGCGCGCGCGAAGGAGTCCGAGAAGCAGCAGGGGACGTACTTCCTGGGCCGTTACCGTGTGGTCGACGAGATCGGGGTGGGCGGAATGGCGAGCGTTCACCTGGCTCGCATGGATGGCCCGGGCGGCTTCCAAAAGTGGGTCGCGATCAAGCGGATCCACCCTCATCTGGTCGAGGACGATCAGTTCGTCGACATGTTCCTGGATGAGGCGCGCATCGCGGCTGGCATCAACCACGCCAACGTCGCGCAGGTCTTCGACCTCGGGAAGGACGACAACACCTACTGGATCGCCATGGAGTACCTCCACGGCGAGCCGCTCCGGGAGGTGATGCGCCGCGCGGAGGAGCGCCGGCTGCGCATCTCGCCCGAGCTCGCAGCGCGCATCTGCTCCGATGCCGCAGAGGGGCTTCACGCCGCTCACGAGCTGCGCGGAAAGAACGGCCAGCTGCTCGGCCTGGTGCACCGCGACGTCACGCCGCACAACCTGTTCCTCACCTACGACGGCTACACCAAGGTCGTGGATTTCGGGATCGCCAAGGTGGCCGACCGGCTGTCGTCCACCCGCGCGGGAACGCTGAAAGGCAAGTTGGCCTACATGTCTCCCGAGCAGGTGCGCGGCAACGAGGTCGATCGCACGACCGACGTCTTCGCGCTCGGGGTCGTCCTCTGGGAGCTCACGACGAACCAGCGCCTCTTCCGGATGGACACGGATCTCGACACGCTCGAGAAGGTGCAGGCCTGCGTGGTCCCGCCGCCGTCCACGATCGTGCCCGACTATCCGATCGAGCTGGAGAGCGTGGTCATGAAGGCGCTCGCCAAGCACAAGCACGATCGCTTTCAGACCGCGCGTGAGTTCTCGCGAGCCCTGCAGAATTTCCTGATGAGGAGCGGGATCTTCGTTGGCTCCGAAGAGGTCGCGCAGTTCGTGCAGCAGGTGTTCGTCGATCGCATCCAGAAGCGCGAGGCGCACCTCGCGTGGGCGGCCGAGGTGACGTCCACCATCAACGTCGAGCAGGTGCGCGCCCGCAGCTCGACGACGGCCACGGACAGCGTCGGGCTGCGCAGCCGCGGTCGGGAGCCTGAGCCGCAGCAGCGCCTCACGCCGCCGCAGATCCTGCGGCAGAACGCTCCGCCGGCGAGCGGGATCGCGCCGGTCGGGCGCCCGCAGCCGAGGGACGCGGACGACAGGCAGATGGTCGCCTCATCGCTGATGGATGACGATGAGGATGTCCCGACGACGGTCGCGACGCGCGAGCAAGCCGAGCCGGTGCGATCCCTTCCTCATGGGGAGCGCCCGATGGTGCGCCCCGCGGCAGGCATGGTGCCCGAGCCGGTGCCAGCGCAGTCTCGCCAGGCCGGCGTCCAGTCCGGCATTCCCACGGTGCGTCCTGGCATGCCGACGGCGCGTCCCGGCTTTTCGCCCGCATACCCGAGCCCACCGCGCATGCCCGGCGGTCACGACCCTGCGCCGCCTCCGCTCTCCTCGAGCCCGTACTCTCCGCGCGACTTCGACGCCGGCGAGCTCGCGCCCCTTCCCAAGGGGGGCCTCCTGGACAGCGATCTGGGCAACCCGCTCGCGTCCACGCTCGCGCTCCCATCGCAGGATCCACCGCCGGTTCTGCAGGGCGCGAGCGACCCTGCGCGTCACGCGCGGGTGACCAGGACCCCTGCCGTCGCTGTGCCGTCGCCGGGGCACGCCGCCGTCCCGTATGCGCTCCCGTTCAATGGCCAGGGCCATGCCGCAGCCCATGCGCCCCCTGTCAGCTCGCCGGTGCAGACGGCACCGGCGCCGATGACCGTGGGACAGGCCCAGCTGTTCGCGTCCGCGGCGACAGCGCAGCCCCCACAGTCGCAGATCGAGACCGCGCTCTCCCTGCCGCGCCCGGATCCGGCGGCCATCTGGGCCGCCACGCAGGACGCGGCGTCCAAGGGGAACGGCAGGAACACGCTCGTGCTCGTCGCCGTCATCACCCTCACCGTGCTGTGTGTGCTCGGTATCGGCGCGCTGATCTACATGAAGACGAGCGCCGTGCACCCCTCGCCCTCCAGGGGCGTAGACGCTGTCCCTTCACCGCCTGCCTCGACGGACGCGACCACCACGGGCCAGTCGAGCTCCTGCGTGCAGGGGAGCCCCACGGGGGACTGGCGGGCGCGCGGTCTCGCTCTCCGCGACCGAGCGCCCGTCGTCCACCCCGGCCGGATCAGCCTGCAGCGCCTTACGATGAAGGGATGAAGTCTGTCCACCGCCGCTCGAACGGTGCCAGGGTGCGGCACCGCCCCAGCGAGCGAGCTCAGCTGCGTATCGAGGCGCTGGCCGCCGGGGGTGCGGGGATCGGTCGGCTTGCGGGCGAGGTCGTCTTCGTCCCTGCGACCGCGCCGGGGGATCTTGTCGAGGTCGAGCTCGACCGGAGCGCACGCCCGGCGAGGGGCCGGCTCCTCGGTATCGTCGAGCCGAGCGCCGACCGCGTCGCTCCGCCGTGCCGCTTCGCTGAAGCCTGCGGGGGCTGCGACTGGATGCATGTCCGTATCGAGGCGCAGCAGGCCGCGCATGAGCAGATCGTCCGGCAAGCCATCGCGCGGGCGACGTCGCTCGCCGAGGCCGATCTGCCGCCGATCCGCGTCCATCCGGCCCCCCAGCCGCTCGGCTACCGGTCGCGGGCGAGGTTGTTCGCGCGCGCGGAGCGCGGCGAGGTGCGCGTGGGTTATCGCGCGCCGAGGACGCACGCCGTGGCGGCGGTCGATCGCTGCGTGGTGCTGGTCGACGCGATCGCGCCGCTCGCCGGCGAGCTGCCCGGCGTCCTCCATGGGGCCGTAGGGGAGGGCGATGTCCTGATCTCGCTGGGCGCCTCGAGCCGCCCGGTGGTCGAGATCCTGTGGCGTGGCCAGCTGCCGCCGGCCGTGTGGCAGCGGCTGGACGAGCGTACGGCGCGCGGGGAGTGGGCCGGGGCCCGCGTCACGCTCGACGGCGCGCGCGAGGCCGCGTCGTTCGGCGATCCGCGGCCCGCGATCCTGGGAGCGGACGGCCTGCCGCTGTTCCTGGCGCCGGGCGGGTTCGGGCAGCCGTCCGAGGAGGGGGCGGCCGTCCTCGCCCGCCGCGCCGCCGAGCTCGCCCACCTCGACTCCACCCGGCCCCCGCACGTTCTGGAGCTGTTCGCCGGCAGTGGGACGCTCTCCGTGCTGCTCGCGCGCGGCGCGCAGCGACCCTCCCCGGCCGCCGAGCCCGCCGGGGCTGCGGCCTCTGGCCCCCCGGGGCTCGCGTCCTTCACAGCCGTCGAGCTCTCGTCCGCAGCGGTCGCTTGCCTGCGGCAGAACCTCGCTGCTCGAGGCCTCGCCGGCAAGGCGATCGAGGCGGACGCCGATCAGTACCCGATCCCGGCGCGCACCGACGTCGTGGTGCTGGATCCGCCGCGCAGCGGGGCTCCTGGCGCGGCGCGCGCGATCGCCGCATCGAGCGCGCGCGTGGTCGTGTACGTCTCGTGCGACCCGGCCACGCTCGCGCGCGATCTGGGCGGGATCCTCCGCGGCGGCTTCGAGATCACGGACATCGAGGCGGTCGAGCTCTTTCCTCAGACGAGCCATATCGAGTCGATCGTGAGGCTCTCCCGCGCCCGCAGATCCGCTCGCTGATCCGAGCGGGCATGCCGGCGTGCTCGCCGCGCCGAGCGCTGCTCCGTCGAGCTCGGCCGGAGGGCCGTGCGCAGCCGCGTGGCGCCGTCGCCCGGCGGCTTGCGCTACGCTGGCAGGGATGATTCACCACCTCGACGATCGGCTCCGCGAAGAGGCGCAGCGCTATCGTCTCGTGTTCGCCTGCCCCGATTGCGCCTCGTTCGATCCGGTGGCCCCTGACCCCGACGAGGCGGGCGCCGGGCCGCCTGGCCGCGGGCCTCGTTGCTCGCTTGGCTACCCGGTCGCGCCGCACCTGAGCACCTCGCTCGAGGATCGCGACGAGATCATCTTCTGCAAAGCGTTCGAGCTGCGATGAGCCCTCCTGCTGGACCTCCCCCGCCGCCCAGGCGGGGCCGGTCGCACCCCCCGTCGCTGATCCGCCTCGCCGAGCGGCTGATCCGGGACGAGCGGCTGCTCGCTCGCGGCGACGTCGTGCTCTGCGCCTGCTCCGGAGGCCCCGACTCGACCGCCCTGCTGCACGTCCTGGCGCTGCTCCGGCGGCGGATCGGCCACGAGGTGGTCGCGCACGGCGTCGACCACGGCCTCCGCGCCGCGGCCGCGGCCGAGCTCGCGAT
Organism: Sorangium sp. So ce726; assembly: GCF_051521405.1. Taxonomy (NCBI): domain Bacteria; kingdom Pseudomonadati; phylum Myxococcota; order Polyangiales; family Polyangiaceae; genus Sorangium; species Sorangium sp. So ce726. The sequence goes on along the minus strand of NZ_CP150349.1, from coordinate 10,741,257 downwards.
CGCGCGCGACCTGTCCGAGCAGATCGGGGTCCCTTACGCCGAGACCCGCGTGGACGTGGCTCCCGGCGCGAACCTCCAGGCCAGGGCGCGCGCCGCCCGGTTTGCCGCGCTGGCCGCTGCCGCGGCGGCGTACGGCGCCCGCGCGATCGCGACCGGCCACACCGCGGATGACCGGGCCGAGACGGTGCTCTTGCGCCTGCTGCGGGGCGCGGGGCCGCGTGGGCTCGCCGTCCTGCCGCCGCGCGCCCCGCTCCCTTCCGACGTCGCTGGCGCGGCGTGCCAGGACCAGGAGCCGGGGTCGGCGGCGAGCATCGAGCTCATCCGCCCCTTGCTCCAGGCCCGCCGCGCCGACGTCCTCGCCCACCTCGGCCGACATCGACTGGCGTTCGCCGAGGATCCCAGCAACAGGGATCCCCGTTTCACCCGCGTCCGCGTCCGCCGCGAGCTCCTCCCGCTCCTCGAGGACCTGTCGCCTGCGATCGTCGAGCACCTCTGCGCGCTCTCGGACATGCTTGTCGCCGGGCGAGATCGGCCGCTTGGCGGCGATCCAGACGTCCTCGACGGCAGCGAGCCGCTGTCGATTCCGCTCGGTCGGGCGCAGCGATTCGCGATCGAGCGGGCTCGCAAGCTGGGGCGGCCGCTGCGCGTCCGGGTTCGCGGCGGCGAAGAGATCGCCGTGGGCTTTCCAGAGGAGTCCAGCGTGCTTATCGAGGACGGGTCTGCGCGTCGCGGGACCTGACCGCATGCACCCCACCCGCGGCCCCTGTCGAGTCCCCTTTTTTCGCTGTGTCACCGCGGGGACGCCTGCGGTCGACGACCGAGCTGACGGGTGGCATGCTGACTGGAACACGCGTACAATTTCAGTACACGCCGGCTCGCCGCGCGAGCTTAGAGGGTCCTCGTGAAGCAATCGCACAAGACGCTGCTGCTCTGGGTTCTGCTGATCATGATGTTCTTGGCGATCTGGCAGTTCTTGAGCCCGGATTCCCGGCCCGCCACACAAGTCGCGTTCAGCGAGTTCATGGCCCAGGTCCAGGTCGAGGCCAAGGACAAGGATCCGCACGTCGAGTCGGTCACGATCAAGGACCGCGAGTACACCTTCTGGGTCAAGGACCCGAAGAGCGGGACGAAGACGAAGAAGGTCACGATCGGGCCTGACAACGCCGACGAGATCACGAAGACGATCGTCGACAACAAGGTCGCGGTGTTCTTCGAGAAGGAGGAGACGTCGCCGTTCTGGCCGGGGGCGATCATGTACCTCCTGCCGACGGTCTTCCTGCTCGTGATGTTCTATCTGTTCATGCGCCAGCTCCAGGCCGGCGGCGGCAAGGCGATGAGCTTCGGCAAGTCGCGCGCCCGGCTGCTCAGCGAGGCGCAGAACAAGGTGACGTTCGCCGACGTCGCGGGCATCGACGAGGCGAAGGACGAGCTCGAAGAGATCATCGCGTTCCTCAAGGACCCGAAGAAGTTCCAGAAGCTCGGCGGCCGGATCCCGAAGGGCGTCCTGATGATGGGCCCCCCCGGGACGGGCAAGACGCTCCTCGCGCGCGCGATCGCCGGCGAGGCGGGTGTGCCGTTCTTCTCGATCTCCGGCTCGGATTTCGTCGAGATGTTCGTCGGCGTCGGCGCGAGCCGGGTGCGCGATCTGTTCGAGCAGGGCAAGAAGCACGCGCCGTGCATCATCTTCATCGATGAGATCGACGCGGTCGGTCGCCACCGCGGCGCGGGGCTCGGCGGCGGTCATGACGAGCGCGAGCAGACGTTGAACCAGCTGCTCGTCGAGATGGACGGCTTCGAGTCGAACGAGGGCGTGATCATCGTCGCCGCGACGAACCGCCCCGACGTCCTCGACCCCGCGATCCTGCGGCCTGGTCGCTTCGACCGGCGCATCGTCGTGAATCGCCCCGACGTGCGCGGCCGCGAGGGCATCCTCCGGGTTCACACGAAGAAGGTCCCGCTCGGTCCGGACGTCGACATGGAGATCCTGGCGCGGGGCACGCCCGGGTTCGTCGGCGCCGACATCGAGAACCTGGTCAACGAGGCGGCCCTCCTCGCGGCGCGTCAGGACAAGGACGTCGTCTCGATGGCCGACTTCGAGATGGCCAAGGACAAGGTGCTGATGGGCGCCGAGCGCCGCAGCATGGTCATCAGCGACGAGGAGAAGCGGACCACGGCCTACCACGAGGCCGGGCACGCGCTCGTCGCGAAGCTCCTGGAGAAGTTCTCGGATCCGGTCCACAAGGTGACGATCATCCCGCGCGGCCCGGCGCTCGGCCTCACGCAGCAGCTGCCGAAGGAGGACCGGCTCAGCATGTCGCGCGACTTCGCCAAGGCGCGGCTGTCGGTGCTGATGGGCGGCCGCGTGGCGGAGGAGATCGTGTTCGGCCAGTTCACGACGGGCGCGGGCAACGACATCAAGCAGGCGTCGAACCTCGCGCGGCGCATGGTGACCGAGTTCGGTATGAGCGACGTGATCGGGCCGATCTCGTACGGCGCGGACGAGGAGAGCGTGTTCCTCGGGCGCGATTTCACGAGCCGGCGCCGCGACTACTCGGAGACGATCGCCAACCAGATCGACGACGAGGTGCGGCGGTTCATCCTCGACGCCCACGCGGAGGCGCGGCAGCTCCTCACGGACAACCGCGAGATCCTCGAGCGGCTCGCCACGGCGCTCCTCGAGCGCGAGACGCTGGACGCCGAGGAGGTCGACGCCATCGTCGGGGGCCGCGAGCTGCCGCAGCGCCAGCGCGTCGTGATCCCGAGCTACAGCGATCGGGATCGCGCCGCCAAGGAGAAGCGCCGGGCGGCCAGCATCTTCGGCACCCCGAAGCCCGCCCCGAGCACCTGATCCCGAAGCGCGGGGGTGGCACCCGACGCCTCGGGAGCCACCCCCCGCGTACCTGCGGCGCCGCGCGGCACGATGCGGCGCCCCGAGCCCCCTCGATTCCCTTCCCCAGCAGAAAAGCGGCGCGCGCGGCCGGCGTACTCCCCGGATCGCCTCAGGGGGCGGTCAGCGTTGCCTGCAGGAACGCCCACTGCTGCAGATCCGCTGGGCGGCCGTCGTTGTGCGCGCGGTTCGCCTTCGTGAAGATCGCCTGGGCGCCGTCACCGAAGATGAACAGGCCGTAGCCGAGCGCGAGGCGCAGCGGCTCCCATGGCTGCAAGGCGAGCGAGACGTCGATCTCGTGGCCCAGCACCCGGCTCTCGTTGTCGCTGGCGGCGCCGACAGGGAGGAGGCGCGCTGTCACCCACCTGCCCCTTGGAGAGGCGAGGCCGACGAACGTGTATCCGGCGGAGACGGTCAGCGGGTCGAAGGGCGAGGCGCGGACGCTTCCGCCCCCCTCGATCACGTTGGACCACGCGTAGAGCCCCATGGGGCCGTGGTTGTTCTGGGCGTCGGGCAGGATCGGATCGAAGCGGCGCTGCGTCTCGCCCACCTCGAGCGCGCCATCGTCGCCCGTCGCGTAGGCGCCGCGGGCGCTGAAGGTGAGGTGGGCGGGGAGCGCCGTCTCGAGCTCTGCCCGCGCTGCGGCCGCGAACGCGCCGAGAGCGCGGTCGGCCGCGAACGTGGCCACACGGCCAAGCTCGTACGCCCCCTCGACCGCGTAGCGAAAGCCCCGGCGATCGCCGGAGACGCGCGCGTCGAGGACGACCGTGTCGCCGGGCGTGAGCCAGGTCGGGCGCGGCTCCCGGGTGATGCGCGCGAGCGCCGTGGCCTCGAGGTGGAGCAGGGGAGCGAGCCGCCAGATCGCGTTCAGGCCGTAGAGCTGGGCGCCTGTCCCGGCGGCGATGGGCTTGCGCGTCCCTGCCACCTCGGGCGGCGCGCCTCCTGGCGCAGCGAGGAGCACGGCCATCGCCTCGATGTCGACGTTGCCGAGCTGCAGCCCTGCGCGCACCGCATCGAGCGATCGCCCGGTGAGCGTCTCGTCGTCGGCTCCGACCAGGCGGCCATCGCCCCACGCGATCCGCTGCCGGCCCAGCCGGAGGAAGGCGCGGCGCCCCGAGCGTGTGCGCAGATCGATGTACGCCTCGTAGGGCGCTGTCTCCGGGAGGGCCGGCTCACCCGGCCCGACGAAGATCGCGTCGTCGTTCCCCCAGAGCCGCGCGTCCTGCAGCGTGACGACGCCCGTGACGGGGCCGCGCTCGACGGTCAGCCCGAGGCGCGCGCGCTGGGCGAAGAACCACTGTGTCTTGACGACGTTGCCCGTGTCGCTGAGCGGCGGCAGCGCGCCTCCGAAGCCCTCGGCGAGCACCGCGTTCGAGCTGTAGACGTCGCCGCCCGTGTCGACCGGGTACCGGCGGAACTCTCCGCGGAGCCGGAACTCGACCGAGGGGCGGAACGTGAACCCGCCGACGGCCAAGGCCTCGGACTGCGGCGACGCCTGCGCCGCCGCCCTCCTGGGCGCGAACGTGAGCGCGAGGAGCGCCGATCCCAGAGCGATGGAGGCGAACGGCAGGGATCGGATCATCAGCGAGGAGGGCTGGAGCGCGGGGTCGTCGGACTGCAGATGTGCGGCCAGGACCGCGGCGTTCAGGCGGGCCACGCTCCTGGATCGCTCGCGGAGGATAGGCGTCCCGATGCGCGTCGGACAAGTGGGGAAGCGGCTCCGCTCTCCCCGAAGCCCCGGCGTCCGGCGGGGACAGCTGGCGCGCCGTGCGCCATGCTGACGACGTCAGGGATCGAAATCGTCCTCGCCGTGCGACGTCGGTGGCTTCGGCGGCTTCGGGGCGGCCCCTGCGCTGCTCCCGCGCCGCGGCGGCGCCTTCACGCTCCTGGCGGGCTGCTTCGGCGGCGATCGGCTCGCCGCGCCCTGCCGCGCCGGAGCGTCGCCCGAATCGACGGCGAGCACCAGATCGAGCGTGAGCTTCGACGCCCTGCCGGCGTGTCGATCCGCGGCCGCGCCCGCCTCCGCGATCACGCGCTCGGCCGCCTCGAGCTCGTGCTTCACCTCGCGACGCTGCGGATCGTCCGCGAGCGCCTCTGCCCACGTGGCCGCCAGCGACGCCCGCTTCTTCTCGAGCTCCGCGGCGCGGTTCGACAGCTCGCCGAGCTGCTTCGACGTCGCGAGGGAGCTCTTCAAGGACGCCTCGAACGCCGCGATGGTGTTCCTGTCCTCCGCGTCCAGCGAGCGCCCGCCTCGGGCGCTCACGATCCGCGCTTCTGGCACGAGCTCGACCTGGAGCAGCACGCCCGCCGCGCGGAGCTCCGCGGCGCGCGCGCGCGCCGCTTCGAGCGCCGCCTTGCCGTCCGATTTCGGATCGAGCCCCAGCGCGCGCGAGAGCTCGGTCGGCGCGGCGTTCGAGAGCTCCTCGGCCTTCAGCGACTCGTCGCGGAGCGCCCGGGTGGCCTCGAAGAACTCGTCGTAGGGCTGCTTGCCCGTGCGCAGGGCCCGCCCCTGATCGAGCAGCGAGACCTGCGCGGTGCATGCGGCGAGCAAGGGTGCGTGCGGTGCGACCAGCAGCAGCGCAAGCGCCGCCGCGCGGAGCTGGCTCGCGCGGGCCGGCGGCCTCGTCACCCACATTGGAGGATGACCCCCCAGAGCTCATAGCTCGCGGCAGGCTTCGAGAGGAACACCACGCCCACGTAGCCCGATCGCGACGATACGCCGAGCACGCCTTGCCCGAAGTTGCCGGCCGGCGGCGAGAGCGCGATCGGATCCCCGACCGGGGAGAAGTCGGCGGCGAGGGTCTGCGCGCGCATGGCGCGGCTCCCCGGAGGGCCTTCGGTCCACACGAGGAGCCAGCGTCCATCGCCGAGCCCCGCGATATCCGGCGCGAAGGCGTCTCCCCCGGGGCCGCCGGAAGGGAGCGGGATCACCTGGGTCGACCTGGGAATGGTGCCCGGAGCGGCCTGCCCGGCGCGGATCTCCCATCGTCCATCCGCTGGACGATCGGCAAAGACGACGGCGAGCGCGCGCTCGTTCCATCCGAGCGATGGCTTGCCGATCGAGCCTCCGGAGCCGGTCACCCGGGTGAGCTCGCCGACGGGCTTGCGCTCGGCGTCGAGCCAGCCTGCCCACACGGCCTTCTCGCGGCGGAACGCGACGGCGTAGCCGCCGGCGCCGGCGGCGAGCGCGCGCGGCGCCTCGAGCGGCTCATCCCCTTGCACCGGCCAGAGCGGGGAGGGGGCGGCGTCGGGAGCATCGGCCGCCACCAGAGCGCCGTTCGCCAGACCGACGACGAACGACCTCGGCCCCGGCACGCTGACAGGAGAGCGGATGGCCTGCTGCGCTGCCGTGAGGACGGTGAAGCGTTCCTCGACCGGCGAGATGCTCACGATGTCGGCGGCCTCTCGGTTCGAGAACCGCTCGCTCCGCTGCCCGGTCGCGGGATCGATCTCGAGGCCGACGGCCTCCATGGGGCTCTTCGCGTACCCCACCACGAGCTTGCCGCCCTTCGTTGCCGTGACCTCGAAGGGGATGCTCTTCGCAACGAGCGGCGCCCATGGCTGGGGCTGACGCGCCACCCAGCAAGGCTTCGGCGGGACGGGGATCGCCGAGCGCGCGGCGTCCTGCGCTGCGCCGAGCGCTGCGCGCGCCGTCCCGACCGGCGACTGGTGCGCGGTCGTGACGGAGCGGCGACCCGCGAAGAAGGCGACGACGCTCATGAGCACCGCTGCCCCGCAGAGGCCGACGAGCGACGAGACCGGCACGGTCACCGCTGCAGAGAGCCCCTTGCCGTCGCCGCGTCGCGCCGCGAGCGCGCGCGGGTTGAGCGCTGTCGGGCCGTTGCCCGATCCGGGGACAGAGCCCCGATCCGAGCGCTGGCCCGAGGCCTGGAGCGCGTCCGCAGCCGCCGCGCTGCGCTGCGGGTTCGGCAGCCCCGGCAGCCCCAGCCACGAGCGCATCGCCGAGTGCCCCTGCCCCTGCCCCTGCGACGCGCTCGATCCGACGCCGACCGACGGGATCGTCGCGTACTCGCGGCGCCCCATCGGCGCCTCGGCGGCCAGCGGAGAGCGCTTCGTCTCGCTGGGCACGGGCGGCGTCGGGAGCTCCGGGGTCTCGCGGTGCAGCACCGTGGTGGAGGGCTCCGGGGCGTCGCTGCGATCGCGGCCGTCGCTGGCCGGCGTGTCCTCGGCGCTGCGGGGCGAGGGACCGTCGGTGGACGTCGCTGGGCTCGCAGGGCGAGATCCAGGCGACGCCATCGCCGTGGGGGCGGCGACCGTGACAGGCGCAGCTTCGGCCGGCGGGGTCGGCCCAGCGAGGGGCAAGGTCGGCGTCGCCAGCGGGGTCGACGGCGCGGGGGGCGCTGCCACCAAGGGCGTGGCGCGAGGCGCGTCCGCAGGGGGGCGCGGCGGCGGCGCGGGGAGCGCTCCGAGACGGACGAGGGCCTTGGCGCCGGCCGCCGTCTGATCCGACGCTTCAGGCGCGCGCGGGCCAGCAGGCCGCCTCGCGGCGACCGCGGGGAACCGGACCGGAACTGGAGGTGGCGGCACGGAGCGCTTCCCCGTCGGCGCGGGGCGCTTCGTGGCGCGGCCGGGGCTCGAGGGCGCCGGTGGCGTCGCCGAGAGGGGCTTGCCGGCGCCCTGATCCGCGCCGGTCGTCGCTCCGCCGCGCCCGTCGTTCTGCGGTGCAGCGCCCGCCAGCGCCGCGTCGCGATCGAGGGGGAGAGGCGGCGGCCGGGGCGGTCTCGCCTCCGCGCGCGGCGTCGTACCGCCCGCGGCTCTCGGCGCTGCACCCGGGCTGCTGGGCGCGGCCGTGCCGGCCGCGCGCTTCGGCGGCGCCGGCTGATCGCCATCCGTCGTCGCGCCGGCGCTGCCTGCGTCTGCGACAGGGCGCTGACCCGCCGAGGTCTCCTCGGGTTCCTCCGCCGCCGAGGGGAGCTTCGGCGCGCGTGGGATCTCGGTCGTTCCCTGGTCGCCGGGCGAGGGACCGTCGTAACGGGGCAGCTGGGTGATCGCGCGGGCGACCCCCGCATCGAACGTTCCGCCTGCGGCCGGCACGACGATCGGCGCGTTCTGTCCGCTGGCCGGCGCGTCTGCCGGCGCTTCGACGCCCGTGAGCGTCCTCATGGACTCGCGCTTGCGCGGCGGCGGGGGAGGCGGCTGCGGTCGCGTGGTCGCCCGGCTCGCGTGCTGCGGCGCCGGCTTCCGCCCGTTCGCGGACCTCTCCGCAGGCGCCGGGCCGATGGGCTGACCGCTGCGGGCGGGCGCCGGACCCAGATCCTCGATGAGCTCGATCTCCAGCGCGGCGCCGTCCTCGCGAGCGGCCTCTTCGGCCTCGGCGGCCGGGCCCTCGGGTGCCGCGGTGCGCGCCTCGGGCTTGCGCCGGAGCTGGGTGGCGTCGGCGAGCTCCGGAAGCCTGGACGCGGGCGCCCACGCGTCCATGCCCTTGCGCCAGACGAGCGTGGAGCCTGGAATGATCCCGGCAGCCAGCGCGCGGCGCAGCTCGGCGGTGCTCAGGCTCCGCTGGACGCCACGCTCATCTGTCCATCTCCACGCGCTCAACGGGGGCCCCTCCGCCAGCTGGTAGAGCGCCGGAATTTCAGGACGTGAACCACGACGATCGCGATCGTACCGCGCGTCGTTTGCAAAGAGATCTTCTTTCGTGCGCCCACGCAACCGCACGTCCACTCACGACGAAGATCGCACTGGTATCTCATGAGCCCTTCCAGCGCCCTCGTCGCCGCAGTCCGCTCCGTGGTCGCCGTCGCTGCGCGCACGCTCAGCCCGCCGGCCTGTGCGGGCTGTGACACCCCGATCGCGGATGCCTCGGTCTTCTGCGCCGATTGCGCGCGGACCTCCGTGCCTTACGCAGAGGGGGCGCCGCGAGGAGCGGGCACGCGCGCCGTGGCGGGGGCACCTCTCGTCGCGTTCGCTCCGTTTGGAGGGGCGGTTGCGGAGGGGATCCGGCGCTTCAAATATGGAGATCGTCCGGATCTCGCCCGCCCGCTCGGCCGGTTGATGCTCTACGCGGCGCGCGATGCGGAGATGCGCGTTGACGTCGTTGTCCCGGTGCCGCTGCATCCGCGTCGTCTCGCCGAGCGCGGGTACAACCAGGCCGCCCTGCTGGCCGCGCACGTCGCTGACGGACTCGCGGTGTCATTCGCCCCACGGGCCCTCTGCCGTGTCCGTCCCACCGCGCAGCAGGCGCAGCTCCCGCGCGATCTCCGCCTTCAGAACGTGGCAGGTGCGTTTCGCGTGCACGCGCCTGAGCGCGTCCAGCGCCGGAGGGTCGCGCTCATCGATGACGTGGCCACCACGGGGGCCACGCTCGCCGCGTGTCGAGATGCGCTCCTCGGCGCGGGCGCAGCTTCGGTGACCTACCTCGTCCTCGCGACCGCCGAGAGCGGGGCGGGCGAGCTCAGAAGCTCACCTCCGTCAGCACACCGCACTTGACGCGGACGGTCTTGCCCTCGGTGAGCCATCGCGTGCCGTCGCGCGTCGGCTCGCCGAGTCGAACGAAGAAGCGCCCGCAACGCACCTCGACGGGTCGCTCGCTGGGCCCCACGGGCACGCCCGTCACGTAGACGGTCGCATTCCGGGAGGAGTTGAGCTTGAGCAGGCCGTGGCCCTTTCTCGGGGTCGGCGGAGTCGTCGCTGCAGCGTCGACGGATGGCTGTTGTTGAAGGGTTGCCGTCTCGGTGGCTGGTGGTGCTGGAGGTGCTGCTGCCTCGGTGGCTGGTGGTGCTGGAGGTGCTGCTGCCTCGGTGGCTGGTGGTGCTGGAGATGCTGCTGCCTCGGTGGCTGGTGGTGCTGGAGGTGGCGCAGCCTCGATGCTTGGCAGTGCTGGAGGTGGCGCAGCCTCAGCACGTTGCGTCGGGGATGCGGTCGGCGTCGGCTGTGCCGTGGCGCCGGTCGCGCTCGCCAGCTGCACGGGGACGGCTGCTTGCTTTGAAGCCACAGCGGTGAGGCTGACAGGACCGCCGGTGGTCACGATCGCCGGTCGAGGCGCTCGGCTGCGTGCCGCCAGTTCGGGCAGGCTCGTCTCGACGGTGTACACCCCCAGCGCAAACAGGATGGTTGCTGTCGCCAGCGCAACTCCGGCGGTGCCGAGCGGCGAGAGCGGCTTCGTCGACAGAGGCGCCGCGACTGACTCAGGTTGAGGCGAGACCGAACCAGGTTGGGGCGAGGGCGGCTTCGACGGGGGGCCATCGTCCGACCCAGGTTGAGGTACGTCCACGCCTGTCGACCCAGGTTGAGGTAGGTCCGACCCAGGTTGGGGTCCGTCCCACCCAGGTTGAGGTGCATCCGACCCAGGTTGGGGTACGTCCACGCCTGTCGACCCAGGTTGAGGTAGGTCCGACCCAGGTTGGGAGGCGTCCGGGGGGGCGTCCGCGTCCGTCGAGAACATCGGGCGCCACTTTAGCGGGATCCCTGCCGCGCCGGATTCCCCCGGTCGGCGGCCCACCCGCCGGAAGCGCAGAAGCTTCTCCGTCGGAGCCGGTCTCGAGAGCAAGCACGAACGCCGATTGTGTGCTGGAATACACTCGTGTACGTCGTCGCACACCCACTGACGTGGATTCGCCGGAGGTTGCCGCGCGGTCGTCGTGTTCTGGCTGCCGGGGTGCTCGACACCCTCGGGCTCCTGGATCGCTTCCTCTGGCTGCGCGCGAAGCTTCGGCTGCCCGTGCTCTCCGTGTTCACCTACCACCGCATCGCGGAAGTCTCGGAGGTGGACGAGCTCGATCCGGGGGTCGCCGAGGTGAGCGCGCGCGAGTTCGAGGAGCAGCTCGCGGTCATCAAGACGCACGGCACCGTGGTGTCCCTCCGGGATGTGCGGCTCCTCGCGAAGGGGCGGAAGCTCCCGCCGAACCCCGTCATGGTCGCGTTCGACGACGGCTACCGTGACAACCACGACGTCGCGTTGCCCCTCCTCGAGCGCGCGGGGGTCACGGCCACGTTCTTCATCGCCACCGGGTACCCCGACAGGGGCCGCCTCTTCTGGTGGGATCGCGTCGCGCTCCTCATGCACCGGTGCCGTCGGGCGCGCGTCGAGATCGCCTACCCAGCGACGCTCGTGCTCGAGCCGCTGCGCGACCCGATCGCCGCGGCGATGCTCGTCTGCCAGACCATCAAGCGCACCTTCGGGGTCGACATCGGACGCCTCTGGGACGAGATCGAGCGCGCCACGGGGGTGTCGATCGACCTCGGCGAGGAGCGCGCGCTCGCGACCAGGACGATCATGGACTGGAACCACATCGGGGCGCTGCGCCGGGCGGGTATGGACGTGCAGTCGCACTCGCACAGCCATCGTGTCCTCCAGACGCTCTCGCCCGAAGAGGCCACTCGCGATCTTGCGCGCTCCCGCCGCGTGCTCTCCGACGCCCTGAACGAGGCCGTGTATGCGGTCGCGTACCCCGTCGGATACAGCCTGTGCGGCGCCTTCCATCGCGCCGTGAAGGAGGCCGGCTTCGAGATCGGCTTCACCAACAACTCCGGCCTTTGCATGCTCTCGTCCTTCGACCCCCTGAATTTCCCGCGCATCGCCATGGACCGTGGGCAGATCGGCGCGCTCTTCAAGCTCAAGCTGCTCATCGGTCAGCGGCCCGGCTCTCGGGCCGGCCGCTGATCGAGCAAAGACCGCGCGCCGCTCCGCCGCCGCGCGCCCCGAGCGCCTCCGCTCGCCCGACGCCGCTTCGGCCGGCGCGCGTGTGGCCTGGGCTGTGCACGTGGACGTCGCTGGGCCGGTTCTGCACGCGCGTGGCCTCGATGGGCCAGGAAAGCTGCTGCGCAGCCTGTTCGACGAAGGGGGGCTCCCGTGAAAGGCACAATCCATGAACGCAGCTTCCGCGCCGCCGTCTCCATGCTCGGCGCGGCCTCGCTGATCTCCGCGGCCCTCGCGTCGGGATGCGGCGGCGCGTCGCCACCGGCCGTCTCCGCGAAGGCGCCCGCGCGACCCGCGCAGGCATCGCCCGATGGGCAGGGCGCGCCGGGGGCGAGCGTCGAGCAGCGCGAGCAGCGCGAGGCTCAGCGTGCCTGGTGCGTGTACCTCGAGGAGCTCTACCAGCGGGCCACCGAGCAGGCGAAGGGCTGGCCGAAGTTCGACCAGTGCACGCAGATGACGACGATGGCCTCGCCGAAGATGCTCCGCGCGACCTCGGAGTGCTCGCTGGCAGCGCTGCGGCGCTTCGAGGGCGATCCCTTCACCGCCGCCTATGCGGAGGAGGTGAGCCGCTGCGGCTCCGACGCCATGACGGCCACCACGCTCCCGCGCGCCGACCTGGCGCCGTACATGGCCGTCCTCTGCGGCCGCCTCGCGGGGTGCGGTGACCTCGACTACGACGCCTGCCGGCAGAGCCTGGAGGACGGCCTCGGTCCGCAGCTCGAGCGAGCGATCGGCGCGATGAACAGCCGCGGTCGGCACGAGGTCCGCGCCTGCTTCGGCAAGCTCGCGTGCGGCGGCGATCTCGGCCCGCAGATCTCCGCGTGCCTCGAGCCCATCATGGACGACCTGCTCTGGCTGCCGGGGTGAGCGGCCGGCGCGCCGCGCCCAGGGCGGCAGCGCCGCGCGGCGGTCAGCCGGCGGCGCCCGGCAGGCGGCAGCGCGCGATCAGGGGGACGTGATCGGACAGCCCTGCGAACGCTCCCTTGTGCCCGAACGGGTGCGTGCCCGTGAAGTCCAGCCACTGGAGGCGCTCGGACGAGTAGACGTGGTCGAGGTGCATGCGGAGGTTCATGAAGCCGGCCGTCGGGAAGGCGCGCGCCTCGGTCTCGGAGAAGCAGCGGACCTTGGCGAACGCGTCCACGAAGCCGGTCTCCTCGCGCAGGAAACGATCGACCGGCGAGCCTGGCAGCGAGTTGAAGTCGCCGACCACCACGAAGTTGTCGCTCCGGCGCTCGCGGCGGACGAAATCGGCGAGCACCCTCGCTTCCTCGATCTGATTCGGCCCGAACCCCATCCGCGCATCGCCGGTCCAGAATTCCCGCGAGAACACGCTCGGCAAGCTGAGGTGGGTGTTGAACACATCGAAGCTCTGCCCGCTCTCGTGCTCGAACGACACGTGCGCGCAGATGCGCGTCTGCTTCAGGCTCTTGACCCCCCGCCGATGGGTGATGTCGTGCGGGCGCTCCGCGTTGTGGTGTCCGATGTGGAATGTGTCGCGCGCGAGCACCGCGAGCCCGGTCGTGTAGATGTTCGTCCGCGAGGTAAGCCTGTAAGTGTGCGCGGGGAAGTAGTAGGCGACGAAGCGCTCGCGCCGCTCTGCCTGCGCCAGCGCCGCGTGCAGCTCGGTCATCAGGCGATCGAGCTGGGTCTCCTCCGGGTGCCAGCGTGGGTTCATCGTCGAGGACCTCAGCGACTGGGTCTCGACCTCCTGGAGGCACACGAGATCGGGCAGCGGGGACATCCGCGCGAGCGTCGTCGCGATCCGGGTGATGGCGGCGCTTGTCGAGGCGATGCCCCGCGTGCCGTGCCCGAAGTAGCGGACGTTATAGGAGACGATCCTGAGCGACGTGGCGTCGTCGCGCGGCGTCCCGGGGCCGCGGAGCGCGCCGGGCGCCGCGCGCGTTGAGGTCGGGTCCGGCACCCGCTCCTCAGGTGTTGGGCCGCTCGAACGAGGTGGGAGGCGTCGCTCGGTCATGTATCCTCTCGCCCATGGGCAAGAACATCATCGTTTCCGAGGATACCATTCGTGACCTGCTGGAAGCGCATGCCTCCCTCTCCGCCTGGTATTACGAGCTCTGGTCGGCGCTGCGGGTCGCGAACGCCTCGGCGAGTGCCCCCGATGATGCGGCCCGTGCGGCGTTTGTCGAGCGGATGGCCACGAGCTTCCCGGAGGTCGCGTCGATCGCCCGCTCCATCCAGGTGCCGAGGATGTTCGTGCCGCCGCCGCCCGCGGTGAGCGTGCCCCCCGTCGCGGCGGGCGAGACGGGAGGAGATGAGGCCCCGACAGCGATCGAGCCCGCGCCCGCCCGGCTGCGGGAGCTCCACGGCCAGCCACCGAAGAGCCAGCCAGGATCGAGCCCCACCGATGAGTCCGCCCCGGCGCCGTCGCAACCCGCGATCGCTCCTCCACCGCTGGTGGTCCCGTCGACCGTCAAATACGACACCTGAGGTCGAGTCCCCGCTCAGCCGGACTCGCGAGCTCTCACCACCAAGGGCACGCCTCTCGTGCTCACCCCCAGCGCGCCTCGCGCGCTGCTCCTCGCACAGGCCGTCACCGCGCCAGGCCGCGAGGGGCCTTGCGACGCGCGAGGAGCTGCTCGGCCTCGGCGGCTCCTGTCATGTCGAAACTGGGGTTCAGATCGAGCGCGTCCCGCACGAGCCGCTCGCCTTGTGCCAGGTCCCCCAGCGCGATCCGGATCGCCCCCGCGTGGTAGAGCAGGCGCGCGTCCCTCGTGCCGAGCGCCAGCGCCCTGTCGCTGGCCGCGCGCGCTTCAGCCAGCTTGCCGGCGCGGTACAGCGCCCAGGCGTGGGTGTCCTCGGTGTAGATGTCTGCGCGGACGGCGCGCTCCGCGGCGGCGAGGCGGAGCGCCTCGTCGCGCTCCAGGCCCTTGGTCGCGTAGTACAGCGCGAGGGTCCGGCGGTCCGACCGCCGCCCCGCGTCGACCGCGCTGGCGTAGGCCCGCGCTGCGCCGGCGTGGTCGCCTGCAGCCATCCTGGCGTCGCCGAGCAGCCACGCGGTCTCCACGTCCGGGCTCTGCTGGTGGGCCCGCTCGAGGAGCTCGACGGCGCGGCCCCACGCGCCGCGGGCCAGCGCGACGCGCGCCCTGCCGGCGAGCGCCGGCGGATACCCCGCCTGCGCGGCGAGCGCCCGCTCGAAGCCCAGGTCTGCGCCCTCGTGGTCGCCCTCGTGCCAGAACATCATGGCCGCCTGGGTCAGGGTCCACGCGAGCGCTTCGGGATCGCCCGGGTCGCCGGCGTCGATCGCGAGGCGGATGATCCGCTTCGCCGTCGCCGCGTCGCCCTGGAGCCACCGGAGGTGTGCGGCCCGCGCGTAGGACGGCAGGCCGGGCCGCTGGTCGACCATCCGCTGCGCCGCGTGGGTCGCGACCTCGAAGGTGCCGAGCTCGAGGGCGGCGTCGCTGAGCGTCCCGAGCGCGAGCGCGTCGCCCTCGTCGCGTGAGAGGACCCGCTCCGCCGCGTCGCGCGCCTCGGCGAACCTGCGCTCGTGGATCAGCACGAGGCCGAGCAGGTTGAGCGACGCGCGATCACCCGCGGCCAGCGCGAGCCCGACCTCCGCGCATGCGTGAGCCCGGCCGTAAAGCGACGGATCGCCCGAGGCGCGCGCCTTTCGGAGCCACGCGCGGCCGAGCGCGCTCCAGAGATCCGCGCCGCCGGGCGCCTTCGCGAGCCGTCGGGACAGCGCCTCGATCTCGCGATCGACGGCGCTCGCACCCGCTGGGGCTGCGAGGGCGAGCGCGCGCGCCGCGTCGAGGCTCGAGGGCGCCGGTGCCTCGGCGGCGCGCCCGGTCGATACCGTCGCGGCCGGGACGGCCTCGGCGTGCGGGCGCTCGGTGCAACCGAGGCTTCCGGTCAGGGCAGCGCAGGCGAAGAGGCAACCCGTTCGTCGCAGCATCGGAGCGCTGACCTCCCCTCGCGCTGGAGCTCCGCCCTGGGCGAGCCGCGACTCACCTGGGGGGCACTACCGGCTCGATCCGATCGCGAAAGAGCTTGCCTCGCCTGTCTGCGCCGGCAAGCTCGCCGCTCCAGCGCATCGTTCGATCGACCAGCAGCGCGCAGCGCGGAGGAGATCGCATTGCCTGTCCAGACGGATGGCGACCGCCTGCAGCGGCTCTGCGCCGCGGCGTTGATCCTGCACCTCTGCGCGGCGTGTGCTCGCCGCACCTCGCCTGAGGCGGGCGCGACCGCGGCGCCCTCGCTGGAGGCGGATGCGGCCGCGGCGCCCTCGCCGGAGGCGGGCGCGACCACAGCGCCCTCGCCGGCAGGGCCTGCGGATAACCTGCCGGGCGACGAGATCACCCCCGTCTACGGGAAGGCCGAGGGCGCGCCGGAGCCGCTCGCGGCCCGGCTGTGCGACGCGCTTCACGCATTGCCCGCGCGGCGCAAGGCGGCGTGCTGCGGCGGCGCCGCGGGCTTCCACGCTGCCGCCGAGTGTGCGCGCGCGCTGAGCCTCGCGGTGCGCACGCGGGCGGTGACGCTATCGACCGACGAGGTGGGCCGCTGTGTCGAGGCGATGGAACGGTCGCTCGATGGGTGCGACTGGGTCTCTCCGCTCGCCGCCCCGGTCCCGCCCGCGTGCGAGGGGATCGTGCGGGGCGCGCTCGACGAGGGGGCCCGTTGCCGGTCGTCGCTCGAGTGCGCGGGCGGGCTTCGCTGCGACGGCGCCGGCCCCACCGACGCGGGCACCTGCCGCCCCCCGCGCGCCGCGGGGCCCTGCGGCCTCTCCGTCGACGCGCTCGCCGCGGTCACCCGGCAGACGCGCTACGCCGAGGCGCACCCCGAGTGCCGCGGCCACTGCGCCGGGCGCGCGTGCGCGGACGACCTCCCGCTCGGCGGCCGGTGCGAGGCCCACGCGGCCTGCGGGCGGGGCCGCCGCTGCGTCGACGCGCGCTGCAGCGAGGCAGCGCTACCCCCCGCCGGCGCCGCCTGCCTCGGTGGGCTCTGTGCGGCCGGCGTGCGCTGCGTGGACGGGCGCTGCGTGGCGCCGAAGGCCGAGGGCGAGGCCTGCACGCGCGACGGCGAGTGCCGCGCAGCGTGTGTTCGACGAGGGCGCGGGAGCGCCGTCGGCGGCGTGTGCGGGATGCGGTGCGCGGCGCCGTGACAGCCGAGCTGCGCGCGGCGCCACGCCGGGCGGCTCAGGGCCGGAAGTGGCCCTGGGTCGCGCCCTCCCAGGCTGTCGCGAGGTAAGGGAAGGCCGGGAGGAACCGCGCGTCGTTCGCTGCGACGCCGTCGCCCGCCGTCGCGCCGAGCGCGCCGGTCAGGACGAGCGTGAGCACCGCGTCGGTGACGTCGGTCTGCTCGTGATCCGCGCCGGGGACCAGCGCGCGGCCGTTCGGGAAGCCCGATGGCATGCCCAGATCGATCCGGAGCACGTCGCCGACGGTCTCCAAACTGTGCCCTCCGAGGCTCGCGGGCTTCAGGTTGAAGGTGTCGATGAGGTCGGTCCGGCTCTGCTTCAGCGCCTCGGGATCGAAGGCCGCGAGCGGCTGGCCTGCCTGGTAGAGCCCGGCGAACTCGGCGTCGCGCACCAGGATCGGGTTCAGGAAGTAGGCCCCGAAGTTGGCGAGATCGTCGCGCGGGTGCGCGCGGTTGTACTTGTCCTTGTCCTGCAGGCCGATGATCCAGGTGTTGATCAGCGGCAGACCGACACGCGACACCTGGACCCAGGGACCGAGGCCATCTTCCTTGCCGTTCGCGCGCAGGATCCGCACCTTGCGGCGGCTCGCGGAGGCCCAGACGCCGAGCGTCTGCCGGTCGCTCGGCCCCGGCGTCGGCTCCGCGCCGCCGTTGACCGCCGCGAGAGGGAGCTCGAGCGCGAGCGTGTGGACGTTGAAGCCGGCGAGGTTGTCGCGCGCGGTGCACGACGGGTTCGGCGCCGCGAGGAGCGGGCACAGCCCCGCCAGATCGGACGCGCGGCCGAGATCCGCGTAGAAGCCGTCGTCGCGCGGCCCGGCCCAGGCGCGCCCCGCGCCGCCCGCCATCTGCTTGAGGAACTTCGAGGACGTCGCGAAGGCCGGGTAACCGCCGCCGGTGATCCGGTAGGCGAGCTGGTTCGTCCTCCTCCCGATGTTCGGCGGCGCGACCGGGGCGTCCCTCAGGAGCACGGTCGACGCTCCGCCCTCGATCTTCGTCACGGTGTACGTCTGCTCCCCGCCGGCGAGCTGCGAGAAGAACTCGTTGCCGCCGCTTGGCGCCGGCGTCAGCCCCGCCGGATCCGCCGCCAGGTACGGCCTGGTCGAGAACCGGAACTGGTATGTCAGCGCGTCCTCGAGGCTCGACGGCCCGCGCGCGATGTGCACCTCGTAGAGCACGTCGTCCGAGAAGCCGTGGAAGTTCGGCCCGCTGGCGGGCTCCTCGAGCGGAATGTAGCTCGCGAGGATCACGAGGTTGCCGCCTTCCACCCACGCGTACAGGTCGGTGTTGTCGGCGGCCGGATCCCTCGCGATGGCCGGCGCCTCGCGGTGGCTCGACGCTGCGGCGAGGCCAGGCGCGCTGAGCGCGACGAACGCCGTGAAGACGGCGACGGCGCGTGACGGTCGGTGGATCATGCGTGCGGGTCCT
This sequence comes from Sorangium sp. So ce726, assembly GCF_051521405.1. Taxonomy (NCBI): domain Bacteria; kingdom Pseudomonadati; phylum Myxococcota; order Polyangiales; family Polyangiaceae; genus Sorangium; species Sorangium sp. So ce726. The sequence continues at coordinate 10,723,132 of NZ_CP150349.1, read as the reverse complement.
CCCATCGCTCCTCTGCAGCTCATTGCCTGAGCAGGAACACCGAGCCTTGCTCCTGGGCCCTGTGATCGACGAACGCGAAGACGTCGGCGCCCCTCGCCCGGTGCAGCCCGCCCGGCTCGTCGTGGCCCGGTGCGCCAGCGGACGTCGCCGAGCGCGCCCCGGACGCCACCTCGATCCATACGACCTCGTCGGCGCCTCGGGTCGGGTCGCGCGTGAGCACGAGCAGCGCCGCGTCGTCGCGCGTCAGCGCGATGCCGCACGGATAACCGGCGTGGAGCCCGGTCGCGAACGGGCTCACGAAGCCGTCCTCGATCCTGAAGATGGTCGCCGTCTTGTCGGGGCTCGCGAGGGTGTCGCACACGAAGACGTCGCCCCGGCCGGCTACCGCGATCCCGCTCGGGTCGACGAGCGGGCTCCCCTTGGCGAGCGCCGACACCTCGCCGCCGCGCGCCGGCAGCGAGAACACGCCGGGCTGGCCATCATCGCGAGCGCGCCCCGAGAAGATGATCCGCTCCTCGTTGTCCGCGCCGCGGGCGACCTCGAGGCCGCGCGCGAGCAGCCCCTCACCGCCGTCGATCGGGGCGACGGCGCCGCCGGGCAGATCGATCGCGAAGAGGGCGCCCGCGTCGTCGAGCGCCGGGTCGCCTGCGCCTGGATCGGCCACGAAGACGCGACCGCCGTCCGCGCTCGTCGCGATCCCGAGCGGCGCCACGAGCGGCGGACCGGCCGCGATCTCGGCGGCGCCCGCGCCGCCTTGCGCGCCGATCCTGAAGACGCCGGCCCTGCCGTCCGCGCCGAGGCCGGTGAAGTACACGTAAGCCCCGGCGGCATCCGGCGTCGCGTCGAACGCGATCGCCGGGACGAGCGGCAAAGCCGCATAGGGAGCATCACCCCCCGCGCCGCCCCCGCCTCCCGTACCGCTCGTCGTGGTCGTGGTCGCGCCTGGCGCTCCGCCGGTGGAGCCCGCGCTGGTCCGTCCGGGCGGATCCTCTGCGCGGCTGCAGCCCGGGTTGCTCGCGGCGGCCGCGAGCGACGCGACAGCGCACAGCACACCGGCGCTTCGCCGGAAGTCCCCCCTGGCTTCCGTCATGCCTGCTCCTCCCGAGGGCGCCGTTCGTGCGCTCGGCTCGCGCGGCGCGCGCTGGCGCACGCGACGCGAGCCGCACGGCGATCGCGCGGCGCTGGACGCTGCCCGTTCTGCCACGGGCCTCCCGGATCGAGTAGGCCGCGGCCGGGCCGCGGCGCGACAAAGCCGCGTGCATCCTGCCTCTCGTGTCCGGGATCGCCTGCTGGCGCTCAGGCCCATGAGCAGCGCCGCCCTGGGTGTCCGGACGGCGTTCCCCCGTCGACCCGCTGACAGCCCCGTTTTATAACGACGTCATGTTCGATGTCGCTCGGTCACTGTACGTACGGGCGTTGGAGGACATCCGTGCGGCGGGTCTCTACAAGGAAGAGCGGATCCTCGAGACGCCGCAGGGGCCGGTGATCCGGACCGAAGGTGGCGCTGGGGTCCTCAACTTCTGCGCGAACAACTACCTTGGCCTGTCGTCGCACCCGGCGGTCATCGCGGCGGCGAAGGAGGCAATCGACACGCACGGCTTCGGCCTCTCCAGCGTGCGTTTCATCTGCGGCACGCAGGACCTTCACCGGCGGCTGGAGTCCCGGATCGCCCGCTTCTTCGGCACCGAGGACGCCATTCTCTACTCGTCGTGCTTCGACGCGAACGGCGGCCTCTTCGAGACGCTCCTCGGCGACGAGGACGCTGTCATCTCGGACGCGCTGAACCACGCGTCGATCATCGACGGTATCCGCCTCTGCAAGGCCGAGCGGCACCGCTATCCGAACGGGGACATGGCCGCCCTCGAGGAGATCCTCCGCGCGACGGCCGGCAAGCGGCTCCGGCTCATCGCCACCGACGGCGTGTTCTCGATGGACGGGTACCTGGCGAAGCTCGATACCATCTGCGATCTCGCCGACAAGTACCGCGCGATGGTGATGGTCGACGACTCGCACGCGACCGGGTTCATCGGGCCGACGGGGCGCGGGACCGCGGAGCTCTGCGGCGTCATGCACCGCGTCGACGTGATCACCTCCACCCTGGGCAAGGCGCTGGGCGGGGCGAGCGGCGGCTTCACGACCGGCCGGCAGCCGATCGTCGACCTGCTCCGGCAGCGATCGCGGCCGTACCTGTTCTCCAACACGCTCGCGCCGGCGATCGCCGGCGCCTCGATCGCCGTGTTCGACCTCATCGACGCGGAGCCCTCGCTGCGCACGCGGGTGATGGACAACGCGCGCCGGTTCCGGCAGGGGATGACGCAGGCCGGCTTCACCATCAAGCCCGGCGTCCACCCGATCGTGCCCATCATGCTGGGCGAGGCGCAGCTCGCGAACGAGATGGCGAGGGCGCTGCTCGCCGAGGGCATCTATGTCATCGGCTTCTCGTACCCCGTCGTGCCGAAGGGCGAGGCCCGCATCCGGGTGCAGCTCTCCGCCGCGCACGAGCCCGAGCACGTCGATCAGGCGATCGACGCCTTCCGGCAGGTCGGCCGGCGCCTCGGCGTCGTCGCCTGAGCGGCTCAGTAGCGGAGGATCACCTTCGGGTGGCTCGCGATCGCCTCCTGGAAGGCCGCCGCGTCGTAGTCCTCGAAGTCGAACACCGTCCCCTCGCCCCGGTTCAGGATGACCTCCCAGATGAGGTCGTGGATGTTCGGATCGCGCGACTCGAGCAGGTGGCGCGTGATGTGCCACGTCTCGAAGATACGCCGGCCGATCACGCTGTGGAGGCTGATGCCGTCCACGATGAGGCGGTCGAAGTTCTCGATCACCGCGTCACCGCTCTTCAGGCCGAAGAGGATCACGTCGCCCCCGCGCCTCGCCGCGTGGATCGCGTTGTTGACGCTGCTGTTCACGCCGCTCATCTCGAGCACGACGTCGACGCCGACGCCGTCCGTGAGCTTCCGGACCCGCTCCGTCAGCTCGGGATCGCTCGCGTGGGGTCGCTCGGGGCTCGACCGGTGCGGGCGCAGGACCGCGTCGGCGCCCAGGCGGCGGGCCATCTCGGCGTTCCGCTCCGCCGGCTCCACGCCGATGACGTAGATCGCCCCCATCGCGCGGGCGATCGCGATCGCGAACAGGCCGATGGTGCCGCAGCCGAAGATCGCCACGCGCTTGCCGCGGAGGTTCACCTTGGTGCACGCGTGCACGGCGTTGCCGAACGGCTCCTGCACCGCGGCGACCTCGGGCCGGATCCTCGCGATGTCGGTGCGCCACAGGTTCTTCGCGGGCAGCTTGACGAGCTCGGCGAAGCAGCCGTCCTCGCTGATCCCGATGATCTTGTCGTCCGCGCACACGTGGGTGTCGCCGACGCGGCACTGGTAGCAAGCGCCGCAGGCGATGTGGCTCTCGGTCGACACGATGTCGCCGATCGCCAGCCCGAAGGACCGGCGCGCGTCGGTCCCGAGGTCGACCACGCGGCCGAGCAGCTCGTGGCCGATCGTGCGCGTCGCCTTCCGATCGCGATCGAGCGACGAGAGGATCATGTCCTTGAAGGCGCTGCGGAACCAGATGCCGCGATCCGAGCCGCAGAAGCCCGTCATGATCGGCTTGACGAGGACGTTCGCGCGGTCGTGGTAGTCCCTGGCCTCGTCGATCGCCGGGCGCTCGACCTGATCCTTGGACAGCCCGACGGTGGACTCCCACGGCTGCTTCTCGCGGTTGTATGTCAGCGCCCACATCGCGTCGCTCATGCACCTGACTCCTGTTCGGGGTTCGAGGCGCACGCGGCTGGCGCACGGGCGCCTCGGGCACGTGAAGCGTGGCGCGTGAACGAGCGAGCGCCCATCAGAAAATTGCACTCAGGCTGCTCACGTCTCCGGCGTCTCCCCTCGGCCTCTTCGGCTCGATCTCGCGGCGCCCCGGGCGCACCGTCTGCTCTGTCGCCCTGGACCGGATGACTCGCCGCGTTGACCGCGCGGGGACAAGACCGCCGACGCGCTGCCGGGGAGACTGCGCTCCCACGCGCCGACGCGGCTTCAGCGGCGCTTGGACTGAGGGCGCGCCGGCGGGGGCGGCGGGGTCGTCTCGGAGACGGGGGGCCGCTCGCGGAGGCATTTCTCGAGGCCGTCGTGCAGGGCCGCCTCGTGGGCGCCGGGGAGCTTCGGGCGCCCCATGACGTTCACGAAGAGGCGATCCTGCGCGATGCCGCCGCCGGGGCCGAAGCTCATCCACACGAACATCGCGCGTCCCTTGATGTGATCGAAGGGCACGCCCGCGCCGAGCCCCCCGCGCCAGCTGCGCGAGTCGTGGCTGTTGTTGCGGTTGTCGCCCATCACCCACGCCTCTTCGGCGGCCACCTTGAAGGGGCCTTGGAGATCGCCGCAGACGCCGCCCCGGCACGTGGAGCCCGGCGTGCAGTCGTCGCTCTCCACGCACATCATGCCGTCGGGGTTCTTTTCGTAGAGCGTGAAGTACGACTTGTCTCCGAGGTACTCGACGAACAGCTCCGCTTGCCGGCCCTCGTAGTGGTAGGGGCCGACGTGACAGTGGGGGACGAGCCAGCCGTTGATGACGGGGCGGCCGTTGATCGCCTCGAGCGTGTCGCCAGGGATGGCGATCGTCCGCTTGATGAAGTCCTGCTCCTTGTTCTCGGGGAACTTGAACACCATCACGTCCCCGCGCGACGGCGGCAGGCGAGGGAAGAGGCGCTGGTCGGTCCAGGGGATGAGCGGGCCGTAGGTGAACTTGTTGACGAAGATGTGGTCGCCGACCATGAGGGTCGGGATCATCGAGCCGCTCGGGATCTTGAACGCCTCGACGACGAAGGCGCGCAGGAGGAGCGCGACGGCCACGGCGATGCCGATCGACTCCGCGTACTCGCGCATCTCGCCCTTGCGCCAGCGGCCGAGGTGCTCGCCGACCGTGCGGTCGGCGCGGCTGTGGGCGGCGTCGAACTCGTCGGCGTCGAACGTCTCGGCGCTCATCGCGCGCTCGAGGGCCGCGATCGCCTGCGTCACCTGCTCGCGCTCGCCGCTCGTCAGCTCGCGCTCGACGTCACGCTTGCGGCTGCGCAGGATCCGGTGGGCCTCCTCGAGGAGCGCCGCGGCGTCCTCGAAGCGAGCGCGCGCCTTCGGCGGGATGTCCCGGCGGCCGCCGACGCCGATCGCCGACGCGAACGGCAGCTCGTGGCGGAAGCGCCAGAGGATCATCGCGAAGATCGTGAAGAGCACGATGCCGGCCGGGATCTGCTGCTCGCCGACGAAGACCCGGAGCGGCTGGGAGCTCCCTCCCTGGGCCGGCGGGGTGAGCAGCCAGACGTTCAGGACCGCGAGCGCGAAGGGAACGATGCAGATCCACACGAGGTGGAACAGGAAGCGCAGCGGCGCCCGGCCGTCCCTGCCCCCTGGCGGAGGAGAGCTGCCCGTCGAGCGCGGGTCCGCTCCGCCGGTCGCCTTGGCCGCGCTGGCGCGGGGCTCCGAGCTCGCGCTGCCCCTCATCGAGGGTCTGAACTCCGAGCTTGCGGGCCGACTGGCCGCGACCGACGGGACGCTCTGGGGTTGATCATCGGGGCGCGGCGGCAAGAGAGAGCTTATGTATACGCCGCCCCTCGCCGCGGCAAGTGCGCAGGCGTGGCGGGCGACGCGCGGTCCGTCGGCGTCGTCGCCCGCGTGTCCTCGTTCGCCTTCGTTGCCCTCGTTCGCCCCTCGTTCGCCCCTCGTTCGCCCCTCGTTCGCCCCTCGTTCGCCCGCGGTTACCCTCGTCAGGGCGCGTCTCCGACCTCGACGGCGTAGCTCACGAGGGCCGCGCGGTCGTCGCGGGCGTACGTCGTTGGCTGCGTCCGCCCCGCGGCGTTCGTGTTGTCGATGACCAGGTAGTATTGCCCCTTGGGCAGCGACACGGTTCGCCGCCAGGGGGCGCCGGAGTACACCGGCTCGTCGAGCAGGGCCGCCGCTGTCAGGGGCGCCGGCGCGGGCTGCGTCAGGTACGCCTGGAGCCACGGCTCCCCGGTGCCTCGAGGCACGAGGATGACGTCCACGCCGGGCGCGCCGTCGACGGCGACCGTGAGCGTCAGGGCCTCGCCGTTGCCCGCGATCTCCAGCGGGCCGATGTAATCGCGCTGCTCCTGGTGCACCTCGGTGCGCTCGTTCGCCAGGAGCAGCTTGCCGTTGTCGCGGCGCTCGTACGGAGCGTCGGGCCGCTGCCCCTTCTCGATGATGCCGAGCCCGAACTGCACGGCGCCGTCGTCGTCGCGGATGACGGTGAACCCCCGGGCGATCTCGGTCTTCAGGAGCTGGGCGCCGAGCGCGTTCGCGTACGCGCTGCCCTGGGCGAGCGACACGCCGCCGAGCGAGATCGCGGCGGGCTGCTCGATGAGCTTGGTCGTGAAGCTCGCCGCCGTGGTCGAGCGCTGGCGGAAGTACACGTACATCGTGTCGCCATCCATCAGGAAGTCGTGGTCGTACTCGACGGCCGCGCTCGCATCGAAGCTCATGCGCTTCGTCAGGTTCGTCCAGACGACGCCGCTCCCCCCGAACTGGAGGAGCAGGTGCCCGTTCGCGAGCTCCTGGGCGACGCACGAGCCCGGGTAGAACCGGCCCGTCACCGGGTCCTCGTCGCGGAGGCGCAGCGGCACGCTCCGCTTCCGCATCTCGGTGCAGAGCTGGCTCGTCGCGAAGGCGAGGATGGCCCTGCGGAGGGACAGGTTTCCCGGATCGTTCACGACGCCAGGCATCACGCCGAGCGCGCCTTGGCCGCACGCGCCGCACACCGTTCCGAGCAGCGAGAGGCAGAGCGCGAGGCCGAGCGCGCGCAGCGCAGCGGTGCGGAAGAGCATGGGCGCAGCATAGTCGAAACACCGGCGGGTCGAGCGGCGCGCCGGCGGGTCGAGCGGCGCGCCGCCGTCGGCCTCCGCGCGCGGGTGGTGATAGGGTCACTGTCATGGCGAACGTCGCAGTCATCGGGGCCGGCGCGTGGGGGACGGCGCTGGCGAAGTTGCTGGCGGACAAGGGCAACCCCACCGCGCTCTGGGCGCACCACGGCGAGCTCGCCGAGCGCATCGGCCGCGAGCGCCAGAACGACCGGTACCTGCCGGGCGTGGAGCTGCCCGCGAGCCTGCGCGCGACGGGCGATCTCGAGGACGCGCTCCGCGGCGCGGAGCTCGCCGTCGTGGTCGTCCCGTCGCACGCGCTGCGCGAGGTCGTCCGGGAGGCAGGGCGCCACATCCCGCGGGACGCGCTCGTGTGCAGCGCGACGAAGGGCATCGAGAACGACTCGCTGATGCTGATGAGCGAGGTGCTGGTCGACGAGCTCGGGCGCGAGGCCGAGCCGCGGCTCTCGTACCTGTCGGGGCCGAGCTTCGCGCGCGAGGTCGCGGCCGGCCAGCCGACGACGGTCGTGGTCGCTGGCAGGAGCGAGCGAGAGACGCACGCGGTGCAGCACCTGTTCGCGACCGATCGGTTCCGGGTCTACTCGTCCGATGACGTCGTGGGCGTCGAGGTCGGCGGCGCCCTCAAGAACGTCATCGCCATCGCCGCCGGCATCTGCGACGGCCTCGGCTTCGGCCACAACGCGCGCGCCGGCCTGATCACGCGCGGCCTCGCGGAGATCGGCCGCGTCGCAGCGGCGAAGGGGGCGAACCCGCTCACGCTCGCGGGCCTCTCCGGGATGGGCGATCTGGTGCTCACGTGCACGGGCGAGCTCTCGCGCAACCGCACCGTCGGGATCGAGATGGGCAGGGGACGGAAGCTCGACGAGATCCTCGCCGGCCTCGGCCATGTCGCCGAGGGCGTGAAGACCGCAAAGAGCGCGCACGATCTCGCGGACAAGCTCGGCGTGAGCGCGCCGATTACGGTCGAGGTGTACCGGATGCTGTACGAGGGGAAGCCGCCGCAGCAGGCCGTCGTGGACCTGATGACCCGCGCCCTCACGAGAGAGTGAGACGCGGGGCCGGCTCGCGGGAAGGCGCTTTCTCGCGCCGCTGCGCGCCTCGCCTCTCGCGAGCGTGTAAAGTGGCGGCGCGATGCACACGCGACCTCTCGTGAGTCTCCTCTCCGCGCTCCTCCTGTCGAGCGTCAGCTCGACGGCCGCTGCCCAGTACGGCACGCCGCCCTACGGTGGTCAGCAGGGCGGCGCGTACGGCGGTCAGTACGGCGGCGGGTACGGAGGCCAGTACGGCGGCGGGTACGGAGGCCAGTACGGCGGCTACGGCTACGCGCCGCAGAAGAAGAGCGAGCCCAAATCGACCCCGCTCGAGGTCGGCTATCTCTACGCCACCTCCGTGGCCTACGGCGTGGGGACCGGCATCTGGATCGACGCGGTCGCCGGCATCGACGATCCCGGCGTGCAGTTCATCGCGCCCGCGCTCCTCGGCGTCGCGGCGCCGGTCGGCGTCTACTTCCTCGACTCGCCGCCGATGCCGCGCGGCATGCCGTCCGCGATCGCCACGGGCATGGTGATCGGCGCGGGCGAGGGGCTCGGCATCGCCTCCTACCAGTACGTCAGCGCGCGGAAGGGCAAGGAGTGGGGCTTCCTCGGGCTCGCGACCGCCGAGGTGATCGGCTCCACCGTCGGCGGCGCGGCGGGCTGGGGTTTCTACTACCTCCTCCGGCCCAAGCCGCAGACCAACATGCTCGTCGCCTCGGGCGCCGTCTGGGGCTCGCTCATCGGCAGCGCGTTCGGGGCCGCCGCCAGCAACGGCGACTGGAGCGAGTCGAACGACAGCATCTCGCTCGGGGGCCTCATCGGGTTCAACGTCGCGACCGCGGGCGCCGTCGGCCTGTCCGTCGCATGGACGCCCTCGTGGAACCAGCTCGCGTGGATGTGGGGCGGGCTCGGCATCGGCACGGTGGTGTCGTTGCCCATCTACCTCGCGTACATCGGGAGCGATCACGACCCCCGCCGCGGCCTCATCGCCCAGGGCGCGGCGGGCACCCTCGGCCTCGTGGCGGGCGCCTTGTTCCTCGGGAGGCCGGACTCGAGCGCCTCCGTCGCCCTGGACGACCAGGAAGATCGTGGCCGTCCCCCGTTCGCGCGCGTGCTTGGCGGCAGCCTGACGCCCTATCGAGGCGGGCTCGGCGCCGTCGTCGTCGGAGAGCTCTGGTAAGCCGCGGTGTGCCGTCCAACACGGCTGCATGAGGCCGCGGCACGCCTGCTATGCTGCCCTCGATGCCGACCCTGAAGTATTTCGCCTCCGAGGGCGCGCCACGCCTGTACAGCGTCCACAAGCCGGTCACGACGATCGGCAAGGCGCTCGGAAACGACGTCGCCGTCGCGGGGGCAGGGGTGCTGGACCATCACGCGCAGATCGTGTTCGACGGACGCGATTTTGTGCTGGAGGAATGCGAGCGCGACGGGGAGATCGCGATCAACGGCAAGAAGAAGCGGCGCGCCCGCCTGGTGCACGGCGACCGGCTCCAGCTCGGTACGGTCGAGGTCGGCTTCTCGATGTACGCCGAGGCGCCGACCGTCCAGGAGCGGCTCCCGGCGGGCGACGGCGGGGCGGAGCGGCCCGCGCCGCTGCAGGGCTCGTCGGAGCTCGCCGGCGTCCGCAAGCTGTTCGCCTTCAGCGAGAAGCTCATCAACCGGCGCAACGTCGACGAGCTCCTCGAGGCGATGCTCGACGACGTCATCGAGCTGACGCACGCCGACAAGGGCTTCCTCCTGCTCCTCGAGGGGGCGGAGGCGGCGGCCGACACGGCGGTCTGCGGCGGCGCTCCGGCCGCGCCGGCCGCGGGCGGCGACCGCAAGCTGGCGGTGCGCGCCTCGCGCAACATCCGCAAGGAGGCGATCACCGACGCGGCCGGGGGGATCTCGGACAGCATCGTGCGTCAGGTCATCGTCTCGGGCCGCCCGGTAATCGTCTCCGACGCGCTCGCCGACACGCAGTTCGGGCGGAGCGACAGCGTCATCGCGATGAAGCTCTCCAGCGTGATGTGCGCGCCGCTCCTGTCGCAGGGCCAGATCATCGGCGCGCTCTACGTCGGCAACGACAAGATCAAGCACCTCTTCGACCGCGCCCAGCTCGACCTGCTCAGCATCTTCGCGTCCCAGGCCTCGCTCATCCTCCAGAACGCGATGCTCCTGAACGCGCTCAGGGCCGACAAGGCCAAGCTCGTCGCCGAGCTGCACGACAAGAAGTTCGGCGAGATCATCGGCGCCTGCCCCTCGATGCTCGAGGTGTTCCGCAAGCTGCAGAAGGTCGCGGCGACCGACATCAGCGTGCTCATCACGGGCGAGACGGGGACCGGGAAGGAGCTCATCGCGCGGGAGCTGCACCGGCGCAGCCCGCGCGATGGCGGCCCCTTCATCACCATCAACTGCGGCGCGATCCCCGAGAACCTCATCGAGAGCGAGCTCTTCGGCCACGTGAAGGGCGCCTTCACCGGCGCCATCGCCAGCCGCCCGGGCAAGTTCCAGATCGCCGACAAGGGCACGCTGTTCCTCGACGAGATCGGCGAGCTGCCGCTGAACCTCCAGGTGAAGCTCCTCCGCGCCCTCCAGGAGCGGGTCGTCTTCCGCGTCGGCGACTCGAAGCCCGAGAAGGTCGACATCCGCATCGTCGCCGCCACGAACAGGAACCTCGAGGAGGAGATCCGCGCCGGCAATTTCCGGGAGGATCTCTACTACCGGCTCAACGTCGTGAACCTGTGGCTCCCGCCGCTCCGCGAGCGCGGCGACGACGTGCTCATCATCGCCAAGGTCCTGCTCTCGAAGTACGCCGACGAGCTCGGCAGCGCCGTGCGAGGCTTCAGCCCGGCCGCGCTCTCCGCGATCAAGAAGTACCCCTGGCCGGGCAACATCCGGCAGCTCGAGAACCGCATCAAGAAGGCGCTCGTCCTCTGCGACCAGGCGCTCCTCGCCGTGGAGGACCTCGATCTCGGCCCCGGCGCCGAGACGGCCATCATGCCGCTGGAGAAGGCCAAGGAGGAGTTCCAGCGGCGGTACGTGCTGGAGGCGCTCGAGCGCAACAACGGCAACCGCACGCAGACGGCCCGCGACCTCGGCGTCGACCCGCGCACCATCTTCCGCTACCTCGAGAAGGAGCAGAACCCGATGCCGAGCGGGGCCGGCGGCGTGGCCCGCGATCCGACCGAAGCGTGATGGACTACAACCCCGAAGGGCCCTTCGCAGACCCCTGTCCGACCAAGACCCGCGCCGACCTGGAGTGGGATCGCGTCCTCGAGGCGCTCGCGGAGCGATGCGCGTCTCGGGGCGGGAAGCGGCTGGCCCGGGCCCTGCCGTTCGCGTCGACGCGCGCCGAGGCCCTCACCGCGCTCGCGGAGGTGCGCGAGGCGGTGGAGCTCGCCCGGGCCGGGGAGCCGGTGCCGGCGCGCGACGTCGCGGAGCTCGAGGACGCGCTCGATCGGGCCCGCATCGGCGCGGCGCTCGCGAACGAGGAGCTGCGCGCCGTGCTCGGCCTCCTCGAGGCCGCGCGGACGTCGCGGCAGTACCTGCAGAACCGGCGTCAGATCGCGCCCGCGCTCTACGCCGCGTGCGCGACCAACCCGGAGCTCGACGCCGTCGCGCGCGAGCTCGCGGCGGCCTTCGATCCGGACGGCACGCTCGCCGATCGCGCTTCGCCTCGCCTGGAGGCGCTGCGCGCGGAGCGGCGCGCGGTGCGCGAGCGGCTCGTCCGGCGCCTCGAGGACCTCATCCAGAAGCACGAGGACATCCTCCAGGACCGCTACTGGACGGAGCGCGACGGGCGCTACGTGCTGCCGGTGCGATCCGACGCGCACGAGCGCTTCCCCGGCATCGTCCACGCGACGAGCGCGAGCGGCGCCACCGTGTTCGTGGAGCCCCGGGTGCTCGTCGAGACGGGCAACCGGATGAAGATGGTCGACGCCGAGGTCGCGCGGGAGGAGCTGGCGATTTACGCTGCGCTCACCGCCCGCGTGGCCGAGGACGTCGAGAGCGTCGCGGCCGCCGCCCGCGCGCTGACCCACGCCGACGTGCGGGCCGCGGCGGCGCGGCTCGCGGAGGACCTCGACCTCACCTTCCCGGACGTCCCGGAGGACGCCTTCGGGGCCGGGCGGGGCGCCTCGGAGGGCGGATCGAGGCCGACCTCCATCGAGCTCATCGGGGGCCGCCACCCGCTCCTCGCGCTCGACGGCGTGAAGGTGGTCCCGAGCGACCTCGCGATGAGCGCAGGGCGCGGGATGATCGTCTCCGGACCGAACGCCGGGGGCAAGACCGTGGCCCTGAAGACGCTCGGGCTCGCTGCGCTGATGGTCCGCGCGGGCCTGCCGGTCGCGGCGAGGGAGGGCTCTCGCGTCGCGCTCTTCGACGTCGTGCTGACCGACGTCGGCGACGAGCAGAACCTCCACAAGAACCTGTCGACCTTCAGCGCCCACGTGAAGAACCTGGGGCGGATCCTCGGCGAGACGCGCCCCGGCGCGCTCGTCCTGCTCGACGAGCTCGCCGGCGGCACCGATCCGCGCGAGGGCGAGGCGCTCGCCGCGGCCGTGCTCGACTCGCTGTGCGCGCGCGGGGGCACCGTCGCCAGCACCACGCACTACGAGGGCCTCAAGGCGCTCGCGCTCGGCGATCAGCGCTTCGAGAACGCCTCGGTCGGCTTCGATCTCGCCACCATGAGCCCGACCTTCCGGCTCGTCGTCGGCGTGCCCGGCGCCTCGAGCGCGCTCGCTGTCGCGCGGCGGTTCGGCATCCCGGGGCCCGTGCTGGAGCGGGCCGAGCGCTTCCTCACGAAGGAGGCGGTCACCTTCGAGCAGATGGTCGAGAAGCTCTCCGCCGAGCGCCGCGCGCTCGAGCTCGCGCGCGAGGACGCCGAGCGCGAGGCGGCCGCCTCCCGCGCGAAGCGGCGGGAGCTGGAGGCGGAGATCGAGCGGGCTCGGGACAAGGAGCGCGGCGTGATCACGCGGGAGGGGGAGGCGCTGCTCGCCAGCCTGCGGCGCGCGCGCGAGGACCTCAAGGCGGCGCAGGCGCGCCTGCGCGGCAAGCCCACCGAGGAGGACGTGCGCGCGGCCGCTCGCGCCATGGACGCGGTGGGGCAGAAGACGTCGATCGGCGGCGAGCTCGAGCTGCGCCCGAAGGACGAGCCGCAGGCGCGGCCGGCGATCGATCCGGCCACCATCCGCGTCGGCGCCCGCGTCTACGTGCCTCGCTTGCGGGCCGAGGCCGAGGTGGTGGAGGTCCTCTCGGGCGGCCAGCTGCGGGTCACCGCCGGCGCGCTCAAGCTCACGACCTCGATCGCCGAGCTGCGTGGCACCGGCGCGCCGCCAGCGCCCGCGGCGCCGCCGCAGCGCCGTGTCGATCTCGACGCCGCCGCCGACCCGGACGTCCCCATCCAGACGGCGGACAACACCGTGGATCTGCGCGGCCTGCGCGCGCACGAGGCGGTCGCCATGGCCGAGCAGTTCCTCGACCGCTCGCTCGGCGCGGGCCGCAAGGTCACGTTCTTCGTCCACGGGCACGGCACGGGCGCCCTGCGCGACGCCGTCCGCGAGGCGCTGCGCGGCAGCCCTTACGTGGCGCGCCTCCGCCCGGGCGGCCCCAGCGAGGGCGGCGATGGCGTGACGGTCGCCTGGCTGAAGTGGTGAGTGAGCGCGCGCCTGAGCGACAGCGCGCCGTGACGCTCAGCGATCTCGATCGACCCGGCCGAGGTTCTCGGCGATCCGGTCGAGCACGCCGTTCACGAAGGCGCCGCTCTCCTCGCTGCCGTAGCGCTTGGCGAGCTCGACCGCCTCGTCGAGGATGACCGCGCGCGGCACCTCCGGGCGGTTCATGAGCTCCCACGCGCCGAGCCGGAGGACGTTCCGATCGACGCGCGCCATCCGCTCGAGGCGCCAGTTCGTGCTCGCCTTCCGGATCGCCTCGTCCACGGCCGCGAGATCCTCGGCGACGCCGAGCACCACCTCGTCCGCGTAGGCGCGTCCCTCGGGATCGCCCGGCGTCTCGCGCCAGAAGGTCGCGACGACGCGGGGCGCCGAGCTTCCACCAGCTTCCACCGAGAACAGCATCTGCAAGGCCGCTTCGCGGCCGGTAGAGCGCGCACCCATCTCTCAGAACCTTCGTTTACAGGCCAGCGGTGTCCAGCGCGGCGCCGAGCGCGAGCATCTCGATCGCGCTGACGGCGGCCTCCCACCCCTTATTGCCATGCTTCGTGCCGGCCCGCTCGACCGCTTGCTCGATCGAGTCGGTCGTGAGCACCCCGAACGTGACCGGCACCCCGGTCTGGAGCGACACGGTCGCGATCCCCTTCGTGACCTCGGCCGCCACGTAGTCGAAATGCGGCGTCGAGCCCCGGATCACGGCGCCCAGGGTGATGATCGCGTCGACGCTCTTCTTGTGCGCGAGCCTCCCCACGATGGTGGGCATCTCCCACGCGCCCGGGACGCGCACGATCGACGTCCGACCGAGCGCGCCGCCGTGCCGCGCGATGGCGTCGAGCGCGCCCTCGACCAGGCGGTCGACGATGAAGTGGTTGAAGCGGCTCGCCACGAGCGCGAAGCGCGCCCCCGGCGGGACCACCAGGTTCCCTTCGATCACCCTCGCCTGTGCCTGCCCGACCGCTTGCTCTGCCATCCGCCGTTCCTCTCTCCTGCCGCGCGGGGTGCGCGATCGCTGTGATCGCGATCCCGTCCGAGCGCCCTTTTACCAGCGAACGAGCGCGCCCGTCTGTCAGGCTTCGCCCTTCATCGAGACGAGCGGCACCCGCTCGATCACGGTGAGCCCGTACCCGGTGATCCCTGCGATCTTCGGCTGGCTGTTCGTGAGGAGCCGGATCTGGTGCACCCCGAGATCCGCGAGGACCTGCGCGCCGAGGCCGAACTCCCGCAGCGTCCACGGCTGCTGCGTCTTCACGACGGGGAGCGTCTCATCGGAGCCCGGGCCCTTCAGCAGCTCCAGCTCGCGGCCCAGGTCCCCTCGCGACGGGATGTAGACGACCACCCCGACGCCGGCGCTCTCGATCGAGAGGAGCGCCTCGCGCAGGTTCGAGCCGCCGTCGAAGGGCGTCGAGCTGAACAGGTCCGCGATGGTCGACCCGGAGTGCACGCGGCACAGGATGGGCTCCGTCGTCGCGACCGCGCCCTTGGTCAGCGCGAGGAACTGCCGCTGCTCGTTGATCACCTCGTAGACGTACACGGTCCACTCCGTGCCCGTCAGATCGAGCCGCAGCGTCCGCTCGCCCACGCAGCGGACCAGCCGCTCGGTCTGGAGCCGGTACTGGATGAGGTCCGCCACCGTCACGATCAGCAGGCCGTGCTTCGCGGCGAACACCTCGAGATCCCGCATGCGGGCCATGCTGCCGTCGTCGTTCATGATCTCGCAGATCACGCCCGCCGGCCGGAGCCCGGCGAGGCGCGCGAGATCGACGGACCCCTCGGTCTGCCCCGTCCGCACGAGCACGCCCCCGCGGCGCGCCTTCAGCGGAAAGACGTGCCCCGGCGTGACGAGATCCTCGGGGGCGGCGTCGCGCGCGATCGCGACCCGGATCGTGTGCGCCCGATCGGCGGCGCTGATCCCCGTCGTCACCCCGGTGCGCGCCTCGATGCTGACGGTGAAGGCGGTGCCGAGCGGCGGTCCGCTCCGCCCTGGCGCGGACATCATCGGCAGCTCGAGGCGCGCGACCTGCTCCTCGTCGAGGGCGAGGCAGATGAGCCCGCGCCCGTGCATCGCCATGAAGTTGATCGCCTCGGGGGTGACCGCCTCCGCAGCCATGCAGAGATCGCCCTCGTTCTCGCGATCCTCGTCGTCGACGAGGATCACCATCTTGCCCGCGCGGATGTGATCGAGCGCGGTGTTCACCCGGTCGAGGACCGCTTTGTCGATGGTCAGCCGATGAGGCATCGGGCCCCCGGAGGTCATGTCCTGGTCGAGCCTGCCGCTCGAGGTCGACAGAGCCTCACCAGAATCCCCCCGCGCGCAGCTTTGCGAGGAGTCGTTCGTCGTGATCCGCATGCTCTCCCGTATTTCCACGCTCTTCGCCGCGCTCGGCGGAGGCCTCCCCGCCGCGCGCGTCTTGGCTCGAGAGGCCCTTCACGCTGGCGAGCGATGCGACCTCGAGCGCCCGCGCCACGTAGCGCGCGAGCACGTCAACTTCAAGGTTGACGGCCGCGCCGGGGCGGAGCTCTCCGAGGAGAGTCCGGCCGATGGTGTGCGGCACCAGCATCACATCGAACCAGATCTCGGCGGCGCCCGGCGTGGACACGGCGTTGAGCGTGAGGCTCGCGCCGTCGACGGCGATCGAGCCCTTGGGAGCGAGGTACGGCGCGAGCTCGGGCGGGGCGCTCACCCGGAGGCGGATCGCGTCGCCGGCCCGCGCGTGCTCGGCGACGCGGCCGAGCCCGTCGACGTGGCCCAGCACCACGTGCCCTCCCATCCGCGCGCCGAGCGGCGTCGCGCGCTCGAGGTGGACGCGCGCGCCGACCGGCAGCGCGCCGAGCGTCGTGCGGCCGAGGGTCTCGGCGGACATGTCGCACTCGAACCCGCCGGGCGCGATGCGATCGACGGTGAGGCAGGCGCCGTTCACGCTCACGGACTCGCCGAGCGTCAGCGGCCCGAGGCTCGCCTCGACGAGCGCGCGGGCCACGGCGCCGCCGCTCCGGCGGCGGAGGACCCCGATCGTCTCGACAAGCCCGGTGAACATCGCCGACGCCCCTCTGCCTAGCCCTTCGAGGTGCGGTGCCCTTGGCTGGTCAGGAGCTTGTCGATGAGCCCCTGCGAGTAGCCCGACAGCTCGGTGAAGACGACGCCCATCCCCTGCGGATCGTCGTGCACGCGCACGACCTCGCCGACGCCCTCGATCGTCTCGATGTCGTCCATGATCACGGTGAACCGCAGGTTCACCTTCGTCCCGACGGCGAGCGGCGTCTTCGAGCGCACGAACACGCCGGTCCGCGAGATGTTCGTCACGTACTCGTTGATGAACGCGTCGTAGGACTCGAACTCCTTGTTGATGGTGACGCGCTCTTCCTTGCGTCCCGTCTTCGCGTCGCTGCTCTCCGGAGAACCCTGATCGTCCACCATGACGCCTTACCTGCCTTGCAGATCGAACTGCTCGAGGTGGTACTCCTTTCGGGGCACGAGATCGATCCGGCGCTGGAACAGCCGCTCCGCCTCTTGCACGGCGATGCGCTCGTCGTTCTTCAGCAGATCGATCACGGCCGGGTGCGCGTTGACCACGACCGAGTAGCCGGGCAGGTTCATCCGCTCGCGCCGTATTTGCCGCAGGATCTCGTAGGCGACCGTCTGCTTGGATTGCAGCTGGCCCGTCCCGTCGCAGTAGAAGCACGGCTCGAGGATCGTCCGCCCGAGGCTCTCGCGCGTCCGCTTCCGGGTCATCTCGATGAGGCCCAGATCGGAGATCCGGTTCAGCGTGGTCTTCGCCTTGTCCCTGGAGAGCAGCTCCTCGAGGCGGCGCCGCACCTTCTCCCGGTTCTGGGCGCGCTCCATGTCGATGAGGTCGAGGATGATGAGCCCGCCGATGTTGCGGAACCGGAGCTGATAGGCGATCTCCTCGACCGCCTCCAGGTTCGTGGTCAGGATCGTCTCCTCGAGATCCTTCGACCCCTTGCCGACGAACCGCCCTGTGTTCACGTCGATCGCGGTGAGCGCCTCGGCCTGGTCGATGATCAGGTGCCCGCCCGAGGGGAGCGGGACCTTCCGCGACAGCGCGCGCTGGATCTCGTCCTCGATCCCGTACGCGTCGAAGATCGGCTCCGTCCCCTCGTAGAGCTCCACCGCGTCGGCGCGCTCGGGCATGAACATCTCGACGAAGCGCCGCAGCCGGATGTACTCCTCGCGGTCGTCGATCACGATCTTCTCGATGTCGTCGGTGAAGAGGTCGCGGGCGGTCTTCAGCACGAGGTCGAGCTCGGTGTAGAGCACCGCCGGCGCCCTCACGCCGCTCTCCCGCTTCTTCGCCACCTCGCCCCAGAGGCGCACGAGGTAGCCGACGTCGGCCTTGAGCTGCTTCTTCGTGAGGCCCTCGGCGAGCGTGCGCACGATGAGCCCGCCCTGCGGAGGCTTCATCGCCTCGATGGCGTCCCGCAGCCGGGATCGCTCTTTCTCCGAGCCGATACGCTTGGAGATCCCGATGTGATCGACCGTCGGCAGGTACACGACATAGCGGCCGGGCAGCGAGATGTGGCTCGTGACCCGGGCGCCCTTCGTCCCGATCGGCTCCTTCGAGACCTGGACGATGACCTCCTGCCCTTCGCGGACGACCTCGCGGATCGGCGTCGACTTCGAGATCCGCGGCGGCTCGTTCTGCCAGCTGCGTGAGCTCTGCTGGCCCCGCGCGGCGCTCTTGCCCTTGCCGTCCCGCGACTGCTCGCGCCCGCGCTCCCGCGTCCGCTGTTCGCGCCCGCGTTGCTCGCGATCGCGCCCCTCGCGTCCGCCCTGCTGTCCTTTGCCGCCCCGGTCGCGCCCTTCGCGCCCTTCCCGGCCCTCGCGCGGCGCCTCGCGCCCTTCTCGGCCCTCACGGCCTTCGCGCGGGGCTTGGCGTCCCTCGCGCGGCGCCTCGCGGCCTTCGCGTCCCTCGCGCGGCGCCTCGCGGCCTTCGCGCCCCTCGCGTGCTTCCGCGGGGGCCGCCTCCGCGAGCGCGGCGCCGCCGCCCTCGAGGTTGGCGCGCCGGTCGCGCGTCCGTCCCGACCGGCGCACGCGCGCCTCCCGCCGTCCGCGCGCGCGCCCGCTGCGCGCCCGCGCTGCCGGCGGGACGTCATCGCCCGAGGCCGCTGCTGCGGCCGCGGCCTCCGGGACCGGCGGCGCGTTCGCCTCCTGTCCGGCCGGCCACTCGCCGGCGGCGCCGTGCACGGCGGGCTCGTCCGACGTGCTCGCCTCCTGCGCTTCCGTCTCGCCGCTGTCCGCCGTGTTGCTCAGCGCCTCCGGATGCTCCTCGGCCGCGCTCCACGCGTCCGCGGCATCCTCCGGTGGCGGAGAGGCAGGCTCGACCTCGTAGGCGGGCGTGTCGAGCTCGTCGTCGTCCTCGATGCCCGCCTCGTCCGGGCCGGACTCCTCTGCGCTCGCCTCATCGCTGGCCTCGTCGGCGTCGCTGCCTCCGCCGGGCGCGACCAGCTCCTCGTCGTCGTCGTCGTCGTCCGCGCCGTCGTGCTGGTGCCTGTCGTCGATCTCCGGCTCCGAGTCGTCGGCCTCGTCGAGCGCCACCATCGGCCCCACGCCGGCGAACGCCTGGCCGGAGGGGCTTCCGAGCACGTCGAGCGCCGTGGGCAGCTCGATCGGCACGTCGCTCCCTTCGTCGACCGGGCCGCCGGCCTCGAATCCTTCTTCCTCCCCGAAGTCCGCTCCTTCCCGGAGCTCGTGGCGTCCGGGTGTCAGATCGGGGCTCTCGGGCGCGGCTTCTGCGCCCGCTAGCTCATGCACCTCGCTTTCGTTAGGTCCAGGCGCCTCGCTGCCGCGCGCCGCGCGGCCTCGCGAGGAGGCGCGCTCTTGCTCGGCAGTCCGGCGGTGTCCAGCCAGGTACGCCTCGAAATCGTCGGGCCGGATGAGGTCCTCGACGTGCAGGAAGGCTGCTCGCTCGAGCCCCACGTCGATGAACGCGGCCTGCATCCCGGGCAAAACGCGGCTGACCTTGCCGAGGTAGATGTTTCCGAGCGTCCCCTTGGAGCTCTCCCGCTCGAGATGCAGCTCAGCGATGATCCCGTTTTCGATCAGCGCGACGCGTGTCTCGCGGATGTCCACATTGATGACGAGAAGGTTCTTTCCCATGTCGGATGCCGCACATCGGCGGCGCCGCCAAGCGTTACCACGGGTTGCCCGGCCCATGAAGGCGCAACCCGGAGTATGCTGCGCGATTGGGGGCCCGGGACCGGAGATCGCCGAGGCAGGCCGGTCGCCAGCGCGTGAGCTACCTCGCGTCTCCGCCGCTCTGCCTCGACGGCGCCCGGCCGCGCCTGCCGCCTGGCCCGCGGACCGGCCGCGCCTGCCGCTGGGCCAGGCCCTGGCCGGGAGCGCCGGGTCGAGGCCTCCGCCGGCGGCTACGGCGCGCCAACTGGGCGAGGTTCCTCAGGAGGCGTTCCCGGCCCCCCTCGGGACCCGGACCGCCCCGTTCCCCCGGCCCCTCGCCCCCGCTGGCACGCCACCCCTCCCGTCCTGCTCCCGAGCCGCCGGTGTCGTGCTCCGCGCCGCCCTGCGCCGGCTACCGAGCCGCGACGGCTGGCGCGGGCGAGCCGCCCGTCGCGGCTCGGCCCGCATAAAGGCCGAAGGGGGCGGCCATCTGGCGCCCCCTTCGGAGATGCGCTGCTGTTGTCAGAAGCTCACAAGCCACACACCGGCTCTCCGGCGGCATCGCAGCTTTCGGCGCACTCCTCGCAAACAGTGCACGTGAGGAGGGCGTCGTAGGCTGCGACCCCGGCCGCGTTGTCCGTGCGGCACGTCTCGATGCACGCGGCCGGGTCTTCCTCCTCGGCGCAGCCATCGATACACACCACCAGGTCAATACAATCGCTGCTGTCGACGCAGGCCTTTCGGACCTCTTTGCACGGCCCATCGATGGCGCACTTGTAGCAGCCCGTATTCGTGTCGCGGCCGCACGTGTCCTCCGTGTCATCACAGGTCGGGGTACCCGTCGAGGAGGTGCTCGTGGCGCTCGCGCCTCCTTCTCCGCCGGCGCCGCCGCTGCCGCCGGAGCCGCCATTGCCGCCGTTGCCGCCGTTGCCGCCGCTGCCGCCGCCAGAGCTGCTGCTCCCGCTGCTGCTGCTGCTGGTGCTGGAGCCCGACGACGTGTTGCCGTCGTCACCGCAAGCCACGAGGGCGCAGCCGGAAATCAAAACCGCAGCGAATACCCAAGATTTCATGCTCAATACCTCCACAGAACCCAACCGACCCTTCATTCGTGTACTCGGCGCCCCCCCAACGCTCGGCATGCCTGCCAAACCACCCGTTTTCCTGCGACCGGCCCCCGGGTGCACCTGTGCAGATCGTCGGTCAGAGAGAAGCATCGCGCGTGGAGTTCAAAGAAAAACAGCCACGCAAGTCGTTTCTACACGCTCGGGATCGGCTGCGCAACGGCGTCGCTCGCCCCAGCACCCACCTGCCGTGGCGCTCTAAGCGGTTTGCTCGCTGATCTCTCCCAGAGCACGGCTCTCGCGGGCTCCCAGCTGTCGCAAAATTCTGCTAAAGCGGGATGTTTCCGTGCTTCTTCGGTGGGTTCTTGTCGCGCAGGAGGTCGAGGGCCAGAGCCAGTCGAGTGCGGAGCATGCGCGGGTAGATCACTCGTCTATGAAGCCGAGCTCGGCCGCCCTGTACGGGTCGGCGAATTTCGCCTTGTAGTCGTCGACGAAGCGTGCGCGGGCGACGGCCGGGTCGGCCGCTTGCTGGATCTCGCTGCGGGACACGATGCTCACCGCGCCTTCCGCGCCCATGACCGCGATCTCGGCCGTCGGGAAGGCGAGATTGTAATCGGCCCGGATGTGCTTGGAGGCCATGACGTCGTAAGCGCCGCCGTATGCCTTGCGGGTGATCACCGTCACCTTGGGCAAGGTGGCTTCGGCGAACGCATAGAGGAGCTTCGCTCCGTGAGCGATGAGCCCGCCATATTCCCGGTCGAACCCCGGGAGGAATCCGGGCACGTCGACGAACATGACGAGCGGGACATTGGAGCCCTCGGGACCGTCGGATCAGCCATGCTGCCGCCCGCGCCCTGCCACGCGCGCCCCGGAGGGATCGAAATCCCGCCGCGCGCGGCGGCGCGACGCCATGGCAGGGCGACGACCGCTGAGGCCGGTACGACAAGGGGGCGAGGCCGGCGGAAACGTGCGAACCACGCGAACCGTGCGAAACATGCGAAACATACGAGACATACGAGACACGCGAAACGCGTGAAACGCGCGCGACGCGGAGGCGTCCGAGGCGCGAGCGACCTGCGACGAAAAATGACCGCGGTCCTCGAGCGGTTCCGCCCTACTCTCTTGCGCGGGCGAGGGGACACCACGTACGCTGAGCGGCGCTCAGCTGCCGATGGTAAATGCAGGAATTCCCGATACGTAGACCATCTGAAGACCGGGACGCGGGGGCCACCATCGCCGCTGCAGACCCGCCGCGCCGCGACTTCGAACGGGGCAGCTCGGGCCTGCGTGGCAGCAGAGCGGTCGCCTGCCTCGCCTGCCACGGCAACTGACGTGCGGCGCCTCGTGAGATGCGCATGGAACGGCGTCACCGGCAGCCCTCGATCGTTTGCGGGAGCGCCACGCGCTCCTGGCTCGCGGCGCCTTGCGCTCGACGGCCTCAGCGTGGCCTTCCGCCTCGCGTCGCGGGGTGAGATCGTTTCGGACGAGAGGTCGCTCGAGTGAAGCTCGCTCAGACTCGTGAGGCTCGTGCCCTGGCCGTCGCCGCCGTGGCGCGAGGGCTCATCGAGCCCAACGCCCTTTGGGATATGGCTTGCCGATGGACCCTCGGCGGCGCGTCGACGCCCCAGGAGCTCTTCGAGGGGATCCTCACGCCGGAGCAGCTGGCGGCGCTGCCGGAGCTGCTTGCGCAGGAGGGCCGCAGCCCGCCCGTCGCGCGCGCCCTCTCGCCGCAGAGCGAGGACCAGGACGCGCTGCGCTTCGACACGCAGCGGGAGATCGACCTGCCTGGAGAGGACGTCGGGGCCGATTTCCCGACGCTCGCGACGTCCGCCACGCGCGCCGTGAACTCCGGCGGCACCCGGTACGAGGTGGGCGAAGCGCTCGGGGCCGGGGGCGCCGGGAAGGTGGTGAAGGCGCGCGACCGGGAGATCGGGCGCGTGGTCGCGCTGAAGACCTTGAAGCCAGGGGCCGAGGAGGACTCCGCGGTAGGCAACCGCTTCCGGACCGAGGCGCGGATCACGGCCCAGCTCGAGCACCCGAACATCATCCCGGTCTATGACCTCGGCACGCTGCCGAACGGTCAGCCCTACTACTCCATGCGGGTCGTCAAGCGGCAGAGCCTGCAGAACGTGCTGACGAACCCCGAGCTCCGCAGGCAATGGCCGCTCGTCCGGCTCATCGGCGCGTTCGTGCAGATCTCCCGGGCGCTGGCCTACGCGCACCGGCGGGGCGTCGCCCACCGCGACATCAAGCCGGAGAACGTGCTGCTCGGCGACTACGGCGAGGTCTACCTGGGCGACTGGGGCAACGCGAAGCTGCTCTCGAGGGCGGAGGTGAGCGAGCCGATCTCCGTCGACCCGGGCGGGCAGGACTTCGGTCGGAAGCGGCACGAGGCGCTCGCGAGCGCGCTCTCGGGCACGCCCGGCTACATCGCGCCCGAGCAGATCCGTGGGGACCACGCGCGGATCGATCACCGCGCGGACATCTTCGCGCTCGGCGTGGTGCTCTACGAGATCCTCACCGGCGAGCACCCGTTCGACGCGCAGACCGTCCTCGCCGTGATCCTCGCGACGCAGACGCGTGACCCCAGGCCGCCGCGCTCGATCTCGCCGAGCTGCCCGCTGCTGCTCGAGGACCTCTGCGTGGCGATGCTCGCGAAGGATCCTGATCAGCGGCCGCCGACCGCCGACCGCGTCGCGGCGGAGGCGGAGGCGTTCCTCGAGGGCGCCAAGGAGCGGATGCGCCGCCGCGAGGAGGCCATCAAACTCTGCGAGCTCGCCAAGGCCCCGCTCGAGCGTGATCGGCGGCTCGACGGCGAGCGCGAGCGGCTCGTCGAGGAGGCGCGGCGGCTGCTCAAGGACGTGAAGGAGTACGAGGCGATCGAGCGCAAGCGGGCCGGGTGGCAGCTCGAGGACAGGGCCGCCGGGGTCGAGCGCGAGCAGGCGCGCGCCGCGGCGGAGGCGATCGATCTCTATACGAAGGCGCTGGCGTACGATCCGGACCTGGTCGAGGCGCGCGCCGGGCTCGCGGACCTGTACTGGTCGCGCGCGGTGCGAGCGGACCAGGAGCACCAGCACGCGGCGCGCATCTACCACGAGGCGCTCGTGGCGGAGTTCGACGTGGGCCGCTACGCCGCGCTGCTCACCGCCGATTCGGTCCTCTCGTTCGACTCGTCGCCGCCCGGCGCGAGCGTCGTCGCGTACCGTTACGTCGAGAAGGATCGCATCCTCGTGGCGAGCGACGAGCGCTCGCTCGGCCGCACCCCGCTCCGCGAGGTGCACCTCAAGCCAGGCAGCTACCTCTTCATCCTGAAGCGCGCCGGCTGTCGGGACGTGCGCTACCCGCTGCTGCTCAAGCGGGGCACCCACCACCGCGTCGAGGTGAACCTCTACACCGACGCAGAGATCGGCGAGGGGTTCGTGTACATCCCGGGGGGGACCTTCATCGCCGGCGGCGACGCGCACGCGTACGATCCGCTCCGCCGCGCCGAGCTCCACGTCCCTGACGTCGCGATCGCGAAGTTCCCCGTCACCTTCCGCGAGTATTGCGAGTTCCTGAACGAGCTCGAGACGCGCGATCTCGATCTCGCCCTCAAGCGCGCGCCGCACGGGACGCGCGGCTCCGAGGGCTACGTCGCGCGGCCCGCCAGCAGCGGCGGCTGGGAGCCGTTGCCCAGCGTGGTCGAGGGCGACGCGCAGAAGCGGTTCCCGGCGGAGGAAGGGCACCTCTGGAACCTGCCGGTCATCCTCATCGACTGGTTCGACGCCGTGGCCTACTGCCGTTTCCGGAGCGAGCGCGACGGGATCGAGGTCCGACTGCCCACCGAGCTGGAGTGGGAGAAGGCGGCGCGCGGGACCGACGGCCGGTTCTATCCGTGGGGAGATCACTTCGACCCGACGTTCTGTCTGATGCGCTCGTCGCGGCCGTTCCTCGCGCAGCCAGAGCCGGTCGGGACTTTTCCGATCGACACCTCGCCCTACGGCGTGCGCGACATGGCGGGCGGCGTGCGCGAGTGGGTCGCCGACGTGAACGGCGAGAGATCGTGGGCGGAGACGTCGGGTGAGCTCGAATCGGCCGCCGACGCTGGCGGGGACGCGCCGCCGTGGCGCATCGCCCGCTCCGGGAGCTGGGCCGCGGACTCGCAGCAGTGCAGGAGCGCGTCGCGCACCCGCTTCTTCGGGATCGCGCGGGCGCTGAACCTGTCGTTCCGGGTCGCGAAGCCGCTCTCGCGGGGCCCGGGTCGCTGAGCCGGCGGCTCAGCCGCCAGGCGGCGTCGGGGGGTCGACGTACTCGACCTCGACGCCGCGGTGCGTGCGGAGGACGGTGCGCCCCGGCCGACGGTCGACGACGTATTCGGGCCCGATGGGCACCTTGCCCATCCCGCCGGGCGTATCGACGATCAGCTTCGGCAACGCGATGCCGGTGAGCCGGCCCTGGAGCTGCTCCATGAGGGAGACGCCGGTCGCGAGCGGCGTGCGCAGGTGCGCCGTGCCGCGCACGGGGTCCATCTGGAGCAGGTAATAGGGGCGCACCCGCCAGCGCACGAGGCCCCGGAAGAGCGTGGCCAGCGTCGTCGCGTCGTCGTTGATGCCGCGCAGCAGCACGGTCTGGTTCATGACGGGGAAGCCGTGATCCGCGAGGCGCTTGCAGGCGCGCTCGGCGGCGGGCGTGAGCTCCTTCGGATGGTTGAAGTGCGTCATCACCCAGAGCGGGTGATACGGCTTGAGCGCGCGCACGAGCTCTGCGGTGATCCGCTGCGGCAGCGTGACCGGCACGCGCGTGGCGATCCGGATCGTCTCCACGCTCTCGATCTGCCGCAGCCGAGCGATGAGCCGCACGACGCGGTCCGTCGAGACGGCGAGGGGATCGCCGCCGCTCACGATGACATCGCGCACTTCCGGGTGCGCCTCGAGGTACGCCATCGCCGGCGCGAGGCGCTCGAGCGCCACCGCGCCGCCGCCGTCGCCGACCATGCGTGAGCGGGTGCAGAAGCGGCAGTAGACGGCGCAGCGGTCGGTCGCGAGGAGCAGCGCGCGATCCGGGTACCGCTGCACGAGGTGGGGGGCGACCTCGTGCGCGACTTCGCCGAGGGGGTCGACCAGATCGCCGGGCACCTCGGCGGCCTCGTCGGCGAGCGGCACGCACTGCCGGCGGATCGGGCACGCCGGATCGCCCTCATCGCAGAGGCTCAGGTAATAGGGGGTGACGCGGATGGGCAGCCCCGCGCTTTCGGCGCGCCTGGCGCCAGCGAGCTCCTCCGGCGTGAGCGACAGCGCCCGGTGGAGCTCGTCGGCGCTCGAGAGCGCGTGACGCAGCTGCCATGTCCAGTCGTTCTTCCGCGCCTTCACGCGCGCTGGTCGCGCTCCCTGCTGCGCGCTCGCGGCGAGCGGACCCGGTCGCTCCGGCAGCGCGACGGCGCGGGCGTTCGCGCCTTCCTCGCCGGGTCGCCGGGCGAGCCGCGTGGCGGCGACGAGCTCGCTACTTGCCCGCATCGCTCGACGGCGCCGCGGCAGCGCCGGCCTTCTCTGGCTGTGGCGTGCGGGGCTTCGCGGGATCAGGCTGCGCCGCGCTCCCGGTCTGCATGAGCTGCTCCGGCAGCTTGACCGAGGAGAGCGCCGCCTCGTTGATCTCGACGGGGAACTTCTTCCGCAGCTCGTCCTCGAGAGCGCGCTCCTGGTCCTGCATCTTCTGCTGGAGGAGCGCGACCCGGATCGAGCGTTCGGCCTCCGCGAACTCGCGCCGGTGCCCGCTGGTGAGCCCGTTCAGGCGGACGATGAAGAACCTTCCGTCGGCCTCGACGAGCTCCTCGCCGACCGCACCCACGGTGCCGATGCGAAAGGCGGCCGCGCGGACCGGCTCTGGGACGCGGGGGTGGGCGCCGCGCGGATCGCCGGGCGGGCTGACGATGCCGAGCTCTCCGGCGAGATCGAGCGGCGGGGCCGCGCTCTTGTCCTTCGGCGCCGTGAGCGAGTGCTTGAGGAAGAGCTCTCCCCATGCGCTGTTGCTCCCGGCCTTCTGCGCCTCCTTGAGGACCTTCTCCCCGAGCGCTCGGTCGCCGACGACGATGGCGGCGACGCGCCTGCGCTCGGGCTCGCTGAACTTGTCGGCGTTCGCCTCGTAGTACGCGCGCACCTCGGACGCGGGGATGTCAGCCGGCGCGGGCAGGCCCTTTCGCGCCCGGGCGATCATCGCCTCGCGGAGGATCTGCCGGATCGTGTCCTCGACCGCGGGGTCCTTGTCGAGACCCCGGCGCCGGGCTTCCAGCGCGAGCAGCTCCGCGTCGATGATCTCGCTGAGCAGCTCGCGGCGCCGCTCCTTCGTCTGGTACCGGAGCCGATCGAACTGATCCATGCGCTCCAGCGTTCTGCCGAAGTCGCCCAGGGTGATCACCCTGTCCCCGACCTTCGCGAGCACGCGCGCCGACTGCTCGGCGGTGAGGCCGAAGACCGGATCCCCCGCGTCCGAGGGGACCTGGAGGGCGGGCTCATCGCAGCTCGCGACGAGCGCGACGAGCGAGATGGCGAGCAGGGGTCGGCGCACCGGAGCTCGGGTCATTGCTGGCTCGGGGTCTAGCACGGTTTCAGCGTCGCTCGAGGCCGCAGCGCCTCGTTCAGGCTGGCGCGTCGGCGGACGTCTAGGCTCGTCGCGCGCGCTGAGCGCTCGAACGCGCGCTCAGTCGACGATCGTGCCGATCTCTTCGCCCCTGCAGACGCGGAGGATGTTGCCGCGGGTCATGAGCTTGAACACCCGGATGGGCATCTTGTTCTCGCGGCAGAGCGTGACTGCAGTCGAGTCCATGACCCCGATCCTGTCCGCGAGGAAGCGGTCGTAGCTCAGGTGCGCGAACATCTGCGCGCCCTCGTGGCGCACGGGATCGCGGTCGTAGATGCCTTCGACCTTGGTCGCCTTGAACAGCGCCTGCGCCTGGATCTCCATGGCCCGCAGCGCTGCCGCCGTGTCGGTCGAGAAGAACGGGTTGCCCGTGCCTGCGGCGAAGATGACGATGCTGCCCTTCTCCAGGTGCCGCATCGCCCTGCGGCGGATGTACGGCTCGGCGACCTGCCGGATCTCGATCGCGGTCATCACGCGCGTCGGCACGCCCGTCTTCTCGAGCGCGTCCTGGAGGGCGAGCGCGTTGATGACGGTGGCGAGCATGCCCATGTAGTCGCTCTGGGAGCGGTCCATCCCCGCGCTCGCGCCCTTCAGCCCGCGGAAGATGTTGCCGCCGCCCACGACGACCCCGATCTGCACCCCCATCCGCTGGAGCTCGGCGACCTCGCCGGCCACGTGGTGGAGCGTCTCGGGACGAATGCCGAACCCCCCTTCCTCGCCGCAGAGCGCTTCGCCGCTCAGCTTGAGCACGATGCGTCGGTACTTCAGCCCGGGGGCCGGACGAGGGGGAGGGGGAAGGAGAGAGTCCTGGTCAGCGGCCACGGTGGGACCTCGTAGCCGGGACCTGCGTGGAGGGCAACGAACAACGTGAACCAGCCCTCGGGTGAAGCGGCCGCGCGCGGCGAAGGAGGAAGAGCGGAGGCAGAACCCGAGGAAGCAGAGCAAGCAGAGGAAGCAGAGCAAGCAGAGGAAGCAGAGGCAACAGAGCAGGCAGGAGCGCCGGGGCGGCATGTACCTTGCGCTTGCCGGGGCGGGGAGCTACTCTCGGCCCCCCTATGGCGCGTGTGACTGTGGAAGACTGCCTCGAGCGCGAGGAAAACCGTTTTGCTCTCGTCGTGCTTGCGGCCAACCGGACGCGGCAGCTCATGAAGGGCGTGGACGCTCTCGTGAAGACGAAGAACAAGCCTGCCGTGACCAGCCTCCGAGAGATCGCGGCGGGCAAGGTGCACTTCCACCGGAGCTCCCACGAGGTCGTGTCCGAGTGGCTCCAGCAGATGAACGCTGGCGGCCAGCGCTGATGCCGAATCGGAAGGGCGCGCGTCCGGTGATGCGCGTCTCCGTCGGGGCTCCGTTCCGCAGCTCGCTCCTGTCACCGTGCCAGCGCTGCGCTTGATCTTGCCTCGCATGAGCGGGATGGCCACGAGGCGGCCGGCACGCGCTTCGGGCTCCGGCCAGCGTCGCGATCCGGAGCTCGAAGCAGGGACGTCGGCCCACTACGAGGATCCGGCGTACTACTCGAAGACGTACGCGCGCCGGAAGGATGACGTCCGCTACTACGTCGACCTCGCCGTCGCGTCTGCGGGGCCGGTGCTCGAGTACGGCTGCGGTAACGGGCGGATCACGCTGCCTGTCGCGAGGGAGGGGGTCCAGATCACCGGGGTGGACCTGTCGGCGCCGATGCTCGGCGATCTGCGCGCGCAGCTTGGACGTGAGCCGCGCGATGTCTCCTCTCGCGTGAGCCTCCGGCGGGGCGACATGCGGGCGCTGCGGCTAGGGCGCCGCTTTCCGCTCGTGATCTGCCCGTTCAACGCCTTCTTGCACCTGTACACGCGCGTGGATGTGGAGCGGTTCCTCGCGCGAGCGCGCGAGCATCTGACGCCGAAGGGCGAGCTCGTCTTCGACGTTTCCATGCCCGAGCCGGCAGAGCTCGCGCGAGATCCGGATCGCGCCTATGCCACGCCGCGGTTCCGGTACCCCACGAAGGATGGTCCTGGCGAGTTCGTCCGGTACACGGAGCGGTTCGACTACGACAAGGTCCGGCAGATCCTCTTCGTCTCCATGGAGTTCTCGCCCGTCGACGGCGGCGAGCGCTGGATGACGCCGCTCGCCCATCGTCAGTTCTACCCGCAGGAACTCGAAGCCTTGCTCCACTACAACGGCTTCGAGCTCACGGAGCTCCGCAGCGATTTCTCCGCGGAGCCGCCCGACAACCAGACGAGCATGCTGCTCTATCATTGCCGGCCACGTCGCTCTGCCAGCGCTCGCCGCCCTGGACATGAAGGGGGCCGCTGAAGGGGCGCAGCACCGGCGCGGGAATGCCCGGAGCCTGCTGCGCCCCGTGCCGCCCTGTAGCGGCGCCCGGTCGACATCGGGCCATGCGCGACGTGCCCGCTCACGAGCGCGCGTGTGCCCCTTGGTCCTGCCGCACCGAGCGTGCGCCAGGTGTGGCCGTTGCCTGGAGTCTCAGACCCCGATGTAGAGGCGGTGGGCGAAATTGCGCTCGAGCTTGGCGCGCAGCACCTTCTCCGCCGCCGTCTCGATATCGTACTCGACGCGCTTGAACTCGAAGCGCTTCGTGTCGCTGTCGTAGACCGTGTAGCTCGCGCGGTTGTCGTAGTCCCGCGGCTGTCCCACCGAGCCGACGCTCACGATGTACTTGCGACCCTGCTCGAGCTGGAAGTCCACCGCAGGGAGCTCCTCGACGCTGTTCGGTGTGAGCGCGAACACCTTGCAGAGGTGGGAGTGGCCGATCAGCGTGATGTGACCGAGCTCGTTCCACATCGGGAGGCATTCGCGCGCCTGCTCGGGGGCGAAGATGTACTCGAACTCTTCGAGCCGGACGGGCGAGCCATGGCAGAGGTCGACGTTGATGTCCGTCAACTTCTCCTGGTACGTCAGGCTCCGGAGCCAGGCCGCGTTCTCGGAGGACAGCATCGCAGCGTGGGTGTCGAGCGCTTGCCGGGCGGCCTCGTAGTAATACGAGTAATCCATCCGACCTGCGACGGCCGCGTCGTGGTTGCCGAGGATCGTCTTCTTGGCCACCTTGCGGACGAGATCGGCGCACTCGTTCGGCGAGCCGCCGTAGCCGACCGTATCCCCGAGGCAGTAGTAAACGTCGATACGTTCGTGGCGGTAGGACTCGAGCACAGCGCTGAGCGCCTCGTAGTTGGCGTGCGTATCGCTGAAAATCCCGAGTCTCATTTCGACGCGAGGGCGGAGCTTAGCACGAAGGCCTCGACTTCCGTTAGGAATTCAAACCCGGATCCACGGACGGGCCGGTCGGACCGGCGCTGAGCTTTGTCGGCTCGTCGGCGTTGTGTCGGCTGGCTCGTCGGTTCCGTCGGTTCCACTGGTTCCGGCGGTTCCGTTGGCTCCGGCGGATCCATCGGGTCCGTCAGTTCCGTCGGTTCCGTCAGTTCCATCGGTCTCGTCAGCTTTGTCGGCTCCGACCGAGCGTGCTTCCGCCGCGCCCGGGG
Source organism: Sorangium sp. So ce726 (assembly GCF_051521405.1). Classification (NCBI taxonomy): domain Bacteria; kingdom Pseudomonadati; phylum Myxococcota; order Polyangiales; family Polyangiaceae; genus Sorangium; species Sorangium sp. So ce726. The sequence continues at coordinate 10,692,282 of NZ_CP150349.1, read as the reverse complement.
ATCTGCATAGAACGGTCGAGGGCCGGACACAGTCCTTGCGGAGCTTGCCGAGGCGCTCCAAGCACGACCACGTTGACGAGCGGCCACCCGCACCGGAGAAGAATAGCGTGGAGCCCATGAATACCAAACAGAACGGTGCAGGGACGTCTCCGATTTCTGCGGAGCGGCCGGCCGAGTCTGCGCTGTCCGCTGCAGCTGTCGAACCTGTCACGCCGCCGCCGTCCACCGTGGAGGATCTCGCCGAGGGGTGCGTGCGGTTTGTGGAGCGTGCCCTCGGCGTACGGCTTGACTATCGGCCGGAGACCTTGCCCGTGCTCGACCACTACCTCGAGCAGGCGCGTGGTGCGACGTCGGAGCGGGTCGAGGCGTTGCCGGTGATCGCGCACATGGCAGGAGCTTACTTCGGCGAGGTGATCCGGCGCCGGCACGCGTCGTGGTGGCGCCTGGATGGCGAAGATCCGACCTACTGGCAGGTGCAGTTCGGCTCGGTCTACCTCGCGTTCAGCCCCGTCCTCTTCGTGCGCGAGACGCTCACGCGCGGACATCGGGTCGACGCCGCGCTGGACCTTGCAGAGGACTCCCTGAGCGGCGATCCGGCGGCGCTGGAGCTGGAGGAAGACGATCGCGAGGCGGTCGCGGCCAGGCTCGCGGAGCTGCCGTCGGTCTCGGAAAACGAGTACTACGCCCCCTCGACGCGGCTCGAGGTGATCGACATCGCCGTGGACGCGATCCGCTCGCGTCGGCTCGCGGCCGGCGAGGACACCGACGCCGCGCTCGATCCGGGCGACTACGAGCGCGGCGGCGACTGACGCCGGCATCGCCGCGCGCGGGCCGCTCACGCTCGATCGGCGGCGCCGCGTGGACATGCTCCGGAAGCGGCGACCGGTGGTATCGTCGCTGGCGTGTTGTGGGTCCTCTTCGGGCTGTTGTTCCTCATCTCGTGGGCGGCGTACTTCACGTTCGACCTGCCCACCGCGATCCCGATCGCGACGAGCGTCGTCATCGCGCTCTCCGCGATCGCGCTCTTCGTGTACCGCCGGATCAACGCGCGCCGCGCCGCGTCTGCGCTTGAGCGGGCCATCGTCCAGCAGGGCGCTCAGCAGGCGCTCAACGCGCGGCCCGAGCGCCGCGCAGAAATCCAGGAGCTCCAGCGGCAGGTCCAGGGCGGCATCAGCGCCCTGAAGAGCTCGAAGCTCGGCAAGGGGAAGGAGCACGGCAACGCCGCGCTCTACTCGCTGCCCTGGTACGTCATCATCGGCCCGCCCGGGGCGGGGAAGACGACGGCGTTGAAGCACTCTGGCCTCGTCTTCCCGTACGCGCACCCGAGCAACGGCGGCGGCGTGCGCGGCGTCGGCGGCACGCGCAACTGCGACTGGTGGTTCACCAACGAGGCGATCCTCCTCGACACCGCGGGGCGCTACACGACGGAGCAGGACGACCACGAGGAGTGGATCGCGTTCCTGCAGATGCTCCTCAAGCACCGCGCTCGCCGCCCGCTCAACGGCATCCTGGTCGCCGTGAGCGTGGCGGATCTCATCGACGCGAGCGAGCAGCAAGTCGAGCTGATGGGGAAGAAGCTCCGGGCGCGCATCGACGAGGTGATGACGCAGCTCCACATGGTGCTGCCCGTCTACCTCCTGTTCACGAAGTGCGACCTCATCGCGGGCTTCTCGGAGTTCTTCGGCGACATGCGCAAGAGCGACCGCGCGCAGGCGTGGGGAGCGACGCTCAAGCTGAGCGCGGACAAGGCCGACCCAGGGAGGCTCTTCGACGCCGAGTTCGACGCCCTGGCGAAGCAGATCCACGGCCGCTCGCTGAAGCGGCTCGTGATGGAGCGCAGCCGCGAGGGGCGAGAGCGCGTCTACCAGTTCCCGCTCGAGTTCTCGGGTATCCGGCGGAACCTCTCCGATCTGGTCTCGACCGTCTTCATGGTCAACGCGTTCCAGGGAACGCCCATCTTTCGCGGCTTCTACTTCACGAGCGGCACGCAGGAGGGCAGGCCGCTCGACCGGGTCCTCCAGCGCATGGGCCAGGCGATGGGGATCCGCACGCACGAGGCCGCGGCGCAGCAGAACGTGGAGTCGAAGAGCTACTTCCTCCACGACGTCTTCATGAACGTCGTCTTCCCGGACGGGGACATCGCCGCGAGGAGCGCGAGCGAGATCCGGCGTCAGCGGCTCGTTCGCGGCGCGATCAGCGCGGCGGCCGCGGCGCTCGGTGTCATCCTCGCGATCCCCAGCGTGGTGTCGTTCGCCAACAACCGCGCGTTCCTGCGCGACGTGGAGGCGGACGCGCGCACCGTCAGCGCGCTCCGATGGGAGGACACGCGACCCCTCTCGGAGAAGCTCGCCGCGCTGCGGCCCGCGCTGGATCGGCTGAAGGAGATCGACAAGGCGCGCGAGGAGGGGCCGCCGGACGGGAAGGGGTGGACGATGTTCCAGGGCGAGACGGTGTACCCGCCGCTCGTGCACGTCTACGTCGCGAGCCTCCAGAACGGCTTCGTGATCCCGTGCAAGCAGCGGCTCGAGGATCGCCTCAAGCTCGCGAAGGGCGACCACTACCTCCGCGAGCGGAACGACCTCAAGCTGTACCTGATGCTGAGCGACGTCGAGCACCTCGACGTCGCGTGGGCGAAGGACAGGTTCACCTCGCTCTGGGCCGAGGTGCTGCGGGCGACCTCGAACCTCACCGAGACCGAGCTGAAGAAGCAGCTCGATCGGCACGTCGAGTACTACCTGACGCTCATCAAGGAGAAGCGGGTCACGCCGATCGCGCGCAAGGACGATCTCGTCGCGAGCGTGCGCGCGACGCTCCAGGCCGTCCCACCGCGGAAGCGTTACTACGACTTCTTCGTCAACGCGATCATCGAGGAGAAGTACGACGAGACGGGTGACAACAGCCGCGCCAACCGCAAGTACCCTCCGCACACGCTCGGCGACATGTTCGCCGACCGTCCCGCCGTGCTGAAGATCATCGGCAGCAAGCTGTACGCGAAGGAGAAGCGCTGGAAGGAGGTGGACGGTCCGTACACCGAGAGGGGGCACTACGCGGTGCTCGAGAGGCTCGAGAGCGGCGCCGACAGCTTGATGGCTGAGCGATGGGTCGTGGACCTCGCGCCCGGCGAGGAAGCCTCGATCAACAAGAACCTGGACGGCCTCGCGGCCGACTACGACGTCAGCTACATCGCGCAGTGGACCGACTGGATGGCGGACCTCACCGTGCGGGTCCCGGCCAACCTGAAGGAGGCGAAGGAGACGTACCAGGCGCTCACCCAGGCGGATTACCCCTACCTCCGCATCATCCGCGGTCTCGAGGACAACACGCAGTGGAAGCGGGAGCGCAGCGCGATCGAGGACTCGACCCTGGCCAAGCGGGGGAAGGAGTACCTCGAGCGGAAGATCGAACAGAAGACGAGGCTGAAGGTCCCCGTCAACCCGAAGCTCATAAGAAACCGGCCGAGCTCGGTGCCGGATGAGTTCAAGCGGACCGTCGAGTTCGGCGTGCCTGCCGCGCCGAGCGGATCGGCGCCGATCACGGACACGCCCCTGGCGAGGTACATCTCGTTACTCAGCGCGCTTCGCGACGAGATCCAGCGCCTCGAGGATCTGAACCCCAACGTCGATGCGCGCCTCATGGCCGATCGGCTGGTCGAGGCGACGCGACAGGCCGACGCGCTCCTCCAGCCCTTCGACGAGCGGGCCAAGACGCTGCTCCGGCCGCTGTTGCTCACCCCGATGCAGGTGGTGGCGGCGCGGCTGCCGCCGCTCGCCGCGGTGTCTCGCTTTCCCGCGGCGCCTGCTGCGGGCCCGCGCTGAGCCACGCGGCGCGGTTCAGATCTCGATGCGGATCTCGTCGCGGCCTGGTTGCACAGCGCCGGTCGCTGGATCGAGCGTGAGCACCATCTCGATCGCATCCTCGCCGTTGTCGCTGTAGTACCGAGGACGTACCCCCATCGCAGTGAAGCCGAGCTTCCGGTAGAGCCGGATCGCTGCCCGGTTCGAGCGGCGCACCTCGAGCAGGATCAGCCGCACTTGCTGCTGCTGTGCATACTCGAGCGACCGGTTCATCAACGCCGTCGCGAGCCCGCGCCGCTGCGCGGCCGGGCAGGTGGCCACGTTGAGCACGTGGAGCTCGTCGGCGACGTGCCACGCGATGAGGAAGGCGAGCGCGCGCCGCTCTTCGCGCGCGACCCAGCAGCGCGTCCAGGGGCGGCGCAGCTCTTCTCGCGCGGAGAACTGCGGCACGTCGAAGGCCGCAGACGCGACCGCGTCGATCTCATCGAGCGCAGCGTCGTCCGCAGCCTCGGCCGTCAGCTGGATCAGCGAGGCCGAGTGCTTCGTCGCGTCGCGTTTCACCTCGCCACCTCGGTAGGACAGCCGGAGACGATCTGGACCTGCCCCACCCGCCCGCTCTTGAGCCTCGTGCATGCTTCCCCGAGGAGCTCGACGACCGCGGGCGACTTCCAGCGCCAGCCGTTCTCCGGGTCGTAGGCGACCAGCTCGTCGTCCAGGTAGACGTTCGTCTGTCCCGCTTCCGGAGGCGGGTCGACCAGGTCGAACTCGCAGGAAATGACGATGCTGGCGATCTTCGAGAGGACGTTCCCCAGCGTGTCGAGGTTGTCCACCTTGAAGTAGAACGGGCTCACGAACTGCGCCGCGCCGCCGGCGAGCGCCATCTGGTCGAGGACATCGCCGTAGAACTCGCTCCCCGGGATGCCGACGACATAGACCTCGATCCCGCTCGCCGCGAGCCGCTCGATGGCGGCGACCGTATCGTCGCGATCGATGCACCCTTCAGGGCCGGAGGGACCCAAGGGCGAGCAGCAGTTCTCCTCGGGGTCGGGGCACTGCTGTTCGATGTTGGCGATGCACCCGTCGGCCGTGCATCTCGCCGAGCTGTTGCAGTTCGGACCGCCGTCGGTCGCGAGCACGACGATGGTCTTGCCGGGGAGCTCGACGAGCTTCGGCGTCAGCGCCTCGAGGGTCGCCGCGGTAGGCGTGCCGCCGAGGGGCGCGGCCCGCGTCGCCGCGCGGAACCGCGATGTCGTCGTGGAGCCCTCCTGTCCCTCTGCGAAGGGAGCCCCCGGCGTGACAGCGAACACCTCGCCGCCCGGCCTGCATGGCGCCTCGTCGGTCGCGTCCAGGGGGAACACGGCGGCGCCGACGTTGATCAGCGGGCCCAGGTTGCGCACGAGGTTGACCGCGGCCTCGTGGACCCGGTCGTATCGGGTCGCGTTGGAGCTCGACGAGGCGGGGCTGAGCATGCTGCCCGACGCATCGAGGACGAAGTAGATGTTCGGCGCTTCGGCGATCTCGACCTGGTGGATCCGGTTGCCGCAGAGCCCACCTGCGTCCGCGGCCGGTGGTCCGCTCGGGTCGTCGGTGTCCGGATCGAACCCGCCGTCCGGCTCTTGCGCCCCCTGACCGGTGCCGTTGCGCGGACGCTGCTTCGTGACATCGTCCTCGCACGCGGTCATCGCCGCGCCGCCGAGCGCGAGCGCGGTCCCGACGCAGAAGAGCATTCCGCAGGCGCCGGCCCGATGCTTCACGGCCGTCTTCATGGTGAGCAGCGTATCACGCCCGTTCGCGCCGGCAGCGCCAGCGCGAGCGCCGCCGCGCGCCCTCAGGGCTCTCGGTAGAACCTCGGCACGCGGCGCGAGATGCTGGTCAGCACCTCCCAGGCGATCGTCCCCGTGAGCCCCGCGATCTCTTCAGCGCTGATCGTGCCGCGCCCGAGCGGCCCGTCCTGCGTGCCGAGGAACACCACCTCATCCCCCAGGCGCGCTCCCGGCACATCCGTCACGTCGAGCATCGTGAGATCCATCGACACGGCGCCCGCGATCGGCGCGCGTTGACCGCGCACGAGGGCGGCCCCGCGGTTCGACAGCTGGCGGCTCAGGCCGTCGGCGTACCCCATCGGCACGGTGGCCACGACGCTCTCCCGGGAAGCTTGCCAGGTGTGGCCGTAGCCGATCCTGTCGCCCTTCGCGATCGTGCGCAGCGCGACGATCTCGCTGCGCACCCGGATGACCGGCTTGAGGTCGGGCGCGAGCCCCGCGCACGGCGATATTCCGAAGAGCGCGACCCCCGGGCGGACGATGTCGAGCCACGCCGCAGGGAGGCGCAGCATCGCCGCGCTGTTCGAGGCGTGCCGCACCCCCGGGGTGAGGCCGAAGCTCTTCGCTCGCTGCTCGATCTCCCCGAAGAGGCGCATCTGCTCGATCGTCACGCCGAGATCGTCGGCGTCCGCGCAGGCCAGGTGGGTCATGAGCCCGTCGAGCTTCACCTCCGGGTGCTTGGCGAGCGTCGCGAACACCGCCTCGATCTCCGAGCTCGCTGCCCCGAGCCGTCCCATGCCGGTGTCGACCTTGAGATGGACGCCGACGCGATCGCGCTGCTCGAGCCGCACCACGCTCGCGAGGCGCTCGATCTGGCCGGCGTCGTAGACGACGGGCACGAGATCGCGCGCGATGATCTCCTCGAACCCGTCGCGGCGCGGGCCGTAGTAGCCGCCCATGACGAGGATGGGCAGCCGGATGCCGGCGTCTCGCAGCTCGATGGCCTCCTCGAGCAGCGCGACGCACAGGCCGGGGATCCCGGCGCGCTCGAGCGTCCGTGCGACGGCAGGCGCGCCGTGGCCGTACGCATCGGCCTTGAGCACGCCCCAGATCTGCGGCTTCGTCGCGCCGGTCAGCCCTCGCTCGAGGACGCGGAGGTTGTGCCGCAGGTGCGCGAGGTTCACCTCGGCGCGGGTCGGCCGCACGGCGTCTGCGGGCGCCGCTCGCCGTGGCCGCAGCACGCGCATGGGGCCTGCGCTCGCACCGAGCCCATCGAGGGGCGACGCCGTGCCGTTGCGATCAGGAGTCGTGCTGCTGAGCTCTGTGGGCGCGTGCGAAGCGGACATCGTGTACGCCGATAGCTCTACGCTCGATCGCGGGTCAAGATTCCAGGCCATCTTGGTGTGACAAGGTGAGGCATCTGCGCGGAGTGCAGACGACTGCAGACGACGTCGATCAGAAGCAGCGGCGCATGCACCGCGTGTACTTGCCGGAGCACCCTTTTTCGCAGGCGGCGGATTTGCAGTCGTCCTGGCATTCCTTCCAGTCTGTCTGGCACGACGCGCTGCACTTCGCTCCCGGCGGTGCAACCTCCTCCGCGGTGTTCGACGCCGAGGCCGCAGCGCCGCCGTCGTTCGCGTCTGGGTCTGCATGGGCCTCTTCCGTTGCCGGCGCGGCTACGTCGGCGGTCAAGAGCCTGGGCGGCGGAGCGAGCGCGCTGGTCGGCTCAGGCACGGCAGGGGCTCGGCTGCTCGGCGGCGTCCACTCGCCTTCGTCGAAATCGCTGGCGTGGCTGAGCTGCCTGGCCCGCAGCGTGGCGTACTCCACACGGTCGCGTGTCTGGCCGAAGGTACAGAACTGGAGCCACTCGTCCCAGCACGCGCGCCGCAGGGTTGGCTTGACGTCGGCCAGCGAGTCAAGCGCCATGCAGTGCTCGAAGCGTACGTCCCCCTCGTAGACCGCGTTGATGCTCGCGCCGCATGCGGTCACCGAGGCGGCGGCTAGGCAGAGGAGGGTCCTGAACCGCACGTCGTAGAACACCGATAGCAGAAAAGCTCGGCCCTGGTGCCAAGGCCCGTCCCATGCGCCGCGGGACCTGCCGGTCGCCCGGTCGAGGTGCTCTCCGGTTGAACTTTGTCCTGTGATGCCGTACGTTGCCGCCCCTTCGCACCGGCGGCGGCGGCACGACGCCTCCGCGCCGGGCGCCTCAACGGAGCCTGTTCATGTTCCTCATGCTGTCGAAAGGTCCTCGGAAGACCACGCGCTCCAAGTCGAAGCGCTACCGGTCCAAGCTGAAGGCGAAGAACCGCAACCGGCGCAACCGCATCTACCAGCGCGCCTGATCGTTGCACCGAGCGCGAGCGGGTCTACGGCCTCGCTCGCCGCGCTGTTCTTCGTCCAATCTTTGGGGCCGGCCCTTGGAACTAAGGGCCGCCCTTCTTCAGCTCGGTCAGCACCAGCTTGGCGACCGCCTTGAGCGTGTCGAACACCCCGACGCCTGTCCGCGCGACCCCCTCGAAATCAGGGACGTTCGTCGGGTTGAGCAGCGAGCGGAGCTCCTCGACGGTGCCGATCTCCGGCAGGTCCCGCTTGTTGTACTGGATAACGTACGGGATCTTGTCCAGCGAGTAGCCCTGCTCGGCCAGGTTCGTGCGGAGGTTCTCCACCGACTCCTGGTTCGCCTCGATGCGGCCGAGCTGCGAGTCTGCCACGAAGACCACGCCGTCGACGCCTTTCAGGATGAGCTTGCGGCTCGCGTCGTAGAAGACCTGCCCCGGCACCGTGTACAGGTGGAACCGCGTCTTGAAGCCGCGGATCTCGCCCAGCGCGAGCGGGAGGAAGTCGAAGAAGAGTGTCCGGTCGGTCTCCGTGGCGAGGGAGATCATCTTCCCCTTCGCGTCCGGGTTGGTGCGCTCATAGATGTACTGCAGGTTCGTCGTCTTGCCGCAGAGACCCGGGCCGTAATAGACGATCTTGCAGTTGATCTCGCGCGCCATGTAATTGATGAAGCTCATCGACCGCGCTCCTAGTCGTTGAAGAGGTTGTCGATGTCCTCGTCGGTGATCTCGGCGAACGGCGAGTCGGCGCCCGGCTCCTGCACCTTCTTGAGCAGCGCTTCGAAGATGTGGTTGAGCTCCTCGCTCGCCTTTCGCACCCGGAGCCTCACCAACCCGAGGCTCGACTTTGAGTCGAAGATCACCACGAGGATGACGCGGTTCCCGACCAGCTGGATGTGGATGTTCGCCTTTTCACCCTCGTGGAACTGAGTGGCGAACTCGTTCTCCTTGAGGAGCTTCGCCATCCCGCCCGTGGCGGCGATGTTCCCCGCCGTCAGCGAGGCGAGCGACGTCGTGTCGAGGTTGTCGACGTCTCCGCTCGCGGCGATCAGTTGCCCGTTCTTGTCAACGATGAAGACGACCTTCGCATTGGCGTCCTTGACGAGGCGATCCACCACGCTCTGGATCTGATTGAATTCCTCCTCGTACATCACCATCTGAGGGTTGACCATCGTTCCTCCGCCAGCGCTCTCGCGATGGGGCCCTGGGCATTGCGGGCTCTGTCGCCCTTGTCATCACCGGGCGCCGCACGTGCGGTCCCCGACCATCGTCATCCAACTGGCTTCCCGCTGCGCGGGCTTGCCTTACCACCGGTACCACGTTCGCGGCGTGTGACGCTCGCTGCCTTGGGGACTTGCATGGCCGGTTCGCAGCGCGCAGTGCGGCTGCTCCTCGACCGTGCACCCGTACATCTTGGGACGTTTCTATCCGAAGCAGGTGCGGCGGAGCAAGGCGGCCCTTTCTGGAAGTTGGAGGATCGCACGGCCGAACCTCGCCGAGCCTTGCCGGACCCCGACGGAGCTCGCTCCCCCTGCCCCCAGGGGAGGCTTGGTTCCGGACCTTTTCCAGGCGCCTGCCCGCCCCGGCCGCCCGGAATGTTTGTGCGATAAGTATCTAAAATTATTATTATTTTCCTTTGTTGAATGCGGTCGGACGGCGCTGCGCCCTCCTCCGGGGGTGCTGCTGTGGGGCGCGCTGCGTGTCGTCGCTCTGTACCCGGCAGAAGATCGACAAAATTCGCGGGATCGGCGCTCGCGGCGCGGCGAGCTCATGAAGGCGCGGCCCGATGAACGCGGCCCGGGGGGACGACCTCCTGGCGGCGTGCGTTCCGCCGGATCGTGGCAGCACCCCCTTGACCTCGGCCGGTGTGACGTTTCTGCGGCCATGGCTTGTGCTTGACCGATGGCTTCGGCCACGGGATAGCGCCTCGGATGCGTGACGTGCTCAGGCGGGCCGAGCCCCGTGAGATCGAGCTCAACCCGGGGACTGCGAGGGGGCGCTCCTTCTGCGCGCTCACCGTGGGGACGGCGGCCTTGGCGTGCGCCATGTCGCTCGGCGCCGATGCTCGCGCGGAGCTCGGCGCGGTTCATCCTGAGGTGCTCTCCGCGCACGCGGCTGTCCGCGCGGCGAGAGGCCCCGAGGTCTACGGCGCGCTACGTGAGCTCTGGCGCACGTGGGACCGCGCGGATCCAACCCAGGTCGAGGAGGCGATCGCGTCGATCGCTGAGGCCGGCGCGACCAGCGCGCCCACCCAGGTCTATGCGGAGCTCCTCTCGGCGTACGCGCGCAGGCGTCGAGGCGATCTCGACGGAGCGGTCGCGAGGATCCAAAAGCTCGGGTTCATCGGCCGCTGGGCGACGATCGGGCCGTTCGACAACGAGAACAAGGGGGGCTTCGAGCGGGCATTCGGGCCCGAGGAAAATCTCGATCAGCCGATGGCCGCGGGCAGGACGTACGACGGCAAGGCGCGCGCGGTCCGCTGGCGCGTGCCCCCCGAGGCGCCGCAGTACGGGTGGTTTGATTTTGGCGACTTCATTCGTCCGGTGGAGAGCGTCTGCGGCTACGCGACGACGTTCGTCCGCGCGAAGGCCGGGACGCGCGCTCCTAGGCCGATCTCGATCTGGGTCGGGGCAGACGGCGCGTTCAAGCTGTTCTGGAACGGCGCGAAGGTCCTGGCCGATCCCGGGTACCGCGAGCTCGACATCGATCGGTTCGCCGCGCCGGTGACGCTGAGGCCCGGCTACAACCGCCTGACGATCAAGGTCTGTGGAGGTGCGTCGGCGCCCAAGTTCGCGCTGCGCATCGGCAACGAGAAGGGGGCGCCGGATCTTGATCTGGATGTGACCTCCGACATCGGAACCCAGGTCACAGCGCCTCAGGGGGAAGCCGATGGCGCGAGGCGCGCGGGCGGGGCGCGGGCGCAGGCCGAAGGGCCAACCTCGGGCGCGAAGCTCGCCGCGCGCGCGGCTGTGATCGAGGGGCCGATGCAGGCGTTCGAGCGAGCCGCGAGCGCCGCTCGGCCTTCGCCCGCCGTGCTGGAGGCGTTCGCGCGGTACCTCATGCTCACCGGCGGCGACGCTGAGGGGGAGCACAGAGCGCGGGATCTCGCGCGGCGCTCCGCCGAGGCCGAGCCGAGCGTGCGTCGCTACCTGCTCGCGGGCCAGCTCTCCGAGGACAGGAACCAGCAGCGCGCGTGGATCGAGCGCGCCGCCGCGCTGGCGGGCGGTCGTGAGGACATCGACGTCCTGCTCTCGCAGGCTCGGCTCGCGCAGACGAGCCCGAACTGGCGGGAGGCGGCTCCGATCTACGAGCGCATCCTGGCCGCCGATCCCGATCATGTCACGGCCGTCCTCGGGCTCGTGGACCTCTACGTGGAGGCTGGGCTGAAGCGCACCGCGCTCGCCACGCTGGAGCGGGCGCTCGCGCGTCAGCCGAGCAGCGTCTCGCTCCTCCGCGCCTCGGCGGCGCAGCTGCGCGCGCTCGGGCGCGACACGGAGGCCGCCGAGATGGAGGCGCGCTACGCCGCGCTGCGGTTCGACGACTCGAGCTTCCTTCACCAGCAGGTCGAGCTCGCGGTGGCGCGCCGGGATCCTGCCGGCGCGGAGCGCTGGATCGAGCGCTTCCTCCGCAGTGAGCCTGACTCCGTCTGGGCCCGCACGGTCGCGGCGCGCACGTACCGCGCGCTCGGTCAAGGCGACCGCGCCCTCGCGGCCCATCAGCGCGCGCTCGCCATGGCGCCGGAAGACATCGGAACGCTGCGCGCGCTCTCGGATCTCTACGGCGAGGAGGGAAACCGAGAAGCGCAGCTGGAGATGCTGCAGCAGATCCTCGCGATCAGCCCTCAGGCGAAGGATGTGCGCGAGTACATCGAGCACATCGAGCCGCCGAAGCCGCGCGCTGACGAGGCTTACGCCTGGGCGCCCGACCGTTTCCTCCCGATGCGGCGCAACGCTGATCGGCAGTACCCCAAGCGCACGCTGCGCAACCTGACGGTCACCACCGTCTTCCCGAACGGCCTGGCGAGCCGGTTCCGGCAGGTCGTCTTCCAGCCGCTGACGGACGAGGCTGCGGCGAGCGCCCGGCAGTACGCGTTCGAGTACCAGGCTGATCGCCAGACCGTGAGCCTCCGTGCCGCGAAGGTCTACCGAGCAGACGGCAAGGTCGACGGGGCGATCGAGAGCGGGGAATCGGGGGCGAACAACCCGGCGCTCGCGATGTACACATCGGCGCGCACGTTCTACGTCAGCTTCCCGCGGCTCAACGCCGGCGACGTCGTCGAGCTGCGCTACCGCGTCGATGACGTCAGCCCTCGCAACGAGATCGCCGATCACTTCGGCGAGATCGAGTTCCTCCAGGGGGATGAGCCGATCGCCAGCAGCGAGTACGTGCTGATCACCCCGAAGACGAGGCAGTTCCACATCTTCGCGTCCGACCTTCCTGGCCTCGTGCGCGAGACCAAGGAGGACGCCGAGCGGCGCATCTTCCGCTTCTCTGCCGCCTCGGTACCGCCGGTGGCGCCCGAGCCGGCGATGCCCGCGTGGTCCGAGATCCTCGCGCACGTCCACGTCTCGACCTTCAAGACCTGGGACGAGGTCGGCTCCTGGTACTGGGGCCTCGCGCGTGAGCAGTTCGATGTGGACGATGAGGTGCGCAAGCGGGTGCGCGAGATCACGAAGAACCTCGCCGACGATCAGAGCAAGGTCCGCGCGATTTACAAGTACGCGACCGAGACGCGCTACGTGGCGCTCGAGTTCGGCATCGAGGGGATTCGTCCGAGGAGGTGTGCGCAGACGCTCGCTCGCGGCTGGGGTGACTGCAAGGACAAGGCGACGCTGATCGTCACGATGCTCCGCGAGATCGGCATCCCAGCGACGATCGTGCTCGTGCGCACCCGCATGCGAGGCGACATCGGGCCGGAGCCCGCGAGCCTTGCTCCGTTCGACCACGCGATCGCGTACGTGCCGTCGCTCGACCTTTACCTCGACGGAACGGCGGAGCACTCGGGCTCGACCGAGCTTCCGATCATGGATCGCGGGGCGATGGCGCTTCAGATCAACGAAGGCAAGCCGAAGCTCGTTCGCCTCCCGGAGCCTGCTCCGGAGGCCTCGGTCGTACACCGGACCGTCGACATCGCGGTCAGCGCTGACGGATCAGCTCAGCTCGGGGTCGACATCCAGGTCGCCGGTGCGTACGCGCCGGAGTGGCGGACCCGCTACATGGCGGAGGGGACCCGCCGCGACCGAGCAGCTCGTGACCTCGCCACGGATTTCGGGGCGGTCGAGCTGGCCCCTGGGAAGGCCGGGGTCGAGGTGAACGATCTCGAGGACATCGAGCAGCCGGCGAAGCTGCGCGCTCGAGGAAGAGCCGTCGCGCTCGCTCGAAAGGAGGGCGACAGCCTGTCAATCCCGGCTGTTCCCACGCAGCGTCTCGCCACCGAGTTCGCCTCCCTCTCGGCGCGCACCCGCGACGTGATCATCCCCGCGCTCACCACGCGCCGGGATGAGTGGACCATCCGGATCCCTGCTGGCTGGCGTGTCACCAGGGCGCCGCTGCCTCAGGACGTGGACACCCCCTTCGGCAAGTTCTCGCTCTCGGTCGAGCCGTCTGCGGGGAAGATCGTCGTCCGCAGTCAGATCTCCCTCACGAAGCCCCGGATCAAGCCGTCCGAGTACATGGCCTTCCGAACGTTCTGCGAGACGGCGGACCGCGTCTTCGGTCAGCGGGTGGTGTTCGGAAAGTAAGCGACGGCGGACGGCCTGACCCCGGCCCTTCGGCGCGCCGATCGTCCCCTAGCCGCTGCCTGGACACTTGACAACCCCCCGCCGGATCGCCATAAAGCGCCCCCTCTACGCATCCCTGCGGCGCAGAACAGCCTCTCCGGTGGTTCGGAGCGGTGGCCGCCGGGAGCGATAGGCATTCGGATCGAGGGCATCATGCCGAAGATGAAGACCAACCGCGCCGCGGCCAAGCGCTTCAAGGTGACCGGCTCAGGCCGCATTCGCCGCAGCAAGGGCGGGCTCAACCACTGCATGCAGGAGAAGAGCAAGAAGCGTCTGCGTCGTCTCCGCAAGAACGACATGGTCGATTCGGCGATGGAGAAGCGCGTCAAGCTGCTTCTTCCCTACGGCTGACCCTGGAGCAGTGAGGTAAATTACCGATGCCGCGTGTAAAGAGAGGCTTCAAGGCCCGCCGCCGTCGCAACCGTGTCCTCAACCAGACCGAGGGTTACTTCCTCGGCCGAAAGAACCGCTTCCGCCAGGCGGTCGAGGTGCTCCGCCACGCCTGGGAGTACGGCTACATCAGCCGTAAGCTCAAGAAGCGGGATTTTCGTCGCCTCTGGATCACCAGGATCAACGCTGCCGCCCGCCTCAACGGCACGACTTACTCCCGCCTCGTCAGCGGGCTCAAGAAGGCAGGCATCGCCCTCGATCGGAAGATCCTCTCGGAGATCGCGATCCACGATCCTGCGTCGTTCGGCGCCGTGGCGAAGCTCGCCTCGCCCGCAGCGGCGAAGTGACGGCTGCGCGGGGTGGTCTTCAGACCGCCGTTCGACCACCCCGATGCGGAACGGTCGAAATGGTCGGGCCGCCCCCGCCTCTTCCCTCGCAGATGCCCGATTGTCGTAATATTTCGAGTATTTGACTCGTCTCCGCGGCGTGCGATCCCTTGGATTGCGTCGGAGACGTAGAGCTCGGTCGCATCATTCCAGGCGAGGACGTGCGGCTGCCGTCGCTGACGCTGATCAGCATCAGCAGTGTGAGGCGATTAGGCACCGAGCAAATGCGCAGCGTGCATTCCGTGCGCATCTGCTATGCACCGCCGATGGCACCCTATGATCCTACGATCAGGGTAAGCTCCGACCCAGCCCAGCCCGCTGACGACTGACCGGCCGAACGTTGTCTCTCAGGGGCTCTGCGTTCCCAGCCGAGGCCTGACCAACCTAAGGGGTGATCCCAGCCCCCTTCCCAGGGACAGACTTAGCCGTAAATTCCGCTGAGCCTAAACAATTTGCCGGAATTGCCAACTTTCCAGGCGGTCTGTCGCGAAAAATAACCTTCTCCGCCTTCGTCCGTCGGGTGAGGGCTCGACATTGCCATCGGGAGGCCCAGGTTCAGGAAACATCGAAGCTCACTGAGAGGACGGTCTCAGCGGCCAGGTACGGGCTCCTACACGCTGGAAAAAACAGCGAAATTCCCTTGCCTGTGCTGCGAGGGCGGACCCACTGAACCGCGGAACGCTGGCGAGCTCGAGGTGTCCCCAAGGAGAACAGGTTGCCGATGTTGTTGCGTCCCCGAAAGCGCACCCAGCCATGCAGTTCGGCTCGGTCGCAGCGAAACGTCTCGCTCGACAGGACATGGACAGCGCCTTCCGCTCTACATAGCGCACCCAGGCCGAGCTCTCAAACGGGAGAAGCGGGAACGCACGCTAAAAAAGGCACTGTTTTTGCTTCTGGAGCTGGGCTGCTGCCGGGGACTGGCGCAGGAGCATCATTCTGCAAGAGCAGACCTGCCTCAGGTGAGAAGAGTTCGACCGGAATCAAAAGAAAGCACCAGCGGTTGCCAGTTTCAACAGGGGCTCCTTCGGTCAGCTCCTCCCCTCTGTCTGGCACGAAATCGTCTCGCCTGCCGTCAAAAGGTGGCGAGGCATTTCATTCTCGCAAGGTCAGCCGTTTAGAAGTGAACGCCGACACAAAGACTAAGATGAGCACGTCGACCGCCCGCCGTCCAGAAACTGCGCGGAGAAACGCCAAGTCCTCTGCTGTAGGTGCCTCTGCGCGGCTCGCGGCATCCAAGAGCTCGCAGGGGGCCGAGACCGCATCGGCTCCCCGGCGGGGGGCATCGCAGACCACCGAGTTGGAGGTCTCCGAGGTCGAAGATTTCGGGGACAACCAGTCGCCGCGCTCGCACTTTCAAGGAGCTACCACCGTGGAGGGAGCCGCCATGAGGTCGACCAAGAGCAACGCCACTGTAGTGAAGGGCGACCCGCTCGCTCAGGGTGGGACGGCCACGCCGGAAATCGCAGCGCTCGGCCTTCTGGATGACGACCAGACGGAGGAGACGGTTGTGCGACCCCGCCCGCCGGCCGAGATCCTCGATGAGGAGCGGGCGGCTGACTTCATCGATCTGGACCTTGGACCGCTCGATCGGCTGCCTCAGCCCGAGCGCGCGAGGAACCAGGATCGGGAGCTGAAGGATGTTGAGGACGGGGGCGGCGACTCGATGCTCGCCCGCTATTTCCGCGACATGGCGCTCCACCCCGTCATGGGGCCGGACGAGGAGCTCGACACCGCGCGGGCGGTCGAGCGCACGGAGGTCGAGCACTGGGTGGCTCTTCTCTCCTACCTGCCTGCGGCCGAGTACATCCTCACCGCGCTCGAGGAGGATGTCGCCAAGGCGGGTGAGGACGAGGTGAAGGCTCCGCAGATCGCGGAGATGCAGAAGCTCGTTCGCCTGGCGAAGAAGCAGAAGGGAAAGCTGCTCGCCGAGCAGGAGAAGCCGTGGACCCAGCTCTCCGAGGAGCTCGCAGCGGCTGTCCGTCTGCCTGACTCGGATCGCCTCTGGATGGCGCGTGCCTTCAGCATCGCACGCGATCTCGTGCGCGAGCCCGACTTCGAGGACGACGTGAGCGATCCCGAGGAGACGCGCCCCACGCGGCCCAGGCTCCCGATGTCTGGCTCGTACCGCCGTTACCTCGATCGGGTCGAGCGAACCTTCCAGGCGCAGCACGACGCGAAGAACCGCTTCGTGAAGGCCAACCTGCGGCTCGTCGTGTCGATCGCGCGGCGCTACAACCGCGGGCGCCTGCCCCTGATCGATCTGATCCAGGAAGGCAACATCGGCCTGATGAAGGCGGTAGAGCGCTTCGACCACAGCCGTGGCTACCGCTTCTCGACGTATGCATCGTGGTGGATCAGGCATGCGATCAGCCGCGCCTTGGCCGACAAGGGCCGCGCGGTCCGCATCCCGGTCCACATGCTCGATACGTACAACCGCGTGGCGCGGGCGACGCAGGCGATCATCGCGCGCACCGGGCATGAGCCGACCATCGAGGAGCTCGAGAAGGAGACGGGCGTTCCGCGCGAGAAGCTCGACAAGGTGAAGGACTTCTACGCGGAGACGCCTTTCTCGCTCGATCGTCCGGTCGGCGACGAGGATGGACGCAAGTTCATCGACTTCCTCCAGGAGGAGAACGCGCTGTCGCCGTTCGATCACCTGGCGAACAGGAAGTGGAGCGACGAGGTCCGGCGTCTCCTGACCACGCTCACGCCGATCGAATCGCGGATCATCCGCTGGCGCTTCGGCCTCGACGACGAGGACGAGCTCACGCTCAAGGAGATCGGCGACAAGTACAACCTGTCGCGCGAGCGCATCCGTCAGCTCCAGGAGCAGGCGCTCGGGAAGATCCGCAAGCAGATGCGCGACTACTGAGCGACGAGCTGAGCACGAGTCGGTGAAGCGGCCGCGCGGCGTGATGCTGCGCGGCCGTTTTGCGTGAGGCGCCGGAACACGCAGCTGCGTGGGGGCGCGCAGAGGTGAGCGGGGGCCTGAGCTCAGCGCAGCCCAGCAGGTCGACACGAGACAGCCCGCGCTCTCACGGCGTCCGTGCGTCCTGCCAGAGCTCGTCGGCGAGCGACTCGACGAAGTGGTCGATGGCCTTTCGTGCGGGGTCGATCTTCCCTGGGACGTCGGAGGCGAGCACGGCGAAGGCGATCGGGGAACGACCAGGGGGCGCGAGGATGTAGCCAGACAGGGCCACAACCGAGGAGAGCGTTCCCGTCTTGGCGCGGATCGCGCGCTCCTTCGACCACCCGCGGAAGCGGCTGCGCAATGTGCCGTCCACACCGCCGATCGCGAGCTGCGCGGTGAAATCTGCGCCGAGCGCCGGATCGAGAAGCGCGGCGCGGAGCAGCCGGACGATGGCCTCCGGCGATGCGCGAGCGGCGTCGAACAAGCCGGAGCCGTTCTTCAAGACGACGTCTTGCCCGAAAGCATCGAGCTCTCTGAGGGTCTCGCCGACCACCTCCGCCGCACCCTCGGCTGTGCCGGGGCGCCCACGCTTCTCTGCGGCGAGCGTCTTGAAGATCGTCTCCGCGTAGAAGTTGTCGCTGTCCTTCCCGAGGGCGGAGAGGAGCGCGCCGAGCGGTGCCGAGCGGTGGACCACGAGGAGCCGCTTCTGGCGCTCACCGCCGAGCCGTACCTCGCCGGAGACGTCGACGCCCACCTCCAGCAGCATCTCCTTGAGCGCATACGCCACGACCAGGCGGGGATCGTCGACGCGCCTCGCCAGGCTCACCGCGCGGCCGCCCTCTGGGACGTGCCCGCTGAGGTGCGCGACGAGGCGCTCGCCGTTCGGTTCGAGCCGGACCCCGAGCTTCTCTGGTGTGCCGCGCCTCGCGGTTGTCACCTTGCCCTGGAGCACCGTGAACCCTGGGGGATCGATCGCGACGGAGGCAGCCTGCCCCGCCTTCGATGGGCGCACCGTGAAGAGCAAGGCGTTCGCGTTCAGCGAGGCTGCCGCGACCGGGGCGCGAAAGGCCGCCCACTCCTCCGGCTGCTGCTCGAAGGCCGGAGGCACGTAGCGCGCGTCAAAGTAGCCCTGGTCGATCGCGATCGCCGCGACCTTCCGGACGCCGGACGCCCTCAAGGCGCGCGCCATCTCCCAGAGATCAGGCGTCTTGAGGGAGGGATCGCCCGAACCCCGGAGTACGAGCTCGGTGACGGTTCCGTTCGACGCCTCCCCGTAGAGGCCGGTCAGGTAGCGGTAGCTCGGCCCGAGCAGGCGAAGCGCGGCGGCTGCCGTGAAGAGCTTCGCGTTGGATGCAGGGTTGTACAGGCCGCGTTGATCGAAAGCCGCGAGCGTCGCGCCGCTGGCGACGTCGAGGGCGAGCACGCCGACCCGTCCCCCCAAGCGGCGCACGTCGGTAACGAGCGTCTCGGCCTGCGCTCGAGCGCGCTCAGGGTCGATTTTTCGAGGCTCGTGCGACGCGAGAGGCGTTTGGGGCGCGCTCGGGGCGACCGGGGCTCCCTGGGTCGGCCTCGCGGTGCGGGTCGAGCGGTCAGCGGGACCCGTGCCGCCGTCGAGCGGCTGCGAGCCGCTGGGGCGGGCGAGGATCGACGAGAGCACGAGCGCGACCGCGGAGACGATACGGCGGGGATGTCGAGGCATGAGATCTCTCCGCCTCTACAACGCCTCCACCGCGGATGCCTCCTCCGGTCGACCGGTCGTCGCAGCCCGGCAGCGCTCATCGGTGCGCGCGTGTGCGCTCGGGGTTGTCCTCGGAAAGGAGAGCTTGCTAGGGTGCGCGCAGACGCTCCTTCACGCTCTGTTCGAAGGGAGGACACCGTGTCCCAGCAGCATTCGACCCGCGTGCTCTTGCCGCTCATCATCCTCGCGGCTGCAGCATGCTCCGGCGCCAAGCCCAAGCAGGCAGGAGAAGACTACAACTTCGATCAGGCACCGTCTGATGGCGCCGCACCCGCCGAGACGGGGAGCTCCGGCGCCGAGGCGGGCAGCTCCGGCGCCGAGGCGGGCGCGTCGGCGGACAGCGGGAGCGGGCTCAACCCCGATCAGAAGAAGCAGATGGAGATCGCGCTGCGACGCGGAGGGGACAAGGCGGCGAACTGCGCCGAGGTCGTGTCCAACGCGCCGACCGGCGAGGGAGAGGTCAAGGTCGTGTTCGATGGCCAGAAGGGACGCGTGACCGACGTGCTGGTCGGGCCGCCCTTCGCAGGGACGCCCGCCGAATCTTGCGTGAAGCGCGCCTTCGTCGGAGAGATCGTGCTGCCGTTCGAGGGCGATCCGCTCGAGGTCCCGTACACCGTGAAGCTGCCGTCCAAGAAGTCGGGCGCGGGAGCTTCCGGAACGAAGACGCCATGAAGTGCGCCTCGATCGCCGTCGTCGCCGCGCTGGTGTTGGCCGCTGCCTCCGCCAGCGCGGAGGAGCCGGCGGCGCCTCCGCGCTACCCACCGTCCTCGGCACGCGTGAAGGTCATCGTCGGCGGGGTGGCCGTGACGGCGCTCGCCTACGGCGCGGCGTTCCTCGCCGCATCGTCATGGCCAGAGGTCCCCGGGGCGAGCGAGCTGAAGATCCCGATCGCTGGCCCATGGCTCGCGCTCGCCAAGAACGGCTGCGCCGCGGACGATCCGGACTGCGGAGCGACGCTGTACGTTCGCGGGGCTCTCACCGCCATCGGTGGGCTCGCGCAGCTCGCCGGTCTGGGTCTCGTCGGCGAAGGGATCTTCATGACCACGGAGGCGCGCTCGGCGCAGCCTTCGAGCCCTGCGGCGCTGACGGTGCGGCCGGCCCCGGTGATCACCGCGACCGGCATGGGCATCGGCGTCGTCGGTACGTTCTGAACCACCGAGAACCACGCGGACGACGCGCTGATGCACCGACGCCCGCTCAACTGCGGCGCCATGGCAACAGCGCGGGGCCGCAGACGGGCTTGCCGCTCATCCGTCCGATGCGCTCGATCATCAGCTCGACGCTGGCGCCGTACGTTACGCGTTGATCAGCGCTTCCACCGAAGACGCGGCCCGCTCCGATCACGTCGCCCGCGCGCAGCTCGATGTGGTTGCTGATGTACGCGACGGATTCCGCCAGCGAGAAGGTCCACTCGCCGACGCGCGAACAGGAACGTGTCTCGGCGTCGACGCGGACCTGGGTCCGCAGCGCCTCGACCGAGCCGAGCTCGTCGGGCGTGACGAGCACCGGGCCGAGCTGCGTTGCAAAGTCCTTCGCCTCCGACGGCGGGAGCCCGCGCACCAGCGACCGCGCCTCCAGGCTGCGCGCGGTCCAGTCGTTCAGCACGGTGTAGCCAGCGATCGCGCGCTCCACCTCCTCCGGGGTGGCGCGCCGCAGATCCTCGCCGAGGACCACCGCGAGGTTCAGCTCGTAGTCGGGCTCGTCTTCGAGCGGGGGGAAGGGGACCTCGGCAGCATGTCCAAGCAGCGCGCGGCTGTTGCCGAACCGATACCAGGGGCGCTCGGCTCCGTGCGCGTAGGGGCCGAGCTGGATGTACGCCGCGCGGTCGGTGGCGCAGGGAGGCAGCCACAAGATCGTGGCTGGATGCAGATGCGTCGACGCGGGACGATCTCCGCTGAGCAGCCGATCATCCAGCGCGTGAAGGCCGGCGCAACGGAGCGCCACCACGCGCGTGTGAAAGTCCGACACGCCGCGGATGTCCGCGAGCTTCGTCCCGAAGTGGCGCTCTAGCTCCGCGACGTCGTAGAGCGCTCCGTCCCGTTCGAGCGCTACGATCGGGGTGGACGTCGCGAGCTGGAGCACGTGCGCGATTCTCATGGCGTGACCAGGCCGCCGGGAGCCGGCGGAGCGTACCATCCTGGTCCGCCGGAGCTCTCAGGCCGGCGGAACCCCCCCGCGCCTACGCCTGCGGCCGGCGGTCGGCGTCCGATCCCGAGGGACTCGACCCTTCTTGGGACATCGGATTGTCCTTTGCATTGACGCGCTGGGAGAGCGGCCTAGAATGCCGGCGGATTCAGAGCGGCATCACGTCGCGCAGGCTTGCCGTGGGTCCCTGCGGGTTGCAGATGGGCTCGTACGGCAGGTCAGGTTCTGTTGCCGGCGCGGGGTTCCCCGTCGCGGGGTTTCCTCCGGCTTCGGTCCTGCTGACGGGGCCGTGCGGCTTGTAAGCCGGGCAAGGTATTTGCCGTGGACAGCCGACCCTTGGCGGCGCTCACCTTGGAGCGCCGCTCGAGGGACTGGTTACAGGCGCGCACACGGCGCAGCGGAGCGATGGGTCATGAGCAAGCGGACCAAATTCGTCTTCGTCACAGGCGGAGTCGTATCGTCGATCGGCAAGGGACTGGCGGCAGCCTCGATCGGGGCGCTGATGGAGTCCCGTGGGTTGAAGGTTACCCACCTCAAGCTGGACCCGTACATCAATGTCGATCCCGGCACGATGTCCCCCTACCAGCACGGCGAGGTCTTCGTCACAGACGATGGAGCGGAGACCGATCTCGATCTCGGGCACTACGAGCGCTTCACGCTCGCCCGGATGAGCCGCCAGAACAACTTCACCACCGGCCGCGTCTACGAGGCGGTCATCTCGAAGGAGCGCCGCGGCGAGTACCTCGGGGCGACGGTGCAGGTGATCCCGCACGTCACGGACGAGATCAAGCTGCGCATCCGTTCTGCTGCGGACGGGGCTGACGTCGCGATTGTCGAGGTCGGCGGCACCGTGGGTGACATCGAGTCGCTTCCGTTCATCGAGGCGATCCGCCAGCTCAAGGTGGAGTCGGGCGCGCAGAACGCGATCTCGGTGCACGTCACGCTGGTGCCGTTCATCGCGACGGCGGGCGAGCTGAAGACGAAGCCCACCCAGCACTCGGTGAAGGAGATGCGCGAGATCGGCATTCAGCCGGACATCCTCCTCTGTCGCTGCGATCGGCCGCTCCCGCGCAGCATGAAGGAGAAGATCTCCCTCTTCTCGAACGTCGCCGTCGACTGCGTGATCGCGGCCGTCGATGTCGACTGCATCTACGAGCTCCCCCTCGTGCTCCACGCCGAGGGGATCGACGAGAAGATCACGGAGCTGCTCAACATCTGGGCGAGGCAGCCGGACCTGTCGCCGTGGCAGCGCATCGTCGAGCGATTCAAGAAGCCGTCCCGCGGCATCGTGAAGATCGGCGTCGTCGGCAAGTACGTGCACCTGCGCGACTCCTACAAGTCGCTGCACGAGGCGCTCGTCCACGGCGGGCTCCACAACGAGGTGCGGGTCGAGCTCGAGTACATCGACTCCGAGCAGATCGAGGCGCGCGGTGCGGCCGAGCTGCTGTCGAACCTGGACGCCATCCTCGTGCCCGGCGGCTTCGGCGATCGCGGGACCGAGGGGAAGATCGAGGCCATCCGCTATGCGCGCGAGGAGAAGATCCCGTTCTTCGGGATCTGTCTCGGCATGCAGCTCGCGGTCGTCGAGTACGCGCGCCACGTCTGCGGCATGACGGGAGCGAACTCCGTGGAGTTCGATCGCAACGCGGCCTACCCGGTGATCGATCTGATGCCCGACCAGAAGGGGGTCGTCGAGAAGGGCGGGACGATGCGCCTCGGCGCGTACCCGTGCGTGCTGGACAAGGGCTCCATCGCCGCGGAGGCGTACGGGCAGACGAGCATCAGCGAGCGGCACCGGCATCGGTACGAGGTGTCGAACAAGTACCGCGAGGCGATGGTGCAGAAGGGGCTCGTGCTCTCCGGGACGTCGCCCGACCAGCGCCTCGTCGAGATGATCGAGCTGCGCGAGCACCCGTACTTCGTGGGCTGCCAGTTCCATCCCGAGTTCAAGAGCCGCCCCCATAGCGCGCACCCGCTCTTCGCGCGCTTCGTGCGCGCCGGTCTGGAGCGCCAACGCGAGCGCAACAAGGCCGAGAAGCCGAAGCCCGGCGATTCTGCCGCCGCCCACACCCAGCAAGCTGCCTCGTCCGTCAACTAGAGCGGGGTGCACAGGTTCGTGCGCTACGGGCTCAGTCGCCAGGCAGGCGAGTGAGGCGTACGAAACTACGCCGCAGCGAGCCGAACGACGCGGATGAGCCCGTCGCGCACGAAGATGCGCCCGCGCTCTAGCGGCCCGCGCCAGAGCTCCCGAGGGGCTCTGGCCGCCGCATCGACGGCGAGACGGGCGGCGCTGCGATGGTTGTCGAGGGTTTTGTCGCGAGCTCTTGCGGACGAAGGCGGCCCTGCAGCCTCCGTCCGCAGATCATCGATGACGAACGCTGCGCGCGATCAGACGTCGCCGAGGCTCGGCCGGCCTAGCGGCGGGGCGTCAAGGGGCTCGGTGTTCGTGGCCTGAGGGGCGAGGAGCGGCGAACGCTCGCCGACCTCCTTGATCAGGTTCCGCTGCAGCACGTGCGCCGGCGCGGTCCTGAGCTCCCAGATCAGGCCGAGCTTCTCCATCGCGCGCAGGATGTAGAAGCTGACGTCGATCTCCCACCAGAAGAAGCCCTGGTTCGCGCTGCTCATGTAGTGGTGGTGGTTGTTGTGCCAGCCCTCGCCGAGGGTGATCAGCGCGAGCCAGAAGTTGTTGCGGCTCGTGTCGGTCGTTGCGTAGCGCCGCGAGCCAAACACGTGCGCGAGGGAGTTGATCGTGAACGTGCCGTGCATGAGCGCGCACGTCGACACGACATAGCCCCACAGGAACGCGTCGTAGCCGCCCACCGCGAAGAGCAGCGCCATCATGCCGAGCGGCCCGACCACGTGGTAGCGCTCCAGCCAGCGGAGCTCAGGGAAACCTGCGAAGTCGGGGATGCGCTTCAGGTCGAGCTCCTCGTGCTCGCGGCCGAGCCACCAACCCATGTGCGCGTACCAGAACCCCCTGCGGAGCGGGCTGTGGACGTCGCGCTCGGTGTCCGAGTATTTGTGGTGGACGCGGTGCGTCCCCCCCCACCACAGCGGGCCCTTCTGGGTCGCCGTGGTGCCGAGCAGCGCGAGCAGGAATTGCAGCCCGCGGCTCGTCTTGTAGCTACGGTGCGAGAAGTACCGGTGGTAGACCGCCGTGATCGCGAACATCCGGACGAGGTACGTGGCCGCGGCGAGCGCCGCGAGCTTCCACGTGGCACCTCGGACGATGGCGACCACGGTGCCCACGTGGATCGCAGCGATCCCCAGCACGTTGAAGATCTGGCCGAGGCTGGGGCCAGGTTTCGGTACGACGACTCGTGTAGGGCTCGATGCAGGCGCTTGCGTCATGGGTTCCAAGGTGGATGGAGCATCGAGCACGCCCGTCACTGGGGCTCACGACGCCGGTCATGATTCCGTCATGCGATGCAGCCGCCGGCTCGCCGACGGAGCGGCGCAGGGCGTCGGCGAGCGCGCGATCTCAGGGGCGCAGGGAGAGGACGTCGATGGCTGGCCCGGCGGAGACCCGGATCTCGCTCGCCCGGAGGGGATCGCCGTCGAGGATGTAGGGGCCGTCGCTGAGCGAGGTCGCGCTGGCCTCGGCGCCGAACCGGACCGTGAAGTCTTGGACGAGGTCGTCGAAGTGGTCCCTGCCGCCGATCCGGCGGCCCGCGAGGACGAGCGGAGCGCGCGGCCCGAGCTCTCGAGGGGGCAGGGCGCTGGCGACGAGGTGAGGGCGATCGAGATCCTCCCCTGCCCGGTAGGTGACCAGCATGTGGATCCCGAGGTCACGCACTGCAGACGAGCAGATGAGCGACCAGGCGCGTGGGGAGAGCTGCCGCCCCTCCACGTCGATCGTGCAGGGCAGCGGGTCGAGGACGCGGCGCGCGTAGGCGCCGCCGTACAAGGACTCGATGAACACCCGCGCCACGATGCGCGCAGCGGCGCCGTAGCCGTCGCCTCCGCGCTCGTAGTAGACATCGAAGAAGCTGGCCACGAGCCCGGTGCCGAAGATGAAGCCGATGCGCTCCTCGACACCGCTCTGGGTCGTCGCGCGCACGCGCAGGGTGGGCCGGCGGACGGCGCCATGGATGGCCGCGCCGCTCGGGAGGCCGCGAACCTGGCTGACCGTCCGCGCGAGGAGAACAGCCGGATCGCCGGTCATGCCCCAGTTCCGCGCGACGGTCGCCACGGTGCCGCCTGGCAGCAGGACAAGAGGCGGCAGCGAGCGCTCGCCGAAGGCGCGCGCGAGGGCCGTGACGCCGGCCATGAAGCTGCCGTCGCCGCCCGAGAGCGCGACGAGATCCGTGCCTCGCCGGGCGAGCCGCTCGCAGACCTCCGCGAGCTCGGCGACGTTCGAGGTCGGGTGGAGCTCCGCCGCGCCAGCGCACGCGGCCGCCATGCGGTCGATGAGCGACGGCCTCGCCCGGTACCGGCGCGCCGTGGTGTTGACGATGACGTCGATACGCATGGTGCCGGAACGTGACCGCCGTATAGAACGGATTCCCTGGGTGGTCGAGCCGAAGGGGCTTCGAACGCGAACTTCGGCGCGGTAAGAGGCGCGTCATGCGCCGCGTGCTCTCCGGGTCGATCCTCGCCGGCCTCCTCTCGCTCTCCGCCGTCACCGGCTGCGCGAGCTCGGCCTCTCTACGCGCAGCCGAGGCGGGCAGGTTCGACGAGCTGCGCCGCACGTTGAGCGACGAGCTTCGTCGCGGCACGCTGGACAGCGACGACGCACGAGCGATCGCCCGCGCGGTCGCGCAGGGAGAGATCGCGCGGGCGACGCCGCCATCGGGGGCCGAGCGGCTGCGCGAGCTCCGGACGTGCGCGCGCGCGCTGGAGGACGCGCTCGCCGAGCGTGCCGCGGGCTCAGACGCGATCGCGACCGCCGCGGCGATGATCCTCCTCGAGGCAGGGCTCAGCGACCCGGAGAGCGTGAAGCGCTACGCAAGCGACGCGGCGGCGGGGCGGTACCCCGGCAAGGACACCGCGCTCCGCGCGCTCGAGACGCGGGCGCTCATCACAGGCGAGGACGGCGCGGTGCGCCGCGCGCGGATGCTCGACGGAGATCAGGAGGTCCGCGTCTCGGCGCTTCGCGCCGCCGCCGCGGCAGCGGACCCGAGCGATCGGGAAGCGCTGATCGAGGCGGCGCGACTCGATCCTTACCCGCTCGCGCGGACGCTGGCGATCCGCGCCGCCGGGGCGCTCGGCGGTCAGGAGGTCGTGCTGGCGCTGCGCGATATCTGGACCCTCTCGGATGAGCCTGGGCGCGAGGCGATCGCCGAAGCGTGGGCGACGCCGCGCGCGCTGGGCGGCGGCGGGCGCGCGCAGCTGCTCTGGGCGATCTCCACCCAGCGCGGCGCGCCCGCGATCGCCGCCGCGCGCGCGCTGGTCCGCGCGGGAGGCGAGGGCGCCGGCGAAGCGGTCTCCGTCCTCATCGGCTCCATCCGCTCCAGCCAGAGCCGGGATCGCGTCTACGCCATCCTCTCCGCGCCGCTCCCGGACGCGGCGGTGCGATCTGCGCTCATCGAGGCGCAGGGCGATCCGGATGAGGCCGTGGTCTTTACCGTCCACAGCCGCTACGTCGACGCCGCGCCGCAGGACGTCACGGCGCGCGAGCGCTCCGCGGCGGTCGCTTGGCTGATGAAGCTCGCCGCGGGGACGTCGACGCGCGCGGTGCTCGCGCGAGGAGTCCTCGCACGTGCAGGCATCCGCGCGGTCGTGCCGCTGCTGGAGCGCGATGTCCGATCGCGCGAGATCCCGGTGCGCGAGGCGGCGGGGTCGGGCTTGGTCGCGCTCGGCGAGATCCCGCGCGCCGCACCGCTCCTCGCCGACGCCGAGCCCCAGGTCAGGACCTCGGTGGCCTGCGAGATCCTCGCGGCGTTCTGAGCGTTGCCGGTAGGGCGCTCGAGGTGGTCTGGTCGCTCAGAACCTGGAGACGAGCTCGAGCCGCGCCCCCTCGAACGGTGGAAAGAACCGGCACACGCCCGAAACGCAACGCAGGCCCCCGCGCCGCTGGCCAACGAAGAGCTGCACGGTGTCGACGACCCGGTCGAACGTCGTTCTCCTCGACCCGGCCTTCCACTGCAGCCCCCCGTTGAAGAAATGGCAGAGCTCGGTTTCCTTGCCAGGTTCACACCCAGGCTGTGAGGTGTACTCGTAGCCGAACATCGCCGCGAGGTGGGGTGACCACTGGAGCGCGAGGTAGTTGTCCCCTTCGACCCAGGAAGATTCGAAGTTCTCTGGCCTGTAACGGCGACGGCTGTTGCCTTGCGCCTGGATCGAGAACGCGCCGGCGAGGTGCTTCACGACGTCGTAGCGGACGTAGCCCTCGCTGTAGAAGACGTGGCCAGTGTCGGCCTCATCGGATTGCCGGACTCCAGCCCACGCGCGCACGTGCGAGCGGCTGCCGTCGAAATCGATCTCGGTGCCTACTGCAGTATCCCAGGTGTCGGTCCTGTTCGCGTCGTCCGTCTTGCAATCATAGTTCGCCTGGCGCTCGGAGAAGCTCACGTAGCGACCGAGCCAGGCATAGATGGCCGCGCTCCGGGTGAAGCGGTAGTCGACGCGCCCGCGCCCGCCGGTCACGCAGACGTTGGGCGCTCCGATCGGCTCGACGTAGATGGGCTCCGCCGTCGGAGGCTGGTTGTACGCCACACCCTCGAACTCCGGCGCATTGAACCCCGGGTTCGACAGCGAAGAGACGTCGATGTTGGCCGAGAGCGGGAAGAATCGCCGGTAGTGCTTCCCTTCGACGGCGACGGCGAGCGGACCGCCGCGACCGTTCGCCGCCAGATAGACGGCATAGCCGGACACGTCCTTTGCCGGCACGTCATCCCGGTCGAGATGCCCGCCACGGAGCTGTTGACCTGCAACCTCGACGTAGACGTCCCCGCGCTCCGCGATGGACGGAATGCTCACCGAGCCGCTGAAGGTGCGGATCGTGTTGTGCTGACGCGCAGGGGAGGCGCTGACGACATTGAACTCCGGGAATTTCCCGCCGCACAGGCGCAGCGCGACCTGAGGATCTGCGCCGCCCTCGTCCAGGCATCGGTTGAACTCTTCGGTGTATGTCTTGCGCAGCAGCAGCGCGCCGTTTGCGGCGAGCTCCACGCCCTTCAGGCTCGCCTCCAGGCGTCCGCCGAGCACGGTGTCCTCAAGGTAGTTCGGCCGTGCCCCTTCGGTGACATCGCGGGTGCGAGGGTTTCCCTGCGCATCCACGGTCGTCTCGCGCGTGACAAGGTCGTCGGCACCAGGGAAGCCGAAGAAGAGCGGCGACCCGTCGCCATGGAGCCGCCTGCCGCTCGCGTCATCGACGCGCAGCGGGTTCATCTGCCCCGCGAAGGCGGTGGCCTCGAGCCTGAATAGCTGGAAATCCTTGTCGAGCACGAGCCTGCCGCCCCTCAGGGTGGTGTCGATGGCGAGCTCGTCCATTTTCCGCACGCTGAAAACGAGGCCACGTCCGAGCTGGGCGTAAAAGTCGCCTGCTGTTGCCTCGATGCCTGGCTGCGTATAGGTGAGCCAGAGCTTCGCTGGATAGACGGTCGTCAAATAGCGGGAGTGAACCTCCCGCGTGGCGTCGTTCAGATCGAACGAGACCTCGTCGTTCAGGACCTTCTGTTGCAGCTCGAAGCTGGTCGCCGAGGGCCTTGCCAGGTAGAAAGAGGCGTTGAGCCGCGTCCCGAGCTGGAGGCGCCACCAGTTGAGCTGAGCGTCGACCCGATCGACGAACTCTCCGTAGTTGTCGTCGAGATAGCGCGAGGGATAGCGCCGATCGTCGTTGCGATTGTTGAAGTGGTAGCTGGCGGCCGCGGTGTTCACGACATCGAGCGAGAGCGGTTCGCCGCCGACGTTCGGGAGATCGACCGCCGCCGCAGGAGAGGCCGCGAGGACGAACGTCGCTGTCAGGCAGGAACGGACGAGGCGGAGCGGGCTGCGCACCGCCCGATCTCTACCACGGACCTCGGCGCCGTGGAGCCAGCGAGCCGCAGATCGAGCCGAGAGCACGCGCAGCCGGGCGCCCCGGCGCTACTGGCCAAGCGCCTTCTCGACCTGCTCGGTGAGCGCTGCCTCGTCGCCGGGCTGGTACCCGCCGCGCTTGTGAAGAATCGAGCCGTCTCGGCCGATGAGCACGGAGAACGGAAGCTCGCGCTTCGGATTGTACTTGGCGGCCACGGTCGTCTCCTCGTCGAGCAGCACAGGGAAGATCATCTCCCTGTCGTGGACCGTGCTGCTCACCTGCGCCCTCGACTCCGGTCCGTCGAGCGACACGGCGAGCACGACGAACCCCTTGTCCCTGTGCTTCTTGTAGAGATCGACGAGGTGGGGCATCTCCGCCAGGCACGGATCGCAGGTGGTCGACCAGAAATCGATCAACACCACGCTCTTGCCGGCATAGTCCGAGAGCCTGACCGTCTTGCCGTCGAGGGCGGGGAGCGAGAAATCCGGCGCCCGGCTCGCCGATGAGCCGCCGGAGGCCGCTCCGCACGAGGCGGCAGCGAGGCCGAGGACAATCAACGCCAGCGAGAGCGCGCAGCGGGTTTTTCGGTTCATTGGGTTTCCGTCGCGAAGGGGTCGGCCTGAGCGGCCGATCGGCATGAGGGCTCAACGTCGCGGGCGCCCTCTGCGGCGCCCTGGCAGATTCTCCCTACACGCGCGCGCCGACCGGTGGTTCGACGACGCGCCCACGGCGAAGCTCGTTCAGAGCTCGCCGTTCATGATCTTCTCAAAGGTTCGCCAGAAATTGCTGTCCTCCTCGGGCACGCCAGCGACGATCTCCATGATCGTCATGTCCTGCGTCCTGACGATCATGTTCGCCGGGAACGCGTCGGCCTGGAAAAGCGCGCCGAGCTTGTACGAAGGGTCGATCGCGGACGGGTACTGCACGTCGTACCGCGTCGTCCAGCGGTACAGGTCGTTCGGGACCGCCGCCTCGCCTGGGGTCCTTCCGTCTGCGAGCTGAACAAGGAACTCACCGCCCTGGGGTTGATACTTCTTGTAGAGCTCGGGCAGGATGGACTCTGCCTCGATTTTGCAGGGGCCGCACCATACGGACGAGACGTCGATCAGCAGCACCTTCGGCTTCGGCTCTCCCGCGCCGTAAAGCGAGCCTTCCGGAAAGACCTCCGTCCCGGTCGGGTTGTAGAAATCGGCGAGCTGAATCGGCTGCATCGTGTCGTTGTGTTCGGCGGCGTTGGCGTACCCGACGAACTGATAGTTCGCGATCACCCGGTGGAGGCTCACCCCATACGGCCCAGTCGGATATCGAGCGTTCGCAGCTTGACCCGTCCCCTCGGGAAAAGGAGGAGCAGGAATGGGATCCTCTTCTGCGCAGCCGACGAGCCCTAGAGCCGCCACGACGAAAAGGCCCATCCCACCGAGAACCGCGTCGATTCGCATGATGCCACCGCCTGAAGTATGGTGTAGGAGTGCTCATTCTTCTGGGCGGCACGGGGGGCGTCAAGGGCAACCTTGGCGTCGCCGCTTCGCTCGGGAGCGCGTTTCCGCAATCTCCGGCCAGGCCCGCCGTGCCTGCCCCGATCCGCGGGTGTTTCCCGCGCTGAGGTCCTATGCAGCAGGTTGTCGCTTCTCACAGCGCCCGTCGGCCCCGTCTCCGCAGAATCCACGCCTTCCTGATGCTGTGCTGCCTGGCGAGCGGGGCGGCCATCGCGAGCGGCGCATGCTCGTCGGGCGCGCCGCAGGACAAATGCTTCGGGGGGGTCATCGTCGACGGCGTCTGCGAGGGCAAATGCAAGCCAGAGCTCTGCCTGGAGGGCAACACCTGCGTCGGCAACCGCTGCGTGCTCAGGTGCAGCAGCCACCGCGAATGTATTCCAGGCATCCAGGACTGTGCGCCGGCCGAGGAGGACGACACGAAGGCCGAGATCCTGGTCTGCATGCAGAAGGAGAAGATGGTGGGCTTCGGTGCCCCGTGTCCATTCGGCACCGAGTGCGGCCAGTTCGGGCGCTGCCCCGACGAGACGCCGTGCAACCCGACCCAATGCAACGGGAACCCTGGCGAGTGCCAGCGCGACACGGAGCGGTGCGGCGACGACCCCGCCTGCTCCGCCGGCAAGTGCAGCGACGGCAGCCCCTGCGTCGTCCCGGCCTGCTCTCCCGACCAGTGCACCTCGCTCGGCCTGGAGTGCCTCGGCAAGGGACAGGGCGACGCCGAGGCCTACTGCACGATGCCGCACTGCATGGGCGATGCGGACTGCCCCGGCGGCTTCGAGTGCGCCGTGTCCCGCGATCCTCACGCGATCTGCGGCACGGACAAGGGGGATGACGGCTTCTGCGGTGAGACCGACGAGGAGTGCATCGACCCGTCCACGTTCGGGGACGGCAACACCTATGTCGAGGGCCCGGTGTGCCTGCTGCGCAGCACCTGCGTCAAGCGCACCCAGTGCGCGCCGTGCAGCACCGATTTCGACTGCTCGTTCGCCGCAGAGCAGCGCTGCGTCGCGATCGACGGCGAGCGCCGGTGCGCCAGGTCCTGCAGCGAGGACTCCGACTGCGACCTGGACTACCGGTGCGACGACGGCGCGTGCATCCCGCGGTTCGGCGCCTGCACCGGCAAGGGCAACTTCTGCGAGCCATGCCGCAACGACACCGACTGCGGCGACGCGGACTCCACGATGGAGTGCACCACCACGCTGCGCGGCGAGCGGGCGTGCCTGGACGCGGCGCTCCCCATCCGGTGCACCGCGGAGAACGCGGCTGAGGTCTGCCCGAAGTCGCCCAGCGGGCTCGTCGGCGAGTGCGTGTGCGTCGAGCAGAACTCGAGCGGGGACTGCGTGGACTCGCGGTGCTACCTGCCGTCGCGCCGGCTCGATCCCGGCGACCCCGATTCCAAGGTCGCCACCTGCTGGTAACGGCGCCGACCGGGCGCAGGAACGGCCGGTGTCGCGCGCGCCCGGCTAGGCCAGAGCGAGCGCTCGCGGAGACGCCGCGCTCGCCGGTTGACGGGAATCCCGAGCAGTCCTAACTCCTTCGCCCCATGCCCATCACGAAGGACGCCGCGCTCGCCGCGCTGGCAAAGGTCATCGCGCCGGACCTCCAGCGCCCCATCACCGACCTCGGTCGCGTCCGGGAACTCTCGGTCGAGGGCGAGGCCGTCTCGCTCACCGTCGAGCTGACCAGCTACTTCAAGCAGCGGCTCGCGGCGGACATCGAGGCGGCCCTGAAGGGCGCCGGCGCGAAGGGCGTCCGGATCTCGTGGGACGTCGGCATCCCCGCGCGCACCATCCTTCAGGACGACCCGTCCCCGGGCGTGCGGAACATCATCCTCGTGATGAGCGGCAAGGGCGGCGTCGGCAAGAGCACGGTCGCCGCGAACCTCACCCTGGCGCTCAGCCGCGAGGGGGCCAAGGTCGGCCTGCTCGACGCGGACATGTACGGGCCGAGCGTCCCGACCATGCTCGGCGTGATGGGCCGCCCGACGTCGGCCGACGGGCAGAAGTTCCTGCCGCTCGAGCGCTTCGGCGTGAAGCTCATGTCAATCGGCTTCCTGCTGGAAGATCCGAAATCGGCGGTCGTCTGGCGCGGGCCGATGCTCCAGAACGCCCTGATCCAGTTCATGCGCGACGTGGAATGGGGTGAGCTCGACTACCTCGTGCTGGATCTTCCGCCCGGTACCGGCGACATCGCGCTGACGATCTCCCAGAAGATGAGGACCACGGGCGCGATCGTGGTGACCACGCCGCAGGAGGTGGCCCTCCAGGACGTGTACAAATCGGTCTCGATGGCCCAAAAAGTCGGGATCGCCCTGCTCGGCGTGGTCGAGAACGAGAGCTACTTCGTGTGCGACGGGTGCAGCAAGCGGCACGAGCTCTTCGGGGCCGGCGGCGGGCAGAAGATCGCCGAGTTCGCCGAGGCGCCGCTGCTCGGCCAGATCCCGATGGATCCGGCCATCCGGGAGTGGGGCGACGCCGGCACGCCGGTCGTTCAGGCTGCCCCGAGCAGCCCGATCGCGCGCGCGTTCGTGGATGTGGCGGAGCGGCTGGCCGGCCAGATCAGCGCCCACAACCTCGCGAGCGGGGGCGGCCTCCGCATCGATCGGAGCGGGGGGACCAACAAGCACCTGCCCATCATGCGGTAGGCTCTCGCGTAAACGTCCCGGGTACGATATGGTTCCGGCCCCTTCCCCCATTCAACCGAGGGGGCCGCTGGAGAGAACGCGAGCACGTTTCGCCCCCATCGGCATGCGTTGTCGCGCGAGGCGCGGATGAATACCCACGAAAATACCACCACGCCGGCGGACGCGCCGGGAGCTCCGGCCGACCAGGGCGGCCCGCTCGAGTCGTCTAACGCTGCGCCCGAGCAAGCAGCCCAAGCCCATGAAGCGGGGTCCACCCCCGC
This sequence comes from Sorangium sp. So ce726, assembly GCF_051521405.1. Taxonomy (NCBI): domain Bacteria; kingdom Pseudomonadati; phylum Myxococcota; order Polyangiales; family Polyangiaceae; genus Sorangium; species Sorangium sp. So ce726. Next base: position 10,658,682 of record NZ_CP150349.1, on the reverse strand, counting down.
GACCGAAGCGAGCCACGAGCCCGGCGGAGAAGCGTCGTCGCAGGCGAGCTCGGCCCAGTCCGAGGCGACACCGGCCGCGGCGGCTGCCGCCGCCCCGGCGAGCGCTGACGACGACGAATGGGAAGAGCAGCCGGGCGACGACATCGGCAACCGCGTTCCAGGCCTGCCGCGGGATGACATCGGCAACCGCAAGCCGGGGTTCTCGCCTGGCAAGCGGACCCCTCCGGCGGCCGCGAAGCCCGCGCCAGCCGCGAAGCCTGCGCCGGCCGGAGAGGCCGGTGCGGCCGCGCAGACCGAAGGGGGCGCTGGAAAGAAGCGCCGCCGCCGTCGTCGCCGCAAGGGCGCGGAGGAGGGCGGCCAGCCCGGGGCCGAGGCAGCCGAGGCCGCTGAGGCGGCCGAGGCCAGCGGCGCGGAGGCGGCCGACGCGGCAGAAGAAGATGAGGGTGAGGAGGAGCCGGCGGCCGACGAGGCGAGCGGACAGCCGCAGCCCGGTGGCGAGAAGCGCAAGCGCCGCAAGGGGCAAGGTGCGCCGCCGCCGCGTGAGCGCCCGGCCTTCAGCATCGGCGAGGAAGTGTTCGGCAAGGTCAGCAAGATCACCGACCATGCCATCTGGATCGACATCGCCGGGAAGGCGACGGGGCTGTTCGACCGTCGCGAGATCCTCGATGAAGAGCCGCCCGTCGAGGGTGATCAGTTCATCGCGACGGTGGCGAGCACCGGCGTGCGCGGAGGCATGCTCCTCCTGTCGAGGGCGCCGGTGCAGCTCGATCAGGCGCGCGCGCGCGCTGAGGCTGCGCTCCAGAGCGGCGAGTCGATCGAAGGGTTCGTGACCGGGGCGGTCAAGGGCGGGCTCGAGGTCGATCTCGGCGGCCTCCGCGCCTTCGCGCCGGCGTCGCACGTCGATCTGCGCCACGGCGCCGACCTCAACTACCTCGTGGGCCAGCGGCTCGACTTCGGCGTGACCCAGTTCGCGAAGAAGGGGCGCGATATCGTCGTGTCCCGCCGCAAGATGCTCGAGGAGGAGAGCCGGAAGGCGCGCACCGAGGCGCTCACGTCGATCGAGCCTGGCTCGCTGCACAAGGGCATCGTGCGCAAGGTCGTCGCGTGGGGTGTGTTCGTCGCGCTCCCCGACGCCGGCGGCGTCGAGGGGCTCGTCCACATGAGCGAGGCGAGCCACGACCGCGGCGCCAAGCTGGCCGACCTGTTCAAGCCGGGCGCGGAGATCGACGTGAAGGTCCTTCGCGTCGACGACAAGGGCAAGCTCTGGCTGAGCCGCAAGGCCGCCACGGTCGATCCTTGGGACGCCGTGAAGGAGAAGTACGCGGTCGGTACGCGCCACAAGGGCAAGGTCGCTCGCCTGCAGCCGTTCGGCGCGTTCATCGAGCTCGAGCCGGGCATCGATGGGCTCATCCACACGGCCGACCTCTCGATGAAGCCGATCCAGCACCCGAACGAGGTCGTGAAGGTCGGCGACGACGTCGACGTTGTCGTCGCGACCTGCGACGCCGCGGGCCGGCGCATCGGGCTCCACCCTGCTCCGCCTGAGGGCGAGGAGAGCGAGCCGCGCCAGCGCGTTCAGCAGGGCAAGGCGGTGAAGGTGGCCGTCACGCAGGTGACCGAAGGGGGGCTCGTCGTCCGGGTGCTCGGCACCACGGGGCGAGCGGCTCGCGGCTTCATCCCGGCCGGCCACACCGGTACGCAGCGCGGCACCGACCTCCGGAAGGAGTTCCCCATCGGGACCCAGTTCGACGCGAAGGTCATCGAGGTGGATCCGCGCCGGGGCGAGGCCAAGCTGTCGATCCGCGCCCTCAAAGAGGACGCCGAGAAGCAGGCGTACCAGCAGTACCGCGCGGGGGTCGCGCGCGAGGCCAAGTTCGGCACGTTCGCCGATCTGATGAAGAAGAGCTGATCCCGGGAGGCGCACGCCGCCCGTGCGGCGGCGCCTCCATCCTCCACAGCCACCGCCCGCGGTCCGGCGCGCTTCGCGCTACTCGCGCCCCAGCGCGTTCACGGGATCCATGCGCGCGGCCCGTCGTGCAGGGAAGAACCCGAAGACGATCCCGATCGCCGTGCTCACCCCGAGCGCGACCGCGAGCGCGGTCGGCTCGAGCTTCATCGGCCAGCCGAACGCGCTCGAGAAGCCGAAGATGACGCCGTACCCGAGCGCGCTGCCGACGATGCCGCCCAGCGTGGCGAGCACGAGCGCCTCGAGCAGGAACTGCAGCAGGATGTCGATCTCCCGGGCGCCGATGGCCATCCGGATGCCGATCTCCCGGGTGCGCTCGGTGACGCTCACCAGCATGATGTTCATGACGCCGATGCCGCCCACGACGAGCGACACCGCCGCGATGCTGACGAGCAACGCCGAGAGCGCCGCGAAGATCGCGTCCTGCATGGCCTGGAACTCCGCCTGGCTCCGGACGGCGAAATCGTCCTCGTCGTTCTCGCCGATGCGGTGCCGCTGGCGGAGGATCGCCTCGGCCTGCTGCCTGGCGCGCTCCGACGTCTCGGCCGACGTCGAGCTCAGCAAGATGGCGTGAACCTCCCCAGGCCGCGTGGCGATGACGTGCGACCGCATCGTGGTGATGGGCATCAGCACGATCTCGTCCTGGCTCTGCCCGAAGGGCGACGCCCCCTTCTCCTCCAGCACGCCGAGCACGCGGTACATCTGACGGCCGATCCGCACCATCCGGCCGACCGGATCGATCGATCCGAACAGATCGCGCGCGGTCTGAGCCCCGATCACGACGACCTTCTCGGAGAGGTTCTCCGAGGCGGGGCTCCACGGCTCTCCCTGCGCGACCTTCCAGCTCCGGATCTCGAAGTAGTTCAGGCGGGTCCCGACGAGCGTCGGGCTCGCGTTCTGGCCCTCGTGGATGACCTGGGCGCTCGACCTGAGGAACGGCGCAACGAGCCGGATGCTCGTCGACTCGCGCGCGAGCGCCTGGCCATCGAGCTCCGAGAGCTTGGCGCCCGCGGTGCTGCGGACGCCCGAGGCGCGGGCGGAGCGGGCGAAGACGATGAGCGAGTTGGAGCCGAGGTTCGAGATCTGCGCGTTGACGTTGGCGCGCGCGCCGCTCGCCAGCGCCGTGACGGTGACGACGGCCGCGACGCCGATCGTGATCCCCAGGATCGTGAGCCCGGCGCGGAGCTTGTTCCGGCGGACGGCGCGCAGCGCGATCACGACCGCCGAGAAGACCCGGGTGAGCGTGGCGCTCATTCGTGCCTCAGGGCGGCGATGGGATCCTGACGGGCCGCGCGGCGGGCCGGGAAGAACCCGAAGACGATCCCGATCGTCGCGCTCGTCCCCACCGCGACGACGACCGCGCTGGCCGGCAACGTCATGTTCCAGCCGAGCGTCGCGGCGAGGGCCTTGATGACGCCGAGCCCCGCGCCGAGCCCGAGCACGCCGCCGATGAGCGACAGGGTGATGGCCTCGACAAGGAACTGGACGAGGATGTCTCCCTCGGAGGCGCCGATCGCCATGCGGATGCCGATCTCGCGCGTCCGCTCGGTGACGCTGACCAGCATGATGTTCATGACGCCGATCCCGCCGACGAGGAGCGACACCGCGGCGATCGAGGACAGGAGCATCGTCAAGGTGTCCAGGATCCGCTCCTGCGAAGCGCGGAACTCCGCCTGCGTGCGGATCACGAAATTCGGCTCGTCGTCCGGCGCGATCTCGTGGCGCTGCCGGAGGATCCTGTCGATCTGCTCCACCGCGCGATCGACGGTCCGCTCGCTCGTGGCCGCGGCGACGAGCATCTGGACCCTGCCCGGCGCGCTCGGCACGATCCGCGACCGGAAGCTGCCGATCGGCATGAGCAGCCGGTCATCCTGGTCCTCGCCGAAGGGCGATTGCCCCTTCTTCGCGAGCACCCCGATCACCCGGAACGGGTGCTTGCCGATCCGGATGTACCGGCCTACGGCCTCGCCCGAGCCGAACAGGTTCTCCCGGACCGTCTCGCCGATCAGGCAGACCTTCGCCTTGAGCTGCTCGTCGGCCTCGGTCCAGCCCTCGCCCATCCCGACGCTGTACGAGAGGATCGAGAGGTAGCTCCGGGTCACGCCCATGACCTGGGTCGCGACGTTGGCCTCTCCGGCCACGACCTGCGTCGACGTCGAGCTGAACGGGCTCAGCGCGGCCACACTCGTCGACTCCTTCAGGATCGCGATCCCGTCGGCCTCCGACATCCTCGCGTTCTCGCGGCGCTTCAGCCCCGACGCCTGCGTCGACTGCGGGAAGATGTAGATCGAGCTCGCCCCCATGCCCGAGATCTCGCCCAGGACGCGGTTGCGCACGCCCGTCCCGAGCGCGACGACGATCACCACGGCGGAGACCCCGATCAGGATGCCGAGCACCGTCAGGGCGGCGCGGAGCTTCGAGCGGACGATGGCGCGCAGCGCGATCCGGACGGCGGCGAGGTAGCCGTTCATGGCGAGAGCTCGTCGCTCTCCGCCGCGGAGAGCGGCAGCGCGGCCAGCGCCGCCGCCGCGTCGACGGGGCGATCGTTCCTGAGATCGCTGCGGATCTCGCCGTCGCGCATCGTGATCACGCGGCTCGCGCAGGCGGCGATGTCCGGCTCATGCGTCACGAGGACGATCGTGATCCCGCCCCGGTTGAGCCGCTGCAGCAGCCCGAGCACCTCGTAGCTCGTGCGTGTGTCGAGGTTGCCCGTGGGCTCGTCAGCGAGGAGCAGCGGCGGTGAGGTGACGAGCGCCCGCGCGATGGCGACGCGCTGCTGCTGTCCGCCCGAGAGCTGGTTCGGCGTGTGGTGCAGGCGCTCGGCCAGCCCCACCGCGCCGAGCGCCTCGAGCGCCCGCTTGCGCCGCTCCGCCGCGCCGACGCCCCGGTAGACCAGCGGCAGCTCCACGTTCTCGAGCGCGGTGGTGCGCGGCAGCAGGTTGAAGCCCTGGAAGACGAACCCGATCAGGCGGTTCCTGACGATCGCGCGCGCGTCGTTGCTGCGCCGGGTGACGTCGAGGCCGTCGAGCCGGTACGTGCCCTGCGTTGGCCGGTCCAGGCACCCGATGATGTTCATCAGCGTGCTCTTGCCGGAGCCGCTCTGCCCGACGATCGCGACGAAGTCGCCGTGCTGGATGGTCAGATCCACGTGCCGAAGCGCCCTCACGATGACGGCCTCGGTCGTGTAGTCCTTGCCGACGCTCGAGAGCTCGATGAGCGGCTCGTCTCGGGGCGCCGCGGCGACGCCTTGGCTCTGGGGCAGCATCACGCCTCAGAACAGCCGAGGGCCGCGCCCCCTGCCGCCCGCTGACGGATCGTCGTTCTCGTCGGTGACGACCTTGAGCGGCCCGAGATCGGACCCGAGCGCGGTGAAGATGCCGTCGGTGATCCCGACGTCGACGACGCGCGGCTCGATCTTCTCCGCCCCGGGCGTCGCGTCGGTCAGCACGTAGATTCGACCCTTCTTCGGCGGAAGCGGCTCGAGGGGCGGCGCCTTGATCTCCTTGCCGTCCTTGTCCCGCGCCGGGGCCGGCTTGAACCGGAGCGCCGCGTTCGGCAGCCGCCGCACCCCCTTGGCCTCGGCGGACCGGACGCTCACCGTCGCCGTCATCCCCGGTCGGAGCTTGACGTCGGGGTTGTCGACCTCGACGACCGCCGCGTACGTCACGACGCCGGACTGGCTCAACGGGCTGTAGCGCACCTGGCTCACCGTCCCTCGGAACGTCTCGCCCGGGAACGCATCGACGCTCACGTCCGCCGCCATGCCCTCGCGGAGCCGCCCGACGTCCGCCTCGTCGATGTCGGCGAGCACGCGCATCTTGCGAAGATCCTGGGCGATCACGAAGAGGGTCGGCGCCTGGAAGCTCGCCGCCACGGTCTGCCCGGGGTCGATCGCGCGGCTGATGACGACCCCGTCGATGGGCGAGAAGATGCGCGTGTACTGGAGGTTCGTCGTGGAGGAGCGGAGCACCGCCCTGAGCTGCGCCACCTGCGCCTTCGAGGCCGCGAGGTCGGCGAGCGCGACGTCGTAGGCGCCCTGCGCCGTGTCCAGATCGGCCTGCGAGCCCACCCCCTCCGCGACCATCTTCCTTGCGCGCTCGAGCCGCTGCTTGGCGGTCCCCAGCGAGGCCTCCGAGCGCACGACGCTCGCGTTCGCCGCCGCGATCTGCGCCTGGTTCGAGTCGATCTGCGCCCCGAAGAGCGTCGGATCGATCTCGGCCAGCACGTCGCCGGCCTTCACGATGCTGTTGAAGTCCACGTAAACCTTGGTGATTCGGCCCGAGACCTGGGCGCCGATCTGCACCTCGGTGAGCGGCTTGACCTGCCCCGTCGACTGGACCACTTCGAGCACGTCGCCCGTGGTGATGTCGCCCGTGACGTAGCGCGGCGGCGGCGGGGGCCTCGTCCGGATCCTCCAGACGACGATCCCCGCGACGAGCGCTGCGATCGTCGCGAGGACGCCGAGCCGAGCGAGCCAGCGCTTCGCGCCCACCCGGGAGAGCTCCTGCTCCAGGCTCTCTCCCCCGCGTCGAGGACGCGGTCCGCCCTCGCGCAGGCCCCGGGATGCCGCGCCGCCGGGGGGAGGCGGCGCGGCCGAGGCCGGTCGCATCTCGCCCGGCGGCGCCTCTCCGGGACGGAGGCGCTCTCTTTCCGTGGTGGCCTGCGCAGCAGGAGGCGACGCGTCGAGGGGGTCGCGACCGGTCGCCCGAGCCATGGAGTCGCCCATCGGACGTCCTCATAGCATGCTGCCGCGCGAGCGCGCCTCGCTTGAAACCGCGGAACCGCCGTGGCAGACCAACCGCCGCCCCATGGAGTCGCTGCCCATCGCAACGGATACGGTCGTCACGCTGTCCTACGTCCTCTTCAACGAAAGCGGCGAGACGGTGGATGAAGCATCGACCGAGGAGCCGCTCGTCTACACGCACGGCTATGCCCAGATCGTGCCCGGGCTGGAGCGTGCCCTGGAAGGGCTGCGCGCAGGCGAGCAGCGCGAGATCACCGTCGAGCCGGAAGATGCGTTCGGCGAGCGCGATGACGCCGGCGTCTTCGAGGTGGACAAGGCGGATTTCCCCGATGGGGGCGCTGTCGAGGTCGGCGACGAGTTCGTCGCCCAGGGCCCGGACGGTTCACCGATCGCGCTCCGGGTCATCGAGATCCTCCCCGAAGGCTTCCGGGTGGATACGAATCACCCTCTGGCAGGCCAGAAGGTGCGCTTTCAGGTTCAGGTCAAGGACGTGCGCGCCGCCAGCGAGGAGGAGATCGCGCAGGCTCAGGCCGAGCTGGAGGAGCGCATCGAGGATTCTGAGGGCGAGGGCTGCTGCGATCATGACCACGACCACGACCACGATCACAGCCACCATCACGAGCACGGGGATGGGGGGGTGCTCGTGACGCTCTCGAAGAAGTCGTCATAAGCCCGCCGCGAACTGGTGGGTTGTTCGAGGAGATCACATCATGACCGTAGGTGAGAAGGGCAAGCTGACGGAGCTGCAGCTCGATCGCCGGGTGCGCGAGCGCCTGCTGGCGAGCGGGACGCTCAGCGCCGGGACCATCGAGGCGCACCTCGGGGGGTTGCCGGATCTGGAGGAGCAAGCCGAGGGGATCGCCGTCGATCAGCCGGCGCTCGGCGCGTCAGCGCAGGGGTCGCGGGTCGAGCCCGAGCTCGACGACGAAGGGGCAGAGTGAGCGACGCGAAGGATCGGGAAGAGCTTCCGCCGTTCGGGAGCCCCCCGGAGCTGCCGACGCTCGACTTCTCGACCTTCGTGCTGTCGATCATCGGCTCCGCGTACGTGCACCTCGGCGACGCGCCCAGCCCTGACGGCAGGGAAGAGCAGAACCTGGTCCTCGCGCATCAGGACATCGATTTGCTGTCGCTCCTCCAGGAGAAGACGAAGGGGAACCTCTCGGGCGACGAGGAAAGGTTGCTCGAGCAGGCGCTCTACGATCTGCGGATGCGCTACCTCGAGGTCTCGAAACGATCGTGACCGTTGGCGCCAGGGCTCTCTCATGGGTCCTCCTCGCCTGGCTGGTCGCCTCGTGCAGCAAGGCCTCTCCTGGCCACTCTTCCAGCGCAAGCAGCTCCACCGTCCCCTCGGGCGCCGTGCCGGTGGCGACCGCGCCGCCACCTCCGTCGGCGCCGCCGCCTCCTCCGATCGTCCGCTCCGAGGGGATGCCCGGCTCCTTCGCGCCGCTCGCGCGCAGGGCCGATCCCGCGGTCGCGACGGTCAAGGCGCGCGTCGAGCGGCAGCAGCAACCGGGCGGCCGCCGCCGCACGATCGCCGAGGGGCTCGGGACCGCCTTCGTCTATGATCCAGAGGGCTTCCTGCTGACGAACAACCACGTCATCGAGGGCGCGACCGATATCCTCGTGAGCTTCGTCGACGGCCGCGACATCAAGGCGACCGTCATCGGCCGCGACAAGCACACGGACGTCGCCGTGCTGAAGGTCGAGGAGAAGGGGCTCCCGTCGCTCCCCCTGGGCGACTCGGACACCATCGAGGTCGGCGACTGGGTGGTCGCGATCGGCAACCCCTTCGGCCTCTCCCACACGGTCTCGGCGGGGATCCTCTCCGCCAAGGGCCGCACCCGGGACGACGTGAAGGGGCTCGACCCGAGCGGCTACTTCAACTTCCTCCAGACGGACGCGAGCATCAACCCCGGCAACTCGGGCGGCCCGCTCCTGAACCTCAAGGGCGAGGTGGTCGGCATCAACGCGGCCGTGCGCGCCAACGCGAACAACATCGGGTTTGCGATCCCGATCAACATGATCCGGCAGCTGCTCCCGATGCTGCTGCGTGACGGCAAGATCCGGCGGAGCCAGGTCGGGGTGATCGTCGACGTCCTCAACTCGATCGAGGCGGGGCGGCTCAAGCGCCCCGATCGAAAGGGGGCGTGGGTGAAGACCGTGGTGGCGGGGGGACCCGCGGACCGGGCTGGCATCGCGCCGGACGATGTGATCGTCGGCTTCGAAGGAAAGGCGATTTCCGACCCGAACGAGCTCCGGTGGATGGCGAGCATCGCCGGGGTGAACAAGGTCGTTACGCTCCGCGTCGCGCGGCTGGAGCGGGTCTTCGATGTCCGCCTCACGCTGGGCGAGCTGCCCGAGCTCAGCGACGAGCCCGATGAGCCGTGAGCCGGACGCCCGCTGCCTGCCGCCCGGCACGTCCGCCGGCTGCCGCGCGCCGTGCGTGGCCGCCTGCTCCGCGACCTCCCTCGTCCCCCAGCCTCCTCAGGTAAGCTGACCCCGTGGCCATTGCACCTTCTCACCCGGACGAGCTCGAGCCGGTCGCACCTCCCGGTGATCCCGGCGAGGGCGACGCGGAAGGCGAGGACCTGTCCGCGGAGGGCGACCACCCCGAAACGAAGCAGCTCCACCCGCGCCTGAATAGCGCTTCCGCCCGTGCGTCCAATCGCGAGGCGCGACGGCGGGAAGCGGAGGAAGATCGTGAGCTCATCGAGCGAGCGCAGAAGGGGGACCAGGCAGCTTTCCGCTTGCTCGTGGAACGGCACCAGCGCAGGGCGTTCGCGATCGCGATGGGGCTCGTCCGCGACGAGAACGACGCGCGCGAGCTGGTGCAGGACGCCTTCCTCCGGGTCTACAAAGGCCTCGGCTCCTTTCAGGGGGGTTCCTCGTTCTTCACCTGGCTCTACAGGATCGTCACAAACCTGGCGATCGACCTCATGCGGAAGCCGGGACGCCGCGACCTCGAGTTCCAGGAGAATCAGGCGGCGGATGAGCAGTCCGACTTCCCGCTCGTCGCTCGGATCGACGGCGCGGACCCCCTCAACGTGGTCCGGCGCCGGGAGATCGCCGGGCGCATCCAGGCCGCGCTCGACGCGCTGCCGCCCTACCACCGAGGCGTGATCCTGATGCGGGAGGTGGAGGGCATGTCGTACGAGGAGATGGCTCAGGCCATGGGGGTCTCGAAGGGGACGATCATGAGCCGCCTGTTTCACGCCCGTCAGAAGCTTCAGCGCGCCCTCGCTGACTGTTACGCGGAGGAAGAGGGCAAGGCCCCAGCAGAGGACCCGGAGGAGATCGCGTGAGCAGCGCCAACAGCAGCAAGGCGAATCACGGGGAAGCGAGCACCCCGCCGACGGATCTGGAGCTGATGCTCTATGTCGACGGTGAGCTCGATGAGGCTCGCCACCGGCAGGTGGAGGAGTACGTGCTCCACGACCCGCGCTGCCAGGCGAAGGTCGCAGCGCTCGTCACCGCAGCCGACATGGTCCGGGACAGCGCGCTGGCCTCCAGCGCGGCCGACGGCATCGCCGATGGGGTGATGGCGAAGATCCTCGAAGAGAAGGCGGGCGCCGCGCGGGTCGACGGGGGCACTGCCGCGCGGCCGCTCGCCGCGTCGCCGTCGGCGGAGCCGCCCCGCGCTCGGGCGCGGCTCCAGGGATCGCCGGCGAACGACAACGCGCGCGGGATCTTCGCGCTCACGGCGCTCGCCGTGGCGGCGGCCGCCGCCTTGATGGTCTGGGGCAAGATGGGCGTGGAGACGCCCACCGCGGATCTGACGGCGTCGGCGCCCTCCGCGTTGCTGGCCCCGCCGCCCGAGGCGCCCTCCGCGTTGCTCGCGGCGCCGGCGAAGGAGCCGGACGCCGCGCCGAGCTTCGAGGGAGAGGTCGAGCCCGGCGTCGAGATCGCCGCGGTCGACTTCGGGGCACGCATGGGCACCATCTTTTACGTCCCGCAGGAGGCCGTGGCTTCAGGCCCGACGACCACGGTGGTCTGGCTCTCCGATGACGGTCCGGGAGGACAGTGATGAGATTTCTTGCGAGTGCGATCACCGCGACCATGGTCCTGGCGCTCGGCGTGAGCCCTTCCCCTGCCGTCGCGCAAGAGCAGGCGCCGGCCCCCCCGCAGGCGGCGCCGTCGGACGCCGAGGTCACGTCCGAGATCGTGATCCTCCACGCGACGAACGACGGGAAAGGCATCGACCCGAAGATCGGCAAGATGCCCGAGCTCGGGAAGCCGCCGTTCTCGGCGTACAACAGCTACAAGCTCCTCGAACGGCTGAAGGTCAGCCTACAGAAGGGGAAGCCGACCACGACGAAGCTGCCGAACGGCAGCGTCCTCATGGTGTCGCTGAAGGACGTGGTGGCCGCGAAGAAGAAGGACGAGCCGAGGCGCTTCGTCGTCAGCGCGAGCATCCAGAAGCCAGGTGGCACCACGTTCCTGCCCCTGCTCGAGGTGAACGCCAAGGCCGGCGAGAACTTCTTCGTGGCGGGTCAGCAGCACATGGGCGGCGTGCTCGTGCTCGGCATCAAGGTCGCGCCCTGAGTCGAGGGGGGCTCGCCCCTGCTCAGCGGCGGGCCGAGGACGGCAGCGCGATCGGCAGATCCAGAGAGAAGACCGTCCCGCGCGGGGCGCGCGCATCCGCGCGGATGCTGCCGCCGTGCGAGGCAACGATGTTCCTTACGATGCTCAGGCCCAGCCCGGTGCCGGTCCCATCGGTCTTCGTCGTGAAGAAGGGGTCGAAGATCCTCGGCAGGTGCTCGGGCTCGATCCCGTGTCCGTCGTCGCGGATCGCCACCGTGATGTAGCCGTCCTCCGGCGACATCGCGGTGGAGATGCCGAGGCAACCGCCGCGCTCGTTCATCGCGTGCGCGGCGTTCGTGAACAGGTTCACGAACACCTGCGTCAGCGGGTCGATGACGCCGCAAACTGGAGGGATCTCGTCGAAGCGCCGCTCGACGGTGACGCCGGTCTGGTCGAGGAGGTGCTCGCAGAAGACGAGCGCGCGCTCGATGATGTCGTGGAGCGAGACGGCGCCCGGCTTCTCCGCGGACGGCCGCGCGTAGGCGATCAGGTCGCGCGAGAACCGGCGGATGCGATCCGCCGCGTCGTTGATCCTCGCGAGACGCTCGATGTCCGAGGGGTCGAAGCCGCCGCGCTCGCCCTTGCGGCGCAGGTACTCGGAGTAGGCGAGGATCGAGGTGAGCGGGTTGTTGAGCTCGTGCACGACGCCTGCGGCCATCTTCCCGAGCGAGGCCAGCTTCTCGGCCTGGATGACCTGCGCGCGAAGCGACTCGTGCGCGCGCGCCTCGCGGAGCGACGCACCCAGGGTGAGCACGAGCCGGTCGACCAGCGCCTCTACCGGCGCGCTGTCGAGGTACGCGGCGTCGTCGGCCGCGATGTGCATCGTCGAGCGACCTCCGGGCTCGATGGCCACGACGCGCTCGAAGGCGAACTCCGGGAGGAGCCGCACCGGATCGCGGCCGTCGTCGCGGCGGGCGCGCGGCGAGACCCGGACGGCCACCTGCGCCCCCGTCGCGCCGGGGATGTAGACGCCGAGCCCGCAGGCCGTGAGCACATTCGCAGCCGCGCCGAGCAGCGTCGAGGCGCGCAGCTCGATGGAGGCCGACGGATCCAGCTCGCTCGACGCGATGAGCAGGCTGTCCACCCATTCGAGCGGGATGTCCCGGGTGAGGGGCTTCCGGAGCGTGACGGGAGCGTCGGACAATGGCTGCTCCCCCAGGCGCTCCGCGGTCTTTCCGCTCACCCGATCACCCTGTTCGGGTCGTCGCCGCTCGACCGGTCGAGATCGATGATCTTCGCGGCGCCGACGTAGGATTTCGTCTCGTAGCGGGTGATCTTGCCGATCTTGCGGACGATCTCCGCCATCCGCTCGGCCTCGCTGCGGATCGTGGTCGCGGCGCCCTTGATGGGGGACGCGTCGTCGATCCGGCGGCAGATCAGCTCGGCGTAGCCGAGCACGCTGGTGAGCGGTTGGTTCAGCTCGTGCGCGGCCGCGCCTGCGAGCTCGGCGATGATGGCCTGCTTCTCGCGAGCGCGGAGCTCTTCCTGCGCCTCGGTGAGGCGGGCCTCCATCCGCATCCGCTCGCGCAGGTCGGTGAAGATGCCGACGGAGCCGACCGGGACGCCGTTCTCGAAGATCAGCGCCGCGGAGAGGTGCACCGGGATCCGCGACCCGTCCCTGGCCAGGACCTCGGTGCGGTAGCCCTCGAGCCGGCCCGGACCGCCGTGCTCCTTCGCGTGGATGAGCCTCATGATGTGCTCGGCGTTGTGGTCGGGGTAGAGCGCGCGGGCGTTCATCACGCCGACGACCTCCTTCGCGTCATACCCGTAGATCCGCTCGGCGGCGCGGTTGAAGAGCAGGACGACGCCCTCCATGTTGGCCGAGACGATCGCGTCGACCGAGCTGTCGATGACGCGCTCCAGGAACTCCTTGGTCTTGGTGAGCTCCGCCTCGGTGGCGCGCTCCGTGGTGACGTCGCGGAAGCTGACCAGGACGGCGCCGCTCTCCTCGCGAAGGACGCTGCTGAAGCTGAAGCTCAGGATGAGCCGCTCGTGCTCGCCCCGCCGCACGGTGAAGTCCACCATGTGCGGGAACGATCCCTTGGCGAAGCCGGCCCGGATCTCCTCGAGGAGGGGGTGCTCGCGCGCGTCGACGAGATCGGCCAGGTTCGCCCTCTCGAGGTCCTCCGCCGTGCGCCCGGTGATCGCCTGCGCGCGCGGGTTGGAGAAGAGGATGTGGCCGTCGGGATCGACGACGACGATGCCGTCGGCCGTCGAATAGAAGAAGTCAGCGTAGCGCTGGAGCGCCTTCAGCCGGCGCTCCGCCTCGAACCGGGCGAAGGTGCTTTGCTGCGTCTGATCGCGGAGCGACTGCAGGATGCGCGCGTTGCGCAGGGCGATCGCGGTGGCGCTCGCGACCGTGCGGGCCAGCGAGAGCTCGTGCGCGTGGGGAGCCACCGGCTGTCGGCCGCGCAAGAAGAGCACGCCGAGCGGTTTGTCCTCAAACAAGATCGGCAGGAGCGCGAGCGAGCGGAACGCGTTCTCCGGGAGCTCCGCGCGCACGATGTCGAACAGCGGGTGCGCCTTCGCGTCGTCGATCACGAGCACGTCGCCCGTGCGCATGACGCGCTGGATCTCCGGGTACTTGCCGAGATCGATCGGCAGATCCCGCAGCTCCTTGTCGTCGCTCGCGGCGACCACGTAGCCGACGTCGCCCGCGTCGCGCACGAGGACGATGCTGCAGCGGTCGACGCGCGCCACCTCGGCGATGCGCCGCACGACCGTGAAGAGAATGTTCCGGAAGTCGAGCGTCGAGGAGAGCGCCTGCGTGAGCTCGAGGACCACCTTCGCGTCGTGCTCTTTGCGCGCGAGCGCGTCGACGTAGTCCCGGATCCGGAGCTGCCCGCGGATGCGCGCGATCAGCTCGGCAGGGCGGAACGGCTTGCGGATGAAATCGTCCGCGCCGAGCTCGAAGGCGCGGGCGACGTCCTCGTCCGCGTCGAGCGCCGTCAGTACGACGACGGGGACGTCCTGCGTCCGAGGGGCGTCCCGCACGGCGCTGAGGACCACGTAACCGTCAGGGGGCGGCATCACGAGGTCGAGCAGCACGAGCGCGGGCACGCTCGCCTTGAGCCAGGCGAGCGCGTCCGCGCCCGACGTGACCGCGACGGCCTCGATGCCCGCGTCGGCCAGCGCGTGCAGCAGCATCTGCCGGCTGACGGCGTCGTCGTCCACGACGAGCACAGGATCACGGCGAGGCACACGCCAAGCTTAGCGACTCCAGGCTGGAGCGAAGAGAGAATTCCGGGCCTCGGCGCGGCGTTGGCGCGGTGTTGCGCACTGCATTGCGCGGGCCGCGCGCGCTGGGATCAGGAGAAGAGATCCCCCTGCTTCGTCGCTGGAGCCGCGAGGCCCAGGTGCTCGTAGGCGCGGCGGGTCGCGACCCTGCCGCGCGGCGTGCGGCCGACGAAGCCCTGCTGGAGCAGGAACGGCTCGTACACGTCCTCGATCGTGTCGCGCGGCTCACTGAGCGCCGCGGCCAAGGTGTCGATGCCCACAGGGCCGCCGTCGTAGTGATCGACGATGACGCGCAGCAGCCGGCGATCCATCTCGTCGAGGCCGGCCGCGTCGATCTCGAGCCGCTCCGCGGTCTTCTGCGCGATCTCCATCGTGATCGCGCCGTTGCCCAGCACCTCGGCGAAGTCGCGGACGCGGCGCAGGAGGCGGTTGGCGACGCGCGGCGTCCCCCGCGCGCGCGCCGCGATCTCGCGCGCCCCGCCGGCGTCGATCGGCACGGCGAGCAGGCCGGCGCTGCGCTGCACGATGCGCTCGAGCTCCTCGACGGGGTAGAAGTCGAGGCGGACGACGTGGCCGAAGCGCGATAGCAGCGGCGCGGTGAGCAGCCCGGTGCGGGTCGTCGCGCCCACGAGCGTGAAGGGCTTCAGCGCGAGCTGGATCGTCGTCGCGTACGGGCCGTCACCGGTCATGATGTCGATGTTGAACGACTCGATCGCGGGGTAGAGGCTCTCCTCGACCGCCGGCGTGAGCCGGTGGATCTCGTCGATGAACAGCACGTCGTTGCGCTCCAGCTTCGTCAGCAGGCCGGCCAGCGCGCCCTTGTGCTCGATCGCCGGTCCGCTCGTGACATGGAGGGCGACGCCCATCTCGCGGGCAAGGATGTGCGCGAGTGTGGTCTTGCCCAGGCCGGGCGGGCCACAGAACAGCATGTGGTCCAGCGGCTCGCGCCGCCGGCGCGCGGCCTCGACGAAGACCTTGAGGTTCTCCGTGTGCTTGGCCTGGCCGACGTACTCGGCGAGCGAGGCGGGCCGGAAGAGGCGGTCGAAGCGATCGTCGTCGCCTGTCTCGGCAGGAGAGAGCGCCCGTTCAGGCATGCCACGGCGTACCGCGTGCAAGCAGCGAAGGGAAGCGCTCCGCGCGGCGGCGGCGTGGGTCGCCGCGGGGCTCTTGGGCGAGCTCAGCCGAGCGCGGGGACCGAGGACAGGCGGGGACGGCGGGGGGGTGGGATGCGCGGCAGACGAGCGCGGCAGAGCGGCCGGCCATCGGGTGCGCCGTCCACCTCGAGAGAGCCGCCGTGGAGCTCGATCACCGACCGCGCGTGGCTGAGACCCAGCGTCAGGCCGCGCCCGCGCGCCGTGGTCTGCCGGCTGAACAGGGCCTCGAGCTCGTCCGGCGGCACGTCGCGGCTGCCGTACTCGATGTCGATGCGGACCTCGTTGTTGAACTCGCCAGCCATCGTCGCCGTGAGGCGCACGAGGCGCGCCGACGGGTCGGCCGCGCCGGTCCGGAGCGCGTGCGCGACGATGACCGCGATCGCGCGCGTCGCGTACGCCTGATCGACGGGGATCAGCGGCAGCGTGTCGCCGACCTCGATGACGACCTCGCCGCCGGCGTCGCTCGCGAGCTCGCGCGCCTTGCGAAGCGCGCCCGCGATGAGCCAGCCGACGGACGTCGGCTGAGGCTCGAGCGTGAGCTGCCCGGCCTCGACGCGGGCGGCGTCGAGGATCGACTCGATGAGGCCGAGGAGCTCCCGGCCGCGCGTCGCGATGAGCTCCAGGCTCTCGCGCTGCGCGGGGGTCAGGTCCTCCTGGCCCACGAGCTCGGCGAACCCGAGGATGGCGTTCAGCGGGCTCTTGAGGTCGTGGCTCACGCTCGCGAACAGGAGGCCGCGCATGCGCTGCGCCGCCTCGCGGGCCTCGAGCGCGCGCTCCTGCGCCGCGGCGAAGACGCGGAAGCGCTCGGCGAGGTCCTCGATGGCGTGACCGAGCCGGGCGACGACGGCGAACCGGGCGGGGCGCGCGATCTGGGTGGCGCCGCGCAGCACGCTGTCCGTGCCGAGCAGGCGCACCTGCTTCGTGGCGTGCACGAGATCGGCCGCGAGGACGCGCCCGAACAGGTTGCCGAGCGCGCCGGCGACCAGCACCGCGAGCAGCGCGACGAGCGCGCCCCAGATCGCGGCGGAGGGCTCGAGGTCGGCGGAGAACCGGGTGTTGACGCAGCCGTAGTCGAGCGGCGTGATCACGGCGATCTGCCCGTCGGCCTCGCGGCCGAAGGAGGGCTCCGAGCCCACGCAGTCGTGCTCCAGGCGCGCGAGGAACCCGAACTCCGCCGCGGAGGCCACGACGTCGTTGCGGCCGGCCGCGTCGATGGCCCCGAGCGACGGGTCGAGCGCCGTGCGCGCGATGAGCCCCGCGGTCGAGCGCCGGCTGCGCTCGATGAACGTCTGGAGGTGCGCGTTCGCGATGAGCACCGCCCCGACGCCGACGAGCAGCACCGGCGTGGCGACGGCCAGGAGCAGCTTGGAGGTGACCCGCCGGCGCGGCGTCTGGTAAAGCTCGGCGGTCTCGAGCAAGGCGCCGATCGCCTCGGCCGGGCTGATCTCAAAGAGGCTGAACGCCGCGGCGCGCGTCAGCACGTAGTGCGGGATCGCGGACGCGCTGAGGATCGTGATCGCGAGGATGAGCAGGCTGACCGCGCGGCCGTCGTCGAGCTTCTCTGGTCTGATCCCGGGGATCATCATGAGGCCCGAGATCGTCGAGCTCGCCAGCACGAAGCGCAGCGCCAGCGAGGTCGGGAGCCCAGCGAACCGCTCGAGCTCCTCGTGATCGATGTCGCGCGAGCCGATCACCAGCGAGCGCAGCAGGTTCTGGTGGGTGCGCAGCCGGAGCAGCGTCAGCAGCGTGGTCGCGCACATCGCGGCGAGCGCGATCTTGGCGCCGACCGAGAGCACGCTGGCGGCGACGCGCGGTTCCAGGATGAGCAGCTTCGGCGCGAGCGCCGCGATCGCCCCGAACGCGGCGATGCCGACCAGCGCCTGGCGGACGAGGACGCGCCTCGCGAAGTGGATCGCATCGTCCCTCATGCGCTCCTCGGTCATGCGATCCTCCCTTGGGGGCCGCCGGCGCCGGGGTCGTCCCCCGGCGCCGCCGCCACGTCGGGCGTGGGCGGGGTCGGCGCGAACAGGGGCTGCTGCACGATCCACATCGGCAGGGTGATCGTGAAGGTCGAGCCCCGTCCGAGCTCGCTCTCCAGCTGGATCGTCCCGCCGTGCATCAGCACGAGGCGCCGCGCGATCGAGAGCCCGAGCCCCGTCCCGGCCCGGCGCGAGCGCACGTCGCCGGTCTGCCGGTACTCCTCGAAGACGGCCGACGTCTCCTCCGGGGGGATGCCGGGGCCGGTGTCCTGGACGACGATCGCCGCATAGCGGCCGCGCCCCGTGATGTTGACCGTCACCGAGCCGCGCGCCGTGAACTTGACGGCGTTCGAGACGAGGTTCGTCAGGATCTGCCGCACCCGCCGCGGATCGGCGTGCGCGACCAGCGCGTGGTCCCCGGTGACGCGCAGCTGGAGGGGCTTGTCGCGCGCCGCCGCGGACGCCTCCCGCATCACCTGATCGACGAGCGCGCGGAGGTTGACGGCGCGGCGCGAGAGCTGGAGCTTGCCCGTCTCGAGCGCCGAGAGGTCGAGGATGTCGTCGATGAGCGTGCGCAGGTGCTCGCCGCTCTGCCGGATGACCGACAGCGCCTCGCGCGCGTCCTGGCTGAGCGGCCCGTCGACCTCGCTCTCCAGGACGTGCGCGAACCCGAGGATGGCGTTGAGCGGCGTGCGCAGCTCGTGGCTCAACCCCGCGAGGAACGCCGAGCGCTCGCGGTCCATCGCGGAGGCCTGCTGGAGGTCCGCCCGGTAGGTGCGCTCGGCCGCGGCGAAGCGGGTGATCAGGAGGTTGAAGGCCGCCGTCAGGAGGCCGACCTGGTCGAGCGACCTGATCGGCACGGGCTCGGCCTGGATCACATCCGTGGGTAGCGCGCTCTGGCCCTGTCCGCGCGCCATCGCCGTGATGCGCTCGCGCAGGTAGTCGACATCGTCGCGCGCCGACTTGGTGAACGAGAGCGCGACCGCGACAGCCACGCCGAGCAGCAGCATCGTGAGCGCCGCGACGGCGTTGCCGAGCGCGATCGAGTCGGGCGGCGGGCTCGGCGCGGAGACGAAGGTGATCACCGAGAGGTGAGAGAGCGGCGGGTGCAGCGGGCGCGCCGCGAACCGGACGCGGCCGAGCGAGGTCGTCGCGTCGCCCTTGCCCTGCGTGAGCATCTGGACGATGACGGCCTTGGACGGCGCGCCGAAGCTCTCGTTGACCAGGACGTGGCCGCCTTGATCGGCGAGCAAAATCTCCGACCCAGCCCGCCGCGCCGCCTCCCTCAGGAACGTCGCCCGCTCCCCTTCGATGGTCCCGCGGAGCCGCGCCGAGAGAGTCGCGGCCAGCACCTCGGCGCGCAGGCTCGCGGCCTGATCGCTCATCTTCGCGAGCTGGCCGATGCCGATCAGCGCGATCGCCACCGCCGTGGCGATCCCCACGACGATCACGATCGCGGGCGCGAGCGGCACGAGCGGCGTCGTGCCGCGGGGCCAGCGGATGAGGCGACGACGGCGGGCCACGGCGGAGTCAGGATGCTAGCGCGCTTCGGGCGGCGCACGGGCCACCTCGGGCGCCCGAAGCGAGCGAGCGCCCTCGTGGGCGGGCTTTTTTACCTGGGATCGGTCGCCAGGAGCGCGAAGACGGAGTGGTCGAGCCAGCGGCCGTCGCACCACTCGGCCTGCCGGGCGATGCCCTCGAAGCGGAAGCCGAGCCGGCCGATGACCGCGAGGGAAGGATGGTTGTCCGTCGCGGCCGCAACCCGCACGCGGTGCGCGCCCATGTGGCCGAACGCGAACCCGAGCGCGGCCCTCGCGGCCTCGGTCATCAGCCCGCGCCCGGTCGCCTCCTTGCGGAGCCAGTAGCCGAGCTCGCAAGAGCGGTGCAGGTGGACGCACGCCTCGAGCCCGACGACCCCGGCGAGCGAGCGGTGCGCGCGCTCGCGGATGACGAAGCGCAGCGCCCTGCCGTGATCCCAGTCGGCGGCGCACGCCTCGGCGAAGCGCACGCTCGCGGCCGGATCCGTGTGGAACTGCACCCAGGGCAGCCAGCGCTGGAGGTAGGCGCGCGAGCCGTTGACCGCGAGCCAGAGCTCAGGCCCGTCGGACGGGTCGATCGGAACGAGGATCAGCCGCTCGGTCTCGATGGGACGTGCGCGGACCTCGCTTCGAGGTGGGAGGATGAGCATGGGGTCACCGGCACTGGATGCGGGCGGCGTAGGGCTCGAGATGACCCGCCTCGTAGTCAAGCCAGGCGACATACCACTCTCCAGGCTTCGCGCCGGGGCTGATCGAGGGCGCCGGCTGATCCCCGCTGACGCGGGCGAATTTCGTGGGCGCACCGATGCCGTCGCGGTTGATCGACGCGGTGAGCATGCGGCCCCCCTCGAACCAGACCAGCTGGGCCTGCCCGCTCGACGCGATCGCGATCGACGGGCGCGCGCCCGCCTTCGAGAACCGCTTGCGCCAGAGCGGCTGGCCCTTGGCCGGATCGATGTAGGCGGCCGACGCGCCCCCGAGCGGCGCCTCGCCGTGCCAGACGACGAAGCACCCGCTCGCGCCGCAGGCGAGCGAGGGGCTGTCGCTCCGGACCCGATCGCTGTTCACGAGCGACAGGTCGCCGAGCGCGCGGTCGGCGCGCTTGCCGGGGCTGGCCGGCGGGAGGCCCTTGCTGGCGTTCGAGAGCGGGAGGCGCATGTACTGGATGACCCGCGTCGGCTCGCGATCGAAGCGGAAGGCGAGGTGCATCACGTCGTTCGTCACCGCCACCGAGGGGAAGCGGACGCGCGGCTTCGACGGGCCCGTCGGGGTGACGTCGGTCAGCCGGATGATCTCGCCCGCCGGATCGAGGTTCGGCGAGAGGCGGCGCATGAAGAGGTCCTCGGAGGCGGCGTCGCCGTCGTCCGACCACGCGATCAGGAACCCCTCGGCGGCGCGCGCGAGCGAGGGCCACGAGTTCCCCCCTCGAGGGAACGGCGCGACCATCACAGCGGGGCCGTCGATCCGCCCGTTGGCGTCGAGCCAGCGCACGTGCACGCCGGCCTCCGGTCCCTTGCCGTCCCAGTACGTGAGCACCAGCCGATCGCCTGCGGAGGTCAGCTCGGGGCGCCCGATGGCGCGGCCCTCCGGCGTCACGTCGAGCGCCGGCGACGACGGCCGCATCGCGCCGTCGAGCGTCGTCGTGTAGGCGTGCTCGGTGCCCTCGTGCGAGTCCGTCCAGGTGACGACCGCGCCGCGCGGCCCGAGCGCGATCGAAGGCCGGCTGGCCCCGACGGCGCGGCCGCCCTCGCGCACCAGATCGTGCGTGCGCGGCCTCGCGATGCCGGTGAGCGCGCATGGCGCCTTGCCGCTCGCGTCCTTCAGGGCGATCTGCACGTTCTCGATCAGCGTCCGCGGTACGGGGTGGTTGCCCTTGTCCTGAGCGTCCTTCAGCAGCCTGAGCGCGGCCTTGAGATCGCCGGCGGCGACCGCCTCCTGCGCCTGCGCGACGAGCGGCGGCCACGCCAGGCCGGGCGGCTCGGCGTGGGCGTCGGCGCGCGCCGGCACGTTGGCCCCGGCGGAGGCCGAGGGGGCGCCCGTGGCCGGCGGCGCCGCGGTGCTCGACGAGACGGGCGGCAGGGCCGTCGGCTTGAGGAACTGGCGGTAACCCGCGTAGGCGCCGCCCGCGACGAGCGCGAGCACGCCGAACACGACGAGCGCGCGCCCGGCGCCGCCTCGCTTGGGCGGCGATACGTGCGCCAGCGGATCGGGGACCGAGGTCTCGCCCGAGCCCCCGGAGAACGTGATCTGCTGCCCCGCGCCCTGGCTCACGCGCCCGGCCATCGCGGCGCCGTGCGCGCCTGAGGTGTCCAGCCCGGCGAACGGGTCCGCCCCGCCGCGCTCCGCCGGACCCGACGGGACAGTCCGCCGCGATTCGTTGGGGGTCACACGGACGACCCCCGGCGGGTCGAACGACAGGTCGGCCGGCGCGTCGCCGCCCGGCATGACGAGCCCCGCCTGCGACGGCTCCGCGCCGCGCGGCGGCGTCGGCTGCGCGACGCCGAGCGCGACCGACAGCTCGTCGGCGAACTCCTTCGCGGTCTGGAACCGGCGATCGATCGAGCGGTCAAGCGCCTTCTCGAACCACGTCGTGAAGCTCGCCGGGAGGTCGGGGCGGAGCGCCGCGGGCTGCGGCAGGGGCGCGTTGGCGATCTGCGCGAACGTCATCGCGACGCCCTGCTCGGTCTGCCAGACGGTGCGGCCGGTGAGGCACTCGTAGGTGATGCAGCCGAGCGCCCAGAGATCCGCGCGGTGGTCGACCGCTCCCTGGCCGCGCACCTGCTCCGGGCTCATGTACGCCGGCGTTCCGAAGACCGCGCCCTCGCGGGTGAGGCGCGCCTGCGCGTCGCCTCCATCGACCGGCGCGTAGAACTTCGCGAGGCCGAAATCGAGGATCTTCGCGCAGAGCCGGCCTTCCTCATCCTTTGTGAGGAAGATGTTCTCCGGCTTGAGGTCGCGGTGGACGATGGAGGCGGCGTGCGCCTTGGTGAGCCCTCGACACACCTGGGACACCACCGTCACGGTGGTCTCGGGGTCGAGGTACCTGATGACGGTCATCCGCTCGTACAGCGACTCGCCTTCGAGGAGCTCGAGCACCAGGAACGGCCGCCCGTCGTCGAGCTTGCCCGAGTCGTAGACGTCGCAGATGAAGGGGCTGCGGATCGACGCGGCGGCCCGGGCCTCTCGGAGAAAGCGCTCGACCACGACGGCTGAGGTCGTCAGCTCCTGGGCGAGCACCTTGATCGCCACGCGTTTGCCGATGTCGATGTGCTCGGCCTCGTACACGGCAGCCATGCCGCCGCGCCCGATCTCGCGTGTGATGCGGTATTTTCCGGCGAGGACCGTGCCTACCGGGATCTTCGCTTTGTTCGGCAAAGCCATCAGGCAGGGCTGTCCCGCGACTGGATTCGCCAGCGCAGCCTATTCGAGCCGCGTCATAAGAACAATGGCGAGCGCAGCGTGACCCGTCAGGGAGGGGCCCGGCCCGCTCCCGGATGCCGTACGAGCGAGCTCATCGGTTCCAGAACGGCACCGTGAAAACGGATTCCACCCCGGGCCGGCATAATTCATAAGGCAAGGCCCACCTCCGGCGTCCCGGTGCGCAAACGGGTTCTCACCCCTGGCGCCGCCGCCGTGCAAGCGAGCTCTGCCTTGTACAGGTGGAGCTGTGAAAAAAGTAAGCGGGCTCCGATTTCCTGACGCCCGATGCACTTTTCTCACGCTCGCACGGTGCGCGAAACATTCCGGAAACATGAGCTTGGGTACACCAGCCTGGACCTTCGGTCGCGCGCCAGCGTCCGGGGTGAAGGGTCGCCGATCCGGCTCCGCTGGATGGGTCCCTGAGTCGTTGACAGTGGCGGGCAAGGCTCGGTGGACCGGGTCGCCCCCGTCACGGATCGGAAGCCGGGCGGCGCCCGGCACATCGATGGGAGGCCGCCGGCGGAGGTGTCCCCCCTTTACCAGCTCTGCTCCGGCGGGGCCTTTCGGGTGAGCGCCCGGGTCTTCCACCCTGGCGGGCACCCGGTCACCACAGGCGTGCGCAATGAAAAAGGTCGAGGCGATCATCAAGCCGTTCAAGCTCGACGAGGTCAAGGACGCCCTCGCCGAGGTCGGGATTCAGGGCATGACGGTGACCGAGGTAAAGGGCTTCGGTCGGACCGGCGGCAAGAAAGAGGTCTATCGCGGGTCGGCGTATGTCGTCGACTTCGTGCCGAAGGTGAAGGTCGACATCGTCGTGCCGGACAGCATGGTCAGCGACGTGATCGACGCCATCGAGAAGAGCGCCAAGACGGGTCGGATCGGCGACGGCAAGATCTTCGTCGTCCCCGTCGAGGAAGCCGTGCGGATCCGCACGGGAGAGCGCGGCGAGGACGCCATCTAGGAGGCGCGCCGCCGGCAGAGCGTCACAGGGAATTCGCGGCGGGTCACAGGCTCGAGGATCGACAGATCGACAGATCGACAACCGAGAAGCGAACAGCGAGCACGAGCCCGCGCACCGTCGAGTCACATACAGCGAGAGCAGCGAGTCAGCGAGGTAGAGAAGATCATGAAGGCGAAAGATGTCGTCGCGTTTGCGAAGGAAAACGACGTAAAATTTGTCGATCTCAAGTTCATCGATCTGCCCGGCATCTGGCAGCACACGACCATCCCGGCGTCCCGCCTGAACGAGGATCTCTTCGAGGAGGGGATCGGCTTCGACGGTTCGTCGGTGCGCGGATGGCAGCCGATCAACGCGAGCGACATGCTGATGACGCCCGATCCGTCGACGGCGAAGCTCGACCCGTTCCATGCCCAGAAGACGCTGAGCATGATCTGTAAGATCAGCGATCCGGTGACCGGTCAGCCCTACGGCCGCGACCCGCGCTACATCGCCCAGAAGGCCGAGAACCACCTCCGCGCGAGCGGCATCGCCGATACGTCCTACTTCGGGCCCGAGGCCGAGTTCTTCGTCTTCGACTCGGTCCGCTACGAGAGCTCGCAGCGCGGCGCCTTCTACGAGATCGACAGCGAGGAAGCGGTCTGGAACTCCGGCAAGGCCGGCCCGAACCTCGGGCACAAGATCCGGTCGAAGGAGGGCTACTTCCCCGTCGCGCCGACCGACACGCTCGGCGATCTGCGCGGGCAGATGATGTCCACGCTGATCGAGACCGGCATCGGGGTCGAGGTCGGCCACCACGAGGTGGCGTCGGCCGGCCAGTGCGAGATCGGCATCAAGTTCTCGACGCTGACGGCGATGGCCGACAACCTCATGTGGTTCAAGTACGTCATCAAGAACGTCGGCCGCAAGAACGGCAAGTCGGTGACGTTCATGCCGAAGCCGCTCTACGGCGACAACGGCAGCGGCATGCACTGCCACCAGTCGCTCTGGAAGGAGGGCAAGCCGCTCTTCGCCGGCGACGGCTACGCCGGGATGTCCGACACGGGCCTCTGGTACATCGGCGGCATCCTGAAGCACGCGAAGGCGCTCGCCGCGCTCACCAACCCGACGACGAACAGCTACCGCCGGCTCGTCCCGGGCTACGAGGCGCCCGTGAACCTCGCGTACTCGAGCCGTAACCGCTCGGCGTCGATCCGCATCCCGCTGCCCCCCGGCAACAGCCCGAAGGGCCGCCGCATCGAGGTCCGCTTCCCGGACGCGAGCTGCAATCCGTACCTCGCCTTCGCCGCCATGATGATGGCCGGCCTCGACGGCGTCCAGAACCGGATCGATCCGGGCGACCCGCTCGACAAGGACATCTACGCGCTCTCGCCCGAGGAGCTCAAGGAAGTGCCGCACATGCCGGGCTCGCTCGACGAGGCCCTCGGCGCGCTCGAGCGCGACCACGAGTTCCTGCTCCGCGGCGATGTCTTCACCCGCGACATCCTCAAGACCTGGCTCGACTACAAGCGCGAGCGCGAGGTCGACGCGGTCCGGCTCCGCCCGGTCCCGCACGAGTTCTTCCTCTACTACGACGTCTGATCGCCCCCGCCCCCGAGGGCAGCGGAGGGGCCGGCGCACAAGAAAATTGCGCTGTGCCCCTCGCTGCCCGGTCTCTTCATCGCTCGCCGTCGTGTTCGGCGAGCGCCGGTGACGCCGAGTCGAAGCGTCGCGGTACCGCAAAATCCACGGTTCTCTGCGCCCGCGAAGGCAGCGAGGCGGGTTATCGCCCCCTCGCGCCGCGAACTTTTGCTTCCTGCTGGAGCGCGCCGCACCGCGGTACCGCTCGTCCATGGCTCGGGTTATCCTCCGGTCCGGCTCCGACGGGGACGGCGTAAAGCCAGCTCCTTCTCGGTTCCCCGGTCCCGCGGTCCTCTGGTCCGCCGGTTGGTCTGTTTCCTCAGCTTCCCCAGTTCCCCAGCGACACCTCGGCGCAGCAGTGAACCCCGGCGATCTCATCCAGTCTCGCTACCGGCTCGTGAAGCTCCTGGGCCAAGGCGCCAGCGGGTCGGTGTGGGCCGCGAAGAACGTGCTCATCGACCGCGACGTGGCGCTCAAGGTGATGAGCCCCGAGGTGGCCGGGGACGCCGTCGCGCTCCAGCGCTTCTTCAACGAGGCGAAGGCGAGCGGACGCCTGCGGAGCCCGAGCATCGTCGAGATCCTCGACCTCGGTCAGGCCGAGGACGGCTCTCCGTTCCTCGTGTTCGAGCTGCTCGTCGGCGAGGGGCTCGATGAGTGGCTGCGGCGCGAGAGCACCATCGAGCCGGAGGTGCTGGTCGAGCTCTTCCTCGGCCTCGCGCGGGCGCTCGACATGGCCCATCAGCAAGGGATCATCCACCGCGATCTGAAGCCCGCGAACATCTATGTGCACCGCAACCACCTGGGCGAGCTGGTGGGGAAGATCCTTGATTTCGGGATCAGCAAGGTGATGGAGAAGGAGCACAACTTCTCGCTGACCCGCACGGGTTGCGTCGTCGGCTCGCCGGCCTACATGTCGCCCGAGCAGGCCGCGGGGCGCGAGGACGTGGATGCCCGCGCTGACATCTGGTCGCTGGGCGTCGTCATGTACGAGGCGTTGACCGGGACGACCCCGCATCAGGCGCCGAACTACAACGCGCTGATGGTCCGGATCCTGAGCAAGGACTGCGATCCGATCGCCGCGCGCAGGCCAGGGCTCCCGCCGCGTCTCTGCCAGCTCGTCGAAGCGTGCCTCCGCCGCGAGCGCGACGAACGGATCACCTCGGCGGACGCGCTCGCGAAGGAGCTCGAGGCTGTTCTTCGCGAGCTGCGCGCCGAGCGCTTCCGCGGACAGAAGGGGCGGCGCGCCTCGGACATCGGCCTCAACGGAGACGTCGGTCTCGCGCCGGAGAGCGCGGCGGCGCGCGGCGGCGACGCCGCCGGGACGCTGGGACGGCTCGTGCAGCACGGCAGGCGCCTGCCAAAGGCCATGCTCGTCGCAGCGGGCATCGGGGTGGTGCTCTGGGCGATGGCGCTCGTGCTCATCGGCAGGTACTGGATCCGCTGAGCGCTGCGGCGCTGCAGGGCGAGCGAGCGTGGTCTGCTCGTCCACGGCATGCGCGCCAGGTTGCTCCTTGCGACAGTGCGCGTCGGGGCCCCATGTTGGCCCCACTTCGAGCCGTCATCTGAGCTCGAAGCGAGCATTGCTGGAAAGGAGGCAAGTCGATGGACGACCACCAGACGCACGCAGCGCACGCCCATGTTCATGGGCAGGGATGTGGACATCAGGCGTTGCGGCATGAAGGCCATGTCGATTACCTGCACGACGGACACCTGCATCATCCGCACGGGGATCACTTCGATGAGCACGTGCTCTCGGTAGGCAGGGAGAACCCTGACGCGTGCACGCCGAGCCATGCATGCGCCGATCACGAGAAGGCGCACATGCACGGGGCAGGCTGCGGCCATCAGGCCGTGCCCCATGGCGATCATTTCGATTACCTCGTGGGTGCGCACCTGCACCATCCCCACGGCGATCACTGCGATCACCACGGCTCGGTCCAGCTAGGGTGATCGCCGCGCCGCCCGCGCCGGAGCTCCGGCCCGTGAGGTGGAGGCCGCGGGACGACGCGCGAGGGAGGCCGCGAGCGGCGTGAGGGAGACCGGCGAGCGTGAGCTCCGTGAACGACGTTCCGGGGAGCCCGGCGTCAGGCGGGCGGCGCGCTGTGGTCGTCCGGCGCGCCGCTCGCGCTGCAGCGATGTGCGTGTGCGCAGGGCGCATGCGGCTCCTCTGGACCGGACGCGCCGGTGTCGCCGGCGCCGCGCATGCCGCCGAACCATGCGCGAGGGCCGAGCCTCATGAAGCTCGAGAGCAGGAGCGCGCCGAGCGCGACCGCGCAGACCCATTCGATGGTGGAGTGCTCCTGGGGCGCGAGGTCGTGGAGGTCCGGGATCGCCGAGAGGGGGACGAAGGCGTTGGCGACGAGGCCAAGCGCGACGGCGAAGGCGACGCTGAAGAGCGCGGAGACGGCGGCGGCGCGCGCTCCGAACGCCCGACGCAGCCCGCCGAGCGCCGCGATGTGGGTCGCGGGACCCGCCACGAGGAACGCGAGCGCGGCGCCGACCGGGAG
The DNA here is from genome assembly GCF_051521405.1 of Sorangium sp. So ce726. NCBI lineage: Bacteria > Pseudomonadati > Myxococcota > Polyangiales > Polyangiaceae > Sorangium > Sorangium sp. So ce726. The sequence continues at coordinate 10,630,978 of NZ_CP150349.1, read as the reverse complement.
CCCCTTGTGGATCATCACCGCGGCGAGCGGCGTCGCGCCTTGCGCGCACACGTGCGCGGGCACCGCGAGGAGCGCGCTCACGAGGACGTCGTCCGGCGCACCGAGCGCGCGCGCTGCGGCCGGCGCGATGGCCGCCTCGAGGACGGCGGCGAGCACCAGGCCCGCGACGTACCAGGCCGCCATGTGATCGAGCGCTGGACCGACGGCCTCGGCAACGGCGGCGCGGAGCCGCGCGCCCGGCGACGCCACGGTCCCGGCGACGACGGGCGGCGCGCCGCCGGAGGGCGCAGCGCTCGAGCCTGGCGTCCCGGCCATCCTGGCGACGAGGAGCGCGACCAGCACGGCGAGGAGCGCGCCGCCCGCGACGCGCGCCGCGGTGAACGGCAGGCCGAGCATCCGCAGCGAGAGCAGCGCGCCGGCAGGATCGAGCGCCGGCGTGCAGAGGACGACGGTGACGCCCGAGGCGACCGGCGCGCTCGCGCGCGGGAGCCGCTGCATGCGCGGCGCAACGCCACAGGCGCAGAGAGGCAGCGGCGGCCCGGACGCCAGGCCGCTGGCGGCGCGGGGCAGCGCCGCGCCGCCGCGCAGGGAGCCGGTCGAGCGATGCAGGACGCTCGGAGAGAGCGCGCGCAGGAGCCCCGCGATGGCGAGCCCGGCGAGCACGGCGGGCGCCGTCTCGACGAACAGCGGGCCGAGCGACTCGGCGATCGACAGCTCGGACGCGTGCGCGCTCGTGAAGGAGCTCTCCGGGCTGGGGAGCGCGAGCGCGACGCAGAGCCCCGAGGCGAAGGCGATCGCGCTCGCCGTCCGCGCGCGCGCCCCCCGAGGCGGCGCCTCGTGCGTGTGGACAACGAGCCGCAGGAGGACGCCGAGGCCGAACGCGATGAACACCTCGAACGACTCGTGGGGGAGGCTCTCCACGGCGCGCTGGCCGAGGAGGGCGCCGAGCACCGTGAGCAGCCCGAGGAGCCCGAGGCGCGCGGCGAGCTGCCGCCAGCCCCAGGCGGGCAGGAAGCGCGCCGCGAGCGACAGCCCCTCGGGCAGCCGGTGCACGAGGACGGCGCTCGCGAAGAGCACCCCGTCCGCGCTGCTGTCGGCCGCGGCCACGGCCAGCGCGAGCCCGGCGCCGTCGAGCAACCCGTGCACGGCGAGCGCCGAGAACGCGATCTCCCGCCCCAGCACCTCGCCGGTGTCGCGCCTCCGGTGCTCCGTGAGCCCGAGCGCCGCGTACCCGAGCGCCGCCCAGAGGACCGCCTGCGCCCCGATCTCCTCGACCACGTGCGGCAGGTGGCGCGTGAGGACGAGCGCGGGCACGAGGCCGAGCGTCAGCCCGTCGAGCGCTGACGTCGGCAGCGCCTGGCGCCGGCCGAGCGCCACGAGGAGCGGCCCCGCGGCGAGGCCGGCGATCGACAGGACGACGACGAGCGCGAGCATGGGCGCGGTGGGCTATGCCCGAGCCACGTAGCCTAATCAATATCAAATTGGTGTTGCAACCAGGATGCGGACAGCCGCCTGCGGCCGCTGAGCGCCGCGTCATTCACGCGGCTCGGGGCTGCCGGTAGCTGGGGGTCGCCGATGACCGGGGGCTGCTCCGCCGATCAGGCCTGCACGCACCGATCGCAGCGGCCCTTGATCTGGATCTGGAGTCCCTTGCGCCGCAACGCGCGCGGCGCGCCGCGCGCCGCCTTGATTTCGATGCTCTCGTCAGGGAGACAGAGCACATCGCCGCATGTGTCGCACATGAAGTGCGGGTGCTCGTCCGCCGCGTGGGTGCCGGTGGCCTCCCGCAGCTCGAACCGCCAGAGGTGGTCGCCCATGTCGGTGCGGCGCACGAGCCCGGCGTTGGTCAAGTCGATCAGGTTCCGGTAGATGGTGGCGCGATCCCACCCCTTCGGGGCGAGCTCAGCAGCGAGCTCCGCGTGGCTGACGGGCGTCCGCGAGCGGCCGAGGCTCTGCAGCACGGCGATGCGCGGCGAGGTGGCTCGCAGGCCGGCCGCCCGGATCTGCTCACGGAGGTCCTCCGCGGACTGACCTGCTTTCGTACGCGCCATGCAAGACATCTACCGTCGCCGGGAGAGTACTGCAATCACGATGCACGGAGCGCGCAGCGCCCCGGTCGGCCGCGCGTCAGTGTGAGCGAGATCGCAAGATCGTCGCCGAGCTCGCCCCGCCACCGCCAGCGAGAACGCAGCGTCTGCCCTCGCTCGGGCCGCGTGCGCGCGTGCCCGGCGTGGCCCGGAGAGGGCCGGCGGCCGCGAGCGCCGACCCGGCTCCGAGAGGATGTGGCAGGCGGAGAGTTTGGATAACGCCGTACACCTTGTTTCGAGCGTCGCTCGAACTGCACAGACCAGGCGGATGGGCGCGCGGCGCGGCGCTCCTCGGGAAAGCGCCTCGAAATCGGGGTGAGCTCCGCGGGCCCTGACCCCGAAGGCGCGGAGGACATGGAACAGGCGGAACAGCCAGGTCCCCGTCGTCGTCTGACCTCGAGTCGAGGGGCGCTCCCTCGGTCCGCGCCGCTCTCGACGCGTGCTCCATAATGGAGCGATCGATCCAAGTTGGAGCAATCGGCGTGTCCGTTCCACGCGGGCCCTCGCGCCTCGTCATCGCTCTGCGTGTCCGGGGGTCTTGCCGGCGTTCGGCGAGAGGGCGCAAGACACACAAGACGGGCCAGACGACCCAAGACGACCAGAACGACCAAGACGTGGAATCTTCCTTTGTCGTCGCGAGTGGAATCAGCCCTTTTGGAATTGAACCGATTGTGATCGCGGATATATATTCATGCTTCCTTTGCGGGGAAATGAACCAAGGAGAGTGTCCATGCGAGCTCGGACGTGTGCGGAAGTATTTGCCTTAGTCTTGATCGCTGCCTTGGGCGTCGCGTGCGGCGCCGACCCCTCGACCCCCGTGGAGGATGCGCCGGCCGTCGTCGACGTCGAACCTGAGCAGGTCGAGGCGGCGCCAGCGCCCCTGCGGCGCGGCTGCGCGACCGTCGAGCTGAGCGACGTTGAAAAGGAAGCCGTCGAGCAGTTCGTCCGCAGCCAGGTGGCGCTCGGGTTCTCGGCGGGCGCGGCGGTCGAGATCCCCGTGCACGTCCACGTCATCAACAAGGGCGCGGGCGTATCGAACGGCGACGTGACGGACGGGATGATCGCGGAGCAGATCGAGGTGCTCAACGAGGCGTACGCGAACACCCGCTTCAGCTTTGCACTGGCCTCCGTCGATCGGACGAGGAACGCGACCTGGTACACCATGTCATCGGGCTCCTCGGCCGAGCGGCAGGCCAAGACGGCGCTCCGTATTGGTGGGCCAGACCACCTCAATCTCTACACGGCCAACCCGGGCGGCGGTCTACTGGGCTGGGCGACGTTCCCCTCGAGCTACGCGGCCCGGCCGACCGACGACGGCGTCGTCCTGCTCCATTCCACGTTACCCGGTGGCAATGCGGCGCCGTACAACGAGGGAGATACGGGTACGCATGAGGTCGGTCACTGGCTCGGCCTCTTCCACACGTTCGAAGGCGGCTGCAACAAGAGCGGTGATGGCGTGGCGGACACGGCGTCGGAGCGCAGCGCCGCGTATGGCTGCCCGCTGAACAGGGACAGCTGCCGGGGAGGTGGGCTCGACCCGGTCCAGAACTTCATGGATTACACCGACGACTCCTGCATGGATGGGTTCACCGCAGGGCAGACCGATCGCATGTCGGCTCACTGGGATACGTATCGTTGATGGGTGGATGAGGTGAGGGCGGGCGGCGGGCGACTCCGCCGCTCGCCGGCCGGACAGGCGTCCGGCAGAGCTCGATCACATCGACTTGATCTGGGCCCGGCGCTCGAAGCTCCGGCTCTCGGTGAGGACGCGCGGCGCGGGCTCGGCAGGCGCCGGCCCTGCGCTCGAGTCCCTATCTCCCTGCGCCAGGCGCTGCTGACGGCGGGTGCCGGCCTGGACGCCGAAGTACACGCCGAGGAACGTCACGACACCCCAGGCGAGCAGGCCGATGGCGATGAGGCCGGTCTGGCGCGACGAATCGCCCCCGAGCTGGCTGATCTCCTCCATCGGCGCCGACAGCTTGCTCACCTCCTTCATCGGTTCGCGCAGCGTCGCGACCTGCTCCATCGGCTGCTTCAGCCCGGCGACGTCGCGCATCGGTGCGTCCAGGGCAGCGACGTCGCGCATCGGTGCGTTCAGGGCGGCGACGTCCGTGAGCGGGCCGCGGATGCTCACGAGGCTCTCGTTCATCGCGGCGATGGTGGCCTCCATCTCGCTCAGCCGATCCATCGACTCCTTGAGGCGCACGGTCTCCCGCATGCTCTGCTGCATTGCGTCCATCGATCCCTTGAGCTCGGCCAGCCGCTCCATCGCCGCCTGCATCTCGGCGAGCTTCTCCATCGGCTGACGCAGCTCGGCGAGCTGATCGATGCTCTCCTGCGAGCTCCGCAGGGTCTGATTCGAATCCTCGATCGTCGCGCGGGTCCGCCGCATCTCCTCCGTCGTTGCCTGGATGGAGCGCGTGTTCGTGTCGATCATCGTCGCCATGCCGCAGCCCGTCGACACGAGCGCGAGCAGCATCATCGGCGCAATCCGAAGGATCCTTTCGCAGTGCATACCTGATCGTTGGTTCCTCGAAGGCGGCGCGTCAATGTGTGCTTGACGCGGTGCGCTGAAATATGACATAGCCGTGTCCGAGGGGTGAGACGCTGTGAGACATGCGCGCGTTCGCCCGCGATCCGGTCGGGCGGCACGTGCTCTCACGGCGCTGTGAACTGTCGGTGTCGGTCCGGTGGATGTGACGCGCCGAGCGCTGGAAGCCGGACGCTGGCGGTGGAAGGCGAGAGGCCGAGTGCGCAGCTGCGATGGACGTGGCGCCCCCAGCGCCGCTGTCCGGAACTACAACGCGGGTGCGGCGCGCTTCATGCCGGCGCGGCGGCGAGAGCTCCGTGGCGGCCGCGCGGGGCGGGGGCGCTCACCGCCCTGGACGGGCAGGCTGCCGGGCGCCGGCGCGGAGGGTGAGCGCGGCGAGGATCGCGAGCACGACCGCGCCGAGCCAGGCAGGCGGGCCGAAGGCCTGCGTCCCCGCGGCGAGCGCGCCGTCGATCCACGTGGCGTCGAGCAGGGCGCCGCGCAGACCTGCGCCCGCGAGCGCGGTGAAGCTCGCGTGGACGGCGACCGCCGCGAACACGCAGCGGCCGCGCAGGAACAGCGCCGCGGCGAGCGCGCCGAGCGCGGTCGCGAGGGCGAAGCTCGACGGGGACGCGCCCGGCGCGAGCCCGAGGGCGGCGCCGTGCGCGAGGGCGGAGAAGACCAGCGCGAGGTGGGGCGAGAGGCCGGCGCGCGCCGCGGCGGCGAACGGGATGCCGGTGAGCAGGAGCTCGTCGCGGACCGCGAGGGCGATCGCGCGCGCCAGGGCGAAGCCGAGGCTCGCCGAGGGGGCGCCGGCCTCGACGGTCGCCCACCCCAGCGTCGCGGAGACGCCGAGCGTGATCAGCACGGCGAGCGCGCCCAGCGCAGCGCCGAGCCCGACGCGACGGGCGACGCGCGCGCGGCGGCCTGGGCCCTCCGGCTCCAGAGGGTCGGTCCACTGCACGCCGGCCCGCGCCGCGACGACGTCGGCGACGACCGCGCCGCCGAGCGCCGCCGCGAGCGGGCTCGACGACAGGAGCACGGAGACGATCTGCAGGGCCGCGGCGAGGCCGATGAGCCAGGCCGCGCCGAGCGCGAGCTCCGTCAGGCGGCGCTGCGGTCCGACGGGATCGGGCCGAGGAGGGGCCTCCTCCGCGGCGTTCAGTGGAGCGTGTGCCACTGGCCGTTGTGCTCCACCTTCGGGACGTCCGCGTCGCCGTCGGCCTCGTTGCGGTGACGCGCGCCCAGGGTGGCGACGAGCTGGACCGTGGACGGGCGCGCGGGCCGATGGCGCGCCTCCGACGCCGCGCGGAGCCGGCGGCGCGGCGCGCGAGGCGGCGGCGACCTCCGGCTGCGGAGCCGCTGCACGGCCAGGCGGCCGGAGACGAGCAGCCCGAGCACCAGCAGCGAGCCAGCCAGCACCGGGACGAAGCCGTAGCGGCGCGCGACGTTGGCGCGCCACGCGAGCTCGATCTCGCGGCCCGTCGAGACATAGGCGGCCTGGAGCGCGGCCTCGAGCGGCACGCCGCCGCGCACCTGAGCCAGGGCGCGCACGAAGCTCTGCCGGCGCCCGTCCTCGACGAGGAAGCGGACGACGTCCGCCGCCTGCGCGTAGGGCAGCGAGCCGGCCATGTCCTCGGCGCCCGCCAGGTTCGCCTCGAGCCCGTCGAGCGGGAGGAGGCGCCCCCGGAGCGCGGCGACCGAGAGCACCTGCGCGCGCCGAGCGCCGCGGTCTCCGGCCACGTGGGCGGCGAACCCCTCGTGGAACCAGCGCGGGATCACGGCGCCGCCCGTCACCTCATCCAGGGCGAGGTGCGCGAGCGCGTGACGGAAGGCGCCCTCGAGATCGGGCGTCTCGGCGCCGAGCCGCGGAGAGGCGCTCAGGACCGCGAGCCGCTGCGCGCCGAACGAGATGGCCGTTGTGGGGCCAGCGAGGCCCCCGGGGACGAGGTCGTCGAGCTCGGCAGGCACATCCGCGATCCGGACCTTCACCGGCGCGGTCAGCACGTCGCGGCCGAGCAGGGCGCTGAGCTCGGCGCGGAGGTCGCCGGCGCGGGCGATCAGCGGGCGGACGCGGTCGCGGGTGGACGGGTGATAGGCGAACTCGATCCAGTCGAGATCCTCGGTGTGGTACGCCGGCGGCGGCGGCGGCACGGGAAGATCGGCGCTGCCGTCGCGCGACGCGGCGGGCGCGTCGTAGACGCGGGGCGCGGCGCCGGCGAGCCGCGCGGGCGCGGCGATGATCGCGACGCAGAGGAGCGCGGCGAGCCTCAGCCCCAACCCCGCTGGGCTGCGCCGGGAGGAGCGCGTCATGGCGCGATCCGACCCCGGAGGTGCACGGTGTCGCCGTCATCGCCGCCCGTCTGGGCCAGCACGAGCACGACGATGCCGGTCGCGACGACGCCCGCGAGCGGCCCCCAGAACCAGGGGGAGCTCCACGTCGAGCGTCGCTCCGATGAGCCGCTGCCGCCGTCCGCGGACTTCGGCGCCGCCGGGGCGGCGTCGGCGCGAGGTCCGCGAGGTCCCACCGCGCCGCGCTGCGATGAGGCGGGCGCGCGCGGCGTCGCAGCGCGACCCGCCGCGCCTCCGCTGCGTTCGTCTCCAGCGAGCAGCGCGCGGACGGCCGCACCCGCGCCTGGCCAGCCGAAGATCGCCCCGGCGGGTGCGCCGTCGGTGGTCCGCTGGACCGTCGCGCCGAGCTCGATCGGCGCGTAACTCGCGCCCGCGACCCGGAGCATGCGCGCCACGGGGTGGCCGTGCGCCGTGCTCACCGCGACGACGAGCGCCGCGCCTGCGCCCGCGCCGAGCGACGCGAGCAGCCCGCGCGCGACCGGCTCGGACTCGGCGCGCCCGGCGGAGCGGCGCACCTCCGCGAGCTCCTTCACGGCGGCCGGCGCGTCCGGGCGCGGCGGATCGCCGGCGAGCACCTGCGCTGTCGCCTCGTCGATGGGCGGGCGGAGCGCGGGGTCACCGTAGATCGCGCGAGCGAGCGAGCGAGCCGCCTCGGCGCTCGCGTCGTCCACCGCCACCACGACGGCGCCGCGCAGGGCCGACCGTGCGGCGGGGGTGTCCGGCGCGCCGCGCGCAGCCGGCGCCGCCGCCGCGCTGCCCGCGTCCGGAGCCGCTGCGGCGGCGCCGTCTCGAGGCGGCTCCTGGGCCTGTGCGGGCGCCGCTGTCAGGCCGAGCGCCATCGCGACGAGGCCCGGGGCAGCCGGCGGACAGCGGAACATGCATTTACGGTACGGAGGCCGCGGGCGAGCGTCAAACGGCGCGCGGCGCGGCGTCACGTCACAGCCAGCCGTGCTCGCGGTACCAGGCGACCGATCGGCGCGTCCCCTCCGCCCAGCTCACCTCGGGCGCCCAGCCGAGCTCCCTGCGGGCGTCGCTCGAGTCGCAGACCCAGTGCGACGCGGAGAGCTCGTTCAGCTTGTCGCGCGTGAGCATCACGGCCTTGCCGGTGAGGCGGCCGAGCCCCTCGCTCGCGAGCGCGGCGCCGCGCACGAGCGAGAACGGGACGCCGACGCGGACGAGCGCCCGCGCGCCGAGCGCCGCCTCGACGTCCGCCAGCATGTCGCGCCACACATACACGCTTCCGTCGTCGATGAAGTAGGCGCGGCCGCTCGGCACGTCGCTCTCGATCGCCCGGATGCACGCGGCGGCCGCGTCGGAGGCGTAGATCACGCTGAGCGTGTTCCTGCCGTCGCCGAACATCGGGAGGAAGCGGCGCGCGACGCTCTGGAAGAACGCGAACGACTCCTGGTCGCGCGGGCCGTAGATCATCGGGGGGCGCACGACGACCACGGGCAATGCGCCCTTCTCGGCGAGGACCAGCCGCTCGGCCTCGAGCTTCGAGCGCCCGTAGCGCGTCACCGGGGCCGGGCGCGCGTCGGCGGCGATGGGGCGCCCGTCCAGGCTCGGGCCGATGGCGGCGAGGCTCGAGACGAACACGAACCGCCGTATCGCCCCCGCCGGCGCCGCCTTCGCCGCGTCGAGCAGGTTCCGCGTGCCGTCGACGTTGACCCGGAAGAACTCCGCCTCGTCGCGCGCCTTGACCAGCCCGGCCGAGTGCACGATCGCGTCGACGCCCGGCGGGCCGACGACCGCGCGGCGGACGCTCTCCGCGTCCTCCACGGCGCCGTGCGCGAGCTCGACCCCGCGCAGCGACGACAGGAACCTCGTGTTCGACGAGCGCCGCACCAGGGCGACGACGCTGTGCCCCTGCTGCACGAGCTGCTCGGCGACGTGCGAGCCGAGGAACCCGCTCGCGCCCGTGACCAGCACCCTCATCGATCCGCTCCTTCTTTACGGTCCCGGCGCGCACCGGCGGCTCGACGTGGCGCCGGCGCGGGCGCCCACGTCGCACAGCCGGCGCCCGCGTCCATCACAGCGCCCGCTCGTAGACGCGGTACTTCTTGTAGACTCGACCGCCCATCATCCGGATGCCCGCGTTGATGGCGGCGTTATCCTCCAGCGTCCACCCGAGCTCGCCGTGCGTCATGCCGAGCAGGTGCCCCGCGCGGTTCATCTCGACGTAAAGGAAGGCGCTGAGCCCGGCGTAGCGCCGCACATGGCGCCACTTCTTGCGGATCCCGAGCACGACGAGGCGCCCGCTCTTCGGGCCGCGCACGCGCAGGCGCCACAGCAGCTTGAAGATCCCGTCCGGGAAGAGCTTGCCGTGGAAGTCCTTGATCAGCTGGTTGAGGTCGGGCAGCCCGAGCGCCACGGCGGCCGGCTCGCCGTCGATGAACGTGATCTTGGTGAGCTCGGGCATCAGGATGAGCCGCACGTCCTTCGACCACTTGATGAGCTCCTTCTCGGTCATCGGGACGAAGCCCCAGTTGTCGCTCCAGGCGTCGTTGTAGACGTCCATGAGGATCCGGATGTCGCGGAGCAGGTTCTTCGGATCTCCGCAGCGCGTCTGCACCTCCGGCATCGCCAGGACCTCGGCGTGGGCCTTCTGCGCCCGGGCGGGGACGTTGCCGACCTCGTAGCGCCACGCGTAGAAGTCCTTCACCTTCTCGAGCCCCGCCTGCTCGATGAGCCGACCCTGGTGCGGCCGGTGGTAGGCCATCATCATCACCGGCGGGTGCTCGAAGCCCTCGATGAGGCAGCCGATCTCCTCGTTGATCGAGAGGGAGTAGGGGCCCCGCATGCGCTTCATCCCGCGCGCGCGCAGCCAGCTCGCGGCCTCGGCGAGCAGCGCCCCGGCCGTCTCGGCGTCGTCGATCGTATCGATGAAGCCAAAGGTGCCGGTGTCGTCGCGGTGGGCCCGGAGGTGCTCGTGATCGACCTGCGCGGTGATCCGGCCCGCTGGCCTGCCGTCCTTGTACGCCACCCACGCCGTCCCCTCGGCGTGCTCGAAGAACGGGTTCTTCTTCTTGTCGAGGCGATCGGAGATGTCCAAGTCGAGCGGGCGGATATAGTTGGGCTCACCCTCGTAGACGGTGTCGACCACGTTCAGGAAGTCCTTGAGGACCTTCTTGTCGCCCTTCCGGAGCTCGCGGATCTCGATAGCCATAGGGTCCGAGCCCGTACCTTCCGAGACGCGGCGCCGCAAGGGCCTCGCACGGACGTCGTCGTGGCCCTGATCGCGGAGCGCCGCGCCCCTCGCTGATCGCGGGACGCCACGCGTCGCGCTGTTCGCACGACGCAGCGCGCGCGAAGCCGGTAAGCTCTCGCGGAGGGCCTGTCCGGCCCCCGGCAACTCAGGTGGACGCAGCATGATGACCCCGAAGGAGTTCCAGAGGCAGTTCAAGCGGCTGCTCATGAGCCGCGTGGAGGGCATGGACTGGGAGGACAAGCTCGCCCGGGTCCGCCAGTACCTGCGTCAGCTCGAGGCGCGCCAGAGCCCGGAGGAGGAGTCGGCCGAGCTGTCGCCGTCGCTGGAGCTCATCCCGTTCGAGCCCGGCAAGCGGCCTGTCGACGAGGCGCTCTATCCGGGGCACGGGTGCAGCGAGCGCGTCGGCTGCATCAACACCTCCGGCGACCCGTCGGAGCTGGGCGACGAGGTGTGGCTGCTCTACCGGCTGCGCGATCTCTACGCGTTCGTCGCCCCCTTCGAGCGGCCGTTCGAGGTGACCCTGTCCGCGTGGTTCCTCCCCGCGAGCCCCGGCGACGGCGAGCCGTGCCCGGTGCCCGGCCTCATGGACGTGCCGCTCAGCCCGCAGATCGTCTCGACCTCGTCCTACCCCGTCCCGAAGCTCGAGCCCGCCCCGTGGAACTCGTTCCATCAGACGGTCTACGTCGCCACCATCGTGCCGGCGCGGCAGCTCGTGCCGCACCCCCCCGGCGAGGAGACCGGCGGCGGCTATTTCTGGGCCGACCTGCCCGAGTCGTTCCGGCGGCGCGTCACCGACGGCTTCGAGCCGTTCACGTTCGCGAGCCTGTTCCGGCAGCAGCTCCGGGTCGAGGTCAAGCTCAGCGAGGCGGGCAGGACGGTCTCCTCCGAGTCGACGGACATCGAGATCTTCGACACCGGCCGCTTCGGCTCGCTCTACGCGCGCCTGCTCGACCGGCTCGTCAAGGCGGACACGGAGATCCAGCAGCGGGCGCTCGGGATCGACGAGCTCCACGTCGGCTATCACCCGTGGTTCCCCGTGCTGACCATCGGCATGGACAAGGCGCTCCTGTACCTCCGCGCCATCCACCAGGACCTCGAGCAGCACCGGCGCAACCTCCCCGACCCCCGCTGGCTGCTCCGGGTGGGCCTCTACCTCGAGCTGCTCACCTGCCTCGGCATCTTCGAGGCCGTGAAGCACGATTACCCGGACATGCTCTCGCCGGGGGAGCGCGAGGCCTTCGAGGAGGGCGCGGCGTTCGCGCCGATCCGCGCGTCGATCGACGTCGTGGCGTGGGCGCAGGTCTGGGACATGCGGCACATCGCGCCGCGCGCGGCCGGCTTCTTCGCGGCCGGGCCCGTGAGCCTGACGAACCTGATGCGCAAGCAGAAGGCCACGCTCGCCTTCCTGCACGCCCACCACGCGGACCTGCAGAAGGCGATCGAGCTCGCCGGCCCCAACCTGTGGAACGCGCAGGAGACATGGCACCGGGTGTTCCGCGACGCGGAGCGGGCCGTGCTCAAGAACAACGTGCTCGCGTTCCCGGAGCTCGCGCATATCGATCCGCGGTGGCGCGACTTCGCGCTCTGGCACCAGCGGGGGGACATGCGGCTGTTCGGGCTCAACCTGATGCCCGAGGCGCTGACAGGGCTCTTCGGCGACCAGGACGGCATCTTCCCCGCGGCGTGCCGGCAGTACCGGAAGTCGATGAACGACGTGGCCCGGTGGGCCGTCGAGCGGAACCTCATGGATTACACGGGCGACGAGTGCATCCCGCGGAACGCGAGCCTGCTCGAGGCGTACATGGAGAAGAACCCGTCGCACCTCGCCGCGCTGCAGCGGCGCGACGGCCACGGGGCCGCGCCGTCGATCGAGCTCGAGGAGCCGAGCAAGGCCACGCGCGAGGCGAGCGCCGAGGACCTCATGACGCTGCTCCGGCGGACGCCGGTCTTCAAGCCGCTGCTCGATCGCGAGCTCCGCAAGCTCGCCACGAAGGCGCGCCGGATCGAGTACGGCCCGCTCGACCGGATCGTGCTGCAGGGGCAGCGGGACTCGTCGATGTTCGTCGTCGCGTCCGGCGCCGTCGAGGTCCTGGTGCGGCACTCCGACGGGCAGGACTCGACGGTCGCCGCGCTCGAGAAGGGCGCCGTCTTCGGGGAGTTCGCGCTGCTCACGGGCGAGGAGCGCACCGCGACGGTGCGCGCCGTCGACGAGGTGGTGCTCTACCAGATCACGAAGGAGGCCCTGCAGCCGATCATCGAGGCGCGCCCGCAGCTCGTGATCGAGCTGAGCCTGCTCATGGCGTCGCGCCAGGCCCACCTGCGCGACGCAGCCGAGCGCTACCTCGAGGCCGAGGAGAAGGTGCGGAGCCTCGCCGGGCGCATCCGGCGGTTCGTCCTCGGCTGAGCGCGCTCAGCCCCTCGTGGCTGGCCTCGCGCCCGGCGCTTCGTGGCCACGTGGCTGGCCTCGCGCTCGGCCCTTCGTGGCCAGCCGTCGCTCGGCCCCCTCGCGCTCAGCCCTTCAGGAGCCACGCGATCGCGTCGGCCTCCGCGGTGAAGAACGAGTACTCGGGCAGCCCCATGGCGGCCGACAGGCGGGAGATCTGCATCTTCGAGAGCGCGCTGTTCACGAGGTTCGCCGCCTTGCGCATGCCGTGCTCGACGGCGTAGGCCATGGTCTGCTCGACGTACGGGCTCACCTCGGGCTTCTGCGGGGGGAAGTCCGCGATGTCGGCGAGCACGTACCAGGGCTTCCCGAGGTTGAGCAGCGTCGAGGCCTTCTGGCGGAAGTCGTCGAGGTACGCCTTGCCCTCGTCGATGTCCCAGAACCCCCACACCTTCACATGGAGGACCCCGGTCGACGTGTCGGGCCTGACGGTGAACCGCCGCTGCGGGGCGCGCTCGCGCCGCGACGTGAGCTCGGATCTCCTCAACGGCTCGCTGCTGGAGAGGCTTGCCCGCCCCGGCGGATCGAGGGGCGCCGTCCGGGGCCGGGTCTCCGCGAACTTCGAGGCGGCCGACGGCGCGGGCGGCGCGGAAAACGAGGGAGGGACGGAGCGCGAGGGCGGATTGGAGGGCGACGGCGGAACGGAGCGCGAGGGCGGGCTGGGGTAGGAGGCCGGACCGGGGCGTGAGGGAGGCGTCTTCGACGACAGCTCCGGCACGGTGACGGTCGGCACCTCGGCGAAGCCCTGCGCCGTGCCGGGCTTCGAGGGCAGCGTCGGGTCGGTCGGGCTCGGGTTCGCGCTCGGCGCGGGCGACGCCGGCTCCGGCAGGAGGATGACGCGCGAGGCCCGCGGGAGGGCGACGTCGAGCGCGGCGGCGAGCGCGCTGACCGCGACGGACGCGCGCTCGAAGCGGTCCTCGGCCTTGAGCGCCGTCGCCTTGAGGAACCAGCCGTCGAACTCCTTCGGCAGCGCCGCCGAGGACCGCCGCGCCGCGCGCGCGCTGGGCGCCTCCATCGCGCCGCGCAGGAGCTCCCCCGCGAGCATGTACGGGGACGCGGTCGCCTCGGCCTCCTGGGCCCAGTACGACTCGCCCACGAGGAGCGCGTACGCGACGTGCCCGAGCGCGTAGATGTCGGCGCGCGGGCCGACGTTGCGCTCGGCGCGGATCTGCTCAGGCGCCATGTACACGGGCGTGCCGAGCATCTGCCGCGTCAGCGTGGAGGCGTTGTGCTGCTCGATGACCTTGGCGATCCCGAAGTCGAGGATCTTCACGCAGGGCGAGCCGTCGTCGCGGACGGTGACGAACAGGTTGTCCGGCTTGAGGTCGCGGTGGACGATGCTCGCCGCGTGCGTCTTGTCGAGCGCGAGCGCGGCCTGGAACAGGTAGAGCGCGACGTCCTCGGCGGGGAGGGAGCCGCGCTTCTTGACGAGGCTGCCGAGCTCCTCGCCGCGGAGCAGCTCCATGACGAGGAACGGGGTGCCGGTCTCGTCGTCGACCCCGGCGTCCGAGGTCCTGACGATATGGTCGCTCTCGATGATGCCGGTGATGCGCGCCTCGAGGGCGAAGCGGGCGCGCAGCTCCTCGCTGTCAAGCAGGCTGGGCAGCATCACCTTGAGCGCGCGGCGTGTCGCGGTGACGTCGTCCATCACCTCGTAGACGGCGCCCATGCCGCCCGCCTTGATGACGCGCAGCACCTGGTAACGGTTGCGAAACCGCGTATTCGGCTGCAACAGGCCGGACGAGGAGCTCATCCTGTGGCCCTCGGTTCAGGCATGGTTTGCACCACGCTACCAGCGCCGCTTCCCGCGTCGCAAGGCGGTCGGGTGAGGAACGTGCTCAGCGCAGGATCGCGCCTCCGCCGGTAGGCTCGCCCCCGGATCGATCGGCGCGGTCGAGGAGCGGCTCCAGCGCGCTCCAGAGCGAGCGGACGTCCTGGAAGCGCTCCTCGGGGGCCACGGCGAGCGCCCGCGCGACCCAGGCGTCCACCTCGGGGAGCAGGTCGGGCCGGAAGGCGTGCAAGCTCGGCCGCGGGCCGCGGGCGGCGGCGAGCAGGATGTCGACCCGGCTCGCGCCGGCGAACGGCACGCGCCCCGCGAGCGCGCGGAAGAGCACCGCGCCGAGCGAATAGATGTCGATCCGGTGGTCGATCTCCTGGGGCCGGCCCTTCCATACCTCGGGCGCGATGTAGCTGGGCGAGCCGGGGATCGCGCCCTCGCGTGTGAGGGGATCGGCCTGCATGACCTTGACAAGACCGAAATCGAGCAAGCGCACGCGCCCCCGCGCCGCTGCGCCGGCGTGGCCCTGCGCGCCGTCGCCCGTGACGCGGAGCTGCGCGCTGGCGAGGGGCGCGGGATGGGCGGCGCGGGCCGGCGCGCTCCCGTGGTGAGGGGAGGTGGAGGAAGGAACGCCCGTGTCGTTGTCCAGGACGAAGATGTTCGCGGGCTTCAGATCGCGGTGGACGATGCCGCGCGCGTGCGCGGCGTCGAGGGTGTCGACGATCGGGCGGAACAGCTCGCGGATCTCGTCGAGCGGGAGCCGCTGGTTCCGCGCCTCCAGCTGGCGCAGCGTCGTCTCGAGATCGCTGCCCTTCAGGAACTCCATGACGATGTAGAGGGTGCCGTCGGGCGCCTCGCTGAACGCGAAGACGTGCGTCGCGCTGGTGCCGGCCAGCTCCCCCATGGCGCGGGCCTCGCGCCGCAGGCGGGCTTTCAGGGCGGGATCGCTGGCGAACTCGGGCCGCAGGTACTTGACGGCGACGTGCGTGCCGACTTCCTGGTCCAGGGCGCGGTAGACCACGCCGTGGCCTCCCTGACCGACCACCTCGATCAGCTTGTACCGGCCGTCGATCACGTCGTCGATGTCGTGGTCCATCGGCAAGCCCTCGGTGCTTGAGCGCGCTGCGTCAGCGTGCCGCCCAGCGAGCCCAGGTTGTAGCCGCTTCGGCGCGCTGGCGGTAGGGACGGTTGGGCGCCGACCTGACTCGCCGGCCGGGGGCGGACCGGAGACGGCGCGGGGAAGCGCGAGCGCCCGGGGGACGCGGGCTGCGGGAAGGCGCCTGCGGGGAAGACGCCTGCGGCGAGCGAGCCTGCGGGGAGCGAGCGTGCGGCGAAGCGCGCTGGGAGGAAGCGCGACCCTGCTAGGGAGGGCGAACGCGCCGAGGGAGAAGGCGAATGCGACAGGGACGTCACGGATCGGGTTCAGGCGACATCCTAGGAGTGACAGAAATTGCCTGATGATTGATCACATTCATCATGACGCAGCGACGAATTTGGTTGGTTTGCCGACCCTGAGATCCCGTGTAGAGTGGCGCCCATCCTCCTATGAGATCTGTCCGGCAGAACAGCGATCTTCCCCGGGTGAACGGCCCGCTGCCGGTCGCGCTCGACGTGCAGCCGGCCAGGTCCGGCGAGCAGGAGATGGAGGAGGAGGCTTGGACCTATGAGGTCGCTCACCACGACTCGCCGCCAGATCTCACGCATGTCGTCGGGGAGAACCTTCGGCGGCTGCGCACGCGGCGCGGCCTCTCGCTGGAGCGGCTCTCGAAGATCTCCGGCGTGAGCCGCGCGATGCTCGGCCAGGTCGAGCTCGGCCGCAGCGCGCCCACGATCAACGTCGTCTGGAAGATCGCCCGCGCGCTCAGCGTGCCGTTCTCCGCGCTCGTCAGCGAGCGCTCGGCGAGCGGACCGATGCTGCTGCGCGGAGATCGCGCGAAGCGGCTGACATCGCACGACGGCAAGTTCACCTCGCGCGCGCTCTTCCCGTTCGACGCGCCGCGAACGGTCGAGTTTTACGAGCTGTGCCTCGCCCCGCTTGGCGCCGAGAATGCCGATCCCCACCCGCCCGGGACGACCGAGAACATCGTGGTATGTCAGGGGACCGTTGAAATCAGCGTCGACGGACAGCGGTTTCTGCTCGCGACGGGCGACGCGCTCGTGTTCCAGGCGGATGTCCCGCACGTCTACCGCAACCCGGCGAACGTCGACTCGCTGATGTACCTGGTGATGACGTATTCACTGCCGGCGCCCTGAGGCGCGGCGCGTTCCTCGCCGAGGAGCGGGGGAGGGGAAGGGGCGGAGCCGCGCGAGAATGCCGGCGAGCGCCGACGCTCCGCTGCTCCGAGGAGGGTTTGCGGCCGCGCTACTTGGTCATGGCGGGCGTGCACATCATCATGGGCATGCCGCCGCACATCATCATCATCGGCATCCCGGCCGACATCATCTTCGTCATGGCCTCGCAGCGCTCCTTCAGCATGTCCATCGACATGCCCTCGGGCGGCATCATCTTGCAGGTCATTCCGTCCTTGGTCATCTCACACGACATCTTGCACATCATCGGCATGCCCATGCCCATCATGCCTGGCATCATGCCCATCATGGGCATCATCGGCATGCCCATGCCCATCATGCCAGGCATCATCGGCATGCTCATGCCCATCATGCCTGGCATCATGCCCATCATGGGCATCATCGGCATGCCCATGCCCATGCCCATCATGCCTGGCATCATCGGCATGCCCATCATGCCGGGCATCATGGATGCACCAGCGGCCATGTCCGGCGTCGACATCATGGGGGACATCATCTGCGGCATCATGGGCATCTGCATTGCAGTGGTCATGGGGGGCTCCTGTCGTCAGCGCTCGTTGCTTCCGGGAGCCGTTCTAGCCGGTCGGCGTGTCGTCGCAACGCGTTAATATGGGTGCGTGTCGCTTTGCTCCAGTCTAGCGGAGGCGCCTCCATGGCGTTGGAGGCGCCGGCGCCCCGGGCGGACGAGTGTCCAGGATGGCGATGGGCCGCTCCGCCCGGAGTGCGAACTGGAGCGGCGTCCAGGCGAGGCCGGGTGTGCCGCGGTCACGATACTTGTGCTGGCGGCCGGCGGGTATCGTGCGAGCGCCAGCTCGAAGGGCCCGGCGCTGCTCCGGGGCCGGTGACGCTGTCTTGTGCATCGACCCGCCTTTGATTTGAATGCGGTCCCGCGGACGTGCGAAGTCCTGTCGGCGGATAAGAGCCACGGTGCCATGACTGGCAGGCTCCTCTGCTCCGGGAGCGATCGAGTCCAGGTTGCCTTTCAGGATTCACGTCGCCGTCGACACCGCCAGAGACATCATGCTCCGCGCCAGGGGCGCAGGCGCCATCGATTTCGGGGGCGGACCGGTTGGGAGATAGCTCCCCGACCTGAGCGGGGCTGATCAGTTGATCTGCAGGTTTGCGGCCGCCTTACCTTCCTGCCCCGCGCCCGCGGCGCCCCCGCTCGGGGTCGTGCCGCCAGCGCCGCCGAACCCGGGGGTGCCGGTCGAGCAGCTGTTGTCTCGGAACGTGAAGGTGACGCTCGCGGATCGCGCCAGGCAGGCGCTCGGGCCACCCCCGCCGCCCGCGCCTGGGCCGCCGTCGCCGCCATTGCCACCTTTACCGCCGACGCCACCGCTGCGGCCGTCATCAGGACCGGGGCCGCCCGGGCCGCCGTTCCCGCCGAGCTGCGGCGCTCCGCCGTTGCCGCCGCGGCCGCCGTTGCCGCCCTTCCCGGATGTGATCTCGTTGCGGGAGACGACCACCCGGCCGGCCGCGGCAAAAATTCCGAAGCTCCCGCCTCCACCGCGGCCCGCAGTGCCGCTGCGGCCGCCGAGCCCGCCGCATCCACCGCTGCCGCCGCCACCGCCGCGATCGTCGATGCCTACAGGGCACGTCCCGCCGCCGCCGCCGCCCGCGCCGCCGCCGCCGCCGCCGTTCGTTCCCGGTTGCCCATTGGTGCCGTTCGCAGGCTGGTAGACGCCCGAGGCGATGCTGCCGAGATTCGCGCCCCCCGTCCCCGGCGTCCCCTGCGACCCAGCCGTGCCCGGTGTGCCATTGGGGCCCGGCGGGCCGGGGTCCAGGCAGCTCGATGTGGCGCCTCCCGCGCCGCCCGCCGCGCCCCGGCTGCCCGGATGGCCCGCCGCTCCGTTGTTGGAGCCATGTCCGCCATATCCAGCTCTCCCGCCAGGCTCGTCGCAGGTGGGCGCCGGGCCGGCATTGCCGAGGCCGCTGCAGTCGTTGCAGCCCTGCTCTCCTGCATTCCCCGAGGTCGCCGTCCCCGCCATGTGCGCCGCCCCGTTCGTCCCTGCGGCGCCGGCCCGGCCCTCCTCCACGTTGATCTGGTTGAACCGCACGAAGAGATCCGCCGTCCCCCCGCCGAGGCGCACTCCATAGGTGCTCGCGCCGGTCGACGACGGGCTCAGCGCCTCTATCGAGAGGCCCTCGATGTGCGTCGGCTGACCGATCGACGGAGCGTGGAACACCGTGCCTGTCGCGCGCACGGTGGTGGTCACCGAGGGCGTCCTCCGGAACTTGAAGTCAGCGTTGCCGTGATCGAACCCACCGTAGATGCTGATGCCGGACACGACCGTGACCGCCTCCTCGTAGAGCTCGCCCGACAGGCAGACCGCCGGGACCCCGCCCGCTTGCGCCACCTGGATGGCCTTGGTGATCGTCTCCACCGGCGCGTTGCGCGTACCGCTGCTGGCGTCGTCCCCCGTGCTCGCCGAGACGTAGATGCATTGCTCCACGAGCCCGTCGCCGCCGTCGCAGTTGTCGTCGATGAACTCGGCGTCGATCGGATCCTCGCCCGCATCTCCCGCCGCGGTCGGCGTACACGCGTATTCACAGCCGCACTCGCCCGTGAGGGGATTACCGTCCACGTCGTGTGTGCCCGGCAAGCATCCCAGCGCGCACAGATCCGCGACCCCACCGCCGCCGCCGCCCGCCTCTTCGCTGCCCCCCTCTCCACCCGAGCCGCCTTCACCTCCGCCCGAGCCACCTTCACCCCCGCCCGAGCTGCCTTCACTCCCGCCCGAGCCGCTCGTGACGGCGGCGCTGCTCGATGAGGCTGTCGTGGTGCTGCTGCTCGCGGATGACGCGCCGCCCGCGCCCGAGCCGCCTCCCGTGCCCGCGACTGGCCCGATGGGGCCGTCGATCGAGCTGCTCTCCGCGCAGCCGATCGCCGAGAGCAATGCGAGCAGAGATGCCGTCTCGAGGAAGAATTGTGCGCGCATGCTTAATTCTGCACCTTCGAGTGCGTTTCGAAAAGACTTTGTCTTGTTCGGTCCCAATCACCATGGGGCCGTGCGCCACATTGCGGCCTGCATCGACAGCGCGTCCGCCCACGCCGTTATGTGCTGTGCCGGCGCGAGCCAGCTCACGATTCCATGATTCGCCCCTCGCGCCTGTCACCGTCTCCGGTACTCTGTGTCTGCGGACGTTCCCGCTTCCGTGCCGTCCTCGCTGTCATCTGTTCATCCCATGCGCCTCGAATCGCTCCACCGCACCTCGCTCGTCTCCATGGTTGGGCTCGCCGTCGCCATGGGGCTCCATGGCGCGTGTGCACCGGACTCAGGGGCTGGCCTCGTCTCGTCCTCCTCCTCTTCGGACGGAACTGGCTCGGGCGGGACCTTTGATCCGGATGGCGGGCTGTCGACCGACGCGCCTGTCGATAGCCTCGATCCGGACGCCGCGTGTGGCCTTGTCACCGAGGAGGCGATCGCGGTCCCGCTCAATCTCTATATCATGATGGACAAGTCGTCCTCGATGGCGGGCGACGACCCCATGGTGGCCGACAAGTGGACCAGCGCGAAGGCCGGCCTGACGGCGTTCGTCAACAGCGCGAGGTTCGCCGGCGTGCGCGTGGCGCTGCGCTTCTTTCCGCGGGCGGCGGACGACGTGCCGGCCTGTGACCATGAGGCGTACAGGGAGCCGCTGGTCCCGTTCGGTCCGCTCCGCGACAACGCGGGCGCCATCGTCGCGGCCATCGAGGCCGAGTCGCCGAACGGAGCGAGCACGCCCATCTACCCGGCGCTGGGCGGCGCGTTGCTCCTGGGCATCGACGTGGCGGCGAACCACCCCGGCGAGGCCTCGGCGGTGCTGCTCGTCACCGATGGGCAGCCCCAGGGGCCGGCGGCCCAGTGCGCCGGGGTGAACCCGGAAGACCCGGACGCCATCGCGGATCTCGCGGCGGTCGCCGCGCGCTACCGCACCCCGGTGCGCACCTTCGTGATCGGGCTCCCGGGCGTGAACCAGAGCTTCGCCAACCAGGTTGCGGTTGCGGGAGGCACCGACGCCGCCGTCCTCGTCGGGGCGACCAACATCGCCGTCGAGTTCCAGAACGCGCTCGCGAAGGTCACGGGGCAGGCGCTGCCGTGTGAGGTCGAGGTCCCTTCCCAGGTGGCTGGCGGACAGGTCGCGTTCGACGATGTCAACGTCCTCTTCGGGCTCGACGGCGCACCACAGGAGGTCCTGCCGCAGCGCCCCGGCTGCGACGGCCCAGGCTGGCGCTACGACAACCCGGCTTCTCCCGCGGCCCTCGTGCTGTGCCCCGACACCTGCGAGGCCGCGAGGAGCGCTTCGATCGCGAGGATCCAGATCCTCCTCGGCTGCGAGACCGTGATCCTCTGACCGAGCACCGTAGAACGACCGCGCGATCTCGAAGGAGAGAGGGCGAACCGCCGGTGTCGTGGAGATGACGCCGGGAGCGACAGAGAGGCCCAGGAACAGGCGGCGCAGACGCGGAGCGTCATGAGTGAGACGGCTCACCATGTTGGTGGCGTGGAGGCGCGGATCGTGGCGCCAGCGCGAAGGCGTGGGACCCGGCGCGCGCGGGCGGCGCCCGGTGGCGTCCGGCGTGCTGAGCGCCGGCTTGCAACTCTGCACTGCGCTTTGTGGACTCCGGGCCCCCAGAGCCGTAAGAGGACGGAACCATGACGAAGGAGTCCTCCCTCGCCGCCGCAGGCTCGCCGCGGCACGCCGCCCCCGCGCTCCATCCCGCCCTGGTGCTGAGCGCCTACCTCGAGCCGCTCGTGCGCGGCCGGCGGGTCGCGGTGCTGGGTGACGCCACCATCGGCCTCGCCGACCGGCTGCTCCAGCGCGGAGCCCGCCTCGTCCATGCCTATGACCCGGACGCCGCGCGCGTCGCGGAGAAGCTCGCGCGGACGGCGCCCACCCGGCAGCCGCACCCGAACGTCGGCGTGTTCGATGGCGACCTCGGCGTGCGCGACGGCGCCTTCGACACCCTCGTCATCCCCGATCTCTCCATCTTCGGCGATCCCGCCGAGGTCGTCCGGCGCGCCCGACGCCTCACCGCCGCGAGCGGCGTCGCCGTCATCGCGTCGCCGAACCCGGACGCCGCGCGGGGCCTGCTCCCCGCGGGCGCGCGCCGCGGCGCGGCGCCCGGCTACTACGCGCTCTACGACCTCGTGGCGCTCCAGTTCAAGCAGGTGCGGATGGTCGGCCAGGCGCCGTTCGTCGGCTATACGGTCGCGGAGTTCGCGCCGAAGGGCGAGCCCGAGGTGAGCGTGGACACGTCGATCCTCGACGCGTCCGAGGAGCCCGAGTGGTTCATCGCCGTGGCCGGCGAGCGCCTGCCCAGGCTCGACGCGTTCGCCGTGATCGAGCTGCCGTTCGCCGACTTCCCGGGCGCGAGCGCCGGCCCGTCGCCCGAGGCGCTCAACGAGGCCGAGGGCCGCGCGCAGCGGCTCGGGGGCGAGCTTGCGGAGCTGCGCACCCGGCACCAGCGAGACCGCGAGGACGCCGGGGTCCGCGCCGAGAGCGCGGTCGCCACGGCCGCGCGCCTCGCCGAGGTGGAGGGCGAGCTCGAGGCCAGGGCAACGCGCCTCCGGGACGTCGAGGCCAGGGCGGGCGACGCCCACGTCCGGGCCGAGCGCCTGTCGCACCAGATCCGCGACATGGAGGAGGAGCTCCGCAGCCAGCGCGATCGCGCGACCCGGCTCGCCAAGCAGCTCGACGACGAGAAGCGGGTGCGGACCAAGGTCGAGCTCGAGCTCGGCATGATCCGCAACAAGCCGGAGATCGCCGGCGCCCGCGACCGCCTCGACGCCGCGACGGCCGACCTTGAGGCCGCGCGCGTCCGGATCGCCGAGCTCGAGGCGCGGCCCGCCGTGGCGGGGCCCGACCCGGCGCTCGCGGCGCGCGTGGAGGAGCTCGAGGCCGCCGCCGCGGGGGGGCGGCGGGAGCTCTCGAAGCTCACGTCGGAGCGGGACACGGCGCGCAGGCGCGCGCAGGAGAGCGAGCGCGCGCTGGAGGAGGCGCGGCGCGCGGCGGGGAGGGTCGAGGAGCTGGAGGCCGCCCGCGCCGAGCTCGCGCGCGACCGCGACCGGCAGAAGGAGCGGGCGGACCGGAACGAGCGCGAGAGCCGCGCGCTGGAGGACCAGCGGAGCGCCCTCGACGCGCGCAGGCTGCTGCTCGAGGCGCGGATCGTGGAGCTCGAGCAGACCGTCGTCGCGCTGGAGCAGCGGGCGTCCGAGCTCGAGAAGCGCGACGCTGGCGAGGCGGCGGCCGCGGAGATCGCGGGCCTCGAGGAGGCGCTGCGCGACCGGGGCCACGTCATCGCGTCGCTCATGGCGCAGCTGCGCGAGAGCGAGCGGGTGGGCAAGGAGCTCGTCGACGAGCTCGGGACGGTCTTCGCGTCGGCGTCGGCCGACCACGGCGGGCCGGGCCAGGCGTCGGACGGCGGGCAGGGCGGAGCGCTCTCGGGGCAGGGCGGGCCGGGCAGCGCGGTGGAGGCGCTGCGGCAGCAGCTCGACGCGCTGGCGCGGAGCGCCGCGTCGAGCGAGGCCGACCTGCGCGCCGCGGGATGGAAGATCGCGCAGCTCGAGCGCGAGCTGACCGAGGCGCGCGACACGTCCGGCTCTCCGCCGGCGCTCCACGAGGAGCTCGAGCAGGCGCTCGTCGCCGCGCAGGCGGAGATCGCGGCGCTGCGCCGGGCGGCGGAGCGGGAGGACGTGGCCGTGGCGCGCGAGGACGTGGCCGTGGTGCGCGAGGACGTGGCCGTGGTGCGCGAGGACGTGGCCGTGGTGCGCGAGGACGTGGCTGGCGCGCGCGGGGATGTGGCTGTCGTGCGCGACGATGTCGGCGTGCCGCCCGAGGTGATCGAACAGACGGTGCTCCTCCAGCAGGTCGCCAGCGCTGTCGAAGCGAGCGTGTGAGCCGCGGTCTGGACCGGGGAGGGCGGTGGCCCCGGTCCAGATCCGACGACGTCGCCTGCGCGTCGCATCGACCCGCGCGTCAGCCGTGACGCCGACGCAGGGTCCCGGGCGCAGCCCGACGCGCGGCGCGCGACGTCACGCCGGGCCGGACAGGTTCGTGCTCTCGGCCGGCGACGCGCTGGCGAGCGGGGAGCGCTTCTCGCCCGCGAAGGCCTTCTCCACGAGGTAGTCGCCCGGCTCGCCGCTGTTGCCCTCCTCGAAGCCGCGCGACTCCAGGAGCGCGGCGGTGTCGGCGAGCATCTCCGAGCTGCCGCAGAGCATCAGCCGGTCGTGCGCGGGGTCGAGCGTGGGCAGCGCCAGATCGGCGAAGATGCGGCCGGACTCGATGAGCGTGGTGATCCGGCCCTCGGTCTTGAACGCCTCGCGGGTGACGGACGGGTAGTAGAGGAGCTTGGGCCCCACGATCTCGCCGAGCAGCTCGTCCACCGCGAGCTCTTGCTCGAGGTATCGCGCGTACGCGAGGTCCTGCACGCGGCGGCACGTGTGCGTGATGACCACGCGCTCGAAGCGCTCGTACGTCTCGGGGTCCTTGATGACGCTGAGGAACGGCGCCAGTCCGGTCCCGGTCGCCAGGAGCCACAGGGTCCGGCCCGGCCGCAGGTTGCCGATCGTGAGCGTGCCCGTCGCGCGCTTACCGACGAGGATCGTCTCGCCGACGGCGATGTGCTGCAGGCGCGAGGTCAGCGGGCCGTTCGGCACCTTGATCGAGAAGAACTCGAGCGTCTCCTCGTGGTTTGCGCTCGCGAGGGAGTACGCGCGGACGAGCGGCTTGCCCGCGACCAGGAGCCCCATCATGCAGAACTGCCCGTTCGCGAAGCGGAAGCTCGGCGAGCGGGTGGTCTTGAGCGTGAAGAGCTTGTCCGTCCAGTGGTGGACCTCAAGCACCGTCTCTTCTGTGTAACCGGGTACCATGTCGTTCATCCTTGTCGGTGCGAAAGCATCGCGGCGAGGTGGTTCGAAAGAGCGCGCCCCCGATCAAGACAGCGGGGCGGCGCCGCGGTGCGCGAGTGCGCCGAGCTCTACAGCAACATCGTTTTCCATCCGTTCGCCGCTTCACATAGCAATGATGCTAATGATAATCAAGATCATCATCGGCCCGTAGCGCGGTCGTCGATGGCTCCGTGGAGCGTCGCCACGTTGTCGCGCACGACCTCGTGGAGCGTCGTCCTCCAGGGGCGACGGCGCTCCTTGGCCTCTAGGGGCGAAGGCGCTCCTTGGCGATGCCCGTGGAGCCGCTGACCACACGGCGCGGAGACCGCACGCCGCGAGCCAGGCGACGACGGCGGGCCGGGCGGGGGCTCACGGGGCCGGGCGGTCAGGAGCGCGGCCGCCGCGCGGCGTCTCTGTGCGCACGCGGTCGCTCGCGCTAAGGACCGGGCCGATGCGCGCTCCTCGCTCCCTCTCCACGCTCGTCCGGCTCGCCGGCGCCGCCGCCCTGGCCCTCGCGCTCGGCGCCTGCGGCGCGGTCACCGCGCCTGGCGCGAAAGACCCCATCGCCTCGCTCCGCGACGCTGGTGCGCATTCGACCGACGGCGAGGTCGTCGGCCGCTGGCTCCTCGGAGAGCTCCTGGTCCCGGGCGGCACGCCTGCCGGCGCCAGGGAGGCGCGCAAACGCCTGGAGGGGATCGGCGCGAAATCGATGCTCGCGTCGCTCGGTCGCGCGATCGACGACCAGGGGCACGGCCGCAATGCGCGCGCGGCGGCGGCCTACCTCGATGCGCTGGACGCCGCCCGGGTGAGCGCGCACCCCGACGCCGCCCTCGTGGGCTGGTTCGCCGCGAACCGCTTGCTCGGCCTGCGATCCAGCGTCGCGGGCCTCTGGAAGAAGTCCCGCGAGGTCGTCCTGCGCGCCATCGACCACCCGAGCAAGCTCGGCTGGCGCGCGCGCGGAGAGCTCGTCGAGTGGTGGAGCCTCGACGGGTTGCCCGACGAGGCCGCCGCGGCGCGCCCGGCCGGCGCCGGCGCCGCCGGGACCGCCGACAAGGCCGGCGCCGCGCCCGCCGTGCCGCTCATCGACCTCGCGGCGCGCCGCTACGGGTGCATCGAGAACGCCCGCTTCGCCGGCCCGTTTGGCCACCTGGCCGCGAGCGACCACCGCGTCCACTACGAGGCGGAGCGCGCCGGCCCCTGGCCTCCCGTGTTCCCGCGCGATCCCCACCGCGCCGACGCGCCGCGCGTGCTCGGCGCCGAGCGCCGCGGCTGCCAGCTCTCGGCCGTCGCGCCGGAGGGGCCGGGCGAGGGCGGGGCCAAGGGAGGCATCTTCTACGTCGAGACCTTCGTCGACCTGCCCGCCGAGCGCGAGATGCTCGTCGCCGTCCAGGGGGCCTACGCCATCCTCGTCGACGACGTCGAGGTGCTGACCCGCGACACGAAGCAGTGGGGGATCTGGCCCCGCTTCGGCGTCCGCCTGCGCCTCGGCTCCGGCCGGCACCGCATCGTCGCCCGCGTCGGGGGCCGCGACACCTCCATCCGCCTGCTCGCGCCCGACGGCACGCCCCTCGGCGTGGCCACCTCCGCCGACCCGACGCCGCCCTATTCGCTCGTCCCGCCCGAGGTCCTGCCGGATCCCAACCCCATCGAGCCGTTCCTCACGGCGCTCGGCGTGCCGCCGCAGCCCGCGTCGAAGGTGGCGCGCGCGCTCGGCCTGCGCGGCGCGCCCCCCACCGAGCGCGACGTCAACGATCCGATCGCCCGGTACCTCGCCGCGACCATCGCGCACCTCGAGGGCCAGGACGACGTGAGCGCCGTGCTGATCGAGCCGCTCGTGGCCGATCCGGCGCGCGCCACCGGCCCCGCGCTCGCGGCCCAGGCGGTCTTCCTCGAGAAGGACCCGATCTTCCCGGCGTCCGACGGGCAAGACCTCGTGAAGGACGTGCGCGCGCGCGCCGCGGAGAAGGACCCGGAGCTCTGGTACCCCCGCCTCTGGCTCGCCCTCGAGGAGGCCGACAAGGTCGGCCTGTCCGAGATGACCCGCACGATCGAGGCCCTCGCCGACCGCTTCCGCGAGGTGCCTGACCTCCTGAAGACGCTCGCCGGGATGTACTCGCGGCTCGGCTGGCGCGTCGAGCACGTCCGCACCGTGAAGGAGGCCGCCGCGCGCTTCCCGGACGACGTCGAGGTGCTGGGCGCGCTCCTCCGGATCCACGACGGCGACGGGCACATCGCGCAGGCCGACGCCCTCGCCGCGCGCATCCGGGAGCTCGATCCCGACGCGGAGATCGAGCTGGAGAGGGCGATCGATCGCCGCGACTACGCGGCGGCGATCAAGGAGCTCCAGCGCCTCGGCTCCGCCCGCAAGGACCGCAAGGACATCGCCGCGCGCATCGCCGACCTCCTGACCCGCGCCGGCAAGCGCGCCGAGTCGTTCGAGCAGCTCGAGCGCGCGCTCGCGAAGTCGCCGGACGACGCCGACGCGCGCCTCGCGCTCGCGGACGCGCGCTTCGCGCGGGGAGAGCGCGACGCGCTCCAGA
The DNA here is from genome assembly GCF_051521405.1 of Sorangium sp. So ce726. Taxonomy (NCBI): domain Bacteria; kingdom Pseudomonadati; phylum Myxococcota; order Polyangiales; family Polyangiaceae; genus Sorangium; species Sorangium sp. So ce726. Next base: position 10,603,860 of record NZ_CP150349.1, on the reverse strand, counting down.
AGGCGCTCATCGAGGCGATCCGCACGGGCGCGGACACCTCGGGGCTGCGCGACGCGATCGAGCTGCTCGACGGCACGACGGAGCTCAGCCCGTACCGGCTGGACTCGAAGAAGGTGATCGCCGAGCACGAGGCCTCGGGCGAGGTCATGCCGGGCACGGCGGCGCGCGTGCTCGACTATGCGGCCATGTGGGTGCACGAGGACGGCTCGGCGCGGATGCTCCAGCACGAGATCATCCGGATCCAGTCGCGGGAGGCCATCCAGGAGCACGCCGAGCAGCGCATGCCCGAGGGGCTCGTGCTCAAGCTCCGCACGATCAAGCGCGACGGGTCGATCCACGAGCCGGAGTTCATCGAGGACAAGCCGACCGTGACGATGCCCCACCTCGAGGTGGGCGACTACATCGAGGTGGAGAACCTGTTCGTGCTGCGCGGCGACGGGCAGGGGGGCCTCACGTTCCAGGGCCCGCGCTGGTTCTTCCGCGAGGAGAAGGTCCCTTACTGGCGCAGCGAGTTCATCGTCGTGTCGCCGAAGAGCCGGCCGCTCGACGTCGAGGCCTCCGGCCCCGTCCCGGCGCCGGAGATCGTCGAGTCCGGCGCGCTCGTCACGCGCCGCTACCGGGTCGACAAGAGCCCCGCGCTCCCGGAGGAGCCGGCGAGCGCGCCGATCTCGGAGTTCCTTCCGAACATCCGCATCGGCTGGGGCATCCGCCTGGACAGCACGATCGCGCGCATGGTCGACGCGGCAGCCGACGAGACGCCGCGCGATCCGCGGCTCGTGCGCATCGCGCGGGCGATCGCACGTACGCCGCGTACGCCGCTCGCGCCGCGCTCGCCGGACGCGGGCGGCGGCGAGCAGGGGAAGGCCGCCGGCGCCGCGCAGGACGCGCGCGGCGAGGGCGGGGGAGCGGCGCCGTCGAAGGATGAGCAGGCGCGCCGGATCTACCGGTGGGTGCTCGCCAACGTGGAGCCGGGGCGCGAGGACGACGGCCGCCGGGTCGTCATCGGCAAGAGCGGCAACCGGACCGAGGCGTTCCTCTACCTGTGCCGTCTGGTCGGCATCGACGCAGGCTACGGCGTCGTGAGCGACCGGCTCACCGCGCCGCCGCGCGGGCCCATGAGCGAGGCCGAGACGTTCAACGCGCTCGCCGTCCGCCTCGACACCGGGGACAAGCCCGGCGCGGGCGCGGTCCGCTGGATGTTCGTGCGCGACAAGTTCGCGCCGTACGGCTACCTGCCGAGCTCCCTCCGCGGGCAGCCGGCGATCGTGCTGAAGCCCGGGACGCCGCGCGAGGTGACGCCCTCGTCCGGCGCGCACGACGGCGTGGTCACGGAGGGCGTCGCCGAGGTGGCGAGGGACGGCTCGGCGTCGCTGGCGATCGAGCAGCGCTACGAGGGCAAGCTCGCGATCGCGCTGCGCTCGGCGCTGGAGTCGCTCCCCGACGCCCAGCTCCGGGACGCCGTCGAGTCGCGCCTCCTGCCGCAGATGGTGCCGGGGGCGCGGCTCCAGGAGATCGAGATCAAGGAGCTGAGCGAGATCGATCGGCCGCTCACGCTGAAGATGAAGATCGCCGCCGCGAGCTTCGCGCGCGCGCAGGGAGGGGAGCTGGTCATCACGCCGCCGTTTGGCGTTCGCGTGGCCAGCCTCGCCAGCCTGCCGGTCCGGGAGACGCCGCTCTACCTGTCGGAGCAGATCGCGACGCGCTCGGAGGTGCGGCTCCGCGTCAAGCTCCCCGCGGGCGCGCGCGTGGTCACGAAGCTCGCTCCGTCGACGGCGGACGACGAGGGGCGCGCCGTGCGGGTGAACGATCGCGTGGACGGGGGCGCGCTGGTCCTCGATCGCTTCCTCGAGCTGCCCGCGGGCCGCGTGCAGCCCGATGCCTATACGAAGTTCCAGCAGTTCGCCCGCGCGGCGGACAGCGCGCTCGACCGGGACATCGTCGTGCAGCTCGACCGCGACGGACGCTGAGCGAGGCGCTCCGCTCACCCCGCGCCGGGCCTCCGTCGCAGGGGATTCCTGTGTGTCAACGCACGCAGTATGGATTACTCTTTTCTTCCCTACTGTGAGCGATCTGGATTCCCAGTACGCGCAGGATGCTGGCCGCCAGCCCACGGATCCCGTGAAGGCCCGGGTGGCGCGCGCCTTCCGGCTCTCCTCGCTGTTCGCGCAGGTGGATCGCGAGGTACGGGAGGCGGTCACGGACGCCGCGGCGCTCGAGGTGGTGGCGTCCGACGCGGCGATCTTCGAGCAGGGGGCCCCCGCGGACACGCTGGTGGTGCTCGGCCGGGGGCGCGCGCGCGTCGAGCGCGTCAACGGGGCGGGGGCCGCGTTCCCGCTCAGCTACCGCGGTACGGGCGATGTGCTCGGCGAGTCGTGCCTCGGGGGGCTGGAGACGCGGACAGAGCGGGCGATCGCGATGGATGAGGCCGAGGTGGTCCGGGTGCCGCTCGCCCTCGTCCGCGAGCTCTGCGCCCAGCACCCGAGGCTCGGGGGCGCGGTGTTCGCGCTGCTGGTCGCGCGGCAGCGGGAGACCGAGGACCGGATCGAGTCGATGCTGTTCAAGAACGTGGGAGGGCGCCTCGCCGAGTTCCTCCTGCACGCGGCGGAGCGGTGGGGCGTGCCGACGCCGCGGGGGACGCTGATCTCGGCGCCGATCACGCACGCGGAGATCGCCCAGGTGATCGGGTCGACCCGCGAGACGGTGACGCTGACGCTCGGCGCGTTCCGGAAGGAGGGGGTGCTCGACGCGGCGGGGCGGCGCCTCATCGTGAAGGACCGCGAGGCGCTCGCCCGCAAGCGCTAGGGGCGGCGTCAGCCTGCCGCGGTGCGCGGCTGCTCCTGGAGCGTGGCGCGCAGCTTCTCCAGCGCGCGCGAGAGGCGGGATTTGACGGTGCCCACCGGCACCGCGAGGCGCTCGCCGATCTCCACGAGGGAGAGCCCCTCGAAATAGGCGAGCTCGAGCACCGTGCGCTGGTCCTCCTGGAGCGCGGCCACGACGCGCCTCACGCGGGCGCAGTCGGAGCCGAGCGCCGGGTCGAGGCCACCGAGGTCGGCCGGGGCGTCGTTCTCCTCGCCGTCCGAGACCAGGCGGAGCTGCCGTGCCGATCGGAGCCGGTCGAGCGCGCGGCTGCGCAGGCGCATCATGAGCCAGGTGCGGGCCGACCCGCGGAGCGGCTCGTAGGTGTGGGCCTTTCGCCAGACCTCCAGGCAGCAGTCGTGGACGAGATCCTCGGCTTCGGCGGGGCTCCCGAGCACCCGCTGGGCGAGCGCGAGGAGCGCGGGCGCGTACCGGTCGTAGAGGACGGCGAGGGCCTCCCGGTCGCCGCCGGCGATGCGGGCGACGAGCTCCTCGTCGCTGCCAGGCGCCGCCCTCGGCGCGGAAGGGGCCGCGACGTGAGCCGGCGGCGCCTCGTGAGCGGGCGCGGGCGCGGGCCCGGGGCTCGCGGCGATCAAAGCGCCACCTCGATGCCGCCCTCGCCGACGATCGCGCACAGGCACGGCGCGTCGCCGACGACCGTCGGGATGGCGTGGATCGAGCCGGCGGGGCTGTGGAGCTCCTCCCCGGCGCGGACGACGCGCCCGTCGTCCACGGCGAAGGCGCCCTCGAAGACGAGGATGCGCTCGTCGCCCAGGTGGCGATGGCGCGGGATGCCCCCGCCTGGCTCGAGGCAGACGAGGATCGCGCTCGTGGTCGCGCGGCGCGGGCCGGTCGCGAGCGGCAGGACGCGCATGCCCGGCAGCAGGGCGTTCATCGCCTCCGGCTCGGACAGCGCGTGGAGGGCGCGCCGGGCGTCGTCCGGCGCGACGTCGATGAGGGCGGCGAGGCGCGGCGCCATCGGGGTGAACCGCTCCAGGCGATCCACCGAGGCAAAGAGCCGCGCGCGCAGGCGGCCCTCCGGCGGGACCGGCGGCAGCGCCAGGGCGACGGTCGCGACGGCGGCCTCCGCGTCGGCGAGCCGGCGCGCGCAGTCGCTGCAGGCGCCGAGGTGCGCTTCGACCTCGGCGTCGCGCGCCCATCCTGCGCGGGCGAGGAGCGCGTCCTCCAACGGATCATCCAGGTGTCCAGTGAGCATCATCGGCGCCGCTCCTTTGAGGCGAGGTTGTGCCCCTGGATGAGTACGCGGGGGAAGGGCGAGCGGTTCCAGCGGACGTGGCGGGACGCCCCGGACACGCGCCGGTGACGGCCGAGCAGTCGGCGCGCTCTGCGCCGGCGCGCGCGCCGTTCCCAGTTGACGTGGCGCACGAAGCGTCGATACGCCTTCGCGAGTCGACCCCGCAGGAAAGGACCGCCCATGCCGAAGCTCAGCTCCGGGACAGCCATCGCCGTCGCATTTCTTTTCGGTTGCTCCGCGTCGTACGTCGCGCCGCGCTTCCTGGTGCCGCCGGTGCAGGCGGGGACCGATCCGCCCCGGTGGGAGGTTCGGTGCGTGGACGTGGAGACCGCGCGCGTCAGCGACAGTCAGGTGATCGAGGTGACCACCACGTCCGGATGGAACCCGGTCCTCAAGCGGTTCGGGCAGGAAGGCTGGGAGCCGGTGCAGTTCCTGCGCAGCGAGATGTCCGGGAAGATCGACGCCGTGTGCTTCAAGCGGCCTCTCCTCTGACGGGCCGCACGTGGCGCACGTGGCGCGCAGCCGCCGCGCGCCTGGAGGGCGGTCGCGCCGGGAAGGCCGCCCGCGCCGGGACACGCCGCGACGGCCGCCGCGCGCCGGGAAGGCCGCCCGCGACGGGAAGGCTGCTGCGCGCCATGACGGCCGCCACACGCCAGGGAAGCCGCGGCGAGCGGGCGAGGCTGCCGCCTGGCATTCTTGCGGCGGAAGCCGGCCGGAAGGCGTGCTAGGGGGCGCCGATGGAGTCCGCGATCCAGACCTACCGGATCCGCCTTGACGGCATCCGCTTTCGCGCCAAGCACGGCGTGTCTCGCGCCGAGCGCGACCTGCCCCAGGATTTCGTCGTGTGCCTGGAGGTGGAGCTCCCGATCTCGTTGTTGCCTCGAGCGGACACGCGCGCGCGCGTCTTCGATTACGACAAGCTCGCGAGCCTCGTCGTCGAATCCGGCACGAGCGCGTCGTACAAGCTGCTTGAGACGCTCGCCGAGCGCATCATCGAGCGCGTGCTCGACGACACGCCGGCCCTCCTCGTGACCGTTCAGGTCAAGAAGTTCGGCCCCCCGACGTCGGTGTCGGTAGATGCCGCATCCGTGGAGCTCTCGGGCCGCAAGGTCGGATGAGCTCGCTCTTGCAGGCTTCTTGAGCTCTCGCCATGGTCACGTCATGGCGGACGACGCAGGGCGGCGGGCGAGGTCGTTGATCGAGCGCAAGCAGGCGTTCGCCGAGCGGCAGGCGGCGCGCGGCACGGGCGCCTTCGGCGGGCTCGCGCCGATGGGCAGCGGGCCGCCGAACCGGCACGGGATGCCGAGGCTGCCGATCGGTCAGCGCGAGGTGAAGAACTGGCCGGTGCTCGATCTCGGCGATACGCCGGACATCTCGACCGAGGGCTGGCAGCTCGAGATCGACGGGCTCTGCGAGGCGCCGCGGACCTACTCCTGGGAAGAGTTCATGGCGCTGCCGCAGACGCTCGACGTGTCCGACTTCCACTGCGTGACCACCTGGAGCCGCCTGGACAACCACTGGATCGGCGTCCGGTTCGCCGACATCGCGGCGCGCGCGCGCCCGCTCGCGGACGCGCGCTTCGTGCTGATCGAGGCGAGCGACATCGCGCCCGGCACGCAGACCCCCTACACGACGAACCTGCCGCTCGAGGAGGCCATGCTGCCCGACGTGCTGCTCGTCCACACCTGGGAGGGCAAGCCGCTGCCGCGCGAGCACGGGGGCCCGGTGCGGATGATCACGCCGCAGCTCTACTCCTGGAAGGGCGCGAAGTGGGTCCGGCGGATCACGTTCACCGCGGTGGATCAGCCGGGGTTCTGGGAGGTCCGCGGCTACTCGAACACGGCGTACCCGTGGTTCGACGATCGGTACGGCCGCCGCTAAAGCGGGGCGCCGCGCGCTGAGGACGGCGAGCCACCATGCCCGGCGAGGAGAGCGTGAAGCGCACGGAGGCCTACGCGAGGGAGCACCTGGCCAACGAGCGGACGCACCTCGCCTACGTGCGCACGGCGATCGCGCTGCTCAGCTTCGGCATCACGCTCAACCGGGTCAGCCTCTACTTCCTGGAGGCGGGGCCGCCGGCCGCGCCGGGAGGGCCGCGGTCGCTGCTGCGCGAGGTCGTGGGCGTCGGCGCAGGGATGGTCGTGCTCGGGATGGCGCTCATCGCGTGGGCCGCGATGCGTTACCTGCGCGTCGCTCGCGCCATCGATCGCGGGGAGTACCGACCTGACCGGACGGCGATCCTGATCTTCACGGCGGCGCTCTTCCTGGCCGGCGCAGCGAGCATCGCCTGGCTGTTCGCCTCGTGAGCCGGAGGCGAAGCGTCCCGGCGTGATACGGCGCGACCCGGCGAGCGGGCGCGCAAGGCCGCGGACGTTCCCTCCTCGCGGCCCGGCGGAGAACACGGTGTCCATCAGCGGCTTTCCGTTGACGAGCACCGTTTTCCCTCCCTTCGACAGCGCGCCTTCCCTGCTGGAAGGCTGACTCGCCAGCCGCGCATTCTGGCGAAAACTTGCGTGACGGCGGCGGGCCCGACGCGGCATAGTGCGCGCCTCGGATGACAGGCAAACGACACCCCGGCGGATTGGGGCCGCCAGGGTGCCGGCGCCTCAGCCTCGTGCCGGAGGACTGGAGCATGGGTAGGCCCATCGCGCCTTGGTTTGTTGGTTGCATTCTTCTCATCGGCCCAGCGACGTTCTTTGCATGTGGTGACGTGCCCTATATGGGCGGAGACTGCGCGGTCACGGATGACTGCGAGTCGGACCACCAGTACGTGCCGGGCACGGTCTGCGTCGATGAGCGCTGCGTGTGCGGCGAGCCGGACAAGGTCATCTGCTGCGCGCGCGGCGAGGGGGGCTCGCGTGGCGAGCAGGACTCGGAATGTTTCAAGGCGTGCCTCACCTGCGACGAGTGCGCGGAGGGCACCGAAGAGGGCACCGAGAAGTGCTCCGGGCTGCCGGTGCCGCCCCTCGGTTGCGAGAGCGACGCGGAGTGCCCTGGCCCGCCCGACCCGCGGTGCGGCGCGGGGCGGTGCGTGGACGGCGCGTGCGCGGTGGAGATCCACGAAGGGCCGATCGAGTCGCAGATCCGGGGCGACTGCAAGATCGAGAAGTGTACAGCCGACGGCCGCGTGGTCAGCGTGGCGGCCCAGGATGTCTACGATGATGGCAACCAGTGCACCCTCGACTTCTGCGAGGTCGATGAGCCGCAGCACCTCCTGTTGAACGAGGTCACGTGCCCCGCCTCGGGCGACGGGCGGTGCCATGAGGGCGCCTGCGTGCAGTGCGTCGACACGGACGCGTCGCTGCGCTGTCCCGGCGGGCGCGCGTGTGATGGCGTCTGGTGCGTGCCGGAGCACTGCGTGAACGACGTGCAGGACGCCGGTCTCGGGGAGACCGGCTTCAACTGCGGTGGCCCGTGCCGGCCCTGCCAGGCGGGGGACCGCTGCCGCGCGGCCACGGACTGCATGAGCGGCGTGTGCACGAACGATAGCTGCATGATCCCGAGCTGCAGCGACGGGGTGAAGAACGGCCGTGAGTCTGGCGTCGACTGCGGCAAGCAGTATTGCCCGCGCTGCGAGCCGGGCAGGGGCTGCGAGACCGGCGCGGACTGCAAGAGCGGCGTGTGCTGGGCTGGCGCCTGCGAGGCCCCTACCTGCACGGACGGCGTGAAGAACGGTGACGAGGCCGGCGTCGATTGCGGCGGTGAGGGGTGCACCGGGCCGTGTCCAGCGTGAGCGTGTGAGCGTGTCGCCGGCGGCCACCTCGGAGACGGCGACTCGCCGGCGCGCGATGGGCGCAACCTCTGGACGGTACAACCCACGTCCATCAGGACGTCCCTGCCCGAATCCCGGTTGACGTCCAATTTCACCGTCAGTAGGACGGCTCGCGTCGTCATGTTGCTCGTCCGCTGGGGAAAAGGGGAGGGGACCATGGTCACACGAGTCCGGCAGAAGATCTCATGGGCGGTTGTGGTCGCCCTCGCGCTCCTCGTCGCACCGGCGCGCGCAGGAGCGGCCGAAATGAGCGCCGGTGCGAGCTTCGGGTGGATTCAGATCGGCGTCGATTCTCGCCCCGCGGTGGGTCCACAAGCGGGGATATCGTGGCCCTTCGAGCGGGACTTCTTGTTCACGGTCCACGACCTGTGCACCATCCTCCTGGCGACCCAGGACGGCGGGCTCGGTGTCTACAATCAGACATCACTCGACGTCGGAGTTGCGTGGGAGGACGGCAATTTCAGTCTGGGGCCATCGGTCGCGTTCTACGACATGCCGTCGTGCGGCGTCGCCTTGTGCGGGCGCGTGGCCGGGGTGGCGATAGGCGGGCATGCGCAGGTTAACTCGTACTTCGCAGGGTCGCTGGGCTGGTCGACGAGCGCCCATGTGCATTGGGTCGGCGGGGATAGTCCTGTGCTTCCGGGCAACGTGGCCTTCGTCGTCCTCGCTGGTCCTGTGCTTCGATGGAGCACCGAATGAACACGAGAAGACCTCGGGCGAACGTCATTCATCCTCCGCCGCGCCGCTTGCCAGCACCGTCTCTCCACCCTTCTTGCCAAGCTCGATGAGCCGGCAGGGCGTCGCCTTCCGGAGCCGCTCTGCCAGCGGGCGGGAGTGTGTCGTGATCCACAGCTGACTCCGGGATGCCGCGTGCACAAGGAGATCTCCGAGCGGCCCGAGCAGATCCGGATGCAGGCTCGTCTCCGGCTCGTTCAGCGCCATCAGCAGCGGAGGCCTCGGGCTCAGCAGCGCCGCCAGGAGGCAGAGATAGCGCGCCGTGCCGTCCGAGAACTCGCGGGCGTCGAGCGGCCGCGACATCCCTGGCAACCTGAGCTCGACGCGGAACCGCCCCTGCGTCGAGGAGACCTCGAGCGACGCGCCAGGGAACGCGCTGGAGACGGCATCCTTCAAGGCGCCCCTGTCGCCGATATCCAGGATCGTCGCCAGCGCCGCGGCCAGATCGTGGCCATCGGTGCTGAGCACCGGCGTCCGCACCCCGACCTGCTCGACCCGCAACGGCGCGCCGGAGTCGGTGCGGAAGTGGTGATAGAACCGGAAGTTCATCAGCTTTTGCCGCACCACCGAGAGCAACGGAAAGCGGTGCGGCTCCACCACCTGCGCCAGCACCGACTCCGAGCCCCAGAGCGAGAAGGGAAAGGTCACGCGATGGCCCTCCGCGTCGCGCGCGAAAGCCGAGCTCGCGGCCCGCTCAAGCATCGGCAGGCGGCGGCGCTTGTCGAGCAACCAGAGGTTCTCTTCCTTGATGTCCGGGTCCAGCTCGAACGGCCCTCCAGGCGGCGGCGTCAGCCCGCACTGAAGCTCGTAGACGAGCTGATCCAGCCGCACCCGCAGCGTCATCCGCACGGGGCCTTTGCTGCGCTGGCCGGCCCAGAGCACCGAGGGCATCCCGCCCTCCTCGGCCAGCGTGCGCGCGAAGGTCCCGCTCGCCGCGGCGCCGAGCAGCACCATGGTGCGATAGAGGTTGGTCTTGCCGACGCCGTTCGGTCCGACGATGACATTGACCTGCGCGAGGGGGAGCGTCAGCTCACGGATCGAGCGGTATCCGGCGACATGGAGCTCCTGGACCGTCATCCCGCCCAGGATAGCCTGACGTGGGCACCGGCCTTCCTACCGCAGGCGGTGCTCGCGGAGCACGTCGGCCGGCACCGCCTCGCGCGCGAGCTCGCAGAGCCGCGCGTGGTGCGTGAAGAACAGCACCTGCGTCGTCCCCGCGAGCTCGCCGAGCACCGCGAGGGCAGCCCGGGCGCGGTCGTCGTCGAAATGGATCAGGATGTCGTCCAGGATGAGCGGCATCGGCTCGCCCGTGCGGGCGTGGTGCTCGAGGCTCGCGAGGCGCAGCGCGAGGTAGAGCTGGTCGCGCGTGCCGTCGCTCAGGCCCGTCACGTCCACCTCGCGCTGCACCGGCGCCCTCGCGGGCTCCGCCGCTGCGTCCGTGAGCGCCTTCGTGGGCTCTGTCGCTGCATCCGCAGGCGCCTTTGCGGGCTCTGCCGCTGCGTCCGCGGGCGCCTTCGCGGGCTCCGCCGCGCCGTCCGGCGCGGGCGCCCTCGCGGCCGCTGCCCCGCCGACCCCCGCGCCCGACGCCGCCGCGCGGACGCAGCGGAGGATCGCCTGCTCGCTCTCGTCGTAGCCCACCCGGAGGCCGGCGAAGGCGCCCAGCGTCAGGCGGTGGAAGAGCGCGCTCGCGCGCGCCAGGATCGGGCCCTGGTTGCGCTCGCGGTAGCGCTCGATTTCGCGCTCGAGCAGCACCGCGGCGAGGCGCGCCCGCACGTAGCGGCGCACCTCGCCGCGCAGGTGAGAGAGGCAGATCTGCGCCTCCGCGGCGGCCTCCGCGGCGCCCACCGTCGCACGGAGGTGCTCGCGCTCCTGCTCGAGGCTCCCGAGCGCCCTGTCGATCCGGCGCCGCTCGTCCTCGAGCGCCGCGAGGCGCTCCTCCGCCCGGTCGAGCTCGAGCGCGAGCGCGTCCCGCTCCACCCCCGCGGTCTCCTGCTCGAGCGCGGCGATGCCCGCGCCCTCGCCCGCCTCGAGGAGCTTGCCCTCGTTCTCGACGAGCTCGCGGTCGAGCCGGCGCGCCTCGCGCGAGCGCTCCTCCGCCAGGGAGAGCGCGGCGACGTCGTCGGCGTCGTCACCGCCGCGCGGGACGCCCGCCGCCTCGAAGAGCTTGGCGAGGCGCGCTGCGGCGGCCGCGCGGCGCGCCTCCTGCTGATCCAGCTCGCGGCGCTTGTCGGCCAGGCTCCGCGCGATCTCGCCGCGCTCGCGGAGGTCGGCGCGCGCCTTGTGGTGGCGCTTGATCAGCTGATCGGCGGCCTGATCCGGCGGCAGCGGGGCGAGGTCCGGCGCGTGCCGGGACGCGAGCTCCGCGACGTCGGCCGCGAACGCCCGGGCGTCGCGCTCCATGCCGCGCACCCGGCGGCGCTCGTGGGCGGCGCTGTCCGCCTTGCGGAACAGCGCGCCGAGCTCGTCGAGGATCGCCGTGGCCTCGTCCGCGGAGGCGTCGCCAGGCAGGCCGAGCGGCCGCACGCCCTCGGCCCACTCGGCCCGCCACGCCTCGAGCGCGCGCGCGTGCTGCGCCTGCTCGCGCTCGAGGTCCTCGATCTCGCGCTCGAGCTCCTTGCGCTCCCGCAGGAGCTCCTTGCGCTCCCGGGCCGCGCCCTCGATGGCCGCGAGCTCCTGCTCCGCGGCCTCGACGAGCGCCGGGAGGCGCGCGGGCGCGTCCTCCGGCGCTCCGGCCGCATCGCCGCGCGCGCCCACGCTCGCCGCATCGCCGCGCGAGCCCACGCCGGCCGCGTCCCCGCGCGAGGCGCCCGGCGCGGCGCGCGCGCCCTGGATCGCCGCGTGGAGCTCGGCCGCGTGCGCGTGCATCCGGGCCCGCAGCGCCTCGGCCTCGGCCTCCGCGGCGCGCAGCCGGTCGACCGTGGCGGTGAGGGCCGCGTAGCGGCCGAGCCAGCCGCGCATCTCCTCGGGGGAGCGCGGGACGACGCCCGCGGGCCGCCACAGCTCGAGCCACGCGGCCTCGGCCTCCTCGACCCGGCGCGCCAGCGCGGCGCGCTCCGCGGCGAGCTGCGCCTGGTCCGCCTGGGCCCGCGCCTCGTCCGCGAGGAGCCGCGCCAGGCGGGCGACCCGGTCGGCCTCGCGGCGCAGCCGATCGGCGAGGGTGTCGGCGGCGCGGACCAGGTCGGCGTACTCGTCGGGCTTCCCGCGGGCGGCCGGCGGCTCGTCGCGCGCGGCGAGCGACGGCCTGCGCCGCGCCCCGGGCGAGGCGGGCGCGTCCGCGCCGACGTCGAAGAGCGTGGCTGTGTGGATCGCCGCGGCCGCCGCGCGGGCGCCCGCCTTCGCCTGGAGGGCGCGCACCAGCGCCTTGAAGGCGGCGTCCCGGCGCTCGCGCGCCTCCGCGAGGTCGGCCTCCGTGGGGACGGCGCCGGCGCGCTGGAGCGCGTCGATCTCGCGGGCGCTCTCGCGGAGGCGCGCCTCGATCTCGGCGGCGCGCTCGCCGAGCCGCTCGCGCTCCCGGGCGAGCGCGCCCCACTGCGCGGCCGCCTGGTCGACCGTCTCGGGGAGCGGGACGGGCAGGGCGCTCGCCTCGGCCGCGGAGAGCGGCCGGCCTTCGGGCGCGCCACCTGCGTCGAGGCGCGTCCGCCGCGCTGCCGCGAGGCCGAGCCGATCGCGCTGCGCGTCGGCCTCGCGGGCGAGCTGCGCCGCCGCGGCGGTGGCCTCGCGGAGGCGGTGCTCAAGGTCGCCCTGCTTCTGCGCGCGAGAGAGCGCGCCGCGGAGCGGAGCGGGATCCTCGCCCGGCGGCAGCTCGGCCAGCCTGCGCGCGCACGCGTCGCGCCGCGCGCGGTGCGCCGAGAGCAGCCGCTCCACCTCGCGCGGCTTCGCCTCGGCGGCGCCGCGCTCGCGGGCGAGCTTCTTGATGCGCGCCTCGGTCGCGACGTCGACGCGCATCGCCTCCAGCCGCTCGGGGTCGTCGCCGCCGGCGAGCGATGCGTCCCGCCCGAGCCTGCGGAGGATCGCGCGCGCGTCCTCCTCGATGCTGTGGAGCTCCGCCCGGACGCGCGGCAGATCGACGGCGGCCTTGCGGTGGCTCCCGAGCCGGGTCACGAGGCCGTCGATCGCGCCCGCGTCGAGGTCGGCGAGCGACGCGGGGACCTCCAGCGCGGCGTGGCGGGCCTCGAGCTCCGCGATGTCGGCGCGGAGCCTCGAGGCCTGGGCGCCCGCGTCGGCGGCGCGATCCTGGGCGTCCTCGCGGTCGCGCTGCGCGCTCTCGGGCAGCAGGACGACGTGGCCGAGGGCGGCGCGCCGGCCCAGGATCGCGCGCCGCGCCTCCAGCAGCGGGAGCACCCGGAGCGCGCGCCGGAGCCGCTTGTCGGTCGACCGGAGCGCGCGCAGCTCCGCGTCGACGCGCTCCTGCTCGGCTCGCTGCTCGTCGATCTCCTGCCGCTTGCGCGTCCAGTCCGCGGGCGGGTGAGCGGCGCTCCTGGCCCCGTTGCGGGCCACCTCGAAGGCCTTGATGGCCTCGTTGAGGGGGCGGGTCCTCGCCTGGGGCGTGAAGATCTCGTCCGCCTCCTGGCGCAGCGTGGCGAGCAGCTGCTGCAGCCCCGGCCCGCCGAGCCCCGCGCCGAACAGGCTCTGACCGACGTCGCCCTTGCCCTGGAGCAGGGCCTCGGCGCCCTGGCGGAGCGTCTCGTGGGTGAGCCCGAAGGAGGTCCGGAAGAGCTCCTCCGTCACGCCGCCGAGCACCGGCGCGAGCGCGGCGTCGTCGAGGGGGTTGTCGTCCGGGTCGCGGAGCGTCTTCACGCGCCCCTTGCGGCGGACGAGCGCGAGCGCGGCGTCGCCCCTTCCCGCGAGCCGGCCGCCGACGCGGAGCTCGGTGTTGTGGTGCAGGTGGGCGTCGGGCGTGATGTGCGGGATGCCGTAGAGCAGGCCGCGGATCGCCCGGAGCGCGGTGCTCTTTCCGGCCTCGTTGGGGCCGTAGACGACGTGGAGGCCCGGCGACGGCGAGGAGAAGTCGAGCCGGAGATCCGTGAAGGGGCCGAACGCGAGGAGGTGGAGCTCTAGGATCTTCACGAGATCGCTTGCCGGGCGCAGGGGGCGGTGCCCTCCCCTGAACGGATAGCAAGTGCGGAACCTCCGGGCGTTGTCAAGCCGCACCGCGCGGCGCCGGGCGCGTTGCGCGGCGCCCGTCCGTCCGATGAGAGGGCGGCGGGTCGTGTCGTGGTGGAAGCGGCAGGCGGGCGGGCGGGCGGCGCCGAGCGTCCGCTCCGTTCAGCGGCGCTGCGCCATCAGCTCAGCGGGGCTGCGTCGCCGGCGTGTGGAGGAAGGCGCTCCACGAGCCGCGCCGCGGCGCCTTGCCGAGCAGCACCTCGGCGAGCGCCTCGCTGATCGGGAGCCCGGGGGTGCGCTCCAGCCAGAAGAACTCGCCGGACGGGTTGACCTCGAGGAAGACGTGCCGGCCGTCCGGCGTGCGGAGGATGTCGATCGCGCCGTAGTTGAGGCCGAGCTGATCCATCAGCCGGAGCACGCCCGTCTCGACGTCGGGCGGGAGCGTGTCCTTGCGCCAGGCGTCGATGAGCTCGATCCCCTGCCGCCGCCAGTCGACCTCGGCGCCGGGCGCCGCCTGCGAGTCGACCGAGGCCGTGAAGACGCGCTCGCCAACGACCGTGACCCGCAGCTCGCGCGCCTTCGGGATGTTCTCCTGGAAGGTCATCGGGCAGAGCGAGAGCCCCCGCATGTCGGCGAGGTCCTTGGCCTCGAGGGCGTTCGTGAAGACCACCTGCTCCTCGCCGTCGCGGTAGACGGCGAACGACGAGAGCATCTTGGCGATCACCCCGCCCGGGCAGGTCGCGGCGAAGGCCCGCGCCGCATCGGCGTCGTTGGTCGTGAGCGTGCGCGGCGTGTCGAGGCCGACCTCGCGCGCGATGTCGAGCTGCACCTGCTTGTTCGACGCGAAGCGCACCGCCGGCAAGGGGTCGACCTGCGGGACGCGGAACGCCGCGAGCATGCCCTCCGCGGTCTGCTTCGCCTCGTGGACCGACGCGCTCCGGAGCTGCGGATCCATCGACGAGGGCAGCCTGGCGCCGTAGGCGACCCGGCGATACCAGACGGCGGTCACGTCGCCGAGGTCGAGCGCGCCGTCCCGGGTGGTCAGCGTGGAGCGGCCCGCCCCGGCCCCCGACGAGAGCGAGAGCCGCGCCCCCGCAGGGAAAGCGTCGGTGTCGAAGCGGAAGGCCCGGCCGCCCAGCCTGGCGATCGCGGCGGCGACGCGGTCGATGCACTCGTTGTCTTCGCTGTGCGTGATGATGAGGACTGTCACCGGTTCTCCGTCGGAGCGAGCAGCGCCTCCGCCAGCGCGTCGGCGATCGGCAGGCCGAGATCCCGCTCCAGCATGCCCCACTCGCCGGCGGGGTTCACTTCGAGAAAGACGTGCTCTCCGTCCGGCGTCCGGATGAGGTCGACGGCCCCGAAGACCAGCCCGAGGGCGCGAAGGAGCGCGCCGAGCTGCGCTTCGACGTCGCGCGGGAGGGCGTCCGGCTCCCACCCGATGCCGACCTCGCTCACGTCGGGGTGGCGCCAGTCGACCGCGATCGACTCGTAGCGGGTCGCGTCGAGCGCGCCCGGGAAGCACCGGCCGTCGACGCAGGCGACGCGGAGCTCGCGCGCCTTGAGGATGCGCTCCTGGAAGATCATGGGGCTCTGGCGCAGCCCGGAGAGGGCGTCGAGGTCGGCCTCCGCGACGGCGTGCGTGAAGACGAAGGGCGCGCCGCCAGCGAGGCTGGTCGAGAAGGGCGTGAGCATCTTGGCGACCACGTTCCCCCCGAGGCGCGCGAAGAGGCCGCGGACCTCGCCGGGGTCGTTCGTCACCAGCGTCTCGGGGACGCGCAGGCCGACCGACGCGGCTGCCGCGAGCTGGCGCAGCTTGTCATTGGCGCGCTCCTCGGCCGCCGGCTCGTTGATCCAGCGCCGCGCGGGGAGCCCGCGCAGCCAGCCGGTCAGCGCCGCCATCGACTCGCGCACGCACGCGCCGCGGTAGGCCTCGGGGATGCCCTCGCCGAGGTTCGGCGCCCAGAGGCGCCGGAGCCAGACCGCGGAGATCTCGTCTCCGCCGATCGCGGCCCCGGCGTCCTCCAGGCGGCGGCGCACGCCGCCCGGCCCGAGCGCTGTCGAGAGCGTGATGTCGCGAGGGAACCGGTCGACGTCCAGGCGAACGGGGCGAGCGCCGCGCCTTCGCAGCGCCTCCGCCACGCGCCCGATCCCGAAGTCGTCCTGTGAGTGCGAGACCAGGAGGACGCTCGCGCTCGCCATCGTCACGTCAGGGTGCCTCTCTCGCACGGGCGCGGGCGGTCCATGCGGTGCTCAGGCCTCGTCGCCGTCCGACGGGTACTTCAGCGTGGTGAAGATGGGATCCTTCCCGCCCCCCCCGCCGTCCTCCTGGTCCGACGGGTACTTCAGCGTCTGGAAGGGCGGCCTGCCGGCCTTGACGCCGGTACGGACGCGCTTCTGATCCTCCAGGAAGCGAGCGAAGAACGGCACCGCCTCGGCGTCGTCCTTCTGCTCCTGCTGCTCGGGCTCACGGTTGTCGATATCGGCCATGGGATACCTCCAGATGGTTGCGTTGCCGCGGCGACGGAGCCGCCGAGGACAAGAGAGATAACATAGCGAGCCGCCAGGCGGGGGCGCAAGCCCGAGGGCCATCTTTGGCGCTTTTCAGAGCTTTTCAGCACGATTGCAGCGGCTCGACGTGGTGATTCCGCGATCCCGTGATCCTTCGATTCCGCTGTTGCGGCTATCGTTTAATCACGGGGCAATCACGGGGCAATCACGGGGCGTTTGGTTGTACTGAATCGTGTTGAGCTTGGTTACGCGTCGGTACGGGGGGAACGCGATGTTGCGCGATGTCGCGGGCGGCTTCGCTGCGTTCCGCCCGCTGTTCGCTGCTCATTTCACGGCCAGATCTTCGTCGCCGTCAGAGGGATATTTGAGGGTGACGTACTCGTCTCTGTCCGACGGGTACTTGAGGGTCTGGTAGATGCCCCCGGCTTTGACGCCGGTCCGGATGCGCTTCTGATCTTCCAGGTAGCGAGCGAAGAAGGGCACCGTCTCCGCCTGCTCGTCTTGCTCTTTCTGCTCGGGATCACGATCGATGTCAGCCATTGGAAACCTCCAAATCGATGTACTGCCATGCGGCGAAGCCGCGGAGGAGAGCATTCATGCAATCGGTCCGCGCTGCACGTGAAGTTTTGCCAGGCTCATCGCCTTTACCCGGGCGATGGGTGCGACTTCCTGCGCATCCTTCGCTCGTGTACCTTGGCGCGACCCCTCATGCCCGCCGGGTTCTCACGCTCGATCCACGTGATCGCGACCGACGGCCATCGCGGCTCGATCGTCGGCGCCGCGATCGGCGCGCTCCTGCTCGGAGGCTGGCTCGCGTGGTTCTTCCTCGCGCGCGTCGGGCAGTACGAGGCGAGCGTGAGCGCGCGCCTCGAGGTGGGGCAGGCGGCTCACCGCGTCGAGGCGCCCCTCGGGGGGAGGGTCGCCGCGGTCCGCTTCGACCTCCTCGGGGCCGAGGTCGCCGCGGGCGACGTCCTCGTCGAGCTCGACGTGGAGCCGCTCCGCCGCGAGATAGACGACAAGCAGGCCCGGCTCGCGGCCATCGCGGGGCAGATGGGGCCGCTCCGGGCCGAGATCGCGGCGCGCTCGCAGGCGCTGCGCGACGGGTCGGAGGCGGCGCGCGCGCGCATCGATGAGGCGAAGGCGCGGCTCAAGGAGGCGGAGGCGGGCGCGCGCTTCCAGGAGCTCGAGGCGGCGCGGGCCGTGCGCCTCCGGCAGGACGGGCTCGTGTCCGAGGCCGAGGCGGCGCGGCTCGCGGCCGAGGCGCTGTCGCGGCGCTCGGCGACCGAGGCGCTCGACCGCGCCGCCGCGCGGGCCGGCGTCGAGCGACGCACGGGGCAGAGCGAGCAGCAGGCCGAGCTCGCGCGGCTCGACCGCGAGGCGGCCTCGCTCGAGGGGGAGCGGCTCGTGCTGGAGGCGACGATCGAGGGGCTGCTCGCCGAGATCGAGCGGCGCAAGATCCGCTCGCCGATCGCCGGGCGGGTCGGTGAAATCACGGTGCTGCGGGCCGGCTCCTTCGTGCGCGAAGGGGACGTCGTGGCCGCCGTCGTCCCGCCCGGTGAGCTCAAGGTGATCGCGGAGTTCCCGCCCTCCTCCGTCGGGCGGATCCGCGCGGGGCAGGCGGGGCGCCTGCGCCTCGACGCGTTCCCCTGGACCGAATACGGCACCCTGGCCACCACCGTCGAGCGTGTCGCCAGCGAGGCGCAGGAGGGCCGCATCCGCGTGGAGCTCGGCGTGCGGCCCGATCCCGCGTCGCCGATCCCCATGCAGCACGGGCTCCCCGGCAACGTCGTCATCGAGATGGAGCGCGTCTCGCCGGCGTCGCTCGTGCTGCGGGCAGCAGGGCAGATCGTGAGGGTCCGCGGCGGAGCGGACGGGTGAGCCAGGGGACGGCTGGCGCCGATCCACGATCCGCGTCGGAGCGAGCAGCGAGCGCGGATCCCCGCCGCCGGCCGCCGAGCCCGAGGCGGAGGCTCCTCGCGCCGGAGGTCGTGCAGACCTCGGCGATGGATTGCGGGCCCGCCACGCTCAAGTGCGTGCTCGAGGGCTTCGGCGTCGGCGTGAGCTACGGGCGCCTGCGCGAGGCCTGCCAGACCGACGTCGACGGCACCTCCATCGACACCCTGGAGGACCTCGCGGAGCAGCTCGGGCTCGTGGCCCAGCAGATCCTCGTCCCGCCGGAGCACGTGCTCCTCGACGAGGCCCAGGCGCTGCCCGCCCTGGCCATCGTGCGGCAGTCGACCGGGCCGCTCCACATCGTCGTGATCTGGCGCCGGCACGGCGGCCTCGCGCAGCTCATGGACCCGGGCACGGGGCGGCGCTGGGTCACGCGACGGCAGCTCGAGGCCGAACTCTACCAGCACGAGCTGCCCCTGTCCGCGGCGGACTTCCGCGCGTGGGCCGCGAGCGACGGGTTCACGCGGCCGCTCGGGCGCCGGCTCGCGTGGCTCGGCGCAGGGACGCGGCCGATCGAGGCGGCGCTGTCGGACCGGGACTGGCGTGCGATCGCCGCGCTCGACGCCGGCGCGCGCCTGGTCACGTCGCTCGTGCGCTCCGGCGGCCTCGGGCGGGGCCGCGAGGCCGCGCGCGTGCTGGGCGCGCTGCTCGATCGAGACGCTGCGGCCGCCCGGGAGGAGATGATCCCGCCTGGCTTCTGGACGGCGCGTCCAGGGCCGGCCGACCCGTCCGGGGAGGAGATGGTCCTCACGCGGGGCGCCGTGCTCGTGCGGATCCGCGGGCGGCGCCCGCTCAGCCTCGCCCGCGCGCCGGCAGGCCGCGACAGCGCGCCGGGCGCCGGCGTCCCCGAGCCCACGGTGCACGCCGAGGCGGGGGCACGCGGCGAGGCGGGCGCACGCGGCGAGGCGGGGGCACGCGGCGAGGCGCGCCTCCCCCCCGACCTCGCAGCCGCCCTCACGGAGCGCGAGATCCCGCCTGGGCGCGCGCTCCTCCGGATGATCCGCGAGGACGGCCTGCTGACGCCCGCCGTGCTCGCCGGCGCGCTCTTGCTGAGCGTCGCGACGGTGGTGCTGGAGAGCCTCCTCTTCCGGGGCCTGCTCCAGATCTCGAACGATCTCGCGCTGTTCGAGCAGCGCCTCGCCGCCCTCATCGCCCTCGCCGCGTTCCTCGCGGTGGAGCTCGCCCTCGATCTCTCGCTGACCACGGGGATGATCCGGCTCGGGCGCCACCTCGAGGTCCGGCTGCGGATGGCGTTCCTCGCGAAGATCCCGCGCATCGGCGATCGCTACTTCCAGAGCCGCCCGGCCTCGGACATGGCGCAGCGCGGTCACAGCTTGCACGTGCTCCGCGGCCTGCCCACGTTCGGCGGCCAGATCGCGCGCTCGGCGCTCGACCTCGCGGTCACCACGGCCGCGATCGTCTGGATCGATCCCGCGAGCGCGCGCCTCGCCGTGCCGGGCGCGGCGCTCGCGCTCGCGCTGCCGTTCGCGGGGAATCGCGTCCTCGTCGAGCGAGACCTGCGCGTCCGCACCCACGCCGGCGCGCTCACGAGCTTCTACCTCGACGCCCTCCTCGGCCTCGTGCCGATCCGGGCGCACGCGGCGGAGCGGGCCGTGCGGCGCGAGCACGCGGGCCTGCTCGGGGAGTGGGCGCTCGCCGGCCGCGCGCTCCTCCGCGCCGCGCTCGCCGTCGACGGGGCGCAGGCGCTGATCGGCTTCGCGCTCGCCGCGTGGATCCTCGGCGATTTCCTCGCCCGCGGGGGCGCCCTCTCGCGGGCGCTCCTGCTCTTCTACTGGGCGCTCGCGCTGCCTGCCATCGGGCAGGCGCTCGCGAGCACGCTGCTCCAGTACCCAGGGCACCGCAACACGGCGCTGCGCTTGCTCGAGCCGCTCGGCGCGCCGGAGGAGCTGCGCGCCGGCAGCGCCGCGCCCGCCGCAGCGGCGCCGCTCGTGCAAGGGGGCGCCGGCGGCGCGGGCTGTGCGATCACCTTCGAGCGCGTGCGCATCCAGGCGGCCGGTCACGTGATCCTCGACGGGGTGGATCTGAAGATCGCGGCGGGCAGCCACGTGGCGATCGTGGGGTCCTCGGGCGCAGGGAAGTCGAGCCTCGTCGGGGTCCTGCTCGGCTGGCACCGGGCGAGCGAGGGCAGGGTGCTCGTCGACGGCCGCCCCCTCGACGGCGAGCGGGTGCGCGCGCTGCGCGAGGAGACCGCGTGGGTCGACCCGGCGGTCCAGATCTGGAACCGATCGTTCCTCGACAACCTCCGCTACGGCGCGCCCGACGACGCGGCCGACTTCGGCGCCGTCGTCGAGGAGGCCGAGCTGCGCGAGGTGCTGGAGCGGCTGCCGGAGGGGCAGAAGACCCTGCTCGGCGAGGGCGGAGGGCTCGTCTCCGGCGGCGAGGGGCAGCGCCTGCGCCTGGGCCGGGCGATGCTGCGGAGCGAGGCGCGGCTCGCGATCCTCGACGAGCCGTTCCGCGGCCTCGACAGAGAGCGCCGCCGGGCGCTGCTCGCCCGGGCGCGGCGGCGCTTCCGCCGCGCGACGCTCCTGTGCGTCACCCACGACGTCGGCGAGACGCGATCGTTCGAGCGGGTGCTCGTCGTGGACGGCGGGCGCGTGGTCGAGGACGGGGCGCCGGCCGAGCTCGCGGCGCGCCCCGGCTCGCGCTACCGCGCGCTGCTCGAGGCCGAGGCGGCCGTGCAGCGAGGGCTCTGGTCGAGCGGCGGGTGGCGCCGGCTGAGGGTCGCGCGCGGGCGCATCGCCGAGGCGGCGGCGGAGGGCGCCGGCGCAGCGGGGGAGGGCGCCGGAGCGCCACCGGAGGGCGAGCGGAGGTGACCGCCGAGGCGCAACCTGGGTGGGAGGGCCGGCCAGACGGGGCGGAGGCGCAACCTGGGTGGGGGGCCAGACCGCAACCTGGGTGGGGAGCGCAGCCGGACCAGGCGGTCGATTCGCTCGGCGCCCTCGAGTGGCCGGCGGAGCGCCTCGGCGACGCGCTCGAGGCGCTCGCGACGCAGAGCAGCCTCGGCCCGCGCGCGGTCGCGGCGCCCGTCCCGACCGCCGGGCACCTCCGCAGCGCGGACGCGCTCGGGGCGTGGATCGATCAGGCCGCGGCGTACCTCGGCGTCGAGGCGGAGCCGATCGCGGCGCGCTACGACGAGATCGGCGAGGCGCTCCTCCGCGTCGCGCCCGCGCTCGTGTGGCTGCGCGACGGCGGGGCGCCCCGCTTCCTCGCCCTCGTGGGGCGCAGGGGGCGCGACCTCGCAGCGCTCCGCGCCGACCGCTCCACGGCGCGCGTCCCGGTCGAGGCGATCGCCGGCCGCATCTGCCGCCCGATCGAGGCGCAGGTGCTCCCGGAGATCGAGCGCGTCCTCGCGCGCGCAGCCGTGCAGCCGCGGCGGCGCGGGCGCGCGCGGCGGGCCCTGCTCCACGAGCGCCTCGGGCCCGTGATCGTCGACGGCATCTGGAGCCTGCGCCTGCCGCCGGGCGCGCCGCTCGCGCGGCAGGCGTTGGCCGCGCGGATCCCGCGCCGCCTCCTCGGCCTGCTCGCGGCCCACGCGTCGGCCTACACGCTCTGGATCCTGGTGTGGATGACCGTGGGGCGCAGCATCCTCGACGACCACCTCGACGAGGGGTGGCTCGTCGCCGGTGCGCTGCTGCTCGCGACGGTCGTGCCGCTGCGCCAGCTCATGGCGTGGCTGTCCGGCCTTGTCGCGATCGACTCGAGCGCGCTGGTCAAGCAGCGCCTGCTCTCGGGCGCGCTCGCGCTCGACGCCGAGGAGGTGCGCAGCGAGGGCGCGGGCCGCTTCCTCGGCCGCGTGATCGAGTCCGAGGCGATCGAGGGGCTCGCGATGGGCGGCGGCGTCGCGGCGGTCGCGTCGGCGTTCGAGCTCGCGGCGGCGGTGGCCGTGCTCGCCCAGGGCGCAGCGGGCGCGATCCATGCGCTGCTGCTCGTCGCCTGGGCGGTCCTGGTCGTCGCGCTCTGCGTGCGGTTCTACCGGCGGCGCGCGCGCTGGACCGCCGCGCGGCTCGCGATGACGCACGACCTCATCGAGCGCCTTGTCGGCCACCGGACCCGCCTTGCCCAGGAGCGCCACGGCCGCTGGCACCACGGCGAGGACGAGGCGCTCGCCCAGTACGTGCTGCGGTCGCGCGACATCGACCGGAGCCAGATCGAGATCGGCGCGCTGATGCCGCGCGGCTGGCTCATCGCGGGCATCATCGGCCTCCTGCCGCCGTTCCTCGCGGGCACCGCCTCCGCCGGGGCGTACGCGGTGGCGCTGGGGGGCGTCCTGCTCGCGAGCCGCGCGCTCCAGGGCCTGTCGGGTGGCCTGTCGAGCCTCGCCAGCGCGGCGATCGCGTGGGAGCAGGTCTCCACGCTGTTCCAGGCGGCCGCCCGCGGCGGGCCGCCGCCGCCGCCGCTGCCCCCCGACGCGGGGCGATCGCCGGCTCGCGCGCGCGGGCAGGAGGCCGCCGGCGGCCCCGTCGGCGCGGGGGACGCGCGGGACGTCGAAGCCCGCGCTGTGGTCCTGGAGGCGCACGAGCTGTCGTTCCGGCACAAGGGACGGGCGCGCCCCGCGGTCGTCGACGTGTCGGTGCGGATCGCGGCGGGTGATCGCATCCTGCTCGAGGGGCCCTCGGGCGGCGGGAAGTCGACGCTGAGCGCGCTGCTCTCGGGGCTGCGCGCGCCCGACGCGGGGCTGCTGCTGCTGAACGGGCTCGACCGCCACATGCTGGGCGCCGCCGCGTGGCGGCGCCGCGTGGCCGCGGCGCCGCAGTTCCACGAGAACCACGTCCTCGCCGGGACGTTCGCGTACAACCTGCTGATGGGCAGGCGCTGGCCGCCGAGGCCCGACGACCTCGCGGAGGCCGAGGAGATCTGCCACGAGCTCGGCCTGGGCGAGCTGCTCGGCCGGATGCCGGGAGGGCTGGAGCAGGTGGTGGGCGAGACGGGCTGGCAGCTCTCGCACGGCGAGCGAAGCCGGCTCTACATCGCGCGCGCGCTGCTCCAGGGCGCCGAGGTCGTCGTGCTCGACGAGAGCTTCGCGGCGCTCGACCCGGAGACGCTGGAGCGAGCGCTGCGCTGCGTGCTCCGGCGCGCGCGCACCCTCGTGGTCATCGCCCACCCGTAGTACCGCCCGCCGGACGTCCGGCCAGGGAGCCGGAGAGAGTTCAACGCAAAGGCGCAAAGGCGCAAAGGCGCAAAAGAAAGAGCAAAATTTAGTTTTGCGTCTTTGCGTCTTTGCGTTGAACTCTCTCGAGGACAGCGTCACGCGCGCCTCGCGCCACGTGTGCAGGCATCAGAGGACGCGTGGATCCCGATCGCTTTCGGGATACGACCTGTCGCAAGGCTGTCAAGTCCCCTTCATGGCCTCTCCCATCTCGTTTCGTCGCTTCCTGTCTCGTTCTGTTTCGTGTTCACGAACACATGCCTTGGGCAAGGAGGAGCCCAGCGGCGCGCGAGCTTCAGAGCGAGCTCACGTCGCGCAATTTCGCCACACAGACAGCGCTGACCTCGATGTCGGTTTGCCCCTGATCGATCTCAGGCAACTCCGTAAGGCACGTTGCGCTCGACAACTGAGCAGTGACAGCGGTAGCGTCGTCATGTGCATATCGGCGCTGGACGTCATCTGTGTTGCGCCTAGAATTCATTTCAATGCCGGAATTCAAGACCGAGAGGCGGTTGCCCGTCGGCGCGGAGGTGCTCGCCGGGAAAGGAGTTCACTTCCGTGTCTGGGCGCCAGCCCGGCGCAAGGTCGAGGTCGTCCTGGAGGCCGGGCCGGGGAGCGGCGGGGCCGCCCCGATGCGGCCCGAGGAGGGCGGTTACTTCGCGGCGCTCGTCGCGTCCGCCGCGAGCGGCACCCGCTACCGGTTCCGGCTCGACGACGGTGAGGCGCTCTATCCCGATCCCGCCTCGCGGTCTCAGCCGGAGGGGCCGCACGGGCCCTCCGAGGTGATCGATCCCGCCGCGTTCTCATGGAGCGACGCGGCATTCCGGGGCGCCCCGCTGAAGGGGCAAGTCGTCTACGAGATGCACGTCGGGACCTTCACCCGAGAGGGCACATGGGAGTCCGCGGCCCGCGAGCTGCCGGAGCTCGCGCGGATCGGCATCTCCCTGATCGAGCTGCTGCCCATCGCCGAGGTCCCCGGCCGCTTCAACTGGGGGTACGACGGCGTGAATCTCTTCGCGCCGACGCGCCTCTATGGCAGCCCGGACGATCTCCGGCGCTTCGTGGACGCGGCGCACCGCGTCGGGATCGCGGTGATCCTCGATGTCGTCTACAACCACCTCGGCCCGGACGGCAACTATCTCGGCCAGTTCTCCAGGGACTACTTCACCGATCGTCACAAGACGGACTGGGGAGCGGCGATCAACTTCGACGGCCCGCGCTCCGAGGCGGTGCGGGAGTACTTCATCACCAACGCCGGCTACTGGATCGACGAGTTCCACCTCGACGGGCTCCGGCTCGACGCGACGCAGAACATCTACGATGGCTCGAAGGACCACATCCTGGCCGCCATCGCGCGCCGCGCGCGGGAGGCGGCGAAGGGCAAGGAGACGTTCCTCGTGGCCGAGAACGAGTCCCAGGAAGAGTGGCTGATCCGCGCCGCCGAGCGCGGCGGCTACGGGCTCGACGCGATCTGGAACGACGATTTTCACCACAGCGCCAAGGTGGCGCTCACCGGCCATGGCGAGGCCTATTACAGCGATCACGAGGGCTCGCCCCAGGAGCTCCTCTCTGCCCTGAAGCACGGCTTCCTCTTCCAGGGGCAGCGCTATCACTGGCAGAAGCAGCGGCGAGGGACGCCGGCGCTCGGCGTGGATCCGGCCCGCTTCGTCCTCTTCCTGGAGAACCACGATCAGGTCGCCAACACCGCGCGAGGCGAGCGGCTCTGCCACATCGTGAGCCCGGGCAGGCTCCGGGCGATGTCGGCGGCCCTGCTCCTCGCCCCGGGGACACCCATGCTCTTTCAAGGGCAGGAGTTCGGGTCCTCGGCGCCGTTCCTCTTCTTCGCCGACCACAACCCCGAGCTCGCCCCGCTCGTGCGCAAGGGCAGGGCGGAGTTCCTCGAGCAGTTCCCGTCCTGCTCGGTGCCCGAGGTCCGCGCGCAGCTCGACGATCCGAGCGACCCGCGCACGTTCGAGCGCTGCAAGCTCGATTTCTCCGAGCGCGAGCGCAACGCCGCCATCTACGCCCTCCACGAGGACCTCATCGCGCTCCGCCGGCGCGATCCGGTGATCCGGGCCCAGCGCCCGCGCGGCGTCGACGGGGCCGTCCTCTCGGCCGACGCCTTCCTCCTGCGCTACTTCGGCGACGACGGCGACGACCGGCTGCTCCTCGTCAACCTCGGGCGGGACATCCATCGAGGGTCGTTGCCGGAGCCGCTCTTCGCCCCGCCGCCGGGGCGCCGCTGGGAGACGTCGTGGTCCAGCGAGTCCCCCCGCTACGGGGGCCAGGGCAGCCCACCTGTCATCACCGAGGAGGGCGTCCACATCCCGGGCGAGGCGGCGATCCTCCTCCACCCCGTGGTCGGGACGCCGGTGCCCGAGAAGACGAGCGAAAGCCCGCGCCCAGAGGAGCCCAAGAAGCATGTACGCTGACGAGATCTGCCGGAGGATGGTCTGGTCCCGGGGCGCCGCCCCCACCTCGCAGGACGACGCCGAGCGCGGCTCGGACCCGCTCACGCGGGAATGGCTCGTCACGAACGGCCTCGGCGGTTACGCGTCGGGCACCGTCTCCGGCGCGGTCACCCGCCGCTTCCATGGACTGCTGATCTCCGCGCTGCCGGCCCCCCTCGGCCGCACCATGATGCTCAGCGATCTCTCCACCCGGATCTTCACCGCGGAGGACAGGGTGTATCAGGTGGGCGGTCAGGAGCCCTGGCTCGACGACGGCGCCGCGCAGGTCATCGATCTCGCCGAGTTCCGCCTCGAGGCCGGGCTCCCCGTCTGGCGCTACGAGGGCGCGGGGATGGCGATCGAGCGGCGCCTCCTCATGCCCCACGCGCAGAACACGGTCCATGTCACGTACACGCTCGTCGAGGGGACGGGGCCGGTGCAGATCGAGCTCCAGCCGTGGGTGAATTTCCGGCCGCACGAGGGCGCGCTCGATCGGCCGGTGGCGGGCCCCTATGCGCTCACCGTGGTCGAGGATCGCTACGAGCTCGCGTCGCCGGGCGACCTGCCGCCGCTCCGGCTGAAGGTCCAGGGCGCTCGGGCCGAGTTCAGGATCGAGAGCGCCCGCCTGCGCAACGTGCGCTACCGGATCGAGCAGAGCCGCGGATACGACGCCGTCGGCGAGTTCTACAGCCCTGGCCGCTTCAGCCTCGAGCTCCCGGTCTCCGGCAGCGTGACCCTGATCGCGTCCACGGAGGCCTGGGAGACGCTCAACGCCCTCTCCACGGACGAGGTGCAGCGGGCGGAGCGCAAGCGCCGGACACGGCTCCTGCTCGCCGCGGCGCCCGAGGTCCGCACCGGGCCGGCGGCGGAGCTCGTCCTCGGCGCCGATCAGTTCCTCATCAGCCCCGCGGGCCGCGTCGAGGACGCCGCCCGCGCCCGGGCCGCCGGGGACGAGGTGCGCACCGTCATCGCGGGCTACCACTGGTTCACCGACTGGGGCCGGGACACCATGATCAGCCTCGAAGGGCTGACGCTCGTCACCGGGCGCCACACGGAGGCGGGCTACATCCTGCGCACGTTCGCCCATTACGTGAAGGACGGCCTCATCCCCAACATGTTCCCGGAGGGCAAGAACGACGGGCTCTACCACACCGCCGACGCCACCCTCTGGTTCTTCCACGCGCTCGATCGCTACCTGGCGACCACCGGAGATCGCGAGACGCTCCGGCTCATCCTCCCCACGCTGATCGATATCGTCGAGCACCACACCCGCGGGACGCGCTTCGGCATCCGCGCTGACCCGCAGGACGGCCTGATCCGCCAGGGGGAAGAGGGGGTTCAGCTGACCTGGATGGACGCGAAGGTCGGCGACTACGTGGTCACGCCACGCCGGGGGAAGCCCGTGGAGATCAACGCGCTCTGGTACAACGCCCTGCGCCTCATCGAGCGCTGGGCGCGCGAGTCCGACGGCGACGGCGCGGCGAAGCGCTACGGGGCCGCCGCCGAGCAGGTCAAGGCCTCCTTCAACCGGCGCTTCTGGTCCGAGAAGCACGGCTATCTCTATGACGTGATCGACGGCGAGCAGGGCGCCGATGACGCTTTCCGGCCGAACCAGCTCCTCGCGATCTCGCTGCCTCACCCCGTCCTCGAGCCCGCGCGCTGGAAGGGGATCGTCGATCAGGTGAAGGAGCGGCTCTGGACGCCCGTGGGCCTCAGGTCGCTCGCGCCGGGGCACCCGGACTACAAACCGAAGTACTTCGGCGACCTCCGCGCGCGGGACATGGCCTATCACCAGGGCACCGTGTGGGGGTGGCTCATGGGCCCGTTCATCGACGCCTGGCTGAAGGTGTATCCCACCGATCTCGCCGGGTCGCGGCGCCTGCTCGAGGGCTTCGCGCCGCACCTCGACGAGGCCTGCGCCGGCTCGATCAGCGAGATCTTCGACGCCGAGCCGCCGTTCACGCCCCGTGGGTGCGTTGCGCAGGCGTGGAGCGTGGCCGAGGTGCTGCGCGCCTACGCCCGGACGGCCCCCTCAGGGGGCTGAGCGCTCGCCCGTTCAGAACACCACAGGCACCGCCGCCGGGCCGCGGATCGTGGGCCATTCGCTCCATACGATGTCGCGGGGCGAGGTGGCGAGCTCGATGCGCGGCAGCCTCCGGAGGAGCGTCGAGAAGGCGAGCGCCGTCTCGATCCGCGCGAGCATCGCGCCCAGGCAGAAGTGGATACCGCTCCCGAAGGCGATGTGCCGGTTCGGCGAGCGGCCGATGTCGAAGCGGTACGGATCCGGAAAGTGCTCCGGATCCCGGTTCGCGGCCAGGAGACCCGCCGCGACCCCTTCTCCCGCCGGCACGCGGGCGCCGAACAGCTCGATGTCCTCGAGCGGCCAGCGGATCGTCGAGAGCTCTGCCGGGCCCTCGCAGCGCAGCACCTCCTCCACCGCGGAGCCGACGAGCCCGGGGTCCTCGTCCAGCCGGCGCCGCTCCGCGGGGTGCGAGAGCAGGAGGAACATGCCGCTCGCGATGAGGTGCACGGTGGTCTCGTGGCCCGCGACGAGCAGCAGGAACACCATGCTCGAGAGCTCCGTCGGGCTCAGCTTGTGCTCCTGCTCCTCGGCGAGCAGGAGGGCGCTGATCAGGTCGTCGCGCGGGGCCTTGCGGCGCGCGTCGAAGAGCGCCCGGAAGTACGCCCCGAACTCCTCCACCACGGGCTGCGCGCGCTCCACGAACTCGCGATCTTTCGCGGGCGCGAGGAGGATCTTGGTCCACCGGCGGAACCGGTCGCGATCCTCGACGGGGAGGCCGAGGAGCTCGGCGATCACCGCGGTGGGGAGCGGAAACGCGAAGTCGGCCACGAGCTCCATCCGGCGCCGGTCGATCACCGCGTCGATGAGCCCGTCCGCGATCGCCTGGATGCGCGGGCGCAGCCCCTCCATCATTCGCGGCGAAAAGGCCCGCTGGACGAGGCCCCTGAGGCGCGTGTGATCCGGCGGATCGGCGTCGAGCATGTGCCGATCCATGGCGGTCGTGCGCTCGCTGAGCGGGAAGTAACGCCGGCGCACCTCGGCAGGGAGCTTGTGGAAGTCGCGGATCAGGCGCGGATCCTTGAGGAGCTCCACGCAGTCGTCGTAACGCACGGCCATCCAGATGGGCACGTCGAGGCGGGGGTGAATGAGGCGATGCAGGCGCCCCGCGGCCCGCATGCGCGCGTAGATCGCGTGCGGCTCGGCGCGGCTGCTCGGATGGAACAGCTCCGGAAAAGCGTCCTGGTCGACCATGATTCCCCCGTTTCATGGCGTCCGGACGTTCGGGGTGATGCTCGCGTCACGCCGGATCGCGAGGTGTGCATGGTGGAGAACAGCGCGCCGTCAAGCGGCGGTCGGAGAGCCGCGCGCCGCCAGGCCGCGGCGTCGGAGCTCGGGCGCGCCGCGGGGCCGCGCCCGACCTTCAGGGCGCGTCGCTCGCGCCGAGCAGCCGCGAGATCAGCGTGTGCTCCACGTCGTCGAGCGCATCGCGCAGGAACGCCGGGTCGTCGAGGCGGATCGCGTCGTCTCCCTCGCGCGCCTCGACCGGCAGCTTGTTCCTGAGGCTCGCGAACTCGCGCAGCAGCGAGGACAGGCCCGCCTCGTCGTCGCGCAGCCCGCGCAGCGAGCGCGTGAGCTGGCCGATCGCGTCGTCCCGCTCCTCCAGCGCGCCCACCTGGAGCGGCGAGATCGTCCGGGAGAGCACGCGCTCGATCCAGAGCGCGCCGCCGAGATCGTTGGCGATCGCGCGGATCTGCCCCGTCCAGCGCTCGAAATCGGCGCGGAGCGCGGCGTGCGCCTTCGTCGCGCCGCACAGGAAGACCCGCGCGGCCAGCGTGCGCCCGTCCGCCTCGGCGAGGCGCCGCTCGAGCTCCTCCCGCGTCAGATCCACGATGTCGTCGGCGCTCGCGGCCGGGGAGAGATCGACCTCGCACGCGCTCCAGCGCACGACGTCGAGGGGGCGGTGCTCGACCGAGGTGATGCGGCCCTCGTCCACCGCGACGAGGAGGGCGCCCTTCTCGCCGGTCTCGCGGGCGTGGCGGCCCTGGAGGTTGCCGGGGAACGCGATGTACGGATCGCGCGAGAGCACCTCCCGGGTGTGCACGTGGCCGAGCGCCCAGTAATCGTATCGCTTCCCGACGAGGGTGTTCAGGCTGCAAGGAGCGTAGTTGTCGTGGCCCTCGCGGCCGCCCAGGCAGGTGTGGAGCATGCCGATGTTGAAGAGGCCTGCCCGCGCGTCCGGATACCCCGCGGCGAGATCGTCGGTGACGGCCTTGGTCGCGAAGCTCTGTCCGTGGACGGCGACCCCGAGCCGATCGAAGACGATGGACTCGGGGCGGCGGGGATCGAGCCGCCGCGCGTTCTCGGGGAGCTCCAGGTGACGCGTGATGTTGCTCTCGGCGTCGTGATTGCCATAGAGGAGCACCACCTCCACCCGGGCGGCGCGCAGGCGGGAGAGCTGCGCGGCGAAGAACAGGCCCGTGCTGTAGTCCTTCCAGTCGCCGTCATAGATGTCGCCCGCGAGGAGCAGGAGGTCGACCTCCTCGGCGAGGCAGAGGTTCACGAGGTTCTCGAGCGCGCGGCGGGTCGCCCCGCGGATCTGCTCGACGGGGGCGCCGGGGTAACGGTCGAGCCCGCGGAGCGGGCTGTCGATGTGGAGGTCGGCGGCGTGGACGAACTTCATGGGCTGGCGCGGCCCGAGCTTAGCCGCTCGGCGCCAGGAGCGCTGCTCATCTGATGAGGATCGCGCTCGGCTGAAGCGGCCGAGCCGCACCGTGGCGAGGAGGCAGGCGGAGCGCGCCCGCGGAGGGAGGCTGGCGCGGGCGCTGGCCTAACGGACGCACGTGCAGGCGGAGTGCTCGGAGTCCGGCGTGTCCTTGTCCTGTTCGCCCGCCCTGTCGACGACCCGGGCGTCCATGCCGAGCTGTTGCAGGAGCTCGGTCACGAGCGCGATGGCCTCCTGTTTGTCCGCCTGCGTGCGCGGAGAGGACCACGCGACGCTCTTCGTGACGAGCGTCTTCACCAGGGCGTCGATCGGCGCGGGGATGGGCACGGCGTCGAGAGCGGGCGGCGCGCCGGTCGCTTGCGGGGCTCGCGAGCGCTGTGTCCCGTCGGAGGCGCCATCTACGGGGCGGTACGCGCCGAGCCTGTTGGCCGGATCGTCATCCTCGCTGTCGGACTCGTCGTCGTCGTCCTCGTCCTCATCCTCGCTGTCGGACTCGGCATCACCCCTGGCCACGGCGGAGCCGGACGGGGCGCGCGGGGGAGGCGCCGGCGCCGCGCCGATCCGCGCGGCCGCAGCCGAGGCCGTTGCATCCGGCCAGTCGGCTGGGTTGTCGACGCGCTCGAAGGTGAACAGGTAGCCGCCGCTCCTGCGCTCGGCGGCTTGCGGGTCAGCGTTGGAGACGCTGCGATCGTCGCGGTGCTGCCACTGCCCCGACGCTGCGTTGCGCGTGCTCGCGGTGTAATGACCCGCCGTCGTCGTCGCCCCGTGGTGATGGACGACCACGTTCAGGCGGTACCAGCGGCCGTTGACCCTCAGCCAATCGGGGACGTCGATCGCTCTGCCGTCCCTGTTCCCCGCGTTCCAGCGTTGCAGAGCAATCGTGATCGCCCGAGGCGTGTTGTTGACCGGGGCGACGAGGATCTGCGTCGATGGAGTGCCGCGCACCGCTCGACCCCCGCGCATGGCGGTCGCCTCGACGGTGCTCGCGCTGAAATGGGCATTGAGCGCCTGCTGCAGCGTGCGGCTGCCGTGGATCGACGGGCTGAGCACGACGTCGGACGCCTGTCGGTTCCATACGGGGTTGTCGTCGAGCGAGGTGGGATTGTCCAGCGTGCCATGATGCTCGTTGAGCGCCACCCCGGCCCAATCGGTTCGATTCGTCTGCGTCAGGGTCACGCCGGCGATATCGAGGTTCGCTGCATCAAAGAGGCGTCGGAAAAGGACCTCGCTGGGATCCTGTTGCGTCGTGGCGGACGTTCTGTCGAGCACCCTGGTGTCGGTGTTGCGCACTCTGGTGTTCGTCAGGAGCGTATCGAGGCGCTCCATCGTGTCCCTCCCGACGAGCGTGCCGGCCCGGATCTGGGTGAGGACCGCGTGCACCGCGGCGCGGAGCCGGGCGTCGTTGGTGCCAGGGTTGTCGCCTACGCGCGGCGCGAACAGATCGTAGTAGGCATCGGTGTGCGCGAGCATCGTGAGGCCGGCGGACAGGAAGCAGCTGTTGCCGATGTTCTCGACGCCCGTGTTGGTCACCTGTGGAGTCGGCGGGGTCCCGGAGGTCGACCCGTCTCCTGTCGAGCGGGTGAACGCTGCTTCGGGCGTGGCCTTGCGGCCGGCGTGGACGTAGCTGGTAAGGAGGTGCGCCGTGCCGTCGGGCTTCACGCGCGCGACGACCTTGGTCGCGCCGCTCCAGAGAACGACGTTGGTCGCGCCGGTCTCGTCGGTCCTTGCCTCGATGAGCCCGGCATTGCGGACGGCGTCGCGCGCGGTCGCGAGGTAACGTCGCATGCCCTCTGTCGGCGACATGCCCGTCGCCAGCTCCTCCGGCGTCAGGAAGTCGGCGCCGTGCTTGGCGGCGTGGTAGGCGGCGGTGCTCTCCGACTCGAAGCTCAGCCTGTCGGCCGCGTCCGCGAGCCTCTGCTTCAGCTCGCCGTCCTGGCCGAGCGTGACGTCGCCCACGGCGCCGGCCTCCCGCGCCGCCTCCAGCTGCGCTTGCCAGCGACCCTCGATGTCTGCGCCGTTCATGTTGTCCTGCATCGAGGCGATGAAGAACTCGAAGCGCTCGACGAACTGGTCGAAGTTCGCGGCTCCCTCCAGCGCGAACGCGGCCGCCGGGCGGCGCAGATCCTGGCGCACGTCGGCGCCCACCAGGTCGTAGAGCCGGAGCAGCGCGTCGTGCCGCATCTGGCCCTCTTCGGCGAAGATCGGGAGCGACGTGGGGTCGTCGATGCCGCTGTCGCGGAGGAAGGGCACGACCTGATCGAGCTGCGGCCTGAAGCGCAGCCGCTCCTGGCCGCGGTGGGACCCGGACAGGTCCAGGGTGGCCTGGTCCCTGGAGGACCATGGGATCCCGTCGTTGAGGTTCTTGATGAGCATGAGCAGCTTGCCGAACCGCCCGCGGTCATGGAGCTCTCGCAGCCGCTCCGGGTGCAGCCTGACTTGCCCGCCCAGGTCGAGCTGGCCGCCCGTGTTCGTCAGCTCGATACCTGCCTCGTTGATGCGCTCCTCGGCGATGTCGAGGAAGTCGCTGCTCGCGCTGTCGAGCCCCTCCTCGAACCGCCACGGCTGCGGGCCGAGGTAGAAGCCGCCGTCGATCAGCGGCACGCCCGGCTGGCCGGTATCGGAGAAGCCGTTCTTCTTCTTGTCCCACCTGGACTGGCCGTCGCGGCTGCGCCAGCGGTAGACGTGGTAGTGCGGCGCGTTGTGGCCTGGCTGGTTGTGATCGCTCATGTCCACGTCGATGATGACGTGCTCCGCCTCCTGCCCTTCCTGCTGCGGCGGCACCTTGGCGTGGATGCGGTATTGGTAGATCCGCCCGGTCGCGAGATCGACCTTCATCTCCGGCGCGCCGAACGGATACCCCTCGGCGTCGTCTTTGGGGGTGTCGCGCCAGCGCGGCAGGAGGTCGCGCTCGTACGCGAGGCTCTCGTCGTCGAAGCGGCCGGCGATCTCGTCGGGGATGAGCTCGCGGATCGCCTTGGGAGAGAAGCGGAGATCCTCCATGAGCTCGATCAGCGCGTCCGGCGACTTCACGCGCGTGGAGTGCAGGAGCTGCGATTTGGCGAACAGCGGCCTCTCGAGCTCCTTCATTGACTCGAGGATGCTCTCGGCGTTGTCGCGCAGGGTGTGAAGGATCTCGGGCTCCAGCCTGTAGCCGCGCTGGTGGAATTTGAGCGCGCGGCCGAGGTTCCACGGCGCGCCGCGCAGGTGCTCGATGACCGCCCTCTGGCGCTCCTCGACGGGCGCGGGGGGGCCGGGGTCGGCGACGAAGCGCAGCCTGCCGAGGAGCACGTCCTCGATGCCGTTGAGCGGATCCTCCACGTGGCCGTGCTCGTCGACGTAAAGCGCGTTCATGCGGAAGTCGCGCTTCTGCGCGTCGGCCACGACGTCGAGCGGGCCCTGCACGCTTGTGTCGTCCGCGGTGGTGATGTCCACGGCGTCGTCGCCGTCGCCCAGCGTGATCAGGCGCCGTTCGGCGACGGTCTTGATGGGGATGGATCTGAACAAGGGGTCGTCGCTCAGCGCGGCCTCGAGCCGCGACATGGGCATGTTCGTCTTGAGATCGACGTCCCTGGGCTCATTGCCGGCGAGGACGTCGCGCACCGCGCCGCCGACGATGTAGACGTCATAGCCGGAGCTGCGGATGAGCGCGATCATGTCGTGGACCCGGTGGGTGGTCCCGACGGGGGTGTCGAGGAGGGAAGCGCCGACCGGCGGGCTCTGGGCGCCCTCGGCACGCGCCGGCGCCTCCTGGTTGAGGATCGCATGGGCCGTGAGCTCGCGGCCCACGAGCCGAGGGCGGAAATAGGTGTTAACCCCATCGGTGTTGCGTCTGACGAAGTCCAAGAACGCCGTCTCGCCGCGCCTATCCGGGTCGATGCCGGCGAACCTCAAGAGCGGCCTCAGGATGCCGCCGTCGCTGGTGGCGAAATGAGGCACCGCGGGCGCGCCATCCTCGCTGGCGCGGTCGGAGAAGAAGGCGTCGGCGATCATGCTGCGGTCGGCGCTGCCCTTCTTCTCGCCGACCGAGCCGCTCGTGAGCTCATTGAATCCCCGGTTGTAATCCGCCATGGCGTCGCGCCGCTGGCGGTCGAGCCGGACGCCGCGCCAGGGGATCTCTCGACCATCGGAGGTGGTGAACGTGCGCCCGACGATGTCGCCGTGCTCGAACAGCTCTCCGACGTTGACGTTGGTGAGGCGCAGGTCCGTGATGCGCTGGTCGCGGATGAGGCTGTCCAGCTGATCGCGGATGTGGCGCCAGGCGGGCGACAGCTCATCGCGCGACTTCAAGAGCACGCCGACCAGGTTGGTGTCGAGCACCAGCGAGGTGGAGGTGAGCGGTGGCGACAGCGACGGATCGGCCATGCGCTCGGCGTGGCGGACGAGCTGCTCGATGGTCGGGCGGATATCGCGGATCTTGCCCTTCTCCATGGCGCGCGCGAGCATGCCGGCGAACGCGCGCTCGCCGATGGTGCGATTGATGATGTCGAGCTCGCCGCGGGTGACCCAGCGCCCCTCACGGCCCTTCTTGGCGATCGAGCGAGGCGACTCCTCGCGTCGCGACGTGGGCGGGGGCGGGTCGCGCAGAGTGGCGAGATCGATGCCCGGCGTCGTCGCGAGCGAGCCGATGGCGCCCAGCGCCTCGGCGAAGTCGAAGGCGATCCTGCGCCTCTCGCCGTCCTTGTACGAATCGAGCACGTTGCGGAACGCCTGCGCCAGGTCCTCGCCCGTGCGGGTGCCGTTGATTCCGCTGAGCAGGAACCTCGCGAGCGCCTCCGCACGATTGTGCCCATGGGGCAGGAGCGTGGTGAGCGCGGCCTTCACCGCGGCGTCGTCGATGTGATTGAGCAGCGACGTTTGCAGGTCGCTGTAATGCGGCACGTCCCAGATCCAGCCGGGGATGGCCCTTTCAGCGTCGGTGGTGGGCTCGCGCCGCGCGAGCTTGGGCTTGGTCTCCACCTGGGTAGGGCCCATCTCCGGCAGCTCGTCGCCGAAAGCGCTGAAGAAATCGTCCATCACCGGTGGAGTCGCATCTCCGACCGTGCGCGGGTCGCCGTTCTTCTCGGAGGAGCCGTCACCGTGTTCGGAGGAGCCGTCACCGTGTTCGGAGGAGCCGTCACCGTGTTCGGAGGAGCCGTCGCCGTTCTTCTCGGAGGAGCCGTCACCGTGTTCGGAGGAGCTGTCGCTCTCCTCGGAGTCGACCTCTCGGCCGATCGTCGAGCGGCCCTGATCCCGCTTGAGCGTGTCCAGGACGAGCGCGGTGTGCGCTGCGAGGTGCTCCTGGAGCTCGGCGATGGGCAGATGGAGCAGGCTTGGGTTGAACGCCAGCCACTTCTCGACGATCTCCTCGGCCAGCCGCGCGGCCGCCGGCAGCGCGATGGGCAGCATGTCCAGGATCTGCGGGAGGAGCTCCGCGTCGATGGTATTGACGGCGAGGCTCGCGACCTCGATCAGGCGCTGCGACGGGACGCGCTCCAGGAGGGCCTCGTACAGCCCGGAGGGGGTGAGATCGACCGTTCCGGCATCGAGCGTCCCCGGCGCCGCGGAGGGCTGGCCAGGGCTGGTGGGCTGGTCCTGCGCGGAGCTGCCCGGCGCCTGGGTCGACGCGTTCCCCCCACCGGGGGGCGCCGCCGCGGACCGTTCGAGCTCCTGGAGCTGTTCTCGCAAGAACGTCTCCTGCCTCATCCGGAAGCGATCCATCCGTCGGAACGTCAGCTGGTTCCTCTGGGGGTGGTCGTACAGCGCGAGCATGAGGCGCGCGGCCTCCGGGGGGACCTCGCGAATCAGAACGCTTGCTTCCGCTGGAGAGAGCCCGAAGGTGCTACGGACCCAGCTGCGGACCTTCGTGTCGTATCGGCGCCACTCTGCGGGGCTTCCGAAGGTGTGCACGCCGATCTGCTGGGGTGGCTGGGGCGCGATCCCCCCCGAGCCGTTCGTGAGCGTTCCCGCGAGCTGGTTGCTCGGGTCCATGGGGTCCTGCGTGGCGCCGGACGGCTCGCCCGCTCCGAGGCGCGCCGGAGCGCGCTGCTGGGTGGAGGTGCCGTTGGCCGGCGCGTGCGGCGGGGGGTAGGTCCCGTGGGTGATCACCTCGAAGACCTTCGGCATCTCTGCCTTCAGCACCCGGATGGGGAACGCCTGCCCCCAGGACTGGACAGGCACGATGAAGGCGTCGCCGTCGGCGGTGATCTCGCCGTTGATCGCGAGGTGGTGCCGGCTCTCGGCTTCGCCCTCGCCGAGCGGCGCGATGGTCGCGGGATCGCGAGGCGTCGTGGCGCCGTCGCGGTATGTCTCCGCCGCCTTCGACAGCGCAGCGCCGTTCGAGACGGTCACGATGGCAAACCCAGCTCGATCCGTGCGCTGCAGCGTCTCGTTGACGCGCGCGATGTCGCCCTCCGAGAGGCCGCCGCTCTTGACCTCGACGTCCGCCCCCAGCGCGGAGCTCACGAGCGTCGCGATCGAGTTCGCCGAGAGGAGCACGTCGCCTTCCGCCGCCACGACGCCGGGCTGCTTCGCGGCATCGGTCCGTTCCTCGTGCTGCGCGACGGCGCTCTTTCCGAGCAGCTCGAGGAGGCCTCGGGCGAGCAGGTGGTCGAGCAGGTGGCGATCCAGCTGCTGCCGCTCCTGCGCTTGCGTCAGGCCGCTGCGCCTCGCCCCGGCCCTCTTGAGCCCGTTGACGAGCGGCCGTGTCGGAGCCGGGCCGCTGGAGGACTGTATCTCTCCGGTCATCGCGCGCCGGACGAGGTCGAGATCCTCGCTGAGCGTCGCCTTGCCGGGGCCCTGCTGCGCGCCGAGCTCACTGGCCCCGGGCGCCCGCGCGAGCCGGCCGAGCAGCCGGCCGGTGAACAGCGCGACGACCAGGTGTGAGGTGGTGGCGAGATCGCCCTTCAGCACCGTGTAGAGGGCGCTCTGGAGGCCGCAGTTGCTGAAGGTGGACTGCGAGAGCGACGCGGGGTCCTCGATGAGCTCGCGCATCCTGTCGACGATCGCGCTGTCGACGTTCATCGACTCGAGCAGGCCTGCCAGGCTGTCGGCGGCCTGCTTCCTGTGCTCTCCGTTCGCCGGGTCGGACCACGCGCGGCTCTGCTCGTCGAGCGCGTCGATCCGCTCGTCCAGCGTGCTCCCCTGCGCTCCTGGGCTCCGCGCGGCCTCGCCGGGGGCTCCGGTGGGCGCGGTGGACGGCGCCGCGCGCGGCTCGACGGGCTGGCTGCTCGCCGTCCCCCCTTCGTCGATGCCGGCGTCGTAGTCGGGACGATAGGCGCCCAGCTCGGACGCGGCGTCCACGGATGTCGCGCGCGCTGGCGCGGGCGCCGCGCGATTCCCGGCGCGGCCGGTGTGCGCGTAGCTGGTGAGGAGGTGCGCTGTGCCGTCGTCTGCGACCCGCACGATGACCTTGGTCGCGCCGCTCCAGAGCACGACGTTGGTCGCGCCGGTATCATCGATCCTCGCCTCGATGACGCTCGCCGCGCGGACGGCCTCGCGCGCGGCCTCGAGGTAGCGTTCAACGCGCTCCGCCGGCGACAGGCTCGCCAGCTCCTCTGGCGTCAGGAAGTCAGCGCCGTGCTTGGCCGCGTGGTAGGCGGCGGTGCTCTCCGACTCGAAGCTCAGATCGTCGGCCACGTTCGCGAGCTTCTCCCGCAGATCGCGGCCCTCGCCGAGCGTGACGTCGCCCACGGCGTCTGCGTCCTCTGCCGCCTGCAGCTGCTCTTGCCAGCGCTCCTCGATGTCGACGGCGTCGAGGGTGTCCTGCATCGAGGTGACATAGAACTCGAAGCGCTCGACGAACTCGTTGAAGCTCTCAGCGTCCTCGAGCGCGAAGGCGGCCGCCGGGCGGCGCAGGTCATGGCGCACGTCGGCGCTCACCAGGTCGTAGAGCCGGAGCAGCGCGTCGTGCCGCATCTGGCCCTCTTCGGCGAAGATCGGGATGGACGCGGGGTCGTCGATGCCGCTGTCGCGGAGGAAGGGCACGACCTGATCGAGCTGCGGCTTGAAGCGCAGCCGCTCCTGGCCGCGGTGGGACCCGGACAGGTCCAGGGTGGCCTGGTCCCTGGAGGACCATGGGATGCCGTCGTTGAGGTTCTTGACGAGCGTGAGCAGCTTGCCGAGCTGCCCGCGATCATGGAGCTCTCCGAGCCGCCTGGGGTGCAGCTTGACCTGGCCCCCCAGGTCGAGCTGGTCGGGGGTCCTCGTGAGCGCGATACCTGCGTCGTTCATGCGCCCCTCGACGACGTCGAGGAAGTCGCTGCTCGTGCTGTCGAGCCCCTCCTCGAACCGCCACGGCTGCGGGCCGAGGTAAACCCCGCGGTCGATCAGCGGCATGCCCGGCTGGCCGGTGTCGGAGAAGCCGTTCTTCTTCTTGTCCCACTTGGACAGGCCGTCGCGGCTGCGCCAGCGGTAGACGTGGTAGTGCGGCGCGTTGTGGCCTGGCTGGTTGTGGTCGCTCAGGTCCACGTCGATGATGACGTGCTCGCCCTCCTGGCCTTCCCGCAGCGGCGGCGTCTTGGCGTGGAAGCGGTACTGATAGATACGCCCGGTCGCGACGTCGATCTTCATCTCTGGCGCGGCCAGCGGATACCCCGCGGCGTCGTCGTCAGGGGTCTCGCGCCAGCGCGGCAGGATGTCGCGCTCGTACGCGAGGCTCTCGTCGTCGAAGCGGCCGGCGATCTCGTCGGGGATGAGCTCGCGGATCGCATCGGGAGAGAAGCGGAGATCCTCCATGAGCTCGATCAGCGCGTCCGGCGACTTCGCGCGTGTGGAGCGCAGGAGCAGCGCCTTGGCGAGCAGGGGCGCCTCGCGCTCCTTCATGGCCGAGAGGATGCTCTCGGCGTTGTCGCGCATGGCGTGAAGGATCTCGGGCTCCAGCTTGTAGCCGCGCTGGTGGAACTTGAGCGCGCGGCCGAAGTTCCACGGCGCGTTGAGCAGGTGCTCGACGACCGCCCTCTGGCGCTCCTCCACCGGCGCCGTGGGGCCGGGGTCGGCGACGAAGCGCAGCCTTCCGAGGAGCTGATCCTCGATGCCGTTGAGCGGATCCTCCACCTGGCCATACTCGTTGAGGTAGAGGGCGTTCATGCGGAAGTCGCGCTTCTGCGCGTCGGCCATGACGTCGAGCGGACCCTGCACGCTGGTGTCGTCGGCGGTGGTGATGTCCACGGCGTCGTCGCCGTTGCCCAGCGTGATCAGGCGCAGCTGGGGGACCGTAGTAATGGAGAGGGACTTGAACGCGGGGTCGTCGCTGAGCAGGGCCTCGAGCTTCGACATGGGCATGTTGGTCTTGAGATCGACGTCCTTGGGCGGATTGCCGCCAAGGGCGTCGCGCACCGCGCCTCCGACGATGTAGACGTCGTAGCCGGAGCTGCGGATGAGATCGAACAGGTCGCTGACCCGATGGGTGGTGCCGACCGGGGTGTCGAGGAGCGAAGCGCCGGTGGCCGGGCTCTCGACGTGCGCGGCGTCCTCGGCCTCTGCGCGCGCTGGCGTCTCCAGGTTGAGGATCGCATGGGCCTTGAGCTCGCGGTCCACGAGCTGCGGGCGGAAATACGGAGTTCCCTCGTCGGTGTTCTCCCTGACGAAGTCCTTGAACGCCGTCTCGCCGCGCATCGCCGCGTCGATGCCGGCGAAGCCGAGGAGCGGCGTCAAGATGCCGTGATCGCTGGTGGCGAAATGAGGCACCGCGGGCGCGCTGCGCTCACGGGCGCGCGTCGAGAAGAAGGTGTCGGCGATCATGCTGCGGTCGGCGCTGCCCTTCCTCTCGCCGACCGAGCGGTCCGTGAGCTCATCGAACCCCTGATTGTAATCGGCCATGCCGCCGCGCCGGTCGCCGTCGACCTGGACGCCGCGCCAGGGGATCTCTCGGCCATCGGACGTGGTGAACGTACGACCGATGATGTCGCCGTGCTGGTAGAGCTCTCCGGCGTTGATGTTGGTGAGGCGCAGATCCGTGATGCCGTGCTCGCCAATCAACGTCTCCAGCTGATCGCGGATGTGACGCCAGGCGGGCGACAGGTCGTCGCGCGGCGTGAGCAGGGCGCCGACCAGGTTGGAGTCGACAACCAGCGAGGTCGATGTGAGCGGCGGCGACAGCGACGGATCGGCCATGCGCTCGGCGTGGCGGAGCAGGTGCTCGATGATCGCGCGGGTGTCGGCGAGCTTGCCCTTGTCCATGGCGCGCGCGAGCATGCCGGCGAACGCGCGCTCGCCGATGGTGCGGTTGATGATCTCGAGCTCGCCGCGGGTGACCCAGCGCCCCTCACGGCCCCTCTTGGCGACCGAGCGAGGCGGCTCTTCGCGGCGTGACGTGGGCGGCGGCGGGTCGCGCAGGGCAGCGAGATCGATACCTGGCATCGCCTCGAGCGAGTCGAGGACTCCCAGCGCCTCGGCGACGTCGAAGGCGATCTTGCGCCTCTCGCCGTCCTTGTACGAGTCGAGCACGCTGCGGAACGCCTGCGCCAGGTCCTCGCCCGTGCGGGTGCCGT
Source organism: Sorangium sp. So ce726 (assembly GCF_051521405.1). Taxonomy (NCBI): domain Bacteria; kingdom Pseudomonadati; phylum Myxococcota; order Polyangiales; family Polyangiaceae; genus Sorangium; species Sorangium sp. So ce726. The sequence continues at coordinate 10,562,850 of NZ_CP150349.1, read as the reverse complement.
TGAGTCCGCTGAGCAGGAACCGCGCGAGCGACTCCGCGCGATTGTGCCCGTGGGGCAGGAGCGTGGTGAGCGCGTCCTGCACCGCGTCCTCGTCGATGTTATCGAGCAGCGCGGCTTGCAGGTCGCTGTAGTGCGGCACCTCCCAGATCCAGCCGGGGATGGCCCTTTCGGCGTCGGTGGCGGGCTCGCGCCGCTCGAGCTTGGGCTTGGTCTCCACCTGGGTAGGGCCCACCTCCGGCAGCTCGTCGCCGAAGGCGCTGAAGAAATCGTCCATCACGGGTGGCGTCGCATCTCCGGGCGTGCCGGCCCTGCTGCGCGTGCCCGATGATGTCTTTGGCGCGCTGCTCTCGAGCACCTCCTGGGGAGTGGGTGTCTGCTCGCGATGCGGCGGCTCGCCCTCCTCGGAGGAGCTGTCGCCCTCCTCGGAGGAGCTGTCGCTCTCCTCAGAGGAGCTGGCGCTCTCCTCGGAGTCGACCTCTCGGCCGATCGTCGAGCGGCCCTGATCCCGCTTGAGCGTGCCCAGCACGAACGCGGTGTGCGCTGCGAGGTGCTCCTCCAGATCGTCGGCGGACAGGTCGAGCAAGCTGGGGTTGAAGGCCAGCCACTTCTCGACGATCTCCTCGGCCAGCCGCGCGGCGGCCGGGAACGCGATGGGCAGCATCTCCAGGAGCTGCGGAAGGAGCTCTGTGTCGATGGCCTCGACGATGAGGCCCGCCACCTCGTCCAGCCGCTCGTTCGGGACGCGCTCCAGGAGGGCGTCGTACAGCCCTGACGGCGTGAGCTCGACCGTCGCGGGATCGATTCTACCCGGCGCTGCAGAGGGCCGGCCAGGGCTGGTGGGCCTGTCCTGCGCGGGTCTGACCTGCGCCTGGGCCGGCGCGTGACCCCCGACGGCGGGCGCCACGGCGGGCGCCACGGCGGGCGCCGCCGCGGGCTGGTTGAGCTCTCGGAGCTTCGCTCGCAAGAACCTCGCGTCCCTCATCCGGAAGCGATCCATCGGGCGTAACGTCAGCTGGTCCCTCCGGGGGTGATCGTGCAGCGCGAGGATGAGGCGCGCGGCTTCCGGGGAGACCGTGCGAATCAGGGCGCCTGCGTCGGCTGGAGAGAGCGTGAAGGTGTCACGAACCCAGCTGCGGACCTCCCCGTCGTACCGGCGCCACTCCCGGGCATCTCGGAAGGTCTGCACGCCGATCTGCTGGGCTGGCTGGGGCGCGATCTCCTGCGAGCGGTTCGAGGGCGCTCCTGCGAGCTGGTCGCGTGGGTCGGCCGCGGCCCCGGACGGTCCGCGCGGGGCGAGGTGCGCCGGCGCCTGCGGCTGGGTGGAGGCCGGCGCGTGCGGCGGGGGGTAGCTCCCGTAGGTGATCGCCTCGAAGAGCTTCGGCATCTCTGCCATCGGCACCCGGATGGGGAACGCCTGCCCCCAGGACTGGACGGGCACGATGAAGGCGTCGCCGTCGGCGGTGATCTCGCCGTCGATCGCGGCGTGGTGCCAGCTCTTGGCTTCGCCTTTGCCGGGCGGCGCGACGCTCGCGGGATCGCGAGGTGTCTTGGCGCCGTCGCGGTGCCTCTTCGCCGCTTCCCAGAGCGCCTTGCCATTGGAGACCGTCGCCACGGCAAACCCAGCTCGATCCGTGCGCTTCAGCGCCTCGTTGATGCGCGCGACGTCGTCCTTCGAGGAGCCGCCGCTCCTGACCTCGACGTCCGCCCCGAGCGCGGACCTCATGAGGTCTGCGATCGAGTTCGCCGAGAGGAGGACGTCGCCCTCTGCCGCCACGACGCCGGGCTGCTTCGCGGCATCGGTCCGTTTCTCGTGCTGCGCGACGGCGTCTTTTCCGAGGAGCTCGACCAGGCCTCGGGCGAGCAGGTGGTCGAGCAGGAGGCGATCCAGCCGCTGCTGGTCGTTCGCGTTCGTCAGGCCGCTGCGCTTCGCCCCGGCCGTCTTGAGCCCGTTGACGAGCGGACGAGTCGGAGCCGGGCCGAGGGCGCGCGGGATCTCTCCTGTCATCACGCGCCGGAGGATGTCGAGGTCCTCGCTGAGCGCCGCCTTGCCAGGGCCCTGCTGCGCGCCAAGCTCGCTGGCCATGGGCGACTGCGCGAGCTGGCCGAGCAGCCGGCCGGTGAACAGCGCGACGACCAGGTGCGAGGCGGTGGCGAGATCGCCCTTCAGCGTCGTGTAGAGGGCGCTCTGGAGGCCGCAGTTGCTGAAGGAGGATTGCGAGAGCGACGCGGGGTCCTCGATGAGCTCGCGCATCCTGTCGACGATCGCGCGGTCGACGTTCATCGACTCGAGCAGGCCTGCCAGGCTGTCCGCGGCCTGTCGCCTGACGCCGTCGCTCGCCGGGCCGGACCACGCGCGGCTCTGCTCGTCGAGCGAGGCGAGCCGCTCGTCGAGCGACTGGCCTTGATTCGGTGCGCTCGGTTGGACCTGGGCGCTGCTCGTGGTCTTGGGGGGGTGCGCCGGCGGGTTGGCTGTCCCATCTTCGCTGTTCGAAGCGGGGTTGTACCCTGCCGGCTCGTCCGCCGGCGGCGGCTGGCTGCGGGGCCCGACGAGCTCGTTGAGGGCGTCTTTGCCCTTGTCTGCGAGGTCCTGCTCGAAGCTGTCTGCGCGGTTCTTGAGAATGTTGGCCCAGTCGCTGCCGAGCTTGGCGAGATCGACGGTGCGGGCGTTCTTGGTGCTCTCGTCGCCGATCTTGTCCTGCTTGAGTCCGCCGACGCTGGAGATGGGGTTTGCGGTCTTCTCGGTGGAGCGCCAGTTGTGGACGTAGCCGACGGTGCTGGGTGCGTTGGGCCCGGTGGTCTCGATGCCGATCTGGAGTGCGCCCTGCCTGCCGGGCCTGGGCGGGCGGTAGCCGATGAACATGTGGCCGTGGGCGCCGTCGGGCAGGATGACGTCGCCGTTGAAGTCCTTGAGGCCGAGGCCGCCGACAGCGAGGTTGATGCCGTAGAGCTCCGTGTCGTCGAGCTTGGCCAGGATGGCGGCGGAGTGCCCGCCCTGCTCCTTGAACTTGCCGTCGCCGAGGGCGATGTGGTGGGTGCCGAAGGCGCGCTTGAACACGCCCCTGGCGGGGTTTCCGTTGCTGTCGGTGATGCCGAGCAGCTCGGTGAGGGCGTAAGGAGCGCTGCCTGCGGGGATCTGGACGTTGACGCGGCCGCCGTGGGAAAGGAGCTTTGCGACGGGCACGTCCTCGAGCGGGACATGGCTCTTTGCGCTGTCGTCGTAGATCTCGGCGCCTTCCTGGAGGAGGTGGAAGACGTTCTTGAGGACCTCGAGGGACTGGCGGTGCCTGCCGACGACCTCTTCCTTGGAGAGCGTCTTTTGCGGCCGGAAGCGCTTCTTGTTCGGGTCCGGGACGGCGCCCTGGGCGATGGCGGTGTCCGCGTCGTCGTTGGGGTCGGTGTGCTCGAGGGTCCTGGACCACTCGTCGACGATGCCCTGATCGATGAGCTGCTGGAGCGCAGCTTTCCTCTCGGGATCGGTCGTGTGCCTGGCCTCCATGGACAGGGCCAGCGCTGCCGGCGGGGTGCCCTCGAAGCGCTCGCCGTCGCCGCTGTTCATCTGGCGCGAGACGTAGCTAGCGAGGATGACCTTGCTGGCCTTGTGGAGCTGGTGGAAGCCGCGGAAGCGCTCCGGGTTATCGTTTGTATCGTTCGACAGGTACTTCTCGACGTCGGCGTGCGTGAGCATGCCAGAGGCGTTGAGCCATGCCTGTCCCTGGGGGGTGGAGGAGAGCTGCTGGAAGGCGCTCCACTCGGCGTCGGTGAGCAGCGGCCCCCTGGGGAAGCGCCCTCCGATCTGTTCCTTGGCGTTCGCAGGATCGCGCGGGAAGCCGCCGCTGGTCAGCGGCCCCGTGATCGTGGGAACACCGCGCTTGGCCCCCTCACGGCTCATGAAGCCGGTGTCGGTGCGCCAGAGGGTCTTCTTGACGGCCTTGTCGACGATCCAGGTGACCTGTTCGATGGGCGTGGACGCGGCGGGATCGGGCGCGCTCTCCGACGGCGGCTCCGGCTCTTCCTCGATCGGGTCCGTCTTCGCCTGCGCGTCGGCGGCGGTATCGCCGCTGTCCGTGGCGGGGTTGTACGCTGCCAGCATGTCCTCCGGCGCGGTCGTCACCTGCGTCACGGGGAGCGGCGGTGGAGGCGGCGGCGGAGGCGGCGGTGGAGGCGGCGGCGGAGGCGGCGGTGGAGGCGCCAGTTGGCCCGGCGGTAGACCTGACGGCGTGGTTGCGTCGGCCGATTCGGTGGCGGGCGTACTCGGGGTGAGGTACACGCTCTCCAGATCGGAGATGTGTTTCAGCGACGGCTCGCTGTCCATCGAGGCTCTCAGGTTCTGCTCGACGGTCTCAACGAGCCGCGCGCTCCCCGTGCGCGCCTCCATCACGAGAGCGGGCTGACCGCCGAGATCGAACACCGCGTACAGCGACCCCTCATGGGGCCCGAGCCGCTCGTTGTCCTTGAATGAGCGCCTGAGGACGTCCCGCACCGCGTCCTTGTGTTGGCCGTCGAGCGAATGCTCAACGAGCGCCGCGGCGAGCTTCTCCAGATTGGCCTCGACGCCGAGCCACTGCAGGGCTTCGGCCTTCGCGGCCTCGTTGGTCGCGGCGTTGAACACGTCGCGGATCGCGGCCTTCGGCATCTGGCCATACTTGTTCTTGATGTCGGAGCTCTGCGCGTTCCGGAACGTCTGCTGGATGGCGGCGACCCACGTGCCCATGACCAGGGCGGCGCGCACCTCCGGGTCCGCGGCCGCCGCCGCGGGGAAGTCATCCAGCGTCGAGAGCGCGCTCGTGATGTTGTCGACGATGGGCTCGAACAACCTGAGACCCATCGGCTCGAACAGCTTCTTGAGCTCCGCGATGCCTTCGCCGCCGCCGAGCGTCTGCGTGAGCATGCCATAGTTGACTTGCACGCTCGCGATGCTCGGCGTCTTCCCGCCGACTTCGACGAAGTACTGATTTCCACTCCCCGTGACCGGCTGGAGCTGCAGGCGCGGGCGGACCTCCTGGGGGATCTTATCGTCCGAGTCGATCCGGCTGTTGTAGTTGGCCAGCACCTCGTTGAGCGGGACGACCGTGATGTCCCGCACGGCGCTCTTGCCGTCGCTGTAGCGGTACGGTTTGACGCCGAACGCGGACGGGTCGTTATTGACCTCCTTGAACGTGTCGATCAGGTGGCGCATCGCGCGCAGGAGACCCTTGTGCGTCGCGTGGTCCGTCGCTGGCACCGGGCCGCTGACCATCTCGGCGACCGACTGGTCACGCGTCAGCGAGAGGAGGTGGTAGCCCCCGATCGTCTCCTCGGTCTGCGCGAGGTGGAAGCTGGAGCCCTGCGGCGGATCGCTCAGCTGTTCACTTCGTGCTGTGCCGAGCAGCAGCGTGGCCGAGAACTCGACCTCATACCCGAGGGAGGGTGGGTAATAGACGCCGACCGTCGCGGCCTCGACGGTCGGCGGCGAGGTGTCTGTGGGCTCTGCGCTCGAGCTCGGCGCTGTGGCGAGCGCGTCGCCGCCCTGGGCGTCCATCTGGCCTGTCGGTCCAGGCTGAGCCGGGTCCGCGGAGGCCAGGTGAGCGACGACCTTGAGCGTGTAGGGAGCGCCGTCGCGCCGCACGTAGGTCTTTGGGGGCGTCGGCGGCGGAGGGCTGGCCGCCACGGAGCTGGGCGCTCCCGGGGGAGCAGGCGGCGGCGCGCTTCCCCCGGGCGGCGGTGGCGGTGGCGGTGGCGGTGGCGGGGGAGGCGGTGCCGGTGCGGAGAGCTGCGGCTGCGCGAGCCCTTGATTCTGCTCGCCATCCCAGGAGAGCGTGTCGGGGAGCATGCCGTCCCTCGCAGCGATCGGCTCCGGGCTCCTGAATACAAGAGCGCCGCTGGAATCGTAGACCTCCAGCGTCAGGCCCTCCACGGGGCGGCCGGAGGCGGGAGGATCGATGCGGAGTTCGATCGTCTCTCGGCCAGGCGAGAAGAGCTTCTTGTCGGTCCTGGAGGAGACCTGTTCTCGCGATGGCGTCCCCGCGGCCATGTCGGCGTCCTTCAGCTGGACTCCGGCGAGGAGCTCGGCTGGATCGTCGCCTGGCGCGTGCGACGCGGGCGATTGCGCTTGTTCGGATGGGCTCGAAGCGAGCGCCTGCTCCTGCGCGGATGCGCCCGGGCTCGAGCCTTGCGCCGGGGGGTAGGCCCCGTAGGTGATGGCCGAGAAGAGCCCGGGCATCTCGCTCTTTTTCACCCGGATGGAGAAGGCCCGCCCCCAGGACTGGAGGGGCACGATGAAGGAGTCGCCCTGCTCGGTGATCGGGCCGTCGATCGCGACCTGATGCGGCTTCTCCACCTTGGAGTGCTCCAGGAACGCGGCCTTCGCAGGATCGTGGGGCGTCGTGGTGTCGGGCGGGTGCTTCTGGGCCTCGTTCCAGAGCGCTTCCCCGTCCATCACGGTGGCCAGGGCGAAGCCGGCGCGACCGGGCTGGAGCGCCTCGTTGACGCGCGCGATATCGTAACCGCCAGGCGAGCTGCTGGTCATGACGGTGGGGTTCGCGCCGAGCGCCGAGCTGAAGATGCTGGCGACCGAGTTCGCCGAGGCCAGCAGGTCGCCCTGCGCCGCGGAGGCACCGGGCTGATTGGCGGCGTCGGAGAGCTCCTCGAGCTTCGCGAGCGCGTCCTGTCCGAGCATCTCGACGAGGCCGCGGGTGAGCAGGTAGTCGAGGAGGCGGCGATCCAGCGCCTCTCGGTCCTCGGCCTTCTTCAGGCTGTCGCCCTTGGCCTTGGCGGTTTTGAGGCCGTTGACGAGGGGCCTTGTGGGCGTCGGGCCGAGGGCCTGGGGGACATCCCCGGTCATCACGCGCCGGAGGAGGTCCAGGTCGTCGCTGAGCGTCCCTTTGCCCGAGCCCTGTTGTGCGAAGGTCTTTGCCCCGGGGGTGCTCGCGAAGCGGCCGAGCAGCTTGCCCGTGAAGAGCGCGGCGACCAGGTGGGAGGTGGTGGCGAGATCGTTCTTCAGCGTCGTGTAGAGGACGCTGGTGGGCCCGCAGTTGGCGAAGGCAGATTGCGAGAGCGATGCGGGGTTGTTGATGAGCTCCCCCAGCCTGCCGATGACCGAGGGATTCACGTTCTGCTGCTGGAGCAGCCCGGTCAAGAGCTGCAGGGCTTCCTTCTTGTTCTCCGCGCTGGGCGGGCGCGACCATGCGCGGCTCTGTTCGTCGAGCTCGTCGAGCAGCTCGTCGAGCGTCTTCCCCTGGTTCTGGGCGCTCGGCTCGACCTGGGCAGTGGCTGCGGCGTTGGTCGGGGCGGGGGAGGGGCTCGCGCCCGGCGCGGGGGCTCCGGCGAGCGTATCGCCCGAGTGGCCCACGCCGTCGTCCTGGAGCTCTTGAGGCGGCTGGGTGCGGGGGCCGAGGAGCTCGTGGAGCGCGTCCTTGCCTCTCTCCGCCAGCTCTTGCTCGAAGCTGTCGGCGCGGTCCTTGAGGGTCTTGGCCCAGTCGTTGCCGAGCTTGCCGAGGTCGACGGTGCGTGCGTTCTTGGTGCTCTCGTCGCCGATCTTGTCCTGCTTGAGGCCACCGACGCTGGAGATGGGGTTGGCGGTCTTCTCGGTGGAGCGCCAGTTGTGGGGATAGGCGACGGTGCTGGGCGCCCCAGGGCCGGTGGTCTCCATGCCGATCTGGAGCGCGCCGGGCCTGCCCGGCTTGGGCGGGCGGTAGCCGATGAACATGTGGCCGTGGGCGCCGTCGGGCAGGATGACGTCGCCGTTGAAGTCCTTGAGGCCGAGGCCGCCGACGGCGAGGTTGATGCCGTAAAGCTCGGTGTCGTCGAACTTGGTTCGGAGGGCGGCGAGCTGGCCGCCCTGCTCCTTGAACTTGCCATCGCCGAGCGAGACGTGGTGGGTGCCGACGAAGCGCTTGAACACGCCGGCCTTGGGCTTGCCCTTGTCGTCGGTGATGCCGAGGTGCTCTGTGAGCGCGTACGGAGCGGTGCCGGCGGGGATCTGGACGTTGACGCGGCCGCCGTGGGACAGGAGCTTGGCGACGGGGATGTCCTGTAGCGGGACATGGCTCTTGGCGGTGCCGTCATAGATCTCGGCACCTTCCTGGAGCAGGTGGAAGATGTTCTTGAGCACCTCGAGCGACTGCCCGTGACGCTTGACGACCTCGTCCTTCGAGAGCTTCTTGCCCTTCGTGAAGGTCAGGGTATTGAGGAGCGTCTTCGGAGCCAGCACGGCGCCCTGGTTGATGGCCGTGGTCGCATCGTCGTTGGGCTCGGTGTGCTCGAGGGTCTTCGACCATTCGTCGATGATGCCCTGGTCGATGAGCCTCTTGAGCTCGTCTCGCCTGGCCGGGTCGGTCGTGTGCCTGGCCTCCATGGACAGGGCCAACGCCGCCGGTGGGGTGCCCTCGAAGCGACTACCGTCCTCGCCGCTGTTCATCTGGCGCGAGACGTAGCTGGCGAGCACGACCTTGCTCGCCTTGTGGAGCTTGTGGAAGCCGCGGAACCGCTCGGGGTTGTCGGTCGGGTCGCTCGACAGGTACTTCTCGACCTGGTCGTGGGTGAGCATGCCCGAGGCGTTGAGCCAGCTCTGCCCCTGCGGTGTCGAGGAGAGCTGCTGGAAGGCGCTCCACTCGGCGTCGCCGAGCAGCGGTCCTCTGGGGAAGCGCCCTCCGAGCTGCTCCTTGGCCGTCGCGGGATCGGGGGGGAAGCGGCCGGCGCTCAGCTGGCCCTGGATCGCAGAGAGACCGTGCTTGGCCTGGTCACGGCTCATGAAGCCCGTGTCGGTCCGCCAGATGGTGTTCTTGACGGCCTTGTCGACGATCCAGGTCACCTGCTCGACGGGTGTGGATGTCTCCGGATCCGGCGCTCGCTCCGACGGCGGCTCCTGCTCTTCCTCGATCTCGTCGAACTGCGCTTGCGGGTCGGCTGCCGCATCCCCGCTGTCCAGAGCGGGGTTGTACCCGGCCAGCATGTCCGCCGGGTTATCCTGGGGTGGAACTCGAGGCGAGTTGCCGTCCCCGCCGGTTCTGGTGCTCGTCGCGGGGGACTCGCCGCGAGGCGCGCGGGCGTGCTGTCCGCCTTCAGGCGTCAGCGGCGTTAGAGACGGAACCTCGCGACCGGACTGGGGCCGTTGGGGTGGCCCGAAGCGATCTCCGTTGTCGTCTTCCGAGTCGTCGTCGTCTTCGTCGTCGTCTTCGCCTTCGCCTTCGTCGTCTTCGCCTTCGTCGTCGGAGGCGTCTTTGCCTTTTCCTTCGTCGTCGGAGGCGTCTTTGCCTTTTCCTTCATCGTCGTCGTCGTCGGAGTCGTCGTCTTCGTCGTCGTCGGAGGCGTCTTGGCCTTCCTCGTCGGAGTCGTCGTCGTCTTCGCCTTCGTCGTCTGAGGCGTCTTTGCCTTTTCCTTCATCGTCGGAGGCGTCGTCGTCGTCGGAGGCGTCTTTGCCTTCGTCGTCCTCTTCGCCTTCGTCGTCTGAGGCGTCTTTGCCTTTTCCTTCGTCGTCTGAGGCGTCTTCGCCTTTTCCTTCGTCATCGTCATCGTCGTCGTCGTCGTCGTCGTCGGAGGCGTCTTGGCCTTCGTCGTCGGAGTCGTCTTCGTCTTCGCCTTCGCCTTCGCCTTCGCCTTCGTCGTCGGAGGCGTCTTTGCCTTTTCCTTCATCGTCGGAGGCGTCGTCGTTGTCTTCGTCGTCGGAGGCGTCTTTGCCTTCGTCGTCGTCTTCGCCTTCGTCGTCTGAGGCGTCTTTGCCTTTTCCTTCGTAGTCGGAGGCGTCTTCGCCTTCGTCGTCGGAGGCGTCTTCGCCTTTTCCTTCATCGTCGGAGGCGTCTTCGCCTTTTCCTTCATCGTCGGAGGCGTCGTCGTCGTCGTCGTCGTCGTCGTCTTCGTCGTCTTCGTCGTCTTCGTCTTCGTCGTCTTCGCCTTCGTCGTCTGAGGCGTCTTCGCCTTTTCCTTCGTCGTCGTCGTCTGAGGCGTCTTCGCCTTTTCCTTCGTAGTCGGAGGCGTCTTCGCCTTCGTCGTCGGAGGCGTCGTCTTCGCCTTCGTCGTCGTCTTCGTCGTCTTCGCCTTCGTCGTCTGAGGCGTCTTTGCCTTTGCCTTCGTCGTCGGAGGCGTCGTCTTCGCCTTCGTCGTCTGAGGCGTCGTCTTTGCCTTCGTCGTCTGAGGCGTCTTTGCCTTTGCCTTTGCCTTCGTCGTCTGAGGCGTCGTCGTCTTCGTCATCTTCGCCTTCGTCGTCGGAGGCGTCTTTGCCTTTTCCTTCATCGTCGGAGTCGTCTTCGCCTTCGTTCTCGGTGTCGTCGTCAGCCTGGTCCCCGGAGTCGTCGTGGTCCGAGTTCCTATCGCTGTGGTCCCCGTCGCCCGCGTCCTGCGCATTCTCCCGGAAGAACTCCGCGTCGACCTCCTCGACGCTGCCGTGATCGCGCGATGGCAGCGTCCCCGGGCTCGGGGTCGCGGAGGCTGCCGCGGAGCCCTGTGCGCTGGCCGCGGGCAACCCGGCCGGCGCCTTGGTTCCGGTGGTGATGGGCGTGGCCGGGCTCCCGGGGTCGCGCGTGGGCAGTCGCGATGTCGTCTCCGGCAGGCGCGGGCCGGAGCTCTCCGGCGCCTTTCCTCGAGCGCTTTGCGTCGTTTCAGCTTCCGAAACAGGACTCGAGGCCTCTGGCGTCTTGGCCGTCATCTGCTCCGGCGCGTCACCGGGCATCTCGCGGGGCTCGTTGCCCTTGGGGGCTTGCTCGACCCCTTGCGGCCGCTGATTCGAGCCGCCCTGCCCGGGATCCTCGGCGCCTCGCTTCGGGTCGGACGCGGCGTCACCCGGCGGATCGCGTCGATCGCCGCCCAGCGAACCTCGCTCGGGACGATCCGACCCATCGGACGATTCGTCGGACGATTCATCGGGCGACTCATCGGGCGACCCGTCGGACGACTCGTCGGAGGCGCGCAGCGCGGTATCCGGGGTGTCCCGCGGCGGAAGTTCGCGCGGGCCGACGAGGTTCTTGATCGCCTCTGTCGGGTTCTCCGTCACGTCGTGCGCGAACTGGTCCGCTCGTTCCTCGAGGGACCCTTTCCAATCGTCCCCGAGCTTGTGCAGGTCGACGGTGCGGGCGTTCTTGCCCTTCTCGTCGCCGATCTTGTCTTGCTTGAGACCGCCGACGCTGGAGATGGGGTTGGCGGTCTTCTCGGTGGAGCGCCAGTTGTGGATGTAGCCGACGGTGCTGGGCGCGCCTGGGCCGGTGGTCTCGATGCCGATCTGGAGCGCGCCCCGCCTCTCCGGCTTGGGCGGGCGGTAGCCGATGAACACGTGCCCGTGGGCGCCGTCGGGCAGGATCACGTCGCCGTTGAAGTCCTTGAGGCCGAGCCCGCCGATAGCGAGGTTGATGCCGTAGAGCTCTGTGTCGTCCAGCTTGGACCTGATCGCGGCGTACTGCCCGCCCTGCTCCTTGAACTTGCCCTTGCTGAGCGAGACGTGGTGCGTCCCGAAGTCGCGCTTGAACACGCCGGCCTTGAGGTTGCCGTTCTCGTCGGTGATGCCGAGGAACTCTGTCAGCGCGTAGGGCGGGCTGCCCTTGGGGATCTGGATGTTGACGCGGCCGCCGTGCGACAGGAGCTTGGCGACCGGCACGCCCTGGAGCGGGACATGGCTCTTCGAGCCGGCGTCGTAGATCTCGGCGCCGGCCTGGAGCAGGTGGAAGGTGTTCTTGAGCACCTCGATCGATTGCCGGTACCGGTCGAGGGCCTCGTCCGTCGAGAGCGACTTGGTCTCTGCGAACGTCAAGCTCTCCTTGAGCGTCCTCGGAGCCAGCACGGCGCCCTGGTCCATGGCCTCGATCGCGTCGTCGTTGGGCTCGGTATGCTCGAACGTCTTGGCCCATTCATTGGCGATGCCCTGATCGATCTGCTTCTTGAGCTCGTCCCTCCTCGCCGGGTCGGTCGTGTGCCTCGCCTCCATGGACAGGGCCACCGCCGCCGGAGGCGTGCCCTCGAAGCGCTTGCCGTCATCGCCGCTGTTCATCTGGCGCGAGACGTAGCTCGCGAGGACGACCTTGCTCGGCTTGTGGAGCAGGTGGAAGCCGCGGAACTTCTCGGCGTTGTCGCTCGAAAGGTATTGCTCGATCTGGTCGAGCGTGAGCATGCCGGAGGCGTTGAGCCAGCGCTGTCCCTGAGGGGTCGAGGAGAGCTGCTCGAAGGCGCTCCACTCCGCTTCGTTGAACAGCGGTCCCTTGGGGAAGCGCTTCCCGAGCTGCTTCTTCGCCTGCGCGGGATGGGTGGGGAAGCCGCCGCTGGTCAGCTGGTCGGCGATGCTCGGGATGCCTCGCTTCGCCTTCTTGCGGATGCCTCTACCCGTCGACGTCCTCCAGTCGGACTTCTTGACGGCCTTGTCCGCGATCCATGTCACCTTGCCGTCCTGCGCTGGGTCATCCGTGGTGGACGAGCGTCCCGGTCCCGAGCGTCCAGGCCCCGGCTGCCGGGAGCCCTGCTCCGCGGGCGGTGACTTCGAGGTAGAGGGTTTGGCGGGCGTGGGCTCCGCGGTGGAAGCGGGTTTTGCGGCGGGGGTGCTCTTGGCGCCGGTCTCACCGCTCTTGGCGCCGGTCTCGCCGCTCTTGGCGCCGGTCTCACCGCTCTTGGCGCCGGTCTCACCGCTCTTGGCGCCGGTCTCACCGCTCTTGGCGCCGGTCTCGCCGCTCTTGGCGCCGGTCTCGCCGCTCTTGGCGCCGGTCTCGCCGCTCTTGGCGCCGGTCTCGCCGCTCTTGGCGCCGGTCTCACCGCTCTTGGCGCCGGTCTCGCCGCTCTTGGCGCCGGTCTCACCGCTCTTGGCGCCGGTCTCGCCGCTCTTGGCGCCGGTCTCGCCGCTCTTGGCGCCGGTCTCGCCGCTCTTGGCGCCGGTCTCGCTGCTCTTGGCGCCGGTCTCACCGCTCTTGGCGCCGGTCTCGCCGCTCTTGGCGCTGGTCTCACCGCTCTTGGCGCCGGTCTCGCCGCTTTTGGCGCCGGTCTCACCGCTCTTGGCGCCGGTCTCACCGCTCTTGGCGCCGGTCTCACCGCTCTTGGCGCCGGTCTCGCCGCTTTTGGCGCCGGTCTCACCGCTCTTGGCGCCGGTCTCACCGCTCTTGGCGCCGGTCTCGCCGCTCTTGGCGCCGGTCTCACCGCTCTTGGCGCCGGTCTCGCCGCTCTTGGCGCCGGTCTCGCTGCTCTTGGCGCCGGTCTCGCCCGTCTTGGGAGAGGTCTGAGCTGACGTGCTGTCCTTTGCGACGGTCTCGTTCGCGGGCGTCCCTCTGGGCACCTCGCCCCCCTTGGGAGCCGTGCTTCCTGGCGCCGTCGCCTTGGTGTTCCCTTGGGAACCATTGCCGACGTCCTGAGATGAGGGGGTGGTCGGCTGGGTGGAGCCCCTGGGGAGGCCGCCATCGGCGGATCGAGGCCTGACGGTGGGCGTGGTGGTCTGAGGCTGGGTGGAGCCCCTGGGGAGGTCGCCATCGGAAGCAGCGGATCGAGGCCTGACGGTGGGCGTGGTGGTCTGAGGCTGGGTGGAGCCCCTGGGGAGGTCGCCATCGGAAGCAGCGGATCGAGGCCTGACTGTGGGCGTGGTGGTCTGAGGCTGGGTGGAGCCCCTGGGGAGGTCGCCATCGGAAGCAGCGGATCGAGGCCTGACGGGATCCTGCAGGTTCCCGGCGCTGGAGACCGGCGGTCTCGGCGTCGCGGTGGGTGAGCTTGGCGCGCTGGTGGGTGCTCGACCGACATTGGGGCTATTGTTGCCGGTCGTCGTGGTCCCGGCATGGCTCCCTGATGGACTGCGCGGCGCGGCCGCCGTCGTCGTCGTCGAGCCGGGCGAACTCGGCTTGCTGGTGCTCTTCCGCGTGACGGGATCCCAGCCGGAGAAGGGGTCTGGCTTCGGGGTCGGGCTGGGCGCCGCGGCCTGGTTCACGGCGTTGGGCGCGGCTGTGCTGCTGGACGGGCTGCCGGCTTCGGTCAGGGGATGCGCGAAATTGCCCGCGCTCTTTATCTGGGTGCGCAGCCCCGATCGGACACCTGTGGCTTTCGACGGCGAAGGCGAACGGCTGCGCGAGGAGCTGCGCGAGGAGGGCATGCGCCATGAATGACGCGAAACTCATGCGCTGCCAAGCGCCTCGATCCTCGCCTGGAGGCGGGATATGCCGTGCGATGTCGCCGTGCTCGGCCAGCAGCGCACCTCTCCGGATCCGCCTTGTGGACCCGGAGATGCCCGCACCTTCGCGCCATCGCGCCATCGCGCCATTGTGGCGCTCCGCCGGGACCGAATCCGCGCATGCATCCAGGGCGACGCGGCGACATGCATCGCGATTGCGGTCAGTCCGCCGAGCAGGTAACCTGGCGCTCTAGTTGCACGCACGGATGTGTCAGTTTTACTGGAATGTTCCGCTGTGGGTGAGCGCTTGCTGCCTCTCCGCTCACGCGTCTGGCATGCGGCCGTGCGTCGGCGCGCCCGACGAGGTCGAGGTGCTGCCGAGGCGATTCCAAGGTTGAGCCCGCTGCGCGGCTGCCGCCGGTGCGCGTTGTCTCGCGCGGCGCGCTTGTGTACGAGGCTCTATCTCTCTATCTACGGCAGCGCTGGCCGATGAAGCCGTCGCGCAGGGCCAGGAGGACGAGGATCCATGAGCGTCACGACGATCGACGTTGCCGAGGTCGCGCCTTCGACGGCGCCCCTGCCCGCGTTCGACGAAGAAGCTTCGGTGCAGAGCCTGCTCGTCTCGCCCATCGAGGCCGCCTACCGGCATCGCCTGCCGCTCGTCGGGCGCACGGACGTGCACCCGCTTGTCCAGGCAGCGTACATGGCGTTCACCCAGCGCTATCCGCTCGTGCTCTCGCCCGACGTGATATGGCTCTGCCTGGCGCGGGGGCTCACGCTCCACATCGCCTCGAACGAGGCGGAGCGGCGCAAGTTCATCCGGGAGGACCGCGATTTCGAGCTGACGCTCGAGCGGCCTGATTTCACGCTCGGCCAGGTGAACCCGTGGCCCATCACGTTCTCGGAGCTCTCCGCCCAGACCGCCGCGCAGGTCGGCGGGCTGAGGGAGCTCTTGGCAGCCGACTTCTCGACGACAGGGCCGGTCGAGCGGGTGGCCTCGGAGCTCACGGTGACAACCCCGTTCGCGCCGCATTTCGAGTGGGAGCCGCCTTTCCCGGCCGACATGGTGTTTCCGAGACCCGGAATCCCGCGCATCTACCTGATGGGTACGGCGGATGACTGGCGCTCGGTGCGGCAGCGCGCGGAAGCGTTCGGTCCGCTCGGCGCGGAGCGCTGGACCCGCGCGCTCCTGCCCGTGCTGGATCAGATCGTCGCCTCGGTGGAGGGGCGCCAGCCTCCGGATCCGGCGTTCTGGCGCGCCTTTTTCCGGTACGAGAACGCCGCGGACGAGCTCACCGGCTGGATTCACGTGCTCTTCCCCTACCTCCGCGCGTGGCCCGCAGATCACTTCGGCCCGAACAAGCACCTCGACGACTGGCTCGAGCGGTGGACAGCGGCGGATGCTCGGCGCAACCCGCTCGCAGCGCTGGCGGATCCGCAGGGGCCGGGGTTCGCTCGGCTTCCGCCGGCGCTGGCGAGCGCGCCGCTGCGGCTCGTCGACGCGCACGGCCAGGAGCACTCCCTGGAGCTCATCAGCGGGCTCATCGGCGTCACACAGGACCCGCACTCGCTCGCGCTCATCCCGGAGTTCGTCTGGGCCATTTTGAACGAGGAGCCCGGGGCCGCGCCCGAGGAGCCCATCGAAGCGGGCTGAGCGCCGGCCGACCGCCGCTCCCCCTTCGTTTACCCGAACCGCACCTCGAGCCCCGCGCCCCCGCCCTCGACCACGATCTCCCTGTCCCGGCACCCCGGATCCTCCGCCATGCGCGCGGCAATTGGCGTGATCACCCGCTCCTCGATCACCCGCTTCAGCGGCCGCGCCCCGCGCCTCGGATCGAACCCCGCCTCGGCCAGAAAGGATCGCGCCTCGGGCAGCACACGGAGCCTCAGGTTGCGCCGCACGAGCCCGGTGCGCGCCTCGGCCTTGGCGAGCTCGAGATCGACGATCTTGAGCACGCTGTCCCGCCCGAGGCCCCGGAACTGCACAACGTGGTCGATGCGGTTCACGAACTCCGGCCGGAAGTGCTCGCGCACGCCCGCCGGCGCCGCGCGCCGCGCGCCCGGGAGCAGGGCGCGCTCGTCGTCGCCGCCGAAGCCGACCGGCGCCCGGTCGGCGACGCCGAGGTTCGAGGTCATCACGATGAGCACCATCCGGAAATCCACGTGGCGCCCGTCCTCGTCCGTCAGCCGCCCCTCGCCGAGGATCGCGAGCAAGAGGTCGAACACCTCGCGGTGCGCCTTCTCGATCTCGTCGAGGAGCACGAGCGACAGCGGCTCCTGCCGCACGCGCTGCGCCAGCGTCGTCGCGTCCGGCCCCGCCGCGAGCAGGCGCGCCGACGAGCCAGGGAGCCTGTATTCGCTCATGTCGAGCCGGATCATCCGCCCCTCGTCGCCGAACATGGACCGCGTGAGCTCCTTCGCGAGCTCCGTCTTGCCCACGCCGGTCGGGCCGACGAACAGCAGCGTGCCGCACGGGCGCTCGGGATCGTTCATCCCGGCCTTGAAGCGCGCCAGCACCCGCGCCGCCGTGTCGCACGCCTCGTCCTGCCCGATCACGCGCCGCTTCAGCCCGCGCGCGATCGTCTCGGCGCTCGCGGGGATCTCGTCCGCGATGAGCTCGATCGGCAGCCCCGAGTGGCGCGCGTAGGCCTCGGACACGTCCCGCGGGTAGAGCACGCGCGCCGGCGCCGCCCCGGCCGCCTCGGCCTCCGCGCCGGCCCGGGCGCCGGCCTCCTGCGCGAGCCAGTCGAAGAAGCGGAACGCCTTGCCGGGGAAGAGCACGTCGCGCCGGAACATCGCGAGGTGCTGCACCAGCCGCTTCTTGCCCGCCGGGTGCAGCCGGACGCGCGTGTCCTTCCGCGCCTCGTACTCCGCGAGCAGCGCCGGCACCGCGGCCGCATCCGGCTCGCGCAGCCGGACGATCTGGAAGCACGCCACGAGCGAGGCCGCGCGGCGCTGGCACGCCTCGAGCTCCGGCTCGGTGCACTCCGCGATGAGGCTCACCTCGCCCGTCCGGAGCGCGGGCAGGAACACGTCGCCGATCGACGCGCCGTCCGGCTGCGGCCGGAGCAGCGGCAAGAGCGCGCCGACGTGGAGCAGATCCCCCTCGTGCGACAGCTCGCCCACGAGCTTCAGGCACCTCGCCTGCCACATGCCGAGGTACTTCATCCCGGCGAGCAGCCGATCGGCCGAGGTGCTGAACAGGCCCGGCGAGCTCGCGCGCGCCTTGTCCCTGCGCCACGCCGCGAACCGCCGCGCCAGCCGGTGGACCCAGGTCGTCTTGCCGACGCCCGGGCCGCCCACCAGCAGGATCGACGGCAGCGGCGCGCCGTGCGCGGCGCGCGCCACGTCGAACAGCGGCAGCGCCTGCTCCAGCTCCTCGGACTCGCCCACCGCGAGCGGCAGCCGCTGGCGCGCGGCCTTCTCGACGAGGTCCTCGGAGACGGCGTGCAGCGTGGGGCGCTCGTCCTCCGGGCGCCGAGCGCTCCGCCCGGCGCGCTCCATCCGGCGCGGCGACCACGGGCGCACGTACTCGTCTCCCTCCCGGCGAAAATCGAAGAGCGACCGCGGGGACTCGCCGAGCAGCGCGCTCGTGACGAGCTGGCGGAGCACGTCGGGCGCAATCGACAGATCCTCGAGGATCACGGACCAGCCGAAGCGCGGGAGCATCACGCGGACGCCGCCCTCGGCGAGCTTGCTCGCGAGGTACGTGAGCCGCAGCGGGATCTGGCGCCGGCCGACGACGGCGGTCCGCTTGACCGTGGTCTGCGGGTGGACGTCGACGTCCAGCGAGCGGACCTCGAACGACTCGTCCCACAGGTAGCGATCGAGATCGTCCTCGTCCGTGGCGAGCCTCGCGTGGAGCTCGACCTCGATCGCGCGCAGCACCTCGTCCTCGGAGGCGCCATAGGCGGACGGCGCCGGCCGATCGAAGAGGAATGCCCACGTGCGCAGGAGGATGCCGGTGAAGCGGCCGTCGTGGTGGGCGATGAAATAGACGCGGAGCGATTTCTTGGTCATACGGTGGCGGTGGAAACGCGCAGCCTGACCGCGCGAGCCTACCACACCCGGGCAACACCCCGGGCCGGGAGCGTCGCTGCGTTGCTCGGCCGCGTTGTTGGTTGTTTCGTTGCGCGCGCGCCGTCGTTTCATTGCTCCGCTATTTCATTGCGCCATTGCGACGATTCCGCCGCAGTCGTTCGTGCAGCGCCCTGAGGAGGCCTGTCCCGGCGCGAAGTGGAGCAGCGTCGGAATACGCTGACGGTCAACTCAACGTCAGATCAACTCCATGCGTCGTGGTGACGGCGTGCGTCAAAACGGCTGCGCGCTGCGACGCAGGAACAATCGTGCTGCATAATTCTGGCGGTGTGGAGATGTGTAATCTCATCCACCCTGGTCTCCTCGGGAGGTGTAGAGTGGTGTTCATGCCGCAAACGCCTTATTTCACGACGACTCGCCGCAGCGCGGCTCGAGCCGCGTTTTCCTTGTTCCTATCGCTTGCCCCGCTCGCGGGGGCCGTGCCCGCGAGCGCTGCGGTGACGCAGCTGGATGGCACGCGCCTGCCCACGGCGGTCGGCGCCAACGAGCTTAACCTCGTGACGGGCCGGGGTTTCCCCAGGGACGCCGTCACGCTCGATGGGCTCTTCGGGTACCGGGGGGAGGACATCGATCCCCTGGCCGACGCGAGCACGGAGCCAGGTGTCTTCTCGCCGCTCTGCGGGTTCTCGGGAGAGCTCGTGCTGCGCGGGGGCGGGTGCAAGGTCGCGTTCGGCTGGTACAACGCGAACGCGAGCGGCACGCGCCCGCCGGACAACCAGATCTACGAGCTGATCCCCGCGGACACCTCAACGGCGTTCAATTGCGAGGACAACGATTTCTGCCCGCTGGCCACGATGGAGACCACCCAGGCGGGGCAGCACGACTGGACGCCGAGGCAGTTCTCGGCGGCGGACATCCGGAACGATCGGCGGTACCAGGGCGGCCTGGTCGGCTTCGCGCTGATCGGCAAGGCGGGCACCTACTGCACCCAGACGAAGTTCTCGCAGCGCGAGCTGAACACCGTCTGCACGAGCTGCACGCCGAACGAGCCGTGGGTGACGACGCTGATCTACACGTCGACCGCCGAGCCCGACGCGTTCTATGTCGCCTTTGAGGACCTGCCCGTGACCGCGACGAGCTGGAAGGGGAGCCAGGGCGGGTACGAGAACGACGGCGATTTCAACGATTTCGTCTACTACATCACGGGCGTGACCTGCAAAGGCGGCGGCGAGGTCTGCGACACGGGCCTGCAGGGCGCGTGCGCCGTGGGCAGGACGGGCTGCGCGACCGAGGGCGATGTCGAGTGCCTGCCCGTGCTCGAGCCCGGCGAGCAGAAAGAGACCTGCGACAACATCGACAACGACTGCGACGGCGAGGTCGATAACGGCGAGGGGCTCTGCAACGAGGGCTTCGTGTGCAACCGCGGGTCGTGCGTGCCGTACTGTGGGCGCGGCGAGGTCGTCTGCGACGTCGGCCTCGTCTGCGACGACGGCTTCTGCGTGGAGCAGGCGTGCGTCGGCAAGGAGTGCACCGGCGGCCAGATCTGTGTCGGTGGCAACTGCGTGGGCGGGTGCGACGGCGTCGTCTGCCCCGCGAACCAGGAGTGCCAGCTCGGGCGGTGCGTGGATCTCTGCGCCCACATCGAGTGCGAGGACGGCGCGGTCTGCGAGCGCGGCATCTGCCAGTCCAACTGCGGCTGCCGCACCTGCCCCACCGGAAAGGAGTGCGGGGGGGACGGCCGTTGCGTCGACACCGGCTGCGACGGCAAGACGTGCGCTGACGGGCAGGTCTGCGTCGCCGGGAACTGCACCGACGCGTGCGCGGGCGCCGTCTGCCCCGGCAACGCGCCGTGCGTCAACGGGGTCTGCGGCGAGCCGGTGGTCCACGGCGGCGCCACCTCCGCCGCGAGCGGGTCGATCGGACCCGACGTGGGGCTCGACGATCCGGTGGATCTGACCACTGGCTCTGGCGCGGGCTCTGGCTCTGGCTCCGGTTCTGGCTCCGGCGGCGCGAGCGGCGGTGGCACGAGCGGCAACAAGCCCGACACGTCCTGCGCGTGCCGCGCGGGCGCGACCTCGGAGGCCTCGCCGGCCAGGGTCGGCCTGCTCGGGCTCGGTCTCCTGCTGCTCGCCGGCCGCAGGCGCCGCGCGCGCCGCGCCGCGAGCCGCCCGTAAGCCGCGCTCTGGCCCGCCGCGCGCCCGCGTCACCCCGCGGAGCGCGCGGCCATCGCCGCGACGAGGCCCCCCACGATCGCCGCCAGGACCCACGCGAGGCGCGCCCCGTACGGTGACGCGGCCGCGGCGCCGGCGGGCAGCGGGAACACCACCGACCGCACCCGCCGGGACTCCGCGTCGACCAGGAGCACGCCGTCGACGTCGAACGCGACGCGGTACTCGAGCAGCTGCCGCCGTGTCGCGGGCGTGTCGATGCGCGGCGCGAGCCGGCCCGTCTTCACCTCGGCGACATACCGCCTGGGACCGTGCGCCACGAGGTAGTCGGCGCGGAGCCCGACGCTGACCGGCTCGCCGTCGATCTGGACTCCGTACGAGACCGCGACCTGCCGGCCGACGATGGTGTAGCCGAGCTCGCGGAGGAGCGCCTCGGCGCGGACCTCTCCCGCGGCGCCCTGCTCCCGGCACTGCGAGAGCCGGCGCCGCTGCCATGCGCGCCTCCACGCGAGCCGGAGCGTCTGGACCAGCCCGAAGGCGAGCGCCGCGCCGGCCACGGCCAGGAGGAGCTCGGGCGGCATGTCGCGTAAATCCACGCTGCGCGGGTTTGCTCAGGAATCGGGATACCGGGCCAAGTTTTCTGCGCCGGGTCGCCTGCGGCTTGGCTGGCGCGCATGTCCGCGCGCTCCTATGACAGGGCCGCAAGAGGCATACCGCCTGCTCGTGCTCTGGAGTGGTGGCGCCGTGTTTCAAGAGCGTGCCCGGCTGATCGGCTCAGGGATGCACACCCATCGTCCGCGAGAGCACCCTCCTGCTGGATCCGAGGGGCGTCTGGCTGTGATCGAACACGAGGAGAGGCACCGTTCGCAGGTTCGCGCGCTGACCGAGGCCAGCCGCGCGCTCGCGTCGGCGTGCTCGGCGCGCGCGGTCCAAGAGATCGCCCTCTCGGCGGCGACGCGCCTGAGCGGCTCCGGCAGGGCCGTCCTGATCCTGAACGACGAGGACGAGCGCCCGGTCGTGCGAGCGGCGCTGGGGCTCGATCCGGCGCTGCTCGCCGAGCTCTGCGGCCGCCCGCTCCCGAGCGTCGACGACGGGATAGCGCGAGCGCTGGACGGGGCGGTCCACGTCGCCGCCGCGCCGCTGATCGCCGACGGCCGTGTCTCTGGCGTGCTCGCCGTCGAGCGGGACGCCCCGGCCTCCGGCGAGGATTCCTGGCTGATCGAGGCGCTCGCCGATCAGGCCGCGGTCGCGCTCGCAGGCGCCGCCGATGGCGCCGCGCAGGCAGGCGGCCTGGAGCAGCGCGGTCGCCTGGAGGCGGACGTACAGGACGAGCGCTATCGCCTCCTCGCTCGAGCGATCAAGGACCCGATCTGGGACTGGGATATCCAGACGGACCGGGTCGAGCACAACGAGACGTTTTACGAGGTCTTTCGCTATGCTCCCGAGCAGACGGCACCGACCGCCGCCTGGTGGATGAGCCGCTTGCTGCCCGAGGATCGCGACCGCGTGGTGCGCGGCTTCGAGGAGCTCTTCCGCGGCGACGCCGACAGCTGGTCGGCGCAGTACCGCGTGTACCGTGGCGATGGCTCCGTCGCCCGGGTGTTCGACCGCGGGGCGGTGCTCCGCGACGCGTGCGGCAAGGCGATCCGCATGATCGGATCGGCGGTCGACCTGACCGAGCGATTCCGGATCGAGAGCGCGCTCCAGGACCGGGAGGATCGGCTCCGGCTGGCCACGTGGGCGGCGGACGTGGGCACGTGGCGGGTCGACCTGGAGACGCAGTACGACACGAGGGACGCGAGCCTGAACCGCATCCTGGGCCTGGACGAGCGCGAGACGACGCAGCCCATCGACGACTGGTTGAGCCGCGTCCACCCGGAAGATCTCGACGCGGTGATCGCCATGCACGAGCGGAGCATCCGCGAGCGGTGCATCTACGACCTCATCCACCGCGTCGTCCGCGCCGACGGGTCGATCCGGTGGGTCCACGATCGCGGGCGAATCGTCGCCGATCGGGACGGCTCCCCGCTGTTCTTGACGGGCGCCGTCGTCGACATCACCGAGCTGAAGCAGCTCGAGCACGAGCGCACGGAGCTGCTCCGCCGCGAGCAGCAGGCGCTCGCCCAGTCGGAGAAGGACCGCATCCGGGCCGAGGACGCGAACCGCATGAAGGACGAGTTCCTCGCGACGGTCTCCCACGAGCTGCGGACGCCGCTCACCGCGATCCTGGGCTGGGCGCGGCTCATCAAGGACAAGGCCCTCGCCCCGGAGCGCGTCAAGCAGGGCATGGCGTCGATCGAGCGCAACGCCCACGCGCAGGCGCAGATCGTCGACGATATCCTGACGGTCTCCCGGATCATCACGGGCAAGCTGCGGCTCCGCACGATCGCCGTGGATCTCACCGCGGTCATCGAGGCCGCCGTGGACACCATCACGCCGACGGCGAAGGCGAAGGAGATCGAGATCCGCGTCGAGCCAGGCGAGGGGCTCAGCCACGTGTGCGGCGACCCGGATCGCCTCCAGCAGGTCATGTGGAATCTGCTCTCCAACGCGGTGAAATTCACCCCGAAGCGAGGGCTGGTCACCATCCGGGTGGGGCGAAGCGACTCCCAGGTCGCGATCTCGGTCACGGACAACGGCAAGGGCATCGCCACGTCGTTCCTGCCGTATGTGTTCGACCGCTTCCGCCAGGGCGACTCGTCGCCGACGAGGGCCCACGGCGGGCTCGGCCTGGGGCTCGCGATCGTCCGCCACCTCGTCGAGCTGCACGGCGGCACGGTGGAGGCGGAGAGCCCGGGCGAGGGGGGAGGAGCGACGTTCACGGTGACGCTCCCCTTGCCCGCGGCGCCCTCCGCTGCGCACGAGGGGCCGCCGTCTGCGCAGGGCCGCTCCCCGCTGCGGAGCGGGGAGCCGTCGCCGCTCTTCGGCGTTCACGTCCTCGTCGTCGAGGATGAGCCGGACGCCCGGGAGATGCTCGCGTTCTTGCTGGAGGGAGCGGGCGCGCGGGTCACCACGGCCGGCTCGGCGAGCGAGGCCATGAGCGTCCTGGAGCGGCTGAGGCCCGATGTCCTGCTCAGCGACATCGGTATGCCGGGGGAGAGCGGCTATGCGCTGATCCACCAGCTGCGTGCGGCGGGGCGGGACGAGATCCGGCGTATCCCCGCCGTGGCCCTGACCGCCTATGCCCGGATCGAGGACCGGAGGAGGGCGCTGGCGGCCGGCTTCCAGAAGCACGTCGCCAAGCCGATCGACCCTGCCAACCTGGTGCAGGTCGTCGCGGACCTCACGGGCTGCTCGGGCGGCGACGGGGCCCCCGCCCGCTCCCGGCGTGGCGCGCTCCTCGGTTGACCCCGCGCGGCGCGCGCCCGCTCTAGGCCAGCTCGACGCCGAGCAGCCACAGCATGAGGGCCTTCTGGACGTGCAGCCGGTTCTCGGCCTGATCCCACACGCGCGAGCGCGGCCCTTCCAGCGTCTCGTCGTCGATCTCCTCGCCGCGGTGCGCCGGCAGGCAGTGCAGCACGATGGAGTGCTGCGCGGCCTTCGCCATCACCTTGGCGTCCACGGTCCAGCCGGTGAACGCGGCGCGGCGCTTCTCCGCCTCGGCCTCGTGTCCCATGCTCGCCCACACGTCCGTGTTCACCACGTCCGCGCCCGCCGCGCCCTCGCGCGGGTCGTGCACGATCGTGACGTGGCCCGTCTTCCGCGCGCGCTCGACCTCGTCCGCGGGCGGCATGTACCCCTCGGGCCCCGCGAGCACGAGGTGGAAATCGAAGAGCGGCGCCGCCTCGAGCCACGAGCGCGCCATGTTGCTCGCGCAGTCGCCGAGGAAGGCGATGCGGCGGCCGGCGATGCCGGTCCTGTCCCCGCTCGCCGCGAGCGCCTCCTGGATCGTGAAGATGTCGCTGAGCACCTGCACCGGGTGGCCGTCGTCCGAGAGCGCGTTGATCACCGGCACGCTCGCCTCCGCCATCTCGAGCAGGCGCGCGGTCGACGAGGTGCGGAACGCGATCAAGTCGCAATACCGGGCGAGCACGCGCGCCGTGTCGCGGATCGGCTCGCCGCGGGCGAGCTGGCTGCCCTGGGTGCTCAGCACGACCGGCTGGGCGCCGAGCTGCGCGATGCCGACCTCGAACGACACGCGCGTGCGCGTGCTCGCCTTCTCCAGGACGACCGCGATGGCTCGGCCGGCGAGGATCGTCGTGCGCCGCCCTTTCGGCTCCTCCTTCAGGCGAGCGGCGAGCCTGAGCACCCGGTGCGCTTCGGCCAGGGTCGTGTCCGTGATCTTGAGGTAATCGCGCTTCGCCATTGTCCCGCCTTCCGCGTCGCCGCCGTCGTGCCGCGGGGCAGCCCGCGACGCAAGGGGCGCGCCGTACGCCCGTCGTGATGTGGCACAACCGGGACGCCGCCGTCAATCGGCCGTGGATCTGCCGTGGACCGCGCTCAGCGCCAGATCTCGATCTGCCACGCGGCGTCCGAGATCTGCTCGACCGACGCGCGGATCCCAAGGAGATCTCGGAGCAGCCCGAGGTGGGTTGTCGTGTGGGATGACGGGCGCACGGTCCGGAAGGCGCCGCGGCCCGCGAGGGCGATCGGCAAGAGCAGCTGATCGGCCAGGTGCTCGCCTACCGGCACGCCCGCCGCGAGGTAGTCGCGCGCCTCCTCGGCCGCCTTCGTGGCGACGGACTCCGCGCGCACGCCCTTCGCGCCGAACCCGGTGAAGACCTCGGTCACGTGCTCGCTCTCGACGGCGATGGTGAGCACGTTGCCCGGGCCGTTCCCGCCCCTCAGCACGCTGGGCTTGAAGCAGTCCGGCTCCCAGCCGAGCACCGCCGCCGCCGCGTCGAGCTCGCGCACCGCGATGGCGCCCGGGAGGTTCGACACCGTCGCGACCGCCCGCCGGCCGCGGATCTCCCCGCGCTCGAGGAGCTCGAGCGGCGCGAGCGCCGGCGCCGGCGCGATCGCGACGCGGGCCAGCCCGCCGCCGGCCGGGTAGAAGCCGGGCGTCACGAGCGTCGCGGTGACGTCCGGCCCCATCCTCCGCACGAGCGGCAGGTAGGCGAGGTCCAGGAAGTCGAACGGCGGCGCCAGGGGGTTGTGCGTGCCGCCCTCGAGCGTGAGCGCCGACGGCCCGGGCGCGCGGAGCAGCGCGGGCAGGACGGTCTGCAGCACGAGCGTCGTGCTCCCCGCGCTCCCGACCTGGAACGTGTGCTCGCCGGGGACGATCGCTGTCGGTCGAAACACGATCTCCTGCGAGCCGAGCGACGCGCCCGACACCTCGGCGCGGCCGATCTGGGCCGCGGCCCGGACCGAGGTCAGGTGTTGCCGCATCAGGCCCGGGCGCGAGCGGCCCTTGCGGATCGAGGTGATACGGACGGGCGTCTGCGTGATCAGCGAGAGGCCGAGCGTCGTGCGGAGGATCTGGCCCCCTCCCTCTCCGATGGATCCATCGATGGTCAGCATGGCGGTCGGCTCTCCCCTGGATCAGCGATATCACGGCGCCGGGGCGCGCGGCTCACCCCTTCACGCAGACGACCTGCCGCAGGGTGTGGACGATCTCGACGAGATCCTTCTGCGCCCGCATCACGTCGTCGATCGGCTTGTAGGCCGCCGGCGTCTCGTCGATCACGTCCTCGTCCTTGCGGCACTCGACGCCCGCGGTCGCGGCCTCGTGGTCCGCGACGGAGAAGCGGCGGCGCGCCTCGCCCCGCGACATGACGCGGCCCGCGCCGTGGCTCGAGCTGCAGAAGCTCTCCGGGTTGCCGAGCCCGCGGACGATGAACGACCGCGCGCCCATGCTGCCCGGGATGATCCCGAGATCACCCGCCTGCGCGCGGACAGCGCCCTTGCGGGTCACGAGGACGTCCTTCCCGTAGTGGTGCTCGCGCGCCACGTAGTTGTGGTGGCAGTTCACCGCCTCCACGGTCGCGTCGAAGGGCGGCAGCTCGCCCGAGCCACGGAGCGCCTCGATCACCTGCGCCATCATCAGCTCGCGGTTCACCGCCGCGAAGTCCTGCGCCCACGACACCGCCTGCATGTAGTCGTGGAAGTGCCTCGTCCCGTCCGGCAGGTACGCGAGGTCGTCGTCGGGCAGGTTGATGAAGAAGCGCCTCATCTCCTGCCTGGCGAGCTCGATGAAGTAGCTCCCGACCCGGTTGCCGACGCCGCGCGACCCGCTGTGCAGCATGACCCAGACGCGGTCCTCCTCGTCGAGGCAGAGCTCGATGAAGTGGTTGCCGGTCCCGAGCGTGCCGAGGTGCTCGATGGCGTAGCCGCGCCCGATGCGCGGGTGCTTCTCGACGATCTGCCGGTACCGCGGCTCGAGCTCGGCCCACGCCGCGACCTGGGCGGGGGGCGGCGAGCGCCACGCGCCGCGGTCGTTCTTCCCGCCGTTGTCGGTGCGGCCGTGCGGCACGGCGCCCTCGATGGCCGTCCGGAGCCCGCGCAGCGCGTCCGGCAGCTGCGACGCGGAGAGGCTCGTGCGCGCCGCCATCATCCCGCAGCCGATGTCGACGCCCACTGCCGCCGGGATGACCGCGCCGCTCGTCGCGACCACGCTCCCCACGGTCGCGCCGATGCCCTGGTGCGCGTCGGGCATCACGGCGATCCACTTGTGGATGAACGGCAGCGCGGCGAGGTTCTTGAGCTGCGCCTCCGCGGCGGTCTCGAACGGCACGCCGACCGTCCACGCCTTGATGGGCACGCCCGAGTCCGTGGGGATGACGTTGTAGCTTCGCTCCATGGCAAGATCTCCGGTGAGGGGTCGAGCCGTCCGGCCCGCGCCGCGACGCTCGTTCGCGCTGTGCTCCGTCGTTCCGTCGTTCCGTCGTTCCTGCGTATCGCACGGCGCGTGCCACTCGAAATCCAGGCGATCGCGGGCCGCTGGTCCTGCGGATTAGACTTGTGTATAGATCGATTAGATAAAATTCTATGACACGCAAAACCACCGTGGTCCTCGGCATGCTCGGCCCGACGCTGGACACCGGGAAGACGCCGGAGCGCTGGTCGCGCTGGCGCCCGAGCGTGGCGCTCTGCCAGCATGAGGACCTGATCGTCGACCGGTTCGAGCTGCTCTACCAGCGCCGCTTCGAGGGCCTGGCCGAGACGGTGATGGGCGACGTGCGGCACGCCTCGCCGGAGACGGACACCCGCGGTCACGTGGTCGAGGTGGACGATCCGTGGGACTTCGAGGCGGTGTACGGCGCGCTCCACGACTTCGCGAGGGCGTACCCGTTCGCGCCGGACCGGGAGGACTACCTCGTCCACATCACGACGGGCACGCACGTCGCGCAGATCTGCCTGTTCTTGCTCACGGAGTCGCGGTACTTCCCGGGTCGGCTCATCCAGACGTCGCCGCCGAAGCGCGATCGTGAGGAGCTCGCGGCCGGGTCGTTCACGATCATCGATCTCGACCTCTCGAAGTACGACCGCATCGCGTCGCGCTTCCAGAAGGAGCAGCGCGAGGCGGTGTCGTTCTTGAAGAGCGGCATCGACACGCGCAACGCGGCGTACAACCGGCTGATCGAGCGGATCGAGCACGTGGCGATCGCGTCGCGGGCGCCCATCCTGTTGATGGGCCCGACGGGGGCGGGGAAATCGCAGCTCGCGCGGAAGATCTACGACCTCAAGAAGGGGCGCCGGCAGGTGGGCGGCGATTTCGTGGATCTGAACTGCGCGACGATCCGCGGCGACGGGGCGATGTCGGCGCTGTTCGGGCACACGAAGGGGTCGTTCACGGGAGCGCTCCAGGACCGCCCGGGGCTCTTGCGCAAGGCGCACGAGGGCGTGCTGTTCCTCGACGAGATCGGCGAGCTCGGCGCGGACGAGCAGGCGATGCTGCTGCGGGCGATCGAGGAGAAGGCGTTCTTGCCGGTCGGCTCGGACAGGGAGGTGAGGAGCGAGTTCCAGCTGCTCGCCGGCACCAACCGGGATCTCGCGCTGGAGGTGGCGGCGGGGCGCTTCCGCGAGGACCTCCTGGCGAGGATCAACCTGTGGACCTTCCGGCTCCCGGGCCTCAGGGAGCGGGTCGAGGACATCGAGCCGAACCTCGATTACGAGCTCGACGCCACGGGGCGGCTGCTCGGCGTGCGGCTCACGATGAGCCGCGACGCGCGCGCGCGGTTCCTCGAGTTCGCGACGTCACGAGAGGCGGTGTGGCCGGGCAACTTCCGGGACTTCAACGCGGCGGTGACGCGGATGGCGACGCTCGCGCCCGGGGGGAGGATCGGGGTGCCGATCGTGGAGGAGGAGATCGGGCGGTTGATGGAGGCCTGGCGGCGAGCGCCGGCGGCGGGCGGTGTGAGGGGCGGCGCGGCGGGGGAGGGGAGCGACGGGGACGATCTCGTTGTCGCGGCGCTTGGCGCGCGCCGGGCGGCGGCGCTCGACCCGTTCGACCGGGTGCAGCTCGCCGAGGTGCTTCGGGTGCTGAAGAGCGCGCGGTCGCTGTCGGAGGCGGGGCGGGTGCTGTTCGCGGCGTCGCGGGCGAAGAAGAAGAGCGTCAACGACGCGGACCGGCTGCGGAAGTACCTGGCGCGGTTCGACATCGACTGGAGCGAGGTGGCGGGGGGCGGG
Source organism: Sorangium sp. So ce726 (assembly GCF_051521405.1). Taxonomy (NCBI): domain Bacteria; kingdom Pseudomonadati; phylum Myxococcota; order Polyangiales; family Polyangiaceae; genus Sorangium; species Sorangium sp. So ce726. Next base: position 10,534,041 of record NZ_CP150349.1, on the reverse strand, counting down.
TAGATCCCTGATGTACAGGAGGTGGTGGTCGTCACTTCGTCGCCTTCAGCGTCGACCACTGGACGTCGCCGAGGCTCACGAGCTGGTCATGGAGCAACCGCGGGGGCCCATAGACGGCGATGCCGATCTGGGCGTCAAAGTATCGCGCCGCGGCGCGCTGCACCTGCTCGGGGCTGATGGCGCGCACCCGGCGCTCCAGCGTCGCCAGGTGGTCGAGCGGCAGCGCATTCAGATAGAGGCCCGCGAGCGCCCCGGCCAGACCCGGAGTTGACGACACGGCGGCGGCCCTCTTGCCGAGGTAGCCCATCTTCGCCGCTTCCAGCTCGGCCAGCGTCACCGGAGAGCCCTTGAACCGCTGGATCTCCGTCAGGATCTTCTCCAGGCTCTCCCCTGCGCGATCGAGATCGGCGCTGAGCTGGATAACGAATTCACCAGCGGTCCTGCGTTGATAACACCCGGCGTGCACCCCATAGCTGATTCCTGTGTCGTGCCGGAGCGTGGCTGCAGAGCGCGACACGCTGAGCCCGCCGATCAGCATGGCGATGAGATCGAAAGCGAGGGCGTCCGGGTCTGACAAGCCGCCGCATGGCAAAGCGACGACCAGGCTGGCGTCAGACGTGCCACCCGCGATCGCGCCGATCCGGGTCTCCCGGTCGCCGCGGGGGACGACCGCTGGCGGCGCTGGTTCAGGCGGCACCTGGCCCTGCGCTGGGGACCATGCGCCAAAGTGGCGGCGCGCGAGCGTGACGATCGCCTCGGCTTGCACGGCGCCCACGGCGATGAGCGCGCTGTCGCGCGGGCCGTATTGCCGCGAGTAAAAGCTCCTCACCTGGTGCCCGGAGAAACCCCTGAGATTGCTCCCAAAGGCCTTGATTGGCAGCGCCAGCGGGTGATCAGCGCCATACAGCCCCTCGAGGGCGAGCTCGTTCAGCTGGGAAGAGATGCTGAGGGAGCGGCTGAACAGCGCCTGGGACTGCGCGCCGCGCGCGCTCTCGAGCGCGTCGGCGTCAAAGACGGGGTGCTGGACGAGTCGCGCCAGAAGCCATGCCGCCTTCTCGGCGCCAGACGCCAGCGTCGTGATCGCGATCGCGGTTCCGGTGGAGCCCACGCTCCACTCGGGGAGCTCACCGCTGATGCGGAGCCGGCGCAGGACCTCGCCGTTCTCCAGCCGTGTCCCCTCGTTCAACATCCGGGCCGTGAGCTCCGCGAGCCCGGCGTTGCTCGGCGCTCCATCGTCGCGGGCCGCGCGGTTGACGTAGACAAGCGTCACGAGCGGCAGCTCGGGCCGCTCGACGACGAGCGTCGTCATGCCGTTCTCGAGCTCGGCCGAGCGGACGTCGTGGACCCGCAGCGTCGGCTCCGCCGCGAGGGGCGGCGCGTTCGCGCGGAACTCGGCGTCCGGGGTCGGCGTGAGCGGCGGCAGGGGAGGAGGCAGCTCCACCCGCGAGCTGCAGCCCGCGAGCGCTGCACCGAAGAGCGCGGCCCACCCCATGCTTGCTCGTCTCATGCGGACACCTCAGCGTGCGTCGACGGTCAAGTTGCCCTCAGGGGACGCGAGATCCTCGGGCTCCACGCGGACGAGGCGGGCGACGAGGCGCCGATTCGCCGTGAAGTAGCTCCGCAGGCGCAGCGCGTCGTCGGGGGTGACGCCGCGGATCTCAGCGATCCGCTGTGCCACGTTGAAAGGTCGCGACGTGGAGCGCAGCGACTGCAGGTGTTGGAACGCGCGCTCCAGCGGATCATCATGCGAGATGAGCTCGCGGACGATCGCGGTCTGCTTCACCTCCGGTAGCAGGGCGCCCCAGTCCATGCTCCACATCTGGCCGATTTCTCGCTCGATCGCCGCCTCAACGCCGGCGTGGGTCGCGTGCGTCGTCAGGGTCGCTGAGACGGAGAACATCGATCCCAGGTCCAGGTCGTCGACGTCCGCAGCGACGCGCGACAGGGTCCCCTGATCGTCGACGAGGCGCGCCCAGAGCCGCTGCCCCAGCGTGTCGGCGACGAGCCCCGCCGCGACCCGCTCGCGCGACGAGGTGAGCGGTGCGGCCCAGCACATCTCGATCCGCTCACGATAAACCGCGTTCTCGAAGGTCACCCGCTGCGCCGTGGCGAACGCGGGCGGGGCCGTCCGCCGGCGCACGAACGGCGCTTTCGGATTGACCACCGGGCCGAAGTACCGCTCCACGAGGGCGCGGGTCGCCCGTGGATCGATGTCGCCGACCAGGATCAGGCGCGCGTTGCTCGGACGGTAGCCTTGCTGGAAGAACCACTGCGCGTGCCGGAGCTCGATCGCGTCCAGATCGTTGAGAGGGAGCTCTGCGCCCGAGTAAGGGTGGTCCTGCCCGAAGATGGCGCGCCAGGTGTGGCGCTGGAACATCGCGTCGATGCCATATTTCATCAAGAGCTCGTTGCGCACGATCTTCTGCTCGAGCGCGAGCGCCTGTTCGTTGAAGCGCTCGAGCGTGAATGCCATGCGCTCGCTCTCGATCCACAGCGCGAGGGGGAGCGCGGCCGCTGGCGCGAGCGCGTAGTAGGCGGTGTAGTCGGGCTTCGTGACCCCGTTCATGCGGTGCACCCCCGCTCGCTCGAGCAGGCTCAGGGCGTCGAACGGCTTCATGTGACGCGAGCCCCGGTACGTCATGTGCTCGACGAGGTGCGCCAGCTGGCTATAGCCCCGCGGATCATCCCGGCTGCCGATCTCGTACGCGACGACGACAGCGACCGTCGGCTGCCTGTGATCTTCCTCCAGGAGCACCTCGAGGCCGTTGGCCAGGCGGAAGTGGGCGGCGCTCTGAGCCAGGCCCTCGATAGCTCCCGCCGCCGAGCGGGCGCCCGGAGCTCCCGCGGGGTCCGCCGCTGCCGCGAGGGGCATGGCGACCGCCAAGAGCCCCGCCAGCAGCCCTGCCGCCCTCGATCGTCCCGGCGCGCGCGGTCTCGGCTCTTTCTTGGCGTTCAATGGTTCACCCCTCGCGTGCTGTCTCCTGGCGCATGGACGCTGGAACCGTCGTCCCTGTCAAGCGCGCCGGTTGGGGCGGTGTCGCCGGAGCGCGCCCTGACGGTACCGCTCGTCGCTCGCCTTTCGTCGTGCGTGCTGGCTTGTGTGGGAGCGCTCGACGCGGATGCCGTCCGTCGCGAGGATCTGCCGTCCCACCGGCGCTACGGAGAACATCTCTGGATATTTACCGTTTCAGTTGATAGTTCCGCCCGCTGGCGTATCGTCCTGAGCTGCTGCGAGCTGTGATGCAGCGAACGTGACTTTACCGGTTCACTTTGTCGGCGTGGATCGATGACGGAGGTCGCCTCCGCTGTTGATCGTGGCGCCGAACTGCCCCAGAGTGCCCGGCGCTGGAGGTCAGTTTCGATGGCTTTTCGTTCATTTCACCAGTCACCTTTCCTGGCCCTTACGGTGGGGGCGGTAGTCCTCCTGTCGGCCTGCTCGGATGACGACGGCGGCGGCGGCTCGTCAGCGAGCTCCGGGGGCACGGGCGGCTCGTCAGCGAGCTCCGGGAGCTCCGGGAGCACCACCGCGCAGGGCACGGGCGGCGCGGGCGGTGGTACGGGCGGCGCCGGAGATACGGGTGGCGGCGGCACTGGCGGCGGCGGCGGCACGGGCGGTGGCGGCACCGGCGGCGGTGCGGACGCGCAGGGGATCGTGCCCAATCCCATCATCTCCCGCGGCAAGCCGGCCTTCGCCTCGGCGGGGACGGCGTCGGTGATCAACGACGGCAAGTACAGGTCGGCAGGGACCTGGATCGCGGGCAAGCCCACCTCGGCCGCGCCTGCGTGGGTCGCCATCCAGGTTGGCACCGGGTACGAGCGGCTGCTCCTGAGCTGGACGGCCTCGTACAACTACAACTACACGGACGTGCAATACGGGGCGCCGGGCGCCTACCGCGTGGAGACGTCGAGCGACTCCACGAACGGCTCGGACGGCACCTGGACCAAGGTCGCGGAGGTGACCAACAACCCGGTCCGCACGCGCGCCCACAGCTTCGATTTCGGCGGCAAGAGCTGGGTCCGGCTCGTCGTGACCGCGGCCCCCGCGACGACCGACGACACCGGCGTGCAGCTCGACGAGATCGACGTGCACGACATCTCGAAGGGCGCGGAGGACACGTGGTTCTTCCTGGGCGACAGCATCACGGCGTTCGCCTATGACCGCGACACCCCGGCCACGCAGCCGAGCTTCGCCGAGAACGTGCACGCGGCGCACCCGGCCCACTATCCGGCGATGATCAACGGCGGCATCGGGGGAGAGCTCACCAAGAGCACCGACAAGCCCAGCGCGCTCGATCGCATCGATGACGTCCTGGAGATGAACCCCGACTTCCACTACTTCGCCATCGGTTACGGCACCAACGATTCCTGGGGCCAGACCGACCCGAGCACCTTCAAGGCGAACCTGCAGCAGATCATCGACAAGATCGAGGCAGCGGGCCGCGTCCCGGTGCTCGCGCACATCCCGTTCTCGCCGGACGGCAACCACGACGCGGTCCCGGTGTTCAACGAGGCGATCGACGCGTTGACGGAGGCGAACGGCCTCCCTCCTGGGGCGGATCTGTATACGTGGTTCAAGGACCACCCCGACCGGTTCACCGACAAGGTGCACCCGGATCCCGCCGGGCGGGTGGCCATGAACAAGCTCTGGGCCGACGCCGTGGACGGGCTCTACCCGGCCCAGCGGTAGCGCGACCCGACGCCGGGCGACACGCGACCACGTGACCGAGCGCCCTCGCGGCGCCGGCGCGAGCCTTGACTCCACGCGGCCGCGGGGGCTAGCTCGAGCTGGCGCACGAACGGCAGGCCCGGGGAGCAGTGCCCTCGGGTGGGCTCGGCCGGCCCGCGCCCTCCAGGGGGTCTCCGATGAAGCTCATTCCCAAGAAGCTCGTGGCGCTGGTCGTCGCCCTCGCGGCCGTCTTCACCTTCGCCGCCGCCGCTCCGGTCAGGGCCGACGACTGGGCGCTGACGGGCACCAGCGTCCGCGTCAAGACGATCGCGTTCATCGACATCGACGTCTACGAGATCAGCCACTTCATGAAGCAGGCGCCGGCGTCGCGATCGAAGCAGGCGGTGATCGACGCCGACGTCCCGAAGAAGTTCGTCTGGAAGATGCTGCGCGACGTCGACAAGGAGAAGATCCACGACGCGCTGACAGGCGCCTTCGCGATGAACGGGTACACGGATCAGGCCAAGATCAAGGCGTTCGTGGGCGCGTTCCAGGGGGAGCTGAAGGAGGGGGCGCGCATCACCATCCAGTACGATCCGGAGAAGAAGAGCACGACCGTCGCGGTCGGCGGCAGCAGCGCGAGCGTCGCCGGCGTGGACTTCATGAAGGCCGTGTGGAGCGTCTGGTTCGGGAAGATCGATCAGCCCAATCTGGGCGATCAGCTCATCGGCCGGCTGAAGAAATAGCGGGCGCTGGAGCGGAGCCGTGATCGACGACGATCGGGACGAGCGAGAAGAGGAGGACACGAAGCGGGACATCGCTCCCTACGTGCCGCGCCGCCCCGTTATGGCGGTGATCGGCAACGGCCTCGCGGTGGACGCGGCGACCGAGGTTGTGTGCGTCGAGCTCGGGCGGCGCGCCGTGGAGGCGGGGTTCCGGCTGGTCACCGGGGGGCTGGGGGGCGTCATGGCCGCCGTGTCGCGCGGCGGGCGCGAGGCGGCGACGTGGCGTGACGGCGATATCCTGGGCATCCTGCCAGGGTACGAGGCGTCCACGGCCAACCCGTACGTGGACATCGTCGTCCCGACCGGCATGCAGATCGGGCGCAACATCCTGGTCGTCGCCGCGGCCGACGTGGTCGTGGTCGTCGGCGGCGGCGCGGGCACGCTGAGCGAGATCGCCGTCGCCTGGCAGCTCGGCAAGCCGCTGCTCGCGCTCGCGACGAGCGGGGGCTGGGCGAGGCAGCTCGCCGGGGGGCGCGTGGATGACCGGCGCTCGGATCGGATCGTGTCGGTCGCGAGCGCGGAAGAGGCGGTTGCGACGGCGTGGGAGATGGCGGGCCGCGGCCGCGGCCGGGGGGCGTGACAGGGCGCTGCGCGCGCCGTGGGGCCTCCGCGCGAGCCGGCCGCGAGGCAGCCCGTGCTAGCCTCCGCGCCGATGTCGGAAGCGGAAGAGGAGGAGATCCAGCGGCTGAGAGCCCGCGTCGGGACGACCCTCCATGGAAAATGGCGGATTGATGCGCTGATCGGGGCGGGGGGGATGGCGGCCGTCTACGCGGCCACCCATCACGTGGGGCACCGCGTGGCCATCAAGATCCTGCACCCGGAGAGCGCCGTGTCCCGGGAGCTCCGCGCCCGCTTCGAGCAGGAGGCGCTCGCCGCCGCGCGGCTCGGGCACCCGGCCGCGGTGCAGGTCCACGACATCGACGTGACCGAGCGAGGAGAGCCGTTCCTGGTCATGGAGCTGCTCGACGGAGAGAGCCTCCGCGAGCGCGTGTTGCGGCTCGGTACGATCTCATTGATCGAGCTCCTCGCCCACATGGACACGCTCCTCGAGGTCATCAAGGCGGCGCACGACGCCGGGATCGTCCATCGGGACATCAAGCCGGACAACCTCTTCGTGACGCGCGATGGGCGGCTCAAGGTGCTCGATTTCGGGATCGCGCGCATGAAGCAGGGCGGCTCGGGGCTGAAGACGCGGACAGGCGCGGTGCTGGGCACGACAAGCTACATGGCGCCCGAGCAGATCCTGGGGAGGAACGTGGACGGGCGGGCCGACCTCTACGCGGTGGGCGCGACGATGTTCACCGTGCTCGCGAACCGTCGAGTCCACGATGACGATGGGCTCACCGAGGGAGAGCTCCTCGTGAAGAGGGGCACGACGCCGGCTCCTCCGCTGCTGACGGTGGCGCCGGGCGTGGATCCGCGGGTCGCGCGCGTCGTGGACCGCGCGCTCGCCTTTCAGGTCGAGCGGCGCTACCCGGACGCGCAAACGATGCTCGCCGACGTGCGCGCGCTGCGACGGGGCGAGGAGCCGCCCTTCGCGACGGGGGAGCTGACCGCGATCGACGAGCGCACGCGCGCGTACGGCCGGGCCATCCCCGACGGGCCGCCGGTGGGGGCGCAGTTTCCGAGCGCGCGCCCTCCGGGGGGGGTGATGCCGGCGGCGGTGGCCGCCTCGACGGGGGCTCATCCGGGGCAGCCTTATCCGGGGGCGGCGGGGGCGGGGGCCGCGCCCCGGGGGCGGGGGCCGCGCGCGCCGGGAGCGACGCAGATCGCCGTCGTCGGCGGGGTGGGGGTGCTCCTCTTCTGCGTGGGAGTCGGCATGGTGCTGCTGCTCTGGCCCTCCCGCGACCAAGGCGCCGGTGACGCTGGCGACAGCGGCGCGCCGGTGTCCCTGCCGGATGTCGCGCAGGCCCGGAGCGCTGCGGCGCTCGCGGTCGACCCCGCCGGCTGCCCGCCGGGCGTGCCTTGCACTTGCCCGGGCGGCAGTCCGGGAAACGTGCCGGTGAGCTGCCTGCTGACGTGCGGTGACGCGTCCAGCTGCAGGCCGAGCTGCTCCGATCGAGAGAACTGCGCGATTCACTGCGCCGGTGATTGCCAGTCTTCCTGCGCGAGGAGCAAGGTGTGCAGCACGACGTGCGCTGACGGCTGCTCCACCGACTGCCGCAACGCGGAGACGTGCCAGGTCACCTGCGGCGCAGGGTGCTCGATCACCTGCGAGGACGTCAACAAGTGCGCCCACGTCGTGGGCGACAGGAGCGTCGTGAGGTGCAATCGGGTCGGAGGGTGCCAGGTGATGTGCATGGGCTCGTGCGCGGTGTCGTGCTCCAATGCCGGGGGAGGATGCCCGGTGACCTGCGTGGGGCAGGGGCCCGCGGTGAAGTGCGGCGACGGCCGCAAGGCGTGCGGGGACGGCTGCTCGCTGCCCCGGTGAGACCGGGGCTGGCCGGGCATCCGGCGCGGGAACGAGCGTGGAGCCGCCCTGGGCCGTCCAGGGATCGACGCACCGGCGTGCCCGTGTGCGCACGCTGGTGGACGGGCCTGCGAGCCCTCGCCGCGCCTCAGCGCCGCGCCTTGCGCAGCGCGAGAAGCCAGTCGTTGAGCTCACCCTGGTTGGGCGGCTCCTCCGGCAGCACGGCGTGATCGCGGGCCGCCTCGAGGGTCGTGAAGGCGCGGGCGATCTGCTCGGCCCAGCGCTCGGCGACGTCGTGAGCGAGCGGCGCCTGCTCTCCGGCGCGCTTGGCCTCGACCAGCTCGCGCGCGGCGCTGAAGCCGTAGGGGTCGAGGAGCGTTGTGACGTCGGTGACGATCTCGCCCGTCCGGAGGGCGTGGGCGCCGGTCAACGTGGTCCTGAGGACGTAGAGGAGCTTCTTCGCCGACGAGCGGCCTCCCGCCTCCCAGGCGCGGAGCTGGCTCGTGGCGAAGCCGATGTAGTGGCGGAAGATCCGGCGCGAGAGCGCGGCGGCGACGAGCGGGCGAAGCGAGGCGAGGTCGGGATCGACGTGGAGCTGCAGGGGGCCGAGGATCCGCTCGATGTAGTTGCCGTTGCCCTGGAGGACGCCGATGAGGACGGGGTGGAGCTCGTTCGAGGTGTAGTCGATCTCGACGCCGTCGATGACCTGCATCCGCTCGGGGCTCGCGTTGCTGCGGAACAGTCCGAGCAGCTTCTCGGTCGGCTCGACGTGAACCGCCTTGAGGTCGAGGTCGCTGTCCGGCGAGGGGAAGCCGTACGCGTGGGCGCCGCTCAGGGCGATGACGAGGTGCGAACGCTTGGCCTCTTCCTCGGCGATGACGCGCGCCGCGACCTCCTGCTGCTTTGCTTCGAGCACCTGGGGGTTCATCCGTCGTCCTTTCTCTCCTCGTTGCCGGGCGTGGGGGCCGCGTCTCCGTCGTCCCAGGTTGCGACCGGCGCGGGGGGAGCGTCCTTGCCGAGGGGGCCGGGCTCCGCCGCGAGGTGCCGGCGGGCGATCTCCTCGCGGACCCGCCGGAGGAGCACGTCGGCGCGGGGCACGTCGGGGTGCGGCGGCAACCTGGTCGCGTGCCGCGCGGCCTCGAGGTCGGGCGTCATCGCCTCGGCGAGCTCGATGGTGCGATCGAGCGGCCAGGCGCCGCTCTTGATGGCGAGGAGCGTCTCGCGCAGGTCTCCCTGCACCACGAGATCGACCTCGCCGTCGCGCAGCCATCGGATGGCGGTCGCGATCAGGCGAACCAGGTTGTAGGCGTTCTTGGGGCGGAGGTCGCGGGCGGGATCGAGCGAGGCCCTGCCCACGCGCGCGAAGGCCACGAGCGAGGCGAAGTCGCGGGCGGGCAGGAGGCCCTGGTCGTGGAGCGAGCGGTAGAGCTGCTTGATGTACACCTTCGCCTGGAGCTCCCGGTCAACCTGGGTGGGCGCGGCGCGCGGGCTGACGGCGGCGAGCTTCCGGGCGACGTCGTCGAGCGCCAGCGAGGGGTCGTCGGCGAGCCAGTCGAGCACCCGTTCTCGGTGCTCGGCGAGGCGGTGCGCCTGCGAGAGCCGCTTCAGCTGGGAGAGGGCGTAGCGGCCGAAGCTGCCGTAGATGGCCGAGGAGACGAACGCATCACGCGCCTCGAGGAGCCACGCGCCGATGTCGTCGCGCGCCTCGGCGGTCCGGACGAAGAGCAGCTCGAGGGTGTTGGGGTCGGCGCGCAGGGCCTGGCGGATCGCCTTCTCGATCTCCCAGTAGGAGGAGCTGCCGTCGGTGCTTACGAGGTCCCTGGGCGGCTCGGCGAGGCCTGTGGTCCAGGGGAAAGGGAGAGCGAAGACGCCGCGCCGGTCGGTGTCGGAGCCCTCGTTCGCGAGCCCCCAAGCGCGCGAGCCCACGACGGCCTCGAGGACCACGGCGGGTCGGAGGGCGTCCCAGGCGGCGCTGCGCCGCTCCGCGTGCCGCACCTGGCCGGTCTTGCGCGGGACGAGCTCGTCCCGGCGGTAGCGGACGACGCCCACGCCGACGAGCATCACGTCGAGCTCCGCGCCGGCCGAGCCGACGACACGCCCGATGGCGCCCTGCGGGACGCGGCGATCGCCGAGGATGCGGTCAACCCGGGTTGTCACCTCGGTGCCGTGGGGCAGCGGGACGGCAAGCGGGTCGAGGTGGGTGAGGCCGCGCAGGCGGAGCTCCATGAGCGGACGCTATCATGACGACCTGACCCAGGTTGGGGGCGACCGACCGGATCCGACCCAGGTTGGCGGTAGGCCAGGTTTTGGCAGACCGAGGTTGGCGTCCCGACCTGGGTCGGACTAACAGCAACTCGGGTCAGGCCAGAGAGTAAGCAACGGCTCCAGCTCAGGTGGCGGACCGCCAGGCGGCCGCCACCCCCGAAGCCTGATCGAGCAGCGAAATGATTGGCGAAAATCCCTGGCACGGCGCTTGTCTTGTTGCGCCTGTCATGAGCCAGCCCCGCGAGATCGCTGCCGGAGCCACCTACCTGATCACCCGTCGCGTCCTGCGCCGGCACCTGCTCTTCCGCCCGGATGCGGCGATCACCCAGCTCCTGGTCTACGTCCTCGCGGTGTCGACCCACCGTTACGGCATCGAGGTCCATGCGCTCTGCGCCATGTCAACGCATCTGCACCTGGTCGTGACCGACTCGCGGGGTGTCCTGCCGCGGTTCTTGCAATTCTTCCATCGCATCGTCGCGCTTGGCACGAAGGTGCTTCGCGGATGGGAAGGCCCGGTGTGGGACCACGAGGCCACGAGCGTGGTGCGGCTGCTGACGCGCGCGGCGGTGGTGGAGAAGATCGCTTATGTCATGGCGAATCCCGTCGCAGCTGGCCTGGTGCAGCATGCTCGCGAGTGGCCGGGCGCCAAGGTAGATGTGGACGAGCTCGGTCGCGGCGTGCTGCGTGCGGCACGACCTTCGGTGTATCTCGACCCGGAAAACCCCCAGTGGCCCGAGGAGGTGACGGTCTCGCTCGCGCTGCCGCCGGCTATCGAGGAGCACAGCGCGGAGGGCTTTCGCCAGGACGTTTCTGCTGAGCTCGAGCGACAGGAAGCCCGGGCCTGCGCGGAGGTGCAGCGGCAAGGACGTCGCTTCTTGGGCGCCGAGAAAGTCAGCAAGGTGTCCCCTTACGAGCGCGTGACGAGCTTCGAGCCGCTGCGCGACGGCAATCCGACGTTTGCGGTTGGTCGCGAGCAGGGAGACGCGTGGCGAATCGCTGGTGCCGCTGTGCGTGCGTTTCGAACGTTGTACCGTGCGGCACTCGAGCGATGGCATGCTGGCGTACGCAGTGCCGTATTCCCTGCGGGGACGTGGTGGATGCGCACGTTTCACGGCGCCAGCGTGGCCGACGTCGTGCTCACGATGTAGAGCCACAGCGGCGGCGCGCTGCAGGGAGGCGGGCGGGACGGACGAGGGCATCCGTGCCTCGTCGTGGGGCGCCTCCGTCTGGGGCCGGTGGTGTGGGCGGCAGATCGTCGTGCGGCATTGTACGCAATGGGATTTGCAGGGACGATGCCGTTTCGAATGCGTAGGAGTGGGTCCGGAGGGGTTGCGATCGGCTCTGCGTGATCGAACGGGGAGTTTCGTGCCGAAAAACGAACATAGCGATTAGCCCAGCTTGGCTTTAAGCTCGCCTCGCCGGGGTCCGATCGCGCCATGAGTAGAGCTCAGCTCGGCTGAACCTGCCGCGTTACCGCAGTTCAACCCGGTCCGGCGGGGTAGGCTCGCAACCTGGGTCGATTGGGCTGGTCGGGCTCGACCTGGGTCGGGTTGGGCTGCCGCAACCTGGGTCGGGTCGGGCTGGGTCGGGTCGCCCCGCCGGGGCGTCACCGCTCGATCAGCAGCACCGGGCTGCCTGAGAGGGCGAGCGTCACCTTGCCGTTGCTCGCATCGGCGGAGCTCTTCGCACCGTCCCACGCGTGGACCTCGAACCCCGTTGCCGTCGCGAACTCGACGCTCGCGGACGCGTCCTCCGTGCTGCTCGCCGTCACAGCCCAGAGGGCGATCCGGCGCTTGCCGTCCTTCGTGAACACGGCGCCCCGAGCGCCCCGCGGCAGCGCGAGCTCTCTGGTCGCGCTGTCATCGTAGGACGCGCCGAAGAGCACCTCGTTGAGGGTGGTATACGCCTTGCCGAGGTCGGTCTTGGTGGCCTGATCCACGCTCGCGAGGGCGCCGACATCGTTGTAGAGCCCCATGTGCGCGAACACGTCGTCGCTCCCGTCCTCGCCGTTCGATAGAATGAACCAATCGACGCCGCCGATGCCGTGCGCCTGCGCCATCGTCATCATCTTGATGAGGTAATTCCGCGCGTACTCCGGGCTCCCCACCTCCGGGTACTCCGGCGTCGGCGCGAGCGGCGCGCCGTTCTCCGAGACATTCCACCCCTCCACCTCCGCGCCGGTGTCGGCGAGCGTCGCGGCGAAAGCGTCCTTCGATGCGAGGAAATCGTCGACCGACGCATCCGAGCTCTTCGGGCTGAAGATCGGGTAATAATGAAAATCGAGCACGTCGATGTAGGCGCCGCCCTTCTCCGGGTAATCTGGCGTGACCGCCCCGCCGTCTGGGTTGTCGGTGTAGCGCAGGATCGCCGAGAGGAACGAGGGGTATCCGATGCCCCCCGTCGCGATCCGCGCGTTCGGATCCGCCTTGCGCGCGGCCTCCTTCGTGACGCGCAGCATTCGTATATAATCAAATATTGATCCATTGAATCGGGGGAGATCGGCGGCCTTCGGCGGTTCAGTCCTCCAGGTCTCGGTGACGCGCCAGTCGGCCACCCAATCGGGCTCGTTCCACACGTGCCACAGCTTGACCCATGTCTTGTAGGTGTCGACGGTCCGATACACGTAAGATGCCCACGCATTGCCCGGATTCACCGTTCCATCGGCCGAGAAGATCGGCTCGTAAAGGCTCTTCGGGATATAGTACTCGTTCTGCCAGTCCTCCGCGTCAGCCGGCGCCACCGTCAGATCGACCGACTCGGAGCCGATGAGAAATCCGATATGATCCCCCATGCCGAGGGACGCATACGATTGAATGTCCCCGACCTCGATCTCGTATCCCCACCTCGCGAAATGGGCCGCCGGCAGCTTGATGCGCAGGCTGCGGACACCCGCGAGCGCCGCGAGCGTGGCCTCCTTGTCGTCTCCCCAGTCCGCGTTGCGGTGGCCGAGGTTGGCGCCATAGCGAAACCCGTGCGGGAGCCCGCCGTTCCCGCCGCTTCCCCCGTCCCCCCCGCTTCCGCCTCCTCCTGAGCTGATGTCGCCGCCGCCCGACGCGTTGTACCCCGGCGAGTCGTCCCCCGAACCACATGCAACGACAGCTGAAGCGCACAGCAGAACGGACCATCGACGCATGAACATTCCTCCTCCAAGCAGATCCCGGGAGGCCAGCGTAAGGGAGTTTCGCGTCCAATTTCAGGAAATCTGCGAAACAGATTGCACTGCGCTCGCCCAGGAGCCGTTCGCCCGCTCTGCAGCGGCGGGCACGCCGAGGCCGAGGAGGCGCTCTCGCTGCCGGTCTCGGTGGGCGAGGTGCAGGAACGCGAGGTGCTCGCCCGTCTGGCTCGCGCCGCGGCATAGGTCGGCGATCCTGGCTGACACCAGCGCGTCTCGCACCAAGCGCGCGGCGCATCGGTAGGGCTTTGCTCGATCGCGCAGGAGGTTGCGCATGCTTGTGTTCCAGCCCGCTCGGCCGGTCCTGCGGCGGCCGACCGAGAATGCCCGCTCTGCTCTGCGGTTCATCGGTCGCGAGGCGAGGCTGGGCACACCTTCGCGGCTGGCACATCGGTTGCCATGGTGCCCAGATGTAACCGATGGCAGAAAGGAATCGAACATGACCGACAACTGATCGAACGATTCCAGGACATCACGTCGAGATGGCATCGCTGAGATCCCGATCGGCACAGATGTTCTCGATGTCGTGCCTGTCGGCTGAGTCATCTTCGACGAAGGTGTGTCAGGCACTCGGTCGCTGAAATCTGGCGAAGCAGGAGATGAGCGCAAATGTTTGAACGGTTGGTCGATGACCTGATGGACCTCACCGTCGATGAGCACGGCGCTGCGAAGGCCATCGTCTTCGTCGGCATCGCCGCGTGCAGCAGCAGTAGCAGCATCCTCTGCATCGGTTGATACGGACAACGCTATCAGACCGGGCAGGGCTCCTCGTCAGATGAGGGGCCTTGTCCGGCGCTCCCTTGATTCCTGACGGGCTCTGCCCCAGTCAGCGCCCTGTGTGCCGGCGCTGGCGGAGTGGTGAGGCCTCGCCGCCAGCTCCGCTGCGCGAAGAAGCTCATGAGTGAGTATGAACAAGCTAGACGACGTCCCTGAGTTTCCCTGTGTCAAGACCTGGTATCGGGTCGCGATCACGGATGATGCGGTGATCTTCCAGCACGGAGAGAGGGCGCTCTGCTTTCAAGGCAAAGCCGCGAGCAAGCTGCTGCCGGTGCTGCTTCCGATCCTCGATGGGACACGTACGGTCGAGCAAGTGATCGAGTACATGGGAAAAGCCATCGAGCCCGCCACCGCGAACGCCTTGCAGTTGCTGGCCGAGAAAGGGGTGCTCACGAGCGGTTCTCCTGTCGGGGCCTCGGTGCCGCGGCCCGTCCGGGAATCGGCCCGCTTCCACGCGGCATACCGCGATGACGAGCCGGAATCCCTCACGCAGCAAAGGTTGAGCGATGCCAGCGTGGCGGTCGTCGGTGCCGGCGTTCTTGCCGACGAGATAGCGCGCCAGGTGAGCCTCTCCGGGGTCACGGGCGTGCAGCGGAGGTCGTTCGATGCCGGGGCGGGCGAGCTGGCCTCGGCGAACCTCGTCGTGGTCGCTCCGGATCGAGGCGAGCTCGAGTGGGTGGCGCACTGGAACACGGAAGCGCTGCGTCGAGGTATCCCCTGGATGCAAGTGCTCGCGTACGACAGCCGGTTCTCCGCGGTGGGCCCGCTCTACCTCCCGCACGCAACCTGCTGCTACGAGTGCTACCGGCTGCGCCTCGCTTCGAACGTCGCGTATCGCGGACAATACTGGGCCCTGGAGCGCAGCACGCCCAGCTTCCCACTGCCGAGTGCGATGCTGGCGATCGTGAGCGGCCTCGCCGCGTTGCTCGTGGCCCGCTGGATCGTCTCGCGGGACCCGCTCTTGCCCGGGAGGTTTTACGCGGTCAACCCAGGTCAAACCGTCCGTAGCGACATGCACATGACGTACCGCGTACCCCGGTGCTCGGCATGCAGCGCCGCCGCCGCTGCGAGCGCCCCCAGCCCCTGGTACGCCCAGCAGGCAGGAACAGAGCCATGAACATGTTTGCTCTGCTCCGCTCCCCAGGCGACGAGCTGGCGCGTGGTCACGTCGCGCTGAAGCGTGCGCAACGCACGTCGCTCTCCGAGGTCGCCCGCAGGCTGCGCACCCTCGTGTCTCCCTATACGGGTGTGGTGCGCGACACCGTCGAGCTGCTCCGCGCTCCGGATGACTGTCGCTTCTTCAACTTTGGCGCCCACACGGGCGACATCTCGGATCTGGTCGGCGCGCCGAGCGAGGTCATGTCCAACGCCGTGCATCCCGATCGAGAGGCGGCCTGGGTGGCGGCGGTCGCCGAAGCCGTCGAGCGATATTCGTCGTTTTACGTGCCTGCGGGCGATCTTGTGTTCTCTTCGTACGAGGAGCTGGACGGGGCAGCGCCGGAGCCGGAGAGCTTCGCCCTGTTTCATCCATCGCAGTACGCGTCGAGCGACTTCCCCTATGTGCCCTTCACCTCGCGCACCCGGGTGCGGTGGGTGCGTGGCTGGTCTATCCAGGATGGGATGCCCGCGTGGCTGCCGGCCCAGCTGACGTTCATGGGCTCACACCTCGCGCGCGGCGAGCCGCAGATCGCCTACTCGACCAGCAGCGGGACCGCGCTGGGCGGCACGCTGGAAGAAGCTGCGTTCAGCGCGCTGATGGAGGTCATCGAGCGCGACGCGTTCATGCTCGCATGGAACAATCGATTGGAGTTGCCGCTCCTGGATTGGCAGAGAGACGACTCGCTTCGTCATGACGAGCGAGTGGTTCCGGCCGCCGAGGGAATTCGCTATGCCACGCTCGACGCGAGCGCCTTCTTCCGCGTGCCGACCGCCATTGGCGTGACGCGATGCGCTCGGGTCGGGCAGCCTGCGCTGACCGTCGGCGCTGCCAGCGCGGCGACCGGTCAGGAGGCTGCACGGAAGGCGCTGCGCGAAGCCTTCCAGACCAGGGTGCTGGCGAAGCAGCTCTTGAGCGCTCTTCCCAGGGGGCGGCGCGCGCTGGAGGCGCATCAAGTCCGCACGTTCGACGATCATGCGCTCTACCATGCGCTGCGAGAGAACGCCGCGTCTTCCGCGTTCCTCGATGCAAGCAGAGAGCGGCGCCACCTCGGCGACGTGCCCCCCTTGGAGGGCACGGACGTGCTCGGTCAGACCGCTTCGGCCGTGCGAGCGCTCGCGCGGCGAGGCGTCGGCGCATATCTCGTCGACATCACGTCACCGGATGTGCGCGACGCCGGGCTGTGGGTGGTGCGCGTGATCTGCCCGGAGCTCTGCCGGCTGGACGCGCCCCACACCGCGCGGTTCCTCGGCGGCAAGCGGCTCTACCATGCGGCGTACGAGGCGGGGCTCCGCTCCCGGCCTCTCTCGTTTGCAGACATCAACGCCCATCCGCACCCGTTCCCGTGAGCTCATGCGAGAGAGGGACGAGCGGGCGTCATCCACGACGCCCGTCGTTGAACGAGCTGAAGAGACGGACCGCGCTGGACAGCGGCACGGCGCCGTGGCGCGCTGACTGCGTCAACAGGGGGACATGATGAAATTGAGTCAAGCCGATGCGGCCACGGTCAACGTCGCGGAGCTGGTCTATGGAGACCAGGTGGAGCTGGATGACCCGGCCGAGACCTACCATGAGGCTTCCAAGCTCTATCCGAGCATCCTCGGCGAGGAGGCCGCTGGTAGAACGCTCCTGGAGACGAGCGCGCAGTTTCAGCGCTCGACGGCGAGGTCAACCAAGCGGTACGTGCTCGGCGAGGCGATTCAACTGCCAGGACCGGCGCTGCCCGATGTGGGCCTCACGGCGCTCCTGCGGGAGCGCAGATCGATCCGCCAGTTCAGCGGCGCGCAAATCGACGCACAGGCACTCTCGAGCCTCGTGTACGCCGGGTATGGCATCACCCACACGGTTCCCGCGAGCCCGATGACGATGCGGACCGTCCCCTCAGGAGGCGCGCTTTACCCCTTGGATCTCTACTGCGCGGTCCTCCGGGTCGACGGTGTTGCCTGTGGCGTGTACCACTACGACCCCTTCCAGCACGCCCTGGAACAGGTGCGGGCCGGCGACTGCCGGGAGGAGCTATGCGGCTCCATGGTCGCTCCCGAGATCGTGACGGGCGCGTGCGTGGTCCTGCTGATCGCGGCGATGTTCAGGCGAAATCGGTTCAAATACGGGCTCCGAGGGTACCGGTTCGCGCTGATCGAAGCCGGGCATCTGGCGCAAAACGTGCTGCTGGCCTCCCAGTCGCTTCAGCTCGGCGGCGTTCCGCTGGGCGGCTTCTATGACCGCGGCATCGACGATCTCCTCGGCATGGATGGGGTGAACGAGTCTGTCGTCTACACGCTCGCCATCGGTGTCCCCGCCTGATCAGGCCTCGACCGGCGCGAGCAGCGCTGCCCGGTGGCGCGCAAGGTAGCTCCGCATGTCCTCCGCGGGCTTGCCGGTGAGCTCCTCCACCGCCCTCGTGGCCACGTCCAGCGTTCCGCGGGCGATCGCCTCGTCGAAGGAGGCGAGCAGCTCGGCAATCGCCGGAGGCATCCCGGCCTTCTGCATGCCTTGCTCCAGCGCATCGCGCGGCACGGGCACGTAGTCGATCGACTTGCCTGTGACAGCCGAGGCGATCTGCGCGAGCTCGCGCTGGGACACGGCCGCCGGCCCGGTGATATCGAGCACGCGCTGGCCGTCGAAATCGGCCGTCAGGGCCGCGGCTGCAGCGCGAGCGCAGTCCTCGCGCGTGACATACCCGACCTTGCCGTCGCCGGCCGCGGCGACCAGCTGGCCTGTTGCCAGCGCGCGCCGCAGCGAGGCCATGAGGAAGTCCGTATACAGATTGTTGCGCAGGACGGTCGCGCCGAGCCCGCTCTCCGCGAGGGCGTCCTCGGTGGCCTGGTGGTCGGGCGCGATCGTGATCGGCGAGCCTGGCCCGGGGTTGGTCAGCGACGTGTAGACCACGTGCCGCACGCCCGCCTTCGCCGCGGCCTCGAGCGCGCTCAGGTGCTGCGCGATGCGCCGGCCGGGGCGGTCCAGCGCGTCGGTGCTGATGAGCAAGAGGCGCGCCGCGCCGGCGAACGCCTCCGCGAGCGAGGCGGGAGCATCGAAGTCTGCGCGCCGCACCTCGACGCCGCGGGCGCGGAGCTCGCCGAGCTTCTCCGGGTGCCGGGTCGTGACGATGAGCGGCCCTGCGCCCTGCGCGAGCAAGAGATCGACGACGCGCCGCCCGAGCTGGCCGTTCGCGCCGGTGACGAGGAGAGGCTGAGACATGGTGAGAGCTCCTTGTGACGAGGTTGAGCGGATGTTTGTCTCTGTCTCGAATCTGGTGCAACACGCAGAAATTGGCTACTGTGTGCCGAAATGGGAACAATGGATCTGAACCACCTCTCCGTCTTCGCGGCGGTCGCCGAGACGGCGAGCTTCACGGAGGCGGCGCGCCGGCTGGGGGTGCCCAAGTCGACGGTCAGCCGGGGCGTCGCGTCGCTGGAGGCGTCGCTCGGCGTGCGGCTCTTGCAGCGGACGACGCGCAGCGTGGCGCTGACGACGGCCGGGCACGCGCTGGTGGACCGCCTCGGCTCGCGGCTCAAGGCGCTGACGGAGGCCATCGAGGGGATCCCGGAGCTTGAGGACGAGCCGTCGGGCACGCTGCGCCTCACCGCGACGGCGGACTTTGCCACCGAGGTGCTGGCGGAGATCCTCGCCGCTTTCTGCCGCCGCTACCCGCGCATCACGGTCGAGATGCACCTGTCGACGCAGCCCGTGGATCTGGTGAAAGAGGGGTACGACGCTGCGTTCCGGTTTCTTGCGAAGCAGCCGCGAGACTCGACGCTGGTCGCGCGCAAGGTGGGCGAGCTGCACCTGCAATTCTACGGCTCGCCCGCGTACCTGGCCGCGCGGGGGACGCCGAGGACGCTGGAGGATCTCGCGGGGCACGATGGCGTGGCGCTCATCAAGACGAGCACGTCCGGGCGAGACGCGATGTCGCGCGCCGGCGCGCGGCTCCGCATCCGCTGGCTCGTGAACGACGGGTTCTTCGCGCGCGAGGTGGTGCGCAACGGCGGTGGGATCGGCCTGCTCCCGACGTTCCTCGTTCAGCAGGACGTGCTCGCTGGAGCGCTCGTCCGCGTGCTGCCGCGCTGGACGGCGCCGACGGGCGGCGTCTTCCTCGTGTTTCCGAGCGGCCAGCACTTGCCGAGGAAGACCGTCGCGTTGCGCGACCACGTGGTCGAGGCGCTGCGGATGCAGCTCAAGGCGCGCGCGGGCCGCGTCGGTGAGGGCTAGCGCCTCATCGGGGTTGTCGCGCATATTACACACGTGTTGGACCAACGGCAGCGCCGCGACGAGATGTGATCCGCGCCTCCACGCGGGCGCCCCTTCAGGCTTGATTTGCCGACAGGTCGTGAGGTTAGGCTGCACAGCCGAGGCCGCCGGCTCATCGCAGGCGGGGCACCTGAACATGAGCGCACACGTGGACACTCTCGCGCGATCGCCGCTCGCGGTGGTCGAATACGGGCTGGATCTGGCGATCACGGCGTGGAACGAAGGCGCCGCGCGACGGCTCGGGTTCTCGAGGCAGGAGGCGATGGGTCGATCCATCGCCGAGCTGCTTCCTGTCCCCGAGGGCGCGGGGTTGTGGCAGCGGCTGCTGGATGAGGACTGCGGGGAGCAACGCCTGCGTCACGCCCGGAGCGACGGGGGCGACGTGGCCGTCGTGTGGGTTCACCATCGCGTGCTCGATGCGCGGGGCGAGGCGGTGGGCGTGGTGTGCATCGGCCGCGACGTGACGGCCGAGCTCGAGGCGTCCAGGCGTCAGGCGGAGCACCAGCACATCCTCCGCGCCCTCGTCGAGAACCTCGATGTCGTCGTCTGGGCCTGCGATGCCAGCGGCGTGTTCACCTACTACGACGGCAAGGCGCTCGCGGCGGCCGGCATGAAGCCAGGACAGCTCGTGGGGCTGAACAATTTCGATATCTACAAGGAGCACCAGACCGGGGGGTTGCGCAGGGCACTTCGAGGGGAGCCGATGCACAACGTCATGGAAGCGGACGGAAAGCCCATCGAGAACTGGTTCGTCCCGGTCCGAGGGGAGGGGGGCGAGGTGGACTCGGTGGTCGGCATCACTCTCGATCTCACCGAGGCACGGCGCGCGGAGAGGGAGCTCCGGGAGCGGCTGGCGATCATCGAGCGGCAGCAGCAGGTCATCCGCCAGCTCTCGACGCCCATCCTGCAGGTCTGGAAGGGCGTGCTGGCGCTCCCGATGATCGGCGTGGTCGACAGCGCGAGGACGGCGGAGGTGATGGACAGTCTGCTCCAGGCGGTGGTGCGCACCGGGGCCCGCTATGCGCTGCTGGACCTGACCGGGGTCGAGGCCGTGGACACGAAGACGGCGAGCTACCTCGTCGATCTCGTCCGCGCGATCCGGCTCCTTGGCGCGGAGGGCATCATTACCGGGATCCGGCCGAGCGTCGCCCAGACGATCGTCTCGCTCGGGGTCGATCTTGCCGAGATCACGACGCTATCGGACCTCCAGGCGGGCCTGAAGCATTGCATCGGGCTGACGCTGCGCGAGACGATCCGAGGCGGGCGACCCAACCTGGGTTGAGATCGCCGACCCAGGTTGAGGTGGGGCGACCCGACCCAGGTTGAGGTGGGACGACCCGACCCAGGTTGAGGTAGGGGGGCGACCCGACCCAGGTTGAGGTGGGACGACCCGACCCAGGTTGAGGTAGGGGGCGACCCGACCCAGGTTGAGGTTGCCGGCCGAGGTGGGGCGACCCGACCCAGGTTGAGGTTGCCGGCCGGATCCTTCACCCTGCGCACGCGCCTGGCACGGGCCTCGCAAAGGATCGTCTCCGGAAGGAGGCCCCTCATGGATTACGACCGCTTCGTCGAGGAGGTGCAGCGCCGCGCCGGCTTCGAGGGCCGCGATGAGGCCGAGCGTGCGATCGCCGTGACAGCACGGACGCTCGGCGAGCGGTTGCTCGTGGAGGAGGCGGCCGCGGTCGCCGGTGGGCTGCCGGTTCCGGTCGCCGCCGCGGTGCGCGGCGCCACGTACCAGGGCGATTTCGATCGCGACGAGCTCTACGACCGCATCGCCCGCCGCGAGGGCGCGCCGCGCGGCTTTGGCATGGAGCACGCCCAGGCCGTCTGCCAGGTCATCGGCGAGGCGCTGCCCGACGCCGAGCGCGGGCGGCTCCAGCGGCACCTGCCGGACTGGGCGGACCTCTTCACGCCGCGCTCTGCCGGAGCGCCCCCGCCGCGGCCGGCGCACGCGGCGTCTCCGCCCGAGATCGGCCAGGGCTCGACGCTCGCAACGGGCCGGCCTGGCAGCCGCCACCCCGTGAGCGAGGCGCGCCCCGAGGCGGCCCATGCGCAGTCGGTCGCCCGATCGGACGATCCCCACGCGGACACCAGGCTGTCGAGCAGCCCGGGGCTGACGCAGGAGCGCCTCCGAGAGACGCTGGCTGACGGGCACCCCGGCCCCGAGCACCCCGTCAGCGAGACGCAGCGCTGAGCAGCGAACCGCAGCGCGGACGGCCCCACCCGACGCCGGGGCCTCCGGCGCCTGCTTGACAGCGGCCGTGCTCCCGCGAACACTTCGCCACACGGGCTGCTCCGAGCCCGGCTCCTCGCTGGCCGCCGGCACGGCTCCGCGAGGGGCGAAGAGGGCGCTGCCCTTCGGCGGTCTTCGCTCGTGATGCTGCCGCTCTTCCGTCGGTGCCGGCCGACAAGGACCGATCTCGGCAGATCACCTGGACAGGGCCGATGGGGAACCGCCACCACCACAAGAAGCTGCGCGCCGACGTCCGTGCCAGGATGGCCCGGACCGGCGAGAGCTACCAGAAGGCGCTCGCGCAGATCCTCGACGAGCGTTCCACGCCGAAGGCGGCGCGAAACATCGATCTCGTGCCGATCGATTACTTCGGCGCGCCGGCTGCGCTCGCGACCTTCGAGATCGCGGGGCGGCTCGCGTGTCTCGTCGTCTCGAGCCGCCATCGTCCGGGGCCGTTCCCCCAAAGCCCCCTCGTCGCCCTGGCGATGCGTGGGCCTCGGGCCATCCATTGAGTGATCTCCGCGATCCCGAGTGTCGCGAGGTCATGATGAGCACGTCAACGAGAGATCGAATCGACGCCTTTCGCGCGCGCGGCTACTTCATCACGCGCGCTTTCCTCGACATCACCGAGCGCGCCGCGCTCCGCCGCGCGTGCGACGCCGCGCTCCTCCGCACACGAGCGCTGTCCCGGGAGACGGGTCACTCGACCCCCAGGATCTCGCTCCTCGCGGACGGCGTGACCTGCTTTCAGGACGATCCCTGCGCGCTGGAGCTCATCTCGGCGTTTGTCGGCTCCCGGCGCGTCTGCGAGCTGCTCGCCGGCCTCTCGTGCGCGGGAGCGGGAGAAGGAGAGGACGACGCCCCGCGCCTGAAGGACGCGCATTACTACCACGAGCAGACCAGGCGCGACTGGGACGGGGACTGGCACCGAGACAGCCAGTTTGGCCAATCCGATCCAGAAATCGAGCGCGCAATCGTCGCGACGACGACATCGGTCCACTTCAGGGTGGCGCTGGAAGACGACGATCGGCTCGAGATCGTCCCCGGATCCCACGCCCGCTGGGACACGCCGGACGAGCTCCGGATCCGCAGGGGCGCCGATCGGACCACGCCGGACATGCCGAACGCCGCGCGCCTCGCCTTGCGCGCCGGAGACGCGTGTATCTTCCACGCGTGGTCGATTCACCGCGCAACTTACCTTCGAGCTCCTCCACGCCGCACGATCGACGCCCTTTACACCTTCGCTCGTCCGACCGTACGTCAGTGGATGTCGCCGGCGACGTGAGGCGCGACCGTCCGTCGCCTGGCCACCGCGGCGCCCGCCCTCTCGCGCGCGCCGGTGCCGGCGTCGCTGTCGCGGCGGGTGGGGCGGCCTGTCCAACAAGGCCCTTATGGTCACCGTCCGCCATGATCTGTGGTTCACGTCCATCGATCAGCTGCGCCTGAGCGCCACCGTGGGCTGGGCGTTCTTCTGAGCCCGGACCCGACCTCGCGAGCGCCGCCGCGGCCTCCGCGCGCGTGACCGGCTCGCGATCGGCGAGCAGGCACCCGGGGAGCTTACAGCGGCCGCGCGCGAGGTCGCCTATCCTTGCCGCCCATGGCGCCCCGCCTGCCCCTGCTCCACCGCCTCGCCGGCGGGCTGGAGACCCGCCCCGTCAAGGCCGCGATCTCCCTCCTGATCCTCGTCTCGGTCCTGCCCATCCAGGGCCTCGACGAGCAGCTCCGCCCGTATTTCCTGGCGATCTTCGGCGTCGAGCTCCTCTTCCGGGCCGTCCTCCTCCACCAGCGCGGGGACGGGCGGTCGCGCCTCGACGTGCTCCTCTTCGCCTTCGACATCATCGCCTGGGTCAGCTTCCTGCCGCTCGAGCGGATCCTCGACGCGCACGCCGCCCACGCCCTCCCCATGCTGCGGCTCTCGCGGCTCTTCCTGCTCCTGCGCTTCACGCGCGAGATCGCGATCGACCTCTACGCGATCATGACGCGGCGCGAGCTGCTCGAGCAGTTCGGGCTCGTCACGCTGGCCGTCTGGGGGCTCGCGTTCGGCGCCTCCGTGCTGCTCAGCCACCTCGCGATCACGCACGACTTCGATGGTCGCGGCCCGACCCCGGACACCACCTTCATCGACCGGATCTGGTGGTCCTTCCGGCAGATCGAGAGCGCCGACAACCTCGTCGAGAACCTCCGGGTGCACCCCGTCGTGGCCGTCGTCTCGCTCGGCCTCACCATGGTGGGCGTCTTCATCACGTCGTTCATCATCGGCATCGGCGCCAACGTGGTCGACCAGGTCGTGCGCGCGGCGCGGCGGCGGCCGGTCCGCTACGCGGGGCACGCGCTCGTGATCGGCCCGGTGCACGAGGCCGAGATGCTGGTGCAGGAGTTCGTCCGGCTGTACGAGCGCCACCGCGCGCTCCGCAGCATCCGGCTCACGGAGCTCTGGCAGTGGCTCATCCGCCGCGGGCCCCCGCCGACCCGGCACGCGCTCCCGCGGATGGCGCTCCTCGGCACCGAGGACGACCCGCCTGCCTACCTCTACGCGCCGGGGATGCGCTGGGTGAGCTACCGCCAAGGGGACAGCGCGCAGCCGGAGGCGCTCGAGCTCGTGGGCGCCGCCGAGGCGAAGCGGGCGCTGATCCTCGCGCGGCCCGACGCGGGGCCCGACGCCGACGCCCTGACGGCCATGGCGCTCTCCTCGTTCCGGGCGCAGAACCCGCACGGCCACGTGTTCGTCGAGGTGCAGGAGAGCAAGAACCGCGATCTCATCCAGGAGGTGGGCGGGCCCGGGACACATCCGCTCGACATGCAGCGGTTCCTCGGCTTCTTCCTCTGCCAGCACCTGCTCACGCCAGGCGTGGAGTCGCTCTACACCGACCTCATGACCGCGGACGGCTCCGAGTTCTACACGCACATCTTCCTGGGCGAGGAGGCGGTCGGAGCCGTCGGCAAGCTCGGCAAGGCGCCGGAGCACGAGCTCTCGTTCTCGGACATGGCGCGCGCTGCCTACGAGAAGCAGGTGATCCTGGCGGGTGTGTTCCTCGGCAACGAGGCAGCGGTGCCGCAGCGCGAGGAGGGCAAGCTCGTGTCGGTCGAGGGGCTCGAGCCGTGGCTGAATCCGCTGCTCGATCCGCCCGAGGGGTCGCCGGCGTGGGCGCTCGGCGCGCGGGCGGGCCGGGTGCCGGCGCAGCGGCTCAGAGGGCTCATCGGCGTATCGGCGACGTATGCGCCGCTCCTGGACTACGGGCGAGAGCTCTACAGAGGGCGGGGGATCGGGCGCGCCGCGGCGTCGGACGGCGCGACGGCGGCGCACGAGTGGGCGGCGAAGCTCTCGCTGCACCTCAGCGAGATCGAGCGGGTGTTGATCATCGGGTACAGCGCCGCGCTGCCCTCGCTGCTGCAGGCGCTCGCGCGGTTCGTGCCGGGCATCGAGGTGACGCTGGTCCTCGGGGAGCGCGGGGACGAACGGATGCCGCTCCCCGATCGGCTCGCCTCGCTCGGCGTGACGCCCGGTCCGGGCGGCGCGCCGCCGGGCTCGGACGGGGCGATGCTCTCGCTCCCGCGCGGGGGCAGCGCGACGGTGTACACGCAGCACGGGCACGACCTCGCCTCGCTCGCGGTGCGCTGCGCGGCGCGCGGCGCGCCGCTCTCCGCGGCGGTGTTCCTGAGCGAGCCCGAGGGGCTCGATCGCGACGCGCGCACGGCGATGCGGGTCATCCGCTTTGCGCGGGCGCTGGCGAGCCGAGAGCTCGCGCACGGCGGGACGCTGCATGTGCTCGCGGAGTTCTCCTCGGTGGCGAAGGGTGAGCACGTCCGGAGCCTCCTTGCCCCCGACAAGTGCGGCTTCGCCGTGCGGGTCAGCCTCGTCAGCACCGAGCGCATCAAGAACTACTTCATGGTCCACAGCGCCTTCGTGCCCGGAGTAACGGCTCTTTACGATGAGCTCCTTGGCGAGGGCGGGCAGGACCTCGTCCGCATCGAGGCGCCGCCGCCCGACGGGGCGGGGCGGGCGGGCGGCGAGCTCCGCTTCGACGAGATCCGGACGGCGCTCGAGTCCCGGGGGGCCATCCCGATCGCGCTGGAGGTCGAGGAGCCGAAGGAGGACCAGCCCGGCGGCGCGAGCCCCGTCGCGCAGCGGGGCGAGCCCCGGGGCGCGAGCCATGTCACGCAGCAGGGCGAGCGCAGGGTCGTGCACCTGAACCCGCCGCCGGAGAAGGCCTTCAAGACGGCGCTCATCCGCGTCGTGTACGCGCTCGCCAGGCGCCAGGATCTCGTGATCCAGGGCGCGCAGCGGCCGAGCCGGGGCGACGCCGGTGAGGCCGCGCTCGGCGAGGAGTCAGCGCGGATCAGCGCCTGAACAGCCCGCCGCCGCCCCTCTTTTTCGCGCCTCGCCCGAAGTCGCGCGATCTTCGCGGCGAGATCTGTATCCTGGAGGCGTGCCCGAGCGCCCGGACCTGGAGTACGTCGTTCCGATCCTAGCGCGCGAGCTTGCAGGCGCGACCGTAGCTGCGGCGCGGGCCGAGAACTCGGTGGTGCTGCAGGTCCTGCTCCCGGAGCGCCTCGACGCGCTCTTGCCGGGCGCGGAGATCCGGCGCGTGGCGCGGCGGGCGCACGCCGTGGTCTTCGAGCTCGACGGGGCGCGCGCGCTCGATCTCGTGATCTCCCCGATGCTGGCAGGGCGGTTCTCGATCACGCGGCCAGGAGAGACGCGGATTCCAACCGATCTCGCCTTCTCGCTGACCCTCGGGGACGGCCGCGAGCTCAGGGTCCGAGACGACGTGCAGATGAGCAAGGTCCACGTGCTCGCGCGGGGCGACTTCGACAGGATCCCCGGGCTCCAGCGCGTCGGCCTCGACGTCCTCGATCCTCGGGTGTTCACGCAGGAGGCGTTCCGCGCCGCCGCGCGCGGGCGGCGCGACCTCGCCAAGGACTTCCTGATGGACGGGACGGCGCTCGACTCCATGGGAGACGCGTACGCCGACGAGGTGCTCTTCGAGGCAAGGATCCACCCGAAGGCGACGGTCCAGAGCCTCTCCGAGGAGGAGACCGACCGCCTGCACGCGGCGATCGCCCGTGTCCTCGGCGACGCGACCCGGACGATCGCCCGGCGCGCGCCGGCGCTGGACGAGAGGCTGCGCGACTTCCTCAAGGTCCGCGGGCGTCCGGGCCAGCCGTGCCCGCGCTGCGGCGACAAGCTCCGTCGCGCGAGCGTCCACGGGCACGACGCGATCTTCTGCCCGGCCTGCCAGCCGGAGGCGCGGCGGAGCGCAGCGGGAGATCCGCGCCGCGCCAGGCGGGATCCGGGCTGAGGCGAGGCCGGCGTCACAGCCCTTCCGGCAGCGGCTCCGGCGGCGCGAGCCCCGCGCTCTTCGCCCTGCACGGGATGCTCACGCCCTGACAGCCGCACTGGTTCTGGCCGCCGTCGGTGATCTTGCCCGCTGTGCCGCTCTCCGTCTCGACGTTGAGATCGATGAAGTTGCACTCGATGGTGCTGCGCGCGAGCGCCACCGAGGCGCCGAAGCTCGCGACGGCGGCGCCGTCGCTCGCCTCGATGCGCACGCCGGTCAACGTGGCCTCCGAGTCGCCGAGGTCCTTGACGATCGTGACGCCGTTTCCCTGGAGCCCATCGGCTGAACTCCGCGTGCTGCGGACCGTGGTCTCCTCCAGGGTCACCACAGATCCGAACAGGGCGAGCCCCGAATCGACGCTCTCCTCGACGAGCGACGACCGGAGCACGAGGCCGCTCCGCCCGTCCTGCGCGCCCAGCGCGTGGACCTCGATCCCTCGGCCGAAACGCCCGTCCGACGCTTGCGGGAGCGTGCGCCGGACCGCGACCCGCTCCAGCGTCGCGTCGGCGCCCTCGATGAAGACACCCGCGGTGCGGCTCCCCTCCACCACGGAGCCGCGCGCCGTGACGTCGCCACGCAGCGTGCCGCGGGAGGCCACCGCGAGCCCGACGCCGTGTTTGCCGTCCCCGTCGCGCGGCAAGGTGTCGCGCACGAGCACGCCGTCCAGCGAGACGTCGGAGCTCAGGATCGCGACGCCCACGTAGCGACTCTGCTCGACGACCACGCGGTGCAGGGTCGCCTCGGAGCGCAGGTCTTCCTCGAGGTCGGCGGCGATGTAGATGCCCCACCCCGTCGCCAGCTTGTCCGGGTAAGGCCGCGTGTCGCGCACGACCGTATCCTCGACCACGGCGGACGAGCCCTGGACCCAGATCCCCGCCTCCTCATTGGCCTCGAGGACGCTGCGCCTCAAGGTCACCTGGCTCGGCTGGCCCCGGCTGTTCCGGATCGCCAGCACGCCCATCCCGGCGGCGTTGGTGTCGATTCCGGTGCTGTCGCGGATCACGCTGTCCTCGACGATCGCCTCGGAGGCAATGAGGTACACGCCGACTCCGTGGCTCTGCTCGACGATGGAGGCGCGTATCGTGATCGAGGCCGGCGTGTTGCCCTCTCCCCTGTTCGCGCCGACGCCCGTCCCCTCGACCTCGCCGGACTCGAGGGTTCCTCGGACGACGGACGACTCGATGGCGAGCTCGGCGCCCGCGCTGTGCACGCCGACCCGATGGGCCCCTTCGACGAGCGAGCCACGGACGGTGAGCTCTGCCGGGCCCTGCTCATTGTCCACCTTGATGCCCTGCGCGCCCGCGCCGGCCACCCAGACCTCGTCGATCACGACGCCGCTTGAGCCCGAGACCAGGATACCCTGTCCCGCGCTGCGGACCGCGACACCCCGTATCTCGGCCGCGTCCGCGCCCGCGCCGACTTCGATGGCCGCGGCCGTGTCCGGCCCTGCCCCGGCGATCTGGACGAGCGCCGGGCACCTCCCCCACAGCCGTACTGGCTTGTCGACGATCACGTCCTCTGGATACGCACCCGCGGCGATCGCGACGACCGCGCCGGGCACGGCCGCGCGGAGGCCCTCGCCGACGGTCGTCCATGGCCTCTCCGGCGTGCCATCAGAGTCGCTCCCTGCATAGGCGCCGTCGACGTGCTGGGTCTCCTCGTCCAGAGGGATGTCGCCCCATGGCGCCTCGCCGCACGGCGCGACCTCACGACAGGCGGTCTCGCCCGGCACGGCCATCGTCCCCGCAGGGCAGGGGGCATTCGGCAGGACAGGCGCGCACGCTCGGTCGCCCGGCGTGAAGCCGGCGCCGCAGGCCTCGGGCGGGATGCCCGCGGGCTCGCACCCAGAATCGGTCGTGCGCTCGCCGGGCGCGCACCCCGGCGCGGCCGCCCCCCCTCCTCCGCCGCCGCCGTCAGGCGTCTCGGCTGGCCGAGGTGGGGGAGCCTCCCTGTCGCAGCCAGCCAGGAGCCACGTCGCCGTGAGCAGCAGGAGCGGAGCCCCGCGTCGGTTCATGAATCCGTCCATGAATCGGACCACGACGTCGAGCAACGGTCTACTTGTCGTCCACCACCGTAAAAAACCGCCGACCCGTCCGCGCTCACGGTCCTCTCTTTGCGCAAACGCGACCCAGGAGTCGCGGAGGTTTCACAGGAGAGAGCAGCGAGAGGCCGCCATGCACTCCGCGCCTCTTTTTCTGCGCCTCTGTGGTGCATTTTTCTTCTCACTGCATCGGCGTCTGGCGCGCCGGCGCGAATCGAGCCTTCGTGCGAGGCACGGTGACAGGGAGCGGCGTTCTGAGCTACGCTGAGCGCCCCGCAGGAAACGCAGTATGTTTTGCAAATCCCATCTATCTGCACATCGCCTGGCCGGCGTCGCCGTGCTTCTTTTGTCGCTGCCCGGCTGCTCCCTCGAAACGAGCGGCACAGGCGGATCAGGTGAATCCGAAGCTCAACCCGGAGGGCCTGGCGGCGCTCCCGCTGAAGAACCCGGCGGAGCCATCGCCGGACAACCTGACGGTGCTCCCGTCGAAGAGCCTGACGGCGCTCCGGCGGAAGAACCCGGCGGCCCTCAGGTCGAGGAACCCGGCGGCCCTCAGGTCGAAGAACCCGGCGAGGATCCGGCAGAAGAACCCGGCGAGGATCCGGCAGAAGGACCCGGTGGCGGTCAGGTCGAAGAGCCCGATGGCGCTCCCAAGCCGCTGTGCGGGGCGGCAGCTCCAGCGCTGATCGCGTGCTTCGCGTTCGAGGGGAACCCCGACGACGCCTCGCAGCATCATTTCACGCCCGAGCGGGCGCGCAGCCTGCAGTACGCGCCTGGCCGGGCCGGCCAGGCGCTCTCGCTGACGATGGGGAGCAAACTCTACTTCCGCCACGACGCCGCATGGACCGCCTCCGCGATGACCATCGATGTCTGGATCAACCCCGCCTCCCTCCCCGACAAGCGGCGATTCACCGTGATCGACAGCGGCGGGAAACCTTCGCTCTTCCTGATGCCGGGCGGACAGCTCCGCTGCACCATGGGCGTCGAGCGGAACGTGACTTACCCCATCGTTCCCGGGCAGTGGACGCACGTGGCCTGTCTCTCCGACGGCCAGACGCAGAGCCTCTACGTGAACGGCGTCGAGGTCGACCGGAGCCCCTCTGGCCCGGTGATCGCCTCCGGCGAACAGCCCGTCCACATCGGCTCGGACGAGCCCTCGGGGGAAGACGAGTTCAACGGGCTGCTCGACAGCCTCCGCATCTTCGGCCGGACGCTCACGCCCCAGGAGATCTGCGCGGCTGCCGGCGGCGGCTGCTGAGCTGCACGGCCCAGCGCGCACCCAACGGGGGGCTCTGGCCCGCGGGTCGGCTCATGGCCGTCGCCGCGGGCCGGCTCCATGGCCGTCACCGCAGATCGGCAGGCGAGCCCCGGCGTGACCGTCCAGGGCTGCCCGAAGAATGCGCGCTCTGGGCGCGCAGAAGGAAGAGCGGAGGGAGGGAAGAGAGCGAGAGAGGAGAGAAGCGCCTCAGAAGGGGGCGTCGCGGAGCTTCTCCTTGTACTCCGCCTTGTACAGATCGTGGCAGGCCTTGCAGCTCGCCTTGGCGCCGTCGATGTCGCCCTTCTTGGCCTTCGCGATGCCGTCGTTCGAGATCGCGACCCACTTGTCCATGCCCTTCGGCGGCCTCTTCGCCACGTACTCCAGCGCCTCCGCGATCTTCGCGGCGTCGCCGCTCGTGGTCGCCGACTGCATCACCGACTTCATCCAGCCCTGCATCGGACAGGCCTTCTGTCCTTTTGCACCGCAGCCGAAATCCTTCTTCTCGGCGACGGAAGCGGGGAGGTCCGCGGTCCCGCCAGCGGCCCACGCGGCTCCAGCAAAGCCAATGCCGACGGTCATCAACACGGCACTCATCAGCTTCTTGCTCATCGACATCCGACGTCTCCTGTGGGTAAGGGCAAGCGCAGCGAGAGACATTGCAGTTCTGCGGGTGGAAGTCAACAGCCACCTTGGTCGCCGAGCCAGCTCGCGAACGCCGCTCAGGCGGAGACGGAGTCGGGGGACAAGATCTTCATCACAAACGCCGCCGAGGCGAAGATAACGTCAGGAGAGAAAAACTTCATTCATGATGTCCGTCCAGCGCCGTCTCCGTCCTCGCTCGCACCGCGCGGACGTCCTGACGCCACGCGGCGGGTGGAGGTGCCGGCCCGCCGGCGAGCGCGCCCCAGGGCCGCCGCTCCGGGCGCGCACCGCCTCCGCGCCGGAGGAGCGCGCTCACCCCCGGGCGCCGTCGGCGGGGGTCGGCAGGGCCGCGCGCGATGGACGTGTCGAGCATCGGCTCAGCGGGGGACTTGGCTCTCGCTCCCTTGGGGCTCGAGCCCCGAGGTCAGGTGGAGGACTATCGCGCGGATCCTCCGGGCCAGTCTCGCGTTCGTCGATGGCGCAGGCAGGTCTCTTCGCCAGCTCGATGACGAGGTTTGCGATGCGCCAGACCAGCCCATCGACAGGGCGCGACTACGTGGCTTATCGACATGGCGCGATGCGCTCCTCGATGGCTTTTCAGATGCCTTGAAGCGAGCCCACAGAACACGGCCCCCGGCGGCGCCCTCTCCGGCGCCGGAGCCGTTCGCCCATCACGGACGCCCTCGTCGTCGACGGTTCACCTGCGCTCGGTGCACCACCCGGACGGCCTGCACACACGTCCGTATCCGTCGAGAACCCCTCGTTCGCACCGGCGGGCGGCCAGCGCGTGCGCGGAGCCGGTCCTCCCCGAGCGCCCCGGCCTGTGCTTCGTGAGACTCCAGCCCTGACGCGTCGCATCGCGCGTTCGATTCGGTCGCGGCCGCCGTGGAGGTGAGTCGCCCTACCATCCCGGGCCTGTATCCAGACCAGGAGGGCGGCGCGCGTGATATCGCTGGATTCACGGCCGTTGATGCGCGTCGGAGAGATCGTCGACGAGCGGTTCCAGATCGAGGGCCTCGCGGGCTCGGGCGGGATGGGGCACGTCTACCGGGCGCGCGACCGGCGAAGCGGCGACACGGTGGCTCTCAAGGTGCTTCGCCGCGCCGAAAAGGGCGAGCTCAGCCGCTTCTCCTGCGAGGTCGAGGCGCTCTCGGCGCTGCGCGTCCCCGGCGTCGTCCGGTACATCGCCCACGGCGTCGCGGCGGGCGGCAAGCCGTATCTGGTGATGGAGTGGCTCGCCGGGGAGACGCTCGCCGAGCGCATCGCGCGGCGAGGGCTCACCCCCGCCGAGAGCGTCGACGTCGTCGCGCGGATCGCGGAGACGCTCGGCGCCCTCCACGGGCAGGGCGTCGTGCACCGCGACCTCAAGCCGAGCAACCTGCTCCTCGCCGAGGGGCGGCTCGATCGCGCGATGGTGCTCGACTTCGGGATCGCGCGCTTCCGGATCGACCAGCAGCTCACCCTGCCGGGCACCGTCCTCGGGACCCCGGAGTACATGGCGCCCGAGCAGGCGCGCGGCGAGCGGCGCGTCGACGCCCGCGCCGACGTGTTCGCGCTCGGCTGCGTGCTCTTCAAGTGCCTCACCGGGCGCGCCGCCTTCCAGGGCGCCGGGGCCCTCGCCGTGCTGGTCAAGGTGCTGCTCGACGAGCCGCCGCGCCTCCGCGAGGTCCGCCCCGAGCTGCCGGGCGAGCTCGACGCCCTCGTCACCAGGATGCTTGCGAAGCAGCCAGACGGGCGGCCCCGCGACGGCGCGGCCGTCGCCGAGGAGCTCCGCGCGATCGACCTCAGCCGCGCGGGCGCGGCGGACGGCGCCCACCCTGCCGCGCTGGCGCCCGTCCTGGAGCTCACGAGCAGCGAGCGGCGCGTCACGTGCCTCGTGCTCGCGCACGAGCGCTCGGCGCCCGAGGAGGTGACGCGCTCGCAGGAGGAGGAGCAGGCGCGGGCGACGGGCCGCGCCGACGAGCTCTACGCGCTCGCCGAGCGCTACCAGGGCCAGATCGAGCTCATCGACGCGCGATCGCCGCTGCTCGTGCTGACGAGCGCCGAGGCGGCCACCGATCTCGCCGCGCAGGCCGCGCGCTGCGCGCTCGCGCTGCGCAGGCTGCTCGGCGGTGCGCAGGTCTCGCTCGTGACCGGCCGGGCCGAGCTGACGTCGCGCATCCCGATGGGCGAGCTCATCGACCGGGCGGTCCAGCTCCTGCCGTCGCGCGGCGAGCCGGGCGCGGTCGCCGCGGTCCGCATCGACGAGGTGACGGCGGGGCTCCTGGGCGGCCGGTTCGAGACGAGCAGCGAGGGCGGCGCGCGCTTCCTCCACGGGGCGCGGGACGACCTCAAGGTGACGTCGCCGCCGGCGCTGCTGGGCAAGCCGGTGGCGTGCTTCGGGCGGGAGCGGGAGCTCGCGGTGCTGACCGCGGAGCTCGATCGGAGCATCGAGGAGTCGACCTCCGGCGCGCTGCTGGTGGTCGCGGCGGCCGGCATGGGCAAATCGCGGCTGCGGCAGGAGTTCCTCGAGAAGGTGTCGGCGCGCAACGCGCGAGCGGCCGATCGCGCGCGCGGCGGGGGCGGCGCCGACCTGGCGGACGGCGCCCACGTGGAGGTGTGGGTCGGCCAGGGTGATCCGATGAGCTCGGGCTCGGCGTTCGGCCTCCTGTCGCGCGCGCTGCGGAGCGCGATGGGCATCGTCGACGGCGAGCCGCTGGAGGAGCGGCGGCGCAAGGTGAGGGCGCGGGTCGAGCGCCACCCGGAGCTCGACGTCGGGCGCGTCAGCGCCTTCCTTGGCGAGCTCCTGGGCGCGCCGTTCCCGGACGACGACATCCGGGTCGGCGCGGCGCGGCGCAACCGGCAGCTGATGGGCGATCAGCTGCGGCTGTCGTGGGAGGAGTTCATCCGGGCCGAGTGCACGAGGCAGCCGGTGCTGCTGATCCTCGAGGACCTGCAGTGGGGCGACCTGCCCACCCAGACGATGGTGGAGGCGGCGCTCCGGAGCCTCCGGGATCTGCCGTTCCTGGTGCTGGGGCTGGCCCGACCTGAGGTGCACGAGGCCTTCCCGGGGCTGTCTCAGGGGCGCTTCGGCAACCAGATGATGCTGCCGCCGCTCACGCGCCGGGCGAGCGAGCGGCTGGTGCGCGCCGCGCTGGGCGACGAGGCGCGCGCGGAGCTCGTGGCCACGCTGGTGGACCGGGCCGACGGCAACCCGTTCTACCTGGAGGAGCAGGTCCGGGCGGTGGCGGCCGGCCACGGCGCGGACCTGCCGGAGACGGTGCTGGCGATGGTGCAGGCGCGCATCGAGGCGCTCGACGCCGAGGCGCGGCGCGTGCTGCGGGCCGCGAGCGTGTTCGGCCAGGCGTTCTGGCCGAGCGCGGTGAGCGCGCTGCTCGGGGGCGCCGAGGTGACGCGCTGGCTCTCGGAGCTGGAGCGCCGTGAGGTGGTCCACCGGCGCGGCCCCGGGCGGATGCGGGGAGAGGTCGAGTACCGCTTCCGACACGCGCTCGTGCGCGAGGCGGCGTACGGGATGCTGACGGAGGCCGACCGGCGGCTGGGCCACGCGCTGGCGGGCGCCTGGCTGGAGGGCGCGGGCGAGCCCGACGCGATGGCGCTCGCGGAGCACTTCGAGCGCGGCGCCGTGCCCGCGCGGGCCGCGGCGGCGTACCTCCGCGCGGCGCAGCACGCCCTGGAGGGCAACGATCTCGGCGCCGCGATCGCGCGGGCCGAGCGCGGGCTCGAGTGCGCGCCGGAGCCCGCGGTGGTGGGGGCGCTCCGGCTGGTCCAGGCCGAGGCGCACGTGTGGCGGGGCGATCTCGCGCTCGCCGAGCAGCGGGGGACCGACGCGGCGCGGCACCTCGCGCCCGGCTCGGCGCCGTGGTTCGCGGCCGTCACGCAGGCCGTCGCGGCCGCGAGCAAGCTGGGCGGCTTTGACCGCGTGGAGCGGTGGATGGGCGCGGCGGTCGTCGTCACGGCCTCGCAAGGCGCGGAGAGCGCGAGGAGCACCTGCCTCTCCATGGGCGCCTCGACGCTGGCCTTCGCCGGACGGCCTGCGATCGTCGACGGGCTCATCGCGGAGGTGGAGCGCGCCATGGGCGACGGGGCGTCGACCGGCGCCGGAACGGGGGCCGAGGTGGTCGCGGGGCTGCACCAGGCGCGCGCTTTCCGCGCGATGAGCGGGGGCGATCCCGGCGCCTGCGTCACCGGCCTGGAGGCCGCGCTGGTGGCGTTCGAGCAGGTCGGCGACCGGCGCAACGCGTGCATCACCCGCGCGAACCTGGGCTATTCCTACGGGGAGCTCGGCGACTTCGGCGGCGCCGAGGCGGCGCTCCGCTCCGTGCTGGAGGCCACGGAGCGGATGGGTCTGCACGAGGTGGCGGCGGCGGCGCAGGCCAGCCTCGGGCAGGTCCTCGCCTACTGCGGCAAGCTCGCCGAGGCGCGGGCCGTCGAGGAGGCGGCCCTCGCCTCGAGCCAGCGGCTGGGCGACCCGCGCGCCGAGGTGGTGTCGCGCTCGTACCTCGCGAAGATAGCCCTGCTCGCCGGTGATCTCGCGGGCGCGGAGCGCGAGGCGCGCCTCGCCGAGGCGCTGGAGAGCGCGTCGCCGTTCCGCGTCACGGCCATGGCGATCCGCGCCCGGGCGCTGATCGGGCTGGGGCGCGCCGCCGAGGCGCTCGCGGCCGCCGGCGAGGCCCTGGCAGCGCTCGAGTCGCTCGGCGGGATCGAGGAGGGGGAGTCGATGATCCGGCTGGTCCACGCGGAGGCGTTCTCCGCGGTTGGCGACGCGGCCAGGGCCGCTGCCGCCATCTCCTCGGCGCGCGACAAGCTGCTCGACCGGGCCGCCAGCGTCCGCGATCCCGAGTGGCGCAGGCGCTTTCTCTCCCACGTCCCGGACAACGCCCGCACACTGGAGCTGGCGGCGCAGTGGGTCGGAACGGGTCGGAACTGAACGTAATTGAACGTAGCTGAACGTAGCTGAACGTCGCTGAGCGCTGCTGAACGGAACCTGGCGTAATCTGGCGTAATCTGGCGTAATCTGGCGTAACTACGCGCAGTTTTGCCACGGGCGAATTCACAGCGGACGTCAATTTAATAGCTGACAGCCGAGGTGAATCACCGTACTCTAGCCTAGACGTGGAGAGTTCCCGGTTGTCGTTGTGTTGAACGACGCACCGGAGGGCGTGCTGTGATCGGGGAGCGTGGGTGCTTCCCTTGGCTCGCTACCGAGGTCTCATCACGTGAAAATCAAGGCTGTACTTGGATGCGCAGGTGTCCTTCTCGTGGCTACTGGCTGCATCGCGTCCGAGCAGGAGCTCGAAGCGCATGTGGAGACAGAGGAGCTCAACACGAGCGCTGAAGCGATCGTGGGCGGTAATGCGCTGAGCGCCAATGCGCTGACGATCAACGCGCTGAGCGCCAATGCGCTGAGCGCCAACGCGCTCAGCGCGAACGCGTTGAGGCCGGAGGCGGCCTCCGCCCTGAAGGCTCCCGGCGAGCGGGGCGATCTCTTCCGGTCGCTCGTGAAGTACACGGTCAGCTGTGCGCTCAAGGAGTCCCAGTCGTTCCGTTTCTCCTGGACCGATCGCGCGGGCGTGACCCACAAGGAGGTCTATCCCGGACATCTCGGCCTCGCGCCCCAGTGGGATCGGCGCCCGCTCGACGACGAGGGCAAGCGGATGGTCTCCGCGTGCCTCGCCGCCCACACGAACCGTTATGGCGTCTCGGTCAGCATCTCGATGCGCTCCCGACAGAACCCGCTGCATCACGAGGTTGGGTGCGGCGAGCTCGACGAATACCCTCATGTCGAAGGGGCCTTCTGGGGGAACCTGTTCTCGGAGACGCCGTACCTGCGCGCCTGTTACAACCCGGCCAACGTCGATGTCGCGCGCGCGGCGAAGCGCGACTGCGCCGCGGGCCACCTCGACGCGGACGGCGATCTCGAGGGCTGCGGGATGATCGAGATCGTCGGGCGCTGCAAGGAGTACTGCGGCAAGCTCAACCGCTCCGGGGAGTATTACAAGGAATGCGATGATCCGGAGTTCGGCGAGACGCGCTATGTGGTCACCACCGCGCTGCGGTGACCCTTGCCCTCCTGAGGAGAGGGGCCGCCGGTCATCTTCATCCCGCAGCAGCTCTGATCGGAGCCGAGCGAGCGCTCCGCCCTCCTTGGCGCGGGCGGCGTCGTCGGGCGAAGATGCGCGGCCATGGAGATGCACCAGGTCCGGTATTTCCTTGCGGTGACCGAGACCCGCAGTTTCACGCGCGCGGCCGAGCGGTGCGCGGTGTCGCAGCCCGCGCTCACGGCCGCCATCAAGAAGCTCGAGGAGGAGCTGGGCGGGCCGCTCGTTCTGCGCGAGCGTGCGGGCGCCAAGCTCACGGCGCTGGGGCAGCGCGTGCTGCCGCGGCTCCAGCGGCTGCGCGACGAGATGCAGGCCGTCCAGGTGATCGCGGACAACCACCGGCGCCTCAAGCAGGTGCCGCTGCGGGTGGGCATCCTTTGCACCATCGGGCCCGCGCGGCTCGCGGGCTCGCTGGCGGCGTTCCGCGCGGAGGCGCCGGGGGTGGAGCTGGAGATCGCGGTCGCCGTGCAGGGTGAGCTCCTGCGGCGGCTGGAGGAGGCCGAGGTCGACGTCATCGTCTCGAACCTCGGCGACGCTGTCCCGGACTGGTGCGTGGTGGCGCCCCTCTACGAGGAGCGCTACGTCGTGGTCCTCCCGCCCGGCCACCACCTGGCCGCGCGCGAGGGCCTGCGGCTCGAGGATCTGGACGGCGAGCCCTACCTCGATCGGCTCGCCTGCGAGATGCGCGAGCAGGTGACGGGCGCGTGCGCCGCGCGGCGCGTGGACCTGTACGCGGCGTACCGCACCGATCGGGAGGACTGGGTCCAGAGCCTGGTGCACGCGGGGCTGGGTTTTGCTTTCATGCCCGAGCACTCGGTGCTCCTGACAGGCGCGTCGCAGCGCCCGCTCGTCGACCCGGCCCTCCGTCGCACTGTCGCGCTGGTGCGCTCGGGCGATCGCACACCAGCGCCGGGCTTGCAGCTCTTCTGGGACGCGCTGCTCTCGCGCGCTGCCCGGGCGCGGCCGGTCACCCCTTCGCGGCGATGATGTCCACGTGCTCGATGACGGGCGGTGTGGCGAGCAGCTCCGGCGCCTTTGCCATGAGCGCGGCCGCGATGCGGCCTGCGAGGTGCTCCTTGCGCCCCACCTCGTCCGCGAAGGTATCGAAGATGCCGAACGTCGACGGCCCGATGCGCAGCGCGAACCAGTGAACCGTCCGCGGCTCCTCGACGGCGAGGCCGACGGCGGAGCGGAGGAGCGCCTCGACCTCGGCCTCCTTGCCGGGCTTGGCCTCGATGCGGGCCAGGAGGGAGAGGGTCACGTTGGTCGGGGAAGCAGCGGTCATGGGATCCTCCTCTTCGGCGGCGCACGGCGCGCCGCGCTTCGGTAAGGAGAGTTGTAACGACGCCCGTCCGGCCGACCATTCGATGTTCTGGATGGATCCATCAGCGCCGTGGATGGGCGCTTCACCGGAAGGGTGGCCGCGACCCTCCGCCATGGCGGCGCCACCCCTGAGTTGGGGCTCAGCCCGTGTTTTTGCGTCGTTTCGTGTCGGCATGGGGTGTGCTCGAGGCCGAGCGTCATGCCGACGCTCGAGCACAACGCCCTCGTCGAGATGTTCCGCGAGCACCCCGAGCTCGCGCCCCACTGGCTCGCGACGCTCTTCCACCTCGAGGTGCCGCCACACACCTCGGTCGGGGTGGTCGAGTCGTCGCTCGACCAGCTCATCCCGGTGGAGTTCCGTGCTGACCTGGTGATCGAGCTTCGAGACGCGAGCGGCACGCTCGTGCTGGCGATCGTCGTCGAGGTTCAGCGCGATGTGGACCCGGACAAGAAGTTCTCGTGGCCAACGTACGTCACGGTCGTGCGCGCCAAGAAGCGCTGCGGCACGGTCATCCTCGTGATCGCACCGGATGTCAGCGTGGCTGTCTGGGCGGCGGAGAACATCGATCTCGGCCTGGGCCTCGGAAACGTCGAGCCGCTGGTGCTCGGTCCGGCGGTCGTCCCCGAGATGACCGACCCCGCGGACGCGGAGAGGGAGACCGAGCTCGCCGTGCTCTCGGCGGTGGCGCACGGCAACGGGCCGAACGGGCTCACCGTGCTCCAGGCCGCGCTCGTTGCGCTTGGCCGGCTCGACCAGGAGCACGCGATGGTCTACTTTCAGGTCATCTGGAGCGGGTTGCGTGAGCCCATGCGGCGGGCTCTGGAGGCGTTGGTCATGGAACGGCAGATCGAAGACGAGGCGAGGTTTCCGTTCGTGCGGGAGCTCATGGATCGCAGCGAGCTCAAGGGGCTACGTGAGGGCGAGCTCAAGGGCCTACGTGAGGGCAAGAGGGACACGCTGCTGCGGCTGCTTGCGCGTGCAGGGATCACGCTGACCGCGAACGAGAGCGCGCGTGTCCACGCATGCACGGACATCGCGATCCTCGATCGCTGGATCGATAACGTCCTCGGGGCGAAGACTGCGACCGACGTGCTCTCCTGACTGGAACGCGCCGACCGTGAAGACAGGCGAGGAGATCCTCTCGCTCCGGCGCGCCGCCGTGGAGGCGGGCACCTGCTCCTTGCTCGCCGTGGACCCGAGGAAGGCGAGCCCGTTCGAGCGCGACCAGTTTACCGCGCATCACTCGGACCCCCCTGCGCGGCCCCCATGCTCTCTGCCAGTTGGCCGCTCACCCGGTCGGTGAGCTTCTCCCTCTCGTACCAGGGGCGCATGGTGTACCGGCGTGTCCAGTAGTTCAGCGCGATGAAGCCGAAGAGAGCCAGGGCGAGGCCGCAACGATTCGCTCGCCCGGCAACAGCTTTGCCACGCGGACGCGTCGGGTGAGGTCGAGCCAGAGCAACTTGACTCGGGTCGCCGCGTATCACGACAATGCACGGGTATGACGAGAACGTTGACGGACATCGCCCGCAATTGCCTCCTCGCGGGAGCACTCGGGGACGCCTGGGGCGGGCCCTACGAGGGAGGCACCGCTGTCGGGATCGCCCCGTTTCCGGCAGCACCGCGGATCTCCGATGACACGTGGCTCACGCTGGCGACATGCGAGGCGATTGTCCGAGTGGGCGGCGTCGTCGCACCGGAGGAGATCGCAAGATCCTTCGCGTCGTGGTTCGCGGCCGGGCGCCTCGCCGGCGTGGGCTCTGCCACGCTGAAGGCGCTGCGCGACCTCTCCGTGGGCGCGCATTGGGCCCTATCTGGCGCATCGGGCGAGTTCGCCGCGGGCAGCGGAGCCGCGATGCGGGTCGCGCCGCTGGCGTTCCTGCTGGACCCGGAGACCGACCGAGCCCGTCGCGTCATCCGCGACGTCGCCCGCATCACTCACAGGAATGATGAGGCCTATGCAGGCGCGCTCGCCGTCGTTGCCGCAATTCGGGCTCGCATCTGGGCGGCCTCCCGCGACCCGCTGGAGGAAGCCGCGGCCATCACGCCGGACTCCGCGGTGCGCGATCGACTGCTCGAGATCCAACCGCTCTGCGAGCCCGCGTCCGTGGTCGCAACCAGGTATGGGAACTCGGGCCACGTCGTTGATGCCGTGCCGCTCGCGCTGTACGTAGCGCGATCGAGCACGTCTTCTCTGGACGCGCTGCTGGCCGAAGCTGCGGGGCTTGGAGGGGACACCGATACAATTGCCGCGATTGCCGGCCAAGTCGCGGGCGTCGCGCTTGATTCCTCGGATTTACCCTGGTCCAGGCTCCGGTCCATCGCTGAAATCGCTCACATTCTGGAGGGAATCGACGCGTTCGCGAAGCTCCTTCCACCACGCCAGTCTGGCTGACGACGCATTGTGTCGATGAAGAGATCGCGGACTTCCGCGGATTTCCGAACGGTCGCGGCTGCAGGGCCTCGCCACCGCAGGCGAGCGCGCCGGAACCATCGTCGGCCTAGCCGGGGCCAAGGCGCGCTGCGTTCGGTGAGAGGGCGCCAGCCCAGGTGAATCGTGCGATGCTCGATGCCAGGACACGGGCATCGATCCCGGCATGACGCCGTCTCGCCGGAAACGGCCTGATCATGCGATCCGTGCTCGGCGATTCCGGCTCGACGGCGCGGGGGCCGAGGTTATGGTGCGACCCCGCAGCGCAATCGGGCCGACCCGCGGAGGGGAAGATGAACCAGGAAGAGCGGCAGGACGCAGCCACCTATCGCGTCGTCGTCGATCACGAGAAGCAGTACACCGTCTGCCCGGTCGAGCGAGCGATCCCGCGCGGGTCACGGGAGGCCGGCAAGCAGGGATCCATCATGGAATGCCTCGCTTATATCGAGCAGGCATGGGAGCGCCTGCGCGCCCCGGCGGAGGGATGCGCCCCGGCGGAGGTCGCCCGAGCGCGCGCGGAGTGGCTCTCCTGACGCTGCCATGAGGCGAGGATGGGGTGGAGCGGGCTCGAAGGCGTCCCTCCACTCACGTCGACCGAAGCGCCGGGATACCTCCACGCACGCGTGGATCCGAGTCACGGCGCGATGAGACCGATCTGCGTCTCGAGCGGATCGATCCCGCGCAACACCGCGGCACCGTGCGGTCCGGCGCGGCGACAGGCTTCCTCGACCGGGAGGTCGTGGGCGAGATAGTAGGTGAGGGCCCCGGCGAAGCTGTCGCCGGCGCCGTACTCGCCGAGGACGCGGTCCGGCGCGGGCGGCGCGTTGACCAGCGCGGCGCCCCCCGGGCGGAGGACGCGGACAGGCCGTGGCCCGTCGGTGAGCACCAGCGCGCCGGGGCAGGGGTCGTACGCGTCGAGCGGGGCGTTCTCGCGCGGATCGGAGGCGCTGCCGATGACCACGTCGGGCGCGATAGCCGCCGCCCGGAGCGCCGCGCCCCTGCGGGCCGTCACCACGAGGCGGCGCGCGGCGCGCGCGAGGCGCAGGCTCTCGGGGTCGGCGCCGGTGAAGTAAACGGCGTCGCAGCCGGCGAGGATCGACCAGGGGAGCGGGTCGGTCACGGCGGGCTGGAGCGGGGCTCCGGTGACGATGATGGTGCGACGGCCCTGGGCGTCCACGACGACGACCACGCGCGGGTGGTCGACGGCGCGTACGGCCGCGTGGACGTGCACGCGCCCCGGCGCGACGCGGATGCGCTCCTCGACGGCGCGCGCCGTCGCGTCGTGTCCGAGCGCGGTGAAGAGGTGGATCTCGGCGTCGCTCAGGCAGAGCTGCGCGAAGGCGAGGCCGCCGCCCCCACCGGGCAGGAAGCGTGTGTCGAGCAGATGCACGATGTCGCCCGGCTGGGGGACGCCCTCGGTGCGGCCGAGCGTCACGTGCTCGACGTGACCCACGACGGCGATGCGCGGCGCTGCCATGCCGCTCGACATAGCACGGCGGTGCCGCGCCGCGCGGGCGCGTCCTGGCCGTCGCCCGGCCGAAGCACGCCCGCCTCCCCAGCCCCCCGCGCTGCCCACCATGCCCGGCGACGCCCCTCGCCGGGCATGGCCGGCGGCGCGCGCAGGAAAAGACGATCGGTGCCTGTCAGAAGCCGGACGGCCGCGGCGTAGGAACGGGGGTGGCCGTCGAGCCACACCCGATCCGCGCCGCCGCGCCCTCCTGCGCGCCAGGGCCAGCCGCCGTCGCGCGCTGGTGAGCGGAGACGCTCGCGCGACGGCCGCGCGACGCGCAACCCGGGACAGCGCGCTGGCCGAAGGGCGTCGTCTGCGCGGCTTCTCATCAACGATCCATGTCCAGAGGAGATCAACACCGTGCTTCATCACGCATTCAACAGATCCATCCGGTGCCCTGCGCCATGCCTCGCCGCCGCGCTCGTCGCGGGCCGCGGGAGGACGGGCGCATCATGAGGAGACTTTACAAAGGCGCGCTCCTCGCGGCGCTCGCCCTCGGGAGCACCATCGCGAGCGCGGGAGACGCGCGGGCTACAGAGGGCGCCACCGCCTTCTGGAACAACGCCGTCGAGGTGCAGGTGTCGGGCGGCGCCCTCACCCGCGGCCCGGGCTGGGGCTGGAGCGCCGGCGCCTCGTCGGTCCAGCAGATCGAGGCGGGTGACGGGTTCGTCGAGTTCTCCACGAACGAGGCGAATCGGACCAAGATCGCCGGGTTGAGCCACGGCGATGAGAGCCCGTCGTTCTGGGACATCGATTACGGGGTGCTCCTTCGCGCCGACGGGGGCGTGGAGATCCTCGAGCAGGGGGCTGGGCAGGGCTACTTCGGGACCTATCAGGCCGGCGACGTCTTCCGCGTCGAGGTGTTCAATGGCCAGGTGCGTTACCGCAAGAATGGGGTTGTATTCTATACGAGCCACACCGAGCCCACCTACCCGCTCGCGCTCGACGCCAGCCTGCACGACGAGGGCGCGACCGTCACCAGCGCCCAGGTCACGAGCTGTGCGGCCGGGGATACGAGCTGCATGCCGCCGGGGTTCTGGAAGAACGTCCGCTACGCCCCGGCGAACGGGACCTTGCTGACGCGCAGCCCCGGCTGGGGCTGGTATGCTGGGGCCTCGTCGGTCCAGCAGATCGAGGCCGGCGATGGGTTCGTGGAGTTCTCCACGAACGAGGCGAGCCTCCAGAAGATGGCGGGCCTCAGCAACGGCGACGCCGATCAGGACTACTGGGACATCGACTATGCGGTCTCCCTGCGCGCCGATGGAGGACTGGAGATCGTCGAGCAGGGGGTTGGGAAAGGCTACTTCGGGACTTACCAGGCCGGCGACGTCTTCCGCGTGGAGGCGTTCAGCGGCCAGGTGCGTTATCGCAAGAACGGGCTCGTGTTCTACACGAGCGCCACGGCGCCCACCTACCCGCTCGGGCTCGACACCAGCCTGAACCACGAGGGCGCGACCATCACCAGCGCCCAGGTCGCGAGCTGCGCGGGCGGGGACACGAGCTGTATGCCGCCGGGGTTGTGGAGGAACGTCCGCTACGTCACCGCCAACGGAGGCTTGCTGACGCGAAGCGCCGGCTGGGGCT
Organism: Sorangium sp. So ce726; assembly: GCF_051521405.1. Classification (NCBI taxonomy): domain Bacteria; kingdom Pseudomonadati; phylum Myxococcota; order Polyangiales; family Polyangiaceae; genus Sorangium; species Sorangium sp. So ce726. The sequence goes on along the minus strand of NZ_CP150349.1, from coordinate 10,490,105 downwards.
GGCATGCCGGCGCCTCGTCAGCTGAGCAGATCGAGGGCGGCGATGGGTTCGTGGAGTTCTCCACGAACGAGGCGAACCTCGAGAAGATGGCTGGCCTCAATCACGGTGACGCCGATCAGGGCTTCGGGGACATCGATTACGCGATCTACATGCGCGCCGATGGAGGCCTGGAGATCGTTGAGCAGGGGGTTGGACAGGGGTACTTCGGGACGTACCAGCCGGGCGACGTTTTCCGCGTCGAGGTGTTCAACGGTCACGTGCGTTACCGGCAGAACGGGCTTGTATTCCACACGAGCACCACGGCGCCCACCTACCCGCTCGGGCTGGACACCAGCTTGAACCACGAGGGCGCGACCGTCACCGGCGCCCAGATCATGAGCTGCGCGGCAGGGGACGAGGACTGCATGCCGCCGCAGGAATGGAAGAACGTCCGCTACGCCACGGCGAACGGAAGCCTGCTGACCCGCGACGCCGGCTGGGGCTGGCACGCTGGGGCCTCGTCGGCCGAGGAAATCGAGGCGGGCGACGGCTACGTGGAGTTCTCCACGAACGAGGCGGACCTCCAGAAGATGGCGGGCCTCGGCCACGGCGACACGGACCAGGGCTTCGGAGACATCGATTACGCGATCTACCTGCGCGACGACGGGGGCCTGGAGGTCTACGAGCAGGGCTATGGACAGGGATACTTCGGGACATACGAGCTCGGGGACGTCTTCCGCGTCGAGGTGTTCAACGGCCAGGTGCGCTACCGCAAGAATGGGATGGTGTTCCACACGAGCACCACGGCGCCCACCTACCCGCTCGGGCTGGACACCAGCCTGAACCACGAAGGCGCGACCGTCGCCAGCGCCCAGGTCGTGAGCTGCGCGGCCGGGGACACGAGCTGCATGCCCCCCGGGCTATGGCAGAACGTCCGCTATGCCACCGCCAACGGAGGCTTGCTGACGCGCACTGCCGGCTGGGGCTGGCACGCCGGGGCCTCGTCGGCCGAGCAGATCGAGGCGGGCGACGGCTACGTGGAGTTCTCCACGAACGAGGCGAACCTCCAGAAGATGGCGGGCCTCAGCCGCGGCGACGCCGATCAGGGCTACAGCGACATCGATTACGGGATCTACCTGCGCGCCGATGGAGGCCTGGAGATCTACGAGCAGGGGGTTGGACAGGGGTACTTCGGGACCTACCAGGCCGGCGACGTCTTCCGTGTCGAGGTGTTCAATGGCCAGGTGCGCTACCGCAAGAACGGGCTGGCATTCCATACAAGCCTGACGGCGCCCACCTACCCGCTCGGGCTGGACACCAGCCTGAACCACGAGGGCGCTACCGTCACCGGTGCCCAGGTCGTGAGCTGCGCGGCCGGGGACACGAACTGCATGCCGCCGGGGTTCTGGAAGAACGTCCGCCATGCCCCGGCGAGCGGGAGTTCGCTGGCGCGCGCCGCCGGCTGGGGCTGGCATGCCGGGGCCTCGTCGGTCCAGCAGATCGCGTCGGACGACGGCTACGTGGAGTTCTCCACGAACGAGGCGAACCGGTACAAGATAGCGGGCCTTGGCCACGGGGACGCCGATCAGGGGTATGGAGACATCGATTACGCGATCTACCTGCGCGGCGATGGGGGACTGGAGATCTACGAGCAGGGCCATGGACAGGGGTACTTCGGGACCTACCAGGCCGGCGACGTCTTCCGCGTCGAGCTGCAGAGCGGCCAGGTCCGCTACCTGAAGAACGGAACCGTGTTCCACACGAGCAGCGCAACGCCCACCTACCCGCTCGAGCTGGACACCAGCCTGTACGATGAGGGCGCGACCATCACGAACGCGTCGGTCTCGGGCGCCGGCGCCGGAGGTCCGACCACCGGCTGCGGCCAGGTGGGGCCCGGCGACGAGCTCAGCGACACGAAGGTGCCCACGTTCTGCAATCACCCCACCACGATGCCGAACGGGGATGCGCCGCCCATGGGGCAGTACTTCGGCCATACGTGCACTTCGGTCGTGCTCCAGACCGTCTATTACACGCACACCTCCGGCAACCACAGCGGGCTCGACTTCTCCGTCCCGGCGCGCAGCCCCTTGTACTCGGTCGGCTATGGAAGGGTCATGTGCGCCGGGCCAAACGCCTGCACGGGCAGGTACCCCATCGCCCGCGGGGCGCCCGCCCAGATCGATCTGACGATCCGCTATGGCTCGGTGTACGTCATCTACGGGCACGCTGCGTCGACCCTGGTCGCGGAGGGCGATCTCGTCGTGCCCGGGCAGGAGATCGGCGAGTCGTCGGACTGGCCAAACAACGACCACCTGCACTTCGAGGTCCGCCGCGTCGCCGACAACAAGGCGCCGAACCCGGTGCCCTTCTTCTCGCCAGACATCCGGAGCTATCTCGAGGGCACGGTCACCGACGCGCATTTCTGCACGGGGCACTTCGATGATCAAGCGGACGTGGGCTTCACGTCGACTACCCAGCTCGACGAGCGGCCGTGCACGGACACGAACGATGGGACGACCGGCCCGATCCGCTGCCAGGAGGTGTGCGACTACAGCCTTGCGGACTGCGAGGTAAAAACCTACTCCAATGGGTACAGGGAGGTGCACGAGTACTGCAGCGTCTTCAGCTGCGGCGGTGGCGGTGGCGCTTTTGCCTGCGGGCTCCGCCGGAACACGGCCGCCCAGGCGTGCCAGTGACACCCGCGCCGTGACACCGCCCATCATCAGCGCGCGCTGTTGAGCCGAGCTCGCCAGGAGCACGCCATGGTCTACTTTCATGTCATCTGGAGCGGGTTGCGTGAGCCCATGCGGCGGGCTCTGGAGGCGTTGGTGATGGAACGGCAGATCGAAGACGAGGCGAGGTTTCCGTTCGTGCGGGAGCTCATGGATCGCAGCGAGCTCAAGGGCCTGCGTGAGGGCGAGCTCAAGGGCAAGCGGGACACGCTGCTTCGGCTGCTTGCGCGCGTGGGGATCGCGCTGAACGCGAACGAGAGCGCGCGCATTCACGCATGCTCGGACATCGCGATCCTCGACCGCTGGATCGATAACGTCCTCGGGGCGAAGACTGCCACCGATGTGCTGTCCTGACGGCTGACGGCTGCGGCCCAGCGAGGCGATGCGTCAGACGGGCTTTGCCCGGTGATTGTCGCCACGACGTTGTGCAGCGTCTTTCGCAATCCGTGACCTCGCCACCGAGATCGTCGCTCAGGTCGGACGATTCTCATGAGCGCGAACTGGCATGAAGCTTCACAAGCGCCTGCTTGGGCGAGCCGGAGAGATCGCCGGCGCCGCCGCCGGTGGCCGCGGTGGCGCCGGCGAGCGCCGGCGAGCGCCGCTCACCTCTTCCCCGCCCGTGAGCCCGTGACACTCCGGTGACCTTCCCGTGCGATCCTGCGCCCCGTGCTTTCCCCTCGGGCCAGCCGCCTGCGCGACTGGGCGCTCTTCGCGGCCGCCGCGAGCGTGCCCGCGATCTGCGTCGGCGTCCTCGGCCTGCGGGCTCTCGCCAACGAGGCTGACGGCGCGCGCCGCGAGGTGGCGCTCGGGCTGTCCACCGCCTCTGCCCGCCTATCGCGCGCGCTCGAACAGGAGACCGATCGCGCCGCAGCCGCCCTCGCCGCCCTCCCGATGGACGGCCCCGCCAACGGCCACCCCGACGCCGCCGCAGCGGCGCTCGCCGCGATCGCGCCGCCGTTCGCCGCGCCGGTGCTGCTCGCGCCGGATCGCTCCGTGCTGCTGCCGCCCCAGGCCACGTTGCCCGCCGCGCCCGCGCCCGAGGAATGCACCGCGCTCGCCCGCGCCGCCGCCGGGCCGGACGCCGAGGACCGCATCGGCGCGCGGCGCGACTTCCTCGCACGCTGCGACGAGGCCCGGTCGCCCGCCGGGCGATGGCTCTGGCCCGTCCTCGCGCTCGACGCGCTCCACGCCGGCGAAGAGCGCGCCGCCGACCAGGACGCCGTCGCCGCATGGCTCGAGGCGCACGCGGCGGGGCTCTCCGAGCCGGAGCGGAAGGCCACCGCGATCGAGGTGGACGCCGCGCTCTCGGGGGAGCCGCGCGAGCGGGCGCGCGCGGCCCTCGCGGCCCCGCGTCCGGAGCGGGACGCGCTCGTGGCCGAGCTCCGGCGCGGAGGCCTCGACGCCACGCTCCGCGCGCCCCCCGACGCCCGCGGGCTCGCCTCGTTCCGCGCCGGTGCGTTCTCGGGCGCGCTGCGGTCGCTCCCGGACGGGCGCTCCGCCGGCTTCGTGATCCACGCCGGCTCGCTCGCCGGATGGCTCCGCGGTGACGCGCGCCCGCTGCCGCCCGACGTCCGCGCCGACGTCCTCGCCGGGGCCACAGCCGTCGGCGCGGCCGGCCTCGCGCCCGTCGCGACCGAGCTCGGCGGAGCGCCCGCGGCCTTCCTGCCGATCGCGCCCGAGCTTGCCGTGCGGCTCTCGCCCGCGGATCCGGCGGCCGTGGAGCGGCACGCGGCGGTGGGCAAGCGGCTGCTCGTCGGCGTCGGCGCCGCCGCCGCCGCGCTCGCCCTCGGGCTCGCCGCGCTCCTGTTCGCGCGCATGCGCGCAGCCCGGCGCTCCAGCGAGCTGCGCACCGACTTCGTCGCCGCCGTCTCCCACGAGCTCCGGACGCCGATCGCGTCGGTGCGCATGCTCTCGGAGCTGCTCGAGGAGGGGCGGCTCGCGCCGGAGGAGCACGGCGAGGTGTTCGAGGCGCTCGGGCGCGAGTCGCGGCGGCTCGGCGAGACCGTGGAGCGGCTGCTCGGCTTCAGCCGGATGATGGCCGGACGCGCGGCAGCCGAGCGCTCCCCGTCCCGCGTCGCCGAGGCGGTCGCGGCCTCGATCGACACGTTCGAGGAGCGGAACCCGGAGATGCCCAGGGTCGTGCGCGAGCTCGACCCGGCCGCGGAGGCGAGCATCGACGCGGGCCAGATCCAGCTCGCCGTCGACAACCTCCTCGCAAACGCCCTGAAGTACGCGCCGCTCGCCGCCCCCTACCGCGTCCGCGTCACGCGCGAGCGGGGCGGTGTCGCGATCGCCGTCGAGGACCGCGGCCCGGGCATCGCCCGGCGCGACAAGCGCCGCATCTTCGAGCCGTTCGAGCGCGCCGACGACCGGCTGAGCCGCGCCGTCTCCGGCAGCGGCATCGGGCTGTCGCTGGTCCGGCACGTCGCCCGCGCGCACGGCGGCAGCGCCCGCGTCGAGAGCGAGCCGGGCCGCGGCGCTGTGTTCACCTTGTGGATCCCAAGGCCGCCCGGAACAGCAGGGTTGAAGGGGCCGACGTCATGAGCCAGAAGACGCCCGAAGGCAGGCTGGAGACCGTCCTTGTCGTCGAAGACGACCCCACGCTGCGCCTCGGCCTCCAGAAGACGCTGCGCTCCGCGGGCTTCCGCGTCGAGGTGGCGAAGACCGGCGCCGAGGGGCTCTCGATGGCGCTCGCCGCGCGGCCCGACCTCGTGCTGCTCGACGTGATGCTGCCCGGGATGAACGGCTTCGAGATCTGCGAGGAGCTCCGCCGGCACGACGCCGACCTGCCCATCCTGATGGTCACGGCCAAGGGCGAGGAGCAGGACAAGGTGCGGGGGCTCCGGCTCGGCGCGGACGACTACATCGTGAAGCCGTTCGGCGTCTCCGAGCTCCTCGCCCGCGTCGACGCGGCGCTACGGCGGCGGCGGCTCGGCGAGGCCGAGCGCGCCCTCGTGCAGTTCGCGGAGGTCGTCATCGATTTCCGCGCCCACCGCGTGGAGCGGCGCGGCGCGCCCGTCGAGCTCACGGCGCTCGAGATGAAGCTCCTGCGCTTCTTCGTCGAGCGCGAAGGCGCGCTCCTGCCGCGCCAGCGCATCCTCGACGCGGTCTGGGGTGCGGACTACTTCGGGACCGATCGCACCGTCGACAACTTCATCAACCGCCTGCGCGCGAAGCTCGAGCCCGACCCGAAATCGCCGCGGCACCTCGTGACCGTTCGCGGCGCCGGCTACCGGTTCACACGCGCTCCGGCGCCAGAGACAGAACGGTGACATGGCGAAGACGGAGCCAACAAGGCCAGTGCGCAGACTGTCCCTCACGCGCCCCCGCAAACGGGCTGTGCGCAGGAGGACAAGGATCGCCATGAACACCATCCATCATCGCGTTGCCGCTGCCGCCATCGCCGCCGGTCTGCTCTCGCTCGCCGCGTGCATGGAGGAGCCGGAGACCGCCGCGCCTGGCACCGAGGCGCACGTCGACCCCGGCGTCGGCACGGACAGGCGGCGCGACCTCTCGCTCGCGATCGAGCAGGCCGAGCGCCGGCTGGACGTGGGCCGGGAGATCGCCGCCGCGCGGCAGGCGCTCTCCGAGGTGCTCGCCGATCCGGCGGTGACGACGGAACAGCGCGATCAGGCGAGGCTCGCGATGAGCCGGGCGCTGGAGGCGGAGGGCGACCAGGAGGCCGCGATCGCCGCCGTGGAGTCGCTCCTCGGCGAGCATCTCGTCAGCGAGCACTGGACGCTCCGGAGGGTCGCCGAGCAGCGCCTGCGCCTCCTGGTCACCGGGAGCGAGGAGCAGCCGCTGCCCGAGGAGCCGAGCGACGACACGCTCGCATCGCCGTTCGCCCGCGCGCTCGCGCGGTATTTCCCCGTGCCCGAGTCGGGCCCACGGGAGGTCACGATCCAGCTGCTTGCGTTCGGCGGGAGCTCGGAGGTGAGCGACCGTCTCCGGACCTTCGCGATCCCGGCCGCGATCCGCGCGCTCCGGAAGGGGGCCTGCCCGCGCTGCGAGGAGGTGGCGACCCGCACCATGGGGTCCTGGACCGACGGCTGGGTCCAGATCCCGAGCGTCCGGCCGCAGCTCGGGTCGAGCCTCGCGGTCTTCTACTTCGATCTCGGCAACCAGCGCATCCCGGCGCGGTACGACGCGGACCTGCCGCTGCCCGCCGCGGACATCGTCGCGCGGCTCGAGAAGGGCGAGGGGCTCATCGCGGTGCGCGAGCGCGGCGGGGCGCCGCCCGCGATCCTGATCGCCGCGCCGCGCCAGGCGCAGCTCCCCGCGGTCGAGGAGGCGCTCGCCGCGATGGAGGAGCTGCCCGCCGGGCCGGTCGCGGTGCCGCTGTCGGCCGACCTCACGCAGGCGGAGATCCAGGCCGTGGTGCGGACGGGCTTCCCGGCGTTCCGGACCTGCTACGAGGCGCTGCTCGGGCGGCGCCCGGACGCGGCGGGGAAGGTCCCGCTCTCGTTCGCGATCCGCGGTGACGGGACGGCGATCGACGTCGTCGTCGACGCGGCCACGGCGACGCTGCGCGACGCGGCGACGGATCGCTGCATGGTGGAGGCGACGAGGGCCCTGCGGTTCCCGGCCATCGGGAAGAAGACAACGGTCGTCTATCCGATCGAGTTCTCCCCCGGCGATTGAGGGCGGAGACGCGCCGCGCCCGCTGGCGAGCGCGGAGGGCCGCGCCGCTCGGGGGCGACGGTGCGCCCGAGTTGCCTCGGGCGCGAAACCGGACCAATCGACACCATGGACTCAGCAGCGGCGCGGCGCCCCTCAGAGCTCGGCTCCTCGAGGCAGCCAAGCCTGAGCACGCTCCTCGGGGTCGCGACATTTCTCCTCACGGGCGCGGCGATCGCCGTGGCCGCCGCGCTCATGGTCGCCTCGACGACCATGCAGCAGGCCACCGGGATCCTCGGCGACGCGATCGAGAGCGTCCGCCTGGTGCACAGCCTGCAGATCGACCTCCTCCTCGATGCGCATCAGAGCAACCGCGGCGCCGGGTCCGCCAGCGGCGGGCCGATCTCCACCTTCCACGAATGGGAGATCGAGCTAAGGAAGGGCCTTGCGGAGGCTCACCGTTATGTGAGCAGCCAGGAAGAGAGCGGCGTGCTCGTCGACGCAGAGCGGCGCGTCGACGAATACCTCGTCGGGCGTCGAGCCGCCAATGCCGGCGGCTCATCTCCCTCGTCGGAGGCGCCGGCGCCGGCCATCGATTCGCTCGCTTTCGACGAGGCGTTCAAGGCCCTCGACCGCCTGGTCGAGATCAACCTCCATCAGGCCCGTGCCTCCCAGGCGCTCATCGAGCGTCTGGGACGGCGCGCCACCGCCGCCGGCGTCGCGGCCGTCATCTTCTTCATGGCCGGCGCGTCCTTGGTCCTCATCAGCGCGCGGCGGCTCGTCTACGGCCCCATCGTCGCGATCCAGGAGGCGATTGGCCGCTACGGCGCGGGGGACCGCGCCGCGCGCGCGCCGCTCGTCGGGCCGCGCGAGCTCGGGGACATCGCGCGGGCCTTCAACAGCACGGCAGAGTCGCTCGAGCGCCAGCGCGAGGCGCAGTTCGCGTTCCTCGGCGGCGTGGCGCACGACCTCAGGAATCCGCTCTCGGCGCTCCGGCTGTCGGTCGGCTTCCTCAACGACGGAGGCCCCCCGTCGGAGCCGCGCGTGCAGCGGACCATGGCGCTCGTCGGACGGCAGGTCGATCGCCTCGATCGCATGGTCGGGGACCTCCTTGATGCGTCACAGATCGAGGCGTGCAAGCTCGACCTCCGGGTCGAGGACCGCGATCTGCGCGAGCTCGTGCAAGAGGCGGTCGAGCTCTACCGCCCGGTCTCGCCGGAGCACCCGATCGAGCTCTCGCTCCCCGAGGCGCCGGTGCTCGTCCGCTGCGATGCGACCCGGATCGAGCAGGTGCTCAACAACCTCCTGTCGAACGCGCTCAAGTACTCTCCCGCCGGCGGCCAGGTCGACGTGGCGATCCACGGCGACACGGGCCGCGCCGAGATCGCGGTTCGCGATCGCGGGGTCGGGATCGACCCGGCGGATCTGGCGCACCTCTTCGAGCCGTTCCGGCGGCTCAAGGCGTCGGCGGGCGCGATCCCGGGGACGGGCCTCGGGCTCGCCGTGGCGAAGCGCATCGTCGAGGCGCACGGCGGCCGCCTCCTCGTCGAGAGCGAGCCGGGCGCAGGCTCGGTGTTCCGGGTCGAGCTGCCGCGTGCGTCCTGACGGGAGAGGCGGTGCACGAGGCGCTCGCTGCTGGAGTGGAGACCGATGCGACAACACCCCTGACTTCGACCGCCACAGGCCGGGAGCTTTGAGCAGCCCTTGCCATGCAATCCCTCCGGCTTGGCTGGGTGGGTGATTCATGTGTCTCCAGATGCAATGGGTCTGACCAGGCGCGGCGCGCTGACGGCCCGCGCCCGGCGGAGGCGTTAATCGTGTGACGGCCTCATTGAGTCCAGCCTGATTTCCCGTATTTCCGTGATGGTGTCACTCTTGCTTGCGTCTCGCTCACGGCCGGCGAGCCCATGCAGGCGAGGCTCGTGGGAACGCTGTGGGTCGTCCACCCACGCTGTGGAGAGCGAGGAGCACCAATGAAAGTATCCGCCGTGGTCACCACCCTGGTCGCCGTGTCCCTTTGCGCCGGCGTGGCGCTCGCCGAGGGCGGCCGCGCCGCGCGCGCGCCGCGGCACATCGAGGTCCTCAGGTCGCGCGGCGACACGGTGGACCGGATCTACCGTTACAAGCCGCGGGACCAGGCCGCCGGGCGGCAGTGGCGCTCCGAGCGCGCAGAGCGCGCGTTGCCGAGCCGCTTCTCTCACGGACAGGAGCGGATCCGCTGCTCCGATACCGGCGCGGACTGCCCCTCTCGCGCGGCGGCCGCCCAGCGGACCCGCGGAGAGGCGCGCGCCGCTGCGGGGCGCGCGGCGTCGGCCGGCACGAGCGCCTCGCCGCTCAAGACCAAGGCCGAGTCGCGCATGAACTGCAGCGAGGCCGGGGAGTGCACCGCCTCGAGCGCCGGGGCGCGCCGCGCGTGGGCAGGGCGGTCGGCCGGGGCGGCCGCTGCCCAGGGGAGGGAGCGCGCCGCCCTGACGCCGGAGAGCGCGCAGCGGCAGAGCCCGCGCATGAGCTGCAACGAGGGCGACGACTGCGCCATGTCGAGCAAGGAGGCCGCGAAGTTCTGGGCTGCGGAGTCCATCAAGGCAGGCACGAAATCCCCGAGCCAGATCGCCTCCGAGCGGGCCGAGCGGGCACGCCGGATCGCCGACCGGCAGCGCGACCGCGACGCGCGGCGCGCGAAGGGCGACGCCTCCGCGAAGTGACCCGGCTCCGCCCGGCCGTACGGTCAGGCGCCCGTTCCCGCCGCGCGCCGCCATCGGTCCTCGCGGCGCACCACCCGCCCCTCGCGCTCCAGCTTGATCAGGTGAGCCTCGAGGCTCAGCCGCGCGAGCGGCCAGACGAGCTGCGCCGTGTCCGCGTAGGCGACCGGCAAGAGCGCCTCGATCGACGTGCCGCCCGCGCCGCCCTCGCTGGCCGCCTCGAGCGCCGCGAGCACCAGCCGCTCCCGCCCCAGCCGGTGCGCGATGTAGCGCCGGAACAGCGCCTCCGGCGCGTCGATCGGCCCGCCGTGCGCCGGCAGGGCGACCCGCGCCCCGAGCCCCGCGAGCCGCTCGAGCTGCGCGAGGTACTCCGCCATGTCGCCCTCCCGGGGATCGATCAGGATGGTCCCCTCGCCGGCCACCATGTCGCCGCAGACCAGGGCGCCCTGCGCCTCGTCGAGGAAGCAGAGGTGGTCCGGCGCGTGCCCCGGCGTGTGGAGCACCCGCAGCGCCGTCGGCTCCGGCCCGCCGAGCCGCACCACCTCCCCGTCCGAGAGGCGGCGCGCGAGCGGGACGCCCGGGAGGCGCGGGGCCGCCTCGGCGTGCCCCCAGACCGGCAAGCCGAGCTCGGCCGCGAAGAAGCGCGCCCCCCCGACGTGGTCGGCGTGGTGGTGGGTCACCGCGATCGCCACGATCGACCGCCCCTGGGTGGCGAAGCCGCGCGCCCACGCGAGCCACTCCCGGCGCTCGTCCTCGTACGGCGTGGCCGGCTCGACGAGCAGCACCTCGCCGCCGCCGAGCGCGTAGCTGTTCGTGTGGGTCGCGGGCGGCAGGGTCGGTGTGCGCGCGGGGAAGGCCTCCACGCCGCGCACGCCGTGCCCGACGGGCTGCGGGCGGATCACCGCTCCACGACGACCGCGAGCGCCTCGCCGCCGCCGATGCAGAGCGTGGCCAGGCCGCGCTTCGCGTTCCGGTCCTTCATGGCGAAGAGCAGCGTCGTCAGGATGCGCGCCCCGCTCGCGCCGATCGGGTGGCCGAGCGCGACCGCGCCGCCGCGGACGTTGACCTTCTGGGCGTCGAGCCCGGAGAGCTTGTTCACCGCGAGCGCCACCACGGCGAACGCCTCGTTCACCTCGAAGAGGTCGATCTGGTCCGTCGGGATGCCGAGCTTCTTCGTGGTGTTCGCGATGGCCGCGGCCGGCGCCGTCGTGAACCACTCGGGCGCCTGCGCGGCGCCGCCGTAGCCGACGATCCGCGCGAGCGGCGTCAGCTTGTGCTCCTTGACGGCGCGCTCGCTCGCCAGGATGAGCGCGCTCGCGCCGTCGTTGATCGACGACGCGTTGGCCGCGGTGATCGTCCCGTCCTTCTGGAACGCGGGCTTCAGGGACGCGAACTTCTCGGGCTTGCCGGCAGGCGGGCCCTCGTCCTCCTTCACGACCACCGCGTCGCCCTTCTTCTGGGGGACGGAGACGGGCGCGATCTCGGCGGCGAAGAGCCCCTCGCGCTGGGCCGCGACCGCGCGGCGGAAGCTCTCCTTCGCGTACTCGTCCTGCGCCTCCCGCGAGAAGCCGTGCTCCCTGGCGCACGCGTCGCCCGCGGTGCCCATGTGGAAGTTGCCGTACGGGTCCCAGAGGCCATCGTGGATCATGCCGTCCACGAGCTTGCCGTCGCCCATGCGGTAGCCGGAGCGCGCCTGCGGGAGGTAGTAGGGCACGTTCGACATCGACTCCATGCCGCCGGCGACGACGACGTCCGCGTCGCCGAGCGCCACCGTCTTCGCGCCGAAGATGACGGCCTGGAGGCCCGAGCCGCAGACCTTGCTCACGGTGGTGGCCGGCACCTTGCTCGGGATGCCGGCGAAGATGGCGGCCTGCCGGGCCGGAGCCTGCCCGATACCGGCGGACAGGACATTGCCGAGGAACACCTCCTCGACGGCCTCCGGAGACAGCTTTGCCCGCTCGAGCGCCGCCCGGATGGCGACCTCACCCAGGCGGGGGGCGGGCAAGGGCGAGAGTGCGCCCTGGAACGCGCCGATCGGCGTCCGGGCCGCTGCGACGATGTACACGGGGACGGGCAGGGTCATGATCTCCTCCAGCAGCGCTGATGCCATTTCATTCGATGACGCCGGCCATGCGCCTTGCGAATGTGTCTTGGGTACCTCGGTTGCCCTGGGGGGGCAAGCCGGCCCCGGGGACGCTCCGCTGCCTGCACGGTCGCGTGCGCGGTTGCCTGCGCGGTTCGTTCGGTTCGCGGGTTCACATCGATCGCCCCCCTGCCTCGCTCCGCCGGCCGGGCTCTTCGCGGCCCGGCTCCTCGCGATTCCATCGAGATCGTATGTCGCCACGCAGTCGTCCATCGCGCCCGCGCGCCGCGCCTCGCGGGACGGTCGCCGCGGCCGCGCGCAGGCGCGGAAAACCGCGCGTGGAGCGCTGTCGAGGTGCGGCCGCTTTCGGACGGAATCCAAGCTCCGCCCGAGCCGGATCCGGGCTGGCCCTGAGCGCCCGCGCCCTCCGGGCCGAGGCCCCGCTGACTCGGCGCCTCGTCGCCTCGGCGCGGCGCGCGGCGACGCTGGCGCGCGCCGGGGGGCGCTATGTGGTACGCCGGGGACGTCGCGTGATATCGTGCGCGCCGATGGGGAAGGGGGGCTGTCCTCCCTGCGCCCGGGCGGACAAGGAGCGAACGAGCGATGGTGAATGCAGGCGATCGTGCCCCCGACTTCTCTCTCGAAAGCGACAGCGGTAAGACAGTGGGCCTCGCGGATTTCCCGGGCAAGACGGTCGTCCTCTACTTCTATCCAAAGGACGACACGCCCGGCTGCACGCGCGAGGCCCAGGCCTTCTCCGCGGCCCTGCGCGCCTTCGCCGAGGCCGGCGCCGTCGTGCTCGGCGTCTCCCGCGACTCCGTTGAACGCCACCGGAAGTTCAGGGACAAATACGATCTCGGGGTGACGCTCCTCAGCGATCCGGATCTCGCCGCGCACAACGCCTACGGTGTCTACGGCGAGAAGTCGATGTACGGCAAGAAGGTGATGGGCACCATCCGGAGCACCTTCATCATCGGCCCCGACCGCGCGGTGAAGCACGCCTTCAGCGCCGTGAAGGTCGACGGACACGCGGACGAGGTGCTCGCGCTCGTGCGCGGCGGCGGCCGCGAGGCGCCGCCCGCGCCTGAAGCACGGGCGACCGCGAAGAGCGCAGCCAAGGCGCCTGCGAAGAGCGCGGCCAAGGCGCCTGCGAAGACTCGATAAAGGACCGCATGAACCGTCGGACAACGACATAGCCGACTCGCGGCGTGCGGGCTGTCGATCGCCTGATGCATGGCATCGCGAGGGCCTCCGGCGCGGGGATGGCGCGCTCGCCAAGCTGGACGGGCCCGGCGCTTCATGAAAGAATCTGTACCGTTGCTTGCAAATCGATGAAGTTACCACGACACCAGGGCTCATCTCTCGATCCGCTTCGTGGCAGGTGGAGCGATGAGCGCTGGAGCGAGGGAGTGAGGGAACTGGATTATGATGTTGAAGCATCCGATGCTACGGACTTTTGCTTTGCTGAGCTGCCTCTCCGCGATCGCCGCGTGCGGCGATGACGCGCCGCCGCCCAAGGTGACCGAGGGCGACGGCGGCGGAGGCAGCGGGGGGGACGGCGGCGCCGGCGGCACCGGCGGCGCCGGCGGCGTGCCGGTCGAGACGTGGGATCTCGACCGCAGCAAGCCGCTGTCGGACGTCGCTCCGGAGTTCACGGAAGCGGAGCACCCGCTCGCGCCGGGCGCCGTGCTGGCCGATCTCAAGGCCCCGCTCCCCACGAACGCCACCTGGATGAACTTCGCTCTCGGCGAGGGCGATCAGCGGATCAACGCCGCGCCGTACGACCTCAAGGCGGTCCGACAGGCGCTTTCGATCTCCCGGCCCGACGTCGTGGTGGAGAGCACGGCCGTCACCTCGGCGGACTTGACGCAGCTCGCGCTCAGCGCGCGCCAGGCCTTCGCCGGCCACACCGTCAAGTCGGCCGATCTCCTCTCGGTCACCGTGGAGTGGGCGGCGGAGGGCGGCACGATGACGGCGCCCATCGTGTACGGGATGCCGTACGTGACGGCCACCTACGACGGGCTCGCCCCCTCCGTCCGCGCCGGCGACGGCGTGGCGATCACCGAGGTCAACGGCGAGTCGACGAGCCCCACCACGGTCACGGGGGACCGATTCGAGATCTCGCTCAACAACGGCCAGACGTGGGTGCTCTATGCGTTCCCCGAGATCAGCCTCGAGTGGGACGCCCTCTCCATGACGGCGGATGAGCCGTACGAGGGCTCGCTCCGCCTCGCGCTCGTCCCCGGGCCGAACGCCGCGGCCGCGCTCGACGACCACGCCGCTGCGATCCCGGTCGGCGGCGACATCGAGGCCTCGGTCACCGAAGACACCGCCACGGTGCGCTTCGTCTGGAAGACCGAGGGCGAGGGCGATCTCCTGACCATGGCGCTGCCGCATCACATGGCCAAGCTCGATATGTACAAGACGGCGGACGTCTCGTACCCGACCGTGATCGGCCAGATGAAGGGCATCTCCGGCGCGAGCTGGGACCTCAAGTACGAGCTCAGCACGATCGGCTGGGACGCCCCGCGCCGCGCCTCGGACGACTGGGGCCCGGACATCGTCGCGGCCCTCGAGGAGGACAAGGGGTTCATGCCCGACGAGACGGTCGCCGGGACAGACCCCTATTTCGGAGGCAAGCAGATCGCGAAGCTCGCGCGCCTCGCGCAGATCGCCGAGGTGGTCGGCAAGGCGGATCTCGCGGAGGAGCTCAGGGCGCGGCTCAAGTCGCGCCTCAACCCGTGGCTCAACGGCCAGAACGACAACCCCCTCGTCTACGACACGACCTGGGGCGGCCTCGTGACGACCAAGGGCCTGACGGACGAGGCCGCCGACTTCGGCCAGGCGTATTACAACGATCACCACTTCCACTACGGCTACTTCCTCTACGCGGCGGCCGTGCTGGCGAAGAGCGATGAGGCGTGGCGCGAGGAGTACGGGGACAAGGCGCTCTGGCTCGTCCGGGACATCGCCAACCCGAGCGCCAAGGACACGTATTTCACGCCGTTCCGCAGCATGGATTGGTTCAGGGGCCACTCGTGGGCGTCAGGGCTGTTCCCGTTCGCGGACGGCCGCAACCAGGAGTCGACCTCCGAGGCCGTCAACGCCTGGTACAGCATGCAGCTCCTCGGCGAGGCGCTCGAGAACGAGGACGTGGAGAACCTCGGCCGGGTGCTCCTCGCCGTGGAGACGGCCTCGGCGCAGACGTACTGGCAGGTGACCGCGGACAGCACCGTTTACCCCGAGCCGTTCAAGAACAACGGCGCTGTCGGCGTGCTCTGGTCCACGAAGGCTGACTTCGGGACGTGGTTCGGCGCCAACCCCGAGTACGTCTATGGGATCCAGCTGCTCCCGATCACGCCGATCTCGGAGTCGCTCATCTCCAAGGACTGGATCCAGGACGCGTGGCCCGTGATCTCGGAGACCACGCAGGACGCGGAGGACCCCTGGAAAGCGTTCCTGATCGCGGCGCACGCGACCGTCGACAAGGAGGCGGCCTGGGAGGACGCGCAGGCGCTCACCACGCTCGACGACGGCCTCAGCCGGACCGCGCTCCTCTACTGGATCGCCACGC
The DNA here is from genome assembly GCF_051521405.1 of Sorangium sp. So ce726. NCBI lineage: Bacteria > Pseudomonadati > Myxococcota > Polyangiales > Polyangiaceae > Sorangium > Sorangium sp. So ce726. The sequence continues at coordinate 10,474,421 of NZ_CP150349.1, read as the reverse complement.
GGCCCTGAGCCGGCCGCCCTCGCAGTCGTTCGCCCCGCGGCCCGGTGGTGGGGGAATTCCCCCACCCTGCCGGAATGATGGAACCGCCAAGGCGCCATAAGACGCCAAGAATCTTGTGGTGTTCTTGGCGTCCTTGGCGCGCTTGGCGGTTCAAAAGACCCCCACCTTCAGCCAAAGTAGCACCCTACCACCTGTGGCCGTGAGCCGGCCGCCCCTCAGTCGATGGGCTCGACCCGCACGTCGACCGCGAGGCGCTCCGCCCCTCCGCCCACGTAGATCGTGCCCGAGGTCGGCGTCGCGTCCACGTAGTTGCGCCCGACCGCGACGCGGATGTGATCGGTCTGCGTCAGGATCCCGTTCGTCGGGTCGAAGCCCTTCCACCCGATCTCCGGCAAGTACACCTGGACCCAGGCGTGCGACGCCTCGCTCTGCCGCTGGTTCTCGTGCTTTGGCCCCGTGTAGATGTACCCGCACACGTAGCGCGACGGCACGCCGAGCAGCCGCGTCAGGCAGATGAACAGGTTCGTGAAGTCCTGGCACACGCCGCGGCGGTTCGCGTACACGTCGAACGCCGTCGTGAACAGGTTGGTCGACCCCTGCTTGTACTCGTACTCCTCGAAGATCGACGCGTTGAGGTCGAGCAGCGTGTCGAGCAGATCGTAGCCGTTCCGCTCCACGAAGGTCATCGCGTACTCGATGAGCTCCGCGAGCTCGCTCTCGGCCAGCTCCGGCGGCAGGAGGAACGGCTGCAGGATCTGGCGCTGCCACGGCATCCACACGAGCGGGATCGTCGACCGCGCGCGCAGCGGGCGGAAGCTCAGCGGATCGGTGTCGAGTAGCTCCACGCGCGACCTCGACTCGATGACGAGATCATGGAACGGCGTGTCGAGCAGCACCCGCCGCGCGCGGTTGCCGAAGACGTCGTCGTACTCGCGCTGCTGGCCCTCGACCGACACGTCGATCTCGTTGTGCAGCAGCGTCTGCAGCCGGTCGTGGGCCGGCGTCAGCCGCAGGAGGTGCGTGCTGCGCTCCACCGCGGTCGCATAGTGGTACGACGTGCGGTGCACCACCTGGAAGCGGCGGATCGCCGCGTGCACGGGGCGCCGGACCGGGCGCGACGAGAGCGGCGGCGTGGACGACGACGCCTTGCGCCGGTCGGTGCGCGGGGACGCCGTGGCCCGGAGCGCCCCCTGCCGCAGCACCACGAGGTGCCCCGGCGGCACGCGCTTCCAGGCCGCCGGCCGGCCGCCCGCGTGGACCTTGAGCTCCTCCGACGAGACGATGACACCCTTGCGGCTCTTGACCCCACGGCGCGTCAGGTCGACCTCCAGATCGTCGTCCCCGAACGCGAGGCGCTCGTACGGCGGCAGCACCTCCCACAGGAAGGCGTCCCCCTCGCGATCGCGATCCGCGTAGACCACCAGATCGCGGCCGTCGGCCAGGACCGTCGTGAGGGGGCCGTGCTCGTTCATCTCGTCGAACCAGTCGCGCAGCACCGCCGGGTCGATGTCGCCGATGCTCCGGAGGCCCTCGGACGCCATCCAGCGCATGAGCTCGCACAGGATGAGCTCCGTGTCCGTCGAGCCGACCGGCTGGAAGAGCGACTTCGGATCGACCTCGATCCGGTCGACCAGGCTGCCGCTGTGCGCGAACAGCCAGTCGCGCCCGCCCCAGCTCCGGCTGAACGGCTGCGTGTTGGCATCGTTGACGCTGCCCCACGTCGCCGTGCGGATGTGCAGCACGAGCAGCGACGACTCGAGGTGCTCCCACGCCTTGACGAGCTCGCTGCGGATGCTCCCCTGCGGCGGCGCCGGCTCCTTGAGCACCGAGGCGCTCGGCTCGCCGCCGGGGTAGTAACCGATGCCCCAGCCGTCAGGCAGTTTGCGTCCGGGCTGCAGGCAGGTGAGATCGAAACATGGGGCGAGCTCGCCCTCGAACGACATCGCGAGGAGATTCGGCATGGGTGCGTCGGCGACTCTTGCGGCTACTGGCTCGTGACCATGGGGTTGCTGTCGGGCGGCCCGTAACCGAGCAGCTCGCGACCGATACCGTCGCAGATCATCGCCGTTTCGTCGACCACATGGGTGAGCGCCACGTGGACCGCCATCGGGTCGAACGCCTCCGTTGCCCTGTCGGCCACCCACTGGTGCAGGAGCTGGAGCCGCTCGAGGCTCTCGCCGCCGGGGAGCGCCACGCTCTCCGGCGGCCGGATCTCGCAGAGGCGCGCGAACGCCGCGTGGACGCAGTGCCGGATCGAGCGCGGGAAGCGCGGCTCGTACAGGAGGAACTGGGCGACAGCCTGCTCGCTCACCTGACCCTGGTTGAGCTTCATGAACGGCTCGAACCCCGAGCAGGCGCGGAGGAGCGAGAGCCAGAGCGCCGTCTCCACGACCCGGTGCTGCCTGCGCAGCGCGCCCTGCGCCTGGACGCTCATCTCGGACGGCGGCGGCGGCGGCAGGTTGGTCAGGGCGTGGTGGTGCACGTCGAGCGTGCGCGCGGTCTGCCCGACGCGCTCGAGCAGCACGCCGAGCCAGATGAAATCGAGCGGCGTGTCGTTGAGCATCGTGCTCTGCGTGAGCCCGAGGCAGAGCTGTGTGAGCTGGCGCACGCGTCGGTAGAAGGCGTAGCGGCTCGACCTGAACTCCTCGGCCGCCTCCTCGCTGTTCACCCAGAGGTGGAGCTCGTTGACGGTCTCCCACACCTCGAGGCTGACGACCTCCCGGATCGACCGCGCGTTCCAGCGCGCGGCCGAGATCGAGCGGCGGAGGCTCGTCGGGTTGTCCTCGTCGAAGCTCATGTAGCGCTGCACGAGCTCGCCGTCGGCCGCGGCCTCCTCGCCGTGCTCGGCCCCGAAGTGCGCCTTCTGCCCGGCCACGATGATGACCGGCAGCCAGCACTGCTGCGTCGGGATCTCGGCGTCGAGCGCGAGGTTCTGCGTGACGGCGAGGATGCGGGCCATGTTCTCGGTCCGCTCGAGGTAGCGGCCGAACCAGAAGCAGTGATCGGCGACGCGGGAGATCACGGGGCCTCCGGGGGGTCAGAGCCCGGCGCCGCGCCGGGAGGGTCGTTGTTCGCGGCAGCGGGGCCCGCGTCGGAACCACCGACCGAGGGCGTGCGCTGCGCGCTCTCTCCAGGGCCCTTCAGGACCCAGGTGTCCTTCGAGCCCCCGCCCTGGCTCGAGTTGACGACGTAGGAGCCGGCCACCAGCGCGACGCGCGTGAGCCCGCCGGGCAGCACCCACGAGCCGTCGCGGCCCGTCAGCACGTAGGGGCGCAGGTCGAGCCTCCTCGGGACCGCGGTCTTCGCGGTCGGGTCCCAGGTGGGGCTCGTCGAGAGCTCGATCCGGTGCTGGGCGATGTAGCGGCGCGGCGTCGCCTGGATGCGCGCCCGGAACTCGTCCCGCTGCGCGGCGGTCGACTGCGGCCCCATCAACATGCCGTAGCCGCCGGCCTCGTCGACCGCCTTGACGACCAGCTGGTCGAGGTGGTCGAGCACATAGCGCCTGTCGTCGTCGCGCATGCAGAGATAGGTGGGGACCTGCTCGAGGACCGGCTCCTCGCCGAGGTAGTAGCGGATCATCTCCGGCACGAAGGGGTACACGGCCTTGTCGTCCGCCACGCCGTTGCCGGGCGCGTTCGCCAGCGCGACGTTGCCGGCGGCGTAGGCGCGCATCAGGCCGCGCACGCCGAGCAGGCTGTCGGGGCGGAAGGCCTCGGGGTCGAGGAACGCCTCGTCGATGCGGCGGTAGATGACGTGGACGCGGCGGGGGCCGCGCGTCGTCCGGACGAAGACCTGGTCCTGATCGACGAACAGGTCGGGGGCCTGCACGAGCTCGAGCCCCATCGTGCGCGCGAGGAAGCTGTGCTCGAAATAGGCCGAGTTGTAGGGCCCCGGCGTGAGCACGACGGCGCTCGTGCCGCTCGGGCTCGCGGGCGACACCGAGCGCAGCGTCTCGGCGAGCCGGGCCGGGTAATGGTCGACCCGCTGCACGCGCGCCTTGTCGAGCAGGTGCGGCAGGACGCGCTTGCTGATGAGCCGGTTCTCCAGCACGTAGGAGACGCCGGAAGGCGTGCGGAGGTTGTCCTCGAGGACCCGGAAGGTCCCGGCCGGATCGCGGATGATGTCCACGCCCGCGATGTGGATGCGCACGCCGCCCGGGGGCCGCAGGCCGTGGACCTGCTTCAGGTACTGCCCGGAGCCGAGCACGAGGTCCCGGGGGACGCGCTCCTCTTTGAGGATGCGCTGGTCTCCGTAGATGTCGTCGAGGAAGAGGCCGAGCGCGTGGACGCGCTGCTCGAGGCCCCGTTCCATGTGGGCCCAGTCCGCCGCGGAGAGCATCCGGGGGATGAGGCAGAGCGGGAAGATCTTCTCCGCGCCGCGCTGATCCGCGTAGACCGAGAACGTGACGCCCTGGTTGAGCAGGGCGAGCTCCGCGAGGTGCTGCGCGCGCGCGAACTCGTTCGGCGCGAGCGCGCCGAGGAGCGTGGCAGTGCGCAGGAACTCGGGGCGAGGAGCGCCGTCTCGACCAAACAGCTCGTCGTAGGCGCCGGGGAGGGGAGTGTAGCCGGCGAAGAGGCCGGCACCCGGGTTCTCTAACAACACTGGAGTGAAGCTACCGCTGGACGGCCCTCGAGGTCCATGGGCCATTTGCGGTTTTTGCCTCGATGGAGGCAGTGGCGCGGTCGGCTGATCGACGCGATCTACTCGGCGTCGAGGATTTGCCGCTCTCTGGAGCGCGTGAGCTCGTCGACCGCGGCGAGGAAGGCGTCGTAGTCGATCGGCTTGGGCAGCACCCGAGCGACACCGAGGCTCGTCGCGTCATGTTTTGAAGACGCGGATGAAACAATGACTGGTATACGGGCCGTCTTCTCGTTGTGCCGGAGCGCCGTGAGCAGGCCCCAGCCGTCCATCACCGGCATCATGATGTCGACGACGAGCAGATCCGGCGGCGCGATCTGGTCGAGCAGCGCCAGCGCCTCCTCGCCGTTCGAGGCGCAGCGCACCTCGTAGCCGCCCTCGCTCTCCAGGATCATGCTCACGACCTCCTGGATGTTGGGCTCGTCGTCCACGACGACCACGAGCTTGGCGCGGCTGTTCGGCGCGCTCGATCGTGTTCGTACTTCTGCGTTGCGCCGCACCGTCCGACCTCCGAGCGTATCGACCAGCATGCCGTTCTCCCCTGCGCTCTCCGGACCCCGAATTCTCCGGATGAACCAGAGTATTCCCCACGCGCTCCGTTCCGTCGCTGCGTGGAATCCAAGATTGAAAGCTCAGGAGACTCCCGAAAGCGGTGAGGTTCGAACGCTTGCATCATTACGCCCGAACCACGATCGGGCGCGCGGCGCGACCAGGACATCCGCGTGCGCACGCCCATGACAGGCCCGCGTCCGCCGCGCGGCCGCGTGGACGCGGGAAAGTTGGCCATTCCCGAATTTCCAGGTCGAGCGCCATGCGTCCGCCATGCGCCGTCGTTGGTCGTCGTTGTTCGTCGTTGTTCGTCTGTTCCGAGATTCCTACTGACCCGCGCTCTCCAGCTCCGCCGTCGCGTCGTGGTAGGCGCGCGTGACGTCGGATTCGTCCAGGATGCCGACGATCTTGCCCTCGGCGTCGGTGACCAGGAGCTCCCGAACGCGCAGCTCCAGCAGCACCTGGAGCGCGTGGTGCAGGTCCTCCGCTTCGTTCACCGAGGCGGGGCTCGCCATCATGTCGTGCGCGATCGCGAGCCCCGAGAGCTCGGGGCTCGTCGCGGTGGCGCGGAGGATCTCGGCGTCGATGGTGCCGACGACCTTGCCGTCCTCGGAGAGCACCGGGAAGGTGTCCTGCCACTCGCACGCCGCGATGCGCTCGACGACGATCGAGGCGGGGGTCCGCGCCTCGAACGACACGAACGGGCGGCTGCGGATGACGATGTCCGCGACGCGGATGCTGCGGAGCACGTCGACGATGAGCTCGCCCCGGTGCGCCGGGGACTCGCGCTTGGTCGCGACCTGCGCGCGGTACAGGGTGCTGTGCCTGAGCGCCACGAAGGCGATGCCCTCGCAGAGCATGAGCGGCACGAGCAGGTCGTAGCTGCCGGCGAGCTCGCAGACCATGACGAGCGAGGCGATCGGCACGTGCGCGATCCCGCCGTAGAACGTGCCCATCCCGACGAGCGCGAACGCGCCGGGGTCGATGCGCGGGTCGCCGAGGAGGAGCTCCGCCGCGCGCCCGAAGGCCCCGCCCGTGAGCGCGCCGAGCACGAGCGAGGGGCCGAAGTCCCCCGCGCTGCCGCCCGAGCCGACGGTGAGCGAGGTCGCGACGATCTTCGTGGCGAGCAGCACGAGCAGGAGCTGCACCGCGGTCCACCCGCCCGGCAGCCACGGGGCCCCCGTGATCGCGATCTGGGCCGCGCCATAACCCGCGCCCAGCATCCCGAACCCCTCCCCCGGCCTGTCGAAGCGCGGCCCGAGGAGCATCAGCAGCGGGGTCACGAGCGCGCCGAGCGCGAGGCCGCCGAGCGCGGGCTTTGCCCAGGGCGGCAGCGGGATCCGGTGCACCGTGTGCTCCACGGCGTGCAGCGTCCGGAGGAAGACCGTGGCCACGAGCGAGACGACGAGCGCGAGCGCGGCGTAGAGGGGGAGGTGGCTCGGGATGAACGGGTAGCGGGGCGCGTGCGCGAAGAGGGTCGACTCGCCGAAGAAGTAAATGAAGACGGAGTACGAGACGACGCTCGCGAGGATGGAGGGGATGAGCGCGTCGGCCTCGAAGTCGTCGCGGTGCAGCACCTCGACGGCGAGGAGCGCGGCCCCGAGCGGCGTCCGGAACACGGCCGCCATGCCCGCGGCCGCGCCGGCGATGAGCAGGATCCGCCGCTCGCGCGTGTCCACCCGGAGGGCGCGCCCGATGATCGAGCCGAGCGCGCCGCCGATCTGCATCGTCGGCCCCTCGCGCCCGCCGGCCCCGCCGCAGCCGAGCGTGAAGATGGAGGCCAGCGCCTTCACCACCGGGACGCGGCTGCGGATATGGCCGCCCATGTGGTGGAACGCCCGGATGAAGGCGTCGCCGCCGCCGCCGCGGGTCTCGGGCGCGAGCTTCGCCGTGAGCACCCCGCCGACGAGGGCGCCGAACGCCGGCAGGATGAGGACGAGCCAGGGCCGGAACGCCCCGATGTGCGTGCTCGAGAGCACCGCCTCGCCCTTGGCGCGGAGCGGTTCGTAGCCGGTGACCGCGATGAAGAGCTCGTGCTCGGCGAGCTCGAGGGCGGCGAAGAACAGCGAGCCGGCGATGCCGGCCGTCACGCCGACGAGGATCGCGTGGAGCAGCACCCGACCGACGAGCTGGAACGGGATCAACCCCTGCGCGCGGGGCATCGGCGTGCGCGCCGCCCCCGTGCGGCTGGGGCGTGATGGGGAGTACTCGCGGGACGACATCATGATCCGTGGCCCAGGGCTCCCCCGTCGAGCGATGGGCCTGGCAGGAGCGGTAGCTTCCCTGATCTTCGGCGGGTTGCCCCCTGAAATCGCCGCCAGGATCGGCGTTCCCAGAAGCTCCCTCGCGGTGTCAGCTTCCGCTCGGCTTCCGCTCGGGCCTTCCGCGCTCCATGAGGGAGGAAGGAAGCCTGGCGCGGGCGCGGCCTCCGGACCCGCCCGAGCCCGGACGAGGTGGAGTCATGACGACCGATCGGAGCACCGTCGAGTACGGCACCCTCATCACCGGAGACGCGAGCGTCACGATGGGCGACGCGGCCGTCCAGACGACGGACGAGAGCGTCCGCACGACCGCCGAGACCGTGGTCACGCCCGTGGTGGCGCTCGACCTGGCCGCCGAGATCCTGGCGGGCTCGCTTGGCACGCTGATCGACGAGGATTACGTGCAGGGCAAGACCCGGTTCCGGGATGTGCTCTGCGACCGGATCGACATCTCGCAGCTCGAGGCGGAGGAGCTAGTCGACGATATGGAGCGGTCGGGGCGGATCCGTTTCATCGGCGTGGCAGAGGGCCGAGGGTGGCACATCCAGCAGGGAGCGGGGGTGCGTTGATCGCCGCTCTCTCGCGCAGAAAGACGGGCTTGCCGGTGGTGCCTGACGAAACAATTCCCTTGCCGGCGTACTCAACTCGTGGCCTACGCTGAGGCGGCTATGGAGGACGGTACGAAGCCGCGCAAGGCCGTGGTCCCGAACGCTCCGCCCGCTCCGCTCGTGATCGTGGCCGGTTGTCCTGCCGAGCTCGTTGCCGTGTGCCGGGAGGCGGGGGCTCGGCTCGGGGTGGCGGTGCGCGAGTGCGATCTGCGCTCGCTCCGGGCGACGAGCGCGGCGTCGCAGCTGTACGCCGTGATCGTGGGGGAGGAGCTGTACCGGTTCGATCGGGAGGTGTTCGACGCGATCACCCGCCAGGCGCCGGCGTCGCTGGTGCGCGTCGACCGCCGGGAAGCGGACGACGAGTCGGCGCGGCGGCTGCTCGTCGAGGCCGTCTTCGAGTCGGCGGCGACCGAACCGAGCAGCGGTATCCGGTCCATCCTGACGTGAAGCGGCGCGGCGCGGCGCGATGGCGCGCCGCTGCCGCGAGCGGCAGCGTCAGGGCTTGCGCTTCATGCCGGGGAGGATGGCCTTCTCGGGCGGCGGCTCCAGGTACTCGATCTGCTCCGCGGACAGGATGCCGTACTTCGGGTTGGCCGCCGCGCCGCCGGTCGACTTCGTGAACGTCACGCCGTAGGTGCCGGTGACCTTCACCTTCGCGCCGACGGCCGGGATCGGGTTCGGCAGCTCCTGGCCCCAGAACTCGTCCGTGAGCTTCGCCTCGCCCTCTTTGCCGCGCGGCGCTTTGTCGATCGCCTCGATCATGCTGTAGATCTGCGCGAAGTTCGACGCCCAGCCCATGACGTCGATCATGTCCTTCGTCTCGCCCTTCTCGTCGGCGATCGCGAAGCTCGGGACCGGCGCCTTGCAGTCCGCCGGGTCACCCTTGCCCGTCTTGTGCACGGCACAGGCGGGGGCCTCCGCGAGGTTCGTCTTGACGATGTAGCCGACGATCGAGAGCTTCTTGCCGTTCACGTCCTCGAAGTGGACGCGGCTCCGGAGGTCGTGCGTGACGCCCCAGACCGTGTAAGCGTCGCCCTGCTTCTTGTTCTTCGCGGGCAGCGTCGGCACCGCGGGCAGGGTCGCTTTGCGGCCGCTGAAGGCGGGCTTTGCCTGGTAGGGCTGCTCGTCCGTTCCGCACCCTGAAGTGCCCGCGACGAGGAGGATAGCGGCGAGGAGGGTTCGACCGAATCGGGCGTTCATGGCATCTCCAAGGTCAGCGTGACGGGCCCTCCAGCAGGAAAGATCCAGCGCTGGAATAGCCCTCGGACAGCGGTGCGCCGCGTGCGGGTCAGGCGCCTCTCGCATGCGCGCGCGACGGCGGAAACGGCTAACACGGCCACGAGTCGATCGTAAAGAGAAACGGAGACGTCCCCCTCTCTTCATCGATCATCGTCGCGCATCGGCGCGCGGCAGCGCACCGCGGCGGAGGATGGGCGGAGGATGGGCGGAGGATGGCAGAGCGCGACGGGCCGCTGCCGGCGCCGCCCGATCGCGGGGCAGGAGGGCGCGAGAGGCGCCTCGGCGACGCGCGCCGCGCGACCCGCCCGGCCCCGCCCCGCGCCGCCAGGCCGGGTTGCGCGGCTCTCCGTGGCGTTCTCCCGGTCCCTGGGTTGCCTCGAATACGCGAAGGACGTGTTTCCGCTCTTCGCGATGGCAACATCGATCGAGTACCCTCTCCGTCCCATGCGCGAGACGACCCTGCGCACCGCTTTCGAAGCCTCGAAGGTTTTGGTGATGATCCTTGCTGGCGGCGAGGGCCGCCGGCTCGGCCCCCTGACGCACGACCGGGCGAAGCCGGCCGTGCCGTTCGGCGGCCGGTACCGGATCATCGACATCGTCCTCTCGAACTTCGTCAACTCCGGCCTGCACCGCATCAAGATCCTCACGCAGTACAAGAGCGCGTCGTTAGACGAGCACATCGCCCGAGCTTGGCGCCTCTCGCCGATGCTCGACAGCTTCATCGAGACCGTCCCAGCGCAGCAGCGTACGGGCAAGAGCTGGTTCAAGGGGTCGGCGGACGCCGTCTACCAGACCCAGCACGTCATCACGGACGAGTCGCCCGAGCACCTCTGCATCTTCGGCGGCGACCATGTCTACAAGATGGACGTGCGCCAGATGCTGCACGATCACCTGTCGCGCGACGCGGAGGTGACCGTCGCCGCCATCCCGGTGCCGAAGGACGAAGCCCGGGCCTTCGGCGTCATCGAGTGCGACGAGTCGGGGCGCATCCTCGCCTTCCACGAGAAGGCGCAGGATCCGCCGAGCATGCCCGGCAGGCCGGGCATGTGCCTCGCGTCGATGGGCAACTACATCTTCAAGACGAAGGCGCTGCTCGACGTCCTCGAGCACGACGCCGCGACCGAGGACAGCGCGCACGATTTCGGGCGCGACATCATCCCGCGCATGGTCCAGAGCGGCAGCCGCGTCTACGTCTACGATTTCCACGAGAACCGCGTCCCCGGCGAGGACGAGGGCGCGGGGTACTGGCGCGACATCGGGACGATCGACGCGTACTGGGCGGCCCAGATGGATCTCGTCAGCATCCAGCCGGCGTTCAATTTCTACAACCCGCGCTGGCCGATCCGGACCGGGATCAGCCACGACCCGCCCGCCAAGTTCGTCTTCCGCGACGAGGCGAACGCGCGCGTCGGCATCGCCACGGACAGCCTGGTCTCGCTCGGGTGCATCATCTCCGGCGGCAGGATCCACCGGAGCGTGCTCTCGAACCGCGTCCGCGTGAACTCCTTCAGCCACATCGAGGAGTGCGTGCTGTTCGAGGACGTCAAGATCGGGCGCCACGTCAAGCTCCGCCGCTGCATCATCGACAAGGACGTCGAGATCCCCGCCGGCGCCGAGATCGGCTTCAACCTCGAGGAGGACCGCAAGAAGTGGTTCGTCAGCGAGGGCGGGATCGTCGTGATCCCGAAGCGCGCCAAGATCGACTCCCCGTAATGCGCCTGACCGGCGCCCAGCGCGGCGCCCTCCAGGTGGCCGGCGTGTAACTACCCTGAATTGCATGTAAAATTCCGATCGCGGCGCGCGGCGGCGCGTGGTGGCCGCTGCGCGCTCGCCGGCGGGGCCGCGCGGTCCTGCGGCGTCCGCGGGGACGGGCCTGGGCGCCCCCCATGGAAGGGGCGTCCCTGCTACGTTGGGTGTGAGATGCCGCGCACGATCATCATCGGTGACGTTCACGGCTGCCGGGATGAGCTGGCGCGGCTGATCGAGCACGTGGGCCTCGAATCGGGCGATCGGGTCGTCATGGTCGGCGATCTGATCGTGCGCGGCCCTGATCCGTGCGGAACGCTCGATCTGCTCCGGGAGGTCGGCGCGATCTCCGTGCGGGGCAACCACGAGGATCGGCTGCTCCGCTGGCGTGCCGGGCGGAGCGATCCTCGCGGCGAGCCGCTGGGGGAGCTCTCGAAGGAGACCGCGCAGCAACTGCGCAAGCGGGACTGGGCGTGGCTCGAGACGCTGCCGTACTGGCTGGATCTGCCGGAGCACGGGCTCCGTGTGGTCCATGCAGGGTTGATCCCTGGGCTGCCAATCGAGCGACAGGATCCGCACACGTTGATGTACGTGCGCTGCCTCGGCCGCTACGGCGAGCCGGTCGAGCGCCGCGGGGGCAAGACGCTGTGGGGCCAGACGTACCAGGGACCGCCGCACGTGGTGTTCGGTCACAACGCGCGGAGCGAGCCGCAGATGCACACGTGGGCGACCGGGATCGACACGGGCGCGGTCTACGGGGGGCGCTTGACCGCGATGGTGCTCCACGACGGTGAGCGCGTCCCGCCGCCGGCGTCGCGCTCCGAGGTCCTGGTCTCGGTCCCGGCGCGGCGCCGCTATGTAGGACGTTAAAAATGCTCCGCATCTTCCAGCGCTTCCGCGCGATCGGCCGCGCCTCTCTGCGGGAATTTCGTTAGGCTCCCGTCCGCGCCGCGGCCGCTCTCCAGGCCGGCGGCCCGTCACGGAGCAAGCCAGGTGGAGCCTCGATACCCGTTCGTTGCAGTCGATGTCCCCGAGCCGGAGGCCGACGAGATCGGCGCCCTGCTCTTCGAGCTGGGCGCCAGCGGCGTCGAGCAGCGCGACGAGCAGACCCTCGTCCGCGGCGCGCGCTCGGGCCAGGTGACGCTCGTCGCCAGCTTCGAGGAGCACGGCGAGGCGATGGAGGCCATCGCGGCGCTCGGGGAGCTGTCGCCGCCGCTCGCCGCGCGGCTCGAGGAGGTGGTGGGCGACGCCTGGCGCGACGCGTGGAAGGAGCACTTCGCGCCGTTCGCGCTGACGCCCACGATCACGGTCGTGCCGCCGTGGGCGGAGCGCGGGCCGCAGCGCGAGGGCGAGCGGGTGCTCCTGCTCGAGCCGGGCAGGGCGTTCGGCACGGGGCTCCACGCGACGACGGCGCTCGTGGCGGAGCTCCTCGACGAGCACGCGGCGGAGCTCCGCGGTCGTGAGATCCTCGACGTGGGCACGGGCAGCGGCATCCTCGCGCTCGTCGCGCTGCTGCTCGGCGCAGAGCGGGCGGTCGCGATCGACAACGACGAGGACGTGATCGAGGTGGTCCTCGAGAACGCGGCGCGCAACGGCCTCGAGGGCCGCATCGAGGCGAGCGCCGGCGTGGTCGAGGGGGTGACGCGGCGGTTCCCGTGGGTCGTCGCGAACATCGAGGCGCGGGTGCTGCGGCCGCTGGCGCCGGAGCTCGCGCGTGTGCTCGATCCGGGCGGCTGGCTGATCCTGTCGGGCATCCTCGAGAGCGAGCGCGACGATCTGATCGCGCGGTACACGTCGCTGCCGCGCCCGCTCGCGCACGTCGCGACCCGGCCGGATCCGGCGTCGTCGGGCGGCGATCGCCGGGCGGGGCGGGGCGACGCGGGCGGCGAGGGCTGGGTGGCGCTCCTGTTCCGCGCGCCGGGCGGCGCGGCGTCCTCGACGGGATGAGCGGCCCGGGGCTTTTGCGGGTGCCGCTCGGCTCGATCGCGGCCGGCGTGATCGCGCTGCCGCCCGAGGCGGCGAGCTACGTCGTGCGGGTGCACCGCCTCCGCGAGGGAGATCGGTTCGTCGTGTTCGATCCGGAGCTCGGGGTCGAGGCCGAGGCCACGCTCGAGTCGATCGGCCGCCGCGGGGCGGAGGCGCGCATCGACGCGCCCCGCCCGGCCGCGCTGCGGCCAGGCCGGCGCGTGACGTGGATCCAGGCGGTGGGCAAGGGCGACAAGATGGACGCCGTGGTGCGCGACGCGACCGAGCTCGGGGCGACGCGGATCATCCCGGCGATCTCGGCGCGGAGCGTGGCGCGGCCCGCCGAGGACAGGAGCCAGCGCTGGCGCCGGATCGCGGTCGAGGCGGCGCGGCAGTGCGGCCGCGGGGACGCTCCTCGGGTGGAGGCGCCGATGAGCCTCGCGGCGGCGCTTGCGGAGGCGGGGGCGTCGCCTTCGACGGAGGGCGGTGCGCTGGGGTTGTGCCTGGATCCCTACGCGGAGACGCCGCTCGGCGCGCGGCTGGCCGCGCTCTCGCCGGGCATGGAGGCGGCGTTCGCGGTCGGGCCGGAGGGCGGGTTCACGCCGGAGGAGCTCGGCATGTGCGCGGCGCTCGGGTTCGAGCGAGTGCGCCTCGGCGCGCTGACGCTGCGCACGGAGACCGTGTGCGCGGCGGCGCTCGGGGCGCTGATCGCGGTGAGCGACGCGCGCGCGGGGTGATGGGGCGGCGGTCGGCGAGCGGCGCGCTGGCCAGCGCTGGTCGCAGCGCCAGCGGCTCGTCGTCGCGAGGTGCGGCGCGGTGGATCGCGGCGTTGCTCGGCGCGCTCGCGGTCGCGCTCTGCGCGTGCAGCAACACGGCAGACGCTCCGAGGAGCGCGCGGGCGCCAGCGCCCGACGGGGCCGCGCTTGGTCCAGCGGAGCCCAGCGTCGTGCCCGCAGCGCCGACCCCGCCCGTCACCACCGCCGCGACCGCGCCGCCCGAGCCGGCGCCGTGGCCCCGAGCGCGCCCGCCGCGCGTCGAGACGGACTGGTGCATCGACGGCGTCGACGCGCTCGACGAGGAGACCTGCTACGTGCTGCCGGACGCGCCGACCCGGACGCTGCTGCTCTACCTCCACGGCATCGTCCCGCCGGGGAAGGAGAGCCAGCAGAAGACCAACTTCGAGACGGTCGTGTCCCGCGCCGCCCGGCGCGCGGGCGTCGCCGCGCTGATGCCGCGCGGCAAGGTCGGCCTCGCGCCGAAGGGCTACGCGAGCTGGTGGGGCTGGCCGACGGGCGGGCGGGCGTACGACGAGCACGCCGCCGCGCTCGTCGCGTCGTTCGCGGAGAAGCGGAGGAAGCTCGAGGAGATCGCCGGCGCCTCGTTCTCGCGGGTGTACGTCGCTGGCTCGTCGTCGGGCGCGTACTTCGCCGCGGCGCTCGCGCTGCGCGGCGGGATCGACGCCAACGGCTTCGGCGCGATGTCCGGCGGGGGAGGCCACGCGACGCTCGAGCTCGCGACGCTCGCGCCGAGGCCGTTCTACATCGGCTTTGGCGCCCACGACACGGTGGGCGGCTCGGCCCGCGCCCTCGCCGGCGTGCTGCGCAGCGCGGGCTGGCCCGTGCGCGTCGCCGAGCACCCGTTCGGCCACGGCGCGAAGGAGGTGTACCTGGACGAGGCGTTCGCCTTCTGGCGCGAGCACGAGGCGCGGTAGAGCACCGAAAAGATTGAAGATCGCCTGAATTCGATAGGTGGTGCCGACCGCTGGATCCGTCGGGGAGCAAGCTGGAACGGCACGGACGGCGGTAAGAAGAGAGACCGCAAGGGCGCAAGGGGCGCAAGGGAACAGAGCTAAAAATCATCTTCCCTCTTCCCCTTGTGTCCCTTGCGCTCTTGCGGTTTTCTTCTCGGTAAGTTGATTCCCCGGGGATTCCAATGAGATCGGTGCTCTATGGCGCCTCGCCAGCACTACGTATCACCATCCCGCGCGTGAGGCGATTCGGTCCCTCACATTCGCTCGGGTCTCGCGGTAGAATGCCAGGTGCGTCAGGTAAGGCAGCATGATCTATACATTCTCAAGCTATGTGCCCGGCATTGCGATTGCCATCGCGGTCCTTGCTGCGTCGATCGGCGCGCTCCTGCTATGGAGGCGTCAGCCGCTGACAATCGCCCTGATCGCATTCGGGGTCTCTGCGGTAGCGGGTGGCCTCTTCGCGCCGATGCTGGCGATGGATCGGGTCGTACTCGACGACCAGAAGCTGGAGCAGACGACGGGTTTCTGGTTCGCGCCGACCGTGAAGGGATTTCGTCTCGCTGAGGTCGCATCCATCGCGATTGGCACCGCCAGGAACAGAAAGAATCGCGAGTACGAGGTGTGGATTGTGAAGGGGAGGGACGGCCAGGTGCAAGAGATCGACCCTGGTGACCTCTGGGAGATGAACGGTCAGGACATCATCCGGCGCCTGAGAGAAAAAGGAATCGACGTCAGGCAATGAGGAGAGGCTTGCTTATCTCGCGCTCGGTGTCGGCGACCGTCCCCGAGGCGCTGAGATTGCGCGGCGCCTGATGCCTCAGCCGATCCACGCCTCCGCGAGCGCCAGCAGCCGAGCGTTCCCGGGGACGTTCTCGAGGAAGCACCGCCGGATCTCCGCATCCGGGATCCGGTCCGCGCGCGCGAGCAGGTCCGCGCGCGCTGCCGCCACGGCCGCGCGCGCCTCGTCGGTCGATCCCGCTGCATAGAGCGCCTCGGCGTGCACCAGCGTGAGCTCGGTCGCCTCTGGAGGTCTGAGCCCGATCGCTTGCAGGCGCGCCACGAGGTCCTCTGCGATCGCCGCGGCCTCGGCGGCGCGGTCTTGGGCGAGCCTCACCCGCGCGAGCACCGATCTGCCCCAGTCATGGGCCAGCGAGGGCGTCGCGAGCCCCTCGATCCCCGCGAGCGCCTCGCGCTCGGCCGCGGTGAGGTCGCCGCGCCGATAAAGCAGGCTTGCGTGCAGCACGTGCGTCAGTCTCTCGAAGTCCCGATCCTGCTGCGCCGCGAGGGCGCTGGCGAGGTCGGCGATATCCGTGATCGCCTCGTTGAGCAGGCCGCGCGCGCTGCGCAGGAGCGCGCGCCAGAACCGAGCTACCCCGCCGCTCACGTCGGCTCGGGAGCTGCCCTCGGGCAGGAGGGTGCGCAGGAGCTCCTCGGCGCGGTCGTGGACCCCGAGCTCGATGTAGGCCTGGGCGATGCCCGCGCGCGCGTACTCCACCAGTAACCGCATCCCCGCCGCGTCGAACGCGGCCTCTGCCTGGCGCAGGAGCTGGAGCGCCGCCCAGCTGTCACCGCGAAGGAAGCGCGCCTCCTCCGCCTGCACTAGGCGCCAGTGGCCGGACACAAGCAGATCTCGGCGGCCGAGCGATTCGTCGAGGCGATCGAGCCGCGCGCGGTAAGCCTCGGCCAGCTCACATTGCTCCATGAACATCAGCCGGCACCAGGCAAGATACAGCGCTTGCGCGAAGGCTGCGGCCGCCTCGGGGTCGGGATCCATCGCGAGGAGATCTCCAGAGACCAGATCGATGAGCTCCGCCGACCCGTACTCCCCCAGCAGGTTCCAGAGCAGCTTGGCCGTCGCCAGGCACCAGTTCCGGCTTCCCGGTCGGGCGAGGCGCTGCACCTGCTTCGCCAGAGGGCCGGCCCGAGCCTTCTCCCCTACCCAGGAGAGCGCCTCGCACTGCAGAAGCCGCAGCGCCCCGTGGAGCTCGCCCTCGGCGCCGCACTGCACGCCGCGCTCCGCGCGCTCGATCGCCCCCGCGGTGTCGCCCCCGCGCAGGAGCAGCTCCGCCGCCTCCAGGTAGCGGGCAGCCGCCTGGGCGCGCTCGCCGCCGCGCTCCAGGTGCTCGGCGAGCACCCCGGGATCGCTCTCGCCCGCCGCCGTGAGCCACGCCGCGGCCAGCTTGTGCCCTAGCGCGCGATCGGCGTCGGTCAGGGTCGCGTACGCGCCCTCGCGCAGCAGCGCGTGGCGGAACGCCAGCTCCTCCTCGCCCGGAAAGCGGCTCTCGGCGCGGCGCTCGATCACCTCGCGCGCGACGAGCGACGCGAGCGCTCCGCTCACCGGCGAGGCGGGCTCGTCGCAGGGCAGGTGCGGCGCCTCGCCCATCCAGGTCGCCGCGCCGGTCGCGGGCAGGGTCACGTCGTCGCCCCCGGGCGGGGGATGGCCCCAGGTCTGAGGGGCCAGATCGCCGCCGAGCAGGCACCGCGCCCCGCCGGCCCAGAACACCTCGCCGAAGACGCTGGCCGCGCGCAGCACCCGCCGTTCCGCCGGATCGAGCGCGCTGATCCGCGCGTGCACCATGGCCAGCACGGTCTCGGGCAGCGCCTCGCCGCGCCCCTCGCTGACCGCGCGGATGAGCTCCTCCAGATAGAACGGGTTGCCGGCCGCGCGCTCGACCAGCTCGGCGATCCTGGGCGCGCCCACGGCGCCGCCGAGCGCGTGCCGGGCGAGCCGCTCGGCCGCGCGGCGCGGCAGCGGGGCGAGCCGGATCTCCTGGACGCTGCGCTCGGCCCACAGCCCGGAGAAGCGCTCGTGCACCTCGGGACGCCCCAGCGCCAGCACGAAGAGCGGCCGATCCTCGAGCCGGCGCAGCGCCTCACCCAGGAGCCGCACCGAGGGCAGGTCGCCCCAGTGCAGGTCGTCGAGCGCCAGCAGGATCGGCCGGGCCTCGGCCTCGGCGGCCACGAAGTCCTCGAAGGCGCGGCCGATCTGCTCCGCCATCGCGGCCGGGTGCTGGCGCGCCGCGCGGAGGGCGGGGCTCTTCTCGTCGGGGAAGGGCGCGCCCGCGATCTCGCCGAGCATCTCCGCGACGCGGCGCTGCTCGGCCTCGGGCACGCGCCGCGCGACCCGCGCGCGGATCCGCGCCTGCCGCTCGCCGAGCGGCGCGCCGGCCAGCGCGCTGGTGGCGCAGCGGATGGCCGCGCCCAGCACCCCGAAGGGCGCGCCCTCGCCCACCACGTCGGCGCGGCCCGTCCAGATCTCCACGTCGGGCCGGAGCGCGCGGATGCGCTGGAGCACCTCGTCGCAGAGGCGCGATTTGCCGATGCCCGGCGGCCCGGTCACCAGCGCCGCCCGGGCGAGCCCCTCGCCGGCGCACTCCTCGAAGAGATCCACGAGCGCGCGGAGCTCGCGGTCGCGGCCGACGCACGGGCTCTTTCGCCCGAGCAGCATGCGCGCGCCCCCGCCCGCCTCCCGCTCGCCGTGGAGCTCGAAGCCGGCCGGGCCGCGCCGCACCTCGAAGCGGGGGTCGAGCAGCGCCCGGGTCACCTCGTCGAGCATCGCGACGCCTGCCGCGGGGGGCGCGCTGGCCACCAGGGTGGCGGCGCGATCGATGAGATCCCCGACCGGCGTCTGCCCGGTGAGCTCCGCGCGCCCAGTGACGACCGCGATCCGCGCCGCACCCCCGCCGTCGCCGAGCAGCGGTCCGAGCACCATCGCGCACCGGGCCGCGCGCGCGGCCTGATCGGTCGCGCTCCCCTTGCTTTGGAGGCTCACCAGCACCCCGCCGCCGGCGAGCTGGTCCACCCGGCCGCCGAGGCGGGAGATCGCGGCCTCGAGGCGCCGCCGCCGCGCCGCGGGCACCTCGGAGGGCAGCGTCTCGCCGGCCGCGCAGGCGGCGCCCGCCGCGACCTCGGAGGGCAGCGTCTCGCCGGCCGCGCAGGCAGCGCCCGCCGGCGTGGCCATGACCAGCGAGAGCACGCGCTGCTCCCCCGCGGTGAGCGCCGCGCCGTGTACTGGCGCCGGCTCGCCGCCCTGCGCCCCGAGCGCGCGCAGCGCCGCGGCGACCTCGGCGGCGCTTGCTGGCCGGGCCGCCGGGTCCTTGGCGAGCATGCGCGCGACCAGCGCATCGAGCGCCGGCGGCACGTCGGGCCGGAGCTCGCGTACCCGCGGCGCGGGCTCGATCAGCAGCCGCGCCAGCACCGCGAGGATGTTCGTCCCCGCGAAGGTCGGCCGGCCGGCGAGGCACTCGAAGAGCACGGCCCCCAGCGCGAAGACGTCGGCACGCGCGTCGGCGTGCTCGCCGCGGGCCTGCTCCGGGGCCAGGTAGCCCGGGGTGCCCATCACCACGCCGGTCCGGGTGTGCAGGCTCGTCGCGACGCTGAGGCGCGCGATGCCGAAGTCGATGAGCTTGATGCGGCGCGGGTCGCCGCCGACAAGGAAGATGTTTGAGGGCTTGATGTCGCGGTGGATCACGCCGCGCGCGTGCGCCGCGGCGAGCGCCTCGGCCGCGGCGAGGGCGAGGGCCACGCTGTCGTCCACGCCGAGGCCCGCGCGCGCGATCCGCGCGGCGAGGTCCTCGCCATCGAGCCACTCCATGGCCAGCCAGCGCTGCCCCGCCTCGGTCACCCCCTGGGCGACGAAGCGCACGATGCCAGCGTGGCTCAGCCCGGCGAGGATGCGGCACTCCGCGGCAAAGCGCTCTTCCTCGCGGTCGCCCTCGCTCGCCAGGAGCTTGAGCGCGACCGGCTCGCCGCGGGCGCGATCGAGGGCGCGGTAGACGAGGCCCATGCCACCCCGGCCGGCCTGGCGCTCGATCACGAAGCGCTGGGCGAGGAGGTCGCCCGGCTGTGCGCTGGCTGGCGACAGCATGGCGAGAAGATGGGGCAGGGGTGCAGCGCGGTCGAGGGCGCGGCGCCGCAGCGAAGGTCGCCGCCGCGGCGCCGCTTTGAGCTGCGGCCTTGGCGCCATGGTGGTTGTCCTGCTGAACCGGGGAAACGGATGTGCCGCAAGCCCTGATGGGGGCGATTGCTACTTTCCGCCATGGCGCCGCCACCTCTGAGGTGGAGCTCTCCTCGGGTTCTCCCGTCGTTTCGTGTCGGCATGGGGTGTGCTCGAGGTCGAGCGTCATGCCGACGCTCGAGCACAACGCCCTCGTCGAGATGTTCCGCGAGCACCTCGAGCTCGCGCCCCACTGGCTCGCAACGCTCTTCCACCTCGAGGTGCCACAACACACCTCGGTCGGGATGGTCGAATCGTCGCTCGACCAGCTCATCCCGGTGGAGTTCCGCGCTGATCTGGTGCTCGAGCTTCGTGACGCGAGCGGCGCGCTCGTGCTGGCGATCGTCATCGAGGTCCAGCGCGACATGGATCCAGACAAGAAGTTCTCGTGGCCGACGTATGTCACGGTCGTGCGCGCCAAGAAGCGCTGCGGCACGGTCGTCCTCGTGATCGCACCGGATGCCGGCGTGGCTGTCTGGGCGGCGGAGAACATCGATCTCGGCCTGGGCCTCGGCAACGTCGAGCCGCTGGTGCTCGGTCCGGCCGTCGCCCCGAGATCACCGACCCAGCGGACGCGGAGAAGGACGCCGAGCTGGCCGTGCTCTCGGCGGTGGCGCACGGCAATGGGCCGAACGGGCTCACCGTGCTCAAGGCCGCGCTCGTTGCGCTTGGCCGGCTCGACCAGGAGCACGCCATGGTCTACTTTCATGTCATCTGGAACGGGTTGCGTGAGCCCATGCGGCGGGCTCTGGAGGCGTTGGTCATGGAGCGGCAGATCGAAGACGAGGCGAGGTTTCCGTTCGTGCGGGAGCTGATGGACCGCAGCAAGCTCGCGGGCCTACGTGAGGGCGAGCTCAAGGGCAAGAGGGACACGCTGCTGCGGCTGCTTGCGCGGGCAGGGATCATGCTCACCGAGCGCGAAAGCGCGCGCATCCAGGCATGCACGGACATTGCTACCCTCGACCGCTGGCTCGATAACGTCCTTGGGGCGAAGACCGCCGCCGAGGTGCTCTCCTGACGGTTGGCGGATGCGTCCCAACAAGGCGATGAATCTGACGGGTTTTGCTCGTGGATTGTCGCCGCATGTGGCCGAGCTCTGGGCTCCCCCTGACACCGGGCAGATGTGCCCATGTCGAGACGGGTGAGATAGGCTCGTGGCGCTGCACTGGTAGCTCGACGTCGCCTCAGCGCCAGCGCGCCAGCTCTCGAACGTCGATGCGATAGACCGGGCTGATCCGGCCCCGCTGCTCGAGATTCGGGCAACGCAGACCGGGTACGTCGTCGGACGAAGCCAGCTGGGGGAACCTGTTTGCCAGCTGGCCCCTGTTCGGGCCGTCCGGTTTGCGGTTGTATTCTCGCCGCAGGAACGTCACGAACTCGGCTTCGGTCCACGCCGGGTCTTGCGAATCGAACGTGCTGAAGCGCGGCTCGCCGCCGATGTTGCCGAGGTAGACGGCATTGGCACCCTGCCAGGTGGCGAAGGAGCTGTCGTGGTGGCGCTTGACGTAGTCCGGATGATTGTAGAAATACACCCAATCGCCGGGGCGCAGCTGGTCGACGGAGTCCACGGCCAGCGCCACCCGCAGCTTGCTCACGCTGCCATCGTCGCCCGGCGCGACCTGCACGATGTCCTCGGTGACCGCGTCGAGCGCCGCCGTGCCGACCGTCTTCATGAAGGCGCGCAGGAAGCAGATGTGCAGCGCGCTCATGCACTCGATGGCGATGGGATGGGCGTTCCAGGTGAACAGATCCTCGAGGGCGGCGGACGGGCTGAACTCCTCGGTGTTGGCGAAGTTCATGGTGGTGGAGTGGGCGGGGTGGTCGTCGCCGAGGGGCGCGTCCGCCATCCACGACCGCTGCGGGAAGCGATAGACACCGCCTTTCCATTCGTTGGCGTAGATGAAGCGTCGATCCTGGCCCGGACATCGCGCGGTGTTGAGCTCGCGGAGGCTGGCGATCATCCATTGGCCGAACAGCGCCTCTCGGTGCTCGACCACGCAGGTGCTGACAATGTCGACAAGGTCGCGTGCCCGGCCTTGCATGGGCTTCGCGCGGGCGTGGTTTCTGGCCAAGCCCACGAGCAACTTGCGGCGATAGAGCCACTCCCGGTCTGCGTACTCGGGCGGGATTTGACCTTGCTCAACCTTGGCCAGGCGCCGGAGCAGGATGCGCCGCTCGTTCTGGAGCTTTCGCGCCTTGTTGAGCACACGGCGGATGTGCTGGCTCTCGGCGGGCCAGTCGGTATTGCCGGGCGGGGCCGTGGTGTGGTCGAGACGGACGAGCTCCGCGTCGATCCGCTCGATGCGCCGCTGGCAGCGCGCGGCTGCCCGCAACAACGCCGCCACGTTCAACGGCACGCGCGCACCCGAACCGCAGCGACACTTGCCCACGCAGCCGCGATCGGGCGCCGTCGCATCGCTTACCCGATCACCAGCTCGTCCGTGATGGCCTGCGCCTTGGCCTCGCTGGTCACATCCCGGGCGCGGAGCGTGGCGACGAGCGCCGCGTACTCCGGTTGTTCCTCGAACGAGTCGCCGAGCTCGAAGCACAGATCCACATAGCTGGTCACGTGGGCCTCGAGGTGAAGCCCGTGGCCCGCCGCCCGCTGGAGCTGTGCCTTCAGGCGCTCCATCAGCGTCTCGTCGTTCGTGCTCCAGACCTGTTCCGGATACATCACCCGCACGCGTTCGAGAAGGCGCGGCATCAGCTCGGCGTCCGAGCGCCGGGCCAGGAGTCTCATTTGCTCGCGCCGGATGGTCAGCACGCAGCAATTACGACGGTTTCGTCGATCCGTGTCAAGGACGATAAGGCGAGCAAGGCCGATCCTGCAAGCCCGACCCCGCCGAGCGCGCCTCCCCCTCGCGCCAACGACGGAAGGACCACGCCGCCGAGCCCTCCACGCTCGCGCGAGGGTACCTCGAGCCCGAGGCGTGTTCCGAGCGGATCGAGCTCAGTCCGGTCGCGCCCAGCAAGGACCGGAGCGAGGCTCCGCGCCTGGGCGAGCGCCGCGGCGAGCGTTCCCGGGTAACCGTTGGCGCCGTACAACACCCACACCCGCGGCATTGTCGTGGCCCTGCAGGAAGCCCGGAAGCCGCTTGCCGGCTCGGAGAGCTGGCACGCCGGTTGCTCTGTCTGTGGCGTTGGCACACGTGGAGTGGATGAAACCCGCAATTCGAGCGTCCTTCGGCCTGGGGCCGCGGCACGGCGATCCGGGTTTGGCACACCGGCACACCAGCCCCCGTGCCGCCAAAGGAGTAGGAAACCCGTGCACACCCAACGAATCATCTCCACCCTGGTCAGCGTCGGCTTGCTGGCGGCGTGTTCTGCTTCCACCGAACCTGGCGGGCCGGGCCCCGCAGGTCCCGGCGACGAGCGTCCCGTCGACGTCGGAACCGAAGTGCAGCTCGAGCTCAGCTCGGTCACCGCGACCGAAGTCGAAGCCCAGGTGGCCACCGCCAAACAACACGACGCGGCATCCCTTCAAGAGGCCTACGCGGTCTCGTTTTCGAACGATCTGGGCTACGGTCTCACGGACGTTCAGAACCTCGATCTGATCCAGCGATCAGAGCTGGGCCTGAATGACGCGGAACTCGAGGTCTTGGCCGCGAACGGCTTCGTGGTCTCCAGTCGACTTGCCTATCCCAGCTTCCCCTACGCCTACGCTGCCATCTACGTGCACGATTTGCCGGTTTTCGTGAGCGGCGACATGGTGCTTGAGGCCATGCACCGTTCGTACGACGACATCTTGCAGGCCCTGGAACAAGCCGTATTGATCCCGCGTGTCACCCGCTTGCTCGACACGATGCGTGCTCGCTTGGCGTCCGGAAATTCCGGGCTCTCGGAGCAGGCAGCCGCCGACGCGGACTTCTACCTGACCGTCGCGCGCAGCCTGCTGATGGGAGCGCCGAGCGAACCCGTGGCGGGAGCCAGCAAAGCTGACGTCGCGTCCTTCCTGGCTCACGCCGAAGCGGCCGACGGAGAACAGGGAAAGTCCATATTCGGCGTTCCGCGCCGCTTCGACTTCTCGCAATTCAAGCCTCGGGGCCACTACACGGACACGGTGGAGCTCCAGCGCTATTTTCGCGCCATGATGTGGATGGGGCGCATCGATTTTCGGCTCATCGAAACCATGCCCGATGGTTCGCGCGTCTTCTGGCGCCGTCAGCTCGAGGCAGCGCTGGCGATGCGTGACTTGATGGATGCCGCGGCGCTGGAGGACTGGTCGGGCATCGATCGAACCATTACCGCGTTCGTGGGTGAGCACGACTACATGATCGTGCCCGAGCTGGACGAGCTGTTGAGAGGCCTGGGGGTGTCTGATGCGAGGGGGCTTGCTGCCATCGATGACACGACGATCGCTCAGGCGATCATCAACGGGCGCTACGGCGAACAGCGCATCGCAAGTCACATCATGCGAAAGGAGGGCGGCGATTCCACGTTCCCGCTCAACGCGAGCTTTGCGTTCTTCGGGCAGCGCTACGTGATCGATAGTCACGTGTTCTCCAACGTGGTGTACGACCGCACCGCGACACGCGTGGTTCCGAACCCGCTCGACGCCGCGTTCGCCGCCCTGAAGAACGACCACGCGGTGAGCCTGCTCGCGGGTGAACTCGAAGAATGGAACTACGCCGGCGATCTGGCGGCCGTTCGCGTCATCGCCGACGCCCACCCGCCATCGTACTGGGAAGGCAGCCTGTACACGTCTTGGCTTGGGGCGCTACAGACGCTCTCGGCGAACGCCACGACCCTGGGGCCGGCCGCGGAAGGTCTCCCCAGCGTGGCGCGCAGCGAAGCGTGGGGGCGCCGTCTGCTGAACACGCAGCTCGGATCGTGGGCACAGCTCAGGCACGACACGATCTTGTATGCCAAGCAGTCGTATACCGGCAGCAACGGCTGCGACTTTCCGGATGCGTACGTCGATCCCTACCCCGAGCTGTTTCAAAGGATCGCCAGATTCGCCGACCAGGGCCAGGCCTTGGTCGATACCCTCGACTTCAGCCTGAACGGGAGCGAAACGTTGGCGGAGCAGGTGAGCGCCTACTTCGGCACCCTGTCACGTATCGCGACCACCTTGAGTGAAATGGCGGAGGCGCAGCGGACGGGCATGCCGCACTCGGAGGAGCACATCACCTTCATCAAACAGGCAATTCACATCGAGGGCGGTGGCAGCGGTGACCCCTGGCAAACGGGCTGGTACAAGGATCTGTTCTTCAACCCCGTCGACGGCTTGAAGAGCGACCCGACCATCGCCGATGTTCACACGGACATCGGAGGCGACCTGCCGGTCCCGCGAGCTCCGTCGGTGCTGCACGTGGGCACCGGCAATCCACGCATGATGGTCATGACGGTCGATACCTGTCAGGGTCCTCGCGCGTACGCGGGCGCAGTGTTCGCCTACCACGAGCACCTGGCAGAGGGCTTCACCCGACTCACCGACGAGGAATGGGCTCGGAAGCTGTACGAGGATCCGCCGGCCGATGTGCCGTGGATGGCGCCGGTGCTGGCGCAGTAGAGACCGGCGCGGCCAGGCCTCGGCGCGCTCGCCGCCAGGAGACCGAAGCGTTGAACGCCAAGGCGCCTTGGCGCCAAGGCGCAAAAAAGCAAGAGGGCGAGAGGGGCATTCTTGCGACCATCGACCACGCGATTCATCGGTTCATCGCGCGACGGGCGCTGGAGGCCTTCAGTACGGGATCGCGCAGACCCCGTGGCCGCAGAAGTAGACGACGTGGTCAGCTGCCAGGACGCCGGCGACAGGGAGGGTCGTCACGACCGCCCCTGTCTCGACATCGTGGATGGTGCTCCCGCCCCGCACGTGGATCGCCGCCGGTGAGACGGGGACGATGCCCCCGTTATTGCCGCCCTGCCTGATGGGGATGGGCGGCAGCGTCGGCGTGGAGACCACGTTGCCGGTCGGGTCGTAGAGGGTGGACGCCTCGTACTCCCATCGATCCGAGGTGTTGCGTCGATACGTCTGGACGAGCGCGCGGGTGTCATCGACCCATCCGATCGCGCAGCCGGGCACCACGTTGACGAGCACCCCCTCCTCGTAGAACTGGGTGAACCCGCACCCGCTCCCGGGCCCCTTGTCCGACACGAGGAAATGCTGGCCCCCGGGGGAGATGACCGGCAGCAGCCCGGGTCCGGTGCTCTGGAAGAACACCGTCCCTCCGCTCACGTCGCTGACGATGCGAGTTCCGCTTCCGGCCGTGCCGGCGGGAGGAAAATATCTGCGGCCCAGCGTCGTCCCGCCCGCAGAAATGGAGAAGTCGACGAGGCGACCTCCGATGTCGGGCAAGGCCAGCTCCGCGCCGTCCGTCAGGGAGATGACCCGGAGGTCGCTGCCCGGCGAGCTGATGGCGTCATGCGCGAAGAGCAAGCGTCCGTCGGCCGAGAGCTCGACGTGAGAGCTCTTGAGCGAGAGGGACATCGCGGGACCGGCATCGAGATCGGCTGTATCGTAGATCAGGGTGGCTCCCGAGGCCGTCGCGATCGCGACGCGTCCGGAGGCCGAGCCGTCCAGGGTCGACGGTCCGCAGCCGAGGGTCGCGTTCGCGTCGGGGTCGGCCAGGGTTCCCCTCTGCGCGATGGTGTTGCCGAAGGTCGTGACCGCCCAGCGAAGCCCTCCGTCGATGTGCGCCAGGCTGTCGGTCGCGCGCGCGATCTCGTGCTCCGTTCGCGTGATCTCGGCACCGCCGAGGTCGATGACCTCGAACTTCGATTGTGAATAGTTGATGACGGCGATCGCGCGCTCGGTGGGCACGACGGTCGTTGTCGGGCCGTAGGCGTGCTCCGCCACGGGGATGTTCCCTCCGCCGACCCGATAGATCTTGAGCGGGTAGCCCGGGATATCGCCCTGGTAGGTCCAGAGATAATCTCCGGTCGCCGAGAGCCCGGCGGTGGTTGGCAGAGAGACGATGCTCTCCTGGACGCCGGCCTTCGAGTACACCCGCACCGTGGTGCCGGCCGTGGTGAGGAAGCGCGCTCCGTCCGCGGACCACGCGTGGAAGGAGCCCGTGAACGCGGGCGTCAACGTCTGTGGCGAGCCGTCGGCCGGCACGACCTCGATCGGCAGCGCGCCGCTCCCTTGCTGCGCGATGCGCACCGCGTCGGGGGCGGCATGGAGCGCGCCGGGTCGGCTCACCGTCGTCGACAGCACCTCGTCCCCGGAGGGGCTCCAGAGGGTGAGATCGCGGTAGTTGTCGAGGGTCCACACATAGCTCCCGTCGCTCGCGAGCCCCACCCGGTCGTACTCGGCGGAGACGGTTGCCAGCAGCGAGCCGTCGACGGCGCTGCGCAGGTCGAAGGCGTGCAGCGGGTTGGTCTGGACGAGCACGAGCTCGCCGCGGAGCTCGACGCCTCCTGGGAGCTCTGGCGGCGGCTCCATGGGATCTTCGTGGTCGATGCCGCCGGGCGCCTGACCATCGGCGATCGCGGCGCGGGCCGCTGTATCCCAGAGGATCCAGCGGTCGTAGTCCCAGCTCAGGACGCGATCCCCGGAGACGAAGAGCCGGCGTACGGTGGCAAGGTGTCCCAGATCGAGGAATGCTTCCGGCGTATCGAGGAGATTGCCGGACGTGCCGCAGGCAGAGCGGAATTCAAGACCACCGGAGCCGCCAGAGCCGCCGCCACCGGAGCCGCCGCCACCTGCGCCGCCGTCCCCTGCGCCGCCAGAGCCGGTGGGGTCACCGCCGCTGCCGCCGGAGCCGCCGGAGCCGCCGGAGCCGCCGCTGCCGCCGGAGCCGCCGGAGCCGCCGGAGCCGGTGGAGTCACCGCCGCTGCCGCCGCTCCCACCGGAGCCTCCGGAGCTGGTGGGGTCACCGCCGCTGCCGCCGCTCCCACCGGAGCCGCCGGAGCCGGTGGGGTCACCGCCGTTGCCGCCGTTCCCACCGGAGCCGCCGGAGCCGGTGGGGTCACCGCCGTTGCCGCCGTTTCCTCCCGCGGCGCCGGAGCCGGTGGGGTCAGCGCCGTTGCCGCCGGTATCTCCAGCGCCGGATGTGCTTCCGGTCGAGGCGCCTGGCCCGGAGCCAGAGCAGCCGACCAGCAAAAGGAGACACGAGATGTTGAATGATATGGCTCGCATGCCCCGCTCAGGTGCGTGTCCCCGGGCGTTTCATTCAGCATCACAAAGGTGACGGGCGCATTTCCTCTCCTCGGCACATGGGCCACGGCCATGGAAGCCCGGCCACGCGCCCCCGCAGCGCCGCCGGTGTGCCCCGGCGCGACGCTGCGGAAGCGGCCGTCCCGCGCTGGACAACTGACGCGACCGGCCGCCTCGCGCTTGCCGTCGTATGGATCCGCGCTCAAACGACAAAGCCGCGGCCTGGGGCGATACGATCCCGACCTGCGCTCTGCCGCTGACGGGGTGCGAGACGATGAACCCCGGCGAAGGATTGGCCTACGACCAGCTTCTTTTGCCTCCGGCGCGGGCGGCGGTGGCGGTCGCGTTTCGGGCTCGGGCAGCGCGGGGGCGGGGTCAATCGATCGCGAACCGGACGGCCTTCAGCGCGCCGCCCGCGCTCTTGGCCCGCGCGACCGCGCGGATGCGCGTCTTGCCCGAGCTGCCGATCGCCAGGTTACCGGGATCGATGTAAGTGAATTGGGCGCTCACGTTGTCGACCGCGTACGTCGGCGTGCAGGCGGCGTCGTAGGTGATGTCGCCTCCGCCGAGCCGCTCGTAAGCGACCTCGGGTGCGTTGTACCAGTAGTAGTCGACGTGCACCTGATCGCCGGCCTGGCACACGGTGGGTCGGATCGAGTGCGTGTGCCCGCCCGCCGCGTTCACGATGTCGACCTCGGCGATGAAGCGCGGGCAAACGCTGCCGTTGGCGTACGACGCGTCCGCGCTGTCCGCGAGGAACGTCGTCGGGCTGGCCGGATTGCCTGGCGACTCGGACAGGACGTCGGGCGCGTCGAGCAGGCAGTCGTAGACGGACTTGACCGCTCGCGCCACGGCGTCCCGGCGGTCCGGGAAGCTGCCAATCGCGCTGAAGCGCTGCTCGATCTGCACCCCACGGGAACGGCGCGCCATCTTGTTGACGAAATTGTCCAGGCCGTTCCCCGGCTCGCATCCCTGCGACCACCTGACGTTCAGGCCCGACACGACGCTGGCGAGCTCGTCGCGCACGATCTCCGCCATCCCCTGGCGAAAGACGCCCTCCATGCGGCCGCCGACCCGAACGTGCGTGTTGTTGTTGCAGCTCGAGTCCGAGCTGGCGTGGAAGGACACGGAATAGGGGAGCGGGTTCGTGATGAACGTGTTCATCCCGGGGAAGCTGAGCGGGCTGATCTGGGTCGAGGTGATATGATAGCTCACCGTCGCCCCCGACTGCGGGTTCCCGTTGATCGCGGCCGCCCACACGCCGTTCCGGGCCGTGTCGGACTCATGGATGAGCTTCACCTGATCGAACGCACCCCGCTCGGTGGGGTGGGCGACCGCGTACACGACGCCCGCGCTCGGGCCCCGGTAGGTGTATTCCATGACCCCGTGGTTGGTCCACGAGGTCGCCTGCGCGTCGGCCATGCTGGTGGCGGGCGCGGCGATCGCGGGCGCGACCCCCGGTGCGTACTCGTTCGACACCTCCACCTCCGGCAACGTCGTGAGCGGCAGCGTCGGGGAGTCGTACGACGACCAGGCGACCCGACTGCCGTATGCGGCCTCGTTCATCTCGAACACGGTGGGATCGCTGCTCGTCGTCGACTCGACGGTGCAGATGCCCATCAGAACGCCGCGGCGCTTGATGGTGAGCTGCGTGTTCGGAGCGAAGATGGGCACCTTGGGCGTCGCGTTCGGATCGACCGGCGGAACGCGGCACCTCTCCGACGGCGTCGCGCTGGTGAAGGTCACCAAGCGGAAGGTCTGGCCGGTCAGGGTCAGGCTGGATCTGGCCTCCTGGACCGGCTCGGCCTCCTCCGCGTCGACGGCCGAGTAACAGCCCGACAGCAGCGCGAAGGCAGCGGACATCATGACAAGGACCGGCGTGCCTCGCGGCGAGATACCATCATGTGAATTCGTCATGGCACATCCAAGAAGGGTGGAGCGTTCAGCGTTGATTCAAGGAAATAACGAGGGAGATCTGATCAAGAGCTCAGGTGTGGACCGAGCCTGCGCGCAGTCAAGCAAGGTGTATGCCGCCTTGTGCGCGTGCTCCGTGACATGGGCGCGCGGCGCCGTCAGGCCGAAAAGGACGGCTTGTCGCGCGTGTCGGGCCGGGCGGGGCCGCCGGGCCAGCGACCAGGAGATGTCACGATCGAGGGCGTGACATGTCACGCTCTCACCGAGACATGTCACGTGACATGTCAGGCCGCCGGCGTCTCTTCGCCAGCGCCGCGCGGCGGATGAGCGCGATCAGCGCCGGGGCGAGCTTCGCGCCGTCCGCCTCGCCGAGCTTCCACGGAGCCGCCGAGTGATCGACGATGACCTTGACCACGGCGAAGGCGATCGGAATCGACCGCGCGGCGCTCGCCGCCGTCGCTTTTGTGAGCCACCGGGACCCGCTCGCGACCACCTATTCCAGTTCCCGTGGTCTTGCCCAGCGCAGCCCTCGCCCCCCGGCTCACCCTCGTCCGCACCGGCCCCCTGGCCGGCCTGGACGACGCCGGCCTCGCCCGCGCGGCAGCCGAGGGCCAGCCAGGCGCCGCCGGCGCCGTCTGGGACCGCTACGGCGCCGTGGTGCACGGCCTGCTCCGCCGCGTGCTCGGCCCGGGCGGCGACGTCGAGGACCACGCCCAGGAGACGTTCCTGCAGTTCTTCCGGGAGGTGAAGAACCTGCGGGATCCCGCGGCGCTGCGGCCGTTCCTCCTCGGCATCGCCGTGCGCGTCGCGCGGTCGGCGCTGCGGCGCCGGCGGTTCCGGCGCTGGTTCTCGCTCACCGACAGCGGCGTGCTGCCGGATGAGCCGGCCGAGGGCGTCGACGAGGGCGCGCGCGAGGCGGTCGCGCGGCTCTATGCGCTGCTCGACAGGCTGGACGACAGGGCGCGGCTCCTCTTCGTGCTGCGCCACATCGAGGGGCTGGAGCTCGCGGAGACCGCGCAGGCAAGCGGGATGTCCCTCGCCACGGCCAAGCGCCACCTGGCCAAGGTGACCGCGCGCGTCCACGCGATGGCCGAGCGGGATCCGCTCCTCGCGGCCTACGTCGGGCCCGTGGAGGAGGCGAGCGATGGCTGATCCGAAGCCCGGGGTTCCGCCGGAGGTCGCCCTGCGGCGGCTCGCGGCGCTGGCGCGCGAGGCGGGGGCGCCCTCGCCGGCGGACCGCGCGCTCGCCCGCGGCCGCGCGCGGCTGATCGACGAGGTCGAGCGCCCCGTGTTGCCGCTCGCGCCGCGGCGGCGCTGGCTCCTGCCGGCGGCGCTGGCGCCGCTGCTCGTGATCCTGGGCCTCTGGGCGCTGCGTCCGGCGTCGCGCCTGTCGTACCAGGTCGACGGCGTCGCGCCGGGAGACCGCGCCGACGGCGCGGCGCTCGCGGACAGCTACGTGCGCGGGGGGACCAGCGGGGCGACGGCGCGCTTCAGCGAGGGGACGACCGTCCGCTTCGCGCCGGGGGCGCGCGGGCGCATCACCGCCGTGACGGCGCGCGGCGCGCAGATCCACATCGAGGGCGGCGCCGCGCACTTCCGGGTCGCCCACCTGCCCGAGGCCGAGTGGGTCGCGGCGGCAGGGCCGTTCACCGTCAGGGTGACGGGCACGGAGTTCGACCTGAGCTGGGAGCGTGAGCGGCTCGAGCTGACCATGCAGAGCGGCTCGGTCGCGGTCCGCGGGCCGCTCGCCTCGGGCGGCGTCGCGCTCCAGGGCGGCCAGCGCCTGGTCGCCGACGTGGTCCGCGGCGAGCTCACGATCGCGGACCTGAGCGCCGCTGGCGCGCGCGCGCCAGGAGGCGGCGCGCTGCGCGAAGCCGACGCGCCGGCGAGGACCGATGTGCTGGAGGACGCCGGGGCGCCGGCCGAGATGGGCATGCTGGAGGACGCCGGGGCGTCGGCCGAGATGGGAGGGGCAGCCACGGCGGGAGCAATGGCCGCGGCGGGGGCAACGGCCGCGGCGGGAGCGCCGGTTGCGACCGATCCGATGGCTGCGCTCGCGCCAGCTTCGGCCGCGGTCCGTGCGCCCGCGGCGCCTGCGCCCGCCTCGGGGAGCTGCAGCGAGCATGTCGCCCGCGGCGACTTCGCCGGGGCGATCACGGTGGCGGAGGCGCGGGGCATCGACGCGACGATCGCCGCAAGCCCGCTCCCGGAGATCGCCGCGCTGGCCGACGCCGCGCGCTACACGGGGCGGAACGACCTGGCGCGGCGCGCGCTGCTCGCCGAGCGCTCGCGCTTCCCCGGCTCGCCCGAGGCGCGCTCGGCGGCGTTCCTCCTCGGTCGCCTGGCGGAGGCGGGCTCGCCCGTGGCGGCCATCGACTGGTACGATCGGTACCTCGCCGAGTCGCCGGCCGGCTCGCTGGCAGCCGAGGCGCTCGGGCGGAAGATGATCGTGCTGCGCGCCTCCCAGGGCGATGGCGCGGCCCGACCGATCGCCGAGCAGTACCTCGCGCGCCACCCGCACGGGGCGTTCGCGGCCGCCGCTGCGGAGATCCTCCGCCGCCCATGAGGCGCAGCGGGTTCGGGCTTGCCCTTGCGCTGTGCGCCGCGCTCTTCGTGTCCCGGGGGGCGAGCGCCACGGAGGAGATCGGCGTGATCGTGGTGCGCGCGCCGCACGCCGGGAAGGTCGTCGAGGAGGCCACGGTGCGCCTCGCGGGCGAGCTGCGCGCCGTGGGCTTCTCGGTTCGCTCCCTGGAGGGCGCGCCGGGCGTCGACGGGCGCGCGCCGATCGAGGGCGCGGACGGCGTGTTCGCGGCCATCGCCATCCTCGAGACCGACGGCGGCGCCGTCGCCGACGCGTGGATCGCGGATCACGCGACGAAGGAGACGCTGGTCCGCCGCGTGGAGCTCGGCGTCCCCGGCGCCAGCAACGCGGCGAGCGATCTCGCCGTGCGGTCGGCGGAGCTGCTCCGGGCCAGCCTGCTCGAGCTGAGCGGCGAGCAGCGGCGCGAGCTGCCCGAGCGGGTGGCGCAATGGATCGCCGACGCGGCCGCGCCGGCGGGGCGCGAGGCCATCGCGCTCGACGCGGCGCTGCTGCAGCCGCGAGCGGCGGTCGCGCCCGCGGATCGATCCACGGAGGCGAGCGGGTCGGCCGCGCCTGCGGGCGGATCCCGGGCGGCGCGCGGGTCGGCCGCGCCCGGGCGGCCTGACCCCGGGAGCGCCGCGCCCCGGGCGCCCACGCCGCCCACGTCCGAAGAGCGCTGGCTGAGCGTCGAGGCGGGGCTCGCGGCGCTCGCCGGCGACGTCGGGGTCGTTCCCGGGCCCTACTTCCGCGTGGGGCACGATCTGACGGCGGGCGTCTCGCTGCGCGGAACCCTCGTGCCGGCCGTCATGGCCAGGAACCTCGACGCTCCCGGCGGCCGCGTGGCGCTGCGGCAGACCGCGGCCATGATCGGCCTGGCGTACGCCGCCGGCCCCGAGGCATGGCGGATCCATCCGGTGATCTCGCTCGGCGCGGGCGTCTACCATGTGACGGTCGCCGGCCGGGCGAACCCTCCTTACCGCGATCGGCGTGAAAACTGGCTCACCGCCGGCGTCTCCGCAGGGGGCGGCGTCGGCGTTCGCGTCCTGCCGTACCTCGCCGCCCACGCGGCGCTCGACGTCCTCGTGCTCGCAAGACAGCCTGTCTTCACCATCGCTGGTGTGGAGGTGGGCCGCACGGGGCGCCCGACGCTGCTCCCGAGCCTCGGCCTTCAGGTGAGCTTCTGAGTCGCCGGATCCTTCTGAATCGTTGATTTTGGTGAGCCACGGAGAGGAGCTCGCGTCCACTTACCAGAGCGAGGCACATCCCGGCTTCGCTTTGAGAGGGAGAGTCATGCGTCATCATCTTCTTTCGCGCCGTCCGCTGCTCGCCGTCGCAGGGCTGTTCTTGATGCAGGCCGCGTGCGAGGTGCGCTTCATCGAAGGGGTCGACTCGCCAGAGGAGAGCTCGAGCACGGGTACGTGTGTCGAATGTTGTTCCTCCTCGACGGACTGCGCGACCGGAGGCAGCGCCGTGGGCGGGTCGAGCGCCGTGGGCGGGTCGAGCGCCGTGGGCGGGGCGAGCGCCGGCGGGGTGTGCGGAGACGGCGTGGTGGACCCGGAGTGGGAGCAATGTGACGACGGCAACACGGCGGATGGAGATGCGTGCTCGAGCGACTGTCAGCTCCAGGCAGCGGGGGGCGCGGGCGGGGCGAGCGCCGGCGCGGTGTGCGGAGACGGCGTGGTGGACCCGGAGTGGGAGCAATGTGACGACGGCAACACGGCTGACGGAGATGCGTGCTCGAGCGACTGTCAGCTCCAGGCAGCGGGGGGCGCGGGCGGGGCGAGCGCCGGCGGGGTGTGCGGAGATGGCGTGGTGGACCCGGAGTGGGAGCAATGTGACGACGGCAACACGGCGGATGGAGATGCGTGCTCGAGCGACTGCCAGCTCCGCGCAGCGGGGAGCGCGGGCGCGGTGTGCGGAGACGGCGTGGCGGAGCCGCCGCGGGAGCAATGCGACGACGGCAACACGGCGGATGGAGACGGGTGTACGAGCGATTGTCAGATCGGCCCGGCATAGCGCCGTGAGCATCGTGGGGCGCCGCCGCCCGCCGCCTTCACCCGATCACGGCAGCACTGCGCGCCTCGGGCACTCGCCGTCACCCTGGAAGTCGCCGAGCGTGCGCGCCTGCGCGACCACGTAGTCGTACGCCGTCTCGATCGGGCCGCCGGACGCGCCAGCGAGGTTGTACTCATCGCCGAACACGTCAGCGGCGTTCACCTGCTTGAGCTCATCGATCGTCGTCTCACCGTCGCCGTCGAGATCGCTGTCCGCAATGTACTGCGCGTAGCGCTTGGTCAGCTCCACGCCCGCGGTGATGTTGTCGAAGAACCAGTGGTCGCCATGGATCGTCGGCTTCACCGCGACCGTGCCGCTGGTCGGGACGCTGAACCCGTTGAGCCCGTCCTCGGTCGCGCAATCATCGAACGACGTCCCGGCCGAGAGGCCCCAGCTGAAGCGCACCCGAGCCGCGGGGACGCACGCGTCGCCGGGTGGTGGGCACGACTCGCCGTCCTCCTTCTCGATGGATCCCTCGAAGAACAGCGAATAGCCGCCCTCGACCATGAGGTCGACGTCAGTCGCCGTGGTGGGCGGCAGCGTCTTCACCCCCGCCGTCGCGTTCGGAAGGTCGAACCCGAAGCGGTCCCAGCGCACCGCGCTCACGTCCTGGAAGTCCGCGATCACGTACCTCGTCGCCGGGGCGTTCTTGAGGTCGAGCACGAACACCGATGCATCGCCGAGCGTCTCCTCGGCGTCCGAGCGCGCCGCGCGCACGTTGCCGATCGTCACGAGGAACCTCTCGTACGTGACCTTCCAGCCGTCCGCGATGTTCTCCTCCCCCGTGCCCGGCTCGAGGCCCTCGGGGATGGTGTCCTCCGGCTCCACGAAGATCTGCACGGCGCCGGTCTCGGACGTCGCGCCGCTGTCATCGCCGCACCCCGCGGCGAACGCGAGCGCGCACGCCGTCACCACGAACCCTGTCTCCTTCAGTCTCTGCATGATCAAGCTCCTCAGTCGTCTCGAAGTCCCGACGAGCGCGCACGAGCGCGCCCGGCGAGCGCAGGCCCGCGCTCCTCGCGCGCCCAGCGCCCGCATCACCCTCTGGCCTCGTGAGATGATCAGGCCGCCGGCGGGGAGCTCTTCGGCGCCAGGATCAGCAAGGGGATCGGCCGGACCTCGGGCGAGGGCCGGATCGAGGCGAGGCGGACGACCTCGAGCAGCGTGGCCTCCGCCACGCGGTGCACGGGCGCGCCGAGCTGGCCGCGCAGCGCGAACGCGTCGCAGTGCTCGTCGCCCTCGTGGCGCGGCGCGAGCGCGTCGCACAGGTCGTCTCCCCCGCCGGGCCGCGCTCCTTGCGCGCCGGGCTGGTCGCCGGAGGGACGGCGCTCGGCGTGCAGCGTCGCCGCGGTGACGGCGACGGTCGCCGCGTGGACGAGCTCGCCGTGCTCGCAGCGGGCGTGCCGGACGAGCAACGCGTGCGCCAGGCTGCACAGCTGCGCCGCGAGCGCGAGCGCAACGAGCCAGCGCGCTCGCCACCGGCAGGCGGGGCTCCGGCCAGGCCGCCGCCGCGCAGCGGCCGTCGCGCGGGCCGGACGGCGGCTCACAGAGACCGCCTCATGGCGACGTCGACCAGAGGAACTGCGGCCGGTGCACCGCGATCATGTCGTAGCGCAGCCGCTGGTGCGCGGGCGATCCCGGCGCGATGGCGACCCTGGTCGCCCCTCCCTCGGCCAGGGCGTCGAAATCGACGCTCGCGAGCCACTCGTCCACGACGTCGAAGCGGACCACGAGGCGGACCGGCGCCGCGCCGACGCTCGCGGCGACCGCGAGGCTCGGGACCGCGAGCAGCCCCTGGCGCTGCGGCACGGCGTCGACGTCGGCCTCGAAGTCGAGCGCCTCCGCGCCCCGCGTCGCGCGCCCGCGCAGGTGGACGGAATTGACGCCGGGAGCCTCCGGCGCCGGCGTGGGCGACGACTCGGTCGAGAACCAGTGGATGCCGTAGTTGAACGACACGCTCCGGATCTCGCCTTCGAATCCGTGGACCAGGCCGAGCGGCTGCGGCGCGGGGTCGAGCAGGTTCACGCGCGTGATCGTGGTCAGCTCGGCGATCGCGGTCTCGCACAGCGTCGACGCGCCGGAGTCCGCGGCGCAGAAGTAGGCCGGGCCGAAGGCGACCGTCGCCTCATCGAGCGCGATCGTCCACGCGCCCGCGGCGATCTCCCCGGGGACGTCCGCCTCGGCGTGCGCGGCGTACGTGACCTCGGGCTGGCCGGTGCCGGCGCAGGCGGATGCGGACAACGCGGGCGACCCGAGGAGGACGGCGGCGACGAGGCGGCGCGAAGCCGGGGCGAGGTTCGGGGCGTTCATAGCGAGAGCGTCACGTTCGCGAGGAGTGAGCGCGGCGACCCGGCGCTGATGTGCCGGGCCGGCAGCTCCGAAGGGATCGACGGCTGTGACGCGCCCGCGGTGCCCGGCCAGGTCGACTTGAACGAGTACTCCGTGTCGGCGTACTCGGCGTCGAGCAGGTTCTGCGCCTCGACCCCGACCTCGATCCAGGGGCCGCCCTGCGCAGCGTCTCGGCCGACGCGCAGGCTCCGCCGGAGAGAGAGGGACGCGTCCACCACGAAGACCGGCGCGGCGGTCTGCGCGTACGGCAGCGGGCGCGGCGAGAGGAACGTCGCGCCGTAGCCGAGCCGCCCCTCGACGGGCGCGCCGGCGATCGTGAAGACCGGCCGCTTCAGCGCGAGGTCGGCGCGCACCACGACGGGCGGCACGAACGGGAGCTGCTGCCCCTTCACGTACGGAGGTGACGGGTTCTCGGGCGTCGGCGGGGGCGGCTCGTCCAGCGTGGCGTGGACGAGCGTCGCGCTCACGCCCGCCGTGAGCATGGGGCTCGGCGCGGCCTGCAGGTAGGCGACGAGCCCGCGGCGGGTCGTCCGGCCGATGCGCACGAGCGCGCCCTCCGCCGCGTCGAACGCGAGGTCGTAGGAGAGGCGCGTCTCGTAGGCGGCCGCGGTCACGCTGAGGCCACCGCCGGGGCGCAGCGTGGCGCCGGCCTCGTAGCTCCTCACGGTCGCGAACGGCGCGTTGTCCCCGTCCTCGAGCAGCCGCGCTTGCGGCGAGCGGTAGCCGTGCCCGTACGAGGCGGAGACGCGCAGGGCGGGCAGCGGATCGAGCTCCAGCGTGGCCCGCGGGCCGGCGGCCAGGCCCGCCGCCGTGCGACGGAACCCCTCGATGTGCGTCTCCTTCTGCGCCGCCGGGATGAAGTTGCCGATGCGGTCGTCCACATCGAAGACGAGCAGGTCGGCGCGCAGGCCGCCGCGGAGGCGAGCGTAATGCGACAGCTCGAGCAGCACGTCGGCGTGGGCGCCGACCCCGGTCACCTGGATCGACGCGTCGACGCGCTGATCCCACGTCTCGTTCTGCGGGGGCTGGAGGAGGTTCTGCGCCTGGTCGATGCCGTTGGTCTGCACCTCGGCGCCGACGGCGATCTGGCCGGTGAGCCAGGGCGCGAGCGGGATCCGCGGCGTGCGGTAGGCGAGGCCGCCGCCGAGCGCGGCGTCCTGGTTCGCCTGCTCGATGAGGTCGCCCCTGCCGACCCACTCGGGCCGCCGGCGCGAGCGCTGCGTGTAGCCGGTGAAGTTCATCCGGCTGCGGTACCCGGACGTCGCCGCCCAGAGCCAGGCGCTCTTCTGCGAGCCGTCGTCGGAAGGCCGCTCGACGCTCAGCGCGAGCTCCAGCCGCGTCGACGCGGCCGACTGCGCGCGCGCCGCGAGATCCGGATAGGCGTCGTGGAAGCCCACGCGCCCCGCCTCGATGTCGTCGCGCCGGAGCACCCCCGCGAGGTTCGCGCGGCCGCCGTGGGCCGCGATGTGCAGCAGCGCCGAGTACTCGTCCGGCAGCGGCACGCGGTACTGGCCGACAGCGCCCCCGGAGATCGCCCCGCGCGTGCCGTCGCCGAAGCCGTCGGTCGTGCGGACCACGGCGGCCCCGAACGTGTCCTCCGACTGGCCCTCCGGCGCCCAGACCGCGAGCAGCCGCCGCGTGCCGAACGAGCCGAGCGTGCCCTTGAGCAGGAGCCCGCGCTCCTCGACGCCGAGGTCGAAATACGCGCTGCCCGCGACCGCGAAGTCGCCCTGCTGCGGGTCGTAGACGCCCTCGACGACGCGGAGCGACCGCACCACCTCCGGGATGATCACGTTGAGGTCCGCGTAGCCCTGGCCGTGCACGTGCGAGCGCTGGTTCAGCGGGATGGGCCCGACGCGGAGCTCGACGTCCTGGCCGTGCTCCGCGTCGAAGCCGCGGAGGAAGATGCGCTGCGCGACCGCCTCGCCCTCGGGGTGCGCGACGTGGACGCCGGGCGCCGTGCGGAGCAGATCCGCGGCCGTGGCGTGCGGCGCGGCGGAGAGCGCCGCGCGGCCGATCCGGAAGTCGCTCGCGGCGCGGCGCGGCGGGTTCGGGCGGCCCTGCACGTGGATCTCGATCGGCTTGCCGGGCTCGGCCACCGCGTGCGGGCCCGCGACGCCCCCGGCGAACTCCACCGGCTTCGGCGCCGCCGGCCGGGGCGGCGGGGGCGCCGCCGGGCGATCCGCCGCCTTCGGCGCCTCGGTCTGCGCGGGCGCGGGTCGCTCCTCGTGGGGGCCCGGCGCGAAGTGGAACGGCACCCGGATCCGCGCCCGCAGCGGCGCGCCGCCGCGCATCGCCGGCGAGAAACGCCACCGCCGCACGGCCTTCATGGCCGCGTCATCGAACGCCGCGCCCCCGGACTCGGCCACGACCGCGTCGCTGACCGTGCCGTCCTTCTCGACCGTGACGAACAGCGTGACCGTGGTGTCGATGCCCTCCGCGAGCCGCTCGGGCGGGTACTCCGGATCCACGTGCTCGAGGATCTGCGGCGCCACGGGCGCTTCGGGCCGCGGCTCAGGCTGCCCGAGCGCAGCCGGCGCGGCGAGGGCGATCGCGGAGAGGCAGCAGAGGGACAACCAGCGCATGAGCAACCGAGCTCAACGCGACTACCACGTCGTACAGCGGCCGCAAGCACCACTCCGCCGGGCGCCGCGCGCGCAGACGACGGTGACGGAAGCGCGCGAGGTCGCGCGACGTTCTCGCGCGCGGCTTCTCGGCGACACGTCGCGCCGGTGCAGCGGCGGTCTCGCCGCGGGGCGCGGGGCCGTGTATCGTCTCGTCATGCCGAATGAGACGCTCGTCCAGGCGGTCAAGACCATCGTCGCCCTCGCGCGCGGTGGCGACCTCGACGCGGCCTACAAGGGATACCGCGACCTCTTCCAGAAGCCGGAGTTCCTCAAGCAGCGCCCCGAGGATCAGCGCCAGGTGCTGCGGCTCATGATCCTCGCCAAGGGCGTCCCGTCGACGCCGACCGAGGCGATGATCGAGGCCCACCGCGCCGCGGTCCCGGCGCTGACGGAGCTCGTGTCGATCCACGGCGATCCCGGCGATCACGAGCTCCTCGGGCTCTGCCACGTCGTGCTCGGCAACCTCGAGAGCGCGGACAAGATCTTCCGCGCCGGCCTCAAGGTCGAGCGCGAGCGCAACCCCCAGAGCGATCTGTGCGGCACCCTGATGAAGCGGATCTCGCTGCTCTAGTTCGCGCTCGTCAGGGACGGGACTAGTTCTCAGCCGCACCCGTCCTGTTAGGATGGCCCCCGGGCGCCATGACAGCGCGCCGTCAGGGAGTCCATGCACGTCATCGCGGTCGCGAGCCAGAAGGGCGGCGTCGGAAAGACCACGATTTCCCTCAACCTCGGGCTCGCCCTTGGGCGCGCGGGCAACCGCGCGTTGATCCTGGAGCTCGACGCGCAGGGGAGCCTCGGGCTGTCGCTGGGCCTCGCCGATCGCGCGCGGCCGGGCGTCGCGGAGCTGCTGACGGGCGCCGAGCGGCTCGAGTCGGTGCTGCTCCGGACGCGCGAGCCGCAGCTCCAGGTGCTCACCGTCGGCCGGGTCGATCCCACGACCGTCGCGGGCTTCGAGGACGCGCTCGCCCGCGGGCCCGTGCTCCCGAGCGTGCTCGCGCGGCTCTCGCCGGACTTCGACATCGTGGTCGTCGATTGCCCCGCGGGGCTCGGCAAGGTCACGACGCGGGCCCTCGAGGTGGCGACGCACGCGCTCCTGCCGCTCCAGGCCGAGCCGCTCGCGCTCCGCTCGATCGGCCAGCTGCTCGCGGTGATCGATCGCGTCCGCGCCGAGAAGAACCCGCACCTGTCGCTGCTCGGCATGGTGCTGTCGATGTTCGACCGACAGGCGTCCGCGTCGCTCGACGTCGCCGAGACGCTCTGGACGAAGTTCCCCGACGGGATCATCCTCGATACGGTCATCCCGCGCGACGAGGCGTTCCTCGAGGCGTCTCTCCGCGGGGCGCCGCTCCTGCTCATGCAGAAGCGCCCTCCGCCGCTCGCGCGCGTCTTCGATCAGCTCGCGAACGACGTGCTGGTTCGCCTGGACCCCACCTCGCCGGACGATGACGATGGCCCGATCTCGCTCCTCCTTTGATGTCGACGGCGCCGTCGTCACCGCGGCGGCGCTGGTCAAGCGGTCGAAGTCGCGGAGGCCGCGGGCGGCGTCGGTCGCGCCCGCGGCCCCGCCGCTCGTGTCGTTCGAGTCGCGGCCGCCGCCCTCGCGGGCGGAGCCCGAGCCGATGTCCTCGTCGCCGCTCTCGCCGTCGTTCGAGGAGCTCGCGCCCTCGAGCGATCTCCTGCCCCTGTCGAGCCCCCTGTCGAGCCCGGGCGTGGGCGGCGAGCTGGGGCTCCGGGGCGCGCTGCCCTCGTCGGCCGACGACGTCGACTCGCGGCGCGGCGCGCCGCTCGACCTGCGGCCTCTGGCCTCGCCGCCCTCGTTCGCGGCGGCGCGCGAGCCTCTCGAGGAGCGGCTCGACGGCGCCATCGAGGCGCTCTCGGCGGGCCGCGCGCCGCGCTTCCCGGACCTCGCCGCGGCGGGCGGTCCGGTCGCGCGCTGCGACCGGGTGATCGAGTGGATCGCCGAGGCGACGGGCGCCACGGACGTGTTCCTCGCGGACGCGGCCGGGCTCCCGTTCGCCGGCGCGATCCGCGACACGGAGGCGAGGCTCGCCGCCTCGGGCCTCATCGCGTCGGCGATCGGCTCGCTCGTCGCGGCGCTGCCCGGCGCCCCCTCGCAGCGCTTCGAGCTCTGCGTCGGCGACGGGCCGTTCTTCCAGCTCATCGGGTTCCAGGTGCGCTCCGCCGCGTACATCGTCGGCCTGATGCGCCCGGGCCCGCTCACGC
Source organism: Sorangium sp. So ce726 (assembly GCF_051521405.1). NCBI lineage: Bacteria > Pseudomonadati > Myxococcota > Polyangiales > Polyangiaceae > Sorangium > Sorangium sp. So ce726. The sequence goes on along the minus strand of NZ_CP150349.1, from coordinate 10,432,822 downwards.
CGCGCGAGGCGCACGCCGTCCGGATCGCGTGCCGGCACGCGCTCGACGCCGCGGTCGGGGTCGTCGTTTGAGCGCGGAGCACGGCGAGCCCTCGTTCGGTCGTGGCGTCGCGGTCGGCGCGGGCGCGCTGGACGACGACGACCCGCTCGCGCCGATCGCGCTCGACGGCATCGGCTACGGCGTCGGCGGCCTCGACGCCATCGTCGTGTTCCACCTCGGCGACGCGCGCGTCCACGCCGTGTTCGTCCGCGAGGGCGCGGCCCTCTCTCCGAGCGACGTGGCCGCGGGGCTGCGCGACGCGTACCTCGGGAGCCAGCTCGCCGCGCAGCGGCTCGTCCCGGAGCGGGAGGGCTCGATCCGCCCGGCCCGGAGCCGCGGCGCGCGATCGTCGAGCAAGCCGCCGCGCTCGCAGGGCCGCGCGGAGGAGCTCCCGGACCCCGTGGTCACGCTGGAGCTGAGCGGCCGGACCGTCCTCCTGCGCCGCGTCCGCGCGTGCGTCGTCGCGAGCCTGTTCGACGGCACGATGCCGCTCGGCATGGCGCGGCTCGTGGCGCAGCGGCTCGCCGCGACGCTCGCGCCCGAGCTGCCGCTCGAGGAGCCGCCAGAGGAAATGCTGAGCGACCCGTCGGGGCTCTTCGAGGAGCCGCTCAGCGCGGACACGGTGGACGATCTCGTGCGGGGCGTCGCGCGCTCGGCGCCGCCGAGGGGCTCGTCCAGCATCCCGTCGCGCCGGACCGGCGGGACGCCGCCGCCCGTCGATCCGCCGTCGGCCGAGGTCACGCGGATCCAGCGGCTGCTCGCGCTGCTCGAGGCGCGCGCGCCGGAGCCTCACGTGGCGCGGCTCCGGCTCGCCCTGCGCGCCGGGCTGACGCCGCTCGCGCTCGAGCACCCCGACGGGCTCGGCGCGGAGGCGATGGTGCTCGTCGAGACGGCGGTCGCGGACATCCTCGGCCTGGAGCGCGCCGCGCTGCGGAGGCTCCTGTGACGGCGCTCCGGCACGGCCTGCGGGGCCGCATCGAGGGCCCGCTCGGCGATCTGGTCGGCCCGATCGTCCCGCACGGGCTGCTCCACGTGGCGGATCAGCTGGTGATCGCGCACTCCCACCACTTCGCGCTCTTCCTGGAGCAGACGATCTTCGACGCGCTCGGCGGGGAGAGCCGCGGCGTGCGCCGGCAGGCGGCGTTCGAGGCGGCGCACGCGCTGCTCGGGCCGCTGTACGAGGACCGCCATGGGGCGTCGCCGCAGGAGAAGCTCGAGCTCGCGGGCGAGCTGTTCGCCGCGATGGGGCAGGGGCGGCTGCGGTTCGAGGTGAGCGCGGAGGGTGGCGCGGTGCAGGCGGAGTCGCTCTTCCACGGGACGAGCTTCCTCGCGAAGTACGGCGGTCGGATCCAGAACCGGCTGACGGTGGACGCGTTCGCCTCGGGCTACTGCGCGGCCGCGGCGAGCCTCGCGTTCCCGTCCGACTGGGGGCGGCTCGACGCCGACGAGGTGACGTGCGTCGCGCGGGGCGACGCGGCCTGCACCTTCCTGCTGACGCGGCGGTCGGAGCGGCCGCGCTTCGGCGAGGCGCTGACGCGCAAGCAGATCGAGTCGGCGCGGGTGCGCTGGGAGACGGAGGGCGGGCCGCTCTCTCGGGCGCAGCGCGTGGAGGGCGCGATGCTCGAGGAGCTCGGGGCGCTGCGGTCGGACGAGCGCGGGCTCATCTCGGCGTACGGGGTGAACCTGGCGCTCTTGCCGGTGGGGTACATCGATCAGAAGACGTTCGACACGGTGCACCTCATCGAGCGGCGCTCTCCTGAGCTGGTCCCGGTGTTCGAGGCGCTCGTGCGGGAGGCGGCGCAGACGGGCGCGTTCCACCTGCTCGGGGGGATGCTCTCGTCCTCGTCGTTCGAGGCGGCGTGCGGTCCGGTGGGCAGGGACCAGCACGAGCGTCTCGAGCAGCTGCTCGGGCTCGCCCGCACGCTCGGCTGGGGGGCGCTCTCCGCACCCGAGTTCCAGCCGGGCCGGGCGCTCGTGCTGCGGGCGCCGATCACACACGAGAGCGCGTATTACGCCATGAAGCACGGGTCCACGGCGCGGGGGCGGCTCCTGTTCCAGCAGGGGACGGCGCTCGCGATCATGCAGCTCCTGCACCGCGTCGATTTCGGGACGGTGCGGCCGATCGACGCCGAGACGTATGGTGGGCTGTTCAAGATGGGGACGCGGTTCCGCGTGCAAGAGACGAAGTCGCCGCTCAGGGGGGATGGCGCGTGCGAGGTGCGGGTGGAGGCGGTCGAGGACAGGTGGTGACGAACTCGTTCGCCCGCGAGCAAAACGAAGCACGAGGTTTTGAACGGCGAGCTCTCCGGGGTGGCCGGCGCACCAGCGGGAGGCCTGCCGATATGCTACCAGGTGCGGCCTATGCCAGGACTTGTATTCCCCTCAGGCTCGTTTGTCGCTTATCTCTTTGATTGCGACGGGACGATCGCGGACTCCATGCCGGTCCATTACCAGGCCTGGCTAGAGGCGCTCGCCCCGCATGGGTGCGAGTTCTCCGGCGAAGATTTCTACGGCTGGGCGGGTATGCCGACCGACCGGATCGTCGAGCTCCTGAACGGGAAGTACGGGCTCCGGATGCCGGTCGCTGAGGTCTTCGCGGCGAAGGAGGCGGCGTACCACCGCCTGATACCGACGGTGCGAGGCGTGCCTGAGGTCGTGGCCGCGCTCCGCGACGCTCCTCCGGGCGTGAAGCGCGCCGTCGTCTCGGGGAGCCCACGGGCGTCGGTGGAACGGACGCTCGAGTTCCTGGGCCTCCGCGGGTACATCGACGTGGTCGTCGCGGCGGAGGATTACGCGCGGCCCAAGCCGGCGCCCGACCCGTTCCTCGAGGCGGCGAAGCGCCTCGGCGTCGAGCCCGCGCGGTGCCTGGTCTTCGAGGACGCCGCGCTGGGGATCCAGTCCGCGCAGGCGGCGGGCATGCCGTGGGTCTTCGTCGATCCCCGGGCGCTCGCCGCCGAGCGTGGGTGAGTGGGGCGCAGAGGGCCGCCGGGGCTGAGCCGGGGGCGTCAGACGAACAGGACCTCTGCGCCGGGTGGCGCCTTTGCGGCAAAGCTCATGGACTGACCTTCTCCTGGGCGTCCGCTCGTCCCGGCAGCTCCAGGGCGATGCTCGGGCGAGACGGATGCCTCGCCTGGCTCGCATGGAGGCCGCGCGTCAGTGGGCCGCCGCGCGCCGCTCGGGCCGCGCGTTCCACACCCGCGTCGAAGTCGCCGCTCAGGGGGGATGGCGCGTGCGAGGTGCGGGTGGAGGCGCTCGAGGACAGGTGGTGAAGGTGAAGACGGCCGCTCCCTCCGCAGTTGCCGGCGCGTCGTCGTCGGAGCCGGCGGCGGGGAGGGCGGCTCGCTCGCCGCGTGACAGCGCGGTAGACTACGAATAACGAGGTCGAACATGGCCGAGCCCGCGCGGAAGCTGACGTTCACGTTTGCCGAGTACCTCGCCTGCGAGCAGGCGAGCGAGGCGAAGCACTAGCATGTGAACGGCGAGATCTTCGCGATGGCCCGGGGCACGCCGGAGCATGGGCTCATGGCGGTCAACGTGGTCAGCGTGCTCCGCAGCCAGCTGCTCGGCAAGAGCGGCACGACAAAACCTGATAGCAAAAAAGTGCGATGACGTAGGTGCGGCGGGCAGCAGTGGCGTCCGAGCGAGATTTGCAATGTTGGCGTACTGCGAAATGCCCTTAGACCCCAAGGAGACCCCAAGGCGACGAAGATGCACACTGCCGCATGGGTACCTTGGGCAGCTCGTGCTCGGTCAGATGCACTACCGTAGTAGCGCGGCGAAGGAGGCAGCGAGATGGTTCAACGAGCGCAGCGAATGCGGTTAATGGCAGTTCGGTAACGACGCCGCCGGACGGAACAGGGCGCGCTATGCCTTGGTGGAATTCCTCGCCAATTCTAAAGAGCCTCTCAACTTGATCGAGGGTTGCACTCGCGGATTTAAGAAAGCTTACTCTTCGGAGGCATCTTGGCCTTCTTCTTCGCTCGCGCGAGGTACACGTCGGCACTGCCCGTCAGGACTAGGCGGCGAATTCCGCCAGCGGCGTCTAAGGTGACCCCGACAGCGTTTCGTCTGGCGCTATCACCAGCTTTGGGAACGATCGTGATGACACCGTTTTTTGCTGCAAAATTTCGCCGTCCGCGCGAACGCAATGGAAACGGCCGATTCCGTTCGCCACCCCATTCAGGTGGAGATGTGATAGCGACGACCGCAGTACGTGCGAGTGCGGCAATTTGCTCAGGGCGCGGAGGGTTAGGGACTTTTCCGAGCTTGAACGGGGTAACGATTGCTAACGCAGGTCGCATGGAGGCCCATAACGTGTTGTCATGAGCTGCCTCGGATGCGTGATGAGCGACATTGACGACCTGGACCTCGCCAGTGATGTGCCCTCTGACCCGCTGCCACCCCGAATGTAGACCCCGTCCGCGAAGGAGATCCCCGGCGAGAAGCACAGCTGCACTTCCCCAACGGAGCAGGAGCGCTCCGCTGGTCAAATTGGGATCGTGCTTACGGGAGATCGTGCCGCATTTTGCTGCGACATCGAGGATTTCGGTCAACTCCTTTTGTGCATCATCAATGTCATCATCCGCAGGACCGCACGCATCAATGGCCAATTCGTGCCCGTGCATCGCTCGCCGAAAGAGCGGCTTCTGATGCGAAAGCTGCGAGAAACCGCTCGGATTCAGCGTCTGTACACGTTTCTTCTCTTCATGGAAGGCAGCAAGAACTCGCGTCAGGCCCTCCAGGTCGCCGGCGTCCGGAGCGTCACCGGTCCGGATTAGCTCAAGCCACTCAGGTAACGCCCTCTCGTACTTCGGCGTTGCATGTGTGACCGTCCACAGGTGACGGATCCTACCCGCGTACGCCTCGATGAGCCTGCCAAGTCCGCGGTAATGATCGGTATGCGGATGGGTAAGGCACACGAACTCAAGAGTGAAATTGTGCGACTTTGGCGAGCTTGCTTCAAGCTTAGTGAGAAGCTCGCGGACGGGGTCGCCGATTCCCTCCGGATTGCCATCTCGGGGCTCCCGGCAGCCATCGACGACGCCGATGGAACCGTCAGGCAAGCGGACGACGATAGCCTCTCCTTCACCAGGGCCAAAGACAGCAATGCTCAGCATCCCATCCGGTAGGTGCTCGGGTAGGATCTCGGTGGCATATTCGGGGGAGGGCACCCGACTCCTGCCTCCAGGCATCATTGGTTGCTATTCTCCCTGACATCCGCGAGCAGTGCGCGCAGTCGAATGCGATCGTTTAGATCTAACTCGCGCGACTCCACCTCCACGTGGATTCGCTGCCTCTTGCGGCCGCTTTTGGCGGTGTCGTCCCATGTCCAGATCCATAGTAGATCCCCCACGGAAGGGCTCCTGCCCTCAAGGTGCTTGGAAACCGAGAGCGTCGTAAGCCCCTCACGCCCGCTCGGACGCTCCCAGACGGTTACGGTTACTTCGCCCGCCGAACTCACGTCCTCGACTCGTCCCAGGTACGCGGCCACCGCGAGAGGCGTGCCCTTCACTTTGTCGGGTGGTGGAAACAGCGTCTTCTCGAGGCCTACAGGGAAGCGCGCTGGCCGAACGGGGACTTGTCGCGCGAGTGTGAGCGCCGACTCCGCAATTGGCGCCGATGCACGGGGGTAGTGCCGTGGCCGCTGGGGCCGAAGCAACCCTCGCTCGGTCATCGTGGCTCCGGCTCTCGATCGAGCTTCAGCAGTACGTCACGTACGATCGGTGGGCAGTCTTCCCCACGGAATATTGTTTGCAAGCTCACTTCTTCCTTGATCCAAATGGGGTTCAACACATGCGGGTTGGCGCTGCGATCTCGCAGGGCGTCCTCATGCAATTCCCTGCCTTGCTCCTCCTGACCGTGAACTCGGTTCAAGAGCAACCGTAGAATGTCGGGATCTTCGGGGCGAACAAGGTCGAGCCAGCGTGCAGCGGCACGGACATCTTGATAGTCCTGCGTCGCAACGAGGAACGCTCGCCACTCTACCCGCGCCTCGCCGAGCGTCGGCAACATAAAACCATCCTCGGAGAGCGGAGTCTTGGGGTTGTTTGATAATCGGAACGCGAGGTTCAGCACCGATCGTGAAAGACCGGGGATTGTGGGCGGTGTGTCAAAGACTACGAACACCTCTTCCGATTCATGCAGTAGCGCCGCGAATAGGTATTCGAGTCGACCCTCAAGGAACGCGGCGTGCTCCTCGTCGTAGATGACCGGCAACGCCCGAGCCAAATCCCGTGGTAGCGCGCTGCTTGGAAGAACACGAAGGTTCTTCGGCCCATCCTGCAACCTCCAGCTAATGGCGGAAGGCGGGATATCCATCGTTTCATCCCATTTTGCAGGGCTGAAGAGAAGGTAATCGTTGAGAAAGGGAACACTTACCGCGCCGGTGATGTCGGTTGGTGCCTGGCCTCGTTCCTCAATGCGCGAACTGGATTCGTCGTGCGCATGAAAATCCTTCGGCTCGGCAAGCAAATCAATTCGATCGCGCGGCCCGACCCTCTCCCAGGCCGGCGCCTCGAGCGGTAGTACGTCAGCGAGGCTCGTCCCCGTCAGGTCCATGTCGACCACATAGACGCGCGAGCGTGGGTTGGCGTCGGCTAGCGCGACAGCCGTCAAGACGGAGAGAGTGGATTTTCCGACTCCCCCCTTAACCGAATGGAATGAGTAGCATCGCAAGCGGTGGATCATCGTTTGGATCGAGTGGGTGCGGGGCCGGCTACCCCCAGCCGCCGAATCTCGCGCCGGAGGCCGAGGTGATCACTGAAGGGCGGGATGGCCGCGGCACTGGCGATTCGACCAAGCATTGCGTCGCGGCCGAGAGTCTTCGATGCGGAAGCGCGCCGCAGGGCGAAGAGAGCTGCGTTGAGACGTGTCTTGTCGTCGAGCTGTCTGTTTTCCATCATGTCGAGTAGACAATCCAGAGCACGGACCCAAATTTCTGCGCGGCTAAGTCGTTCAGCGGCGCCGGCCAGCGCGTCGACTACGAACGGTCGCCACTGAGGATCGGCGCTCGCTGCGAGATCGAGTATGCCTTCCGCCTCGTCGTCTATGATCTCGTCGAGGAGACCTGTTCCGAAAGTGCCGAGCACATGCGCGGGCGCGCGTCGCGTGTTCGCTAACGCGCGAAATACTTCGACGGCACGGGCGCGCGCGGCCGGACGAAGGTGCTGACCTTCACGTTGGATGGCGTAGGCGACCCAAGCATGATGCGTCGGATCCGTGGCGAACCGTTCGATTGAGTCGAGCTGCGCTGCCCCATCGACTTGCGCGAGCCAACCGATTCGCAGCTCGGTCATGAGCTGACGAGCGGCTAGGGCCGAAGCGATTGAATAGTCAGCAGGCCAGCCGAGAGCATTGCGCCCCGCCACGAGCGCACGATCGGCTTCCTCTTCGGCATTGCGGACCTCGTGCGATGCAATTCGTTGGAGTGCATGAACAAGTGGCACAGGTGTCGGGAGAAGCGTGTGTTCTTGGGCGCGTCCATAATGTGCGAGCACGCCCGCAATGAAGGAGACCTCCGCAATGTCGAGGCCGGTCTCATCGAACGTGAATCTGGCTGGATGAAGCGCGTCGGCATCACGGGGTACCGGCAGCGGCTCCTCAGGTAAGCGAGCACGGAGATGCGCGGCGAGCACCTCCTCATCTGCGCCAAAGAAGGGGCTGCGTCGGAGACATCCTTGAAGCCAACGTGCGATCGCCCAGCTCCGTCGTGCGGCAGCCATGCTCACATCGCCATCGATGAGGCGTGCGGCGTGCTGGAGAGCGAGCATTTCCAACTGGCGTGGGACCGCACTCGGCAGCGCATCGCCGAGCCACCCGGCTACCGCAGCGCTGAGCCGAACGGGGAGGTCGTCACGGAGATCTCGGCGAATTCCGTCTACAATGTAGAATGGATCATCGGCGGCGCGATTGAGGAGCCAGGCGAGCGCTGCCCCTCGTAGACTGAGCGGGCGTCCAGCCTCCAGCAGGTGAAGCCCTCGCAAAATCTGCTCGGTGCCATCGAGCGGCTGGGGCTCCCAGTCGGAAAGTACTTCGCCAGGGACGGCACTGTGCAACTCGTGGTAGCTGCGGGGGAGGTCGGGAGGATGCTCTTCCGCATCGCTGCGCAGCCCAGCAGCGGCGTCGACCCGCGAAGCGGAGAGATCGGTCGCGCCGAGGCGCTTCGGGCTCGGCATCCGCGCGAGCACGTTGAGATCTTGCACGAGGCGCCGACCAGGGCTCTCTAGCCACAGTCGCGCGAGTTCGCGAACGTCAGCGTGGTCGAGCCTCTCCCAGAGCGCGCCATCGACGGCCCACAGGTCAGGGAAGGCCTCGCGAAGCTTGCCCGAGCATCCGAGTGCGGCGATGAAGGCCGGGATCACGTGCGCCTCGCCCGCGGGCGCTCCTTCGAGGGCATAGCCGGCGCGCGTGCGGGCAGGCGCCTGGGAGGGCGGAACTCCGCGTAGCACTTGAAGCAGGCGGCGAAGCTCCGCGGAAGACCGGCGGCCCTCAGACGGATCGATAGGGGGTGGTTGCGGGTACAACCCCCGCTCCTCGTCGTGCTCGGCGCGCTCAATCGCGGCGAGCAGCGCATCCTCTGCGGACTCGTCGCCGCTGCGGCACAAATCCAGCGCCCGCGCCTCGAGCGCGTCGAGCGCGTCGGAGCGACTGGGAGGCGCGGTCGTGTCGGGGCTAGGGGGTTCCATCATTGAGGCGCGTCGGGTAAATACTACCGGGTGCCAGCTGGGAGCACCTGAAGTCTAGCGTACAACGTGGCCGGAGGAGAAGACCAGTTCATGACGACGGACAGCGGGGACAGGCGGGACCGGCTCAGTGAAATCTGGACGGCGTGGGGCTTGACACCCGACGAAACGACCAGCCAGGCGCAGCATCGCGCGCTCGATGTGGTTTCAGCCTGGCTTGGGCGGGGGAAGAGCGAACCGGAGATGACAATCCGTGCCGTACAGATTTTGCTCGCCGACCCGGAACGCCCGGATGCGAGAAGGCGTGCGTGCTGGGCCGCGCTTCGCAAAGCGTTGGCCGATGTGTGGGCGAGCGCCGGCACCGGGGCAGACCATGTGTTCTATGGGCAAGCCTTGCTCGTCGCGGCGTGGCCTCACGATGCGAACGAGGGCGGACTGACGCTGCCAGTGTTGCTCGACTCAGCTTGGGATGTCATGCGCGGGAGAGAGCGGCAGCGATCTGAACTGGATCACTGGAGGACCGAACGGAAATCCGGTAGACTCATCCGACAGCACGTAGCCGCCAGCACAGCTAGTCCCAAACTCGCCAAGATCGGAATTAGTCCGTTTGGTGGAATGTCCTTTCCCAATACGCAAAGTAGTATCAGTCATATTGAATCCAATCAGTCGCACGGGCATGTAGGCGCGATTGGTCCGCAGCTTGTCCAGGTGCTCAAAGAGTATCATGGCGCCATGGAAAAGCTGTCCGCCGGACTTGTGCGGGTGTCACAAGAGACCGCTAGGCTGGAGCAGCATACAGCTGTGTTCGTGGAGACGATCGTGCAGCAAGACATCGGGCGGCTTCGTGAGGAGGTATTGGGCCTACATGGAGAGCTTGATTTGCTATGGTGGGGGCAGGCTCGTTACTGTCGCGGACTTCGAATGCCTTATCGCCGCATGAAATCGAATCCGGATGCGCTCCTTTGGTGGGCGGCGATCGAGGCGGCGGAGTTGTCTTTGTCTGTAAATGTGGAGCCTGCCGCAGCATATCTTGTCGAGATGCTCAATGATCTGGGGCAGGAAGTCTCCGAGCAGAAGTCGGTCATCGGATGGATGGAGGGGCTTCGTGCGACATTGGCGAGTGCTGGAGATAAGGCACTTCGACTCTCCGAGGGTCTTGATCGTATCGCAAGTATAGACCCGCTTGGTCTGCCAGTTACATGGACGCGCCGTCAGACTGCTCGACAGGAGCCTCTTACTACTGCAGGGGACGTCATTGGGCTAAATCTGGATGAGAAGATCGACCGAGGACAATGGGTGTCTTGGATCTTTCGCGAGGCATTACTTGATCTTTACCTGGAAGAATTATGAGCCTCCCTCCCGTGCTAAAGCCTCTCCGGTGTCGGCACCCCGACTGTACGCTGCCTGAAGGCGGTCGATGCGCTCGGGCAGACGAGTATGCACATCCGCTGGCTGAATGCCCTGAACTAGAGCGCGCCGAAACTGGTGCGCCTGTCTCGGCGCCCTCTCCGGCCGAAGAGATCTTTGAATCCCCCACAGTGCTTGATGGCGAGGACTCGGCTCCATGGAAGGGCCGGCATCTCAGTCTTCAAGAGGCTGAGACTATCGTTCAGCGCTCACCTGCGCGGCTCATCTCGATTCTCGGGCCTTACGATGCGGGGAAGACCAGCCTCATGGCCTCGTTCTTCCTCCAAATTGCTAACGGACACTACGGGCGATTTCCTTACCGGTTCGCTTCGAGCCGCTCGCTGTATGGATTGCAGGAACTTGTGGCGCGAGCCAACCGCTGGATGGGTAAACCGGGCGAGACGATTGTTGCGCGCACTCCAAAGGATGAGTCAAAGGACGCCGGACGCTTTCTCCATCTCGGACTCCGGCCGGCAGACGAGGCCGACGACCGACATATCGACGTTCTCCTGAGCGATGTTGCCGGGGAGTGGATCGAAGGTTGGACGCGTCGCGTCGACGAGGATGCACAGCGCCGGCTCGCGTTCATTCCACGTAGTGATGGATTCGTTGTTGTCGCGGATTCATTCGAGTTGATCGGCAAATCAGGTGCAAAGTTGGATGCTGTCATAGGTAGACTTGTCCGTCGAATTTTCGGAGTCGCCGGCAAACGCAGGGGGCGAGCTCTAGCGCTTGTGTTCAGCAAGTTTGACCGCGTCGTTGACCAGGTCGATCCCCCCGAATTTACATCATGCGAGAACAGAGACGCGTGGGGACGTCTCGGAAAGCTCACTCCGACGATCTGGAGCGCACTTGGAGATGCGCGCGATGTAGGATTTAACGTTGCAGTGTTCGCGGTCAGCGCGTTTCCCAAACCTCTGGAGCAAGGCCAGCCTGTGGGGGTCGTTGCTCCGTTCGTGCACGTCATGGCACACGCCGATCGTAGGGATCGCTGGCCGAGGCTCGCATTACCTGTGCCCCAGGTGGGCAGCTACTTTCAGATGTTGCGTCGGAGCGAGGGCAATCCATGAGCGTGCGACCCACAGTGGCCCTGCTCGGCGGGCCAGCGAGCGGCAAGAGCACTTACTTGGGGGCGGTCGTCCGGGCTCTGGAGAGCGAGAGCCTAGCGACGTTGAAGTTGGCCGGGCTTCCAGACGATGCCACGGCTTATGAGCGCCTAAGCGAGCCACTCCTCGAGCTTACCTATCCACAACGGACGAAAGCTGGTGAGACCCATACGCTTGAACTTCCGCTTCGTGCAATGTACAGAGGACAGGTCGAAGAGATCTCCCTGTCGATGAGTGATTACGATGGAGAGGCAATAGAACGGCTCTTTATGGATCGAACGCAAGGCTTCTCTCCGGAGTGGCGGGCACGGGCAAATGCGCGTGGCATTTTGCTCTTCGTCCGTCCTGATGCGGTGAGGCCTCTGCCGCAGCTTGAGCCTCATGATGCCCTAACTGATCGCGAACGGATGCTCGCCCTCAAGACCAAGGCCGAGCCGAAAGGGCGGACGCGTTTGCGAAAGAAGATCGGCAGTGATCCAGAGGGAGTATTTGACGCTGGGCTCAAGGATGAAGCCAGGAAGCCGCGAGTGGCTACGCCACGTGAACCAGTGCAGATTCCAACTGTGCTCGCAATTGTCGAGTTGCTCCAGTTCCTTCGGCATCAGCGTTGTCTTCACCCCGGCGAGCGACCAAATCCAGGAGAAATGAGGCTTGCGCTCCTCGCCTCGGCCTGGGATTCCGTCGACTCTGTCTGGCAACGCATGGGGCCGAAAGCATTCTTTGCCGATCGAGCCCCGCTGCTGGAGGACTTTCTGTGGGCCAACTACCGCTCAGAAGACGTGTTCTATTTTGGGATTTCGTCCACGGCGGGAAATTTAAAAGACGAGAACTACAGAAATCAGTACCGCGAGGATCCGCACGGTTTCGTCATCTGGAGTGACGCGAGCGGTCGACTTCATCGCACCCGAAATGTTGCATTGCCTATCGAATGGGCATTGTTCGGAGACGACATGCTCGCAGATGGTGACATTATTTAATCGTAGTCGAAGGGTGCGTTGGGATCAGTAAAAAACCTTGCAACCGGTTCGCGCCATTGTTCGGCCAGCACAGGCTCTCTCGCGAGGGCGTCGGGCAGACTGGCAAGAAAGTCGCGTCCGCTCCGCTTGTGCGAAGCTCGACGCGCTACGCGGCGAAACAGGGCTTCGTCATCTCCGAGGCACCGTAAAAAGGACGCTACCGGCCATCGTTGATCGATCCAACTGTCGAGCAACCAATGCCGCCAGGTCTTGGCGATGTCCCATTCGTACCAAGTGAACCTTCTCAAGAGCGAACTGGACGTAACATTCAGTTCCCCTCGAACCAGCCGCTGGTAGAGCACGGGATAGGTGCGTTCCACCAATTTATACGCTGTGGGAAAGAGAGATCTTCGAGCAGCAACGAGCACTTGGGCGGCGAGGATCTGCCAACCGTCGCGATCTGGCGGCAATGCGAGAATGTTTGTGAGTTCGTCTGTCGCAGCGGAAAGACTGGTCGATCGTGCTTCGTCGAGCGGACGGTCAAGAAGGTTCGGAACCCAGAAGAGAGTCGCTGAAGGATCGCTGCTTACATAGATGCTGACGGCTCGGGCGAGATTCGGGAGGCAGTTCGTCACCCATGGGCGCGTGCCACTGAAGAGTGTCCAAGTGCTCGCATCGGCAATCGCTCGCTGGATGACACCGAGGCGGATCCATGGTGTTGACTGTTCGGCACTCCAGTTCCCCTCGGTGAGTTTACTCACTAGTAAGGGCGCGATCCAAGCCGCGACACGCTTGGCGGCGGGAGTGCTCGCCGCACTGGAGGCGAGCGCCACGGCGATGGGAGCACTCAAGAGGTGCTCATCACGGTGGGCGACGGGGAGTTGGTCCAGATAAGCTAGGAGCACGTTACCGCCGTTGGGCGCAGCTCCGCAGCGGGTGATGAGGTCGGAGAGTTCGAGCCTTTCTGATGCGGTGGCGCCCTGAGCGCCAGCCCATTCAGCGAGCCGCGGATCGATGACGTTGAGAGCCCACATCAATCGATTCTCTGCATCCACATGTGGGAGGATCGTCTCAAGGCGCTCCGGGCGTACCACCGGAGCTGCGAGGACGACGCTCGTGGCATCTTGAAGTGCGCGGTCCGGCTGGTTTAATGCGAGCCATGTGTCGACGACCAGCGGAAGATCGTCGAACCGACGCGCGGCAGCGAGAATAGGATCGGCTAGAAGTGTGCGTGCCTCCTCTGGAGCTGTTTGCAGTGCGAGCAGTGCAACGCGCTTGCGTCTCATCGGGGAGAGCGCAGCGAGGACAGCCGCCACGAGGAGAAAGTCTTTCACTGCGGTGCTTCCAAGGAGCAAAGTTCGTGCCTTCTCATCGGTCGCGTCCTCATCCGGCATTTCGGCGAATGCTGCCCCTACCCCGCTGGCGATTGCATCGCGAATCCACAATTCTATGTCGAAATTCAGCAGTGACACCAGTCCATCGATGGCTTCTGGTGGTGCGTCGGTGAGTCTCCGCCGTACCTCGTTCTTGATCGTATGCTCGACCTCCGCGGCGAAGTCCGGATCGGAGACCGCGAGCGAACCGACCGCTGGACGTCTGATGAAATCGCCGAGTTCCCAAAACGGACGTGGTGCCAGAGGTGCGTCGCTCTGTAGGCGCAAGAGTCGTCTGAACGTCTCAGAGACCAAGGGATGTTTCGGGGATAGATCAGGCCATAAGCGGTCCAGGAGATCCGCCCTCGCACGTGCGGCGGGTAGGCGCGTTTCCGCAGGTTTCTCGAGTTCGATAAAGCGATAGAAGACTGGAAACTCCGGCTCATCGATGAGAGCTAACGCTTCACTTTCGCAGAAGCGTGGCATGGATCTTGTTGTATCGGCCCTCCCTTCGAGAATCGCTCGAACCCAGGGCTGATCCACTCGGCCGCGGAGCGCCGCGCTTGTCAGTTGGCCATCATGCCACCATGCCGGGCTCTTTGCGCGCTCATGAAACGAGCCCCGTGACGAGGGAGGGAGCGCGAGGAACCCAAAGGGACGGCGCCGCAGATGGCGAACCTGAAGAGCGAAAGTACAGAATGAGAACCGCTCCCGAGCTTGTGGCCACAAGAGTCCCCACAAATACCGGACGACGTCGTCGGGTGAAGAGTCCTCTACCCAGAGTACTGGCCGCTCACGTTGGCCGAACCAGAGGACGATGGCCCCCGTCGCACGCTCGGAGGCCGGAACTGGCGGCTGCGTGATGGTGTGACTTAGATCCAGCGAAAGTTCTGTTGCGTATGGGGCACGATCTGTGGCGGAGGCAGGCTGGCGATGCCAGGGCTCGAGGCCCCATAGATCATTGATGCTGTCGAGCGCGTTCAGAGGAATGAGCAACGTGTGTGTGTGCACTGTACCCGCCCGTGGCGCCGTCCAATCTGGCCAAGTGCACGCGAACGCATAGTAGCGGCCGCACAAGAAGCCCGTATAATAACGGTCGAATTCGGTACCGAGCGGAACGTAACCGGAGAGATCGCTCAGGCGATCGAGCAGCGCGAACTCGGCATCATCTAGGTCGCCGCCATGTGCGAGCAGGCGATGCCCTTGGTCGTAGCCGTGAAGCGTCTGTGCGATCATCCTTACCTCGAGTCCCTGGTAGGGGCATAGCATCGGACGGGAGCGGCGCGTAGGAAAGCCGAGGCGACGCCGCCGAACCTTGCGGTCCTCTCGATCCGACGCGTCAACGCCGATGTCTCGCCGCAGGCCCAGCGACCACGCCGCCGCGTCCCGAGCCGAACCGTCCCCACGGTCCTTCGCCGCCGGCCCGCGGCATGCCCGGCGATGCGGCCACCCTGGTGCCGCTGTCGCGAGCGGCACCAAGGCGACCCGAGCCCCGGACTGACGGCGACCAAGCTCGAGCGGAATGTTCGGCTCGGCGGCCCACTGGGCTGACGAGCCGCCGAGCAGTTCGTGCATGCGCTGCCCTCGTCGGTGACGCCGTTGCAGTTGTCGTCGACGCCGTTCCACGACTCCGACGGGCCCGGCATGCAGGCGGGCGCCGCCCGTTCCGGCACCAGCTGACGTTCGTCTGACAGACGCCGATGCCGGAGGTGACGGCGGGATCTACTTGTCGACGGCGCCGTCGCAGTTGTTGTCCTTCTCGTAGCAGAACTCGGGCCCGGGCATCACCTGGCCGAGGCACTCGGTGTACGCAGTCCCCACATCTTTGCAGACCTGGACGTCCCCGTTGCAGGTCGCCACGCCGGCGGTGCCCGTGGGGCCCGCGTAGCAGGGTACGGCGGTGGTCGGGGCGCAGACGCAGCCTGGGCCGTCCTCGTTCCTCCGGCCGTCTAGTTCTGGGAGAGGCAGAACACAGGACCTCGTGACTGCGGCGCACGGCAGCCGGAGATCGCCTCTCGCACCGCGTCAGTGAGCCGCCGCGCGCCGCTCGGGCCGCGCGTTCCACACCCGCGTCGCCAGCGCGAAGCCGACGAGGGCGACCGGGAGCATGGCCATCGGCCATGGCATCCAGTTCCCCGGGTCCTTCGCCGCGTCGCCCGAGGGCAGGATGCTCCCGTAGAGAAACGACTGCGTCGCCGTGCCCAGGTAGACGAAGCCGTCGATGATGCCAGTCGCGACGCCGGCGTTCTTCCTTCCGCCAAAGTCCATGCTCGCGGTCCCGGACAGCATGCCGTGGACGCCGATCACGCAGAGGGACATGAACACGACGGTCCACCCGGCGATGGGGAGGCTCAGCGTGAAGAGGACGATGACCGTGCCGAGCACGAGGCCTGTATACAGCACCGAGGCCACCGGGCCGCGGCGCGACTCGAAGACATGATCGGAGATGAAGCCGGCGAACACGCCGCCGAGGATGCCGGCGATGCAGAGGAGCACGCCCCAGTGCGCCGAAACGAAGCCCTTGAGTCCAGTCTTGTCGGCGAAGACAAGATACCATTTCATGACGGCGTTGCGGAGAAATCCGCTGCAGAACTCGATAGCGACGATGATCCAGATGACCCGCTGCGAGAACATGCGCCGCGCGACCGCGATTGCCCCCAGGCGCTCACCGGTGTCGCCCGAGGAGGCGTCGGCCGTGTCGAAGTCCTGGAATCCCGCCTGGCCCGGCGTATCGCGGATGAGGAAGACGTCGAGCGCCAGGAACCCGAGCAGCAGCAGGGCGGGGACATGGAACACCCACGGCATCGGCAGGTGTTTGGCGATGAATCGACTCCAGTCGTAGGCGAAGTAGAGCCCGAGCGAGATCAGGATACCAAAGACGCCGCCGAGCATCCCGCGCTCGCGGACGTGGAACCAGGGCGCGTTCACCTTGACGATGGATACGGCGCCGAAGCTCTGGAAGTACATGTTGGCGGAGAAGAGCACCGTCATCGCGGTGATGGCGGTGCTGTGGTCGAGCTGCCCTTCCTGAGCGAGGCGGACGGCCACGCCCATCAGGACGTTCATGAGGGCGGATCCGCCCGCGGCGAGCAGGATGGTGGTGCGCCCGCCCCACCGGTCGGTGAGCGGCCCGTTCAGCAGGAAGGCGACCCCATAAACGGCCGAGCCCCACCCGTCGATGTTCCCGAACTCCTGCTTGCTGACGAGGTGCAGCGCGTCGAGCTCCGGTGCGTTGGCGGAGAGGTTGTACCGCCCCATGTAGAGGAAGGCGTACGTGAGCCCGAGCGGAAACCAGTTGAAGAACCGCCGGCGCCGGAACTCCTCCGAGTGCCCGAGATCGATCTTCGGCAGCCGCCGCATGACGACCGCGATGGCCGCGAGCAGGAGCAGGATCGGCAGCAGCTGATTGAGCCACGCAGGCATCGACGCCCTTCGACGATAATGGCCCTCTGCACGAGCGGCCATGCCTTCGCGCTTCCCCCGTTCGCCCGCTCGCCCGAACTCCGTCCGTGAGGTCGCAGCGCGTGCAGTGACGTGTTGCTGTCCTGAGAGCTACCCGCGGGAGCCGCGGTCAGCTGCCGTGGCGTCGGTCCGCTTTCCTGCGAGCCACCAGCGGGAGCCTTGGTCAGCTGCCGGAAGAGACATCGTTCGCTGTCCTGGAGAGCTGCCGGAGGGGGCAGGGAGCGCGTGCGGCGCGCGTGGGGACGGGCCGTTGTCCGAGCATACCCAGCCGGTGAATCGCCCGATCAAGGGCGGTTCACCGGCCATGCGAGTTCGGCGGGGCCCCACGCGCGCCGCACGCGCTCCCTGCCCCCTCCGGCAGCCCCTGCAGTCTCCAGGGGGCCCCTTCCGAGCCCCCTCCAGGATCACCCCCCCCGCCCGCGGAAGATCGCGTGGCGGAAGAAGTTGATCTGGCTCTTCGCGAACTCCTTCGCCGCGTCCAGCCGGTCCCCTTCGCGCGACGAGCTGCGGATCAGCAGCTCCCCGTTCTCGTAGAGCTCCCGCGTCTTGCTCCGCTGGAGCTTCCCGCTCGAGGTCTTCGGCAGAATGCCCGCCCCCACCGCCACCACGTCATCGACGGTGAGCCCCATGGCCTGCTGGACGACGCGCCGCACCTCGCCCTTCAGCGCCTGCTTCTCCTGCTCGTCCGACGCCGGCGTCTCGAAGACGATGACCACGCGCTCGCGGTCGTTGTGCGGCTTCATCGTCCCGAACGCGATCACGTTGCCCTTCCGGACCCCGGAGACGCGGCTCGCCTCCCACTCGAGATCCTGCGGGTAGTAGTTGCGCCCGTTGACGATGATGACCTCCTTCGAGCGCCCGCAGATATAGACCTTGCCCTCCGCGAGGTACCCGAGATCGCCGGTCCGCAGCCAGCCGCCCGCGAACGCTTCCTTCGTGAGATCCGGATCGTTGAAATAGCCGGGCATCACGCTCGGGCCCCGCAGCCGGAGCTCCCCGACCTCGCGATCGCCGAGCGGGCGGGCGCTCTCCGCGTCGTCCGACGCGAAGGCCGCGATCTCGTGCCCCTCGAACGCCGACCCGCACTGCACGAGCGACGACGCGCCCTCGCCCTCGGCCGGGACGGGCGTCGCCTTGCCCTCCTTCCAGAGCGTCTCGCCGTCCACCGCGTCGGTCTGCAGCCCGGCCCCGAGCGCGCTGAACGACACCGCCAGCGTGCTCTCGGCCATCCCGTACGAGCAGACGAACGCCTTCTCGTCGAAGCCGACCGGCGCGAACTTCTCGGCGAACGCGCGCAGGTTGTCGGCCCGGATCGGCTCGGCGCCGCACCCGGCGACCCGCCACGTCGAGAGATCCAGCCCCGCCATCTCCTGCTCTCGGATCCGCTTCACGCAGAGCGCATAGGCGAAGTTCGGGCCGAACGACACGTTGCCCCGGTGGCGCGTGATCGTCTCCAGCCAGCGCACCGGGCGCTTCAGGAACAGGAGCGGCGGCAGGAACGTGATCGTGTTGACGTAGTAGAGCGGGGCGATCACGAAGCCGATGAGCCCCATGTCGTGGTAGAGCGGCAACCACGACACGCCCGTATCGACCGACTCGCGCACCGCCAGGCCGAGATCCACGATCGCCCGCACGTTGGCCGCCAGGTTCGCGTGCGTGAGCACCACGCCCTTCGGCCGCGACGTCGAGCCGCTCGTGAACTGGAGGAAGCACACGTCGTCGAGCTCGACCTTGACCGGCTTGAGCTCCTCGCGGGCGCCCCGGAGGCCCTCCACCGCCACGATCTGCTCGAGCTCCGGCGCCTGCGCCTGGATCGTGCCGAGCATCCGCTTGATCTCGCCGCTGGTGAGCAGCACCTTGGCGCCGCTCTTCGCGACGATGTGCAGCGTGTTCTCGAGGTAGCCGGTCAGCTTGCCGAGGCCGGTCGGCGGGTAGATGGGCACCGGGATGACGCCCGCGCGGATCGCGCCCAGGAAGGCGAAGATGAAATCGGCGTTGTCCGGCAGGATCAACGCGACGCGATCGCCCTTGTGGAGCCCGAGCGCCTGGAGCGCGCCGCCGAAGCGCGCGCTGGCCCGCTCGATGCCCCCATGCGTGAAGAACGGCTCGTTCTCGCTCGACTCCTCGATGAAGCGATAGCCCGTCTTCGTGCTCGCCGCTGCGTCCTCGATCGCCTGCGCGACCGTCCGCGGTTTCCAAACAGCCGTCATCCCGAGAGCCTTCCTTCGTTCTTGAGCCGGAGCTCGATGGCCTTGACGACGTCGGCGACCGTGTCGACCTCGCGCAACATGTCGTCGGGGATCGAGAGGTCGAACTTATCCTCCATATCCGCGACGATCTCCATCACTCCCAGCGAGTCGAGGCTGAGGTCGGCGACGAGGTGGCTCGACTCCTCGATCTTTACCTCGCCGGCCGTGTGTCCTTCCAGGAGCTGGATGATCTCTGCCCGCAACGTCTCCCGTGTCCACGTCATCCTACGTTCCTACCCCAACTGCGGCGTGGCGAGGAGGGGCTTGCTCGGCCGCAAGGCCGCGGGAATTCGGCGTCGCACCCCCTGACCCGACGATCGCGCGTGCATCAGGGACGGGCGGCGTCGACGATCTCGCGCAGCCGATTGAGCCCCTCGAGCGCCCGCGCGCCGTACCACATGAGGTCCTTGCCGTCGCACCTGATCACGTGGCCACGGCGGGCAGCGGGGATGTCGAGGGAGCGAAATATTGCCGCGTCGGCGTCGGTGAAGGCGTGCGGCTCATCGGGCAGCAGGACGAGCTCCGGGGCGCGGGCGATCACCTCGTCGAGGGTCACGCGGGGGTAGCGGAGGTCGCGGCCCTGGACGCGCTCGGGGGGCAGCGGCGGCGCCTTGCCCAGGTCGGCCGCGAGCGGGTAGCGCCGGGCCCGATCCTCGAAGACGTTCTGCGCGCCCACGAGATCGAGCACGTCGGAGATGAACGTGTCGCCGTGGACGGTCATCAGCGGGTCCATCCAGATCGGGACGAAGGCGCGGATCGGCGGGCGCTCGCGGCGCTGCGCCTCGGCCGCGGCGTGGGCGCGGTAGGCGGCCGCGACCTGCTCGCGCGCTGCGGCCGGCGGCGGCTGGCCCGGGGCGCCGTGCTCCACGTACGCCGAGGGCGCGGGCGCGCCGGGCTTCGCCGCGGCGTGCCCGAGCAGGCGCGCCAGCCGGGCGAGGTGCGCCACGCCGTCGGCGACCCGCTTCGGGAACGAGACGAGCACCCGGAGCCCCGCGGCGTCGAGGCGCTCGATGTCGCGCTTGCTGTTCTCCTCCTGGTTCGCGACGACGACGTCGGGGTCGAGCGCGGCGATGCGGTCGACGTCGGCGTCCTTCGTGCCGCCGACGAGCTCGATGCCCTCGACGTCCTCCGCGGGCGCGACGCAGTAGCGGGTGCGGCCGACGAGCAGATCCCGGGCGCCGAGCCGGAGGAGCGAGTAGGTGTCGCTCGGGACGAGCGAGACGATGCGCCGTGGAGGGGAGCGCCACTCGTGCTTGCGCCCCCGGTCGTCGATGATGCGGATGAACGACCCGGCAAAGGCCGGTCCCCAGCCTGCGCTGAACGCCATGCGCCCGATGTAGCCCGCCGCCGCGCGCGCTGCACGTGAACTGCGCTGCGCCGCGCCTCCGCTGCGCGGCGCAGGGCCTGAACAGCGCGGCGTCCACTTAGTTGGCCCACCCGGGCGAAGTCTGCGACGACGGCTCGTGCAGATCGATCGCCTCGATGTGCGTCGCGGAGGCACGCTCCCGTACCCGCCTTCCGGCCTGCCCGCTCTCCCCCTCGGCGCCGCGCGCGAGGAGACACCCCGCCGCCGGGCGGCGCCCCGCGGAGGGCGGCTGCTGCCGTGCCAGATCGGCCGCTACACGCTGTTCGATCACATCGGCCAGGGAGGGATGGCCGATCTCTACCTGGCCCGGGTGCGCACGGACCTCGGCGCCGCGCGCCTCGTCGCCATCAAGGAGGTCGCCCCGAAGTTCGCGCACGACCCGCGCTTCGTCGAGATGCTCGCGAGCGAGGCCAGGCTCGCGGCGGGGCTGCGCCACGCGTCCATCGTGCAGGTCGAGGACCTCTGCCGCGAGGACGGCTCGCTCTTCATCGCGATGGAGTACGTCGAGGGCCTCGACCTGCGCGAGCTGCTCCGCCGCTGCGCGCGCCAGAAGGTGAAGTTCCCTGTCGCGTTCTCGCTGCTGATCATCGCCGAGGCGCTCCAGGCGCTCGCGTACGCCCACCGGAAGGGCGTCGTGCACCGCGACGTCTCGCCGTCGAACGTGCTCCTGAGCTTCGATGGCGAGATCAAGCTCTGCGACTTCGGCATCGCCCGCGCGCACGAGCGCTGCGGAACCATGGACGAGGCGCTGCAGGGCAAGGCCGGCTACATGAGCCCCGAGCAGGCCCGGGGCGACGCGCTCGACGCGCGCTCCGACGTCTTCGCGGCGGGCATCCTGCTCTGGGAGCTGCTCGCCGGCCGGCGCATGTACAGCGTGAGCCCCGGCGCTGCGCTCTCCAAGGAAGCGGCGCGGGGCGATCTGCTCGAGCTCGCGAGGCGCGCGTCGATCCCGCCGCTCGTGGAGCGCGGGCTCCCCGACGAGGCGGCGCTCCACGCGATCGTGGCGCGGGCGCTCGCGGTCGCGCCCGACGAGCGCTACCCCAGCGCGGCAGCGATGTTCCAGGACATTGTCGCCTATGCGGCGGCGGCCGAGCTGACGGCCAGCCCGCTGCGCTTCGGGGCGTGGCTGCGGGACAACTTTGGCACGGAGCTGGTCGCGCCCCGCCGGGCGCGCGAGCGCGCGGTGCGCGCGCTGGAGCTCGGTCCGCCTGTGGTGATCGAGCCGATCGCGACCGCGGCCATCGCGCCGGGCGCGACGGGGGCCGTCGCGCCGAACGCGCTGGAGGCCGTCGCGCCGCGCGCGACGGATGCGCCGGTGGCGATGGCGGCGGCAGCGCCGACGGCGATGACCGCCGGCGCGCAGCGCGCCTTGTCTGCATCGCAGGCTGCAGCTGAGCCGATGTTGCCCTGGGCGGACGCGCAGCCCCTGTTCGCTCGATCGCGGCGTGCGCTCGTTCCCCTGCTCGTGCTGCTCGCCCTCGTCGCACTGTGCGTTGCAGTCGGCTGGTATCTCGCGGCGCGCTAGCGCTCGCGACGTGAGGGAGCCACCCCGACTCCCGAGCAGCGCGGGTCGGCGCGGCGCGACTCCCGGCCGGCGCAATTCGCATCTGCAATGGTGCGATACCGAAATTTCAGATTCGCAACCGGCGACTGCCTCATCTGGAACGAAATACGTTCGAATCGCGAACTCCGCGGATGGCATGGACGGTGCTCTATGTCCGGCCAGCGCTGCCGGCGCGGCCTTCCCCCCCCCGAGGCCCCGGCGGCGCTTTTTTTTTGGAGTCTTTCCTTTCCGAGCCCGGCGCGGGCGCCCGCGCACGCCCCGCCTTCCTCGTCCTGGGCGGCGTTCTCTGGTATCTCGCCCGTGCCGCGCCGCGCGCGGCCCTCTCCCGGAGCGATGCCCCTCCTCGCCGACGTCGCGGTGCCCGTCCCGCTCTCGCAGGCCTTCACCTACGAGGTCCCCGCTGCGCTCGCCGCTGAGGTGCGGCCGGGGGCGCGTGTCCTCTGCGAGTTCCATCGGCGCAAGCTGCTCGGCGTCGTGCTCGCCGTCAGCGAGCGCAGCGCGGCCATCGATCCGTCCAAGATCAAGCCGCTCGCGGCGCTCGTCGACGCGCGCCCGGCGCTGCCAGCGGAGCTGCTCGCCTTCCTGCAGGAGCTCGCCGCCTATTACTTCGCGCCGATCGGCGAGGTGCTCCGCCTCGCGCTGCCGGCGATCGAGCGCGAGCAGGTGCGCGCGCTCAAGGCCCAGGGGGAGCTCGGCGGCGTCCTCGACCTCGGCCGCGCCAAGCAGGTCGGCGGTCGCAAGGTCGCGTACGCGAGCGCGACCGACGTGGTCGAGGAGCCCGGCACGCTCCGCGGGCAGGCCGCGGCGGTGCTCGCGCTGCTCCGGGCGAACGGCGAGCAGCCGGTCGCGCGGATCGAGGAGCGCTTCGGCAACGCGCGCAGCGCCCTGAAGAAGCTCGCCGAGCGCAACCTCGTCACCCTGGACGAGCGCGAGCCGCCGCGCGACCCGTTCTTCCGCCGCGCCGAGGAGCGCGACGTGCCCCCCGAGCTCAACGCGGCGCAGGCCGAGGCCGCGGCGCGCATCGACGCGGCGCTCGCGGCGCTGCCCGCGCCGTCCGGGGGAGGGGAGCACCCCGCGATCGCCGGGCAGGAGCCGCGGCCAGCCGGTCAGGAACCGCGGCCGAGCGCGTTCCTGCTCTTCGGCGTGACCGGCTCCGGCAAGACCGAGGTGTACCTGCGCGCCATCAAGAGCTGCCTCGACCGGGGCCGCGGCGCGCTCGTCATGGTGCCGGAGATCGCCCTCACCCCGCAGCTCGTCGCGCGCTTCCGCGCCCGCTTCGGCGACGAGCTCGCCGTGCTGCACAGCGGGCTGAGCGACGCCGATCGCCACGCGATGTGGGCGAGCCTCCACGTCGGCAAGGTGCGCGTCGCCATCGGGGCGCGCTCCGCGCTGTTCGCGCCGGTGCCGGACCTCGGCCTCATCCTCGTCGATGAGGAGCACGACGGCTCGTTCAAGCAGGAGGAGGGCGTGCGTTACCACGCGCGCGACATGGCGCTGCTCCGCGCCCACCGCGCGGGGGCGGTGTGCGTGCTCGGCTCCGCGACCCCTTCCATCGAGTCCGTCGCGCTCGTGCGCCGCGGCAAGCTCGCCGAGCTGCGCCTGCCGGACCGCGCGCACCGCGAGGCCAGCCTCCCCGAGGTCTCCCTCGTCGATCTCCGCCGCTTCGGCGCTGGCCCCTCGGGCGATCCGCTGATCTCCTTGCCGCTGCACCGCGCGCTCGAGAAGACGCTCGCGGCGAAGGAGCAGGCGATCCTCTTCCTGAACCGCCGCGGCTTCGCGCCGAGCGTCGTCTGTGGCTCGTGCGGGACGCTGACCACGTGCGACGCCTGCTCGGTCGCGCTGACGTACCACCGCGGGCGGCGCCGCGACGCGCGCCCGCCTTCGCCGGGCGGCGCGCTCGCGCCGGATGCGCCGCTCGACGAGCGGCCGGAGGGGGGGCGGCTGCGCTGCCACTACTGCGACTACGCGGGGCCGCTGCCGGACCGCTGCAGCTCGTGCGGCGCGCGGAACCTGCTGCTCGAGGGGCTCGGCACCGAGCGGCTCGAGGCCACGATCGCCGGCTCGTTCCCGGAGGCGCGCGTGGCGCGCCTCGATCGCGACGTCGCCGGCAAGGATCGCTCGCAGGCGATCCTGGCGAAGATGCGCGAGGGCAAGATCGACATCCTCGTCGGCACGCAGATGGTCACGAAGGGCCATGACCTGCCCAACGTGACCCTGGTCGGCGTGGTGAACGCCGACGCCGCGCTCGGGCTGCCCGACTTCCGCGCGTCCGAGCGCGGCTTCCAGCTGCTCGTGCAGGTGGCCGGGCGCGCGGGGCGGCGCGACCGCCCCGGCCGGGTGCTCATCCAGACGCGCAACCCCGAGCACCCGGCCATCGCGTTCGCCGCGGCGCACGACGTGCCTGGCTTTCTCGAGCGGGAGATCCGCGACCGCGAGGAGGTGGGTTATCCGCCCGCCACGCGCCTCGCGCTGCTCCGGATCGACGCGGTCGACGAAGGCGTGGGGCGCGGCGCTGCGGCGAAGCTCGCGGCCCACGCCCGCACCTGCCCCGAAGGGGTCGCCCGGCGCGTCGAGGTGCTCGGCCCGTCGGCGGCGCCGATCGCGCGCCTGCGCGGGCGCTACCGGTTCCGGGTGCTCCTCCGGGCGCGCGATCGCGGTCCGCTCCGTGGGGCGCTCGCGGCGCTGTCCGGGCTGATACGGGATGGCCTTGATCGGAACGCCCGCGTGATCATCGACGTGGATCCGGTCGCCATGCTGTGACCGGCGATCCGCCTGGAGACGGGCGCGCTCGCTGCGCCCGCGGCGCTCTTATCCATGCGCGGGGAGGCCAGGCGCGGTGAGCTCGCCGAGCTCGTCGCGCGACGCGCGCGAGAGCCGCTCGAACTCCACGCCCAGCCAGTCGAGGAACGCCGCGTCCCACGTCGGCCCTTCCGGGCGGGAGGCGATCGCCTCGGCGAGCTCACGGTCCCAGCGGCCGTAGACGTCCCGGAGGAGCGCGTGCGCCCGGCGGCTCTCGGCGGACGCAGGATCCGCCTGGCCGTCCGTGCGCTCGGCGAAGGCGTCCTCGCAGAGGAAGTAATTGCATGTCGCGGCCCGCCGCTCGGCGGCGACGGTGCAGCCGCGCGCGCCGTGATAGACGCACTTCGATTGCCGGGGGGCCGTGCGCTCCTCGCGCTTGCGCACGCGCCGGAGCTCGAGTCCGCGGCTCACGGGGAGCAGGTTGCCTGCGGCGATCTGCTCGAGCAGCCAGCCACGGCCGTCGAGGGCGACGATGCGCCCGATGTCCGTCCAGTCGAGCTCGGGCGGGCTGACGCAGCACCCCGCGGGGCCCTGCGGGCACTGGGCGCACAGCGTCGAGTGCAGCCGGGTGTGCTCTCCTGAAAGCTCCAGACGGATCATCGAACCCCTTGCCGTCCCCCGAAGGGGCCGAGACACGCGCTCGATACAGCGCACATCCTGCCAGTGAACGCGCCAGGAATGACAGAAGCGCCCCGCGGCTGCAACCGACGCAACCGACGCAACCATCGCTGACCGCGCCTCGACCCGAGCGGCGGCCAAGCGCCCCTCCTCGCCGGCATAGCGATCGAGAAGCGCGAGAACTCGCACTCCCGGGCGCTCTTGGAGGAGCTGAATCAGTTATAGTAAGTAAACGACATCGACGCGCGTCCACGCGCGAATGCAGGGAGAAACGTGCGATCGTCCTTTTCCGGCCGCGGCGGGAGTTGATAGGCTGCGCCGGCCATGAGCGATGCGCTTCCCAAGGAGGTCGGTCGAGCCATTCGCGTGCTCCGGCAGCTGCACGGGCTCACTTACGCCGAGTTCGCCGAGAAAGCGCGCCTCTCGGCGACCTACCTGCGGCAGGTCGAGCGCGGCGAACGCGATCTCGGGCTCGGCGCGCTGGCGCTCATCGCACAGGGGCTCAACTGCGATGCTCGGCTCCTCCTGCCCGGCGACGGGAGGAGCCCGGTCTCCGCGGTCGTCGCCGATCGCTTCGATCGCGCGCCCGAGGCTCTCCAGGAGGCGCTCCTCTTCCTCTTGATCGAGCCCGACGACTCGCCGAAGAAGCAGGCCATCCTCGCGCTCATCAACGAGGATCCGGAGCGCGCGCGGCTCCGCTCGCGGCCTCGGTCGGAGGAGCGAGGGTCGCGCGGCTCCGCCCCCTCGTCATCGAACCGGCGCGGGCGATGAACCCCTGAGCCCTCACGTCCCCGCGGACCAGCCCGCGACGCGAGGTGACCCAGCGCCGGATTCCGGCCGGCCACCGCCCCGCGGCTCTGCTCCGGGCATCGACGCGAGGCGCCGCGTGGCCAGCTGCTGAAACGCGGCCAGCGCTCGGCTCCGCCGCTTGTACGCCGTCGAGAGGGGGATTCCGGCCCGGCTCGCGAAGTCCGCCATGGGGACGCCCTCGATGTCGTGGGCCATGAGGATCGCGCCGAACTCGGCGTCGAGCTCGCGCAGGACCGCGAGCACGAAGAGGCGATCGCACTCCGAGATGATCTGCTCCTCGGCCGAGGGCTCGTCGAGCTCTGCGTCGAAGTCGTCGGGCAACGGATCCTCCCTCCGGCGCCGCTCGCGCAGCCCGTAGTGGGATGCGGCGTGGACCGCGATCTTGTTCAGCCAGCGGTCGGACGGCCCGAGATCCGGATCGTAGTTCCCGAAGCTCTCATGCGCCGCGAGCATCACGTTCTGGGCGATGTCCCAGCGATCCCGGCGCGGAACCCCCAGGAGGCGAAGCCATCGGCGCACGAGCACGATCGTTTTCTTGTTGAAGATCCGCCAATAGGCCCCTTCTCTGTCGTTTGGCGGCCCTGAACCGTGGCCTCCACGCCCCGTTCCCGACATCGCGTAACGATCGTTATCACAAGAAACGGAACTTGCAAAAACTGGTCGGGGCGATCACAGGCGAAATTTGATCGAAAAAGTGGTCAGATGTATGCATATGTAGTCGTCTCCTGCGCCGCCCTCCGCGTGCGCGACTGCGCGCATGCAGGCCGAATCGCTCGGGAAAGCGCCGCTCGACGATGGTTCTCGAGGTGTAACGATCGTTCCTCGTCCGAACCTGCTTCTAGGTACCCTGCGGCATCGTCGGCAACGATGGTGCGCCCGCCCGGCTGCTGCGGCGCGATCACCGCGCGGGCGGGCTCGGCGGCGGCCTGGTGCACCGCGGGGGCGGGCGCCTCCTTGCGCGGGCGGACGCCGCCGCTTTCCTCGCTGGACTCCGCTGCATCGCGCCGGTAGACAGGCGGCGCTCGATGCACAGCTTCCATCGAAGGATGCCGGCCCCACGGCGGAGCGGCGCGCCCTGCGGGGGGCGTGTCGCGACCGTCTGCGCGGGCTCTGGCGAGGCGCCCATCGCTCATGTCGGCTGACGCGCGGAAGCCAGGGACGGCGCGCGGCGACGACGCGGCGCCCGCGGCGGGCGATGCGGCAGAGGCCCCGGCGCCGCGCCAGCGGGTCGCCTACTTCGGGCGGCCCGGGACGTTCAGCCACGAGGTCGCGTCCCGGCGCTTCGGCGCGAGCGCGGACCTCACGCCCCGGCGCACCATCTCGGAGGTGTTCGACGCCGTGGCCGGCGGCGCGGCGACCTACGGCGTCGTGCCGATCGAGAACGCGGTGGGCGGCCCGATCTACGACACCGTCGATCAGCTGATCCGCCGCGAGGGCACGGGCGCCGCGCTCGTCGTGTGCGAGGAGCTCTCGCTGCACGTCACGCTGTCGCTCCTCGGCAGGGCGGGCGTGGCGCCGAAGCGCATCTATTCGCACTTCGTTCCGCTCAAGCACTGCGGCGACTGGCTGCGCGAGACCTACCCTGACGCGCAGATCCTCGAGGCCGAGAGCACCGCCGAGGCGGTCGAGCGCGCGGCGCAGGACGGCGAGGCCTGCGCGATCGGCAACAAGGGCGCGGCGGCCATCTACAAGCTGGAGATCCTCGTGCCGAAGCTCGGCGCGAAGGGCGAGAACATCACGCGCTTCTTCATCGTCGGAAAGGCCGCGGAGCCGCCGGCCTCGGGGGGGCGGACGCTGCTCCTGTTCGGGCTGGACCACCGCCCGGGCGCCCTGGTCGCGGCGCTCTCCGCGCTCGGGAGACACCACATCAACCTCACGCGCATCGTCTCTCGCGCGCTGCCGGACAGCCCTGAAGAGTACCTCTTCCTCGTCGAGTGCGAGGGCAGCACGGAGGAGCCTGCGTTCAAGGAAGCCCTCGCGCTGCTCGAGCAGCACGCGACGGGCGTACGCTCGCTCGGCTCGTTCCGCGTCAGCCAGAAGTACGAGTAGGCGCAGAAGTACGAGTAGGCGCCCCGCGTCGACCCGATGATGATCGCCGCCGATCCGCGCGGTCATCGGACGTACGGGCCGCGCGGCG
Organism: Sorangium sp. So ce726; assembly: GCF_051521405.1. Classification (NCBI taxonomy): domain Bacteria; kingdom Pseudomonadati; phylum Myxococcota; order Polyangiales; family Polyangiaceae; genus Sorangium; species Sorangium sp. So ce726. The sequence continues at coordinate 10,404,255 of NZ_CP150349.1, read as the reverse complement.
CGGCCGGGACGTCCGATGACCGCGAGTCCACCGCGGTGGACGCGCGCCGGCCGCTCGTTGCGTAGGCGCCCCCACGCGCGGGGACAACAACACCGCTGCGAAGCTGGGAATATCTTCGCGCGGGGTATCCCGCGTGACTCATGCGCTCTTTTCAATAACCAGTTACCCCTCGCCTGTGACTAGAACGCTCGACAGGTGCGGTCTCGCACTCCTCAATAGGCAGGGTGTCATGGATCTACATTGGCGATGGCTCTTCGTGGTGGTGCCGGCGCTCATGGGTTCTCTGGAAGCGTGTGATGTGGACCCATGGGAATCGGAGTTGACGGTCGACAGCGAGATGCAGAGCGGCGGGGCGAGCCAGAAGCGCGTCCCCGTCGGCGCGAGCTGCGGCTGCGATGCGGACTGCGACGGCGAGGCGGCCGTCTGCATGCTCGGCATCTGCATGCAGCGCGCGGAGGGGCTGTGTACGGCGCCGAACAGCGAGCAGGGCTGCGCGCCGGGCGCTCGCTGCTTCAACACGGACATCCTGACCGACTCGGGGGTGTGTTATCCCCTCTATGATCCAGAGACCTGCGATGGCGTGCAGAACCGTCATGGCCTGTGCTCTCCTCGGCGCGGCGACGGGTGCAACGCGGCCTGCGGCGCGGCGTGCGCGGCGGACACGGTCGGCGCCGGGGAGATCGGCGCGGCCTGCGACGCCGACGAGGCGTGCTCGCTGCGCGGCGCGACCTGTTATCGTGACGAGGACCGCTCGGCGCCGAACGGCTGGGTGGAGGGGTACTGCCTCGCCTTCGACTGCGAGAGCGATGACCAGTGCGGGCCGGGCGCGGGCTGCTTCCCCGCGGCGGAGGGCGGCTCGCCCGTGTGCATGAACACCTGCGGCAGCGATCTCGACTGCCGGCCTGGCTACGTCTGTCACACCGTCGACGGCGAGGGCAGGTCGGCCTGCTACGCCGGCTGCGACGCCGCGTCGACCTGCCCGGAGGGCACGACCTGCCTCGGGGAGCTCTGCGTATCGGACGATGTCGCGTGCTCACCCGACGTCCCGTCCGGCTGGTGTCCGGAGGGCAGCTCCTGCGATGGCGGCGAGTGCCGCAAGGGCCCCTCCGCCTGCGGCGGCGAGGGCGACGCCCTCGAGCCCAACGACGACCTGGGAGGAGCGGTGATCGCGCCCATGGGCGTCACGAACGAGCTCACCCTCTGCGAGGGGGACGAGGACTGGTTCAAGATCGTGGTGCCGGAGCGGACCATCGTCCGCGTGGGCATCCGGTTCCGTCAGGACGCCGGGGACATCGATCTGGTGGTCTATGACGGCGTGGGCCGCCTGCTCGGCTCGCGCGATGGATCGCAGTACCCGTACTCGTACCGCGATCAGGAGACGGACACCGAGTTCTACGGGTTCTACTCCGAGCGGGGTGGTGCCGAGTACTTCGTCCGGGTCGTCGGCTACGACGGCGCGCAGAACGTCTATGGCCTGGACGTGACGTCGACTCCGTATGTCGATGGCCCGAGCTGCGTGGACGCCGGCTTCTCGCTCGACGAGTGCGCCGGCTTCGGCGAGCGCGGCGGCGGGCTCTTGCCGTTCCCGTTCCCCGACCCCGACGACTCGGTGGTCGGCGGCGGTTACATCTGGGAGACGTTCAGCAATTACCGCTTTGCCCGGCGCGAGCTCATCATGCTCGTCCGGGACGCCCTCGCCGAGACGATGCACGCGTTCCCAGGCACGACGCCGCTCTCGCTGATCGACGTCTGCCAGATCAACGGCGTTACGCCCGGCTACGACATCGACAGCCCGCGTCACCCCGAGTCGACGCACGACCAGGGGGGCAACATCGACATCGCCTATTTCCAGACCGACGGCTCGAACGATGGGCAGATCATCTGCGGAGACGGGTCGAAGCACGAGGATGGGTATTGCTCTTCGGCGGCGAAGCGGAAGCACATCGTCGACCTCGAGCGGGAGGCGTTCTTCATGGCCAGGCTGTTCCGCTCGCCCCGCACGCGCGTCGTCGGCGTGGACAAGGTCATCGCGCCGTTCCTGTCGAGGACCGCGGCCAGGCTGAACGCTCTTCCGGCGCGGGATCGGCGGAAGATCACCGACGACGAGCTCGCGAGCTTCTCGGACCGGATGGCGTACGGCGAGGGGTGGCCCTATCACCATCACCACATCCACCTCAGCATGGACTGGTGGCCGAGGAAGGCCACGGCCGGCGGCGGCACGCCGGAGGCGTCGTTCGCGGCGCCGCCCGCCATCCATCGTTCCCCCGCGCTCGCGGCCGAGCAGCGGATGGTGTGGCCACCGCGGCCTGCGGTCGTGCGGTGAACGACTAGCTCTCTCCGTTCGGTCGCGCCGCCCGGCGGACCGGCGCGAGGGATCGACCAACACCCTCGATCCAGGTGTCTCAGCGCCGCGCGCGGCCGAGGACGAACCGGCTGCTTTCGGGCTCAGCGTACGTCGTCCACACGAGCGCGGCGCCTTCGCCGGCCGGCGCGGCCGCGAGCCAGGCCAGCCCGACGGGCTCTCTCGCGAAGGCATACCGCGGGACGGCGATCGAGCCGCCGGCGTCCACGTGGAAGAGGCTCAGCTGCGTATCGTTTTCCTCGGCCAGCGCCACCACGGCGCGGCCGTTCGACACCACGATCGCGTGCTCCTGCGCCGCCTTCGTGGCGTCACGCGTCGCGATCGTCACGGGGGTCCCGGCGGGGGCCGCCTGTCCGTCGAACCAGCCGACCTCGAAGCGTTCTCCGTTGAGCCACACGCCGGCCGCCCGGTCGGCGCCGGCGGGCGCGAGCGCGACGTCGTCGATGCCAGCGAGCTCGCGCGCCGGGCCCACCGCGCCCGACGCGTCGATCGGCACGAGCTCGGTCGCCGACGCGCTGTCGCCGGTGATCACGCGCGCAGAGACGAGGAACCCCGGATCCGCGAAGGCCGCCGCGGTCACGTCGCCATAGGCCGCGTCGGCGACGGTCGCCTGCCACGCCACGTTCCCTCCCTCGTCGAGCAGCTCGGCGACGAGCTTCCCCTGCGCGGCCGCGTGCTCGCCGCTCGTATAGACGAGCAGCGGCGCCGCGCCAGGCCTCGCCGCGAGCACCGGGTACATGGCGTTGGCGATGGTGCGCGTCGCGATCTCGTTTCCGTTCGGATCGAGGCGGTAGAGGCGGAGCACAGGGCTGTCGCCCGCGCCGCCGAGCGCCATGATGAAGCCTCCGGGGCTCGGCGCGAGCGCCACCGTCGACGCCGGCGAGGGGACGCTCACGCAGCCCCATTGGCTCTCCAGATCGAGGTCCATCGAGAATCGGGCGAAGTGGACCTGACGGTTGAAGCTCCTCCACGCCGCCGCGAGGCCCTCTCCGTCGCTCGCGAGCGCGATGTCGCCGACGTTGTACCCGTCCACGCGCGGGCGCGCGCACGCGAGCTGGTTCGGGGCCCCGAGGCATGAGTCGCAGTCGCGGACATCGATCGAGCAGACGTCGGTGCACGCGAGGCGGCCTCCCCCCGCATATCCGAGCGAGCCGCATGTCTCGCTGCTGACGGTGCCGTCGCACCCCTCGGTCACGTCGCTGCACTGGACAGGGCTGGCGTCGAGGCTCCTGCAGACTTCGCACGTATCCAGCACGCCATTGCCGCAGCGCTTCACGTCGGTGTCGCAGATAGCGAAGCGCGCGGGCGGGCTGCAGATCTCGGGGAACGGCTCGGAGCTGCCCGTGCCGCCTGGAGCGCCCGTGTCGTCGGAGCCGCCCGTGCCGCCTGGAGCACCTGTGCCGCTGGACGCCCCCGCGCCGTCCGGATCTCGGTCGACCTTGACCCGGCCGCAGGCGCCGAGCGTCGTCACAAGCAACCATGCTATTGCGCAGGAAGGGATTGTCGTCCGCATGCCTCCCCTTGTAGCAATGCACCTGCCGGCGGGGGGCATCCCCGAAACCCAGGCGCCGTCTCCTAGGGGCCGGTCGAGGTGCGCGATCTCGTGAGGGCAGCTTCTGCGGATCGAGCCCAGGAACGCATCGTGCTCCGCCTGGTTGACGAAGGCGAGCCGGTCATCCAGTACGCCCGGATCGTGAAGACTCCTATTGAAACCGCGCTCCCGCAGCTCTGTCTAGGCTGCAAGCACATCGTATATGTCGGGTGCCGGCATCGCTTGCGGTAGAGTCCGCCTTCCTGGTGTCTCAGGCGACAGAAGGTCCCTTGCGCGATCTGCATCCCTCCTGGAAAAGTGCGCTGTATCCACAACGCATTCATGCACCAAAGGGGCCGCGTCCGACTCCACAGCCGCTGCCTGCGGGCCTCCTGCCAGCGGACGTGCAACAAGCAACCGATGCCGGCCTGAACCATGGGATTCCCAGCGGTGATCGAGCTTCTTCGCACGTCGATCCAGGGTAGCGCGCAGGCCCCCGTCACCCTCGATACATGACGCGCCGATGCGCGTGAAACAGCGGAGGATAACTACATGAGGGCGGGAATGTGGGATCAGCTCGGGTCCCATCTTCCACGCCCCGCGCCGCCATGCTTTACTGTCGCCGTTCTTGGGAAGATGCTGCCGCCTTTTCGGCGCCTTGTCCGCCGGACGGACAGGTCATCGACCACCTGAGGAGAGCTGCTTATGAGCAAGGAACGAGATACCGAGACCCAGGGCCCGTTGTTCAAGGTCGTTGACCGGCGGCAGGCGCTCCTGGGGCTGGGCGTGATTGCCGTCACCGTGTCGTGCGGAGATGGCGGCGAGTCGGACGAACCCGGAGGCACCGGCACCGGCGGCTCCACGAGCTCCGGGGGCAACGGGACCACGAGCTCGGGCTCGGCCTCGGGCACGGGAGGCGGGGGGCCTGACCCTGCCACCACCACGGCCAGCTCGGGCGGCGCGGGACCGGGCAGCACCAGCTCCACGGCAGGCACGGGCGGCTCAGGCGACGGGGGCTCCGAGCCGGGCACGGGAGGTGCTGGTGGTAGCGGCGGCGGTGACGGCCTCCAGGCGCCGCCGTTCGACGACGTCCCGACGTGCAGGGCGATCAACAAGACGGACGGCGCCGGTCAGGGCCCCTTCTTCATTCACGAGCTCGAAAAGAACGACGACATCTCCCTGGTCCGACAGGACATCCGTGGTCGCTACAATGAGAGCGCGCCGGCCGGCGTGGAGATGCATCTCCACCTGCGCGTGATCGACCTGAGCGCGCCCAGCTGCGATGGCAAAGGCGTCGGTCTGGCCGACGTGGACGTCTACATCTGGCACACGGACGGGCAGGGGTTCTACAGCGGCTTCGGGACCAGGGGTGCTGCCAGCGAACAGAAGCCCGACTCGCCCTATGCGGGCAGGCCGGGTCAGAACGATCTCAACAACACGGACCGTTTCTGTCGCGGCGTGCAAACCACGGACGCAAACGGCGTCGTCTCGTTCCGGAGCATCTTCCCCGGCTGGTACAACGGCCGCGACGTTCACATCCACTTCGTCTGCTTCAAGAAGGGATCGATGTCGAAGGGTCGCACCACGTACCAGGGTGGAGACCACATCTTCACGACGCAATTCTACTTTGATCCCGCCTTCACCGACTCCGTCCATACCAAGTACGATCCGTACAAGGCGCGTACCACCGGCAGCCTGGCGCAATACTACCAGGGCGCCATCAAGGCCGACGAAGCGGGCAACAGCGGCCTTCGTGCCAAGGCCGTGATGGAAGGGGACATCGTGATCGCTCAGATGCAGATCGCGGTGAATCCGGGCTAGGTAGAGCGGGCTCGCTCCCTCAAAGAATAGTACGGAAGGGCCTGCTCGGCCGCGCGGTCCTATCTCGGTGCGCGGCGCGGGCAGGATGAGGGACGGCGGGCATGCTAGGCTCGGGGCCATGAGACGCGATGGCCCTGACGCCGCTCCCTCGTCGATGGCCAGCGAAGTCGGCGGCTACTTGATCCGGCAGTTCGAGATAGCCTGGCAGCTCACCAGCTTTCACCTCGACGGGCTCTCCACCGAAGAGTGCTTGTGGCGCCCTGCTGACGAGGGATTGCACGTTCGTCAAACCCCCGATGGCCAGTGGCGCGCCGACTGGCCGGAGCACGAGGGCTACGATCTCGGCCCGCCGAGCATCGCGTGGCTGACGTGGCATCTCGGCTTCTGGTGGTCCATGGCGCTCGATCACGCCTTCGGCGACGGCGCTCTCACCCGCGAGGACGTGACGTGGCCTGGCAACGCCGACGACGTGCGCGCGTGGCTCGGAAGGCTTCAGGGCCAGTGGCGAGCGGCGCTCGAGCAGGCTACCGACGACGACCTGCGCTCGACACGACGGACGCGCTGGCCTTTCCAGGACCGCCCGTTCGGTGACGTCGTCGCGTGGGCCAACGTCGAGCTCACGAAGAACGCCGCCGAGATCGGCTATGCACGCTTCCTCTACGCACGAAGGCCGCGCAGCTAAGGGGGCTCGTCCTCAGGTGACGAGCACCAGAAACGTGAATGAGCGATCCAGGAGGCCCGATCAGGGCACGACCGTGATCCGGTCGAGCACGGGCGGGGAGACGGGCGAGTTCGCCGCGAAGTAGTCCCGTAGCGCGTCGAGATCCAGCGCGCCGCCGAGCCGATCGGTGCCGTCGTTGAGCACGGTGAAGCCGTCGCCGCCCGTCGCCAGGAAGCTGTTCACCGTCACCCGGTAGGTCCGCGCCGCCTCGATCGGGACGCCGTTGATCCGGATCGTGGCAATGTCGACCTTCGCGCCGATGGGCGCGCTCTGGCTGTAGGTGTACGTGAAGCCGTCCGAGACCTGCAGGATCAGGCTCTGCCGCACGCCCCCCGCGTTCAGCCGGAACTGCTGCTCCAGCAGCGTGTCGATCTGCGCCCCCGTGAGGGTCATCACGACCAGGCTGTTGCCGAAGGGCTGCACCGTGAACACCTCACCGAACGTGACCACCCCGTCGCTGACCTCGGTGGCAGAGGCCGCGTAGGTGAGATCCGCGCGGATGCCGCCCGGGTTCATGAACGCGATCTCGGCACCGCCGGTCCTCGCGTCGCGCGTGGCGGCGAGCTGGGCGTCGGCGATCACCGCGCCCATCGTGAACAGCCCGGCGCCCATGGCAGGGACCGCGCGGTCGAGATTCGCGGTGATGGTGCCGACCTGCACGTTGGCCAGCGGCGCCGCGAGGTCCTTGTAGCGCGTCACCAGGGTGCTCACGCCCGCGTCGGGCGCTTCGCGCGTCACGATGACGTTGTTCGCCGTCTTCGCCGTCACGTCGCCGGTGCTCTTGCTGATCTCCAGATCGATGTCAGTCACCAGGCGGCCGAACGACGCAGCGCTCGTCACGATCTTGTCGCCGAGGATGCAGTTGTACGCCTGATGGGTGTGCCCTGAGACGATCACGTCCACGGCGGGGTCGATGTTCGTGGCGATGTCGACGATGGGGCCAGAGAGGCCCGGGCACTCGTTGAAGAGGCCGGTGGGGAGCCCTCCCTCGTGGAGCACCACGACGATCGCCTCGATGCCCTGCGCCTGGAGCTCCGGGACGATGTCGTTCACCGTGTCGACCTCATCCATGAACGACAGCCCTGCGACGCCGATCGGCGTCACGATGGATGGCGTGTCCTCGAGCGTCATGCCGATGAAGGCGATCTTCACGCCGTCGAACTCGCGGATGTCGTAGCGCGGGAAGAGCGTCCTGCCGCTCGACGTGTCGACGACGACGTTGGCGGCGAGGAACTTGAAGTTCGCGCCCGGGAAGAAGGTGCCGTCCGTGCAGCCGTCGGCCGGGCTGCACCCGCCGTACTGCATCCGGAGGAGCTCCGATGTGCCCTTGTCGAACTCGTGGTTGCCGACACCGTTGATATCGAGGCCAAGGAGGTTCATGGCCTCGATCGTGGGCTCATCGTGGAACAGCGCCGACACCAGCGGGCTCGCGCCGATGAGGTCGCCGGCCGAGACCACCACGGTGTTCGGGTTCGTGGCGCGGAGTGCGGCGACGCGCGACGCCAGGTACATGACGCCGCCGGCGTCCACGGTGGTGTTGGTGGGCGTGGCAGGCACGGTGATCCTGCCGCTGCTGCCCGCGGGGGGCTCCAGGTTGCCGTGGAAGTCGTTGAAGGCGATGATCTGCACGCTCACGGTGTCGCCGCCGGAGCCGCCAGCGCCGCCGGTGCCATCCGAGCCGCCGGTGCCACCGGAACCGCCCGAGCCGGCAGCGTCGCTGCCGCCAGCGCCGCCAGCGCCGCCGGAGCCGCCAGCGCCGCCGGTGCCATCCGAGCCGCCGGTGCCACCGGAACCACCGGAACCGGCAGCGCCGCTGCCGCCAGCGCCGCCGGAGCCACCCGCGCCGCCGCCGGAGCCGCCGGAGCCGGCAGCGCCGGAGCCACCCGCGCCGCCGGAGCCGCCCGAGCCGGCAGAGCCGCCGGATCCACCCGAGCCGGCAGCGCCGCCGCCCGAGGTGGCGCTCGTTGCGCCGCCGCCGCCGCCGCCGCCGCTGCCGCTGCCGCTGGACACCGAGGCGGTGGTCGTCGCGTCGTCATCGCCGCAGCCCGCGCTGGCGACCGGCGGCACGCACAGCGCGGCTCCGAGGAGCGTGACCCGCCACGCTTGTGCGCATCGCCCGAGGACCCACGAAGCTCCGCTCGATCTCATCTCTGCTCCTCCACGTCGCAGCGCTCGCCGCTCCATGTTGCCACATGCTGGATTCCCGTGGAAACAGCCGTGTGAACGCCGCGCGGCGGGCTCATGGCCGGCCGCGGCCGCGGCTCCAGAACGCGACGACGTCCTCTGGCAGCTCCCGCTCGCGCAGGACCCGGAGGTCGTCGGCGTCGACACCGAGCACAGCAGGGATGCCGCGGCTGCAGTGGCGGGACCACATGCTCAGCGTGTAAGCCCCCGTGTCGCGGATGAGCACGAGATCGCCGGGCGACAGCTCCGGAAACGCGAGATCGCGGGCCAGCACGTCGCCGCCGAAGCAGAGCGGGCCGCCAAGGGTGCACGGCGAGAGCGGCCCCCCCTTGGGTGCGGCATCGGCATCCAGCGCCACGAAGTCATGGTGCCAGTCGTCCGGGTGATACGCGCGGCGCAGCAGGAAGTCGGCCCCGAGGTGAAGGATCGCGGTGCGCCCGGCCGAGTCCTTCTTCACGTACTCCACCCGCGAGACCGCGAAGCCGCAGCCCGCCTGGACCCAGCGCCCGAACTCGGTGATCAGCGAGGTCCCCTCCTCGAACAGCGTCGGCACCTCGCGCTGCAGCGCGGCCGCGTAGTCCTCGAGCGCCGGGGGGCGGTCCGTGGTCCGGTAGGCGACCGGCAGACCGCCGCCGATATCCATGGTGCCGGCGGCGAGCGGCCCCATCGCGCGCCGGAGCTCCTGGCGCAGCGCCTCGACACGGCCGATCCCGTCGACGAGCTGCGAGAGCGCGCACCCCTGCGAGCCGACGTGCACGTGCAGCCCGGCGAGCCACGGGTACCGCGCAAAGGCGGCGCGCACGGCGTCGGCCTGTTCGAGGGGGACCCCGAACTTGGAGCGCCGATCCGCGACGCTGGTCAGGGCGATGCTGGAGGCCCCGACCTGCGGGTTGATGCGCAGCCCGATGCGGCTGGCCGCCCCCTCGTGGCGGACGAGCTCGTCAATGCGATCGAGCTCATCCAGGTTGTCGGCGTTGAGCCGAACGCCCAGGCGGAGGGTCTCCGCGATGTCGGCGCGGGACTTCGCGGGAGAGTCGTAGACGAGGCGATCGGGAGGGCAGCCGGCGGCGAGCGCGAGCTTCACCTCCTCGAGCGAAGCCGCCTCGAGCCCCGCGCCGCAGTCGACCGCCGCCCGCAGGACCTCGACGAGGGGGTTCGCCTTGATCGCCACGGTGTGGAGGGCGCCGGGCGGAAACGCCGCGCCGATCCGTCCGATGCGCGCCCGCATGCGCCCCAGGTCGTGGAACAGGACCGCCGGCTCCACATCCATCCCGCGGCGCCGCGCCTCGCGGAACGCGCGCGCCATGCTCCCGGGATCCAGCCGATCCGTGTCGCTCATGGAACCTCCCTACCGCAGTCTGGCGCCCCGGAGGGCGATTGTCCGCCCCGCGTCGGCGTGGCGAACGGGAGAGGTGCCCTGTTTCCTCGAAATTTCGTGACATTCGGCAGGCAGCGGGGAGGCGCTGTCCCGGCTGGCCAAGAGGTGGCCCGGGTCGCGCTCGGGGGGGACGCACCGCCCCCCCGCGCGCCCTGAGGACACCCGTGCGCTCAGGCGTCGACGATGATGTTGAGAATGCTGGTGACCAGCCCCGAGGTGTACGTCGTCGGCATGACCACGTTGCCTGGCGGCGGATTGAGGCTGGACGCCGCGATGTTCGCCGAGCTAGCCGCGTAGGCCGGCTCGTTCTGGAAGACCTCTGCGCTGAGGTCCGCGTCGAAATAGAGCTGCGTCGTGATCAGCCTGGTCGTGGCGCCGTTGATGCGAGCGACCATGTGGACGTGGACCGGCCGCCCCGCGTCCGACCCGGGATAGATCGACTTGAAGCCCACGATCCCGTTGCGGTCGGAGAGCTGAACGCCGCGGCAGAACCGATCCTGGCTCTCCGGCGTGTGCTCGGCCGCGCCCGCGGACGGCGTGGAGGGGCTCTGATGCTCGAAGCCGCTGTAGTGCCCATCCGCGTCACAGTGCCAGATGTAGACCTCGGCATCGGGGATGGGCTCGTGGTTGTTCCGGGCGTCGAGCAGGCGGACATATATCCGGAGCTCACAGCCGGGGTGGTTGTCCCGGATGTCGCTGCGAAACAGGCTGATGTCGTTCGGGATCTCGCTGTCGTCGATGAGGAACGGGCCCCCGATGTCCGTGGCGGTCAATCGGCAGCTGCCGGCGCCCTTGAAGATCGACGGATCCAGCGCGTCGGCGCCGCCGGCGCTGCTCGAGCTGGTGGCGAAGGAGCCGGCGGTGCTGCTGTCCGTGCTACCAGCGCCGCTCCAGGCGCTTCCTCCGCCGCCGGTGCCGCTCCCGCTCAGGTCGCCGCCCATCTCGTCGTCCTCCCTGCAGGACACGAGTACGGGCTTGGTGATGGCGAACGCCTCGAGCTTGACGAGGGGCTGCCGACGGTTGAAGACCCAGTCGAGCAGATCTCGCGGCACGGCTCCTTGCCTATTACGCATACAACGGTCTCCTTCGATGAGTCGCTGATCTGACCCGTGCAATCACCCTGGTTTGACCGGACACGGAGCGGTGCCCCACCTCGGCGGCCGTGGCGGGGCCAGCGCCGGCGCTGCGCATGCTGGCGCCGTGGCTGACGGTGGGGCCGTGGTCGACGCCGCCAGCGCCGCTGGTCCCCGAGGAGGCGCTCGTCGACGCCGCGTCATCGGGGACGTCATCGCTGTTCCCGGTCTCGGACTGGCACGCCACCATGACGAGCGACGGGATGAGCGCGCCGAGGATGGGTCGGGGAGCACGGGTACCGAAGCTGCCCGAGGACAGGCTGCCCCACCCGCTGTTCACGGTGAGACAGTGCTTCAAGGACATACGGGCTTGGCCCTCCTAAGTAAGAACCGGGCGACGCGCCGAGGCGCGCGGTCGCGGAGCGACGGACCGCAAATGGGAGGCTCGTCGCTCGATCTCGTCGTCAAAAGGATCGATTAATTTCCCGGCCGAGGGAGAAATGGACGCTCCGATGCTGAGGCCGAGTCGACTCGCGGGCGGCTGGTGAGGACAGTACCGAGCTCCCCGCAAGGATCTCACGCCAACTTGCTGAGCACGGACCGTGCCCTGGCCGCCGGGCTCGTTGCATCTCGTCTCTTTCTCGCCTCGTCCAGATATATAGTGGAAGAGCCAGGGCTCTCATCGAAGCAGCCCTGGCGAAGAAGTGCAGCGCGCGCGGTGCGCACAAGGTTTCCTGTGTGACTCAGACGAATTCCCGGATCGGGCCGATGTGATCACGGCGCGGGCTCGAGGAGGGGGCCAGGCCGGTCGTCGGACGCTGCCGCGGGGCCCCTGACCAGCGCGGATCCCGTTGTTCGGAGCGGCGGGGGGCGGCGAAGGTTCGGGGCCTGGAGGCCGCCTGTACAGGTCGGTTGGTGTCGGACGATGAGCTCGCTCGCCCGAGGTCCAACCGGGCCTCGCCCGAGGCGGGGCGAGGCGCGATCGCCGTGTTCCCGCTCGGCGTGGGACCTCCTTGCCGGGAGGTCGCGGTGCTGGCGCAGCCGGGCGTGGAGCGCGCAGGGCGCCGCCGGGGACGCGTTCGCATGTCGGAAAGCCGACAACTGCTTCTGATTTTGTCGTTTGTGGTGTATTAGGCGCCCCCTCGAGAGCTCGAGCCGGACCTGCCGCATGACCCGCATCCTCCTCATCGACGACTCCGCCGCGATGCGGGCGTACATGCGAGCCGCGCTCGAGGGGGCGCCAGAGCTCGGGCCGGGGGTGGAGGTCGCCGAGACGGCGAGCGGGTTCGAGGCGCTCCGGCGGATGCACGGGGGCGCCTACGACGCGGTGATCATCGACATCCACCTGCCGGACATCGACGGCCTCGAGCTCATCCGTTTCATCCGGCAGAGCCGGTACCATCGCGACGTCGCGGTCGTCATCGTCTCGTCGATGTCCTCGCCGCGCGAGCGGGAGCGGGCGTTCCGGCTCGGTGCCCATGCGTTCGTCGCCAAGCCGTTCGCCCCGGATACGCTGGCGTCCGCCGTCCGGCGGGGGGTCGCGTCGAGCCAGCTGGGCCTGCGCGTCGCGACGTAGGCGGGCGCGACGCCCCGCGGCGAGGCTTCCGGCGCACCGCTCCGAGCTGGTAGGGTGCGGGCCATGACGCTCCTGTCCCACCTCCGCCGCTTCCGCATGGCTGCGCCGCTGGCGCTGCTCGTCGCGACCGCATGCTCTGCCTCGTCTCCCGCGTCCCGCGTCGAGCCGCCGCCCGCGGCCGCCGCGCCGGCGCCTGCGTCGTCCGGCGCGCTCGGTGAAGACGGCCCGACCGGGCTGCTCTCGGAGGAGGACTTCAAGGCCCTCCACCAGCTCAGGGCGGACAAGGCCCCGCCCGCGCGAGGGCAGACGGTCGAGGTGGCCGGCACGAAGGCGTACCTGAGCCTGCCGCGGGACGCGAAGCCGCCGATCGCGGGCGTCGTCGTCATCCACGAGTGGTGGGGCCTGAACGAGCACATCAAGCACTGGACCGATCGCCTCGCGGAGGACGGGTATGCGGCGCTCGCCGTGGACCTCTACGGCGGCAAGGTCGCGACCACGCCGGACGACGCGATGGCGTCGATGAAGGCGGTCGACGAGGCGAAGGGGATCGAGATCGTGCGCGCGGCGCACCGCTTCCTCACGACGGACGCGCGCATCCTCGCGCCGCGCACGGCCTCGATCGGGTGGTGCTTCGGCGGCGCGTGGTCGCTCAAGCTCGCGCTGAACGAGCCCGAGCTCGACGCGGCCGTCATCTACTACGGCCGGCTCGTTACCGACCCCGCGCAGCTCAAGGCGATCAAGGCGCCGGTGCTCGGCATCTTCGGCAACCAGGACAAGGGCATCCCGCCCGAGGTCGTCAACGACTTCGACAAGGCGCTCCACGACGCAGGCATCGAGCACGAGGTGCTCCGGTACGACGCCGACCACGCCTTCGCGAACCCGTCGGGAGAGCGGTACAACACGAAGGCCGCGGCGGACGCGTGGGAGAAGGCGCGGCGGTTCCTGGCGGCGAAGCTGAAGGGGTAATGCGCGGCCCTTGCGGAGGCGCCGGCCCCATGCCGAGAATCTCCGCCGGGAAGGCGCGGCGTGATCCCTCGAACGAAGATCGCTGGCATGGTCGCCGCGGTGGCGCTCGGGTCCGCCGTGTCGCCGCCGTCCGCCGCGTCGCAGGTGGCGGACGCGCGGTGCACGCCGGCCCGGGCGGGGGCGAGCGTCGCCGCGCACCCCGAGCCGTTCCGGCGGGCGGTCGAGGCGCTCGTCCGGTCCTCGGCCATCAAAGGGAAGCCCTGGAGCTGCGCCGGCGGTGTGATCGAGCTCGCCGCGCGCGAGGGCGAAACGACGCTCACCGTCACCGGCGAGGACGGGGCCTCGATCTCCCGGAACGTGGCCTCCCCGGACGAGATCGTGCCGCTCGGCGAGGCGCTGCTCGCCAAGCCTCTGCCCCCTCCTGCGGCCCCTGAGGGCCGCGCCGACGCGCTCGCGCAGCCCGCCGAGCGGGGAGACGGCGCGCACTCCACGGCGCCCCCGCCCGAGCCGCGCGTGCTCCTGAGCGCGCTGCTCTCCCCGCGTTATGCCGGCGGCGCGGACCTGATGTGGGTCGGCGCGACGGCCGCGCTCTCCGTGCCCGTCGGGTCGTGGGCGGCGGGGGCGTGGGTCCGCTATGACGCGCTCTCCGCGCCGCTCGGCGAGCGCAGCCCCTCCCTGCGGGAGGTGTGCGTCGGCGCCGCCGCATCGAAGGGCTTCGCGCTCCGGAAGATCGAGCTCCGCGCGAGCGTGGTGCCCTCGGTCGCGATCGTCACGCGGTCCTCCGAGCGGTGGGGGCGCGAGCAGTCACGCGTCGACGGCCGCATCGGCGTGGATCTGCGAGGGGTGCTGCCCATCGCCCCGCCGCTCCGCGCCGTCGTCGCGCTCGACGCCGAGCTCACTCCGCGCGAGATCGGCGGGGAGGACCGCGCCAGCGATGACCGCGACGACCGCGGGGCCGGCCGGGGGAGCTCCCCGGAGCGCTTCCCCGCCTACACGCTCGGGGTGAGCGCTGGGCTGGAGGTCGCCTTCCGATGAGACGGGTGCAAGCGCGCGAGGCGCGCGAGGCGCAGACCCTCCGCGACGAGACTGACGCGGCGCTGCTCACCGCGATCGCGCAGGGCGATCTCGGGCCGCTCGGGGTGCTGTTCGACCGCCATCACGAGCACGTAAGGCAGTTCCTGCTGCGCGCTGCGCCGAACGACGCCGACGCGGACGACCTGGTCCAGGAGACGTTCCTCACGGCGGCGCGGGCGGCGGCGTCGTTCGACGGGCGCGAAACGGCGCGACCGTTCCTGATCGGCGTTGCGGTCCAGCTCCTCCGGCGGCGTCGCCGAACGTTCGCGCGCCTCAGGGCGCTGATCGAGTCGTTCGGCAGCACGCCCACGCCGCCTTCGGCGACGCCCGAGGACCAGGCGAGCCTCGCCGAGGACGAGGCGCGGATCCGCAGCGCCGTCGCGCGCCTCGCGGATGAGCGGCGGCTCGTCCTGGTGATGGTCGAGTGGAACGGGATGTCGGGCGTCGAGGTGGCGCGCCTCCTCGAGACGCCGGTCGGGACGGTGTGGCGGCGCCTGCACGAGGCGCGCGCCGAGGTGCGCCGCGCGCTCGAGCGAGGGGCCCGATGACGGCGCCGGACTGTCCGAAGGCGGCGCTCGTCGAGGCGCTCCACAGCGGCCGCCTCAGCCCGCGGGAGGGACCGGCGGTGGAGCACCACCTCGGCGTGTGCGCCGCGTGCGCGGCGCTCGCGCGCGATCTCGAGCGGATCGGCGCGGCCGTGCGGGCGCCCCGCGCGCTCGCGACGCCGCTCGAGCACCAGCGCGCGCGCCTCTCACTCCTGCGGCGCGCTACCGAGCCGCCGGCCTCACGCGCGCCGCTGCTCCGGACGCGCCTCTCGCTCTCGGGCGTCGCGCTGGCCCTCGCGGGGGCGGCCGCCTGGGCCGGGACGGTCGCGGTGCGGCGACCGGAGGAGCGGCCGGCGCTGGCGCTGCGCCACGTCCTGCCCCCGCGCCCTCCGCCCGGGCGCGGGACGATCATCCGGCCGTCCGACGACGCGCGCTTCGAGCGCGAGAGGAACGCGGGGCTCGACGTCGTGACGCTCGTGAACGGCGCGCTCGATCTGACCGTTCGCCAGCTCGCGGCGGGGGAGCGGTTCCTCGTGCGGACGACCGACGCGGAGATCGAGGTGCGCGGGACGACGTTCCGCGTCGAGGCGGAGCGCGGTCAGATCCGCGGCGTGGCCGTGACGGAGGGCACGGTCGAGGTCCGCTACGCCGGGTTCTCCGCGGTCATCCCGTCGGGTGGCTCGTGGCGAGCGACGGGCGACGCCGATGCCGCTCTTCCGCCCACGGGGGCCCTCCCGCCGCCCCCAGGTGCCGGTGCGGCGGCATCGCCGAGCGGCGTCGTCGCGGCGCCATCTCCGGGCGCCGCGGCGGCCACCGCCCCCCCAGCGAAGCCTCCCGCGCAGGAGCGACGCGCGCCGCCGGGCGCGCCGTCCGCCGCGGCGAGGGGCCAGCGCTCCGCGGCGGGCGCCGCGCCGCAGCGCTCGCCCGCCGCGCGTGAGTTCGCGGAGGCGATGCGCGCACTCGGGCGCGGCGATTATGCCGACAGCGCAGCGCAGCTCGAGGCGTTCTCGGCCGCGCATCCGGGCGACGCGCGCGCCGACGAAGCGGACTACCTCCAGGCGATTGCCCTCCAGCGCGCCGGTCGCGCCGCCGAGGCCGCGGCCGCGGCGAAGCGCTACCTCGCGGCGCGTCCGAACGGCGCTCACCGGGCAGAGGCGAGGAAGATCGCCGGCGACTGACCCTCGGGATCGCCGGCCGCGGAGACGGAGAGAGCGCGCTCTCGATTTTTTTGCGAAGGGTCCGCGGTCGGCCGGCGAAGTAGGGCCGTAGGAGGATCTTATGCTTCGTTCCTTGTGGACGCGCGGAACGCCGGGCGTTCTCGTGCACGCGGCCGGTGTTCGTTCATCGGTCAACCGTGGTGTCGTATCTTTTCATGGAGGGCGCCATCGTGCGCGCTGCGCGGTGGCGCTCGCCTTCACGGGGCTCGCGCTCGGATTTTCGGGCGCTTGCGGCTCGTCGGACGAGGAGGTCTCCTTCGGCGACACCTCGAGCGCCACGACCAGCGGAAGCAGCAGCGGCGGAGGCTCGTCGACCACCGGAAGCAGCAGCAGCGGCGGAGGCTCGTCGACCACCGGCAGCAGCAGCGGCTCGTCGACCACCGGCAGCAGCAGCAGCAGCGGCGGAGGCTCGTCGACCACCGGCAGCAGCAGCGCGTCGAGCGGCGGCAGCGCGGCCAGCGGCGGCGCGTCGCAGTGTCCTGCGGATGCGCCGGAGGACGGCGCTGCCTGTGACACTCAGGGCGAGCGCTGCGCGTACGGCGACGCGCAGTGCAGTTGTTTCGGCGGCGAGTGGCAGTGCACCGCCTGCCCGGCAGAGCAACCGCAAGACGACGCGGCGTGTGAAGGCCGGGGGGCGAGCTGCGTTTATGGCGACGCGCGGTGCACGTGCGCTGACGGCGCCTGGAGCTGCGCGGCGTGCCCGGCGGAGCAACCGGAGGGCAGCTCCAGCTGCGACCAGGCGAGGCTTCGATGCGAGTACGGGGGCGTGAACTGCTCGTGCTTCGGCGGCGAGTGGCAGTGCTCCGACCCCTGTCCGGCGCAGCCGCCGGAGCCCGGGGCCGAGTGCTCCCCCGGTCCGATGCAGGAGTGTGTCTATGACGCGATGACGTGCGTCTGTCGGAGGGGCGAGTTCGTCTGCGAGTGACGGTCGGCGGCGCGATCTGAGAGGCGCCCTCGCTGCGCTCGCGGCCGGCGGGGGAGAGCCGCCGCGGCGGAGGCGCCGGGACGCAGGGCTTCGCCGAGGCGCTCCCCCCTCGCCTCGGCGTCCCCGCGCCTCCGTGTCTCCGTGGGGAGCCGCGAGGGCGTGCTCGAGGTCGCGACGTGACCGAGCCGCCTTTCTTCGTCGTCTGTGTTTCACGGTCGCCGCGCGACGCGCGGCGTTCTGCACCCTTGTCCTTAGCTGCTGGAGCAAGACATGTTTCGAGAACAGTCGGCCCTCAGATTTCGCAGTTGCCTCACGGGTGGTATTGGCGTCGGCCTCCTCGCTGCCGTTCTCGTCGCGGCCTGCGGCGGGGACGATGGAATGCTCGACCCGCGTTGCACCGGCGGAGCGTGCGATATCGAGTGCTCGACCGACGCGGCGTGTCCCTCCGGGTACGCCTGCGGTTCGAGCGGTCGCTGCACGCCGTCGAACGGCGCGCCGGGCGATGACGTGGGCACGGTCTCCCCGGGCGATACGGGCGCTGGTTCGAGCGGCCCGGGCACCACGACCCCGGGCGACGCCTGCGCTTCGTTCTCCGTGGGCTTCGAGCGCGCGGTCCCGAACGTCCTCCTTCTCGTGGACCGGTCGGGGAGCATGCGCGACCCCCTGGAGGGCGACGAGGACGATCCGGACTCCATCCAGCGATGGACGGCCGTGCGCAGCGCGCTCGTGGATCCGGCGAGCGGCCTCGTTCCGTCGCTGCAAGGACAGGTGAACTTCGGCCTCACGATGTACACAACGCCGCCCGACGACGAGGTCGGCGCGACCTGCCCCTGGCTCGTCGAGGTGCCGATCGCGTCGAACAACTACGACCCCATCGCGCAGGCGTATGAACCCGAGGAGATGGCCGAGCGTGACGGCGGCCGCACGCCGACGGGGCAGTCCATCGAGGCCGTGATACCCACGCTCACCTCGCTGGATCCGGTCAGATTCCCGGGCCCGAAGGTCCTGGTGCTCGCGACCGACGGCGAGCCGAACTCCTGCGAGGGCCGTGGCCGGGGCCAGGGCAGCGGCGTCGACGAGCGGGGCCGCGCGGCCTCGGTCGCGGCGGTCCAGCACGCGTTCGAGAGCGACATCGTGGTCTACGTCATCTCGGTCGGGGACGAGGTGGGCATCGATCACCTGCACGAGCTCGCGAACGCCGGGCAGGGCCTGCCGCTCGACGACCCGACCCCTCGTTACTACCCGGCGAACGACGTTTCGGAGCTCAAGGCCGCGTTCGATTCGATCATCGGGAACGTGGTGCGCAAGTGCGTCTTCACGCTCGACGGCAGCGTCCGGGGTGACGGGAGTGCAGGCACCGTCCTGATCGACGGCGCTCGCGTGCCCCTCGACGACGCGAACGGCTGGCGGCTCAACGGCCCGAGCGAGGTGGAGTTCGTCGGCGCAGCCTGCGAGACGGTCAAGTCCGGAGAGCACGAGATCAGCATCACCTT
Source organism: Sorangium sp. So ce726 (assembly GCF_051521405.1). NCBI lineage: Bacteria > Pseudomonadati > Myxococcota > Polyangiales > Polyangiaceae > Sorangium > Sorangium sp. So ce726. The sequence goes on along the minus strand of NZ_CP150349.1, from coordinate 10,385,389 downwards.
CCCCTGCGACGAGGTGATCCCCGTGCCTCAATGAAGCTCGCGCGCCGCCGCGCCGCGAACGCTGCGCGAGGCGGCGCGCCACGACCACCCTCGCGGGTGGCCTTCTCCCCCTGGCGGCCGAGTGCTCAGCGGGCCTTGAGCCGCTCTATCTCCGCGCGCGCCTGCTCCAGCTGCCTCTCTGTCTCCTCGCGCAGGCGCTGCTCCTCCTCGCGCAAGCGCTGCTCCTCCTCGCGCAGGCGCTGCTCCTCCTCGCGCAGGCGCTGCTCCTCCTCGCGCAGGCGCCGCTCCCTGTCGAGCTCTGCGGCCAGCTCCTCGGCGACGCGCTGCGCTTCCTCCTGGTGGGAGATGACCTGATCGAGCATCCCACCAAGGCGGGCGATCATCTCGTCGGCGTCCTCGAGAGGGGCGTTGCCCGCGAAGAAGCGGAGGCGCGTGCCGTCGAGCAGCAGATCGAGGCCGAGCACCTCGGAGGCGAACCGGCCAGCCTGAGGTACGATGCGCTGGTAGGCGCGTGGGCGTGACGGGTCGCTCTCCTGGGCCGCGGGCAGCCTGTAGGCGTGCAGGCGCAGGCGGGCGCGGTCGAAGAGGAAGTACTCGCGGATGCCGAGCCGGGCGTAGCGGTCGACGTTGAGCTGGTGATCCTTCGTGCGGCTGCCGGCCACGTGGACCTCGATCACGAGATCGAGCCCCTTGCCCTCGTGGTCGACAACCCACCGCATGCGCTCGTGGGGCTCGACGTCGACCACGGCGAGCAGGTCGGGCGCGAACCGCGGCTCGCCGGGGTAGAAGACGGCAAGCTCGGAAGAGAGGTAGATCTTGCGGGCGGTGCGGCGGAAGAAGCCGTCCAGGGCGTCGAGCGCGTCGCGCTTCGCCTTGCGGTGCGCGTCTCCCTCGGGAGGCATGAGCTCCAGCGGGACCTCGGCAGGGAGCATGTCGACGATGCGCGCGCGCTCGGCCGGGGTCATCCGCGCCCACTGCTCGCTCGTCGGCGCGCGCGGGTCCGCGGGGTCGAAGAGATAACCGGCAGGGAGGGCCTGAACCACACGCAAAGCCTAGCTCAACCCACCTCGCTCGGGGAGGCTCTCAGGGCGCCGCGCGCCAAGGTGACCCCTTACGGCCAGGCATCGTCTCGCGTGTGATTTTCAGGGGCGGTCGTCGCTCATCGCCTCAGCGGAGCTCGCGCAGCGCTGCGATGAGCTCCGAGAGCGACGTCGCGTCGCTCCGGTCGAGCGCCACCGAGCCCGCGGCGAGCGCCTCGGCGAGCGCGCGCGAGCCCCCGACCTCCGGCGCGGTGGCGGCGACGGCCGACTCGGCGCGCGCGATCTCCGTCACGAGCGCCCCGATCGCCGCCGGGTCGATCGCCGCGGCCCTCGCCGTCGCGGAGAGCGCGCCCGCGGCGCTCTCGACCTGCTCGACAGAGGCGCGCGCCGAAGCGTGGAGCTCCGCCAGGCGCAGCCGCTCGAGCAGCGCGCCGTACGCCGACTCCATCGCGGCGAGCTCGCGCAACGCGAGCGCCGCCGGGCCCTCCGCCGCCTCTGGATCGGTCGCACCGTCTTCACCGGGCGCACCGGGCACGTCCGGCGCACGCCGCTCCGCGATCTCCACGACCTCGACGCGCGCCGCCCGCACCTCGCCGAGGAACGCCTCGATCGACGCCGACGCCGGCGCGAGCGCGCCCGCGCCCAGGGTCGCGAGCGCCTGCGTGGCCTCGCGCGGCCGCCGCCGCAGCAGCCGCCGGAGCGGCGCGTTGCACGCGATCCGCAGCGCCGCGGCCTCCGCGGCGGCGAGCACCCGCTGGCCCATCGACAGCTTCAGCGAGGCCTCGTCGCATGCGCGCGCGAGGTCCTCGGCGAGCGCGCTCGCCTCCGGTGGCTCCGGAGGCCGCGGCCCGTCCTGCGCGCCGGCGCGCTTCGCCTCGAGCGCGGCGCGCGCGTCGGCCAGCGCGCCCACTGCGGCGCGCAGCCGCGCGACGGCGTCGTCGGCCGCGGCCGTCTCGGCGGCGAGGTCGTCTCCCTCGGCGTACGCGCGCTGGCTCGCCGCGAGCAGCCGGCGCCGCTCGTCGCCCGCCCGCAGCGCCGCGGCGCTCCGGCGGGCCTGCGCCGCCCCGAGCGCAGCCGCGGCGCGCGCGCCGAAGGTCCACGCGCACGCCGCTGTCGCCCCGATCGCGGCCGCGGCGGCGATCCCCACGGCGGCCGTCGGGACGGCCGCGCCCGCGCCCGCGCCCACGCGCAGCCCGACCATCCCGGCCGCGAGCGCGCAGGCCGCCGCGCCCGTGCCGATCGCGCGCGCGCCGCGCTGGCGGGGCGCGGCCTCGAGCGCCGTCACGCCGAGGTAGGCCACCGAGCCGAGCGCCACGAGCAGCAGGACGAGCGACAGCGTCGACGTCAGCGTGACGACGAGCCAGCCGAGCAGCGAGACGTCGATCATGGCAGCGCGCCGCTCGCCAGCGTGACCTCCCGGTCCTTCGCGCCGATCGACCCCGGCGCGCTCGTCACCTGGAACGACGCCCCGTCCCACACGATCGTCGTCACCACGAAGCGCACGTCCCTCCCCGGCGGATCGCTGCGGAACCGGACGCGCCACTCGAGGCGCGCGAGCTCCGAGGCGGGCAGCTGCACCGCCGCGAGCCCGACCGCCGGCGCGAAGGTGCCGTCGCCGAGCGCCGCGTCCACCTGGCCGTCCCGCGCCGCGAGGGCGAGCTCCGCCGCGTAGTCCTCCCAGAGCACGACGCGCAGCGCCCCGGGGCCGCTGAAGAGCTGGAGCTCCTTCAGCTTGCGGGCGAGGCTCTCCGCCTCGGCGCCGGCCGCGGGGCCTGCGCCGCCACCCCCGGCGAGCAGCCGGCCGATGCGCGCCGCCGACAGGAGCCGCGCCCACGCGCGCGGATCGTCGGGCCCCGGCGTGCCCTCCGCGGCGGCGACCTTGCGCTGGATGCGGAGCGCCTCGTCGACGCGCCCGCTGCCCGCGGCGGCCGCGGCGAGCCTCAGCCAGCCCTGGGGCTCGGCCGGCGCGAGGTCCGTGAGCGTCGTGTACTGGCGGTACGCCGCCGCGTACCAGCCGTGCCGGAGGTAGACGTCGCCGAGCATCGCGCGCGACGCGGGGCTCGTCGGATCGAACTCGACGACCTCCGAGTACGTGCGCAGCGCGTCCGCCTCGAAGCCGCTCGACGCGAGCACGTCGCCGAGATCGAGCGCGAGCGCAGGGCTCATGAAGCCGCGGTCGCGCAGCCGCCGCCCGTAGGCGAGCGCCTCGTCCTTCCGGCCCGCCTCCGCGAGCAGGCGCACCCGCCGGATCTCCCCCTCCGGATCGTCGGGCCGGTCGGTGAGCGCCTGCCGCACCAGCGCGAGCCGATCGTCCACCGCCGGGAGCGCCGCGAGCCGCTCGTCGAGGAGCACCCAGCTCGCCCTGGGATCGACGCCCCCGAAGAGCGTGCGCCGCACCGCCGCGGAGATCGCGGGGTCCACGCTCCGCCTGAGGAGCGCGTGCGCGATGAACCGCTGCGCCTCGGGCTCGCCGGCGAACCGGGCGAGCAGCGCCTCGGCGCCGCCCTCGGTGGACACCCTCGCCTGGAGGAGCGAGAGGAGCGCGGCCCTCGATCGCCAGTCCGGCAGCTCGCAGGTCGTGAGCGCGCCCTCGTAGCGCGCGATGAGCTGCTCCGCGGTCGTGGCGCGGGCGAGGCGCTTCGACCAGACGACGATGCGCTCGGCGAGCGGCCGCCGCGCGGTGTCGCTGCACGGCGCCATCGCGACCTGCGGGCGCCTCGGCGGCGGCGAGGTCCGGGAGGCGGGGTGCGCCGCCGCGGGCGCTGCCTTGCGGGCCTTCTCCAGGCGCGGGAGGGCGTCGGACGCCGCGAGCGTACCGCCGCCGCCCGTCGCGCGCTTGAAGCCGGTCGAGCCGATCGCGGCGAGCTCGGACGGCTTGTCGGCCGCTGGTGGGCTCATGGGCGCAGCCAGCGGGCGGGGGGCGGCCGGCTGGTTCGCAGCGGCCTCCTGCTTCAGCCGCAGGGGCTCTTGCTCCGCCTCCTCGGCCGGGCGCGCCGCCGTCGCCTCGGGCGCAGGGGGCGGGGCCGCCAGCGTGGCGCCGGGCGCGGCGACATCCCCCTTGGGGCGCTGGTCCCGCTCGTTGCCCTGCTCCGCGATCGCCGGCGCCATCGCCGGCGCTGGCGCCGCCGCCTGCGCCCTCGCGCCGTAGCCGCCTTCTTTCGCCGAGCTCTCCTCGTAGCTCGGGCTCGACTCGCTCCTCGAGCACCCGGCGGCGACGGCCGCGGAGGGCGGCGCGAGCAGCGCCGCGAACTCGCGCTCTCGCTGGGGCGTGAGCGCCGTCAGCCGCTCGCCCCGGAGCGGCGAGCGCCGCCGCCGGATCCCCTGGTTCACGTAGGCCTGCTCGCTCTCGAGCGCCAGCGTGCTCGTGAACGGCGTGATCAGCCCGTAGTCGAGCCCGAGCTCCACCACCTTGCCCCGGTGCGCCTCGATGTCGTCGCCGTCCGCGAGCAGCCGCCGCATCTTCTCGGCCGCCCAGAAGCGCGGCACCAGCGCCGCGCCGACGCCCCGATCGAGCTCGATGGGGTGCTCGCGGGTGTACTCCTTCCCCGCGAGCCGCCCCTTCACGATCGCCTTCGTGGGCAGCGCGTGGTGCGTGCGCGCGAGCAGCAGCACCTCCTCGCCGCGCGACACCTTGCCGCTCGCGGTGAGCATCGGCTCGTCGAGCCCTGCGCCGAGGTCGATCGCGAGATCGGTGATGGTCGGCGTCTTGATCGCGCCGGCGAGGCGCAGCACCTCGGACGTCGAGCCCTCGGCCTCGTCGATCCGGAACGCCTGTCCTCCCCCGGCGCGCGCGAGCTCGCGGAGCAGCGCGTGGTTCGAGTTCTCGCCGACGCCGACCGTGAAGAAGCGCGCGCGCGAGCCCGTGAGCGAGCGCCGGAGCCGCTCCGCGAGGCGCGCGCCCGTCACCTCGCCGCTCGTCGCGAGCCCGTCGCCGATGTAGATGACCGCCGGCTGCTCCTTGCCGTGCACGCGCCCGAGCGCCGACTCGAACAGCGCGCCGAGGTCGGTCGCGCCCCCCGTCGCGTGCTCGGCCAGCCGCGTGAGCGCGGCGGAGATCTCCTTGTCCGACGCCTCGGCCAGCCCGTCCTTCGGGTGCAGGACCGCCGGCGCCGAGTCGAGCGCGATCAGCGCGAAGTGGTCCGACGGCGACATCGCCCGCAGGATCGCCTCGGCGGCCGCCGCCTTCTGCTGCCGCGCCGACTCGTCGGCCGACGCCGACGTGTCCACCACGACGACCAGGTCGGCGGGCAGCTCCTTGAGCTCGGCCCAGTCCACGTCGGGCACGTACCTGGCCATCACGTAATCCGCGCGGTCCTCGCCCGCGGCGAAGCGCGACACCCGCAGCGGCGACGGCTTGGCCTTGACGGCGGCCTCGAGCTGGAAGTCCGCGCGCGGCTCGTAGCCGCTCCGCCGCATGCTCACCCGCCGCCCGCCGTCCTCGATCACCGCGTCGGCCAGCGTCGCGATCTGCAGCCCCTGGCCGGCCTGGCCGAGATCCACGGAGAGGGAGAACTCGCCGATCTGTACGGGCTCGCTCGCGCGCATCGGGTAAACGTAAGCAAGCTTACCTGATGGCGCGCTGAGCAGCTCCACGTAGCGCAGCACGACGCGCCGGGAGCCGCTGGCGGGCACGGGGAAGATGCGGGCGCGGTAGCTGTGCCCGTCGACCCACTCGAGCAGCGCCGGCTCGTGGCCGGTCTGCACGGCGGTCTGGTACCGCTGGGCCGCTTCCTTCCGCTCGATGACCTCGCCTTCGACGAGCACGCCGTTGGTCTCCACGGCGAACGAGCTCACGATCGCCCGCTCGGGCACGGTGAACCAGTACCAGCCCTCGACCTGGCGTCCGCCCGGGTTCGAGAAGGTCTGGTCCACCTCGGTCTCGGCGATGCCGTCGCGCAGCACGGCCCGCACGGCTTGCCGGCTGATCTCGAGCGTGCGCGCCTGCGTTCCAGGAGCGCCCTGCAGGTCGACGCCGTAGATCCGGCCAGATCCGCTGCCTTCGCCTGCGAGCGGCCGGTGGTCGCCCATGCCTCCGGTCCAGTCCTCCCAGTAGGCGAGCGGCGCCACCTTGGGCGCGGCGCTGCCCGCGACCGTCGCCTGCTCCCCTGCGTGCACCTCGACGCGCCCGCCGGGGGCCGCGACGACGGCGAGCCCGCGCGCCACGTACACGCTCACGGCGTCGCCCGAGCGCCTCATCGACAGGCCGGCGTCGGCCGCCGACACGTTGACGTCCCCGAGCGCGTGCGAGAGCCCGCTGCGCCCTTCGGGCGGCGCGTCGAGCCAGACCTCGCCCTGGGCGATCGAGAGCCCCTCGGCGCGGAGCGCGATCTCCGAGTCGGCGCGGAGGAACACCGCGGAGCCGTCGGCGAGCCGGACGAGCGCCCGCGCGCCCTTTCCGGTCGCGAGCTTCCCCCCGACCGGGACCGGGATCCCGGACACCACCGTCGACTTCCTGTCGTCCTGCGCGCTCAGCGTGACCTCCCCCGAGGACAGCTCGAGCCGCGCGCCGATGGCGCTGGTCTTCTCGGGCTTCGTCTCGTGGCTCAGGACCAGCGCGGTCACGCTGGCGGCGAGCGCGAGCGCCCCGAGCGCGAGCCGGAAGCGCAGGCCGCGCCTGCGGCGCGCAAGCTCAGCCCCTGCCCTCACTGCGCCCTCTTCTGCCGGCGTCTCGGCCGGCTCTACCTGTTCGTGCGACGACATCCAAGACCTCCTCGCCGCGGTGGCCCTCGCCCCCGGGAGCCCAGCGCGGGGCCGCATGCAGACGTCCCATGCCCCCCCGGCGATCTGCCGAAGCGATCGCGCTGGTCATCGTAACGGGAAAGCGCGGACGAAGCGTAGCCCCAAGCCGGAGCGGGACGGCGCGCGGCGCTCATCCGGCTGCCGCCTGGTGTGGGGACGAACTGCGAGCCGCCCAGGCGCAAAGAGAGAGAAAGAGAAGAGGAGAAGGAGAATTGAACGCCAAGGCGCCAAGATGCCAAGAGAAGAAAAAAGCTTGTGAAGGCGCCAGAAGAAGATTGGAACGCTCGCGCGCCGCGGGAGCGAAGGAGGAAAATGATTCTCTCTTGTCTTTTTGCGTCTTTGCGTCTTTGCGCCTTGGCGTTTAAATCTTCCTCTCCATCCGACCGGCGCTTCAGGCCACCTCGCGCCCCGCGGGTCAGGCGTGGCGAGCGCTTTCAGAGGGCAGGGCGGACGCCGGCACGCCGTGGGACCGGCTCAGGGCGCCGGAGGTGGGTAGCCCCGCTCAGGGGTCATCTGTTGCACCCATCGTTCGATCAAGGCGACCCCCTCGGCGTCCACCTGGGTGGTTCCCTGACGCGGCATCGCCGCATCTTCGTTGCGGCGGCGCATGCGCACCAACATCAGGCTGCGCTCGGTGTCGAGCGGGCGAAGATCCACGTAGCTCCCGCCGCCTGGCGGGGGCGGCAACACCGAGAGCGGCGCGTTCGGGCTCGGAGCGCGCTCGAGCCCGGTGACCCACACCGGCGTCTCGAGCACCGAGCCGAGCGCGCCGTGATCGAGCCGCGTGAAAAACCCGCTCTCTTGCGCCAGCGCGCGCGGCGAGTCGTTGTGACAGCTCACCCCGCAGTTCGCGTGCAGATAGCCCAGGGCCGCTTTCTCGACCGCGTCGCCCGGGATCGAGAGCTCGAGCGGATCCGGCGCGCCGGCGTCCTTGTCCTTCCAGGTCACGAGCCCGCGCTCGACCAGATCGCGCCGGGTGAGACCGGTCGCGCCCTCGCCCAGCATCAGCGCGTCCCAGCCCAGGATGAAATCGCGCCGCCCCGAATGGCACTCCTTGCACTCCTCGCGCGAGGGCACGGTGTGCTCGGTGCCGAGGAGCTTCGTGACGCCGTCATTGGTCTGCACCGCGGTCGTCGCGTCGGCGTCCCAGACGTAGGTCGTGTACATCCAGCCGGCCGCCACGCGACGCATCAGCCGCGTCTCGCCGAGCTTCCGGCCGCCTCCGTCCGTGATCAGAAACTCCTTCCAGAACTGCGTGCCGACGGGGTAGCGGAAGTCGTCGGGGTCGGTCACGTCGACCTTCTCGCCGGGCGGGATCCATGCGTAGCGGCGCTTCTCGGCGCCGTCTGCCCAGAGCGAGTACGCCGGCGCGTACTCCATCACGCCGCACGCGAGCGAGCGCCGCTCCCAGTCGCCGTAAAGCCCGGTGCAGCGAAGCTCTCCGGGGAGCACGGCGCCTTCGGGGATCGTGCAGTCGGCCGGCATCACGAAATCGCTGCAGGCGTCGCTCCCCGCGCCGCCGCCGGTTGCTGCCGTGCCGCCGTTCGTCGTGCTCCCTGACGCACCGCCCGTCCCCGCACCCGCGGAATCGGCGCCTCCCGTGGTTGGGGACCCGGCCGTTCCACTCGCCCCTGGCGGTGTCGGCTCATCCCCGCCGCCGCAACCGAGAGCGCCGAGCACCGCGGCTGCCCACCACAGGCGGCATGCGCCGCCAGTCAAGCGAAGGAATCGAACGGAGCCGATCGAAGGAGGGATCATAGGAACGAAGAACCAAGGGTGCATCGTGGCCTAGGGCGCCGGGACCACCTGAGCGAGCGTGTTGCCGTTGATCACCAGGTACATCTCGTGCTCATGGTCCTCGACGATCGACGTGATCGACTCGATCTCGGGCACGCCGTCGCCCCGCAGGAGGAATCCGTTGTTCGGCTGGTTCGGGTCCGGCACGATGTCGATCACGGTGACCTCGGAGGTCTGGTCGCCGCAGTGCACCAGCGCGGCCAGGTTGTCGGCCGACCAGTCGCCGAAGAAGTACACGCCCTGGAGCTCCGGTAACGCCGACCCGCGGTACACGGGCCCCCCCACGATCGCGCCGTAGTCACAGAACGGCGACGTCTTGCACTCGACCCGGATCCCGCTCCCGCCACCGTGCGTCGTGAAATAGATCGGCGGCGTCGGCGTGCTGCCTTCGCGCAGCGCGCGCCCGGCGCAGGTCGCCTCCTCGCCTTCGAAGGCTGCCCACCCGAAGTTCAAGCCCTTCGAACCCGCCGGAGCGACGTTGATCTCCTCGTGGGTGTCCTGACCGACCTCGCCGATGTAGAGGTCGCCCGTGGCCGGGTCCCACGAGAAGCGAAACGGGTTCCTGAGCCCGTAGTGGAACACGCGCGGGTCGCCGTCCGCGACGAACGGGTTGTCCGCTGCGCCGTAGGGCGACTGGCTCTTCGGATCGAAGCGCAGGATCTTGCCGTACGGCTTGGTGATGTTCTGCGGCGAGCCGACGAAGCCTTGATTGTCGTTGCAGCTCCCGCCGCCGTCGCCCATGCCGACGTACAGCATGCCGTCGGGCCCGAACGCCGCGTGGTACCCGTTGTGGATGTTGGCGAACAGGTCGTTCGGCGTCTTGCCCGCGAGGTTCAAGAACTCCCGAACGACCGTCATGTCGGCCTGGTACGGATCCGCGCTCGCGCGGCGGTGCTCGAGCACCAGGTCGCGGTTCGCGCGCGCGCCCGTGGTCGGCGTGACGACCACGTAGAAGAGGCCGCTCGTCGCGTAGTCGGGGGCGAATGCGATCGAGTGCAGCCCGCGCTCGTCATAGGTCGGGTCGAGCTTGATTTCGCTCGAAAGGTCGAAGAATGGCGCAGGCCGCAGCGCGCCCTCGGAGAACACCCAGACCTTTCCGCCCTGGCCTATCAAGTACCAGTCGTCGGAGCCGGGAGCCTGCACCGCCTGCGACACGCCCTGGAGCTGGCTGCTCGACACGATCGCTTTCAACCCGAGCCCGCCGACCACCGGCGCGGCGCTCGCGTCGCATGGCTTGGCGCCGCCCGCGCCGGCCGTTCCAGAGCTGCCGCTCGTGCTCGGCGCCGCGCCGCCCGTGCCGGCGAGCGCGCCGCTGCTGCTCGACGCGCCGCTGCTGCTCGACGCGCCGCCGCTTCCGCCGGAGCTCGAGCTCGAGCCGGCAGAGCCTCCGGACGGCGCTGCGCCGCCGGAAGCCTCCTCCGAGCCTTCGCTCTTGCAGGCCAGGGACGATACCGCGAGCAGACCCACGAGCCACCAGGGGCGAAGGAGCATGGCGCGCATCCTATACCGCTTTATCGATGCGTCCAATGCCGCATCCATTCAACGCAACCCCACGACTCAATACGATCTCACGATATAGCTCCGCCGGCACTGCACACACGCCACCCGCGCGGGTGCCCCTTGTGCTCGAAAGGCTGAGCAAGGAAAGCTTCACCTGCGAGCGCGAGCTGGGATGCCGGGCTTGCCGCAGTGGATGTGGACCATGTTGATGGTGCTCACGTCGATGCCCTCGAGCATCACGCTGTCGCGGACAGTACGAACACCGCCTCTGCGCAATAGGCCGCCAGGCGCGTTCCATCCGGCGACCAGGCGAGGCCTCTGCGCAGCTCGTCGAAATGCGCCCATCGCTCGAGGTCGCCGTCGGCGCGCGGCAGCCTCCGCACCACCCCGTCGCGGCAGGCGGTGGCCAGCTCGCCGTTCACCGACCAGGCCATGGCCTCGATGGTCCGAGGGTGCCCATCGAGCGCGCGCACGCCGTTCTCGTCCTGGACCCACAAGCGATGGTCCTTGCCTTCGGCCGCGACGAAGCGGCCGTCGCGCGAGAAGGTGACGGTCCTCGCCCACGGATCGACGATGCGCGAAGCGCACCTCGCCAGCCGGCTCTCGCCCTCTTCGAACAACGCTTCTCCCCAGGAGGTCCAAAAGAGGGCCTCTCCCGCGCCCGTCCCTTCGGCCTTCACCTCGCCGTCGCGCGCGCCGAGCACTCGGAACATCCCTCCCCAGGAGACCGCGAGGAGCCTCGCGTCCGGCGACCACCGCACCTCGCCGGGGTAGATCGGGTCCTCCTCGAAGCGGGCGCGCTCGACGACACGAACCCGGTTCACATCGGAGAACGCGTCCACGCCGATCACGCGCCGAGATCGCTTCTCTCCACGGCGCCACAGCGTCGCCCCGCTCCCGGCGTCGCAGACGACGACTTCGTCATCCACGAAGGCGATCTGCCGTCCATCGGGCGACCAGGTCACGGCGTCGACGGCGGCCTGCCCGATCGAGGCCCGCCAGATCTCCGCGCCGTCCGCCGCGTGGAGGAGGCGCTGGAGATCGCGGCCGTCGTAGGCGACCGCGAGCGCGCTCCCGTCGGGCGACCAGGCCACCGAGCGCACGCTCTCGCGCGGCTCGCCGAGCACGAGGGCATTCGAGTCCCGCACGCGCACGACCACGAGCCCCTGCCGCCCGAACACGGCCAGCCGCTCTCCGGCCGGATCCCAGGCGAGGACGCCGTCGAGAGCGTCGCAATGGACGGGGAGGCGCAGTGGCTCCGCTTCACGCACGTCGTGTCTCCATCCTCGATATCCGGAGTCGGGGCGGATAGGAAACCGTAGAACTTTCGCCCGAGTCAAGCCCCGCGGGGGCGGCGTCTGGCGAGCCGTTTTTGGTCCATCGGACACCCGCTTGCCCCGTCGCAGGGCAGGGGCGGCGTGCTCCGGGCGCAGCCGTGCCTCGACGACGGCGGCGTGCGCTCGCCATGACGGGGACGGGTCGTGTGCCCAGCTACGCGGCGTCGAACCCGAACGCCATCGGCTCCCACGTCGGGTCGCGTGCGGGTGCTGCCGTTCGCGGGTGTGAGGCGAGGTCGAGATGAACGAGGATGCGGCGCGCGGCCTTTGGGTCCGTGATCGTGGAAAGCGCGCACATCTTCCGTTTACATCTCGGGCATCGCAGAGCATCGAACCCGAAGGCGCGTTTCATGAGCACGGTCCACTCAACCGTCCACCCATTCGACTCGACACCGCAGCTCTGTACACAACGAGCGATGAGCGCGCCGCCCAGCACGGGTCACTCGACGATCGCCCCGTGATCTCAGCTGCTCCACGTTTGCTGCGGAGGAGGCCGGCTGTCATGGTGGATCCCGGGATCGAAGGCGACGTCGAGCGAACGAGGCGTCGAGATGCGATATGGACTTCCAAAGCGCGCAAGCACCTGACTACCAGTCTTTCGTGGAAAACCTCGCGGGGGCGAGCCTCGAAGAGGACATCAAGGAGATCTTCCGACGCAATATCCCGAGCGACGACGCCCTTGCCGGTGGTCTGTTCGAGGCCATCCCCGGGAGGTACGATCCCAAGATCGCGGCGCTCCTCGCCTCGGCGGCCGCGTGGGCGTACTCGGACGCCGACTCCATGGCCAGGATGCTGCGCGTCCGCGGTCTCCCCAACAACAGGACCGTGACCATCCACTGGAACAACGAAGGTGTCTTGGTGGATACCACCGCGCACGTCGTCCAGAGCGGGACCGGGAAGGTCGTAATCCTCTGCTTCAGCGGGACGCGCGTAACCAACCTCGTCCAGGTACTGGCGTCGGCGGACATGAGGTGGGACCCCTTCTTCTCCGCGGGATCGGTGCACGGCGGCTTCTTCCGCGCGTTGCTGGCGCTCTGGCCTTCTCTCAAGATCCTCCTCGATGGCGCCCTGCAGGGACACTCTATCTGCGACATGATACAGATCGACGCCGCCGGGCATCGCTGCCCTACGCGCTTCGACGAGGATGGCGCCGCGCGCCCCGCGCCGTACGCCTCTCGGCCGGAGGGCGGGGGGGCGCTGGAGACGCTCTACATCACCGGGCACAGCTTCGGCGCAGCGCTCGCGGTCCTGGCCGCCGCGGCGATCCATACGGAGCCCGCCCTCGTCGCGCTCAAGGAGAAGCTCGGCGGCGTCTACACGTTCGGGCAGCCGATGGTCGGCGACGAGGTGTTCGCCGCCAAATTCTCCAAGATCTTCGGGGACCGCCTGTTCCGGCACGTCCACAGGAACGACGTGATCCCCCGCCTGCCAGGTCGGATGAATGGACGGTTCGCCCATTTCGGAAACGAGTATCGCTCGTCAGCCACGGGCTGGAAGCTGGCGGGCAAGGGCGCGACGCCACGCCAGACTACGTTCGGGACCATCGCCACGCTGATCGGGATGCTGGGCTGGCTCTTGGATCTGCCAGTGCCTTATTCGATGGAGGATCACATGCCGCTCCAGTACCTGCGCACCTCGATGCGCTCCGCACCTGGCTCCGAGTTCCTCCCCTGAATGGTTACCGTCGAGAGAGACCACATGGATTACGAGAGCGCCAAGGCACGCGACTACACGTTCTTCACGGAGCACTTCAAGGGGCTGGGCCCGAGGGCGCGGAGGGATCTCGAGGACGTTCTCAAGGCAGAGCTCCCCAACGACGAGAGACTCATCCACGACTTGGTGGAGGTGCTGCCGGGGAGTTACGATCAGAAGGCCGCCGCCGTGCTCTCGGCCGCGTCCACCTGGGCGTACTCGGACGCGGACGTCATGGCCCGGATGCTGCGCCTCCGCGGCTTCACCAACAACGAGACCATCTCCATGCGTCTCAGGAACAACGCCCTCCTCCTGGACACCACCGTCCACATCAGTCAAAGCCGCGATGGCGAGCTGGTGTTCGTGTGCTTCGGGGGGACGGACCCGAAGAACATTATCCAGCTCCTCCTCGATGCGAGCGCGAGGAGGGACTCGTACTTCTCCACCGGGGAGGTGCACGGCGGCTTCTTCCGCGCGTTCCTGGCTCTATGGCCCCTTGTGAGGATCCTGCTGCGGGGAGCGCTGCTCGGGTATCCTATTGGCCTCCTGGCGGAGCTCAACAGGGTCGGCCACGGCGTCTCCCTGGCGGAGCCCGGGACGGGGTCGGGTACGGTCCGCGGCTTGGCGCCATTGCACTCCGTGACGCGCGCACCCGAGGTGAGCCCAGCGTCCCCGATGGGCGAGATCCCGAAAGCGTCCGAGGAGAAGCTGAAGGCGCTGTACATCGGCGGGCACAGCCTGGGCGGCGCACTCGCGGTTCTGGCCGCCGCGGAGATCCACCGGGATCCCCTCCTCGCTCCCCTCCAGAGGAAGGTCCGCGGGATCTACACCTTCGGCCAGCCGATGGTTGGCGATGCGGTGTTCGCCCGGACGTGCGACGATCGGTTCGGAGAGAAGCTCTTCCGGCACGTTTACCGGCGCGACGCTGTACCCCAGTTCCCGCCGATCACGATGGGGAGGTTCGCGCACTCCGGGCAGCTCTACACCGCGCCGCCTCTCGACACCGGCTGGGCCTTGCAGCGCGCGCAGGTGAGCGCGAACGGGCTGCTTATCGGCAGCGAGCAAGCGCTCGCAGGGACAGCGGCGCTGGCGCTGGGGGCCTTCGCCTGGCTCAAGGACCAGCTCCCCCTCTTCTCGTGGCTGCCCCTGCCGTACTCGCTGGCGGATCACTCCCCGCTCAACTACCTGCGCACGTCCCTCGAGGTCGTCCCTGGCTCCGAGTTCCGCCCCTGAGCGACCCCGGGCAACGATGGAGTTCCCGGCGGGCTCAAACTCCTCGGTCTTGGTGTGGCTGTCGTCTGCGGCGCCTGGCTCCTCGGGGAAGCTCTGAAGCCCAAGGGGGCCGCTCGCAGCGACTCGCCTCGGAGCCGGAGCTTCTACTCGCCGCCCGAGGACCCCGAGCAGGCGGCGAATCCGGCGGACTGCGAAGCGGCACGTCAAGAACGGGGCCGAGGTCTTCGCGGACATCCCCGGCTGGCCGAGGCCGCTGAAGCTCGACGGCCACATCCCCGACGTCTTCGCCGTCTACTAGGATCGAGAGATCGCGGTGGAGTTCGAGAACAGGAGCTCCGTCGGCCGAGCCCATGCGCGGCGGCAGGACGCAGCTTTCTCGTCCTGGGCCGACCGGGCGGTTGAGCCATGACGAAGAGGAACGCCCGGATCGGTCGCACGGCAGCGCACCGAGCATCGCCATCGACGCGGCGCCGCGTCCTGGAGGTTGACTCGTGGTGCCGCGTGCAGGCCCAGGCGTCGGCGACTTGACCTCGACAATAAGCGCGCCGGACCGAGGACAGCTCTCGCCTGCTCGTGCCTCCCCAGCGCTGCTCCCCTGGGATGGCTCACCCGCAACGTGGAAATCTTGCTGCGCCACGCCGTTCCGAACGCCGATCGGGCACGCTGCCGCCACGATGGCCGACCGGGCGATGCAGAACAGCAGCGCTGCCTTCTTGATATCGCTCGCGCTAGCGGCCGTCGCCGCCTGCGGAGACGACGGCAGCGGAGAGGCGAGCGCCTCGACGACATCTTCCGCGAGCTCGGGCACAGGCGCGAGCGCTGGGACCGGCGGTGGCTCCATCGGCGAGGGCGGCGCGACCGACGGCGGTGGTGGCAGCGGCGGCGCGGCGGACGGCAGCGGCGGCGCGGCGGACGGCAGCGGCGGCGCTGGCGCCACAGGCGGCGTGGGCGGGTCGGCCGGCGGCGGCGGCGCGGCGGTGGATATCCTGGATCAGCTGCGCGCGCTCGACCTCGCCGAGGTCACGGAAGAGGCGTCCAAGATCCCCGGCTATCGGTTCTTCGTCATCGAGATCGAACAGCCTGTCGATCACGATGCCCCGGGTGGCGAGCGCTTCCGGCAGCGGCTCGCGCTGCACCACCGCGACGCGAGCGCGCCGCTCGTGCTCGCCGCGACCGGCTACTCGCTGTTTCTCCCCGAGCAGTACATCGAAGAGCCCACCGCGCTCTTGAACGCAAACCAGATCTACATCGAGCACCGCTTTTTCACGCCGTCGCGCCCGGAGCCGGCGGATTGGACCAAGATGACGATCGAAGCGGCGGCCGCCGATCACCACCGCGTCGTCGAAGCGTTCCGCACGATCTACACCGGGAGATGGCTCTCTACGGGTGCGAGCAAGGGGGGAATGACCTCCGTCTACCATCGTCGTTTCTACCCCGATGACGTCGACGGCACGGTGGCCTACGTGACTCCGCTTAGCCACGGCGTGGAAGATCCACGCTACATCGATTTCCTGAACCAGGTCGGCGAGGCCGACTGCCGCGAGCGCATTACCGCGTTCCGGCGCGAGGTGCTGCTCCGGCGCCCGGCCATGCTCGAGCGCGCGGAGACGGAAGCGGACGCGCTGGGCTTGACCTACGACCTGTTCGGCGTGGAGGCGCAGCTCGAGAGAGCTGTGATATGGCTCCCATTCTACTTCTGGCTCTCCCTGCACGAGGTCAACTGCGGCCAGATCCCGGATGCGTCGGTGTCCGACGACGACCTGTGGCTGGCCCTCGGCCTGATCTCTCCCGTGAGTGCCGGCGCCGATGCTGCGTATCTCGCCTTCGAGCCGTACTACTGGCAATGCTACACAGAGCTCGGCGCCCCCATGCCCGACACCGCTGATATCGCTGACCTGCTCACGTTCGACTGGGGGTCGGTCGACCGCCTGCCGAGCATCCCCGTCGAGCCGGAGTTCTCGCCTGCCGCGATGGAGGACGTCGCGCGCTGGGTCGCTACCGAAGGCAGCGAGTTCCTGTTCATCTACGGCGAGAACGACCCCTGGTCTGCCGGGGCCTTCGATCTCGGCGCGGCGGTGGACTCGTATCGCTATTTCGCGCCGGGCGAGAACCACGGCGCGCACATCGGCGGCCTCGCCCCGGCCGACAGGGATGCCGCGGTGGCGACGCTCGCCAGGTGGGCGGGCGTGCCACGGTCGCTCGTGACGGCGCAGCCCTTGCGCGATGCCCTCCCTCGCTCTCCGCGCATGCTGCGCCCGTGAGTGGCTCTCTGATCGTCTCGCTGTGCCATCGTTTTGCGCCTCCCAGAGCTGGTTGCCTGACCCGTCGAGCACCTTGACGGCGCTGTTCCCCTCGGGGGTCGGTTGCCCGCCATCGTACAGCGAGCGGCGACGCCGTAGCCCACGTCGATCCCCCCGGCGCCGAACCGCGCAGACCAGCGCGCCGCGCCGGTCGCTTCACCGTGGCCACCTTCGCCGCCGCCATGGCCACCTTCGCCGCTTCTCGATTGCTCATGCCCGTCTGTTGCTCTCCGTGGGACAGAGGTTCAGCCCGCCGGCCGCACCCGGAACGGCCGGCGCCCGTCCGGCGGAATCGCCGCCCCGAGCGGCCGCTCCCGGGCTAACCTCGAGCGATGAGCACCGCGGACCACGGGGAGCACATCGCGGCGATGCGGCCGCAGCAATGAGCGAGGAAGCTCCCGGCGCGGCTTCGCCCCAGCGATTTCGCAAGGTCGAGGTGCAGGACGTCCGCCGCGACAAGCGCCTCCTCGGATCCCTGGTCGTCGCATCGCTCGTCGGCACGTTCGCGGCTCCGTGGGGGCTAGCCGTGCTCGGGATGGAGAAGGCCTCGCTCTTCGCCGCGCTGATCGGCCTTGGCAGCTACTTCGTCAACGCTCTGTCGTTCGCCGGCGCGGACCGCGGACCGGGCGAGCGCCGCCTCCGCGACGGCAGCGTGAAGATCGAGGGCGAGCGGCTGCTGATCACGGAGGGAGCGAAGGAGAGCAGTCTGCCGCTCGCGCGCCTCGCCGGCGGCTGGACGGAGCGGACGCCGAACGGCCACGCCGCGGTGCTGTCGTTCTCGGATGGGCGCGTCGCCGCCGTCGAGGAAGCGTCCGAGGAGGAGGCGGTCGACCTCTTGTCGCGGGCCGGGGCGGGGGCACAGGCGCGCGCGGTGCGGATGCGCACGTACCGCGAGGACTCCAGCGGTCGCAAGATCGCGGGCTGTCTCCTGGCCTTCTTCGTCCTGATCCTCGCCCCGGGTGTGCTGGCGGTGCTGATCCTGCTGTTCACGGCCATCGCGAAATGGTCAATCGCGCCCCTCGCGCCGATGACAGCAACGGGCGGGCTCGCGCCGCTCCTGGGCGTCGCGGCCTGGCTCTGGTCCAAGGTGACGCCGACCTGGGTGCATATCGGCACCGACGGAGTGATGGTCAAGAGCGCGTTCCGGCGGCGGTTCTTCCCGCACAGGGCCATCGTCCACGTCACTCTCACCCACGGGGGAGTTGGCGGCGTCTATCATTTCGTGAAAGTCGGCCTGCGGGACGGCAAGTCGATCACCGTCCCGGCGGCCAGCCGCGCTGAGGCCACGGCGCTGATCGAGCGTATTCAGGCCGCTCAGGCCGTCGCCGCGACGCAGGATCGGGCGCGGCTGCTGGAGGTCATCGCGCGCAATGGCCGGCCGCTGGCCGAGTGGAAGAGAGCGCTGGAGTCGCTGGTGGCCAGGACCGGATACCGGACGGCGGGGAACGACCTCGAAGAGGTGCTGCGCATCGTCGAGGACGGTTCTGCGCCGCCGGAGCAGCGCGTCGCTGCGGCGCTCGCGGCGCGCCCGCACGGGGGCGAAGCGGTGGAGAAACGGATCCGCGTCGCCGCCGAGGCGAGCGCCGAGCCGAAGCTGCGGCTGGCGCTGGAGAAGGTGTCCGCGGGGGAGGATGAGGATGATTTGCTGGAGGAGATCGGCGCCGGCGAGGCCCGGAAGGCGGCGGGGTGAGCGGTGCTATCTGACCGGCTCACGGCGACGCCGGTGAGATGAACGAGAATGCGGCGCCACCTTGGGCGCGGCGCTGCCCGCCACCGTCGCCCGGTTTCCTGCGTGCACCTCGACGCGCCCGCCGCTGGTCATCGTAACGGGAAAGCGCGGAGGAAGCGTAGCCCCAAGGCGGAGCGGGCCGGCAAGCGGCTCTTGGCCGGCTGCGGCCTGGTGTGGGGACGAGCTGCAGCCGTCCAGACGCCAAGAGAAGAGGAGAGGAGAAGAAGAAGAATTGAACGCCAAGGCGCCAAGACGCCAAGACGCCAGGAGAAGAGAAAAATCTCGTGAAGGCGCCAGAAGAAGATTGGAACGCCAGCGCGCCAAGGAGCGAAGGAGGAAAATGATTCTCTCTTGTCTGTTTTGCGACTTTGCGCCTTTGCGCCTTTGCGTTCAAATCTCCCTCTCTATCCGACCGGCGCTTCAGGCCACCTCGCGCCCCGCGGGTCAGGCGCGGCGAGCGCTTTCCTAGGGCCAGGGCCCTCTCTATATCTTCATGGAACAGGCCGCCTGGGCAGGGTGAAAGTCCGCGCGATGCGCGAACGGCGGTGTCTGTGGGGCTATCCATCATAGGAGGGGGCGATGGCAGGATTGCTTCCGGAGTTCCGGAGGTTCATCGACTACGTGTCTCTTGTCTCCCGGAGGCGGGGCCTGCGCCGGGAGCTGCCGGGCGACAGGTTCCTCGCCGAGGTGGTGAGGACGGTCGACGGCGACACGCTCCGCGTGCGCGACGAGCACGGCGTGACCCATCCTGTCCGTATGCTCTCGATCGATACGCCGGAGACGCACTTCCTCGGCGCCTCGCAAGGATACTGGGCCGAGGTGGCCGCCGAGCGGCTCTCCGAGCTGCTCCCTGACGGCGCCGAGGTCGAGATCCAGACAGACGAACAGCCGTTCGACGCCTACGGTCGCGTGCTCGGATACGTCCTGTCGCGCGGCCGGCTCATCAACCGGCAGATGCTCGAGGAGGGCCTGGCGACGACCTACATCGTCGCCCCGAACCTCCGTTACGCCCGGGAGCTCTCCGAGGCCGCGCGGCGGAGCTTCGCCGAGCGCCGCGGCATGTTCGGCGACTCCAGCGTCCTGCTCCCGTACGAGTTCCGGTGGAGGATGCGAGGCCACTCGAGCGCGAAGCTCGTCGGCAGCCTGTCCCGAGGCGAGGTGTACGATCTGGCGGAGCGGGAGCGGGTCCCCGTCTGGGATCGGGTGTTCTTCTTCGACGCGAAGGACGTCAAGGCGCCGTTCTTCCGCGCCAGGCCGGAGCGGGGCGCGCAGGGCGGCTGAACGGATCGCCGTGGGGCGCGCGCGCTCGCGCCGCGTGCGCGCGCCCCCGGTCGCGCAGGCGGAGCGACGCGGGCCATCATGCCACGGATCGTGGCAGTTTGCCTCGCGCTGCCCTGCTCCTCGGCTGGACGGAGCGCGCTCGTGAGCTCTGTCGGCACGGTGACCCGCGATGGCGCGAGGCGTGCTCGTCTGCCGATCCAAGCGAGGAGGCACGATCTCCCGCGCAAATTGCCCCGCTCCGGGCCTGATCAGGAACGGAGCGCACAGCGGGCGCGCTCCTGGCACAGGAGTCGCCTGCGGGCGGAACTGCTCAAAGCGCCTCGGCTGTGTGCCCGGCGAGCTGCCATTCGTGTGCACCGGGCGGGAGCTCCGCGCGCTGGGAGGCGGGGCGCCTGGCCGGCCATTTCTGACGACGTACCCCTCGTGAAGGAGCTGCTCGTATGCCTGTGAAGAGAATGGATATCACGTGCATGGTCGCGTGCACTGCCGCGCTCTCGCTCGGCCTCGTGCACTGCGCCTCGACGCCGGGGGCGGTACCTCTGGAGCCTGTCAGCACGCGTGACGCGCCGCCGGGGACGGCCGAGGCGGTCGCGCCGGCGGGCCCGAGGGCGCCCATGAACGCGTATCCGCCGCCCGGCCCCGACACGCCGCGCACGAGCTACCTGCCGGTCGTCGACAAGGAGCCGTTCGCCGCGCTGCTCGCCCGGATGAGGGCCGACAAGCCCGCGGTGATGAAGCGCCACCAGACGCTGCTCGAGGCGCGGTACGACCTCGCGAACCGGCCTGCGCCGGGGGTCACCATGTCGCGCGGCAAGCCCGTCCAGGGCGGCGTCCGGGTGAAGCTCGAGAAGGGGACGACCTGGGAATCGCTGGCGGCGCTCACGCCCGACGCCATCCGGGATCAGGGGCTCTGGCCGCAGGGCTTCCTGCCGCTGCCCCACCCGAACCAGCCGGAAGGCGGGATGGTCTTTCCGAAGCTCCAGATCGAGGAGCTGAAGCGCCAGACGGGGAGGGATCTCACGCGCTTCGATCTCGACTTCGATATCCCGGATCACCTGATCTCCGAGTTCCCGCCGCCGATGTACCTCACGACGCGGCCTGACCTGGGCGACGTCTCCAAGGGGCAGCTCGTCACGATCGACAACTTCTACGAGCTCTTCAACGGCATCCTGAACCCGAAGCAGCTCGAGGGGCTTCGCCTCCTCGTCACGCCGTTCCCGCAGATGCAGTTCAACGCGACCGCGGACCGGCGCTCGGAGAAGGCGAGCCTCGGCGTCGCCTGCTTCGATTGCCACGCGAACGGGCACACGAACAACGCGACCCACCTCGTGGGCGACATCCGACCGCAGGAGTTCCGCCACCGGGTCGACACCCCCACGCTGCGCGGCGTGAACATCCAGCGCCTCTTCGGCTCGCAGCGGGCGCTCAAGACCGTCGAGGATTTCACCGAGTTCGAGCAGCGAGCGGCGTACTTCGACGGCGACATCGTCATCGCCGTGAAGAAGGGGATCAACATCCTGGACCGCGGGCACCAGGTGCACCCGATGGCCGAGTTCCAGGAGATCCTCGACTTCCCCCCGGCGCCGAAGCTCGCGTTGAACGGGCGCCTCGACCCCGCGAAGGCCACGCCGGAGGAGCTCCGCGGAGAGCAGGTCTTCAACGGCAAGGGCCAGTGCGCGACGTGCCATGTCGCGCCGTACTACACGGACAACCTGATGCACAACCTGCGGGCGGAGCGCTTCTTCAAGCCCGTGCTCATCAACGGACGGATGGCGACCGCGGACGGCCCCATCAAGACATTCCCGCTGCGCGGCATCAAGGACAGCCCTCCCTACCTGCACGACGGGCGCCTGCTCACGCTGGAGGACACCGTGGAGTTCTTCAACCTCGTCCTCGGCACGAAGCTGACGGCGCAGGAGAAAGCTGACCTCACGGCGTTCCTGCGGGTGCTGTAGAAAGGCCGCAGCTACCGCCGCTCGCGGGGACCTTTTCCGGGCGCTGCTCCGCAGGAGAGGCGCGCCGCGATGCCGTCGAGCACGCAGTCTAGACCCCTGTCGAACGCGGCGTCGGCCGGCGGGTGGGTGGCGTCCTTGACCACCTTGGCGAGCGTCGGGAAGCGGCCGGTGGCGATCATCCGGCGGATGTACGCCTCCGACGCCAGCTGCCATTCGGTCTGATCCATGCCGCTCGCGACCTCGGCGCGCAGCTCGTTGGCCTCGCCGCGGATGGCGCCGATCACGTAGGCGTTGACGGTCGCGACCGCCATCATGACGGCGTCGATGTCCTCGAAGCCCGGAGCGCCGCTCAGCGCGGCGAGCGAGGCCTCGAGGTGCGCGAGGGCGTTCGGGCCCAGGTGGGGACGGCCGCCCAGCAGATCGAGGAACCACCCGTGCTCCGTGGCGGCCCGCCGGGTCCGATGGGCGATCGTCCAGAGGGCCTCGCGCCAGCCGCCGGGGATCGGCCCCGCGGACGCCATCTCCCCGTACACCGCGTCCACCATGAGCTCGAGCAGCTCCTCCTTGGTGTCCAGGTAGCCGTAAAGGCGCATCGGGCCGGCGTCGAGCGAGGCCCCGATCTTGCGCAGGGATACCGCGGCGAGGCCCTCCGCGTCGGCGAGCGCGATGGCGGCGCGCACGATCCGGTCTCTGCTCAGCGGCCCGGGAGCGGGACGGAGCGCCGGCTCCGGGCGCTCCCAGATGAGGGACGCGCCGGTCGCGTGCGGTTTTTTCTGCCGTGCGGTCATCGCTCGTCTTGTTCGCATCGGCACCCGGTTGACAACAAATCCGACGCGATACACTGTATCGTTGTGATACACTGTATCAAAGGACGGTTTTTATGCACGTAGAATCGACGTCGGTGCTCGTGGTCGGGGGCAGCCTGGTCGGCCTGTCGGCCGCGGTGTTCCTGTCCTGGCGAGGTGTGCGCACGGTGCTGGTCGAACGGCATGCTGGCAGCTCGCCGCATCCACGCGCGATCGGCTACACGCCGAGGACGCTGGAGCTCTATCGCGCGGTCGGGCTGGGCCAGCACATCCCGCAGGTGCCGCCCGGCTTCCGGCTGCGCCGGGCTCGGATCGAGAGCCTCGCCGGGGAGTGGTTCGAGGAGGTCCCGTGGACGCCCGGGGAGCAGGTGGCGCCCGCGATCGAGCGCTCGCCGTGCGCGGGCGCCGCGATCGCCCAGGATCGTCTCGAGCCCAGGCTTCGAGACAGGGCGGTCGAGCTCGGCGCGGACGTGAGGCTCGAGACTGAACTGACCCGCTTCGAGCAGGACCCAGACGGCGTGACCGCGTGGCTGCGCGAGCGCGACGGGCGAGAGGTCGCGCTGCGCGCTTCCTACCTGGTGGCGGCGGACGGCCACCGCAGCGCGATCCGCGAGGCGCTCGGGATCGGCCGCGCCGGGCGAGGGCACATCCGGACGGTGCGCAGCGTCCTCTTCCGGGCTCCGCTCGAGGAGTACCTTCGAGCGGGGGTCACGCAGTTCGCGATCGAGCAGCCGGGCTTCAGCGCATTCCTCACCACCTACGGCGACGGCCGCTGGGTGCTGATCTTCTGGGATGACGAGGAGCGCGACGCGGCGACCTTGAGAGCGCTGATCTCCAGGGCGATCGGCAGGGCTGACCTGGAGATCGAGATCGTCACCACCGGGCGCTGGGAGATAAGCGCCCTCGTCGCCGACCGCTTCACCTCCGGCAGGGTGTTCCTCGCCGGGGATGCCGCGCACACGCTGCCGCCCAACCGGGGTGGTTACGGCGCGAACACCGGCATCGAGGACGCCCACAACCTCGCGTGGAAGCTCTCTGCGGTGCTCTCCGGCGCGTCGACGCCGGATCTGCTCGACACATATGACGCCGAGCGGCGCCCGATAGCGTGGCTCCGGCACCACCAGATCTTCGCCCGGGAGGACTACAAGGCGCACGCGGGCGGGACCGCCGGAGGCGCGCCGATCATCGACGACGACGCCATGGAGCTCGGGCAGCTGTACCGATCGACGGCGGTGCTCGGCGCCGGCGACGGGCTCCCGCCGGCGTTGCGGCCCGAGCAATGGGCGGGTCAGCCCGGCACGCGCGCGCCGCACGCGTGGGTGGTGAGAGGTGGCGAGCGGCTGTCGACGCTCGATCTGCTCCAGCGACGCTGGGTGCTGCTCACCGAGGACGCGCGGTGGTGCTCCGCCGCAGCGCAGGTCGGTGAGCAGCTGGGCATCGAGCTCGAATGCGTCTGCATCGGCGCAGAGGTGCAATCATCCGATGATGGAGCGTTCTGCAGGGCGTTTGGCCTCGAGGCCGGGGGAGCGTCGCTGGTCCGCCCGGACGGCTACGTGGCGTGGCGCTCGCTCGATCTGCCGGCGGATCCGGCGGGCGCGCTCGCCGATGCCCTCGGGCGGGTGTCGTCCGCCGCGCGCCGCACCGGCGAGCTCGCCGCCCTCAAGTAGGTGTTCGTCGCCAGCGGGATCGACCGACGATGATGGTCACGATCGATTGACCCGGAGGGCCGGTCACGCAGACGGCCAACCGCTCACTTGACGTAGAAGGCACGCACCGGCGCAGCTACGCCCTTCAGCCGGAGCTCGCCAGCGGACTCCAGCGGTACGGCGCCGCCCAGCAGCTTCGCCGTGCTCTCGCCAATGAGGATACGGCCCGGCTCACTCGCCGTCTCGAGCCGCGCGGCGATGTTCACAGCAGGTCCGATGACGGTGTAGTCCGAGCGCGCCAGCGACCCGAAATTGCCGACGACGGCGTCACCCGTGTTGATGCCAGCGCGGGCGACGAGGCGAACACCGTCACCCAGGCTCGGCAGCGTGGCTTGAAGTTCGCGCGCGAGCGCGACGCAGCGACGCGCCTGCTCGGCCGGGTCGAGGGGATCGGGGGCTCCGAACACGAGCATGACGGCGTCCCCGACGAACTTGTCGACGGTGGCCCCGTGCGCGTGCGCCACGTCAGCCACCGTCGACAGGTACCGGTTGAGCAGCCGCCCGACGGCCTCGGCACCGAGCCTCTCCGACAGCGATGTGAACCCCACGAGGTCGGTGAACATCACGGTCACCACCCGCCGCTCGGGCTCAGCGTCCATCCGCAGCTCTCCGTGCGCGGCGCGCTCGACGAGCGACGGCGGCAGGTAGCGTCGGAGGACGGACTCCGTGAGGTAGCGGTGGAGCTTGGCGGTCTGGTTCACTGCGTAGTTCGACGCAAAGAACACGAGGAAGATGCCGGCGGACATGTCGGCCATCACGGCCGCCGCGGCCGCGGGTTCAGCATAGAAGAGGTGTGGAAAAGACGGGCTGAACGATGGAGGCGGTGGGATCACGCCCATGAGCTCGAGGGTGCCCACGCCACAGTACAGACAGGAGCCGAGGACCGCAGTGAAGAGGCCGAACCGAAAGCCGAGGAAGATCCGGTACAGCGCTACGAACATGACGATGTACAGGGCCGCCGGCGACACCAGCGTTCCGGTGGCATGCATGACAAGCTGGTTTGACGCGAGCTCGGCGGTCAGCGTGGCATAGGTCAGCGCGCGAGCGATGATCGAGGCGTCCCGCCCTGAGGCCCGCGTGACCGCCAACAAGGCCCCGTTCGCGACGATGAAGACCGCCAGCATGGCGAACCAGGCGGCCACGATGAAGCGTGCCTGCGCCGGGTGATGCGCGCGCTCCGCAAATATCGATAACGCCAGTCCCGACGGCACCAGGATGGGCGCAGCGACGAGGAGCCTCACGCCAGCGGCGGTCCGGATCCGCTGGCGCGCTGCGCGCTGCGCGCCCGTGTCCGTCAGGAATTCGCGAAAGAACACGCGCACAGACGCGCCGAGATGGCCGGCACCGCCGTGCTCCTGCATCTCACCGACCGAGGCGCGCACCGGACGAGCGTACACATCGCGCGCCGGCGCACGCAAGCGTGGTCGTCAATCGGCCGCTGCTGCGCCGTGCTCAGCGCGCGGGGACGGAATGCTCGTGGTATCGGGCAATCGCGCCACCGCGCTCCGAGCGGGTCGGCGGTCACTGGATCGGGCTGGCGCCCGGATCACCTCAGGTAGTCGGAGATCGCGTCGTACCAGCGGCCCGCCATCCGGGCGTAGCCAGCCTTGTTGGGATGGACCCCGTCGCCGAGCTCGGACGTGGGGAAATCCTTGAACTGATCGACGAAGAGGACGTGCGCGCCCTTGCTGGCGCGCGCCTCGACCAGCGCGGGGATCTTGGCGTTGTACGTGCTGACCGCGTTTGCGCCGCTCGGGAAAGGAATGATGTTGCTCACGACGATCAGCGCGTCGGGCGCCTCGGCGATCAGCTCGTCGATGAGCGCGCCCAGGCGGGTGTCGGCGCCGTTCGGGCTTTGATACATGTCATTGGTGCCGGCATGGAGCAGCACGATGTGCGGCATATCCCGGAGCCCCGGGGTGGGTATACGATTGGCGATCTGCTGGATGGTCTCTCCGCTGATGCCCTCGTGATTGCGGGGGAACGGCTTGCCATCGACCATCGCTGGGCCGTTCATCTGCTGCGTGCCCGTGAAGGTGACCTCGTGGCCGTCTTGCGTGGCAAGGTGGAAGAGCTCGACCCGGTACCCGCCGTCGAAGCCGAGACCGAAGGTGATCGAGTCCCCGAGGGGCAGGATCTTGCAGGCGCCCGTCGCAGGGCAAGGCTGGAACCCTGTATCGGGCGAGCCCCCGCTGCCGCTCGAGGTTTCCGCAGCGCTGCTGCTGCTGCTGCTGCTCGCGCCCCCAGCCCCGCCGCCGCTGCTCGAGCTCGAGCTGCTGGAAGCAGCTCCGCCGCCCGAACCGCTGGTCGCCGCCGTGCTGCTCGCTCCACTCGTGGTCGAGGAGACTCCCGAGCCCTCACCCGTGCTCGTCGTCGGGGTGCCGCCGGAGGAAGAAGAAGCACCTCCTCCGGTGCCACCCGAGCCATCGGACGACCCATCAGAAGCGCTGGAGCAGGCCATGGAACCGACCAAGAGAAGGCCCACGAGCGGAATCCCACGGGCAAAGGTGCCGAATGCGCCACGGCGGACGAGCAGCGAAGAGGTCGAGGTAGACATGTGAACACAGCTCCCGGTCAGCGACCGAAGAAAAATATGTTTTGAAAAGAATTGGCGGGAGCTCGGCGCAATGCCACACCACCCGCACAGCCTCTGCGAGGAAGTGAAGGGAAGGGTACGTGGCGCTCGTAGCGAGGTCGTTCAAATTCCCGGCGAAGGTTTTCAGGATCCCGACGTGCGGGATCCGATCCACCAGACACCGGCGAGCAGAGATGTGTGAACGCTCACATGCCAGTGCACGAGGGGCTTGACCCCCGTGTTCCTCGACGTCGACGATGCTCCGGGGCGACCCCAGGCATGACCGCGGAGTTTTCAGCGAAATACGGGGCGGCGCTCACCGGATCGGACTGGGTGGGGCTGCCCCTCCGGATCGGGCACGTGCCCGAGAGCGGCCGGGTCGAGGGACTCTCGGCGGAGAGCGATGCGGTCCTGGTCTGGACGGGAGGCCCGTCGCAGGTCGACATTCGCTTCGCGGAGCCGACCTCGGGCGAGGTCCGGGAGCATTCCTTCGAGCGGCTCTCGGGAATGATGGACCTCTTGCCGCGGAGGACCAGGCTTCACAGCGTGGAGTGGCGGGGGCGGCCCTCCGTGTGCACGTCGGTGAACTTCCCCGAAGCCTCCATGGTGGCTCTCTGTGCGTCTCCGTCCGCCGTTCTGGTCCCGGAGCGGGATCCGCGGTTCGGCCTGGTCGACGCCCATGTCGTCGACCTGGTCCATCGCCTGCAGGCGCAGGCCGAGGGCCAGGAGTACTTCGGGGCTGTCTACGTGCAGTCGCTCTGCCTGGCGCTGGCTTCCTACCTATCGGCACGGTACGGAGCGGGATCCGGGGCGGAGATCTCGCTGCGCAACGCGAGCCTCTCCAGGAGCCAGCGAACTCAGATCGAAAAATTCGTGGACAGCGAGCTCTCCTCGAACTTCGGGCTCGTCGACCTGGCGGGGCAGGTGGGCTATTCGCCGGACCATTTCTCGCGCTTGTTCAAGAACGCCTTTCACCAGACTCCCCACCAGTACGTCATTTCACGCCGCATCGAGAGGGCGATGACCATGCTCCAGGACGAGCGGCTGTCCATCGCGGAGATCGCGCTGGAGTGTGGCTTCTCCAATCAGGGGCACCTCACGACGGCGTTCAAGCGCCGCACGGGGACGACGCCGGGCGCATATCGAAAGAAGTGAGCGCCCAGCCGGGCTTCTTGGGCGCAGGCGATCCCCTCGCGCCGAGCAGCGCCTGGCGCGCCGGCGGGGCCGCGCCGCCCGCGATCTGCATGAGCGGCTGCGCGCGGGTCCCACGATCACTCGACCAGCGAGGCCGACGGGCCCTGGGCTTCGTCCTGAGAGCCATCGAGCATCAGGCCCGGATCGACCGGCGCCACCGCGCGTCGCCGCGCGAGTTGCCGCTGCAGTAGCTGCTGGTCCGCAGGACGCCCGACACCGAGCGGATGAGGCTCCGGTGATCCGGGCCGAAGTCGATCCGCGGCACCGAGAACGGCGCGTCCGCGGAGCTATGGAATCCGCTGATGGTCGTATGGTCGCCAGGCCAGTTGGTCACGGCTCCCAGGAAGCCGAGCCGGCGAAGCGTCGCGCACTCGCGAGGACCGAAGTCCGTCCCCACATGCCCGTTCGGATAACAGAAGATGGGGACCGGGCGCCTGGCCTCGGCGCGCAGGCGCGCCCAGGACACGTGGATCTCGTGCTTCGATTGCGCGTCGGTCGTCCTGGAGAGCACCGGATGGGTGACCGTGTGCGGACCGAACGTGATGCCGCGCGCCTCGCACGCGCGGACGTCATCCCACGACATGGGCGCGTACCGCGCGGGAGGGCGCGCCGGGAGATCGACCTCGGCCTCGGCGACGAGCCGCTGGATGGCGCGGAGCTTCTCGGTTTCGGGCACGCGCTTGCAGCGCTCCATGAAGCGCCGCGCGAGCCGCGCCCGCGGGATGCCGTTGTCCAGGCGGATGACGTGGCGGATGCCGTCCACCATCACGCTGAGCTCGCGGCGCCGCGTCGTCTCGAACACGTGCTCCACGCGGTGCCACCAGCACCACAGATGGCCGTCCAGATAGCCGCTCACCACGAAGATGGTGGCCGGGCAATCGAACTCCGCGAAGATCGGCGCGGCGACCGTCGCCTGGTCGATCGTGCCGTCATCCATCGTGAAGGCGACGGCCCGGTCGATGGGCGGCTCCTCGCCCGCGAGGCCTCGGAACACCCGCTCGAGCGAGACGAGCGGATACCGCTCGCTTCTCAGGAACTGCAGCGCGCGCCGGAGGGCGCGCGGATCGAGGCCCTCGATCCCGCGATCCGGGTCCGCGAACCGATGCATCACGATGATGGTCGAATGGCCCTGCATCATCGGCGTGAATGGCCGCGTCGCCCACGGCGCGGCCAGGAGATCCGAGAGCCATCGCATTGCGTTCGACATGAGTTGTCCCCCCTCGAGAGCGTTTGAAAGCAGCAGCGTTCGGCGATGGCGGCGCTCCGCCGCCTGATCAGCTCGCGAGCGGCGCCGGCGAGCGCGACGAAAGGTGCTCGCCGAGAGCTCGCCCGCCGTCGCGGTGCGGGGCGGCGGTGGTTGCGCGCGGCGTCACCGCAATCGGTCCGTACCACCATACCCCTCCCCATCGAGTAGACTGCCGATCTCTCGACTCGACCGCTCATCGAGCGCCAGGCATGCATCGCTGTCCCCCCGTCGCGCCGTGTCTCACCGGTACGGAACACACCGTCCGGGGCATCGCCAGCGCGAAACCGGGACGGATGGGGCCTCGACCTGGCAGATCGATACGAGCGCTGCAACACGCCGCATGGCTACATTGCGGACGGCAAGGGCGCGACTCGAATATACTATACGTCGAATTCACGAACTGACAAGCACATCGCACAACAAACGAGAAGGCCGGAGTGCGGGGGCTGCACAAACTCAAAAAGGACATGGACCGCGGCGCCCAGGAGTGGTGATCCGTCCCAGTCTTCGACTGGCCACGTCCCTCGCGGGCGACACCCGTCCAGGAGCTGGCCGCGAGCCCGCGTGGGCGGCGCGGTCGCTGGCCCACAAAGTCGTTCGTTTTCGCCAGGTTACAAAAATCGTCGCCGGCCGGTCACGAAACGTGAGCCGCGTCTGGCTCGCCTGAGCACTGTAGAGGGCGTGCCGTGGCTCGGGCCGGGGGGCGGTCTGGGGTGGAGCGTGGTTGGCAGAGGTTCGCCCTGCGGCGGCGCTGCAGGGGACTTCGGATCGTCGTCTCCTCACGGAACATGGGACACCGCGATGGATATTGCCGGACGGAGGACACCTCGATGCAGGTCGGAGACGGCGTAGCCGCGCGCGTCTGGGGGGGCTGCGCCGATCGCGACCCGCATCAACGGCTGCGCGCCGGTGCTTCGCGGAGGTAGTCGAGCAGCCGGGCCTCGTCGCTGCCGATCATCCGATCGATGCCGTCCTCGCGGACATGGCGCTGGATCTGCAGCGCTCCCGCGGTCGTCCGCACGAGGATGGCGATGCGCCGGAAGCCGCCCATCACGACCGGCCGAATTCGCTGCATTGCCGCCTCGAACTTCGGATCATTCCGCCCCACCGCCGCGCGCAGATCGATGAGCAGACACAGGCGATGGCGGTCGACCCGGTCGAGCGCGCGGCCCACCTCCATCCACAGCTCCTCGAACTGCGTGGCAGACTCGGACGGCAGCGGGCTCCGCGTGACCCGCGCGATCTGCGAAACCGGGTCGACCGTCACGGTGTGGTGCGCGTTGCGGAGGAGCTCGAGCATGGCCAACGACCATTCTATCAGATCCAGAGCAGCCGAGCGAGCGAACGAGCCGAGCACCCCGGGTGGAGCAGCCGAGTTCGCCGATGCTGCCTGGCTCTTTCTTCGACGCCGCCGGAAGCGACGCCTCGGACACCTACTGGAAACCTGCTCGGCGAGCCCCACCGCGTGAATCGCTCTGACGCGCAGTGGCAAATCCTGGACAGGAGCGGCGATGGATGCGCTCGGCCGGCGAAGCTGCGCGCGCGGCCATCGGCGAGGCGCGCCGGCATGTCCTCTCCATCGCTGACAGGATCGACGATCCGGTCTATCGCGAGAGCTTTTTGAAGAGCGTGCCGGAGAACCGGAGGACTCTGGAGCTCACGTCGATGGACGGCCGCTGACAGGCTCGTGTAGGCTGGCCCCCACAAAGAACCGCGCGGGAGGGCGCTCATGCACGTGAAGACCCCAGCGATCGGCCTGCTGCTGCTCGCCTCGTGGCTGCTATGCATCACGGGTTGTGCTGCTGTGCCGCTCGTGCACCGATTCGGCAAGTTCCACGAGGTCCATGTCCCGCTCGATGGGGTGGAGACGGTGGTGACGCCGGCGACGGTCACTGCGGCCGACGTTCACGCCATGCGCGCGCAGCTCGCGTTTTCGGGCGCGTCAGTGCGGGGGGACGACGCGCTCCGGGAGGAGGGGCGCAGGGAGCTCGATCGCGCGCTCAGGTTGGAGCCGGCGAACGTCCTCGCGCTGCGGATGCTGATGCAGTTCGAGAGGGGCTTGCCGGTCAACGAGTGGATCAGCCGCCTGGAGGAGCAGGTGGCGCGTCGGCCCGACGACGGCGAGGCGTGGCTCCTCCTCGGTCAGCTGCTCGGCTACCGAGAGCGCGGCGTGGAGCAGCTCGCCGCGCTGCGCCGGGCGGTCGCGCTCCTCCCCGGCGACGCCTTGGCCTACAACAACCTCGCGTGGGCGCTCGTCACCACGGGGCACCCGCAGGAGGCGCTCCCCCTGGCCACGAAGGCCGCGATGCTCGCCCCCTGGAACGCCTCGTTCCTCGACACGTACGCCGCGGGCCTGTTCGCGCTTGGGCGCTGCCCCGACGCGCTCCGGGTCCAGGCGCGCGCCGTCGACCTCATTCCCCATCACGCACAGGGCTCCAGGCGGGCGCGTTGGTTCACCGACAAGCTGGGCGAATACCAAAGCTCCTGCGGGCAGGTCGCGGATCGAGGCGAGCCGATCCGCTCACCGGATCGCGAGCGGGATGCCCGGTGATCCGGACGCGCCCCGGAGGGGCAGCGGGCTGTAGACGTAGAAGAACTCGTAGGGGCTCTTGTGGCCGTGGGGCCGCTCTTCGAGCTCTGCGGCCAGATCCGCGGCCAGCTCCGAGAGCACCATCACCTCGTGCATGAAGATTCCGCTCTTCACCAGCAGGTGATGGTGCACCGGGAAGATCACCCCCGGCGCCACCGGAGGCTTCGGCGGGAGGACCTCGATGCCGAAGTTGTCTGACCCGACGCAGGCGATCCCCTTCGAGGAGAGCCACTTCGCGACCTCGAGCCCGATCCCTGGCTGAGCCAACCCCACGCCCGGCTGCGTGTAATACCCCTCGGTGCCGAGCTCCCAGTTCTCCTCCCAGCCCGTGAAGATCAGCACGACGTCGCCTGGGCCGATGTCCCGCGCGTCCATTTTCTGCGCGCGCAGCGTCTTCATCACCATCGACAGCGTGATCTCCTGGCCGAACGCGAGCGTCTCCCCGCCGTTTGCGTAGCGCTTGACGTCGAGGAGCACGCCGCGCGTGACGAGCGGCTTCACGTTCTCGACGCCGAGGTGCGCGAGCCCGTCTTCCGTGAGGATCTCGGCGCCGGTGAACTGGTTGTAGAAGAGCGCGTCGGCGGGGTCCGTGCTCCCGGGCGGGATGTAGCCGAAATGGCCCAGCGCGTCGAACTCCGTCCCCATCTGGCCGAACTCCCCGTGCATCACCTCGGAGTTCGTGACCTGCTGCTGGATCACCGTGGTCGGCCCAGCCTCCATGGAGAGCCCCTGGTTGCCCGGGAACGCCGGCATACCCGGCTCGTAAACGTGACCCAGGCGATAGACCTTGCCCTCCTTGATCAGGCGCTTGCCCTCGAGGACCTTGTCCGGCGTCTGCGTGTTGGAGGCGCCCGCCTCGTCGTCAGGGCCCCACGGCGAGGGACCGGGCACCGGATCGTAAGCCTCCAGCATCGGCACGCCGCGGGCCAGCGCTGCCCCCGCGACCAGGCTGACGGCCATGGTCACCACGATCGCGCCACGTAACGGCATCACTCCAGGCTTCATAGGCAACCTCCTGGGTCACATCGCACGTTGTACCGACAGCGCCGTGCGCTCCCATTATGGGCGCGGGCGCATGCCATCAATAGAGTACACCGTCAGGGGCGCCATAATACTGCTCTTCCGAGATCGTCGCGGGCTTCGCCAATGCTGTGAAGGCCTTGTGCGTACCCGCGTACACCCGGTCTCTCGGTGGGAGCGCGCTGGGTCACCAGCGGAGCCGGCGTCCCAGCGCATAGGCGATGCCGCTCTCCAGGGTCCCTTTGGTCACGATGCCGCTCAGATCGGCGCCCATTGTCGTGAGCGTCTGCGCGATCTGCGGCTTGATCCCGGTGAGCACGACCCGGGTGCCGAGCAGCCCCGCGGCCCGGGCCGCGTCGACGAAGGATTGCGCCACCCGCTCGTCGACGACCTTCACCCCGGTGATGTCGAGGATGGCGATCTTGGCCTGCTGGGCGGCGATCCCTTCAAGCAACGTCGTCAGGATCTGCTCGGCGCGCGCGGGGTCGACGCTCCCGACGATCGGCATTGCGACGACGCCAGGCGCCAGCGGCAGGAGCGGCGTGATGAGCTCCTGGATCGTCGCCTGCTGCATCTCGATGAGCTGCCGCTGCATCTCCGCGCGCTCGGCCTCGGCCTGCTTCGTTCGGCTGATGTCCACCGAGATCGTCCCGACCGCGTAGATCTTCCCCTCGGCGTCGCGGATGGGGAACTTGGTCGACAGGTAGGTGCGCGGACCATTCGGGTAGACGAGCACCTGCTCGGATGCGCCCGGGCGTCCGGCGGCCGCCACCTCTTCATTGGCCTTTCGTATCGAGGTGGCCGCCGGCGCCGGGAGAAGGTCGTAGACGACCCGCCCGAGCAATTCCTCGCGGCTCATCTTGTAAAACGACTCGATTTCGCGGTTCACGAGGAGGAGCCGGCCCGCGGCGTCCACCGCGACCATCATCGACGGCGTGTATTCGAGGAACGCATGGAGCAGGCTCTCACTCCGCTCGAGCATCTGCTCCGTATGTTTGCGCGCGGTGATGTCGTGCGCCGATCCCAGCATCCGGCGCCCCGGTGCCTCCGGCTCGCGGCCGAGCGCGACGCCTCGCTCGAGGAACCATCGCCAGCCGCCGTCGCGACCGCGCACGCGGTACTCCACCGTCGCCTGCTCCCCGCTCTCCGAGGCGGCCACGCGAGCCCGGTACTCCTCGATGCGACCGATATCGTCCGGATGGACTATCGGGGAAAGGCCGTCGCCATGGGGCGAGCCTGCCGCCGATCCATCGCCCCCTCGGGCGAGATCGGCGAGCTCCCGGTTCCGGTAGATGTACCGCCCCTCATCGAGATCGAGCACGTAAACGAGGCTGGGCAGCGCGTCGAGCAAGCGCTCCGGGAAGCTGCGGTCGGCCTCCTCCAGCTCGGCGACGCGGGAGCGCAGGCGCTGCACTTCCTTCTGCAACGCGTCCAGCTCCGCCTCGAGCGCCACGGTCTTCTGCGCGTCCATCGCCCTCGCAGGGCGATGTTATCCCAGCCTCGGCTGAGGTGGATCACAATTTTCCTGGGTATCCGCGCTCCAGCACGATTTCGCGCGACGCCTCGTCGAGCTCGATATCGGCGCGGGGGATCTCGCCGGTCAGGCTGTCGAGCCAGCGGGTGATCAGGTGCACCTCCTTGTCAGCCAGCTCCTTCCCGAGCTGGTGTCTCGCCATCATCCTCACGGCCTCCTCCAGCGAAGAGACCGAGCCGTCATGGAAGTAGGGCCCTGTCTGGGCGACGTTGCGCAGGCTGGGCACCCGGAAGACCATCCAGTCGACGTCCCGCCGCGTGATCTCGTAGCGGCCCCTGTCCTTCGTGTCGGGCCACGGCTTCACGAGCCCGGCCTTCTGGTACATCGTGGCGCCGAGGTCGGGCCCGAAGTGGCAGGAGACGCAGCCGATATCGACGAACACGTTGAAGCCCGCCCTCTCCTCGGCGCTCAGCGCGGTCTTGTCCCCCTCGAGGAACACGTCCCAGCGGCTCCGTGTGAACAGCGTGGCTTCGAACGCCGCGAGCGCCCGCGCGACGTTGTCGAACGTCACGGCCTGCGGCTGCCCGGGGAACGCCAGCGCGAATGCGTGCTTGTACCCTCGGGACGAGCGCAGCGCCGCCTCGATGCCCTCGGGCGTCGACGCCATCGCGCTCCGGGACTGGAGCTCGTCCTTGGCCTGATCCACGAGGTTGTTCTGCCGGCCATCCCACAGCAGCGCGAAGTAGCCGGCGACGTTGTAGACGCTCAGCGTGTTCCGCGGGGGCTCGAGACCCTCGCTCCCGCGCGATAGCTTCCTGTGATCCGCACCCCAGGCCTCCAGCGGGTGGCACGAGGCGCAGGTGAGGTCATGGTTCCTGGACAGGCGCGGATCCTGGAAGAGCATTCGGCCCAGCCTGATCTGCGCCGCGGCGGTCGGGTCCGGCGGCTTCGCCGGGCCGGCGGGCAGGGGCGCGAAGCTCGCCAGCCGCTCCGGCGCGATCTCCGAGGACGTCGTCGGCGTCATGCGGGAGAGCCCGAACGCGAGCAGCGCGGCGGTCGCGACCGCGCCGCCCAGGATCACGCTGAACCCTCGCCGGAGGCGCGCCGGTGCGGTCGAGCTGGCAGTCGCGTTGTGCTGTACGTCCGGCGCTCTCTCGGGGAGGGTGGACGTGACGAGCGGGCTCACGGACCGGTGCGAGCGCGGCTGTGCGTCGGCCGATGGCCGCTGCGTGGTGCTGGCGCCGCTCTCTCCGGTGCTCCTGTTCCCGCTGTCGCCTCGCGCTGGTGAGAGCTGCTCGGTGGCCGCGAGGGAGGGATCGGGCCGCTCGCAGGCGTCGGCCGGCGCGCGGTAGCGGCGGATGTGCTCGACAGAGGCGCTGGCTGCCGGCGTCCCGAACGGCTCGATCGCCTGGGCCAGCGCGACGATCGTCTGTGGGCGCAGGCGTCGATCCTTCTCCAGGCAGCGCAGGATCGCGCTCTCGAGCGCCGCCGGCACGTCGATTCTCCATGCGCGGATGGCCGCGGGTGGGGTCTCGACGCCCGCGAGCAGGCTCTCCGGCGTCCATCCGACCTCGAAGGGGCGGTGCCCGGTGATGAGCTCATAAAGGATCACGCCGAGCGCCCAGATGTCGGCGCGCTCGTCTGCCCACTTCAAGCTGAGCGCCTGCTCGGGTGCCATGTACGGCATCGAGCCCGCGATCACGTTCGAGGTCGTGAGGCTCCCGCTCCCGTCGTCCACGGTCGATTTCGAGAGGCCGAAATCGAGCACCTTGATGAGCGAAAACCCGTGCTCATCTCTCGCCAGGAACAGATTGGCCGGCTTGAGATCGCGGTGGACGATCCCGTGCGCGTGGGCCTCGGCGATCGCCTCGCACGCCTGCAAGACGAGGTCGACCGCTTCGGCGACGGGGAGGTGATCGCGCGCGCAGAGCACCTCCCGGAGGTCGAGCCCCGTCAGGCGCTCCATGACCAGGTACGGCGTACCTGCGTCGAGCAGGCCGGCGTCGAGCACGCGCACCACGTGCCTGTCCTGGAGCGACGCGGCGGCGCGGGCCTCGCGCAGGAAGCGCTCCACGGCGTCGGCCGTGCGCACGCAGCTCGGGAGCAGCAGCTTCAGCGCGACCGGCTGCCTCAGCGCCACGTGCTCCGCGGCGAGGACCACACCCATCCCGCCGCGCCCGAGCACGCGCTCGATCCGATACCTCTCTGCGAGGATCTCGCCCGGCGCTGGGACTCCAGGGATGGATGCGTCCATGATCTCTCGACGAGGTGGCGACGTGGAGAGGCGGGCACGGCCGCCCGGGCTCGGCGGCGCGACACGGCCCTGCGGCCGGGAACATGGGCGAGGCGATCCCCACCGGCAAGGGCCCGCAGCGGGCGAGCTGCGGTGTCAGGCCAGGAGGGCCGTCTCCAGGCCGCCGGCCGCCGGCGGCGGGCATCGCGGAGGCGCCTTGTTGGCAAAACGGCCAGCTTCTCTCCGGGCCGGCGCTGCGCTAGTGGGGCCGTATGTACAGCGTGTTGGAAGCGTTCAAGGCGTGCGGGTGGGCGGCGTGGCTCGCCCTCCTCGCCGGGACGGCCGGCATCGGGATCGGCGTTGCGGGGGCGGGGATGCTGGCGACGAAGGCGCGGGGCATGGCCTGGATCCCGGGCGCCGTCGCCGTGCTGCTGGGGCTCAGCGCCGTCTCGGTGGGGCTGCTCGGCCGATCCATCGGGCTCGCCCGCGTGGAAGCGGCGCTTGGTTATCCCGGCGTCGAGATCGACGCCACGCAGCGCGAGATGATCCGGCGCGTCGGCACGGAGGAGGCCAATCAGTGCGTGAGCATCGGCGCCTCGCTGGGCGCCCTGCCGTTCGTGATCGGCGCGGCCGCGGTCGGGATCGGGCTCGTCCTCCGTAAGAAGCCGGCTTGATGGATTCAGGGCGCCAAGCACATTTGCGCACGCGCCTGTGCCGGTGGGACTACTCTCCGCTCTCGAAGGGACCTAGATCCGGCGCGGATCCGTTGTACTCCGCGCCCACGTCGGCGCCCGCGTCGCGGAGATCGCTGCCTGGCACCAGCTTCAGATAGTCGATGTCCGGCAAGCTGCCATCGGCCTTGCGGGGGCCCTTGAGCAGGCTGGTGTCGACGCTCACGAAGTCGCCGCTCGTGGCCGACAGTCCACCTTGCCAGCTGTTGTTCGTGATGTTCGTGGTCGTGGCCGACAGTGACCCGTTCGTCCCCAGGGAGATCGTGTTTCTGATGGTCAACGAGGCCGCGATGTTCGAGGTGCTGAAGTTGATGTTGCTGCCGTTGGCGTGCGCCGCGCTGTTCAGGATCGTGACGCTGCCGCGGTTGCTGTTGTGGTCGAAGCCGTCGTTGACGTTCCCCGCGGCGATGCACCGCGTGTAGACGGCGTTGTGGCTCAGGTCTTTGCCGTCGCTGCCGCCAGACTTGAAGCCGTTGCCGTCGCCTGCGCCGGCCGAGCCATTCTTGAGCTTCCCGTTGTCGATGGCCCAGCAGTCGTCGTAGGTCGTGGTGACGTTGTTTGCGGGGCGCAGGTAGCCGTCCCAGCCATCATCCAGGTTGTTCCAGGCGCGGCAGCCCACGAAACTGTTGCCCGTGCCGACGTCGAGCTTGGCCGCGAAGCCGTCGGCGTTCTCCAGGCTGGAATCGGCGTTGAAATACGAGTCGCAGTTGAGCACCAGGTTGTCGGCCGCCCCTCCGCCTAGCTGGAGCCCGGTGTCGGCGCATTCGACGAACGTGGAGTATTCGATCACGTTGTGCGAACCGCTGACGAACATGCCGTTGTCGCCGGCTCGGAGGACATCGATGCCGTAGATGTGCCAGTAGTCGCCGGACAAGACGAGCCCGCGGTTGCTGGAGCTCTCCGCCATGGCGGAAAAGTCGAGCAAGGGGCGTTCGCTGTCCAGGGGGTAGGCGCGCAGATCGATGGTCGAGCCGCGCATGCCGTCCTTGGTCAGGCTGAGGGTCGTAGTGAGCGCGTAGGTGCCCCCGCGCAGGTAAATGGTGTCACCCGCGTTCGCCCGAAGGAGGGCGGCGGCCACGGTCATGGGATCACTCATCGTTCCCGACGCGTCCGCCGCGCCATCCGGAGCCGCGAAGAGCGCATCGGGATCGATCGTGGGCGCTCCGCCGCTCCCCGATCCGCCGCCTGTCCCCGAGGTGACGCCCCCGCCGGCGCCGCCAGCTCCGTCGCCGCCCGTCCCCGTGGTGGCGCCCCCGCCGGCGCCGCCAGCTCCGCCGCCGCCCGAGCCGGCGGCGCCACCGCCGGACGTGGTCGTGCCACCCGTCGCGACGGTGCCGCCTGCGCCCGAGCTGCCGCCGCTCGTCGGAGCCCCGCCGCTTCCTGGAGTGTCTGTGTCAGCCGCGCCGCCGTCAGAGCAGGCCGCACTCGCCAACAACACGCTCGGGGCCAACAGGAGGCGCCACAGGCGGCCGCGTCGGGTCGGGAACTGGGGCTTGGAGCTCGGGTTCATGCCATGGAAGCATTGCCACGCCGGCAATAGGCCGTCTACCGCGCTTCGTACCAAATTCGAGAACCGGGCGAAGGGCTGCGACACACGAGCCGCGGCAGCGCTCATGCGCTGGCCGGGACTCGGCGCTTCCGGCGCGTCCTGAAGGCCCAGAGCGCGAGGTTGAGGAGCACGAGGCCCGCTGCATCCGGCCGGTGGACGCGAAGCGTGCTGCACGCGCAGCCGCCTGAGTCGTCGGCGCTGCTCGGACCGGTGTCACCGCCGCCCGTGCCCGAGGTTCCGCCGCTACCGACGCTCGTTGTGCCGCCGCTACCGCCGCTGGTTGCGCCACCGCTTGCCGCACCTCCGCTTGCCGCACCTCCGCTTGCGCTTGCGCTTGCGCCGCCCGACCCCGTAGCCGTGGTACCGCCACCGCCTGAGCCAGCGCTCCCCGCACCGCCGGTGCCGGAAGCCCCCGCGGTCTCGGTCTCGACCAACCCCGCCTCGAAGCAGCCAAGATCCGGAGCGGACCCTGCGTAGGGCAGGCCGACGTCGACGCCCTTGTCGATGGCGTCGCTGTCCGCCGCGAGGCGGAAATTCGTGAGCACGGGCAAGCTTCCGTCGGCCTGTCGCGGAGCGTCCAGCCCCATTTGGGACGGATTCTGAAAGTCCGCGTCCGAGACCGTGACACCACCCGCCGTCCAGGAGTTGTTCGCGTCGTCGGCGTCGTTGCGGTTCGAGAACAGCGTCCCGCCGAACGCCAGATTGTTCCGATAGACCCCGACGGTGATGTCGTTCCCGTCGAAGTCCATCCCGAGCATGTTGAAGTCGGGGCGATTGCCGTACGACGTGTTGTTGTAGAAGTAGAGCGTGCTCGGGTGGTGGTTCGCGTAAAACCCTGCCGCCCTGTTGAAGGCGGCGAGACAGTTTTGCACCGTGTGCGCCGCGGGCTCGGCCGGAAATCTCGACGGATCGGCGCCGTATCCGCCGCCCTTGAAGCCGTTGCCGTTGCCGATGCCGGTCGTCGTCCCCGGCTTGTAGCCGTTGTACCAGGCCCACGAGTGCTCGACGAGGCAGGCGGCGCCGGAGTTGATGAAATCGTAGCCGTCGTCCGCGTTCCACCAGGCGCGGCAGCCTCGAAATACATTGCCGGTCTCCCGGGCGCCGACGTGACAGCCGAAGCCGTCCGCGCTCTCGCCTGCGCCGTTCGACGTGAGCTCGTCGAAGTTGTCGTGCGAGTCGCAGTTGAGCACCAGGTTGTTGCTGCCGCGCTGGATGAAGATGCCGGCGCCCATGATGTGGTGGACGTCGAGCGCTTCGAAGATGTTGTTGCTCCCCTGATTCCACACTCCCCAGGACTCGTGGTTCAGGTTGTTGTTCTGGCGAACGCCTTTGATCTCGAGTCCCTTGAGGTGAATGTAATTGCCGGAGACGAGGATGCCCTTGATGCGGCAGGAATCCCTGATGCCGTCGAAATCGAAGACGGGCTTCTCGCCGGGCGCGGCCCAGTACTTGATCAGGCTGCCGGCGCTCCCGCTCTTGTTCAGCACCACACCGCTGATGGTCGCCGTCCCGCTCGAGCAGGTGGTGGTGCCCTCCGTGTACGTGTACGTGCCGCCTTTGAAGTAGAAGACGTCGCCGGCCATGGCCACGCTTTGCGCTTTGGCCATCGACGCGAACGGCGCGGCTTCGGTGCCGGCGTTCGCGTCGTTGCCGGCGGGCGCCGGGGCCACGTAGTAGTCCTTGGACCAGCCGCTCGTCGCAACGAGCAGCGGAGCGCCCAGCGCAGACAGCGAGAGAAGGAGTCGCACGTTCATTCTTTCACCAGCCCGAGGTCGTCGAGGTTGAAGCCCGCCGAGGCCGGGGGAAAGCACACCCAAACGTCGTGGAAACGTCAAGCCCAAACTGCAGTGCCTCCGGGGTGACAGAACCAGCGTCTGTGCAATTCGGCCCCCGTGGAAAAACGACACGATGGCTCCCCCGAAGCCGTCGGGGTCGCGGGTCGCGCGGCGCGCGGCGAAGGAGGCGCCGCCTCCGGAGCGGGGCAGAGGGCTGTTGCCTTCGGACGCTCGCGTCCTCTACGCTATGGAGGTCTTGATCGGACAGCATCGCTCGACGGGCTGCGCCACGCCATCGGCTGCTGGTGCGCCGTCGGAGCACACCTGGAGTGGATCCATGCGACGATTCGCGATCTCTCGTTGGCTGATAGCGTGCTTGGCGAGCTGTACGTCCGCGCCGCCGTCCACGCCGGGGGACGGGGCCGCCGAGGGGCCTCCGCCCCCTGCGCCGTCGTGTCCGACCCAGAAGCTCGCGTTCACCAAGGATACGGGGTGCGTGAACGATGGATCCCTGGAGTTTTGCCTGCCGTCGGGCGACGCCGCGCTCCTCGCGCGCGTGCGGGGCATCGCGCCCACGATCCGGGCCGGCTCGTCGAGGGGGCGCGCCAGATGCGATGTGCCCGCAGAGACCCTGTACTTCTTCCCCACGGGAGACGCCGAGTGCAGCGCGCGCCATGGCGCGCTGGAGGACGCGGCATGGGACCAGGTTTGTCGTATCGCCGCGCTGCCCGAGGTGCGGGAGATCGTGCCGACGTGGTACGAGTGAGCGCGGGCCGGCGCTCCTGCGTTGGCTCGCCGGCTGGGCGGCCCGGCCGGCACGGATGACGGATGGCTGATGGCTCGTAGAACCACCCCGCGGAGTGGGCCTTCCGCCATCCCCTGGGCGTGAGGGGGTGAGCAACCTGATCACGGGC
The DNA here is from genome assembly GCF_051521405.1 of Sorangium sp. So ce726. NCBI lineage: Bacteria > Pseudomonadati > Myxococcota > Polyangiales > Polyangiaceae > Sorangium > Sorangium sp. So ce726. Next base: position 10,343,973 of record NZ_CP150349.1, on the reverse strand, counting down.
GCGCGAGACCGGCCGCTCTGGAGTCACTTGACACCGTTCGGGGGCGGCACCTTGTTCGCCGTGGCCCGACCCTGCCGTGCCCCGCCCGGCTCATGCGCTCTCGGCGGAGCGCGTGGCGCTCGTTGCGGCGAGCAGGCACGCCGGTGAGGCGCTGGGCTTCCATTGACGGTTGCGGTTACGGCGAAACTCCAGCTCCGGGAAGAGGAGGGTACACACATGGCTGATCGCTGGGAGGACCCTGTTCGCACGACGAGCTTCGGATTGAATTTGGTCGAGCCTCACACCCTGCGGGAGAACCGCGGCTCGTTCATCGGGCTCGGCATCGCGCTCTTGGTGCTTGGCGCTCTCGCGATCCTCATGCCCGTGATCGCCTCGCTGGTCACGGCGGTCGCCATCGGGGCCGTGCTGGTGGCGAGCGGTCTCTTCCAGGGTATCCACGCCATCCAGCACCGGCGATGGGCCAACTCCGGCTGGTCGATCGCGGGCGCCCTGATCCAGATCGCAGCGGGCGTCCTGATCGTGGCCTTCCCGGTGACGGGCACGGTCACGCTGACCTTGATCCTCGCGGCCTTCTTCTTCGCGGAAGGCTTCCTCAAGATCGTCCGCGCGCTCCAGCATCGCGAGATGCCCGCCTGGGGTTGGCTCCTGTTCGACGGGCTGCTCGCGCTGGCGCTTGGGGTCCTGATCTGGTGGCGCTGGCCGAGCACCGCGGCGTGGGCGATCGGACTGCTCGTCGGCGTCAACGTCCTCGTCAGCGGCACGTCGATGCTGCTGATCGGCACCGCCGCGCGACAGCGGCCGGTGGCCAGCATGTGACAGGCGCCCCGGGCCGGAGACCGCGCCCAGCGCTCGTCCTCGGGGGCGCGCGGCGCTGTCTTCGGCGGGGGATGGCAAGACGGCCGATCGGAATGCTCAGACCGAGGAAGGCCACACGCGGGCGGCGTGGACGCTGGGTTTGCGCCGCCCGCCGCCCGCCGGGGACGCCCCGCGTGGCGGCGGAGGAGGTCGGAACCGATGCGCGTCGATGAGATCATGACTCACCCGGTCTTCACGGTCGCTCCAACCGATTCGGTCGAGCGCGCCGAACAGATGATGAACCACCAGCGGATCAGGCACCTCCCCGTGACCGACGGCGACGTGCTGGTCGGGATCGTCAGCCGGCATGACGTGCTCGATGTGTCGCCGGCGAGCCTCAGCGTGCCGTCGGAGGACGACGAGATCGAGTACAAGGCCAAGCTCCACGTGGACAAGATCATGCACGGGGTGGTCGAGACGGTGCGTCCCGGCACGGACGCCGCCGAGGCTGCCGCCAAGCTGTTCGACCTGAAGATCGGGTGTCTCCCGGTCGTCGACGAGCGATTCCACGTCGTCGGGATCGTCACCACCTCCGATTATGTCCGCCTCGCCAGGGACCTCTTGAGCCAGAGGCGCGTCGCTTAGACACCACCGCTCGTGGCGAGCAGCCAGGTCTCGACGGCGTGCGCGAAGCCCTCCTCGGCGTTCGACAGCGTGATGAAGTCGGCTTGCCGCTGCACGACGGCGCGCGCCTGCCCCATGGCGATGCTGAGCCCGCTCTCCCGGAACATGAGCACATGGTCGGGCAGCTCGCCGATCGCGGCCATGGCTGCGCCGGAGACGCCGAGGCGCGCCGAGAGGGTCCTCGCGACCTCTCCGGAGTTGGCCCGCGGGTGCATCACCTCGATGCAATGGGGCACGGGGCGTGACGCCGAGAAGAACGCGCAGGCCCCCCGGAGGTCCGACTCGCCGCGCTCCAGCACCTCGGCGTCGTCGCTGACGCCGACGATCTTGACCGCGCTGTCCACGACGCCTTCCCAGCGCTCGACGACCCTGGGGACACACTGCACGGCCGCCTGCTCGCGCGCGACGTGCGGCGCGTCGGCGCGGCGCACCAGCCAGTCGTTGCCCTGGTAGACCCAGACCGCGGCGCCGTGTCGCTCCAGGGTCGCGATGACGACCGCGGCCGCGCCGTTGTCCATCGGGTGCCGCTCGATCACGGAGAGATCCGGCCGCACCAGCATGGCGCCGCCGAACGCGGCGACGGGCGTCGCGATCCCCAGCCGCCCGAGCAGGACGCGCAGGCCGCGCGGCGAACGCCTGCTCATCAGCGCGAGGTCGATGCCGGCGTCGCGGAGGCGACTCACCGCCTGCTCCGCCCTGGGGGTGAGCACTCCATCAGGCGTGAGGAGCGCGCCGTCCACGTCGGCGAGCAGCACCCGAATCCCGGTCATGCGGCTCTCCTCGCCAGCGGGGTGGCCACGGTGGGCGTACGCCACCCGCCGAGGTCGGCGACGAGGCGGTCGGCTTCGGCCGGGCCCCAGCTGCCCGGCTCATAGGGCGAGGGCGGCGTCGCCTGGTCCAGGATCGGCTCGACCACGGCCCATTGCGCCTCCACTTCGGCCTGGCTCGCGAACAGGGTCGGATCGCCGGCGAGCGCGTCGCCGAGGAGCCGCTCATAGGGCGCCAGCGCCTCGGACAGGTCGCTCGCCACGAGCAGCTCGGTCGGCTGTCCGGCCATCAGCTCGCCGGGCGCCTTGATCCGCACGCCGACGGCGAGCTCCGGCGACGGGGCGAGCCGGATGCGCACGTAGTCGGGATCCCCGCGCCCGACATCCTCGAACACGGCGTGCGGAGGCCGCCGCAGCAGGACGAGCACCTCGGTCGCCGTGACGGCGAGGCGCTTGCCAGCGCGGATGCAGAACGGCACGCCCGCCCAGCGCCAGGTGTGGATGCGGAGCCGCGTGGCGCAGTACGTCTCGACCTGCGACCCTGGCGCGACGCCCGGCTCGCCGCGGTACCCCTGGTATTGACCGCGGACGACGTGCGCCGGATCGAGCGGCGTGATGGCCCGCAGCAGCCGGACGCGCTCCGCGCGCACGGCGTCCGCGTCCCCGGACGGGGGTGGATCCATGGCGAGGCACGCGAGCACCTGCAGGAGATGGTTTTGCAGGACGTCGCGGATGCACCCGGTGGCGTCGTAGAACCGGCCGCGGCCCTCGATGCCGAACCTCTCGGCCATGGTGATCTGGACGCTCTCGACATGGTGGGAGTTCCAGACCGGCTCGAGCAGCGCGTTCGCGAAGCGGAAGTAAACGATGTTCTGGACCGGCTCTTTGCCGAGGAAGTGGTCGATCCGGAAGATCTCCTCTTCCGGAAAGACGCTCGCGAGCGTGCGGTAGAGCGCCCGAGCGGACTCCAGATCGTGGCCGAACGGCTTCTCGACGACGAGCCGCCCTCGCCGCACGCAGCCGGAGCGGTCGAGCGCCTTGACGACCTCTTCGAACAGGTCAGGCGGCACGGCCATGTAGTGGAGCGGCCGCTGGGCGGTGCCGAGCCGCTCGCGGAGGCGGTGGAACGTCGCCGGATCGCCGTAATCCCCGCTCACGTACGAGAGCCGCGCGCACAGCTCGCGGTAGACGCCGGCCTCGAACACGCCCGCCCGCTCGAGGCTCTCGCGGACGCGGGCGCAGAGCTGCTCGATGCTCCACGGGCTCTTGGCCACGCCAAAGATCGGCACCTCCAGCTTGCGGCGGCGGATCAGCCCGGCCAGCGCCGGGAAGATCTTCTTGAAGGCGAGGTCGCCTGTCGCTCCGAAGAGCACGAGCGCGTCGGCGGCCTTCATGCCGCCTGCTCGGCGGCGCCGAACATCACGCGCCGCGTGCCCGAGCTCCCCTTACCTTCCATCCATCCAGTGCACATGCGCTCGGCTCCTCGCATCTCGTGATGGCCCTGGGGGCCCTGGTCGCGGTCCGGCATCGCGTGTGCCACGCTGGATCGGCACGAGCAGGCCCTGCCGAACGCGGCGGCGGGAGGCTCTCCGGGGCTCTTGCCGCCGCATACCTGAGCGCAGATCCGCACCACTCCTGTGCAGCCTGCGCATGTGCCGGGTCTGAGCGGCTCACCGAGCGCGGGCGCGCTTTTGCGCCATGCCCTGGAGCCTCTTCACGAGCTCGACAGCCTCGTCCTCGCGGCCGAGATCGTGCAATGCCCTGGCTCGAATCAGGAGCGACTCGGGGAGCGCATCGTTGCGGCGCGTCTCGGGCTCCAGCAGGCGGGCCGCTTCTGCCGGGTCACCGCTGCGAAGCGCGACGGTGGCGAGGTTGTGGGTGATCTGGCGCTTCTCTCGATTGTCACCGGAGCGCTCGAGAGCGGACGTCCACGCGGCGCGAGCGTCGGCCCACCGCTCCTGGGCGAAGCGCACGGCGCCGAGGTTCTGGAGCGCCGCGAGCTCATCGGCGTACGAGAGATGGTCGGCGTCGGGCGCCGCGGCTCGCTCGTACCGCGACGCGGCTGCCTCCCAGTCGCGAGCGTCCCGGGCCACGTCGCCGAGGAAGAACTGCCCCTCGCGGCACGCGGGCTCGCGGCTCACCTCCGGCGCCCAGAGGCGTTCATCGCTCGCATACCTTCGTCCCTCGCGCAGCGAGAGCGCCGCGAACGGCACGCCGAGGACAAGGACCAGCGCCCACAGGCGGCGGCCATGGCGGTCGGCTGCTTCGGCGAGGAGCATCGCGCCGAACGCAAGCGGCACATAGAGGTAATGGGGCGACCACCAGCGCATGACCGGGACGAGCTGGAGCGAAGGAAGGAGAGCAAGCGCGAAGAGCCATGCAACGCCCCGCCGTCGTGACGCGAGCACCGCGACCCCACCGAGCACGGCGGCGCCGAGGAGGGCCGAAAGGCTCGCCGTGCGGGTGATCCGGAACGCATCGCAGATGCTCTGATCGAGCGGCACGACCAGCACCAGGGCGCTCTTCCCGAGCGCGGCGAGCCTCGTACCGATGCTCTCGTCGAGAGGCAGCGCGGGATGCTGGGCCCGGAAGCGGGGCGCGTACAGCAGGCGGAGGCCGGTCGCGGCCGCGAACGCGACGCCTTCCGCTGCGAGCAGGCGCAGGCGCGTCGCGCCGTCGGTGGAGGAGGCCTGGGGGCGCGGCCCGGCGTGCCGGGCGGCACCCCCATCGGCCGGGGAGCCGCCCTCCCGATGTCGCCCGGCGGAGAGCGCCAGGACGAACAGCGGACCGAGCAGCCACGCCGTCTCCTTCGTGAGCGCACCCGCGAAGAGCGCCGCGGCTGCGAGAGCGGGTTTCTGCGCCTCGTGCGCGGCGACGAGCGCAAGGAGGAAGACCGCTATCATCGCCTCCGAGCGAAACGCGATCGCGGAAGCCACAAGGGACGTCGTCGGATGCACCGCGAAGAGCAGCCCGGCCGCCAGCGCCGCGCGGGGCGAGAGGCCGAGGGCCCGCGCCGCCACGGTCGTCATGACCGACGCGAGCGCATGCCAGCCGAGCGTGACCGCGTGGAAAAAGCCGGGCGTCTTTGACACGGCCGCGTCGATGGAGAGCGACAGCGCCATGAGCGGCCGGTAGAAGCTGGTGTCCGCGAAGCCCCGGGTGAACAGCCCTGGCCAGCCGGAGGGCGCCGCGAGCGCGCGCCCCTCACCGAGTTGCGCGTGATCGAGCCAGACGTAGCCGCCGCTGAGGGCCGTCGCGTGGGAAGCGGCGGCCAGCGCGGCGACGGCTAGGAGCCCGCGGCGGCCGGGGGAGAGCTCGCGCAACATGCACCCCTACTGCGATCGGGAGACTCGCCAGGCACGCTCAGTCATGGGTGATCGAGAACGTCTCGGCGGTCGTCCCGCTGATCGTCTTGAAGTAACCCGTGGCCGCCCTGGGGTTGCCGCCGACGTTGAAGGTGATGAACTGAGCACCATAGTTCGCGCTCTGGTTCGAGGTGTAGATGAATCCCCACGTGTTGTTGCACCCGTACGGAAACGTGGTCGGTGTACAGCGCGTCTGGGTGCGGATGCTGTTCCCGCCGAGGCCGGCGACCGTCACGAACGACCGCCCGTTCGTCCCATCTCCTCCGACGCAGAGGATCCCTGCGCCGTTGCACGTGGGGTCGACGGTCTGTGAGGTCATGTTGGTGAGCGTCCTTGTCCTCTCGTAGCTGTGCTCGTGCCCCGTCTGGATGATCGCGCCCTGCTTCCGGCACGTCTCGTAGACGTCCCAGCCCATCTCGTCGCCCTTACCGCCCACCTGCATGGCCGCCTGATTCTGGTGCCAGTGGCAGATCTTCCAGATGTGCGTGTCCGTGTTGAGGAACGGCGTGATGTGCGTCGCCCCGTTATCGCCCTTCTTGGCGGTCACGAGCACGAGGCCGCGGAAGGTGGTCTTGTAGTTGGCGTCGTGCGCGCCGGCGACCCGGGTCGCGCCGCCGAGGTGATTCGCCGCCTTGGGCAGGTAGCCGCTCCAGGAGGAGTCATCGTGGTTGCCGCGCGAGATGAACACGGGGAACGTCGTGCCGAGGACCGACTCGACCTTGTTCCACCACGTGGTCGGGTTGGCCGAGTACGACATATCGCCGTTGACGACGACCGCCGCCGCGCCCTCGCTGAGCACGAGGTTCAGCACGCTCGTGAAGCTGCTCCCCGTGCCCGTGTCCCCGATGAAGGCGATCTTGAGGTTCGGATCCGTCGAGACCGTTCCGTTGAGCGCGGCAGAGGCCGACTCGCTCGGCTCGAGAGCGCCTTCCTCCTCCTGCCCGTCGTAAACCCCCTGCGGATCGTCGTTCGCGCCCTCGTCGCCGCCCGCGCTGCCACACGCCGAAACCCCGGTCCCCATCGACAGCGCCAGCACGATGGCGCCGATCACGAGGCCGAACATCCGCGCGAGCGGAGCCTTACGAGGCTCCTTCTGCTGATCCCTATCTCCTTGTGTCACCATGGAATACGTTCCTTCTCCACCAGGCGCACGGGGCTCCGCGCTCACGGCGTCACCGTCGAGATCGAGAGATCTGCCCCCTGGATGGAAAATCTACCCTATTGCAAGGACTCTTATTTTTGTCGTGGAGAAATTGTTGCGATATCATTGCGTATGAATGCAAGTCAGGTGCTCGCGCCCGATGGCCCGAGCGCTCTGTCTGGTGTCGTCGCACAGCGGCTTCAAAGCGAGCCGCCCTGGTGCGTGCCGACGCTGCAGACACACCGAGAGCTCGAGCAAAGCCGACGGGACGGCATCGAGCTCGCCGATAGAACTATATATTAAGGAGGAGCTCCGCTGCCTTGGCCGTGTTCGACGAGCGCGATCCCGGGGGACCAGATCGTCGCCGAAGGACAGCAGCTCAATTTGTCACTTAATCTCCACACCACTGTCCTTGGCGCTGCCGGTAGAAGAACCTGTCGACTCGATCCTCTCCCCGTTGACAGGCTCGACGAGGACATACGTCGATCAGGCCTTGTGCCCCTGACATCCGCGTTGCTCGCGGGCGGGGCTGCAGCGACGTTGTCATAATCCTCGGGTGCGCCTGGGTGGGAGAACTGGCATCCTCGAAGATGCTCCTCCTATGAAGAAGGTCCTCCATTGAATCGACCGATCATGTGCTGGTGCTCGGCGGGCGCGGTAGATCTGCGGGTGGGACAGGAGAACCTGATATGAATCTGTCCATGGGCAGGGGTGTGGCCCGAGGGTTCCTGTGGTCAAGCGCTGCGCTGGCGCTCGTCGGATGCGGAGCCGATGACGCCGGGAGCGGGCCGAGCCCCGCAGCGGCGGCGCTGTGCAGCGGGACGATCTGCGCCGAAGACGAGTTCTGTTACTATCCGCCGGGGGCCTGTGGAGGGAAGGACGGAGCTTGCCTGTTGCGACCGACGACGTGTCAGAGCGACACGCAGGTCTGCGCCTGCGACGGTCGCGCCTACGCGAGCGCCTGCGAGGCGGAGCGGGCAGGACAGAGCATCGGCGCGGCCGAGACGTGCGCCGCTGCCGCCGCGCCTCCAGGGACCTTCGCCTGCGGCAGCTACTTCTGCAGATCGGCCGATCAGTATTGCGAGATCCTCGACGAGCCCCACGAAGAGCCGTTCAAGCCGCCGCCGCAGCTCTTCTGTCATCCGATCCCTGGCCCCTGCATGCCGGAGCCGTCGTGCGACTGCGTCGGCGATGCCGCCGAATCCATGAGCGTGGGAAACTGCTACAGCCCGCCGGTCTGCACGCAAGACGCGGGGAAGCTCACCATCGAGTGCAACGCCGAGGTGTACGACCCCATATGAGGACCCGGTGAGCGCGCGACGAGCCGCCCTCCTGCTGGTGCTCCTGACCGCCGCTCCGCTCGCGGGCTGCTCCAGCGGCTCCGACGCGGCCGGCGGGACGCCGACGTTCCACGCCGATATCGAGCCGCTCCTTCAGCGTAGCTGCGTGAGCTGCCACGCCACCGGTGGGATCGCCCCGTTCGGCCTGGGCAGCTACGAGGACGCGAAGAGCGTCGCTGACCTGATCGCCGAGGTCACGAGGGAGCGCACGATGCCCCCGTGGGGCGCGTTCGAGACGGACGAGTGCAGGCCTCGCCATGGCTGGAGGGCCGATCTCCGGCTCAGCGGCGAGGAGATCGCGAGGATCGAGGCGTGGAGCGCAGGAGGGGCGCCGGAAGGGGAGCGCGCCCTCTCGCCGGCTCCCCTCGCGTCGGGAGCGGATGAGCTCCACGGCGCGGAGCTGGAGCTGGCGCCGATGGCGCCGTTCGTCGCGAGCGGCGAGTCGGATCTGTTTCGCTGCTTCGTCCTGGATCCGAAGCTCCCGGACACAAGGTACCTGAACGGATGGAGCTTCCTCGTCGGAAACTCGAAGATCGTGCACCACGCGTTGATGTTCCTCGACGAGCGAGGCGAGAGCGAGGCGCTCGCCGGCCCTGACGGCAGCTACGACTGCTTTGGTGGCCCGCGGGTCGAGGGCGGCGTCGTCGCGGCCTGGGCGCCCGGCGGTCGGCCTTTCGACGCAGGACCGAACGTAGGCGCCGCGATACCGGCGGGCTCACGGCTCGTGATGCAGATCCATTACCACCCGGCCGGGGCGACGGCAGCTCCGGACAGGACGCGCTTTCAGATGCGCTTCACGCCGTCGCGCCCCGAGTACGAGATGCTCTTCGCGCTCGTCGGCAACTACGCTCGCCAGTTCGCGAACGGCGACGGCTTGCAGCCCGGTCCGGACGACGAGCGAGGCGCCTCCTTCCGCATCCCGGCAGGCGCTCACGACCACGTCGAGCGCATGCGCTACACGCTGCCTGCCACGATGAACGGTCACCCGACGCCGGACCTCCATGTCTACGGCGTCGGCCCGCACATGCACTACATCGGCACCGACGTGAAGATCGACATCGAGCACGCGGGCGGGGCCTCCGGCCAGGAGACCGAGGAGTGCTTGCTGCAGGACCCGTCCTGGGATCTCACATGGCAGCGCCTCTACCAGGTCGACGCCGCGATGGACGACCTCCCGCGGCTCGCGCCGAGCGACGCGCTGAAGATCAGGTGCACGTACGACAATTCCCTGGACAATCCGCATCTGCGGGCGGCGCTGAGAGAGCGACACACAACGAGCCCGGTCGACGTGTTCCTCGGGGATACGGCGTTCGACGAGATGTGCCTCGCGAGGATGGCGTTCATTTACAAGGCTCGTTGAGGAGGCGCTGTTCGACTCTGTGCGCTCCTTCCGAGCGCACCCCAAGACAGGAGCTCTTCCCCATGGTCATCCATCGCGCGCGTCTTCCCGTCTACCTTGCCATCGCCGCCTCTTTCGCGCTCGCCGCGTGCGGGAGCGACGGCGAGGAGCCGCTCGCCGCCCCTGGCTACGAGGAGCAGGCCGTGCTCGACGTGAAGGCGTTCATCCAGACGAACCTCGACGACCTCGCCTCCGCGGCGGCGGCGCTGCAGGCCGCCGCGCCCGAGCCTGACGAGGACGGATGGAGCGCGGCAGCCGACAAGGACGCTGTCGATGCGATGAAGGCCGAGTGGAAGAAGGCGCGGTGGGCGTATGAGCACGTGGAGGGCGCGATCGCGGTCATCTTCCGGGATCTCGATGAGTCCACCGACGCCCGGTATGACGCGTTCATCGAGACGGCCGCTGACGCCGATCCGTTCGACGGCGAAGGGGTGACCGGCGTCCACGCCATCGAGCGGATCCTCTGGTCCGACGCCATCCCGCCTGCGGTCGTTGAGTTCGAGTCGGGCCTCGGGGCCAGGTACCGCGCCGCGGCGTTCCCCGCGACCGAGGCCGAGGCCAAGGCGTTCAAGCGCGGCCTCTGCGCCCGCCTGGTGGCGGACACGAAGAAGATGCAATCCGACTTTCGCGGGCTGGCGCTCGACGCGCCGTCGGCGTTCCGGGGGGTCATCGGCTCGCTCGGCGAGCAGGTCGAGAAGGTGGCAAAGGCCGCCACGGGCGAGGAGGAGTCCCGTTATGCCCAGTACACCCTCGCCGACATGCGCGCGAACGTCGCAGCCGGGAGGCTGACCTACAATGCGTTCCAGCGCTGGCTCCTCTCGAAGGAGGGCGACGCCGCCGCGGTCGATCAGGCGGTCCTCGATGGCTTCGAGCGGCTCGAGGATGCCTACGCCGCGCTTTCCGGCGACGCGCTGCCGCCGGTGCCCGACATGTGGAGCTCCGAGGATCCGACGGCGGCGCAGCTCGAGACCCCGTTCGGCCAGCTCTTCTCGCTGGTTCAGCGCGAGAGCGATGACACCGTGGAGGGCTCCCTGGTCCGCAGCATGGTCGAAGCCGCCGAGCTGCTCGGCATCCCGGAGCTATGATCCACGAACGGCGACACCCACCTCAGGGGGCCTCCGTCATGCGCGCTGTGACGCCGTGCGCCTGGGCTTGCCTGCCCTGACGGCCCGCCTCTTCAACAGGAGAGGGAGGCTCTCGATCACGTCGACCCGATCCGCGATGAACAGCGCGACCCAGTGGGAGAGCCGGTGATCCGGGACCTTGTAGGCGATGCGGCGCAGCGCGCCGCTCGCTCCTCTCGGCGGCAATGCCGTGCTGAACACCGGCGTCGGGCGGGCGCGCCCGGGGTGCCTGAGCACCAGCCCCTCGATCGGCTGCTGCTCGGGCTCGAGCCAGTGCGCGCTCTCCAGGAGGCGCGGCGGCACCTCCCTCGGGACGCCGGGCCTGTCCTCGAGGCAAAGATCGACTCCCCAGTATGGCAGCTCCCTCGGCAGCACGATCTCGGCTTCCATGATCGCCTCCTCCTCGATGGCAGAGCTCACTTGGTCCCCCGCGGAATGAGCACGCATTTGAGGATCCCGTCGGTCCTCGCCGCGAACACCCGGTACATCTCCGCGGCCGCCTCGAGCGGGACGCGGTGGGTGATGAGCGCCCTCGGGTCGATGTGCCCGTTGCGGATGTGCTCGAGCAGGCGGGGCATGTACCGCTTCACGTCGCACTGCCCGGTCTTGATCGTCAGGCCCTTGTTCATGGCCGCGCCCATGTCGATGAGGTTCCACGGCGGCCCGTAGACGCCGATGATCGAGACCCGCCCGCCGCGGCGGACCGACTGGATCGCCCAGTTGAGGGCGACGGGCGACCCGGCCTCGAGCTTGAGCGCCTTGCCCAGCACGTCGTGCAGCGCCGAGCCGTTCGCCTCGAGGCCGACCGCCTCGATGCAGACGTCCGGCCCGCGGCCATCGGTCATGTCCCGGAGCGCGGACACGACATCAGGGGTCGCGCTGAAATCGAGCGTCTCTGCCTTGTTGTGCCGGCGCGCGAAATCGAGGCGGTAACCGACCGAATCGACGGCGATGACCCGGCGCGCGCCGAGGATCCATGCGCACCGCTGGGCCACGAGGCCGACGGGCCCGCAGCCGAAGACGGCCACGGTGTCCGCGGGGCCGATGTCCCCCATCTCCGCGGCCTGGTACCCCGTGGGGATGATGTCCGAGAGAAAGAGCGCGTCCTCGTCCGAGAGGTCGTCGGGGATCTTCATGGGGCCGACGTCGGCGAAGGGGACGCGGACGCGCTCGGCCTGGCCGCCCTGGTAGCCGCCGGTCGTGTGCGAATAACCGAAGATCCCGCTGGCGAGCGTGGTGAGCGGGTTCGTGTTCTCGCAGGCGGAGGTGCGCTCTCGCTGGCAGAAGAAGCACGTCCCGCAGGCGATGTTGAAGGGCACCACGACGCGGTCGCCGCGCTTCAGGGTCTGCACGGAGGCCCCGAGCTCCTCCACGACGCCGGTGAACTCATGGCCAAAGATGGTCCCCACGCGCGTGTCAGGCACGTAGCCATGATAGAGGTGCAGATCAGAACCGCAGATCGTGGCGCGACTCACGCGCAGGACCACGTCGTTCGGGTGTTGAACCCGAGGCTCCGGGTTTTCCTCGACGCGGACGTTCTTCGGCCCATGGTATGTGAGCGCCAGCATTCGCACGACCTCCCAGCTTGCTCGATGGGGCAATGCAAGGGGTGAACCAGGCGCGCGTGCTCGTGGGTGCATCTGGCGTAGGCATCGCAGGCGTCGTTCGCTTCCTCAGGGATCTTTCGTCATCTTCTTCTCATTCTTCGGCCGCGGCGGCAGCTTCATCTTCTTCGGGTCCTCGGACGCCCCGGCCGTGGCGATGCGGACCGTGCGGGTCGAAGCGTCGAGCGCACGGGCGGCGTTGTCGCTCACGGCTTGCCTCCTCCGATTCCGTTCCACAGGAGCTCGATGAAGCGCTCGACGTAGCGCTCCCCGGCAGCAGGGGCCGTCGATTCGCCGCAGACGCGCGCGGTGAACGCCCAGCCGTGCAGCGCGCCAAGGATCGTCGAGGCGAGCGTCTCGACGTCGCACCTGGCCAGGCGTTCCTGGCTCTGAGCGCGCTGCAACCACACGACAAGCGCGCGGAACGCCTGTGCCGGTGCCGGCTCGCTCTTGCGCCCGCGGTAGGCCTTCCCCGGCTCGATGCCGGCGGCTTGCAACACGCCGAGCCCCGCCTGCAGGTCCTGGAAGTAGGCGGACATCACCTTGGCGTGCTCAACGAGCTGTTCGCGGATCGGGCGGTCGTCGGGCCCAGCCTCGAGCGCAGCCACCCACGGGACCTCCTTGGGCGGCCCGAGGGCGGCGATCATCAGCGCCTCCTTCGAGCCGAATCGGTTGAACAACGTGGTGTGGCTTACGCCCAGCTCGCGCGCGATGTCGGCAGCCGACACGCCCGCGCCGCGCTTGAGGAAACAGTGCCGCGCAGCGACGACGATCTGCTCATCCGTGACTTCCTTCGGTCTTCCCATGGTGACACTCGCGGGCTTGACAGCTCCTAGCCCAGAGTTTATTTCTTTCCAGAAAGAAACAAACCAGAGGCCTGCGCGATAGGACGCCCATCGCAGAGGAGTACACCATGGGTCGCCTCTTCACCCCCGTCCAGGTCGGCCGTTGCACCCTGCCCAACCGCCTGGTCATGGCGCCCATGACCCGTTTCCGTACCGACGACGCCGGCGCACCGGGCGACCTCGTCGCCTCCTACTACGCCTGACGCGCCGTCGCGGGGCTCATGAACAGCGAGGGACAGACCGCGTCAGCGATCGAGCGCTATCGGGCGGGCCACATGGGCAGGCTCGAACCCACGAACGTGACCTGATCGAGGGAGACGACGATGAACAAGCAGACGATCGCATTGGTTGGCGGTACGGGCAGCCTCGGAACGCTGATCGGCAACGCGGTGCTCGACAAGCCGGGCGTTCAGCTCCGGCTGCTCGTTCGCCAGGGCAGTCGCGACAAGGTCGCTGCGCTCGAGAAGCGGGGTGCACAGGTGGTCGAGGGCGCGCTCGGGGCGGATGCCGGCGGCGCCCTGGCCTCGCTCTGCCAGGGCGCATCGACCATCATCTCCGCGGTTCAAGGCGGCGCCGATGTCATCATCGACGGCCAGACGCACCTCTTGCGCGCGGCGCGGGACGCCGGAGTCAAACGCTTCATCCCGTCGGATTACTCGCTCGACCTCTTCAAGGTGAAGCCCGGCCATATCCCCACGTCCGAGATGCGGCGCCAGTTCGCGTTGGTCGCGGACGCCGAGCGCGGCGATGTCGAGGTGGTCCACGTGCTGAACGGCGGGTTCCTCGATCGTGGCGTGCTGTTCGGCTTCATCCGCGTCATCGACGTCGACAAGCGAACGGCCTACGTCTGGGGCGACGGCAAGCAGCCGATGGACTGGACCACCTACGCGGACACGGCGCGGTACACCGCGGAGGTCGCCATCGACGAAAGGCCCGTCCCGCGCGTCTTCTCCGTCGCAGGTGACGTCCTCGACTTCGAGGGACTCGTCCATGCGTACGAGTCGGGGTCGGGCAAGAAGCTGCGTGTGGAGCGGCTTGGCTCGCTCGAGGAGCTCGACGCACGCATCGACGAACTTCAGAAGGCCGGCCCCGCGAACCTCCTCGCCTACCTGCCGCTCATGTACTTCCGGTCGATCCTCAGCGGCGAAGGCAAGCTCGACGAGTTGATGAACGACCGGTACCCGTCGATTCGGCCGACCACGGTGCGCGAGTACGTGGTGAAGGAAGGACTCTGAGCGTCATGAAGAGAGACAAGAGCATCGCGTGGCATCGTATCGACACCGCGAGCCTCCATCTGAAAGAATGGAAGGTCGCGGTCGTCGGCGGAACCGGCGGTCTCGGGCGTGCGATCAGCCGCGTGCTGGCCTCTCGGGGCGCGAGCGTGACGGTCGTTGGCCAGACCTTCCGCGACTCCGGTGTGCCGGGGATCGAATTCATCCAGGCGGACCTGAGCCTGATGCGCGAGGCGGAGCGCGTCGCCAAGGCGTTGCCGGCGGAGAAGCTCGACCTCGTCGTCTTCACCACCGGGATCTTCGCTGCGCCGAAGCGCCAGGAGACCGCGGAGGGCATCGAGCGGGACATGGCAGTCAGCTACTTGAGCAGGTTGGTGATCCTCCGCGAGATCGCCCCGCGTCTCGGGAAGGACCGGCCGGCGGCTCTCATGAAGCCGCGCGTGTTCATCATGGGCTTCCCCGGTACCGGCCAAGCAGGCACGCTCGACGATCTCAACGCCGAGAAGTCCTACGTCGCCATGCCGGTCCACATGAACACCGTCGCCGGTAACGAGATGCTCGTCCTCGACGCGGCGAAGCGCTACTCGAGCGCGACCTTCTTCGGCCTGAATCCCGGGCTCATCAAGACCAACATCCGCGACAACTTCTTCGGAAAAGACACGCTGAAGTCGCGCATCATGGAGACGATCATCGGGCTCATGACTCCCAGCCCGGAGACGTATGCCGAGCGTCTGGCGCCGCTCCTCGTTTCTCCCGATCTGGAAGCGTACAGCGGCGCCATGTTCAACCAGACGGGCTTCGCCGTCTTGCCGACGCCCAGGCTGACGGACAGCTCGTACGTGAGCGCGTTCCTCGCGGCCTCGGAGGCGTTGGTGGCCCGGGCGAACGTTCGCGTTTCCTGATGGGAAGGTCGTTGCCAGACGCGAAGACCGGTCAGGGCTTGGCTCACGGAAGCCGTAGGAACAAGAAGCTCAACATCGGCTCGCACGTGGTGCAGGTGCCGCTGGCGCTGGTTTTGATTCTACCGAAGCTCACCGGAGTGGCCACGCGCGCGGTCCGTCGCCCTTGCCGAGGTGATATGCCGCCATCTTGCGCTTCAGGGTGTTCCTGTCGATGGCGAGCGCGCGCGCCGCGCGCGAGAGATTCCCGTTGTGCACCTCGAGCGCGCGCCCGATCGCGGCGCGCTCGGCCGACGCCACGGCCTCCGCGAGCGGCGCGACCTCCTCGCCGCCTGCCTCCAACGCCGTCGCGCGCGCGATCCCGCCCGCGCCGCCGCTCGCCGGCCGCGCCGCCGGCGACGCGATCTCCGGCGCGAGGTCGCCCACGTCGACCGTGTGCTCGCAGAACACGCCCCACCGCTGCACCTCGGCGCGCAGCTCCCGCACGTTGCCCGGCCAGGCGTGCTGGTAAAGGCTCCTCAGCGCCTCGCGCGTCACCTTGAGCCCGCGCCCCTTGCGCCGCGACTGCACCTCATCGAGGAACGCGTCGACGAGCACCTCGATGTCGCCACCCCGCGCACGCAGCGGGGGAACCTCGATGATCGCGCCGCGGAGCCGGTAATACAGATCCTCGCGGAACGTCCCTTCCTCGACCATCGCCGCGAGGTCGCGGTGGGTGGCCGCGAGGACGCGGACGTCGAGCTCGATCTTCGCCTCGCCGCCCACCCGCCGCAGCGTCCCGTCCTGGAGCACGCGCAGCAGCGACGCCTGCACCCGCGGCGACAGCTCGCCGATCTCGTCGAGGAACAGCGTCCCGCCGTGCGCCTGCTCGAAGACGCCGCGCCGCCGCCCCGCGGCCCCGGTGAAGGCGCCTGCCTCGTGGCCGAACAGCTCGCTCGCGAGCACGCCCTCGGCGAAGACGCTGCAGTTCTCCGCGATGAACGGCCCTTTCGCGCGCGGGCTGTGCTCGTGGATCGCCCTGGCCGCGAGCTCCTTTCCGGTCCCGGTCTCGCCGACGATCAGCACAGGCACGTCGGTCGTGGCGACCCGGGCGATGCGGGCGCGGAGGAAGCGCATCGGCTCGCTCTCGCCGACGAGCATCGTGTCGCGCGTGCGCGCCTCGGCCCGCAGGCGCACGACCTCCTCGCGCAGCGCGCGGATCTCCGGGAAGCCCTCGATATCGAGCCGGACCTCGCGCACCGGCCGCGGATGCGGGTGCGGCACGAACGCCGCCGGGATCACCTGGAGCATGCGCGCCGGCAGGATCCCCGCCTGCACCAGGATGACCCAGAGCGTCTGCGCCTGCGGCGTGCCGGCCGAGAGCAGGATGTCTGTCGCCCACGCCGCCGGCGGAAAGGCGCGCTTGAGCTGCGCCGAGAGCTTCCCGAGCGCCCGGAACAGCTTCGCGTGGTCCGACGGATCGTCGACGTCCACCACCCGGAGCTCGATCCGCTGCGCGCGGGCCCGCGCCCGTTCGACGAGCGCCTGCGACGGCGCCTCGCCCGCCGGGATGGTGAGGACCACGATCGCGTCGTAGCGGCTCTCTTCCTGGTCGAGGAGCCGCAGCACCGGCCCGCGATCGCCCTCGGGCCGGCGGCCGTGGTGCGCCGGCGCCGGCCCGAGCGTGCCCGCGTCCGACCAGGTGAGGAGGAGGCGATTCACTGGTGCACCGTACACCAGGTATGGTGCACGATGTACCACTTTATCTGGTGCGTGGTGCACCATGTTGAAGCGTTCTGCCGGCGTCGCGGCGGGCCGCGCGCTGGCACGGAAGCCGCAAGTCTCCTCCGCATTCCCATGGGCATTCCCATCCGCGTGTGCGTCTGCCTTTGCCGCCTTTGCCGCCTTTGCCGCTTGCCCCGGAGATCTCCATGAAAGCCCCCGCCGACAGCGCAGTCCTTCCTGCCCATGCCCGCCTGGTCGCCCGCGACGACGTCTGGCTCGAGGGCAACGCCGTCCAGCAGCTCGGGCGCGTCGCCGCGCTGCCCGGCTGCGTCCGCGCCGTGGGCATGCCGGACCTGCACGCCGGGCGGGGCATCCCCATCGGCGCGGCCTTCGCGTTCGCGGACCGGGTCGTCCCGGAGCTCATCGGCGGCGACGCCGGCTGCGGTGTGCGGCTCGTCGCGACGTCGATCGGCCGCATGGCGCCGGACGTCCTCGAGCGGCGCGCTCGGCAGGCGATGGACGACGATCCGCTCGCCGGGTGCGACCCGCGGGCGGTGTTCGAGCGGGTCTGGGAGCGCGGCGCGCGCGGCTTCGCTGAGCTCGACGGCGTGCCCGAGGCCCTCGCGCGGCTCGCGGCGGCGGAGCCCGAGGACGGTCTTCGCCCGAGCGGGGATGCGTCGCCCTACCGCGCGGGCTACGAGGGTGCGCTCGGCTCGGTCGGCGGCGGGAACCACTTCCTCGAGGTCGCCCGGGTCGGCGTGCTGCGGGACCCTGCGGCGGCGAAGGCCCTCGGCCTCTCCGCGGGGGAGCTCGTCGTCCTGGCGCACTCCGGCTCGCGCGGGCTCGGCGGCGCGCTCGGGCAGCGCTGGGGCGGCGCGGTGCTCGAGGGGGACGCAGCCGAGCCGTACCTCGGCGAGCTCGCCGGCGCGTGCCGCTTCGCGCGGGCGAACCGGCTCCTGCTCGCGTACCGGATGCTGCGCGCGCTCGGCGCCTCGCGGGCATCGACGATCACGGGCGGGCTCGACCTCACCCACAACGACGTCGCGCGCGAGGCCGTGGGCGGCGAGCTGGCCTGGGTGCACCGCAAGGGGGCCGCGCCCGCCCGGGGCAGCGACTTCACCGTGGTGCTCGGGTCGCGCGGCGCGCCGTCGTGGGTGATGCGCTCGTGCGACGCCGAGGCGGGGCTGCGCTCCGTCGCGCACGGCGCGGGCCGCAAGATGGGGCGCAGCGAGGCGCGCGAGAAGATCGCGGCCAGGTACCGGCGGCGCGAGCTCACCCGCACGGAGCTCGGCGGCCGCGTTGTGTGCGACGATCCGGCGCTGCTGCTCGAGGAGCACCCGGACGCGTACAAGCCGATCGAGCCGGTGATCGAGAGCCTGGTCGAGGCCGGCCTGGCGACGCCGGTCGCGCCGCTCGTGCCGGTGCTCACGGTGAAGCGATGAGCCGGTCGTGGGTGCAGATCAGCGCGGGGCGGGGGCCGATCGAGGTGCGGCGCTTCGTGGCGCGGCTCGCCGAGCGCATGGAGGCGCTCTGCCAGGAGCGCGGGCTCGCGGTGGTCGACGTCACGGTGCACGGCGACGAGGGCGCGCCGGCCTCGGTCGAGATCCTGGTGGAGGGCGACGCGCGGCGCTGCCTGGAGGGCGAGCTCGGGACACACGCGCTGGTCGATCGGAGCGCGGCGCGGGGGAAGGCGGCGCGCAAGAGGTGGTTCGCGGGGGTGGCGGTCCACGCTGCGGGGGCGGACGCCGTGGCGGGCGCAGGCGTGGATCTCGGCGAGCTCGAGATCTCGGCCTGCCGCGCGAGCGGGCCAGGAGGGCAGCACGTGAACAAGACCCTGTCAGCGGTCCGGATCCACCACCGGCCGAGCGGGATCACGGTGCGCGTCGCCGATGAGCGCTCGCAGCGCGCGAACGTCCGCCGCGGGGTGGAGCGCATCGCCGAGCGGCTCGCCGAGCGCGCTGCCCGGCGCGTCGCAGACGGGGAGGCCGCGCGCTGGAGCGAGCACGCTCGGATCGTCCGGGGCGAGCCGGTGAGGACATATCGGGTGGGGCGGAAGAGCGCGCTCGTGGTGGCGGAGGCGCGGGAGGCGCGGTGAGGGGGACTTGGCCACCCGGCTCGTCGGCGTCCGCGGTTTGCTCCTTCGGCCACCTCGACGAGCAGCCGAGGCGTCTTCCGCCGCTGGGGGCCTATTGGGATATATCGAACGCGCGAGCCATCCCCATGCGTGTCGAAACTCCGTGGCAGTGGCGCGCGCGACAGCGCCCGACATCGCGCACCTGAGGCAGGAATCGCGCTTCCTCTGGATCGTCGACCAGGGCGCCAGCGTCGCGTGGGCGTCGGAGAAGAAGCCGTGCTATTCGGGGCTTTCGCGCACCGGAACGCGTGGCACGGTTCGGCTGCGCCTGTGCTAGCCTGGTCTCATGTCCGAGGTAGAGCCCGTTGAGGTGTTCATCTCGTATGCACCGGCGGACGAGGTCCTGCGTGCCCGGCTCGAAGTCCATATGAGCTTGCTCCAGCGGCAAGGATGGATCCGCACGTGGCACCGCGGACAGGTCATCGCCGGGCAAGAGGCGGACGCCGTGATTGCGGTCCGGCTGGAGGCGGCACGCTTGCTTCTGCTCCTCGTGAGCGCCCGATTCCTGGGCTCCGACGACTGCTACGAGAAGGAGATGAAACGAGCGCTGGAGCGCCATTCCTGCGGTGACGCTCGGGTCGTCCCGATCATCGCTGAAGCGTGCGACTGGCACGACGCTCCTTTCGGCCATTTGGACGTGCTCCCCGCGGGTGGAAAGCCGGTGAGGAGCTGGCGCGTCCAGAGCGAGGCGTGGGCGAACGTTGCGCGGGGCATTCGGGCCGTCGCCGCGGAGCTCGCAATGCCGCGGGCGCTGGTCGATGCGCTGCGCGCCAAGGCTGAGCGGGTCCAGCTATCCGCCGGGATGCTGGGACGCGGGGTGGGCGGCTTGAGGCAAGCGCTTGCTCTGGAGGCACTGGAACGGCAGGAATTGGCGCAAAGGAGTCGCGGGTCCAAGGCGACTCCTTACGCTCCGCTCGATGAACCTGATGGATGGACACACAGCGAGACCATGCGACGATTTGTTCACGCTGCCTTCCACGTGCGCCCTGACGGCCCCGCTCGGCTGCGACAGGTTGGCATACCTCCGGGGCAGCAGATCGTCCGCGAGCGCGAGGTGCTGGCGTGCCTGGAGAGGCTCGGGTCTACGGGGTGTGTCGTCTACGGTCGTTCGGGCGTCGGAAAAACTACGTTTGCACGTCACCTCGCCCACGAGCTTGCGCCCCACTACGCCGACATGCAGATCGAGATTGACCTGAGGGGCGCGAGCCTCGTCCCCTCGCCGCCCGAGGCCGTCATGGCCGAGGTGATCAGCGTGCTGACACGGCAGCGCGATATCTCCAGGCTGCAGTATAGTCAGCCTGATCTCGCGACTCTCTATGCATCGATCTTCGAGCACCGAAGGGTGCTGCTGCTGCTCGACGGCGCACGTGACGCTGCGCAGGTAGAGCCACTCATACCCCCGCCAGGCAGCCTGCTCATCGTCACGTGCCGCGAGCAGCTCACCGTCCCTGGTATGCAGACGTTTTATCTTGATGCCATGGCCCCCGACGACGCACACGCCTTTGTGCGACGTCTCTGTCCACGACTAGACGAGGCAGCCGGTCACGAAGTATCGAATGCCTGTGCCTTCCTTCCGCTGGCCATCTACATCGCCGCCTGCACCTTGAACGCAGAGGTTGGCGATACGGCGGAATCCATAGCTCCGCTTCAGGAACAACGCGAACGAGCGGACCCCGTGGAGGCCGTGCACCTCTGGGCGCTCGACCGTATGGACGCACCGTTGCGCGCGCTCTGGTACATGCTGAGCGTCTTCCCTGCCGATTTCGGGCAAGAGGCGGCCGCCGCGGTGGGCGCCATGGAGCCGGGGGCGATCGAGCCGGCGCTGCGCACGCTGGTGCATCGCGGACTGCTTCTCCGGAACGACACCGCAGATCGCTTCCGAATGCAAGGCGGCTCAGGTGCGCATGCTCGCTCTCATGCGGACGCCACCCTCCTCCGCGAGGCAGCACGGCGCCATGCCGAGCATTTCTGGGGCAAGCTTCATATGATGCAATCGGACCATCAGCTCTCTGCGTTCTGTGACCTGGAAGATGCCAGTATCGACGCGGCGCAAGCATGGGCGGCTGCGGTCATGGAGGAAGACGATATGGGGGCGGTCATCTGTCGGGATCTTCCCCTGTTGCCCCCCTGCTGCTGGAAGGGACGACAACTGGACAGGAGCTATCACTGGGCACAGAGCGGTATGGCCGCGGTGAAGCACCTCGGCGGAGATGAGAGCGCCTACGCGAGCGCAGTGCGCTCTGTCGCGCAGCGCGGCGATATGCGCGACGCTCCGAGGGAATTTCACGAGCAGGCCCTCGCGCACGCTCGGGAACTTGGTAATAGCGCCGTGGAGTACGTGATGCTCGACAGATTCGCCGACTTTTGCGTCAAGCAGAGAGATTGGCATCGTGCGATCCTGCTCCGCAAGGAGCAGCTCGCTGTCGCCGATCGCCTCGGAGACACCTCGCGCCGGATCTTCGTACAGGAGAAGCTTAGCATCTGCCTTGATGCCGGAGAGCCCGGCCAATCGCTCGCGGCACACGAGCAGTTCCTGGCGAGCGCTCGTGAGCGCGGGGATCTCGGAGGTGAATACATGACGCTCGACGCGTTCGCCCGCTGGTGTGCGAAGCGGAAAAATTGGCGTCGCGCGATCCAGCTTCGATCGGAGCAGCTCGACATTGCCCGCAGACTTGGCGATCGCGAGCGCCAGGTCCGCACCCTCGAGCAGCTAGACGCGCTTTGTCGTCTCGACGCGCGCGGAACTGGCCAAGCGCTCGATCCCGCTCCGGCATGCTTCCCGCCTGGCTACAAGGTCGGTGATCGCGCTACAGAATGCTTGGCGCTCGACACGTTCGCTCGCTGGTGCGTGCAGCAGCAAGACTGGTCTCGCGCGATCGAGCTCCGGAGAGAGCAGCTCGTCGTCGCTCGCCAGATCGACGATCGCCCGTGGGAGCGCTGGATCCTCGAACAGCTGTCTCAATATCAGCAGGCTTCATCCGTTGAATGAACATAGAGGACGACGCCCCCCTGATGCAGGTGATGAGCCATTTCGGCCTGATCCGGGCGGGCGCCATGGCGAGCTAGCGGTCGAGGTCAGCACCTCCGTCGTGCCGCGCTTGCCCAAGAGGGCACGATGTCGTCGGCTGGGGTGGGCAATGCGTCAAGGTGTCGCACCTCGTCGAACGATGCAGTCGTATCTTGGCCCTCGGCGCGCACATCGCCGCGCCGTCGACAAGCGCGACATCGTGTCGCAGGACCTTGGCGGCGGGTGACGCTAGCCTGTTTCACGATGATCCAGCGAGACCGCGGCAGGTCGGCCAATGACCCGGCCCGTTTTCCTCACGGCGCGCGAAAGGTAAGCAGACCGGTGGGCCTCCGGTCGCTGCAGAGCTCACGCTGGCGCCACGTGGCAACGCTGGCCGTCGCCCTCGCTGGCGTGGCGCTCACCGGCAGCGCCGAGCCCGCGCCGCCCAGCCAGGCCGCCTCGGAGCTCGTCGACTCGACCCCGGTGCCTGGCGAGAGGGCGCTCGCAGCGCGTCTGCTAGCGCCTTGTTGCTGGGATCAGACGCTCGATGTCCACGAATCGGAGGTAGCGCGCGATCTTCGCCGCGAGATCCATACGCGTCTCCGTCGGGGCGAGGTGGCCGACGCCATCGAGCAGGACCTCGTGGCGCGTTACGGCGAACGCCTCCGCGCGGCGCCCTCGTCAGGCACGCTCGGCAAGGTCGCGCTGGGATTGCTGCTGGGCATCGCAGTGACGTTTCTCGGC
Organism: Sorangium sp. So ce726; assembly: GCF_051521405.1. Classification (NCBI taxonomy): domain Bacteria; kingdom Pseudomonadati; phylum Myxococcota; order Polyangiales; family Polyangiaceae; genus Sorangium; species Sorangium sp. So ce726. Next base: position 10,321,189 of record NZ_CP150349.1, on the reverse strand, counting down.
ATCTTCGCCCTGCTGCGCTCATGGCGGAGCAACGCTGCGCAGGCCGCGCCGTCCGGAGGCACCCTTGCGGCTGTCCGCGACGAGTACGACGATCGCCTCGACGACGAGCTCCGGGAGCGCGACGCTTGAGTGCACCCGTCTTCCCGGTTGATTGGAGAGGAGGCTCAGCAAGGACATCTCGTTATGACCGCGGCGCAGCGGCCGCGGTGTAAAACTCTTCGCCCGGATACCGCCGGCGCCCCTTGAAAGACGGTCACGAGGTGCGACAAATTGCTGCACCCCGGAGAGCCGAGTTTCGAGTACGCTCCGCTCCATTGCGGTGGTGACGCCGTTGTGCCCTCGTAGCTTGAAAGGTTGCCCGATGGTTGGTTCAATGGCTCGTGTCACGTTCCTCAGCGTGGCCTGTCTCGCGGCTCTGAGCGGATGCGGCGGGAGCGATGAGGATGTCATCTCGAAGACGTTCGCCCTGAGCTTCGCCGCCAAGGTCGGCGACAGGCCGTTCTCCTGCACCGACACCTTCGATGGAGTCGGCACGACCGGATCGGCGGTCAATGCGCTCGATTTTCGCATGTACGTCTACGACGTGCGCCTTGTTCGCGGGGACGGGTCCGAGGAGCCCCTCGCGCTTGAGCAGGATGGCCAATGGCAGCGCGACAAGATCGCGTTCCTCGACTTCGAGGACGGCACGGGCTCCTGTGAGACCGGCAGCCCGGAGACGAGGACCGAGGTTGTTGGCACCGCGCCCGCCGGCGATTACGTCGGTGTCAGGTTCAACGTGGGTTTGCCCCCGGAGATGAACCACCTCGACGCGGCGACAGCCCCGGCGCCCCTGAACATTCCCGGCATGTGGTGGTCGTGGAAGGGTGGCTACAAGTTCGTGCGCCTCGACCTCATCTCGACGATGAACCCGACCTACTTCTTCCACCTCGGGGGTACGAAGTGCGAGGGGACCGTGAGCGAGGGTTACTCGTGCGCCGCTGACAACCTCGCCGATATACGTATCGACGGGGTCGATCCGGAGTCGAGCACCATCGTCTTCGATATCGCCAGATTCTATGCTGAGTCCGACCTCGACCACCAGATCGACGGCGAGACGGATCGCACCTCCGGTTGCATGTCGTTCGAGGGCGATCCAGAGTGCCCGCCCGTCTTCAACGCGCTTGGCATGGGCTTCGACGGCGTGAACCCGTCCGCTGCGCAGACCGCCTTCCGGGTGGAGTGAGATGTACATCCTTAGAACAGCGACCTGTCTGCTCGCGCCGCTATGGGTCTGTGCGCTTGCCGGCTGCGGTGCCTCCGACGACGACATGGACGAGCCGAGCGACGCAGAGGTCCTCCCGGGCGACCCTCGCTTCGAGCGCGATCCAGCGCTCAACGTGGAGAACATCAGCGCCGCTGCGGAGAAGCGCAGCCACAACATGGGGCAGAACTGCTTCGGCTGCCATCAGCCCCATGGGCCTGGCAAGGGGCTCTTCACCACAGCCGGAACGGTGTACGGGCCGTCGGGCACGCCGGCGACAGGCGGAACGGTCGAGCTCCGCACGGCCGGCGGAGGTGAGGGAGATCTCGTGCTCTCCGTTGCCATCGACGGGAACGGGAACTTCTTCACGACCGAGCCGCTGCCCTTCCCGGACCAGGCGCTCTTCTTCTTCTTGCGGTCCCAGGACGGCGAGGGGACGAACGAGATGCCGTTTCCAACCATCTCTGGAGCGTGTAATCTGTGTCACAACGAACAGCGCCGCATTCTGCTGGAGTGATCCGCGCGAGCACGTCGGCGGCGCTCGTCGCGCTCGCGGCGGCGTCGTGTGGGGGCGAGACGGAAGCGACCTTGCCGGTCGACGGCTACGAGCTCGCCCTGCCCGTCGGCTTTCCGAAGCCGTGGGTGCCGCCCGACAACCCGATGAGCGAAGCGAAGGTCGCGCTCGGGCGTGCCCTGTTCTTCGACGAGCGCTTGTCGGGCAACGGCACCATGGCGTGCGCCTCGTGTCACGAGCGCGACAGGGGGTTTGCCGACGGCAAGCCTACCCCGACCGGCTCGACAGGGGACACGATCCCGCGCAACGCGATGGGGCTGGCCAATGTCGCCTATTTCCCGCTGCTCACGTGGGGCAACCCCACGCTGTCGTCGCTCGAGGAGCAGGCGCTCGTCCCGATGTTCGGCGAGAACCCGGTCGAGCTCGGGATCACCGGGGCCGAGGACGTCGTGCTCGGCCGGCTTCGCGGCGATGAGGCGTACAAGACCGCGTTCGTCGCTGCCTTCCCCGGCGAGAGCGAGTCGATCACGTTCGATACCGTCGTGAAGGCGATCGCGACGTTCGAGAGGACGCTCCTCTCCGGGCGCTCCGCGTACGATCGGTATACCTACGGCGGAGAGGCGGGCGCGATGTCGGAGGCGGCGTTGCGCGGCATGGACCTCTTCTTCTCCGAGCGGCTCGAGTGTTATCACTGCCACAGCGGGATCAACTTCACGACCGCCTTCCGGAGCGCCGAGACGAAGCAGGCGGAGATGGATTTTCACAACACCGGCCTCTACAACCTCGGCTCGGACGGGGACTACCCATCCGGCGGAGAGGGGCTGTTCGAGTTCACCGGCGACCCGGCGGACAAGGGGAAATTCCGCGTGCCTTCGCTGCGCAACGTCGAGCTGACGGCGCCCTATATGCACGACGGGAGCGTGGCCACCCTGGAGGAGGTCATTGACCACTACGCCGCAGGAGGCAGGACCATCGACGACGGGCCGTTCGCAGGCGTGGGCAGCGAGAACCCGAACAAGAGCACGCTCGTCAGGGCTTTCACCATCACGCCAGAGGAGAAGGCCGATGTCGTGGCCTTCATGAAGAGCTTGACCGATCCGGAGTTCGCAGCCGTGGTGGACGGCGCGCAGGCGCCGTGACCGGGGGGTGTCAGTTACATCGGTTACATCGGTCGGCCCCCGCTCGCGCGGATGATCTCCCCCGTGACCGCGGTGTTCGCCGCCGAGCACAGGAACACGATCGTCGGCGCCACCTCCTCCGACCGCAGCAGCCGCCGCACGGGATACGCCTTCCCGCGCTGCGCGACGAACTCCGGTGATACCTGTGCGCTCACCTTGTCGGTCAGGGTGAAGCCCGGCGCCACCACGTTGGTCAAGATCCCGTGCGGCCCGAGCTCGCGCGCGAGCACGGACGTGAGCCCGTGGAGCGCCGCCTTCGCGGCGCCGTACGGCCCTGCGCCGACCACCCCGTCGAGCGCCACGCCCGACGAGATGTTGACGATCCGCCCCCATCCGCGGGCGCGCATCGAGGGCACCGCGGCCTGGATCGCAGCGAAGGCGCCGTCGATGTTGTCGTGGATGACGCCCTGCCACTCCGCGAGCGGGATGTCCTCGAAGCGCGGCGCTTCCCAGGGCAAACGCTCGCTCCAGCGGACCGCGTTGTTGACGAGCACGTCGAGCTGCCCGAAGCGCGCCACGGTGGCCGCGACCGCCGCCTTGACGGACTCGACCGACCCGAGGTCAAGCTCCAGCGCGACCGCCTCGCCGCCTCGCCCCTCGATCTCCTGGACGACCTCCGCGGCCTTCTGCCGCTCGCTCCGGTAGGTGAGCGCCACGCGCGCCCCCTCGGCCGCGAGCTGCAGCGCCACCTCCTTGCCGATCCCCTGCGAGCCACCGGTCACCAGCGCGGCTCTCTTCTCCAGCCCCAGCTTCATGCGACACCTCGCTTTCAACCGGAAGGTAAACAAAATGGAAGAAACTTCCAAGATTAAATTGGAAGAATCCTCCAATTGGGCCGGCTGGCCAGCGGTTCGCGGCTGGGGTAGGGGAGGGGCCATGGCCGTGGCTCGACAGAACGGCGTGGCGCGCCGGGAGGCGCTTCTGGACGCGGCGCTCCGCTGCTTCGAGCAGCGGGGCCTCTTGCGCACCGGCATCGAGGACGTCCGCAAGGAGGCGGGCGCGAGCCCTTCCAGCGTGTACCACCTCTTCGAGGACTTCCCGGCGCTGGTGGCCGCGCTGCTGGAGCGGACCTTCGAGCGGCTGGTGGGGCACGTGACCGCGCGCGTGCTCGCCGCCAGGACGGCGCGCTCGGCGGTGCGGGCGCTGGTGGAGGCGCACTTGACCTGGGTGTTCGACCACGAGGGCGAGGCCCGCTTCATGTACCAGGCGCTCGCGCTGGAGCTCGACGGGCATCACCGCGCCGCGCTCCGGGAGACCAAAACGCGGCTCAAGGCGGAGGTGATCGCGCACCTCTCGGAGCTCGGCGTCTTCTCCGGGGGGCGCTCGTCCGAGGTGATGGTCGACATCGTGCTGCTCGGCCCGGCGCACCAGGCCTGCCGCGCCTATCTCTCCGCGTCCGGCGCCGTGGACCCCACGTGGATGAAGGCGACCCTGCCCGAGCTCGCCTGCGGAGCGATGGGCAAGGTCGACCCGGCGCAACGGGCGGCGCGGACAGGGAAGCGCGCCAGTGGTGCGGAGCCGCTTCAGCAGGCCGGCAGGAGAAGGAAAGGCAAGCTCGAGATCGGCTAACCTGATCCATCGAATGAGCATCGAGGACGACGCCCCCCTGCTGCAGGTGATGAGCCATTTCGGCCTGACCCGGGACGCGCTGCTCGGCACCGGCGGTGAAGCATGCGTGTTTGCGCTGGGCAGCGAGCGGGTCGTGCGCGTCCACCATCCCGGGACCGTCCGGGAAACGGTCGTTCGACGAGCCCAGCTGCTCGAGGGCTTCCACGAGGGCGCGAGCGCGGTGCCGTTCTCGATCCCGCGTGTCCTGGAGATGACCGAGCTGCACGGCCGCCTCATCACAGTCGAGCCGCGGCTCCCCGGGCGGCCTCTCTTGCAGGTGCTCGGCGAGGCGACAGGCGCCGAGCGTGAACATCTCATCCTCCGCTTTCTCGAGGCCTCGACGCACCTGAGAGCCCTGCGCGTGAGCGCTGCGTGGTACGGCGACCTCTGCCAAGCCGAGCCGATCCAGACGCCCTCTTACCGCTCTTACCTCGAGCTGCGCGCAAGGAAGAGCCTGACCTGCGCCGGGAGCGCGTTCGACGGCATCGATCCAGCGCACCTGGCCGCCGCGCTGCCCGAGCCGGAGCGACCGAGCTTCGTGCACATGGACTTCTATCCAGGCAACGTGCTGGTCGAAGGCCAGGAGGTGAGCGCCGTGATCGACTTCGGGGGCCTACCCATCGTGGGAGACGCTCGGCTCGATCCGCTCTCTGCCGTCATCTACCTCACGCCGTTCATCACCACGACCGCCACGGATCGCGACCGACGCCTCGCCCGGGAGTGGCTGCTGGCCCAACACCTCGACGCGCTGTTCGAGCCTGCAGAGCGATGGCTCGCCGCCCGCTGGTCGTTCGCGACCGACGACGTGCGCTTACATCGATGGTGTCGACGCGTGTTGCTCGGACACCAGGGGGATCCGTGACGCGGACCCTCGGACCCACGCGGCGGGCGGTTCCTCCGGCCGTCACCACGGGGCCGCCCGCCTGCTTTGCCGATCGTCCAGGCGGGGATGGAATACACCCGGCGAGTCAGGGTGACAGCGCTGCACATGAGGCCGACGCGAAGCCCGGTACGCTCCGGCAGTCGCCGCGTCGCTAGAAAGATACGGCGGAGCGCTTCGTTGACGCGGCCCTTGCTACTTTTGGTAACGAGTGAGCCGCTCGCTACTTTTGGTAACATGTGAGCCATTCGTGCGATGCGTCGATCCGCGTGCGTCGTGCTTAATCCTTTGAGCGCCTTCGGGGAATTTGTATCCTCACCCTATGCTCAAATCTTCGCGATTCCTCCACTTTGAAAATTTTCCTGCGTCATCGTCCTTGGCGCTCGGTGCGATGTTGTTGCTGGGCACGCTGCACGTCAGCGGCTGCGGCGGCGATGACGGGGAGGATACCTCCACCAGCGGCACCACCGGTGGCCAGCAGACGACGAGCAGCAGCAGCGGCGGCACGCCGGGGAGCTCCGCCTCCTCCTCCACCGGCGCGGATCCCAGCACGACCTCGGCGTCGACCGGGGGCGACGGCGGCTCGAACCCCGCCGGCACGGGCGGCTCGGAGCCGGCCGGCACGGGCGGCTCGGAGCCGGCCGGCTCCGGCGGAGCGGGTGGCGCAGGAACGGGCGGTGGCGGTGACGGAGGAGCGCTGCCCGACTCCGGCATTCCGCCGGCGCCCGGCGCTGGCAATGTGCCGAAGCCGGCCGGCGCGGCCGGCGGGTTCAAGGTCATCGACTGGGCCGGCTTCGCGGGCGCGGTGACTTACAGCTTCGACGACGTGAACCAGACCCAGATCCAGCACTTCGATGAGATGATGGCGCTCGACGTGCCGTTCACCTTCTACGTCTGGACCGGTAAGCAGGAAGCGAACAACGCGGTCTGGAAACAGTCTCTGACGCGCGGGCACGAGCTCGCCAACCACACGAGGAGCCACTCGAGCAACGACAGCGGCTCCGATACGGACGCCGCGACGAAGGACATGAAGGACAAGTACGGCGTCACGCCGTATACGATGGCGGCCCCGAACGGCGCGGGTGTATACGAGGGCATCGCCCGGACGCGCTTCATGATCAATCGCGGCGTGTCCAACGCCCTGATCGGCCCGAACGACAACAGCAATCCGTTCGTTCTGCCCACCTACATTCCCCCGACCAACGCTTCCAAGGCGCAGATGGACTCGGAGGTCGCGAGCGCGCGAAGCGGTAAGAAGTGGCGCACCTTCTGCATCCACGGCTTCACCGGCGGCAGCGACGGCGCCTATCAGCCGATCCCGTTCCAGGCCTGGGTCGATCACGTCAAGGCCGTCAAGGAATACGGCGACGTGTGGATCGGCACCATGGAAACCATCGGTGCCTACTGGCGTGGCCAGAAGGCGATCACCGACGGCACCAACATGAAGAACGGGAACGACACGACCTACTCGTGGACCCTCCCCGCCAACTTCCCGCCCGGCAAGTACGTGCGCGTGACGGTGACCGGCGGCACGCTCAAGCAGAACGGCGCCGTGCTCAGCTGGGATCCGCACGGCTACTACGAAGTGGCGCTCGACGCGAAGTCCGTCACGCTGTCGCCCTGATCCGAGCCGCCCGAAGCCCCGCGCCGCCACCGGCGCGGCTTCGGGCGTAGCCGACCCCACCCAGGGCAGGTCCCGCAGCTGGGGCTTGACGTCTCCGGAGCGTTTGGGTCTCCTCTCCCGCGGCGAGAGCGCGTCTCATGTCTGACACCAGCGGTAACACCATGGGGAGCTTCGCTCGGTTGCTCCGCGAACCGGTCATTCATTTCCTCTTCATCGGCGCGCTGTTGTTCCTCGGCCACCGGCTCGTCGCCGGCGATCCCAGGGAGATCGTCGTCGGCACGGGGCTGAAGGCGGACCTGGAACGGCAGTTCCGCGACAACATGGGGCGGGCGCCGACGGCGGCGGAGCTGGCGGAGGCGCTCGACGGGTGGAAGCGGGACGAGGTGCTCTACCGTGAGGCGCTGCGGGAGGGGCTCGATCGGCAGGATGCGACGGTGCGGGTCGCGCTGGCCGAGAAGCTGCGGACACGGGCGGCTCAGCCGGTGGCGGCGCGAGAGCCGACGGATGCAGAGCTGGACGCGTGGCTGGCTTCTCACCGGAGCCAGTACGAAGCGCCGCTGCGGTACGATTTCGAGATCGTAGCCTTTCCCAGGAGCGACCCGGCTGCGGAGGAGCAGCGGTCGACGTATCGACGTGCGCTGGCCGACGGTGCGGACCCAAGGACGCTCGGTCGTCCGATCGAGGGTGGCAACCTCACCCGCGATTCACTCGCAGCCAGGTTCGGACCCGCGGTCTCCGAGAGCATTGGCAGCGCGCCGCTCGCGACGTGGCAGCCCCTGGAGACCCAGGACAGCCTGCTGCTCGTGCGGGTCAACCAGATAGGCGGGGGGCTGCCCAGCCGCGAGGCGATCCGCGCGATCCTCACCATCGACTGGGCCGCCGCAAGGAAGAAGGAAGCCGTCGACGCGTTCGTCAAGAGCCTCCTTGCGCAGTACAGATTCAAGGAGAGCCCTTGAATCGTTCGCGTCTGCTCCGGCTGGCTCGGTCCCTGCCGTTCTTGCTGGCCCTGCTCCTGGCGCCTGCCCCCGCGGCTGGCCACGCGCTCAACTCAGCGCTTCTTTCGCTGACGGAGGTGGAAGGTCACGACGGGCGGTTCCTCGTGCGCTGGCAGGCGAGCTCGTCCGCACTCCAGGCCGAGCTCGCGACGCCGGCCGTATTTCCCCCGGCCTGCAAGGTCGAGGGAGCGTATCTCGACTGCGGTCACGCCGGCCTCGTCGGCACCATCGAGCTCCCCTGGCTCGAGGGAACCGAGACCAACGTGATGGTGGTGGTCGAGTGGCGGAATGGAAGCCGCCTTGTCCGGGTGTTGACCGGCAACGACCCGAGCCTGGTGGTCTACGGTATTCCCGCCTCCGCCGGGCTTGGCGCGCTCCGGCCGATCATGGTCGATTACACGTGGCTCGGCGTCGAGCACATCCTGACCGGGTTCGACCATCTCCTCTTCGTCATCGCGCTCACGCTCCTCGTACGCGACGGCCGGAAGCTGCTCGGCGCCGTCACGGCCTTCACGGTCGCGCACAGCCTGACGCTGGCCTGCGCCGTGTTCGGCTGGTTGACGTTGCCAGCCCCGCCGGTCGAAGCGGCCATCGCGCTCTCGATCGTGCTGATCTGCGGCGAGTGCATCCGGCCGACGGACTCGCTCACCCGCCGGGCCCCATGGGCCGTCACGTTCGCCTTTGGGCTGCTTCACGGGCTCGGGTTCGCGTCGTCGCTGCTCGACATCGGGCTGCCGGAGAGGCATGTGCCGATTGCGCTCTTGTTCTTCAACGTGGGTGTGGAGATGGGTCAGCTCGGCGTGATTGCGCTGGTGGTCGCGCTGCGCCTCCTCGCCGCGCGGGTCCCCACGCAACCAGAGACGGTGAGGCGCGGCGTTGTGTATGCGATGGGCGCAATGGCTGGCTACTGGTCGATCGAGCGCGTCGTGGCGATGCTGACGGACGCCAGCATGTAGCGGATCCCGCGGGCTGCGGCGTGGAGGCGGCCCCTTCGCGCTGCACTACAGGCCCGACAGGCGCCCTTGCCGCTCACCGCTTCTCGCCGTTCCCTGGCGCCGCGGGCGCGCCCCCCGGCGTCCCGTCCACCGCGCCCGGCCCGAGCAGCGTGCCGCACATCGTCTTGCACAGGATGTCGGTCGGCTTGCACTCGCACTTGCCCTGCTGCTTCAGCTCGAGCTTCCCGCGCATCTCCTCGACCGTGAACTGCGCCATCCGCTCGACCCGAGCCATGTCCCACCCCTCCTGGACCTGCCGGGGTGTCCGCGGCTCGGTGGCCTTGCCGTCGGGCTCGGCGCAGCAGCGGAAGCTCAGGAAGTAATAATAGAACCCCTCGTCGTGGGTGTAGATCTTCGGCCGGCACTGGTTGCGCACGCCCTTGTACCAGGGGCCGCCGGTGTGGACGCTGTCGAACTTGCCGCGCCAGCCGCCGCTCGTCTCGCTCGCCACCACCTCATCCGTGTTCGCGGGCAGGTCGGCGACGCCATAGTCGCTGATGCACTGGGGCTGCGACCCGCTCGGCACCCCCTTCCAGAGGCGGGCCAGCTCGCCCGGATCGCGCTTCGCGACCTTCTTCATGTCGGGATCGTCCCAGAGGTGGTCGCCGTTGCACTTCGTCGCGTCGCGCGAGTACCCGTAAGGGAACGGCTTCATCTCGGGGCCCTCGCAGGCGAGCGTCCACTCCGACTCGGTGCAGAGGCGCTTGCCGGCGGCGGCGCACTTGACCTGCGCCTGGTGGAAGCGGTTCATCACCTCGGGCCGCTCCCCCTTCTTGTTCGGCCACTCGTACGTGTCGATGCAATAGCGCTTCTTCGTCTTGTCGCCTGTGCAGCGGGCCGGGGTGGGCGCGAACTCCTCGCAGATCGTCTTCTTGTTCGACTTGTCGTACCAGCTGCGGAGGCAGCTGTGCTCGACCTCGCTGCAGTACTCGCCCTCGACGAGCTTCATGTCGGCCGGGCACGCCTGCTCCTCCGCGGCGGCGGTCTCCCCGCCGGCCGTCCCCGCCTGGGCGGCAGGCGCGCCGGCCTGCGGGGCGGGGGGCGCCGCGGCTCCGGGCTCGGCGGGGGACGGCGCGGCCGCGGGCGGGCGTCCGTCGTGCGCGCGCGGGGAGGGCAACGGCTGGGCGGGCTCCGGGGGGGCGCCGGAGCAGGCGGCGGCGAGCGTCAGGGCGGGGAAGGAGAGGGGGAGCAGGAGGCGTCGCATGCCCGGCGTCATAGTCGAGATCGCGGCGAGGGGAACCAGGCGTCGCGCCCCTGGATCGACGCCGCGCGCCCCGGCCGGGCCGGAGGCGCTCTGGCGGGGGCCGCGCTCGCTCCGGGCGGCGGCGTGCCTGGTGCTCTCCGGGGGCACCGGCTTCCCGAGTTGGCCCTGCGGGATCTGGCCCTCTGCCCCGGCAGGCTGTCGACGCGCACAGTTCGCCGCTCCCGCCGAAGGCGCGTGATATCGTGCGCCCGAAGATAGAAGGAGTATCGCTGATGATGCGCACGGCTCGTCTCGGTTCGCTGGCTCTCGGGCTCGTCCTCGCCGCTTCGGCGGCCGCTGTTTCATGCGGCGATGACGGCGAAGCCCCGTCCAGCGCGGCTGGCGGCGACGGCGGTGAAGGCGGCGGGGGAGCAGCGGGCGGCGGGGGAACCGCGGGCGGCGGCGCAGGGGGATCGGACGCCGGCGGCGTGACGATTCCCGATCTCGACGGGGAAGTCCGGGCGGTGACCGACGAGCTCGGGGTCCTTCACCTCGAGTGCGCGTCCGACAACGACTGCTTCGCCGCGCTCGGTTACTTCCACGCTCAGAACCGCTTCTTCTTCATGGATTTCATCCGCAACCTCGTCGAGGGGTCGCTCGGCGGGCTGGTGAAGGCGGGCGCTCGGGTGCTCGAGCAGGACTATCAGAACCGCCATTTCTTCACGACGCGCGAGGGCGAGCCGCTCGAGAAGGCGCTCTACGAGCAGGCGAGCCCGAAGGTGAAAGGGCATTTCGACGCGTACTCGCGCGGCGTCAACGCCTGGCTCGCCGACATGCGGAACAAGAGGAACGGCGCGACGCTGACCGTCGAGTACAACCTCGCGCTCCTGGTGAAGGAGGCGATCCGCGACTGGACGCCGGAAGACAGCGCCGCCGTCGGCCTCTACGTGCTCAACGATCTCTCGAACAACAGCGAGCAAGAGCTCGAGCTCGCGGCGCAGGTCCCGCTGTTCGATGGGGCGCTCGCCGCCGATCTGTTCTCGCCCGCGCCGGTGTTCGACGCGTCCACCGTGCCCGCCGCGCAGACGGCGGACCTCGTGCGGCCCTTCGCGCCGTCAGCCGTGTCGCGGCTCTCGCCGCACCGGGCGCTCTTCACAGGCGCGGCGATGCGCGCGGCGAAGGTCGGGGACGGCCGGCGCAAGATGGCGGGCGACACCGGGTCGAACAACTGGGCTGTCGGCCCGGGCCGCACCGAGAGCGGCCACGCCATCCTGGCGAACGATCCCCACCTGTTGCTCGGCAATCCGAGCATCTGGTTTCCCGTCGAGCTGGACGCCAAGAGCAGGGGCGACGGCGAATACCACGTCGCCGGCGGCACGTTTCCGGGCATGCCGAGCGTGATGATCGGACAGAACGAGTCCATCGGCTGGGGCGTGACCACCGCGTACTACGACCTGGCCGACGTCTACCTGGAGACGCTCACCGGGGACGGCGCGTCGGTCGATTTCAAGGGGGAAGACGTGGCGATCGTCGAGAAGACGTTCTCGTTCAAGGACGCGGCTTCCGGCGAGACGATCGAGAAGAACTTCCGCTGGGTCCCGCACCACGGGCCCATCGTGAGCGAGGACGCGGAAGCCGGGACCGCCGTGACCATCCGCTGGCGCGGGCACGACGGCGGGACGGACCTCGACGCGTTCTTCGCCCTCGGCCGCGCTGGCAGCGTCGATGAAGCCAGGAGAGGGCTCGAGGCGGCCAGCTCCGCCAGCCAGAACTTCGTCGTTGTCGACACCGAGGGGAACATCGGCTGGTTCCCGTACAGCAAGGTGCCGGCGCGGCCCTGGGCGTCGCCCGAGGTGCCCGCGTGGCTGCCGCTGCCGGGTGACGGAAGCGCCGAGTGGGGCGACCCGATCCCGTTCTCCGAGCTGCCGCAGCTCCTCAATCCTCCTGCGGCCGCGATCGCGACGGCGAACGGCGACATGACGGGCGCGACCGCCGACGGCGATCCCACGAACGATGAGCAAGGCGCGCTCCAGGCGTGGGACAAGGCCGACGGGACGCGCGAGCAGCGGATCCTCGATCTGCTCGACGCAGGCGGCGACGCGCATTCGCCCGACACCATGACGGCGATGCAAGGCGACACGTACTCGCTCTATGGCAGCTTCGTCGTGCCTGCCGTGCTCTCGGCGGCAGAGTTGGCGACGTTGACGGACGATGAGCAGGCCGTCGTCGACGCGCTCGCTGACTGGGACTCTACATGTCCGACAGGGCTCGACGGGCACGATCCGGTGGACGCGGGCAAGGTGGACGACGCCACGCTCGCCGCGGAGTCGATCGGTTGCACGGCGTTCCATGCGACGTTCTATGCGATCGTGAGCGAGGCGCTGGGCGACGAGGCGGCGGCCGCGGGCCTCGATGAGCCGGGGTTCGGGCTGACCGTGGTGGCGCGCGCGCTGCGCGATCCAGCGCGCTTGAGCTCGGGCCCCCTGCTCTGGGACGACGTGACCACCGACGGCGTGGTGGAGACGCAGAATGACATTTTGCTCCGGGCGCTCACGAAGGCGGCCGCGTCGCTCGTGGCCATCGGGCCGGCGGACGACTGGCGCTGGGGCCGCGTCCACACGCTCTCGCTCCGCAGCATCTTCGATAACTTCGGCCTCGCCGTGTACAACGAGGGGCCTTATGCCGCGCCGGGCGGGCTCTTCACCGTCAACGTCGCCAACCCGAGATCGCGCGCGCTCCCGCCGGACGGCGAGAAGCCCAGCTTTGCCTTCGCCAACGGGCCGTCGATCCGCCTGGTCATCGACGCGGATCCAGCGGGCCCGAAGATGCGCTTCGGGCTCCCCGGCGGGTCGGACCTCCACCGCGAGAGCGCGTTCTACAACAACCTCCTTCCGCAATGGCTCGACAACGAGCCTCTCGAGTTCCACTTCGGGCCGGGCGCGGTGACGGATCCGGCGGGCGTGGTGGACGTCTCGCCGGCGCGCTGACCCTGCGCGATCCAGCGGTGAGCCCCCGGCGGCGCCATGTCGCCGGGCGCCGCCGGCGCGAGCGCGCGGGTCATCGCGGCCGCCGGCCGCGCCGGCGCGTGATCCGGACTCCCAGGATCCCTCGGCTCCACAGGTTCTTGGGACACCGATGATTCCATTCGAACGCGCAGAGAAGACCGTTGCGCCTAGGGCTATCCCCTGCTCGTATCCGGCCGCGCCTGGCGCGCTTCTCCTGCGCTGCGATGAGGCGCGAATGAGCATTGGCCGTGAAGCGATCCCTGATTCGTGACCTGCGCCGGAGTCTGAATTACCTATCTCCCTACCGCGGTCGACTTTCCGTGTGCCTCGCGCTCACGCTCGTCTCGGGCGGCCTGCCCGCGCTCGAGCCGCTCGCGCACCGCGCGATCTTCGACCAGATCTCGGCGAGCGCTGGTGTCTTTGGCCCCGGGAGCGGGCCGGCCGCGCCCGGCGAGCAGAGCGCCCGGGCCCTCGCCGGCATGACGCTCGCCCTGTGCGCGCTCGTCGTTCTCCGGCAGATCGCGGAGGGCCTGGCGGCGCTCTCCGTGTGGCGGGTGCGGCTCCGCATCAACCGGGACCTGCTCGACGAGACCACCGCGCGGCTGCACGCCCTGCCCCTCTCGTACCATCAGGAGAGGGGCGTCGGAGAGACCATGACGCGGGTCGATCGCGGCATCACGTCGCTCATGGACTGCCTTGCTTCGGTCGCGTTCCAGCTCTTCCCGGCGCTCGTCTACCTCGTGGTCTCGCTCGGGATCATGCTCCGGCTGAGCCCGCTGCTCGCGCTGGTCGCTGTCGGGTTCATCGTGCCTCCGCTGCTCTTCGGCAGGGCGACCACCGCGCGCCTCGTGGAGCGCGAGCGCGAGGTGCTCGACCGCTGGTGCGGGATCTACAACCGCTTTCAGCAGGTGCTCCTGGGCATCAAGACGGTCAAGGCGTTCGCGCGCGAGGCGGACGAGCACGCCCGGTTCATCCGCTCCGTCGAGGAGGCGCAGGGCGAGGTGCTCCAGAGCATCCGGCTCCAGACGCGGCTCTCTGCGGGCCGGAGCGTGTGCGTCAACATTGGCCGCGTGGCGCTGCTGGGCGTGGGGGGCCTCCTTGTCCTCCGCGGGGAGCTCGGCGTGGGCACGCTGGTCGCGTTCCTCGGCTATGTCGGCGGCCTCTATGGCCCTGCGCAGACGCTCCTCGGCGTCTACGAGACGGCGCGGCGCGCCGAGGTCGGCCTGGCGGCGATCTTCGGCGTGCTCGACGCCGACGTCGCGGTCGCCGACGCGGAGCGCGCCGTGAGCCCGGAGCGCATCCGGGGCGACCTCGAGCTCGACCAGGTGAGCTTCCGCTACAAGCACGCCGTCGGGCGGGCGGTCATCGACGGGATCTCGCTCTCGATCCGCGCTGGCGAGTTCGTGGCGGTCGTGGGCCCGAGCGGCGCCGGGAAGAGCACGCTCGCCGATCTGCTCCTGCGGCTCCACGATCCGACCTCCGGGGCGATCCGCATCGACGGGCACGATCTCCGGGCGCTGTCGCAGCGCGGGCTCCGGCGGAAGCTCGGGATTGTCACGCAGGAGCCGTTCCTCTTCGAGGACACCATCGAGGCGAACCTCCGCTATGGCTCGCCCGACGCGACGAAGGAGGCGCTCCGCGCCGCGGCGCGCGCCGCCTGCGCGGAGGAGTTCATCGAGCGGCTCCCTCTCGGGTATCAGACCCTCGTCGGCCGCGGGGGCGTGGCCCTCTCCGGCGGGGAGCGGCAGCGCCTCGCGATCGCGCGCACGCTGCTCAAGGACCCGTCGGTCGTGATCCTCGATGAGCCCACGAGCAGCCTCGATATCGAGAGCGAGACCGCTGTGCAGCGGGCCATCGAGGGGCTCTCGCGGGGCCGCACCACGCTGCTCATCGCGCACCGGCTGTCCACCACCATGCGCGCCGACCGCGTCGTCGTCATCGACGGCGGTCGCGTCGTCGAGCAGGGCCCGCCCGCGGCGCTCCTCCGCCGCGGAGGGGCATACCGCCGGATGATGGATCTCTGGCGGGCGCACGAGCCGTCCGGCGCGAAAGGCCTCGGCCATCGAGCGGGTGTGCTGGAGCCAGCGCTTCTCGAGGCCGCACCGGTGGCCGGCGTGTGAGCGGATCCCGAGGCGCCGGTCAAAGCATGATCCTGAGTTCGCCTCCGCGCGCGGAGCGCGCCGGTCAGAGCTCCGAGAACAGGCCCCAGAAGGCGCCGGCCGCGAGCGCGTCTTGCCGGTCGTGCCCCTTGCCGCTCGTCTCGCACCAGATCACCGGATAGCCCGCGTCACAGCCCTGATAACGAGCGCAAGGCGCGGGGTCCTCCGGCACCGGCGCGGCCCCGGCGTCGCAATGGTTCAGCTCGAGGAGGCGATCGCGCTCGGCGTAATTGCGGTCGATCGTGTTGTCCTTGTCGTCCGCGTCGTGGATGAAGATGCGCGCCATCCGCCCGACGCAATCGCGCGGCGTGCCCGGCGTGCCGCCCGAGACCGTGCCGGTCGCGCGGAGTTTGTCGCCGCGCTTGCACTCGAGCATGTTGATGAGCCAGGAGCCGCTGCTGTAGCCCGCCGCGAACACGCGCGACGTGTCCGCGCAGGTGTTCGCGAGCACGTCCGCCAGCATCTCATCGAAGAAGGTCAGATCCGGTCCGTTCGACGAGGAATCCCAGCAGACGCCGTCGGAGACGCCGGCGCCGCGCACCAGGATCGCGTCGTCGCCGGTCACGTTCTGCATCGGGACGTTATTCGTCGCGCTCGAGCAGCCGTGAAACATGAAGACGACGGGATAGGCGCGCGTCGGCTCGTAGTTCTCGGGCAGCCGCACCCACCAATGCCGCTCGACCGACGCGATGGTCTTCGCGGGCTGCTCGACCCACTCGTTCAACGCCTGGCTCGGCGCGCTTCCGCAGCCCGCGCTCGGCATCGTGCTCGCGCCGCCGCCGCCGCCGCCGCCGCCAGCGCCCCCGCCGCCGCCAGCGCCCCCGCCGCCAGCAGCGCCTGAGCTGGCAGCCGTCACGCCCGACGAGCTGGCGCTGCCAGCGCCGCCGCCGCTCGTCACACCGCTGCTGCCCGAGCCGCTGGCCGAAGCACCCCCGCTGCCGGCGCCGCCGCCTGCTCCAGACACCCCGCTCGGCGAGCTCGGCGAGTCTTCACCCTCACAGGCCACGGCGCTCGCCGCGGCGAACGCCACGGCGAAAAGCGCACTCCACGTGCTTCGGCTGATCATCGAGCTCGGCTCCTTCCCTGTCGCCCCGGACCGGCGGCGAGCGCTCCGAAGATAGCCGACTCAACACGATCGAAACCCGATCCATCCTGCCTCGGCGGGCTTGGTCCCAGCCTGCGACCTCGCCTCACACGCGGCCTCCAGGAGGTTTACTTCATCGCTCTCCCCGCGCTCCGCAATGCGCGGCCCCGCGCCGAGAGTCGGTAGCCGACCTCGAGGCTCTCCGTGAGCCCGAGCTCCTTCAGCTTCCTCACATTCCGCTTGAAGACGAGGAGCTCCTGCCCGAGCAGCGGAGCCAGGTCACCCGCTCGAATCGCGGGCTTCCGCTCGATCAATTCCAGGACCGCCCATGTCCAGGGCCCGCGCGTGCTCGCCGAGTCCAATCGCTCCAGGCGTCGTCGAAGGAGCGCGAGGTCGTCGGGCGCCAGCGCGTCCTGGCCGCGAAGCAGGACGCGTGGATCCTCGCCTGCCAGGCTGAACTCGATGCGATAAAGCCCGGCCTCGCCGTCGCCGCGCAGCGCTTCGAGCAAGCCCTCTCGCGACGGGAACCCGGCTCTCCTGGCGTCGGATTCGCCGATCTGGCCCTCCTCGATGCGCGAGACCTCCCCGATCGACAGCACGCCGATCGGCGTCTTCAGCGTGCCACCGGCCTTCACCGTCGGGCGCCGCCAGCGGCGAAAGGCGAGGGTGACCTGACCCGCGGCGATCTTCGTCAGAAACTCCTGCTTGAAGAGCATGTCACCCTTCCTTCGGGGATGGCGGGCGCCCTCGCCTCGCGCGCCAGCGCTCACGCGTCCGCTCGTCGAGCGGGGGCGCAGGGCGACGCCGCTCGTCCGATCTGAGCCGTTACGGCGGGGGCCGGCCATCTTAGAGGCGACCCGATGTCCGTGCACCTCCGCGTCGTTGGAAAGCCCCGTCCGCCGGACCGCCCTGCCGGCGCGCAGCTCACCTCATCTGACATCCTGCGCGGCCTGCACGCTCGAAACCCCGCCGCGGAGCGCCGCCTGCTCGACGCTTACGCGGGCCTCGTCGAGCGGATGCTGTTTCGCATTCTGGGCGACGTCCGGAGCCTGGAGGATCTGGTCCAGGACGTGTTCGCCCGGGTGTTCTCCCGCATCGACGACGTGCGCGAGCCCGAGGCGCTGAAGCCCTTCATCACCAGCGTCACCGTGTTCGTCGCGCGCGAGGCGCTCCGCAAGAAGCGCAGGCACCGCTGGCTCGCGTTCTTCGCGAGCGACGAGCTGCCGGAGGTCGCGGCCAGCGCCGATCCGGAGGCCCGGCAGGGCGTGCGCGCCTTCTACCGCGCCCTGGAGACGCTCGACGCCGACGATCGGCTGGCCTTCACGCTGCGCATCGTCGAGGGCCAGGAGCTCACCGAGGTGGCCGCTGCGTGCAAGGTGTCGCTCGCCACCGTCAAGCGCCGGATCCAGCGCGCGGAGCTCGCGTTCGTCGAGCGCTGCAAGAAGGACGAAGTTCTCTCTACCTGGCTCGCGGAGGGCGACCGATGGACGTGAGGACCAAAGACGTCGCGGCCGTGGGGCGCCGGGTCGCCGCGCACCAGGATGCCGCGCTCGAGCGGCTGGTGCGGCCGTCGACCACGGATCGACTCCAGGCGATTTACCGCAAGGAGGCCGCGCTCTCGCTGCGCGCCGGGGCGGCTCCCCTCTCGCGGCGGCTCGGCGTCGCGCTCGCTGCGGCGTGCGTCGCCGCTTCGGTCCTCTGGTTCGTGCTGTTCCGGCCGGGCGACCCGTTGACCTACCGGGTCGCAGGGGCGCCGGGCGCCATCGGCCGGTGGGTGGCGGCGGACGCGTCGCAGGTCCAGCTCGACTTCTCGGACGGGTCGCGCGTGGACCTCGCGCCCGGGACGCGCGCCCGCGTGACCGAGGTCGGCCCCCGGGGCGCGAGCGTCCTCCTCGAGCGCGGCTCGCTGCACGTGCGTGTCGTGCATCGCGACGACACCCGGTGGGTGGTGGCCGGGGGGCCTTTCGAGGTCCACGTGATCGGCACCGAGTTCGACATCACGTGGAACACGGAAGCCGAGGAGCTCACGGTCTCGATGATCACCGGCCTCGTGCGCATCCTGGGCCCATGCGTCGACCCATCGGGGCGCGCCGTCGCCGCCCCCGACGCGACGCGGCTCACGTGCGCGGCTCCTCGATCCGTTGCGCCGCAGGTGTCGTCGCCAGCGACGGAGCCGGAGGCAATCCCATCCGCTCAGCCTCCCGCGCTCCTCCCGAGCTCGAGCGCCGCCGCATCCGCGCCCGCGCCCGCGCCCGCGATACCCTCCCTGGGCTCGCCGCAGCCCCGCGCAGGCGCGCCCCTGGCCGACTCCCCCTCCGAGCGCTGGCGCGCGCTCCTCGCCGCGGGAAAGCTCGGCGAGGCGCTCGCGGACGTGGAGCTCCTGGGCATCGACACGGTGCTCGGGCGCGCCGGCGGCGCGGAGCTCGTCGATCTCGGCTCCGCGGCGCGGCTTTCGCGCAAGCCGAGCGTCGCGGCCAGGTTCTACGAGGCGGCGCGCCAGCGGTTTGCCGGGAGCGACGCCGCGGCCGCAGCGGCGTACCACCTCGGTCGCATGGCGTTCGATGGGCGCGGCGCCTGGGCGGAGGCCGAGCGCTGGTTCGCCGTGTACCTCGCGGAGAGGCCGCGCGGCGCGCTCGCGCCGGAGGCGCTCGGCCGCTCGATAGAGTGCGCGAGGAACCTCCAGCTCAGCGCGCGCGCCCGCGAGCTCGCCGCGCGCTACCTCGCGGCGTACCCGAACGGCGCCCACGCCGGGCTTGCGGCGGCGCTCGCGCATGGGGCCGATTGAGGTCTCCGTCCGGCAGCCTGCATGCTGGATTGAGCCTGCGCCCGCCGAGGTCGCGGCCGCCACGCCGGCGCCGCCTGCGCTCGCCGGGAGCGCGCGCCGTGGCGCGCTCGATCGGCTGCGCGCTCGTCGCTTTGCTGGCGTTCGCGGCGTTCGCGGCGCCCTGCTCCGCCGACGAGGCGCCGCCGATCACGGTCGTCGCCGGCGCGCGCGGGGCGCTGGCGTACCGGCTCTCGCAGGAGCTCGAAGCGGCGGGCCTGCAGGTCCAGGTCCAAGCGAGCCCGGCGGCGGCTGGTTCCGGCGGGCTGCTCATCGTCATCCCCGACGGCGAGGAGGGAGCCATCGAGATCTGGTCGGACTCGAGCGGGCGCGCGGACCTGGTCGCGAGCGTGGCGCCCGACGGCCCGCTCGACACCCGGGTGCTCCGCGCGGCGGAGCTGGTGCGGGCGCTCCGGTCGACGGCCGGAGCCCCCGCCGGAGCCGCCGGACCCAAGCCGCCGGCCGTCGCGCCGGCTCCGGTCCAGCCCTCTCCCGTCGCGCCGCCTGCCGCGTCGCCCGGTGAGGTGTGGCGGAGCCCGCCGCTCCGCGCCTGGGCGCCTCCCTCGCCGCCGTTCGCGGTGCCCGCGGCGCCCAGGGCCCCGCTCGTCGAGGTCGGCTTCGCGATCGCCGTGGGATGGCAGGCGCCTGGCGCCTCGATGGCGCTCGATGCCTCGCTCCGGATCTGGCCCTCGGCCCGGATCGGCGCCGGGCTCCTGGCGGACCTGTCGGTCATCGGTCCGGACATCGAGGCGGCGGAAGGCAAGGTTCGCTTTCGCCGCTCGCTCTTCGGCGCCGAGCTCGCCCTCGCGCCCATCGAGCGGAGCCGTCGGCTCGGACTTGTCCTCTCCCCCGGCGTGGGCCTCAGTTACGTGAGCGCGTCGGGCGATGCGAGACCGCCCTATATCGACAGCGACGAGTCCACCTTCACCGCCTTCGTTTATGGGCGAGGCGAGGCGCGTTTCCGGCTCGTCGACTCCGTGGTTCTCACGGCGAGCGCGCTCGGCGGCGCGGCGATCCCGCCTGTCGACATCCGGTTCACAGGACGGGTGATCTCGACGTTCAGCCCGCTCGCGTCGTTCTCGCTCGGGGTCGCCGTCCAGCGGTGAGCCGCCGCCACGACAGGCGGCCATTCATAGGAGCAAGCCACGCGCTCTTCCTCAATCGAGATCGGAGAGACCTCCTTGAAACAGCTCCTCGTACCTGGATGCACCGTGCTCATGACGCTTGTCGCCGCATGCGACAGAATCCCGCTCGATCCCATACGCGATGAAGGCGCCGGAGGTGGCGCGACGGGAGCGGGCGGGGCCGGAGGCGGCGCCGTCGGCAGCGGCAGCGGCGGCGCAGGCGGCAGCGGTGGGGCCGGCGGCAGCGGCGGCGCAGGCGGCAGCGACGCCGCCGTCGGCAGTGGCGGCGCAGGTGCCGGCG
This sequence comes from Sorangium sp. So ce726, assembly GCF_051521405.1. Taxonomy (NCBI): domain Bacteria; kingdom Pseudomonadati; phylum Myxococcota; order Polyangiales; family Polyangiaceae; genus Sorangium; species Sorangium sp. So ce726. The sequence goes on along the minus strand of NZ_CP150349.1, from coordinate 10,300,478 downwards.
GCGCCGTCGGCAGCGGCGATTCTCTGTGGAGCCGGCACTTCGCCGCGGACCGAGGCCAACCCCTCGTCTGGACGGGCAGCCGCATCGCCGTGGACGAAGCCGGCAACCTCGTCGTCGCGACGGCGGTCGCCGATGGCGTCGACTTCGGCGACGGTCCGCTTTCGACCGGGGGCAATCTGGTCTTCTCGCTCGCGAGATTCGACGACGAAGGAGAACACCTCTGGCACAAGGAATTCCCCGGTTCCGCCTACCCGCGTGACGTCGCGGTCAACCAGGCGGGGCTCATTGCCACGGCGGGGACGTATTACGGGGCCGGCGTCGACTTCGGAGGTGGTTTGCTTGTGGGGCAGGAGTCGGATAGCGACGCCTTCGTGGCCGTCTTCACGCCAGACGGAGATCACGTCTGGTCGGCTCGAATCGGCGTCGATGGGGATCAATGGGTGGACAGCCTCGCCATGGATGCAGCCGGGAACGTCGTCGCGGCAGGGACGTTCATGGGCCAGATCAGCGTCTGCGGCGCCTCGCTGACCAGCGTCGGTGAGATCGACTCGTTCATCGCGAAATTCGACCCTGCGGGGAGTTGCCTCTGGAGCAAGCAGCTCGGCTACACGGAGATCCACGACGTCGCTCTCGACGCGTCGGGCAGCGTCGTCCTCGCCGGCAGCTTCGGCGACTATTTCGCCGAGGCGATCGACCTCGGCGGCGGGCCGCTGACCACCGTGGGCAGCGAGGATATCTTCGTGGCGAAGCTCGATGCTGCCGGTGAGCACGTCTGGAGCAAACGGTTCGGCGACGAGGCGCTCCAGCGGGCGTACGGCGTCGCGGTCGACGGCGCTGGAAACGTCGTCATCAGCGGCACGTTCCTCGGGAGCGTGGATTTCGGCGCAGGTCCGCTGGTGAGCGCAGGAGGGTACGGTCCTCTTGAGCCCAGCTCTGTCACGTGGGGCGGCAACGCCTTTGTGACCAAGCTGAACCCGGCAGGTGAGCTCCTCTGGGCCAAGCGCCTCGGGCAGTATGGGCCACAGTCGGCGCTGGACGTCGCGACGACCGTGGACGGCGATATCGCGATCACCGGCTTGATCTACGGCGACGTCGACTTCGGCACGGGCCTGATGGACTGCACCTACGGCGATGCCTTCGTCGCGAAGCTCGATGCCACGGGCACGGTCCGCTGGGTGAAGCACACCGGCGGCAGGGGGCAACAGTACGGCTTTTCCACGGCCATGGCCGCGACCGGCGACGTGTACGCCGCCGGGCCGTTCCTCGGCACCATCGATTTTGGCACGGGGCCGCTGGTGGCTCCGACGTCTACCCGGGCGATCTTCCTCGCGAAGTTCGGCCCCTGAGGCCCCGACGGCCGTCCGCGAGATGGCCCTCAGCGCAGGCAGGCGCCGAGCCATCGCGCGGCGTTCTGCCCGAGGGCGGGGCCCAGGAGCTCGGGGGGCAGGTGAAGGCCCTGATAGGTGCCGATGGTGCGGGCCGACTGATCGGCGGTTTGACGAAAGAAGCGAAACTTGTCCTCTTTCAAGAGACCCATGTTCGACTCCACCTGCAGGTCCCACAGCTCCATGGACATGGGGTCCAGCCCGCTGGTCACCAGGTCGGTCCCGAACAGGAAGCGCTCGGGCCAGCGAGAGAACAGCCTGAGGAGCTGGGCGCGCTCCCGCTCGAGGCTCGCGAACCCCTCTGTCGCCGGGCCGGCAGAGCCATGGCTCGTATCGACGAGGAGGCGTGGAAACGCCTGCATCAGGGACTCCATGCGCGCGAGGTCGGTGCGGCTGCCGCAGAGATGCGCGCACACGAGCTGCAAGTCCGGGAAGGCGCGCAGGACCGCCTCGAGCTCGCTCCTGTAACGGACGGTGTTGGCATGAAGGAGAACCGGAAGCGCCTGATCCGCGAGCGCCTGCCACATCGCCTGGTGCGAGGGGTCGTCGAGGGGACGCTCGTGGAAGAGGTTGTGCCCCTGGTAAAGCTTCACGCCACAGGCGCCTCGGCGGCGCAGATCGGCGAGGTACGTGAGGTCGTCGTGACCCAGATCCAGGGTGACGAAGGGGATGAGCTTTCCATGGTGAGCCGCCGCGGCGTCAAGGACGAGCTCGTTGCCTGCGCGGTAGCCGGAGAGGCCAGAGCCGCCGCGGCCGCTCGTCAGGTCCGGGCTCGCCAGGATGACGGCGCGATCGACGTGATGCTTGGCCATGTGCGCGAGCAATGGTGCCACCGCGTTGGCCTCCGTCAGGTGCACATGGATGTCGATGACCTCCTGACGGGCCGGCGGAGGCGGCGACGAACGGCACCCCAGGGCGGCGGCGAGCGCAGCGCCCCACGCGATGTTCCGGAAGCGAGCACCGCGATCGGCGCGCGCGTTCATCGAATGAGGGCGATGAGGACGCCGGCGGCCACGAGAGCGATGAACGACGATTGAACGATGCGGATCCATCGCCGACAAGGATACGCCGTGGCAGGGATGGCGCCATGAGAAAGGAGGGAGTCATGAAAATATGAAAAATGATGTGAACTGATGGTTCGCTTCTGAGCCTGCTTTGTGCGAACGCTCGATGTTTGCGCCTCGAGAGCGAAGTTTCGCCCTGGAGGTCATTGTCCATCTGTGCCCAGTGGAGTTATTTATGTCGCTCATTCGTAGCTCGGTTCGTCTCATGGGGTTCGCAGCGCTCTACGCATCTTTGCTTGGAACGACGTCTTGCACGCGCTGGCTGGACGATGGCGTGAGCTCAGGCGCCGAAGGAGGCGGCGGCAGCGATGCCAGCGGCAGCGGCGGTACCGGCGTCAGCGGTAGCGCCATCAGCGGTAGCGGTGGTAGCGGCGGCAGCGGTGGCGCCATCAGCGGCAGCGGTGGCAGCGGCATGGGTGGGGCTGGTGGTGGCGGGGCCGCGACCGGGAGCGGCGGAGCGTCTGTTTGCGCAGACGACGCCTACGAGGCGAACGACGCGTCCACCTCTGCGGCTCCGCTCGCCTATGACCATACCGACGACAGCCTTGGTTCCAGCGCGTGGTTTTCGAAGATCGATCTGGTCCTCTGCCAGGGCAACGAGGACTGGTACCTGCTCGACACCACCTCTCTCGGGATCGAGGAGGTGAATTGGAGCCTTCGCGTCCTGGCCTCCGGGGCAGGGCTGTGCGGCGCGGGTTGTGAGCAGTATACTCCGCCCCCCGGTCCAGAGAACACGTTGATCGTGGAGGTCTACAGCGCTGCCACGATGGAGCTCCTCGGGGCCGAGGAGAGCGATCATGGACGGGTATGGCTCGATGGAGGGGGCGCGGATTCGGCGAACGATCTGCTGCTCCGCATCTATGGGCCGCCCGAGGCGAGCTACCCGTACGACATGAGCTTCGTCGCCAAGTCCTATGAAGGGGAGGACGAGTGCGAGTGCTGATGTTCGCCTAGCGCCGCGACCCCCGCGCGCTGGACGACCCCCATCTTGGGCGCGAGTTCTTCAGCGTGCCGGTGGAGGTGGACGAGGCGGTGACGCGCCGGGCCGCGGCCGAGGGCTGCCCCGTGTGCGACGGGCCGCTGCACCGGAGCGGCCACGACCGCAAGCCGCGTGGGGCCCTGGTCGCGCCGGCGGGCGAGGCGTTCGCCCGCCGGTTCAGCTTGTGCTGCGGGCGCGAGGGCTGTCGGAAGCGTGCGACGCCGCCGTCGGTGAGCTTCCTCACCAGGTTCTTCCTTGCCGCCGAGGTTCTGTTCCCGGCGTCTGGCGTGCCCATGGAGCTGCCGGAGCAGGGCGCGACGATTTTTTCGAGCGACCGATGATTTCTCCGCGGACGGGGGGTCCATGAAGGAAAAGGAGGACAACCTCATGTCCCACAAGCTCTTCGTCAGCCTGCCCATCAAGAACGTCGAGCGCACCGTGGCGTTCTTCAAGTCCCTCGGCTTCACGTTCAACCCGAAGGTCACGGGCGAGCAGGCCGCCTGCATGTTCATCGGCGAGCACGCCTACGCGATGCTGCTCGTCGAGCCGTTCTTCAAGACGTTCACCAAGAAGGAGATCTGCGACACCGCGACGCACGTGGAGGGGGCCTTCGGGCTCTCGTGCGAGACCCGCGCCGAGGTGGACGCGATGGTGGCGAAGGCGCTTGCGGGCGGCGGCAAGGAGGCTGGGCCGCCGGAGGACCACGGGTTCATGTACACCCGGAGCTTCGAGGACCTCGACGGGCACCACTGGGAGGTGGTGTGGATGGATCCACAGGCCGCGCAGTAAGCTGCAAGGATCTCCGGCCCCGAGGTCATCTCGAGGCTGCGCACGTGCTTCGCGACCTCCTCGGCCCGCGGCAGCGCGGCCAGCGTGATCCCGTCCGCCTGGCTCGGGATCGACCATCGAACTCAGCTCCTTCTCGTCGCCCCTGACCCGCGGCGAGCAGCCCGAAGAGTGCCGAATCGAAACGACCGAACGTCGAACCATCATGGTTCGGCGACATCGACGCCAGTCCACGACCTCGTCAACCAGATTGCTTCCTACAAAATGAAAGCAGCCCCGTTCGGCGCGTCGAATGTGCCGCTCGAATCTCGCGTGGATCGCCCTGTCAGCGCGTCAATTTGCCGGTGAGCGAGCTTTACTTATCGCATTCGAAAGCTACCCTCCATTCATGCGAATCCTTGGAATCAGCGGAGGCCACGAGCCGGATCATCTGGGTTATCCGAGACCAGCATTCAATGCGACGACGTCGCATGACGGCGCCGCCGTTCTCCTCGAGGACGGAGAGGTCGTCGCGGCGATCGAGCAGGAGCGGCTGAACCGCCTCAAGCACTCGAACAAGGCCCCGTTCCAGGCGGCCCGCTTCTGCCTGGAGAGCCGGGGGCTCCGCGTCGACGAGGTCGACTACCTCTGCTTTTACATCAGCGAAGACTGGTGCAACGCCCAGGTGAAGCGCGGGCTCTTCTCTGCCGACCCCGAGCTGCGCACCGCGAACGACGTGATGAGGCGCCTCGTGCTCGCCGAGTTCGGCGTCGACGTGGGGCCCGCGCGCATCCAGTTCGTCAAGCATCACACGGCCCACGCGATGAGCGCCCTGATCGGCTCGGGGTACGAGAGCAGCCTGGTCCTGACGCTCGACGGCTGCGGCGACGGCGAGTCGGGGTCCGTCTCTGTCGGCTCCGGCGGAGAGCTTCACTCGTTGAGAGACATCCCGGAGCGGGACTCGCTGGGCAATTTCTACGTCCAGGTGATACGGTTCCTCGGGTTCTCGCTGTTTGACGAGTACAAGGTCATGGGGCTCGCCCCCTACGGCGATCCGCGCAGGTACCGGGCGCTGTTCCAGGCGATGGTCACGCTGCTCCCGGAGGGCGCCTGGGCCATCGACTTCGACAAGATCGTCGATCTCCACGGCGCGATCCGGCCGCGCGCGCCGCGGGAGCCGGTCACGCAGGACCACAAGGATATCGCTGCATCGCTCCAGGAGGCGCTCGAGACCATCGTCTTCCATTGCCTGCGGCACTTCCAGCGCGAGACCCGGCAGGTGAGCCTCTGCTTCGCGGGCGGCGTCGCGCACAACTGCACCTTGAACGGGAAGATCCTCCGCTCCGGGCTGTTTGAGCGGGTGTTCGTCCAGCCGGCCGCGCACGACGCCGGCTGTGCGCTTGGCTCCGCCATGGCCGTGCACGCGCGAAAGGCCCCTACGCGGCGGCCGCCCGCGATGAACCACCTGTACTGGGGGAGGCACATCGGCGAGCGGGGCGAGGTCCGGAGAGCGCTCGACGCGTGGCGCGATTTCATCCGCGTGGAGGAGCTCGCCGACGCGCCGAAGGCTGCCGCCGAGCTGCTCGCGGCGGGCAGCGTGATCGGGTGGGCGCAGGGCCGGTCCGAGTTCGGCCCCCGCGCGCTCGGCAACCGCAGCATCCTGGCGGATCCCAGGCCGGCGGCGAACAAGGACATCATCAACGCCATGGTGAAGAAGCGCGAGGAGTTCCGGCCCTTCGCGCCCGCGGTGACGGAGGAGGACGCGCGCGACTATTTCGATCTCAGCGGCGCGGAGACCATGCCCTTCATGATCTTCACCGTGCCCGTCCACGAACAGAAGCGACAGCTGCTCGGCGCCGTCACGCACGTGGACGGGACCGCGCGGGTCCAGACGGTCTCCAGGCGCACGAACCCACGCTTCTGGCAGCTCATCCGGGCGTTCGGCGACATCACCGGCGTGCCGGTGGTGCTCAACACCTCCTTCAACAACAACGCCGAGCCGATCGTCGATTCGGTCGACGACTGCGTGACCTGTTTTCTGACGACGCGGCTCGACAAGCTCGTCGTCGGCGACCACCTCGTCCACAAGAAGCCCGCGCCGCTGTCGGCCTATGCGGAGCTCGTCCCCTCGTTTCCGACCTTCGTGAAGCTGCTGTCGCTGCGAGGGCCCACGCCGGGCGGCTACGAGGTCGAGCGCGCGATCGTCACGACCTACAATGACGCCCGAACCCCTGTCTCCGCCGAGACGTTCGAGGTCCTGTGGCGGGCCGACGGCCGGAAGCGGCTCCGCGAGCTGCTCGACGGCGTGGAGGATCGGGAGGCGGTGATCGCCGAGCTGATCGAGCTCTGGTCGCAGCGCGTGGTGCGCCTGCTGCCTGTCACCGGCCATTGATGGCGGAGGAGAGGGGGAGCCGCCGAGCTCCCCGCGGCCGGCGCTCCCCCGCATTCTACCGGTACCCCGCCATGGTGATGATCACGTCCTCGGGGCAGATCTGGTCGGTCTCCACCTCGAACCCGTGATCGCGCAGCATCCGCCGGACGCGCTCGCCTCTCCCACCGAAGTCGTGCAGCTCGAGGACGACGGCCCGGATCCTCCCCCAGTCGCCGGGACGAATGCCTTCCAGCACGTCGATCTCGGCCTTCTCCGCGTCGATCTTGAGCAGGTCGATCTGCCCGATCTGCTCCCGTTCGATGAGCTCGGACAGCGTCGCGAGCTCGCACTCCACGCGCCTCATGCCGCGCCTCATCCACCAGGCGTGACAGTCGATGAGCAGCGAGTTCACCGCGCGCGGGAGGTGCTTCATGGTTGCCGGCAGATCCGCGTGGTGCTTCTCCCGGATCCGTTCGTCGTAGATGGCCGCGAGCGTGGCTTCTTTGTCGTCGCTCGCCATCATGTCGTACATGCTCGAGATGGCGCCCTGGCGTGGCGCGTAGTGGAACGTCGCTGTGCCTGCGGCCCGACCCAGGCCCGCGCGGTGCAGGCGCACGCGCTCCGATCCGGACGATCTCAGGTTCATCCGGAGGAGCTCGAAGGTCTCGGGGATCGGCTCGAAGCAGTGGATCTTCGCCCGTCCGCCGGTGCGCTTCAGCACCTCGAGCGCGAAGAGGCCGATGTTCGCGCCGACATCGATCACGGTCACGTCTCCGCTGGCCAGGAGGCTCTGCACGCGAGGCCTGAAGTAGCCCTGCACCTGGAGATGAAGTGTCCTCGCCATGTCGGGGACGCGATCGTGAACGATCCTCTGATCCGGCAGCTCGATTGCGAACGTCTTCATATGGCTCATCCAAACGTGGTGTGTCCGTCCCTCGCGCCGCCGCGCGCACGGGCGCGGGCTCCGCTCACCCGCACGCGCGCGCGATCGCCCGAAGATCGTCGATGACGTCACCGGCGACCCTCTGCGCGGTCGCTTTCGCATGCACGTTCGCGCTGTAGCGCCACCGGAACGCCAGGGCCCCTCCGCGGACGAGGACGTGGCACTCGAACAGGTTGAACCGCAGGTTCGTCGCCGCCTCGTCGTACCCCGTGGACTCACTCGCCACGCGGAGGATCGAGCCCTGCGCAGGTGGCTCGACGCGCCCCTGGTAGTTGAACAGGATCCCCGGTCGCTTCCGGAGCCGCCCGAGTTCGGCGCTGAGCCGGGCGTCGCCTCCCAGGTACTTGAGGAGGTTGTAGCCATGGCCCCCGTTCGGGATGCGATCGATCTGCCGGCTCGTATCGAGCAGCGCCGCGAGCGGCTCTTGCTGGCTCGAGCGCCGGAGCACGAGCACCCGCTCGGCGCTCAGCCACCCCACCGTGCGCGACGCGTCGAGCTCCGGGTGATGGGGCATCAGATCACGCCCCGAGTTGAGGACCATGATGTCCTGCCAATCGCGGCCCGTCCAGGCGGTCACGCCGCGGAGGACCGCGGCGATGAGCGCGTGCTCCGTGCTCACCCCGATGCGCGCCGGCAAGTCCCGCAAGATGACCTGAGACTCCTGCTCGGGGAGCGACGCCCAGTGATCGCGGACCGACTCCACCGTAGAGAGATGGCGGGTCGCCGGATGGTCCGCCGGGAGGGGATCGATCTCGTCCCAGGGCAGCGAGAGCCAGTAGGCGCGTTCGTTCGGCAGGATCTCGTCGCTCACCCACCGCTCGAGCGCGCGTGTCCAGCGGCCGGCCGATGCGCCCGTGGGCGGCAGGCGGGGCGTGGCCGTCGTCGCGAGCTGATCGTAAATGGATTGCAGATCGAGCGCGGCGATCATCATCGACATCCAGTCGACGACGAGGTGGTGCGCGTTGAGCCACAACCGGCCTCGCCCCTGCTCGTCCCACCGGAAAAACACGATCCGGAACAGCCGCCCGCGCTCGAGCTCGTATTCGTCCTGCATGCGATCGCAATGCCGCTCGAGCTCGGCCCGGCGCTGATCTTCAGGGATCCTGGACAGATCCACGCACGCGAACGGCGCCTCGGTCCATGGAGCGTCGATCACCTGGCGAAAGCCGCTCGGGGCGCGCTCGAAGCGCGCGCGGAGCGCCTCATGGCGGTTGACGAGGACAAGCGAAGCGCGCGCGAGCCTGTCGAGATCGAGCGGCGCCACGGCCTCCAGCAGCAGGTTCACGTTCCAGCGCGCCGGGCGGGTGCGCCCGCCGGCCTCCTCCAGATACCAGCGCTGGAGGACGGTGAGCGGCCGCTCCCCATTCTCTGGTTCCACGTCCACCGCCGCGCGGTCCGGGGAGGCGCAAGCGGCCGCCAGGCGCGCGATCGTCTGGTGCTGGAAGAGCTGCCTCGGTGTGACGTTGAGCCCCGCCTCGCGCGCCCGCTCCACCAGCGCAATGCCAAGGAGCGAATCCCCTCCGAGCGCGAAGAAATTGTCGTCCACGCCCACCCGATCCAGCGTGAGGATGCCGGCCCAGAGCGCGGCCATGCGGCGCTCTGCCTCCGACGACGGCGCCCGATAGGCCGCGCTGGCCCCCTGGTGGTGCCGGTGAGCGAGCTCGAGGAGCGCCGTCCGATCGACCTTGCCGTTGGCCGTCAGCGGCATGCGCTCCAGCGCGACCCACGCGCTGGGCACCATCGCCCGCGGCAGCCTCGCGGCGACGGCCTCCTCCAGGGCGCGAGGCTCGAGCGCGGCGCCCCGCTCGGCCACGTAGCAGGCGACGAGGCGCCTGGCCCCGCTCGGGGTCGACTCGACGCACACCACCGCTTGCTTGATGTCGGGATGCTGCGCCAGCGCCGCCTCGATCTCCCCGAGCTCGATGCGGTTTCCCTGGATCTTCACCTGGAAGTCTTCTCGCCCGATGAACTCGATGTTCCCGTCCGGAAGGACTCGCCCGAGATCGCCGGTCCAGTAGAGCCGCTCGCCCGTCTCCGGGTGCTCGAGGAAGCGCTCCGCGGTCTGCGCAGGATCCCGGTAGTAGCCGCGGGCGAGGCAGATCCCACCGACGTACATGCGGCCGACGACCCAGTCCGGACAACTCTGCATGCGCTCGTCGAGCACGTGGACACGCTGGTTTCGGAGGGGCTTGCCGTAAGGGATGCTCCTCCAGGTCGAATCCACCTCTCCGATGGAATAGAAGATCGACCAGATCGACGTCTCCGTCGGCCCCCCCGCCCCGATGACCCGCGCCCCCGGGCAAGCGCGGCGGATCTGATCGGGCAGGGGCACGGGGATCCAGTCGCCGCTCAGGATCACCCAGCGCAGCGAGGGGCACGCCAGAGGACCGCCGCCGAGGTGCTCGACGAACATCTGCATCAGCGCGGGCACCGAGTTCCAGACCGTGACCTGGTGGGTCTCGATGAGGTGCCGCCAGTGCGCCGGATCCCGCGCCGCCTCGGGCGAGGGGAGGACCAGGGCGCCTCCCGCGCCGAGCAGGCCGAACACGTCGTACACCGAGAGATCGAAGTGAACGGCCGAGAGCGCGAGGGCGCGATCCGATGGGGAGACCTGGAAGCGCTCGTTGATCTCGAGGATCGTGTTCAGCGGGCCGCGGTGATCGAGCGCGACGCCCTTGGGCTTCCCCGTCGAGCCCGACGTGAACAGCACATAGGCGAGATCGTCCGGCCCCTGGACCGCCGCGACCGGGCTGTCGTCCTCCGACGCTGACGCGCTGTCGTCGTCGACCGCGATCAGGCGCAGGGCCCCGGGCCAGGCCAGCGAGGAGGCCAGGCGCTCCTGCGTGAGGACGATCTCCACCTGCCCCTGGTCCAGGACCGCGCGGATGCGCTCGACGGGCCACTCGGGATCGACAGGCAGGTACGCCGCCCCCGATTTGAGGGCCGCCAGGATCGCCACGATCTGCGCCCACCCCTTCGCCGCGGCCACCGCGACGAGCGCGTTCGGTCGGGCTCCGAGCGCGCGGAGGCGCCGGGCGAGCGCGCTGCTCTTTCGATCGAGCTCCCCGTAGGTGAGCGTCCTGTCGGGGCTGATGATCGCCGGCGCAGCGGGCCGCAGCGCCGCTTGCCTCATGAACCCGCTGTGCAGGAGGTCGCTCGAGACCTCTCGGGTGGTGCTGTTGACGCCGGCGCGGACGGCGCGCTGCCGCTCCGGGAGCTCGATGGTCGCCGCCCTGGTCCAGGGCGCGCCGTCCCGGGAGAGGCGGCTCAGGAGCGCCTCGTACGCCTCCAGGAGATCCGCCGCGAGGCCTTCAGGGAACAGCTCGTCGGCGGAGCCGAAGCGCAGCACGAAGCCCCCCTCGTCCTGCTGGATCTCGTGCTCGATGCAGGGAGCCTGCGCGCCTTGTCGCCCTCCCTCGGGCCGGAAGGGCGCGGAGACGTGCAGCCTGACGGCCGTCGCACCGGGGTGACGCACGGCCTCGTCCGGCGCTCGTGTCCCGGGCGCGGCGAGCGCCATGGCCTCGTCGAAGGCCCGGGCGAGGTCGGCGAACGGCGCCTCGCCACTGCGGCTCACCTCGATCTGCCCGCTCCCCGCGCCGATGGAGACGGACAGCATGCCGTTCGGCGGCTCGCCCGGCGCGCCGACCACGATGGCCAGCGGCGACGTGCTCCACGCGGCGACCGCCTGCGCGAAGGCAGCGGCGACGGCCGCGCCCGGGGTCACGCCGAGGAGCGCAGCGCGCGCCTCGAGCCCGCGGATGAGCCCGGCATCGACGCGCCGGGCGCGGCGGACGAGCCGAGGAGGCTCCCCTGCGAGGTCGCTCCGCACGAACGGGAGCGCGGGCGCCGAGAGTCCCCGGCGCGCAGCCGTTGCCGTCGCGGGCCCGAGCGCCTCGCCGGGGAGGAGCGCCGAGACCCTTGTCTCGGGCTCACGCGCCGCCTCGGCGAGGAGGCGCTGGAGGAGCTCGGCGTGGCGCGCGATCGTCGCCTCGCAGAACAGCGCCGTGTCGTACTCGATATGACCGCTCAGGGTCGCCCCGTCGTGCTGCATCGACAGGGTGATGTCGTACTGAGATGTCCCGGGATCGAGGTCGATCGGCGTCACCCGCGCCCGGCCCAGCGCGACCGGCGCGGGCACCTTGGGCTGGAAGGCGAACATCACCTGGAACAGCGGAGTCCGGCCGAGATCTCGCTCCGGTCGAACGGCGTTGACGAGCCGCTCGAAGGGGATGTCCGCGTGAGCGAACACGCGCACCGCGGTGCCGCGCACCCGCGCGAGGAGCGCGCTGAAGGGCGGGTCGTCCCCGAGATCACCGCGGAAGACAAGAGTGTTGACGAAGCACCCGATGACGCCCTCGAGCTCGCGGTGGTCACGCCCCGCGATCGGCGTCCCGACGAGGAGGTCCGCCTGCCCGCTGAGCCGGTGGAGCAGCGCGAGGAACCCGGCCATCAGGACCATGAACGGCGTCACGCCGCGCTCGCGGCCGAGGTCCTCGACGGCCTCGGTCAGCGCTCGCGAGAAGCGGAAGTGGCGCCGCGCCCCCTGATACCGCTTCTCCGCGGGGCGAGGGTGATCCGTCGGTAGATCCAGCGTTTGACTGGCCCCCGCGAGCTCGGCCTTCCAGAAGGCGATCTCCTCGCTGCGCGCCGCCTCGTCCCAGCGCTGCCGCTCGTGGACCGCGTGGTCGCCGTGCTGGACCGGGAGCGGCTCCCAGCGCGGGCGCTCGCCCGCCGAGATCGCTTCATAGGCGGCGGCGAGCTCGCGCACGAAGATCTCGTGCGACCAGCCGTCCGTCACGATGTGGTGCATCGCGAACGCGAACAGGTACCGCTCGTCGTCGATCTGCGCGAGCTCGGCCCGCACCAGGGGGCCTCGGGCGAGGTCGAACGGGCGCCCCGCCATCCGCCGCAGCCGCGCGAGCGCCGCCGCCTCGCGCGCGTCCCGGGCGAGCGCCCGGTGATCGATCTCCTCGAAGTCGAGCTGCGCTGACGGCTGGACGATCTGGACGGGAGCCCCGTCCACGACGCGGAACACGGTGCGGAGGGCCTCGTGCCGCTCGATGACGGCGTGGATCGCGCGCTCCAGGGAGCGCACGCACAAGGGCCCCGCGATCTCGGCCGCACCGCCGACGTTGTAGGCGCCTGTTCCGGGCGCCAGCCGATCCAGGAACCAGAGCCGCGTCTGCGCGTACGACAGCGGGATCACCCCGCCCGGGTCGCGGCGGCGCAGCGCCGGGCGCGTCGATGGACGTGCGATCTGCTCGATCCGCTGCGCCAGGTCGGCGAGCGCCGGCGTGTCGAACAGCCACCGGAGCGGCACCTCCGCGCCAGCGCGCTCGCGGATGCGGGAGACGGCGCGCATCGCGAGCAGCGAATGGCCCCCGAGCTCGAAGAAATGGTCGGTCCTGCCCGGCGCGCGCCCGAGGAGCTCTTCCCAGACAGCCGCCACGAGCCTCTCCATCTCGGTCGCCGGCTCCTGCCGATCGCGCGCCGGCACGCGCTCCAGCGCGTCCGGGCCCGGGAGCGCCTTGCGGTCGATCTTGCCGTTCGGCGTCTGCGGCAGCCGGGGCAGCTCGACGAAGCGCGCCGGGAGCATGGCTTCGGGCAAGAACGCGCGCGCGTGCGCCCGGAGCGCCTCGGGGCTCACCGGCCCCGCTGCGGGCACGTAAGCGGGCACGTAATAGGCCACGAGCACCGCCTCGCCCACCGCGTCCCGGTGCGCCGCGCAGACGCACTCCCTGACGCCAGGGTGGCGCGCCAGGGTCGCCTCGATCTCGCCGAGCTCGACGCGGAAGCCGCGGATCTTCACCTGATGATCGATCCGGCCGAGGAACTCGATCCCCCCGTCGTGCGTGATGCGCGCCAGGTCGCCGGTGCGGTACATGCGCGCGCCCGGCGCCGGCGAGAACGGGTCTTCCACGAACCGCTCCCGGGTCAGGTCAGGCCGGCCGTGATACCCGCGGGCCAGGCCCGCTCCGCCGATGTACAGCTCCCCGGCCACGCCGATCGGGAGCCGCTCGCGCCGCTCGTCCAGGATGTAGATGCGCGTGTTGGCGATCGGGGATCCCAGGGTGATCCTGTCCGGATCGTCGACGCGCGCCGCGGCGGACCACACGGTGGTCTCCGTCGGGCCATACAGGTTCCAGAGGCAGCCAGCGCGCGCGCTGATCTCCCGGGCGAGGTCCGGCGGCAGCGCCTCCCCGCCGGCCAGCGCGCGGAGGTGCGGGCTGCCCGTCCACCCCGCCGCGAGCAGGAGGCGCCACGTGCTCGGCGTCGCCTGCATGACTGTCGCCCCCGAGCGCTCCAGCGCTCGCAGGAGCGCGGTGCCGTCCCGCGCCTCGGCGGCGGACACGAGGACCGTCCTTCCACCGACGCTCAGCGGCAGAAACAGCTCCAGGACGGAGATATCGAAGGACGCTGTGGTCACCGACAGCAGCACGTCGCCGGCGTCGAGGCCGGGCCTTTCCCGCATCGTCTCAAGGAAGTTCACGACGCTGCGGTGCTCGACCTGCACGCCTTTGGGGTGCCCGGTCGAGCCTGACGTATAGATGATGTAGGCGAGGTTCCGGCTGTACGGCGGAGCCGCCAGCGGCTCCTCGGCCAGGCCGGAATCCGCGGTGAGGTCCTCGAAGAACGCCGTTCTCTGCGGCTCGCCGGCGAGCGGGAGCCGCAGCGCGCGCTGCGTGAGCAGGACGGCGGCCCCGACGTCGCGCAGGATATAGGCGATGCGCTCGCCCGGCAGCGCGGGATCCAGGGGCACGTAGGCGCCGCCCGATCTCAGGATCGCGAGCAGCCCGATGACCAGATCGATCGATCGCTCCATGCAGATCGCCACCGGGACGTCCGGGCCGACGCCCATCGCGCGCAGCCGGCGCGCGAGGCGGGCCGACGCGCGGTCGAGCTCTCCGTACGTGATCTCGCCCTCACCGAACGAGAGCGCGACGCGCTCCGGATGGCGCCGCGCCTGCCGCTCGAAGAGCTCGTGGACACAGAGCTCCTCGGGGAAAGGCCGCTCTGTCCGGTTCCATTGCTCGAGGTGCAGCGCGTCGCCCTCGTGCACGACCGGCAGGTGGAGCACGCGCGTGTCGGGGCGCGCGGCCGCCGCGCGCAGGAGCGCCTCATAGCTCCTGAGCATCCGCTCCGCGGTCTCGCCGCGGAACAGGTCGGTGTCGTACTCCAGATCGAGCCGGAGGCCCTGCGGGCGGTCCCAGGCCTCGACGGTCCAGTCGAACTTCGATGTCGTCACCGGCACCTCGACCGGCTCGAGCGTGAGCCCCGTGAAGGCCGGCAGATCGGCCGCCGCGGTCTGCAGGATGAACAGGGTCTGGAACAGCGCCGCGTGGGACGTGCTCCGCTCGGGCTGCAGCGCCTCCACGAGCAGCTCGAACGGCAGATCGTCGTGCGCGAAGGCGTCGAGCACGCCGCGCTTCGTGCGGCGGAGCAGCTCGACGAAGCTGGGGTTGTCCGAGAGATCGGCGCGGAGCGCGAGGTTGTTGACGAACATCCCGGCGAGCGGCTCGATCTCTCGCCGCGTCCGCCCGGCGACGGGTGACCCGACGACGACGTCGAGCTTCTGCGTGACGCGACAGAGGAGGACCTGGTACGCGGCGAGGAGCGCCATGAAGAGGGTGACGCCCTCCCGCTGGCACAGCGCCTTCACCGCCGCGCTGAGCCGCGGTGACAGCGTGAGCGACGCCTTCGCCCCACGGTGCGCCTGCGAGGCCGGGCGCGGCTGGTCCAGCGGAAGCTCGAGGAGCGCCGGCGCGCCGCGCAGCCGCTCCTTCCAGTACGCGAGCGCCCGCTGAAGGCGCTCCTGGCTCCACTGGCTCCGCTGCCAGACGGCGTGATCGCCGTACCGGACGGGCAGCTCGGCCTGCCGCGGGGCGCGCCCTGCCACCAGCTCATTGTAGAGCGCGCCGAGGTCCCGGAGCAGCACGCCCCAGCTCCAGTGATCGCTGGCGATGTGGTGAGTCGCCATGAGCAGGACATGCTCCTCTGCGGCCAGGCGAAAGAGGGCTGTCCGGAGGAGGTCACCTCGCTCCAGGGCGAAGGGCACATGGGCGATCTCCGCGCCTCGGAGGGCGAGCTCGCGCTCGCGCGCCGCTGGATCCATCGTGGAGAGGTCCGTGACCGCCACGGCGACGCCGGACGGCGGCAGCACCTCCTGGTGGGCCTCCTCGGCGTCCTCGCCGAAGCGCGTCCGCAAGATCTCGTGCCGCTCCACGAGCAGCGAGATGGCCCGCTCGAGCGCCGCCACGTCGAGCGAGCCGCGGAGCCGCGCGGCCCCGTGGAGGTTGTACGCAGGGCTGTCGGGCGCGTACCGGTACAGGAACCAGAGCCGCTGCTGCGCGAACGACAGGGGGAACCTCGACCGCGTCCCGGTCCGCTGCGGCCCCGCCGCCGCGCCGCCTCCGGACGGACGTTGTCCCTTCAGCTTCGCGACGAGCGCCTTGAGCTCCTGGGACGACAGGCCTTTGATCCGCTGCTCTAGCTCGCTCACCTTGACGCTCCTCTCCCAGGTTCCGGCGCGCTCACGGCTCAGGACGGCTCGCCGGGCGCGGCCGCGTCTGTCATCGACTCGAGCATCGCGAGGCGCTCGGCGAGAGCGCTCGTGATCTTCTCGGCGAGCCGGGCGACGGTCGCCCCCTCGAACATGTCCTGCTTCGGCAGATCGACGTCGAACGCGTCCTTGATCCGCGAGAGGATCTGGATCGCCAGGAGCGAGTGGCCGCCGAGGCCGAAGAACTCGTCGTGGATGCCGATCGGCCGCCGGCCGAGCAGCTCCTCCCACTGCGAGCACACCACGCGCTCTATCTCGTCGCGAGGCCGCTCGTCGTCGCCGAGGGGCCGCCGGGGGCTCGCGGAGGGCTCGAGCCGGGCGCGGCGCTGCTGCTCGGCGAGGGCCGGGAAGTCGCGCGGCGAGACCACGATCTGCTCGGGCCCGGTGAGGGCGAGGATCTGCTCAAGGGCCTTCAGCCCGTCCTCCGGGTCGATGCCGCGCGACGCTCTCCGCGACGGCGCGGTGAGGGCGGCGCCGGCGCCGCCGTGGACCCGCTGGAGGACAAAGCGGGTGACGTCGGCGATGACCCGCCCCTGCTCGTCGAGCACGGTCACGTCCGCGGAGAGCACACGGCCAGGCTCGGTCTCCTCCCGGCGCAGGCGAACATGGCTGAACAGCCTCGATGGAGTGGGCGCCAGACAGACCACGCGGCCGTACCCCGCGGGGAGGTAGATCCCTCGAGGGTCGAGCACGGCGGTCACCGAGGTGGCCACGTCGAGCAGCGCTGGGTGCAAACCGTACACCGACAGATCCGCCGCGAACTCCGGGTGAAGGCGGAGCTCGGCGAGCGCCTCGTCCTCCCCGACATGGAGCGATTCGATGCAGTCCCAGCGAGGTCCCCACCGGAGCAAGCCGCTCGCGTTGACGGCCTCGAAGAGCTGCCGCGCGGCCGCCGGTCGGCAGCGCCGCCGGATCGACTCGACAGGCGCGTGCTCGCGCGTCTCGTCGAGAGCGGGCGTCCAGGTGCCTGACGCGAGCCGCTCCCTGGCACCGGCGGGGCCCGGAGCGAAGATCGAGAACTCGGTCCGCGTCCCGTTCCGCTCGCTCTCGAGACAGACGTCCTGTGGCGCCCCGTCCTCCACGCGGCAGGGCGCGTGGAAGCGGACCTCATGCAGCGCCACGGCGCCCATCCCTGCGAGCGTGGCCGCGGCCCGCGCCATCTCGAGCAGGGTCGTGCCCGAGACCAGCCCGGCGTGCTTCGTCCGGTGCTCCGCGACAGGCCAGTCGCGCGCCAGGCTGAACCGCTTGTGGAACACCCGCGGTCCGGGCGCCGCGCCGTCCACCCGGTCGATCAGCGGGTGGTGCCCCTGGAGGCTCGACCTCGGCCCAGGCGGCAATGGCCCTGGCCGGGTGATCCCGGCCCGCGCCGCCATCCCGATCTGCTCCCAGCCATCCCACGCGACCGCGAAGCTCGGGTTGCCGGTCGCGCTCTGGTACGCCCCGGCGAAGGCGTCGAGGTACGAATTCGCGGCGGCGTAGTCCGCCTGTCCAATCGCCCCGAGGTGCGAGAACGCCGATGAGAACAGCACAAGGAACGGCTGCTCTCGCTCCTGCCCGAGCTGGTCGGCGAGGTTCCGTGTCCCGGTGGTCTTCGGCGACAGCACCCGGCAGATCTCCTCGTTCGTCCGCGCCTCGAGCGGGCCGGCGCCCGGGATCCCGGCGCCGTGGAAGATCCCGTCGATGCGCCCGAAGCGGGCCCTCGCCTCGGCGAAGACGCGCGCCACGTCCTGCGGCTCGGCCACGTCCCCGGCGGCGACGACGAGCTCTGCGCCCTGCGCCTCCATCCGCCCGAGCGCCTCGAGGATCTCGGCGGTCGCGGCCAGCGCCCCGTCGCGCTCCCGGTAGCTCGGCCACTCCGATCGCGGCGGGAGCGGCGTCCTCCCCATCAGCACGAGCTTCGCGGACCAGGCGCGCGCGAGGTGCTCGGCAAGGCGCAGCCCGAGCCCGCCGAAGGCGCCCGTGATCAGGTAGACGCCCCCACGCCGCAAGCGCGACGCTTCCGCGGCCGGTGACGGAGGGATCGCCTGGAACGCCGGGACCCAGCGCTGCTGCGCGCGCAGCAGCACGAGGTCGTGCTCCGGCTCGCCCGCGAGCTCTCGGAAGACGGCCCGCGCCCACGACGTGGTGGTCTCCCCGTCCCGCGGCGGGATCACATCGACGGCGCGACAGCGGACGCCGGCGAGCTCGTTGCCCAGGCTGCGGCAGAGGCCGACGAGCGCGGCATGGTCCGGCGAAGGGGTCGTCTCGCCGGCGATCGCGTGGGCTCCCCGGGTCACGATCGCGAGCTCGAGCTCCGCCCCTGGCGGCGCGGCGCCGAGGCTCCGCGAGACGGCGCACACGCTGAGCAAGCCCCTCCGCAAGATCGCTTCAGCGCCCTCGACCGGCCCCCCGAGCGCGCTCCACAGGTGGACGATGCGCCCGGGAAAGAGGCCTTGCTGGTCGAGGGTCGAGAGCAGCGCCCGGAGATCCTCCTCGCTGTCAGGGCGCAGGACGAACGCGAGGTCGCCTGACGCAGCGAACGCCGGCCCGGGGCGGGCGGTGATCACGCGAGCGCCCGAGCCGCGGAGTTGCGCTTCCAGCGCGCCCGCGCCCTCGTCTGCGTCGGTGAGGAGCAGCCACGGCGCCCCATTCTCGAGCCGGGATTCCGAGGCGGCCTCGTGGAGGCGAGACCAGCGGAGCCGGAACAGCCGCGCTCCCCCGGTGTCCTCCGCGCCCTCGGGGGCCGTCGTCTCTGCCGCGCCCGTGGACGGCTCCGGCAGGCCGTCCTCGACCACGTGGCGCCTCCGCTCGAAGGGGTAGGTCGGCAACGGGACGCGGCGCGCCCGGGCGTCCGGGAATACCGCCTGCCAGCGCAGAGCCGCGCCGCGCGCCCACAGCTCGCCGGCCGCCTCGAGCAGCACGCGCCGGCCCTTCCCGGCGTCGCCCGGCCCGGGCAGCAGCGGAACGGCCGCGCTCTCCGCGCTGCCCCCGAGCTGCGCGCGCACGAGCGAGGACAACGTCGAGCCGGGCCCGACCTCCACGAACAGATGCGGTCCCTCGCCCTCGAGCGCCGCCTTGACGCCGTCGCCGAAGCGGACCGCGCGCCGCAGGTGGTCCGCCCAGTACTGGGCGCTCCGCGCCATCGAGCCCGTCATCCACCCGCCGGTGACGTTGGAGAGGAGGGGAGTCCGGGGTTCGCGCAGTGGGATCCCCGCCATGACCCTGCGGAACTCGTCCAGGATCGGCTCGGTCGCGGCGGAGTGGAAGGCGTGGGAGGTCTGGAGCCTGCGGCCCTTGATCCCGCGCGCGCCGAGCTCGGCCTCGTACCTCGCGATGGCCGCCTCGGGGCCGGAGACGACGCACAGCTCGGGCCCGTTCACCGCGGCGAGCGACAGCGCTTGCGGCAAGCTCTCGAGCGCCGCCCCTTCGGACAGCGGCACCGCGAGCATCGCCCCGCGCGGCAGCGACTGCATCAACCTCGCGCGCACCGCGACCGCCCGGAGCCCATCCTCGAGCGAGAACACCCCCGCGACGCAGGCCGCCACGAGCTCGCCGACGCTGTGCCCGAGGAGCGCCTCGGCGCGCACTCCCCACGATTCGAGCAGCCGCGCCGCGGCGTACTCGACGGCGAACAACGCCGGCTGAGCGACCTCCGTCTCCCGGAGCTCCTCGGCCGGGCCGTTGAACAGCAGCGATCTCAGATCGCGGCCAAGGAGCGGCCGGAGCCGCTCCGCGCACTCGTCCAGGGTCTCCCGGACGACGGCGTGCTCCTCGTACAGCGACCGGCCCATTCCGGGGTGCTGGCTTCCCTGGCCGGTGAACAGCATCACCACGCCGGCGGCGCCCGTCCGCGCCCCTCGCCCCGGCCTGGGCGCGCGCAGCCGCGCGACGGCGTCGGGCGACGACGACGCGACGACGAAATCGCGGTGCGAGAACCTCCGCCTCCCCTCGAGCAGCGTGAACGCCGCGTCGCGCAAGGAGGTCTCCGGGTGCCCCTCGAGGTGCTCCGCGAGGCGCGATCGCATCGCTGCCAGCGCCGCCTCGCTCCGGGCCGACAGCGCCAGGATCTCGCTCTCTCCGGCGGGGGTCGGCGGGTACGCGGGCCCTTCCTGGAGGACCGCGTGCACGTTCGCCCCCCCGATCCCGAACGAGCTCACGCCGGCTCGCCGAGGGCCGCTGCCCCTCGGCCAGGCGCGGAGCTCCGTGTTCACATGAAAAGGGGAGCTGTCGAAATCGATCTCCGCGTTGGGCCGCCGGTAGTGGAGCGTGGCCGGGATCTGCGCGTGCCGGAGCGCCAGCACCGTCTTGATGAGCCCGACGATGCCGGCCGCCGTGTTCGAGTGGCCCACGTTCCCTTTCACCGATCCAAGGGCGCACCGGTGGAGCGGGGCGGCGGCGCGCCGGAAGGCCTGCTCCAGGGCGCGGATCTCGATGGGGTCGCCCAGCGACGTGCCGGTCCCGTGCGCCTCGACGTAGTCGATGGTGTCCGGCCGGACGCCGGCCACCTCGTGCGCCATCACGATCACCGACGCTTGCCCGTCGACGCTCGGGGCGGTGTACCCGACCTTGGCGGAGCCGTCGTTGTTCGTCGCGGATCCGAGGACGATCGCGTGGATGAAATCGCCCTGCTCTATCGCGTCCTCGAGCCGCCTCAGCACGACGACCCCGACCGCGTCGCCGAACACGGTCCCCGCAGCGTCGGCGTCGAAAGGACGGCAGTGGCCGTCGGGAGACGTCGGCCCGCCCTTCTCGTGGAAGTACCCGCGCCGCTCCGGGAACATCACGGACGCCGCGCCCGCGATCGCCATATCGCACTCGACCGCGCGCAGGCTCTGGCATGCTTGATGGACCGCCGCGAGCCCGGTGGAGCAGGCCGTCTGGACGCTGATGCTCGGGCCCTTGAGGTTGAGTTTGTACGCGACGCGCGTCGTCAGATAGTCCTTGTCGCTCGCGATCAGGAGCTGCATTGCCTCGGAGGACTCAAACTTCTGGAGCAGCGCGCGGTGGTGCGAGAGGAGATACGAGTTCATCTTGGCGCCGGCGAAGACGCCTATCCAGCCGGGGAACCGCTCGGCGTCGTGGCCTGCGTCCTCGAGCGCCTCGTACGCGCACTCGAGGAACAGCCGCTGCTGCGGATCGATCCACTGCGCCTCCCGCTCGCTGTATCCGAAGAAGTCGGCGTCAAACCACTCCGGCCTGTCCAGGCAAGGTCGCGCCTTGACGTAGCCCGGATCCCTCATCTGGGCGCGAGGGACCCCGGCGGCGAGCAGCTCCTCTTCCGTGAAGCGCGCGATGGACTCCCTGCCATCGCGCAGGTTCCTCCAGAACGCCTCTGGATCGTTCGCCTGCGGGAACCGCCCGCTCAGCCCGACGATCGCGATGGCGTCGCGCAGATCTCCGAGGTCCTGCATCGCTCAATCCTCCGGCTTGCCCTGGCGCGAGGCCTGCTCCGGCGTGAACGGCGCGAACGGCGCGAGCCCGCTCCGCTCCAGGCCGCGCTCGCGCTGCCGCCGGGCGCGCGCGGTGATGGCGTCGAACCGGGCGCCCTCCGCCGCGCCCGGCGCGGCCCCGGGCGCCGCCGCATCCTCGCCTTTCGCCGAGGGGGGCGCGTTCACCCCGAGCGTCCTCAGGTACGCCGCCTGCTGGGACACCGTCGGATGCTCGAACAGGTGCACAAGGGGAACATCGCGGCTGAAGCGCTCGCGGAGGCTGCGCGCCATGCTGACGAGCAGGAGCGAATCGCCCCCGAGGTCGAAGAAGTTGTCGTCATGACCGACGCGCGGGCGTCTCAGCACCTCGGCCCAGATGCGGGCGATGGCGCTCTCCAGCCCGTCGCTCGCCACCGCGGCGGGCCTCGCCCTGGCGCGCTCCGCAGGGGGCGGCGCGCCCTCCGGGACTGACCGCTGCGCGGCGCCCTGCGGCGACGCGGCGCGCGTCGCGGCGTCGACCATGGCCGACAGCGCCGCCGACTCGAGGGCAAGCGCCTCGAGGGTGGTGTCCGCGTCCGAGATGGCCCCCCCGACGAGGCCGTGGAGGTATTCGTAGCGCGGGCCGACCTGGAAGAGGTGGGCGACCTGCGCGAAGTCGAATCCGCCCGTCTGACAGAGGCCGATCCGGTGATCCGGCGCCGTCGACTCGAGCAGATGGGCGATGACGCCGGCCTCCATGAGGCACAGATCCCGCGCCCGACTGCCGTACACCGGCTCGATGGCGCCGAGATCCGCCACGAGGTACACGCTGAACGCCGAGCTGTCGAACGCCTGCCCGTTGGGACCCCCGTGGACCGAGCGTTCGATGTGGGCGCCGGGCTGGATCGCGACCAGCTGCTCGCGCTCAGGGTGGAAGTAGTACGTGCCTCCGGGGACCCGCTCGATCCGATCCGGCTTCACATACAGATACACGTGCACCGGATACAGGTTGCCCGCCGAGGCATAGAGCTGCTTGGCGAGCGGATACCCTGGCAGCCTCACCGGAGACAGCTGCCTCAGGAAGCGCGCCAGGCGTTCGAAGGGGATGGGCTCGCTCCGGAACTGGCGATAGCTGCGCCGCCGCGCGAACGCCGAGAGCTCCTCGTCCGTGCGCGCGCGGGCGATCAGGGGGATGGCGGCCCCGGAGAGATCATCGCGCTGCGCCGGCTTGCTCAGCTTGAACTTCAGCCTCGCGATCGGATCCTGCAGCAAGGGGACCTCCGGGTCCGCCCCCGGATCCGCCGCGGTGTCCCGCGGAGGCGCGCCGATCGGCGCTTCCACGCCGGACTCGCGCGCTGGATCCGGAAGGGCGCTGCGATCGACCTTGCCGTTGCTGGTGAGGGGGAGGCGGGCCGTCTCCACGAAGGCGCTCGGCACCATGTACTCCGGGAGCTTCGAGGCCATGAACGCCCGCAGCGCGGGCGCCTCGAGCGCCCGGCCCGAGGTCGAAACGATATGGGCGATGAGCCGCTTTCCACCGCTCGCCGTGCTCCCCACCGAGACAGCGGCGCTCGCCACGTCGGGGTGCTGGAGCAGCGCGGCCTCGATCTCCTCGAGCTCGATCCTGTGCCCTTGAATCTTCACCTGGAAGTCTTCGCGTCCCAGGAACTCGATGTTCCCGTCCGGCAGACAGCGTCCCAGGTCGCCGGTCCAGTACAGCCGCTCTCCGGTCTCCGGGTGTGTCACGAAGCGCTCGCGCGTCCTCTCCTCGTCCCGCCAGTAGCCGCGCGCGAGGCCCATGCCGCCGATGTAGAGGCGCCCGGGCACCCCGTCGGGACATGGCTCCATCGCCCCGTCGAGCACATAGAATCGCTGGTTCGCGAGCGGCGTGCCGTAAGGGATGCTCTTCCAGCTCGGCTCCACGCGGGTGATCGGATAGGCGATGGACCAGATCGACGCCTCCGTCGCCCCGCCGAGGCTCAGCACCGACGCGCCCGGGAACGCCTCGCGGATGCGATCGGGCAGGGTCACCGGGATCCAGTCCCCGCTGAGGAGCACGGCGCGCAGGGGCGCGGGGGCGCCCGGGCGCTCCGCCCTGTGCTCGACGAGCATCTGCATGAGCGCCGGGACGGTGTTCCACAACGTCACGCCGTGCCGGGACATCAGCTCCTCCCAGTGGCCGGGATCGCGCAGCCGGCCCGGCTCGGGCAGCACCACCGCGCCCCCCGCCGCCCACAGGCCGAAGAGGTCGTAGACCGACAGATCGAAGGCGAGCGACGAGAGCGACAGGACACGATCGGACGCGATCACGCCGATGCGCGTGTTCACGTCCGCGAGGGTGTTCACGGCGCCGCGGTGATCGATCGCCACGCCCTTCGGCCTCCCTGTCGAGCCCGAGGTGAAGATGACGTAGGCCAGATCGTCGGGCCGCTGAACGGCCTCGAGGGGCGACTCGTCCTCGGACAGCCCGCCCGGCGCGTCCAGGGGCACGACGATCGTCCCCGCGGGCCACCGGGCCGGCTCCGCGAACCGCGCCTGGGTAAGGACGATCTGTACCTCGCCCTGCGCCAGGATTCCCCAGAGCCGCTCTCGGGGCCACGCCGGATCGACAGGCAGGTAGGCAGCCCCGGACTTGAGGGCGCCGAGCGCCCCGAGCGCCTGCGTTATGCCCTTCTCGCAGGCGACGGCGACCAGGGTATTGGGGCGCGCGCCGCGGCCCCGCAAGGCGCGGCCGAGGGCGTTGCTCTGCCGGTCGAGCTCCTCGTACGTGATGCTCCCCTCGGGCGCGATCACCGCGGGCGACCCGCCGCGGGCCGCCGCGCTCCGGACGAACGCCGCGTGGAGCAGCTCCTCCGGCGCGGCCTGCTGCGTCCGGTTCATCCTGGCGCGCGCCTCCTGCTGCGCGATCGGGAGCGCGACCCTCGCCCGCTGGAGCGCCTCGTCGCCGCGCGCCAGCCGGGTGAGCAGATCCAGATAGGACTCGAGCATCGCTTCGACCATCCCCTCGGGGAAGAGCGCCTCGACGACATCCCAGGAGAACACGAGCTCCCCCTGGTCCTCGGTCACCTGATGATCGAGCCACACCTGCGGCGTCTGGGTGACCATGAAGACCTCCCTCCCGAGCCAGGAGAACAGCGACTGCGGCTCGGCCCCTCCCTGGCCGAGCAGGCTCGTGAACACCACAGGGACGCTCGGCGCGTGTGCCTGGCGGAGCGCCGGGATCGCCCCCGCGCGCCGGTGCTCGATCGCCCTCCAGATCTGGTCCTGGGTGGCGCGCGCCAGCTCGGAGACCGCTTTGCGCCCGCCCACGTCGAAGCCCACGAGCACCACCGTGGTGAAGTCGCCGACGATCTCCGCGACGTCGTCGTGCAGCCGCGGGCGCTCGAACGACGTCAGCGTGAGCGAGAACTCCGGGCGGGCGCTCCACTTCCCGAGCACCTGGGCGAACGCCGCGAGGACGACGGCCGACGGCGTGAGGCGGCTCGCCTTCGCCCGGCTCTTCAGCGATTCCCACGCGGCCCGATCGAGCCGCCCCCTGTGCCGCACGAACCGGGGCGGCGTGACCTCTCGAGGCTTCCTGGCGAGCGGCAGGTCGGGCGCGGGGGGGAGGCTCGCCACGCGCTCGCGCCAGAACGCAAGCGAGCGCTCATGATCCGGTGTCTGTCGATGGCGCTCCGCATCCACGATGCAGTCCCGGAAGGTCACGCCGAGCGGCGGGAGCTCGAGCTCGGGTTGCTCGTAGAAGCGCTCCAGATCGCGCGAGACGATCCCGCAGCTCCAGGCGTCGAGCGCGAGGAGATCCAGGTTGATGTGCACGCGGCGCCGGCCGTCTGGAAGGAGCGACACGCCGGCGTCGAACAGGGGCCATTCCATGGGCGCGAACACGCGGTGGGACAGCCGATGACGGATGTCATCGAGCGCCCGGCCGGCGTCGGACGGCGTCATCGCGCGGAGGTCCCAGATCTTCGGCTTGAAGCGGGGCACCGTCCGTTGCACCCGCTGGAGCCCATCTCCGGTGAACACGGCCCTGAGCATCCCGTGCCGTGCGATGACCCGATTCCACGCTTGTTCGAAGCGCTCGAGATCCAGCCCATCGCACTCCCGCTCGAGGTAGCCGTGACAGCCGACGCCCCCGAGGTCGAAGGCGCTCTCGCGCCCGACCAGATACGCCCGTTGAACGTCGGTCTGGGGAAAGGGCGCTCCCGGGTCGTCGTCGCCTGGGCTGACGACGGGGGCCTCTCCCTCGCGGCCGCCGGGCGAGAGCGGCCCGGCGAGCAGGCGCGACAGCTCGGTCAACGTCATTCCCTCGATCAAGCTCACCGGCGAGATCTGCCTGCCGCTGAGCCCCGCGATGCGCTCCGCGAGCTGGATCGCCTTGACCGACTCGAGCCCGATCTCGACGAGCGGCACGTCCCAGCGCAGCTGCGCGGCGTCCACCTGAAGGAGGTCTCCCACGAGCGCCCCGAGGCGCGCGGTACAGCTCGATCCATTGGGCTGCGCGCCTCCCATCGCGGAGGCTCCGTCCTGAGCCGCGGCCGCGCCGGGCGCGCCATCGCGCGCCATTGCGCCGTGGAACACGCCGAGGGGCTCCAGCTCGCCGCGCAGAAAGGCCGTTTTGCACGCCCTCCGCTGCACTTTCCCGCTCGTGGTCTTGGGGATGCGGCGCGGGGGGAGGAGCACGACCGCGTGCACCGGAAGCCCGAACTGCTGCGCCACGGCGCGCCGAGCGGCGCGCGCGAGCGCCTCGAGATCGATCCCGCGCTGCCCGCGCTTGATCTCCTGGCAGAGGACGATCGCCTCCGGCTCTTCGGCAGGGAGGCTCAACCCATCCTCGAGGCCCACGGAGAACGCTGCTCCCCCGTCGGGCGCAAAGGCCTCGTGGGCGGAGCACACCGCGAGCTCGATGTCCTGCGGATAGTAATTGCGTCCCCGGACGATGATGACGTCCTTGAGCCGCCCTGTGATGAACAGCTCCCCGTCCTGCAAGAACCCGAGATCGCCGGTCCGCAAGAAGCGAAGGTCGCCTGCCCCGCGCAGCCGCGCGCCGAACGAGGCGCTCGTCGCCTCCGGGTTCTTCCAGTAGCCGCTCACCACCGCGCTGCCTTCGACCCACACCTCGCCCACCTGCAGATCCGGCGCGGGCGCTCCGCTGGCTGGATCGACGATGGCGACGCGCGTGCCCGGCAGGGGCCGGCCGCAGCTCACGAGCTCCTGCGCGTCGGACTCCGCGGCGGAGCAGGCGCGCGCCCGCCCCCGTTGCAGCTCCGTGGAGCTCACCGTGACGGCGCGCGGCGGGCGCCTCGGCGAGACGCTGACCCCCAGCGTCGCCTCGGCAAGGCCGTAGGAGGGCCGCAGCGCCTCGGGCCGGAATCCGCTCGGCGCGAAGGCCTCGAGGAAGCGCGCGAGGGTCCCCGCGCGGACGGGCTCGGCCCCGTTGATCACCGTCTTCCACGCGGACAGATCGAGCCGGGCGCGCTGCTCCGCGGTCGAGCTCGTCACGCAGAGATCGAAGGCGAAGTTCGGCGCCGCGCTGTGGTGGCCGCGGTGGCGCGACAGCGCCTCGAGCCAGCGCATGGGCCGGAAGATGAACGACGCCGGAGGCATGCTGGTGCATCTGCCGCCCACGAAGAGCGGCAGCATGATCCCGTGAATCAGCCCCAGATCGTGGAAGTGGGGCAGCCAGCTGACGAAGGTGTCGCCGCGCTCGATCCCGAACCCCTCGGCGAGCATGCGGCAGTTCTGCAGGACGTTGCGATGGCTGACCATCACGCCCTTGGGGCTGGAGGTCGAGCCGGAGGTGTATTGCAGGTACGCGACGTCGTCTGTCGTGCCGCGCGCAGCGCGCGCGCCGCACGCGCGTCCGGCGTCGGCGCCCGAGGAGCACTCCTCCAGCGTGTGAACGGCGAGCCCGGAGCGCGCGGTCGACGCGCTCCGCTCCCGCGGCGCGGCGCTCGCGGTGAGCGCGCACGCAGGGGCACAGTCGGCCGTGACGGCGTCGAACCGAGACTCCGCCCGATTCGGCCGTGGCAGCGAGATGGGGACAGCCACCATGTCCGCCAGCAGGCAGCCGAAGAACGCCTCGATGAACTCGAGCCCAGGGGCGAACAGGAGGAGGACGCGGCTCTTCGGCGGATAATGCGCGCGGAGGAAGGCGGCGATCGTCCTGGCGCGGGCGTGGAGCGCGGCGAACGAGAGCGCCGCCGTCTCCTCCTCGCCTTCGTGGAGATGAACGTACGCAGGCGCGTCGCCGAGCTCTTCCGCGCGGCGAGCGAGCAGCTCTGGCAGTGACGTCAGGGCGCTTCGAGAGCCAGTCAGGTCATCCTGTGCGGCGCTGGGCGCATGCCCAGAAAAAGTCATGCCAAGTGTCACGAACAGTTCCTTTCGATTCAAGCACGCAAGACCCCCTGCGCGCACCCAGGCGCTTCACCATCGAATCGATGCATGTGGCCCGCGGCGCGTCGAAGGCGTCGCGGGAGATGCAGTGTGCGCCAACGGTCGAGGTGATCCACCGGGCTCGGCGTTCGCGCCGCTGCGAGCCCGAGAGGATCGTGGGTTACGGGGAACGCTCGAGCAACGGGCGCAGGTCATGCCACGAAGGAGAGGGCTTGTCTAGCCCACCCATCGACGGAGCATGACGTCTCCTGATGATGCGGAGGAAGCCTGTGGCGCGGTGATGTGCTAGGCGCGCTCACTGCATGATCGCCTCGGAGGGAAGCAATCGTTAAGTAATGTTAATTTATTGTTTAGAACGATGCCGGCCTACGATCCCGGTTGCATGAAGAGATCTCACTCTCGATCTGTCGCAAACTGGCAAATGGTCCGCGCGCGGCGCACAGCCGCTCTCTGGCCGAGCGACAATGGCCTCTCGAAGCGCTGCTCCTGGTCGGACGGCGCGCCGCTGCCCGCGCGCCCGCTGCTCGCGTGCTCGTCGCCCGCGCGCCGGCTGCCCGCGCGCCCGCTCAGCCCTGCTTCGGCGCCTTCATCCGCGCCGGATCCACGCTCACGTCCCGCGCCACCTTGCCGAACGCGATGACGCTCCGGTCGCCGTTCCGCTCCTCGATGACCACGCGCCGCACCGACCACAGCTCCGGCCCCGAGGTCATCTCGAGGCTGCGCACGTGCTTCGCGACCTCCTCGGCCCGCGGCCGCGCCGCCAGCGTGATCCCGTCCGTGTGGCTCGGGATCGACAGATCGTAGCGCGCCCGCAGCTTCCCGAGGTCACCGCCGAGCAGCACCAAGAGGTCCGAGAGCACCGCCCCGAAGCGCCCCGCCGCGCCCCGCCCCGCGCCCGTTGCGCCCTTCGGCGTCGCGAAGCCGAACCCCTCGGGCGTGATCCAGTAGGTGATCGCGTCCGGCGGCTTCAGTTCCCACCGGAGGCGGTCGGGCAGCACCAGCGTCATCTCGCCGTCGCTCTTCACCGCCGTCGCCAGCAGGCCGATGCTCCGCTCCTGCGTGAACGGCGCGACCAGCGTCTTCACCGACGCGCGCGCCCGCGTGATCTCGGCGAGCGCGTCGCCCACCTCGTCCGCGCGCGCGCGGCGCGCGTGGCTGCCGAGCGACAGCGCCCCGCCGCACGCCGCGAGCCCCATCAAAAAAGATCGTCGCTGCATCCTCGCCTCGTCCTCCTCATGTCAGACGAGCGGGCCGCGCTCAATCCGCAATGGGCTTCGGCGTGTTGGGCCCGCTCTCCGGCAGGTCCGGCTTCGCGATGTACTCCTTCGGGAGGTCGCCCGTCAGGCACTTGAGCCACACCACGATCTGCTCGACCTGGGCATGGGACAGGTCCTTGCCGAGCTGGTGCTTGCCCATGAGCCGCACCGCCTCCTGCAGCGACGAGACGGACCCGTCGTGGAAGTACGGCGCCGTCATGGCCACGTTGCGGAGCGTCGGCACCCGGAAGACCATGAAATCGGCCTGCTTCTTCGTGATCTCGAAGACGCCGCGATCCATCGTGTCGGGCCACGACCGCACGAGGCCGAGCTTCTGGAACATCGTCGCCCCGACGTGCGGGCCGAAGTGGCACGTCACACAGCCGACCTCGACGAACGTGTTGAACCCTTCCTTCTCCGCGTTGGTCAGGGCCTCGGGCTCCCCCTCCAGGAACAGGTCCCACCGCCCGCGCGTGATCAGCTTGCGCTCGAACGCGCCGAGCGCCTTCGCGGTGTTGTTGGCGTTGACGGGCCACGGATCGCTCGGGAACGCCCTGCCGAACGCCTTCACGTAATCCGGGATGGAGCGCAGCGTCGCCTCCAGCCGCACCGGCGTCATCGCCATCTCGCTCGGGTTCATCATCGGCCCGTTGGCCTGGGCCTCGACGTTGTCGAAGCGCCCGTCCCACATGAGCGAGAAGAACCCCGCGGAGTTGTACACGCTCGGCGTGTTGCGGCGGCCGCTCTGGTGCGCGTGCCCGATCGACACCTTGGCGCCGTCCGCGCCGTAGCGGTCGAGCGGGTGGCACGAGTTGCACGAGAGGTCGTGGTTCTTCGAGATCCGCGTCTCGTAGTAGAGCATCCGGCCGAGGTTGATCTTCTCGTCCGTGAGCGGGTTGCTCGAGGACGTGATCACCGCCGGCAGCGGGTTGAAGCTCCCGAGCCGCTCCGGATCGATCTGCACGGCCGGCTCGGCCGGGGCCGCGGCGGCCGCGCCCGGCGCCGCGGTGGCCGTGCCCGGCGCCGCGGCCGCCGCCGGCGCGGGCTGCGTCCCGCCGGTCGCCGGGGCCGACGCGGCCGCCGTCGTCTTCTGCACGAGCCAGGCGCCGACGCCGGCGCCCGTCGCCGCGACCAGCGCCGCCGCCGCCACGAGCGGGGCCGCCTTGCTGCGGGGGCGCACGTGGGCGGTCGGCTGATCGCCCGCCACGATGATCGTCTTCTGGAAGGGCACGGCGGCGCCTGAGACCGTCCTCGATGGCGGCGGGCCGTCCGGGAGCCCGCGGATCAGGAGGCCGTGCGGGGTCGCGTGGTGCCCGCTCTGGGTCGCGTAGTGCCCGCTCTGGGTCGCGTGGTGGCCGCCCTGGGTCGTGTGGTGGTGACCGCTCTGGCCGAGGGGCCCGCTGTGCGTGACGTGCTCGGGCCAGCTGCGGGGCGTCCCCACGGGCGTGGGCGGGCGCCGCGTCGAGAGGTCACCGGGGTCCGGCCAGCTGCGGGAGGTGCTCCCGGGCGTGGGCGTGCGGCTGCGAGGCGTCCCCACGGGCGTCGGCGGGCGCCGCGTCGGAACGTCGAGGTTCGGCGGCCCCTGCGAGGGCGGCGGGATGTCGGCCTGCACCGAGTCGGGCAGGGGCCGCAGCATGCTCTCGTGGATCGAGATGCCGTGCGGCAGGAGCATCCGGCACTCGTCGAGCATCTCCGCCGCGCTCTGGAAGCGCAGGTTCCTGTCGATCTGGAGCGCGCGCGCGACGATCTCGGAGACCTCGTAGGGCACCCAGGGCGCCAGGCTCTGGATGGGCGGCGCCGGGGTCGAGCAGATCGCGACGATGAGCTCGCCGAGCCCCCGCGAGTTCCTGTAGGGGGTGCGCCCGGCGAGCATCTTGAAGAGGACGATGCCGAGCGACCAGACGTCGGTCCTGCCGTCGACGTCCCGCATGTTGCGCGCCTGCTCGGGCGACATGTAGATGGGCGAGCCGATCAGGTTGCTCGTGGCCGTGAGCTCCTTCTGTTGCTCGAAGGTGTCGTCCTGGATCTTGGCGACGCCGAAGTCGAGCAGCTTGACCGCGTACTCGCCCCCGTCGCGCCGCGCCAGGAACAGGTTGGCGGGCTTGATGTCGCGGTGGAGGACGCGCGCGTCGTGCGCCTTGATGAGGCCCATGCACGCCTGGGCCACGATGCAGAGCGCGAGCTCGGGCGGCAGCGGGCCGAGCCGCCGGAGCATCTGGTCGACGTCCTCCCCGGAGAGCAGCTCCATCACGAGGAAGGGCAGGCCGGTCGCGCGGTCCCTGCCGCTATCGAGCACGCTCGCGATGTGCTCGCTGTCGATCGCGCCGGCCGCCCTGGCCTCGCGCTCGAAGCGGGCCATCACCGCCTCGTCCTGCGCGAGCTTGCTCGTGATCACCTTGACGGCGACGCGGCGGCCGGTGCCCAGGTGCCGAGCCTCGTAGACTGCCCCCATCCCGCCTTCCCCGAGCAGCCCGAGGATGACGTACCGTTGATCGAGGGTGGTGTTGATCAGGTTGATGTCCGTCATGGTCTGGTCGACCCGGTCGCCGCTCCGATGCCGCGACCTTGGCGCCCCGAATCGCATTGTCGGACGGAAGGTCGCGCTAGGCAATCTTGCGGTAAGGCCACGCCGGACGAGAGGTGTCCCACCTCCGGTGTATGGGCGTGGGAGAGAGGGCACCCCGAAACCACGTCGAAATAATTGCGATTTTGCGTCGGGTGTGTCGCTGCTGCGCTGCGGGGAGGGTCCTCGTGGGCGCGGCGCTTTCGTGCTCGCTGTAGGATGAGGCGCATCCCGGGCGCGGGGGCTGTCGCGCTCGCTCGCCACGCTGGCCATCTCGGCGTCACGGCATGGAGACGGCGCCGCCGCGCTTGCGCGAGGGACGGAGCGGTTATTTAGTTGCGTCTGTTTATTTAAGGATTGTCGTTGCCGCGCTCACCGCCTTCGTGGGGTGAGCCGGCGCGCTCCCAGGCGGCGTAGTCGCCGCTCGTGAGCAGCGGATCCTCGGGCAGGGCGTCGGGCTCGGCCGTGTCGAGCGCCGGGTCGAACGCCGGGTCGAGCAGCCGGGTGAGGTCGAAGCGGAGGAAGCGGCCGGCGAGGTGGGGGCCTTCGCTGACCCAGAGGACGCGCGCCGTGGCGTCCATGACGACCGCGTGGGTGGCGATGAGCGCGTCGATCGCGCGCCGGTCGCCGAGCGGCAGCGGCGCGCCGCCGCGCCCGCGCCGGTCGCGCAGGACGTCGATCGCCGCCTCGATCGTCGCGCCCTCGGGCAGCGCCGCGAGCCGCTCGTCGAGGCGGTCGCGCCGCGGGCGGGTCGAGGTCTCGGCCTGGACGCGGAGGTTGCGCGGATCGCCGGCGAGCGGCCCCTCGAAGTGGTTGGTGAGCGGGACCTTGCCGCGGCCCCGGCGCGCGTGCAGCGGCGCGCCGGGCGCCCGCTCGGCGATCGCCGTCTCGCCGCCCGCGTCGACAAGCATCACGAGGTGGGAGACCATCGGCGCGCGCGTCTCGAGGATCGCGAGCGCCTCGTCGACCCCCCGCGCGCGGCCGAGCACCTCGCGCATCGTGTGGACGACCGGCTCGCCTGCGGCGCGCGGCTCGCCGGCCCGCCCGCCGTGGACGACGAGCGCGAGGCCCGCGGCGTTCATCCCCGTCACCGCGCCGATCAGGCCGGGCCAGGACACCGAGGCGTACGGGATCTTCCCCTGCTCGTGGACAAGGAACACCGCCTTGCCCTCGTCGAAGACGGGCCCGGCCTCGAAGTCGAAGTTGCGGGCGAGCACCGCGTGCCCGTCCGCCGACGCCGTCCCGGTGAGCGCGAAGCTCGTGCAGCCGATGAGCGGCGAGTACTCGAACGAGAGCGCGATGTCGTAGAGCGACTGGAGGAAGACGAAGCGGTGGTACGTGGGGAGGACGCCGTCGAACGGGTCGGGCGAGAAGGCGCGGGCCTGCGCGGCGATCTCGCGCCGCACGCCGTCGGTCATGCCCTCGTCGACGCCGCGGAACTCGAGGCGGGACAGGTCCATGACGAGCCACCGGAGCGGGGCGACGGGCACGTAGTGGTGGAACTGCTCGTAGAGGGTCCGCTCGTTCTGGACCATCTCCGGGTAGAAGAGCCGCCCGTGCTGGTGCCCGATCTCCTCCGGCGATCCGGAGAGGCGCGCCTCGAGGATCCGCCCGCGGCGGCGCACGTAGGCCGGGCCGAGCACGCGCAGCCCTCCCGGCCCCGCCTCGGGCTCGCCGGCGGCCGCGTGGATCGGGGGCGGCTCGATCCGCGTCGAGGCGGCGATGCCGAGGTGCGCGAGGACCGGCGCGGCGAGGAGCGCGGCGGCCGCGAGGAGCTTGCGGCGGTGGCGTGCGAGGCGCGACGGCCGCAAATCAGGGAGGCGCCGTCGCCGGCTGCCGCGGGTGGGGGTCGAGCTCCGTGGCGAGCGCGCTCGCCGCGGCCGGGCGGAGCGGGTCCGGGGACAGCTCCGGCGCGGCCGGCACGTGGCGGAGCCCGCGCGTGAGCGCGAGCGTCGCCAGCACCCGGCGGATGATCCGCGCCGGATCGCGCACGCTGTCGAAGTGGGTGAGCCGCTCGCCCTCGGGCGGGTAGATGACCCGGATCGGCACCTCGACCAGGCGGACGCCTGCGGCCACCGCGCGCAGGAGGATCTCCGCCTCGAAGGCGTACCCCTCGTCGCGGGCGCCGAGCGACAGCGTCCTCCGGAGCGGGTAGCGGCGCAGGCCGCACTGGGTGTCCGCGAAGGGGCGGCCGGCGAAGAGGGAGAGGAAGAAGTTCGAGATCCGGTTCGAGATCTGGTTCGCGCGCGGCGCGCCTGCGCCCACGAGATCCCGGATGCCGAGCACCAGCGCCTCCGGGTCGGCGTCGGCCTCGATGAGGCGCCGCGCCTCCTCCGGCGGGTGCTGTCCGTCTGCGTCGATCGTGACCGCGACGTCGAAGCCCGCGGCGAGGGTGAACTCCATCCCGGTGCGCAGGGCGGCGCCCTTGCCCTGGTTCTCCGGGTGGCTCAGCACCGTGGCGCCGGCCGCGCGCGCCCGCTCGGCCGTCCTGTCGCTCGACCCATCGTCCACCACGATGACGGTGCCGGCCAGGCCGTGGACCCGGAGCGCCTCTCGTGTGACGTCCCCCACGTTGCGCTCGGCCTGGTAGGCGGGAATGATGGCGCAGATCCGCATGAGACAGAGCGCGATTACCATGGTGTGCCCTGGATGAACAGCGGCAGGCGCCCGGAGTGCCGTCCTGGCCTGTTCCTGCTCCGTTGCCGTCCTGCGTTCCGTCGCGTCTGGATGAGCGAGGTCGTCTCGCTGCTGGGCGACTGGATGAGCTTCGTCGCTGTGAGCCTGCTCGCGCTCGGGGGCGAGGGGGGCGGGGTCGTGGCGCTGGCGCTGGTGATGGTGGGGCATCACCTCCCGATCGCGCTGTTCGCGCCGGTGGCGGGGGTGCTCGCGGACCGGCTGGATCGGCGGTGGTTGCTCGTCGCGACGAGCGTGGTGCAGGGCGCGCTCACGGTCGGGATGCTGGGGGCCGCGGTCGCCGGCAGCGTGGTCGGGGTGCAGGTCCTCGTCTTCGTGCGCGCGTCGGTGGGCGCGCTGCGCTTGCCGGCGCAGAGCGCGGTGCTGCGCCATGTCGTCGAGGAGGACGAGCTGCTCGAGGCGAACGCGATCGCGTCGGCGACGTGGAGCGTCATGTTCGCGGTCGGGATGGCGTTCGGCGGCCTGATCGCGGGGCTCGGCCCAGCGGCGGCGCTCGCCCTGGACGCGGCGTCGTTCGGCCTGGCGGCGCTGTTCCTCCGGGGGCTCCCCCCGATGGTGGCGGAGGGGCGGCCAGCGGAGGGCGGCATGCTGGCGGCGCTCGCGTCGGTGCGCCGCGACATGGTCCACGCGTGGCGGCACGCGTGGGAGCGGCCGCCGCTGCTCGCCGCGGTGCTCGCGAAGACGCCGGTCCACATGGCGAACGGCGGGGCGCTCCTCTTGCTCAACCTGCTCGCGACGCAGCTCCCCTTCGCGGGCACGGGCGCGCTCACGCTGGGCGTCCTCCAGTGCGTGCGCGGCGCGGGCACCGGGGTCGGCCCCCTGGCCGGCGTCGCGCTGGTCCGCCGCGGCCTGCGGGGCGAGCTCGCGGCGACCGGGGCCGTCTGGGTGACGTTCGGGGCGATCGCGGTGTTCGCGGTGACCCGCCACCCGGCGGCGCTGCTGGTTGTCGTGCTCGTGTGGGACCTGGGCAGCGGGGCGAACTGGGTGCTGTCGAGCTCGGAGATCCAGCGGCTCTCGCCGGATCGTTTCGTCGGCCGGCTCTCGGCGATCGACAACCTGGCCCTCACGGTGGGCCTGTGCGGGACGTTGCTCGGCGTGGCGTTCCTGGTGGAGCGCGCCGGTATCCCCGCGGCTTCTGCCTGGCTCGGCCTCGGCGCCGGCGTCGTCACGTGGCTCGGGGCGCAGTGGATGCTGCGCCGGCGGGCCGAGGCGGTCCCGACGATCGCGGCGGTCTCGGCGCCGCCTCCCTTGCCCCCCGGGACCGAGCGCAGCTAGCTTCCCGCCCGATGATCCCGGACGTGTGGTCGCCCCTGAGCGGCCTCTCCGTGCGCCGCTGCGAGGACGAGGGCCTCATCAATGGCACCTGGCTGGCCGGCGACCCTCCGCGGTACGTGGTCCAGCGGGTGAGCCCGATCTTCGCCCCGGAGGTCCACGACGACATCGAGGCGGTGACGGCTCACCTGGCCGCCCGCGGCCTCGCGACGCCGCGGTTGCTGCGCGCCGGCGATGGCGCGCTCTGCGCGCGCGATGCGGAGGGGGCGGTGTGGCGGGTGATGGACTTCGTCCCTGGCCGGACGCACCACCGGGTCGGCTCTCCTGTGCTGGCGCGCGCCGCGGGGGAGCTCGCGGCCCGGTTCCACCGGGCGGTGGACGATCTCGAGCACGTGTACCGCCACGTCCGCGTGGGCGCGCACGACACGGCGCTCCACATGGAGCGGCTGGACGGCGCGGCCACGGGGGGCGAGGGGCGGCGGCTGGCGGACGCCATCCTCGATGCGTTTCGCACGTGGCAGGGGCGGCTCGACCTGCCGGCCAGGCACTGCCACGGCGACCTCAAGATCTCGAACCTGCGCTTCTCCGAGGCGGGGGAGGGGATCTGCCTGCTCGATCTCGACACGCTGGCGCTGCAGTCGATCGACGTGGAGCTCGGCGACGCGTGGCGGTCGTGGTGCAACCCGGTCGGGGAGGACTCGACCGAGACGCGCTTCGATCTCGAGGTCTTCGCCGCCGCCGTCGCTGGCTACCGCGAGGCGAGGCCGTTCGGCGCGGAGGAGCAGGAGGCGCTCGTGGACGCGGCGGAGCGGATCGCCCTGGAGCTAGCGGCGAGGTTCTGCCGGGATGCGTTCGAGGACCGGTACTTCGGCTGGGACCCGTCGCGCTTCCCGACGCGGGTCGCGCACAACCTGTACCGGGCGGCGGGTCAGCTCTCGCTGGCGCGCTCGGCGCGGCGCCAGCGCGGGGAGCTCGCGCGGCTGCTCGCGGGGGCATGAGCGTACCCGTCCGCAGTTGACGACCACGATCACGTTCACGTTCACGACCGCCACCCGCCGAGCAGGCCGCGGGAATGTCGTGTCGTGCCCATGACGCCAAGAAGGGAGTGCTTGAACTTCCGGCCCCCCGGTCCAGGCCAGCTGCACTGCTGAAGCGCTGCTCCGGAGGCAGCAACGTTGCGCCGCGGCGCTGGCGAGCGCGCGGCTTTCGCCGCTGGTACGTCCTGTGCTTTGCGCCATCCGCTGCCGCGCATCCGCGCTGCCGGCGCGCTCGGCTGCTGGCCCTGTGCTCGCAGAGAAGCAGCGTCGGCGGCCCGGGCGTGCCGCGCGCGCGACGCTGGCCTGAGGCCAGGAGAGGTGCCATCGCCATGTCAGAACGCAAACTCTTCTACCCGGAACGCTTCAAGACCGCTTCGCGGTACTACACGACTGGCCGCCCTTCCTATCCGAAGCTCCTCAGCCGCCGGGTGGCCCAGCTGGTCGGGCTCGATCGGGGCGCCAGCGTGCTCGATCTCGGGACGGGCCCGGGGTTCCTCGCGATCGACTTCGCGCCGCTCGCCGGGCCGGTGACCGCGGTGGATCCGTCGCCCGAAATGCTCTCTGCGGCCAAGGAGAACGCCGCCCGAGCGGACGTGTCGATCCGGTTCGTTCACGGCAGCTCGTATGAGCTCGGGCCGCACCTCGGCCGATTCAAGCTCGTCACCATCGGTCGCGCTTTCCACTGGATGGATCGCGTCGAGACCATCAAGTCGCTGGACGCGTTGCTCGACCGAGGCGGCGCAGTGGCGCTGTTCGGAGAGACCTACCCCGAGGTCCCGGCGAACGCGTGGCACAAGGAGTTCCAGGCGCTCATCGACCAGTACTCGACCGATGACCCAGCGCGCCCGCAGATCCGCGAGTCCGCGAAGAACGAAGCCGTTCTCCTCGACTCGGCCTTCAGCCATCTCGAGCGCATCTCCGTCCTCGAGCCGCGGGAGACGCCCGTGGAGCGCTTCGTCGACCGCGCCCTGTCGTTCGCGGCCACATGGCACGGCCGGCCCGGGTCGCGCGAGGAAGACCTGGCCGTCGACGTCCGCAAAGCCATCGCGAAGTACGCGGGCGCGGATGGCAACGTTCGCGAGGTCCTGGAGGGGCACGCGCTGATCGCCCGCCGCCCGCGCGACGTGCTGGCCGGCTGACCCGGCGGAGCCGCTTGTCCCTGGTCCTGGCGGCGGCCCCCGGCATACCGCCGCGAGCAATACACGACGTGCGGCTCGTGCTCGCCCACCTGCGCCCCTGGGCGCTCGTCAGAGATCCGCCACGGCGTAGGTCATCACTGGCTGCACTCGGCCTTTGACCGTGATCTCGCTGATGGGACGTGTGTTGAAGACGTCCTTCACGAGGAGGTGTGTGTCCTCGCTGAGGAGCACGCTCACGCCGAGCTCCTTGGTCGCGCTCTCCAGGCGCGAGGCGAGGTTCACGGCGTCGCCGATGACTGTGTACTCCATCCGCGCTTCACTGCCGATGTTGCCCGCGACGACCTCGCCGGTGTGGATCCCGACTCCGGTCTTCAGCGCCGGGATTCCCCGCCTGGCGAGTCGCTCGTTGAAGCGCTCGAGCGCGGCGCGCATGCGGATGGCCGCGCGCACGGCGCGCACGGCGTCGTTCGGCCTGGGGACGGGCGCGCCGAACACCGCCATGATCGCGTCGCCGATGTACTTGTCGACGACCCCGCCCTCGTCGAGGATGATGGCCACCATCTCGGTGAAATACTCGTTGAGGAGCCCCACGAGCTCATGGGCGTTCATCCTCTCGCTGATGGTCGTGAAGCTCCGGATATCGCAGAAGAGGATCGAGACGGTGAGCGTCTCGCCGCCGAGCTGCACCTTGCCGGCGAGCAGGTGCTCGAGCACGGACTCGGTCATGTACTTGCCGAAGGTGCTGCGGAGCTTGTCGCGCTCCTTGAGGCCGTCAACCATCGAGTTGAAGCCGGTCGCCAGATCCTCCAGCTCGTCGCCGGTCTTCACCGCCTCCACATGGACGTACTGCTGTTGCTCGAGATGCTTGAGGGCGACGTTCACGCGGGAGAGCGCGCGCGACATCGTGCTTGCGAGGCGCGCGCCGAGGATCAGCGAGAAGAGCGCAGCGAGGGTGAGCACGCCGGCCGCGAACATCAGGTTCTGACGCACGATGTTCCGGACATCGCTCACGTCGAGCGCCATGACGATCGAAAAATCGCCGGCCTTGCCCCGGAGCGATCGGGGCGCGAAGCGGGAGAGGGCCCACAGCGAGCTCGCGTGCTCGACGATCGTGGGGTGGGTCTCGTCGCCGATGACGGCGCCCTGGAGCAGCTCGGTCGGGAAGCGCGCCGTGCCCGTGATCCTCTTGCCCGACGGATCGACGAGCGCGATCTCCACGCCGAGCCTCGTCGCCGCTTCGTCGAAGTAGGTGTGATCGATGGGGATGCAGGCGAGCAGCGATCCGGCGTCGCTCCTCGCATGCTGGGCGATCATGTACGCAGGCGGCGAGCTTGGCTGTCCATCGCACCCATGGAGGAGCACGTCGCGCAGGTCGTCCATCTCGGCGAGGCCCGAGAGGCCCTCGGTGAGCCCGGGGACCTCCTCCGTGCTCGGCGGCGGCGCATCGAGCCCCCTCGCCGCGACCCGATCGCCGAGCTCATCAAAGGCGACCATGGAGACGTTGGGGTGAGCGGCGATGACGGCCTCGAGCGCCGTCCCCACGGCCGTCTCGTTCCGCACCCGGAGCCCCTCGACCAGCTCGCGCGTACGAGACGCCTGGCGTGAGCTCGCCGAGATGGCGCGCTGCTGCTGCCTGAGCTCCAGCCGGAAGTTGCGGATCGCCTGCGGGACGCGCTCGCTGATCTGCGCGATGAGCTGCCGGTGCATCACCCAGGACAACACGGGGAGGGCCGCGAGGGTCGCGAGCGAAGAGAGCGCGACGAGGACGGTGAGCTTGGCGCGAACGGTGCTGAGGCGGAACATGAAGACCTTCATCAGAGCAAAGTCCGCTCCCGGTGGACAGCGCTTCGGTCGGGTAACAGCGCTTCGTCCGGGTAGGTGATCATTGGCACGTGGGGAGACCGCCGCACGATCGTTGTCGTCGACGACAAGGCCGACAACCGCGCCGTGTTGTGCCCCCCGGTGCGCGTCAGTACATCTGTGAATGCTCTGAGCGAGCGGAGATCGCCAATGTAGCCGGAGCACGGCAACGCGATGGGCAGCCAGTGCGCGTCGCCTTCGCCGAACGCGCGGAGCGTCGCGCAGAGATCGCGCTCGCGCAGCAGTCGATCGACGTGGAGCTCGGCAACGCGTGGCGGTCGTCGTGCAACCCGGTCGGGGAGGACGCGACCAAGGCATCTGGAGGTATTCGCCGCCGCGGTGGCGGGCTACCGTGAGGCGCGGCCGCTCGGCGCGGAGGAGCGGGAGGCGCTCGTGGATGCGGCGGAGCGGATCGCCCTGGAGCTCGCGGCGAGGTTCTGCCGGGACGCCTTCGAGGACCGGTACTTCGGCTGGGACCCGGCGCGCTTCCCGACGCGGATCGCGCACGACCTGCACCGGGTGGCGGGGCAGCTCTCGCTGGCGCGCTCGGCACGGCGGCAGCGCGGGGAGATCGCGCGGCTGCTCGCGGGCGGGTGATTAGCGTCGCTATTCGGGAGCGGCGCTGTGTCGGGCGGGTATGCCGGGATATGGGCGTGGCTGGGGTCGATCGGTAGATGGCCTGCAGGCCCCGGGTGGGGCTCTGCCGGGGCGCGCTGGTACCGGACCGGCGCAAGCGGGTGGTGGCCTAATTTGAACATGAAGGCGGGAAGGCGGGAAGAAAAGCTCAATGATCTTCCCGCCTTCCCGCCTTCATGTGAATCACTCCGGGGCAAATTAGGCCACCACCCACAAGCGACGCGCGGTAAGCCGGGCGTCGCGTGGGACATGAAATGACCTGCGCGAAGCGTGGCGGCGCTATGGGATGCAGACGATGCGGAGCACACTCACGGCGGCGTCCGGGACGTTCGCGACGGCGAGGTCGGGCTTGCCGTCGCCGTTCAGGTCCGCAGCCGCAACCGAGAAAGGCTCATCGCCCGTGGGATAGTCGAGCTTGGGTGCGAAGGTGCCGTTGCCGTCGTTGAGCAGCACGCTCACGCTGTCGCTGAGCTGGTTCGCGACGGCGAGGTCGGGCTTGCCGTCGCCGTTCACGTCCGCGGCCGCAAGCGAGAGAGGGGAATCACCCGTTGGGTAGTCGCGCTTGGCGTAGAAGCTGCCGTCGCCGTCGTTGAACAGCACGCTCACGCTGGCGCTGGCGTAGTTCGCGACGGCAAGGTCGGGCTTGCCGTCGCCGTTCAGGTCCGCGGCCGCAACCGAGGAAGGGGAATCACCCGTTGGGTAGTCGCGCTTGGGGGCGAAGGCGCCGCCGCCGTTGTTGAGCAGCACGCTCACGCTGGCGCTGCGGTAGTTCGCGACGGCGAGGTCGGGCTTGCCGTCACCGTTCAGGTCCGCGGCCGCAACCGAGTAAGGGTGATCACCCGTTGGGTAGTCGCGCTTGGGGTCGAAGTCGCCGCCGCCGTCGTTGAGCAGCACGCTCACGCTGTCGCTGGCGCGGTTCGCGACGGCGAGGTCGGGCTTGCCGTCGCCGTTCAGGTCCGCGGCCGCAACCGAGTAAGGGGAATCACCCGTTGGGTAGTCGCGCTTGGGGTCGAAGTCGCCGTCGCCGTTGTTGAGCAGCACGCTCACGCTGGCGCTGGCGAAGTTCGCGACGGCGAGGTCGGGCTTGCCGTCGCCGTTCAGGTTCGCGGCCGCAACCGAGACAGGGGACTCACCCGTTGGGTAGTCGCGCTTGGGGGCGAAGGCGCCGCCGCCGTCGTTGAGCAGCACGCTCACGCTGGCGCTGGCGAAGTTCGCGACGGCGAGGTCGGGCTTGCCGTCGCCGTTCAGGTTCGCGGCCGCAACCGAGACAGGGGACTCACCCGTTGGGTAGTCGCGCTTGGGGGCGAAGGCGCCGCCGCCGTCGTTGAGCAGCACGCTCACGCTGGCGCTGCCGTAGTTCGCGACGGCGAGGTCGGGCTTGCCGTCGCCGTTCAGGTCCGCGGCCGCAACCGAGGAAGGGGAACCACCCGTTGGGTAGTCGCGCTTGGGGTCGAAGGTGCCGTCGCCGTTGTTGAGCAGCACGCTCACGCTGTCGCTGGCGCGGTTCGCGACGGCGAGGTCGGGCTTGCCGTCACCGTTCAGGTCCGCAGCCGCAACCGAGAAAGGGGAATCACCCGTTGGGTAGTCGCGCTTGGGGGCGAAGGCGCCGTCGCCGTGGTTGAGCAGCACGCTCACGCTGGCGCCGGTGCGGTTCGCGACGGCGAGGTCGGGCTTGCCGTCGCCGTTCAGGTCCGCGGCCGCAAGCGAGGAAGGGGAATCACCCGTTGGGTAGTCGCGCTTGGGGTCGAAGTCGCCGTCGCCGACGTTGAGCAGCACGCTCACGCTGGCGCTGGCGAAGTTCGCGACGGCGAGGTCGGGCTTGCCGTCGCCGTTCAGGTCCGCGGCCGCAAGCGAGAGAGGGGAATCACCCGTTGGGTAGTCGCGCTTGGGGGCGAAGGCGCCGCCGCCGTCGTTGAGCAGCACGCTCACGCTGGCGCTGCCGTAGTTCGCGACGGCGAGGTCGGGCTTGCCGTCGCCGTTCAGGTCCGCGGCCGCAACCGAGGAAGGGTGATCACCCGTTGGGTAGTCGCGCTTGGGGGCGAAGGTGCCGTCGCCGTTGTTGAGCAGCACGCTCACGCTGGCGCTGGCGAAGTTCGCGACGGCGAGGTCGGGCTTGCCGTCGCCGTTCAGGTCCGCGGCCGCAACCGAGACAGGGTAATCATCCGTTGGGTAGTCGCGCTTGGGGGCGAAGGCGCCGCCGCCGTCGTTGAGCAGCACGCTCACGCTGTCGCCGTCGGCGTTCGCGACGGCGAGGTCGAACTTGCCGTCGCCGTTCAGGTCCGCGGCCGCAATCGAGATGGGATTTTCACCCACAGCAAAGAACGGCGCGTCGGCAAACCCAAGCTTCTCACAGATGCAATTCCCATTACCACAGCGCTCTCCCAACCTACAGACTACGGGGTCGCTGACGTGGCACGCAGCGGTGGTTGGATCACAACCGACACAGGGATCGCAGACAGGACCGTTATGCTTCCAGCTCCCGCTCGCGTCGCAATACTGCGGAATGTTTCCTGAGCACTGCAAGTCCCCCGGCGTACAGGTCTGCACGCAGTCGCCGCCCGAGCAATGGAATCCGGAGTCCGCGTTGCATGTCTTCCCCGCCTCCCATTGCCCTTCGTCGCTGCACGTCTCGGGCGTCAGCCCCATGCACCGCTTCCCCGGCGCGCAATCGCCCACGCACTCGCCGTCCTTGCACGTCTGGTTCACGCAGGCGCCCCCTGGCGCGTCCTGCCAGCTCCCCGACGCGTCGCAGCGCTGTGGCTGCTGGCCATCGCAATGCTTGTCCCCGGGCCCGCAGACTCCCTCACACAGGCCCTCGACGCAGGTCTGGCGGTTCGCCGAGCACCCTTTCTCGCTCGATGTGCAGGTGCACCTCCCGTACTGGCATCCCTCTTCGCACGCCGGCTGCGTCTCCCACATGCCGCTGGCATTGCACCTCAAGGGCGTCTTGCCATCGCACTTCAAGTCATTGGTGGAGCACGCGATCTCGAGATCGTCGATCCCCAGCACACCATCGCAGCTCAGTGCACAAACACTCCAGATGACGAGCACCACCAGCGCCGCCAAAACCTCCGCGATCCTGCTCTTCACCGCGCCCATCAGAAGCTCCCCCCCACTGAAAGTCCGAGAGGTCCGAGGCCCACCTTCCACGCCGTCGCTGCCGTTCGCACCCGCCGCTCCTCTCCTTTGGGGCGGACCGCGACCAGCACGACCGTCCCCGTGACGACGCCGGCTCCTCCTACGATCAGCCCGGCGAGCGCGGTGACCCCGAGCGCATGCGCTCGCTCCTTCTGCCCGTCCCTCTCGGGCGGACAGAGGTTGTCCGGGCACGCCTCTTTCAGGTCGGCGCTCGTGTTCAACGCCAGCACGCCGCTCACCGCGAACACCCCGAGCCCCAGCATGCCCGCCCCGTACGCGGCCGTCGCCCCCACACCTCTCGCCGTCCCGAACGCCGTCCAGAACCCCGGATCCTGCGGCACCCTGTCCAGCGCCACCGTCAACTCCCGCTGCTTGCGCCGCTCGAGCGTCACGTCTTGCCTTGCCCTGATATACCCCTTCGCCCGGACCTCGAGCGTGTGCCCTCCCAGCGGGAGGCGCCCCTCCCACGGCGTCTGCCCCACCTCTTTGCCGTCGATCCGCAGCCGCGCTCCCCTGGGCGCTGACTCGACCTTCAACGACGCGTCCTGGTCTTCCGCTCCGAGCACCACCTCGGCCAAGTCGTACAGCCGCACGTTCACGGTCTCCACCCCCGACTCCATCCTCGCGCCTTGTCGCGCCGCCTCCCGCTTCTCTCCAGGCTTTGCTCCGGGGACATCGCACGAGAGCAGCGCCTCGACTTCCAGGAACCCGCGCAGCCTCACCGTGTGCTCTCCGGGATCCAGGAGCCCCTCCCACGGCGTCACGGTGCCCGTCGCCTTCCCGTCGATCTCGATCTCCAGTGGCCAGTTGTGCCTCTCGCTCACCCGGAGCCGCCCCTTCCGCGAGTTCGCCACGAGCTCGGCCACGTTCTCTCTTCCCCCCTGGACCTCCACCGTCATCGCGATCGGCGCGAACCCCTCCTTCTCCACACGGACCGCCCGGCGGCCCACGCTCACCCGGAGCGGCTTGTCCAGAGGCAGCTTGCCCCGGAACCGATCGTCGATGAGCAGCGACGCCCCGGCTGGCGCGTCTCCGGTCAACACCAGCGTCCCCACCAGGCCCGCGAGCTCCGCCATGTCCGCAGCCACCGTCGCTTCCGTCCTCGGGGGAAGTTTCGGGTATTCGCGGCGCATCGCTTCGTATTGCTCCAGCGCGTCGTCGTACTGGCCGAGCTGCTTGAGGCACGAGGCTGCGTAGCCCATTGCATTGCGGGTCCTCTTGTGCCCGAGCGACCTGCGGAAGT
Source organism: Sorangium sp. So ce726 (assembly GCF_051521405.1). NCBI lineage: Bacteria > Pseudomonadati > Myxococcota > Polyangiales > Polyangiaceae > Sorangium > Sorangium sp. So ce726. The sequence continues at coordinate 10,255,793 of NZ_CP150349.1, read as the reverse complement.
CGTCGAGCGCCTCGCGGTACTCCTGCCGGTCGAAGTGCGCCACGCCCCTGTCGAAGTGGGCGCGGGCGGCGGCCTCGTCGCCGGACACGTCGACCTGAGCCGTATCCTTCGGGGGCTCCGCCCTCGCCGTCTCGCCGAGGAGCCCCAGCGCGAGGACCCAGCCAGCGAGGGCGGTTGAAGGAAAGCGACGAATGATCATTGCATTCTCCCGGAATTGGCCCAGTAGACGAGGCGGATCGAGGCCCGTCAAGCAAGCCGCGAATTCGCAGAAGCTCCGGTGCGGTTGGTTCTTCTGACACGCAACGCAACCCTCTGGCCGGCGTCGCCGCTCGGGTACACGCAGCGCCGTGGCCTCGCGCGCTCGCGCTCGCGCCGCGCGGCGACGATCTTGACACCACCACGGCCGCCCCGGGTACGATGCCGCTCGATTGTCCTGCACACCTGCATTTGAGTAAACCCATGTGGCTCGAGATCGAGGTCGACGCGGGCGGGCAGGGCGTGCGCATGACCGCCCGCGGGAGCCGCGGAGAGCGCCCCCCGGCGCACACGCTTTCACCCGAGCTGGGCATCGATGCGCTGCAAAACTTCGCCGGCAAGGTCGGGCGGGCGGTCCGCAACGGCCGGGCGCTCGATCCCGCCGTCGTGCAGGACGCCCAGGCGCTCCACGACGAATTGCTCAAGGGCGATCTCCGCGACGTGCTGGTGAGGCTCCGCGAGGCATCGAAAGACAGCCCGCTCCTCCTGCGGCTCTTCCTGCGCGACCGCGCGCTCCTGGGGATCCCCTGGGAGGCCCTTTGCCGGCCGGGCACGATGGAAGGGTTCCTCGGGACGGATCCGAAGATCCTCCTGGCGCGCGGCGTGACATCGCCGGACCCATGGGAGCCGCGCGAGGTCCTGGGCGCCGTCCGCGTGCTGGCGATCGCGCCGGGCAGGGACGAGCGGAGCCTCGTGGTGCTGAAAGAGGCCCTCTCGCAATCCATCGAGGCGGGTGAGGTGGAGTGGCTGGATCCGATCGCCGGCCCGACCATCAGCGCTCAGGCCCTCTTCGACCGGCTGCGGCGCGGAAAGACCCCTCACGTGCTGCACTGGCTCGGTCATGGCGGGGTCGATCTCTCGGGCAAGCCCGTCCTGCGCGTGGCCGACGACGAGGACGGCGAGGAGGTGTGGATCACCGCGGAGGCCCTGGGGCGCGAGCTCTCCGCGAGCTTCTGCGAGGAGCTGCGCCTCGTGATCCTCGAAGCGTGCGAGGGCGCGAAGGCCGGCGCGCTCGGCAGTGCCGCCGAGATCCTGGCCAGCGCAGGCGCCGACGCGGTGGTCGCCCACCTCTGGCCGGTGAAGGCGGACGTGGCGCGCCTCTGCTCGTCCGAGATCTACCGCTCCCTCACCGGCGCGGAGCGAGGCCTCGGCGATATCGGCGCGAGCGTCGCGGCGGCGCGCAGGACGCTGCTCGCGCAGAGCGCCGAGGCGTTCTCTCCCATCCTCTTCTTGCGAGGCACGGGCTCGGCCATCTTCGACTTCGGCGAACGGCGCGTCTCCCGGCAGCGAGCGCAGCGGAGCCCGAGGGGCCTCTCGCCCGCGCTGCAAAGCCTGCTCGAGAGGCCGTTCACGATGGTGCTCGGCGATTTCGAGGAGGACCGCGCCGCGCTGAAGGCCGAGCTCCTCTCCTTCATGACGGAGGGCGGCGACACGGCGACTGCAGCCCTCCCGCTGAGCGCGCTCACGCAGCGGTGCGCGCTCAGGTTCGGACAGGAGAGCTTGCACATGCTCTTCCAGCAAGCGCTCATGGGCTCCCTCGAGGAGCCGGTCCCGCCGCTCGCCGGGGCGCTCGCGCGCCTCGTTGCTCCCGGCGTCCACATCACGCTCCTCTGGCGTCCGCACATGGAGCGCGCCATCGCCGAGGCGCACCCGCAGAGGAACGTGTTCGCCATCCAGCCTTCGCTGCTGGGCGCGAGCGGCAAGCCGCTCGTCGTGAAGCGCGCCGCCGGGGCCGCCGCGTGGAAGATGGAGCCCGTTCTTCCCAGGCGGTTCGAGCTGGATGGCGATATCGTGATCCTGCGCCTCTACGGGGGATATTCGGCTGGGCCCCGCCCCATCTTCTCCCACCCCGTGCTCACCGAGGACGATCACATCCACGGTCTCCTCGGGGCAATCGGGCTCGATCCGCCGGTGTGGATGGAGGAGCTGCTCTCGCGGCCGCGCGTTCAGCCAGGCCTGTTCGTCGGGCTCTCGGCGCTGGACTTCCGCCACCGCATGTTGATGCGCTGGCTCTACGATCAACGGCAGGCGCCGAGCGACAGCCTGGCGATCTTGACGCCGGACGCCGACCCCAGCGAGCCCGAGATCTGGGAAGGCGGCTGCGGGCTCCCGGGCGGTGGGCGCATCGCCTCGGTCATCGAGGATTCAGCGCTCGTACCGCAGCTCGAGGCGTTCACCCCCGACGAGGGGCCATGAGCGGGAGCACGCCGCCGGAAGGCGAGGCGGCGGACGGAGCGTCCAGCAGCCGATCCCCGCCCTCCGCCGGCGCGCAGTCGGCCATGGAGACAACGGAGCGCACGGGCGTTTTCCCCTCGCCCAACCCGTTCCCCGGCCCGCAGCCGTACCGCGCCGCCGATCGGGGTCGGTTCCACGGTCGCGAAGATCTCTCGTACCGCCTCGAGGCGAGCGTCCTCGCCAACCGCTGTGTGACCGTCTACGGGCCGTCCGGAGCGGGCAAGTCGTCGCTCATGCAGGCGTCGGTGATCCCTGCGCTCGTCGACGCGCAGCGGCTCCGCGTCGTGCGCATCGACGCCTGGCCCGAGGACAAGGAGCCCACGCGATGGCTCGCGGATGCGGTCTACTCTGCTCTTTCGTTCGGCGCGCGGCCGGCCGAACTGTCGGCCGAGGAGGCCCTGCTATCGGCCGCGCAGCGCGCAGCGCGCAAGTCGCCCCGGATCGTGCTCCTGTACCTCGACCAGATCGAGCAGCTCCTTTACCCGAGCCGGAGCACGGCCGAGGTGGAGGCGTTCTTCGCCGCATTGAATCGCCTCGTGGACATGCCGCTCCGCGGCCTGCGCGTGGTGCTCTTGCTCCGCGAGGATTATCTGGGTCGCTTCCGCGACCGGCTGCGCGAGCACCGCCGGCTGTTGAGCCACGGTTTCCGGGTCGGCCCGCTCACCGTGGCCGAGCTCTCCGAGGCGGTCTGCGAGGCTGCGGCCGGCGGACGGCCGCCGCAGACCTGGGAGCTCGCGCCGATGCGTGCGCTCATGCTCCAGGTGCGCATGCCCGGCCAGGCCGAGTCGGACGACGCCGAGGCGCAGGCTGCCTATGCGCAGATCGTCTGCCGGGCGCTCTTTCAGCAGCGGGCGCAGGGCGGCGGCGCGGCGGAGCGGGAGGCCGTCGAGGCCGAGCCGATCCTGCGCCGCTACCTGGAGGCGACGCTCGACGACCTCGGCGCGCTCAGCGCGTCGGCGCGGCGCCTCCTGGAAGATCACCTCGTCACAGCGGACGGCAGTCGCACGCTGCGCACCGAGAAGGAGCTGCTCCGGCTCTTGCCGGCCGCGGAGCTCGGTCCGATCCTCAAGGTGCTCGAGGGCGCCGCCATCCTGCACGCCGAGGAGCACCAGGGCAGCCGCTATTTCGAGATAGGCCACGACTGGCTGGCGCGCAGGGTCTCCGAGGCGCGGCAGCAGCGCGAGCTCGAGGAAGCGCAGCGCCGCCGCGAGGAAGAGCAGGAGCGGGAGCTCGCGCGCGAGCGCAGCGAGGCGGCCAGGCGGCTCGCGAAGGCGCGGAGGCAGCGGCGCTTCTTCGCGGCGCTGGCCCTCGCGGCGGTCGTGGTGGCGGCGGGCGCCGTGCTGCTGGGCCTCTATGCCTTTCGCCAGCGGGCGGCCGCCCAGACCGCGGCGAAGGATGCCAGGGCGGCCGAGGCGAACGCCAAGGACAAGGAGATCGAAGCCTCCGACGCGCGCCTGCTCGCGGGCTTCCGCGAGCTCAAGAACAGCGGCCAGATCGCGTGGGGCATCAAGCTCTTGCCGGAGGTGCAGCGGCCCGAGACCGCGCGCGGCTGGCTCGCGCTGGCCAGCGACGCGCTCGGCGAGAATGCGCTCTTCGTCACGCTCCGCGGCCACGGAGAGCCGCTCCGCGCGGCCGTATGGAGCCATGATGGCCAGCGGGTCCTGTCCGCCTCCGACGACAGGACGGCGAGGCTCTGGAGCGCCGGCGGAACGGGCGATCCCGTCGTTTTCTCGGGGCACGAGGGGCGGATCAATGCGATTGCCTTCAGCCCCGATGACAAGCTCGTGCTCACCGCCTCGGAGGACGGGACAGCGCGCCTGTGGGGCGAAAGCGGCGGCCAGATCACCGTGCTCGACGCCGGGGACAAGCCTGCGCAACGCGCCGCGTGGAGCCACGATGGAGCCCGTATCGTGACCGCCTCGGCCGACAACATTGCTCGGGTCTACACGGTCGCCGGCCCCGCCGGCAGGTACGACAACGCTCGCATCTACGCGGTCGCCGGCGGCTACGGCACGGTCGAGCTGAGAGGCCACACGGGGGCGCTGACCGCCGCTTCGTTCTTCGATGACGGAGCGCGCGTGCTCACCGCGTCCGAGGACGGGACAGCGCGTGTCTGGGCGGCCGACGGCACCGGGAAGCCGGTGATCTTGAAAGGGCCGGACGCCAAGATCCTCTTTGCCGCGCCGAGCCCAGATGGAACGCGCGTCCTGACCGCGTGGAGCGACGGCATTGCGCGGATCTTCGATGCTTCTGGCAAGGGCAGACCGGTCGAGCTCGAGGGCCATCAAGGCAGCGTCCTCTTCGCTGCGTGGAGCGCTGACGGCGCGCGCGTCGCCACCGCGTCGGCCGACAAGACAGCCCGGATCTGGAGAGCCGATGGCACCGGACAGCCGGTCGTCCTCGCGGGGCACAGCCGCGCCGTCACCTTCGTGGCCTTCCGGCCGGACGGCAGGTACGTCGCCACAGCCTCTCTCGATCAGACTGCGCGCCTCTGGCCGTCGGAGGGAGGCAAGGACCTCGTTCTGGCCGGGCACGACGCCCCGGTGTTGTCGGCCGCGTGGAGCCCGGATGGAACACGTGTGCTCACCGCCGCGGCGCCGCAGGTTGGGGTGCCTTCGCGGGACAGCACGGTCCGGATCTGGCACCCCGCGCTGCTAGAATCCTTGCCGCGCGAGCGTCGCGCGTTCTACCACGCCGCGTCCATCGGCCCCGGCGCCGAGCTCGTCGCCTCCGCTCACGACGACCGCACTGTGCGTGTGTGGCGCGCGGACGGCGCCGGCGTGAACGTCGTGCTCGCGCTGCAGCATGCTTGGATCGCGGGTGCGGCCTTGAGCCCCGACGGTGCGCGCGTCGCCGCGGCATGCTTCGACGGGGCGACACGCATCGTCCGTGTGGACGGCAAGGGAGATGCCGTGTCGATCCAGGGCCACGCGGCCGCCGTGCGCGCCGCCGCGTGGAGCCCGGATGGCACGCGCCTCGTTACCGTATCGGACGATCGGACGGCGCGCGTCGTCTCCGCGGACGGCACGGGGGAGGTTCGGGTGCTGTCCGGGCACACCGACGGCCTCACCTCGGCCGCGTGGAGCCCGGACGCACAGCGCATCGTCACCACGTCCATGGATCACACGGCGCGCGTCTGGCTGGCCTCGGGGGCCCAGGAGCCGGTGGTGTTCAGAGGCCACGGAGGCGCCGTGTACGGCGCGGCGTGGAGCCCTGACGGGGCGCACATCGTCACCGGCTCCGAGGATGGCACCGTCCGGGTCTGGGACGCGACGAGCGGCGCGGTCGTCGCGTCCTTCGATCGTGGCGTCGCTGTCCTGAAGGCCATCTGGAGCTCCGATGGTGGCTGGGTCGCCTTCTCATTGCGGCAGGGCGGCGTCCTCCTGTGGAGCCGCGACGGGTGGGACCGCCCCGGGACGAGCGAGCCTGTCGTGCTCGACACGCAGGTGGCGATCCTCTCCATGGCCTTCATTGACGGCGGAAAGCGGCTCTTCACCGTCGCGGCCGACAACTCCACCCGCACATTCACCATCGACATCGCCGAGCTCCGGCGAGGCCTCCTTTCGAGCAATGCGGATTGCCTTCCCGCGAGCTTGCGGATGCTCCATCTCGGCGAGGCACCGGACAGAGCGTCGGAGCGTCATGCGGCGTGCGAGCGGGAGCATTCGAGGACGCCGTTCTTCGGGGAGGGGCAGGGACCATGAGCATTGGGACCAGGAGGCGAGCTGATTGCGGCGGGGCGTTCGTCGTGGGGACGTTCGTGATGGCCGCAGCGATGTGCGTTGTCGCTTGTGAACGGTTGCCCTCCGGGGCTGGCGGCGGCGCGCCGGCGGCGTCGAGCGCGGCGAAGGGGGCGGCGCCCAGGGCAGCGGCTCGCCCTGGGATGGCCGTCCTCGGGCCGGACGAGCGCCGGGTGCCACTCCTCGTGGTGCCGGGCGACGCCTTGGTGGAAGTGGACGGCCAGCCGGCGTATCGCCGGGACGGGGCGATCGATCTCACCGGCAAGGTCGGCGACGTGCGCCGCGTGCGCGTGTGGAAGGGGGTGAAGGCGGCGCCGGAGAAGGAGGTGACGATCCAGGAGACCCGGCCCTCCCCGCCGCTCGTGGATCTGAACGAGGCTCCGCCGGCGAGACCTGCAGCGAAGGCGCCGAAGAAACCGGCGCGCTTCGGCGGCTTCGACGACGGATGATGTCACGGGTGTCATGACGGCAGGATGATCGGGAGGAGGGCGGAGCTCGTGCGTCCAATTCATTCGAGAACGCTGGTTGGCTGGGTCCTCGCGCTGGGGCTGCTCGACTTCGGTGCGCGGGCGGCGCCGCCTGCGCAGCCGGGCAAAGATTCGCAGGCGGAGGTCTATGAGGATGAGGCCGAGGCTCGGGCCCAATTCCAGGCGGGCGTCGCCCACTTCGACAAGCGGGAGTATCGCGAGGCGCTGGAGGTGTTTCGCAGGTCGCTCTGGCTCAAGAAGAACCGGAACACCATGGGTTATATCGCCTCGTGCCTCAAGCAGCTCGGCCAGTACGACGACGCGCTGGACCAGTACGAGGAGATGCGCCGCGAGTTCCCCCGGCTGCCTGCCAAGATAGAGGCGACGGTGGCAGCCGAGATGGCGGAGCTCTCGGGCCTGATGGGGACGCTGGCGGTGACGGGAGACGCGCCAGCCGGGGCGTTGCTGTTCGTCGACGATCGCCTGCGCGGCAAGCTCCCTGTGGAGAAGCCGCTGCGGGTGAGCGTGGGGAGCCGGGCGGTCCGCGTGGAGAAAGAAGGGTTTGCGCCGCTCTCGATGACCGTGGAGGTCAAGGCCGGAAAGGAGAGCGTGGCGGAGCTGGTGGCGACGTCGAGGAAGGGGCGGCTCGTGGTGAGCGAGAAGCACAACTGGGTGCTTCACGTGGAACTGGACGGCAAGGAGGTCGGGGTGACGCCCTGGCAAGGGCTGGTGGACGTCGGCGAGCACAAGGTACGGTTGCACGGATTCATGGGGGTGGAGGCGCTGGCCGCGTGCGAGGCGCCTGGGGCGGTGGCGGAGGAGGGGGCGAAGGTGGCCTCCACCGTCGAGGCGGCGCCGGTGAGGCTGTATGAGGAAACCCGAGTGGTGCTGGGGGCGGAGGAGAGAGACGCGTCGCTGCGGGTCGAGTCGACGCCGGTCGGGGCGACGGTGAGCATCGATGCGCGGGTGGTCGGCAAAGCGCCATGGGAAGGGCGGCTCCCGCTGGGGGAGCATGTGATCGAGGTGAGCGCAGGCGGGTACTTCTCCGCGAAGCAAACGGTGCGGCTCGAGCGGCGTAAACAGCGGGAGCTATCGGTGTCGCTGGAGCGGCAGCCGGACCTCGTGGCCGAGGCGCCTGCGGCGACGAATTGGAAAATCCCGGTGGGGTTGGCCTACGGCGTGGGGGTGGTGGGGCTCGGGGTGTTCGTCGTAACCGGAGGGCTGGCGCTCGACAAGGTCAATGAGCTCCATGTCCGTTGTCCGAACAAGCTGTGCCCGTCCACTGAGGCAGGGAACCAGCGCGCCGCCGCGGCTCTAGGAACGGCGGCCACCGTTGGCCTAGTGGTGGTGGGGCTAGGGACGGCGACGGGGACAGCCCTAGTGCTGCTCATGGGGCCGGAAAGCGGTGAAAGACGCGCCGGCCTGAGCGTTAGCGCGGGCGTGGGGCTCGGGGGCTTCGAGGTGAGAGGAAGGTTCTGATGGGCCAGCCGAAAAGAGGTAGGATCTCGAGCGGCGTCCGGATAGTAGGGGCGGTCCTCGTCAGCCTTGTCCTGTGGGCCTGTAACGATGTGCTGGGGATTGGCGATTTCAAACCTGCCGTGTGTGACTCCGAAGCCGCGCGGTGCAACGGTAATTGGATCCAGAGCTGCCTCTTGGGACAATGGCAGGACGTGAAGCCGTGTGTTGATCGGAAGTGCGTCGCCGGCGAGTGCACGGGGGATTGTACTCCAGGGAGTAAGCGGTGCAAGGGATTCACACCCCAGGACTGTGGCGAGGACGGGGAATGGCAAAGCACGCGTGAACCGTGTGATTCGAATGCCGGGTTTCATTGCTCGGGCGGCGACTGCGTGCAGACCTGTACGCCGGGGGACTTGCAGTGCTCGGGGAACAGCCCGCAGATCTGCAATGAGAAAGGTATCTGGAAGAAAAACGGCCCCATATGCGATCCCTGTGTCGGTTGCGATCCAACCACCGCTGCATGCAAGATCAGCAACCCCCTGGTCTGTGGAGTAGGAGAATATTGCAATAATGGTGCATGCATCTGTAGGAAGCCCGGGTTTGCTGGCGTGCAGTTCTCCCTTGATGGTCGCCCTCCCAGCTCAGTGGTGTCCGCGGACCTGAACGGCGACGGCAGGACCGACCTCGCCGTCGCGAACTCCGACAGCGCCAGCGTGAGCGTGCTGCTCAACAACGGAGACGGTACGTTCGCCTCCAAGCTCGACTATCCGGTGGATGGCGGACCGAACTCGGTTGCGGTCGCGGACCTGGACGGCGACGGCAAGCCCGACCTCGCCGTCGCGAACTCCGACAGCGACAGCGTGAGCGTGCTGCGCAACAAAGGCAACGGCACGTTCGCCCCCAAGCTCGACTACCCCATGGGCACCAGGCCCTACTCGGTGGCGGCCGCGGACCTGAACGGCGACGGCAAGCCCGACCTCGCCGTCGCAAGCTACCTGAGCGACAGCGTGAGGGCGCGTCGTAACAGCGGCGACGGCACGTTCCCCAACGACCAGCTCGACTACCCCACGGGCGCTGGGCCCTACTCGGTGGCGGCCGCGGACCTGAACGGCGACGGCCAGCCCGACCTCGCTGTCGCGAACTCCGACAGCGCCAGCGTGAGCGTGGTGCTCTACAACAACGACGGCACGTTCGCCCCCAAGCTCGACTACCCCACGGGCGCTAGGCCCTACTCGGTGGCAGCCGCGGACCTGAACGGCGACGGCAAGCCCGACCTCGCCGTCGCGAACTCCGACAGCGCCAGCGTGAGCGTGCTGCTCAACAACGGCGGCGGCACGTTCGCCTCCAGGCTCGACTACCCCACGGGCGCTAGGCCCTACTCGGTGGCAGTCGCGGACCTGAGCGGCGACGGCAAGCCCGACCTCGCCGTCGCGAACTCCGACAGCGCTAGCGTGAGCGTGCTGCTCAACAACGGCGACGGCACGTTCGCCTTCAACCTCCAGTATCCAACGGGCGATGCACCCAGGTCGGTTGCGGCCGCGGATCTGAACGGCGACGGCCAGCCCGACCTCGCCGTCGCGAACCGTGTCAGCAACAGCGTGAGCGTGTTACTCAATATCTGCATCCCATAGCGCCGCAACGCCTCGGGCACGCCGCTGGCTCCGCGCGACGCCAGGCTCGCGCCGCGCGTTGATTGTCCCGGCCCGGCACCAGCGCCGCCCGCACAGCTCCACGCAGTTCCTGCACGGCCGGCGGCCGCTCTATCCCAACCTGAGGTGCAGGAAAGCCAACGGTTTGGGAACGTTCAGCGCGGACAGAGCTCGACGTCATCCATACGCCGGTTGCCGCCGTCGCCACCTCGGACACGGCCTCAATCCGGTCGTGAGATACTGGATTCCTGCTGATCTTGCTCCCTGCCGACAGCCGGTGGTGGGCATGTCGGACATGGGCCGGTGCCTTCGTCGAGCAAGCGGCGGGGATATCGGGAGATGGGCGGGCGTCTGCTGGGCGACACCCCCGGGCATGTCGCACATCAGCGGGCGCCTGCTGGGTGGTGCCCCCCGGCCTATCGGACATCGGCGAGCGCCTGCTGGGCGACGCCCCCTGGCATGTCGGACATAGGCGGGTGCCTACCCGAGCAGGCGCCGGGCATATCGCGACATCCCCGGCGCCCTGCAGCTCAGGCCCCCGTCATGTCGCCGCCCGCCTCGCCGGCTACAGCTCCGGCTCGGCGCTCACCACCGGCGCTGCCGGCGCCACCTCACCGGGCATCGTCGGCGGGCTGCTCGGCGTGGGCGGCGCCTGCTCGGGCGCCGCGCGCCCGCGCCCGACCCGCTCGCGATCGCCGTTGAGCTTGTCGACATACGCAAACAGCCGCGCCTCGTGGTCGGCGGGCAGCTTGCTGCCCTCTTCCTGGATCTCGTCCCGCAGCGCCTCCCTGAACCGCCCCAGCAGCCCGACCGCGGCGCCGCGGAGCGGCCCGGTGGCCGCTGCGTTCTCGCCCGTCGCGAGGAGCGTCGCGCGCCTGCGCAGGAGCTTGTCGATCTCGTCCCCGGCGGCGACGAACGCCTTGACCCACTCGTGCAGGCTGCCCCCACCGGGCGCGGCGACGGACTTCAGCTCGGCCTTGAGCCGGGTCAGCTCGGGCCGGTTGTCGAGCGCCGCTGAGGCCTCATCAGCATAAGGGGCGCGCAGCACGTCGAGCTTCGGGACGAACGCCTGCTGCCCGGCGGCGGCTGCCGCCTTGAGCTCCGGCGGCAGCGAGGGGTGCGCCTCGATGGCCTTGGAGAGGAAGAAGATGGCCGCCCCGAGGCCGTCGTGCCGGACGTCGGCCTCGGAGAGCTCCCGGGCGAGCGGCGTCTGGGTGCCAGCGGCCTCGGGGATCGCCTCGATCTCCTTCTGCTTCGCCCGGAGCCGCGGCTCGTACAGCCTGCCCGTGGCCGAGAGCCGAAGCTCTTCGGCCCTCTCGTCGAGCAGGTCGCGCAGCGCGAGCTTCAGGTCCCCTATCGTGAGATTGCGCAAGGTCACCTCCGTGAATGGCGTGATCGGCCGTCCCCACGCCGCACGGGCGGTCGAGAGGGCGAGCCAAGGATTGTTGCTTGAGCGTTACAGGATAACGAACTTCTCGACATCCGGTAGTCCGAATTCGATGGCTCGGCTGCGGAGCGCCCGCGGATGCGCTGAATTCGTGCTGAGAATCGGCCGGAACTGGCGCTTTTCGCGGCGAGACCGCCCCGTCTGTCATCGCTTGTAATTGCTATTTACGATGTCGTTTGCTCCCTTCGCGGTCGCGGAGGAAACCGATGACGTCCGGTTGGATGAGACGGGTATGGCGGCGGTGCGCGGGTTGCGTTCTCTTGCTCATGGTGGTGAGCGTGCCCCTCGGCGCATGGGCTCAAGCGTTGACGTTGCGCCGGATAGGCGATCCCCTTCGCACCCGGCTCACCGGAGCTCGCGGCGGCGCCGAGCTCGCGGCAGCGCTCGCCGGGGACGCCGCCGTGCTCGCGACCGCGGGAGACCCCGCCGGCGGCCACGACGGCCTCGCCGTGGTCCCGATGGTCGCCTTGCCAGCGGACGTTCGTGCCGATGACGCCGGCCCGGGGGCGGACCCGTGGGTGCTGTTCGACGGCCGCGGCGATACGGGGCTTCGCAGCGAGACCGGGGAGAAGGTGCGGGTCCGGGTCTCGTTTTCGCAGCCCACCGCGCTCGAGGCGCTCTCGCTGTATGGGCGCAGCGAGGGCGCGCTCACGGTCCGTGCGGAGGACGGCGCCGAGCTTCAGGCCGTCTCCGGCCTCGTCGACGTGCCGCTCCACGACACAGGCGAGCGCTGGACGCGTCTTCCCATGGCGGTCACGGCCCAGCATGTCGTCATCGAATGGCTTCCTTCGGGCGAGCGCGGGCCGCAGGAGATCCTGTTCTGGACCGCCGGCGCGCCCACGCGCGGCCTCTCGGAGGTGGAGCTCGCCGATCGCGTGCTCGCGGGGCGGCTCGCCGGGGCTTACCAGTTCGCTGCGACGTCCGAGCGGGCGACCGTGACGCGCACGGGCGGAGAGCAATCGTTGTCGCTCCACATCGACACCGATCCACGGGCGCTCGCGCGCGCGTTCCTCGTCTACCAGCTGGAGGGCCGCGGGCACTGGTCGAGCGTGAGCCGGCAGATCAACGGCACAGCGCCGCGCGGTGGCTCCCTGGCGGCAGCGCCCGCGACCGGAGGTCTGCAAGTCGAGGAGATCGCGCCCGCGTGGCTGAAGCGCGGCGATAACGTGGTGAGGTTCTGGCCTTCCACGGAGCAGGAGCACGGATTCACCGTGAGCGCGCTTCGAGTCGTCGGGATTCCGCACGCCGGTGTGGTCGAGGCGCGTGCCGGCGCCCAGCCGGCCGGCGGCGAGCGCGCGCCTCGTACGGAGGCGCTGACCCTCGATTTCGGCGCGCGCGTGGCGCCGCACGCGCTCCTCTTCCAGCTGACCAGCGCGGGTGCCGGGGAGCTCCAGATCGCGCCCACCGAAGGAGCCGAGGCGCTCCGCTTCGACCTGAAGGACCTGCCGCCGGGCTGGCACCGGTTCGATCTCCCGTCCTCAGCGACATGGCCGGGCGCGGCCTCCGTGCAGATCGCGCGCGCGAAGGGGAGCCGCGCCGAGGTGTCGGACGTCGCCGTGGTGGCAAGCCCCGTCCCGTCTCGCGCGCGGCGGATCGCGCTGAGCACGCCGCTGCACGGCGAGTGCGCCGAGGGAAGAGCCTATGTGCGCGGGTTCCTCGATCTGGCCGGCGAGGACGCATCGCGAGCACGGCTGTTCGCCGGCGCGGAGCCTGTGGCGCTGGGCGACGACGGCAGCTTCGAGCTCACGCTCCCGGAGCCCGAGGGCTCGAGTCACCGGACGTGGACAGCGCGCCTCGAGGCGCGGCTCGAGGACGGCACGCGCCTCGGTCGCGAGCTCCAGCTCGGTCCGTGCGCCGCGGGCGCCGCGCCGGGCGGGCTTATCGTGGATCACGGCGCGCCCTATGGCGCGGTGGTGAGCCCGGACAAGGGCGCGGTGCTCTCGTTCGCGGGCGCCACCCTCGATATCCCGCCTGGCGCGCTGGAAGAGACGACGCACATCACGATCCGCCCGCTGATGCCCGTCCAGGTGCAGCCGATGGGGCGCGCGATGCGCAATGTGACGCCCGAGGGGCGCGCGTTCCGCTTCGGGCCGCACGGGCTCAAGTTCAAGAAGCCGGTGAAGCTGACGTTGCCGGTCGACGCCGCGGCGATCCCGAGCGGCGCCAGGGCCAGGGAGATCTTCGGTTTCTACTTCGACGAGGCGGTCCAGCGATGGACGAAGCTCGGGCGCGTCGAGGAGGGCGGGGCCCGGGAGCTCACGAGCTTGACGGATCACTTCACCGATTTCGTCAACGCGGCGATCTCCATGCCGGATCAGCCGGGGGCGCAGTCGTTCGATCCCAACGCGATGAAGGGGATCCAGCTCGCGAGCCCGTCAGCAGGCGTGTCGTTCATCGAGCCGCCGGAGGCGAACGGCCAGGGCACGGCGCAGCTGTCGTTTCCGATCGAGGTGCCGCCGGGCCGGCACGGCATCGCGCCGGATCTGGCGGTCACGTACGAGAGCGAGCTGGGCAATGGCTGGCTCGGCGTGGGGTGGGATCTCCGCTTCTCGGCGATCGAGATCGACACGCGGTTCGGCGTGCCGCGGTACACGGGCGACGAGCTCTACACGCTCGACGGCCAGATGCTGCGGGCCATCCCCGGTCAGCCGGGCAGGTACGAGCGGCGCGTCGAGGGCGCCTTCGATCGCATCGAGCGCCTCGGGGCCGATCCCGGAAGCTTTCATTGGGTGGTCACCGACAAGGACGGCACCCGGTATACCTACGGGGAGAGCGCGGACGCGCGCCTGGAGGACCGGTCCGGCGAGGCCGGGATCTTCCGCTGGAACCTGGAGCGGGTAGAAGACACGTTCGGCAACGGGATGCGGATCTCGTACTTCAAGGACGCGCCCGAGGGCGAGGACTGGGTGCAGCTCTATCCGCAGCGGATCGATTACACGGAGCACGAGAGCGGCTTCCCTGGAGCGCACTATCACGTGGTCTTCTCCGTGGACGACGGAGCGCAGCGGAGAGACGTCGTGAGCTCGGCGCGCGCTGGCTTCGAGGTGCGGACGACGCGGAGGCTGGAGCGCGTCGATGTGACCATGGGCCAGGCGCCCGATGCCGAGGAGATCATCCGGAGCTATCTCTTCGCGTACGACACGCCGGACCCGCGGCACCATCACAAGTCGTTGCTGAAGAGCATCGCTGTCCACGGAAACGGCGGTGAGGAGATGCTCTACGAGCACAGCTTCGAGTACTTCAGCCTCCAGCAAGAGGACGGCGAGCTCCAGGTGTTCTCGGCGCCGACCGAGTGGAGCCGCCCTGCGGAAGGGCGCGATGGCCTCGGGGCCACGAGCTCGGTCGAAGGGGGGCTCAGCGCGTTCGTCGGCGTGGGGCCGACGGTGTGTGATCCGCACGTCGGGCTGGGGGTCTCCGTCTCGTTCGGGGCGGACGACGAGGACGTCGCGTTCACGGACATCAACGGCGACGGGCTCCCGGATTTCGTGGGCAGCAACGGGGTCTGGCTGAACTCGCTCCCGGATCGGTCGAGCGGAAACGCGTTCTCGCCGGAGAGCGTGGGTAGCACGCACCAGATCACGGCCGGCCTGCAGGGGGCGATGCACTTTTTCCAGGAGCTCGGAGGTGTTGGCATCAACCGCGCCTGGAGCACCGCGACCGCGCAGAGCCTGCTGCTCGACATCAACGGGGATGGCTTCCCGGAGCTGCTCGATGGGAGCGGGGCGACGCTGAACCCGAACAACGCGCGGCTGGGGCCGGGCGCCCGCGGTGCCGGGTTCACGATCGACGAGGATTTCAGCGATGGCGAGCAGGTCGAGGCGCTCCGCAACGCGTTCTACCGGACCAGCCCGCTGGTGAAATGGACGCCGCCGATCGATGGTGTCGTCGTCATCGATGGCGGCGTTTCGCTGGCCGGGGGCGGCGCGGGAGACGGGGTGACGGCGTCGATCACGAAGACGACGTTGGCGCCGCCGGGGAATGACAAATTCCACCGCGACCACCAGCTGCTCTGGCAGAGGGACATCGGGCCGAGCGATCCTGCGTGTGTCCCCGAGGGCCAGGCGGGGTGCGGGAGCGGCGTCCGCGTCCGCGTCCGTCCGACGGACGCGCTCTTTTTCCGCGTGGACCCGAAGGAGGACATCGAGGGCGACATCACGCGCTGGAACCCGCGTATCCGCTATACGGAGCTCTGCCTGTCGGACTCCTGCGTGCCGATGCTTCCGCGCGAAATGAGGCGTCCCGACGCGCTCGGGCGTCCGATGTATACCTATACCTTCGCAGACGACTTCTCCGTGCTCGACCGGAGCGTGCCGGGCTGGGCCGCGGGGGCGGACGGGCAGGTCACCGTGCAGGCGAGCTTCGTCCGGAGCGACGCGTTCGATGCGTTCGAGGTGCGGCTCGTGCGCCAGGACGTCGACTCGGGGCAGAGCGTCGAGCTCCATCGGACCAGGGTGTCGGGCGCGCAGCGCAGCACCGAGATCGCGTGGCCGGTGGCTGTGCTCCAGGGCGACCTCCTGTTCCTGTACGCCGAGCTCGGCGAGAACGTGGTCCACCCGTCGCGCGTGCAGTACCAGGGGTTTGCCCGGTACACCGAGGTGTGCGGCCACGACGCGGATCCGGGGAGCTGCCGCGCGGTAGGCGAGTGCGTGCCGAGGTCCGGTGCTCCGTCCGGTAAGAGGGTTTGCGGGCTCGAAGCGTTGCCCGGCGACGGCGGGCCGATCTCGGTGCCCGAGGAGTCGATCGTGGCGCCCGTGCAGCTGAGCGACAGCTCGACCAGCGGGACGGCGCTTTCGCTGTCGCGGCTGGCCATGCCCGAGAGCGGGACGGTCACCCTGCTCGGCTCCGCCTCCAAGCAAGCGACGCAAGGGCCGGTGACCCTGCGGGTGGATCGCGGGAGCGAGCGGCTGTTCCGGGAGCTGCTCGGAGCGGAGGCGATCTCCCCGGCCAGGAGCGTGCCTGGCCCGAGCGATCCGGTGGTGTTCCCGGTGACGGAGGGCGACGAGCTCGCCTTCACGAGGTTCTTCGAGAGCGCAGCGGACATGGACACATCGCTGTCGGAGCCCGGAGCGTCGGTGTCGTGGCTACCGCAGCTCGTGTTCAACGAGACGGGGACGGTGCTGGACGTGCCCGCCGTGAACGCTCGGGCGATCCCGGATGGGAAGCTGGAAGCCCGCATGGTGGGCGGGTTCCGCGGCTTCAGCTATGGCGAGTGGACGACGGAGTATCCGTTCGACGAGAACCAGCTCCGCCGGAGGCCGGAGGCGAACAGGCCGCCTTACTTCACGCGCGTCGAGCCGCACTGGGAGGGATACCACGCGAGCTGGTCGCCGGGGAACGCCGGGTTTCCTCTCGTTGGCAGCGTCAGCGGCCCGGTGTTCCGGGGCTCGGGCGCGGACATGTACATCCGGGCCGGGGAGCTCAAGCCGTCGCGCGTCGGCGGCATCCGGCCGGAGGACGTGGCCAACGTCCCCGGGCTGAGGAAGAGCCACAACGGCTCGTCCTCGGCGGACCTCGCGCTCATCGGGTCGTTCCAGGTGACGACCGGGACCACCGAGTCGAAGCTCGAGCTCGTCGACCTCAACGGCGATGGGCGGCCCGATGCCGTCACGCAGGGCGGCGTGCGCATCCAGACGTGCAGCGGCGGCGGCCGGTGCGACGGGCAGCAGCCTGGGCAGTATGGCGCCCTGACCGTCGATGGGCCGGGGGACATCCGGGTCATCGAGAACATGAGCGCGCGGTTCGGGTTCGGCTTCGGATCCGCGGCGTCGGCGATCGCGGAGAAGATCGAGGCGAGCGCCGAGACCAAGGAGGTGCTCAGCGTGCTGCCGTCTCTCGGCAAGAGCTGGGGCACGTCGCAGACGACGCACGACCTGCTCGACGTGAACGGCGACGGGCTTCCGGACAAGGTGAGGAGCGCAGGTGGCGTGCTCCATGTGCAGCTGAACCTCGGCTACCGCTTCGGGGACGAGCGCCCCTGGGCGGCGCTCGATCCGAGCGGCGATCCATTCGAGCCGCTGCCGGAGGTCGAAGGGGACCCGCTGACCGCGCTGAGCCGGGTCTGGTATCCGGAGCAGCTCTCGTCGGTGCGGGTGCAGGACAACACGACGAACAGCCTGCAGGTGGGTTATGCGGGGATCGGCGGCGGCATCGCGCACACGGTGAGCCGGACGCTCGTCGACTTCGTGGACCTGAACGGCGACAGGCTGCCCGACCGGGTGATCAAGCAGCCTGGACAGGGCTACTACCGGGTCCGGCTCAACCTCGGTGACCGCTTCGGGCCCGAGGAGAGGTGGAGCGCGCCGGCGGTGAGCGGCGGGCTGCCGTGGGGTGTCGTGCTGGAGAAGGAGTTCACGAAGGAGATCAACGGCAGCAACGACGCGCTGTCGTTCTCGGAGACGACGGCGTTCAACGCGGGGTATGGCGTGCCGATCAAGATCACGACGCCGTACGTGTGCATCGTGCTCGAGATCGCGGCGCAGCTCGGCTTGAGCGACGGGCGGAGCGAGCTCGGATGGGAGGACCTGGACGGCGATGGGACGGCGGATCACGTGCTGAAGCTGAGCGAGGGGATGCTGCGCGAGAGCGACACGGCGCTGCGGGCGCGGCTGAACCTGACGGGCAAGACCAACCGGCTGTCGCGGGTGGTCCGTCCGCTTGGCGGCAGCATCCGGCTGGACTATGCCCGTGAGGGCAACAAGGTGGCGTATGCGAGCAGCCCGGACGAGCTGAGCGTGGACATGCCCGGCAGCAAGTGGGTGCTGTCGCGGGTCGAGGTGAACGACGGCATGGGCACGCCCGCCTACGTGCACACGTTCGATTACCACCAGAGCGGGTTCTACGACCGGGCGGAGCGCGAGGACTACGGCTTCGCGCAGGTGACGGCGACGCGAGAGGACGGCTCGCAGATCGTGACCCGTTACCACAACCAGGACTATTACCGGCGCGGGCTTGTGGTCGAGGTGATCGAGCAGGACGCCGAGGGGCGGCTGTTCAGCCGGCAGCAGGTGGCAACCCTTGCGCCCGGGGCGCAGCCGGCGCTGACGGGCTCGTTCTTCCCCAGGGAAGAGCTGAGGACGATGTCGTGGTACGAGGGCAAGACGACGGACCCGAGTGCGCCTGGCAAACAGACGAGCGAGGAGCGGGACTGGGACGACCGCGGCAACCTCATCGGGGTGATCGAGCACGGCGAGCCAGGCACGCTGGAGGACGACGTCACGACCACGATTCATCACGTGACGTACGACGGGCCGCACATCGTGCGGGCGGACAGCGTCGAGGTGCGCGACAGCGCGGGGACGCTGCTGCGCGAGCGCACCGCCGGGTACAACGAGGTGACCGGGGCGGTGGAGTGGATCACGAGCACGGTGATCGGGGGCAAGGATCCGGCGACGGGCGCGCCGTACACGGGAGATGCATCGACGAATCCAACATGGGAGTTCTCGCACGACGCGTACGGCAACCTGGAGCAGGCGATCGAGCCGCGGGGCTTCACGCTGACGTACGAGTACGACGATGTGGCGGAGACGTACCTCTCCCGGGTGGACGACTCGTTCGGTTACTTCTCGGAGACATCGTCGGACTACCGCTATGGCGCGGTCAGCGCGGTGCGGGACGTCAACGGCCATGAGGTCCACTACGACTTCGACGCGTTCGGGCGGCTGCGGGCCGTGTTCGGTCCGGACGACCCGCTGACGGCGGCGGAGGCGACGATCGCGTTCGAGTATGCCCTCCAGCCAGGGGAGAGCGTCGCCATGCCGGCGTGGGCGCGGACGCGGCACAAGGACGTGCAGCACCCGGGGGATCCGATCGACACGGTGACGTTCATCGACGGGCTGGATCGGGTGATCCAGACGAAGAAGGACCTGGGGAAGGATCCAGGGACGGGGGCCGCCACGACTGTGGGCATGAGCGTGAGCGGTCGGATGGTGCTCGACGAGCGGGGGCGCGTCTGGCAGCAGGGGCAGCCGATGTTCGCGACGGGCGAGGCCACGGCGTTCGTGGACGTGCCGCTGAAGCACCCGACAACGTTCGAGTACGACGTGCTCTCGCGCGTCGTCGAGCAAAGGGAGCCTGACGAGGAGGCCGAAACCGGCGAGGCGGTGACCACGACGAGCTACGGTATCGAGGCGCTCGATGGCGTGGCGATGTTCGTGGCGACGGAGGTCGACCCGAAGGGGAAGGTGCGCAAGGCGTACCAGGACGTGGACAACGCGATCGTGGCGGTCGAGGAGCGCAATCGGCTGCGCGGTTTGGAGGCGTGGACGACGCTGATGACGCGGTACGGGTACAGCGCGGTCGACGAGCTCGTGCGGGTGACGGACACGCGCGGGAACGTGACGACCGCTGCGTACGACACGCTGGGGCGGATGGTGACGCTGACGAGCCCGGACATGGGGCGTACGGAGTGGCGTTACGACCGGTCAGGCAACGTCGGGGCGCGGCAGACGGCGAAGCTTTTGGCGGAAGGCGCGAGCAAGCTGATCCGGTACGAGTACGACTTCAACCGGCTAAGGCGGGTGAACTACCCGGACTCGACGGACGTGACGTATGTGTACGGCGCGCCGGGCGAGGCGGGCGACGCGCACGGCAACCGGGCGGGGCGGCTGGTGGAGGAGCAGAGCGAGGCGGGGAAGAGGACGTTCTCCTATGACCGGCTGGGGAACGTGGCGAAGCTGACGACGGAGTTCCCCCGGCTGCGGGAGCCGCACCGGGGGCCGTACCAGGCGACGATGGAGTACGACTTCGACGGGTTCGGGCGGCTGCTGTCGATGAAGTTCCCTGGCTCCGGTGCGGAGGTGGTGACGTACGGCTACGACCGAGGGGGCCTTGTGCGGTCGGCGGTGGGAACGAACACGCAGATCAACCCGCAGCACCCGGACGAGCCTGCGGTGACGCAGTACCTGCTGCACATCGGGTACGACGAGTTCGAGCAGCGGGTGAGGGTGGTGCACGGCAACGGGATCGCGACCTCGTACCGGTATTACGAGAAGTCGCGGCGACTTCAGCAGATCAACGCGGACCACCACGATCGATACCTCGTGGAACGCGGGCAGCCGGCGAGGGCGTTCCAGCGGATGCGGTACGAGTACGACGTGGCGGGCAACCTGGAGCGCGTGAAGAACGAGGTGCCGTACGACCAGTCGATGCCGGGGTCGGTGCTGGTGGGGCCGACGACGCAGGACTACGGGTACGATGATCTGTACCAGCTGATCTCGGCGAGCGGGACGTACCAGGACCGGAGAGACTGGCAGTTCCGGTACCGGCTGTCGTTGGCGTACGACGAGATTGGCAACATCCTGACCAAGGACCAGGCGAGCTACCGGTACGTGCCGCAGGCGTGTCCCACGCCGGTTCCGGCTGGGTGCGACGGATGGCGCGAAGACCACGCGATCCGGGAGCAGACGTACCGGTTGGAGTACCGGTACCCGGGCCCGCAGCCGCACGCGCCGAGGCAGGTGGACGAGCACCTGGTGGCGGAGTCGCGCCCGTGGCTGCGGGAGCTCCGGTATGACGCGAGCGGCAACCAGACGGGCTGGACGTACCCGGGCACGGGCACGCGGACGACGGACTGGAACGAGGAGAACCGGGTCACGCGGGTGACGCAGAACGGTCAGGTGCTGTCGCGGATGCTCTATGACGGCGACGGGGAGCGGCGGGTGCACCTGCACCACGTGAGCGGCGAGGAGGAGACGGCATACCACGACCAGCACCTGACGCTGCGGGACGGGCGGTTCGTGACGAAGCACATCTACGCGGGGCAGACGCGGATCGCGAGCAAGATGGATCCGGACTGGTTCCGTGACCCGCCGACGCTGTACTACCACCCGGACCACCTGGGCAGCACGAGCTTCGCGTCGAACAACGAGCAGACGCTGACGCAGCGGGACGAATACTTCCCGAGTGGGGAGCTGTGGATCGACGCGTCAGACTCGCGGTACGAGCTCAGGCGAGCATACGTGTTCACAGGGAAGGAGCTCGACCAGGCGACGGGGCTCTACTACTTCGGGGCGCGGTACTACGACCCGCGGATCAATGTGTGGCTGAGCCCGGATCCGATCCTGGACGAGTACATGGGGGGAGGGACGAGCGGAGGGGTGTTCAACCCGGGGAACCTGGGGCTGTACAGCTACACGCTGAACAACCCGGTGAACCTGGTCGACCCGGATGGGCGGCAGACGCAAGGGGCGAGCCGGAACTTCCCTCCCGGGGCCAATGGTTGCCGGCACCCGAGCTGCTTCAACGGGCCGGAGGGCGGCAAGTTCCACCAGGAGCAGATGCTGCAGCGGATGAACGCTGGCGCTGCGGCGGCGGGTCGCACGTCTCGCGGTATCGGGGACGGCATGCGCCGGCTGCTGTTCAGGCTCGTCATGCAGCAGCAGCAGACTGCTCGGCCGCCGGCCCAACCAGCAGCCGCGCCGGCGCAACCGCCGCCGGCCGCGCAGCCGGCGAAAGGCCCGCAGCCAGCGCCGGCGGCGAAGCCGCCGCAGGGCGCGGAGGCGGCGAAGGCGCCTGCGACGCAGCCAGCGACAGGAGCAGCAAGAGGGGGAGCGGTCAAGCCCCTGCCAGAGCTGAAGGTCGATCGCGCTCAATTCGGAAAGAAAGTTGGCAAACATGCCGAGGACTTCGGACTCAGCGCGGCCAAAGCAGAAGATCGCCAGTGGATTCGAGATCGGATCGATGCGATAGTGAATAAATTCGACGAGGTTCGAGAGGGAGCGTGGAATCCTCAGGGCGGCGGAGGAAACGATTTTCTATTCTTCAGGCAAGGTGCCGACGTGGTGGTTACCAAATCGACCGGCGATTTTGTGACAGTTCTTGCAGGAGGCCAGTCCAATGGATGGTTCAATGGTGCTTCCCCCCGCTAAGCTGAAGCTGCTGCCCGGTAGACGCCTTCGTGCCGTGGCGCGGATATTGTTTGAGCATGGCGGGAAGTTTGAGTCGGGCGACGGGCCGCTCGAACTCTACTTGGACGATGGCACCGTGGTTCTTTTCGACGGATCAGCGGATGGCGAGAGTCTTCGGGTTCAAGATTCGCCCTGGGTCGATCCGTTCGAACCACCGATTTCCGATGAAAACCGACTCTATATTGAGCAGAGCGGGAAGTGGAGTAGAGTCGAACAGTCGATGGTCCCGATGTTTGCGAGCCTCCTTGGTGAGGTTATATGTTCGGTGACAGTCCTGAAGAACGAATTTGGTCGAGATGCCGGGATTCAGATTTCTATTGGTGAAACGAACCTCTGGTTCGTGGTCGTCGGCGACGAGTGCTACGTCCACTGGGGAGCTCCGGTTGGGTTCGTTCAAGGTGCTACTTACGAGCAGTAGGGGTAAGTGTATTGGGGAGTAAATGATGGAATTGGTTCGCTGAGGTGATTGGATCTGGATCGTTAAATGGTTTTTAATCGTTTGGGTCACGTGTGTCTGACGGTGATTCCGGTGTGCCGCATCTTAGGTTGCCGTCTCATCCTGGAACCAGTTCATGTGAAATGTCAAAGTCCGCTCGGCTTCATGATCCTATCGGTAGCTACGATGGGCCGGTGTGGTGCGTGATTTTGATTTGAGGGGTGTTCTTGAGGGTATTGAGATGATTGCATAGGCTAGGGAACGTGGCGAAGCTGACGACGGAGTTCCCCCGGCTGCGGGAGCCGCACCGGGGGCCGTACCAGGCGACGATGGAGTACGACTTCGACGGGTTCGGGCGGCTGCTGTCGATGAAGTTCCCTGGCTCCGGTGCGGAGGTGGTGACGTACGGCTACGATCGAGGGGGCCTTGTGCGGTCGGCGGTGGGAACGAACACGCAGATCAACCCGCAGCACCCGGACGAGCCTGCGGTGACGCAGTACCTGCTGCACATCGGGTACGACGAGTTCGAGCAGCGGGTGAGGGTGGTGCACGGCAACGGGATCGCGACCGCGTACAGGTATTATGAGAAGTCGCGCCGGCTTCAGCAGATCAACGCGGACCACCGCGACCGGTACCTCGTGGAGCGCGGGCAGCCGGCGAGGGCGTTCCAGCGGATGCGGTACGAGTACGACGTGGCGGGCAACCTGGAGCGCGTGAAGAACGAGGTGCCGTACGACCAGTCGATGCCGGGGTCGGTGCTGGTGGGGCCGACGACGCAGGACTACGGGTACGATGATCTGTACCAGCTGATCTCGGCGAGCGGGACGTACCAGGACCGGAGAGACTGGCAGTTCCGGTACCGGCTGTCGTTCGCGTACGACGAGATTGGCAACATCCTGACCAAGGACCAGGCGAGCTACCGGTACGTGCCGCAGACGTGTCCCACGCCGGTTCCGGCTGGGTGCGACGGATGGCGCGAAGACCACGCGATCCGGGAGCAGACGTACCGGTCGGAGTACCGGTACCCGGGCCCGCAGCCGCACGCGCCGAGGCAGGTGGACGAGCACCTGGTGGCGGAGTCGCGCCCGTGGCTGCGGGAGCTCCGGTATGACGCGAGCGGCAACCAGACGGGCTGGACGTACCCGGGCACGGGCACGCGGACGACGGACTGGAACGAGGAGAACCGGGTCACGCGGGTGACGCAGAACGGTCAGGTGCTGTCGCGGATGCTCTATGACGGCGACGGGGAGCGGCGGGTGCACCTGCACCACGTGAGCGGCGAGGAGGAGACGGCATACCACGACCAGCACCTGACGCTGCGGGACGGGCGGTTCGTGACGAAGCACATCTATGCGGGGCAGACGCGGATCGCGAGCAAGATGGATCCGGACTGGTTCCGTGACCCGCCGACGCTGTACTACCACCCGGACCACCTGGGCAGCACGAGCTTCGCGTCGAACAACGAGCAGACGCTGACGCAGCGGGACGAGTACTTACCGAGCGGGGAGCTGTGGATCGACGCGTCGGACTCGTGGTAGGAGCTCTTGTGAGCGTACGTGTTCACCGAGAAGGAGCTCGATCGGGCGACGGGCCTCTACTACTTCGGGGCGGCGTACTATGACTCGCGGATCAGTGTGTGGTTGAGCCAGGATCCGATCCTCGACGAGCATATGGAGGGAGGGGGCAATACGATCAGGTTGCGGCTTGTGTGCGCTCATGACGCATGAATAGATCGATATACGTTGCGCTGTTAGAGGTTAGGCCGATCGACGGTTGTGCGCTGGATCCCAAGGAGGCCGCTGGAGCTTTCGTTCGCTGCTACGTGAGTGCGATCAGTGAGGATGAAGCTCTGCAGATGATTTACAAGGTTCTACGCGACGATCTGTTTTCTATCGAGAGTGTGGAATGGTGCGTCGATTCAGGGCGGACCGAGTGGGAGAGTCCGGATGACCCGGAGGTAGTAGAGTGTATGCGGAGGGCGCGTGCTTCCGGCGAAGTAATCTATGGTCGCTTCGATAGCTGGGGGCACGACGGTGATGCTGATTGATTGGCACGTGCGCTGACGTCTATGGTGTAGATGAAGTTGCTTCCGTTGCGAGATTGTGCACCGTTTCCTTGCGTCAATGACACATGAAACAGGTTGGCTGTAGAAAGTTGTATGGCAGTAGGAGCGACGATGGATGAGGTCGGCGCGCGGCGACGGGGTGAACGTGGGTGTGCGTCGTGGATGCCAGGAATGAAAGTATTGGACTGCTACGTCTTTAGGGATGAGCCAAGAGGATTCGTGTATGGACAGCTGATGGATTTTTGTTGTCTGATCGCTACGACGATGCTTCTCGTCGTACGGGATCCGCATGTAGATCCGGGGGATTCGATCAAGAGCCAGCTGGACCTCCTGAGCTCATTTCTCTTGGGTTCTTCCCGGGAAAAAGAATGGCCTGGAACAGTACTGTATGCCGACGAGGCTACTGTCTATCGGTACTCCTCTGGCGAGGGACTTCAGGAACGGCTGAAGCAACAAGGGGCCAGCTTGTTCAGCTGGATTCATCCCGCCGCACCGGAGGACCCCTGCTTTCTCCGCCGCAACGGCGACGTGTTGCTCGTCACGATTTCGCATGAACACGAGGCATATATGTTGCTACCTGAGGGCGAGGTCCAGATTGTTCGGCGCGGGTTTCCAGAGCTCGCATCCATTCTTCAAAAGGAGGGATGAGATGGAGGCGGCGAGCGGCGGGTGCACCTGCACCACGTGAGCGGCGAGGTAGAGACGGCGTACCACGACCAGCATCTGATGCTGCGGGACGGGCGGCTCGTCACGAAGCACATCTATGCGGGGAAAAGGAGCTCGACCAGGCGACGGGGCTCTACCACTTCGGAGTGCGGTACTACGACCCGCGCATCAATGTGTGGCTGCTCCCGGATCCGATCCTGGACGACGGCCTGCGGGAGCTCGTCCAGAGCGCGCGCGAGCCCTCCGCCGCTCAGGGCGCCGGCTGTGCTGGCACGAAGCGCTCGATGACCGCCTTGCGAAGCAGCTTCGGCGGCAGGATGCCCTGGGCGAGCACGAAGTCGTGGAATCGCTGCGCGTCGAAGCGCGGGCCCATCGTGGACTCGATCTCTCGCCGCAGCTCCATCAGCCGGGTGAACCCGTAAAAGTACGAGGTCGCCTGCCCCGGTGCGCGGAAGGTGTAACGCTCCACCTCGGATTGCGCGAGGGGCGGCGAGAGGACCACCTCTTTCTCCAGGAAGGTGCGCGCGGCGGCCGGCGTGATCTTGCCCGTCTGGAGCTCCGGGTCCAGGAAGCCGCGGGCGGCCCGGACCAGGCGGTGTTGCAGGGAGACGAGCTGGCCCTCGGGCGGCATGAACGGGAGCAGGATGGCCTCCGAGTAAAGTGCCCACCCCTCCATGTTGGCGCTGTTCTCCGCGAAGACGGCCCGCGCGAGCGAGACGCCCCGCTCGACGAGCGAGGCGAACTGGAGCTCATGCCCGGGGCGCGCCTCGTGGGCGGTGAGCGTCCATGACGCCGCCGCATAGGTGAAATCGTCGATCCTCCGCAGCTCGTCGGAGGGCCCAGGTAGGCTGAGCGGAAGCACGAACTCCCCCGCTTCTCCCTGGTTGTCGAGCAGCCGCGGCGGTCGCATGCGCGGCGCCGGCATCTCGGCGCTCTCGGCGGCGGTGCCGAGCCGGATGCGCGCCGGCCGCTCCGGCAGCGTGACGAGGCGCTCCTTCCGGAGGATCTCTTCGATCTGGGCGAGGCGCTCCTTGTAATGCGGCAAGATCGCCTCGCCCACGAGCTGTTCCTTCTTCAGGGCGCGGATCACGTCCCGGTAGTCCGCGCTCGGCAAGTTGCGTGCTTTCGCGATGGGCAGCGAGAGCTTCTGCATCTGCGCCTTCAGATCGTCGAAGGCGGCATGGGCCAGCCGAGCGAGCTCGGCGGTCGGGATGTCGACGCCATGCAGCTCGAGCAGGTACGCGTAGAGCGGCGGCGGCAGCGCGAAGTCGGTCCGCGCCTTCGGGAGGACGTCCTTGAGCAGCGCCGCGTCGTACGCCTCGAGCTGACGGTTCAGCGCTGACAGCGGCTCTTCGTGGCCGCTGATGGCGTATTTCCGGAAGAGCTCACCGATGCCCTCCCGCACGCGGGCGTTGGTGGCGAGGTGCCGCTCGATCTCCATCCTGGAGGGCGCCTGCAAGCCGGGCTTCCCGAGCTCCTGCTCGAGCCTCTTCCTCGCCTGCTCGGCGATGGGCGCGTGGCCCGCTTCCAGCCCGGCGTACCGCCGGAGCCGCGCCAGGGCCGTGGCTCGGCGCGGCGGCGGGATGCGGTCGTCGAGCAGGGTCGAGATGCCCTGGAACACGAGCCCCGTGGCGTGCACGTAGGTGACCCGGGTCCTCTCCTCGAGCTCGGACCCGCGGACGGCCCGGTCCGCAGCGTCCAGCAAGATCTGAAGATCCTCGGCGACCGCCGGGTCCTTCTCGGCTGCTCGGCGCTTCTCCAGCTCCGCGATGGCCTCGCGGTACGCCGCGCGCAGGCGCGCCTCGACGCCGGGCGACAGATCGGAGACCTCCTGGTCGGCGCGCTCGACCCCCAGCGCGCTGGCGCGCTCTGGTGAGAACCTGGCGAGCACGTCGAGGAGGATCTTCGCATGCTCGTTGCTGCGCCCGACCCACGCCGGCAGTCGCCGCGCCTCGGCGGCCGCGCTCTGCCCCGGCACGGCGGCCGCGCTCTGGCCCGGCGCCGCGGCCGCGCTCTGCCCCGGCGCGGCGGAGGGCGAGGGAAGGGGAGCCGGCGCGGCGGGCGGCGGCGCCCTGACGGTGCACGCGGCAACGAGCAGCGGCGCGAGGGCGCGGAGCGGGCGCAAGGTCATGAGGCACCTCTCGCACAGGTGCCCTGGAGCGCCAACCGGAAGCAGAGAAGCAACGTACCCGCGCACCGAAGATGCCTCCCGCAGCCTGTGGCGTGAACGCGGCCCCTTCGGCGCATGGACAAGTTCTTGAACTGGCACCGCTTTTCAGGGGATGTCGGAGCGCATAGAAAATGTTCAGTCACGCCGGGCAGGCCCCCACAGCTGAGGCTTGACGTCTCCGGAAACTTTGGATCCTCTTCTCCGCTGGCAGATTTCGGTAGATGAATCCAAGATGGTGAAACTGGCCCTGCGCGGCCGTATCGGCCGACGGAGCCCTGATGCGCATGGGAAAGCGAGCGATGGAACATGGCAGACATTCGTCATCTGGTCATCGTGATGCTCGAGAACCGCTCCTTCGACCACATGCTGGGTTACCTGCGCGGCACGGGCATGGACGTCGATGGGGTGATCGGCGCGACGAACTCGGACGATAGCGGCACGCCGTTCACTGGATATCATCTCGAGAGCACGAGAGCCCGGATCCGCCCGCATCATCACCGAAACGACGTCGTGAGGCAGATCAACGGCGGCGCGATGGACGGCTTCGTGAAAGGCTACAGCACGAACAGCCACGTCGCCGAGATCATGAGCTGGTACGATCAGCGCGATCTGCTGACGTACGATAGCCTCGCGCGACAGTACGTCGTTTGCGACCGGTGGTTCGCTTCGTTCGCGGGCCCGACGTGGCCGAACCGGTTCTTCGCGCTATGCGGCACCAGCGGCGGGCGCACGGGGAACCTGCAATGGATCGACCGCGCGACGTTCTTCGACTTGTTGCCGGCCGACTCGTGGCGCTACTACTCGCATGACATCGCGTTCTTGCGCAGCGTCGAGAAATACAAGGGCCACCGCGGGCCGCCGATCGCGAAGATATCCTCGTTCTACAGGGCCTGCCGTGAAGGCACGCTGCCCAGCGTCTCGTGGATCGACCCGAACTTCACGCTGGTCGACGTGGACGCGCTGCTGAACTGGGCGAATGACGACCATCCCCCGGCCGACGTGGCGCGCGGTCAGAACCTGATCGCGCGCATCTACAACCACCTGATCGCGAGCCCGGCCTGGCCGCACGTGGTGCTGGTCGTGACCTACGACGAGCATGGCGGGTTCTATGACCACGTGCGCCCGCCGCCGTCGCCCGCGAGCGAGGCGGCGCCGTTCGATACGCTCGGCCTTCGCGTGCCGGCCCTGGTCGTCTCGCCGTGGGCTCCGCGCGGCGTGCCGTTCCACGGCACCCTCGATCATACGTGCATCGCGCGCACCGCGCTCGAGCTGTTCGCGCCCGATCGTGTGAACGCCCTGAGCCCTCGGGTCACCGCGTCTCCGAGCCTGCTCCCCGTGCTCAGCGAGACCAGGCCCCGCACCGACCAGCGCCGGCTCGATGGTATCCCGATCCTGGAGACCGCGGTCGCCCCCATCCACATGGGCCCGACCGCTCCAGCCGGCTTTCACTCGATGGAGCTCACCGACTCCCAACAGGAAATTCTGACGCTGAAGAAGGCCGTGCTCGAGGCCGGCGTGCCCGTCGAGAACCATTGAGCCAGAGCGCGGTTATCCGCGGCCGCGCTCCCCTCCGAGCGATGCCGGCGTCGACGCGCGCTGCCTCGACGGGGAGCTCGCTCGCCGGCGCGCTGCGCCAGCTGCGCCGCCCACGCGGTGACGTCTCCGTCACGCGGCCTTCAGCGCCGCCGTGCAGTGCCCGCAGCGCACCGCCTTGATGGGGATGCTCATGGCGCACTCGGGGCACTCCTTCGTCGTCGCCTCCTCCGCGTGCTGTCTGTGAAGCTTCCCCATGAGCCGCACCAAGAGGAAGACGCTGAGCGCGACGATGAAGAAGCTGACCAGGTTGTTGATGACGACCCCATACTGGAGGAGCACCGCGCCGGCCTTCACCATCTCGTCGGGGGTCGCGTACGGACCGGGCCCGCTCGGGGGCTTCAGGACGATGTAGTGCCGGCTGAAATCGATGCCGCCCGTCAGGAGGCCTATCGGCGGCATGATCAGGTGATCCACCAGCGCCTTGACGATGTTGCCAAACGCCGCGCCGATGACGACGCCCACGGCCATGTCGACGACATTGCCACGAATCGCGAACTTCTTGAAATCCTCCCAGAACATCGCTTCCTCCGGCGTCGGGACTCCTGTTCTCGCCGTGGCCCCGCTCCGCTGTCGCCTGTCCGCGATCAGGACGCTGCCAGCTGCCTGTGCGGACCGCGGTAGCGGCGGTCGCTGCGATCCACGCAGTCGCCGCGAGCAGCACGAACGGTGCCACCGGGCTCGTCTTTGAGCTCACCCCGGCTAGCCGCTCGCAACTGCCCCCTTCGCGTGGTCCCTCCCGCGCTCCGGCGCGGTACCCTCGCTCCTTCCGCGCTCCCTCCCGCTCTCTGCCGCGCGCCGCGCCCCGCCCGTCCCGTTGCCCGCGCTCGCCGCGCGGCCGCTGCCCCGCCCGTGCAAGAGCGCCACACCTGGGGCCAACTGCGCCACCTCACACCGATTTCGCACATGGCGGTTCCCCGGCCCGGGGCGGCTCTCTAGGATGCGCGCCGGAGGAACCACCGAGCCATGGACCCCGATGCCGAGGCCGCCCTGCGCTACCGCGCCAAAGCCGAGCTGCGGAAGCGCGCTCGGGCCCTCCGCAGCTCCATCCCCCCTGACGCCATCCTCGAGCGATCGCGCCGGATCCAGCGCGCGCTCGCGGAGCTGCCCGCCCTCGCCGCGGCCCGGCGGGTCGCGCTCTTTTACCCGATCGAGGGGCGCAACGAGGTCGACCTCCGGGAGCTCGATCCGCTTCTGCGCGCCCGCGGGGCCCGGGTGGCGTATCCCTCCATCGACCCCGAGTCGCGCGCCATGACCTTCCGCTTCGTCGAGGACCCCGAGGCCATGGAGGAGCGCGGCCTCGGCTTCCGCGAGCCCGGCTCGACCGACGAGGAGGCCGCCGCGCTCGACGTCATCGTCGTGCCCGCCCTGCAGATCGACGCGCGAGGGCACCGGATCGGCTATGGAGCCGGCTACTACGACAGCACCCTGCCGCGCTTCTGTCCGCCAGCGCATGCTGTGGGTGTCGTGTTCGACTTCCAGCTCGTCGCCGAGGTGCCGGCGACCCCTGGCGACGTCCCGCTCGGGACCATCGTCACCGACGCCCGCGTGCTCGCCGCCGAACCCGCCTAGGATGCCCAGGGCACAGGTGGGAGAGGACATCGCGAGCGACAGGCACGTCCTCCTCGCGGCCATCGCCTCGGGCGCGATGATCGCCCAGCAGGTCGCTGGCCGGGCGACACGGGACGCCCTCTTCCTCGCCAGCTTCGGCGCGGCCGACGTCCCCAAGGTCATGGCCGCCGGCGCGGTCCTGTCGTTCGGCGCCGTCGTGCTGCTCTCGCGAGCGCTCCTCCAGTTCTCCCCCGCGCGCGTCGTCCCGGCCACGTTCGGTGCGAGCTCCGTGCTCCTCGCCCTGGAGTGGGCCCTCGCCCGGCGCGCGCCGGGCGCCGCCGCCCTCGTCTTCTACCTGCACATCGCCGTCTTCGGCGCGACCCTCATCTCCGCCTTCTGGTCGCTCGTCAACGAGCGCTTCGACCCCCACACCGCCCGCCACTCCATGGGGCGCATCGGGGGCGGTGGGACCGTCGGCGGCGTGATCGGCGGCCTGTTCGCCTGGCGCGCCAGCCGCCTCATCGACGCCCCGACGATGCTCCTCGCCCTCTCCGCGGTGAGCGCGCTCACCGCCTGGGCCACCCACCACCTGGGCGCTGGCCTCGCGCGCGCGGCCGGCGCCGGCGGGGCGGGGCGCACCGAGGTTGAGGCGGGGCGCACCGAGGTTGAGGCGGGGCGCACCGAGGTTGGGGCAGGGCGCACCGAGGTTGGGGCCGCACGCACCGGGGTTGAGGCAGGGCGCACCGAGGTTGGGGCCGCACGCACCGAGGTTGAGGCAGGGCGCACCGAGGTTGAGGTGGCGCGCACCGAGGTTGGCGCCGGCGGGTCGGGGCTCGCCGCGCTGCGCGACAACAGCCACCTGCGCGACCTCGCCCTGCTCGTCGGGCTGGGCGCCGTGAGCGGCGCGCTGTTCGACGTGGCGCTCAGCGCCGAGGCGGCCGCCGCGATGACCGACCGCAACGCGCTGCTCTCGTTCTTCGCGCTCTTCCACCTCTCGGTGAGCGTGCTCTCCTTCCTCGTGCAGTCGCTCGCCGCCACCTTCTCGCTCGACCGGCTCGGGCTCGCCGCCACGATCGGCATCCTCCCGGCCGCGGTCGTCGCGAGCACCCTCTCCCTCGTGGTCGCGCCGCGGCTCTGGGCCGCCTCCATCGTCCGCGCGACCGAGGCGGTGCTCCGGAACTCGCTGTTTCGGTCGGGCTACGAGCTGCTCTACACGCCCCTGCCCCCGGACCAGAAGCGGTCGATCAAGACGCTCATCGACGTCGGCTTCGACCGCATCGGCACCGCGGCGGGCAGCGGCCTCGCGATGGGCCTGCTCGTGCTCGCCCCGGGCGGGTCGCTCCCGCTGCTGCTCGGCCTCGGCGCGGCGGCCGCGGGCGTCACGCTGCTCTTCACGCCGCGGCTGCACCGGGGCTACGTCGCCGCGCTCGAGGGCAGCCTGCGCTCCGGCGCCGTCTCGCTCGACCCGACGAACATCGTCGACGCCACCACCCGCCGCACCCTGAGCGGCACCGCCGACGCGCTCAGCCGCGACAAGGTCCTCGCCGAGCTCGCCGCGCTCCGGAACGCGGCGGCGGCGCGCCCCGATGCCGGGCGCGCCCCTGCCGACGGCGAGCGCGCGTCGCACCCCGGCCCGCCGCTCTCCGGCCGCGCGCCGCTCTCCGGCCCCGCACCCGGGGACTCGCCGCGGCCTCCAGCGGGTGATCGCAGGGGCGTCGACGGGCCGCTGTCCGCGCGTGCCGCGTCCGCCGCGCTGGCGTCCGATCCGGTGCTCGCCGCCACGGCCGACCTGCGCTCCGGCGATTCCGAGCGAATCCGCCGGGCGCTCGTCCGGGAGCCGGATCCCGCGCTCGTGCCGCACCTCCTCCCGCTCCTCGAGCGCGAGGGGCTCACCTCCGAGGCGATCCGGGCGCTCCGAGCCGTCGCCCCCCGCGCGACCGGCCAGCTCCTCGACGCGCTCCTCGATCCGTCCGTGAGCGTCGCCCTCCGCCGCCGCATCCCGCGGGTGCTCCAGGCCTGTCCCACCCAGCGCGCCGCCGACGGCCTGATCCTGGGCCTCGCCGACGAGCGCTTCGAGGTGCGTTATCAGTGCGGCGTCGCGCTGGCGCGGCTCCTCCAGCAGCGCGCTCCGATCCACCTGCGGCGCGACGACGTATTCGAGGCGGCGATGCGGGAGATCGCGATAGGTCGCCGGGTGTGGGACGCCCAGCCCCCCAACGTCGCGCCCCCGGTCGAGGCGCCGCTGGCCGAGCGATTGCTCGTCGAGCGGACGAGCCGCAGCCTGGAGCACGTGTTCCGCGTCCTCTCGCTCAGCCTCGAGCGTGAGCCGCTCGAGATCGCCTACAGGGCGCTCCACGCCGACGACGCCCATCTCCGCGGGACCGCGCTCGAGTACCTGGAGAACGTCCTGCCGGCGCCCATCCGCGAGAGTCTCTGGCCGTACCTGGGCGCCCGCGCGCCCGCCCCTCCCGAGCCAAACGCCACCGAGCCGCGCGCGCCCCGCCTGCCCGAGCACGCGCTCGACGAGCTTCGCCGCTCCGCCGCCAGCATTCCGCGCGCGTCGATCTCCGCTGCGCGCCGGCGACGAGAGCCACGCACGTAGCGCGTGGCTCTCGTCGCTCCAGCGACCGACAAAAAGAAAAAAGCGTCGCCGGGGCCCGGGGGGGGAGAGGCCGCACCAGCAACGCTCGTCCGTTGAATTAGCAGCTCACATGCCACCGCGAGAAGATGGAAATAGAGTTAAAATTCGCATAGATGTCCCGGGCACATCCTCCCGGCGTTGCACTCCTGCGATTTCATCCTTGCAGGCGAGCATCGTGTCGGGGACGTGCCGCCGCCGGTCCGGCTCCAGGCGTTCCCCCCGGGCGTCTGCCCCATCCACAGCGGCTCTGCACCACGCAGACCAGAGCGGCGGTCTCCCGCACAGGAGACGGGCCCAGATCGGCGTTTTCGGCGCGCAGGCGTACTCACGTACGCCGAGCACCGAAAACGTCGAGGTGGGCCCGTATCCGAAGCGGGTGACCGCCGCTCTAATGGAGAGGGTCGCGGCGGTGGGCTCGCTGATCGAGGTGCTCGGCGATGGTGAGCCGGTCGGCGTCGCTCATGACCACGAAGCGGACGGCGAGCAGGTTGTCGCGGTCCCAGACCGGGCGGGCGCGCAGCCGGATGGGGCGCCCGACCCCGAGGTCGAGCTCGAACGGGGTCACGGCGGGCAGCGCCCGGCCTGCCAGCGCGGGCGCGCGCTCGACGACCATACCCGTGGGGGAGAGATCGATCGCGCGACACCGGTGCCGGTGGCCATCGACGAGCGCCGAGACGGGGAAGTCGACCTGAGCGCGCGCGCCCTGCCTCCGATCCATGGGAGCCTCCTTGGTGTCCTCGTGACGCGGCAAGCCTAGGTCGCGGGGCTCGTCCGGGCCAAACATCGGGCGGGCGAGCCGCGCGGTCCGTTCGCGGCGCGGGGGCGCGATCTCGGCGCGCGCGGGATCGGTGCGATATGCTGGCCCGGCGAAAGGAAGGTGTGGCGATGCCCACGTGCCGCGAATGCGATAACGAGGTCGACGAGCTCAAGACGATCAAGGTCGGAAGCAAGAAGAAGAAGGTCTGTGAGGACTGCGCCGACCGCGCGGCGCAGGAGGGCGCGATCGCCGAGGAGAGCGAGGCGGTGGTGCAGCAAATGATGGGCTTCAAGGGCAGGCGCTGACCGCTCGCCCGCCCGCAAATTCCCGCCTCTCTCCCGCGCTCGGCGAGCAGCGCGCTGCCGCGCGGACGCCCACGATTTCCTCGTCGAACTCCGGCCCGCCGTCCCTCTCCACGATCTCCCGCGAGCCCGCGTCGCGCGCGTAGACCGCGGCAGGCCAGCCGCGACCCGGAGTGCTGACCCTCCGCCAAGCGATCGAGCAGGGCTGCGAGCTGTTTTCTTGCTTGCAATGCAGCGGTGTCGCCGAGGAAGCGCGCGACCTCGTTCGGGTCACAGGCGCCGCGGCCGAGATAGCGAATGCGGGGGTGAGGTAGGTAAAGGTCGCTGGTTGCCATGGAGAATCCAGTCGCATTGGGGGTTTCCCAACATTTTCTGGGGATTTCGTCTGCATTCAAGCGAGCGGACGACCACTTCTCTATACCTCCCTTACATCAGCGGACGGACTGCGCATTGCAGTTCTGCATCGAAAATTTGCAACCGTGATGTGAAAAGCGGCCGAGGTGTGCGACCTAATTGGGTGTTCGTTTCGTTTTCGAAAGCATTTCGTCTTGACCCGTCGTGTTAATCCGGGAATAAGTTGTTTCACGAGAGCGCCGGTATTCGACCCTCTGGTGCTGAATGGTCTGCACCGATGGTTCGCGGCGCGAAGGCACGCAGCGGGAGGCTCCTCTTCTGCCCCCTGATGCTTTCGCCCGTTACGGTCCTGTTCACCACAGGGGTTCGACGACGCCGGGGGAGAAAAAGCCATGCATTCGATTTCTCAAGGCTTTGGGTCGCGGTCGTTTGCCGCCGGTAAGTTCATCGCCTCGCTCGTGGCGATGTCGATCGTCGGTTTCGGCTGCGCGCCGCTCGACGAGGACGTGACCGCAGAGGAGCTGGACGCGGAGGAGCAGGCCGCCGGCACGACGTATCAAGTCGGTCCCACGCGCACCTACAAGACCATCGGTGAGGTAGCCAGCAGACTGCAGGCGGGCGACGTGGTGGAGGTCGACGGCAACGCCACGTATTCGGGCGACATCAGGCTCACGAAATGGGGCACGCCCACCTCGAAGATCACGATCCGCGGCGTGCGCGTCGGCGGGAAGCGCCCCGTCCTGAGGGGTGGCACCAACACGATCGAGATCAACGCGAACCACATCGTGTTCGAGGGGTTCGATGTGACGGGCGGCACCTCGAGGTGCATCTTCCAGCACGGGCACGATGTCACGATCCGTGACTCCGTGATCCACGATTGCCCAGCGCACGGGATCCTGGGCGCCGACAGCGATTCGGGTTCGCTGACGGTGGAATACACGGAGGTCTATAACTGCGGTAACGGTACGCAGAAGCACCCGATCTACATCGCAACGGATGAGTCCGCCTACCCGGGCTCCGTGTTCCGGATGCAGCACAGCTATGTCCACGATGCAATCGGCGGCAACGCGGTGAAGACCCGCGCGGAGCGGAACGAGATCTATTACAACTGGATCGAGGGCGGGCTCTACAAGGACCTCGAGCTCATCGGCCCCGACGGGCAGGATCCGGATCTCGCGCGGGAGGACTCCGATGTGGTCGGCAACGTCTTCCGCAAGACGCACACGCAGTATGTGATCCGCGTCGGCGGCGACGGCACCGGCGACACCAATGGGCGGTATCGGTTCGTCAACAACACGTTCCTGCTGATGGCGGGGTCGAGCGCGGCGATCCACCTGTTCGATGGCATCGAGAGCATCGAGCTGCACAACAACATCTTCTATCGCGTCGGGGGCGGGAGCGTTCAGGTCTTCCGTGACGACGCGAGCTGGACGACCGGCAGCCCGCTCATCAAGGGCGTCAACAACGCCGTGCCCACGGGCACGACGGTGCCGTCCGGCTTCACGGGGACGCTGATCGTGAGCGATCCCGGCTTCACGAGCATCGGCAACCGCGACGTGACGCTGCTCTCGACGAGCCCGCTGCGGAACGCGGGCGTCAGCTCGACGACGGGGATCTCGGGGCGCACGTTCCCGTCGCCGCTCGCGATGCCGCTGTACCACCCGCCGAAGGCGGCGCTCGCGGCCATCGGCACCGCGCAGCGGCGGACGGCCGTGGGCGCGGTCGATATCGGCGCGTTCGAGTATGGGACGGCGACCTCGACGCCGACGCCCACGCCGACGACACCCACGCCCACGCCGACGACGCCGACGCCCACGCCGACGACGCCCACGCCGACTCCGCCGGCGCCGGTGTGCTCGGTCGTCAACGCGGGCCAATGGTTCAATTCGTCGCTGCCGTCGACCCAGCGGAGCACCTTCACGGCGTCCTGGGACGTGACGCCGAGCGCGTCGAAGATCGACGCCGTGGTCGGCCTCTCGAGCGGCTCCGCGAGCCAGTGGACCCAGCTCGCAGCGATCGTCATCTTCGACGAGGAAGGCAATGTCCGCGTCCGGAACGGCGCGAGGTACCAGGCGCTCCGGGTGTTCCCGTACACCGGTGGGACGACCTACACCGTCCGGATGGTGGTCGACGTGGCGGCGAAGCGGTACTCGGTGTACATCCGGCCGAAGAACGGCACCGAGGTGCAGCTCGCGAACAACTACGCGTTCAGGTCCGAGCAGGCCAGCGTCGCTTCGCTCGCGAACTGGGCGATGACGCAGACGATCGGAACGGCCACGCTGTCGGCCTGCAACTTCAAGATACAGTGATCCCACGGGGGCCGGCGCGATGAGCGCCGGCGCTTCCTTGGGGCGGTCGTCCTAGGTGGCCCGGCGCGAGGAGATGGTGTTCTTCGCGCGGCGCGGGGCCCCGCCGGACTCGCCTGAGACAAAGCTCCTCCGGCTTCGCCGGAGGAGCTTTGTCATTTGGGCTCAGACATCGGCCCTCCCCGCGCCGCGCGAAGAACACCGTCTCCTCGCGCCTACGGAGGTCGATGGGGGGCGTAAGCGCTAACCAAGCTTCACGCCGCGTTCTCCCACATCCGAACGTCCACGTTCACGTTGGTGGCTGATGGTGGGGTGGAGAGGGGCGGGCGGCCCGCGGGCCGCCCCGGAGGCTCAGGCGAGGCCGCTGCGCTGGAGCAGGGCGTCGAGGGTGGGCTCGCGGCCGCGGAAGCTCTTGTAGAGATCCATCGGGTCCTGCGTGTCGCCGAGCGCGAGGATCTGGCTCCGGAACGCGTCGCCCACCTTCCGGCTGAACAGGCCCTCTTCCTGGAAGCGGGAGAAGGCGTCGGCGTCCAGCACCTCGGCCCATTTGTACGAGTAATAGCCCGCGGCGTAGCCCACCGGGTTCGAGAAGAGGTGCGAGAAGCCGGCGATCATGGCGTAGCCCTCGGGCAGCGGGACGGGCGAGTAGCGCCCGAGGACCTCGCGCGCGAACTCGACGACATCGCCCTGTTCTCCGGTCCAGTCCATGTGGAGCGCGAGGTCGATCTCGGCGAAGCCGAGCTGCCGCATCGTCGCGGCGCCCGCGCGGAACGTGCGGGCCGCGCGCATGCGCTGGAGCAGGTCATCCGGGACGGGCGCGCCCGTCTCGTGGTGGCGCGCGAAGAGGTCGAGCGCGTCCCGCTCCCAGCACCAGTTCTCCATGATCTGCGAGGGGAGCTCGACGAAGTCCCAGGCGACGTTGGTGCCGGCGAGGCTCCGGATCGGCACCCGGCTCGAGGCGTGGTGCATCATGTGGCCGAACTCGTGGAACAGCGTCTCGACCTCGCGGTGGTTGAGCAGCGCGGGGCGGGCGCCGACCGGCGGGGTGAAGCTGCCCGCGAGGACCTCGAGGTGGCGCGCGTCCTCGCCGGCCGCGCGCCCGTCCTCGCTCGGCGCGCCCGTGACGAGCCCGTGCATCCAGGCGCCGTCGCGCTTCTGCTCGCGCGGCACGAAGTCGAGGTAGAAAGCGGCGCTCTGGGCGCCGCCCGGCTCGACGAGCTGGTAGGCGCGGACGCTCGGGTGCCACGCGGGGGCGGCCTGCCACGGCGCAATGCGCACGCCGTAAAGGCGGTGGGCGATCTCGAACAGGCCGGAGACGACGCGATCCAGCGGGAAATACGGGCGGAGCGCCTCGTCGTCGAAATCGTAGCGGGCGCGGCGGAGCTTCTCGGCGTAGTAGGCGACGTCCCACGGCGCGAGCGGCGGCGCGTCCGGGCCCTCGATCTCGCGGCGGAAGGCGGCGAGCTCTTCCTTCTCGCGAGCGAAGACCGGCTCGGTGCGCGCCCGCAGCGTGTCGACGAAGCGGCGCGCCGCGGCGCCCGTCTTCGCCATCCGGTCCTCGAGCACGAGATCGGCGAAGGTCGCGTAGCCGAGCAGCTTCGCCTTCTCCCCGCGGAGCTCGAGGATGCGGCGGATGAGCGGCCGGTTGTTATGGTCGCCCTCGGTCGCCCGCGTGTTGAAGGCGCGGTAGAAGCGCTCGCGGATCGCGGCGTCGTCGAGGTGCGTGAGCACGGGGATGTAGCTCGGCGCCTGCAGCGTGAAGCGGTACCCCTCGATGCCCCTGTCCTTCGCGCCCTGACGGGCCGCCTCGACCGCGCTCGGCGGCAGGCCGGCGAGGCGGGCGGCGTCCTCGACCACGAACTCGAAGGCGTTCGTCGCGTCGAGCACGTTCTGCGAGAAGCGCAGGGTGAGCGTGGCGAGCTCGACGTCGATCTCGGAGAGGCGCTTCTTGCCAGTCGGGTCGAGCTCGGCGCCGCTCCTCCGGAAATCGTCGAGGGTCTTCTTCAAGAAGCGGCGCCGCGGGCCGGTCAGCGCCGCGGCCTCGGGCGTGGCCGCATACGCCTTGAGCGCGCCATAGACGCCCTCGTTGAGGGCGATGCCGCTCAGGAACTCGCTGACCTCTGGCTGGACGGCGTTGTACGCGGCGCGCAGCGCGGGCGTGGTGGACGTCGATTCGAGGTGGGAGACGACGTTCATGGCGCGGTCGAGCCGGTCGGTGACGGCCTCGAGCGCGGCGAGGGTATTGTCGTAGGTGCGGGGGCCGGGCGCCGCGACGAGCGCGTCGAGCCGGGCGCGGGCGTCCTGGAGCAGCGCGCGCACCGCGGGCTCGACGTGCTCGCTCCGGATGCGATCGAACGGGATCTCGAAGCCGAGAGTGAGCAGGGGATTGTCGGTCGCTTCGGTCATATCGTTCCTGGTTGGGCTTGAAGGGCCGGCGGACGGGCGCGGGCCGGCGAAGCTCGGCCGGTCCGCGCAGCCCTACCTTGGTAAAGGCGCCGGCGAGGGTTGGCCAGTAGTTCGTCGTCCAAGTTTTTCCATGTTGCGTGGGAGGGGGTGCCGAGCACCCTCCCCGGGGGCCTGACGTCACGACGAGGGAGGCGCTTGGTGAGGCGAGGTGAAACGCGGGCGAGCGGCTAGACGCCCAGCCACCGCGCGACGATCGTGGCGAGCACGTCGGATGTCCCCGAATGGATGCTGCCGCCCAGGGCGTCATCGATGGCGGACGGGAGGCCGCTCTCCTCGAGGTAGCCAGCGCCGCCGCGGAGCCGGAGGTCGTCGAGCGCGGACGCCACGGCCGAGTCCGCCGCGTGCCACTTCGCGAGCGCGGCCTCGGCCTGGCCGCGCTCGCCCTGGTCCAGCGCCCACGCGGCGCGGTAGATGAGCAGCCGCGAGGTCTCCAGGCGCAGCTTCATCTGCGCGAGGCGGTGCGAGACGGCCTGGTGGCGGGCGATCGCCTGGCCGCCGAGCTCGCGCTCGCGGGCGAAGCGGACGGCCTCGCCGAGGGCGCGCTCCATGGCGCCGAGGCGGAAGGCGAGGATGAGCGCGCGCTCGAAGGTCATGGCGATCTGAAAGACGGCGAGGCCGGCGCCGGCGCGGCCGAGGAGCGCGTCGTGGCCGACCTCGCAGCCGGCGAACGAGACCGGCGCGAGCCGCGCGCCCCGGAGGCCCGCGGTCGCGAGCGGCGCGCCGGGGAGGATGCGCGCGGCGCCCTCGCCCGCGGCGCGCGGGACGAGCAGCGCGGTGAGGCCGCGCGCCGGGGCCCCGCCGGCGCGGCCGCCGCCGTCGCGCGCGATCGCGAGGTACACGTCGGCCCGGTCGGCCCAGGTCACGTACCGCTTGTCGCCGGTGAGCTGGTAGCCGGCGTCCGTGCGGTCGGCCCTTGCCTGCACCGACGCGACGTCCGAGCCAGCGCCGGCCTCGGTCGCGGCGACCGTCGCCATGCACGCGCCGCTCGCCATCCGCGGCAGCCACGCGCGCTGCTGCGCGGGCGTGCCCACCCGCGCGAGCAGGAGCGCCACGCCGAAGAGGTGCGCCCCCGCGGCGAGCAGGACGCCGCCGTCGCGCAGCGTCGCGCCCAGGCCCTCGTAGGCGAGCGCCGTCGTGACGAGGTCGAGGCCCTCGCCGCCGAGATCGCGGGCGATCGGCAGGCCGAGGGCGCCGCCCTGGGCGAGGACGCGCATGCGATCGTCCGGGGCCGCGGCGTCGGCCTCGGCGCCGAGGGCGCGCATGCGGTCGTGGACGGCGCGCTGGGGAGGGGTCCACCCGAAGTCCATCACCGCTGCGATACCAGAGCCGGCGAGGGGCGGGGAGGAGACGAGGACGGCGCGCGCCGCTGGCGCGCGGGCTCAGTAGGGGCGCTCTCCGGCGAAATTGCCGGGAGGATCGTAGTTGCACACCCAGATCTGCCAGCTTCCACTGCCGAACGGCGAGCCGGTCGTGCAATCGGCGACCCCGCAGCCGAGCCGCAGGGAGTCGGCCCATACCACCTGAGTGTAATGGCCGCAGGTGGAGCTGCAGGCGTTGCTCGCAAGGTCGTAGTTGGCCGCCTCGTCGACCCACGAGGCGACAACGTCCTCCGGTGTGGGTGACGAGCCGGTCGACGCGAAGATATTCTCTCCGTAATCGCTCGCGCTATGGCCGAACATGCACTGGGCGGCATAGGCCTGAGCCGCCGCGGCGATCTCGGGCGACCACACGAGAGGGGGCACCGGCTGATCGGCGGGCGGGTCGACCGCGGTGCGCGCGGCATTGTGGGCCGCCGTCATCCCGGTCATCCTGGGCGGCTCGCCGGCGGCCTGGCCGCTCGTCGGGCCCTCGTCGTCGGACGAGGCGCCGCAACCGGCCGTCAGGGCGAGCATGAGAGAGAGCTGCACGAACCGGGGGAGCCGTGGGCCGAGCGTCATCACGGGGCCATTGTCCTACGGCTCGGCCGAGCTCTGCAACGGCGATTCGATGAAGGCTGGTTGAACCCACGACGTGCCGTGTCATGGCGCGCCCGCAGCCCTCCCCTCATCCCTCCCTGGACGGCCGCGTCCGGGCGTTCTTCCCACCTCTGCCGTCGACATGAACATCAACAGATCTCGTCGTCGTTGGCTCCGTGCTGACGGGCTTCGCCCTAGGGGTGACGTCGAGACGAGCAACAATTCCGCAGCATGGGCCTTGTCATGCGGGTCGATCTATGAGCTATTGTCGCGCTGCTTCGGAGGCGGCTGCAGGCCGAGCTCGGAGGCGAGCGTGCTCCCTCATGGGGTTTCACCGCTCTCCGTGGCAGTCTGGCACCAGCGGCACGCCCGACAAAGAACCAAGGAGTTTCCCGATGAATATGCGTGTGACGTGGCGAATCGCGGCATTCCCGCTGGCGCTGGCAGGGCTCTCCGTCATCCCGGCGATGGGGTGTGACAAGGTCTCGGAGCTGCAGAATGACGTCTGCTGTCGCGACTTCACGCCGGGCGCCGATCTCGCCGCGGTGGAATGGGGTCTCGAGGGCGAGGCAGAGCTCAATTATGGTGCCTTCATGCAGTCCGTGTCGGACTTCACGGGCGCCGCGGGCGCCATCGTGACGGACGTGACGAGCGCCTGTCAGGCGATCGCGCTGGACCTCGACGCCGACGTGACGAAGATCACGGCGACGAGGCCGAGCGAACGGGCGGAGCAATGGTGTAAGCTCGCCGTCGACGCGCTCGGGGACGCGACGGCCGATCTGTCGATCACCTTCCAGCCGCCGAGCTGCACGGTCGACGCGAGCGTACAGGCGAACTGCGAGGCGAGGTGCAGCGCCAACGTCGAGTGCCAGCTGACCCCGGCGGAGATCGTCGCGCGCTGCGATCCTGGCCAGCTCTCGGGGCGCTGCGAGGGGAAGTGCACCGGCTCGTGCGAGGGCTCGGCCAACCTGGCGGTCCATTGCGAGGGCACATGCCAGGGGACGTGCGAGGGCACGTGCGACGGCGATTGCTCCGCGACGACCGCCGGCGGCGACTGCCGCGGCGAGTGCCAGGGCACCTGCACGGGCGAGTGCCGCGGCTCGTGCGCGTTCGCGGCCGAGGCAGAGGTGCAGTGCAACGCCGATTGCTCCGGCTCGTGCGACGTCCAGTTCAAGGCGCCGAAGTGCAGGGCCGAGCTCAAGCCCCCGAGCGCCGAGTGCCAGGGGTCTGCGGAGTGCAGCGGCTCCTGCGAGGCGAGCGCGAGCGCGAAGGCCAGCTGCAAGGAGCCCGCGGTCAACATCGAGGGTGGGGCCGACGTCGAGGCGGCGATCGCGACGCTCAAGGCGAACCTGCCGCGGCTCCTCGTCGTCGCTCACGCGCGCGGCGAGCTGCTCCTCGCCAGCGCCGAGGCGGTGGTCCAGGCGGGCGGCAACCTCGAGGGCGCGGCCA
The DNA here is from genome assembly GCF_051521405.1 of Sorangium sp. So ce726. Classification (NCBI taxonomy): domain Bacteria; kingdom Pseudomonadati; phylum Myxococcota; order Polyangiales; family Polyangiaceae; genus Sorangium; species Sorangium sp. So ce726. The sequence continues at coordinate 10,212,927 of NZ_CP150349.1, read as the reverse complement.
CCGGCAGCGTGAAGGCGGGGGCGTGCCTCATCCCGGCCACCAATGCGATCACGCAGGCGGTCGAGAACATCCAGGCGGGCCTCACGGGCAGCGCCAGCGTGATGGCGAAGCTCGAGATCGCCCCCCCGGGCCCGTGAGCGCAGGGTCCTTGAGCGCAGGCCCGGCAGCGGCGCAGGCCGCGGTCGGGCGCGCTTGAAGGAACCCGTCAGGCCAGCCGCCGGCGCAGGCCGCTCACTGCGGCTCTGCGCCCCGGGTCCGGGCGCGGAACGCCTCCGGCGTCACGCCGGTCCAGCGCCGGAACGCCCGGTGGAACGCGCTCGGCTCGGAATAGCCGAGCAGATACGCCACCTCGCCGATCGCCATGTCCGCGTCGAGGAGCGCCGCAGCGCGGCCGCGCCGGACCTCGTCGAGCAGGGCATGCACTGACGTCCCCTCGTCGCCGAGGCGGCGCTGGAGCGTACGCGGGCTCATCCGCAGGCGCGCCGCGAGCGCGCCCAGGTCGGCCCCCTCGCGCAGCCGCTCGCCGAGGAGCGCGCGCACGCGGTCGGACAGCGCGGGCGGCGCCGCGCCCGGCAGGCGCGCCGCGGCGACGCTCATATGGCGCTCGAGAAACGCGGCGAGCGCCTCGTTCGCGTGCGGCAGTGGCCGAGCGAGCTCTTCCACCGGCAGGACCAGCTCGGTCGCCGGCGCACCGAACAGCACAGGCGAGCCGAGCCGCCGCGCCTTCTCCTCCGGATCACCCGCTGGCGCGTGGCGAAAGCGCACCGCGAGCGCCTGGATCGGCGCGCCGCACATGCGCCCGGCGTTCACGAGCGCGTCGAACGCGAACATCTCCGCGAGCTGGCCGTGGGCCGGCCGCTCGGGCCCAAAGGGCACGAACCCGAGGTGCGCGCGGCGCCCGCGGATCTCCAGCGTGTAGCGCTCGCCCTCGTTCCATATCTGCTGGTAGCGGAGCATCCGGCGGAACGACTCGCCGAGGGTCGGGCTGCTCATGGCCAGGAAGCCGAGCGCGTCGAAGTGCTCCGGCTCGAAGCGCGCCGCGAAGTCGAGGCCGAGGTGCGGATCGGCGGTCGCCGCCACGGCCGCCTCGATGAGCGCATAGAACGCCGCGAGCGGCACGCGGGTGTCCGGATCGGCGAGCGCCGCGTCCGCGAGCCCCGCGGCATCGAGCAGCGCCCGTCGATCCGCCCCGCGCTCCGCAGCGTGGTCCGCGAGCTGCGCGGCGGTGCGGGCCCAGATCGTCGGGGCGGGCGCCCGCGGGGCCTGGCGCCGCATGTCAGCCCTTGTGGCGCGCGCTGTCACTGCTCGCCGGCCGGGCCAGCCCCAGGCTTCCGGGCGATCGGAGGAGCATCATGCGAAAGCACGGCATCGAGGAAGGGCGCGGCGCGTTCGTCGAGGGCGCCTGGTACATCATCGCGGACGCGGCTTGCGTGGGCAAGCGGCCGGTCGCCGTCGAGCGCTTCGGGACGCGGCTCGTGCTGTTCAGGGACGATCGCGGCGCCCTGGTCGCGGCGCGGGCGCGCTGCCCGCACCGGGGCGCGGACCTCGGACTGGGGCGGGTCGTGGGCGGGGCGATCGAGTGCCCGTACCACGGCTTTCGGTTCGCCTCGGACGGGCGCTGCGTCGCGATCCCGTGCGAGGGGCGCGGCGCGAGCGCGCGCGGCGTGGGGGATGCGCTCGCGCTGACCCGGTACGAGGCGCGGGAGCACCGGGGTTTCGTGTGGCTCTTCTGGGGCGAGCGGCCGGCCGAGCTGCCGCCGGTACCGTGGTTCGATGGCCTGCCGCCGGACGAGCGGCACGCCCACACGGCGTCGATGGACTGGGACGTGCCGTTCGCGCGCGCGATGGAGGGCATGCTCGACGTTCACCACCTGCCGTTCGCGCACCGCCCCTGGTTCCCCGGTGTCGGTGCGATGCTCGACCCTTGCGAGGTCCGCGTGGAGGGTGACGTCATTCACGCCGAGGCGGTGCTGCGCCACGACGACGGGGAGCCCTGGGACGGCCGTCGGGGGTGGAGGTTCGAGCTGGAGGTGCGCTTCCCGGGCGTGCTGCGCCTCTCGTTCGGGAAGCGCGTGGTGGGCATGGCGGGGTGCGCGCCGATCGACGCGGAGCGGACGGCGATCGTGGGGCGGTACTACGTGCCGATCCCGGTGATCGGGCGGCTGCTCGCGTGGATCGGGTTGCGGGCGGAGTTCTGTCTGATCCAGCCGGGCGACGAGCGAATGCTCGCGTCCTCGGAGCCGCGCGACGCGGATCTCGATGCGTGCCGCTTCGTGCGCGCGGACGCGGGGATCCTCGCGTGGCACAAGATGCGGCGGGCGCGGCTGAAGGCGCAGCGCGCGGGGGAGCCGCGCCGGCTGCCGGTCGAGGCCGGGTGAGGCGGCGCCGGGCGACTCACGATCTCACGGATGTGCTCTACGACGATGTTGAGAGCCTATCAAACGGTCAACTGGCGCGCTCCTGACACGGGTTGTGTGTAGCCCAGCTGCTCCTCGACATGCTCCCACCCACACACCATCTCGTGATGGCTGTGACAGCGAGGAGGCTCCCCAGGAGCGTGCCCGACCCGATGAGCGCTTTGAGGATCGACGTCGTGGCAGGCACTCTTTTGCTCAGGCGACGACGCTGGTATCGGCGGTTATCGCGCGCGGCGCGCGGCGGCGCGGTGGCTGCGTGGCGCCGTCAGCCGCGCATCGAGACGAGGGTCTGGACCACGAGCCGCAGATCGTCCACGTCGAGCGGCTTGTCGAGCACCGCGTCGGCGCCCAGGCGGTAGGCTTCCGCGTGGGTCTCCGGGTCGCCGAACGCGGTGATGAGGACCACCGGCGTGGTCCAGTCGTCGCGGCGCAGCCCGGCCAGCAGATCGAGGCCGCTCGCGCCTGGCATCCGGATGTCGCTCACCACGACATCGACCGGGGCGCCGTTCCCGGAGACGAGCGCTTCGCCCATCAACTCGAGGAGGTGCTTGGCGTCGTGCGCCTCCAGGACCTCGTAGCCGTCGCGGCGGAGGGCGGTGGCAAGGAGCAGCCGCAACTCCCGGTCATCCTCGGCGAGCAGCACGCGGATGGGGGGTGCGCCGGGGTGGACGCGCGGCACCGGCTCAGGGGGCGTATTCAGGATCGAGGCAAGACCGCGCATCGAGTCGGGGGGCATCGGGCTCTCTCCTTGGTGAGGGGCCTGTATTGCAGGCCGCGTGCCGCCCACCGGCGGCCGTCCTGAACCGACCCGGGTTGGGGTGGCCGGAACCGACCGAGGTTGAGGCCGCAGGCGCCGACCCAGGTTGCGGCGGACGCCGACCCAGGTTGCGGCGGACGGCGGCGGCGGACGGGCGGGTTGCAGCGGGACTGGCGGCGACCCCCCGCGTGGGCCATCCGGGGTGGGGCGTCGTTCCCCGCCCGGGGTATTCCTCCGCGCCTCAGCGTGGGCTTCGAGCTTCAGATCGCCCGACCCACCCCGCCCACCCTCTCAGCTCCCCTTCGCCCCCCCGGCGCCCGGCTCCCACCGCTCCAGCTTCCGGTGCAGCGTCTTCCGGTCCAGCCCCAGGATCCTCGCCGCCAGCGTCTTGTTCCCGCCCGCCGCCTCGAGCACCCGCAGGATGTACCGCCGCTCCACCTCCTCGAGCGGCACCAGCTCCGATGGGTCGTCCCCCGCCACGAGCACGTGCGACGGCCGGTGCTCCCGGATCTTCGCCGGCAGGTCCTCCACCGTGATCTCCGGGTACCCCGTGAGCGCCACCGCCCGCTCCATGCCGTTCTGGATCTCCCGCACGTTGCCCGGCCACGTGTACGCGAGCAGCCGCTCGGCGGCCGCCGGCGACAGGCCGACCACCTCCTTGCTCCAGCGCGTGGCGAAATCCTCGATGAAGCGCTGCGCGAGCAGCAGCACGTCGCTGCCCCGCGCCCGCACGGGCGGCAGCTCCACGTGGAGCACGTTGATCCGGTAGTACAGGTCCTCCCGGAAGCGGCGCGCCTCGACGGCCTCGTCCAGGTCGCGGTTCGTCGCGGCCACGATGCGCGCGTCAAACGGCACCTCCGCGCTCCCGCCCACCGGGCGCACCCGGCGCTCCTGGAGGGCGCGGAGCAGCTTCGGCTGCACCGCGAGCGGCAGCTCCCCGATCTCGTCGAGCAGCAGCGTCCCGCCGTTCGCCTCGACGAACAGCCCGGAGCGCGCCGCGCGCGCGTCGGTGAACGCCCCCCGCACGTGCCCGAAGAGCTCGCTCTCGATCAGCGACTCCGGCACCGCCGCGCAGTTGATCGCCACGAACGGCCCCTCCTTGCGGCGGCTCCGCGCGTGCAGCGCCTTCGCGACGACCTCCTTGCCCGTCCCGCTCTCGCCGGTGATGAGCACCGTCGCGTCCGCGTCGGCGATGCGCTCGATCAGGTCCTGCACGCCCCGCATCGCGGCGCTCCGGCCGATGAGGTCCGGGAACCCGCCGGGCCCGGCCACCGCGCGGCGCAGCCGCCGCACCTCGGCCTTGAGCGCGTGGTGCGCGATCGCCCGCTCCAGGGCCAGCGCCAGCGCCTCGATGTCGACCGGCTTGGTCACGTAGTCGTACGCGCCCGCGCGGATCGCCTGCACCGCGGTCTCGATGCTGCCGAACGCGGTGATCACCACGACCGGCACGTCCGGCCGGATCTCGGCCGCCCGGCCGCAGACCGCGATCCCGTCCATCCCGCGCATGTTCAGATCGGTCAGGATGACGTCGAAGCCCTCGTCCGCCTCGAGCAGCGCGAGCGCCTCCGCCGGTGAGGTCCGGGTCGTCGCCTCGACGCCGCGCGACCGCAGGTCCGCCGAGAGCCACGCGCACATCGCCTCGTCGTCGTCGATGATCAGCGCTCGCCTGCCCATCGTCACCTCGATGGCTCGCTCGCCATCTCTCCTCGATCGCTCGCGTAGTACAGCGCCTCGCCCGCGGCCAGCCGCGGCGCGGCGGCCGCCCCGCCGAGCGCGCCCTCGCCCTCAGCCCGCGGCCGCCGGCCTCGGATCATCGGTCATCCTGCCCGCTCGGCGCGAGGTACACCGTGAACGTCGAGCCCTTGCCGAGCTCGCTCTCCACGCCGATCCAGCCCCCGTGCTCGCGCACGATCCCGTAGGACACGCTCAGCCCGAGGCCCGTGCCCTCGCCGACGTCCTTCGTGGTGAAGAACGGCTCGAAGATGCGGGGGATGTTCTCGGGCGCGACCCCCTCCCCGCCGTCGGTCACCCGGACGGCGACGTGCTCACCCTCGGCGCCGCCGTGGTCGGCCGGCGGGCGCGCGCGGGCGCGCTCCACCCGCACCGTGAGCTCGCCGCCCCGCTTCATCGACTGCATGCCGTTCATGATGAGGTTCGTGAGCACCTGCTGCATCTGCCCCGAGTCCACCTCGGCGTGCGTCGCCCCGCCGCTCGCCTCGTCGAGGCGGAGCGTCACGCTCCGCTTCCGGGCGAGGGGCTCCAGCAGCGCCAGCGTCTGGCGCGCGATGTGCGCGAGATCGGCCGGCGCCTTCTGCGCCACCCGGCGGCGCGCGAAGTCCAGCAGCTGCCGGATGATCTTCGTCATCCGGTCCGCCTGCTCGGCGATGATGCGCGCGCTCTCCGCCGCCTCCTCCTGCGGCAGGCCGCGCGCGATCATCTTGGCGCGGCCGCCCACCACGTTGAGCGGCGTGCCGAGCTCGTGCGCGATCCCCGACGCCAGCTTGCCCACGGTGGTGAGCCGATCCGCGTGCCGGAGCTGCTCCAGCATGGCGATGCGCGCGGTCGTCTCGCGGGCCGCGCGCTCGCGCGCCTCGGCCAGGTGCTCGCACATCGCGTTGATCTCGTGGGCGATCCGCCCGAGCTCGTCGCGCTGCGGCAGGAGCAGCGGCCCGCCGAGGTCGCCCTCCCCGATCCGCCGCGCCTTGTCGACGAGCCGCCGCGTCGGGCGCCCGACGAGGACCTGCCCGAAGGTCATCGCCAGGAGCCCGCTCAGCGCCGCGAGGGCGACGATGGTGACCACCGTGCTGAGCACGCTCTCCTGGACGTACGCCTCTTCCTCCTCGAGCGACTCGGAGATCTCGATGGCGCCGACGCGCGCGGGCTCCACCCCGACGGGCGCGTACGTGTAGAAGCGCCCGCTCTTGTCGCCCTCGCGCTCGATCCGGAACACCTCGGTGCCCCGTGAGAGCTCCGCGATCTCGGCGGCAGGCAGCGCGGGCGCGAAGCGATCCCCGGCCGGCGCGTCGAGCCACACCCAGCGAAAGCGCACGCCATCCTCGCGTTCGCTCATCTCGTCGAGCAGCTGGAGCGCCTCGCCCATCCCGTCCCGGCGCCACGTCTCGACCACCGCCGCGCGGAGCGCGATGCCGATGAGGTGCTCGTCGCGCCGCATGTCCGCCTCGAAGAGCGCCCGCTCGCGCCGGACGGAGAGGTAGCCGTAGAGGCCCAACGCCGCGCACATGACGAGGACGAGGGCCAGGGTGAGCTTGCTGGCGAGCCGCATGAGGTCGCCGGTAGGATGCAGGACGCGTACACATTCTCAAGGTGCGCGTCCGCACGCCGATCGGCCCGGGCCCGCCCCGGATCGCCCCGGTGGGGCAAAACTCCCCCGGACGGGCCCCCGCGGGCCGCGGCGCGGCGTCACCTGCGCTCCACGTCCTCCCACGAGCCGGTCGCCGCGAGCTGCGGCGCGGGCACCGGCGCCGACCAGCGCAGCGGCAGCGCGCCCTCCCGCCAGACGCCCTCGGCCACGTGGAACCGCAGGAGCCGCTGGGCGCCGGCGAAGGCCGAGAGCTCCGGCCCGTCCCAGAGCACCTCGGCCTCGCCGGTCAGCGACAGCACCCCGCCGGAGGCGAAGTCGACGAAGAGCACCCCGGCGCGCGGGCAGAGCTCCAGGTTGCCGAGCGTGTTGAACGCGAAATTGCCGGTGAAATCCGGCGAGGTCAGGACGGCGTGGCCGTCCTCCTCGGTCACGCGCACGAAGCCCGGCTTGCCGCCTCGATGGGACACGTCGGCGCCCTCGATCGCGTCGCCTCCCCGCGCGGCCGGCGCCGTGGTCGCGATGAAGAACGTGTCCGCGCGGCGGATCAGCGCCGCCGCGCCGGCGGACAGCGCCGGCCCTTCCGCCTGCGCCGGGGGCGCGGCAGCCGCCTCCGGCGCCCTCACGAACTCCGGCGCTCGCGCCTGGATGTACTGCGCGCAGTTGCCGAAGCTCTGCCCGACCTCGACCACGAAGCCTCGCTCGCCGGCCGCGGTGATCGTCCCGTTCATCCGGTTTCGGCGGCGGGTCTCCAGCTGGATGCCGAGGAGGCCGACGGGCGCGCCGGCCACGAGGTGCGGGACGAGCGGATCGCCGGCTCCAGGGCGAGCGTTCACCGCGAGCGTCCGCGGATCCGGGGACGAGATGAACCCCGGCGGCCCCACGACGATCGAAGCCCACGGCCGGCGCTCTGCGTCGAGGGCCCCGACGAGCAGGAACGGCAGCTGCGCGAACATCTCCCGGTGCTGGTCGGGCATGAAGTCCCGGATGATCCGGCGCCCGGCCTTCTCGGCGCGCTCGCGCGCCCCGGCCCGCGCCTGCACGGCCATCTCGCCCGGGTGATAGGGCGAGCCCTCCCTGGTCCACCCGGGCAGGGAGGTCACGAGAACGCCCGCTTCATCGGCACGAAGCCGGGCAGCCCCTCCACGCGGGTGAGCCACGCGCGCAGGTTCCCGTACGGATCGAGCGACACGCCGCCCTCCGGCGCGTGCGCCGTGTAGGTGTAGATCGCGATGTCCGCGAGGGTCGGCTCGTCGCCGGCCAGGAACCGCTGGTTCGCGAGGTGCTGGTCGATCACCGCGAAGAGCTGGGCGGCGATCCCCTTGGCCTGCTCGACATCCAGCTTGCGGCCGAACACGCTCGCGGCGCGCGCCGCCCCGGGCCCCGCCACGAGCTGCCCGGCGGCCACGGAGAGCCACCGCTGCACGTGCGCCGCCGCCACCGGATCGCGCGGGAGCCAGCGCCCCGACGCGTCGTACCGCGCGGCCAGGTACACGAGGATCGCGTTGCTGTCGGCCAGCGTCACGTCGCCGTCCTCGATCACGGGCACCTGACCGAACGCGTTCTTGCTCAGGAACTCGGGCGTCTTCTGAGCGCCGCCCTTCAGGTCGACGTCGACCTTCTCGAACGGCAGCCTCAGCAGCGACAGGAACAGCTCCACGCGGTGCGCGTGTCCCGAGAGCGGATAGCGGTAGAGGCGGATGGGGCTGGCAGGGAGGGTCATCGAGGTGTCCTTTCGGCTGTGGATGTCAGCGGGGAGCGGCACAGTCCGCGTGGGGCTCCCGCGCTCGCCGAGCCAGGATGCCCATTCCCGCGGCCAAGGGTAATGCTCGTCCTTGACAAGGGACCATTCCGGAAACTGGAATAATCCGATGGATCGCCTCGGCTCCATGCGCGTGTTCGTGGCCGTCGCCGAGGAGGAGGGCTTCGCGCCGGCCGCGCGGCGGCTGTCCATGTCGCCGCCGGCGGTGACCCGGGCCATCTCTGCGCTCGAGGAGCGCATCGGCACGCGGCTCCTCCACCGCACCACGCGCGTCGTCCGCCTGACCGAGGCGGGCGCCCGGTACCTCGCCGACTGCAAGCGGATCCTCGGCGAGATCGAGGAGGCCGAGGCGTCCGCGGCCGGGTCCCATGCCGCGTTGCGAGGGCAGATCGGCGTGACGGCGCCCGTCCTGTTCGGGCGCATGTTCGTCGCGCCGGCCCTCTTCGACTTCCTGGCTCTCCATCCGCGCGTGTCGGCGCGGACGCTGCTCGTCGACCGCATCGTCGACATGCTCGATGAGGGGCTCGACGTTGCCGTCCGGATAGCCCATCTCCCGGACTCGTCGCTCAGCGCGATCCGCGTCGGCTCGGTGCGGCGGGTGGTCTGCGCGTCGCCGGATTACCTGGCCGCGCGGGGCGAGCCCACGACGCCGGCCGATCTGGCGCGGCTCGACACGATCGACTTCTCGCTGACGGGCTCACCTGTCGAGTGGTCGTTCGGGTCGGGCTCAGGGGTCGAGAAGGTCTCTCCGCCATCGCAGCTCCTCGTCAACACCGCAGATGTCGCCATTGCGGCGGCCGTGGCCGGGCGGGGGTTTGCGCGGGTGCTCTCGTATCAGATCGGCCCGGAGCTGCGCGCCGGGCGCCTCTCGATCGTGCTCGCTGCGCATGAGCCCCCGCCGGTCCCCATCCATGTCGTCCATCTGGAGGGCCGGCGGGCGGCGGTCAGGGTGCGCGCGTTCGTCGATTTCCTTGTCGAGCGGCTCCGGTCCGAGGCGTGGCTGAGCTGCTGAGCTCGTGATCGCGGACCATCGAGCGAGCTCACCCGAAGGGCGCGGAGGCCGCCGGCGCGGTGGCGCGGATGAGGTGCTCGAAGGCCCCGAGGGCGGCTTTCGCGCCGTCGCCGAGGGCGACGACGATCTGCTTGAACGGCGTGGTCGTCATGTCGCCGGCGGCGAAGAGGCCGGGCACCGACGTCTGCCCGCGGTCGTTGACGACGACCTCGCCGAGGCCGTTGAGCTCCACCGTCCCCTTGATGAACCCGGTGTTGGGGAGGAGGCCGATCTGCACGAACACGCCCTGGATCTCGAGCTGGCGCTGCTCCTTCGTCTCGCTGTGCTCCCAGCGGAGCCCGACGACCTTCTGCCCGTCGCCCACCACCTCGGTCGTGCGCGCGCGCGTGACGATCTCGACGTTGGGCATGCTCTTGAGCTTGCGAACCAGGACCGCGTCGGCGCGGAGGGCGGGGGCGAGCTCGAGCAGGGTGACGTGGCCGACCACGCCTGCGAGATCGATCGCCGCCTCGACGCCAGAGTTGCCGCCGCCGATGACGGCCACGCGCTTGCCCTTGAACAGCGGTCCGTCGCAGTGCGGGCAGTACGTCACGCCCTTGGTCCGGTACTCGGCCTCGCCGGGGACGTTCATGTCGCGCCACCGGGCGCCCGTCGCCAGGACGACGCTCTTCGCGCGGAGCGTGGCGCCGCTCGCCAGGCGCAGCTCGAACGGCGAGCCGGGCGTGATCGACTCGACGCGCTCGTGCTTGATGAGCTCGACAGGGTACGCGCGCACGTGTTGCTCGAGCGCCGCCGCGAGCTTGGGCCCGTCGGTCTCCACGACCGAGATGAGGTTCTCGATGGCGAGGGTGTCCATCACCTGCCCGCCGAAGCGCTCGGCGACGATGCCGGTGTCGAGACCCTTGCGCGCCGCGTAGATGGCCGCCGAAGCGCCGGCGGGCCCGCCGCCGACGATGAGCATGTCGAACGGCTTGCGCTGATCGAGCGCCTCGACGCGCTTCTTCACGGCGGAGCCGTCGTCGAGCTTGGCGAGGATCTGCGCGATCTCCATCCGACCCTGGCCGAAGGGCTCGCCGTTCAGAAAGACGGTCGGTACGGCCATGATCTTCCGCTGCTCGACCTCGCCCTGGAAGAGGGCGCCATCGACGGCGACGTGGCGAACCCTCGGGTTCTTGGCCGCCATCAGGTTCAGCGCCTGCACGACGTCGGGGCAGTTCTGGCACGATTGAGAGAAGTAGGTCTCGAACAGGAGCTCGCCGTCGAGCCGCGCGATCTGCTCGAGCGCCTCTGCGCTCACCCTCGGCGGATAGCCGCCGACGTGCAGGAGCGCGAGGATCAGCGAGGTCAGCTCGTGACCGAGCGGGAGCCCCGCGAAGATCACGCGCGGCTCCTCGCCAGGGGAGTGGATGCCGAACGACGGCATGCGCCCTTCGCCCTCGCGCCGCTCGTGGAGCTCGACGAGGGACGAGGCGCTCGCGACGTCGCGCAGGAGCGCGCGCATCTCCTCCGACCCCTGCGAGTCGTCGACGAAGGCGGTGACCGCGACAGGACGGGTCAGCCGTCCGAGGACGTCGCGGAGCTGGGTCTTGATGGAGTCTTCGAGCATGGCTGCGTTCCTTCCGGCGAATACGAGCGAGTCACGAGCGGTGTCGGGCGTCGCCGCGCCACGCGCGCGGCGACGCCCGAACGCCTCAGATCTTGCCGACGAGATCGAGCGACGGCTTGAGGGTCTTCGCGCCCTCGTCCCACTTGGCCGGGCAGACCTCGCCCGGGTGCGAGGCGACGTACTGGGCCGCCTTGACCTTGCGGAGCATCTCCGCCGCGCTGCGGCCGATGCCGAGGTCGTGGATCTCGTAGACCTTGATGACGCCGTCGGGGTTCACGAGGAACGAGCCGCGGAGCGCGAGGCCCTCCTCCTCGATGAGCACGCCGAAGTTGCGCGAGAGGGTGGCGGTCGGATCGCCGACGAGCGGGTAGTTGACCTTCTTGATCGCCGCGGACGTGTCGTGCCACGCCTTGTGCGCGAAGTGCGTGTCGGTGGAGACGCCGTAGATCTCGACGCCCAGCTTCTTGAACTCGCCGTGGAGGTCCGCGAGGTCCTCGAGCTCGGTCGGGCACACGAAGGTGAAGTCCGCGGGGTAGAACACGAAGAGCGACCACTTGCCGAGGACCGACTCGTGCGAGACGTCCACGAACTTCCCCTGGTGGAACGCGGTGGCCTTGAACGGTTTGATGCGGGTGTTGATGAGCGACATTCTCTTTTCCTCGTTTCGGGGCGGGGCGTCTCGTGCCTCCGCGCCGTCGAGAGGCAACGTGGTCGTTCTGCGCCGGCGGTGCCAATCGAACGATTTTATGAAACGTTCATTTTTTGTGATACTCCCCGGGCCATGGACCTCGAGCAGGTGACGCTCACGCAGCTCCGCTACGCCGTGGCGGTGGAGCAGACCCGCAACTTCCGCACCGCGGCCGAGCGCTGCCACGTCTCGCAGTCCGGGCTCAGCATGCAGGTCCAGAAGCTCGAGGAGCTCCTGGGCATCGTGCTGTTCGACCGCAGCAAGAAGCCCGTCCTGGTGACCGAGGAGGGGGCGCGCGCCATCGCTCAGATGCGCGAGATCCTCCGGGAGACGGAGCGGCTCGGTCAGATCGTCGCCGGCGACGACGCCCCGGCGGGGCGCTACCGGCTGGGGATCATCCCGACCCTCGCTCCCACCGTGCTGCCCCTGTTCCTCGATCCCTTCGTGAAGGCACACCCCCGCATCGAGCTGTTCATCGAAGAGCTGAAGACCGAGGAGATCATCGAGCGGCTCGCCGCCGACACCCTCGATGCGGGGCTCGCTGCGACGCCGCTCCACGCTCCGGGGCTGAGCGAGACGCCCCTCGGACACGAGGCGATGGTCGCCTATCTCCCCGAGGGCGATCCGCTGCTCGACCGCAAGACGGTCACGCAGGCCAACCTCAGCGATCGCGAGCTGTGGGTGCTCCCGGAGGGGCACTGCTTCCGGAGCCAGGTGCTCTCGTATTGCAGGAGCGGCCAGGCGAGGCCCCCGCGCGGCGTTCAGCTCGAGAGCGGCAGCTTCGAGACGTTGATCGGCCTGGTCGACACCGGGCTCGGAGCGACCGTGCTCCCCGCGTTGGTGGCGCAGGGGCTGCCCCCGGACAAGCGCCGCGACCGCGTGCGGCCCCTCGCCCGGCCGATCCCGCTCCGGGAGATCGGGCTCGTCACGTCGCGAACTCAGCTGCGCAGGCGCGTCACCGAGGCGCTTGCGGCCGCGATCCGCGAACACCTCGGCCACGCGCTCGGGCCCTCGCCCTCGGGCGGGAGCGTGCTCGATCCGCTGCCCCCCGCGGGCTGACGACGCAGGTTCGGAGGTTATCCACGCATCGAACGGGCCGCGTTCACGGCAACGCCGGCGGGAGCTGAGGGGCCGCGTTCACGGCAACGCCGGCGGAAGCTCGTCCAGAGGCGGATGCCAGCGCGCGGAAGGTGTTGACCGGATGCACGACCGCTGGAACGTTCGTGGCCGGATGATCACCCCCGATGCTCCCCGCGGCTCTCCCACGGCGCCCGCGCAGCGCCCGCCCGCGGAGCTCGTGCCGCTCGAACGCCCCGGCTTCGGCGCGGGCCTCAAGGCCATGCTGGGCGGCTACGGTTACCTCTTTCGCACGCCGGACCTCTGGCCGCTCGCGCTCGTCCCCACGGGCATCGCGCTGGTGCTCATGGTCGTGCTCTCCATCGTCGGGGTGAAGCTCGCGCCTTCGCTCGTCGAGCTGATCGTGAAGGAGCCGGGGACGGGGGGGCTCTGGACGGTGCTCATGGTCGTGCTGCGGATCCTCTCGCTCGCGGTGGTGCTCGTGGCCGCCCTCGTCATCTCGTTCGGGCTCGCGAAGCCGCTCTCGGGGACCGCGCTGGAGCGGATGGTGCGCAGGGCCGAGGCCGATCTCGGGGCGCCCCCGTGGCCGGAGGTCGGCTTCTTCGCGGACATGTGGCGCGCGCTGCAGTCGTCGCTCGTTGCGCTCGCCTTCACGCTCCCGATCCTCATCGTCCTCGGCGTCGTGGGTCTCCTCTTCGCGCCGGCGAACGTGGTTGTCGTCCCGCTCCAGCTCGCGGTGACGGCGCTCGGGGGGGCCTGGGACCTCTGCGACTGCCCGCTGTCGATCCGCGGCGTGCCTGTGGCAGAGCGGATCGAGTTCGTGCGCCGGAACCTCGCCGCGGTGATGGGCTTCGGCTTCGGCCTCGCGCTGCTCTCGTTCTTGCCTTGCGCCCTGCTCATCGTGCTCCCGGCCGGCGTCCTCGGGGCGGCTCGACTCGTCGTCACGCTGGAGCAGTGGGAGGCCACGCAGCGAGCGCCGCGCTGAGCTCGGGCTGCCCGGGCCGCGGCGCCGGGAACTGAACGGCACGGCGGTCTGCTACGTCGCCCAGAGCACCGAAAGATCGAGCTCGACGGCCTCGAAGGGCTCGACTCGCACGCGCGCAGCGTCGCGGTGGACGGCGGCGGGCCCCCAGCCCCGGCCCGAGACGAGCGAGAGGACCTCCAACGTCCGTGCGATCGGGTCGACCAGCCATGCGTGACGCACGCCCTCGCGCGCGTAGATCGGCATCTTCTCCTCACGGTCGACAGACGCCGTCGACGGGCTCAGCACCTCGCAGATCCAGTCCGGAGCGAGCGCGAAGTGGGCCGTCTGGGGCAGCTCGGGCATGCGCTCGCGGCGCCAGCCGGCGAGGTCGGGCACGAGCGCGTCGATCTCGCCCGGCGCGTCCGGGTCGGGGAAGTGCAACTCCGGCTCGTCCAGGATCCACCAGCCGCCTGGCCCACCATCGCCGAGGCCGAAGGGGCCGCCGATCTTGATCCCCAGGACCGAGCTCGCGTTGGCGTGGCGCGGCGCCGGGCGGGGCAGGACGTGGAGCACGCCCCGGATGAGCTCCGCCACCTTGTTCGGCGGGGCGGCTTCGAGATCGGCGTACGTGGCTCGGCGCTGCTTCTCGGCGGGCTGCCCCATGCCCGAAGCCTGCCCGGGGGTGGGCGGCGGGGCAAGGCAGCGAGGAGCAGGGCCAAGTCGGCGCGCCGGTCCGGGCGCTCATCGACGCGGCGCCACGACGGCGACCGCCGCTTGGAGCCTGACTCGGTGCGGATGAGCGCTACATCCAGAGGCGCGCCACGATTCCGTACGTCCCTGGACCTGGCACACCCCCCTGGTTCGCGCCGCAGATCACGACCTTCTGGCCCGGGTAGACCGCGGCCCGGTGGATGCCGCCGGAGTCGCCGATATACAAGGAGAGCACCCCGCCGACCCCGAAGTTGGGATCGAGCCTGCCGTCGCGCAGGTAGCGCGCGAGCACCGGCCCAGGCGTGGCGCCGCCGCTCGCATTGCCCACGACCAGGATCCGGCCGTCGGGGAGCACGATGGCGTCCTGCGCCACGTCGTCGCCGTCGGTGATCGGGAGCGCGACGACGCCCGACGCGCCGAAGCTCGGGTCGGCGGCCCCGCTCGCGAGGAAGCGGCGGACCTCGAAGTCGGCGCTCCCGTCCTTGCCCGCGCTGCCGCCCACGAGGATGCGGCCATCGTCGAGGACGGCGATCGCCGCCGTACGCTCGCTGATCCCGGACGCACCGAAGACCTGCTGGCCGCCGGTCCCGAAGGTGGTGTCGGGCTGCCCGTTGGCCAGGAAGCGGGCGAGGATGCCGTCGGACTCACCCCCCACGTCCACCTCGCCCACGACCAGGATCCGGCCCTCTCGGTCGACGACCACCGACCTCGCGGTGGAGCTGCGGTCGAGCGCCCAGAAGCCGTTCGGCGCGGCAAAGGTGGTGTCGAGCGCCCCATTCGAGGAGATGCGCGCCAGCATCATGCGCGCGTCGCGAGCGCCAGCGACGAGGATCTTGTCGTTGGCCAGGACGAGCCCGTCCACGACCGTCTCTTCGCCGCCCGTGTCGACCAGCGCCTTGCCGTTGTTGCCGAAATTCGGGTCTGCGGTCGCGCCATTCGCGCCGACGCGCCAGAGGAGAATGTCACGCGGCTCCGGGATCTCGTGCCAGCCGATGGCGATGATCTTGCCGTCCACCTGGTGCCCCACCGCGTACGACTGGGCATCGGAGCCCGAGCTGCTCCCGATCCTCGTCGACAGCATCGCGCCGTCGGCGAAGCTGGGATCCAGCGCGCCGGCGCTGGTCAGGCGCGCGATCTTCATCGACGAGCCGCCGAGGCCGCCGACGCCCCAGCCGGTCGCGACGATCCGCTCGCCGACCACCTCGATATCGGTGAAATAGCCGCCGTCGTCGTTCCCGAAGCGCACCGGCGCGATGCCCGTCGCCACGCCGAACGTGGCGTCCAGGGAGCCGGGGCGGCCGGTCACGACCGCGTTCGTCACGGCGGCGGTGCTCTCCAGGGCGCCGGAGGTCGCCGCCAGGGTGAAGGAGATCGTGTTGCCCAGGGCGAGCGGCGCTTCGGCGCCTACCACGATCTCGGCCTTCGTCTCCTTGGCGGCGATCGTGATGGGATCGACGACGAGGCCCGCAGGAGGGCTCACCGCGGCCACCGTCACCGCCCCATCGAAGCCGCCAGTGCGGCGTATCTCGATCTCGACAAGGTTCTTCCCCCCGAGAGGCACCGTGACGTTGGGCGTCAGGACGATGAGCGCGAGATCCATGACGTCAGGGCCGTGACCGCCGCCGCCGGCATCGCCGCCGCCAGCGTCGCCGCCACCGACCTCGCCGCCGCCTGCCCCGGAGGGCGCGCCCCCGCTCCCTTGAGACGTTTGGCCGTCGGGCCTGCCGGTGTCCCGATCGTCGCTCACGTCATGAATGCCCAGAATCTGCTGGCAGCCCGCGAGAGCGAGCGGGAGCGAGGGCACGCACAGAAGCGGGAGCAGTGCGGCGAGTCGACGGCGAGGACGCATTGCGGCCATCGTCGCATCCCCCCTCGCGACGTCAACCCGGACCAGGAGCGTTTCCTGCCCCGCCACACCGCTCTCCAGCCCGCTCCGAGGCCTTCCGCGCGGGCCCGCGGATCGTCTCTATCGCCTCGGCCGCAGCGCCGGAGAGCTCCAGGTTGGAGAGCACCGCGGAGACGACCCGGAATCCTGGCTGCGCGTCGCGGCGATCGTCGCCCTGGTCGCCGGCGCCGTCTTCTCCCCGGTGGCGAACTCGTCCCGCCTGTGCTCGATCGCCAGGAGCTCCCTGCCCGCCTCGATCCATCGCTGCGTCCTGTGGAGCAGCGTCGTCTTGCCCGACGCCGGGATCCCCTCCTGGAACGCGCCGATCGATGGCTCCGCGGCGAGGAGCCGCGCGGCGCGCGCCGCGTTGCCCTGCCTCCGCGGTCGGCGAGGCCTTGACGATGGTGAGCCCGCTCGGGAACAGCCTTGCCAGCGCCTGCTCGCCGAGCGCCGCGCGGGCCGCCTCCGGAGGGGCCTCTCCGATGCAATGCTCGCGGTGCACGTCGATGCCCCAGCAAACCGCCCTCGCGAGGTGATTGACGCCCGATCGATGTCCTGGTAAGCCATGGCACAAATTTCTGGCGATTGCTTATTTCCCGCTGCGAGCTTTCGCCGATGTCAGGAGACTGTTGATGTCGCGAGTGAGCACGTTGGCTGTGGGTTTGGTGGGTGTGGGCGCGGGCATCGCCGCAGCGGTTCTGGTAGGCCAGCTCAGGTCCCCTGGTCCGCGGGACGCCGCGCGCGTCGCCAAGGCGCCCCCGGATCGTCCTGCATCCGTGGAAGCGTCAGGCGCAGAGATCGTGAAGCTGAACAATCGACTGGCTCTCGTCGAGCGAGCGCTGGCGAACGCCGAGGATGCAGGGCAACCAGCGGATGAGCCGGAATCCCAGGTCACGGGTGAACCCAAAGATAGGCCGGCCGTGGTGGACGACGTCGCGGAAGAGAAAACACTGCAGCGATTTGTATCGATAGTGGACGAGTTCTCTGTCATGCCGCCAGACTCCGCATGGGGCTCGCAAGCCGTGCGAGGGCTGCAGTCCGATCTGGCGACGATGGCTAAGAAGTTCGGCTTCGATGTTCAATCCGTGCAGTGCAAGGATCACCTCTGCATGGCCGAGATCGCGTCGTCCAGCCAGCAGGCCGCTACGCAACACGTCACACAGGTCGCGCAGGCACGCTACTCCGTCCGATGCGATGTGGAGGCCATGATGAAGGTGCCTTCGGGGCAGACGGAGGGGATCTCGTCGACTGTTATTTTTACCGACTGCAGATGATATTGAGCTCGGCTGTCTGAGCCACTAACATCATCCGGGGCGGTCACGGCCCACCGGCACCTGTTTCGGGTGCTACCGCACGCACCCGATTCGCGGGTCATCGACGCTCGCTCACGCGGGCTCGGCGTCGACCACGAGAAATCGACTCGCTCGTTTGGCTAGAGAACGTGGGCCTCCCCATCGCGCCATGGAAGACGTCGCCTCGCTGCCACTCCGATTGAAGCGCCAGCAGGGCTTTGGTGCGCTACCCTATCTCTGTCAGTGTAGGGGAGCAGGCGTGCCTCATCGAGGAAAGATTCGAGGCGAACGGGCCCTACGGACAGTCGGGGCTAGCTGTCCGAAACCTTGTATCCAACAAACGTGGCGCCCTCTATCCATGGCGGAGTGCCCTCACCGTAGTCCCCACCAGAGTAAACAATGACATAAGAGAACGCACTCGGATAATTGTGCCACGTGTCCAGATCGTGGTAGGTTGTATTGCGCAGAAGCAATTCCTGTCCACCTGTGGCAGTTCCACTCCACTGGACGACATAATCGCATGCGACGTTGTAGTATGACGTTCCGCCTGAAGTGTACGCCCAGCTCACGCAGGCCTTCGCACCGCCATTGTCACCCCCCTGAGCCGTAGGAATATAGAACTGAAGGCGTACGGTCTCAACGTCAGTTAAAGGAAAGCTCACTGAGCTCGTGTGAGGGCAGTATGCGCTGTAGCCGTCGCTGTTGTAAGGATCGAATATGCCGGCAGCTTCAGAAACGCCGGATTTGTGACCGAGCATATTCATGCCGTAGCAGTTGAATGCAGAATAGCGAAACCCCTCCGCCATGCCGTCTGAGACGGTGGCAAGCATGAAGGCAACGGCGAATCCGGCGGCAAAATTTTTGGCTTTCGTCACGGCACCCCTCTGGAGAACGCAGTGCGCGTGTACCACGCGCAATATCGCTTGTAGTCGTGGATACTGATGCTCAGGTGTGGATATCGTATGTCAGCAAAGGATTGATCGGATTCGCGCCCGATCCGGCCCGGGTAGTGTTTCCATGCCCGAAGAGCGCAACTCTGCACCGACCTCCCATTTGGATGGGGACTCACGAAATCGTGGAACTTGCAGAGTATAGTAACATGGATAACATTTACGTGTGAGCGGGTAAAGAGAAATTTTCACGGCTCGTCGCGGATGCGGATCGCGCCGAAGGCGGCGCGTTACGCTGCCGCCGCTTCGTCGCATCGCACAAGGCGTGGAGCGCCACCTGGCGCCCAGACACGGTGAGATCGAGCGCAGGCTTCGTCGTGACCTTGCCGGTCTGACCGGGGGTCGCGGTAGGGGCGGCTCTTCGTCGCCATGCTGGGTCGATTAGGGCTGCTGCCTGCACGGGTCCCAGCGCGCGCTCCTAGCGCACTGGGCTCTTATCTCGAGTACGGACGTCGAAGCGCTCCTGTGGCCAGGAAGGCGGGTCATCGGCGTGACGCAAGGCGATCACCTCGCCCTGCGCATGCCGACATCTTCACTGCTGGACCCAGAGGTCGAAGGCGTAGTGCACCTAGTACAGCGTTCCCGAAGTTCGTACCTGGATCTGCGGTACACCAGGCCAGGCCCTCGCGATGGCTCGCAGCCCGAGCGTGGCGAGCCTACACGCGACGCATTCCGGTCTACGGGGCGGGTTTGCCGGTTCATCCACGATCGCCTGCGCTTTTGAATCCATCAGCACGGGGCAGGTCCCACGCGCGTAAGTGCCCCGAGCTCGCGCAAAAGCCGTTCTGTTGCCCGCGTCGCTGCGCCAGAAGCTGCAGCACGCGGCGCGCTCGCCCAAGACCCCGCAGCGCGATGCGCAGCGTGCCCGGATCGCGCTCTTGGCCGACGAGGGCTGGAGCAACGAGCGGATCCAGCTTGATGTAGGCTGCGACATCAAGACGGTGCGCAAGTGGCGCAACCGGATCGCGGCGTTTGCTGACGAGGCGGTGCTGCAGGACAGGATGCGCAGGGGCCGACCGCCGCGCGTGGCCACCACAGTGCACTACGACCTTATCAAGTTGGCCTGCAGTCGCCCCGATGAGCACAAGGTCCCGTTCGAACAGGTCTGGACTCTGGAGCGGCTGGCGAAGGCCCTGAA
Source organism: Sorangium sp. So ce726 (assembly GCF_051521405.1). NCBI lineage: Bacteria > Pseudomonadati > Myxococcota > Polyangiales > Polyangiaceae > Sorangium > Sorangium sp. So ce726. The sequence goes on along the minus strand of NZ_CP150349.1, from coordinate 10,193,349 downwards.
GCTCGAGACCAAGGTAGAACTGAGCCGCACCGAGATCTGGCGCGTGCTGCGGGGAGCAAGCCTCCGACCGCATCGCGTCCGGCTGTGGCTACACAGCCCGGACCCGCATTTCCGCCCCAAGGTCGAGGCGATCTGCAAGCTGTATTTGGAGCCTCCCGCAGGCGCCACCGTGCTCTGCGTCGACGAGAAGACGGGCATGCAGGCGCTGAAGCATCGGTTCCCCATGCAGCCGTGCCGTAGCCGAAGAGCCGCGCGCAAGGAGTTCGAGTACCAGCGCCACGGCACGCGCACACTGATCGGGGCCTTCAATATCAAGACGGGCGAGGTGGTGTCGCGCTGCGGACCGACACGCACCGCCGCCGATCTGCTCGCGTTCATGGACGAGGTGGCGGAGCGCTACCCCACGGGCGACGTCTATATCATCTGGGACAATCTCAACATTCACCACGGCGCCAGGTGGAATCAGTTCAACGCGCGGCACGGCGGACGCTTTCACTTCGTCTACACGCCCATCCATGCGTCGTGGGTCAATCAGATCGAGCTGTGGTTCAGCATCCTGAGCCGTCGGGTGCTCAAGCACGCCTCCTTCGCGTCCGCCGAGGAGTTGAGCCGTTGCGTGCTCGCCTTCGTGCGCCACTGGAACAAGCACGAAGCCCGGCCCTTTCGCTGGAAGTTCCGCGGCCAGTGGAGGGCGACCTTGCCGTCCTACGCCGCCTGAGCTTCCGTGCGGTCCGATGTCGAAGCCGTCCGCCTCCCCGGAGCACGCCGCCTCCGTCCGCGCCTACCTCGCAGCCGAGGGAATGTCCCATCTGCGGGCCCGCAAGTACGGGCAGCTCGTGATCATCGAGTCGGGTCCTGAAGCGGGCCCGATAGCCCACGCCAGGCTCCGCCGTGACACTGTCCACCTCTGGACGCTCGAGATCGCAACCCACACCGGTAGGTGGGAGAAGACCGGCTTCCGCGGCCCGTGGCAGGACTTGCTCAAGCTGTTGATGACCGACTTCCCCTGGACGCTCGCGCCGATCGAGTAACTCGCTCCGCGGCGTTGTCCCGCGACGAGCTCGCTCCGTTTCAACGCCCGGCCAGCCCGGCTCGCGGCCGGGTGGCACAGCGCCGATCCAGGGACGAACTTGGGGAACGCTGTACTAGATGTTCGCCAGCAGGGGCGATACCGCGCCCCTTACGCGATGGGAGACTCGTGGTGGTCAAGGGCATCCCACCGGACGAGTCCGACGGCTCTCCTCCAGCCCGGAGAGGTCGAGACCCCCGCAGCGCCGCCCCGGCCGTTCCGAACGGCCGCTGTCGCCCCGGCCGCCCGTCGCTGCTCAGGGCGCGCTGGCCGGCGCTTGCCCAGCCGGCTTTTCCGCGGGCTTCGCGCCCTTGTCGCCTTCGTCGCCGCCCGCGTTCGTCGCCGCCCCGCCAGCCGGCGCCCCACCGCTCGTCGCCGCATCACCCCCTGGCGCCGTCTCCTCGAGCAGCTCGGCCAGCTTTTGCTCGGCGTCCTTGTCGAGCGCGCTCTTCATGTCGAACGTCAGCATCGGCAGAGGGCCCTGATTCATCGCCGGCAGGCGCCCGTTCCACCGCTCGAGCGCGCGGTACTGCAGCACCGCCGGCGTCGTCGACAGCCGGATGATCGTGTTCGCCTTGGCCTCGGAGCGCGCGCGGATGAGCAGCGCGTCCGCCTCGCCGCGGGCCCGCTCCCGCGCCGACTCGGCCGCGCCGCGCGCCGTCGCGATCGCCTGGTCGGCCTCCGCCCTCACCTGACGCACCCGGTTCTCGGCCTGGATCGCCTTCTGCGTCGCCTCCATCGCCTGGTTGATCGCCGCGGCCACGTTCTCGGGGAGCCTCAGCGCGCCGTTGATCGTGAGCTGATCGATCTGGATGCCGTCCTTGTCGAGCACCAGCACGAGCTCCTTCTGCACGTCGTGGATGAGCCTCGTCTTGCCCGACCCGTAGATCTCCTGGACGGGCATCTTCGACGCGACCGAGTTGAACGCCTCGCGCACCGCGTTGCGCACGTAGCGGTCGGCGAGCCGCATCAGGTCGTTCTCGCGGAAGCGCAGGTACAGGTGGGGCGCCTTGTCCGGCTCGATGTGGAACGACATCCCGATGTCCGCGCCGACGTTGACGCCCTCGGACGACGAGAACGTGATCGACTCGTCGACCGTCCGGCCCTCGTGCGCCGACGCCGTCCAGACCACGTTCTGCACGCTCGTCGGAAACTGCACGATCTGCTCGGTGAGCGGGTTGTAGAACACCCAGCCGGTCACGACCGGGATGTCGCTCACGCCGCGGTTCGAGCCGGCGAGCTTGACGCGGATGCCCACGTGCGCGGCGTCGATCCGCGTCACCGTGGTGCACGCGACGAACAGCGTCGCCACGAGGAGCACGAGGCCGAGCGCGACGCTGCGCGCCACGCCGACGGCGCCGCCCGCGCGGCCGAACTTGATGGGGGGGATCTTCGCCATCCGAGGGTTCTACCTCAACCGCCGCGCCTTACGAGGAGGTGAGGGCGCTCGCAACGCCGGCGCCGATCACGCGTCGCGCGAATCGCGCGTCCCCGTCGCATCGTCCCCGCGCTCGCGGCCCGCCCTCCGCTTGCGCCGCCGCTTGACCGACACCCCGCTCGACTGCATCGCGAAGAGGAGCGCCTCGCGGAGGTTCGAGAGCGTCTTGATGTTCGACAGATCGAGCCCCAGCGACACCACCGTCTGCGCCACCTCGGGCCGGATGCCGACGACGATGCCCTGCGCCCCGAGCAGCGCCACGGCGTCGATGAGCCTCAGCACATGATCGGCCGTGGCCGCGTCCACGGCGCTCACCCCGGTCAGATCGATGATCGCGTGACGGCAGCGGGTCCGCGCCACGGCCTCGAGCAGCACCTCCATCATCTGCTGCGCGCGCTCCTCGTCGAGGACGCCGAGGACCGGCATCGTCAGCACCCCCCTCCAGACCTCGATGATCGGCGTCGACAGCGCCCGGATCGCCTCCTGCTGCTGCTCGATGATCGCCAGCCGCTCGTTCAGCACGGCCTGCTGGCGCTTCTTCTCGGTGATGTCCGTCGCGCCGCCCGCCATCTGGAACGGCACGCCCTTGTCGTCCCACTCGGCCATGCCGCGGGCGAACACGTCGCGGTACTCGCCGTCCTCGCGCCGCAGCCGGTACTCCACCTCGAACGGCCGCCGCTCCTCGAGGTGAGCCCTCAGCGCGGCCTGCATCGCCCCCTGGTCGTCGGGGTGCACGCGCTCGAAGAAGCTCGCGAACGTCCCGCCCCACGCCTCGCGGCGGACGCCGATCATCTGGAGCATGCGATCGCTCCACTCCACCGTGTCCTCGCGGATGTTCCAGAACCAGACGCCCTCGTTCGACGCCTCCGCGAAGAGCCGGTAGCGCGCCGCGCTCCTCCGGAGGGCGGCCTCGGCGCGGCGCAGCTCGGCCACGTCGGTGGTGCCGCCGATCCACCGGAAGATGTTCCCCGCGGCGTCGCGCTGCGGCAGCGCGCTGACCACGTGCTCCCGGTACGTCTGATCGCTCGCCCGCTTCAGGCGGAACTCCGTGTCGTACGGCTCGCCGGTCACGAGGCTCCGGGTCCACGTCGCCACCGTCTTCGGGACGTCGTCCGGGTGCAGCACCGCAAGCCAGCCCTCGCCGATCATCTGCTCCTCCGTGCGGTCGAAATACTCGAGCACGGCCCGGTTCACGAAGTTCAGCTGGCCGTCCGGGCGCGCGGTCCACACCTGGAGGGGCATCGCGTTCCCGAAGAACCGGAGCTGCGCGTCCAGGTCGCTGAGCGGCGCGTCCAGCAGCCCAGCCCCGCTCGCCGGGCCGCCGGCGCCGCGCACCCGGCTCGGCGGCGGCGCGTCCCGCCCGTCCGGCTCCTCCGCCTCCTCCGGCGCCGCCCAGGAGGCGTCCCCGAGCGCGCGGATGAGCGGCTCCTCCAGGTCGAGCGTGCGGTCCGCGCGGCCCTCCGCGATCCGCGCGCGCACGAGGCGGAGGAGCTCCCTCCGCACCTCCTCCTCGACCCGGCCGCGCAGGTAGTCCTTCGCGCCGACCCGCGACTCGGCGAACCTCACCGACTCCGCCGACAGCTCCGCGACGTCCAGGAAGATCCCGAGCGGCGCGCAGGGCCTCGGCGTGATGCGCAGCGCGAGGGTCGCGTCGAGCCGGTGCTCCTCCGCGGCTCCAGCCGCGTCGACCCGCACCGTCACGGCGTGCGGGATCGCGACATCGAACGCGCCGCTCATGCTCCGCGTCGCCGCCGGGTCGCCGACCTCGAAGTCCATCGTGAGCCGCGACGGCCTCCCGAGGACGTCGAGCTCCCGCTCCTCGCGGCGCCCGACCGGGAGGAGGGCGAGCGCCTGGCGGCGTATCACGTCCTCGGTCATCGCGAGATCGACGATGCTCCGACCCAACTCCTCGAGCGTCAGCCCTCCGTCCTTCACCGCGTCTCCTTCCCGATTTCCCGATCCCGCACTCCCCCCCCGGTGTCCGTTAGCCCTCCTCGCGCCCGGAGGGCAATCCTGTCACGCTAACGCACCGCGCCGCTCGCCGGAAGCCCTCGCGGCGTTCAGCTCGACGCCGACGTATACCGGCCTATCGCCCGCTTCCACACGCCGCGCGCGACGGCGCCGAAGGCGAGCGCGCCGACCGCCGCGGCGGCGGCCGTGCGCGGGGCGATGGTGCCGAGCATCGCCTCCGCCGGGTACGTGGTCATCAGCCCGAGCGGCACGATCACGGTGAAGACGACGCGCCAGAAGCCGTTGAAGAGCGTGACCGGCCAGCGCGCGAAATCGAAGATGGAGTTGAAGAGGTAGGCCAGGTTGTCGAGGCGCACGACCCAGAACGCCGCGGAGATGACCAGGATGCAGATGGAGTAGAGCACCAGCGTCGCCGTCACGAGCAGGCAGAGCGCGAGCGCGACGTGGGCAGGCGCGGGGGCGCGCCCCATCTGGGCGAAGGCGTACGCGAAGATCGCCACCGCGGCGGCGGCGTCCACGACCTTGCGGATCTCGAACCGGGCCGTGGAGACGAGGAACTGCGCGTCGGCCGGCTTGAGCAGCGTGAAGTCGAGCGTGCCCTTCCGGATCTGGTCGACCACGCTGATGAGCGACGGGTTCACGGCCCCCTCGAGGATGCCCTTGAGCAGCGTGAACCACCCGACGACGACCAGCGCCCGCTCGTACGTCCAGCCCTGCACCGGCGGCCGGTCCACGAGCGCGATGTGCAGCGGGACCAGCCCGACCACCGTCCACACGACGGTCATCACCGCGCCGAGGAGGAAATCCCACCGGTACTGCATCCCGAGCGCGATCGACACGCGCAGCTGCGTCGCGAGCAACCGGAGGTAACGCACGCCGCTCACCCGCCGAACGCCGAGAACCGCCGGATCCCCGCGCGCCACGCGACGAGCGCGGCGGCGGCGGACGCGGCGGCGAAGGCCCACTGCAACGCGAGCTCGGTGAGCGCGCGGCCCGGGGCGAGCAGGCCGGTGATGAGCTCGACAGGGAACGCGAGGCTGTAACGGAACGGCAGGACCTGCGCGAGATCGGCGAGCCACGAGGGGAACAGCTCGATCGGGACGAGGTAGCCGGCGAAGACCATGAAGGCCGCGAGGTACACGTCGAACACAGCGGTCGAGCTGTCGATGACGAACGCCAGCGAGCCGATCAGCGCCATGGTGAAGAAGTTGATCGCCCAGGCGCCGACGAGGGAGACGACCCAGAGCCCGAGCTCGAGCGCCGTCGGCTGGAACCGCTCGCCCGACGTCGCGACGAGCGCGACGACCGCGATGGGCAGGCAGAGCGCCGCCCGGAGCGGCAGCGCGGCGAGGTTCTCGGCGGCGTAGGAGAAGAGCGGGTGGATCGGCCGGAGCAGGCGCTGCGAGAGGGCGCCGCTCTTGATGTCCATGTTCATCTCCCAGACGAGCCACGAGCCGGTCAGCTGCCGGACGATGAGGATGGCCAGGAAGTACGCAGAGAAGTCGCGCGCCCCGAAGCGGCCGACCGGCGCGCTCGCGGCCACCGCCGACCAGAGCGCGAGGCTCACGAGCGGCATCGTCGTCGTGAGCATCCAGATCAGCATCTCGGCCCGGTACGCGAGCGCGGCCGCGATCCCGACGCGGAGCAGCGTCGGGAACGCCCGGGCGGCCCGAGCGAACCCGCTCATGACGCCGCCCCGTCCGTCGAGCCCGCCGCCTCGCCTTCCGGCCCCACCGAGGGCTCCACGCCCGAAAAGAGCTCGCGCATCACCTCCTCCAGGGGAGGATCCTCGACCGTGAGATCCGAGATGTCGGTGTGGCCGAGCAGCCAGGACATGGCGTCGCGCAGCTCCGCCTGCGGGACCTGCAGCACCGCGTGGCCAGGATCGAGCGAGAGGACGGCGCCCACCCGCTCGAGGAGCGCCCGGTCGACCGGGGTCTTGAAGTGCAGCGCGATCCGCTTGTGGGGCCGCATGCTGTGGACGAGCGCCGCGAGGTCGCCGTCGTAGCGCAGCCTGCCCTTGTCGATGACGATGACCCGCGGACAGAGCGCAGCCACGTCGTCCATGTAATGGGACGTGAGCACGATCGTCGCCCGCCGCCGCTCGTTGTAGCGGCGGATGAACTCGCGGACGCCGAGCTGCATCGCCACGTCGAGCCCGATCGTCGGCTCGTCGAGGAACAGGATCTCCGGCCGGTGCAGCAGGGCCGCCGCCAGCTCGCATTTCATGCGCTCGCCGAGCGAGAGCTGCCGCGTCGGCTTCGTCGCGATCTCGGCGATGCCGAGAAGGTCTTCCAGCTCACCGAGGGTCTCCTTGAAATCCGCGTCACCGATCCCATAGATCGCTCGGTTCACCGCGAAGGTCTCGGCGGGCGGGAGGTCCCAGAGCAGCTGCTGCTTTTGCCCCATCACGAGGGTGATCCGCTTGAGGAAATCGGCCTCACGGTGCCGCGGGACGAAGCCAGCGACCTCGACCTTGCCGCCCGACGGATGGAGGAGCCCGGAGAGCACCTTCAGCGTCGTCGTTTTCCCGGCGCCGTTCGGGCCGAGGAAGCCGACGCGCTCGCCGGGCGCGATCGAGAACGAGAGGTCCTCGACGGCGTGGACGACCTTGGTGCGGCGCCGGAAGAGCGAGCGCACGGTGGCCGAGAAGCCGGCGGCGCGCTCGTGGACCTGGTACGTCTTGGAGAGCGACTCCACCACGATGGAGCTCGACGCCTCTGCCATGGGCGGCGGAGACTAGCACCTCCGTGCTGGAGCTCCCGCGACGGTCGGCGCTCGACCGGCCGATCCCGTGGGCTAATCTCGTGACGCGGGGGGCAACGGCCGCCGGAATTCCCCTATGCCGCAGAGCTTCAAGGACGACACGATCCACGACCTTCCGCTCGCGGCGAGCGGCGCGCGGCAAGCGGCCGACCCCGCGGACGCCGTCGCGACCGGCCCGCGGCAGGTCCTCGCAGGCCGGTACGAGCTCCTCGGGCTGGTCGGCATCGGCGGGATGGGCAGCGTGTACCGCGCCCGCGACCTGGAGCTCGAGGAGCTCGTCGCGGTCAAGGTGCTGCGCCGGGAGCTCAGCGTCGCGCCGGAGGTGACCGATCGGTTCCGGCGCGAGGTGCGGCTCTCGCGCAAGGTGACGCACCCGAACGTGGCGCGGGTCTTCGACATCGGCGAGCACGAGGGAGACCGGTTCCTGACGATGGAGTTCGTCGACGGCGAGCCGCTCGCCGCGCTCCTCGCGCGCGAGCGGCGGCTCGGCATGAGCCGCGCGCTGGACGTCGTGGAGGGCGTCTGCGCGGGCCTCCACGCCGCGCACCGGGCCGGCGTCATCCACCGTGACCTCAAGCCGGACAACGTGCTGCTCGGGCGCGACGGGCGCGTCGTCCTGACCGACTTCGGGATCGCGCGCGCGGTCGCGAGCGGCGAGGCGGGCAAGACGCTGGGCGCGGTCATGGGGACGCCGGCGTACATGGCGCCCGAGCAGGTGCAGGGCGCCGATGACGTCGACGCGCGCGCCGACCTCTACGCCCTCGGGGCGATGCTCTACGAGATGCTCACGGGAGAGCGCGCGTGGCAGGGCGACGCGCCGCTCGCCGTCGCCGCGGCGCGGCTCTTCGCCGACCCGCCGGATCCGCGGCTCCGGCGCGCCGACCTGCCCGACGCGCTCGCGCGCGTGGTGCTCCGCTGTATGGCGCGCGAGCGCGGCGACCGGTATGCGTCCGTCGAGAGCGTCGTGCACGACCTCGCCTCGCTCACCCGCCCGGCCACGGTGACGCCGCCGGCGTTCACGCCGCCGCAGGGGCGGACGGCGGTCTCCGGGGTGACCCCGGGGGCGAGCTCCGGGGTGGCCGAGCACGGCGGCAAGAGCGTCGTGGTCCTGCCGTTCGCGAACCAGGGACCTGCGTCGGACGCGTACCTGGCCGAGGAGCTGACGGACGATCTCGTCGACACGCTCTCCATGACGCCGGGCCTCCGGGTGAGGCCGCGCGGGGCGCTCGGGCGGCGCTCGTCCCCCGAGCTCGATCCGCGCGAGATCGGGCGGGAGCTCGGGGTGCAGGTGGTCGTCGGGGGCTCGGTGCGGCGGCGCGACGGGACGGTGCGGATCAGCGCGCGGCTCATCAGCGTCGCCGACGGGTTCCAGCTGTGGGCGAAGCGCTTCGATCGCCCCGAGGCGGAGGTCCTTCAGATCAACGACGAGGTGGCCGAGGCGGTCGCGGAGGCGCTGACGCTCGACGGGTGCGCGCCGAACCGCACGGCGCCGAGCGATCCCGTCGCGCTCGACCTGTTCCTGCGCGGGCGCCACGAGTACCGCAGGTTCTGGCCGGAGCACCAGGAGCGGGCGATCGTGCTGTTCGAGCAGGCGCTCTCGCGCGCGCCCGAGGATCCGATGATCCTGTCGGCCTACGCGCTCGCGCGCTGCCGGTTCTGGTTCTTCACGGATCGCGGCGGGGACCTGGCCATGGAGGCGGCGTCGCGCGCCGTCGCTGCGGCGCCCGGGCTGCCGGACGCGCGGCTCGCGATGGCGTCGGCGCGGTTCCAGCGCCTCGACGTGGTCGGCGCGATGCGTGAGCTCAAGGCGGCGCTCGCGTGCCGCTCGGGGAACGCCGAGGCGGAGGGCCTCATCGGCCACATCCTGCTCGAGTGCGGCGCCTTCGAGGAGGGCGCGCGGCGCGCGCGGTCCGCGCTGGCGCGCGATCCCGAGGTGGTGCTGGCGGCGCAGGCGCTGGCGCGCGCGTACACGCTGCTGGGCAAGTGGTCGGAGGCCGACGACGTGATCCGGGCGCATCCGACGGTGGGGAGCGGATCGGGCTACACCGTCCTGCGGATGCGCCGCGTGCTCTGGCAGCGCGACCCGGAGGTCGTCGAGAAGCTCTCTCAGAAGCGCGTGAGCGAGGCCTTCCCGGACCTCCCCGCGCCGTTCGCGCAGGTGATCGATGACCTCATCGAGGGGCGGCTCTCGGACGTCCGGCCCGTTCAGGTCGAGGGGGAGCGCCCGATCGTCACGGCGCTGCGGCGCACGTCGTTCATCCGGCAGCTCCAGGCGGAGTTCGCGGCCTTCCTCGGCCAGCGAGAGCTCGCGCTGACCGCGCTCGAGCTCTCGCTGGCCGACGGCCTGTTCGACCTGATCTGGCTCGAGCGCTGTCCGGTCCTCGCGCCCCTGCGCGACGAGCCGCGGTATGCGGCGGTCCACGCGGCGGTGCAGCGGCGGGCCTCCGCGGTGGTCGCGGTCTACCGCGAGCGCTGAGGCGCGGCGCTCAGCTCGGCGCGCGGAAAAGCGCTCAGCTTGGCGCGCGGAAAAGCGCTCAGCTCGGCGCGCGGAAGAGCGCGAGCACGCCGGTGTAGAGGGCGAGCCTGGCCTGGCCCCGGGCCCAGGGGGCGATCTCGAAGCTCGAGTGCATGCCGGCGATCGGGAGGTCGGCGAAGCGCTGGCGCAGGATGCGCGCCTCGACGTCGGGCGTCCCGTACAGGCCCTGGCCGCGCCCGGCGCAGGTCAGGTAGAGCGCGAAGCGGGGGGCCGACCCGAGCGCGCTCCGGGACACCTGCCGGGCGATCCCCTCGAGCCCGGCGCGGCCGACGGCGGCGTCGCGCACCGCGAAGGCGAGGCGCGCGCCGGGCCTCGCCTCGTCGCCGAGCAGGAGCCCCCGCCGCGACGGATCGATGCCGCGGACAGGCCGCAGCACGTAATGTACGGAATCCAGCGCCTCCGCCTCCGCCTCGGCGGCGCCGCCGCGCGGCTCGCCGCGGTCGGCGCCCGGCGGATCGGGCAGCGGGTCGGCCAGCGCGGCGAGGATGAGCTGCTGCGCGCTGGGCGGCTCGCCGAGCGTGGCGGTCGCGGCGGAGAGCAGGTCGAGCGCCGGCCGCCCGCCGGCGCGCAGCACGACGCCTCCGCTCGCTTCGTCGATGCGGTGGAAGCCGGAGAGCAGCCTGGCGGCGGGCGAGGCGTCGACGAGCGGCGGGGCGAACCCGGTGATGGCGAGGCCCGTCGCCGGGCCCTCGATGAGCTCGCCCTGCGACGTCACGCCGATGGCGGAGCCGGAGGCCGTCCCGGCGCCGAAGAGGCACGCGTTCGGCGCGGACAAGGCGAGCGCCTCGTGCCGCTCGGGCGCGAACGCCCCGGGCCGGGCGAAGAGGATGGCCGTCGCGGAGCGCTGGTCGACGGTCCGGGCGAGCGCCTCGCGCAGCAGGCGGCCCGGCTCCTCGGCGCGCTCGGGCAGCGCGAAGGGGGTGACCTGCCCGCCGGACCACAGCACGCCGCTCGCGCCGGTGTCCCCCTCGATCTCGCCGCGCTCGCTGAGCACGCCCGCGGCCGGCACGACGCAGGCGGGGACATCGCGCCAGGCGCTACGGACGAGCTCGGCGACGCCCGAGGCGCGCTGGGCGAGCTGTCCGGAGACGAAGACGACCCCGCCCGACGGCGACGGGACTGCGCTGCGCAGGTCGGCCAGGTGCTGGAGAAGGCCATCCGGCCCACAGGTCGCGGAGAAGCTTCGTGCCATGGCTGGCTCGCCCATCCTAACCGAGCCGCCGACCACTCGACAGGCCCCGCTGAAGAAGTTTATCGTGCGACAGTCGCGCCGGCGCCTCGGGGATTTCCTCACGGGACGGCGAGCGAAGGACCGGGCAACCTCGATGAGGATCCAATCATTTGGCCGCACCGATGTCGGGCGCCACCGGCGCGCCAATGAGGATGCGTTCTTCCGGGACGATGAGCTCCGTCTCTACATCGTCGCGGACGGCATGGGCGGGCACGCGGCCGGCGAGGTCGCGAGCGCCGAGGCGGTCGAGACGATCTACGGCATGGTGAAGCGGGGCCTGCCCGCCATCGGCGATCCGAACGAGCCGCTGACGCAGCCCAAGGCGCGCGCCGTGCTGCGCATCCTCGAGGGCGCGATCCAGGCGGCGACGTACATGGTCTTCGCGATCGCCGAGCTCGATCGCGACAAGAGCGGCATGGGCACGACGATCAGCGCGGCGCTCATCGTCGGCGGCGCGCTCGTGACCGGCCAGGTGGGCGACAGCCGCATCTACCAGGTCCGCAACGGGACCGCGGTGCAGATGACCGAGGATCACACGCTGATCGCGTGGCAGATCAAGAACGGCCTCATCTCCGTGGACGAGGCCAAGAGCTCGCCCCACCGCAACGTGATCACGCGCGCGGTCGGCAACCGGGATTACGTCGAGGTCGACACCTCGATCGTCGCTGTGGAGGAGGGCGATCGATACCTGCTCTGCTCCGACGGGCTGCACGGGTATCTCCACGCCGAGGAGGAGGTCGCGAGCATCGCCTCGAAGGGCGGCGACGTGGCGGTCGACCTCTTCATCGACCTCGCGAATCGGCGCGGGGGGCGCGACAACATCACGGCGGTGCTGGTCGAGGTGGGCTGACGCGCTCGCGCGAAAGTCGGCTACGCTGGCCGCATGGCGCTGAAGGACAGACTGGTCACCGAGGGCATGAAGCTCGCCGCGAACCCGAACGTGGCGAAGCTGATGCAGGACGAGCGGTTCATGCGGCTGTTCATGACCGCGATGAGCGTGCCCGGCCGGGTCTCCTCGTTCACCTCGGAGCAGAAGGAGACGTTCGCCAAGGCGATGGGACTGGCGACCGTCGAGGAGGTCCGCGACCTCAAGCGCACGGTGGCCTCGCTGGAGCGCGAGCTCGCGAGGCTCCGGCGCGAAGGCTGAGCCTCGCGAGCGGTTCGTAGGCGTTAGCCAAGCCCCCCGCCGCGTTCTCCTACATCCCAACGTAAACGTGGACGTTTACGTGGACGTGGACGTTTACGTAGTCGTGGTCGTTTACGTGGTCGTGGTCGTGGTCGTTCACGGCCAACCGTTGACGACCACGACCACGACCACGACCACGTCCACGTAAACGTCCACGTTTACGTTGATGACTGATGGGGGCGGCGCGGCGCGCGAGGCGCCGCGCCCAGCAGGTCACTTCGTGTCGCCGCGCGCGTAGATGCTGGCGACGTAGTCGAGCACGTCGCGCGCCGAGACCTCGTTGTACCCGAAGTACTTGATCATCCGGGTCTTGATGATGTCGATCTTCTCCTGCGTCTCCTTGTCGATGACGCTCGACACGAGGGTCTGGAGCTTGATCGCGTCCTTCTGATCCTCGAACAGCTTGAGCTCGAGGGCGCGGCGCAGCCGGTCGTTCGTGTGCCACTCGAACTTCTTGCCGTCGACCGCGAGCGCGCCGATGTAGTTCATGATCTCGCGGCGGAAGTCGTCCTTGCGGTTCTCGGGGATGTCGATCTTCTCCTCGATCGAGCGCATCAGCCGCTCGTCGGGCTCGACGTCCTCGCGGGTGAAGCGGTCCTTCACCTTCTCCTTCAAGGTGTAGGCCTTGATCGAGTCGATGTAGTTCGCGGCGAGCTTCTGGATCGCGTCCTCGTCGGCGCTGATCGCCCGCTGCACCTCGTTCTTGACGATCTCCTCGTACTCGCGCTTCACCATGCCGATGCACTCGGTGAAGCGCTTGCGCTGCTCGTCGTTCGTGATGAGCGAGTGGTGCCGGAGGCCCTTCTCGAGCTCGCTCATGACCATGAAGGGGTTGATCGTCCCCTCGCCGAGGTCGTTGACGAGCGCGTTCGAGATCTTGTCCTGCACGTAGCGGGGGCTGATGCCCTCCATGCCCTCGCGCGACGCCTCCTTGCGGAGCTCCTTCACGGTGTCCTGCGTGTAGCCGGGCAGGACCTTGCCGTCGTAGAGCTTCATCTTCTGGACGAGCGACAGGTTGTGCTTCTTCGGGTCCTCGAGCCGGGTGAGCGCGGCCCACATCGCGGCGACCTCGAGCGTGTGCGGGGCGATGTGCTTGCCGCGGATCTTCTCCTTGTTGAAGTCCTTCTCGTAGATCCGGATCTCCTCCGACACCTTCGTGATGTACGGGATATCGATCTTGATCGTGCGGTCGCGGAGGGCCTCCATGAACTCGTTGCTCAGGAGCTTCTTGTACTCGGCCTCGTTGGTGTGGCCGATGATGACCTCGTCGACGTCCGTCTGGGCGAACTTCTTCGGCTTGATCTTGTGCTCCTGCGACGCGCCGAGCAGGTCGTAGAGGAACGCGACGTCGAGCTTCAGCACCTCGATGAACTCGACGATGCCGCGGTTCGCGATGTTGAACTCGCCGTCGAAGTTGAAGGCGCGCGGGTCCGAGTCCGAGCCGTACTCCGCGATCTTGCGGTAGTTGATGTCGCCCGTGAGCTCGGTCGAGTCCTGGTTCTTCTCGTCCTTCGGCTGGAAGGTGCCGATGCCGACGCGGTCCTTCTCGCTGAGCACGAGGCGGCGCACGCGCACGTGCTGCATCACCTTCGACCAGTCGCCGCCGTACTTGTCCATCAGGCGGTTGAAGATGAAGCGGCACGCGGGGTCGAGGTCGCCCTCGGTGCGGACGTGGTGCTGCGCGCTCGAGAGGCCGAGCTCGCGGAACGCGCGGTCGCGCCACGCCGGCGGGACGAGGCGCAGCGGCTCCTCGTGCATCGGGCACTTGAAGCGGGCGCTCTCCGTCCCGGCCATGCCGACGTCGTCGAGGTTCACCCAGTCGAACGTGTAGAGCGCGCCGTCGGGGGTCGTCGAGTAGTGCTCGATGCCCTTCTTGAGGAGCCGGGCGATCGTCGACTTCGACGAGCCGACCGGGCCGTGCAGCAGGACGACGCGCTTCTCCGGGCCGTACCCCTCCGAGGCGGCACGGAGCACATGGACGAGCCGCATCAGCGGGATGTCGAGCCCGTACACGGCGTCGGCGCCGCCGTGCATCTCGTCCTTGAAGAAGTTGTACCGGATCAGCTTCTTCTTGTTGTCCGTGTACTCCTCGATGCCGTAGCGGATGATCATGTCGTACGCCCGCTGGAACGCGTTGCGCGTCACCTGCGGGTTCTGGCGCACGATCTGGAGGTACTCTTCGAACGTGCCCTCCCACGCGAGATCGCGGTAGAGCGCGAAGTCCTGCATCGCCGCGATCTTCTCAACCATCCCTGTCCGCAACTCGCCCATTTCGCACCCTTTTTCTCCAGGGCGACCGCGGGACGGCCATGGCCGCCGGAGGTGCGGGGGACAGATCTCGGCTCGCCGAGCTCCGCCCCCGTCTCGCGTCGCGCGCCCAGGGGGAAGAAGCCAAGCTTAACACCGATCGCGGGGAGGCAAGTCACCGCGCCCCGAGGCGCGCTCCATCATCATCCGGAACGGGAGCGGGCAGCGGAGCAGCCGGTCGCGCGGGTGGAGGCACGAGGTGCGAGGTGCGAGGTGCGAGGGTGACCGCGGGGAGGCGACGTCAGCGAGGCGTGGCCCCGCCAGAGCGCGCTCCCTGCGCGCCTCCCCAGGAGAGCCCGCCGCTCTCGACGACGCCGGGCCAGGAGTCGACGTATTCCGACGGCTCGCCGGGGGCGGAGATGTCGATCCAGAAGACGCGCCCGGCGCCGGGGCGGCGTACGTCGACATGGACGAACTTGCTGTTCGGGTAGAACCCGCAGCCCACGTCGTCGAGCGTGCGGCAGAACTGAAACAGCGCGGTGTTCGGGACGCCCATCACGAGGATGTCCATGGCGCGCCCCTCGGCGTGCTGGCTGTGGTGCGTGCCGGAGGTCGGCCTGCGCGCGGCCGGCGCGTCGCGCGTCGTCGTCGCGCGCGGCCTGTATCCGCTGAAGATGTGGATCCCGCGGCGCGGGAAGGCGTCGGCGATCTGCTGGAGCAGCCAGAGCAGGCGCGGATGGACGAGGCGGACCTGGGGCACCCACTCGAGCGCCCGCTGCCAGGTGTCGGCGTCGGGCTCGTCGGGGAGCTGATCGCCCGGGTCGGGCGCGTCGGGCGGACGGGCCATGATCGACAGGCGATCCAGCGCGCCGGGCGCGACGGAGCCGTCGCAGCGCACCAGCTCGAAGGCGTCGTGCTGGCCGCCGTACCGGGCGAACTGGACCGGACCCCTGCGGCAACGCCAGTCAAGCGGCTGCTTCTTCGGCGGATCCCAGAGCAGATCGAAGCCGTTCGAGGAGAGGCTCGGCCCCGTGGTCGCGAGCACCGGCGGGCTGAGGATCGGATCGAGCTGGCGGAACCACGCCGGAGCGGCCGGATCGAGGCGGAGGGTGCCGGGCAGCTCGAAGGGCGTGAAGGGGGACCAGGCGCTCGCGAACGCCGTGGAGCCGAGGGCAGGGGAGGCGAGCGCGTGCTCGCCGAGCGCGTCCGCGGCGTCCGGCCGCGCTCCGCCCCAGGCGAGCTGCCACCACGGCTGCTGCCGCCATTTCCCGTAGGCGCTGCTCAGGTAGAGCCGGAACGGTCCGGGGCGCTCGACGGCGGCGTTGTGGAAGGCGCGGAGGAGCGGCAGCTCCGGCGCGACCGTCTCGTTCAGGTTGAAGCTCGCGCGCTTCGGCGGCTCGTCGAGCAGGCTGGCGTCAGCGCGCTGGGGGGCGGCGACGAGCAGCGCAGCGAGGCCGAGGGTGGTCGCGAGGTTGTGGACGGCGGCGCGGGACGTTGCCGGCATGGGATCGACGAGGGGCGCGAGTCGAGCGGGGAAGGTAGCTCACCCAGCGGGCGGGCGACCCTGATTTGCCACAAACCGGCAGTTCGGGGGATGAAAACGCACCCTCGGCAGCGACCCCCAGGCGTCAACCAAGCTTCGCGCCGCGTTCTCCCACATCCGAACGTTTACGTGGACGTTTACGTGGTCGTGGTCGTGGTCGTGGTCGTTCACGGCCTATCGTTGACGACCACGACCACGACCACGACCACGACCACGTAAACGTCCACGACCACGTAAACGTCCACGTAAACGTTGGTGATCGATGGGCGTGCGGCGCTTGCTCAGGGGGCCGCGGAGGCGCGCGTCAGCCTGTCCCGCACGGCGTCCCACGCGGGATCCTCGGGGACGGCGGCGATGACGATCACGTCGCAGCCGGCGTCCTCGAGCCGGTGCAGCGCGGCGTAGAGCGCCGCGGCGTAGCCGGTGGGATCGCCGGGGAGGAGCTCGGCGTGCGGCCCGGTCGCGGTGCGGCTGCCGTGCTCGATGGCGCCGGCGCGCGACCCGGCCTGCACGGCGCGATCGAGCTCGCCGCGGACGGCCTGCGCGGGGACCAGCGCGACCTGCGCGCGAGGGGCGTAGTGGCGCGCGTGGGTCCCCGGGGACGGGGCGCGCTCGGCCGGGGCGGTGATCAGCCCGGCGGCCGCCTGGAGTGGCACGAGCGCGGCGATCGCCTCGGCCGTGACGTGCCCCGGGCGGAGCACCCGGGCCGGCGAGCGCGTGACGTCGACGATGGTGGACTCGATGCCGACGGCGGTCGGCCCGCCGTCGAGGATCGCGTCGATGCGCCCGCCGAGGCTCTTCTCGACGTGCTCGGCCGTGGTCGGCGAGATCTCGGTGGAGCGGTTGGCGCTCGGCGCGGCGATCGGCAGCCCGACCGCGTCGAGCAGGGCGCGCGCGACCGGGTGGATGGGGATGCGGATCGCGACCGTCGGCCCGCCGGCGGCGACCACGTCGGCGACGCGGTCGGGCCGGCGCGCGACGATCAGGGTGAGGGGCCCTGGCCACATGGCCTGCGCGAGCCGCTCCGCGTCCGCCGGCCAGCCGTCCGCGAGGGCGCGTGCCGACGCGATATCGGGGACGTGGACGATCAGGGGGTTGCCTGGCGGTCTCCCCTTCGCCTCGAAGATGCCGCGCGCCGCGCACGCGTCGTCGGCGCGCGCGCCGAGGCCGTATACGGTCTCCGTGGGGAAGGCGACGAGCCCGCCGCGGCGGAGGATCTCGGCGGCCCGTGCGATGGATGCCGCGTCAGCGGCGAGCCGCTCGGTTCGCATGCGCCGCGGTCCATGTTGCCCGGGCGCGCGGGAGGCAAACGAAAAGCGATCCCCTCCGGCCGCTCGTTTGGGTGCCCTCCGCGAGGTCGCGACCTGGCGCAGAGGCTCCCCGTGAGCCGACGGCAAGGTCGCGATCTGGCGCGGAGGTTCCTCGTGACCCGATGGCGAGGTCGCGATCTGGCGCGGAGGCTGCTCGTGAGCCGACGGCGAGGTCGCGATCTGGGGCGGAGGCTGCTCGTGAGCCGACGGCGAGGTCGCGACCTGGCGCGGAGGCTGCTCGTGAGCCGATGGCCTGGTCGCGACCTGGCCACTTGTATGAAAAGATCCATTTCTTGAGATCGGGACCTGCCTCCGGGGCCGAAAAGATCCTCCGCGATAGGTCGTGACCTGTCCGCGGCCTCGCAAACGAGCGCCAGCGCTGGTCGTGACCTTTGGTGCAGGTCGTTTCTCGACGAGCACGCACCAAGGGCGCCGTATCAATCGTACAGATCCATTGGCGCCGTCGGTGCGCTCGCGTCGTCCTGGAGCTCCAGCCAGGAGTCCGGCGATGGATCCGGAGAGAGATTTCAACGCAAAGACGCAAAGTCGCAAAGCCGCAAAAAAGAACAAACTTCATACATCCTTGCGCCTTTGCGCCTTTGCGCCTTTGCGCTCTTGGCGTCTTTGCGTTGAAATCCTCTTTGCTCGCTTCTTTCGCGCGCCAAGCGCGCACCAAGGACGATTCGAAAGCAAAGCTGAACAGCTACACGTAATGCGGCACAGCCGGGCCAGGCGCCGGACAGCTTGCGGCGACGCGTGCTGCCCTCTTCATGCGGGGCTGCGCTGCCGTGCCTGGCGCGCCACGGAGCTCGCCGCGCTCACGGCGCTGCGGCGCGGCCGAGGGAGCGGCCGTCGCCGTCGGCGTCGATCCAGAGCGGCGCCGTCATCGCGAACGGCAGGATCTCGCCCGGATCTCCCGCGAGCACCGGCTCGAGCGGCCGGCGGCCCTGGACGATCGCGACGATGAAGGTGTCCTCGGCGACGGAAATCGCGCCGTGCGCGCTCTGCCCAGGCCTGCGGTCGCCGGGTGCTGCGCCGGCGCGGGCGCCGGGCCGTGGCGGTCGCCGCCCGCCGCCGGCTCCGAGGACGACAGGGATCGCAATCTCGTCGAGGAGCGCGCCTGCCGGCGTGGTGCGCGCGCCTTCCAGCGGGATCGGCGCGCCGATCGCGACGCCACCGACGAGCACGTGGAGCTCGCGCGCGTCGACCCACGGGGCGCGCTCGACGCGGATCGAGAGCGACAGCGGCCCGCCCCGGGACCCGCGACGCGCCTCGGCGACGCCGCCCTGGCGGGTGTCGCCGAGGCGCATCGTCACGAACGGCCCGTTCGTGATCACCACGTCGCGACGGCGTCGCAGGCCCGCGACGAGATCGGCCACGTCGAGCCGGCCCGGATCATCGGCGGCCACGGCGATGTACGTGCGCGGGTAACCCGCCTCCGCGCCGTGCAGCCCGTGGCTGTCGCTGGTCGCCGTCGGCGTCACCGGGTGGGACGCGCGGAGCAGCGCCCAGAGCTCCTCGAGCGCACGGTCCCGCGCGGCCGCGTCGCGCCCGGTCCAGACCTCGACGGCATCGGCGCCGGCGCCGTCCCCGACGAGCTGCGCGAGCAGGCTCGGGCCCTGATCCGGCGCGACCTGCGGCGCCCCGGATCCGTGCAGCGGTGAGCCGCCGCCGTGCTGCCGGCTCACCTGGATGACGCGCTCGCCGGGCAGGGCGCGCACCTCGCGCAGGATCTCGCTCGCGGTCTCATCGACCCACCGCAGCGCGCCCTCGCGGGGCGCGGCCGCCTCGCTGCCGAGCGGAAACACGCTGAGGCTCCCGATCCCGGCGCCGCTCCGGCCGCTCGTGAGCTCCACGCCCGGGAGCATGCGAAGCCGCGAATCGAGCCGCAGGGCGGCGACGTCCCGCTGGAGATCCGAGGCGAGGTTGTGCTCGCTCGCCACCGCGCACTCCACGCCTTCCGCTGCGCTCCACTGGAGCCGCACCGCCGAGGAGACGCCCGCGTCGGCGCTCTGCGCCGTGTGCTGCCGGAGGTCGCAGGCGATGTAGCCCGACGTGTCGACCACCCGCTCCAGCGTGAGATCGAGCCGCGACGTCCCGCCGTCCGCGATGTCGACCGTCGCCTCGGCGAGCGCGTACTCCGGTCCGCGCGAGGCGACGACCCGGACGCGCCCAGGAGGCAGGGAGACATCGAGCTCGCCCAGGAGCGCGAGCCGGGGCGGCGATAGAGCCTTGCCGGTCGCGGCGTCGAAGAGGCTGACCTTCGCCGGCGCGAGCGGGCCGAGGGGATCGGCGGTCGCGGCGGGCGCCGAGGCGCCGCCCTCGTGCACCCCGAGGTAGAGCCGGCCGGCGCCGGAGAGCGTGAGCCGCGCGGGGGCGATCTCGCCGGCGCGGATCCGGATCCGAGCGCTCCCCAGCGCGCGGCGGCCGCTCCCTTCGAAGCCGACGAGGTAGAGGCCGGGCGGCGCCTCGGCGGCGAGCGGCGCGCTATCGCCGGTTCGCAACCACAGATCGAGCGCGGCGGCGGGCGGCGCGGCGCCGTCCTCGGCGATCGGCGTCAGCGTCGCCTTGCCGGCGAGGGGCGGGAGCGGCGCGCCGCGCCCGTCCACGAGCTCGAGCGAGACGCCGCCGGGCGCGCCGCCGCCGAGAAAGAAGAGCTCCGTCTCGACGGCGAGCGAGTCGCCGCGCGGCGCGACCGCGAGGATCCGCTGGTACGCGGCGCGCCCGCCGGGCGGCAGCGCGGCCTGCCGCGCGAACGTCACGTCGCTGAAGCCTTCGCCGCTCCGCGCGCGGACCGCCGCGCCGTCCACCGGGGCGAGCGCATACGCGACGCCGGCCCCGACGCCGGCCAGGTACGGCGCCTCGTGCTCGCCGCGGAGCCCCGGCTCCATGCCGGGCGCGACGTGCTCCGCCGCGCCCCAGTGGACGATGTCGCCGAGGTTGAGCGCCTCGACCGGGCGGTCGCCGTCGTTCTGGAGCGACGTCGCGATCAAGACCGCCCGATCGCGCGGCCGAAGCGTGTAGCGGGTGGTGACGGAGAGCGCGCCGCCGGCGAGATCGCGCCCGCGCACCTCGCCGCGCGCCTCGATCCAGGCGGCGCCGTCCTCGCCGCCGCCCGTCGTGATGTCGCGGTAGATCACCTGCCGCGGCGGCGCGCCGAGCCGCGTGACGAGCTGCCCGAGCTCGTCGCGGCGCGCCCGCGCGTCGGCCGCGTCGATGAGGTTGCCGCCGCTCTCGGCGAGGCCAGTGCCGGGGCCGAGCTGATCGACGACCACGGCGATCTCGTCGTTCTCGAGCACGTAGTCGCCGGGCCGCCCCGCCGCGAGCGGACCGGAGAGCGCGTCTGCGGGCCCCGTGATCCGCCGGACGCGCGCCGGCTGCGCGGCGCCGCCATCCCTCGGGCAGAGATCGCCCTGCTCCGCGCCGCCGCGCCCCCACCGGCAGAGCATGCCGAGGCGCTCGATAGCGCCGGAGGACACGACGACGCTGCCGCCCTGCACGGGAGGCGCGCAGGTCGCTGAGGCGAACGCGAGCGCGAAGAGGCGCGCCGAGCGGAGGGCGTGGCGCGCGGCGCGCCCCGCGCGCGCGGGGCTCCTGGGGGGGCGGGGGCACTCGGGCGAGCGGGTCATCGGTCCTCTTCCGACTCCGATGCGCGGCCGCGGCGCGCCTTGGGTCAGGAGCGCTCGGTGGCGAGGACGAGGAGGGCGGCGAGCCCCAGCCCGACGCCGAGCGCGCGGCGCGCGGTGAACTCCTCACCGAAGAGCAGCGGCGCGAAGAGCGCGGCGATCGCGATGCCGCCGGCGAACACGATCGGCCCTGTCGCAGTCACCGGACCGCCGATGCGGAGCGCCATGAAGGTGAGCGTCGCGACGCCGCTGATGCACAGGCCGGCGGCGCAGGCCCAGAGCACCCCCTGGGCCGACGGAGGCGTCTCCGTGCCAGGGCGGATGAGGAGGAAGACGAGGATCCCGACGGCCGCCGTGCCCTCGACGCACAGCGCGCCAAGGGCGTCTCCGAGCCGGCCTGCCGCCGCGCGCAGCATCAGGTAGTGACCGGCCATGCAGAGCGCGGCGAGGAGGGCAGGGACGTACCAGGCGGACATGTCGTGCGCCGCAGCCTACTCGTCGTCGGCCATCTCCGGGTAGTCGCCGGGCGCGAGGTTGTCGAACCGGGTGCACGAGGAGGTGAACCGCGTGAGCACCTTGCCCGTCGGCCCGTTGCGCTGCTTGGCGACGATGAGCTCGGCGATGCCTTTGTGGTTGGTCGTCTCCGGGTTGTAGTACTCGTCGCGGTAAATGAAGATGATGTTGTCGGCGTCCTGCTCGATCGCGCCCGACTCGCGGAGGTCCGACAGCTGAGGGCGCTTGTCCTTGGTGGTCCGGGTCTCGACAGCGCGGTTCAGCTGGGAGAGCGCGATGACCGCCACCTTGAGCTCCTTCGCGAGCTGCTTGAGCCCACGGGAGATCTCGCTGATCTCCTGCTCGCGGCTGCTCACGCCGTCCCGCCCCTTCATGAGCTGCAGGTAGTCGATGACGATGAGCCCGATGCGCCGCCCCGAGCTGCCGTCGCTGGGCGGCCGGTCGTACTCGGCCTGGATGCGCCGCACCTTGGCGCGCAGCTCGAGGAGGGAGATGGCCGGCGTGTCGTCGATCCAGATGGGCAGGGTGGACAGGAACGAGGCGGCCTCCGTCAGGCGGCGCCAGTCGTCGGGCTGCAGGAAGCCCTGGCGGAGCTTGCCGACATCGACGCGGCCCTCGCTGCAGACCATACGTGTCGCGAGCTGCTCGCGGGGCATCTCGAGCGAGAAGACGGCGGCGCCGAAGCCGGGATCGTGCCGCTCGACGCCGTGCCCGAACTGGTCGGGCCCCGGGGAGCTCACGGTGCGCGGCGACGCCACGTTCACGGCGAGGTTGAGGACGAAGGACGTCTTGCCCATGCCGGGGCGGGCGGCGATGATCGAGAGGTCGCCGTCGTGCAGGCCTGCCGTCTTGGCGTCGAGCTTCTCGTACCCGGTCGAGATGCCGGTGATCCGGTCGCCGCGCTCGGCGGCGGCGGTGATCTGCTCGAACGCGGCCTTGAGCACCTGGGCGATCGGCTGGGTCGCCGTCCCCTGGGGCGTGCGCGCGAGCTGGTAGACCGCCTGCTCGGCGCCGTCGATGTACTCCTGCACCACCCCGACGTCGCCGTACCCCTCGGCCGCGACGCGCTGGCACGTGGCGATGAGCTGCCGCACCCGCCATTTCTCGTAGACGACCCGCGCGTGCGCTGCGACGTGCGCGACCGCGGGCGTCGCGTCCGCGAGCTGGGCGAGGTACGCCGCGCCGCCCACCTGGGCAAGACGCTCCCGGTCGCGCAGCCACGACGCGACCGAGACGATGTCGATGGGCGTGCCGGCGGCCGCGAGCTCCTGCGCGGCCTCGTAGACGCGGCTGTTCGCCTCGCTGTAGAAGTGGTCCGCTTTCAGGATCTCGAGCACCCGATCGAGCGCGTCGCGGTGCAGCAGGATGGCGGAGAGCACCGCCGCTTCGGCGTCGAGGTCGTGCGGCGGCACGCGTCCGGCGACGATGGGAGGCTCGATCCTCTGAGGCCGTTGGCCGCGGCGCTCCATCATTCTCATCATCCGTGCTTCTCCTCCCCACCGATTCCCCCCATCCCGCCCCGAGCTTTTCCACAGGTGCCGAAATGGGCGACGCCCCGGAGAGGAAACGTTCCTCCGGGGCGTCGGGTGCAGGGTTGATTTCCGTCTACCAGAACATGGGCAGCCCTGAGAAGGGTTTCTGTTTGCATTGCAGTGAGCGTTCGTGCGGTGGGCATCCCAATGCAGGTTCCACGTTGAGGGGGCGCTCTTCCATGATCGGAGGCATGGTCGGAGGCAGGCTCAGAAGCTTGCTCGGACGCTTTCGCGGAGGCCTCCTTGGCGACCGCTGCCGAGGGGCCTCGCGGCGAGGCGCCACCGCCGGCGGCGAGGTATGGAAATTGAGCAACCCCGGTCTCATCGCCATTTCTTTTCGCGCTTGACTCAGCTGCGATGACGCTTCGCGCCTCGGCGTGAGCCATCGCGGGGAGCCGCCATTGTGGATCACACTACACGCCATACAAGGATTGAGCCCGCCGAGGTGGTCTGCGTCGGTGAAGCGCTGTGGGATCTCTATGCGCCCGAAGGCATTCCGCTCGAGCAAGCGAAATTGCTGCGCCGTGTGCCGGGGGGCGGGGCGGTGAACACCGCGACGGCGCTCGTCCGGCTCGGCATACGCTCGGGGCTGTGCGCCGCGCTGGGCGATGACGCGATGGGGCGCGGGCTGAGGGACGAGGTCGCGGCGGCCGGCATCGACGTGGGACGGCTCTCGCTGAGCGCGGCGCGCACAGGCCTGATGCTCGTGGCGATCGAGCGCGGCGAGGCGCGCTTCGCCGGGTACAGGCAGGGCGAGAGCGAGGCGCAGGCGCTCGCTGCAGCGCTGCCAGAACGATGGCAGACCCGGGTCGTGCACTTCACCGGGATCGCGCCGGTGCGCGGGGCGAGCGGCGCGCTGGCGCGGGCGGCCGCGAGCGCTCGCCGCGAAGGGTGCGCCGTCTCGGTCGACGTCAACGCACGCCCGCGGATGTGGCCGCGCGCCGAGCGCGCCGCGTCCGTTCCCGGCGCGGAGGCCGGCGCCGTGTCGGTTTCCGACGCCGGCGCAGGCGTGCGCGGCTGCTTCCGGCTGTTCGGGCAGGCGGATCTCGTGAAGTGCAGCGCCGGCGATCTCGACGTGCTGGGGACGACGGCGCGCGCGCTCCGCGAGCGCCTCCGCCCCGAGGCGACGCTGGTCGTCACCGATGGCGCGCGGGAGACGCTCCTGCTCGGTCCCGAGGGCGAGCGCGCCGTCGCGCCGCGCCCGGTGCGCCCGCACGATCCGACGGGCGCAGGCGACGCCTTTTGCGCCGGGATGCTGGCGAGCCTCGTCTGGGAGGGGCGAGCGCGGTGGGGGGACGCGGCGCTCATGCTGCGCGCGGTGGCGCGGGGGCACGACGTCGCGCGGGGGTGGGTGAGGCGGAAGCGCGGCTGAAGCGGCGGTCACCCGCTTCGGATACGGGCCCATCTCGACGTTTTCGGTGCTCAGCGCACTGGAGTGCGCTTCCGCGCCGAAAACGCCGATCTGGACCCGTCTCCTGTGCGGGGGACCGCCGCTCTTAGGGTGCGGCTGGAGAGGGAGCGCGGCTGGAAGGGGGAGCGGGGAAGCGCGGGTTGAGCCGCGCTCCCCGGCGCTGCGCTACTTGGCGGCGACCGTGACCTCGACCGACGCCGTGATGGACGGGGCGAGGCGGATCACGACGGGGTGGGCCCCGAGCGTCTTGATCGTGTCGGTCTCGATGCGGCGGCGGTCGACGCTGAAGCCCTGCGCGGCGAGCGCCTCTTCGATGTCGCGCGCCGTGACCGAGCCGTACAGCTTGTCGCCCTCGCCGACCGGGCGGCTGATGGTGACCTTGACCTGGTTGAGCTTGCCCGCGAGCTGCTCCGCCTCGGAGCGCGTCTTGGCGGCGCGCGACTCGGCGACCCGCTTCTCGTGCTCGATGCGGGACACGTTCTCGGCGGTGGCGCCCACCGCGAGGCCGCGCGGGATGAGGTAGTTGCGCGCGAAGCCGGGGCGAACCTTCACGAGCTCGCCGCTCTTGCCGACGTTGTGGAGGTCCTCCGTGAGGACCACATGGATGTGGGTTGCCATGATCGACCTCCTACGCCGTGACGGTGAACGGCAAGAGCGCGATGTTGCGCGCGCGCTTGATCGAGAGGGTCACCTTGCGCTGGTGGCGCGCGCAGTTGCCGCTGATGCGGCGCGGGACGACCTTGCCGCGCTCCGAGATGAAGTACTTGAGCGCCTGCGGGTCCTTGTAGTCGATGACCAGCGCCTTGTCCGCGCAGTAGCGGCAGACGCGCTTCCGGCCCGTGCGGCGGCGCCCCGGGGCGTCCGCGTTCAGGTCGGGCGTGCGCCCGAAGTCGCGATCGTCGTAGTCAGCGCCGCCGTTGCGGCCCATGTCACTGTTGCGGCCGTTCATAGCTCAGCTCTCCTCCTCGTCGGCGGCGCCTTCCGCCTCGCCCTCTTCGCCCTCGTCGAGATCGCTCGCCGGGGCCTGCTCGGAGCTCCGGTCGATGCGGCGCTCCGGCTCGATCAGGCCGAGCTGGCGCTCGCGCGAATCGTCGCGGTCGTCCTCCAGCGGCGCGAGCTCGAGGCGCTCGAACTTCACGTCGTCGTCGGCGATCGTGACGCCCTCGACCTCGACGTCGTTGCGCACGAGCACCGTCTGGTACTTCAGCACGCCGTCGGAGAGGCGCAGGTTGCGCTCGATCTCGGAGACGACCTTCCCGCCCCCGAGGTACTTCAGGTACACGTAAACGCCGCGGCGGTGCTTCGCGATGTCGTACGCGAGGCGGCGGCGCCCCCACGTCTCGACCTTGGTCAGCCGGCCCGACTCGCGGCCGACGACCTCGGCGAGGCGCGACCCGATCCGCTCGGCGCCGTCGGCGTCGATGTCAGGTCGCAGGATGTAGATCGTTTCGTACTCTCTGGCGCGCCCGGGCGCCGTTACCTGTCGGCTCATTCAGTCTTCCCTCTCGGCCAATGGCCCCGGGGCGGTGCCCCGGAGCGAGGAAAGGAACAGCCTGTCGAGCGACGCACCGGCGAGCTCGGCAGGCTGTCCCGTAGAGGATCAGGGCTTCTGCGTCGGGGGGAGGGGACCCTTCCCGTCCTTCGCGGCAGGGGCTGGATCTGTCGACCCATCCCCTTCACCCTTCTGCCTCTTGCCCGGCTTGGGCCGGGTGTTTCGAACGTTCATCGCGGCGTCGAAGCCGCGGGCGGCGACTTCTAGCACACTTTGGACAGCTTGCTTCAAGCAGTCGGGCAGGCTCGCGCGCTCGACGGCGTCGAACCCCGACAGGACGTAATCCGCGACCTCGCCCCGAAAACCCGCCGGCGGCCGTCCTACCCCGAGGCGGACGCGCCCGAAGTTGCCCGTCCCGCCGTGCGAGATGATCGAGCGCAGCCCGTTGTGCCCCGCGTGCCCGCCGCCGACCTTGAGGCGAACCGTGCCGAACGGCAGGTCGAGCTCGTCGTGGAGCACGATCAGCTCGGAGGGCGCGACCTTGAAGAAGGCCATCGCCGGCTGCACGCTGCGCCCCGAGTCGTTCATGTAGGTCATCGGCTTGAGCAGGATCGCCTGCTGTCCGGCGATCTCTGCCCGCGCGTGGACGCCCGAGAACTTCTCGCGGAACGGATCCGCCCGGACCTCGTCGGCCAGGGCGTCGATGGCCATGAAGCCGACGTTGTGCCGGTGAGCAGCGTATTCCTTGCCGGGGTTCCCCAGGCCGACCACGAGCAGCATGACGAGCTGGTTCTGCTGAGTCCCTGGAATCGAGGCAGGCGAGGCAGGCGGGGAAGCGGGGCAGGGCGGGCCGCGCGCGCCTCGCGGTGCGGAGGCGCGAGGCGGCCCGCTCCCGGATTACTTCTTGTCCTTCTTGTCGGCCGCAGGGGCTGCGCCCTTCGCGGGAGCGGCCGCGCCAGCGGCCGGCGCAGCGGCCGCGCCAGCGGCCGGCGCAGCGCCAGCGGCGGGCTTCGCCTCTTCCTCGGCGCCTGCCTTCTCGGGCGCGTTGACGACGGCGATCGTCTGGTCGTCCGCGAGGAGCGCCTTCACGCCCTCCGGCAGCTTCAGCCCGCTGGCCTTGTACGAGTCGCCCACGTCGAGCTCGGTCACGTCGATCTCGACGAACGACGGGATCTTCTCCGGCAGGCAGCGCACGGGGATCGTGCGGAAGATCTGCTGGAGCACGCCGCCGGTGACCACGCCCTTCGGCTTGCCAACGCAGCGGAAGGGGATCTGCACGTCGACGGGCTGGTCGAGCTTCACCTGGATGAAGTCGGCGTGGACGAGCTCCCGCGAGATGGGGTGGTAGTCGTAGTCGCGCACCATGACGGTGAGCGTCTGGCCGTTCTCGATGGCCAGCTCGACCACGGAGTTCTTGCCGTGGTCGGAGCCGAGCACCTGAAGGAGCGCCTTCGGCGAGATGGCGACCGACTGCGGCGCGAGCTCGCGCCCGTAGGCGATGGCGGGAATCTGTCCGGCGCGGCGCAGGCGGCTCGACGCGCTCTTGCCGCTATCCTCGCGCCTCGTGGCGTTGAGCTTGATGATGTCCATGACGACGGCTCCAGAAGTGATCCGGGGGTCCGCGGTGCGCGGTCCACCCCGGCGTAGGGTGCGGCGCTATAGCAGAACGGAGAAGAGAAAGTCGAGCCTTCGTCGCCGGAGGGCGCGTTTTGTGTCTTTGGTGTGTTCTGGCGAGGGTGCGCGGGCGACCTGCGTCGCCGGTGCGTCCCGCCGCCGAACGCGCGCGGCCGGTCAGACGAAGAGCGAGCTCACCGAGTCCGAGTGATGAATGCGGCGGATCGCCTCGGCGAGCAGCCGCGCCACCGAGACGACCTTGAATTTACCGGAGGCCCTCGCCTCGTCCGAGAGCGGGATCGAGTTCGTCACCACGACCTCGGTGAGGGGCGAGTCCTTGATGCGCTCGACCGCTGGCCCGGACAGGACCGGGTGCGTGGCGCAGGCGGCGACGCTCCTGGCGCCCTGCTTCATCAGGGCGTTGGCGGCGTTCACCAGGGTGCCGGCGGTGTCGATGAGGTCGTCGAGGATGAGGCAGTGCTTGCCGGCCACCTCGCCGATGATGTTCATGACCTCGCTCTCGTTCGCCCGCTCGCGGCGCTTGTCGATGATCGCGAGCGTGCCCTGGAGGCGCTTCGAGTAGGCGCGGGCCCGCTCCACGCCGCCGGCGTCCGGGGAGACGATGACCACGTCCTTGCCGTAGTGCTCGCGGAGGTGGTGCTCCAGCAGCGCCGGCATCGCGAACAGGTGGTCGAACGGGATGTTGAAGAACCCCTGGATCTGCCCGGCGTGCAGGTCGAGCGCGACGATCCGGTTCACCCCGGCGGCGACGATGAGGTCGGCGACGAGCTTCGAGGTGATCGGCGTCCGCGGCGCGACCTTCCGGTCCTGCCTGGCATAGCCGTAGTAGGGGATGACCGCCGTGATGGAGCCGGCCGAGGCGCGGCGGAGCGCGTCGACCATGATCAGGAGCTCCATCACGCTGTCGTTGACCGGCGAGCAGGTGGGCTGCACGACGTAGGTGTCGACGCCGCGGACGTTCTCCTGGATGACGCAGAACGTCTCGCCGTCCGAGAAGCGCGACACACGCGACTTCCCCATCGGCTGCTCCAGGACCTGACAGATTTCCTGGGTAAGCGGGAAATTGGCGTTGCCGGAGAAGATACTGACTCTCTTGAACACGGCGCGCCTCCAGCCCGTTTCGGGGAGCGCGGCTCTATCAGTCGGACATGGGCACGTCAAGCGACTCTGTACAGCGATCGCTTGGCTGTACGTGCGTATCGTGACGGGCGGCGCTGCTCTCAGGTGCGTCCACCCGCATTTCGTTCGGCGCTGCTTCGGGCTAGGTAGCGGCCGTGGAGTATTTCGCCGCCGCCGCTTCCGGGCAGGGCGGGCGCGCCGCGGCCGGGCCGCGGGGCAGCCTGGTGATCATCGGCAATTTCGACGGCGTTCATCTGGGGCACCAGGCGCTGCTCGCCGACGCGGCGCTGGACGCGGAGCGGCGGGGGCTCGAGCCGGTGGCGCTCACGTTCGCCCCGCACCCTGCGAGCGTCCTCGGCCGGACCCCGCCGGCGACGCTGACGGCGCTGCCGCGCAAGATCGAGCTCATCCAGCGCGTGCAGCCGACGATCCGGGTCGACGCGGTGACGTTCGACCGCGCGTTCGCGGCCCAGACGCCGGAGGAGTTCGTGCGGCGCGTGCTGCTCGATCGGCTCGCGGCGCGCGTCGTCCTGGTCGGCGCGAACTTTCGGTTCGGCCGCGGGCGCGCCGGCGACTTCACGACCCTCGGGCGCCTCGGCGAGGATCTCGGCTTCGAGACGCGATCGCACCCGCTCGTCGGCGACGCCGAGGGGGCCTGGTCGAGCACCCGCGTCCGGGCGGCCCTCGTGCGCGGGGATCTCGAGTCGGCCGAGCGGATGCTGTCGCGCCCGCACATGCTGTCCGGCGTCGTCGCGCAGGGGGCAAAGCGGGGCCGGACGATCGGCTTCCCCACCTGCAACATCGACGAGATCGACGAGGCGCTCCCGCCGTTCGGCGTGTACGCGACGCTCGTCGATCGGGTGACCTCGTCGGGCCGCGCGGTCGCGCTCGCGCGCGGCGTGGCCAACCTCGGCGTCCGCCCGACGGTCGAGGCGTCGAGGCAGGCGCGCCCGAACCTCGAGGTGCACCTCTTCGACGTCGACGAGGATCTCTACGGCGCGGCGCTGCGCGTGCACCTGATCGCCCGGCTGCGCGAGGAGCGGCGGTTCTCCGGGCTGCCGGAGCTCAAGGCGCAGATCGCGCGAGACGCCGAGGCGGCGCGCGCGCGGCTCGCGTCGATCAGCGCGGATCCGGCGGCGGAGGGGGCGTTTCGCTGAGCGGTCCGGCGAGGGTGAGCGAGCGTCGGATGTGGTAGCGTCGGCGGCGATGGAGCGCCGGGAGCTCGACGGGCTGACGCGGGAGGAGCTGATAGCGCGCGCCGAGGGGCTCGGGGTGCCGCGGCCGCGCCTGCTCACGAAGGTCGAGCTCATCGACGAGATCGTGGCGCGCACCGCGCAGAGCGAGCCGGAGCGGGCCCGCCTCCGCGGCTTCCTCGGGCGGGCGCGCGATCTGCTCTCGCGCGTGGTCGAGCGGGGCCTGCACATGCCGGAGACCGCGCGCGCGCTGCGCGGCGAGGTGCCGCCGGAGCAGTGGCCGCCGCCCCCGCCCCCGCCCCCGCCGCGGTCCACCACGACGCTCGCCGAGATCTATGCGTCCCAGGGGCACACGGACCGCGCCATCGCGATGCTCGACGAGATCCTCGCGCGAGCGCCGGAGGACGAGGACGCGCGGCGGCTCCGGGAGAGGCTGATCGAGAGCGCGGCACGCGGGCAGGGGGCAGGCGTGGAAGCGCGGGGCGCGGCCGCGGAGGATGCGGACGCGGAGGATGCGGACGCGGAGGATGCGGACGCGGAGGATGCGGCCGCGGAGGAGGCGGACGCGGAGGAGGCGGAGAGCGCCGCCGCGGAGGCTTCCCCTGCTCCGTTCGCGCGGGACGATGGCGCGACCGAGCCACGCGGGGCCGCCATCGCGAGCGAGCACCAAGGGCAGCCCGGGCCCGTCGCCGGAGTGCCTGGCGGCGTTCCGGTGCAGCCTCCGGGAGATCCTTCGCCTGCAGGTGCCGAAGCGACGGCGTCGCCCGTCGCCGCGGGGGTGGCGCTGGGTCTGACGGCGGCCTTGCGCGACGAGCGGGCGGAGCTCCCGGCGCGGTATGACGTCGACGAGATCGTCGGTATCGCGGTCGATCACGAGACGATCTACCTCTACTGGGAAGTGCGTCCCAGGACGCTCGCGCGAGCGCGGGCGCGTCGCCCGGAAGGGCAGCTCGCGATCCGCCTCGTCGCGGTGCTCCCGAGCTGGGAGCGGCCCGTGGTTGAGCAGCGCGATCTCGCCATCGACGCGCTCTTCGGGGACATGTTCGTGCGCGACATCCCGTCCGGCGCGAACCTTCGTATGTGCACGGGCTGGCTCGCCGGCGAGCTGTTCGAGCCTTTCGCGGTTGGCCTCGAGGTCGCTGTGCCACGCGCGTTGCCGGCTTCGCCGAGGCCGTCCTCGGAGGAACCACCGGCCTCTGCGCCAGCGCTGACGGGCGAGGCCTCGGAGGAGCTACCGGCTTCTGCTCCAGCGCTGGCAGGCGAGACCTCGGGGGAGCGTCCGGCCTCTGCGCCGGAACTGACGAGCGAGATCCCGCCGGGCAACCCCACTGCGGCGATGAACGTCGCGGAGCGGCGCCTCGAGGGTGACGTCGGCGATGCGGCATCCCCGGCGCTTGACGCGAGCGCCGCGGGGACGGCATCGCTGTCGATCCCCGGTGCCAGCGGAGAACACGGCGAGCCTGTGGCCGTGGTCGGCGCGAGCGGAGGCTCGGTGACCACGGCCCTGCTGGCGTCGAGCGCGCCGGTCGCCAGCGGTGACGCAGACGTCGAGGCGGCTGCGGCGGCGGTCGTCACGAGCAGCGGCGTGGAGCCTGCTGCGCCGGCCACGATCAGCGACGTGGCCGCCGAGGCCGTCCGAGCGGCCGCGCCTCACGACCTCGAGTCGGTCGCGGCTGGGCGCAGCGCGACGCTCGTCGCAGAGCCGACGCTCGCGTTGCCCGACCAGGCGCCGGCGCGCTTCTCCTCGGGAACGGCGCCGACGCCGGAGGAGATCGCGCAGGCGGTCGCGGCGACCCGCGGCGCGGCGAGCCAGGGACCAGCCCGTTTCCCGTCAGGAACGGCGCCGACGCCGGAGGAGATCGCGCAGGCGGTCGCGGCGACCCGTGGCGGTTCGAGCGAGCTGCTCCGACGCAGCGGTCCGCCTCACGCCAGCGAGGCGCTCCGGCGCACCAGCGCGGAGCGGGGCCGCTCCCCGGGCGCCGGGCCGGGCCTTGGCGCTGAGCGGGGCCGATCCCTGGGCGGCGGAGCGGAGCTCTGGCGGAGCTTCGCCACACGGGCGCGCACGCCTTCGCGGGGCCGCTGAGCGAGCCGGCCGACCCGTCGCACGCAACTCGCGACGCGCGGCGGTCGACCCACCTCGCGTGCACCCGAACCACCGATCCATCGCAAGCTCCGCTCTCTTCCTCCTCGGCGCGCTCGCCTGCGCCCTGTTCACGTGGCAGGCGCGCGCCGAGCTCCCCCTCGACGACGAGCCCACGGCGCTCGACCCGCGCGTGGACCGCCTGGACACCCAGCCCCACGAGCTCTGGGCTGCGTCCCCTGGCAGCGCGCAGCCGTTCTGGCTCGCGGTGGAGCTCGGGATCGCTCGGCTCGAAGGCGGCGAGCGCTCCCTCACCGGCATGCTGCTCGCGAGCATCCCCCTCGAGCGGCTATCCGCCCGCCCTGGCGCGCTGTCTCCACCGTCCGCCGTCGCCGAACCTGCGGCGCCTCGGCTGAAGCCTGCCCCCGCGACCCCGAGCCCGCCACGCGCGGCGCCGGAGATCGAGCTCCAGGAACCACCTCCGCCCGCGCAGCCAGCCGAAGCCGAGCCGCCGCTCCCGCTGCCGGTCCGGGTCACGCCGGCGATGGCCCGCGCGATCGTCGAGGCGGCGCTGCGGCGATCCCGCCTCCTCGATCCCGAGGCGCGCATCGACGCGATCGCGTCGCGCGCGCGGACGTCGTCGCTCTTCCCGGAGCTCCGGCTCCGCGTCTCGCGCCTCGTCGATGAAGCGGAGAACCTGGCCCCAACGGAGTACGATCCGGCGCGAAGGACGGCGTCCGGCGGCACGAGCCTGTGGCTCGAGGCGCGCGCGACGTGGCGGCTCGACCGGATCGTCTTCGCTGACGAGGAGATCGCGCTGGAGCGCCTCCGCCGCGAGCGCGCCGAGCTGCAAACGAAGCTCACGGCGCGCGTGCTCGAGCTGCTCTTCGCGTGGCAGCGCGCCGTCGCGCTCGCGGCCGATCCGGGCCAGAGCCCCGAGGAGCACCGCGCCGCGACGCTCGCGGCGCTCGAAGCGGAGGCGTCCCTCGACCTGCTCACCGGCGGCTGGATGACGCGGTGGCGTGCTGCGCGCGAGTGAGCCCGCGTGCCTCCGCCCGCGCAGGGCGCCCGCGCGCTAGAGGATGGTCTGCGAGAGCGTGACCGTGCGCCTGCCTGTACCGGCGTCTCCGTCGGGATCGGTCACCGTCACCTCGACCTCCACGACCTTCCCGAGCAGCTCCTCGATCTTCCGCTCGCCATCCAGCCGGAACCGCAGCCCGGCGAGCTTGCAGAAGCCGCCTTCGTCGGGATCCAGGGTGAAGATGACCTCGAGCGGCTCGATCGCATAGCCGAGCTCGGGCACGAGGCCGCTCACCACGGTAAGCGAGCCGGATCGGCGCAGGTTCTTGAGCCGGATGGCGACGAAGATGTGGTAGCCGCCTTGAGGCCCAGCCTCCACTTGGACCTCGTCGAGGTCATCGAGCGGGAAGTAGTCGGCCTGCCCCTCCCCGACGATGACGACCGGTTCCCCCCCGGCGGCTGGCTTGCAGAGGTCCGGCTCCGCGCCCGCGTTCCACGAGGTGCTGAAGGGCTCGAGCTGCCGGGGATCCACGTCGGGGGCGCTGCAGCCGCCGGCCACGCAGGTCTGCGGCGCCGGGCACGTGGCCGCCCCGGGCGCGACGACACACTCCTGCTCGAGGCGCACCCGGAGCAGCAGCGTGCGGCCGCCGATCACCCGGGTCGACGCGGTGCGGGTGAGCAGCGGCCTCTCGGCGTCTTCCGCTCCGAACGCCTCCAGGGAGATCTCCACGGCCGTGCCATCCTCGAGATCGCTGAAGAAGAACTCCCGCGGGAAGAACAGTTGCCCGTTCTTCTGCGCCAGCGCGTCCTCGTGGACGACGTCTCCGTCGGCCCGCAGGACGACGCGCAGCAGGTCGATGTCGGCGCCTGCGCGGAGCTCGCTCGTCACCCCGAACACCACGGTCCCGGTGGTGGGCCCCGGAGCGCCGCAGCCTGCGACGAGCAGGGCGCAGAGCGCGAGGGCGGCGAGCAGGAAGGGGCGGAGGTTCGTGGCGGCCTGGCCCCAAGGGGCGCGGCGCCCTTCGCTCCCTCCTCGCGGTGTTCGGTCCTCGTGGGCCATGCCGACGGCGTGTGCGGCGCGCTGCTGCCAGGCGCAGCGCGCTACTGGATGCCTTCGATCGCGGCCAGGAACACGTCCGGGCCGACGAAGTCGTTGAAGCGCTTCCGCTCGGCCCCGGTGGAGTCGTACAGCACCACCGTGGGCAGGCCGACGACCTTGTACTTGCCCTTCACCGCGTCGATCTGCGGATCCTCGTCGTCCGTCGCGTCGACCTTCACCGCGACGAAGTGCGCCGCCTTGGCCATGACACGGGGATCCGAGAAGGTCTCCTTCGCGAGCTGCTTGCAGGCGCCGCACCACTCCGCGGTGAAGTCCACGAGCAGCGGGCGTCCTTCCGCCTTCGCCTTGGAGACGGCCACAGGCTCCTCGTGCAGCCACGTGAGCTGCGGCGACACGGCCTCGCCGGCCACCGCCGACGGGACGGGCGAGGCGAGCTTCGGCAGATCCAGGCTCGCGACGAACAGGAAGCTGCTGGCCACCGTGAGCGCGATCCCGACTCCCTTGCGGGCCTTCACGCCGGCGCCGCCGTCGTCCCAGGAGAGGTGCACCGCGCCGAGCGCGAGGCCGACCGCGATGAGGCCCGCCATGACGGCCATGAACTGCGGCGTGGGCTGCGCGAGCGACGACAGCGCCGGGAAGGTCGTCTTCAGGAAATAGAGCGCGACGACCATCATCACGATCCCGAAGAACGACTTCACCCCCAGCATCCACTTGCCGCCCTTCGGCAGCGCGAACGCGAACGCGCCGACGAGCCAGAACGGCAGGCCGAGCCCGAGGGAGAAGGTGGCGCCGACCAGCGCGCCGAGGCCGACATTCTGGGTCTTCCCGATCCAGAGAATGATGCCGGTGAGGACGGGCCCGGTGCACGGCGCAGCGACGAGGCCGCTCACCAGACCGAGCAGGAAGGCGCCGCCGTAGCCGATGCCCCCGACCTGCGAGAGCCGCTGCATCAGGGTGTCCGGCAGCGTCATCTCGAACGCGCCGAACATGGACAGCGAGAGCGCGATGAACACCCCCGCGATGCCGACGATGACCCACCTGTTCGAGAGCACGCCGCCGAACAGGCTGCCGGTGAGCGCCGCGGCCACGAGCATCGTCGTGAAGAGCACGACGATCCCGAGCACGAAGCTCGTCGAGAGCAGCATCGCCTCGCGCCGGGACTTCGCCTCTCGCGCCCCGAAGATGCTCACCGTGATGGCGATCATCGGGTACACGCAGGGGGTCAGGCACGTGAGCAGCCCGCCCGCGAGCGCGGCGAGCGCGGCGAAGAGCGGGCCGGCCTCCAGACCGCGGGTGAAGAGGTCGCGCGGATCGTCGGCCAGCGCGATCGCCGGGGACGCGAGCGTGGCGAGCGCGACCAGCGCCGAGAGCGCGGGTCCGAGCGCGCCGCGTGCGCCGCGTGGGAGACCCGCCGGCGCGGCGCCGGCGCTTGCCTTGAAACGAGTCGAAGCGGTCATCACGAAGGTTCTATAGCAAAGCGATCGGGGTCGTGCGGCGGGCCGCCGTCCGTTCAGGCCGGCATCAGCGTTCCGCGAGGGACGCGAGCGTCCGGCGCGCCGCCTCGATCTCCGCGCCGAGCGCGATCGCGACCGCGGCCCTCCCCGAGGTGCTCCGCTGGACGAAGGCTTCCAGGTATTTCTTGGCCTCGTCCCAGCGATGGTCGAAGTAGGCCATCTGCCCGAGCACGAACCGGCCGTAACCCTGGCCTGCCGGCACCTCCGAGAGCCGATCGATCAGCGCGCCGAGCCCCTCCACCGCCTTGCCGCTCTCGCACTGCACGACGGCGAGGTGCCCCTGGTAGAGCGGCTTGTCCCGCGTGCCCCAGCGCGCCGCGCGCGTGAGCGCGCCGATCGCCTCGTCGTACCGGCGCGCCAGGTGATACACGCTGCCCAGCGTCCACCAGTGGAACGCCCTCCGGCTCGCCGGCCCCGTGCGCGCCGCCAGCCGGAGGTGCCCGACGGCCCCCTCGATGTCCCCGAGGGCCTGCTTCGCGCGCGCCGCGTCCTGGTGGGCGACGTCGCTCAGCACGCCGAGCGCCAGGATCTGCTCCGCGACCTCGGCTGCCCGCTCGAAGCGGCGTGTCTCGAAATACGCGAGGTAGAGCTGCCGCAGCAGCATGGCCTGCGTCGTCCTGTCGAGCGGCCCCCGGAGCGACAGGCCCCGCCGCGCCCAGATCGCGCGCGACCGCGGGGTCGCCGCGCCTAGCGCGCGCCGTAACATCTCCTCCGCGGTCAGCGCCGCCGCGGCCGCGCGCCGTCGCGGCGCATTGCTCGGCCGTTTCTCTCGTGGAGCGTCGGGGCCAGCGTCATTCCCGCTGCCTGCAACGGACTGCGCCGTCGCTTTCGTGCGTCGCCGCGTACCCCCGGAGCCCGTACGGACGGATCGAGCGCCGCCCACGCTGTCACCGTGCTCGCTCGCCTTGCGCACAGAAAGCAATTCTAACAGACCTGCACACGCGTTCCAGCAATACGCGACGTTTCCATCTTGACTCGGGCCAGATGGCTGGCAGGCGGCTGGTTGTGGACGACGGCGGGGGTGCCGGCTGGGGTTGGTCGTGCGCCGCTCCGGGCTGTCGGCTTCGGCTGGACCTTGTTGCGCCCCATCGAGCGTGGCGCCATCGTCGCGGCCATGCGTCGCCGTCCTGGCTCAACTTCCCTTCAAAGGAGGCGGTATTCCGTCTCCACGGTTTCCAGCAACCTGGGTCGGGTGCTCAACCTGGGTCGGGTGCTCAACCTGGGTCGGGTCTTCAACCTGGGTCGGGTGCTCAACCTGGGTCGGGTGCTCAACCTGGGTCGGGTGCTCAACCTGGGTCGGGTCCTCCGGGTCCTCCTCTCCTCTTGGCCCGCGCCATGCTTGGCCTTGCTCGCCGGCCTGCCGCTCCTGGCCGGGTGCGGGCACCCGGCGAGCCGCGACGAGTGCGAGGCCATCTTCCGGAGGAGCGCCGAGATCGAGCTCCGGGCGCAGAACGTCGTCGACCCCAAGATCGTCGAGGAGCGCACGGCGGCGGTGCGGGACGCCCGCGGCAAAGAGCTCATCGACAGGTGCGTCGGGCGCCGCATCACCGAGGCTGCGATGGGGTGCGTCCGGCAGGCAACGACCCCGGAGCAGGTCGATAAGTGTCTGGAGTGACGCGCCCCGCGGCCCGCGCCGACGTCCTGGCAACCCTGGCGATCGTCCTGCTGGTGCTCGGTATCCTTGTGGGGCGCGCCGCGCTCCGCCGCGCCGCTCCACGCCCGTCCGCCGAGGCGTGCGCCGCGCTCCTCGATCGGTACGTCGAGCTCGTCCTGCGCGCGGCCAACCCCGAGCCCGCTGCGTCCCAGGTGGCCGAGAGGACTGCGATGGCGCACGCGGCCGCCGGGGAGCGCGGCTTCGTCCGTTGCGAGGCCGACCTCACCCAGGCGGAGGTGGCGTGCGCCCTCCAGGCGGGAACTGCGGACGACCTGGAGCGCTGTCTGCCCTGACGCGACCAGCGCGCGGTCCGCGGAGGACCAGCCCCGACATGCTCCCCCACCGCGGAGGCGGTGAAGGAGCGGCGGAGGAGCGGCGGGGGAGCGTGAAGGGACGCCGGCGCGCTGCGAATCGTTCCGGGCGCGCCGCGCTGTGATAGTCTCGGCCGTGGCGAGCGCTCCCCGCTGGCGCGATCTCCTCACCTCCCCACCCTCGGATTGCCTGTCGTGAAAGCCCCGTCGCCCTTGCTCGGCTTCAACAACAACGTCCGGCATAAGGGGCGGTTGTTCCACATACAGACTGAGGACTCGGGCATTCGCCATCCTCACATCATCACGCACCTCTTCGCCGACGGCGGGCGCATCCTCAAGACCACGAAGACCTCGTACGCGGAGCACGTCGGTCAGGCCTCGCTCGCGGAGACGGTTCGCGGCCTCATGAAGGAGCAGCACAAGGCGATGTTCATCGCCCTGCGCGACGGTCACTTCGACTACCTCTTCGACGACACCGCCGCCCCGCCCGTGTCCGCAGGCGCCGTGTCCGCAGGCGCCGCCCTCGCCCCGTCGCATCCGGAGGCGAGCAAGGCCGCGCGGACGTCGTCGCCGTCGTCGCCCGAGGTGACGGGCGCGCCGAAGCCGCCCCCGCCGTCCCGGCCCCTCACGCCGCCCGTCATGCCCGAGGCGTCGCCCCGCCCGAAGCCGGCAGCCGCGCCGACGCCGGCGCCGAGGCCCGCCGTGCCGCCCGCAAGGCCAGCCGCCGCGCCCCTCGCCGCAGCGCCGCGCGCCCCGGCGGCCGAGCCGGCGCCCGCTTCGGCCAGCGGGCGCCCCCGGCTCGAGCTCGATCCCGTCGCGCTCCAGGCGCTCAGCAGCGGGCGCGCGGCCAGCCCGCTCGCCGGCAGGGCCGTACGCCCGGCGTCGCCCGCGGAGATCAAGCCCGAACAACCGTCCATCGATCTCGATCTCGACGCGCTGGAGCGCGCCGCCGCCGAGGCACAGACGCCGTTCTTTCAGCAGATCCAGGACCTCCCGCCGCCGCCTGCGTCGGTGATCGGGCGGCGGGCGGAGTCCGCGGCCTCCGGCGCCGGGGTCTACAGCAATGTCCACCCCGAGCAGCCCGTCGCGCCACCCGCGCCCCAGGTCGCGGTCGAGCATTTCTCGGGTGGCCCTGGCTCCGGCCGCTACGCGGCCTCGCGCCCGGCCAGCATCTTCGCGACGAACCGGCCGGCGGAGGGCGCCTCGATCTTCGGTGAGGACCTGATCAGCGAGAAATCGCTCGACGAGGTGATCCTCAGCTACCTCGCGGAAGATCTCGACAGCCCCCCGGAGAAGAAATAGCCGGGCTGCCGCCTGGCGTGGCGGACGCGTGGAGCAGGTGCGTGGGGGGCAGCGTGGAGCGGCAGAGCAGGCGGGTCGACCAGCTGGTCGACCCAGCGGCGGTCACCTGATGAGACCCGATCGGACCGCAGACGACGCCGAACGACAGCGTCGCAGGGGCGCGACCATGGTCCGCATCTGGCTGCGGCCGATGTCGTATCTCCTGGGCGTCAGCGTTGCGACCCTCGCCGTGGTCCACCTGCTCGACGTCGCGCGACACCAGAACGCGCACCTCTCGCTCTGGGAGGTGTTCGCGCGCATGTCGCCGGGCGACGCCGAGCACATCATGAGCGGCATCGGCGAGGTCATCGCCGCCATCCTCGGCATCGTCATCACGGTCGCGTCCATCATCGTGCAGCTCGCCGCGAACCGTTACACGCCGCGGATCACCGAGATGTTCTTCCGCGACCGGACGAACATGGTCGTGATGGGCTTCTTCGTCGTCAGCGCGGTGTTCTCGCTGTGGGTCAACTTCTCGATCCGCGTCGGCGAGGGCGGCCCGACCGAGGACGTCTTCGTCCCCGCCTACGGCGTCCTCGTCACGATGGGGCTGCTCACCGCGAGCCTGCTCATGATGGCGCCGTACTTCGGGTACGTGTTCGACTTCGTCGAGCCCGACAACGTGGTCCGGCGGATCAAGACGAGCGGCGTCGAGCAGGCGCTCCGGCCCGCCGGCGGGGAGAGCGACGGCGAGGTCGACGAGCGTCGGGTGACGGCGCTCTCGTCGCTGGAGCAGCTCGCCGACGTGGCGCTCAACGCGATCGACCAGAAGGACAAGGGGATCGCGTCGAAGACGATCGACTCGCTGTCGGAGCTCGTCGTCGCGTACCTGCCCCACAAGGCGACGCTCGATCCGCGCTGGTTCCAGATCCGCGATCGCCTCGCGAAGGACACGGACTTCGTGAGCATGAACGCCGAGGCGCTCGGCAAGCTGTCGACCGCGCGGACCTGGCTCGAGTACAAGGCGCTCCGCCAGTTCTTGATGGTGTATCGCGAGGCGCTCACGGCGATGCCCGACCTCATCACGCGCATCGCCATCGACACGCGCTACATCGGGCAGACCGCCATCGCCGCTGGAGACCGGGCGGCCGTCGCGGTCGTCGTGAAGTTCTTCAACACCTACATGCGCAGGTCGCTCAACGCGAAGGACATCGCCGCGGCCTACAACAACCTGAACCAGTACCGCTACCTCGCGGAGGAGCTGCTCAAGGCGGGCTGGGGGGATCAGGTCCTCGAGATCGCGCGTCATTTCAAGTACTACGCGCAGACGGCGCACGCGATGGGGCTCGCGTTCCTCACCGAGACCGTCGCGTTCGATCTCTGCGTGGTCAACGAGCGCGCGTACGACCTGCACGCACCTGCCCGGGACGAGCTGCTCCAGCTCTTCCTCGAGGTGGACAAGGAAGCGGAGCTCGATCAGCAGGAGCCGTCGCTCCGCGGCGTCCGCAAGGCGCAGGTCAAGCTCGCCACGTACTACCTGCAGAAGGGTGAGGAGGGGCTCGCGCGGAAGATCTACCGCGACATGCGCGACGAGCGGCCCGACAGGCTGCGCTCCATCCGCGCGGAGCTCCTGGCCGTGACGAGCAACGAGTTCTGGGAGATCAACGACCGGGGCGCCGTGTTCGAGTACATCGAGCCCGAGCGGCGCCAGCTCATCCACCGCTTCTTCGAGTGGTTCCCGGCGACGACCATGCGGGAGCCGATCCGCGAGGAGCACACGCAGGAGTGAGCGAGGCGTGAGCGGCGCCCCCTCGGTGAGGCGGAGCCCAGTCCACACAGGCTGGATCTGCGTCGGGCATCGACGCGGTGATTCCTGCGGCGCGCGGGCGGCGGTAGGATCGGGCATGCCTTGCTTGCACCCTGTCCACCCCGAGCAGGAGGGCTAGCCTCGACGGAGTCGAGATCGAGCGCTGCACACCACGAGATGCCCGCCTCCCGCCCGCGTCGCAAGAACGCCGAGTCCGATCCGCCGCCGGCGCTGTTCGCCGGCAAGTACCGGCTCATCCGGATGCTGGGCAAGGGCGGGATGGGGGAGGTGTGGCTCGCCGAGGAGGGGCCTCCCGACGCCCGGCGCCACGTCGCGCTGAAGCGGCTGGTCGCGAGGCCAGGGCTCGGCGAGAGCGCGAGGGAGTCGTTCTTCGCCGAGGCCCTGGTGATCGCGCGGCTCGATCACCCGAACGTCGTCCGGCTGGTCGAGTTCGGGGAATTCGAGGGCTCGGTGTACCTCGCGCTCGATTACATCGACGGCCCTGCCCTCGATCGCGTGCTCAAGAAGGTGGGCGCGTTCTCGCCGCGCGCCGTGGCCTACCTCGGCCGGGAGATGGCGAGGGCGCTCGAGGCGGTGCACAGCCTGTGCGAGGACGAAGGGCAGAGCTACGCGGTCGTCCACCGCGACGTCTCGCCGTCCAACATCCTGATCGGGCGGGATGGCCGCGTTTGCCTGACCGACTTCGGGGTCGCGCGGATACCGGGCCTCGCGGACGAGCAGTCCGAAAGCAGCGTGTTCAAGGGGAAGCTCCCGTACATGCCTCCGGAGCAGGCGCGCGGGGAGCCGTTCGACGGGCGCGCGGACGTGTTCTCCCTGGGAATCACGCTCCTGGAGGCGCTGCTCGGCAGCCGGGTGCGCAAGGCCGAGACGCAGAGGCAGCTGATCATGGGCGTCGCGTCGATGCCGATCCCGCGCGCGCGCGAGCTCCTGCCCGACCTGAGCGCGCGGCTCTCGGATGCGCTCGACGCGGCGACCGAGTTCTCCATCGAGAAGCGGACCGCCAGCGCGGGCAAGCTGGCCGGCGATCTGGAGCAGGTGCTTCGCGAGATGGGCCAGGGCGCCGAGCAAGAGGCCCGGAGCGAGCTGAAGGAGCACGTCGAGGCCTGCATCGCGAGGACGGGCTCGCTGAGCGGCGCCGGTTACCGCGCGTCACCGTCGCTCCCTCCGGAGAGCGCGCCGAGGCAGAGCTCGCCGGGCGTCGGGCGAAAGGCGCCGGCGGTCGGGACCACGTCTGCTGACCGCAGGTCGGTCCGCCCCTCATCGCCCGATGGACGGCACAGCGTTCCTGCGGCGGGCCGGAGCGACGCTCCGCTCCCTCTCGGCGCCGCGATGGGCTCGCTCTCGGTGCAGTACCTCGATTTCGACGGCCCGGACGATGTTCCGCAGCGCCCGCGCCCGCACGCGATGCCGACCACGCCGGAGGGGGAGCTCCAGCGAGGGCTGGCCACGGCCGATGCTGCAGAGGGTGTTGCTCCCACGGCGAGCAGGCCGCCTGGAGCGAGCACGCCGCCTGTCGCGAGCAGGCCGTCTGGAGCGAGTACGCCGCCTGTCGCGAGCAGGCCGTCCGGAGCGAGTACGCCGCCCGTCGCGAGCAGGCCATCCGGAGCGAGCAGGCCGCCCGTCGCGAGCAGGCCATCCGGAGCGAGCAGGCCGCCGGCAGGCAGCGAGCCGATCGCGGTGCCAGCAGTGCACACCGGCGGGGACGTGGCGCCTGGTGAGGGGCCCGCGTCGTCTACGGGGCTCAGCGCCGAGCAGCTGCGGCGTAAACGGACGATCTTCTATGCAGGGCTGTTCGTGCTCGGGACGCTGGCGACGATCCGCCTGATCTTCGTTTCCTACTGCTAGCGCAGCTCGGGCGGCACCTGCGCGCCGCGAGGTTGAGCTGGCTCATGAGCTCCTTCGAGACCGCCTGCGTGCGCTGGCTGGCGACGACGAGGAGGACGCCGCGCTTGCGGCCCTGCTTGGCGAACCGGTGCAGGAGTTCGGAGGTGAGCGACGCGCCCGATTGCGGCGCGAAGATGTGCACCTCCTCGATCACGACGGCCGCCGGGGCGCGGCGCTCCGATAGGAGAACCCAGAGCCGCTCGAGGAACGGGAGCGCGGCCTCTTGTTGCGAGCGGTTCGTCGGTTGATCCGACAGATCGACGATGAGGCCGAGCCCTTCGTCGAGCACCCGCGCGAGCGCGATCTCCGCCGCGCGCTCACCGGAGGGCAGCGGCAGGTCCGCGTGGGCGCCGCCGAGGACGAGGGCGCGGAACCGCTCGCGCAGCGTGTAGAGCTCCCCCTCGGGATCGATCGCGACGACGGGGATGCCGGCCGCGAGCAGCTCCTCGCAGAGGACCCCGACGCCGAAGCTCTTGCCCCGGCCGGAGGAGGCCCAGATGCCGACGCGCAGCCCGGTGCGCGCGTAGTCGGAGAGGTCGAGCTGGTAGAGCCGTCGCAGAGGGAGAGGATGGGGCTCACTGGGTCGCTTCGGGCCGGGGGTCGGATCGGCGCGCTCGTGGTGCACTGTAGGTGAGCGTGCGAGCGCATGGGAGGCGAGGGCAGCGTCGCGGCGGAGTCAAAGGCCACAGGGCATGTCGAGCCTCTCTGCGATCGGGTGCGACGCGCGCTACGGGCTCATCGGCATCGTTCGGCCCGCTGCGGCGTACTCTCCTGCGCCTCATTCGCCTGCCCCCGGCCGAGCCCGTATCACACGACCCTGCACCCCCCTTCACGGAGGAACAGAAACCGTCGGATAGGCGACGTAATCGACGCCGACATCGTCCACGGTAGTCGTCTCGAAGGTCCAGGTCCCGCCAGGCGGAATGTCGGCAGCCGCGCTGCTCGTCGCCATGCCCAGCGGCCGTCCGACGCGATTCACCGGGAAGACCGTTATCTTGGGGTCACTCACAGCCACATCGAGTCGGTTCTCGAGCGTGCCCGTGTAGGCGCTCCCGGCGCCCCTGCTGGCGGTCTTCACCTCGCTGACGGTGACGGCATCGACAGGGACCACGTCCACGGCGAAGGCCGGAAACCTGTGCTTCAGATACCCGAGCTCCTCGATCACGAGTTCAACGGGGAGATCCGCTGAGCCAGTCATCGCGATCTCGCCCGGGGCGATGCAGGGAATCATCACGCCAGAGCCGTCGTCCAGCCGATAGAGCCGACCGCTGAGCAAGCTGCCGCCCCAGGTGGTCACGAGCTGATCGGCCTTGTCGATGAAGTAAACCATCAGGCCGGCGTCGCAGGACGGGGTCTCCCCGTCATTTCTGACAGCGGCGTAGAGCTCGGGGCCCGTCGCCCCCTGCACCAGGGTGAAGGCAACCAGCTTGAGCCCAGCCCCTTCCTCGTCCATGTCGCTGCTGGACAAGCCTTCCGGCTCGAAATGCAGGCCCTCGCCGGGGTCCCCGTCCATGCCGCCCCCGCCCGTCTCCGAGCCGCTCGAGCCAGCTCCCGCCTCGCCGCCGCCCACGCCCCCGCTGCTCGCGGTCCCGCCGGCTGGCAGGAGGACTCCACCGCTCCCCGACGAGCCGCCACTGGCAGGTTCCCCGCCGCTGCCGGGCCGGCTCCCGCCAGCGCCCACCGCATCATCGACGGGGCTCCCCGAGCATGCGAGAGGGAGGGCGAGAGCGACGGCCCCGATGACGGCCAAGGACTTCGATTGCATCGTTGTGGAGGCGAGGGGCGGGGAGGCGGGTTTCCCGAAGGCTCACGCTAGCGTCACACCGTCATCCAGGCAAGCGCCGACCCTCTGGAGCTTGGAGAGCGAGTGTTCAAGTCCACAAGCCCACGACGCCACGACGACGACACCGAGTCTTCATCCGCGGTAACCCCGCGTTCTCAGCGGCCGCCGGCCGAATCCCCTCGACGAGCGACCCGATGCGCCCGGCCGATACCCGCACATCATTGACCCCAACGCTCGGTCGAGCGG
This sequence comes from Sorangium sp. So ce726, assembly GCF_051521405.1. Classification (NCBI taxonomy): domain Bacteria; kingdom Pseudomonadati; phylum Myxococcota; order Polyangiales; family Polyangiaceae; genus Sorangium; species Sorangium sp. So ce726. Next base: position 10,148,870 of record NZ_CP150349.1, on the reverse strand, counting down.
GGCCGCGCGCCCGCGCGCCCGCTCTCGCGAAGGCCCCGCAGGAACGGGAGGCCGCGCCCTTCCCCTGAACCGCGTCGACGACGTCGCGAGCCAACCCGGCTTTCCGAGCCAGAAATGACCGCCCTGACCGCAGATGACCCGATTGACGTGGTGGCCCTCACGTTGGGTGATGCGGCGCGTTGTCCACGAATGACACGAGGCTTGGAATGCCATGGTTGCACATTTGGGGACCTACTGGATTCGTGAGGCCCGTGCGCTCGCGCAAGAAGCGCCGGCCGCTCGCGGCCGAGCGAGCTCTCGTCGAGCACTCCTTAAAGGTGGCAACCGGCTGCTCGACACCGGCGACTGATGCTCCGTTCCCATTGGCGCTATCCAGCAGGGTTGCACGTTGCGGGCGCGCTTTTTTTGTTTGAGATATCGCGCGGATGGAGCTCTATCTAGAGGAAGGTTAAATCGCCCGCGCGGCTGGCGCGCGCAGGGCTCAACGTCAACGTCAACGTCCACGGCGAGCTGCGGCGTCATCCATGGGCACGGCGAGACACATACCGCGACCGTCGACGGCACCTCGTGCGATGTCGTGGTCCACGCGTTCTCTCCACTCCGCGGCGCTTGCGCTCGACGAGGCGGCCGAGGAGAGCGTGCTTATGGCTCTGACCGCCGCGCCGCGCCGCGTCGCAATGACGCGCTTGGCGGCCCCTGCAGTGGTCCGCGGGCGTCGCTGTTCCGCAGCGAACTCTGCGTCCGCGCGCCAATCGGGCAGCTTCTCGAGGTCGAAGAGGGCACCAGGGCGCCGCTCGTACGCCGGCGTTTCACTATCACGTCTCCAAAGGAAGCGGTCGGCCAGACGCGCGTGATCTCGCGGATGGCGACCCTCGGGCTGATTCATAACTTTTGATCCGCTCCCATGATCACTTCGGCGCGGACCGGGAATAGTGAGGTCATGCGAACGTTACGGCAACTATCGTACATTGGTACGACAACATTTTTCACCTCATTGGCCTTCCTCGCTGCTTGCAGTGGCGAGATTGGGTCCGGCGATGATGGGATCACCGGCGGCGGGGAGACCACCGGCGGCAACACCTCCGGCAGCGGCAGCACCGGATCGGGGGGCACGGACGAACCCGACAACGGTCCCCCCGAGAAGTGCATCCCCGGCATCCCGGTCACGAGCCAGATCCCGCGGCTGCTGAACCGGCAGTACGACAACACGGTGCGGGACCTCCTCGGCGTCACCAGCGTCGACGGCGAGCTGCCGTCCGACAAGCTCGGCGACGACTTCGACGGCCCGATGACCTCTGACGCATGGCGCCTCTATCAAGAGGTTGCCGAGAAGATCGCCAAGGCAGTGATGGCAGGGCCGAACAAGTCCAAGTTCATCAGCTGCGACCCGTCGGCGGCCGGTTGCCTGGAGCAGACCATCAAGACCTTCGGCCGCAAGGCGTTCCGTCGCCCGCTGACCGATCTGGAGGTGGCGCGATTCCAGAAGCTGGGCCAGATTACGCCGGCAGGAACGCCCGCCGAGGTCGCCGAGGCAACGCTGATCGGCTTCCTCGTCTCGCCCTCGTTCCTCATGCTCCCCGAGCTGGCGACCGACCCGGATGGGTCGACTGAGGCCCTCAAGCTCTCCAGCTACGAAGTGGCGACGAAGCTTTCGTACCTGCTCTGGGGCTCCGCTCCGGATGACGTGCTGAGCGCGGCGGCCGACAACAACGAGCTCCAGAGCAAGGAGCAGATTCTGGCCCAGGCGCAGCGAATGATCGCTGTGCGCGAAAAGACCGGGCCGCTCGTGACAGCGTTCCACCGCAACTGGGCGCAGATGAACAACGGAAACGCCCACTGGTGGACGATGGATCACGACCTCGAGACGTATCCGTTGTACTCCGCGGCCGCCAAGCCCAGCTGGCAGGCTGAGCTCGACGCCTTCTTCGAAGACGTGGCGTTCGAGGGCGGTTCGTTCAAGGACCTCCTCCTCAGCAACGTCGCCTTCGTCAACAAGGACAACGCGGCGATCTACGGCCTCGATCCTGCGAGTTACGGCACCGAGCTGACCAGGGTGGAGCTCGACGCTACCCAGCGGCCGGGCTTCCTGACGCGCGTCGGGTTCTTGAGCTCCTACGCGGGCTACGACGCCACGAGCCCGATCCTTCGAGGCGCGTTCATCTCGGTGTACCTGCTCGGTGTCAATCCGGGTCCGCCCATCCCTGGCGCGACCATGCAGACCGTTCAGGGCGAGTTCGCGACGCAACGCGCGAAGATCGAGAAGCTGACGGAGCCTGCGAGCTGCAAGGGCTGCCACACGGTCATCAATCCGCCGGGCTTCGTGATGGAGAACTTCGACGGCATCGGAAAGTGGCAGACGACCGATCCTCTTGGTGGTGCGATCGACGCGAGCGTCACGACCAACACCATCGACTTCGGCGACGGCAACGTGAAGGAGATCACCTCTCCGCTGGCGCTCATGCAGGAAATCGCTGAGCTTCAGAAGGCCAAGCAGCTTTACGCTGAGTCGTGGGTCTCCTATGCCTTTGGGCGGGATCCGAACGGGAAAGACAAATGCGTCGTCGATCAGATCGACACCAAGCTGGCTGAGGGCGGCTACAGCATTCTCAATCTTCTGGCCGATCTCACTCAAGCGGATTCGTTCCGCGTGCGCGTCCGCGAAACGCCGTGAAAGCTGAGGAAACTTGACCATGAGCAAGCAACTGAACCGCAGAATCTTCCTTCGTGGCCTGGGCGGAGCCGCCCTGGCCGCGCCGTTCCTCAGCTCCGTGTGGGAGCGCGACGCAAAGGCCCAGAGCGCTTCGGGTGGAAAAACCTTCATCGTGATGTTCACCCATTATGGGTGCGTCACGAACAAGTGGTTCCCCACGAAGACCCAGGGGGAGCTCACGGCTGCTGACCTCGAGGCGACGAGCCTCGCGTCCCTCGCTCCGTATGCGAAGAAGCTCCTCATGCCGCGCGGCATCCGCTCGATGAACGAGTGGACCGCCAACCTGAAGCGTGGACAGGGGAACGACTCCCACACGCAGATCGTGGGGTCGTTCTTCACCTGCCAGCCGGTCACGCCGAACAGCAACGACCCGTTCAGCTTCAACCAGGCGACGAAGTTCAACGCGAAGCCTGTCGGTCCTTCGCTGGATCACGTCATGGCCCAGCAGCTCAGCCCGAATGGCACTCCCCTGCTCATCGCCACGGCTGGCCAGAATGACAACGCTCAGTCGGCGATCTCCTACTCCGCCGCCGAGACCATCCACAAGGGCCTCAACGCGTCGCAGGCCTTCAGCAGCCTCACGGGCCTCTTCCAGGCGGGGCAGCCGATGTCCCCGGACACCTACGCGGCGCTTCGCGGCAAGAGCATCCTCGACCTCGTGAAGGATGATCTGCAAACGCTCGAGCGGTTCGACATGAGCCAGGCCGACAAGCGCAAGCTCGCAGCCTGGAAGGAGCTCCTCAACCAGACGGGGACCGTGGTGGCTTCCGCGCAGTGCAGCGAGGAGCTCGGTGTGACGCTCGGCGCGACGTCCGCGAACGCCCAGAAGGCGTCTTCGGGCGGCCTGGGCGTCGACGTCCTCACGAACAAGGTCTCCGGCGACCTGGATGGAGCGGACATCAGCTCGGCGATCGCGGCGCTCGCTGCCGCCTGCAATGCCAACCCCGTCATTTTCCTGAAGTACCCGGGAAATTACGGTTTCAAGGGGCTCGGCATCACCATGGAGTCGCACTCCCTCTCGCACCGCCTCGACAATGCAGGCATGCAGGGCAGCTGCCTGCCCAACGCGCTCGAGTGGCTCGTCAAGGTGGACACCTACTACGCGCAGAAGTTCGCGAAGCTCGTCGGAATGCTCGACAGCATCCCCCAGGGGAACGGGCAGACGGTCCTCGACACCAGCGTCGCTATCTGGTTCAACGAGATGTCGGACGGCAACGCGCACAACCTCAACAACGCTCCGATCATTCAGGCCGGCAGCGGCGGCGGTTACTTCAAGACCGGTCAGATCATCAACGTCGACCCCGCGTCGACCCCGACGGTCGGCAACAGCATGTCGCAGTGCGCCAACGGTACCGGCCAGGTCGACGGTACGAGGCAAGGCACCGGGACCGATCCGAAGGTTGGCAACGCGCCGATCAACAAGTACTTCTGCAACATCATGAACGCGCTGGGCGTGAAGGCTGGTGCGGATGGCTTCCCTGCGAAGAGTGGCTCGGGGGAAGTGACCCACTTCGGCTATTCCGACAAGACGGAAGAGTTCATCGGTGGCAAGGGCGCAGTCGCCGGCGCCAAGATCAGCAATCCGGGCGGGTTCACGGAGCTCAAGGCCTGAGCGCTCTCGGAGCGAGGTCCTGAGCACCCGACGAGTTCGGGTCCAAAGACCCCTTCTTACCGAAGGGGTCTTTGCGTTTGTGCGCCGCCGATGACCGCGGGCGCCGCTAAACTGCCGTTCTTGTGATGCGCCTCACTTCGCGACTTTGTGCTGCCCGGCGATGGCGGACAGCGATACGCTGGACATCTCTTCTCATGTTCATGCTGGCGAAGCGTTTCCTCATCCCTGCTGCTGTGCTCCTCCCGCTGGCCTGCTCGAGCGAGGCGATCGACGGCGGCGGGGTGGGCGGGGACACTGGCGACGACGCGCTCATCGTCCCCGAAGACCTCACCATCATGGCGCTCCCCGGCGGGAACGGCGTGCTCAACGTGATCGCGCTGACTCTCCGCAAAGGACCGACCAACACCGAGCTCTACGCCGCCTTGAGGAACGACGGGGATACCCCGGCCTGCAGCGCTGCCCTCTCCATCGAGCTCTACAACAAGGCTCAGCAGTCCGTGGCATCCGGGATCAACGGATTGCTGACTCAGCATTTCTATCGAGTCACGGATGGCTCGGACGCGGTCGCTGCGTGCGTGGGTCCAGGTGACGTGACCATGACGGCGGTGACGGATCTACCCTCGGATATCGTGATCGAAGATGTGGGATACGTCGTCTACCGGTGCCCTTACTTTGCTCTCGACGTTGTTCCCACCGATGGCCTCACCGTCAGCGAACTGAAGGCCGTGACCGGTGGCGCCGGCACGGTGTACACGGGCACGCTCTTCAACGGACTCGACGTGGCGGTGAGCGATCCATCCGCCACGGTCTTCTCGGTCAATCGCGTCGGGCGTCCGCTCGGCGTAGCGATCGCCATCGGCACAGTCCAGATTCCACCGGGTGGCAGCTGGGCCTTCGAGACGAACACCGTGGACACGCCCGGAGCTGATCAAGCCGCATATCCGGCAGGCGCGATGTCAAAGCAGTAGACCATCCCATACGTCGCGCGGCTATCCCCTGACACCAAGGCGTCTCGGCAAACAGGTGGCGTTTGCGCGCGTGCGACCCAGGGCGCACGTGCGCGGAGACGCGTCACGCGCGCACATACGTCGGGTTGAACGATACCGGACGGGGCGCTGCAAAACGGCACGGGAGGGCAGCGAGGCCCGGTCCGGCGCGGGGATGCGCTTTGCTGTCTGATAAGGGGAGTTTGTTGAAACAGCGGGACCTGCGGGCGCGGTCAGCTACGGTAGCCTACCCGGCCTACGCGGGTGAAGGAAGCTGCCGTCGAAGGTGGCTTCGTTCACCCTGCGCCTGTCGGGCGCCGCAAGCCGTCGGCGGCTACTCGCCAAGCCCTGCTACTCCTGGGCGCCGTCGGCGATCCATTGCGTGAGCGCTTGGATGTAGTCGGGGGGTATGCACGCGGCATCCCCATCGCTGACGCATTCAAGGGGCATTCGCGGAGTTCCGCCGCACGGACCCTTCAGGATCTTGATGAGCCCGCTCTCTTCCGGGTTATCGGTATTGAGGAGATCGCCACAATGCTTGGTTACGTGGGAGCTCACCCGCGTGTGGAGCTCTCCGTCGACCCTCAAGTTCAGGGGGTTCATCTCGTCGTTATGGCAACCCGCCCCCCAACAAGCGTTTTGTACAACGTACGTGAACGTCTCGAATGTCGGTTCCCGCCCGCTGCCACTGCCGGTCGAGCCGCCGTCGCCACCGGTGCTCGCGCTGGTCGAGCCAGCCCCGCCCGCACCGCCGGACCCGACCGCGCTCGATGTAGACACACTGGCGCTCGTGCTTCCGGCATCCGTGCCGCCGGCGCCTCCAGCGCCGGTATCGTCAGGGCTGTCGGAGCAGCCTGCAAGCGGTGACAGGACGGCGACGATTGCTGCCGCGATGAAGCTTGAGAGTCGAAGTTTCATGGTTCCCGACGAGGATGGTGAGAGAGAAGGTTGAGCTCTCGTTCCCGTTGGATCAAAGCAAAAGGCTTCGAGCTTCGGATTGCAGAGGCGACGTGCGATCTCTGACCACATCGCCCATAGGCAAGAGCTGTGCGAGGCGAGGAACGTCCTCTTGTGCGGGTAGGATGAGCAAACGCGATCCGAAAATCAAGCGGTTCGTGGAGGCCATCCCCGCGTACAGCTGTGCTGTACAGGTCGATTGACACTCGGGCCTTGTGCGCTCCAGCCGGTCTCACGTGCCCAAGAGCGCCTCTCAAAACCACCCGTCGCCAGGCAGCCGAGGTCGGGCACATCGCGTCGTTGCTCCTCGTTGCACGGTCTCAGCAGGGCTCCTCGCCCCGTCTGGCGCTACACCCGCGCTCGGCTGCTTGGCTCGGTCCGGCACGGTCAGCGTCGGGAGGGGCTGCGAATTCAAGAACGATCCGAAAGTCAAGCCCCTCGTACGGACCGTCCCATCGTACAGTCACGCTGAACGCGTCGGTTGGCACAGGAACCGGCTTGCGCTCAGCGCCCGGGCGCAGCCATCCTGCTCAGCGACAATCCGCACTCCTCCTACAAGGAACTCCCCGTGACCGCCGCTTCGCTCTTCGAATTGGCAGTGCAGTTTCATCGGGCCGGGCAGGTCGATCGAGCAGAGCTCCTCTATCGCGGCGTGCTCGAGCAAGCGCCCGGGCATGGCGACGCGCTGCTCCTTCTCAGCGTGATCGCCGTCCAATCCGGTCGGCTCGCGGAGGCCGCCGCGCTTCTCGAGCGAGCCGTCCGCGTCGCCCCGAACAACGCCCTCTACCTGTCGCATCTCGGCGACGTGTATCGCTGCCTCGGCCGGAGACCGCAGGCGGTCGCCGTGCTGCTCATGGCCGTCGCTCGGAAGCCAGACTTCGCCGAAGCGGTGTTCAACCTTGCTCTCACGTTCGAGGAGCAGGGGGACCTGGATGCGGCGGCGGCGTGCTACGAGCGCGCTCGCGAGCTCGAACCTGGGTTATCGCAGGCTGGCGATCGCCTCGCGAGCCTGAGGGACAAGCGGGGCGCATCTGCCGCCGGGGTCGGTCCGGCGCCGACGCGCAGCCCCGAATCGAGCTTGAGCGCATCCGATGGACTGGCGGCCCTCGGCGAGACGCTGCGCCTCGGCGGCCGCTCGGACGACGCCGCGGCTTGGTACCGCGTGGCGCTGAAGCTCAATCCGCGGATGGCCAATGCGTACACTGCGCTCGGCGCGATTCACGCGGAATCCGGCCGTTTCGACGAAGCGATCGACGATCTGCGTCGAGCGCTCGAGATCGACCGAAACGTCCATGTCGCTCGGGACTATCTTGCCACCGCGCTCGGCGAGTCGGGGCTCCTCGACGAGTCCCAGGCCATGCACCGCGAAGCGGTCGCCCTGTGTCCCGACGACCCCGCTGCGCACAGCGCTCTTCTCTTCAACATGCCGTTTTGGCCGAACGTCACCGAGAGCGACATTCTCGCCGAGGCGCGCGCGTGGAATGCCCGGCATGCCCGCCCCCTCACCGCGCAGGCTCTCCCACACAAAACTGATCGCTCGCCCGACCGGCGGCTCCGCATCGGTTACGTGTCACCCGACTTCCGAACCCACGTCCAGTCTCTCTTCACGATCCCACTGTTCCAGAACCATGACCACCGGCAGTTCGAGATCTTTTGCTACTCGAGCACGGACAAGCCGGATACCCTGACGGATCGCATTCGCGGCTATGCCGATGTTTTTCGCGAGGTCGCGGCGCTGGACGACGCTGCCCTGTCGGACGTCATTCGACGGGATCAGATCGACATCCTGGTCGATCTCACCATGCATATGACTGACCGTCGCGTTCTGGTCTTCGCCCGCCGGCCCGCTCCCCTTCAGGTGTGCTGGCTGGCGTACCCCGGGACGACGGGCCTCGAATCGATGGACTATCGCCTGTCCGACCCGTTCCTCGATCCCCCGGACGCAAACACGGACGTCTACACGGAGGAAACCCTTCGGCTCCCCGACTCCTTCTGGTGCTACGACCCGCTCACCGACGTGCCCGACGTGAGCGCCCTCCCCGCGCTCGCCGAGGGGAGAGTCACCTTCGGCTGCCTGAACCACTTCAGGAAGGTGAATGAAGGGGTGCTTCGTGTCTGGACGAAGGTGCTGGCCGCGGTGCCCAGGTCGCGGCTCACGCTCATGGCGCCTCGGGGAAGGGCGCGGGACCGGGTGCGCTCGATCTTCGAGGAAGGGGGCGTCCAGCTCGATCGGATCGAGTTCGTCGATCGGTGCGGGCGGCTCGACTATCTGCGAAGGTACCGCGAGATCGACATCTGCCTCGATACGTTCCCTTCCAACGGCCACACGACGAGCCTCGACGCGCTGTGGATGGGCGTACCGGTGGTGACCCTCGCAGGTGAAACCGTGGTCGGCCGCGCCGGCGGCTGCCAGGCGATGAACCTGGGTCTGCCGGAGCTCATCGCGACGACGCTGGAAAAGTACGTTCAGGTCGCGAGCTCGCTCGCCGAGGACCTCGAGCACCTGGGGGAGCTTCGCCGAACGCTGCGCGATCGCATGAAGCAATCGCCGCTCATGGACGGCCCGCGCTTCGCCCGCAATCTCGAGTCGATTTACCGCGACGTCTGGCGCCGCTTCTGCGCTCAGGCCTGAGGCGAAGGCCGCTCGCCAAACGCGACCGGCCGGGCGAATTACAAATACGTTCCCGGGCCCGCGGGGATTGTAGGGGTGATGGAGAGGTGGCACGCGCGGGCATCCGGAGGGCGTTCCGGGTGGCAGCCGGGCGGTGGCCTTCTATTGAGGCAGGAAAAGTACGATCATGGTAAAGCGCGTGAACCGAAGAATTTTCCTCCGGGGGCTGGGCGGAGCCTGCGTCGCGGCGCCGTTCCTCGGCTCGATCTTCGACCGCACCGTGATGGCGCAGCCGGTCACGCCACCGAAGCGGCTGATCGTGATGTACACACACTATGGCTGCATCACGACGCGGTGGTTCCCGAAGAAGTCGCATGGCCCGCTCACCGCCGCGGACCTCCAGTCGACGACGCTCAAGCACCTGGCGCCTCACGTCGACAAACTCCTCATGCCCCGAGGCATCCGCGCGATGAACGAGTGGACGGTGAGGATGGATCGGGGGCAGGGGAACGATCGCCACTTGCAGGTGAACGGGTCGTACTTCACTTGCCACCCGGTCACTCCCAACAGCAACGACCCGTTCAGCTTCGACTCCGCGACGAAGTTCAACGCCAAACCGACCGGTCCCTCGCTGGACCACGTCATCGCACGACAGCTCAGCCCGCAAGGCACTCCGTTGCTCTTGAACACCGCTGGTCAGAATGACAGCCCTTTCTCGGCGATCTCCTACTCCGCCGCCGAGACCTCCTTCAAGGGCCTCAACGCGTCGCAGGCCTTCAGCAGCCTCACGGGCCTCTTCGAGGCGGGGAAGCCGACGTCTCCGGACACCTACGCGGCGATGCGCGGCAAGAGCGTCCTCGACATCGTGAAGGATGATCTGCAGAGGCTCGAGCGGGTCGACATGAGCCGCGCCGACAAGCAGAAGCTCGCAGCCTGGAAGGAGCTCCTCAACGCGACAGGAAACGTGGTGGCTTCTTCGCAGTGCGACACGTCCCTCGCCATGGCGCTCGGCGCGACGCAGGAGAACGTCGACCTGGCGAACACGACCCCGAGCGTCGACGACCGGCTGACGCGGCGAATCTCGGATGGTCTGGACGGAGCGGACCTCCATTCGAACCTCGCCGTGCTCGCGGCGGCGTGCAACGCGAACCCCGTCATCTTCCTGAAGTACCCCGGGACCTTCCTGTTCAAGGGGCTCGGCCTGAGCTACGAGAGCGCCAGTATCTCGGGTCGCCTGGACAGCGCGAACATCACGGGGACCTGCGTCCCGGGGGTGCTCGACATGCTCCTCAAGATCGACGACTACTATGCGAGGAAGTTCGCCCACCTCGTCGGGCAGCTGAACAGTATCGACGAGGGCGACGGGACGCTCCTCGACAACTGCGCGGCCGTCTGGTTCCAGGACGCGTCGGACGGCTGCGCCCGCAACCTCAACAACCTGCCGATCATCCAGGCCGGGAGCGCCGGTGGCTATTTCAAGACCGGCTGGGCCGTGAACGTCGACGACGGCTCGCCCGATCTCACGACCGGCAACAGCGAGATCACGTGTGCCCCTGGCACGTCGGACCAGGTCGACGGGGTCTCCCAGGAAACGGGGACCGATCCGTCGCTCGCCAACGCGCCGATCAACAAGTACTTCTGCAACTTGATGAACGCCCTCGGCGTCAAGGCAGGCACGGATGGCTTCCCGGCACGGGGCGGTTCGGAGCCGGTGACCCACTTCGGTATGTACGACCGGACGGAAGACTACATCGGTGGCGGGACAAATCCTCCCACCATCCACGATCCAGGCGAGTTCGCCGCGCTCAGGGCGAACGCCTGAGCGGTCTCGTTCCCGAGCCTTTCGCGCCCTCGAGTGATGAATGCGCCGCGTGGGCCCGGTGCTCCGGCGCTTCGCGCTCGTGACACGTTCTCGTAAAGCCATACGCGAAGATTCCCACGCACGGGCGGCTTCTACAGAGCTTGCGGGCGCCAGTTCCCGAGTCGGGGGCTCGCCGGTTGGGCCCGCGTTGGAATCATGCGCAAGGGGATCAGCTCGGCGCAGGTCGGGGATAGGCACATTATGCGAACGCTGCGGCAACTAGCGTACATCGGTACGACAACATTTTTGGCGTCATTAACTTTTCTCGCTGGTTGCACTGGCGAGATAGCGAACGGTGACTCGGGGGGCTCCTCCAGTGGCGGGGAGACCTCTGGCAGCGCCGGTACGGGGGGGGGACCAGAGGAGCCGGACCCCGGCGACCCGGAGGTCTGCACCCCTGGCATCTGGGCGACGTCCCAGGTCCCGCGGCTCTTGAACCGCGAGTACGACGCGGTGGTGAGGGATCTGCTCGGCGTGACAAATCTGCCGAACGCCCCCACGGGCAACCCGTCCTCGCTCCTCGTGGCCGACTTCGAGGGCAGCATGACGGATATCGCCTGGAACTCCTACCTCGTCGCTGCCGAGAGCATCGCCGCCGAGGTGATGGCCGGGGCGAACAAGTCCAAGTTCATTGCCTGCGATCCGGCCGCGGCCGGGTGCCTCGAGTCGACGATCCGCGCTTTCGGCCGCAAGGCTTTCCGCCGCCCTCTGACGGACGAAGAGGTGCAGCGCTACCTGCGGTTCAACGCGCTGGAGCCCAAGGGCACGCCCGCAGAGGTCGCCGAGGCCATCCTCTTCGCCATGCTCGCTTCGCCCTCGTTCATCACGGTCCCCGAGCTGACGGACGACGCGGAGAGCGGCGCCATCAAGCTCTCCAGCCACGAAGTGGCGACGAGGCTCGCGTTCCTGCTCTGGAGCTCCATTCCGGATGACGCCTTGAACACCGCCGCAGACGCGGGTCAGCTCACCACCAAGGAGCAGATCCTCGCGCAGGCGGAGCGGATGGTTCAGGACCGCGCCAAGACGGCGCCGATCGTGGCCCTGTTCCATCGTGCTTATGCGGACATCCGTCAGGGGTCGCACTGGGGACAGGTCGAGCATGACACGACCCGGTTCCCCGACTACTCCCCGGACATCGTTGCTCCGATGTTGGCCGAGATCGACGCCTTCTTCGAGGAGGTGGCGTTCGAGGGGGGGTCGTTCAAGGACATCTTCCTGAGCAACGTCGCTTACGTCAACCAGGACACCGCTCCGATCTACGGGCTCAACGCCGCGGACTACGGCGCGGAGCTGACGCGGGTGGAGCTCGACCCGACCGAGCGGCCGGGGTTCTTGACCCGCGTTGGGTTCCTGAGCTCCTACTCGTCCTTCGGCGCCACGAGCCCGATCCTCCGGGGCGCGTTCGTCGCCAACAGGCTGCTCGGGCTCACCCTGAAGCCGACGCCCGGCGCGGACCAGACGCCGCGGCCTCCGGGCCCGTTCTCCACGGAGCGTGAGGCCATCGAGGCGCTGACCTCCCCTACGGGGTGCGTCGAATGCCACAGCAAGTTCGTCAACCCGCCGGGCTTCGTGCTCGAGAGGTTCGACTCCGTCGGCAAGGTGCAGACGAAGGATCCGCTCGGTGGCGACATCAACGCGACGGGCGACGTCTACTTCAGCGAAGCCAACACCAAGACGATCACGACACCCCTCGATATGATGACCGAGCTCGGTGCTGGTGAGATCGCCAAGCGTCACTATGCCGAGCAGTGGGTCTCCTGGGCCCGCCGGAGGGTGCCGAACACGAACGACGCCTGCACCGTCAACGAGCTCAGCGACAAGCTGTCCAACGACGGCTATACCATCATCAATCTGCTCACGGATCTTACCCAGGCCGATTCGTTCCGCCTGCGCACCATCGTCGGGAACTGAGAAGGAATACGACCATGATGAAGAACCTTAACCGAAGAGTATTCCTCCGAGGCCTGGGTGGAGCCGTCGTCGCTGCGCCTTTCTTGGGCTCTGTCGCTGAGCGTGACGCCGAGGCGCAGTCGGCCGGCGGCGGCGCTCCGAAGCGGCTGATCGTGCTCTTCACGCACTATGGCTGCCTGACGAACCGGTGGTTCCCGAAGAAGTCCCATGGCGAGTTGACCGCCGCCGATTACGAGGCGACGACGCTCAAGCACCTCGCTCCCTTTGCAAAGAAGCTCCTGATGCCGCGTGGCATCCGGGCGATGAACGAGTGGAGCTTCGGGAAGACCCACGGCCAGAACAACGACCCCCACGGTCAGGTCATGGGGTCGTATTTCACCTGCTACCCGGTGACGCCCGAGAGCGACAAGTTCAACGCGAAGTCGACCGGGCGTTCGCTCGATCACATCGCCGCGGAGCAGGTCAACCCCAACGGCGCCGCTCCCCTCGTGATGCAGATCGGCGGGGTGCGGCAGGACTCGTTCTCCAATTTCTCGTACGACAAGCCCAAGCAGATCTTCCCTGGCATCGGGTCTCCGACGACGATCTACAACAACCTCACGGGCCTCTTCGGTCAGGGCCCCGTGTCGCAGGATACGTACAAGGTGGCCCGCGGCAAGAGCGTGATCGACGTCGTGCGGGAGGACCTCGACAGCCTCGCGAGGGTCAGGATGAGCCAGGCGGACAAGCAGCGGCTCTCGGACTGGAAGGACCTCCTCCACCAGACCACGAACACGGTCAGGGCCCAGTGCAGCGCCGCCCAGGCAGAGGCGCTCGGTTTGACAGCCCAGTCCGTGCAGGCGGCCTCGCAAGGTGGTGGCCTCAGCGTCGACCTGTCGAAGTCGACGAACGTCATGATGGACCTCGCGGTGCTTTCGGCCATCTGTGACCAGAACCGCGTCATCTTCATGAAGTTCCCCGGGGGCGTCACGTTCAAGTGGGACGGCATCAATCATTCGAAGGACTCCCATGGCATCTCCCACCGCGTCGGCGACGCCAACATGGGTGGTGATTGCGTTCCTGGTGTCATCGAGATGATTCAGCAGATCGACGACTGGTACGCGAAGAAGTTCGCCTACCTCGTCGGTCGGCTCGACAGCATCGAAGAGGGCGACGGGAAGCTCCTCGACAACACCGCGACCGTCTGGTTCCAGGAAGACTCCGACGGCAATAGCCACAACCTCAACAACCTGCCGATCCTCCAGGCAGGGAGCTGCGGCGGCTACTTCAAGGTGGGTCAGGCCGTGAACGTCGAAGGTGGCAAGGCTGACCTGGCCGTCGGTAGCAGCGAGGCTGCTTGCGGGCCGGGCCAGACGAAGCTCGACTTCGCCGCGATCGATGGCACGGGGACTCCGCCGGATATCGCCACGCAGCCGATCAACAAGTACTTCTGCAACCTGCTGAACGCCATCGGGGTGAAGGCCGGCGCGGACGGCTTCCCGGCGATCGGCGGCTCGGCAGAGGTGACCCACTTCGGCAAGCACGACGACACCAAGCTCTTCGTCAGCGAGAACAATCCAGTGTCCATCAAGGACCCTGGTGAGTTCAAGACGCTTCGCGCGAACGGCTGATCGTCGCTCGTGCCGGGTCTGCCGGCTTGAGCGAAATGTAAAGAAAGGCCCCTCCCCTCAGGAGGGGCCTTTTGCTTGGTGCGCCTGGCACGGGACGACCTCGTGTCATCAGCACAACGCCGCGGAGCTCCGGGGCGGAGCCCGCGTCGTTGTCATCGGCCGCTCACTCCTCCGGCGCGCCGCTGGCGACCCACTGCTCGATCGCGTCGATGTATTCCGGGAGCAAGCAAGTGTATTCCGGGCCGGGATCGCTGACGCATCCATTGGGCATGCGGGCGATATTCCCGCAGGGGCCCTTGAGGATCTTGACGAGGGCGCTCTGCTCCGGATTGCCGGGGGTGACGAGCGGAATGTCTCCGCACGCCTCGGAGATGTGCGTCGTCAGGGTCGTGTAAAGGGTGTTGTCGTCCACCAGCGTCGGTCTCGCCTCGCCGTTGTGGCAGCTCGCCGTGGAGCAGCCAGCTTGTGCGACGACCGCCCGGACCGTTTCGAAGGTTGGGTCGACCGCTGAGCCGCTACCACCGGTCCCAGCCGAGCTCGAGCTCGAGGACGTGGCCCCTCCGCCGCCATCCCCGCCCGAGCCCTGGCCGCCGGACCCGGATGCGCTTGAGGTAGACCCTCCACTGGTCGTGCCGGCTTCCGAGCTGCCGGTGCTTCCATCATCGGAGCAGCCTGAAAGAGGTGACAGGAGGGAGACGATCGCTGCGGCGGCGAAGTTTGAGAGTCGAAGTTTCATGGATCGTGATTAAAGTGGTTGGAGAGAAAAGTATAGCTCTCTTGCCGGTTCGGACCAAGGGAAAGGCTTCGATCCGCCGGATGTTCAAGGCGAGGCGTCATCGATGAATGGATCTTGTGAAGCCGAACTTTTGTGAGCACGTCGCCCGTGGCCCTGGCGGCTCGTTCGGTGAAGCGCTGAGCGAGGCCAGGGGGTGTCCTCCGGGGTGGGCAGGTGCTGCGGGGTGGGTAGGACGAGCCAATGCGTTTGAAAATCAAGCGGTTTGTGGCGGCTATCCTCGCAACCAGGGGTGCTGTACGCGCCGATTGACATTCATGCCTGATGCCCTCAAGCCCGATCTCGACTGTCAAAAGTGCTTGCAAATGGCGTCGCTCTGGGGCGCTCCGTCGAGCGCTGGAGTCGCGCGCGGCCGCACTGCGCCGTCGGGCACAGCCGAGCACGTTGAGCATGGCGACGACGCGATGTGGCCCGGCGCGAGCACGGTGGGTACCCTTCGCCCATGCCCGATCCGCTCCTCGCGCCCCCCGGTCCGCTCGTCGATGTCGCATGGCTCGCAGAACACGCGGGCGATCCCCGCGTCCGCGTCGTCGATTGCCGCTGGTACCTCGGCGGTCGCCGCGGCGCCGACGAGTACGCCCGCGGGCACATCCCGGGCGCCGTTCACCTCGACGTCGATGCCGATCTCTCCAGCCCGGCGCACGGCGGACCAGGCCGCCACCCGCTGCCCGACGCAGCGGCGTTCGCGCGCGTCCTTGCCCGCATCGGGGTCATCCCAGGGTCGGTGGTCGTCGGCTACGACGACGCCGGGGGCGCCATCGCAGCCCGTCTCTGGTGGCTGCTGCGCTACTTCGGTCATCCAGGCGGGCGCGTGCTCGACGGGGGACTCCAGGCGTGGACCTCCGCGGGACACCCCCTCTCGACCGAGGCACCCTCGATCGCGCAAGCGCCCACCATGGATCTCGCCGCCGGCGGCGCCCCGGTCGCGGACAAGGCCGCTGTCGACAGGCTGCGCCGCGACGCCGCGGCGGTGATCCTCGATGCGCGCGCCCGCGAGCGCTACGAGGGGCAGACGGAGCCCGTCGACGCCCGCCCGGGCCACATCCCCGGCGCCCGGTCCGCGCCGTTCGTCGAGAACCTCAGCGCCCCCGGGGGCGCCTTCCGCGAGCGCGCCGAGCTCGAGCGGCGCTACCGCGACCTCGGCGCGCTCGATGCCGCCACGGTGGTCTGCTACTGCGGCTCCGGCGTCACCGCCTGCCACGACCTGCTCGCCCTGACGGCGCTCGGCCGCGAGGACGCGATCCTCTACGAGGGGTCCTGGAGCGATTGGGCTCGCGACGCCGCCCTGCCCGCAGCCACAGGCCCCGAGCCCTGAGCGGCGTCAGGTGAGGGGGCGGCCGACCGTGGCCTCGATCGTCTCGCGCAGGTAGCGCACCGCCAGCGCGACCGTGCGCGCCGCGCTCTCCGGCGTCGGCTGGAGCGCCGGCGCGACCTCCATGACGTCGCCGCCGATCAGGCCGACCTCGCGCCCGAGCCGGCGGATGAGCGCCACGACGAACTCGGGCGACAGGCCGTCCGGCTCCGGCGTCCCCGTGGCGTCGGCGTACGCGGCGTCCGTGCCGTCGATGTCGTTCGAGAAATACACGCCCTCGACGCCGGTGCTCTTCACGTGGGCCACGATGGCGTCGAGCGCCGCCGCCGGATCGGCGCGGCACTCGGCCGCCCAGAACTGCCGCACGCCGTAGCGGCTCTCCCAGTGCTCGCGCGGCTTCTGCGACGCGCGGACCCCCACCTGCGTCAGCCGGCCGCCCCGCCCGACCAGCTCGTTCGCGTGGTACGACCACGTGGCGAAGCAGTAGGCGATCCCGAGCCGCTCCTCGAGGAGATCGGTGTGCGCGTCCGGCTGGACGATGCCCCACGGCCGCTTCCGCGCGCGGGCGAGCGCGCGCGCGACCGGCAAGGCCGTGGAGTGGTCGCCGCCGAGCACGATGGGGGCGACGCCCGGGTTGAGCGAGAAGACGAGATCGAGCGCGCGCTCCGCGATGGAGAGCGGCGAGACCGGCAGCCGCGACGCCACAGGCTCGGGCACGCCAGGGTAGAGCGCGCGGCGCGACGCGGCCTTCTGCGCCTCCGAGAGCATGTCGTCGTGCAGGAGCTGCGGCACGACGAACACGTCGCCGATGTCGACGAGCCCGATCTCGCGCGCCCGCTCGGGGAAGTCGGGGAAGGCGTCGAGGAGCGCGGTCCGGATGGCCTGCGGGCCCATGTTGGAGCCGCGGAGGAACCCCGCGCCGACGTCGGAGGGCACGCCGAGCAAGACGGCGCGCGCGCCGGCGATGCGGTCGAACGACGCGCGGAACCGCGCGAGGACCTCCTCCTCGGTGGCGGCGCCGTAGAGCCGCCGCTGGACCTCGAGCTGCTGCGCGCGGCCGGTCGAGACGAGGTAGAGACCTCCGGCCGCCGGGCGCAGCAGGAGCGCGAGCTCTTCTTGCGGGGTCATGCCCGACGAGGGTACGCGCCCCTCAGGGGGCCGCCAGCGAAAGGGCGGACGCAGGCAGAGGGAAGCGCTCGGCCGTGAGGTGAGGGACCGGCGCGCTCATCGCCGCGGGCCAGCTGGCGCCGCACGCGACGACCCGGAGCGCGCGCAGCACCCCCGCGTGCGCGACCAGGAGGTGCGGGCGCGCGCGGGACGCGACGCCCGCGTCGGACGCGACGTCCACGCCGTCCACGCCGCGCGGCGCGCGCGGGGGGCCGATCTCGCGCCAGAACGACCGCACCCTGGACTCGACCTCGAGCGCCGACTCGCCCCCGGGCGGCCCGACGCGCTCCCAGCCGTCGAGCCACGCGGCGTACGCGGCCGGGTCGTCGCGCTCGATGTCCGAGAAGGCGCGCCCCTCCCAGGCGCCATAGGAGATCTCGAGGAGGCGATCGTCGACCGCGCGCGGCACCCCGAGGCGCGCCGCGAGCTCGGCGGCCGGGAGCGCGCAGCGGGAGAGCGGCGACGACCAGACCACGCCGGGGTGGACGCAGAGCTCGTGGAGCGCGCGCTCGATCGCGGCCGCTGCAGCCTGCGGGGGGAGCTCCGCGGCGACGTCGAGGCGGCCGTAGCAGACGCCGGAGAGCGCGACGGGGGCGTGGCGGAAGGCGACGAGGCCGTGGGCGAGGGGATCCATGCGCGCGCCCGCGGCTCAGCCGCCCCGCATGAGCGCGAGGGCCAGCAGCGCGGCGCACTCGGCGATCTGCTGCGCCGCGCCCAGGAAGTCGCCCGTGAGCCCGCCGGCGCGGGCGCGGAAGCGAAGGCCGCAGATCGCCGCGGCGGCGGCGGCCGCGACGAGCATGCCCGCCGCCTCGGCCGCCGTGAGGACCCCGGCGGCGTGCGCCGCGGCGAACAGGAGCGCTGGCCAGAGCGAGCCGAGCAGCGCCTGCGGGAGCGATGCCTGCGCCACCGGGCGGCTGCGCGAGCCGCTCTGGGTCACGTAAGGCAGCGTGACCATCAGCCAGATCGGCGGGGTGCGCGAGAGGCACTGCGTCAGCACGAGGGCGACGGGCGCCGCGGCGTCGAGCCGCGCGAGCAGGGCGACGCGCAGCACGAGGACCACGATCAGCGCCGCCGCGCCGAACGCGCCGATGCGGCTGTCCTTGAGGATCTCGAAGATCCGCGCGCGATCGAGCGCGCCGCCGAGCGCGTCGGCCGTGTCCGCGAGGCCGTCCTCGTGGAACGCCCCGGTCAGCAGCAGCCCGAGGGCCACGGTGACGCTCGCCGCGACGAGCGCGCCGCCCCGGTCGACGAGCAGCCACACCGCGGCCTGGGCGGCGCCGAGCGCGGCGCCCACGAACGGGAACCAGGCCGAGGCCCAGCGCCAGTCCGCCTCGGCGTAGGGGAAGCCGCCGACCGGAACACGCGTGAGGAACGTCGCTGCTGCCCGGGCGCCGCGCAGCACCGGCGGCATCGTCATGGAGCCCCGGGCCGCGCGCGATCGGGCACGCTCGCGCTCGCGAACGTCGCCATGCCGGCGTGGAGGGCGCAGGCCGCGTCGAGGAGGGGCAGCGCGGCCAGCGCCGCGCTCGCCTCGCCGAGCCGCATCCCGAGGTCCAGCAAGGGGCGCGCGTCGAGCGCCGCGAGGACGTGGGCGTGGCCGCGCTCGGCCGAGCGGTGGGCGAAGAGCATGCCTGAGCGCGCCCCGGCGCACATCCGGACGAGCGCGAGCGCTGCGGTCGAGACGATGAAGCCGTCGACGAGCACCGCCATCCGCCGCTCGATCGCCCGCGCCATGGCGCCCACCAGCGCGGCGATCTCCTTGCCGCCGACCGCCTGCACGACGCGGTGCGGATCGGTGCGCTGGACGCCCGAGGCCCCCTGCGCGCGTTGCGTCGCGTCGCGCACGACCTCGATCTTGCGCGACAGCGCGTCGCCGGAGACGCCGGTCCCCGCCCCCACGACGTCCTCCGGCGTGAGCCGGAGGAGCAGCGCCGTCATGGCCGCCGCCGCCGTCGTGTTGCCGATGCCCATGTCGCCGAGCAGGACGACGCGCGTGTCGTCCGCGAGCGCGTCGATCTCCGCGGCGCCCGCGCGGAGCGCGCGCTCGTAGACAGCCTCCGAGAGCGCGTCCTCGATCCGCAGGTCGCCGATGGGATCGTCGGCGACCGGATCGCGCCGCAGCCGCGCGCCATCGCCGCCGTCGACGCGCTCGTACGGGTGGGCGACCCCGACGTCCACGACCCGCAGCTCGACACCGAGGTTCCGGCAGAGGACGCTGGCGGCGGCGCCGCCGCGCACGAAGTTCGCCACCATCGCCGCCGTGACCTCTGGCGGGTACGCCGACACGCCGTGCCGGGCGACGGGGTGATCGGCGGCGAAGAGCACCGCCGCCGCAGGCCGGCTCGCGGGTGGCCCGCCCTGGATGCCGGCGAGCGCCACGGCGAGATCCTCGAGCACGCCGAGGCTGCCGCGCGGCTTGGTCAGCGTGTCTTGCCGCGCGCGCGCCGCGCCCACCGCGCTCGCGTCGAGCTCTGGGAAGACCCAGTGAGGCGAGAGAGCCATGTCCGGGTTCTCTACTCTCCCGCGAGAGGGTCGGGAAGCGCGCTGACCGTCCTGTTCAAGCCGCCGGTCGGCCACCCTCGACGTCCCTCTGCACGCCGAGGGGGAGGACGCGCATCGAGGTCAGCCTCCGTAGACTCGAGCCGTTCGCGACGGCTGCTACAACAGGCTTTGGGTGGGTGCGCCGGCAGGCGGGCGCGGCGTGCGGGACTCCTTACGGGAATCTTACAGGAGGAGTCCTTCGGTCCTATCGGTGGAGCTGAGGGGGATCGAACCCCTGACCTCATGACTGCCAGTCATGCGCTCTCCCAGCTGAGCTACAGCCCCGGTCGTTGGGAGCGGCATATCTACAGCCTCTCGCGCCGCTTGTCTCTATTTTTTTTCGACCGGCGCGTTTTTGTGTCCGAGGGCGTCGGTTCGCGGCTGTTTGCGCGCGTTTGCTCCCGTTTGCGCGTGTTTGCGGGCGTTTACTTCCGTTTGCGCCCGTTGCCTGGTGGGTGTTCCCGGCGGCGAGCTCCGCGCGGCCTGGCGGCGATGTGGCCGCCGGGCCGCGGGCCCTCAGAAGTTCATCAGCTTTGCCAGGTAGTACTTCATCGTCTCGGTCGTCCCGCCGCCGATGCGGAGGAGCCGCTGATCGCGCCAGGCGCGCGCGATCGGGAAGTCCTCGATGTAGCCCCAGCCGCCGTGGAACTGCAGGCAGGTGTCCACGACGTCGTTCGCCACGTCGCCGGCCAGGATCTTCGCCATCGAGATGAGCTTCACCGTGTCGAAGCTGATCGGCACCTTCCGCACGTACCGCTCGTCGTTGTAGTGGTCGACGCACTTGTAGGCGAACGCGCGCGCCGCCTCGCAGCGCGTGTACAGGTCCACGAGCTTGTGCTGCCACGACTCGCGCTTGATGATCGGCTTGCCGAACGCCACCCGCTCGCGACCGTACTCGACCGTGCCGTCGAGCGTCATGAACGAGCTCGCGATCGCGCTCACCGCAGCGACCAGCCGCTCGGTCTGGAAGTTCTGCATCAGGTACGCGAAGCCCTGATCGGGCTCGCCGAGCAGGTAGCGCCCCGGCACCCGCACGTCCTCCAGGAAGAGCTCCGCGGTGTCCGAGGACTTGTTGCCGATCTTCTTCAGCTTCTTCGCCACGTTGAAGCCGCGGAGCGCCGTCGGCACGAGGAAGAACGAGCAGCCGTGGGCGCCCTTGTCCGGCGACGTCTTGGCGAGCAGCGTCACGAAATCGGCGCGCGTCCCGTTCGTGATGAAGGTCTTCTGCCCGTTCAGCACGTAATCATCGCCATCCTTGCGCGCGATCGTCCGGATCCCGGCCACGTCGCTGCCGGCCGCCGGCTCGGAGACGCCGAGCGCGGCGATCTTGTCGCCCGCGAGCGCCGGCTTGAGGAACTCCTCGATCTGCTCCTTCGTGCCGATGTCGCTGATCACCGGGGTCGCCATGTCGCTCTGCACGAGCAGCCCCATCGAGACGCCCGCCATCGTGCAGCGCACGAGCTCCTCGGCCTTGGCCGCCGAGAACCAGTAGTCGAGCCCGGCGCCGCCGTGCTCCTCCGGGAAGTGCGCGCCCAGGATCCCGAGCTCGCCGGCGCGCTTGAACACCCAGTTTGGAAAGCACTCCGACGCCTCCCACTCCTCCACATGAGGAGCGAGCTCCTTCTCTGCGAAGGCCCGCACCGTCTTCCTGAACTGCTGATGTTCTTCCGTGAACGGCTGCCACATCGCGAACCCCTCCTCGCCGGCACGACCGAGATGATTCGTACACGAAACATTTTCCAGCGCAAGCGCTGCACCTTCGCGCTTCTGCCGCGCCTGGTCCGCCGCACGGGCCGCGCTCCCACGGGGCGGGGGACGCGCGGAGACGCGCGGCGCCGAACGGGCCGCGTGGAGCCCCATGGAAAACGAGGGCCGATGGCGCGGCGCGCGACCGTGCGGGCCGCGCGGCGCGAGCGGTGCGAGCGGTGCGAGCGGTGCGAGCGGTGCGAGCGGTGCGAGCGGTAAAAGAACCGCCGAAGAGCGAAAAATGAATCGGCACGCGCATCCATCCACGCAGTCTGCCGGCTCTGCTAGCCTCCGGGCCACATGCGACTCCTCGTCCTGTCCCGCAACGCGTCCCTGTATTCGACGAGCCGGATCGTGCTCGCGGGGCGCGCGCGTGGTCACGACGTCAGCGTCATCGATCCGCTCGATTTCCAGATCGTCGTGTCGCGCGGTCGCCCGTCGTTGCTCGTCGGTGGTTCGGCGGTGCCCCGCTTCGACATCGTGATCCCGCGCATCGGCGCCAGCATCACGAACTACGGCCTCGCCGTCGTCCGTCAGTTCGATCTCATGGGCGTCCCCGTCCTGAACGGCGCCGTCTCGATCGCGAGGAGCCGCGACAAGCTGCGCGCGCTCCAGCTGCTCACGCGCCGCAAGCTCAACGTGCCGATCACCGTGTGCGCCCGGAGCCCGGCCGGCGTCGAGGCGGCGCTCTCGCTCGTCGGCGGCTGCCCCGCGATCGTGAAGCTCCAGCAGGGGACCCAGGGCATCGGCACGATGCTCGCCGAGACGCCCCACGCCGTGCACGCGCTGCTCGAGACGTTCTGGGCCATGGGCCAGGACATCGTGCTCCAGGAGTACGTGCGCGAGTCGAAGGGGCGCGACATCCGGGTCATCGTCGTCGGCGGCCGCGTGGTCGCCTCGATGCGCCGTGTCGCCAAGCCGGGCGAGTTCCGTTCGAACCTCCACCGCGGCGGCAAGGGCGATCGGGTGAAGCTGCCGCGCACCTACCGCAGCGTCGCGATCCGCGCCGCGAAGGCGATGGGCCTCGAGGTCGCCGGCGTCGACATGCTCGAGGCGCGCTCCGGGCCCAAGATCCTCGAGATCAACAGCTCGCCCGGCCTGGAGGGGATCGAGCGCGCGAGCGGCGTCGACGTCGCGGGCGCGATCATCAGCTACGCCGAGCGGTACGCGGCGGAGCAGCGCGGCCTCAGCCGCCGCACGCTCGAGGCGCGGATCGCCGAGGTGATCCACGACGAGCGCATGCCGGCGCCGCGGCGGCTCAACCGCGCGGCGGCGGAGAACGGGGCGGGCGCGAGCCGCAGGAAGACCGCGGCGCTCACCGGCGGGAGGGGCGCGCGGAGGGTCCTCTCGTGACCCTGCGGGTCGAGGCGGCCGGCGATGCGGTCGTCTTGACCATCGATCGTCCCGAGCGCAGGAACGCCATCGACAGCGACTTCGCGAGCCGGCTCGGCGAGGCGATCCGCCGCGCCGGCGCCGACCCGCGCGTGCGCGGCGTCGTGCTCACCGCGACGAGCAGCGACGTCTTCGTGGCGGGCGGCGACATCCGCGAGCTCCACGCGCTCGCCGCCGGCGGCGCGGACGGGAGCGAGGTCCTCCGGCTGTTCGAGGGCCTGGCGGCCTTCGAGGAGAGCGAGGTGCCGATCGTCGCCGCGGTGCAGGGCGACGCGCTGGGCGGCGGCTGCGAGCTCTTGCTGCTCTGCGATTTCGTCATCGTCGAGGCGCACGCCGCGCTCTCGTTCCGCCACGTCAGGATGGGCCTGTCCCCGGCCTGGGGCGGGCTGACGCGGCTCTGCGAGCGTGTGGGGCCGCTCGCGGCGGCGCGGCTGCTCCTGACGGCGGAGAAGATCGACGCCGCCGAGGCGCTCCGCATCGGCCTCGTGAGCGAGGTCGTCCCCACCGGCGCCGCGCGGAGCCGGGCGATTGCGCAGGTCGGCCGCATCGCCGAGGGCCCGCGCGCGTCGGTCGCGGCCATGAAGCGGTCCCTGCGCCAGGTGCGCGAGGCGCTGCGCGCATCCGCCGCCGAGGTCGAGCGGCGGGCGTTCGCCGAGCAGTGGAACGGCCCGGAGCACCGGCGTGCGATGGACACGTTCCTGAGCAAGAAGTGACGGTGGCGCGGCGTGGAGGGCGCGGAGCGGCAGGACCCTGAGGGCGCCGAGCCCTCGCTGGCCGGCGCTGAGGCCGCGCCGGCGAGCGCCGAGGCCGCGCCGGCGAGCGCCGAGGCCGCGCCTGCAAGCGCTGAGGCCGCGCCTGCAAGCGCTGAGGCCGCGCCTGCGAGCGCCGAGGCCGCGCCGGCGAGCGCGCTGCTTCCACCCGTGCCGCCGACGATCGAGCACTTCATCGGCCGCCGCCCGCACCTGCGCGCGCTCCAGCGCGCCGCCGAGGCCCTCGAGCTGGAGCGGCCCGTCGCCGTGTTCGTCCACGGCCCCGCGGGCATGGGCAAGAGCGCGCTCATCCACCACTTCTTGATGGGGCTCCGCCGCGACAGGGGGCCGGTCGTCCTGCGGGGGCGCTGCACCCTCGCGGGGGCCGAGTCCTACAAGGCGTTCGGGGGCATGATGGAGGCGCTGAGCCGCTTCCTCCGGCGGATCTCGGACGACGAGGTGGAGCGCCTCCTGCCGCGCGACGTCCGCGCGCTCGCCCGGGTGTTCCCGGTGCTCTCGCGCGTGCCGGCCGTCGCGTCGGCGCCGCGCGCGAACGAGTCGCCCGACGCGCAGGAGCTGCGGCAGCGCAGCTTCGCCGCGCTCCGTCAGCTGCTCTGGCGGATCGCCGAGCGCAGCCCGCTCGTCGTGGCGATCGAGGACCTGCAGTGGAGCGACATCGACAGCGTGGCGCTGCTGCTCGAGCTCACGCGGCCGCCCGACGCGCCCGCGATGATGTTCCTCGGCAGCTTCCGGGACGAGGACGTCGCCACGAGCGCGCCGCTCCGCGCGCTGCTCGATGGGATGGGGATCGAGCGCCGGGCCGCCGCCGAGGCCGAGACCGCCGGCGCGCGGGGGCGGATCGAGTCGGTGCGCCGGGACGGCGAGCTGCGCGAGATCGCGGTCGGCCCGCTCTCGCCGCTCGAGGCCGAGGAGCTCTCGCTCGCGCTCCTCTTCGCGCGCGACGACGTCACCCGCGCGCGGGCGGACGCCATCGCCCGCGCCTCGCGGGGCAACCCGCGGCTGCTCGGCGAGCTCGCCCGCGACGCGCAGGAGCTCTTGGGCGAGGACTGCGCCCGGGGCGACGCCGCATGGGGCAGGGCGCTCGACGCGCGGCTCCGGCGCCTGCCGGAGCAGGCGCTCCGGCTGCTGGAGGTGATCGCGGTCGCCGGGGAGCCGATCGACGCCGCGGTCGTGGCGCGCGCGGCGAAGCTCCGCGACGACGAGCTCGCCCCGGCGATGACGCTGCTGCTCATGGAGGACCTGATCTCCGCGCGGCGCGCCGGCGAGGGCGAGGTCGTCGAGGCGTCGCACGACAGGGTGCGCGCGGCCGTGGTCGGCCGGCTCGGCCCGGAGCAGCTCGCGGCGCGGCACCGGAGGCTAGGGCGGGCGCTCGAGGCGCTGGGGACGGCGGACGCGGAGGCGCTCTCGCGGCACTGGCTCGGCGCGGGGGACGCGGCGCGGGCGGGGCGGCTCGCCGAGCGCGCGGCCGAGGAGGCGGCCGAGGCGCTCGCGTTCGAGCGCGCGGCGCGGCTCTACGAGCTCGCGCTCGGCCTGCGCTCGCGCGAGGCGGATGTCCCCGAGGCGGAGCGGCGCGCGCTCGGCGTGCGGTGCGCCGACGCCATGGTCAACGCGGGCAAGAGCGCCGAGGCGGCGAGGATCTACGCGGGGGCGGCGGAGGGGGCGGACGGCGCGCTCTCGCTCGAGCTCCGCCGGCGGGCCGCGGAGCAGTACCTTCGGAGCGGGCACATCGACGAGGGGATCGAGCTCGTCCGCGCCGTCCTCCGGGCGGTCGGCCTGTCGTTCCCGGAGACGCCGCGGCGCGCGCTGGTGGCGCTGCTCCTGCACCGGGCGGAGCTGCGCTTGCGGGGCCTCCGGTTCCGCGAGCGGTCCGAGGCGGAGGTGCGACCGGAGGACCTCGCGCGCATCGACGCCTGCTGGACGGTGACGGTGGGGCTGTCCGGCGTCGACATGGTCCGCTCCGCCGAGTTCTCGGCGCGCGCCCTGCTGCTCGCGCTGCGGGCCGGCGAGCCGTACCGCATCGGCCGCGCGCTCGCGTTCGAGGCCTCGTCCGCGTGCATGATGGGGGCGCCGGGCCGGGCGCGCGCGGAGGAGCTCGTCGCCGCGGTGCGGGCGCTCTCGGAGCGGCTCGACAGCCCGCACCTCCTCGGCCTGTCGATGATGGTGTCAGGCATGCTCGAGGCGTTCACGGCCGGGCGCTGGAGGGCGGCGTCCGCGTGGTACGAGGTGGCCGACGAGCTCCTGCGCGACCGCTGCGCCGGCGTGTCCTGGGAGCTCGCGACGACGCAGCTGATGGCGTCGTGGGCGCGGTACTACCGCGGGCAGATCGACGCGCTCGCGCGGACGACGCCGGCGGTGCTCCGCGCCGCCGAGCAGCGGGGGGATCTCTACGCCGTGGCGATCTTCAGCGTGCAGGCGACGTGGGTGGCGCTCGCGTCGGACGACGTGGCGGGCGCGCGCGGCGCGATCGCGGGGGCGCTGTCGAGGTGGACGACGTCGGGGTTCCACCTCGAGCATTTCGTCGGGTTGCTCGGCGAGACCTACGTCGACCGGTACGCCGGCCGCGCCGGCGCCGCGATGAAGCGCCTCACGGACGCCTGGCCGAGGATCGAGGGCTCGATGCTGCTGATGATGCAGAACAGCCGGGTGATGGCCCACGTCGAGCGCGCGTGCACGGCGCTCGCCGTGGCCGAGGCGGCGCCCGAGCCGGAGCCGCTGATCCAGGCGGCGCTCCGGGACGCCGCGGCGCTCGCCCGGGAGAAGACGGCGTGGTCGGACCCGTTCGTGCCGCTGATCCGCGCGGGCGCGGCCGAGCTACGCGGCGACAGGGAGGTGGCGATCGTGCAGCTGGAGGCGGCGGCGGCCGGGTTCGACGCGGCGGACATGCCGCTCTATGCGGCGGCGGCGCGGCGCCAGGCGGGCGAGCTGCTCGGCGGGGAGAAGGGGCTGCAGCGGCTCCTCGTGGCGGACGCGGTGATGGCGCGGGAGCGGATCAAGAGCCCGGCGCGGTGGGCGGCGATGCTGGCGCCGGGCTTCGGGCGGGGCGAGCGGGTCGGCTGGGGCTGACCCGTCCGGCGGCGGTCGGGGAGCCGCTAACCCGAGCCGCCGCCGGGCAGCGGGCCGAACTGCTTCTCGTAGGCCGCGAGCCGGGCGGCGAGCTGCTTCGCCTCGTCGCTGGCGGCGCGAGCCTGCTCTTCGGCGGCGCGCGCCTGCGCTTCGGCGGCGCGAGCCTGCTCTTCGCCGGTCTGCAGCACGCGCCCATGGGCATCGATCCAGCGCAGCCAGTCGATCGCGAGGCCGCGGTACGTGCCGTGGCGCACCCCGAGGCGCAGGCCGAGGCACGCGCTCACGACCTCGCCGCTCGCCTCGGGCGGCATCGGTAGGTAGGACCGCGTGGCTCGATCGAGCACATAAGCCTCGAGCACACCCGAGAACGGATCGAACAGGTAGTACTCCGGCACGTGCAGGAGCTTCGCGTAGATCCGCATCTTGTCGCCGCGATCGACGGCCTGGGTGCTCTCGGAGAGCAGCTCGATCACCACGTCGGGCGTCCTCCCATCCTCCTGCCAGACGACCCAGGACTTGCGCTCGCGCCTGTTGGTGTCGAGCACCACGAACACGTCGGGGCCTCGGAAGTCGTTCTTCTTCGCCTGCAGCTCGCTGAAATAGATGGCCATGTTGCCGGCGACGTAGACGTCGTCGCGGTCGCGCCAGGACAGCTTCAGCACCTCGATGAGCAGGTCCATCTGCGCGCGGTGGCGCTCGGATTCCATCGGCTCTCCATCGTCGTACGGGAGCTCGTCCTCGCCGGGCGGGGGAATCGGGATGAAAGAGTTCTCGCTCTGGAAGGGCATATGGCGCTCCAGGCGCAGCGTACCCCATGCCGCGCGCGGGCGCAGCCGGCCGACCCGTGCCGCGCCACCCGGCGGCTCCGGCACGAGGGCAGGGGACGTCAGGCGTCAGCGCACCGCCAGCACCACCTCGTGGGCCTCGGTCTTCGTCGGGATCTCCCAGCGCTCGGTCATCCGGCGGATGACCGCCTCCGGCACCGCCGCCTCCCGCGCCCGGTTCTGCGCGAACAGCGTCGATGCAGGCACCTCCACGTAAACGACGCGGATCCTCGCCCCGTAATCGGCCGCCATCTGCAGCAGCGGGCCGCGCCGCTGCCGCGAGAGGTTCGTCGCGTTCCACACGAACCGCTCGCCGCGCCGCAGGTATTCCTTCGCCCGCTCGCGCGCGGCCTGGACCACCTGTCCCTGCGCGTCCGCCGGATCGATCTCCAGCTCGCTCCGCAGCGCGTCCAGGGAGACGACCGGCCAGTCGGTGAGGTGGTGGCGAACATAGCTGTCCTTCCCGGCGCCCGGGAGCCCGCTCATCACCACGACGTCGGAGCGCGTGTCGTCGTAGACCTCGACGTCCGGGTGGCGCCCGCCGGCGGGATCGGAGCGGAAGTACACGAAGCGCGTGTGATCCGAGGCGAAGGACCGCGGCGCGGTGTAACACCCCTCCTCGCGACAGAACTCGCGGAAGAGCTCGATGTTGTCGACAACGCGCCCCATGTCCGCGCAGACGCGCCCTCGGATGTCGGCCTCGGCCACGAGCGCGAGCAGGTCGCAGCGCGCCTGGAGGCTGATCTCGGCGGCGACGCGCTGCGCGTCGTTGCGCTCGATGAGATAGAACGGGATCTGGTGATAGCGCACGAGCGCGCACACCTGCTCGCGCAGCGCGAACGGCGCGCCGAGCTCCCAGAGCAGGCGGCGCGCGAGGAGCTCCCCCGCGCGTGAGTGGCCCTTCGCCGTGATCCGCCCGTCCTCCTCGCGGGTGGTCGCCGGCTTCGCCACGTCGTGGAGGAGGCAGGCGAGGTACACGACGCGCTGCTCCTCGGCCGGCAGCGCCTGCCACTCAGGCAGCCCAAGGAGCGTCTCCAGCACCATGCGGGTGTGGATCCAGACGTTGCCCTCGGCGTGGTGGATCGGGTCCTGCGGGCAAGCCTCGAGCGCGCGGACCCAATCGAAGACCTGGAGCTCATTCCAGGGGACACGCCCCGGATCGGGCGTGAGCAGGTCGAGGTGCGAAGACGCGGAGGACATGACGGAGGACCCCTGGCGAGCGCGCGGTCGGCTCGTATTCGGCGCCGCGCGCCGCGCGCCGCGCAGCGCGCGTGAGGGCCGTAGCATGTCCGCTCCGGGACGCCGGTGCTACCCTGGCGCCGCCATGTCCGCCAAATACCCTCGCTCGTTCCACCTGCCGTGGTCCCCCGGCGGGACGTCCGACGACAAGAGGATGGCGGACGTGTCGGGGCTGCTCGGCGTCGAGATCGTCATCACCGAGAAGTGCGACGGGAGCAACCTCACGTACACGCGGGCGAGCGTCTTCTCCCGCTCGCACTCGGGCCCTCCGTCCCACCCGAGCTTCGACCTCGCGAAGGCCACGCACGCGAGCATCGCGCACCTGCTCTCGGAGGGCATGTCGCTCTTCTGCGAGTATTGTTATGCGATCCACTCCATCGAGTACGAGGCGCTCCCGGGGTATTCGCTGGTCTTCGGCGTGCGCGACGACGCGCGCGGGCTCTTCTGGGAGTGGGACATGGTCGTGGCCCAGGCGAACGATCTGGGGCTCCCCACGGTGCCAGTCCTGTTCCGGGGCACCGTCGATGGCGAGCGCGAGCTCGAGGCGCTGACGACCGCGCTCGCGCGCGAGCCCTCCGCGTTCGGCGGCCCGCGCGAGGGCGTGGTCGTGCGGGCCGCCGGCGAGTTCCCGGACGCGGCGTTCCAGCGGCGGCTCGCCAAGTGGGTGCGGCGCGGGCACGTGCAGACGGACGAGCACTGGATGCACCAGGAGATCCGGTCTCAGCGCCTCGCCCCGGGGCCGGCGCCGGTGGACGGGTCACCGCCGTGAGGCCAGCGCCGCGAGCCGCTCGCAGAGGCCTTCGCGGATCGGGCCGTAGGCCTTGCGGTACTCCTCCCAGTCGAGGCGCTCGTCTGCGAGGATCTCGCGCCAGGTTGGGTTCGCGGCGCCGTAGTCGTGGAGGACGCCGGTCTCGGCGATCTGCACGGCGAAGAGCGGCACCCGGAGGGCGTGGAAGAGCTTCTTCTTCGAGGCCTCCGGCTCGTCGTCGAAGCGGGCGCCGGCCTTCTTGAAGTCGGACGCGGAGCGGCTCGCGGCCGACGCGGCGAGCTTCTTCCTGTCGAGCTTGAAGGGGAAGGGCGGCCTTCCTTCCTTGAGCCGGTGCTCGGGCGGCAGGAACAGGCACTCGAGCGCGAAGACGCTGTGCTCGGCGATGGCGTCGCGGAAGGTGTCGAGGCCGTGGACGACGACGTTGATGCCCGGCGCAAAGGCGAGGTCCTGCCGCGCGTCGCGCCGCGCGAGGACGGCGACGAAATCCTCGTCGGACGTCGCGGACGCGGTGCCGTACACGCGCGATCCGGCGCGGAACACGCTGTGAACCTCGCCGTCTTTGCGGCCGAGGACGCGGAGCACGGTGGAGAGGCTCATGGCAGCGGCCTCGCTCGAGGGACGGCGAGCATCGCGCCGTTCCCACCCCCGCGCAACGGGCGGCGCGCCCTCGACCACCTCGCCATCCGCGCGCTCGCGAGCGCGCGCCGTCCGGAGCACCGCTGAGGCCGCTGCCGAGGCGCGCGCGGTGCCTCTCTCCGCAGCTTCCATGGCTCCTGATGATCGCGAGCTTTCGGCGACCGTGACTCTCCTGTGAACCTGTTGTTTCCTCGACCGTGTAAGTCCCGTGCTCGGCGCCGCCTCGCCGGCGGCGCCCCCGCGCTCTCAGGAGGGTTCATGGCCGTCGCCGACTCGCGCTCCGCTCGTCCCCAGAAGACCGATCACCTGTCCGAGGCCGTCGAACGGCGGGTGGCGGACGCCCTCGCCGCGCTGTCGCTCGAGCAGAAGGTCCGCCTGCTCACGGGCGCCGACTTCTGGAGCACGCACCCCGAGCCCGCGATCGGCCTGCGCCGCATGGTCGTCTCGGATGGCCCGGTCGGCGTGCGCGGCGAGCGCTGGGACGAGCGCGACCCCTCGGTGTGCCTCCCTTCCTCCACCGCCCTCGCGGCCACATGGGACGAGGCCTTGCTGGAGCGCGTCGGCGCCGCGCTGGCGTCGGAGGCGCGGCGCAAGGGCGTCGACGTCGTCCTGGGGCCGACCGTCAACCTGCACCGCAGCCCGCTCGGCGGCAGGCACTTCGAGTGCTTCTCGGAAGATCCCCTGCTGACCGGCCGGATCGGCGCCGCCTACGTCCGAGGGCTGCAAACCCACGGCGTCGGCGCCACGCCCAAGCACTACGTCGCCAACGACTCGGAGACCGAACGGTTCACGGTCGACGTCCGGGTCGATGAGCGCACGCTGCGCGAGCTCTACCTCGCGCCCTTCGAGCGGATGATCACCGGCGCGGGCGCGTGGCTCGTGATGGCCTCGTACAACGCCGTCAACGGGGTGACCCTGACCGAGAGCGCGCTGCTCGCGTCGCCGCTCGAGGACGAGTGGGGCTTCGACGGCGTCGTGGTCTCCGACTGGACCGCGACCCGCTCCACCGAGGCCTCGGCGCGCGCGGCGCTGGACCTCGCCATGCCGGGCCCGGGAGGGCCGTGGGGCGCTGCGCTCGTCGCCGCCGTCCGCCGCGGCGCGGTGCCCGAGAAGGCCATCGACGACAAGGTCCGCCGCCTGCTGCGCCTCGCAGCCCGGGTCGGCGCCCTCGAGGGCGTTGCGCCGGCCGCCCCCGCCCCGGCCCCGCTCGCCGGCGCCGAGGCCGGGACGCTCGCCCGCGAGGCCGCCGCGGCCGGCATGGTGCTCGTGCGCAACAAGGGCGACGCGCTCCCCCTCGACGCGGCCCGCCTGCGGCGCATCGCCGTGATCGGCCCCAACGCCGCGGCCGGGCGGATCCAGGGCGGCGGCAGCGCCAGCGTCCACCCGCACTACGCGGTCTCGCCGCTCGACGGGCTGCGCGCCGCGCTCGGCGGGCGCGCCGACGTGCTCCACGCCGTCGGCACCCGCATCCAGGAAGGGCTCGTGCCGGTGGCCGGGGACCAGGTCGTCGACCCCGTGACCGGCCGGCACGGCGTCCACGTGCGGCTCCTCGACGCGAAGGGTGGCGTCCTGCACGAGGAGCACCGCGACGTCGGGCGCCTCACGTTCATCGGGGATCAGCGCGCGAACGAGGCCGCGACGATCGAGGTGACGGCGCGGTTCCGCGCCGCCGAGGCGGGGCTCCACCGGATCGGCGTGGCCGGCGTGGGCGTCTACCGGCTCACGGCCGGCGGGCAGGTCCTCTTCGACGAGGCGGTCTTGCCGGACAAGGACGACATCGCCGCGGCCCTGCTCGCCCCGCCGCAGCGGGCAGTCGAGCTCTCCCTGGCCGCCGGCCAGGAGGTCGATCTCGCCCTGACGCACACCGTCCCCATGGGCACGCTTGCGGTGGCGTTCTCCCTGGGCGCCGAGGTCCCCGCGCTGTCCGACGAGGAGGAGCAGGCGCGCGCCGTGGAGCTCGCGCGCTCCGCCGACGTCGCGATCGTCGTCGTCGGCACCACCGAGGCGATCGAGAGCGAGGGCTTTGACCGGAGCACGCTCGGGCTCCCCGGCCGCCAGGACGAGCTGATCAGCGCCGTCGCGGCCGCGAGCCCCCGGACGATCGTGCTGGTGAACTCCGGCGGGCCGGTGACCATGCCCTGGCGCGACGAGGTGGCCGCGGTGCTCCTCACGTGGTTCCCGGGCCAGGAGTTCGGCGCCGCCGTCGCCGACGTGCTGCTCGGCGCCGTGGAGCCCGGCGGTCGCCTGCCCACGACCTGGCCCGCGCGCGCGGAGGACGTGCCCGTGCTCTCGACGAAGCCCGAGAACGGCAAGCTGGTCTATGCCGAGGGCCTGCACATCGGGTACCGGGCCTGGGCGCGCGCCGGCGTCACCCCGGCCTACCCGTTCGGGCACGGTCTGGGCTACACGCGCTGGGAGATCCTCGACGTGGAAGCGCCGAGCGTCTCCGCCGGCGCGGCGCTCGAGGCGCGGGTGCGCATGCGCAACGTCGGGACGCGCCGCGGGCGCCACGTGGTCCAGCTCTACCTGTCGCGGCCGGACTCCGAGGTCGAGCGCCCCGCGCTCTGGCTGGCCGGCTTCGCGTCCGTCGAGGCCGAGCCCGATCAGACGGTCGATGTCGCCGTCACCGTCGAGCCGCGGGCCTTCGCGCACTGGGCGGCGGGCCGATGGCAGGTGGAGCCCGGCGTGTACACGCTGCATGCGGGACACTCGGCCGCCGTCCTGACGAGACAGACCGCGGTGCACCTGCGCGATTGAGAGCGCAGCTGCGCAGCCCTGGGCGCTGCGCGGTCGCTGGGATCGATCCGACGATCCCCGTGTCGAATCGATGAGCCCGGGAGCGAGGCTTTGCCGAGGATCATGGCGGGCGCCTCGCTCCTCCTCGCCTTGCCTTGGTGCAAATTGCCTCAGCGTGACCGATGCGCGCGGCCGATTCCCCGAGGGAAAAGGGAATCCGTGCTCGTCTTGTCGTGAGCGCGCGCGGGCGAGCGTCGAGCTCGCCGGACGCTGCGCGCGCGACAGGACGTGGGCTGCGTGTTTTGCCGCGCAGGCGCCGGCGGAGATGACGAGATGGCTCCTGGTTCGCCGCTTGCTTTCCAGGAGGGCGACCCATGATGGACGAGCACCATGTCCCCGGCCAGAGCGGATGGCTCGCGCTCGCCGGGAGAGGCGATGAGAGCACGGGCGGCGTTTCGTCGAGCGTCCGTGGATCGCCGAGGGAGCGCGCCGTGGGCGAGGTCCTCGCGGGCAAGTACCAGATCGTGGGCCGGCTGGGCGCAGGGGGCATGGGCACGGTGTGGCGGGCGCGCAGCCTTTGGCTCGACGTCGATGTGGCGATCAAGGTGCTCCACGAGGATCAGCTCGACGCCCACGCCGCTGAGCGGTTGCTCCGGGAGGCGCGCGCGACGGCGAAGCTCGGCCATCCGGCGATCGTGCGCGTGTTCGATTTCGGCGAGACCGACGCGGGCGAGCCGTTCCTGGTGATGGAGCTGCTCGAGGGCACGCCGCTCTCGAGCTGGCTGGAGGCGAGAGGCAAGGTGCCGGCGGAGCAGGCGGTCCAGATGCTCTTGCCGGTCGCGTGTGCGCTCGCGACGGCCCACGCGCAGCGCATCGTCCATCGCGACATCAAGCCTGCCAACATCCTCATCGTGCCCGATAGCGCGGGCGGCCACGTCCCGAAGGTCGTCGACTTCGGCATCGCCAAGCTCGCCAACGCGGCGAGCCCTGCGATCACGCAGCGAGGGATGATCGTCGGCAGCCCGGAGTACATGTCGCCGGAGCAGGCCGACGGCCAGCTGGACGTCGGGGAGCAGACGGACGTCTGGGCGTTCAGCGTGGTGATGTACGAGCTGATCACCGGGCGGCGGCCGTTCAGCGGGGAGACGCTCAGCGCGGTGATCGTGGCGATCTTCAGCAAGGAGCCGGTGCCGACGACAGAGCTCGGCGCCGGCGACGAGGCGCTGTGGGCGATCCTCCGGCGCGGGCTGGCCAAGTCGCCGGCCGATCGATGGCCCAGCATGCGCGCGCTCGGCTGCGCCCTGGCCGCCTGGGCGGTCGAGCGCGGGGTGACGGCGGACGTGGCGGGCACGTCGCTCGCTCACCAGTGGCTCGCGCGAGGGGCCGAGCCGCCGCTCGCGATGGAGCAGGCGGCCACGATCGCAGCGTTCGCGGGTGCGGCCTCCGGGGCGGAGGTGGCGGCGCAGCGTCCGGCCGGCGCGCGGGAGGCGCCGGGCGCGCTGCCGACGCCGGCGGCCACGCCCGTCGTGCGCCGGGGCGGCACCATCAAGATGCCCGAGGCATGGCGTGGGGCTTCGCTCGGGCTCACGGCCCCGCCGTGGCTCCAGAAGGCGCTCGTGGCCGGGGTCCTCGCCTTTGCCGCGCCTCTGGTGGTCGTCCTGGGGCTGGACGCGCGGGCTGGGAGCGCGAGCGCGGGCCTCGCTCGGCCGGAGGTGGTGGCGGCTGCTCCTGCCGTCGGCCTGGGCGCGCCGGAAGCGCTGCGGGGGACGGCGTCGGCTGCGCCCTCCAGCGGCGTCGCGCCCCCCGATGCCGGCGCGCGGCGCGCGTCTGCTTCCGAGACGGCCGTGAGGGCTGCGCCGGCGGACAGCGCGCCTGCCGAGCGGGACGAGCCGAGCGATCCATGGGAGGAGCCGAGCGATCCATGGGATGAGCTCTTGCCGGCGCCGGCGGAGCCGCGCGCTCAGGTGGACGAGCCGGCCGACCAACGGATCGCGCCGCGCGCTCAGGTGGCCGAGCCGCGTTCTCAGCGGACCGAGCCGCGCGCTCAGCGAGCCGCGTCGCCGCGTCCACGGCCTGTCTCCACGTCCATGCCGCTGCCGGCGGCGCCCGACTTCTGAGGTGGTCATGCGCACTCCCGGGGTGAAGCACCGCTCCCTTCGTGGCTCTGGCGATCTGCTGCTCCTTCTGGTCACGCTCGCTGCGGCGGCGCTCGGGCCGGGAGGCTGCTCCGCTCTGATCAGCGAGGAGCTGTCCGACAAGGCCGACGAAATAGAGGGCGCCGGAGGCCCCGAGGACCAGGCCGGCGACGGGCGTGGCGGGGGCGACCTCATCGGGAGCAGCGGCGCGAGCACGAGCAGGACCACCGTGGGCAGCGGTGGCGACGAGAGCGCGACAAGCAGCGGAGGCAGCGAGAGCGCGAGCAGCGGGAGCGACGCCGGTGCGAGCAGCGGGAGCGGCGCCGGCGCGAGCAGCGGGAGCGACGCCGGTGCGAGCAGCGGGAGCGACGCCGGTGCGAGCAGCGGGAGCGGCGCCGGCGCGAGCAGCGGGAGCGACGCCGGTGCGAGCAGCGGGAGCGGCGCCGGCGCGAGCAGCGGGAGCGACGCCGGTGCGAGCAGCGGGAGCGGCGCTGGAGCGAGCAGCGGGAGCGGCGCTGGGGCGAGCAGCGGGAGCGGCGCTGGAGCGAGCAGCGGGAGCGGCGCTGGAGCGAGCAGCGGGAGCGGCGCTGGCGCGAGCAGCAGTGCAGGCGAGGGTAGCGGAAGCGGCGCTGGCGCGAGCAGCAGTGCTGGCGAGGGCAGCGGAAGCGGCGCTGGCGCGAGCGATTGGAGCGGCGCTGGTGCGAGCGGCGGTGGCGGTGCTGGCGCGAGCAGCGGTGCAGGCGAGGGCAGCGGTGGCGGTGCTGGCGCGAGCAGCGGTGGCGATGCCGGCGCGAGCAGCGGCGCAGGCGAAGGCAGCGGAGGCGGCGCTGGCGCGAGCAGCGGTGGCGATGCTGGCGCGAGCAGCGGTGCAGGCGAAGGCAGCGGAGGCGGCGCCGGCGCAAGCGGCGCGGGAGACGCTGGAGCGAGCAGTGGCGCGGGCAGCGAGGCGACCTGCAATGGCCATTTCGCCGATTGCGACGGGGATGCGGCGCATCATTGCGAGACCAACCTGTGGAACAACGACGATCATTGCGGCACCTGTGGCACCCGGTGCCCTGCCGGTACGAAGTGCCGGCGAGGAGACTGCTCATGAGCGCGCGATCCGCACGGCTCGCCGTCGCGCTCGCCGCGGCCTTGCTCATGGCCGCGATCCCGCGCCCCGCGTCGGCGCAGGGAGCGGGCGATGTGGAGTCCGCGCGCGTGCTGTTCGTCCAGGGGGCCAAGCTGGCGAAGCAGGGGCGCTGGGAGGAGGCGCGCGCGCTGTACGCCCGATCTCTCCAGATCAAGGCGGCTCCCCTCACGCGCTACAGCCTCGGCGTCGCGCAGAAGGAGACCGGGCACCTCGTCGAGGCGCTCGCCAGCTTTCGCACGTTCCTGGCCGAGCCGCCGACGCCGACGACCACTCCCTACGTCGGGCCGGCGCGCGAGGCGGTCGCAGCGCTCGAAGGGCGCATCGGCCGAGCGACGATCGCCCTCAGGCCCGCCGAGATCGACGGGCTGACGCTGGCCGTGGACGGGAGGCCGCTGAGCGCGCCGCCTGGTCAGGTCATCGAGCTGGACCCGGGTACTCACGAGATCGCGGCCAGCGCTCCGGGGTTCCGCGCTGCGGTCGCCCGGTTCAGCGTCGGCGCGGGCAGCTCGGTCGAGGTCCCGATCGCCCTGGCGCGAGCCACGACCGAGGCGGGGAAAGCCTCGGCTGCCGGGGGCGCTCTGCCTCCTGTGGCCGGCGCTGCCGATGCATCATCGAGCCGGACGCTCCCGCTCGTCGTCCTGGGCGCTGGCGGTGCGCTCTTCGCCGGCGGAGCCATCCTCGGGCTCTCGGGCGTGAAGCAGGCAGGTGATGCGCGTTCGAGCACAGGCGCGGACGCGGGCGCCGCGCGGGCCAAAGGGATCGCCGGTGACGTCCTCGGCGTCGCCGGCGTCACGACCGTGGGCGTCGGGCTCTACCTGCTCCTGAAGGAGCCCGCGCCGAGCACGACCAAGGCGGGCTCGTTGACGCCGTGGCTGAGCGCGTCCGGCGCGGGCATCGAGGTGCGGCTCTGACGCCGCACGGCTTCCGCTGAACCCCCCTCCGGCGGCGAGCGCTCGACGCCAGGGCGTGGGGCAAAGACGCAAAAGAGAGACGGCGAGGGGTATTCCCGGCGGAAGCGCGGACATGGTACTGCGCGCCCATGCGCTCGCTCGTGACGGTGCTGTCCCTGGCCGCGCTCCTGGCCGCGGACGCATCCGCCTCGGCCAACGGCGACGGGACCAGCCCGCCCCCTGCGGCAGCGCCCGCGGCGAGCGCTCCTCCCGCAGCAGCGCCCCCTGCGGCCGCGCCCGCGGCGAGCGCGCCCGCGTCCCCGCAGGGCGCGGCGGCGGCCCGCTGGTGTGCGCCGGAGCTCGCGTCGCTGCCCGGTGAGGTGTGCGCCTTCCTGCCGGCCAGGGAGGCGCCTGGCCCGCGGGTGCTCGTGATCTTCCTGCACGGCGTCGTTCAGCCCGATTCCGGGTGGCAGTGGGCGCAGCAGCGGGGCGCGGCGCGGGCCGGCGCCCGGCATGGGGTCGCCGTGATGATGCCGCGCGGCCGGCGCGGGATCGGCCCGAAGACGATGCCCAAATCGATGCCAACATCGATGGAAGACTGGTGGTGCTGGCCCACCGCCTCCGCCGCGCAGACGGCCCACGAGGACGCCCTGATCG
Source organism: Sorangium sp. So ce726 (assembly GCF_051521405.1). Classification (NCBI taxonomy): domain Bacteria; kingdom Pseudomonadati; phylum Myxococcota; order Polyangiales; family Polyangiaceae; genus Sorangium; species Sorangium sp. So ce726. The sequence goes on along the minus strand of NZ_CP150349.1, from coordinate 10,110,810 downwards.
CCGAGTGGGACGTGGCGCGCGCGGAGCTCGAGCGGCGCGCGGGCGGGCGCTTCGAGCGGGTGCTCGTGTTCGGCTTCTCGAACGGGGCGTATTACGCGACGTCGCTGGCGATGCGCGGGCGGCTGCCGGTCGACGGCTACGCGGCGTTCGCAGGCGGATCGGGCGCGCGCTACCTGGAGCGAGCGGGCGCGCAGACGAAGCTGCGCGCGCCGGTCTTCGTCGGCTGGGGCGGGAAGGACCCGGCGCACCAGGACCAGGTGGCGCTCGCAAAGATGCTCCGCAGGCTGAAGTGGCCTTCGAGGTCGCTTGGCAAGCCGCGCGCGGGGCACGCGATGACCGACGAGCAGGTCGACCAGGCGTTCGCGTTCCTGAGCGGCAGGCGAGGCGGCGACAAGGCGCCCGGCAGAGGGCGCGGAGCTGGATCGCGATGAAGGACGCGCTGACGACCGCGCTCTCCCCCGATTTCCTCGAGCGCGAGGCGGCCCGCCTGGGCGCGCTGCTCGCGGATCACGTGCGGAGGGCGCAGCGCCGGGAAGGGCCGGTGCTGGTGCAGCGATCGATCGAGGAGGTCCTCGCCGCGCTCGACTTCGATCGCACGGTCGCGCACGGCGGCGTGGATCTCGCCGCCCTCGTCACCATCGTCCTCGACAACAGCAACCGGCTGCACCACCCCCGCTACTTCGGTCACCAGGTGGCCGTGCCGATGCTGTCGTCGTCGCTCGCCGACCTCGTGCACGGCGTCCTGAACAACGGCATGGCCGTCTATGAAATGGGGCCGGCCGGGACCGCGATCGAGCGCGGGCTCCTCCGCTGGATGCGGTGCAAACTCGGCTGGGGCGCCGAGGGCGACGGCGTCATCACCCACGGCGGGAGCCTGGGCAACCTGAGCGCGCTGCTCGCGTGCAGGGAGCGCGTCGCCCCGGGGAGCTTCAAGGCGGGCGTCCCGCCCGACCTCGTCCTGCTCGCCTCCGAGGCGGCGCATTATTCCGTCGCGCGCGCCGCCGCCATCATGGGCCTCGGCGTCGATGCCGTCGTGAAGGTCGCCGTGGACGACGCGCTGCGGATCGTCCCGGGGGCGCTCTCGCGGGCGTACGAGGAGGTGAAGCGGGCGGGCAAGCGGGTGCTCGCCGTGGTGGCCAACGCGGGCGCGACGCCGAACGGGGCCTTCGACCCGCTGCGGGAGATCGGCGCGTTCTGCCGGCGGGAGGGGCTCTGGCTCCATGTCGACGGCGCCCACGGCGCGGCGGCGCGCTTCACCGAGCGCTACCGGGACCTCCTCGACGGCGTCGAGCTCGCCGACTCGCTTGTCTGCGACATGCACAAGATGCTCGGCACATCGACGCTGGCCTGCGCGGTCCTCGTCAAGGATCCCGCCGCGCTCGCCGGCACCTACGAGCAGTACGCGCCGTACCTGCATGGCGACGACGAGCGGCAGGGCGTCGATCTGTCCAAGCTCACGTTCGAGTGCACGAAGGCGCAGCTGTCGCTCAAGCTGTTCTTCAACCTCGCCCTCGTCGGCGAGGCCGGCCTGTCCGCGCACGTCGAGCGCCTCTTCGACGCCGCCCGGCGCTTCCACGGCCTCCTCGCGCGCCGGCCTGCGTTCGAGTGCTTCGGCGCCCCGCAGGCCAACATCCTCTGCTTCCGGGTCGGCCGCGACTCGGCGACGCAGGATCGCGTCCGGCAGCAGATCGTGGAGGAGGGGAGCTTCTACATCACGCGAACCACGCTGCGCGGCGAGTCGTGGCTGCGCCTCGTCATCATGAACCCGCAGACGACGGACGGGGACATCGAGGCGCTCGCGGCGCGCATCGAGGCGCTCGTCATCGAGCGCGCGCCGCCGCCCTGACGAGCACGCGCCGGGCCGCGCCCGCGGGCGGACGCGAGGCGGTCAGCCGCCGCCTCTCGACCTGGTCGCCGCGGCCGACGGGGGCGCCGTAGCGTCGCCGGCCGGCACCTGGAGCATCGCATAGTTGATCGTGGTCTCGTTGCGGAGCACGGTGAGCACCACCATGTCGCCGGGCACGCGGGCGCGCAGGTAGCTCTCCAGGCCTGCCAGCGAGTGGACTGGCTGCCCGTCGACCGCGAGGATGATGTCGCCCGGCTCCAGCAGCGGGGATGTGAAGCTGCGAATATCCATGCTCGCGATCCTCGCGCCCTCCCCGGTGGTCGGCTGGATGGTGAGCAGCCAGGGCGCCGGGACAGAGGTGGCTGTCGGCGCGCGGCTTGACCGTTTGTCGCGTTTCTCTGGCCTCGTGGTCGCCGCCGGGCTCGCCGGCGCGCCGGCGCGCTGCTGCGTCTCCTCGGCGCGTTGCTGCGAGGCCTCGACGCGCTGCTGCGAGGCCTCGACGCGCGGGCAGTCGCCGCGGCACGCGCTGACCGCCAGCGGGACGAGCGGCGTGAGCACCCCTGAGAGGCGTCGAGCCCACCCGTACGCGCTGCGCGCACGGAGGGGCTGATCCCGCTGTTGACTGCTTTGCATGGCCCGGTGTCCTCTGCGCGTTCGCCACGCGTCCTCACGCGCGCTCACGTCAGCTCATGTCGCCCACGTCGAGAGCTGCAAGATCCCAACCATCGATTCCCCGCCGCTGTCCGGGCCGTTGTTTGGCGCGCGGCGAAGACCGGCGCGAAGCGGGCGCGGAGAGAGTTCTTCTCTCTATCTCGCTGCGCCCTCGTAGTTCCGTCTCTCGCGAGTCCGAGCGGCGTCCTCGCGCCTTGAACTCACCGGAAAGAAGGGAGGGTGTCCGTCCCCCGGCGCGCCATGCTCACGGGCTGGCGGGCCGTGGCGTCGCGCCGAAGTGCGCGGGGAACACCCGCTCGAGGAACTCGTTGCGCAGGAGCCCGCCGGGATCGACGAGCTGCTTCAGGCGGACGAACTCCGGGAGCGCGTGCGCGTACATCGCCTGGAGGTGCTCCGCTGTCGCGTGGACGTTCTTCACCAGGTAGACGCGGCCGCCGAGCTCGAGCGCGCGCGCGCTGAGCTCGCTGAGGCGGAGGCCGATCCGGTGGACGCTCTCTTCCTCCGAGGCCTCGAACGCGAGCGTCACCGCGAACCCGTCGGTCCCGTGGTTCGCCGAGAGGAGGAACCGGTCGCCCTGGATGTGGAGCACGTCGAGGAGGAGCGGTGGTATTCCGTCTCGGGTAGCGATCTCGTCCACCTTGCCCAGGAAATCGACGAGCCGGCGCAGGCTGTCCTCTTGGGCGCCCGGGTCGTAGGGGATCATGAACGCTTGCTGCACCGTGAGCATGGGCATCCCGAAGGTCTGCGCGATGCGCTTCGCGCGGACGTTGCCGTCCATGAAGAACAGGTAGCCCATGAGCTCATCGACGTAGGGGCGTGAGACATCGAAGAGGAAGCGGTCGATGAGCGTCCAGAGGCCCCGGCTCACCACGGACGCGCGCATCAACCACTCGATCGGGACGCGGAGTACGTGCCGGGGGCGATGGATCAGCAGCGGGCGGAGCTCGTGCGACGTCCCCGGGACGTACCGCGACCGGAGGACCATGCTCCTGCTCCCCTCCAGGGTGTGGAAGGCGATGGAGAAGAGCGCCTCCGGGATCCACCCCTCCTCGTCCGCGGTGCCTCCCTCGGACTGCAGGAGCTGCTCCGCGCGTGGGAGGAGCGCCGTCGCGAGCTCCTCGAACGAGGCGCAGCGCGTCGCCTGGGTGACGACCCGGATCGGCGTCCCTGCCGGGGCGACGCGCGCGATGCGGTACGTGACGTCGATCACCGCGCCGAGGTACCCGAGCCCGCCGATCACCGCGTGGAACAGCGCGCTCGTCGCCTCCTCGCGGCTGAGGGAGAGCAGCTGTCCGTCGAGGGAGAGGAGGGAGAGCCGCTCGACGTAGTGTCCCTCTTTGCTGGCGATGCCCGAGAAGCGTGAGAGGCAGTCCCCCGAGACCGTGCCTCCCGCGGTGGCGTGGCTCGTCGAGACGACCGTGTAGGGCACGAAGCCGAGGGCGGCGAGCTCACGGGTGATGGCTCCCCAGGTGGCGCCGGCGCCCACGGTCATCCGCGCTCCTTGCGTGTCGATCTCGATGGATCGGAAGTGGTGCATCGAGATCACGATGTCGTCGTTCAGCGCCTGGCCGTCGAACGACTGGCCTCCAGCGCGGAACGTGATCCTGCGCCCTGTCCGCCTCGCCATGCGGAACAGCACCCTCAGCTCCTCGACGGACGCCGGGAAGTACACATCTCCACACGATCGGTTCAACCCGCCGTAGCCCTGGAGCGAGCAGAGCGGCCTCCGTCGGATCTCGTCGAGCCGTGGCGCGAGCGGCGCCTCCCCGACGTACGCGAGCCCGGAGCCCCCGCCTTCTTCTTCACGAGGGGATCCCGAGGGCGCCCCGCCGATGAATCGAGCGACCACGTTCAACCCGACGAGGGGCAAATGTGTGTTTCCCCGGTCGTTCTGGCCCAATCGAGAGCAGCGCGCATCCCACCAGCTTCGCTCGAGGCGATTCGGTGGGCCAAATTAGCCACTGTTTTTGCGTGCCCCCTGGGCCTAGGCGTCAAGCAAGCTCGTTCGGTCACGCTCAGGGCACGAAGCCCCCCTTCACCCCACCATCGATCACCAATGTGAACGTTTACGTGGACGTGGACGTGGACGTGGACGTGGACGTGGTCGTTCACGGCCTATCGTTGACGACCACGACCACGACCACGACCACGTAAACGTCCACGTCCACGACCACGTAAACGTTCGGATGTAGGAGAACGCGGCGCGAGGCCTGGTTAACGCCTAGGACGCCCCCGGGGAGGGGGCTCGTCGCGCGGGGCGGGGGCGGGCAGGTGTTTGAGCGTTGCTTAAAAGCCGCGGAGCTCGACGTGGATGTTGCGTCGGTGCGCCGACTGCTGGAAGCGCCGGATCAGCTCGGCGACGTCGTGGTCGATGTAGGACACCCCCTGAGCATCCACGACCACATGGGTGTCGCTCGGCAGCCGCTCGAGCAGCGTGACGAGGTTGCCCTGGGTGAAGAAGTAGGCCGCCTTGTTGAACCGGATGGTCACGCGAGCCCCCTCGTGGATCACGTCGAAGACGCGGGACATATGGGTCCTCAGCACGAAGAGGACGCCGACCGCGAGGCCGATGGCGATGCCCTTCAGGAGATCGGTCAGCACGATGGCCACGATCGTCACCACGAACGGGATGAAGTGGTTCCAGCCGAGCTGGCGCATCTCGGCGAAGATCTTGGGCTTGGCCAGCTTGTAGCCGGTCGCGAGCAGGATCGTCGCGAGGCACGCGAGCGGGATGCGCGAGAGCAGCCCCGCGGCGAAGACCACCGCGAGCAGCAGGAGCGCGCCGTGCGCGAAGGCGGAGACCCGCGTCCGCGCGCCGGCGTTCGTGTTGGCGCTGCTGCGGACGATGACCGACGTGACCGGGAGACCGCCGGCGAACCCGGAGAGCATGTTGGCGAGGCCCTGCGCGACGAGCTCCCGGTTCGGCGGCGACTTGCGGTGCCACGGATCGATCCGATCCACGGCCTCCAGGTTGAGCAGCGTCTCGAGGCTGGCCACGATCGCGAGCGTCACGCCCAGCACCCACACCTCGGGCCGCAGGATCGCGGACCAGTCCGGGAGCTGGAGCGCGCTGACCAGGTCGCCCGTGGGCAGCGTCACGAGGTGCTTCTGCTCGAGGGCGAGCGACGGGATCGCCGCCTTGAACAGCTCGTTGCCGAGCGTCGCGACGAGCACGGCGACGAGGGGCGCGGGGAGCCAGGAGATCTTCGCGAGGCGCGACTTCTCCCACCCGACCAGGATGGCGAGGCAGATGGCGCTGAGGAGGAACGCGCCCCACTCGATGGCCTGCGCCGCCTGGCCGATCATCGTGAAGGTGTTGCCGCCGTCGGCCTTGAACGACTCGGAGGCGAAGTTGTCCTTGTCGAAGCCGACCGCGTGGGGGAGCTGCTTCAGGATGAGCAGGACGCCGATGGCCGCGAGCATCCCCTTGATGACCGAGGAGGGGAAGAAATGGCTGATCGCGCCGGCCCTCAGCAGGCCGAGCCCGAGCTGAAGGACGCCGCCGATCACCACGGCCATCGCGAAGGCCTGGAAGCTCTGCAGGCTGGTGATGCCCGCGAGCACGATGGCGGCGAGCCCCGCCGCCGGGCCGCTCACGCTGAGCTGAGCGCGGCTCACGAGCGGGATGACCAGCCCGCCCACGATGCCGGCCACGATGCCGGAGAGGAGCGGGGCCCCCGACGCGAGCGCGATGCCCAGGCAGAGCGGCAGGGCGACGAGGAAGACGACGAGGCCGGCGGGGATGTCGTACTTGAGGTTCGCGGTGAGGCGCGGGTCGAGCGGCGGCGCGCCCTCCGCGGGCGGCGATTCCCGGCTCGCCCCCGGGCTCTCGGAACTAAGCGCCACGGCGCCGGCGGGATTCACCCCCGCGCCTGCATGGATGGGATTCGGAAGCTGCATCGAACGGGCCCTCTCGATTCGGGTTAAGACGTGGATCGGTGACGAACAGGCGCTCAGATGGCCCGCCGGTAGACCGCTGTCTCCGGCAGCGCCGACGGGGGCGCCGTGTCACCGATCGGCCCGAACTGGCCGGTCGAAGCCTCGAATTGAAAGACCTGTCCGGTCTCGATCTTGAAGACCCAGGCGTAGAGAGAGAGCTCGCCGCGCGCGAGCCGCGCGCGGATCGTCGGGTGCGTCCGGAGGTTCTCGATCTGGGCGAGCACGTTCTCCTCCACCGTGATCGTCAGCCGATCCGCCCCCTCGATGTGCGGGTAGTTCTCCTGCACCAGGCGGCGCGTCAGCTCCGCGTGCTGGAGCCACGATTTGACCGCCGGCAGCTCGTCGAGGCCCGAGGGATCGAGCAGCCCGCGCATCGCGCCGCAGAGCGTGTGACCGCAGACGATGATGTGCTTGACCCCGAGGTGCGCGGCCGCGAACTCGATCGCGGCGGCCTCGCTGCCGTTGCTGGCGCCGTACGGCGGCACGATGTTGCCGACGTTGCGCACGATGAAGATGTCGCCCGGCTGGGTCTGCGTGATGAGGTTCGGGTTGATGCGGCTGTCCGAGCACGTGATGAACAGCGCCTCGGGCCGCTGACCCCTCGCCAGGTTGCGGAAGAGGTCTTGATGTGTACCGCACACCTCGGCATGGAACTTGTGCAACCCGTCAGCGAGCTTCTGCATGGAATAAACCCTCTCGTTGACCGCGCCGATCCGGCGCGGCGATCGTCGTGAACACCTCCGATTCCAGCGACTCCGAGCCGGACCGCGAGCGGCCTCGGCCACGGAGCTAGCCTATCAGTTCAGGAAGCGTGGTGGAGGACGACGGAGGGGAGGGTGGGGGACGGGGGACGGGACGCGGACGGGCCGGAGATCGGCGACGAGAACGCCGCGCGGCCGCGCGGCGCCGGCGCGCGGCGCCGGTCGCGAGGCGGCCGAACGATGGGCTCCGTCGCGGGCCGGCGGCTGCAAGGCATCGAGGCCGCCCGCGTCGTTCTCGCTGGCCCCGGTACGAAACGATCCCGAAACATCGGAGTTGCCGGCTTCGATGATGCTGATATTCGCCCGTCCCAGCGCAGCGGGGGCGAGGATCAGCATGAAGAGCAGCGCGATCCGAGGGAAAAATGACCGGAGAGCCAGCATCGTTCGAGGAGTGAGAGGCTGTCGGCCGCGGGAACCAGGGAAGCGCCCTGTCTATTCCCTAACCTGGCAGCGGTCTCGGTTCGTCGCAAGACACAACGAGGTGCAGACCGTGTGTGGCAGAATGTCCCGATTTGGGACGGGCGTCTCACGCCTGAGCCAGCACGGCGCCACGTCCAAATACCCGTACCCGCGACAGAATTCAACCCACCGCCAATGCCGACACGATGGCGTCGCGAAGGCCGCACATCTCGTGCTCACCCGCATATTTATAACGAGGCCAGAAGAAGCCCTTGAGACCGTCCCTCTGACGGCGCGGGACCACGTGGATGTGCACGTGGGGGACGCTCTGACTGACGCGGTTGTTGATGGCGACGAAGAAGCCATCTGCCGAGCATGCGGACTCAACAGCGCGCGCGAGGCGCTGCGCGGTCGCGAAGAGCGGACCGACGAGCGACGCCGGAACGTCGGTGAGCACCTCGTGATGGGCGCGCGGGATGAGCAGGCAGTGGCCGGGGAAGAGCGGGCGGTGATCCAGGAACGCCATGACCTCCGGCTCGTCGAGCACGACGTGGGCCGGCGTTTCGCCCCGGGCGATGCTGCAGAACACGCAGGGGCGGGACGGCATGGCGGGCCTCGCGCTCTTCGATGCCGCGCCACCTGCCTGGCGTCAATGCCGGGGGCGCGAGGTGCGGCGCGCGGCCGCAGCCACGCTGGGAGCGCGCGGCCGTGGCCACACAGGGCGCGCTCGGCTGCGCAGGGGGCGCGCGATCAGTGGCTCGCGAGGATGCTGTCGATCGAGCCGTAGGTGGCAGGCTCGCGCGTCCAGTAGTCGAGGAGAAGGCCGCCGGCCGTCATCCAGGCTCGGTCGAAGCGGCCGTCCTGCGACGTGACGCGCACGACGTGGTCGCCGCCGTGGAAGGCCCAGTGGCGGCCCGTGTGGTCGAAGTGGTCGATGAGCGCGCCGTGCCGCGTCTTGACGTGGAGCGCGTCGGAGGGATCGTCCCACGAGGTGTCGATGATGAGCTCGTAGACCTGCCAGATGTTGCCGGACGGGAGCACTCCCCAGTCCACCTGGACCCCGGAGTCGTTCGGGAGCCCGAAGACGAAGCAGCGGGGCATGCGCCGCGCCGCGTGCCAGAGATCGCCGTTGCGGCTCGGCTCGTGGTGGAGCGTGACGAGCGTGTCGCGCGCGAGGCCGAACGCGTCGTTGTCGCCGGGGCTGTCCCACACCCGGCGGAAGAGGTGCTGGCAGAGCTGGTCGGCCCCGGCGGAGAACCCGACGGTGAGCAGGCCCCGCTGCCGGCGCTCGTGCAGGAGGCGCCCGAACTTGCCGGGCTCTCCGTCGAACATCGCGCCGAGCTGCTTGTAGCGCCAGAGCCCCGTCGTGCTGTAGCCGCCGCCGAGGATCACCACCTCGGACGACGCGAGGTAGTGCCAGAGGACGTCGACGTCCTCCCTGCGCAGGTGGCTGCTCCAGTAGAACGGCACGTGCTCGAGGCCGAACCGCTCGTAGAACCGGAAGAACCAGCTGAAGTTGCCGTACGCGAACTCCTGCCGCTCGCGCTCGTTGCCGTCGCGGGGCGCCTCGGACATCGGCAGGAACAGGACGCGCTTGTTGTCCCGCCCCGACAGCGCCCGCTGCGCGATGTAGTGGTCGTGGATGAAGTTGCAGCGGTTATGCGAGCTGTAGAGCAGCGCGGTTCCTCTCATGAGGGCGCGCATCTGAGCCGCTCGCCGCGCCTCGCGTCAAGGGGCCGCTCTCGGCGGGCGGGCTCGGCGCATCGACCGCGAGGCGCGGCGCTGGTCCGCCTCGGCCGCTCGTCGATCGACGGCGCACCTCGCGCCGCGCGTCAGCCGCGTCGCACTTGCTGCATCTTGCGAGGGATGGCGCCCGAGCGCATCAGCATCTCGAACGCCTCCTTCTCGAGCATCGGGTGGACGCCGCGCGGCGGGACGCCCATGGGGCTCTTCTTCTTCGTGACGAAGCCGCTCAGGTACTGCGGGTTGAGCGAGCTCAGGCTCCGCAGCGTGGTCTTCATCTGCTTCGTGTTGTTCGCCCACGCATAGGCGAACGCGCGCGAGCGGAGCAGCTGCGGCTTGAGCTCGGCGAACGCCTCGTCGTTCGGATCGAAGGTCTCGAGCAGCTCGACCGCCTTCGCGGCCTGGCCGGTCCGGGCCCACGCCTCGCCGACGATGGCGGCCATCATGGCGCGGATCCTCGGCTCCTTGTGGCGGGTCATGTCGATCTTGTCGACGAGCGCCCGCGCCTCGTCCGTCTCGCTCAGGATGAGGTGGATCATGCCGCGCTGGGCGCGCGCCTCGTCGGCCATCGGGGCCATCACCTTGTCGAGGTTGATGGTCTCCAGCGTCCGGAGCGCGGCCCGCGGGTCCTCCTGCATCTGGAGCTGCGCCTTCGCGAAGGTCGCGGCCGTGTCGTCCTTCTTGAACTCCGTGTCGAGCTTGGCGATCGCGTCCTTGCGGGCCTCGGCGGAGTCGGCGGTCTGCACGATCTGCGCGACGGCGCGCGTCCGGGTCGCGAAGCGCAGCGCCCACACGATGACGCCGACGACGATGACCGTCAGGACGCCGGCGACCGCCTTCGGCCAGATCCCCGGGATGGCCAGCGCGATGGCCCAGACGATGAGCGCCGGGATGCCGACGCGGATGGCGAGCGAGCGCGGGTTCAGCTGGGAGAGCGGGTCGGCGGGGGGCTTTCCGCTGCGGAGGGCGGCGATGGCCTGCTCGCGCTGCTGCTTGGGGCTCTGCTTCTTCGGGGTGGGTTTGCCGGGGGTCTTCATCGAGGTCGTGGAGCTGATTTCCTGCGCGGGGCGCGGGGTCTCATAGCCGGCTTGCGGGGGAGCGGCCAGCGGAGGCGGACGGACGAGCTGATCGGCCCCGGGGGGGGCTCGCGTGATGGGGAGCTAGCTCGCGGCCGTGTCGGGGTCGCTGCTGCGGGCGCTGGGCTCGCCTTCGGGCTCGGGGGCGGGGACAGGCGTGGAGGCCGGGCGGGCGGTCTCGAAGCCGCGCAGGGGCGGGAGCGGCTCGATCGCGGGGGCGATGATCGGGACGCCGCGCTGCGGCGGGATCGTGGCCGTCGGATCGGCGAGGCCCAGCGTCGACTCGCGGAAGTGGAGGAAGATCGTCTGCGCGATCGAGAGGCAGGGGACCGCGAAGAGCGCGCCGGTGATCTGGAAGAAGTGCTCGCCGACCAGCAGCGAGAGCACCACGAGGACCGGGTGGATCTTCGCCGCATCGCCGATGATCTTCGGGTTCAGGAAGTTCGCCTCGAGCTGGTGGATGCCGACGATCCACGCGAGCACGCCGACCGCCGTGCCGAACGACTGCGTGAGGCCGATGAGGACCGCCGGGACCGAGCTCAGGATCGAGCCGAAGATCGGGATCAGCGACATCACCGCCGCGAGGACGGAGAGGATCGGCCAGTACTTGAGGTCGAAGAGCCAGAAGCCGATCGCGGAGAGGACGCCGTTGACGAGGCAGATCAGGAGCTGGCCGCGGACGACGCCGGAGAGCCCCCGGTCGAGCCGGCGCAGGAACCGATCGAACGAGTCGCGCGAGGTCGGGTGCCAGAGCTCGCGGAAGAAGCGCAGGATCTTCTCGTGCGTCAGGATGATGTAGCCGGCGAGCATCAACGTCATGAAGAGGTTGAAGATGCCGCGCGAGATGGCCGTCGCGATCGCCTGCCCGATCCGGAGGACCGCGAGCGAGTTCTCCTTCAGGTAGGCGGCCCCCTTCTCGTAGCCCTCCTGGAGCATGTTCGCGCTGGAGAGCCCGCGGTGCCTCGGCCGCGCCTGCGTGATCTGCCAGACGCCGTCGCGCGTCTCGCGGACCTCGACGTCGTCGGCGATCTGCACGTCGAACGAGCCGTCCGACCCGGGCAAGATGCGGATCGGCGGGCGCTCGACGCCCTCCTCTCCTCCAGGGGCCGCGATGGAGTCAGGCGCCCGCGCGGCCTGATCGGGCTCCTGGGCGGGCGCGATCGCCGGCGGCGCCGCCGCGGGCTCGCGGCCCGACCAGCGGTTGAGCCGCGCGTCGAGCGCGGGCAGGTACTCCTCGCGCAGGCGCGCGGCGAGGCGCGGGGCCTCGGCGGTGAGCGCCTTCCCCTCGGCGATGAGGCGCGGGACGCTGAGGGCGAAGAAGCCCGCGATCCCGGAGAGAACGAGCGCGTAGACGACGAGGATCGCCGCCCACCGCGGGACGCGCGCGCGCTCGAGCCGGAGGACCGCCGGCGTGAGCACGTAGGCGACCACGAGCGCGAGCACGAACGGGAGCAGCACCGCGTGGGAGACGATGAGCAGCGCCGCCGTGAGGACGGCGCTGACCGTCAGGAACACGGTGCGCTGCGAGGGGCCTTCGCTCACAGCGCCTCGCCGCGCGCGGCCCGGCCGTGGGCGCCCTCGTCGACGAGCGACGCGGGGAGGTCGGCGAAGAAGCCGAGCAGGTGGTCACGCGTCGCCTCGAGCGCCTGCGGGACGACGCGGACGTCGGCGAGCACCGGCATGAAGTTGGTGTCGCCAGGCCAGCGCGGGACGATGTGGACGTGCAGGTGCTCGGCGATCCCGGCGCCCGCCGCGGTGCCAAGGTTGATCCCGACGTTCATGCCCTCGCACTTGAGCGCGGCGCGCAGGCGGGTCGTCGACTCGCGCACGAGGCGGAAGAGGGCCTCGTGATCGGCTGGATCGAGCGCGTCGAGCGAGGCGACGTGCGCGTGCGGGACGATGAGGAGGTGGCCCGACGCGAACGGGTAGCGGTTGAGCATGACGAACGCGCGGCGGGTCGTCGCCACGACCAGCCGGTCGCGCTGTTCTTGCTCGGATGCGCGGGGGACTCCGCAGAAGATGCAGTCGGCCTGGCCCTTCGGCGCAAGGATGTACTCGATGCGCCAGGGCGCCCACAGGGGGTTGCCCATGTCGCGGAGACGCTAGCACGGCGGCAACGCGCGCGGGACCACCGCTCGCTCGTCGCCGCGTCGCGCTCGCAGTTGCCGCGAAGGCGCGCCGCGCAGGCGCGCCGCGCAGGCGCGCCTCGCGTTCCGCCGCTCCGCCGTCGATGTCGACTCAGAACTGGATCGGCGTGGCCGCGAGATCGAACCAGAGCGAGAGGCCAAGCCCGGCGGAGGTGCCGAGCGCATCCCAGACGAAGTCGCGGACCGAGGGGGTGCCGTGCCCTGTGGCATCGTAGACCTCCTTCGCCAGCCCAGCACCGAGCGCGACCGCGGCGCCCAGCGCGAGCCGCTGGCGGAGATCGCTGGTCGTGAGCGAGCCGAGCGCATAGCCGCCGCCGGCAAGGGCGATTGACGCGCAGAAATGGCGCATCTTGTCATCGCCGAACCACGGGTCGGCGGCGCGGAGCGGGGCGTAGGCGCGCCCCGGCGGCTTCGCCGGGAACCCCACCCAGGGATCGGCCGAGGCGCGGGGGCCGCGGCGGGCAACGGGAGCGGCCGTGATGCGGGGGCCGCCGGCGCGGGCAGCGGCAGCGGCCGAGGCGCGGGGGCCGTCGGCGCGGGCAGGAAGAGCGCTGAGCGCCAGGGCGGCGAGGACGGGCGCCCCGAGGGCGGAGCGCGCGAGGAGGCCTCTCATCGCGGCATCGTCCGCGGCCTCGCAGAAAAAGCAAGAGGCGAGGCCCTGGGGAGGGCCTCGCCTCTCATCGACATCGGGTCCACACGGCGAGCCGGGGCACCGGGGCGCCCTCGGCCCGCCGCACCTGGCGTGCGGCGGGTGAGCGCCTGGCGCGCGGCCGCGTCAGCGACGCCGCGCGCCGAGCACCGTCACTTCAGGTCGAGCTTGGCGCCGAACTTCTCCTTGATGAGATCACCGATCGTCCCGGCCACCGGCTTGTCGTCGTCGTCCTTGCGCTTCTGCTGCTGGCGCTGGACGGGCGCGGGGCGCTCCATGCCGATGTTCTTCATCGTCAGGAAGAGCCGGCGATCGACCGTGTCGAGCGACGAGATCTCGGCCTTCACCTTGTCGCCGACCTTGAGCTTGCCTTCCTCGGGCTCCTGCACGTCGCCCTGGGAGATCAGGCCCTCGACGCCCTCGCGCAGCCGCACGAACACGCCGTAGTCGACGATGCTCACCACCTGGGCGTCGTCGAGGACGCGGCCGGGCGGGTACTCCGTCAGCATGCTCGGCCACGGGTCGTCCCAGAGCTGCTTGATGCCGAGGGAGACCTTCTTCTCGTCGTGGTTGATCGAGAGGATGATCGCCTCGACGTCATCGCCCTTGTGGTAGAGGTCGCTCGGGTTGTTGACGCGCACCGACCACGAGAGATCGCTCTTGTGGACCATGCCGTCGACGCCCTCCTCGATCCCGACGAAGACGCCGTAGTCGGTGAGCGACCGGACCTTGCCCGCGATCTTGTCGCCGGGGTGGTACTTGTCCGTGAACAGCATCCACGGATCGGGCTCCAGCTGCTTGAGACCGAGGCTGATGCGCTTCGCGCGCGCGTCCACCTCGAGCACCTGGCACTCGAGCTCCTGGCCCACCTCGAGCAGCTTCGACGGGTGCTTGACCTTCTTGGTCCAGCTCATCTCGCTGACGTGGATGAGGCCCTCGACGCCCGGCTCCAGCTCGACGAACGCGCCGTAGTCGGTGATCGACATGACCTTGCCGCGGACCTTCTTGCCCGCCGGGTACGCCTCCTCGGCGTGGTTCCAGGGGTCCTCCTGGGTCTGCTTGAGGCCCAGGGAGACGCGCTCGGTGTCGGCGTTGTACTTGAGGACCTTCACGAGGACCTCGTCGCCGACCTGGAACACCTCGCTCGGGTGGTTCACGCGGCCCCACGACATGTCCGTGATGTGCAGGAGGCCATCGATCCCGCCGAGGTCGACGAACGCGCCGTACTCGGTGATGTTCTTGATGGTCCCCTTGACGGTCATCCCTTCCGTCAACGTCTCAAGCGTCTTGGCCTTCATCTCGTCGCGCTCGCGCTCCAGGAGCACGCGCCGCGAGAGCACGATGTTGCCGCGCTTCTTGTTGAACTTGATGACCTTGAACTTGTAGGTCTGGCCGATCAGCTTGTCCAAGTTGCGGATCGGGCGGAGATCGACCTGAGAGCCCGGGAGGAAGGCCTTCACGCCGCCGCGGATGGTGACCGAGAGGCCGCCCTTCACGCGCTGGCTGATCGTGCCCTCGATGAGCTCGTCCGCCTCGCAGGCGTTCGAGATCTCATCCCAGACCTTCATCTTGTCGGCCTTCTCCTTCGACAAGGTCACGAGGCCGTCGTCGTTCTCACGGCTCTCGATGTAGACGTCGACCTTGTCGCCCGCCTTGACGGCGCTCTGGCCCGCCGCATCCGCGAACTCGCGGAGCGCGATCACGCCCTCGCTCTTGCCGCCGATGTCGACCACGACGGAGTCGCGGTTCACTGCGACCACGGTGCCGGAGATGATCTCTCCTTCACGCGCGAAATCGCCCCCCTCCACGCTCTGTTCGAAGAGCGCGGCAAAGCTCTCCATGCTCGCCCCGGACGAGCCAGCCTCCATATGGATGTTACTAGTCATGTTGTTCGTTCTTGTTTCCTTTCCTTCCCTGGGATTCGCCGCGCGGGCGTAGGCGTGGACCCTAGGTGCCACGCACGAGCGGCGGAGGGGCAGGCACACGCGTACCGATGCACCCGGGCCCCTCGGGAGAGGCGAGCCTGTAGTCTGAGGAGGGGCCTCTGTCAATGCAACGACCGAGCCACTGGAGGTTTTTGTAGGTCCAGTTCGTTTTGGTGGGAAGGATGTGCCCGCCCGCTCAAAGCAGCGCGATCTCAGGGCGCGGCGCCCGGCGCGCTTCCTTCGGCGTTGCGCGCGTCGCGCGCGGCGCGGGCGCGGTGTGCGAGCTCTGCGCAGGCGCGATCGAGGCCCTCGTAAGGCCATTTCGTCCGGATCTCGACGCGCTCTCCCTGCGCGAGGGCCTGGGCTCCCTCGAGCGCGGCGCCTGCGCCGACGACGTCGACGGCGTCGGGGAGCATGGCGAGGGCGAGCTTGAGGCTGCCGAGGAGCGCCTGGGTGTCCGGGGCGAGCGCAGCGGCGGCCTCGCCCGACGCGGGCGCGAGGAGCATCGAGAGCGCGGGCTCTGCGCCGAGCGTGAGGGCGCCCGAGGCGTGGTCGATGCGGCGGAACAGCGCTCCGGCCCGCGGCAGCACGCCGGAGACCGCGGCGGCGGCGCCGGAGCACGCGGCGCTGGTGAGCGCGAAGGTGACGGCGCCCTGCTCGGGCAGATCGAGGCGCCGCCACTCGTCGGACGTGGGCAGCGCGGCCTTCACGATCTCGACGTCCGTCCCGAGGACGAGCGTGCCGTCGTCGGCCTGGCCGAGCACGGCGCGCGGCCCGACAAGGAGGAGCTCGCCCTCGCGACGAACGCCGGCCCAGCCCTCGTCGCGGGCGACCTTCTCCATGCCGGACACGAAGCGGCCCTTCGGGATGCGCCCGCCCGCGAGCGCGACCCAGCTCGTTGCGTCGGTCGACGCGACGACGATCTCGCGCAGATCCGACGGGAAATCGAGGCCGGTGGCCGCCTCGATGCGGGCTTTGCGCGACGTGGTCTGGGGCGCGTCGTCGAGCAGCGGGAGGAAGTGCTGGCGCACGGGGCCGAAGAGCGCGAGGTCGGCGGTCTCGAGGCGGACCACGATGTTCGCGTCGCCCGGGATGTGCTGCCGGGCGGTCGGCACATAGCGCCAGAAGAGGAGGTAGACGCCGAGCGCCGCGCCGGCGAGCAACGCGGCGAGCGCGATCGCGAGCACGAGGCACGCGGCCCCGCGGGGGCGGCCCGGGCGCTGCGGGGCGGCGGGGGCGCCTTCGCCGGGCGGCGAGGGGCGCGCGTCTGCGGGGGCGGCCCCCGGCGCCGGCGCGGGGTCGCCCTCGGACGCCGCGAGGTCGTCGGTCACGGTGGGTCGGATCGGTTCTTCGATCAGGGTGTCAGGCATCGGTTCATGCGGGGGAGCGCCCGGACAGCAGGGCGAGCACGAGCGGCGCAGGAAAGAGCCAGCGGACCCGCACGGTGCTCTCCACCTGCTCGATCGAGAGCTCCTTCATCAGATCGGCGTAACGTACATCCTCGACGTTGTCGCGGAACACCTCGAGGAACCGGCGGGCACGCGCCGCGCCGGCTGCGTCGACGCCGACGAGCTCCACGTCGAGGCGCACCCCTTCGTCGTGGAGGGACGCCACAGCGCGGACGCGCGCGACGCCGGCGACGAGCGCGCCGATCGACGGGAAGCGCCGCGCGAGGTAGGGGGGCAGCCGGCGCGCGCGCAGGTCGAGGCTCACGAGCCCCTCGGCAGCCGGGTCGCCGCGGTGCGCGTCGGGGCCGTCGCGGAGGACGCGCGCGACGCTGCTGACCTCGACCGCCGACACGAGCGCGACGGCGCGATCGCCGAGCGCGATGATCCGCGCCGTGTCGGCGCGCGATCCCGCGACGCCGCCGCGGTGGTCGAAGACGGCGACGCGGTCAACCGTGCCGCCGTCCTGCGCTGCCGGCGCCGGCTTCCAGAGGCCGAGATCGGGCGTGAACCCGGCCATCCGGCCCTCGAGGACGACCACGCGATCGCCCTCCTCGAGATCGGCGAGCCGCAGGCCGAGCCAGACGACGTCGGCGCGCTGGAGGGCGCTCTCCAGCACCTCGTCGGGCGCCTCGTCGAGCGCGCGCCGGGCGAGCTCGTCCGAGGCCGCCTGGCCCAGGCCGTCGCGCATGCGGGCGACGTCGACGCGCACGACGAGATCGAGATCGGCCGGGAGCAGATCGGCCGGCTCGATGCGCCGCACGACGCGCGGGCCGGCGGGGTTCGCCGCATCGCGCGCGGGGTGACCGCCGCCCGCGCGCGATGCGGCGTCCCCGCAGCCCGGGAGCCCGAGCGCCATCAGGGCGGCGGCGGCGACGGCGGCGGCGCGGACCTCAGCCGCCGCGCGCACGGATCTCCACGAGGGTCGCCATCTCGTCGATGATCTCCTGCGGGCTCCTGTGCCCGGAGTCGACGAGGATCGCGTCGTCGGCCTTGCGGAGCGGCGCGACGGCGCGCTCGCTGTCGGCCTTGTCGCGGCGGAGCACGTCGGAGAGCGTCGCCTCGAAGCTGACGGGCATGCCGCGCGCGACGAGCTCGTCGTACCGCCGCTTCGCGCGGATCTCGGCCGGCGCCGTCAGGAAGAACTTCACCTCGGCGTCCGGGAACACCACGGTGCCGATGTCGCGGCCCTCGAGCACCACGCCGCCGCCCGCGCCGGCCTGCCGCTGCATCGCGAGCAGCGCCTTGCGCACGGCGGGGATGGCCGAGACCCGGCTCGCCCCGAGGCTGATCTCGGGCGCGCGGATCGCGCTGGAGACGTCCTCGCCGTCGAGCAGCACGCGCATGCCGCTGCCCCCAAGGCTCGACTGGGCCGGGGCGTTCTCGGGCGGGGGGGCGGAGGAGTCGGGCGCCACGCCGTGCGGGCTCCGCTCCAGTGCGATGCGCCCGCCGCGCGCGAGATCCTCGGCGAGCGCGCCGATCTCGCCCTCCTCTTCCCACAGGAGGCTCGCGCGGCGGGCCGCGAGCGCGACGGCGCGGTAGATCGCGCCGGTGTCGACGAGCAGGTAGCCGAGCCGCTCGGCGAGCCCCCGCGCGACGGTGCCCTTGCCGGCGCCGGCCGGTCCGTCGATCGCGACGCGCAGCCGCCGGGGCTCGTCCCGGGCCGGGAGGTGGTGCGCGTCGTCCTGTCGTTGTCGTTCCGTCACCTGCGCTCCTCCTCCTCTCTCTCGCTCACCGATCGCGCGCTCACGCGGCGCGGGCGCCCTCGACCTCGATGCGCGCGCCCAGGGCGCGCAGCGTCCCGACGAAGAGGGGAAAGCTGGTCGCGATGCAGCCCGCGTCGCGCACGCGCGTGGGCCCGCCGGCGGCGAGCCCGAGCACGGCGGCCGTCATCGCGATGCGGTGATCGCCGCGGCTGTCGACGTCGGCCGCGTCGAGCGGCCGGTCGGGCCTGCCCTCGACGACGAGCCCGTCGGTGCGCTCCTCGCAGCGCAGGCCGAAGGCGCCGAGCACGGACGCCATCGCCGCGATGCGATCGGTCTCCTGCGCGCGCAGCTCCCGCGCGTCGAACACCTCGGTAAGGCCGCGCGCCCGCGCGCCGAGGCCGAGCAGGATCGGCAGCTCGTCGATGGCGCGCGACGCGAGCTCGCCGCCCGCGCGCCCGGCGCGAAGGCCGGCGCTGGAGGAGGCGGACGCGACGTGGACATCGCCGGTGGGCTCGCCGAGGGCCTCTCCCTTGATCTCGACGGCGACGCCGCCATCCATGTCGCGCAGCACCTCGAGCAGCCCGGTGCGCGTCGGGTTGAGGCCCACGCGCCGCGCGGTCACGCGGCTCCCCGGGACGATCTGCGCGGCGGCGACGAGGAACGCGGCCGCGGAGAGGTCGCCGGGCACGTCGAGCTCGAACGCCGGGAGCGCGCCGGAGAAGCGGGTCGCGTCGAGGCAGACCATCGCGCCGACCGAGTCGATCGGCACGCCGAGCGCGGTGAGCATGCGCTCGGTGTGATCGCGCGAGACGATCGGCTCGCGCACGAACGTCGGGCCGTCGGCGTAGAGGCCGGAGAGGAGGAGGGCGCTCTTCACCTGGTCGCACGGGATGGGGATCTCGTGCTCGATCGACGAGAGCACGTGCGGCTCGGGGAGCGGTCCGACGTCGAGCGGCGCCGTGATCTCGCCGATCTTGCGCGGATCGAGCTGCCCCTCGATGCGCCCGCCGCGGAGCCGGAGCGGCTTCGCGACGCGCTCCATGGGGCGGCGCGAGAGCGACGGGTCGCCGACGAGCCGCGCGGCGAAGCGCTGGGCGACGAGGATGCCCGCGAGGAGGCGCATCGTGGTGCCGGAGTTGCCGCAGTCGATGGGGCCGTCGGGGGCGCGGAGGCCGGAGAGCCCGGCGCCGTGGACGACGAGGTCGCCCGGCGACGGCTCCTCGACGCGGACGCCCATGGCGCGCAGCGCGCCCACGGTCGAGAGGACGTCGCCGCCGAGCGTCCCGCCCCGGATGCGGCTCTGCCCGGTGGCGAGCGCAGCGAGGAGGAGCGCTCGGTGGGCGATGCTCTTGTCCGCAGGGACCGGCACGCTCCCGATGAGCGGCCGCTCCGCCGGGTGGACGATGAGGTCGGGCACGGGTTGCCGTGTAGCAGAACGGCGGGCGCAGGCACAGCGGGCGGGGCGCCGAGGGCGCAGCGGATGCGGCGGGACGGCGCGGCCGCGGCGGGACGGCGCGGGCGCCGCGATGCTAGGGTCGCCGCGTCGCAGCGGGCGGATCGACAGGAGGCGGCATGGACGAGGCACTGGACATGGCGGCGCGCGTGGCGGCTCGCCTCGGCGCGATCCCGGGCGTGGTGGCGGTCGTGCTGGGCGGATCGCGCGCTCGCGGCGCGGGCCACCCGGACTCGGACGTCGATCTGGGCATCTATTACGAGCCCGAGAGCCCGCCCGACCTCGCGGCGCTGCGCGCGCTCGCGCGGGAGCTCTGCGCGGGCGGCGCTGAGGGCGACGTGGCGCCGCTCGCGCGGGAGCTCCACGCGAGCGCCGCCGAGGACGTCGTCACGCCGCCCGGCGCCTGGGGGCCCTGGATCAACGGCGGCGCGTGGCTGGAGATCGAGGGGCACCGGGTCGACTGGCTCTACCGGGATCTCGCGCGCGTGCGGCGCGTGATCGAGGAGTGCCGGGCGGGGCAGGTGACGTGCGACTACCAGCCCGGGCACCCGCACGGCTTCCTCAGCGCCAACTACCTGGCCGATGTCCACGACTGCCGGCCGCTCTTCGATCCGGAGGGCGCGTTCGCTCCGCTGAAGGCGCTCGTGACGCCCTATCCGCCGGCCCTGCGGAGGGCGCTCCTCGACAGGTTCCTGTGGGAGTCCGGCTTCGCCATCGACACCGCGAAGAAGGCCGGGAGGCGCGGCGATGTGTTCTACGTGAGCGGCTGCCTGTTCCGCGCTGCGGCCTGCCTGGTGCAGGCGCTGTTCGCGCTGAACGAGCGCTACCTCTCGAACGAGAAGGGAGCCCTGCCGAGGACGCGGTCGCTCTCGCGGTGCCCCGAGGGCTTCGCCGACAGGGTGGAGGCGACGCTCGCCGCGCCCGGCGAAGGCGCGGAGGCGCTGCTCGCGAGCCTCGGGCGCATGGAGCTGATCGCGCGCGAGGTGCGCGACCTGTGCCGCCGCGACGAGCCGAGCTGGTAGCATCCGCCGCGACGATCGCGGAGGGCGCCCCGGCAGCGGGCCCGGCGGCGCGTCGAGCGAGGACGAGGAGCCATGGAGTCGATCAAGCTGGAGCACGGTCCGTCGGAGGAGCAGCTGGCGAAGCTCGGGGCGCGCGGCTGGCCCATCTGGACGAAGGAGGTGTCGACCTTCTCGTGGCACTACGACGAGCGGGAGATCTGCTACCTGCTCGAGGGCGACGTGGTCGTGACGCCCGCGGAGGGCGGCGGCGCGCCGGTGCGGATCCAGGCAGGGGATCTGGTGACGTTCCCCGCGGGGCTGAGCTGCACCTGGGAGGTGCGCTCGCCGGTGCGGAAGCACTACCGGTTCGGCTGAGCGGCGGTTTCACGGCGCCGAGGTTCCCCGCGCGCGCTCTCTCAGGGCACCAGACGTGGCACCAGCTCGTATTTCAAATTTTCTGGAAGAAGGGCTTGCGTCGATGCTTCGACATTCTTAGAAGTAAGGCGTGCCGTCGACGCTTGAGCGCCACGCCGAACAGCTCGCCGCGCTGGGTCACCCCGTGCGGCTGGCTGTCCTGCGCTTCGTGGTACAGGCCGGCACGGAGGGCGCCTCCGCCGGCGACATCCAGGCGCACGTCGGACTGGCCGCTTCGACGCTGAGCCATCACCTGAAGCGGCTCGTAGATGCCGGCGTCCTGAGAACGCGAGGGGAAGGGACGTTTCACTACTACAGCGCCGACTACGGCGCGCTCCGAGCTCTCACAGCGTACCTGTGGGAGGACTGCTGCAAGCGCGGCAAGGGGTGCTGCTGATTTTTTTTTGCCCCTCTATTTCGATATTTTTGGAAGGAGAGCGCGCGATGAATGTCCTCAAGCCTCATATTTCGCTCAACGTCTCCAACATCGACGCCTCGGTTGCGTTCTACGAGAAGGCCTTCGGCGCACGCGCCTCGAAGCGTCGTCCCGGCTACGCGAAGTTCGATCTCGCGTCGCCTTCCTTGAACCTCACCATGCAGGAGGCAGCGCGTACTGGCGTCAACGCGAGCCACTTCGGCGTGCAGGTGGCGAGCACCGAGGATGTGCTCGAGGCCAAGAGCCGCTTCGAGGCCGCGGAACTCAAGACCTTCACGGAGGAGGACACGGCCTGCTGCTACGCGGTGCAGGACAAGGTCTGGATCGAGGACCCCGACGGCAACTCGTGGGAGGTGTTCGTGGTGAAGGGCGACGCGGCCGTGATGGGGAGCCAGCTCGCGATTCCCTCGAAGAGCGATGCCGCGTGCTGCGCGCCTGGGTGCTGCGTCCCGTCCAAGCTCAACGATGCCGCCGCGCGCTGATCTCGCCCGCAGAGCTGTCGCTGAGGCGCTCGGGACGGCCCTGCTGCTCGCGACCGTGGTCGGGTCCGGGATCATGGCCGAGCGTCTTGCTGGCGGGAACGTGGCGATTGCCCTGCTCGCGAACACGATCGCGACGGGGGCCGCCTTGGTGGCGCTCATCCTGACCTTCGGGTCGATCTCCGGTGCGCACTTCAACCCAGCCGTCACGCTCGCCGACGCAAGCCAGGGCGGGCTCTCCTGGCGCGAGGTGCCTGCCTACCTCCTGGCCCAGGTTGCCGGCGCCTTCACGGGCGTCGCCGTGGCTCACGTCATGTTCGGCGAGGCCCTCTTCTCGGCATCGCACCATGAGCGCTCAGGGGCCGCCCAGATGGTGAGCGAGTTCGTGGCGACGTTCGGGTTGCTCGCCGTCATCTGGGGCGGTGTCCGGAGACGGGCCGAGGCGGTTCCTTTCGCCGTCGGTGCCTACATCACGGCCGCTTACTGGTTCACCTCGTCGACGTCGTTCGCCAACCCGGCCGTGACGCTCGCCAGGGCCGCAAGCGATTCGTTCGCCGGCATCCGTCCGGCCGACGCGCCGGGGTTCATCGTTGCACAGCTCGCAGGGGCAGCGGCGGCAACGATGACATTTCGCTGGCTCGTTCCTGCCCTGCCCAAGGTCGCCGATCGCGTGATCGAACGCGCGTCTCCGGAGGATGTTCCATGAAGACCGTGCTCTTTGCCTGCGTTCACAACGCGGGCCGCTCTCAGATGGCCGCAGCGTGGTTCAACGCCCTGTCCGACCCGTCCAAGGCGCGCGCCATCTCGGCCGGTACGGAGCCCGGCCCGCGCGTCCATCCCGAAGTGCTCGCCGCGATGGCGGAGGAGGGGATCGATCTCTCGGCCGTGAAGCCCCAGCGGCTGACCGATGCGCTGGCGAGCCAGGCGGCGCTGCTCGTCACCATGGGATGCGGGGAGGTGTGCCCCGTGGTTCCAGGGCTTCGCCGTGACGACTGGCCCCTCGAAGACCCCAAGGGCAAGCCGGTGGAGCGCGTGCGAGAGATCCGCGATGAAGTCCGCGCGCGCGTGTCCGAGCTCGTATCTCGCGAGGGGTGGGCCGCTGCGCCTACGGTCGAGGAAGGCCGGGGATGAGCCGCGAGCCGGCGGGCGCAGCGGAGCACCGGCGATCGCCGCCGGGCGGCACCTTGGCGCAAGCGGACTGCCGGCAATCCACGAGGGCGATTTGGTGAGAATTTGGGGCCGCGATTCGCAATGCGTTCGCGAGAGCAAATTCGGCCTATAGGGGATTCAAAGCGCAGGCAGACCTATGTTAGTGCACGTCTGCCCGAGGGATGGACGCCGCTCCAGCCGATGCCGAGGCTGAGCTGAAAAGGCGGTACCGCGCCGGATTGGGCCGGCGCGGCATCCGGTCCCCTTCGTAGGGCCGAGGTGCGCTTTGCTGCGTTCTGCGCTGGTCATCTGTTGGTCGCACGTGGCGGCCGTCGCGATGTTCCTCCTCGCGCTCGATCCAGCGTTCGCCGCGCCGCCGCCGTCACGGTCGCCGCGCGTGACAGCTTTGATCAAGGAGGCAGAGGCCGCCTTGGAGCGCCTCGACATCGCGCGCGCTCGCGACCTGTGGGCGCAGATCTACGATATCGAGCGATCTACGGTGGGGATCTGCCAGCTCGGGCAGCTCGACCGCCGACTCGGGCGCTGGGTGGACGCCGTGGTGGAGCTCACGCGGTGTGTGCAGGAGATGCGCCCGCCGGCCACGCCCAGGGAGCGGCGACTTTACGAGACGCGGCACGCGGATCTGGCCGCGGTGCGGCTTGAGGTGGCGCAGCTCCACGTGTTCGCGCCCGCGGGGGCGGCGCCCGTGCTCGTGGACGGGCGCCTCGTGGACGAGAGCGGTCAGATCTATGTCGCGCCTGGGCAGCATGAGATCACGGCGATGTTGCCGGATGGCCGCAAGGTACGCTCCATGGTGCACGTCACAGCGAGAGAATCGCGCGTCGTCCTCCTGAGCGCCGAACCGGCGAGCGTGCGCTCGGTCGCTCCGCTGAAGGCGACGTTGGCGGGCGCTCCGACACGGCAAGCTGGCCCCCCGGCGCCGTGGCTGCTTTATACGGGGTCCGCGGCGTCGGGCGCGTTCCTGGTCTCAGGAATCGTGCTGCACATCGTGGCATCGATCGAGGACACGGCCTTGAGGGATGAGATGTGCAAGCCCCACTCGGACATCCAGACTTCGGGCGTGTTTCGAAGAGAGCAGCAGGCCGTCGAGGTAAAACAGCACCTCAGCACGGCAGCGCTTGTTGCCGGGACCGCGCTCGGTGCCGCGACACTCGCGGTTGCGGTGCTGCCGAATGGCACTCAGATCCGCGCGCGCAGGGCTGGCGCGGAGGTGCGGTTCTCGTGGTAGAGCCTGGTACCGTCTGGGAAGGTCACCGGATCCTCGGCGAGGTTCACGATGGCATGGTCCGCACGTTCCTCGCCCGGCAAGTAGGCGATGAGGGAGCGACGGTCTGGTTGCACGTTCGTGAGGGCCAGGCCTTGGATAGGAACGCCTTCACGTCCGAGCTGAAGCGGCTGCAGGATATCTCGCGAGCGGTGCTGCAGATCGAGCCCGTTCTCTATGGCGACGCAAGCGGCCTATCTGCCTGGGTCGCGTGCCGGCGAAGCGACGGCATCGGCATCAAGGACGCAATCGGCGGGGCCGATCTCGGGGTGACCGCGCTGCGGATGGTGATCGAGATCGCCAGCACGATCGAGCGTTGCCACGCGCTGGGCTGGTGCCATGGGGCGCTGAGTCCGGAGCGCGTGTTCATCACGTCGCAGCGTGACTACTGCATCCGCCAGTTCGGCCTGGTCAGGTTGTTCCGGATCGAGCCGCACGAAGCCGCACGAGAGCCGCTGGTGGCGCCGGAGCTGCTGAGCGGCGACCGTGTTGGCCCACGGGCGGATGTCTACGGCCTCGGGGCCCTGCTGTACGAGCTCGTGTGCCGTCGCTCGCTGGACGTCGGCCAGACTGGTGAGCTGGGGGCGCGGCGTATCACCCCGGTCATCCCGAACGACACCCCACGCGCTGTCGCCGCCGCGATCGAGATGGCCCTGGCCGAGGATCCGCGTCGCAGATACAGGAACGTCAACCACTTCATCACCGTGCTCGAAGACCTCGTGGACGCATGGCCTACGTTGGATCAGGCGCCGAGCCGCCGTGATGACCGGGCTTCGAGCGCTGGCGCAGCGCCGTCAACGCTGCGCAGCTCACACCTGGAAGGGCCACGGTCGCCAGCATCAGTGATGGACGGCCCGGATACTCGACCGGCCGAGGTCGCGCCCGGGGCTGCGCCATCGGGGGTTGCACCGTCGAACGAGGGCGAGCCTCCGCTGCCGCAGGTTCCCCCGCTCGATGTGCCCTCGTGGCCGGCCTCCACTCCGAAGGAGCCGGTCCTACCTCCGCCACCGTCGTTGATCCGGCAACCGGACCGAGAGCTCATGGCCGCCCGGCGCAGGCCTTCCGGAACGCCGCGTCGGTCACTCCCCCTACGAATCGCTGCTTCGTTTGCTGCGTTGGCTGCGATAGGCGCCGCGGTGTTCTGCCTCACCCACCCGGCTCGGGTCATGCTCCGCGCGGAGAAGCACGCAGCGCTCCTGGTGGATACGATCTCGCCGCCACGAAAGGTGCAGCGCTGGACGCGAACGCTCGGCTCGGCGCCGACCGCGTTGAGGGAAGCGGACGACCGGCCGCGCACCGCGCTCCCGCGGCAAATGAGCGTGGCGACAAGAGCCGAGCCGCGCCTGCCGTACTGCGAGGCCGGCGATGTGAGCTGTGGTCCTGCGATGTACTAGGAGGGC
Source organism: Sorangium sp. So ce726 (assembly GCF_051521405.1). Lineage (NCBI taxonomy): Bacteria > Pseudomonadati > Myxococcota > Polyangiales > Polyangiaceae > Sorangium > Sorangium sp. So ce726. Next base: position 10,084,885 of record NZ_CP150349.1, on the reverse strand, counting down.
TTCTGTCGATGCGATGTGTTCTTCTGTTCATCGGCGCTGCGGCCGCGGTAGGTTGTGTCCCCGACCGCGACTGCCCTGGCACAGGGCCCCACGAGGGCGATCGTGCCGTGTGGCTCTGGAAGGGCACGCAGAACGAGGTGCAAGACTGTGCGGAAGAGACGGAGGTCCTCTGGGATGGCTGGCGGGAAGATACCTCCACCTCACCTGAGTCGCCGTCGTTCGCACGTGCTTGTGCGGGCGTCGTTCGCGATGACCTCCCGGACGGGTACACCCTTTGCGTGATCCCGACCGAGGACGAGGAGATCTGCTACGAGGGATACGAGGATCGCGCGGTGTATGTCGAGGAGAATGGAGAAGAGCACGTGATGTGCTGCACGCCCGCGGGGCACCCGCCGACGGTGATCCCTCTAAGCTTCGGCGAATGCACGACATGAGCGAGCCGATGGCAAATTCTCTCGCACGTGCGCTCTCGCCGCTGTTCTGGGTTGTCGTGTGGAGTTCGGGTGGAGGGTGCCTCGCTCAAGCCGAGCCCGAGGTCTCGGGCAAGGCGGTTGTGACGCGCGCTGGCGAAGAGCTGGTGATTGACACCGGTGGCAACGGAACGAAACTTGTAGGCCTGGACGACGATCCGACAGGCCTGTGCGTCGTGCGGAACTCCGGTGGCCTCAGCGTGGTGGTCGAAAAGGGGGATGACGCCCGGCTTTCGTTCATCAACGTCATGGACGGGGGCGGCCTGCCTCATGTATCTGCGACGATCGACGGAGATCTCTACCAGGGTCCGTGTGAGATTATCGTCCAGGAGCAGCCAACCGACCCGTACGAGGCCGACGTGTCGGCGGGGCCGTGTGACATCATCCGGCTCTTCGACGGGGCAACGGCGCGCGTGGAGACGGCGGTCTTTCACGTCTCGGACTGCAGCGGGGCCGACTAGCCGGGCGGGATCTACTGGGGCTGTCGCGCTCTCTCGGGCGGACCGTCATCGACCCACTTCCTGAAGCTCTCGCGGTGCGCCGCCGCCCATGCGCGGTCCCTCTCCGGCAGATCGTCGTGCCATACTTCGGCGCACAGCTTGCCCAGTTCCTCGAAGAGCGACTTCCATTCTTCGGGATGCTTGGTCGAGAACAGCGCGTGTCCGATGGCCACCTCGCGCACGACGCGAGGCACGGGGGACTTCGTCTCCCCCATCGAAAGATTCATCAGTAACCTCCAGGGTGACCGCCGGTGGGGCCGGTGGGTTCTCCGCCCATTGGGGGCATACCTACCAGAAGATTCGACCTGCCGCTGCAGGCTCCACGCTGACACCCGACCACGCGAGCGTCGTGATGAAGCGGACACCGCACGTTGCCACGATCGCCACATGCTGCGTCGATAGATAGGCCGCGCCGGCCTCCAGGGCCGGGAAGAATCCAAGATACCGCAGGCACAACCCCCATGCGTTGCACACAGGGATGCGCCCGAAGTCGAGCCGCGCCGCGAGCTCGAACGACAGGGGCGCACGGAACGGCGTGCCCCGGACGGCCGCCGTGGGGCCGGTCAGCACGCCGAGCCAGCGCGCGTCGCCGCTCAGACCGAAGAGGCCCACGTCGGCGCCGATGCCGATGTCCACCGCGTTGCGGACGGGCCATCGGCGCAAGCCGGTGACCGACGGCATGATGCCGCCCGTCGCGCGCGTGGCACGCGGCCCTAGCACGACGTAGGTCGCCTTGACGTCGATCTCCCAGCGCGGCGGCGCGCCCTCTTCCGCCCGCGCGACCGCGGGCAGGAGCGACAGCGCGACGAGCCCGGCGCGCGACCCCGTCCGAGCGCTACCTGCCCATCGCCGGCGGACCATCGTCGGCCTGCGCCTTCCTTCGAGCGGCGCGGACCGCTGGGAGCCAGTGCATCCGATCCGGGTCGCTGTCCCATGGCGGGGCCTCCTGGTAGAGCGTGTCCCAGTATTCCCACACGGCCGCCTCGGTCGTCGCGAACTCGCTCTCGCCTTCGGGCGCCTCCTCGACGCGGTCCACGAAAGAACGCCATGGTTCCGAGGCGACGTGGCTCAGGCTCGGCCACGGCCGAGCAGGCTCCCCACCGAAGCGTCCATCGCTGCTCTGGAGATAGCCTTCGTAGGCGTTTTGCGCGAGGGCGTTTCGCCGGGGACTGTTGACCGACATCGTGCACGCGTCGCGGTACGCTGCTGCCCAGATGCGGTCCTCCTCCGGCACATCGTCTCGCCATGCGGTCGCATACAGCGTGCGCAGTTCCTCCTCGCGCGCCGTAAGCTCCTCTCGATTCGCTGGAAACGGCAGCGCCTTGATTGCGCGCTCGCGCGCGGCGCTCGGTCCGGGGAACTCAGGAAATCCGGGTCCCCCCCAGTAACGGGGTGACGTCAGCATCGGCGGGATGGGCCGCGTCAACGTCCTCGGTTTTCCTCGGCGACCGATCCGAAATCCCCTACGAAAGGCGCGGAGCGCCTCGGCCCGGATCTCCGCGGCCGTATCGTCGGACGTCAGCGTTCGCCAGAAATAGGTCCTGTGGAGGCGAGACGTGGGGTCAATCGGAGCGAGCTCGCTTGTGCCCCCGTGCTCTTTCTTGAAGGCCTCGAGCATGAAAAAGAATGCGCTCTGGACGGCTTCCAGCAGCATCGGCCAAGGTGGGGCCTGGTGTCCGTCGAGGCGTCCGTGGCGGCTCGGGAGAGCGCCTGCGTTTCTTTGGCCGACGCCCAAGGGGCGCGAATCGTCAATCCACCGCCTGAACTTCTTGCGGTGCCGCTCTGCCCATGTGCGGTCCTCCTCCAGCAAGTCGTCTCGCCACGCTTCGGCGCAATGCCTGCCCAGATTCTCGAGGTCCCAGTTCCATGACTTGGGGTCTTTGGTTGTAAAGAGGCCGTGTCCGAAGACTGCTTCGCGCAGTTGAACCCCTCCCGGTGGGAAGTTCGACCACCACTTCACGGCCGATCTCTCGGTTGGCCGCCGGTCGGATCGAATGGCATTGCCGCAATTCGGTGTCTCGGCTCATCGCGATCGCTGGGATCCACGATGGAGCAGCCGCAGGCAAACACGACGAGCAGAACGTCGCGCCGATGGTTCATCGGTTTCCCCCCTGATTCACCGATCCACGTACCCGCAGACGGTGGCCGACCTTACCAGCGGTCGCCGCCGCCGGTCAAGTCGCGACGGACCACCTGGAGGACGGTGACCGGCGCCCAAGCGCCGCCACTGGCCGGGGCCTCGCCTTTGAAGAAGTGGCAGTGACGGTACCGAACAATTTGCCGAATATCGCCGGGTCGGGGAAGCCCGCCCGAACCACCCTTCACCAGCAGCGCAGAGTTGCGCCGTTCTTTCGAGCGCGGCTCCGCGAACGCTCGCGCCGCTCGACCCGGGTTGAGAGGGCACGAACTCGGGGCCGTCCACCGCGGAACTCCGGCTCCATCGCCCCGGGTCTCGACTAAAATATGACCCCATGGGCATCTTTCATCGCTCCGGCCTCTGGCGATATCGTCCCAGGCGTAAGCGTCGGGTTTGGGGCGGTGGCACCGCCCGCAGGTACACATCGGGAGGGCGCGGCGCGGGGACTGGGTGCGCGGATGGCTTGATGCTCACCGTCTGTCCATGGAACGCTGCGCCCATGAAGCTGCTCCTGAAGGCTGTGGCGGCCGCTGCGGTCGCCGTGATCGCCCTTGACTGCTCGATCGTGGACCCCGACGATCGCGACGAACTCAGACGACGGATCGCATCGCTGCCGGCCGATACGCTATCGGACTTGCAAAAAAGGAAATTGAACACCAATGCGCTGAAGTGGCTGCTGACCTACAAGAAAGACCACAGCGAGCAGGTGGGCAAGCTCCAGTGCCGGTTGAAGGCCGGCGGCACCTGGAGCGGCTGGAACGACCAGGAGCCGACGTACACCGTCGAGGACTTGATCCAGTGTCTCCTTGGAGGAGGAAATATCCCCGTGACCTACACGATGTGTGCCGACGAATTTCAAGGGCGGGGCAATGCAGCCATGAATCTCAAGATCCTGCACGAGGAGCAGGTGCCGGGCGTGACGCACGTCGAGTGCAGGTTCGTGTGGGATTTTCGTTACGAGCCGGAGAAGGTGCCGTCCGATCTGACGAACCCCAGATCGATCACAGTCGATGAGCTGATCGACTGGCTGATCTCGCTCCCGGCGCCGCCTCCGGGATTTGCTGCCCCTCAGCTCGTCCCGCTCCTCTGCCCGCTCGGCGCGGGGCCAGGCTGGGGGTGCCCACCTCGGCCGACGGACCTTCCGGGCGAGCAACCCACCGACCCGACGGGCGGTGAGCCAGGGGATCATCCATGAAGCTCAGAACGTCGCGCGTGTGGTACCTCATGCCGCGCATCGACATCGAGGCGGGCACGGCGAGTTGCCTATTTTCGTCCCAAAATATTTGGGGTCGGAACATGGACCTCGAGACCCTGGGCAGGCTGTGCGCTGAAGCAGGGCACGACGACCTGCCCGAGGCGGACCGCGCATGGGCCGAGGCGCATCGCGAGAAATTCGGGAGGTGGGTCGACGATTCGCGGCCCGAGGCCATCCGCCCGAGGGTGGACGCGGGCTCTCCCGAGAGCCTCACGGGCAGGTTCGACAAGGAGCCCGCTCCGCCGTGGCCGATGCTGCTCGAAGCCGTCAAGAGCGCGTTTTTTATCTTCGTCGTGGATTTCGGGCAGACGGTCGCGGGCGAGGGCGAGGGCGCGACGGGCGATCCGACAGCGCGCCTCCACCGGACGTCCGTCTGGCGGGCGCTGGCGGTCGACGACGCCCCCGAGGTGGACCGGCCGTCGGCGCTCCGCGCCTTTCGGAGGGGGTTTCGGCGCGGGCGCCGCGGGCTCCCGAGGTCCATGACGAGGCCCATCCGCCCGATGGTGGATGTTGCGCGGTCCTGGACGTTTAGGGTGCTTCCCCTCCCCGGACCGAGCGCGGCGCGCAACCGAGCCCTCGCGGACGCGTTGCGTCACACGACGGTTCTCAAGGAGTCTGCGGTGCTCCTGCAGGAGCTGCGCGATCTCTATGCGAGCGCCTGGCGAGACGACGTGCCGGAGGAGGACCGCGAATGGGCCGAGTCCTACCGCCACTCCTGCGTGAACGAGGTCAACCGTCGCCGGCGAGACGCCGTGGCCCAGAGCGCGTACGAGGGCTTTCTCCAGAGCAGCGATGGGCTCTTCGACGGACAGCCCGCAAGGCCGTGGTCGAACCTGAGAGGCTACGACTCGGACCCATGGCGTGCTCTCGTGGATGCCGTCGAGGACGCGCCCGAAGGCGAGAGCGAGCTCGCGACGGCCGAGGCGGCAGCACGCGAATACTGGGACTCGCTCTACCGGGAGGCCCCGCCGTGGGACAGCGACCCGGCCAAGGTGCACTGGCTCGCGGCGGTCCTCGCCGCGCGACGAAAGGGGCTGTCCGGCGATGTTCCGCCGGACAGGGGGGCGTAGCTCGCTGAAGAGGCCCTGCGTGGTGTTCATCAGGACGCTGCTCGCGCCAAAAGCGCCGCCCGAACGGGCTTCGTGGCTGCAATCCCGAGCCGCCCCTCGCCAGCAGCGCAGAGTTGAGCCGTTCTTTCGAGCGCGGCTCCGCGAACGCTCGCGTCACCCAGCCTTGGCTGAAAAGGCACGAACTCGGCGCCGTCCACCGCGGAACTCCGGCTCCCTCCGCTCCGGGTCTCGATTAAAATAAGCCCCTATGGGCCTTTTTCATCGCTCCGGAGGGATCGTTGTCTACATGAAGAGCGCTCGCGCGCTCGCGCGCGCCGCCGGGGTGCTCGGCGCCGTGCTCTGCGCGGGGTGCGCTGCAGACCCCGAGGCCTCGCCGCCCGAGATCTCGGTCGGCACGGTCGATAACACGGACGCCGTGCTCGCCCTCGTGCGCGGCGAGGGCACGGTCACGCTCTACGTCTGCGGCGGCGTGAGCAGCTACGCGACCATGACCCGGTGGTTCGAGGGACCCGAGGACCCGAGCGGCGCGTTCTCGCTCGCGAGCGACGGGTGGACGGCGACCGCCGATCCGGGCGGGGAATCCGGCCGGCTGCGCACGCCCGAGGGCGCGGAGCTCGCCTTTCGCGCGCGCCCCGCGGCGCTCGACCGCATCGAGGGCCTCTACGCGGCCGTTGACGGCGGCTGCCGCACCGGCGCTGTCGTCTTCACGCCCGACGACGCCGAAGCGCCCGCGCTCCAGGGCACCTGGTGCGGCGCCGGCGATCTCTATGCCCAGGTGACGCCGATCCGCCCGCTGTCGGTGCTCGATCGGCGCGGGATCGAGGTGCAGGTCGAGCTCAGTGGCGCACGGAAGAAGCTGCTCGTGACCCCGCTCGTGCGCCCCTGAGCCCCGCCGCGCCTCCGCCGTCGTGTCGTGTCGTCTCCGCCATTCCGTCGCGCCTCCCACCACCACGTCGCGTCTCCGCCGTCTCGCCGCGCTCTTCCCACCGCGCTCCCCGCCGTCTGCCCGCTCTGGCGTTGAATCCAGCCCCCGTCCGATCGAATGTCTGCGCATGGCGGACGCAGCACGGCCGCGGAGGCGGCACCTTGCCCTGCCCGCGTCGCGCTTCATCGGCCGGGAGGGCGAGCTCGTCGCGATCGCCGAGCTGTTCCGGCGCGGCGAGCGGCTCGTCACCCTCTGGGGCCCGGCCGGCATGGGCAAGACGCGGCTCGCCCTGGAGCTCGCGAGCCGCTGGGCCGAGGCGCAGGCCGGCGAGGCCGTGTGGCTCTGCGAGCTCACCGCCTGCCGTGACCTGCGCGCCGTCTGCGGCGCGGTCGCGCGCGCGATCGGGGCGCAGGTCGCGGCAGGGCGCCGGGAAGCGACGCTCGTCGAGCGGATCGGCCGCGCCCTCGCGACCGAGGGGCCGGCGCTGCTCGTGCTCGACAACCTGGAGCACGTGCTCGAGCAGACCGCGCCGGCCCTCGACGCGTGGGTGCGCGCGGCGCCCGAGCTCCGCTTCCTCGCGACGTCGCGCGAGCGCACCCGCCTGGCAGGGGAGATCAGCTACGAGCTCGGCCCCCTCGGCCTCCCCACGGAGGGCTCGACCGAGCGCAGCGCGGCCGTGGCGCTCTTCCTCGATCGCGCCGCGGCCCACCGCGCTTCCACACCGCCGCCGCCGCCCGGCGACGAGCACCTCGCCGACGTCGCCGCGCTGGTACGGCGGCTCGAGGGCATCCCGCTCGCGATCGAGCTCGCGGCGGCGCGCGAGGGCGTGCTCGGCGTGCGCGGCCTGCTCGCGCGGCTCGGGAGCCGGCTCGACCTGCTCGCGGGCGCGGCGCGCGGCAGGGAGGCGCGGCAGGCGACGCTGCGGAGCGCGATCGAGTGGTCGTGGGACCTCCTCGACGACCGCGAGCGACGGGCGCTCGCCTGCTGCTCGGTCTTCCGCGGGCCGTTCACGCTCGCGGCGGCCGCCGCCGTCCTCGCGGAGCCCGACGCCGCCGCGATCGATCGGATCGAGGCGCTGCGCGACAAGTCGCTGCTCCGCGCGGCGCCCCCGGGGAGCGACGGGGCGACGCGCTTCGCGCTCTACGAGGTGGTGCGGGAGCTCGCCGCCGAGAAGCTCGCCGAGCGCGGGGAGCGCGAGGCCGCGCTCGAGCGGCACGCGGCGTTCTACCTGGCCGCCGGCGAGGCCGCGGCCGCGGACTTCGAGCGGCGCGGCGGGCTCGACGCGCTCAACCGCATCGCCGGCGACCTGGAGGAGTTGCTCGCCGTCGCCGAGCGCGCGCTCGCCCTGGCGGCAGCGCCTCGCGCCGGCTCCGAGGCGGTGGCCGAGCGGGCGCTGCGGGCGCTTTGCGCCATCGAGCCCGTGCTCAGCACCCGCGGCCCGTTCGGGGCGCAGCTCGAGCTGCTCGATCGCGCGCTCGCGGCCGCCGAGGCGCTCGCGGCAGATCCGCGCGTCATGGCCCGCGCGCTCGCGGCGAGGGGGCGCGCGCGGCGGCTCCGAGGGCAGGCGGATGCCGCGCTCGAGGACCTCGAGCGCGCCCGCGCGCAGGCGGCGGCGCTCGGCGCAGCGGCGCTCCTCTCGGGGATCCTCGCGGACCTAGGCGTGCTCCACCACGGCCGGCGCGACATGGAGCGCGCGCGCGACCACTACGCGCAGGCGCTCGCGCTCCACCGCGCCCTCGGCGACCGCCGCGCCGAGGGGCGGGTGCTCGGCAACCTCGGCGCGCTCCACCACGACGAGCGCCGCGAGGGCGAGGCCGCCGCCTACTACGAGCAGGCGATCGCGATGGCGGCGGAGATCGGCGACGGCCGGATGGAGGGCATCTTCTCGACGAACGCCGGCCTGCTCGAGCAGGAGCGCGGGGCGCCCGCGCCGGCGCGCCGGCGCTACGAGCGCGCCGCCGCGATCCTCGGCGAGGTGGGCGATCTCCGGCTGCTCGCGATCACGCTCGGCAACCTCGGCGCGCTCCACCACGAGGAGGGGCGCCTCCCCGACGCGCGCGCCTGCCACGGCCGCGCGGTGGGGCTGCTCCGCGAGGTCGGGGATCGCCGCTCCGAGGGGATCGCCCTCTGCCGCCTTGGGGCGGCGCTTGCGTCGGTCGGCGAGGTGGAGGAGGCGCGGCGCGCGATCGAGCCCGCGGAGCGGCTGCTCGCGCAGCTCGGGGACGAGCCCGACGTGGAGCTCGCGCGGATGGCGTCCGGCTTCGTCGACCTCGCGCTCGCCCAGGCGGCGCGCCGCGCGGGGCGGGGGGAGGAGGCGGCGGCGCACGCGGGCGAGGCGCGGCGCAGGATCGCGCGCGCCCGGGAGGGATCGCCGTCGAGCGCGAGCCGATCCGACGACGTGCGGCTGCTGCTCCGGATCCTGGAGCGCAGCCTGGCGGCGCTGGGCGGCCTGCCCGAGGCGCGGGCGGAGGGCGAGCGCGAGCTCCTCCTGACCGAGGGGGCGCGCTTCGTCCGCCCGCCGGGCAGCGGCTGGCACGACCTGCGCGAGCGCCACGCGGCGCGGCGCCTGCTGCACGCGCTGGCCGAGCAGCAGCGGTGTGCGCCGGGCCGAGGGCTCTCCCTGGCCGCGCTGAAGGAGGCGGGGTGGCCCGGCGAGCGGATCTTGCCGGAGGCGGCGGCGAACCGGATCTACGTGGCGATGAACCAGCTGCGGAAGCTCGGGATGAAGCCGTGGCTCCGGAGAGACGCAGAGGGGTACTCGCTGGATCCGGCGCTGCCGGTCCACTACGTCGCGGTGGAGCCGGCCGCGGGGGGAGGGGGCGATTCGCGCGGGGGGGAGACGGGCGACGGCGAGGGCGGGGGGAAGCGGCGGTAGGGGGCTACTCGCCGGCCGCCTGCGGAATGGATAGGAGAACAAGGGCGCGGGGAGAGGGAGCACGCGAATCGCTTTAAGATGGGATTAAGGGGCGGTCCCGCGGCCGGAACGTAGCCTGTCGGGCGGAGGTCACGCCATGCGCATCATCGCTTCTGCTCTACTGATCCTTGCCCCTGCCATGATCCTCACCGGCTGCAGTGCGATCCATGAGACCGAGCCGGCCGCCAATTCGAGCGGCACCACGAGCGCGGGATCGGGGGGATCCGGCGGAGGCGCGGGCGGTGACGCCGTGGGGAGCGGAGGCGCGGGTGGCAGCGGAGGCGCGGGTGGGGGCTGGGGATCGCCTCCGGCCGAGGGGGCCTGGCATCGGCAGATCTCGGGACCCGATAGGGAGGATGCCATGGCCCTCGCGATCGATGGCGGCATGAACGTCGTCCTGGCCGGGAGCTCGCGGGGAGCGGCGGACTTCGGCGCGGGCGCCACGCCGCTCGCCGGCTTCGAGGACCTCTTCGTCGCCACCTACGCGGACGACGGCGCCCTGCGCTGGGTACAGCGCTTCGATGGCAGCCGGGTGACGGCCACGGGGGTCGCGGTCGACGGAGACGACGGCATCGCCGTCGTCGGCCATTACTCGCGCGGTCCGCTCGAGGCCGGCGATCTCGTCCTGGAAGAGCCGGAACGAGGCGACCCGCTGCTCGCCACGCCCGACATCTTCGTCCTTGCGCTCGATCCGGACGGCGCCCCGCGCTGGATGCACCGCCTGGGCGGCGGGGGCTTCGATTTCGGAGGCCGTGTGGCCGTCGGTCCCGGCGATGACATCGTCGTCGCCGCAGAGTCCGGGTACCGCCTCACCCTCGCCAGGTTCGCCGCCGACGGCGCAGCCCGCTTCGCGACGGACCTGGGAAGCCTGTCCGGATACGCCTCGTCTTTCGCCCCGATCGGCGGGGTGGCCGTGGACCTCCACGGCGATATCCTCGTCGCCGGGAATTTCTCCGACGACGCCGATCTCGGCGGGGGCGCCATCACGGGGCTGAACGGCGATCAAGCCTGGGTGGGGAAGTACTCGGGGGAGGACGGCGCCCACCTCTGGTCGCGGCACTTCGGCGCCCCCAAAGACTACGGCGGGGGCCAAGGCGACAAGGCGCAGACGCTGCTCGTGGACGAGCGAGGCGACGTGCTGATCGCCGGCCAGTTCGCGCCGGGCGCCGACCTCGGGGAGGGGCCCATCGACGGTACGCGCGGCGCGTTCCTCATGAAGCTCGCCGGCGAAGACGGCGCGATCCGGTGGGCGAAAGCGTTCCCGGCCAGCCAGGTCGCCTCGACCAGGCTCTCGTTCGCGCCCGACGGCCGGGTCGCGCTCATCGCCTCGCTCGGGGCGCCCTTCGACCTCGGCGGCGGCTCGGTGGACGAGCGGGGGACTTACGTCGCCACCTACGAGCCAGGCACCGGGGCGTTCGTCGCGCAGCGGCGGATCGTCGAGATCGGCAGGATGATCATCGACACGCAAAACGGGTTCTTCGGCCTCGGCGCCTCCGCGCTCGACGCGAAAGGACACCTGTCGATCATGACGAGCTTCTACGACGAGGCACAAACCGCCTTCGGCGCCCTGAAGAGCGAAGGCTGGGGCGACATCCTCCTAGCGCACTTGCCGCTCTGAGACGGACGGCTCGCCCGTAGCTCAAGGAAGTGTCACCGCAGCTCCCGGTCAGAAGTGTTACCAGGGCTCCGCTCGTACAGCCCCGCGAATACCCTCTCCGCGGGCCTGCGGAATGGATGAGAGGGCAAGGGCGATCGCGGCCGGCAAGCAGCCGGTGGTGTTCCTCCACGTGGCTCCCGGCGGGACGGACGCCGCGGGGTGCGGGACGGAGGAGGCACCGTGCTCGACCCTCGCCGCGGCCGTGAGCGCGGCGACTCCGGGGACGGCGGTGCGGATCCACGCCGGCACGTACGAGCCCGAGCAGATCAGCGACGTCGCCGGCACCGCCGAGGCGCCGATCTGGATCGGCGGTGCACCGGGGGAGGAGCGGCCGGTATTCGTCGGTGGGGACCCGGTCCTGCACTTCTCGCGGCTGCGCCACGTGGTGGTGCACGACCTCGAGATCACCCAGACCTTGCCCACCAGAGATGTCCCCGCGCTCATCGTCGATGACGGCGAGGCATACGCCGATCCGACAGCGACGCAATTCGTCGCTGTCGAGCGCGTGTCCGTACGCGACATCTACACGTATTCCGCCAAGGCTGTGCGCTTGGCCGGACTCCACGACTTCTGCCTGCTGGACAGCGAGTTCATGGACCTGGACAAGACTGAAGGGCTCGAGATCATGGGTTCGCACCGCGGCGTGGTCGCCGGCAATGCGCTCGGCAAGGGCGTCGTGATCGGGGGCGGCAGCTCGGACGTCGAGATCCGCAACAATCGCATCTTCGATATCATCGGGGCCTACGGGGTCCGGCTCGGCACGATCGTGTCGCCCGAGGCGTTTCGCCCGCCGGTCGCGCCGGGGGCCGACATCATCGAGGTGCAGGACGTACGCGTGCTCGGAAACCTGATCGTGGCGCCCGGCGTGGCGGTCTCTTTCAACGGCTGTGTGGGGTGCCTGGTCGCCAACAACACCATCGTGTTCCCGAACCACAGCCTGCTGTCGTACTTTCCCGGGTCGGGAGGCGTGGGCGGAGACCCCAGGGTTCGGGCGACGGCGGACAATCGCTTCGTCAACAACATCACGTACTATCGCCGCAGCGACGTCGGGGCGACGGAGTATTATTCCCCGTCGTTCCCGACGCTGGCGACGAATTCATTGCACACGAACCTGTGGTACGCGGCCGACGATCCGGAGGCGTCGAGTCCGGTCGGGTTGCCGCTCACGGACGACGGCGCGATGGCAGGGATCGATCCGGGGTTCCTCGACGTCGCCGGTGGGGATTATCACCTCAAGCCGGACAGCCCCGCCGTGAGCAGCGGGACGCCGCTCGCGGCGCTGTCGACCGATCTCGACGGAGCTTGCTTCGACGACCCGCCCTCGCGCGGCGCGCTTCAATAGCAGCAAGGGCGAACCTCGCCCGCAGACGATCGAGAGCCCCCGGAAACGACGGGAGGCGCGGTTCCCGGGAGGCGCCGGGTACGGACGCGAAAGGACACCTGATGACCGTGATGAGCCTCACCGAGGGACAGAAGAGTGAGGGCTGGCTCGGCTTCCTCCTCGCGCGCCTGCCGCTCTGAGACGGACGGCTCGCCCCGACGAGCATCATCCGTCCCCCTCCAACTCCTCTCCTCCACCCTCCGCCTGCCCTTTCTCGGCCGCCTCGCGCGCGAGCGCTCCCGCATGGATCGCCCGCACCTCGTCAATCGTGCTGATCTTCTCTGCAGGCTTGTCAGGCCGGTATCTCTTCACCCGCGCAGACCGCAGCGCGATCCCCCCGGGGTACCGCGGACTCGCCTGTACGCCGTCAAAGGCGACCTCGACGACGATCTCCGGCCGCACGTACACCGCGTCTGCGTCACGGCCGATCTCGAGCTCCAGCAGCCGCTGCGTCTGCGACGCGAGCACCTCGTCGCTCATGCCCTTGAACGTCTTGCCGAGCAGGACGAAGCCCCCGGCCGCGGGATCGCGCGCCCCGAGGTGCAGGTTGCTGAGCAGCCCCCGGCGCCGGCCGGTCCCCCACTCGGCCGCGAGCACCACCAGGTCGAGGGTGCGCGCCCGCTTCACCTTGAGCCACGAGCCGCGGCGCCGCCCCGCCTCGTAGGGCGCGGCGAGCGACTTGGCGATCACACCCTCATGGCCACGGGCGAGCGCGTCGGCGAAGAACGCCTCGGCCTCGGCCGCCGTCGGCAGCTCGATGCGCGGGACGCGCAGCGACCGGTCGAGCACCTGCCGGAGCGCGGCCGTGCGCTCGCTGCCGGGACGGTCGAGCAGATCCTCGCCGTCGAGGTGCAGCACGTCGAAGAACAGGGCGCGCAGCGGCAGCTCGGCGCGCAGCGCGGCCGCGTCGTGCGCGCGGCCGAAGCGGCGCATCGTGACCTGGAACGGGTGCGGCGCGCCGTCCGCGCGAAAGGTGAGCGCCTCGCCGTCGAGCACGACCGAGCGGGCCGGGAGCGCCCGGACGATCTCGACAATCTCGGGGACCGCCTTCGTGACCGGGCCGAGGCCGCGGCTGAAGACGCGCACCTCGTCGCCAGCCTTGTGCGCCTGCACGCGCACGCCGTCGAGCTTCCACTCCAGCGCCATCGCGCGCAGCTCGCTCAGCGCCGCCGCGATGTCGTCGGCCGACTGCGCCAGCATCGGCTGCACGGGGCGGAACAGCTGCAGCGAGAAGCGCTGGAGGCCGAGCGCCCCCTCGAGGAGCGCGGCCTTGGCCACCTCCGCCGCGTCGCCGGCGAGCATCACCGCGCGCCGCAGCGAGGCTGGCGGCACCCGCGCCGCGCGCGCCACCGCGTCGATCATGACCGGCTCGAGCCTCTCCTGGCGGAGCTCGCCGGCGAGGAGCCGCGCGAAGAAGTCGCGCTCGAGATCGGTGGCGCGCGCGAACAGCCCCGCCAGCGCCGCGCGGCGCTCCCCCCCGGCCCCCGGCCCCGAGGCGCGCGCGATCTCCGTGAAGACCGCGTCGGCGTCCCCCAGGGTGAGCGCAGGCTGGGCGACGGAAGGAGAGGCCCGGCGGGCCTCGGCGACCACCCCAGGCCCAAGGCCGAGCCGTCCCTGGCGCAGCCGACCGGTGAGCCAGTCGACGCCGAGCTGCACCTCCGCGGGCGAGAGGCGGCGCAGGAGCGCGGCGAGCGCGCCGATCTTCTCGACACGGCGAGAGAGCGCGGCGACACGCTCGGAGGTGGCGACAAGGTCGGAAACGAGCACGCGGGCAACCCTACCCTGGCACCTCGAGAGCTCACGCTCGACGGGTCTTTTGATGAGGCCGCTGCAGGGTGTCCGCCGCAACCGAGCCGGGGAACTCCGCAGGATCGAACCTGGCCCACGGGCGCCAAGTGTTCTCCGCATGGGCCAAGAGAGCCTACCAAAGGGTGTAAGGCGGCGGAGCAGAAAAGCGCTCTCACGCGCCGGAATGATGGTCACTTCCGATTGCAACCCCTTGCGGGGAGGGGCGAAGAATTATCATGTCATCTGCGGTCGAGTGCCTCGCTCGGTCGCCGCCGGCGCCGCGAGCAGGCGAGAGCGCGATCGCCTTTCAGAGGATCTCGTGTGCCGGATCTCGGGCGCTGCTCGCCATCGATTCACCAGGTGCGAAGCGCCTGACGCGCCTGCGCCGCCGCGCGGGGGGGAAGAGCGCGCGGAGCTGCCCCGCCGTGGCCGCAGAGTCCCGAATACGCCGCGAGATGGCCCCTGCCGCGCCCGTCTCCTCCGACGGCGCGATCGCTCCGTTTAGTTGACCTCCGCCGCGGGCCTTGATACCGGATTGGCGGTCGGCACGCCGTGGGCAGGTGAACACGGCGGGCGGGCGCGGTTTTCCTCAACAACATCCCAGGAATAGCGCCCTCCGCTGACAAGGCCGTCGGTTCTGGCCTTGGGAGCAGCTGGCTTGGTTTTTGCGCAGCACCTCTCCGGCAGCTTGACTGTACTGGAAGGCGCTGACGTGGTGTTGGTGTCCGCACGGGAAGGCGACGGAGGTTCTTCGATGGTGGAGCGGCAAGGCCGGAAGCGGGTGGGCGTCGTGATGGGCGGCTCGTCGGGTGAGCGCGACGTGTCCCTGCGCTCGGGCGCGGCCGTCGCCGAGGCGCTCGAGGCGCGCGGGTACGATGTCGTGCGGATCACACTCGGGGACAGGTTTGGCGCGGAGCTCTGCGCGACGTTGCTGCGCGCGCAGCTCGACGCAGCGTTCCTGGCACTGCACGGACGTCTCGGTGAGGACGGGTGCGTGCAAGGCGTCCTGGAGCTTGCCCAGATTCCGTACACGGGGTCGAGCGTGCTCGCGAGCGCCCTCGCGATGGACAAGCTGAAGGCCAAGGAGATGTTCCGGCTGCACAACGTGCCGACGCCTCCCTACTACACTGTGGGTGCGAATCAGGAGCTCGAGGAGCTCGATGCCGTCCATGGCTCGTTCGGGTTCCCCGTCATCGTCAAGCCGCGCGGCGAGGGGTCGAGCCTCGGCGTGACCAAGGCCGGGTCGCTCGAGGAGCTGAAGTCGGCGCTCTCGCTGGCGTTCGAGTTCGACGACGCCGCCATCGTGGAGCGGTTCGTGGCGGGGACCGAGGTCAACGTGGGCATCCTGGACGGGAAGGTCCTTGGTGCGATCGAGATCGTCCCGAAGAAGGGGCTCTATGACTACGAGGCCAAGTACACGCCGGGCATGACCGAGTACCACATGCCGGCGCGCCTGCCGCCGACCCGCTACCGCGGCGTCCTGAACCTGGCGGAGCGGGCGGCCCAGGCGCTCGGGTGCACGGGCGCGGTGCGGGTTGATCTGCTCGTGACCGGCGGAGAGAACGAGTACGTGCTCGAGGTGAACACCCTGCCGGGCATGACCCAGACAAGCCTCCTGCCGAAGATCGCGGAGGCCGCAGGCTACGAGTTCGGCGACCTCTGCGAGGCCATCCTGGCGAGCGCCAGGCTGCACCAGCCGGTGCGGCGCCGCGCGCCCGCCGCCTCGGAGCTGCGGCTCAGCGAGCGGGGACAGGCCGAGAAGCGGCTGCGCCTCGTGAAGTCGGCGATCTGAAGCGAAGGCGAGCGCGGCTCCGGGGCCCGCACCGGAGCCGGAGCGCGGCCAGCAAATCCAAGCGTAACCCGAACAGTCAAGCTCTCAAGGCACCCGCTTCATCGTGATGAAGTCGGTCGCCATGCCCTCGACGATGGGCTTGAGCTTGAACACGTCGCCTTCACAGCGGTACTCGAAGACGGTCCCGGGGCGGTCCATGCCAGAGAAGGCGTTGGTCGCGGGCACGGGCATGTCGCGGCCGCCGAGCGTGGCCTTGGTCTCGACGCGCAGTCCGCTCATGTCGGCGCGCGTCGTCTTCCAGCGGCCAGGGCCCGCAGGCTCGAACTCCGCGCTCGAGCGGCCGTTCATCTTGACCGTGATCCTCAGCGCCATCCCGGCTGTAGGCGCCTCGAACACGTTCTCGACGCCGCCCTCGCTCGTCTCGCACACGTAGCTGCCACGCTCGTTGCCGTTGAACGTGCAGATGTACTTCCCGCGCTCGCTGACGACGCGCGCGCCCGACGAGTTGCGCGCCAGCGTCTCGAGGAACATATCGGCATAGTCGTATTCCCACTTGCCCGCCGGGCAGCTCGCCGCCGGCGCCCCGGCGGCCGCGCCGCCCGGGGCAGGCGCAGCCGGCGTGGTCGCGGCGGTCGCGCCCGCGGACGCAGGCGCGCTCGCGGACTCGGAGCGGTCACAGGCTGCGAGCGCAGCGATCGACACCAGGGTGAACGGGAGCAGGTGCGGACGTGCCATGCGCCGAGAGTACGCGCCCAGGCGCGCAGTTGCACGCATCCTCCCCGGCGGGGGCACGTCGCCCTAGATGCAGACCCCGAGCCCGTCGCAGAGGGGGCCTCGGCAAGCGGACATCATCCTGCGTGGACCGAGCGTCTGGGAAGAGCTCACGCCTCGAGATCGCCCGGTGCGAGCCTCGCTCCGAGCTGTCGCCCCGGGCCGCCCACGGCCCGAGCGAGCGCCTGTTCGCGCAGGTGCCGCCGCTCCTCGGGCAGGCGGGCGTGCAGGCGTGCCTGTACCCCCGCGAGCTCGCTCTCTGGGTACGAGCGCTCGAGCAGCGCCACGAGGGAGCGCCCGGCGGCGGCGTGGCGCACCTCGTCACGCAGCAACGACTCGAAGACCCGCCGGATCGACGGCTCCTCGGCTGCGCGAACGTGAGCGCGGAGCGTCCTCACCGACTCTTCCTCGACGAGCACGAGCTCACGGGCGGCGATCTCGAGCGCCCTGGCGGCCGGAGGATCGCCCGTGCGGGGCATGCGCTGTCCCCCGAGGTCGAGGTGGAGCGACTCCCATCCTCCGAGCCATCCGACGACCTCCGCGCACTGGCGGCTGTGGCGGAGCTCGTCCCCGATGATCCGGTGGACGGCGGCGAGCGCGGGGTACGGCGCCTCGGCCTCGGCGAGGGCGGCGAGCAGCTCGGTGTAGATCACCACCCCGCGGTACTCGCCCAGGACACGGTGGCTCCAGGCGAGCTGGGCGTGCTCGATGTCTTCTGCGGAGAAGCGCTCGAGATCGGGCCTCACGCCGAGCCCATCATCGACGCCGATCGTCGCCTGTGCGTCGAGATCGCGAGCGAAGCGGGCGAGGATCGGATCGTCCGTGGCGAGCTCGATCATCTCTTCTCGATCCGGCTGGACACGCTCAGCGTGAAGAACGCGCCCATGTACTTGAAGTGAGGTCTGAGCTGCACCCCGAGCCTGTACCAGTCGCCCTCGTGCTCGGTGTCCAGGACGAGCACTCTCACCTTGCGCAGCGGTCTCCGGGCGCGCGACGCCGCCGTCACCACCTCCCGGTCCGCGACGTACTGAGACACCCAGTCGTTCAGCTCTTTCTCGGCTTCTTGCGGCGTCTCGAAGGCGTGCTGGTAAGAGCGGTAGATGACCTTGAGATAATGAACGATGCGGGCGAGGACGAAGAGCCAGGGAAGCTGGGTCCCAAGCCTGTAATTCATCTCGGCGGCCCTGCCCTCGTCCGTGTCGCCGAAGGACCGTGGCGCTTGCAGGGAGTTCGCCGAGAAAAAGCATGCCTGCCCGGGAGCGACGGCGAGGAGTGGGATCAACCCGCGCTCTGCGATCTCGGCTTCTTGGGGAAAGGACAGCGCCACCTCGGTGGGGGTCTCGAGCATGCCCGCTCCCTCGGGCCGCGGTAGCCCCTCGATCAGCCCGCCCCCTCCGGGACCGATGATGTTGGGACACCACCGGTAACGCGCGAAGCTGTCGGTGAGCCGGGTCGCGAAGGCGAAGCTCGCGTTGCCCCAGCAGTAGCTCTCCGGGTCTTCGGTGCTCTCCTCGTAGGCGAAGCTCGCCTCGACGCGCTCGCCGCGACCGAACGGCGCGCGCAGCAGAAAACGCGGCAACACCAGCCCGAGCGCGCGTGAGCACTCCTCCGTGCGCAGCTGCTGCAGCGCCTCGGAGCCCTGGGCTCGGTCCGCATCCCCGAGGGCGTGGTAACTCTCCACCCCGAGGAGGCGCGGCGAGGCCCCCGCCACGAAGGGCGCCTGGGCCAGGAGCGCCACCGTCGCGCATCGCTGGAGCAGGGCTGCGTCCTCCGGCTCCGGGCCGAACTCGAGGTTCGCGAGGATGGCGCCGTACGGCTCGTGCCCGCGCCCGATCGCGCGCGCATAGATGATGCCGTGGAGCCCGCTCCTGTCGGTCGCACCCGCGGATGCGAAGTCGTCCCGCAGGTCGTCCTTCGAGCAATTGAGCAGCTCGATCCGGATGTTCTCGTCGAAGCTCGTCCTCTCGACCACGAACCAGAGCCCACGCCAGGCCCGCTCGAGACGCTGAAAGAGCGGGTGGTGGAGGATCTCGTCCACCTGCGCGCCGATGCGTCGATCGATGCCCGCGATCAGCTCGTCGAGCCGCTCTGGGATCAGCTGGACGAGCCGCTCGTCGTCGACCGGCAGGCGAAGCGTGGTGGTCATGGTGAACGAGTAGAGGCGCAGCCGTCGCGAGCCGCAAGAGCGTCTGGCACGCAGCGAGCGGTGGTGGGTCAGGCTGCCTCGCGGAAACGCCTGGACCGCGCGGCGAGCAGCGCGGCGAGGAGGAGCCAGGGCACGGATGAGCCGCCCTCGTCAGGGCCGCCTGCGCCGCGCGCCAGGGCGCAGCCGTTGCCGTGCGCGCGCGGCGGGGCGCTCCCCTCCGGAGCAGGCGCCGGAGGCGCGCCACCGGCGTCGCCGCCGGAGCCGCCGGAGCCATTCGCGGCGGCGTCGCCGCCGTGACCCTCGCCGCCCTGGCCGCTGCCGCCCTGGCCCCCGCCGCCCTGGCCCCCGCCGCCCTGGCCCCCGCCGCCGTCGCCCTCTCCGCCCTGGCCCTCGCCACCCGCGCCGCCTCCGGAGCCGCTGGCGGCCTCCGCGAGCAAGCAGCCCCCGGCGATGCACTCGCCGCCTGGACAGGGCGCCCCGTCGAGCTTGTAGCGCCTCTCGCAGGCGCCGGTGGCAGGCGCGCAGACGGCGCGCCTGCAGGTGGAGGTGTCGGGCTGCGGGCACACGAAGGGATCGCTGCCAACGCAGGCGCCGTTCTGGCAGGTATCGGTCTGCGTGCAGGCGTTGCCGTCGTCGCAGGGGCTGCCGTCGGGCTTGCGCGGGTTGTCGCAATCGCAGGCGTCGCCGACCCCATCGCCGTTGACGTCGGCCTGGTCGGGGTTCGCGACCAGAGGGCAGTTGTCCGCCGTATCGCGGTCGCCGTCGGCGTCGTCATCGTCATCGCAGGCGTCGCCGAGGAGATCGCCCGCCGGCAGGCCACCATCGGTGTTGGCCTGAAGCGTGTTCGGGACCGCAGGGCAGTTGTCCTCGCTGTCGGCGATGCCGTCCTCGTCGCTGTCGAGCTCGCAGGCTCCGGCCCTGCACTGCCCGCTGAGGCACTCCTTCGGGAGCGAGCACGCGGCGCCGACGGGCTTCTTCGGCAGGCAGTCGCCGCCGGTCGCCGCGCAGTAGGCCGAGTCGGCGCACTGGGTGTCAAAGGTGCAGCCCGTGAGACAGGCGCCCGCGACGCAGCGGTAATCGGCGCAAGATCGGGTGTCGCCCTCGGCGCAGATCCCGCGCCCGTCGCAGAGAGGGGCCTCGACCAGCTCGGAGGCGTCCTTGCACGAGGCCGCGCCGCAGGGGGTGCCCTGCGCCCGCAGCTGGCAGCCGCCGCGGCCGTCGCAGAGGCCGTTGGTGCCGCAGGAGGAGGCAGGCTCCGCGGCGCAGTCGCCGTCCGGATCGGCGCCGGCCTGGATGGGCCCGCATGCGCCGTCGGGGCCGGCGCCCTTCTTCGCGGCGGAGCACGCCATGCACACGCCTGCGCAAGGGGCGTCGCAGCAGACGCCGTCGACGCAGGAGGTGCCGGCGCAGTCCGCGTCGGTGTCGCACGGGTCGCCGGGGAAAGCCGCGGTGTAGAGCTCGGCGCTGGCGAGATAGCTGCCGGGGCCCACGCCACCGGTGACCAGGACCTTGCCATGGCGCAGCAGGATCGCCGCGTGCTGAGATCGCTCGGAGTACATCGTCCCTGCCGGAGACCAGCTGTCCGTGGCCAGGTCGTACACCTCCGCGCTCGCGCTGCCATGGCCATTGACAGTGGCATTGCCCGCGACAAGGACCCGCCCGTCCAGGAGCCGCGTCGCCGTGTGGTTCTGGCGCGCGGCGCTCATGGGAGCTCGCGTCGTCCAGCGATCGGTCGCCGGGTCGTACAGCTCCGCGCTCGCGAGCCCGCTGATCCCCTCCACGTCCGGCGAGCCGCCGGTGACCAGGACCCGCCCATCGTCCAGCAGCGTCGCCGCGTGCGCCCGGCGCATGGCGATCATCGGTCCTGCCGGTGTCCCGGTGCGCGCGTCGGGGCTCCAGATCTCCGCGCTCGGGGCGTCACCGCGGGGCCCGTAGCCGCCCGCGATAAGGACCCGCCCGTCGCCCAGCAGCGTGGCCGTGTGCCCCTGGCGCGCGGCGATCAGCGCCACCGCTGCGGTCCAGGTGCCTTCCACCGGATCGTAGATCTCCGCGCTCGCGAGGTTGACGTAGTCGGCCCCGACGCCGCCTGTGACCAGGACCCGCCCGTCGTCCAGCAGCGTCGCCGTGTGGGCCTGGCGCGCGGCGATCATCGGCGCTGCCGCTGTCCAGCTGCGCGTCGTGGGGTCGAAGAGCTCCACGGTCGCGAGCGCGCCCTCCGCGCGGTTCGCGTATCCGCCCGCGATAAGGACCCGCCCGTCGTCCAGCAGCGTCGCCGTATGCGCATAGCGCGCGTCGCGCAGCTCCTTCACCCCGGCCCATGTTCCGTCGGCCGGGTCGTAGATCTCCGCGGTATTGAGGTCTGTGTAGTCGGCCCCGTAGCCGCCCGCGACCAGGACCCGCCCATCGTCCAGCAGCGTCGCCGTGTGCGCGTAGCGCGAGTCGCGCATCGGCGCGGTCTCCGCCCACGGGCTCGTGCCCGGCGGGTCGTAGACCTCGGCGTTCGCCTCGACGCCTTGATTGCCGCCCGTCACGAGCACGCCGCCGCCCGGGAGCAGCGTCGCCGTATGAGCGCTTCGGCCGACGGCCATCGCCGGCGCGTTCGACCAGGAGCGCTCCCCCAGGTCGTAGATCTCCGCGTCCGCCAGGTGGAGGTACGACGAGTAGAGGCCGCCTGTGACCAGGACCCGCCCGCCGTCCAGCAGCGTCGCCGTGTGGTCAAAGCGCCCGAAGCTCATCGGCGCCGCCGGCGCCCAGCCGCCATTCACCGGGTCAAACAGCTCCGCGCTCGCGAGGAACGTGCCGTCGCTCGTCAAGCCGCCCGTGACGAGGATCTGCCCGCCGTCGAGCAGCGTCGCCGTGTGCCCTCGGCGCGCGGTGCTCATCGATCGCGCTGGGGTCCAGGTGTTCGTCGCCGGATCGTACACCTCCACGGTCGGGACCTCGCCCTCCCGCCCGATGCCGCCGGCGACCAGGACCCGCCCGTCGGCCAGCAGCGTCGCGGTGTGCCCATAACGCGCGGTGCTCATCGGCGCCGCCGTGGTCCAGATGCCCTCCCGCGGGTCGAACAGCTCCGCGCTCGGGAGGAACGTGCCCTCGCTCCAGCCGCCCGCGACGAGGATCCGCCCGCCGTCCAGCCGCGTCGCCGTGGGGCCCTGCCGCGCGACGTTCATCGACCGCGCTGGCGTCCAGCGGTCCTCCGCCGGGTCGTACAG
Source organism: Sorangium sp. So ce726 (assembly GCF_051521405.1). Classification (NCBI taxonomy): domain Bacteria; kingdom Pseudomonadati; phylum Myxococcota; order Polyangiales; family Polyangiaceae; genus Sorangium; species Sorangium sp. So ce726. The sequence continues at coordinate 10,062,867 of NZ_CP150349.1, read as the reverse complement.
CTCCGCGCTCGCCACCGTCGTGCCCGAGCCGTCGGAGCCGCCCACGACGAGGACATGCCCGCTGTCCATCAGCAAGGCGGCGTGATCTTGGCGCGCTGCGCTCATCGGCTGGGCTGGCGCCCAGCTGTCGTCCGCTGGGTTGTACAGCTCCGCGCTCGCGAGATAGGTTTCGCCACCCCAGCCGCCGGCGACCAGGACCCGCCCGTCGTCGCCGCCCAGCAGCGTGGCCGTGTGCCCGGCGTCCCGCCTCGTGGCCATCGCTCCGACGGCGCGCCACAGCGGATCCACGAGCAGCAGCTCCCCCGACGCCTCGACCAGCAGCGCGATCTCCGCCCCGCGCGCCTCGAGGCGCGCCGCGATCGGCCGTCCGCCTTCCGCGAACGCTCGCGGCGCGGTGACGCGCAGCCGCGGCATCCCCGCCGCGTCCACCACCTCGACGGCCTCGCCGCGCTGCCGCAGCGCCGCGCCGTCGACCTCCCAGACGGCCGCGGGCTCACCCGCCGGCACGGCGCCCGGCGCCACGGTGAGCCATTCCTCGATGCCCCCGGCGGCCGCCCGCCAGAACGACGCGCCGCCCGCGCGGCCGTAGATCACCGCGCCGTCGACCACCGCCCCCTGGCCGGACGCGCCGGCCTCCCGCACCCGCACCTCGAAGCCGCCAGCGCCCGAGAGCCGCATCCAGCCGCCGCCGTCGCGCGGCAGCTCGGCCTGGAGCCGCGGCCCGCGCCCCGCCAGGCCAGGCGCGCCCAGCGCGAAGCCGCTACCGATCGCCACCGGCGCGCCGGGGGCGCCGCTGCCCAGCACCTCGGCGGCCTGCGCCGGGAACCGGCGCTGGACGAGCGCCGCCGCCGCCGCGCCGTCGTGCCCCGCCGCGCACCCGAGCGCGCCCATCCACCCCACAACGGCCAGCACCAGGACGGCCATGGCCAGCACGCGAAGACCCGACCCAGCTCGCATGCTGGCGAATGTCTCACGCGGTTACGCCCGCAACAACAGCGCCGCGAGCGCGGCTCACACGAGCGATGTGCAGATCCCGAACCGGGGATGATAGACCCCGATTCGGCGCTTGCCGCTCCGCGTCTCGGGCGTCACGAGGACCACCGCGCTCTTGTCGAGCGGCGCGTTCGCGCGAATCCGCACGTGCTGGCCGGCGACGACGACGTGCCAGATGTTCACCGTCCCGTACCTCGTCACGACGGCTCCCTCGAAGATCTGCGCCGCAGACGGCGCGCCGCGGAGCGCCAGGCGGCAGGCGGTGTAGCTGCCCAGCACCTGATACAGGAGCACGAACGGCATGATGCCGCACGAGACCGTGAGGAGCATCGCGACGAAATCGATGTGCCGGTAGAAGGCGCCGACCCCGAGCAGCCCCGCCCAGAAGAGCAGCGCGTACCCCACGCCAGTCAGCTGGTGCCGGACATGCCGCAAGGCCGCCCAGGGGCGCGGGGGCGGCGCGCAGAGCTCCTCGGGCAACTGGATCGCGTTGGGTGGCTGCATGTCGTACCGCTCCGACATACCCGGGGCGGCAGCGGAGCTCAACCGGACAGCGCGGGAGTCGCCGCGTCCTCCCGCGCTTGTCCAGACGCCACCTCGCCGCTCCCGCTGCGCCAGCGCTCGCCTCCGAGGCCCGCTCCTGCCCGCTTACCAGCGATCACGGCGCGAAGATCACCGCCCCGCCCGGCGGGACGCTCATCGAGAGCACGCCGGTCGCGGAGACGACCTCGCTTGCGCCGCCGAGCGCGTCCCTGAGCTCGGTGCCGGGCGGGAGGCCGAGCGCCTGAGCGACCTCGACCGAGATGTGCTGCTCCGTCCCCGCGCGCGTCAGCGCCACCACGGCGGACTCCCCCCGGCCGTGCCGGCGGCCGAAGACCAGCGTGTCCTCCGTGGCGGTGAGGTTCACGTACGCGCCGCGGCGGAGCGCGGGGATGTCCCGGCGCGCGGCCCCGAGCGCGCGCACGAAATCGAGCGTCTCCAGCTCGTCCGCCGTGAGATCCTCCTCCGGACGCCACACGCTGCGGTTGTTCGGGTCGGCGCCGCCCCACGCGCCGTACTCGTCGCCGTAATAGAGCAGCGGCGCGCCCGGGAGGCCCAGGAGCCACGCCATCGCGAGGCGCGCCCGCGCGTACACCTCAGGCGACTCGGGCGCTCCCGCGGTGTCCGACCACTGGCGGCCCGGGACCTCCCGGCCGCGAGGCCCCGCGTCGTCGCGATAGTCGGCGAGCGTCGCGAACCGGGCCGTGTCGTGGCTGCCGATGTACGGCGTCATGATCGCGCCCTCAGGCCACCGCCGCTGCCCGTGCTCGACCCAGTACGCGGCGTGGAGCATGCCCTCCTCGCCCCAGCCGAACGTCCGGTAAGAGACCCCGTGATAGAGGACGAAATCGAGCTGGCCGTCGAGCCCCTGAGGGCCGATGTACCTCGCGATCGTCCCGTAGTTCTCGTCGTTGCACGGGTCGGCGCAGTCGCTCCAGCCCATCGCCGTCTCGCCCATCAGGAAATAACGTGTGCCGGCCGGCTCGAACGCCTCCCGGACCTCCGCGGCGAGGTTGCGCGTCGCGATCTCCTCCACGTGCTTCACGGCGTCCACTCGGAGCCCGTCGAGATCGAACGCGTCGAGCCAGTAGACCGCGTCCGCCACGAACGCGGCGTTGGCCTCGGGCACCGTGTGGTCCACGTCGGGGAGATAGCTCGCGAACATGCAATCGAGCGCGTGCGACGTCCAGTCGCAGCCGTCCGTCCCGCACACGCACCCCGTCCTGAACCAGCCCGGGTGAGACGAGACGTACTCGTGATCTTCGTGCACGTGGTTCACCACGAAGTCCTGGAGGACGCGGATCCCGTGGCGGTGCGCCTCGGCCACCACCGCGCGGAGCGCCCCGGCGCCGCCGAGCCGCGGATCCACCTCGCGCGCCTTGATGGGCCAGTAACCGTGATATCCGGTGACCTGGTGGACTCCATCGCTCGCCAGGAAGGCGCCGGCAGGGTTCTCCTGGAACGGCGTGAGCCAGATGGCCCGCACGCCCAGGGCGTCGAGCGTGCCGTCCTCGATCGCCTGCCTCAGCCCCTCGAGATCCCCGCCGGCCCAGTCGCCCCGCGGATCGGCGCCCGGCGTGGCGGGCGGGTTCAAGGCCGGATCGCCGTCGCGGTAACGATCGGTGACGACCATGTAGATGAGCGCGTCCTCCCAGGAGAACGGCTCGGCCTCGACCCAGAACACCAGCCGGAGCGGCTCACCGGCGCGGCCGCTCCGGGTCGCCCCGCGGAGGGTGACGCGGTATTTGCCGTCGCCGAGGCCGCCCAGCCGGATCCGCACGTCGCCGCGCGCGTCGACCGAGAGCTCCTGATCCGTGAGCGGGCGCGCCTCGCCGTCCTGGTCCTGTAGAACCGCCTCGAACGCGGCCGCCTCCGGGCCCGCGCCCTCGATGCCGTCCCGGTACACGAGCCGAGCCTCGAAGGCGCCCTGTCCGGCGGCAGGCCGCGTCGCCTGGCTCGACGCGACCGAGAACGACGGGAGGCGGCAGTCAGGGACCTTGACGGCCGAGTTCTCTACCCCGTCGACGTACTTGCGGCGCCCCTCCGCCGGGTCGAGCACCCACGAGACCTCGCCGCCGGACCGATAGGCGATCTTGTAGCCGTGCAGCCCCGGCGGCAGGTCGACGGTGGCCACGAGCCGGCCCTGCGTACCGCCCTGCAGCTGCGGGGCAGCGCCGAGATCGAAGCCGTTCCACTCGCCAGGGACGCGGACATCCGTGGCCCCGGGAGGCGCGTTGAACGTGAACGAGGTCGGACAGAGCACGTTCCCGTACTGCGCACCGCCGCCAGCCCCGCCAGCGCCAGCTCCGCCAGCGCCAGCGGCCTCGCCGCCTGACGCCCCGGCGCCAGCGGCCTCGCCGCCTGACGCCCCGGCGCTGTTCGTGCCCTTCCCCTGGCCTGCGTCGATCTCGCGATCGCTTCCGCACGCGAGCGGGACGGCGGGCAGCACGACGGCGCAGACAGCGGCCATCACGAGGGCAGAACGGCGGCGCGACATGGCCTCGAGCAGTATCCGATCGCGAGAGGCATGTCAGCGCGCGCGTCGCGCTGAATCAGCGCAGCCGCCGCGGAGAAAAGCGACGCTCCGCCCACGCTGTCGCGTCGCCAACAAGGGCGGCCCTGGTGTCCTCCGGCGATCGTGGTGATCTTCTTGCTGTTCAAACCATCGTTGGAGCTCATGGCACCCTGAGACGAGCGGCTTCGGCCGAGACGGCCTGGCGACGGCGTCCTCGGGAACCGCGCGCGGCCGAGCCCGTCGGCTGACGCGAATTCGCGCCGGATCGCCCGCAACGCTGGCCATGATGCGGGGGCGGGGAATGGTATACCCTATCGGGGGAGGGGGCTCCTGCTGCCACTGCCGAGGCTGCCTTGCCCAGCGCCTGCATGACGAGCCCGTCCCCTCCCTTCCCCTACACGATCTCCGAGACCATTTACGAGGGCCGCGGTACCGCGGTGTACCGCGCTGTTCGAAACGCCGACGGCCATCCGGTGGTCCTCAAGGTGCTCGACCCGAGGAGCTGCCGGCCGAAGGACCTCGCCCGGCTCAAGAGGGAGTACGAGACGGGCAAGATGCTCGACGTGGGCGCCGTCGTCAGGCCCCTCGCCCTCGAGATGTACGATGGGGCGCTCGCCCTCGTCATGGAAGATTCCGGCGCTGAGCCGCTTGATCGACTGCTCGGCGCGCCGATGGCGATCGGCAGGTTCCTCGAGCTCGCGATTCGCATCGCGGATGCCGTCTCCGACATCCATCAGCGAGGCGTCGTTCACAGAGACCTCAAGCCCGCGAATATCCTGGTCATCGCTGCCACCGGCGAGGTGAAGATCGCCGATCTCGCGCTCGCCTCGCGGCTCTCCCGCGAACAGCACGACGACGCGGAGCCAGCGGGCCTCATCGAGGGGTCCCTCCCTTACATGTCGCCCGAGCAGACAGGGCGGATGAACCGTGGGATCGACAGCCGCAGCGATCTGTACTCCCTGGGGGTCACGTTCTACCAGATGCTCACGGGGAAGCTCCCATTCGACGCCCGCGACCCGCTCGAATGGATCCATTGTCACGTCGCTCGCGCGTTCGCGGCGCCATCCGAGGTGGTCCCCGAAGTGCCCGAGGCGGTCGAGCGCATCGTGATCAAGCTCCTCGCGAAGATGCCCGAGGAGCGCTACCAGACGGCCCGCGGCCTTGGCCATGACCTGAAACGGTGCTTCGAATCGTGGCGCGGCGGCGCCAGCGTCGCGGCCTTCCCGCTCGGCGAGCAGGACGCGTCGGGCCGCATGCAGATCCCGCAGAAGCTCTACGGGCGCGACGAGGCGGTCGCGGTGCTGCTGCGCGCCTTCGAGCGCATGGTCGACACCGGAACGCCAGAGCTCGTGCTCGTGTCGGGCTACTCTGGCATCGGCAAGTCGACGCTGGTCCACGAGCTGGACAAGCCTGTCGCCCGCGAGCGGGGGTTCTCCGCCTCGGGAAAATTCGATCAGCACAAGCGCGATATCCCTTACTCCACCATCGTTCAGGCCGTTCAGGAGATCGTGCTCGAGCTCCTCGCCGACAGCGAGAAGATCGCCGCCTGGAAGCAGCGGCTGCTCGAGGTCCTCACGATCAACGGGCAGCTCATCGTGGACTTGATCCCGCAGCTCGAGCTGGTCATCGGCCCGCAACCGCCGGCGCCCGATCTGCCGCCGGTCGAGGCGCAGAACCGGTTCCGGATCGTCTTCCGGCACTTCATCGGGGTGTTTGCCCGGAAGGAGCACCCCCTCGTGCTCTTCCTCGACGATCTCCAGTGGGCCGACTCGGCGAGCCTCGCCCTCTTGCAGGATCTGGTGACGCACCTCGACATGGGCCACCTCCTCGTCATCGGCGCGTACCGCGACAACGAGGTGACCCCCTCGCACCCGCTCATGACGGCGCTGGACGAGGTGAGGAGGGAGGGCGCGCGCGTCCGGGATATCGTGCTCGGCCCGCTCTCCCGCGAGCACCTGTCCATGCTCGTCAGCGATATGCTTCAATGCCGCCCCGAGGACGCCGCGCCGCTCTCGGCCCTGGTCCACGAGAAGACGGCCGGCAACCCCTTCTTCTCGATCCAGTTTCTCCTGGCCCTCCACGAAGAGCAGCTGATCGAGCTCGACCCGCACACGGGCGCCTTCCGGTGGGACATGGCGAAGATCCGCGCCAAAGGCTTCACCGACAACGTGGTCGACCTGATGGTCGACAAGCTCGCGCGGCTCCCTGCTAGTACCCAGGAGGCGCTGAAGCAGCTCGCCTGTCTCGGGAACGCCGCGGAGGTCGGCGTCTTGACGATAGCGTGCGACCGCTCGGAGGAGGCGCTGCAGGCGGATGTCTGGCAGGCCATCCTCGCCGGGCTCGTCCTCTGCCACGAAGGCACCTACAAGTTCCTGCACGACCGCGTCCAGGAGGCGGCCTATTCGCTCATCCCGGCGGCTCGGCGCGCCGCGGTGCACCTCGAGATCGGCCGGCGCCTCGTGGCTCATCTGCCCAGCGGGGCGGTCGAGGAGCGGGCCTTTGACGTCGCGACCCAGCTCAATCACGGCGCCCACCTCATCACCGATCCACGCGAGAGGGAGGCGCTCTGCAGGCTCAACCTCCTGGCGGGGATCAAGGCGAGGGCCTCGGTCGCCTACGCTTCGGCGCGCAACTACCTGGCGCAGGCGACGTCCCTCTTGCCACCGGACGCCTGGAGCGCGCGGTACGAGGACACGTTCAGGCTGTACATGGAGCTCGCCGAATGCGAATCCATCGCTGGCAATTTCCAGCCGGCCGACGAGCTGTTCGATCTGATCCTCCAGAACGCCCGCTCCAGGCCCGATCGGGTCAGGGCCCACCGGCTGCGCATGCGGCTCTACCAGATCGCCGGGCGACACCGCGACGCCGTGGCGGTCATGAACGACGCCCTGCGGCTCTACGGCGCGACGCTCCCCGACGCCGACGAGGAGATCCAGGCGGCCATGGAGGCCGAGATCCGGCAGGTCCCGATCTTCCTGCGCGGGCGCCGCATCCCCGATCTCGTCGACGCGCCCGTGGCGACCGACGAAGACGTGCGGGTGTTCATCGCCCTGGTCGCCGAATCGTGCCCGCTCGTCTACGGTGTGCGACCGGCGCTCTGGCCGCTGCTCACCGCCAAGGGGGTGAACGCCTCCCTGCAACACGGACACGCCGAGGAGTCCTCCTTCGTTTATAGTTGTTATGCCGGGGTCATGGCGTCCATCCTCGGGGACGTCCCGCGCGCGTTCCAGTTCTCCGAGATGGCGCTCAAGCTGAACGAGAAATTCAAGAGCGTCACGGCCGTGTTGAAGGGGAGGCTGCTCTTCCACCACGCGGGCATCGTCAATATCTGGCACAGGCACTACGCGACGAGCATTCCGCTCATGGATAAGGCCTTTCGCGATTGCCTCGAGGTCGGAGATTTCATCCTTGCCGGCTACTTGACGTACAACATGGTGTGGGTTGTTCTGGAGAACGGCGACCCGCTCGATCACGTCATTGACGTCGCGCGCAAATACACCGCCTTCGCCCGGCAGACCCACAACGACGTGGTGTACCACATGGTCCGGCTCGAAGAGCAGCTCGCGGCGAGCCTGAAGGGAGCGACGCGGGCGCCCACGAGCTTCAGCAGCGGCGCCTTCGACGAGGCGAGCTCCCTCGCGGCCTTCGAGAAGGCGGGCTTCAGCCTCGGGATCGCCGCATATCATATCATGAAGCAGGTCGCGGCGTTCACGCATGAGCGTCACGCCGAAGCGCTGGAGTCCGCGGCCAGCGCCGCGCTGATGCAGGATCAGGTGGCGTCTCTGGCCATCGAGGCGGCGCACCACTTCTACCACGCGCTCACGGTGACGGCGCTCTCCCCGCAGACGCCGCAGGCGCCGGCCGAGCAGCGGCAGCGATTCACTCAGGCGATCGAGAAGCCGCTACAGAAGCTGAGGCGCTGGGCCGCCAACTGCCCCGAGAACTTCCGGAGCCGCTACGCCCTGGTGTCCGCCGAGGTCGCCCGCATCGAGGGCCGGGACCTCGACGCGATGCGCCTCTATGAAGAGGCCATCCGCGCGGCGCGCGAGAGCGGCTTCGTCCACATTGAGGCGCTCGCCTACGAGCTCGCGTCTCGGTTCTATCGGGCGCGGGGGTTCGAGCGCTTCTCCGATACGTACCTGTGCGAAGCCCGCTCGTGCTACGTGCGCTGGGGGGCCGACGGAAAGGTGAAGCAGCTCGAGCAGCTCTATCCGCAGCTCGTTGAGCGGCGGCCGCTCGCGCCGACCGCCACGTTCGCGGCGCGCACGGAGCTGCTCGACGTGCTCGCGGTCGTCAAGGCGTCGCAGACGATCTCGGGCGAGATCCTGTTCGAGAAGCTCCTGCGAACCCTGCTCGAGTTCGTCCTCGAGCAGGGAGGTGCCCAGAAGGGCTGCCTCGTCCTCGTGCGGGACGGCGAGCTGACGATCGAGGCGGAGGCCGCGATCGAGGAGCGACAGGGGACCGTGACCAGGGTTCTCCAGTCGTTGCCGGTGTCGTCCTCCCCGCTCCTCCCTGCCTCGCTCCTCCACTACGTGCGGCTCACCAAGGAGCGCGTGCTCCTCGATGACGCCGCCGCGAAGGCGGGCAGGTTCTCGGGGGACGAGTACATCGTCCGGCACACTCCGAGGTCGGTCCTCTGCGTTCCCATCTTGCGGCAGGCCGAGGTGCTCGGTCTGCTGTACCTCGAGAACAACGTCACCACGCACGCGTTCACGCCCGATCGGCTCCTCGCCCTCGAGCTGCTCGCCACGCAAGCGGCCATCTCCCTCGAGAACGCGCTCTTGCTCGCCAGGGAGCGCGAGGCGCGGGCGGCGGCGGAGGCCGCGGAGCGGCGCACGGCGTTCCTCGCCCACGAGCTGAAGACGCCGCTGACAGGCCTCCATCTGAAGCTCGACGCGCTCGCGCGATCGATCAAGCAGCAAGAGACGGTCTCCTCGTCGTGGCTGTCGTCGTCCCTCACGTCGTTCAAGCGCCAGCTCGGTCGGCTCAACCTGCTGATCGACAGCCTGCTCGATCTCTCGCGCGTCCAGAAGGGGCGGCTCGCCTTGACGCGTGAGCCGGTGGACCTGGCGGCCCTCGTGCGGGACGTCGTCGGGCGGCTGAGCGAGCAGGCCGAGCTGGCTGGATGTGCGCTCCACGTGCAGGCGGAGCGCGCCGTCGTGGGCCAGTGGGATCGGCTGCGGCTCGAGCAGGTCGTGACGAACCTGCTCACGAACGCCATGAAGTACGGCGCTGGAAAGCCGGTCCGGATCGTCACCGACGGGGACGGGGCCGTCGCTCGCCTCACGGTCTCCGATCAGGGCATCGGGATCTCCGAGGCCGACCAGCGGCGCGTGTTCGAGGCGTTCGAGCGCGCGACGGGGCTTCATCAAGCGCAGAGCCTCGGGCTCGGGCTGTACCTTGTTCGGGAGATCGTGCGAGCGCATGGAGGGCGCGTGGAGCTGCAAAGTCGGCTGGGCTCAGGGACCACGTTCCTCGTCGAGCTGCCCGTCGAGCCGGAGGGAGAGCTCGGCCTCGCGCAGCCGTCCTGAGGAGAGGGGCGCGCGGGCCGCCTGGTGCCAACTGGGCCTTGCGGCGCGGCGCCGAGTCGTGAGACGTTTTGTGGGGGAGGTTGCAGAAGGCGTGGAACAGCTGCTCTCGAGCGATATCTGGGTGCTGTACGCGATGCTGCTGGTCGCGGGCGACGGCAGGGCAGAGCTGCCCAACGTGATCGCTGCTGCCGACATGGTCAACCACGCGATCGTGACCTGGGATGAGCTCAACGGCGCGCTGGTGCGGCTCCGGCAGCACCGTCTGGTCTCGGATGTCGATGTGTTTGTGCCCACCGAGTTGGCCCGAAATCTCCCGCAATCGGGCGGCCACCTGAAGCGGGTGGAGCGCCTCTGCAAAGCGCTCAAGGTCAAGGACGGGAGCTCCGGTGCGCCCTATCGCTTCCCACAGGATGTCGAACCGTTGATCTCCGAGGCCGACTACAGGCGTGCGGTGGACTCGTACTTGACTCGTACTTGAAGAGGATGGATGGGCCCGGATGACAGATCGCTGAACCTGACACGGGGGAGAGCGAGGGGTAGCTGTCAGGCATGAAGATCGACTCGTTTACAGGCACGCTCGAGCTGGAAAGTGGTCTGGTGTTGTCGCCGGCGCTGAGTCGTTCCCAGTTCCTTGCGCCATCGGTGGGCATGGCGAGCACCGTCTTGGTCAGAAACGAGCCGCCTCCGAACGCTGACCTCGCTGGCTGAGCGGCGCCTGGGCGATGTCGGGGGAGGCGAGCCACGAGCCGGCCGATTTGTATTGACGCGGGCAATGTGAGCGTTCACATTGTTCTCGGGGCATCCTTCCGCTTTGCCCTGGATAGCGTCATGCGCACCGGGCCCTTCGTCCTCGGGATCGGGAGCGATCTCGGCGCCGACCCCGTTCGCGAGCAACGGCGCAGGGGCATCGGTCGCGCCGTACCCGCGCCGGGCGCGAGATCTCCACTCATCATGGATCAGCGGCAGCTGTCGGGGAAATTCTCGCATGAAAACGAACCTTCGATGGTCTCCCGGGCTCATCCCGTCGCGCATCGCGTTCTCGCTCGTCGGGCTCCTTGCCTGCGGTGAAGCAGATGTCCCGGCCGGCGCGTCCGGACCCGTGGGCACCGGCGGGGCAGGCGGCGCGCCTTCCAGCGTCGTGTCCTCAGCGTCGACAGGGGCTCTCGCGGGCGGAGGGCCCGCAGAGGGGGTCGCTCAGAGTTCAGGCGCGGTGGGCGGAGAGCTCTCGGGGGCAGGCGGCGCGGATGACGCGGGGGCAGGCGGCGCGGGTGAGCCGGGGGCAGGCGGCGCGGGTGACCCGGGCACCGGCGGGAGCGGCGGCGGAGGATCGGCCGCGCCGGTGTTTCATGTCTTCCTCCTCCTCGGGCAATCGAACATGGCCGGGTACCCGAAGGCCTTGGCCGCAGACAAGACCGAGAATCCCCGCATCAAGGTCCTCGGCTTCGACGCTTGCGCCGCGACCGGGCGCGTCGAAGGCGCGTGGGACGTCGCTGCCCCACCGCTCCACGAATGCTGGAACGGAGCGATCGGGCCCGGCGACTACTTCTCCAGGACGATCCTCGACCATTACCCCGCCCAGGACAGCGTTGGCCTCGTCCCCTCCGCCATCAGCGGGGAGAAGGTGGAGACGTTCATGAAGGTGGGGGGGAGCAAGTACAGCTGGATCCTGTCGCGCGCGAAGGCGGCGCAGGAGATCGGGGGCGCGATCGAAGGGATCCTGTTCCATCAAGGCGAGTCGAACTGCGGCGACCCCGCGTGGCCCGGCAAGGTGAAGACGCTCGTCTCGGACCTGCGCGCTGATCTCGGGATCGGCGACGTGCCGTTCCTTGCAGGAGAGCTCCTCCATTCGGGGTCGTGCGCAAAACACAATTCGCTCGTGAACCAGCTCCCAGGGCTGATCCCCAAGGCCTACGCCGTCTCGGCAGAAGGGCTCGCGATCGATCCTGCGGACACCTGGAATCTCCACTTTGGCCACGACGCGCAGGTCACCCTGGGCACCCGCTACGCCGAGAAGATGATCGGCGCCCTCGGCCTCTGAGCGCTTCCTGCGCGCCGCGCGGTGGCGCGTTCAGGTACGGGTCCAGGCGGGATCCCTGACGCGCGGCCCCAGAGCGATAAACAGGTTAAAATCGCCTAAGAAGAGCAGAATTTCGAACCGCCAAGGCGCCATGAGACGCCAAGATTTTTGTGTTTTTCTTGGCGTCCTTGGCGCGCTTGGCGGTTCGTCTCTCGCTTGATCAACGCGATCGGTGCTCTAGCGATCGCTCAGCGGCTCCTTGTCGCGCGCGTCCGCGGCGAGGTACTGGCGCAGGTGCCGGCGGAGAGAGACCCGCGTGATCCCGAGCGCGCTCGCCGTGCGGGTCACGTTGCCGTTCTGGGCGGCGTAGACCGCCAGGATGTGGCGGCGCACGGCCTCCCCGAGCGACGCGCTGCCGCGCGCCGGCGGCGACGGCCGCAGCGCGCCCGGCGGGCCCGAGCGCGGCGGCGACGACGGATGCTTCGCCGCGCCGATCTCCGGCGGCAGGTGCTCCAGATCGAGCGGCGCGCCGTGGGCCCGGAGGAAGGCGCGCTCGACGATGCTCCGGAGCTCGCGGACGTTCCCCGGCCAGGGGTACGCCTCGAGCTGCGCGAGCGCGCGCGGGGAGAGCCCGGCGCTCGTGAGCCCCGTCGCGCCGCTCTGGCGCTGGAGGAAGTGCTCGACCAGCCTGCGGACGTCGCCGTCGCGCTCGCGCAGCGGGGGGAGCGAGAGCCCGAGCCCGCCGACGCGCCGGTGGAGCGCCTCGTTAAACGACCGCCCGAGGACGCGCGCGGCGAGATCCTGGCTCGTCGCGGCGATGACCCGCACGTCCGCGACCAGCGCCTCCCCGCCGCCGATCCGGCAGAGCGGCTCCCCGTCGAGCACGGCCAGGAGCCGCGGCTGGAGCTCGAGCGGGAGCGCGCCGATCTCGTCCAGGAAGAGCGTGCCCCCCCGCGCGAGCTCGAGCAGCCCGGGGCGCCCCGCGGGCCGCCCGTCGGCCCCGGCCGCCACGCCGAAGAGCTCCTCCCGGAGGCGCTCGGGCGGCAGCCGCGCCGCGCTCACCGCCACGAACGGGCCGCCCGCGCGCGGGCTCGCCGCGTGAAGGAGCCGCGCGCAGAGCTCCTTGCCCGTGCCAGGCTCGCCCGTGATGAGCAGCGGCGCGCGCTCGTGCTCCGCCAGCCGGCGCAGCTGCTCCATCGCGCGCGCCCAGCGCTCCGAGGCGCCGACGAGCCGCACCTCGCTGTCGTCCTCGACCCAGACGACGCGCGTCATCCCGCCGCCGGACGAGCAGAGGTGTTCCGTGCGCCGGGAAGGGGCCGCGCTTTCTTCCACATCGCATCTCCTCGATTCATGGGCAGACGGCGAGCGACGCGCCTGCCGTTTTCTGGATTACCGAGCTGTCCTCAGCGCAGGCGGCGACCAGGGATGGGCCGCCGTGAACGAAGATGGGAACGACGGTGGGAACGAAAGATGGACGATGGATGGACGATGGCGGATGAACGTCGGCCACGAGGTGGCGACGAACAACGAGGGATGATGGCTGACACATGCCGGGTGATCTCACCCGGTCAGCGACATCCACTCTACCGCGAACCACGGTCTCTTGGAAGGGAGATCCCGACCGGCGGCGGCGGGGCGCCGAGAAACTACGTGCTCAAAATTTGTGCGTACGCGCGGACTTGGGTTAGTCGACCCGTGTACCCGAAAGGAGAGACGACGAGATGAGCTCGAAGCGCAAGACCCCGGCCCGCACGAAGACCACCCGGGCCACGAGCCCGGTCGCCTCGGCGCAGCCCGAGAGCGCGGTCTCTGCCCCCGCCGCCGTCGAGATGCCCTCTGCGGCCGTGGAGCCCGCCGCCCAGCGCGCGAGCGCCGATGCCCCGAAGGCCGCGCCGCCGCGCCCGCGGGTGTCGCGCGAGGAGCGCCACGGCCTGATCGCCAAGGTGGCCTATGGATATGCCGAGAGGGCCGGCTTCCGGAACAACCCCGTTGAAGACTGGCTGAACGCCGAGCGCGAGGTCGACGCGCGGATCGAGCGCCTCGCCAGCTGAGGTCTCCGCCGCGGCGGCGCAGGCGGCGCGAGGCCGCGTGCCCCTGCGAGCGCGCCCCTGCGAGCCCGACAGGCGCGCTCGCGTGGACGTGAGCGGCCCCGTCGGCCGGCGAGGGCGGGCCGCGGCCGCGCTCCCGCCGGCCCGGCGGCTGCGCCCGCGGGCCTTCGAGGCTCGTAGCCGCGCCGCGGGATGAGTATCCTCGCGCTCCGCGTGGGCGGTGGGCCCACGGTTCGCGATCCACGCGCGCCCCGGCCGCCTGGACCGCGGAGGTCTGCACACCGATACTTGAGCCATGCATTCAGGTCACGTCCTCGCCAACCGCTTCCAGCTGGAACGCCTCGCGGGCTCCGGCGGGATGGGCGCGGTGTGGCGGGCGCTCGACCGGCAGAGCGGCCACGCGGTCGCGCTCAAGGTGATCTTCAACCAGGGCAGGGAGCACGTCGTGCGCTTCCAGCGGGAGGCGCGCCTGCTCGCCGAGCTCGAGCACCCCGTCGTCGCCCGCTACATCGACCACGGCGTCACGGCGGACGGCCTCTACTACCTCGCCATGGAGTGGCTCGAGGGCGAGGACCTCGGCGCGCGGCTGTCGCGCGGGCCGCTCGGGATCGAGCACAGCCTGATGCTCGTCGGCCGCGTCGCCGAGGCGCTCGCCGCCGTCCACGCGCGCGGCATCGTGCACCGCGACCTCAAGCCGACCAACGTGTTCCTGCCCGGCGGCGACATCGGGAACGCGAAGCTCATCGACTTCGGCATCGCGCGCCAGGCCGACGCGACGTACGAGCTCACCCTCACCGGCTCGGCGATCGGCACGCCCGCCTACATGGCGCCGGAGCGCGTCCGCGGCGACGTCGACGTCGACGCGCGCGCCGACCTCTACTCGATCGGGTGCCTGCTGTTCGAGTGCCTCACCGGGCGGTCGCCGTTCGTCGCCCAGCACCCGCTGTCCGTCCTCGCCAAGGTGCTCTTCGAGGCCGCGCCGCGCCCGAGCACCTTCTGCCCGAACATCCCGCCGTCGCTCGATCTGCTCGTCGCCCGGCTGCTCGCGAAGAACCCCGCGGAGCGCCCCGCGGACGCGGGCGAGGTCGCCGCCGAGCTCCGGATGCTGAGCGTCGTGGAGGGCAACATGTCGACCGGCAACGGCCTGCCGACGCCCGCGCTGACGAAGAGCGAGCGGCGGCTCGTCAGCGTCGTGCTCGCCGCCGAGATGAGCGCCGGCAGGCGCGGCCCCCCGTCGGCCCGCCCGCAGGCGATCGCGGGCGCCGAGCGGGCGAGCGACACGATGCTGTCGGGGCACCACGCGACCGTCGTCTCCGGCAGCAAGGACGCGCTGCCCGAGGGCCTGCTCGCGCCGGCGCCGCCGGTGAGGCCCCGGCCCGCCCCGCCGCCGACCACGCCGTTCCACGAGGTCCGGCAGGCCGCGCAGGCGCACGGCGCGGTCCTGGAGGTGCTCGCCGACGGCTCGGTCGCCGCGGTCGTCGCCGGCGCGGGCTCGCCGACCGATCTCGCCGGCAAGGCCGCCCGCTGCGCGCTCTCGATCCACGCGCTCCTGCCCGGGGCGTGGGTGGCGCTGGCGACGGGCTGGGACGTCATCGCCGGGACGCAGGCGGTGGGGCAGGTGATCGACCGCGCGGGGGCGCTGCTCGACGCGCGGGTCCGCCACGCCGCGGAGGATCCGTCCTCGGGCCGGCCGGTGCTCATCGACCAGATGACGGCCGCACTGCTCGTCGACCGCTTCGAGATCGCGGCGGGCAGCCAGGGCCCCACGCTGCTCGGCGCGCGCGAGCCGCAGGACGGAGGGCGCAAGGTGCTCGGCAAG
Source organism: Sorangium sp. So ce726 (assembly GCF_051521405.1). Classification (NCBI taxonomy): domain Bacteria; kingdom Pseudomonadati; phylum Myxococcota; order Polyangiales; family Polyangiaceae; genus Sorangium; species Sorangium sp. So ce726. The sequence goes on along the minus strand of NZ_CP150349.1, from coordinate 10,047,404 downwards.
CCCACGACCTGCGTGGGGCGCGAGCGGGAGCTCCGGGCGCTGGAGGACGTGCTCGACGAGTGCGCGGCCGAGGGGGTGGCGCGCGTGGTGCTGGTCACGGCGGGGGCGGGCGTCGGCAAGTCGCGCCTCGCGCACGAGCTGCTCCGGCGGGTCGAGGCGCGCAGCGAGCCGGTCACGGTGTGGCGCGCGCACGGCGATCCGATGTGCGGCGGGGCGCCGCTCGGGCTGCTCGCGCAGACGGTGCGGCGCGCGGCGGGCCTGCTCGACGACGAGCCCGCCGAGGCGCGGCGGGAGAAGCTGGCGGCGCGGGTCGCGCGGCACGTCGGCGAGGCCGCGCGGGAGCGGGTGACGGAGCTGCTCGGCGAGCTCATCGGGGTGCCGTTCCCGGAGAGCCCGGCGCTGCGCGCGGCGCGGCAGGATCGCGCGGTGATGGAGGAGCAGGCGCGGCGGGCGTGGCTCGATTTCCTGCGGGCCGAGTGCGACGCGCAGCCGGTGCTGATCGTGCTGGACGACCTGCACTTCTGCGATCGCGCCACGGTGGACACCCTCGACGCGGCGCTCCGGTTCCTGCGGCACCAGCCGCTCATGGTGCTGGCGCTGGCGCGCCCCGGGGTGCGCGAGGCGTTCCCGGGCCTGTGGGAGGATCGCGAGGCGACGGAGATGCGGCTCGGGGAGCTGTCGCGCCGCGCGTGCGAGCGGATCGTGCGGGAGGTCCTTGGCGACGCGCCGCCGGAGGCCGAGCTCGCGGCGCTCGTCGACCGGTCGGCGGGGAACGCGTTCTTCCTCGAGGAGCTCGTGCGCGCGACGGCGGAGAGGCGGGCGGGGGAGGTGCCGGAGACGGTGCTCGCGATGATGCAGTCGCGGATCGCGGCGCTCGAGCCCGAGGCGCGCCGGGTGCTCCGGGCCGGGGCGGTGATGGGCGAGGTGTTCTGGCGGGGCGGTCTGGAGGCGATGCTCGGCGGGGGCGGGCAGGTGCCGCAGCTCGAGTCGTGGCTCTTGACGCTCGAGAAGCGTGAGCTCCTCGAGCCTCGGCCGGAGTCGATGTTCCGCGGGGAGCCGGAGTTCGCGTTCCGTCACGCGCTCGTGCGGGACGCGGCCTACGAGATGCTGACGGACGCGGATCGGGCGCTCGGCCACTGGCTCGCGGCCGAGTGGCTGGAGCGCGTGGGCGCGGACGATCCGGCGGTGCTCGCGCTTGTCGACTGCCACTTCGGCCGCGCGGCGGACGGGGCGCTCTCGCTCGGGAACGCGGACGGCGCGGCGGGGCACCTGGCGCGCGCGGCGGGGGTCCGCGTGCGCCGCGGCGAGTTCGACGCGGCGATCGCCGCGATGACGCGGGCGTTCGAGCTCTCGGACGTCGCGCGGCGCGATCCCGACGAGCTCGGCCGGTGGGTGGGGATCCTCTCGAAGGCGGTCGGCCACGCGCGCCGCGCGCCGTCGTTGCCGGCGGCGTCGGACCGCATCCTTGGGCGCGTCGATGCGGTCGGCTCGCTGGAGCTCCGGGTGAAGCTGCGCATCGAGCTCGCCCGCGCGCTCGGGGCGACCAACCTGTTCCGGCTGTCGCACGACCTGCTCGACGACGTGGTCGAGATGGCCGTGGGGCGCCGCGAGCTCCTGCAGGAGGCGCTGACGGTGGACGTGGAGGTCTCGTGCCTTCAGGGGCAGTTCGCGCGCGCGCGGCGGGCCGCGCTCGATCTCGCCGCGCTCGGGCCGACGGACGATCCGCGGGCGCTCCAGTCGATCGCCCTGGCGCGGGCGACTTCGGGTGATCGAACGGGGGCGCTGGAGGCGCTGTCGCGCTGGGAGGCGGCCGCCCCGGGCGATCGGGTCGCGGAGGCGGTGCGGGCGAAGCTGCTGGTGACGATCGAGCTCTACGCGGGGGATTTCCGGGCCGCGGCGGGGGCATGTGAGCGCGCGATCGAGCTGGACCGGGCGCTCGCGCTGCGGTTTGACGGGGTTGTGAACCTTCACAACCTGGCCTATGCGTGCGTGCGGCTGGGCGAGCACGAGCGGGCGCGGGCGCTCTTCGCGGAGTCGCTGGAGCGGGCGAACGAGGCGGGGTACGACCGGGTGGCCGCCTCGAACCGGATGTACCTCGCGTACCTGGACGGGGTGGCGGGGGCGGGGGACGCGCGGGAGCGGCTGCAGGCGCTCATCACGCGGGCGGAGGAGCAGGGTTACTGGCACGACGTGCTGCAGGGCCGCTGGGCGGCGGCGATGCTGCTGAAGAACGCGCGCAACGACGCGCTCGCGCGGCGGGAGTTCGAGGATCTCCTGGAGCTGTCGGTGCGGCTCGGGGATCCGCTGCTGGAGAAGGACGCGCGGGCGTGGCTCGACCGCGCGGAGCGGTGAGGGGAGTCGTCCCCGGCATGCACTGCGGGCATGTTTCGGGCGCGTTGTCGCGTCTCGCGAGAAGAGAATTAACGCAAAGGCGCAAAGGCGCAAAGGCGCAAAAAAGAGATGTGGGTTGAATGGAGGAGAACGGGATAGCCAAGGTGGTGGTGGACGCGGCGATCGAGGTCCATCGCACGCTGGGAGGGCCTGGGTTGCTTGAGGCCGTGTACGAGGAGGCGCTCGCCTTCGAGCTCTCGTCGCGAGGGCTGAACGTGCAGCGTCAGAAGGCTGTCCCGCTCGTTTACAAAGGGAGACGGCTGGCCACCGACCTCCGCCTCGACTTGCTCGTGGGTGAACGTGTCATCGTGGAGTGCAAGTCGACCGCTATCTACAACCGCCTGTTCGAAGCGCAAGCGCTCACCTACCTGAAGCTCTGTGATCTCAAGCTCGCACTCGTCATCAACTTCGGCGAGCGCCTCGTGAGACAGGGCATCCATCGCGTCGTCAACGGTCTGCAGCCGTGAATGTCCCGCACCCTATCTCCGCCTTTTTGCGCCTTTGCGCCTTTGCGCCTTTGCGTTAATTCTCTTCTCGCGAGACGCGACAACTTGCCCGGAACTTGCCGGGGGCACCGCTGCCGGGAGGATGACAAGCACGCGCGCCTCAGGCTGGTGTGCGATGGCGCACGCTCTCGGGTGGAGCGCGCCCCGCGCCCGCCCGCGCGCAGTGGCAAGGCGACGGTGAGCACCCGCGGCGCCCCCTGGTTGCAAAGGCCGAGCTCGGCCTTCCAGGATTCGACGCGGATCTCGGTTCCGGAGCGTCCCGGCGATTTCTGACGGCTGGCGGGGGCGCCGCGCAACCTGAGGGAAAGAAGCTTGGCTTCCATCACCGGCAGAGGAACCATGACCCACTCGTATCGACTCGCCTCCTTCTCGATTCTCGGCTTGCTGATCGCTTGCAGCTCGACGGATCCCGATGTCACGCCCGGCCCCGGCGCGAGCTCTGGAGGAACCTCCAGCGCGGGGGCGACGGCCACGGGCGGTTCCGGTACCACCACGGGTGGAACAGGTGATGCCGGAGCCACCACCGGCGCAACGAGCGGCGTCACCGGGGGCGCGGCCGGCACGGGTGGAGCGGGCGCTGGTGGAGCGGGCGCTGGTGGCGAGGACACGGGTGGAGCGGGCGCTGGTGGCGGGGGCACTGGCGGGTCGACCCCGGTTGGGGACCTTCGCATCACGGATCCGGTTCCGGGCTTCGCGAGCGTCGGTGGCGGCACGACCGGCGGCGGCACGGATCTGAGCTCGGCCATCACCGTGGACTCGATGAGCGAGCTCCAGAACGCGGCGAAGGGCTCGACCCCGGCGATCATCCTCGTGAAGCCCGGGAACTACAGCGGGACACTCGCGCCAGGCGCCAACAAGACGATCATCGGCATCGGCCCCGGGGTGACCATCGCGGGCAACATCCGGATGAGCGGCGCCGACGTGCACAACATCATCATCCGCAACCTCGCCGTGCGGGGCGCGCGTTGCGCGAGCTACGACGAGTGCAAGGCCGGCGCAGACGCCGTCTACACGGGGAACGGCGCCCACCACGTCTGGCTGGACCATCTGGACATCTCCGACGGCCAGGACGGCAACTGCGACATCACCCAGGGCGCCGACTACGTCACCGTTTCCTGGGCGCGCTTCTACTATACGTACGACAAGGAGCACCGGTTCTCGAACCTGATCGCCGGTAGCGACGACGAGCCGGCGAGCGAGGGCAAGCTGCGCATCACGTACATGAACAGCCACTGGGGCGAGCGCGTCGATACTCGCCAGCCTCGCGGGCGGTACGGCAACGTCCACATGCTCAACAACTACCACAACACCGGCGGCGGGCAGATCCACGGCGTGGGCAAGGACATGGCGCTCATCGCCGAGAACTGCGTCTACGATGAGAACAGGGCGATCTGGACGGACATGGGCAGTCCAAGAGGTTGGAAGGGGATCGGTAATCAGGGGACTGGCGACGACCTGAACGATTCGAGGGGCACCGTCTTCGAGATCCCCTACCGCTATACGCCGATGCCGGCGTCCCAGGTCGTCGCAGCGGTCACCTCCAAAGAGTGCGGAGCCGGCAACACCTGCACGCTCGCCTACTGATAGCTCCCCCCGGCTGGTAGGCCGGAGAGGGCCTCATCGATTCGTCGAAAAGAGCAGTGCCCTCGGTCTGAAATATCCATGCAACAATGGGCGGCCGCCTCAGCCCGGCCGCATCCTCCACGCCGAGGCGAGCCCGGCCGTGAAGCGCGGGAAGCCAGGCGTCCAGGTGAAAAGCAGCCGAAAAAATTGCGCATGAGCACGCCACACGCGCGATTTTTTTGTCATGATTCCCCTCAGGAAGGGGATGACCATGGATAGCATTGGCGAAATCCTCAACAGGAAGGGTCGGAACGTCTACACCATCTCGCCGGAAGCAACGGTCTTCGAGGCTGTGCAGTCGATGTGTGTGCGGCGTGTGGGCGCGCTGCTCGTGAGCATCGACGGGTCCCCGAGCGGGATCATCAGCGAGCGGGACGTGATGACGCGGGTGATCCTGGCCCGACGCGATCCGGCGGACACGCCCGTGGCGGAGGTGATGACCTGCGGGGTCGTCTGCGTCGAGCTGAGCACGTCGGCGCGGCAGGCCATGGCCGTCATGACCGAGCGACGCTGCCGTCACCTGCCCGTCGTCCAGGATGGGCGGGTGGTCGGGATGATCTCGATCGGCGACCTCGTGCACTGGGTGAGCCGCGAGCAAGAGGCCGAGATCAAGATGCTGACCGAGTACGTGCAGGGGGTCTACAGCTGAGCGTCCGGCAGGCGGCGGCCTCTCCTCCGGGCTGCCGGTGCGATGGCCCCGCTGGATGGCCCCGGACGGAAAAAAAGATACGCTGTCCGCATGCGCCAGCTTGCTTCTTCCCTCGCCACCCTCTCCCTCCTGCTCTCGTTCACCCCGCCAGCGCTCGCCGAGGAGACCGTCACGGAAGGTCAGTGGGCGAAGTCCTACGGCTTCCGTCTCGGCGTGGAGGCGGACGTGCTCACCAGCACCATCGAGGCGAACATCCCCGACTGGGAAACCGTGAGCAGCGAGGGGACGAGCGGCGCGTGGGAAGGGAACTCCTTCGTGGCGTCCTTCGCGGCGGTCGCCCAGATCAAGCTCATCGGGGGGCTCCACCTCGACGCCGAGCTGCCTTTTGCGTACGGGAGCAGCCAGGCGAACGAGCCCGGCGCGGGGGAGCAGGACGCGACGACCGTCGCGCCGGAGCTCGAGGGGTTCTTCTTCGGCAATCCCTCGATAGGACTTCACTACGCCGGGAACATTTCCCCCATGCTGATGCTCGTCGGCGGGCTCTCGGCCTCCATCCCCATCACGCAGGATCCGTCTGACGACACGAAGGCGGCCGCGGCGGCGGCGCTGGCCGTGCGCGGGTACTTCGACACGCAGCGGGCGCTCCTGGAGCACGTCCCGCTGCGGGCCCGGGGCGGCATCGAGCTGCGCCCGATCGAGGCGCTCTATGTGCGGAGCGATCTCGTGGCGATGTTCGCCATCCCCACGGGCGGCGGAGAGACGGAGTTCTTCATCGAGCAGAGCAACGAGGCGGAGCTGCGCAGCGTGGGCGGGTTCGGGGTCGGGGCGCGGCTCCAGGCGGCGTTCCCGCTCACACAGACCGACAAGCTGCAGCTCGCGGCCGAGCCCTTCGTCGGGGTGGAGCCACCCTCGTCGGGCCTGTACTTCCGGGCCGGACTGCTCGTGGCGCTGGACGAGCCGCTCGGGTTCGGCCTGGAGCAGGGCAAGCTCGCGACGCTCCGTATCGCGGTCGGGGCCAGATTCTGAGTTGGCCGCGGCCGTGTGACGCGAAGGCACAGGGCCTGCGGGACGGACCTGTGCTGGCACGGGGGTCTGCTAAATCTCACTGTGAATGAAGCGACGGACAGCCGAGCTCAGCGCAGAGGATTTGCAAGCGCTCGCGCGCTCCCCAAGCGAAGGTCTGCGCGTCAAGGCGGCGCTGCACCCGCACACGCCGCTCGCGACGCTCCTCTCACTCGCCACCGACCAGGCCCTTGGCGTTCGTCGCGCCCTCGCCCGCCGCATGGGCGCTCCTCGCGAAGTCCTCGCGCAACTCGCGCGTGACCCGACGCGCGCCGTGCGGTGCGCTGTCGCCGCCCATCCAGGATGTGACGAGTCGCTCCGCCGTCTGCTCTGGACCGACAGCGACGGCAACGTGCGCGCGGTCGCACAACACGCCGCAGCGATTCCGCATCACTTTGGCGAAGACCTCGCGCGAATCCTACGCAACGAGTCGGTGCCCGCTTCGCTGCTCGCCGAGTTTGCCGAGCTCGGAGGCCGGGCACGCCGTGCCGTCGCTTCGCATCGCGAGTGTCCGCGCGACTGGCTCGAGCGCCTCCGTCACGACGCCGACGCAGCCGTGCGGCTCGCCGCCGAGACGCGCATGGGTCTCTCGCTCGACACACTGCGTGTCTTCGCGCGACACCGATCGCCTTCTTATCGCGCCGCCGCCGCCGCGTCGCTGCCGTGGGACGACGCGGAGATGCCCGGTCTGCTCGCTGATTTGAACGAACCGGTCTTGCTCGTGCTCTTGCGACGCCCGGACTTCCCCGCCGCGTTTTACGCCCAGATCTCAGACAATCCGCCGCCCGCCGTGCGTCTCGTGCTCGCAACCCACGAAGCGCTCGATGCCGCGCACTTGCAGCGCTTGCTGCGCGACCCGCGCGCGGATGTTCGTCGGCGTGTGGCGCAGCGCCGCGCGCTGAGCGCCGAACAGTTCGAAGCCCTTGCGAACGACGACGACGACAAGGTGAAGCGCGAGCTCGCGAAGCGACCCGATTGTCCCGAAGCGTGGCTACGCCAATGGTGCCTTGCCCCGAGCGAATGGTTGCGTCGCGCCGTGTTCACGCATCCAGGCGTGACGCCGGACATCCTCGCCACCGCGAGCGCCCTGCCCGACAACCATGAGGAGATCGCAAAGCACCCGCTCACACCGGAGCAGAACCTCATCCAGCTGGCCGACTCCGCCGACGTCTTCGTTCGCGGCGCGGTCGCGCAGAATCCGAGCACGCCCGAGCGCGTGCTGTCGCAGCTCGCGCGTGACGCCGATTCGTTTGTGCGCTTGCAGGTTGGCAGGAACAAGACATGTCCACTGTCCCTGCTGCTCGACCTCGAACACGACCCAGACTTCGTCGTGCGCCGTCACATCGTATGGCGCGCCGACTGTCCGCTCGACATCCTGGAGCGGCGCGCCGCCGACGAAAACGCGCACGTCCGCTACGCCGTCGCGGACCACCCGCGAGCCACAGCCGCCGTGCTGTCGGGGCTTGCGCGCGACGGAGCGATGTTCGTGAGAGCGCGCGCCAAGGAGCGTCTCAGCGGCTCCTGACGACGCCGTTGGAGCGGGGGTGGGGCGAGTCAGAGAGGGCGCGTGCTGATTCGATCGGGGCGAGCGGGACGGGGGGAGCGCGCCGCGGAGAGGGGGCGGGGGCGCGGGCGGGGCCGGATGCCGGTATCCGTCCCGTCCGGCGCAGCGCCGACGGCGGTGCTCCAAAGAGCCGGATGAAGGCGCGGCGCATGCGCTCGATGTCGCCAAAGCCGGTGCGGTCGGCGATGTCTTGCAGCGACAGCGCCCCCGCGTCGAGCAACGAGCGCGCCGCTTCCACCCGAAGGCGCTCCACGGCCTTGGCGGGGGTGACGCCGGTCTCCGCCACGTAGGCGCGAGCGAAGGTCCGGGGGCTCATGCTCACGCGGGCGGCCAGCTCCGAGACGCCGAGCTTGCTGCCGAGCCGCTGCCGGATCCAGCCATGCAGCTCGGCGAAGCGACCTCCGGCGGGCCCGAGCTCCAGCAGGCCAGAGTGCTGCGTCTGCCCGCCTGGCCGCTGCGCGTACACGACCAGCTGGCGCGCCACGTCGCGGGCGACCGAGGCGCCCAGGTCTTCCGCGATCATCGCCAGCGCGAGATCGATGCCGGCGGAGATGCCCGCCGAGGTCCAGAGCGCACCGTCCCGCACCCAGATGCGGTCGCCCTCGACCCTGACGTTCGGAAACTCTCTCCGCAGCTCGGCGACACGGCACCAGTGCGTGGTGGCGCGCTTGCCGTCGAGCAAGCCGGCGCGAGCGAGCAGCAGCGCCCCCGAACAGACGCTCGCGATGCGGGGGACGCGCGCGCCGGCGCGACGCAGGAACGAGAGCAGCCGCGTGTCTCGCTGCGCCTCTCGCACCCCGTCACCTCCAGCGATCAGCAGGGTGTCGACCTGCGGCAAGCGCGGCAGCCGCTGCGCCTCGAACGCCACGCCCGAGGACGAACGCACGAGTCCGGGCTCTACCGCGCAGAGCCCGAGCACGTACGCGCCGGGGACGAAGCCCGCCGCGATCTCGAACGCCGCGATCGGGCCCGCCGCGTCGAGCAGCTGAAACCCCGGAAAGATGACGACGCTGATCGCGTGGGGCATGGGCTTGGCAGGAAAGGAGGACTATTTGTCCTTTCTGCCAATGTGCCATTGTGTGATGCTTCGGTCAACTCCGGCAGAGAGGCGCGCCATGGACAGGCCGTTCACGATCGTCTTCATCCTGTTTCCCCAGCTCACGCAGCTCGACTTCACGGGCCCATTCGAGGTGTTGCAGCGCCTGCCTGGCGCGCGCCTCGTGGTGGCCTCCCGCGAGGGCGGCTCGCTGTCCGCCGACAGCGGCCTCACCTTCACCGGGCTCGCCCGCCTGTCCGACATCGCCGAAGCGGACGCGATCTGCGTGCCCGGGGGCTACGGCCTCACGGCGGCCCTCGGTGACCGGGAGCTCGTCGCGCATGTCCAGCGCCTCGGTCGCGCCGCGCGTTACGTCACCTCGGTGTGCACGGGCTCATTGCTGCTCGCCGCCGCGGGCCTGCTCGAGGGCAAACGCGCCACCTGCCACTGGGCGTTCCGGCCGCTGCTCGCCGAGGTCGGCATCCAGACCGAAGCGGCGCGCGTCGTGCGCGACGGCAACGTGATCACGGGCGGCGGGGTCACCGCCGGCATCGACTTCGCGCTCACCCTCGTGGCGGAGATCGCCGGCGCGGACGTCGCTCGCTCCATCCAGCTCAGCATTGAATACGATCCGCAGCCTCCCTTCGACTCCGGCTCCCCCGAGACCGCGCCCGCCGAGGTGCTCACCCGCGTCCGCGATCGCGCCCTGCTCCAGGTTCCCGAGCGCCGCGCCGCGCTATTGGCCGCGCGCGCCGCGCGCGCCTGACCGGCGTGGCTGCGCTGCCGAGCGCCTGCTCCCTCTCCCTCCGGGAGAGGATCGGGGTGCGGGGCTGGTCGTGTGCCGCCGCGATCCCCTTGAGCCCGGCGACGCTCGCCTCCACGCTCATGCCCACACCACGCGGCCGCTGAGCGCAGCCGCTTTGCTCGGAGATGATCATGCCCCTCAAACGCCCTGCCCTGGACCCCAGCGATCTCGAGCCCCGCACCAGCTCGACGTACCCCGCGCCGCTTCGCGCGCGCGTCACGCCGCGCGAGAAGCGCGCGCTCGGCGACGCGCTCGGTCTGACGAAGATCGGCGTCAACCTCACCACGCTCTTCCCGGGCAAGGAATCGGCGCTGCGGCACTCCCACTCTCACGAGGACGAGCTCGTCTTCGTGCTGGAGGGCGAGGTGGTGCTGCGCACGGACGACGGCGAGCAGGTGCTCACGGCGGGTCAGTGCGCGGGCTTTCCGGCCGGCGCGCGCGACGGGCATCACTTCGTCAACCGCAGCGCCACGCCAGCGCGTTACCTTGAGATCAGCAACCGCGATCCGGAAGACAGTGCCGAGTATCCCGACGAAGATCTCGCCGTCCGCAAGGTGGGCGGCAAGTACGTCTACACGCGCAAGGACGGAACACCTTACTGAGTGGAGGAGGTGGTGAATGACCGCCGCGAGAGATGGGCTCGGGTCCACGTGGCGCCGGGACGCAGCGCAGAGCTGATCGGGCGGGCGGCGAGCTCGGCGCGGCGTAGGGCTGCGGCGTCGAGCCGCCGCACCCGAGGAGCGCGAGCGCTCCGGTCAGGAGCAGGCTGCGGGCGAGCACGCCTCCCAGGAGAGCGCTTCATCCACAGAGGGCTTGTCTAGATCTCCGGGTGCGGCCCGCCGTCGAGGACCAACAGGTCGAGATCGCGGAGCTGCTCGGGGTCGCCCACGACGTCGATCCGGGCGATCTTCCCCTGCGCGAGCGTGAAGCGGAGCACCCGGAAGAGCCGCCCCTGCGGGGCCACGACGATGCCCACCGTGCCGTCCACGAGGGCAGGGCGGGCGAACCTGGCGCCGCGCGCGGCCGGGATCGCCTGCTTGGCCCAGGCGCGCGCGCCGCGGACCTCGCTCCCGGCCGGGGGCTCGGCCTTGGCGTCGGCGTGGACCACGACGTCCGGATCCAGGATCGCCACGAGCGCGTCGACGTCGCCGCCGCGCATGGCCGCGATGAAGGCGTCGACGACCTCGCGCTGGCGGCCCACGTCGGCGTCCGGAGACGGGGGCGCGCCCTGCACGCGGCGGCGGGCGCGGCTCGCGAGCTGCCTCGCCGCGGCCGGGGAGCGGCCCACGATGGAGGCGATCTCCTCGAAGGGGACAGCGAACAGGTCGTGCAGCACGAAGGCGAGCCGCTCGGCGGGGGTGAGCGTGTCGAGCACCACGAGCAGCGCGAGGCCGACGGAGTCGGCCAGCACCGCCTCGCGCTCGGGGTCGGTCCCGGCCTCGCGGTCCGCGGCGGGGTCGGGCGCGGCCATCGGGTCCTCGCGCCGCGCCTTGCGCGAGCGCAGCATGTCGAGGCACACCCGCGCCACGACCGTCGTCAGCCACCCACCCAGGTTCTCGACGCCGCTCGTGTCGGCGCGGCTCAGGTGGAGCCAGGACTCCTGCACGGCGTCCTCCGCCTCGCTCAGGGAGCCGAGCATCCGGTACGCCACGGCCTGCAGATGGGCCCGGTGCGCCTCGAACCGCCCCGCCAGCCAACTATTTTCATCCATCGGTCACACTCCCTCGTCGTGCTTCGTCATGGCTGTGACGGACGAACCCTAGCCGATGTGACGACGCGAACGGGCGTTCAGCGTCCGGTCACGGTTGGCGAGCACACCCGAGCCCCTCGGGAGGAGCACGAACATGCTGAAAGCACGGATGAAGAACCCCGCGATGGTCATCCCCGACGTCATGCAGCCGATCTATGCCCTGATCGGCGCGGTGAAGAAGAGCGGCGTGCCGGCGCGGACGCTCGAGCTCGTCCACCTGCGGGCGAGCCAGATCAACGGGTGCGGCTTCTGCGTCGACATGGGCGCGCGTGAGATGAAGAAGACGGGTGAGACCGACGAGCGCCTGTTCGCCGTGGCGGCCTGGCGCGAGGCGCCCTATTTCACCGACGCGGAGCGCGCCGCGCTGGCGCTCGCCGAGGCCGCGACGAGGCTCAGCGATCGCGCGGACCCGGTGCCCGATGACGTCTGGGAGGAGGCCGCAAGGCATTACGACGAGCCGGCGCTCGCCGCGCTGACCCTGCACATCGCGCTCACCAACTTCTTCAATCGGGTCAACGTCACCACGAGGCAGATCGCCGGCTCGGTGAAGTTCGAGGCGCGCGCGGACAAGCGCTGAGGAGGCGGAGCCTCGTCCAGGATGGTGCGCTGTTCGGCGCGCTGGCGCGCACCTTGCGCGCAGCGCCGCCCAAGTTGCGCGGATTCCTGCGCAACCTGCGCAGGACCAGCCCGCGCTCGCGCCGCTCGGCATTGCGGCCGCGAAGCACCTGGCCAGGTCATGGGCCCTCGACGCGAGGCGTGGCACGGAGCGTGATTACCCCGGGGCCACAAAGGATCCACCCATGACCGACAGAATGCACCGGCTCCTCACCAACAATTCTCGCCGAACGTACCGCGCCGCGTCTCTGCTCGCCGCGGCGCTCATGGTAGGCTGCAGCGCCGAAGCGACTGAAGTGGACGACGCCACCCCTCTCGAGCAGGGCTCGGCTGCCGACGGGTTGCGCTTCGCGAGCGAGCATGACGCCCTCGGCTGGGTCGCCAGGCGGGCCGAAGAGCTCGACATGGGCACCACGACGGTCGAACGGGACGAGAGCGGCCGGATCACCAGGGTGGCCGGCGTGTCGATCGGCTCGCCCGACGAAATCGCCCTGACGAAGGCGCAGTTGATAGGCGAGCTGGGCGGCGAAGGCCATGCGGTCGAGATCGCGGGGGAGCGCTTTCTCCTGGACGGCCAGGAGCCCATGGTGATGGCCCTGGCCACGCACTGCAACGGCGGCCTTTGTACGCAGGAAGAATCGTTCAAGAACGACTACTTCGTGTATCGAGAGCTCGGCAGCCGAACCTCGGTGACGTCAGGCGGGTTCGAGACCCAGCGCAGGACGATCCAGGGCACCGGGGAGTACGAGTGCGTGGACCTGCCGGGGCCCCTTCCCGTCACGTGCAACGGCTACTGCACGTATTCGGCCGGCTGCCCTTCGGGCTTCACGAAAGAGAGCTCCGTCGGTTACCCCACGTGCAGGACGACCTGCGTCGGCCAGGTACGAAACGTGTCGCTCTCGATTTCCATCGTGGGCTTCGAGTTCTTCGAGTCGAGCGGCATTCTCGTCCCCTCCATTCCGGAGCGAAGCGGCTCGACCCACGATTCGAGCCTCGAGGTCAAATACTGGGAGTATGGCATCGGCATCGACTCCGTGATCTCCGACGCCGACGGCCTGTGCGGCTCGCATTCGACGTCGGGCCCGGACGGGTTCGTCGTCGCCAAGAGCCACTGGGGCAGCGTGCCCAATGGTTGCCTGTAGCGGCGGAAGCGGGGGCGTGGGCGGAGCCGATGGCGGCGGCACGGACGGCGCGTAGAGATCTCGCGTCGCACCTTCAGGATTCAGGAGATCGTCCCGGCGCGATGGCTCCCGGGGCTGCCGCTCCCTTCGCTTCTGCCTTCAGCTTCCTCAGGTGTCCGTGCAGGGTCTCGGAGTCGAGGCCGTGTAGCGTCAACCGGAAGCCGGCCTCGAGCGTCGATCTGGGCACCATTGGATGATGGTTGTGCACCAAGGCGACAGGCAGCGGATCGTTCAGGATCTTGCCGACATAGAGCGCGATGATCTCGTCCAGCTGCAGCGAGTTGCTCGCCCGCCAGAAATGGTGGTCGGACAGGAACAGCGCATAGAGCGGCGTGTAGATCTCGATGGCGGTCTGCAGGTCGACGACGTTCAGCCAGGTGTTCGGGAGGTCGTCGACGCTCGCGTCGTCATCGGTGATGGCAGAGAAATCGATCGCTTTCCGGGGCTCGATCTCACGCCCCTCTGCGCGAAGCTTCTCGTTCAGCTCGATGATGAAGTTGTAGAAGGTCAGATCGTGGATCGTGAACGTGTTGTCCAGCAGATCCTCCAGCCTCCTGGTCCTCAGCGGCGTGGTCGTCTCGAGCTCGATGCCCGGGATGTTGTCCTCGATGAACTTCAAGATCTCCGTGCCGATGGTGAAGTGGCGCAGGATGAGGTAATTGGCCTCCGGGGCGACGAAGAGCCTCAGACCCCAGTAAATGGACCGGTGCAACAACCACGGAGACTGCCAGCTCGTCGGGACAAGAATCTTCATGAGCTTGATGCCGGAGATCGACAGGCGGGCGAACGGCTTGATGATCGGCATCACGACCCTGCGTGTATAGCTGCGCTGGCTCTTCAAGAGGGCGGCCTTGGCCCTCTCGTCGATCGGCAAGGACCGGTCCAGGTACAAGGCCAGCCACGGATCGGGATCCCTGGGGTCGTGCTTCATCTTCCTGAAAAAGTCCTGAAAATCCATGTCAGTAGCTCCCGATCTCCTCGAGCTGGAGGCGGTAGAGCCGCGCGGTGACCCGGGCGGTCTTGAGGATTCGCGGCGCCATCTGCGGGAGATTCAAGATACCACTGCGGAGCGCATCTTCCAGCTCGCCCAGGTGATCTTCGTCGGCCTTCGCATGATAGAGATAAAAGCTGACGGCCTGCGCCTCCAGGTGAAGGGCGGACCGCACGTGCTCGGCCCACTGGGCCGCGACCCGCTTGCCGAGGCCTTCGATGATGTACATGGCGCCGAGGAGATCGAAGGGGTTCGGCTGATCGGCTCGATGGAAGATCCAGGCAGACAGGGCCTCGCTGCCGATGTTCAGCTCGCGCCGCGCGAGCCCGGCCGGGTCGCCGCCGCTCCTCAGGTAGTCCTGCTCCAGCATCAGGTAATCGCGGTGCTCAGCGGCCGCGTGGCGGATGAAGCGCGAGCGCAGCTCGGCGAACTCGTGGCCGACGTTGGAGGCGGCGCGCGCGATCCAGAGCGCCCCGTTCATGACCTGCGCCCGGTGGTTCAGCAGGAGCTCGTGGTAATCGGCCAGGCGAATACGACGCTCGATCACGCGCCGCACGATCGGGATGTGATGCACCTGGGACTCGAAATCCAGCCAGATGGACGACAGCCCGCGCAGGACGGCCTGCGGTGAATCTTCGTCTCGAGGCGATGTGCGTTCCGGAAACATCCTGAACCTCCCTGGTGATGACGGCGGGTCACACGACCGTGAGCAGCATGAAGGCGATGACGCAGCGGCCGCTCTCCGGGATGAAGCCGAGGACCTGCTGGCCCGGCTGCAGATCCCGCTCCTCGATCAGCTGGTGCAGCATGAGGAGAATGGATGCGGCCCCCGTGTTCCCCTGGGAATAGAGGTTCGTGAACCAGCGAGCTTCGGGCACCATCGCGCCGGTCTTCGCGAGCAGCTTGACCATCTCTCCGCGGAGAGAGTGGGACGAGTAGTGCGCGATGAAGTGGTCGATGGCTCCGGGCCGCAGCTGCCGCCGATCCACGAGCTCGAGGTAGTGCTTCGCCCACACGGGGAACATGCGGTAGAGCAGATCGAAGTCCTGCTTGAGGACGACGGCGCCTTGCTGCGCTGCGAGCGCAGGGCTCTCGTAGTGACTCCAGGGCTTCATCTCACCCGCCCGGTTCCTGACGGTGCCCGCGTACATGCAGGGGTCGAAGCGGTCGGCGTAGGAGCAGAGCTCGATCCATTCCACCCTCAGGGAGCGGCGCCCCTCGTTCGGCCGGGTCTCCAGGAGCCAGGCGCCGGCCCCGTCGGAGAGGGTCCAGCGGAGGAACTCGGTCTCCATCAAGGCGGAGGAGTCCTCGCCTTCCTGCTCCCGACCGGCATAGAAGCCAGGTCGGAAGAAGCGGCTGGAGAACTCGGCCGCGCAGGCCACGCCGCAGTCGTGCTCGCCCGCCTTCAGCTGGAGGTAGACGGACTTGAACGCCATCATGCTGCTGGCACAGACGCTCTGAAAGCTCGCGATCTCCATGGGCCGCAGGCCGAGCTCGCCGTGGACCGCGCTGGCAAAACCGGGGACGAGGAGGTCGCCCTGGGTGGTGGCCGCCGCCAGGAAGGAGAGCCGCTCCGCGGCGATCTCGCTGCGGGAAAGCGCGTCCCGGATCGCGCGAGCCGCCATGTCTGCGCTGCTGTGAAGGTACACGCCGTCCGGCGTCAACGCATAGTGACGTGTCTTGATGCCGTTCTGCCGGAGGACGAAGCGCCCGAGCCTGGAGCGTCTGTCGTTGATCGTGCCGATGTACTGCTCCATCTCCTCGTTGGGGACCGGCTTGCCAGGCAAGAAGGCACCAGTGCTGGTGATGTAGACGGAACGATCCATGATCCCTCCCCGTGGCCGACATGGGCTTTTAGCTCGTCACGGCGGCCATCAACACTACCTCAGTCGCGCTCGCCGATCCGAGGCGTAACCACGTCGCGTCTCGCCGACCGGGCCGCGACACGCCGCAGAGCCCGGGCGCGCTGAGGCGATCCCGTCGCGGGCGGTTCGGCCCGCGGTCACCAGCTCAGCGCGCCCGGGCCGGGCGGCGGGCGAGATCCGCCTCGATGAGCGCCCGGAACGCCGCGACCGCGGGGTTCGGCTGATCGCGGCGCCACACCGCGCCGACGCGCCAGAGCGCCTCTGCCGGGGGGAGCCGCAGCGCCGCGACGCGCGTCGAGCGCCCCTTCACCGCCGACGCCGGCACCAGGGCGACACCGACCCCCGCAGCCACGAGCGCGAGCACGGTGGCGAGATCGCGCGCCTCCTGCGCCACGCGCGGCCGGAAGCCGAGGTGCGCACAGACGCGCAGCACGTGGTCGTAGAAGCTCAGCGATACGGCGCGGGGCACCAGGACGAACGGCTCGTCGCCGAGCGCCCGCAGGCCGGCCGCCTCGATCGCCGCGGCCCGCCCACGGGGCACCACGGCCACGAGCCTGTCGCGCGCGACCGCGAGCGACGCGAGGTCGGGCGGCGCCGGCAGCCGCACGAAGCCGAGGTCGAGCGCGCCGGTGCGCAGCGCCTCGAGCTGGGCGGGCGTCGACATGTCCTGGAGCTCGACGTGCACGTCCGGAGCCCGCTGGCGGAAGCGCACCACGACGCGCGCGACGAGCGCGGCGGTCGCTACGCCGAAGCCGAGCCGCAGCGCGCCGGCCTCTCCGCGCGCGATCCGCCGCGCGCGCGCGAGCGCCTGGTCGGCGTCGCGCAGGAGCGCGCGCGCATCGTCGGCGAACTGCCGGCCCAGCGCCGTGGGCGCGACGCCGCTGCGGCCGCGCACGAAGAGCGCCCCGCCCAGCTCCTCCTCCAGCTGCTTCAGCTGCTTGCTGAGCGCCGGCTGGCTGATGTGCAGCGCCCGCGCGGCGCGCCCGAAGTGCAGCTGCTCGGCCAGCGCCGCGACGGCCCGGAGGTGGTGGAGGTCCATTCGATTCCTCCAGGTTATCGAACATGGCGCGAGATGTCATTGGACGCATCGAACGCCAGACCCCACCTTCCGGACAGGCAGAGTTCCCGGGGGAGCCGCGACCAGCCGCCACTGCCGCGCGCGAGGGGCCTCTCACCGCCGAGGAGACCTATGGAACCAGGGTTCTTGTTCGAGACCGATGGCATGCTTGCGCCCGCGCCTCGCGGCCGGGGCGGCGCGGCGCCTCGCCGCCGTCCCGGGGAGGCGCCGGCGCGCGCCGCGCCGCCCCACCTGCGCGCGGCCCGCATCGGCGTCGGGGCGACGTTCTTCGCCTACGGCGCGGCGTTCGCGAGCTGGATCGTGCGCATCCCCTCGGTGCGCGAGGATCTCGCGCTGAGCCCGGCGGCGCTCGGCGGCGCGCTGTTCGGCGCTTCCGCTGGCGCGCTCGTCGCGATGCCGCTGGCCGGCTGGCTCGCCGAGCGCGCCGGCAGCCGTGCGCTCATCCGGGTCGCGCCCCTCGCGCTCGGCGCGGCGCTCGTGCTGCCCGCGCTCGCGTCGAACCTGCTGGAGCTCACGATCGCGCTTGTCACGATGGGCCTCGCGGGCGGCGCGCTCAACCTCGCCGTCAACGCGCAGGGCACCGCGATCGAGCGCGCGTACGGGCGCCCGATCTTCGCGTCGTTCCACGGGCTCTACAGCCTCGGCGGGCTCGCCGGCGCGGCGCTCGGCGGCGCGCTCATCGGGCGGGGCGTCCCGACGCTGGCCCACCTCGCGGCGACCGGCGCGGCGATCGCTGCGCTCGCGTGGTGGGCGACGCGGCACGCGCTCCACGCGGCTCCCGCGCCGGAGGCCGGGCCCGCCGCCGCCGGCAGCCGGCCCGGCTTCCGCGCGCTCGCGCCGGTCGGCTTCATCGCGTTCTGCGTGCTCGTCGGCGAGGGCGCCGTCGCCGATTGGAGCGCCGTCTACCTGCGCGACGTCGTCGGCACCTCGCCCGCGGCCGCCGCGGCCGGCTACGCCGTGTTCTCGATCGCGATGACGAGCGGCCGGCTCGTGGGCGACCGGCTCGACGCCGCGCTCGGGCCGCGCCGGCTCGTGTACCTCGGCGGCCTCGCCTCGGCGCTCGGGCTCGGCCTGGCGCTCGCGGCCCCGGGCTTCTGGACGGTGCTCATCGGCTTCGCAGGCGTCGGCGCGGGGTCGTCGGTGGTGTTCCCGATTGCGCTGCGCGCTGCGAGCCGCGACGGCGGCCCCGGGTCCGATGCGGCCATGGCGGCGGTCTCGACTGCAGGCTTCCTCGGCTTCCTGATGGGCCCGCCGCTCATCGGCCTCACCGCGTCGTACGTGTCGTTGCGCGGCGCGCTCGTGTGGGTCGTCCTCGCGAGCGCCGTGGTCGCCGTCCTCTCTCCCGCCGTGCAGCGGGCCAGCGCGGCGACCCGCGTGACCCAGGTGAGCTGATTGGGCGGGCGGCGAGCTCGGTTTCTTGACGCCCTTGGCGTCATGGCGGTTCGCTTCCCCCTCCGACTTAGCGACCAGAAGGGGCGCCTATGTCCCGGCGCGCGGTGAGCCATGCGGTCCCCGCGGCGGCCAAGAGCGCGGCGGCGCCGACGAGATAGAGCCGGCGCAGGGCGACCCCCGTCTTGTCGGGATCGAAATCGGTGAGCGAGCTCCGCGCGCCGCGCGGCAATACCCAGGCGTCGCTCCCGCCGCCGATCGCGCGCAGCGCGCGGCCGAGCGTGCGCTCGGGCGCCATCCGGCTCTGAACGTACAGGATCCAGCGGCTCAGCGGAGTATTCCCCTTCGGCTTCTGCTCCATCGACGTGATGACGCGGCGTAGCTCGGCGGCCGTCTCGGCCGCGCTCCCTTCGCCCGGCAGGCGGGCCCATTCCCCGTGACCCGGCAATACCCACGCGAATCTCAGCCAGCCGGCCTCGGCCGCCGCGAGCAGATACCGCACCGAGCGGGTCTGGCGCTCCCAATCCTCCCAGCATTGCAATCGATGGGCCACGAGTTGACCCAGGAAGCGCGAGTAGCTCAGGTGATCGCCGGTGAACAGGAAGCGGCCTCGAACCAGGAGGCATAACGAGCCCGGCGTGTGCCCGGGCTGCGGCAATATCACGATCTCGGCCTCTCTGGCCGCCTCTCTCGAGAGCGACTCCCCCTCGGGCGAGAGCGGGCCGAGCTCGTTCCCGAGCTTGATCTCCACGTCGCTGGTCGAGGGCATGTACTTGGTCTCACGGAGGTTCACGTCTGCGGCGCCGAGGATGCGGCGGCAACCCGGGAAGCGGCTGGCGAACTCGGCGTGATGGTGCGTATGATCCCGGTGCGTCAAAAAGAGCCATCGCACGCCGCCGTGCTCCGCGAGCCAGCGGAAGACCTCCTCGCTCGGCTTCGGGGGATCGATCAGCACCCCGCCTCCGTCCCGCTCGATGAAATACGACAGGGCGCCGATGTTCTTGATGGATGGCTGTCCGATGACCCAGACATGATCCTCGATGGGCCGCGGAAAACCGCGCCAAGGTGATCCAAGATCGCCCCGACGAACCCGCGCCGCGCCCGGCTTGAGCTTGATGGCGCCGAACGGGCACGCCGCGACCGCCGTCCGCGCCGCCATCAGATCTTCCTTGCTCCGCGGCTGCCGCAGTACACCCGTGAAGGCGCCCTCCTCGTAGGAGCCCGGCAACACCGAGAGGCGGCGGCCTCCCCGGAGGTCGCTGGCCGGTACCACCTCGCCCAGGAGCTCCGGCGCGTAGTTCCGGCACGTGGCGGCGCCGCAGCACTTGCGCGTGACGAATAGCTCTCCCCAATCCTCAACCTGCATTTCGTCTTGCATCGCGGTACCTCGTGGATGGCAATCGCTGGTGGAGCATCTCTCTGCCGAGCTCGGAGTTATCTATTTCGTCGCTGCCAGTCGTGGCAGTGTCAAGAACGACGGTAGCTTTTCCCGCTGTGCTTGACCAGGCAGCGACGGGCGAATAGCCTGTTCGACCAGGCTGCACAATGTTCGACTTCGACGCGATGGCGACGTTCGTGGAGGTGGCGCAGCTCGGGAGCTTCAGCGCGGCGGCAAAAGCGCTGCGGCTGCCGCGTTCGACGGTCAGCGAGCGTGTGGCCCGCCTCGAAGCGTCGCTCGGCGTGCGGCTCCTCGAGCGCACGACGCGCGTGGTGCGACCGACGAGCGCCGGCGCCGCATATCACGAGCGCTGCGCGCGCATCCTGTCCGAGATGGAAGAGGCCAACGCTGCGGTGAAGGACCTCGAGTCCTCCCCACGCGGCGTGTTGCGGGTGGCAACGCCGCTCCTGTTCGGTCAATCGTTCCTCGCCAGCGTGGCAGCGGCCTTCACGCAGAGCCACCCCGCCGTGGAGATCGAGATCGTCGCCTCGGAACATCGCGTGAACCCGATCGAAGACGGCTTCGACGTGGCCATCATGCTCTTTGCTTCCGACGACGACTCGAGCCTGATCGCGCAGCGGCTGAAGGGAGGTGACCTGTGGCTGTGCGCGACGCCGTCGTATCTCGAGGCGCGCGGCAGGCCGAAGTCGCCTGCCGGCCTCGACGAACACGCGTGCATCGTCTACGGCGAATCGCGAATGACGCGCTGGACGTTCGAGCGCGGGCGCGAGGTGCGTCGCGTCGACGTCCGCGGAGCGCTCTCGATGAACTCGTTTGGCATGCTGCATGAGGCCGTTTGCACCGGTGTGGGGATCGCCCCCGTGCCCAGCATTCTCTGCGCCGAGGATGTGCGCAGCGGGCGCCTCGTCCGTGTGCTCGCTGACTGGTCGATCGATCGCAAGGATCTGCGCGTCGTCTACCCCAGCAACCGCCACCTCTCGCCGCGCGTCCGCCTGTTCGTCGACATGCTCGTCGCCGAGTTCCGCAAGCGCGAGGCGGCGACCGCCGAGCCTCCCGCCAGCGACAAGCGAAGCGCACGCGCAAGGCGAACGACGAAAAGAGGCGCGCGGCGAGAGTAGCCGTGTGGCCTGAGCGCGACCGAACGAGCTCGGTGAACACCGATGCCTTCGGCCGTCTGGCTCGGTCCGGTTTCGTTCGGCGCTCAGGTGCCTGACAAGCTGACTGGTGCGGGGGACAGCTCGCGAAGGAACCCGCTTGGTCGCCGGAAAGCGCGGGGACGACCACGGCCTTGTCGTGCAGCAGAGGTTGCCCGAAAAATTCCCCGGAGGGAGGATCGCCGGTCGCATTCCGTCCTGCTCGACACTACGATGATGCTCCGACAGCAGCGCCCCTGAAGGATGCGAGGGGGGCAACGATGGAGCTGCGGGATTACACGCTGGAAAAGGTAATCTACGACGGCAACGAGACACGGGTATGGCGCGCGGTCCATGTCCCCTCGGGGGCGCGCGTTGCAATCAAGATCCCGGTGGCCGAGGTGGCCAGTCCGCGCGTGATGGGTCGGCTGATCCACGAGCACCAGGTGCTCACGCAGCTCGCAGAGGTGCCCGGGGTGGCGCGCGCACGGGCGCTGGAGCAGCGGGGCGGCACGGCGGCGCTGGTGCTGGAGGATCCTGGCCTGGGGTCGCTCGATCGCCTGCTCGCCAAGCAGGGGCGCGTGCCGGTCGGGGACGCGCTGCGGCTCGGCCGGCTCCTGTCACGGGTGCTCGAGGGGGTGCACGCCGCTGGCGTGATGCACAAGGACATCAAGCCGCAAAACGTGCTGGTGGACGAGGCGTGCGAGAGGGTCACGCTGCTCGACTTCGGCATCGCCTCGCTCTTGTCCCAGGAGGCGACCGAGGCGAGCATCCCCGAGGCGCTGGAGGGGACGCTGGTCTATATCTCCCCCGAGCAGACGGGGCGCACAGCGCGCGCGCTCGACACGCGCACGGACCTGTACTCGCTGGGGGTGACGCTCTTCGAGGTGATGTCGGGGCGGCTTCCCTTCACGGAGCGCGATCCGCTCTCGCTGGTGCACGCGCACCTGGCCAAGGACCCGCCTCCGCTCGACTCCGTCGCTCCGGAGGTGCCGAGCGTCGTGGCAGCCATCGTGGCGAAGCTCCTGGCCAAGGATCCCGAGCGGCGCTACCAGACGGCCCGCGGCGCGGCCGAGGACCTGGAGGAGGCCTTCCGTCAATGGGACGAGCGGGGCACGGTGGAGCCGTTCGGCCTGGGAAGAAAAGACTTCTCGCGCAAGCTCCGGTTGCCGCAGGTGCTGGTCGGGCGGGAGCGCGATGTCGAGCGGGTGGGCGAGTCCTTTGCGCGCGCCGCGCAGGGCATGACGGAGCTCCTTCTCGTCGGCGGCCCCTCGGGCATCGGCAAGACAGCGCTGGTGCGCACGGTTTACCGCGATATCGCGCAGGCGGGGCGCGGGCTCCTGATCGCGGGCAAGCACGATCAGCTCGCGCGGTCGACGCCTTACGCGGCGCTGGCGCAAGCGTTCGGGGCGCTGATGCGCCAATGGCTCTCCAGCTCGGAGGCGGTGCTCGAGGCCTGGCAGGAGCGGATCCGGCGCGAGGTCGGGGACAACGCGCGGCTCATCGCGGACGTGGTGCCGGAGCTCGACCTGGTCATGGGCAAGCTGCCGCCGGTGCCGCCGGTGGAGGGCGAGCAGGTGCTCAACCGGCAGAAGCTCACGTGGCTGAATTTCGTGCGAGCCGTCACGGCGCCGAACCCGCCGCTTGTGATGTTCCTGGACGACATGCAATGGGCCGACAGCGCCACGCTGATCATCCTGCAGACATTGCTGACGGACGTGGAGCGCAAATCGCTGCTGGTGATCGCGGCGTACCGCGACAACGAGACGCCGCCCGAACACCCGCTGTGGAAGCTCGTGGAGGCGGTGGAAAAGAGCGAGGCCAAGGTGTCGCGAATGACGGTGGGCCCGCTGTCGGGAGAGCAGGTGCAAAAGTGGTGCTCGCGGGCGCTGGAGAGCGAGCCCGCGCGGGTGGAGCCGCTGGCGCGCGTGCTTTCGCGCAAGACCCGCGGAAACCCCTTCTTCCTGGAGCAGCTGCTGCTCTCCCTGCACCGGCAGAAGCAGGTGGTGAGGGATCCGGAGAGCGGGGCGTGGAAATGGGAGCAATCGTCGCTGGAGAAGGCGGGCGTCACCGATAACGTGGTGGCGCTCCTGACGGACAAGGTGCGTGAGATGCCCGAGCCGACGCAGCAGCTCCTGGGGCTCGCGGCCTGCGCAGGCCACACGTTCCACCTGCAGGACCTGGAGCGGCTCAGCGGGTGGGAGCGCGCCCGCGTGACGGGGGCATTATGGCCGGCGCTGGACGCCGAGCTGGTGGTGCCGGTCGATGGGGCTTACCGCCCCGCGCAGGCGCTCGGGGTCATTGGCGCGGCGGCGATGGACGCGGCGTACCGGTTCCTGCACGACCGCGTGCAGCAGGCGAGTTATGAGCGGATCTCGCCGGAGCAGCGGGTGCTCGCGCACCTGGAGATCGGCCGGCGGCTCGAGGCGCGTTATCGCGCCGAGGGGGGTACGGCCCAGCAATTCCTGGAGCTCGTGCGGCACCTGAACCTGGGCGCGGCGCGGCTGGAGGCCGTGGAGGAGCGCAAGGCGCTCGCGGGGCTGAACCTGGAGGCCGCGCGCGCCGCGAAGGCGGCGAGCTCGTACCGGTTGATGGCCAACCTGCTGGACAGCGCGCAGGCGCTCCTCGGCGAACGGGCCTGGGAGCAGGAGCGCGCGCTGTCGGCGGAGCTCGGGCTGGAGCGCCTGGAGGCCGCCTATCTGCTGCGGGAGTTCGACGACGTCGAGGCGCGGGCGCTCTCCTTGCTGGACAGGCCTCTGCCGGAGGTCGCCTGGCTCTCGGCGCAGGAGATCCGCACGCGTTGCTGTGTCGCCACGGGCCAGTACACGCGGGGGATCGGGCTCGGGATGGCCGCCCTCGCGAAGCAGGGCATCACGTTCCCCGACACGGATGAAGCGTGCCAGGTCGCGCTCCTGCATGAGTCCAACGAGCTGGATCAATGGCTCGAGCGCGACCCGGACGGGTTTGATCGAATGCAGGTCGATCCGTCGCTGGAGCACCGGCTCATCGATGCCCTGATGACGCAGGCGCAGCTCTGCGCGATCTACGGGGGCCGGCCGATGTTGTATACGCTCGTCATCGCCCGCATCGTGTCCGAGGCGATACGGCGGCACGCGCTCACGCCCGCCGCCACCCTCATGATCTGCAGCTTCGCCAACGCGTGGTCGGTGGCGACGGGCATGTATCGCCGCACCATGCGCTGGCTCACGCCCGGGGTGCGCGCCGCAGAGCGCGTGGGCTCCGCGATGCTCCCCGAGTGCCTCGCGCTCAAGGGGATCTACCTCGGCTACTCGAGGCCCATCGATGAAGCGTCCCCCGTGTATGAGCAAGCCATCGCAGCCGGCCTGAAGATCGGGTCGTTTCAAGGCACGAGCTGGGGGCTCCTGTGCGACTTGCTCTACTACCGGCTGTGGCGTGGCCTGCCGCTCGGCCAGGTCGACGCGCAGCACAAGGCGCGCTGGGAGCTGGTGCAGCGCGCAGGGGACGCCGTCGGGCGACACCACTTCGAGCTGGTCGCGTCCTTTTGCGAGGTCTTGATGTCTCCTGACGGCGCCAAGCACCTCGTGGAGGAGGAGCCGTTGCCACGAGGTTCTCGCTCCCTCCTGGCCGATGGGGACAGGTACACCGGAGGGTTCGCTCGTGCTCTGGAAGGGTATCTGTTCTGTGCCATCGGCAAGTGGGAGCGGGCGCTGTCGAGGATGCGGGAAGCGGAGCAATTCCAGGCGGACATCCTTGGGATTCCGATGGTGACAGATATCGCGCTCTTTCTCGCGCTCGCAGCAGCGAAGTGCTGGCCCGACGCCGTGACGAACGAGGAGCAGGCGCGGCTGCGGCAGCACATCGAGCACAGCCTCGCGCGATTGCGCTACTTCACCGAAGGTTGCGAGGCCAATTTCCTCCACAAGCTGCGCCTCGCCGAGGCGGAATACGCCCGCGTCCTGGGCAGGCCCGATGAGGCAGCGGCCAGATACGACGAGGCCATCGAGCTGGCCCGCGAGCACCGCTTCCTGCACATCGAGGCCCTGGCAGCCCAGCTCTCCGCCGAATTTCGGCTGGAGGCGGGCAAGAGCCACGTTGGGGCGATCTACCTGCGCGAGGCGCGCGATGCCTATGCACGCTGGGGTGCTGACGCGGTGGTCGCCCATCTGGGCGCGAGGTACCCCGCCGTGCTCAAGGCGTCCATGCACGAGTCGGCCTCCGAGCGCACGACCGTGACGGCGACCACCACGACCTCGGGCGGGTCCACGGGCGCGAATTTCGACGTGAAGACCGCGGTGCGCGCCGCCCAGGCGCTCTCGGGCGAGCTCGACCCGGGGCGCGTGGTGGGCCGGCTGATGGAGCTCACGCTGGAGAACGCGGGGGCGCAGCGCGGCGCTCTGGTGCTCAGCGAAGGCGAGGCGCTCTCGGTCGTCGCTCGTTTATGGGTGGAGGGGACCCGCATCGAGGCGGGGCTGTCGGAGCCTCTCGGGCAGAGCCACGACGTGCCGGTGGCGGTGGTGCAATATGCGGCCCGCACGGGCGAGCCGGTGGTGACAGGCGACGCGAGGTCCGACGCGCGCTTTGCCGGCGACCCGTACCTGGCATTGCACGCGGTGCGCTCGCTGCTGGCGCTGCCCTTGACGCATCGGGGCCACGTGGTGGGCGTGCTGTACCTGGAGCACCGCGATGTGCCGTCGGCGTTCCCTCCCGCGCGCGTGGAGCTCTTGTCGGTGCTCGCCTCGCAGGCCGCGATCGCCGTCGAGAACGCGGTGCTGTACCGGGACCAGGAGGCCAAGATCCAGGAGCGGACGGCGCAGCTGCGGATCGCCAAGGAGGCGGCCGACCGCGCCAATCGAGCGAAGAGCGATTTCCTCTCGAGCATGAGCCATGAGCTGCGCACGCCCCTCAATGGCATCCTGGGCTACGCTCAGTTCCTCATGCGAGCGCCCGAGCTCTCGCCGAAGAGCCGCGAAGGGGTGCAGATCGTGAAGAGATCGGGTGAGCACCTGCTGGCGTTGCTCAACGACCTCCTGGACCTGGCGAAGATCGAGGCCGGCAAGATGGAGCTCGTCCCCCGGAGGTTCGACTTTCCCTCCTTCGTTCATAACGTGGTGGATCTCTGCGGCGTGCGCGCCGAACAGAGGGGCGTCGCCTTCATCCACGAGGTGCGGGGCCCGGCGCTCGCCGCTGTGAACGCGGACGAGAAGCGCTTGACGCAGGTGCTCCTGAACCTGCTCGGCAACGCCATCAAGTTCACCGAGCGCGGCGCGGTCACCCTGCTCGTCGACGTTCTGAACGAGGGCGGAGAGGGGCAGCGCGACGTGCGCTTCCGGATCGAGGACACGGGTACCGGCATCGCCCCGGAGCACCTCGCGCGCATCTTCGAGCCGTTCGTGCAGGTGGGAGACCAGAGGGCGAAGAGCGAGGGCACCGGGCTCGGCCTCGCCATCAGCAAGAGGATCATCGACCATATGGGCGGGACGATCGATGTCGAGAGCGAGCTCGGCAAAGGCAGCGCGTTCACCGTGACGCTCACGCTCGCCGAGGCGCTCTCCTGCGCGGCCGCCGACGAAGCCCTGGCGTGGGCCACGATCACCGGTTACCGCGGCGAGCGCCGCAAGATCCTCGTCGTGGACGACAACCCCGGCAACCGCGCTTTGTTCTGCGATCTGCTCGTCCCCATAGGCTTCGACCTCGTCGAGGCCGACGGCGGCGAATCTGCGCTGCGGCTCGCCCTGGAGCACAGGCCGGCGCTGATCTTGATGGACCTGGCCATGCCAGGCCTGGACGGCTATGAGACCACGCGCCGCCTGCGGCAGATGCCAGAGCTCGACGGGGTGGTGATCCTGGCCTCGTCGGCGAACGTCAACGCCGCCAAACAGCCGAAGGGGGCCCACGCCGGCTGGGATGACTTCTTGCCGAAGCCGGTGCATGCCAGCGTGCTCTTCGAGAAGATCGCGCGTTTCCTGCGCGTGGAATGGACGCATGAGCCGGTGAACGCCGCCGCCTCCACGGTGGTGAAGGGGGATAGCGCGCTGGTGCCGCCCTCGGCCGACCAGCTGTCGCTGCTATCGCGGCTGGTGGCGTCGGGCCGTATCCGGAAGGTGCTGGCGGAGGCGGAGCGGATGCAGCAAAACGAGCCGCGACTCGGCCCCTGGCTCGAGCAGCTCCAGGCGCTGGCGCGGACGTACCAGATGCGGAAGCTGCAGGAGTTCGTCGAGGACCACGCCGCGGTAGGCGCGGCGGTGGCCGGCGGTCAGCGATCATGAGCAGAGCCTCCGCGCCCGGCGCTCGTGAGGGCACGATCCTCGTCGTGGACGACATGCCCGCCAACCTGGCCCTGCTCGTGGATCATCTGGAATCCGCAGGTCATCAGGCGCTCGCCGCCGAGGACGCGGAGGCGGCCCTGAAGCGGGCCAGCCTCATGAAACCCGACCTGATCCTGCTGGACGTGGTGATGCCTGGGATCGACGGGTTCGAGACCTGCCGGCGCCTGAAGGCGGCCGAGGGCACCCGGGACATCCCGGTGATCTTCATGACCTGCCTGGGAGAAGTCGCGGACAAGCTCGTGGGGTTCGAGGCGGGGGGCGTCGATTACATCACCAAACCGTTCGAGATTGAAGAGGTGCTCGCGCGGATCAGGACGCACCTGAGCTTGCGCGAGGCGCAGAAGGAGCTCGAAGCGAAGAACGCACAGCTCCTGCGTGCCCACCAGGAGCTCGAACAACGGGTGCGAGAGCGCACGGCCGAGCTGGCGAGCTCGAACGCCGCTCTCGAGGCGGAGAACGCCGAGCGCCGGCGCGCGGAGGTCGCTTTGCGCGAGAGCCAGCACCTGCTTCAGGCCATCATCGACAACTCCACGGCGGTCATCTACGTCAAGGACATCGAAGGTCGCTACTTGATGGTCAACCGCCGCTACGAAGAGCTGTTTCATGTGACCGCGCGGTCGATCGCCGGCAAGACCGATTATGACCTGTTCCCTGTGGAGCGCGCCGACGCATTTCGCGCGTTCGACAAGCGGGTGGCGGCGTCCACGGGGCCGCTGGAGACGGAAGAGGTCGTGCCCCAGGACGATGGGCTCCACACATACATCTCGATCAAGTGTCCGCTCTTCGACGAGTCGGGCCGGTCGTATGCCGTTTGCGGGATCTCCACGGACATCAGCGATCGAAAGCGGACCGAGGCGGAGCGGGAGATGCTCCTCTCGCGCGAGCAGGCGGCGCGGGTGGAGCTCGAGCGTACCGGGCGGCTGAAGGATGAATTCCTGGCGCTGCTGAGCCACGAGCTGCGGACGCCGCTCACCGCGATCCTCGGCTGGTCGCAGCTGCTCCGCATGCGCGGCCCGTCGGACGAGATCCTGGGCCGGGCGCTCGGGACGATCGAGCGGAACGCGCGGGCGCAATCCAAGCTCATCGACGATCTCCTGGACATGTCGCGTATCATCGGCGGGCGGCTGAGCCTCGACGTGGAGGTGGTCGATCTGGTCGAGATGCTCGAGACGCTGCTGGAATCGGCGGAGCCGGCGGCGAAGGCGAAGGGGATCCGCCTGGAGCTCAGCGTCGAGTCGCCCGGAGAACAGGTCATGGGGGATCCGAATCGCCTCCAGCAGATCGTGTGGAATCTGGTCAGCAATGCGATGAAGTTCACGCGGCAGGGCGGGCAGGTGAAGGTATCGCTGCGCCGCGAGGGGTCGTGCGCGCGTCTCGCGGTGAGCGACACGGGGATCGGCATCGCACCCGAGTTTTTGCCGTACGTATTCGAGCAATTCCGGCAAGCAGACGCCTCGACCACGCGCGAGTACGGCGGGCTGGGTCTGGGCCTCTCGATCGTGCAGCACCTGGTGGAGCTGCACGGGGGGACTGTGGCGGCGGCCAGCGGAGGGAAGGACCAGGGGGCGAGCTTCACGGTGACGCTGCCGCTCGGGGCCAAGCACGCCGAGGCGCTGGCCGGAGGAGAGCCGCCGTCGATGCCGCAGCGCCGGCCGTCATGGCACCGCACCGGGGAGCTCTTGAGCTTGAAGGGGGTGCGGGTGCTGGTGGTGGACGACGAGGCGGATACGCGAGAGCTGCTCCTGCGGATACTGGCGGAGTGCCAGGCGGAGGTGCGGACGGCAGGTTCGGTCGTGGAGGCTCTGGCGGAGCTGGAGCGAGACCAGCCGACGGTCCTGGTGAGCGACATCGGAATGCCGCACGAGGGCGGGTATGAGCTGATCCGGAAGGTGCGGCAACTGCCGGAAGAGCGTGGGGGGAGCGTGCCGGCGCTCGCGTTGACCGCGTTTGCGCGCGCCGAGGACCGCGCGCGGGCGCTCATGGCCGGATACCAGATGCACCTGGCCAAGCCGGTGAAGCCGCCGGATCTGGTGGCGCACGTGGCGACCTTGGCCGGGCGAATTCATGGCGGGGCGAGGTGAGGATCAGTGTCACCTGCTCCGATCCGTTCGCCGCGCACGCTGGGCGCGGCGCGCTCCGAGATCGACTTCATGCCCGCACATTGTGGACTGGCTGCACCGCGTTGGAGAGCACGGCGGCGTCGGGGCGGATTTCCCTCGAACGGCCGCGCGGACCCGCTTGATGCAGCGCATAGAAGCGCTCTACAAGTAGTCCATGATCGGTATCCCCGGGTACACCCTGACAGGCCTCATTCACGAATCCGCTGCGTCAACCGTGTACCGAGGATACCGCAACGAGGACCGAGCCCCTGTCGCGGTCAAGCGCCTCAGGAACGAGCGCCCAGCTCCGGCCGAGGTCGCGAGGCTTCGCTACGAGTACGCCATCGCCAAGGAGCTCGCGCTGCCAGGCGTGGTTCACGTCCTGGGCATCGTGAAGATCGGGGCGAGCCTGGCGCTCATCATGGAAGACGCCGGGGGCTGCACGCTCCATGAGCTCATCAGCGCACGCTCCCTCAGCCTCAAAGACGCGCTCCGGGTCGCGATATCCATCGCGAGCACGTTCGAATCCATTCATCGGGGCGGGGCCGTTCACATGGACATCAAGCCGCAGAACCTCATCGTCGATACGTCCACGTGGAACGCCAAGATCATGGACTTCGGCAGCGCCACCCGGCTCTCCCAGGAGGCACAGCGACCGAGGAGCCCCGCCGCCTTCGAGGGCACCCTGGCGTATATGTCCCCGGAGCAGACCGGGCGGATGAACCGCGTTATCGACCTGCGCACGGACCTCTACTCCCTGGGGGTCACCCTGTACGAGATGGTGACGGGCAGGCTCCCTTTCCCGACGAAGGACCTCCTGGAGCTCGTGCACTGCCACATCGCCAGGCTCCCGGCGCCGCCGGCGCGGGTCTCGCCCGACCTACCGCGCTCCGTCTCTGACATCATCATGAAGCTCCTGGCGAAGAGCCCCGATGATCGGTACCAGGGCGCCTACGGGCTCCGGATGGATCTCGCCGAGTGCCTCACGCAGCTCGAGGCGGCGTCGGCGATCGAGCCGTTCGCGCTCGGGCGCCACGATTACGTGGACGCGCTCCGGATCCCGCAGAAGGCCTACGGCCGCGAGGCGGAGCTCGCGGTCCTCGAAGGCGCGTGGCGGCGCGTCAGCCAGGGCGCGAGCGAGCTGCTCCTCGTGTCCGGCCACGCCGGCATTGGCAAGTCGCTCCTCGTCGGCGAGATCCAGAAATCCATCGCGCAGGGCAAGGGGTACATCGTCACTGGCAAGTTCGACCAGATCAACCGGACCGTCCCCTATGCGGCCGTGGCGCATGTCTTCCGGGAGCTCGTCCGAGCCCTCTTGACCGAGCCCGCGGAGGCGCTCGCGCTATGGAAGGAGAGAATCGCGAACGCCGTCGGGCACAACGGTCAGCCTCTCGTCGACCTCATCCCCGAGCTCGAGCTCCTGCTCGGCCCCCAGCCCGGCGTGGAGCCGCTCGGACCGACCGAGGCGCAGGCCCGCTTCCACCTTGCGTTCCAGAAGTTCTGCAGCGCCATTCCCGCCCAGGAGCACCCCCTCGTCGTCTTCCTCGATGACCTGCAATGGGCGGATCCGGCCTCGCTCAAGCTCCTGGAGCAGCTCCTGACCGCATCGGAGATCAAGCATCTCCTCGTGATCGGCGCGTACCGCCACAACGAGGTCGACGAGAGCCACCTGTTTTCGATCACCCTGGCGGAGCTGCGCAAGGCCGGGGTTACTGTCGGCGAGATCGACCTCAAGCCGCTCGAGCTTCCCGTCGTGACGCGGCTCCTCGCAGACACCCTCTCGTGCGACCCCGGGCGGGCCGAGGCGCTCGCGCGTCATGTGATGAGCAAGACCCACGGCAACCCGTTCTTCATGAACCAGTTCATGAGGGCGCTGCACGCCGAGAAGCTCGTCTCCTTCGATCCGGGCCGGCGCGAGTGGACCTGGGATCTGCCGCGCATCCAGCAGATGAAGGTCACGGACAACGTCGTTGACTTCATGGCGGGCAGGCTCCTGGAGCTCGATGGACGTGCGCAGCGGACCCTCACGCTCGCCGCGTGCATCGGCTATCGCTTCGACCTGAAGATGCTCGCGAGGGTGGCCGACAGGCCACGTCGCGAGGTGGCAGGCGAGCTGTCCGCGGCGCTGCGCGAGGGGCTGATCCTCGCCGTCGGCGCGGACTCCAGGTTCTTCGATGCGGCCCTGAGCGGCGCGATGACCGGCGAGGCGGACGAGCCGGAGCTTGCGCTCGACGCCTCCTACCGGTTCTTGCACGACCGGGTCCAGCAAGCGGCCTACCGGCTCCTCGACGAGCCCCGCAAGCAGGAGATCCACCTCCAGATCGGGCGGCTCCTGCTCGCGGACAGCGATCCCGACGGCATGGAGGGTGAGGTCTTCGAGGTCGCGACCCACATGAACCTCGGCATGCCGCGGATCACCGATCCGGAAGAGCGCGTCGCGCTGGCGCGCCTGAACCTCGAGGCGGGCAGGCGGGCGAAGGCCGGCGCGGCGTACGAGGCGGCAGCGAGCTACTTCGAGGCCGGCACGAGCGCGCTCGGCCCGAAGCGCTGGGACGAGCAGCACGATCTCACCTTCGCGCTGACCACCGGGCTCGCGGAGTGTCTCTGCCTGACCGGCCAGTTCGACGCCGGCGAGCGGCTGTTCGACGCGCTCCTCGAACACGCGAGATCCCCGCTGGACGGCGCGCAGGTCCGCAACCTGCGCATGTCGTTCCACCTGATGCGCGGCAACCTCTCCGAGGTCGTGCGATGCGGCCTCGAGGCCCTCGCGCTGCTCGGGGTCGACATCCCCGCGGCGGCCGAGGAGCAGCGCGCGCTGCTCGGCAGAGAGCTCGAGGCGATGCAGGCCCACCTCGCGAGCCGCCCGATCTCCGCTCTCTTGGGGCTGCCCACCGTCGCCGATCCAGAGAAGCAGACGATCCACCGTCTCCTCGCCGACATGACCCAGCCCGCCTCCGCGCTCGGGCTGCCGGTCCTCGGGCCGCTCACGCTCATCATGCAGATCAACCGCGCGATGGAGTGCGGCAACTCGAGCACCTCCGCGTATGCGTACGTGCTCTATGCGGTGCTGTTGATCGACGGCGTCTTCGCGCCGAGGACCACGGAGGACCGGTACAAGGAAGCCTACGAGTTCGCCAAGGTCGGTATCGAGCTGAACGAGCGGATCCCCAACCCGCGCATCACGTGCATGCTCCTCACGACCTTCGGGGCCATCCTCCATTTCTTCGAGCCG
Organism: Sorangium sp. So ce726; assembly: GCF_051521405.1. NCBI lineage: Bacteria > Pseudomonadati > Myxococcota > Polyangiales > Polyangiaceae > Sorangium > Sorangium sp. So ce726. The sequence goes on along the minus strand of NZ_CP150349.1, from coordinate 10,014,728 downwards.
CTCCGGGACACGATCAAGCTCCTGGCTCGCTCGCGGCAGGCCGGCCTGGAGTCGGGAGATCTGGCGTACTCGTCTTACTGCTGCATTCACATGATCTCGGCGAGCCTGAGCCTCGGCGACGATCTCGGCGCGGTGGCCGGAGAGATCGAGCAGGATCTCGCGCTCATGCGGAAGACGAACGACAAGCTCACGACGCTCATCCTCACGTGCGCAAGGCAGGTCGTCGCGAACCTCACGGGGAGCACCGCCGGGACGCACACCCTGAGCGACGGCACCTTCGACGAGGCCGCGTTCGCCAGCATGGTCTCGGTCCCGGAGCTCACCTATGTGGCCGCCTGGTACCACACGCAAAAGGTCCAGCTGGCCTATCTCCACGGCGACCACGGCGCCGCGCGCTCGCTCATGGCCGCCGCGGAGAAGATGACCGCGGGCTGCGTGAACAACTTCTGGGCGACCGAGCTCGTCTTCTATTCATGCCTGATCCTCGCCGCCTCGTGCGACGGCGCGCCGGCCTCCGAGAAGGAGCGGCTCGTGGCGGCGCTGTCGGCGCACCGGGAGAAGCTCGCCCGCTGGGCCGAGCTCTGCCCCCGGAGCTACGCGCACAAGCATCTCCTCGCCGAGGCGGAGATCGCGCGCATTTCGGGCGACGACCGGCACGCCGTGGCGTGTCTCTATGACAGGGCGATCGAGGGCGCCGAGGAGGCCGGGTTCACGCGCGACCAGGCGCTGGCGAGCGAGCTCGCCGGGAAGTTCCACCATGCGAACGGCCTCACCCGGAGCGCGCGCGCCCACATGACCGACGCCCACCACGGCTACATGCAGTGGGGAGCGACCGCCAAGGCGGACCGCCTGGCGGCCGAGGCGCCGCAGCTCGTGCAGAAGGTCGCGCTCACGTCGGCGCCGCCTGGCATGCTGGAGCACGCCCGGGCCGCGGTCCAGACCACCTCGACGACGAGGCTCAGCACCAGCGTGCTCGACGTCGAGGCGGTCATCCGGTCCGCTCAGGCCATCGCCGGCGAGGTCGTCCTCGAAAGCGTGGTCAGCCGGCTGCTCGACATCGCGATCCAGAACGCCGGCGCGAAGAAGGGGGTCCTCGTCCTGGAGCGCGATCACCAGCTGATGGTCGAGGCGTCCATCACCGTGGATCCGAGCGCGGTGAGGGTCGGTCTGCTGCTCCCCGTCGAGGGCAGCGCCGAGGTCCCCGCCTCGATCGTGCAGTACGTCGCGAGGACGATGCAGCCGGTGGTCCTCGCGGACGCGAGCCATGAGCCTCGCTTCGCCGCGGATGCGTACGTCGCCGCGCACAACCCGAGATCGATCCTTTGCCTGGCGATGGTGCACCAGGGGCGCACGAACGGCGTTCTCTATCTGGAGAACAACACGGCGACCAACGTGTTCACGCCGGCCCGACTGGAGCTCTCGAAGCTCCTCCTGGCGCAGGCGGCGACCGCGGTGGAGAACGCCGTGCTCTACGCGAACCTGCACAGGCGCACGGAGTCGCTGCGCCTGGCCGAGGAGCAGCTCAGGGTCGAGTTCTCGGCGCGGGAGCGGAGCGAGCACGCGCGCGCCGAGCTCCAGGAGGAGATCATCCGCGTGCAGAGCGCCCGCCTGGCGGAGCTCTCCACGCCCATCATCCCGATCACCGACCGGATCATGGTCATGCCGCTCATCGGGATGATGGACCGGCAGCGGGCGGAGCAGGTCCTGAGCACGGCGCTCCAGGGCGTCGAATCGAGCGGCGCCGAGGTCGTGATCATCGATATCACCGGCGTGAGGACGGTCGACGGCGACGTCGCGAGCACCCTGATCAACGCCGCCGTCGCCCTCCGGCTGCTCGGGGCGCAGGCGGTGATCACGGGCATCCGCCCGGACGTCGCCCAGACGCTCATTCGCCTGCAGATCGACCTCGGCGCGGTGGTCACGCAGGGGACGCTCCAGAGCGGCATCGCCTACGCCTTGCAGCGGGTGGGGACCCGCGGCGCGCCCCTCGGAGCGCGCGCGCGGTGAGGAGCGGCCGGGGGGCGTAGTACCCCGTCGCTCAAGGACGAATTTGGGGGGCCGAATCCGCGCGCGAGGAGCAGCCGAACCGGCTCGGTCGGCGTGGTAAGCTGCCCGCGATCCATCTCATGATCGGAACGACCATCGGCGGCCGCTACGAGATCGTTCGCCAGCTCGGGCAGGGCGGCATGGGCGCCGTGTACGAGGCGCGCCACACCGGGATGCGCCGCCGCGTCGCGCTGAAGCTGATCAGCGCCGACATCCGCAAGAACCCCGGCCTGCTCGCGCGCTTCGAGCTCGAGGCGCGGGCGGCGGGCGGGCTCGAGTCGCAGCACGTCGCCCACGTCCTGGACGTCGGGCGCGACGATGCGCAGGGCGTGCCGTTCATGGCGATGGAGTACCTCGCCGGCGAGGACGTCCAGGAGCTCATCCATCGCCTCGGGCCGCTGCCCGTCGAGCTCGCCCTGCGCATCGCGGCGCAGACGTGCCTCGGGCTGCAGAAGGCGCACGAGGCGCGCATCGTCCACCGCGACATCAAGTCGGCGAACCTGTTCCTCGCCGAGCGCGACGGGGGTGAGCGCGTGGCGAAGATCCTCGATTTCGGGATCGCCAAGGTGAAGATGGACGAGATGCCGGCGACGGAGGGAGGCATCACGCAGACCGGCGCGATCCTCGGCTCGCCGCTGTACATGTCGCCCGAGCAGGCGCGCGGGAGGAAGTCGATCGATCACCGCTCCGACCTGTGGTCGCTGGGCGTGGTGCTCTACCAGATGCTTGCGGGCCGAGTGCCGCACGCCGGCATCGATTCGCTTGGTGAGCTGATCATCATGATCTGCTCGGAGCCCGCGCCTTCCGTGCAGGACCCCGCACCGTGGGTCGAGGCCGAGGTCGCGCGCCTCGTGGCGAAGGCGCTCGAGATCGACCCGGCCGCCCGCTACCAGAGCGCCGAGGAGATGCTGCTGGACCTCAAGGCGCTGATCCAGGGCAGCCTGGTGATCGAGGAGGCGATGGTGGCGGCGCTGTCCAGCGAGGCGCGCGCCCGCGTCGCCGCCCGCGCGCACCCGCCGGCCGCCCCGCCCGCCGGCAGGGGATCGCTGCCGTCCCTCGAGCACGCCGCGCCGAGCATGACCGAGCCCGGCGTGAGCGCGCAGGAACGCCCCCGCGGCCGCCGCTGGCCGCTGCTGCTCGGGGGCGCGGGGATCCTGGTGGCGGTCGCGGGTGTGGGGCTCGGGCTGACACGCGCGCCGCCGGCCTCCGACGCGATCGCACCGGCGGCGAGCGCGGAGAGCGCCGCGGCTTCCCTGCCCGCGCCCGCGCCGGTGCCATCGAGCACGCCCGCTGCCAGCGGCGAGGCGCCCGCGGCGCTCGCGAGCGCCGAGGCACCGGCGGCGAGCGCCGGGGCTCAGGCGCCCACGACGAGGCCCGTGGCCGGCGCCAAGGCCACCGCGAAGCCGGTCGCCAGCGCCGTCAAGAGCGCGGCGCCCGCGCCCACCGCGAAGCCGATCGCCAGCGCTGTCAAGAGCGCGGCGCCCGCGCCCACCGCCGGTCCGGCGCCCTCGTCCGCGGCGACCGTGGGCGGGCGCATCATCCGCACGACTCTGCCCTAGGAGACGGTCAGAATACGCCGGAGAGCCCCACCGCCGCGCCGGCGGGCGAGGCACCGGCGTGAAAGCGCAGCGCCGCCGCGCCAGAGTGCGGGCGGGGCACGGTGGGGCGGGTGAGGTACAGATAGGTCGTGACCCCGGCCCCCACCAGCGCGGTCGCGAACAGCACGTCGGCCGTCACGTCCAGCGCCTCGCCGGCCGCCTTGACGCTCCGTGCGCTGTCCGGCTGGCGCCCGTCGTTGACCTTGTCGAACTCTGTCCGCTTCTCGAGGGCCAGGACGCCCGTCACCGCGCCGCCCGCGGCCAGCGCCAGGCTCGCTCCCGCGGTCACCAGCACCAGCACGGGCAACGGCCGGGTCTGCTCCATCCGGGGCGCCGGCGTCTCCTTGGGCGGCGGCGGCGCGGGCTTCTTCAGCTCGACGTCGTGCGCCTGCGAGGTCCCGGGCGGCGCGTCGATCTCCCATGTGGCCGGCTCGTATCCGGCGGCCTTCACGGTGAGCGCGTGGCGGCCGGAGCGCACGCCCAGCTCGATCGTCCCCTGAACGGGGCCGTAGGTGTTGCTCACGGGCGCGCCCTGCGCCGGCGTGCGCACGTCCACGAGCACGGCGCCGGCCACGTTCACGCGCAGCGACAGGCGCACGACGCCCGTCTTCAAGGTCTGTAGATCGCTGTTGATCTGGGCGCGCTCGTCCTTCTCCAGGTCCTTCACCTCGGCGAGGTACCTCTCGTAAGCGTCGATCGCCTCCTGGTCGCGCTCGAGCTTCATCGCGCAGAGCCCCAGGTTGCCGAGAATACGAGGAGAGGGCGAAGCCGTGTAGGCGGCCTTGAACTCCAGGTAAGCGTCCTCGTAGCGGGCGCCGCCCGGGTCTTGCAGCAGGTTCACGCCCGCCGCGAAGTGCGAGCGCGCCTCCTCGGAGATGGGCACGTCGGCGCGCGCCCGCGGCGCGAAGGTGGCGAGGAGCAGCGCGAGAGCGAGGCCGAGCAGGCGGGGTCGGGCGAAGGTCATGGGGCGCTATCTCGGCGGTCGCGGGGCCGCGTCATGGGGTCTGGTTGCGGCAGCAGATGCGGCGATGTCCGACCGGCTCGACCGAGCCGGAGGGCTCGCTCACCGAGCACGCGATGCCCTCGGCCGTGCCGAGCTCGGCCTGGAAGGAGAAATCGAAGTCGGGGCTGACCAGGAAGCCCGACAGCTCCGTGCAGGCGTTGCTGTCGACCAGCTTGGTCGCCCCGGCGGCCGGGCAGTCGTGCGCAGGATACAGGGTGTAACTGCCGGCCTTGCAATGCACCGCGGAGGTGTCGCAGGTGCAAGGAGAGCACTTGCGGTTGTCTTCCCCGCCCTCGTAGACAGAGAGGTCGAGGCCCGTCCACCCGGCCGGGCAGAGCGCGCCGCCCTCCTGGGCCATGCACACCGCCGGCTCGAAGCCCTTCGGGGCCTTCGGCGCGCACACCTGGGCCGCGCCGCAGCCCGCGCCGGCAGCGGCGCACACGCGCACCTCGTCGGCCCAGGTCTCCTTGGTCGCGAGCCCGCCCCCGCCGACCTCGCACACCCCGCTCTCCACCAGGGCCGAGCCCTTCGTGAGCCGGCACCCCTTGTAGCCTCCCGGGGGAGAGCCGGCGTTGGCGCACGCGGTGTCGGTCTCCTGGAATTCATTGTGTGCGAACCCCGGGAGGCAGGCGGTGCCCGTCGAGCAGGTCATCTGCGGCGCGTTGCACTTCGCGCCCACCAGCTCGCACTGGCACGCAGCGCACTCGGGGGCGGAGGGGCCGGCATGGTAGACGGCCGGCGGCTTGCCGCCGGGGCACGGCCCGGGGGCGGTCGCGGCCGGAGAACGCACCTTCTGGACGCGTAGCGCGCCCGACCATCCGCTCACCGGCGCGTCGACACACTCGAAGTCGAGCTGGCAATCCGGATCTTCGCAGTCGACGGCGCCGTCGCCGTCGGTATCGATGCCGTCGAGGCAGTCCTCGACTGGCGTGCTGCCTCCTGCCCCGGCGCCCCCGTTGCCGCCGCCGCTGCCGGCCGCGGCGGTGCTGCTCGCCGTCGTCGAGCTCGCGGTCTCGGACGGGCCGCATGCCCCGAGCCAGACGGCCAGCAACGCCGCGCTCACCGCAGGCTTCATTCGTCACCTTCGTTCGAGGACAGGCATCGACGTGCATCCCTCACTGCGCGAGCTCCCGGCAGCAGACCTTCGCCTTGCCGACCACCTCCACGGAGCCGGCGGCCTCGCTCTTCTCGCTGCACTGGAGCCCCTCGGGCGTGCCGAGCTCCGGCTTGGCCGAGATCTGGAAGCCGCCCTTCACCCCCAGGGCGAAGGTGTCCTTGCAGGTGTCGCCGGTGATCTCCTCCGTCGTCCCCTCGCCCGGCGGGGGCAGGCAGCCGGAGCCGACGTTGAGCGTGTAGCTGCCGCCGCTGCACGACACCGCGTCGACGCTGCACGAGCAGGCCGTGCAGGTGCGGTGGTCCTCGCCGCCGTTGTAGATGTCCAGGTCCCGATCGAGCCAGCCCGGCGGGCAGGACACCTCGCCCTCCAGGGTCACGCACACGACCTCCTGGAAGCTGGGAGGCGCCTTGTGGACACAGACCTTGTCGCCGGCGCACCCGCCGCCCGCGGCCGCGGCGCAGACCTGGACTTCCGTGCTCCAGGGAAGAACGCTGGTGAGCTCGCCGCCGCTGGCGGAGCATTGGCCCTTGCTCAGCACCTTTGGGGGGTCGCTCCCCAGCTTGAAGTTGCAAGGCGCCGTGTCCGGGGAGTCGAGGTCCACGCACGCCGTGTCCTCGCTCTCGGCCATGACCTGCCAGAGCCCCGCGGGGCTATCGCAGTCGGACTTGCTGAAGAGCAGCTTCGGCGCGGCGCACGCGGCGCCCGTCCACGTGCAGTCGCACGGCGTGCATTCGGCGGGGGACGGGCCGGCGTAGTAGGTCGCCGAGAGCTTGCCGTCGGGGCAGGGCAAAGGCTGCGGCGCTCGCCCGGCGTAGGCCGCGGTGGCCATGTACAGCGGGCCCTTCCACCCAATCGCTGGGGCCACGACGCACTCGTGATCGGGCTGGCAGTCGGCGTCGGCGCAGTCGATGTCGCCGTCGCTGTCGCCGTCGAGCCCATCGAGGCAGTCATCCTCGTGCGGGCCGCCGCCGCCCGTCCCACCGCCGCCCGTGTCTGGCGAGGTCTTCACCTCGCCGAAGGGGTTGACCAGGGAGCAGGCCGCGGCGCCGGGCGCGAGCGCCGCCGCCAGCCCGAGCGCGGCGGCGGCGCGCAGCCGCTCCCCGGGGATTCGCGGCAGGGATCGACGGACGAGCTTGGTCATCATGGCTGGGCTCCCCTGCTGCACCGCTGGCAAGACACACCGGGCGTGCTCGCCGGGGGCCGAGCTTCGCCCCGTGATCATGACGAATACCTGAGAAGGGTGGCCAGGTACAGCGCGGCCGGAGCAGGGCGCGCGGGCGCAGGCGCCTGCGCCTGGCATGGCGCGCGCGGAGCGAGCGCTCGCCATGGGAGAAGCCCACGATCCACGCGCAGGAATGGAGACTACAGAATGTCGATTCTGATGCTGAGCGAGGATCGCCGACCGTTCGCCGCCGGGGGCTCGGCGCGACGGCGGTGTCGGCTAGAGCGACAAACGGGTTGAACCCGCGTGAAAAGCGCAGAATTTCGAACCGCCAAGGACGCCAAGGACGCCAAGAAAAAAATCATTCTCTTCTCTCTTGGCGCCCTTGGCGTGCTTGGCGGTTCGAAATTCCGCTCGTTTCACGCGGGTTCAACCCGTTTGTCGCTCTAGCACCTGAGCTCCGGACGGTGATTGTCTGAGATCGTCGCTGAGCTCTGAAAGCGCCAGTCGGAGCGATGCGTTGCGCTCACCAACGTCTGCCGAACCATCCGTCGATTGGTCAACCGAATCCGCAGGACCAGGTCTGGCTGGATCGTCGCCTTCGAGATACCTGCTCAGTGCGACGGCGGGCCGCTCTCGGGCGCGCTCTCCGCGCTGAGCGGCCTGGCCCTCGACCTCCGGAGCGCCCGCGCCTCCAGCGGGTCGACGAACGCGGGCCTCACCATGCCCGCGATGCGCTGCTGGATCGCGCGGGCGACGTGCGCGACGTGGGGCGGATCCATCATCGTGAAATGGTTGCCAGGCACCACCTGGAGCGCAAACTCCCCTCGTGCGAGGTCCATCCAGGCATTGACGGCGCGCGCGTCGTCCGGGCTGACCTGCTCTCGCGCGCGCAGGAACAGGATGCTGGCGTCCGTCGGCTGCGGCTCGTAGCCCGAGAGGGCCTGCCACGTGCTCATGACCTCGGCGCGGAGCCGCGCGTCATCCTCCATGGCGGCCATGAAGCTGCGGTATCTCTGCGACGCGATCGCCTCGATCTTCGCGATCTCGTGGCCCAGGGCGCTCGCCGGAGAGCGGTCGCTCGCTCCCTGTACGCTGCCCGTGTCCAGCAGCAGCAGCAAAGGCACCTTGCGCCCCTGCGCGAGCAGCTGCTGCGCCATCTCGTACGCGACGACGCCGCCGGCCGAATGCCCGCCCAGGAGGTACGGACCCTCGGGTCGAACGCTCAGGATCTCCTCCACGTACCGGGCCGCGATCGCGGGAACGGACATGGCGCTCGCGAAGCCCGGTTCGTTCGGCTCCACCCCGGTGGGTTGAATCCCGTAGACGGGCAGCTCGCCGCCCAGGCGCTGCACCAGGGGGCGATAGAGGTGGACCGTGCCGCCGAGCGGCGGGATCAGGAACAGCGGTGTGGCGTCCGGCGCCCCCGCCTGCAGCGAGACGAGGAGCTGTCCGGCAGCGCGCCTGGCCGTGAGGACCGCGGCGCTTCCGCTCCGCTGCGTCATCGCGGGGCTCAGCGGCGCCTTCGAGCTCGGAGGCAGCGCTTCCCGGACGCGCTCGGTGAGCACTGCGACCGAGGGAGGTCCGGACGACGCCGGCGGACTCCAGATCTTCGGCGGTAGGGATCGCACCGTGGCCGGGCCCACGGTGCAGGTGGTGTCGAGCACGTGAGCGGTGCGCTCGAACGGGTACGTGGGGAGCGGCACGCGCCTCCGGCGCTCGTCCCGGGAGAACGCGGCCCAGTCCACGTCGACGCCGGCACACCAGAGCCGGCCCACCGCGGCGAGCAACGCCTCCAGGTCGCCGGCGCCCTCGCCCGGGCGCGCCAGGGTGGTCGCGACCCGTCGCTCCCCGTCCGGGTGCCGCGACGCCACGGCCGCCAGGGCGGAGCCGGGCCCGACCTCGAGGAGGGCGCGATCGGTCGAGGCGAGCAGCATGGCGATGCGATCGTCGGGGCAAGCCGATCCCGCGGCCTCCTCCGCGCGCCCGCACAGTACGACCGCGTCGTCGAGCGAGAGCGCGCCGCCGACGCACGCGGCGGCGATCTCGCCCACGCCGTGGCCGAACAGCGCGGCCGGGCGGATCCCCCACGACATCAGGAGCTGCGCCAGGGCGTACTCGGTCGAGAAGAGGGCGGCCGCGCGGAGGTGCGGGGATCCGAGCTCCGCGTCGCCGCGAGCGCGCCCCTGCGCCTCGGGGAATAGCCAGTCGCGGAGATCGACCGACAGCTCGTCACGGAAGCGGTCGGCGCACTGGTCGATGTTCTCGCGGTAAACGCGCTCGTTCAGGTAGAGCTCGCGCCCCATGCCGGCATGCTCCGCGCCCGCGCCGGGGAACATGAAGACGACCTCCGGCGGCCGCTTGCCGGCGACCTGCGTGAAGACGCGGGCGGGGTCGCGCCGATCGAGGCAGGCCGCTCCCGAGGCCGGATCCGCGCACACCACCGCGCGGCGGTGGGCGAAAGGCACCCTGCCGCGCTGCAGGGTGAACGCGACGTCGGCGAGCGAGCTCTCCGGCACGCGCCGCAGGTGCTCGGCCAGCCGATCGGTGCTCCGCTCGAGCGCGGCGCTTGTCCTCGCCGAGACGACGAGCAGCTGGCAGCGCCTGGACGGGCCGGACGGCGCCCTCTCCGGGGCCTCCTCGACCACGGCGTGCGCGTTCGTGCCGCCGATACCGAAGGCGCTCACCGCGGCGCGGCGCGGGGCTCCGCCGCGCTTCCACGCGCGCGGCGCGGCGTTGACGAAGAACGGGCTGCTCGCGAGATCGATCTCGGGGCTGGGGCGACGGAAATGGAGCGTCGCGGGGATGAGCTCGTGCTCCAGCGACAGCGCCGCCTTGATGAGTCCGGTCACCCCGGAGGCCGCGCGCAGGTGCCCGAGGTTGCTCTTCACCGAGCCGAGCGCGCAGAAGCCGACCTGGTCGGTCGCCTTCCGGAACACCCGCGACAGCGCGGCCACCTCGATCGAGTCGCCGAGCCGCGTGCCCACGGCGTGCGCCTCCACGTACGTGATGCTCTCCGGGCTCACGCCGGCAGCGGCGTGGGCCCGGGTGATGGTCTCGATCTGCCCCTCCAGGCTCGGCGCCGTGTAACCCACCTTGAGCGCGCCGTCGTTGGTGACGGCGGAGCCGCGGATCACGGCGTGGATCGTGTCGCCGTCGTCCAGCGCGTCCTTCAGCCGCTTGAGGACGACGAGGCCAACACCGTTGCTGGCCACGATGCCGCTCGGCTCGGCGTCGAAAGGCCTGCAGTGGCCGTCGGGCGACGTGACCGAGCCTTCCTCGTGGAGATAACCGATCCTCCGCGGCGAGAGGAGGCCGACTCCCCCCGCGAGGACCATGTCGCTCTCCCTGGTGAGGAGGCTCTGGCAGCCGAGGTGCACCGCGACGAGCGACGTCGAGCACGCCGTCATGACGCTCACGGCGGGCCCCCGGAGCCCCAGCTTGTAGGCCACGCGTGTGGTCAGGGAATCGGTGATGTTCCCGGTGTAGATCCGGTAGTGCTCCGAGTTCGGCGCGGCCGGAGGCGGCCCGACGCGCTCGATCCAGTAGCTCGGGGCGTCGCTCCCGGCGAACACGCCGATCGGCTTCGGGTAGGCGAGCGGGTTGTACCCGGCGCTCTCCATGGCCTCCCAGGCGCACTCGAGGAAGATCCGCTGCTGCGGGTCCATGAGCACGGCCTCCTGCGGGCTGTAGCCGAAGAACGCCGCGTCGAAGCACATGACGTCCTCGAGCAGGCCGGCCGCCGGGATGAACTTGGGCGACCAGATGAGCTCCGACTCCACGCCGAGCGCCTTCAGCTCGTCGGACGAATAGAAGTCGATCCCCTCGCCCCCGTCCCTGAGCATCGACCACAGCGCCTCGACGCTGCGCGCCTTCGGGAAGCGACCGGCCATCCCGATGATGGCGATGGCGTTCTCGGGGATCGCCTCCCGCGCTGGAGCCTCGGTCGCGGGGGCCGCGGCGCCCCGTCCACGCGTCGAGACGGCGCTCTCTCCCGGGGCCGCCGCCAGAGGGCTCCTCCGTAGATGGGCAGAGAGGGCGCGGATCGTCGGGTACTGGAACAGATCCATGATGGGCACGTCCTCGCCGAGCCGCGCCCGGATGCCGGCGCGGACCCGGGTGAGGAGCAGCGAGTGGCCGCCGAGCTCGAAGAACGGGTCATCGAGGCCGACCTCGTCGATCCCGAGCACCTCGCGCCAGATCTCGCCCAGGATCACCTCGATGGCCCCGGCGGGGGCCGGCGCCGCCCGCGGCTCGGCCGCCCGTGGCTCGGGCTTCGCGCGGTCGTCGGCGCGGTCGTCGGCCGGAAGAGCCGCCATGTCGACCTTCCCGTTCGCGGTGAGCGGCAGCGCGTCGAGCTTCACGAAGGCGGCCGGAACCATGTAGTCGGGGAGCTTGGCCGCCGCGAGATCGCGCAGGCCTGCGGGCATCGCGCGCGTCTTCTCCCGCCGGAGAGGGCTGTTCGCGAGCGGCCGGGCCGGCGACGTCTCCCCGGGTCGCGCCTGGATCCAGGCGCGCGGTCGCGGCGCGCCGCCCGAGCGCTCGAACAGCACGTCCATGCAGCCCGGGCCCGAGGTCCTCGACCCGGTGATCCGGACCGAGCAGCCGAGGCGCGCGCCGAGCGCCCACAGCGCCTCTGGCTCGATCGCCGCCATCGCGGCGCGGTCCAGCTCGGCGCCGCTTCCTTCCCGCAGCCGGCTCGCGGCGATCTCGTCGGCGACCACGCGCGCGTTCGGGATCCCCAGGACCTCCAGCGCGCCGGATCCCTCCTCGCGCAGCGCTCGCTCGACGCCCGCGAGGCCCTTCGAGGCAGCCCAGTCCAGGGATCGGCCGATGGCGACGGGCTCGGGCGCGACGCCCACGTGCAGGACCACGTCATAACGGAAGCGCGTCATCTCGTCGGAGCCTGAACCCCGCTTGAGCCAGCACTCCACGTGCTCCACGCCCGGGACCTGGCCGCGCAGCGCGTGAAAGAACCCGGGCGCGAGGACGAGCTCTTTCTCGGCGAGGGCCGCCCGCCGCACCCGGGCCTCCAGCTCGCCCGAGGTCACATCCGCGGGCGCGCGGTGAAGCTGCACCGAGGTGTGAAACGCCTCGAGCAGCGGGAGGCTCCTGATATCGCCCAGGAACACGACGCCACCAGGCGCCACCGCGCGCACGGCGCCCTCGATCACCGAGCGCAGGTAATCGGCGCTGGGGAAGTACTGCACGATCGAGTTCAGGAGGATCACATCGAAGCTGCCCGGAGCGACCCCGCTGAAGTCGTTCGCCTCCCGGCGCTGCAGCGACACATGCGAGAGCGTGCCGCGCGCGAGCTCGGGGCGGAGGAGCGAGATCGCCCTCTCCGAGAAATCCGTCCCGAGGTAGGCGGCGCACTGCGGGGCCAGCTGCAAGAGCAAGAGTCCGGTCCCACAGCCGATCTCCCACGCCCGGCGCGGCTGGAACGAGAGGATCCGCTCGACCGTGTGGTCCCGCCAGGCGCGCATCGCCCCGGCGTCGATGGGATCTCCGGTGTAGCTGCTGTTCCAGCCCGTGATGTTGAAGCCCGGATCCACGCCGGCGCCGCCCTTCCCGTAGGTGCCGTCGTACAGCGCCTGCCACGCCGAGACGTGCTCCGCTTGCACGGCCGGGGTCTGCTCCGCGGCGCCGCCGTTCTCGAGGCGAGGGATGACGTAAGCGACCAGCCGCTTGTTGCCTTTCGTGTCTTCCCGCGCCACCACGACGGCCTCTTCCACGGCGGGGTGCTCTCGCAGCACGGCCTCGATCTCGCCGAGCTCGATGCGATAACCACGGATCTTCACCTGGTTATCGATCCGCCCCAGGAACTCGATGTTCCCGTCGGGGAGCCACCGGGCGCGATCGCCGGTGCGGTACATGCGCGCGCCCGGCTCGTCCGAGAACCGATCGGGCAGAAACCGTGCGGCGTCGAGCTCGGGCCGGCGCAGGTACCCGCGGGCGACACCGGCGCCCCCCAGGTAGACCTCGCCCGGGACGCCCACCGGGACGAGCTCCCCGCGCGCATCGAGGAGGTAGACCCGCATGTTGTCGATGGGGCGGCCGATCGAGGGGTCGACCGTCGCTGTCCAGCCGTCCGGCCGCGCCTTCGGCACCGGGCACGAGGTGGCGACGACGGTCCCCTCGGTCGGTCCATAGTTGTTCACGACGTCGAAGGCGAGCGCCGCGGCAGGCCAGACGCGGAGCTTGTCTCCTCCGGTGAGCAGGCACCGGAGCGCCGCGGAAGCAGGCCAGTCGAGGCGCAGGAGCTCCTCCGCCATCGGCGTGGGCAAGAACGAGACGGTGATTTTTCGCGCGAGGAGCCACGCTTGAAGCTCTTCCGGGGAACGGCGGAGCGGCTCCCCGGGGATGAACAGGCACGCTCCCGCGCACAGGTACGGCCAGAGCTCCCATACCGACGCATCGAAGCCGGGGCTCGCGACGAGGGTCGCGCGATCCACGCTGGAGACGGCGAAGCGCCGCGTGTGCCACGCCGCCAGGTTCATGAGGCTCCGGTGCTCCACGAGCACGCCCTTCGGGCGGCCTGTCGAGCCCGAGGTGTAGATGGCATAGGCCAGGTCCCGGGGGCCTGCGCACACCGGAGGGGGCGACCCGTCCCGCGCCGTCAGCGCCGGCCCGTCGGCGTCGAGGTGGATCACCGCGCCCGCGAACGGCGGGAGGCGATCGGCGAGGTGCGCCTGCGTGAGGAGCACCGGCGCCCCGGAGTCCTCGAGGATGAACGCCAGCCGCTCTCTCGCGATCTCCGCGTCCACCGGGAGATACGCCGCGCCCGCCTTGAGGACTCCGATGATCCCGACCACCAGCTCCAGCGAGCGCTCCGCGCAGATGGCGACCAGGGTATCGGCCTCGACGCCCAGCGCGCGCAGGCGGTGCGCGAGCCGGTTCGCCCGGCGATCGAGCTCCCCGTACGTGAGCGCTCCGCGATCGGACACGACCGCGGCGGCGCGCGGCGCGCGCGCCGCCTGCTCCTCGAACCGGTCCAGGACGCTCCTGTCGCGGGGGAAATCAGCGCCTGTGTCGTTCCATTCGACGAGCAGCTGGCGCCGCTCGCGCTCCGGGAGCAGCGGCATCGACGCGACGGAGCGCGCAGGATCCGAGGTGGCTGCGGCGAGGAGCGTGAAGAGGTGCTCCAGCATCCGCGCCATCGTCGCCCGCTCGAAGAGGTCTGTGCTGTACTCCAGCATCCCGGCCACGCCGCCGGCGGTCTCCCAGGCATAGAGCGACACGTCGAAGATCGTCTTCTGCGTGTCCGTGTCGACGGCGCGCGCCTCGACCCCGGTGAGGTGGAGATCGCGCTCCGCAGGCGGCTGCGGCGCGAACACGATCTGCACCAGCGGGCTGTAGCTCGGGTCGCGCACCGGCTGGAGCTCCTGGACGAGCCGCTCGAACGGGAGCCTGTCGTGCGCATAGGCGTTCACGCAGACGTCCCTCACGCGGCGGAGCAGCTCCTCGAACGACGGCTCGCCGGAGACGTCGATCCGGATGGGGACCACGTTGACGAAGAAGCCGATCGCCGCCTCGAGATCGGCGTGATCCCGGCCCGCGCTCGGCAGGCCGATCAGGAGGTCGTCGCGCTGCGTGGTGCGGTGGAGCAGGGCGGCGAACACGGCCAGGAGGACCATGTTCACGGTCACGTCGTTTCGCGCGCCGAGGTCCCGGACGGCCCTTCCCACCTCTGGATCGAGCTGGAACGGCAGGGTCGCGCCGCGGAAGGTCTGGACCGGCGGCCGGACGTGATCGCTCGGAAGCTCGAGCAAGGGCGGCACATCGAGGAGCCTCTGCTTCCAGCCGGCGAGCAGCTCCGACAGCGTCTCTTCGGTCATCTGCTCGCGCTGCCACGAGGCGAAATCGGCGTACTGGAGCGGCGCCTGCGGCAAGGGAGGGGGAGCGTCCCGACAGAAGGCCTCGTAGAGCGCCGCGATCTCGCGGTAGGCCACCTCGAGCGACCAGCCGTCGATGGCGATGTGATGGATGTGCAGCCAGAGGAGGTGATCGCGTGGCCCGAGCCGGAGCAGCCCTGCCCGGAAGACGGGGCCGCGCTTCAGATCGAAGATCCTCTGGGCCTCCGCGGCGATGAGCTGCTCCGCCTCGGCCTCGCGCTCGTCCTCGGAGAGGTGCTGGAGGTCCGCGACGTCGAGCCGGAAAGAGGCGTCCTCGACGACGATCTGGACGGGCAGGCCGTCGATCTCCGTGTAGACGGTGCGCAGGATCTCATGACGGCGGACGAGCTCACGCAGGCTCCTGTCGAGCGCCGCGATGTGGATCTCGCCGGTGAGGCGGAAGGGACAGAGGCAGTTGTAGGCCCTGCTCTCCGGCGCTAGCCGGTAGAGGAACCACATGCGCTCCTGTGCGAACGACAGGGGGACTGGCCCTGTTCGGGCGCCTCTTGGAATGGCATGCTCCCTCCGGGGGGCCGCGCGGTCGCCCCCCATCGCCAGCGCGGCGAGCCCGGCGACGGTCGGATGCTCGAAGAGCTCCTGGAACCCGATGTCGATCCCGAAGGCCCCGCGGAGGCGGGAGAACAGCTGGACGGCGTGCAGCGAGCTGCCGCCCAGCTCGAAGAAGCTGTCGTGCACGCCCACGCGCTCCACGCGCAGGAGCTCCTTCCAGAGGCCGGCGAGCGCCTCCTCCAGCTCGGAGCGCGGCGCCACAAAGGCGTGTGCGAGCTCCTGGCGTGCGCCTCCGGGCGCAGGGAGCGCTCTGCGGTCGACCTTGCCGTTCGGCGACGTGGGGAGCGCGTCGAGCGCCACGAAGGCGGACGGGACCATGAAGCCTGGCAGTTGGCCCTGCGCGAGGGCGCGCAGCGCGGGGAGGAGCGCCTGCTCGTCGCTGGCAGAGGCGCCCTGGATCGCGCGGGGGACGACGTACGCCACGAGCCGCTTGTCGCCCGGCGCGTCCTCGCGCACCACCACCGCGACCTCGCGCACCCCAGGGTGCTGGCACAGCGCCGCCGCGATCTCGCCGAGCTCGATGCGGTGGCCGTGGATCTTCACCTGATCGTCGATGCGGCCGAGGAACTCGATCTCGCCCGAGGCGAGGTAACGCGCGAGATCGCCAGTCCTGTACAGGCGTGAATCCGGCGAGTCGCCGAACGGATCCTGGACGAAGCGCTCCTGCGTGAGCTCGGGGCGGTTCAGGTAACCGCGCGCCACGCCGGGGCCGCCGATGTAGATCTCGCCGGCGACGCCGACGGGGACGGGCGCGCGGTTGCGATCGAGGAGGAGCACCCGGACGTCGGGGAATGCGACGCCGATCGAGCTCGACCACGGCCGCTCCAGATCCGGCTTTCCCATCGCGCGGTGGGTGGCGATCACGGTCGTCTCGGTGGGGCCATAGACGTGGACGAGCCTGGGGTGCTCGTCCCCGTGGCGGTCCCACCACGGCTTGAGCGCGGCCACGTCGGACGCCTCGCCGCCGTACATCACGAGACGCAGCCGCAGGCGGTCGCGGAGCGCTGGCTCGGCCGCCGCGTCGGCGTGGATGAGCTGGCGGAGCGCCGAGGGCGTCTGGCAGACGACGGTCACCCCTTCATCGCCGAGGAGCCTGTAGAACGCGTCCGGCGTTCGGCTGGTGACGAACGGGACCACGACCAGCCGTCCGCCGTGGCAGAGCGCGCCGAAGATCTCCAGGACGGAGAAATCGAAGGCATACGAGTGGAACAGCGTCCAGACGTCGCGGTCGCTGTAGTGATACGCGCTGGCGGTGTGGTCGAAGAGGCGAACCACGTTGGCGTGGGAAACCATCACCCCCTTGGGCTTCCCGGTCGATCCCGAGGTGTAGATGATGTACGCGAGGTCGCCCGGGCCCTCGTTCGGCGCGGGCCCTACCTTGTCCTCGGGCTGTCGCTCGATGATGGCCTGATCCGCGTCGAGGCACACCACCCTCGCGCTCCCGCTCCGCAGCCGGGAGGCGAAGCGCTCCTCGGTGAGGATCACGGGGACGCCGGCGTCTTCCAGCAGGAAGGCGAGCCGGTCCGCCGGGTAAGAGGGGTCGAGCGGGACATAGGCGCCGCCGGACTTGAGGACGCCGAGCAGCGCCACGATCATCTCGAGCGATCGTTCCAGGCAGACGCCGATCGGGACCTCGGGCCCCGCGCCGCTCTCCCGGAGGAGGTGGGCAATCTGGTTGCTCCTTCGATCCAGCTCGGCATAGGTGAGACGCTGTCCCTCGAACACCACCGCCACCGCGGACGGGGTGCGCCGGGCGTGCGCCTCGACCCGCTCATGCAGCCTGTCGCGCGGCGGATCGAACACCTCGCCGCGGTTCCACGCGAGCAGCGTGCGGCGCTCCTCCTCGGTCAGGATCGGCAGCTCCGAGACGCGCTGCTCCGGGCCGCCCGCCGCCCCGCGGAGCAGCACCGCCCAGTGCCCGAGCAGCCGCTCGACCGTCACGCGATCGAAGAGGTCTCGATTGTAGTCGACCCGCGCGAAGAGGCCCGCGTCGGCCTCCTCGACACGGACGGCGAGCTCGAAGGCCACCTCGGTCGCCTCGAGCGCCACCTCCGTCAGCGTGAGCAGAGCGCCTCGCTTCGGCTCCGGCGTGCTCGGCTCGCTGGAGAAGGTGGCCTGGACGAGCGGTGGGCGGCTTGGATCCCGCGGCAGCGAGAGCTGCTCGACCAGAGAGGTGAAGGAGAGGTCCCCATTCTCGCTCCCCTCCTGCAGGGAGCGGCGCACTTGACGCAGGAGCGCGCGAAAGCTCGGATCCGCGCCCGGCCTGCCCCGTACGGTCACGAGATTGCCGAATGCCCCGATGAGGCCTTGGGTCTCCTCGTCTCGTCCGGACAGCGGAACGCCGATGAGGACGTCGTCCTGGCCGGTATGGCGGTGGAGCACGGCGTGCATTCCCGCCAGCAGGACCGTGGACAGCGCCACGTCCTCCTCCCGGGCCAGCGCGCGGAGCCCTCGCACGAGCTCCTGATCGAGCGCGCACTCCACCGAACCTCCGGCGAAGGTCCGCACCGCGGGCCGCGGCCGATCCGTCCGGATCTCCAGCGCTTCCGGTGCCCCCGAGAGCTCGCGACGCCAGTGCGCGAGCTGCTGGTCGAGGAGCTCGGCGGTCCTGTGCTCCCGCTGCCGCCGTGCGTGGTCCTGGTAGCCTATCGGCGGCGCCTGCCGCTCGATGCCATGATAGCCGTCGAACAGCTCCGAAAAGAACAGCGCCACGCTCGGTTTGCCATCCGAGAGGAGGGGGTGCATGGAGAGCGCGATGAGGTGGCGCCTTGGATGCACCCGGATGAGGCTCACTCGCCAGAGGGGACCGCGCTCCAGATCGAGGGGCCGAGAGAGCTCCCGGCGAGCCATCGCGAGCGCGGCTCCATCCGAGGAGGGCTGCCCCGCGGCGCCGAGATCCACCTCGACGAAGGCGATGTCTGCCCGCGGCGAGACGACCTGCACCGGCTGCCCCTCGTGCTCTGCGAAGGATGTCCTCAGGATCGCCTGACGCGCCGTGAGCCTCTCGATGGCATGGACCAGCCTGGGCACATCCAGCTCGCCGTCCAGCCACGCCGCGCCCCCTTCGTGCAAGCCCGGCGCGGCGCCTCCGCTACGGGCTTGTACCCAAGCACGTTCTTGCTCCAGAGAGAGCGGGGAATAGCAAATTTCGTCCATCGCGGATGACCTCCTTGTTGATGATAGGGGTCGGTGCATCGGTGGGCGTGGAGTAACCGCGCGTCGCGTCGACACGTTCGACGCGCGCACACCTGCACGCACACCGTGCTTGCTGATCTGTCGTACGCTCCTCAGACATCAGGGCCGCCTGTCACCTGGGCAGGAGAAGCAGGCGCCAAGCTGGGCCAGGGCTGGCAAAAACTTGCTAAATCGATATCGGCCGCATCGCGAGGGGGCGCGATGCACACGCTACGCAGTATGAAGTATGGACACCACGACGCCAGTGTGTATTTGGGAGGATGCGGGTGTTGGCGATTGATGGACCTTGTCTGAATTCGGGGACCCCGACCTCACGCCTGCTCTTGTGGGCCGATAGACAAATCCGGCTTCCGCCTCACCCTGAGTTGGTCCCCCTCCCCACCTTCGGGGTAGCTTCCAGCGCATCACGTCAGAATCGTGCTCGCGGCAGCCGTCGACACGTCCCCGGCGGCGTGATGCTGTGCGTCGACGAGCTTCCACCCATGAGCACCATGGAAGATAGGCGTTAACCAAGCTCGTTCGGTCACCGAAGCCCGCACCCCACCATCAGTCACCAACGTGAACGTTTACGTGGACGTGGACGTGGACGTGGTCGTGGTCGTGGTCGTCAACGGTCGGCCGTGAACGACCACGACCACGACCACGTAAACGTTTACGTCTACGTTTACGTTTACGTTTACGTTTACGTTTACGTTCGGATGTAGGAGAACGCTGCGCGAGGCGTGGTTAACGTCAGGTCTTCCCCCTCAAGGGTAGCGGAACGCCTTGCCCGCCTTGAACAGGTTCACGCTCCACGCGCCGATGCCCGTGAAGCCGTAGCTCGTGGCCGTGTTCCACTCGGTATAGGCCCACGGATCGAAGGCGCTGAAATTCGCCCAGCCCAGCGGATCGATCGAGTTGTGACCGCCCGTGTTGGTGCCGGTATCGTCGTTGTTCGCCTGGAAGTTCATGTGATAACCGAGCTCGGGCGCGGCGGCCGTGTGCGCGTTCGTGTTGCTCAGGCGAAACACGCCGGTGTGCAGGTGGCCGAACCCGCCCGTGCAGCCGCCCGCCCCGACATAGCCGAGGATCTGGCCCGATTTCACGGTCTGCCCGTCGACGACGAGCCGCTTGCGCACGTGCGCGTAATACACGACGAAGGATTCGCGGTACGTCGCGCTCGAGCCGACGCTGTATTTCACATAGAGCTCGCCCTGGTTCGGCGTGCCTCCGCAGCCAAACTGGCTGACGTCGCGGACGCGCGAGCCGTTCGTGATCACGACGCCGTTCGCGGGCGCGTACAGCGGGCGGCCCTCGTCGAGCGGGTTATCGTACGCGGGCTCGCGCGGTCCGCCCATCTTGGCGCCGAAGCGGTCGACGAACCCCGTGCCGGTGTCACCGTTGCCGAACTGCGCGAGCGGCACCGCCGTGCGGTTGTGCACGAACGGATTCGCCAGGCGTGGCAGCGGCAGCTCGTGGATGAACATCCTGTCGAACAACGGCAGCGCACCGGCCGACACCTGGAAGATGCACGCGTTCGTCGTCTTGCCGACCGCGTTGTACACAGCCTGGAGCGGCGCCACGCCCGCGGATCCCGACGGACCGACCCAGCCGTCGTTGCACGCCGCGAACACGTGGTTTGCCGCGTTCGTCGAGTACAGGCCCGCGCGCACGATCTTGCCGTTCGGCTTCTGGTTCAGGAGGGTCGTGCACGGCGTCGAGCCGGTCCAGTTGAAGCCCCACGAGCCATCCGGCCAGTGCACGTTGCAGTAACGGCCGGTGTTCGGCGGGTCCGCCGGTGTCAGCGAATCGAGCGACGGCAGGCTGTCCGCGTTCGTGATGGACGTGTTGGGATTGCGCGCGCACACGCCCGGCGTGATCGACGTGGCGACGCCGCCCGAGCAGTGGACGAGCGACGCGTTCTGGTTCGACTGATCGAGGAAGGTGCTCGGCTGGAAGCGATCCGCGCAGTAGTCGCCGGCGGAGCGCGTCGAGCAGAAGGTGTTCGCCACGGTCTGGACGCACGCCGGATCCTCGCCGTCCGTGAGCCCGTTCCGATCGTTGTCCACGCCGTCGGAGCAGCTCGTCTCGTCGATGCGAATGCGGTTGATCTGCTTCACGCCGTTCCTGTCCTGGATGCCGAACAGGATGTTCGGCGCCGCGGCCGTCAGCGTCAGGTAGCGCTCCGACCCGGTGTTCATCCCGGTCCACAGGTTCTGGCCGTCCAGCAGCGTCGGGTTGGTGCTGATCGTACCGTTCGTCTCGAGCGCGAACGCGCGTCGCGACCACGCGAGCGTGTTCCCGATCGCCCAATCATCGGTGCCCGAGCGCGTCAGGCCGGTGCCTGTCACCTGCGTCGCGCCGATGTTCGCGATCGGCGACCCCCAATCGAGGGCCGCGTTGATCGACTTCGCCGACGCCACATAAACATCCTTGCCCGACGCCACGACCTTCACGCCGTAGATCGAGCCGTCGCCGCCCTGGATGCGATCGACCTTCACGCTCGTCGGCGCTTGCGACCACGCGCCGATCACGCCGTTCGCCTGCAGCGGCGCGACCCACAGGTTCTTGCTCGCATCGAGCGTCGCGAGCTGCGCGTGGTCGCACGCGATCTCCTTGCTTTTGCCCGCCGTCGTCTGCTTCTTCCAGCTCTGACCGCTGTCGTTGCTGAACCACAGCGCGTAGGTAGGGCCGGCGTTCTGCTCCACGGCGTACAGCGCCTTCGGGTCGCACGCGGTCAACCCGACGATCTTCGTCATGTCGATGCCGGTGATGTTCGTGATGTTCTCGAACGAGACCAGCGTGCCGTTCTGAAAGATGTTGCCGAGCAACACGACCGAGCGCTGCCTCGCCTCCGACGTGGTCTCCTCGCCCGTGTCGTCGCTCTCGGCCACGCAGCCGCTCGCCACGATCGTACCCAGGACGAGAGTCATCAGCAGGCCATCACGGCCTTGTCTTCGCGTCGTCATCGATGTTCTCCTTGACCATTGCGCTCCGGCGAGTTCGCGGCCTGCGCGTCGCCAGTGCGCTGGGGTGACGGGCGCCACAGCAATGCGTGTGCCGGAGCAATGGATCGCGAGAGCCGCGCTCCTTCAACGCTCGTCGCAGAAACGCTCGTTTCTCGAGGAGAGTTCGCTGTTTGCTCAGGGGGCCTGGCGCGGCCCGCACGCACATCTATTCTACTGGGGATAAATTGGTGTCGTCCAACGCGAATCAGGGCATGGTCAACCTGCGGCCGGCACAGAGAGGTCACCAACCTCGCCGGCGATCGAGCCCGCCGTTCGCTCCGATCTGCCAGGCTGGCGTCACCGATTCGTACCGCGCAATCCCATGGAGGCGGCAACCTCCGGCAGCTGGAGGCTGCAACCTCCGGCAGGTGGAGGCTGCAGCCACCACCACGCATTGCAGTGGTGCCGGATTCGCGTGCGCTGACGCGCTCCGTGGAACCGCTCCGCCGGGATCCGCGTACCAAGCCCAGACGAGGAGGTCCACGAGGCGCCGACCTCCCCTCCGCGTCCGTCCGCAGGCCTCCGGCCTTTTGCTCGGAGGACGCGCGGCCGGTCACCCGCTCGCGTCGCTGCGCACGTGCCGGTCAGAGCGCTCCGCTGCGATGCGGTCTGCGCCCCCTTTGCCTCGAGGAGATGGATGGAATGAAGCCCACGGTCCGTTTGGCGCTCGCGCTGGGGTTGGCCCTGTCGTCTCTGACGACAGCATGTATCCAGCAACAGACTCCGCTGGAGGAACACGACGAGGACGTCGGCGAGGTGCGCGCGGCGCTCGGGCCCACCCTGCTGGAGTGCGACGAGAACTACCAGGACTACGAGGCGAGCTGTCACGACCTGCCGGACCGGAGCGATTTCCGGATCTGTGTCTGGTTTGCCAAGGAAGCGTACAAGAACTGTTGTCGCGAGGCGGGCGGGGACTGCGATGACGGCCTGCCCGTGGGGCCGATCGACAGCCGCGTGAAAAACGACGGGGGCGGTTTCCACGCTGGCTTCGGCGGCGACGAGGAGACCCTCTTCGACCCGCTCGTCCCGGATCCCTGATCGCGCCGGCAGGGGTCTCCACGCCTGCGCGCCCGGCAAGCAGGGCTCTTTCACGTGCGCTGACGGCTCGCCGGGCGTGCAGGTGCGCAACGAGAGCGGCACCGCGTGGGGCCGCTGCATGTGCACGGGATCCTACTTCTTCATGGCTGGCTGGACCCAGAGCGTTTCCGGACCATTCACCCTCACCTTCACGCTGCCATGACGCGCATGACGAGATGCCTCACGGCCGGAAGCTGTAGGTGCCGTCGTCGCCCGTGAAGGATCCGGCGATGTCGAGGTCCGCGACCTCGGCGCAGC
This sequence comes from Sorangium sp. So ce726, assembly GCF_051521405.1. Taxonomy (NCBI): domain Bacteria; kingdom Pseudomonadati; phylum Myxococcota; order Polyangiales; family Polyangiaceae; genus Sorangium; species Sorangium sp. So ce726. The sequence continues at coordinate 9,991,820 of NZ_CP150349.1, read as the reverse complement.
CTGTCGTCACATCTGCGTTGTAGATGGTAAAAGCGCTCGATTCTACGCAAAATTTCGCGACGCTGCCCCAGCGCCTGCTGCTCGACGTACTACGTGCATGAACCCACAGGGGTTGAAGCCAAACGCTCCCGACAACGGCGACGGCGCACTCGCCGGGCGCGAGGTTCCACCAACCCCTCGAGACGGGTCCTTGTCCGGGCTGGTCGCCGGCATGCACTACTGCGGTGGAGATTTGTTCGTGGGAGCCGTGCGCGCAGCCTGCGTGATCGAGCAAGCCGTTGCGCGCAGCCGTCTGCCGGGTTCGTCAGGCGCCGATGCCAGGAGCTCGCCACCTCCGGCGGCGAGGTGGCGCGACTGGCGTTCCAGCGCGCTCACCCGACCGAGGGCCGCCGTGCTGGAAGAACACCATCCTTCGTCGTAAGACGCTCGGGGAGGCCACGCAGCCTGCCGCAAGAGCACGGCGGGCCAGAGGGGTGCATGTCAAGGGTGAAGTGTGCCTGCGGCGCGCCGATGCGCCGCGTTTTGCGCGCTGCGTCGCGCCCGAATGCGCTCCACAGTCCCCACGACCTCGCCCTCTGACGCCCGCGATGCCGCCCGAGTCGCTTGTCGCGCACACCTCATCGCGCAGCGAGCCGGCTTCTTCTACTTACGCGTTACGCGCTGCGCCGCGCCGCGCTTCGGCAGCGGCTCTGCCACGACGCGCCGCTCGTGCATCCGGCGGGCCAGGTCGGCGGCCACTCGGCCCGGAGCCAGGGGCTTGCGCAAATTTCGGTGCCAGGCATTGTGCCGGTGCGACGGGCCCTTGGCACCGGGCGAAACCTTTCCAACAATCCCGACCCCGTTCAACCCTCGAGAAAACAGTGGAAACGCAAAATTCTACCATTATTTACACGAAGACGGACGAGGCGCCGGCCTTGGCCACCTATTCGCTCCTCCCGATCGTCGAGGCGTTCACGAAGGCCGCCGGGGTCCGGGTCGAGACGCGCGACATCTCCCTGGCGGGCCGCATCCTCGCCAACTTCCCCGAGCGCCTGACGGACAGCCAGAAGCTAGGCGACCACCTGGCGGAGCTCGGCGAGCTGGCCAAGACGCCCAACGCCAACATCATCAAGCTACCCAACATCAGCGCCTCCATCCCGCAGCTCGTGGCCGCCATCAAGGAGCTGCAGCAGCAGGGCTACGCCGTGCCGGACTATCCCTCCGAGGCGAAGACGGAGGAGGAGAAGGCGATCAAGGCGCGTTACGCCAAGGTGCTTGGCAGCGCCGTGAACCCCGTCCTGCGCGAGGGCAACAGCGATCGCCGCGCCTCGCCCGCCGTCAAGGATTACGCCAAGAAGCACCCGCACTCGATGGGCGCGTGGGGCCGTGACTCGAAGAGCCACGTCGCGCACATGTCGGGCGGCGACTTCTACGGCAGCGAGAAGTCGGTCGTTGTGGACAAGGCGCAAGAGCTGAAGATCGAGCTCGTCGCTGGCGGCAAGACGACCGTGCTCAAGCCGAGCGTCAAGGTGCAGGCGGGCGAGGTCGTCGACGCCAGCGTGATGAGCGCCAAGGCCCTGCGCGCGTTCTACGCCGAGCAGGTGGAGGACGCGAAGAAGCAGGGTGTGCTGTTCTCCCTGCATCTCAAGGCCACGATGATGAAGGTCAGCGACCCGATCCTCTTCGGGCACGCCGTCAGCGTGTTTTATGCCGAGGCGCTCGAGAAGAACGCGGCCGCGCTGGCCAAGGTCGGCTTCGACCCGAACAACGGCATCGGCGACCTGTACACCAAGATCCAGAGCTTGCCGGCAGACGAGAAGGCGAAGATCGAGGCGGACATCAAGGCCGTTTACGAGCAACGCCCGACGCTGGCCATGGTCGACTCCGACCGCGGCGTCACCAACCTGCACGTGCCCTCGGACGTGATCATCGACGCCTCGATGCCGGCGGCTATCCGCTCCAGCGGCAAGATGTACGGCACGGATGGCAAGCTCTATGACACCAAGTTCACGATCCCCGATCGCTCTTACGCTGGCATCTACCAGGCCACGGTCGAGTTCCACAAGCAGCACGGGGCGTTCGATCCGCGCACGATGGGCACCTCGCCGAACGTGGGGCTGATGGCGCAGGCCGCGGAGGAGTACGGCTCACACGACAAGACCTTCAAGATCGCCGAGAGCGGCACGGTGCGTATCGTCGACGCCTCCGGCAACGCCCTGCTGGAGCAGAAGGTCGAAGCCGGCGACATCTTCCGCGCTTGCCAGACGAAGGACATCGCGGTCAAGGATTGGGTCAAGCTGGCCGTCTCCCGCGCGCGCGCCACGGGCGCCCCGGCGGTGTTCTGGCTCGACGAGAACCGCGCCCACGACAAGAACCTGATCGCCAAGGTCAAGACCTACCTGTCCGAGCACGACACCAAGGGCCTGGAGCTCCCGATCAAGAGCCCGGTGGAGGCGATCAAGTTCACGCTCGGCCGCATGAAGGAGGGCAACGACACCATCAGCGTCACCGGCAACGTGCTGCGCGACTACCTGACGGACCTGTTCCCGATCCTGGAGCTGGGCACCAGCGCCAAGATGCTCTCCATCGTGCCGCTGCTGGCCGGTGGCGGCCTCTACGAGACCGGCGCTGGCGGCTCGGCGCCGAAGCACGTCCAGCAGCTGCAGAAAGAGAACTACCTGCGCTGGGACTCGCTCGGTGAGTTCCTGGCGCTGCAGGTCTCGATCGAGGACCTCGCCAACAAGACCAACAACGCCAAGGCCAAGGTGCTCGCCAAGGCGCTGGACACGGCGATCGGCCTGTTCCTCGAGAACAACAAGAGCCCGGCGCGCAAGGTCGGCGAGATCGACAACCGCGGCAGCCACTTCTACCTCGCGCTCTACTGGGCGCAGTCCCTCGCCAAGCAGACCGAGGACAAGGAGCTGGCGGCCAAGTTCGGCAAGCTCGCTCAGACCCTGACAGACAACGAGTCCAAGATCGACGGCGAGCTGATCGGGGCGCAGGGGAAGCCCGTCGACCTCGGCGGCTACTACCACTTCGACGACAAGAAGACGTTCGCCGCGCTGCGGCCCAGCGCCACGCTGAACGCGGCCATCGACGGCTTCTCCTGAGCCACGCGGCATCCCCGCCGAGCGCGCGCGTGCTCACAGGCGACGCGCTCGGCGGCCACGGCCATTCAACCACCGCGTGACCGAGTCACGCGCCGGGTGAGCGCCTTGACGCCCACCACCAGGCGATGACACCATGTCTAAAATCGTTGGGTGGACTGGAGCAGGGAATGGCCGGACGAGGACGATCGATCAGCGGAGATAAGCCCAAGCCCGGCGCCGGCGGCGGTGGAGAAATCTCCCCAGGGAAGCTGGATCCGTTCGAAGGGAAGGACTCCTTCGACGGTGAGACGTTCGATGGGCTCACGCTGGAACGAGCGGACCTGAGCGGCCGAGATTTCTGCGGCTGTGTGTTCCGGCGTTCGAAGCTCGGCGAGAGCCGCTGGACGCGCGTTCGGCTCGAGAACTGCGTCTTCGAGAGCTGTGATTTGACCAAGGCCGACCTCACCATGCTCTCGCTGCGCGGCGTGGCGTTCAACTCCTGCAAGCTGATGGGCGTCGACTGGACGAACATCGCGAAATTCCCCGACGTGTCGTTCGAGGAGTGCGACTTGCGGTATGTCATCATGGATTCTCTCGCGCTGCGCAAGACGCGCTTCGAGCGGTGCGCGATCACCGAGTCGGTCTTCGCCGCGACAGACCTCGCCGGGGCGGTGTTCGAGGAGTGCCGCTTCGCGGGGACGCGCTTCGAGGACTGCGACCTTCGAAACGCGCAGTTCCCTCGAGCCCAGGATCTGTTCATCGATCCGGCGAAGAACAACGTGAAGGGCGCCCGCATCCCGCTCGAGGCGGCGATCCTCCTCGCGGCCTCGTTCGGCATGCACGTGCTCGGCTTCACGGAGAAGGAAGGCAGATAACGGCCCGGGTGGCCGTGCGCCGCGGCCTCGAAATACCTGCAGCCTTCACGGCTTCGCGGCGGTCCCCAGCTCTGCCGGGAGCGCCGCGTCGAGCCAGGCCTCGAATGTGCTCGACAGCGCGCAGGTCGCCGCGCCGCCGCAGAGGTCTGCGCGCTTTGCCGTGAGCTCGCCCTCGATCGCCTCCCGCGTGGCTCCCAGCACGCGCGCGCAGACGAGGTTCTTCGCCGTCTGAGCGACGTTCACGCCGCTGCCGGCCGTCACGACGATCGCCGCCGGCTTCTTGCCGCACGCGCGGCCGAGCGCCCCGGTCGCGCTGGCGTCGGTCGCTGAAAACGAGCCGTCCTGCACCGAGTGGAAATAGAACTTCGGTCCGGTCACACGCGACGGGCAGCTCTTCACGCCGCAGTCCGCCCCGAGCCACGCGACGAAGGGACCATAGGTCCCGATGTCCGGCCGCATGTCATGGTCGAGGTGCTCGATGCCGAGGCCGCCGGAGACGCTCGGTGCCTTCGAATAGGCGGACACCGCTCCGTTCGAGAACGTCCAGACCGGGCTTGGCGCCGCCGGCTTCGCGCCCGCGGCAAGCGCGTTGAGCTCGTAGGGGACGATGAGCTCGTCGTTGCCGTCGTCGTCGAAGTCATAGACGTTCAACGCGGAGATCGCGAGTCCACCGGGCGCGACCTCGATCGTGCCCAGCGGCGCCGCGAAGCGCTTGCCATCGAGGTCGATCCGTACAACCTCGATGTCGAAGGCGAGCGCCCGCGCCGCGCCCTCGCCGGTGCCCGCGAATCGCGTCAGCGACAGCGCCCAGGAGCCGAGCCCCGCCGGCTGGCAGACTCCAAACTTCGGCAGGCGCGTCGCCTCGGCCGCCGAGACCTTCTCGGGTCCTTCGAGCTTCTGCGCGTCGGAGATGCGCGCTCGGTTCTGATCGAGGAGCTCCTGGCAAGCGCGCCGGTGCGACACCACGGAGCCGGCCCAGTCGAGCTTCGCGCTCGTCCCGTCGATCTGGAGCTCGTAGCGCGTGTCGGTCCACTCCAGCGTGACGCTCTGCTTCGCTTCGGCCCGGAACGGTGCGACGAGCCGGAGCTCGCCGCGCTCGTCGGCGACGACCTCGTTCGAGGGGCCCGCGTCGGGCCCCTCGCCGGCGCCGTCGGCCGCCACAGGCTCGCTCGGCTTTTCGGCTGCGGCCTCCGCGCTCGGATCGTGGATCACCGCGCGAACGGGGTGCCCTCCGGTCCCGTTCTTCTTCCGGCAAAGCAGCTCGAGCCAGCCGTCGAGGCTCTTCGCTTCGCAACCGAGGCCGACGGCCGCTGCGATCGACTCGCTCCGGCCTTCCTTGAAGGACGCCGGCGCACCAGAAGACGCCGGCGCGGTCGACGACGGAGCCGGCTCGGTGGGCGCCGCAGCCGCGGGCGCGGGGGCCGACGAGGCCGCCTCCGCAGCGGCCGGCGACGCTGTCTCCGCGGCGGTTGCCGCCGGTGCGCTCGAGCCGGCGCTCGGTCCCGAGCTCGCCGCCGGCAGGCCGGCCTCCTCGGATTTCTGACAGCCAACGAGAATCCCCAGCAGAAAGCAAGCGCTCAATATCTTCATGGTCGTGTCCCCTGGATCTAGCAGCCTGCGTACCAGCTCGGAGGCGCGGGCGAAATGCCGCTGCCGGCCGCTGCCGGCCCAAGGAGCGGCCGCGGCGCGTGTCGGGGCGGCCACGGTGTCGTGTTCCGGGCGCGCCGGGCGGACCGAGCTCGATCCTCGCCGGCCAGATCGGATAGGGTGAGCGTCCCATTCCATCGCGGCGTCAGGCGCCTGGAGAGAGCACATGAGCAAGTCCAGCATTCACGGGGGTTGCCTTTGCGGAGCGGTGACATTCGAGGTCGACCCGCCGTTCCAGTTGATGATCCATTGCCACTGCTCGCGGTGTCGCAAAGGCACGGGCACGGGCCACGCCACGAATCTGGCCGTGGATCCCAGCCAGCTCCGATGGCTGTCAGGGGAAGAGGCCATCACGCGCTATGAGCTGCCCACGGCGCAGCGCTTCGGAAAGTGGTTTTGCAGTCATTGCGGGTGTCCCGTCCCGCGTGTGAGGCGCGACGGCAAGATCATTGTCGTTCCGGCCGGTTCGCTGGATACAGCGCCGCCCATCTCTCCGACGGATCACATCTTCTGGGGTTCCAGAGCGCCGTGGGGGTGCGCCAGCGGAGGGCTTCCAACCCACGACGAGCTTCCAGCGTCGTGGTAGGACGACCTGTCGTGTCGTCCCCTTGATCGTCGTGCAGGGTCAGCGGGTCACGCTGGTGTCCGGCCCGGCGCCCTTGGGGGGCTCGTAAGGCTCGGGGCTCTTGCCGACGGTCCTGAGGTTCACGAGCTTGTTGAGCAGGTCGAACCAGAACGGCGCGCCGAGGGAGGCGGCGGCCGCGGTGATGAGGATGCCGGGGGTCAGGAGCCTGTCGAGCACCCCGCGGATCCAGCCGACGATGCTCTGGCCGAGGATCGCCGCGATCGCGTTCCAGAGCTTCGGAACGCTCGTGTGCTCGGGGGCCTTCACGCCCCAGGTGATCTCGATGTCGAGCCCGGTGAGCCGGGAGCGAGCGCCGCTTCCCTCGGCGATCGCGGCCATGATGTCCTCGTTCTGGTCGATGCTGCCGGCCTGGGGCGCAGCGCGGGGCGGCGACTTCGCGATCTCCTGCGCCGCCGCGATCAGCCGCGCGCGCACCACCGCGTCACGCGAGAGGGCGCCCGCGAGGCGGATGCTGTCGGCGTTGAACCCGACGCAGAGGACGAGCGCCGTCGCGCTGATGATCAGCTGCGCGCGGCGCTTGTACCGGCCGGCGGCCCGGTCCATGGCGTCATTGAACCAGCGCTCCAGCCGGATGTTGGCCTCGCGCATGTCCTTGACCGTGGAGTCGACGATCGTGGTGAGGGCGCGCCGGAGATCGCTCTTCGGCGGCATGCTCCGGATGATCTGCTTGAGCTCATCGAGCGGGTCCTCGTCGCGGCTCGGCGCCGCCGCGATCTCGCCCGGCGCAGGCGCGGCGCCGCTCGCCTGCGGCGGAGGGACGCCGTCGCTGGCCTGCAGCAGAGGCGCGGAAGCGGCGTCGCCCGTCGGCACAGGCGCGGCGCCGGCGCCGGCGCCGGTCTGCGGAGGTGTGGCGCCGCCCTGCGGGGCCAGCGCCGCGGCGCTGTCGGGCCAGGGGACGTGCCGCAAGGTGTCGATGAGCGCGGCCACGAACGCGTGTGACGGGATGTAGGACGGCCCTACCCAGCCGTACTTGAGATCCTTGATCAGCGGGTGCTCGCGGAGCTTCGCCGCGAGCGGGCTCGGGAGCGGTCCTGGCATCACCCGGGTGCGCACGAGCTCGACAGCGCGCCGCGCCACGCGCTTCATGACCTGCTCCAGCGGAGGGCTCTTGGGGGCGGCGGTATCGGCGGCGCCGGGCGATTGCTTCACGTGCGCGTCGAGCTCGCTGTCGGCCAGCATGATCTCGATGCTCTGCGCGAGGTTGAGCGCGCGCAGCCGGAGCACGCCGGCGAGCGCCTCGTGGATGGCCGAGCAGAGGACGCTGAGCAGGAAGAAGACGCTGACGAGGCCGATCGCGATGTCGAGGGTCGTTCCCATGGGCATCCGGAAGGGCAGGGCGCGCGGGGCGGCGCGAGGCGCAGGCCGGCGCGCGTCGCGCGCTCCCCCGGCCAGCAGGGACAGGGAGGAAGAGGCGGCCCTGCGAGCGCCCGCTCCCCGCCGCGGCCCGACCAGCAACTCCCTGCCGCGGCCTGATCAGCATACGCCACCCGGCGCCGCGGAGCGAGCGGGAGAGCGCGCTCGCTCCCGCGCGTCATCCCGCGCATCATCCCGCGCTCGATGCCACGGGATCTTGGTCTACCATCACGCCCCCGTGACGAGCACCACGCTACCCCCCGAGTCGCGGCGCAGCAGCGCGCCGCAGCAGCGCGCCTCCTGGGTCCAGGAGAGGGGCGACCTCGACCGGACGACGCTGCGGCCCAGGCGCGACCGGCTCGTGCACGAGCCGCCGCCCGCGTCGCCGCCCGGGACGCTCGTCATCGAGGACACGCGGCGGCCGAAGATCTTCGTCATCGACTACGACGCCGAGGTCGTGTCCGAGAAGGAGATCCAGACCGTCGACGAGTGCATCCCCTACCTCACGGACGAGCGGCCCTCCATCACGTGGGTCGATGTCCGGGGGCTCGGGCACAAGGCGACCTTCGAGCGGCTGGGCGAGATCTTCCATGTCCACCCGCTCGCGCTGGAGGACATGGTCAACGTGCCCCAGCGGCCGAAGGCGGACGTCTACGGCGGCGAGCACGTCCTCATCATCGCGCGGATGGCGCAGGTCAACGCGCCCTGCGTGCTGCGCACCGAGCAGCTGGCCATCCTGGTCGGCAAGGGCTTCGTCCTGACGGTGCAGGAAGAGGCCGACTGGGATGTCATGGAGGCCGTGCGGGAGCGCATTCGCGTCGGGCGGGGCACGATCCGGGAGCGCGGCGCCGACTACCTGGCGTACGCGCTGCTCGACGCGGTGGTCGACGGCTTCTTCCCGGTGCTCGAGCGGATGGGTGAGCACATCGAGGACCTGGAGATCGAGGTCCTCGACGCGAAGCGCCCGATGTCGAAGCCGATCCACGATCTGAAGCGGGATCTGCTCACGCTCCGCCGCGCCATCTGGCCGCAGCGCGATCTCGTCAACGCGCTGCTCCGCGAGGACAACCTGCTCATCTCCAAGGACACGCGGCTCTACCTGCGCGACACGTACGATCACGCGGTGCAGCTGATGGACATGGTCGAGACCTACCGCGAGCTGAGCTCGGGCCTCATGGATCTCCACCTCTCCGGGATATCGAACAAGATGAACGAGATCATGAAGGTGCTCACGATCATCTCGACGATCTTCCTCCCGGTCACCGCCATTGCAGGCATCTACGGGATGAACTTCCACCACGAGACCTCGCCGTACAACATGCCGGAGCTCGACTGGTATTACGGCTATCCGTTCGTATGGCTCCTGATGCTGGCGAGCGTCGTCGGGCTGCTCACGTACTATCGCCGCAAGGGCTGGCTCAGGAAGGACGACGACGGCAGCTGAGCGGCTGCGAGCGCGTGCGTCAGCGCTTCTTCGCGGGCGCGTAGAACGCGAGGTTCCCGAGCAGGCGCGGATCGCCGGGGCGGCGCGCGAGGGCCTCGCGCAGCGCCGCCTCGCCGGCGGCGAGCTCGCCGACGTGGAACGCGCTGGTGGCGACGAGGTCGAGCAGCTTGTGCTCGTAGACGTCGGCGTCCACGAAGAGGGTGGCCTGGGCGGGGAAGGGGAGGGCGGCGCCGCGGGAGGCGAAGAGGTAGGTGAGCGGCCAGCACCGCTGTCCGTACCAGTGCCAGGCGACGGCGAAGAGCGGCTCGGCGCGGTGCGGGCTGTGGGCGTGGGCGTCGAGGTAGCGCTGCTGCACCTCGGGCCAGGGGCGCCCGAGCGCGGCGGCGGTGCGCGCCATGCGGAACAGCGATTCGTAGACCTCCTCCTTCCAGCCGCCGAGCGCGGCGCGCCGCTCGTAGGCCTCGAACGCCTCCGCGTGCTGGCCGAGGCACTCCAGCGTCTGCGCGAGGTAAAAGGCGGTGCGGCCGTCGCGGGGGGATCGGGCGAGCGCGGTGGAGAGCAGCTCCAGGTCGCGCTGCCACCTCCGGGTCTGGGCGGCGGCGTCGCGGCGAGAGAGGTCGTGGACGATGTGGGCGTCGGGGACGCGGATCGAGGGGGGCAGCTCACCCTCCTTGGAGAGCACCTCGTGGGTGGCGCCGGCGTAGCGCCACCCGGCCGAGGCGCGGGCGAGCCGGGCGGAGTCGTAGACGGAATCGCCGTAGCGCACGCGGAGGTGGTAGGCGCCGTGCCCCGGGCCCGACGCGTCGCGGCGCTCCTCGCAGAAGCGACGGAGCGCATCGCCCGCGACGAGGCGCTCGTCGCCGCTCAGCATGAGGGTGAACACGGCCGCGTCGCCGGCCAGATCGAGGGCGCGGCTGCGCGTCGCGCCGAAGTCGACGAAGGGCTCCTCGACGAGATCGCCGGGGACGCCCGCCATGGCGGAGCGCGCGAGGGCCTGTGTGCCGTCGGTGGAACCGGTGTCGAGGAGGGTGAATCGGTCGACGTGGGGCCTGGCCGAGGCGAGGGTCTCGCGGATGGAGGGGGCCTCGTCCTTGACGATCATGACGAGCGCGAGCAGGGGGGGCGTCACGGGAGCAGTATGCCGCCGGACGCCGGTGGACCGGGGTAATTAAAAATTGAAGAGGAGACGGGCGCGCGCACGCGCGCACCACCTCGCGCGCGCCGGAGAGCGGGAGAGGTAACGCGCGGCGGCGGGGGTGTGGGCGCGCTCTCTGTGAATTGGTCGCGGCCCTGGCGTTCTGTATACTCTCCTCCTCATCGCAATGAACATGCGCGGACGCTGGAGTGCTCTCCTGTTCATCGGCGCAGCGGCGCTCCTCGCGCTCGCCGGCAGGGCGGAGCGCGCCTCGCCCGATTCGGGCTCTGCCCCCGGAGGGCATGGACCGCCGGGCCGCCCGCGCTTCGAGAAGGCGCTCGACGTGGAGGTGTTCCAGCGCGGGAACATCCACACGCACACGTCCCTGAGCGATGGGGACAGCGAGCCGCGCGACGTCGTCCGCTGGTACCGTGAGAACGGGTATTCCTTCGTGGCGCTGACAGACCACAACCAGCGCGTCGATCCTGCGATGTTCCAGGATCCCTCGTCGACGTCGAATTTCGCCGTGATCCCCGGCGAAGAGGTCACGATGTGGGCAGAGGGGAAGCCCGTGCACGTGAACGCGCTCTGCACGCGGGCGACGATCGGCGGGGGCGCCTTCCTGACCAAGGGGGAGGCGCTGAAGTGGGCGATCGGGCGTGTGTGGGCGGAGGGGGGCGTGGCGCTCATCAACCATCCGAATTTCGACGGGTCGCTATCCGCCGGCGACCTCCTGGCGGCGCCTGCGGCGGAGCTCCTGGAGATCCACAGCGGGCACCCGTACGTGTACACGGACGGCGACGCGACGCGCCCGTCGCACGAGGCGCTATGGGATGCGGTGCTGACGGTGCGCGGCGCCGCGGGAGGGGGGATCGTCGGCGTCGCGGTGGACGATCTGCACCAGCTCATGGCCGGGTCGGGCGCGCCGCCCGCGGGGCCCGGCCGCGGGTTCATCGAGGTGTTCTCGCGGGAGGCGTCGCGCGCCGCGATCTGCAGCGCGCTCGCCGGGGGACGGCTCTACGCGTCGTCCGGGGCGAGGCTGCGGAGGATCGCGATCGCCGGGGACGCGTTCTCGGTCTGGCCGGTGGCGGCGGGCGCGGTCGTCGAGTTCGTCGGGCGGGGCGGGCTCGTGCTGGAGCGGCAGCAGCCCACGGAGGGGCGGGCGACGTACCGGCTCCGCGGCGGGGAGCGGTACGTGCGGGCGCGGATCACGCGGCCCGACGGCAAGCGGGCGTGGACGCCGGCGTACGCGACCGTGGAGCCGTGAGCGCCGCGGGCGTCGTCGACGCCAGATTGCCCTCCGCAGCGGCTCACGCCCCCCCGCGCTTCCCGTCCAGCCGCGCCAGCACCGCCCGCGGCGACATCGTCGCCCGGTAGACATAGATCTCCCCGGCTTCGTCGTCGCCCAGCACCTCCTCGCTCACGCGGAGCTGCTTGCCGACCGCGAGCAGGATCCTCGCCGGAAACCCCTTCCGGATCAGCTCGACGCGCCGCCACACCGCGTCCCGGCTCCAGAACCCGAACGCCTCAAGGTACACCTCTTCCCCGGTCTCCGCGTTCAGGAACACCAGGTCAGGGACGCACACCACCTCTCCGGGCAGCGCGAACAGCCGCTCGTTCGGCGACACGGTCCAGGGCGACCCGAGCTTCCTGAACCCCTCGCAGAACGCCTCCAGCTCGGGCGTCGTCTCCGCGAGCTCGCGCCCGTGGTACAGGAGGCCGTCCGCCGGGCCGATCTCGACAGCGAGCGGCTCCTTGTCGCGCCCCCAGCGCAGGTCGGCGCGCAGCCGGAACGAGGCGCACGAGAGCACCGACGGCAGGAACATCGCGAGCCGCAAGCCATACCGCTGCACCGCATCGAACAGGCTGAACGGGCCGTCGAGCGCGATCGTGTAGCCGGAGACCGGATCGCCTTGGACCACGTGGATGAGCCCGTGAAAGCGCGCCGCCCGGAAGATCCGCCGGTAGCGCTGGGCGCTCTCCCCCTCGACGCGGATCGTCACCTGGGTCGCCCGGAGGAGGATCGACTGCGCCAGCGCCAGGTTGTACCGATCCAGCAGGATCTCGGGCGCGTCCGAGGCCGCGCGCCGGAGGATCTCGGCGCCCCGCAGGTCGGCGTAGAGGCCCGCCTCGATCGCGGCGGGCGTCGTGCCGAGCCGGGCGGCCACCTCGTCGAGCACGGCGGCTCGGTCGAAGCGGGCGCGGACGTCGAGGGCGCGGTGCGCCGCCGCCGCCGCGTGGAACAGCTCGCGCCGGAGCGCCTCGGGATCGACGCCCTCCTGCACCTCGTACTCGCAGGCGTCCTCGAGCACCTTCCTCAGGCCGAGCGAGGCCACGCGATCCCGCGCGGGCACCTCGATGGCGTCGAGCGCGGCCTCGACCTCGTCGCGGCGCTCGCCGACGCGCTGCGAGAGGATGTCGAGGTACGCCCGCGCGACCGGCAGCAGGCGCTCGGCGGCCGCCCCGCGGAGGTACTGCGGCACGACAAGCCCGCCCCGGCGGCGGACGCGGACGAGGTCACTGGTAAGCAATGTGCTCCCGGCGCTTGTCGCTCACCCGCTGCTCGCTCGTGCCGAGGGCCACGAGCTCGTAGAGGATCGCCGTCTTGTTCTCGCTCCGGCGCAGGATGCGGCCGAGCCGCTGGACGTGCTCCCGCACCGAGCCGCTGCCTGACAGGACGATCGCCACGTTGGCCTCGGGCACGTTGACCCCCTCGTTCAGCACCTTCGAGGTGACCACCGCCGACAGCGCGCCGCGGTTGAAGGCGTCGAGGATGGCGCTGCGCTCCTTCACCTTGGTCTGGTGGGTGATGGCCGGCAGCAGGAACTGCCGCGAGATCTGGTAGACCGTGGCGTTGTCCTCGGTGAAGACGAGGGTGCGATCGGCGCGGTGGGCGTGGAGCAGCCGGGCGAGGACGTCGATCTTGCCGGGCGCGCACAGGGCGAGGCTGCGCTGGCGGCGGTACGCCTCGAAGGCGCGGCGGCCGGCGTCGGACTGCGAGCTCAGCAGGATGAACTGGCCCCACCCCTCGGGCATTCGGATGCCGTTCGCGCGCAGAAAGCCGATGTACACGGCGCGCGCCGCCTCGTACGCGGCGCGCTCGTCGTCCGAGAGCGGCACCTCGAGCCGGACGACGTCGTAGGCCGCGAGGTACTGCCCGGAGAGCTCGGTGATCTCCCGGCGGAAGACGATCGGGCCGATGAGGTCGTCGTAGCCCCGGCCGTCGGCGCGCTCGGGCGTGGCGGTGAGGCCGAGGCGGAAGGGCGCGAGGCACATCTTTGCGGCGAGCGCGTACGACGGGCTCGGCAGGTGGTGGCACTCGTCGAAGATCACGAGGCCGAAGCGGGCGCCGAGCCGGTCCATGTGGGCGTGCGCGGAGTCGTAGGTGGTCACCGTCAGGTCGAGGACGTCGTGGTAACCGCCGCCGAGCAGGCCGATCGGGACGCCGAACGCGGCGGAGAGCCCGTCGTACCACTGGTTCAGGAGGTCCAGCGTGGGGACGACCACGAGCGCGCTGCGCTGCCGCGCGGCGATCGCGAGCGTCGCGACGAACGTCTTGCCCGCGCCCGTCGGGAGCACGACAACGCCCCGGCTGCGCCGCCCGGCCCAGGCGTCGAGCGCCTCGCGCTGGTAGGGGAACGGGTCGTGCTTGGCGAGCGGCGCGAGCGGGAGCGCCTCGTACTTGCGGGCGGCGTCGGTGAACGGGACGCCGCGGGCGCGGAGCCTCAGGACGAGCTCGGCGTAGTCGATCGCCGGCACGCGGTAGACGCGCTCGCGCGCGTCCCAGCGGCAGGACGCGGGCAGGCACGCGGGGTCGAGCGGCGCGCCCTCGGCGGGATCGCCGGCGTCGCCGCCGTCGGGCTCGCCCGCGCTCGATGGCAGCGCGCTGCTGTCGAGCGCAGGCGCCGCCTCGAGCGCCGGGCGCGGGGCGAGGCCTTCAATGCGGAGGGTGCCGCCCTGGAAGCTCAGGACGATCGGCGCTGTGCGGACCGGCTCGGTCATCGGCGCGCTCTTTTGCCGCGGGCAGGGCCGCGTGCCAAGCGGAGACGGCCGGCGATCAGGCCAGCTCGGTCGGCATGACCGAGGCGCCCCGGAGCGGCGCGCGGTAGCGCACCCAGACGAGGGGGGACTCGTGCAGCGTGATCGTGAGGGCGCTGCCGGCGCTCACCGGGAGCTTGCGGCCGAGCTCGCGGTGGATGTAGCGCGCGATGAGCTCCGGCGTCGAGCGTTTGCCCTCGAACGCGGGGTGCTCGTCGAGGTTCCGGTAGTCGATCTCGGCGAGCACGGCGCGCAGGCTGTCCCGCAGCGCGCTCGTTTCGACCACCTGGCCGAGGGGAGAGAGCTCCTCGCGCTCCACCTCCACGCTGACCGTGTACGTCGCGCCGTGCAGGCGCTGCGCAGGGCCGAACTGCACGCCCTTGAGGCTGTGGGCCACCATGATGTGATCGCGGACGCCGACGGTGTACATGGATCCACTATACCCGCCGCGCCGGCGCTGGAGGGAGATCCCAATCGCCTGTCACGGCACACCGGAGTAAGGTGGGGGCGACTCCCCGTCCAGCCCCCGCCGCGGCGGACGGGTTCGTGCGGGACGCAGTGACCGGTTGACCGTTGCCAGGGAGGATCGCCGATGAACAGCGAAGCGAGCGTGCTGGCCCCAGGGTTCCTCATCGCGTCGCCGCCGCTCGGCGATCCGAACTTCGACCGGACGGTCGTGCTCCTCGCTGTGCACAGCGAGGGCGGTGCGCTGGGGTTCGTTGTGAACCGGCCGGCGCCGATGACGCTGGGGGAGCTCCTGTCGTTCGCGGGTTATGGCAACGACCTGAAGGACCCGGCGCCGGTTTACCTTGGCGGCCCGGTCCAGCCGAGCTCAGGGTGGATCCTGTGCCTCGATCCGGCGCTCGGGGCCGAGGAGACGGGCGTGATCCCGGTGGGCTCCCGGGTGCGGGTCACGTCGTCCCGCAGCGCGTTCGACACGCTCGCGGCCGATGCGGTGCGCGGCACGGCCGCCGCGGACCCGCGGCGCAGGACGGTGCTCCTCGGCTACAGCGGCTGGGGGCCCGGCCAGCTCGAGCGAGAGATCGCCGCGGGCGCGTGGCTGCCCGTGGCCCTCGACGAACGGATCCTGTTCGACATCGCGGCGGACCAGCGCTGGGAGCAGGCCTATGCGCTGCTCGGTCTGCGCCCCATCGAGGTAATGTCCATGCGCAGCATCGGCGAGGCGTGAGGGGCAGACCCGCTTCGGATACGGGCCCATCTCGACGTTTTCGGTGCTCGGCGTACAGGAGTACGCCTGCGCGCCGAAAACGCCGATCTGGGCCCGTCTCCTGTGCGGGTCTGCCCCGCTGGCGTCCTCCTCTGGGAAGAGATGGGAAGACCCGCTGGCGTCCTCCTCTGGGAAGAGATGGGAAGAGAGCAAGGGGACGACTGGGAAGAGAGAAGGGGACGACCCGATTGACGCGGCGACGGCGAGGACGAACGTTGGCGGCCCGTCACGACTGGGCACGGAGGGCGCCGCGCGGGGGGCTCTCCCGGCGCCGGATTCGGCCCAGCGAGCGAAGAGCACACGATCTACGAGAGGAGCGATGATGGAGATCAATATCGGAATCGATGTCAAGAACCGCGAGCTGATCGGCGCCGGGCTGGGACGCGTCCTCGCGGACACGTACACGCTCTATCTGAAGACCCACAACTTCCACTGGAACGTCACGGGGCCCATGTTCCAGACGCTCCACCTCATGTTCGAGCAGCAGTACAATGAGCTGGCGCTCGCCGTGGACCTGGTCGCCGAGCGCATCCGGGCCCTCGGCCTCCCCGCGCCGGGGACCTACAAGCAGTTCGTCGCCCTGTCGTCCATCAAGGAGGACGACGGCGTCCCCAAGGCCACGGACATGATCAAGCGCCTCGTTGAAGGCCACGAGACGGTCGCGCGCACGGCGCGTGAGCTCTTCCCCGTGGCCGAGAAGGCCAACGATCAGCCCACCTGCGATCTGATCACCCAGCGCCTGCAAGTCCACGAGAAGACCGCCTGGATGCTGCGCAGCCTGCTCGAGTAGCGCCCAGATTGCGTCCGCCGGCCGAGCTGCGGAGAGGGGAGCCCTCGATGCAGCCGGCCGGCCGGGAGCGGCTTGACAGCGGTGAACGAAGGGGGTGACGCTGTCGGGTCATGGGTGGAACCTGGGCGAAAGCTGGTTGGATCGGCGGGGTGGGAACGCTCGTCGTCGCCGGGTGCTCGGACCTCATCGGTGCGGACTGGGGACGATACTCGCCTGGCGGTGGAGAGGGCGCAGCGGGGAGCGGTGGAGGGGGCGCGGCGGCGGGGAGCGGCGGCGCCGGGGCAGGAGGCGGCGCGCAGAACGACGGCGGCGGGGCCGGCGCGGGCGCGGGAGGAGCAGGGGTGGCCGGCGCGGGCGCCGGAGGAGCAGGCGTCGGGGGCGGAGGGGGCGAGGGCGGCTCGTCCATCCCCCGGAGCTGCGCTGAACTCGACGGGCGGTGCGGGCCGCACAACATCAGCTGCTGCGATAGCAAGCTCGTGGACGGGGGGTCCTACGACCGGAGCTACAGGAACGTGACCGAGCCCCGCGACGCGCGCCGGGCGACGGTGAGCCGCTTCCGGCTGGATACGTACGAGATCACAGTCGGCCGGTTCATCGAGTTCGTCAAGGCGGGCAAAGGGACCCAGGCGGACCCACCAGAAGAAAACGTAGGAGAGCACCCGGAGCTGCCGGGAAGTGGATGGATCGCCGCGTTCAATCGATTCCTCGCGGCAGACACCGAGACGCTGAGGGGTGAGCTGAAGGCCTGCAACCCCGACAACTGCGGCGACATCAGCCCCCGTTGCGCGACGTGGAACGGTGACGATGCGTCGGCTGACGACGACGCGCTGCCGATGAACTGCATCACATGGTACGAGGCATTGGCCTTCTGCGCGTGGGATGGCGGGCGCCTGCCCACCGAGGCCGAATGGAACTACGCGGCGGCAGGCGGCGCGGAGGCGCGGACGTTCCCGTGGGGCAGCTCATTCGACCAGAGCCGGGTGGTCAGCAACTGCCTTGGCGATGGGGATGAGGGCCGCTGTACCACAGAGGATTTCCTGGAGGTCGGATCGAGGTCGACCGACGACGAGCAGACAACCGGAGATGGCCGGTGGGGGCAGGCCGACCTGGCGGGGAGCCTCCTTGAATGGACGCTGGACGGGTTCAGCACCAGATTCCAGACCTCGTGCGACGGCTGCACGTCGTGCGACGATTGCGCGAACCTGAGCGACACCACGGACCGGGTCATGCGCGGTGGGTCCTTTGAAGATCCGGAAGAACAGCTGGTCACGAACCATCGCCTCCCCGGCGACCCCGCGGCCCGCTACTACGGCATCGGCGCCCGGTGCGCGAGGGACAGGTAGCCGTCGCCCGCGCGACGCTCCGGACGCGGCGTCCGCCGCGGGGCGTCGCGTTTCCTTCCGGCCATTTCGCCCGTTCCGCCCGGCTCAGCGCGCGTTTTTGAGGAGGAACCCCTCGCCGTCGATCGCCACCGCGCGCTCCTTCAGCAGGCGGCCGACGGCCCGCTTGAACGCCTTCTTGCTCAGGCCGAAGAGCGCCCGGATCTCCTCCGGGCTCGAGCGATCGCCGACCCTCGGCGCGCCCGGGCGCGAGAGCCGCGCGAGGATCTTCTGCGCGTCGCTCTCGACCTCCTCATGCGCGTGACCGCGGAGCGAGAGCTCGATCCTCCCGTCGGGCAGCACGCTCGCCACGCGGAACCGCGCCGCCTGGCCGCGGGGAAGCGTGTGCGGCTCGTCGGCGGGGAGCAGGCCGACGAACCTGCGCTCGATGATGACGAAGAGGCCGATCCCCGGCTCATTGCGCCACGCCTCACCCTCGACCCACTCGTCGAGATCGAACTCGCCCTGGTCGCGCAGCATCTCGCTCACGCGCATCGTCCCCGCGAGGCGGCCGGTCCTGTCCACGAGCAGCCCCACCGGGTGCCGCTGGCCGATCTGCGGATCGCGGGTCTGCTCCGCGCGGGGGACGAGCAGCTCCTTGGGCAGGCCCCAGTCGACAAAGGCGCCGAAGGGCGCGACGTCGGTGACCGCCAGAAAGGCGACCTCTCCGAGCGTGACCTTCGGCCGGCGCGTCGTGGCGATGGGGCGATCCTCCGAGTCGAGGTACACGAAGACCTCGAGCTCGTCTCCCTCCCTGGCGCCCTCTGGCACCTCGCCGCCCGGCAAGAGGAGCACCGGCGCCTCCGGGCGAAGGTCGTCTGGATCGGCCGAGAGGAAGGCGCCCGGCGGGCCGAACCGCCGCACCGGCAGGGTCACCACGCGCCCGAGGAGATGGTCGTACGGCATCGGCGCGCAGTCTTGCACAGGGCGGGGGCGCGCGGTCGGTCGGTCGCGTCGCTTTTGGGCGCGATGGCCTCTCGAACCCACAAATGAGTTGAAACTGCCTGAAAGACGCCGAATGGTGAGCTGCCGAGGCGCCAGCAACGCCAGGAGCGAGCACTCCTCTTGGCGCGCTTGAGGGTTCGTTTCTCGCTTGAACAACGTGATCGATCTTCCAGGAAGCCGAGCGGGGTGAAGCTCCTCCAGGTCCTCCGGGGCGCGCCGCCCGCTGTGGCTCCGCGAGCGACGAACGCGTCTCGTCGGGCGTGGAAGCGACTCGCGGTCGCCGCCGGTCTCCTGCTCGTGGCGCCCGTCGTCGTGGCGCACGGCCGCGTCTGGCTCGACGGCGCGGGGCTGTCCGAGAGCGTTGGCAGTCCCGCGCGCGGCCGGCTGCTGCACGGGCACCCGCTCCGCCCCTCGGGGCCCGGCCATGTGACGTACTCCTACCTGGGCGCCAGCCTCGGGCGCCAGTACGTGCACGGCGCGGTTCGCGACGCGCTGGAGGACGCGTTCGCCGCGTGCGCGGCCTCGAAGCCAGGGCGGCGCTTCGTCGTGGGGGAGACGGGCCACCGCGATGGCGGCCCGTTCTGGCCGCACCGCACGCACCAGAACGGGCTCAGCGTCGATGTCTTCGTTCCGCTGCGCGACGGCGCGGGGCGGCCCGCGGAGGTGTCGACCTATCCCTGGAACAAGCTCGGTTATGGCCTGGAGCTCGACGCGCAGGGCCGGTGGGGCGACCTGACGATCGATTTTGACGATCTCGCGCGGCTCCTGACGGTGCTGGACGAGAAGGCCAGGGCAAGGAAGCTCCGGATCCAGCGGATCATCCTCGCGCCGGAGTACGTGCCGCTGCTGCTCGCCAGCCCCGCGGGCCGCAAGCTGGGCTCCCTCGCAGGGGCGATCCCCCGCGGCCCGGTGTGGTGGCGGCACGACGAGCACGTGCACATCGATTTCGCGGCCGTGGCCGGCGGCCCGCGCTGAGCGAAGCCATCGACGGGGGGCGAGGGCGCGGTCGACCTCCGGGCCATCGCGGCCGGCAGCCGCTCGAAAAATAGATGCAGGCGTTGTCGAACCGCGGCGCGCTCGCCCGTCATTGGGCTGAAGCGAACGGAAGGAGCCTCGAGATGTGTCCTGCCTGCATCGCGGCCGCCGCGGTCACCGCGGCGAAGGTCGCCTCCGCCGGTGGGCTCGTTGCCTACGGCATCAAGAAACTGCTGACGACGGCCGGGTCGCCAGCGCTTGCCCTCCCACCCTCAAGCTCAGGAAACTCCAATGAACCAACCGAAGATCGTATCCCCCGCTGAGTGGCTCGCCGCGCGCCGGCAGCTGCTCGACAAAGAGAAGGAGCTCACGCGCCGCCAGGACGAGCTCGCCGCCGAGCGGCAGGCGCTGCCCTGGGTGCGGCTGGACAAGACCTACCAGTTCGACGGCCCGAGCGGACAGCAGAGCCTCGGCGATCTGTTCTCCGGGCGCAGCCAGCTCATCGTCTATCACTTCATGCTGGGCCCCGGCTGGAAAGAGGGCTGCCCGAGCTGCTCGCTGCTCACCGACCACCTCGACGGCGCGCGCGTGCACCTCGCCGCTCGCGACGTCGCGCTGACGCTGGTGTCACGCGCCCCCTACACCGAGATCGCACGCTTCCGCGAGCGCATGGGCTGGGGGCTCCCCTGGGTGTCCTCCCACGGCAGCGACTTCAATCGCGACTTCCACGTGTCCTTCTCGAAGGATGAGGTCGCTGCCGGCTCGTTCTACTACAACTACGCCGATTCCGCCTTTCCGAGCGAGGAAGCGCCGGGAATCAGCGTCTTCGCCAGGGACGCGAGCGGCGCGATATTCCACACCTACTCCACCTACGCGCGGGGCGCCGAGCCGCTGGTCGGCGCCTACTACCTGCTCGACATGGTGCCCAAGGGGCGCGATGAAAAGGAGCTGCCCTGGCCCATGGCGTGGGTGCGGCACCACGATCGGTACGGGGTGACGGCGACCTGAACGCCCAGCCCCCCATCGGAGCCCAGACAGGCGCGCTGCCTGGGCTCCCCTGGAGCGAGCCCATGCACTTCATGATGCTGATTTACGAGCCTTCCGAGCAGTTCGACGAGCGGCGCCGGCCGACCGAAGACACCGCGCACTGGGGCGCGTGGCGGGCCTACCACCAGTCGCTCCTGGACGCCGGCATCTATCAGGGCGGCGGCCCCCTCGAGCGTCCCGACACGACGGCGACGACGATCCGCGTGCGCGGGGGCGAGCGGCAAGTGCAAGACGGGCCGTACGCTGACACGAAGGAGCAGCTCGGTGGCTTCATCCTCCTCGAACTGCCGACGCTCGACGCGGCGCTGGAGTGGGCATCGCGCTGCCCAGCCGCCGAGTACGGCGCCGTCGAGGTGCGGCCGCTGGCGGACTTGACGCGCATCTTCGGCCCGCGCCACGGGGGGCCCGTGCGTGGATGAAGCGGGCGTCGCCGTCGAGGCGGTGGCTCGCGCCTCCTACGCGCGGCTCATCTCGTTCCTCTCGGCGCGCTCGGGTGACGTTGCCGGCGCCGAGGACGCGCTCGCCGATGCCTTCGTGGCCGCGCTGCGGACATGGCCAGCGGGCGGCATCCCGAGCAAGCCTGAGGCCTGGCTGCTGCACGCAGCGCGCCGCAAGCTGATCGATCGGCGACGCCGGGAGCGGACGCGGGACGGCGGCGCGCCCGTGCTCATGAGCCTTTTGGCGGAGGCCGAAGATCTATCGCAGGCGCTCGCGTTTCCCGACGAGCGGCTGAAGCTGCTCTTCGTGTGCGCGCACCCGGCGATCGACCCGCGCGTGCACACGCCGCTGATGTTGCAGGTGGTGCTGGGGCTCGACGCGGCCGCGATCGCCTCCGCGTTCGTCACGCCCGCGACCACCATGGGGCAGCGCCTGTCGCGCGCGAAGGCCAAGATCCGCGACACGCGGATCGCGTTCGAGGTACCGGCGGGGGTGGAGCTCGAGCGGCGGCTGCCGGCGGTGCTGGAGGCGATCTACGCCGCCTACGGCTACGGCTGGGAGGGCGCCGACGGCATGGACGCCGAGCGGCTCGGGCTCGCCGAGGAGGCGCTCTTTCTCGCGCGTCTGCTCGTCGAGCATCTGCCGGAGCAGCCCGAGGGGCTCGGGCTGCTCGCGCTGCTCGAGTACTGCGAGGCGCGGCGGCCCGCGCGGCGCTCCGCCACCTGCGAGTACGTGCCCATGTCGGAGCAAGACACGAGCCTGTGGGACGCGCGGCGGCTCGGGGAGGCGGAGCGCCTGCTGGCAACGGCGGCGCGCTTCGGAAAGCCTGGGCGCTTCCAGCTGGAGGCCGCCGTGCAGTCGGCGCATGTAGCGCGCCGTCGCGATCGGCGCGCCGACTGGGCCGCGATCGCGGTGCTGTATGAAGGTCTCGTGCGCCTGGCGCCCACCTTCGGCGCGCTCGTCGGGCGCGCCGCGGCCGTGGCCGAAGCGCGCGGGCCCGCGGCGGGTCTGGCGCTGCTCGACGCAATCCCCGCGGACGCCGTGGAGAGCTATCAGCCCTACTGGGCGACACGCGCCCACGTCGAGCGCCGGCTCGGGCGCGAGCGTGAGGCACGGGCTGCGCTCGACGTCGCCGTGCGGCTGACGCGCGACCCGGCGGTGCGCAGGTTTCTTGAGCGCACCGCGGCAGCGACCGACACACGCGGCTGAACGACCGATCCAGGCAGCGTCGCTGCCGTCCACCCACGAGGCCGACGGCTTGACGAACCGGTCCCTTGTGCGTTACCGCTGTGAAAGTCCGTCTGTGGCGGTTGCTGCGTCGGTGCAAGGGGGGAGAGCCATGGGGGGAGACGCGACGGCGCCCGAGATCGTCGAGCTGGAGATCTGTTCCATCCCAATCACGTGGGCCGCCTCGCTCGTCGATGCCGTGCAACACGGCATCTTCGAGGAGCACGGCCTGCGCGTGACCCTGGATCGCTGGCAGGGACACCCTTGCTGTGCGCTCGCGGTGACCTGGCATTTCCAGGAGATCTGGCCGCGCGCTGCCGCCGCCCTCCTCCGGCGCGTCGCGCAGCGGTGAAACGTGGAGCCCGTCATGGCCGACAGCTCCGGATACCGCATGTACGTGTTCCGCAGCGGCCGCCGCGACGTCCCGGGGCGGCGGCTCGTCGACGAGCTCGCGGTCGACCTCCGGGCGATCGCCGGCCTCGAAGGCGCGGGGCGCCCGCGCGACGTCGTGCTCCGCGCCTTGATCCGCGCTGGTGAGCTCGAGTCCATCCTCGCCGACGCCGGCGCGGAGAGCGCCTCGGCGCTGGCGCAGCTCACCGGCGATCTCGCCGCCGCGCTGATCGGCAGTGACGACGCGGGCGCGCTCGCGAGCGCGGACGGCCAGACCTCTGGCCACGGACAGCCAGACCTCTGGCCACGGACGGCCCGACGTCTGGCCACGCCCGAGGCCCCCACGGCCATCGAGGTCCCGGCGATCGTCTCGACATCGCCGCCCGAAGGGTTCTCGTTCTACGCGCTCCACCCGCTCGATTTCGCCCGGCTGGCCGAGCGGCTCGCGTCTCCGCCGGCGCCGGTCCGGGTCGTCGGCATCCGCAGCATCGGCACGACGCTGAGCGCGGTGACGGCTGCGGCGCTCCGCCGGCACGGGATCCGGGCCGGGCGCACCACCGTGCGTCCATCAGGTCACCCCTATGACCGCCGCGTCGAGCTCGACGCCGGGCAGATCCGCTGGGTCGCGGACGGCATCGCCGAGGGAGCGCGGTTCTGGGTCGTCGATGAGGGGCCGGGCCTCAGCGGCTCCTCGTTCCTCGCCGCCGGCGACGCCCTGGTCCGCGCCGGCGTCCCGCGCGCCAGCATCGTTTTCCTCGGCTCCCGCGCGCCCGACCCCGACGCGCTCCTCGCGCCGGACGGCGCCAGCCGCTGGCGGTCCTTCCGATCGGAGCGCGCCGACGGCGGGGCGCAGCTCCCCGGCGACGCGGGCGAGCCCATCGGCGCCGGAGCGTGGCGCCGCCGCTGCTATGAGGACGAAGCGCGCTGGCCGCCCTCCTGGACGTCCATGGAGCGCCTCAAATACCTTTCCCGGGACGAACGCCGGATCCTCAAGTTCGAAGGGATGGGCCGCTATGGAGCGGAGTGTCTGGAGCGGGCTCACGGCGTCTTCCGGGCCGGCTTTGGGCCGGAGCCGCGCGACGAGGGCCAGGGATTCTTCTCGTATCCATGGCTCCCTGGCCGGCCGCTCCAGGCCGATGACCTGTCCGCCGCGGAGCTCGATCGCCTCGCCGACTACTGCGCCTTTCGCGGCTCGGCCTTCCCTGTGCCGAGCCCTGCGGCCGACGAGCTCATCGCGATGGCACGCACCAATTTCGCGCTGGAGATGCGGAGGGAGCTCCCCGGTGAGCTTCACCTGGAGCTCGCGTGTCCGGTGATCGTCGATGGCAGGATGGATCCCCACGAGTGGCGCAGGTCCGCCTCGGGCGAGCTGGTCAAGGTGGACGCCTGCGGGCACGGCGACGATCACTTCCTCCCTGGCCCCACGGACATCGCCTGGGATCTCGCCGGCGCCATCGTCGAGTGGCGGATGCCGCGAGGCGCCCGGCGCGCCTTCCTGGAGCGGTATCGGCGCCGCTCCGGCGATGATCCCGAGCGGCGCCTGCCGGCGTATCTCCTCGCCTATCCGCTCCTGCGTCTGGGTCACGCCGCGATGGCCGCGGCGTCGCTCGCGGACGAGGGCGAGGCGCTGCGCCTCTCCGCGGCGCGGCACCGCTATCGCGCGGCCCTGATCGAGGGCCTCCGCCCGGCGGCCGCCTCGGGGGCGCTCGGCTAGGGCCGCGTGTCAGAAATCCCGCCAGAGAAACCGGTCGATGACGAGCGGTCGCCGAAAATGGCAGCGATTTTCATGGCTTCCGCCTGTCTCCCCGCCGACGGCGGCTCCGATGTGGCCCAACGGGGCGCCCTCCGCCGCCGCATCGTCAAAGGGGCCGCGTTCACTCCGCAGTTTGCGGCGGCAGGAACAGGGTGAACTGCCGGTGCCAGCGCTCGATCAGCGCGAGGCCTCGCTCCGCTCGATGCTCAGCTCAGGATGGTTCGCCTGGATCCATGCGAGCGCCTGCTCGATCACCGCAAGTTCGTCCGCGTAGAGGATGCAGGGGGACACGCAGAACTCGAGGTAGGCGGGCGTCGACCAGATCACCAGGTCGGCGCTCGTCCAGAACGACTGCGTCCGGTCGCTGAGCTCGGGCGCGCGCGGGACGCCGAGGGCCCGCGCCAGCGCCTCGCCCACGTCCTCGGAGAGGCTCGCGCGATGGCGGGCCGGCCACCCCGGGATCACGTCCGGAGCCTCGTGCCCCAGGGCGAACCGCTCCAGGAAGATGCGCCACGAATCCGCGAAGACGAAGCGCTCCACCACCCCGTCGTCGGCGAGGATCGCGCCGTCGGCGGCCATGAAGTACAGGCCCCTGGAGAAGGCGCCGATCGGCACCAACCCGTTGCGGGGCAGGACGCCGCCCTCAAGCTCGAGCGCAGGGCCCAGCCAGTAGAGCTCGCCCTGGTCGCGGGAGACACAGAGGCCGCCCGCGTGCTGCTCGAACGCGAGCAGCGGGTCGCTGGCCGCGACGCCGTGAGGCGCAAGCATCTCCTCGAGGCGGGCGCGCGAGGCGGTGCGCTGCGGATCCCGGAGCACCCCCCGCGCGCGCAGGGCGTTTACCGCGCGGTCCGTGAGCACGCCTCGGAACCCCTCGGCGGCGAGCATCCATCGCGTGTGCGCGAGCCGGTCGCCCGCCGGCGGGAGCTCGTGACGCTCGAGCACACGCCCGCCGAAGTCGCGCTCCTGGACGAGGGAGACGCCTGATGCGGTGCGCTCGATGCGCAGCGCTCCCCGTTGCTCGGGCCGCTCCAGGCCGATGGGCACGAGCCCGCGGCCCACCGGCGCGGGGGCTTCGCCCGGAGCGCGGAGATCCATGGTGACCTCGTCGCAGGCGATTGCCGCGACCGCCGGCGAGCCCGCAAGCGCTTCGACCGCCTGGGTGAGCCGCTCGACCGACCTGGCGAAGACGAGCGTCCGGTCCGGCGCGGCGCCCGAGGGGTGCCCGTCGAGGATGACGAGATCCTCGGCGTCCCATACCGTGTGGTAGGCATCGCTCGCGGCCGCCATGGGCCGGGCGCCGAGCGCCTCCGCGAGCCAGGCGCCAGCGCGGGGGCGGGCTTCGAGGCGCAGGTGGTGGAGGCCGCGCTGCGCGATGTTGAGGAAGCGCGCGAGCTTCTCGACCAGGATCACGGGGGACGCCGCGTAGGGCACCAGCGCGTTTCCCGTCGAAGAGCCTTCCACGGAGACGGTGCCGTCCTCGGCTAGCAGGAAATCGACCATTCCCTGGGAGCGTTCCGCACGGTCGTGAGAGACGTGGAGGTACGGGTCGAGCCCCGCGAACGCCGCGAAAGGTGCGCCGATCCCGATGGGCCAAAAGCCGGCGCGGGACAGCGCCCTCGTGATGTTGCGTCCCAGCAGTGCGCCTGGACCCAGGAGAATCTCCCACCAGTCTCGCGAGGGGGGGCCGAAGGAACCGCGGAGCGGGAGCTCCAGCGGGTCCCGTGCGCGGTCCGAGCCGGCGAAGCCGCCAATCGCAGCCTCGGCGGCGAACAGAGCTTCATGGGCGGGAAGCCCGTAAAGATGCAGCAATTTTTCCAGCCGCTCGCGGCCGGCACGATGCGCCTCGCTGCGGACGATGCCGCGACTGGCGAGGGTTTCGATGGCAAAACGGGAGATTACCATGACGGTCCTCAGCGCGGCATCTGCACCCGCAGGCTAGCCGCATTACGCGGGTTCATAATGCTCCTCGCGCTCCTCGTCGGCGCGCCCTGGTTCATGGCTTCCTGCCAGCGCTGGTTCGGTTTATCGATATCCGGTTTGGTGACGCCGACCAGGTCCACCACCTCGTCTGGTGGCGCCCCCTGTTGCGCCTGGCTCTGAAGGTTGCCGATGAGCACGCCGCAGTTTGGACAAGCGTTGCGCGGTCCGCCTCCCTGCTGGATGGAGCTGATCTCCGTAATTTCTCGGAGCGCGCTGCGGAGGTGCTGGTTGTTCGGGTCGCTGGCCGAGCCGCAGGTCCCGCGCGGCAAGTTGTTCCGTCGCTCGTAGTCATAGAGATGCTCGCTCAGCGCCGCGGGCTCTGAGCAGTTCGCCGGAGGCCGCGTCGCCTGAGGGAATTGCCAGTTGGTGTTGCCATTGTCGCTCTGTATCGGTACCTGCGGCGCCATGTTGTTCCAGACCGTCGGGTGGATGTCGACCGGGTTGTCGGGATCGCGCAGCCCCATGCTCACGCCGCTCGCGTTCGGCAGCGGCGTGCGGCTGCCGTCCGGGTTGATCTGGGAGCGCCGGATGGTCGTGGTCATCGGTTGCAGACCGTCGAGGTCCACCGTGTTGAGCGGCGAGTTGTCGGCGAAGCCGTAGCGGCGGACGATTTCGACGGGATCCGGGCTGATGTAGCGGCCAATGTCGGGGTCGTAATAGCGATGCCTGTTGTAACAAAGGCCGGTCTCCTCGTCCGCGTACTGGCCAGGAAACCGCAGCGGCGTGAAGGCCTCTCCCTGCACCGCGCCGAACGCGCGCGCCCGCTGCTCGGCCGCGATCTGCCCCGAGGACGTCACGAGAAGATCGGGGAATCCGTTCGGCGCGCTCACGTAGAACCGGGGCGCGCCACCGTCATCGATGTGCGCCAGCGGGGCGAAGCTCCCATCCGGGAAAACGTACGTTCGCGTCTCGGTCACCGGGACGTCCAGGGACACGTCGCGCACACGCACCTCGTGAAGCAGGCGCTGATCGTCCCAGACGAAGCGAGTCAAGGCAAGGAGCTGTCCTTGGTTCGAGCGAACCCGCTTTGCCAGCCGCCGGCAGAACGCGTCGTATATGAACTCCACGAGGCGCCCATCAGGCGCGACGACCGAGGCCAGGCGCCCGCGTCCATCCCAGGTGTACTTCCAGCGGCTCCCGTCGGAGAGGCGCTTTTCCACGAGGCGCGCGCGCTCGTCGTAGGTGTAGGCCGTTGCCCCTCGCCGCAACAGGGCACCGCCGCGATCGTACGCGTGCTCGCCGGCCTCGGTGGCGTAAAGGTTGCCGACCTCGTCGAAGCCGAAGAGCTCCGCCCTCCCGTGGGCAGGGATCTTGGCGAGGAGTTGTCCCATAGGATCGTACCGGTATCCCGTCGCGCCGAGGCGCGCGTCGAGCTCCTCTTCGAGAAGACCTACAGGGGAGTAGCGATACTGCGTGTCCGAGACGACCCCGTGCGCGATGGGCCCAACCCACTCCGGCTCGGCCGGTCCAACCGCGGTGCGCGCTGTCGCAGAGAAGACGCGCCGTTGGGCGAGGCGACCGGCCGGATCGAAGTCGTACTGAATGCGCCCGCCGCCCGGAAGAACGGCCTGCCGCTCGCGGCCGAGCGCGTCGTAGTGGAAGTCCACAACCTCCCGGCCGAGCGCCATCCGCGCGATCTTGCCCATGATGTCTCGATGCATGTGCTCGACGTACCCGAGCGAGCTGACGCGCCGCGTCCTCCGCCCCATGGAGTCGTAGACCGCTTCAATCGTGTGGCGGACGCCGAGCGTGATCTGCTCCTCCTTCACGAGGCAGCCCCGTTCATCGTATGTCAGGTAGCACTCCGTGTCAGGCGTTCGTGCATCGGTCAGCCGCCCCACTTCGTCATAGGCAAACTCCTCCACCCCACCGTCGTAGATCCGCTTGATCAACTGCCCGGCTGCGTCGTACTCGTATTCGACCAGCTCGCCGGTGCTGCTCCGCCACTGCGTCAGCCGGCCGAACAGATCGCGCCGGAAGTCGTGCGTGCGTCCGTCCATCAGCTCCTCGCGGATCACGTGCCCTGCGAGGCTCCGCACGAAGCGATGAACCTGCCCGCGCTCGTTGTGCACCTCGATGAGGTGGCCTTCGCGGTTGTAGCGGTACCGGATGGGCCCCGCACCGTCGTGCTGCACCTCGCAGAGCACGTTGAGCCCGCCCCAGGTGAGCCTGTCGACGCGCCTGGCCGCATCGACAATCCGCGCCAGCCGTCCCTCGGCGTCGAACTCGAACGTGGTGACCCCGCCCGCTGGATCGGAAACGGTGCGCAGCAGGCCGCGCGCGTCATACGCGTAGCGCGTCACGGCGCCGAGCGCGTCGATGTATCCCACGACGCGGCCGAGGTCGTCGTAATAGATCGTCTTCTTCGCGCCGTTCGGCTCGATCACGGCGGTGCGGTTGCCGTGCGCGTCGTGGTCGAAGCGGGTCACTCCCCCGTTCGGAAGCGTTGCCACGCTCACGAGCCCACGCTCGTCGTAATCGTACATGACGATGGCGCCGCGCCGGTCCTCGACCGCGAGAAGATTGCCCAGATCGTCGCGTGTATACCGGAGCGCGCTCCCATCCGCGCGCAGGAGCTCGGTCAGCGCGCCGCGATCATCGAAGGCATACTGCGTCCGGCGGCCGAGCGGATCGACGACCGCTGTGACGCGCCCTGCCGCGTCGCGCTCGAAGCGCGTCGTCGCGCCCATGGCGTCCCGAAAAGCGACGATGTTCCCGAGGGAGTCATACTCGTGCGAGAGCACGCCCGCGCCCCATGTCGACCGGTCCACCTTGCCGTGCTTGTTGCCGAAGAAGCGCCGGACACGGAGCGAGTCCGCGACTTCGGAGTAGCCGTCTCCCGAGAACTCCAGCTTGCAATGGAATATGCCACGCGCTCGCGTCACGCCGTCCGCGAGGAACACAGGCACCCCGGCCACAAGGCTTGGGTCCTCCTGAGCGGGGTATTCACCCCAGGTCTCGATGCAGCGTCCCTCACGGTCGTACCGGTACTGGACCGCGAGCCCGCTGCGGTATGCGTGGGTGACGAGGCGGTGCTCCTCGTCATAGGCGTACCGGCACACATGTCCCTCGGCGTCCGTAGCCTCGACAAGATCCCCGCGCTCGTCATAGCGGTACGTGAAGAAGGCGTGCCAGCCGGAGGGGCTCGTGGCCGTGCGCACCTCAAAGGCGGCGATTCGGCCCGAGCGCTCCCGCCGGACGCGCACGAAGCGCTGAACGCAATCGCGGATCCACGCGAGGCCGGAGACATCGTAACCCAGCTCGATGCAGTTCCCGTTGCGGTCGAGGAGCGCGGTCAGGCGGTAGCGCGACCCCAGCTGATGGCGCTCGTTGAACAACAGCGTGAGCCCGTCCTCGGTCGTGAGCGCGAATCCCCAGGCCGCGCGGCGCAGCACGATCTGCCCCACCAGCGGGCGCGTCTCGCCCTCTTCCAGCAGCGGGGCCGTCACCACGGTGCCGTCGTCCTGCACGATCCGCACGGCGCGCCTGGAGAGCTCGATTTCCCAGGCAAGCGAGTGGCTCCACCCGAAGCCAAGGCCCATGTCGCGATCGCGCGCAGAGGACGAGTAGCGCCGCTGCACTACGAACGGCAGCGGACCGGGCAGGCCGAGGTCGAGCGTCGGCAGCGTGAAGACGCGGCCGGTGACCACGTCGACCGGATCGCCGGCGGAGGTGCCGCCGGAGCCGCCGTGGACCGGGTTGGAGCAAGCACCGGCCCCCTGCCCATTTCCGCAACCGTTGGCCCCCTTGCCGCCGCCGTCAGGGTTGTTGCCGCCATGGTTAGCGCTCCCGCCCTGACCGTCTCCATTCCCGCTGTCTCCCCTGCCGCCCTTGCCACCACCGCCGCCTCCACCGCCCATGATCCAGACGCCAGGGTTCATTCCAGGGATCGCAGGGATGTTCGGGACCGGAGCCGTGCGCGCCATTCAGGCATGCTCCCCAGCGATTCTCACCCCTGTCAAGATGAGAGCTTGGGTGCCCAGACGCGACCCAGGAAGCCCGCGCGAGACGCTGGAGCATCATCGAACGGGACTCCTTTCATAATGGATTTTTCCAGGCACAACGCGCGTTGTCGCGGGAGACTCAGGCGATGACGTGCTACCCGCCCCGGCGGCGGGGGGTTCGATGTCGGCGCGCGGGTGGTCGCCGGCGCCGGCGCCGGCGCAAGATGCACCGCACCCCGTCCAGCCTAGTACAGCGTTCCCGAAGTTCGTACCTGGATCTGCGGTACACCAGGCCAGGCCCTCGCGATGGCTCGCAGCCCGAGCGTGGCGAGCCTACACGCGACGCATTCCGGTCTACGGGGCGGGTTTGCCGGTTCATCCACGATCGCCTGCGCTTTTGAATCCATCAGCACGGGGCAGGTCCCACGCGCGTAAGTGCCCCGAGCTCGCGCAAAAGCCGTTCTGTTGCCCGCGTCGCTGCGCCAGAAGCTGCAGCACGCGGCGCGCTCGCCCAAGACCCCGCAGCGCGATGCGCAGCGTGCCCGGATCGCGCTCTTGGCCGACGAGGGCTGGAGCAACGAGCGGATCCAGCTTGATGTAGGCTGCGACATCAAGACGGTGCGCAAGTGGCGCAACCGGATCGCGGCGTTTGCTGACGAGGCGGTGCTGCAGGACAGGATGCGCAGGGGCCGACCGCCGCGCGTGGCCACCACAGTGCACTACGACCTTATCAAGTTGGCCTGCAGTCGCCCCGATGAGCACAAGGTCCCGTTCGAACAGGTCTGGACTCTGGAGCGGCTGGCGAAGGCCCTGAAGCTCGAGACCAAGGTAGAACTGAGCCGCACCGAGATCTGGCGCGTGCTGCGGGGAGCAAGCCTCCGACCGCATCGCGTCCGGCTGTGGCTACACAGCCCGGACCCGCATTTCCGCCCCAAGGTCGAGGCGATCTGCAAGCTGTATTTGGAGCCTCCCGCAGGCGCCACCGTGCTCTGCGTCGACGAGAAGACGGGCATGCAGGCGCTGAAGCATCGGTTCCCCATGCAGCCGTGCCGTAGCCGAAGAGCCGCGCGCAAGGAGTTCGAGTACCAGCGCCACGGCACGCGCACACTGATCGGGGCCTTCAATATCAAGACGGGCGAGGTGGTGTCGCGCTGCGGACCGACACGCACCGCCGCCGATCTGCTCGCGTTCATGGACGAGGTGGCGGAGCGCTACCCCACGGGCGACGTCTATATCATCTGGGACAATCTCAACATTCACCACGGCGCCAGGTGGAATCAGTTCAACGCGCGGCACGGCGGACGCTTTCACTTCGTCTACACGCCCATCCATGCGTCGTGGGTCAATCAGATCGAGCTGTGGTTCAGCATCCTGAGCCGTCGGGTGCTCAAGCACGCCTCCTTCGCGTCCGCCGAGGAGTTGAGCCGTTGCGTGCTCGCCTTCGTGCGCCACTGGAACAAGCACGAAGCCCGGCCCTTTCGCTGGAAGTTCCGCGGCCAGTGGAGGGCGACCTTGCCGTCCTACGCCGCCTGAGCTTCCGTGCGGTCCGATGTCGAAGCCGTCCGCCTCCCCGGAGCACGCCGCCTCCGTCCGCGCCTACCTCGCAGCCGAGGGAATGTCCCATCTGCGGGCCCGCAAGTACGGGCAGCTCGTGATCATCGAGTCGGGTCCTGAAGCGGGCCCGATAGCCCACGCCAGGCTCCGCCGTGACACTGTCCACCTCTGGACGCTCGAGATCGCAACCCACACCGGTAGGTGGGAGAAGACCGGCTTCCGCGGCCCGTGGCAGGACTTGCTCAAGCTGTTGATGACCGACTTCCCCTGGACGCTCGCGCCGATCGAGTAACTCGCTCCGCGGCGTTGTCCCGCGACGAGCTCGCTCCGTTTCAACGCCCGGCCAGCCCGGCTCGCGGCCGGGTGGCACAGCGCCGATCCAGGGACGAACTTGGGGAACGCTGTACTAGCTCATCCGTCCGATGCCACCGGCACCCCGAGCAATCGACCGATCGCCTCGTGAACAACCCGTGCCGCCGCCTCGTCCCCGAGGGCGACAGCGCGGCTCAGGGTGCTGGCGAGCAAGGCGACCACCGCGGCCCGACGCGACGTCTCGGTCACCGCGAGCTCCCCAAGCCCGGGGCTTGGCCGCTGGGCCCGGGTTGGGCCCGGGCCTCCCAAGGGGGTGCGATCCGTCGTCACGCTCCCCCCAGATCCCTGGGGAAGTGACGGATCGCGACGGTTCGCCACCGTGGAACAGTCCCGCCAGAGAAACCGGTCGATAGCGAGCGGTCGCCGGAAACAGCCGCGATTTTCATAGCTTCCGCCTGTTTCGCCGCCGAGGGCGGCTCCGGTGTGGCCCAACAGGGCGCCCTCCGCCGTCGCGTCGCCCACGGTGAAGGTCCCGCAGCATCACGTGCACCGCCCAGGCCTCGCGGCATGCCTCGATCGCCACCCGGGCCGGCGAGGATGACGATGACGAGCGGGACCGTGCGCGATGGCCGGCGCGTGGACACCGATTCTACCACGACGTGCTAAGCGCTCGGAGATGGCTTCGACAATGGGGTTATTGCGCTGCACACCGCTCGCCTTGGTCATCGCCTGCGCGGCCGAATCCTCGCGCGCGCCCGTCGACGCGGGCACCGACGCGCCGCCCGCGGGCACCGTCACCGCGCCCCCACCGCTCCCGCGTGAGGCCGCCCTCGACGCACGCTTCGTGAAGATCACGCTGCACCGCGAATTCTACTGCGAGGGGGCGAGCTTTGCGGACTTCAATCACGACGGGGTGACGGATGTCATCGCGGGCCCGGATTGGTACGAGGGGCCGGGGTATGGCACGAGCCATCCCGTGTGGCCGAAGGAAGCCTTCGATCCGCACGGCTACTCGGATTGCTTTTTCGAGTTCCCCTACGACTTCGACCACGACGGGTTCACCGACGTCCTCGTCGTCGGCTTTCCGGGTGTGCCCGCGGCTTGGTACCAGAACCCGCGCGACGGCGACGCGCTCTGGGCTCGTCACGACACGCTGCCGTGGCCGATCGACAACGAGTCGCCGCTGTTCGCCGACATCACCGGCGACGGCGTGCCCGAGCTCGTGCACATGTCGGGGGGCGTGCTCGGAACGTCGTCGCCCGGCGTGGACCCGACCGAGCCGTGGGTCTTCCGGGCGCTCACCGAGAATCGGGGGTACGGCGCGTTCACGCACGGCCTCGGTGCAGGCGACGTCAACGGGGACGGCGCAAGCGACTTGGTCGAGGCGAGCGGCTACTTCACGCGGAGCCCGGAGTCGCCCGACGGCTTGCCGTTCACGCGCGTCGAGCAGCCGTTCGGTGCCGGGGGAGCGCAGATGCCGGTGGTCGACGTGGACGGCGACGGGGACGCGGACATAGCGACCACGCTCGCCGCTCACGGCTACGGGCTCTCCTGGTTCGAGCAGGTTCCGAACGCGGTCGGCACTGCGTTCGTGGAGCACGTCGTCGTTCCGGGGACCACACCCGATGCCGCGTCGAGCGTGTTCATGCACGAGCCGCACGCGCTCGCTCACGCCGACATCGACGGTGACCGGCTCCAGGACCTCGTGAGCGGCGAGCGCTTCTGGGGTCATGTGCCTGCCGGCATGCCGGACTTCGACGCGCCGGCCCGGCTCTACTGGTTCGAGCAGGCGCGAGCGGCGGAACGCGTCGACTTCCGGCCCGTTCTCATCGATGACGATTCGGGGGTAGGCACCCAGCTCACGGTCGCGGACGGCAACGGAGACGGCCGGCCGGACATCGTCATCTCGAACAAGAAGGGCGCTTTCGTCTTCCTACAACGCTAGGGCAGGATCCTCGCGCCCATCCAGGACGGCCTCCCACCGGCGCGAGACTTGCGAACTTGCGAACTTGCGAACTTGCGAAGCGACGGAGTCGAGCTCCTGGTCGCGGGCCCACGGAGCCGCTCCTCGGAGCGCGCGCTCATGGCCGGACGCATCCGCATCGGTATCTCGGTCTGGCGCTATGCGCCTTGGCGGGGCACCTTCTATCCCAAAGGCCTACGGCAATCCGAGAAGCTCGCCTTTGCGGCGCGGCATTTCGACTCGATCGAGCTCAACGGCTCCTTCTATTCGCTCCGTCCGGTCGTCGGCCGTCGCCGATGTAGAGCGGCTCGTCGTCGGGCCGAAGCTCGATCGGCCGCGGCGATGCGCGATGGCCGTCCCGCTCGTCGCTCGCGTCGAGCCCGATCGAGACGGCGGCGGTGCCCGCCACGAGCACGGGCTGCCCCACCTCGATGACTGTCTCCCGATAGCGAACCGTGCCGTGAAAGCCGGCGAAGAACGACGCGCGCTCGTGGCCGTAGCGCTTGCGAAAGGTGTCGACGTGGTCAGCGGCGTCCGGGGGCGGCTCGGCGTCCGCGAGGTCGAAACGCACGTGGCCGCTCGGGCGGACGAGCGCCTGGCCCGCGCCGTCGTCGAGGGCGAAGTCGGGGGCCCACTCGGCGGCGTCGTCGACGACCCAAACGAAGCCCAGGCCGTTGGGGCCGAAGCCGCCCTTGCGCTCCTGCCGCCAGCGCACGACCCGGAAGGCGACGCACGGGCGCCCGCTGAAGGGCGAGACGAGCGGCTCGCCGACGGGCACCGCTCGGCCCCTCGCGGCGGTAAAGCGGGCTGGCCGCAGCTGCGCGA
This sequence comes from Sorangium sp. So ce726, assembly GCF_051521405.1. NCBI lineage: Bacteria > Pseudomonadati > Myxococcota > Polyangiales > Polyangiaceae > Sorangium > Sorangium sp. So ce726. The sequence goes on along the minus strand of NZ_CP150349.1, from coordinate 9,956,864 downwards.
TCGATTCGACGCACGCCCGGCGCAGGCGCTCTCGCTCGGCGCGCCACAGCGCCCATCGAAGCCCGGCCCCGCCGAGGCCGAGCGTCAGCGCGACACCCTCCCGTAGGGGGCGAAATCAGTGCATCGAGACCCTCCTTGAGGTCGAGACCGGCCTCGACCGAGCCGTTACCGCAGCGGCGCCGAGTCCCTTGGGAGCGTGGACGGTCCGTGGAAGATTCTTAGCGCATCGAACGACGCGCTCCGAGAGGTCGCCACCGCCTGCCTGAAGGCGGTGACGCCGCTCTGGCCGAGCACCTGTGGTGCGTGGCCTCTGCCCGAGTTGCGGGGACTGGCTAGCGACCGCTAGCTGGCATACCCCGGCAAGACCATCTCGCGCGGCAATTTCTGGCTCGCGTCGATCATCTGCTCATAGGCCGCGAGCGGAACCGCCGAGTGCTTCCTGGCGTACTGGAAGAGCGAGTGGGACCAGGCGTCGAAGATCTCGAAAACGCGGTCGACCACCGCCTCCGCCTCCGCCCGCTGCTCGGGGGTGAGCGCCATCTGGGTCGCCTTCGGCTGCCCTTCGGACTTGATGAGGTGGCCAGCCTCCGCCAGGTAGTGTTTCGTGCCGAAGAACTCACATTCGACGCCGCTCTCGAGCACGATGCCCTGACAGTGCTTGAAGATCGTTACGGACACGGCCTCTATCGCCTCGACCATGGCGAAGACGCCGAAGGCCTGCGTCTTCGACGCAATGGCAGCGAACTCGAGGCAGAGCTGCCGGGACACCTTCATCTCCGGGCTCCAGAAGACGCGGGCGGCATCGGACAGGGTGAGCTTCGGGTTCACGCCGAGCCTGTCCAGGTCATCGAGCATCCACTGCCAGTGAAAGTCCTCCTCGTACGTGTGGATGTTCAGCATCCGCTGCAGCGGATCGTCGAGCTTCGCCTTCGATTCGTCGCGGAAGACGTACTTGTTGAGGTCCGAGTAGCCCATGATGAACGGGATCACACAAGGGGCCCACGCGAGCCGCTCCCTCGCTGAGAGACGCTGGTTGTCGAGCAGCTCCGTGAAAAACGGATGACGCTCGTAACCGTTTTGCCGCTTGTCGATGTAAGACAGAACGTGATGCATTGACTCACTCCCTACGTTGCACGCCAACGACAAGGCGCCGCGCGCTCTCGCGCGTCGGAGACGCACGTCGGCTGGCTGGACCTCTCCAGCGTTCTGAGCGCTGCGACACCTCGCACTTCCAATACGACCGTCGACGCGCCGCCCGCAGGCAGGCGCGATGCGTGCCGGACGCAATACAGCTAGCATGGCAGTCGATGGTGGGGAGTGACGCTTTCGCGAACTTCTGATGGATCGCCACAACGACCGTCTTGCTCTGCTGGCCGTGATGTTCATGTGGATCCGGAAAGTCACAGCACCGTAGAGATGCTGGCCGCCAGCGCCCGCACGATCGCGCGGGCGATGCGCGGGCCAGAGGACCAGTAGGTCGACCTGGGCGCGCTCCGCAAGGCGGCGCCCGCGGGTGACGTGCGCTCGCGATGAGGGCGGCCGCGGCGGCGTGATCGCCGCCTGCTTGACGGTTTGCGTCGATTCGCTCGATCCGTCCGCTTCAGAGCCGGCGGGGTCGGCCTCGGCCTCGATGCCGCCACAGAGAGGCGAGAGGCGAGAGGCGAGAGATTGGATGATTGCTTGAGCTTGCCGCGTGGCGGGTGCGCGAGGGCGCGCGCGTGCCGCCGGACGGAACCCCATCGGCCAACCAGCGCCGCCTGCGCGCGGCTACTGCTCACGGCACGCTACCCTGGCGCCGGTGATCCGCTCGAGCTCCCGGCTCACGTGGGTCCGGAAGCGCTCCATGTCCTGCCAGAGCCTCTGGACCAGTCTACTGTTCACCTGAGAATGCCAGTAGAGGACGTCCTGAGGCATGGACAGGTAGAGCTTGATCATCGAGACCAGAGGCCGCGCGGACGCCGTGAGGAGCGGAGCGACCTCCGCGTGGGTGAAGGCCTCGTCATCCCACCAGAGGACGATCTCGGACGAGCTGGACGCTGGCTCGAAGCAGAACCATCCCCGCATCCTCCGCTGTGCGATGGATTCAAGATGCGGCGGTCATCACGCCAGCGCGCAGCGATCCGACCGTCATGCCCCCTCCAATGCCCAGGATGCCTCATCCCATCCAGAACATCCCCGGATCAAGCCGCGCCCCTTCGGACCAGGGCCCGCAGGCGCGGCGAGAGGGCGCGGCCCGAGAAGAAGAGGTCGCGGAACCAGCGCTGCGCCGGGTCGTCGTCGTGGCGCTGTGACCACACGGCGACCACCTGGGCGGCGGGCAGCTCGAAGGGGGGCGCGAACACCCGAAGCCCGAAGAGCTCGCGGGCGCGCTGGGCGACGCTGCTCGGGATCGTGCAGAGGAGGTCGGAGCTGCGCACGGCGAGGGGCGCGGACATGAAGTGAGGCAGGCGCAGGGCCACGCGCCTGGTCTTGCCGAGGCGGGCCAGGGCGCGGTCGACGGCGCCGTCGCGGTGGCCCTCGACGCTGACGAGGACGTGGCCGAGGGCGACATAGGTGTCGAGATCGAGGCGGCGCTTGATCGCCGGGTGGCCTTTACGGGCCATGACGGCGAAGGGATCCTGGTAGAGCGGGGCGCGGCGGAGGCCGGCGGCCGGCACCGGCTGCGAGGCGCCGAACAGGGCCAGATCGATGTCGCCGCGGGCCAGCGCGGGGGTGACGTCAGGGGAGAAGCGCTCGATCTCCAGGCGGATGAAGGGGGCGTGTTCGCCCAGGTGGTCGAGCACGTCGGGCAGCGTCGTGAGCTCGAAGTAGTCGACGGTGGCGACGCGGAAGGTGCGCGCCGAGGTGCGCGGATCGAAGGGCTCGGGGGGGAAGCGAGGGCGCGGCGGAGGTGCTCGAAGGCGGCGGGCAGGGCCGCGCGGAGCTGGAGCGCGCGCGGCGTGGGGGTGAGGCCGCGGCCGAGGGGGACGAGGAGGGGATCGCCGAAGAGCTCGCGCAGGCGCGCGAGGGAGTGGCTCATCGCCGACTGGCTGACGTGGGCGCGGCGTGCCGCGGCGCTGACGCTGCCCTCGACGAGCAACGCCTCGAGGGCGGGGAGGAGGTTCAGGTTGATGCTCCGAATATCGATCTCGCTCATGCCTGGCATGAGATACATCCCATTTTCCTCATGGGTCCAGCGACGCATGCTGGCGGCCCATGAGAGCGTGCGATGTCGAGGTCATGGTGACGGGGGGTACGGGATTCATCGGGCGATGGCTGCTGGCCGAGCTGACCCGGACGAAGGCCGCGGCATCGCCGCCCACCTGAGGCGCAGCCCCGCGGCGTGGGTGCTGCCCCTCGGCCTTGTGCGCCTGCTGCCGGAGGCGCTCACCGGGGTGACGCGAGAGAGCCTGTCGTTCCTCGCCGAAGATGCGTATGACACAAGCGCGGCCGACGCCCACGCCCGCGCGGTCGGTCTGGTGATGCCGCCGATCCATACCAGCGTGGAGCGCTGGTGCGACTACCTGGTGGCGACGCGCTTCGGCGCCACACCCGGGAATGCGCCCGGCCGCCGGCCGGCATCCTCCGTCGCCTGAGCCGTCCGAGGGGGTGCGATGTTGCTGGCGATGGCGAACGTCGCGGGGCCTCCTGCGCTCGTCGCGCCGGCCGGGCAAGACGAGGACGGGCCGCCCGTCGGCGCGCAGATCGTGGGACCGAGGTGGTCGGAGATGTCGCTCCTGAACATCGCCCGCGCAACGAACGGCACGCCACCGCAGGCGAGGTGCTATAAAGAACGAGGAGCGGAGATGAAGAAAGCAAAGGCGCCGGAACCGTCGCTCGAGGAGCAAGTGCAGTGGGTCCTCGAGTGGCTGAAGGCTCACAGCACGAAAGCAACGCTGGACGGCATGTCGCGCTACGCCATCCCGTCGGACAAGGCGTTTGGCGTCGCGATGAAGGACATGAAGGCGCTAGGCAAGAAGCTCGGGCACAACCACGAGCTTGCTTTGGCGCTCTGGGAGACCGGCTGGTACGAGGCGCGGATGTTGACGTCGTTCGTGGCGGACCCCTCCGCGCTCACGGCCGAGCAGATGGATCGGTGGTGTAAGGAGTTCGACAACTGGGCCTACTGCGACACCCTGAGCTTCAACCTCTTCGATCGCACGCCGCACGCGTGGGCGAAGGTCGAGCAGTGGAGCCGTAAAAAGGGGGAATTCGAGAAGCGAGCGGCGTTCGCGCTGCTCTGGAGTCTTGCTCTCCACGACAAGCGCGCGAAGGACCAGCAGTTCGTCGACGCGCTCGGGCTCATCGAGCGTGAAGCCGGCGATGACAGGAACTTCGTCAAGAAGGCCGTGAGCATGGCGCTTCGAGCGATCGGAAAGCGCAATGCTTCGCTCCAAGGCGCCGCCGTCGCCGTCGCCGCTCGTCTCGCCCAGTCCCCGCAGCCTTCAGCGCGATGGATCGGAAAGGACGCATCGCGGGAGCTTGCAGCGGCGCTGCCCAAGGCGTCGAAGCGCGCGGCGCCCCGCTAGGGTGGCGATCACCCTGCTCCAGGATGGGGACGGGTCACCCGACAGGTTGAACCCCCGCTCGTTGACCCGACGCCCGACGAAGGTTAGCAAGGCGTTCGATGAGCTTCGCCGACGGTTCGCCGCTCGCTTTCATCCTGGCCGCAGTGATCGCTGCGGTCGCCCTGCTCGCCGTGGGGCTCTACCTTGCTCACTCGCGGCTGGGCGCCGGCAAGCCCGGCATTGCCAGCGCGACGCTCCACGGCGCGGGCCCCTTCACGCTGACCGTCGCGGCGCCGCCCGCGGGCCCGGTGGACCTCTTCATCCGCTACGCCGTGGCCTTCCCCTTCTTCAAGCCTTCCGGGGGGCCGACGAGCCGCACCTTCGGGCTGATCGTCGAGCTCGTTGCGGACGGTCAGGTCCTGACCTTCGGCCACGGGGGGACGCACCCAGCGGGTCTCCTCGAGTTCGAGGGACTGGCCCACTACATGACCTCGTTCCGACCGGGAAACCCCGGGGAGCCCACGCGCTACACAGCTTCCGTGCTGGTGAAATCTTTCTCGAGCTGTCCGCGCACGCTTTCGGGCGTCGTGCGCACTGCCGAGGGGACCACGCTGGCGACCGCAACACTCACGCTGAGGTGAGCGCGGCCCTCAGGGCGCCACAACGCTACGTACGGAAGTACTTCGTCGGGGGAGCGCCGAAGGTGCGGCGGAACAGGGCGCTGAAGGCGCTCACGGTCTCGTAGCCGAGGTCGATAGCGATGGCGGTGACCGGCGTGTGCGCGGCGAGCAGCTCGAGGGCACGCAAGAGGCGGGCGCGCTGCCGCCACTCGCTGAAGCTGAAGCCGGTCTCTTCCGGGAAGCGGCGTGTCAGCGTGCGTGCCGAGACGCCAGCCCACCTCGCCCAGGCTTCGAGGCGGCGGTTGTCGGCGAGGTCGGCGAGGAGGGCGCGCGCGATCCGCAAGAGGGGCGGGTCGGTGGGCATCGGCAGCCCGAAGTCCTCGCGGGGAAGCGAGCCGATCTCGTCGCAAAGAACGGCGACGAGCCGCAGCTCCGGCGCGCTGAGCGGCGCGAGCTCCGGCCAGGTCGACACGCGCGCGACCGCCTCGCGCAGCAGCCCCGACGTGCGCACGATGCACGGCTCCGGCGGCAGATCCGCGCACGCGGGCTCGGCGACGTAGACGCTCCAGCCGGCGAATGGGCCGTGCGATTCGAGCGAGTGCTCGTGGTGGGGTGGAATCCACGCCGCGTGGGTCGCCGGCACGACCCAGCGGTTGCGCTCTGCGCCCACGGTGATCAGCCCGCGCGTCGCGCCGAGCAGCTGGCCGCGCGCGTGCCGGTGCGCTGGCGTGGTGCGAGGTTCGTCGCCGTCGCGCGTCACCGCGACGAGGAGCGGGGGGCAGGCCGAGCGCGCCCGCTCGGCATCGATGAACGGTCGGGTTGGCGCCAACGGCGTACAGCTTGGCCGCGCGCGCGCAGCGACGCCAGCGTGCGCGGCCTACGTTGAACGCATGAGAGCTCAGGACATCCTCCCCGACGACGTCAACCAGGCCGAGATCAACGGTGTCACCGTCCGTAAGGGCTCGGTCGCAGCGTTCCTGATCAACGCCCGCCTCTTCGCCGACCCGCACACGCGCGCTGCCGCGGAGCGCGACATCATCGACGCGCTCCCGGCGCTCCGTGCCCTCGGCCTGTTCGCGGTGCTCGAGATTCGCGACGCCGAGCTGCGTGCCTTCGTCGAGCGGACGCCGCTCGACGGCGCGCGGTAGGTCCCGCGGGAGACGAGTGCGCTGGACGAAACCCGTGCGCGCGCCGGGGGAGCTTGTCAGCGCACGAGGAGCTCCGAGGCGCGCTTCAGGCCGGTCAGCGCCCTGTAGCGGGCGGCGATGGCCTCCAGCTCGCCGGGGGCGAAGACGTCCTCGATACGGTCGAAGCCGTCGGGCGCGCGCTCATGGGCGATCTGCAAGCACTGCTCCGGACCGTTCCGGCGATTGGCCGCGACGCTGGTCGTCAGGAGGACGGCGCCGGGAGGCCCTGTGAAGCGGAAGCGGGATCTATTTGGATACCGCTTTTCCTGGCCAACCAACCTATCACGCCATGCGTACTGAATAGATCGGCGGCAGGTTATTGGCGACGGGCGTCCAACCCTCTCCGCCGTCATCGCTCACGTAGAGATTGCCCGTGGTGGTACCGAACGCCACAGTGCCGTCTTTGTTGGCGAGCGCATGGCGGTAGATGACGTCGTAGGCTTGCTCCTGGGGCAAACCCCGGCGGAGTTGCTCCCAGGTCTCACCGCCGTCCTTCGTGCGAGCCACGAAGAGCGCGCCGTCGACGGTGATTCGCTGCATGTCCGACTTGCCGGGGACGACCCACGCCGTGCGTCCGTCCCTCGCGTCCGCTGTGATGGGGAAGCCGAAATGCACGCCTTGCTCAGGGCGGCTCACCTTGCGCCAGCTCTTTGCGCCGTCGCTGCTGTAGTAGATCCCAACGTGATTCTGCTGCCAGATATGGTCGGGATCGCCCTCGCATTGCTCGATGTAATGCGTATCGTGGCCCCACTCGGCGTCTGGTTCGGGCGTGTGATCGAGCCGCATGCCGTTGTTGCGCGGTTGCCAGGTCTCTCCACCGTCCGCTGTTTCGATGACGCCCGCCGTGGACACGGCGACGAACATTCGCTTCGGGTCACGCGGGTCCACCACGATGGAGTGAATGCCCGGGGCGAACTCGCCACCCTCGGAGGCCGGCGTGCCAAACCATTTCGTCTCGCCTTTGCCCTCGCCTGTGAACAGGTCGCCGCCGCGTGATTCGTGGTTCCAGAGCGGCCGGTTGAGCTCGAAGGAGCCGCCGCCGTCGCGGCTGACGAACAAGCCACCCGGAATGGTGCCCACGTAGACCGCGCCACCCGGGCCGAAGCCGATGATCCAGAGCTTTTGTACCGTGGCCGGGCGCGTGACGATCTTGATGCCGACGCCGAAATCGCTGCCGGCGTCTTCGTACATGTCCTGGCCGATGTAGCGAGCGCCCTCGGGATATTTGATCTGGGCGGTGTTGTCATTCCAGGTCTCGCCTTCATCCGTCGAGACGGACAGCTTGGCCCCCCAATGGCCGAAGCCGAGCAGCGCCCAGAGCTTGCCCGTGTAGGGATCACGCGCGACATAGTTGACGCCGCCGCCGGCATGGCCCGCGAGGCGCGGCTTCCACGAGCCGTTCTGTTGTTCGACGATAAACGTGCCTTTTCGCGTGCCTACCAGAATACGGCTTGCCATTTCACCCTCCGCTCAACGCTTGCAGAATGTGGACCTCGTCATCGGCAGCGACTGCGTCTGTGAGCCCCTTACGGTCGCGGATCATCTGCTTGCCGACGAAGATGTTGACGTGCGTCCGCAAGCGGCCGCGCTCGTCGCAGATGTAGAAGCCGATGCCGGGCGCGAGCCTCTCCAGGGCCGCTACGACCTCACCCGCTGTCGACGCCTCGACGATGAGGTGTTGACCTTCGAGGTGCGGGAAGAAGGTGTAGAGGTGGCGCGTCAGGTGGACAGACGGCATGGTGGGCTTATCGTATTCCCGAGTTTGCCGCGCGTCAATTGGTTTCACCAGGTCGGCAGGCACGACGCAGCCACACGCAGAGCCCTGATGTTTTCTCAGTCGATACCCTCCTTCATCACGTCGTCATGGATGTGGCTCGCGAGGTGCTCGATCAGCGCCCGGACCGCGGGCGGTAAGCCGCGGCGCGAGGTGAACACGATGTGGACGATGCCCTCGGTCACGTACCACTCGGGGAAGACGCGGATGAGCTTGCCAGACCTCAAGTCCGCCGCAGCGATGTGATCGGGTAACAACGCCACGCCCAACCCTGCGATGGCCGCCTCTCGCAGGGCGGCGAAATCGCCGCACGAGAGGCGCGGCGCGTGATGCACGACCTGCGTTTGCCCGTCGGGCCCGACGAGCTCCCACGCATCTTCGCCGGCCTGCTCGCTCTGGCTGAGGGTCGGTACGGAGGCGAGCGCGGCGATCCCCGGCGCGCCGCCCAGGCGACGCGCGAGGGCGGGGCTCGCGACGAGGAACCGGCGGCTCTTCGCGAGCGTCTTCCGGGTGAGCGTGGCGTCGGTGCCGAGCTTTGTGCGCACCCGAAGCGCGATGTCGATTCGCTCCTCGATCAGATCGACGGGTCGATTGGTGGGGATGACCTGCAGGGCGACACGCGGGTAGCGCTCCATGAAAGAGGGCAGGATGGGCCCGACCAGCTCCATCATGCCCGTGGGGCAGCTCAGTCGGACGAGCCCCTGCGGCTCGCCTTGCGCCTCGGCGACGATAGCCTCCGCCAGCGCCACCTCGCTCATGACGGATCGGCAGCGCTCATAGAACGCCTGGCCCACCTCGGTGACGCTGAAGCGGCGGGACGAGCGCTCGATGAGGCGAACGCCGAGCCGCGCCTCGAGCTGCGCTATCCGCCGGCTGAGCTTCGATTTCGGCTGCCGCAGCGCGCGCCCCGCCTTCGCGAACCCGCCGTTCGCCACGACCTCGGCGAAGAAGAAGAAGTCGTTCAGGTCCTGCATCGGTGATCTCTTCGTTCTGTGAGCAGAACGCAGCGTGCCACGATCGCCGGCTGGCCGCCCTCCGCTTCGGCTCTAACTCCAGGGGGCCGGCGACGTTGAGCGCCGCGATCAAGGACGGACACCATGAGCAACAAACTCCAGGGGAAGATAGCGATCGTCACAGGCGGCACCACGGGGATCGGCCTCGCGACGGCGAAGCGGTTCGCGGCGGAGGGCGCGCGCGTCTTCATCACCGGGCGGCGGCAGGCGGAGCTCGACGCGGCCGTGAAGGAGATCGGCGAGAGGGCCACCGGCGTCCGGGGCGACGTCTCCAGCCTCGCCGATCTCGATCGCCTCTTCGAGGTGGTGAAGCAGCAAGGCGCCCCCATCGACGTCCTGTTCGCCAACGCCGGCGGCGGCGAGTTCGCCCCGCTCGGCGCGATCACCGAGGAGCATTTCGACAAGACCTTCGCCATCAACGTCAAGGGGATGCTGTTCACGGTCCAGAAGGCGCTGCCGCTGCTGCGCGACGGGGCGTCGATCCTCCTCAACGGCTCGACGACGGCCTCCACCGGATCCCCCGCGTTCAGCGTCTACAGCGCGACCAAGGCCGCGGTGCGGAGCTTCGCGCGCACCTGGGCGCTCGACCTGAAGGACCGCGGCATCCGCGTCAACGTGATCAGCCCGGGGCCGATCGACACCCCAGGGCTGCACGGGCTTGGCGCGACCGAGGAGCAGGCGCAGCAGATCAAGGCGAGCCTCGTCGCCAGCATCCCCCTCGGGCGGCTCGGCTTGCCGGAAGAGGTGGCCAAGGCCGCCGTCTTCCTCGCCTCCGATGACAGCAGCTTCACCAACGGAACCGAGCTCTTCGTCGACGGCGGCATGGCGCAGGTCTGAGCGCTCGGCGCCGGGCGCCTATCGCCGCCGAGGCCGCGCAAGAGCCAGGCCTGACGACGTGGAGTGAAGGTGCTACACCGCGGGCTGACGCTGGCCCTCCGGGGCGACCGCCCCCAGAGCATCGATATGACGCAGCCCCAGCCCGACAATCCTCTTCACGGTGTCACGCTCCAGATGATCCTCGAGCACCTGGTCGCGCAGCATGGCTGGGAGCAGCTCGGACGCCTGATCAACATTCGCTGCTTCAAGTACGATCCCAGCATCAAATCGAGCCTGCACTTCCTGCGACGGACCCCGTGGGCCCGGCAGCAGGTGGAGGCTCTCTACCTGCGGGACAAAGCCAAGCCCAGCCCGTGACCGGCCCGCTCGAGCGGATGCCGCGGGTGCGCATCACTTCCTCCAACGCTGGAGTCAGGCGCCCGTGGCGCGCACGAACTGCTCGTAGACCACGAGCGTGACCGGCTTGTCGTTGGCGACCTTGACGAGGATGCTCTTGACGCGCAGCCACTCGAGGCCGGTCTTGCCGGCGCCCACGCGCGGTACGCCGATCCGCACGATCCCCGCCCCGGCGGCGTGCGTCACCATCGCGGCGAGCGAGCGCTCGAGCGCGGCGAGCGAGGGCCTCTTCGTCGCGTTCTCCTGGATCGCGAGGGTGTACACCGTGTCGCTGCCCTCGCTCCAGACGAAGGCCTCCCCGAGCTGGAGCTTCCGCTCTGCGCTCCGCTGCTCGAACGCCGGGAGCAGGCCCGGCCAGCGCTTCTTGAACGCCACGGAGATCCCCGTGTCCATCTGGCCCACGCAGCTCACGCCATGCGCGTACGCGTGAAGATCCGGGGTGTTGAGGAGATCGCCCTTGGTGAAGATCGTCGGCACGCGGGGCACCCTAGCACTGCCGCGGGCAGCTTCGTGAGAAGCCGACAGGCCCGCGAACGCGAGGCGAGGAGCCGCCTATGCCCCCGCCACCTCAGGCGCGCCGTTCCGGCCCACCCGGTACGTCCGCACCGGCACCCCCGTACGAGCCGGTCGTGCTCGCTCCAGCGCGCGGCCTCTTCCTCCAGCCCGAGCAGCCGGCCGATCGCCTCGTGCGTCAGGACGAGGCCGGGCGCCTGGCCGGAGCACGACGGTGGCCCCAACTCAACGCTTCCTGGAACGCGAGAGGCCCTGGGCGATGGATCCCACGATGGTGATGCCGGTCCCGTCAAAGCCCGATGCCACCAGGGTGCGGGCCAACTCGGGCTGGATGCCCGTGATCATGGCGCGTGCGCCGAGCAGCCGGATGGCTCCTACCATCTCGAGCAGGTGCCTGGCGCCGGCCTCATCGAGCGCCGCGGCGCCGGTCATATCGAGGATCACGCGGTCGACCCCGGAGCCGGCGATCGCAGGCAGGAGCCGCGCCGCGATCTCCGCGCTCCGCTCTCGGTTCAGCGCCCCGATGATCGGCAGCGCCAGCGCGCGCGCGCCCACGTCCAGGATGGGCGCGGAGAGGGCGAGGATCTCACCGCGCTGCTGCTCGACGAGCGCTAACGTCGCGTTCAGCTCCTCCAGCAGGCGGCCGCGCTCCTCGGCGGAGCGCTCCGCGCCTATCCGCGCCGTTTCGTCCGTGTGATGGAACAAGACCCCCATGGCGCCCGTCACGGGATCACGCACCGCTCGCCCCTCGACCGCGTGCAGGCGCTCCCCATCCACGGTGCGGGTGAGCATCTCTCTCTCCACGACGTCGCCGTCCAGCGCCGCCCTGAGCATCGCGTCCGCCTCGCCCGGCTCGCTCAGCCAGGCGCTCCACGCCCTCGTGCGGCCGAACGCCCGCAGAGCCGCTGGGTTCTGCATCAGGAGGTCTCCGCTCGGGTCGACGAACGCGATCATCACGGAGGTGTGGCGCAGCGCCTCGATGCCTCGGACGAGCTCCGGCTCAGGCGCTCCCTCCGTGGGAAGCGCCTGGTTCAAGATCGCGAATCGCCCGTCATCGAGCTCCACGCTCGAGGTGTGAAGCGTCACCGTCACTGGCACCCCGTGCGGGTAGAACGTCCAGCTCTCGCGCACGACGCCCCCCTCGCGCAGCTTCGCGGCGAGCGCCTGGATGCGCGTCTGGACCCGCGCGGGCACCGTCGAGAAGTCGCGCGCGAACAGCTCGTCGCGCTCCTGCGCCCGCCACAGCTCCAGGCCGGCCTCGTTCACCCAGCAGACCCGCCAGCGGTCCACGTCGAGGACCCACACGGGGATGGCCGACAGCTCAAGCCCGGCCAGGCGCTGCGCAAGCTGCATCCGCATCACACTCGCTTACCGGGCTGCGGCGCGCAATGGGAGCCGGTCCGCTGTGTGATGCTTCTCATAAATTCGGCCTACAACGGCGGCAGGCACACCTGGCCGCGCTGCCCCCCTCCTGGGCCAGCTCCCGCGCCGTCTGGAAACATGCCGCCTTGCCCTCCTTGATCTGCCGCCATGGGGAAGAGCGCCGATGCGGAGGCCGCTCTCTGTCGTTGCGTGTGTTGCGATTTCGCATACCTGATGGATGGACCTGTTCTCTCTCTCCCTTCAAAAAGAAGTTTCTTGCCCAGTAGAAATCCACACGCGAGCAGCCTTGCGACGCCGAGCGATCGTCATCCGGGCACCCGCGAGATCTGGAGCGATCCGGGGACCTCGGCGTGGAGGGATCTGCGGTGCAGCGCTGTGCGTCGCCGCGGTCGCCATGGTCGTTGGCTGCAGTCAACCCGAGCAAGCCGCCGCGACGACCCACCCAGGAGGGACCGGCGGCGGCAGCGGGGGTGGCGGCGGTGGGAGCGGCGGGAGAGGGCCTGATTCGGGGATCGGCGGCTTCGGCTCCCTCGTCGACTCGGCAGCGGCGGGATCGAGCTGCGGCAGCGTACCGCCAGCGTGCTCGGCGGACATGCACTCCGTCGTGGACTGCAACGGCAATCCGGTGAAGGCGTGCGGGCCCTCGGAGGGATGTTCGAACGGCGCGTGCATCGCCGCGTGCGACGCGGCGGCCGCCGCCAAGAGCTCCGTCGGGTGCGAGTTCTTCGCCCACGTCCCGGCGGCGTCGGGAGAATGTTTTACCCTCTTCGTCGCCAACACGTGGAGCGGGCCGGTCTCCCTGGCGGGCGACGTCGGCGGCGAGACGATCGATCTCTCGAAGTACACGTATACGCCCGAGGGCAGCGGGCCGAGCCTCACCCTGACGCCCATCGGCGCAGGGGGGACGATCCAGCCGGGCGAGGTGGGGATCGTGTTTCTGCGAGGCAACCCCTTCATGCGCGGCGACATCTCGGGCTGCGGCTACCCCATCGAGGTGGCCGAGATGGATCCGGCCGCCTCGGCGTGGAACGACCCGGCGTGGAGCACCGACAACACCGCCACGGCGCTCCGCCTCGTCGCGTCGGTCCCGATCGTCGTCTACGACATCATGCCGTTCAGCGGCGGCTCCTCCGCGATCGCCGACGCCACGATGCTCCTGCCCACATCGACATGGGACACCAATTACATCGCCATCACGCCGTGGCCCTTCGGCGAGAACGAGGGGGCACCAGCGTTGTCGATCGTGGCCTCGTCCGACGACACGGACGTCGTCATCAACCCGACCGTGGAGCTCCAGCCAGGGAAGGGCGTCCCCGCCGCGCCGAAGGGCCAGCCGGCGCACTTCGCGCTCCGGAAGGGGCAAGTGCTCAGGCTCGAGCAGCAAGAGGACCTGCTCGGCAGCATCATCAGCGCGAACAAGCCGATCGGGGTGTGGGCGGAGCAGACCGGCATCAACATCGATCAGGGGTATGCCGACAGCGCGCACGAGCAGATCCCGCCGGTGCGCGCGCTCGGCAGCGAGTACGTCTATGCGCGTTACAGAAACCGCGTGCAGGGTCAGGACGAGACGCCTCCGACGCGCATCACCGGGGCCGTCGACGGCACGACCCTCTCGTGGGATCCAGCGCCGCCGCCCGGCGCCCAGGCCACGGTGGACAAGGGGAAGAGCTTCGTTGTCCGGTCCAGCACGCCGTTCGTCGTCAAGAGCCAGGATGACGAGCACCCGTTCTACGTCTCGACCTACATGACGGGCGGCGCGGCGTTCCAGAATGCCGGGGATCCCGAGTTCGTCAACGTGGTCCCGGCGGGGCAGTACCTGTCGCGGTATCTCTTCTTCACAGATCCGACCTACCCGGAGACGAACCTCGTGTTCGTGCGCAAGAAGGGGGCTGACGGCGTATTCCACGACGTCGTGCTCGACTGCGCCGGGGCGCTCTCGGGGTGGACGCCCGTGGACAGCGCAGGACAGTACGAGGTGACCTGGCGCGATCTCGCGCGGAACAACTTTCAGAGCCAGGAGGGGTGCAGCAACGGCAAACACGAGGCGTACAGCGATGGCCCGTTCAGCGTGACCGTGTGGGGCTGGGGCTCGGAGGTGCCCTTCAACCACAACAGCTACGCTTACCCGGCCGGCGCGAGCGTTCGAGCGATCAACCCGGTCGTCATCCCTCCCGAGCTTCCGCAGTGAGCAGGACACGCGGGTTCAGGGGCTGCGGGCCACGCCCGGGCGACCCCAGGCGGCGCGCGCACAGCCCAGGCGGACCCGGTACGGCCGTCGTGGCAGGGCGGCCGCGGAGCGGACGCCGGGGCTCGCGGCGGAGCGTCGAGGGCGATAGCCGCGGCTGGCTCGGCTACGGCGATCCCATGTCTCGCGCTCATTTCTTTCCCTACGTTGCTCTACGGAATTTCCGCGATGGTGCGGTGAGGACCACGGCGATAGGTTCCCTACCTGCGATCCCGGTTCGTCCGCGGCAGCCGCGCGCGGAAGCTGTGCCGAGCTCCATCCCCGTGGCGGACCGGAGAGCCCACGCTCATGCTCAAGCGCCTGATCCTCATTGACGGCCCCTCTTCGAGCAGCGATGGACCCTCGATCTGCGGGACGCAGCTCCTCTCCCCGTCCGAGAGGGCGGCGCTCTCCAGGGAGTTCCCTGGCGTGGAGGTGGAGAGCGGCGCGCCCGGCCCGTCCGGAGGGGCGCTCCACGCTGTCGTCGACGCCCGCGCGTGGCGCGCGTCGGCGCTCGACCTGTGGGCGCTCGACACCCGCCTGCACGCGCTCGACGCCGGCGGCCTCTTCGACCTCCGGATCGAGGGGCTCGAGCGAGCGGGCGCCGCGCGCGCCGCCTACGAGGTCCTCACACGCTGCCAGCGCTTCATCCGCAGGAGGAACCTTGCCTCCGCGACCGCGGCCTTCGCCCGGGTCCTCGGGCGGCACCGGGAGCTCCACGACCTCGACAGGCCGCTCGTCCGCGCCGATTACGATCATGCGATCGACGTCTGGCAATGGATGCTCCGCCTCGATCCGCGCGCCGGCGTCGCCGTCCAGGCGGCGGCGCTCTTCCACGACGTGGAGCGGCTCGTCTCCGAGGCGGACGTCCGGAGAGAGCACCGGGCCCCGGACTACCAGGCGTTCAAGGACGAGCACGCGCGGCGCGGCGCGGCCCTGACGCGCGCCGCGCTCGCCGGCGTCGGGCTCGCGCCGGAGGTCCTCGACCGGATCGGCGCCCTGGTGGCGTCGCACGAGCGGCCGGGGGACGACGCCGAGCTCGCCTTGCTCAACGACGCGGACGCGCTCTCGTTCTTCTCGCTGAACAGCGCCGGGTTCCTCGACTGCTACGGGCCCGAGCACACCCGCGCCAAGGTGGCGTACACGCTTCGCCGCCTCCGGCCCGAGGCAAGGGCGCTCCTGCCGAGGATCCGCTGCCGCCCCGAGGTGGAAGCGATGATCCTCGGCGAGCCGGGCAGGCCGCCGGCGCCGGCGCCGGAGACGCAGGCATAGAGGAGGTCCGCTCCGCCATGAGGCTCGTCATCTTCGGTCTGACGATCAGCTCGTCCTGGGGCAACGGCCACGCCACGCTGTGGCGCGGCGTCGTCTCCGCCCTCGGGCGGGCCGGGCACCACGTCACCTTCTTCGAGCGCGACGTCCCGTATTACGCCGCGCACCGGGATCTGGACGCGCTCTCGCACGGCAACACGCTCCGGCTCTACACCTCGTTCGAGGACGTCCTCCCCGAGGCCAGGCGCGCCGTCCGCGAGGCCGACGCGGCGATGGTCACGTCGTACTGTCCTGACGGCGGCCCCGCGACCGACGTGGTCCTCGAGTCCGGCGCGCTCAAGGTCTTCTACGATCTCGACACGCCGGTGACGCTGGATCGCATCCAGGGCGGACAGCCGGTCGGCTACATCGGCCCTCGAGGCCTCGTCGATTTCGATTGCGTGCTCAGCTACACCGGCGGCGCGGCGCTCGATCAGCTCAAGGCGAAGCTGGGCGCCCGGCGGGTGTTCCCGCTCTATGGCAGCGCGGACCCGGCGGTGCACCGCCCGGTCCCGCCGCGGGACGGCTTCCGCGGGGATCTCTCGTACCTCGGCACGTACGCCGCCGACCGGCAGGCGGCGCTCTCCCGCCTCTTCCTCGAGGCGGCGAGGAGGCTGCCCGAGAGGCGGTTCGTCATCGGGGGCTCGCTCTATCCCGAGGACTTCCCGTGGGCGCAGAACGTCTATTACGTGCGCCACGTGGCGCCGCCGGATCACCCGGCGTTCTATTGCTCCTCGCGGCTGACGCTCAACGTGACGCGGGGGGCGATGGCGGCGATGGGCTACTGCCCTTCCGGGAGGCTCTTCGAGGCCGCCGCCTGCGGGACGCCGATCCTGAGCGACGGGTGGGAGGGGCTCGACCGGTTCTTCACGCCGGGGAGGGAGATCCTCGTGGCGGCGACCACGGACGAGGCGGCCGCGGCGCTCTCGCTCCCGGCGGGCGAGATCGCGGCCATCGCCCGCGCGGCGCGGGAGCGGGTGCTCGCGGAGCACAGCGCGGCGCGCCGCGCGGCGGAGCTCGTGACCATTCTCGAGTCGGTCTCGGCTCATTGAACGGAGTCGAGGTCGGCTCATGAAACGGAGGGACGGCGCGATGTGGGGAGTGATTCCGGCGGCGGGCCTGGGCAGCAGGATCCAGCCGCTCGCGTTCTCGAAGGAGCTGCTCCCGGTGGGGACGCGCAGGGACGGCGACGTGGAGCGGCCGCGCGCGGTCAGCGAGTACCTCATCGACCGGATGGTCCTCGCCGGCGCGACCCGGCTCTGCATGGTGATCTCGCCGGGCAAGTCCGATATCGTCGAGTACTACGGCGCGAGCGTCGGCCCGGCGCACATCTGTTATGTCGTGCAGCCGGCCGCCGCCGGGCTCTGCGACGCCATCTTCCGGTCGCTCCCCTGGATCCGGCCGGAGGAGGACGTCCTCGTGGGGCTCCCCGACACGGTGTGGTTCCCGGAGCACGGGCTCTGCTCGCTCGGCGGCGGGGCGCTCTCGTTCCTGCTCTTTCCGGTCGAGCATCCGGAGCTCTTCGACGCGGTCGTCACCGACGAGGAGGGCCGGGTGCTCGAGATCCAGGTCAAGCAGCGAAACGCGCGCTCGCGGTGGGTCTGGGGCGCCTTCAGGCTCACGGGGGCGGTGATGCAGGAGCTCCACGACCTCTGGTGCGAGCGCGGGCGGGAGGACCCGTACATCGGGACGCTGGTGAACGAGTACCTCGCCCGCGGCGGCAGCGCGCGCGCCGTGCGGGCCGGGGAGGCCTACGTCGACGTGGGGACGCTGCACGGCTACCACGAGGCCATCCAGCTCCTCAGCCGCGCCGCTGCGTGAACGGAGGGGCCATGGAGAGGTGCGTCGGAGGAGCGGCGAAGTGGACGCAGGAGCAGATCCAGGAGCGTGTGCGCGGGCTCGGGCCGTGGTTCCACAACCTCGATCTCGGCGGGGTGAAGACGGCGCCCGACCATTTCCTGGGCGACTACCCCGCGTTCAAATGGAGGGCCTTCGCCGACGCCGTCCCGGCGGATCTCACGGGCAAGACGGTCCTCGACATCGGCTGCAACGCCGGCTTCTACTCGCTCGAGATGAAGCGGCGCGGGGCGGCGCGCGTCCTCGGGATCGACAGCGACGAGGACTACCTGGCGCAGGCGCGCTTCGCCGCGGAGGTCTCCGGGGCAGACATCGAGTTCCGGAACCTCTCCGTGTACGACGTCGGCAGCCTGGGAGAGCGCTTCGATCTCGTGCTCTTCCTGGGCGTCCTGTACCACCTCCGCCACCCGCTCCTGGCGCTCGATCTGCTCCATGAGCACGTGGTCGGGCACACGCTGATCTTCCAGAGCATGCAGCGCGGCAGCGCGGAGGTGGCGCTGCTGGAGGAAGATTTCCCCTTCTCCGAGGAGGAGATCTTCGACGAGGCGGGTTATCCCCGGCTCCATTTCGTGGAGCACAGCTATGCGCACGACCCGACCAACTGGTGGGTGCCCAACCGGGCTTGCGCGGAGGCGATGCTGCGGAGCGCCGGCTTCGAGATCGTGAACCACCCCGAGCCCGAGGTCTATCTCTGCCGCCGGCGCGAGAGGGCCGCCGGTCGTCCGCCTGGCGCCGTCTACCCGGCGAGGCGAGCTTTCGAGAAGGGAGAGCTGGCGTGATCGAGGCGGTGATGCTCTGGAACGAGCCCAACAACAAGTCGCACTGGGATTTCGAGCTCGATCCCGAGTGGACGACGTATGGGACCATGGTGAAGCTCGCCGCGGACGCGATCCGGAGCGAGCGCCACTGGCTGCTGCGGGTGCTGGGCGGCATCTCGCCGATCGATCCGGGGTTCATCGCCAACATGGGGCGGCAGGGCGTGCTCGAGCACATCGACGTGGTCGCGGTGCACGGCTTCCCTCTCGACTGGAATCACTGGCAGATCCACGAGTGGCCCGCGAAGCTCGAGGAGATCCGCGGGGTGACCGACAGGCCTCTCTGGATCACCGAGGTCGGCGTCTCCACGTTCGGCGCCGAGGAGGTGCAGGAGTTCGGCCTCCGGCGGAGCGCCGAGCTGCTCCGCGGCAAGGTCGAGCGGCTCCACTGGTACAGCCTGTATGATCTGCCGCGCGCGTGGCCCGCGACGACCCGGCACCGGGAGGCCGAGGGCTCGTCGTATTACCGGCATTTCTACATGGGCCTGCTCCGCGAGGACGGGACGCCCAAGCGCGCGCTCCGGCTCTTCCCGGAGTACACCCCTGAATTCGGTCTGTGCCAGTGGTTCCACTTCGAGGACCACCGGCTCGACGACGCGGTGGCGTGGCTGAAGGAGCTCGGGGTGCGCCACCTCCGCACGGGCCTCAGCTGGGCCGACAGCTTCCGTCCCGGCGCGGAGGCCTGGTTCGACCGGCAGATGAAGGCGCTCGAGCCGTTCGAGGTGACCCTGACCTACTGCTTCACCCCGGAGCACGCCGGCGTCCGGCCCCACCACACGAGCCCTCCGCAGCGGATCGAGGAGTTCGCCGACTTCTGCGCCCGGATGACGCGACGCTACGCATGAGACGACGCCATGCGTAAATGGCCAGGGGCGGGTACGCGTCTGCTCGTCTGTCCGCGCTTTACGCGCCGTCTGGCGCGCCGCGTCGCCGTTTGGTAGTGTGGAGATCGCTGCGTTTTTCGCCAGGACGACCGCATGCACTCCAGGTGGCTCATGTCCCACGTCGCGAGCACGCCGAAGCGAAAGAGAAGACCCGAGGAGCACTGCGGCATCCCGGGGGGGCGGCCCGAGCCGCGCACCGGGCTGCGCACCAGGCGCGCGGAGGTGCTGTCGTGAACCTCGCCGTGCTGCGCCGTCAGGGCCGCTCCGCCCAGGAGCTCGCGTGGCCGCCGTTCTCGTGGCTCTCGTCGGGCCGGGCGCCGCGCTGTCTCGTCGTGCTCGCCCATCCGGACGACGAGACCATCGGGCTCGGCGCGCGGATCGGCCGGCTCAGCCCGATCGAGGTGGTCCACGTGACCGACGGGGCGCCCCGCGACGAGCGCTTCGTGCCGGCGGGCCTCGCTGGCATCGGGCGCGAGCGCTACGCCGCGCTCCGGCGCGAGGAGGTGACCCGCGCGCTGTCGGTCGGCAACGTGCCTGCGGGGCGGCTCAGGTGCCTCGGCGCGGTCGACCAGGAGGCGATCGAGGAGGCGCCGAGCCTCACCCGGCGGCTCCTCGAGCTGTTCGCCCGGACGCGGCCCGAGGTGGTGTTCACCCACCCCTACGAGGGCGGCCACCCCGATCACGACGCGGCGGCGCTCGCCGTCCACGCGGCCGCGGTGCTCGCCCTCTGGAACGGCGTCACCGCGCCGCTGATCTTCGAGGCGGCGTCGTACCACGCCGCGCGCGGCCGCCTCCTCACCGGCGAGTTCATCGCGCACCCCGGTGTCCCCGAGATCGCGCTCCGGCTCTCGGACATGGAGGCGTCGCGGAAGCGCGCCATGCTGGCTTGCTTCGCCAGCCAGCGGGAGGTGCTCGCCCCGTTCGGCGCGGAGGTCGAGCGCTTCCGGCCGGCGCCCGCGTACGATTTCCGCAGGCCCCCGCACGAGGGCCCGCTCCAGTACGAGCGCCTCGGCTTCCCGATCGACGGCGCGCGCTGGCGCCGGCTCGCGGCGAAGACGCTCACGCTGCTCGGCCTCGAGCGTGAGCTGTGCCTCTGACGGTCCTGCTCGTCGGTTATCCGCTCGCGCCCGTGGGTCCGGACGCCGTCGGCGGCGCCGAGCAGGTGCTCTCGATGCTCGACGAGGCGCTCTCGCGCGGCGGCCACCGGTCGATCGTGGTCGCCCCGGAGGGCTCCACGTGCGCAGGGACGCTGGTCGCCACGCCGGCGCCCCCGCCGGGCGCGGTCCTCGACGAGGCGGCCAGGGAGCGGGCCTTTTGCCATCACCGGAGCGCCATCGCGCTGGCCCTGGATCGGGTTCCGATCGACCTCGTCCACATGCACGGCGTCGATTTCGATCGCTATCTGCCCGAGCCGGGCGTGCCGGTGCTCGCGACCCTCCACCTCCCGCCGAGCTTCTATTCGCCTGCGGTGTTCTGTCTCGAGCGGCCGAGGACATTCCTCCACTGCGTGTCCGCGACGCAGCGGCGCGCCTGTCCGCCGGAGGCGCGGCTCCTGCCCGACATTCCCAACGGCGTCCGGCTGGAGCACTACCGGCCGCGGCGGTACAAGCGCGGCTTCGCCCTCGCGCTGGGCCGGATCTGCCCGGAGAAGGGCTATCACGTCGCCGTCGAGGCCTCGGTCCGCGCCGGCGTGCCGCTGCTCATCGCCGGCCAGGCGTTCGGGTACGAGGAGCACACGCGGTATCTCCAGGAGGTCCTGCTGCCGATGCTGCGCGGGCCCGGGCCTGCGCGGCGCTTCATCGGCCCGGTGGGCCTCGCCCGGAAGCGCCGCCTGCTCGCGGCGGCGCGGTGCCTGCTCGTCCCCAGCCTGGTGCAGGAGACCAGCTCGCTCGTGGCGCTGGAGGCGCTGGCCTCGGGCACGCCGGTGATCGCCCTGCGCGGCGCCGGCGCGCTGCCGGAGATCGTGGAGCACGGCCGGACGGGGTTCCTTGTGGACGGCGCCGCGGAGATGGCCGACGCGATGCAGATGGTCGACCGGCTCGACCCGGCGGCGTGCCGTCACGCGGCCGAGGAGCGCTTCTCGGCGGCGGCGACGGCGGCGGCGTACCTCGAGACGTACCGCCGGATCCTGCGCGAAGGGTGAGGAGGAAGAGCGGCTCAGCGAGCGTTGCAGGCGAAGACGTGCTCGATGGCGTCCACGCACATCTGCTCCGCCACCTCTCGGTTGATCCGAGCCAGCACCCGAAACCGCGTGAGCTCGGTCAAGGTCTGGTAAACGTTGACCTCGGCGATCACCTCTCCATCACCCGCGGCCTCGGCGTTGTAGAAGAGGCGGATCAGGTTGTTCGCGTTCGCCGGCACGCCCCGGAGCAGGAGGTGAAACTCGATGCTGGGGGTCTTCTCACCGACGTCATGCTCGATCCGGTAAGCGTGGCCTGACGAGGCGAGCTCACCGCCGATCGCTTCAAACGTGGGCACGAAGATGTCGGCCAGGATCCGCCGGAATTCATCGATGAAAACCTGGCGCCGATCCGGCGGGTTGGAGCCGTTCGTGCTCCGGGCCAGGCGAGCGCCGTATTTCTTTTGAATGATCCCCAGGCGGATGCGGGTAGTTTCATCGATGGCCACGTGGGTGTCCCTCAGCGGTCAGAACAGGGCGGGATCTCGGGGCGCTCTCGCGGACGACCGAGCGGCCGTCATTTGAGAAACAGAACCTTGAACTGGCCCGGGATGATGGTCGTCCCGTTCACATTGATCTGGTTGTGAAGGCCCAGACCGCTGAGCCGCGACGGCGGTTTGTTCCCAACGATGATCCCGCGAACGGGGACGGTGTGCCTCCGGGGGCCCATGTTGCGAGGGTAGACCACGCCACCAAGAACCCCAGGGTTATCGCCGGAGGAGAGGGGGATGGTGGTGCCCACGGTATGGGCGAAACCGCGCCCCAGAATCACCTTGTACACGACGCCCGTCGCCATGCTATTGGATGCAAAGTTTGGAAAGGGGACAGGGACGTTCGGCGGAATCTTGCAGACGTCCGGGATGCCAAAGTTGAGTCCACCGCCCGATGTCGTGGCAAACATGTCCGGTCACCCTACCTGGATCTGGTCGCCATCGATCTTCACGACGTGCGACGCGGTGATCTTGGCGTTCTCGCTGTGGATGGCGAGGTTGCCCTTCGCCGCATAGTCGATGCGCTCCGCGCGCACATGGTCAGCCTCTTCCACGATGCGGTAGGAGCGCTTCACCCTCTGCGACAGCCGTTCGAGCGCCGAGTCGAGGCTCCGGCCGATCAGCTTGGCCCGGTCGACCTCCCCGCGCGCCATCTTGCTGAAGAACGAGAACAGCTCCAGCGCGACGTGCCCCTCCTTGGCCTCCACACGGAAGGTCGACGCGGCCATCGAGAGGTCTTTGCCGGATACCACGTGTACACCGTCAGGCGCCGCGAGGTCCAGCGAGCCGCTCCGCAAACGGATCTGAAGATCCCCTTCGGCGACGAGGCGCGAGGGGGCGCCCTCCTCCCGCTCGAGAACGGCGAGGATGTAATGCGTGCCATTCACGGCGGTGAGGAGCACCAGATCTCCGGTCGCAGGCTCCAGCAGGCAGCTCGTCGCGCGCCTCGCGCGGACCTCGCCTTGCTCGGTCTCGACGATGTACGCGGAGCTGTCGATACGGAGCACGGCGCCGTGTTCGCCGTAGGCTTCCCGCTGGTATTGTCTCGTTCTTGCTGCGCTCTGCATGGTTTCCTCATCCGTGAGGGGTGCGTTGACTGCCGGCAGGCCTCCCAAGCACGTTGGCCTGCCAGTCTTCTGCTTCCTTGAGCTCCTGGTCGTCGCCGTAGGCCAGCGCCTTGTCCACCGGCCAGATCGTGTCCTTGTCCGTCACACGATGGAGCCGCGCGCGCGCTACCGTTGCACCGGAAAAATCGGCGAGAGACACGTCGGCATGGGAGAGGTCTGCATGGATCAGGTTTGCCTGGCAGAAGCGGGCCCCCGTGCAGATCGCCCGGTGCCAGACGCTCATTTCGAGCCGCGCGCCTGAGAGGTTCGCGGCGCTGGCACGCGCGTCGACAAAGATCGACTGGCTCAGGTCGGCCTGGGTGAGGCTCGCGTTCATCAGGGTCGCTTCGACAAAGTCGGCCTGCTGGGCGATGGCTCCATCCAATCGCGCCCCGGTCAGGTTGGCGCTCTTGAAGCTACAGTTCGACAGCGTGGCGCCTGAGAAGTCGCAACCGTGCAGGTCGGCCTTGGTGAACAGCGTCCTGCTGAGGTCCATTCGCCGGAAGTCCTTGGGCCCCAGCTGCACCTCGATCAGGATCGCCTCCACGAGGGTGATCCCCGTGAGGATGGCCTGGGACAGGTCCTGGCGGAACAAGACAACCTTGGTCAGGTTGGCCTGGGAGAAGTCGGCGCCTTCGACCTCGGCCTGGAACAGGCTGGCGTCGGTCAGGTTGGCACGGACCAACCGGGCGTTCTTGAGCGTGGCATGGTCGATGGTGGCCGACGAGAGGTTCGCTCCGGTCAGATCGGCCGATTCGAGGTCCACGCCCGCAAAGCTCGCTCCGACCAGCGAGGCGTCGGCGAGCACGGCCCCCGCGAGCGTACAGTCCATGACGGTGCCAAGGTGAAGATCCAGTCCCTTCAGGTTGGCTCCCGTGAGATCACAGCGGTGAAAAATCGCCTCGCGCACCTTGACGCCCGCGAGGTTGGCGTTGGTGAAACGGACATCCTCGAAGATCCCACCGGAGAGGTCGAGGCCCGACAGGTCGAGGCCCGACAGGTCCAGCTCCGAGACGACCTCTCCTTGCTCAATCAGCTCGCACAGCGCTTCCCTATCCATGCTGCCTCTCGGCCGGTACCACCCTGAGTCGCTTGAGGTTGGCGCCGGCAAAGCTCGTGTCGTCATCTCCAACCATCCGGTCGGCGCACACGCCAAACAGGTTGGCTTTCACGAACCTGGCCCCCCGGACGCATGCGTAGTTCATGATGCTCAGCCGCAGGTCGGCGGCGTAGAGCGACGCCTTGGTGAGGTTGGCTCGGGTCAGCATGGCTTCGGTGAGGTTCGCGCGGTCCAGGCTCGCCTCCGTCAAGTCAGCCTCATCGAGCAGCGCGCCGCGCAGGTCGGCGTCAGAGAAGTCGCTGCCAACAAGGTTCGTCCCCATCAGGTTCGCGCCGGTGAGCGTCGCGCCGGCGAAGTCTGCGCCCGCGAAGGACGAGCCCTTCACGCTCGCGAGGTCCTTTGCGATCGCGTTTCGGAAGATGGCGCGGTCGCCCTGGGCGGCGATGAAGGTGGCGTCGCTCAGATCGACGCCGGTGAAATCGACCTCGGTCACGTTCACCTCGTTGAAGGTGCACTCCGAGAGCCGCGCGCCCACGAGGCGCGTTCCCGTGAGGTCTACGCTCTGGAACATCGCCTTTTCTGCGACGATGTTTTCCAGATTGGTGTCGCAGAGATTGGCCTCGGAGAGGTCAGCCCCCGAGAGGTTGGCGCCGGATAAATCCGCTCCCCAGAGATCAGCCTTGACGAGCACGGCCTCGCCGAAATCGACGCCTCCCGTGGCCTTCACGTCCCGCAGGCACGCCGAACCAAAATTGGCCCCATCGAGCCTGGCCTCCGAGAGATCCGCCGCCTCCAGGTTTGCGTGCGCCAGGATGGCTCTTGTGAGCTTCGCCTTTCGCAAGATGCTCCCGGTGAGGAAGGCCGACTCGAGATTGGCGCCCTCGAGGTCGATTCCCTCGAGGTTGAGGTGAGAGAGGTCGGCGCCCGCGAGGTCGCACCCCGCAAAGCTCCGCCCCTCCTTGTGCCCGGCTTCCACCTCGCGGCGAAGTCGCAGGGACTCTTCGCTGCCCAGGGGCGCGGAGGCCGCCAGGAGGTGCGCGAACCGCGGCCCGTCGTCGCCCCACTCGCCGAAACGCGAAGCCTTCTGGTCCAGCTCCTCCGCAAACGCGAGGTCATCATCGTCCGCAGGCTCACCGCCCCAGGCCTCGTCCTCTGGCAGGGGGTCCCCGGCTGGCTCCTCGGGCTGGGCGTGGGCAACCTCGGGCGCCTCGTCGGGGAGGTTGTAGGTGTCGTCGAGGTCCGCGTCAGCGGCGGCCTGGGTCTCGTCCTCGAAGGCCTGCCAATCCAGCGACGACACCATCTCTTCGGTCTTCTCTGGCGTGAAGCCCTCGTTCGCCAGCGACTGCCGCATGCGCTCGCGGACCTCCGACATCCTGATCTCGCTCGGACGCTCGGCGGCGTTCTGACGCGCCTTCGAGAGCAACGCACCGACGTCGACCCCGTGCGCCTTCAGCCCGCTGCTGAGCCTGCTCTCGATCAAGCTGACCGCGGCCTCGTCGGATCCGTCCGATTCGGCGAGGGACGCAATATCGTCGGAGGGTTCTTCCTGGCCGAGGTGCGCCTCTGGATCGATGCCCTGGTCCCGCAGCTGCTTCTTGCCCCACTCCATGAGGGCATCCTGCCGGCGAAGCGCTTCGGCCTCCTCGGCGTCGTCTTCCAGGGCGGGGGTCGCCGCCGAGGCCGCAAACTCGAGGGCCTCCGGGTCCTCCTCGTGGCTCACCCCCGTGTCCGCCTGGGACCACGCGGGGCTCTCCACTTCCTCCTCCGTGCCCTCTGGGACGTCCGCGGCTTCCTCCGCCTCTTCCTCGTCCTCGTCGGCCGCGGCGGCGAGGCGCTCGGGGCCGGTCCCCGTCTCGGCGAGCTCGGCCTCGGCGGCCTCGACGTCGAGGTCCCCCTCGAGCTCGGCCTCGAGCGTTTCGACGTCGAGGTCCCGCTCGAAATCGGCCTCGGTCGGTTCGGCATCGGGGTCCGCCATGGCTTCGGCTTCGTGGACACCCGTGGCGGCGATACCGGAGCCGGCCGCAACGGCGGCCGCGCGCTTGATGGATCGAGCCGGGGTACCTCCCAGAAACCCTTCCCGCCTCAGCCTTGACGCAAGCCCGGAGAGCTGGTCATCGGGCAGCGGCGGCGCGTCCGGATCCTCGGGCTCGGGCATGAGCACGTCATCTTCGTCGTCCGGGAGATCAGGGTTTCGGGGGCCGAGCCGGGGGGTCAGGTAGTCGTGGTAATACGCGACGGGCCTGGGAGCGCCCATGGCTTCGCAGGCGACCAGCACGGCCACCACGTCCTTTGCGTCGTCCTCGGAGATCTCGATGCCGCCGCGAAAGAGAACGACTCCCCGTTCGCGGTGCGGGAACAGACGCACCGTATCGAGCTTCATCGTGGGCTCGCGGATCTCCACGCCGTCGCGCGTCTTGAGGCAGACGAAGCATCGGCTCGCGACCCCGGGAAGGGCGCTCTCGATCCGAGGCTTGTCGGGGTGCATGTTCTCGACCACGAAGGCCTCGTCGCCCCGGAAGAAGCCGTCGATCTGCTGGTCTTCCGGCGCCATGTTGAACAGCGTCGGGTCCATATCCCGCGCGAAGCCAGGGAAGCACTCGTCGCGCCACGATGCGTCGTAGGTGCCGATCTTGGAGAACCGCTGGGGCCAGGTCAGATCGTAGCTGTCGAGACCGGCGGGCGTCGGGGAATCGCTGCGTGCGTGGATGAGGTGTTTGGGCGACTCGATGTTGGGGAGCGCCGCGCTTTTGTCGCCGTGGCCCTTGCCCAGCGGGTTCCTGGCAAAACCGTTCCCGCCAAAGGCGTTTTTCCAGGTGACGGGCATCTCGGTGAAAGGCGCCGGATCCGACATGCCGAGCAGACCCCACGTTCGGTCGCCGATGACGTAGAGGCTCTTGTCGATGGGTCCGAGCTGGACGCGGACCGAGCTCGCGGGGCGAGCGACGCGCCCCGGCGGATAGCAGCGGCCCGTGACGAGGAGGTCGCCCCGGGTCTTGGGGTTGAACTCGTCGAGGAGGCCATCGTCGCCGAGGTCCTCGGTGACCATCTTCCAGACCGACGGCTCATAGAGCAGGCGGGCCGGTCGGTCATAGGAGAAGCCGACGAACGTGGTGACCACGAGGTGCGGGGTGCGCTGGTTCATGAAGACCCTGGGCATCACCCCGAGGCGCATGGGCTTGACGATTTTCATCCGACGGACTCCAGGGTAGCGGGCTCAATGGATCCTATGACTCAGCGGTGAGCGCGAGCCTGTTCCACACGCAGCAGGTGGATCACTTCACGATGTGCAAGTCCGCTTTCATGAGGTCGAGCTGGGACGCAATGCGATTGATCTCGAGCTTGGCGTTGAAGCCCTTCGCCTTGAGTTGCGACATCTTCAACTCCTTCACCTCGAGAGGGGCACGTTTGTATGCCAGCCCGTCGATCCTCTCAGTTTTCGTCCCGTAGATTTTCTCGACGCGTGACCCGATTTCGGTCTTGTAAAGGCCAGTCACCGTGCTGGAGGCGGGGCCGACGACGGTGCTCTTTCTCCAACCCCTGATCGTGGAGCGGACCCCCCCTTTGACTTTGCTGATGCTCTGACCTGTGACATCCGTGACGTTCAGGCCCTGAACCGTGGTCTCTCGCCCTCCGCGGAAGTTGCTCGTGGCGCGGCCCGTGATGTCCGTTCGTCGCGTGCCGGTGACATCGGTCTCGCTGGTGCCGTTGATCGTCGTCTTGTTCGATACGTTGACCGTCGTCGTTCGCCCACTGACGAACGTGCTCCTGTCGCGGCCCATGATCCGAGTGGCACGCCTCCCAAAGACGCGCAAGCCGCTGTTGCCCCTGATGGTGGTGGTGCGATCGCCCGCGAGCGTGTACGTGTCGTCGCCCCCGATGATCGTGCTTCGATTCCCCGTGATGGCGGTCTTTCGGTTGCCGCGGAGGATCGTCTTCTCATTGCCAAGGATGGTTGTGTGGCGATAGCCCAAGATCACGTTCTGTGAGTATCCAGCGATGAAGCTCCCGGCGTATCCCCCGACGGCGCTCAAGCTGAAGCCCCCGATCACGCTCTCGGAGATGCCCACGGTGATCGCCGTTCGGTTGCCAGTCACGATGTTCTCGGAGCTGCCTCCGATCCACACATAAGCGTGGCCCTGCGACTTGACCTCGTACGAGGCGCCGCCGTTGGGCGCCCCCATTCGGAGGTAGGTGTTGTCATAAGGCGTCGACAGCGTGACCCGCTCTTGCCCGGCCTGGTCTTCGAGCTCGAGCCGGTTCCGCCCGCCCGTCTGGATCACGTTCCGCGTGTTGTTCCCCGACGTGACCGGGCTCGGCGTGAGCGCGTTGGGCGCGACGCCGACGATGGCCGGCCGGTCAGGATCGCCCCCCTCGAAGGCGCACATGACCTCGACGCCAGCGCGCAGCGGGAAGTGGAAGCCCTCGATGCCGCCGCCATGGGGCTGGAGCATCCGGACCCAGGTCGACGCCTTCCCCCCGCTCAGGTCGCTCTCGTCGAAGAGGAACTTGATCCGGTAGCGACCATGGCTGTCGATCTGCGCGTACTCGCTGACCGCCGCGCCCTCGACGATCGCGATCTCGGTGCCGTAGATGCGCGGCCACTCGGTGACCTGCGGCGCGCGGAACTGCGTCGTCGTGGGGATGGCCTTGGCCTCCATGCGGTAGTTCTCGGTCCACGTCGTGAAGTCGCGGAGCTCGGGCATGTCCGGGGCCTGGTTGGACCAGTGCTCGACCTCGATGGCCAGGTACTTCGTGTTGAACGCGGCCCGCGGATGGTCCTCGATCTCGAAGGTGAACCCAGGGACCACCGTCGCTGCCTTGCCCATCGCCTGGTACACGACGCCGGTCGCGGAGAGGCTCTCGGCCTTGATCCGCGCCAGCCGCGCCCCGTCGCCCGCCGAGAAGAACCGCGCGCCGAACACGCTGACCTCGCCAACGCCGCTCGGGCTGACCGACGCCTGCCCGGTGACCGGTACGGCCGGCGTGGCGTAGTTGTAGTCCTTGAGGCGGACCGTGCCGGGTATGGCCTCATGCCGGCAGGTGAAGGCGTGGAAGGTGTCCTTCGCGGTGTTGGCGCCGCCCGGTTGCGGGAAATAACGAATGGGCTTGCCGCCATGGGGCTGATGGGCCGACTTGTCATCGACCAGCACCAGCGTCTCGCCGCCCTCCCCATGCTCGAAGTAATAATAGATGCCTTCGCGCTCCATCCACCGGGCGATGAACGCATAGTCGGTCTCGCGGTACTGACAGATATGCTCCTCGGGGTTGTAGGAGCCCTGGAGCTGGAGGGCGCAGTCCGTGACGCCGCCCTTTTGAAGGACGGCTTGAAGGATCGCCGGGAGGGCCTGCACGGTGAAGACGCGGCTGTGAAACGACATGGCCAGCAAGGCGAGGCGCGGGACCATGGTGGCCCGGAAGACGGACCGGCCGGCGAACTCGTTGATGAGCTCGATGCTTCCGATGACGCCGCTTCGAAGGAAGGGCTCGCCGCCGTCGCTCCGCTCCAGGGAGATGCTCACCAGCTGGCCCACGGCCGCGGCCATATCAAAGCTCTGGCCGGCATCGTTGGTCATCACGAGGTAGAGCTCGAAGCGATAGAACTTCGAGATTCCCTCGGTGCCATGAAACGCGACGAGCTTGGTGGAAGAGGGCAGGGCGCTTGATTGGACGACAAAATTGTCAGGCATGGCGAGCCTCAGGGGTGAGAAACGGCGGCAAGCAAAGACGCGCTGGCGAGTGTAGACGGAATTTGTGTCGATTGTGTGGCGAGCTACCTGCTTGTCGTTGTCTTTCGATGGCGCTGGGGCGACGGGCTCGTTACAGGTAATGTCATCCGCTGGACGACTCCCTGCTCGCGCCGATCATTCCTCGCCGTCTGTCGGCGGTGCTTTGTGCCTGCTCGCCCCCGGGAGCGCCGGACCGCCCGCTCTACGTTCGAATGAGCGGTCGCCCTGCGAGCGTCGTCAGCGAAGAGCGCCAGCGCGACGGCGTCGTAGCCGACGCCGAACGGGATGAGCCACCGCGCTGCCCGCTGTATGCGCGACACCGACCCCGGCGCCTGCGCCGACGGGTAGTGCCCGAGCAGCGGGGCGGTTTGCAGCGTGTGCATTTTTCCAGACCGACGGCTCATCGAGCAGGCGGGCCGGTCGGTCGTAGGAGAAGCCGACGAAGGTGGTGACCAGGAGGTGCGGGGTGCGCTGGTTCATGAAGACCGTCGGCACCACCCCGAGGCGCATGGGCTTGACGATCTTCATCCGACGGACTCCAGGGTAGCGGGCTCGATGGATCGTACGACGCAGCGGAGAGCGCGAGCCTGCTCCACAAGGAGTAGGTGGACTACCTGATGATTGTCAAATCCGCATCCGTCAAGCTGAGGTGGGTTTTGATCTTTTGCAGCTCGACATCAGTATTGATGCCCTTCCCCTTGAGCTCCTGAATCTTGAATTCCTTCACCTCCAAGGGGGCCTTTTTAAATGCCAGCCCTTTGATTCTCTCGTACTTTGTTCCATTAATGACCTCGACCCGCTTTCCAATCTCGGTTTTGTAAAGACCGGTCACGGTGCTGGCGGCGCTGCCCTCGATGATGCTCCTGCTCGGCCCTACAACTTTAGTGTAGCGGGGGCCATTGATTGTGGTGCGGGCGAGACCGGTGATCTTTGTGATGCTTCCCCCGCCGTGAATCGTGGTTTTTCGCCCTCGGAACAGGTCGGTCTCCACGTGGCCGAGGATTTTCGTTGTTTTCTTACCACCAACAACTGTCGTGCTATCGCCATCGATCTTCGTTTCGTTGTCTCCGTCGACCTCTGTCTCACGGTCACTATGAAAGATGCCCGTGTCCTTGCCCCCGATAGTGGTCGTACGGTTCCCGGCGACAGTCACCTCGCTTTTGCCATCGATCTCGACCTCGCGATCGCTTTTGAACACGGCCTTGTCCTTACCCCTGACCGTCGTTTTTCGTTTCCCCTTGATGAGGGTCTCTCGGTTTCTATGGACGGTCGTTTTTTCAGAGCCAAAGATGCTTGTCCTGCGATAGCCCAAGATCACGTTCTGTGAGTATCCAGCGATGAAGCTCCCGGCGTATCCCCCGACGGCGCTCAAGCTGAAGCCCCCGATCACGCTCTCGGAGATGCCCACGGTGATCGCCGTTCGGTTGCCAGTCACGATGTTCTCGGAGCTGCCTCCGATCCACACATAAGCGTGGCCTTGCGACTTGACCTCGTACGAGGCGCCGCCGTTGGGCGCCCCCATCCGGAGGTAGGTGTTGTCATAGGGCGTCGACAGCGTGACCCGCTCTTGCCCGGCCTGGTCTTCGAGCTCGAGCCGGTTCCGCCCGCCCGTCTGGATCACGTTCCGCGTGTTGTTCCCCGACGTGACCGGGCTCGGCGTCAGCGCGTTGGGCGCGACCCCGACGATGGCCGGCCTATCGGGATCGCCTCCCTCGAAGGCGCACATGACCTCAACGCCAGCTCGCAGCGGGAAGTGGAAGCCCTCGATGCCGCCGCCATGGGGCTGGAGCATCCGGACCCAGGTCGACGCCTTCCCCCCGCTCAGGTCGCTCTCGTCGAAGTGGAACTTGATCCGGTAGCGACCATGGCTGTCGATCTGCGCGTACTCGCTGGCCGCCGCGCCGTCGACGATCGCGATCTCGGTGCCGTAGATGCGCGGCCACTCGGTGACCTGCGGCGCGCGGAACTGCGTCGTCGTGGGGATGGCCTTGGCCTCCATGCGGTAGTTCGCGTTCCACGGCGCAAGCTCGCGAAGCTCGGGCATGTCCGGGGCCTGGTTGGACCAGTGCTCGACCTCGGTGGTCAGGTACTTCGTGTTGAACGCGGCCCGCGGATGGTCCTCGAGCTCGAAGGTGAACCCAGGAATCAGCGTCGTCGCATTGCCCATCACCTCGTAGACAACGCCGGCCGCGGAGAGGCTCTCGGCCTTGATCCGCGCCAGCCGCGCGCCCTCGCCCGACGAGAAGAACCGCGCGCCGTACAGGCTGACCTCACCAAAGCCATTGGGGCTAACCGACGCCTGCCCGGAGATCGGTACGGCCGGCGTGGCGTAGTTGTAGTCCTTGAGGCGGACGGTGCCGGGTATGGCGTCATGCTGGCAGGTGAAGGCGTAGACGGTGTCTTTCGCGGTGTTGGCACCGCCAGGTTGCGGGTAATAGCGAGCGGGCTTGTCGCCAGAGGGCTGATGGGCCGACTTGTCATCGACCAGCACCAGCGTCTCGCCGCCCTCCCCATGCTCGAAGTAATAATAGATGCCTTCGCGCTCCATCCACCGGGCGACGAAGGCGTAGTCGGTCTCGCGGTACTGGCAGACATGCTCCTCAGCGGCGTAGGAGCCCTGGAGCTGGAGGGCGCAGTCCGTGACGCCGCCCTTTTGAAGGACGGCTTGAATGATCTCCGGGACGGCCTTCGTGGTGAAGACACGGCTGTGAAACGACATGGCAAGCAAGGCGAGGCGCGGGACCATGGTGGCCCGGAAGACGCACCGACCGGCGAAGTCGTTGACGAGCTTGATGCTGCCCAGGATGCCACTTCGAAGGAAGCGCGCGCCGCCGTCGCTCCGCTCCAGGGAGATGCTCACCGGCTGGCCCACGGCCGCGGCCATATCAAAGCTATGGCCGACATCGTTGGTCATCACCAGGTAGAGCTCGAAGCGATAGAGCTTCGAGATGCCCTCGGTGCCACGAAAAGCCACGAGCTTGGTGGAAGAAGGCAGGGCGCTTGATTGGACGACAAACGTATCGGGCATGGAGCTCCTCACGGTGAGAAACGACGGCAGGCGCAGACGGGCTGAGGAGTATATGCGAAATTTGTGTGAATGGTGTGGCCCTGCGCCTGGTTGTTGCTGTCTTTTGATGGCGGTCGGGTGACGAATTTGTTTCAGGTGACGCCGTTCAATCGACGACTTCCGGCTCGCGCCCATTGTCACGCGCCACCGGTCGGCGATCCGCGCCGGCTCGCCTCCGGGAGGACGGGGCCGCCGTTCGCCTCGGCGCGCTACATTCGAAGGAGCGGTCGCCCTGCGAGCGCCGTCACGAAGAGCGCCAGCGCGACGGCGCCGTAGCCAATGCCGAACGCGATCACCCATCGCGTTGCCCGCCGCGTGCGCGGCGCCGAGCCTGACGCCCGCGCCGACAGCCAGTACCCGACCAGCGGGACGGCTTGCAGCGCGTGCATCCCGAAGAAGTGGGCTATGCGCAGGTCGCCTCCTCGTGTGCTCCAGTTGACGACGGGGAGCCCGGGTCCGCCGTCGGCGACGCCGACGCTGTGCGCGTTGTGCGCCGACATGAAGCCGCCTTCCGCGCACGCCAGCAGGAACACGAGGAGACCCAGGCGGATGCCCCAGAGGTAGGGAGCCGGCAGCGGGGGTCGCGTCGTCCAGAACCTGTACGCGAGGTACGCCGCGAGCGCCGTGTTCACCAGGATGGCGATGCCCATGAGCGCGAACACCGCTCCGTCGAACAGCGTCGATTGATTGAAGTGCGACGCCACGCCCCGCGCCGCCTGCGCGGCGATCGCGATCATCTCGAAGCTCACAAGCCCCACCGTGCCCCAGACGACCGCCCTCCGGCCCCTCGGCGGGAGCGCGACATCGCCGACGAGCCAGTTGATCGTCAGGAGGTAGATGGCGATCGAGGCGGCGAATTTGGCCGGCTTGATCCACGGGTTCACCCCCATCACGAGGCGCGCATCGAGCGGGGCGACGGCGAGCAGCACGACGAGCAGCGCGACGTGGGCGGCCGCCGCCACGAAAAGGACGGGGCTTCGCCGGAGGAGCTCCTCGATCGAGCGAGGGAGCGAGAGCGAGAGGCTCAGCGAGCGCGCGCTCATCTCAGGCCTCCCCGGCGCGGTGCTGCACCGCCGTCTTGCCGAGGGCGCGCGCCGACCGATCGGCGATCGCGCGGACGGCGAGGTAGAGCGAGAACCCCATCGGCCCGAGCATCAGCGTCAGATAGAGCACCGGGGCCATGAGCCACGGCGAGATGTCGCGATCGCGGCTGTCGAGGTACACCCACCGGCCCACGAAGAGATCGAAGGCGAGGAAGTGAACCCAGCCGATCGTGGCGCCCGCGGGCGAGCCGAGCAGCGGGGCGACCGTCGCGAGGCTCGGCTGGTTGACGATCGGGAACACCTCGCGGAGGACCGGGAGGACGAGCGCCGTGTAGAGCAGCGCGGGCGCGACGACCACGAGCGGCGACTCCATGATCCGCCGCGTCCATCGAGAGCGGGGCAGAAAAACCATCAGGAACCAGAACGGCATCACGAGGAGGCCGCTCAGCCCAAAGACCCTATCCATCATACCCTCCACCGACTGTTGTTTGTAACGATGAAACTATGCGTAACAGTGTTAACTTTGCGGGAAAAAAAGAGAGCGCTCAGGGGCGCAGGCCTCGGACCATCATCTTCATGGCGATCGCCATGGTCCGGTCGACGTCGTCGGCCGTGAAGCGGCCGCGGTCGGCCAGGCCAAGGGCGGTGATCCCGTGGACCAAGGCCCAGACCACCTGGCTGTGGCGCTCCACGTCGCCACGCTGCATCACGCCGGCATCCATCGCGGACGCGACAGCGTTTTGCAGCACGTTGAACGAATCGATCATCGGCTGCTGCCGCGCTTTCCGCTGGTCGAAGACGAAGTCGAAGCGCTGCATGAACATCAGCCGGTAGTGCACCGGGTTATCCATGCCGAAGCGAACGTACGCGGCGCCGAGCGCCACGAGCCGCTCGATCGGGTCCGCCGTGCTCTCGGCGGCCGCGACGAGCGCCCGCTGGAACTCGGTGAAGCCGTCGTGAACGATCGCGAACAGGAGATCGTCCTTGTTCTCGTAATAGCGGTAGATCGTCGTCGCCGAGTAGCCGATGCGCTCGGCCACCTGGCGCATCGAGAACGCCTCGTAGCCCTGCTCCAGAAATAGCTCGCCCGCCGCCGACAGGATCGTGCCCCGGAGGTTCTCCTTCTGCTGCTCGCGGCGCTGCAGGCTCGACGCCTGCAGGCGCTCCGCCTGGGTCGTGCCGCTGGTCTTCGTGGTCTTCGGGCGCGAGCTCGCCATGTCCGTGTCGCCTGTCCTCCGGGCGGCGCAGCCGCCGCCCCCATCGTCATACGTAACGGTGTTACTTTTTATAACGACAGCATCGTCGACCGTCAAGGGTCTCGTTGCGAGGGCGTTGTGGAGGCCTCCCGGGCCTGAGCCTCTTCGAGCGGGCGCGGGGCGGGCCGGGACCTGGCGACCGGCTCGGCCTGCAGGCGCGGTCGCTCGATCCGCGGGAGGGAGGTCCTGCCTTGCGGTGGGCGTGATAGGCTCTGGTCATGGCCCAGGCCGCAGCTCTTTCATCCGCACCCCCGTCAGGCCGGCGGATGTCGCTCATCGAGTGGGCGGCCCTGCCCGAGGATGAGCCGGGCGAGCTCGTGGACGGGTTGCTCGTGGAGGAAGAGGTGTCCGGCTACGTTCACGAGGTCGTGGTCGGCTGGTTGATCCACATGCTCCGCGTCTGGATCACCCCCCGGGGCGGGCTGGTGGGCGGCTCGGACGCGAAATTCGCGGTGAAGCCGCAGCGGGGCCGGAAGCCCGACGTGACCGTCTTTTTCCCCGGGAACCGGAGGCCACCAGCGCGGGGGCTCGTGCGTATCCCGCCCGATATCGCCGTCGAGGTCGTCTCTCCCACGCCGAGCGACGGGCGCCGCGATCGTGTCGAGAAGCTCCGCGAATATGCTGCCTTCGGGGTGCGCTGGTACTGGATCGTCGATCCGCAGCTCCGGAGCATCGAGGTCCTCGAGCTCGGGGCGGATGGGCGCTACGCGCACGCGCTCGACGCGACCGATGGGAGCATCGATGTGCCTGGATGCGAAGGGCTCCGGCTGGATCTCGATGCGTTGTGGGGGGAAGTCGACCAGCTCGGCACCGAGGAGGGCGGAGCACTGGAGGAAGACCAGGAGAGCTGGCCGCGGTAGCCTGCCGGCGGCGCCTTACGGCGCCGTCCGAGCCGCCCTTCGTCAGCTCGCCTCGCCGGTGCGGTCAGTTGATGGGCACGAACTCCACACACGCCTCTTCGATCGCTGCGAAAGCGTTCGTGAGGCCGTCCTCGAGGTGCCCTTCGCACAGATCCCAGAAGAACCCACGGCCGTCGGCGGCGAACAGGTCCACGAGCTCCTGCATGTCCCGGGCTTCTTGCGCGCTCCCATATTCGCCCTCGCACTCCCGCCTCCCGGCGATGCCGAGGAACACCACGTTCTTCGCGTCACCCTTCGCGGCGACCAGCCGATCGTGGATCTGCTGCGGCGTCTGGCGCGGGACGGGCTGCTCGTCCTCGTCGGTGATCGCCACCACCACGAGCAGGGCGTCGTTGCGGAGGAACCCCGCGTTCTGGGCGGTCGAGAACGGCGGCTCCAGCGCGGCGGCGACGGTGGACGCGGGCTGCTCGTCGTCGCTGTCGCCGGTGCACTCGACGTCGTCCCCATAGAGATCTGCAGCGCACTGGAACTCGCTGGTGAGGTCGGTGCTCGTGCTCTCCATCCAGGCCTTGCCGCTCTGGAACGAGCACTCGCCCGCGGCGCCGCGCGTGTGGAAGTTGGCGGGGAGGGGGCAGGCGTCCATCACGGCCGCGCGGAAGTCGAGGATGCTATCGATATTGAGCAACGCCTGCGCGAACGCCGGGAACACGATGTCGCGCATCGATGCCTTCTCCTCATCCATGCTCGAGGAGTTGTCGAGCGCGAACACGACATCGACGTGCTCGCACCCCGAGGAGGCCGCGCCGCTGCCTCCTCCCCCGCTGGTCCCGCTGCCGGACCCGATCCCGGAGCCAACCCCCTCGCCGAAGGAACCCCCTTGGCCGCTGGTACCACCCGCCGGCTCGCCGCCCGAGCTCGATCCGCCCG
The DNA here is from genome assembly GCF_051521405.1 of Sorangium sp. So ce726. Taxonomy (NCBI): domain Bacteria; kingdom Pseudomonadati; phylum Myxococcota; order Polyangiales; family Polyangiaceae; genus Sorangium; species Sorangium sp. So ce726. Next base: position 9,919,851 of record NZ_CP150349.1, on the reverse strand, counting down.
GCGAACCGCCGGTATCGCTCGTGCCCGAGTCCCCGCCGCAGCCCACGAGACCCACCGTCGCCGCGCAGAGCGCTGCGCACCATGCCCTGAGATCCATGCCGCTCTCCTTCGCTTTAAGTTAAGGGCGCAGTGCCCCTGCCGTTCGCCGCACGGCCCTGTGCGACAATCGGGCGTCAGAGAGCTGACGGTATCATGAGCGCAGCACCGACTCTACGGTCGGCTCGACTCAGCCGTTCGCCGCACGGGGCAACGGTGCGTCATCGTCCGACACCGGGAGCCCAGGTGCGCGATGGCCCAGCCCGAGCGCGCTCCGGAAACCCTCGATCGTGCGGCGCAGACCCGTGCGCAACGGCACCTTCGGCTCGAACCCGAGCACCCGCCTCGCGCGATCGATGACCGGCTGCCGCTGCCTCGGATCGTCCTCGGGCAGCGGGCGGAACACCACACGACCCCGGCTCCCGGTCAGGTGGAGCACCTCCTCGGCGAGCTCCAGCACCGTGAACTCCTCGGGATTGCCCAGGTTCACCGGGCCCGTCTCGGCCGGGTGCTCCATCAGCCGGACGATCCCCTCGATGAGGTCGTCCACGTAGCAGAAGCTCCGTGTCTGGGAGCCATCGCCGTACACCGTGAGGTCCTCACCCTGGAGCGCCTGTACGATGAAGTTCGACACCACCCGACCGTCATCGAGCGCCATCCGCGGACCGTACGTGTTGAAGATCCGCGCCAGGCGCACCTCGACGCCGCGGCGGCGGTGGAAGTCCATCACCAGCGACTCGGCGCAGCGCTTCCCCTCGTCGTAACAGGAGCGGATCCCGATCGGGTTCACGGCGCCCCGGTAGCCCTCTGGCTGCGGGTGGACCTCGGGATCGCCGTAGACCTCGCTGGTCGACGCCTGGAAGACCCGCGCCCCGCAGCCCTCGGCGAGCTTCAGCGCGTGGAACGCGCCGACCACATTGACCAGCGTGGTCCGGACCGGATCGCGCTGGTAATGCGCCGGGCTCGCCGGCGAGGCGAGGTTGTAGATGCGGTCGACCTCCCGCTCGTAGGGCTGCAGGACGTCGTGCTCCATCAGCCGGAAGCGCCGGTGAGAGAGGAGATGGGCGACGTTGTCGCGGGAACCGGTCGAGAGATCGTCGAGCGCGACGACCTCGTGGCCCTCCCGGATCAGCCGATCACACAGGTGGGAGCCGACGAATCCAGCGCCCCCGGTCACCAGGATGCGCAGCGCTGCGCTCATGTCTCTCTGACCTCCTCTCCAGGTCGACTCCCCACGTCGACGTCACCGTCCCCGGTCCCCCGGGCGCTCCGGCGCGTCCTGCTCGTCGAGCAGCTCCCGGGCGTATCTCTCCAGCGCCTCGGCGCGGTGCGCCGCGGTGTGCCGGGCGAGCACGCGCTCGCGCGCCCGCTGGCCGATCGCGATCCGCTCCCGCTCGGGGAGCTCGCGGAGCAGGTGGAGCACCTCCTCCGGGGAGCGGGCGACCAGGATCTCCTTGCCAGGCTCGAAGAGCTCGTCGAGGCCCGGCCAGTCGTCGCTGATCACCGGTACGCCGCAGGCTGCGGCCTCGAAGAGGCGCACGCTCGGCGAGTACCCCGCCTCGATCATGTCCCGGCGGGTGACGTTGAGCGTGAAGCGCTGCGCGCCGTAAAAGCCTCGGTGCTCGCCGGGCGGGACGTGATCCGTGCGATCGACGTTGGTGGGCCAGCCGATGTCCGCCGGGTACTGCGGGCCTGCGACCACGAAGCGGCCTCGCCCCCAGCGGCGCGCCGGAGCGACGAGGAGCCGGTCCAGCGTGGGCTGGCGATCGGCGCTGTACGTGCCGAGGTAGCCGAGATCCCACCGGGGCGGCGCGCGCTCCGGGAAATACTCGTCCGGATCCACCGCGCAGTAGAGCGGCCGCGCCCGCTTCGCCCCGTGGCGGCGCTCGAGCCGCTCGAGCGTCGGGCCGCCGGTGAACGAGAGGTACAGGTCGTACCGCGGGATCAGCGCCGGAGACAGGTACCCGGCGCCGCCCCGCTCGATCTGCTTGAGCGTCACCGGCGTGTCGATGTCGTAGAACGCGGTCTTCCCGCGCGCCGTCTCCGTCACCCAGGCGCCGACCTCGGCGCCGTCGGGCACGTAGGACCCGACGACCACCAGGTCCGCGTCGCGCACCGCGCCCCCGAAGCGCGCGCGGAGATCGTCGAGCCCCCGGTAGAGCTCGGTCCGGCCGTAGGGCGGGCTCGGGAGGTCGCGGTTCTCCGCGTAGAACGAGAGGTCCCGCTCCAGGAACAGCACGCTGTGCCCCCGCTGGGCCAGCCGCCGGAGTAGCCCGCGGTACGTCGTCGCGTGGCCGTTGCCCCACGACGAGGTGATCGACAGGCCCAGGAAGAAAGACCAGGTTGTAGCGCGGGATCTGCGCGCGGAAGGGATCTGACGGCGCGGCGCGGACCCGCTCGAGCGTGGCCGGGGCGTCGACGTCCCAGAAGATCGTGGTGAGCCCCGGCCGATCGAGCGCGGCGACCTCGGCCTCGAGCAGCTCGTCGAAGACGCCGACGCCGCTGGCCTTGACGACCACGTCGGCGCTGCGGGCCTGCTCGACGAGCCGCCTGGGCTCCTCGGGGTCGGTGCCGGAGTAGACAACGACGCGGGCCCACGGCGGGTCCTCGATGTCGCGGTGCTTCTGGCGATCGTAGGCGTCCGGCTCGTGGAAGGTGATGCGGTGCCCTCGCGCCGCGAGGGCGCGGAGGATGCCGCGGTAGTAGGTGGCGGCGCCGTTCCAGTAGGCGGAGACGAGGCTCGATCCGAAGAAGGCGATGTCGAGCGATCGGCTCGGGGTCGGGCGTCGGTTGCGTCGGTTCATGACGTGGCTCGCTGGGGTGTGGCGGCGGGCGCGGGGCGGTCGACCTCGACGCCGAGCTCGGCGGAGATGGCGAGGAGCCCCGCGCGCCGCGAGCGCGCGCGCGAGCTCGATCGCGTAGGAGAAGACGCCCCCCACCGTGTCGGCGGTCATCAGGACGGAGCCGGGGGCGCGCGCAGCGTCAGCCATGGCCGGGGGGCGCGATCAGTTGTCCTTCGCGCAGAAGGTGCAGTGGTAGGGGCACCCTCTGGACGCCTCGACCTCGGCGCCGGGGCCGATCGGGGCGGTGTCGAAGCGGTGGTGGTGGTGGGCGTGGCGCGCCACCGTGGCCTCGTCCCAGCGGAGGGCCGGCAGCCGGTCCATGTCCGAGCCGCGCGGGCCGCCCTGCACGCGCGCCTCGTCGCCTTCGAGCCAGGCGATCGAGTCGATCTCGCCCCAGCGCGATCGCGGGCGATCGGCGAGCTCCACCAGCACGTCCTCGCACTCGCCCATCACCACGGCGTCGACCCCGAGCTTGCGCAGGGTGGCGCGGGGGGTGGTGGAGGCGTGGGGGCCCACCGCGAGCCGGAGCCCTGGCAGCCCGTGGAGCGCGCGGAGCGCCTGCTGCGGGACGCGGAGCTCGGGCGGGGCGCAGCGCCAGAAGAGGTAGCTCGGCGCGGTGGTCACCACGATCGCGTCGGCGCGGAGCGCGGCCACCTCGTCGCGGAGGGCGCCGTCGGCGAGGCCCCGGGCCTGGGCGTCGACGACGGTCGCCTCGTGCTCCGCGGCCTCGAGCAGCGCCCTGGCGTAGCCGTATTCGAGGGGCAGGTGGGGCTCGCGGCAGCCGAAATAGATGCTCCCCTCGAAGCTCCAGGCCGGGTTGACGAGCGCGAACCTCACCGGACGCCCCCCGCGCACGGCTCCTTCGCGGCCTGGCCCGCGATGGCGGCGGCCTTCCCGGCGCCGGTCGCCTCCGTCATCTCCCGCAGCCAGCCATGCAGCCTGCGCACCCCCTCGCGGACCCGGACGCGCGGCCACCACCCCGTGGCCGCGGAGAGCCGGCGGCAGTCGGAGACGTAGTACCGCTGATCGCCCGGCCGCCACCCTTCGAAGCCGATCAGGGGGCGCTTGCCGTCGAGCTCCTCGATGAGGTCGAGCAGCTCGAGCAGGCTGAGGGTGTTCTCCGGGCCCCCGCCGACGTTGAACGCTGACGCCGAGATCTGCCGGATGTCCCTGCGGGCGAGGAGGAGCGCGTCGACGAGGTCGTCGATGAAGAGCACGTCCCGCACCTGCATCCCGTCGCCATAGAGGGTGATCGGCTCCCGCCGGAGCGCCTGGAGGAGGAAATGAGCGACCCACCCCTGGTCCTCGGTCCCGAACTGGCGAGGACCGTAGATACAGCTCATCCGGAACACCGCCGCGGGGAGCCCGAAGGTGCGGGCATAATCGATGACGTACTGGTCCGCCGCGCCCTTGGAGCAGCCGTAGGGGCTGTGGAAGTCGAGCGGGCGGGCCTCGGAGACGCCGGAGGCACGGAGCCCTGGATCCGTGGGCTCGTAGCGCCGAGCGCTGCACGAGAGCGGGACGTCGGGGAGGCCGCCGTACACCTTGTTGGTGGACGTGAGGAGGAGCGGCGGCGGGGCGCTCTCGGCGCGGATCGCCTCGAGGACATTGAGCGTCCCGCGGGCGTTGATCTCGAAGTCTTCCACCGGCTGGACGAGGCTCGTTGTCACGGCCACCTGGGCGGCGAAGTGAAAGACGCTGGAGGCGCGCCGGACCGCGGCCGCGACCGCGCGGGCGTCCCTCACGTCGCCGGTGATCAGCGTGACGCGGTCGCCGTGGGTGCGCCTCAACCACTCGACGTTGCGCGCCACCGAGGGGCGGGAGAGGTTGTCGAAGAGGATCACCGTCTCTCCCGCCTGGAGCAGGCGGTGGGCCAGGTTGGCCCCGATGAAGCCGGCGCCGCCGGTGATCAGCGCCGGGCGTCCTGGCGCTGGGGTCGCGCCGCCCGGGTCGAGCGCCGCGGCGCTCATACCGTCAGCCCCCTGGATTCCAGCTCGGCGCGGGCCTGGGCGACAGCGTCCTTCGCCACCTGCCCCTCGAGCCAGTCGGCGAGATCGCGGAGCCCCTCCTCGAGCGAGACCCGGGGCGCATACCCGATCTTCTGCTGCGCCGCGCTGATGTCGGCGAAGCAGTGCCGGACGTCGCCCAGCCGGGATTTCCCCACGATCTCGGGCTCGATACCGCTCTTCCCCATCACCTCGCGGACGCGCTCGGCGACCTCGCGCACGCTGTACGACCGCCCGCTGCCGATGTTGAGCACCTGGCCCACCGCGGCGTCGGCGCCGAGGGCCCGGACGCAGGCGCGGGCGACGTCGGTGACGCTCACGAGATCGCGCCGCTGCAGCCCATCCTCGAAGATCACGGGCGGACGGTCGTTGAGGAGCCTCGCGGCGAAGATGGCGAGGACGCCGGTGTACGGGTTGGAGAGGGCCTGACGGCGGCCGTAGACGTTGAAGAAGCGGAGGGCGACGGTCGGGATCTGGTACGCGCGCCCGATCATCAGGCAGAGCCGCTCCTGGTCGTACTTGGAGAGCGCATAGACCGACTCGAGCGACGGGGGCTTGGACTCGGGCGTCGGGATGGGCACGAGCGCCTCGCCGGCCTCGCTCCGGACCTCCCAGTCGCCGCGCCTGAGCTGCTCGAGCGGCCGGCTCGCGCCGGGGACCACCGCGCCGGAGGCCGTCCGGTAGAGCCCCTCGCCATACACGCTCATGCTGGAGGCGACGAGCAGCCTCGAGACCGGCTTCTCGGCGAGCTCCTCGAGGAGCACGGCGGTGCCGACGTTGTTGATCGAGGTGTACTCCGCGATCTTGTACATGCTCTGTCCAACCCCGACCGCGGACGCGAAGTGGACAACCGCGTCCACGCCGCGGAGCGCCGACTTCACCGCGTCCCGGTCGCGGACATCGCCCACGATGAGCTCGACTTCCGGGTCGAGGTACGCTGGGCGGCGGCGGTCGGGGCCGTGCACCTGGGGGACCAGGCTGTCGAGCGCCCGGACGCGGACCCCCTGGCGCAGGAGCTCGTCGGCAACGTGAGAGCCGATGAACCCCGCTCCACCGGTGATGAGGACGTGACTCGTCATATCCCTCTGGTTCGATGATCAGCGCGCGGCGGAGACGCCGCGAGCCCGGGCGGAGCAGGCGAGGCGCGCGAGGCCAGATGAGGCCGGAGGCCGAGGTGCCCTTGCGATGACATCGTGCTCCGGCGGATCGCTGCGCATCGTGTCCGGCTCCGTTCGTTGCAAACAGGGCGTGATCGTTGCCCCGGACGCCATCCGAGTATCATGCGACTCAGGATCACGCAACATGGTTTGTGAGGTATTCAACAAGGGCCCGTTCCGTGCGATTTTCCGTGCTCCGTTGAGGAATGCTCGAGTCTGGCGAGCCCATAGGGGCTTTCCCGTCCGTCTTCCGGGCTGGTCTGTACCGTTCGAGCGCGCGAGATCCGCTGACATCGGAGCAGCTAGGGCGAGCCCGTAGCGATTGCTCTGATCGGTTGTGTCTCGCCACATTGCATTGAGCTGCGAGGAATTCCACGACCTTTCTGCCGGCGTGCGAGCGGCACTGGCGCGCGAGCGTGCGAGCACGCGGCGGCGAGCGCGGCGTGGCCCCGGCCGGGCACAGGCGCTGCTATGCTTGCCGCCGCCCGCAGCGTGCGGGCCTCCCGTACGAGCAAGAAAAGGAGAGGAGCGATGATCGTCGTTACCAACCGCATTCCCGTCGCCGAGGGCCACGAGGCCGATTTCGAGGATCGCTTCAAGAAAAGGGTCCACCTGGTCGATCAGGCACCCGGCTTCATCCGGAACGAGGTCCACAGGCCGAAGCCGATGAAGCTGGACCACGCGACCGGCGCGTGGAGCCCGGACCCGGACGCGCAGGGGTTCTACGAGGTGAAGACCTGGTGGCGGTCCATGGACGACTTCATCGCCTGGACGAGGAGCCCCGCGTTCGCGGAGGCGCACCGGAACCGCGCGCCGAAGGAGATGTTCGCGGGCCCGAGCAAGCTCGATATCCACGAGGTGTTTCTCAGCACCGATCTGAAGGAGTAGGTCCAGAGCGTGCTGGCGCTCGATCGACCGACGACGCGCGACGACCGACCGCGCGTCTGCCTCCGCCCGCCGCCTCGAGCGGCGCGTCGGGCCCTGCAACGCAGGCGCCGCGCGGGGCCTGCCGGGACGGTAGACCCGGTCCGAGGCATCTGTTATAACGGATCTACGTAGCCGGTCTGATCGGGTCCGGCCCGACGCGTGGAGCCGCCAGGGGAGGGGGCGAATCGGCCAGGTCGCCTGCCGCCCTTCACGGCCTCGCGCCGCGGGCAGCGCACGCTGGTCCTCACCGGCGGCGCCTGGAAGAACACGCGAACGCCCAGAACCAAGGAGACGCAGCGCATGCGGTTTCGTCCCGATCCCACCTTTTACCCGTCGCCGCGCCTGGCGATGGAGGCGCCGCCCGAGCGGCTGGCTTACGTGACCGCGCTCGACGCGGGCGCCGCGCTGAAGCGCCAGGGCGAGCTGCGCCATGACGCGCTCACGGTCGTCGATCTCGATCCGAGGTCGCCGACGTACGGCACCCTGGTCTCGGTCAACGAGCTGCCGACCTACGGCGACGAGCTCCACCATTCCGGCTGGAACGCGTGCAGCGCCGCCCTGTGCCCCTACGCGCCGCACCCCCACGTCGAGCGCCGCTATCTGCTGCTCCCGGCGCTCCGCTCGTCGAACATCTTCGTCTTTGACGTCAAGGCGGACCCGCGCCGCCCCGAGCTCGTCCACACGGTGCGCGCCGAGGAGATCGCGAAGCGGGCCGGCTACTCTCGCCCGCACACGCTGCACTGCGGCCCCGACGGCATCTACGTGAGCGCGCTCGGCAGCCCTGACGGCGATGGGCCGGGGGGCATCTTCGTGCTCGACTGCGAGAGCTTCGATGTGCTCGGCCGATGGGAGATCGATCGCGGGCCGCAGTTCCTCCACTACGACTTCTGGTGGCACCTCGGCCACGACACCCTCCTCACGAGCGAGTGGGGGACGCCGAGGATGATCGAGGACGGCGTGAATCCGGAGCTCCTGCTCGGCAAGAAGTACGGCCACAGCGTTCACGTATGGGATCTGCGGAAACGCAAGCACCTCCAGGCGCTGGATCTCGGCGATGAGCACCAGATGGCGCTGGAGCTCCGCCCCGCCCACGACCCGACCAAGGCGTATGGCTTCGTCGGCGTCGTCGTGAGCGTCAAGGATCTCTCCGCCTCGATCTGGCTCTGGCATCGCGACGGCGATCGGTGGGCGATCCGCAAGGTGATCGAGGTGCCTGCCGAGCCCGCGGATCCCGACCTCTTGCCGCCGCTGCTCAAGGGCTTCAAGGCGGTGCCGCCGCTGATCACCGACATCAACCTCTCCCTCGACGACCGGTTCCTCTACGTCTCTTGCTGGGGCACAGGCGAGCTCCGGCAGTACGATGTATCGGACCCGTTCCACCCGAAGCTGGTCGGCTCGGTGCACCTCGGCGGGATCGTGCGCCGGGCGGCGCATCCCCGCTCTGGCCCGCTGCGGGGCGCGCCGCAGATGGTCGAGGTGAGCCGCGATGGCCGGCGCGTCTACTTCACGAACTCGCTGTATGCGTCGTGGGATGAGCAGTTCTATCCCGAGGGCGTCGGCGGCTGGATGGCCAAGGTCGATGTGGCGGCGGGCGGGGGCATCGCGCTCGATCCCGACTTCTTCGTCGATTTCGGCTCGCTGCGCCCTCACCAGGTGCGGCTCGAGGGGGGCGACGCGTCGTCCGACTCGTTCTGCTACCCCTAGCCGGCCATGATGCCCTGGCTCACGCTGGCGCTCCTCGGCGCCTATCACGGCATCAACCCTGGCATGGGCTGGCTGTTCGCCGTCGCCCTGGGCCTGCAGGAGAAGAGCAGCCGCGCGGTGCGGCGGGCGCTCGTCCCGATCGCGCTCGGCCACGCGGCGTCGATCGGCCTCACGGTCGCGTTGCTCGGGGTCGGGCTCGCGAGCGTCCCCGCCGCGGCGCTCCGGTGGCTCACGGCGGCCGCGCTTGTCGCGTTCGGCGTGCTCAAGCTGGTGAGGCCGCGCCACCCGAGGTGGGTCGGGATGCGCGTTGGCTTCCTCGACCTGACCTGGTGGTCCTTCCTGATGGCCACCGCGCACGGCGCGGGGCTCATGCTGCTCCCGATCTTCCTGATCGGCGCCGACAACCCCGCTCCGTGCCACGGCGGGTGTCACAACGCGGCTGGCCTGTCGCTCGCGAGCCCGCTGGGCTACCTCGCCGCGGTCCTCGTGCACACGGCCGCCATGATGGCTTCGGCCGCTGCCGTCGCGCTCGTGGTCTATCACAAGCTCGGCGTCGCCATCCTTCGCACCGCCTGGTTCAACCTCGATCGGGCCTGGGCCGTCGCGCTCATCGTGGCTGGCATCATCGCGGTGCTGCTCTGACGTTGTGACGGGCGACCGGGCGACAGCCTGGCTCCCGAGCTCGCCCGCACCCACCTCGACACCCCGAGAGTCGACGGCGGCCCGCCTGCGCACCTCTGCGCGATGTGCAACCGTGCCCGACAACTCTATAAATTTGTCGCGCATCGCGCTGACCTAGCCCGATCGTCGTCAAAGGCTCTCGCATGGCCAGGGATTCACATTATGTCAAGCTCGAGCTTCTCCACGAAGGGGCAGATACCCTTGTCTTTCGAGCGCGTCGGGAAGAAGACGACCGGCCGGTAGTGCTCAAGGTGTTGCGACGCGACCACGCCGACCCCCGCGCTCTCGGGCGGCTGCTCCACGAGTACGAGATCGCCAGTGCGATCGACGCTCCGGCTGTCGTCAAGCCTTACGCGATCGACGCGCTCAACGGCCAGTCTGCGCTGATCCTGGAGGACTTCGGGGGCCGCCCGCTCGATCATCGCCTCGACGAGCCGATGCCGCTCGAGCGCTTCTTCCCCCTCGCCCTCCGCATTGCCGGGGCGCTCGCCGAGCTGCATCGGCATCACCTTATCCACAAGGACATCAAGCCTCAAAACCTGCTCTACAACCCGGATACCGGCGAGGTCAGGATCACCGATTTCGGGATCGCCTCCCGAGCGCCTCGCGAGTCCCAGAACCTCACCCACGCCGGTCTCATCGAAGGAACGCTGGCCTATATGGCCCCGGAGCAGACGGGCCGGATGAACCGCTGGATTGACGAGCGGAGCGACCTGTACTCCCTCGGGGTCACGTTCTACCAGATGCTCACGGGCCGCCTGCCCTTCGAGGCGCGCGATCCCCTGGAATGGGTGCATTGCCATATCGCCCGAGCGCCGCTACCGCCCCACGTGGTCCAGCCCTCCGTTCCCCCTCCGCTGTCCGCCGTCGTGCTCAAGCTGCTGGCCAAGGCCGCCGAGGAGCGTTACCAGAGCGCGCTCGGCCTGCGGCACGACCTGGAGGCGTGCTTCGCAGCGTGGCGGGCCACCGGCACCGTGAACGCCTTTGCGCTCGGGCAGCGTGACCTCTCCGACCGCTTCCAGGTCCCGCAGCGGCTCTATGGACGCGAGCGCGAGGTCGAGGCGCTGCGCGCCACCTTCGAGCGGGTGGTCGCGCAGGGTCGGACGGAGCTCGTGCTCGTGTCAGGGTACTCGGGCATCGGCAAAACGTCGCTCGTCGCCGAGCTGCACAGCCCGGTGGTGCGGGAGCGGGGGTATTTTCTCTCCGGCAAATGCGACCAATACAACAGGAACATTCCCTACCTTCCTTTCCTCCAGGCGTTTCGAGGTCTCTTGCAGGAGATCCTCTCCGCCAGCGAGGAGCGGGTCGACCGTTTCCGGCAGCGTCTCCGGGAGGCCCTTGGCTCGAACGGTCGGCTGCTCGCCGACGTGCTGCCCGAGATCGAGCAGCTCGTGGGCCCGCAAGAGCCCATGCCCGAGCTTCCGGCGACCGAAGCCCAGAGCCGGCTGCTCGCGACAATCCAGCGCTTCGTCGCGGCGACCGCCCAGAAAGAGCACCCCATGGTGCTCTTCCTCGACGATCTTCAGTGGGCTGACGCGGCCAGCTTGAAGCTCGTCGAGCAGCTCGTGACGTGCACCGAGACCGCGCACCTGCTCGTGCTCGGCGCCTATCGCGACAACGAGGTCATCCCCGCGCACCCGCTTCCGCGCATGCTGGCCGAGGCGAAGAAGCACGGCGCCGTCGTCTCCGACGTCGTCCTCGCGCCCCTCTCGGGGGCTGATGTTGGAGCGCTCGTGGCCGAGGCGGTCCACGCCAGCGCGGCGAAGGCCGAGCCCCTCGCGCGGCTGGTCCACGAGAAGACGGGTGGCAACCCGTTCTTCGTGCTCCAGTTCTTGATCGCGCTGCATCAAGAGGGGCTCATCACCCTCGACGCCGAGGCCAGCGCATGGCGGTGGGACATCGCCGCGATCCGCGACAAGGGCTTCACCGACAACGTCGTCGAGCTGATGACGGAGAAGCTAAGGCGGCTCCCGGAACTGGCGCTGGACGCGCTCAAGCTCGCCGCGTGCCTGGGCAGCCGCCTGGACCTCGACACCCTCGCCGTGGTCGCGAAGCGGCCGGCGGCAGAGCTCCGCGAGGCGCTCGAGGCGGCCGTACAGGAGGGGTTGATCGTTGGTCAGGGCGGAACGTATAGGTTCCTCCACGATCGGGTGCAGCAAGCCGCCTATGCGTTGATCCCGGAGGGACGGCTCGCCGAGGTGCACCTGGGGATTGGCTGGCTGCTCTTGAAGCGACAGCGCGCGGAAGAGCGTGAGGACATGATCTTCGACGTCATAGGGCACCTCAACCGCGGCGCGACGCTCGTCCGCTCCCGGGCGGAGAGGGAAGAGCTCGCCGCGTTGAACCTGCGCGCCGGCAGGAAGGCCAAGGCCGCGGCGGCGTTCCACGGCGCGGCTGCCCTCTTCGCCGCGGGCATGGCGTTGCTCGCGCCGGACCGCTGGGAGACGCAGTACGAGCTGACCTACAACCTGACCTTCGAGCGCGCCTACGCCGCGTACGTCACAGGCAGCTTCGAACACGCCGAGCCGCTCTTCGAGGAGCTCATGTCTCGGGCGCGGACCGAGCTCGAGAGGGCCGCGGTCGTCGAGCTTGCGGTCGGTTTCCTTGTGACCCGCAGGCAGAGCGTTCGCGCGCTCGAGCTCGGGCTCCGGTGCCTCCGCGCCCTCGGCATCGATTTGCCGCTCCATCCCACCGACGCCCAGGTCGAAGAAGAGACCGAGCGCGTGTGGCAGACGCTGGGGGACCGGGCGATCGAGGATCTGATCCGCCTGCCCCCCATGACGCACCCGGAGATCAAGGTCGTGATGGGCGTCCTGCGAGGTGTGGCCCTCGCCGCGTATTTCGTGGACCCGAACCTGATGTATCTCGTCAACGTGCGCAAGATCGAGCTCAGCCTGCGTCACGGCAACGCCGAGAGCTCCGCCCACGCGTACATCAGCTTCGCGGTCGAGATCGGCCGGAGGTACCGGAGATACAAGGAGGCTTTCCGCTTCGGCGAGCTCGCCTGCGGCCTGGCGGACGGGAGCAGCCTCCTCACGAAGTCCTTCGTGTTTACCATCTTCGGTCATCACCTGAGCCTCTGGCGGCGGCACTACCGAGAGGCTCCCTTCTATGCGCGTATCGGCTTCGATGCCGCGATCGAGTCCGGCGATCTGCACCTGGCGTGCAACACCTGCCTGTACGCCCCGCTGTTCCCGCTCGCCTGCGGTGAGCCTCTGGAGGACGTCCTTCGTGAGGTCGAAGAGCGACTTGGCTTCGTGCGCAGAGCACGTCACGCGTTCTTTCATGACATCCTCCTCGGCGTTTATTGCCTGATCCAGACGCTGCGAGGGAGGCCGGTCCGCCTCTCGATGCTGGATGGAACCGCGCTGGATCAGGCGGCCTTCGAGGCGCGGCTGGATCCGAAGGATCTGGAGGGGGCTCACTGCTTCTACTATATATTGAAAGCACAGGCGTTGTTCGTGCTCGGCCACCCCAGGGAGGCGGTTGCAGCGACGACCATCGCGAGCGCCGAGCAAGCCTGGAAGTTCGAAATGGGCCCATTGATCGTCGAGTTCGTCTTCTATCGCACCCTCGCGCTCGCCGCCGTCTGCGATGAGTCGCCGTCGCCACGGCGGGAGCTCCCCGATGGCCTCCTCTCCGGCGAGAGGCAGCTCGGCGTGTGGGCGGATAACTGCCCCGAGAACTTCCTCCACAAGCACGCCCTGGTGCGCGCCGAGATCGCCCGGCTCCTGGGGCACGACTCCGAGGCGAGCCGGCTCTACGAGCAAGCCATCTCGTCGGCGCGGGAGCACGGCTTCGTCCAGCACGAGGCCATCGCGTGCGAGCTCGCTGCGGCGTTCAGCCGCGAGCGCGGCCTTCCCATTGCCTCCGACGCCTACCTGCAAATGGCCCGCGCCGGCTACTTCCGCTGGGGCGCTCATGCCAAGGTGGAGCAGCTCGACCAGCGCTACCCCCACCTCGCGGGGCGCAAGCCGATCGCCCCCACCGTCACCTTCGCGCTGCGGGCCGAGCAGTTCGACGTCCTTTCGGTGGTCAAGGCATCTCAGAGCATCTCCGGGGAGCTGAAGCTGCCGCGCCTGCTCGAGACATTGCTGCGCGTCGTGGTCGAGCACGCAGGCGCCGATGAGGGGGTTGTGCTCCTCGTCCGTGGCGAGCGCATGTCGACCGCGGCCGCGATCGCGGCGAGCGGAGGGACGGTGCGATCGTTCGATCTGGGCGGGGAATCGACCGCGGCGCTCCCGCGATCGATCCTCAACTACGTTCGCCGGAGCCGCGAGCGCGTGCTGCTCGACGACGCCGCCGCCCCGCACCCGTTCCTGGAGGACGAGTACTTCACGCGCAGGCGGCCGAGGTCGTTGCTATGCCTCCCCATCGCGCGCCAGACCCGGCTGGTCGGCGTCCTCTATCTGGAGAACGGCCTGGTCACCGGGGCGTTCACCCCCGGGCGGCTCAACGTGCTCGAGCTGCTCGCCTCGCAAACGGCGATCTCGCTGGAGAATGCCCTGCTCTATTCCGATCTCGAGGAGGAGAACGCCGAACGGCGGCGGGCAGAGCAGGAGCTCAAGGCGAATCAAGAGATCCTCCAGGGCATCGTCGACAACTCGGCGGCGGCCATCTTCCTCAAGGATCGCGAGGGCCGCTTCCTGCTCGCCAATCGGCGCGTGTGCGACCTGTTGCGCCTGCCGAGCGAGCAGCTCCTCGGGAAGACCGATGCAGAGATCGTCCCCGGTCCGATCGCGGAGACCCTTCGTGACCACGACCGGATGGTGCTCGAGGCGGGAACGCCCATGGAATGGGAGGAGGAGCTGCCGCTCTCCGATGGGCCGCGCACCTTCCTGTCGGTCAAATTTCCCCTCGGCGGAGGCGCCGCGCCGCGCGCGCTCTGCGGTATCTCCACCGACATCACCGAGCGCAAGCAGGCCGAGCGGGCCCTGCGCTTTCTGGCCGAGGCGAGCCGCAAGCTGATGGCGCTGGGCTACGACGCTACGCTCGAAAGCGTGGCCGATCTCGCGGTGCCCGATCTCTCCGACCAGTGCCTCGTCAGCGTCCTCTCCGAGGACGATGCGGTCTTTGGCACCGCCGCCTCAGGGGTGCGCCTCGAAGAGGTCGAGGCGCTGCGTCAGGCGCTGACGTCCCCCGCGGCGGCGACGTCGACCGAGGCCGAGATCGGGAACGTCCGCGGCCTGCCCCTCATGCAGCAGTTCGGCGTCCACGCCTACCTTCGCGTTCCGCTCCGCGCGCGCGATCGATGCCTCGGGGTCATGTTCCTGCTCGCGACCGCGCCGCAGCGTCGTTATGGGCCCGCCGACCTTGCGCTGGCGGAGGAGCTGGGGCGCCGTGCCGGCCTCGCGCTCGACAACGCCCGGCTGTACGCGTTGGCCCGGGAGGCGATCGGGCGGCGGGACGAATTCCTCACGATCGCCTCTCATGAGCTCAAGACCCCGCTCACGTCGCTGCAAATGCAGATTCAGAGGATCGAGCGGCTCTTGCGCCACGACCCGTCCGCGCACCTCAACCCAGCGCGGATCGAGGCCATGCTCCACGTCCTCCATCGGCAGAGCGCGCGGCTCGGGAATCTGGTGAACGAGCTGCTCGACGTCTCGCGGCTGAACGCCGGACGCCTGACGCTGGCGTGCGAGCCAATCGAGCTCTCCCGCCTGACCCGCGAGATCGTCGAGCGGGTGGCGCCGCAGCTCGCCGCGGCCGGCTGCCGCGCAGAGCTCGACGTGGACGAGCCGGTGGTTGGGTTCTGGGATAGGTCCCGCCTGGAGCAGGTCCTGCTCAACCTCCTGTCGAACGCGATGAAGTATGGCATGCATCAGCCCATTCACGTGGGCGTGCGCAGGCAGGGGGACTCGGCGGTGATCACCGTCCGAGATCAGGGGATCGGGATAGCAGAGGAGGATCAGGCCAGGATCTTCAATCGCTTCGAGCGCGCGGTGTCGGTGCGGAATTTCGGTGGTCTTGGCCTCGGCCTGTATCTGGTGCGCTGGATCGTGACGTCGCATGGCGGGACCGTCCGGGTGGAGAGCAAACCGAACGCTGGAGCGACGTTCATCGTGGAGCTCCCCTTGCGCTCCCCGGCGGTGGGCAACCAGGACGACACGGCACGCCACAGGGCTGACGACGAGGGCCTGAGGCGTATCCCAGGAAACGCTTGAACGCGAGCGCCCTCGTGTACTACGAGGCCGGCCGGGCGTGCTCGTCGGGCAGCGGCCTGACGCCGCGGCGCCCCTATCCCGCGGGGTCGCCACCATGTCAGAACATCATCCAGCAGCGTGGGACACCGGCGTCGGGCCGTGGTGTCCCGCGGGCTCGGGGCAGGGGACAAGGGCGCGTCCCGAGCGCCCGCGCGGCGAGGTGGGGCTGGAGCGGCCGCGGCCGGCGCCAAGGCGGGCCCTGTACCTCCTTCCCAACCTGATCACGCTGTCCTCGGTCTTCTGCGGCTTCGACGCGATACGGCTCTCGGCCTCTGCGCGGTCCGGCGACGACTTCCAGCGCGCCGCGCTCCTCCTCCTCTTCGCGATGCTCGCCGACACGCTCGATGGCCGCGTCGCGCGGATGACCCGGACCGAGAGCGCGTTCGGGGTCCAGCTCGACTCGCTGGCCGATCTCGTCTCCTTCGGCGTGGCCCCGGCGCTTCTCGTGTACCAGTGGGCGCTCCACCGCCTCGGCCTGGCCGGTGTGCTCGGCGGGTTCGTGTTCGCCGCGTGCGGCGCGATCCGGCTCGCCCGCTTCAACGTCCTCTCCATGGGCGAGGCAGGCAGGCCGCCTTCGCCCGCGAGGTACATCGTGGGCCTCCCTGTCACGGGCGCGGCGGGGATCCTGATCGCGATCGTCATGACCCACGACGGCGCGGACGGGCAGCGCGGCGGCGCCGGCGTCGCGCCGGCGGTCCTCGCGACGACGCTGCTCCTCTCGTTGCTGATGGTGTCGACCCTCCGGTTCCGCTCGTTCAAGGACCTCCGGCTCGACCCCCGCACGCTGCTGGCCATCGCGCTCGGGCTCGGATCGAGCGCGCTCCTCTCCGTCCGCTGGGGGCCCGCGCTCGTCCTCGCCTGGGGGCTCGGCGTCTATGTCCTGCTCGGCGTCGTCGAGTCGCTCTGGCAGCTTCCGGCGCTACGGCGCGGCGCTCCGGCTGCGCTCGACGCGCGCGCCCTGGGAGGCAAGGAGCGGCTGTAGCGCGGCCCGCCGATCACGGCCTCCCGGACTGCCAGTATCCGTTCCCCTGCTGCTTCCACCACTTCACCTCGGCGGTCTGCGGGTAGGGGGCCCCCGGCCACGCGCGATACGTGTAGATGCCGTCATCCAGGAGACAGATCGGGTCCAGGCGCTCGTGCCTCAAGCAGACCTTCCCGGGCCCTCTGTCGTACTCGAGATAGTAATCCACCTGTTCGGGGTCCTGTAGCCCATCATTCCAGATATTTTTCGTTCGTGCCTCCCATCTGCCCATTGACACATAGGTGAACGTTTGATGGGTGGTCCCGTTGACCCCTCCGGCCCTGGTGACGGGCCCGGAGTGCGCATAGATCATCATCTGCGCATAGGCGGCCGTCGACGTGAGCGACACGACGGCCAGGGTAGCGAGACCGCGGCGTAGCCTGCTCATGGATCACCCCTCCTGCCATTGAGAGAAACGGTGCTTGTCTCGGACGATCGTCTGTTCGCCAGGTCCCCCTCCGACCTTGACGCGGTTCACCATCTAAAGCTCTGGCGCTGACCGTCAACCCTGTGTACCGGCCTCTGGCGTGGCCCTTGCGCGGGCGCGAGCAGGCTCGTGCTGGAGCGCCGAATAGGTTGAAAGTCGTCTGAACTCAATGGGTTGTGGAGCCCAGCGAGCCGCCGGGGAGCAAACTCCAACGGCAAGGGAATGCGGGAAAGAGAAAAACCGCAAGGACGCAAGGGGCGCAAGGGATGAGAGAGGAGATAATTCCTGTCTTCCACTGGCGCCTTGCGATTTTCTTCTCTTCTGTTGATTTCCCCGAGACTCTACTGTGAACGGTGTTCTAGAGGCGCACTTGGCGCTTCAGCGCTCGGCCTCGACCTTGATGGGTTGTGTCCGAGCGGCGCCTCAGAACGCCGAGCCGTTCGCGCGACGGCCCGGAGAGGTGCTCGCGCCAAGGGTGCTGTGAAGGGCGAAGGGCGCTCCCGGGGAGGCGTCGGGGCTGCGGTTCATCGAGACGCCGTCCTGCGCCGCAAGCCCGCTCGCGTAGGTGACGGTGTCCACGGTCGCGCTCGAGGCGTTTCGCAGTGTGACCGTGTCCCCGCTGTTGCCGAGGTTCAACGACCCCGTGGACGCCGCGACGGCCCCGCTGCCGCTCGGCACGGCGGAGGCGCCGCCATACACCACGATGGCCGTCGAGGGAGCGAGCGACGCGCCGGTCGGGAAGGTGTGCCGCGTCGATGTGCCGTCAGAGAGCGTCCACCCGGCGAGGGCCGCCGCCGCCGTGCCGACATTGACGATCTCCACGAACTCGCCGGCCGTGTTGCTGCCCGGCTCGTTCGCGAGGACTTCGTTGATGATCACGGCGGCGGTGCCCCCGCCCCCGCCGCCGGTCCCGCCGCTGCCGCCGGTCCCGCCGCTGCCGCCGGCCCCGCCGCTGCCGCCGGCTCCGCCGCTGCCGCCGGCCCCGCCGCCGCCGTCGGGGACCAGGAAGTCGCGCACGACGCCCATGTGCTGCATGTTCGAGGCGCCGCTGTCCGACGAGAGCGCGGGGCTGATCTCGGAGAGCGGCGAGTAGACGCGCGTGTCCGCCACAAGGCCGTTCGCGAAGCTGCTCCCGCCGATCACGACGGCCGTCTCGTACGCCTCCAGGTCGCCGTCGACGAGCACCCAGTCGTAAGGCTTCGTCCTGCCGGCGTTGGTGTTCGCGTTCCCGTTCCCGTCGGCGGGATAGGGCCCGGCCGTGACGACGACGTCCGAGAGGCTCGAGACGCACGCCTCGGTCCGGCTCCCCGTGTTGAAGTCGCCGCCGATCACCAGGTAATCGCCCTGGGCCACGTTCGCCTCGATGAACGAGACGAGGTCCTGCGCCTCCGTGTTGCGCGCCGCCGCGCTGGACGTCAGGAGGTGGACGCTGATCGCGAACACGTGGCCGGGGCCAGGGATATCGATGCGCGCCCACGCGAAGTCCCGGTTGCTCACCGACGTGTCGTCCCACTCGCCGGACGCCACGATCGGCCACCGGCTCACGATCCCGTTCGGGATCTGCGCCCCGCTCTCGCGGTAGTAGCTGAACCCGGCGCCGAACGTCGCGTCCACGAAGGCGCGGATCTCGGAGGTGGTGTTGCCGCCGTAGTTGAACTCTTGCAGCAGGGCGATATCTGGCTTGATTCCCTGGAGGATGCGCTTGCCGTGCCCGGGATCGTAGCTCTGGTTGTTGCCGCTCGTGATGTTGGCGGCCATGAGCCGGACGCGCGTCGACAGCGCATCGCTGTGCTCGCCGAGGAGCTCCGCCTCCGCGCCCTCGTCCACGTCGAGCGGCAGATCGGCCACACACGCGGACATGGCGAGCGCCGAGGCGAGCAGAGGCAGCCGAACCCATAAGCATCGCTTCAAGAGGGAAGACGTCGATCGCATATCGCTGCACCAGACCTTTCTGGGGATCGTCTCCTGAGCATCCCCTCGAATTTTCTGGGAAAATTCAACAGGGAGGCAGGGAGACGGGGAGTGAAATACCACCGAACTCCCCGTCTCCCCGTCTCCCTGTTGAATTCTTCTCCAAAAATGCGAGCAAAACGAGGGGTTTGTCAGGAACATCTCATTACAGCACGGAACGAGGGCGCGGCGGTGTCGCGTTCGTCCCTGTTCCATGCAGTGATGATGCCGTTCCGGTTGCGGACGGACGACACCCGACGTCGGGCGCGCTGGTCGGCTCAGCGGCTCAGCGGCTCAGCGGCTCAGCGGCTCAGCGGCTCGCCATCGCGAACGCGATCCCGCTCTGGAGGGAGCTCTTCACCGCGCAGCGGCCCATGTCCGCGCCGCGCTCGGCGAGGCGGTGGGCGACCTCGGGGCGGATCCCCGTGAGGACCACCTGCGCGCCGAGGAGGCGCGCGACCCGCACCGCCTCGAGCAGCGCCTCCATCGCCGGCGGATCGATCTCGTCCACGCCGGTCAGGTCGATGATGGCGATCCGCGTGCGGCGGTCCGCGATGCCGCGCGACAGCGCCTCGATCATGCGGCGCGCCCGCCCGGCCTCGAGCGGGCCGATGAGCGGCACGACCACCACGTCGTCGCGGATGGGGATGAGCGGCATGGACAGCTTCGCCAGCGCGGCGTCCTGGGCCTTGATCACCTCCTCCTGCAGCCGCGCGCGCTCCTCCTCGGCGCGCTTGCGCTCCGTCAGATCGATGCCGGTCATGATGATGAACCGGACCCTCTCGTCCCTGCCGCGCAGGACGGCGCCCGACCACGCCGTCACCCGGCGGGCGCCGTTTGCGGCCGTCCACGGGACCTCCACCTGCCTCTTCGACCCGCCCGCGCCGAGCTGCTCGAAGAGGCCTTTGAGCTGCGCCGACGCGTGTGGATCGGGCGTGAGGTCCCAGAGGAACCGGGCCTCCCGGAGCCCCCGCGCGCTCCCCAGCGCCTGCTCGGCGGCGCTGTTCGTGCGGACGATGCGGCCGCGCGCGTCGAGCACCACGATGAGGCCGTCGACGAGGTCCATGACGGCCGCCATGAAATCCCGCTCCCTGCTCAGCATCTCCTGCTCGTGCTTGCGCTCGAAGATGCGGCCGAGCTGCCGCGCGATGCGGTCGATGGTCGCCGTGAACTTCCCGTCGTCCGCGTGCTCGGCGTCGGAGAAGAACTCCAGCACGGCCACGACGTCCGCGCCGACCACCACGGGGAACGCGAACCCCGCCTTCACGCCCAGGTTCCTCGCGAGCCTGGCGCGCGGGAAATTGGCGTCCGCCGTGACGTTGCGCACCCACGCCGGCTGCTTCGAGGCGAACACCCTCCCCGGCAGCCCGACCCCCGCGGTGAACTGTGTCGCCTCGGTGACAGCCTTGAAGGTCGCGAACTTTGCTTCATCGTTCAGGTGCCAGAGCGCCGTGGGAAGGAGCAGAGACGGATCGTCCGCGGCCGGCACGTACGCATGCCCAACCGGCCAGCCGAGGTGATTGCAGATGTGCGTGATGGTGCGATGCAGCGCCTCTTCGACGCTCGCTGCCTCGTGGACGTCGACGGTGACCACCCGGAGCAGGTCCACGAGCGACCGCTCATCCGTCAGGAGATTGTCGAGCCTCAATCGAGCTCGCGCCGCCAGTTCATCCGAGCGTTTGAGGGGGCAAGTCATGCATGAAGCCGTAACATGCGCCATGTATCAAATCCGTTTCGACGCTGCGTCGTCGGCGGTCCGCTTGTTTCGCTCGTTTGCCATTGACCGGCGCGGCGCGCGCGGTCCCCGGCGAGCGCCGCCGCGTCGCGGTGACCTCGCCGGGCGGGCGGCGGGCGCGACGGAGATCCTGGGAGATCGCGGCGCTCGTCATCCGAGTCGTCGCTGGACGGTGGTGCGCTCTTCCCCTTAAGGTGTCGACCGCCGCCGCGGCGAGGCGGCGCGCGGGGCCGTGAAGCAAGCGACGGCCTCCGCGTCCTCTCCGGCTTCTGCTCCAGTTTTTGACGGCTTTTGACGGCTTCTGACGGATAAGGATGATGATGCTCTCGAACTGTCTTCGCCGGTGTGCGTTCGTTGTGACGTTGCTGGCCGCCGTGCCGGCGCTCGGGGCGCCTCCGCCGGACGGCGCCTCGGCCGAGGCGCAGCAGGCCGCCCGGACCAAGGCGCACGAGGGGCTCAAGCTGTACGGCGCGGACCGCTGGCAGGAGGCGTTCGACGTCTTCCAGGAGGCGGATCGCCTCTTTCACGCGCCGACGCTCGTGCTCTACATGGCGCGGTGCCAGCGCAAGCTCGGCCGCCTGGAGGCCGCGCGCGACCTGTACGAGCAGGTCCTCGGCGAGCCGCTCCCGGAGGATCCGCCGACGGCGTTCCTCGAGGCGCGGAAGGACGCCGAGACCGAGCTCGCGGGCGTGCGCGCCGCGATGGAGGCGGCCGCCGTGAAGGCGCCGCCCCGCGCCGAGCCCGCGGCCCCGGCCGGGGCGGAGGGCGGCGGCTCGCTGGTCCCCGCCGGCGTCGCGTTCGGGATCGGGGCGGTGGGCATCGGCGTCGGCGCCGTGACCGGCCTCATGTCGCTGTCGCAGGTCTCGGACATCAAGGCGCGCTGCGAGGGCCAGCGCTGCCCGCCCGAGCTGCAAGGCGACGCGGACGCAGCGGCCACGCTGGGCCATGTGTCCACCGTGGGCTTCATCGTGGGCGCGGCGGCGGCCGCGACGGGCGTCGTGCTGCTCGTGGTCCGGTCCGGCGGCGGCAGCGAGGCTGCGGGCGCGCCTGCGGCTGCGGGCGCGCCGCGGCGAGCGCCGCGCGGCGTGGCCTGGAGCGCCGGGGTGGGCCTCGGGCGGATCGAGCTCCAGGGGAAGTTCTGATGCGAGCGATGGCGCCAGGCGCGAGGAGGGCGTGGATCGTGGGAGCGCTCGCGGCCTTGGCGCTCTCCGGCGGCGCGTGCACGAGCATCTCCGGGGTCGGCGATCTCGAGTTCGGCGTCGGCCAAGGCGGGGGAGGCACAGGCGGCGGCGTCGGCCAGGGCGGGGCAGGCGGGAGCGGCGCAGGCGGCGGCACAGGCGGCACAGGCGGGAGCGGCGCAGGCCAGGGAGGCGCTGGCGCCGGCGAGGGGGGCGCTGGCGAGGGCGGCACAGGCGCGGGAGGCGGCGGGGGCGCTGGCGAGGGCGGCGCCGGCGGGGGTCAGCCGCCGGGCCCTCCGACGGCGGCGGAGCTGCTCGCGCTCACGGCGTCGTGCCGCCCGGCCTCGTCGGGACCCTTCAGGAACGCGTTTGACGGTAACGCGGAGCCCGGCATCCCTGTCTGCGGGCTGAACGGGGCGTACTTCTGGCAAGCCGGGATGGGGATCGACTGCGACGGGCTGTCCCATGAGTCCTCCGAGTGCCCCTCGTCGACGGCTCACACGGCGCTGTCCGACTCGCAGGGAAACGCGCTCGACTCGGTCCATCTCCCGTTCATCGTCGCCCCCAACAGCTGGCCCGGCGAATGCGACGCGCTCGCGTGGAACCACAAAGACGCCGGTGTCGAGCTGGGGGCCGTGGTGGCGGTCATCCGCGGCGATACGGTCGCCTATGGCATCCTTGGTGATACCGGGGAGTGCGATACGATCGGGATGGGATCGTACGCGATGGCGCAGGCCGTAGGCATCGAGCGGCCGGGCGTCGGGGTGGCGAGCGGTATTACCTACATCGTCTTCGCGGGGCCGCGGGCGGTCGTGGATCCTGTCGAGGACCACGCGAAGGCCGAGGAGCTGGGGATCCAGCTCGCGGCCCAGCTCCTCGCGGCTCCCTGAGCTGGCAGCGCTCAAAGCCCGTCCCTCCCCCACCATCGCTCACCAACGTGAACGTGGACGTGGACGTGGACGTGGACGTGAACGTGAACGTGAACGTGAACGTGAACGTGAACGTGAACGTGGACGTGGACGTGGACGTGGACGTGGACGTGGACGTGGACGTGGACGTGGTCGTCGACGACACGATCGTGGACGTAAACGTTCTGCCGAACCCTTGGTCAACGAATGAAAGCGGCGACTTCCGGGTGACGTTCACGTTCACGACCGAGCCGTTGACGACCACGACCACGACCACGTTCACGTCCACGACCACGTTCACGTCCACGACCACGACGGCTTCGTGCCTTGAGCGTGACCGAACGGGCTTGGTTAACACCGATGACGGGGCCGGGAGGATCGCCTCCGGGAGCGAGAGGATCGCCGCGGGGCGGAGCAGGGCCGCCCCGCGGCGCCTGTCATAGCGACGTCAGTCGCACGTCGCGGCCTGGCAGGCCTCCATCTCCGCGGCGCACGCCTCGCCCACGCACGTATTGCAGGCCTCGGCGTCCTGGCCGTCGCACGCCTCGATGCAGGCGCCGTTCCCTCCCGTCATCTGGCAGGCGAGCGCCGCCGAGAGCTGGGGCCCGACGTTCTCGCAGCTGTTCACGATGCAGCCGAAGACCTCGGGATCCTCCCCGTTGCTGTTGTTGAGGCACTCGAACGTCTGCGCGCACGTGGTCTTCCCGTCGCCGAACCACGTCGCCGCGACCAGGCCCTCCTCGGTCTCGCAGTTCTCGTAGGCCGGGGAGCGCGGGAAGTACGGCCCGATCAGCATGCACATCTCATCGCGGGTGGTCAGGCCCTGCGCGATGGTGCGATCCTCGACGTTGTTGAAATCGCAGCGGTAGTCCAGGGACTCTCCCGCCTTGACCTCGAGGAACGGCGAGAACTCCTTTGACGGCACCCCCTCCCACCGGTCGTGGGCATAGAGCTCCGTCATCGTGCCGTCGAGAGCGACCTTGTTCGCGACATAGCCGACGCCGCGCCGGTGCATGTGCGACTGGATCCTCACGACCGAGATATCGTTCT
Organism: Sorangium sp. So ce726; assembly: GCF_051521405.1. Classification (NCBI taxonomy): domain Bacteria; kingdom Pseudomonadati; phylum Myxococcota; order Polyangiales; family Polyangiaceae; genus Sorangium; species Sorangium sp. So ce726. Next base: position 9,896,025 of record NZ_CP150349.1, on the reverse strand, counting down.
CGGTGACACAACGCATCCGCGCCGCGGAGCTTCCGTGCGCCGGCACGCTGATGAAGGGGTTGTAATGGAAGAGCATGCCCGCCTCCACCTTCACCTCGTCATCCGCGATCGTGTAGAGGTTGATGCGCGCGTCGGTCTCGATCGGCTTGGACGACGAGTTCAGATAATGGGTGTTCATGAGGAGCACCGTGCCCGGCGGGACCTTGAGCGCCACGCCCTCCGGGAGATCGCCGAGGAAGGAGTTGCCGTCGGGCGACTGGGAGCCGGCGACCACGCCATCGACCTCCCACTCGGCCTGGGGGCCGTCGTTGCAGTCGTGGACCTGGGTCGCGTCCAGGGCGACGCCGCGGCGCGTCTCGGTCGGGATCGACGTGTAGGGCGTCGTGTACAGGAGCACGTGGTGGCTCCCGCCGGAGAACCGCACAAGCTCCCGGTTGACATTGAGCCCCTCCGGCGGCGCGACGAAGAGCTGGCAGCGCTCGATCTCCTGCGCCGGATCGAGCGTGGAGACCATCCGATACTGCACGCCGGCGCCCTCGGCCGGCGGCGCCAGCAGCTCGTCCTCGGAGGGTTGAGGGTTGGTGTCCGAGGAAGAACAGCCGAAGAGGGCGACTGCACCGAGGAGAGCGATGAGTGAGGTCGTTGTTCGCATGCGTTGATCCCTGCCGTGTGTTGGTATCGCATCTCGCGCGCGCCGGTCGTGTCGCGCGCACATGGCTCCCGGGGGCTCGCAGAGGGGCGCGCACCCAAGAAAATCGATCGACGCCGGCATGTCCGCGCCGGCATGTCCGCGGCCGACCTCACCCCATCGAGGGCGGAGTCGGACGCATCATGAAGTCATCTCCAGGTTCGAAGGCGGCCGCGCCCGCTCGGCCGGTCCCGCGAGCCCCATCTCGGAGAGCGGTCGAGCAGCGTGTCGATGGCGAGCCGCACCTCGATGCGAGCCAGCGTCGCCCCGATGCAATAGTGATTGCCGCCGCCGAAAGCAATGTCCTTGTCGGCGCCCCGCTGCAGATCAAACGCGGACGCGCGGGGTAGAGGATCGTACCGCTCACCATGTCGACACGTACGCTCAGCGCCGCGTAGAACTCCCCACTGTCCTCGCTGTCACCCGCCGCGGCGAGGGGCGCATGGGGCGACTTGGCGGTTCCCTCACGCCGGCAGGAAGGGGGAATCCCCCCACCACGCACACGTGAGTCTGCCGCGAGAGCGAGGACAGGCTGTGCTCGTGCAGCTGCTCGCAGCTCGCTGTTCAAGGCGAGCTGCGGGTCGTTCGCTGTGAGCTCCCACGCTGAACGATCGGTCGTCAGGCGGCCATGGCGCAGCAAGGATACGACGTCCTCAGCGCCGGAGGACGAGCCACGCGCCCCGCATCCGTCCGCGTGCCATCGCACATCGAACGCCTCGGCCGACAGTGCGTACATCCTTTCGCTTCGTTGTGAGTTGTGGCCAGGGCGCGCTCGACCGCCGTTGAGTCCGGCGTCGAGCATCGCTGGATGCCATGCGGACCAGCGCCTGTCGAGCATCGATCCCGGCCGCGATGGGTCACCCGGAGCGGCATTGGCGTGCTGTTTTGTGCCTGTTTTCGCGCTGGTGCCGGTCAGATCATGTGTTGAGTGAAGAACTGTAAAGACGCTTTGATAAGCGTGATGTCGCGAGCGCGGCGCAAGGGAGGGGGCGCGCCAGTGCGCTCGCTCTTCCGGCTTCCGGCGCGGCGAGGGCGAGGCGATCCGGACGCCCACCGCCGCTCGGTCGCCTGCGCCGCTCGGGTCGCTGCGAGCGCACCTCGGCCGCGCGCTCTGGTAGCCTGGGCCGGTGCAGCCTCGCGCCACCGCCTGCCGCCTCCCTTCTGCGATCGTCCTCGGGGCGGCCGTCGCCCTCCTCGCCCCGGCCTCGGCGCAGGCCGCAGACCCGGCCCCCGCCGTCGCGATCGACCTCGGGGGGGTGCAGCTCGATCTCGTGCTGGTGAAGGCGGGGCACTTCCGCCAGGGCTCGCCGCCCGCGGAGGCCGGGCGCGGTGATGACGAGGCGGTCCGGGACGTGACCCTCGGCCGCGACTTCTACCTGGGGAAGTTTCCGGTCACGGTCGGGCAGTTCGCGCGCTTCGCCACGGAGACCGGCTACCGCACGGAGGCCGAGGTCGGCGCCTCCGGCGGGTTCGGGTTCGACGGCAAGGGCCTCTCGCAGCGCAAGGAGTTCACCTGGAAGACTCCCGGCTTCCCGCAGACCGACCTGCACCCGGTGACGCTGGTGACCTTCAAGGATGCGGGCGAGTTCACCCGCTGGCTGACGCAGAAGACCGGCCGCGCCTTTGACCTGCCGACCGAGGCGCAATGGGAGTACGCCGACCGCGCAGGGACCCAGACGCGGTTCTATGCGGGGGAGAACGACAGCGCCGCGGCCGTCATCGGGTGGTTCAAGGGCAACGCGGGGAGCGGGACGAGGCCTGTCGGGCAGAAGCAGCCGAACGCCTTCGGCCTGCACGACATGAGCGGCAATGTCTACGAATGGTGTCGCGACTGGTACGGGCCTTATGCGTCTGGCCCGGCGGTCGACCCGGAGCAGACGGCGCCCCCGGCCGGCGACAAGCCCCGGCGCGTGCTGCGCGGCGGGTCGTGGCTCAAGGACGCGAAGCACCTGCGCGCCGCGGCGCGGTATCGCAACGACCCCGGCAGCCGCAACGCGGATAACGGCTTCCGCGTGGTCGCCGCGCTCTCGGCGAGCGCCCCTGCCGCGGCGCCTGGGCCGACCCCGCCGCCGGCGGCGACCGCGCAGGCGCCGCGCTCGAGCTCCTGGTCGACCGCGGCGACGGTGGGGTTCGTCGGCGGCGGCCTCGTCCTGGCCAGCGCCGTCATCGGCCTCATCGGCCTGCTCGTGCACCGCGCGGTCGGCCGCAGGCCCATGGCCGGGGCGCCGCCCGGCGTGACGTTCCGGCCGCAGGGCGACGGCTTCTGGCTGCACGCCCCCCCGCACCTGCACGGGTCGATGCTCCACTACCGCTGCCTCGTGAAGGGCGCGATGCGGCGCGCGTCGGTCCCGATCGAGCCGGGCCCGCGCGGGCAGTTCGTCTACACGGGCGGCGTCCCGTCCGCCGTGGAGGTGGAGCAGATCGGCGCGGCTGCGTGGGCCGCTCCGCGCGCGGCCGGGTGGGCTGCGGCGCCGTCCGCCGCGCCGCGCGCGGCCGTCGGGGGGCACCGGTCGAGGGACCGCATCTCGAGCGCGCCGGACGTGGCCGTCGCCGCGCCGTTCCGCGGCTATCCGTCGGCCTACTGAGCCGCGCCGCTCGATCGCGCATGTCTCGCATGTCCCGCAGCTCCCGCATGCGCCGCCCGCTCTGCGCCGTCTTCGCCGAAGCGCCCGCGCACCGCGCCCGCGCCGGCCGCACGCTGCGCGCGCTGCGGCTCGCCGGGCTCGCGCCTGTCGACCTCACGGCGGCGCCGCTCGCGGCCGCGGCGGAGGAGCTCGCGGCGGGGCCGGTGTGGCTCGTGCGCGGGGGCGCCTGGCCTGCGCCCTCCGCGGCGATCGAGCCGGACCCGTTCCCGCCGCCGAGCGACACCGGGCTGCCGCTCTGCGCGCTCGGCGCCGTCCTTGCGCCGATCGACCTCGCCGCGCCTTCGGCGCCCGAGGCGGACGCCGCGGCGTGGGCCGAGCTGCTGCGCGCCACGGGCGGCGAGCTGAGCCGCGCCGCGCGCGGCCGCCGCGCTCCGGGGCTGCCCCGCGTGGCGAGCGTGTACCTCGACGGGACGCTCGCCGCGGGCGTCGCGGCGCGGCTCGGCGCGGGCGAGCCGCTCGACGCCGCGCTCCAGGGCGAGCTCGGGGCGCGGCGGGCGCGCGTGGTGCGGCACGCGCCGCTCGACGTGTGCGACGACGCGGCGCTGCGGGTCGCGCAGGTGGTGACCAGCTTGCAGCAGGGGGGCGCCGAGCGGATCGCGATCGACCTCGCGAGGGAGCTGCCGCGGCGCGGCGTGCGTTCGCTCGTCTGCGCGGTGTACCGGCCGACCCGCGCCACGTTCGCCGCGCCGGCGGGGGCGCTCGACCTGTCCGAGGCGCGCGGCGATCGGGAGGCGCGCTTCGACGCGCTCGCCCGCGGGCTCGCCGCGTGGGGGGCGGATCTCGCGCACGCGCACCTGCTCGACGCCGAGGATCTCGCGCGGCTGTCCGCGCGCGGGTACCGCCCGCTCGTCACGGTGCACAACGTGGCTGCAGGCTGGCCGGCGGGGCTCGATCGTCTCCGTCCGGAGGAGGCGGCGCTGCTCGTTGCGTGTGCGCGCGCGGTCGAGGCGGAGCTCGCGGAGCGCGCGCTGCCGATCCCGGCGCGCACGGTCTGGAACGGCATCGACCTCGCGCCTGCGGAGGCAGCGCGCAGGGCCGAGGCGGCGCGCGGGGCCGAGGCGGCGGAGGCGTATCGGTCCGGGTCGGGGGAGGCGGTGCGCCAATCCGTGTCGGCGGAGGCCGCGGCGTGGCGGCGGCGCCTCGAGATCGCGCCGGACGACCTCGTCCTGCTCGCCGTGGCGAATCCGCGGCCGCAGAAGCGGCTGCACCTGCTGCCTGGAATCCTCGCGGCCACGCGGGCCGCGCTGGCGGCGGCCGGCGATCCGCGGGCGGCTCGGCTCGTCATCGCCGGGAGCGCCTCGCCCGGCAGCGAGCAGGCGCTGGCCGCGGAGGCGGAGATCCGGCGCGAGGTCGACCGGCTCGGCCTGCGCGCCGAGGTGCGCTTCGCGGGGGCGGTCGGCGACGTGGCCGGGCTGCTCGCGGCGGCCGACGTCCTCGTGTCGCCGAGCGCCCACGAGGGGCTGAGCCTCGCGCACCTGGAGGCGCTCGCGGCGGGCCTCCCGGTCGTCGCGACCGGCGCCGGCGGCACGGCGGAGATCGCGGCCGAGACGCCGGCGATGGTCCACCTGCCGCTCGACGCCGCGCCCGAGCGGTTCGCCGAGGCGATCGTAGCGGCGGCGCGCGCCGGTGCCGCGGGCGACGCGGGTGACGCGCCGACGAGCGGCCGGGAGGTTGTGGCGGAGGCGCGCGCTGGCGCCGGGATGCCGAGCGGCCGCGAGGTCGTGGCGCGGCACTTCAGCCTCGCGCGGATGGCCGAGGGCTATGCGCGGCTCTACCCGCGGGCGATCGCGCGGAACCGCGGCGTGCGCCGGGGCGACGGGTTGCTCCTCGTCACGAACAATTTCTCGATGGGCGGGGCCCAGTCGAGCGCGCGCCGGCTGCTGCTCGGCCTCGCGGCGGCCGGCGTGCGCGGCCGGGCGGCCGTGATCGAGGAGCAGCCGGAGTACCCGACGCCGGGGCGGCGCGCGCTCGCGGCCGCGGGCATCCCGGTGCTGGCGGTGCCGCCGCCGGCCGACATCGAGCCGGCCGAGGCGGTGGAGCGCCTGCTGCGCGCGATCGAGGAGGACCCGCCGGAGGCCGTGCTGATGTGGAACGTGATCGCCGAGCACAAGGTGCTCCTGGCCGACGGGCTGCTCGACGTCCCGCTCTTCGACATCAGCCCGGGCGAGATGTACTTCGCCTCGCTGCGCCGGTATTTCGCGTCGCCGCGCCGCGCGCTGCCCTACCGAGCGCCGCGCGACTATGGCGCTCGTCTTGCGGGGGTGATCGTCAAGTACGGGGCCGAGGCGGCGCTCGCCGCGGAGGTGCTCGGGGCGCCGGCGCACGTGGTGCCGAACGGCGTGGCGCTCGGCCCGCGCCCGATTGCGGCGCCGTGCGCGCCGGCGCCCGAGCCGTGCGCGTCCGGCGGCGGGCGCGCGTTGTTCGCGATCGGGACGGCGGCGCGCATCCACCCGCACAAGAAGCTCGACGAGCTCCTCGCCGCGCTGCGCCTCGCGGCGCCGCGCCTGCCGCCGCACGTGCTGCGCATCGCGGGCGGCATGGAGCGCGGCGCCGAGGCGCACGCCGAGGAGCTGCGGCGGATGGCGGCCGGGCTGTCGGTCGAGTGGGTCGGCGAGCTCGCCGACACGCGCGCGTTCCTGCGCGAGCTCGACGTGTTCGCGCTGATCGCCGAGCCCGCCGGGTGCCCGAACGCGTCGCTGGAGGCCATGGCCGAGGGGCTGCCGGTGGTGGCCACGGCGGTCGGCGGCATGGCCGAGCAGGTGGACGACGGCGTGACAGGCCGGCTGGTGCCGCCGGGCGACGCCGAGGCGCTCTCCGCGGCGCTCGTCGAGCTCGGCGCCGATCCGGCGCGGCGGGCGCGTATGGGGGCGGCAGGGTGGGAGCGCGCGCGGGAGCGGTTCTCGCTGGAGAGGATGGTCGCCGACTACGTGGGCCTGTGCCTGGGCGGGCGGGACGTGCGGGGGAGGTGAGGCGAGACGCTGGAGCACGAGGCCTGCTTCGTCCAGCACCTTCCCCGAAGACGCCAGCTCGCCTGGGACGCCATGGCAGCGCTGCTCAACCCGGCGGCGGCTCGGCTGGATACCTCACAGCTCTGATTGTCCATGTCCGCACGCACGAGGGCACGCGACCAGCGAAAGTTCTGCACCTCTCGCAGCAGGTGGCCTGTTAATTCTGCCACGCCGTCAAGTTGGAGCTGCCGCTGCTCGAGGGGTTGAACACCTCTGTTGCCATCACCTGGTAATTGTGAGTGCCAAGGCTCCACCCCTTTGACGCCCAAGCATTTACGTGATTGGAAAACGTGATGACGCTGTTGGTCCCGGTGGTCCTCTTCGACGTTCGGACGCTCCAGTACTGATAGAACGTCGCGGTGCCTATGATGGAAGGCGCGTTGACTCGCTGCGTCCTGTACAGGTCGTAGGTGCCCCCGTCCGTGGTGACCGTGCCCGCCGGCGTTCCCCCCGGCGGTCTCCAGCTGCCCCAGCTGTCAACGACGTAGTATTCCACGAGTGGGCTCGTCGTCCACCCATAGAGAGTCAGATATGCATTGCTGCTGCCCGTCGACCAGACGCCGGCGTTGTAGCCAATGTTCCTGCTCGATGACCCGGTGAGCCAGCCCTTGCCGCCAACGAAATTATAGTTGCCGCTTGCCCAGTTGACAGCGTAATTGCCGCCGCCGTTCAAATTCATGCTGACCGACCCGCTATCTTTCCAGAACGTGTACCACAGGCCGTCCGTGCCGGTTTGATTCGTGGTTATCGTGAGAGCGCTTTGAGCGGTGGCCAGATCGGTCTCGGTCATGTCCACTTCTGCGCCATCCATGACGCAGTTGGTCAGTAGGAGCCCAAGGGCGGAGCACATGCCGAGCCGGGTGATGTTGTTCATGGCGATCGCCTTTCTTGGTTGGAGTTGGACGCCACAGGTAGGCGGCATGGCTGCCGTGTCTCCGAGAGCCTGGGGCCAAGAAATCCAGACGCGATCCGAAAGTAAGGCTCTTCGTAGTGGCTCCAAACCTACTACCCAATGCCCACGAACGGGACGAGGGTCGCGAGAGATTGCTCAGTGAGCCTCAATCGACGCCGCTCCCCTTGTCACTATATCGCAACACACCAAGGTGGCTCACAGAAAAATCGGAGAAACCGAAAATAAAGAAAGTCGCCGGTCGACGCGTTGTATTCTGGTTGGCCTCTTTGTCCTTCGATGTCAGAGGAGGTGAGAACGGTGGCCTGCGAAACCGGGGGCGAGCCGCAGATCACAGGATATCGAACGGCGTGATCCTCATGGGCGCGCACCGCGATCGCCTTGCGCAGCTCGTCGTCGTTCTTCTGAAATCCAACAAATGCCGTGTGAGCCGCCTGTGCGCCACGCGGGGCTGGGAAATCCAAGCGCGATCCACAAATCCAGCTCTGCGCAGTGGCCGTCCCATCGTACAGCCACGCTGCACGCGGTGGTTGATATATAAACCCTTCCATGATCCGCATCCCTCCTGGAACAGTGACGCTGTATCAATCGTTTATTCATGCATTGAAGGGGCCGCTTTCACTCCCAAGATCCCGGAGGAGCCGACGGATAGCGACGCTTCGCCCCCGCGGAACAGTCCCGTTAAAGTTTGCTGACGCGCGGAGCGAAGGGCGGGGCCGCCGCGAGCGCGCCGCGCTCATGCGCGCGCGAAGTACGTGCTGTGCTCGAGGTCGGCGAGCAGGCCCGCCTTCTAGGGCTTCCAGCCGAACCGGGGTTCGGAAGGCAGGTGCCTCCGCCCCGCCGGCGTCACTTCAGGCGCAGGTAGAACTCCGCCGCCTCGAGGCGGTTCATCGAGCCGGCCGGACCGGTGATGACGGCATGTTGACCGGCGACCAGCAGACCGGTCGTGGAGAGCGCCTTCATGCCGCCTTCGACCTGCGTCGACGTGGCCCCGGACGCGGACAGATCGACGCCGTCGAGTGAACCGCTCAGGTTGGTGTTCAGGCTATGCTCGGAGAAGGAGGGACAGGGATACGTCACGCACACGATCCCGGTGCTGTCGACACGAGAAAAGTGGCCCTTCGGCGTATTGCCCGTCGCCCCGAGCCAGATTTCGCTGGCGATGAGGACGTCAGCCGGCCGCGACCGCAGGTCGCCGAGCACAACCTGCTTCAGGCCGCCGCGGACCAGCGCCTGCCCGGCGCCGAACGCCTCTCTGGCTTTGGCCTCCGTCGAGCGGTCGAGCCCGAGCCCGGATAGATCCAGCTCGAACATATGGCATTCTTCTTGCCAAGTCCCATCGGCGCAGCGGGTCACGCTGGTGTTGACGCGGGCGACGAAATGGCCGCCGCAGATCGGCGCGACGCATTTGCGGTAGTCAGGACGGGTCGCGATGAAATAGTCCGCCACGGCGACCTCGGCCGCGGCCAGCGCGCCGACATCGTCCTCGACGTCGAGCTCGGCCTGGGCGAGGTCCTCCGCGACGCCGCCCTCGCGCGGGGCTTCGCAGGCGAGCGCTGGCGCGGCCAGCACGCCGAGCAGGGCGAGCAGCGAGAGGCGATGATGGGTGAGGTTGAACATCGGTGTTCTCCAGGAGCGGACACGGGTCAACGTGGATGCGAGCGCCTCGGCCGGTCCGCAAGCTCGGGGCGCCTTCATGGGCTTCCACGCGTCGAGGGGGCGAGCTGCCGCGAGCACGGTACGCGCCTGCCGCCCGACCACCCGCTCGCCGTGCTTCGCCCGGAGACGATCGGCTCCAGCGAATGAATATAGTGCGCTGCCAGACCTACCGAGTGAAATACTGGCCGGAGCAAGAATTCGACGAGCAACGAGGTGTCGCGAAATCGATCCGACTTTAATTCTTCGGAAATTTCACAGGGAGGCGGGGAGGGAAATTCAAAATACTCCCCGTCTCCCCGCCTCCCTGTTCAATCTCCCCGCTGGAAAGGGGCTGCAAATGAAGGGGATTCCTTGGGTGCTGAGCCGTTGCGTCATATCAACACAACGGAAAAGAGGCAGGATTGCGCGCACTTACGGATTCGTCATGACCCGGAGCGCTGAGTGGACGCCACCGGATTTGGCCAGGACAGGGGGAAGCCGGCGGATCCTTGGCGACCTGGTCGCAGGATTGTCGGTCGAAGCGAGCTGCGCGCTATCCCGGCTTCTTCGCCACGATGAACGCACATATCCTCCCACCACCAACCTCCCTCTCCTTGATCTCGACGAACCCTGCCTCGCGCATCTCGCGGAGGATCGTCTCGCGATCGTAGCTGTGGACGACCGGCGCCTTCCCGAACCAGCGCAGCACCGTGATGATCGCGCCGTACGGCACCCAGGTGCCGCCGAGGCAGGCGTTGGACGAGATGAACGAGCCGCCGGGCTTGAGGAGATCGAAGATCGCCTTGAGGATGCGCCTCCGATCGGGGACGAGGTGGAGGATGGAGTAGGCCCAGGCGCTGTCGAAGTGCTCGGGCTCGTACGGGGTAGGTCCGTCCAGCGTGCCCTGGCGAAAGGTGACGTTGGTCACGCCCTGGGCCTGCTTCTTCCGGTTGGCGATGCGGAGCATCTCGCCCGAGACGTCCATCGCGTGGATGTGGCCGGCGAACGGCGACATCTCCAGGGCGAGCGAGCCGGTGCCGCAGCCGATCTCGAGCACCGTCGAGCTCGGGCGCAGGTGCTCGCGGGTGATGGCCTTCTTGCGCTCGAAGGCGGTGACGTTCTCCACCGGCTTGGCGGCGTACTTCTCGGCGATGTCGTCCCAGAATCTGGCGTCGGCGGTCATCATGGTCGAAGAATCTACGCACGCGGCGCGCCTGCGCCCGGTGCAAGTTCGTGACGCAGGGGCGCAGTTTCGCGCCACCCCTCGGCCTCGCCGCGAAACAGCGCTGCGCGCTCTGTCAGCGCCGCGGTGATGCCCTCGCGCGCGGCCCGCAGGCGCGCGTTGTCCCGGAGGTCGCGGTGGCTGAGGAGCCAGAAATCGGCGACGTGGCGCAGGTCCGGCCTCGCGAGGCGCTGCAGCCCAGGCTCCGGATCGCCGGCGTACGTGGGTAACATCACGAAGCCGAGGCCCGCGTGTGCGGCCTCGATCATGATCGCCATCGAGTCGAACGTGCCCCAGATCGGAACCTCGGGATAGCTCGACGACGCGATGAACTCCTTGGCGACCCTGTGCACGCTGGATCCGAGCCAGCGCGCGGGGCGCGCGCCGCGCTCGGGGTCGAGCTGGGCAGCGTGCGCTGTCGCGACGTAGTTGCAGAGGGTGATGGGGGCGAGCCGCCGCCCGATCAGGTGCTCCGGCGGGGACGCGCCGGGCAAGAGCGCGCGCACCGCGACGTCGGCCTCGCGCTTCGACAGATCCAGGTTCTTGGCGTCAGCATCCAGCTCGAGCTCGATGCCGGGATGCTGCTCGCAGAGGCCGGCCAGGGCGCGGAGGAGGATCTTCGCGATGAAGGGGTCGGTGCAGGTCACGCGCACGGGCCCCTCGAGCCGCGCGTCTTGCCCGGCGACCCCGCGCTCCAGCGCGGCCATCTCCCGCTCGACGCGCTCCGCCCCCGAGACCATCTCGTTGCCCGCGTCCGTCAGCAGGTACCCGTCACGGTGCCGGTCGAACAGCTTCACGCAGAGCCGCGCCTCGAGGGCCTCGACCCGCCGCGCCACGGTCGAGTGGCTCACGCCGAGCATCGAGCCCGCCGCGCGGACGGAGCCCGTTCGAGCGAGCGCGAGAAAATGGCGCACGTCATCCCAGTCCACGACGCTGCTAGAAGCCCTGGTAGTCGACCTTCATCTGATCATAGGGAGCGATCATGCTCTCGATGATATCGCCGTTCGGCGCGAAGATGCGCTCGTGCCACTCGGTCGGCTCCCAGATGAAGGTGCCGAGCCCGCGCTTGTCCGGGATGTTGAACATCAGGTCGTTGGCCGCGCGCTTCTCCCACGAATACTCCGCCACCACGAACTTCAGGTCGGGATAGCGCTTCACGATATCATCGAAGTTCGCCTTCCACCCCGAGGGCGGCCCCTGGTACTCGGTGTAACAGGACTGGCCGAGCACATCGAACTTGACGCCCTGCCCGAGCACCCCGTCGACCCACCAGCGCGTCGCCGCGTTGTCGTTGCAGCGGTCGAGGTGCAGCATGACGGTGATCGTGTCGTCGGCGTCCTTGACGCCCTGGATCCCGGCCTTCAGGAGCGAGCCGAGCCCCTGGAACGCCTGCCCGGTGACGAAGCCGTCAGGCCACAGCAGCCCCTGCGGGGTCTCGTTGCCGATCTGGACCATGTCCGGGCGCGCGCCGGCGGCACTCAGCTGCTCGATCGCGTCCCGCGTGTAGTCGCGCATGGCGCTCGCCAGCGCGTCGCCCTCGAGATCGGTCCAGGCGACGGGCTTGTGTTGATCGTCGGGGTCGGCCCACACGTCGCTGTAGTGAAAGTCGAGCAGGAAGCCCATGTTCGCTCGCTTCACGCGCCGCGCCATCTCGATCGTGTGCTCGAGATCGCAGAAGCCCTCGCGCGAGTAGGGGTCGTCGTCGATGGCCGAATCGGCGTACACCGCGGTCGGGTCGTTGAACAGGCGCAAGCGGATCCAGTTGAACCCGTGCGCCTTCAAGATCTCGAGGATGTCCTTCTCGACGAGCTCACCGGTCCGCGGATCGATGTCGCGGAACACCTTGCCTCCGGCCTCGCGCTCCTGCACCCAGGAGATGTCCGCGCCGAGGATGAAGCCCGAGGGCGCGCCCGGCGTCCCGTCCCCTCCGCTCCCGCCCGTGCCCGCGCCGCCCGCGCCGCCCGCGCCGCCGGTGCTCGCGGAGGTTCCACCCGCGCCGCCGGTGCTCGCGGACGTTTCACCCGCGCCGGCTCCGCTTCCGGTTGTGCTGCCGCTCGCGCCGCCTGCTCCGCTCCCCGTGGACGCCTCGGCGCCCGTCGACGCGGCCTGACCGGCGCCGCCCCCGCCGGCCGCCCCAGCCCCCGAGCTCTCGCCGCACGCGGAGAGCGCCGGAAGCAGCGTCACCACACCCATCCATCCCAGCTTCTGTCGCAGCATCCTTGACCCCGGCGACGATCCTACCATCGGCCATTCGCGCGATCACCGCGCACGAAGAGGGCGCGTCCACGAATGCGGCGCTGTCAGTAGAAAGATCCGTTGTTGATAGGAATGCCGCAGCGGCTGGAGGGATGCAGCTCATGCCGCCGAGCTCACGCGACCTCAAGACAGCGCCTGCGCTCCGGGGCGCATAAATGGCGAGAGCCCGCCGCACAGCGTGTGCGCGGCGGGCCCTCGGACTGCTTACAGACGATGTGTTACTGCTGCTCCGGCCCCTTGCCCATCCAGTAGCTCTCGGGCGGGCCCAGGAGGCTCTCCTTCACGCCACCGGCGTCCACCACGATCTTCTGGACGATCACGCCCGGATGGACCATCCACACCTTCAGCGTGTGGTCACCCGCCGCGGCGATCGTGTGCTTGGTGCGCATGATGTTGGCGTTGTCCGAGGTGTGCCGCTCCCAGATCTTGTTGCCGTTGCCGTTGAGCTCGACGGCGTGGCTCGTATTGACCTTCTGGACCGGACCGTCGTCGAACGACACGGCGTACTGCAGGCCCTCCTCCCAGTTCTGGAAGTTGTTCCTGGGCGACACGTAGACATACACGTTCACCGGGCCGCTGCTCGTGAGGTGCATGTCGTACTCGAGGCGAGGCGACGCGCCGCCGGGCTCCTGCGCCTCGGCCGTCACCGGGAACGGCGTCACGCCCGACCCGGTGCGCCCGATGTCCGGGAGCAGCTTCCACTCGACGTCATCCGTGCTGACCGCGCGGCTGTAGTGATCGGCTTCCATCGAGACATAGCCGTTCGCCTCGATGAAGCGGTTCGGCTTCCACGCGACCTGCCGCGGGTCCTGGACGCGGGCCGTGACCACCACCGAGCTCCCGTCCGAGCCCGTGACCGTGATCGGGACATCGACCGGGAACGTCTGGTTCGTGGGGATCATGACCCAGTCGACCCTCACCGTCGCGCGGACCTCCTTGTCGACGACACCGTGGCTCGGATAGACGTTCAGCCACGGCGGGCACGGCGTGTTCGCGGCCCAGCCGGCGGGGCACTCGACCGGGAGAGCGGCGTCGATCGTGTACTCGAGCGGCGCGCTGCCGCGGTTGAACACCTCGATGTACTGCTCGGGCTGCGTCTGATACCGGCTGAACGCGGGCAGCACGGGGGTCGCGGTGGTCCCGTCGCCTGCCCCTTCGCCCGTCCAGAAGTTGCTCGACCCGTCGATCGCCACGCCGAGCTCCGCCTCCGCGGGGACATCGATCGAGACGAGCTCAGGCCAGATGAACTCCTGGATGTTGTTGTACTGGTACTCGGGCTGCTGCCAGGACGGGTTCCCCGGCGCGCCGTAGCCGATGTGCGGCTGCGTCTGGAAACCTTCCCACTTCCCGTTGGCGAGATCGCTATTGTAGTAGGAGGCGAGCGTCAGATCGTCCTGGAGCCGCGCCTCTGCGACGGCCGCCTGGTCGTTCGTGGACGCGCGCCCCTGCGCCGCATAGAGCTTGTTCTTGAACCCTGCCAGGCGCAGCGCGTACAGGTTCGCCGTCGCCTTCACCTGGTAGAGCACGAGCTGGAAGTAGGCGTCGTGCGCCTCCTCCGGCAGGAGCCTCTCCACGAACTCCGCCTGCGACGCCAGCGCCTCCCACTCCTCCGTGACGCTCTCGAGCTCACGGTAGTTCGTGAGGCTGAACGGGCTCGCGCTGTCGTCGTACGTGATCGCGGCCGTGTCGGGATCCGGGACGTCGGTCGTGGGCGCGCTGACCATGAGATCGTAATCGACGGTGATCTTCCGGTTGGTCAGCTCCGGCTTGCGATCCGACTGCAGCAGCGAGTAGCTGTGCAGGATGTCGGCGATGATGTCCGCGTGCTCCGAGCCGAACTGCAGCTCGGTCCACCGCCGCTCCCATTCGCCGATGCGCTCGACCGGCCAGCGGTCCGGGTTCCACGCGTAGTCGAGGAAGAACTGGAGCGGGAGCTCCTCGTTCTTGAAGTCTCCGACGTTGACGACCCAGAGCCGATCCACGCCGTAGTTGTAGGCGAGGTGGAGCTGCTCCCAGACGTTGGGCAGGAGGATCGTGTCGACCCACTTGTAGTTACGCCCGCCGCCGACGTAATCGAAGTGGTAGTAGAGGCCGAAGCCGCCGGCCCGCTGCGTGCCGAGCTCCGGCAGGCGCTTCATGTTGGACCAGTTGTCGTCGCAATAGACGACCGTGACGTCGTCCGGCACGGTGATGCCGGCGTCCCAGTAACCCTGGATCTCCTTGTACAGCGTCCAGACCTGGGGGATGGTCGTCACGTCCTGCCCCGTCACGTCGGCGAGGATCTTCCGCTGGGAGTCGACGATGTCCTCCATCAGCGGGATGCCGTCCGCCGGCGGCAGGCTGACGTCGCCGGGGCCGCGCATGCCGAGCGTGACGACGCCCTCGAACTTCTCGTTGACCATCCGCTGGATGCCCTTGGTCCAGTGCTTCTTCAGCGCCTCGGCGTTCACCGAGAAGCGCCAGTCGCCCGTGCCGCCGTACGGATCGGTCTTCGGCTTGGTGACGGTGCCAGCCGAGTCCTTCACCTCGGGGACCACGTGGCGATTCCACTCCTCGATGCCCATCATCATCGGGGCCTCGTGCGAGGTCCCCATCACGACGCCGTACCGCGTGGCCGTCGCGTGGTTCTCCGGGTCGTCCTCGGCGAACGCACGGCCCCAGACGGCCGGCCAGATGTAGTTCGCCTTCATGCGGAGCGCGACCTCGAAGATCTTCTCCCAGTAAAGGTGGTTGAGGCCTCCGGGGAAGCCCTCCGCCTTGCCCGGCCCGAACATCTTGGCCGCCCAGTTGCCCGTCGCGGGGTTCTCGTCGTTGATGAAGAAGCCGCGGTACTTCACCTTCGGCTCGCCCTGGGTGTGCTGCCCGGGGAGCACGAACAGCGCCTGCTTCTTCTGGGCCGGGACGTCGTCCCACCAGTACAGGGGCGATACGCCGATCTGCGAGGAGAGGTCGTACGCGCCGAAGATGGTGCCGCGCTGGTCGCTGCCGGCGATGACGAGCGCTCGGTCCACGCCCTCCACCGGCTGCTCGACGATCTGCGTGACGAACGTCTCCCACTTCCCCGTCAAGCCGGAGACGTCGAGCCGCTCGTCCGCCACGAGCTGATCGATGATCGGGCTCTTGCCCACCGTCCCGACCAGGACCACTTCCTTCGCCGACGCCGGGATCTCGTTGTCGACGGCCGCGGCAGTGCCGGTCACCCGCTGGATGTCCGCCGCGAGGTCGCCCACGACGCGGTTCACGCCCGCATAATCGCTCTCGCTGACGACCAGCGGAGCGACCTTGCCGCCCACGGCGAGGGGGAAGCGACCCGCTCCACCTTCGGTTGAAACGTACTTCTCCAGGGAGCCCGTCACCGGGTCGACCGGCGACACCGGCGTCTCGCCGGGCGGGCCCTGCGGCCCCGGCTCGCCGGGCGCGCCCGGCTCCCCCGGATCGCCCTTCGCTCCATCCGACCCGCAGGCGGTCAACGAAGCGAGCGACATGGGGAGCAGCAAGCAGAGTAGCGAGGATCCGATTCGACCCTTCCTGATGACCATGCGTGCGTAACTCATAACGGTGTTTCCCTCGTTGATGCGGCTGACCGGCGTCGTCGACGCGCCCGCGCTGGACACGGGCCGTGACCTCCGGCGCTGAGGCCGGGCGCTCCTATGCAATCGTCCAAATCCCTGCGGCGATCCGCGCGATCGTGATCGTGATCACGAGGCGCTGTTCCGAGCGATCACGCCGTGGCGATCCCGGTGATCACCACCGCGTGACATGCACACCGACGGTCCCGAGGCCCGCAGGCTCGACCCGCACCGGCCGCGCCGGACAGGACGCGCCCGCTCCGGGCCGCCGGAAGCGCGTGGAAGCGAGGCGCCGTTGACGCGCGGACACGGTCCGGCGCGAAGGGCCCCTCGCTGCGCCGCGTCTCCTGCGGTCGGGCTGGGTTCCGTGGTCAATAGTTGTTGACAGATGAAGCTCGGAGGCAGAGTACGCCTTCTCTGCACAAGTTGGCTGGGTGTCACCCAGGTTGCACCTCGCTGGTGTGGCCCGGGAGAATTCCCGCAGCGCGCCGATCTGATCACGCAATCCCCTCGATTTTTCGGGTCGGCGCCCGTTTTCGTGATCGCGGCGCACGGCGGGACGCCGCCATGCGTCGAGGTGGCGGTGGCCTGGTGCGCGCGTTTCCTGGCTTACCGCAGCGGCGGTGAATGACAGTGTCTATAGAGTTCTCCAGTGGCTCTGAAGGCGGCCCTCGCATCCTTGTTGGAGGCGCTGCGCTCAGTAGATGATGGGCTCGCAGTTCGTGAACTTCAGCGTGGTCTGGAGGCTGAAGTTCGAATCCGTCGCGCGCCGCTCGGCGTGGAACAGGGCGAGCGAGTACTCGTTCCCGATCTCCAGCCCGAGATCCGCGGCGCGCGCGTCGAGGTCGATCGAGTCGGTCTCCACCTCGTGCAGCCCGCCGAGATCGATGGCGAGCTTGTCGTTGATGAAGACCCAGAGGTCGTCGTCGCCGGAGAAGGTGAAGACCTCACCGCCGTTGTAGTGGAAGCTCATGTGGAGCTCGGTGGTGAAGTGATAGTTGTGCGGATAGCCCTCGTTGCCCCAGCCGCGCTCGTCGATGGGGAAGAAGGCGTTGTTCTGATAAACGATGTTGCCCTGGGCATCCGCCGTCACGTTGAAGGTGAACTCGACCGGCGAGCTCACGCCCTCGACGTCGTGATACCACTGCGCGAACTCCTCCGGGCCCGTGGTGCACTCCGTACCTTGCTCGTGGGCATAGACGGGTTTGTGATCGGGCCCGAGCTCCGGCTCGACGATGCCTCTCAGGCTGCAGGCCCCGAACGTCTGAAAGTCGGGGTGCCCCTCGCCCGTGCCATAGTCGTAGGCCTTGAAATCGCGGATGACGCCGGTGAGCGTGGGGGTGCAGCCGTCGCCGCCACCGCTGCCAGTCCCGCTGCCGCCGACGTTGCCGACCGGATCGAACGGGTCGCCCGAGGTCGCGCCGACGCTGCTGCCGCCGCCGCTGCCGTTGCCCGCGCCAGACGCGGCGCCATCACCGCCGCTCGTGGCTTCACCGTCGGTGCCATTGTCCGGCGAGGAGGAGTCATCACTCGCGCATCCAACCGTCGAGAGCGCTGCCAGGAGCGACGCCGCAACGACATTCAAAACCCCCAGATGCCGCATAAGTCACCCTGCCCCGAAGCGAACGAGGATAAGTAAGACTAATTACAAACAAACCAAGAGAGGGTACAGCGAGGCTGGCCCGTTCCGCCGCGATACTGCTTCGAGAACAGCGCCATTGCAAGAGGAGGCTTTCGGGCGCTCCAACAGAGCTTCGAGGCACGGGTTTGCGTCGTTGTGTGCCGGATGGTGGGTCCGCTGGCCGTTTTTGTGTCATAATGGGTCAACGGCAAGGGCTGAAGGCGGCGCGTCAATGTCGTGGTCGTGGCGCTCCGGCGTGCGACGTCGCCCCGCCGCTGTCCGCCTGCGGATGGGGGCTGGAGCCGCGGAGCGCAACGGCCCCGCCGCGATGCGAGGACGGTGTGGCGCGCCGCTTGCTGTGCGCCATGCCTGGCACAGTCTCCGCACACTCGTCGAAAGGGCAACACCATGAGGGCACATCGCATCATCCAGGGAGCGCTCCTGCTGGCAGCGGCGCAGCTTCCTTTCGTCATCGCTTGCGCGCGCGTCGTCGAGGGCTCGGACGGCGCCGAGACCGAGGCGGAGGCGGACAGGGGCGACGACGCGGATCCCGGACCGGAGTCGTCCGACACCACGTCGGGCGGCGGGGCGGATACGCCCGATCCGGCCCTGGATCTCTTCGCTTGCGGCTTCGAGTTGAGCTGCGAGCGGGTCGTCGTGCACCTCTCTGCGTTCCCGCCAGAGACGCTCCCCTGCGCGGCCAGGCTCGTGCTCGAAGGCGGCACGGGCGTCCTCGGCTCGCTGCTCACCCCTGGCCCGTGGATCGACGAGACCGAATCGCTGATCTTCGTGCTGGGTGACGGCACTGCGCTGGTGCAGACCCGCGAGAGGCACTGCGGAAGCCCAGGGACGGAGGAGTGCGGGCCGACGCCGGTGTGGGAGCTGTCGCAACATCAGATCTGCGACCTCGTTGTCTCTCCGGACCTCGAAGCAGCGTGCGAAGCCGACACCGAGGAGTGCGCCTTCCTGCCGTGGGGTGACGTGACGAACTGCCGGGCCGTCGAGGAGCACGCCTGCGAGGACGTCGCCGCCCTGCTCGCGGCGAGGTGATCGCGGCGGGGCGCGCCGGCCGCGGGCTGCCGAGCGCGCGGGCGGAGACGGGCAGATCTCCCGTCAGAACGGCCAGATCGTCAGTTCCAGCTCGGAGAGGGAGGAGACCTGGGACTCCCAGCCCTCGAGCCTGAGCTGGAACCTGAGATTGCTGTACCGGTGCAGCAGCGCGAGGGCCATCAGCTTGCGGCTCAGCGCTGGGCCCAGGTCGGTAGGCGGGTATCCGTAGGCGCCGAGAAAGGCGCGCTGGAGGTCCGCGCTGCCGGCCGACAGGAAGAGGCACGGGCCCAGGAGATCGTACTCGGGTGCTCCGAGGCACGCGTCCGCGAAGTCGATCATGCCGGTGACGCGCCACCTCCCGTCCGCCTGGGTCACGAGGAGGTTCTCCGGCGTGTATTCGCCAGTCAGCAGGGCCGGGACCACGGACCTCGGCAGGAGAGCGCGGGCGGACTCGAGGTAAGCCGGGATCTGCGAGACGAGGCGCTCGGGCAAGCCCATCCGCCGGTGCCGGCTCTCGCATCCGGCGATCTGGCGCTCCAGGAACGCATCCCAGCCGAGATCGATGCTCTCCAGCCCAGTGGTGGGCAGCGCGTGGGCGGCCCTCATGATCTCGCCGACGCGGGCGAGCGCCTCGGCGCGCTCCGCGCCGCTCATCGCGGGCCAGGCCTCTTCGAGCGTGCGCCCCGGGAGGCGCGAGATCACGAGATAAGGCCATCCCTCGAGCTCCGCTTGCCAGAGGAGCTCCGGCGTGGCCACGGGGACGTTCCCGTGGAAGCGCCCCAGCGAGAGGCGCTCGGCCTCGAACTGGTGCCGGAGGAAGGGAGGGAACAGCTTGATGATCTGGCCTGCGTCGTTCGCGACGACCACGTTGGTCCCGTGCGCGAAGGCGGAGAGCCCGCCCAACGAGAGCCCGTGGCGCTCGCACACCGCGCGGATCGCCGGGAGAAAGGCCGGGAGGTCGGCGCGGATCCGGTCGAAGCCGCCGGGGCCGTCGAACGATGGGAACAGGGATCGATCGCCAGGGGGCGCGCTGTGATCGGGCGGCATCGAGGCGGCGGGTACCGTAACCCGCGCGCGCCGGCGCGACCATCGCGGAATGGGGCTGCGCGCGCTCCTGGTGAGGATGGGCCGCGGGCCTGCGCGAGCAGGGAGACCTGGTGGCGGGGCCCGAGTCGTCGGATAATCCACCGCGGGAGACGTCGTTCCCCGAGCTCACCCGGTCCGCCTGAGAGGAGCATTCCGCATGCAGAGACCCGACGCCCCGGAAACCTCCATCGAGCAGGTCGTCGCGATCTGCTCCTCGGCGCCCGGCGGGCCCGGTGCGGTCGCCGCCTTCTCCTGGGGGCGCGACGTCCTCGAGGAGGCCGGCGGGTGAGCGCGCCCCTGTTGCGGACCGCTGCGAACCGGGACCGTGCGCGCGCCGCCGCCGCGGCGCTCGGGGTCGGCCTGCTCCTGAGCTGCCTGGGCCCGACGGCGGGCCAGGTCGATCTGCCGGGCCTGGACACCCCCGTCGAGAAGGCGCTCTCCTTTCCGGCGGGAAAGGCGCTCGAGTTCCCGGTGCACGCCGAAAGCTACGAGCACAGCGGCGTGAACGACGTGCGCATCGAGGTGACCCTGCTCCGAGGAGGCGCGCCGGTCGGCACGATGGCGTGCAACGGCTTCGAGCTGGAGGGCGATGCCGGGTGCGGATCGAGCGCAACCCACCTGAACGGCAGCTGCGCGATGACGGTCCCCGCCGGCGGGAGCGACGCCATCCGGGTCGTGGCGAGGCTCGCGAACAGGGACAATTCGGCCAGGTTCGAGGGGCTGAGCGTTTATATCCGGGATTGAGGGCCGGTCGAAGGTGGGCGGGGCATAGGCGTTAACCAAGCTTCGCGCCGCGTTCTCCTACATCCGAACGTTTACGTGGTCGTGGTCGTTCACGGCCTACCGTTGACGACCACGACCACGACCACGTTCACGTAAACGTCCACGTAAACGTTCACGTTCACGTGAATGTTGGTGACCGATGGGGGCTGGAGGAGGGCGGGCGGCCCGCTGAGCAATGGCGCCCGAGGAGGGAACCGGGGTCGGACGTCGCGCGTAACCCACGCGGAGGCGCGCTGCGCTGTGGAGCCGTGCGCGCCACAGGCGCGGAGCGTTGCATTTCACCGCAAGAAAGGCGTTCTTAATGAATCGTCATGCGATGGTTCTCCCGGCGGGTTTCGTCGCTTCTGTGAACCTGCTCGGCGTCCTGAGCGGGTGCTCGAGCTCGAGCGGCGAGATCGACGACCTCGACCTGGAGCCTGCGTCCTACGCCATGACCAGCGACGTGGCGCAGTGTGATGACAGCTCGGGATCCGCGTGCGTCCTGCGCAACGAGGCCCCAGACCCCACCGACCTCCTTGAGGTCGTGGCGGAGCCGAGCGGGAATGTGCAGGACGACTCCGCTCCGACGGCCGTTCCGCCTGGCACCGCGTGCCCACCCGCACCCAGCCTCGGTACGTGGGGCGGCACTCCGCTGGCGACGGCGATGGGCAACATCACGGTGCAGCAATGCACCTATACCCCTGGCTCGTACGTGTGCTCGAACTTCGCGAACGGCTTCTGGTGGCAAGCGCAGCAGAACGGGCTCAATGCAGCGATCTTCAGCTTCGGCTGCACGACGGTCGGGCATGCGATCAACGCCATCCAGACCGATTGCACGGGCTGCGCCTCTGACATGCAGCGCTACTGCCTCATCGAGCCGCAAACCGGCGCAGCCGTCGCGTGCTGGGTGCAACGGGGCGGCGCGCCGACCGTGCCGTCGTTCGTCTACGGCACGCTCCAGGCTTGCTACCCCTGGTACCGGGCCTGCATCGCCGCCGGGGACTCACGCAATCCCCCGGGCGTGCTCTACGCGACCTCGAACGACTACCGCTACAGCCGCTATTCGCCGCTCGCGAAGCCGGAGTGAGGCGTCGCGCTAGCGCTCCTCGCCCGCTCGCCTCCTTTTCAGCTCCTGGCCGACCGACGCGGCCAGCGCCCGGAACCAGGCGTGCCCTGGGTCCTGCCGCATCCGCTCATGCCATGCGAGCGCCAGCGTGAACCCCTTCAGCTTGAACGGGAGCTCCATCGTGCGGAGCGGCAGGTAGCGCTGCGCCCTCGCGGCGATCCGCTCGGGCAGCGTCACCATGAGGTCCGAGCTCGCCACGACCTCCGGCGCGGCGATGAAGCTCGCCACCCGGACCGCCACCCGGCGCCGCAGGCCCATCTCGGCGAGGACATCATCGATCACGCTCCCCGGCCTCCCCTCGGGCGCCACGAGCACCTGGGGTATCGCGGCGAACTGCTCCGCCGTCAGCTTGCGCGAAGCCGCCGGGTTCCCCTCGCGGACGAGGCACACGAAGCGCTCCGGGAACAGCGGCGTCCAGACGATGGCGGGCCTCGCCGCCCGCTGTGCCATCAGCACGAAATCGAGCTCCCCCGCCTCGAGCGCGCCGAACGGATCCTGCGCGCTCGCCCGGGCGTCGATGTTAACGGCCGGCGCCTCGCGGCTCAGGCGCTCGATCAAGGGTGGCAGGACGAGCGCCTCGCCGAAGTCGGGCGAGGTCATCGTGAAGGTGCGCTCCGCCGTGCGCGGGTCGAACCGGGGCCCATCCGCGAGGACAGCGGTGATCTCGGCGAGGACGCGCCCGAGCGCCGGGGCGAGCCGCTCGGCGCGGGGCGTGAGGCGCATCCCGCGGCCGGTGCGCACGAGCAGCGGATCGCCTAGCACGTCCCGCAGCCGCGCGAGCGACCGGCTCATCGCCGACTGGGTGAGGCCGATCCGCGCAGCGGCGCGCGTCACGTGCGCCTCGCGGAGGAGCGCGTCCAGCGCGACGAGCAGGTTGAGGTCGATCCCGGAGAGATGCGCGGAAGTCATGATGCGCATCGCAATCATGCATTGGAGAGCTGACCGAAGTCAGCGCAAAACGTCCTCCATCGAGCGCGCGGCGAGGCTCCCGCAGGGGGAGAGGCCGCGCATCCACCGCTCGAAGGGAGACATCCATGTTCGCTGTCGCCGGAGTCACTGGGAACACCGGGTCTGTGGTCGCGCGCGAGCTCCTCGCCGCCGGGGAGAAGGTGCGGGTCATCGTCCGCGACGCTGCGAAGGGGCAGGCGTGGAAGGCGAGGGGGGCCGACGTCGCGGTCGCGCATTTCGATGACGTGGCGGCGGTCGCGCGGGCGCTCGAGGGCGTGAAGGGCGCTTACCTGCTGAGCCCGACGTCGGTCGCCTCGGCCGATCCCCTGGGGGAGAGCAGGGCGCAGGTCGACGCCATGGCGCGGGCGATCGCGGCCAGCGCGGTCCCCCACGTCGTCTTCCTCTCGTCGATCGCCGCGCACCACGCGGAGGGGACAGGGCCGATCGTGATGGTGCACCACGCCGAGGAGAGGCTCTCCGCCGTGGCGCGGGGCGTGACGTTCGTCCGACCTGCGTACTTCCTCGAGAACTGGCGCTCGGTGTTCGCGGCCGTGAAGGGCGACGGCGTGCTCCCGAGCTTCCTCCAGCCGGGGCGCGCCTTCCCGATGGTCGCGACGGAGGACATTGGCCGGGTTGCGGCGGAGCGCCTCCTCGCCGGGCCGGCGGGCCGGCGGGTCATCGAGCTCGCCGGGCCGGAGGACTACACCCCCGAGGCGATCGCGCGCGCGCTCGGCGAGGTCCTCATCGGCAGGGAGGCGCGCGTGGTGCGGCTGCCGCTCGAGCAGGTGGAGCCGGTCTTGACGTCGTTCGGCGTGTCCGCGCCCATGGCGGCGATCTACCGCGAGATGTACGCGTCGTTTCACAGCGGCCACATCGACTTCGAGCGGCGCGACGGCGCGGTGGTGCGCGGCAAGGTCGGCGCGCAGGCCGCGTTCGCGGCGCTGGCGGCTTGACCGAGCTCGGGACTCGCGGCGCTGGCCGCTCGACCGAGGTCCTGTATGCTCCTGGGCCGCCCGTGAGACCCTGGCCGCCGGCATGCCGCTGATCGTCGTCGAGGATTTGCGCAAGGCGTATCGGGTGGCTGAGCGCCGGCCGGGCGCCCTGGGAGCGCTCGCCGGGCTCGTGCGCCCGCGCTACCGCGCCGTCGATGCGCTCGCGGGCGTCTCGTTCTCGCTCGATCGGGGCGAGCTCGTCGGGTACATCGGGCCGAACGGCGCCGGCAAGTCGACGACGGTCAAGATCCTGGCGGGCATCCTCGTGCCGGACTCGGGGCGATGCGAGGTGGCCGGCCGCGTCCCGTGGCGTGAGCGCGTCGCGCACGTGGGGCGGCTCGGCGTCGTGTTCGGCCAGCGCACCCAGCTCCTGTGGGATCTGCCGGTGATCGACTCGTTCGAGCTCCTCCGGGACATCTACCGCGTTGGCGCGGCCGAGCACGCCCGCGCGCGCGACGAGCTCGTCGCGATGCTCGACCTCGGGCCGCTGCTCGACACGCCGGTGCGGCAGCTCAGCCTCGGCCAGCGCATGCGGTGCGATCTCGCGGCCGCGCTGCTCCACGCGCCCGACCTGCTCTTCCTCGACGAGCCCACGATAGGCCTCGACGCCGTCTCGAAGCTCGCGGTGCGGCGCTTCGTGCAGCGGCTCAACCGCGAGCGCGGCGTCACGGTGATCCTGACGACGCACGATATGGACGACATCGAGGCCCTCTGCTCGCGGGTCATCCTCATCGCCGGGGGGCGGGTGCTCTCGGACGGCTCGCTCGAGGCGCTGCGCGCGCAGGTCACCGCGGAGCGCTGGCTCATCGTGGACCTGGCGGACCCCGCGGCGGAGATCGCCGAGCCGCGCGCCGAGGTGATCCGCCGCGAGGGCGACCGCGTGACGCTGCGCTTCGACCCCGCCGCGATCTCGACGGCGGAGCTGGTCGGGCGCGTCACGGCCCGCACCCCGGTGCGCGATCTCCTGGTGCAGAACCCGCCCATCGACGAGATCGTGGCGCGGCTCTATGGCGAGAGCGGCGAGGCGGGGGCGCCGCCGTGAGCGCGCCGTTCGGGAGCTTTGCGGCCCATTTCGCCGCCTGTGTCGCCGTGTTTCGGGCGCGCTGCCGCGCGCTCCTGCAATACCGCGCCGCGGCCGCGGCCGGGTTCGGCACGCAGCTGTTCTGGGGGTTCATCAAGGTCATGGTGCTCGAGGCGTTCTACGGGAACGCCATCTCGGGCGCGCCGCCGCCGATGGCGCTCGGACAGGCGATCACGTACACGTGGCTCGGACAGGCGTTCTTCCAGCTGCTGCCCTTCTCGACGAACCCCGACCCCGAGGTGCGCGAGCTGATCCGCACCGGCGCGGTGGGCTACGAGCTGGCGCGCCCGCTCGATCTGCATGCGCTCTGGCTCGCCCGCGCGCTCGCCGCGCGCGTCGCGCCGACGCTGCTGCGCGCGGTCCCGATGTTCGCGGTCGCGGTGCCGCTCCTCGGCATGGGGCTGCCGCCGTCGCTGGCCGCCGCGGGCGCGTGGGCGGCGGCGATGGTCGGCGCGGCGGCGCTCGTGGGCGCGTTCGCGACGGCGGTGACGTCGACGATGCTGTGGACGACGTCCGGCGACGGCATTGCGCGGATCGTGCCGTCGCTCGTGCTCGTCGCCTCCGGCATGATCGTGCCGCTGCCGCTGTTTCCGCCGTGGATGCTGCCGTGGTTCGACGCGCTGCCGTTCCGGGGCATGGTCGACGCGCCGTTCCGGCTCTACCTCGGGCACCTGCCCGCGGGGGCGCTCCCGGGCGTGCTGCTGCACCAGGCGCTGTGGACCGCCGCGTTCGTGGCGCTCGGCAGGGCGATGGTCGCGCGCGGCCTGCGCCGGCTCGTGGTGCAGGGCGGCTGAGGGACGAGGGCGAGGGCGAGGCGAGGGCGAGGCGAGGGCGAGGCGAGGGCGAGGCGAGGGCGAGGCGAGGAACAGACGAGATGTCGCTCGATGCAACGAGGCTTTACCTCCGGCTCGCCGCCGCGTCGCTGCGGGCGCAGATGCAGTATCGCGCGTCGTTCGTGATGTGGTCTGTCGGGCAGTTCATCACGGTGGGCATCGAGCTGCTCGGGGCGTGGGCGCTGTTCGACCGGTTCGGCGCGGTCCGAGGGTGGCGCTTCGCGGAGGTGGCGCTGCTGTTCGGCCTCGTCAACGTCTCGTTCGCGCTCGCCGAGTCGTTCGGCCGGGGGTTCGACACCTTCTCGGCGATGGTGAAGTCGGGCGATTTCGACCGGCTCCTCCTGCGCCCGCGCTCCACCGCGTTCCAGGTCGCCACCGGGGAGTTCCAGTTCCTGCGCGCAGGGCGGCTCGCGGTCGGCCTCGTGATGCTCCTGTGGGCCGGTAGCGCGCTCAGCGTGGCGTGGACAGCAGCCCGGCTGGCGCTGCTCGCCGGCGCGATCGTCGGCGGCGCCTGCGTGTTTTATGGGCTCCTCGTGCTCCAGGCCACGCTGTGCTTCTGGACGGTCGAGTCGCTGGAGATCATGAACGCGTTGACCTATGGCGGCACGGAGGCAGCGCAGTACCCGCTGACCCTTTACCGCGACTGGTTCCGGCGCTTCTTCACGTTCGTCGTGCCGCTCGCGTTCGTGAGCTACATCCCCGCGGGCGCGCTGCTCGATCGCCCCACGGTCCCCGCGCTGCCCGAGGCCGCGCGCTGGGCGTCGCCGCTCGTGGGCGTGGCGTTCCTGCTCGTGTCGCTGCGCATCTGGCGCTTCGGGGAGCGGCGGTACCAGTCCACTGGATCCTAGAGCGATAAACGGATTGGAACCTCCTGAACAGGGCAGAATTTGACGCTCGCGCCCGGCGCCTCTATAGCCGCCAAACCCTCGTCGCCCAAGGATCTCAGCGTGTCGATCAAGGACTATCTCTCCATCTCGCCCGAGGTCAGGAAAGCGCTTGCTGACGGCCGGCCGGTGGTCGCGCTGGAGTCGACCATCATCACGCACGGCATGCCGTATCCGCAGAACCTCGAGATGGTGCAGCGCGTGGAGGCGGTGGTCCGCCGGAACGGGGCCGTTCCGGCGACGATCGCCATCATGGATGGCAAGCTCAAGGTGGGCGTGAAGGGGGAAGATCTCGAGCGGCTGGCCAGGGGGGGCGGCAAGGCGGCCAAGGCCTCGCGGCGCGACGTGGCGGCGCTCCTGGTCCTGGGCGGGCTGGCCGGGACAACCGTGGCGACCACGATGATGGCGGCGGCCTGGGCCGGTATCCAGGTGTTCGCCACCGGGGGCATCGGCGGCGTGCATCGCGGGGCCGAGACGACCTTCGACATCTCCGCCGATCTCGAGGAGCTGAGTCAGACGCAAGTGGCCGTGGTCTGCGCGGGGGCCAAGTCGATCCTCGACATCCCCAAGACGCTGGAGACGCTGGAGACCCATGGCGTGCCGGTCCTGGGCTACAAGACCGAGGATTTCCCGGCCTTCTGGGCGCGGCAGAGCGGGCAGAAAGTGGACCACAGGATCGAGAGCGCCAAGGAAGCGGCCAGCGTCATTGCGCTGCAGTTCGAGCTCGGCATGGGCGGGGTCCTTGTGGCCAACCCGATCCCCGAGAGCCATGCGATGGACGCCAAGGCGATCGAGGCGCGGATCGAGGAGGCGATCAGGTGCGCCGAGGCAGAGGGGGTGAGCCGCAAGGACCTGACGCCGTTCCTCTTGAAGCGCATCTTCGAGCTCACCGAGGGCAAGAGCCTCATCGCGAACATCGCGCTGGTCGAGAACAACGCGGCGGTGGCGGCGGAGATCGCGGTGGCGATGAGCGAGCTCGGGGCCAGGCCCAAGTCGAAGTCGAAGGCCAAGGCATGAGCGAGGCCGACCGCGTGCTCGTGGTCGGCGATGTGATGACGGACGTGATCGTCCGCCCCGAGGGGCCGCTGGTGCGCGGCTCGGACCGGCGCGCCAAGATCGAGAGCCGGCCGGGAGGCTCGGGGGCCAACCAGGCGGTGTGGCTCGGTTCGATGGGAGCGAAGGTGTCGTTCGTCGCCCGGGTTGGAGCCAGGGACAAGCCGCATCTCGACGCCTATTTCAGGAGCTTCCATGTCGACCCGATCCTCGTGGCCGACCCGCAGAATCCGTCGGGCGTGCTGGTCATCCTCGTCGACGCCGACGGGGAGCGGAGCTTCCTGACCGACCGTGGGGCGAACCTCGCGCTCGAGCCTTCCGACATGCCGTTGGGGCTCCTGGACGAGACGCGGCTGGTGCTCATCTCGGGGTATTCGCTCTTTGCCGAAGGGCCTCGGCGGGCAGTGCTGATGCTCGCCGAAGAGGCGCGGCGCCGCGGCGTCCCGATCGCCCTCGACGCCGCGTCCGTGGGCTTCCTGCGGGAGGTGGGGGTCGGGACCTTCCTTGAGTGGACAAGGGGGATATCGACGCTGCTCGCCAATGCCGACGAGGCAGAGGCGCTCTCGGGCACCGGTGACCTCAGAGCGCAGATGATCGCGCTGGGCGCCTACTTCGAGCGGGTGATCATCAAGCGTGGCGCGCGGGGCGCGGCGGTGGGCGGACGGCAGGGCGTGCGCCTCGACGAGCCGGCGCCTCAGGTCGAGGTGGTGGACACGACCGGGGCCGGCGATGCGTTCGCTGCCGGGTTCATCACCGCGGAGCTCCAGGGCGCGTGCGAGGCGGAGTGCCTGCGCCGCGGGATCGAGGCGGGATCGAAGGCGGTGAAGCAGCTGGGTGGGCAGCCGGAGTAGGCGGCAGCCTGGGCGGTGATCAGCTCGCCTGCGCCTCCGCCGCGGCCGCGGCCTCGTGCGCCGCGGCGAGCTCTGCGTCCTTCGCCGCGATCCGCGCGAACGCCGGCCGGTTGCACACCCGCGCGATGTAGTCCTTCACCTCCGGCAGCTCGGGCACGAGCTTGAACTTCACCATCCACTCCAGCGCCTTGCCCCAGAGGACGTCGGCCGCCGAGAATCGATCGCCGAGCAGATACGGCCCTTTCCGGAGCGCCTCTGCCACCACGCCGAACATCGTATCGAAATCTCCGTACGGAGACATCGCGGCCGGGGCCGGCTCGCGCTTCATCGCCCGATCCACGATGCCCGGCTCGAAGCACGAGCCGTAGTACGCGATCCAACGGAGGTACGGCCCGCGCAGCGGATCCCCGATGGCCGGGGTCAGGCCGGCCTCCGGGAAGAGATCGGCGAGGTAAATGACGATCGCGACCTGCTCGGTGACGAGCGCGCCGTCGTGCAGGATCGCGGGCACCTTCCCGAGCGGGTTCACGGCGAGGTAAGGGGCCTTGCGCTGCTCCCCGCCCTTCATGTTCAGCACGCGGAGCTCGTGGGGCGCGCCCAGCTCCTCGAGCAGGATGCGCGTGCCCATCGAGCGCGAGTTCGGTGAATGGAACAGGACGAGGTTGCCCCTCGGGGTCGTGGTCGAATCAGCCATGTTGCTGCCTCCGGGGCGGACGCTACTGCCCGGGCCAGGCGCGGTATTGTAAAAGAGCGCCACGCGCGATCATGAGCCAGAGCATCACCCCCGAGGACCCCACCCGCGGCATCCTGAACCCGGCCGCGGGTCTCCAGCGCTTCGAGCTGCACCGCCACGCGCCCGCGCCGGAGCTGGCCAGGCTCGTCGACTGGCACTGGGTCGTCCGCTGGTCGCTCACCGCGCCGTTCGAGCAGGAGCTCTTGCCGCACCCCTGCGTCAACCTGGCCATCGAGGCGCCGGGCTCGGCGGTGCACGGCATCGGAACCCGGCGCGAGGTCGTCCGGCTCGAGGGCACGGGGCGCGTCGTCGCGACGAAGTTCAAGCCAGGCGGCTTCTTCCCGTTCGCGCCCCTCCCCATGCGCCGGCTGGTCGACCGCGTCGTCCCCCTCGCCGAGATCTTCGGCAGCGCGGCCGGGCCGCTCGAGCGCGCCGTGCTCGACCAGCCGGACGACGCCGTCGCGATCCGCGCCGTGGAGGAGCTCCTGCGCGCGCGCAAGGGCCCGGAGGACGCCGGGCTCGACGAGGCCATGGCGCTCGCCGTCCGCGCGCAGGAAGACCGCGACATCCACCGCGCCGAGCATCTCGCCCGGATCGCGGGCGTCTCGGTCCGCACGCTGCACCGCGCGTTCGAGCGGTACATCGGCGTCGGGCCCAAGTGGATCATCCTGCGGTCACGCGTGCAGGAGGCCGCGGAGCGCGTGGCCACGGGCGCGCCCGTCGCGTGGGCGGCGCTCGCGCAGGAGCTCGGGTATCATGATCAGGCGCACCTGATCCGGGAATTCAAGGCCCAGGTCGGCTTCACACCGGCCGTCTATGCAGAGCGATGCGCAGCAGCGAGGTTGAAAGGCGGCCCCCCCGGCGTGAAGGGGTGAGCTGCGGGTTCACGGCCATTCACAGCGTGAGAAGGCTTCATGACGCGCAAGGTCTTGGTTCAATTTTCTCGAGCTGGAAGAACCCAAAGCGGCTTGCGTCAAAGTTCCTCGCTTGCGTCAAAGTTCCTGTATCGATAGCATCCACGCGCCAATCGCGCGCCGTCGTCGGCGACGCCAGCTTTAGAGGTAATCGAACATGCGTCGATTTCAGAATCGCGTTTTCGTGGTCGGGTCGTTCTCTTTGGGACTGTTCGCGGCCATGCCCGTGTACGCGGCGTCAGTGCAGGCGGTGAGCCGGGCGACGTGGGGAGCGAACGGCGTCCCGAGCTACGTCAACATGAACATCTACGTCCCGGACAAGCTGGCCGAGAATCCGCCCATCGTGGTGGGCTGTCACTCGTGCAGCACGCCGGTGAGCTCGTTCTTCAACAGCATCTCGGGCATCAAAGCGGGCGCCGACAAGAACGGCTTCATCATCATCCTTCCGGAAGCCACCGGCCGGAACTGCTGGGACGTGGGCACAACGAAATCCCTGACCCACGACGGCGGCGGCGACACGCAGGCTGTCGCCCAGATGGTGAAGTACACGCTCGAGAAGTACAAAGGCGACCCGAAGCGCGTCTACGTGATGGGCGGCTCGTCCGGAGCGATGATGACGCAAGCCATGCTGGCGGTGTACCCGGACATCTTCCGGGCCGGCGCGGCGAGGGCGGGGGTGGCCGCCGGGTGCTGGGCGGACGGCTTCGACGGGGGCCAGCAATGGAGCAACAACTGCGCGGGCGGCAGGACGAGCAAGTCGGCGCAGCAATGGGGAGACCAGGTTCGCGGGATGTTTCCTGGGTATACGGGGCATCGCCCGCGCCTCCAGATCTTCCACGGCACGGCGGACGCGACGATCAACTACAAGAACCAGGCCGAGGCGATCAAGGAATGGACGAACGTCCTCGAGCTGAGCGAGACCCCGACCTCGACCGACATGATCACCTCGGGCGGGACCACCTATGATCGCCAGTTCTGGAAGAACGAGTGTGGCTACACGGTGTTCGAGGCCTGGTCAGGGAGAAACGGCGCGCACTCCATGCCGTACGATAGCGACGCCATCCTCGCGTTCTTCGGCCTCGACAAGGCCGGTGGCGCCGATCCAGAGACCGACTGTTCCGACGCTGCCGGCAGCGGCGGCACGGGTGGCTCGGGAGACGGCTCCGGGGGTGATCAGAACGTCGGCGGCGCCGGCCCTGCTGCGGGGAGCGGCGGCGCCTCGGGTGACGGCGGAAGCGTAGGCGAGGGCGTGACCGTCGGCTCTGGCGGGCAGCCCACCGGCGGCGGCGAAGTCACCACGACGGGCGGCAGCGACCCGAGCAGCACGAGCGGTTCGAGCGGTTCGAGCGGCACTGCTGGCGCCGCCACCACCGGCACAGGCTCAGATTCTTCCGGTGAATCGGGTGAAACGGGCGGGTGCGCCGTCGTCAGTGGCGATGCCAAGCCGAAGAGCTCGTACGCAGCGGTCGTCGCAATGGGCCTTGCGCTGTTGACGCTCCGTCGCCGGCAGCGAAACGCCCGGAGCTGACACGTGTCTTGCCGGTGAGCTGAAGCAACCCCTCGACCATTTCGAGAAAATTCGCAGGGAGGCGGGGAGACGGGGAGCGAAATCCCATCAATCTCCCCGTCTCCCCGCCTCCCTGTTCAATTTTTTTTTCTTCTAAGAATGCCAACAAGGGGTCTCCGCGCTAGAAAGGCACCTCCGGAATCGGTGCGCGGTCGAGCCCTGGCGCGGTCGTCGGCGGGATCGGCGGCCTCCTGGCAGGAGCGGGGACAGCCGTATGCGGTGCCCTGGGCGTGGCGCTCGACGGCGGTCGCGCTGCCCTGGTGGACGTCGGGGGCGCCGGTCGCGCTGCGGTCTCTCCGGCGACGTCCGCTGCCGAGCCCGTCCCTTCCGCAGCGGGCACCGCGGGCGTCACGCTCTCCAGCGGCTCCGGGGAGGGCTCGACCTCTGCTGACGCGCTGGCGGCGATCTCCTCCGACGCCGGCGCGCCGGCCGAGGCGACCTTCGCATCGCCCCCGCCGCTCGCTCCGCCCCGACCGAGCGCGATGCTGACGCTGGCGCCGAGCAGCATCGTTATCGCGACGCCGATCACCAGCATCGCGCGCTGAGGCCGCTGCTGTCCGGCCTCCTGCGCCGTCGATCCGGCGCTGGTCAGGGTGCCGGGGCTCGCCGAGCGGGGCGCGGCCGCTGGCTCGTCGAGCTTGGCGGCGTCGAGCGCTATCGTCCCGCTGAGCCTCGGCCGAGCGGTGCTCGGCACGCCAGAGCACGGGGATTGCAGATCGGGAATCGATGGCGACGCCATGCCAGCGATACGGCGGAGCTCGCCCATCATCTCTCCGATCGACTGGAAGCGATCCGCCCGCTCGCGGGCCAGCGCCCGCGCAAAGAAGGCATCGATCGTCGGCGGCAGGTCGGGCGCGATCAGGGACGCGCTAGGCACCGGACCGACCAGGATGTTGGCGATCACGGCGCCGAGCTGGGCCCCCTGA
This sequence comes from Sorangium sp. So ce726, assembly GCF_051521405.1. Lineage (NCBI taxonomy): Bacteria > Pseudomonadati > Myxococcota > Polyangiales > Polyangiaceae > Sorangium > Sorangium sp. So ce726. Next base: position 9,863,662 of record NZ_CP150349.1, on the reverse strand, counting down.
AAGGGCAGCTCGCCGGTGACGCCATAAAAGAGGATGACCCCGAGCGACCAGAGATCGCTGCGCTGGTCGATGTCCTTTTCGCCCCGGACCTGCTCCGGGCTCATGTAATGGGGCGAGCCGAGCAGCTCCCCGGTACGGGTCACCTCTTCCGTCAGCGCCGCGCCGGTCTCCTTGACGATGCCGAAATCGAGGATCTTGACGATCTCGTCCTGCTCTCCCTCCACGCGCACGAGGAACAGGTTGGCAGGCTTGAGATCGCGATGGACGAGGCCGGCGTCGTGTGCGCGACGGATGGCCTTGCCGGCCTGCACCAGGATCAGGGTGGCGTCCACGAGAGAGAGCCGGCCGACGTGCAGGAGGCGCGTGCCCAGGTCTTCGCCCTGAAGCAGCTCCATCACGAGGTATGGAGTGTCGTCGTCGACGCCAAAGTCCTGGACGTAGACGACGTGTGGGCTCTGAAGGCTCGCAGCGATCCTGGCTTCACGCTCGAAGCGGGCGAGGAACGTCGATGACGCAGCATAGGTCGGGTCCATGAACTTGACCGCGACGAGAGAGCCCAAGTTGACGTGTCGCGCCACCCACACCGAGCCCATCCCGCCGTGCGAGAGCGGTCGTTCGAGACGATACTTCCCACCTACGACGGAATCCGGAGCGAACTGCATGGTGATGGCTTCCTCCTGATAGCCGAGGGAGGTGAGGGGAGCGTACAGGATAGGAAAGGCGCCGGCCACGATGAGCCGGGAGATGTCAGATGGATTATCCTTTTGTGCGCCACGTTCCGGGCGCCTCGGGCTCGACACGGCCACGAGATGGCTCCCCGGATCGCCGTGGCAGGTGCGGGTCCGACGCGGGCGTCGAGAGCGCCGTCGGTGAGTGACGTTCCTGACAGCAGCGGTGTTCGACGACGGGGATGCGCTCGGGGCGACGGCGAGCGCGGACGCTGCGCGCGCCGACGCTGGACGCCGGTGCGCGGCGCACCGGGGGCCTCGCTTGCGCAGCGCAGCACGCCGGGCCTGCGCGGCGGTCCGCCGGCGCCCGCGCGCCGCAAGAGACCGAGACCACGACGCCCCCACATCCGAACCCCTGCGCGGCAGCACGAGACCGCCTGCGAGAGCTATTGCGATCCCCTTGCCTCCGTCTAGAATCCACACTGCAATGAACAAATTATTCTGCAATTCAACTATCATCGTTGCTGGTCTCTCCCTCGCCCTCGGCGTGCTGGCCTGCGGAGAAGACGACAGCCCGGCAGACCAGAGTGGAACGGGCGGCGGGGCGACCGCCGGGTCGGGCGGTGGGGCGACCACGGGGTCGGGCGGCGCGTCGACCAGCGGGTCGACCACGGGATCGGGCGGCGCATCGACGTCGACGTCGGCGTCGAGCGGCGGGGTGACGACGGCGTCGGGCGGCGATCCCAACCCCGATCCCGCGAACGCGCGGACCTTCGACCACCGGCACGCGAGCCTGGACGGTATCCCGGCGAGCTGCACCGAGGCGCTCAAGTCGGGGGACTTCGTCTTCCATTACGCCCACCGCTCACACGGCTTCCAGATCATCGTCGGCGCCGAGAGCATCGAGGCGAAGACCCCTGCCTACGCCTTCGAGACGGAGTATTGCGATGTCCCGCAGCAGGAAGGCGCCTTCCTGATGTGGGACGGGATGATCGACACCAACCTCATCCCGGGCGAGGAGTACTGGGCGACCGAGGCCGGGATCAGCGACGTGCGCACCATCCTCGAAGAGCACCCGGAGATCCGGTACTCGATGTGGGCGTGGTCCTCGGAGATCTCCGAGCAGACCGAGGAGGACGTGCAGCGGTACCTCGACGTGCTCGACGCGCTCGGGCAGGAGTTCCCGGAGGTGACCTTCATCTACATGACGGGGCCCGGTGACGAGGAGTACAACGGCGTGAACCGCACGGCGCGCAACCAGCAGATCCGCGATTTCTGCCGGGATCATGGGAAGATCCTCTATGACTTCGAGGACCTCGACGTCCACGCGGACGGCGAGCGACACACCGCGATGGTGGACGGCGTCGAGATCCCGATGCAGCACCCGCAATACGATGTGGAGACGTCCGGCAACACGGAATACGAGCACACCCACACGACCCAGGGCGCCTGCGAGAACAAGGCCATGGCCTTCTGGCGCATGATGGCCGAGCTCGAGGGGTGCGCGCAGTAGTTCCCGAGGTCGGCGGGCGTGTGACGGAAGACCGACGGAGCGGGCGCGGTCGCTTCACGGCGGGGCGGGCGCCGCACGCCCTGCTGTCGTGAGCCGCTCGCGCTCGGCCCTCCTGCCGGGAAACGACCGCGCCCGCGCGCTGCCCGGGCCGGCGCTCGGCCGCGGCGACGCCCCGCGAGCCGCTGTCTTTCCTGTCGGTTAAGTCCCGGTTTCCGGCGGAGAACTCCGCCGGACCGCGTCGCTCACGCCTTGCGGGCCGCCTTGCGCCCATGCTACTCGGCTGTCGCACGGGCATGCTCCCCCGCGCGCCTCCCGCGCAGGGGCGCCGCCTGGCAGCCGATCGGAGGCGGGCCATGGAAAGCGCGATACCGCTCGGGAAGAAGCAGATCATCGACGGCCAGCTGCGGGTCTACTACTACGGCTACTGGATCAAGGCTTACGAGGCGCCGGCCGACACGCTGCTCGCGAAGAAGCGCCTCATCGAGGCGCTGACGCGGCGCCTGTTCAACCACGTCGAGCACGGCATCAACGTCCCAGGAAAACGGCTGGACGAGGCGCGGCTCGCCTTCGAGTCGGAGGCCGATCCGCAGCGGAAGCGGGTCAAAGCCGCCATGCTCGCGGGCGCGATCTTCAATCGAGCGACGGATATCTTCACCAAGCTCGTCGAGATCCAGGAGCTCGGCGTCACCATCGAGCCCGACAACGCCCTGATGCGCGAGTGCGGAGAGCACCTCCTCGAGGCGCTGACGCTCGGGAAGATGGTGCTCCACCGCAGCGGCGAGGAGGGGCTCGACGAGCTCTGGGGCGAGCCCTTCAAGGCGTTCTCGTTCCCGATCGAGGCGTTCTACAACAGCCGGTATGTCAAGATCGCCCAGAGCATGAGGGCGATCGACGGCATTCGCGACGCGATGATCGCCACCTTCGCGGGCTCGCCGCTGTTCGCCGGGCTGGACCGCCTGGCCCGCGAGTTCGCGCACGCGGCCAAGGTCAAGTGCGAGACGCTGCGCACCGACGACGACATCTTCGAGGTCTGGACGTCGTTCGTCGTGTCGGCGGAGAAGCTCGCCGGCTTCCAGCCGCTGCTCGGCGCGGACGCCTCGCCCCACGAGCGGGAGCAGGCGGCCCAGGGCGTCGAGCTGGTCGTCCATGGCAAGAACGTGATCTCGTACATCACACGCGCACGCGTGCCGATGCCCAAGACCACGGGCGAGCTGCTCGAGCGGTACGAGCGCTATCGCGCCGCGTACGGCGCCGCGCCCGCGTCCGGGCCCGCGCGCAGCGTCGCCTGAGCGCGCGGGCCGGCGGCGCTCACCCCGCGTCCTGCGCCGCCACCAGCTGGATGGCCTTTTCGGGACAGGCGACGACGCAGAGGCCGCACGCCTGTCCCGGTGCGACGCGGCGCGACGCGCCTTCTCCTTGTTCAACGATCCTGTCATTGCGTGCCTCGTGGTGATGCGCGCGACGATCAGCGCAGGCGCGCCGCCCCGCAATGGGCCACCAGCTCCACCCGCGCCGGTCAACGAGGCGAGGCTGGCTGAACGCCGTCGCCAGCGAGCTCGTCGGCGGTCGGCGCCACACTGCCCCGAGAAATGATGGCCGTTCGACTCGGGTTGTGGCCGCCGCGAGCGCAGAGGCTTGCACGCTCATGAGCGTCGGTGGAGCGGTGTTGTAGGCAGGCCCCCGACATTTCGTCCGTCCGCTGTCATGGAATGTTTCCGTTGACGCTGGGGCGCGCGTCTCTGTATCACCAGATGATGAAGTATGCTTTGACTCTTGCGGGAGCTCTCTCCATCGGCCTCTCGTCGCTTACCGCGAGTGCGCTGGTCACGCAGCCGAACGGCAGCGTCATGCCGCAGGACTCGAGGAACAACGAGGTCCAGCTCTACACCCTGTTCGACAATCGGGGAGAGGCGCTCGACTACCAGGCCGATGGGAACACCGAGCCATCCACGTTCTCGCCGCTCTGCGGCTTCACGGCGGAGCTGGTGCTCAGGCAGACCGGGTCTCGCCTCGGGGTCGGCTGGTACAACGTCGACCCTGCTGCCGCGGCGCCGCCGGCGCGCGGCGACATCCACGAGATCGTCCCCGCCGGCGCCCAGGTCGGCACCGTTATCACCGCCGCGGATATCCGGAGCGATCTAGCCTATGCGGGCGGGCAGATCGGCTTCGCGCTCCTCGGCTCGCAGATCCACTACTCCGAGCAGCGGTGGAATCAGGTGTGCACGGGCTGTACCACGCCTGGGCCTTGGGTCACCGCCGTCATCTACGCTTCGACGGTGACGCCCAACGCGTTCTACGTCGCCTTCGAGGATGGCAGCGTCGGCCCGAACCCCGGCGATTTCAACAATGACGGCGACTACAACGATTATGTCTACTTCTTCAGCGGCCTCACCTGCACCGGCGGCGGCGAGCCGTGCGACACCGGGCTGCCCGGCGTGTGCGCGCCAGGGGTGACCCAGTGCGCGGCGGATGGGCTCACCTGCCAGGGGCTCGTACCGTCGTCGCAGGAGACCTGCGATGGGCTCGACAACGACTGCAACGGCACCACCGACGAAGGCGAGCTCTGCCCGCCGGAGCATGTCTGCGATCGGGGCGTGTGCGTGCAGGCGTGCGGCAGGGGCGAGTTCGTGTGCCCGCCGGACAAGGCATGCAATGCCGCGGGGTTCTGCGTCGAGCCAGCCTGCGCCGAGGTCCCCTGCGACGTGGGGGAGGTGTGCGTCGGCGGGCGGTGCCGCGCGCCTTGTGATGGAGTGCAGTGCCCGTCCCCGACGGTGTGCCGGGTCGGGGTCTGCGTCGACCCGTGCAGCAACGTGACTTGCGAGGAGGGCACGGTCTGTGACGGCGGCGTGTGCAAGCCGGAGTGCCCGTGCACGCCGTGCCCGAGCGGGCGCGCGTGCGAGGAGGCGAGCGGGCTTTGCAGAGAGTCGGCCTGTGTTGGCGTCGAGTGCCCGCCTGGACAGCGCTGCGACGCGGGTGCGTGCGTGGACTCGTGCGCTGGAGCGGTGTGCCCGAGCGGGCAGACCTGCGCCGGCGGCGCCTGCGTGGAGGACACGAGCACGACGGCGGCCAGCGGCGCCCATGGCTCGACGGGCGCGAGCCTGGACTCCGGCGCGGGCGGCGGCCTCACGGATCCGGCCAGCAGCGGCGCCACGGGGGGCAGCGGCGGCGTCGGCGGCGGCTCGGGCGGCGGCGGCTCGGGCGGGGCTGCCGCGGGCGGCTCTGGCGCGGACGGCGGCTGCGGCTGCACCGTGGCCGGCGCGCACGGCTCGCTCGGAGCGCCGCTCGCGGCGATCGCGCTGGCGCTGGCCGGCGCGATCCGCCGGCGGCAGCGCGGCGGCGCTTTCGCGGAGGGGAAAGAGGTTCGGGGATAGGCAGGGACATGACACCGCCGCGCCCGCTCCTCTCCGGCGAGCGGGCATGGCATAGTCCGTTCATGAGACATGAACTCCTTGGCTCCGTGCTGTGCGGACTCCTCCTCGCCGCCTGCAGCGATGATGAAAACGTGTCGCCGATCGGAGCGGGCGGCGCGGGCGGCAGCACGAGCAGCAGCACTGGCGGCGGTACGACCGGCGACGGCGGAGGCGGAAGCGGCGGCGCAGCGCCGGTCGCCTGCGGAGGGAGCGCGGGAGCGACCTGCGGCGAGACGGAGTACTGCGCGACGCCCGACACGACGTGCGCCGCAGAGGCGCAGGGCGAATGCACACCGAGGCCGAGGGTCGGGGAATGTCCGGACGAATGTCAGGGGATCTGCGGGTGCGATCAGCGCACCTATTGCAATGAGTGCATGGCGCACGCAGCCGGGGTGAACGCGTCGAGGGATACGGTGTGCGCAAGCGCAGATTACGTGATCGCCGATCACGACCGTGTCTACGTGCACCACGTCGACCTGCGAGAAGATCGATGTCTGGCGATCTCGATCGCGGCGTTCGCAGATAGCGATCCGCTCTATGCCGGGATCGCGCTGGAGGACCTCTGGGGCGTGCTGGACGTGGCGCTCACCGACCAGATGGGCGATTGCACCGAGCCGGGCATGCCGCCCCCCGACGAGCGCGCTTATGTCGTGACCGGGGCCACCGGGACGATGTCGTGGGAGGCTGAGCCGAACACCGGCATCCCGTGCATCATCGACATGGATATCACCGTCACGCTCGACGGGGAGCCGGGGACCGTGCGCTTCCAGGAGACCGGCGTGGTCGTCGACAATACGTGCCTGTAGCCAGCTGCTTGCCGGCGACCGGATCCGGTTTCTCGGGGCTGCCGAGCTGCCTGCCGGTAATCGGGTCCGGTTTCGCGAGGCTGCTCTTTCTCTCGCTGCTTCACCTTGCCACATGGTCGTGTGTGAACCCGGGGCTTCGTGTAGCGCTCCTCCTCCGCAGCGAGGCGCCTCGCGAGCGCTTCCTGCGCGCCGTGGAGCGCTCTCGTGCGCCGCTTGTACGCCGTGCTGAGGGTACAGACCGGAAGCCTGGATTACAAAGGCGACTGGGACCCCTGGTCACTTGTCGCGGGCGCCTGGGTCGCTGGGCCTCATCGCGGCGGGTACGCCCTCCGGCCAGAGGAGCTCTTCCTCTGGGCGCCATGTCGGGTCGTCCGCCTCGTCCCAGCCGCCCGGAGGCTCGTGTTGGCCATCCGCGTGGAGGACCGCCCGCGCGGCTTCGCTGATCTCTGCGGGAAGTCCGGGAGGCGACCAGGTCTCGAGCTGCGCGCGCAACTTCAGCGCGAGCGGCTCGCGTTGCTCGTACGGTACGGGCGGGGAGTCCGGATCCACCCCCTTGGGCCCTCCTCGCCGGGCGTAGGCGAGGAAGAGATCCACCATGCGGAGCAGATGCTCGCGCGGGGGCATCCGTTTCATCCGCAAGAAGACGCGCGGCGCCGCCAGGCAGATCAGCCACTGCAGCGCATGACTCGAATTCACCATGTCCGAGAGCGGGGACGTGCCATCGGGCCGCTTCTTGGCCATCTGCTCGAACGCCATGCGAAGTAGGGCGTCGTTGTCGATCGTGTCGTGCTTCTCGTCAACCATGCGTTTCATGGCTCCAAGGGGACGGGGGTGTCAAGCGGCCAACATTCCTCATATTTCCAAAGAGCGAGAAATACCATTGGACTTTGATGCCGACGATCTGCCTGTCGCGCGCGCAGGTGTAACTGCACCATTCCTTGATGATGAGCGCGTCCAGGTCCAGAAACCGAGGACAAACCGGACACCTGCCCTCACCGCATCCCGTCACGATGCAGGTGCCGTAGGTCTTGCCATCCTTGAAATCGCAGTAGGACTTGCGCTTGCAGCCGAAGTCCCATTTGTCGACGCAGTCCTCCCTCGGCGTAATCCGCGCGAGCTCGACAGTCGAGGGTCGAGCGTGTTGACCCACTGCTCGGCCTGGTCCCACACGATCGGCGTGTATGCGTCAATGATCTGCTGGACAATGGCGGGATCGACGGCTTCCGGGGCCTCCCCAACCTGGTCCTCCACCACCCCGGCCAGCGCAGACGCGGCGTATTGCGTCTTGAGATCCAGGAGCGCAAGCTCATACGGATCGGCGCGCGCGAGCACTTCCTCGAACGCGGCGACCTCTTCTTCATCCTCGGACGGAAGCTCATCCTCCGACGGTAGGCAGGCCCCGCCGGGGTCTGCCTGCTCGTCATCGCCGGACGGCTCAACCTCCCGGTCTCCGGTCTCGTCCCCGTTCCCCTGCTGCAGCCGGATGGTGCACGCCGGAACTGCAAGCGCGGCGCTGATCCCCACGAGTACGAGGGCGACAGCGAGGCTCAACAAATGCCTCATCATCTCCTCACCTCCCAAGCCGGAGACTATCGAAGGGAGAAGGGAACGTAAACCGATCTGCCGTCCAGCGGCTCGGGCGGGGGCGGCGGCTGCGGGGCGTAGTGGCCGGGGAGGCGGCGACGGATGCGGTAGCTTCGGGATCGTCGCCTTGCACGCTCACGTCCCGGTGGACAAGACTGCGATCATCACCGGCGATGGGCGTCGCGGCGGCAACGACGGGAGGTGGCAAGGGCCGGACAGGCGACTGCGGCGGCGCGAGCATCGAGATCTTCGCCCACCCGGGCAGCAAGCCGACGCTGCGGGAAACGCCCGTCGTCACGGGCTGGGGCGGCTCCGGAGGCCGAGGGTGCGCGAAGGCCAGCTCGACGGGCTGGGGGAAGCTCACACCGGGGCAGGCGCCGGACCTGGGCGGCGCACACGCTTGCCGAGGAGGCTACGGCGGCTGGGGCGGCAAGGGCGGCTACGGCGGCGGGGGCTCCGGCGGGCCCTCGATCGGCATCGCCTATGCCGACGACGAGCAACTCACCCTGGATCGCGTCGCGTTCGAGATCGGCGAAGGGGGCCCGGGCGGCGTCGCGGATGTGTTCGACGAGACGCGCGACAAGGCGAACAGAGGCAGCGACGGCTTCGCCGCCGAGACGATGCGCTTCTCGCTGTAGGTTCGCGCGCGGGAGCGCCGCGACCGGTTCCCCTGCCCGATCGGGAGCAGGGTAGGACGAGCGCCTCGCCCCAGCACCAGCCGCTGTATTGATGGCCGCTCCCATGGTCGCTCTCCGCGGCGGGAACGTCCACCGCGCGTCGTGTGCTCGCGTCACGTGCAGCGCCGCCGACGAGCATGCCTTATGCGTTGTCGTTGCTCGGCCCTTCCAGCGGCCCCTCGGGCGCGTCCCACCCGCCGGGAGGCTCTTGGATTCCCAGCGCGGCGAGGAGCTCGCGGGCGGCCGCCGAGATGTCGGCGGGGATCTCGGGCCCCGGCTCCCAGGCCGACAGCAGCGCGCGAAGCCTCCGGGCGGGCGCGGCGAATTTCTGCTGATCGAGCTCCGTTCCGAAGGCGGACAGGAGCTGGTCCACGTGCTCGACCAGGTGCTCTCGCGACGGCCACGACGTCGCCTTGGCCCACAAGCGCGGCGAGGCAAGCGCGCCGGCGATGTTCACGGCGCCCGCGACCGCCTGGGCCAGCCGGGCCGCCTTCTTCGACGCATCGCTGGAGCTCCGCGGCGCGGCCGCTGCTTTCATTTCGGGCGGCGGCTCCGCTTCGTCCGTGTCGCGCTCGATCGCGCGCATCCGGTAGCCGTCGTCGTTCTCCCAGCCGCACGGGGGTTCCCTCCCGCCGATGGAGAGGATGAATCGCCGAGCTGCCTCGTGGACCGCCTGCGGGACCTCGTCGCCTTCTCTCCAGGTAAGAGCCGCCTGCCGGAGCTCGCGCGCTCGCTCACGGCTATTCTCGAGCGGATCGATCGCGATGTAGAGGTCGAGCGCCGCGAGGAGCTCCGATGGCGTCGGTTGTCTCTCGAGGGTCGACAGCCTACGGGCCGAGGTCATCTCAGCCATCAGATGCACGGCGTTGTTGAATGCCTCGGCCTCGTTGTCACGGTCCGATATCTGCTGGAAGGCGCGCGGCTCTCTCGGCCGATTAAACGTCATGGTCATCGGTTCCTGCTCACGGATGAGCGATGCAGATGGGTCCGAAGAACGTGTCCCTGAGCGCCGAGATGGCGCCGGCCCCGACGGCAACGACCTCGGGTGGCGATGTCCCGAGCTGGATGCAAACATAAGAGCACCACGACCGTATCACGACGTTCTGCAGGATCTCGTTCACGAAGCCCGGGCAGGTGGGCACTTCGCTTTCCCGCAATCGTCAACAAAGCAGATATGGCGGACGGCAGGAATGTATCCCTGCTGGCATTCCGAAGTGTACTTGCAGGCAAAGTCTCTCGCGCACTCGTACTTCGGAGTCAACGTATACGCGAGCATCGACGGGTCGGTGCTCGAAAGCCATGCCCGCGCCTGATCCATCGCTCCCGGCGCGTACTGTTCCAGGAGCGCCCTGAGCGTCTCGTCATCGATCGCGGTCGGATCGATCTGCGCAGTCTCGACCGCGCCGGCCAACGCGCACGTCATGTTCCCGGCCAGGGCGGAGGCGAACGCCAGCTCCTCTGGGTCAAGTTGAGCATAGAGTTCCTCGCCCAGCTGCTGCTCCTCCGGGCTGACGCTCGCGTCATCAACGGAGCTGCTGCCGCCGGTACCGTCGCCAGCGGTGCTGCTACCGCCCGTGCCGTCGTCGACGGGGATGCTGCCGCCCGCACCGCCCTCGGGGACGCTGTCCCGGTCGCTGGAGCTAGGCCATGCCCCGTCCTCATCTCCCGGGCCCACCCGGATGACGCATCCGGGAACCACCGCATATCCGGCCAGCCCCATGAGCACGACCGCCGCCGCCCCTTGAGTCGCTCGCTTCGCCATCACGACCACCTCCGCCCCTTAAGTCGCTCGCTTCGCTATCGCACCGGCTCTGAAACATGGCGGGTCGCATTCGGCAACACTGCCAAGCGTCCAGCCGCGTAGCACGCGCGCTCTCCCGCCACAAGCGAGCGGCGGACGAGCTGGCGGCAAGCGGCGCAGCGCCGTTCGGTTCTGAATGTGGAGGAAGCGGGACGGCGACGACTCGCACGCACTGCCATTGCACGGGGAGAACGGCGCGATCGGGAAGGACGCCTGCTCGGTAGCCACCGTGACCGACGCGCCCGCCGTGACGAGCGCGTGCGGCGACCAAACAGGCGCGAAGGACCGCGCCGCGTGCCAGCTCGGCCGCGATGGGGAAGACGGCGCGCCGGGCGCGCCCGGCGCCGGCGGCTGGGGTGGACACCTCACCGAGGCTGGGGTGGGAAGGCGTGTCCGGTGGCCACGGCGGTACGGGAGCGCCCGGCCAAGGGGCGGCGGCTGGGGCGGCGGGAGCGCCGGCGGGCCCTCGATCGGCATCGCTTATGTCGATGACAAGCATCTCACCCTGGATCACCTCACCTTCGAGATCGGCCCAGGGGGCCCGCTGTGTCCCATAACCTACGCCGCGGATGGCAAGGACACTTCCTTCCCGGCTCTCTTTGCATCGATGATGTGAGCGGTGTTGACGAGCCCGACGTGAGAGAACGCCTGTGGGAAATTGCCGAGCTGGCGGCGCAGCTCGGGGCTGTACTCCTCGGCGAGCAGGCCGACATCATTGCAGAGGGAGACCAGGCGATCGAGGAGCGCCTCCGCGTCGTCGAGGCGACCGGCCATCGCATAGTTGTCGGCGAGCCAGAAGCTGCAGATGAGGAAGGTCGCTTCGTCCCCCGGCAGACCGTCCACCCCCGTTTCCGTCGCGTAGCGCAGGACGAGGCCATCCCGGGTGAGGCCCTTCTCGATCGCCGCGACGGTGGACAGCATGCGAGGATCATTGGCGGCCAGGAAGCCCATGTGCGGGATCAGGAGCACGCTGGCGTCGAGGGCCTCCGAGCCGTACGATTGAGTGAAAGCCCCGACGCGCGAGTTGAATCCGCGCTCGAGCAGGTCGATGCGGATCTCCTCGCGCAACGCGCGCCAGCGCTGGAGCCGCTTCTCCAGTCGATGCTGTCCGCCTACACCGAACTCCTCGATCATGCGTACGGCGCGATCCACGGCCACCCAGGTCATCAGCTTCGAGTGCGTGAAGTGCAGCTGCTTCCCCCCGCGTATCTCCCAGATGCCTTCGTCCGGCCGCTGCCAGGACTTCTCGACGAAGTCCACGATCTCCACGATAGGGTCCCAGGTGTGCGGCAGATCCGGCAGGCCGTGCGCGCGGGCATCGTAGAGCGTGTTGAGCACCTCGCCGTAGACGTCGAGTTGAAACTGATCGTATGCGCCGTTGCCGATCCGCACCGGCCTCGATTCCTCGTATCCCGGGAGCCACGGCAGCTCGATCTCGGTGAGCCGATGCTCCCCGGCCACGCCGTACATGATCTGCAGCTGCGCAGGAGCGCCGGCGACCGCGCGCATGAGCCAGTCGCGCCAGGCCTGCGCTTCCTCGAGATACCCGCCGCGCATCAGGGCGTCGAGCGTGAGCGTGGAGTCGCGCAACCAGCAGTAGCGATAGTCCCAGTTGCGAACGCCGCCGAGCTCCTCCGGCAAGGACGTGGTCGGCGCCGCCACGATCCCACCCGTAGGCGCATAGGTGAGCGCCTTCAGCGTAAGGAGCGACCGCACGACGGCATCACGCCAGCGGCCCTGGTAGCGACAACGGCCCGCCCACTCTCGCCAGTGACGCTCGGTTCGCGCGAGCTCCTGCTCCGCGTCGACGGGGTGCGACGGCGCGTGTTCATGCGACGGATAGAACTCGAGAGTGAACGGCAGGCGCTGACCCGCGCGGACGACGAAGTTCGTCTCCAATCGGGCGGCGTTCCAGTCGGGGGCAAGCGATGCTGGGCTGCTGAACGCAAGCGCGGCGGGTCCAGACGTGAGCGTCGCTCGGCCGCCGTCACACTGGATCCACGGGATCACGCAGCCGTAACCGAACCGCGCCCTCAGATCGGAGTGCATCGGGACTTCGCCCTCGATTCCTTCGACGATCCGGATGACGTCGTGGGCTCCGTCGACGAGCCGGGTGGCATCGTGCGAGGCGACGCCTGGGGGCATGAAGTCGATCAGGCGCACGCGGCCGCTCTCGCAGGCGAACTCGGTCTCAAGGACCAGCGTGTCCCGCCGATAGCGCCGCTCCAAGCTTCGTATCGCCGTGGCTGGCCGGATGGTCCAGTAGCCGTGGTCGTCGCGTCCGAGCAGCTTCGCGAAACACGCGTCGGAGTCGATGCGTGGCAGGCAGAGCCAGTCGAGCGAGCCGTAACGCGAGACCAGACCGACCGTGGTCGTGTCACCGATGAGGCCGTAATGTTCGAGCGGAGCTGACATCGCTACACTATGCATGTCCGTGTCTGGACCGCAATCCTCGAGCTGATCGTTCGCCGCCCAGACTGCCTGATCCGATCCGCGTCCGCAGCGCCATGTCTCAACGCGTTCGCTCGCTCATTCCGCAAGCAAGAAAGCTCATCAAGGCCGTCGTGGCGGGACGGCACGACGCTCGCCTGCGAGGCGTGTTCCGGATCACGGCATCTCGCGGGCATCCTCGCACCCCTTCCCACTTACGTATCAATCTACAGAACGCGGGCGGTCCTGGCCGACGAATCAATGCTGCTCGCCCACCGCCTCACGGCGGAGGCTTTCGGCCGCCCGCCGGTGGTGCAGGAGCCTCGGCCGCGGCGGCCACGCCGGCCGCAGCGGCCAATCCGGCGACGATGCCATCCCAGTGGCTGCCCTTCCACAGGACCTTGCCGCATCGATCGCACCGCCAGAACTCGTCGTGCCGATCCGCCACCACCGCCGGCACCGCATCCCGGACACTGTCCTTCGTGGCGGCCGTGAGCGCGCCGCCGCACGCCATGCAGCGGGGGTCCCGCACGGGCAGCCCGAGCTCCCGCAGGACGAAGCCGGCCTGCTCCGTCGGCCGCAGCCCGCGCGGCACATAGAGCCCGCGCACGGCCGCGGTGCGCAGGGAGCGCCGCTCGAACACGCCGGCGTCGGAGCTCAGCAGCACCCGGCCGGTCTGCTGCGCGAGGCGCACGAGATCGCCGTCGTCGATGCCGTGCTCGAACATGGCGTCGTAGCCTGCGCCGCGCAGCCAGCGCGACAGGCCGCCCAGCATCGCGTCGCACAGGAAGCTCGGCGCCGCCGCGCCGCCCTGCGCCGCCACGCCGCCCTGCGCCGGGGCCGCGCCGCCCTGCGCCGGAGCCGTGCCACCCTGCGCCGCCACGCCGCCCTGCGCCGGGGCCGCGCTGCTCCCTTGCGCCGGAGCCGCGCCGCCCTGCGCCGGATCGGCTCCGCCGCCCGCCTCACCCACGAGCACGCCCCATTGCGCTCAGGATGGCGGAAGGCCAGCGGGCGGCAAGGGCGCCGCTCGCGAAATCCCCACGCGCCCGCCGCGCGCTGCTACCGTCGCCTTACGGTCAAGCGACCGTGGAGGAGTCGATGTCGATGAAGGGTGCAAGGTGCTCCTGCGTGGCGGTCGCGCTCGCCGTGCTGGCGAGCGCGCAGCAGGCGTCGGCCTACTGCCGCTCGAACACCTGCAAGAGGTCGGAGCTCTGCCTGCAGGACGACCAGCCGGTCGGCGAATGCAAGCCGCTGCGCTGGACGGGCGATTGCATCGGCTTCAGCATCCAGGAAGACGCGTCCAGCGAGATCTCCTACCAGGAGATCTCGGACGTGCTCGATGCCGCGTTCGACACGTGGATGCAGGCGCCCTGCGAAGGGGGAACGCCGGGGCTCCGCGTCCAGAACCTCGGGCCCGTCACCTGCGGAGCGGTGGAGCTCAACGCCAGGGACGGCAAGACCAGGATCGTCGATGGCCTCGTGCCGGGCAACGCCAACGTGGTCGTCTTCCGCGATCTGGAGTGGCTCGCGGCCTCGGGACACAACACCGAGATGCTCGCGCTCACGACGGTGCAGTTCGACAGGAAGACCGGTGATCTCTGGGGGGCCGACATGGAGATCAACACCGATCTCTACGATTTCACCGTCGGGGACGACTCCGCCGCGCCGAGGGAAGATCTCCTCGCCATCGTCACGCACGAGGCCGGGCATTTCCTGGGCCTCGACCACAGCATGGCCGGCCCCGAGGCGACCATGCACTCGAGGTACGACAGGTCGGACCCGATGAACTTCCGGACGCTGCACGACGACGACATCGCGGGCATCTGCCAGATCTACCCCCCTCGGGATCTCTCCGCGTCGACCTGCAACCCCATCCCGCCGCACGGGTTCTCTCCCGAGTGCGCCGACGATCAGATGGTCCGCTGCAGCGCGGCGCCGCCCGCCGCCGGCGGCCCAGGGGGGAGCGTACCGCTGGCCGCCGTCGCGATTGGCGCGGTCGCCTGGCTCCGCGCCGTCGGGCGTCCCCGCGCCGGCGAGCGCGGCCGGCGCGAGGCCCGCCGCGCCGACGTTAGGCGCCCTTCCGGATGAGGATGACTCACCACCATTTTACGGTGGTACCCCAATTTGCCATGCGCAACCTCGCGAAGTTACTCCGATCCGGAAACCGTCAAGTGCCCTGATCAGGACACCACGTGGGCGTGGTGGGGCCGCCGCTCCAACGCGACATCGAGCCGGCGATCTGATAAGTTCGACGAATGAACCTGCGTCGAGCGATCCCATACCTCTGTCCGTTGGCCCTGCTCGCCGCGTGCACGGATGAACAGCGCTCTGACGCGGGCACAGGCGGAGGCACCGGGACCTCCGCGAGCAACGGGAGCACGAGCGCAGTGACCGGGACCAGCGCAGCCAGCGGCGGCACGGGCGGCGGTGGCGGCAGTGGCAGCAGTGGCAGCACGGGTGGCAGCGGCGGCAGCGGCGACGTGCCGCCCCGGGAGCCCGAGGAGGTCCCGGTGCTGGAGGACATCACGTTCTACGACGGCTACGCCGAGACCGTCGACGAACCGATCCCGGCCGGCGTGATCCGCCACAACAACTCGCTGGTTGCGACCAGGTTGACCGACGAGCTGCTCGCCAAGGTCCAAACGACCCTGAAGGTCCGCGTGGTCGTGGGAGCGCTGTGCGACAACTACGACCGACTCGGCTCGGTCAACCTGGCGCTGGTCCCCAAGGGCGCCCAGACCTACGTTCCGGGGGAGGTGGACCGGATCGAGATCGCGCGATTCGTCACGCCGTTCATGGACATGAACAAGCAGCCGAAGACGGTCCCCTATGAATGGGAGGCCAGCAACCTCGTGCCGATCTTGAAGGACCCTGACCTCCTGGCCGAACACGATTTTTGGTTCGAATTGGGCATCTTCGGCGTGCCTTACGCCGCGAACGACGAGGTCCCCGGGTGCGCTGGTCGCAATGACACGCAGCTCGGATCGCTGCTGTTGTATACCGACAGCACGCAGGAGGCCCAGGACTTCAGCGTCCTGTTGCCGCTGGCGATCAGCGAAGAATTCAACAACTACGCCACGGGCGCCAGCGACAAGGTCGGCACGACCCGCAAGACCGTCAGCTTCGAGTTGCCGGCAGATACACAGAATGCACAGCTCGTGTTGATCACGTCGAATCACGGCGCCAACCAGGGCGGGGAGGAGTATGTTCGCCGCGACCATTACGTGTACGTCGACGGCGAGCTGGCCTTGCAGTACAAGCCCGGGCGCACGTCGTGCGAGCCGTTTCGCAAGTACAACACCCAGGCCAACGGCATCTACGGGACGTCCCCGCGGTCGGACAACGAGTGGCAGTCGTTCAGCAATTGGTGCCCTGGCGACAGGATCGACACCCGGATCGTCCCGTGGGGCGCCGCGAGCGCCGGCATGCACGAGTTCGTGATCGACGTCCCTGACGCGACCTTCGTCGGCGGGGAGGGCAATATCCCGTTCTCGCTCTACGTGCAGGCGCGTTAGGAGCTCCCAACGCGATCCGAGCGTCACGCTCCCCGTAGCGGCCGTCCCACGGTACAATCACGCTGTCCGCGCGGGGTGACATAGAACACCTTCCGGCCAGCACCCGACGCGGGAACAGCCCGGGCCGTCACCGCGCTCCCGGCGCCTGCGCGCGGCGGCGTCCGTGCCGCCGCGCGCGCAGCAGCGCGCCGCCGGCCGCGGCGAGGCAGCTCAGGAGCGCCCCGGCGCGCCCCCCGCCCGACGCCCCGCAGGAGCAGCCGCCGCCGGCGCTCGGCTCGGCTGCGCCCGCGCCGGCCTCTCCTCCGGCGGCGCTCGCCTCGCTCTCGCCCGCGCCCGCGGCGCCGCCCGGGCCGGCGCCGGCCTCGCACGAGTCCGCGGCGCCGACGAAGCGCGCTGTCGCCCGCCAGAGCATGGGGCAGGTCCGGCCGGTCGAGCTCTCGCCCCCGCAGGCCTCCGGCGCGCCGCAGAGCCGGTCGAGCGTCATGAGCGGCGAGAACGTCCTGCCCCCGTCCGTGGAAACGCCGGCGGAGAAGCCGTCCACGGGCTCGTCGGCGCAGGCGAAGAGGCCCCGCGGGGTCCAGGTCAGGCAGCGGACGCCGAGCTGCCCAACCTGGGTGAACTCCAGGGTATCCGTCGGCGCGACCCACAGACCGTCCAGATCGCTGCCGGCCGCGATCTCGGTCCCGTCGGGCGAGAGGGCGAGGCCGAGGAGGCTCGCCGCCTGGAACACCTCACGCCACGTGGCGCCGCCGTCCCGCGAGACCAGCAGGGCGTCCGCGCCGTCGCCGTCGCGGCGCACGTACACCACGTCAGGGTCTTTCGGGTCCACGGCGCCGAGGTACGGCAGGTTGCGATCGTCGCTGCCAGGGACGTCGAACTCCTCCCAGGTCGCGCCGCGATCGTCCGAGCGCCGCACGATCCCCTCGAACGTGGGGCCGTTGCGGCGCCCGCTCACGTAGATGCGCCGCGGATCGCTGGGCGCGCTGTCCAGGGTCACGCCGAGGAACGTGCTCGGGAAATCGACCCCGGCCTGCGTCCAGGTCCGTCCGTCGTCCTTCGATTCCCAGACCTGCGTCAAGATCGCGTCGCTGGCCATGACGCTGGAGCCGAGAAGGAGGACGCTCGCGGGATCCGCGCGATCGATCGACAGATCGACGATGTTGCGCTGGGCGAGCGCGCCCTCGGCGATGTGCCAGTCGCAGCCGCGGTCGTGCGTCGCGCTGAGCCCGTCGAAGAGCCCGGCGAGGATCGAGCCGTCGGCGGTGACGACGAGCATGGGGTCCTCGAAGCCGCTGTAGCCAATGGCCGCTTCACAGATCCACGACCAGCGCTCGCCGCCGTCGTGGGTGGTGAGGACGCCGTAGGTCGCGCGGACGATGATGTGCTCGGGATCGGCGGGATCGACGAGGATCTGGCCGGCGGTGGGGTATCGGCCGTTGGCGCGCGCGGGCGTGGCGGCGGAGAGGGCGAGGCCCGCGGCGGCGGCCGCGAGCCCGAGAGCGATACGGTTCATCGAGGCGAGGTTAGCTACTGCCGCCGGAACTGCTGGTTCGTCCCGCTGTTGCACGTGTACTGGGCGAGCCTGGCGCCGTCGGCGGTGCTGGCTCCATAGACATCCACGCACTTCCCGCTGTTGACCGAGCGCAGCGAGACGACGCCGTTGCCGCGATCGATGAGGTCCCACTTCTGGCTGCTCTTGCTGCTGTTGCAGTCCGCCTGCGTGATGTTCGCCCCGTTGTTCCGGCTGGACCCCTGCACGTCGGCGCACTTTCCGCTGTTCACGTTCTTCACGGTCGCCGTGGTGCCGCTGATGATCTCGACTTGCCACTGCTGGTCGCTCGCCCCGGTGCACGGCCGCTGGACGACGGTGGCGCCGTTGTCCAGGCTTGCCGCGTTGACGCTCATGCACTTGCCGGAATGGAGGGCCGCCAGGCTCTGGCCGGCAGTGCCGCCGGTGCCGCCCCCGGTGCCGCCGCCCGTGCCGCCGCCGGTGCCGCCCCCGGGGTCGGTCGTGCCGCTGCCCAGGCCGGAGATCTGGAGCTGCGCGCCCGTGGCCGACACGGAGACGAGCTTCAGCGTCGCGTTCGTCCCGAAGAGCTGATGAGAAGCGCCGACGGCGAGCGGCGCGTCCCTGAAGTTCCCGCCAGGGATCATGTCGAGCAGGTGCGCCCGGCCGCTCTCTCGCGACTGCGTGAAGAACGCATGGATGAGCAGGCCCTTCGTGGAGAGGTTGCGCGAGTCGACGACGTTCGTCGCCGCCGGCTGGCGGAACTCGATCTGGTACATGATGTCGTTCGGGCCCTTGACGCGGAGGAGCTGGGTCCCGGCGCTCGCTTCGGTCATCGGGGCCAGTGTATACGTTCCGTCGGCGGTGACCGTCTGGGCCTGCGACGACGGGATCCACCCGAGGTTCACCTTGTAGTTGGCGTTGAAGTGCTGCTTCCCGCCGTTGCCCATCGGGTCGAACGGATCACCGTACTCGTCGAAGGTGCAGTCGTTGCTCATCGTCACCGTCGCCCCGGCGTCGCGGCACGTCCGCGAGGAGGCGTGCCACAGGCCGAAGTTGTGGCCGAGCTCGTGCACGACGACCTCGGGCCAGAGGCCGGCGATCCAGGTGGCGTTGCCGGGCTGCGCGCCCATGCCGGCGTACCCGCAATCCATCTTCCCCATGATCATGTAGTGCTGGTACGCGTTCAGATCGAAGCCGGCGTTCTTCGCCGCGGTCTTGGCCTCGTTCTGCCATCGGTTGTAGTCGTCGCACTTGCCGAAGGTGATGTTGAACGGGCCGGCGAGGTCGTACTCGAGCTGCATCTTGCCAAACGACGAGCCCGCCAGGTGGGTCGCCGCTCCGGCCATGGTGTTGCGCACGTCCTGCTCCGTGCCCAGCGTCTGGCCGCCGTCGAACTGCACGCGCAGCACCAGGACGCGCTTGGTCCCGGTCGTGACGAGCGCGCTCGTCAGCTCGCCGATCCCCTCGGCAGGTCGCATCGTGGCGACCATGATCGCGCCGTCGTCGGTCTCGGTGCCGAACACGTCCACCGGGGAGCCGCTCGCCGTGCGCCAGTCGATCGACGGCTCGGCGCCCGACGCCGTATCCGTCATCGAGTCGAGGTTCAGGCGCACGAACACCCCATCTTCTCGCTCGAGCATGTACCGCGCCTCGCCATTGGCGACGGCGACGGTCAGCGTCCCCGAGGCGGTCGGGGTCGGCCCCGCTTCGTCACCGGCGTCGAGGCTCAGACAGCCGGGCGCGAACGCGCACGCTGCGGTGAGGGCAGCCGCGGTGAGGTGTGACTTGAAGCGCTTCATTGGATCTTCCTTTCCTGGCTCGGTCCGATGCGCCCATCTCCCCCGATGTCGGAGAGCGCCGCACCATCCCCCTCAGGAGCCCGGGCGCGGCGCGACGGAGCGCTGTCAAGGAGAGGCCGCAAGCGCCGCCAGCCTCTCCGCTGCTGATGTAACTTGACGGCCAATCCGCTCGCGGACCCGCGCGACGATCGCTCGCGATCGCCGCGCCGTGCTGCCGTCCACGCACCCTCGCGAGTGCCTGTCCCTTCAAAGCAAATCCGCGGCCACAGTCGTGCTACCGGCTTGACACGGGCAGCGTGCCTCTCTGGGTGAAACAATCACGTGAGGACGGCCCGTGATCCAATCCGATATGATGTTTGCGCGACTGGCATGGATCGCGAGAGATCCTGAATGGACATGAAAACACCACCCCAGTGAGACCACGTGAGTTGGTGGATGAGCTCTTGTGCTCGGCGGATCGAACGAACTCGGCCGGAATTCTGCGCGATTTGCTGCGAGGGTGGCAATCCGTGGTCGCGGGTGAGCGCGTGAGTCCCCTGGTGAGGGTGCAGGCGGCGATGTGGGTAGATTGGCGCCCTCGCGGCGCACGGTCGCGTAGACCCCGGCGACCGCCGGGAACACGACGCCGGGGGCGACGGTCGCGCTCGCGACCGCGGCGTCGGGCTTCACGCGGGGACGAGCAGCTCGGCGAGCGGGAGCAAAGCGTAATCGGCGGCCGCGATAAACCGCATCTCCCCGTCGATCAGGTAGAGGTCGGCCGCTCCGGGTCGATCGTCCAGGATCCCGACGTCGTAACTGACGACGTCTCCGTCGACGCGCAGCGTGCGGATTCCTCCGATCTCCTTCTGGTGCGCCGCCGCCGTGAGCCAGTCGTGACCGAGCTCCGCCTTGCACTTCCTGTGACCGGTGTGACCGGCGACCTGTCGCAGGCCGCGCGGGAGCGAACGCGGCTCGAAGCGCCGTGGCCGCGCCGGATCGAGCTCCCATGCCGGATCGCCACCCACGCGATCGACGTGCGCAGGCCGATGATAGAGGAGGCCGCCACCTTCGTTGCCTGCAGCGCCTGCGATGTGGAGAGGCTCGAGCGAAAGCGGCGTGCGTGCGCCGCTCTGCCATTCCGCGCGCCGCGCGTCGACCGCGGCGCGCAACTGTCGCTCGAGGGCCGCCGCCAGTCGATGCGGGTCGCGCTCGTCCGGCATGCCCAGTATCGCGAGCTCGCGCGTGGTCACGCCCGCGTGGGACAGCAACACCGCGCGGCCGTCGGGCAGCACGCCCGAGAGCGCGAGATGAAAGCGGCCGCAGAGCAGCAGATCGATGACGAGCTCGCGCTGGGACTCGCTGAACGACGCATAATCGCGCGCCGCGAGCCCCGGGGTCGCTACATCGGGAAACTGCGCTGCGAACTCGTCGCGTTCGCGCCGCGCGGCGGCCTCGGCGCCTTCACGCCGTCTGGTCTCCTTGATCGAGCGCCCGAGCTCGCGCGCCGCAGCGAACCGCACGTCGTCGAGGCCGGCGAGCTCCATGACCCGCGCCGCGTCATGATTGCCGAACAGGAGCCGCACCTGCGCAGGATCGTGGCTGGCCAGCCAGCGCAGCGTGCTGAGCCCCTCCGCGCCCGCGCCCACCGGATCATCGAGGTCATAGTCGAAGTGATCGCCGATCGACACGAGCACGACGTCGTCGGCCAGCCGGCCGTCCGCGCCGAGCAACGCGTGCGACGCGAGCACGGCCATCACCTTGGCCATCGGCGCCTGCGGGTCGCCCATCACGAAAATGCGCTGGGGCGTCACCATTTGCTGAGGCGCGGCCATGTCACGTATTTTAGCATGTCCTCAACGTTGGGCAAACGCTTGTCGATTATCATGCTACCCGGCCGCCTCCCGCCCTTGGTCTTGAGCATCCGGCGCTCAGCCGCCTCGGCCATGGCCTGAGTGAGGAGCCGCTCGTGCAGTGCCCTGCGCTCGGGCGTCGAGCGCGACGAGGCAGGGGATGAGCACTCCAAGCCTGGATGGGATCGAACGAGGGAGCGCGCCATCCTGCCCTCACTTGCACGAATCGCAGACGCGCAGCGCCCCCTCCTCCACCGTGCTGCTTCCAAAGAAGCCCGGCTTCGGGACGGGGCTTTGAAGGATCTTCCGTGCCGTGGAGCAGTCATCGCAAACGACCTTGCCGCATATGCGGCAATGGTGGCGGCGCAGCGTGAACGAGAAATTACGGCGGCACAGAGGGCACCGCGACACGAGGTCATCCTCTTGCCAGGTGGGGATCTGCTGAACCTCGAGCGACGTTGGAGGGAGCACCGGCTTCGACGTCGGGGGCAGGAGAGTGAACGACGGCGTGGTCGTCTTCGGGGGCGAGAGCGGCAGCGGCGTCGAGGTCGTGAGCAGCGGCGTCGTCCTCGAGGTCGTGAGCAGTGGCGTCGAGGTCGTGAGCAGCGGCGTCGAGGTCGTGAGCAGCGGCGTCGAGGTCGTGAGCAGCGGCGTCGAGGTCGTGAGCAGCGGCATCTCCGGCTGGAGCGAGAACGGCTGCGTCGTCGAGGTCGTGATCAAGCTCGTGAGCGGCGCCGTTGTGAACGTCGTGTGGAGTTCCGTCTTGGCGAGCAGGAAGTTACCATGGGTCGTCTCCTCCGGTTTGTCCGCGATCGATGTAACCTGCGGTATTAATAGCTTGGAATATTGATGACGCTTGGCGTCATAGCGACAAATGTTGCTCACCGGAACAAATCCGGGCTTCTTCTTATACCAGTATTCATAGCTCTCGAGCTCGCATTGAATGAATATGCCCCCAGGTTTGAGCGCCATGTGTTGATCGCGCCGGATCTGGCCGAACGAGAGCATGATGTGTATATCGAGGGTGTTCCTGACCTCACTGAGGAGGACCGTTTCCTCGTGATCCTGGCAGATCTCGATCCCGCAGGAGAGCCCACCCCATTTGAAGTGGCCCGTGGTTGTCCCCGGGTTGAACGCGAACTGCGGGGAGTCCTCGGTGTCCGCCTTGCGCTTCTTGTCGTAGCGAAATACGGGTTCCTTGCTCGCGACGAGCGCGGTCACCGACAGCTTCTTCTTGCCGCGATCGACCCACTGCATGGAGCCGGCCACTACAAGGTGTTTTGGCGGCAGCTGTTTCGATAGGGATTCCATCTCGCTTGTATAGAACCCCAAGTCCTTCGTCGTGTACGGCTCGTCATCGTTGTGAAACAGGTAGTCCGGTGCGACGAAGATGAGCTCGTCTTTGACGCCGACGAACCGCTTCTGTGCGACGTCCAACGCGGCAACGAACACCTCCCACTTCTGGCCCAGGGAGAGCTTCTGAAGGACTTCGTGCACCGGGTTCCAGACGATGATCACAAGGGGCATGGCATGCTCTCGCGGGGAAGGTGGGGGGCGTCGCGTCGGGGCGCCCTCCGGCGCTCACGAAGCGCTTGACCAGGCGGGCCGCGGCCAGGACCCGCGCGGCCTTGCCGGCCTCGAGCCGAGAGGGAGCGCGTGATCCACCAACAAGGGGTCGGACGGGGACATGGCGCCTTCGCCTTACCGCGTGAGAATCCCGGCGTCGATTCCGACCAGCCGGAGGGCAAGACCGTCACCTTCTTCGTCAAGCGGAAGCGCGCCGGGACGCAGCCGAGCCGACGCTCGACATGTACATGCCGGCTCAGCGCGGCACGGGCCACTCGAAGTCGATTGGCCAACCAAATCCAAGGGCAAGGAATGCGGGAAGTCAAGAAACCGCATGAAGGGGCGCGAGGTCCCAGTGACGAGAACTTCTCTTGCCCGCCCCTTGCGCCCCTCGCGGTTTCTCTTCCCTTCTGTTGCTTTCCTCGGGGCTGCCTCATCGTCGGCGCTCTACAGCGGTGTCCGCCCCCCTCTGGTACACGCGACGCAGAGCGGCGGTCTCCCGCACAGGAGACGGGCCCAGATCGGCGTTTTCGGCGCGCAAGCGCACTCCAGTGCGCTGAGCACCGAAAACGTCGAGGTGGGCCCGTATCCGAAGCGGGTGACCGTCGCTCTAGGTTGCTCTGGAGCGATCT
This sequence comes from Sorangium sp. So ce726, assembly GCF_051521405.1. Classification (NCBI taxonomy): domain Bacteria; kingdom Pseudomonadati; phylum Myxococcota; order Polyangiales; family Polyangiaceae; genus Sorangium; species Sorangium sp. So ce726. The sequence continues at coordinate 9,839,922 of NZ_CP150349.1, read as the reverse complement.
ACGCGGAGTTCGATCCAGGGAGAGGTCTGCTCGGCCAGGGTGCGGTAGGTGAGCGCCGCGGCGCCGACGAAGAAGAGCGCGAGCGCGGCCGGGCCGATGTCGATGCTCCCGGCCGACTCGACGGTGCCGAGCATGCTCGCGTGGAACGCGCGGAACAGGCCGAGGTGAAGCGCCGCGAGCGCCCCGCCGAGCGCGAGCGCCCAGGAGCGGTGGAACCGCGCGCGCTGGGCGTGGTGGGCGATCACCGTCTCCGAAGCGACACAGAGGCTGCCGTGCGCGGGCGCCCGGAGCACCCAGGCCCGCGCGGCGTCGCGGTACCCCGAGCCGGCGGCGCTCGCGTCGATCTCGCGGCGCACGGAGCCCGCGATGTAGATCGTGTCGCCGGGGCGGACCTCGGACACGTAGGCGGGCGCGCCGCCACGTCTCGTCGGGACGAAGGTGGTATCGAGGCTCAGCCTGCCGCTCGCCGGCTCGACCCGCACCGTGGCGCCCGAGGGGAGCCGGAGCGAGAACGCGCGCGCCCGCGTCTGCCACGCGCTCGGCGCGGCGCCGGCCTGGCCGCCGCACGGGATCTCGACCGCGATCACCGCGTCGCCCGGCGCGGTGTCCTCCGCGCTCACCTCGCCGCGCAGGAGCGCAAACCCCTCGCGTATCGCGCCGTGGGATGCCGAAGGGCTCCGCGCATACGCGGCGATCTGCGAGCGCCGCCGGTGGTGGTGGCAGCGCCCGATCGCGATGGCGACCGCGACGCCCAGCATCACCCCGGCGACCCCGTAGACGATGAAAAGGCTCGCGACAAAACCCATCGTGACAGCGTAGACGTGCGGCGTCGGGGCGTCGAGACGGGGTGTTGGTCTCGGGAGCCCGGGAGCGCAAGGCGCGCTTCTCGCACCATAGCCGCACCGCGGCCCCGCGCCCCGCGTCGGCGCAGACAGCGGCGCACAGCGCCGCAGATACCAATCCCACCTCGTGTGTGGCGCGCAGCGCACCTCACGCCTGCTCCGCCGCGTGGATCGCGGTGATTGGCACTTCGGCCGTTTCGCGGCGCCCTCGCACGTGAAGTTGGTTCGACAAACGCTCGTAGTTTCAATTACTTGCAGTGGTTTCCCTCCTCACGTTCCGCTCCTGCTCCATCGCTGGAGCGACGCCCTGGTGCGCCAGCCAACGGCCGTGAGGCCCGCCGAGCGCTTCGCGTGAAGGCCCGAGCGCCGCTGCGCGCGAGGGAGCGCGCATCCACAGGTGAGGCGCGGCGGGCACAGCCGTGCGGCGCATTGCGGTCCGGACGGGCGGATTATCACGGCGGGAGGCGATTTCGATATGAGGCAAGCGCCGCTCCAGGGCCGAGCGCGAGGCCGCGTCCTGCGTGTCGGGCGCGGGTGGCGCCGCGCGTCAGAAATGGGCGATAGAAGTTCAACGCGGTGCCGGAAGCGTGTTAAGGAGACACCGTGTCCGACCAGCTCAGCTCGGATCTCGCCTCGCTGCGGATCCAGCGGGACGTCGATCCCGATCGGCGGAGCCCGCTCCGCACCGTCCTCGTCGCCGCGGTCGTGCTCGCGGCGGTCGCCGGCGCCGCCGCGTTCGCCCTGCCCAGGGCGCAGAGCGCGATCTTCAAGACCGAGGTCACGACCACGGAGGTCGCGCTGGTCTCGCCGGCGCAGGCGTCGATCTCCGTGACGTCGACCGGGTATGTGGTCCCGCAGGTCGTGTCCAAGGTCGGGGCCAAGATCCCTGGCCGCATCGCGCGGGTGCACGTCAAGGAAGGCGACGTGGTGAAGCAGGGCGACCTGCTCGTGGAGCTCGACGACGCCGACCAGAAGAGCCTCGTGGCCGCGGCCCAGGCCAAGGTCGCGGCGGCGCGGGCGCGCGCCGCGGCTTCCCGGGCGAGCATCGTCGAGGTGGAGCAGCAGGTCGCGCGGGAGCGGCTGCTGGTCGAGCGCCAGGTGACCGGCCGCGCGTCGATGGAGGACCTGACCGCGCGCATGCACTCGCTCACCCAGTCGGCCGCGGCGGCCGACGCCGAGGTCAAGGCCGCGGCGGCCGACGTCGAGAGCCTCCGCGTCACGCTGGCCGACCGGAAGATCGTCGCGCCGATCGGCGGCACGATCATGTCGAGGCCGCCGGAGGTCGGGGAGGTCGTCGGCCTCGAGCTGCCGCACCTCGTCGAGATCGCCGACTTCGCGTCGCTCGTCGTCGAGACCGATGTCCCGGAGACGCGCCTCTACCTCGTCGAGCCCGGCAAGCCGTGCGAGGTGGTCCTCGACGCGTATCCGTCGAAGCGACACCGCTGCACGACGCTCGAGATCGGCAAGCGGGTGAACCGCGCCAAGGCGAGCATCCCGGTGAAGGTGAAGTTCGTCGGAGACCCGAAGGAGGCGCTGCCGGAGATGAGCGCGCGGGTCAGCTTCCTCGCCGAGGCGCTGTCCGAGGAGGCGATGAAGGAGCCGCCGAAGCGGGTCGTCCCGGAGGCCGCGGTGGTCGAGCGGGGCGGCGCCAAGGTGGTGTTCGTGGTCAACGAGGGCCAGGCGAGGATGGTGCCCATCAAGGTGGGCGGCCCCGCGCCCGGTGGGCTGGAACTGCTCGACGGCCCGGCGCCGGGGGCGCGCCTCGTGGCGAGGCCGGCGGCCGACCTCGCGGACGGTCAGAAGATCAAAGAGAAGGAAAAGGGGAGCGAATGACCGAGGGGTATCGCGACGGGAAGCCGAAGCCCATTGTCGAGCTGCAGGGGGTCGGCAAGAGCTATTTCCGCGACAAGGAGCCGATCGTGGTGCTCGACAACATCACGCTCGACGTCCCGGAGGGGTCGTACGAGGCGCTGATGGGGCCCTCGGGCTCGGGCAAGTCGACGCTGCTGAACCTGATCGCCGGGCTCGATCGCCCGACGCGCGGCTCGGCGCGCGTGGCGGGGCAGGACCTCACGAGGATGAGCGACGGCGAGCTGGCGCGCTTCCGGTCCAGGACGATGGGCTTCATCTTCCAGGCCTACAACCTGATGCCGGTGCTCACCGCGGTCGAGAACGTCGAGCTGCCGCTGCTGCTCACGAACCTGTCGTCGTCCGAGCGGCGGAAGCGCGCGCAGACGGCCCTGCGCGTCGTCGGGCTCGAGGAGCGGATGGGCCACTATCCCCGGCAGCTCTCCGGCGGCCAGGAGCAGCGGGTCGCGATCGCGCGGGCGATCGTGAACGACCCGACGATCATCGTGGCGGACGAGCCGACCGGCGATCTCGATCGCAAGAGCGCCGACGAGATCCTGGCCCTCCTTGAGAAGCTCAACAAGGAGTTCAAGAAGACCATCCTGATGGTCACGCACGATCCGCAGGCCGCCGAGCGCGCGACGGTGACGCGCCGGCTCGACAAGGGGAACCTGTCATGAACCTCGTCTCCGTCGCCGCCAGGAACGTCCTTCGCAACAAGTTCAGGACGCTGCTGACCGTGATCGGCGCGGTGGTGGCGGTGCTCGCGTTCGTGCTCCTCCGGACGGTGCTCTCGGCGTGGAACGTCGCCGCCGACCACGCCGCGAAGGACCGGATCGCGACGCGGCACAAGATCTCGTTCATCCTCCCCTTGCCGAAGCGCTACATGGACACGGTCCGCGAGGTCCCCGGCGTGACGGAGGGGTCCTTCATGAGCTGGTTCGGCGCCAAGGACCCACGCGACGCCAACAATTTCTTCGCCTCGATGGCCGTCGAGTCGAAGACCTTCTTCAAGGTCTACGATGAGATGGTCGTCTCGCCCGAGGGCATGGAGCGGTGGCTGGGCGACAGGAAGGGCGCCATCGTGGGCGACGTCCTCGCGACCCGGCTCAAGGTGAAGCCGGGCGACACGGTGACGCTGGAGGGGACGATCTACCCCGGAACGTGGCAGTTCAACGTCTCGGGGATCTACACGGCGACGCGCAAGTCGATCGACAGGTCGCAGTTCATCTTTCACTACGACTACCTGAACGAGTCGCTCCCCGAGCGGCAGCGCGACCAGATCGGCTGGATGACCGCCCGGATCGACGATCCGTCGCGGAGCGCGGACATCAGCGCGGCGATCGACAAGATCTTCGACGAGAAGGACGTCCAGACGGCGACGATGAGCGAGCGGGCGATGAACCTGTCGTTCATGGCGATGATGTCGGCCGTGCTGACGGCGCTCAACGTCGTGTCCATCATCATCCTTCTCATCATGATGATGATCCTCGGCAACACGATCGCCATGGGCGTCCGGGAGCGGACGCGGGAGTACGGCGTGCTGCGCGCGCTCGGGTTCGAGCCGAAGCACGTGAGGATCTTCATCATCGGGGAGGCGGCGACCATCGGGCTGCTGGCCGGGTTCCTCGGGCTCGTGGTCTCGTATCCGATCGTCGAGCTCGGGCTGGGCCGGTGGCTGGAGGAGGACATGGGCGCCTGGTTCCCTTATTTCCGGATCGAGCCTTCGACGATGGTCATGGCGGTGTTGCTCTCGATGGGGCTGTCGCTCGTCGCGTCGCTCATCCCGGCGTACAACGCCTCGAAACTCTCGGTCACCGACGCGCTCCGGCGCGTGGCGTGAGCGACCCACGCAGCCTGTCTTCGACACCCTGAAAGCGGGAGAGAGCGCTCATGATCCCCGTCGCCTACAACGTTCGAAATCTGGTGGTGCGCAAGACGACGACCCTCGCGACGGCGTCCGGCCTCGGCCTCGTGGTGTTCGTGTTCGCGTCGGTGCTGATGCTCGCGAACAGCGTGGAGCGCACCCTGGGGCGCACCGCGCGGGACGACGTCGCCATCGTGATGCGGAAGGGCTCCGACGCCGAGATGGTGAGCAGCATCGAGGAGCAGCAGATCGGCGTGATCCTCGCGAGCGCCGAGGTCGCGAAGCGGCAGGACGGCAAGCCGGACGGGGTGGGGGAGGTGATCGCGGTCATCCTCCTCGAGAAGCTCGGCACGGACGGCATCTCCAACGTGCAGGTGCGCGGCGTGCCCGACGACGTGCTCGCGTTCCGCTCGCAGGTGAAGATCATCGAGGGCCGGCCGGCGCAGCCGGGCACGGACGAGGTGATCGTGGGCAAGGCGATCAAGGGCCGCTTCAAGGGCCTGTCGCTCGGCGAGTCGTTCGAGCTGCGAAAGAACCGGCCGGTGAAGGTCGTGGGGGTGTTCGAGGACGGCGGCTCCTCGTCGGAGTCCGAGATCTGGGCCGACCTGCACACGACGCGCTCGGCGTTCGGCCGCGAGGGGGGCGTCTCTGCGGTGCGGGCGCGGCTCGCCTCGGCCAGCAAGTTCGACGCGTTCGAGGCGTCGATCGAGCAGAACCGCACCCTCGGGCTCGAGGTGATGCGCGAGAGCGTCTATTACGAGAAGCAGTCCGAGGGGACGAGCATGTTCATCAAGGTGATGGGCGTGCTCATCGCGGTGTTCTTCTCGATCGGCGCGATGATCGGCGCGATGATCACGATGCACTCGTCGATCGCCAACCGGCAGCGCGAGATAGGCACGCTGCGGGCGCTCGGCTTCTCGCGGTTCAGCATCCTCGTGTCGTTCCTGATCGAGTCGGTCCTCCTCGCGCTGGCGGGCGGGGCGCTCGGCGTGCTCGCCGCGCTCGGGATGAGGTTCGTGCGCTTCTCGACCGTCAATTTCGCGAGCTGGTCGGAGGTCGTGTTCACGTTCGAGCCGACGCCCGGGATCCTGCTGACGTCGGTGGCGATCGCGGCGGTGATGGGCCTTCTCGGCGGGTTTTTCCCGGCGCTCCGCGCTGCGCGGATCAGCCCGATCCAGGCGATGCGCGGGTGACCCGGGGCGCAGGGGGCGGCGCCTGAGGCATCCCCCGCAAATTCTTCGGAAAGTTCACAGGGAGGCGGGGAGACGGGGAGGTAAGTCTTCAAATACTCCCTGTCTCCCCGCCTCCCTGTTCAATTTCCCCGCTGAAAAGGGCTGCGAAAGGTGTTCCGGCGCGCCCGGTGCTCCCTTGGCCGGGGACGTGCTCTCCCCTCGGCGGGGGGAACAGCATGCCCACGATCACCAAGGCGATTTACGTGAACTTCGCGGCGGGGAGGAGCGTGGACCGGCTGAATCGGCTCTCCTCCCTGGTCCAGCGGACAGAGCTGAACTCCATGGTGATCGATATCCGATCGGAGGAGGGCGCGCTCCTCTTCGAGCGGGACGAGGTGACCAGGGCCCAGCTGGGCGCCCTCCGCGACGCCGGCATCTACCTCATCGCCCGGCTCGTCGCGTTCAAGGGCGGCCCGCGGGGCTGGTACGACCCAGGCTCGCAGCCGCGATGGCGGGAGATCGCGGAGATCTCGCTCCGGGCGTACGACGTCGGCTTCGACGAGGTGAACTACGACTACGTGCGCTATGGCGCGGCCCGCGAGCCGCGGTCTCGGACGCCGATCGAGGAGAGGGCGCCGACGATCCGCGCTTTCTTCGAGTTCCTCCGCGCGGAGGTCGGCAATGCGGCGTCTCGCGCGATCTCCGCGGATGTCTTCGGGTTCACGCTGCTCGGGCCGCAGGACGGGATAGGCCAGCGGCTGGAGGACGCCGTGGAGCTCTTCGACTACGTGATGCCGATGCCGTACCCATCGCACTGGGGCCCTGGCAGCTTCGGGTTCGCGAACCCCGCGCATCACCCCTACGAGATCCTGTACGCGTCGCTCTCGGCCGGCTGGCGCAGGGTGGCAGCGCTGCCCGGGCGCATCGGGCTGCTGCGCAGCTGGATCCAGGCGTTCGATCTGGACAGCTCGCGCCCCATGCAGCGGTACGAGTACACGCCGTGGCACATCCAGGAGCAGATCCGCGCCATCGACGACGCCGGCTGCGCGGGCTACGCGGCGTGGAACCCCCGGAGCCACTACGACGAGAGCGCGTTCGTCGGCGCGCCGCGGGACACGGCTTGAGCCGCCGCCCGGCCGAACAGGCTACGCCCCGTAGACCTGCTCCACGATCGACGCGATCAGCTCCACGGAGAGCGTCACGCCGCGCTGCTGGCGCCACGCGACATGCCCGTCCGGCCGGATCAGGAGCGCGCCGTCCTGCTCGATCTGCGAGAGCGCGTGCACGGCGGCCTGGTGACAGGCAGGGATGTCGGCCGAGCCGAGCCTGAACAGCCGGACGCCGTGGCGCGCCTCGACATCCTCCAGCGCTTCGAGGTCCGCGGGCAGCGCCTCGACGGCCGCGCCGAGCAGCAGGATCGAAGCGCCATAGTCGATCATGGAGCGGCTGCCGCGCTGTCTCCTGTTCCCGTCCAGCCAGAAATGGGGGAACCGCGCGCCCGGCCGCGTCGATGGGACGTACGAGGACACCCGGTCATCGACCTCCGGCGGCCTCGTGCCGTCGCCGAGGAGCGCGCCCTCTTCATACGTGTAGCCGAGGTCGAGCCCTATCCGATCGAAATGGGACCTCTGCTGCGCGATGGCCGCGAGGACACGCTCTCGCACCGAGGGATCGCGATGGTACCGAGAGAGGATGCTCTCGCCGTAGTGCTGGACCTGCCGCTCGGTCCAGGCGCGGAGCGGGGCCGGCAGCGCGCGCATCGTGGAGCTCGCCAGCTTCTCGCTGACCCACTGAGCTTCCTCGACCTCGATCCCGAAGGCCTCCGCGACCTCGCTCATCCTCTCGAAGTTGAGCCGGCTCTCGTCGCAGTTCGTCTCGATGACCGGGCGGCGCTCGGCCTCGTAGCTGTCGAGCAGGCCGGGCGCGGCCCGCCGCTCGATCACCATGGCGAGCTTCCAGGCCAGGTTGTGCGCGTCGCCGATGCCGGAGTTCATGCCGAGCCCGCCCGTGGGCGGGAAGCGATGGGCGGCGTCGCCGACCAGGAAGACGCGCCCGCTGCGGAAGCGCTCCGCCACCTGCGCCGTCATGCGCCAGTGGCTCATCGACGTGATCTGGAGTTCGACGTCGTCCCGCCCGAGCGCCGCCTTGATCTTCTTCTGCATCACCTCGGGCGTGTACTCCTCGATCTTCTCGTGCGGCGTCGCCACCGGGAGGTGAAAGACCCAGCGCTTCTCGACGTGGTGGGCGATGAACACGCTGCCCGGCGCCTTGGGGGAGAAGATGAAGTAGAGCTTGCCCCGGGTGCGGACCACGTGGCGCAGATCCGCCTGAAAGTAGGCGTTGACGACGTCGAGCAGCTTGTCCGGGCCCTTCATCTCGATCCCGAGGGCCTTGCGGCTCCGGCTCCCGGCGCCGTCGGAGCAGATGACGTACTGGCTCCGGACCGCGAAGGTCTCGCCTGTCGTCCTGTTCGTGATCCGGCTCGTGACGCCCTCCGCGTCCTGCTCGAAGGACTCCCACTGGTGGTGATGGAGCGCCTGGATCCGCGGCGAGGCCGAGACACGCTCGCGGAGGAGCTTCTCCAGCTCGACCTGCGAGATGTTGAGGTAGGGCATGGGCGCCTCGAGGTGCTCTCGGTACTTGCGCCCGACGCCGTTGGCTCGCAGATCGATGCAGCCGAACTCCTCGCCGATCGTGCCGCAGAACAGGATCTTGGCGGCGTCGTCCTCCGGCGACGCCTCCGCGGACAGCTCGCCATAACCGAGCCCCAGCTCGTGGAGGATCTCGATCGAGCGCGCCGAGAGCTCGTGGGCCTTGGGGTGACTCTCCAGGCCCGGCCGGCGCTCGATGAGAATACACTCGATGCCGCGCCTGGCGAGGCACAGCGCGCTCACCATCCCCGAGGGGCCAGCGCCGATGATGAGGACAGGAGCAGAGACGGTGCGATGGCTCATGTGGCAGCCCCTTTCTTGTGGCACAGGGAGACGCCAGCGAAGAGCAGCGCTGCGGACGTGCCCAGGTGCAGCATGTTCGGCGGGAGGAAGCCGAGGAGGACGCGACCATCGGCGTCGAACTCGGCGCCGGCGGCGCTCTTGAAGACGGTGGCCAGGATGAATCCGCCCATGTGGAGGGCACCCAGGAAGGCCCCCGCCCGGACACGCTCCACAGTGCGCGGCGTGGCCGTCCAGAAGAGGTAGATGGAAGCGAGCGCGCCGAGGGCCCCGGCGCTGATCTGCCAGAGCAGGTGGAACCTCGCGTGTCCGGGCCAGTCAGGGTTCTGGAGGTGATGCGGATCGAGGATATCGATCAGCCCGGTCAACAGGCCATAAGCGACGGCCGACAGGATGCAGAGGGCCTTGCCCACGGCCCACGTCGTGGAGGATGGCGCGCGTTCGGAGCTCATGGCAGAGGGATAAAGCACGGGAATCACGTGCACAATGACCATGAGTGGCCATGCGGTGGCCGGAAATGGCCACACCCGTGGGAGGCGGGAGGCTCAGGTCATCGCCCGCTGTGCGGGCTCGGCGTAGCCAGCGCGAGCCGGGCCAGGCCGGCTCGTCTGGCCTTCATGACCCTCAGAAGCCCACCACGGCGTCGTAGGCGGGCTTGGGGTTGTGGTTGCCGTCGAAGAGCAGGGGGAAGTCCTTGCGCCCCGAGCTGAACTCGGACAGCCAGGTGTTGTCGTCCGCGATGCCCCAGAAGGTGACGCCCGTGATCACGGACTTGTACTTCCGGAACAGCTCGAAGAACTCGCGGTAGCGCGCGGCCTGCTTGGCCTTCAGCGCGTCCGTGAAGGTCGCGGCCGTATAGAACGTGCTCTGGTTGTACGTCACGCCGGGGATGTAGAGCGAGATGTCGAGCTCCGTGACCTGCACATCCAGGCCGAGCGATGAATAAAGCTTGATCGCCTCCTCCATGTTGGCGACGTTCTGGTAATACGCCTGGTTCGTGGTCACCGTGGAGGGCTCGATGTTGAGGTGGGCTTGCAGCCCGACGCCGTGGACCGGCACTCCCTGGTCGAGCAGGCCCTTGAGCATTTTGTAGATGCCCTGCTGCTTGGCGGGGATGTAGTTGTAGAAGTCGTTGTAGAACAGCTTGGCGTCTGGATCGGCTTCATGCGCGGCCTTGAAGGCCTCCGCGATGTAGCTCTCGCCGAGGATCTCGTACCAGCGGCTCTTCTGGCCATCGGCCAGGTTGCCCGTGCGGTACGAGCCATCCTCCATCATGGCCTCGTTCACGACGTCCCACGCGTAGACCTTGCCCCGGAAGTGACGCACCACGTTGCTGATGTGGTTCTTCATGCGTGTCAGCAAGGTCTGCTTCGACACGGTGCCGCCAGAGCCGTTCGAGAACAGCCATGCCGGGTTCTGGCTGTGCCAGACGAGGGCGTGCCCGCGGACCTTCATCTTGTTCGTGACCGCGAAGTTCACGATGCGATCCGCCGCGTCGTAGCTGAAGCTGTTCTCGTTCCTCTGCAGCGACTCGAACTTCATCTCGTTCTCGGCGGTGACGCTGTTGAAGTGTGTCTTCAGCAGCGCGCCGTGTGTCATGTACGACTGCGAATCCACCGCTGCCCCGATCGGGAAGAGGCTCGCGTACTTCTCCGCGAGGTTCTTGGGGGGGCCTTCATCAGGCGTGCCGCCCGTGCCCGTGTCCGCGCCGCCTGTCCCCGCGCCGCCCGTGCCTGCGGAGGTAGCGCTGTCCGTGCCGCCGCCTCCACCCTCGTTCGTCTCACCCCCACCGGCCGACGTGCTGCCGCTGCCTCCGGCGTTGCTGCCGCCCGCGCCACCCCCGGCGCTCGCCGATGTTCCGCCCGTTTGAGCCGTGCTCGCGCTGCTGCTGGTGGTGGTGGTGTCGCCCGTGGTCGCGTCATCGTCCGGAGCCGACGTGGACGAGGTGCAGGACCAGAGCAGGCAGCTGAGCAACCCAATCGAAATCAAATTCTTGCGCATCGGTGCGATCCCTCGGACACGCACCATACCCGATAAGTGCCGGCGATAGCGAGTCAGGCGTTCCAGCACAAGTGGTTAGGTAAGACTACTTACAAAGTGTCTCGATGCAGGCGTTCTTTCGTCCTTCTGCACGCGGGTGGACCCGGACGGGATCCAGCTTTCTTGTGAATGTGCGGCCGCGCTGGCGGCGCGGGCGGCGAGGACCGCGATGGAGTCGCGCCGGCATGCGCGCCCGCGGGGAGCCCTCTCTGGAGCAAGCGCGTCGGCGGCGCTCACGCGCAGGTCGCCGCCGACGTCGCCATCGATCCGGACGGCGGCATGAGCGTGACCGGTCACTTCGCGGCGACTCATCGGCTATCGACAGGCCTCCTCCACTCTACAGCTGCAGGGCGCGCTCCGCCCTCGGAAGGCCTCCGCCTCCTCGGCCACTTGCGTGGAGCGCCGGGGCCTGTTACTCGTCGGCGACATGGCGTACTGGATGTTCGTGGTCACCAAGAGCGCCGTCTGCGCCACGCGCCACTCCATCGAGGTACCGCTCTACTCCGACTTCGAGGCAGACTACGATATCGTCAGCGGCGTCGAGGCGGACTGGCAGGAAATCGAGCTCCGCTTCGCGCCGGATGACGCCGATCCCAGCGACCCCCCCGCGAAGCCCTTCGCGACCATGTACCGCGAGTCGGATCCTGCGGCAGTCGCCGAAGAGATCGCGAGCATGATCGACCTTCTCGAGGGCGTCGAACCCCGGTCAGGCGCGGAATGGGTCGCCGAGCACCTGCGGGACGTTCGCGCCATTTACAGCTTCACTCCTCACTACACCCATGACGAAGCGAGGGATGACGAAGCGATGGAAGCCCTGCGGGCGGTGATGACGTGCATTCAGCGCGAGACCACCGGGCTCATCTATGCGGACGGCGAAGGCTGGTCGAACCAGGACGGTTATCAGATCACGTGGGAGTTCAGCGAGAGCAGGGCTCACGAAGGAGACTGGTGGGTCGCGGTGCTCGGGGACGACGGCGAGTGGCAGACCTTCTGCATCGAGCTCTCCGATCCCGACGATCAGCGCACCTTTCGAGAGGGGCGAGCGCCAGAGGAGGATGAGGAGCCCGACTCCGAGGACGATGGCGGCCCTGATTCCGAAGGCTGAAGCGATCAACGTCCTCTGGCCTTCGCCCGCGCGGCCGGCGCCTTCACGGCCCCGCTGGCCTTCGCCCGCGCGGCCGGCGCCTTCACGGCCCCGCTGGCCTTCGCCCGCGCGGCCGGCGCCTTCACGGCCCCGCTGGCCTTCGCCCGCGCGGCCGGCGCCTTCGCGGCTCCTGACTTCCCGAAGCGCACCTCGAACGTGCCGGCGTCCTCCTCCATGAATCGAAGGAGCGCCTCCCCTTCCTCGGCGAGCTGCTCGCGTGCCGCCTTGCCAAGCACCTCGAACGGCTCGAGCACGAGCGCGGCCGTGGCCTTCTTCCGTTCGATCGTCCATGTGCCGGCCACGAAGCCATCCACGAGGAACGTCGGCAGGATGCGCAGGTTGGCGGACATGACGATCCGCGGGCGGTGCTCGTCCGCGATGACCCGCGTGCGGTCGTCGTGCGCGAGCAGGAGGTTGTCGTAATCGGGTAAAAACCGGGCCGGCGCGGCGGTGTCCGCGGGCGGCCGCGGCGCGTCGGGCAGGTCGAAGAGCTCCCGGCCTCGCTCGTCGCGGAACACGCAGAGCTGCTCTCGCAAGGCGTGGAGCACCTCCTTGACGCGGGTCAGGCCGGACCACGTTTGCACATCGGTCGCTGTCGCCGGGCCGAACGACGCGAGGTAACGGAGCACGAGCGCCTGCGGGGCGCCGCCGTCGCGGAGCGGCTTGCCGAGCCAGGACGCCGCCGGGGCGAAGTCCGCCGTTCCCGGGTATCCCCACGGGGTCTCGCCGGGCACCTGGACGATCGGCAGGTGCATCCGAACCGCGAGGGCCATGGCCCGCACGTCGCCGTCGGCGTAGCGCTCGGCCAGGTGATCGCGCAGCTCGTCCATGGTCCGCGGCTCCGCGTCGAAGTACGCGCGCGCCTCGGCGACCAGCCGAGCGACGTCGAGGGCGTCCGCGCGCTCGCGGAGGACCGACCGCATCCCGGCGTGGAGCACCGGCGCGATGACCGGGTGCAGATCCAGGTAGTCCCTTGCGCTCACGAGGTGCAGCGTGCCGCGCAGGAACGGCGCCCGGACGACCTCGCGGCGCACGACGAGCTGGACGAGCTGCTCGCGCCGGAACGCCGCGAGCCGCGACCAGAGCCCGATGAAAGGTGGCCGCGCCAGCTGGGCCTGGAGGGCGATCAGCCGCTCGATCCCGTGGACGGCCGAGGCCTGCTCCCGCGAGAGCAACATCTGTCGCGCGAGCGTGGCCCGGTTGAGGTCTCTTCGTGTCAGCGTCGGGGCGGTCATGCAGCCCGCGAGCTTACGCGAAACGGGGCTCATCCTCTATGGGCCGCCTGCTGCTCCTGGCCAGGGCAGCAGGCGGCGAGCCTCACGTGTGGATTCAAGGGGCGAGGACGAACGAGAACAGAGCCTCCTCGTCGCAATCGGGTCAGAACCGATAAAGCACGTTGTCCTTGTCGCCAGAGACATAGATCGTCCCTGACGGGCCCACGGCGACGCTGCTCAACGCATAGGTCGGCACCGTCCCCGTGACCGCCTCGAGCCCCACCTTGAGGTGCTTTTTCACGACCCAGGTGTCCCCCGTCGCCGGGTCCACGCGCAGCAGGCGGCGCTTCCCGACCTCCACGACGAGCAGGGTGCCGTCCAGATCGACCGCCATCCCCTCCGGCTGATCCAGGCCGTCGGCCACCACGATAGGCGGAGAGAGCGTCACGCCCCCCGCCGCCACATGGAGGATCTGGCCCGTGGCCCAGTCGGCGGCCCAGAGGTCGCCTCCCGACACCGCGAGGCCCGAGGGCACGGTCATCGGCGCGAGCGTCACGGGGCCGCCAGCCGTCTGGCGGACGATGCGCGCCGCGCCCGGCCCCGCGCCGAGCTCGGCCACCACGAGAGCTCCCTGGAACCGGACCGCGTTGAGCGGTGAGACGAAGTTATTGTACGTCTCGAGGACCGTCGCCGTCGCCGGGTCGTACGTTTGAACCACGCTGCTGAACCACGCGGTCAAGATCAAGTTCGAGCCGTCCGCCGACACCGTGGCAGGCGCGTGAAACTCCGACTGGCCGAGGAACGACCGCTCGACGCCCAGCGGAGCGCCCGTGTCCCCATCGAACTTCCGCAGCGACGACAGATCGGCCACATAGACCGACTCGGCACATCCTTCGGTCGTCACGGCCACGCCGCCGGGCATGATCATGCCGCCCGGCATGATCGTGTGCACATGGCCGTTCGGCCTGATCCGGACGATGAAGCCGTCGCTGGCGCTCGACACGTAGAGATTGCCCTGCGGGTCGAAGGCGAGGTTGTCGAGCCCCGGCGTGAGCTCCGCGATGACCTCCTTCTCGCCCGTCTCGATGTCGATCCGCACCACCTCGCCGTTCTGATCGACCACGTGGAGCCGGCCGAACGCGTCGAACTTGGCCGCCGCGGGGATGAAGAAGCCGTCCGCGACCGTCTGGAGGTCGCACTCCACCTCCGGATCGACCGCGCCGGTGCAGGAGTCCACATCGATGCTGATCACCCTGCCTTGCGTCCAGATCGGCCCGTACAACCTGCCGTCAGGCCCCCAGTCCATGCCGTTCAGGAAGCCGAGGTTGCTCGCGATGTGGCGCGGCGGAGCCGACAGCTCCGGATCGACCTCGTAGAGCCCATCACCGAAGAAGTCGAGCGCCACGAAGAGCCGCCCCGTATCGGAGAACGTGATGGGGTTGACCCCCGGCGCGACGAACTGCTGGGTGATCTCGCCCGACGGCGCGTGCCGCACGACATTGCCAGGGATGAGCGAGGTCCAGTAGAGCGAGCCATCCGGGCCAAACGTGAGGTCGTCCGGGCCATCGATGCCGTCCGACGCGTCGAGCCGATCCACGATGGTGCCGCTCTTGCGGTTCACGATGGCGATCTCATTGCCAAGGAAGCTCGCGACGTACAGCCGACCATCCGGCCCCACATTCATCCCATTGGTGCCGTGCATCGGCGACCCCTCGGCGAGGATCGGCCGCTTCGCATGCGCCGGCGGCGAGGCTCCCAGAAGCACCGTTCCAGCCAGCACGAACGCAAAAAGCCTGTGCATAAGCTCTCCTTTCAGCGCCGCGCCTGGACCGCACACCCAAGGATCACGATGACGTCAGGCGTGAAACCAGCGCGACGGCGCGAACCTCCGCGGACTTTTGAGTGACGCGGGATTGTTTTTATGCAAACATAGTCAAGGGCCTTATCCAAGCATAAAATTCGTGCAGTGGATGCGGGCGCGTCGGCGTCGTTCGCGTCGTCGGCATCGTCAGCATCGTCAGTTCCTGGGTGGCCATCCCGCGCGGCGCGCGCCGCGTGACACCCGAGCCGGCGTGGTGGTATGCGTCGGAGTCGATGGCTGCCAGCATCTGCCTGCCGGCGTACAACGAAGTCCGCACCATCGAGGCGACCCTCACCGAGCTGTCGCGGCTCGGCCCCGAGGTGGACGAGATCCTCGTCTGTCTCAACGGGTGCACGGACGGCACCGAGCGCGTCGTCGAGGCGTTCCGGGGGCGGGAGCCGCGGCTCGCCGTCATCGAGAGCGAGCTCGGAAAGAACAACGCATGGAACGCCCTGGTGGCCCGGGCGCGCAACCGTCGCCTCGTGTTCACGGACGCGGACGTGCGCCCGGACGGGGACTCCATCTCGGCCCTGCTGCGCGCCCTGGAGCGCTCTCCGCGCGCCGCCGTCGCCGCGGCCTTCGAGCAGCCGCGCGGGGCGCCGCCCCCGCCGCTCGGCACCGTCCTCGGCCTGCTGACGACCAGCCTCGGTCAGGACTACATCTCCGGTCGCCTCTATGCCATCGATCGCGATCGGCTGGGCGCGGTGATGGCCGATCGTGGGCTCCTGCCTGCCGGGACGCTCCCTCGGCTGCCCGTCGACCTCGTGACCGAGGACTCGTGGCTCACGGCGCTCGTCGCCGGCGAGGCGCTGGTCGTGGTCCCCGAGGCGCCCATCCACTTCGAGGTGGACAGCATGGCCGACGTGGTCCGCGCGCTGGCGCGCAACGCCGCCGCGAGAGAGCAGCTGCGCTCGAGCTACCCGGAGCTCTACCGGCGCGACGGCGCCCGCCTGCTCTCGGCGCAGACGGCGGCGAAGATCCTCCTGGACCGGCTGAGATCGGCGCCGGGGCCTGGCGCTGTCACGCGCGGGCTCGGGGGAATGGCCCTCAGGGCCGCGATCCACCGCGTGCTCGGAGAGCGGATCCGGGCGCAGCGCGACCGCATCCTGGCAGACGTCAGCGCCGGCCGCGGCGGGCGCGTCATGGCCACCTCCGGCCGCCTCCCGTCGAAGGGCGGCTGAGCGCCCGTCCCGACAGGGCGCTTCCACTCATCGCCGGCTGACAATCCCCTCAATTGGGGCCGGAAATTGAACAGGGAGGCGGGGAGACGGGGAGATTGATGGGAATTTACTCCCCGTCTCCCCGCCTCCCTGTGAACTTTCCCCCGGAAAATTCGAGGGGATGCGCCAAAGTCGCCGGACGTCAGACGCGCGGGCGGAACCAGTCGATCGTGCGATCGAGGCCCGAGTCGAGATCCACCACAGGACGCCAGCCAAGCAGCTCGGTGGCCCGGGAGATGTCGGGCCTGCGCCGCTGGGGATCGTCGATGAGGGCATCGCTCATCGTCAGCTTCGCGCGCCCGCCGGTCTTGCGGATGATGAGCTCGGCGAGGTCCTGCATCCTCGTCTCGGCCGGATTCCCGAGGTTGACCGGCCCGGTCAGGTCCTTGGCGTTCATCACGCGAACCAGCCCCTCGATGAGGTCGCTGACGAAGCAGAACGAGCGCGTGCGGTGGCCTCCGCCGTACAGCTCCAGCGCCTCGCCGCGCAGCGCCTTCACGACGAAGTTGGCGATGACCCGGCCGTCGTTCCGGTCCATGTTCGGGCCATAGGTATTGAAAATGCGCACGATGACGGTATCGACGTTGCGGGTCTGGCGGTACTCCCAGAAGTACGTCTCCGCGACCCGCTTGCTCTCGTCGTAGCAGGCCCTCGGCCCGATGGGGTTGACGTTCCCCCAGTAGTCCTCGTGCTGAGGGTGGACGAGCGCGTCGCCATAGATCTCGGAGGTGGAGGCCTGCAGGACCCGGGCCCCCAGCTCCTGCGCCAGGCGGAGGACGTTGATCGCGCCGAACACGTTCGTGTTGAGCGTGTGCACCGGATCAGCCCGGTACTTCACGGGCGACGCCGCGCAGGCCATGTTGTAGATCTGGTCGACCTCGAAGCGGAGCGGCTCGCTCACGTCGCAGCGGTGCAGCTCGAACCGCGGGTTCTTCAGCAGCGGCCCGAGGTTCTCGTCACGCCCCGTCACCATGCTGTCGACGCAGATCACGGTGTGCCCGTCGGCCAGAAGCCGCGCGCAGAGGTGCGATCCGAGGAAACCAGCCCCACCCGTGACCAGGATTCGCTTGCTCGCACTCATCGGAAAAATACCTCCTTGACGCGCTGTTCAGTAAAGCTCTGGGCCGTGGCGCCGTGATTGGTCGAAAACCCCTTACCATAGGAAATAGTAATTACAAAGACCGATGACATCTGGGGGCGAGTTCCTTATCATGCACGGCGTGCACCGCTCACCTCGCTACCTGGGCTCGCTCGTTCGCGCAAAGCCCGCCCGCGAAGCGCGTCCCATCTGGGTGGGCGAGCCGATGCTGCACAAATCCATTGACCGCATTGTCGAGCGGGCGGTGAGCCGAGGGATCTCGGTGGAAAGGGTCCCCAGCGGATTCCGCGTCAAGGAGCGCGTCGAAGAGCTCGCCAAACGGAGCTCGATCGTCGTGAGCGTCGACGGTCCGGAGCCGATTGACGATCTGAACCGCGGTCAGGGGACCTTCGCCGTGGCCATGTGAGAGAGGGCTGAGGCGAGACGGCAGGGCGGGGGAACCGCCGCGACGCCGGACCGGAGACCACCAGGAGGTTTTTTTTTGACCTGTGCAACGACGTCCTTCGCTCAAGGTGCAACCGCGCCGCCTCCTCCGCTGGATCCCGGCGCTCCCGTCGTCGTCGAGGGCCTCGACGCGGTGGGGGAGGTGCTGCGGCGGGCGCGCGGGCGGGCGCAGGCCGTCGCGATCGCCTCGCGGGACCTCGAGTGGCTCGCGGCGCGCCTCGACCTGTCCGAGCGGACGGCGGAGGGGCTCCCGGTGGTCCGGTTCGGCTCCGGCGAGCGGGGCGGCCTCGACGCCGCGGCCACCCGGGCCGTCGAGAAGCTCGTGGCCCTGTCGGTGCTGCTCGGGGGCGCGCCGCTGTGGCTGACGATCGCGCTGCTGATCCACCTCGAGTCCCCGGGCGGGCCGTTCCACGTCGCCCCGCGCGCAGGGCTGCGCGGGAAGCCGTTCCGGTTCTTCAAGTACCGGACGATGCGGGCGCAGCGCCGGGACGGCGAGGACAGGGGCGACGCCGCGCGGCTCTCGGTCATCCGCGGCGAGATCCCCGGCTTCGTGCGCGACGATGGGGTCGTCATCCCCAAGGACCCCAGGGATCCGCGCATCACGCGGCTGGGCGGCGTCCTGCG
Source organism: Sorangium sp. So ce726 (assembly GCF_051521405.1). NCBI lineage: Bacteria > Pseudomonadati > Myxococcota > Polyangiales > Polyangiaceae > Sorangium > Sorangium sp. So ce726. The sequence goes on along the minus strand of NZ_CP150349.1, from coordinate 9,821,596 downwards.
CTGGCTGTGCCTCGACGAGATCCCCCAGCTCCTCCACGTCCTCACCGGCGACATGGCCCTGGTGGGGCCGAGGCCCTATCCGATGGCGGAGTTCGACGCGCTCAAGCCGTGGCACCGCCTCCGGACCGAGGGCCGGCCCGGGATCACCGGCCTGTGGCAGGTCGTGGCGCGCAACCAGGTGACCTTCGACCAGAGCGTCATCCTCGACATCTACTACCTGACCAACGCCAGCTTCTGGGGCGACCTGAAGATCATGGCGATCACGCCGCTGCGCATGCTCTTCGGCGTGGGGAGCTACTGACGTCGTGCGCCGGGTGATCGACGACGCCGAGAAAGGCCGGCTCCTCGGCCGCTCAGGAGGCCCCGAGGTGGTCCCTGGCGCGGAAGAGGACGATCACCTCGCCGGCCACCAGGCCGAGCGTGACCACGAGCTTCACCGCGGCCGCGCCGGCGGCGCCGTGCGCGGGCACAGCCCACAGGTCCCCGGCCGTGATGAGGAGCACGGTGGCCGTCCAGAGGGCCGCGTACGGGCGCTGCTGGCCCGCGGCGAACAGCATCGGGCCGATGGCGCACTCCGGCAGCATCCACACGAGCGCCGTGGTCAGGAGCTGCAGCGGCAGCACGGCGCTCGCGTAGTCGGGGCCGAACACGAGCCGGACGAGCGGCCCGCCCATCCACCACACCACGGCGCTCATGAGCGCGCCCGCGGCCATGAGCCCGACGAAGGTGAGCGTGGCGAGGCGCCTGCGGGCGCTCGCGGAGCGGCTGGCGACGAAGGCGGGGAAGACCGCCGCGCGCACGACGCCCGGCAGCATCATGGCGCCGCCGATCATGCGCTGGACCGCGCTCATGTCGCCGACCGCGTGGGGGGTGCTCATCCAGCCCAGCATCAGGAGATCGAGCTGGAAGTAGAGGGGGCTGGCGAGCATCACCACAGCGAGCGGCCCCGCCTCACGGAGGAAGCCCTGCGGCAGCGTCGCGCCCTCGCTGGACCACTGCCGGCGCTCGAGGAGCTGGGCGGCGAGGGCCAGCGCCAGCGCGAGGGCGACCAGGTGGCCCGCGACGAGGCTCCACGCCAGGCCGAGCGCGCCGAGCCCCGAGAGCAGCGCGCCCGTCCCCAGCCCGAAGGACGTGATGGCCATGGTGACCGCCACCAGCATCTCGCGCTCCATCCGCTGGTGCCCGCGGAACACCTGGTTGAGCATCTCGACGAACGAGGCCATCAGCCACGCGGCCGCCAGCAGCCACACGAGCGTCCGGCGTGGCGAGGCCGCGCCCGCGAGGAGGCCGACCACGAGGCCGGCGGCGCTGGCGGCCAGCGTCACGGCGAGCTTGAGGCGCACGAGCGGGCCGATGGGAGCGCCAGGATCGCGGGCCACCTCCCGCGCGATGAACAGGTGCAGGCCGAGGTCGGCGAGCTCGCCGAGCAGGAAGCCCACGGCGAAGGCGTAGCTGTAGTCGCCGAAGCCCGCCGGCCCGAGGAGCCGCGCCGCGACGACGGCGAGGAGCATGCGGACGCCGCGCGAGACGAGATCGCTCGCGGTCTTCAGCGCCATGCTGCCCGAGACGCTTCGCCTCGCCGGAGGCGGGGCGTCCTCGCGGAGCGCGGACGACGTCATGGATGGAGGAGATCCCTCACCGGAGGTCGCCGCGCGCGCATGCCGCTCCCCTATCGCCCCGATCGCGGTGCGGTTCAACTTCCCGTCAGCGGTCACGTGGAGCGGCGTGGCGCCGCGCCGCGCGTGAAGGATCCAATCCAGGAGAGGACCACGTGAAGACCAGCACGGATGGCAACGTTTCGTTGGTGCAGCTCAGGCGAAAGGAGTCGCTGGTCTCGGCCGACATCGAGCCGCCGGAGATCCTGCTCGAGCGAGCCCTCGCCCTGGCGGTGCCGGCCGCGCGCCCGGCCGCCGCGCCGCGCCCCCACGGCCAGACCCGCGAGCTCACGCGCCGCGGCGTGCTGTGGCTCGGGCAGACGTGCAACCTCCGCTGCCACTTCTGCTACTTCCTCGATCGGATCGAGGACAAGGAGCACCCCGAGCACCCGTTCATGTCGCTGGAGAAGGCGCAGGAGATCTGCCGGACCCTCGTCGAGTTCTACGGGAACAACGCGATCGACATCCAGGGCGGCGAGCCGACCATCTGGCGCGACATCCATGCGCTGATCCGGTACTGCGCCGAGATCGGCCTCGCGCCGACGCTCATCACGAACGCGCTGGTGCTCGACAAGCGCGACAAGGCGCAGCAGTTCAAGGACTCCGGCGTCGCCGACTTCCTTGTCAGCGTCCAGGGGCTCGGGAAGGCGCACGACGTGGCCGTGGGCGTGAGCGGCGCGCACGTGCGCCAGATGCGCGCGCTGAACCACCTCATCGCGCTCGACGTGCCGTTCCGCGTGAACTGCGTGATGTCCAAGCTCGCGGTGCCGCAGCTCCCGGCGATCGCGAAGCTCTCGGTGGAGCTGGGGGCGCGCGCCGTCAACTTCCTCGCCTTCAACCCCTTCGCGGACCAGCGCAAGGAGGGCGCCCGCACCGCGGAGAACGTGCCTCGTTATGGCGACCTGCGGGGCCCGCTCGACGAGGCCCTCGACGTGCTCGCGCAAGCCGGCGTGGAGGCGAACGTCCGGTACCTGCCCCACTGCATCGTCCCCGAGCGCCACTGGCCGTCGGTGTACAACTACCAGCAGCTCTCGTACGACCCGCACGAGTGGGATTTCGCCAGCTGGACCTGGACCAACAAGGGCCCGCAGCGGATGCGGGCCGGCGCGGTGTCGCCGCCCGTTCCGCTCGGCGCGCGGCCGCGCCTCGGCCGGCTCCGGCAGCCGCTCCTCCGCCTGGCGGACGCGATCGACCTCCGGGGCCGGATGCTCCGCGCCGACACGAACCCGCGGCTCGGACCTGTGATGAGGAAGCTGGAAGGGCTGTCCTACCGGCTCCTCCGCCGCCGCGGGGATCGCGACGCCGCCTACCGCCACGACGCGCTGAACCGCGTCGAGCACAACGGCTACCAGAAGGGCGCGGGGTGCCAGCGCTGCGCGCTCCGCGACATCTGCGACGGGTTCCACGGCGACTATGTCGCGATGTTCGGCACCGACGAGGCGCGGCCCGTCGTCGATCGCGCCCCGGTCAGCGATCCTCGCGCGTTCATCAGCGCGCAGGACAAGGTGGCGCCGGCCAGGGGCGAGGCATGACCGTCGCTCCGCCCTCGATCGCGCCCCGGGTCGACGTCCTCGGCGTCCCCGTCACGCGGCTCTCCTTCGAGCAGCTGCTGCGCCGCCTCGACGAGGCCTTGCAGGCGGAGCGCGCCAGGCCCGACTACTACACCTACGTCAACGCGTACTGCGCCACGCTGGCGGCGCGCGAGTCGCCCTACCGCGCCTCGGTTTCCCAGGCCGACGTCGTCTACGCCGACGGCATCGGGGTGGTCTGGGCGGCGCGCCTGCTGGGCGGGCCGTGCCCGGAGCGGATCAACGTGGGCCCCATCGAGCTGGGCCGGATCGTGGACCTCTGCGCCGAGCGCGGGGCCTCGGTCTTCCTGCTCGGCGGCGCGCCCGGGATCGCCGACGAGGTCGCGCGCCGCCTGGCCGCGGAGCGCCCGGGGCTCCGGATCGCCGGCGTTCACCACGGGTACTTCGCCCCCGAGGAGGAGGCGGCGGTGGTCCAGGAGATCAACGGCTCGGGCGCCGCCCTGCTCATCGTCGGCCTCGGCCCGCCCAAGCAGGAGCTCTGGGTGAGCCAGCACCTCGCGGCGCTCCAGGTGCGCGCCACCTGGTGTATGGGGGGGCTGCTGGATCAGGTGGCGGGCGCCGTCGCCTACCCGCCCGAGTGGGTGCGCCGGAACCACGTCCAGTGGCTCTACCGCCTGGCGGTCGAGCCGCGGCGGCTCTGGCGGCGGTACCTGCTCGGCATCCCGGAGTTCATCGGCCGCGTCGTCCACCAGCGCCTTCGTCCGGAGAGACAAGCATGAGCGACCAGCGACCCTTCATCCCCATGGTCTCGCCGCAGGTGGACGAGCCGGACGCGATCGCGGCGCAGATCGCGGACGTCCTGCGCTCGGGGCGGCTCAGCAACGGCGGCCCGCTCGCGGAGGGCTTCGAGCGGGCGATCGCGGCGTTCCTCGGCGTCGAAGAGGCCGTGGCCGTCTCGAACGGCGCCGTCGCGATCAGCCTCGCCATCGAGGCCGCGGCGGTGCGGCGGGGCAGGGCGATCCTCCCGGCCTTCACCTTCATCGCGACGCTCAACGCCGCGGTGCACGCGGGCTTCGAGCCGGTCTTCTGCGACATCGACCCGGAGACCTGGACGCTGGATCCGGGGCACCTGCGCCGCCTGCTCGCGGAGCACGGCGCGACGCTGGTCCTCCCGGTCAACGTGTTCGGCGTCCCGCCCGATCTCGCCGCCATCGCGCGCGAGGCCCGCGGCGCGGGCGCGGCCGTGATCTACGACAACGCTCACGGCATGGGCACCGAGACGGCGAGCCGGGAGGCCGAGGCGCTCCTCACCGCGACGACCTACTCGCTGCACGCCACCAAGGTCCTCGTGGCCGCAGAGGGCGGCGTTGTCGTCTCCCCGGACCGGGAGGTCAGCGCGGCGATGCGCCGGCTGCGCAACCACGGGCTCGCGCAGCCGCTCTCGGCGTCGGTCCCGGGGATGAACGCCAAGCTGGACGAGCTGCGCGCCGCCCTGGCGCTCTCGTCGCTCCGGCGGCTCCCGGAGGCGCTGGCCCGCAGGCGGACGTACCTCGAGCGGCTGCGCGCGGCCCTGTCCCGGCACCCGCAGGTGTACCGCACCCAGCGCATCCCGCCGGGCGTGAGCCCCAACGGGCAGAACCTCGGGGTCGGGTTGATCGACGCCCCGATCGACGACGTCATCGCGGCCTTCGCGCGGCGCGGCGTCGAGGCGCGCCGGTACTTCTACCCGCCCCTGCACGCGCTGGACTGCTTCCCCGCGGGCGCCACCCTCCCGAACACGGACCGCCTCTGCGCGGGCCAGGTCTGCCTGCCCCTGCACGGCCGGATGAGCGAGGAGACGCTCGAGCGCGTCGAGGCCGCCATCCACGGCGTCGCGGAGGAGCTGGAGGCGCGGCGGCTGCTCGCGCGCTCCTCGAGGCCCGCCCTCCTGGGCGCCACGTAGGGGCCGCTCCAGGGATCCGACGCCATGCGCATGGAAGCAGCGTGGGACCGCCTGAGCACCGCGGCCGGCGTGATCGGGCTCATGGCCTTCGCCGTCGCTGCGTTCACCCCGGTCGCCGCGCCGCTCGATCGCTGGATGGCGTCGGCGCCCGACGCCGGGCAGGCCGACGCCGTGGTCGCTCTCGGCGCGGACGTCGATCCGGACGGGCGGCTCCCCGAGGATTCCCTCCGGCGCGCTGTCGAGGCCGTCGCGCTGTACCGTGAGGGGCGAGCGCCGCTCGTGCTGATGCTCGGCAGCCGCAACGGGCCGGCCAGCGAGGCCGAGTCGCGCGCTCGCCTCGCGCAGGGCCTCGGCGTCCCCGCGTCGGCCCTGCTCACGGAGCCGCGAGGGCTGACGACCGCGGTGGAAGCCCAGCGCAGCGCGGAGCTCCTGCTGCCCAGGGGCGCACGGAGGATCCTGCTCGTCACCGGAGCGCACCGCATCGCTCGCGCGCGCCGGCTCTTCGAGCGCGCGGGCTTCGAGGTCCTCGCCGCGCCCGTCCCGGAGGGGTCGCCGGCGTCGAACACCCCGGGGGACCGCCTCTCGGCGATAGGCCGGCTGCTCCAGGAGCTCGCGGCGCGCGCGCTGTCGCGGCTCCGCGGGGAGGTGTAGCCGTGCCGGACGCGCTCTACATCCTGGGCGTCGTCGCCGCCACGTCCTGCGTGATCTATGCGGCGGGGCGCCGCCGGGGGATGCGCGCCGGGCTCCTCCCGGCCGCGCTCCGGCGCGCGATCCGCTGCGTGGGCGTGTGCCTCCTGTTCTGGGGCGGCAACGTCGCCGTCGGGGCGGCGGTGGCCCTGCTGGTGCGCGGCCTCGGGCTGGGTTTCATCTGGCTCTACGTCAACACCGACGTCTCCGTCCTCGTCCTCTCCGCGCTCCAGGCGCTGGCCTTCGAGTCGTGGCGCATCGAGCACGAGCGGGAGCGCGCGGCCAGCGCCTCGCGCGCCGACGATCCTCCCGCAGACCCGGCCGCGCCGGGGCCGGCACACGAGCCCCTGCATCGGGTAAAAGGGGTGAAGCGATGAGCATTGCAGCCGTGGACGAGCGCCCGGTCTCGAGCCGGCGGAGCGACCGGGCGCTGCGCCAGACGGCCGGCTACTACGGGCTCTTCATCTGTCTGGGCCTCATCACGGCGATCACCGGGCCGACCCTGCCGGACCTGGCGCGGCAGACGGGCTCCAGCGTCGGGGACATGGGCTCGCTGTTCCTCGGCGGGGGGGTTGGTTACACGCTCGGTACGCTCTGGGGAGGCAAGCTGTTCGATCGCGTGCACGGGCACAACCTGCTCGGGGGAGCGCACCTGATCGCTGCAGCGTGCCTCGCTGTCATCCCGGCCGTCCCGTGGTTATGGCTCCTTGTGGTCCTGGCGTTCTGCCGGGGTCTCGCGGAGGGGCTCATCAACACGGGCGCGAACGCGCTGCTCCTCTGGACGCACGGGGAGAAGGTCAGCCCCTACATGAACGGGCTGCACTTCTGCTTCGGGCTGGGCGCGTTCGTGTCGCCGCTGCTGGTCGCGCGCATCCCGGGCGCCTGGGGTGGTTACCACGCGGCGTACTGGGCCGTGGCCGCCTTCTCGGCGCTCGTCGCCCTGGGCGTGCTCTCGATGCGACACTGCCCCGAGCCCCAGGAAAAGGCCGGGAAGGACGCCGCAGCGAAGGGCGCGGATCGCGCGCTGCCCCTCCTGCCGGTGCTCGTCGCGGTGCTGTACCTGTTCGCCTACGTCGGCGGGGAGATCTCGTTCGGGAGCTGGATCTACACCTATGCCCTCACGCTGGGCGTCGTCTCGGCGACCGGGGCCGCGTACCTCACCTCGGGGTTCTGGCTCTCGTTCACGATCGGGAGGCTGCTCTCGATCCCGGTGGCGATCCGCTTCACGCCACGCCAGGTCATCCCTGTGGGGCTGGGCGGCTGTCTCGTGCTGTCCGCGATGATGCTGCTCCTGCCGCCCTCGAGCGCGCTCTTGTGGGGTGTCGCGCTCGGGCTCGGGCTCTTCATGGCGCCGCTCTGGCCCAGCGGCTTCACGCTCGTGGGGCAGATCGTGCCGATGACGGCGTTCGTGACCGGGCTCGTGCTGGTCGGCGACAGCCTCGGCGGCATGGTCCTTCCGGCCCTTACCGGCAAACTGATCGAGGGGGCGGGCCTGGAGCGGCTGGCGTACTCGCTGCCGATGCTCGTGTTTGGCAGCCTCGTTGTTTGCGCCTTTTCTTATCTCCTTCTGCTCACCCTCGACAGCAGGCGAGGAGGGGAGGCGCCGCCGGCGAGCGCCGCGCGCGACGGCGCTTCGCCGTGAAGCCTTCGGCGCGGCTCATGGCGCGCGATATCCCTGCGCCGGGTCGCGCAGGGCGCCGCCGATGCCTCCGAGCGCCTCTCCGATCTCCGGCGTCCAGCCCAGCCTGCGCAGCCTTGTCGCGTCGAGGGCGGCGTCCATGGCCAGGAAGCCGGCGAGGGGGCCGTGCGCTGGCAGCGCTTCCGCGAGGCTCCACGAGCCCACGGGGACCCCGGCGGCGTCGCCTATCGCCGCGAAGAGCGCCGCCATGGGCTCGGGCGACGCCTCGGCGGCATGGAATACGCCCCTTGCGTCCGACTCCAGCAGCATCGCGTAAGCCGCCGCCAGATCCCGCACGTGCACGGTGGACCAGCGGTTCTCGCCATCGCCGATAGTACGCGCCACCCCCGCGGCGCGCGCGCCCTGCACCAGGCCCGCCACCGGGCCTCCGCCGTCGCCATAGACGATGGGCGGCCGCACGACCAGGCCGCGGACGCCCTTCGCGCCGAGCACGCGCGACTCAGCCGCCACGAGCCACTCGAGCGCTCCGCCGGGGTTGACGCTCTCCTCCTCCGGCACGGGCACCCGCGAGGAGCGCGCGCGCGGCGCCCCGGTCGTCGTGATGAAGACGCCGCCGCTCATGGCCGAGAGCATCGCCGTGACCGCCGCCTCGTCGGTGGCCGGGCGATCCTCTCCTGTCGTCGCCGCGGTGTGCACAACCCCGTCGCCGGCCGCCGCCGCGCGCGCGAGCACGTCGACCTGCGATAAACTGCCCCAGATCGGCTCTGCGCCAGCGGCCCGCACCTTCGCTGCCGACGCGTCGCTGCGCGCGAGCCCGCGCACCCGGTGGCCGCGCACGACCAGGGCGCGGGCGACCGCAGATCCGATGAAGCCGCTCGCGCCGGTGATGAAAACGTCCATGGTAGCCTCCTCGTGAATCGGTGGCTGAACCATGGCGACGGACCGGGGGGTCCTCCATGTGATAGGGTCCAGCGCTCTTTTGTGATCGTCCAATGCCCGATGTCCTGACAGCGCTGCTCCGCCACGTGCGCATCGAGACCAGCCTCTTCGGCCGCGTCGAGCTGGGCGCGCCGTGGGGGGCCCGTATCGGCCCCCGAGAGATCGTCCTGCTCCACCACCTCCTCGAAGGCGAGATGTGGCTGGAGCTCGGCGACCGAGAGATCCGCGTCGGCCAGGGCGATCTGCTGCTCTTGCCCCACGGCGTCCCGCACTGCCTGAGGTACCGGCCGGGGGCAGCCGTCGTCGATGAGGAGCGCTGGCTCTCGCCTCCTCGGCCGGGCGTGCAGACGGTGCGGCGCCGGCTGGGCGGCGACGGCGCGAGGACGGTGGTGCTCTGCGCTGCCATGCATGTCGCGGGCGCCGGGCGGTCGCTGCTGCTCCGCGCGCTGCCCTCCGTGGTGCTCCTCGAGGGCGGGGCCGGTGAGCCGGTGCCCGGTCTCGGCCGGCTCCTGGACGGCATCCGCGACGAGGTGCGCGGCCGGCGGCCGGGCGCGCCGGTCATGGCCGCGCGCTTCGCGGAGCTGCTCCTCCTGCAGGCCATCCGCGCGGAGCTCGAGCGCCCCGCGCCTCCTGGCTCCTTTCGCGCGGCGCTCGCGGACGAGCGCGTCGCTCGCGCCCTGGACGCGCTCTACCAGGCCCCGGCCCGCGCGTGGACCGTGGCCTCGCTCGCGAGGGAGGCCGGCATGAGCCGGTCGGGCTTCGCCCTCGCCTTCCGCGAGCACGTGGGGGAGGGCCCGCTCCGTCACCTGACGCGCTGGCGCATGGAGCTCGCGAAGGAGACGCTGCGAGAGCGGCCCGGGCTCGCGCTCGCCGAGGTGGCGTCGTCCGTGGGCTACCAGGACGAGGCGGCCTTCAACGTCGCGTTTCGGCGGGAGGTCGGGGTTCCTCCGGGGGCGTACCGTTCCACGGACCGCGAGACGCACTCCTGAGCTGATCCCGCAGCGCCATTGTTCTGAATTTCAGTTCAATGGTGTGCGGAAAATGCAGATTCTCTTCGCTGTGCTGCGCGCCTACACTGGTGCACATGGGTCGAGTGTTCGGCCCGCGCCGCGCCCTGCGGCAAACAGCCTATTTTACTGGAGGAGAACTTATGCGTGAGGAGACGAGACGGGCAGCATTGCGTGCAGCAGCAAGGGTCGCGATGGGAGCGCTGGCCTATGGCGCTCTGGCGGGCTGCAGCGGACGTTACGTCTCTGGCGGGCAGTCGTCACCGCTGGATCCCGACGAGGAGATCCCGGCGGAGGTCGGCGGCGGCGCGACGGCCGGCGGTGCGACGACCGGCGGTGCGACGACCGGAGTCGGGGCGACGACCGGAGTCGGGGCGACGACCGGCGGCGGTGGGGAAGCTTCGACGGGGAGTGGGGTCGTCCCGACGCCCGATGAGGGCGGCGCAGGCGGCGCGGGTGGCGCGGGCGGCGCAGGCGGCGCGGGTGGCGCGGGCGGCGCGCCGCCCATGCCGACCGGGCTCGCGTGCGCCGAGCAGGTGAATCTCGGTGACACGGAGGCTCCCCCTCGCGCGGAGCTCGACTGCTGTCTCGACTACACGGCGCAGCGCGTGCCCGCTCGCGGGGCGGTGTTCTCCGAGGAGCAGCGGGCGGCCCTCGCTGGAGACGCCTCGTTCGTGAACTGCTGCACGGCCCTGATCGTGGGCGTGGGCGCCGACGCGATCTCCTACAGAGACGCCGAGCCCGTCCGGCACGTCTGCTGTTTCGGCAACGTGGTCGCTCCCGAGGCGGAGCTCTATAACGAGAAGTTCTGCACGCCCTGGGGCCCCCCGGTCCCGCCGGCGCTCGACGCCTATGATGCCCCGTCGGAGGTCGCATGAACGCCGCGACGCTCGATCTCCGCGGCGAGGCGCGCGCGCGTGCCTTCGACGTGAGCGGGTATCCCGCGGCGCTGTTCCCGTCGGCGATCCGCACCTGGCATGCGCGGATGGTGAACGAGCACGGGTCGTCGGCCGTGTTCGAGGCGCTCGCAAGCCAGCTCGCCGAGGCGAGCTTCCCGCCGGAGCTCGTCGAGGCGTGCCGGGGCTTCGCCGACGAGGAGCGCCGTCACGGTATCCTCTGCGGCGCTGTGGTCGAGGCCCTCGGCGGGACGGCGACCGCGAGCGTCCCGGAACGCCCGGAGTTCCCCCTGCACCGCGACGCGCCCCCCCGCGCGGCCGCGCTCCGCAACGTGATCCACATCTGCTGCATGAGCGAGACGGTGGCCGTGGCCCTCATCGGCGCGGAGCGGCTGGAGATGCCGCCCGGGCCGCTGCTCGATCTGCTGACGCGCATCTATGCCGACGAGGTCGGGCACGCCCGCTTCGGCTGGCGCCTCCTCGAGCAGGTCGCGCCGGAGCTCTCCTCGGCAGAGCGGCAAGCGGTCGAGCGCTACCTGCCCGTCGCGTTCCGGCACCTCGTGGAGCACGAGCACGCGCACTTGCCGGCCCACGACGCCCCGCCGGACGGGGAGCAGCTCGGGCTGTGCAGCGGCCTGAAAGCCCGGGTGTTGCTCGATGAGACCATCGAGGAGGTCATCCGCCCCGGGCTTCGCCGCTTCTTCGATTGCTGAGCGCAGCCGCAAGAGCATCCGGGGCCAGACCAACGCCCGGAGGGCAACGTGCGCCTAGGCGGGCCGCCAGTCGTCCGCGTGGAGCTGGGGGAACGATATCTTACATGTCCCGGCATCGATGCCAACGATCACGGCCTGGCCGTTTTGATCGAGCAATCCCTCGCGAACGGAGCGGTCCGGCAGCTCGATACGGTATCTCTTGAACGGGACAGGTTGCGGCGGGTCCCCGTCGTCCATGAGCTGAATCCCGACCCATGTCTTGTCCTCCCTGGGCGCAGGAGCTGGCGCGTCGCGCTCGATCAGCTCGGGCGGCGCGAAGGGCGCGCCGGAAGCGACGTACGGCATCCGGTAGGCGTGGAGGCGGCCGTCGAGGAGCGCCTCCCGCAGCCGCGCTCCGAGCGCCCTCGGATCGAGCGCAGGCCCCGCCGACACCGGAAAGCCGAGCGCCTCGCCGATCTCGGCGAGGAGCACCCTGCCCTGGACGCCGTCGGCGAGCCACGCCTCCAGCCGCCACGTCGCTTCCAGCGCAGGAAGGGCCTTGGCCCCGTCTGGCAACGGCGCATCATACCGCCGGGCGATCCACACCTTGTCAGGGAAGCAGCCGAAACCCCAGCGGTCGCGCATCGCGTTCTCGATTCGCCCCTGGCCCATGGCATCACGCCGCGCGGGGGAGAGTCAAGCGCGGGCCAGGAGCGGGTCAGGGCATCGATGCGGGGGCCTGGCCGTCGCGCCCCCCGGTCGCCCCCGCTCCTCACGGCCGTGCGCGCCGGCCCGTTCGCGGCGCTTGAGGGCGCCGCTCGGGCGAGTTACGTTGCTCGACGCATCGCCTGCTCGCGGATGCTCGCTCCGGGATCATGGGATGATCGATGCCCCACCAGCATGTTGTCCGACAGGGAGAGTGCCTCTCGAGCATCGCCCCGAAGTACGGCTTCTCCGACTGGCGCGTCATCTACAACCATCCTGACAACGCCGAGTTCAAGAAGAAGCGCCCCAACCCGAACCTCATCTATCCGGGCGACGTCCTCATCATCCCGGACGCGGCGCCAAAGGAGGTCGAGGTCCCGACGGGCGGGAAGCACGTCTTCACGGTCAAGGTCCCGAAGACGATGCTCCGCCTCCTCCTCGAGGTCGAGGAGCCGTTCGCGTACGAGCTGACGTACCGCGACGTCGTCGTCGCCGGCACGACGGACGGCAAGAGCCCCATCGAGCACCCCATCCCTGCCGACCTGGAGGACGCCGAGCTCGCGGCCTGGCCGGACACGCCGGGCAACGAGACGGCGCGCGCAGGCGGGGTCACCTGGGCGCTGAAGCTCGGGCACCTCGATCCCATCGAGGTCCCGAGCGGCGTCCAGGGGCGCCTCAAGAACCTCGGCTATTTCTCCCGCGAGGTGGACGGCAAGGACGGGCCCGAGCTGGCCAATGCCGTGGCGTGGTACCAGTCGGCGTCGGGGCTGACGCCGACCGGGGTCCTCGACGACGCGACGCGGGCGAAGCTCCTGAAACGCCACGACGGCGCGTGACGAGGAGGAACGAATGGCACAGACGGCCGCGGTCACGATCACCCTCCAGAGGGTCCTCGGCGTCGACGGGTTGCTCGCCGGCGCGAAGAAGCCGTATGCGCTGGGCTTCATCGCCGGGCGGCGCTTCGGGCGCAGCAAGCCGATCCCGGCTGGCGCCAGGGAGGTCGATCTGACGGCGGAGGCGATCCCGTGGAAGCTCGAGGTCGCCGCGAACGGGGCGATCCCGGTCGCCGTCGAGATCTGGGACGATCAGGGCGACGCCGGCTCGAAGCGCCTCGGCGCCGTGACGGGCAGCCTGAGCAGCCCCTACCCGACCCGGGTCCACGAGCTCGGCGGAGGTCCGCTCCTGCGCTGCGATGTGCTCACGCGCGAGGTGCCCGCCGCGCCGGGCGCGGCGCTCGTGCCCCGCGTCGCCGAAGGGGAGAAGACGCGCGCGACGCTGCGCGTACCGAACACCGTGCTCGTCTCCATCACGGAGATCCTGGGGCTTCACGCGCCCATCTCGCCGGGGGCGCCGGGGGTGAAGCGCGCCGAGGCGAGGCCCGGGTACACGAGCCAGGACCACCTCGGCCGGGTGTACCTCAACAGCGACCTCGCCGGGAGCTGGGCCAAGGACAAGCAGCTCATCCAGCTCACCGCCAAGGTGACGATCCAGCGGGGGAAGCTCCCCGCGGGCGCGAAGATCCGGTGGACGGTCGTCGAGCCGGACGACCCGACCAACGACGATCCCGGCTTTCACGCCGCGTGGGGGGCGTACGTCGACAAGAAGGACTATGACGCCGCGGGGGATCACAAGGGCTCGCGCGCAGCCGACAACGAGGGCAAGCCAGCGAAGAGCCCGCCCTGGGAGGCGGTCGCCGGCTTCGCGCTCGCGTCCGCGGCCGCGACCGAGGCGAAGACGACGATCGTCGGCGACGAGAGCAAGGTCGTCTTCCACTGCCCGGACACGGCCGGGGACAACGTCATCCTCCGGGCAGACATCGACGCTGCAACGGACGTGGAGGGGTTCGGCGCCGAGACCGGCATCATGACGATGTGGCACCGGATCCGGGTCGAGTCCGTCCGCATGAAGAGCGCGTTCGCCCTGCCCATGGACGAGGTGCCCGTGCCGTTCGAGCCGTGCTGCGTCCAGCTCGATTGCGAGCCGGAGAGGGAGGTGCCGGACCAGCCGCACATGGCGCCCAAGGACGACGACCTCGAGACCGAGTGCGTGGCCTACGTGAACAAGGTGTTCTCGAACAGGTCGAACCCCGGCTGGTTCTGCGTCATCTCCGCGATGGAGCCGCATCCGCTGCCGATCAAGAAGGGCGAGAAGGTCTTCGAGGGGGACGTCGAGCTGAAGAGCGGCGGCGCGGGCGCCAACCTCTTCGAGTTCTTCGAGGTTCCAGGGACGTTCCCCGACGTGGATTTCGCCGAGCTGACCTCCGGCTCGGAGACGGTCGGCTTCAACCTGTTCAGCGTACAGACCGAGACGACGGCGGCCGGCCCGATCACGCGCTGCTGGATCGTGGAGCACGACGCTCAGCCGGACTTCACGGCGGGCGACGGGTCGATCGCGCATGCGTACAAGGTGCGGTTCAACTACTCGCCCAGGTTCCGGAAGAAGGGCGGCGCCGTGACCCCCGGGGGCTACGGGATGGCCGCGAACGTGAAGGTCAAGCTGTTCAACCCGGGCGCCTTCTACACCGCCGGTATCAGCCCCACCGTGACGGCCAAGGGCAAGGAGTACTTCGCCGGCCGGACCATCATGTTCACGCACCACAGCGGCTACCGCGACGCGGGCACCGGCCTGCCAAAGCCGACGTACCGCGGCCGCATCGTCGGGACCATCGTCCATGAGCTCGTCCACGCGTTCGGTATGCCGCACAAGTGCGGGTACTTCGACTTCCGCGCGCCGCGGGACAAGACGTGCTGCATGAACTACAGGCCCAACTGGATGCTGGACGACAAGCGCAACCTCATCCGGGGGACGTCCGGGAAGACCGGCAGCGACGTCTGCGGCAGGCACCTCAAGGAGGTGAGGCGGGTCCACCTCGAGGACAACAAGGGGCTCGCGTGGAAGTGAGCGCTCCGGACATCACACCTCCGGGCCCGGCCCTCGTGGGCATCGATGTCGAGCCGCAGTATGTGCTCGGCTTTCCGATGTTCGTGGGCATCACGATCGGCAGCGTGCCGCCGGGCGCGTCGCTCATGCGGCTGCCGCTGCCGTCGCCCGCGGCGCTGCGGGGCGCGATAGGCATCAGGCTGTGGCGGCCGGGCGAGGCGGAGCCGTTCTTCGAGGAGGCGCCCACGGCCGTGGTGGACGCCGATCTCTCGGCGCCGAGCTTCCGCCTGCGGGCCGGCGAGGTCCGCCGGCTCCTCGTGGAGATCGCCGAGCTCCTGCCGGACGATCTGGCGGCGGGGGAGGTCGACGGCGTGCTGCTCTACGGAGCCCCGCCGCACGTCGCCGCGAGCGGCCGCGGACGGCTGCGCTTCCGGGAGCCCACGGGCGCGGAGCGCGCGTCGCTCGACGAGCTCCGGCCCGAGGTCGAGGCGGCCGGCTCGTTCGGGCGGTGGCTCCGCCGGCCGCCGTCCGATCCGACCCGGCTCGCGCCCCCCGCCGATCCGGGCGATCCGCTGCGGTATCCGAGGCTCATGAAGTACCTGATCCACGGCCCGGAGGAGCTCGACGCCGTCGACCCGGCGCGGCTCCGCGTGCTCGGCGGCGTGTTCGCGCCCGAGGCGTGCGGGCTCGCCGCCGAGCTTCAGGCCGCGCGAGATCCCGGGGCGTTCGCCGGGTACGCGCAGCAGGTGAAGGCGGCATATCCGGGGCTCGCGGCGTGGATGGACGCGATCGCGGCCGGGCAGAGCGAGATCGCGTGGGCACGGAGCCATCGGTGATGAACAGGATGAGCTCACGAGCGTGCGTCGTTGCCGTGGCCGTGGGGCTCGCGGCGTTCTCGAGCTCCGGTTGCGGTCGCTCCCAGGCGCCGTTGCCCGACCGCGCGGCGCCGGATGTGTCCAGCGCCGCGGAGGCGCCCGGGGTCGCAGCGACGGCGCCCGGGACCGTCACGGAGGCGCCCGAGGTGGCGACCGCGCCCGGGACCGCCGCGCCGCCGGGCACTGCACCCGCTCCCGCGCAGTCCGCGAGCGCTGCGCCGCCCGCGCCGCCCGCGAGCGCTGCGCCGTCCATGAGCGCCGCGGGGCTCAGGAAGCCCTCGCCGGGCGCGCGCGGCCCGCTGCCCAATGCGAAGCCGAAGCTCAAGTGTGGCAGGACGTACTGCAACGCGGCGGGGGAGTGCTTTGCGCCGTCGCCGCCCCAGTGCGAGTGAAGGAGCAAGGGCGCGGGAGAGACTAGCCGCCGCTCTGGCGGGAGCGCGCGATCCCCCGCGGATCACCCGCGCTTCGACCGCTTGCCCTGGGGCGACGGCCCCGCCGGCTCCGGGACCGCGACGGGCGCCAGCGTCTGCCGCGCCAGCTCTCTCGCGTAGGCGAGGCGGTCGGCCGGCGAGCCGAGCGCGCTCAGCCCCTCGTAAAGCCCCGCGAAGAACGTCGGGAAGAAGACCGCCGAGAGCGCCGCCACCACCCGGCGCGACGCCGCCCGCTCGTCGAGCCCGGGGACCGCCGCCTGGACGAGATCGCGCAGGCGCTCCATCACCGGCGCGAAGAGCTTCGGGAAAGGACCGCTGTAGTCGTCCGCGTGAAACGCGTCGTGCAGGAGGGCCCTGCCCACGTTCGGGTACCGCATCCCGCCCTCGAGGTAGTAGCCGAGCAGCCCGCTCAGCGCCTCCAGGGGATCACCCGGCATCCGGGCGAGGAAATCCTCGCTGTCCGACAGCATGTTCCGGATCGACCCCTCGAGCGCCGCCGCGACGAGCGCCTCCTTCGACCGGAAATAGTAGTTCACCGCGGCGATGTTGACGCCGGCCGCCGCCGCGAGCTTCCGCACCGTCAGCTGCCCGATGCCGTGCTTCTCGATCTGATCGATCGCCGCGACCACGAGCCGCTGCCGTGGATCGAGATCGTCCGCAGGGGCGAGGGGGTCACGGTCGTTCATACGATTGTTTGAAACATACCTTGACGATGCGCTTCGCGGGCGTCAATTGTTAAAACAAATGTTTCAATCATATGTTTCGTTGAGCGCCGGAGGTGCACCGATGGTCGATCGGCGGAGGTTCCTCACCCACACGGCGGTCGCGGGGGGCGCGGCGGCGCTCGGGTTCGCGTCGGGCCGCCGCGGGCTCGATCAGGAGGTCGCGTCCGCGCGGTTCCACGGCGACGACACGCTCGGGCAGGGCCAGGCGGCGCCCGTCTGGCACCGGTTCAAGTTCATCGGCCAGCCCGTGATGGACGCGCAGATCGTGTTCTGGCTCGGCCTCGCGTCGATGGGGCTGACCGACGTCGGCGAGGTGCTCGACACCGCGACCCGCATCCGCCCGGGCGACGAGCGGTCGTGGTTCGACCAGTGGCTGGCCACCGCGAAGCGGGTGCAGGGCTACGGCGAGGAGGCGGAGGCCCGCGGCCACGCGCGGAGCGCCGCGTCGCACTTCCTGCGCGCGGGCGCGTACCACCGCGCCGGGCTGATGCGCTACGCGGATCGCTCCGACCCGCGCCTGGTCGAGGCGACGATCGCGGGGCTCGATCTGCACGGGCGGGCGCTCCGCATGCGGGGCTACGACTCCCGGCAAGTCGATATCCCGTACGAGAACGGCGTGCTCTACGGCCGCGTCCATTACGCGCCCGGGGTGGCGCGCGCGCCCGCGATCGTGCTGCAGCAGGGCCTCCACGCGTGGCCCGAGGACACCATGTGGGTCATCGACGGCGCGCTCCAGCGGGGCTACCACGTCCTCTCGTTCCACGGCCCGGGCCAGGGCGCCTCGCTGCGCCTCCACGGGCACCCCTTCCGGCCCGACTGGGAGGTCCCCGTGGGCCGCGTGCTCGACTTTGCCGAGCGCGACGATCGGCTCGACGCCGGCAAGTTCGTCCTGATGGGGCTCTCGTTCGGCGGCTACCTCGCGCCGCGGGCGGCCTCGCGCGAGCGCCGCCTGCGCGCCCTCGTCGCCAACCCGGGCGTCGTCAGCTGGCGCGACGCGATGCTGCGCCACTTCGCGTCGATGCCCGGCCTGCTCGAGCTGCACAGCCGCGGCCCCGCGGCCTTCGACCGCGCCATCGACGCCGCCTCGGTTGTGCTGCCCGACGCGCGCTGGTACTTCGACGACGTGACATGGAAGCACGGCGTCTCGACGCCGCACGAGGTGATCGACGAGCTCCGCAAGTACGACAACGCCGATGGCGTCGCGAACATCCGCTGCGAGACGCTGATCATGGAGGGCAGCGCCGAGGACGCGTCTCCAGGCGAGTCGGAGCGCCTCTACGGCGCGCTCACCTGCCCGAAGCACATGATGGTGTTCGACGCGGGCACGGCGTCGCAGGTCCACTGCCAGGGCGGCAACCAGCTCCTCGCCCAGGCGCGGCTCTTCGACTGGCTCGACGAGCGGGTGGCGCGATGAGGCCGGCCGATCGCGCCGCCGCGCGCTCCACCGACGAACGTCGAAGCGGGGGCCCCTCCCGCCGGAGCGCGCGCACCCCGCGGCTCCTCGCCCTGGCGCCGCTGCTCGCTGTCGTCGCGGTCCTCGCGCCGGGCGCGGCGTGGGCCCAGTTTCCCGATCTCGTGGACCTGAGCGCGCAGTACATGCCGGGCGCCGCGCTCGAGGATCCGCGCCCCGTGCGGGTGCAGGTCTCGTCGTACGAGGTCAACGCCAACGTGCCGATCCCCCTCGGGGAGAGGACGTTCTTGATCCCGGGGGCGACCTACCACGTCGAGGCGGTCTCGTACGCCGGCGCCTCGCCCGGCTTCGACGAGCTCCGGGCCTTCCACGCCGTCGACGTCCCGGTGCTGTTCGTCCAGCTGCTCCCCAACGACTGGTCGCTCTCGCTGCGCGTGGCGCCGGGGCTCGCGGGCGACTTCGAGGCGTTCGACGGCGGGCTCGTCCGCGTCAGCGCGCTCGGGCTCGTGACCCACACGCTCTCGGAGAAGCTCGTCCTCGGCGGCGGCGCGCTCGCGTCGTACAGCTTCGGCTCGTTCCTCCCGCTGCCAGCGGCGTACGTCGACTGGACGCCGAGCCCCCTTTTCCGCGTCGAGGCCTTCCTGCCGGGCTTCGCGGCCGTGAAGCTCCTCTTCTCGGATCGCGTCGAGGTCGGCCTGCGCGCTGACCTGGCGGGGAACGCCTACGCCGTGCGCGACCCCCGTGTCACCGGGGCGTGGCCGTGCGCTGCCCAGCCGGCCGACGACCCGGCGACCGAGCAGGGCGGGCGGGCTGCGCGGCCCGAGCAGTGCATCGATCACATCGCCTACTCGGTCGCGACCGCGGGGGTGACCCTCGGCGTGCGCGCCTTCTCGTCGGTGTGGGTGACCGCCCAGGCGGGACACAGCCTGTTCCGTCGCTACGAGCCGATGAACGACGAGGACGATGGTATCCCCGGAGGCGGGCAGAGCATCCCGAACGTGCTCTTCTTCCGCGCCGGCGTGACGTGGCGCATCCCGAAGAGCTGAAGCCCGACTCACTGCCTGGCGCACCGCGCGAGCGTATAGCCGCACACCGACCGACGGCCGCCCGCCGGACCGTTGAAGACGGCTCGACGCCGGTGCATCCTCCGCCTTATGCGCCCGGGAGAGGTCATCGACAGCCGCTTCCAGCTCGAGCGCGTCGCGGCCTCCGGTGGGATGGGGACGGTCTACCGCGCCGTCGACCGGGCCACGGGGGTGCAGGTCGCGCTCAAGCTCCTCGGCCAGCCCGACCGGAGCGCCGCGCACCGCTTCGAGCACGAGGCGCGGATCCTCGCCGAGCTCGATCACCCGCGGATCGTCCGGCACGTGGCCCACGGCATCACCCCCGACGGGGTGCCCTACCTCGCCATGGAATGGCTCGAGGGGGAGAGCCTCGCGCAGCGCCTCGCCCGGCAGAAGCTCGATCTCGAGGAGAGCCTCGCCCTGCTCCGCGCGGCCGCCGAGGCGCTCGGGGCGGCGCACGCGCGGGGCATCGTCCACCGCGACGTCAAGCCGAGCAACCTGCTGCTCGTCGGCGGTGAGGTCGCCGGCCTCAAGGTGCTCGATTTCGGCATCGCCCGGATGAAGCGCACCATCGGCGCGCTCACGCAGACCGGCTCGGTGATGGGGACCCCGGGCTACATGGCCCCGGAGCAGGCCACCGGCGAGCGCGACCGCCTCGACGCGCGGGCCGACATCTTCTCGCTCGGCGCCGTGCTCTTCGAGTGCCTCACGGGCAGGCCCGCGTTCCAGGGCCAGCACGTGATGGCCCTCCTCGCGAAGCTCCTCATGGAAGACCCCCCGCGCGTCCGGAACCTCCGGCCCGAGGTGCCGCAGGAGCTCGACGAGTTCGTCGCCCGCATGCTCGCGAAGGACCCGGAGCAGCGGCCGCGCGACGGCTCGGCCGTCCTCGACGCGCTCGACGCCCTCGAGCGAGACCCGACGAGCGGCCTGGCCGCGCCCCCCGTCCTGTACGAGGCGATCACGGCGTGCGAGCTCCGGCTGCTCTCGCTGGTGGCCGCGAGGGAGCCGCGCTTCTCGGCCTGCGACAGCGCGGCCAGCACGCTCGTCGCCGCGGCGCCGAGCGACCTCACGAGGAAGCTCTACACGAGCGCGCAGCCGTTCGGGGCGCGCGTGGACGCGCTCGCCGACGGGACGATCGTGCTCTCGATCGCCGGCGTGGGCGACGCCGCCCTGCAGGCCGCGCGCGCGGCGCGGTGCGCCCTGAAGCTCGGCGAGCTCGTGCCGGAGGCCTCCGTCGTGCTCACGACCGGCCGCGCCGAGCACACCGGCAGCCTCCCGGTCGGCCCGGTCATGGACCGCGCGGCCGCGCTCCTCGCCCTCGCGGAGCGCGACGCGCGCCCGGAGCGGACGCCCGCGCCCGTGTGGATCGACGACGTGACGCGGGCGCTGCTCGACGCGCGGTTCGAGATCGAGCCGGCGCGGCCCGGCTCGTTCTTCCTGCTGCAGGAGCGCGAGGTCGGCCGGTCGGCGCGGACGCTCCTCGGGAAGCCGAGCCCCTACGTCGGCCGCGACAGGGAGCTCCGGAACCTGCGCGAGCTCCTCGAAGACAGCTTCAGCGGGCCCGAGCCCCGCGCCATCCTGATCACCGGGCCGCCCGGGATCGGCAAATCCCGCCTGCGGTACGAGCTCATCGAGATCCTGCGGGAGCGGCACCCCGAGCTCACCGTCGCGGTCGGCCGCGGCGACTCGCTGAGCGCGGGCTCGCCGTTCTCGCTCCTCGGCTCCGCGCTCCGGGGCGCGGCCGGGATCACCGGCGGCGAGCCCGCCCCGGCGCAGCGGGAGCGGCTCCTCTCGCTGGTCGCCCGCGCCCAGGCGCTGACGCCGGGCGAGAGGACGAGGATCGCCGCGTTCCTCGGCGAGATCGTCGGCACGCCGTTCCCCGGCGAGGCCGATCCGAGCTTCCTCGCGGCGCGGCAGAGCCCGGCCCTGATGGCCGACCAGATCCCGCTCGCCTACCTCGACTTCATGGAGGCGGCGTGCGCGGCGGGGCCCTACCTGCTCGTGCTCGAGGACATCCAGTGGGGCGACGCGGCGTCGCTCAAGCTGATCGGGCGGGCCCTCCGGGAGCTCCGCGACCGGCCCTTCGCGGTGCTCTACCTGGCGCGGGTCGAGGTGCGGAAGGTCTTCCCCGTCCTCTGGGAGGGCAGCGAGGTCCACGAGATCACGCTCGGCGCGCTGCCGCGCCGCGCGGCCGAGGAGCTCGTGCGGCAGATGCTCGGCGACGGGCTCCCGCCCTCCGAGGTCGCGCGGCTCGTCGAGCGCGCGAGCGGCAACGCCTTCTACCTGGAGGAGCTCATCCGGGCGGTCGCGGAGGGGCGCGCGGACAGGCTGCCGGAGACGATCCTGGGCATGGTCGAGGCGCGGCTCGAGGCCATCCCCGCGGAGGCGCGGCGGCTGCTGCGGGCGGCGAGCGTCTTCGGCGAGGCGTTCTGGAAGACCGGGGCGCTCGCCCTGCTCGGCGACGCCGGCGGGTCGACGCTCGCGGTCGACTGGCTGCCCTGGATGCTCCAGCGCGAGCTGCTCGAGCGCCGCGAGCAGAGCCGCTTCTCGGACGAGGAGGAGTACGCGTTCCGGCACGCGCTCATCCGCGACGGCTGCTACGCGATGCTCCCGGACCACGATCGCGCGCTCGGGCACCGGCTCGCCGCCGAGTGGCTCCTGCAGGCGGGAGAGCACGACGCCAAGGTGCTCGCCGAGCACTTCGAGCGGGGCGGCGAGCCGCGGCTCGCGGTGGAGTTCTACCTGCACGCGGCGGAGCAGGCGCTCGCCGGGAGCGACCCGGCCGCCGCGCGTGCGCTCGCGGACCGGGGGCTCGCCCTCGGCGCGGAGCGGGACGTCGAGGCGGTGCTCCGCGGGATCCGGGAAGGGGCGTCCCGCGCGCTGGGCGCCGGGGGCGACCCGCTCTCGTCGCGCTCGTGAGCGCTCAGGGAGGCCGCTTCCGAGGCCGCGGGATGCCGTCGGGCTCGTCGTGGCGAGCCGCTGTGGTGCCGAACCACTGGGAGCTGGGTCTCGGCGAGGCGACGGACCTTGCATTGAAGGAGCGCGAGCCCTCCGCTACTATCCCGTCGATGAAGTTTTCTGTGTTCCTGCTCGGCTGAGCGCCGCATCCCGGCGCTCATTCGTCGTCCGCGTCGTGCGCGGTCGTGTGCCTTGAGCTGGAACAACAGGAGATTTCAGATGCCTCATCATGATGTCGCGCTGTCCGCAGCGCAGATCGAACAGTTCGTCCACGATGGCTTCGTTCGGATCGACGAAGCTTTCCCGCGTGAGCTCGCCGACGCATGTCGTCGCGTCTTGTGGCTCGCCACCGGGTGTGCGGAGGATGCGCCCTCCGCCTGGACACGCCCCGTCGTGCGTATCGGCGAGATCCCGAACCCACTCTTCCGTGAGGCGGCCAACACACCGAGGCTGCACGCGGCCTACGACGCGCTCGTGGGGCCTGGACGCTGGATGCCTCGCGGCAGCCTCGGCACGTTCCCGATCCGCTTCCCCTCGCCAGACGATCCGGGCGACTGCGGCTGGCACATCGATGTGAGCTACGGAACGGAGGGCGAGCCGGACTTCCTCAAGTGGCGGGCCAACGTGGCGTCGAAGGGGCGCGCGCTCCTCATGCTCTTTCTCTTCTCCGACGTCGGTGACCAGGATGCACCGACGCGTCTTCGCGTGGGTTCGCACTTCGACATCGCGCGAAGGCTCGAACCTCACGGAGCGGAGGGGCTGACCCTCGGCGAGCTCGCCAGCACCGACTTCGCCGAGTCGTCGCACCGCCCCGAGGCCGTCGCGACTGGACCGGCTGGCACGGTGTACCTGTGTCACCCGTTCCTCGTTCACGCGGCGCAGCCCCTCCTGCGTGGCGACCGGCCTCGATTCCTCGCGCAACCTTCCTTGCTGCCGAGGGAACCGCTCGACCCGTGGCGCGACGACGCCTCTCCGGTCGAGCGTGCGATTCGGATGGTGCTCGCTCGCTCCTGAGGGCCTGTCCCCGACCCACGGCGCGCTCAGCTTTGCCTCCCGCCGTCACTCCACCAGGATCGTGCCCAGGTTGTACCAACCGTCCGGCTCGCGGCCCTCGATCGCGAGCCGGATGGCCGGTGCCTTGGTGCGCGGGTCGAGCAGCGCGAGGCGCAGCGCGTGGGGACCGGGCTGGAGGCCCGCTGGCACGCGCAGCTCGCCCTCCCAGGTGGTGTCCCCGGGCAGCAGCGTCCGCGCGTCGAGCGGCACCTCCGCCACGCCCGCCCCTCCCTCGGCGCGGAGCTCGAGCGCGATCTTGAAGGGGCGATAGACCGGAGCCACGCCCGCGTTCTGCCACCACAGCTTGAGCTTCATCGGCCCGCTCGCCTTCACCTTCTTCGGGTGCTCCAGCCGGCGCAGGATCAGCCGGTAGCCCAGCCGGCGGGCGAACTCATCGAACTTTCGCTCCCATTGCGGTGGGATCGCCGACGATTTCAGGTTGATCGTCGAGGCGTGCCAGGCCAGAGCCCGGTCGAGGATATAATCGACGTCCCAGCCCGCGGCGAGCCAGTCGCCCACCACGCCGCAGGTCTCCAGCGACACCGGCCCGCGGCGCCAGGCCTCGCGCACCGCCGGGCGCGCGACGAGCTCCGGATAGGAGTCCAGCATGTGGGACCAGTTGACGTTCGGCTCGGAGGAGCGCATGTCTCCCCAGCAATCGAGGCGCCAGCCGGCCCCCTTGCCCACGGCGTAATCGATGACGCCGGGCTGGTCATTGACGAGCAGCGGGGTCCTCTTGAACGCCTTGAAATAGATGTCGATGAGCTTCCGCTCGGTCGCCGCGGGGGGAGCGTAATCGCTCCAGCCCTCACCCCAGTAGCCGATGGAGGCGATGTCGACGCTGTCCAGATCGGGGTGACCGTCATAGCGTTTGCCGGCCGCGGCCACGAGGGTGCCCCAGTGCTTCAGGTAGAGCGGGTCGGTGTAATCAGGTTCCCAGATCTTGCCGGTCTTCTCGTCCGTCTCCTTGTTCGCGCGCCGCGCGCCCGAGGTCCGGTACCACTCCGGCAGCGGGTGATCGCGGTCGTAGGGCATGAGGCGGATGGCCAGGGTCTGGCCGTGGCGGCGCGCCTCCTCCAGCGCGAGATCGAGGATCTCCCAGCGGATCTTGCCGCGCTCCGGCTCCAGCGTCACCCAGTGCCAGCGCAAGTAGGCCACCGAGCTGTCGGGGAATTGGGGCTTCACCGCGAGGTCGGGGAGCTTCGCGGTGGGGCCGGCCTCCGACCAGTTCGGGCCGGTGAGGCCGGGGTTCAACGCCTGGCCATTGAAGCGCTGGAACGTCTGGATACCCATGCCCGGGTTGACGAGGACGTCTTGCAGGACGCGCGGGCGCACCGTGATTGTGGGCGCATCGGACACCGGCGGCTTGCCGAGCGTCCATTTCGGTCGAACCAGCGTGGCGGCCGGCTCAGGCGCGATGGAAGCGGCCGGCTCAGGCGTGGTGGAAGCGGCCGGCGCGGGCGCGGTGGAAGCGGCCGGTGCGGGCGTGGTGGAGGTGGCCGGCGTGGGCGCGGAAGCGGACGCGGGTGGGGGTGCGCAGCCGGGGGTCACGGCCTGGAGGGCGAGGGCGCCGGCGAGCGTGGCGAGGAGCGAGCGGTGGCCGCGCCAGGGGCGCGCCTGGGCGGGAGCGGGAATCGGGTGTCGCACGCTCTGTATTCTACTACACGGGCGCAGCCCAGCTTCCGGGAGTCGTACATGCGGGGCTGGGACACCGATCACGTTGATCTGGCGTGAAATCAACCGCTACGGACGCCCCAATTCGTGTCCTCTTCTTGGCGTCCGTGGCGCGCTTGGCGGTTCGAAATTCTGCTCGTGTCAGGTGGGTTCAACCCGTCTGTCGCTCCAGCTGCTTGATTCGTCCCCGGGAGTCGTCCGGCACCCACCTCGGCTCGCGGCCAGCGTCCCGCCGCTCAGGGAGGCCGCTTCCGCGGCCGCGGGATGCCGTACTCGTCGATGCGGTTGATCAGCGTGCGCAGCGAGACGCCGAGGAGCTTGGCGGCGCGCGTCTGGTTTCCCGCGGACCGCTCGAGGGCCTCGACGACGCGCTGTCGGTCGGCGGCCTTCATCTCGAGCCGGAGCCTCGCCAGGGCGTCGCCGCTCGGCGGCGGTGCGTCGGCCGGCGGCAGCCCGGTGCCGCTGGGCGGAGGCGGCGGCAGCGCGGCGCGGCCCGACGGGGGGGCGTCGCCGCTCGACAGGGGCGCGGCGCGGCCCGACGGGGGTGCGTCGCCGCTCGACAGGGGCGTGGCGCGGCTCGACGGGGGCGCGGCGCCGCTGGGCGGCAGCGCGGCGCCGCTGGGCGGAAGCACGCCGCTGCTGAGCGGCAGCGCGGCGCCGCTGGGCGGCGGCGGGGGGATGGTGCCGCTGGGCCGCGACGCGGCGCCGCTCGACGGGGGAGCCGCGCCGTTCATCAGGTGCGGCGGCAGATCGGCGGGCAGGACCAACTCCCCCGCGCACAGGACCGCCGCGCGCTCGATCACGTTGCGCAGCTCGCGCACGTTCCCCGGCCAGCTGTACGCCTCGAGGGCGGCGAGCGCCTCCGGCGAGATGCGCGGCGTGCCGCGCTGGTCGAGCTGCCGGCACGCCTCCTCGAGGAACCTCCCGGCGAGCGGGCCGATCTCGGCGATCCGCTCGCGCAGCGGCGGGACGACCAGGGAGATGCCGTTCAGCCGGAAGTAGAGGTCCTGGCGGAAGGCGCCGCGCGCGATCTCCGCCTCGAGATCGCGGTTGGTCGCCGCCACGAAGCGGAGGTCGAGCCGGCGGGGGGTGCGGCCCCCGATGCGGAGCACCTTCCGGTCCTCGAGGACGCGGAGCAGCTTCGCCTGGAAGGCGAGGGGCAGCTCCCCGATCTCGTCGAGGAACAGCGTGCCGCCGTGGGCCGCCTCGAGGAGGCCCGGGCGCGCGTGGCTGGCGCCCGTGAAGGCGCTCTTCTCGTGGCCGAAGAGCTCGCCCTCGAGGAGCGACGGCGGCAGCGCGGCGCAGTTCAGCTCGAGGTAGGGCCCGCTCGACCGCGGTGAGCGCGCGTGGAGGGTCCGGGCGAGCACCTCCTTGCCCACCCCCGTCTCGCCCAGGATGAGCACGCTGATGGGGCTCCGCGCGGCGCGGGCGGCCTGCTCGTAGAGCGCCAGCATCGCCGGGGCCAGCAGCACGATGTCAGCGGGCGGCTTTCCGCGGTCGGGCTCCTCGGCCGCCCCGCCGGGCGCGCGGCCGACGACGACGGTGGTCGCGCCGAGGTTGAAGCGCTCGCCGACGCCGACCTCCGCGCTCTCTCGCGAGAGGCGCCGCAGGCGGTGCGTGCGCGCCGTCAGCGCGCGGGCCTGCTGCTCGCCGACGAAGGTGCCGTTGGCGCTCCCGAGGTCCTCGATCCGGAGCGGCGGGCCGACGTGGAGGAGCGCGTGCCGGCGCGACACCGAACGATCGTCGATCCGCACGTCGCACCCCTCGTCGCGGCCGAGGACGACGCGGCCGTGGGGCGGCAGCGGAGCGAAGGTGATCGTATTGCCGGCCACGATCGCGAGCCGGAGCGTCGTCGTGCAGGAGCCCCGCACATCGCTGCCGGGAAAGCCTTCGTCCACGAGCACATCCTACGCGGCGCCGCGCGCCGCCGTACGTTGGTTTGGCGTTGGTTTGCACGAATCATGCAAAACCGTGCAGCGCGCCGGGGCCGCGCGGGCCATCGCGCGGCCGATCGTGCAGGCGGGTGCACGATCGGCGCACCGGCCCGCCGGCGCTCTCGCGCAGCGGCGCCGCGAATCGCTGGGTCCGCTGCCCGGCACGCCTCCTGCTGTCCATGAATTCGGGCGCTCGCGAGCGTCGATGGCGACCTCAGCGACGGCGCGCGAAGGCGCGCCCGAGCGGGCTCTGCAGCGGCACGACCCGCCCCCTACAGATCACGGATCAGGAGCGAGCATGTGCACCGAGCATGGATTTTTTAATCGCAGGCGCCTTCTCCAGGGGCTGGGTCGTACGGCGGCGGCGGCCGCGCTCGCGCCGGCGGTCCTGTCGGCCAAGGTGGCTGAGGCTTACGCACAGACGACGTACGAGCATCTCGTCCCTGGGCGGCCCGAGGGTGTCGGCCTGTGCTCGGAGCGCATCGAGGACGTCTTTGCGCGCGTCCAGCGCCGGGTGACCGACGGCCTGTTCCCGGGCGCGGTCGCCCTGGTAGCGCGGCGGGGGAGGATCGTCGGGCACCGGGCGTTCGGCTCCCGGGTCCGCGGCGCGGACGAGCCGATGACGCTCGACACGCTGTTCGACCTGCTCTCCATCACCAAGGTCCTCGCGACGGCGACGTCGGCGATGATCCTCGCGCAGGACGGCGTGCTGCGGATGAACGATCGGGTGGCCGACTTCATCCCGGAATTCGCGGCCAACGGCAAGGCGGCCATCACGGTGCGCGACATGCTCCGGTACACGGCTGGCTTGCCGCTGGACAGCCAGTTCCTGGACGATCCGGACGCCGAGCGCGTCTGGCAGCGCATGGCGGAGGCGCCGCTCGAGTACGTCCCTGGCACGCAGGTGCTCTACAGCGATCTCACCTACCGCCTCCTGGGGCGGGTGATCGAGGTCGCCTCGGGCATGGATCTCGACGCCTTCGCGAAGGCGCGCATCTGGGGCCCGCTCGGCATGAGCGACACGACCTTCAACCCGTCGGGGGCGCTCATCTCGCGGACCGCGGCGACGGGCTACTCCGAGCTCCGGGGGAGGATGTGCCGCGGCGAGGTGCAGGACGAGCAGGATCACGCGCTCGGCGGGATCGCCGGCTGTGACGGCGTCTTCTCGACGGCGCGGGACATCGCGGTGTTCTGCCAGATGATCCTGAACGGCGGCAGGTACGGCGGCGTCCGCGTCCTGAGCCGCCAGGTCGCCGCCGCGATGGTGAGCAACCAGACGCCCGAGGTGAGGGCGTCGGAGACCGACGTGTCGCCGATAACGAATCTCCTGATGACGCCCAAGGGGTATGGCTGGGAGCTCGCGACCCACCGCTTCTCCAACGGCGGGTCGCGCCTCTCGAGCGGCTCTTACGGCAAGGCGGGCGGCACCGGGTGTTTCCTGTGGATCGATCGCCGCCGCGAGCTGATCGGGGTCATCTTGACGAACCACGGCTTGCCGACGCCGTTCGATGAGATCGGCTGGAACCGGATGCTCGACGCGGTCGGGAACGGGGAGTTCTTCGACGGGATCGTCAACGCCGTCATCGACGACTGAGCCCGGCGTTGGTTGGTCCAGGGCGGCGTTACTTGCCGCAGCCGATGCGCTCCGAGTTGAGCGCGAGGTCGTCGTACCACATCGTCTTGGCCCCGCCGTGGTACTTCTCGAACCCGAACTTGAAGAGCTTGTAGTCGTACGGGCCCCAGTCCGTGACGCCCATCGCGTTGACCTCGGTGCCGTCCACGAACACGCTCACCGAGCGGCCCGGCCCGTCGTAGTGGAACTCGAGGCAGTACCAGGTGTTCGCGACGAGCTTCACGCCGCCGCTGCACATGTACGTTCCGCCGTTCGAGAGCTTCTCTTTGTCGTCGCTCTTGCGGTTCAGCTCGAGCTGACACTGGTGCTCGCCGATGCGGATCTGCTCCCCGTTGTTGGGATCCCCGTTGCCTTCCACGGCCGCGACATACGTGTTGTGGCCCATCTGGATGTCGGTAGCGCTCTTGAGGTAGATCCTGCCCCAGAAGTTGCTCGGCACGGCCACGCCGAGCATCTGGCTGAAGTCCGTGCCCGAGACCTTGACGGAGCGCGTGCCGCTGTGACCGGTGCTGTCCAGCGTCACGAAATTGCTCATTCTATCGCGCAGGTAGTCCGGGAAGAACTGGAGCTCGGAAGGCAGCGAGCCGCCCTCGAAGTCGGAGCAGAAGATGCTGCATCCGCCGGGGTCCGTGCCGCCGGTCGACGTGCTGGTCGTGGTGGTCGTGGTGGTCGTGGTGGTCGTGCTGTCGCTGCCCCCGGTGCCCGTGGTGGCGTCGCCTGTGCTGCTGCTCGTGGCGCTGCCGCTGGTGGCGCCGCCTGAGCCGCTGCTCGTGGCGCTGCCGCTCGTGGCGCCGCCGCCGCTCGTGGCGCCGCCGCTGGTCGCGCCGGGGCCGGAGGAGGTGCTGCCGGGGCCCGGGCCCGCAGCGTCGTCGCCCGACCCGCCGGCGCCGCCGGCCCCGGAGCTGGATTCGCCGCCGCACGCGGCCGCGGACGCAAGCGTGAACATGCCAAAGAAGGCAAAGGAACGAGCCGAGAAGGACATACTGGGAGATCTCCTCAACAACGGGCGCAGAACGGCCCAAGCGATGCGCGCGATTCTATCAGTGAACGCCGCGCGTGTCAGGCAGAACCGGAGGAGTGCGCCGAGGCCAGCTCAGGCCTGCCGGAGCGCCATCGCGCGCGCGACTCCATCCCGGTACGCCAGCCAGGCCGCGTGCGCTGCGGCCACCGCCGACGCGACCGCGTCCGCCATCGGGCCCTCGTCCGGCACGTGCCCCAGCACCATCTCCCACGCGTCCCGCCGGTGCCCCCCTTCGACCGCCCGGTGCGCCCTCGCCAGGCGCATGCGCTCGGGCGGACACCCGTAGTGCCGCACCATCGGGTGCGCGCGCAGCGCCTCCTCGATCGGCGGCGCCTCGCGCTGCCCGAGGAGCTCTGCGCGCTCGTGCACGCTGCCCTCCACGAAGATCGTCAGCACCGCCGCGCCCACGACCCAGGGCGGCGCCGCGCTCACATGGTCGAGCAGCGCCCGGTAGGCGTGGGCCTCGGGCTCGAGCGGGATCGACTCGTCCTCGATGGCCGCGCGCGGGATGCCCAGGCCGTCGATCATCTCCAGGAAGAGCGCCGGGTGCGACACGCCCAGCGAGAGCTTGCCCGTCTGCTCTTCGAAGAGGTTCTCGGCGAGGGCGCTGCGCACCGCGGCGGGCGGCGACTGGCCGAGCACGCGCGCGAGCAGCACCGGGAAGTCGCGCACGTAGACCCGGTATTCGTGCCGGAAGTGGGCGGCGAGCTGGTCTCGCGTGAGGCCGGGGCCGGTGAGGTGCGCCCAGGCCCAGTGGTTCTTGCGGTCCATGATCGCGAGCAGGCGTTCCTGAAGACGACGCGTCATGCGGCAGCTCCTCGGCAAGGGGGGAGCCTTGGTTGTACTGCACCGACGGCGTCTGCCCAGCGCCGTCGTCGCAGGTTGCGTGGAGGGCGGCGTGCCGCCAGGGCAGGGCGGGGGAGGAGCTGGAGAGCCTGGGGCGATCGTGCGCCGTCCTTGTCACAGATCGCCCGCGCCGGCCGATGACGCGCCATGAGCTCACGATTCCTGGCGTCCGTCGCCGCGGTCACCCTCCTGGCCTGTGGCTCGCAAGGGCCCGCTCCGCGCGAGAGCCGTCACGCGTCGGCCGCTGTGCCTGCGCGCGCAGAGGCGCCTGCGCCTGCTGCTCCGGCGTCTCCTGCCGAGCCCGCCATCGCGCCCGCGTCCGCCGATCCGATCGTCGCCCGCGCCCGCCTCGAGGTCGCCCGGGGCGTCACCTACGATCCCGCGTGGGTCGCGATCGGCTACCCCAACGGCGATCCGGCCCCCGATCGCGGCGTCTGCACCGATGTCGTCGTGCGCGCCGTCCGCGCCGCGGGCGTCGATCTCCAGGAGAAGATTCACGAAGATATCCTCGCGCGCCGGTCGGTCTACACGACAGTCGAGCGTCCCGATCGCAACATCGATCATCGCCGCGTCGGCCCGATGCTTACCTACCTGCGCGCCCACGCGACGTCGCTCCCCAGGACGTTCGACGAGGCCGCGATGAGCACCTGGGAGCCTGGCGATATCGTGGTCTGGGCCCTCAAGCCGTGCCCTTCGTGCACGCCGGATCACGTGGGCATCGTCAGCGATCGCAAGGGGCCGCGCGGCATCCCGCTCGTCCTGCACAACATCGGGCCGGCGCCGAGCGAGGAGGATGCCCTCGACGCGTGGACCGTGCTTGGTCACTTCAGGATCCGCGGGGCGGGGAGGTGGGGAGAGATCGAGCAGGCTCGTGCTGGCTCCCTCCCGTGAGCGGTGCGGCTCGCCCAACCTGGGTCGGGTCGCCCAACGTCCTGCCGGTGTGCCGCCGCGCGAAGCGTGGCCGGCAACAGCGGCTTGTTGGGCGGGAGACAGAGCAAGAGAGTACACAGGGAGACGGGGAGACGGGGAGGAGAGAGAGATAGACAGACCAAGGTGGAGAGGCGAGAGGTGGGGACCATCCGTCGAGCCTGCTCGCAGCCCCGCATCGATGCCGCCCGAAGCCGTCGGCGCCGAGCCTGATGGTTCGAACGACTGATCCCTATCTCTCACCTCCCCGCCTCCCCGTCTCCCTGTGAATCTCTCCTTCTTCCTCTCCTCTCAACAATTTTTTCGCCCCCCGTATCCTTCCGGCCGCGCCGTTCGTCGGTGGGCCATGACGACGACAACCCCGACCGAACGACGCCTCTACGTCTCCATGATCACCTCCCTCGACGGCTACATCGAGGGCCCGGGCCGCGAGCTCGACTGGTTCCAGGACGGCAACCCGCAGTTCGAGCGGTACTGCGACGAGATGATCGACTCCGTCGGCCTGGCCGTGTACGGGCGCACCTCCTACGAGCTCATGCTCCAGTACTGGCCCGACGCCGAGGCGCACCCGCGCTCGCCGCAGGACCTCGCGTTCGCCCGCAAGATGAACGCCCTGCCCAAGGTGGTGCTGTCCCGGACCCTGACGCACGCCGCCTGGGCCAACACCCGCGTGGCGCGTGACCCCGAGGAGATCGCCGCGCTCAAGCGGCAGCCCGGGAAGCCGATCGTCGCCTGGGCCGGCGCCGCCCTGGTCTCGACGCTGATCGAGCACCGCCTGGTCGACGAATTCCGCCTGATCGTGCACCCCGTGGTGCTCGGGGGCGGCACGCCGCTGTTCGCGCGCCGCTCCCTTCGCCTCTCGCTACGGCAGATCCGGACCCAGAACCTGGGCGGCGGGCTGTCAGTCCTGTGCTACGAGCCGATCTGGACATGAATGACGAGCCGCGCGTTCTCGGCGAGCTGAGCAATGATGTGAAGGCGTCATGGCAGCGGTTCCTCGATGTGTTCGAGCCGCTCCGGCCCGAGCTGTACCGCTATTGCCGCTACCTGACCCGGAGCCCGTGGGACGCCGAGGACCTGGTGCAGGACACCATGGCCCGCGGCTTCGTCACGCTCGGCACCCTGTTCCACGAGCTGCCCAACCCGCGCGCCTGGCTGTTCCGGGTGGCGTCGAACCTCTGGATCGACCGCGCCCGGCGGCAGCGGCTCGAGCGCGACGCGATCGGCGAGCCCGCGGCAGCGGCTCCGGCGCCAGGGCACGCGCCCGACGAGCGGGCGTCGCGCGAGGCCGCCGGCACCCTGGTCGCGCACCTGTCGCCCCAGGAGCGCGCGGCGGTCGTGCTCAAGGACGTGTTCGAGCTCTCGCTCGAGGAGGTCGCCGCGTCGCTCTCGACCTCGGTCGGCGCGGTCAAGGCGGCGCTGCACCGCGGCCGCGGCAAGCTCGTGGCGCCCGAGGCCGACGAGCCCCGGGCGCCCGCGCCGGGCGTGCTCGACGCCTTCTGCGCCGCCTTCAACGCCCGCGACCTGCAGGCCCTGACGTCGCTGCTCCTCGACAGCTCGATCACCGAGATCGTCGGCGTGGTGACCGAGTACGGGCCCGAGCCCCCGGCCGATCCGCGCACCGGGTCGTTCGTCGGCAGCCTCTCGCCGATCACGACCACCGACGCCGGCGGGGTCGATGCCCGTCACCTGGTGGGTTACCTCGGCGGCCCGCCCCGCTGCGAGGTGCGCGAGCATCGCGGCGAGACTTTGCTGCTCTTCTGGTTCGATCACGACACCGGACCTGCGGTGCGCACCGTCTGGACCGTCGAGACCGACGGCGAGCACATCGCCCGCATTCGCAACTATTTCTTCACCCCCGATGTGATCGCCGAGATCTGCCGCGAGCTCGCCGTGCCCTTCCGCACCAACGGCTACCGCTACTGGATCCACGGTTAGCGACCTCGCCGTAACTACGCGTCAACGCGCGCCCAGACCGCGGCGAGGCCCGCCCACGGAGCGCGCTCATGCCGGCGCGGCCGCGCCGTGCACGGCTCGGCGCAGCGCTGCCCGCGCGAGCAATCGTGTGGAGTCGAGCGTCGGCAGCGGAGAGTTCGCGTCGCTCATGATCAGCGGGATCTCGGTGCAGCCGAGCACGATGGCGTCACATCCAT
Source organism: Sorangium sp. So ce726 (assembly GCF_051521405.1). NCBI lineage: Bacteria > Pseudomonadati > Myxococcota > Polyangiales > Polyangiaceae > Sorangium > Sorangium sp. So ce726. The sequence goes on along the minus strand of NZ_CP150349.1, from coordinate 9,788,320 downwards.
CGTCCCTCATCCGGCTCATGACCCGCTGAAAGCAAGCAGCTGCCTCGGGCTTGAACACGCCGTACACCAGCTCCTCCAGGATGATGCGGCTTATCTCCTCGCGTTCGTCGGCGCCGGGGCGAATCCACTCGATCCCGCGCGCCGCGAGCTTCTCTGGGTAGATCTCGCTCTCGACGAGCCAGCGAGTCCCGGTCAGGCCGACGCGCCGGAACCCGCGCTCGACCGCGTGCTCGGCGACGACCTCGGCGATATGCAGCCAGGGCAGCGGCGACAGCGGCTCGACATGGCGTAGCGCCTGGTGAACGGTGTTGTCGGGGCAGATCAGGAAGTCGGCGCCGATCTTCGCGAGCTTGTTCGCGGAGGAGAGCATCAGCTCCCCCACGCCCTCCCAGTCGTCGCGGTCGATGTGCTTCATGTACTCGGCGAGCGAGGGGGTATGCATCGAGACCTCGGGGTGAGCATGCGCGCCGAGGTGCTGCGCGCCCTCCACGCAGAGGGTCCGATAGCAGAGCGCCGCGCCTTCCGCGGAGCAGCCAACGATGCCGATGTGCTGGGCCATGACGGTCGCGTCCGATGAAATGGGGTGGAGAGCGCCGCTGCGCGGCTCTCGGTGACGGCTGAGTCGCCGTCAGGCTGCCACGGCCGGCGCCGCGCGGTCGAGCGTGCTCCGAGCGCGCCGCCCTGTCCGGCGCCGCCGGACCCCTCGCGGCCGGAGCGAGCGCCGTCGCTGCGAGCGGCAACGAGCGCAAGGGGAGCACGGCCCATGAGGCCAAGGGAAGAGCCGAGAAGTACGCGCTGGAGATCTCCCCGGCAAAGAGCGCAGAATGGTCCAGGCGATGCGGGCGACATCTGGCTTCAGGCTCACCAGCCGCCGCGTCGCGAGGCGCCACGAGGGCCTCGGCCGCATCTTCGGAGGCCTCGCGCTGCTCGCGATCGCGGGGCCCTTCCTGATCGGCGTGATCGCCTCGGTCCTCGCAGATGCGCTCGACGCTCCGAGCCTTGGCAAGTTCGAGGTCATCGCTCTCTTCCTGACCCTGCTCGGCGTGCTCGCCGCCTTGGGCCTCTCCTTCTTGAGCCTCCTGTTCGCCACCACCGCCGTCGGCTGGAAGGGGCCGGCGCATGTGGCTGCCGACGCGGCCGGGCTCCGCTTCACCTCCGGCGCCGTGAAGCGATCGATCCCGCGCACTGACATCCTCTCTGGCCTGGTCCTGTCGGATCCGCACGTCCGCGTGGAGCTATCCCTGCCCCGCGGACAGGTGCTCGAGGTGCACGTCGCGCGCGAGGAGGAGGGCGCGCGCCTGCTCGCAGCCCTCGGGATCGGCCCTACGGAGCGGTGTGTCGCGATCTCGCTCGGCAGCGTCCACCGCGAGCTCGCGGCCGGCTGCGTCGGCCTGCCGGTCTTCATGGTCCTCTGGCTCATCGGGGTGACGGAGCTCTCCAGGCCGCTGACCATCCCCGGCAGCTCCTGGCAGCTCGTGGCGTGGTTTGCCCTCACCCTGCTGTCGACGTGGCTGCTCCGCCGCGCCGCGCGCCGCACCCAGGTCGTGGTGGGCACCGACGGCGTGCGCGTCGAGCGGCCCTTCTCGACCGTCTGGATCGCCTACGCCGAGCTCGACGCGGTCCGGAGGCTCGGCGATAGGCTCCTCCTCCTCTATCGCCGGGGCGGCTCTCACCGGGGCGGCGGCTCGGTCGTGCTCCGGACAAGAGACACCCTGACCGAGGCGCTCGCGCAGCGCATCCGCGATGCGCACGAGGGCGCCGCCGGCGGCGCTGCGTCGCGCGGCGCCGAGGCGCTGGAGCGGCGCGGCCGTGATCTCGCGGTCTGGCACGAGGACCTCCGCAAGCTGCTCGCCGGCGGCGACTACCGTGCCGCCGGCCTGACCCCCGAGGACGCGCTCCACGCCCTCGACGACGCGAACGCCCCGCGGGACCGCCGGGTGGGCGCCGCCCTGTTCCTGCGCGTCGCCGGCTACCCCGAGGCGCAGGAGCACATCCGCGTCGCCGCTGGGGCCACGGCCGACGACGCGCTGCGCGCGGCACTCGAGCACGCCGCGGAGGAGGAAGTCGACGACGCGGCGCTCGCGCGGGCCCTGCGGTGAGCCGCGCGCCGCTGAGCCACTCTGGGCCATGCGCGACGGGTGGGTCGGGCGGCTCTGTAGAGGCGAGGGCTCAAGGATATCCGGCGGTGGCGAGATGGCACATGCCCTGCACGCTGCCGTCAACGGAGGTGTTCATGTCACGTAGCTTTCTTTCGGACGATGCAGCTTTGTTATCGCCGCAGCCCACGCCGCCGCCTCGGACGGCGGCCCTGGTGCAGCGGGTGTCTCGAGCGGCCGCAGCGGCTGCTGCCGTCTTCGTGGTCGCCTGTGGTCCTCCGGGCGTCGATGAGGGACACGACCCGGGCGATCAAGGCGAGATCATCCCGCCGATGCCGCCGCCACCTCCGGACGAGGAGATCATCCCGCCGATGCCGCCGCCGGACCGGGAGGATGGAGAGATCGTCCCGCCGATGCCGCCGCCTCCGCCGGACGGGGAAGATGGGGAGATCATCCCGCCGATGCCGCCGCCTCCGCCGGACGGGGAAGATGGGGAGATCATCCCGCCGATGCCGCCGCCTCCGCCGGATTGCGAGGGTGGCGAGATCATCCCGCCGATGCCGCCGCCGCCGGACGGGGAGGATGGGGAGATCATCCCGCCGATGCCGCCGCCTCCGCCGGATGGGGAAGATGGGGAGATCATCCCGCCGATGCCGCCGCCTCCTCCCCCGTGCAAGTGAAGGGTTCGATCGTCGCACCGTTGCGCTCCCCAACATCGTGAGGTTGAAGATGGGCGAACAGGAACGCGAGCTGGAAGTTGCGCCTGAGTGGTGGCGTTGGGCCACGGAGAACCTGCTGCGCGGCGTGCCCGAGGGCGTGATCTCCGAGCAGCTCCAGGCGGCTGGCGTCAGCACAGCACAGGCCGGAGAGCTGCTCTCGGCCATCGTTCGTTCGCCCATCTTCGTCGCCGCTCGGCCGTTCGCCAGGTCGGCGCGGCGGCACGAGATGCTGGCGCGGCTCCAGCAGAGATTGGCGTCGACCGCCTGCGATCCGACGGGAATTCCGCGGCGCTCCGGCGTGTCTGGCGCGGAGCTCCGCGACGTCTATGTCGCCGGCAACATCCCGGTCATTCTGACCGACGTTGTGACCCGCTGGCCCGCCTTCGGCCGGTGGACGCCGGCCTACCTCTCCGAGCGCTTCGGCGATGTCGTGGTCGACGTCACGACAGGACGCCAGAGCGATCCCGACTACGACATGCACGCGGCGCGGCACACGGAGAGCACGCCGCTGCGCGATTTCGTCGCGCGCATCGTCGGCGCCGCGAGCGAGGAGACGAACGACTTCTACATGGTCGCCAACAACCGCGTCCTCGAGCGGACGAGGCTCGGCGCGCTGCTGGATGACGTGGTGCTCCCGGACGGGTACTGCGCTGTGCAGCGGCTGCTGGGCGCCTCGGCGCTCTGGCTCGGCCCTGCCGGGACCGTCACGCCGCTGCACTACGACACGTCCAACATCCTGTTCGGGCAGGTGTACGGCAGGAAGCGTTACCGCATGATCGCGCCGTTCGAGACGTCGCTGTTCGACAGCGCACGCGCGATGTACGCCGATCGGGACCCGGAGCAAGGCTCGATGGCCCCGGTGCTCGTGAAGGACGTCGTGCTCGAGCCGGGCGAGGCGCTCTTCATCCCGGTGGGCTGGTGGCACCACGTCCGCGCGCTCGACGCCAGCATCAGCCTGGGGATCAACAGCTTTCCGTTCCACAACGACTTCGACTGGTACCGGCCGAGCAACATCGGTTAACGAATCGCGGGAGGCGGCGTCTTGACCATCAGGAACCTCGTGTTTCAGGGCGGTGGCGTGAAAGGGATGGCGTACGTGGGGGCCATCGCCGAGCTCGAGAAGCGCGACGCGCTGGCCGCCGTGACCAGCGTCGCGGGCACCTCGGCCGGCGCGATCACCGCGGCGCTGCTCGCCGTGGGCGCCGGCGCGGAGCAGGTGGGGCGCATCCTGCGCTCGACCGACTTCACCTCGTTCATGGACGGCGGCGGCTGGGTCGTCGGCGGTTCGGTCCGGCTCTTCAACGGCTATGGCGTCCACCCGGGCAAGGCGTTCGAGACCTGGCTGCGCGCCCAGATCGCTGAGCTCACCGGGGTCCTCACGGGGCGCGCCCAGCCCGACGTCACCTTCGGCGACCTCCAGGCCCTCGCCGCGCAGCACCCGGGCAGGGCGCGCGCGCTCTATGTCGTGACGACCAACCTCACCAAGCAGGTGGCCGAGGTCTTCTCCGCCGAGGCGCACGCGGACGTCCCCGTCTACCAGGCCGTGCGCATGTCGATGAGCATCCCTCTCTTCTTCGAGGCATACCCCTTCCGGGGCGATCTCTACGTGGACGGCGGCGTGTCGTGGAATTACCCCATCGACCTCTTCGACGGCACGCACCGCCGGCCGATCCTGGGCCTGCTCGGCAAGGCCGTCGGCATCAACCCCGGCACGCTCGGCTTCAGCCTGGGGACGAAGGCGCAGATCGACTCCGCAAAGGACGGCTGGCGCCCTCTGCCAGCTCGCATCGATGGCCTGGAGGGCTATGTAAAGGCCCTTACCTCGTTCATCCTCGATACCTCGACCCTCCTGCACCTCGACAGCGCGGCCACCCAGAGGACCGTCTTCATCGACAACGCGAACATCCCCACCACCGATTTCGAGATCACCCCCGCCCAGATGGACGCGCTGATCGAGAACGGCGCCGAGGCCACCCGGCGCTGGTTCGAGGCGCACCCGCTGGCCAGCTGGGCGGCGGCCACCCGCTGAAACCCCGCGCGCGGGGCCGGTTGTCGACGAGGATGTCTGCTCGGCCGGGCGCTGGAAATTCTGCGAAATGCGGACGCTCGGACTCGGCGAGCGTCGCCGTGGCGCCGTGCCTGCCGCGCAGTACACTGCACGGTGAAGGCAAAGGGGTTGGCCCGAGGAAGACCTCGGTGCCGCCCGATGGGTACACGTGCCGCCCAACCCGAAATTCGCTCTTGCGGCCGAGACGCCCGGGCAAGCGCGAGCCGGGCACGCGCACCTGCGGATCCTGGCAAAAGCCGCGAGTCGGCTCGTCCTCTGCGACGAGCCTTCGGCTCTCCTCGGAGCCCTCTTCGAGGAGCTGGCAAACGACCTCGGCGTCGAGCTCTACTTCAATTACATGATCGGCGACGAGCCGAATACCCTCGTCCTCGAGTCGGCCGCGGGCATCTCGCCCGAGGACGAGCAGCGATATCGGACGATCAGGTTCGGCCAGTTCATGTGCGGGACCGTGGCGGCGACCCGGATGCCCCTCATCGCCCTCGATCTCCAGCGCTCGACCCTGGAATGCGGGTCGGAGCTGAAAAAGGCGGGCGTGCAGGCCTATGCGGGATATCCGCTCATCTCGCACGACCGGCTGCTCGGGACCCTGGCCTTCGCCACCAGCAAACGCTCGCACATGAACGCCGACGAGCTCTCGCTCATGCAGACGCTGAGCGTGCAGGTGGCAGCCGTCCTCGAGCGCAATCGCCTCTGCCGGAGCTTGCGCGCGAGCGAGCAGGCCGCGCAGCGCCACCTCGCGCTCCTGCAGAACGTGTATTCGACGGCCCCCGTCGGCCTCTGCTTCCTCGACCGGGATCTCCGGTACGTGAGCGTCAACGAGACGCTCGCGCGCATCACGGGTCGGCCCATCTCCGAGCACCTCGGCCGCGCGCTCGGCGAGTTCATCCCCGAGGCCACGCCTTTCAAGGACCTCTGCAAGCGTGTCCTCGAGACGGGGCAGGAGGTGACGAATTGCGAGCTCCGGCATGCGCGGCCCGAGGGGGACCGCCACTGGCTGGTCAGCGTCCACCCCGTGCGCGACGAGGCGGGCACGATGCTCGGCATCAACGTCGTGGTGCAGGAGGTGACCGAACGAAAGCGGGCCGAGCAGGCGCTGCTCGAGAGCGAGCAGGCCCTCCGGGCGGCCGATCGCCGCAAGGACGAGTTCCTGGTGATGCTCGCCCATGAATTGCGCAATCCGCTCGCGCCCATTCGCACGGCCATTCATGTCCTCGACATCACCGGCGGCCACGCGCCCGAGGCCGTCCGGACGCGCGAGATGATCGAGCGCCAGGTGGCGCACATGGCCCGGATGATCGACGATCTGCTCGACGTGTCGCGTATCGCCCGGGGTAAGATCGAGCTGCGAAAAGAGCCCTGTGATCTCGCGCGGATCGTCCGTCAGGTCACGGACGATTATGCGCCGACCTTCCGGGGCAATGGCATCGAGCTTCTGGTCTCCCTCCCGGACGAGCCGGTCTGGGTCTCCGGGGATCACACGCGCCTCGCGCAGGTCATCGGCAACCTCCTGCACAATGCGCTCAAATTCACGGACGCGGGGGGCCGGGTGGTCGCCCATCTGGAGGCGGATCCGGCGACAAACACCGCGGTGATCGTGGTGGAGGATTCGGGGATCGGCATGGATCCATCGATGATCCCGCGCGTCTTCGAGACCTTCAGCCAGGCCGACAGCAGCCTCGATCGGCGGCGCGGCGGCCTCGGCCTCGGGCTCTCGCTCGTGCACAGCCTGATCGCGATGCACGGCGGATCCGTCGAGGCCCACAGCGAGGGCCCGGGGCTCGGATCGACCTTCCGCGTCCGATTGCCGCTCTCCTCCACGCCAGCTCGTTCCATTTCACGACCGGAGCCCGCCCGGCCTGCGACCGCGCCGCGGGAGGAGTCGCTCCGGGTGCTCGTGGTCGAGGACAACCGCGACACGGCGGACATCCTCAAGCAGTTGCTGGCCCTCCTCGGGTATCAGGCCGAGGTCGCGTACACGGGCCCCGCGGGGCTCGCCATGGGGCGCACGCTCGCGCCCGACGTGGTGCTCTGCGACCTCGGATTGCCGGGGATGGATGGGTATGCCCTCGCGCGGGCGCTGCGCGCCGATCCCGCCACGGCCCGGGCCTACCTCATCGCTCAGACCGGGTACGGCCACGCGGACGATCGCCGCCGCTCCCGGGAGGCGGGGTTCGATCTGCACATGACGAAGCCAATTGATCCCATGGAGCTCGAGCGGGTCCTGTCCTCCGTCGGCACCCGCGCTTAAGTCAAAACGTCCCGTGCCGGTGTTGGTGGTCGCGGGTCTTCAAGGACGCGGCTTCGGATCGCTGCACCTGGGGCACGCGCTCGGGGCTGCGGTCGTTCACCATCCAGCAGCTCAACGAGGAGCAACTCGGCGCGGCCGTCGTTGAGTACATGGCGCCGGAGCCCATCGGCGTGGTCCCTCGCCGCGGCGCAGGCGTCGGTCGGGGGGCCGCGCCACGCCTAGCCGACGTCGAGATCCCCGGCACGAACTCGGAGGGCCGCGGTCGTCCACTTGAGCACGCTCAGGGCCGTCGCAGATGTAGAGGTGAACGTCGGCCAGCTCGGTGCAGTGGTTCTCCACCTGGCCGAGTGCAGGAGCGACGCTGGCAAAGGGCGAGCGTGGCGACGTCGCCCATCTGGCCGAGTACAGGAGAGGCACCAGCGACGAGGCGCGCGGGCGCGAGCTCGGCTCCTCTCCGCCGCTGCGGTCGTAGAGGTCGAAGCGCATGTCGGGCAGCACGGTGCGGCCGCCATAGTCAAGCGGAATAGTCGCGGCGCTGCGAATTTGCGCGAGGGCCGTTCGCCAACCACTTGGTTGACGAACACTCCAGCCGCGTAGCCGCCTTGCGCACCGGCGCACGCCCGGGACGGGTCGACCCCCATCCACTGCGATTGCACCGCAGCGTTTCTCGTTGACGCCCGCGCCACACGCCCAGGAAAATCGTTCGTGCCCCACAGCGCGCGTCGCGAGCTGGCCAGGGCTTCCGCCATGTCCATGCGCGCACACGGCAACGTCGGCCTGCTCTGCGCATGCGCGCTCGTCCTTGTTCCGGCGTCGGCGCAGGCACTCGAGTTCACCGGTGGCGTGAGCGTGGGTGGGATCCAGGTCGGGACCGAACCCAAGCTGGCCGTGAGCCCCTTCGCCGGCTGGCTCTGGCGAAAAGAGCGGGACTTCCGGATCGAAGTCCACAACATGCTCAGCATCATTCCGGGCGCACGTGTAGGGGTTTACGATCGAACGGCGGTTACCGTCGGATACGTCACGAAGACGGGCAACGTCAGCCTTGGTCCAGCCCTGTCGCTCTACTCGATGCCGGTATGCGGTGCCGTGCTCTGTAACCGCGTGATGGGGCTTGCTCCAGGCGGGCGCGCACAGTCCGACTGGTATTTCGCTGGACGTCTGGGGGTATCCACGAGCCTCAACGTGGACTGGGCCGGCGGGAGCAGCCGTGTTCTTCCTGGAAGCGTGGTCGTGATGGTGACCGCTGGGCCTATCTGGAGATTCGGGGGAGAGTCGAAATGAACAAGGTGTTGGCCGTTGGATTTCTCGGTCTTGCGGGGTGCAACTTCGATGTCGGGGATTGCTACCTCCAGAGTGAGGGCGAAAGCGGCGCCGGCGGGATCATCATCACCGCGACAGGGGCGGGCGGCTACGGGTTCGGCCAGACAGGGGCCGGCGGCATCGGGCCCGTACCGCTGGAGACGCAGGACATGGATCCGCCTTCTCCTCCAGTCTGTAACATCGCGAGCCAGACACCGTGTGAGGAGAAATGCGAGACGGACTCCGAGTCTGACAATATTCAGTGTGGAAAGATCGACGACGAGGCGCAGCGGACAGCGTGTCGGGATAGTGCGTACGCTAGATATAAGAGCTGTCGAGAAAGTTGCGAGCAGACAAGCAATCGCAGCTGCGATGAGAAATATCAGGATTGCGTCAACCGTGGTCCGTGGTCTTGCGCAAGGCCAGGGTCTGGAAGCGACGGCACGAAGTGTCGGACATGCTTTAGACGGTGCGAGTCTGGGGATCCTCCATCGGCAGAGTGCAAAAAGTGTTTATTTTGAGGTTTAGATGACTGTTCACGTCGCTACAAATGGGGACATTCGGGGAGCGGTCCGGCGCGAGCTTCGCCTTCCTGTGCGTTGCATGAGCGACAGCATGCTGGAGGGGCCGTGCGCGTCCGATCCCGAAGTCCATTGTGAGCAGCGGTGCGTTTATTGGCGCATTCGAGGGCGGGAAAGGACACGATTCCGTTCGCGGTTTCATGAGGTTATCGATGCGTTGAAATCGCAGCGGAAAATCGTCGTGTGGACGTCCGGGTTGTGGAGCGATAGGCTGATGCTGTGGGCGCTCTGCGCGTGGAGGCTCCGCTATCGGCCCGAGCACCCGGATCTCGACATCGTCGTCCTGGGAGATGCGCCGGAGGATGGATTTAGCCGTGGATTCGTCCACGTGAAGCCGGCTGACGTGCGCCGCGGTTTGGACGACGCGCGCGCTCTATCTCGGACGCGCGTCCAGCACATGGCGCGCTCTTGGCGAAAGGTATCCGGTCGGTCTCCGGTCCTATCCACCGAGGGTGGGCGCAAGGATTTCATGGATCTGGGCACCCATCAAGCGGCATTTTTCCCTCGGGTGGACGGCAGCAAGCTCACCCTATCTCGAATTGACGAGCTCTTGTTCTCGTGTCTCGGGAAAGATTGGTCGACGCCCGTGGACGTATTAATGCACCGTTCACCTGCTGGCGCAGAGCTGCTGAAGACTTGGATGATACGCATCAGCGATTTCTATTTTGCCATGCGGCTGCGCCAGTGGGCCGAGCACCGTGGGGCTGAGGCCGCGCTGGAGAGCGTGCCCTACAGGACGGAGAGAGCGCCTATGCTGGAGGCTCGCTATAGGTTGACGGCTGTCGGTGATGAAATTAAGCGACACGGTCTTGCTGAGATCGCTCAAGGAGCGCCGTTGACCGTGTGGGGTGTCACAGCGTATGATCCGCTGGCTCCTTGGGTCGTGGTGGACGGCGGCACAGCTCACCAGCGCATCCAGCGACTTGGAGCTCGCGCTACGCACGACGAGGAATGACGCCAGCGGCCATACGCGCGTCCGTCTGGCCGAGTTCCGCGGCTGCCTCGGTCGCCAGCGGTGGACGTTACGGCGGTCACGCTATGGCGGATCGCCCGAGGCGTATGCCGCTCCACCGTTTACAGGGTTCGCCTGATGTGTCGTGATCCTATTCAGGGAAACGCTGCGTCTCGACCTGGATTCCGTCCTCCCCCGTGATCTCGTCGCCGGACCAATCCCAGCTCACGCCGCCCTTCCCCGGCGGTCCGAGAGTGTAGGTGACCCCCTCGAGCGTGAGCTGGTCCTCGTCGAGGTAGGCGATGCCGATCGAGTCGCCGCCGCGCCCGGGGCCTCCGTAGCCGCCATCGCCCCCTCGGCCGCCGTTGCCACCCTGACAGGACCACGTGCCGTCCCCCACGGCGCCGCCCGATGCGCCTCGACCGCCTTTGCCCCCTTGCTCGGGTGGCCCGCCGTCGCCACCCGGTCCCGCGGCGAGTGTCTCGATCACGGTATCGCGTACCGTCAGTTTGGCGTGGAGCGCGACGATCCCGATCGTCGGGTGGCCGTTCTCGCCCCCTCGGCCGCCTCGCCCACCGCAGCCGCCAGCGCCTCCGGAGCCGCCGCCGGCGCCTCCCTTCGAGGCCACTCCGCACGCGGTGAGGCCGCCTCGACGGCCACCGCCCCCGCCGCCGCCTTGGCCCGGCATGCCTCTGGTACCCTCGCCTGCCCGATCGGCCTCCCATCCCGTCTCGCGGATGCGCCCGATGCCCTCGCCGGGGGCACCTACCGTACCGGGCGCGCCGTAGATCCCGTAGAACCCCGAGTCGCAGTTGAAACCTGGGATATCCCCGTCGCCTCCATGTCCGTCGTTCGTGTCGGACATCACGTTCGGTTGCCCGTCGTCCCCGTCGCCAGCGCCGTCGGGAAGCCCGTCCCCTCCTTTCCCGCCGATGCTCGGGATTCCGCCGTCGCACGGATTCACCGCCGCTGCGCCGCCGGGAACGGTGGCTCCCGAGCACGCATCGCCGCCATACACGCCGTCAGCCCCGTCTGCCGCGCGGTTCAGCCCGGGCCATTCCTCGCCATCGTGGCCTGAGTAGCCGTAGTATGTGCGGATCTCGCTCCGGATGAGCTCCACGGCCGTGTTGGAGCGAACAAGCATCGTGATCGGGCCCCACGCCCTCAAAGCTATGTCGACGATCGTCGATACCCCGTCCGCGGCGCCCGTGTCGCCATCGCTCGCCGGCACAACGGTCAGGACGATGTCTGACTTGTCCGAGAGCTGAATCAGAGAGTGCGTGTCGGCCTGGCGCTTCCAGCTCACGCAGCCGAACCCACCGATGAGATCCACGCCGGAAGGCAGAGTCAGCGGCCCGAAGAACCCGTCGGCGCACGCGAAGACGCGCCCTCGACCGGCACGCGCGAGTTCCACGCCGCGCTGCAGCGTGCGCACCGGCTTATCTTTCGTGCCGGGGTTCGCGTCGTCGCCGCTGCCCCAGACGCCGCCCACGAACACGCCGCATCCATCTTCCCACACATCGGCGGCGAGGCGCTCGAGACAGACCGACTCCGCCGGCGGCTCACCATCGCACGGCGAGGTGCCGTCGCACGCCGCTCCGCCAGGCTCGTTGGGGCCCGGTGCGGTGCCGCAGCCGGCCACGATGAGCAGGAGCGCAGGGGACAGATAGGTCGCTCTTGTGGGTCGCATCGTTCTTCCTCGATGTCGTGTCGTCGCGAAGGGGGGACAATCAGCGCGGCGGTGCGGGATTGGGCACGTCGAATTGACGGTAAGGCATCGAATCGCCGGCCTGGCCCTGCCCCACCTCGTCATCAGGTGCTGCATTACCTGCGAGACCGCCATCGCCAGCTGTTCCGAGCTGTACAGGGACGTCCGGCCCGATGCCTACGTAGGCGCTGTGAGCGGCGACGCCATACGAGGAGCCTCCGAGGCCGCCACCAGCGTCGCCCCCGCGACCGCCGGCGCCTCCGTTGCCCCCCTTGCACGCCTCCCACATCTCGGTTCCATAACCGACGCCGCCGTGGCCACCGTACTGCCCAACGCCGCCCGGTTGGGCTGTGCCGCCGACCCCGCCTTTGCCGCCGTTGCCCGTCATCACCCGAGTGGCCTCGAGCGTCACCGCGCTCCCCTGCAGCGCGACAACGCCGATGCTCGACCCGCCATAGTCGCCGCCTTTACCCCCAAGGCCACCGCAGCCGCCGCTGCCACCTGAGCCGCCAGCTGCACCGGCCTGCGGGCGGCCAGCTGGGCACGTCCCCATCGCTCCTCGCGATTTGCTGCCGCCGCCTCCTCCACCTCCTTGACCGACGCCGCCCTTCTTCCCGTCCTCCCCGCGGATGCCCATCCAACCGTCTTCGGTGAGGTAGCCTGCGCCAACCGCGCCGTCAGCGCGCTCGGCGTCGAGCCCCTCCTTGCCGGCCTCGCCATCTTTGCAAAGCGAGTTCCCCGCGCCGCTGCCTGCGCTGCCCTTGCCCTCCGGATTCTCCGTCGGCTCCGGTTTTCCCGGCGTCCCGTCGCCCCCCGACTCGAGCCCACCGTCGCCCCCGTAGCCTCCAGTGGACTCGACGCCGTCGTCGCACGCGGTCACGACCGGAAGGGCCCCCTCCGCGGCGTCTGCCGTGCACGCAGACGCCCCATCGTTCCCCTCCGTGCCGCCCGTGGCCCGGAAGGTCGGCGCGTCCTTCCCCGGCTCCCCGTCCTTGCCGTTGCCCGCGACGATCACGCTTTCCCGCACGATCGCCCTGGCCCCCGTGCTCAAAATCACTGCGATCGACGACTTGCCATCGGGCGCCGAGGCGTCGGCCGCCTTGATACTCACGCCGAAGACTGTTGACGTCTTGCCCTCTTTTTCGGCCGCGATCACCCTCAGCGGGATCCCCCCCGGCGGAGCGATGATCGTCGGGTGCTCCGGCCCGCCGAATGACCCCTCGTACGACCAATCCCCGCCGTCACACAGGCGCCCGCCCCAGAGGTCGACCCCCGAAGGCAGCGTGATCTCCTCCGCGAACTCCCCTCCGCACCCGTACACGCGCCGGGTCGCCGCCTCGCCATGACCTCGCCCGTGCGTGGCGAGCCCGATTGCGTGCTGGAGCGTCTTGACCGGCGCTCCCTTCGTGCCGGGGCTCGTGTCGTCGCCCTGCGCGCTGACGAACACCCCGCATTCATCAAGGGCCGGCGCCGTGGCTGGATCGCCGTCACAGAGAGATTTCGGTGGTGTGAGGCAGAGGCGTTCGTCGTAGCAGCTATCGTCGTAAGCGCACCCGGAGAGGCCGCCCGCGCCGACCGTGGAGAGAATGCCTACGGTGAGAAGCAGCCGCATTCGTCGCGGTTCGAGAAGAGGCATGTCCTTAGGTCCTGGTCACCACGCGCCGTACGCAACGAGACCGGCGTGTGCCGGCGTGACTGTCGGCACCAGCGCGAGTCGAGCTCTGCTCGGTTCAGCCTGTAGAAAAGAGAAGTCCGTGAAGAACGAAGCCAGGGTCGCAGCGCCCACGACACCGCTCGTCACCACCATCGCCGTGCCGAGCCCGGCGAAGAGATCTCGCTCTCGTCGGAGACCCTTCAGCTCGGAGCACGCGGAGGGCCTCGGCGCTTCCCGACACACCCCTTGAGAAACGCCGGCGGCGTCAAGCTTCGCGTTCCGCTCGTCCAGATCTCCGTCGGCAGTCATCGCGCGAACCATGAAGACCGCACCGAGCGAGCCTGTCGCCACGGTCAACCCGACACCGGTGATGCGCAGGGTGCCTGGCCACGATGTCCACGGGCTGGGCGGCCGGTCCCGCACAGCGGGCGAAGAGCTCAGGGCCTGCGGCGCTTCCTTCGGTGCTACAGGCGCGGTCTCCTTGGCGCTGCTCGCCGCCGCGAGGGGCAGTTGCATCGTGATCTCGTGCTCCGCGCCCGCCACGCCGAGGAAACCCTGAAACGCGTCCGCGCGGCCCGGTGCTCGCGCCCGCACCATGTGTTTGCCCGGCTCGAAGAAGAGCGTGTAGATCCGCGCGGTACGCCCGATGCGCTCGCCGTCGATGAGCACCTCGGCGTCGGGCGGATCGACCCCGAGCACGAGCGTCGCGATGTGCTTCCCTGCCTCGCGCTGTCCTGCCTCGAATCGCCGCCGGAGCGCGTCCGGAAGCGCTTCGCGCTGTTCCAGGCTCCTGGAAAGGTGCTCGGCCGCGTCGCGATACCTGTGCAGCGCGACCTCGCAAAGGCCGAGCTCGCCGGCGAGCTCCGCGCGCTCTCTTTCGGTGCTGGTCGTCGGGTCTGCGGCGTCGAAAGCCGCCTTGTAGGCAGCGTGCGCCTCGACCCACAGCCCGGCATTGCGCGCCCTCTGACCACGGCGAACATGGTCCTTCACCGAGGAACTGCCGCTCGGTTTCGCCTTCGCTTGAATGTCGTCCGCGCTGGCTGAGCGCGTGAAAGCTGTCGCGACCCCGAGCGCAAGAAAGATCGAGAGCGAATGCGCGATGCAACGCATCCAGCCACGCTAGTGATGCCGTCCGCTTGGCGTCAACCGACAGAAATCGCCAGATTGGGTCCGTTTTTGTGGGAATTTTTGGTCGATCAGCGGAATGCGTTCAGCCGCCCGTAGATCCAACCGGATGTGGTTAATAGTCCTACGTTGGGCGATGTTGTCCGACCAAAGTTGCTCGTCGGCTCATTTTTGTGAAGCGTTTCGACCGGCTCAAGTGTGCTGCTTACCGTGGACAATCCAGCGACCGTCTCCCCCGGCTTCGACCTCTTTGAACCGGATCGATCATGCGCAGCGCTACGCCGTGGTGGACGCCGCTCTGGGACGCACCGCGGAAGAGATCGCGGCCGAGCTTGGTCAGAACCCCAGCCGCGAACCGGTGCCCATTGAGCGCGGATATCGCCGAGCAGCGCGGTAGCTCGGTCCCGCGGTGATCGTGGAGATGGGCCGAGCCCGCCCGCTTCAGGCTGCTGGGAAGCGAACGCGCAGCGAGCTCGGCCCGCGGTCCTGCAGGTTCGAGCCGGCGTAGCTCAACGTCGGTTCGGCGAGCTCCCAGCGCGGCAGCGAGAGCAGGGCGCGCACCGACTCCTCCACTTCCATCCGGATGAGCGGGGCCCCGGGACAGTAATGCGCGCCGCTCCCGAAGGTCAGGTGCCGGCTCTGCTGCCGGGTGATATCGAAGCGGTCCGGCTCGGAGAACAGCCCGGGATCGCGGTTCGCCGCGGCGACCATCGCGAAGACGAACTGCCCCTCGGAGACCCTGGTGCCCCGGATCTCCGTGTTCCTGGCGCACATGCGGCTGAGGGAGAGCACGGATGGCTCGAAGCGCAGGCTCTCCTCGACTGCGCCGCGGACGAGGCCTGGCGCCTCCCGGAGCGTCGCGAGCTCGGCGGGGTGGTTGAGGAGCGCGAGCACGGTGTTCGCGATCTGGTTCACGGAGGTCACGAATCCCGCGGCGACCATCTGGAAGCATTGCATGGCCGCCTCGCCCGCAAGCTCGGTGTCTCCGCCTTCTGCCTCGATGAACCTGCTCGCGACGTCTTCGCCCGGCGCCTTCCGGCGCTCCTCGACGAGCCGCATCATATAGTCGACCATGTCACAGCAGCTCTGCTTCACCGCCCGCTTCTGCTCCTCCGAGGTGACCCCGCCGCCAGCGAGCTTCAGGAGGTCCGTCGACCATCTCATGAACTGCGGCCGATCGGCCTCAGGTATCACGAACATCTCGGCGAGCGTGTTGAGCGCGACCGCCTCGGAGAACGCCGAGACGACATCCATCTCGCCGTCGCGCCGCGCCTTCTCGGCGGCGCGCTGCACGAGCCCCACGACCCGCGGGCGCATCCACTCGACGGCCGACGGCGAGAACCCTTTCATGATGAGCTGTCGAAGCTTCGTGTGGCGCGGCGGGTCCTGAAAGAAGGCGAGCCGCGACAAGGAGTCGAACGTTTTTCTCGAGAGCTCGTCCTCGCCGAGCATGCCGAGGCTGCCGAGGATCGCCGTTGCCCGCCGCGCGGTGAAGCTCGGGTCCTTCACGAGCCCCTCGATATCGGCAGGAGCGGTGATGATGAAGCACTGGAGCGGCTCGAAGAAGTAGACCGACGCCTCGGTGCGGAGCCGATCGAGCGTCGGGAATGGATCGGCGAAGAAGCGTTCGCTCGTGAGGTCGAAGCCAGAGGTGACGGCCATGGTCCTTCTTTCCTTGTGGCGCTCGCGGCGCGGCGGAGATCCACGGCCAGGCTAGGGTATCGCCACGCCGCCGTGAAGCGCCCTGCCCGCGCGTCGATCGCCGCGCGACGGCGGCCGAGCTGGGCGCGCGAGGCTCTGCGCGGCGCGCCCTGGCAGGCGCTGGTCCGGGGCGACGCTGCCGCCCTCGCCAGCGTGGGCGCTGAACGGGACCTCAGCGAGAAGGCGCCATTGCCAGGACGATCTTGCCACGCGGGCGGGGGCGGGTGCCATCGAGCATCTCATGCGCGCCGCGGACCTCGGCGAGCGGCAGCACAGCGCCGATGTCGACCGAGAGCTCGCCCGCGTCGAGCAGGGCGGCGATGCGGTCGAGGTGCGCCGTCGTGACGTCGACGAGAAAGAAGCTTGCCCGCACGCCGCGGCGGGCGGCCTCCTCCTGATCAGGGGGCGACACCGCCGAGACCAGTGCGCCACGTGGCTTGAGTACGGCGAAGGACCGCGCCTGGGTGTCGCCACCGACGAGGTCGATGACGGCATCGACGTCCTTGGCGGCATCCTCGAAGCGCTCGCTCCGGTAGTCCACGACCACGTCCGCACCGAGATTGCGGACAAAGTCGCGATCCTTGGCCGAGGCCGTCGCGATCACACAGGCGCGGGACCGGCGCGCGAGCTGCACCGCGTACGCGCCGACGCCGCCGGCCGCACCGTGCACCAGCACGGTCTGTCCGGCTTCGAGCTGGGCCTGATCGAACAGCGCCTGCCACGCCGTGACGGCGATGACCGGCACGGAGGCGGCCTGCACGTCGTCGAACCGGAGCGGCTTGCGCGTCACCATGCGCGCCTGCGCCACGGCATAGTCCGCGTGTGCGCCGGTGAAGCGCCTGTTGGTGACGCCAAAGACCGCTGCGCCCGGCGCGAGGCCAGTCACCTCGGGGCCGACCGCGGCGACGGTACCAGCGAGGTCCGAGCCGAGCGTCAGCGGCAACGGCTGGGGCAGCACGCTCTTGCCGGCACGTATCCAGGCGTCCCACGGCCCGACCCCGGCCGCCGCGACGCGGACCAGCACTTCGCCCGGGCCGGGCAGCGGGACCGGCACCTTTTCGATGGTGATGACGTCGGGGCTGCCGAACCGGTGGACTCGGGCGGCGTCGGTCGAGCTGGGAGGCATCGTCGTGAACATGGTGTGGACCTTGTGAGCGTCGAGAGGGCACGGCGCAGCCGATCCGGCCGGGCGACGTCAATTGCATGGTCGCCGGGCGCGGCATCGTCCACTCCGAGCGCGGCGACCTGGCGCACGAGACGCACCTCCACGGCGTCCAGTGCTGGCTCGCGCTGCCGATGGAGCGCGAGGAGGACGCACCCCGCTTCGAGCACCACCCGGCGGCGACGATCCCCGTCGACAGCGACCGTCACATCCTGGCGTCCACCTCGACGCCCGCGGCCGCTCCGGGGCGACCGAGCCGCGCCGCCATGTACCGCCCGCTGGCGACGGACCCGGCGCACGCCTCGACGCCAGCGACGGACCCGAACTCGCCGACGCACCTCTCGACGCCTCGGCCGCGGTGCTGCTCCGGTTCGGCCTGCAGTTCCCTCCCGGACATCGGACGTCGTTGCCCACGCAGAGGAGTAGAAAGAGGAAGGGCAGTCGACGTGGAAAGAGGCTGGTGGGAGCCGCGGTGAGAACCAAGAGGACGGTTCCCGACGTGACCTGTTCATGTTCTAAAACCTTTGGTTTCTAGAGCGGGGAGCAGGTCCGAGGGATACAGTACCCGCAGTGGTTGAACCAGCCGCGAGCGTCCACCGGAGTGATCGCGCCGATCGCATGTCCCATCGACTTGTAGACGGCTGAGGGCGATCGAGGCGCATCCGCTCGGATCGACTCTTTGATCTTGGAACCACAATTCTCGACCGGAGAAAAGTCCGGGGAGTAGGGCGGCAGGTACATCAGCTTCGCGCCAGCACCTTCGATCGCTTCGCGAACGCCCCGCGTGCGGTGCGACCCGAGGTTGTCTGCGATGACGACTTGGCCTGGCCTCAGCGCCGGGACGAGCTGTCCCTCGACGTACGCGCGGAAGGCTACGCCGTCCGTCGTGCCTTCGAACGCGAAGGGAGCGACGGCACCATCGAGGGCCAGCCCGATCGTGAGCGTGATCGTGGGGTCGGTGTTGATCGGCACCGCACCGTGGGCACGGACTCCCCGTGGCGCCCATGCGTACCTCCGTGTCATACCCAGATTGGTCCCAAATTCGTCAATAAAAACCAGCTCTTGTGGATCGAGTCGAGCGAGCTTCTTCGCGAAGGCCTTGCGAGCCGCTGTCACACCTTCCGTGTCGCGCTCGGCTGCGTGGAGCGCTTTTTTTTCCGGGTGATGTTCAGCCGCCGCAACGCCCGGCCGACGGTATGGCGGCTGGCTACGATGTGATCACGGCGCGCGAGCTGGTCAGCCAAATCGTCCAGGGTCGCGTCGGAGGACGTCGCCACGAGCGACCTCAGGTCATCCAGGGCTTGCCCGTCGATCCTCGGTCGCGGCCCGTTGGCGCGAGGACGCGGCGCAACGCTGCCGGTCGTCCGGTAGAGCGTGAGATAGGACTGCACGGTTTTCGGTGCGACTTCGAACTGCTCGGCCAGGTCGCGTACCGATCCTGCCCCATTCTCGTACGCCTTGACGATGCGCTCTCGAAGGTCGAGTCCGCAGGGTCGCATCCTTGCTGCCCTCCCGCCATGGGGATGCAAGCAGCGTGCACCTCGGACCTGCTCCCCGCTCTAGTTCGGAAGACATGCGGCACGCCTCAGGGAAGCACACATGAGCCCGGCACACCGATCGCAATAGGCGCGGCATGCGAACAATCACCATCGCCATCACAATAGCTCTCATTTGCTGTTCCATCCCTTCGTGCACGGTCGACCAGACGCCTGACTCGGAAGCCGTGTTGGACGATGAAACCCTGGAGGCTGGCGACTCGCTCGCAGCGCGGGGAAGGTGCGAAGACGCGGTAGACGAGGGGGCTGATATCTGGAGGCTCATGTGTGGATCAGCGATGGAAATATTCTTGACGCGGTATGACACACAAATCTGCCTTGCGGAGAGCAGCGAAGGGCGAGCCGTGGGCTACGCGAAGTGCCGTTCCAGTTGCCCGACTGCATGCCTCGCGCTTTCGACGCGATGGGAGCTCTACTGTGAAGAGCGCGCGCCCCTGCTCCTGAAGAGCATCTGCGAACAGGCACGACAAAACGGGCAGAGGAGGTGCCTGAGCTCCTGTTGAGCTAGGGCGCTTGACATCGCCGAAGAGGGCGCTAGCTGGTGGGGCATGCCGGACGTGATTGCGCAACGTACCCTCGAGCTGACATTTCCAAATGGGACGAACGAAAGCATCCGAGTGCGACTGTGGTCACCCGAGTACAGGCCTCACGCTATGTGCTGGGAAGCTGACGTGGAAGTCGCTGGAGCGGGGGACGCTCATAAGACCCACGGAGTCGGCATCGATGCTTTCCAGGCGCTGCACAGCGCGCTCCATTTGATCCCGTCGATGCTCGTCAAATACGAAGGTGTGGGCCGGCTCTCGTGGCTCGATGCGAAGTGGCTCGGGTTCCCAGAGATCAAACTCACTGAGCCGTGACGCCGGCGCGTTGACGCGCGGTCGGCCCAAGGGCGAGCCGCTGGCCACAATAAATGTAGTTTCAGCTGCCCTACTGCATGCTTCGCGCTATCGTCTTCCTCGACACGATCCGCACGCCGGGCTTTCCCCTGCTGATCACGAAACTCGGCAAGCTTCGCCTCGTCCAGCGTGAGGCGTTCGTTGCGTACCTGCGGGCGCTGGCCAGTGAGCCGGCCTCGCGTCGCACCACGGAGGAGGATGAGCGCACAGGTTGCCGCCGTGCTGGCTTCTGCCGGACTCGAATCTGTCGCATCTCCGCGCACCGGCCGGGCGAGCGCTCCTCTGGGCGACGAGCCGCTACACATCCGGAGCTCCTCCTGGGCTAGGGTAGCGATCCCTGGACCGAGGCGACGCCCCGCGCACCCCCGCCCAGCGCTGCGAAGGAGCCCCTGATGAGCCGTTACGCCGACCATGAACCCGCCTGCGTGGACTCGCCCGCCGACGCCATCGAGCTCGTCATCGACGCGCGCTCCCGCGATCTGGGCGGCTTCTCCGTGCGGCGCGTGCTGCCGTCGGTCCGCCGCCGGCTCGTCGGCCCGTTCGTGTTCTTCGACCACATGGGCCCTGCGCGCTTCGCCGTGGGACAGGGCATCTCGGTGCGCCCGCACCCGCACATCGGGCTCGCGACGCTGACGTACCTGTTCGAGGGGGAGATCCTCCACCGCGACAGCCTCGGCACGACGCAGCCGATCCGGCCGGGCGACGTCAACTGGATGGTCGCCGGGCGCGGCATCGTCCACTCCGAGCGCGGCGACCTGGCGCACGAGACGCACCTCCACGGCGTCCAGTGCTGGCTCGCGCTGCCGATGGAGCACGAGGAGGACGCGCCCCGCTTCGAGCACCACCCGGCGGCGACGATCCCCGTCGTCACCCGGGACGGCGCCACGCTGCGCGTGATCGCGGGGGAGGCCTACGGCGCACGCTCTCCGGTCGGCGTCCTGTCGCCGACGCTCTATGTCCACGCGGAGCTCGACCCAGATGCGACGCTCCCGCTGCCCGAGGAGCACGCGGCGCGCGCGGCCTACGTGATCGACGGAGCGGTCGGCTGCGAGGGCCAGCGCTTCGGCGAGGGGACGATGCTCGTGTTCCGCGCGGGAGCGCAGCCGGCGCTCCGCGCGCTCTCGCAGAGCCGCGTGATGCTCCTCGGCGGCGCCCCGCTCGACGGCGACCGTCACATTCTGTGGAACTTCGTCTCGAGCTCGCCGGAGCGCATCGAGCGCGCGAAGCAGGACTGGAAGGCGGGGCTCTTCCCCAAGGTGCCGGGCGACGACATCGAGTTCATCCCGTTCCCCGACGGCTGAGGGAGCGCGAGGGCCAGAGCGGCGCTCTCCAGCGCCGCGTTCGAGGGAGCCGGAGCGGCGCTCTCCAGCGCCGCGTTCGAGGGAGATAGACGGGCCATGTTGAACGGAGCTTGTTACTGCGGTGCCGTGCGCTTCGAGGTCGACGACGCGTTCGGCTACGCCTTCTACTGCCATTGCTCGAGGTGCCGGAGGCGCACCGGCGCCGCCTGCGCCGCCATCGGCGGGATCGAGATCGACAGGCTCCGCGTCACCGCGGGGCGGGAGCACCTGCTCCGGGTCGGCGAGTCCGAGGATGGGTACCGCTGCGTCTGCAAGCAATGCTTCTCGCCCGTGTACGACGTCGTCCGCGAGCAGCGGTTCGCGCACGTGCAGCTCGGCACGCTCGACGGCGCGCCGGCGAAGGGGCCCGATCACCACATCTACGTCGGCTCCAAGGCGCCCTGGCATCAGATCACGGACGCCTTCCCCCAGTTCGAGGAGCTGCCGACGTAGCGCGCGGCCCGACCCGGGCCCGGGATCCCGGCGGCGTTCCCCCGGAACTCGCGCGACTACATTTGTAGTTGACGAACGGTCGCCCATGAACGACACTTGTCGTCGTGGGAACCGAAGCGCTGACCGATCTGCAGCTCGCGGTGATGAAGGCCCTCTGGGCCGTCGGAGAAGGCACCGTCGGGGACGTCGTCTCGGCGATGGCGGAGGACGGGCGGGAGCTCGCCCCCACCACGGTGGCGACCTTGCTGCAGCGGCTCAGCCAGCAGGGGTGGGTGGAGCGCAAGCGGTCTGGCAGGCAGTTCGTGTACCGCGCGTCGGTCGACCAGAAGGAGGCGGCCAGGGGCGTGCTCCACCGCGTGCTGCGCTCGTTCTTCGGCGGCAGGGCGTCGGCCCTCACCGCGCAGCTCCTGGAGTCGGAGCAGCTCAGCCCTGAAGAGCTCGAGGAGATGCAGCGGCTGATCAAGGAGAAAGGAGCGTGATCCTGGCGCTCCACCTGCTCGCAGGGCCGGGCACCTGGTCCGGCATGGCGGCCCTCTGGCTGGCGCTCCTGCTCACCTCTTCGGTCCACGCCGCGGTGTGGACCGGGGCGGCGGCGCTCCTGGCTCACCGGAGATCCCTGTCGTCCTCCACGCGGCACCTGCTCTGGAAGATGGCGCTGTTCGGTCCGCTCGCGACACTGCTGCTCGCGGCGGCGATGTCATGGGGTTTCGAGCGCGCGGCAGGGGACACGGCATCTCCTGGAGAGATCGCTGTCCTGTCGCTCGAGGACGCTCCCGCGCCGGCGGTCCTCGATGCCGCGCCGGAGATCGGCGGTTCAACCGGGGAGAGGGCCGACGCCGGATCGCCGGCGCGGCACGCGGGGGGAAGCCCGGGGTGGAACCTGCTCGCCGCGTGCACAGCCGGAGCGGCCGCGCTGGGGCTGCTGCGGTTCGCCACGTCGGCGCTGTTGCTGTGGCGTGGCCTCCGTGGGCGTACGGAGGTGCACGACGCGCGGCTGCTCCAGCGGCTTGAGCGGCTGCGCGCCCGGATCGGGCTGCGCCCTGTCGTGCTGACGGAGAGCGCCGGCATCGGCAGCCCGCTCGTGATCGGAGCCTCCGAGATCTGCGTCCCGCTGGCCAGGCTCGCCGCCCTCACCGACGCAGAGGTCGACGCCGTGTTCGCGCACGAGCTGGCGCACCTCGAGCGCCGCGACGGGCTGTGGTTTCCGGCCGCTGGCCTCGTGCAGTCGGTCCTGTGGGCGCACCCTCTCGTCCACTGGGCGTCATCCCGCTTCCGCCAGACAGCGGAGCTCGCTTGCGATGATCGCGCCGTCGAGCTCACGGGCGATCCCCTCGGCCTGGCGCGCGCGCTGGTCCAGGTCGCATCGGGCGCATCGCTCGCCCCGCGGCGCGCGCTGGTCCCGGCCATGGCGCGCTCGGCGGGCGCGCTCCTCCCGCGCGTAAGGCGCCTTCTGGATGCGGGGAGCCTGGCGCGATCCACGCCGAGCCCTCGGGGCCGGTGGCGGGCCATCGCCGGCCTCGCCGCGGCCGGCGTGGCGGCTGCGGGCCTGAGCGTCCAGGTGGCGCGCGCGCGGCCGCCGCTGCTCGCGGCAGGCGCCGGCGACGCGCTCGCGCGGGATCGTGGCGCTGCCCTCGAGGCGACGGCATCCCCGCCCGACGCAGCCGCGGCGAGCGAGCAGATGGTCGAGCTCGCGCGCCGTGAGCAGGAGATCGAGGCGCGGCTCGAGGAAGCGCTGCTCCTCCCCGACGCGCAGCGCGAGGACACCCAGGCTGCCGTGCTGGTGCTCGAGCTGCGCCAGGAGCTGAGGCACGCGCGCGCCGCGAAGGCCTGGATCGAAGAGCGATTCGTCGACGAATGGACAACGTGGGAGAGGCGCCCGCGGGCGTCCGGCAGCGCGCCTCGATAGCGCGCTCCGCACACCGCACGGGCCTGTCCAGAACAGGCCGAGGACTCCCCTCAGTTTGCTGCCATTTCAGCGGGGAAATTGAACAGGGAGGCGGGGAGACAGGGAGTATTTGAAGATTTCCCTCCCCGTCTCCCCGCCTCCCTGTGAATTTTCCGAAGAAACTGAGGGGATACCTCAGCAGAACAGGAGCTGACATGTCGATCATGAACAGGACGCCGAGCGCGCGGCGTGCGGCGCGTGCGGTGTTGACCGTCCGGGCTCTGTGCGCGGTTGCGACGATCGGGCTGGCGGCCGCCGGCTGCGCTCGCGCGGAGGTGGTCACCCTGGAGCGCACGGGACAGCCCATCACCGTCCACAGGCCAGCGCTGTATCCGGAGACGATCGAATTCGACAGCAGCAGAGGCAAGTTCCTTGTGAGTTCGTTCAGGGAGGGCGCGATCTACGCGGTGGACGGCGATGGCGGCGTCTCCCGTGTCGTCGACGACCCACGCCTCTGCTCGGTGCTCGGCATCGCCGTGGACGTCGAGCGGGGGCGGCTCTGGGCGGTGAGCTCCGATCTCGGCGCGAGCGTCAAGCCGTCTGCCGCAGGGCCGAAGAACCTGGCCGCCGTGGGCGTCTACGATCTCTCCACGGGCAAGGCCATCCACTACGTGGATCTCGCGCCGCTGTCCCCCGGCCCTCACCTCGCGAATGGTATCGCCCTGGACTCGGCCGGCAATGCCTACGTCACCGACAGCTTCTCGCCGACGATCTACAAGGTCGATCCGCAGGGAAACGCGGCCGTCTTCCTGCGGGACGAGCAATTTGCCGGCGATGGGATCAACCTCAACGGGGTGGTCGTCCACCCCGATGGCTATTTGCTGGTCGTCAAGAAGAGCGATGGCAGCTTGTTCAAGGTGCCCCTTGCGAACCCGTCGCGGTTCTCCAGGGTCGACGTCGCCGAGCGGTTCGTGGGCGGAGATGGGCTGACCCTGGTGGGGAAAAGAGATCTCGTGGTCGTCGCGAACCAGGTGGCTGGCGTCGCGTCGAACGCCGCGTTCTCGCTGTCGAGCGAGGATGGCTGGAGCACCGCGAGGTTGCGCGCGGTCCAGCGGCTCGGCGACGTCTATCCGACGACCGGCGTGCTCCGGGACGGAAAGCTCTATGTCATCTATAGCAAGCTGAACGAGCTCATCCAGTCGTCTCCGGAGCAGCGAGAGCGGCTGCAGATGGAGGCAACGATCCAGCAGATCGGGAGCGCAGCGCTGTAGCCGCGGCGCGCCTCGCGGCCGGCCCGAGGCGGGCGGGGGTCCTGCGGGGCGCGCCTTGCGGTGGCGTCAGGGCTCGTCTTCGCCCTGGCCTTGGCCGTCGTCGGTGTCGCCGAGATCGGGGCATTTCTGCGCGATGACGTCACACGCCGCGACGGGGGCCTCGAGCGCGCTCGTCGCGGAATCGCAGCTGAGCGCTCGGACCTTTTCGGCATTCGCCAGCATGCACGCCTCGTACTCGGCCACCGTCGCGGTGCAGCCGACGCGCGCCTCGGCCGGCGGCAGACAGCTCGCCGTGGCCGTGTCGTCCGCTCGCGCCGGCGGCTGCTGGCCCTCGGCCAGGCACTTGTCCCTCACGACGGTGCACACTTGCCCGACCGTGGACCACAGGAGTCCGACGAACTCGCAGGAATCCTGCTTGGTGAGCACGAGGTTCGGCGTGAGCGACTGGCACGTGGCGTCGGCGTCCGCGGTCGTCAGGTCCTTGAGCTGCTTGCTGCTCAGTGCGGCGGGGATCGGAGCGGCCGCCACGTCCTTGCCACCCCAGAGGACGAGCGACAGGAAGGCCGAGAGTGCTCCGAGTGGAATCAGTCGATTCATTCGTTCTCTCCCTTGTACGAGCGGCCGGCTCCGGCCGCGGACGGGCTCGGAGCAACCGACGTACCGGGGGCCGCGTTGTGCACGACGGGGCCGCGCGGGTCTCCATCGCTGCGCGCGGCGCGACGATCGAGGACCAAGCGCTCATGCGTCTTCCAGGCTTCCCTCCTTCGCGACCGCGCGCTCTGGCGAGATCCCATCCAATCCATCCTGGCCGCCCGTCCTTCGGTGTGTGTGTGCGCGCGCTCACCGGCGCGGGCAGGATGGGTACAGGGCCGCTCGCCCTGCCATGGCGGCGACGGGCTCACAGGGGACGGCGCTCTGGTGCTCGGACGAAGCGGATCGGACGACGTGAATACGAGCCATAGGGCGCAAGGACGCCAGGGGGAGAAAATCCTGGCTCTCCTGGCGGCCTTGGCGTGGCCGTCAGAAGAGGTCCCGCTCTCCGCCCGGATACACGAAGGAGCTGCGGGGCGAGTACCACGAGGCGCTCTTCACCACCTGGACCGGGCTCCCGGGCCGCAGCGCGTACACCGGGTGATCCTTCGCGAGGAACTCGACGGCGAGGAGCTCGTACGGGTCGGCCATGTCGGCGATATAGGGGTAGTTGCCGGCGACGAGCCGTCCGTCGACCTTCGTCACGTACGTGAGGTGGCCGCGCGCGACCACGCCGATCTTGTTGCCGACGAGCGCCCTGGTCCGGATGATGGGCACGCCGTCGACCGAGGTGGTCGCCACGAGCTCTCTGCCGTGCAGCTCGAGCGTCGTCGCCCCGGGCGACGCCGGCACGCCGCGCTCGCGCACGTACCGGCGCACCGTCTCGGAGGAGTTGAAGTAGTGCGTGAAGAACCGGGCCGGGCCCGCGCCGTCGGGCGTCGTGTGATCCGCGAGATCCAGCCCCAGGTAGGTGAGCGAATATGCGCCGAAGCCGGAGGTCTGCTCCGGTTTGTCGACCACGTACTGGTTCATGTAGATGGCCTTGTTCTCCGCCGGCCTGATCCCCTCCGGCAGGAGCGCCGCGGCGGCGGCCGGATCCGCTGGGACCCAGCTCGAATAGAGCATACGGCTGTCGATGACCATCTGCGGCGCGGCGAGCTTCGACTCCGACATGGTGCTTTCCTTCTCCCCCCAGGGAAACGAGCAGTATCACAACTCGGCGCCCGGTGACGCACGAGGCGCCGGGCCGAACCCGCGGCGAGCGCCGGAGCGCCCGGGCCGCTACTGGACGAGCGAGCAGACGTAGAACCGCTTGTTGTCGCAGTAGTCGCCGCTGCACTCCACCGCCGTGATGAACCGGTTCGAGCCGAAGTGTACGTACCACTCCTCCTCCGACAGCCAGCCCGACCAGGAGCAGCTCGTGAGGCGCCCAACCGCAGGTTTGGTGCACTCCAGCGAGATCTCGTCGCAGTAGCTGTCCGCGCAATCGATGCCCGTCACGATGCCCTTGTTCCCGCGGCCGCCGAAGCAGTAGCGCACGTTGTCGCCGAGCTCGAACGCCTCGCAGCTGCCGCCGCTCGGGCCGTCCGAGCACACCACCTCGCCGAGATCGCTGTCCCCCTCCTCGGAGAAGTAGCTCGTCCAGTACCTGGTGGAGATGTCCAGATGGCTCCAGGAGGGCAATCCGTTGCAGTGCAGCGCGACCTCGTCGCAATAATCCCCCCAGCAGGCGAAGCCGGTGGCGGCCTCGCGGCCGAAACAGTAAGCGGGGGCGTCTTCTTCCGAAACGTAGCCGGTCCAGCCAGCCTGAGCGGGAGAGGCCGCGGCGATCGACGCGAGCGCAACACAGCCTCCGAACAGCACGGCGATTTTGTTCATGACAGCAAGGCTCCTTTCTCTGTCGTGTCGGCAGGGCGCCGTCGGGCGGGCATCGGCCGGAGGATTCCGGCCCGGCGTGCGTGGGTCGAGAACCCCCCGCGGCCTCGCCGTCTGCGTTCGAGCGCCTGCTGGCGACGTGGAATAGCAACCGATGCGCCAAGCGCCGCGAGCGCGCTGGACGCCGGCGTTCACGGGGGTGCAGGAGGAGATGCGTGCGGCGCGCGGCCAGCGGCTTGAGCCAGCTTTGCGCAACTCGAGCGTCATCGGCCCGAGCTGGTTCGCTCGGATGGCGATGGGGTAAATGTGCATCGAGACTGTAAAATGAACAGTCGACGTCGACCCGTGCCCAAACCGGCACCCCTGCGGTCTACCTAGGTCGAAGGGGCCAGCGAAGGCGGGTCCCCCTCTGGGGCGCCGCGCTGCACCGAACGGCAGGCGCCCCGCCGTGCATCCAGGAGAGCTCCGTCGGCGGCGCGACCGCGCCACGGCGGTGATGGCGCGCGCTGCGCGCGGCGTCCTCTCGCGGATGGCTGGTTTGCTCGTTCACCCTAACTCATTGTCTTTTTTCAAGGAGAGATGTCATGAAGCATCGTTCGATTGTCTCTTTTGCGCTCCCGCTCCTGCTCGCCGCGTGCGGCGACCCCCAGGTGGGCTCCGAGTATCCGGGCGATGCCCTCCTGACGGTCGAGGGCACGATCGTCAATGAGCAAGGCGTCGCGCCGACGGGGCCGGTCGACGCCGTGCTGGTCTGGAACACCCAGGGTGATGTCGAAAACTTCCCCGTCCAGACGCCGGTGACCGGAAGCTTTCCTGCGAGCTTCACGCTGTCGATCCATGCGCCCCCGCCGGAGAGCGCGCTCAACGATTTCAGCGAGTTCGGCGTCGTGGACACCCGGGTCGGCATCGCCACCATCGAAGCGGCGCTCGACGAGGCCTCGGCCGGGGAGGGCACCTCGCTCGGCGTCGATGAGGACCATGTGATCGTGTACGTGGAGAGCGAGATGGCGGAAGGCAGCTTCTGGTCGAACCTCTTCGGAGGACCGCTCTCCCCCGGATTCCATGTCATGGATGTGTTCAGCCGCGAAGGCGACGTGGACGCCGAGCTGCAAGCGGCCTTCGACGCCTGCGACGCCGCGGCGACGACGGAGGCGGAGCACAACGCCTGCGCCGGCTTTGACGTGAAGATCAAGATCCGTCCCTCCGCCGGCGGGTCGAGCACGTCGCTCACCGTCCGGATCGCGCCCTCCGAGGATTTGACGTACCCCGACTGGCACTGATCGTGGTACACGCTCGGACGTGGAGGATCGCGAGGCGCTGGTGTCGCTGATCGAGGCGGCTTACCGGCAGCATGGGCACATCGTGCTGCGCCGGGCGCGGCGGCTCCTCGGGAACGAGCAGGAGGCGCGGGAGATCCTCCAGGATGTCTTCGCCTCCCTGCTCGGCGAGCCCGGGCAGCTCGACGGCAAGGGCCCGATGGTGGGCTGGCTCTACGGCGCCACCACGCACGCGTGCCTGAACCGCATCCGCGATCACAAGAACCGGCTGCGGCTCCTCGACACCCACGTTGCACCCCTGCAGCAGGAGAGCGTGGCGGCGTCCGCCGAGCACGCCCTCCTCACGCGGGAGCTCCTCGCGCAGCTCCCGGGCGACCTCGCGCAGGTCGCCGTCCACTATTACTCCGATGAGATGACCCACGAGGAGATCGCGCGCGTGATGGGCTGTTCCCGTCGGCACGTCGGCAATCTGCTGGAGCGGCTGAAGGCCACGCTCTCCGACCGGATGAGAGAAGGGAGTTCGAGTCCATGACGCCAGCGCGACCCGAAGGGTGCCTCTCGGAGCTGAAGCTCGACGAGCTCATGGCGGGCCAGCTCGACGCGGCCGCGGCGCAGGAGGCGAGCGCGCACGTGGCTGGCTGTTCGCGGTGCTCGGCGCGGCGCTCCGAGATGGAGGCGGCGCGCGCCTCGTTCGCGGCGTCGGCGCCGCCCCTGCGGCTCGCCCGCGGCGCCCCGGCGGCCCGCGCCGCGGCGAAGGTCCGCCCGCCGCGCCGATGGCTGGCGCCCGCGGCGGCGAGCGCGCTCGCCGCGGCGGCAGCGGCGCTCTTCTTCTTCCGCTTCCACGCCGGGCCCGAGGGACGAGGCGCGGAGATCCCCGGAGAGCGCATCAAGGGAGCGGAGCGCATCGGCTTCTACGTCAAGCGCGGCGGGAGCGTCCTGCCCGGCGGGGCAGGCGAGAGGCTCCATCCCGGCGACGCGATCCAGTTCACGTACTCCAGCGTGGAGGCGCGATATCTCGTGATCTTGAGCGTCGACGGGGCCTCCCAGGCGAGCGTCTATTACCCGAGCGGTCCTGTCGCGGCGCGGATCGAGCCTGGCCGGGAGGTCCTCCTCCCCCAGAGCACGGTGCTCGACGACACGCTCGGCACCGAGCGGATCTTCGGGCTGTTCTGCTCGGAGGCGATCGCGGTCGAGCCGCTCCGGGCCGCGCTCGCGGCTCACCCCGACGCGCCGCCCGCCCCGCCGGGCTGCGACGTCGACGCGCTCACGGCGGAGAAGGCCGCGGCGTCGCCGTGATCCGCCGTCGCAGCGCGGCGCTCGCCGCCGCGGCGTGCGGCCTGGCCGCCGCCGCCTCTGCGGCCCCGGCGGAGGCGCGTATCGAGCGCTTCGCGGTGCTCATCGGCAACAACGCCGGCGAGAAGGGCGAGGTCGAGCTCCGGTACGCGGAGGACGACGCGTCGAAGATGTACGACGTGCTCAAGGACCTCGGCGGCTTCCCCCCGGCGAACCTGGTGCTCTTGCGGAGCGAGGGCGCGGAGACGGTCCGGCGCACGCTCATCACGATGAACGACCGTGTCCGCGCGGCCATCTCGAGCCCGGACACCGATGTCCTCTACCTCGTCTATTACTCCGGTCACGCCGATGCGAACGCGCTTCACCTCGGGCCGACGCCGCTCTCGCTGACGGAGTTCGAGCAGCTCGTCCGCGGCTCGGCGGCCTCGGCGCGGCTCTTGATCGTCGACTCGTGCCGCTCCGGGGCGCTGACGCGGGTCAAGGGCGGCACGAGCGCGCCCCCCTTCGTCATCAAGCTCGATCAGCGGCTCGCCGGGCAAGGGATGGTGACGCTCACGTCGAGCTCCGGAAACGAGGACGCGCAGGAGTCCGATGAGCTCAAAGGGTCGTTCTTCACCCACGCGCTCGTCTCGGGGCTGCTCGGGACGGCCGACGCGGATCGAGATGGCGCCGTCTCGCTCGAGGAGGCGTACCGCCATGCGTACGAGAGCACCTTGCGCGCCACGAGCCGCACGTGGGCCGGGGCGCAACACCCCACGTTCCGTTACGACCTCCGCGGCCAGGGCAAGCTCGTCCTGACGGAGCTGCCGGTCCATGCGTCGCTCCGGGGCATGCTCCGCTTTCCTGCCGGCAGGGCCTACCTCGTGATGCGAGACTCCAGCGAGGGCGCGGTGGTGGCCGAGGTGGGGGCGAGCGACGCGACGCGGACCGTCAGCCTGCGCCCTGGCCGTTACTTCGTGCGGGGGCGAGGCCCCGACTTTCTCCTGGAGGGGAGCGTCGATGCCGGGGCCGGGCAAACGATGGATGTCGGCGACGAGCGATTGAGTCGCGTCATGTTCGCTCGGCTCGTGCGCAAGGGCGGCGGCGTCCGCGAGGTCGCGCACGAGCCCGTGGCGGGTTATCAGCTCAGGACGCCCCTTGTCCCGGGGGATTCGCTCTGCCACGGCGGCTTCGTCGGATACGGGATCGAGCTCCAGCACCTCGGCGTCGCGCCTCGGCTCAGCGCGTGCCGCAGCGCCTTCCAGAACGAGCACCTCACGGCGAGCAATGATGAGCTGGGCCTGGACGTGCGCCTGTCCCGCTCCTGGGATCTGCCCGTGATCAGCCTCGGCGTCGGGGTGGACGTCGGCCTCGCCGTCATGAGGCAGCGGTTCGAGACCGCCGGGCGCGCGCCCGACCGCTTTGGCCTGGCAGGGGCGTTTGGCGTCGATACAGGGGTGAACATCGATCTGGCGGAGCGCTTCTACCTCGGCGTCGAGGCGGCGGCGCAGACGTACGTCTTCAAGCAGCAACGCGCGGGAAGCGACGAGGGCGAGGTCGGCGCCGCGGTGGCCATGCGGCTCCGCGTGGGCGTGGGCATGAGCCTTTGACGCGGGCTGCGCTCCTGCAAAATTTCCGTGTCGCAATCGCGCACTCCCGGCGTTGACCCGGGGGTCTTGACGCAGAATCGGAGTGAGCTCAACGTCGTGGCATGCGGAAGCCGTGGCGGATGGGCGTGCTTGCGCTGATCGCGCTTGCGCCGGCTTGTGATGGCCGGATTGTGCGTGACATCGAAGAACCGCCGGCGGGCGGAGGCGAGGTCGGATCGACGGCAGGAGCTGGCGGTGCCGGCGCTACGTCATCCAGCTCGGGTGACCCGGCGGTCGGCGCGAGCGCCAGTTCAAGCGGTCACTCCTCGGGAGGTGGGCCGAGCGAGCCGGACGCAGGCGCAGGCGGAGACGGAGGCGCAGGCGGGGACGCAGGCGCGGGTGGGGACGGGGGAGCGGGGGGCGCTGCGCAGGGGTGCGAGCCGGGCCGTTCACGCGGCGGCGTCTTGAATGCCAATCGCCAGGAGGATCTCGAGCAGCTGCGTGGCGTTTCCGTGCTCAATGGCAGGCTCACCATCGGCGGGGACGTCTCCGATCTGTCCCCGCTCGCGTGCCTGACGACCATCACGGGCCGCCTCGAGATCAACGACACCACGCAGCTGTCTACCCTGGATGGTCTCGACGCCCTTTCCGCCATCGGGGCGCGGCTGGAGGTGATGCGGAACGCGTCGCTGCTCAGCCTCAGCGGACTTTCGAGCCTGCGACAGGTCAAGGACACCATCGAGATCCGTGAAAACCCGCTCCTCGAGAGTGTCGCCGGTGTCGGGGTGAACGTACGTGAGCTGCGCCTGATCGACAACGATTCGCTCGAGTCCTTGTCAGGCCTCGAAACCATGGAGGAGGGGGGGCTCTGGATCGAGGGCAATGACCGGCTCGCGACGCTGGACGGGCTGGGGAACCTCCGCCGAGGGAGCCTCACCGTTGTCGACAGCGACGCGCTGACCAGCCTCGAGGGCCTCGGAGCCGTCGAGGAGCTCGATGAGCTCGCCATCTCCGAGAGCGACGGGCTCGCCAGCTTGAAAGGGTTCGAGCGGCTCACGAGCGTCCAGCACCTCTTTTTGTGGGAGAACCAGCAGCTGAGCTCGCTGCGCGGCCTCGACGGCCTCGTTCAAGCGGGGTTCCTCGAGATCGGGTTGAACGAGCGTCTCGTGGACCTGACCGGGCTCGCGGCGCTCGAGACCGTCAACGCTCTCGAGGTCAGCCTCAATCCATCGATGGTCAGCCTCGAGGGCATGTTATCGCTCCGCGGTATCCAGCATCTCTCTGTTAGTGGGAATCCCGAGCTGGTGAGCGCCGGCGCTCTCGCGCATGTTCGCTCGGGCGCGGACCTCATGCCGGCGCTCTACTTCTCGGGCAACCCCAAGCTCACGCGCATCGATCTCGGCGGTGTGACGCACCTGCAGATGTTTTCCGTCGACGGCTGTGACTCCCTGTCGGATCTGTCCGATCTCGCCGGCGTCACCCAGCTGACGACTCTCAGCGTGGGCCAGAACGCCGGACTCGTGAGCCTCACGGGAGTCGAGCAGCTCTCGGAGCTCTATCAACTGTGGATCAGCGCCAATCCTCGGCTCACGGATCTCCGACCCCTGAGCGGCCTCCGCAACGTCCAAGAGGGGATCGGAATCGCCGGTAATCCTGCGCTCACCACCCTCGACGGGCTCGGTTCGTTCAGCGAGGGCGACGGGGTGACGGACTTCGTGACGATCGAGGGCAACGAGGCGCTCGTGGACATCGACGCTCTGCGTGGCCTGGTCCGCGTGAACCAGCTCACCATCCAGGACAATGACGCGTTGCCTGCGCTGACCGGGCTCGAGGACCTGGCCGAGATCACCTTCCTCTTCGTCGAGGGGAACCGGTCGCTCGCGACGCTTCGCGGCCTGGGAGCTCGAACGATCGCTGCTTGGATGCGGGTCGCGTACAACGACAGCTTGCCGAGCTGCGAAGTCGAGGCGTTCATGGATCGCCTCTACTGGCCGCCCGAGAGCACGATCGAGGAGAACAACGGTACGGGGACCTGCTCGCCCTGAGCCCGCTGGGAGCCCACCGCCGCTGTTGACGCTCGACACCGGCGCGCACCCATGTCTGTGTCAGGATGTGCCGGCCATTCTGGCGCTGCCGAGGCCGGCTCTGGCGTGGCCCAAAGGGGGCGCCCTCGAACGAAGGTTTCCAGGTGTCTTGACGTCGGCTACTCGACCGCCACGGCCTCGATCACGTTGGTGGTGGGGTAGGGGAACAGTCGCGCTGATTCGAACCCAGTAGCGCGCAACAGAGCATGCAGCTCGACGACGGAGCGCTCTCGACCGTTCGAGCAGACCGTCATCATGTGCACGTCGACGAACGCAGCCACGTTGTCATTGTCGTGACGGGGGGCGAGTATCTCCACCAGCAGGAGTCGCTGCCCGGGCTTCATCGCACGTCGTACCGTGGTCAGGATGGTCTTGCAGCGCGCGTCGTCCCAGTCGTGCAGCACGTTCTTGAGCACGTAGGCGTCGGCGCCCTCGGGGACGGATTCGAAGAAACTGCCAGGGCAAAGCTCGACCCGATCGGACACGCCGCGCTGCGCCAGCAGCTCGCGGGCGGACTCGAGCACACCCTCACCGTCTACCAGCACGCCGCGCAGGTGGGGATGGCGCACCAACAACTCGGACATCAGGGTGCCGCGCCCGCCTCCGACATCGCACACGGTTCGGATCTCGTGGAAGGGGTAGAGCGTCGCGATCACCGGCGCGTCCGCCACGGTGATGCCCATCATCGCCTGCGCGAACATCTCGCGCTCGTCCGGGTGCCCGTCGAACCACTGCCAGACATCCATGCCGAACACCCGCTCGAAGGCGTTGTGGCCCGTGCGCACGGTGCGCTCGAGGTCGTTCCACGCCGCGATGTTGGACTGCGAACCGAAGTAGGTGACCCACTCGCGCATCCGATCGAGCTGCCCTCCCTTCAGGGCGCGCGAGAGGCGGTTGTTCGCGAAGCGACCGTCCGGCAGGCGCCGAAAGATCCCGACGGACACGAGCGCGCGCAGCACCCGCAGCACCGAGTCGACGTGCAGGCCCGTCCGTTGAGCGAGCTGTTCGGCGCTCTGGGGGCTGGATTCGAGGAGATCAACGATGCCCAGGCGCGCCACCACCGAGAGCATCGAGGTGTAGACCAGGCCGAGGGAGCGATCCATCATCGCCATGTGCGCCGGCGTCACGAGGTCAGCGAGCCGCAGCAGCGTGCGCCTGAGTCCCAGCCCGAAGCGCAGCAGGAACGCGGGCGGCGCGTTGGGCAAGGGCTTCGGCCCCAGGTCCACGGGGCTCGGGGACGGGGGCGGAAGGGGGCTATGTGGAACGGAGGGGATAGCAGACGCGGGCTGGAGGTCGTGCATGGGCCGACTGTAAGGCAATCCACGGGGGCCAGGCATCATAGAAAGCACGCCTCCGCGTCGCCCGTCACGGACGCCGACTTCGCGCTGCTCAAGCAGACGGTCCTGCTCGGCGACGACGACACCACCATTTCCGGCGCCGTCGGCCCGTCCGGCAGATGGCTCAGGGTCCTTCGGCGGGCACATGCAGGACGAAGGCGTCCGACGTGGTAAAGAACACGCCGGTGTACCCGGCGACGTACAGATTGCCGCCGGCGTCTGCGGCCGCGGCGAGCGCCGTGTCGCTGCGCGGCGTCCCGATCTCCTTGGTCCATTGCGCTGCGCCGCTCGCGTTGAGCTTGCGCACGTAGATGTCCTCTTCGCCGCTGCTCGTGGATCCCACGAGGTAGACGTTGTTCTTGCCGTCGATGGCCAGGGCAAAGCCGTAGTCGTAGGACGCATTGCCGGCCTGGTGAGTCCATGACGTCGCGCCGCCTGCGTCGAACTTGCGCACGAAGGCTTCTGGGGATCCCTCGCTCGGGCCGCCGACCTCGCCGGCGGTGCTCCCCGCAACGTAGAGGTTCCCGCTGCCGTCCACGCGCGCGGCGAAGACGAAGTCGTTCTCCGCGGAGCCGAACTGCCGAGTCCAAACCGTCGCGCCGCTCGAATCGAGCTTGCGCACGAACGCGTCCCGCTGTCCTCGGTCCGAGTCCGGGACGACGCCGCCGGAGGTGTACCCGCCGACGTAGGCGTCGCCGCTGCCGTCGACCGCGACGGCCATGGCTTCGTCCTCATCTGGCCCACCAAACAGCTGAGTCCACGCCGGCGCGCCGTTCGTGTCGATCTTGGTCACGAACGCCTCACCCGTGTTCTGGCCGTTTCCGTAGCTGGTTCCGGCAACATAAGCATTGCCTTGGCCATCGACAGCCAGGGCGTTCGCCGACTCCGAACGCCACGTGGCAAGCTGGCGTGTCCACAGCGTCGCGCCGCTCGCGTCGAGCTTCCGCACGAACGCGTCGCCAAAGCCTCCGCTGGCACCTTCGAGCCCGCCCCACGTGGTTCCAGCCACGTAGACGTTGCCGCTGCCGTCGACCGCCACGCCCTTGGCCTGGTCGTCGCTCGATGTCCCAAACCGCTGAGTCCACACAACGGATCCATGCGCATCGAGCTTGCGGACGAAGGCGTCCGATTCACCGCCGTCCGGTCCTGCGAGCGCGCCGTAGGCGTTTCCCGCGACGTAAACGTTGCCGCTGCCGTCGACCGCTATGGCAAAGGCCCCGTACGAGCCCTCCGAACCGAATTTGTAATAAGGGTCGGCGCATACGGCATCGGCCATTGCGGTTCCGGCGGCCGCCACACCGCCCTGTGGCCACGCACTCGAAGCCGGCGCGCATACCGTCCACGGCGAACACTTGTCCATGTCGGAGGACTGGCTGAAGCTGCCAGACGGGCACCTCGTGCACTCTCGATCCGCAGCCGCGCTACCTGCTCGCGAGACGTACGTGCCGGCTGCACACGTGGCCCACGGGGAGCAGCACGTGGCAGGCTCACCGTCGTGATCCCAGGTGCCGTTGTCGCAACGCACCTGGGGGGTAAGCCCGCCGGCGCAGTAATCGCCGGCGTTGCAGGCCTCACATTCCGCCGGTGTGGTTCCGCTCGCGGCTGCGACTTGCACGGTGCCGGGCGCGCAAGCGCCCGAGAAGAGGCAGGCTCCTGCCGGAAGGCACTGATTTCCCGGCGCGGGTTGACTCGCGCTCGGGCAGGCGCTGCACCGCTGATCGGTCGTCGTGGATCCGGCCTTGGTCACATACGTATTGGGCGCGCAATCCGTGAAGGGCGTACACGCGCGCACGTCTTGCATCGTCGAAAAGGTGCCATCGCCGCAGATCACGCACTGGCGGTCGCTGGTGTCGGTGCCTTCCTTCGCGATGTACTGACCCGGGGGGCATCGCGACCACGCCTTGCAGGTATTGCTCGGGTCGCCGTCATGATCGAAGGAGCCATCAGGACAGATCTTGGGTCTGTCGTCCGGCGCGCCACCTGCTCCTGCGTCGCCGGGTGAGTCTTCGATCCCGCCCGTTCCGCCTTCGCCCGTTGCTCCGCCCGACGCCCCTCCGCCTTCGTCCGTCGCTCCGCCCGACGTCCCTCCGCTCCCGCCCGAGTTGCCCGCGGCGCCGGTCGTGTTCCCTGCGTCGTTCCCGAGGCCGCCGCTCCCGCCCGTTCCCCCGCTCGATGTTCCGCCGCCTGTCGCTCCGGTGCTTCCCGAGTGACTTGTGCTTCCGGAAGAAGACTGGGGGTCTTCGTCGTGGACCGTGCCTCCGCAGCCGAAAAGCACGATTCCGCCGATGAGGAAGCGGCTGACCTGGCGGTGCGCCGGCCGCTGGCGATTGTGGTTTGAATGCATACTGACCCCCGATGCCCCCCGCGCAGCGCGGGTGCTGAAGTATCTTACCCCATTTGCTGAGACAGTCGGCTAGTTCCGCGAGCCAGCTCGCGCGCTTTCAGTGTGGTTGACAGGTTGTGGTACTGCTGCTCGCGGGGATCTGCCGGCGTGCCGGGCGTCAGCCTGGCCGCAAGCCGAAGCAGGACGCAAAGGACCGGCGCATCGTCACGTTGCGACGGATGTGTGCTTGGTCGACGCACGGCGCGTCGTCCTCGAGCCGATGGACGTTCTGCTCATCGTGGTTCTTGCACGCGAAGTCGCGCCCTTGGCCATGCTCTACCCCGCCCTTCACGCGGGGCCCACGTACCCCGTCGAAGCGATGTGCTACGGTCCAGCGATGAGCACGCCCACCGCGTCGCATCCCTGTCCCTGCTGTGGATACCTGGTGTTCAACACACCACCAGGCTCACACGAAATTTGTGACTTTTGTTTCTGGCAGGATGACCGGCTCCAGCTCGAGTTCGCGACCACGCTGTCAGGCGGTGCCAATCCATCCTCATTGCTAGCTGCGCAGCGCAACAACGAGAAGCACGGTGCTTCTGAGCCTATCCTCGTGTGGGCCATCAAAGAGCCCGCGCCCGATCAGCCTCGCGATCCGCAATGGCGTCCCATCGATCTCGAGCGAGACATTTTTGAATCATGGGACGATCCGAACCGCGCATGCGCGCCAATCGATGCTGACCTCTACTACTGGCGACCCACTTACTGGCGCGGTCGCTAGCGCGTTCAGCAAAGCGTTCCGGCCGTATCACCGAAACCGCAACCATCGAAGTGCTCATCGGCTGTCGCGGTGATGAAGCCAGCGCGCGGAGCCCGCCTGCGCGAACCGGCCAGAGAGTGTAGACTCGACGAGACGGGCACGACGCGCTCCGCGTCACCTGCAAAATTTCCGTGTCGCAATCGCGCACTCCGAGCATTGACCCGGGCCCCTTGACGCAGAATCGCAGTGAGTTCAACGTCGCGGTATGCGGAAGTCGCGGTGGATGGGCGTGCTTGCGGCAATTGCGCTCGCGTCGGCTTGTGATGGCCGGATTGTGCGCGACGTCGAAGAACCGCCGGCGGGCGGAGGCGAGATCGGATCGACGGCAGGAACTGGCGGTGTCGGCGGTACGTCATCCAGCTCGGGCGACCCCGCGATCGGCGCGGGCGCCAATTCAGGAGGTCAATCCACGGAAGGCATGCCGAACGAGACGGACGCAGGCGCAGGCGGGGATGGAGGCGCAGGCGGGGACGCAGGCGCCGGTGGAGACGGGGGCGCGGGGGGCGCCGAGCAGGGGTGCGATCCGGGCCGTGTACACGGCGGCACCTTGAGTGCCGATCGCCAGGAGGATCTCGAGGTGCTGCGCGGCGTTTCCGTGCTCAATGGCAGGCTCAACATCGGCGGGGATGTTTCCGATCTGTCTCCGCTCGCGTGTCTGACGGCCATCACTGGCCGCCTCGCGATCAGCGACACCACGCGGTTGTCTACCCTGGACGGTCTCGACGCCCTCTCCGCCATCGGGGCGCCGCTGGAGGTGACGCGGAACGCGTCGCTGCTCAGCCTCAGCGGACTTTCAAACCTGCGACAGGTCACGGGAACCATCGAGATCCGTGAAAACCCGCTCCTCGAGAGTGTCGCCGGCGTCGGGGTGAACGGACATGAGCTGCAGGTGCTCGACAACGATTCACTCGAGTCCTTGTCAGGCCTCGAGACCATGGAGGAGGGGATGCTCTGGATCGAGGGCAATGACCGGCTCGCGACGCTGGACGGGCTGGGGAGCCTCCGCCGAGCGGTGCTCTACCTCGTCGACAACGACGCGCTGACCAGCCTCGAGGGTCTCGGCGCCGTCGAGGAACTCGAGGAGCTCTCCATCTCCAACAGCGACAGGCTCGCCAGCTTGAAAGGTATCGAGCGGCTCACGAGCGTCCAGAGCCTCTCGCTGTGGGAGAACCGGCAGCTGAGCTCGCTGGACGGCCTCGGCGGCCTCGTTCAAGCGGGATTCATCGAGATCGCGTCGAACGAGCGTCTCGTCGATCTGACCGGGCTCGCGGCGCTCGAGACCGTCCAGGCTCTCATCGTCAGCGGCAATCCATCGATGGTCAGCCTCGACGGCATGGTATCGCTCCGCAGCATCGATCGGCTCTCTGTCGAGTCGAATCCCGAGCTGGTGAGCGCCGGTGCTCTCGCGCATGTCCGCTCGGACCCGGACCTCGCGCCGGGGCTTTACTTCGCGTCCAACCCCAAGCTCACCAGCGTCGATCTCGGCGGTGTAACGCGCCTGCAGCTGTTCTCCGTCGCTGATTGTGGCTCCCTGGCGGACCTGTCCGACCTCGCCAGCGTCACGGAGCTCACGGTCCTCGACGTGGGCCAGAACGCCGGACTCGTGAGCCTCGCGGGAATCGAGCAGCTCTCGGAGCTCTGGCGACTGTCGATCAGTCACAATCCGCGGCTCACCGATCTCCGACCCCTGAGCGGTCTCCGCAACGTTCGAGGCGAGATCGAGATCGTCGGTAACCCTGCGCTCACCACCCTCGAGGGGCTCGGTTCGTTCAGCGCGGGCGACGGCATGACCGAGCTCGTGAGGCTCGCGGGCAACGAGGCGCTCGTGAACCTCGACGGTCTGCGTGGCCTGGTCCACGTGAACGAGCTCGCCATTCAGGACAATGACGCGTTGCTCGCGCTGACCGGGCTCGAGGACCTGGCCAGCATCGCTGGCCTCATCGTCGAGGGGAACCGGTCGCTCGCGACGCTTCGCGGGCTGGGAGCTCGAATGATCGGTTGGATGGAAGTCAGAGACAACGAGAGCCTACCGAGCTGCGAAGTCGAGGCGTTCATCGAGCGCCTCGACGGGCTGCGCGTCAGCGTGCAGGAGAACAACGGCACCGGGACCTGCTCGCCCTGAGCTCGCCGGGAGCGTACCGCCACCTTTCTCAGTCCGGCATGGCCAGTCACCGTGAAACGAAAGGGGGCACGAGCGCCGCGGGACCTGTCACGGCTCCGAAGAATTGGCTATGGACATTGCCGACTGCACCGCGTTAGGAGTCTCCGCATGCTGCGACGAATGAACGAGTTTGCTGGTTTGGTCATCGGGCTTGGCCTGCTTGGCGCTGGCTGCGGCTCGGGTGACGACGACGACGCGAACGGAAACACCACCGCCGCGTTCACGCTCTCGAGCCCTGCCTTCGAGGACGGGGAAACCCTCCCCCTCGAGTACACCTGCGACGGGAAGGACTTTCCTTTCAGCGGGATGCCGCCCGTGGACCACACCTCGCCCGAGTTGAGCTGGACGGCCGGCCCCGCAGGCACGCAGAGCTACGCCATCGTTTTCAAGGACGTCACGCTGGTCACCGGAAACCCACCGGACGAGCGTGGCTACCACTGGGCGATCTGGAACATTCCGGCCAGCGTGCGCTCGCTGCCGAAGCAGCTTGCATCCGGGAACCCCATCACGGGGGTGGCCGGCGCCAAGCAGTACAGCGACCCGCTCTTCAACGACGGCTACATCGGTCCGTGCCCCTCCTGGGGCGTCGCTCCGGGCTCGCCGCTGCTTGACACGGATCCCCCGCCGGCGGTGAAGACCGACAGCTACACGTTCACGGTGTTCGCGCTGCCCACGGCCACCTTCACCGAGCCGGCCATGCGTCCGGCCCCGCCAGCCAGCGACCCGCCGATCAGCTGGGTCAAGGACATCGACAACGCCCTCATCGATCAGGCGATCGGGACGGCCGTGCTCGACACGACCTCCAACGCTCAGCCGGCGGCGTTCGCCGTGCCGCCCGCGGCGCCCTGAGCCGCCCCACGCGTCGCGGTGGGGCGTGGCGCCTTTCACGCCCCACCGCGAGCACCCCAAAGAACTACGAGACGCGCTCCAGTCGTCCGCGCGGGAGCATGACGGCCCTCCTGAAATAACGATGCTAGTTCAACAACCAATCCGCGTCGCCACCCGTGGCGACGCCGCGCCGCTGGACGGCGCCCGCGGATACGGCTAGCTCCAGACCATGAACCTCACCAACGTCATGCGGGAGCTCGCTGCGCTGAGCAATGAGAAGATGCGCGAGGTCAACGCCCGCGCGGGAGACGCCCACGGCGTGAACCTCACCCAGCTCCGCGCGCTCGCGAAGCAGCTGAAGACGGACCACGCCCTGGCCGGCGAGCTGTGGCGCACCGGGGACCCCGACGCCCGCCTCCTGGCGACGCTGGTGTTCAAGCCAAAGGCCTTTTCGGCGGACGAGCTGGACGCGATGGTCCGGGAGATCGGCTATCCCAAGCTCCTCGACTGGTTCATCGTCAATGTGGTCAAGGCGTCGCGCCACGTCGAGGAGCTGCGTGTCCGCTGGAAGGACTCCGCGAGCGAGCTCGTCGGGCGCGCTGGCTGGAGCCTGACGACGGACCGCGTCGTGAAGAGCCCAGCCGGCCTCGATCTCTCCGCGCTGCTCGACCAGATCGAGGCGGAGATGAAGACGGCGCCGGGCCCGAAGCAGTGGTCGATGAACCACTGCCTCGCCGAGATCGGCATCCACAACCCCGGGTTGCGCGCCCGCGCAGTGGCCATCGGCGAGCGGCTCGAGGTGCACAAGGACTACCCGGCGTCGCCGGGCTGCACACCGCCGTTCGTGCCGCTCTGGATTGCGGAGATGGTGCAGCGGCAGAAGGCGGCGAAGACGCGGGGCAAGTGAGGGGATCGGCTCGAGCTGGCCGGTGAGTTGCGGCGAGCCGTAGAGCGGCGCCTGGAGCGGTTTGGCGCGATTTTTTTGTATCGCGCACCAGTCATACGAGTGTCGCTCCGGCCGGCCAGTGGCCGGCCAGCGTGACGCTCGGCCTGCCGTGAGCCGCAAGGCGATAGGACAGTAAAACAATCCAATTGCAACAGGAGCAGACTGCGCGGGGGGGAAGCATGAACGCGCACTCCCGTGCTGGATGATTCCATGATGGTCTGTCAGACCATCGCGCGCCGGCATCGGGTGCACGGAATTGGTGCGGACAGATCTTGCGCATTGCGATGCTGCACACTAGAATCCGACCAACGACATGCAGTCACGGGATAGGTGACTTGAAGCGCCGTCTGTGACGAGCTGATCGCGTGCTCATCGTGACTGGTGTGACGCTCGCGCCGGCGTTCGCGGCCGGGCTCGACGCCGGAAGGATCGGACGCGGCAGGCGAATGGACGGCCAGCTCGACGTCTGGGCACGACAGCCCGACATCTATACAAGAGAAATTCAATTTCTACATGTGATGGGCCGAGCGAGTGCGCGTGCTGCAGGGGCGCATGGCGCGATCCGACTTGTATCGATCAGCCGCGTTGCAGCGTGCCGTCGCGAGCGAGTCAACATCTCCCGATCGGCTCACCCTCCCTTCTCCCTCGAAGCGGACAAGCAGCATCCATCGATGCGGACGAGCCGCTGGAAGGCATCACACCCACAACAGCAGAAGGATGAAGAACATGCGAACACGATCATTGGCAACAGCGTTCCTCGCGTGCGTCGCCCTCGCCAATGCGAGCTGCGTGATGGACGCGCCGGACGGAGAGGAATTGGACAGCACCGAGGAGACCGGTGACGCGACGTTGGCCTCGACGGTGTCGGGCTGGACGGGGTGGTCGTCGGGGAGCTGCGGAGTCAGTGGATGCACCACCATCGTCTCGCCCACGTGCGCGAACGGGAGCTTCGCGACCGGCTGGGAGAGCAATTCATCTCGCTCCCAATTCCGGATCTACTGTACGCCCGGTCCATCGTCCACGACGAACCACGTCTGGACAACCGATTGCCCCAGCGACAAGGTCGCGACGGGGGTCCAGTGCGTCACGAGTAGTATCCAGGGATTCTGCTCGCCGGCGACGGTCCGGTGCAGCACGCCCGTGGGGACGGGTTGGGGTACCGGCTCGCCGTCCGGGAACAACGCAACCTCGACAGCGACGAATCGATACGACTGTCCCGACACAGATGTCACGGGGTATGGATACGCGGATCGCATCAACTACACGGGTGGTAAATGCGGCACGCTGTGGGGGCCGCTCCCCTGATGCGACCTCCGGCCGTTCCCGTCGAGCAGGTCCCGGCCGCGTTCACGGCTGACCGGCGCGCCCGCCGGTGAACGCTGCTGGGGCGCAGCGCAACCAGCCCTCGACCTCCGGCAACGACGGCGGGCCTATCCTGGCCGAGCCGGTCCGCCGCTCGACCCGCCTCTTTCCGCTCGATACCGGTGCACGTTCCCGCCGCTCGGTGAGCGCCTCGCCGGCTGATAGGATCGCGGGCGTCACCGTGAACGATCGCCGCGAGAGCTCCCTGACCATTCCCCACGACGAGATCCAGCGCGCCGAGGACCGGTCGTGGACCGATCGGCTCCTCGGCTGGCTGGTGCTGCCCGAGCTCCCCGAGGCTCCTCCGCGCCGCCGCGGATCCCGCGGTCGACGTCGCCGTCGCTGCGCTGGAGACGCTCCACTATTACCCGAGCCGGCGCTGCCTTGATGCGGTCGCCGCGCTCCGCGGGCACCCTGACGAGCGGGTGCGCGCCGCGGCAGCCGCCTGCGCTTTCGAGATCCGCGAGGGGAGGTTCCGGTGGGCGCTCGAGCGCGCCGAGCCGGCCGAGCGGCGGTTTCTCCTCGCGTGGATGGAGCCGGTCCGGCATCTCCTTGGCGTCCTGGGAGACGATGACGCGTCAGAGGCGGACGATCCCGCTGCGCGCGGCCCGATCTCCTCGCCCGGAGGCGATCGCGGGTCGGGGGCAGATCTCGAGATGGCCGAGCTCCTCGCGCTCTACGCCGATCTCGACGGCTGCTGGGCGGAGAGGAAGCATCGGTTCGCGGACCGCTTCCGAGCAGCGGGAGGTGCGGCGGATCGCGGCGCAGTGGCGGCGTTCCTGGCGGGGCATCCGGATCCCTGGATCCGCGAGCGATCCGCGTCGCTCCTCGCCGCGTGGGACGAGCAGGGGGCCCTGCTCGGGCTCACCCGCGATCCCGCCTTTTTCGTCAGGAAGAGCGCGATGTACTGGCTCGGCCAGCTCCCTGCGAACCAGGCGCTCGCGGGGCCCGCCTGGGAGCACCTCGGCGAGCTCGGGACGACTGGCACGCATGCCCTCGAGACCCTGAACACGTACGTGGCCTATGCGCTCAAGGAGGAAGCCATCCCCCGGCTGCTCACGCTGGCGCGCAGCGACGAGCGCGAGCCGGTCCGGTGCGGCGCCGTCGACGCGCTCGCGAAGCTCGGCGCGCACGCCGAGATCGAGGCGCTCCTCCCCTTGCTCGCCGAGCCGCCGGAGGTTACGTGGGCGGTTCACCTCGCGCTCCTCTCCGCGTGCGAGCGTCTCGGTCTCCACCCGGGACGGTGCGAAGCGCTCTGCGGGGTCGACAACATCGATGTTCAGCTCGCGCTCGCGCCCTGGCCGCGGACGCCGACGACGCTCAGTGGTCGG
The DNA here is from genome assembly GCF_051521405.1 of Sorangium sp. So ce726. NCBI lineage: Bacteria > Pseudomonadati > Myxococcota > Polyangiales > Polyangiaceae > Sorangium > Sorangium sp. So ce726. The sequence continues at coordinate 9,743,870 of NZ_CP150349.1, read as the reverse complement.
GCGCGCCTGCGCAGATCCAGTCGATGATCGTCTTCATGTCGGCCTCGGGCAGCGGCGCGCCCGGGGGCATCTGGATCTCGGCATCGCCGCACAGACCGGTGCCGTTCAGCTTGTTGATGAGATAGCTGCTGCTGGGCATGAACGGCCTCACGAGCACCTGGTCGCCGGAGCAGCGGCTGGCGTCCTGATTGACCAGCTCGCTGACCGCGGCGCTCGCGCGGAGGTCGAGCCCGCCGGCTGGCGTGCTGGCGTTGCCATGGCAAAACTGGTTCGAGCAGCTCCGCTCCAGGATAGGTTGCACATCGGCGAAGGTCGCCGTCGTCGTGCCGCAGGCGGGATCGAGCGGCGGCGCGCCGCCTGCGCCTGCGGTGGTGGTGGAACCTTCGCCGCCCGCGCCTGCGGTGGTGGTGGCGCCTTCGCCGCCCGCGCCCGCGGTGGTGGCGCCTTCGCCGCCCGCGCCCGTGGTGGTGGCGCCTTCGCCGCCCGCGCCTGCGGTGATGGCGCCGCCCTCGCCGCCTGCACCTGCGGTGGTGGCGCCGCCCTCGCCGCCCGCGCCGCCGGAACCAACGGTGCCTGTGGCGCTGCCGTCTCCCTCGCCACCTTCACCGCCGCTGCCGCCGGTCGCCGCGGCGCCGCCCTCGCCGCTGCTCGCCGAGGAGCTCGCGGATGTGCTTGAGCCATCGCCGCCGTCGACCGATACGAGCGCGGGCTTCTCGGTGCCGTCCGCGCAGAACCCCCACGACGTCGTGGCGCCCGGGCTCAGCGTGCCGTTGTAGCTCTCATTGACGGCGCGCAGCTGCCCATCGGACGGCGTGACACGCGCGGTCCACGCATGGCGCAACGTCGAGCCGTTGAGCGCCACAACCATGCCCCAGGCGGTGGTGGTCCGGTCGGTGCTCTTGTTCCTCACCGTTACAAGCGCGCAGTAGCCAGATTGCCACTGTGCCGGAACCGTTAGCTCTGCCTCCATCGTGCCATCCAGGCTGCTCAACCCCGAGACGAGGGAATCGCTGCGCTCGTCGTGCAGAGGCCCAGGGCTGCAGGCGAGCAAAAAGCATGCAAACGAAGCGAAGCAATGTCCAAGAAAGCGAGTTGTACGCATCAAATTTCTCCAAGCAAGATCAATTGAGCCGCAGGGTTCCGTCCAATATGAATAAGTGAATCAGGGCGTACCCACGAGCTCCGTTGATCGATTAGGTGAATTCGTCATTCCCGGCAAGCGTTACTTTGATCGCGGCTGTGTCCGCCGATCTGCGCCCATCGCATGCGACGATGACAATGTGGTCATCGGGGCGCTCGTCGCGTACAGGCGGTCTCATCGATTCATCACTCCCGCAGGCTGTGCAATGAAGGCGACCCCCTCGACGCGTGGATAGGCGATCGAACGAACATCGCCTCTCCAGGAGGGGGGCCCGATCGTCCGGAGGATCGTCGGTCGATCGTCGTGTGTGGCGTGGCGGCGCGACTGGAGGAGTGCGCTGGACTATGCGTGACGGCGAGGAGGCGGGGATCTCGGCGACTGGCGCGCTCAGGGGGGCGAGCGACGGCCCATGCGCGCCGAGCGCTGCGCGTTCATGCTGGCAGAAAGGCCTGCTTCGAGGAGAGGAGCGCGTCCATCAGGGCCTCCCGCTCCGCGGGCGGCTGCGCCGCGACCCGCTCCCACGCGTCCCTGCGGAGGCTCGCCTTGGCGAGGCGGAACGCCGCGGCGGGGCGGCCGCACGCCGTCGCGAGGAAGCGGCGCGCGTCCTCGAGCGGCTCGGCGGAGAGCGCGTCGCCGACGCCCATGTCGAAGAGGCTCGCGGGGGAATGGAGCTCTGCGCCGAAGACGAGCTTCCGGAGCGCGCGGGCGGGAGAGGCGGTCCGGGCGATCTCGAAGGCGACGCGCGGGAAGGCGATGCCCACGGCGAGCTCGGGGAGACCGACCTTGTAGTCGCCGGCGCCGAGGGCGAGGAAGTCAGCGCACATCGCGAGCAGGAGCCCGCCCGCGATCGCGTGGCCGTGAACGGCGGCGGCGAGCGGCTTCGGAAAGCGGAAAGCGGCGCCGAAGGCGGCGTCGAAGTCGTCGAGGAAGCCTGCGAGCCCCTCTCGATCGAGCGACGCGACCTCGCGGAGATCGAGACCCGCAGACAGGCAGTTGCCAGCGCCGCGAACGAGCACGCCGCGCGCGGCGTCGTCCTCCGCGAGCCGCTGGAAGACGTCGGCCAGCTGGCGGAGCACCGCCTGGTTCATGGCATTGACCTTCGGTCGGTTCAGCGTGACCTCGGCGATGCCGTCTCTGGTGAGCACCTCGACGAATTGCATGGCGAGAAGATCGCGCAGAGACGAGCGCGGCGCAAGCTCGCGCTCCCTGGCGCCCGGGCCGCGGCCCGTGGTGATCAGGCTGCGTGTGCGAGATCGCAAGCGATCGCTCCTGCAAACGCGGTGCTCTAACAACAGATGATCCATGCACCACAGGAACAGCGCTCGCTCCACAGCGACCCTGAGCGGACCTGTCAGAGGTCCCAGACACAACGAGACGGGCACGGCGCGCTCCGCGTCTCCTGCAAAATTTCCGTGCTGTAACCGCACAGTTCCAGCACCCGCTCGTTCTTGACGCGGGATCGCGGTGAGCCCAACCTCGCGGCATGCGGAACCCGTGGTGGGTGGGCGTGTTTGCGGCGATTGCGTTCGCTCCGGCTTGTGGGGGCAGGGCTGACCTCGACGTCGAAGGACCGCCGGCGGAGGAAGGCGAGGTCGGAGCGACGGCAGGGGCTGGCGGTGCCAGCGGCACGTCATCGGGCTCGGGCGACCCAGCGATCGGCGCGAGTGCCAGTTCAGGCGGTCAATCCTCGGGAGGTGGGCCGAGCGAGCCGGGCGTCGGGGGCGCGGGTGCCGGTGGTGCGGGAGGCGCGGGTGCCGGTGGCGCGGGTGCGGGGGGCGCGGGTGCCGGTGGCGCGGGGGGCGCCGAGCAGGGGTGCGACCCGACCCGCGTGGAAACCGGCACCTGGAATGTCAATCGCCAGGAGGATCTCGATAAGCTGCGCGGCGTCACCGTGCTCAATGGCAGGCTCAACATCGGCGGCGAGGTCTCCGACCTGTCCCCGCTCGCCTGTCTGACGACCATCACGGGCCGCCTCGTGGTCAGCGACACCACGCAGTTGTCGAGCCTCGACGGTCTCGACTCCCTTTCCCGCGTTGGAGCGCGGCTGGAGGTGGCGCGGAACGCGTCGCTGCTCCGCCTCGGCAAGCTTCCGAACCTGCAACAGGTCAAGGGGATCATCGAGATCCGTGAGAACCCGATCCTCGAGAGCGTCGCCGGCGTCGGGGTGAACGCACATGAGGTGCACGTCATCGACAACAATGAACTCGATTCCTTGTCAGGCTTCGAAAGGTTCGAGGAAGGGGTGCTGTTGATCCAGGGCAATGACCACCTCGTGTCGCTGGACGGGCTGCAGGGCCTCCGCCGGGGGACGCTCCGCCTGGTCGACAACGACGCGCTCTCGTTCTTGCCAGGCGTCGAAAATTTCGAGGAGGGGGAGCTCTGGATCGAGGGCAACGACGGGCTGACGATGCTGAGCGGGCTGGTGAGCCTGCGCCGCGGGCGAGTCAGCGTGATCGACAATGACGCGCTGACCAGCCTCTATGGCCTCAATGCCGTAGAGGATCTCGAGGAGCTCGCCATCTCCGGGAACGACGGGCTCCTCAAGCTGGACGGCATCGGGAACCTCTCGACCGTGCAGAACCTCGTGTTGGCGGAGAACCCGCAGCTGGGCTCGCTGTATGGCCTCGAGCGCCTCGTTCGTGCGGGATCCATCACCATCACGCGGAACGAGCGTCTCCAGCACCTGATCGGGCTCGGGGGGCTGGAAACCGTCGATGCTCTCAGCATCAGTGGCAATTCATCGATCAACACCCTCGATGGCCTGTTCTCGCTCCGTGGTGTCGTGTATGCCTTTATCGAATCAAACCCCGAGCTGGTGAGCGCCAACGCACTCGCCCACATTGGCTCGGACACGGGCGACGCGCCGTCGCTTTATCTCAACTCCAACCCCAAGCTCACCAGGATCGATCTCGGCGGCCTCACGCGCCTGCAAGAGCTGTTCATCACCGATTGTGGCTCCCTGGCGGACCTGTCCGACCTCGCCGGCGTGACCGAGCTGTCGGTGCTCTCCCTGGGCCAGAACGCCGGGCTCGTGAGCCTTACAGGCGTGGAGCAGATCTCGGATCTCTTTCTGCTGTCGATCGCGTACAATCCCCGGCTCACGGATCTGCGGCATCTGAGCGGCCTCCGCAACGTCCGAAACGGGATCGAGATCTTAGGTAACCCCGCGCTTATCAGCCTCGACGGGCTCGGTTCGTTCAGCGAGGGCGACGGCGTGACCGATGTCGTGACGCTCGAAGGCAACGGATCGCTCGTGGACATCGACGCGCTGCGTGGCCTGGTCCGCGTGAGCCAGCTCGTCATCCAGGACAATGACGCGCTGGTCGGGCTGACCGGACTCGAGGGCCTGGCTGATCTCGGTAGCCTCATCGTCGAGGAGAACCGCGCGCTCGCGACGCTGCGCGGCCTGGGCGCCCGGACGATCGGTTGGATGGAGGTCATGGGCAACGAGAGCTTGCCGAGCTGCGAGGTCGAGGCGTTCGTGGAGCGCCTCGACTGGCCGCCCGAGAGCGTGCGCGAGGAGAACAACGGTACCGGGACCTGCTCGCCCTGAGCCGGCGGGGAGCCGGCCGCCGCGCGCGAACGACACCGTGGCGGGCGCCACGCTCGGGCGCTCGAAGCGGCATTGCGGTGCGACGGCATTGGCGCCCAGCGATCCCGTTTTTCCGCCCTGCCAAGTCGGAATGGTTGTACGGTGACGCGCGTGAAAATGCGCCTCGCTGCCATTCTCCTCCCCTCCTGCGCCGCGGTTTCGCTCCTGGCGTGCGGTCCATCGGCTCCGCCCGCAGACGCCCCGCCCGCGCAGGCGCCCCCTGGTGCGAGCGGCGCGGCGCCTGCTCCGGTCGTGAGCCCGGCGCCCGCCGAACCCGCGTCGAGCGCGGCGACCGCGGCGCCCGCTCCGGCGAAGACGTGCAGCGAAGCGCAGGACATCGAGACCTGCGAGACCGAGTGCGCGGCGGGCAAGGTGGCCGCGTGCGAGACGTTGGGTGACCTCCACGCGAAGGCAGAGGACAAGGAGTTCCCGGGGTTCTCGCTCGGGTCTGCGCTGCGGGCGTTCGGCGAGGCGTGCAAGCTCGGCGCGAAGAGCGCGTGTGACAAGCGCGAAGCCCACCTGAAGGAGCTCCGCGCCGCGTGCCAGAGGAGCGCGAAGAGCTGTACCGCGCTCGGCCGGGCGCTCTCGAGACAGGACGGCCACGACAAGGAGGTCGACGAGAGCTTCGACCGCGCATGCAATGCGGGAGACGTCGCCGCTTGCGAGGATCGCGGCGAGCTGCACATGGACCTCGAGCCGGCGAAGATTCACGCGGCGATCGCCGAGAAGGCGCTGGATCGAGCGTGCGCGAGCGGCTCGGTGAGCGCGTGCTGCTCGCTCGTGAAGGTGTACACGGACACCGACCGCGAGAAGAAGGCGGATGCGGCGAAGGCGCGGGTCGAGGCCGCGAACGACAAGTCGCAGCAGGGCCGGCTCGCGTGCGACGTCTTCCGCCTGGGAGGCAAGCCCAAGGTGCGGGTGATCGCGAAGGCAAACGCGGAGAGCGCGAAGGCCTTGAGCAAGCAGGAGATCGCTTTGCTCGAGGAGGTGCTGTCGCGCCGGGTGCCGTATTGCTACGGCGAGCCGCCGAAGAGCCCCGCCGAGCTCGACATCGAGCTCAGCCCGGATAGCGCTGCCAAGCTGGCCGGCTACACGGGGGTCGACAGCGAGCAGTGCGTTAGCCGCATCGTCGAGAGGATCCACCTCACCGGCGCTGCACCGCGCCGCGCGCGCTTCGGGCTCAGCTTCGAAGCGGCCAAGTAACGCCGTCGCTGGCGAGGCGCCGGCGTTTGACCGAGGCCCTCGGGCTTGGCTCACGGAGGCGAGGCGCTGTCAGTCGTCGAAGCCGAGGTTCACTGGCCGCGGCGGGAGCGTCCTGGCCAGCGACAGCTCCGTGGTGGGCACCGTCGTCGGCACCGGCGAGAGATCGAGGTCGTCGATCCAGAGCGCTCCGGTCTCGGTGAGGAGCGTGCCGAACGAGATGGACTCGGCCGCTTTGTCCACGTCCAGGACGACGTGGTACTGCGTCCAGTCGGTCGTCCCCTTGATGGCGCGATGGCTCATGTTGTCGAAAGCGAGCGTGTGCTCGTGGCGACCGTCCACACGCATCCAGAGGCCGCCCCAGCCCTTGACGTTCTCGCTCTTCACCCAGCCCTGCAGCCGGACCCGCTTGCCGCGGAACTCAACGGCGCTGATGGTCTGCATCAAGGTGCCGAACCCATCGCCCGGGTCGCTCACCGACCTGAGGAACGCGGCTGCCTTTCCGCTGCGCTTGATCCTGCTGTCGACGCCGACGTTGTACGCCTTCGGCTTGCTCCCCCCGAGGCTCTAGCCGGCCGGGCTGTCGACCGCGTTCTCCGTCGTGGCCACGGGCTCATTCGCTCGCGCGTCCAGGGGCCCGACGCCGACCAGCGCGGCCGCGAGGAGGCTGCCGAGCATCGCTTTTTCGATGCGCATTGACGACTCCTTTCGTCTGCGCAGACCGCGTCTGCGCGCCCTGCGAGGTGCTCCCCGTCGACGAGCGGACGCTTCCCTGCGCGGATACCGAGCATGTCCTGGTGCCCACCGAAGGACCGGTCAAGTTGCCCAGCGCGCCGATCTCGAGTCGGTGAGCATCACGATTGGATTCATCGGTATCCTCGAAGCAGGCTCGGGTACTTCGAACGAGAGAGTCGGGCGGGCGCCGCCAACCCGACCAGCAATGCTGCGCGGCGGGCGCGATCGAGCAAACCCCGGCGCCATCGTCCCCCTTGCTCGGGCCGTCCCGGCGCTCGAGGTGGCAAGTTGGCGGCGCTGCGCCTACCCGAGCGCCGACCGGCAGACAACGCACCACCCCGGCGCGCCCGCTGGCCGCGCGTTCGAGGTCGCCTCGACAGAAGAAGGCTGGTCCGCGGCGCCCGCCGGCTGGGGCATGCGCGGTCGCCCTCACACGCCTCACCGCGTCTCATCACCTCTGCTCAGGCCATTCGCCCCGCCGTCGCTGCGCTTCCCGCGCGCCGCCGCCCCCGGCGGTCGAGCCCGCCCCGCCAGCGCCGGGCCCCGATCCCCGAGCCCATTTGGGAAACGCTCCTGTTACCTTGGGCAGCGCTCCGCAGCGCACTGCGGGCGCAGGTTCGACGGAAGCGCCGGCACGCCGGCCCCTTGCACCACCGCCAGCCGAGGTCCGGATCCACATGCAGCAGGACACGAAGAGCGCGCGCGTCTCGTTCCGTATCGACAACCTCGAAGCCGCGCTCGAGCAGGGGATCGACAACGAGGCGGCCGCGCTCGACGTCCTCGTGGCCGCGGCGGCCAAGGGGAGCCTGCACCCCGAGCTCTGGACGAAGCTCCACGAGACCGCCGCCCGCTACGACCGGTTCTCCGAGCTCGCGTTCGCCTACGAGCGCCTCGTCGGCGAGCGGCGGTTCGGGATGCTCCCTCAGGCCGCCCAGGCCGAGGTCCTCGTGCGCGCCGCCGAGTTCCTCGCCGACTCCTTCGGCGACCCCGGCGGCGCTCGCCCCTACCTCGAGCGGGCGCTCTCCGTGCTGCCCTCGCACCAGGAGGCCTTCTTCCGGCTCGAGCGCATCCTCCAGGAGGCGAACGAGCCGCCGAAGCTCGCGGACCTCTACGCGCTCGCCGCGGGCCACCGCGCGGACCGCGCCGAGCAGCTGTCGCTGCTCCACCGCGCGTTCGAGCTCGTCGACGTGAGCGGAAACGGCGCGAGTGACGAGGAGCGCGCGATCAAGCTGCTCCAGCAGATCCTCAAGGTCGACCCTGGCGACTCCTCGGCGCGCTGGGAGCTCGAGGCGCGCTATGCGCGCGCCGGGCGGCACCAGGAGATCGCGAGGATGCTCGAGCAGGCGCTCACCGCGGAGGCGCCGCCGCCCGACGCGCTGGAGATCCGCGCGCGGCTCATCGACCTCTACAGCGGCCCGCTCAAGGAGCTCGAGCGGGCGCTGCCGCACGTCGAGGAGGTGCTCGCGCAGAACCCGGACCACGAGGCCGCCCTCCGCGCCGGTGAGGCCCTGCTCGCGCGCAAGACCGTCCTCGTGCGCGCGGCCGCGGCGCTCGAGGCAGCCCACGCGCGCCGCGGGGACGCCCCGGAGGCGGCGCGGATGATGGCCCTCCAGATCGAGAACCTGCGCGGGCCGCGCCGCGTGGAGGTGCAGAAGCGGCTCGTCGAGCTGCAGTTCCAGCAGCTCGGCGACCTCGCGTCGGCGTTCTCGCTGTCGGAGCAGATCCTCGCGGTCGATCCGTCCGACGAGGCGGTGCGCGAGCGCTTCGTCGCGCTCGCGTCGGCGCTCGACCGCCAGGCCGACGCGGCGCGCGTGCTCGTGCGCGCGTCGGCCGGCGCCAAGGAGAAGCCGCTCAAGGCGCGCATCGCCGCCGAGCTCGGCGAGCTGTACGAGGGCCTCGGGGACGGCAGGAAGGCGCGCGCGTCGTTCCAGCAGGCGCTCGACGGCGAGCCCGACGACGCGGCCGTGCGGCGCGCGGCCCGCGGGCTCGCGAAGCTCTGCGAGCGCGAGCGCGACGCGCGCGGGCTCGCGGGCGCGCTCGAGCGGCTCGCCGAGGCCGAGCCGGAGGCCGAGGCGCGCGAGGCCGCGGCGGAGCGGCTCGCCCGCCTCTACGAGGAGGAGCTCGGCGACGCCGCGGGCGCGATCGCGGCCTACCGCAAGCTCGCGGAGTCGGGCTCCTCGCGCGAGCCGGGCGCGCTCGCCGCGCTCGAGCGGCTGTACGAGGCCACCTCGGCGCACGAGGGCCTCGCGTGGGTCCTCGAGCGGCGCGCCGAGGCGGAGCCGGACCGCCGCGCGGCGCGGGAGCTCGCCTTCCGCGCGGCCGAGCTGCGCACCCGGCTCGCGGATCTGCCCGCCGCCGTGGCCGCCTGGCGCCGCTACCTCGCGGCGTTCGGGGCGTCGCGCGAGGCGCACGCGCGGCTCATCCCGCTGCTCGAGCAGGAGCGGCGCTGGGCCGAGCTCGAGGCGCTCCTCGAGGCCGAGGCCGGGCTCGCGGCCGGGCAGGACCGCGCCTCGGTGCTCGCCCGGATCGGCGCGATCCGCATGGCGCGGCTCGACGACCCGACCGGCGCGATCGCCGCGTACCGCGGGGCGCTCGCGCTGGATCCGACCGACCGATCGAGCCGGCTCGCGGTCGAGAAGATGCTGGGCGCGCCCCCGGGCAACGGCGTCGCCGGCGCGGAATCGTCGCGGCAGAGCTCCCACCTCCTGCTGACCGACGATCAGCGGCTCGCGGCCTGCGCGGTGCTGGAGCCGATCGCGCGCGCGGAGAAGGCGGCGCCGCTTCTCGTGCGCGTGCTCGAGACGAAGGCGGAGCTCGGGCCCGTCGCGTGGGCCCCCGGCGCGTCCGCGCCGACGCCGGCCGACGTGTCGGGCAGGCTCGCGGCGCTCGAGGAGGCGGCCTCCGTGGCCGAGCGCGAGCTCAGGGACCCGAAGAAGGCGCTCGATCTCTCGGCGCGCGGGCTCTCGCTCGCGACCGCGTACGCACCGGAGCGGCTCGCGCGGTGGGTCGCCGAGGTCGAGCGGCTGACGGAGCACGGCAGCGAGTCCGCGCGCCGCGCGCCGGCGCTCGCGGGGGCGCTCGGGGATCGCGCGGTGGACAGCCCGGCGCTGTCGCACCTCGCGCGGCGCGCGGGCGAGGCGCTGCTCGCGAGCGGCGACGTGACGCAGGCGCTCGCCCTCTACCGGCGCGCGCTGGCGTTCGAGCCCTCGTCGCTCGAGCTCATCGCGCGCGTCGACGCGCTCTTGCGCGAGCAGGGCAGCCCCGAGGAGCGGCTCGCGCTCTACCGCGAGGCGCTCGCGCAGCCGTGCGCGCCCGCGCGGCGGCGCGAGCTCCTGCACGCGATCGGCACCATCCAGCGCCGCGACGTCGGCGACCTCGCCGGGGCGGCCGCGACGTACCGCGCGGCCATCGAGGACGACCCGGGCGACGACGCGGCGTACGAGGCGCTGCTCGAGACGTACGCGGCGGGCGGCGCGTGGGGCGCGCTCTACAGCGCGCTGGCCGAGCGGCTCCCGGGCGTGGCGCCCGACGCGCGCGTCGCCCACGAGCTGCGCATGGCCGACGCGGCGGCGAGGGGCGGTGAGGTCCCGAGCGCGGTCGCGCACTACCGCGCGATCCTCTCGAGCGGCGCGGCGCTCGACGGCGCTGCGCTCTCCGCGATGGAGGCGCTCGCGCTGTCCGCCGGCGATCCGGCGCTGCTCCGCGAGGTGCTCGAGCGGCGCGTCGCCGCCGCGGGCGATCCCCAGGACGAGGCGCTCTGGCTGGAGCGCCTCGGTGAGCTCGCGGCGTTCGGCATCCGCGCGGCGGACGCGCCCGACGCCCCGTCGGCGCAGGCCGCTCCGGGCGACCTCGACGCCGCGGTGACGGCCTGGCAGCGCGCCGCCGGGCTCGCCGAGGGGCCGCTCGCGGATCCGGAGCGGGCGCAGAAGCTCTACGAGCGCGTGCTCTCCGTCGCGCCGAAGCACCGCGGCGCCGCCGCCCGCCTCGCGGCGCTCTACCGCGGGCAGGGGGCCTGGGCCCGGCTCGCGGCCGTCTGCGAGGTCCTGCTCGAGACCGCGGCGTCCGACGACGAGGCGCTCGCCGCGCTCGCGGCGCTCGAGGACGCGGCGATCCGGGCGCGCGCGACGGCGCGCTTCGTCGACGCGGCGCTCGATCTCCGCGATCGCATGAGGGCCGAGGGGGAGGGGAGCGCGCCCGCCGGCAAGGCGGCGGCGCGGGTCCGGGCGATCGAGGCGGCGCTCGCGCGCGTGCTCGCCGCCGATCCCGAGCGGCAGGACGACGCCGCGTCCGTCTACCGGCGCCTGCTCTCGCCCCACGATGACGGCGACGCCGCGCTGGGCGCGCTCGACGCCGCAGCGCTGGAGGCGTTCCGCGCGTTCCTCGCGCAGAGCCCCGACACGCTCGCGCGCCGGGTGGACCGGCGCTGGCTCTTCACGCTCCTCGTGGAGCGCGGGCACGAGGCCGAGCGCCCGAGGGCGCTCTCCGCGTGGGCCGCCTGGGAAGAGGAGATCGGCAACCGCGCGGCGGCCGCGGCGCTCTACGCCCGGCTGCTCGAGGCAGATCCCGAGAACGACGACGCGCTCGCGGCGCGAGGGCGCCTCCTCGCCGAGGTGGGCGATCACGAGGGCGCGGCGGAGGTGCTCGCGGTGCGCCGCGACCGCAGCCAGGGCAGCGCGCGCGTCGCGCTCGACGTCGAGCTCGCGACGCTGCTCTTCGATCGGCTGGATCGGCCGGCGGACGCGCTCGACGCGGTCGCGCCCGCGATCGAGGCCGGGACGATCGAGCCCGCGGTGCTCGAGATCGTGCAGCGCGCGCTCGGGCGCCCCGAGACGCAGGCGCGCGCCGCGCTCCTCCTCGAGCGCGCCTGCGACGCGCTCGACGACCCCGAGGCGCGCGTCGCGCTGCTGGAGGCGCTCCTCGCGAGCTCGCCGGCGGACGCCGCGCCGGGCGCCCTGCTCGACGCGGGCAGCCTCGCGGCCGCGCAGCGCGCCGCCGTCCGCCGCGGCTGGTTCGAGCGCCTGCTCGATCACCACGACCACGACGCGCCGCGCGGCCTCGACGTCGCCCTGCGCGCGGTCTCCGAGCTGCCGGGCGAGCTCGCCCTCTGGGATCGGCTCGAGGAGCTCGGCCGCCGGGCGAAGCAGCCCGAGCGCGTCGCGGCCGCGCACGCCGCGGCGCTCGACGCGGGCGCGGCGCTGCCGTCCGACATCGTCGAGGAGATCGGCCGGCGGGCCGTCGAGCACCACGAGGAGTGGTTCGACGCGCCGGAGGCCGCCCTCGCGCTGCTCCGCCGGCTCGTCGAGCTCGTGCCTGGCTCGCTCTGGGGCTTCGAGCGGCTGAAGCTCGCCTACAACGCGGCAGAGCGCTGGGAGGACCTCTTCGCGCTCTACGACGGGATGCTCGAGCGCACCTCGGCGGCCGACGAGCGCGTCTTCCTCCTGGAGGACGCCGCGGCCGTCGCGCGCGACCTCGCCGGCGACGGCGAGCGCACGATGCGCTACCTCGAGCAGCTCCTCCCGCTCCAGGACGACGCGCGCACCCGCGCCGCGCTCGAGCGGCTCTACGAGCGGCACGGCAGGCATCGCCCGCTCATCGATCTCCTCTCGGCCGAGCTGCCGAGGCTCTCCGGCGACGCCGCGGATCGGCTCCGCGAGCGCGTCGCGCTCCTCTGGATCGAGGGGGTCGGCGAGGCCGCGTCGGCGCTCCCCGTGGTCGAGAAGCTCCTCGACGCGCCCCCGGAGCCGCGCGCTGTCCGCGCGGCGCCGCGCTCCGTCGACGCCTTCGCGCTGCTCGAGCGGATCCTCGGGGCGCTGCCGCCCGAGCAGGCGCCCGCCGGCGAGGCCGGCGCGCTCGATGCCCGCGCGGCGCGGCAGCGGTCGGCCGCGCTGCTCGCGAAGCACTACCGCGAGGAGGCGAAGCCCACGGACCTCGTGCGCGTGCTCGAGATCCAGCTCGAGGGCGCCGACGCCGGCGACCGCCCGGCGCTGCTGCGCGAGATCGTGCGGCTCCGCCGTGACGCCCTCGGCGACGAGCCGGGCGCGTTCGCGCGGCTCGCCGAGCTCGTCGAGCTCAGGCCGTCAGAGGCCGGCGATCGCGCGGAGCTCGCCGAGCTCGCCGAGCGCCTCGGCCGGCACGACCGCCTCGCCGAGGTCCTCGCCGCGGCCGAGCCGCGCGCCGGCGGCGCGCAGCAGGCGCTCTCGCTCGTGCGCGACGCCGCGCTCCTCCGCCGCGACCGGCTCGGCGACGCCGACGGGGCGATCGCGCTCTTCCGCCGGCTCTTCTCGCTCGCCGAGGCGAGCGGCGACGCCGAGGCCGCGCGGGACGCCGCCCGCGCGCTCGATCGGCTGTTCGCGGAGGCCGACCGCGTCGCCGAGCGGTGCGACGTGCTCGACACGCTCGCCGCGATCGAGACGGACCCGGCGGCGCGGCGCGAGGCCCTCGGCGAGCTCGCGCGGCTCGCCTCCTCGCGGCTCCGCGACGAGGCGCGGGCGATCGCGGCGTACTCGGCGCGCCTCGTCGACGACCGCCAGGATCTCGCGGCGCTCGACGGCCTCGCGGCGCTCCTCGAGGAGGGCGGGCGGTACCGCGAGCTCGCGGCCGTGCTGGAGCGCCGCGCGGCCGTGCGCGGCGGCGCGGGCGGCCGGCGCGATCTCGGGCGCGTCGCGCGGCTCTTCGAGCGCGAGCTCGGCGACGCCGACGAGGCGATCGCCACCTGGCGCCGCATCCGCGAGGAGCTCGCGCCCGACCCGGAGAGCGGGGACGCGCTGGCCGCGCTCTACACGCGCGCGGAGCGCTGGGGCGACCTCGTCGCGCTGCTCGAGGTCGAGGCGTCCGCGGCCGCCGCGCTCCCCGGCGGGGCGGGCGCGGCGCGCAGCGTGGAGCTCTTCCAGCGCCTCGGCGACACGCACCGCGATCGCACGCTCGCGTGGGAGCTCGCCGTGAAGGGCTACCGCCGCGCGCACGAGGCCGAGCGGGACGCGCGCCATGCGGGCGACGAGGGCGGTGGCTGGGCAGCCGACGGTGGGGAGCGCGCCGCGCGCTCGCCCGCGCCGCGCGCAGGGCTCGAGGACCTGCTCCGCCGCATCGACCCGGCGTCGGCCGAGCATCGCGGCGCGCTGATCGCCGCCGTCGGCGCGTTGCTCGAGATCTGCGCCGACGCCGACGACTGGCGCGGCCAGATCGCGCTGCTCGAACCGCGGCTCGCCGCGGCCGAGACGGACGCCGAGCGGGTCGCCATCCTCAAGGCCTCCGCGGCGCTCCTCGAGGAGCGAGGCGACGACCTGGAGGGCGCCTTCGAGCTCGCCTTCCGCGCGTTCCTCCTGTCGCCCGGCGCCGAGCCGCCCGATGGCCTCCTGCGGCTCACGGATCTCGCGGGCCGCTGGCACACGATCGCCGACGCGCTGCCGGAGCTCGAGCGCCGCGGCGACGTCCCTGCCGCCACGCTCCGCGACCTCACGGCCCGCGTGGGCCGCTGGCACCGCGACGCGCGCGCCGACGAGCACGCCGCCGAGCGCGCGTTCGAGCGCGCGCTCCTCCACGACCCGGCGAACCGCGCGATCCTGCTCGATCTCGCGGAGCTCCTGCGGCGACGGCGCGGGCCCTCGCTCGTCCCGACGCTGCTCCGGCTCGCTGCGGCGACCGGGCACGACCTCGCCCTCTACCGCGAGGCCGTCGAGGCGGCGCGCGACGCGGGCGACGCGGCGCGGGCCCGCGAGATCGCGGCGGAGCTCCTCGAGATCGCCGTGCAGCGCCTCGGCGACGAGGAGGGGCAGCCCCCGGGGACCGGCGCGTGGCCGGCCTCGCGCGCCGCCCTCTGGGCGATCGACGCGCTCGTCGGCATGCTCGCGGGCGCGGGTGACAGGCCGCAGATCGTCGCGCTGTGCCGGCGCGGCGCCGCGCTCCCGTTCGCTTCGAGCGAGCGGCGCCGGCTGCTGCGCGTCGCCGCCGAGGCGGCGGAGCCCGGCGAGGCGATCGCCCTCTACGGCGGGCTGTTCGCGGACGATCCGACGGACGAGCCGGTCGGCGAGAGCCTCGCCGCGCTGCTCCGGGCGGCCGGTCGGCGCGAGGAGCTCGTGCGCCTGCGCGAGCTGCAGATCGAGGTCTCTGGCGATCTCGAGCGCCGTGTCGCGCTCCGCTACGACGCCGCGGAGCTCCTCGCGGACGCCACGCGCGCGTCCGAGGCGATCGCGCTGCTCCGCCAGAACCTCGCGGAGAGCCCGGGGCACGGCCCGTCGATCGACAGGCTCGCCTCGCTCCTCGAGGCGGGCGGGCTGCACCGCGAGCTCATGCTGCTCCGCGAGGAGCAGGCGGCCGCGCGCGGGTCGGCGGACGCCGGCAGGGCGGGCGCCGAGCTCTGGCTCCAGGCGGCGTCGCTCGCCGAGCACGAGCTCAACGAGCCCGAGCGCGCGATCGCGAGCTACCGCCGCGCCGCGGACATCGGGTCCGTCGAGGCGCTCGACGCCCTCGCCCGGCTGCTCGTGCGCCGCGGCGAGCACGCGGCCGCCGCCGAGGCGCTCGAGCGGCTCTGCGCCGGCGCAGCGCCCGAGGAGCTGCACCAGGCGGTGCTCCGCCTCGCGGACGCGTACCTCGCCGCCGGCGAGCCCGATCGCGCCCGCGCTGCCCTCGAGCGAGCGCTGCCCCGCGCCGCGCAGCCCGCCCCGCTGCGCGAGCGGCTCGCGTACCTCTACCGCGCGTCGGGCGCGTGGAGCGCCCTGGCCGCGCTCATCGCGGGCGACGCCGCGCGCGCCGACGAGGCGCCGGCCCGGCTCTCGCTCCTCCGCGAGGCCGCGGACCTCTACCTCACGCGCGGCGACTCGCCCGCCGCCGCGATCCCGCTGTTCGACGAGGCCATCGCGCTCGCGCCGGACGACCTCTCGCTGCGCCTCGCGCGGAGCCGCGCCCTCTCCGCCGCCGGCAGGGCCGACGACGCGACCGCGGCCCTGCGCGGGATCATCGCCGACTTCGGCACCCGCCGCCCCAAGGAGCGCGCGCTCGTCCATTACGAGCTCGCCCGCGTCGCGCTCGCAACGGGCGATCGCGCCCGCGCGATGGCGGAGTTCGACCTCGCGCTGCGCGTCGACCCTGCGCACCCCGACGCGCTCCACGGCCTCGCCGGCCTCGCCCTCGAGGACGGCCAGCTCGAGCGCGCGCACCGCGCCTACCGCGCGCTGCTGCTCGTCGCGCGCCGGCCACGCGACGAGGGCGAGGGGCTCGTCGGCGTGCGGCGCAGCACGATGCCGCCGACGCGCTCCAGCGTGGGCCTCCCGTCTTCGACCTCGTTCAGCCGGGCCGAGGTCCTGCTCGCGCTCGGCGAGATCGCGCGCCGGCAGGGGGCGCCCGATCGCGAGGCGGAGTATGTCGAGTCCGCCTTCGAGGCGGCGCGCGAGAGCGACGGCGAGCACGAGAAGCTCCTCGTCGCGCTGCGCGCCCGCGGGCGCCACGACCTGCTCGCGCGCGCCCTCGAGGCGCGGCTCGCTGGCCCTGCCCAGGGGTCCGCCGAGGACGCCGCCGCGGCGCTCGGCGAGCTCGCGTCGCTCTACGAAGGCCCGCTCGATCGCCCGGAGCTCGCGCTCTCGGCCCGCCTGCGCGCCCTCGATCTCACGCCGGGCGCCGGCGCCGCGCACGACGCCGCCCTCGAGCTCGCGCGCCGCTCGGGCCAGACGCAGCGGTACCTCGACCTCGTCGAGCGGCTCGTCGCCCGGGCGGCCTCCGAGCCGTACGAGGTCGCGCTCCTGCTCCGCTTCGGCCGCGCCCTCGAGCTCTCGCCGGCCGATCAGGAGCGCGCCGCGGCCGTCTACCGCCGCGCGGAGGCGAAGATCGCGGCCGGCGCGCCGCCCGCGGGCCGCGACGCGGGCGCCGACATCGAGCAGCTGTGGAGCTCGCTCGAGGCCATCTACGCGCGCCTCGGCGACCGCGCCGCGCAGGCGGACGTCCTCCGCAAGCGCATCGGCCTCGCCGACGCGCCGGCCGCCCCCGCGGGCGGCGCGGATCGCGCCTGGCCGCGGTACCGCCTGGCCGCGCTGCTCGCCGCGGACGCCGCGGACGTCGATCACGCGATCTCGCTCCTCGAAGCGGCGCTCGACCTCCACGCCGATCCGGACCGGGCCGAGGCGATCCTGCGCGACGCGCTCCGCACCGATCCGAGGAACCCGCGCGCGATCCGCCTCTTCGAGCGCCTCGCCCGGCAGAGCGGGCGGCCGCGCGCCCTCGTGGACGCGCTGGTGCTCCTCGCCGAGGTCGAGGGCCCCGGGGTCCTCGAGGAGGCCGTCCGCACCGCCCGCGCGCTCGGCGATCGCGAGCTGGCCGAGTCGATCCTGCTGCGCATCGTTGGCTCGGGCGTGCGGTCTTCGTCCGATTCGTCCGATTCGTCCGATCCGTCCGGCTCCGCGTGGGCGCTCGTCGCGCTCGCGGAGCTCCGCGAGGAGGCCGGCGATCTCTCGGCCGCCGCGTCGCTCTGCGAGCGCGCCGCGCGCGCCTCGGCGCCCGAGGAGGAGCGCGCGCTGCTCCTGCACGCCGCGGAGCTCGCCGCCGGCCCGCTCGCCGACCTCGCCCGCGCAGCGCGCCTCTACGAGGAGCTCCGCGCCCGCGAGCCCGCCGAGCGCGAGATCTGGACGCCCCTCGCCGGCGTGTACCGGCGGAGCGGCGACGCCGCGCGCCTCTCCGCGCTGCTCGAGGAGACGGCGCCCCTCGTCGACGATCTCTCCGAGCGCTGCGCGCTGCGCCTCGAGCGCGCGCGCCTCCTCGCGCAGGAGTCGCCGGAGAAGGCGGCGGTCCTGCTCCGCGACATCCTCGACGAGGATCCGACCCAGGTGGAGGCCGCCATCCTCCTCGCCACGATGCTCGAGGAGGCCGGCCGCACCGACGAGCTCGGCGAGCTCTTCGCGCTGCAGCTCGACGCTGCCAAGGATCGCGCGGACGTCGCGTCGATCGCGTCGATCTCGATGCGCCTCGGCGCCCTCCTCGAGCAGCGCGGCGACGATCGCGGCGCGCGCGACGTCTACCTCGGGGCCGCGGACTGGGACGGCGCGAACCGCGACGTGCTCCGCGCGCTCGTGCGCCTCAGCAGGAAGCGCGATAACGCGGACGATCTCATCGACGCGCTCGAGAAGCTCCTGCGCACCGAGCAGGGCGGCGACGCGGCCCAGCTCGCCCTGGAGCTCTCCGAGCTGCACGGCGCGCGCGGCGACGACGCCGCGGCGGAGGCCGCCCTCAAGGCCGGGTACGCCGTCTGCCCCACGAGCGACCGGCTCCGCGAGCAGCTGGCCTCGCGCTACGCGGCCCGCGAGGCCTGGCACGCGCTCGCCGAGCTCCACGTGCTCACGGCGCACGTCGCCGACGGCGACGAAGCGCGCGTCGAGTCGCTCTGCCGCGCCGCCGAGCTCCTCCGCGATCGCGCCGGCGACGCCGCGGCGGCGGCCGAGCTCCTCGAGCGCGCCCTCCGCGTCGCACCCGGGGATCGCGACGTCTTGATCGCGCTCATCGACGCGTGCGGCGCGGTCTCCGACCACGCCCGCGCGGCCCGCGCGCTCACGGCGACGCTCGAGGCGAGCCCGGACGACCCGTGGCTCTACCGCGCGCGGGCCGAGGTCCACGGCGCGCTCGGCCAGGGCGACCGCGCCCTCGCCGATCTCGAGCGCGCCTACGCGCTCGGCGGCGCCGAGTACGCCACCGAGCTCGTCGCCGAGCTCGAGCGGGCGCTCGTGCGCGCGGCGGCGCGGTCCGCCGAGGCCGAGGCCGCGGGCGCGCCCAGCGAGGCCGCGGCGGAGGCCGCGGGCGCCGCCTCGCCGCGCGCGCTCCGGCTGCGCCTCGCCGAGATCCTCGCGCGCTCGGGCGACGTCGAGCGCGCGCGCGCCCACCTCGGCGATCTGCTCCACGCCGACTCCAAGGACCGCGCGGCGCTCAAGGCGCTCGCCGGCCTCGAGGAGTCCGCTGCGCGGTGGGACGCCGCGAGCGCCGTCTACCGCAGGCTCATCGCGCTCGAGGAGGGCGACGCCCTCGTCGCCACGGCGCTCCTCCTGGCCGGCGCCTGCGCGCGCGCGGGTCACCTGGGCGACGCCCGCGGCGGGCTCGAGCGCGCGCTCCGCGCCGCGCCGGGCAATACCGAGATCCGCGACCGCCTTCGCGCGCTCTACGCCGAGATCGGCGCGAACCGCGAGCTCGCCGCCATCACGCTCGAGGACGCCGCCGCGGCGTCCGACGTGGCCGGCCGCTTCACGCTCCTCGTCGCCGCCGGCCGCCTGCTGCTCGACGTCGGCGACGCCGCGCAAGCGGCCGCGGCGCTCCGGGAGGCGCGCTCCCTGCGCCCCGAGGAGAACGAGGTCGCCCTCCTGCTCGTCGACGCGCTGCTCGCCGCAGGCGACTCGAGGGAGGCGCGCGCGGTCACCGCCGAGCTCATCGTGGCTGCCAAGGGGCGTCGCTCGCGGCACCTCGGCGCCGTCTATCACCGCGTCGCGCGGATCGAGGACGCCGAGGGGAATCTGCACGAGTCGCTCACGGCGCTCACGAAGGCGCTCGAGAACGATCCTCAGAACGGCGAGGTCGCCATGGAGCTCGGCGAGAGCGCGCTCGGGCTAGGGGAAGAGGACATCGCCGCGCGCGCTTACCGCGCCGTCACCCTGATGAAGATTTCCCCCGAGCCCGGCGAGGGAGGCACGACGCCCGCCGCGCGGGCGCTCGCCTATTACCACCTCGGGGCGATGGCGCTCGCGGCCGGCGACCGCCGGAAAGCGCGCCTGATGCTCGACAAGTCCGTCTCGGAGGACGGCTCGCTCGAGGCGGCCCGGGCGCTCCTCGACGAGCTGCGCGCCGGCTGAGGGCCTGTCCCGCGCGTCTCCGCGGGTATGCCCAGGTCGCGGCGGCCGCCTCCGCGACCGCCCCAGGCGGCGCGCGCAGGACGTGGAGCGCGCAAAACCACGCGATTCCAGGCGTTTTTTGACTCTCTCCGGCCCGCACCGGCGCCGCGCCGCCGCCCTTCCCAGCGGCTGGTTCTCCCTCTGGCGCACCGCTCCGGCGCGGTCTTTCAGGGGTCCGCGCGATGCCCCGTCTCAGAAATCGCGATTTCTCCCCGCAGTTTTGTCTTTTTTTGTCCTGTGTCGTGTGTAAGGTTCACTGAGGCTGTGCGCGGCGAGGTGTCGCGCGCGAGCTCATGTCCGAGGAGAGTGCCATGGCAAGTAAGAAGACGGCCGGGGGCGGCGCGAAGAAGACGTTGAGCAAGAGCGGCCTGATCCAGGCCATCACCGAAGCTGCCGGTGATGAGCTGAGCCGCAAGCAGGTCAAGAACGTTCTCGAGTCCCTCATCACGATCGGTCATCGCGAGCTGAAGAAGTCGGGCGTGTTCACGCTGCCCGGCTTCGCGAAGTTCCGGGTGGTCAAGCGCCCTGCGACGAAGGCGCGCCAGGGGATCAACCCGTTTACCAAGCAGCCGATGACCTTCGCCGCGAAGCCGGCGAGCAAGTCGGTCCGCGCTCGGCCGATCAAGGCCATCAAGGACGCGCTCCTGTAGGCTTACGGGATCTCCCAGTGGAGCGCAGGGCGGCCACGGCGACGTGGCCGTTCTTGCTCCATGGCCCCGGCGCGCCACCGCCGGGGCGGCGGAAGGGCGCCCAGCGCGCGCAGCGGGGCGGCCCGCGCGGCGCGCCGGCGATGTGCGCCGCCGCTGGGGGGCTGGGCGGCTCGATGCCGCCGCCGCCCCCGCGGCGAGGTCAGCTCACTTCTTGCGGCTGTAGGCTTGCGCCGCGACCGGCCCCG
Organism: Sorangium sp. So ce726; assembly: GCF_051521405.1. Classification (NCBI taxonomy): domain Bacteria; kingdom Pseudomonadati; phylum Myxococcota; order Polyangiales; family Polyangiaceae; genus Sorangium; species Sorangium sp. So ce726. Next base: position 9,723,456 of record NZ_CP150349.1, on the reverse strand, counting down.
AGCCGGTGCGCGCCTTGACAACCAGCTTGGCCGTCGCCGCGATGGGGAACGGCCATTGGTAGCAGCTCTGCTTGGCTCCGATGGCGGCTGTCGGGCCGGTGTCCGAGTCGACGGCGAGCACCGGTTTCAGGTTGAACGCAGCGAGGCCAGGCTGTCCTCCGGCGTTCAGGTCGAGCTCCAGCTGGATGTCCACCTCGGTGACGGTGGGGAGCGCCTGCGCCAGGAACGTGTAGCAATTGCCCGGCTGGAGCATGAAGGTCTGCCCCGAGGCCGTCTGTCCCTCGGGCACCACGCTGCAGACGGGCGCCCCTTCCGGCTGCATCTTCGGCGCCTCGCCGGCGGCGCGGCCCTGGAACATGGTGGTCATCGCGAGCGACTGGACTCCATCGCAGGGCGCCACCGTGGGCGCCGCGACCGGGGGCAGGCCGGCGTCCGGGGGCGGCACGGACGCTGTCGGCTGTGGGGGCGGCAGCGTCCCCGCGTCCGGGGCGTCGTCCGCGAACTCCGACTCCTTGCTGCTGCCGCCGCAGCCCAGCGCTGCCACCGACAGAGCCAGGAGCACTGCTGAACCCAACGACCTACCCGTCACCGTCATCTGCGGCCTCCTCGCGCACAGCCCTGCCGCACGCCGCGGCCCCTCGTTGGGACAACTGTGCTCGCGGCGCTCATACACCCGCCAGAGGGCGGGGGCTATGTGCGAGGCGTCTTGCGCGGCTGAGCCGGCGGCGCAAGCCCGCAGGCAGGCCGGCGCGGGCGTTCGACCTCTCGCGCCGCCGTGCCGCTCAGCCGCCGGACTCGCCCACGAACTCGCGCAGGATGCACATGCGCGCAATGAGCAGCGCCTCGGGTCGGATCGCCTGATCGAGGTACGCGGCGGAGTTCGCCTCCACCAGCGACTCGCGCAGCATCCCCTGCTCCAGGAACGTGACCGCGCGTCCGAGGTGCAGCCGCGCCCTGTCGGCCGCGAGCCCCATGCCGGCGCTCGCCAGCATTTCTCGTTCCAGGAACCACTGAGCAAACTCTCCGGGACGATCGAGCTTCGCTCGGGAGCCGTGGTCAGTCATGCCGTAGGCTACCTCACTTTTTGACCCGGGCCAGCCGAGGCTGGCCGCAATAACCCGGGAAATCATGGCAGAAACAGCATCAATCCGTCGGATGGGCGCGATGAAAGCGAGGGCGTGCCACGTCCAAAGCGACATCCGGCGGACGGACCTGGAGCTCGGTTGAGCGGGCTTCGGGGGGCGCGCCGGGGCGCTCCCCGTGAGCGACCCGTTGCGTCGCGAGCCCGTCAGTGAGATTGAACGCGGCGTTCTGCCGGAAATTCGAGGAGGTTCTTTTGCTCCGTACGATTGGCGTCCTGCCTGCCCTGGTCCTCACCGCCGCCCTCGCTGCTGGTTGTCAACAGCGGGAGGCGTCCACGCCGCCGAGCTACGCGAACCAGCCCCCGCCCGGCTACTACCAGCAGCCCGGGTACCAGCAGCCTGGAGTTCAGCAGCCTGGGTATCAGCAGCCGGGGTATCAACAGCCCGGGTACCAGCAGCCCGGGTATCAGCAGCCGCAGCCGGGGTACCAGCCTGCCCCGACGCAGCCTGTCCCGACGCAGCCCGCCCCGACGCAGCCTGCCCCGACGACGACGCAGCCCGCCCCGACGGCGCAGCCTGGCGGCTTTCCCTGGCCGTTCCCGCTCCCTGGCCAGCAGACCACCGGCGGGCAGCAGCCGGCCCCGAGCGGAGGGAGCAGCTCCGGCAGCGCGTCGGCGATCGATCCGAACCTCGCCTCCGCCGCGACGATCCCGCTGAACAACCTCGCTGCGACCGAGGCGCCCGGCATGACGAAGGAGGGAGGGCCGATCGCGGGGCAGTTCAGCGCCGGACAGACCCTCGAGCAGCAGATCCAGCTGATGCCCGGCAAGTGCTACACGATCGTCGGCGTCGGCGCGGGGATCACCGAGCTCGACATCAGCCTCGTCGCGCTGACCCCGATCCCGATGGGCTCATCGGTGCTGGCGCAGGACAACTCCAGCGGCTCGAACGCCGCGCTCGGCGGCCGGGGCAACTGCTACCGCTGGTCGCTCCCCGTCGGCATCAACGCCAAGTACATCGTGAAGGCCACCGCCGGTTCGGGCGTCGCCGCCGCGCAGCTCTACGTGAAGTGACGCTGCCAGGACACTGAGGACGCCAGGAGATCGCTCTCCATGGCGTCCTCGGGTACCGGCCACAAAAGCGCCGAGGACGCCAGGAGATCGCTCTCCATGGCGTCCTCGGTCGCAGCGGCGTGGCTCGCCGCAGCGTGGGCTAGAGCCGGATGCCGGGCGCCGGGAAGCCGCGGCAGAGCTCCGCGACCTCGGCGGCGATGCGCGCGATGCGCGCTTCGTCGTTCACGTTCTGCGCCACCTCATCCATCCATGCCGCGAGGCGCTCCATCTCGGCGACGCCCATCCCGCGCGACGTTACCGCCGGCGTGCCGATGCGGAGCCCCGACGGGTCGAACGGCTTGCGCGGATCGAACGGGATCGAGTTGTAGTTCGCCACGATGCCCGCGCGATCGAGCGCCTGAGCGTACGGCTTGCCCGCGATCCCCTTCGGCGTCATGTCGATCAGCAAGAGGTGGTTGTCGGTCCCGCCGGTGATGAGCCGGAAGCCGCGCGACTCCAGCGCGCGCCCGAGCGCCTGCGCGTTCACCACGATCTGCTTCGCGTAGGCCCGGAACCCTTCCTCCGAGGCCTCCTTCGCCGCGACCGCGATGGCCGCGGTCGTGTGGTTGTGCGGACCGCCCTGGAGGCCGGGGAACACCGCCTTGTCGATCGCGCCCGCGTGCTCCTTCTTGCAAAGGATCATCGCGCCGCGCGGGCCCCGGAAGGTCTTGTGCGTCGTCGACGTCACCACGTCGGCGATGCCCACCGGCGACGGGTGCACCCCCGCGGCCACGAGCCCCGCGATGTGCGCGATGTCCGCCGCCAGGATCGCCCCTACCTCGTCAGCGATCGCCCGGAACGCGGCGAAGTCGAGCGTGCGCGGGTACGCCGTCGTCCCGCACCAGATGAGCTTCGGCCGGTGGGTACGCGCCAGGTCCCGGACCTGATCCAGGTCGATGCGGTGATCGCTCTCGCGAACCCCGTACGGGACGCTCTTGAAGTACTTCCCTGTGATGCTCACCGACCAGCCGTGGGTCAGGTGCCCGCCGGCGGGCAGGCCGAGGCCCATGATCGTGTCGTTCGCCTGCGCGAACGCGAGGTAGACGGCCAGGTTGGCCGGGCTGCCGGAGTAGGGCTGCACGTTCACGTGGTCGGCCCCGAACAGCTTGGCCACCCGCGTCCGCGCGAGCTCCTCGACAACGTCGACCTGCTGCTGACCCTCGTAATACCGCTTGTGCGGGTACCCCTCGGAGTACTTGTTCGTCAGCACCGAGCCCGTCGCCTCGAGCACCGCCCGAGACACGTAGTTCTCGCTCGCGATGAGCCGGAGCGTGTCCGCTTCCCGCCGCTCTTCCAGGCGGATCAGCTCGGCGATCTCCGGATCGACCTCGCCGAGAGGCCGCAGTCCCTGCACTTCGCTCGTCGTGCTCATACCTCGAACTCCCCGCGTGTGAGGATGTCGGTGACGCGCCAGAGGAACGAGTTCGCCAGCACCCCGTCGATGATGCGGTGGTCGTACGACAGCGCGAGGAACATGACCGGATGGATCGCGATCGCGTCCTCCTTGTCCTTCGTGACCACAACGACGCGCTTCTTGATCTCCCCCATCCGGAGGATGCCCACGTTCGGCTGCGAGATGATCGCGCCGCCGAACAGGTTCCCCTTGAGGCCGGGGTTCGAGACCGTGAAGGTCGTGTTCGCGAGATCGTCGGCCGTGATCTTGCCGGACTTCGCGCGCCCGGCCAGCTCGTCGATGCTCCTCGCGATGCCGCGCAGCGACAGCTCGTCCGCGTGCTTGATGCTCGGGACGATGAGGCCGCCGGGCGTGTCCACCGCCACGCCGAGGTTGACGTCGCGCAGCACCACGTACGAGTTCTCGAGCACTCGAGCGTTGAACTCCGGGTGCTCGCGCAGCGCGCGGACGGCCGCGGCGCAGATGAAGGACAGGAACGTGAGCGACACGCCCGCCTTCTTGAACTCGTCCTTGTGGAGGTCGCGCAGCTTCGACGTCTCGTGCAGGTCGACCTCGGCGACCGTCACCACGTGCGGCGACGTCACCTTGGAATAGACCATGTGGTCGGCGGTGATGCGGCGGCGCCGGCTGAAGGGCACCACCTTGTCGCCGGGCTTGGGGGCGTAGGGCGGCACCTTGTACGCGCCGTACCCGACGCCGGGCACCGGCGGCACGAACCCGCCGCTCGCCTGGATGAGCTGCGACAGCTCCACGGCCGCGCTCGCCGGCTGGGCCGCCGCGCTCGGCGGAGGCGCCGGCTCGGCCGGCGCGCCGTGCGCCGCGCGCATCACGTCGTCGCGCGTGATCCGGCCGTGATCGCCTGTCCCGTGCACGTCGCGCAGGTCGACGCCCGACTCGCGCGCGAGCTTCTTCGTCGACGGGCTCGTCAGGGGACGGGCGCTCTCGTCGTGCCCGTTGCTGCCGGGCGCCGGCGCGGCGGGCCGCGCTTCGGACGGCGCCGGCGCCGGCGCCGCGCTCGCGCGCTGGGCCGTCGCCTGGGCCTCGCCCTGCGCCGTCTCGTCGATCTGACAGAGCAGACCTTCCTTGGCGACGACGGTACCCTCGGCCACCGCGATCCGCGAGACACGACCCGCGACGGGCGCCGGGATCTCCGTGTCTGCCTTGTCGGTCGCAACCTCGAGCAGCGGCTGCTCGCGCTTGACGAAATCGCCCTCGCGCACGAGCCACCTCGAGACGGTCCCCTCGAGCACGCTCTCACCGAGCTGCGGCATGCGAACATCGACCATCGCTTCTCGCGCCTCCAACGCGCGCCGCCGTGAGCGCCCGTTTCACCTCTCCGGGCAAGGCGGCAGGGTCGTATACGCCGCCCGCCCTTCGAGAGCAACGACACAGTGTTCGTCCGGTGTGTATCCTTTTTGTGTGGGTCGCGCCGGCGCGACGGCGATCGCGTCAGTTGCGTCGGTCTCGGCCACGGCGAGCCGCCTCCACCGAGGCACGCCTCCACCGAGGCACGCCTCCACCTGGGCGCGCCTCCACCGAGGCCAGGGCGGCTGGAATCGTATGTCGACGCACGTAGACGCTGGCGGGCCCCAGCCGGTACAAGGGCCCCGTGCGTGACGCCGCGCCGGATGCGACCGCAGCCCCCGTCCCCCTGGCCCCCTCGAGCGAGAGCGCGCGCGAGCTCCTCGCCGCCGGGCCGCCGCGCGTCGTGGGGGCGCGGGCGATCCGGGCGGCCTCGCTCGGCGTCATCGCGTTCCTGCTGCTGCAGGTGCTGACCTACGGCTACGGCCGCGATCAGGGCATCTACGCCATGGTCGCGCGCGCGGTGCTCGACGGCGGCATGCCTTACCGCGACGCGTTCGACTTCAAGCCGCCCGGCATCTTCCTCATCTACGCGCTCGCCCGCGCCCTCTTCGGCCCCGCGCAGTGGGGCATCCGCGTCCTCGAGGTCCTCGGCCTCGCCGGCATGTGCCTCGCGATGGCGTCGCTCGCCGCTCGCCTCTTCGGCGATCGACGGATCGGGGTCGTCGCGGCGGCGCTCGCCGTGCTGGTGCACGCCCAGCTCGATTTCTGGCACACGGCGCAGCCCGAGTCGTTCGGCGGCATGCTCACCATCGCCGCGCTGCTCGTGGCCACGCCGCGCGGCCGCGACGGCGCGCCCCGCCCGGCGCCGCGCGGCGCCGCGCTTGTCGTGTCGGGCGCGCTCTTCGGCGCCGCCGGCCTCCTCAAGCCGCCCCTCGCCGGGGGCGGCGTCGTGCTCGCCGTCGCGCTGGCCGCGCCCGCCCTCGCGGAGCTCGCGCGGCGCGGCTCGGAGCGGGCCGCCGTCCAGCGCTGGCTCGACGCCGGTCCGACCGCGCTCCAGGGCGAGCCGGCGCGCCCTGCGCCGCCTGCGTCCGGGCCGGTCCGCTCGACGGCGGCCGCGCTCCTCTGGGCGGCGCTCCGGCCCGCCTTGCTCATCGCGCTGGGCGGCGTGCTCCCCGTGCTCGCCTGCGCCGCCTGGTTCGCCCTGAGGGGCGCGCTCGGCGATCTGCGGGAGGTCCTCTTCGTCTTCACGCCGCACTACACAGCGCTCGGGTGGCGCGGCGCGAGCGTGCTCGGCATGGCGTGGTACGGCGTCTGCGAGTGGCTCGTCCACTACTCCGGCCCGCTCGCGTTCGGCCTCGCTTGCCTGGTCGCGCTGCACCCCGAACGCCGCGAGCGGGCGGGCGTGGCGCTGCTCTCGGGCGTGATCGCCATGCACCTCGTCGGCGTCGTGATGCAGGCGAAGTTCTTCCCCTACCATTACGGCGCGACGTGGCCGCTCACCGCGATGCTCGCCGCGCTCGGTCTCTGGAAGGCGTGGCAGCGGTGCACGCGGTCCGGCGTGAAGGCGGCCGCGGCGGCGCTCCTCGCGGCGCTCGTCGCGACCGCCTTCGCCCGCTCCGCGACCAAGGACGTGGCCGACGACTACATCGAGCGCTGCGCCAAGCGGATCGCGGTGCTCGCCACGGGCGCGAGGGACCAGGCGCGCCTCGATCGCCTCGCGTCGGTCGCCGACGTCAACGCCGGGGCGAACCGGGAGGTCGCCGCGTGGCTGCGCGAGCGCGTCGCGCCGGGGCGCCCCGTGTTCGTGTGGGGCTTCGAGCCGGTGATCTACGACCTCGCCGATCGCCCGCCCGCGACGCGCTACCTCTACAACGTCCCGCAGCGCGCGGCGTGGGCCCGGCAGGAGGCGCGCGACGCGCTGATGCGCGACCTCGCCGCGAGCCCGCCGGCCGCGATCGTGGTCGAGCGCCACGACGTCTTCCCCTCGGTGACCGGCGACGTGATCGACTCGCGCGACACGCTGAACGGGTTCCCTGAGCTCGCGGGGCTCATCGACGAGCGCTACGAGCTCGCCGTGAGCATCGAGGATTTCGAGATCCACCTCGAGCGCTGAGCTCCGGAGCCCAGCGCCGGGCGGCGGCGCGGCGCGCTGCCAGCTGCGCCGCGCCTTCAGGGGCAGGTGAGGGTGTTGGGCCTGCGAGGGGTGGGCGCCGCCGCCCCGAAGCGGCGGCCGTCGCGGCGGCCGTCGGCGCAGCGCTGGATCGACTGCGTCTGCGACAGCGCGGAGGTCGCGCCCTCGCTGACCTGAACGCGCCCCGGAGCGCTGGAGATCAGCGTGTTCAAGAGCTGCGTGTTCTCCTCGGCCGCCGGTCCGTAGACCAGCGCGTCGATGAGGCGCGCCGCCGTGGCCGGCGTGGACGTGGGGAACTCCGCGGGCAGCGCCTGGTACAAGGCGACCGCGTCCGGGCCGTTCTGCAGGGTGTTGGTCGGGAAGACGAGGGCGGGTGCCGGTACGACGCCGCTGTTGCCGACGAGCAGGAGGCCGCCCACGTCCGTCGTCGCGTTGAGCTCGATCGCGCGGTAGGAGCCGCCGGTGGCCCCGTTGTAGAGCACGAGCGTGTAACCGGCGAGGTTCACGTACCGCCAGCCCGTGCTGATCTCGATGAACTCGAGCACGTCACTGCTGTCCGCCGTGTCGGCGTCGACCTCGTTGATCTGGAGCCGGATCACCGTCACCGGGAATGACGTCCACCGCGCCCCCGGCCGGCTCACGACGATGTCCCCCGGGATGGCCGGCGTCGCGTCCGAGAGCGCGGGGATCGTGATCTGCGTGTCGGAGTCGACCGTGAAGGGCTGCGCCGCGAAGCCGACGGTCACCCTCGTCGCCCCGGTGAAGCCGGAGCCGGTGAGCACGAGCGCGCCGCCGACGGCGATGACCGGATAGTCGACGGAGGTCACCAAGGCCGGCGCTCCGCACGCAGGGCAGGAGCGGCCGCCGCAGTCGATGCCGCCCTCGTCGCCGTTGTGCACGCCGTCGCTGCACGAGGCGGCCTGGCAGACGTAGTCGATGCAGACCTCGGTCGGGCAGTCCACGTTGACGAGGCACTGCACGCAGACCCCGGCGGGGTTGCACAGCCCGCCTTCGGCCCGGGAGCACAAGGTGCCGGTCTCGACCGGATCGTTGAGCGGCGAGCCATCGCGGCAGGAGTCGACCGTGCACTCGCTGTGGTCGTCGCGCACGTCGTCGTCGTCGTCGACCTCCGTGACCGCGCCGTCGCCGTTGCAGACGCGCTCGCGGCAGTCGCCGGCCATCTGCACCTTCACGATCGTCCCCGAGGCCACGGGCTCGGTCGTGCATCCACCGTCGGTGCACCTGGCGACCGCGCACTCGCCGTCAGGCGCGGGGCAATCGGCGTCGTCGGTGCACGGGACGACGCCGCCCCCGCCGCTGCCGCCGGAGCCGTCGATGCCGCCCGCTCCGCCGCCGCCGGAGCCGTCGATGCCGCCCGCTCCGCCGCCGCCGCCGGCTCCAGCGTCGCCTCCGTTGCCGCCGTTGCCATCGACTCCGCCGGCGCCACCGTCGCTCCCGCCGTTGCCACCCCCGGAGCCACCATCGCCACCCCCGGAGCCACCATCGCCACCCCCGGAGCCACCGCCGCCGTCGCTGCTCCCGCCGCCGTCATTGCCGCCGGAGCCACCGACGCCACCCCCTCCGCCCGTTCCTCCCTGTCCGCCGCTCCCTCCCGTGTCCTCATTGATGAGGCCGCGATCGGGCATCGTGGCCATCTGGCAGCCCGCGGTGGCCACCAGCGAAATGCTCAACGCGAGCGCGGATCCGTAACGATTCGATCTCGAAGTCATTGACCACCTGTGTGCAGATTGGTCGGGGCGCTCGGGCTCTTGATGCTTCCCGCGCTGCCCCGCGCGCAGGAGCGAGCGGGAGGGCGCATCCTAGACGCACGGGACGCTTGAAGAAAGCGCCGCACCGCCGCTCGCCGGTTCGGATCGCGCTGGCTTGGCAGGCGCCGCGCTGCGTCTGCTGCGCAGCAGCTGTCCTCGCGCGCTCCCTCGTCCGGGCAGGCGGGGAGCAGCCTGCTGGCATGCTCGTTGATGGGTCGACTTGTGGGCTCCGCTGCGAGCGGGGGCGAGCATGGAGCCCCGGTCGCGGCGCGGCGACCGAGGAGCAAAGAGCATGCGGATCGCGATCATTTCTACCCCGTTCATCCGGGTGCCTCCCTCCGGGTACGGCGGGACCGAGCTGTTCTGTCACGAGCTGGCCGAGGGGCTGTCGGCGCGTGGACACGAGGTCACGCTCTTCGCGACGGGAGATTCGGTGGTCACCTGCCGTCGCCGGTCCCTCTACGGGAGCCCGAGCTGGCCTCCGGCACCGGAAGACGAGGTCAACCACGTCGCCTGGGCCTTCTCGGAGATCGCGCGCGAGGACGGGTTCGATGTGATCCACGTGAACAGCCCGATCGCTGTCCCGTTCACCCGCTTCGTCCGTGTCCCGACGGTGCACACCCTGCACCACGCGCCCTGCGGCGAGAGCTCGCGCATCTACGCGCGCCACCCGGAGGTCGCGTACGTGGCGATCAGCGCGCGGCAGCGCGCCCTGGAGATCCCGCTCCCGCGATCGTGCGTCATCCATCACGGCGTCACGCCGGCGCGTTATCCGCCGAGCCTGAGCGACGAGGGCTACCTCGCGCACCTGGGCCGTTACGCCGAGGAGAAGGGGACCCACCTCGCGCTCGACATCGCGAGGGTCGCGGGTCTGCCGATCAAGCTCGCGGGCCGCGCTCACCCCAAGGACCAGATCTATTATCTCCAGGAGATCGCCCCGCGCCTTCGGGAGAGCGGGGTATCGGATCTCGGGGAGATGGGCCACGACCGCAAGGTCGCGCTCCTGCGCGGGGCCCGCGCCATCCTCTGCCCGCTCCAGTGGGAGGAGCCGTTCGGGCTCATCGCCATCGAGGCCATGCTGTGCGGCACTCCGGTGCTCGGCTTTCGCCGCGGCTCCTTCCCCGAGATCGTCGATGAGGGCGTCACCGGCTACCTGGCGCCGCCGGGCGACCTGTCGCGCCTCGCGGCGCTCGCGGCGGGCCTGGCCCGCTTCGATCGCGCCGCCTGCGCGCGCCGCGCGCGCGAGCGCTTCAGCAGCGCCGTGATGGTTGGCAAATACGAAGAGCTCTACAGGACCGTGACCGGCCCGCGACGCGCCGAGGGCTCCCGGGCGGCGTGATCGCCGCGCGGGAGGGCGAGGCGCTCAGTTGACCTGGGGTGGGATGGCCACCTGGCACTCGTTGGCTGGCGTCATCCATTTGATGGCGTTCAGCCAGAAGCGCTCGACCTGATAATCGGGATGATCGACCCACTCGCTGTTGTAGGTGATCCACTCGTCGCCCCAGACCAGGACCCGGCCATCGCCGACCTCCAGCGCCTTCAGCACGTCGTGGCCGTCGCCGGTCGCCAGCGTGGCGCCCTCGCCCACCACCGGGTAGCCGTTGTCCACGCCGACAGCCTTGATCCCGTCGAGGACCGGATGCTCTCCGCTCCACGCCGTGATGGGGATCGTGGAGCCGCCTTCCCGCGGGAGGATCGGCTCTTGGTCGTAGCCCACGCCGAGCGGAGCGAGCAGCGTGTTGACGTTCTCGCGCTCGTCAGGATCGCCGTACCCGATCAACGTCATGAGGCCGCCGCCCTTCGAGAGCCAGCCGCGGAGCGCCTCTACCTCGGCGTCCGAGTACGTGCGCCCGATGCCGCTCACGTCCTGGATGACGATGACCTGGTGCTTTGCGAGCTCCTCCGCGGTGAGCTCGGCGCTGTTCAGGTCGACGGCCCCATTGATGCTGCGCTGGTTCAACCAGGCCTCGAAGACGTCGCCGTCGCCCCACTCGCCCGGCTCGCCCAGCGTGGCGATGCGGAGGCAGTCGCAGACGCCGTCGCCGCCGGCGTCGACGTCGTCGATGATGCCATTGCCGTCGTTGTCCAGGCCGTCGCAGGTGTCCTCGTTGCTGGGCGTCCCGCTGCCAGAGCTGCTGTTGCCGCCGCCGGTGCCCACGGCCACGCCGCCGAAGTCGCCACCGCCGCTCTCCGAGCTCCCTGAGCTCCCCGTCTTGCCGCCGCTGTCCCCGGTGGCGCCGGGGCCGTCATCGCTGGCGCACGCGGCCGCTTGCAGGGCCACACCGATGCACGCGATCCGCAGCAGATGCCCGACTGGAACCCAGCCGAAGTACGACGGGCGAGATCTCGAGTTCATGGCTCTCTCCAAGAGGTTAGGCGTTGATGGCGGCGGGCCCTGGCGAGCCGCCGAAAGCACCGGGGTGAAGCTTCCTAGTGTCTTCCGGGACGGGGCTTTTCGCAACGCGAAAGAGCGGTTCTCATGACAGACACTTTGGTCGACAGTGTGTGTGTCATGGCCTCTTGGTGTGACGTCGGATCGTGAAGCCTGGTGAACTCCAAGCCCGACTCGGCCACGGAGAGGGCGGTCACCAACGTCCACGTTCACGTAAACGTTCGGCTGTAGGAGAACGCGGCGCGAAGCGTTGGTTAACGCCTAGGAGGGACCCTGGGAGGGGCCGGGCACCTCAGCGAGGCGTGGCGCGGCCTGAGCGCACCTCAGGGTTGCACGAGCTCGACGCCGCTGAACTCGATGGGAAAGGTGATGACGGTCGTCACCCCGCCTTGCGGCGTGGGGAACTGCATCTTCTCGAACGTATCGGCCACGCAGCGATCGACCTGCTGATTCTTCGCGGTCGACCTCACCACGTCCGCCTTGTTCACCTTGCCGGTCGGACCGATCGTCGCCTTGACGGTCACCTTCCCCGTGAACTTCGGCGAGCTCTTGACGCCGATCTTGTAGCACTCGTCGAACAGCTCGCCGTGCTTCTCCACGACGTCGCGGACCTGCATCTCGGAGATGTTGCCCCCCAGCGTGCCGGTCGCGGTGGCCTGGCCGGGCCTCACGCTGCCGTCCTGTCTCGAGGCGGCCGGCGGCGGCGGGGGCCTCTCGACCGGCGTGGCCGCCGCGGGGGCCTGCGCGTCCGGCGGGGGCGCCGCGCCATCCGGCTCCGGGGGGGCCGAGGTCTTCGGCTCCGGGGACGTCGAGCCGGTCGGCCCCTCCGGCGCGGGCTGCGCCGGCGACTGGGCGGCTGGCGGCGGGGCGCCGCAGCCCGCCGCGAGCGCGAGGATCAGAACCAACCCTGTTCGGCGAGAGCTCATGCCCGAAGGTAAAACCCGAACGCGGGGCCTTGTCCACGGGGATAGCGGCGCGCGCCCGCTCAGCGCAGCCGCAGGACCTCGACCTCCGACGCTCCGCCGCGATCCACGAGCTTCGGCCCGCGGCCGCGCTCGCGCGCCGTCAGGGACGCCCAGAACACCTCCGTCCCTGGCCGCTTCCGGATCGGCACCGGATCGGCATAGAGGAAGCCCGTCCTCCAGCGCTGCGGTGAGATCGCCGTCGGCAGTCCGACCTCGCGGACGACCGGGTCCGCCATCGTCGTGGACAGCGGGGCGCGCTCGACGACCCGGGACCGCACCGCGAGCGTCACGTCGCTCGCCGCCGGGCCCCCCGCGCGCACGAAGATCGTGAGGAGCGAGCAGGCTCCTTCGTGGAACGTCGTCCCGAGCAGCTCCGTGCCGTCGTCGAACCGCGCCCCGATCGGCGCGAGCGCGGCGCTGATCTCCGCGAGGAGCGCCGCCGCGCGCGCGCCGTCGCCCGCGGCCAGCGCCATGTTGTGCGCGATCCGCTTCTGCTCCAGCGTCTCCGGCGGCGCGGCCGGCGGCTCCGCCGGCTGTCCGAAGTGCGCGCGGAGCTCCCACGTGAGGAACGGATCCGGCACGATCTCGCGCTCGGGCTCGGTGCCCGAGACGAGGTACCAGGCGAGGAGCCCCGGCTCTCGCTCGCGGAACGAGAACGCCTCGATGCCGCTGGCGCCGCTTGCCGAGAGCGTGCGCGCCCCGCCGCCTGCGCCGAGCGTCCAGAACGGGCCCACCGCCGTCACGTCGAAGCGCTGCGCGAGGCTCGCCTGATCCCGGTCGAGCATGAAGCGCGTGTCGACGAGGTAGGCGCCGCGCGGCGATGCTTCCTTCGGCGGGGGTCGGTTGGGCGCCACGACGCGCCCGCCGAGCGCCCAGACCTGGGCCCAGGTGGCCTTCATGCTCTCGTGCATCGCGACGGGCGCGTCGGTCGGTGTCCCCGGCAGCCTCGGCGCGAGCCATCGCAGGAACGCCGTCTTCGCCCCGTCGGAGTCGATGAGGTGCCCCCGCTCGTTGAAGCGCCCGCCTGTCTCGCGCGCATAACGCAGCGCCGGGAGCCCGTCGCGCAGGATGGCGGCGAGCGGCACGAGCCACAGCGCGAGCGCCGCGAGCGCAGGCCCCCCTGGCGGTGCGTCGAGCGCCGCCCCGGCCGAGGGCGTCGCGACCCGGGCGGCCCGCCGCGCGGCGGCGGTGCGCTCCAGGAGCGCCGCGCCGGTGTCGACGAGGGCGGCGGCGGCGAGGGCGAAGTAGGCCGCGAAGTAGTGCGGCCAGAAGATGTGGATGTCGGCGCCTTGCCGGAAGACGACGTACTGCACCGCCGCGGTCGCGAGGTAGAGCAGCGGCAGCGCGTCGTGCTCGCGCCGGAGCAGGGCGAGCCGCGCCGCGCAGACGATCGCGGCCAGCTTTCCGGCGGCGATGGCGATCGGCGTGAACGAGAGCTCGAGCCAGTACCGCCGGCTCTCGAGCACCTTGCTGAGCGGCTCGGCGTTCCCCGAGGAGCGGAGCCCGTAGCTCGTCAGGAGGTCGCCGAGCTTGCCGGCATGCTGGAAGAGGGCCAGGTAGAGCGCGGCGGTCAGCGCGGCGATCGAGGCGGTGAGCACCCACCACGCGGCGTAGCGCCGCTCGGGGAGCGGGCCGAAGACGCGCCTCGGGAGCAGGTAGGCCCGGATCGCGCCGAACGCGAGCAGCCCGCCCGTGAGCACGAACGCGGGCCAGTCGGCGTGCATCCCGAGCGCGAGCCCGAGCGCGCTCACCGCGAGGTAGCGGCGCCTGGATGTCTGTACCAGGCGGACGTAGCCGAAGAGCCCGAGCAGCGTCCAGGCCATGACCGGGACCTCGAGCGCGTTGAAGTTCGCGAACGACAGCGTGATCGGCAGGACGACGAACGACGCCGCCGCCGCGGCCCCTGCGGCGGGGCGGTAGATGCTCCGGCCGAGGGCGTAGAGCAGGGGCGGCGTCGCGGCGCTCAGCAGGACGGCGGGCAGGCGGCAGATGACGTCGTGCCGCCCAAGGACCTTCATGAACGCGGCCGTCGTCCAGAAGATCCCCCACGGGTGGTGGCAGTAGTACATCCCGGGCGCCGGCCGGCTCGCTGTGTACTCCCACACGGGTCCGGGGATCTGCCAGCGGAGCATGTTCTCCGCGATGATCCCGACGCTCGCCGACGACGCGTAATGTCCGGCGAGGACGGGTCCGAACATCTCCCACGCCGCCGCGAGCGCGAACCACGCCGTGGCGAGCGCGGTGACGGCGAGCGCCGCGCGGGCCTCGCGGCGGGACGCGGCGGGGAGGCCGCGCAGGTCGGTCGGATGGGGGGCGAGGCGCGGGGGCAGCAACGTGGGCGCAGCCTATCTCGTCGGCGGCGCCGCGCGGGCAGGTGCAGCGCGGAGGCGCGGGCGCCGCGCGCCGCTGCGGCGCGGGTCGATGCGCGCGCCCCGGTCGGGTAGGATGGGGCATGTCGACCGAGGCGCACAGGCAGGTCCATCGGCGGGCGCACCGTGACGGCAAGGAGCGTGATCCGACGTTCTATCCCGTGGAGAAGAAGATGGGGGAGGACTCCCTTCAGACGTGGATCGTGGAGCTCCTCCGTCCTCTCATCGAGCGCTGGTACGAGGCGCTCGGTCGGCCGAGGTTCGTTGGGGCGGACCAGTTCATCTATTATCGGCAGTTCGATCCTTCCAAGGTCGTGGCCCCGGACGTGTACGTGCTTCCTGGCGTGCCGCCGGGCCGGCGCGTGCGGAGCTGGAAGGTGTGGGAGACGGGCATCGCCCCGAGCTTCGCGCTCGAGGTCGTCTCGTCCGACGAGCCTTACAAGGACTACGTGGACGCGCCCGAGCGCTACCGGGAGCTCGGGGTGAAGGAGCTCGTGATCTTCGATCCCGACTGGGAGCGGGGCCGCGATCGGGTGCGGTGGCAGCGCTACCGGAGGCTGAAGACGCGCGGCTTCGTCCGGGTGGAGACGACGAACGTCGACCGGATCCACGCGCGCGTGCTCGGCTGCTGGCTGCGGGTGATCGGCGCCGGCGAGGAGGCGCGCCTCCGGCTGGCCACGGGGCCCGAGGGTGAGGAGCTCTTCCCGACCGCCGCGGAGGCGGAGCGCGCGGCGAAGGAGGCTGAGCGCGCGGCGAAGGAGGCTGAGCGCGCGGCGAAGGAGGCTGCGCTGGAGCGTGTGGCGGCGCTCGAGGCCCAGATCGCGAGCGCCGCGGGGGCGAGGGGCAAGGGACCCGGGGCGCCGTGAGCCACGCGCGTCCCGCGGCCGTTCAGGCCCGGAGCAGCGTCACCCGCCGACCCGATGGCGTCCGGGCCTCCTCGATCCGCGTGCGCGCATCGACGTCGCCCGCTGCGCCGCGGCGGTCGAACAGCACGAGCACGCCCTCGTCGAGGCCGAGCTGGGCGAGGTAGGCGTCGAGCTGCGCGAGCCCCTTCGGCGTGGGGTCGTTCTCTCCCTCGCGCCAGACCTTGAGCTCCAGCGCCGCGCGCTGCACGGCGCGTGACCCGTCCGGCGCGCGGTAGGGCCATCGGACCAGGAGGTCGATCCTCCCCCGGCCGAGGCCGTACTCCCGCTCGATCAGCCCGCCGCCGTTCACCACCCGCTGCAGGAAGGCCATCAGCACGAGCTGCGGCGCGACCTCGTGGTAGCCGAGGTTGCCGGAGAGCGCCTCGCCGTGCTCCCTCCAGAAGGCGGCGAACTCCCGGAGCAGGCGCGCGACGTCGAGCTGGCCGTCGGGCAGCACGAAGCTCCTCGGCTCGGCCAGGATGACGGGCTCCACGTCGCCGGCGAGCACGCGGGCGATGACCTCGCGGTAGATCGGGTTCGCGATGCGCGCGGGGTTGTCCGGCGCGATCAGCCCGAGATCGCGGGCGTACTGGAGATCGTCCTGGTAGGCGTCGCCGACGATCGCGAGCGTGCCCGAGAGGATCGGCTCGAGCACGCGCCGGACGCGCGGCTCGTGCAGACGGGCGACGAGCGAGTCGAGGTGGGTGGCGCGCGCCAGGATGAGGCGTTCCTTGGCCGTCTCGACGTGCGCCGCGGTGATCGGCTCGCTCGCTGGCACCGCGAGCTCCTCCACGATCTCTCGGGCGAGCGCGTTGACGAGCCACGGCTGCCCGGCCGTGAGCGCGATGGCCCGCTCGACCGCTTCCTCGGTGAAGAGCTGGCCGGTGTCGGCCGTGTGCTGGGCATAGAGCTCGCGCACCTCGTCCGGGTCGAAATCGCCGAGCTTGAGCGACTTCAGCTTGATGTTGAACGGGCTGGCCGTGCCGAGGCGGCCCGGGTCGCCGCCGCTTGCCGCCTTGTACTCGCGCACGTCGCGCAGCCCGCAGAGCGCGACCGCGGCGGGAAAGTCGGCGGGGCGATCGGGAAAGCCGGCGCGCAGCTGGCGCAGCACGCTGAGGAGGCTCTGGCCTCGCAGGGCGTCGATCTCGTCGAAGAGCAGCGCCAGCGGTCGCGGGCAGGCGCGGGCCCAGGCACGCAGCGCGATCTCGATGCGGTTGCCCTCCGGGGCGTCGGGGAAGGCAGGCGGATGCAGGGCGGGCGGGAGGGTGAGCTCGGCGCGCGCCCGGATCGAGCTGAGCAGGATGCGCTCGGCCGCGCCGTAGTCGTCGCCTGCCGCCTCACCCGCCTCGCAGGAGAAGTGCAACGCCGCCCAGCGGCCGGAGGCGGTGAGCTGATCGGCGAGCGCGCGGAGCGCCGTGGTCTTCCCCGTTTGCCGTGGCGCGTGGACCACGAAATAGGCGCCTTGCTCCACCAGGCCAGGCGCCTCGGGCAGGCGCCGTTCGGCCGGGATCATGTAGTGCAAATCGGGGCGGCAGGGGCCGGCCGTGTTGAAGCGGCGTGCCATGCGCGCAGCTTGCGTCCCGGAGCCGGGTGGCCGCAAGGGCCGCGCGGCGGCGTTGGCGTCGCGGCGCTGGCGTCGCCGAGGTGGAGCCGGCATATCGCGACCTCTGCGCGCAGGCATCCGAGGCCCTCGGACCGGTTCCAGATCGACCGAACCCCCTCGGGAGGGGGAGCCGGCACATCGCGACCTCTCCCGGCGGGCATTCGAGGCCCCATTGTCGGTTCCAGATCGACCGAACCCCCCTCGGGAGGGGGAGCCGGCACATCGCGACCTCTCCCGGCGGGCATCCGAGGTCTCGGCTCGGTTCCGAGATGGTAGCTTCCCGCCACCTTGGGTACCCCGTCCCCTCCGGCGGAGCCTCTGGCCGCGCCCGCTCCCGCGCGCCGCGCGCTCTCCGGCCCGATCCGCCGACGCGCGAGCTCCGCGGTCCACGCGCTCGCCGGCCTGCTCCGCCGCGGCGCGTGTCGACCGCGCGCTGCGCGCCGCGCGCCGTTCAGCGCGGCGCTCGCCCTCGTCGTCGTCGCCGCGTCCGTCTATGTGATCGCCGTCCCGCTCGCGGTCGTCCGCTATCCGCCGATGACCGATCTCCCGTTCCACGCGGCCGAGACGGCGGCGTTCAGGCACTACCTCGACCCGGCGTGGCACTTCCGTGAGCAGTTCACGCTCCAGCCGCTCGCCGTCCCGTACATGTCCATGTACGCGCTCGGCGCCCTGCTGATGCTCGTCCTCCCTCCCGTGGCCGCGGTGAAGGTCGCGGCGGCGGCGATGCTCGCGCTCCTGCCCGCGGGCCTCGCCGTCCTCTTTCACGGCCTCAAGCGGAGCCCGCTCCTCGGCGTCCTCGGACTGCTCCTCGTCTGGTGCAACCTCACCCACTGGGGCTTCCTCAATCACATGGGCGCCCTCGGCCTCTTCGCGATGGTCGTCGGCCTGACGCTCCTGCTCCTCGATCGCCCCTCGCGCGGCCGGCAGGTCGCGCTCGCGCTCGCGCTCGTCGCGCTGTTCTTCACGCACATCTTCCGCTTCCCGTTCGCGCTCGCCGCCGTGGTCGGCACCGCGATCGTCGTGTTCCCGGCGACGCGGCGGCTCCGCCCCATCGCGCTCCCGCTCGCTCCATCGCTGGCCCTCTTCGCGGCGTGGCTCGCGGTCCGGACCGACACCCTGCACGCGGCGCCCATCACGCCCGCGCTCCACTGGGAGCGGCTCGGCGAGGTCTCGTCGCTCCTCTTCACGAGCTTCACTGACCCCGCCGAGGCGGCGGCGGCCGGAAGGGCAGCGCGCTTCGTGCTCGCCGCGCTGCTCGTTTGCGCCGCCGGCGCCGCCGCACGGCTCGCCAGCGCCAGCGCTGAGGCGGCGCGCTCACCCACAGGCGCCGGCGCCAGCGCCGATGCGGCGCCCTCGCCCGCCCGCACCGACACCGGCGTCGACGCGGCGCTCTCGCCCGCGGCGGACGCGCCGCGGTGGTCGTTCGCGCGCCTCGCCGCTCTCGTCCCGGTCGCCTGCGCGATCGTGTTCCTGGGCCTGTTCCTGAGCCTGCCGCTGCAGATCGGCCTCTGGTGGTACGTCTACCCGCGCGAGATCGTCGCCGCGCTGTTCCTGGCCCTCGGCGCCTTCCCGGACCTGCCGCGATCACCCTGGCTCAAGGTGCCGGCCGTGCTCGCGCTGTCGGCCGCCGCGGTCTCCCTCGGCGCCGTGGTCCGCGACAACTACCGGCGATTCGACCAGAGCACGCGGGACTTCGACGCCATCATCGCCCGCATCCCGCAGGCGCCGAGGCTGCTCTACCTCGTCTTCGATCACGGCGGCTCGACCCGGACAACGACGCCGTTCATCCATCTCCCCGCCTGGGTGCAGGCCACGCGAGGCGGCTGGCTCAGCTTCCACTTCGCCGTCTGGGATGCCTCGCCCGTCGCCTACAGGCCCCGCGAGGAGCCGGGCGCCGTCGTCCCGCCGCCCACGCCGCTCCGGTGGGAGTGGACGCCGGAAAAATTCGACGTGCGCCGCCACGGCGCCTTCTTCGACTGGTTCCTCGTTCGCCGGCGAGCGGGGGCAAACCACCTCTTCGCGAAGGACCCGAGCATCGTCGCCGTCGACCACGTCGGAGACTGGTGGCTCTACCAGCGCAGCGGTGCGCCCTAGCGGGCACGCCGGCTCCGACTTTTTGTTACCATGTCGCCCATGCGCTCCTCGACTGCGTCTCCCCTCGTCGCCGCCGGCCTCGCCTTCCTTGTCCTGTGCGCCTGCGGCTCCGACGATCCGAGCGGCTCTGGCGGTGGGGGAGACGGCGGCGCGGAGGGCGGCGGGACCCCTGGCGGGCCTGTCTGCTCGGAGCCCGTGCCGGTGCCCTGCGAGGACGAGGTCTTCCAGCAGATGAACCTCCAGGACGTCGTGGGGGCCGGGGAGATCGTCAACGAGCAGGACGGCGCCGGCATCCGCTCCCTCGTCGACGCCACCGCGGGCGGCCCCTTCGCTTCGGAGCCCGACGCCTACGTCTATGCTCGGTTCACGGACGCCGGCCTCGAGAAGGTCGAGATCTCCGACGAGGCAGCGCTCCAGTCCATGGACTGGGACATCGCCTTCCGGCGCTACATCGTCCGCATCAACAGCGGCCATTCCGGGCCGTCCTGCGTCACGGCGGCGCGGCTCCCGGGCACCCCGGACTACGATGGGATCACCGAGGCGCCCGGCGAGCTGAGGCTCCGCAGCGACGAGTATTTCACCGAGAGCTGCGAGCTCATCCCCGACGGCTCCGGGCTGGACTCCCCGGCGACGGCGCTCTCTGGCTACTGGACCTACCCCGGGTGCGTGAAGATGACCGGCCTTGTCTACGTGCTCCAGCTCGCCGACGGCCGGAGGCTCAAGCTGACCGTCACGCACTTCTACAACGAGCAGACGCAGGCGGAGTGCCAGGAGACCGGCATGGTCCCGATGGAGGACACCGGCTCCGCCAACTTCCAGGTCCGGTGGGCGTTCCTGCCGTGACGCGGACCGCCGGCGCGGTGCCCGCATGGCGCAGCGGCCTGGCCCGCGCCGCGGCCCCGTGGCGCCGCCTGGGCCGCGCCGCGGCCCCGTGGCGCCGCCTGGGCCGCGCGGCGGCCGTGCTCACTGCCTCGCTCGCGCCGGCGCTCGCGGGCTGCGGCGCCGACGACACGGCCGCGGCGCCGCTCGACGGGCCCGCCGCGGCGCCGCTCGAGCGGCCCGACTCGCGCGGCACGAGCCTCCAGTTCCGGTTCGATCCGGACGACGTCGTCGAGACCTTCGCGTCGGCGTCCGGGAGCTTCCTCGTGCATTTCGCGCGCGAGGGGCGCTGCGCCGTGCCCGCCGAGGACGACGACGCGACGGGCGTCCCCGACTTCGTCGAAGAGGTCGCCGCCGTCTACGACGAGGTCATCGCCCACTACCGAGACGTCCTCGGCTTCCGGCCGCCGAGGAGCGACGAGGACCTGCCCGACAACGGCGGCGACGGCCGCTTCGACGTCTACCTCGTCGACTTCGCCGGCGTCGGCGACGGGGCGTTCCGCGTCGACGCCTGCGCCGAGGACGCCGGGGACCGCTGCGCCGGCTTCATGACCCAGGAGAACGACTACAGCGGCTACGGTTATCCGTCGACGCTGACGGCGAACCGGATCCTCGGGAGCCACGAGTTCTTCCACGCGGTGCAGGCGGGCTACGACCACGGCCAGGACACGCTGGTCACGGAGGGGACCGCGGTCTGGGCGACCGAGTCGTTCGACCCCTCGCTGAAGGACTTCGAGGGCTTCGTCGACGGCTACCTCGCGAACACGGATCGGTCGCTCGACGTGCCCTTCACCGGCCCTGTGGACCCCTTCAGCTACGGGAGCGCGCTCTTCTTCCAGTTCCTCGAGGAGCGCTTCGGAGACGGCACGATCCGCGCGCTCTGGGAGCGCCTCGAGGACGGCGCGAACGGCGAGGCCGATCCGGTGTGGTTCGAGCAGCTCGACCCCTTGCTCTCGTCGCAGGCGCAGACGACGTTCGCCGAGGCGTTCGTGGAGTTCGCCGCCTGGAACCTGCTCACCGGATCCGCCGCGGATCCCGAGCGCTCCTACGCCGCCGGGTCCGGCTACCGCGGGCTCGCCCCGGAGCAGGTCGCCGCGCCCCACGCGGACGGGCTGCGCGTCTTCCATGCGTCGGCGCAGTACTTCAGCGTCTCCCCCGCCGGGCGCGCGACCATGACGGCCGCGCTCGCGGCGCCCGCGGACGATCCGGCGCAGCTCTCCGGCCTCGCGCTGCTGCTCGCGCCGCGGCGCGGCCGCGTGTACGGCGAGGTGGTGCGCGCCGGCGACGTCGCCTCCGGCGCGGCGCTGGTCGACACGGCGGACGCCGATGATCTCGCCGTCATCGTGGTGAACGGCCTGCAAGAAGGCGACTCGCGCAAGCCGACGCTGTGCATCGGCACGCCGGACGAGGTCGCCGCGTGCCGGGCCGCCGCGGAGGGCGCCGGCGGCGGTGGCGGCGGCGCTGGCGGCGAGGCGCCGGCCGAGGGCGCAGCGGGCGGCGTCGACGACGGCGGGTGCGGCTGCCGCGTCGTGGCGCCGGCCGCCGCGGCCGCGAGCTCCGCCGCGTCCTTCGGCTGCGCGCTGGGCGCCTCGCTGCTCGCGCTGGCCGCGCGGCGGCGCAGGCGCTGAGCGGGGGCTCACGCGCCGGGCGACCCGCTCGGCGGCGGTGCGCGGAGCGGCGCTCGGTGAGGCGCGTCACCCGGCGAGCGCTCTCCCGCGCCGGGCCGGCGGGCGCTCGTCGTGCCGCGAGCCGGATGCGCTAGCCTGCAGGAGATGAGCGAGCCCCGTTCCGAGGACGCATGCCCTTTCCTCCGCGAGGACGCCGACGGCATTCTTTGTTTCGCCATCGAGGGCGATATCTCGGACGAGATCGCGCGCTCTCTCTGCGCTGTGTTCAGGCGCGTGTCGGAGAGCGGCCGCGAGGTCTTCGTGCTCTCCGACGCCCGCCGCGTCGGGACCCTGACGGCGGCGGCGCGCAGCGCGCTGGCGGAAGAGCTGCGGGGCGTGCGCTTCAGCGGGGTCGCGATCTTCGGGGCGAGCTTCTCCGTGCGCGTCGTGACCACGCTCGCCTCGAGGAGCGTGCAATTCTTCACGGGCGAGGTCTATCCGCTGGCGTTCTTCGACACGGAGGACGAGGCGCGCGCGTGGCTGCTCGCCCAGCGAGACGCGCTCCGGGCCACGCAGCGGCAGGGCGCATAACGCCTGCCGCCCTCCGACGCGCGCGCCCTCGGCGCAGCGCCGGCGCGCACGACGCGCGTCGCGGGGATGGGCTACCATGCCTCACATGAGCGATCCCCGTCCGGCGGGCGCGCGCTTCGAGCTCCGCGAAGAGCCCGATGGCCTCCTGGTCATCGCGACCGACGGCGATGTCCAGGAGGACAACGCGCGCGCGCTCGTGGACGCCTTCCAGCGCCTGACGGACAGCGGCCGCGACGTCCTGGTGCTCGCCGACGCGCGTCGCTGCGGGGCGGTCACGCCGGCGGCGCGCAAGGTGTACCTGGATGGGCTGCGCTCGGCGCGCCTCGATGGGATCGCGGTCTTCGGAGCGGGCTTCTCCATCCGCGTCATGGCGACGCTCATCATGAAGAGCATCAACCTCCTCACAAAACGGTTCCCTCTGCTCGTGTTCTTCGAGACGGAGGCCGAAGCGCGCGCGTGGCTCGTCGCGCAGCGGGGAGCGCTCCGGGCCAGGCGGCGGATCCAGGCGTGACGTCACCCTCCGCGACGCGCCCGCGGGGGCAGGATGTGCGTCTTCTTCGCATCTTCCATGCTCGACGTTTCATGCGTCGCCGCGGCGCTCCAGCGTCCCCGCTGGCGGGCGCGCGAGCCGTGACGGACGCGCTCGCATGGCGCGCGGACGATCCGACGCACGCGCACGCCCCGAGCAGCGATCCACACGCTCGATCGCTCGCTCCGCCGGTCGTCGCGCCGGTGGCGTCCGTGATCGAGCGAACGTCGTACCGCCGCGCAAACGAGCTACCGTGCAACGCCATGAGCGACCCCCGCATCGACGACGCAAGCGCGGCCCTCCGCGAGGACGCCGAAGGGATCCTGTGCACCGCCATCGAGGGCGATATCTCGGACGACACTGCGCGCGCGATCTCTGCCGCGTGCAGGCGCATGTCGGAGAGCGGCCGCGCGGTCCTCGTGCTCTCCGATGCGCGCCGCACCGGGACCATCTCGGCGTCGGCGCGCAAGGTGATGGCGGAGGAGCTCCGCGGCGTGCGCTTCGACGCGATCGCGCTGTTCGGCGCGAGCTTCGCCGTGCGTGTCGTCTCCACGCTCGCCGCGAAGAGCGTGCAGCTCCTGTCGAGGCAATCCTACCCGGTCGAGTTCTTCGAGACGGAAGGCGAGGCGCGCGCATGGCTGCTCACCCAGCGGGATGCGCTCCGGGCCACGCGGCGGCGGGGCGCATGAGCGATCCCCGACCGGAGGGCGCGCGCCTCGACCTCCGCGAAGAGCCCGACGGCGTCTTGTTCATCACGGTCGTGGGCGATATTTCGGAGCCGATGGCGCGCTCGATCACCGCGGCGTGCCAGCGCCTGAGGGACAGCGGTCGCGACGTCCTGGTGCTCTCCGATGCGCGCGGCAACGGGGCGATCTCACCTCCGGCACGCAAGGCGTTCGCGGAAGGGCTGAGCTCGGCGCGCCTCGATGCGGTCGCGCTCTTCGGAGCGAGCTTCTCCCTCCGCGTCATCGGGACGCTCATCTTCAAGAGCATGAACCTCCTCGCGCAGCGCTCGCACCCCATCGCGTTCTTCGAGACGGAAGGCGAGGCGCGCGCGTGGCTCCTCGCGCAGCGGGACGCGCTCCGGGCCGGGCGGCCGTCCGGAGCGTGACGTCACCCGCGGCGGCGCGCGCGGGCCGCGCCGCGCCGGCGAGCCGCCGCGGCCAGGCTGAGGAGCGCCGCCGGCGCAAGCCCTCGCTGCTCGCCTGAGCCTGCGCCGGCCGAAGCGCACGCGCAGCCGGCGTGCTGGTCGTCGGCGCCCTCGCCACCTCCCGAGAGCGGCGGCGGCTCGTCCCCGAGCACGTCCTTGAGCGCCGCGACAGGGTCGATGATCCCGTGCCCGAAGATGGGATCGTGCCCGCTCTCGTCGGGGACCGCGTAGGGCGCCAGCCGCGCCGTCCGGATCATGACGTCGTAGAGCTCGCCCGCGGTCCGCTCCGGCGCGGCGCTCACCAGCAGCCCTGCGACGCCGGCGGCGACCGGGCACGCCGACGAGGTGCCGCCGAACCGCTCGGTGTAGTCGCTCGCGTCGTCCCCCTCGCTCCCGGCGATGTCGGTGCTCAGCGTCCCCGTGGGCGCGACGAGATCGATGGAGCTGCCGCGGTTCGTGAACGACGTCGCGTCCTCCAGGTGGTTGACGGCGCCCACGGCAAGGACGCCCCGCACGGCCTGGAGCTCGTCGTCGAGGATCTCCCGGTCGTCGTTGCCGGCGGCGAACAGGACGAGCGCCCCCTTCCCGTTGCGCCCGGCGTCGAACAGGCGGTTGATCGCGGCCTCGACCACCCTGGGGACGGGCATCGGCTCGGCGTACCCCCAGCTGTTCGACACGACGGCGGCGTTCACCTGCAGGGCGAACTCGAAGGCGTCGACCGAGGCGGAGATCGGCCGCGGCTCGTCGTCGATCAGCCGCACGCACCGCAGCCTGCAGGCGGGGCAGCCGCCTGCGATGCCCACGCCGTTGTTGGTGTCGGCGGCGATCAGGCCCGCGCAGGCCGTCCCGTGGTTCACGCTCTGCTCGCCCGGCTGGTAGGTGGGGTCGTCGTCGTCGTCGATGACGTCCAGGCCTGGATCCATCTTTGCGGCGAGGTCGGGGTGATCGAGGTCGCAGCCGGTGTCGATGACGACGATGGACGTGGCCGCGTCTCCCTGCGTGCGCCCCCAGGCCTCTTGCATCCGGAGGTCGTCGAAGTACCACTGGTCGGGCAGGCGCGGGTCGTCCGGCGCGAACGGCGCGCCGTGCGCCTTGAGGCGCACGTGGAGGTCCGGGATCGCCTCGCGCACGAAGGCCGGCCGCGCCGCGCCCTGGAGGCGCTGGGCGAGGTCGAGGCCGTCGCCGCCGCCGGTGTCCCTGACGAGCCACAGCCCGATCGAGGGCATCAGCGGCCTCACCACCTCCACGCCTGCGGCGCCGAGCACGTCGAACGCGTCCAGCGCGCCAGGCTCGACCTCCACGATCGCGGTCGCGCCGACGCTCGCCTGGACCGTCCGGCCGCCTGGATAGCGGAGCCGCACCGGCGCGAGCGCGCGCGGCG
Source organism: Sorangium sp. So ce726 (assembly GCF_051521405.1). Taxonomy (NCBI): domain Bacteria; kingdom Pseudomonadati; phylum Myxococcota; order Polyangiales; family Polyangiaceae; genus Sorangium; species Sorangium sp. So ce726. The sequence goes on along the minus strand of NZ_CP150349.1, from coordinate 9,698,178 downwards.
TCGAGGACGCGCCCAGCGCGGTCGGGCCGAGCCGCTCGACCGCGACGTGGCGCCCGCCGTCCATGAACCACGCGTCGCTCGCCTCCCCGCGCACGACCGCGCGCGGGCTGGCGAGGCCGTCGCGCGCCATGGCGGCAAGGAGGAGCGCCGCCGAGGAGAGCACGATCGAGGGCTTGTGTCGCATCGCTCTCCTGGATCTACCGGACCGCGCGCGGTCCTACCAGGGCCGCCCTGGAGCGGCGCTCGGGCGAGAAAGATGCAGACCGTCAACCGGTGCTCGGACAAGGAGGATACAGATCGCCAAGACGCCAGAAGACGCCAAAAAGAGAGATGTTTCCGGGGTCTCTTGGCGTCCTTGCCGCCGCGGCAGTTTCTCGTTTCAAGCGCCAGGGACTCTATCCCTGATTCAGGTCCGCAGCGCGTACGGGGGCGCTCCGGTCGTCGCGAACGTGCCGCCGTCTTCTCCAGAACAGCGGCCGCCTGATAGGCATGATGTTATGCGGACGAGGCTTCATCGATTGATGTTCGGTACGGTGCTCGGTGTTTCGCTCGGATGCGGCGGGGGCAACGTCGAGCCCGCTGGAGATAGCGGCGGCGCATCGCTCGGCGAGTTCGAGTGTCGGGTCGGGTCGGATTGCAACAACAACACGTGCAACTGGCTCAGCGATGCCGTCTGTTATGAGGTACGAGGTGCCTGGTGTGGATCCGACGAGGACTGCGCCGGCATCGACGGCCAGAGCGGCGGCGGGGGAGCGGGAGGCGGGGGAGCGGGAGGCGGCGGCGCAGGCGCGCCGATCATCTGCGAGTCGCCGCATTTCACGTGCCCCATGGCCATCCAGCTGCAGCTGCGGAACACCTGCGTCCGCGGCTGCGAGACGGACGCCGACTGCCCTTCGACGCTGGCGTGCGCGCCGGATCATCGGTGTCGGGCGAGGTCGTGCGCCGCCGGAGCGGACTGTCCGAAGAACCACGTGTGCGATACGACCGGCGCGTGCGCCCGCACGGCGTGCTCGAGTGACGCCGATTGCGAGGGCTTCTGCGTGCTCGGGAGATGCGAGGAGAAGCCGGGGATGTGTTTCCTGTACTGACCCGCTTCGATGGCGTCCCAGCGAGGCTCCCGCAACGTCGTCCCTGATTCCGCGCCGCGCGACGACCCGCCTCCCCCGGGGGCCGGGCGCCTCGGCAAGACCTCCCGCGCAGGACGACCCTGGGCGGCGCCGCTACCCCTTCTCCCCGCCTCGGATGACCATCGTCACGAGCAGATCCATCATCCGCGAGAGGTCTTCCCGGACCGCCCCGTCGGGGAGCGCCGCGAGCCGCGTCGCGACGCGCTCCAGGAACTGCTGCCTCGCCCTCTCGAAGCCCGGCACCTCTTGGTCGTGCAGCGCGCAGGTCACCAACTCGTGGTCGAGCAGCCGCCAGAAGAACTTGCCGTCGACGGTCGCGGCGCCGAGCCTCCCCGTGAAGCCGACCACCGCCCGCGCCCCCGCGCCGAGGAGCCTCTCGAACAGCGGGCCGTTCGCGGTCTCGCCACAGCAGAAATAGAGCACGCGATTGCGCGCCCAGAGCTCGAGCTCCTGCGCCGGGCTCTCGTGCGACAGCAGGATGCCGTCGGGCGACTCGTCGTCGACAACGCAGCTCGTCTTGCCGTGGGACGACACCACGATCGCCCGGAATGGATTGCCGGACGCCTCTGCGCGCGCGATCTGGCGGAGTATCCGCCTCCGCTCCGCGCTGGCGCGTCCGAACGGTACGATGGAGAACTGCTCTCCCATACGCCCGTAGAGCTGCGTGCGGCCGGCCGCGAACCACGCGCTGTCCGGATCGAAGGATGTGTCAATCGAGAGTACAGGTCGAGCCGTCATCCTACCTCCTACCTCCGTCGAAGATCCCCGGTGAGCGTCGGGCATCGCTCGCGCGCCGCGCTGCGCCTGCTGCGCCGAGCAGCTGGCGTACGGCATCGGGCCCTGCCCATCGGCTTCTTCGCACCATGCTCTCTTCCCGCGGCCATTCCGGACCACTGCCACGAGACTCGCAGCAGGCTAGAATAACAACCGTAGGGGAAATTCCTACTAGAAAAATCGCATTCGCTCCGACGAATTTCTCGGGTTTCGGCGACTTGTAGGGTGGCGCTGGCGCCTGCATGCGGCTCAGGTTTTTACGTCCGGCTCTGGTTCGCGCGTGTTGCGTGAGGGTATCTTTTCTAACAGCCGTCGCTTCGTTAGCGTGGGCCTTGCGTGTGCGGGCGCCATGTCCGGGCGCTCACGGCGCTCACGGCGCTCGGGGCCATCGGGGAGAGGGGGCGGGAGGGGCATGGTTCAGGGAAGGGGCGCTGCGGCGTCGGTCTGGCCCAGGACGAGCCTGCGGGGCTCCCCCTGCTGCAGCGCGCGCATCCTCGCGTGCATCTGCTGTCCGAGCGCCTCGCGCGCGCCGTCGTCAAGGAGCTTCCTGACCTTGGGGAACAGGTGCTCTTCCTCCTCCTTGTGGTGGTGCTCGAGCTGCTCGGCGAGCACATGGAGCTTGGCCCCGAATGTCTCGTCCGCGGCGTCGAGGGCCACGAGATCGGCCAGCACGCGCTTGATGGACAGGTGCTCCTCCAGCGACTCGAGGAGGATATCCTCGGTGCGGCGAGCCCGGACCGCCGGGTAGAAGTCCTGCTCTTCGATCGTGATGTGGGTGGCGAGGAGGTCGGCGGCAGCGGAGAACTGCGCTGCGGTGACGGAAGAGGCCTCCTTCAGCTCGGAGAATCGCTGCTCGAGCTCGCGGTGATGGCGTACGAGGAGATCGATGGCATCCATGAGATCTCTATGGAGCGGATGCCGCCGACGAGCAAGCGGGAGAGGTACGCAAAGCTTGCCAGATCGAGACTCACAGATTCAGCTGCCTCCTGGCGTGGGATTCGCAGCGCGGCGGTGACATGGTGCGTCTGCGGGGGTCGAGCGAAGAGGGATGATGATCATGGCGGTGTGTCGCGCCGCCGCCCGCAAGGTGCCTGTTTGCCCCAGGGAGCTCCCTTGCAGGCGGCAGGCCTCTCCTGACGCCGTGGATCATGGGCGCGATCTCGACTCATCGGGCGCGGCCGAGCGGAGAGCGCGAGAGCCGCCCCTCACGCGAGGTCGAACAGCAGCACCTCGCCCGCGCCCTTCCCGACGAGGTGGAGCGACTGACCTGCTCCTCCCGCGCCGGGTGCTCCGATCGCCGCCGCATCGCCGGCCTCGAGGAGCGTCCCGTTCAGCTCGACGCTCCCGCGCGCGACGTGGACCCAGGCGTTTCGACCGGCCGGGAGCTCGTAGCGCGCCTCTTCGCCTTGCCCGAAGAGCCCCGCGAACAGGCTCACGTCCTGGTGGACCGTGACCGAGCCCTCACGCCCGTCCTGCGAGGCGACGAGCCGCAGCTTGCCCTGGCGCTCTTCCGTCGAGAACGCCTTTTGCTCGTAGCTCGGCGAATACCCGCGCCGATCCGGCACGATCCAGATCTGAAGCAGGTGCGTCGCGCCTGCCTTCGACGTGTTGTGCTCGCTGTGGAACACGCCCGTCCCCGCCGACATGCGCTGGACCTCGCCTGGGCGGATGATCGACCCGTTCCCCATGCTGTCCTTGTGCGCGAGCTCCCCCTCCAGGACATAGGTGACGATCTCCATGTTCTGGTGCGGGTGCATCCCGAACCCCCGCGACGGGGCGACGCGGTCGTCGTTGATGACCCGCAGCGCACGGAAGCCCATGTGCTCCGGGTCCTGGTAGTCGGCGAACGAGAACGTGTGGAACGACTGCAGCCACCCGTGGTCGGCATAGCCGCGCTCGCCAGAGCGCCGGATCACCATCGAAGAAGTGTTGTTGGTCATGGCTTCAGCATGCGTCCGTCGATCCATCTTGTGAATCGGCATTGTTATCATGGGAACCATCTACGGTGTAGATGGATGCCCCTGGGGCACCGTCGCGTCAGACGACCTCGAGGTTGGTCGTCTCGGCGTCCAGCCAGGGCCCGCCCTTCGGGTGGATCACGAACGCGTCGAAGATCGCGGCCGTCGCGCGCACGCCGGCCGGCCTGAGCTGGTCCTGGGGGACGATCGCAAGGTTCGGCGCGCTCACCATCGGCGCGGTCGCCTCGCCGGCGAACGCCTCCGACGCCGCGCGCATCACGGCCGCGAGCCGATCGGCGGTGGGCTCCGGCAGGAAGAGCGTGTCGACCGTCGCCACCCGGTCGATCCCACGAGCGGTCGCGATCTCCGACAGGAACACCGAGGCGGCGCCGACGGTCTGGCCTGCCTCCTCGACGAGCAGCAGCCGGCGCGGCCGCGGATCGCGCAGGCCGTGCTCGAGCTGGGCCGCGTCGGGCGACGACCACAGCACGCGCTCGTCGCCGCACGCCGCCATCACGGCGAGCGCGTCCTCCAGGGCCCCTGCCGGCGCGGCCACGGCCCGCGGCGGCGCGGCGCCCGCCCGGGGGAGGAAGCCGTGGTTCCGGCACGCGGTGAGCTGCTTCAGCTCGAGGCCCACCGCCGCCACCGCCTTGAAGAGCACGCGCTGCGCGGGCGCGGACCGCGCCTCGACGAACACCGCGATCGGCAGGCCGGTCGCCCGGAGGCCGGCGAGGAGCTCTGTGTACAGCCGGCTCGCCAGCCCTTGCCCCTGGAACTTCGGCCGCACGCTCACGAACGAGAGGACATATCCCTCCGACGTGACGCCCCGGAAGCGGAAGCGGCGCGGGGCGACGCCGATGAAGCCGGCCGGCTCGCCGCCCTCGCGCGCGAGCACGGCCTGCGGCGCCGGTCCGGGGAAGCCGAACTGCCACCTCAGGTAGTCGGCCGTGTAATGAAGGACCGGCAGCGGCCACGCCTCGCGCAGGACGAAGCTGGCCTCGTCCGCCGCCGCGACCGGATCGACGCGCTCGAGCTGCATGGACGCGAAGCCTCTCAGAACCCCGCAGAAAACGGAACCGCGCACTACGGCGGTGCGCCGCTCTCTCTAGAGACTGGCCATCTCCGGAGATCGCCGCACGATATCGGGCCAGCCGGTCGGATCGTTGCCGTGCTGGGCCAGGAACGCGTAGACCCACCGCTCCAGGCCGAACGCGATGCACACGCTGTGCATCGGGCCTGCGCCCTCGACATTGCAGCTGAACGCGCGGCCGAAGAAGTCGGTGTGGTAGTTGAGCGAGCCGGCCGCCACGCGCTCGCCCTCCGGGAGCATCAGAGAGATCTCGTACTTCGTCTCGCTGCTGATCTGGAAGTACGTCTTGGCGGCCGCGTCCGGCGCGATGAAGAACGGGTCGCTCGCCGTCCGGATCTCGCCGGCGAGCCGGTGCTCGTCGAGGTAACGCGCCACGAGCTCGTTCCCCTGCTCGCGCAGCGCGAGGACCTCCTCCCGCGACCCGAGGAAGACGATCTCCCGCATCGTGAACTCCCAGAGCCTCCGCAGGTCGACCATCTTGCTCGACTCGTAGCGGAAGCAGCGGCCCGCGAGGGCGTAGCGCGCGCCGCCCGCCGGCAGCACCCGGTCCCGGTTCGCCGCGTACACGTGGTAACAGACCGCCGGCGAGAGGCACACCTCCGGCTGCGCCATGTCGCTCAACGCGCGCTCGTCGAGGGTGTCCCGGTCCTGGTGCCGCGCCCGGAAATCCTCGATGAGGGGCATGTCCTCCGGCAGGTGGCAGGTGAACGTGACGATGTGCGGGAACGAGCGGAAGTAGTCGCACTTCGCCAGCGTCGCGGCCGGGATCAACGTCGGCACCAGGATCGGGCTCGGCGAGAACGGCGCGCCCAGCGCCTCCAGCGAGCGATCGAAGTACCGATAGAGGCGCAGCGGGATGCCCTCGAGGGCGACCTGGCCCTGGCCCATCTGCGTGATCCCGCCGGGGAGCGCGCCGCCGCGGAACTCCACCCGATCACACGCCGGGCTGCGGTACACGAGCTTCCGCTTGAGCTGGCGCAGGCTGCGCTGCATGGTGCGCGCGAGGCCCTCGGCCGCCTTCGCGAGGACGCCGGCGTGCTCCTCGGGGGCCTCGAACTCCAGCGCGGCGCCCTCGCGGACGAAGCGGATGTTCGCGATCTCCTTCGAGAGGAAGGCGATCTGCTTCGGGATCTCCTCCTGCGCCATCTCGCTCGCAGGCGTCGCGAGCTCGACCGTGACGAGCCTCCTCACGGGGCGAGCTCCTGGATGAGATCGCTCAGCGCGCGCGGCGTGCGGGCGACGGTGAACCTGTCGTCGGGGAGGGCCACGTTGAACCGATCCTCCAGCTCGGTGAGCAGCTGGAGCGCGCGAATCGAGGAGAACCCCGCGTCGTAGATGTCGTCGTCGGGCTTGATCTCAGCGGGCAAGCTGCCGACCGTGACGATGACCTCGATGACCTTCTCCACCTCGATCGCCATGTAAAGAGCTCCAGGGTCAAGATGCGCTGTCGGAGACCGAGCGCCTCCCCGCGTCGTCCGCGCTGTGCTTCTTCGCGTCGGCGCGATTCGCCTCGGTCCGCAGTGATGCCACCCGGCGGGCCGGATTGCCAGCGACGACGGTGTACGGGGGGACATCGGCCATCACGATGGCGCCCGCCGCCACGACGCTGCCCTCGCCCACCGTGACGCCCGGGAAGATCATGGACTGGGCCCCGAGCCAGACGTTGTCCTCGATGACCACCGGCCGCACCTCGGCGTCCGAGGGAGGCTGGCCGCGCTTCCGGGCCTCCGGCTCGCTCGGATGGCCGCTCGAGTCGAGAAGGAAGACGCCCGCCGCGATCCGGCAGTGCTTGCCGATGGTGATCGACTTGCCGACGATGATCCGGCAGTTGTGCCCGATCCCGGTGTTGTCGCCGATCCGCAGCGTGGGCCGGTCGCAGAACCGCGCGGCGAAGAAGATGTTGCTCTTGCCGTCGAGCACCACGTTGTCGCCAAGGATGATGTCGCCCCGCCCCTGGATGTAGTGGATGAAGTTCCCCGTCCGGACACCCTTGCCGTACTGCGCGCAGTGCGACTTGAAGTGCGGCTCGCAGACGAGCACACGAGCGCCGAAGTAGTACGCCTCGCGCGCCGCCTCGAACGCCATGCGCATCGGGACAACGACCGGCCGCGGCGCGGGCAGGGTGAAGCTGCGGACCTGCTGGCGCACGTGGCGAACGGCGCGGGCGACGTCGTGATCGGAGGAGGCGAGGAAACGAACCAGGTTCTTCATAGAGGGTCGCTCGGCGCGGACTGGTCAGTCTGCGATGTTCGGCGGGACGCGCCCGGCTAGAAGGACGAAAGGAACGCCAGGGGGTCGGAGACTATACCCCGAAACTCGTCGCGCCGAACATTCTCTCAGCCGACCTATCTCGCTTCGGCGTGTTCGGCGTCTTCCACGTCTTCGGCCGCATTGGCCTCTTTGGCGCTCTGGCAAACCATGAGCCAACGGCCATTACCCACAGCGTATTTGCAAATGTCTTTGCAAATACCGTGACAATTCTTCGATGGCGAGCCGCGTTAAGACGCGTCATGTCGGTTCGCGCCCGGCGCTGGAGGGGGCAGCGTCCGAGGTCGCAGCGTCGGTGGGGCTCTTTGCCTCCATATGGGGCAAAACGCCCCGGAGCAGGGCCAGGCCGAGCGCGGCCTCGACGAGGGTGAGCGCCACGGCCCACGTCGTCGTCGACGCGGCGATGGCGGCCAGGCGCGCGTCGCGTGTCGCGCCGGCGGCGAAGCCCTCGAAGAGCGCGGCGGCGAGCACGTCGCGCGTGCCGAAGCCCTGCGGGGTGATGGGGAGCGTCACCGCCACCATCAGGATCGGGATGTACGTGAGGGCGGCTCCAAGGGGGATGCGCACGTCGAAGAACCAGAAGGGGAGCCAGGTGCCGGCGAACAGGACGAGGAGGTGCGGGATGCGCGCGGCGAGGGCGACGAGGTGGCCGCGCACGCCCGCTTCGAAGAGCGGGGCGAGGAGCTTCGTGCGGGCGAGCCGGGCGGGGCGGAGCGCGAGGATCACAAGGTAGAGCGCGCCCGCCGCGAGGAGCAGGGCGGACCCGGCGAGCGACCCGCCGTTCGCGGGCACGGCGACGGCGCCGAGGAGGAGCAGGCAGCCGAGCCACGACGCGTACACGACGAGCGTCGCGCCGGCGACGCGCGCGAGCGGCACGGCGTGCACGCGCGCGAGGAAGACCGTGATGAAGGCTTGACCGACGTGGTGGTTGAGCAGCGACGGGAGGTAGGAGGCGCCGCGGAGCACGAGGAAATCGCGGAAGGCGACAGGCGCGATCAGGCGGCGGTAGACGAGGACGGTCGCGAACGTGTCGGCGCCGAGGAGCGCGAGGACGAAGAGGGCGGCGAAGGCGACGAAGAGCGGGGCGTCGACGCGCGACAGGGCGGCGCGGAAGGCGTCGAAGTCGAGCCGGCCGAGGACGAACGCGACGAGCGCGGCCGCCAGCGCGAAGGGTAGGGCGCGACGCGCGCGTCCCGCGAGGCGCGGCGCGGGACGCTCCGGCAGGTCGCCGTCGCGCGGGCGCGGTGACGGAGCGTCGGCGAAGGTTCCAGTGTGGGTCGAGGAGCGCAACGGCGGGACCGTAGCAGAATCCACGTGCCGGTGGCCGAGCCGAAGCCGAGGGAGCGAAGCCCGGGGACAGGCCTGCCCGCGGGCGGCGAGGGCGGGCGCGCGGCGCAGGGGCGCAGGGGCGAGGGCACGGCGCGCGGCGCAGGGGCGAGGGCATGGCGCGCGGCGCAGGGGCGAGGGCACGGCATGCGGCGACCGCACGGCGCGCGGCGACCGCGCCCCACATGGGGCATAGTCGTCCACCATGTCCAAGTACGATCACGATCTGTTCGTCATCGGCGCCGGCTCCGGCGGCGTGCGCGCAGCCCGCATGTCCGCTTCCTACGGCGCCCGGGTCGCCATCGCCGAGTCGCGCCACCTCGGCGGCACCTGCGTCAACCTGGGATGCATCCCGAAGAAGCTCCTCGTCTATGCCTCGCACTACGCCGAGGACTTCGAGGACGCCGCCGGCTACGGCTGGACGGTGCCCGGCCACGGCGCCAGCGGGACCGGGCACGCCGGGCCGTCGTTCGACTGGTCGACGCTCCTCCGCAACAAGAACAAGGAGATCGAGCGCCTGAACGGCGTCTACGAGCGGCTCCTGAAGAACTCGGGCGCCGACATCCGCCGGGGGCACGCCCGGGTCGTCGATCCCCACGCCGTCGAGATCGACGGCGCCAGGATCACCGCCGAGCGGATCCTCGTCGCGACCGGCAGCTACCCCTGGATCCCTGATTTCCCCGGGCGCGAGCTCGCCGTCACCTCCGACGACCTGTTCCACTTCCAGACGATGCCGCGGCGGGCGGTCATCGTCGGGGGAGGCTACATCGCGGTCGAGCTCGCCGGCATCCTGCACGGCCTCGGGGCCAAGGTGTCGCTGGTTCACCGCGGCATGCACCTCCTGCGCGGCTTCGACGACGACATCCGGGCGTTCCTTGCCGCCGAGCTCCAGAAGAAGGGGCTGGACCTCCGCCTGGGCGCGAGCGTCGAGAACCTCGCGCGGCAGGGCGACGCGCTCGTCGCGACGCTCGCCGACGGCACCGAGCTCGCGGCCGACTGCGTGCTGTACGCGACGGGGCGCCTGCCGAAGACCAAGGGGCTCGGCCTCGAGGAGGTCGGGGTGAAGCTCGACGAGGAGGGCGCGGTCGTGGTGGACGACGCGTTCCAGACGTCGGTCCCGTCCATCTATGCGCTTGGCGACGTGATCTCGCGCGTGCAGCTCACCCCTGTGGCCATCGCCGAGGCGATGGCGCTGGTGAAGACGCTCTTCCGCGGCGAGCGCGCGCGCGTGGACTACGCCGGCATCCCGACCGCTGTCTTCAGCCAGCCGAACGTCGGCACCGTCGGCCTGTCCGAGGCGCAGGCGCGAGAGCGCCACGACGTCGCCATCTACCTCTCGACCTTCCGCGCGCTCAAGCACACCCTCTCCGGGCGCGAGGAGAAGACGATGATGAAGATCGTCGTCGACCGCGCGACCGACCGGGTGCTCGGCGTCCACATGGTCGGGCCCGACGCCGGCGAGATCATCCAGGGGTTCGCCGTCGCGCTGAAGTGCGGCGCGACCAAGGCGCAGTTCGACGCGACGATCGGCATCCACCCGACCGCGGCCGAGGAGTTCGTGACCATGCGCGAGCCGCTGCGGAACCTCGATCGCAGCCCCCCGATGGGGATCGCGCCGAGCTCCGCCTAGAGCGACAAACGGGTTGAAACTGCCTGAAAAGCGCAGAATTTCGAACCGCCAAGTCGCCAAGGACGCCAAGAACGGAGAATTATCTTGGCGTCCTTGGTGTCTTGGCGGTTCATTTCTCGCTCGATCAACGTGATCGGTGTCCTAGCCTGCGATCGCTCGGGGCGGCCCCGTCCGCTTCCGTCCGCTCCCGTTCGCTGATCCGAGGTCGCCCGCTCGCGTTCGCGCTCGGCGCGCTCCTCTGGTATGGACCGCGCGATGTCGTCCCACGCCTCGAGCCACTTGAAGCCCGTCGGCCTGCTCGCCCGCACCAGCGACCGATCGTTCTACGCCTTCAATGCCGTGCTCTCCGCGGCCGCGCTGGCGTTCCTCGCTTACATCCTCATCATCCGGCGGGGCGCGGGCGGCGCGGATCTCCGCTTCATGCCCCCGCTGAACGCCGCCTTGAACGCGACGGCCGCCACGCTTCTCGTCGCGGGCTGGTTCGCGATCAAGCGCCGCGCGATGGTCGTGCACAAGTACCTGATGGTCTCGGCGTTCGCCGCCTCGTCGCTGTTCCTCGTCGGCTACCTCGCCTATCACTTCGTCCACGGCGACACGAAGTACCAGGGCACCGGGCCGCTCCGCGCCATCTACTTCGCCGTCCTCATCTCGCACATCGTGCTCTCGGCGGGCATCGTGCCGCTCGCGCTGACGTCGTTCTACTTCGCCTATAAGGCGAACTTCGCGAAGCACGCCAAGGTCGCTCGGGTGACGCTGCCCCTCTGGCTCTACGTCTCCGTCACGGGGGTGCTCATTTATTTCATGCTGCGCGGAAGCACGCCCGCAGTTCCGTGAGCGCCGCTCTAGAAGTCCTTGATGCTGCCGCGCCGCGCCTGGAACCCTCCGAAGACGTACCGGTACGCCGAGAGCACCGCGTACGACAGCTCCTCGTACTGGTAGATCTCCTCCATCAGCGGGATCGGGTCCTGATAGAGCGTGTCGCTCGCCACGATCCTGGGCCACGGCAGGCGGTCCGGGTCGGCGCCAGGGACGCCGGCCTCCTTCATGACCTTGAGGAACTCGTGGGCGAGGAGGCCCTGGCCGATGACGCTCGGGTGAACGCCGTCGAGGCTGACGATGCCGCCGGCCTTGCGGCGCCCGGCGCGATCGACGTGGTAGAAGCGGGTGTCCATCGGCGGCGCGACGTTGGCCGCGAAGTATGCGGGGAACTCGTATGACGGCTCGCCGCCGGTGCGCCGGTACGCGAGCCGGTCCAGGCCGCCGGAGACGTCGACGAGGTGATACCGGGGCGTGCGGTGGCGGGCGTTCTTCTCCTCGATGAGCCGGACGAGCTGCGCGTTGCAGGCGTCGACCGTCTCGTCGATGCGCCGCGCGTCCGCGGCGGTGAGGTGCGGCGCGCCCGCCTCGATCAGGCGGGTGCCTCGAGCGAGCGGGGGATAGGTGTAATAGGGGTAGTAGCGCGGGAGGCCGGGCAGCGGGTCGCCGACGCCCGTGGCGATCGGCACGATCGTCACGTGAGGCACGTTGGCCACGAACACCCGCCAGCCTGGGTTTTCGTTGCGCCGCATCAGGGTGTCGACCCGGTCGAGCAGCTCGCCGTACTCGGCGACGAAATCGTCGGGCATCCAGAGGTTCCACTGCGCCCGGGTCCGCTCGTCGAAGCTGAGCGAGACCGGCCGCCGCTCGGCCCTGTCCTCGGTCGCCGCGACGCTGAGGAGGATCGCCGAGCCGACCGCGTTGTTGGGGCCGAGCCAGAGGAGGAGGTTCTCGACGCCCTCGCCGCGCGCGTGGTGGCCGAGCCAGTCGAGCTGGGTGTACCCGTCGAGGCGCTCGTCCCGCGACGGGTTGAGGACGCGGAGCGCGGTCCGGTAGAACGCCGCGTTGGGCCCCTGGAGGAAGCCGTCCTTGGCGCCGGGCGCCGCCGCGATCCGCTCCCTGCAGAGCCTCGGGGTCACGAGCCACGCGTCGGCCACGTCGAAGCCGTACACCGAGACGTTGTGGAACCAGGGCACGCTCCCGCCGCGGTAGCGGCCGGCCCCCTCGCCGCGCTCGTAGTACTCCTCGGCCACGTCGAGCACCCGGTTGATCTCCAGGAGCACGGCGGCCCACTCGAGCCTGTCGATCGTGGTGCCGAAGGCGAGCTGGAGGCGGCGGAGCACCACCTCGAGATCGAGCAGCAGCCCGTGGGCCGGGTAGTCGGGCACGCGGTACGCCGGGCTCGACAGCGCGTCGCCGACGTCGACGCCGAGCGCATGCGCGATCCACGTGGAGTAGGCGAGCTGGGTGCGCGCCGCGCCGAGCGACATGAAGCCTTGAGAGATGCTGTCCCCGATGGTGAAGAGCCTCATGTCGCCGTCCTCACGCGTTCCACGCCGAAGCCCCATGCTATCCGAACGCGCGGCGCCGCGCGGCAGGTTCGCCGCGCGGCGACGGCGCGACGCTGGCGCTCAGCGCGGCGCCGCGCGTCTGTGCAGGACGGCGCTCGCGATGCGCACGGCGAAGAGCAGCGCGAGCAGCGCCGCGTAGATCATCGGCTCTGTCGTGTCCTTCTTCACGCGGAGGAAGAAGTGCACGACCCCGAGGACGGCGGCGGCGTAGGCGAGGCGGTGCAGGCGCTTCCAGCGCGCGGCGCCGAGGCGCTTCAGCATGCGCGCGGTCGAGGTCGCCGCGAGCGGGACGAGCACGAGGAGCGCGACGAAGCCGGCGAGGAGGAAGGGGCGCTCCGTGATGTCCTCGGCGATCGCGCGCACGTCGAGGCCCTGATCGACGATCGCATAGGTCAGGAAGTGGGCGCACGCGTAGAAGAACGCGAGCAGCCCGAGCGCCTTGCGGATACGCAGCGGAAAGGTCCAGCCCGACACGAGCTTGAGCGGCGTCGCCGCCAGCGAGGCGACGAGCAGCACGAGCGCGAGCAGGCCGAGCTGGTTCAGCGCCGCGGCGACGGGGTCCGGGCCGAGCGCTCCGGCCCCGGCGCGCAGGCCGAGCACGGCCAGCGGGATCAGCCCGCCGGCGACGACCGCGGGCGGGAGCCATGCCAGCTTCCGGCCAGCCGGCACGCCTCCGGCGGTGGCAGCGCGCGGCGGCGACATCGTCCTCGCTGGAGCGCGCATCATCAGAAGCTCTCCCGCAGGTCCATCCCGCTGTAGAGGCCGGCGACCTCCTCCGCATAGCCGTTGAATGGCAGCGTGGGACGGCGACGCAGCTCACCGATCCTCCGTTCCGTCGCCTGGCTCCAGCGCGGGTGATCGACCGCGGGGTTCACGTTCGCATAGAATCCATACTCGTCCGGCGCGGCGCGGCTCCAGCTCGTCGCCGGCTGCCGCTCGGTGAGCTTGATGCTGACGATCGATTTGCACCCCTTGAACCCGTATTTCCACGGCACCACCAGGCGAATGGGCGCTCCGTTCTGGCCGAGCAGCGATTTGCCGTAGAGGCCCACGGCCAGCATCGTGAGAGGGTGCATGGCCTCGTCGATCCGGAGCCCCTCGACGTAAGGCCACTCGAGCACGTCGCTCTGCTGGCCGGGCAGCTGCTCTCGATCGAGCAGCGTGGTGAACTGGACGTACCGGGCGCGAGAGGTCGGCTCGAGGCGCCTGAGCAGCGCGCCCAGCGGGAACCCGAGCCAGGGGATCACCATCGACCACGCTTCGACGCAGCGCATTCGATAGACGCGCTCCTCCAGGGGAAACCACTGGAGCAGGGTGTCGAGGTCGATGACCTCGGGCTTCTTCACTTCTCCCTCGCACGCGATGGCCCAGGGGCGGAGCCTGAGCCGGCCGGCGTTCTTGGCCGGCTCGGACTTGCTCAGGCCGAGCTCGTAGAAATTGTTGTACGAAACGATGTCCTCGTAGGAGGTCCGCGCTTCGTCGGTAACGAACGGGCCTCTCGAGCTCGTCCCGGAGGACGGCGCGCCGGCGGCCGGCGGCCCCGGCAGCGCTGCCGCGCTGCCGAGCGGCGTGGCCGCGCTGCCGGGGGTGCCGGCCGCCGAGAGGCGCGCCGCGCCGCCGGTGAGCCAGACGAGGCCGCCGCCGATGGCCGACGCGGTGCCGGCGAAGAGCGCCGCGTTCTTGAGGAGCTCGCGCCGCCGCAGGTAGAGCGCTGGAGGGGTGATCTCGCCGGCGGGCGGTTCCTTGGGCAGCTTGCTCATGCCCCCATTCTACGATCGGGCGGGGCTTCGGTTGCGGTCGGCCGCGATCACGCGGCCCTTGACAGGAGGCGGAGCGCCGTGTGCGGCGCGTGGTGGAGCGAGGGCAGGGCGAGCATCTGGGCGATGCGCGTGGAGCGCCGCTCCACCCCGCGGGCGAGCGCCGCCCGCTCGCTCCCGCTGCGCGCGGCGAGGAGCGCCAGGACGTCGTCCCAGACCCGCTCGCGCCACCGCGAGAGCATCTCCATGGACACCCAGACCGCGACCTCCGGGGCGGTGTCCAGGAAGAACGCGCTGAGGGGGCAGCCGTGCCGCGCGGTGAGGCGCGCGAGCGCCTCGATGACCGAGGCGCGGAGCAGCGTATTGATCTGATCGTGATCGTGCTTGAGCCGCGCGAGCATCGCGGGGTCGGCGCCGTGCCCGAACTCGACGATCGTCGCGTGGATGCCGAAGATCAGGTCGTAGTTGATGTGGGCGCTGAAGCCGAGCAGCGCGTTCTGCACGGGGGGCGTGAACCGTGACGCCGTGCTCGCGTACGCGATGTGCCAGGCGCCGCAGTCCTGCGCCGCGCCCCGATCGCACCAGCCGAGCGTCTCGAGGTAACGCTCGCAGAACCGGCCCGCGAGGCGCGAGATCCACGCCGGCTCGAGGAACATGCCATCGCGTCGCTCGACCTGCGCCGCGACGGCGCGCGTGACGATACCGTAGACGTCGGTGAAGGCCGCTCGCCGATCACCCGCGGCGAGGAGCCGGTCCGTCACGGTGTCGAGAACAACGGCAGCATCGTGGACGCTCGTCGGATGCAGATTAAGGCCGTCGATGCAGCACCTCATGAAGTTCCCCTCCTACTTCTTCGCTCGTGCAAGAGACCTGTCTGATGTTCGAACTCCCGCATCCGACCAGCCTCGCAGACCCCGGCGCGCGCCGAAGGCGCGCAGCACGAACGGCGCAGCAGGGCGCCCTCAGGCGATCTGCCCGGCTCCGGTCGGTCTGGTTTGCGGTCCCGGTGCGCGTCGTTCCCATGTGGAAAGCGGATCTCCTGATCCGCCGGGAGAAAGGTCGCCGCGGCCGTTGCCTCTGGCTTCTCCTCCTGCCGGCCCTCCCCTCGAACCGGCTTCCGCAGAAGAGCGATACTCGATGCGATCCTCGACGCGCTCGCCGCGGGATGCCCCCCCTCGCTGCGGCGCTCTAAGTTCGACCTAGTCTACGACATGGTGTGGGCTGACCACAATTGTCTTATGACGTCTGATCCCGTTCAGGACAATTTCGAGGTTATTCCAACTCGTGACCTCGAACAAGTGCCTGTTGACCCTGACACGTTTCATTGCGGCGCGGGAGAGCGCCACGGCATCTTCGCGGTTGCGCTGCTACTGGAGCGACGGCTCGTCACACTCGGAAAGCCCCCACTGGCATAGGCGCGAGTCGCGGCGAGATGTTCTCGAAACATGCCGAGTGCTTATCCCACGTTGACTGTACGGTTGGAGCTCGCGGCGCGAAGATGGTTTAGGAAGTCCCTGAGTCAGTGATCAGGAAACTCCTGGTCTGTTTTCCACAGGTGGCCTGCAAAATCTTGTGCTTTTGGTGAAAAATTGTACGAAAACGGGGGATGACGGCGGCCTCGTGCCACACCTGCGGCGGCCGTCGGGATCGTGCTGGCGCACCCGCGGCACCAGGGGTCGCCTGTCATGCCGCGGGGCCGTGCCTGGGTGAGCCTCGTGCCGAGGCGCTGCAGCCTGCGCCTGCACGCACCGGGGGCCGGCCGTACGGGCGGTGATGGGCCGAAGGGCCGGCCTGACCCCATGGGCCACAGGCGCACCTTTGGCGCGGCGCGTCCTTGCGGCGAGCCGGTGTCAATCAGGGGCGCGCCCGCCTTGGCGGCGAGGTGACGGCGACGGAGCGCCGCCGTTCATGGCGTGCGAGAGGAGCGCGTTCGCTGTCGAGGAGAGAGGAGGGAGGGGCGGCGCCGCCGGCCTCGGGCGAGGCCGGCGGTGCGGCGCCTCAGCCGGTGCCGCCCTTGGCCTGCACGTCGCGGTGGACCAGCGTCGCGCGCAGGTAGTCGCGGTTCATCTGCGCGATCATGTCGAGGGGGATCTCCTTCGGGCAGACCGCCTCGCACTCGCCGACGTTCGTGCAGTGGCCGAAGCCCTCGACGCGCATCTGGGCGACCATGTTGAGGCTGCGCTGATCGCGCTCCGGCTGGCCCTGCGGCAGGAGGTTCAGGTGCGAGACCTTCGCCGCGGTGAACAGCGATGCGGACGCGTTCGGACAAGATGCGACACAGGCGCCGCAGCCGATGCACGCCGCCGCGTCCATGGCGCGCTCGGCGATCACCTTCGGCACCGGGATCGCGTTCGCGTCCGGCGCGCTGCCCGTCGGCACCGAGACGAAGCCGCCCGACGCGATGATCCGGTCGAACGCGCTGCGGTCCACGGCGAGGTCGCTTACCACCGGGAACGCCTGGGCTCGCCACGGCTCGAGCCACAGCACGTCGCCGTCCTTGTAGTGACGCATGTGCAGCTGACACACGGTCGTCCCACGGAGGGGGCCGTGTGCTTGGCCGTTGATCATGAAGCCGCACATGCCGCAGATGCCCTCGCGACAGTCGTGATCGAACGCGATTGGCTCCTCACCCTTGAGGATGAGCCGCTGATTGAGCACGTCGAGCATCTCGAGGAAGGACATGTGCTCGTTGACGTCGGGCACCTCGTACGTGACGAACCGGCCCGCTTCGTACTTGCCCTTCTGCCGCCAGACATGGAGGGTGAGGCGCATTATTTGTAACTCCGCTGCGTGGGGTGAACCTCGTTGAACTGGAGCGGCTCCTTGTGGAGCTCCTGGGCCTGACCTTCGCCTCGCCATGCCCAGGCGGCGACATAGGAGAAGCTCTCGTCATCGCGCTTCGCCTCGCCCTCGGGCGTCTGGTGCTCCTCGCGGAAGTGCCCGCCGCACGACTCCTCCCTGTCGAGCGCGTCACGACACATGAGCTCCGCCAGCTCGAAGAAGTCGGCGACGCGCGCCGCCTTCTCGAGCTCCTGGTTCAGGCCGGTGCCGGTCCCCGAGACGCGGACGTCGCGGTGGAACTGCTCGCGGAGCTCCGGGATCCGCGTGAGCGCGCCCTTGAGCCCGGCCGCGTTGCGCGCCATCCCGCACGCCTCCCACATGATCTTGCCGACCTCGCGATGGAACGAGTCGGCCGTGCGCGAGCCGTTCGCGCTGAGCAGCTTGTTCAGCCGCGCGCTCGCGTCGCGCTCGGCGTCCCTCACGGCGGGGTGGAGGTCGTCGACCCGCTCGAGCTTCGTCGACGCGAGGTAATCGCCGATGGTGTAGGGGATGATGAAGTATCCATCCGCCAGGCCCTGCATCAGCGCGCTCGCCCCGAGCCGGTTCGCGCCGTGGTCGGAGAAGTTCGCCTCGCCGAGCACGTACAGGCCGGGGATCGTGCTCATCAGGTTGTAGTCGACCCAGAGCCCGCCCATCGTGTAGTGGATGGCCGGATAGATGCGCATCGGGACGCTGTACGGGTCGTCGCCGGTGATGCGCTCGTACATGTCGAAGAGGTTGCCATAGCGCTCGGCGATGGCCGGCTTGCCGAGGCGCCGGATGGCGTCCGAGAAGTCGAGGTACACGCCGAGCCGCGTGTGCCCCACGCCGCGGCCCTCGTCACATACCGCCTTGGCCGCGCGCGACGCGACGTCGCGCGGCACGAGGTTGCCGAAGCTCGGATAGCGGCGCTCGAGGTAATAGTCGCGCTCGCCATCGGGGATGAGCTCCGGCGCGCGCGTGTCGCCCGGGTTCGTGGGCACCCAGATGCGGCCGTCGTTGCGGAGCGACTCGCTCATGAGCGTCAGCTTCGACTGGTAGTCTCCTGAGACCGGGATGCACGTGGGGTGGATCTGCGTGAAGCAGGGGTTGCCGAAGAGCGCGCCGCGCTTGTGGGCCCGCCAGATGGCCGTGGTGTTCGACCCCTTCGCGTTCGTCGAGAGGAAGAAGACGTTGCCGTAGCCGCCCGACGCGAGGACGACCGCGTCGCCGAGGTGCGTCTCGAGCGCGCCGGTGATCAGGTTGCGGGTGATGAGGCCGCGCGCCTTGCCGTCGATGACGATGAGGTCGAGCATCTCGGTGCGCGGGTACATCTTCACCTTGCCGAGGCCGATCTGCCGCTCGAGGGCCTGGTAGGCGCCGAGGAGGAGCTGCTGCCCCGTCTGGCCTCGCGCGTAGAACGTGCGCGACACCTGCGCCCCGCCGAAGGAGCGGTTCGCGAGCACGCCGCCGTACTCGCGCGCGAACGGCACGCCCTGCGCGGCGCACTGGTCGATGATGTTCACGCTGATCTGCGCGAGCCGGTAGACGTTGGCCTCGCGCGCGCGGTAGTCGCCGCCCTTCACGGTGTCGTAGAAGAGGCGGTAGATGCTGTCGCCGTCGTTCTGGTAGTTCTTCGCGGCGTTGATGCCGCCCTGCGCGGCGATGCTGTGGGCGCGGCGCGGAGAGTCCTGGAAACAGAAGCTCTTCACGTTGTAGCCGAGCTCGGCCAGCGTCGCGCTCGCCGCGCCCCCGGCGAGGCCGGTGCCGACGACGAGGACCGTGTACTTCCGCTTGTTCGCCGGGTTGACGAGCTTCAGGTTGAAGCGGTGCTGGTCCCACTTCTTCTCGATGGGACCTTCGGGGATCTTCGCATTGAGCTGCATGATGACGGACGCTCCGGGCTCAGCGGACGATGCCGAACAGGACGGCGAGCGGGATGGACGAGAAGCCGGCGAAGAGCAGGATCGACGACGCGGCGGCGAGCTTCTTGAGCACCGGCGAGTAGCGCGGGTGGTTGAAGCCCACCGACTGGAACATGCTCCACGCGCCGTGGTAGAGGTGCAGCGCGAGCAGGCCCATCGCCACGACGTAGGCAATCGCCGCGGGTCCCGGGCTGAAGCCCTTCACGACGTTGTCGTAGGCGTCGAGCGGCACGAAGTCGGGGTGCACGGTGCCCGTCGTCAGGTGGAGCAGGTGATAGACGATGAAGGCGCCGAGGACGCCGCCGCTCAGCAACATCGTGCGCGCGGCGACGTTCGGGCGCCGCTGCCCCTTCACCTGGTAGGGGACCGGCCGGGCAGCGCGGCTGTGCTGCGCGAGCGTCACGCCCGTGTAGACGTGGACGATGAGGGAGGCGAGGAGGACGATCCGCGTCCCCCACAGCAGGGAGGGCGTCCCGTGGAGGAAGGCGGCATAGTCGTTGAACTTCTGCCGGCCGAGGAAGACCTGGAGGTTGCCGGCCATGTGGCCGATCACGAAGCCGAAGAAGATGACGCCGCTCAGCGCCATCGCGATCTTCTTGCCGACGAGATCCCGGTAGAAGGTCGCGGCGCGCTGGGCCCTGGCGGGGAGAGTCGATGGTGCAGCGGTGGGGCTCATCGCTCCCCTCCTTTAGTGGGGCGCGAACGCGTTCGCCAGAGGGAATCTTGAGCTCGATCGCCGAAGAATTTGCGGGCGCTCGCCGCAGATCTCGGCTCGGACGAGCGCGCCGCGCGCGCCCACGCCGCGCGCGAGCGTCAGGCGGCGCAGGGGCCGAGCGAGCGCCGTACCTTGTGACCGTAAAAGGCGAGCGCGAGCTCAATTGCGAAGATGCCGATGGCCTGCTCCTCCTGGCTGGTGAACGCCGGCAGGCGCTCGTCGCGGAGCACCACGAGGCCGCCAAACGAGCTCTCGCCCAGGCGGAGCGGCGCGACGATGGCGGCGCCGAAGCGATCGCCCTCTGCGGTACAGAGCAGATCGGGCGCGTCGTCCGCGGAGAGGCGGACGGGCGCGAGCGCGCCCTCGATGCGCCCGGCGAGCCGGGCGATGAACGCCGCGGGCACCTCGGCGCCGGAGGCCGCCTGGTAGAGCGCGGCCCCTTGATCGAGCGCGAGGGAGAGCGCGGCGCCGGTCGTATAGACGACCTTCGCCGCGAGATCCACGGCGCGCTCGGGGAAGTCGTCCCGCGAGAGGGACGCGACCAGGGCGGCGCTCGCCTGGTGGACGGCCGCCACGGCGTCGAGGTGGGTGCGCAGCATCGCCGCCTCGAGCAGCCGCTTCAGGTCCTCGATGTCGTAGGGCTTCTCCAGCATGTCGTACGCGCCGCGCTCGATGCACTCCACGGCGTCTTGGGCGCTCGAGCACGGGGAGCCGACGATGATCTCCAGGTCGGGGCTGAGCGCCTTGAGCGCGGCGATGGTCCCGGCGCCCTCCATGCCGAGCGCCCCCACATCGGCGACCACGAGGTCGAAGCGGCGCGCCTTGACGAGCTCGATCGCGGCGAGCCCGCTCTCGGCACAGGTGACGTCGAAGCCGCCCTGGCTGAGCTCGAGCGCGAGCCTGTCGAGGACCCTCTTCTCGGCGTCTACCACCAGCACATGGGGTCGGGCCTGGCTCACTGATGCCTCCTCCTCTGGTCTACAACGGGTGCGCCGCGCCGCCTCGCCATCCGGCGCTGCCGTGATCGCGTGGCGACCGCGGCGGTCGTGGTGGAAGTCGCTCCGCCCGGCGGAGCCCTCTCCGCCCTCTACCACCCGTCCGAAGTCCGCCTACGGTCCAATAGAACCGGTATTCCAGCGAAACGGAAGTCGAAGCGGCGTTACCGCTGTCCTCCTTTAACAGGGCACGGCGCTGCGCGCCCGGCGCAGATGTGATCCGGTATGCCGACTCCTGTGGAGCGTGAGCGCTTCTCGCAGCGCTTCTCGCAGCGTGAGGCGCGCGATAGAGGCCTATTTCGCGGAAGGCGCCGTGGTGGTCGCGCGGCGCATGGCGGAGAGGATGTGGTCAATGATCTCGGGGACTCCCTGGCTCCGGTTGCACTGCGCGAACAGGAACGGCCCGTCGCCCCGCATCCTCCGGGCGTCCCGCTCCATGACGCCGAGGTCGGCGCCGACGTGCGGAGCGAGATCGGTCTTGTTGATCACGAGCAGATCCGACTGCGTGATGCCCGGTCCGCCCTTGCGCGGCACCTTGTCGCCGCCGGCGACGTCGATCACGTAGATCGTGTAGTCGACGAGCTCCCGGCTGTACTGGGCGGCGAGGTTGTCGCCGCCGCTCTCGACGATGAGGAGCGCGGGCGCGACGTGATCCATGAGGTCGTCGAGCGCGACGAGGTTGTGGCTGATGTCCTCGCGGATCGCCGCGTGCGGGCAGCCCCCGGTCTCCACCGCGCGGATGCGCTCCGGCGGCAGCGCGTTGTTGCGGTGCAGGAACTCGGCGTCCTCCTGGGTGAAGATGTCGTTCGTGACGACGCCGAGCGGCATCCTGTCGCGCAGCGCGCGGCAGAGCGCGAGCACGAGCGCCGTCTTGCCGCTGCCGACGGGCCCCCCGATCCCCACCGTGAACGCGCGCGCCGAGAAATCGCGGTCCTTCGGTGCATCCCGCTCGCTGAAGAGCCCCGGATGCGCCCAGTGCTCGTGCGTGTGCCCGTGCTCGTGCGTGTGCCCGTGCTCGTCTCCGTGCGCATGCGCGTGCCTGTGACCACCCCCGTGAACGTGGTCGTGGTCGTGAACGTGGTCGTGGTCGTGAACGTGGTCGTGGCCGTTGTGCCCGTGCCCGTGATCGCCGGGGTCGTGCATGCTGTCACCTCACGATTGAAAGAGACGCGAGTAGAGCCGATCCTGCGTGGCCCCGAAGAGATCGAGGAGCGGCGCCGGCTGCGCGAGCTCGTCGATGCCGTGATCTTCACACTCATGGAGCACCGCGTTGAGGAGCGGCGCGCTCTCGAGTTGCAGTCGCTGTGCCTCCAGGGGCCCGATGAGCCCGAGGCGCACCGCCGCCGAGACGACGCCGCGGAGCGAGGCGTGCAGGTAGACGGCCTGCGCGTCCTCGCGCGGGACGCCGAGCGCAGCGAGGGTCGCGCCGAACGCGGGCGCGTGGTGGCCCAGCGCCTCCCGCGCCCGCACGGCGGCGTCGAGGCGGCGGATCTCGGCGGAGGGGAAGACGCGCGCGCTCGTCGCGAGGAACGCGCGGCCCTGCGTCCGGCTCGCCCGGTTCGCGACGTGGTTCACGAGGAAGGCGTCGCAGGCGTCATCGACGGCCGCGATGTCGAGCGGGCGCTCGTGCGCAGCCCGCACGAGCGGCAGCGCGCCGAGGCCCACCTGCCAGAGCGCGCTCGCGACGAACGACGAGAGCGCGCTCCCAGGCCCGACCTCGCCGAGCTGCACCGCCGCCTCCAGGCCCGCGGAGTGCGCGAACCCTCCGACCGGGAACGCGGAGTCGGAGAGCTGGAGGAGGAGCCACCTGTTCATGCGCGCGGATGGAATCAGACAGAATCAGACAGAAGCAGAGGGGAGCGGACGGACGTAGACGGGATCAGACGGGAGCAGACAGAATCAGACGGAGAGAAAGGTGAACCCGCGGGCGCGGAGCGGCCGAGGGCGAGCGCCCCGCCTCAGAAGAGGCAGTACCTCTGCGCGAGGGGCAGGATCTTCGCGGGGTCGCAGCGGAGGAGCTCGCCGCCGGCCCGCACCTCGTACGTCTCGGGATCGACCGTGATCGGCAGGAGCGTGCTGTTGAGGCGCATGTCGGCCTTGCCGATCCGGCGGCACCGGCGGACCGCCGAGAGGCGCTTCTTCAGGTCGAGCCGGCGGATGCTCCCCTCGTCCATGGCGCGGCTCGACACGAAGGCGATGCTCGTCTCGCCGACGGCCGCGCCGAGCGAGCCGAACATCGGGCGCATGTAGTACGGCTGAGGCGTCGGGATGGACGCGTTCGGATCGCCCATCTGCGCCCAGGCGATGAGGCCGCCCTTGATCACGAGCTCCGGACGCACGCCGAACATCTGGGGCCGCCACAGCACGAGATCCGCGAGCTTGCCCGGCTCGACCGACCCGATCTCGTGGGACATGCCGTGCGCGATGGCCGGGTTGATCGTGTACTTGGCCACGTAGCGGCGGATCCGGAAGTTGTCGTTGTCGCCCTGCTCCTCGGGCAGCCGGCCGCGCTGATCCCGCATCTTGTGCGCGGTCTGCCAGGTCCGCGTGATCACCTCGCCGACGCGGCCCATCGCCTGGCTGTCGCTCGAGATGATGCTGATCGCGCCGAGGTCGTGGAGGATGTCCTCGGCCGCGATGGTCTCGCCGCGGATGCGGCTCTCGGCGAACGCCACGTCCTCCGGGATGTTCCGGTCGAGGTGGTGGCAGACCATGAGCATGTCGAGGTGCTCGTCGAGCGTGTTGACGGTGTACGGGCGCGTCGGGTTCGTCGAGCTCGGGATGACGTTCGGCTCGCCGCAGATGCGCAGGATGTCGGGCGCATGCCCGCCGCCCGCGCCCTCGGAGTGGTAGGAGTGGATCGTCCTGCCCTTGAACGCCGCGATGGAGTCGTCGACGTAGCCCGACTCGTTCAGCGTGTCGGTGTGGAGCGTGACCTGGATGTCCTCGTGCTCGGCGAAGCTGAGGCAGCAGTCGATGGCGGGCGGGGTCGTCCCCCAGTCCTCGTGCAGCTTCAGCCCGACGGCGCCGGCGCGCACCTGCTCGAGCAGCCCCTCGGGCGACGAGGTGTTCCCCTTGCCCGTGAGGCCGATGTTGAGCGGCAGGACGTCCGTCGCCTGCAGCATCAGCGAGATGTGGCGGGCGCCCGGGGTGCACGTGGTC
Source organism: Sorangium sp. So ce726 (assembly GCF_051521405.1). Classification (NCBI taxonomy): domain Bacteria; kingdom Pseudomonadati; phylum Myxococcota; order Polyangiales; family Polyangiaceae; genus Sorangium; species Sorangium sp. So ce726. Next base: position 9,674,265 of record NZ_CP150349.1, on the reverse strand, counting down.
GCGTTCGTGCCCGTCGCCGGGCCCGTGCCGCCGCCGACGAACGTGGTGACGCCCGACGCGAGCGCCTCGTATCCCTGCTGCGGGCAGATGAAATGGATGTGCGTGTCGACGCCCCCGGCCGTGACGATGTGGCCCTCGCCGGCGATGACCTCCGTCGTCACGCCGACGATCATGCCCGGCGTGACGCCCGCCATCACCTTCGGGTTGCCGGCCTTGCCGATCGCCGCGATGCGGCCGCGCTTGATGCCGATGTCGGCCTTGTAGACGCCGGTCCAGTCGACGATGAGCGCGTTCGTGATGACGCAGTCGAGCGCCTCGTCGTTCGAGGCGCCGGGCATCTGCCCCATGCGATCGCGCAGCACCTTGCCGCCGCCGAACTTGCACTCGTCGCCGTAGGACGTGTGATCCCGCTCGACCTCGGCGATGAGGCCCGTGTCGCCGAGCCGCACGCGATCGCCCACCGTCGGCCCGTAGATATCGACATAGTGTCGTCGCTGCATCCTGTGGCTCATGCCTGCTGCTCCTCCCGCGCGGCGTGCGCCGCCCCGTGCGGGCCGACCTGCACCAGCGTGATCGTCTTCTCGTCGCCCGGCTCGAAGCGGACCGCGGTGCCCGCGGGGATGTCGAGCCGCATCCCCGCCGCCGCCGCCCGATCGAACTCGAGCGCGCGGTTCGTCTCCGAGAACGGGTAGTGGCTGCCCACCTGGATCGGCCGGTCGCCCAGGTTCTTCACGGGGAGGGAGAGCCGCCGCCGGCCGGGGGAGAGCTCGATCTCGCCGGGCTTCACGAGCACCTCGCCGGGCGTCGGCTCGGCCGTCACCTCCCCCTGGCCTGCCTGCTGGAAGAGCGACACGTCGGGCACGGGGAGGAAGCTGCCGTAGAGCGCGAGCGCCAGATCGCCGTGCTCGAGCGCGATCGGGTGGTGGACGGTGACGAGCTTCGTCCCGTCGGGGAAGGTCCCCTCCACCTGGACCTCGGCGATCATCTCGGGGACGCCGGCCATCACCTGCGCGCGCCCGAGCAGGCGGCGGCCGACGTCCATGAGCTCGGCGACGCTGCGGCCGTCGCGGATCAGCTCGAGGATCTGCGTCGCGATGAGCGCGACGGCCTCCGGGTAGTTGAGCCTGACCCCGCGCGCGAGGCGCTTCTGGGCGAGGACGCCCGCGCCGTGCAGCACGAGCTTGTCGAGATCACGAGGCGCAAGGTGCATGTTCGCCCTCTCTCCGGCGCAGCGACGCCGCGGCTTTGCCGGCGCGGCGCGACGCTACCACTTTCGTGCGAACGGATCATCACCGAGCTCACCCGCGAGGAAGCCGAGCGCGCTCCGGAGGAAGCCGGCGACTCGCTCGACGCTCGTGCCCGCGACGCGCACGACGGCGCCGCCGCCCCGGAGCGGGCTCGCCGACGCGACGAGCTCGGCGCGCCGCTCGGGCGGCGGCCGCGGCGCGAGCAGCGCGTCCGCCGCGCTCGCCGCGCGCGGGCCGAGCGCGACGAGCGTCGCGAGCGCGTCGAAGCGCCCCATGCGCTCGGGCAGCGCGCCGTGCGCGGGATCGAGCAGCGCCGCGTCGAGCAGCACGGCCCGCCCGCCGCGGCTCACCCGGATGCGCGACGCATACCTGTCGAACGCCCAGCGCTCGCCCCGCGCGCTCCGGCCGGAGGACAGCGCGTCGACGAGCACGAGCGACGCGTCGTCGGCGAGCGCGACGTCGATGTCCTGTTCGTACCGCGAGCCCGCGAAGCAGACGACCGGATCGGGGATCGCGACGAGGAGCCCGCCTCCCTGGACCTCGGCATCGAGGCGCTGGCGGCCGCCGAGGGGCGAACGGTAGACCTTGGTCGAGGCCTGGGTGCTGAGCAGCGCGGCAGCCCCGCGCCCGACGCGCGCGTGGAGGTGGAGCTCGTCGCCGCCGACGAGGCCGCCGCCGAAGCTCGCGACGAACACCCACGCTGCCTGTCCGTGGTTCTTCGGAGCGAGCAGCCTGAGCGGGCTCCTGGCGAGCGCCTTCTCGAGCACGGTGCGCCCTGCGACGCGCGTGAACACGAGCTCACCGCTGCCGGCCTTCCCTGCGCGCCGCGCGGGCGGCGGCGGGTCTCGCAGGGCGGCGGGAGGATCGCTGGGCGTGGTCACGGGCCGGCGTGCGTACCACGGACCGCGCCTTGGCTGCGAGGAAGCGGAGCGCTTCCCGGGTGTGAGCGGCGCGAGCGGCGCGAGGGCGTGCTGCGCGCCCCGGCCGTGAGGGAGCTGAGCGCTTACCGGGCGCGAGGGAGCACAGGCGCGTACGGGCGCGAGGGTGCGCAGCACACACAACACAGGGGATGGATACGTCACGCGACCAGGAAGACGGCCAGGAAGGTAGGGAGAAATTCGAATCATCTTCCCGATTTCCCTCCTTCGCCTGGAACATGAAACATCCCGGACACGTGAGCATGCTGTCGGGACTCTCCCGAACACCACTACGGTGCTATGAGCGAGCCAGCCACTGCGTTCCTCCTGTCCCTGACGACAGCGCGTGTCCGGGGTGTCCGCCGGCCGCTGTGGGCGTTCCGTGACTCGCTGTGATGGCGTTTGCATGGATGACATGTTGCTTGACGGGAAAGCGCAGCTCGGGTCAGCTCGTCGGGCGGCCGGGGGGCCGCGGAGGGGGTCCGATGTTCATCGTCAGGAAGGGCGAAATGCCGCCGTGGTCTCGTCGGTTCAAGGAAGCGGCGTCGCGCCTGCTGGAGCGCCACGGCGGGACCCCGTTCGAGCTGCGCTTCTGGGGCGGCGAGCGGCTGCGCTTCGGCGCGGGCGCGCCCGAATTTGCCGTGACGTTCAGGACGCGTCGGTCGCTCTGCGAGACGGCGTTCCGGGGCACGCTCGGCCTCGGTGAGGCGTATGTCCGGCGCGAGGTCACGTTCGAGGGAGATCTCGAGGACTCGCTCGCCGGTCTGTTCCAGCTCGCGCGGTCCGTGGAGGCGCGCTTGCCGCGCCTCGTGCCCGCGTCGTCGTCGTTCGACCGCGGCCTCTCGGGCGTGCTCGACGCGCTCCGGCTCGGGCTGCTCTCCGGGGCGGCCAAGCGTGAGAGGCTCGCTGTCGAGCGTCATTATGGGCTAGGCAACGACTTTTACCCTCTTTACCTGGACAGGCGCCTCCAGACGTCGTGTGGCTATTTCAGCTCTCCGGGCGAGACGCTCGACGACGCGCAGGCGCACAAGATCTCCCTCGTCGCGCGGAAGCTCGCGCTCCGGCGCGGGCACAGGCTCGTGGATCTCGGCTGCGGATGGGGGCACCTCATGTTCCACGCCGCGGAGGCGTACGGGGTGCAGTGCCTCGGTATCACCCTCTGCGAGAACCAGGCGAGGTACATCCGCGAACAGGCGGCGGCGCGGCGGCTCCCGGTCGAGGTCCGCGTGATGAGCTGCGACGAGCTCGAGGACGAGCCGCGGTGGGATCGGCTCGTCTCCCTGGGCTCGATGTGCCATGCCGGAGAGCGCCGTATCGAGGTGTTCTATGACACGGTGAAGGCGCTGCTCGCCCCGGGCGGCGTGTGCCTGCTCGAGAGCGTCACGAGAGAGCAAGAGTCGTCGCGGACTGACCCCTTCCTGCAAAAGCACATCTTCCCGGGGTACTGGCCTCCTTCGCTCCAGGGGATGGCGACGCGCGCCTCGGCGCGCGGGCTCGACGTGCTCGACGCAGAGAACCTGCGGCGCCACTCGGCGCTCACGGCCCGCTGCTGGCGCCGTAACTTCCTGGAGAACAGGGAGAAGATCGAGCGGGTCACCGGCTTCGACGGCGCCTTCATGAGGACGTGGGAGTTCTATCTCGCGTGCGCGGCCGCCGCGTTCCGCAGCGGGCACCTGGGCGCCATCCAGATGGTGCTGGCGAACGGGGCTCCACGCGACTACCCCCTCGCACGCGAGCCCCTGTATGCCACGGAGGAGCCCTCTCTGCGGGAACGCGCGCCGATCGTCCCGGCCGTGCAGCTCAGTTCGTGGGGGGCGGCGCTGCCGTCCTGATCTGTCGGGCACTGTCCCGCGCGTGCGGCGGGGCGCGCGGCGCGCGCGTCCCCTGCGCGGAAGAGCTTGTTAAGCCCGCGCGGCCAGCTATCAGCTAAGGATGAGCGAAAGGCTTGCGGCCAGCGCCCGTCGCGGCGCCGCGCCCTCGTCGTCCGTGTCGCGCCCTCGCTCCGCGGCGCGCGTGGTCTGCGCCGCCGCGGGGCTCGTCGCGCTCTGTCTCGTGCTCGCATCGTGTACTCAGGTCCGCTACCTCGCGCAGGCGGGCGCCGGCCAGCTCTCGATGGCCTGGCGCGCCGAGTCGCTCGAGGACGCCGCCTTCGACGCCCGCAGGCCGTGGCGGACGCGCGCGCTGCTGCGCGAGGTCCCGCACATCAAGCGCTTCGGGGAGCGCCACGGGCTGACCCCGACCGGCAATTACAGGACGTATGTCGAGCTCGATCGCCCAGCCGCGGTCTGGGTGGTGAGCGCGTGTGAGCCGCTCCGGTTCCGCTCGAAGACATGGAGTTTTCCTGTCGTGGGTACGGTCCCCTACATGGGGTGGTTCGATCTCAAGGATGCCAAGGCGTTCGCGGCGCCGCTCAAGGCGGCCGGCTGGGACGTCGACGTGCGTCCGGCGGGCGCCTACTCGACGCTCGGCTGGCTCGAAGATCCGGTCCTGTCCACGATGATCTCGGACGGGGACGAGGCGCTCGGCGACCTCGCCAACGTGGTGCTCCACGAGTCGCTGCACGCGACGCTCTACCTGAAGGGGCAGACGAGGTTGAACGAGAGCCTCGCGAGCTTCGTCGGGGACGAGCTCACCAAGCTTTACCTGGACGAGCGGGTGGGCCCCTTCTCCGCGGAGAAGACGGCCTACATGAGGGAGCTGGAGAGGGGCGAGGTGCGGACGCGCGCGCTGCACGCGGCCTACGTCCAGCTCAATCGGCTGTACGCGTCCCCGGCGCCCGACGCCGAGAAGCGGGCGGAGAAGGACGCGGTGCTGGCCCGGCTCAAGGCCGACATCGGGGCGCGCCGTCCGATCAACAACGCGTCGCTCGTGCAGTTCCGCGTCTACAACTCGGGGACTCCGGAGCTCCGGGCGCTGCTCGCGACCTGCGGTGGCAGCTGGCCGAGGTTCCTGGGCGCGTTGCGGAGGCTCGAACGCCACAGGTTCTCCACGCCCCAAGAGAACATCGCCCGGGTGGTTGAGCCGCTGATCCAGGCCGGCTGCAGGTAGTCCAGCGAGCTGTGCTGTGTGCCTGTGCCGCGAGCTGTGCCCTGCGCGCCGCGAGCTGCGCTATGTGCCGTGCGCTGCGCCCATGTGCGATGAGCTGCGCGCCGCGCTGCGTATTGCGGGCTGCGCCGCGTAGCGCACTGCGCCTTTGGCGGGGAGCGCGTCGTCGAGATACGACGCAAAGCGTCGGTGGTGCTCGTCCTGCCTTATTGAGTTTCTTCACTTCCACGGTGCAATGCAGGGCGTCCCGCTGCTCGATGGTGAACGTATTCATGTCCAGGTGACATTTGCGTTCTGGATCTGAACCCATCCCTGGATCGGACCAGTCCCTGCGGAAATGTATGACCGGTGCTGGCTTCCGGGATCGTGCGCGCGCCTCGGAGGGTGGGTTTTAGCGGCAATTTTGGCTGCTGGGCGCCAGGGCCGCGGCGCCTCCGCCGTTGGCCCGCCGGTTGCTCTATGTATCCACCAGATGTCGCCCCTGCTCGTCGTCCTGTTTCATGCGGACTCGAAGGGGATGACCCCTGGCATAACCTTCGCAATGCAAGCCTCGGTCTTCGGGGGGACGCCAAGCGAGGTGATCGGCGGCGCTAGCCGAGCGATCGCGACCCCGCCGTCACCCGAATGCCATGGCCCTTGCGGTATCGGGCTCCTTGATTGACTTGTCGCCGGGTGCCGGCGGAGAGCTTCGGTTCACGTGACGACAGACGCCTTACGAGGCGGTTAAGGAGGGATGGCCGAGGCACGCGCGACGCGCGTTGCCCCTTGCGTTGGCTTATCCTGACCAGCTTGTCAGACCTCGGTCTGAGCTTTTCTTATCTGTTGTGCCGCTCTCGATGTTGACGCTGCTTCCCGCTTCGCTTCAGCTTCTCCCCTGCTTCGCTTGAGCTTGCCCGTTCGATTCCGGTTTGCGCTTCGCTCTTTGCTTCAGCTTCATCTTTCGGTTTGACTGGCTTCTCGAATTGTCTTAATCTTCGGCCCGTCTTCGCTTTGTCTTCGCTCTTTACTTGATTGCGCTTCGAATTGCTTTCCTGACTTCTCTCTTCTGATCTCTTCTGATCGTGGGCCTCTCCAGGACTCCGGTGGATTCCTCCACCGGCGGTCCTGTGCGGTCCCGGTGGGTCCGCGAAAGCGGGCCTCAGGCCGGCGGGTTCTTCCCGACCGGCCTTTCTTTTTTGGTGCACATGAGCGCTTCCCGGGCGCGCCCTCGACGCCCTACGGAACCCCCTTATTGGGCAGCCTTTTTCAGCGGGGAAATTGAACAGGGAGGCGAGGAGACAGGGAGTATTTGAAGATGTGCTCCCCGTCTCCCCGTCTCCCTGTGAACTCTCCGAAGAATCTAAGGGGATGCCTTAGCTAGACGCCGCGAAGCCCGTGGCGGGTTGCGTCTCGAGTCTGAGCGTCGTTGTCAGTGGCTGTCGTCGCCAGGGGTGTTCCTGGGGTGGACGGTGGCAGAGACGATCTTCCACTCGCCGTCGATCTTCTCGAGCCGTAGCACCACGGGCAGCTCGTCGCGCCGGACCTCTTGCCCGTGCCGGGCGCCCGTGACCGTCGCAGTGGCGGTCACCTCCGCCGTCATACCGGCCGGGTCGATCTGGATCTCCGTGCCACCCAGGCTCACATCCGCGGTCTGATAGACGACCGCTGCCTGGGTCGCCGCGTTCGCGAGCTCGTCGCGGCCGCGGAGGCTGTCGCCGATCTCGGCGATACGGGCGCTCGCCTCCTTCGCGAAGATCTCGGCGAACTCACTGCGAATGCGGCCGTGACGCACCAGCGGATTCCGCTCGCCGTCGTCGACGCGCACCGCGTCCTCGAGCTGGGTGAGCCGTTCGCGGATCCGTTCCTCCTCGGAGGGCGACAGCAGCAGCGCCGCCGCGCCGAGGACGGCGCCGGCGGCGATGAGCCCGAGCGGGAGCCAGCGTTTCATGCTGCAAGTATAGGCGAAGGCGCGGCGCGAGCGCGCGGAACAGCGGAATCGAACCCCGCTGGCGCCCTCTGTGGGCGATCGGAGCTATCGCCCCACGATCGGCTCGAGGCACCGATCGCGCGCCTCGCGCAGGGCGCGGAGCTCGACGTCGATCCCCTCGCCGCCGCCCGCGTCGATGGTGAGCCGGTCGCCGCCGGTCGTGCCGAGCTCGGTGCAGGGCACGCCCGCCGCCTTGGCCTGCCGCGCGACCTCGGCCGCGTCCTCGGGCCGGACGCTCACGATGATCCGGCTCGGGGCCTCGCCGAACAGCGCCTCGGCGAGCGGCTCGCGCGCGCCGCCGTCCGGCGCGCCCGGCAGCCGCACCTTCGCGCCCACCAGCGCCGCCGGATCGTCGGCGGCGGCGCAACACTCGCCGAGGGCGATCGCCAGCCCGCCCTCCGAGACGTCGTGCGCGCTCCGGAGGAGCTGCGGCCGCGAGCGCGCGAGCGCGAGGCAGAGCCCCTGGAGCCGCGCCTCGCGGTCGAGATCGAGCGCGGGCGGCGGCCCCTTCACCTCACCCGTGTGGCGCGCGACGTACTCGGAGCCGCCGAGCGGGCCGCCGCGCGGATCGCCGAGCAGCAGCACGGTCAGGCCGGCGGCGGGGAACGAGGCCCGCTGCACGTCCCCTGCGTCCGCGACGAGCCCCACCACCGCGACCGTCGGGGTCGGCAGGATCGCGCGGCCGTCGGTCTCGTTGTAGAGCGACACGTTGCCGCTCACGACGGGCACCGACAGCGCGCGGCACGCCGCCGCCATGCCGTCGATGGCGAGCGCGATCTGCCGCATGATCTCCGGCCGCTCCGGGTTGCCGAAGTTGAGGCAGTCGGTGAGGCCGATCGGCTCCGCGCCGGCGCACACCACGTTGCGGCACGCCTCCGCCACCGCCATCGCCGCGCCCTGGAACGGGTCGAGCTCGCAGAGGCGCCCGTTGCAGTCGCTCGAGAAGGCGAGGAGCTTCTGGTGCCGCTGGCCGTCCTTCTCGCAGGGGACGCGCACAACAGCCGCGTCGCTGCCGGGCCGGACCTCGGTGCCGCCCCGCACGATCTGGTCGTACTGCCGCCAGACCCAGGCGCGCGAGCCGAGGTTCGGGGAGCCCGCCATCTCGAGGAAGAGCGCGGACCACGAGGCCGGCGCCGGGATGGAGCGCGGATCGAACGCCCGGCGCGCCGGCAGCGAGGCGTCGTCGCGCTGCGGGCGGTCGTACTTCGGCGCCGCGTCGGTCAGGAAATCCACGGGCAGGTCGCAGACGACGACCGGGTCCAGGGCCACGCCGGCGGCCGCGCCGCCGAGCGGGTCGTAGCCGGGCGTGGCGCGCACGACCCAGCGGCCGGTGTCGGTCACCTGGCCGATGATCGCCGCGTCGAGCTCCCACTTCGTGCAGATCTCGATGACGCGCGCCTCGCACCCGGGCTTCGCGACGAGGAGCATGCGCTCCTGCGACTCGCTCAGCAGCATCTCGTACGGCGTGAGCCGGGCCGCGCGCCGCGGTACGAGGTCGAGGTTGAGGTCGAGGCCGCTGCCGCTCCGGCCCGCCATCTCGACCGACGACGAGGTGAGCCCCGCGGCGCCCATGTCCTGGACGCCGACGAGCAGGTCCTCCGCGAAGATCTCGAGGCACGCCTCGAGCAGGAGCTTCTCCATGAAGGGATCGCCGACCTGCACCGTGGGGCGCTGGCTCGGGCCGCCCTCGGAGAACTCGTCCGAGGCCATGGTCGCGCCGTGGATGCCGTCGCGCCCCGTCTTGGCGCCGACGTAGAGGACGTTGTTGCCGACGCCGCTCGCGCGCCCGTAGAAGATGCGGTCGGCGCGGACGACGCCGCAGGTGAAGGCGTTGACGAGGATGTTGCCGTCGTAGGCGCGATCGAAGAAGAGCTCGCCGCCCACGGTCGGCACGCCGATGCAGTTGCCGTAGCCGCCGACCCCCGCGACGACGCCGCGCAGCAGCTGCGGCGTGCGCGGGTGCTCCGGCCGGCCGAAGCGGAGCGAGTCGAGGTTCGCGATGGGGCGCGCGCCCATCGTGAAGACGTCGCGCAGGATGCCGCCGACGCCGGTGGCCGCGCCCTGGTAGGGCTCGATGTACGACGGGTGGTTGTGCGACTCCATCTTGAAGACGGCCGCGAACCCGTCGCCGATGTCGACGACGCCCGCGTTCTCGCCGGGCCCCTGGATGACCCGCGGGCCGGTCGTGGGCAGCCGGGCGAGGTGGACGCGAGAGCTCTTGTACGAGCAGTGCTCGCTCCACATCACGCTGAGCACGCCGAGCTCGGTGAACGACGGCTGCCGCCCGAGGCGCTCGCGCGCGCGCTCCCACTCGCTCGCCGAGAGCTTGTGCGCTTGCGCGAGCGCGGGGTCGACCGGCGGATCGCCGGGGAAGGGGGAGGGGGCGTTGACAGGGGCGGCGCTCATCGCGGCCTAGCTAGCGCAAGGACGGGACGAGGGGAAGCCGTTGAGCGCCGCCCTAGGAATCCCGCTTCACGAGCAGCGCTGTCAGGTCGTCGATCTGCTTGGCCGAGCCGGCGAAGCGGCGCACCTCGGCGAGGAGCGCGCCGAGGATGTCGGACGTGGGGCGCGCGTGCAGGCGGTGGATGAGGTCGCCGACGCGCTCCTTGCCGAACACCTGCCCGGCGGCGTCCTGGTACTCGTAGAAGCCGTCGGTCAGCAGCACGAGGAGATCGCCCGGCGCCATCACGAGGGGCGGCGTCGGGGGCAGGTCGAGATCCTTGAACATGCCGAGCGGGACGGTCGACGGATCGCGCCACACGACCTGGCCCTCGGCCGCCCGATAGTGGAGCAGCGGCCCCTGCCCGGCCGCGTGGAAACGCAGCTGGTGCGTCGTCGGGTCGAGGATGCCGAGGAACGCCGTGATGAAGCGGTCGTTCGGCAGGTCCTCGATGAGCTGCTGGTTCACGTGGTGCATGAGCGCGTCCATGTCGGCCGAGAGGCGCAGGCCGATGCGGAGCATCGCGCGGAACTGGGTCACGCTGAGGGCGGGGCCGATGCCGTGGCCGGCCGCGTCGGCGAGCAGCAGGAGCATCGGCGACATGTCCGCGCGCTCGTCGAGCCGGATGACGTCGTAGATGTCACCGCCGGTGTCGTCCGCCGGCTTGCTGAACGCCGACAGCGAGTATCCGGGGCAGCGCGGCAGCCGCCGCAGGAGGATGTTCTGCTGGATGTCGCGCGCGATGGTGAGATCGTGCTCGAGCTTCAGCTTGATCATGCGCTCCTCGAGCAGGAGCGTGCGCTGCACGGCGACGGCCGCCTGCGCCGCGAGCAGCTCCGCCACGTCGCGCTCGTCCGGGCCGAAGTGGTCCGCCTTCGAATTCAGCATCTGCAGCACGCCGACGAGCTTGTCGTCGAGCCCGATGAGCGGCACCGTGATGAGGGATTTCGTGTGATACCCCGTCCGGCGGTCGATCTCCTGATTGAACCGCGGGTCGGAATAGCAGTCGTCGACGAGGATCGTCTGGCGCTTGCGCGCGCACTCCCCGGCGATGCCCTTGTCGATGCTGACGCGGATCTGGGCCTCGCCCGTGGCGACACGGGAGTAGAGCTCCTTGGCCTCCTCGTCGTAGAGGAAGACGCTCCCGCGGTCGGCGCCTATCACCTCCCGCCCCGTCTTGATGATGAGCTCGAGCAGCTCGGTGAGATCGCACGGCGCCGCGAGCTTGCGCGAGACGTCCAGGATCAGGATGAGCGACGACGCATCGATCAGGGAGGGAGTGCCGGCGCGCATGCGGCCGGAGAGTTTGGGCTACGTGGAAATAGGGGTCAAGACATGGTCTCGCCCCGGGGGCTCGTGACGACCTCGTCGCCCGCGCATGTCCGCGCCGCCGTTCCGCCGTTCCGGCATGGTTCCCTCGGCGCGGCCCCGTTTTTCGAGCGACGACGGCCGCGAGCGGCCCCCGCGACGATGCGAGATCGCGGTCGATGCCGTCGGCGCGGGGCCCGGGGCGGTGGAGGTCGGCGCTACCACCTCGGCCCTACCTGTCCTAGAACACGCGACGCACTCTCCTTGAAAGCGAGCTCTTCGATGAACCGCCTCCGCCTCGTCGCCCTCGCCCCGGCCGTTGCCCTGGTCGTGGCGGCCTGCGACGCGCCGCCCGCTCCCGTCGGCGCGGCGCCCGACGCCTCGCCCTCCGCCGCGCAGGCCCTGCCGCAGCCGGCCGCTGCGCCGCCGCAGTCGGCCGACGCGCCGCCGCAGGCGAGCGCCCCCGCGGCGGCTGACGGCGCGGGCGCTCCGACGGCGACGGACGCGGCGGGCGGTGGTGCGCCGGCCGACGCGGGCGCGCCGGCGGTGGACGCGGGCCGGAAGCGCGAGGACGCGGGCGCCGCGACGGCGGGGCGCGACGCGGGGCCGCTCGTCGGCGACGCGGCAGAGCGCGACGCGGGCGGAGGGCGCACCGAGGCGCCGGCCGCGACCTCCGCTTCCGCGCCCAGCACGGCGGCGCCGCCCTCGGTGCCGCCCGCCGCGGTGGGATCCGCGGACGCTGTGGCGGCCGAGGTCGACGCGATCTTTGTGGGCAAGAAGACATACTCTGCGCGCTTCAAGCAGGAGCACACGCAGAAGGTCTCGGGGGCCGTCAAGAAGCAGAGCGGGACGCTGTCGGTCCAGAAGCCGGACAGGATCTCGTTTCGCTACGATCCGCCGAACCAGAACCGCATCGTCTCCGACGGCGTGTCGCTCAAGGTCTACGTCGCCGAGGACCGGCAGATGTTCGTCACGCCGGTGCAGAACTCGGAGTATCCGGGCGCCCTCTCGTTCCTCATGGGCCACGGGCTCCGCCCGTCGTTCACGTTCACCTTCAACGAGAAGGCGAAGTTCGAGGGCGGCCCCGTGCTCGTCGGCAAGCCGCGGTCGCCGACTCCCCACTACGAATTCGTGATGTTCTATATCGACAAGGCGCTCCTCGCGAAGAAGGACCCGGGCGTCGTGCGCCGCGTCCTGATCGTCGACGCGCAGGGCAACCGGAACCGGTTCGACTTCGAGAACGCGTCGCAGCCCGCGTCGATCGATCCGGCGGAGTTCCAGTTCACGGCGCCGCCGGGCACCGACGTCAAGCAGAACTGATGACCCCGCGCCTCTCGCTCTCGGAGCTCTTTCCTGACATCCATCCGGAGTGGATCCTCGCCGAGGATGACGATCTCATCGTCGTCGACAAGCCGGCTGGCCTGTCGACGCACGCGCCGGAGGCGGAGCGGATCGACGACATGGTGACGCGTCTCCGCGCCTTTCTCCGCGGCCGGGGCGACGCCGAGGCGTACCTCGGGATCCACCAGCGGCTCGATCGCGACACCTCGGGCGTCCTCCTGTTCACGCGGCGGCGCGAGGCGAACGCGGCCGTCGCGCGCCAGTTCGAGGGGCGCACGGTGCAGAAGACGTACGTCGCCGCGGTCTCCGGCTTCGGCGATCGCCCGCCGCGCGGCACCCTGCGGCACCGCCTCGTCCCGGCGCCGGGAGGTGCGATGCGCGCGCTCGCCGAGACCGGCGGGGCGCGAGAGGATCGGGCCGCGGGGCGGGAGGATCGGGCTGCGGGGCGGGAGGATCGGGCCGCGAACGGCGTACTGGCGATCACCCGCTATCGCCTCCTCGAGCGCCGCGGCGACCGCGCCCTGCTCGAGCTCCGGCCCGAGACAGGCCGCACCCATCAGCTCCGGGTGCAGCTCGCGGCGATCGGCCTCCCCATCGCCGGCGATCCGCTCTACGGCGGCCCCGAGGCGCCGCGCCTGCTCCTGCACGCCGCCGAGCTCCGCCTCGATCACCCGGCCACGGGCGCGGCCGCGATCTTCCGCTCGCAGCAGCCGGCGGCCTTCGAGGCGTGGCTCGCTGCCGCGCCGGCGGACCCGTACGCGGGCGGCGTCGCGGCCGTCGAGCGCGCCATGCGCGAGGCCGCCGAGCGGCGGTACGGGATCGCGCGCGCCGGCGACACCACGGCGCTCCGGCTCGTCCATGGCGCGGGCGACGGCCTCCCCTCCGTCTCCGTCGACCTGTACGGCGAGCACCTCGTCGTGTCGCTGTTCGGCGCGGGCGAGGGCGAGCCGGGCGCGCCGCCGCGGGACCTCGTGCTCGACGCGGCCCACCGGCTCGGGGCGAAGGGCGTCTACCTCAAGGCGCGCCCGAAGCACGCGAGCGTCATCGTCGACGCGCGGCGCGAGGAGTTCGCGCCGCGGCAGGCTGTTCGAGGGGAGGACGCGCCGGAGGAGTTCACCGTCCTCGAGCACGGCTTGCCGTTCAAGGTGCGGCTCGGCGACGGGCTCTCGACCGGCGTCTTCCTCGACCAGCGCGAGAACCGGCGGCGGGTGCGGGAGCTGTCCCGGGGGGCCCGGGTGCTGAACCTGTTCGCCTACACGGGGGCGTTCACCGTCGCGGCCGTGGCGGGCGGCGCGCGCGAGAGCGTGACGGTCGACGTGTCCCGGGGCGTTGTCGCCTGGGCGCGCGACAACCTCGCCGCGATCGGCGCGGACCCGGCGGCGCACGTCGTGGTCGAGGCCGACGTGTTCCCGTGGCTGAAGGCCGCCGCCCAGTCCGACCGGCGCTTCGACCTGGTCGTGCTCGATCCGCCGAGCTTCGCGACCACGAAGAAGAGCCGCTTCAGCGCGGCGAGCGATTTCAGCGCGCTCGCCGCGCTCGCCTTCCGCGTGCTCGCCCCGGGCGGCAGGCTGCTCGCCTGCACCAACCACCGCGGCATCGCGCGCGCCAGGTTCCGGCGTCATTTGCACGAGGCCGCGCGTGAAGCAGGATGCGACGTCGTGCAGATGAAAGATCTCCCCGATCCCGTCGATTTTCCCAGCGAACCCGGCGCGGAGTCCCACCTGAAGAGCGTCCTCGCCAGCGTGGGCGCGCCGTCCGCGAGGGCCCGAGAGGGCAAGCCGTCCGCGAAGGCCGCGCCGTCCGTGAAGGCCGCGCCGCCCGCGAGGGCAGGGAAGGCCGCGCCGTTCGCGAAGGCGGGGAAGGCCGCGCCGTCCGCGAAGGCGGGGAAGGCCGCGGCTGCCCGGGGCGCGCGCCGAGGGCCCGCCGCTCCGGCCCGGACGACCCGCCGAGGTGCGCGATGAGCCAGCGGCGCCTGCTCATCACGATCAGCTCGTACAGCTACCTCGAGCCCGCCTTCCTCGCCGCGGGGGACTTCGAGCGCGGCCTCGTCGAGCGCAAGAGCTTCCCCGACGGTGAGCGCTACCTGCGCGTCGCGGTCGACTGCTGGGGGCGCGACGTGGTCCTGCTCGGCGGCGCCCCTCGGGACCTGGACTGGCTGGAGATCTACGATCTCGGCTGCGCCATCTCGCGCGCAGGCGCGCGGTCGCTCTCCATCGTGATGCCTTATTTCGGCTACGCGACCATGGAGAGGGCCGTGAAGCCGGGCGAGGTGGTGACCGCGAAGACGCGGGCGCGGCTCATCTCGGCGATCCCTTCGTGCGACGCGGGCACGCGCATCTTCCTCTTCGATCTGCACACCGATGGCATCGAGTTCTATTTCAGCGATTCGCACGTGACGCGCCACCTCTACGGCGCTCCGCTCATCACGCAGGCGGTCCGCGAGCTGATGGGCGATCGCCCGTACGTGCTGGCGGCGACGGACGCCGGTCGGGCCAAATGGGTGCAGAGCCTCGCCCGCGGCCTCGGCGTCGAGCCGGCGTTCGTGTACAAGGAGCGGAGAGGCGATGGCGTCGGCGTGACAGGCATCAACGCCGATGTCTCGGGCCGCGAGGTCGTCATCTACGATGACATGGTCCGCACCGGCTCATCGCTCGTCCAGGCGGGGCGCGCCTACCTCGCCGCCGGCGCATCCAAGGTTCACGCCGTCGCGAGCCACCTCGTCTTGCCGGGCGACTCGCTCGAGAAGATCAGGAAGGCTTCCGTGTTCACGACGCTGCTCGGGACCGACTCGCACCCTGGCAGCCAGCAGCTCGCCGATGCGCCCGGCGCCCTGCACTCGGTGGCGCCGCTCCTCGTGCGCGCGCTCGAGCGCGAGACATAGGGAACCTCCGGCGATGCCTTTGACGATGCCTCTCACGGTGGACGTTTCGAGTCGCCGAGGATGTGCGGACGACGACGGGAGAGAGGGAGAGCGCCGAACCCTGCGCTGAATTCCCTTGCCTGTGACGATCGACGCGTGGATGCTCTCGCAGCGAGCACGGCTCGCGAAGAAAGGATGAGCGTCGAGGCCATGGACGAGCTGGTACGACAGGTCGCAGAGAAGGTTGGCATCTCGGAAGACAAGGCCCGCGTGGCCGTGGAGACGGTGGTCGGTTTCCTGAAAGAGAAGCTCCCCGCGCCGCTCGCCGCCCACGTCGACACAGCGCTCGGCGCGGCGGCCCCCGCCATCGCCAACCTGGACGTCGGCAGCCTCGCTGGCTCGCTCGGCGGCCTTTTTGGCAAGAAGTAGCGACATCTCCGTCGAGCGCGCGGCCGGAGCGATCTCGACCGAAGTCCACCTCTCCTGATCCTGACCTGGACGACGCCGCCTTCGCGCTTCGGGCGGAGGTGCGCTCATGTCCAGGACGTGTTCGCGCCTCGCTGGCTGGCGCGGCGTGAGCATGCGCTGATTGCGCCTCGGCACGTCACGGCTCCGTCCTGGTCCGGCGCGCCCTCGACCCAGGGCCGCGACCGCGGCCTCGATCTGGGTTGAGTCTTCGCATCCCCTCGAGCGCAGGCCCTGGAGCGGGCCGTCTCGGGCGCGGCGGCGGGCGACAAGCGTGGAGAACCGCGGGTTTCCTGGACGACGCGCGCGCAGCGATGGATAGCGGCTGCACAGGCGGGCTCCGGCACCGGGCTTGCGAGCATCGAAGGCCTGGAGAAGCACCCGCCCACCTCCCTCTTCACGCGGGCGGTCCGCTTCCGCGAGGAGAGGAGCGATATTCCATGGCGTCCGTGATCGGCGGCGAAGCCGCGTTCATCGGGTCCTTGACCGAACTGATCGAGCTCAACTGGTCCACGGTGGACGCGCTCGCAGCAGCGCTCTCGCGGATGAGCCGACCAGGCGACAAGAGCCGGCTCGCGAGCTTCCTTCACGATCACGAGCGTCACCTCGAGGTGCTCGCCGCCCTGGCCCACGAGCTCGGCGAGCCGCCGATCGAGAGCGGCGTCCGACCCAAGCTGAAGAGCAAGGCGCTGACGAACGGGATGGTCGGAGATCGCGCGATCCTCGAGGCGATGAGGCATTACGAGGAGGACAGCTGCGCTGCTTACGAGCGGATGATATCGTTCCGTGAAGGCCTCTCCGAGCGCGCGCGCGACGTCCTCCGGCACTCGCTCGCGGTGGAGCGGCGCCACCGGGACTGGTTCTCCGAGCAGCTTGACTCGCGACAAGGGCTTTTGCTGTTGCCGCTGTAGCGCGCGAGCGCCCTTTAGAAGACGCGGCCTTCGTCGGCCGTCTCGTGTATCATCGCCGCGATGATTCGCCCTCTCGTCCTTGCATCCCTTGGCATCGCCCTTCTTCTCCTCGGCTGCGACGAGCCCCCGAAGCCCGTTGCGGGAGCAGCTTCGGCCGCGCCTTCTGCGGCGAAACCCGCTGACGCGCCTCCTGCGGCGAGCCCCGCGGCCACGGCCAGCGCGCCGCCGAAGAAGCAAGACGTGGTGTGCACCAAGAGCGATCCGGTGACCTTCTCTCATCCGGCGCTCGAGGCCAAGGTGCGGCAGCAGCTCCAGAAGCCCGAGGGGCCGATCAAGCGCGCCGAGCTCAAGAACATCAAGACCATGAACCTGTCGGATGCCCAGGGGCTCGACGAGCTCGATCCGTGCCTCTTCCCCGAGCTCACGGGCGTCAAAGGGCTCTACCTGCCGCCGGGCAAGATCGACGACCTCCGCCCGATCAAGGGCCTGCTCCGGCTGGAGTCGCTGCGCGTGTCGGCGACCCTGGTCAAAGACCTCTCGCCGCTCTCCGGCCTGGTCAAGCTCGACCGGCTCGACATCGGCCGCACGCCCGTCGCCGACCTCTCGCCGCTCGCCGGCCTCACCAGCCTCACCGAGCTCCAGTTCGATGAGACCGAGGTGACCGACGTGAGCCCGCTCGCCGGCCTGAAGAAGCTCGAGATGCTCCAGATGAAGCGGACGCGGGTGAGCGACGTGTCGCCGCTCCGCGAGCTCAAGAGCCTGAAGAACGTCTACCTCGAGGGCTCGCGGGTCGAGGACGCGAGCCCGCTCCGGTCGATCCCCGGGATCAAGATCCACGGAGGCTGAGGCGGCCGGCCCTCGCGCCGCCGCCTGCGCGTCCCGCCGAGCGCCGCATGCGGGCCGCGCCGAGCGCCGCCGCGAAGAGCCCGAGCTGCCAGCCCGCCCCAGCGGAGCCCGCGGCGCCCGCGCCGGCTGCGCCGCACTCGCAGCGCAGCTGGCCGTGAACGCCGAAGTTCGCGCCGGGCGCGCCCTCCTCCGCGTCTCCGGTGGCAGGAGCGCCCCCGGAGCCGGCCTCGCCAGCGCCGCCGGCGCCCGCGCCGCCTTCGCCCGGAAGCGGCGGCGCGTCGATGACGTGGAGCGCCGGCCCGGAGCCCTGGACCAGGAACGGGCGCGGCCGCAGCGCCGGCCCGAGCGGCAACGCGGCGAGCCTCGCTGCTGGCCACACGACGGCCTCGTCCGGATCGAGATGCCACGCGCTCGCCACGTCGGCCTCCGGCACGGCCCGCCGCTCGGCGCCGTCGATCAGCCAGAGGGAGGCCGCGCCGTCGTCGCCGCGCACGAGCAGCGGCGACGATGGGAACGCGTTGCCCTCCGGCAGCGCCTGGAGCGCCGCGTCCGGCGCGCTGGCGACGTCCCAGAACCGCGAGAACCCCCAGGGGCCGAGCGCGCCGTCGCTGTCGAGCGGCCGCCTCACGCCGGAGGGCAGATCGAGCGGGCACTCGAGGGCCCTCGGGCTCCCCTCGAGCTCTACCTCCTCGCCGCTCAGCGCGTCGACCCCATAGGCATGGACCGCGTGCTCGCCCCCGAGCAGGCTGAGCGGCATCGGCGCCTCGAAGCCGTGCGTGCACGAGCCGAGCGGCTCGCAGAGGTCGTCGCGGCGCAGGTCCGCGGGGAAGCTGTAGCCCTCCGCGCCCGCCTCGGTCGCGGGGACGTCGAAGTAGAGCCGCGCGTCGCCCGGCGCGCTCTCCGCGTCCGGGTCGCGGGCCCATCCTGCGATACCGCTGCAGCCGGCGGTCTCCAGGGCGCCCTCGGGGGGCTTGTTGAGCAGCGCCTCGTACGAGGCGACGAGCGATGTGTAGGGCGGTACATAGACCACGCCGACGCCGCTCACGGACTGCCGCACGTTGAAGTGCAGGTGAATCGTCGTCGGCGTGTCCCCGAAGACGTTGGACACCCGCCCGATGCGCTCGCCCCGCGACACGTCCTGGCCGGGCGAGACCTGGACATCCGACATGTGCAGGTAGTCGTAGCGAGTCCCGTCCTCGCCGGTCAGGTACACCGAGTAGCTGCCGACGCTCGTGATGGTGCCATCCACCACCGCGACGACCCAGTGCTTTCCCGCCTCGCACGTCGCCGGCCGCACGTCCTGCCCCTGGTGCCCTGTGCCGGAGGGGCAGAGAGGCATCTCCCACGAGCGGAATTCGCAGTAGTTGTCGCGCCACGGATACGCATAGTTGTCCGCGTCGCACTGTCCACCGGCCGGGCCCGCGCTCCCGCCTTTGCTGTAGACCTGGGAGTTGGCGAACGCCGGGCCCTCCTCGAGCGGAAAGCGCATGGAGGGCGCATACACGACGTCGTCGACGCGCCCCTCTCCCGAGCCTGGAAGGAGCTCGCCGGCCGGACGGTACGAGAACGGATCGGCCGCGGCGGCGCTCGGCGGGAGCGCGAGCGCGAGCGCGGCTGTCGCGATCAGCGAAGCCAGCGCGGCGCAGCGGGGGCGCAGCGGGCGGAGCGGCGCGATCATGGCATGTCTCCCGCGGCCCTGGGCTCGTCGCCGCCCACATAGACGAGCTCCGCGGCGAGATCGAGGACGAGCGCGTCCGAGGCGCAGGCCGGCGCCTTCGGGGAGGCGCACTCGACGTCGAGCGCGTACGAGACGCCGTTCTCGGTCCACGACGCGCTCCAGATACCCTCGTTCGCCGTGACGAACGCCGGCGCCCCGCGCACGGCACGGGACCCCCGGAACGGTGGAATGCTCGGATATTTGTGCGCGAGGCGGGTCATTGTGAGCGAGACGGTGATCGCGTCCGTCTTTGCCCAGAACGAGGTCCAGTGCTCCCTGGCGACGATGACCGGCGCCGCCAGGAACTCGCGCCGCGACGGCACGAGCACCGGGACCCGAGAGGCCCTGGCGGCGTGGGACGCAGTCTTCGGGAGCGCCGCGAGCGCGGTCCGGTCGAGCGAGGCGGCCGGTGGCCAGGTGACCGCGGAGATCACCGGGGTTGCCGCGGCGACGAGCGGCTGGGCGGCCGCCGGATCGGGCGGCGTCTCGGCGGGAGGCGCGGCCTGGTCGCACGCGGCGACCGCAACAGAGAGGAGGATGGATACAGCAAGAGGCACGCCGCGCATGGCCCCTCCCGAACGGGGAATCATCGATTCTAATCGAGAACCTGCATGCGTGGCCAGGGGATGGCGGCATGCGAGCACGATGTCGCTCGGGTGTAATCCGGACGACCAAACGCCGTGCGAGACGGTTTCATGAGCCAGCGTGTCAAGCGAGGCCAGGGTCGATCCAGACCGCGGATGCCGCGCCGGATGAGCCTTGGACGTATCCCAGGAACACGACCCGTTCTTCGGTGTCTGCGACGACCTCGTGCTGGATCAGCCCTCGATGAGGCTGTATCAGGGAGCCCCGGCGATCATGTTCAAACTTCGGATTCTTTCGATGATGCGCGAGGCCTTCCTCGCGGATGACGGGAGGATTCATGATATACGTAGGCACCGCTGCCCCTCCGGTCCTCGCACCAGATGAATAACCGAGGTTTGAATGAGTCGCTCTGCTTCAATCGATGTCCGCATTCCGGGGCTCAGGTCGAAATTTCAGGACATCGTGGCCGCGTTGCTCGAAGCTGGTTGGTCCTACGATGACCATGGGCATATAAGCTACTTGCCGGCCGGAGATCGAGGGGATTTCGATTGGCAGTGGGCGCGGCTTGATCGCTGGTCGGATGTTCTAGCGGTGATCAAGCACAAGGAGGACGTGGGCGAGCTTGTGGGGATCTCCTTGGTACACAAGGATGCTGGTTCCGGCGGAGAACTCCTCCTGGATCCCAGCGATGACAGATTGACGATCAGCCTCACCATCAACGTGCGCGACGTGCACGAGGTCCCTGGTATCGTCGATTTTACCTGGTATCTCGAGCGTCTCGTCCCTGCGATCTCGCGTGCGGGGCTATCCATCGAGCATGTGGAGTGCAGCCAGTTCTGACGCTGCAGCTCGAGCGGTCAGCGTGCGCAGGGCTGCGGCCCGGGCCGGCCGCGCCCCTGACGAGCGCAGCGGCCCGCCGCCGCCCCCTCAGAGCGTCGTCCCGCCCGCCGCCCGCGCGAGCGCCTGGTCGATCGCCCCCGGGCTGAACCCCACGAGGATCTGCCCCCGCACATCGATGATCGGGATGCTCCCCCCGCGCTGGTGGCTCTTCGCGAGCTTGTCCTGCATCTCCGCGGCCGCGCCCGCGTCCTCCTCGATGTCCTTCACCACCGCGGCGATCCCCTTCGAGCGCAGGTAGTCCGCGGCCTGGTGGCACGGCTTGCACCACGAGGCGCCGTAGATGATCACCGTGACCCCCGCGAGGTGGCTCGGCGCGCCCGGCGCGCCGGCGCCCGCCGAGCCGCCGGGGCCCGGCGCCGCGGGCGGCGGCGCCGTCTTCGCGAGGTGCTCGGCGCGCCGCTTCTCCAGCAGCGACTCCCATTCCCTCCGCGGCATCGTCCGGACCGCATACGTGCCGTCCGGCCGCTTCTGCGTCAGATCCGCGACGTAGAACGCGTCCCGCGTCCCCTCCGTCCGGTCCGAGAGCATGGCGCGCACGAGCGCGCGGCCCTCGGCCGGCACGTCGGCCGGGCGCATCTCGACGTGCGTGTCGCCCTTCTCGTCGATCCACGTCAGCATCAGGTTCGCCGTGTCGTCGCGGAGCTCGAGCGACGGCAGCTCGGCGACGGCCTGCGCCGGCGCAGTGCCGTCGTCGCGCTTCTCCTTGCACGCCGGGCCGAGCGCCGCCGCAGCGAGCGCGAGCAGCACCCCCGCGACGTGAGCCCCCCGCGCGCCCCCCGCCCGCCGCTTCACGCCTCGCCTCCCGCCGTCGCCGAGGCCCCGAGCT
Organism: Sorangium sp. So ce726; assembly: GCF_051521405.1. Lineage (NCBI taxonomy): Bacteria > Pseudomonadati > Myxococcota > Polyangiales > Polyangiaceae > Sorangium > Sorangium sp. So ce726. Next base: position 9,652,891 of record NZ_CP150349.1, on the reverse strand, counting down.
CCTCGCTGAGCGCCATCCACTCCGCCATCGCCGCGTCGACGCGCTTCGCGAGCGCCTGCTCCTCGCGCGCCGCCGCAGCGAGCTTCGCCCAGTCGCCGCCCGGGTCCTGCTTCAGCGCCTCGCGCATCTCGGCGAGCCGCGACTCACCCGCCGCGATCTCCGTCTCCAGCTCCTTCACCCGCTTGCGCTTGCGCTCCGTCGCCCGCGCCGCCGCCTTGTCGGTCTCGAACGCCCGCCGGCGCGCCGCCGCGTCGCCCGCGCCCGCGTCGTCCGGCGGCGGCATCGTCGCGCCGCTCCGCCGCACCGCGCGGCCAGACGCCTTCGCGCCCCTGTCCGCCGCCTCCCCCCGCGGCTCCTCGCGCGGCGGCGGCGCGCTCGCTGTCTTCCGCGCTCCCCGCGCGCTCTTCGCCCTCTCGCGCTCCTCGCGCGCGCGTTCCGCCTCCTCCGCCTCGGCCGCGAGCTTCTCGAGGTTGTCGCGGTAGTCGCGGAAGCCGCCGGGGTAGATGTCCACGCGCCCCTCGCGCACCGCGACGATGCGCGTCGTCACCGCCTCCAGGAACCTTCGGTCGTGCGAGACGAGCAGCACCGTGCCCTCGAAGCCCGCGAGCGCCTCCTCGAGGATCTCGGCGGCGGGGATGTCGAGGTGGTTCGTCGGCTCGTCGAGGAAGAGCAGGTTGCGCGGCTCGAGGAGCAGCTTGCCGAGCGCGAGCCGGCTCCGCTCGCCGCCGGAGAAGCCCTGCACCTTCCGGAGCGCGTCGTCCCCGTAGAAGCGGAAGCGCGACAGGTACTGGCGTGTCGCGTCGACGTTCATGTCGGCGCGCACGCTGCGGATCTCCTCGACCGCGGTCCTCGACGGGTCGAGCGAGCCGAGGTGCTGGTCGAAGTAGCCCTGGCAGAGGTTCGTCCCGCGCCGCACGTCGCCCGCATCCTCGGGCGCGCCGGCGCCGGCGAGCAGCTTGAGCAGCGTCGATTTGCCGGTCCCGTTGGGCCCCACGATGCCGACGCGGTCGCCGCGCCGCAGGAGGAGGTCCACGCCGGAGAAGAGCGTGCGCCCGCCGCGCGAGGCGCCTAGCCCGCGCGCGTCGAGCACGATGTCCCCGCTGCGCGGCGCGGGCGCGAACCGGAACCGGACCTTCTCGGCGGTCGCCCACACGTCCTCGGGCCGGTCGATCGTCTCGAGCTTCTCGAGCATCTTGCGCCGGCTCTGCGCCTGCTTCGTCTTCTGGCCGGCGATGTTGCGCCGGATGAAGTCCTCGGTCTTGGCGACGAACGCCTCTTGCCGCTCGGCGAGCTCCCGCTCCCGGGCGAGGTCCTCCTCGCGGGCGACCGCGTAGTCGCTGTACTTGAGCGGGTAGGCGCGGAAGCTGCGCTGCCCGAGCTCGAACGTGTGCGGGCAGACGGCGTCGAGGAACGCGCGGTCGTGCGAGACGCAGAGGAGCGCGCCGCCGAGGCCCGCGAGGTGCTTCTCGAGCCAGGTGATGGTCTCGATGTCGAGGTGGTTCGTGGGCTCGTCGAGCATCAAGAGATCGGGCTCGATCGCGAGCACCACGCCGAGCTGCAGGCGCCCGCGCTCGCCGCCGGACAGGCTCGAGACGGGGCGATCCATGTCGGCGGGCGAGAACCCGAGGTGGGCCGCGATGATCTCCACGCGGCGCTCGAGGTCGTCGCCGCCGGCGATGTGGTAGCGATCGGTGAGATCGCTGAGGCGGGCGAGATCGGCCTCGCTGCCGCTGGCGGCCGCGTGCTGCGCCGCGGTGAGGGCGTGGCGCAGCTCGAGCACCTCGGAGAACCCGGAGAGGAAGGCGTCGAGCACCGTGCCCTCGGCCGCGAGCTCGTGCGACTGCCGGAAGTACGCGAACCGGATCCCCTTGCGGATCACGACCGAGCCCGTGTCGGGGGTGAGCTCGCGGGCGACGAGGCGGAGCAGCGTCGATTTGCCCGCGCCGTTCGGGGCGACGAGCGCGGCGCGCTGGCCTTGCTCCAGGGAAAAGGTGATGCCCTGGAAGAGCCTGTCTGCGCCGTAACCGAAGCTGAGGTCGGCGACCTGGAGGACCGTCATTGCGGCCGAGTTCTAGCATGTGTCCGGCGCGCGCAAGGGCGCTCGGGGCGCGGGGCCCGAGTTCGCGCGGACAGCGTGGATGACCGTGAGCGCTCGCCGCGCAGGCGATGGTGAAGTTGCGGGGGCGCCTCGCCCGCCTGGGCGAGCGAGGCGCTCGGGCTCAGGCCTCGGCCATGGTCGCCTTCACGGCCGGGCGCTCCATGATGCGGCCGAGCCATCCCTTCACGTTCTTCAGCTCGGAGATGTCGATCTTGGCCGCCTGAAGGCCCCAGCCGAGCACGGACGCGAGGTCGAGATCCGCCAGGGTACAGCGCTCGCCGGTGAGGTACTGGCGGCCATCGAGGCGGCCGTCGAGGATGCGGAGCAGGCCGCGCGCCTCGGTCATCGCCACCTCGGCCTGCTTCGCGTCCTGCTGCTCCTTGGGGAACCAGTCGCTCGTGTTCTTGATGTAGCGGAACAGGGCGCTGGTCATGTTGACCTGACCCCAGACGAGCCACGTCAGGGCCATCAGCTGCTCGGGCGAGCCGGGGGCCGGCCACAGGCCCTTCTCGACGCCGTAGCGCTCGCCGAGGGCGATCTGGATCGCCACCGACTCGAACATCGGGGTGCCGTCGATCACGAGGGTCGGCACCTGGCCATTGGGGTTGAGGGCGAGGAACTCCGGCTTCCTCTGGTCGCCGGCGCGCAGGTCGACCCGGACGGCCTCGTGGGGGACACCGAGCTCGGCGAGCGTCAGGCGGATGCGTCCAGCGCTGGACTGGGGGGAGTAATAGAACGTGATGGTCATGGTTGGCCTCCGGCGCCCCTTGTAGTGGATCCGATTCGCCGCCGTCACGCTCATCGTGCATGGGACCGCCAAGTTTCCTCGGGGCCCCATCGAAACAGCGATGTTCCCCTTTTGTCATGGGGAGCAAGAAATCGACAGAATTGGGCGGGTGAGCGAGGGAGGTCGCTCAGGCGTCGATCGGCGTGAAGAGGACAATCGTCAGGACAACACGAGCGCTTCTTCTCTCCGGCGGTCTTCTCGGCCTCACCGCGCTCTCTCCGCGCGAAGCGCAGGCCTCGAATGACCCGACCTGATCCCGGCGCGGTGACATCGTGCCAGTCCTCCTCAGCAGCGCATCCTCGCGATGGTGCCGTATCCTGCTGCACCGGAGCAGATCTTTGCTGTTGCGGACGAAGAGGGGAGCGCGCCTCGCGCCCGCGGCACCGTCCTTGCCCGTAGCGGGGTCGCCGCGCCCCGCACGGGAGGCGCGCTCTGGAAGGGAAACACGATGCGCAAAATGCTTCTTCACTTTCACGTCGTTCCGATCCTCCTTGCCCTCGCCGGCGGTTGCTCCGGCGAGAGCGACCAGCAGACCGACACCGGCGGTACGCAGACCGGTGGTACGCAGTCGGAGCAGCCCCCGTCGCCGCTCGGGCCCGAGCAGCAGGCGGAGCTCAGCGCGCTGCTCGACGAGCAGGAGTCCTCGGCGAACATGACCGCGGAGGACTTCGCCTCGAGGTACGCTGTGCCCTTCGCCTCGGGCCTCTCTTACGCGCCGGCGGACGCCGAGGGCCTCTCGCTCGTCCAGAGCACCTCGCTCGCCCTCGACCAGGACGAGCTCGCGAAGCTCTCCGAGAGCGGCTTCGTCATCTCGGAGAAGAAGGCCTTCCCGACCTTCGTTTACGGCTACGCGAGCATCTACGCGCTCGATTTGCCGCTCTACGTGTCCGCCGACTCCATCCTGTACGCGGTCCACCGCTCGTACGACGCGATCCTGAAGGGCGTGGAGCTCGCCGCGCTCGCACCCGAGCTCGGGGCGATGCTCGAGGAGATGCGCGCGCGGCTCGCCTCGGGCGCCGGCGGCGAGCTCGGCGCCGAGGCGCGCGCCGACGCGGATCTCTTCACCGCCGTGGCGCTCTCGCTCCTGAACGACGCGCCCGTCGCGCCCGTGGCTGGCGCCGACGCCGCGAAGATCGACGAGCTCGTCGCGGGCGCCAAGGCCCACCAGGGCACGGGCAACGTGCGCCTCTTCGGCTCCGATCGGATCATGGACTTCTCGCAGTTCGAGCCCCGCGGCCACTACACCGACTCGCCGGAGCTCCAGCGCTACTTCCGCAGCATGATGTGGCTCGGCCGCGTCGACTTCCGCTTCCTCGAGACCCAGCAGGACGGCACGCAGGTCCTGCAGCGACGGCAGCTCGAGGGCGCCTATGTGCTGCGCGCCCTCGCCGACGAGAACACCCTCGCCCGGTACACGCGCATCGACGACACGGTCCAGGCCTTCATCGGCGAGAGCGACTACATGACGTTGCCCGAGCTCGACGTCCTGCTCGCGGACCTCGGCCTCGCCGGCGCCGCCGGCCTCGCCGGGCTCTCGGACGAGCAGATCATCGACGTCGTGGTGAAGAAGGGCCACGGGACGCAGCGGATCTCGAGCCACATCATGATCAACGGCCTCGGCAAGGGCACGATGCCGCTCTCGTCGAGCTTCGCGCTGCTCGGCCAGCGGTACGTCGTCGACTCGCACGTCTTCTCGAACGTGGTGTACGACCGGGTGAAGGGCGGCTCCGTCAAGCGCATGATGCCGAGCCCGCTCGACGTGGGCTTCGCCGCGCTCGGCAACGATCAGGCGGGCCTCTTGCTCGGGCCCGAGCTCGGGCAGTTCCCCTACGCGCCGGATCTGCACATGATGCGCGTGCTCGTCGACGCGCACCCCGGCGACTTCTGGAGCAAGAACCTCTACAACCACTGGCTCGGCGCGCTGCGGGAGCTGTCGCCGGCGAAGGCGCTCGCCGACACCACGGGGCTGCCCGCGGTGGCGAAGACCGAGGCGTGGGGCCGGCGCCTCCTGAACACCCAGCTCGCCTCGTGGGCCGAGCTCCGGCACGACACGCTCCTTTACGCCAAGCAGTCGTACACGAGCGGCGCCACGTGCGAGTTCCCGGACGCCTACGTCGACCCGTACCCGGCGTTCTTCGCGCGCATCGCCGAGCTGGCGGAGCAAGGCAGCCGCGCCGTCGAGGCGCTCGACCTATCGGGCGCGCCGTCGCTGCCGGGCGCGCCGCCGTCGTCGCTGCTGGAGCAGCGGGTGCCGGCGTACTTCGCGAAGCTGCAGAGCGTCGCGAGGACGCTCGGCGAGATGGCGGAGAACGAGCGTGCCGGGGTGCCCCTCACGGCGGAGCACCTCGATTTCATCAACCAGGCCGTCCGGATCCAGCGCGGCTGCGGCTCGGACGAGGGGGCGGTGGGCTGGTACGCCGAGCTCTTCTTCGACGTCTTCCAGACCGTGGCCGAGGACCCGACGATCGCCGACGTGCACACGCAGCCGACCGACGAGAGCGGGGCGCCGGTCGGGCGCGTGCTGCACGTGGGCACCGGCCGGCCGCGGCTCATGGTCGTCACCGCTGATCCGTGCGGCACGCCGCGCGCCTTCGTGGGGCTCGCCTCTTCGTACTTCGAGAAGATCACCGAGGGCTTCGAGCGCATGACCGACGAGGAATGGGCTGGCGAGCTCCACCAGACGACGCCTGACGACGTCGCCTGGATGAAGGACCTCGTCTCCCGCTGATCCTGCTCAGGGAAGCGCGCCGGAGCGATTCCGCTTTGCTGGAATTGTGTCGGGTTGTGCCGGTGCGTCAGGGTGATCATGGTTGGTCTGCCCGCTCGCTTCGAGGCGCGAACAGACCGTCGTGTACACATCTCCATTGCAATTTTGCATCGGGCTCTGCGATACGTGAACAAGGGGGATCGCTGGCGTTGCCACCCGGTTCAGGGGAGAGACCGGGCGAGCGAGCGCTGCGGGAACGCGCATGATCAGTCTGTCCGAGTACGCGCTCACGGACGTAGTTCACGAGGGTAGAAGCGTCGTCGTTCACCGCGGTTACCGGAAGCAGGATGGCGCGAAGGTCATCGTCAAGCGGCTGAAGGCCGAGCTCCCCGATCCTACAGAGCTCGCGACGCTGCGGCACGAGCACGCGATCCTCAGGGATCTCGCGATCGCCGGTGTTCCGAGGGTTCATGGGCTCGCGACCTCCGAGCGCGGCGTGGCGCTCGTCATGGAGGACACGGGTGGGCGGGTGCTCTGCGACATCCTGCGTGAACGAGGCCTCGATCTCCGGACCACGCTGGAGGTCGCCATCGTCCTCGCGGCCATCCTCGAGTCCCTCCATCAAAGGCGCATCGTCCACAGGGACGTCAAGCCGCACAATATCCTCCTCGATCTGGAGTCGAAGGCGATCAGGCTCATCGATTTCGGCATCTCGGCGCGCCTCGCCCAGGAGGTGCAGGCGATTGGAAGCCCTGAATCGCTCGAAGGTACGCTCGCGTACATCTCGCCCGAGCAGACCGGTCGCACGAGCCGCCTCGTCGATCACCGCTCCGACCTCTACTCCCTCGGCGTCACGCTGTACGAGATGCTCACGAGGTCTCTGCCTTTTCGAGCGGTCGACTCTGTGGAGCTCGTGCACAGCCACATCGCGAGGACACCGGCCTCGCCGTGCAAGGTGTCGCCTGACATCCCGAGGGTGGTGTCGGACATCGTCATGAAGCTCCTGTCCAAGGCCCCCGAGGACCGGTATCAGAGCGCTCACGGCCTTCGGGTCGATCTCGAGGCCTGCCTGTCTCAGCTCGTGCGGGCGGGGCGGGTCGAGCCGTTCCGCCTCGGAGAGCACGATCTCTCCGCCGAGCTCTGCATCCCGCAGAAGCTCTATGGCCGCGAGGTGGAGACCGCCGCGCTCCTGTCCGCCTTCGAGCGCGCAGCGCAGGGGGCGACCGAGCTCGTGATGGTCAGAGGCCCTGCCGGCGTCGGCAAGTCCGTGCTGATCAAGGAGATACGGCACGCCGTCGCGCACCTGCGCGGAGGGTACTTCATCGCCGGCAAATCCGATCAACTCGACCGGAATGTCCCGTATGCCCCGTTCCAGCAGGCGCTCCGGGAGCTGATCCGGCAGATCATGGTGGAGCCAGCGGAGGCGCTGAAGCGCTGGAGAGACCGGATCACGGCCGCGCTCGGGGAGAACGGGCAAGTGATGGTCGATCTCGTCCCCGAGCTCTCGTGGCTCATCGGGCCGCAGCCGAGCGTACCTGAGCTCGGGCCGACCGAGGCGCAGGTCCGCTGCCACATGGTGTTTCAACGCTTCATGAGGGCGCTCGGGTCCTCCGAGCGCCCGTTCGCCTTGTTCCTCGACGACCTGCAATGGGCCGATCCAGCCTCGCTGAACCTGCTCAAGGTCATCCTGAGCAACACGGGCGGCGCTCATCTGCTCGTGATCGGCGCGGCCCGGGATCAGGAGGTCGACGAGGGACACCCGCTCTCATTCGCGCTCAGCGACATCCGGAGCGCCGGCGCGACCGTCTCCGAGCTGCCCCTCGGGCCTCTCGGCCTCACCGACGTGAACCAGCTCCTGTCTGACACCCTGCACTGCGAGCCGCAGCGCGCGGCGCCGCTCGCCTCGCTCCTGTTCGAGAAGGTGCACGGCAACCCGTTCTACCTGAATCAGCTGCTCCGGCGGCTCCGCGAGCAGCAGCTCATCACCCTGGACCGGAGTGCGGAGGCATGGACCTGGGACCTCCGGCGTATCCAGGACACGCCGATCGCGGAGAATGTTGTCGAGTTCATGGTGGAGAGCCTGCGAAGGCTCCCCGCCGAGACGCAGGAAGCCCTGAAGCTCGCCGCGTGCTTCGGGCACCAGTTCGATCTGGAGACGCTCGCGCTCGCCCGCGAGAGGCCCCTTGCGGAGACGGCCGCGCACCTGTGGGGGGCGATGGACGAGGGGCTCGTCCTGCCCCTCGGCGCCGACTACCGGTTTTACCATGATGGCGTCGCGCGAGACGCAGACATCCCGGAGCAGCCGGCCTGCAACGTCTCCTATCAATTTCTCCACGATCGCGTGCAGGAGGCCGCCTACGCCCTGATCGAGCCCGCGCAGAGGCCCGAAGTGCACCTCAGGCTCGGACGGCTCTTGCTCGCCCGCCGCGAGGGAGCGAGCGGCGACGGCGAGACGTTCGCGATCGTCGACCACATGAACCTGGGCGCCTGCCTGCTTGAATCCGAGGACGAGCGGATCGAGCTCGCTCGGATGAACCTCGCCGCCGGTCGGAGGGCCAGGTCCGCGGCGGCCTTCGAGGCGGCGTTCAGGTACCTGGACGCCGGGATCTTGCTCCTCGACGGCCTCGCCGACGGCTGGGAGCAGGGCGGCGAGCTGACCCTCGCGCTGCACATGGATCTGGCGGAGTGCGAGTTCCTGACCCGCCGCTTCGAGCGCGCGCTCTCTCGGTGCGACGCCCTGCTCGGCCGGGTGCGAGAGCGGATGGATCTGGTGCGCATTCATGAGCTGCGCATGACGGTGTGCATGGCGCAGGGGCGTTATGCGGACGCCATGGCCGCCGGGCTGGCAGGCCTCGCGCACTTCGGGATCGAGCTGCCGGAGGCGGGCGAGCAGGTCGCGGCGATCGTGGGGGCGGAGCTCGCGGAGGTGCAGGCCGGCCTCGGCGGGCGCCGGATCGAGGAGCTCATCGATGCGCCCCTGATGGCGGACCCGGACAAGCGGGCGCTCATGAAGTTCCTCGTCGTCATGCTCAATGCCGCGTATGCGTCGAAAAACCCGCTCTTTCCCTTCCTCCTCGCCAGGCAGGTCAACCTCTCCCTGAAGTACGGCCACTCGGCCGGGTCGGCGAGCGGCTATATCACGTATGGGTTCTTCCTCTCGGTGGCCCAGGCGCGCTTCCGGGAGGGGTACGAGTTCGGCAAGCTCGCCATCGATCTCAACGACAAGCTCAACAACCCCGAGATGGTCTGCAAGCTGAACTCGCAGTTCGCGATGTTCATCCATCGCTGCAGGCATATCCGCGAGGCGCTGCCTTATTTCGAGCGGGCCTACAACGCCGGCGTGCAGTCTGGTGACTTCTTCCTGCCCTATACCTGCTTCCAGATGGCCGATGCGCGGCTCGCCCTCGGCGAGGAGCTCGGGAGCGTAGGCGAGGTGATCGCGAAGCTCCTCGCGCTCGTGCAGCGGCTCAAGGACACCCCGAGCGCGGCGACGCTGCAGATCATGCTGCAGATGGTCGCGAACCTCACGGGACAGACCAAGCGCCGAGACACCCTGAGCGACGACACCTTCGACGAGGCCTCCTTCGCCGCGACGCTGGGGGACATGCCGCTCGCCGCGCTCTGGTACCACGTGACCAAGGCCCAGCTCGCGTTCCTCTACGAGGATCCGCAGGGGGCCCTCGCGCTGGCAGATCTCGCCGCGCCGATGATGGCCCTCGCCGGCGCCATGCCGATCGTCGACATGCTCCCGTTCTATGCCGTGCTCTCGATGCTCGCGCTGCCGGATGCGGCCGAGCGCGAGCGGCGCGGCGCCGCGATCGCCGCGCACGAGGCCCGGCTCTCGCTCCTCGCGGCGAGCTGCCCCGAGAACTACCGTCACCGCCATCAGCTCGTGCTCGCCGAGGTGGCGCGCGTGGCCGGGAAGGAGGTCGAGGCGATGGCGCATTACGACGAGGCGATGTCCGGCGCGCGCCAGAGCGGGTTCGTCCACGAGGAGGCGCTGGCGAACGAGCTGTGCGCGAAGTTCCTCGCGGCCACAGGGAAGATGAAGGCGGCGCGCGTCCACATGACCGAGGCGTACGACGCCTATCGCCGCTGGGGGGCGATCGCGAAGGCGTCGCACCTGGCGGAGCATCATCTCCCTCTCCTCCAGGAGTCCGCGGCGCCGCCGTCAGGCGAACGGTTGACGTCGGTGTCGCTGCCCACCACCACCACGTCGAAGAGCGCGGCGCTCCTCGATACGACGACGATCCTCCGGGCAGCGCAGACCATCTCCGGCGAGCTCGTGCTGGATCACGTGCTCGAGCGCCTGATGGGGCTCGTCCTCGAGAGCGCCGGCGCGCAGCGGGGCGCGTTGCTGCTCGCGCGCGAAGGCCAGCTGCTGGTCGAGGCGACCGCCACGGTCGAGCCGAGCAGCGTGCTCGTGGGCCTCTCGCTCCCCCTCGAGCAGAGCGGCGACGTCGCTCAGGCGGTTGTGCGCTACGTGGCCAGGACCAAGGAGCCCGTCATCCTGAACGCTGCCACGCAGGACAGTCGCTTCGCCGCCGACCCGTACGTCATCGCGCGCCGCCCGCGCTCCGTCCTGTGCGTCGCGCTCTCTCACCGGGGTCGCCTCACGGGCGTGCTCTACCTGGAGAACAACGCGGCGTACGGCGCGTTCACCGCGTCGCGGCTGGAGATGTGCGAGATGCTGTCGTCGCAGGCGGCGATCGCGGTGGAGAACGCGCTGCTCTACGCGAAGGTCGAGGCGGCGAGCGCCGATCTGCGGCGCGCCAACGAGGGGCTGGAGGGCGAGGTCGGGCGCCGGACCGCCGAGCTGCGGGAGGCCAACGATCGGCTCGCGCGCGAGCTCGTGGAGCGCGAGCGCGCGGAGACCATGCGCACGGCGCTCCAGGAGGAGATCCTGCGGGTCAAGGACGAGCGGCTCGCGGAGATGTCGACGCCGCTCATCCCGATCTCCGATCGGGTCGTGGTCATGCCGCTCGTGGGGACGGTGGACCCGCCGCGGGCGCTCCAGCTGATGGCGACGGCGCTGGAGGGCGTCCAGGCGAGGGGCGCCGGCGTCGTGATCATCGACATCACCGGCGTGAAGCTTGTCGACACCGAGGTCGCGAGCCTGCTGATCCGGACCGCGGACGCGCTGAGGCTGCTCGGCGCCCGCGCGGTGCTCACCGGGATCAGCCCCAGGGTGGCGCAGACGCTCGTGGCGATGGGCGTCGACCTCGGCCGCATGGTGACGAAGCAGACGCTCCAGAGCGGCATCGCCTACGCGATGGGGAGATCCGCGGCGGCGTAGCGCGCGTTCGCGCGACGCCGCCGCGGCGATCTCGCCCGCGGTCGAACCACCCGTCTCCGGAGGATGAGATGCGTTATGCCGCTGCGGCCGCCGCCAGGAACGCCTGCGAGAGCTCCGACGGCGCCGGCAGCGCCGCGCTCGCGAGCCCCCGCCGCGCCACCGAGAGCCAGCGCATCGGGTCGGCGACCGCGCCGCTCGCGATCGCCGCGAGCAGGCGGCGGCGCATCCAGTCCTTGCGGCGGTAGAAGCTCGTACCGTGCTCGGCCGTCGGGCGCGGGACGTAGCTCGCCAGCGAGACGTGCGTCTTCTCGTGGAGCAGGAGATCCGCCAGCGCCGTGAAGGCGACCGCATCGTCGCGCAGGAGCACCGCCGTGAGCAGCGCCCGCACCCGCGCCGACGCGAGGTTCACGCTGATCCCGCTCCCGTCGGTGTGCGCCATCTCGTCGGGGCCGTAGAGGTCCTGGTGCACCCAGATCGGCGACGCCGGCAGATCCGTGGACTCGGAGATCGCCGCGTCGAGCCGCTCGATGATCGTCATGGCCGCGGCCACGGCGCGGACGCCGGGCACGTCGATCGCGGTCTTGAGGAGCGCCTCGCGCGAGGTGCGGGGCATCGGGCAGGGCGCTGCGCCCGGCGCCCGCGGAGGCGCCCCGGCGGCGGCCTGGAGGGGCTGCGACGCCGCGCCCTCGCTCGCGAGGCGCCGCCAGAACGCCTGCGCGAGCGGCTCGTCGAGCGCGAGGTACACGAGATCCCCGGGCCGCACGCCGGCGGCCTCCCGCGCCACGGCGGCCTCCGGCCCCGGACCGGAGGCGCCGAGCGGCCAGCGGGCGGTGCTGCGGACCTGGCTCGACGACAGCGACGGCGCGGCATCGAGCGGGCGGAGCGCGCCGGTCCGGTGCGCCTGGAGCAGCTCGCGCAGCGTCAGCGGCGCGCTCCGGTAGTGGACCTGGCCGAGCGCGGACAGCGCCGCCCCCGAGGGCCGCTGGCCGGCGTCGACCACGATCGACCGGAAGAGGGGCGCGTCGAGCAGCCCGCTCGCGAAGCGGATGACGTGCTCGGGCGCCGCCACGGTGGGGGTGCGCGCGACCGGATCGAGCTCGTCCACCGCCTGCGCGGACGCGATCGTGATGCTCTCGCCGAGCAGCGCCGCGTGGAGGAGCCGGTCGAGGACCGAGGAGAGGCGGTGATCGACCGCGCGCAGGAGCTCGCGGTCGTACAGCGCGTCGCGCAGGACGAACCGCTCGAAGGCCGCGACGAGCGCCGCCTCGACCGCCGTGGACGCGGTCGCCGCGACCGCCGAGCGGCCCTTGTTGAGCGGCACGCTGAGCGGCAGCTCCGCGACCAGGCCGAACCCCGCCGCCGTGATCGCCCGCGCGAGCTCGCGGTGAAGCCCGAGCTCGGGGCCAGGGAAGGGGTCGATCCGCGTCGCCACCGTGAGCCCCTTCTGGGTGATCGTGAGCTGCGGCTCGATGCCGTCGCCCCGGCCCACGAACAGCTCGACCGCGCCGCAGAGCTCGCCCGACGGCGGGAGCCGGAGCGGCACCTCCGCGGCGCGGCGGAGGCGCCCTCGCGCCGTGTTGACGAGCGCGCCGTCCACGTAGATCCGCGCGACGGTCGCGTCGACCAGCCCCACCGCCGCGGTGACCTCCGCGGCGAGCGCCGGCCGCGAGATCGGCTGCGCGAGCGACAGCCTCACCGAGGTGCCCGTCGTCGGGCGGCGCGGCGGCTCGGAGGCGCGCTCGTCAACACGGCGCGCCGGGGCGCCCGCGCGGCCGCCGTCCGCGTACGGCGCGGGCGGGGGGCGGGGCAGGGACAGGAGCGTCCACGAGAAGTCCTCGTAGGGCGGCCCCCCGCCGAGCGGCGCGACGAGCAGCCGGTGCCCGCCCGAGGGCGTCGCCGTGACCACCTCGATCCACGGCGCGATCTCGAGCACGGAGAAGAAGCCGATCCCGTGCTCGCCGATCGCGTCGGGCTCGCCCGCCTTGCCGCTCCGGAAGGGCACGAGCAGGTCGGCGAGGAGCTCGGTCCGGCCCATGCCGCGGCCTTGATCGGTGACCGAGATCTCGCGCCCGTCCTCGGACGAGCGGACGTCGATGCGGGCGCCCGGCGGGGACGCGTCGAGCGCGTTCTGGAGCAGCTCGCGGAGCGGGCCGATCCGGGACGACGCCTGCGCGTAGATGGTGCGGGAGAGGATGCGCTGCGCGAGGTCGGGCACCGTCGCCTCGCCGCGGCAGGCGGCGACGAGCGCGAGGCGCTCCGCGCTGCTCGCCTGCAGGTAGGCCTCGGCGCGCCCGTGGATCCGCACGAGCAAGAGCTCCGAGAAAAGCCCGTACGAGATCTGGGTCATGGCTCGCCTCCAGACGTCCTTTCGCCGGGCCGGGGCGCCGCGAAGGCCGTCCCGTCCACGGGTTCGCCGACGATGAGATCGCGCTCGAGATCGGCCTCGCGCACGCCGGAGGCCCGGTCGAAGGCGGCCCGCAGCGCGTACCAATCGCTCCAGCCGGAGGGGCGCCGCACCGCCGCGCTGTCGTCGCGGATGAGCAGGAGCCGGCGCGTGCCGAGGCACGGCAGCGGCCCGGCCGGCCGCCGCCCCGGCGCGTCGGGGAGCGGCGGCGCGCCCGGCGCCCGGCGCGCCGCCGCGCCCGCGCCGCGGTCTGGCTGGAGCCGGCTCCGGCAGAGGGCGACCATCGTCGTGTGCGGGCTCGTCGCCCGCGCGACGAGCAGCGGCAGCCCCGAAAGGTCGCCGCGACGCCGCGCCAGGGCCGAGAGCGTCTCCGGCGCGTCGATCTCGAGCTCGTCCTCGAGCAGCTCGCGCTCGCCGGGAAGGTGCGGCTGCCACTCGCGCTCCGCCCAGAAGCTCTCCGGCACGAACAGCCGCTCGGCCACGCTCGGCCCGAGGAACCCGAGCAGCGCCTCGCGCCGCTCGGGGGTCACCATGCAGCGCTCGGGGCCGAGCAGGGCGCGCGCGAGATCGAGGGCGACCTCGTCCCAGCCCGCGGATTGCAGCATGAGCGCGCTGATCTGGGCGGCCATCTCGGCGAGCCTGTCGCGCGTGCGCCGGCCCTCACCGCTCGCCGCGGCGAGCTCGATGAGGCGCCGGTAAAAGGCCGTCGCGACCGCGGTGAACTCTGGCCCGACCTTGAGCGCGTCCCGCCCCTCGGTCAGCTCCACGGCGGCCGGGAAATCGATGAGCGCGAGCTCGGCGAGGGCGAGGCAGGCGTCGACCTTGACCCCGGCATGGAAGGTGGCCGCCGAGATGCTCGGGAGCAGCCCTCGCCCGCCGACGTGGAAGCGCGCGAGGAGCGCGTCGTCGCGCTCCCCCTCGAGGTGGGTCCGCGCCTCCAGCGCGGCCGCGCCGGGGGGCTGCGGCGCGACCGCGACCCGCTCCTGGATGAGCTGCCCGCCGGAGATCAGCCGGCCGTCGTTCACGGCCGCGCCGTCGAGCAGCACGAGGGCGCGGCTCGCGGGGAAGAAGTGGAGCGCGTCGCGCAGGTACGCGCGGACCGTGGCCGTCTCGAGCAGCGCCGACGTGACGCGCACGCGCGTCCCGAGCAGCGGCGCGATCCGGCGCACCGAGCACATCAGGGCGGCGGTGAGCTCGGGCGACGCGCGGCCGCGGGCTTGCCCGAGCTCCTCCGAGGCGGCCGCAGGCGCGTCGCCCGCGCTGGGCCAGGCCACGACGCGGATCGCCCATCCCTCGACGCCGTCGCCGGTGGTGAGGTGGAGGCTGAAGCTCTCCGGATCCGAGAGCCCCAGCCCGAGCACGGAAAAGAACCCGACCCCGAACCGGCCGAGATCGATCCCTGGCCGCTTGTCCGTCGCGAACGGGATGAGCAGCCGTGAGAGGATTGCCCGGAGCCCCATGCCGGCGCCGGCGTCGCTGACCTCGACGCGCCCGTCGGTGACGGCGATGTCGACGACGGGCTGCGGCGCGCGGGCCGCGTCGGCCGCGTTGAGCACGAGCTCGATGAGCGGCCGGAGCGGATGCCCGAACTGCCGGCAGATCTCCTCGTCGAGGATCTTGAGCAGGTAGGCGCGGTCGATGGGCGGCTCCGCGAGGTCGCGCTGCCCTGCGCACAGCGCCTCGAGCGCGGGGCGGTGCAGGCCGACGGCGACGAGCTCGTGCAGCGCCCCCAGAAAGTACAGCCCGGCGTCGCCCGGCAAAGGCGTGGCGCGTCGGTTGCCGCCCTCGTCACCCCCCGCTCCGTAGTGCGCGTGCACGCTCGACTGCTCCCCCTCACGCCCGCCCTCGACATGCCCCTGCGCGAACTGCGCGCACCCACCGTGCGAATGCGCGCCGAGTGAGCGCCGAGTGGCGGACGAGCGACGGCGCTTTCACCGCCCGTGCCGAGCCGAACCGTCGGGCGTCGACCGTCCGTCCTTCAGCGCGCGGCCGCCGGGGGCGTTGGCCTCCCGCCGCTTCGACCTACCCGGCGGCTTGGTGCTCGCGCGGCGAGCTCGGTGCGCCGCGCGCTTCGTCCTCGTCCGCGCCCTGGGCGTCGCCGAGCCGCGCCGCGGCCCCGCGGGGGAGCGCTGCGCCCTGGGGGAGGGTGGCGCTCAAGGGCAGCGGCGTGACGCTCTGGGGCGGCGGCGTGACGCTTTGGGGCAGGTCGGAGAGCTCGGGCAGCTCGGAGAGCTCGAGCGCGCTCCACTTGCCGGGGGGCGGAATCGACATCACCCCGGCGCGCTCCCGCTCCAGGCGCGCGTTCAGCTCGCCCCCGATGAGCAGCGCAAGCGCCAGGAGCCACAGCCAGAACAGGAAGATCGCGACGGTCGCGAGGCTCCCGTAGAACGTGGCGTAGCGGCCGAGCGTGGCGACGTAGAGTGAGAAGAGGGTCGACACGGCGGACCAGAGCACCACCGTGAGCACCGCGCCCGGGAAGATCCGGCGTCGCTCGATGTTCGGGCGCTGGATCGAGATCCTGAAGAAGGCGGCCACCATGCAGATGACGAGGCCTCCAGGGAGGGCGAAGGCGACGATGCGGGCGCCGATCGATCCGGAGAGCGTGCCGATCAGCACGCCGACGCCGGCGACCACGGGCACCACCGCCAGGCTGGCCATCACGCACGCCGCTGCGATCGCCCTGCGCACGTACCAGGGGCGCTCGCGCGTGTTGTAGATCGTGTCGAACACGCCCATGGCGGTCGAGAGCCCGGAGGACGTGATCCAGAGGAAGCCGGTGATGCTGATCGGCGCGACCGCCGACGACTGCGAGAGCCGGATGAGCTCCTCCGAGACGAGCTTCGCGACGTCCGGGGGCGCCGCCTGCAGGATGGGACGCACCACCACATCCGACCACTGGTGGATCCGGCTGAGCACATAGCCGGCGAAGGCCGCGAGCGGGATCAGGCTGAGGAACGCGTCGAAGGCCATCGCGCTCGCGGCCCGCGGCCCGTTGTGGCGATCCAGGCTGACGATGACGCTCCACAGCGCCTTCGCTGCGCGGTGGCGCGCGATGTGTTGCCGGATCGGAGCAGGCACGGAGGGCAGCGTCGCTCTCCCTCGTGCGGGGCGCAATACCATCCGCCCCGCCGCCGCGCGCGGCCGATCTCGGGACGGCGGCGATGTCCGTGCAGCGGCGCTCCGGCGTTACGGCGTGCGCCTAGGCGTCCGTGTTCCTGTCGGCGGCGAGGAGGCTCTGTACGGCGTAGGGCACCGACTCGACGCCAGCGAGCTCGGCGAGGGCGTAGGCGATGTGCTCCCGGCTCGCGTGCGGCGGGATGCCGACGATCGCCCAGGAGCCGCCCTCGCCGCGGTGCAAGTTGTTCCCGCGCTCGACGCGCATCGCGGCGAGCGCGGGGTAGACGGCCACCGTCATCCGCTTCGGCCGGAGGCGGTCCAGCGTGCGCATGGCGAAGGCGATCCGGTCAAACTCGCTGGGGTCCCGATACTCGACGTGCCGCGCCCGGTCGAGCTCCACATGATGGGCATCACGCTCGCGCACGTCGTGAGCATACCCCAAGCAGGCCGCCGCGCCGCTCCGGCCTGCGGCCCCGGACGGCGGATCGAGCTGGCTCGAGCGAGCCGCGGGTGCCGGCGCCGGCCGGCCATGCTACGCGCCGAAGCGCCATGGACAGCCTCCCCCTGCTCGCCGATCACCCGTACGCCTCCTTCCTTGATCAGGTCGAGAAGCCCGCGCGCTACGCGGGCGGCGAGGTCGGCTCGGTCGTGAAGGACTGGGCGTCGGTCGAGGCGCGCGTCTGCCTGGCATTCCCGGATGTCTACGACATCGGGATGAGCCACCTCGGCTTCAAGATCCTCTACAAGCTCCTGAACGACGACCCGCGCACGCTGGCCGAGCGCTGTTATACGCCCTGGATCGACATGGAGGCCCAGCTCGTGAAGCGCGGGCTGCCGCTCGTGTCCCTCGAGTCCGCGCGCCCGCTCAGGGACTTCGATGTCGTGGGCTTCTCCCTGCAGTTCGAGCTCACGTACTCCAACATCCTCACGATGCTGCACCTCGGCGGCATCCCGCTGCGCGCGGCGGACCGCGGCGAGGACGACCCGATCGTGATCGCGGGCGGCCCGACGGCGACCCACCCCGAGCCGATCGCCCCCTTCCTCGACGCCCTCGTCATCGGCGACGGCGAGGAGAAGGCGACCGAGGTCGCCCTCCTGTGGGCGCGGCTCAAGCGCGAGGGCGTGCCGCGGCGCGAGCGGCTCGTCGCGATCGCGCGCCTCGGCGCCGTCTACGTGCCCTCGCTCTACGCGACCCGGGTCGATCCCGACACCGGCTTCGAGGTCGTGGACCGCCCGCTCGCCTCCGGGATCCCGTTCCCGATCGAGCGCGCCCTGGTCGACCTGAACAGGTACCCGTTCCCCGACGAGAGCCCCACCGGCGGGCCCGAGGCCATCTTCGACCGCATGTCGATCGAGATCGCCCGCGGCTGCACCGAGGGGTGCCGCTTCTGCCAGGCCGGCATGATCTACCGACCCGTCCGCGAGCGCGATCCCGAGCAGATCGTCGACACCGTGATGCGCGCGGTGCAGCGGTCCGGCCAGGACGAGGTCTCGCTCACGGCGCTGTCGACCGCCGACGTCTCGTGCATCTCGCCGCTCATCAAGAAGGTCACCGAGCGCCTCACCGCGGAGCGCATCTCGCTCGGCGTCTCGTCGCTGCGCGCCTACGGGCTCGAGCCCGACCTGCTCGACGAGCTCAAGCGCGTGCGCGCGACGGGCCTCACCTTCGCGCCGGAGGCGGGCTCTCAGCGGATGCGCGACGTCGTGAACAAGAACGTCACGGAGGAGCAGCTCCTCGAGACGGCCGAGCGCGTGTTCAGCCGGGGCTGGGGCAAGATGAAGCTCTACTTCATGATCGGCCTGCCGACCGAGACCGACGAGGACGTGCGCGGCATCGTCGAGACGGGTGCCCGCGCGGCCGGCGCCGGGAGGAGGGCGGCGGGCAAGGGCAAGCCGGTCGACGTGACGGTCAGCGTCTCGACCCACGTGCCGAAGCCTCACACGCCCTTCCAGTGGGCGGCGATGGACACGCTCGCCGAGGTCGGGCGCAAGCAGCAGATGCTCAAGGACACGGTACGGCCGTATCGCGCCGTCACGCTGAAGACCCACGAGGCTAACGCCAGCGTCCTCGAGGGCATCTTCGCCCGCGGCGACCGCCCCCTCGCCGACGTCCTCGAGCGGGCCTGGCGGCACGGCGCCCGCTTCGATTCGTGGGAGGACCAGCTCGATCTCGCCGTGTGGGAGGAGGCGTTCACGCACGTCGGCGTCGACCGCGCGAAGTACCTCGGCACCCTCCCGGTGACGGCGCGGCTGCCCTGGGATCACATCGATGTCGGCCTCGAGGAGGGCTTCCTCGCGAAGGAGTACAGGAAGGCGCTCCAGAGCCGCCTTAGCCCGCCGTGCGGCAAGGTCGCCGGCACGTTCGTCCACCACACGAACCTCGACGACGCCAGGGCCGACACGCGGCGGCTCGTCTGTTACGACTGCGGCGTCGCCTGCGACATGACGCAGATGCGCGAGGAGCGGCTCACCTTCCTCGATCGGCTCGGCGCTCACCGGCGCTCGCTGCCGGTGCTCACCGACGCAGGCGCCGCGCCGCCCGCGGGCGCCGCGGGTCCCTCTGCCGCGCCGGCGAACGACGGCGGCGCGGAGCGGGAGAGCGACGGCGGCGCGGGGCGGGAGAGCGTCGCTGCTACGGCGCCGGAGAGCGGCGACGACAGGGAACCCTCGCGCGCCGCAGGGGAGGCGCCCCAGCGCGCGCGGCGGATCGCGCCTGCGCCGAAGGGGCGCGGCGGCTTCCGCTACCGCTTCCGCTTCGAGAAGGCCGGGCCGATGGCGCTGCTCGGCCACCTCGACGTCGTGCGCGAGCTGCCCCGCGTGCTCCGGCGCGTCGGCGCGCCGATGACCTACACCGCGGGCTTCCACCCGAAGCCCGACATGACCTTCTCGCCGGCGCTCTCGCTCGGCGTGATCAGCCTCGACGAGTACGTCGACCTCCGCCTCGAGCGCGACCTCGATCCCGCCGCGCTCGACGCGCTCGTCGCCGCGATGTCGGCCGCGAGCCCGCGCGGGCTCGTGTTCAGCGGCGCCGTCAAGCTCGGCCCGGAGGACCCGTCCCTGAGCAAGCTCATCGCCGGCGCGCGCTACGCGCTCGCCTTCGCGCGCTCCGCGATCGGCGGCGACGCGGAGGCGCTCCTCGCCGCCCGCTGCAGCGCCGCCCTCTCGGCCGCGTCGCTCCCGATCCGCCGGGAGATCGACCGGCTCGCCAAGATGGTCGACGTGCGCCAGTACCTCGTGCGGGCCGAGGTCGGCGGGCCCGAGGTCCACTCGGCGCTCGCGCGCGCCGGGCTCGTCGGCGATCTCGTCGCCCTCGAGGTCGAGGTCGATATCCGCGGCTCGGGTGCGGTGAAGTCGTCCGAGGTCGCGGCGGTGATCACGGGAGAGCCGGGGGAGGCGCCGGGCGCGATCACGCCGCCGCCGCACCGCGCCGTGCGGCTTCAGCTGTTCGGCCGTACCTCGCCGGCGGGCTCCGCAGCGGGCGAGCGCTTCTCGCTGTTCGATCTCGAGCGGGCGCGCCGCGTCAAGCCGGCTCCGGAGCGAACACCGGCCCTCCCGCTCGCCGCGGACGCCGAGTGAGCCAGCCCAGGACGGTCGTGTCGTAAAGATCCTCCCGGCGACGGCAGCGAACTGGGCGCAGAGCGTGCGCGGGCGATCGCTCGGGGATCGGCTACGCTGCGCTTTGCTTTATGGCAAAGGAGGGTCAGGAGACGGCGTGCTGCGCGGCGCGCCTGGCCGCGGCGGGGGCGGTCGGCGCGAGCGTCGCCCACGAGCTGCGCAACGCCCTCGCGGTCGCGGAGTCGTCGCTCTACCTGGCGCAGCGCGACCTCGACGATCGGCCTTGCCTGCTGCGCCACCTCGACCGGGTGACGTGCGAGATCCGCAAGGCGCACGAGGTCATCGGCAGCGTCCTCGGGCTGGCGCGCGGCGAGCCGCTGCGGCGCGAGCCGGCGCACCTCGGCCGGCTCATCGAGAGCGCGCGGCACGCGCTGGTGCTGCCCACGGCGGTCCGGTTCGAGGTCGCCGTCGCGCCGGCCGACCTCACGCTCCTGTGTGACCCGATCCTGCTCGAGCGCGTCTTCTCGAACCTCTATCTCAACGCGATCGAGGCGTTCGACCAAGGGCCTGGCGGCGAGATCGTCACGCGGGCGTGGAGGGGTGATGAGCGCACGCACCTCGAGGTCGAGGACAACGGCCCTGGCGTTCATCCGTGCGTGGCCGACCACCTCTTCGAACCGCTCGCGACCGCCAAGGTGAAGGGGACCGGCCTCGGCCTCGCGTTGAGCCGGGTCATCGTCGAGGCGCACGGCGGTGAGATCACCGCGACGGCGGGCCGGTGCGGGGGCGCGGCGTTCCGTATGTGGTTGCCGAACGCGTGACGGGCGCGGAGCGGGGCGAGCTCGCCGGGACGCATCCTCGGCGTGCTATCGTCCTCTCATGCAGGTCAAGCGCCGGACGACGGAGCGCGGCCCTTTTCGCGCGGAGCACCTCCGCGCGGGTGATCCGTACGAGCTGTCGAACGGCCACCCCGTCTACTGCGCCCCCACGGGGGGGCGTGCCTCGGGGCCGAACCAGCTAGGCAGCTCGGTCGTGGGGTGGGACCCGGCGGTCAAGGAGGTGGGCGTCGACACGGGGTACTCCCCGGAGCCGGGCACCCTCCGGGCGCCGGACGTCGCGGTGGGGAACGTGCCCGACAGGCCGGGCTGGGTGAAGGGCGTGCCGGAGCTCGCGATCGAGTACGCCGACGTGGGGCAGGACGAGGAGGCGCTGAAGGAGAAGATCGCCGACCTGCTCGCGGCCGGTACGAAGCTCCTGTGGGTGGTGCGCCTCATCGGTCCACGGCGGGTCGAAGTGCACGAGCCGCACCGGAAGGTGCGCGTCGCGCTCCCCGGGGAGCTGCTGAGCGCGCCGGGCATCCTGAAGAACGCGGTCCGTGTCGAGGCGCTCTACGACCGCAGCGAGGCGGAGAAGAGCACGCTGACCAACCTCCTCCAGCGGCGCGGATACGAGGATCTCGACGCGGTGCTCGATGCAGGGCGCGAGGAAGGCCGCGAGCAGGGGCGCGAAGAAGGCCGCGAGCAGGGGCGCGAGGAAGGCCGCGAAGAGGGGCGCGAAGCGGGGCGCGAGGAGGGAATCCTCGAGGGCAAGCGCGACGCGCTGAGGCGTGTCCTCGATCGGCGAGGATTGCGGCTCACGAAGGCGGCCGCGGCGAAGATCTCGTCGTGCAGGAGCGAGCGCGAGCTCGACCGCTGGCTCGACCGCGCCCTCGTCGCGTCGGCCACGGCGGAGGTGTTCAGGCGCGCAGGCCGTTGACCCGGGCCCGCGCGCCGCACGGATCAGGCGCGGCGGTGGCCGCGGACGAGCTCGGCGATGGCCTCTCCCAGGCCCTCTAGCGTGAGCGCGAACATCGGGAAGATACCCTTGATCGCGTCGACGGTCGGGTGGGGGTAGGGGCCGATCCCGTCCGGGTTCAGCCACACGGCGCGGTCGAAATGGTCGCGGAGCATCATCAGCCAGGCGACGCCGGGCAGCCGCGCGTCGGGGTCGAACGAGGCGCCCGCGCCGCCGCCGGAGCCCGACGAGCCGAGCAGCTCGTAGGGCGCCATCGAGGCGTCTCCGACCATCACGAGCTTGTGGTGCTTGCCGCACTCGCGGAGGAGCTCGCGCACCGGGACCGGATCGAGGAGCCCCTCGGTCCTGAAGACCCTCTCGTAGACGCAGTTGTGGAAGTAGTAGCTCCTCAGCTCCTTCCAGTGCGTCGCGCGCTTCGCCGCGCTGAAGAGCTGCGACACGAGCGCGGCGCTGGGATCCATCGAGCCGCCCACGTCCATCATCAGGATCACGCGCGTGTTTGGCCGGCGCGGGGGCCTCGTGACGATCTCGATCTCGCCCGCGTTCCTGGCCGTCGCGTCGATCGTCGCCTCGATGTCGAGCTCGCGATCGCCGCCCTCGCGCGCGAAGGCGCGCAGCTTGCGCAGCGCCACCTCGATCTGGCGCACGTCGAGCGTGAGATCGCTGCGGTAGGGGCGGTAGCGGCGGGCGTCGGCGTTCTGCACGGCGCCGCTGCGCCCGCCTGCGGGGCCGCCGACCTGGATGCCGCTCGGATGGAAGCCGCCGCGGCCGAACGGCGAGGTGCCGCCGGTCCCGATCCACCGGTTCCCCCCGTCGTGGCGCTCGCGCTGCTCGCGGAGGCGCTCCTCGAACCGCCGGAGCACCTCCTCCAGATCGAGCTCCTCGATCATGGCCCTCTCCTCGTCGGACAGGGCGCGCATCTTGACGGGATCCCGGAGCCACGAGAGGAGCTCCTCCGTGACCGCCTTGGCCTCCACGTGCACGCCGCGGAAGTGCTGGGCGAACGCCAGATCGAAGTCGTCGAGGTGCGCCTCCGAGTGGACCAGCATCGCCCGCGCCACGTGGTAGAAGCCTTCGAGCGAGCTCTCGTGGAGGCCCGCGGCGAGCGCGCGCGCGAGGCCGACGGCCTCCTGGGCGCCGACCGGGACCTTGCGGGCCCGGAGCTCGTAGAGGAACGCGACGAACATCGCTACGACCGGAACCGCCTGCCGCCCGCCAGCTGATCGGCCAGCGCGACCAGGTCCTGCTCCTTCTTGAGCAGCGCGCCGAGGAACGGCAGCGCCTTGTCGAGCTTCACCTCGCCCACGCCCGCCCTCCGCAGGACGGCGATCCAGTCGATGAGCTCGCTCGTCGAGGGGCGCTTCCGGATCCGGGTGTTCTTCCGGATCTCGTAGAAGACCTGCATCGCCTGGTCGGCGAGCGTCCGATCGAGATCGGGGTGGTGGACGCGGACGATCTCCCGCATGAGCTCGGGCTCCGGGAAATCGATGAAGTGGAAGACGCAGCGGCGCAGGAAGGCGTCCGGCAGCTCCTTCTCGTTGTTGCTGGTGATGATCACGACGGGCCGCTCCCGCGCGGCGATCTCGTCGCCGGTCTCGGCGATGCGGAAGCGCATCCGATCGAGCTCGTGGAGGAGATCGTTCGGGAACTCGAGGTCCGCCTTGTCGACCTCATCGATGAGGAGCACGACGCGCGCCGGGGCGTTGAACGCCTTACCGAGCGGGCCGAGCTTGATGTACCGGCGGATGTCGCGGACGTCGCCGTCGCCGAAGCGCGCGTCGTAGAGCCGCTGCACGGTGTCGTAGACGTAGAGCCCGTCCTGGGCCCGCGTGGTGCTCTTGACGTGCCATGTGATGAGCTCGGCCGACAGGCTCCGCGCGATGGCCTCGGCGAGCAGCGTCTTGCCGGTGCCGGGCTCTCCCTTGACGAGGAGCGGCCGCTCCAGGACCAGCGCGCAGTTGACGGCGGCCTCGAGCGCCTCGCTCGTGAGGTAGCGTTCGGTGCCGCGGAAGCGGCGGAAATCGGACATGCCGGAACGGTAGCACCCCCGGTCGAGCGCGGCGGACCGCGCGGGGATCAGAGCCAGTCGCGCGCGAGGTAGGCCGTCCACGAGGCGGCCCGCTCCCAGAGGGGGCGCCGGGCCCAGCGCGCGACGGTGATCTCGCGGCAGTGGGCGAGATCGTCGGCGAACATCCGCTCCATCGCGCCCGCGAACCCGCGGTGCGAGACGACGGCGTTCACCTCGAGGTTCATGCGGAGCGACTGGCTGTCGAGGTTGGTGGAGCCGACGGTGGACCAGAGGCCGTCGACGACCGCGGTCTTGGCGTGAAGGACGCGGCCGCGCCACTCGAACAGGCGGGCGCCGGCGTCGAGGAGGTGGCCGTAGATCGCGCGCGACGCGAGCAGGACCGCGGGCACGTCGGTGGTGCCGGCGACCATGATCCTGACGTCGACGCCGCGGCGAGCCGCGGCCGAGAGCGCGTGGATGATCCGGAGCGGCGGCAGGAAGTAAGCGTTGGTGATGAAGATCCTGCGCCGGGCGCGCTCGATGGTGAGGCGGTAGGCGTCGCGGATGCCGTGGCGGTGTCTCCGGCGGGGGAGGTCGTTGCTGATGATCTGGACGGCGGGGTCGGGTCTGCGCTCGGCGTAGCCGTAGCGCTCGTCGTCGATGGGGGCGCCGCCTGTGCGCTGCCACGTGCGCAAGAAGAAGTACTGAAGCTCGGCGGCGGCGGGGCCCTCGATGCGGAGATGCGTATCGCGCCAGTCGGCGCCGCCATGCTCCGGAGCCGCGTAGTCGTCGGAGAGGTTGAGGCCGCCCGTGAAGGCGATCACACCGTCGACGATGAGCGCCTTGCGGTGATCGCGGCGGGCGACCTTCCCGAGCGGGGCGGAGAGGTCGAGGGGGCGAAACGCGAGGGGCCGGACGCCGGCGCGGCGGAGCCCGTCGAGGAAGGACGACGAGACGGAAGAGCCCCAGGCGTCGAAGAGGACGTTCACCTCGACGCCAGCCGCCGCCCGCTCCTTGAGCGCCTCGGCGAAGCGCTGGCCGGTGCGATCGCCCCGGAGGATGTACGTCTCGAGGCAGATCGTGCGCCGGGCGCCGGCGATGGCCTCGAGCATGGCCGGGTAGGCCTGCGCGCCGTCCTTGAGGAGCGCGAGGCGGTGCGCGCCGACGGTCATCTCGGCGAACGCGGGCGCGGTAGGGGGCTGGGACATGCGGCGGGGGCAAGGCTGCCCGGGACGAGGCGGCGCGATGATAGCGCGGACGGGCGCGCGACGCCTCGGCGTGATGCTTGGCCGGCGTCGGTCAGCTGTCGATTCTGCCGGCCCCGCGTCGGGCCCGCCATCGCGTCCGGCAGTCCAGGGGGCGACGCTGCACCGCGTCCCAACCATTCATGTCCTCGGACAGGAGCGGTATGCGGAGCTATCCGCGTATCTCGGGCGCTGAGACGTAGCGCTCCTGTCCTGTGACCGGAGCGAGGCCGCGCGGTTCATGAGGCCCCCCCCTGTCATCGACTGTCCGAACGAACACAACCACACGTGGGCATCGAGCTCAACCGGCGCAGCATCCGTCGGGGGCGGCGACATGTCTGCTCTATCGGAGGAAAAGGGGCGCGACCAGGTGGCGTTGCTTGCCCCTACCTACGTGGGCACCTAGCCTGGACCGCGAACGAAACCAACGCAGCGCGGAGGGAAACACCATGATGCCCATGATGAGCCTGCCGATGATGGGGCCTATGGGGATGATGCCCCAGATGATGGGGATGATGCCCCAGATGATGGGGATGATGCCCCAGATGATGGGGATGATGGGTCAGATGCCGAGCATGGCGCGGATGACCTGTGAGATGGACAAAGAGGGGATGGTCTGCAAAATGATTCCCATGGATGCCATGGGGATGGACATGCTGCGCCAGCGCTGTGAAGCGATGATGAAGATGATGGGCATGGGCATGCCCATGATGCTGATGTGCGGCAACATGCCGATGATGATGTGCATGAGCACCGGCATGGACATGAGCGCCGGCGCGAGCGGCATGAGCAACATGGGCGTCGGCTCGAACGTCGCCAGCAAGACCAAGTGATCGCGCCCGCGTCGCGGCGCGCCTGGCGTTTCCCGAGCGCCGCGCAGGACACACAGAATTGCCGCGGCGCCGGAGGGAGAAGAGGAGCGGCGGGAGACGTCCTTTTCCTCTCGGCGTCCTTGGCGCCTTGGTGATCCGGGCTGTCGAGCGCTCCGGTCAGCCTGTCTTCTCGACGTACGTCATCACCAGGTACAGGATGACCTGCTGATCGGTCAGGTTCCTGTACTGATGGGGCACGTCGGCGTCGAACATGATCGCGTCGCCGGTCGCGAGCACATGGCGCTCGGCGCCGACGACCATCTCCAGCGTTCCGGCGGTCACCACGAGGTTCTCCACGGTGCCCGGCGGGTGAGGATCCGCGTGTTCTGTGGCGAGGGGCGCGAGGGTGATCTCGTAGAATTCGACGGTCCTCGGCACGTCGAATGGGAACAGCGCGCGGGACGTGAACGAGCCGTCATGCGACGTCAACACCTTGGCGCGCGCGGCCAGGATGAGCGATGTGCCGCCGAGCGACTGGTCGCTGATCAGCGCCGAGAAGGGCACGCCGAGCGCCCGCGCGATCTTCCAGAGCACGTTGATCGTCGGCGTGCTCTGGCCGAGCTCGATCTGGCTGAGCATCGCCCGGCTCACGCCAGACGCCTTCGCCAGCCGCTCGAGGGAGAGCCCACGCTTGGTCCGGAGGCGACGCAGGTTGGCCCCGACGATGCCGGTGAGCGCCGAGGAGGCGTCCTGTGGGGCCATCTCGTAGGCCCAGGCGTCTCCAGACGTCTCGTCCACGTCCCGCTGCGGCCCCTCTCCATTGGTGCGGCTGGAGTACGAGCTCGTGGGGCCCGCGAAGCTCTCTGGCTTGCGGTGTGAGCGCGGTCCAGCAGGCGACGGGGGGCGCCCCGTCGATACGGCGGACGCTTGCACGTCGTTCTGATAGCCCTCCACGGGCAACGACGCGCCGAGCCCATCGCCGGAAACCAGCCCAGGCGAGCTCCGTGGCGTGTTCTGACGGACGGATTTCATCGCACCTGCCAGACGGGCATCCACGTCCACATCGGGAACCACCAGAGGGTGACCTGCATGGTCAATGAGCTGCCCGACAACGTCTTCCTGTCGCTCTCGGGAGCATGCTCGTTCCGAGCCATCCGCCGCTGCTGCCGGTATTCCTCGAGGTCGATCACTTGAGCACTCTGGGGGCGCATCCGCTTCACCTCCAACCCGTAGGTCTATCATCCGTTATAACGGATTGTCTGTCAAGGGACAGCTCGGCCATGACGCACGGGGGGCGGCACGCTGCGTTGACCCGAGGACGGTACGAGGCCCGCTCGTCCGTGGCGCAAGGCACCTGCATCCTCGACTATGCCGAAGAAATCGAGCTTTTCGTCCGCCCTTTCCAGGTTCAAGGCGTCCGATGATGAGTCTGCTTAAAATTGACGCGTCGCGTTTTTTTTGATCTGGGCGGAGCGAAGTGCCTCCGAAATAGTGGACGATGCGGAGCGTGGGCCGCCCGAGGGATCGCTCGTCTCGCCCTTCCATTGTCGGCCGCTGGCGCGGCTCACCTGCGCGAGCGGTTCACCGGTGACGGGGGAGCGGACGTTGGTGCTTTCCAGGAACATCCGGCGCGCGCCGCCCTCTGTCCTCCTATCGCAGCGCGGCCGTGGAGCTGGCGAGTGCGCCGCGACAACACGAACACACAAGGAGGCAGCCATGGCGGGCGTCGACGTGGGAGGTGGCGAGAGGCGGGCGCGAAACAGCGAGATCAACATGATTCCGTTCATCGATCTGCTGATGGTGACCATCGCCTTCCTGCTGATCACGGCGGTGTGGGTCACGAACTCGCGGCTCAAGACCAGCGCGGAGGTGCCTGCCGCCGCGGGGTGCGGAGAGGAGTGCCAGAAGGAACCTCTCAGGACGATGCATGTTCATGTCGGCGAGGACCAGTTCAACCTCGTGTGGAAGCAGGGCGCGACGGTCTTGAGCGAGGTGAGCGTCCCCAAACGTCCTGTCGAGATCGGCGGGGCGGGCGCCACCGCGATCCGCTACAGAGAGCTCGGCGAGGCCATCCGGCGCGAGTGGGAGCGGAGCGGCGAGCATCGCGCCCCGAGCGACCGCCGCGCCGATCAGGCCGTGCTCCACAGCGACAACAAGACGCCGTTTCGCGAGCTCGTCGCAGTGCTCGACGCGATCAATGCCCCGCGCCGAACCGTCGTCCTCGATGACGGCCGCAGCACCGAGATGCCAGCCTTCCTAGCCACCTTCTCAGCACGCTAGAGCGGCGTCCACCCGCTTCGGATACGGGCCCACCTCGACGTTTTCGGTGCTCGGCGCACTCCAGTGCGCCGAGCACCGAAAACGCCGATCTGGGCCCGTCTCCTGTGCGGGTGAACGCCGCTCTGCCGCCGTGGTCTAGAGATGGTGCGGGGAGCGGTCGTTGCGAGATGGCGGGAACGCGTTATGCGGTGAACTCTGTCGTGAGCGCTACCCAGTTCGAGGGCGGGCGGACGGCGTAGCTCAGCGCAAGGACCTCGATCAGCACCACCCGGTAGATGGCGTGGACGTCGTCGACGTCGACCTCGTGCGCGTTCGCCTCGAGCGCCGCGTCGAGGTGCTCCTGCACGAAGGCGAGGACGTCGGGCTGCTCCATCGCGATGACGTCGTCCGAGTCGACAGCCTCGGCAGGATCGTGGAGGCGGATCTGCTCGTCCAGGTTCAGCGACTCCTCGACGCCCGTGAGCGCCGTCTCGGTGACCTCGTCGAGGTCCTGACCGAACAGCTCGTCAAAGGCGAGCCAGATCGCCAGCGTCAGGAAATAGCCGAGGGCGAGCGCCGTCTCGTCGAGCGGGCCCGAGAGCACCGAGGAGATCCGGTCCGCGAGCGCAGGCTGCGTCTGCTCGAAGCGCGTGAACGCGTCGTCGAGCTGCTTGCGCGAGTCGTCGTCATCCTCGGCGAGCTGGTCCTCGATCTCGGACAGGACGCGCGCCGGCACCTGAGCGTACGAGGGGACGGGGCGAATGGCTGCGCGGCGTACCCACACGCGGACAACCTAGCACACGATGGCGCGGCTCATGGAGCGAGCAACCGGATGCTCGACGCCGGAGCCCAGCCCTCGGTGGCGCCCCAGCGGACCTCCGCGAGCCCGCCCGATCTCCTGCCGACCTCGACCGATGCACCCTCGGGGATCGCGCTCTGCTCCGCGCGGGGCAGCGCGCGCCCGTCCTCGTCGAGGAGCCGGACCTCGGGGACCACCACGACGCCAGCCCGGGTCGTGAGGCGGAGGTGCCGCGCCGCATAGGTCAGCGGCACGAGCGCGAGCAGCGCGACGAGCGCCGTCGGCGCAAGGACGCTGCCCGCGACGTGCGCAGGGCCGATAGGGCGGCGCCGCAGGACCACGCCCAAGGCGAGGAGGAGCGACGCGAGGAGCGTGGCCGCCGCCCAGGTGCGCTCCGAGGCGAGGCCGACGATGACCCGGCCGAGCGTCGGGCGCACGTCGACGGCGTCCGTGGCGCGGCGCGAGCGCCGGCGGGTGATCTCGGCGCGCACGAGATCCAGCGCGTGATCCGCGTCGGCATCGCCCGGACGGAGCCGCAGCGCCTCCTCGAACGCGGCCGCCGCCCGGCCGAGGTCTCCG
Organism: Sorangium sp. So ce726; assembly: GCF_051521405.1. NCBI lineage: Bacteria > Pseudomonadati > Myxococcota > Polyangiales > Polyangiaceae > Sorangium > Sorangium sp. So ce726. The sequence goes on along the minus strand of NZ_CP150349.1, from coordinate 9,623,432 downwards.
GGGCGATCCGCGCCCTCGCGGACGCGCGTGACGTAGGCGAGCCCGCGGTTGTAGCTCGCGTCCGGGTGCACGAAGCCGCGGTCGGCGAGCAGCTCGAACGTGTCGATCGCCGCGCCGTACTCGCCGCGGCCGAGCGCGGCCGTGCCCTCCTGGAACATCATCTCCGGGGGCTCCGCCGGCTGCGCGCGCGCCTCGCTCGACGGCAGCGCCGGCGCGAGGCTTCCGGCGAGGAGGAGCGCGCCGGCGAGGAGGCGCCTGCGGCGGCCGTTCACGCGGGCTTCCATCGCGCGAGCTCGGTCACGACGGCGCGGCTCTGCTCGACGAGCGCCGCGGCGGCGGCGCCGCCGTCCTCCTGCGCGGTCGGCTCGAACCGGATCGCCTCGCACGCGGCCAGCGCCTCGCAAGCGCGCGACGAGAGCGGCCCGGGGACGCCGCGCCGGTCCAGCTCGCCCGGGAGCTCCGCGAGCAGGACGCCGCGCGAGCGGAGGCCCGTCGCGGACTCGATCGCCCGGTGCACCGCGCGCTCGATCGCCGCGGCCGTCGCCCCGAGATCCCCCTGCGCGGCCGCCTCCTCCGCTTCGCGCTGGGCGATCGCCGCGAGCCGGGCGGGCGAGCTCGCGCCCGCCGCGCGGCGATCGCGCGCCCGGCGCAGGAGCCGATCGCCCGCGCCGAACAGCGTGACGGCGAGCGGCGGCGCGGCCAGGAGCAGCCAGAACGGCGCGCCGTCGAGGGGCAGCGTCGCGGGCGGGGTGTGCGGGCCGAGCGACGTGCGGAGCCCCGGCATGCCGGCGAACGGCTCGCCGCGGCCAGCGCCGTCGCCCTCGGCGAGAGGCGCCCTGGACGGCGGTCCGGACGGCGCCGGAGGAGCCACCGGGCTGACCTGGACGACGCCGAGCTCGGCGCGCTCGACCACGTAGCGCTTCTGCGCCGGATCCCAGTAGGGGAGCTCGATCTTCCCGAGATCGACCGCGCCGCTCTCCTGGATCCGGACGACGTAGCCGAACGATCGGGTGCCGCCGATCGCGCCGCCGCGCGGCTCGATCGCGTCGCGCTTCTCCGGGTCGAGCCACTCGAGCCCGGTTCGCTCCGGCACCCGGAGCGATTGGGGGAAGTTGCCGGTGCCCGCGACCTGCACGGTCACGGCCACCGAGCCGCCCTGCTCGATCTGGCGCGGCTGCACCGTCGCCTTGAGCGTGAACTGACCGACGTCGCCGACGACATAGCCGGACGGGCGGCCGGCGAGGGGCGGCTCCGTGACCTTGACGACGACGTCGTTCGATTCGCGCAGCACGCGCGCGCCGATCCGGCGCGCGCTGATGCGCGTCTGCATGCTGCCCGTGTGCAGCTCGCCCGTCTTGAGCGGGAACAGCGCCAGCTTGTCGACAAGGCGGGCCGCATAGCGGTGCCCGCCGACCCGCGTGTACACGGGCCGCTCGTTGCGGGGGTCCTCGAGGAGCGGGTGGCGAAGGAAGTCCGCGGCGGGCGCTGCGCGGGGCTCGGTCATCTCGGCGTTCTCGCGGAAGTACAGGTAGAATGAGACCGTGACCTGCTCGCCGACCACCGCGGTCGTCTTGTCCGGGATGGCGCGCAGGAACACCACTGGGTCGGGCTCGCGCGGCATCGCCAGCTCGGTCGCCTCGGCCTCGGGCTCGTCCTGGGTCGGCTCGTCGTCGAAGAGGCCGCCCGGGCCGCCGAACGGCCACGGGAAGCCCTGCAGCGGGCCGCCGGGCAACAGGAACGGGTTGTTCGGCCGGCGAGGCCGCCCGCTCGCCGGCGCGACCTTGATCATGATCGGAGCCGCCGGCATGCGCCTGCCGTTCCACGAGATCGTCGGCCCCGGGATGGTGTAGCGGCCGGGCTTGTTCGCGACGATCTGCCACGTCGCGCTGATGCCCAGCTGCGTGATCATGACACCGCCCCCGAGCTGGGTCTTCATCTGCGTCCCGATGCTCGGGCCGGAGACGATGGAGAGGTCGGGCGGGACACGCAGCTCCGGATCGGAGGGCATGCCGGCGCCGCGCTCGACGAGCGCCTTCACCTCGACCGTGAACGGCTCGCCGACCTCGACGTCGGTGGAGCTCGCGCGCGCCGAGAGCTCCGGCTGCTGCTGGGCGCGCGCGCGGAGCGGGGCGAGCAACGCGAGCAACGCCAGGAGCAGCGCGGTCGCCAGCGGCGCAAGGCGCGGGGGGGCGAGCGCGAGCGGGCGCGTCACTTGTCCTCCATGCCGCGGCCGCGCCGCATGCCGGCCTTGTTCTTCGCTTCCTGCTCCTGATACGTCGGTGCCTCCTCGAGCTGGTCGAGGATGCGATCGTCCTGCCGGCCGGTCTGCGGCGGCTCCTGGGGCTGCTCGCGCGGTGGCTCGGGTGGCTCGGGTGAGCCGGCGTCGGGCGACTGATCCTGCGGGCCAGCGTCGGGGCTCTGATCCTGGTCGCCGCCGTCGTTGCCCGCGTCGGGCTCGCCGCCGTCGTCGCCCGCGTCGGGCTCGCCGCCGTCGTTGCCCGCGTCCTGGTCGCCGCCGTCGTCACCCGCGTCGGGCTCGGCGTCCGGCGGCGCATCGGGCTCGGCGTCCGGCGGCGCATCGGGCTCGGCGTCCGGCGGCGCGGCGTCCTTCTGGTCCTCGATGCGCCGCAGGGCGATCGCCCGGTTCCAGGCCGCGTCCCGGCCGACGCCGTCGCCGCCGGCCTCCTCGAGGACCCCGGGGATGATGGCCAGCGCCTGGTCGTAATACGTCACGGCGTCCTCGTACTTGCGCCGCAAGAACTCGAGGTTGCCCGAGAGGTAGCGGGCCCGCGCGCGCAGATCGGCCGGCACGCTCGGATCGGCCCCGATCGCCTTCACGAGGACCAGCGCGCAGTCGATCTCGATCCCGCGCAGCGCGTCGCGCTGCTCCTGCTCCGGCCCGCCGTCCGCGAGCTCCTCGTCACCGAACCGATGACCGTAGCGCTCGGCCAGGTGGAACAGCGTGAGCCCGAGATCGAACGAGCCGTTCGGCTTCTGGCGCACGGAGTCCGGCAGCCCGATGCCGGCGTCGCTGCACGGGCCCGTCCCCAGGTAGCTCTGGAGGGCCTGCTCGGCAGACTCGAGGTTGCCCGCGTCGAGATCGCGGATCGCCTGGTCGACCGCCGGCGCGTTCCGCTCGAACGGGGACGTCGGATCCCACCCGCTGCACCCGGTCGCCGCCGAGAACGCGGCCCCGGTGAGGCACGCGGCGGCGAGCCCGATCGCGATCCAGCGCCCGCGGCGCGCGAAGAACCCGGCGAGATCCACGCGCTTGCGATCACGACGCGGCATGCTGCCCTCCCGCCTTGCCCCGAGGCGCCTGCTCCGCTCCCGCCGCGAGGTCCGCGCCGAGCGGGCGCTCCTTCAGCAGTAGCGCGGCGCGCTTCGGCGCGGCCTCGGGGTGCGTCGCCACGAAGCGACGGCGCGGAGCGTCCTTGAGGAACACCTCGGCGATGAGGAGCAGGATCGCGAGGCCGAGCGGGTAGAAGTAGACGTCCGCGTAGACCGTCTCGACCCGCTCCGAGAGCTCGCTCTTCATCTGCCGCCTGAGCTCCGCGGCGATCGTCTCGATGCCCGTGGTCCCCTTCTCCGCGCGGATGATCTGCCCGCCCGGCGTGGCCTGCGCGATCGACGCGAGCTGCTGCTCGCCCGACAGCGACAGCTCGGTCGTGAGCGGCTTGCCCTGGCGATCCGTCCGCCACCCGACGATGCGACCGTCCTGGCCGATCTCCGGGATCGGCTCCGGCGTGCGGCCGCCGATCTGAACGACGTGGATCGTCGTGCCCTGGGCGCCGATCGCCTGGGCGACGCTCAGCGGGTAGCCCTCGAGGTCCTCGCCGTCCGTGACGAGCAGGATGATCCGCTTGTGCTCGGCGGACTTCGGATCGCGCTTCAGGAGCTCGCTCGCCTGGTCGAGCGCGCGCGCGATCGCCGTGCCGCCGATCGGCATGTCGTTCGGGTCGAGCTGGCGGAAGAACTGCGCGATCGCCGCGCCGTCGGCGGTCAGCGGGAAGCCCATCGGCTCGCCGGCGAACGCGACCGCGCCGAAGCGCGCGCCCTCGAGATCCTTGATGAGGCGGGCGACCTCGACCTTTGCCCGGAAGATGCGGGACGGCTCGACGTCGCGCGCGTACATGCTCTTCGAGTAGTCGAGCACGATCACCACGTCGACGTTGGTCGCCGGCACGAGCCGCGTGCCTTTGCCGTACTGGGGGCGCGCCGCGGCCACGAACGCGAGCGCCGTCGCGAGCACGAGCAGGACGCCCTTCCAGGCGCGGCGCTTCGCCGGATCAGCGGTCGTGAGCGCCTTCACGCGATCCTCGTCGCCGAAGCGCTTGACGGCGCGCGCCACGCCGAAGCCGCCCAGGATGAGCAGGAGGCCGATCAGCGCGGCGAACGCCGTCCCGAGCAGGAACCACGGGGCCGCAAAGTTCACGGGAACCTCCGGAGCAGCCAGGCGCGCAGGAGCGCGTCGAGCCCGATCAGGAACACCCCGGGCAGGAGCAGGAACGGGAAGAGATCCTCGTACGCGGCGCTCGACGCCTCGAAGCGGGTCTTCTCCAGCCGGTCGAGCACGTCGTGCATGCTGTCCGCGAGCGCCTTCGCGTCGGTCGCCACGTACGACGCGCCGCCGGTCTTCTGCGCGATCTCCTGGAGCAGCGCGGGGTTGACCGGGAAGCGGTGGCGCACGTAGCGCGGCTGCCCGAAGAGATCGATGCCGTCCTCGACCTCGACCTCGTCGTCGGTGCCGATCTGGATCGTGTAGACCTTCGCGCCGAGCGAGGTCGCGAGGTGGGTCGCGTACTCGGGGGAGATGGCCCCGGCGTTCGAGTCGCCGTCGGTCAGGAGGATGACGACCTTCGACTGCGCGTCGCTCCTGCGCAGGCGGGCGACCGCGGTGCCGAGCGCGTCGCCGATCGCCGTCGCGCTGCCGTCGATCACGTTGAGCGTCATCTGCGAGACCATCTGCGTCAGCAGGTGGTAGTCGAGCGTCGGCGGCGACAGCACGTAGGCGGCCTTGCCGAAGACGACGACGCCGAGGCGATCGGTCCTCCTGCGGCTGATGAAGTCCTGGAGGACGAGCTTGGCCGTGTCGAGCCGGGTCAGCCGCTTGCCGCGCGGCAGCTTCGGCTGGCCGGGGAGGTCGCTCGCCCGCGCGTCGAGGATCGCGCGCATCGAGCCCGACAGGTCGAGCGCCACGACGATGTCGATGCCCTTGTCGTCCGAGCGCTGCTCGCGGAGCACGCTCACCGGCCGCCCCATCGCGAGGACGAGCAGCGCGAGCGCCACGGCGCGCAGCACGCCCGGCAGGTCGCGCAGGTGGCTGCGCAGGCCGCGCGGCCCGCGCGCGAGCGGCGCGACCGTGCCGAGCCGGAGCCGCGGCCTGCGCGCGTCCTCCGCGAAGATGCCCCAGTACCAGACGACGGGCACCGCGATGAGCGCGAGCAAGAACCACGGGTTCTGCCAGCTCGCCGAGGACCAGGCGTCGCGGCGCGTGAGGTAGGGGTACACGCAGGCGAGCGCGGCGACGACCAGCGTCGCGATGAGGGCGAGCGCCGCGCGCTTCGTGCGGCTCAAGGCGCCTCCTCTCCCTCTGGCGCCCGGGACGGGCGAGCGGGTGGCTGCTGCTTGCCGGTGGGCGAGCTCCGGGGCCCGGCGCCGTCGCCGGGACGCACCGCCGGCGGGGTCGTGCGGTGCACGATGCTCTCGCCGTCGTCGAGCGCCGTGAGGCAGTCAGCCTCGCTCGGCTGGAGGCGCGCGAACTTCACGAGATCGCAGTCGGCGAGGAACCGCGCGATCTGTGGCAGCACCGGCACGGGCGGGCGCACCCGCGCGAGCAGCTCCCGCATCTCGTCGCTCGTCGTCTCGAGGCCGTCGAAGCCGTACCGCGCGCCGAGGTACTTGCGCACGCAGTCGCTCACGCGGTCGAAGTACTCACCGGTCCGCCCCTCGCCGAGCAGGTCGGAGCGCCGGAGCGCGTCGAGCTCCTCGAGCGCGGCGACCCACGGCAGCTTGGGCGGCGGGGCGGCCACCACGCGGGGCCGGCGCAGCCAGCGCCGGACCAGCCAGGCCACGAGCAGCCCGAGCGCCGCGCCGATGAGGATGCCGACCGTGAGCTGCTTCGCGAGCACCCACTCCTCCCGCTGCGGCCGCGGCGCCGGGTTCGGCTTGACCTTGGGATCCCGCTCGTTGGCGATCGGGTCCTCGATCACGATCTCGTGCGGCCGGGTGCAGACGGTGACGAGCTCCCCGCTCGCGCGGGACACGGCGATCGGCACCGGCGGCAGCAGGAGGGCGCTCCTCCCGGGCTCCTTGGGCAGCGGGACGAACGGGATGACGAGCTTGGTCGTGGCGCCCGTGTCGGTCGCCGTCGTCGTGCTGGTCGGCCCCGCGCCCGCGTCGGCCTCCGGCAGGACGAACCCCGCCTTCTGGATCGCGCGCGCGGCGTCGCTGTCGCCCTGGACCTTGAAGCCCTCCGGCAGCACCGTCTCGCCCTTGCCGTGCGTGACCGTGATCTCGAGGTGGGCCGCGTACCCGCTGAACCCGTTCTTCGGGAACGTCTCCTCGATCCGGGGGCGCGTCGCGCCGGGCGGCACGTGCTCCGCGCACGAGGCCCACACGCTCTCGCCGCGCCCCGTGGCTGCCGGCGCCGGGGCCGGGGCCAGAGCCGGCGGCGGCGGGGTGTCATCAACGGCGGGCCCTCCGGCGCCGCCGGCGTCCGGCTGCGATCGTGCCGGCGCCGCGCACGCGAGCGCCGCCGCCAGCGCGGCCCACGCGAGCGGGCTCGCGCCGCGCGAGGCGTGGACCGCCGAGCGACGCGTCCTCATCGCCTGAGCCTCCGCGCCCGCTTGGCGAACAGGTCGCGCAGCGGGCTCACGAAGCTCTCGCCTGTCTTCACCACCACGGCGTCGAGCGCGAGCTTCTTGAACAGCTTGTCGCGGTCGCTCCGGAGCTTGCGCATGGCGGTGCGGTAGTGGTCGCGCACCGCCCGGTCGCCGGTGTCCACCACGACCTCTTCCCCGGTCTCCAGGTCCTCGAACGTCGCGAGCCCCACGTCGGGCAGCTCCTCGTCGCGCGGGTCGACAAGCATCACCGGGATCACGTCGTGCTTGGCGCTCGCGAGCGAGAGCGAGCGCTCGAAGCCGGAGGCGAAGAAGTCGCTGATCACGAAGGCCACGCTCCTCCGCTTGGCCACCTTCACCAGGGTCTCGAGCGCGAGCTTCAGGTTCGTCCCTGTGTACTTCGGCTCGTGCCCGAGGATCTCCCGGATGACGCGCATCACGTGTTTGTCCCCCTTCTTCGGCGGGACGAGCTTCTCGATGGCCTCGGTCGCGAGCACGAGGCCCACGCGATCGTTGTTCTTGATGGCGCTGAAGGAGCAGAGCGCGGCGATCTCTGCGGCGACCCGCGCCTTCGACGCGCGCCGCGTGCCGAACTGCTCGCTCTGCGAGGCGTCGACGACCAGCATGACGGTCATCTCCCGCTCCTCGACGAACACCTTCACGAACGGCTCGCTCATGCGGGCCGAGACGTTCCAGTCGATCCAGCGCACGTCGTCGCCGGGCAGGTAGGCGCGCACCTCGCGGAACGAGAGCCCTTGCCCCTTGAAGACGGACGAGTACGTCCCGGAGAGCTGCTCGTTGGCGAGCCGTTGCGTCCGGATCTCGATGCGCCGGAGCTGCTTCAGGAGCTCCGGCGGCAGCGGGTTCTTCGAGCCGGAGGCCTTGATCACGGCACCTCGACCACCTCGAACACGCGCCGGACGATCTGCTCGGACGTGACCTCCTCGGCCTCCGCCTCGTAGGTGAGGACGACCCGGTGCCGGAGCACGTCGGGGCCGATCGCCTTCACGTCCTCCGGCGTGACGTAGCCCCGGTGGCGCAGGAAGGCGTGCGCGCGCGCCGCGAGCGCCAGCGCGATCGAGGCGCGCGGGCTCGCCCCGTACTCGATGAGGCTGCTCAGCTCCCGCATCCCCTTCTGCCCGGGCTCGCGCGTCGCGAAGACGACGTCCACGATGTAGTCCTTCACGCGATCATCCATGTACACGTCGCGCACGACCTTGCGCGCGGACACGAGCTCCTCGGGGGTCGTCACCTTCGCGGCCTTGCCCTCGACCACCCCTGTCGTGCGGTCGATGATCTGCCGCTCCTCGGCCCGCGCGGGGTACCCGACCTTGACCATGAGCATGAACCTGTCGACCTGCGCCTCCGGGAGGCGGTAGGTCCCCTCCTGCTCGATCGGGTTCTGGGTCGCCATGACCACGAACGGGCTCGGCAGCGGGTAGGTCGTGTCGCCGATCGTGACCTGCCGCTCCTGCATCGCCTCGAGGAGCGCGCTCTGCACCTTCGCCGGGGCGCGGTTGATCTCGTCGGCGAGCACGAGGTTCGCGAAGATCGGGCCCAGCTTGGAGGTGAAGTCGCCCTTCTGGTGGTTGTAGATGACGGTGCCGATGAGGTCGGCGGGCAGCAGATCCGGCGTGAACTGGATCCGCGAGAACTTCGCGTGGATGGCGTCGCAGAGCGTCCGCACCGTGAGCGTCTTGGCGAGGCCCGGGACGCCCTCGAGGAGGACGTGTCCCCCGGTGAGCAGCCCGATGAGGATGCGCTCGATCATGTACGTCTGGCCGACGATGACCTTGCCGACCTCGCTCAGCAGGGTGTCGATGAAGGCGCTCTCTTTGGCGACCAGCTCGTTCAGGGCGCGTACGTCGTGCATAACGGGTGGGAGCTCATAGCAAGCCCGGCCGCCCGAGGACAACCGGCGCCGATCGAATATTCCTCGTCGCGAGGCGGGGCCTCGGCGCTGCGCAGCGCTAGAAGCCGGGCTCGCGGAACTTGGCGCGCCCGGTCTCGGCAGGCGATCGGGAGCGAGGCGGGCTCGCGCTCGCGGCGGGGGTGGAGGACGGCGGCGCCGCGGGCGCCGTGGACGGGGGCGGCTCCGGGGCGCGCGTTGGCTCCGGGGCGCGCGGCTCGGCGGTGGCGACCCCCGGGCGCGGCTCCATCGTGGCGGCCGGCGCCGCGGGCACCGCCACGGGCGGCGCGCCGGGGCCCTCCCCGAGGCCGATCCACAGGAGCGTCGCCGCCCCGAGCAGCGCGCCCGAGGCGACGAGCGCCGCCGCGGTGGCGATCGTCCGGGCGCGGCGGCGCGGGTCCAGGCGCGAGGGGGTGCGCCCCCGCGCCCTGCCCTCCGCGGCGCGCAAGGCGTCCTTGATCAGCGCCGTGCGACGCGAGGAGCGCGCGGCAAGCGCGTTGCGGATGTACCCCGTGACCTCGCCAGGGCGGCTGCCGAGGGCGGCGTTCACCGCCTCCAGCGCGTCCGCGAGCTCGGACATCGTCGCGAAGCGCTCGGCCGGATCCTTGGCGAGCGCGCGCATCACCGCCGCCTCGAGCGCGGGCGGGTACCCGGGGACGAGGGGGCCCGGCGGATCGACCGGCTCGGGCCGCGCGATGCGCGCCATCGTCGCGAGGTCGTGGCTGGCGGCGAACGGGTGCGTGCCCGTCGTCAGCTGATAGAGCACGATCCCGAGCGCGAAGACGTCCGACCGCCGGTCCAGCTGCTCGCTATAGACCTGCTCGGGCGCCATGAAGAGGATCTTGCCCTTCATGTGCCCGGTGTTGGTCGTCGGGTTGTCCACCTGCGCCATGGCCTTGGCCACGCCGAAATCGGCGATTTTGACCGAGCCATCCCGCGTGATCAGGATGTTGTGCGGCGAGACGTCCCGGTGAACGAGCCCGACCAGCGCGCCGCCGTCGTCCCGTAGCTCGTGGGCCGCATGCAGCCCACGCGCCGCCTCGATCGCGATCCTCACCGCGACGGGCAAGGGGAGCGGGCTGCCCTGCTTGCGGGTGCTGCCGCCGAGCAGCGCCACGAGCGCGTCGCCGTCGATCCACTCCATCACGAAGTAGAGGACCCCGCTCTGCTCACCTTGATCCAGGATCGCGCACACATTGGGGTGCTTGATCCGGGCCGCGATGCGCGACTCCGTGAGGAACATGCGCTTGCAGCGCGGATCGCTGGAGAGCGCCGGCAGCATCGTCTTGACTGCCACGATCTTGTCGCCCGCCGCCCCGCCGCGCTCTCGGGCCGCCCACACCGTCCCCATTCCGCCCTGCGCGATGGCGATCAGCAGCTCATAGCGGCCGAGAAGCTGGCCTGGCACAAGATCGACGGGCGCTATCACTGCTCGTACCTGCGACTCCTGTGTCGTCGTGAGTCCGACCATGCTGAAGCTCTCACCGACAGTGGGAGAGCGTTCCAGGCGGGTCGTGCAAGAGCGTTCCAGGATCGGACGCTGATCTCAAACAATTTTCCAGTTGTCGAAGATCGGTCGGCGTGAGTACGGTTAGACTGCCTCTATCGCTTGGTGATGGAAGGAGGCGTGGGTGAAGCATCGGATCACCATCGGCGGAGTGGTATTCTTCGCCCTGGTCGGCGTCGGTCCGGCTGCGTTCGCCGAGCCTTCCCCGGAGGACGAAAGCCGCGCGCCGCCGGCCGCGGTCGCGAGCGACACTGCGGCTCCCGCCGTGCCCCACAAGCCGAGCGCCGCGGAGCTCGCGTCCGCGCGGCACCTCTTCGCGCTCGGCCTCGCCGCGGAGGACGGCGGCCGGTGGGCAGAGGCGCTGGAGACGTACGAGCGCATCAGCAAGATCGTCGTGTCCCCGCCTCTCTGGTATCACCTCGGCGTCTGTCACGAGGCGCTCGGCCACGTCGTCGAGGCGCTCAACGCATTTGAGCTCGCTGCGTCCGGCGCGACCGCGCGGAACGAGCTCGCGCTCGCCAGGGAGTCGCGGGCACGCCTGGAGAAGCTTCGCGTGAAGACGTCGCAGATCGTCCTGCAGCTGCCCGAGGACGCGACCGGCGTGCGCGTCGAGATCGACGGTGAGCCGATCCACGCCGCGCTCGTCGGCGCGGCCATCCTCGTGAGCCCCGGGGCGCGGCGGGTCGTGGTGGAGGCCGAGAACTATGCGGCGCGGTTCGAGGCGACGGTGCAGGCCGAGACGGGCGCGGTCGTCGAGCTGCGCGCCGAGCTCGGCGGCAAGCGATCGCTCGCGGTCCTGCGATCGAGCGCGCCCGCGCGCCAGGCGCTGCCGAGCGCGCCCGCGCCCGGCCCGCGCATCTCGCCGGTGGTCGTCGTTGGGACGGCGGCCGCGCTTGCCGCCGGCGCCGTGGTCACGGGCGCCATGGCGTACGACGTGCGGCACAGCTTCCTGAAGAAGAACGAGAACCCTGCCCCGGGCTCGCTGAGCGAGCGCCAGGCGCTGCACGACCGCGGGCAAGCGCTCGCCGTCACGAGCACGGTGCTCACCGGGGCCGCCCTCATCGCGGGCGGCTTCGCCACGTACCTCTTCTGGCCCTCGTCCTCGCCTGCGGCTCCTCCGGACGCCGCCGGGCGGCGGCTCGCGCCCGCGCCTCGCGCCCCCCGCCCGACGGCGCTCTCGCCATGGGTCGGCGCGGACGGCGCCGGGGTCGCCGTGCAGGGAGTGCTGTGAACCGCGCACCTCGCGCCGGAGCGGGCGTCGTCGCGGCGCTCGCCCTCGCCTGCACCGGCCTCGGCGCGTGCGCCTTCATCGCGCCGTTCCCCGAGGTCGCGGCGGATCCCGTGCCGGTGGGCGAGGGGGGAGGCGGCGGCGGGGTGGGCGGCGGCGGGGCGGGCGGCGGCAGCGAGGACCAGGAGATCTGCGTTCCCCTTGCCGAGACGTCCTGCTACGCGGGGCCGCAGGGCACGCAGGGCGTCGGCCTCTGCGTGGCCGGCGTCGCCGCGTGCAATGACGACGGGACGGACGTCGGCGCCTGCGTCGGCCAGGTGCTGCCCGTCTTCGAGAGCTGCGCCACCCCCGAGGACGAGAACTGCGACGGTCGAGCGTGCACGGGCGATCCCGTGCACAGCGTCGCGCTCGGCGGGGCCGGCGCTCAGCAGGGCCTGGGCATCGCCGCCTCGGCCGACGCCGTCGTGGTGGTCGGCTCGGCATCGGGCAGCACCGATCTCGGCGCGGGCCCGTCGGACGAGCTGGGCGCGCTCGGCGAGCCGGACTCTTTCCTCGTCGCGTTCTCTCGCGACGCCTCCTCGCGCGAGGGTCGGTTCCGGTTCGGCCGCCGCTTCGCGGACAGCGTCGCCCGGGCGGTCGCGCTCGCGCCGGGGGGCGACGTGGTGCTTGCGGGCAGCGCGGCCGGTGACGTCGATTTCGGGGGCGGCGTGCTCGAGGGCGCCGGCCGCCGCGCCGACGTCGTCGTGGCGCGGTTCGACGCGACCGGGGCCCACCAGTTCAGCCGGCGCTTCGGCGACGAGGCCACGCAACAGGCGGCGGCCGTCGCCGTGGACCAGGCAGGGAACGCCTTCATCACCGGCGAGTTCTCGGGCACGCTCGACTTTGGCGAGGGCCGCCAGGGCGAGCGGTTCACCCTGGAGAGCCACGGCAGGAGCGATGCATTCCTCGTCAAGCTCGACGCCGCCGGCCACGTCGACTGGGCCAAGCGGTTCGGCGGCGAGGGAGATCAGGCCGGCACGGGCATCGCCGTCGACGGCGACGGCAACATCGTCCTCGTCGGCTGGTTCAGCGGGGAGGTCGATTTCGGGGGCGAGAAGCCGCTCACCACCGAAGCCAAGACCAACCTGTTCGTCGCGAAGCTCGACCCCTCGGGCGACCACGTCTGGAGCAAGGCGGCCGACGCGACCAACGCGGCCGAGGCGCTCGGCGTGGCCGTCGATGGAGCGGGCAACATCCTCGTGACCGGCTCGTTCCGGAGAGCGATCTCCCTCGGCGAGTCGCTGCTCACGAGCAATGGAGACAAGGACATCTTCCTCATCCGCCTGGACGAGAACGGCGTCCTGCAGTGGTGCGAGGACTTCGGAGACGACGCCGACCAGGAGGGCACATCCGTCGCGGTCGATCTGGCGGGCAACATCCTCCTCACCGGCTCCTTCCTGGGGAGCCTCGACATCGGCAACGAGGCGGACTCGGCCATGGGCGCCGCCGACGTGTTCGTGGCCAAGCTCGACCCTGCCAGCAACCCGATCTGGTTGCGCTCGTTCGGCGACTCGGGCGAGCAGCGCGGCGCCGCCGTCGCCGTCGATCTCCTCGGCGATAGCTGGGTGACCGGCCGCTTCGACGGCGTCCTCGATCTCGGGGGAGCCACGGCCACGAGCCGGGGCGCCGGCGACGCGTTCCTCGTGCAGATGGGGCCGTGAGCGCCGCTCGCCGGCGGCTCACTCGCCGGCGAGCGGGTAGATCGGCCGGATGTCGATCGGGATCCCCTCGAGGCCGCCGAGCGCTTGTTGCATCGGCTCCGAGACCTCTCCGTACCTGGCGAGGAGCTCGCTGGCAGCCTGCCTGTCGCCGCGGTGCTGAACCATGCAGAGGTCGCGGACGAGGCGGGTGATGGCGGCCTCGAGCTCCGCGGCGTCGACGGTGAAGCGCCGTGTCGCCGGGTCGAAGCGGGCGGCGCGCTCCTCGAGGAACCGGTTGATCTGGAGCGCGGCCCCCTTGCCGTGCGCCTCGGCCACGCCGAAGCGGGTGCTCCTGAAGAGCCCCGCGAAATAGGAGATGAGGAGCTTTTCCCTGAAATCGGCCGCGAAGTGGCCTCGCTGGATCATGAAAAGGACGTTGTAAGCGCCCATCACATCGGCCTTGGCCTCCTCCAGCGCAGAGTACGTCGGGCCGAGCGCGATCCGCACCTCGACCCGCTCCCCGTTCACGGTCGTGAACGCAGGGCCGAGGCTATGCGAGAGCTCGTGGAAGAGCGTCTCGTTGAAGAACGCGTCGGAGGACAGGTGATCGAGCTGCGCCGGGTCGAGGATGCGCTCGGCGATAGGGCGCATGATCAGCTCGAACTTCGTCTCGATGACGTTGCGGAGCAGGACCTTCTTGGCCCCCTTCTCGGCGCGGACGCGCTCGTCGTTCGGCAGGTTGAACGCGATCGTCTGGACCGATTTGCGGGCGTCGCCAGCGCTGAATACGAGGTCGACGACCTGGATGGGGCTCTCCCCGCCGCGCGCCGTCTTCACATCCTCGGGGACAGGCAGGTTGCGCTCCATCTCCGGGAGGAGCTCCTTGTACTTCGAGAGGTTCCGGGAGGCCTCGGGGTCGCTCACCGTGACGAACGACTCGAACGAGGCCTTGAGGCCGAGGAGCTCGTCCTCGTAGGTCTCATAAGGGCCGATGGTCACCTCGACGCGGCTGTCGAGATCCATCCAGTCCTTGTCGGATGCATAGTAATCGTCGGAGCGGAACGCAGCGGCCCGGGACCTCAGGAACCGTCGCAGGCTCTCGCTCGCGGTGAGCGCCGCGGCCTCCTCGAGGAGCGCGCCGGCGGGGCCGAGCCACGCGGCGTAGGCCTGGCTGTACGGCACGGCGACGAGCCGGCCCTGGTCCCGGCGGATGAGCGTGAACAGGCTCTTGAAGGCCTCCTTGTCGCCCGGGTGCTGCTCAACCCACGCGTTGAGCTCGTCGGCCGAGAGATCTTCCGGGTAGAAGCCAGCGCCAGGCGGATGGGGCCTGTCGATGGCGAAGGGGCGGTGGTGATCCTGCCTGTCCCATGGACCGCGCATGATGTCGAAGTAGGCGAGCCTGTCCCGCCCCTCCGGGGTGCCGTCCGCGACGAGCTTCTCGCGGAGCTCCGGGTTCCCGGCGTAGGCCTGCCGATCGAACACGGGATCGAGCTGCCGCGAAGCCTCGACGAGCTTGCCGAGCGCTCTCTTCTCCGGCTCGGGCAGATCGCCGATGTCCGCGGTGAGTCTGGCCGGCGCGAACTGCTTGACCTTCTCGGACAACAACGGGACCTCCTTTAGCGGGGCGCATCTTCGTGTGATACGGGCTCAGCCGCTAGGCAGGCGCGTGAGGCGTACGAAAGTACGCCGCAGCGCGCCGAACGACGCGGATGAGCCCGTATCACACGAATCTGCACCCCGCTATCCTCGGATCAGGGGCGGCTCGCCGGGACCGGGTGGGCGTCGCGGTACTCGCGGATGGCCTGGGCTTCGTCGATGGCGTGCTTGAACCCGGTCGCGGCGCGGAACGCGGCCCCGTCCACGACGACGGGGTACTTGACGTGGGTCAGCGCCGCGCGCGGGAGCTTCGGCAGGCCGAAGCGGCCGAGCGCGTTGCGCAGCACGAACTCGGGGAGGGGCACCGCCACCCGGCCCGCCGCCCGGATGATGAGCGACAGGGGCACAGGCTGCGGGCCAGAGACGTTGTAGACGCCGCGGATGCGCTTCTCGAGGGCGAGGCAGATGGCGGTCACGACGTCCTGCTCGTGCATGAACTGGAACAGCGGGTCGAACCCGAGCACATACGGGACGTGGGGGCCGCGGAGGAAGCTCGCCAGCGTGCCGTGGCCTGTCGGGCCGAGCGTGTAGCACATGCGGAGAACGGTCGTGCAGAGCTCGGGAGCGCGCCAGAGCGCCGTGCAGGCATAGAGATCGGCCGCGACGAGGTCGGCGAGCTCGGGGAAGGTGGACACCGCCATCGGAGGATCCTCCTCCGTGTGGTAGAGCGGCGACTCCGGGCCGGCGCCGTAGTAGGTGTGTCGGCCGACGAAGATCACGTGCTCGACCCCGCAGGCGCGGCTGTTGTCGAAGACGACGCGCGTGCCGCCGAGGTTGATCCGATACCGCTCCTCCGTCTGCTCCACGAGGTGCGTCACGGTCGCCATGTGGATGACGGCCTGGGGCCGGGTCTTGCGGAACACGTCCTCGGCGGCGCGCTTCTGCAGATCCACGTTGTGCATCTCGATGCCGGCCGGGGCGGTCGGCCATGGCCGCCGATCGATGCCGATCACCTCGTGCCCCTCCTCGAGGAGGCGCGTCGCGACCATGCGGCCCAGCTGGCCGGTGATCCCTGGGATGAGGACCCTCATGCGTGCTCCTTTGATGAGGCGGGCCTGGGCGGCGTGGCGCCGCGCCAGTCCAGCGCCAGCTTCCCGCGGCGCCGCTTTCGCCCGGCCTCGATGAGCTCGGCGATCCTGGCCTTCACCTGCTCGACGTAGCCCAGGATCACCTCGTCTTCTTCGGCGCCGGTCCCGGCGAACGTCATCGGCTCGCCGTACGTGATCTCCAGCTGGACCGGCAGCGGCGCCGGGATGAGGTACGGGGTGATCGGGATGTAGGGCACGCCGAACAGCCGGCCGATCGTGTACGAGTTGGCGATGGTGGGCACCGCCTCGCCGCCGCCGACGAAGCCGCAGGGGATGACGGGCGTCCTCGTCTTCATCGCGAGCCGGACGAACCCCGACCCGAAGTGCACGAGCGAGTTGCGCTCGCTGTAGAGCTTGGCGGTGCCGCGCGCCCCCTCGGGGAACACCATGAGCAGCCGCTCGTCCTCGAGGAGGCGGCTCGCGTGCTCGGGGAGGCCGGTGAACTGCCCTGTGCGGCTCGACCAGAGCGAGGTGAAGGGGAGGCGATTGATGAATTTCTCCGCCATCCCCTCGGCCAGACGCGGAGGATCCATCGCGAAGAACATCGACGCGACCACCATCGCCCCGTCGATGGCGACTCCCCCGCAGTGATTGCCGACGAGCATCGCCCGCCCGCGCGCGGGGACGTTCTCCAGGCCCGTCACGCCCACCGAGAAGTAATGATGATAGAAGAAGTCCAGGAGGGAGAAGAAGAGACCCAGGTGCTTCTGGGAGATGCCGTAAGGATCGACCCCGAAGCTGTTGAAAGGGATCTCCAGCCGCTGGACGCGCTGGGCAATCGAGTCGCTGACGAGCAGTGTCAAGGGTCACCCTCCGGGAGGCTTCGGCGCCCGGAGGGTATGCGCGATCGGGCGAGGAGCACAACCTCCGCCAACCGGCGCAAGAGGCAGCCGGCGCGGCGGAGCCATGGACCACGCGCCGGGCGCCGGGCGCGCTCGTCGAGGATCACTTCTCGAAACATAACGCGCCGCGGCGACGCCTTCGCGACGGGTGGTTGCCGGCCGCGCGCTCGTCGCTGGATCGAGGCGCCGCGCGTCGTGCGCGTCGTGCGCGTCGTGCGCGTCGTGCGCGTCGTGCGCGTCGTCATTGAGCAGCCGTGCTCCCCGCGGTATGGGGTCGGCCATGTCGATCCAATGCCGCGATTCCGCGCTTTCCGGCTGTACGGCCGGAGAACGTCCCTGCGACGCCCGCCGGGTGGTCGCCTCGTGACAGCGCTCGTGATCCGCCGGGCGGCGCCCACCGACGCCGCGCTGATCGCAGCGAACAACCGGGCCATGGCGCTCGAGACGGAGGGCAAGGTGCTGGATGCCGCCACCACCCTCCGTGGCGCCGCCGCGCTGATCGCGGATGCCGCCAAAGGGTTCTATCTGGTGGCCGAGCACGCGTCCGAGATGGCCGGGCAGCTGATGGTCACCTATGAATGGAGTGACTGGAGAAACGGTACTTTCTGGTGGATCCAGTCCGTCTATGTGACCCCCGCGCAGCGGCGCAGCGGGGTCTTCCGGGCGCTGTATCAGCGAGTCCACGAGATGGCGGCGGACGCGGGGGACGTATGCGGCATCCGCCTGTACGTGGAGACCGCGAACGTGCGAGCGCAGTCGACGTATGTCGCGCTCGGAATGCGGCGTTCGCACTACGAGCTCTACGAGCTCGATTTGGCCTTCGGCTCGTCCTGAGGCGTCCGGCTCTCCTGGTTCGAACCAGGGGGGACGACCGCGGCCATCGACGGCCAGGAGCCCTTGACGAGGGCTCGCATCGCGGCCGTCTTCAGCGCCACCTCCCCGGGATCGAGGAAGACGCCGAGGGCCTGGCGGATGTGAGGGAGCGAGCGGATGAGATCGGCTGGCGTCATCGCTTCGGGCGGTGACACATCGCTCCGCTCGCAGGCCTCCTGGATGATCTTTCTGGCGAACGCGGGTGCGAGGCCACAGCACTCGACGACCTGCTCGAAAAGCGAGCGCATGAGCTGGTTCCCCCCGGGGTAACGTCCGACGCGCGGCGCATCTTTCACTTGGGCGAGCACATACCCCCCTACGACAAGAATAGCCTACCTCCCATATCGCGCTCGTGAGGCGGCCACTGACGTTCTGCTGTTTTCCGTGAGCATGTAGGCGACGCCGTGCGTTCAATGTGCGATAGCGCGACCTGACGTCGCGCTATCGGCGCCGAGGTCGCGGGTGCCCTCCGTCGTCGAGGTGTTGGACGTGTCTCCATGGTCGGAGTGTTGGACGAGGTGGCGAAAAGGATCATGGCTGGGCCCGGGGGGCGCGCTGGATCCATGCGCAGGTACCGTCTTGGGCTATCTCCGCCGTGACGTCGTGCGTCACTGCCCCGTGTGCGTCACAGGCCTGATGGCTTGAAGGGCGTCCGGGAGGTCGTCCGCGGAGCGCTCCGCTTCGGCTCTGGCGCCTTTGGCGGGGTCTTTGGCGCCGTGCTCCGAACGGTCGATGAGCGGGTGGCCGGTTTTGGCGTCGGGGCCGTGGATCCGCTGGTCGTGCGCGTGTCGGGCCGGCTCGTCCTGGGCTTGACGGCCGTGGGCGGGGTCGCTCTGGAGCTCGGCCGCGGAGCGGGGTTCGTCGCACGGCTGGCGGTGGGGGCAGGGACCTGTGCGGGCCTCCCGGGCGCGGAGCCCGGGGCGGCGCTGCCGGGAATCACGCCCTGAGCGGAGCTGTCGGGAACAGCGCCCTGAGCGGAGCCGCTGGGGACCGGGGGCCCGGCCGGTTCGCCGGGATGCCCGGGTGCTGCCGCCTGGACCGGCCCGCTGGCCGCCGCGGCCGCGGGGAAGAAGGACGAGATCCGGGAGACAGAGGCGCTCTCCGCCGTGAAACCAGCGGCGGGCTCGCGCTGGCCGACGGCGAGAAAGGCGCCCGCCCCGACCGCGAGCGCGACCGCGCAGGCGCTGGCGAGCACGCGGCGGCGCACGATGTGGTGCCGGCCGCGGGAGACAGCCTCGGAGACGACGGCGCCCAGCCCCGGCGCGCTGCCCTCGGCGCCCGAGTTGTCCTGCGCCGCCTCGACGCTCCGCTGGGTCAGGGGAGCGCGCTGGCTCAGGGGCAGACGATCGCTCAACGGCGAGCGCGGGCTCAGGGGCAGAGGATCGCTCAACGGAGAGCGCTGGCTCAGCGGCGATCGCACCGACCTGGGCGCCGACGCGGGACCGCCCCGCGCGCTGACCGGCGCGGTGAGGCTCTCCGGCGGCCCGCGCAAACCGACCTCCTTGATGAGCGCCTCCACCGCCCGGGGCGACGACACCGCGAGGCCCGGCGTCTGCGTGGCTGCGTCCTCCAGCGCCTCGGCGAACGCCGCGGCGCTCGGGAAGCGGTCGTCGGGGTCGGTGCGCAGCGCGCGCAGGCAGATCTGGTCGATCGAGGCCGGCACCGACGGGACCACCCCGCGCGGACCCGTGGGCGCGCCCTGGAGGATCTGCGCGAGCAGCGCGCCGTCGTTGTCGGCCTTGAACAGGCGCTCCTCCGTGAGCATCTCCCAGAGCACCACGCCGGCCGAGTACACGTCGCTGCGACGGTCGACGTTCGCGGCCCGGATCTGCTCGGGCGCCATGTAGGCGAGCTTGCCCTTGAGCGCGTTGCCGCGCGTTGACATGAGCCTCGTCTCGGCGCGGGCCACGCCGAAGTCGGTGATGCGCGCGATGCCGTCGACGCCGACGAGCACGTTCTGCGGCGAGACGTCGCGGTGCACGAGGTTGAGCGGCTCGCCCTCGCCCCCCGTGAGCTCGTGCGCGGCGTGGAGACCCGCGAGCACGTCGAGGAAGATGCGGAGCGCGATCCCGAGCGGGACGGGCCGCTTCGCCCGCGCGCACGTGCGGAGCAAGTTGTGCAGCGACGGCCCCTCGATGTACTCCATGACGAGGAACAGCGGGTCCTCGACGAGATCGAACGTCGCGACGACATTGGGGTGGCGGACCCGCGCCGCGAGGCGCGCCTCGTCGAGGAACATCGCGACGAACTCGGGCTCCGCCGCGATGTGCGGGTGCATCATCTTCAGGGCGACGAGGCGCTCGAACCCGCCGGCGCCCACGGCCCGCCCGAGATACACCGTCGCCATGCCGCCTGACGCGATGGCGCGCAAGCTCTCATAGCGGCCCGCGTGCAAGGTCACGTGACCAGACTACACCATGCGTGGTGCGTTCTCCACGACTCCCGCGCCGCTCACGCGAGCCTCCTCCCACACGGCCGCGAGGAGAACCGGATTCTGTGTCGATGTGAGGTGCCCTGCGACCGATCGCTGAGCCCAGCGGCTCACGTGACCTGTCTCTCGGCGATCCGGGGCCGTGCTGCCCGCGCGCGGCGTGGGAGGAGGAGGCGCGATCAGCTCACGATCGGCAGCCGCCTGGTCGCCCGCCGCGAGCGCGCGCCGCCCTGCTCGCGCTCGCGCAAGGCAAGGTCGTGCTCGATGATCGTTAGGGGGTTGTCGTAGGCCGGTAAAGGAAGATCCTGATTCTTCGCATAGACAGGGTGCCTACCGTGCTTCTTGTACCACTCGGCCACCGTGGCGTTGGCCTTCATCTTCTCGAGGATATTCCGCCATCCAGCCCCGGTGTTGTACGCACAGAAGCTGATCTCGCCGAGCTGTGTTCCGTACGGAATGATGCACATCTCGGTGCGGCGGAAGTCGTAATTGAACAGGTCCTGGAACCACATGCCCGCGACGAACAGGACCCGCCACTCGTAGTCGCGGGCGTCGCCCTCGCCGGCGTGCGCGGCGCCGGTCTGGCTCATGAACTGCTTCACGAGCGTCGAGAGGTGGAAGCCGGGAGGCGCCTTCTCCGGTTGGTAATGGCGCAGCAGCGCGGCGACGACCTGCGCCTTCGTGAGGGCGCGGCCGCGCCCCGCGTCGAAGATCCCGCGCAGGTCGGAGAGCAGCCCTTCGACATCGATGAAGTCGAGCAGCGGGACCATCTGCTTCGTCTTCTTGTGGACGAACAGCACGGTCCCGATCCCGCAGTTCGGGTGGCAACCGCAGTTGATTTGCCCCCAGTCCTTGTCGGGGCCGTCGAGGAGGTCGGTCACGTTGCCGAAGGGGCTGAGCGCCGACAGGGGGAACCAGTCGCGTAGCGGGTCGGTCACGCCGGTCTGCCGGGCGATGTCGTGCGCGAGGTGGCTCAGCGTATAGCGCTGCTTCTCGCGCAGCTCGTCGGAGATGTCCTCGTCGCGGCCGGTGAAGCTGACCGGCTGGAAGCTGACGACCGTGACCTTGTCGGCGTTCTGGACCGCAAAGTCGATGATGGGCCCCACCTGATCGTTGTTGACCCCGTTGACGATCGTCACGACCAGGATGACGTCGATCCCGGCGGCCGAGAGCTCCTCGATCGCCCGCAGCTTCACGTCGTAGAGGTTCCCGATCTTCCGGTGGCCGTTCGCGGCGTTCGTGACCCCGTCGAACTGCAGGTACGCCATCCGGAGGCCCGCTTCCTTGGCCTTCCTGGCGAAGCCCGGCTCGTCCGCGAAGCGGATCCCGTTCGTCGCGCACTGCACCGCGAAGTACCCCTTCTCGCGCGCGTACCGGATCGCGTCGAGGAAGTGCGGGCTCAGCGTCGGCTCGCCGCCGGAGAACTGGATCGACATCTGGCGTCGCGGGCGCACCGCCGCTGCGTCATCCAGGATCCGCGTGATCTCCTCCCAGGAGAGCTCATGCACGTAGCCGACCTGATTGGCATCCATGAAGCACGGGTCGCACATCATGTTGCAGCGGTTCGTCAGGTCGACCGTGAGCACCGCGCCGCGACCGTAACGGATGGAGCTCGAGCCGTGGTTGTGGATCTTATCCTTCGTCATCTCGACGTCGCGGCCGCCGAAGAGGCGCTCGATCCGGGCCAGGAACGCCGGGTCGATCGAGATCGTATCCGAGAAGAAGCCATGCTTCGGGCACGTCTTCTCCATGACCACGCGCCCTTCGCGGGCGACGATGCTGGCGCGGATCTCCCCGGGCTTGTCCGTGATGAGCTTGGTCCAATCCGCCCTGCCACTCAGGATCTCGGCGCGCGCCTCCTTGACGCAGCGCGGGCACAGGCTGTCCGTCTCGCGAGGCCAGCCGAGCGGGGGCTTCGTGCGCTCGCCGCCCCGCGGGATCGGCTTGTCGCTCCACTTCGGGTGAAACGGCCTGGGCTCGCCGCCGAGGCGGCTCAGTCGCTGCAAGACCGGCCACGCCTTGCCGGCGGAGACCGTGATGGCCTTTTCCAGTGTCCGTACCAGGTCGATCAAGCGTCACCTCTCTCACAGCCGCATTTCGCTGCTGCACGGTAGGTCGACCTAGCGCGTGCTTCCATCAAATTCCAGGCTGTCACGCGGCGCTGACACGGCTTGGCCTGGGGCGTGACAGCGGGGCGTCGATCGCGGGATAGTGCGGCGCAGCGAATGCGATTCCTCCCTGGAACCCCCCGCGCCCTGGGCCTCGCCGCAGCGCTCGTGGCCACCGCGATGGCGGGCCCGGCGGCGCCTCAGCCGGTCGCGCGGACCGCCCGGGCGCCGCAGGCCGCGGAGGAAGGCGGCAAGGCGTCCGCGGGGGCCGAGGCCGGCGCGACGCCGCTGCGCGGCAGCCTCGGCGTGCCCGTCGGCGAGCGGCTGCTCTCGTCGAGCGACCCGGCGGCGCGGCTCCGCGGGATCGAGCGCCTCGGGGCGATCGGCACCGAGGAGGCGGTGAGCGCGCTGCTCGCCGCGCTCGATCAGCACGGCGCCCCGGGGGCGCGCGATCCCAGGACGCGCCTCGCGGCGGTGCGGGCGCTCGCGCCGCACGCGCAGCGCGACAGCGTGCGCCAGCTCCTCGCGCGCGAGCTCTCGGAGAGCGCGCCCGCGCGCGGCGCCGCCTCGCCGCTCGGAGAGGTGCTGCGCGGCACCGCCGCCCTCGCGCTTGCGCGCACCGGCGAGCGGCGCGCGCTCGGCGTGCTCGTGAACGCGATCGTGCAGGGTGGGGCCGCGGGCGAGGCCGCCGCGCGCGCGATCAAGGCGCACCCGCCCGCGTCGCTCCAGCTCCTGCTCGGCAGCCGCAAGCGGCTCGAGCCGGCGCTCGCGAGCTTCCTCGGCGATCTCGGCGATCTCCGGGCGATCGCGGCGCTCCGGCCGATGCTCGAGGGCGGCGACAGGGCGGCGCAGGTGGCCGCGGCGCGCGCCCTCGCGCGGCTCGGCGACGAGGCGGCGATGGCGAAGGCCCGCGCGTGGCTCCGCAAGCCAGAGCCGGGGCTCTTCGAGCCGACCGCGGAGATCCTCGTCTACCTCGGCGCGCCGGAGGCGCCGGACGCCGTGGCCGCGCTGCTCGGATCCGAGCTCGGGCGGCTCGAGGGGCTCAGGCTGGCCGAGCTGGCGCCGACGGAGCGGCTCGTGCCGGCGCTCGCGCGCGCTCTCCCGGTGCTCCCCGACGACGCGCGGCCCCGCGTGGTCGCGGCGATCGGCCGCGCGGGCGGCGCGGAGGCGGCTCGGCAGCTGCGCCGGCTCCTGAACGAGCGCCCCGAGCTCGCGACGGCGGTCGCGTTCGCGCTGGCGACGATGCCGGGGGCCGAGGCGCGGGCCGCGGTCGCGGAGCTCTTCGATGGCCCGCGCGCCGCGAAGGACGCGGACCTCCGCAGGCTCGGCCTGCGCGCCGGGGTGGTCCGCGGGCTCGTGCTGCGCGACGCGCCCGAGGCGCTCGAGAAGCGGCTGCTCGCCGCGCTCGCCGCGCCGAAAGGGTCGAGCGATCGCGCCGTCGGGGTGTTCGGCGCTGTGGCGCTCGGCCTCCGCGACGCGGTCGATGTCGTCGGCGCCTGCTCCCCGTCCTCCTGCGATCGCGCGGCGGTCCACGCGGCGGCGCGCGGCGCGCTCGCTCGGGGCGAGCGCGCCCTCGCCGCCCTCGCGCCGCTCTTCGCGGCGCTTGCGTCGCCGCCCGGCGCCGCGAGCGCCGCGAAGAGCGGCGACGCAGCGCCCGACGCGGCGGCGATCTCCGCCGGCGTCGCGCTGCTCGCGGAGCCCGGGGGCGGGGCGATCGCGACCTCGCGGCTCGCGGCGCTCGCGGAGGCGGGCGGACCGCTGTCGCCGCTCGCCGCCCGCGCGCTCGCGACCCGCGACGACGAGGTGGTCCGCGGCAGGATCGAGCGGCTGATCGAGGGGAGCGATCCCGTCGTGCGCGCGCATGTCGCGCTCGGCCTCGGGAGCGACCCGATGCCCGACAGCGTCTCGCTTCTCGCCCGCGCGTACCGCTTCGAGGACGACCCCGCGGTGCGCCGCGCGATCGTCCGAGGCCTGTCCCGGCGCACCGAGGTGCAGCGCAGGCGCGTCCTCGTCGCGGCGCGGGATCTCGATCCTGACGAAGGGGTGCGCGCGCTCGCGCGGGCCGCCCTCTCCGGCGCTGATGCGCGGGCGCTCGATCTGCCGCGCTCCGCGCTGGCGACGGGCGTCGTGTGGGTGGCCATCGTCCCGAACGACCGGAGCGCGTCCGGGAGCGCTTCCTCGCGTCCAGCACGGCTCGTCCGGCCGGATGGGCTGGCGGTCCCCGTCGTGGCCGATCCCGACGGCGTGCTCCTCGTGCCGGCGGTGCCGCCCGGCGCGAGCGCCGTCCTGCTTGCGCCGGCCACACCCCCGGGGGACGCTGGCTCATGACGACGATGAGCAACGCGACGGACGAGGGCGGCGCGGGCGTGGAATCACGCGCCGAGTCATGCGCCGAATCGAGCGCAGAGCCCCGCGCCGCCGGGGCGCCGGCGAAGGCCGAGGCCGACCGCGCTCCGCGGAGCGGCGATGCGATGTCGTTCGAGGAGTCGACGCGCCGCCTCGCGAAGATCGTCGCGGAGCTCGAGGGCGGCGACCTGCCGCTCGAGCGCGCGCTCTCGCTCTTCGAAGAGGGCATCCGCCTCTCGCGGTCGGCGCAGGAGCGCCTCGATCGCGCGGAGAAGCGCGTCGAAGAGCTGCTCGGGATGGACGCCGACGGGCGCCCGGTGACGCGCGAGTTCGAGAGCTGAGCGGAAGAAGGGTGACATGAGGACCGCAGCGGCGCTGATCATCGGCAACGAGCTGCTCAGCGGGAAGATCGCTGACGAGAACCTGTTCGTGCTCGCGGGCACCCTGCGCGCGCTCGGCGTCAGGCTGGAGCGGGCGGTCATGGTGCTCGATGAGCTCGAGGTGATCGCCGCCGAGGTGCGGGCGCTCGCGGCGTCGCACGACTGGGTCTTCACGAGCGGCGGCGTGGGCCCGACGCACGACGACCTGACGATCGCGGGCGTCGCGCGCGCGTTCGGCGTGCCGGTGGTCAGCGCGCCCAACATCGAGAGCCTCCTGCGCGATTACTACGGTGATCGGCTCACCGAGGGGCACCTGCTCATGGCCCGCATCCCGGAGGGCGCGCGGCTCGTGACCGGCGGCAGCGCCGCGTGGCCCGGCGTGGTGATGCGCAACGTGTGGATGCTGCCCGGCGTGCCGCAGATCTTCCGTGCGAAGCAGGCGCTCATCCAGGCAGAGCTCTCCGGCGGGGCGCCGTTCGTCTCGCTCGCGGTGTTCACGACCCTCGACGAGGGGCAGCTCAAGCCCATGCTCGACCGCGTGGTCGAGGCCCACCGCGACGTCGACATCGGCTCCTATCCGAGGTGGTCCGGCGTCGAGTACCGCACGAAGCTCACGTTCGACGGCCTCGTCGAGGCGAGGGTGCGCGCGGCGCGCGATGCGTTCGCCGAGAGCCTCCCCGCGGAGACGATCGTCCGCGTCGAGTGACGCGCGCGCGTCTCCGTTCGCGCTCCGGGCGAGGGCGCGAGGCCCTGGCGGCCGCCACCCTCCGCCGCCGCTCCGCCGCCTCGCCGGCGCGCGCGCCCCCGCGGCGCCCCGGGCCGGCAGGCGGGCCCGCCGCGTGCTTGTCGCTCGCGCATGACCCCGTGGAAGCGCGCCGCCCTGCTGTCCGATCACCTCCCCGAGACGTGCACTGACGACCCCTCGGCGCTGGCCGCCTTCGTCGGCCCGCGAGAGCGAGCGCTCGAGGAGGGGATCTGGTCGCTCGGCGACGCTGACCTGCTCGCGATCGTGCTCGGCACAGGGCTGGTCGGCACCCCCGTGACGCTCGTCTCCGCCGCGCTCCTCACGCGCTTCGCCGGGCTGGAGGGGCTCGCGCGGCTCGGCCCGCATGCGCTCGCCGAGCACCCCGGCCTCGGGCTCGCGAAGGCGCTCCGGATCGCGGCGTCGCTCGAGCTCGGGCGGCGCGCCTTCGAGCGCGCGGTGCGCCCGCGGCCTCCGGTGCGCACCTCGGCCTCGATCGCGGCGTGGTGCGCGGCGCAGCTCGGCCCGCTCGATCACGAGCAGATGTGGGTGATCTCGCTCGACGGCCGCAACGGGATGAGGGGAGCGCGCAGGGTCTCGCAGGGCGGGCTCCACGGGTGCTCCGTCACGGCCAGGGACATCCTGCGCGCCGCGCTCTCGGACGCGGCCTCGGCGCTCGTGCTTGTGCACAACCACCCGAGCGGCGACTCGGCGCCGTCGCCCGAGGACGTGGCCATGACCAACGCGGTCGCCGCCGCCGGCGAGGTGATCGGCGTGCCGCTCGTCGACCATGTCATCCTCGCGCCGGACGGGCACTACTCCTCGCTGCTCGATCTCGGGATGATCGCGCCCGGCGACGCGCCGCGCGGCGCCGCCCCGCCGAGCCGAGGCTAGGCGCGCTGGCCGACCAGGAGGCCGTGCCGCTCTCCGCCGGGCGCCCCTCCGGTGCCTGGCACGCTCGCGAACCGCAGCGTCGCGCCGCCCCAGTCGACCGACGGGCTCCCCTTCAGCAGCGAGGTATAGAGCGCGCTCGCCTGCGTCATCGGGCAGCCGATCGCCTCGCGCACGAGCGTGAGCGACGCGCCCGTCGCGTAGCTGACCGGCGCCTGCCGGCCGTCCTCGCCGATCACCGTGACCTTGAAGACGTCGTCCTCGGCGCGCGCAGCGCGGTCCGGATCGGTCAGCGCGAGGTGCAGCGCCTCGATCGCGCCGCTCCCGGGGCCGCTGCTCGGGTCGAGGGTCACGTGGAGCTCGAGGAGCGGCGCCGTGTAGCGGACGATCTGCCGCGCCGCCGCTCCCTCTGCCGTCGCGGGCGCCGCGCGCGCCTCGCGGCGCCTGAGCTGCGCCTCCATGACGAGCGCCGACCGCACGAGCTCCCGCTCCGTCTTGCCGAGCAGCCGGCGCGCGCGCATCTCGGCGAGCGCGCGCTGCAGCACCTCGCGGTTCCTCGCCGCCTGCTCGTGGCTCCGCTCGCGCGCGAGCAGCGCCTCGAGCTCGCCCAGCGCTCGCTCGTGCTCCCCGATCGACGCGAGCGCGTCCGCGAGCGTGAGCCGGGCGTCGGCGAACGAGGGCGCGCGCCTCACCGCCTCGCGGTAGGCCGCGATGGCCGGCGCGATCTCCCGCCGCGCCTCGTGCGCGAGCCCGAGCGCGAAGGCCGCCCGCGCGTCCTCCGGCGCCGCCTCGCACGCGCGCGCGAGCCAGCGAGCCGCCTCGTCGTAGAGGCGCAGATCGTAGAGCACGACCCCGAGCTCGCGCAGCGCCCGCGGATCGGGCGGCTCGATCGCCGCGCCCCGCCGGAGCTCCGCGGCCGCCTCGTCGAGCCGGCCGAGGCGGACCAGGGCGCGGGCGTAGGCGAGGCGCGCCTCGATCTCCTCCTCCCCTCCGTTGCGCTCCACCGCGCGCGCGAGCGCCCTCGCCGCGTCCGCCCAGCGCTCTTCCGCCGCGTATGCGGCCCCGAGCGCGAGCCACGCCCCTGCGTCGTCCGGCGCGCCCGCGACGTGCCCTTCGAGCCCGGCGATCCCGCCCGCCATGTCTCCGCGGCTCAGCAGATCGAGCGCGCGCGCTCGCTGCGCTCCGGACGACGTCATGGCGGCAGCGTACGCCGGCGCGGCGGCGCGGGTCGAGCGCCCGAGCGGGCAGGGCCTCGCCCGCGCCTTCGGCGTCAGTAGCCCCGCGGGAGATCGCCCGCCAGGCACGAGACGGTGTTCGGCGCCCCGCGCGACGACCACTTGGCGCCGGTCGGCACCCCGCCGTCGAAGCGCACGCCCTCCTGGGGATCCCACGACGGCGTCTCGCCCGGGCGCAGGGAGTGCGTCCCGCTCTGGTAGAACGCGATGATGTACGTGTGCCCCGCGACGCGGCAGCCGAGCCGCCTCGCGAGCGCCTGCGCGAAGGACCGGCCGGTGTGGCCGAAGGCGCTGCAGCAGCGGAGCCACACGACGGCGTCTGGCCCCGCGAGCTCGGCCCTCAGGGCGTCGAGCGCCTCATCAAGCGGCGAGCCGGGCCGGAGCGCGGCCTCGTCGAGCCGCGTCGCGCCCATGCGCATGTACCCCCAGCCGCCGTGCCCCCATGCTTGAAGCGACGCGATCTTCCGGCCGCGATCCCGCGCCGCGCGCGCCGCCCAGCCGAGCGCCTCGGTCCAGCTCGCGGCGGACTGCCACGCGTCGGCCGCGCCCGTCATGCGGTGCAGCAGCGCACCGGCGCGCCAGATCGGCGTGAGCCCGATCGTCGCGCCCACGGCCTCGCCCACGACCTCGAGGTCCTCGGTCTCGGCGGAACCGGCGGAGCCGGCCGCAGCTGGGTGCGCGCGCGCCGCCGCGTCATCGCGCCGCCTCGCGCCGTTCGGCCGCCGCGCGCTACCCCAACCGACGTCGGTGTTATCGAAGAGGACGAGCCGCATACAACCCCCCATTCTACGTGCTCCGAATGTACCGCCGCTCGCAACCGCGGCCACGCGGTCGATTCCCCACCCGCCCCCCGAGCGTCTCCCGACGCCGCTCCTCCTCGCGCCGCGCCGCGCCGCACGCGCCGTACGCCAGCGGGCACGCCCCGGGCGCGGCGAGGGCGCGATGGACGGGTGGAGGTCGTCCGTCGACGTCCTCCACCGTCTAGTTTGCGGTGGGCGCAATCGGTAGTGATTTCCTCCCGCGCCCTCGGTTAGCCTGCCCGAACCGATGGGCCTGTCCGAAAACATCAGGTTTTATGCGGCGACCGATGTCGGCCGCATGCGGGACCACAACGAGGACAACTACCTCGTCGACAAGAAGCTCGCGCTCTTCGTGGTCGCTGACGGGATGGGCGGGCACGCCGCGGGCGAGGTCGCGAGCGCCCTCGCCGTCCGCATCATCCACGAGGAGCTGAAGAAGGAGCGGGACCTCATCGAGAACCAGGCGCGCAGCAACGTGCGGCGCGCCGCGATGAAGGAGGTCCTCAGCCTGCTCGAGCACGCCGTCCAGCGCGCGTGCGCCCGGATCCACGAGGAGGCGAAGGCCGACACGACGAAGCGCGGCATGGGCACGACGCTCTCCGCGCTCCTCATCGCCGGCTCGCACGGCTACATCGCGCACGTCGGCGACAGCCGCATCTACCTCCTCCGCGAGGGCCGCATCCAGCAGGTCACCGAGGACCACACCGTCTACAACGAGCTCATCAAGCGCGGGAAGCTCACGCGCGATCAGATCGAGAAGGTCGCGCAGAAGAACGCGATCACCCGCGCCGTCGGCGTGTACGAGCGCGTCGAGGTCGACACGCTCACGATCGAGGTGCTCCCGGGCGACCAGTTCCTCCTCGCGTCGGACGGGCTCCACGGGTACATCGCGCACACCGCGGAGCTCGAGCCGTTCTTCGAGGAGGAGAACGGCGAGGTCGCCGCGAACGGCCTCATCGATCTCGCGAACAGGAAGGGCGGCAAGGACAACATCACCGCGATCCTCGTCCGGCTCGGCCAGGGCGACCACCGCGACAGCGTCCGCGCCCGGCTGCTCGCGCTGAAGCGCGACGTGCTCGCGAAGATGCCGCTCTTCGCGCGCCTGCAGGAGCGCGAGATGCTCCGGGTCATGCAGGTCGCCGAGGTGCTCTCGTTCGAGCCCGACCAGATCGTGGTGCGCGAGGGCGATCGCGGCGACGAGCTCTTCATCGTGCTCTCGGGCCTCGTCCGGATCATCCGCGGCGAATCGGTGCTGAGCGAGGTCGGCCCGGGCGAGCACTTCGGCGAGATGGCCCTCATCCGCAGCATGCCGCGCTCGGCCACCGTCTCGGCCGTGGAGCAGAGCGAGCTCATCGCCGTCCGGCGCGCCGATTTCTTCGAGATCCTCCGCAAGGAGCACGAGCTCGCCGTGAAGCTGCTCTGGCAGTTCCTGGGGGTGCTCGCCGATCGGCTCGATCAGACGTCGCGCGACCTGAGCACCGCCCGCGAGGAGCTCGCGGCGGAGGACATCACGAGCGAGATCTTCCCCGACAGCGAGGAGGGGAAGAGCCCGTTCGCCCCCGAGGAGCGCTCCTCGGCGCGCTGAACGGCGCCCCCGCGGCCGCGGCCGCGCGGAACGGAGCGGAACGGAGCAGAACGGAGCGGATTGCCGCGGCGTGAGCGGCGGGGGCGCGACCGCGCGAGCCGGGCGAGCGATTCGCGGATTGACACCCTCCTGCCCCGGCCGGTAGCGTCCGTCCGACGGATAACCATGAGCATGCACGGCAGAAGGTACTGCGAAGGCCATCTCGCTCGCGTCGCCATCAATGTGGCTGGGGGCTCGGCGTTCGCGTCGCTCGCGGTCGCTGCGGCGGCTCTCCTCGCCGCGTCCCCCGCGGCCGCCGACGAGCCGCGGAGCGCCACCGAGCCGCGGCTCATGATGGAGAACGGCGAGATCACGAGCGTCGTCGACGCCTTCGACGACGGCGACACCTTTGATCTGAACTTCAGCTTCGGCTTCGAGTACGCGTCGAAGAGCGCGAAGATCCGGCGCGAGACGAGCATCGCCGGGCCGGGGCTGTCGTCGGGCGGCTACACGTCGAACCTGCTCAACGTGGCGACCTACAACGAGGCGACCTCGAAGCTCAACCTGCGCCTCGACGTCGGCCTCTACCGGGACCTGGCGCTCTACCTCAGGATGCCGCTCATCCTGAACCACGCGCGCGAGCTCACCGATCTCAACGGCAGCGCCGGGGCGGAGGCGCAGGCGGTCGCGCTCGCGGGGGCCCCCGGGGAGCAGCTGTTCCAGATGCCCTTCACGTCGCCGAACCGGAGCGGCATCGAGTACCTCGCGGTCGGCCTCGACGTGAACATCATGAACCAGGCGCGCGACCGGACGAAGCCGACCTGGCTGTTCGGGGTCGAGGGGCGCTTCCCTGTGAGCGAGCCGATGCACGCCTGCACCGAGGCGCCGAAGAGCGGCCAGGTGAAGTGCGCCGATCCGACGGACGTCAACCGGAACAACAGCAGCGACAGCGAGTTCGAGGGGGAGGGGATCGCGCAGCGCGACCCCGGCGTGTCGCGCGGCACCATCGGCCTCGAGGTCCACACGTACCTGTCGAAGCGGATCAAGTACGTCGAGCCGTACGGCGGGTTCAAGGCGCTGTTCGAGTTCCAGCAGGAGTCCGCCGACTACGGCCTCACCGACCTGAAGACGTCGCTGGTGAACCACCCGCCGCTCGTCGGCAGCGTGATGCTCGGCGTGATGATCGTCCCCTGGGAGAACCGCGAGAAGTACACAGGGCTCACGCTCGATCTGCGCTTCACCGGCGAGTACCACTCCGAGGGGCGCGACTACTCGGAGCTGTTCGACGCGCTCGGCTCGAGCGACGCGAGCTCGCTGCGCCAGCCGCAGTGGGCGGCGTTCCGCGACAACGACGCGTACGACCCGGACCTGTGCAGGACCGGCGATGCGAGGGCCTGCTCGCCGTCGATCGTCGACGAGGGCTCGCAGCGGACGTACTTCACGGGGCTCAGCGACGTCCAGCCGTATGGCTCGTACCGCGCCTCGGCGAGCGTGACGTGGCGGGCGGCCGAGCTCGTGAAGTTCCAGATCGGCGCGGGCTTCCGCCACGACGGCGGGCACGGCATCGGCGGCGACCAGCCGTGCAACTCCCAGTACAAGGACAGCCTCGGGGCGGCAGGGCCTTGCCGCCGCCAGGACGCGGACGGGCGCCTCACCGTCACCGGCAGCCCGAACCCCAACTACCGCCCGACCATCAACGCGGTCGGCCGCCGCTTCTACATCAACGACAGCAACACGTTCGACCTCTTCGCGAGCGGCACGTTCATGTTCTGATCGACGCCCCGGGCGGCGTGGCCACCGCGGCGAGCGCCACCGGCGGCCGAAGCAGCAACCCCATGATCGACCCCTGGCACCTCCGCGGTGGCGCGGGCGCCCTGGCGCTCGCCGCGGCGCTCGCCGCGGCGCTGCCAGCGTCGGCTCAGCCTGAAGACGCGGCATGGCCCGCGCCGACTCAGCCTGTAGACGCGGCATCACCCGCGCGCTCCGGAGGACACGAGCGACCGCCGCACGCAGCGCGGTCGCCGCGACCCGATCGGCCGTCGAGATCGGCCGTGGTGCTCGCGACCGCGGTCGCGCCCGAGGCCGAGGAGCGCGCCGCGCCGCTGGCCAGCGCGCTCGACGCGCTCCTGTCGGACACGGCGCAGGACCTCGGCCTCTCGGTGGATCTGGCGGGCCGCGTCGCCTCGCGATCGCGCCCCGACGAGGCCGAGCTCATCGAGCGCGCGCGCTCCAGCGACAAGCTCTTCATCGCGCCGAGCCTCGAGCTGCTCGGCGACGAGGTGGAGCTCAGGCTCTCCGTCGCGTCCGGCGGATCGAGGTCGCTGAGGGTGCGGGTCGAGCGCGTCGCGCGGGACGACCTCGCGGTGCGCGCCGCGGTGATGCTCCGCGACCTCCTGGCCGAGCTCGACGTCGGCGCCGCCGCGGCCCCTGCGTCGGCCGAGGCGCCGTGCCCCGAGCGGTGCCGCGGGC
The DNA here is from genome assembly GCF_051521405.1 of Sorangium sp. So ce726. Classification (NCBI taxonomy): domain Bacteria; kingdom Pseudomonadati; phylum Myxococcota; order Polyangiales; family Polyangiaceae; genus Sorangium; species Sorangium sp. So ce726. The sequence continues at coordinate 9,590,842 of NZ_CP150349.1, read as the reverse complement.
GCCTCGCCACGCCGGCGCGCAGCGTGGGGAAGGCGACGCTCGCGGCCAACGCGACGCTCTACGGAGGCCTCGTGGGCTTCTCGATCCAGCGATCGAGCGGCTCGGACGATCCGCGCCTGCTCTATCCGCTCCTCGCGGTCGGCGCCGGCATCGGGCTCGGCGGCGCGATCATCATCGCGGAGGAGTGGGACGTCGGCGTGGCCGACGCGTGGTACCTCGGGTCCGGCACGTGGTGGCCGACGATCGCGGGGCACCTGATCTACCAGGGCCGCTTCGCGCAGCACGCCGAGGATCCAGCCCAGGAGCGCTGGGCGTCCGGGCTGATCGGCGGGACCGCCGGGATCACGCTGGCGGCGCTCGGGCTCTCGCTGGGCCGCATGTCCGAGGGCGGCGCGCTGATGGCGCAGTCGGGCGGCGGGCTGGGGCTCATGCTGGGCGGGCTTGTCGAGTGGGCGGGGCGGGGCGACGTGCAGCGGACGCCGATCGCTGGGATGGGCTACGGCGCGGCGCTCGGCTGGCTGGCGGCGGCCGCGGCGGCCACGCAGCTCGACGTCATGCCGTCGGAGGTCCTGGCGATCGACGTGGGCGCGATGCTCGGCGGGCTGGGCGCCGCCGCGCTGGCCAGCCCGCTTGTGTTCGAGTCCCCCACCGAGGCGCAGCAGCGGGCCTGGGTCGGCGCCACGGCCGCGGGCTTTCTGCTCGGGGCGGGCATCGCGTGGCGCGTGACCCGCCCTGCCGCGGCCGGCGCCCGCAGCGCGGGCCCCTCGTGGAACCGGTTCGGCCTGCCCATGTTGGGAGTGATAGGAGAGAGCGTGGTCGGGAGCCGGCGAGCGCCCGCGCTCGGCCTCGGGTGGCAGGGGGCGATTCCGTAGGAGCTATGAAGATCACGATCACCGAGCTGGATGCAGGGACGCGCCTCGACAAGCTGCTCGTGCAGCTTCTCCCCGGGCTGGGGCGTGCGGGCGCGAAGCGGCTGTTCTCCGAGGGGCGCGTGCGCGTGCTCGGCGTGGGGAAGAGCGGCGCTGGCAGGCGCGCGTCGAAGGGCGACGTTGCGGCGGCCGGCGAGGTGCTGGAGGTCGACGTGGAGCCGACGGAGGCCTCCGGCGCGGCGACGCCGGATCCTTCCGCGCCGCTCGACGTGGTGCTCGAGCGCGACGACCTGGTGGTGGTGAACAAGCCCGCCGGGGTGCCGACGGCGCCGCTCCATCCGGGCGAGCGCGGGACGGTCGCGAACGCGCTCGTGGCGCGGTACCCCGAGATGGCGGGCATCGGCTTCTCTCCGCGGGAGCCCGGGCTGTGCCACCGGCTGGACACGGACACGAGCGGCCTCGTGCTCGCGGCGCGCACGGCCGCGGCGTTCGCGGCGCTCGGCGCCGGGCTGAAGGAGGGGCGGCTCGACAAGCGCTACCTGCTGATCTGCCAGATCGGCGATCTTCCCGAGATGGGCTCGATCGAGGTGCCGCTCGCGCCGCACCCGAAGGACAAGAAGCGGGTCTACCCGTGCATCCACCCGCGCGACGTGGCGCGATACGCCCCGAGGCCAGCCGCGACGATGTACAAGCGCGTGCGGCAGGTGGGGCTCTGGGAGCTCGTCGAGGCGCGGGCGCCGCGGGCGCTGCGTCACCAGATCCGGGCGCACTTCGCGTCGGTGGGGCACCCGCTGGCGGGCGACGTGCTCTACGGCGGACCCGCGGTGGAGGGGCTGAGCCGCCACGCGCTGCACGCGCACTACATCGGGTGGGGCGGCAGCGACGCGGTGCCTGCGTTCGTGGTGACGTCGCCGCTGCCCGCGGACATGGCGGCGCTGGTCGGCGAGGCCTGAGCCGCGCGCTGCGCCGCGGGCCCACCCTGGCACCGCGGTGTCTCAGGGCGCGCTCGCTTCTCGGCGGTGCGAGGCGCGCCACGCGCGCGCCTCGGTCGAGCGCCGCGTCGCCTCAGGGCGCGCTCGCCTCGACGACATGGCCGTCCACGTCGCGCGCCCGCGCCGTGATCTGGAGGTCGTCGGCCGACGCCGTCCCGCCGAGGTCGCTGAAGCCGAACGCGATCACGTACGCCGAGGACTGCGCGTTGAACTTCGCCGGCTCGATCCGGATGCCTCCGAGGCTCTGTTCGTCGATGGTCGCGGCGTCTCCCTCCGCTGTATATTTACGGTTCCACTCCTCGTAGTTGAACACGCGCTCCTCGATGACCTCCCCGGTCGACCGGCTGGACGTCGCGACCGCGAGCTCGACGAGGCCTGGGGAGATGCCTGGGAGGGTGGCCTCGACCTCGACCGAGACGCTCGACGTGGAGTCCTCGTCGGTGCGGCGCACGGAGAGCGCCGGGGGCAGCCCGCCCGGCGTCGGGAGGAAGCGGAGCGGGTGCACGCAGTACACCTTCTCGTGCCCTCCCTCGCGGATCTCGAAGTGCAGGTGGGGGAACAGGCTGCTCGCGGCGAGTCCGGTATAGCCGATGTGCTGACCGCGCCCGACCTGATCGCCGGTCTCGACGAGCGGCATCGTCAGGTGGATATAGGTGCTGTAGAGGCACGCGGCCGGCGGATCGCAGTGCTCGATCTGCACCACGACGTCCTCGAAATCCTGGTAGCGGCCTGCGCGTATCACCTTTCCGTCGGCGACCGCGTACACCGGGGTGCCCATGACGGTGGGGATATCGATGCCGCGGTGGAAGTCGTAGACGCCATCGCGCGAGGTCTGCAGGCGGGGACCGAAGCTCGACGACATCGGCTGGATCTCGTCCGTCCCCCCGATCGGCCACACGAGGTCTGGGCCTTCAGGCTCCGAGCCGCAGCCGGCGACGATCGCGGAGAGGGCCAGCACGGGCGCGAGAGACGATGGCTTCATGGTGGCGAGTCCGTGGCGCGCGGGCGCAGCGCAGGTGGTGAGTTCCACGGCGCAGCGCCGCCCCATCAGGGTATCGAAGCAGCGCGCGGAAGTCGAGGTCAGGGGTGCTGTGATTCTTCGCCTGCGGAGCAGCCTTTCGGCGCTGCACGCGTGTACGATGGTGCGATGTCGCCGCGCGCGCGCCGAGCGAGGTGTCCTCTCCAGGCCGTGCCGATCCTCGCGGCCTGCGCGGTCGCTCCGGCCGTGCTGGCGCCGCGCAGCGCTTCCGCGCAGCAGCTGGCGGATGCGGCGCCCGGGGCCGCCCCGCCCCGGTCTGCCTGGCCGAGCGACCCGTCCGGCGCCGGCGGCGCGGACGGGGAGCCGGCGCGCCGCGGCCCGGAGACGCCCTATTTCCCCGTCAACCTGTCGCTCATTTTCCCGCTGAGCACCAACGCCACGGCGCCCGATCTCGCCACCCACCTCGATCTCGCGCTCCTGCTCGGGCGCGTCGGGTTCGTGGATGGCGCCCAGCTCGGCCTGTTCTCGTGGACGTCGGGGGATCTGCGCGGGCTTCAGCTCGGCGTCGCGAGCGTCGTCTCGGGGCGCGCCGAGGGGGTGCAGCTCGCGGGGGGCTTCGCCTTCGCGGACGCCCCGCTCGCGGGGGTGCAGCTCGCGGGGCTCTTCGGCTGGGCGAGCACGACGGTCACCGGCGCGCAGATCGCCGGCGTTGCCAACCAGACGTACGCCGACGTCGACGGCCTGCAGGCGGCCGGCGCCGTCAATGTCGCTCGCGGGCAGGTGACGGGCGTGCAGGCAGCCGCAGTCAACATCGGCCGCGTCGATGGGCTCCAGATCGGCGCCATCAACGTCTCGCAGGAGCAGCGCGGGCTCCAGATCGGCATCATCAACGTGGCCCGCAAGATCGACGGCCTCCAGATCGGCGTCATCAACGTGACCGACAACCTCAAGGGGGAGTCGCTCGGCCTCATCCCGCTGCCGCGCGAGGGGGGGATCCGGCTCGCGCTCTGGGGGAGCACCGGCCTGCACGGCAACGTCGGCCTCAAGTTCTCGAGCCGGTATGCCTATACGATCCTGAGCTTCGGGCTCCACAGCGAGACGCGCGCGCCGAACGTTGACGACGGGCGCGCGGCGGAGCGCGAGCCCCTGTACGCCGTGGGCCTCGCGATGGGCTCGCGCCTGCCGCTCGATGTCGAGGACCTCTCGCTGAGCGCCGACGTCGGCGCCTACCACCGCGGCCCGTTCCAGGGGGATCTCCCCGGGCGAAACGAGGTGCTGAAGGCGCGCGTCTCGGCCTCGTACGCGCTGGCGGAGCGCCTCTCGCCGTTCGTCTGCGCCGGCGCCTACCTGACGTTGCGGGGGGAGGGCGCGCTCGACGTCGGCGGCGGGCCCGAGCTCTGCCTCGGCGTCGAGCTCGGCCTGCTCGACGCCGCTCGGCGTGTTCGCGCCCCCGCCGCGCCCGCTGCCCTCGCGGGCCGCGGCGGCGCGCTCAGGGCGTCGCCGGGGCCAGCGCGTACGACCGGTGCGTCATCGTCACGCCGAGGCTCGTGAGCGCCGGATCCGTGGCGGTGCAACGCACGAAGCTCCAGTCGTTCGGCGTGGCGAACGCGAACCCGAGGGAGCTGTCGGCGACGGTGCCCTCCCACTCGATGAGCGACACGTCGTCGAGGAACGAGGTGGCCTCGCCGCTCGCCGGCACACCCGCCCTGAAATAGAACCGGACGGAGCCCGCGTTCGACGGCGGGGTCAGGTCGACGGTGAACGGCTGCCAGCCATAGGTGCCAGCCGCGCGCGTGAACACGATGCTGTTCGACACGCTGGTCCCGCCGCTCGTGTACCAGTAGACCTGCACACGCATCGGGCCCGCGTTGTTTCCCTTCATGTAGCCGGTCAGGGTCAACTTGCGGCCAGGCTCGAACTTGACGCGGTTGTTCATGTAGGTCGAGGCCTCGGTTGTGTTGCTCGACTTGCGCAGGAACACCATCGCGCCGGTCCCGCCGTGGACGACGCTGTTCTCGACGTAGCGGAATTCGCTCATCGACCACATCGAGCCTTCGTGGGAGGTGTCGTCGACGTCGCCGTCCTCGAAGTCGCCGTAGAGCATGATCTCCCGGCCGTAATCGCAGCTCGCGGCGGCCGTCGTCCGGACGGCGGCGAGCGAGTCCGCCGGGTTCGAGCGCAGGTGCGCGAGGGGGGCTGTGCGGCGGCTCGTGAGCGGCACGCTCCGCGTCTCGACGGCATCGCTCGTCGTGTACTGCGAGGGGCTGCTCGCCGCGGCGGCCCGCGGGCCGCTCGTGAACACGACCGCCCCGGTGATGCCGTCCGCCGCCTCGCCGGGCGCGGGCGCAGCCGGCAGCGTCGTGGAGAGGTGACCGATGTGGCGGATTGCCCGGCCGAGCCAGGCGCCGCCCACGAGCTTCGGGACGTAGTCCTCGTTCTGGAACGGGATGAGCTGCACGCGGTGCACCGCGCGGTTACCGCTCGCGTCCTCGTCGATGTCGATGGCGGCGAGGTACGACTGGTACGTCTCGAAGACGTCCTGATCGAAGACCATGTTGCCGAGCGACATGAAGATATAGCGGGGGCCCGCGCCGGCGTTGTACAGGCCGATGCCGTGGATCGTGTGCGGGTGGTGCGCCACGACCATGCCGGCGCCCTTTTGCACGAGCTGGGTGAACCGCCGCCGCATGCCGGACGACGGATAGTCGCTGTACTCGATGCCTCCGTGCAGCACCGGGATGGCGAAGCGCCCGACCGCGTCCTCTGCCATGAAGTCGCTGATCTCCGTGAGGCCGAGCTCGAGCGCGCCGGCCTTGGGAGGAGGCCCGTCCGAGGCGGTGAGCGTGTACTCCGGGAGCGTCGTCCCGTCGTTGACGATCTGGTTGAACCCCTGGAAGGCCACGTCGACGCCGCGAAGCGTCCGGTAGAGCACGGTGCCCTTCGCCATCGTCTCGTCGAGCCCTGCGCCGAACCAGTCGAGGCCGGCGCTCGGGACGGCGGTGAGCGTATCGGCGACGCCTGCCCCCAGGTAATCGAACATGTGGTTGTTGCCGAGGCTCACGGCGTCGACGCCGGAGAGCGCGAGCGCCCTGACGGTCTCGGGGTAGGAGAAGAACGTGAACGACTTGTAAGGGTGAGGCGTCTGCGGGTTGGCCGTGACGGGGCTCTCCAGGTTGACCTGGGTGTAGTCGGCCGACGACAGGACGTCGCGCAGGAAGGTGAGGATCGCGCTCGCGTCGGCTTGCCGTGTCGCGGGGCGGATCATGTCGCCCTCCTCGCCCTCGATGCCGTCTTCGTCGCTGTCGATGAAGCGCCGACCGAACATCGTGTCGCCGCCGACGAGGATCCGGGCGCGGCCCGCGCGCTGCTCGGTCAGCACGACGCGGCCGACCCCGGCAGCCGCCTCGGCGAGCGGCAGGTGCAGATCGGCAGGGATGATCTCGCTGGTGTACCCGTCGACCTCGACGCGCAGCAGGACCGAGCGCCGCGCGAGCGCCGCCAGCGTGAACGCGCCCGCGCCGTCGGTGAACGCGAGCTCGCCGTGGTTGACCGCGCCGCTCCCCCAGCCGATGGCCGTCACCTCCGCCCCCGCGATCGGCGACCCCGCCTCGTCGACGACGACGCCGGTCACGTCGATGGGGGCCGCCGCGTAGGTCGCGTCGTACGCGGCCTCCGTGGCGTCGAACTGGTACGCCGCCAACGCGTCGCCCGCGGCGAGCCAGGCGCAGGCCGCAGCGCACACGGACAGCGGCGTGGATGTGATGACGCGGACAATGGGTCTTTCTGCCATGTTCGCTCCCGATCGGTTGGGGCCTGTTCGAGGACGGATGACCTCAACAAGCGTCATGGGTGCCAGAGCTCCTTCAGGGCCGGGTCGACACCTGCAACGTGCAAATGTGCCGTGTGACCAAACTCCGAGGTGACCAAGGCCGACGATGGGGTCGCGAGCGTCGACTGGCCGCTCAGTCCTCGCTGGAGAGGCCGCGAGAGCGCCGACCCATGCACGATTCGATCCGTTTCAGCGATGGCGTTGGAGACAAAGACGATTATCTCGAGACTATCATGCTTCGATCATCGCTCGCTATACGCTCGAGTGGAGCAGCTGGCGATTTGTCGTTTTATCGCCTTGTCGGTGTAGCAGGGTGTTCCTGCGCGTGAAGGCGTGTGTATGGATGGTGCGCTATGGCGATGCGCGCCTGTGTCGCATAGGGGCGTACTGCCCAGGGCGCGCTACCCGACCAGCGCCGAGCCCTTGGCGAGCTGCGCGCGGCCGATCACGGCCAGGAGATCGGTTTGGGTCACGATGCCGCGCAGGCGCATCTTGGCGTCGACGATCAGCGCTTCGTGCACGCGCCCGCGGGAGAGGAGCTGGAAGAGCTCGTTGATCGGCGTGTCCTCGCCGGCGGTCTCGAAGTAGATGGACGGCAAGTCGCGCACGGTGGCCTCGGGCATGGCAGACGCGATCGAGACGTCGATCGCGCCGTGCACGACGCCTCGCTCGTCGACCACTGGCAAGACGCGCAGTGCGCGCTCGCGGAGGCGGCGGAGCGCGAGCGCGCTCGGATCGTCGGGGTGAATCGTGACCAGATCGCGCGACATGATCTCGCCGCAGGTGACGCCGCCGCGCAGGCGCCGGTGCGCCTCCTCTTCGACGTGCCGGACGAGGGCGATCAGATCTTCGCGCTCGACGTCGAGCGGCGTGCCGAGGCGCTCGAGGGCGGCGTCGATGTCGCTCGGCGAAAAGCCGACGCGGAGCTCGGGTGGGGCATCGGCGGTGCCGTGGGGCGAGGCCGGCAAGGTCACGACGTGCGGGTAGCTGCGGCGCACCAGGTTGTTGAACACAAGCCCGGCTGCCACGAGCAGCAGGGAGTTGATGGCGACCGGCACGAGCGCGAAGTGATAGCCCAGGCTCGTCACGGCCGGGCCGCCGATGACCGCCGTGAGCGCCACCGCGCCCGCGGGCGGGTGCAAGCACCGGAGCAGGCTCGTGACGGCGATGGTGACCGCGACCGCGACGGCGCCGGCGCACAGCGGATCGGGGATGACGCGAGCCGCCGTGACCCCGATGACGGCCGCCAGCACGTTGCCGCCGAGCACGGACCAGGGCTGGGCGAGCGGGCTCGCGGGGACCCCGAACACGAGCACGGTCGAAGCGCCGATCGGCGCTATCAGGAGCGGAGCGTGCGCGGTCGGGCCAAGGCAAGCGTGCATCACGAACCCGGTGGCCAGCAGCCCGAGCAAGCCCCCGACAGCAGCGTAGATCCGCTCGCTGACGAGCAGCGGCGTGCGCATGGGCTGGAACCGCGTAAGAAAGCTCGAGCTCGCAACTCCAAAGCTCATCGCGCGGCCATATATCGAGATGTTCGCGCGCTGTCTACGAATGCTTACGAACGCTTATGACCGCTGACGAGGGGCTCGCGGATCGCGAAAGCGTTGCCGGGACAGGGGCTGACCCGGCGCTACGCCGCAGCGGAGACCGCCTTCTTGCGGGGGCGCGGCGCGCGGGTCGCGCCGGCGCCGGACGGCTTCGTCGGCGTGGCGCCCGCGGGCGGGGTGGACACGGCGCGGACCAGCGCGGCGGCGATGGCCGCCGTCATCCTCGCGGTCGGCAGGCGCGGCGTGAACGCGAGCACGCGCTCGCCGGGGCGCCGGCCGCGCGAGGACCGGCCGCTCTTCGCGAGCCCATCGACGGCGCGCTCGCACGGCGAGCCGGGGGCGACGCGCAGCAGGACCTCGGGCAGCCCGATGGCGCCGCCGGCGCCGGGGGCGTAGACGACGCCGACCTCGATCCCGACGAAGCCCGGGAGCGCCGCGCGCGGCGAGAGGCCGAGCCGGAGCTCGTCGGCGTCGGGGCTGCCATCGGGGATGCGGAGGCGGCCGACGACCCGGAGCTCCTGCGCGGCGGCCGCGGCGCCGGCGGGCGCCTTCCGCAGGCGCCGCACGCGCCGCGCGACGTCGCGCAGGAACGCGACCGGCCGCGCCGCCGGATCGGCGGGGAGCTCGGCGAGCCGGCCGGTGCAGAAGATCGCGAGCAGCGCTGTCGCGTCGAGCGCGAGCAGGTGGGCGTGGTACGGCGAGGCGGCCGCCACGGCGTGGACGCCCGCGCCGAGCCCTGCGAGCAGCGCGACGAGCAGCGCCTTGCCGGCGCGCGTCGAGACGTCGAGGTAGACGCCCCGCACCCGCGGCGGGGCGCGGAACGCCTCGGCCTCCGCGATGGGGAGCCACTTGCCAGGGCGCCGCAAGGTCGCGGCAGCGCGCTCCGGGCGGGGCGTCCGGTGCGCCGCGAGCGCGGTCGCCGCGGCCACGAGCGCGGCGCCCGGCGTGCCGTCCGTGAGCAGGAGCTCCAGGGCGACGCCGGCGACGAGCGCGAGCCCCGCGAGCGCGGCGCGCGGCGCGAGCGGGATCGGGACGAGGGGCCGCGGCGCGACGCCCGCGGCGCGCGCGAGGCGCTCGTGCTCGCGTGCCTTGAGCGCGACGAGGGCGCTGTAGAGCGCGAAGAGGACCACGCCCGCGGCCACGTAGAGGGTGCGGCTGCGATCGGGGCTGCCGGCCGCGGCGTCCGAGATGCGGCCGAGCGTGTCGGCCCCGGGCTTCGCCGCGCTGGGCTCGGGCTGGAAGGCGCGCGCGTCGGCGCGGACCGCCCACCGGATCGGCTCGGCCTTGGGGGCGTACGGGCGGAGCAGCTCCAGCTCGTCCTTGTCGAGCGCGCGGCGGAGCGTGGAGAGCGTCGTCGGCGCCGGGAGCGCGTCGGGGGACGGCGCCTCGCCCGCCTCGTCGGCCCGCGCCTCGTCGACGCGCGGCTCGTCGGGCGCGGCCGGGAGCGCGACGGTGAGCCGCGCCGAGTCGTAGCCATCGTCCCAGACGGGGCCGCTCCAGGAGACCCGGGAGCTCGGGCCGTCCTGCTGGATGAGCCCGCGCTTCATGAGGTCCGTGCGGTAGCGGAAGAAGAGCACGAACACCCCGCGGCTCAGCCCCTTGCCGTCGAAGCGGGCCCGCATCGCCGCCGGGCGGCGCGTGCCGTCCTCGCGCGGCCGGGGGTCGGGGGGCAGGAGCTCGATCGCGACCGGCGTCGCGGACGCGAGCGAGCCCGCCTCCGCGGCCTTGAAGGGCACGGCGTAGCTGCCCTGATCGAGCTGGGCGTCCGGGTCGACGCCCTGGATGTCGAGCCCGCGGAGCGGCCCGCCCGAGATCTTCAGCGTGACCTTGTGCTCGACCGTCGCGGCGCCGGCCCGGTCGATCGACAGGCGCACGTCGTCGCCGGCGATGTGCACCTCGACCCACGCGCGTGCGGGGAGGGCGAACGCGATCGACAGGAGCGCCGCCAGGAACGGGAGCAGCAGCGCCGGCCCGGGGCGGCGGGCGATGCGAGAGGGCATGGTGCAGGAGTCCCACGTCGCCGCGCGCGGGGCCAAGTTCCGGGGACGCCGCCGGCCGTCCCGTGCGGCCGCCGCGCGCGACAGCTCCGCCGCCGGCCGCCTTTCCCGTGGCAGGCGCCGCGCTCACCCGCCGGGCCGGCTAGTTTCACCCACCAGGAGTCCGGCCAGGGATCCGGAGAGAGACTTGAACGCAAAGGCGCCAAGTCGCAAAGGCGCAAAAAGGAACAAATTTCGTGCAGTTTTGCGCCTTTGCGACTTGGCGCCTTTGCGTTCAAGTCTCTCTTCGCTCGAGATGGATCCCTGGCAGGATTTCCGACCCGCAGTACTGGGGCCGGGTAAGCGAGGGCGTCGATCAGAAGACGACGCCGAGCGAGAGCGACCCCATGAGCTTGATCTTCCCCGCCTTCTCGTAGAAGGTATACGCGTAGCGGCCCGCGGTGATCGTCACGGGATCGGCGAGCGCCACGCCGATCCCGAAACCTCCTGACATGGCGAATCCGCCGTCTCGGCTGAGCACGTTCGTGCTCCCCACCATGCCGCCGAGGACGACGCTGCTCACATCGCCGCGGCCCTCGAGCAGCCCGGGAGGGGTGATGACCGCCTCGAACGACTCGTAACCGATGCGCCCTTTCACCCAGAAGCCCCGCAGCGCCTTGCCTTCGACGTAGACACCGACGTCGGCCGCGAGCGCGTAGCCGGTCGTGTCGAGCGACGCATCCTCGAGCGAGCCCCAGATCCACGACGGCGCGATCCCGAGGGTGAGCGGCCCGATGACGGCGACCTCGCCCTCGAAGGTCATCTTTCCGAACAGGAGATCCAGGGCGTTGTAGCGGACCGACCAGCGGCAGCAGGTGGACTCGGGGGGCTTCGGGGGCGGCGGGGGCCCGGCCGGCAAGGCGTAGCCCGGACCATAGCCGGGCGGCTGTTGGGGATAGCCTTGCTGAGGGTAACCTTGCTGGGGGTAGCCCTGCTGAGGATATCCTTGTTGCTGAGGATATCCCTGCTGCTGAGAGTAGCCTTGCTGAGGATATCCCTGTTGAGGATACCCTTGTTGCTGGGGGTAGCCTTGCTGCTGAGGATATCCTTGTTGCTGAGGGTACCCCTGCTGCTGAGGGTAGCCTTGCTGCTGAGGGTAGCCTTGCTGCTGAGGGTAGCCTTGCTGAGGGTAGCCTTGCTGCTGAGGATATCCTTGTTGCTGAGGATACCCCTGCTGCTGAGGGTAACCCTGCTGAGGATACCCTTGCTGCTGAGGAGCTCCGGACGGCGCCTGGGCAGCTCCGGGCTGCGCCTGGCCCTGCGGGAGCGGCTGAGCGTTCTGTTGCGCTGTCGCCGCTGGGGCGAGGAGGAGCGCGCCGAGGCAGAGAAGGAGGCCGCAAGCTGCCGGGCGGAGAGCTGCCCTGGAGGAGGGCGCGCGCGCGGGGCCCAGACCCGTGGTGAAAGCGCAATCCATGGCGGTGGACTGTACCGAATCCCGAGCACGCCGGCTACACGCGCGCCGCGAACCGTCGCCGCGCTCGCGCGCGCGATCTCCAGCCTGTAATCTCCGTCCCGATGCCGCCAGTCCCCGAAGTCGTCGCCGTCATAGAACTCGCGCCCGGAAGCGCCGCATCGAGCGGCGCCGCGGACGTGCCGGCGGTCGATCCGCGCGCCGCGAGCGGCGCCGAGACACCCTCGGCCGAGCTCGATCGTACGCTGTCCGAGCTGGGCGACGCCGCGCTCGGGTTCGCTCGCATGCCGGCCCTCGAGAAGGCCTTCCTGCTCCGCTCGTCGCTCCCGGGCCTGCTCGCCGCCGCGCGCGCCGAGGTCGAGGCGTCCTGCGCCGACCGGGGGCTCGATCCCGGCTCGGCGGCGAGCGGCGAGGCGTGGCTCGCGGGGCCTTGCGTCACGCTCTCGCAGGTGCGCCTTCTGGCCGAAGCGCTCGAGGAGATCGCCGCACGCGGGCGTCCCCGGCTCGGCCGCGGGGCGGTGCGCGCCCGCGCGGACGGCCGGATCGAGGTGGAGGTGTTCCCGACGCGCCTGAAGGACACCGCCCTGCACGGGCCCCTCCGCGCGCGCGTGCTGATGGAGCCCGGGGCGACGCGCGAGAGCGTCCGGGAAGAGCAGGCGCGCTTCTACCAGCAGCGCGACCCTGAAGGGGGCGTCGCGCTGGTGCTCGGCGCAGGCGACGTCGCCGGCGTCCCCCTCCGGGACGCGCTACACAAGCTCTTCGTCGAGGGGCGCGTCGTGGCGCTCGCGATGAGCCCGCAGAGCGCGCCCCTCGGCGCGCTGGTCGAGCGCGCCCTCGCGCCGCTCGTCTCGCGCGGGCTCCTCCGCTTCGTCTACTGCAGCGCCGAGTCGGGCGCCTACCTCGCGGCTCACCCCGCCGTCTCGGAGGTCCACGTCACCGGCCCGGCGGGCGCGCACGACGCGCTCGTGTGGGGGCCGCCGGGCCCGCCGCAGGCGCGCCGGCGGGCGTCGGGAGAGCGGCTGCTGGACAAGCCCATCTCCTCCACGCTCGGCGGCGCCAGCCCGGTCCTCGTGATGCCGTGGCTCTACGGCGGCGACGAGCTCTGGTTCCAGGCGAGGTGCCTCGCGAGCCAGGTCGTGAGCGGCGCGTCGCACGGCAGCCACGCCGCGAGCGTCCTCGTGCTGCCCAGGGGCTTCGCGCAGCGGCCGCTGCTCTTCCGGATGCTGCGCCGCGCGCTCGCCGCCGTGCCGCCGCGGCGCGCCGCCCACCCGGAGGCCGAGGCGCGGTACGCCGCGCTCACGGCCGGGCGCGCGCCGATCGAGCCCGAGCGCCTCGAGGCCTCCGCCGACGTGCCGCTCCCGTGCGGGGTCGCGCGCATCGGCGCGCCAGGGCCGGGCGAGCTCCCCTGGACGCTGATCGCCGGGCTCGCCGCGTCGGACGCCGCCGAGCCGCTGTTCTCGACCGAGCCGCTCGGCGGCGTGCTCTCCGTCGTCGAGGTCGGCTCGAGCGATCCGGTGGAGTTCCTGGAGGCGGCGACCCGCTTCTGCAACGACCGGCTCAGGGGCAGCCTTGGCGCGACGATCGTGGTGCACCCGATGAGCGAGGAGGACCCCGCCGTCGGGGCCGCGCTCGACCGCGCGCTGCTCGATCTTCGGTACGGCGTGATCGCGGTGAACCAGGCGCCTGCCGCCGCGCACGCGGCCGTCGTCCCGCCCTGGGGTGGCCACCCGGGCTCGACGCTCGCCGACATCCAGAGCGGGCTCGGCTTCGTGCACAACACGGCGATGCTTGCGCAGGTCGAGAAGACCATCCTGCGCGCGCCGCTCACCGCCTTCCCGCGGCCGCCCGGCTTCTGCGATCACCGGCGCTCCCACGTCGTCGGGGAGAGGCTCGCGGCCTGCGCGGTGGATCCTGGGTGGGGGAGCGTCGCGCGCGTCGTGGCGGCCGCGCTGCGGGGCTGATCCGGCGTCGCGCCCCCACCGCAATCTCGTTGCGTTCCCGTCTCGATTCCGTCTCGGTGACGCGGCGATCAGGAGGGGAGCGACGAGCGGAACTCCTTCACCTTCTCCACGATCTCGTGCAGCGCGTGCCGCGAGGCCTCGGAGACGTCGTCGGCCAGCTTCTCGGCGTCGAGGAGCTTGGGCTCCAGCTTGTTCCAGGCGTCCTTCGCGTCCATGCCAGCAAGGTGGAGCCTGACGCGGATCTCGTCGCGTAGGGTCTGGAGCGACTCCAGGCTCTTGTTCAGATCGCTCTTCAGTTCGGATGTGATGTTGCCCATTCTTGTCCTCCCGTTTCTACGAGGTGTTGATCGCTCCTCCTCTGCTCGTGATGCATCGGCCGCGCCAGTTGGCGCGCTTCGACGCGGCGCGCGACGTTCACGCGTCCTGACTGGATCCGAGCCCAGCAATACTGGGCGCAGCCGCCGCGCGCTCTCCTCTCGAGGTGTGGCGAAATCGCTCAATGACGTGCGTTTTGCCGCACCTCGGAAGCGAGCGCGCGCGGGCTCTCAGGCAAGCTGCTTCGGCGCGCAGACGATGCCGTCATGATCGGCATAGACGAGCTCGCCAGGAACCCACGTGACCCCGGCGAACGTCACGGCGATGTCGCGGTCCCCCGCGCCCTTCTTGGTGCTCTTCCTCGGGTGTGTCGCGAGGGCCTTCACGCCGAGCGGGATGCTGGCGATCGCCTCCGCGTCGCGGATGCAGCCGTAAATGATCACCCCGGCCCAGCCGTTCTGATGGGCCATGGCGGCGATGTTGTCTCCGAGGAGCGCGCAGCGGAGGGAGCCGCCTCCGTCCACGACAAGCACCCGCCCCTGGCCGGGCTCTTCGAGCGCCTTGCGGACGAGCACGTTGTCCTCATGGACCTTCACCGTGGTGATGCGCCCGTGAAACAGCCGAGCTCCGCCGTAATCCCGGAAGATCGGATCGGCGACGAGGACGTCCGGGTGCTCATCGCACAGATCCGTGGTTCTGATCTCTGAGCTCATGAAGACTCCCTGCCTGCCTTCATAGGTTGTCGCCCGCCGGATTCAACCGCTCATCCGCCGCCGATCACGAGGGCTCGTGGCGCTCGCCGTCCTTGGCGGCAGGGAGGGAGACGCCGCCCTTGCGCTTGCCCGCGCCGGCGAACGCCGCCGAGTCGACGCCATGCCGGGCGAGCCACCGGCGCAGCTGGTTCCGGTGCATCCCGAGCGAGCGCGCCGCGCGCGTGACGTTCCCCTGCTCGCGCCGCAGCGCAGTCTCGATGGCGAGCCGCCGCATCTCCGGCGGCGCCGGCGTGCGCCTCGCGACCTCCGTGATGTCGAGGCCCGCGGACGGCGCGAGATCCGCCACCTCCACGACGGTGCGCCCGGCCGCGAGCGCCGTGAGGCCCGCCTGCCGCACCTCGCAGAGCAGCTCCCGCACGTTGCCTGGCCACGCGCGCAGCGCGCAGCACTCCAGGAAGCTGGCTCCCGGCGCGAGCCGCGCGCCGGTGCGCCTGAGCTCCGCCGCCGCCAGCCAGGGGAGCTCCTCGAGCCGCTCTATCAGCGACGGGATCCGCACCTCGGGCCGGCCGATCCGATAATAGAGGTCGTCCCGGAACCGGCGCGCAGCGACCTCGGCCTGGAGATCCTTCAACGTGGCCGCGCACAGGCGGAACTCCACCTTGCGCGGGCGCGTGTCGCCGAGCGCGACGACCTCCCGGGTCTCGAGGACGCGGAGCAGCTTGGGCTGTACCGACGCGTCGAGCTCCGCGATCTCGTCGAGGAACAACGTGCCGCCGTGAGCAGCCTGGACATAGCCCTCGGCGTCGGCGTTCGCGTCCGAGTAGGCGCCGCGCCGCGCCCCGAAGAAAAGCCGCTCGGCGAGGCCCTCCGGGATCGCGGCGCAGTTCACGGCGACGAAGGGGCCGCCCCGCCCCGTCGCCGCGTGGTAGGCGCGCGCCCCGAGCTCCTTGCCCGAGCCGCTCGGCCCGGTCAGCAGCAAGGTATCCCCGCGCATCCCCGCGCGGTGAATCGCCTCGCGGACCTGCCTGAGCGTGGGGCCGACCAGCCCGTCCTCGTGCTCCAGGACTCCGCCGCGCTGGAACGGCTCGATGTCGGCGGTGAAGCGCAGCAGCGTGCTCCCGAGCCGGATCACGCGTGGGAGCGACGAGAAGACCTGATCCTCGATCTGCGCTCCATCGACGAAGGTGCCGTTCCTGCTGCCGAGATCGGTGATCCGAAGACCCCCGCCCGACAGCGCGACGCGGGCGTGCCGGCGTGACACCTGCTCGTCCTCGACGACCACGGTGTCGTCCGCCGCTGCGCGGCCCAGCACGACCGCGCCGCCATCGAGCGGGATCGGCGCGCAGGTAGGCTGGCCGCGGGCGAAGATGACCACCAGGCCAGGCGTCGCCCCCTCCGGCGACGCCGACGCCGCGGTGTCGGACGCCCTGATCGTCGACTGATCGTCGGCACCCACACCTTACGCATACATGATCCCACGCCGGCCCTGAAGGCTCTCGGATGTCGGACGGTGTGGTCGAAAAAATCTATTGAGGCGCGATACCTGCGCCTCTCTCGTCGTGGGTGCGCCGCTGCTCGTTGTGGGCGTGCCTCTGGCCGAGGCGCTCAGTACCGCGGCACCGAGGGGTCGACATCTTGCGACCACGCATCGATTCCGCCCTGGAGGTTGTAGAGGTTCCTGTAGCCCTTCGCGAGGTAGTGCTCGGCGGCCGCCTGGCTGCGGCCGCCATGATGGCAGTGGAAGACGATCCGCGCGTCCTTCGCGAGCGTCTCCAGGTACCGCTGCCCTGCCTGGTCGAGGTGACGGGCCCCCTCGATCGTGGCGATCTTGCGCTCTTGCTCGGTCCGGACGTCGAACAGCTCGATCGCCTCGCCGCTGTCCAGCAGGGCCTTGAGCGCGGCCGACGAGAGCTGCTTGACCTTCGGCGGCTCGTTCGGGCTCTCCAGCTTGAAGCCGCCGCCGGAGGGGCCCTCGACGAAGTCGATCGACAGCCCCTCGGCGCGCCGCGCGCTCGCGCGGTCGAGCAGGAACACCGCCCCGCCCGCCTGGGCCTCGACGTCGCCTGCCTGCCGCGGGCCGAAGTAAAGGCCGTAGTTGTAGGACGGGTCGATCTCGATGTGGACGAAGTCGGCCTCGGACTCCTTCGCGGCCGAGAACGCTGCGAGCGCCGCCGCGGTCACGCGGAGCGTGGGCGGCGCTTGCGCCTCGCCCTGCGCGAGCCCGAGCGCCTTCACGAGCTCCCCGGTCGCGTGCAGCTCCTTCACGATGTCGCAGCCGCCGATGAACTCGCCGCGGATGTAGAGCTGCGGGATCGTGGGCCAGCTCGAGAACTCCTTGATGCCGTCGCGCAGCGCCGGATCCGAGAGGACGTCCACCGTCTGGTACTCGGGGAGGTGCTCGTCGAGGATGGTCACCACCGCGGCGGAGAACCCGCACTGCGGCATGGTGCGCGTGCCCTTCATGAACAGGACGACATCGCTCTCGCGGATGATGGTGGTGATCCTGGCCCGCATGGGCTCGCTGAGGCTCATGTGCTTGCTCTCCCTGCGCGGCGGTGGCGGTGCGGTCGACTCCCGCGCGCGCCCGCGGGCCTCTCGCTAGCATGAGCAAAGCACGGCAGCGAGGCCCTCCAGCTGGCCTCGCCCGCGTCGACCGAGGGCGGAGCGAGCGGCCTCCCTGGGCGCTCAGCGGCCGAACAGGAGCCCCAGGACCGCCGCGATCGCGGCGAGGGTCGCGATGAGGGCCGGCGCGCCGAGCTCGGCGCCGAGCACACGGAAGCGCCCGCCGCTCGCGCTCGGAGGGCGCGCGAGCGCGTCCGACGGGGGCGGCGTGACGCGGTGCACGCCCGGCGACGCCGCGCTGTCTTCGCGGAGCTCGACGAGGAGCTGATCGAGCGGGGCGTGCTCGCCGAACGGGCGCACGAGGCGGAGCGTCACGCCGCCGCTGAGATCGGGGGGGAGGCGGAGCCGCAGCGTCCTCGCGGCGACCTCCGTCGGGGCGCGGTGGGCGCCGCTCCGGGCGCAGCTATCGCAGCCGCCGCCGTCGCAGCGGGCGCAGGTGATGCGGGCGGGCGCGGCGATCTCGATCTCCGCGCTGTCGCGCGCCCACGCCGCCGGGACGGCGATCACAAGGCGGCCTCGCGAGCCATCCGAGGCGTCGAGGCCTTCGCGGTCGATCAGCTGCGCGAGCTCGGCTCTGCCCATGGACCTTGTGTGCCGCACCCGGGCCCCGGCGCCAAGCGCCGGCGCCGGGTGAGGCCCGCCGCCGCGCTCCCGGTCGCGCCCTCCGCCGGGAGCGGGAGCCCGCGCGGCCGCGCGGCCGCGCGGGCCGCCGGCGCTCACGAATGCGCGTCGCGCGGCTCGCCGCGGCGCGCGACGCCGTCCGCCGGCGCCCGACCGGCGCGCAGGACGCCCACCGCCGAGAGCAGGCACGCGATGGCGAGCAGCAACCCGCCGAGCGACCCGGGCCGCGTGCTCTCCTTCAGCCCCACGACGAGCACACGCGCGAGCTCGCCGTCCGGCACCTTCGCGGGGTCGGACAGGTAGCTGAACACCGCGCCGAGGTCGATCCACGTCGCGTGGATCGTCGCGACCAGCGTCGTCAGCCCCATGGCCGCGATGAACCCGAGCTTCCCGGGCTCCGGCCGCCGGGCGAACTGCAGCCCCGCGCCGACCGTGACCATCCCGAACACCAGGATAGGCCACATCCCCCAGCCGCCCTCGACGAAGAAATCGAACATCGGAGCCTCCCTTTCGCCTGCTCTTCTCTGCCTGCCGCGTGTCGTCGCCGCCGCCGTCTGCGCCGGCCTTCACGAGCCCCAACGCGGCGCCGCGGATCCCGTGACCGGAGAACTTCCTTGTCACGCCCGCAGCCCTCGCGCGTTATGTCGGCGTGGAGAGGGAGGGCGCAGCAGCTCCGTCCGACGCCGAGCTCGCGGCTCGCCTGAGGCGCCGCGATCCGCGCGCCTTCGACGAGCTCTACGCGCGCTACCACCCCCGGATCTTCAGCTTCCTCGTGCGCCTCTCCGGCCGGCGCGACGTCGCCGAGGACCTGTTCCAGGACACCTGGCTCGCCGTCGCGCGCCACGCCGGCCGGCTCGCGGAGGAAACCGATCTCGCCGCGTGGCTGTTCACGATCGCCAGGAACCGCTACCGGAGCCACCGCCGCTCCGCCTTGCTCGACCTCGCCCGCGCTGCGCTGTTCTCCCGCGAGCCCGCGCCGGCCGCGCCCGAGCCCGAGGGCGCGGCGGACGCCCGGGCCGACGTGGCGGCGCTCGAGGCGGCGCTCCGCGATCTCGCGGCGGTGCACCGCGAGGTGTTGCTCCTCGGGGCCGTCGAGGGGCTCGACTCGGCGCAGGTCGCCCAGGTGCTCGGCATCCGCGAGGACGCCGCGCGCAAGCGCCTGTCGCGCGCCCGCGCCGAGCTTGCGGCCCGCCTCGAAAGGCGAAATGCTGAGCGGCCCCGGCGGGGATCGACGACCCCGATCTCCGCCGCGGACGCCGCGGATGGACACCCGCGGGGAGGTACTCGATGAAGCCGTTCTCAGGAGAGGATCCGCTGGCGAGGGGCCTCGCCGATCTGCCGCCGGTCGCCCCGCTCGACCCGGCCCGGGCCGACGCGGTCCGGCGCCTCGCCCGCGTCGCGCTGGTGGAGACGGAGCGCCCCGCGCCGAGCGCGCGGCTCTCGCTCGCCTGGTCGGCGGTGATCCTGCCGGGGCTCCTGCTGAGCTCGGGCTGCGTGTACGTGTGGGATTCGGTGCAGAAGATCGGGCAGATCTACGGGGGAGGGTAGCGGCCGGGCGGCGCCTTCGCCGCGCTGCCCGTGACGAGCAGCGCGGGGTGAAGCGGCGGCGCGCGGATCAGTCCCCGAGGTCGACGACCTCGAGCCCGTGGTACCAGAGCGCGCAGAGCGCGGTGTCGCCGGAGATCGTCACCTGCGAGACGTACGACGAGAGCTCGCCCTTCGTTTCGAGCGTCAGCTCGTCGAGGTCGGCCGCGTCGAGCACCGAGAGCGCGGGCGGATTGTAGCCGGCGAGGAGGAGGCGCGTCCCATCCACGGCGCGCGGCCAGCCGGCGTCGGGGCTCGAGAGCTCCTTCGTCGCGAGATCGATGCTGCCTTCCGCGAGCCCGCTGGCCACGAGGATCCCGGACGAGTACCCGCGCCCGCCCACGGCGTCGCCGCCCACGGCGTAGTACCCGGAGGTGTAGATGAACACGCGGTCATCGCCCACGAACACCTGTTCCAGGATGGTGTCGTCGTCGAGCGTGTGCTCGTCCCGGAGGCGCGCGCTCGCGCTGCCGACGTCGAGCAGCTTGAGGGTGTGGTGCGTCCCGCGGCAGACGCCGGGGCCCTCGTAGGTCTCCTGGTTCGCCGGCACGAATTCAGCGTAGTAGTTGAACGCGCTGTAGCACTCCTGGTAGCTCGCGACGTCGATCTCGACCGTCTCGTAGTCGACCGTGAGCGCGCGGTCCGACGCGCCATCGAAGGTGAGCAGCGAGCCGGGCACGTTGACCGGCGTCTGCACGACCGGCGATGAGGGATCGGCCACGTCGATGCGGTCGAGGTAGAAGCGCGCCCTGGAGGAGTCGTCCGTCAGCGGCACCCAGTGCGACGTCAGCACGGTGGTGCCGTCGAGCTGCAGGCCTGTGTAGCCGGCGCCGTCGGGCAGGGGCAGCGAGCGGTGCGTCGGGCTCGACGGGTTCGAGAGGTCGATGATCTCGAGGAACGGATCGCGGGGCTGCGGCTGCGGCTGCGGGGCGCCGCTGCCGTCCTCGTAGTAGTAGTAGTACTGGTCCTCGACGTTGCGGAGCACGAGCGTGCTCCCTACCTGGACCACGGCAGCGCCCGTGGAGACGATCCTGCCGTAGTACCCGTTGTAGTAGAGCGCGTTGCTGCTGAACGGCAGATCGCGCTGGCTCGCGACCCGGGGGGCTTCGGGGTTCGTGAGATCGATGACGGCGAGGCTCGTCTTCGTCGAGTCAGCGTACGAGGGCCAGAGCAGGTAGGCGTATTGCCCGTGCGCGAAGAGCTGCGCGCTGATGAGGCCGGATCCATAGCAGTCGCTCGTCGATCCAGAGGCCAGCGTCGAGAGGTCGAGCTTGCCGATCGGCTCGGTGCGCCCCGGCTCCGCGGCGTACACGACCTCGAGCTCGGCGGCCTGTGTCCACCAGTCCGCGCCCATGCGGACCACGAGATCGCCGGTGGCGACCGTGTTGCTGACGACCGTCGCCAGGGCCAGGTCGGCGGCCTCGACCGGGGCGTCGCGATCATCGATGTTGAACGTCCCGACCTCCTGGTCGGAGACGGCGAAGAGCCGCGTGTCGTGGACGAACGCGCGGCGCGCCTGGCCGCGCGCCGGGGCGGAGCCGCGCTTCGTGAGCGTGTCGGCCGTGAAGTCGATCAGCTGGACGCCGCTCTCGTACGAGCCGCAGCCCTTGCCCTCGTCGATGTTCCAGCCGCTGTACGGCACGAGGATGGTGCCGAGATCGTCGAGGATGGTGAAGGCCTTGTGGATCCGGTTCTGGTCCTCGGCGAAGCTCGCCCAGTCGCCGCCGAAATGGACGCGCTCCAGCATCGTGGGCTTCGCGAGGTCGGAGACATCGAAGAGGGAGACGTGGAGCGCGCCCTCTGTGGCGGCGTTGTCAAAGCCGAGGGCGAGCAGCCGGTCGCCGCGCGGCTCCATGTGGTAGACCCATCCGGGCATCTCGAGCTCGCCGACCTGGGCGGGGTGCTCCGGGTCGCTGAGGTCGATGGTGAAGAGCGGGTCGGTCTGCTCCGCCGTGATCGCGTAGGCGCGGTCGCCGTCGAAGCGGACGGAGCGCAGCGTCTCGGGCTTGGGCAGGGTGAGCTCGGTGAAGCCGAGGGGCGTGAGCTCTTGCGACGACGCGACGGTGAAGGTCTGGACGCCGGGCAGCGCGTCGGTCCGCCAGAGGCCGGGCTGGCTGACGACGCGGAGGACGCCCTCGTGCTCGTCCATCTGCCAGCGGTTCTGGATCTGGCCGACGGCCTCGACGCTCGCGCCCTCGACGAGCGCGCCGCCGGGGTCGGAGATGTCGACGACCTGGATGGTGGAGTGCCCCTCCTCGGTGCCGTCCCACTCGATGCCCGCGATGTACATGCGGTCCTGGGTGACGCTCACGCTGCGCTGCCACCCGTAGTCGTTGGGGTCGTCGTCATAGCTCAGCTGATCGACCACGGCGATATCGGCGGGGGCGCCGACGGCCAGGGAGGTGATCGTGGTGTTTCGCGACTCCTTGCATCCCCAGCAATAGCCGTCCTCGAACGTGACGGTATAGAGCACGTCGCCGACGATGCGCGAGTCGGAGATGGCGCCCGGCAGGTCGAACGAGCCGATCTGCTGGATATCCGCCGGGTCGGAGACGTCGAGCGCCTCGATGTGGCTCGTTTGCTCGTAGGAGTACTCGCCGGTGGCCTCGTCGTAGAGGTATTGGGTCCACGACGAGAACATCGCGTAGACGACCCCGTCGCGGAGGTACATCTCGAAGGGGATCCCGCTCGCCCGATAGCGCCCGAGGAGGCTCAGCCGGTCGCGCCGGGAGATGTCGATGATGCTGAGCCCCGAGTACTGCGAGAGCGCGTAGAGCTTGCCGTCCTTGACCTGGATGATGTCGGCCTCGGTGATCGCGCGCTCGGCGTCGCCATCGGCCGGGGGCGCGGTCGGGGCGCCGTCGCCTCCGGTGCCCGATGTGCCGTTGCCGCCATCCTCGGCCGTATCTCTTCCTCCGCCGGCCCGCGGATTGTCAGAGATGAAATCGGTCGAGCCGGTTCCGGAGGAAGGCCCCGTCGAGCCTTTCCCGCAGCCGGTGAGTCCGGCCGAGGCCGCCGCCGTCGCGAGGACGAGCCAGCCGGCGTAAGTTCTAGACAGGAAGGTCATTGTTCACCTCGTTGAGGACGAGACACAGGGCGTCATGTCTGCGCCGGTGCGCGTGCACTGTTCAGGTCCCGTGCCCGGCGCACTTAGCAAGCGGCGGGCCATGCAGAACCCCTCGAAAAAACCAAGGAATTTGCGGGTATTCCCGTGGCTTGTGCCAGAGTGTGCGGCCGGCGGGCTGCCGGCGGTCAGGGACCTGCCCGCAAGGCGTGCGCCGTGGCGATGTTCGATGCCCTGATCCCGGGGTGAGCTCTCATGACCTGGAGGCGGCTGACGCCGCTTGTGGCAGCTGCTCGTCACCGCGGGAGCATCGCGTCTGCGCGCCGGGATGCGGGGGGATGCGCCGGCGCCGTGCTTGGCACGAGGCGTGAATCCTGGCGCCTGCGCCTGCCGAATGGCACGGTCCGTCTATCTCTTGATAGGAGGCTTGACGATGGATCTTTTCAGCAAACGTCACCGACTTGTCGTTGCGATGCTCATGCTCTTCGTACCTTTGCTCACCGGCGCCAAGGGCAAAGGCTGTCAGGGCCCGATCGAGGGCGGGGGGTCTGGCCCTGGGGGAGGCGGGGTGGCGGGCGGCGAGCCGACCTCGTGCAAGGTGACCGGCTGCAGCGGTCAGGTCTGCGCGGACGACGACGTGGTCACGACGTGCGAGTACCGGGAGGAATATGCGTGTTACAAGGAGCACGGCGTGTGCGAGCGGGGCGCGTCGGGCGAGTGCGGCTGGCGGGCGACGCCGGAGCTCGAGACGTGCCTTGGCGGCGGCGAGGCTGCGCCGTGCAAGGTGACCGGCTGCAGCGGTCAGGTCTGCGCCGATGAGGAGGTGGCCACGACCTGCGAGTACCGGGAGGAATATGCGTGTTACAAGGAGCACGGCGTGTGCGAGCGGGGCGCGTCGGGCGAGTGCGGCTGGCGGGCGACGCCGGAGCTCGAGGCGTGCCTTGGCGGCGGCGAGGCTGCGCCGTGCAAGGTGACCGGCTGCAGCGGTCAGATCTGCGCGGACAAGGATCTGGACGTCGCCACCACGTGCGAGTGGCTCGAGGAGTACGCGTGTTACAAGGAGCACAGCGTGTGCGAGCGGGGCGCCTCGGGCGAGTGCGGCTGGCGCGCGACGCCGGAGCTCGAGGCATGCATCGAGGCGGCTTCCGGCGAGTAGGACGAAGGCCGGCTGGCCGCTGCGGCGGCGATCTCTGCCATGACCGCCCGCCGAGCGACGGAATCTCGATCTGCGACCGCCTGAGCCCGGAGATGGCTTGCGGGCGTGTGGACAGCGCCTGCTCTTTCTGGAAGTGAGGCCGCCAGTCGACACCCGAAGTGGGCAAAAGGGCTTTCCCTACTCGCTCACAAGCCGCAGCCCCACCGGCAGCCCCTCTCCAAAGAACGCTGCGCGCTCGGACTCCTCGACGGCCACCACCTCACGCACCGCCTTGAGCCACGCCTCGGGCGCGCCCACCTTGACGAGCCGCCGCTCCACCTCGCCGCGGACCCGGTCCGAGACGTCGCGCGCCCGGTCCCCGGTCCTGCGCGCGAGCTGCACCGCGGCCGGCGCCGCCGACGGCAGTTCCTGCCACTTCTCGCGCAGCAGGTGGTCTATCCACCGCTCGGCCGCCGCCGGCGACACCACGTGGTGGACGCTCGCATACGCCGGAACGCGCGCGCCGAGGCGGCCGATGGCCGCCCAGAGCCGCGCGTCGCGGTCGGTCCATGTGCGCTCCAGGATCCACGCGCCGAGCTCGCTCCTCCGGCCGGCGGGCACGCGCTCGAGCGACGCGCAGAGCTCGAGCAGATCGTCGAGCGCCTCCGGCTTCACCCCTTTCGGCTTCTTCAGCCGCTGCTCCGCCGGGGCCAGGAACGGATCCGCCAGATCCCGGATCGCGACCTGAAGCGGCTCGTCGAGGCCGCCCGCGATGCGGCGCCACGCGATCCAGAACTGCTGCCAGGAGCGCGCCTCCTGCGGGAACGCCAGCCGCTCGGCGAAGAGCGGCGCGAGCGCGGCGACGCGCGCCGGGTCGCCCGCGTCGCCGAACCCGGGGCGGAGGCAGTAGCCGGCGAGCGACCAGAACACGCGCTCGTGATCAGCCGAGCGCCGCCGCGAGCGCGCGCTCGGGACGAGGGTGTCGAGCAGCGCCCGCGCGGTCTCCGTCGTCCAGGTGGCGCGCTCCCCGAGGACGCGCTCGAGCTCGCGCACGAGGTTCTTCGCCTCCCGCGGCGCCACGTCCGGCCGCCCCTTGCCGAACACCCGCTCGATCGCCTCCCGGGCCTCGTCGAGGCGCTTGCCGCCCGGCGTCGCCGCGGCGTGAGGCCTCGCCTGCGCCCGCTCCGCCGGCGCGCCTCCCTCGGCCTCGGCGGAGCGCGCGCCGCGGCCGTCCTCGCGCAGCTGGAACGCCAGCCGGAAGCGGCGCGGCGCCGCGGCGTCCACCTCGACGCAGGCGAGATCCAGGGTGCCGATCGCGGTGAGCTCTCCCTCGATCTGCACCCGCACCTCCGCCTGCTTTCCGGTCGCGGCGCGCGCCGCGTCCCCCGCGTCGAACGCCACCGCGATCGGCGGCAGCGCCTCGAACCGGTCGTCCTCGAGGGGGACGAGGTCGCCCGCGCGATCGACGCGCGCGTCGTCCGACGCGAACAGGTCGAACCGCACGGGGCGCCCCACGACGAGCGCGAACGTCCGCCCGGCCGCCGCGTGGACGCTGCCCTCCTTCGCGCCGCGCGGCACAACACAGACGGCTGGCCGCGGCCCCCCGCCGGCGGGCGGCTCGAGGCCGACGTAGTAGCCGCGCGCCGCGCCCCCCTCGATGCGCACGCCGCGGCCCGCGAGCGCGAGGCCATACGCGACCGCGCCCCGCGCCACCGCGAGGTCGGGATCGGCGTGCGGGAGCAGATCGAGCGGCGGGCCGCCCCAGCGCTCGACGACCTGCGCGAGGCGCTCCGCGACGCGGCGCGCGCGGAAGACGCCGCCGTTCAGGAGCAGCGCGGTCGGCCCGCGCGCCTCGGGGGCGTGACGCGCGAAGAACCAGGCCACGTGCCGGGTGATCGCGACGTCCCGCTCGTAGGGCAGGCCGAACGCGACGAGCCCGCTCCGCCCGCGCTGCGGCCGGGCGCCCCGCGGCGCCTCGGGGAAGAAGCCGTCCAGCACGACGCCCTCGACCTCCTCGCGGCCGAGGCGCGTCGTCAGCGCGCCGCCCACGAGCCGCGCGCCGTGCGAGAGCACGGTGACCGGCGCCTCATCCGGCGGCGAAGGCGCGGCGCTGCCGGCGCTGCCGGACGAGGGCCCGCCGGCGAGCAGGCGCTCCTTGGCGGCGCGGCAGGCCAGCACGAGCTGGCCGAAGCGCGCCGCGTCGAGCTTGTCGCTGGCGCTGCCCACGAGGCGCGGCTCGCAGAGGTGGGCGAGCGCCAGGTCCATGTTGTCGCCGCCGAGCAAGAGGTGGTGGCCGACCGCGACGCGCGAGACCTCGGGGTGGTCCTTGGCCGCGCCATCGCCCCGGGCGACCCGGATGAGCGACAGATCCGTCGTGCCGCCGCCGACGTCGCAGACGAGGACCATCGCCTCGCCGTCCGAGCGGGCGAGCAGGGCGTCGAGGCCCTCCGCGCCGGCGAGGCGCATGAAGTCGTAGAACGCGGCCTGCGGCTCCTCGAGGAGGCGCGCCGAGAGGCCGGCGCGGCGGGCGGCTTCGACGGTGAGCTCGCGCGCGACCTCGTCGAACGAGGCCGGGACGGTGAGCACGACCTCCTGCGCCGCGAGCGGGCGCTCCGGGAAGGCGTCGTCCCAGGTGCGCCGCACGTGGGCGAGGATCCGGGCGCTCGCGTCGAGCGGCGAGACGCGCGGCAGGGAGGCCGCTTCCTCGGCCGCGCCCCAGGGCAGGATGGGCGCCGTGCGGTCGACGGCGGGGTGGCAGAGCCAGCTCTTCGCCGAGGCGATGAGCCGCCCGGGGATCTCGCCGCCGCGCCGGCGCGCGTGCTCGCCGATCGCGAAGGGCGCGTCGCCGAACGGATCGGCCGGCGCCTCGCCGGGGAGGGGCGCGTAGAGCAGGGACGGCAGCAGCGGGCGCGCCTCGATCTCGGTGGCGGTCACGAGCTGCGGGATCGAGAAGACGCGGATCGCGCCGGGACCGGCGTCGCGCTCGGCCCACGCCACGACGGTGTGCGTGGTGCCGAGGTCGATTCCGACGATCAGGCTCGGGCTCGTCGCGGTGGCGGACATGTGTGCGCGCAGCAACGATACTGGATCGCCGCGGCGCATTCCGCAGGTCCGGCGCGCCGCCGCGCCGTCCCCGCGCGCGCCCGCGCATTTCTTCCGGTTCTTCCGGGCGATTCCCCGTGCTAGAGCCGCGAAATGCGAGCGAATCGAGCGATCTGGCTTGTGGTCCTGGGCGTCCTGGCGGCGGGGTGCGGGTCGGCGAAGACCGAGATGTCGGTGGCGGCGAGCGCGGCGCCGCCGCCTCCTCCTCCTCCCGTGGCCGTCCAGCCGGCGGCGCCTGCCGAGGCGGTCATCGAGGGGGATCGCATCAAGATCGCCCGGCCGATCTTCTATGACCTCGACAAGGACGAGATCCGCCCGGAGTCGTTCTCGGTCCTCGACGCGGTGGCGAACATCCTTCGGACGCACCCGGAGATCACCGCGCTCACGGTAGAGGGGCACACGGACAACCAGGGCAGCGTGGAGCACAACATCCAGCTGTCCGAGCGCCGCGCGAACGCCGTGGTCCGCTACCTCGTCCAGCGCGGCGTCGCGACGCCGATGACGGCGCCGGGGTACGGCGCCGGCGCGCCGCTCTGCTTCACGAACGACGAGGGCTGCCGCGCCATGAACCGGCGCGTGGAGTTCCGCATCAAGTCGAAGTGACCGGCTGGCGGCCCACCGAGGCCGCCAGCCCGTCGCTCCAGGTCCGACACGCCCCTCCCCGCGCCTGCTCCCCGGGCCACCCGCGCGTCGGAACAACAGGCCAGGTTAACACAGACCCTCATTCGAAATCGACTGATTTTCATCGACGTCAGCGCGTGTCCCGCATTGTGCGGGGCAGCGGTCGCGAGGGTTGTGGCCGGGTTGCCGGGTTATGGCGCACTGCCCCGCTGGTTGTTGGTCACGTCGGTCACGTCGGTCACGTCGGTCACATCGGTCACATCGGTCACGTCGGTTACCCGCGCTGCGCACGGCGCGCGAGGATGCCTGTCCGTCTGTGCGCCTGTGGGACAAGCGACTCCCAAAGATGATTGTGTTGCAAATTTGTATTGAACGGCGCCTCTCGATCGTACTTAATATATCACGGGAATCCGCGCGCTGAGTGCGACGCGCCAGTTCGAGCAACTCATTGCATTGCAAGGTGGATCATGGCGAGCGTTCATCGTCGTATGCTGGAGATCGCTTGTCTCGTCCTTCCGGGGCTCGTGTGGTTGGCGCCGCGCACCGCGGCTGCGCATCACGTCGACCATCTCAGGTGGGCGGAGAGCCTCGTGGACAACATCAGCCCTGAGAACAACGAATATAACTCGAGCCCTAGCTTCATCAGCTGGGCTGGCGTGGCCGGCGCGCGGCGCTACGCGAACCGGACGCAGTGCGCCACCTTCCTTACGGAGCTGCTCAAGCGGGGCTACGGCTTCACCGAAGCGTCGCTCAACGACTGGCTGGGCAGCCGGAGCCCGAGCGCGGCCGCCTACTACGACGCCATCGTCGAGGAGAATGGATTCGAGAGGATCCACGACCCCAAGGACGCGCGGGCCGCCGACATCATCGCCATCCGCTACCCCGCTGGCGAGTCGTCGACCGGACACGTCGCGATCCTCCGCCGGGCGCCGAGGGCGAAGCTCCCCGTCAGCCCCCTCGTCGCGGGCACATTCCAGTTCGAGGTGAGCATCGTCGACTCGACGAGCACGCACCACGGCTCATCCGACTCCAGGTACGCCTCGAGCGGCCGAGGGGCCTCCGGCGTCGGCTACGGGACGATGCGGCTCTACATGAACACCTCGGACGCCATCGTCGGGCACACGTGGAGCACGGCCGCCGTCACGGCCTATTACCCCACGACGGTGCGCCAGGTGGTGATCGGCAGGCTGGTGCTCGAGGACGACGACCGGTCGGACCGGGGGAACGGGTCAGACGACGACGACCCCGACGACCGGTGGTAGCGAGGGCAGACGGCTACTTCCGGGTGCCTGAGGCTCGTCCCTGAGATCGAGGGCGGCCGGATCATTGGCCCGCTGAACTCGGCTCTTCTGAGGCCCGATGCTCATTGCGCGCCGCTGCGCGACGTGACGGGAATGCGCGCGGCGCCCCCTTCTTCGAGCCAGGTCGCGAGCGTCTTCAGCGTCGGGTGAAGCGCGCGGAGCGAGGCGACGTCGATGTCGACGCGGAGCTTGAGCGCGGCCTCGACGATGCGCTCGAACAGGGGATTTTCGCGCAGGGCCTCGGCCGGAAAGCGCGCGTAGGCGAGCGGCTGCCCCGTCACGCGCCCGAGCGCGGCCGCCGCCTCGACGCCGGTGAGCACGTCGCCGGCGAGCTCGAGGGTCCGGCCTGCGAAGGCGTCGGGCGTCGCGAAGACCGCGGCCGCGATCGCGCCGATGTCTTCGGCCGCGATGAAGGGGATACGGTGCTCCGGCGGGTAGAAGAACGTGAACTTCCCCGGCGCTGCGTAGAATTGCGGCTGGGTGAGCAGCTCGAAGAACGCCCCAGGGCGCAGGATGGTGAAGGGCACGTCGAGCGAGCGAACGTACGTCTCGATCTGCCACTTGCTCTCGAAGTGGCCGACACCCGTGCCCGGCTCGAGGCCGGCCATCGAGGTGTACACCAGGTGCCGGACCCTCGCCGCGCGCGCGGCGTCGGCGACGTTCTTGCCGAAGCGCGCCTCGTCCTCCGACGTGACGCCGTACTGCGGTTGCCCCTCGCTCGGCTGAACGCTGAAGACGGCGTCCGCTCCGCGGGCCGCGGCCTCGAGCGAGGCGCGGTCGCCCTGGTCGCCGCCCACGACCTCTGCCCCGAGCCGGCGCAGCGCCGCGGCGGGCTCTCCCTGGGGGTTCCTGACAAGCGCCCGGACGCGAACGCCGCGCGACAGCAGCGCTCGCGCCGTGCCGCCGCCCTGCTGTCCGGTCGCGCCGGTGACGAGGACGAGCCTCTCCTTCGTGGTCATGACTGGTCTCCCTTCGCGCGTGGGTCGGGCCCGCGGCGCCGCAGCGCCAGCCGCCCACGCACTCCACGATAAGGGCTCGCGACAGGACGAACAGCGCTGTATCGTCCATAGAAATGGTTCGATCGTCCAGAAAGGAAGATGCGTGGACGTCCTGACGGAGGCGCTGCGCAGCGTCCAGCTGCGGAGCCAGATCTACGGCCGGCTCGAGCTGAAGGCGCCCTGGGGCATGCGGATCGACGCGCACGACGCGACGACGTTTTACGCGCTCTCGCGGGGCGGCTGCGTGCTCGACGCGGGCGGGCGCCGCCTGACGCTGGCGCCCGGCGACGTCGTCTTCTTGCGCGCCGGGCTCGCGCATACGGTGCGCGACCGCCCCGGCTCCCGCGCCGTCTCGCCCGAGGTGGTGTATGCGCAGCGCGGGGGCCGATGCGGGGGCATCGTGCACTACGGCGGCGACGGGGCGCCGACGACGATCGTCGCGGGCGGCCTTCGCTTCACCGACGCGCGCCTGAACCCGCTCCTCTCGAGCCTGCCCGAGCTCATTCACGTGCAGGGCGACGGCGGCGTCGCGACGCGGTGGATCGAGTCGACATTGCAGTTCGTCGCCGCCGAGATGGACGCGGAGCTGCCCGGCTACGAGCTTGTCGCGGGCCGCCTCGCCGACGTGCTGTTCGTGCAGGCGCTGCGCACCCATGTCGCGGGCGTCACGCGCGGGCAACCGGGCTGGCTGCGGGCGCTCTGGGATCCCACCCTCGGCGTCGCCTTGCAGCGGATGCACGAGCGGCCCGCCGACCCGTGGACGGTCGAGGCGCTCGCGCGCGTCGCGGGCGTGTCGCGCTCGGCCTTCGCCGCACGCTTCAAGGGGGCGCTCGGCGTCGCTCCGCTCGAGTACCTGACGCGCTGGCGCATGCACCGCGCCGCCGAGATGCTCGCCGACGAGGCCGCGAGCACGGCGTCGGTGGCGGGCGCCATGGGGTACGCCACCGACGGCGCGTTCGTGAAGGCCTTCAAGCGCCACATGGGCGAGACCCCGGGCATCTACCGGCGCAAGGCGCGCGCCCGGCCCGACCGGTAGCGCCGACAGGGACAACGGACAGGCTCCCTGACAAGCTGACGAGGATTGACGAGGATTGACGAGGATTGACGAGGATTGATGAGCGGCGCTGAGCCGCACCGCACGCTGCCGCTTCAGGAGATCGGCGCACCCGCCGCCGCTCGCCCGAGCCGTGTGACTGCATGGATCCAGGCCTCGGTTTACGTTCGACCTGTCGGTTGGTAGAGTCCTCTCCAGGAGGGCCCTATGCGCGAGCCGAGCGAGACGGGAGGTGCCGATGGCGGCCGTCGTGGCATGTTGAGAGCGGTCGCGACGACCGCGGCGGCCGCCGCGGTCGGGGCAGCCGGCGACGGGCAGCCGGCGGCGCCTGCGGCCGCCGGGGCGCCGGGGCGCACGCTCGGGCGAACCGGCGCGCAGGTGGAGCCGGTGTCGCTCGGGGGCGAGGGGATCCTCCGGACGACCGGCCGCCACCGCGAGGCGGTGCCCGTGATCCTCGAGGCCCTGCGCCTCGGGGTCAGGTATTGCGACACCGCGCCTGCATACCAGCAGAGCCAGGACTACTACGGTGAGGCCTTCCGCGCGGCCGGCCCGAAGGCGCGCGAGCAGGTCTTCCTCGCCTCCAAGACCCACGCGCGCGATCGCGACGGCGCGCTGCGGCTGCTCGACGACAGCCTGCGTCGGCTCGGGACAGACCACCTCGACTTATGGCAGCTGCACGATCTGCGGGAGCTCGAGGAGCTCGACACCATCTTCGGCAAGCGGGGCGCCATCGAGGCCGTGGAGCAGGCCAGGGCGGACGGCCGCGTGCGCCACGTCGGGATCACCGGCCACCACGACCCGCGGATCCTCCTGGAAGCGATGCGGCGTTATCCCGTGGACACCGTGCTCTGCGCGGTAAACCCTGCTGACCCCGCGCGGCTCCCGTTCCTGACGACCGTGGTCGAGGAGGCGCGGCGGCGCGGCGTCGGCGTCATCGGCATGAAGATCATGGCCGCGGGCCGCCTGCTCCAGGATCGCGCCGCGAGCGCGAGCGAGCTCATCCGCTACGCGGCGAGCCACGCCGACACCGTGATCATCGGCTGCTCGTCGATCGCCGAGGTGCGCGAGAACCTGGGCGCGCGGTCCCTCTCCTTCCCGATGCCGCCCGCCGAGCGCGCCGCGCTGGAGGCGCGCGTCGCGCCGCGCGCTGGCCGTTACGACACGTTCAAGGCCGGTTGAAGCGGCGGATACGCGGCTCCGCGAGCGACGCGCGGCTCGCGGAGCCTCGATGTGTAAAATTTTTCTTCTGCTGCAATCCTGGGTTGTCTGCCGCACACCAACCCTGCGCCAACGCGCGACGGAGTGCGACGGAGTGTGGCGTTCTTCCTGGCAAAACGCCCGCGAGCGCGCCCCCAGGCCCCGTTGACAAGCGGAGGTGCAGGGGTCTAGAGTGGCGGCCCTCTGAGCTCGCTCGGAGGCCCCAGGCCTGACAATTATCGGCTTATCCGACCCGGGGCAGCGCTGCCTCCGGGTTTTTTTCTGTCGCTATCCACGGAGACCGCGCGTCCATGAGCAATCAGTACGGCCACTTCGACGACGAGAGCCGCGAGTACGTCATCACCCGGCCCGACACGCCGCTGCCCTGGCTCAACTACCTGGGCTCGGACGAGATGTTCGGCCTCTGCACCAACACGGCGGGCGGCTACACGTTCTGGAAGGACGCCAAGCTGCGCCGGCTGACGCGCTACCGGTACAACAACGTGCCGATGGACCTCGGCGGGCGCTACCTGTACGTGAACGACGGCGGGGTCGTGTGGAACCCCATGTGGAAGCCCCTCAAGACGGCCCTCGATCGCTACGAGTGCCGCCACGGCCTGGGCTACACGAAGATCACGGGCGAGAAGAACGGCGTCGAGGTGGAGGTGCTCTACTTCATCGTTCCCGGCGAGAACGTGGAGATCTGGCGCACCCGGGTCACCAACAAGAGCGGCTCGAAGAAGGACATCCAGCTCTTCTCCTATCAGGAGTTCTGCTTCTTCGAGGCGCTCAACGACATGACGAACTACCAGCGCACCTACTCCATCGGTGAGGTGGAGATCGAGGGGAGCGCCATTTACCACAAGACCGAGTTCCGCGAGCGCCGCTCCCATTACACGCTCTTCGCTTGCACGCGCGCCATCGACGGGTTCGACACGAGCCGTGACGCGTTCTGCGGCAGCGTCCACCACGGCCTCCACGAGGCCCAGGTGCCGGCCAAGGGGAAGGCCACGAACTCCAAGGCGTTCGGCTGGAACCCGATCGGCAGCCACCAGGTGAGCCTCTCGCTCGAGCCCGGCGCGAGCGAGACGATGAGCTTCGTGCTCTCGTATGTGGACCACGGGGACCTGCCCAAGTTCAAGGCGCCCTTCGTCCTGAACAAGCAGAAGGGCAAGGAGATCCTCGCCAAGTACTCGGCGCCCGGCGTCGTGGACGGCGCGTTCGCCCAGCTGAAGGCGGACTGGGCCGGGATCCTCTCGAACTTCCAGGCCGACTGCCCGGACGAGCACGCGACACGCATGCTCAACACCTGGAATCAGTACCAGTGCATGGCGACCTTCAACCTCTCTCGGTCCGCCAGCATGTACGAGACCGGCATCGGCCGAGGCATGGGCTTCCGCGACTCGAACCAGGATCTCCTGGGCTTCGTGCACCTCGTCCCCGAGCGCGCCCGCCAGCGCATCCTCGACATCGCGGCCACCCAGCTCAGCGACGGCACCTGCTACCACCAGTACCAGCCGCTGACGAAGAAGGGGAACGCCGACATCGGCGGCGACTTCTACGACGATCACCTGTGGCTGATCCTCTCCACGTGCGCGTACATCAAGGAGACCGGCGACAAGAGCATCCTCAAGGAGGCGGTGGGCTACGCCGACAAGGCGGGCTCCAAGGAGGACATCCTTCACCACCTGGAGACGTCCATCGCCTACACGATGAAGAAGCGGGGCCCGCACGGCCTGCCGCTGATCGGCCACGCGGACTGGAACGACTGCCTCAACCTGAACTGTTTCAGCACCGAGCCCAACGAGAGCTTCCAGACCGCGGGCGACGTGAAGGACTCGAAGGCCGAGTCCGTGATGATCGCCGGCCTCTTCCTCTATGCCAGCCGCGAGATGGCCGCCCTGTACGACTGGATGGGCCAGAAGTCCGACGCAGCGCGCATGCGTGAGCAGTACGCGGAGATGCTGGCTGTGGTCGAGAAGGAGGCCTGGGACGGCGAGTGGTACCGCCGCGCCTACGACGCCGAGAGCCGGCCGGTCGGGAGCAAGGAGAACGAGGAAGGGAAGATCTTCATCGAGAGCCAGGGCTGGTGCGTCCTGGGCGGCGCCGGTGCGGACAACGGCCGCGCCAAGCAGGCGATGGAGAGCGTGCACAAGCACCTCTACACGAAGAACGGCATCGTGCTGCAGCAGCCTGCGTACTCGACGTATCACCTCGAGCTCGGTGAGGTCACCTCGTATCCGCCGGGCGTGAAGGAGAACGCGGGCATCTTCTGCCACAACAACACCTGGATCCACCTCGGCTGGTGTCTCCTGGGCGAAGGGGAGCGCGCGCTGGAGTACTATCTCTCCATCTGCCCCTCGGCCAAGGAGAGCCAGATCGAGACCTATCGCGCCGAGCCCTACGTCTATGCGCAGATGATCGCTGGCAAGGACGCCCCGGTCTTCGGTGAGGCCAAGAATGCCTGGCTCACCGGCACCGCGGCCTGGACGTTCGTGTCCGTCAGCCAGGGGATCCTCGGCGTGCAGCCCCAGTACGACGGCCTGAAGCTCGATCCCTGCGTGCCCAAGGCGTGGAAGAGCTTCTCCATCTCCCGCCGCTTCCGCGGCGCCACCTACGAGATCAGCGTCAAGAACTCGGGGGTGTGCAAGGGCGTGAAGAAGCTGACCGTCGACGGCAAGCCCGTCGCGGGGAACGTGATTCCCCTGTCGCCGGTTGGCTCGACGGTGCGCGTCGAGATCGAGATGGGCTGAAGGCCCGCTGTCGGAGCGCGCCGCGCGATGGCGGCGGCGCGCTCCGCGTGCGCTCGTCCTCTCCGTGTGACGAGCGCGCCGAGCCCGCGGCGGCAACCGCGCGTGCGGCTCACTCGGCCTGAGCTGGGCCGACCCACTTTCCGTTCAGCATGACCCGCTTCACGTGGCGCATCGCCCGGATGTCCGCGAGCGGGTCGCCTTCGATCACGACGAGGTCGGCGAGCTTGCCCGGCTCGACGCTGCCGAGCCGGTCGTCGACGTGGAAGTACCTGGCGTTCTCCAGCGTGCCAGCGACGAGGACCTCCATGGGCGAGAGGCCGCTCTCGACGAGCAGCTCCATCTCGTGCTGGTAGGCCCACCCTCGCTCGGCGCCCGGCGCCTTGCCGTGGGAGCCGACGACCACCCGCACCCCGGCGCGGCGCGCCGCGAGGGTGAGCTTCATCATGTTCTCGAAGCCGAGCACCTCGGTCTCCGTCGCGCCCGCGTCGCCGGCGCGGCGCTCGAAGATGGCGAGCGTCGGGGTGAGGAAGGTGCCCCGCGCCGCGAGCAGCCCGAGCAGCGCTCGCGTCCGCGGCGCGCCGAGAGAGATGCCGCGAAAGATCTCGAAGCGCCCCGGGACGCGCGCGTCGTTGTCGGCGATCACCGACTGGCGGTAGCGCTCCGCCTCGCGCGGCGGCACGAGGGCCGTGCCGAGCGACGTGATGTGCTCGATGCCGTCGAGCCCGGCGCGGACCGCGGCCGCGGCGTCGACGGTCTCGAGATGCGCGACGGCGATCACCCCGCGCGCATGCGCGGCCTTGGCGACCTCCTCGACGAGCCCGAGGGGCAGGCGGAAATAGACCTTGATCGCCGACGCCCCGCGCTCGACCAGCTGATCGACAGCCCAGCGCGCCTCGGCCGCGTCGCGCACCAGCATCGCGCTCTCCGGATAGGCCGGATACAGCCCGTCGAGCAGCGGCCCCGCCAGGAAGAGCCGCGGCGTCGGGCCGAGCTTGCGCGCGGCGTCGTACGCCTCGATCCAGTTCCCTGGCTCGCGCAGCGAGGTGACGCCGCGCTGCAGGACGACGCCGGGCAGCCCGTCATCGCCGTCGAGGTGGAAGTGCGCGTCGATGAGGCCGGGCAGCACCCAGAGCCCCGCGCCCGGGACGACCTCCGCGCCGGCCGGGACGTCGGTGGCGCCGCGCGCGCCCGCGGCGACGATGCGGTCGCCGCGGACCACGACGACGGCGTCGCGCACGGGCGGCCCTCCTCGGCCGTCGATGAGCGTGGCCCCGACGATCGCCGCGCAGTGCGCGGCGTCCGGCCGCGCGACGGCGTTGATCTCCCGTGGGGGCGGGAGCTTCGGCTGCCCTTCCGGCGAGGACCATTGCACGGCGGTGCTCGCGCAGGCGCACAGGCCCGCGAGCGTCGCCGCCAGACACACGCGCAACACGCGCAACACGCGCAACACGCGCAACCGAATGCTCATCGTGCCCTCCCCCGTGACGCGCGACGGGCCCCGCGCGTCGCCGTCGCTCCGCGGCGCGCGTGGGGGCGTGTCGCTGGCGCCCGTCGCGCGCGATCGCAGCGCGAGGCCGGGCTCTGCGATCGCGCGCGACGCAGGCGCCGCGCCTCTGATCATAGCAGATCCGTGCTCCAGGGCCGCTGTCACGAGCGCTTTCCAACTTCCACCTTCAAGTCGTCGAAGGCGCGCGTTCCCGGCGACGTCCGCCGCCATCTCCAGATTCGCTCGAGGCATCGAGATGGCGCAGCGCTGCGGGCAGCGCACGGCGCGGGCGGCGGCGATCCCAGCGGCGGCGCGGCGTTCCGTGGAGCACAAGGAGGCTCGGAACTCGCGACTTGCGGGATTCGATGCGATGCTCGCGGCGAGCATGAGCCGCGAGCCCCCCGGCCACGTCGATGCGCGCGGCTCGTGACGCGCGATTTCGGTGCTGTTTCGTCGGGGCGTCGGCATCAGGCGATCCCCGAGCCGCGGGGGCTGGTGGGCTCGTCCTCAACGCGCATGCCTTGGTGTTTGGGGTCGCTCGACCGGGCGAGGCGCGGACAGCCGTTTCGCGCGTCGCATGGAAGATTGTTGAGCGTCACAGCCTGGGTGGAGTAGTGTGCCGCCGCCGGCACGCGGGGGTTGTCGCGACCGGCGAGTCCCCTTGGGACTGACAGACGAAGCGACGATCGACGACGGGCGCTCGTTCGAGCGCGCCGGAGGACAACATGCGTAATATTAATCTTGTCAGCATTGGCTCGATGGCTCTCATCCTTGGCGCGACCGCCTTCTCCGTGGGCTGCGGGGACGACACCGAGACGACGGGCTCGGGCGGCGGGACCACCGCGAGCAGCTCGGCCGGCGAGGGCGGCGGCGGCGGCACGGGCGGCAGCGGCGAGGGCGGCAGCGGCCAGGGCGGCAGCGGCGAGGGCGGCGCCGGCGGCACGGGCGGCGGCGAGGACTGTGTAACCTGCTCGGCGCCCCTCCTCGCCGGGGCTGATCCGGCGGATCTGTGCGAGTCCTCGGTGCCGAAGTACGAGGCGGTCACGGAGTGTATCTGCGAGGCCTGCGGCGCGGCAGAGGGTGACCCCTGCTATACCGCGTGCACCACGGACGAGGCGGCGGACGACGCGTGTAACGAGTGCGGCAACATGGCGGCTGCCAGCGCGGACGGCGCGTGCATCGAGCAGGGCACCGCCTGTCTCGAGGACGGCCAGTGATCTCGACGCGCTGAGGTCCAGCGGCTCTGTCCGACCGACCTCCGGCGATTCGCGCCGTGGCCGCAGGGGAAGGCGGGACGCCTGTCTCCCCCGCGGCCGTTGTTTCGCGCTCTCCGCGGTCGTCCGGCGATCGCTGCGACAGGCGCCTGTCGGTGCGCGGGCGAGCCAGCGGAGAGAGCTAGTCGACCTCGGCCACCGTCACATCGACGGTCATCGTCTCGGTGGCGGCGGTGTAGAGCGTCCCCGCTGTCGGCGTTGCGTCCATGTAGTTGCGGCCGTAACCGACCCGCACGTGGTCGAGGCTGGCCAGCACGCCGTTCGTGGGGTCGAACCCCTTCCAGCCGACGTTCGGGATGTAGAGCTGCACCCACGCGTGGGTCGCGTCGGAGCCAGCGCGGCTCGCGCCGACGTTGCCGGTATAGAGGTATCCGCACACGTAGCGCGCCGGAATGCCGAGCAGCCGCGCCATGCAGATGAACAGGTTCGCGAAATCCTGGCAGACCCCGCGCCGGTTCACGAAGACGTCATACGGGGTGGTCGCGAGGTTTGTCGAGCCCGGCACGTACTGGTATTCGCGGAAGAGCGTCAGGTTGATCGCGAAGAGCGTCTCCATCAGGTCCGCGTCGTTCTTCTCGACGAACGACATGGCGTAATCGAAGAGCGCCTGGAGCTGGGTGTCGGGGAGCTCCGCCGCGCGCACGTACGGCGCGATGATCGCCTGCTCCCAGGGCATCCAGACGAGGGGGAACGCGGGCCGGATCTTCTTCTTCGCGAACGCGAACGGATCGGCGTCGCAGAGCTCCACGATCGAGTCGGCCGAGATCGTGAGCGCGGTATACGGGGCGGTGATCTCGAAGCGTGTGACCCGGTTCCCGAAGACGTCCTCGAACTCCACGGTGGACACGTCGGGATCGATCGTGAGCGTGTGCGAGAGCACCCGTTGATCCCAGTCGTGCACCGGGCAGAGATGCAGTTTGTGCACGCTGCGCTCCACCGGGCGATCGTAGGTATATCTCGTCGAATGGACGACGCGGAGCCTGCGAATCGTCGGTGCCATGTCGTGTCCTCGATGAGCGCGCTTCGGCTCGGCCGCTCGCTCCTTTGCCTGCTGCATGCTGCGGCGCGCCGTGAGGGTAGCGCGCGCGGGCGCGCTCTGCTTCGGGACGGACGGCGGGTCGTGCCGCTTCAGGCTCCTCCGGACGCGGGCACGCCCGCGCTCACGCCTCGGCGCGCACCGACAGCTCGATCCGCCAGCGCTCGTTCGGCTTCTGCGCCTCGCGAGGGATCGCCTCCAGGAGCAGCGTCCCGACCTCGGTGACCGACGCGCGCAGCTGCACCGGCACCATGTCGCCCTCCCGGCGGCCCTCCGCGGGCAAGGTGACCTCGATCGGCGAGAGCTCCTCGAGCTCCCCGGGCTTCCAGTTCTCGAGCTCGGTCCCGGCCTGGTCATCCCGTCGCACCGACGAGCTGAAGAAGCGGAAGCGCACCGGCTCGCCGACCACCACGCCGAACTCCTGCGGCGGCAGCGTCGCCTCGGTGCCTTCCTCCATGCCGAACGGCGCGAGGCAGAGCGCCGTGATCGGCGGCTCCAGGCCGGGCACCGCGGGAACGGCCCCCTCGATGCCCACGTAGTAGGCCCGCGCTGTCCCGCCGCGGATCCGGAGCCCACGGCCGCGCCGCGCGAGGCCGTAGGCGGCGGCGCCGCGCGCGACCGCGAGATCCAGGTCGTCGCTCGGGAGCACCCGCGGCCGGGGCGCGCCGTCCTGCTCGAGCCAGGCGCCGAGCGTCGCGATGAGCCGCTCGCGCAGCGCCGCGCTCTTCATCACGCCCCCGTTGAAGAGCAGCGCCGTCGGGTGCAGGAGGAGCGGCGCGCGGCCGGCCTCGGCGTTCGCCCCTCCCTGCGGGGCGAAGCCCTCGAGCTTCGACGTCGCGCCGGCCTGCCGCCCCAGAAACGCGGCCAGGTGGCGGGTGATGGCCGGATCCTGCGCGTACGGGAGGCCGAGCTGCGTCAGGCCGGCGCGCGCGCGGGTCGCGGGGCGCGCGGACGAGGGGACCTCGGGGAAGAACCCGTCCACGAGCGTCCGGGTGATCTCGTCCCGCGTGAGCTCGGTCCGGATCGCCGCCCCGAGCAGCTTCGAGCCGCGGCCGGCGATCGCGATCGGCGCCTCGCTGATCGACGGATCGCCGAGCAGCCGCTCCTTCGCGACGCGCGCGGCGTGGGTGAGCGACGTCATCTGCCAGCGATCGAGCTCCTTGCCCTCGGCGGCGAGCTTCGCCTTCACGACGTGGGCGAGCGCGAGGTCCATGTTGTCGCCGCCGAGCAGGATGTGGTCGCCGACCGCCACGCGGACGAGCTCCAGCGAGCCGTCGCGCGGGACCGCGGCGATCGCGGAGAAGTCGGTTGTCCCGCCGCCGACGTCGATCACGAGCAGCACGTCGCCCGGCTGGAGGTGCTTGCGCCAGGCCTCGCCGGCCGCGTCGATCCAGGCGTACACGGCGGCCTGCGGCTCCTCGAGCAGGGTGAGGTCCTCGAACCCCGCGGCGCTCGCTGCCTCGACGGTGAGATCGCGCGCCGCGGCGTCGAACGACGCGGGCACCGTGATCACGATCTCCTGCTTCGCGAGGGCGAGCGCCGGATCGTCCTTCGCGAACAGGTGATCCCACGCCTCGGTGAGGTGCTCGAGGTACCGCCACGACGCCTCGACGGGCGAGATCTTCTCGATGTCCTCGGGCGCGCCGAGCGGAAGCGTCGATCCGCGCCGGTCGATGCCAGCGTGGCTGAGCCAGCTCTTCGCGCTCGAGATGAGGCGCGCCGGCGCGTCGACGCCGCGCGCGCGGGCGTGCTCGCCGACGGCGAAGCGCCGCTCGGCGTCCCAGGGCAGCGCCTGGGGGCCCTCGCTCTCGTGAGGGATGTACATGAAGGAGGGCAGGAGCGGGCGCGCATCGAGCGTCCCTTGCGCCACGAGCTGCGGGGCGGCCATCACCTCGGGCGACGGCGTGAGCCGCGCGTCGGCGCCGTCCTCGGGGAGGCGCGCGTAGGCGAGCGCGCTGTGGGTGGTGCCGAGATCGATGCCGATGATGTAGCGCGCGCTCATAGCTCGACCTCCGCGGGGGCGATGATGCTGGCGTCGTGGCCGGCGACCGGCGTCGGCAGCGAGACATCGTCGGCGCGCCAGCCCCGGTGGCGCAGCACCCCTCTGTAGGGCGCGGTCCCGGACACGTTCCCGATGAGCTTGATCTCCGAGGGGTTGTAGCCGGCCTCGAGCGTCACCTTCGCCCCCTCGTCCTCGCGCCGCACGGGCGCGAGCTTCGCGTGGCTGCGCAGCGCCTTGCGGCAGCCCTCATGGACCATCCTCGCCGCCACGCCGACGTCCGCATCGCCGAACGAGGCGATGTCCTGCTCGAGGAAGTCGACGAGCCGCCCCTCGCGCTGGAGCAGCGAGAGCAGCTGGAGCGCCGAGCTCACCGCGGGCGCGGCCTGCGGCGCGGGGGCGGGCTCCCTCGCCGCAGCCGCGGCGGCCTCGGGGGCGGCGGGCGCGCCACCTGCTCGATCCCGCTCGAGCTGTCGCGGCTCAGCGCGCTCGTCCGGCGGCAGGGCGGCGACCGCCTCGCGCGCCTGCCAGGCCCGCGCGGCGAACTGGGAATCGAACAGCACGCGGAAGAAGCACGCGAAGGCGAACCAGAGCCGCGTGGACCAGGGGAGCTGAGGAGTGTGGAGGTCGGCCACGGCGAGAGCCTAACGCCGAGCGTAGGGATCGGCACAGAGACCGGCGCGCGGGGCAGGGGGGCGCGTGCCCTGCGCCGCCGCCCGGGGCGACCCCGGGCCCCTCAGAAGGTCGCCCGGAGGACGGGGACGCGGACCTCGTGCCCCTGCGCCACGCCGAACTGGAACATCTCGTCCTGCGAGTAGAGCGGCTTGAGCGAGAGCGCGGGCACGCCGAGCGCGACCCGGCGCGGCGTGATGTCGACGAGGCCGAGCCGGGGCTCTTCCCAGCGGGCTCGCCGGAGGATCTGCGCGGCGTCCGTCGTGAGCTGGACGTTGATCCCCGGCTGCGGGGGCTCCGCGGCCGGCTCGTTGCGGATCGGCTCGCTCTGGTCGGACTCGGGGGGCTTGTATGCGGTGGCGTTCAGGGTGACGACGAGGGTCGGGATGACCAGCGCCATGCCCCCGGCGAGCATGTAGAGCGGCACCTCCGCGGGCGGCTCCGCGGCCTCGATGAAGTAGCCGGCGACGCCGCCGCCCACCGCGCCGAGCCCGCCGAACACGAGGTACGGCCAGGCGCGCTCGACGCCGATCGCCCCCATGGTCAGCATCACGACCTCGCCGCCGAGCAGCGCGCCGCCGACGATCCCCTTGCCGTCGACGCTCACCGTGTCTCCCCCGCTCGCCTCCTGAGCGCTCGCGCGCCCGGCTGCGCCGGCGAGCACCGCCGCTGCCACGGATGCTCCTGCCAGACAATGCGCTGCCTTACGATTCAAGCGGTTCATCGGCATCGTGTTTTCCCCGTGTCGACTGTCGCGAAGCCTGCGAGGGCTCAAGCCATGGATCACCGCCGACCTCATCCGAGGCTGGCGTCCGGACCGGCCGGCTGGCGATCCCGTCTGGGCCCTCGAGCCGTTCTTGATTTGTGAACCGCTGGCGGAGCGAGCGGGTGCTCACGCGCCTGGTCTCTCCTCCAGCGAAGCCGGTGCGCGAGCCTAGCACGGGTCTCAGAGCTTCGAACCGCTGCATTGCCGGTGCGGAGGATGGGTGGTATGGGTCCACTCGAACCGGGCTGTGGCCCGCCGCCACCTGCCGCAGAGAGCGCGGCAGCCTTCAAGGGATCAACGCTATGGGCCGCATCGGACCGCTTGAAATCGCCCTCCTCGTAGGCCTCGCACTGCTCCTCTTCGGCGCGGGGAGGATCGCCGACGTCGGGAAGGGGATCGGCGAGGGCATCCGGAATTTCAAGAAGGGGCTCCGCGACGACGAAGAGGAGGCTGCCAAGCAGCTCCCGGCGAAGCCCGAAGAGAAGCAAGAGGACACGCACAAGCCCGTGTAGCGCCCGCGCTGGAACGCGGTGCTCGGGGCCAGCGAGCACCGACGCCGGTCGACGCTCGCTGGGGTGCGTCTATACTCGATCGCCGTATGCCTCACCGACCCATGGAGCGCATCGCCAAGGCGCTCGTCGTCTCCGCCGCGTTCCCGCTGGCAGCGTACTTCGTCCTTCAGTTCGGCCCCGGTGGGCTCTGGCGCGGGTTCGAGCCGGCGCTCGCGGTCACCGGGCAGGTGGCCAAGGCGCCGTACGACCTCACCCGTCTCGAGGCCGTCAACGAGACGCTCAAGATGATCCGGGACAAGTATGTCGAGCCGGATCGCGTCAAGCCGAAGGAGATGCTGCTGTCGGCGCTCAACGCCGTCCAGCGCGACGTCGCGCAGGTGATCGTCCTCAACGAGGACCCCAACGAGGTCACCGTCCGCGTCGAGACCAGCGAGAAGAAGTTCCGGATCGACAACATCCAGGGCCCCTGGGACGTCTCCGCGCGCCTCCGCGAGGTCTTCACCTTCCTCCAGAAGAACCTCCGCGGCACGGAGGTCGATCTGCGGGACGTCGAGTACGCCGCGTGCAACGGCATGCTGCACACGCTCGACCCGCACTCGTCGTTCCTGAGCCCCGAGGCGTACAAGGAGATGAACCTCTCCACGTCAGGCGCGTTCGGCGGGCTCGGCGTCGTGATCTCGATCCGCGACCAGATGCTCACCGTCCTGAACCCGATGCCCGATACGCCCGCGGGCAGGGCGGGCCTCAAGCGGCTCGATCGGATCGTGAAGATCAACAACGAGTCGACGCTCAACATGCCGCTCGACGACGCTGTGCGGAGGCTCCGCGGCGATCCTGGCACCCCGGTCACCGTGTGGGTGACCCGCGAGGGCGATGGAGGGTGGCAGGGGCCCAAGGCCTTCGAGCTGACCCGCGAGGTGATCAAGGTGAGGTCCGTCGAGTCGCGCGCCTTGGAGGGCGGCGTCGGCTACGTCCGGCTCAAGACGTTCCAGGCGACCTCGACCGCGGAGCTCGATGCGGCGCTCGACGGGCTGCGCAGCAAGGGGCAGCTGAAGGGGCTCGTGCTCGATCTGCGCGGCAACCCGGGCGGCCTGCTCGATCAGGCCGCGCGCATCGCCGACAAGTTCCTCGCCGACGGCGTCATCGTGTCCACGGTCGGCGCCTCCGAGGGGCGCGAGGAGAAGCGCGCCAAGGGGCCGGGCACCGAGCCGCTGTACCCGATCGTGGTGCTCGTGAGCGGCAACAGCGCGAGCGCGAGCGAGATCGTGGCCGGCGCGCTGAAGAACAACGATCGCGCCGTCATCGTCGGCTCGCAGACGTTCGGCAAGGGCAGCGTGCAGCTCGTCTTCCCCGACGTCACGGCCGAGAAGGCGGCCCTCAAGCTCACGATCGCGCAGTACCTGACGCCGGGTGACATCTCCATCCAGGGCGTCGGCGTCACGCCGGACATCGAGCTCGATCCGATGACGGTCGACGAGCTCGAGATGGATCTCACGGTCCAGAAGGATGGGCTCCGGGAGCGCGATCTCTCGGCGCACCTCTCGAACGCGCGCGCGGCGGCCGCGGGCAAGCCGACCGAGGTCGTCCGCTACCAGCTCACGAGCGCCGAGCGCGAGCAGATGCGCGAGCGCGGGGGCGACATCGACGAGGACTTCGCCGTCGATTTCCCCATCCGCTTCGCGCGGGATCTCGCGGCGCGGATGCCGCCCTCCACGCCGAGGCTCCAGCAGCTCCGGGCGATGCACGACTACATCGAGCAGGCCGGCAAGGAGGAGCTTGGCAAGGTCGCGGCCGAGCT
Source organism: Sorangium sp. So ce726 (assembly GCF_051521405.1). Classification (NCBI taxonomy): domain Bacteria; kingdom Pseudomonadati; phylum Myxococcota; order Polyangiales; family Polyangiaceae; genus Sorangium; species Sorangium sp. So ce726. The sequence goes on along the minus strand of NZ_CP150349.1, from coordinate 9,546,595 downwards.
GACGAAGCTCGGCGTCGACTGGTCCGACGCGCCCGAGGGGGTCACGCCGGCGGCGAAGTCCGAGCTCGACGTGAAGGTCGAGACCGATCGCCCGAGCGCCGAGGTGACCGCGGGCCAGCCGATGGAGCTCCGGGTCACGGTCAAGAACAACGGAAAGCAGCCGGTCTACCGGCTCCGCGGGACGACGGAGAGCGACAACCCGTACTTCGACAGCAAGGAGCTCATCTTCGGCAAGATCGGCCCCGGCCAGACGAAGAGCGCGAAGGCGCCGCTCGGCTGGTGCGAGGTCGAGGGGCGGAAGGTCGGCTCGACGAAGCCGAGGAAGGCGAACGAGAAGCGCGTCTGCACGATCCCGATGGACGCCCTCTCGCGGAGCGACGGCCTCAAGGTGAAGTTCGAGGTCGCCGCCGCGCCGGAGCCGCCGGCGGTCGAGATCCGGCCCACGGTGCGCGCGCTCGACCGGCCGCTCTTCCAGTACGCCTATCAGATCGCGGATGACCGCGAGGGCAACGGCGACGGGCTCATCCAGAAGGGAGAGCGGGTCAGCATGTACCTGACCGTCAAAAACGTCGGCAAGGGGCCGTCGTACGAGACGCAGGCGAACATCGCGAACCTCTCGGGCGACGGGCTCATGCTGCACGCGGGGCGCTTCGACATCTCGAACATCAAGCCAGGTGACGTGCGCAAGGTGGTCTTCAGCTTCGACGTGGAGCAGCAGCTGTCGGAGCCCGAGGCGACCCTCACGCTCTCGGTCGGCGATCGCGATCTCCGCGAGTTCGCCAGCGAGAAGGTGAAGATCCCGATCTCGCCGCGCATCCAGCTCAACGGCGGCGGCTCCCCCGTGAAGGCTGGGGCGGAGGGGGCGACCCTGCTCCCGTCGCCGGAAGCGAGCGCGCGCGGCTTCGGCCGGCTCCCGGTGGGCGCCGTGGTCAAGGTGCTCGGCGAGGCGCCAGGCGGGTTCCTGAAGATCGACCTTGGCGCTGGGCGCTTCGCGTTCGTCGCGGCGCGCGAGGTGACCCCGGGCGGCGGGCCGGCCCCGGCGGCGGTCGCGTTCGAGGACCTCTACTCGCACGCGCCGCCGACGCTGGACATCGCCGCGGCGGCGCTGGCGACGACGGCCGGCACCATGAAGATCACGGGGACGGCATCGGACAGCGAGCGGCTGCTCGACACCTTCATCTTCGTCGGGTCGCGGAAGCTCTATTACAAGTCGAACCGCGACGGCGCCGACCCGAAGAAGGCCGAGTTCTCGTTCGAGGCGCCGCTCCGGCCGGGGGTCAATGTGATCACCGTGGTCGCGCGCGAGACACCCGACACCACGACGCGGCGCACGCTCGTGGTGCGCAAGGACGGGTCTGATGGCTCGATCCTGAAGACCCCGAAGTCCGACAACCCCGTGGACGATTGGATTGCGGACCGCGGCGGCGAGGAGTAGGCCGCTGGGGAATGGACCAAGGCGGCGACATGGACGACCGCGGTGACGGGCGTAGGGGGCGGGGCTCCGCCGGGCTGCCCTGCCCGGCGAGGATCTGGTAGCCTCATCACGTGGGACTCCTCGCCTGGCTCGGCCTGAAGCAGGGGGGCTCGTTCCCGAACCTCGACGCCCTCCTGACGGAGCTCCGCGCGGCGCTCCCGGACGACGAGGCGGTCGTCCTCCGCTACATCGCCACCGTCATCGTCCTGCTCGGCAAGGTCGCCTGCGTCGACGGCCGCTTCTCCGACAAGGAAGACGAGCTGCTCCGCGAGCTGCTCACGCACGTCGACGGGCTCGCGCCGAGCGGCGTCGAGGCGGTGTTCAACGCCCTCCAGGGCAAGCTGCCCGCGCTCCAGGAGGGCGAGGTCGACCGCTGTTACCGCGAGCTCAAGGCGCTCTGCAACGCGAGCGAGCGGGTGGAGGTCGTGCGCCTCTTGATCCGGCTCGCGGCGGCGGACGGCGCGCCCACGCCGGCCGAGCGGGCCGAGATCGAGCGCATCGCCGAGGAGCTCGGCGTCTCGCTCGCTGACATCGAGCCCGACCTCTCCGTCGAGGCCGGCCATCAGGCTGGCTCCCCGACGCCACCGGACGACCAGAGCGATCCCGGCGGCGAGCCTCCGGCGTGACCCGGGCGCAAGCGCGGCTCGGCTGAACCATCGCGCGCGTCGCGCTGCTGCCGGGCGCCAGCGCCGCTCGGCTGATCAGTCGCGCGCGTCGCGTTGCTCGGCGCTGCCCTCGGGGCTCGGAGCGCGGCTCGCGAGGCCGAGCGCCCGTCGCTGCTTCAGCGCCGTGAGCGCCACGAACAGGACGAACAGGACGGCCCCGAGCACCGCCACGAGCACGCCGAAGTTGAAGAGGTAGTGCGCGCCCTGCGCGCCCCCCACCCCCATCAAGAAGATGCCGAGCAGCGCGATGCCCGCGCCGATGACGGGATCGGGGCCGGCGTCGTTCTCCGACGTCGCACGCGAGAGCCCGCTCCCCTGGACCCCGGAAGCCTCGTTGCTCATCGGATGGCTCACACGAGGAGCTTAGCAAACTGGTCAACCGCCCGAAACCCGCCAGCGCCGGACCCGGGCTATGCTGCGCGGGTGAGCACGCCCACCCACCCACGAAACGACCGACCTTCTCCGCCTGCGCCGTCTGACTTCGCCGGGCGCCGCGTCATCTGCTTCGAGAGCCGCCGCGCCTCCGAGATGGCCTCGCTGATCCAGCGGTATGGCGGTGTGCCGGTCACGGCGCCCACGCTCCGCGAGGTGCCCATCGAGAGGAACGAGCGCGCTCTCGACTTCGCGCGGCGCCTCGCGGGCGCCGAGTTCGACCTCGTGATCCTGATGACCGGCGTAGGGACCCGGGCGCTCGTGGCTGAGGCGGCGCCTGCGCTCGAGCCGAGCCAGGGCGGCGGCGGGGCGTCCAACGGTGACGGTGGCGCAGACGCCCAGGGCGTATCTCTTCTGGCGGCGGCGCTCTCGTCCGTGCAGATCGTCGTGCGCGGCCCCAAGCCGGCCGCGGCGCTGCGCGAGCTGGGCCTGACCCGCTTCATCACCGTCCGCGAGCCGAACACCTGGCGAGAGATCGTCGAGGCCGTCAGCGCGCTCGGCGATCTCAGCGGAAAGCGCGTCGCCGTCCAGGAGCACGGCGCGCCGAGCCACGAGCTCTACGCGAGCCTCTCGGCGGCCGGCGCGCATGTCACGCCGGTGCCGGTCTACCGCTGGGCGCTCCCGGAGGACACCGCGCCGCTCCGGCAGGCGCTCCGCCTCATGGCGGACGGCGGCGCGGCGATCACGCTCTTCACGAGCCGCGCGCAGGTGGAGCACGCGCTCCTGGTGGCGGCCGAGGAGGGGCTCGTCGAGCGGCTGCGCGCCGCGCTCGCGCGGGGCGTGGTGGCGTCCATCGGGCCGGTCTGCACGGAGGCGCTGCGCGCCGAGGGCATCGAGCCGGATTTCGAGCCCGAGCACCCGAAGATGGGCCACCTGGTCAAAGCGGCGGCCGCGCGCTCGATCGAGATCCTCGTCGCGAAGGGAAATCGGGGCGACGCGCCCCTGCCGACTCAGTCTTCGTAGTCGTCGTACGCCTCGTCTTCGTCGGCGGAGCGCGCGACGGTCGCCGGCCGGGGCGCGGGGCTGGGCTCTGCGCCGGCTGCGGCGCGCTCATCCATGTCCGCGTGGCCCCTGTCGATCAGCTCGGCGCGGTAGAGCACGCGCCCGTCCTCGGCCGTGATCTCACCGCCCACGTCGCCCCAGGCGAAGTCGTCGCTCTGGAGCGTGCGCATCGTCGCCTTCGTCTTGCCGATGCGCACGCGGAAGCTGGTCCGCTGGCACGGGATGGAGGAGCCACCGACCTCGACGTTCACCGCCTCGCTGCCGAGCACGTCCTCGTTCTCGTCGGCGGCGAGCGCGGTCTTGGCCATCATCGCGTCGTAGGCCGAGAGGGTCGCCGGCCGCTCCGCGCCATCGTCGATCCACGCCGCGCCGAGGATCTCACCGCGCCTGCTGGGCTCGTCGCTCATGCGGACCCGCAGCGCCTCGGTCCGCTTGCCGTCCTCGAGGGTCACGTCGACCACGAGGACGTCCCCCTCGCGCGCGACGACCCGCTGCGTGAGGAGCAGCGGCGTCTTCCTGAAGCTTCCCGAGAACCGGTAGGCCACATAATCGCCGGGCTTGCGCGCGCCGGACGCCTCCTCGGCGATCGGGCCGCGCTCGTCGAGCGAGCCCTTCGCGCGCTGCGGGACCTCGCGCCGCGCTTGCGCCGCCACCTTGGCGGAGGCGTCCTGCGGGCGACCGGATCGAACGTTCGTGTCGATCCCGGCGCCGCAGCCAGCAGCCAGGACCGCAGTGAGGGCGGCGAAGAGGAGCGGTCGGTTCATGCTCCTCCGGTACCGGAGAGCGCTCGCCGTGGCCCAATTTCTGGCGGTTCCAGGGCGTGCTCGCGCGATCGCGCGCGAGATGTCGTCAGGGCAGCTTGCCGCTCGGAAGCATGTCGTCGAAGGCGGCGTCGAACTCGTCCGCGATCATCTCGGCGCCGACGGCGCGCGCGGCCGGCTTCGGGACGTCGATGCGGCGCAGCCGCTCCGCCACGCTGCCGCGCGGGTCGCTGTAGCTCGGGCTCATCCGGGCGACGCGCTGGAAGTAGTAGAGCGCCTGCTCGGGGACGCCGCGCATCTCGTAGGCGTTCGCGATCTCGTAGGTCAGCGCGAGCTCCTGCTCGACCGTCTTGTGCGAGGCGTGCAGCCCGCGGATGAGCGCGTCGATGCCTGCCTCGATGTTGCCCATCTGGAGGTGGGTGACGCCGATCATCGATTGGCAGACGCACTCTCGCCCGGGGTCGCGGGCGGCGAGCTCGAACTCGCCGATGGCGTCGGCGTAGAGGCCCATCTCCTTGTAGGCGACGCCGAGATCGTAGTGCGTCGACGCGTCGGACTCGGAGATCTGCGCCGCGACGCCCGCCTTGAACTGCTCGAAGACGCTCTCGACGCTGATCTGCCGAGGATCGTCCTGGACGCCCGTCACCGAGCCCGGCACGACCTCGAGCTCGTCGATCATCTTGAGCGACTCGGCGATGTCGAACGCGCGATCCTCGTCCGGCCGCTCGCTGCCGCGCGGGACGGCCCGGGTGCCGCTCTCGTTGTCGGTCGCCGTCCGCACCACCTGCGGGTCCGAGGCCAGCTCCGTGACCTCGCGCAGCCGTTCCATCAGGAGCGGGTGGTTCGGAAGCCGCGCGAGCTGCTCCTCGAGGATGTTCCGCGCCTCTTCGAACATCCCGTGCTGCGCGAAGAACTCGACCTCCTCGAGCGCGTCCTCGTCGAGCGCGTCCGCGCGCCGCAAGGATCCCGGCGGCACAGAGCGGCCGGACACCGGCCGGACCGACGCCGGTCGGCCCGACACCGGGCTGTACAGCGCCGGCGGCGGCGCGGCGAGCACGGGCGGGGGAGGTATCGAGGACGCCGGGGGCGGAGCCTGGGACGCAGCGACGGCCAGGGGGTGCTCAGGCACGCGGCTCGGGTTGACCGACGCCGTCTCCTCCTCCTCGTCGTCGATGGCCTCGAGCTCCTCGACGTCCTCGACCTCTTCGACGTCCTCGATCGGGAAGCTCGGCAGCGGCGGCTCGTTCGCGAACGGATCGTCGAGGTGCGTGACGAGCTCGGGCCGCCGGGGGAGCGCCTCGACGACGCCGTCTTCATCGAGCGTGTACGCGGGCAGCGGCGCGTCGGGGTCGTAGAGGTCCTGGCTCGGCACCTCGGACGCGTACGCGTCGTTCTCACCGACCATCGGCGAGGCTTCCGGCCCGGCGGCGTCTTCCTCTGCGAGCTCGTCCTCCTGCGGCACCGCGTAGCCGAGCAGGTTGAGCATCTCCGTGGCCTGGGCGTTGCCGGGATCGAGGAGAAGCACCTCGTCGAGGAGCCTCGCCGCGTCGTCGACGGCGTCCTCGCTGGCCAGCTGCTGTGCGAACGCGAGCATCTGCTCGACGGCGGCGTCCTGGTCGCCCGCCTCGATCAGGACATCGCAGAGCTTCTCGCGCAGCTCTCGAGCGGCCGGCAGCCGGGCGACGCCGCCCTTGAGGAGGGCGACCGCCTTGTCGTACTGCCGGTCGCGCCGGAGGCTCTCGGCGTGCGCGACGAGCTGCCGCGGGCTCGCGATCGGCGACGTCGAGGGCTGCGACGCGCGGAGCGGGATCGGCACCGCGGACGCGGGCTCGTCGTCCTCGACGTCGAGCTCCTCCGCCTCCTCGTCCTCATCCTCCTCCTCATCGAGCTCGACGTCGATCGACGCGCGCGTGTTCCTGGACGAGGGCGCGATCTGGGCGGCGAGCTGGCGCACGCCCTCGTCGTTCGGGGCGCGCGTGATCAGGGCCGAGACGAGCGCGGTGAACTGGTCGACCCGCCCGGCCTCCTTGGCGATGCGCGCCGACTCCTTCTGCACCTCGATCGCCTTGGCCGGCTGCCCGAGCAGGTCGAAGGCGCGGGCGAGGAGCGCGAGCGTCTCCAGGTCCTTCGGGTTCTCCTTGAACGCGATCTGCAGCTTGGTCAGGGCCGACATCCCGTCGCTCGGGTCGCCGCGGTCGAGGTAGATCTCGGCGGCCATGCGGGCGAATCGGGCGTCCGGGCGGTGCTGCAGCAGGCGCTCGACCACCTTCAGCGCGTCGTCGCGCCGCCCGAGCTTGAGCAGGAGCTCGGCCGCCGTCCCGAAGCGCTGGATCGCGGCGTCGTAGTCGCGGACCCGGATCAGCGCCTCCGCGAGGCGGAGATAGGCGAGGGGGTTGTTCGGGTCGAGGTCGACGACCCGCTTGAAGATGTCGATCGCGTCGCGGTCGCGCCCCGCGCGGAGGAGGCGCGTCGCGACCTCGTCGTAGGCGGCGAGCGCGTCGCTCGTGAGCCCGAGCTGCGTGTAGATCTCCGCGAGGCGCGGGACGATGTGGCCGAAGCGATCCTCGTACTGCGGGACGTGCTTGTGGATGATCTCGCGGATCTGCTTGTAAACAGCGATCGCTTTGAGCGCGAAGCCCTGAAGGGAGTAGAACTGGCCGACGCGCTCGTAGGTGGTGATCGCCTCGACGTACTCCTCCGTCTTCAGGTAGAGGTCGCCGATCTTGAGCAGCGTGCGGACGTCCTTCGGATCGTCTGCGACCAGCTTCTGGTACTCGGCGATGGCCTTGTCGAAGCGCTTCCGCTCGACAAGCTTCTGCGCGGTCTGGAGTACCTTGTCGCGATCGACCGCCACGGCGATGGGAATCTCCTGCTGAGGGCAGCAAGGCGTTGCTCGGGCGCCTCGTGGGCATCCCTCACCTCGCCTAAAAAACACCTAGCCAATCCCGCCACCACGTACAAGCGCGCGGCACCGGAAGTTCCGGAAGCTACCGCGAAGGTGCTTGTTTGCAGTGTGCGGCCCCCCGGGGGCCCCTGTTTGGCAACGCGGCGACCGCCTGGCGCGGTGGCCGTGAGCCCCCGCCCCGGTCGGACGCTGGGCGGTCCGGTCGAGGCGCGTCGAAGAGCGCGCCCTACCCTGTAGGAACGCGCTGAACGGCCGGGGATTCGCGAAGATCGCGGGGAAGGTGGCGAGCGCCGCCATTCCCGCGAAGACAGCGTTAAGCCTAGCAGTCGAGCGGCCTTGTTGCACATTTCGTGAGATCTTCCGCGACCCACGGCCGCTTCGCTGGTGACCTCGCGACGCCGCGACCCCGCGATCGTGGGGTCGCGGCGCGCGCGGGCGATGTATGCGCGCCGCGCCGGGTGAAAGGGCAGGGGGGAGGTCGCGAGCTCGGCCGTCGCCGGGGGCGAGCGCGGGCGTCGGCGGGAGGGCGCTCCGGAGCGCCGCCGTTTCTCGACCGTCCCGGCGAATGGACCTAGAGTTGGGCACCATGTCGCGCAGCCAGGCCTACCGCGCCCCGTTCGCTCCTGGAGAGGAAAATGCCGTCGACGCCGCGCTTTGCGAGCGGCTCCTCTCGGTCGCCCTGTCCAAGGGTGGTGATTATGCTGACCTCTTCTTCGAGTACCGCGCCGGAGGCGGGTTCACCTTCGACGAAGGGATCCTCAAGGCGGCGTCCCGCGGGGTGTCGATGGGGGTCGGCGTCCGCGTCCAGCGAGGAGACGCGACCGGGTACGCGTACACGGAGGACCTCACCTGGGACGCGATGCGGCGCGCGGCCGAGACGGCGGCGCAGATCGCGACGGGCTCGGGTGGCAAGGAGAAGATCGAGCTCAGGCGCCGCGAGCTGCCGACCCGCTACGAGCTGCCCAGCATCTCGCTCGACGCCCCCGGGCTCGCGAAGCGCGCGCTGCTCGAGCGCGCGAGCGCCGCGGCGCTCGCCTACGATCCCAGCATCGTCAAGGCGGAGGCGAGCTTCGTCGAGGAGGTGCGCGAGGTCCTCGTGGCCACGAGCGACGGGCGGATGGCGCACGACGTCCAGCCGCTCATCCGCTTCGGCGTGCGGGCGCTCGCCGAGCGCAGCGGAAAGCGCCAGGAAGGCTCGAGCGGCGGCGGCGGGCGCATGACGACGGCCTACTTCGAGGGCAAGTCGCCGGAGTGGCACGCCGAGGAGGCCGCGCGGCAGGCGGTCGCGATGCTCGACGCCCGCGACGCGCCCGCCGGCGAGATGAACGTCGTGCTCGCCCCAGGCGACAGCGGCATCCTGCTCCACGAGGCGGTGGGGCACGGGCTCGAGGCGGACTTCAACCGCAAGGGGACCAGCAACTACGCGGGACAGATCGGCAAGGACGTCGCGAGCCCGCTCTGCACGGTGGTGGACGACGCGACGCTCCTCCAGTCGCGCGGCACGATCAACGTGGACGACGAGGGCCACGAGCCCGAGCGCAGCACGCTCATCGAGAACGGCAAGCTCGTCGGGTACATGCACGACCGGCTCTCGGCCCGGCACTTCGGGCTCACGCCGACCGGCAACGGGCGGCGCGAGAGCTTCGCCGCCGCGCCGATGCCCAGGATGACGAACACCATCCTGCTCGCGGGCCCGCATGATCCCGAGGAGATCGTGCGGTCCGTGAAGCGAGGCGTCTTCGCGAAGAAGTTCGGCGGCGGCCAGGTCGACATCTCGAACGGCGATTTCGTGTTTTCGCTGACCGAGAGCTACCTCATCGAGGACGGCAAGCTGACCGCGCCCCTCAAGGGCGTGAACCTCATCGGTAACGGTCCCGAGGTGCTCCGGCGCGTCACCATGCTCGGCCACGACGTCGCCGTCTCCGACGGCATCTGGACGTGCGGCAAGGACGGACAGAGCGTCCCCGTGGGTGTTGGCTGCCCCACAATCAAGATCGATCTCATCACGGTCGGCGGAACGCGGATCGGCTGATTTTCAAGGCTGGAACGCCAGGCGGAACGTAAGCACCACAGCGGGATTGGTGGGTTTAGCGCGGTGCGTCTTGCCGGCCCGTCGTGACACCCGTATACGGGGCGTTCATGGCGCGTCGCTCGTTCATAGCCATCGTTGGACACGGACCGGATCTGGAGCGCGACGAGGGTGCCGCATCGGTCTTGCGCTCGCTGGGCGCTGACGTGCGGACCCTGGATCTCTGGGACGATCCACCGCGGCTCTTCCACGACGACGAGAGCAAGGCGCGGGCGATCGTCGTCGAGGCGCTCGACAGGCCGGACCTGGCCGCTGCGGCGCTGCGCGCCCTGCGCCGCGAGCCGCGCCTCGAGGAGGTCGGCGCGCTGGTCGCTGTGAGCGTCGCGCAGATCGCGCGGATCGAGCCGTCGAGCGGCTTCGACGACTTCCTGCTCGTGCCGTATGTGCCCGCCGAGCTCTACGCGCGCGTGCGCCTCGTCGAGTGGCGCCGCAGCGAGTTCGCGACCGAGGAGCGGGTGAAGGTGGGCGCGATCGTCATCGATCGCGCGGCCCACGACGTCTCGGTCGGCGGCATGCACGTGCCGCTCACCGCGAAGGAGTTCGCGCTGCTCTCGTATGTGTGCGAACGCCGCGGAAAAGTTGTGTCGCGGACAGAGCTCCTCCGCCGTGTCTGGGGCAGCCAGTACGAGGGCGGCGCGCGGACCGTCGACATCCACGTGAGGCGCCTCAGGGCGAAGCTCGGCGCGGCGCTGCCGCTCGTCACGCTGCGCGGGGCCGGGTACCGCCTCGAGTCGCCGATCCCCGGCGCCGGTGGTCCCGAGGGCGGCGATGCGAGCAGGGCGCTCCAGCGGAGCGGGGCCGGCGAGGAGGCCCAGGGCGACGAGCGCGGGGAGCTGCGCGACGAGGACGAGGACGAGGACAGCGACGACGAGGGCGACGAGGACGAGGGCGAGGGCGACGAGGAGGAAGCCGCGCAAGCCAAGCGGCGAGCGGCGCCCTCGGCGCACGACGCCACGCCGTCCGGGCGCGAGCGGCGCATCACCCGATGACGTCGCCGGTTCGTCGCGGCGGCGCGCGAACGACCGCCGCAGGTGCGGCGCGCGGCGGCGGTCGCTCGCGCCCCGCCGGGCCGCCGATCGTCGCGATCAGCGTCGGGTGCCCCAGCGGGGTGGGCCCCGAGGTGGCCGTCGCCGGCGCGGCGTCGGTCGAGGGCGCGCGCTGCGTGCTCGTCGGCGATGAGGCGCTCATCCGGCGGGCAGCGCGGCTCGTCCGGGTCGCGGCGCGCAGGCTCGTCGTCGTCGATGGGCGCGCCGCCATCGAGGAGCTCGCGCCCGGCTCGATCGGGCTCTGGGAGGGCAGCGCGCGGCTCTCGCGGCCGAGCGCGTTCGGTCGGCCCGAGGCTGAGGACGGCGCGGCGCAGCTCGCGTGGATCGACGCGGCGACGGACCTGGTCCGCGACGGCGTCGCTGCTGCGCTGGTCACGGGGCCCGCGTCGAAGCACGCGATCGCCACGAGCGGCGCGCCCGGGTCCGCGGACTTCCTCGGGCACACCGAACACCTGGGCCGGCGGCTCCGCGCGCGCGAGGTCACGATGGCCTTCGCCTCGGGCAAGCTGGTGACCGCCCTCGTGACGACCCACATGCCGCTGCGCGAGGTGCCGGAGGCGGTGAGCCCACGCGAGGTGGCGCGCGCCGCGGTGTGGCTCGCGCGGCTGCTCGGCGACCTCGGCCGCGAGAGGCCGCGCGTGGCCGTCGCCGCGCTCAACCCGCACGCAGGCGAAGGCGGGCTCCTCGGCGACGAAGAGCAGGTGCGGATCACGCCGGGGATCCGCCTCGCGGCGCGGCGGCTGGCGCGCTCGGGCCCGGCGGCGGAGCTGACCGGGCCCGTCGGCGCGGAGACGGCGTTCCGGCTCGCGGCGCGCGGCGCGCTCGATGGGGTCGTCGCCATGTACCACGATCAGGCGACGATCCCGAGCAAGCTCCTGGGCTTCGGGGAGGCGGTGAACGTCACGCTCGGGCTGCCGATCGTGCGCACGAGCGTCGACCATGGCACCGCGTACGATCTCGCGGGAACGGGTCGCGCCGACCCGCGCGGCATGCGCGAGGCGATCGTGCTCGCGGCGCAGCTCGCGGCCGCGCGCGCGCGCTGACGCAGCGACGCGCCGACCCGCGCCGACGCTGCGCGCGGGCGCAGGAAGGCGCCGCTCAGCGCGCCCCGGGGCGGCCGCCGAGGTGCGCGAGCAGCCGCTCGAGCGCCGGCATGCTCACGCCGCGCTCTCGGCCCATCTCGAGGACGGTGGCGCCCATCGCGAGGTGCTGCGCGTGGAGCTTGGGGCCGAAATGCACCTCGAGGAACCGCAAGAACTCCGGGGCCAGCAGGCGCACGAGCGCGATGCCCGGCTTCAGCGTGAGCGGCCCGATGAACCGGAGGAGGAGCTTCGTCCACGGGGCCACCTTGCCCAGCCGGTCCGCGAGCGCCACGGACTCCCTGGTGGCCTCGATCACGGTGCTGAGCACGCCGTCGTTCTCGAGGAGGGCGCTCGCCCCGCCGCCCGCGTCGATGGCGGCGATCAGCGGGAAGAACGCGGTCGTGGTGGCCACGTTCTGCGCGCCCACGTCGGGCTCGAGCCGCGCCGGGACACCCGCGCTCGTGAGGCGGCGCGCGAGCTCCTCGAGCAGCGGTCGCTCCGCGGGGGCGCCTCCCTCTTCATCGATGAGCGTGGGCGCGAGCTCGGTGATCCAGGCGCGGACCACGCCGCGCTCGTCGAGGTAGCCCGAGACGCCCGGCATCGCGGGGGTGATGCGGCGCTGGGCGGCCTCCTCGAGGTCGGCGCGCTCCCTGGGCAGGAGCGGCGTGAGCACCACGGCGGGCGCGGCCGGGACGCCGCGGAGCAGATCGGCCACCGGCCTGCCGCCCGCCGCGCGCTGCGCGGCGCCGCCGAGGTCAGCGCGGGGGACGAGCTGATCGAAGCGCACGGTGATCAGGACGACGTCCGCGTCGGCCGGGATCTCGGCGGCGAGGCGCGGGCGATCGAGCGTGTCGCGCCGATCGGCGCCGTTCACCTGCTCGACCACGAACGGCCGTACGTCGCCGACTCGCTCGGGCCGGACCACGAACGTGACGTCGTTTCCCTGGGTGGCGAGGCGCACGCCGTAGACCCGCCCGAGCGCCCCCGCGCCCACGATGGTGACCCGCATGACTCCCCCGTAGCCTGCGCGGCGCTCGGGGAAAAGGGGGTGGCCGCCGCCGGCGATCGCGGCAGATCCCTCAGAACGTCCGCTTCGAATCGATGAGGATGGTGACCGGGCCGTCGTTCTCGACGAACACGCGCATGTCGGCGCGGAAGCGGCCCGTGGCCACCGTGAGGCCGCGGGCCCGCAAGGCGGCGACGAAGCGATCGTACAGCGCCTCGGCGCGCACGGGCTCCATGGCGCCGTCGAAGCTCGGCCTCAGGCCGCGCCGGACGTCCCCGAAGAGCGTGAACTGGCTGATCGCGAGCACGCCGCCGCCGCGCACGTCCGCGAGCGCCCGCGACATCTTGCCGGCGTCGTCGCTGAACACGCGGAGGCCCGCGATCTTGCTCGCGACGTGGTCGGCGTCGGTGTCGTCATCGTCCTTCGCGGCGCCGACGAAGGCCACGAGGCCGCGCTCGATCGCGCCGACCACCTCGCCTCCGACCTCGACGCGCGCGCCGAGCGCGCGTTGAACGACCGCGCGCATCGCTAGCGCTGCGCGGCTGCGCTTCGACTCGGCGCGGCGGCGGGCTCCGCCCCGGTGCCCGCGCTCAGCCCGAGCTCGCGCATCAGCTTGGCCGTGAGCTTGAAGTACGTGCTGCGATCGTACGGCTGGTTGAGGATGTGGAAGTCCTTCCGCACGAGGCCCACGCAGCCGAAGCAGTAGGTGCAGCCGGTGCAGTCGACCGAGCGCACGAGGTACGACGACTGCGTGCACCGCTCGGACGCGACGCAGTGGCTGCACGCGATGAGATCGCGGCAGCCGCGGCAGTGCGTGCTGTCCGAGGAGCGCTGGGTGTCGACGCAGTAGTGGCACCGCTGCAGCGCCTTCGAGTTGCGGCAGAACGTGCAGTCGACGCAGCGCTCGCACGAGACGCACGCGACGCACCGCTCGTTGCCGGTGCCCGTCTCGAACGCCTGGATCAGCTTGCGGAGCTCGGCCTCGAATTCCGCGCGCGTCATTCCGCCTCGCCGCTCGCTTCGGAGATGCCGCCGCCCGCGCTGCGCCGGGCCGCGCCGTCCGCGGCCGGGGCCTCGGGCCTGCCGCTCACCTGGCGGCGCAGCCGCTCGGCGGCCTCGCGCGTCGCGGGCTCCTCCGCGAACTCCTCGATGCGGCGGAGCCGCGACTCGAGCACGGCGCGCCGCTTCGGCAGCTCGCCGGCGAGGATGCCCGCGAGCTCGTCGATCGCCTCCTGGATGCGCTGCTCGTCGCTGTGCTCGAGCAGCTGCAGGTACACGTCCTGCTCCGCCGGGAAGGTGTGGCCGGCGCGGAGGAACTCGTTCGCGGCCTTGGAGATGTTGGGCCGGCCCGACGCGCAGAGCAGCTTCGCCAGGAGCCGCTGGCGCTCGACGGCCTTCGGGTCGCTCTGCGGAGGCGGCGCGAGGACGATGCGCCCCGGCGCCTTGGACGCCGCGTCGCGTCCGGACTTGACGCGCCCGCCCTTGCTGTCCTCTGCCTCCGGCTCCTTGCGCGGAGAGAACAGCGCCTCGAGCGCGGCGCGGTGTTGCTTGGCTGCCCGCCGGTCCTCGCCGGTCTGCGTCGGACGCGGTAGCCCCGCGCTGTTCGGCTGACCACGGCCATAGGCCGTGTGGAGCTCGGGATTGTGCCAGACCTTGGTTGCGTCTCTACGAATTCGCCGCATGTCGTGCCCCTGGTGACCTCGGAGCGATCATGGACGCGCCACCGGGTTCGGCTTCCGCATCCCGCGTGTGGCGCCCCGCTTGCATCGATGGTGTGGTGATTGAGGCTGGTGCGTGTTGGGCCGGGCGCTTCCCCCGCGAACCGCGATGGCCCGGACGATGTTGCGCAAGGGACGCGACGCCTATCTCCGCGCTGATCACGCTGGCTGCGTTGATCGTGAAGGTAGGGCCACGCCGCAGTGCGTGGTGCGCCGGGCGATGCCCGACCGCGGACCGCGTGACGAGGGGCTCTGCCCCCATGCACCCCGGAGCCGCGCTCACGACCCGACCGCAGTCGCGAGGCAGCTGGGTTCCTACCACAGCCTTTGGTCAGCGCCGCAGAAAATTGGGCTGCCCTCCGCACTTCATGCCATTCCTGTCGTCAGGGTTCGGTCCCTTCTGAGCTTGCCTTCCGAAGTCTCCTTCCGAGTCTCCCTTCCGAGCTTGCGAGCTTCCGCGAGGGGCGTCTCGGAGACGCTGTTTCGAGGTTGCCGGTCTCGTCCCAGGTCGATTCAAGAAGCGGACCGCTGACTGCCCTTCCCAATCCCACATCCTGCGGACGGGCGGCGACGCCGTGTCCGGGAGATCCGCTCCGTGGTGGATGGCACTCGCACCCGACCCGACTGGAGCTTTCCATGATGAGGCTTCGATCCGTGAGCAGTGCAGGCGCGGCGCCGCGGGACGCAGGGGGAGCTGTGCGCAGGGGGGAGCCGCGTGCGCGCCTGAGGCGTGCTCGCGCGGCTGCGCTCTCGGTGCTGGTGAGCATCGCGGTGCCGGCGATCCTGGCGGGGCCCCTCTGCGCGGAGCCGCTGCCCGGGGCGCACGCCGCTTCCGAGAGGCCCGGGGAATCCGGAGAACGGGAGAGCGAGCAGACCCGTCGGGATCGTGCGCCGGAGAGCCCCGCAGACGCGGAGCAATCGCAGCGAACGAAGACGCGGGAGAGCTCGCCCGACCGTCGCGCGAAGAGCGCCTCGGCGGCGACCGGTGACGAGAAGACGAGCGGGGCGGGGGACCGGAGGGGGAGGGCCCGTACCCGCAGGAAGGCGCCGCACGCGGCTGCAGACGCGGAGGAAAACGCGGGCGGCTCGGCGAAGGCGGGCGGCGGGAAAAATGGGGTCGCCAAGAAGAAGGCGGGCGGCGAGAAGAAGAAGGAGAAGAGACGGGCGGCGCGCACGGCCGAGAGCAAGCGGCGCGGAGCGAAAAAGGGGATGGAGCGGGAGGCGCCTCCGAAGCCGTGCCATGGACCGGTGCTCTCGATGGATCGCAGCGGGCTGGAGCCCGAGCGCCTCGAGCTGGTCGACTGCAAGGGGAAGCCGCGCGAGGAGGCCCGGCGCTCCCTCTCGTTGCTTGCGCGCCCGTGGGGCACGCCGCGGCCGATCCTGTCCGACGAGGGCGCGCCCGCGCGGAGGCCGGAAGCGGCGAGCCGCAAGGGCCGGCGCGTTGGCGATGAGCCGCGGGCCGCTGGGAGCAGGGCGAGCGGGGCGCAGGCAGGGGAGATCGCGCCCGGCGTGCGGCTGCTCGATCCCGGGCTGCTTTCCCGCATCGACGCGCTGGCGCGGCGGTACCCGGGCCGGCTCGTGTCGCTCGTGAGCGGGTACCGGCCCCAGAGCCAGGGCAGCCTGCACCAGACGGGCCGGGCGCTCGATCTGCGCATCGCCGGGGTGCGGAACGACGAGCTCGCAGCCGCCTGCCGCGCGCTCGCCGACACGGGCTGCGGGTACTATCCGAACAGCTCGTTCGTGCACGTCGATGTGCGCGCGCCAGGGACGGGGAGCGTCTCGTGGATCGATGCGTCCGGACCCGGCGAGGCACCCCGCTATGTGACCGCGTGGCCGCCGCCGCAGGACGAAGGGCGAGGGGCGACCGAGGGGATGCCTGGCGAGGACGCGGAGGAGGTGCTCCGGCGGGAGCGCCGCGACAGGTCTGCGAGCACGGCGCAGGAGAAGATGGCGGGTCCTGTGCCGAACAAGGCGAGCGCGGCGCCGGAGAAGGCGGCGAGTGTGGCGCCGGAGACAGCGGCGAGCGCGGCGCCGGCGACGGCGACCACCACGCTGGAGAAGGCGGGAGCGTCGGATAGGGCGACCACCACGCTGGAGAAGGCGGGAGCGCCGGAGAAGGCGACCACCACGCTGGAGAAGGCGGGAGCGGTGACGGAGAAGACAGGAGCGGTGACGGAGAAGGCGGCGAGGGGCACGCCGTAGTAGTGAGGCGGGATGGGTATCACGATTCCTCGCCGCCACGCCTCGGCGCTCGCCGGTACGTTCGGTCCGCTCGCGATCCATCGCCATGAAGTCATGGCTGCGGGCGCGTCGTATCCCGCCTTCACGCTGGAGCTCGCCGACTGGATCTCGGTGGCCGCGATCACGGATGAAGGTCAGTTCGTCCTGGTGCGGCAGTACCGGCACGGGGTCGACGCGGTGACCATCGAGACGGCAGGCGGCCTTGTCGATCCAGGGGAAGAGCCGGCGGCCGCTGCGCCGCGCGAGCTCCTGGAGGAGACGGGATATGCTGTGGAGTCGCTCGAGACGCTCGGGTGGGTACACCCGAATCCTGCGCTCCAGGCGAACCGCTGCTTCCTCTACCTGGCGCGCGGCGCGCGGTGGGTCGGCGAGCCCGAGGGCGACGAGCACGAGAGCACGGAAGCGGTCGTGATGAGCGCAGACGACGTGAGGGCTGCGATGCAGGACGGCCGGATCAGCCACTCGATCGCCGTGATCACCCTGCTGCGGGCGCTCGCCGTCGCGACGGCGGCTCCGCGCTGACCGCGGCTCGATTGCGCCGGGGCGCTCACGGGATGGATGCCTGTGACCGGCAGATGTGCGCTGGCCCTCGACGCGTGGTGGCGAGTCGCGTCATGCCGGGCCCATCACTGAGCCCGGCATGGGCAGCTTGCGCGGGGAGCCGGCGGGCTCGAGTGTATTGTGAGCGGGATGACAGGCGGGCGGCGTTCGTGCGATGTGCTGGACACGGCTTCCGTTTGTGCTCGCCTAGTTCCAGGTCGTGGTGCAGAGCCGTGGCGATGGTTCGCCGTGAATACGGCGGCCTGGGGCGGCATCCAAGCTGTCAACTTCATCGGAGGACTCATGCGCGCTTCTCGTACGCTGGTCAGCGTTGCGCTCGTATCGCTGCTGTCGCTCTCGGCCGCGGCCGCCCAGGCCGATGTGACGATCGACGACGTCCTGGCGTCGGACGGCACCAGCGCGCCCAGCAGAGAGCTGGTCGTGGTGGGCGACACGCTCCACCTGCGCGTCCATGTCGTCTCCTCGTGCGAGGGCATCGACCGGGTCGAGGCGGAGCTCGAGGGGGTGACGGTCGAGCTCACGCCGACCGGCGACAATTTTTACGAGGGGACGTTCGACATCAGCGAGCTCGCCTACGGTCCCCGCCCGCTGACGATCCGCGCGTACGATCTGGTGGGTAATGGGTCGACGGTGGAGCGGACGGTGGAGCGGACCGCGGCGCCGTACCTCTGGCTATCGTCGCCGCGGATGCGCAGCGTCGTCGGGAGCTCCACGCCGCTGGACGCGAGGTGCTCCGCGGTGCCGCCCCGCTCCTGCCAGAGCCTCTGTGTCGAGGTACGGGGCCGGACGCACACGGCGAGCGCCTGCAACGTCCGCACAGCGAGCTCGCCGCCGGATCCGTTGAAGCTCCTGGCGCGCCCCTTCACGGAGTTCGAGTCGGGGGAAGAGCTCACCATCACGCTCTCGGGCAACAACGGTGTCGGTCCGGATGTCACGACGACCCTTGGCCCTTTTTACGTCGAGCAGAACCCGGCGCTGACCGCCGTCCAGCGCGCCCCCGGCGCCATCCTCGATTTCGACGCCGAGCGGATCCTGTTCCTCGACCCGGACTACCTGCTCGGCGTCCTCGACCGTGGCACGCAGAGGGTGACGTGGCTCGCGACGCTCCCGCCCGATCCACCCGGGAGCAGCCCGACCTACGGCGCGCTCACGCCGTCGGGGGCCGTGGTCCAGTCGGGTACCAGCCGCATCTTCACGTCGGTTGACGGCGTGTGGACGCGGATCTCGAGGGGCCGGCTCGACGCGGTGAACGCCGATTCGCTGGTATGGACTACGGACGACGAGGACAGGGCGTACCTGCACACGATCGCGACGGGGCTCAACCAGAGCATCTGGAACAGGCCGGGCAGCGAGTCGCCGTTCCAGGCCGACATCGCGGCCTCCGGCGACGTGTACTACGGGACCTACGAAGAGCCCTGGATCCGCCGGTTGCTCACGGGCCGCTTGGGGAACCATCCGGGCGACCTGCAGCGGCCGATCACCGATGGAACGAACGTCGCCGGCCGGTGGTCGAACGGGGACACGAGCTCGAGCTACCTGTACACGGCGGCGGGCGAGGAGGTGTTTCTCGGCGACTCCATCTCGGGCAACTCCGCGGGGCTGGTGCTGCACGCCGGGCACGCGGGGTTCTTGATGAGCGACGGGGAGGTCAACCAGGTGTGGCTGCGGACCTCGGACGGCGAGCTGCACCAGGTCAGCGACTTCACGACATCGAGCCTGTTCGACCAGCAGAATCTCCGGGTCGGCCACGACGGCATCAGCGACGAAGGCGAGGTGCTGTTCCTGAACGAGGGGAAGCGTTACATCGGCCGTCCAGGCGCGGCGCCCGAGGAGATCGGCAGCGATCTCGGGCACGGCCGCTGGTTCGACGGAAGCTGGTACGTGACCGTCGGCGACACGCTGTTCCAGGTCGCGCGTGAGGGCGCCGCGGTCGCCGGGCTGCGGGGCGTGGCGCTGCGCGCCGCCCCGGAGGACACGATGGACGGGTATCAGGAGGTCGTGGTCTCCCCGATCGCCGGCGCGGCGCTCGAGCGCCCCATGCGGCTGAACCGCCTCGAGCCCGACGCCATGCCGGATCTGTCGGAAATCGACGAGGCGACCGATCTCGCGGGCGACGCGTCCAGCGACGGCGCATCGGCCGCCGCCGGCTGCAGCGCCGGAGGCTCGGCGGGCCCGGGCAGCGGCGCTGCAGCGTTCGCCGCGTTCGTGGGCCTCGCGCTCGCGCGGCGCCGCCGGTGAGCGTAGGCCGCCGTCACGGGGCCGGCGACGAGCTTCGCGAGCCGCGTCGAGCTTCCGGTCGCGCTCGGCCCAGATCGTCTTGGCACGTCCGGCCAGCATGCCGCTTGGCGTGACGTAACCGAGGGCGCTGTGCAGCCGCACGTCGTTGTCGTGCTCGACGAAGCGCCCCACGACCTTGACACAGCCTGACCTCAGCGTGCGTGTGGGATGAAAGGGATCGACGCCGCAAGGCCACCCGTGCGCGGGAGCTGCGCGTCGACGGGAGTGCACGCCTCCATCCTCGAGCGCGCATGATTCGTGGGAACGGCCTGTCTGCCGACTCACGCGATAAGCTGCGCTATCGGCGTCCAGCGTGGGCGAGAGCACTCGCATCTTTGCGGGCCGGTTGACACGGTCGGACCCGTCGCGTCTTGATGCGCGTCCTTCGCGGGGCCGCCCCTGGAGCTCGGGAGCGGCGCGGCGGAGCGCAGCAATGGACCTCACGGGGAAGCCATGGAGATCCGATCGATGAGCCGTGTTCTTCGGCCGACCGCTTTCTTCTCTTGCATTGGAGTCGTCCTGCTCACGGGGTGCATGAGCTCCTCGCCTGCTCCGCTCGACATGGTGGCCGCGATAGGCGACGATGGCGGTGGGAGCATCGGAGTCGGTAGCGCCGCAGCTGGACCCGGCGGCTCGGACGATACGCCGGGCGCCGGGTGCGACGAGCTCTCGGTCGAGCTAGAGAGAGCGCTCGACGCGGCCGTGGCAGCGCAGCGGCTCCCCGGCGCGGCAGCCGCAGTGCACCTCGGCGGGTGCAGCTGGCTCGGCGCCGCGGGGGTCGCGGACACCGAGGCCGACGTGGCCATCCAGCCCGGCGATCTCTTCCGCGCAGGGAGCATCACGAAGACCTTCGTCTCCACGCTGGCGCTGATGCTCCGCGCAGAAGGCCGGCTGTCGCTCGACGACGCCGTCTCCGCGTACGTCGGCGGTATCCCCGGCGGAGAGCAGATCTCCGTGCGACAGATCCTGAACCACACGAGCGGTGTCTTCGACTACACGGCGCTCGACGAGTTCTGGAACGCGGCCCTCGACGATCCGACGCGCACGTGGACGCCCGCGGAGCTCATCGAGCTCGCGGCGTCGAAGCCGCCGTATTTCGAGCCAGGGCGCGGCTTCGCCTACTCCAACACGAACTACATCATCGCCGGCCTGATCGTCGAAGCGGCCTCGGGAGAGCCCATCGGCGAGCTGCTCCGCACCCGCGTCCTCGAGCCGGCGGGGCTCGCGCACACCTACCTCGACGGCGCCGAGGAGGCCCTGCCCGGCCTCGTCCACGGCTACGGTCGGAGCCGCGGGGAGCTCGTCGAGATGACCTCCGCGATCGACGCGTCGGCGGCCGGCGCGGCGGGCGCGCTGGTCTCGACCACGGGCGACCTCACGAGCTTCTACCGCAAGGTGCTCGACGGCACGCTGCTCGGCCCCGCCGAGCTCGAAGAGATGACCGCGTGGGTCGACGCGCCCCTCGGCGAGGTCACCGGGTACGGCCTCGGGCTGTCGCGCAGGGAATCTCCGCTCGGCGTCCAGGTTGGTCACGACGGCGGTATCTGGGGCTTCACGTCGTCGTCTTATTACGCGGTCGACAAGGATGCTTCTATCACCGTGCTCGTCAATCTCGACGGCGGCGATGTCGGCAGGATCGTCGATGATCTGTCGAATGTCCTGATCACGCCCTGAGCCGGGCAGGGGGCCGTCGCGTCGAGTTCGACGCGCACGCGCGCAGGCCGGTACCGGTCGCTGTCCACCGCGCGCACACGCGACGCCCTGCGGCGTGCGATGCGCGTGCGCGGCGCCGAGCCGCGGCGATCAGGAACCCGCGACGCTGCCCGCGGCACCAGCGGTCCGCCGCGGACGGGCCTCACGCTTGCATCGCCATGGACGCAGCCCGCACGGGATGACGCCCGGCAAGGCGCTCGCATCGTGAAAGGATTCCGTGATGAAGCTGGTGAAAGCGCTCGGGGCCCTGGCGCTGTTCGGAATGGCGCTCGGCACCGCGCAGATCGCTGCTGCGGAGAGCACGACACCCATCCAGGAACTCGTGCTCGTCGAGGAGACAACGACCTCGGACTTCCCCGACGCCAGGATTCCTCCGGATGATGTCCCATATCACGGGCATTTCCGGCCGTTCAGGCCAATCTGGCCGCACAGTCCATATGGGTACTTCCGGCCGCACAGGCCGTATGGGCACTTCCGGCCGTTCAGACCCGTCCGGCCCTACGGGGGCTTTCATCCCCACGGGCGGCCCCATGACCACGGGCGATCAGATGCAGCGCCGGCAGCGGACTCCCCCGCGCCGGTCATGAGCCTCGGAGAGCCTCGCTGACCTCGATCCAGGGGCGGGGCGGGTCCCCGTTCCTCGCGCCGCGCGGAGTGGAACCGTAGGGCGGGGGCGTCGGTCACGGCGCGCCCTCGCCTGCGCGCTTGACGAGCCGTTCGGGGTGCCGGCTGAGCCCCGCTTCCCCTCGCCGCGGCCCGGGCTCCCACGCGCGGGAGGCGGCTGAGCTCCGCGCGCGCGGCCGGGCACGCCGCGGTGGGGCGCGCAGCGCGCCCGGCCCGATGGCGTATGCTGCGCCCGATGCGCCCTCACGACGCGGCACGCCCCGGCGCGCCGCAAGCCGCCCCCTCGCCCGCCGAGCTCTTCCATCGCATCTTCGAGCTGCTCGCCGCCATGGAGGGAGCGCAGAGGGCCAAGGTCATCGATCTCGCGCGGCGCCTCATCCCCACGCTCACGGCCGAGGACATCCGCAACCCGCACGACTTCCCCGGCCTCGACGACCCCGACTGGCACTTCGAGGACGGGCAGCTCGCCGGCATCGAAGCCGTCCGGTTTGCACTCCGCGGCCTCGCGAGCGATGTTCTGGGGGATGGCGAAGGGCGCGAAGCGCGAGAGAGACACGAGAACGACGGCCAGCCCGGCGCGAGCCGCGAAGGAGGCGGCGCGCAAGGCGAATGAGGCGTTCTATCAGCCGTTCTCCACGCTCCGGCAGCTGAACAAGCCCAAGGCCAAGCCGGCGCCCGAGGCGAAGCCCAAGGCGCCGGCGTCGTCGCCCGAGGCGAAGCCCAAGGCGCCGGCGTCCTCGCCCGAGGTGAAGTCCAAGGCGCCGGCGTCCTCGCCCGAGGCGAAGCCCAAGACGAGATCGCCCGCGCCCCCGGGCGCGGGCGCGGCGCCGCGGGCAGGCGCCGAGCAGGCGCCGCGGCCCGTCGACCCCGAGACCTTCGCCATCTACATGGCCGGCGTCCGCGTGCTCGAGGATCGCGCGACCCGGATCCCGGTCACCGCCAGCCGCGTCGAGCGGGCCGCGCTCCCGACGATCGCGTTCGATCCGGACGAGGACGCGCGCTCGCGCATGCGCTCGCTCGTCATCGAGGGGATCAAGTTCGAGACGACGGACGACAGCGAGCGCATCGAGGGCCGGCGCCTCGACGTCGATCCGCGCGAGCTCAGGCGGCTCCGCCGCGCCCGCTACGCCGTCGACGGCACCCTCGATCTGCATGGCCTGAGGCTCGAGGCGGCGCGCGAGGCCGTCGAGGCGTTCGTCTGCAAGCGCCAGCGCGACGGCGACCGCGTCGTCGCCATCGTCCACGGCAAGGGCAACCACTCGCCCGGCGGCCACGCCGTGCTCCGCGGGGAGATCGCGGCCTGGCTGAGCAACGGCCGCGTCGCCCGCCACGTCGCTGCCTTCGCGACGGCCCCGGACGCGGAGGGCGGCGCCGGCGCGTTGCTCGTGCTGCTCACGCGATGAGGCCGGAGCCGCGCGCCGAGCCCGCAGGAGCGCCGGGGCATGGGCCCCAGCCGAAGGCGCGCGCGCCGCGCCGCGCCCTCGCGCCGGCCGCCGCGCTGCTCGCCCTGGCGCCCGCGTGCGCGCCGGCCCCGGCCGCGCCGCCCGAGCCGCCGAGGCCCGCGCCGCCCGCGCAGGCGGCGTCGACGCTCGGCGACGGCGAGCTCGGCGAATACCGCTCGGATCGCTTCGATCTCCGGCTCCCCCTGCCCGACGCGCGCGGCTTCCGCGTCGAGGACGGCGAGGGCCCCTGGCTCGTCGCGACCCACGCCGCGTCGTCGACGTCGCTGCTCGTGCGCACCTGGCGCGAGGACGGCCGCGCGAGCCGCGCGGCGTGCGAGGCGCGCGCGCGGCTCTGGCGCGACCTGCCGCGCCCCGGCGAGGGCCTCACCGCCGCCGAGCGCCGGATCGACGTGCCGGAGGGGTTCGACACGGTCGTGGCGATCGGCGTCGCCGACACCCCGCCGGGAGCGCCGATCGACGGCTTCGCGGTCGCCTTCGGCGGCTCCGGCCGGCGCTGCTTCGCCTTCATCGCGGAGACGCGCGCCGCGGGGCCCTCGGCGGAGCAGCTCGTGGCGGAGCGGCTCGCGGCGGTGGTCGAGATCTCGCTCGGCGGCCTCCGCCTCCAGCGCGAGATCGCGCCCGCCGTGCCGCGCGAGCCGCCGCCGTGAGCCGCGCGAGCCGCCGCCATGAGCCGCCGGTTCAGCGGTAGACGCCGCTCCGCGCGCGGGACTCGAGCGCCGCGGCGAGCTCCTCCTCGCCGATCGACCAGGCCTCGGCCGACAGCGCGCGCGCCTCGACGGGCTGGAGCGCCTCCAGCGCGTGCGGCGCGAAGCGCAGCCGCGACAGCGACAGGAGGCGCTCGAGCGCCTCGGAGGCCACGCCGCCCTGGAGCTCCTGCCGCCACGCGCGATCGATCGCCTCGAGCCGCGCGGGGCTCTTCCACGCGTCGGCGATCACCACGCGGCCGAGCCGCGCGTCGATGGCGTCGATCCCCGTGGGCAGCGCGACGATCGCCTGCTGCGCCGCGCGCGCCGGGTCGCCGAGGCCCAGGGAGAGCAGCGCGCGGGCCGCTTCGAGCAGCCGCGCCTCGTCGGGCCGGAGCGCGGCCCGATCGACCGACGGGAGCCGCTCCAGCGCGGCCGCGTAGCGCTCGCGGCGCGCGGCGTCGATCACGGCGGCCAGCGCGCGCAGGACCCTCGCCGTCGGGGGCGAGAACCACGGATCCGCGCCAGCGCGCGGGCGCTGCGCTGGATCCTCGAGGTCGAGCGCGGCGGCGCGCCACAGCGACGCGCGCGCGTCGAGGACGGCGCGCGTCGCCTTCACCGCGAGCGCGAAGAACAGGGCGGCCGGGAGCAGGCCCTTCACGCCCCAGATCTCGCTGAGGAAGTAGCTCGCCGCGACGATCGACGAGAGCGCGAGGAAGAGCAGCAGCCGCCGCCGGCGCCTCGCGTCGTCGCTCTCGGCGCCGGCAGCCCCGTCCGTCGCGCCGACGAGCTCGGCGCACCACTCGAGCAGCCACGTGAAGGCGGATCCCACGTCTGCGGGATCAGGATGCCCTCCGCTAGGCCTCCGCGCGAGGCCTTTCGATCTCCGCGCAGAGCGCCCGGGTGAAGTCGCTTGTGCTCGCGGCGCCGCCGAGGTCGCGCGTGCGCACCTGGCCGGCCCGGTAGAGCGTCGTCAGCGCCCGCTCGATCCGATCGCCCGCGTCGTGCTCGCCGAGGTGCCGCAGCATCATCACGGCGCTCTGCACGAGCGCCGTCGGGTTCGCGTAGCCCTTGCCCGCGATGTCCGGCGCCGACCCGTGCACCGCCTCGAAGACCGCCGCGTCGTCGCCGATGTTCGCGCCGGGCACGATCCCGAGCCCGCCGACCAGGCCGGCGCCGAGGTCCGAGAGGATGTCGCCGTAGAGGTTCTCCGTCACGATCACGCCGAGCCGGTTCGGATCGCGGACCATCGTCATGGCCGCCGCGTCGACGATCATCTCGCCGAGCTGGATCTCGGGGTGCCCCACGGCCACCCGCCGCGCGCAGTCGAGCGCGAGGCCGTCGGAGATCTTCATGATGTTCGCCTTGTGGACGATCGTCACCTTGCTCCGGCCGTGCTTCTTCGCGTAGCGGAACGCGAACTCCGCGATGCGCGTCGAGCCACGCTCGGTCGTGAGCTTGATGCTCTGGGCCACGCCGGGCAGGATCATGAGCTCGAGCCCGGCGTAGAGCCCCTCGGTGTTCTCGCGCACGATGACCATGTCGACGTCGAACCGCGGGTCGACGCCCGGCAGGCTGCGGATCGGCCGCACGTTCGCGTAGAGGTCGAGCGTCTGCCGGAGCGTCACGTTGACCGAGCGAAACCCGCCCCCGATCGGCGTCGTCACCGGGCCTTTCAGGGCGATCCGGTTCTTCCGCACGGCGTCGATGACGGGGAGGGGGAGCGGCGAGCCCGTCAGCTTCGCGACCTCGATGCCCGCGTGATGGATCTCCCAGTCGACGGCGACGCCGGCGGCGGAGACCACATCCTGAGTCGCCGTCACCACCTCCGGGCCGATGCCGTCGCCCGGGATCAGCGTGATGCGATAGGCCATGGGCCGTCCCATTAGCAGGTGCGCAGGCGGGAACAATGGACAAGCGTACCTGTGTTGCGATGGCGCATACACGCGCTGCGTCAGCGCGCCGCGCCTGGCTGACGCGGCGACAGGGCGCGGCGATGGAGAGGCACACGAGGCGGCGGGTCGGGCGGCTCGATGCGGCCTTTTACAATCGCGCGCGACCTCGGTAGGGTACGCCTCCGCACGGCCTGACAGGCCGCTGTCACCTGGAACCGGGCGCGGGCCGGGCGATCGGCCCCAGCTCATGTTCACCAACTAGAG
The DNA here is from genome assembly GCF_051521405.1 of Sorangium sp. So ce726. Lineage (NCBI taxonomy): Bacteria > Pseudomonadati > Myxococcota > Polyangiales > Polyangiaceae > Sorangium > Sorangium sp. So ce726. The sequence continues at coordinate 9,520,694 of NZ_CP150349.1, read as the reverse complement.
TGAAGGAGCGTGCTCATGCACCCTCGTGTCTTGAAAGGCCGCAGAACCGCTTTCGCGGCCTTCCTGCCTGCTGTCATCGCGTCGTCCTCGCTGGGGTGCGGCTACTCCGAGGAGGAGTGGAAGGCCCAGCTCGACAAGTACAACCGCCTTCAGAGCCAGCACCAGACCACCGAGGGCCGCCTCGCCGAGACGCAGAAGGAGCTCGAGGCGGCCCAGGCGAAGGTCGCGGAGCTGACGAAGCAGCTCGAGGCGGCCGGCGTCGACATCGGCAAGCTGAACGAGAACCTCCAGGCGACGAGCACGCAGGTGTCGCAGCTGAGCTCGACGCTGGAGGAGCGCGAGAAGGCGCTCGCCGAGTTCAAGGCCCGCGCCCGCCAGCTGGAGGCGATCAAGGCGCGGTTCGAGACGCTCAAGAAGAAGCTGGACGAGCTCACGAAGCTCGGCCTGGCGGTGAACATCCGGAACAACCGGATGGTCATCTCGCTGCCGGGCGACGTCCTCTTCGACTCCGGGCGCGAGACGCTGAAGAAGGAGGGCAAGGAGATCCTCCTCAAGGTGGCGACGGTCGTGAAGAACGACAAGTCGCTGCTCCAGCGCGACTACCAGGTCGCCGGCCACACCGACAACAAGCCGCTCGCGGGCGGCCAGTTCCGCGACAACTGGGGCCTGTCGCTGATGCGCGCCCGCGAGGTGCTCGTGTTCCTCGTCAGCCCGGCCGACGTCAAGGGCGGCGGGGGCGCGCTCCCCGTCGCGAACTGGAGCGCGGCGGGCTTCGCCGACACCGATCCGGTCGCGACCAACGACACCGACGAGGGCCGGCAGAAGAACCGCCGCTGCGACCTCATCGTGGTCCCGAGCGTCGAAGAGATGCTCGACCTCCGGGCGATCACGCAGTAACCCGCGACCTCACGCCGCGCGCCGCCGTCCGCGGCGCGCTCGTCGAGGGTCGCATCCGCGCCGTCAGGCCGGCTCAGATCAGCTCTTGTGTCCGCTGCCGCCCGGCGATGGCCGGGCGGTCCTGCGAAACTCGCTCGGCGTCTGGCCGGTGACGGCGCGGAACGCGGCGGCGAACGCGCCGAGGCTCTGAAAGCCGACGTCCAGCGCGACCTGCGTGACGCTGGCGCTCGGGCTGGAGAGCAGGTCGATCGCCCGGAGCACGCGCGCGCGCGTGACGAAGCCGCGCCACGTGACGCCGGTCTCCTCGCGGAACCGCCGCCTCAGCGTGCGCTCGGTCGCCCCGGCGAACGCCGCGGCCCGCGGGAGATCGGCGCTGGAGACGTCGCGCAGCGCGCACTCGATCGCGCGCTGCACCGGCCGCGTCTTGCCGCGGGGCAGCCGGTACGTGGCGCCGCGATCGAGGAGCGGGCCGATGATGTCCGCCATCGCCGCGAAGAACGTGTTGGCCGCGGCGTCGTCCGGACGCCGCGCGACCGGCCAGCGGCGCGCGTAGATCACCATCTCGCGCAGGAGCGCGGGGATCTCGAAGATCCTCACCGCTGTAAGGGGGGAAGGGAACGCGGCGGGCTCGAAATAGATCGAGACGATGGACGCGTCGCGGCAGGTCGTGGCGTGCCGCTCGCCCGCGGGGATGAGCGCGGCGAGCTGCGGGGGGAGCAGGAAGGACGCGTCCTCGACCTCGAGGCACGCCGTGCCGGCCAGAGGACAGAGCAGCTGGTGCCGCGCGTGGGTGTGCCAGCCGTACACGGCTCCCGGCAGCTCGTCTTCGTAGGAAAACGCGCGCGCGTGAGCATGGTCGAGCCCGAGCCGCGCGAGGTGCTCGGTGGTCTCCGTCGGGGTCAGGACGCGGGCTTGCAAGGCGTGGCCTCTCGGCGGTGATCTTTGTCCGTTCGCCGGCAGCCGTAAAGCCGAAGAGCGTCCACCCTCGATCGCCATGAAGCAAGCCACTCCCACGGCGCACGATGCGTTGATACAGGAACAGTTCACCCGCCAGGCCAGGCCGTTCGCCGAGGTCCGGGCCCACTCGGCGGAATCCGCCATGGGGCTGCTGCTCGACGCGCTCGCCCCGGCGCCGAGCGACGCGGCCCTCGACGTGGCCTGCGGGCCGGGGATCGTCGCCTGCGCGCTGGCCCAGCGCGTGGCGAGCGTGCGGGGGCTCGACATCGTCCCGGCCATGCTGGACGAGGCGCGGAAGCGGCAGGCGAGCCTCGGCCTCTCCAACGTCACCTGGGAGCTCGGCGACGCGAGCCGGCTGCCCTATCCGGACGAGAGCTATCGCCTGGTCACGACGCGCTACAGCTTCCATCACCTGCTGGAGCCGCTCGTGACGCTGCGCGAGATGGCCCGCGTGTGCCAGAGGAGCGGGCGAGTCGCCGTGATCGACGTGGCGCCCGCCGAGGACAAGCGGGCGGCGTACGACGCCGCCGAGAAGATCCGCGATCCTTCGCATGCGAGCGCGCTCACCGAGCGCGAGCTCGGCGCCCTGTTCGACGCGGCGGGGCTGGAGATCGAGACGACGACGCGGTACCGGCTCGAGGTGGAGCTCGAGGCCGCGCTCCGGGCCTCCTTCCCGGAGCCCGGCGGAGCGGACCGGCTCCGGGCCCTCTACCGCGCCGACGTCGGCGTCGATGCGCTCGGCGTGGGCGCAGAGCTCCGGGGGGATGAGGTCCACTTCGCTTATCCCATCGTCATCCTGGTGGGCCGGAAGCGCGGCTGAGCCGACAGGCACCTTCTGCCCGGCGACGGAATCGAGGCGCCAGGACGCCGCCGCTCAGGGGACCGGCGAGGCCGGGCAGGAGGGATCGGTCGTCGCCTCGACGTCGTCCACGTGCAAGGCCTCGTCGTCGAGCGGCGCATCGCAGGTCCCGCTGGCTCTTATCTTGAACGAGAGCTGCTGGGGCCTGCCCGCCGTGCGCGGATCCAGGCAGATCGTCTGTTGTGACCAGCGCTCGCTGGCTGCCAGGGCGCCTCCTGGCATCGAGGTGGCGGTCGCCGCGAGGAGGTGGCTCGTGCGGTACCAGAACTTCAGCGCCGGACCGGCCGTCCCCTGAGGCTCGGGGACGGTGAACACGGTGGAGGCCGAGGGCTCGCGGCACGGCTTCCGCACGGACAGCGAGAGCGAGACGTCGCCGGCGTGCGCGGCCGCCGCGTCGACCGCGAGCCTGGCGCTGCCGCGCGCGGGGTCCTCCGCGTTGAGGACCCATGTCGGCGAGAGCCCCGCGTCGGCGCCGGGATTCTCGAAGCCGGGGTCGAAGAGCGGCGCGTCCCCGGGGCAGCGGTCGTCAGAGACGATGGCGAGATCATCCACAGTGAAATCCCGCTGGTTCTCGTCCATGCACGGCTGGCTGTGCCGGTTCCGGAAGGCGAACGCGAGGCGGTGCGCCATGCCGAGCGCCCACCGGGGCAAGCAGGCATGCGAGACCTGCGCTTCGCCCGTGCCCGTCAGGGCCGTCAGCCGGTGCGCGCTCAGCATCACGTCGACGATCGCCCCCGGGCTGCCACGGCTCCAGATGCGGAGCGCCGGGCTCGGCAGCGCGGCGGACGGCAAGGGCGCCGAGAGCGTGCCCTCGAGCGAGGGAACCTGGCAGAACAGCGTGGTGGCGAGATGTCCGCCCTTGCCGCCGCCCTGGCCCAGGCCGCCCTCGATCTCGGAGACGCCGCTCTCGGGGGTCGCCTTCCAGCCGGCGGCGCCCGCTTCGAAGTCGCCGTTCAGCACCTGGCCAGGCGGCGGGCACTCGTTCATTTCATCAGGCTGAAGGGCGACGTCATCGAACATCAGCGTGAAATCCTGTCCGGTGTCCTCATCGCACAGGGGAGAACGCCGGGCGGGCCCGAGGAGCAGCTCGATCGGCCTGCCGTAGGCGCGCTCTCCCAGGCACACGCGTTGCGGGGCAAAGGACGAAGAGGGCATGAGATCGAGGTCGGTGATACCGCCGTCGATCCGGACCCCGACCCCCGGAGGGCCGAGGCAGTCCATCGCGAGTTCGCAGCCGATGCGCGCGGCGAACGTGAGGAGGAGCGGCCCGGCGCACGCGAGGTCCGGCATCGAGACGCGCTGATAGAAGCCGGCCATCTGGCACACCGCGTCTCTCCCGATGATGCCGGCGCCCGGGTTGCCGTTGCCCTCGACCTCGGGGGAGACGAGCGCTGCCCCCGTGGTGCCCCACGTATCCGAGCGCTCGAATGAGGGGTCCTGCAGGCCTCCCCGCCAGTCGCAGTCGTCGTCGACCATCGCGTCATCATCGGCGCTGGCACACTCCGAGATACATATGCTGCCTGCGCAGCAGAGCCCGTCGTCGCACTGACCCAGAGGCCCACACGGACAGCCTCCCTCACCAGGAGGGCAGTCGGCGCCCCCGCCCACGTTCTCGCCGCCCGCGCTCTCGGCGCTGCCGTCGCCTCCCGCCCCGCCGGCGCCCGCCCCGCCTGCCGCTGCGCCGGCGGAGCCCTGCTCCGTCCCGGAGCAAGCGCTCGCGAATACGCCAAGCACGGCAGCGACACAGCAGGTCAACGGGCGTGACCATCCCATCATCAATTCAAGCTAGCGGGCGAATCACTGGACCGCAAGGTAGATAGGATGTTTCTGCATTCTCTGACGAGACATCGAGATAAGGAGAACTCTCAAGTCATATCGGGCGAAGCCGGAGACGCGGACGTCCGCACGCTGAACTCGAGCTCATCGTTCATCGTGGCGCGGGCAAACATCGCTTGAGGAAGCGCAGCGAGCGCGAGCGTCCGAGAGGCGCGCGCGTCGTGCGAGCGCAGGAGTGTCCACGAGAGCTCCGCGGCGCGGGCCGGGCGACGACGCACCGCGTGCTTGGCGGAGCGCGTCAGCCGCCGGAGGCAGCGCCGAGCGCCGCGGAGGGCACGAGGCTCGAGACGGGGCTCCCCCCGGCATCCGCCCCAAGGAAGGCCCGCAGCTCGGCGAGCAGCGGACCTGACTCGCCTACGAAGGGCAGGTGATCGTCGCCCGGCAGCTCGACGTAGCGCGCGCCGTGGATGCGGCCGGCGAGGTCGCGCCCGGCCGCCGCCGGGACGGCCCGATCGCCGGCCCGGTGCAGCACGAGCGTCGGGGCGCTCACCCGGCCCAGCGCGGGCCGGACGTCGGCCGCCGCGTGTGCCCGGAGCATGCGCGCCGCCCCGCCCGGGCTCGCGCCGTGGCGCAGGTACGCGGCCCAGAAGCGCCGGAACGCGCCGTCATCCGCCGCGGACGGGGCCAGGCGATCGAGGAAGAGCGGCTCGCCCCAGCCGCTCCGCAGCGCGCGCTCGGCCTCCTCGGCGTCCTCGCCGGCGAGCCCGAAGAGGCACCTCGGCCAGGCAGACATCTGCGCCGCGCTCCCGAGCGCGATCAGGGCGCGCGCGCGCGCCGGGTGCGCCGCCGCGAGCAGCGCGCACGGCGCGAACCCGGCGCCGACGCCGAGGAGCGCGGCCCGCGCCACGCCGGCCGCGTCCAGCACCGCCAGCAGATCCTCCGCCTGCTGCTCGGCCGGAGCGCCCGCGCCCTCGCGCTCGCTCATCCCGGTGCCGCGCTGGTCGAGCACGATGAGCCGCGCCCACGCGCCGAGCTCGGCGAAGAACCGGGAGATGAGCGCACCCTCCCACGCGGCCTCCACGTGCGTGACCCACCCCTGGACCAGCACCAGATCGATCGGCCCGGCGCCCGCGGTCCTGTAGGCCAGGCTCGCGTCGGCGCTCGTGGCGAAGCGGGTCTCCGCGGCGTGCAGCCGCGCGGGCGCCCGCGTGGAGGAGACCACCCCCTCCCGCGCAGCCTCGAGCCCGCGCCGCATCGCCTCGGCGACCTGCGCGTACGCGCCCGCCCAGGCCCGCGCGGTGACGGGCGACCACGCGTCCCCTTCGAGCTCCTCGAGCGCCTCGAGCAGCGCGCGGCCCACGGCGTCGAAATGCTCGGGCAACGCGGCGTACGCGGCGTGGCGGCGCCCGAGCGCCTCGAGCATCTCGACCAGCTTGTCCGGCGCGCGCAGGTTGTCGACAACGAGCTGCAGCGCCGCGGCGAGCTTGAGCCGCTGCTCGCGCATGTCCGGCGGGAACAGCGCCCGGAGCGTAGGCTCGCGGGCGAAGAGCCGCTCGTAGAAGCGCGTCACGAGCGCCTCGGCGCGCGGGGCGAGGCGCTCGAAGGACGCGCGTACGACGTCCGCGCCCGCGTCCTGCGCGCTCGCCGGGGACGACGCGGGGCGCACGATCTGGAACGCCCGGCAGAGCGCCTCGGTCTCCTCGAGCGCGGCCTGCACCTCCTCGGCCGACGCGAAGCGCGCCTCCGGCTCGCGCAGGACGCAGCGATCGATGACGGCCGCGAGCATCTCCGGGACGTCCGGGCAGATCGAGCGCAGCGGCGGGAGCGCCCGCGCCGTCACCCAGCTGGCGATCGCGTGCACCTCGAGCCCCGCGTGAGGCAGCCGGCCCGCGCACAGCTCGTAGAAGACCAGCCCGAGCGCGTAGACGTCGGAGCGGGGCGTGCCGGCGGTGCCCGCCCAGAGCTCCGGCGCGAGGTAGAGCGGCGTGCCCATCATCATGCCGCCGTCGGTCAGGCTCGCGGCCCCGAGCGCGGAGGCGGCGTCGAGCGCCACCGGGATCGCGGTCGTCAGGGCGGACATGTCCGCGAGCGCCCACGGCGCGGGCGCGACGGCGGAGTTCGGCGCGGCGCGATGGCCCGCGTCGACGGCGGCTGCGCCGGGCCGATCGGCGAGCTTGGCGAGGCCGAAGTCGAGCAGCTTCACCTCGCCGCTCGCGTCGAGCATCACGTTCGCCGGCTTGATGTCGCGGTGGAGGACGCCCCGCCGGTGCGCCGCGGCGAGCCCGCGGGCGAGGCCGAGCGCCAGGCGCAGCGCGGACGGCCACGGGATCGGCTTCGGGAGCAGCTCGAGCGGCTCGCCCTCGACGAACTCGTACGCGATGTACGGCCGCCCGCGCACCTCGCCGATCCGGTAGACGGCGACGACGTTGGGGTGCTGGAGGCGCGCGATCGCGCGGGCCTCGACGCGCAGCCGCTCGATCGTCCTGGGATCCGGGCTGTCCGCCGCGACGAACTTGAGCGCGACGGGCCGGTCGAGGACCTCGTCGTGGGCGAGGTACACCTGCCCCATGCCCCCGCGGCCGAGCGGCCGCACCACGCGGTAGTCGTCGAAGGCCGAGGGCGGCGCCCAGGAGAGCGGGGGCGACGACGGCGGCTCGCTCGCGCTGAAGCGCTGGTGCGTCGCGTGGAGGAAGAGCGGCGCCCCGAGGTCGCTCTCGCTCGGGCGCGTCGAGAGCCGCGCGCGGCAGCCGTCGCAGCCGGCCACGTGCCCGCGGATGCTCGCCGCGTCGTCGTGCGGGAAGTTGCCCGCGAGCCAGGTGGCCAGGGCGTCGTCGGACGGGCACGGGGTCATGCGCTGCTGTTCTCCGAGCGGCATTCTCCGTGCGCGCTGTGGGCAGCGCAATGGCCGCGCGGGCTCTGCCGCGCTGCGCTGCCCCGCCGTCGTGAGAGGCAGCACCTGTGCGCCTGCCCTGGCCGTGCCGTGCTGGAGCGCGGCGCGAGCCCAGCGCGCGAGCGCGTTCGCGCGAGCCGCGAGCGATCGGCGCTGGACCGGCGCCGCCGCGGTGTCACGCTCGCGGAGAGCGATGAGCGACCCGAAGCCACCGCCGAGCCCAGCGCCCCGGTCGGAGACGGTGCGGCAGGCGCTCCTGGAGGAGCTCCGCAGGGGAGCGGCGACCGCGTGGGAGCTCTCCACCCGCCTCGGGATGCGGGAGCGCGATGTGGCGCCGCACCTCGAGCACCTCGCGCGCTCGTTGCGCGCGCGCGGCGAGCGGCTCTCGGTCGCGCCGGCGCGCTGCCTGCGCTGCGGCTACGCGTTCGACGAGCGGCGGTCGCTCGCGAAGCCGAGCCGCTGCCCGGCGTGCCGGGGGGAGCGCATCGAGGCGCCGCGGTTCCGGATCGACGCAGGCGAAGGGTGAGGCTCCCGGGCGGCGGCGCTCCTCACAGGGCCGGTCGATCGGGCGGCTCCGGGCGCCCGCGCCGCGCGGCGCGGGCCTCCACCTCGCCGAGCAGCCGCGGACCCGCGCGCTCGCCCGCGCCCGCGAAGAAGGCGCGGGCCTGGGCGAGGTCGCCGTGCGCCGCGTAGAGCTCGACGAGCTCTCGCTCCGCGGCCTCGTCGATCGTCGCCTCCAGCGAGCCGGCGCGCGCGGGGCCGAGCCGCACGATCGCGCGCAGCGCCCTCATGGCCCCCTCGGTGGCGCCTCGGCCGCCGATGCCCCGCAGGCTCCACGACTTCACGTAGAGCGCGCGTTTGCGCAGCGGCGCCCCCGAGGCGCCGCGGAGCGCGCCGTCGCAGGCGCTCACCGCCTCATCGAGGCGCCCCGCGGCGAACGCCAGGTCGGCCAGCGCGAGGTAGGCCTCGGCCGCCTCGCCGGACGCCGGGTGCTCGAGGGCGAGCTGGCGCAGCCGCGCCTCGGCGCCGCGCGCGTCCCCGCCGTCCTGGAGCGCCCGCGCGAGCGCGAGGAGCGCTCGAGGCCGCTGCTCCGCTGCGCGCAGCGCCGGCGTGTCGACCAGCGCGGCGTAGGCCGCCGCGACGCCCGCTTGCAGCCGCGTGGCCTCGGCTTCGAGCGCCGCCCGCCGCGCCGCGCCGCGCTCCCCCGCCGCGCCTGCCTCATCGGCCTGGTCCAGCACGAAGAGCTGCACGCCGAGCACGCGGTAGCGCCCCGCGAGCGACTCCGCCTCACGGAAGAGCGGCTCGGCCGCCGCGCTCGCGCCGGGGTCCGCGCCTCCGCGCGCGGCGGGCGCCGGCGCTCCCGCGCGCGCGCCGGGGTCCGCGCCCCCGCGCGCGGCGGGCGCCGGCGCTCGTTGCGCGGCGGGCGCCGGCGCTCGTTGCGCGGCGCACCCCGCCGAGGCGAGGGTGAGCGCCATGAACGCGGCGACTCGCCGCGCCGCGGCTCTGCGCCGCTCCGTGAGACTGCTGGCGGCCTTCGCCATGCGCTCCACAACCCGTGACACTTCTTCTCCTCGTGACTCGCCGCCGGCAGAGAGGGCGAAACGCCGCGCGCCTCGTGCCGAACGGCGCGGGAAGATAACCGCGGGCGCCCCAGGGACCAGGGCAATCCACGGCGGACGCGCCGATTCTCTCCCTGAACCACGCGGAGAACAGCGCCTTTCGAGCGACTTGCGCGGCGGCACACACACGGCGCGCGGGGCGGAGCGACGCGCCGCAGAGCACGCACCTCCAGCACGCTCCGCCGCGGCCCATCCATTGCGTCTCGGCCTTCATCGCTCCGCGCCCGGACCGGCGCTTCACACCCGGCGGGGGGCGTACCCGGATGGAGAGTCACGACATGGCGACAAAAGTGAACTGCCTCCCGTTCACGATCCCCACGATGCCGCGCCTCGGGCTCGCCGACCTGGAGGCGCGCTTCCGACGCCTCTCGCTCCTCATGTACGACACGAAGGTCCCGATCGCGACGCTGGAGAAGGAGGTCTATCCCTACCTTGCCCGTGGCATCGAGTTCGTCAATCCATGGCGGCGCGTGCGCGGGATCGAGACGTACCAGGTCGGCCTCTCGGGATCTCGCGTCGGCGGCCGTTTCGACCTCGACGTCTCTCAGCTGAACGTCCGGCTCTCCGAGCCGCGTGACGCGGGCCGCGCGCTGGTCGACAGCACCTTGTACCTGAGGCTGTTTCCGCGCTGCGCGTACCCCGTGCGGGTGATCCTGACCTACGATTTCTGCATGATCGACGGCGGCGAGAGCTTCGAGATCACGCGCCACGAGGAGATGTGGCGCATCGGCGACATTCTTCGGAGCGCTCCGCTGCTCGGCCGCTCCTACGATGTCTTCCGGTCCTGCTCGGGTTACCTCTTCACCGGCGCGCTGCTCCTGTCCCGCGCGGTCGCTGTGCGTCCGTCCGGCTTGACGTGATCTGGACGCCGCGATACACCTGTCCACGTGAGCGCCGGCTTCACCGCGACCACGACGACCACTACCCGCACCGGCGGGATGGGTCTCGTGTGCATGCGGTGAGCTGACAAACACACGAGAAACCAAGCCCCGCCGGGATCCGGACGGGGCACGTCGCTTTGCAGCGCTCCGTCTGGCCGGCCACCGCCGACGGAGACTGACATGCTCGACGAAGACGATCATCGGTATCTAGGCCAGCGCCTCGACCTGTTCCACATCCAGGAGGAGGCGCCAGGCATGGTGTTCTGGCACGCGCGCGGGTTCACGCTCTATCGCCTCCTCGAGGAGGCGGTCCGGCGCCAGATGATGCGTGGCAGCTATCGAGAGGTCCGCACGCCGCTCATCCTGCGGCAGGCGATCTGGAAGGCCAGCGGCCACTGGGACAATTTCTCCTCGAACATGTTCCGGCTGCAGGAGGAGGATCACGCCGCCGCGATCAAGCCCGTGAACTGCCCGGGTCACATGCAGATCGTGGCGCGCATGGCGCCGTCGTACCGGGATCTCCCGCTGCGGATCGGCGAGCTCGGCATGGTGCACAGGGACGAGCCGAGCGGCACGCTCCACGGCCTCTTTCGCCTGCGCCAGTTCACCCAGGACGACGGCCACATCTTCTGCGTCGAGGAGCAGGTCGAGGCCGAGGTCGTGCGCTTCGCCAGCGCGCTGCGCGACTTCTATGCTGGCTTCGGCTTCCGCGACATGGTGGTCGGCTTCTCGACGCGCCCCGCCGAGCGCTCCGGGAGCGACGCGGTGTGGGACAGGGCGGAGGCGGCGCTGTCGGGCGCGGCGAGGAGCGCAGGGCTCGAGTACAGGCTGCAGCCCGGGGAAGGGGCCTTCTACGGGCCCAAGCTCGAGTTCGTGCTGCGCGACAGGCTCGGGCGGAGCTGGCAATGCGGCACGATCCAGCTCGATCTCGTGCTGCCGGAGCGCTTCGACATCACCTATGTCGACGCGTCGGGCGCGCGCCGGCGACCCGCGATCCTGCACCGCGCCCTGTTCGGCAGCGTGGAGCGCTTCCTGGGTATCCTGCTCGAGCAAACTCGGGGCGCGTTGCCGCTCTGGCTATCTCCGGAGCAGCTCGTCGTCGTTCCTGTGACGGACGCGCAGCGCGCCTATGCCGAAGAGGTCCTCCTCGGCTTCCAGCGGAGGGGGGTGCGCGCGATCCTCGATGCGGGGGACGACACGCTCTCGCGGAAGATCGCCCTCGCGCACGCGGCGGCGATCCCGCTCGTCGCGGTGATCGGAAGGCGCGAAGCCGAGCGCCGCTCCGTGACAATCCGTGAGCGAGAGGGCGGGCAGCAGCGCGAGCTTCTGCTCGACGAGGCCGTTGTCGAGGTGGCGCAGCGGTGCGCGCCGCTCGCCTGAGCGCGGGCCGGCGATCTCTCGGAATCGACGAAACCGACGGGACCGGCGGAACCGGGCGCCGGTCCGCGTGTCGGAATGTCCCCGGCGCCCTGGTATCCTCTGGCCGGGGACATCCCGACAACCCTCGTTCACTCACGGAGCAGCTCGATGGGAACTCTGCCGCCCGGGCCGAAGTCGCTCAGCCTCGTGGATTTCATTCGTGCAGGATTCATCTCCTCCGAGCCCGTCTTCAGGCGCTACGCCGCCGAGTACGGCCCCACGTTTCGCCTGAGGTCGCCGAACGGGATACTGACCATCACGGGCGATCCGGAGGCGATCCGCGCGGTCTACACGGCCGACCCCGACGAGTTCGAGGTCTGGGGTGTCCAGCTGACGGAGCCGGTCTTCGGGACGTCGTCGGTGGTCGTGACGGCGGGCGCGCGGCACCGGCGCGATCGGCGGCTGCTCGCCCCGCCGTTCAGCGCCGGCGCGATGCGGGGTTATGGCGGCGCGATCGCCGACATCAGCCTGGACGTGGCGTCGCGGTGGCGGCCGGGCCGCTCGTTCTCGATGCTCGCGGCGACCCAGGCGATCGCGCTCGACGTGATCGTCCGCGTGGTCTTCGGCGTGAGGGGCGAGGCGCGCGTCGGCAGGACCCGCGAGGCCGTGCTCGGGCTCATCGAGTCGCTGAGCCCGAGCTTCATGATCGTCCCTGCGCTCCGCCGCGATTTCGCCGGCTTCGGCCCCTACGCGCGCCACAAGCGCGCGGCCAGGGCGCTCGACGCGCTGCTCTTCGAGGAGATCCGGGCAAGGCGCGCAGACGGGGACGCTTCGCAGGACATCCTGGGCCTGATGATGAGCGCCCGCCACGACGACGGCGCGGGCATGAGCGACGTCGAGATCGCGGACCAGCTCCGGGCGCTCCTGTTCGCCGGCCACGAGACGACGGCCATGTCGCTCGGGTGGGCGATGTACTGGCTGCACCGCGAGCCGGCCGTGCTCGCGCGCCTCCTCGACGAGCTCGACGCGCTCGGCCCCGCGCCCGAGCCGGACGCGCTCGCGTCGCTGCCGTACCTGGAGGCGGTGTGCCTGGAGGCGCTCCGCCTCCACCCGCCGGTGGTGGACGTGGCCCGCGTCGTGACGAGGCCGTTCCAGCTCACGGGCTATACCATTCCGGCCGGCGAGGCGATCGCCGCCTCGCCGCTGCTCCTGCACGGCCGCGAGGATCTCTACCCGTCGCCTGAGCGATTCCGCCCTTCGCGGTTCCTCGATCGGAAATTCACACCCTTCGAGTTCATCGCATTCGGCGGCGGCGCTCGCCGGTGCCTGGGCGCGGCGTTCGCGATGTACGAGATGAAGGTCGTCCTCGGCACGATCCTCGGGAGATACCGGCTCCGGCTCGAGAGCCAGGCGCCCATTCACCACGTGCGCCGCGGGCTCACCATGGGGCCGACCGGGGATGTGGCGATGATCCTCGAAGGGGAGCGCGAGCGCGCGAGGGCAGAAGGCCACGCGGCTGCGGTCCAGGGCAGCCCGGCGGAGCCGGCGCTCCGGCCTGCTGCGCCGCAGCCGGCCGGGCGGTGCCCCATGGGCTTCTCCTGAGCGCGGCTGACCGGGGCTCCTTCCGCGCGGCCGGCTGGCGGCGCGCTCTGGCCTTCATCCCTTCAGCTCGTGCTCGCGGGGGCGCCTATCCGCCCTCCGGCGGCGCTCCACGACGAGCGGCAGCCCATCCCGCGGCACGAGCGCCCGCCGGCCGCCTGCCCCCGCTTCGTACCCTGCGGGCAGCTCGAACCGGAACTCCCGCACCAGCGCCGCCACCATGAGCTTCATCTGCAGCACGGCGGTCCGCTCGCCGATGCACTTGCGCATCCCGAGGCCGAAGGGAATGAACGCCGAAGACGGGCGCTCCTCGTGCCATGGTGAGCCCGGCTCGAATCGCTCCGGGAGGAACGCCTCCGGGCGCTTCCAGTACCGCGGAAGCCGCTGCATGACATACGGGCTCACGAGCACCTCGTCTCCGGTGCTCACCGCGTGCGGCCCATGGCGGAACTCCCTCCGCGCCTCGCGCGCCAGCACCCATACGGGCGGGTGCAGCCTCAAGGTCTCCTGCACCACCGTCGACAGGATCGAGGCGCGCTCCACCTCCGCTCCCTGCGCGCCGATCCCGTCGAGCTCGTCCTCGAGGCTCCTTCGCACCTCCGGGCGCTGCGCGAGCTCGTAGAGCGCCCATGCCGACGCCGCGGCCGTCGGCACGTGCGTCACCAGCATCATCACGACCTCGTCGATCAGGGCTTGTTCATCCATCTGGCCGGTGTCCACCGCGCGTACGAGCGGATCCAGCAGATCGGTTGTTCCGCGGTTCCCGGCCGCCCTGCGGTGCTCTGCCGCCGCCAGGATGGACGCCGCGAGCGCGTCCCTCGCCTGGCCATAGGCCATCTCGTCGTCTGCCGCGTGCCCGAGCCACGCTTCCACCCGGGGCAGCTCGGTCGCGATGCGCTCCACGACCTGTTCCCCCGACTCTCCGAGCAGCAACATCGACGCGCTCCGCAGGGCGACATCCTCGAGCACCGGCAGCACCGCGCGCGCCTCGCCTGTGCGCAGCCGCGCGAGCGCCTCGCGCACCACGCGCGCGGCGCCCTCGGCCCGCGCGAGGAGCGCCTCGCGATGGAACGCCGGTGCGAGCGCCCGCCGGCGTTCCAGGTGCTCGCCCCCCTCGAGGCGGGCGACGCTCCGCGGATAGGCGTCCTGCATCCGGTGCGGCGGCGTCTTGTCCGCGAAGCCCTCCCGATCCGCGAATATCCCTTGGATCGCGGCCGGATCCGCGACGGCAAAGCACTTCTTCAGCCCCAGCCGGAACTGGAAGAAATCGCCGTGCGCCAGCGTGCCGTCCAGCAGGAAGGCGAGGGGATCCGCGCGGAACTCCGGCCAGGAGCCGTGCAGAGGGTGCCCTTTCGGGCCGGGGGATCGGATCATGGCCAGTTCTCCTGGGAGCGCAGAGCCGTCGTTTGCACGCGAGGTCGTGACGGTGAGGACGGCGCCTCCGTCCGCGGCTGCGGCGGAGGTCGCCGTCGGGATCGCGCGGGTGCGCGCGTGTTGTTCAGGAAGGCAGCAGAGCGCCGGCGTCCGAAGGCGCGCGAAGGCTCAGGTACACGGCCGCATGGCTCAGGTCCGAGGGAGCGCGGAGGCTCAGGTAGACCACGGGATACCCGAAGTCATAGGCCGAGGCGAAAGGCTGCGCGCGCACGTGCTCCTCGTAAGCCCTCGCGAGCTCCTGCGCGGTGCACGAGCAGCCCGCCTCGGCGGCGATCGCGAGGATGCGCGTCATGTCCCCGTCGGCCTCCGCCATCTTCTCGGCGAGGCGCTCGTCCGCCTCGACCCGCGCCAGAAACGCGCGCGCGTCGCTCCTCTTCACGTCGTTCACGACTCCTGCCCTCGTCCCCTGGTCCATGCTCGAAACATCGGTGGTAGCGAGTTGTCCATCCATGTGCGCAAACCTCCTTCGGGGTCCATCGAGGCCACGGAACCGCGGCGGCGTGCCGCGCTGTCCGTCGTTTCCATCCGCCTCCCTTCACCGCCAGAGCAGGTCTCGCGCCAGCGCCGCGGGCCCGCGAAATGGCCCGGGACGGCGGGCGCCATGGGGCCGGTTGCGCGCGCCGCTGCGCGGGTTGCGCGAGGGCTCGCGCAACCCGCGCAGCCATGGGTTATCCCCTGTTTGCGCGCTTCTGCGCGGCGCGCCGGATGATCGGCCCGAGGGCCTGCGCGAGCACCCACCACAGGCCGCGCTGCTCGTGGCATCCGCGCCGCGCGTCCGCAGGCGGGGCTGCCCCGGAGCGCGCGAGCCTGTCGAGCACCGCGGGGAGGGTCCGGCCGTAGATGGTGCGGTTGCCGGCGCCGAGGAGGAATGACACGAGGATCGCAGGCAGGCCCTCGAAGCCTGTGTGCTCCACGACGAGGCGCGTGCCGCGGCGGCCGAAGACGAGCGTGTCTTCGAGCCGGAACGCCACGACCGTGTCGATCGGGCCTCCCCGCCACGACCACCGCATCGTCGTGGGCGGGTCGAACTCCAGCACCTCGCAGCGCACGATGCCGTCGAAGCCGGGGGCCGGATCGGTCCGGAGCTTGAAGCGGTGGCCGAGCTCGGGGCGAAAGTCGTTCTGCATCAGCCACTCGGCGATGAGGGCCGGGTCGGTGAGGGCGCGCCAGACGAGCTCGGGCGGGTGAGGGTATTCGCGGGTGATGCGCAGGTCGCGCCTCATGATCTGCCCCCTCTGCGCGCGATGTCCGCCTCGCGATCGAGCAGCGCGCCGAGCGCGTCGAGCTTCTTCGCCCAGAATCGCTCGTAATGAGCGGCCCAGTCGTAGACCGCGCGCAGCGGCGCGGCCTCCACGTGGTAGAGCCGCGAGCGCCCCTCCCGGCGGGGCGCGACGAGCCCGGCGTCCCGCAGAACCCTGAGGTGCTGCGAGATCGCCGACTGGGTCACGTCGAACATCGCGCACAGCTCGGTGACCGAGCGCTCCCCGCCGGCCAGCGCGTCGAGGATCGCGCGCCGCGTGGGGTCCGCGATCGCGCGGAACGTCTCGTCCGGGGAGCGCGCGTTCGTCACCTCACGTCACCTCGCGCGACCTCACGCCACCTCACGTTGCCGCCGGGAAGTGCTTCTTGGCGCCGGCGTCCAGCTCCTCCTGCGTGGCCGCCTTCTTTCGCGTCGCGAGCGACCAGCGGTGGCCGAACGGGTCGGTCATGATGCCGTATCGGTCGCCCCAGAACATGTCCGCGAGCGGCATCTCGACGCTGGCGCCCGCCTCGACCGCGCTCTTCCACGTCGCGTCGACGTCGGGAAGATCGAGGTGGAGCGTCACCGCGGTGCCGCCGAACGCCTTCGGCGTGCGGCTCACCCCGCCGGACTTCTCCGGGAAATCGTCGCTGAGCATCACGAGGCCGCCGTTCACCAGGAGGGCCGCGTGGATGAGCTTCTTGCCGTCCGGCGTCGGCTGTTCGGCCACCACCGTCGCGCCGAACGCGCGCTGGTAGAAGTCGATGGCCGCGCGGGCGTCGTCGACCGTGAGGTAGGGCGAAATGGGCGGAGGAGCGGGGGGTTCGTGGCGCGTGGACATGCGCCGCATCATATTAGTGACCTCTAATATGTCAAGCGACGGCATGGCGGCGAGCTCGCCCGCTCATGGACGGATCACGACCGTCCTTGGTGACGGGATCGCGCGCGGCGCCGCGAGCGCGCTCGATCCGTCCGAGCATCGCGGCGGCGACGGCGAAGCCGCCCAGAATCGCGGGCGCGCTGCACGGAATCGCGGGCGCGGCGCGCGGGAGCGGGCGAGCGGCGCCGGGGAATTCGCGTGCGAGGAGGTCTGATCACCCTCTACGCTGAGCGCCTCCTCGAACCGCGAAGGTTGCCATGAGCGATGACATCGTCGAGCTGACCACGAAGCACACGTACGGCACCTGGCGCGCCCAGCGCGGCTGGAAGCCGATCCATGTCACCCGCGCGGAGGGCTGCGCGTTCTGGGATGCGTCCGGCAAGCGCTACCTGGACCTGTCCTCGCAGCTCATCTGCTCGAACCTCGGCCACCAGAACGAGGCCGTGATCGAGGCCATCTGCGCGCAGGCGAGGCAGCTCGCCTACATCAGCCCGGCGCACACGTGCGAGGTGCGGGCCAGGGTGGCGCAGAAGCTCCTGGAGGTGATGCCGAAGGGGCTCGACAAGTTCTTCTTCGCGACGTCGGGCACGGAGGCGAACGAGGCGGCGTTCAAGATGGCCCGGCTCTACACGGGCAAGCACAAGATCATCGCGCGCTACACGTCGTACCACGGGTCGACCGCGGGCTCGGTCGCGGCGACCGGCGATTTTCGCCGCTGGTTCATCGAGCCGGCCGGCAAGATCCCGGGCGTGGTGTTCGGCCCGGAGGTGAACTGCTACCGCTGTCCGCTCGGCCGGAGCCACCCCGAGTGCGGCGTCGCGTGCGCCGACTACCTGGCTTACATGATCGACCACGAGGAGAACGTCGCGGCGGTGATCGTCGAGCCGGTCGTGGGCACGAACGGCGTCCTCATCCCGCCGGCCGACTACCTGCCGAAGATCGCCGAGGTCGCGCGGAAGCGCGGCGTGCTCCTCATCGCGGACGAGGTGATGAGCGGCTGGGGCAGGACCGGAAAGTGGTTTGCGGTCGATCACTGGGGCGTCGTGCCGGATATCCTGACGACCGCGAAGGGCGTGACGAACGCGGCCGCGCCGCTCGGGGTCGTCGCGACCTCCCGCGCGATCGCGGACTACTTCGACGACAACATGTTCGCGCACGGCCACACCTACGAGGCCCACCCCCTCACGCTGGCCCCGGTGATCGCCGCGATCGACGAGTATCGCCGGCTGGACCTCCTCGACCGCGCGACGAAGATGGGAGACCTCGTGGGCGCGAAGCTCCGCGCCCTCAAGGAGAAGCACCCCTCGATCGGCGATGTGCGCGGGATTGGCCTGTTCTGGGCGGTAGAGCTCGTGAAGGACCGCGCGACCAAGGAGCCGTTCAACGTGCCGCAGGACAAGGCAGCTCGGCGGCCCCTGGTGGTCGACGCGGTGGTCGCCGAGGCGGCGAAGCGCGGGGTGTCCGTCATGGGGTGGGTGAGCCACCTGCTCGTGGCGCCGCCGCTCATCATCAGCGAGGCGGAGATCGACGAGGGGATCGCGGCGCTCGACGCGGCGCTCGACGTGGCGGATCAGCGGCTCTCGGCCTGAGGACCTCGCGGCGGCCGTCGGCCCCACCGCTATCACCGCGACGGCGGCGCCGAGCCGCCCGCGCACGCGGCGGCGCGGGCGAGGAGCAGGTCGCGCTCGCGCGCGTTGCGCGTGAGCGACGCTGCGCGCTCGAACTCCGCGCGTGCCTCGTCGAGGCGGCCGAGCTTCGCGAGGAGGTCGCCGCGCACGCTCGGCAAGAGGTGGTAGCCCTCGAGAGAGCGCTCCGAGGTCAGCGCGTCGACGACGGCGAGGCCCGCCGCCGGGCCGAACGCCATCGAGAGGGCGACGGCGCGGTTCAGCTCGACGACGGGCGACGGCGTGACCTGGGCGAGCGCCGTATAGAGCGCCGCGATGCGCGTCCAGTCCGTCTCCTCCGCGGTGCGCGCGCGCGCGTGGCAGGCGGCGATCGCGGCCTGGAGCGCGTAGGGACCGCGCGCGCCGCCGAGCGCCTCGGCGCGCTCGAGCGCCGTGAGGCCGCGGCGGATCAGCAGGTGATCCCAGCGCGCGCGGTTCTGATCCAGGAGCAGAATGGGCTCTCCGGACGGGCCGACCCGCGCCCTGGAGCGCGACGCCTGGATCTCCAGGAGCGCGACCAGGCCGTGGACCTCCGGCTCCTTCGGCACGAGCTCGGCCAGGATGCGGCCGAGGCGGAGCGCGTCCTCGCAGAGGGCAGGCCGCATCCAGTCGTCGCCGGCCGTCGCCGAGTAGCCCTCGTTGAAGACCAGGTAGATGACCTGGAGCACCGACGAGAGGCGGGGCGCGAGCTCGGCCCCGCGGGGGACCTCGAAGGGGACGCGCGCCTCGGCGAGGGTCCGCTTGGCCCGGACGATCCGCTGGGCGACGGTCGGCTCCGGGACGAGGAACGCGCGCGCGATCTCCTCGGTCGTCAGGCCGCCGAGCAGGCGGAGCGTGAGCGCGACCTGCGCCTCGGTCGAGAGGACCGGATGGCAGGCCGTGAACACGAGGCGCAGGAGGTCGTCGCCGACGTCATCGTCGAGCGCGGCGTCCAGATCCGGCGCGGCCAGCGCGTGCTGGGCCTCGATCTCGTGGCCGAGCTCCTCGTGCTTGCGCTCGAGCCGCTTGTTCCGGCGGAGCTCGTCGATCGCGCGGCGCTTCGCGGTGGCCATGAGCCAAGCGCCCGGCTTGTCCGGGACGCCCGACTCCGGCCACCGCTCGAGCGCGGTGACGAGCGCGTCCTGCGCGAGCTCCTCGGCGAGGCCGACGTCGCGCACCATCCGCGCGAGGCCGGCGATGAGCCTGGCCGACTCGATGCGGAAGACCGCGTGGATGGAGCGATGCACCTCGGGGGCCGTCACGGCGCCCGATCAGAACACCTTCCGCCGCCGGCGCAAGCCCCCCCGCCGCCTGCGCACGCCCCCGAGGCGCGCCGAGGCTACTTCTTCTGGGCCCCCTGCGCGCGCAGGCGCTCCTCCCCCTGCGCGCGCAGGCGCTCCTCCTGCTCCCTGAGCTCGGGCGTGAGCGCAGGACCGAAGTCGTCCGGCGTGAACACCTGCCGAATCTCGACCTCGGACTCCTCGTACATCGGGTTGGGACAGCGCTTCACCCACTCGATCGCCTCTTCCTTCGACTTCACGTCCCAGATCCAGAAGCCCGCGATCAGCTCCTTCGTCTCGGTGAAGGGCCCGTCGATGACGGTCCTCTTGTCGCCCGAGAACCGGATGCGCGCGCCCTTCGTGCTCGGGTGGAGCCCCTCGCCCGCGACCATCACGCCAGCTTTGACGAGCTCTTCGTTGAACTTCCCCATCTCGGTGAGGAGCTGCTCGCTCGGCATGACGCCCGCCTCGCTGTCCTTGGTGGCCTTGATCAGGATCATGAATCGCATGGTCGTGTCTCCTTGCTTCCGTGGTGGAGCTGGGCTCCGGAGGGTCTCTTGCCCGGGGCGAACCGTGGCTTCATCGTCACGACGAACGGCGGTACGCGGGATCGACACGCCGGGCGATCTTTTTTTGAGGTACTGTCAAGTACGTGTAATTGTTGATGATTGGAGCGGATGATCCGCCCGCCGCGCCGGTCCGAGCCTTCAGAAGCGGCTGCGCAGCAGCGCGCCGCCGCCGCCGCCCGGCAGGAGCGCGGGCGCGAGGGCGACCGAGCTGCGCTCCTCGGGGGCCGTAAGGAGGAGCACAAGGCCAGCGCCGATCCCGACGAGGCCGACGGCGCCGAGCACGGTGCTCGTGGTGGTGAGCGTCTGGCCCCGCGAGCTGAGGGACATGCCATCGTCGCTGCACCGCGAGGGATCTGGGCATTCCTTCTCGAGGTCGCCCTTCGCGCCGAGCGCGAGCCCGCCCGTGATGAGGCTCCCGCCCACGGCCGCCGCGCCGACGCCGCCGATGACAAAACCGAGCGTGCGCCTGACGCCGGAGGGAGGGGGGGTGGAGGGCGAGCCCGGCGAGATCGCGGGGGACCGCGGCGCGTCGGGCACGGGGACCGGGACCCGAGGCGGCGCGGCGGCCGCCGGTGGCGGTGCGACGCGCACGACGTTGCGCGCACCCTCCGCGAGGGTCACGGGCGCGTCGGTCTGCCGGCCGCCGGGCCATCGCGCGACGACGGTATGGTTCCCGGGGTCGAGCGGGAGCTCGCTGCCGATGCCGGCCTGAGGCAGCGGCGCCTGATCGAGGAGCAGCTCCGTCGGCGCCGGTGCGCCCTCCGCGAGCTCGATGACCAGCTTGGGCACGCGCGGCTCGAGCTCCCGGATGCGCTGCTCGGTGATCGGCAAACGGGGATCGCCAGGTGTCAGCTGGGTGAGCAGCTCCTTGAAGTGCTGCCATGCGCTCGCCACGCGCCCGAGGTCCGCCTCACACTGGGCCAGGTTGAACAGCGTGCCGCGCGACGGATAGGTCGCCTGGCTCCGGCGGAAGAGCGGAATCGCATGCACGCAGCCTCGCGCTTCCACCGCTGCGCGGCCCTGCTCGAAGAGCTCCTGTGCCTGGGCCTTCGGATCATTGGGTTGCGCGTAAACCGAGCGGCTCATCGCGCAGAGGGCGGCGCAGAGGGCGGCGCAGCGCATCGCGCGAGTACCTCTTGTTCGTCTCAGTCCCATTTGTTCCAAGGATCCTCGGGCTTGTTCTGCGTCCTGACCTGTGGAGACGACGGCGGTCTGGCCGTGCTCACGGCGTTCGCGCTCACCTTCACCGGCGGTGTCGACGCTGTCGAAGGTGCCGCTGCCTTCACGCTGGCGCCCGGGGAGGCGCTCGCGACCGGCGCTGCGCTGGCCGCGAGCGCAGCGCTCGGGGCCTCGATCGCGGCCACGGGGGCCGCCGTCACCGCGCCGGCCGCGCCGGGGACGCTGGCCGCGCCGGGGGCGCCGGCCGCGCCGGAGGACGCAGGCCCGAGCTCGGGCGCAGCGCTCGATGAGGCCACGGGCGAGTCGCTGTCTGGGGACCCGCTCGGCGTCAGCCGCCACGCAAGGAAGATCCCGGTCAGGACGAGCGCGCCGGCGGCGCCTGCCAGCAGCGCCACGCGGCTGCGCGGCGCCCGGGACCGCGTCGTGTTGCCCCAGGAAGCGTGCGGCAGCGTCGCGTGCGCCGTGCCCGCCGCCTCGCTCCCGGGCGACGACCGCATGTCCGGGCGATCCGGCATGGGCGCCGTCGCTGCATCGGCCGCTCCGGGCGCTCCACTCCACGCAGGCGAGGACATGCCGAGCGCGCCGGGCGCCGCGGGGGGAGCGCCCACCGGCGGGTATCCGGCGCGGGAAGCGCGCTCCGGCAGGATCCGATCGATGCTCTCGAACGAGAGCCGCCCGCGCTGCGTCCCGAAAGGCGCGAGCACGCGGCCGATCTCGGCGACGCTCTGGACGCGGGCGCCCGGGTCCTTCGCGAGGCACCGGCCCACGAGCTCCCCGACGGCGGGCGGCAGGTCCGGCCGCAGGGCCAGGACGGAGGTGGGCGCGTCCATGATGATGGCCGCCGTGACCGCGGTGATGCTGTCGCCCTCGAACGGGTGCCGCCCGGTGAGCATGCGATACAGGATCACGCCGAGAGCCCAGATGTCCGTGCGCACATCTGCGTATTTCAGGCTGCGAATCTGCTCCGGCGACATGTAATGGATGGAGCCCATGATGAGGCCCGTCGCGGTCAGGCTCGCCTCTTTGACAGAGTCGCCTGTGGCGGTGAACTTCGACAGGCCGAAGTCGAGGACCTTGAGGAGGGGAGTCCCGTCAGGGCGGCGGGTGAGGAAGAGGTTCTTCGGCTTGAGATCGCGGTGGATGATGCCGCGCGCGTGGGCCTCGGCGATCGCCTCGCAGGCCTGGAGCACGTAGTCGGCGGCGTCGGCGAGCGGGAGGGGGCCGCGGGTCTGGAGCACCTCGCCGAGATCGTCGCCGGTCAAATACTCCAGCACCATGTAGGCGGCGCCGGTGCCCAGCGTGCCCATATCGAGGACACGCGCGATGTGCTGTCCGTCGAGGGCCGCGGCGGCGCGGGCCTCGCGGAGGAATCGAGCGCCGGCGTCGGGGAGCGCGGCGGCCTCGGGGAGGAGGAGCTTGACGGCGACGCGGCGCTCCAGGACGACATCCCAGGCCGCGAAGACCACGCCCATGCCCCCTGCGCCGAGGACGCGCTCGATACGGTACTTGCCCGCGAGGACGTCCCCGGGAACGGGGACGCCGGAGGGGACGGCGGGCTGCTGCGCCATGGTGGGAGCTGAGCGTAGCGGGGAGGTGGTGCGGAGTACAAGAGGCGGGCGGCTTCGCGGCCTCTTGTGAGCGCCCAACCCGGGAGGGCTTGCGCAATAACGTACTCGACGCGATCCGCTCGCGACGTCCGCCGGAAAGCGGCTACGGCTCGGCCTCGATCCGCGCGGCGTCCTTCTTTTGCTGGAGCCTGTGCTTGATCGCCCCGAAGAGGACCGGCGCCACGGAGACGAAGATGATCAGGTAGACGACCCGCTCGATCTGCTTGGCGTCGAAGACCTTGCCAAGGAAGTAGCCGAGGAAGGTCATCGAGAAGACCCAGAGCACGCCGCCCGCGATGTTGAACATCGCGAAGCGCCGGTACTGCATCTGCCCCACGCCCGCCACGACCGGCGCGAACGTCCGGGCGAACGGCATGAAGCGCGCGAGGATGATCGTCTTGCCGCCGTGCTTCTCGTAGAACTTCTGCGTCGCGATCAGGTGATCCTTGCGGAACAGGAGCGACTGCTCGCGCGTGAAGATCTTCGGGCCGGCGCGCCGCCCGATCGAGAAGCCCACCGCGTCGCCGATGATCGCCATCGCCATCAGCGTGACGTTCATCAGGAGCAGGTTCTGGAAGTTCGGTAAACCGAGCGGGTTGATGAGCCCCGCGTTGACCAGCACCCCGGCGGTGACGAGCAGCGAGTCCCCGGGAAGGAAGAACCCGATGAGCAACCCCGTCTCGGCAAAGATGATGATCATCAGGACGGGGTAGCCGCCCCACTGGAGCAGCGACTCGAGCTCCCTCAGCCTGCTGAAAAATTCACGGAGGAGATCCACGGCCGCTCGATAGCTCACCTCGGCGGCCGCGTCGAACCCCGCGTGCGCCCCGGCCGCCAGCGCGCCGCCCGCGGCCGGCGTGGGAGCCGCCGGCGGGAAGTTGCTCCGCGCTGCTCAACGCCCGCCGGGCTGCTCCCGCGGGTGAGCTCCCCGGCTTGCACCTCCCTGAGCCCCGAGGGCGAGCTCCCCCGCGTTCCGCCCGCGCCGTCGGTGGCCGCGCGCGCTACCGCGCATAGCGCGCCAGGTACTCCTTGAGGTGCAGCTTCCGGGCCGTGTTCTCGGACGACATGTAACGTATCGTGCCGAAGATCTCCCGCTCTGGACCCCAGGCCCGATCGTAGCGGCCGAGCACCCAGAAGATGCCCGAGGTCGAGTTCGGGTCGCGGCCGTCGAGCGCATACCGGTCGTTGAGCTCGACCATGATCTCGAGCGCCTCGCGCGGCGTCCGCGACCATTCCAGGATCTTCTTGCCCCACAGCATCCGCAGGTAATTGTGCATTCGCCCCTCGCGGAGGAGCTCGACCTGCGACGCGTTCCAGATCCGGTCGTAGGTCGCCCCCGCCGCGAGCGCCTCGATCGGGTAGACGCGCGGGCGCCTGTCGCGCGCGTGCTTCTCGAGCGTCGCGAGCGCCCAGTCCGGGAGAGACGCGTACTCGGTCGGATCGCGCTTCCATGAGGGGCGCGGGCCGTCTCCCTCGCTCGCCCCGAGCGCGAAGGCGTTGAACCCGAGCTCCCGCCAGGTGACGAGCTGCTCGAGGAACGCCTCGGCCGAGGCGCTCATCCCCCAGAACCCCTCGCGGCTGCCGCTCGGCCGCTTCACACCGTCCCCGGGGCGGCCGAGCCGCTCGACGCGGAAGCCCTCGCGCCGCGCGACGGCCGTGAAGACCTCGTGCGCCGCGAGGTGGCCGAAGTGCAGGTACGGCGACAGGCCGCTCGTCGCGCCGGCGTCGGGGTGATCGCGCTCTTCCAGGTAGCGCGGCAGCCGCTCCGAGACGAAGCGCGCGAGCGCCTTGCCAGCCGCCTCCGGGCCGCCCCGGCAGGGCGCCGGCGGGACGGTGTGATCGATGGGGAGCGCGGAGAGCGCCGCAGGGTCGCCCCCGAGGAGCGCCGGCGAGGCCGCGGGCCACCGGCGCGCGATCGCGCGGGGGAGGGGAGCCGCAGGCCGGAGCTTCGCCCGCTTCAGCGGATCGGCCGCCGGCTGTGCGCCGAGGTGCTCGCCGAGCACCCGCTGCCAGAAGATGCGGAACGAGCGCGCGGTCGTGAACACCCGATCGGCCGCGCGCATCGGCAAGAGGCCGTTCGAGTCCACCTGCTCGAGGCGGACCGGCACCTGCCGCGCCGCCGAGGCGACCATCCGCGGGAGAAAAAAGCAGGGGTAGTCGTCTGTCACCACCACGCACGCCCGCGCCGCGAGCGCGCCGAGCAGGCCCTTGCCGGCCCCCTCGGCGGGCTCGACGTAGGGGTGATGCGCGACGCC
This sequence comes from Sorangium sp. So ce726, assembly GCF_051521405.1. Classification (NCBI taxonomy): domain Bacteria; kingdom Pseudomonadati; phylum Myxococcota; order Polyangiales; family Polyangiaceae; genus Sorangium; species Sorangium sp. So ce726. The sequence goes on along the minus strand of NZ_CP150349.1, from coordinate 9,495,770 downwards.
AGCCGCCGCGAGGCGGCGCGCGTTGTCGGCCATGCCGTCGATCACGAAGCGATGGATCCTGTCGCTCGCCCAGCGGTAGCCGCACCGGAGCGCCTCCAGCACGACGAGCGGTCGATCGAGCGCCATCGACCAGGCGATCGCGCGCTCCAGACCGAAGTTGTAGCGTGTGCGGCGACTCGCGATCATCCAGTAAAGGACGTAGTCGCCGTCCTCGCGGACAGGCATGGCGTTGCGGGTGCGGAGCCGGAGCTCGGGGACGCTGCTCGAGATCATCACTTCACCTCGACCTCCTCCACGGACGTAGACCGGCCTCCGGGATCTGGGTATGACCCTCGGCGTGCGGGCGCGGCGCATACGGAGTGCCGCCGGCGGCTCCGCGCTCAGGTGAACCATGAACCTGCCCCACACGCTCCGATCGCTGTTGCTGCTGCCCGTCCTCGCGCCGCTCGCCTGCGGCGGCGCTCCGGCGCCCGCTCCGGCGCCGCCCCGGCAGGATGCCGCGCCGGCCCCGGAAGCGCCCGCAGCCCCGGCGGCTGCAGCCCCGGCGGCCGCGGCCCCGGTCGCGCCGACGAAGGCCGGACCGCGCGCCGACGCGACGCTCCTGCCCCGGCGCATGCTCTTCGGCAACCCCGATCGTATGTCCCCCCAGATCAGCCCGGACGGAAAGCGGCTCGGGTTCCTCGCCCCCTCCGAGGGCGTGCTCAACGTGTGGGTCGGCCCGGCCCAGGCGCCGGCGTCGGCCAAGCCGGTCACGAAGGAGCAGAGCCGCGGGGTGCGCACCTTCCTGTTCCCCTACGCGAACGACTACGTCCTCTATCGCCAGGACAAGGCCGGCGACGAGAACTGGCACATCTACGCCGTCGAGCTCAAGACAGGGCAGATCAAGGACCTCACCCCCTTCGAGGGCATCGCCGCGATGTTCGAGGGGATGAGCCCCAAGATCCCGAACGAGATCCTGATCGGCATGAACGATCGGGACAAGAAGGTCCACGACCTCTACCGCGTCGACGTGCGCACCGGCGAGCGCAAGCTCGTGCGGCAGAACGACGGGTTCGTGGGGTTCGTCACCGACCATGACTTCAAGGCGCGGCTCGCGTCGCGGATGACGCGCGACGGAGGCCAGGAGTACCTCGACCTCACTGGCAAGGAGCCGAAGCCCTTCGTCGCGTTCGGGCCCGAGGACGCCGTGACGAGCGAGGCGATCGGCTTCGACGCGGCCGGCAAGACGCTCTATTTCCGGGACAGCCGCGGCCGCGACACCTCCGCGCTCGTCACCCTCGATCTGCGGAAGGCGAAGCCTGCAGTGCTCGCCGAGGACGCGAAGGCCGATGTCAGCGACGTGATCGTCCACCCGAAGACGGGCAAGGTCCAGGCGGCGGCCTCCGAGCGCGAGCGCAAGCGCTGGCAGGTGCTCGACAAGAGCATCCAGCCGGATCTCGACGCCCTCCGCGCGGTCGCCGACGGTGAGCTCGACGTGCTGAGCCGGTCGCTCGACGACAAGCGCTGGACCGTCGGATACACCGTATCGGACGGCCCTGTCCGATACTACCTCTACGACCGTGACTCGAAGAAGGCGACGTTCCTCTTCACGAACCGCGCCGCGCTCGAGTCGCAGCCGCTCGTGAAGATGCGGCCCGTGGTCATCAAGGCGCGCGACGGCCTCGAGCTCGTGAGCTACCTGTCGCTGCCGCGCGCCGCCGACCCCGACGGCGACGGCAAGCCGGAGAGGCCGCTCTCGATGGTGCTCCTCGTCCACGGCGGCCCCTGGGCGCGCAGCTCCTTCCGCCTCGATCCGATGCACCAGTGGCTCGCGAACCGCGGCTACGCCGTGCTGAGCGTCAACTTCCGTGGCTCGACGGGCTTCGGGAAGAGGTTCGTCAACGCGGGCGACCTCGAGTGGGCGGGCAAGATGCACAACGACCTGCTCGACGCCGTGGACTGGTCCGTCGCGCAGGGCATCGCCGACAGGGCCCGCGTGGCGATCATGGGCGGCAGCTACGGCGGCTACGCGACGCTCGTCGGCCTGACCTTCACGCCGGAGACCTTCGCCTGCGGCGTCGACATCGTCGGCCCGTCGAACCTCGTGACCCTGCTCCAGTCGATCCCGCCCTACTGGGCGCCGATGCTCGAGCTCTTCGCGAAGCGGGTCGGCGACCCCCGCACCGAGGACGGCCGCGATCTGCTGCGCACGCGCTCGCCGCTCTACCGCGCCGATCAGATCAAGCGACCCCTCCTCATCGGCCAGGGCGCCAACGACCCGCGCGTGAAGCAGGCCGAGAGCGATCAGATCGTCAAGGCGATGACGGGCAAGGGGATCCCGGTCACGTACGTGCTGTACCCCGACGAGGGCCACGGCTTCGCCCGCCCGGAGAACTCCATGTCGTTCAACGCGATCGCGGAGACGTTCCTCGCGCAGTGCCTCGACGGCTCCTACGAGCCGGTCGGCGGCGACTTCAAGAAATCGAGCGTCACCGTCCCCGTGGGCGCCGAGGTCGTCCACGGGCTCTCCGCGGCGCTCCCCCGGCCCTGAGCGCTCCGCTCCACCACGGCGCGCAGGCGCGCACGGCGGCCCCTGAGCGGGGCGCCGCGCGGGTCATACGTTGGTGCGCGCTGGTGGCGCGCCGTGGGCCCGCCGCGCCCCAGCCTGCGGGCGTCCGACGCCGCTACGGCCGCTGCGTCGACGCGGACCGCGTGCGCCGCCGCGCCTCTGGCTCGCTCATCGGGGGCGCGCTCGTGAGGTCGTCGAGCGTCTCCAGCAGCTGCTCCAGGTCGAACGGCTTGTTGATGATCCTCGTCGCGTCCGGGTGATTCGGATCGATGCAGAAGCCGGGATCGCTGAGCGCGGTCACGAGCACGACCGGCGCCGCTCTCCCCTCGGCCGCGAGCGTCTCGATGAGGCGCGGCCCGTCCAGGAACGGCATCACGCAGTCGATGACGATGGCGTCGGGCGGCGCCTGGGAGCGCAGCCGCTCCAGGGCTTCGAGGGGGTCGGTGTACCCTTCGACCTCATACCCTTCCGCCAGCAGCACCTCCGCCAGCGTCTCGACGATCGCGTCGTCGTCGTCGACGACGACGATGCGCCGCCGCCTTCCCCGTTCTGAGTCTCCTTGGTCGTCTCGCTCGTCGCTCACGCTCACCTCGGTGGAGAACCCCGGTGTCACTTCTGGGACCGGCTGCTCTCGCCGTCTACCCTCCGAGACCACCTCTGTGCGAATTGTTTACAGGCTCTCCCGGTGCTCGCTCCAAGAGCCCCGGCCTCCGCCGCCTCTCCGGCTCTTCCGCGGAGATCGCGGCCTGGCGTCAGCTCCCTGGCGGAGCCTGCTCGTGCGCCGGCGAGAGCTCTGGAGAGCTCCCCATCTTCGTGCGCAGCTGGACGGGCCGCTGGCGCGCCCGGAGGCGCATGTTGATGAGCTCGACGCCGAGCGAGAAGGCCATCGCGAAGTAGATATACCCCTTGCTGATGTGCTGGCCCATGCCGTCGGCCACCAGCACCACGCCGATGAGGAGCAGGAAGCTCAGCGCGAGGATCTTCATGCTCGGGTGGCGCTGGATGAACGCGCCGATGCTCCCGGCGAAGACGAGCATCACGCCCACCGCGATGAACATGGCCACCATCATGATCGAGATGTGCTGCGCCATGCCGACGGCGGTGATGACCGAGTCGAGCGAAAAGACGATGTCGAGCAGCACGATCTGCGTGATGACGGAGACGAACGACGCCTTCGCCTTCGGCTGCTCTTCCTTGGGATCGTCGACCTCGAGTTTATCGAACATCTCGTGGGTCGCCTTGCCAATCAAGAACACACCGCCAGCGAGCAGGATCAGATCACGCCCGCTGAAGTCCTGGCCGAGCAGGCTGAACAGGGTAGCCTTGAGTCCCATCACCCATGAGATCGCGAGCAGGAGGAGCAGCCGCATCCCGAGGGCGAGCAGGAGGCCGATGCGGCGGGCGAACGGCTGCTGCTCCGGCGGCAGCTTCGCCGTCATGATGGAGAGGAAGACGATGTTGTCGATCCCAAGCACGATCTCCAGCGCGCTGAGGGTCGCCAGCGTGATCCAGCCGTCGGCGTGCAGAAAGGCGCTCATGTCGGGCATCGGGGTGGCGCTTTGTAGCATGGACAGCCGTGACCGCCCGCCACGTCCGGACCATCGCTTCGCTCTCCGGTGGATCCAGGGCGATCTTGCTCCCGTGTTCAGGGCGCGGGGCGACGGCGATTACGACGGACGCGTGAACGCAACGCACGTCGACAGCGTCAACAGCGTCAACAACGTCGACGGCGGCGACCCTGCGCGGCGACACACGTCAGCGCCCGCGGAACGGGCGGCGCTTGACGCGGGATGTTGACATCCGGTACAGAGGATATGGAAGTACGCGCAAGTGGATCTGCCTCCTTCCCGGCTTCCAGGTGAGCTCCTGCGGGGTGTTGGCGAGCTCGCCGAACAGCGCCGTGTTTTCTCGCCATGTTGGCGAAGTAGCATCGTTGCCTGTTCCTCACCTGGAACGCGTGGTCTCACGACAGAGGGGGCGACCGCGTGACCGTGGTTCCGAAGGTCGGCTTCGGGCAGGACGCGCGCTGGACCGCCGGCGGCAGCGCTGACGGGGGGCCGCTGGATCGGGTGCACCTCGGGGGAGAGCCGGCGGTCGGGGTGCCGGAGGCGTGCTGGCTGGACGGCGGCGCTGCCTGGCTGCGCATCGAGGGGCGCGACCTGAGCTACCCGATCGTCCTGCTCGGCGCGACGGGCGCCTGGATCGAGCCCGACTATCGGACCTCGTTCCCTTTCGGCAGCGTCGTCCGGGTGCGCCTCTACGCCGGCGACGTCGAGATCGGTCCGCTCTCCGCCGTGCTGGTGCTCCAGTCGATGGGCCTGCGAGGGCCGCTGATCGGGCTGTCGTTCCAGGACGGAACCCTCCCGCGCGCGGCGGGGCAGATCCGCGACGTGCTGCGCGCCCTCGTCGACGCGGGCACAGCCAAGGCGGCCGCGGCGAGCCTGTTCAGGCCCTCGGCCACGGACGCGGGGCAAGTGCGCGAGATCATCGACGACCCCAGGAGGGTGCGCAACATCCTCGGCTTCCTGCTGCGGAGGAAGGGCGTCGTCTGCCGCGCCTCGGAGAGCGCGCCGCCCCTGTGCGTGATGCTCAGCGAGGTGGGGGCCGGGACGGTCACGTGGTTCGGCATCAAGGGCTGGAGCGAGGACGCCGCGGTGGAGATCGCCGGGCAGAACTCCGTCTTTCGCTTCAACGTCCGCGCGGACGAGGTGCGCCCGGGCGAGCTCGTCTCCGCGCTGCCGGCGCGCGTGGAGCGCCTCCGCAAGAGCCTGCAGCAGCGGGGCGTCGAGGCCGATCTCACCGCGCGCTTCCTGCACCCCCAGTGGCTTCACATCCCGCCGATCGAGGCCGAGGTGGTCGACGTGTCCTTCTCGGGCCTGCGGATGGCGCTGACGAGGGGGCACCCGCCGCTGCTCCCCAGGCACAAGCTCTCGCTGGAGCTCCCCGACGGCGACGACGGCGTCGTCCACCTGCGGGGCGAGGTGCGGTCGGTGTCGGTGGTGGAGGGCGCGGACACCCAGCTCTGCAGCGTGCACGTGACCGCCGCGCGGCGCGAGGACGAGCGGCGCTGGCTCAGGCTCGTGTCCCGCATCCTGCACGCGACGACCTACGGAGGGACCGCGTGGCAGGCGGAGCTCTGGGATCTCTTCGACTCGTCCGGCTATTTCAACCTCTCCGGGCGGCGGCCGGAGCACTTCGAGGCCATCAAGCCGAGCTTCCTGACCATGGCGCAGAAGGCCGCGGCGGTGCCGCACCTCCTGTACAACGTGGCGTGTCTGTCCGAGCACGGGATCGAGGGCAATTTCTCGATCATGAAGCCATACCACAGCACGTGGATGATTCATCAGCTCGCGAAGCGGCCAAAGTCCGCGTCGAACCTGAGCTCCCGGCAGGTGCTCCGCGACATGTTCACTCGCTGCTTCGAGCACGCGATGGCCGACCCGGAGTGCCGCTGGATCATCGCCTACGCGGAGGCGCACGTCGCGTGGAACGAGCGATCGCTGTTCGAGTTCGCCCGCGCGCGCCAGGAGACGGGCCACGTGCTGTCGCTGCCTTTCCGCCTGATGGGGGTGGACGCGCGCGCCGCGCCGCGCGCTCCCTACGTGGGCGGCGGGCCGATCGAGATCGGCGAGCCGACCCCTGGGGAGCAGGCGGCGCTGCTCGGCCTCCTGTGCGCGACGTCGCCGCGCATGTACGCGGAGTCGCTCGATCTCGTGCCCGGCAGGCTCGGGATGGGGCCCTGCGTCGAGCGCTGGCGCAGCGCGGGCCTGGAGCGGGAGCGCTTGCTCCTCGTGGCACGCCAGCACGGCGAGCCGCTGGCGGTCGCGGTCCTCGAGCTCGGCGAGCTTGGCACGAACCTCTTCCGCCTCCTCGACTCGGTCCGCATCTTCCCGATGCGTTCCGGCGGAGACGCCGCGCTCGGCCCGCTGCTCGACGCGGCGTGCGGCTGGTTCCGCAGCCACGACAGGAAGTCGTTCATCTACTTCGGTGAGCGCGGCAAGCTGACGTACGACGGTCCCGCCGGCTTGCACGACCTCGGCGAAGGACGGCTGTGGATCGTCGCCAGGGAGCTCGTCCCGGAGTTCGTGGAGCATATCTACCGGCTCACCGAGCCGAAGCTGCGATAACGGCCTGGATCAGCGGCGGCGCGACGCTATGGTCTCTCGGTCTCGGTTCTTCAGGTGAGGCGGCATGTACCAGCTCAAGATCGACCTCATCAACGCTCTCATCGAGGTCACGTTGCAAGGCGTCGTGCGCACGGAGGAGGCGCAAGCGTACGCCGCGGAGTACAAGAAGGCCCTCGGCTCGCTCTACGGCCGGAGGATTCGCGTCCTCGTGGACTTCCGTGGCTTTTCCATCGCCTCCGAGGAGGCGACGGAGCTCCTCCGCGACATCGCGGCGACCTCGACCGCGATGGGGGTGATCAGGGCCGCTGAGCTCGTGCAAAGCGATCTCGCGGCGCTGCAGGCGAGCCGGATCGCCCGTGAGGCGGGGACGGCGCAGTTCGTGCGGGTCTTCAAGGACGAGGGAGCCGCGCGCGGCTGGCTCTTTGGCGATCGCCCGACGCCGCCGTGAGGGCCGGCTGCGCGCGGGCCGCTGGGGGCCGCCCGCGCCGCCGGGTCAGCGCACGATGAGCACGTCGTCGAGGGGGCGGCGGAGGGAGCGCGCCGACACGGGGCCCGCGAGCGACAGGCGGAAGAGCAGGACCTCCGCCGTCGCGTCGGTGACGTCGAACAGCCGGAGATAGCGCTCCCGGAGCCCGGTGGCGGCCTCCGCGGTCTCCGCGTCGAGCCCCTCGCCGCGGCCCCGGATCAGCCGGGCGAACAGGTAAGGCAATGTCGTCATCGGGTAGACCGCGATGCCCAGCTGCGTCGCCGTGAGCCACGCGCGCTCGACCGCCCTGCCGCCCTGGAAATAGTCGGTGAGCCTGGCGCGCGGCAGGGTGATCAGCCCGACGGCCGTCGCGCAGCGGATCGCCTTCTGCGCCATCTTCTCCAGCCCCCGGCCGCCGCCCCAGCGCCGCACGAGCTCCAGGGCGCGGTAATCCCGGCAGATCTTGAAGCCCGCGAGATCGGTCGGCGAGAGCTCGAGCGTGCCGACGAACAGCCCGTCCCGGCGCGCCTCGGCCTCCGCCTCGGTCCAGCGGACCTCCCTCATCATGTCGGCGTGGGTCTGCCTCGCGAGCATCCGGAGCCGATCGCCGGCGCCGATGAGGCCGCCGATCTCGTCGAGCTCCGCCGGCGCATCGAGCAGCTCGAGGCGCGCCCCGGGGATGGACTCGACAGCGGCGCGGAGGGCGGCGCGGTGCTCCTCCGCGAGCGGCGCCCGCTGGCCAGGGCGCCGGTTCGTGTGCCGGAGCCCGATGGCGTCCGCGAGGCCATCCAGGGCGTGCTCCTCGGCGCCGGGGGGCGGCGCGCCGAAGAAGGCGAACGTCGCGGCCAGGTCCTCGTCGCCCTCGCGCGGGAACGGTGAGACGCGCACGCTGAGCCCCTCGCGGTGCGCGGCGAGGACGACGTTCTCGGCGGCCGCGCCGAGCGCGACCACGCCGCCCGCGCCCTGGAAGTCGGCGAGCGACTCGGAGCGGGCGCGGTCGTGGAACAGCCCGAGGCGACGGCCCTCGTGGACCCAGAGCCAGGGCTGGCAGTTGCCGCCCGAGGGCGCCGCGACGCCCGCCGCGACGAGCCGCCGCAGCCGCTCCGGGTCGAGCTCGACGGCGCCGGCCTCGGCGGCCGGGAGCGGGCCCGCCGCCGCGGTGAGGGCAGGGCCCGGCGCGCGCGGCGCGTCCGCGGCGGCGGGCTCCCCCTCGGGGCCGCTGATGAGCTCCTCCAGGTCGACATAATACCGGCCTGACCGCACCGGCTCCCCGAGGGCGATCCGGCGCGCCGTGTCCGCCGCCGCCGCGCCCCCGTGGACGACCGCGGACCCGAGCTGAGGCCATGTGCTCACCGACTGCTGCACCTCGATGAGCGACGCGCGGAGCCGGAGCGAGATCGCGTCTTGCCCGATGATCTGCATGACATAAGGCACCTTGTCCTCGGTCGACAGGCCGCGGAGGCGCTCGGGCGTGAGATCGCCGACGAGCCCATGAAGGATCGGCCGATCGCCCTCCAGATCGAAGCGCTCGACGTCGATGAGCCCACGGTCGCTCGTCTCCATCACGACCGGTATGCGGTGGGCGCGCGCGTTCGCGCGGAGCAGGAGCTTGATATCGAGGCTGTCGCACTCGTCCACGAGGACATCGAGCTTGCCCCCGTCGAGCAGGAAGCGATCGATATTGTCCGCCGTGACCCCCTCGGGGAAGCACTTCACGTCGAGGAACGGATCGAGCTCGGCGATCTCGCGCGCCGTGGCGACGACCTTCGGCAGATCGAGGTTGTGCGCGCCGGTCCGGATCCGGTTCAGGTTCGAGAGATCCAGGTGATCGAAGTCCGCGAGGCGCAGCTCGCCAGCGCCCCGCTCGAGCGCGATGGTCATCGCCACGGACTGCCCCACGGAGAGGCCGACGACGCCGATGCGCCGGCGGGCGAGCGCCGCCTGCTCCTCGCCGCTGATCTTGTGCTTGTTCCGGTCGGTCCGCAGCTCGACGAACTCCGCCTCATCGAGCAGGTGCACGAGGCGGTGCGACCACGGATAGTAGACCCAGACTCCATAGGCCTCGATGGGGGCGCCGTTCAGGCGCTCTCCCACGAGCCGCGCGATGTCCCGCTCACCGAGGCGCTCCCGGGGGTGGCGGGTCTTCACGAGATCGGCGAGCTGCCGGTCGATCGTGTCGAAGATCTCGATCCGGGCGTCGTCGTGGAGCAGGCGGCCGAGCTCCTCCGCGTCGTCCTCGCGCGCCGGGCGGAAGAAGCGGGGACGCCACGCGCCGTTCGGGGCCTCTCGCGCCTCTCGCGCCTCTCGCGCCTCTCGCGCCTCTCGCGCCTCTCGCGAGGAGATGAGCTGCTGCCAGCGGGTCGTGTTCATCGCGGTGGTCCGGTCCCCCTCCTGCCACCCTCCTACCACCCCCGCGCCCCAGGCGTCGCCACGATCTCCCCGGCGGCCCCCGGGTCAGCGCGGCGCGCGGGACGGCCGGCCCTCGATCTCGAGTCTCATCTTCGTGACCTTGTGTTGCACCAGGGCGGCCTCAGGCCCGGTGATCTCCAGATAGCGCAGCGCGGCCACGACGTCGCTGCCCCGGAACGCCTTGACCCGCGGGTTGAACCAGCTGAGCGCAGTCCCGATCTGCCGGACGAGGAGCGCGTCCGTGCAGATCGCCACGGTGAGCGCGGTCTTGCTCACGTAGTCGTTGATGGACGCCCGCTGCTTCGCGTTGGGTCCCCCCCCGGCGGTCACCACGAGAGTCTTCGTGCAGGCGGGCGGGAGACTGCCCGCCGCCTGCATATACGATTCCCATTCCTCGTCGGTCGGCGGTTCCCTGCCGTGGACGGCGATGAGCACGTGCTCCGTCGTGTCGAACAGCATGCTGGGTTTCGTCATCGTCTCACCGAGCGCGCACCGATCTTACGTCTGCGCACCGCCGAGCCGCCAGCGCGCACAGCCATCCCCTGGGATAGTCGTGCGCCTGGCCACCGGGCAAGGATCCGCGAGGTCCATGGGGTGCACCTAGGACGGTTCGATCGACGGAGCAACGACCACGAGCGACTTTCGATGCGGTGCTCCGGTGGACGGGCCGCGCCGCGCGTCGACGCGGCGCGCGCGACTCGCTCGCCGCGCGCGCCGCGCCGCGCGTGGCGGCGAGGGTGCCGCGCCGGGCCGGCTCGACGTGGGGCATCGCGGCGGATGGAGTCGCTCGAGCGGCATGGTCCTCTCGTTCGCGTCGTTCGCGCGGCGCACCCAGGGCATACCCGAGTTATTTCCAAAGTATTTCATGACGTGCTGCTGGGCAGTTGCACGGTGGGCCGCCAGCTGCTCTGTGGTCTATGCTACGGGATGTGCGCTGGGGATCTTCCGCAGGCGGGTGCGGTGCGCGCCGCGTCGCACCGAGGCTTGACGGATGGCCCCCACCGCATGTAGCGCTCGATCGGTGGGCTGTGATGCCCAGCAGCCAGGGGCGGCGCCCGGCCTGTTGGTCGGGGCTGCCGAGTGACGACCTCGCCGGGGGGAAGGGTTTTTCACGATGCGTGTGCTGGAAAACTTCGTCGGCGGAGCCTGGTCTCGAGCTTCGGGGACGACGCGCCTCGAGGTGAAGAACCCGGCGACCGGGGAATCTCTTGCGGAGGTGCCCCTCTCGACGGCGGCCGACGTCGACGCGGCGGTGAAGGCCGCGCAGGCGGCGTTCCCCGGCTGGAGCGCGACGCCGCCGGTGCAGCGGGCGCGCTACCTCTTCAAGCTGCGCGAGGTCTTCGACGCCCATCGCGATGAGATCGCGGCGATCTGCACCTCCGAGCACGGCAAGACGCTGGCCGAGGCCCGGAACGATTTCGGTCGCGGCATCGAGAACGTCGAGCATGCGGCCGGCATCCCGGCCCTCCTGATGGGGCAGGGCCTCGAGGACGTGGCGTCCCGGATCGACTGCCACACGATCCGCCAGCCGCTCGGCGTCTTCGCGGCGATCTCGCCGTTCAATTTCCCCCCGATGGTGCCGCTCTGGTTCTTGCCGTACGCGATCGCGACGGGGAACACGTTCGTGCTCAAGCCGTCGGAGCAGGTCCCGCTCTCGCAGCAGCGCATCTTCGAGCTGATCGAGCAGGTCGGGCTGCCGCCCGGGGTGGTGAACCTGGTCCACGGCGGCCGCGACGTCGTGAACGCCTTCTGCGCGCACAGGGACATCGCGGGCGTCTCGTTCGTCGGCTCGTCGGCCGTCGCGCGCCACGTGTACAAGAGCGCCGCGGAGGCGGGGAAGCGGGTCCAGGCGCTCGGCGGGGCGAAGAACTTCCTCGTCGTGATGCCGGACGCCGAGCGGCAGATGACGGTCGCCAACGTGGCCGAGTCCATCTACGGCTGCTCGGGCCAGCGATGCCTGGCCGGCAGCGTCGTCGTGTGCGTCGGCGACACCTACGAGGCCGTGCGCGACGGGCTGGTCCGCCACGCGAAGGGGATCGTGCTGGGCGACGGCTCGAAGCCGGGCGTGACCATGGGCCCGGTGATCTCGGCGGCGCACCGGGACCGGGTGCTCTCGTACATCAACCAGGGCGTGGCGGAGGGGGCGACGCTCCTCCTCGACGGCCGGGACGCCAGGGTCGAGGGGTATCCGAACGGCAACTGGGTGGGGCCCACGGTCTTCGACGATGTGCGGCCAGGGATGGTGATCGCGACCGAGGAGATCTTCGGGCCGGTCGCGTGCCTGATGCGCGCGAACGATCTCGACGAGGCGATCGCGATCGCGAACCGGAGCGAGTACGGCAATGCGGCGTCGATCTACACGTCGAGCGGCCGCGCGGCGCGCGAGTTCCAGCACCGCGTCGGGGCCGGGATGGTCGGCGTGAACATCGGCGTCGCGGCCCCCATGGCCTTCTTCCCCTTCGGCGGCCAGAAGGGCAGCTTCTTCGGCGATCTGAAGGCGCACGGCCCGACGGCCATCGACTTCTACACGGAGCGCAAGATCGTCATCACGAGGTGGTTCTGATGGCACGGAATGTACTTGGCGGGCTGATCCAGTGCTCCACCCCGATCGGCGACGACGGCGCCTCCGTCATGGCCATCCGGGACGCGATGTTCGAGAAGCACCTGTCGTTCATCGACGAGGCGGGGAAGAGGGGTGTGCAGATCCTCTGTTTGCAGGAGGTCTTCAATACACCTTACTTCTGTCCTTCGCAGGACGCGAAATGGTGCGATGTGGCCGAGCCCGTCCCCGGCCCGACGGTCGAGCGGCTCGCGGCGTACGCCAAGAAGTACAAGATGGTGATGATCATCCCGATCTACGAGCGGGAGATGGCGGGCGTTTACTACAACACGGCCGCCGTGGTCGACGCCGACGGCACGTACCTCGGCAAGTACCGGAAGACGCACATCCCGCACACGAACGGGTTCTGGGAGAAGTTCTTCTTCAAGCCGGGGAACCTCGGCTATCCCACGTTCCAGACGCGGTATGCGCGGATCGGCGTCTACATCTGCTATGATCGCCACTTCCCGGAGGGGGCGCGGCTTCTCGGCCTGAACGGCGCCGAGATCGTGTGGAACCCCTCGGCGACGGTCGCCGGGCTCTCCCAGTACCTCTGGAAGCTCGAGCAGCCCGCGCACGCCGTGGCCAACGGCTACTTCATCGCCGCCTCGAACCGCGTCGGCACCGAGGCGCCGTGGAACATCGGTAAGTTCTACGGGACGAGCTACTTCTGCGACCCGCGGGGCAGCTTCCTCGCGACGGGGAGCGAGGACAAGGACGAGCTCGTCGTCGCCGAGATGAACCTCGACCTGATCGAGGAGGTGCGGAGGACGTGGCAGTTCTACCGCGATCGCCGGCCCGAGACGTACGGCGAGCTCACGGAACAGCTGCCCTGAGGGCCCGGGGCGGCGGGAGGACGGCGAGGTCAGGCAACGAGCGCAACGAGCGCGACGAGCGATGCGAAGTCCACCGCGAAGACACCAGCAGCGCCGGGGCGCTGGTCGCGGACGGCTCTCTCCCCCGGTGTTTCCCTCGCCATGGCGGCGCCGCCCCCCGGAGGGGACCCGCCGCCCGGCGCTCACCCGCGGAGGAGCAACATGGGCATCCTGATCAAGAACGGCGAGATCATCACAGCGAGCGACCGGTTCGTCGGCGACGTCTACTGCGAGGACGGGAAGATCGCCGCGGTCGGCGCGGGGCTGTCGAAGGAGCGGGCGGGGGACACCGTGATCGACGCCTCGGGGCAGCTCATCTTCCCCGGCGGGGTCGACGCCCACGTGCACATGGAGCTGCCGTTCATGGGGACGGAGAGCTCCGATGATTTCGAGACCGGCACGGCGGCGGGCGTCGCCGGGGGCACGACCTCGATCATCGATTTCGTGATCCCGGCCCGAGGGCAGGCGCTGCTCGACGGGCTCGCGATGTGGAACGAGAAGGCGAAGAAGGCGGTCTCCGACTACGCCTTCCACATGGCCGTCACCTGGTTCGGCGACGACACGCTCAAGGAGATGGCCGTCTGTACGCGCGAGCACGGCATCCCGTCGTTCAAGACCTTCATGGCCTACCGCGGGGCCATCGGCGTCGACGATCCGGAGCTCATCCAGGTGATGGAGGCCGCCAAGGGCCTCGGCGCGCTCGTGACCGTCCACGCCGAGCACGGCGACGCGGTCGTCGCGCTCCAGAAGAAGCTCCTGAAGGAGGGCAAGACCCACCCGCGGTACCACGCGCAGAGCCGCCCCGCGCCGATCGAGGGCGAGGCGACGGGGCGCGCGATCATGCTCGCCCGGATGATCGGCGAGCCGATCTACATCGTCCACCTCACCTGCAAGGAGGCGCTCGCCGCGGTCACCGAGGCGCGGAGCCGGGGCCAGGTGGTCATGGCCGAGACGTGCCCGCAGTACCTCCTGCTCGACGACTCGGTGTACGAGAAGCCCGGCTTCGAGGGGGCGGCCTACGTGATGAGCCCGCCGATCCGGCCGAAGGGCCACCAGGACGCGCTGTGGGCCGCGCTCTCGTCGGGGCTCATCCAGACCGTGGCGACCGACCACTGTCCCTTCAACCAGGTCGGCCAGAAGGACATGGGCAAGGACGATTTCTCGCGGATCCCGAACGGCGCCGCCGGCATCGAGAACCGCCTCGCCCTCCTCTGGACTTACGGGGTGCTCGACGGGCGGATCGACGTCCACCGCTTCGTCGATCTCTTCTCCACGCAGCCAGCGAAGATCTTCGGGCTGTACCCGCGCAAAGGCTCGATCGTGCCGGGCGGCGACGCGGATCTCGTGGTCTTCGACCCGAAGGGGACGAGCACGATCTCCGCGAAGACCCACCATCACCGGTGCGATCGGAGCATCTTCGAGGGCTTCGAGGTGAAGGGGAAGCCGACGCACGTCATCGTGAACGGCCGGGTCCAGTGCGCGGACGGCAAGCTCGACGTCGAGCGGGGCGCCGGGCGCTACCTCCCGCGCCGGCTCGGCCCGAGCCAGGGAGCCCAGACCTTCTAGTCACCACCCATCCACCCGAGAGGAGCCGCGCGAGCGCCAGCATGACCCGAGCCCCGATACGCCTCTCAGCCCTCCCGTCCGGTCGGATCGAAGAGCGATTCGAGGACAAGAGCCCGCGCTACAACGACGCCGAGGCGATCGCCGAGGCGAACCGGTGCCTTTATTGCGTCGACGCGCCCTGCGTCAAAGCGTGCCCGACGGCGATCGATATCCCCACCTTCATCCGGAAGATCGCGGCCGGCCAGGTGAAGGGCGCGGCCCGCACCATCCTCACGGCCAACCTGCTCGGCCAGTCGTGCGGGCAGGCCTGCCCCGTCGAGGTGCTCTGCGCGGGCGACTGCGTCTACAACGGGTGGGGGCGCGAGCCGATCGCGATCGGCCGCCTCCAGCGCTACGCGGTCGAGTCGGCCCTCGCGCGCGATCCGCGGATCTTCCGGGCGAAGCCGCCCACCGGCAAGAGCGTCGCGCTCGTGGGCGCGGGGCCCGCGTCGATCGCCGCGGCGGGCTACCTCGCCCTCGAGGGGCACCGCGCCGTGATCTTCGAGCGGAAGGCGATCCCCGGCGGCCTGAACACGCTCGGGATCGCGCCCTACAAGATGAAGGGGCACGAGGCGCTCCACGAGCTCGAGTGGGTCCTGTCGCTCGGGGACGTCGAGCTCCGCGCCGGCGTCTCGGTCGTCGCGCAGGCGGCCGGGCCGGGGGAGGTCTCCGCGCGCGACCTGCTCGCGGAGTACGACGCTGTCTTCCTGGGGCTCGGCCTGGGCGCCGACGCGCGCCTCGCCCTCCGCGGGGAGGACGGCGACGGCGTGGTGGGCGCGACCGCGTTCATCGAGCGGCTCAAGGCCGACCCGGGCCTCGACCTCGCGGGCGTGAGGCGCGCGGTCGTCATCGGCGGCGGCAACACGGCGCTCGACGTCGCCCACGAGCTGGCGCTGCTCGGGGTCGACGTGTCCGTTGTGTACCGCCGCTCCGAGGCCGAGATGTCGGGCTACGCGCACGAGCTCGAGGGCGCGCGGGTCGCCGGCGCGCGCCTCGTCGAGAACCGGGTGCCGGTCGAGGTGGTGCGCGAGGGCGGCAAGGTCGTCGCGCTGCGGATCGCGCCCGCCGACGCGCCCGCCGACACCGGCGCGCGGGGCTCTGCGCCCGGGCCGGTCGAAGAGGAGCTCCTGCCCGCCGACCTCGTCGCGGTCGCGATCGGGCAGAGCCGGGCGACGCAGGTGGCGCTCGCGTTCGAGGGCGTGGTGCTCGACGCGAGGGGGCGCGTGGTGGTCGACCCGGCGACCCACCGCACCGGCAACCCGAAGGTCTACAGCGGCGGCGACTGCGTGAACGGCGGCAAGGAGGTCGTCAACGCGGTCGCCGAGGCGAAGATCGCCGCGCGCGCGATGCACGAAGCGATGATGACGCGGGCGGGCGGCGCGGCGCCTGGGCCCTCACCGCAAGGGAGCTGAGCGATGGCCGACCTCTCTATCGACTTCGCCGGGATCAAGAGCCCCAACCCGTTCTGGCTCGCGTCGGCGCCGCCGACCAACACAGGGGATCAGGTCCGGCGCGCCTTCGACGCCGGCTGGGGCGGCGCCGTCTGGAAGACGCTGGGGAACCCCATCGTCAACGTGTCGAGCCGGTTCGGCGGCATCGACTACGGCAACACGCGGCTCATGGGGCTCAACAACGTCGAGCTCATCACCGATCGTCCGCTCGACGTGAACCTCAAGGAGATGCGCGAGATCAAGCGGCGTTACCCGGGCCACGCGCTCATCGCCTCGCTGATGGTCGAGACGAAGGACGAGTGGCGCGAGATCATCCGCAAGGCCGAGGACACGGGCGCGGACGGGCTCGAGCTCAACTTCGGCTGTCCGCACGGGATGTGCGAGCGCGGCATGGGCTCGGCCGTCGGCAACGAGCCGGCGGTCCTCCAGGAGATCGCGCGCTGGGCCGTCGAGTTCGCGACGACGCCGGTCATCGTGAAGCTCACGCCCAACGTCGGCGACATCCTGGAGCCGGGCGAGGCCGTGCTCCGCTCCGGGGCGCACGGCGTCTCGCTGATCAACACGGTCAAGTCGCTCATGGGCGTCGATCTGGAGCGGATGGTCCCGCTCCCGCGGGTCGGCGGGGCGTCGACGAACGGCGGGTATTGCGGGCCCGCGGTCAAGCCGATCGCGCTCCACCTGCTGAGCCAGCTGGCGCGCCACCCCGGCGTCGGCCGGCTGCCCATCTCTGGCATCGGCGGCATCTCGAACTCCCGCGACGCCGCCGAGTTCATCGCGCTCGGCGCGACGAGCGTCCAGGTCTGCACCGCGGTGATGCATTACGGCTACCGCATCGTCGAGGAGATGATCGAGGGGCTCAGCGACTGGCTCGACGATCACGGGATGCGCTCGGTGAACGAGCTGCGCGGCAGGGCGATCGCGCAGGTCCAGGAGTGGGGCGAGCTCGACCTCTCGTACCGCGTGGTCGCGGACATCAGCGCCGACAAGTGCATCGGGTGCCAGCTCTGTTACGTCGCCTGCATGGACGGGGCGCACCAGTGCATCCACCTGCCGGGGAGGACGGAGGCGGAGGCGCGCGCGGCGGGCCACACCCACCTCCCGAAGGTCATCCCGGATCGCGCGGTGACGGCGGATCCGAGCGGGGAGGCGGCGCCGTCGCGGGTCCCGTTCGTCGACGAAGAGGAGTGCATCGGCTGCAATCTGTGCGCGCTGGTGTGCCCGGTGCCGGGGTGCATCACGATGAGGGAGGCGCCTTCAGGCAAGCCCCCCGAGACGTGGAACGACCGTGTCCAGAAGGGGACGGACTTCGTGCCCGGCGGGCTGGAGTCGACTGCCCGCGCGCGGAGCTCGTGATTCCGGGCTCCTGGCCAGGCGGCCAGGAGCCCGCGACGACCGCGAGCGCGCCGGGGCGCTGCTCGGGCTACGGGGCGAGCTTCACGACGATCGCGTCCTCGTAGGCGTACGTGCCCACGCCGATCACGCTACCGGCGCTGTCCACGGCCAGATCGAAGATCTCGCCGCGGTCCGCGCTGCCGATCGGGTCGACGGACCACAGCAGGGCGCCCGACGGCGAGAGCTTCGCGATCGCGCCGCGTGGGTTGATGAACACGTTGCCGGCGCTGTCGACGGCGACGGCAGGGAGGTTCCAGTAGCTGGAGAGCAGGCCGAGGCCGCTCGTATCGACGCTCCACAGGGGCGCGCCGGAGGCGGTGAACTTGATCACGGTCGTTCCGAGGGCGACGACCAGTTCCCCGGAGGGGGTCGCTGCGACCTCGCCTTCGTTCGGCGTGCCGGAGACGACCTGGCTGAAGACGTGATTGCCGGCCGCATCGAACTTCGCGAGATACACGCCCCGAGCCGCGGGCGAGCTCGCCAGCGGTCCGCCGCCGAGGTCGAGGGCGCCGGAGAAGCTGCCGAGCACGATGACATTGCCCGCGCCGTCGACGGCGACGCTCTTGGGAGCACTCTCGTTCGGGTCCGCCGCGAAGGTCCTGATCCAGAGCGGCGCGCCGGCCGCGCCGAGCTTCGCGACCAGGAGGTCGCTGCCTGGCCCGCCGCCGAGGGGGCCGGTGCCGAGATCGACCGTGTCCCAGAGGACGCCGGCGACCGCGGCGCCCGCGCCGGCTCGGGCGACCTCGACCTGGGAGAGGCCGACGACCTCCGCGAGGAGATCGCCCGACGCGGTGAACCGCTGAAGGCCGGAGTCCGAGCCCGCGATCAGCTCGCCGGTGTCCGACGCGGCGACGCTCAGGAAGGTGCTGCCGCCGAGCGGGCGCTTGTCCCACACGTGGTTCCCCGCGGCGTCGAGCCTGGCGAGGTACTTGGTGTTGAACATCTCCATGAGCGTCGGGTCGCCCTGTCCGGCGAAGTCGATCGTGCCATAGGCGTAGCCGCCGAAGATCACGTTGTCCGCGCTGTCGACCGCGACGGCGCGCGCGCGCATCGACTCGTGCCAGCCGTTGACGAAGCGCTTGCTCCAGAGGACGCTGCCGGGGGCGCACGGCGCGCAGCTCGGGCCCCCGCAGTCGACGCCGGACTCGGCGCCGTTCTGGATCCCGTCCTCGCAGGTGTCGTGATAGCAGACCGTGAGCGCCGGCCGCTCCGTGGTGCTCGCGCTCTCGCTGCTCCGCAGCGAGCTCCGGGTCACCGCGGCCTCCTCGATCAGCACGCCGTGGTTGGCGAGCTCGCCGCTCACCCAGGCCTGCGCGAGCGCTGTCACGTCGACGTTCCGGAAGCCGGTTGTGCCGGAGGGACCGCCGGTGACGAAGGAGGCCTCGATCGCCGGATCGAAATGGCCGCCGCCGCCGAAGTTGCCCCACGTGACGCCCGACTCCGTCCACGCGGCGGTGGCCCTGTGGACGCGCACGGTGCTGCTCTCGATCTTGTACGTCTGGTACAGCGACAGCGTCGCCGAGGCGATCTCCGCGCTCGCCGGGATGCCGGCGAGGTTGACCCGGAGGAGGCTCCGCCGGACGCCGCCCGTGCCGGTGCCCGTCGAGAGCGTGGTGCTCGCGCCGTCGTTCCACGTGGGCGACACCTGCCAGAGCGTCGCGTCGGCCACGCCGCCGCTCAGGCCGCGCCGGAAGGTCACGCACCGCGGGTCGCACGCGTCGCCGTGCCCGTCGGCGTCGGCGTCCACCTGCGACGGGTTCGCGGCGGCGGGGCAGTTGTCGTCGCCGTCGACCACCCCGTCGCCGTCGCTGTCCTGCGCGAGCTCGAACGCGTACGCGGGAGAGCCCGCGATGACCGAGCTCCCCGACACGGCGACGGCCTTGCCGAAGGCGCCGTCGGTCGGGCCGTTGCCGGTGAGCTTGCCCTTCTCGATCTCGATCCACTCGCCGCCCGCCGGCGAGAACACGTACGCCGCGCCCGCGTCCGGCTGATCGAGGCGATCGGCCAGGATCGCGCCGGCGACCGCCATGCTGCCGGAGAGCGCCACGGCGCTCCCCAGGCCATCCCCCGTCCTGCCGTCGGTCGCGATCAGCCTGGAGTCCTGGCGCCAGCCGCTCGCCCCGCGGTCGAACACGTAGGCCAGGCCGCGCCCGAGCTCGTACCACGGCATCGGCGGGCTGAGGACGCCCGGCGCGCCCACGAGGATGCGCCCGCCCGAGATCGCGACCGAGCTGCCGAAGCGGTCGAACGCCTGCGGCGGGTCCGCAGCGAGCCGGTGCGCGCCGCCCCAGTCGCTCGCGTCGAACACGTAGGCGGCGCCCTCGCCATTGCCTTCCCACCACCACGAGTCCCCCGGCGAGCCCACGACCACCGTGCCGCCCTCGATCGCGACGGGCGGCGTGCTCCAGGCGTTGGCGCCGGCCGGGGCGACGAGCTCGACCTCCTCGCTCCATGCGCCGCCGCTGCGGGCGAACACGTAGACCGACGTCTCGGCGGAGAGGACGGCCCGGTCCCCGTTGACCGCGACCGCCCCGCCCGCGGGGTTCGAGGCGCCGCCGCTCGCGACGAGCTTGGCCTGCTCGGACCACGCGCCCCCGCTCCGCACGAACACGTAGGCGGCGCCCGCGCCCCCGGTCCCCCAGGGCGCCCCGACCACGGCCGTGTCCGCCGAGATCGCGACCGAGGCGCCGAAGCCTTCGCCTGCGGGCCCGTCGCCCGGGACGAGCCTGGCTTGTTGCGTCCAGGCGCCGCCGCTCTTCACGAACACGTACGCCGCGCTCCCGGGCGCCCCGACGATCGCGGTGTCGCCCGACATGGCGATCGCGTCGCCGTTCAGGTGGATCGGGGTCGAGCCATCGACCGCGATGAGCGCCGTCCGCTCCGAGGCGGCGAGCGGGTCCACCGTCACCGGGTACGCGGCCCCGGCGGTGTCCACGCGCAGCGACAGCGTGCGCTCGTCGACGCCGAGCTCCATCCACGCGGGCAGCGTCCGCCCCGCGGCGTCGGTGGCGTGGAGATCCGTGTACCGCATCGCCACCGCGCCGGACGCCTCGCGCAGCGCGACCCCGTCGCCGCCGGCGAGCGGCGTCGCGCGGAGATCGCCGCCCAGGGCGAGCTCGATCACGAGGTCCTGGTCCCCAGGGGCGACGCAGGGAGGCGCCCCGGGCACCGTGAAGCCCTGCTCCAGCCCGAGCGGCCCGTTGACGTACCACTCCACGAGCCCCTCGCCCGGCGACGCACCCTGCCGGCGGAGCTCCACGCGGTTCTTCGCGGCGCTCGGGGACACGCGCGCGACCTCGCGCAGATCGCCCGCGCATCCGTACCGGGCGGCGGCCATCGAGAAGCTCCACCGCGCATCGCCCTCCTCCGGCGCGATCCGCACGCCCGACGCGCTGAAATCGACCGCGAGCCGGTGCGCCGGGTTCGGCGCGCGCAGGCTCGCCTTGTTCCCGCCCGGGGACGCCTCGATCACCCGGTAGCTCTCGGGCGCCGACGCCTGCACGGCCGCGATGTACGCCGCCCGCAGGCGCGCGGGGGTCGCTGCCGTGTCGGGCGCCGCGGGCGCCGCCGCCGCGCCGTCCACCGGCGGCGCGGGGTCTCGAGGCGCCTCGGTGGAGGCGCAGCCCCCCACCATGGCGGCTGCGGCCATCACCTGTCCAATCCTCCCCATTCGATCTCGCATAGGCTGGCTCTCCCTTGGCTGACGCTCCTCCGCGCAGGCGCACCGGGCGCCGGAGCGCTCCGCGCCGGAGGGCAGCGAGCTGGCGGCGCCTCATCGCAAGGTCCGCGCCCTCGCGACGGATGACGAGCGCAGCCGCCGCAGCGCGCTCTCTGCCGATCGAGGCAGGGTTCACGGCGCCCTCGCGGCCCGCTCCCGGCACCTGGCCGGCCATCGGCGGCACGAGGACGTGCCATCCCCGCCGGCCGTGCGCCGGGCGGTCATCCGTCGGGCCGCGGCCGCGAACAGGCGCGCGCCGGGGCGCTGCGAGCTCGCCCCGGTGCAGCCTCGTGCGGCCGGCGTTTGCGAGCGGCGCGCGGCCGCGTCCGATTTCGTGACACGCGCGGCGCGGTGACCGGAACAAACAAAACGGAGGGCAGGAGCCCTCGCTGGAGGAACATGGTCCCGAAAGACGCTGCGACGATCACCCCGCGGAACCGCGGTCTCACGCCGAACGCCCACGCGAAGCAGGGGCGGGCGGGCATGTCCGATCACGATGAGCGGGCCGAGCTGCTCGCCGATCACCGCCCGGAGCTCGCGCGCCTGCTGCAGAGCCTTCCGGCCCGCAGCAGCGCCCCCGCGTCGCTGACGGGTTATCTCCTCTCCTTGCGAGAACCGACGGGCTACCTCATCGCGATCGGCCTGCAGCAGCGCGACCCGCACCTCGAACCCGAGCGCATGCTCCGCGCCGCCCTGGCCGCCGGCGAGCGCGCGCCGATGCTGGTCGGCGTGATGGCGCGCTCGGCGATGGCCGAGATCATCGCGCCGCTCGCGCCGGTCACGCGCGCGGTCGCCGCGCGCCTGAAGCGGCCCGCCCCCTCCGGCTCGCTGCGGGTCGTCGTCGCTGCGGCCGGCGGGGCGGAGCTCTTCACCGTGAAGCTCTCGGACCTCACGTCCCCCTCGTCCGGCTCCGGCTGAGCGAGCGGCCCGCTCCGGCGCTCACGCGTTGGCGTAGACGCGCCGCTCGCTCGAGTCGAGCCCCAGGTACACCACCCGGCTGTCGAGGCTCGCTCCCCCGCGCTCGGCGCCCTCGGGCGCCGGCCGGCGGTCGGCGGCCTCGTCGCCTTTGCGCAGCGCCTCGTACTCCGCGACGGAGGCGCGTTGGCACCCGTCGAGCGGGGCGTCGATCTCGAGGGCGGCCGCGAGCGCCCCGGCCTCTGGCCCGATCCTGCCCGCGAAGAACTCGGCGCAGCAGCCCGAACCGTAGCTGAACAGCCCGACGCGCTGCCCCTCGAGCGCGCGGGCCTCCGCGTTGAGCAGGGACGCGAGCGCCAGGTAGAGCGAGCCCGTGTAGATGTTGCCGATGCGCGACGGCAGATCGAGCGACGGCTCCACCTCGACGGCGAAGCTCTCGTCGGCGGCCTGCTCGGTCAGGCCGTCCATCGCCAGCCGGTGGCGGTGGGCCTTGCGGGCCATCTTGCCGTAGGGGACGTGATAGCAGGTGCGCGCGAGGGGATCGCCGTCGCCCGCCACGCGGCGCCAGTCGCCGTAGGCCCCGGCGAGGGCGTCGAGGTAGCACTGCACCGAGTAGTGACCGTCGACGAGCGCCTCCTTGTGGTGGAGCGGCCGCCAGAAATCGTAGACGTCGCGCGCATATGTGCCGGTCTGGCCGACCTCGATCTCGAAGAGGCGCGGGCGCTCGCGCACGAGCAACGCCACGGCGCCGGCGCCCTGGGTGGGCTCGCCCGCGGAGCCGAGCGCGTAGCGCGCCACGTCCGAGCACACGACGAGCGCGGCGCGGCCGCGGGCCGAGCCCGAGGCGATCCAGTCCACCGCGTTGAGGAGGCCTGCGGTGCCCCCGAAGCAGGCGTGCTTGGCCTCGAAGACCCGGCACGCGCTCGGTAGTCCGAGCAGGCCGTGGAGGAACGAGGCCGCCGGCTTCGCGTGGTCCACGGCGGTCTCGGTGCCCACGACGCAGAGCCCGATGTCCGCAGGGCTCGCGCCCGACCGCTGGAACAGGCGGCGGGCCGCGTTGGCACCGAGGGTGATCGGATCCTCGTCGGGCGCGGCGATCGCCATCCGGCGGGTCCCCAGGCCGGTCAGGTACTTGGAGGGCGCGATGCCCCGCGCCTCGGCGAGCTCGGTGAGCTCGACGAAGCGGCGGGGGACGGCGAGGGCGATCGCATCGATGCCGATGCGAGGAAAGTCATGACGTAGGCTCATACCTGCATCCTAGGGGCGCATTGTGCAGAGACCATCCAGCCCACGCGGAGCGTCGGAGGAGCCGAGGCGCCCGACGCGCCGCGGCGCCGCGCTCCGGCGTTCGCCCGCGCATCGCGTGGCGCGTGGCGCGTGGCGCGTGGCGCGTGGCGCGTGGCGCGTGGCGCGTGGCGCGTGGCGCGTGGCCGGCGGCCGTGCCCGCGCCGCCATCCACCGCGCCCCGCCGTGTGCACCACGTGGAATGACAAAGACGCTTCCATGACACATGTCATGGAACAGCCTCCGGGAAAAATCGCGGTCAGGTCAAAATCGTCACCACATCTCGTTGCAATTGTGCAATCTGAAATAGCGCGTTCGTGCGCCCTTGCGGTCGAGGTTCATGTGAAGCTCTCCCGGTCTACCATGTTGGTTCCGCTTCTTGGGTTGGGTGTCCTGGTGATGACCGGCGCCACAGGGTGCTCCTGCAGTTCTGGGGCGGAGGGCGACGCGAACGCGACGGCTGGAGCGAACGTCGGTGGAGCCGGCGGCGCGGGTGGGGGCGGCGAGGGTGGCGCAGGCGGGGGCGGGGGCGGCGCGGGCGGTGACGACGGGGGGATGATCGGCAACGGCTCCAGCGGCTCCAACACGGGTGGCAGCGGCCCCGTGACGCCGGATACGGCCTGTGTCGCCACGGTCGCCGAGGCCACGCTGACGAAGCGGCCGGTCGACATCGTGTTCGTCATCGACAACTCGCCCAGCATGGCGAACGAGATCATCAGCGTACAGAACAACATCAATGAGAGCTTCGCCTCGATCATCGGCGAGAGCGGCATCGATTACCGCGTCATCATGATCTCCGCGCACGGCACAGCGGAGGAAGACGACTCGATCTGCGTCGGCGCCCCGCTCAGCACTGCGAGCTGCGCCCCTGTGCCGGAGGCGCCGGGGAACAACCCGCCCGTCTTCTACCATTACAGCCACGAGATCAGGAGCAACGACGCGCTCTGCGTGCTCCTCGGGAGCTACAACGGCGGCCTGCCCGACGAGCACGGCGTGGCGCCGGCCGGGTGGTCGGAGTGGGTGCGCGAGGACTCGTTCAAGGTGATCACCGTGATCACCGACGACCACGTGGGCTGCCAGTCGACGCACCTCCCCCGCAACATCTATATCGACGACACGCGGCAGCCCTGGGAGGAGGTCGCCACGGACTTCGAGGAGCTGCTGTTCGGCCTGGACCCGGCGGTCTTCGGCGACGCGACCGCGCCCAACTACGTCTTTCACAGCATCGTCGGGCTCCACGAGAACACGGTCGCCACGGACGCCTATGCGCCCGACGCGGACGTGGTCGAGGAGACGTGCGGCACCGCCGTGGCGCCGGGCACGGGCTACCAGACGCTCAGCAAGAGGACGGGCGGCCTCAGGTTCCCGCTCTGCCAGACGGACTCTTATGATGTGGTGTTCCAGGCGATCGCGGAGGGCGTCATCACGGGCGCGGTGGTCGCGTGCGAGTTCGCGGTGCCGGACTCGCCGCCGGGGGAGATCATCGACCTCTCGACCGTGGTCGTCCAGTACACGCCCGGCGACGGGAGCGAGCCGCAATCGTTCGGCCAGGTGGCGAGCGCGGCGGCGTGCGCCCCGGGCTCCTTCTACATCGCGAACGACATGATCACGCTCTGCCCCGACGCGTGCCGGCTGGTCCAGGACGACGCCATGGCGGCGGTCGACGTCCTCTACGGCTGCGATCCCGAACCGGCGCAGTGAGCTTGTCGGCCGGGCGGCGGCGCCGGTGAGCGCGGCCGCCGCCCGCTCACGGCCGGCGCGGGGCGCGTCAAGCGCCCTGCGCGCCCGGCGCAAGCGCGGCGGCCGGGCGGCCGCCTGGAGCGCCCCCCGCGCGAACGCTCAGAGACAGCAGCGGAAGCCGATGTCCGGAGACGGGGTGAGGCGATCCTGGTCCAGGAGCGCATCGCACCTGCCCGCCTTGAGCGCGTCGCGCGCAATGTCATCCGCGTCCTGCTGCGAGGCCCGCGAGCCGCCGCGGACGAGGCAATTGCCCTGCGCGTCGCAGGAGTTCTCCCACTCCGCCACGTTGCCGCTCATATGAAAGAGGCCCGTGATTCCGCCTTCGCAGAGCGAGATCGGCGGGATCGGGTTGGGGGGCACGGGCTTCTTGGCGAACTCGCCCGTCGGGTCGTCCACCTTGCAGGTCGCCTCACTATAGAGATCGCTGTACGGGTATTCGTTCACGCCCTGGCCGGAGCACGCGTTGAACCACTCGCTCCGCGTCGGGGTCGCGAAGTCGGCAGGCGAGTTCGCGCCTCCGCCGATCCTGCCGCAGAGGTGTTTGCCCATGTAGGAGCAGTACGCGTAGGCATCGCACCAGTCGACGTAGGTGACGGGCACTCGCCCCTCCGTGTAAGGCCACCCGCTCGAGGGACGGTAGATGTTCCCTGCGCACTCCGCCGGCATGCCGGCGAGCACCGGGTTCGCCATGAGGAAGACATCGTACTCCTGCTTCGTCACCTCGTATTGATCGATGCAGTAGCTCCCGCCGCCGCTCACGGGCGAGATCACCATCCACGCCGGGCACGCGCAGACGTGGTTCGTGCTGTTGCAGATCGACGTCTCGCAGTCGGTGTTGGCGGTGCAACGCTGCCCGGCAGGGCACCGGGTGTTGCACCCCTCCGTCCCGCCGCAGTCGATGTCGGTCTCCTTGCCGTTCTTCACGCCGTCGCTGCAGGTCGCGTCCTGGCAGACTTGCTCGTAGCAGACGAGCTCGAGACAGTCGGTCGATTTGGAGCACGCGTCGCCAGGCGGGCATCCGGGGCAGATCCCGCCGCAATCGACGTCGGTCTCCTGGCCGTTCTTCACGCCGTCGCTGCAGGCCGGCTCCAGACACTGGCCGTTCACGCAGCTCAACGATTCGCAATCCGAGCCCGCCGCGCAGCCCTTGCTTGTCTTGCACGGCGGGCACGCCGGGTTGTCGCCGCGCGGCGCGGCGCCGCCGCCGCAGTCGGTGTCCGTCTCGTTGCCGTCCTTCACGCCGTTGTCGCACTGCGCCGCCACGCACACGCGCCCAGCGTCGCCGCCGCCCCCGTCGCGCTCCTCGCACCGCCCTGAGAAGCAGTCCGCGGCCTCCGCGCACGCCTGATCGACCCGGCACGGCGTTGCGCAGGCGCCGCCGCAGTCGATGTCTGTCTCGTTGCTGTCCTTCGCGCCGTTGGAACAGCTCGGCATGTCGCCGCCGCCCTGCCCGGCGCCACCCTGCCCGCCGGCGCCACCCTGCCCACCGCCGCCGCCCTGCCCACCGCCGCCGCCGCCCTGCCCGGCGCCACCCTGCCCGCCGTCCCCTCCACCGCTGGTCGTGACGCCGCTCGAGGGCAGGTCCCCCGTCGTGGGAGGCCGGTATCTGTCTTCGCTGCTGCACGAGACAGACACGGCGAGGGCCATGAGGGGAATCAGAACGACGGACGACCTGAGCATGGAGCTGCCTCCCTGTGTTCGAACACAAGGTCAGAGGTAGAGGCTCAGCTTACTTGCGACGTCGCCTGTCCCGGGCGACAAAAAGATGCTCCCGCCAGACGGCCGGAATCACCGCCATACGGGCTCCCTGGACGCCGTGATGGCCTCTCGCTCTCGCCCCAGCGCGGCTGGCGCTTCAGGGCGCGTGTCCGTCAAGCCAACCTTGCGCGAGCTCCAGGATCCGCGCGTTGTCGGGGACATCACGCAAGAAGCGCTCGCGCCAGACAGGATCGCCGATCCTCCCGGCCCGCACGAGCAGCCCGTTGCGGGCCAGGGCGATGGCGCCCTTGGCCTCGGCCATCTGGCCCGTCGCGGCCAGCGCCTCGGCGTGGACCAGGCGCACCAGCGGGCCCTCCTCGTCACGGCGGCCCGACTCGAGAAGCGACAGGGCCTCCGTCGTGGCGGCGAGCGCCTCGCCGGCGCGCCCGAGATCGAGCAGCGCGCGCGCGCGCGCCGCGATGGCCGCGGGGAGCCGCTCCGGCACCCCCCGCGCGAGCGCCTCGGCCGCCTGCGACTCCGCCTCGGCGAGCGCGGGCTCGCCCGCGAGGAGCAGGACGCGCGCGAGCTGGAGCCGGCTCTCGCACTCCCGCCGCCTGTCGCCGCGGCGCGTGAGCGCCTCGATCGAGCTCCGCAGGGCCGCCCTCGCCGCGTCGACCTCGCCCGCGTGGGCCAGCGCGAGGCCGAGGTTCTGCAGCGCGTTCGGGACCCGGTCGTCCAGCGCCATCCGCTCCGCCTCCTCGAGCCCGGCGCGGAGCACCCCCGCCGCCGCCTCGAAGTACCCGAACTGGACGTAGCAGAGGCCCATGTTGAGCCGCGCCCGGCACGCCTCGCGGCGATCGCCGATGTCCTCGAACGCGGCGAGCGCCGCGCTCATGCTCGCGATGCAGGCGCTCGGATCGCCGTTGTGCTGCCGGAGGAGGCCGTGCAGGTAGAGGAGCTTCGCCTCGATCATGAGATCCGCGGCCGACGCGTCCTCCGTCGCCCGCTCGACCGCGTCGATCAGCGCGTCGACGCACGCGTAGCGGCCGCCGAGCAGGAGCACGATCGCCCCCTCGAGCAGGCAGGCGTTCTTCGCGATGCGCGCGCCGTCGAGCGGCTCCGTGCCGAGGACGACCATCATCCAGCGCTCGACGCGCTCGTAGTGGCCCTGCTTGTGCCCGGCCCCCGCGAGCTGCGTGAACGCCGAGAACCACGCCACGGATCCCGGCACGAGGTGCCGCGTCGCCTCGATCCCGCGCTGCTCCGCGAGGGCCGGCTCCCCGCGCCAGAGCAGCGCCTCGGCCTCGACCAGGCGGAGCGCGCCCACCGCGGCCGGATCCGGCCTGCAGGCGATGCCGCGCTCGGCGCAGGCGATCGCCTCGGCGAGGTCGTTGCCGCGCAGGGCGTTGTCGGCCGCGCGCAGGTACCACTCGGCGGCCTTCTCGGGCTCCTCGCCGCGCTCGAAGTGCTCGGCGAGCGCCCTCGGATCGCCCTCGCCGGCCGCCTCGAGGAAGCTGCCCGCGAGCGCGTGGCCGATGCGGAGGTCGCGCGCCGTCAGCATGCCGTAGGCGGCCTCGCGGACGAGCGCATGGCGGAAGCAGTACTCCGCGTCGTCCCGCGGCCGCCCCTCGCCCCGCCGCACGAGCACCTCGCGCCGGAGCAGCTCCGCGAGGACCTGCGCGATGTCGGCGCTCCCGAGGAGCGCCGCGACCGCGCTCGACCTGAAGGTCTCGCCGAAGATGCTCGCCGCCCTGAGGAGCCGCCGCGCCTCGGCGTCGAGCGTCTCCAGCCGCGCCTGCACCATGGCCACCACCGTCTCCGGCTGGCCCTCGCTCTTGCCCTCGGCGGCCGCGCGGATCTGCTCCTCGAGGAAGAACGCGTTGCCGTCCGCGCGCTCGATGAGCCTCCCCACGAGGTCGTGCCGCGCGTGCGCGCCCAGCGCCTCGCGCACGAGCCGCTCGCTCGCGCGGCGCGGGAGCGGCGTGAGGTGGAGCTCGTGGGCCAGCCGGCCCTCCCAGAGCTTCGGGAAGAGCCGGCGCACGTCGGGCCGCCCCAGCGCCAGCACGAGCAGCGGCATGTCCTTGAGCTGGCGCAGCGCCTCGTCGACCATCGTGACGGTGGGGAGGTCGCCCCACTGGAGATCCTCGAGCACGAGGAGCACGGGCCCCGCGCGGCACGCGGCCCGGAGGAAGTCCTCCCAGGCGTGGCGGAGCTGGTCGCCCATCAGCACGGCGTCGCGCCGCGCGAGCCGGAGCTGCACGTCGTGCTCGTCGGGGAACGGCGCGCCGACGAGCTCGCCGAGGAAGGCCGCGACGCGGGGCGCGTCGATGCCGCCGTGCTGCTCCACGCGGCTCCGGACCTTGCGCTGCCGCGCCTCCAGGGGCTCGCCGTCCGCGACGCCGAGGGCGTCCCGGAGCGCGCTCGCGAGCAGGCCGAAGGCGGCGCCGGCGCCCATGGGGTCGCCCTGGCCGATCCAGACCTCGAACCTGTCTCCCCGCTCGCGGAGCTTGCGGATGAGCTCCTTTCGCAGGCGCGACTTGCCCATCCCGGCCTCGGCCGTCACGAGCACCGCGCCCGCGGCGCCCTCGTCGATGCAGCGATCGACCTCGGCCACGAGCATGGCGAGCTCGCGCTCGCGGCCCACGTAGGTGGTCGGCTTGCCGAGCAGCTGCGCGGTCCGCTCGTCGCGCGCCCCGTGCAGGACGCGGCCCGCGGCGTCCTCGGTGACGTCGAACCGCATGCCGATGAGGCCCGCGGTCACCTCGTCGATGCGGACGCCCGCGGGGAGGGAGCGGTCGTCATGGGCCGCGAGCATCTGGAAGGCGCGGTCGATGAGCTCGCCGACGGGCATGCGCGACGAGAGCTCCGCCCGGCCGGTGGCGAGCGCGACGGGCGCGCCGCCGAGCAGCTCCTGCAGCGCGAGCGCGCACCGGGCGGCCCGCGCCGCCAGGTCGGTCGGCGCGCCCGCGCCGGACAGCACGATGAGCGGCGAGCGGCCCTCGAGGAGCTCGAGCTCGCCGCGGTACTGCTCGGCCACGTCGTGCAGCTGCCAGAGCTCTGCCTGGCGCGGCTCCGCCGCGGCGTCGGCGTCGCCCTGGCGCGGCTCCGCCGCGGCGTCGGCGTTGCCCGCGCGCTCGCGGGTGACCACGAGGCACGTCACGCGTCGCTCGCCGGTCGTGAGCTCCACAGCGCGCGGCGGGAAGGAGCGGGGCCCGCCGACGCTGCTCTCGGGCGCGCCGATCGTGGCGAGCTCGGCCGCCACGGCGCCGCCGTCGGCCGGCCGGTCCAGGGGAGATTTCGCCAGCATGCGGCCGACGAGATCGTCGAGCGCGGCCGGGGTGCCGGGCCGGAGATCGCGCGCGCGGGGAGGCTCCTCGAGGAGGACCTTCATCAGCACGGCGAGCCCGGCGTTGCCCTGGAAGGCGGCGCGGCCGGTGAGGCAGCGGTAGAGGATGCAGCCGAAGGCGAACACGTCGGCGCGGGTGTCGACGCTGACGTCGCCGCGCGCCTGCTCGGGGGCCATGTACCCTGGCGTGCCCAGGACGAGGCCAGCGGCCGTGAGCGGCTCGTCGGTGACGGCGCGGGCGAGGCCGAAGTCGATGAGGTGCACGCGCTCGAGCGAGCCGCCCTCGAGCAGCAGGTTGCTCGGCTTCAGGTCGCGGTGGACGAGGCCGAGCCTGTGGATGGCGCCGAGCGTCCTCGCGACGTGGAGGCCGAGCTCGAGCGTCTCCTCGAGGGTGAGGCCCTGGCGGGTGAGCCGGTCGGAGAGCGTCTCGCCGTCGAGCCACTGCATGGCGAGGTACGGCTGTCCCCACGTGGTCGTGCCGTGCGCGACGTAGCGCACGACGCCGGGCACACGGGCGGCTGCGAGCGCGTGGGCCTCGCGCGCGAAGCGGCCGACGTGCTGCGCGCTCTCGGTGGTCAGGAGCTTGATCGCGACCGCCTCGCCGCTCTCCTGATCGCGGGCCCGGTAGACGGCCCCCATCCCGCCCGAGGCCGCGAGGTGCTCGATGCAGAACCGGCCGTCGATGATGTCACCTGCCTGCATCGCTCACCGAGGACCCGGACGAGGACCCTCGCCGGCGGCCAGCCTGCCAGCGGGGTGAGCGCTGCGTCCAGTGCTCATTGGAGCGGGCGCGTCGCGGCCAAGCGGGCGTACGTCTTAAGGAAAAACCCGATCGGGGAGACCGGTGGCGGCCGCTCGTCGGCGGAGTGCAGCGCGCGGCGCGGTCCTGGGGCCCTGTTCGGGGCCGGGGTTGAGCGCGCCCCTGCGCGGCTATCCCAGCAGCCGTTTCCACTGCTCCGTGAGCCGTTGCGGCGAGACCGGGACAGCCGCCTTCAGCTCGGGCGCGAAGAGCGACACCCTGAGCTCCTCGATCAGCCAGCGGAACGACTCCAGCTCTTCCGCGGGCACCCCCTTGTCGCGCATTCCCTGCTGGTGCTTGAGGTAGTCCTGCCAGAACGGCAGCACCTGCGCGGCCTTGGTCTGGTCCTTCTGCGGCCCGTTGGGCAGCCGCTCGAGCCGGATCTGCGCGGCGCGCAGGTACCGGGGCAGGTGCGCGAGCCGGTCGACCGGGGCGCGCGAGAAGAGCCCGACCGGCAGCAGGAAGTCGACCTGCGTGCGCACGTCGTCGAGCGCCGGCCTCGACGCGCCCGGCTTGCCCGTCATCGATCGGAGCATCGCCTGCACGCGGTCGACCTCGACGCCGATCTCCCGCGCCAGCCCAGCGAGCTTCCCGAGCACGCCCTGCAGCGATCCGCGGCCCTTGTCCAGGCGCGCCAGGAACGCGGCCTTCGTCCTCGGATAGGCGCCGGGATCGCCGAGCTGGAACGCCTCGTCGAGCGCGCGCAGCGCGATCTGCCGGGCGAGGCCTGGCTCGCCCGGGGCCACCTTGGCGCCGAGGCCGCTCACGGCCACGGCGCTCCGCAGCGGCTGCTCGAGCTGGCTCATCTTGCCCCCGAGCTGCAGCAAGAGGAGCCGCCGCAGCCCGGCGCGCGTCGCCTCGGCCGCCGCGGCCCTCGAGGCGAGCACGCGCACCGACACGGACGTCTCCCCGTCGATCAGCGCCGGGTAGCCGAACACCTTGTGGCGCCCGGCGTCGACCTGGACGCGCTCGGGCAGCGCCTCGACGCTGAACGACGTGAGCCCGTCCCGCTCCAGGCCCGCCTTGCCGACCCTCGCCCAGGCCTCGCGCGCCCGGCCGGACAGCCGCTCCTTGAGCTCCCGGAGCTCGCGCCCCTCGCCGATCACCCGGCCATCCTCGTCGAGCACGCGGAAGTAGAAGCGCAGGTACGGCGGCAGATCCTGGGGCCGGAACGCGTCGGCGGGCACGCGCTCGGCGGTGCGGTCCTCGACCGCGCGCGCGAGGACGGCCCGCAGCGGGCCCTGGAACGGCCGTAGCTCCGCCGCGATCTCCCGGGCGACCTCGCGGAGGGGGGCGAGCGGGACGAGCGCCTTGCGGAGCGACTTCGGCAGCGAATCGAGCAGCTGCGCGATCTTCTCGGCGTGCCACCCGGGGATCATCCACTCGAGCTCGTCGGGATCGGCCTGCGGCAGGAGCACGAGCGGCAGCGAGATGGAGATGCCGTCGTCGTCCTCGCCCGGATCGAAGCGGTAGGAGAGCGGCACGGCGGCGCCGTAGAGGTCGAGCGAATCGGGGAAGCGCTCGGGCGTGAGCTCCGCGGCCTCGTCGAGCAGGACGTCGGCGAGCGACAGGTGGAGCGCCCGCGGGTCCTCCGCCTCGGCCTCCTTCCGCCACGCCTCGAACGTCTTGCCGCTGTACACGCCCTCGGGCACGCGCCGGTCGAAGAAGAGCTCGAGCGCGTGCTCGTCGGCCAGCATCTCGCTCCTCCTCGCCTTGTCGCGCAGCCGGCTGACCTCCTCGAAGAGCCGCCGGTTCGCGTCCATGAACGGCGCGCGCGTCGCGTACTCCTGCCGGACCAGCGCGTGGAGCAGGAAGATCTGGCGCGCGGACTTCGGGTCGATCGCCCCGAAGTCGATCCGCCGATCCCGCGCGATCGGCAGCCCGTACAGCGTCACCTGCTCCTTGGCCATCACGGCCGCCGGCTTCGCGGCCCAGTGCGGGTCGCTGTGGCTGCGCTTGCAGAGCGGCCCGGCCGCGGCCTCGATCCACGCGGGATCGAGGGCAGCCACCATCCGGGCGAAGAGCTGCGACGTCTCGACCAGCTCGGCGGCCATGATCCACGCGGGCGGCTTCTTCGCGAGGCCCGACGACGGGTGGAGCTGGAAGCGCGTCTGCCGGGCGCCCAGGTACACCTTGTTCTCCTGGTTCCACATGCCGATGCGGCTGAGCAGGCCGGGCAGGAGCGCCCGGTGGATGGCGTCGCCCTTCGCGGGCGTGTCGCTCGGCGAGAACCCCATCTCCTTCGTGATCCGGCTGATCTGCCGGTGCACGTCGGCCCACTCGCGCATGCGGAGGTACGAGACGAAATGGTCGCGGCAGGCCTTCCTGAGCTGGTTCTGGGTCAGCCGGCCCTGCGCGTCCTGGTAGAAGCTCCACAGCTTCAGGAGCCCCACGAAATCCGAGGCCTCGTCCTTGAACTTCCGGTGCGCGTCGTCGGCCTGCTTCTGGGCGGCGAGCGGCCGCTCTCGAGGATCCTGCACGCCGAGCGCGGCGGCGATGATCAGCACCTCGGCGAGCGCCCCCTCGCTCTCGCCCCCCAGGACCATCCGGCCGAGCCGCGGGTCGAGCGGCAGCCGCGCGAGCTTCCTGCCGATGTCCGTGAGCTCAGCCGCGTCGTCGAGCGCGCCGAGCTCCTCGAGGACCCGGTAGCCCTCGTCCACGGCGCGCTTCGACGGCGCGTCGAGGAAGGGGAAATCCTCGATGGCGCCGAGCCCGAGCGCCTTCATCTGGAGGATGACGCCCGAGAGGCCGACGCGCAGGATCTCCGGATCGGTGTAGGCGGGCCGCCCCCGGTCGTCCTGCTCGTCGTAGAGCCGGAAGCACACGCCGCTCTGCACGCGGCCCGCGCGCCCCTTGCGCTGATCGGCGCTCGCGCGCGAGATGGGCTCGATCTGGAGCTGGGTGACGCCCGTGCGCGGGCTGTAGCGGTTGACGCGGGCGAGCCCGGAGTCGACGACGTACACGATGCCCGGGATGGTGAGCGACGTCTCCGCGACGTTGGTCGCGAGCACGATCCGCCGCCCCGGCAAGGACTGGAACACGCGCTGCTGGTCGCCCTGAGGGAGCCGCCCGTAGAGCGGCAGCAGCGTTGTGTGCGGCAGGCCGTGGCGCGTGAGCTCGGCCATGGTGTCGTGGATCTCGCGCTCTCCAGGGAGGAAGACGAGGATGTCCCCGCGCGGATCGATCGAGGTGATCTCCTCGACCGTGGCGGCGACGGCGTCGGCGATCTCGGCCTCTCCGCTCTCCGGGCGGCGGTGGATGACCTCCACGGGGTACGTGCGGCCGGAGACCTCGATGACCGGAGCGCCGCCGAAGTAGGCCGCGAACCGGTCGGTCTCGAGCGTCGCGGAGCTGACGATGACGCGCAGATCCGGGCGCCTCGGCAGCAGGCGCTTGAGGTAGCCGAGCAGGAAATCGATGTTGAGGCTGCGCTCGTGGGCCTCGTCGATGATGAGCGTGTCGTAGCCCGAGAGCCGCGGATCGCCCTGGATCTCGGCGAGGACGATGCCGTCGGTCATGTACTTGACGTAGGTGGCCGGGCTCGTCCTGTCCGAGAAGCGGATCTTGTAGCCGACCTCCTTGCCGAGCTCGACGCCGAGCTCCTTGGCGACGCGGGCGGCGACGCTGGTGGCGGCGATGCGGCGCGGCTGCGTGACGCCGATCCGGGCGGAGAGGCCGCGGCCCATGGCCAGGCAGATCTTGGGCAGCTGCGTGGTCTTGCCCGAGCCGGTCTCGCCGGCGACGATCACGACCTGGTGCCCCTCGATGGCCCGGGCGATGTCGCGCACCCGCGCCGAGATGGGCAGCTCCTCGGGAAAGCGGACCGGGCCCCCGGATGCGGGCGGGGACGAGGCCCGGCCGCCGGGGGCGGGCGGCGCAGGGGACTGCTCTTGCGGAACGCGGGGGCTCACGGTGCGCGAGGGGGTAGCACCTCCCGCCGCGGGATGCCGTCCGAAGCCGCTCGCTCGCCACCCGCGCGCCCTATCGAGGGTCCCCTGCGGACGACGATGGATGGATGCCGCTCCAGCGCACCATGCACCTGGCTCATCGTCGGCACACCCTCAGGGCGCGACGGGAACGGGCGCCGGCGTTTCATTCATACCAAAAGCGGTCCTGCACGGAGCCGTTGCCGCCCGTGAACCATACCTCCATCGTCTGGGACTTGCGGGAGACCGCCGCGATGCTCCCGTGGACGGCCGCGCTTCCGGGACCAGAGAGCTCGACGCGGGCCCAGTTGGGCTGGCCTTCGTACCAGAAGGCGTCCTGCACGCTACCATTCCTGCCGATCCACCATACCTCCATGCTGTTTGGAATACGTGATACGGCCGTGATCCCGCCTTCGGGCGATGCGCTCTCACCGGGCGCGAGCTCGAATCGGTTCCAGGCCGGCTGTCCCTCGTACCAATAGGCATCCTGGACCGAGCCGTTCGGGCCAACCCAGAATATCTCCATGCTGTTCGGGATGCGCGACACCGCAGCGATCACGCCGTTCGTGGACGCGCTGTTCGCGGGCGCGAGCTCGAATCGGTTCCAGGCCGGCTGTCCGTCGTACCAATAGGCATCCTGGACCGAGCCGTTCGGAGCAATGTAGAAGATTTCCATCGACTTGGCGATGCGCGACACCGCAGCGATCACGCCGTTCGTGGACGCGCTGCCTGTGGGCGCGAGCTCGAATCGGTTCCAGGCCGGCTGTCCGTCGTACCAATAGGCATCCTGGACCGAACCGTTCGGCGCGACCCAGAAGATTTCCATCGAATTGGCGATGCGCGACACCGCGGCGATGGTCGCGGTCAGCGCCGCGCTGCCCGCCGGCGCGAGCTCGAATCGGTTCCAGGCCGGCTGTCCGTCGTACCAATAGGCATCCTGGACCGAACCGTTCGGCGCGACCCAGAAGATTTCCATCGAATTGGGGATACGCGACACCGCAGCAATACCCGCCGTCACCGACGCGCTGCCTGCGGGCGCGATCTCGAACCGGTTCCATGCCGGCTGTCCCTCGTACCAATAGGCGTCCTGAACCGAGCCGTTCGGCGCAATGTAGAAGATTTCCATGGTGCCAGGAGCGCGCGAAACGGCCGCCAGCGTGCTCGACGAGGCGACGCTGCCTGCGGGCGCGAGCTCGAACCCGCTCCAACCCGCCGCCTGTACGCCGCTCCCGATGGTGAGAGCAGCGAGAGTGCAAAGCCAGCCCGCCGCCAAAACGGATTTTCGCATTGTCTCTCCCCCCTGATGAACCGCACGTCGCATCGATGGCTGGATGGGGGCCAGCTCGCGCAGCCCCCGGCCCGCGCACGAGCAGAACCTTGTGAAACCGTCGAGCACGTCCAGTGGCTTCTTCAGGAGGCGGGAACGGAAACGGGAACGGCAAGCGGGGATGGAGGAACGCGAGCTTCCTGAGGCGTCCCTACTTGCTCACCATGACCCC
Organism: Sorangium sp. So ce726; assembly: GCF_051521405.1. Classification (NCBI taxonomy): domain Bacteria; kingdom Pseudomonadati; phylum Myxococcota; order Polyangiales; family Polyangiaceae; genus Sorangium; species Sorangium sp. So ce726. Next base: position 9,459,373 of record NZ_CP150349.1, on the reverse strand, counting down.
GAGCCATGGGGGCCGGTGGCGTGAAGCTCCCGATGCTGTTGGCGGAGCTGGGATTGATCGATGAATGCGAGCTCGTGGTGCAGCCCAGGCTAGCGGGACACGTGCACCGACCTCACCGCGGTCCCGCGCCCTGCCATGAGCCCCTCGGACCGGCGCTCTCGTGGCCACCGTTCTCGGCTAGACGTACATCGAATTGCGCCGGTACCCTCATGGCCGCCAGCGCATGCCGCGCAGCGCCGTTCGTGGCGCCAGGTTTACGGCGAGACGTCCATCGTTGCCTGGGAAAGCCAACTCCGGAGGAGTTGGCTTTGGGCGTTCTTTCACTTGAACGTGATGTTGGACACGTACTGGTTCACGTTCCAGCCGTTTCGACTCGTGACCTTGTTGCCCTGGATGGTGAAATTGTCGAAGTGAATCCCATTGAAGTTCACGCTGCTCGACTTGCCGTGAATGTAGATCTCTTTGTTCACGGCAGAGGCAACATTGTTGATGAACACTTCCTTGACCGTGGCCCGGTTGGGAGCGTTGCGCCAGGTCGCCGTTGCATCTTCTTCGAAGTCGATGATCCTGCCGTCGACCGTCTCAACCCTGACGTCCTGCCAGGTGATGTTCTGGATGACAGCGGTGTCGTCCGCATTGATCCCGAGGGCCCGGCCGGCCTTGACGACATCGATGTCTTTGAAGGTGATATCCTCGATCACCTGACCGTAGGTCTTGGTTCCGATCTTCGTCGCCGCTGAGTTGCTGTAGGCGACCACCTTCTCATAGGTGATGCCCTTGGTGTCCAGCTTGCCCTCTTGCTCGCGCTTCGGCGACATGCTGTCATCGCCGCTGTAGATGAAGGCATTGTAGAGCTTACCGTTCGTGGAGCAGTCGAAGTCCACTCCGTCGGTTTGGTTATAAGCTGTTGTGGTGGGACGGCGATTGATCACCTTGAAGTTCTGGATGGTCACCTTGTCGCTGTCGAAGATCAGCGTGTTCCAGAAGACTGGATCGCGCACGACGATGCCGTCGACCAACACGTCCGTGCTGTCGTCGATCCGGAGGGTGTTGATCTTGAAAGAGGGTGTATCGTTGTTGGTGCCACGGATCTTCGAACCGTTGCCGTCGATCACTCCCCGACCGAGGATCTTCGTGTTGCTCACCTTGTTCATGTGAACCACGCCGTGGGAAGTGTTCTCGACGGCCGGTGCGCCCGTGCCATTGTAGTCGCCCGTGCTGGTCGAGCCGTCCAGGATGGCGCCGGCCGCCAGGTACAGGGTCATGTTGCTCTTCAGCCACAGTTCCCCGGTCTTGTAGCGTCCGGGAGGCACGTACAGGATGTTCTGCGCGGATCCGGCGGCGGCGTCGATGGCGGACTGCACCTTGGAGGTGACGAGCGCAGCGCCCGTGTTGTCCACGTCGTAGTCTGCGAGGTTCTTCACGTCGGCATCGCCCAGTTCCGGCGGATTGACCTCCTGGTCGTCAATGAGGACGAACAGCAATTCCTTGGAGGCGATCTGCAGAATCAAGTAGTTGGGCCCGCTGTCGAAGGTGAGCGTGTCACCGTCTTTGGTTGCCGACAGCATCCGGCTCTTCGGGCTCAAGGTGTAGGAATTGAAGCCGCCGTTCACCGTGACGGCGACGGTCGCCTTGCAGCCGCTTGCCACGCCGAAGTGGGCGTAGTGCACCTGCATCTCCTGGCCAAACTTGGTCATCTTTTCGACGAATTGCGCCGCCCCGTTGGCCGTCACCGTATAGAGCGGGCTCTCAGCGGCGCCGGGAAGGGTAGGGTAGGTCATCACTGCCCCGTCGGAATCGCAATCGATGGGCGCGGCCCCGCCGGAGCCTCCATCACCCGTCTCACCGCCCGAACCCGAGGTAGCCCCACCATTCGCGGCACCGCCGCCCGCGCTGGTTGTACTGCCGCTTTCGCCTGCGCCATTGCTGCCGACCTCACCTCCGCCGGTGCTCGCACCTCCGCCGGTGCCCGGTCCTCCGCCGGATGTGACGCCGCCCGAACCTGGAGGAGTGACCGTGCCGCCGCTGCTCGTTTCGTCTCCGCCGTCATCGCCGGTTCCGGAACAGGCTGCTCCGAAAGCCAACGAGACGCCCACGGCGAGGCCTATCACCCAAATGTTAGAATGCTTCATCTTTGCTCCTCCAAGCCGCAGCGGCCACCTTGGCGCTCGCTGGCGCTCGCGCGTCAATATTGCGGTGACGCCAGCGGATACGACAAGCAAACGCGTTCCGCAAAGTCAAAATTCTCGGGGCCGTTCCTGACTCGTGCAGTCCGACTGTATGAGTTCATCGACAGAACGGAGCTTATGCGGTGGGGCAGGTCTTCCACGCCTGAAACGCCTGGGACTACCGCGACGTAGCACCAAGCGGAAGGCATTCTACCGTATGGCTGTACCCTGCTGGCTCGAGCGACAATCCCGTGCAGCTGTGGCAGGCCAGCACGGGCATGGCGCTGCGCGTGCTCCAGGGCCATTCACCTCTGCCGCTTCGAGCCCGGCGAGCTCGACCCCTATGCCCCCGACCTCCGCCTCGATGACGACACGCCCCTCCTCACCGCAGCCCCGCGCCCTCGGTCTCGCCCACCCACGCGGCGATCCCGGTCCCGTTCGGACCGAAGCCCACCATCGGCGCCCAGTGGTGGGCCGCGTTGTCGTCCTCCAGCACGTGGGCCCCCGGAGGCGTCAGCCCGAAGGCGAGCGGGGGAGAGGCGGGCTGCCCGAGAGCTCGCGCGCGATCCGGCGCGTCGTCTCACGAACGAAGGCGCTCGCATCCTCTTGACCGACGGCGAGCCACTCCCGGCTTTCGTGTCGGGCGAGCGACTCTATGGCGACTGCCCTCGACACCTCCGTTCCGGAGCGCGCGGCGGCCGCGACCAACGGCAAGCACCTGCCGCCGAGCACCGCCCCGACCTTCAACAGCAGCTCCGAGCCGTCGCTGTTGAGGCGCGCCTTGATGCGTTCGGCGCCGGTGTCGAACTGATATTGACGAGGCTTCGCGCCCGAGGCGTTCGTGTTCTGGAGGATGTTGACGGAGATGCTGAACGCCTCGGGAGGGAGCTGAATGTGGATGTCAGCGCTGCGACGGAACATCATCACCTTGCCCGGCGACAGCACCGTATCCTCGAGGAAGCGGAGCTCGACCGGCTCTTCGGGCAAACCGATGATCGCATCATGGTCGTACTCGTAGACGCGTGTCCGATAGCCTGGACCCAGGTAGCCCACGGTGAAGAAGCTGAAGTCGTGGTCGTGGGCGAACTCGTAGGCAAAGAGCTCCTCACCGACGCGACCGCGCGCCGGCTCCCAGACCACCGCGCGCAAGGAGTAGTGCGTGGAACGATGCAGCATGAATGCTTGAGAGTTGTACTTGTTCGACGCCCCGAACGACTCGTTCGCGTGCATCACCGCTCGTACGTGCTCGGCGAGGAACGACCGGTTGTTGCTGAGACGGCGGAGCATCGTCGCGGTGGCGTCCAGGTCGACGGCGAACACGCCGGGTCCCTTTTCGTCGAGGTGCGCGATGAGCGCGGCGAGATCGATCGCCTCATTCGTGTCGATGTTCCACGTGATCGCCATCGCGATTACTCCATGCGTCCAGCGCGGGTCAGGTTTTCGAGAGTACGCAGCGCGGCGCTCCGCACGTGCGGATGCGGATCGTCCGTCGTGGCTCGGAGCACCGGGAGCGCTTCGACCAGATCCACCTCGATGAGGTGCTTGAGCGCGGTCCAACGGACGAAATGCGACGGCGAGCGCACAGCCAGCCATCGCAGATCGGGCGCCGCGCCGGCGCCGCACAGCCGGCGCAGGATCGCCGCACAGAACTGCTGCCGCGTCGCGTGCACATCGGACGACGAGACGTTGCAGGCGAGCATCGTCGTCCGGTCGAAGTGCCACACCAACGGGTCCTGGGCGCGCAGCGCGAGCTCCACGAGCACGACGCCGGTCGTCACCTCGCGCACGTCGAGCACGTCCTGCGTCGGTCGCTGCTCGAAGTAGCTTCCTGAGGTAAAGACGCGCGCGCCGCGCCGCTCGAGCCGCGCGGACCGGTCGAGGACATCCTTTCGCTCCAGTTGACGGACCTCGTAGAGGTCGATCCGCATTGCCCCCCCGAGCACGCCGACCAGGAGGTGCGTCGGATTCGACATCAGATAGGGAAACTCGGGCTGTCCGGAGCTCTCGATCGGCGCTTGCGCGGGTAGATACCGGAAACCCATATTGATCCAGTCATCCTTGTACAGATTGATCTGCGAACCGCTGGCGATGGTATCCGGGTCGAATATCTCCGCCTCACCCGCCAGGGCGCGGGTCAGCCACCTCGCCACGAGCTGTTCGAGCTCATCCGACGCGAGCAGGCGCTCGAAAGGATGCCGGTAGTCGTCGATGTTGTGTGAGCGGATGGATTTCAGATTGGCTAGGTGCATGGCCCACCGGACGTGCGCGGCTTCTATTCGCCGCGCGGCCGAGGCGCGAAGCGAAGGTCAGGTTGGCGTTCGTGCCTCGGCCCGTGGCGGGAATTTCTCAGGCATTCACGAAGAACCAGGCGCATGCGAAGACGATCGCGCAGGGCGGACCGGTCACGTGCGTCCCCTGGACGGGCAATCCCACATCTTCCTCGAGGTCCTCGACGAGGAGCGCGATATCATCCCTGGCAGGCGTGTCGTTGTCGATCATGTTCATCTCCATCACGTGATTCATTTCATGGTCATTGCCGCAAAATCAGAGCGAGCGACCCCATGTTACGCAGAGTGCCAGGAGCAGGTCCCGGGGCGTGCCTTGCGGTTTCATGGTGTCGCGGCTCTTCGCGGCTCTCTATGTCTCTCGATGGCTCTCTATTGCAGCGCCCGTGCCGGGCGCCCAGCGCCGGTGCCGGGCGGCGGATCTCGCAGATCGCCGGCGCTGCCGTCCTCCTCGCGGCGGCGCTTTCCGCGCGGCGCGCGCCTGCCCCTGTAGGCGCGCGCCCACAGGTGTAGGCGCGAGGCTACTCCTCGCGCGCCGAGAGGTCGTACCGGCGGAGCAGCTCGTGGAGGTGGCTCCGGTCCCTGCGCACCACGCTCAAGGCATCGGCGCCGCGTCGGCGAGGCCGTCGGCGGCCCGCCCGATCCGCTCCAAGATCTCGCCCACTTCCTCGTCGGAGGTGTCGTGCTCGACCCCGGCGTACTCGCGCAGCTCCGCGGTGTACCCGGCGCGCCGCAGCTCGGCGATCGAGGCGCGCGCGCCTCGGGTCGGCACCGCCAGGTCGGAGGCGCCGTGGAAGGCCGTGACCGGCGGAAGCGTCGCCGGGCGCGGCCCCGAGCTTGGCGCCGCCGACGGGTAGAGCGACGGCGGGAGCAGACCGCTGATGGGGAAGGCGGCCGCCAGCGCCTCGGGGTAGGTGACCGCCAGGGCGAAGGTCATGATACCGCCCTGCGAGAAGCCGGTGACGAGGGGCTTTCCGACAGTGGGGCGGGCACCTACCAGGGCGGCGAGCGCGGCGGCGATCCGATCTGCTTCCCGCGTGACCAGGGGGGCGGCGACGTCGTCGCCGACGGAGTCGTACCAGATGTACATCCCGCCGCTCGGGTGGCCGTACGGGAGGATGAGCCGGGCGCGGCGGCGGTAGCGCCGGAGCAGCTGCAGGAAGTCCTCGGGGTCCCCGCCCATGGGGTGCAGCGCGACGATCATCGGCACCCGCTCGTCGGGTCGCGCCCCGCCCGTCATGTGCTCGAGGTAGCGCACGCCCGCGATCTCGCCCCGGGTGGTGCTCCCAGGCGCTCCCGCCGGCGGCGGAGGCGCGACCGGCCCCGCTGACGGCGTCTCCGACGTCGGACGCGCGGCCGAAGGCCCCGCTGGGGGCGCCGGCGCCGGCTCGCAGCTGCACCCAGGCCCCGCCAGGAGGACCACGCCGATGGAGAGGAGCAGGCGCAAGCGAAGGGGATCGGCCGACGGGTGGCGCATCGGTACAACAGTACTCCGATCGCGGGAGCGAGGCCGCGCGCAGATCGACGCGCGGCCTCTCATGTTCGTCCGCCTATTCGACTGCGCTGCTGGGCTCCATTGGCGGGGTTCGTTATCATCCCACGTTCGCTGACTGTCGAATAGGTCTTCATCCGCCGGGCGAGCGTGGGGGTCTTCGCGCACGGGCGCGAGCCCATCACGATGTCGCGGCGAGGGCAACGGCTTCCCAGCCGATGGACGCGAAGGAACGGCGGTTACGGCCCAGCCCGGGCGCATCGGCGCAATGGGCGTTGCCGCAGGCCGCATCCAGGTTCGTCACGCATTTCAGCAGGCCGACCTTGGGCACTTTCCGGACGAAAGCGCTGCGGGCCAGGTGGTAGGCCGGGGCCTCGCCCCAGATATTCCGGCGCATCTCCGCCAGCTCCTCTTCCCGGTAAGCCGCCAGCGGTTTCCGCCGCTCGTCGGCGGCCCGTTCGGCCCGCTTGCCCTCCAGCCAGGCGTGATGATGGCCGCTGCTGGCCAGCTGCTCGGCGATGCGGCCGATCTGCTCGCGGAACTGGGAGAAATGGCTGCCGCCCAGGTCGTCCTCCACGATGACGTCATCCACCAGGCCGATCGCCTTGGCCTCGCGGATGCCGAGCGGCAGGCAGCGCTCGGTGAGCTCCACGGCCTTGGCCAAGCCCACCCGCTTCGGCAGGGAATAGGTCCAGTATTCGGAACCGTAGAGCCCCCCCATGCCTTTGTAATGCGGGTTGAGGACGATGCCGTCGCGGGCGAGCACCCGGTCGGCGGCCAGGGCCATCATCACCCCGCCGGCCCCGGCGCTGCCGTACATGGCGGCGATCACGATCTGGTCGGATGCGGTCAGGATGGCCTTGCAGAGGTCATCCATGGCATTGATGTTGTTCCAGGTCTCCTGGGCCGGGTCGGCGGCGGCCTCGATCAGGTTGAGGTGGATGCCGTTGGACCAGAAATCCCGCCCGCCCTGCAGGACGATGGCCCGGGTGGGGCGGCGGCGGGCGAACAACACAGCCTGCTCCAGGCGCCGGCAGTGGTCGGTGCCCATGGCGCCGTTGTAGAAACGGAAATTCACATAGCCGACGCCGTTCTTCTCCTCGTACCAGATGTCGCGGAAAGTCTTGCCCCGGGTGAGGGCGTCGATGAAGAGCGGCAGCTCCGGCACCTCCTGCATCGCATCGGGACCCAGCACCATGGCCGCAGGCAGCTTGAACCGCCGCTCCTCCGGACCGTTCTTCGGCTTCAGGTGGGAAATCCACACGGCCCCGTCCACCGCTGCCCGACAGATGGCGCCATGGCGCTGGGCGATGATGTCCCCCGGCTTGCCCACCAGTGCGCTCTCCTCGTGGGCACCGAAGAGATAGACCTCTTGGCCGGCGATCTCGTCCAGCACCCCCGGTGCGCCGTCCCCGGTCCGCACCTTGCGGAGGATGTCCGCCACCCGGTCCGACTCCCAGTCGACGCGGCGCTGGGCCTGCTTCAGCACAGGCCGGAAATGGCCCAGGGGCTCGGCCCGCGAGTAGTCCAGGGGCGCCGGCACGAACATCCGGCTCTCGAAGCGCTGCACCGCCACCTCCATGGCCTTCACCGCGCAGCGGGTGATCTCGTCCCGATACAGGCTGCTCTTGCTGCCCTCGCGCATGGCGCAGCGGTAGGTGGCCCAGATGGGGCCGGAATCCATGTGCTCGACCGCCTCCAGGACGGTCACGCCCCACGCGGTTTCCCCGTTGTAAATGGCCCAGTCCAGGGAATTGGGGCCACGGTCGCCGACGATGCCCGGGTGGACGATCAGGCAGGGCGTTCGGCTCCAGATGTCACGCGGAATGACATGGGCCAGCATGGGGCAGAGAATCAGATCGGGCCTGAACTGCGCGACCACTTCGCGCATCGCTCCCGCGGTCGTCGCCGCGGCAACACCCACCTGATGGCGATCCTTGAAGAGCACGTACGCCTGCTGGGTCAGGCTGTTGAAGCTGCTGGATAGCAATAGTAGTCGCATGGTTGCTCCGGACGGTTGATGGGCTTCAACAGGATTTATTGCCATGGAAAGTACCGTCGGAATGGCGGGGGTCCAACCGTTGCCGCATGACCGGATGATCGGATTACAGAACACCCCCCCTTCTGAAACGCGACCGGTAGACCAGGGGGCTCACCTTGAAGTTCCTCTGAAAACAGCGACGCATCGCTTCTGCGCCACCAAACCCACACTTTTCCGCGATCATCTCCACCGGCGACAGACTATTTTCAAGCCATGCCCTGGCCTTCTCCAGGCGGCTCTGCTCGACGAACTTGGCGGGGGTCAGCCTCACTTCGCGCTCGAACAGGCGAGCGAAATTGCGGGGGCTCATGTGCATGCGCCGCGCCAGGGCGTCGACGCTCAGGTTGGCCTCGGGATGGGCGTCGATCCAGGTCTGCAGCTCCCGGAAATCCCACCGGGCGCCGGAGCTGTTGTGCAGGGCCACGTTGAACTGGGACTGCCCACCGGGCCGGTTGGGGAAGACCAGCATCCAGCGCCCCACCATGGCGGTCGCCTCCGGCCCGACATCCTCCTCGATCATGCAGAGGGCGAGGTCCATGCCCGCCGTGACGCCACCCGAGCTGTAGCGGGAGCCATCACGGATGGCGAGACGATCAGGTTCCACCCGGATGTCCGGGTATTCCTCTGCCAGTTGCTGGCACCAGTGCCAGTGGGTGGTGGCGCGGCAGCCGTGCAGCAGCCCGGCCTCGGCCAGCAGAAAGGCGCCGGTGCAGACCGAGCCGATCCGCCGCACCCGCTGGTCCATGCTCCGGACCCAATCCACCAGGACCGGATTGTTGCGGGCCCGGTCGACCCCGATGCCGCCCGTCACCAGCAAGGTGTCGATGTCGTCCCCCACATCGGCAAGGTCATGGTCCGCAATGATCTGGAGCCCTGACATGGTCCTGATGGGCCCCGCCCGCTCGGCGATCACCGAAAATCGGTACGCCGTCCAATCGGGATTGCAGGTGAGGTGGAGCCAGCTGTTCACGAAGGAGAATACTTCCAGCGGACCGCACACATCCAGGATCTGGCAGTCGGGGAAAGCCAGCATGGCAATGTGGCGGGTCTTCGATGAGGTTGTCGGGGTGATGTCGATCACGGCCACCTCCTCGGACTGGGGTTCCACGCCGATCGGGGCCTGGGCTGGATGGTGCGGCGGCTCGAGCCTGTCGGCGATGCCAAAGATCCAACCTTTTCTGCCAACGACCAGCCTCGGCGCCGGGATTCGTATCGCACGCTCTTGTCCTGCCTGACCGACGCGGGCGGTAGCCGCACCTGAAAGAGGCCGCGCGCCGGTCGAACCCTGGGTGTCAGGCCAGTTGTCGCATCCCTGGATCTAGCAAGGGTAGAAGGACCTGGATAGGGCGGATAGGGAGCCCGCGTGCGACGACCGTATTCAGCAGCATCTCGAGCCAAGATGATCCGGCGAATGACCGGTCCCAACAGGTGACGGCAACGGAGCTCGCTCGTGAGGTCAAGATGCCGCAGCCGACCTTGTCAAGGTGGCATGCTCTCTCTCAAGCAGTCATGCCGCAGGGAGGAACGCCCAACGACCTCAAGCAGCTCGCCGGACCGGTGCGATCGGCCGGCGACAAGGTCCGCATCGTGCTGGCTGCCGAGCGGCTCTCCGACAACGAACTCGGCGCGTTGCTGAGGCGCGAAGGCGTGCACACGAGCGAGTTGGAGGCGTGCGGTAGTGACGGATTGTCATCCAGATGCTGGCGAGTCTGTACATCGAAGAGGGCTGGCCCGAGGTGCAAGGCTTGCCCTCCGGTATCCGTCCTGTACGAGGGCCGGCTGCATCCGCACCGGTCGAATGGCATGGAGCGCTGGAGACGCCACCGCGTCGTCCCAGACCGAACGCCTCGACGAGGCGCCCGTCCCCGCCGGCCCTGGCCGGCCAGCGCGACCAATTTGCCGAGGGGGGAAGGAGAATTCAATCCTGTTCGTGGTACGTTCACGCGTTGCGCGCCTGCCCGATCGACGATGCAGCCCCGCTCGTATCCTTCGGCGGAGCCGTCCTCGAGCGCCGCGTGGACACGCAGGTGAACATTCTCGTTGATGGGGGCCCGATGATACGGATGAAGTTTCTTGGATTGTTGATGGCCGGCCTCTCGCTCGTGGCATGCGGCGATGGCGAGGGGAGCAATGGGGGCAAGGCCGGCGGCAACACCGGCGGCGGAAGCGACACCGGCGGCGGGACCGACACCCGCGACGGAAGCGACACCGGCGGCGGAGGCGACACCGGCGGTGGAAGCGACACCGGCGGCGGAGGCGACACCGGCGGCGGGACCGACACTGGCGGCGGGACCGACACTGGCGGCGGGACCGACACTGGCGGCGGGACCGACACTGGCGGCGGGACCGACACCGGCGGCGGGGATGCTCTCGACGGCGAGCAGCTCGGCGAGCTGACGGCCGCGGAGGCCCAGCAGGTGTGCGACGCCGTCACCGCGTCACTCGATCTCTCGAAGGAGGACCTGTGCGACCTCACCGGGGTGCTCGCCAGCGTCGTGGATGGAACGGACTGCGAGACCGCCAGGGCGGATTGCATCCGCGCTCCGGAGGCGCCCGAGTCGACAGGCTCGTGCGACACGGCCGGCTTCGCGGGGTGCACCGCCACGGTCGCGGAGCTCAAGGCCTGCATGATCGCCACGGGCGACGCCTTCGAGGCGATCACGTGTGAGTCGTCCATCGACGACTTCTCGCCGCAACCCGCGGCGTGCGCGGCCGTCAAAGCGAAGTGCCCGGGGCTCCTCGCAGGCGCCTGAGCGCTCGTGAGATCGCCCCTACGGGGACGGCAGTCCCCAGAACCGGCGTTGCTGAGGGCTCAGTAGTCGAGGTCCGTCGGGTTCTGCGTGGCGAGTCGGCGTGCAAGTAGCACGCTGACACTCCCTCCATTCGAGTCGCCCGCATGGCCGCAGCCCTACCAGAACGGCGCACGGACTTGTAGCGGGTGATAGTCCGCGTCCACGGATCACTCGAGGACGAGCGTTTGACTCCCCGGCCTCAAGAAGCCGAGGGATCGGTCCCGCCGGATGATCGGCGTTCCATACTTGAGCACCTGCGGAAGCGGCGTGAACGGTGACCAGGCGTCTTTGACGGGATCGTAGGCGAATCCATTCGTGAGCGCCTCGGCAGGGTGAATGGTTCCGCTCGCGTCCTGGAACGCGGGCTTCATTCCGCCGGTGTAGAGCACGCGCCCGTCGCCCAGGGGGACCAGAAACGAATCCGTGCGAACGTCGGGCTGGTCTGTCGTGGTCCATTGGTCGCGCTCCGGATCGTAGATATCGCAGCGCGTGGCGTCGCCCAACCCATGGGCCCCGTTCGCCACGAGCACCCGACCGTCGCGGAGAAGAACGGCCTGGTGTGCCCATCGCGGCTTTGGCAGGGGGGTGACTGCCTTCCAGGCTGTGCGCAATGGGTCGAAGATGTCGACGTTGTCGATCGCTCCAACGCCATAGATATTTCCGCCAATGAGGATCGCGCGGCCGTCGCGTAGCTCGACCAGCGCCGAGTAGAACCTTGCCCGAGACAGGTCGGTGAGCGCCGACCAGCGATCGGCGCGCGGGTCGTAGACCTCGGCGCCACGCGCGACATCGCCCCGGTCCCTTCCACCTGCGACGAGCACGCGACCGTCACGGAGCAGGATTGCCTCGTGACGCCGGCGGGCCTCGTGCATCGGCGCCGCCTCCGTCCAGGTCCCGGTCTTCGGGTCGAAGATCTCGACTCCGGCGAGGGCCGGCGGATCGACCGTCACGCGTTCCACGCGCGTGCCGCCTGCAACCAGCACTCGGCCGTCGGAGAGCTTGGTGGCGGTGTGCTCGGCGCGCGCTTGGTGCATGGAGGTCGCGGGATGCGCCGACTGCATATCTTCGTCCACGATCAAGGCCGACTCTGAGGTGACCTGGTTCCAATGCGCATCCGAGATATGGCCGCCGGTGATGAGCGCGCGCCCGTCGTCGAGCAAGGCGATTGCAGGGGCAGCTCGATAGGGTTTGATCTCGACGGCGAGTCGATACGTGCCGCGCACCGAGACGAGGGGCGGGAGCTCGGCAGGGGGCAAGCTCGTCGGAGCGGGTGCGGGTGCCGACGCTGTGGGCCGAGCGTCGATCGAGGGCGCGGCCTTCGCTGGGGGAGGTATCGGCCGCTCGAACGCGCGTGGCTGACCGCACGCAGGAAGCCCCACGAGAGCGGACAGAGCGCACCAGGAAACGATTCGAACTGCGCGCATGCAAGACGCTAGCATGACACGTGCCGCGGGTGTCGTGCGGAATCGTCCACATTTGGCCGAACAAGCGCCGCAAAATCGGATCGTGGATGCGCCCGCGCAATCGATGAGACCGGGCTCGCCACCGCGCCGCCGACCGGCGTTCCAGCGCGCTCACCGTGCGTCGACGCGGCGGCCGCCGTGCTTGGAAGAGCGCCGCCCTGCGCCGCAGGGTGCTCGGGCACGCCGCGTCGTCGCGAGAACATCCCGGCCGAGATCAGCGCCCGGAGGGCGACGCGCGCCCACGGCACGCCGAGCCGCCCCGGTGCGCGCTCTTCGCTGCGTTCGAACCGCTCTAGCGAAGCAGGAGCGGGGCGTCGCGACGCTCGCGGTCTCGTCACTGCGGTTCACTGCTCGAAGCGACGTATCAAGTCTACCGTCACGCAGTTGTTCTGGCAGGCCTGCCTCCATGCGTTGCAGGCCCATATGGCGTCCACCGCCCCATGGCCCCACCAGATGGTGACCTCGCCCGCGTTAAAGTAGTTCCCGGTGTTGACGTACTGACCGATGCACCTCCATGTGGAGTATTGAGCCGCTTGCTGCGCGGTTCCAACCGCCTCCGCCGCTTCGGGGTCGATCGCATCCGCCGCCTCGGGCTGGGCCTCGTGCCCGTCATCGCCTTCGGGGGGAGCCTCCCCAGCGCAGCCACCGAGCACGGCTGCGGCGCCGAGGAGCATCAACGGGAGGGCCGTCTTGCGGAACAAGCTCATCTTTTTACTCCTGTGAGAATTCTTTCCTGGCGGGGAGCGCTCACGTCCCGCTCTTGACTGGTGAATGCCGCGATGGCGGGCCGTCCTTCACCCGATCGTGCGCGGTGGTCTCTTTTTCGAGAGAAGCCTCTCGGCCGGCCCCCTCAGCAGGAGGTTGGGCGGCGACCCGACCCAGGTTGCCGGCGGGTGACGCGACCCAGGTTGGATTGCACCCAGTCAGAAATCTCTGACAGAGTGAAAATCCACCGTCACCGGCTTTATCCGTTCATGCTGAATAGATCCTCACCCCGACGCCTCGCGAACCGACGGCTGTCCGAACGATGCGCAACTGTACGATCGTTGCGCGAGATCGCGTGATCGCTCCAGCCATCGAATCGCGCCATCAAGGTGATCGCCTCGTCGTTCCCCCACGATGAGCGTCATGGCCGCCTGCTTGCAATGTCCTCGCGTCGAAGCACCTGGTGCACGCGTCGTGTACGCGACTCCAGCGTCATGAGCCAAACAACGAGGACCACGACCCATGAACCGATCGCGCAAGAACCGGATGACTCCTACGATGCACCGGTACGCTCCGCCCGGCGCCCTGCTGCTCGCCGTCGGGCTCTTCCCCGCATGCGCGACGCAAGGCGGACCCGATGATTCCGACTCCGACACGCTCGGCGCCGGGCTCGCCTCGAGCGCGACGATGACCTGCTCGAAGCTGACCGTCCTCAAGGGGTCCACCGGAGGCCAGGGCGCTCAGGCCCTGGCGACGAAAGATCTGAGCGGCACGGCCGATACGTGGAGCAAGTATGTCGAGTTCAACCCCGGCAGCCAGGCTCAATGCGAGTACGCATTGCCGGCCGGCGCCTCGGACGCCGACGTCTCGGCGCTCAGCCTGTCGGTGAACTACCGAGGACCCGCGAAGGCCGAGATGCTCTGGACCTTCGACGCCTGGGACTACAGCACCAGCACCTGGGTCAAGATCGGCGACAACGCGTTCGCTTCGTCCTGGGCCTGGAGCGCCGCCACCATCGCGCTCCCGTCCCCGCACGCTCGGTTCGTGTCGGGCGGCAAGCTCAAGATCCGCTATGGAACCACGAGCACCGCCGACGCGTCCGACGTCGACCTGCTGGTCCTCAACGCCACCCTCACCAGCGGGCCGCCGCCCGAGTGCGTCCCCGAGACCGACGCGCAGCTCTGCTCGCGGCTCGCCAGGAGCTGCGGCCCGCTCTCCGCCAATGACAGCTGTGGCAACCCCCGCACCGTGGCGAGCTGTGGAACGTGCTCTGGCACCCAGACGTGCGGCGGTGGCGGGTCGCCTGGCGTGTGCGGCGACGCCGGCTCCACCTCCGACCCTGACCCCAACCCCACCCCCAGCCCGGTGGCCGGGGCGTGCGGCGATCGCTCGAGCGGCAGGACCATCACCGTCGCGCCATCGGGCGGCGACCACAGGACGATCCAGGCCGGCCTCAACGCGGCGGCCGCAGGCGACACCGTTGTCGTCAAGGCGGGCACCTACAACGAGAAGGTCTCCTTCACGAGGAGCGGCACCGCTGCAGCCGGCTGCATCACCCTCAAGGGCGAGGCCGGCGCGATCCTCGACGGGACCGGCAAGAGCGGCGTCGGCATCGACATCTCCAGCAAGAACTACATCAAGGTCACCGGCATGACGGTGCAGAACTTCAAGGGCAGCGGCGACACGCCGATGGGCATCAGCGTGAGCGGCAGCTCGAGCTTCCTCGAGATCCGCAACAACCTCGTGCACCACATCGAGAGCTCCCAGGACGCCCACGGCATCGCCTTCTACGGGACGTCCGCGACGCCGATGACCGACCTCCTCATCGACGGGAACGAGATCCGGAACTGCAAGCTCGGCTCGAGCGAGGCGATGGTCCTCAACGGCAACGTCACCAAGTTCGTCGTCTCGCGCAACACGGTCCACGACAACGACAACATCGGCATCGACTTCATCGGCTTCGAGGGCACCGGCCCCTCGGGCTCGGACCAGGCGAGAGACGGCGTGTGCGTGGACAACATCGTCTACAACATCTCCTCGGCCGGAAACCCCGCGTACGACGGCGAGCGGTCGGCTGACGGCATCTACGTCGACGGCGGCAAGGACATCGTCATCGAGCGAAACAAGGTGGACTCGAGCGACATCGGCATCGAGATCGCCAGCGAGCACGCGGGCAAGACCACCAGCAACATCACCGTGCGGAACAACTTCGTGTCGCGGAGCTACCAGGGCAACATCATGATCGGCGGCTACGACACGAGCAGGGGCAACGCGGCGGACATCGCGGTGCTCAACAACACGCTCTACCAGGGCGCCGGCGGCGAGATCATCCTCCAGAACAACTCGAACGGCGTGCTCATCCAGAACAACATCCTCCGCGCCACGTCGGGCAACGACTACGTGAGCAGCGGCAGCAACAACAGGAACGTGACCGTCGACAACAACATCTTCTTCGGCGCGAGCCGCAGCTCGGCCGGCGCCTTCTCCGACCCGCACGCGAGGTTCGTCGACCCGCTCCTCGTCGGGCCCCCGTCGGACCTCCACCTGACCAGCGGCTCGCCTGCCGTCGACGCTGGCATCGATCTGGGCAGCCGGAGCGGCGCCACCGACATCGACGGCGGCGCGCGGACGAGCGGCACGCGCATCGACATCGGCGCCGACGAGCGCTGAAGCCGCGCCGGCTCCGCGAGGCGCGGGGTCACGCAGGCCGGGTCGGGCGCTTGAGCGACAGCCGCACCAGGCCGTCCTGTTGCAGCTCGACGCGCTCCTGCGCGATCGGGGGTCTCAGGGGCTGGATGGCCGGATTTCCATCCGGCTGGATAACGGCTATCCCGACGTCCGGCGCCATGCCCGGACGCCGCCGGCCACACGGCTGTAGGGCTTATCGGTACAAGGTCTGTCGTGAGTTGACATAGCCCATCATCGAATTAATTGTTGCGGCGCGCGGCCGAGCTGTAGGACAATTGTTCCGTGAATACGCTCGGCTCACGTCTCCACGGGTTCGCGCTGTTCTCCCTGATGCTCGCCCTCGCTGCCGGGTGCGGCAGCTCGTCCGACGACGCCGACGCCCCGGCGAGCGGCCAGGGCGACGACGAGCCGCCCCGGATGGTCGGGATGACGGCGGCCCACAACGCGGCGCGCGCCGCGGTCGACCCGCCCGCCGATCAGCCGCTGCCCGCGCTCTCGTGGTCGTCCGAGCTCGCCGCGGTGGCTCAGGCCCATGCCGCTAAGTGTGTGTTCCGCCACAGCGCGAACGGCTACGGAGAGAACCTCTTCGCGACGTCGAGCGGCGCCTCACCCGCCCCCGAGGATGTCGTCGGCTCGTGGATCAGCGAGGCGGGCAGCTACGACCTCGCGAGCAACGCCTGCAGCGGCACCACGTGCGGCCATTACACCCAGGTGGTCTGGGCCGACTCCCTGCGGCTCGGCTGCGGGGTCGCCAGCTGTGCGGACGGCTCACCGTTCGAAGGGGTCAGCGCCTGGCAGTTCTGGGTGTGCACGTACGATCCTCCCGGCAACTTCGTCGGCGAGCGCCCCTACTGAGCTCGACGCGCTCCTGCGCGATCGGGGGTCTCAGGACGTAGCGCAAGAGCGCCTCCCTCGACGCGGCATGGTGCGCGCCGGCGCGTGTCGCCGCGTGCTCGGTCAGGCCCGGGATCCCGCGGTCCGCGCCGCGCTCACCGCAATCGCCGCGGACGAGGCGCGCCACGCCGAGCTCACGTGGCGCGCGGTCGCGTGGGCCGTCGCCACGGGCGGCGCCGAGGTGCGCGCCGCCGTCATCGACGCCTTCGCGGCGAGCGAGGAGGTGCTGGCCAGCTTCGCGAGCGGCGCCGCAGCGAGCTCCGAGCTCGCTGCCCACGGGCGGCTAGGCGCGACGGAGGTCGCCGCCGTCCTCCGTCGCGCGCTCGATGAGGTCGTGCGCCCCGCCGCCGCGGCCCTGCTCGGCGCATCCAGCTTGCCGGCAAGCGCCGCCGCAGGCTCGCTCTCTGCCTCATTCGCCGCCGAGGCGGCCCGGTCCGCGGGGCTCGACCCGAGCGACGTCCTCGCCTGAACCCATGATCCGGAGGTGAAGGAGCCGCTCCACGCAGAGATAGACGGAGCCATCGCGCGAGGGGTCTCCGGCGCGCCGGCGATACGGCGATAGAGGTCGGGTCGTAACCCCGGGCGCGGCGGGTCGGGTTATTGGGCGAATGGTCTCAGCACCGCCTCGATGAGCTCGGGATCGTTTATCGGTCTATCCTGCAACAGGCCGATCGCGAAGTGCTCCGCCGAGATCTCCTCGGCCGACAGGATCTCCGGGGTCGTGGTGCCGATCTGCTCGAACAGGCCCTGCGCCGAGTCGAGCGGGTGCGACGCGGCGCTCGCGGGCTCGATCAGCTCGAGCTGTATGTAATCCAACAGCGAACCTCCCTCATAGTCCTTGCTCGCCATGATGGCGAGAAACACCTCCACGGGTTTGCCGTCGAGCTGCACATTGATGGTCTCGTGCACCTTCGGATCGTCGGGGTTGGTGATCCGGCGTTCGGCGAGGCTTGCCGGGAAGCTGATGTCCTCCGCGCGGACGAAGCCGAGCGCTTCGTGGGTCGGCCAGCGGACCACGTCGGGGTTGGCGCGGCTCCACACATGAAACAACTCGTGCGCGATGACGTGGGTGAACAAGGCGTCGTCCATGGTGAACAGGCCGTCACAAAGGAAGATCGACGCGCTCCGGGTATAGGCCAACGCGTCGGCCTCTTCCTTGCCATCTGTCCGGACAAGTTGGACCTCTGCTGGATCCTCCGGCGGCTTCAGGCCCGTGGCGGCCATCCGGTCGAGGACGGTGCTCAGCGCCGCGGTCACGCGCTGGCGCTCGCCCTCGGAGAACTCGAGCACGTGGGACGGCATCGCGCGCAGGTAGTCGTCGACGGTGACGGGCTCCAGCGAGCCGGTCCTGAGCTGCAGATCGAACCGGTTCATCTCGGCGACGTACTCGTCTCGGCGGCTGATCTCGATGCGCCCCTCGTCCTGGCTGAGGAACACCGCTGCCACGGCGTCGGCTTGCTCGCCGGCGTCGTCCGACCGGTGCGACGCATCGTCTTCGTCGTCGCACCCCGCCGCCCACAGTGGGATCGCCACCATCACCGCGCGGAGCACGGCCGCGGCGATCGCCATGGATGGCCGCGGTGAACGCGTTGCTCTCTCTGCGGGACCGAGGCGGGGCATAACGTGCAACACAAACATAAGGGCTCCTTCTGGCGCACGAGCAGGCGCACCGTCGTGCATGCATGTGCGCTCGACAGTGGTGCCCGAGATGTTAGAAGACGTTCATGGCGAATCACGTCAAAGACATGACGATCCGCGACACCGACTGGTCGACGGTGCCGGCCGCCGCGCTCGCGAACGTGCTGCGCGCGGTCGAGGGGTGCGTCCCGGTGCGGGCGGTGTGCAGCGACGTCGGCCTCGACGTCACGCGGCCCACGGAGCCAGACGCGCGGGTGCCGTACCACCAGCTCGCCGACCTGTATGAAGCGGCGGCGCGCTGGACCGGCGATCCATGGTTCGGCTTGCACGTCGGAGCGAACGTGGACGCGCGCCGCTTCGATCTCCTCGGGTATCTCGCGCTCACGACGGCGACGCTGGAGCAGGCGTTCGAGGTCCTGGCGCGCTACCTGCCGCTGTGGACGACCAGCGCGGGCTTTCAGATGGAGCGCTCGCACACGACGATCGAGGTCGCCTGGGCCTACGCCGATCCCACCGCCCCGCTGCGGCGCCACGACTGCGAAATGTCGATGATGGCCGCCGTGAGCGTCGGTGGACAGCTCCACGCGGAGCGCTGGCGTCCCCGCGAGGTGCACTTCCGCCATGGGCCGCCGGCCGACACGTCCGAGCATGCGCGCCTGCTGCGCGCGCCGGTGCGGTTCGGCATGCCGCGCAACCTGATCGTGTGCGATGCGGCGTCGGGCGCGACGCCGATCGCCAGCGCGGATCCGGTGCTCCACGAGCTGCTGCGGGATCTGGCCGAGCGACGGCTCGCTGGCCGCGCCGTGCAGCCGTCGATCCTCGACGACATCGTCGCGGCGATCGTGAAGCTGCTGCCGACCGGGGACGTGCAGCTGCCCCGAGTGGCGCGCACGCTCGGGCTCGGCGCGCGCACGCTGCAGCGCCGGCTGATCGCCAGCGGCGCGACGTTTCGTGGCCTGCTCGCCACGGTGCGCCGCGATCACGCAATGCACGCGCTCGTGCACTCGGACCTGCCGATCGGCGAGATCGCAACGCGGCTAGGCTACGGCTCGCTCAGCGAGTTCCATCGCGCGTTCCGGAGCTGGGTCGGCACAGGCCCGGCGGCGTACCGACGAGCACACCGCGTGCGGAGGTGACGACCGGCGGTGGACCGCGGAGACGAGCTCGCTGCGGTCGATTTTGCCAATTGAGCTGAGAATTTCGGGTGCTCTCTCGGAATGCGAACCTGGAAAAGAAACCATGGCTGCGACCACGCTTGACGGCCGTGCCACGAGAGGATGAAATGGGCAGCACATGAAATGACGCCGCGCCGGAGGCCAGCACGGCGGCAACTCCCCCTCGATGGCGCGACGTGAGCCATGCGGTTTTGCATCCTACGAGAGTGCTTGTCGCAAGCGCGTAGGTAAAAGAAGCCGGCTCGCTGCGTGAAGAAGTGTGGCGCGGCGAACCGAAGTGGCGGGACCGCGCGCGTCGCGACGCCTCGTTCATGGGTCGAAAGAGCGGGCCCCGCGCGGCGCAGAGCGCGCCAAGGAGCGCATCGGGGTGCCGCAGGCACACGTCGCCCTCCGGGAGTTGGTCTGGCCCGGGATGTTCTTGCGGCTACGCGGCGTCCCCGAGCGCCTTGCGGCGCAGGACGGTGCTCTTCAACGTCCGGGGCTCCGGGTCGCCTGCGGCGCCCTGCGCCCCGAACCCCCAGTACGGCGGCCGCCGCGTCGCCTGCGGCGCCAAGCGGCCTGGAACGTCGGTCGACTCACCGAGCTCGCGTGGCGCGCGGTCGCGTGGGCCGTCGCCAGGGGCGGCGCCGAGGTGCGCGCCGCCGTCATCGACGCCTTCGCGGCGAGCGAGGAGGTGCTGACCAGCTTCGCGAGCGGCGCCGCAGCGAGCTCCGAGCTCGCTGCCCACGGGCGGCCAGGCGCGACGGAGGTCGCCGCCGTCCTCCGTCGCGCGCTCGATGAGGTCGTGCGCCCCGCCGCCGCGGCCCTGCTCGGCGCATCCAGCTTGCCGGCAAGCGCCGCCGCAGGCTCGCTCTCCGCCTCATTCGCCGCCGAGGCGGCCCGGTCCGCGGGGCTCGACCCGAGCGACGTCCTCGCCTGAACCCATGATCCGGAGGTGAAGGAGCCGCTCCACGCAGAGACAGACGGAGCCATCGCGGCCCCCTCGCCGCGAGAGCCGATCAGCACGCGCCACCCGCCAACGCGCCCGGCGGCGCGCGCCAACGTGCGCGCTGCCTCAGTCCGGCTCGTCCCGGAAGTCCCCCGCCGCTCAGGGCGCTGGGGAGACCACCAGCTTGGGCGACAGCATGAAGCCGGTGCCGAGCAGGTAGAGCTCGCGCCCGTTCTGCCTGAGCACCTGCAGGCCCGTGCCGCCCCAACTGATGCGCCACTCGATCCGAAAGCCGTGCTCCCGGTCGAGCGACCCGACGGCGCAAGCAGGGCGCCGGGCCACGCAGCTCTATGATAAGCTCAGCGCGCCGCGATGGCATCGAGCCCGCTTCACGTCCGCCCCCGACGCGTCTCCGATGAGAGCTCCCGCCCGGTGCGGGTTCCGCGCGCGGTCGCCGACGCGACCTCTTGCATATGGGCCAAGGTGCTGTCGGCGAGCTCGGTCAGCTTCAATGGAACGTCGACCGCGGCGAATCCGACGACGAGCTCGTCGGTACGGCTTGACTCGCCGGAGCTGTTCGCTCCCATGGCGCAGGAGCCGGGTTCGAGGTCGTGCCGGAGGATCGTGCCGAAACCTATTGCGGGCGCCGGCGACAGGAGCCCGCCGCCACGCTGTTCGCCCGCAACGGAGTCACGCGACTGAGGTGTGAGCGATGCGACCTAGCCAGCAGATAACCCCCACAATCAGACTGGTCCGACCTCTCGCCGAAGGCGCAATGGGCCGTGTCTGGGTAGCAAGGCACCTCGCGCTGAACACAGATGTCGCTGTCAAATTCATGGCACCTGCCTCCGTGAGTGATCCGGAGCTCGCTGCCCGATTTCGGCAGGAAGCCCAGGCAGCAGCGAACATCAAGAGCCCGCATGTTGCGCAGATCCTCGATTTCGGCGTCACCCCTGAAGGTGAGCCATACATCGTCATGGAGCTACTCGAGGGCGAGACGCTAGGGCAGCGGCTTCGTCGTGTGCGACGTCTACCTCTCCGCGACCTTCTACAGCTGGTCACGCAGGCAGCCAAGGCCCTCAGCCGGGCGCATCGCCTTGGAATCGTGCACCGCGACATAAAGCCAGACAACATCTTCCTCGTCGATGTGGAGGGGGAGATGTTCGTCAAGGTGCTTGACTTCGGAATCGCGAAACAGCTCCAGGGGGATATGGGTGCCATAACAGCCACCGGCAGGACACTCGGGACGCCGCTCTACATGAGCCCGGAGCAGTTCGTCGGCTCCAAATACATCGATCATCGCACCGACATTTGGTCCCTCGCGGTCGTCGCTTACCACGCGCTCACGGGGCGGCTTCCCTTTGCATGCAAGTCCCTCGGTGACCTGGCGAACGCGGTACGTAACGGCAACTTCCTTCGGCCAGGCTCGATACTCCCCGACCTGCCCGCGACGGTTGACGCGTGGATGGCGCGCGCCCTGCAGCCCGACCTTGAGTTGCGGTTTGGGTCGGTGCTGGATCTCGCAGCGACCCTTGAGGTCGCTGTCGGCGGGGCCGTGGCTGGCCGCGCGGCGGTCGTTGCGACACCCGTTGACGTCTTCATGACGACAGCACGCGTGCCGGGGCGCGAGGAGGAGCACGAAGGCGCAACGGCGCAGGAACAAGATGTCTCCGCAGCCCCGGCGGCGCTGAAGGAGCTCAGTCTGGCGAGCGGTACGATTCGGCTCCTAAGGGGCTCTATCTTGAGCGCCGACGTCGAGGCGATCGTGTGTCCTGCTGACCCGCAGCTCCGGCCCGACTTCGATGGCATATCCACAATCATTCACCGTGCGGCGGGACCACTATTGGTTCAGGAGACCAGCCGTCGAGGTGGGTGCAAGGTCGGCGGCGCCGTCATCACCGCCGCTGGCCGACTCTCCCCTCCGATTCGGTGGGTCGTTCATGCGGTGGCGCCCGCATACTGGGCAGATCGCGAGCCAGAATGCGACCAATTGCTGCGCCGCGCCTGCGAAATGAGCTTGCAGCTCGCAGAGATGAGCAGCGTGCGAAGCATCGCCTTCCCGGCGCTCGGCACCGGAGTTAACGGTTACGCTCTCGAAAGGGCCGCGTCGATCCTGCTTACTGCAACGGTTGATTACCTGGCCATCGCCGGGCGCGGCATTCATCTGGTCTTGTTCGCTCTCCCAACAGCGGTCGGCTACGAGGCGTACGCGCAAGCGCTGGCGAAGCTCGCGCGGCGGCGCACTTAACGGCGACCTGGCGCGTACCGTCGAGCACGCCGTATGGGGTCTACGCCGCCGGCCGTATCCGTGGGAAAGTCCAGGCAACCGCTGCCGGCGTGGCGTTCGTGGCGCGTAGGTAAGAGAAGCCGGATCGCTGCGTGAAGAAGTGTGGCGCGGCGAACCGAAGTGGCGGGGCCGCGCGCGTTGCGACGCGTCGTTCATGGGTCGAAAGAGCGGGCCCCGCGCGGCGCAGAGCGTGCAAAGGGGCGGCAAAGGCGCGCATCGGCGTGCCGCGGGCACACATCGCCCTCCGGGAGTTGGTCTGGCCCGGGATGTTCTTGCGGCTACGCGGCGTCCCCGAGCGCCTTGCGGCGCAGGACGGTGCTCTTCAACGCTCGGGGCTCCGGGTCGCCTGCGGCGCCCTGCGCCCCGAACCCCCAGTACGGCGGCCGCCGCGTCGGCGCTGGGTGAGCGGCCTGGAACGTCGGTCGGCTCACCGAGCGCGGTGAGGAAGCGGGCGATGTTGCTCGGCGCGGTGATCATGGGGACGGCTTCATCCTGCCCTTGCAGGCCGGGCACTCGAGGAGAAACAACGATGGCTCCCCCACGGGAGCCAGGGCAACACCTCGCTCTCGTTCTAGGCGCGGCCACCCCGCTCCGAGGCGCCGCGCCGTGCCGCTCACCCGCACCGAGGGCAACCGCTTCGGCGAACGAGCTCCCCACGCTCGCAGACGCTGCGTGACCGTCTGTAAGTTCCGATACTTGGCGGACCGCCGAGCCTACGCGCCCCGCGGGCTGGGAGGCTGGAGGTAGAACGGGCTTACCTCCTCATCGAGCGCCTCGTACTCCTCCGAACTCGACTTGTGATTCAGGTACATGAGGACCGCCCGCGCGGCCTCCTGCAACGGCATGGGCGGCGCTCTGGTGCCGTCCCATGCTTCGCAGAGCGCCCGGAAGCTCTCGAGGCGCTCGAGCAGCGCTAGCCACCATGCCCGCGTCTCCGGCTGATTCCGGCGGACTGGCCGGAAGGTGGCGAGCAGGCTGTCGATGTGGCCGAGCGCTGGGCGGCGCAGATCCGCGGGGAGGATCTTCGCAACCATCCTGGGCGACGCGAGATAGCCGCACCACACGAGGGCTGCGGCGAACGTGGCCGTATCCGGGATCGCTGCCAGCTCCGCCTCGGTGGGCGGCGGGCGCGGATCCTGGTCTTCTGGCTCAGGGGCCATGGCGAGTCCCTCTATCACTTCGGTCTACAGAGCTGAATCCAGTGGGCCAGCTGGCTTCCGATCGCGGGTTTTAGGCTAGCCCTCACAGGCGAGCGAGCCGTCCGTCTTCGAGCAGCACCCAGGGGGCCACAGGTGAGTACGCCTCGGTCCCCGCTACGGGAAGGCGGGGCGCGTCCGCGAGCTGATCGAGCCCCTTGTCTCGGAGTCGCGTACCACGTTCGGTGAGGCGGTACACCCACGACTTCATCGCAACGTCAGGCCTCACGTCGGGTGCGCGCTCTACGAACTCGTTCGAAGCGTGCCTCGCCCATTGGGCCAGACGATCTTCCAGGAACAGGTCGCCTGTACAGGCGAGGAGCTCCCGCAGTTCCAATCCAGACTGCGACTTGTGGCAGAACACGGATACGTCAGTTCGGTACTCACCTACCGAGAGGATGGTCAGGATGAGTTCATCGAGTTGGCTGAGGCGCAGGATGCCTTCCGTAGTCTTCCTAGGAAAGAAAGATGACAGAAGTCCCCACAAGGGGGCAAGTTCCGGAAACCCTTCGACACCAGCCATGCAGCTTTCGACGAAGGGCAAAGGATCCTCATCGGCGTAGCTTTCCCAGAGGCGAACGGCACGATCGTAGCGTTCCACTGGCCAAGGGCACGACGTGGCGAGACGATCCAGAAGAACGTTGTCGAGATGGTCGGCGACCGACGCGGAGCAGCTGAACCGCGGCACGCTCGGTGGCTCACGGAACCTATTCATTGTGCCGTAGACACGCTCGAGCTCGACGATGAGGATGTCACTGTAAGCGATCCCGATGTGCCGCAGCCAGCTACAGACCCTCCATAGGTTCACTCGTTCATGGAGGCTCACTGATGCCCACAAGACGACGGGCAGCTCCCAGCGAACATCCTGCGAATAGAGCCGATCCCACTTTTGGCCCGATTCGTCTGCACCCGAGCGCATCTCAGACAAAGAGCACCAGGCCTCACGCGTCCGGACATGTTCCAGGGCATCGAGGCGGCTCGGCCCGACAACAAGGCAATCTGACGAACGCACGACGTTGGCCGCGCCGAGTTGCACCAGGCGGTCTGCTGTTGGCGGGTCAAAGGCAACATGCGTCGCATCGAGAAGGGCAGGCAGGTCCGTCGTGTTCATTCGAATCCACAGCTGTAGCATTCACTGTACTTGTACGGGCGCTTATCCTGACAATCCTCGCGACAGTAATCACAAAGGCTCCGATGGCCGATCGGACGCGTGCACGGCCGCCCCATGTCCCTACACTTTTCGTACATCTCGGTATATTCGTGAACTGGCGTGCAGCCTGCCATTAACGCGGACGATTCGCTGCCCACGTCTTCGTTTCCGCCTTCGTCGTTGCGCGCCTCGGTCACTCGGACGAGCTTGCTGAGCGGGTTTCCCTCGTAACGCATCACGACCCGCGAAGCGCCCGCTTCATTGAATAGACTTCAGGAACGCCAACAGCCATTCGCCGAATCTGGCTCCCTCGACGGAGGGCTCCTGGTCTTCTCCAGCCTCATGGTCCCACAGAACCACCGAAGGCTCGTCAAATCGAGCATCCAAACAGTAAATATTACCTCCGCCATCATTCATGATCGGAACCAAATGCTCTGGAAGACGCGGGCTCATCTCCCCTCGCTCGCTCTCCGCGATGCGCACAAGATCAAGATGTGAAGGCACATCACTACCTAATCCATGCAGCTCAACAGACAGAATGCCGCCCCATCCGTAAATCTTCAAAAATTCACGAAATTCTCCGCTCAGCTTTATCCCCAGCTGCCGCTCCGCTGCCACAATTTCCGAATCTGTTGCTCCGCGACCAACCAATCGACTCGGACTCTCATCAAATAGCACTCTCAATTCGTCAATGATCATTTCTTCCTCATCGAATACATAGCTCCACGTGGCCTCCGCGTTCGCGTAGGTCGTCCCATCCGCCCGCTTGCCGCCGGAGATGACGTTCGTGACGGTCTTGAGCGCGCCCGTCCCCGGCCAGTACGTCGCCGTGCGCCGGCGCAGCACGCGACCCTGCTCGTCCGTCGTCTCGACGAACTCCGGCTTCACGATGTAGGCCGAGCCAGGCTCCGTGTAGTCCACCCTCTGATGCACGTTGTCGTCCGGCGTATCGGCCTCGCCGGCGGCGTGCAGCCGAACAGGTTGCCGAGCGTCGCCGAGGTCATAGAGGCGCGGGGCACCTGCGTCTGCGCCGAGCCCGACGACGCGCCCTGCGCGCACGAAGAGCGGCGGCGGCTCGTCGCTGGTCGGCAGCGCGGCGGTCGCGCGCACCATGCGGTCGGCGTTCGATGACACCACGGCATGCCGAGCGCCCTCGATGAGGTCGCGGTGCTGCCGGTCATTGACGGCGATCGTGGGCAGCGCCGGGTCGATGCACATCGGCAGCGCGCTCGACGCCCCTTCACCGCGCCGCTCGCTGCCCTCGCCGAATCCAGCGAACCCGAACCGGACCGCGAGTTGCTCGACGGCCTGCTTCGCATCGACGACGCGCACCTCCATCACGAGGTCGACCACGCTGCGAGCCCCCGCGCGCACGCCCTTGCCGGCGCAGCGCGCGTGCTGGCACTTGAGGCCGTTGCCCATGATCGCGACACCTTTGTCAGCCTCGCCACAGCCGGGGCATCGCACGTGGCCGTTGCCGTCGTCGAGGCCGAGCCACACGGCGACGTCGGCGACCGGCACGGCGTTCACGAGGGCGAAGGGGCTCGAACGGTCAGCCGCCGAGATCAGCGAAATCGTCGACGAACCGCTCGGTGGAGAACATTGCCCGCCAACCGCCACTCCCCATGTACCAACCCGACAGTTCTCCTTGGCCTTCCTCGGTCAGATCGACTTCTCGCCCACTGGTGCTCACGTATTTCAGTCGCAAGAGCCCCTGATCAATCGCCTGTAGGACGCCAAAGACGGCCTCGTCCACCGCGTCAGGAATTATGACGTGTAGGTCGGACGACTTCGCGTCGAGGTCCTTCCATCTGCGGGCCGCCGGAGATCCCGCCTGAGGCTGAAGGAGGGCATCGCAGTTGCGAATGGCGGCATCCCTAACCTGCTGCACGAGCGTCCTAGCAAATTCTTCGATCTCGGGAGTAGGCATCTCATCGTCCCCACGGAATGCGAGTCGGGCCAGACACACCAGCCTGCCTCAATGCGTCGATCGCCCTCGTAACGGTGGCGCTTGCCATGCCGGGAGCCATTCCACCCCGCACGAGAGCATTCGTCTCGATGATCGTGACGGCTTCCCACGTAAGCGGTGCACCTGTCTGGGCAAAGGCTCGATACCCCGTCATCTGGGCGCCGGTTATCGCGCTGTGTGACATACCCAGTCGTGCCAACTCTGCGTTGGGAATGGCAAGGGCGGCATTCGCGTCGTAGCCGGCCGCTCCCGTGAAGGCACCCTTCGCCGGAACGTGATGCCCGCCACCCGGACCACCGTAGGGTCGCAGCGCTGCACCCTCAGCGGCCGGCTTCTTCGGCGGCTCCGCCGCAACTGCGGCAGGCGGCTTGGGAGGCTCCTTCGCCCCGCCGCCTCCCGCCGCCGGCGGCAGCGCCACGACGTCCTCGGGCGTGTCCTCGGGTATGGGGAACGACTCGGGTGGCTTGGGAGGGTCTCCATTCGCGGCAGCATCATAGATCAGGTAGCCCCCGTATCCGATCGACCCTACCACGAACGCACCAGCAACGACCAGCTCTCCGACAGGCGTCGGCTCGAGCGCCGCCGCTGCGAGCACCGTGGCAATGAACTTCCGCGTCGCGTCATCGAACTTCCCGGTCGGATCGATGAGGACCACAGGGTTGTTGGACGTATACGTGTACAATCCCAGGTTGATCGGCCTGTACGCCCCGCCGTTGATCCGGCCGGCCATGTACTCTGCCAGCACCGGATCCGGGCTCACCCACACCCCCAGCCGCGGCTCATAGCTCCGCGCCCCGTAGTGGTAGAGCCCCGTCGATAGGTCGAGCTCCTTCCCGTTGAACAGGTACGGCTGCCTGTTCTGGAACCGCGAGTCCGTCTGGTCCGCCCACAGCTCCCCGCTCGGCAGGTATTCCACGTGCTGGCTCAGCGCCTGGTCCTGGTCGGTGACGTACTGCGTGCTCCCGAGGTGGTCCGGGTGGTAGTACAGCACCGGCGGCCTCTGGTAGTAGTCCGCGTCGATCTTGCTCGCGATCCGCGTCTCCCCCGCGAACAGGTGCTTCGTCGCGATCACACCGTTGCGCACCACGAGGTGCTGGTCGACGTACGCCGTCTCCTCCTCTCCGGCGACCCGGTGCAGGTGGACCCGCCGCTCCCCCGCGCCGTCATACAGCGCACGCGACATCTCTTGCCCGTTCTGGCTCACCGACGCCAGCCGGTTGTCCTCGTCCCAGCTCAGCGTGCGCTGCAGGCTGCCCCGGTACTTCCACTGCTTGTGGTTGCCGTTCGCGTCGTACGACAGCTCCCTCAGCCGCGGCTGCGACTCCGCCGGCACGTACTCGTCCACCTGGTTCGCCGCGTGCGGCCTCAGCCCCGTGTACCGGTACTCGTTCCGGTACGTCCTCTCCCGGATCGGGTAGTCGAGCCGCCACTGCCCTGGGCCATTCGGCACGTACCGAGCGACCTCCTGCCGCTTCGCCGTCGCGTTCCCGAGGACGTCGTAGTCGATGCCCAGCGTGTACCGCTGCTGCTCGTTCCCCCGCTCCTGGTAGATCCCCGAAGCCTCGGTCAGCTGGTTCAGGTCGTCGTACGCGAACCGCTGCTGCGTCCGCGCCACCATGACTGCCCCGCTCAGTGACTCGTCGAACGGCACCTCGTTGTTCAGCTCACGGATGTTGCCGACGAGGTCATACCGGTAGCGCAGCCGCTGGAACGGCCTCGGCGCCCGCCCCATCGACCGCATCTGCGCGCTCTGGTGGTCCGCGTTGACCTCCGTCATCCGCCGGGTCGACTCGTCGTACCGATACTTCGTCTCGATCCCGTTGCCCGCCACCACACGCACCCGCTGCCCGAACTCGTCGTACCCGATGTGCCTCAGGTACTCCGTCGTCCTCGGCTCGCTCGGGTGCTGCGGATTGACCCGCTGGTTCTCCCCGACCACCGACACCACCGCGCCGCCTCGGTCGTACCCGTAGCGCACGATCTCCTCGCCAGAGCCGGGGAAGTGGAGCTCCTGCATCCGCCCCAGCGCGTCGAACACGTACTTCATCGTCGCCTGGTACGGCCCACGGTGCGGCTCCCTCAGCCTCGGGAACTCCGAGTTCAGCTCCGCGGTGTTGCCGAAGCGATCGTAACGGAAGCTGCGCTTACCCGCCGCGCTCGTCTCTCCGACCAGCCGCGCCGCTCGGTTGCCTTCCTCGTCCCCGGCGTCGTCCGGCTCGCCGTACGTGTAGACCACGTCCTGCGTCACCGGATAGTCGATCTTCCGCAGCCGGTTGAAGTTGTACTCGTACCGGATCAGCTGCCCCCGCCCCGCGAGCTCCGCCGTCTGCTTCGCTCGCAGGTTCCCGGTCAGATCGTACCGCCACTCCGTGCGGCCCGCGTCGGGGCTCACCAGCGTCACCATCCGGCCGACCGAATCGTACGTCGCCGTCGTCGCGTTGTTCCGCGCATCCGTCACCCGCACGAGCTCGCCGAGGGGGTTATGCTGGTAACGCGTCACGATCCGCGTCTCCACCCCCTTGATCCGGTTGAACTCCTCCACCGCCGCGATCCGCCCACCCACGTCCCGGTACGTGTTCCGCATCTTCGCGTTGGCGTCGATCACCATCTCCTGGAACAGCAACTGTCCTTCCAGTGCCACCAGGTCGTGCTCGATCGCCGTCCGCGCGTAGCCGCCCGGCGCGCTCGTGTCCGGCATGGCGACCTCCCGCACACGCGAGAGCGCGTCATAACGCGTGAGCGTCGGCCGCAGCAGCTCCAGGCTCACGAAGGCCGTGTCCGGCTCCGCGCTGAAGCCCGGCTGCCCCTGCTCCACCACGCGGCCGAGCGCGTCGAACGCCACCGCCCCGCTGACCGTCATCCCGACCTCGGTGCCCGTGCCTGTGTCGCGCTCGTGATCCTTCTTGGTTTGCAGCACGCGCCCCAGCCCATCCGCGAACGCCACCGTCACGATCGGGTCGCCCGGGTGCTCCACATCCTTGTGGCTCGTCTTCGCCCACGCCGGCAGCGCCGCCGTCTGACCCGGCTGGAGCGCGTACTCGAACCCGATCGTCGGCTCCCCTTCTCCCGCCGGCTCCTCCGCGCTCCAGACCTTGCTCGGCGTGCACCCGACCGGCACGGCGTCCTCGCCGTCCTCCGCGAGATCGCTCGGTCCCCAGACCTCGGTGAGCCGCCCGAACTCGTCCACCCGGTGCACCATCGTGTGCCCGTTGACGTCGGTCTCCTGCGCCACCGTGCCATACAGCAGATTCGGCACGCTGTTCGAATGGTACCCGAAGCTGTCGCTCGCGCACGTGCGGTAGCTGTGCGTCACCTCATCGTAGCTGTACGTCAGCTTGTAGCTGTTCGGGTCGGTCGACGTCTCGAGGTTGCCGAGGTCATCGAACCCATAGCTCCACGTGGCCTCCGCGTCCGCATAGGTCGTCCCATCCGCCCGCTTGCCGCCGGAGATGACGTTTGTGACCGTCCGCAGCGCGCCCGTCCCCGGCCAGTACGTCGCCGTGCGCCGGCGCAGCACGCGCCCCTGCTCGTCCGTCGTCTCGACGAGCTCCGGCTTCACGATGTAGGCCGAGCCAGGCTCCGTGTAGTCCACCCTCTGATGCACATTGTCGTCCGGCGTGTCGGCCTCGCCGCCCGCGTGCAGCTCGGTCAGGTTGCCGAGCTCGTCGAAGACCCGCGTCTCGCGCGTGCTCTTGTGCGGCGCGCTCGGGTCGTCGGTCGTCCCCTCGTAGAACGCGCTCCTTCTCTCCGTCTCCTTGGGGAAGAACGAGCCCACCCTGGGCTCCAGCCCCTCGGGCGGCGGCGCGTAATCGACCTCGTTCACCGTGTAGAGCAGCCCGTCGCCGTCGCGCAGCGTCGAGCGCGCGACAAAGCCGCGGCGGTAGACGTCGTGGTTCAGGTGCTCGACGTCCTCGCTCGACATCGCCGTGACGCCATCTTCCCCGAGCGCCGTCGTCGTCACGAGCCCGTACCCGAGCTCGACGCGCTCCTCCCGGTCGTAGACCCCATCCGCGCGCGTCGCGATGCTCGTCCGGTACGCATGCACCCCATACACCCCCGGCGCGCCCTCCACGCCGTCGCGCACCGTCACCTCGCTCAGCACCCACTGGCTCGACGGCATATCGACCTGAGGCGCCCTATCCATCTCCCCGAGCGCCCCTTCGCTCGGCACGACCAGGTTGCCCTCGCGCTGGTAGTCCAGCTCGATGCTCCCGCCGAGCGGCCGGCTCACCCGCCGCAAGAGGTTCGTCTTGCCGAGCGCGTTGACCCGCGCGTACACCATCGCGTCGCCGTCCCGCTTGAGCACGTGATCCTGAAGCCCGTCGCCGTCGATGTCCTCGAACGCGAGGTGCGATGAGCCGGCCCCTTCCGAGTAGAACACCGAGCCGCCGACGCACACGAAGTAGCAGACATCGACCTTGAAGCTGCCCTCGTAGCTCTCCGACCTGCGGAAGCTCACCGCGTCGCCGCCGCCCATGAACGCGTACTCCGGCGGATCGATCGACACGCCCCACGCCCCCGCGGGCCAGGACTCCTCCGGCGCGAACCGGCTCCCGAGGTTGAGCTGCACCCGGAACCACGGCTCTTCCGGCGCCTTCATCACCTTGTCCGGCAGCCCGTCGCCGTTCACGTCCGCGAAGTCCACCACCGTCCGCGCCGTCGTGTAGGTATACCCCGCGCCGGCGGCGGCCACGGTCGCGTCCACGCCGACGCCGACGCTGTTCGCGCCCGTGTCCTCCAGCCGCACCGCGTCCACCCCGGCCGCGTCCGTGAACTCGCTCAAGATGTCGCCGAGCGTCTCGCGCAGCGTTCCCGCATCGAAGTCGCTCTTCTGGAAGCGCGCCCGCTCCAGCGGCGCCGGCCCAGCGAACCGGTGCCCCAGGTTGAACGCCACCGTCATCACCCCGCTCTGGGGATCCTGCGTCATCTGGTCCACCAGACCATCGCCGTTGACGTCCACCAGATCCACGTGCGTGGCCGACAGGCCGTAGCTCGTCCCCAGGCGGAATTGCGTGTGCAGGTATCCCTCGAAGCGCCCCTCGCTCGTGGTCTTGGAGATCGTCTGGATCTCGCTGTCGACAGTGACCGATGCGCCCCCTTCCAGCCGGATCGCGCGGTGCTCGATCCGCCGCAGCGCCTCCGGCAGCGACCAGCTGTCCCGCTGCCCGAACCCTCGCCCGGTGTTGAGCACCGCGCCCTCGCGCGTCACGCTGTCGGGCAATCGGTCGCCGTTGATGTCGATGAGGTCCAGGTCCGACGTGGTGCTGCCAAAGCTGTAGCCCGCCCCCAGCGGCCCGAGGTTGGCGCTGATCTCCGCGTTCCACGTCGCCGTGCTGCGCAGCCGGCCGAGCTGCCCCTCTCCCCGCCTCACCTTGCCCACGATCGACGGCTTGACCGCGCTGCCGCCGACGAACGCCTCCGACGCGGCCGCGCCCCACACCGGCGCGCTCCCCTGCGGCAGCGGCACCGCGAGCGTGAAGCCGCGCTCCGGGCGCAGCGTCGGAAAGGCGATGTCCGCCTCCGAGAACGCGCGATCTCCATCGAGGAAGCCGACCGACCAGCCATGGAACCCGCCGGCCATCGGGTCCTCTGACCCGCCGCTCGTCGCCGCCTCGGGGGCGAACAAGCCGAGCGACACCGGATCCCCGTTGATCGTCGCGTGCAGGGTGGCGCCCGTGGGTGGCTCCTGCGCGAAGGCCGTGACGAAGATGGGCTCGCCGGCCTGAACCTCGAGGTCGAGGTCCACGGGAAACGCGGTGCCAGCAGCGCTCGGCGCCGAATATGCCTGCTTGAAGAGCAGCCGATGTACGCCCTGAACGACCAGGGTCAACGGCTGAGAGAACGTGTTGGTCCCAGGCACCAACAGCATTCCCTCGAGCCGCGCTGTCCCCGTGCTCGGCGCGATCCACGGCCGCGGGCGCGTCGCATACGACCACCTCGCGACAGGCATCGACACATGCGCCTGCTGCTCGATGAGCGCGAGCGGCAGCGGCGCGTCTCCGGGCCCGTCGTTGTGCAGCGTGCAGCCGGTGCGGCCGTTCGGCTGCGCGCCGCACTGCACTTGCCCGCGCCGCGGCGCGCCCGTCGCCCGGTCCACGCGCGTGTACTCCTCGTAGCGGACCACCGGGCTCCACGCAATGCGCGCCGGGTCATCGGGCAGCTCCGCCTTCACCCGGAACCGGAGGCGATCGCCCGCGAGCACCGGGATCGCCTCGGGCAGCAGCGCGCCCATCCCGAGCCCGCCGGCGCCCGCGCCCACGTGCTGCGGCGTCAGGATCGACTCCACCGCGGCGCTGCCGCGCTCCCGCACGATCTCCACCCACAGCTCATCGCTCGTCGCCCACTTCGTGAGGTCGCCCGTGATCCGGACGCTGCCGTCGGCCGGCGCCACCCACGGCACGTCGGGCCGCCCCGCGAGCCGGTGATCGTTGCTGTACTCGAAGCGGTGGATCGGCGCCCCGTCCGGCCCCACCTGCGCGAGCTGCGCTTCGCTCGCCTCGTAGGTGATCGACGGGCTCCACGAGACCAGGTCTGCCGCCGTGTCCACGCGCCGCTCGGGGTCGATCGTCGGCGCCGCGCTCACCCGGAAGTAGATCCGGTCGCCCGCGGCCACATGCGTCGTGAGGACATCGCCGCCGCACCCATGCGCGCCAAGGAGGCACGGAGTCAGCTCGTCCCCGTCGAGCACATCGTCGAAGAGCGGCTCCCCCTCGCCGCTCCGCACGATCTGCACCCGCACCCCATCGCCGCCCGCCTCCTGCTTCTGCAGCGCCCCGGCGATGCGGATGTCTCCCTCGAACGGCGCTACCCAGCGCAGCAGCGGATCGGCCGGATGCAAGTCCTTGCGCGCCGCCTGGGCCAGGTCGGGACGGCCGGACGGCGCGCCGCTCGTATCGAGCGCGCCCCACGGCTGCTTGCTCCCGAAGCGGCCCCGCCGGTCGTTGAGCGCGGCGTAGATGCCCCCGAGCGGGCCGCCCGACACCAGATCGGGGTAGCCGTCGCCGTTGATGTCCGTGACGATCTGCTCGTCCTCCGCGCTGCTCCGCGTGTACCCCACCGAGCCGCTCAGCGCCGCGACGTTCAGGCCCGCATACACGCTCCATCCCGAGCGGTCCGTCAGGCCCAGATCCCTGTCGAACAGGCCGAGCGCGGTCGCCCCCGTCAAATGGCTTCCGGGCGCAGCGCGAAGAAGGTTGAGCCCGACATCGCCGCTGTCCTCCAGGAAGTCGGGCATCCCATCGCCGTTGAGATCGAACACGCTCTTGCGCACCGTCTCGTCGCCGAAGAAGCCGCCTCCGCCGACCGAGATCGAGAACATGCCGATGCCCAGCCCCACCGACGCGCTGCCGCCCGCGGTCGAGTCCTCCGTGTGCGACAGGCCGCCCTTCGTCTTGGCCTGTCCCCATGCCTCGGCGGCCTGCGCGAACGCCGCCACCTCGCCGGACGCGGTGCGCGGCGCCGTGAAGTACTCGAACGTATGCCGGTACAGCTCCTCGCCGAGCGTCACCTGCCCGCCCGCCTGCCGCGCGCCTCGCCCATGGAACGCGATGGCCTGCAGCAGGCGCTTGCCGAAATCGCCGTCGATGTAATGGAGCGCGTAGCTGCGGACCACGACGTCGCCGAATCGCACGTCCACACGCGAGAGCTGCTTTTCGGTCTGCTCGAGAAAGCCGGGCCTGCCGCTGAGCATGACGTCGGGCCGCCCGCTCTCGGACACGAAATCCACAGCATAGACCGCTTCGACCCCTCGTGACGCGTTCGCCGTGTACTCGATGCGCTCGGGGTGAACCTCGATGCGCGGCGGCGGACCGGCCTCGACCTCGCGATCATAGCGGACCCGCATCTGGTTGCCGAACGTGTCGCGCACCTCGTCGAGGTACCAGCGGAACACGTTGCGCGGCTGGCCCGGCCCGGGCTCGGGATCGTCGAGCCGCGCATTCGCATCGCGGCCGTAGACAACCGTCGTCCCGTCCTTGTCCGTCACCTCCCAGAAGTAGCTGGCCGCGCCGGTGCCATGCCGCACGATGCGGTCGAACCGCCCTTCCACCCGCCGCCGGAACAGGCACGGGTCGCCGCAGGCGCCGCCTTCGGCCTGCACGAGCTCGCTCCCGTCGAGCAGGTAGCGCGGCGTCTCCCCCGCCGCGTACGTCGGCACCCCGAAGCGCGTGTCGATCTCGATGCTCGACAGCCGCAGATCCCACCCCACACCGAGCCATCCATTGCGGTGCTCGCTGTCGTACGCGATCGCGAGCGCCGGCTGGATCCCGTTGCGCCCCGGCGGAACCTCGATCGCATGGCTCAGCCGCGCCGCGCCGCTGGAGCTCGCCTCCGGCGGCGCGACCACCGTCACCGCGGCGAACGGGCTCCCCAGCGCGAGCCCCTTGATGCTGTTCGGATCGAAGCTGCGCGTGCCCGGCGCATCCGGCATCGCGAGCGTGGCATTCACGAAGTCGGTGAAGTGGTCGGTCAGGCTCGCCAGCTTGCCCTTCGCAGCCTCGCCGTCCCGCGTGACGCGCTCCCACTGGCCCAGCGCCTCGTCGAAGTAGAAGCCCGTCACGTGCTGCGCGGTCATCCCCGGGAGAATCGCGTGCTCGTCATAAGGCAACGTCAGCCGCACCGGCTTCTTGAACCTGAGCCCGTGCGGCCCGAAGCGGTACGCCCTCCCCCCGGACGTGACGTTGACCATCGCGCGCCCCATCGGACGTACCTCGCCCTGGTCGAGCGGGCGAATCGTGATCCGCACCGGCTCGTCCACCGCGCCTTGAGGGATCTCCAGCACGGCCCCCTCGAACGCCACCACCCGCGCCTTGTCGGGCAGCACCATCTCGCCAAACGGCGCCCCCACGTCCTCGACCGGCGGCGCATCGACCCGAGGCCCCAGGGACAGCCCCCCGACACCATCGCTCGGCAGCCGGAAGGGAATCGAGGACAGCGCTACCCCGCCACCCGGCGGCGACGGCGGCATGAGCCGCGGCTCCGGCGGCCCTGCCAGCGCGAGGCCTTCATGCCCCCGCCCGAGCAGCAGCACCACCGCACAGAACACCACGAGACGATAGAAACAGCCCGCGTGTCGCATTCGACGAGCTCCCGACGCAAGGTCGTTTGAATTCGCGCGCAGGGTTGTCCGGAAATACATGCGGTGTCAATACGCGCTCGATAACAACCGATGACAGCGCGCCGCCGTCGTCCACCCTCGCCGGCATTCCGTCGAAGATGCACCTACGCGTCGGCGGAGCAGCATTGGGGCGTCGGGTCGCGTGCTGCGCCCTCGACAGCTCCTCCGCGGCCACGTCCCAGCGATCGAGACGGGTATCCACGACCCCGAGCTGGCAGAGCGCCATGATCGAAGGCTCGAGGTGGTGGATGCGTGCCCAGAGGCGCCGAGCCTCCACCATGTCGAGGCGCTTTGGAAGCGCGGGGGCGGGACGCTGGTGGCGAGCCGGCACAAGAGCGAGAGCGGATCCATGTCGACCGCGACGGTCCATTCGGCAAAGGCGCGCTTAAGCGACAGCCGCACCAAGCCGTCCTGTTGCAGCTCGACGCGCTCCTGCGCGATCGGGGGTATCAGGACGTAGCGCAAAAGCGCCTCCCTCGCCGCGGCATGGTGCGCACCGGCGCGTGTCGCCGCGTGCAAGGTGAAGCCATCCAGCGAGGCGCACAGCGGCATGTTGTAGGCGAGCGCGCTCGGTGACGGTGGCGACAGCCCGCGGAGCCATTGCGGTCCGGCGGGCGGCTCTCGTCCAAGCGGAGGCGCACAGCGCGGCCTCGGGCTCGTTGTCCTCGTCGACGCCATGCTCGAGATCGAAGAACTGGGCAAGCCGATCGCCGGCCGTTTCAAGGGCCTGTCGATCGGCGGCTCGGTCGAGTCTGGGAGGCAGCCGGCAGCCCTCCTGGCAACGGAAACGGTCTGGGGGAGGCAGCCGGCAGCCCTCCTGGCACCGGAAACGGTTTGGGGGAGGCAGCCGGCAGCCCTCCCGGCAACGGAAACGGTCTGGGGGAGGCTGCTGGGCAGCCCTCCTGGCACCGGAAACGGTTTGGGGGAGGCAGCCGGCAGCCCTCCCGGCACCGGAAACGGTCTGGGGGAGGCTGCTGGGCAGCCCTCCCGGCAACGGAAACGGTTTGGGGGAGGCAGCCGGCAGCCCTGCCGGCAACGGAAACGGTCGGCCGCGAACCGCCACACGTGGATGGCACGGTGCGTGCCGACATGCGTGCTGACAGCTACCAGACGCCGTGGCGAGAGCAGCACACTCGACGCCACCACGCCGCGCGCCGGGCACATGACACCTCCAGGCGACTTCTCGCGAGCCTCGCGGGGCCCAGCCCATGACGCAAGATCGCGACGAGGGGCGGCACGCCGTCAGAAAATCAGACGGCATGTCGATTGACGGGTGCGGGGGGGTGATTATCCCTGCCCGGAACGTCCGGCGTGCGCCTGACGTTCTCAACACGTCCCGCGCGCAGGGGTGGAGCGCGTCGTACCTGTTCTCCGCTGCTCCGCGACGACGAACAACGAGAGGTCATCCCCTCATGACGAAGCCTTCTCCGCTCAAGAAGAAGCCCGCTCCCAAGAAGCCTGCGGCCCCGCCCCAGGCGGCGGCGGCGTTCGACAAGATCCTGCCCGAGATCGAGGCGCTGAGCCCGGATCGGCTGATCGCCATCAACCTCGATATTCCCCGGGTCGTCTCCCAGGTGCTGGGCGTGCTGCCCGGCCTCCTCGCGCTGCGCTCCGCCATCGCGGAGCACGTGCCGACGCACGATGTCGCGTTGCTCGACCGGCTCGAGACCTACGCGCTGGCCGCGTGGTACGCGCACCTCGCGTGGCTGTCGAGCGGAGGCGCCGAGAACGCGCTGAAGCCGCTGCTCGCGGAGGCTGCCCCGCTGCGCGAGAACCTGCTGAGCGACGCCGAGGCGCTGGCCCGACGCGGCCTGCTCGACGCGGACACGGTCGCGGAGATCCGCGCGGGGCTGGGGCACATCGACACGGCGAACGACCTGGTCGCGCTCTCGGCGCTGTTCACTGCGAGCTGGGCGGAGGTCGCCAACAAGACGGCGGCGACCGAGGAGGAGGTGAGGCGCGCGGGGGAGATCGGGCCGCAGCTGCTCGCGGCCCTCGGCGTGCGGGAGCACGGCAAAGGCCCCGGGCCAACCGAGGCCGCGGACAGGAGGGCGCGGGCGTTCTCGCTGCTCGTCCACGCCTACGACCAGACCCGCCGCGCCGTCGCGTACCTGCGCTGGGACGAGGAGGACGCCGATACGATCGCCCCCTCTCTCTACAAGGGCCGCACTGGCCGCGCGACGGCGCACAGCGACACCGTCGCCGCCCCGGGCGACGAGGTGCCGGCTGAACCGGCGGCGCCCGGCGCTGTGATCCCCGCAGCGCCGAACGGCACGGCGGCGCCTGCTGCGCTGAACGGCACGGCAGCGCCCGCGGTGCCCGGCGCCGCACTGAACGGCACGGCGCCTACCGGCTAGACGTCGCCGCCCGCCTCCGCGGCGAGCGCTTCCCGCTCCCAAGGATCGGCTGCCCAGGCGAACGCACCGGCGGAGAGCAGGCAGACTCCCCCGCTTGCGGTGCCGTTCGCGAGGCGGGATCGAGCTAGTCGCCGTCCGCGCACGCCGGCTTGGGGCAGCGGCCTTCCAGGATGTCGCGGCACACCTTGTCGCGCTCCTTCTTGTCGACCGCGCCGAGCGCTGCGTAGATCTGCTGCGTACTGCACCCGAGCGAGCCCTCGGCGGTGAGCGAGCCGCACGCGTTGAACACCTCCGGCGCCGGCAAGAGCGCGCAGAGGGCCTCGCAGGCCGCGATGTCCGCGAGCTCGATCGGGCATACGGCCGCGTAGAGCGCGCACGCCGCCTCGCACCGCCCGACGCACCCGTCGTCGCCCTCCGGGCCGAGCGGCCCGGCCGCGGTGCAGCCGGCGGGATCGCCGGTCTCCACCGCGCGGCACCCGGCATACCCCTCGGGCGACGGCATCGCCTCGCAGATGGTGCAGCACGCCTCGACCGACGGATACTGCGGCGTGAGCTCGCAGAGATCCATTGACCGGGCGCAGTGCGTCGAGCACGCGGCGATCTCGCACGGGCCGGCCTCCTCCGTGGGCGGAACCCAGCTCTCCGGGCTCCCAGCGCCGGCGTCGCCCGTGGCGGCGCCGCTGTCGATGCCGTCGCCCGCGGCCGAGGTGTCGCCGTCCTCGGCGTCGGGCAGCGGGGCCACGACCTGACACCCGGCGACCCACGCGGCGAACGC
This sequence comes from Sorangium sp. So ce726, assembly GCF_051521405.1. Taxonomy (NCBI): domain Bacteria; kingdom Pseudomonadati; phylum Myxococcota; order Polyangiales; family Polyangiaceae; genus Sorangium; species Sorangium sp. So ce726. Next base: position 9,420,255 of record NZ_CP150349.1, on the reverse strand, counting down.
GCATGCGGCAGCCTCGCGCGCCCTCACAGCGTCCCTCGCATGCTGATGAAGCCCGGACCGACCGCCCACGTGACGCTCGAGGCCGGGGCCTTCGAGCGCTCCATGCCGAGGGTGATGCCGCCGACGGCCGCGCCGGCGATGGCAAGGCCGAACCCCACGTTCGAGACCCAACCCAGGGCGTTCGCGTCGCCGCGCGCGTCTGCCGAGCAGCCCGAGGCGCCCTGCCGGCACGCCTCGGCGAGGTCGCTCCTCGCGCTCAGGTAGGCCGCGCCCACGCCGAGCCCCACCGCCAGCCCGGCGCCCGAGGCCACGAACCCGCCGATGGCCCACGGCGAGACGCCTTCCGGGCGGGGCTCCGGCGTGAGGGAGACGTCGAGCGCCGTGATCTCCCGCTCCGGGACGTAGACCCGCTGCCGGGCGCCGACGTAGCCGTCGGCCTCGACCTCGACCCAGTGGTTGCCAGGATCGATCAAGGTCCCCTCCGGGGAGGCCTTCACCTCCTGGCCGTCGATCCGGAGCTTGGCCCCGGCGGGGCTCGGCACGAGCCGCACCTTCAGCCGGGGGATGCGGTCGTCGAGCTCGTCGCGCAGGGCGTCGGCGCGGCGCCGTGCCTGCATGAACGGCCAGGGCTCCCCGGGGAGCGCGCGCGACGAGGCGATCGTGGACGCGAGCTCGCGCGCCTCGCTGAGCCGGCCGATCGCGGCGAGCGCCTTCGCCACCTCGATGGAGGTCGAGGGCACGCAGACGAGCTGCTCGGCGCGCTGGTAGGCGCGGAGCGCCTCCGCGTACCTCCTCAGGATGAAGAGCTCATCGCCCCGGTACACGAGCTCCCGGGCGTCGCGCCGCGCCTGCTCGTCCGCGGCGCCGCCGGCGGTTTCCGCCGCGTCGCCGGCGAGCGCCGGCGGCGCCGCGAGGATCAGGCTGGCGATCACCATCAGCGTGCTGGGCCGGGGGCGCATGGGTCTCCTCTCCTGTCAGAAGCCGAGATCGCGGCGCCAGCGCGTGCGCGTCGCGACCGTCTTGCCTGGCGTCGCGGCCGGCACGGCGAGCGCCGCCGGCAAGGCGTTCTTGGCGCCAGCCACGGCCGGCACCTTGGCGTCGGCTGCAGCCCTGGCTGCAACAGGCTGCGCCGTGGCCGCGGCCCGCGCCTCGGCCTGGGGCGGCCTGGCGTCGGCCTGCGCCGTGGCTGCAGCCTGCGCCTCGACCTGAGGCGCCCTGGCCGCGGCCTGTGCCTCGACCTGCGGCGCCCTGGCTGCGGCCTGTGCCTCGACCTGCGGCGCGCTCGTCGCGCACTGGGCTGCGGGCTCGACGGCGGGGGCGGCGCGCCCAGGCGCTCCGCCGGCCACCATCGCGATCGACGCGGTCTGCGCTGCCGGCGCGGTCCGGGTGACGCCGGAGGCCCCTGCCCACGCCAGGGTGCTGAGGCCCATGACGGCGCCCGCGGCCAGCGCCCAGGTGCGCGCTCGCGCCCGCTGCCGAGGCGAGCTCACGCCCAGCGTGCCGAACGGCAGGAGCGTGGTCACGAGGGACGAGTAACCCTCGCCCGAGCCGAGGGCCTCGCGCGGAGGCATGAGCTGGGTCTGGGTGGGCCGCTGGGCGGCGACGTGGGCGACGGCGGCGACGGCGGCGTCCAGCGCCTCGAGGACGGCGCGGGCGCTCCGGGCGCGGCGCCCCGGGTCGGGCTCGAGCAGCGAGAGGATCCAGGCGTCGATCGCGGGCGGCACACCCGGGGCGAGCCGGGACGGCGGCGGGGGCGGCCCGCGATCGATCGCCACCGCCACCGCGGCGACGGTGGGGCCGTCGAAGGGGATCCGCCCGGTCAAGCAGAAGTAGGCCACGACGCCGAGGGCCCAGAGATCGCTGTGCGGTCCGACCCGCGCGCCGCCCGCCATCTGCTCGGGCGACATGAAGTGCGGCGTCCCCAGGATGGCGCCCGTGACGGTGAGCCGCTCGGCTTCCTCGGCGGTGTTCTTGGCGATGCCGAAGTCGAGCACCTTCACGAAGGGTTCCCCCTCGCCCTCCACGAGGAAGATGTTCTCGGGCTTGATGTCGCGGTGAACGATGCCCGCCTCGTGCGCCCTGGCCAGCGCGGCGCAGAGCTGGCGAAGGATGGAGACGGTCTCGTCGAGCGAGAGCCGCCGGCGGCGCTCGACCAGATCTTGCAGCGTCTGCCCTTCCAGGTGCTCCATCACGATGTAGGGGACCCCCTGGTCGGTGAAGCTCACATCGAACACGCGCACCACGTGCGGGCTCTGGATGCGGGCTGCGGCCTCGGCCTCCCGGTGGAGGCGCACGATGGCCAGCGGGTGGTCCATGTACATGTCGCGGAGGAACTTCACCGCGACATGGGTCCTGAGCGCGACGTGCTCGGCGAGCCAGACGCTCCCCATCCCTCCCTGGCCGAGCGCGCGGATGAGCCGGAGTTGAGAGCCCACGTGCATCCCCGGCATCGGTCCGCGCTCCGAGCTCGACGCGGTGTGGCAGCCTGCCTCAGCTGGGGCGATCAGGCAGGGCGATGGCTGGGTGGCCTCGCCTATTCCTAACGTCTTGCTCATGCCGGAGCTGGCTTGCACGCCGCGAGCCATCGCTCCGGCGGAGGGGTTACCAGGACATGCGCCGGCGTCGGGGTGTCACGTCGTGGCGTGGAGCCGCGCTGCATAGCGCGCTCGTGACAGTTCGCTACAGGCGTGGTCGCGGCTGTGCTGCGCGCTGTCTGCACCGGCTCACGGACGGTTCACGGCCTCCGTCATCGCGCGCTCCACGCGTCGCCCTGTCGCCGGAAACCGTGACGTAACGCGAGCTGCGCTGGCAGTGGACGTGACGGGGGACGCGACGAGGGCGCAGGTCGAATCGGGGCTTGTCGTTCGCGCGCCGAGTCACCAGGGTAGGCCGGGCGATGCAGCCTCTGCTCCTCTGTTCCCTGCTGGCTGGCGCCGGGCTCCTCGCCGCGGCGTGCGACTCGCGCCCCGCGGAGGCGCCCAGGCCGGTCGTTCTTCCGCCCGTCGCTCCGGGCGAGCTCCGCAGTCCGGAGGCGTTCGCGGCGATCCGGGACGACGACGCGCGCGCGGCCTCGCTCTTCCTCGAGGCGAGCAAGGTGCTGCTCCACCCGCGCTGCGTGAACTGCCATCCTCACGATGGCGTCCCGCGCCAGGGCGACGCCGGCGAGCGCCACAGCCCGCCGGCCGAGCGCGGTCCGAACGATCGCGGGGTGGCGGCGATGGAGTGCACGTCGTGCCATCAGGCGCAGAACCTCGAGCTCGCCCGCGTCCCCGGGGCGCCGGGCTGGCACCTCGCGCCGGCGGAGATGGCGTGGCTCGGGCGGTCGCCGGCGGCGATCTGCGCACAGATCAAGGATCCGGCGCGCAACGGCAAGAAGACGCTCGCGCAGATCGTCGAGCACTCCAACCGCGACGAGCTCGTGGCGTGGGGGTGGGCGCCCGGCCATGGCCGCACGAAGGCGCCCGGCTCGCAGGCGGCCTTTGGCGCGCTCGTCGACGCGTGGGTGAAGGCGGGCGCGGCGTGCCCGCCCGAGGAGTCCCGACCATGATCATCCTGAAGGTGAACGGCGCGGAGCAGAAGCTCGACGTGGATCCGGACATGCCGCTCCTCTGGGCGCTGCGCGACGTGCTCGGCCTCACGGGGACGAAGTACGGCTGCGGCCAGGCGCTCTGCGGGGCGTGCGTCGTGCACCTCGACGGCGAGACGGTGCGCGCCTGCGTGACGCCGGTGAAGCGCGCGGCGGGCGGCTCGGTGACGACGATCGAGGGGCTCAGCCCCACCGGCGATCACCCGCTGCAGCGCGCGTGGGTGGAGCTCGGCGTCCCGCAGTGCGGCTTCTGCCAGGCGGGGCAGATCATGAGCGCGGCCGCGCTCCTGCGGAAGAACCCGCGGCCCTCGAACGACGACATCGACAGGTCGCTCGCCGGCAACATCTGCCGGTGCGGCACGTACACGCGCATCCGCGCGGCGGTCCGCAAGGCCGCCGGCCTTCCCACGGAGTGAAGATGGAACAGCAACGGGTCGTCCTCCTCCGCCGCTCCTTCCTCGCGGGGCTCGGGCTCGCGGTGGGCGGGCTCGCGCTCGGGGTCGCCGAGGCCGCGCCGCCTGCGCGCGACGTCAACCCGCCGCCGCCTACGCCCAGCGGCGCCAAGGCGCAGCCGGGGCTCCGGACCGGGGTGTTCCTCCACATCGCGCCCGACGGGACGGTGTCGATCGTCTGCCACCGATCGGAGATGGGGCAGGGGATCCGCAGCTCGCTGCCGGTCCTCGTCGCCGATGAGCTCGGCGCGGACATGGCGCGGGTCAAGATCGTGCAAGCCGACGGCGACAAGGCCTACGGCGATCAGAACACCGACGGCTCGCGCAGCGTGCGCGGCGGCTACGAGCCGATGCGGCGCGTGGGCGCGACCGCGCGCGCGATGCTCGTCGCGACCGCGGCCAGGAGGTGGCGCGTCCCCGCCGCGGAGTGCGTTGCCCAGCAGCACGCGGTCCACCACGCGAAGTCGAAGCGCTCGCTGGACTTCCGCGACCTCGTGGCCGACGCGGCGAAGCTCCCGGTGCCCGACGCGGAGACGGTCCCGCTCCGCCCCGCCTCGGAGCTCAAGCGCGTCGGCGGCCCGCTCCCGCTGCTCGACGGCCCGGCCATCGTCACGGGCGCGGCCCAGTTCGGCGCGGACGTGCGCCTGCCGGGCATGCTCACCGCGGTCATCGCGCACCCGCCAGTCGTGGGGGGCAAGGTCGTGCGGTACGACGGGGCGCGCGCGCTGGCGGTCCCGGGCGTGAAGAAGCTCGTGGAGCTGCCGGCGCCGAAGGGCAGCGGGGTGGGGTTCCAGCCGCTCGGGGGCGTGGCGGTCGTGGCGGACACGACGTGGGCCGCGATGCGCGGCCGCGCGGCGCTGGAGATCGTGTGGGATCACGGCGCGAACGCGTCGTACGACTCGGCCAGCTACCGCGAGGCGCTCTCGCGCGCGGTGCGCGCGCCGGGCAAGGTCGTGCGGAAGGTCGGCGACGTCGACGGGGCGCTCAAGGCGGCGGCGCGCACGGTCAACGCCGAGTACTACGTGCCTCACCTCGCGCATGTGGCCATGGAGCCGCCCTCGGCGGTGGCGAAGGTCGACGCGGACGGCTGCGAGGTGTGGGCGCCGACGCAGAACCCGCAGGCGGCGCGGACCGAGGTGGCGCGGGCGCTCGGCGTCGACGAGGGCAAGGTCACCGTGCACGTGACGTTCCTCGGCGGCGGCTTCGGCCGGAAGTCGAAGCCGGACTACGTCGCCGAGGCGGCGCTGCTCGCGCGCGAGCTGGGCGCGCCGGTGCGCGTGCAATGGACCCGCGAGGACGACGTGCAGAACGGCTATTTTCATGCCGTCAGCGCGCAGCACCTCACGGCCGGGCTCGACGCGAGCGGCAAGGTGACGGCCTGGCTGCACCGGACGGCGTTCCCGCCGATCCCGTCGACGTTCGACGCGAAGGTGACGACCCCGAGCGACAACGAGCTCGGCCTCGGCGTGCTCGATCTCGCGCTCGCGGCCCCCAACGTCCGCGCCGAGGCGTGCGACGCGCCGGCGCACGTCCGGATCGGGTGGCTCCGGTCGGTCTGCAACATCTTCCACGCCTTCGCGGTGCAGAGCTTCATCGACGAGATCGCGCACGCGCGGCAGGCGGATCCGCGCGAGGTGCTGCTCGAGGTGCTCGGCCCTGCCCGCAAGGCGACGCCCGCCGAGCTGGGGGTCGACAAGGTCCCGAACTACGGGGCGTCGATCGAGCAGCACCCGGTCGACGTGGGCCGCCTCCGGCACGTCATCGAGCGGGTGACGGAGCTCTCGGGGTGGGACGCCGCGCGCAAGGCGGGCCGCGCGCTGGGCCTCGCCGCGCACCGGAGCTTCCTCACGTATGTGGCGGTCGTCGCCGCGGTCTCGAAGGACGCGCTCGGCAAGGTGAAGGTCGACGAGGTGTGGCTCGTCGCGGACCCCGGCACGGTCATCAACCTGGACCGCGTGCGCGCGCAGATGGAGGGCGCGGTGGTCTTCGGGATGAGCATCGCGCTCCACGGCGCCATCACGATGAAGGGCGGCGCCGTCGAACAGACGAACTTCCGCGACTACCCGGTGGTGCGGAGCCCGGAGGTGCCGGCGCGGATCCACGTGGAGATCGTGAAGAGCGACGCCCCGCCCGGGGGCGTCGGCGAGCCCGGGGTGCCGCCCGTGGCGCCCGCGATCGCGAACGCGGTGTTCGCCTTGACGAAGACGCGCGCCCGGGAGCTCCCGCTGCGGCGCCTGGGGCTGTGACGGAGCTTCGGGCCGGGCAGCGCGCCGCTGCTCACGATGTCCCCGTTTTGCCCTACCGTTGATAGATGTCCTTGATGTTGATCTCCATCATCGTGTCCGGCGTCGCGAGGGGCGTGAAGGCGAACTGCCGGTAGAGCCCGTGGGCGTCCCTGGTGGCGAGCAACGTCCGCCGCAGCCGGAGACGGCCGAGGGTCTCCGTGATGTGAGCGACCAGCGCTTTGCCGTACCCCTTTCGTTGCTCCGCCTCGACGATGAACACGTCGGCCAGGTACGCGAACGTCGCCTGATCGGTGATCACCCGGGCGAACCCGACCTGCGCTCCTGCCTTGTAGACACCGAAGCAGAGCGAGCCCTGGATGGCCCTCTCGACCACCTCCCGCGGGATGCCCTTGCTCCAGTAGGCAGAAGCGAGGAAGGTGTGGATGAGATCGAGGTCGAGACGCGATTTGTCCGACGAGATGACGAGTTCTTCGTTGGTCTGGTGGTCCACGCTGGCGATCCTCCGTTGAGCTGCGGGCTGCGGGGCCGAGCCCTCGTGGCCTCGCCGGCGACCCCTGTGTCCGTCGCCTCGGGGCACGCCATCCGAGGCGCCGGCCGGCGTCAAGGAGAGGCGGCCGGCCGCGCTGCGCTGCGCGCGCTCATGGGCGATGCCGTCGCTGGCGTGCCACGGTGGCTGCGAACACGGGGGAAGAAGCATGCTCACGTTCCTCGGGGTCGCGGTCGTGGTCGTCGGCTTCGTGGCCCGGATCCATCCGCTCCTGGTCGTCGCGGCGGCCGCCATCGTGACCAGCCTCTCGGCGGGGATGGGCCTCGTCGAGGGGATCTCCGTCCTCGGCAAGGCGTTCAACGACAACCGCTATGTGAGCCTGGTCTGGCTCGTCCTGCCGGTCATCGGCCTCCTGGAGCGCTCGGGCCTCCAGGAGCGGGCGCGCGCGCTGATCTCGCGGGTGAAGACGGCCACGACCGGGCGCATCCTGCTCGTGTACTTCGCGGTGCGGCAGCTCAGCGCGGCGCTCGGCCTGACCTCGCTCGGCGGCCACGCGCAGATGGTCCGGCCGCTGATCGCGCCCATGGCCGAGGCCGTGGCGGAGAACCGGTATGGACCGCTGCCGGACAGGACGCGCTGGCTGATCCGCGCCTCGGCGGCGGCGGCCGACAACGTGGCGCTGTTCTTCGGAGAGGACATCTTCCTCGCGATCGCGTCGATCCTGCTGATCAAGGCGTTCCTCGAGCAGAACGGCATCTTCGTGGAGCCGCTCCAGCTGTCGGTCTGGGCCATCCCCTCGGCGGTCCTGGCGCTCCTGATCCACGGGACTCGGCTCCTCCTGCTCGACCGGCGGCTCCACCGCGAGCTCGCCCGTGCGGACGCGGGGAAGGCGGCCGAATGATCACGCTCGATGTCGTCTACCTCGTGGGAGGGCTGTTCTTCGCGGCGTCGGCCGTCCTGAGCGCGCTCGACCGCGAGAACTCGAGGCGATGGAAGAACACGCTGTTCTGGGGTCTCCTGGCGGCGAGCTTCCTCTTCGGCTCGCGCCTCGGGGATCTCGGCAATGGCGTGCTCGTGATCTCGCTTGTGCTCCTCGCGGGCGTCAGGGGCCTGGGCCAGGGGCGCCCCGCCACCACGACTCCCGAGGAGCGGCGCGCCAGCGCCGAGCGGCGCGGCGACCTCCTCTTCGTCCCGGCGCTGATCATCCCGGCGACCGCCCTCCTGGGCGCGCTGGTCCTCAAGCGGGTCGAGATCCACGGCGCGCACTTGCTCGACCCGAAGCAGGCGACGCTGATCTCGCTCGCCCTCGGCGTGGTGCTGGCGCTCGTCGTCTCCGTCGCGTGGTTGCGCCCGCCGCTGCTCGCGCCTCTGCAGGAAGGCCGGCGCCTGCTCGACATCGTGGGCTGGGCGGCGATCTTGCCCCAGCTGCTGGCCGCGCTCGGGGTCGTGTTCGCGGCCGCGGGCGTGGGAGACGTGGTCGGCGAGCTGGCCGGGAGCGCGCTCCCGCGCGGCGGCCGCCTCGCCGCGGTGGCCGCCTATACCGTGGGCATGGCGATGTTCACGGTGATCATGGGGAACGCCTTCGCGGCGTTTCCCGTCATGACCGCGGCCGTGGGGCTCCCCCTGATCGTGCGCCGGCTCGGCGGCGACCCGGCGATCATGAGCGCCCTCGGCATGCTGTCCGGCTTCTGCGGGACGCTGATGACCCCCATGGCCGCGAACTTCAACATCGTCCCAGCGGCCCTGCTCGGGTTGCCCGATCGCGACGGCGTGATCAAGGTCCAGCTCCCCACCGCGCTGCTCCTGCTGATCGGGAACACGCTCCTCATGTACCTGCTCGTCTTCCGGCGCTGAGGTCGCCATCGCATGACGCACGCCCTGACACCGGACATCGCCTCGCGTCTCGCCGCCATCGCGCTCGGCCACGTGACGCGGGAGTACCCGAACAAGCTCGATCACATCATCGCCGGCCCCGAGGACGTGAAGGGCCCGCGCGATCTGCACCCGATCTTTTACGGCAGCTTCGACTGGCACTCGTGCGTTCACGGCCACTGGCTCCTCGCGCGGATCCACCGCCTCTTCCCTGGCGTGCCCGGCGCCGCGTCGGTCCGCGGGCTGCTCGACGCGCAGCTCACGGGCGAGAAGGTCGCCGGCGAGCTGGCCTATCTGCGGCGACCGTCGAGCCGCGGCTTCGAGAGGCCTTATGGGTGGGCGTGGCTGCTCATGCTGGCGGCCGAGCTCTCGCGGTACGAGACCGAGGAGGGGCGGCGCTGGTCGGCCGCGCTGGCCCCGCTCGGCGACGCGTTTGCCGGGCGGCTCCTCGAGTACCTGCCCAAAGCCACGTATCCGGTCCGCGCTGGCGCGCACACGAACAGCGCTTTCGCGCTCGCGCTTGCGCAGGAGTACGCCGCCGTGAAGGGCGACGAGCGGCTGTCGCGGCGCTGCGTCGAGGCCGCGCGGGCCTGGTACGGCCGCGACGCGGACTGCCAGGCGTGGGAGCCCTCGCAGGACGATTTCCTCTCGCCCGCCCTCGTGGAGGCCGAGTGCATGCGCCGGGCCCTGCCCGGACCGGAGTTCCGCGGCTGGTTCGCGCGGTTCCTGCCGCGGGCGGCGCGAGGCGAGCCCGCGACCCTGTTCGAGCCCGCGACGGTCAGCGATCGCAGCGACGGCAAGATCGCCCACCTCGACGGCCTCAACCTGAGCCGCGCCTGGTGCTGGCGCTCGCTCGCCGCGGCGCTGCCCGAAGGGGATGCGGTTCGCGCTCGCGCCCTCGACGCGGCGGAGCGGCACCTCGACGCCAGCCTGCCGCACGTCGCCGGCGATTACATGGGCGAGCACTGGCTCGCGAGCTTCGCCCTCCTCGCGCTGGGCGAAGCACATTGATTGACGCGCCACGGGGACGCGCGGAGCGCATGCTCAGCGACGTCCGGTGTTGCAGCGTCTATGTCGTGGAGCGGGAGACGGGATTTGAACCCGCGACGTCAACCTTGGCAAGGTTGCACTCTACCACTGAGTTACTCCCGCAAACGGAGATCCATCGATCAGGAAACCACTCTCGTGCAGTGCGATCAGCGACGAGGCTGAGCGCGCCGGGACCTCCTTGGAGGTCGTCTCCGTCGATGGGGGCGGAGGAGTACCAACCGACGTCGCCCTAGTCAAGCACCGATGTGCGTGGTCGTGGAGCTTCTCAGGGACGGAGAGCTGGGCCCCGTGGTTTTCCGGGTTCCGGCACCGGCGGGGCCGGCCGTCGTCGACACATTGCGCCTCTCTACCCCGCGCCCCGCGCGTACTTCCTGAGCTTCCTGTAGAGCGTCGACGCGCCGATCCCGAGCTCCGCGGCGGCGCGGGCCTGGTTGCCGCCGTGCCGCTCGAGCGCCGCGAGGATCGCGCGCCGCTCGACGCCCTCCAGCGTCCGCGCGGCCGGCGCCTCGCCCGCCTCGCCGCCGGTCGGCGCGGCGCCGCGGACGTCGTCCGGCAGATCGTCCAGAGCAGCGACGCCTCCCGATGCCAGGGCGACCGCGTGCTCCACGGCGTTCTCGAGCTCGCGCACGTTGCCGGGCCACCCATGGCGCTCCAGCGCGCCTTCGGCCTCCGGCGTGAAGCCCGCGACAGGCCGATCGAGCCGGCGTGCCGCAGCCGCGAGCAGCGCCCGCGCGAGCGGCAGGACGTCCTCCCGGCGCTCGCGGAGCGGCGGCAGGTGTATCTCGATGACCCGCAGCCGGTAGTAGAGGTCCCGCCGGAAGCGCCCCGCCGCGGCGTCGGCCGCGAGATCGCGGTTCGTCGCCGCGAGGATCCGGGCGTCGACGGGGCGGCTCGCGTTCTCGCCGACGCGGCGCACCTGCCGCTCCTGGAGCGCGCGGAGGAGCTTCGCTTGCACCCCGGGCGGGGCCTCGCCGACCTCGTCGAGCAGCAGCGTGCCCCCGCGCGCCGCCTCGAACAGCCCGGCGCGGTCGTGGGTCGCGCCGGTGAACGAGCCGCGCGCGTGCCCGAAGAGCTCGCTCTCCAGCAGCGTCTCGGTGATCGCCGCGCAGTTGACCGCGACGAACGGGCCCGCGGCGCGCGCCGACGCGCCGTGGATGAGCCGCGCCACCCGCTCTTTCCCGGCGCCGCTCTCGCCCGTGAGCAGGATCGTCGAGTCCACCGGCGCGACCCGCCGCGCGCGGTCGAGGGCCCGCTGCATCGCCGGGCTCTCCGCGACCAGCGGGATCGGCGGCTCGCCCCGCGGCGCGGCGAGGGGCAGGACGCTCGCCTTCGCGCCGAGCGCGCGTCCTATTGTCGCCCTACGCAGCGCGGGCTGCGCGGGTTCACGGAGCGACGGGTCGAGGTCGCTCTCGCGGAAGAACGGCAGGTGCTCCTCGAGCGCAGCGCCCCACGCAGCACTCGTCCGGCCCTGGAAGTGGCAGACGTCGTCGCCCCGGCCGATGCACCGATCCTCGATGACGTAGACCGCCTCGCCCGTCGCCCGGGTCATGTAGCCGCTCGCGATGCCGGCGAGCATCCAGCAGACCGGCTCGTCCGCGCGGCCGAGGTGCAGGAGGTGCTGTTCGGCCTCGTACGACGAGAGGAGCGTGGCGCCGCGCGAGGCGAGGGGCGATGTGTCCCCGGGGGCGAGCCGGATGAAGCCCTGCAGCGTGTGGAGCAGCGCCCCTGCGCCGTGCAGCTCGGCGTCGCTGTCCCAGGGGAGCCGGGACACCATCGCCTCCGCCATCCGCGCGCCGTGCTCGACGCCGAAGCGCGTGAGCACGGCGCGCGCTCCCGCGTACCCCGCGATCCGGACGAGCTCCTCGCGCAGCCTCCCGAGCGCGCCGGCGTCGACGATGACCGCTCGCTCCCCGGCGAAGCGGACGACACCGCCGCGCGCATCGACGTCGAGCAGCTTCCGGATGTCGAGATCGGCTGCGCGCATGGGACGACCTTTCAACGTGACAGGGGTGACCGGTCACCCTGACCGGCAGGCTCGCGAGGCGCCACGGACGAGCCCCGGATCTCCCATGAAACGCCGCCTCTCCCGCGCGGGCCCGGCGTGTGCTCGGGGCCATCGCGGGAGGTCTCTTTTCATGAGCGAGCGCGTGGACATCATGACACCCGCCTTCCGAGCGGATCCTTATACGCCGTACGCTGTGATGCGCCGCGAGGCGCCGGTCTGCCAGGTGGATCCTGGCGGGATGTGGGCGGTGAGCCGCTACGCCGATGTCGCAACGGTCCTGCGGACCCCGGAGCGGTTCTCGTCGCAGGGGTTCCGGGCCGCCTGGCAGCCGGCGTGGGTGGGACACAACCCGCTCGCGAGCTCGATCCTGGCCATGGATGGCCCGGATCACGCGCGGCTCCGCGGCCTGGTGAGCCGGGCCTTCGGGGCGCCGGCGATCGCGCGCATCGAGCAGCGGGCCCGGGAGCTGTGCGAGCGGCTCGCGGCCCGCCTCGACGGCGAGGTCGACTTCATCGCCGCCGTCGCGGCGCCGCTGCCGGCGTTCGTGATCAGCGAGCTGCTCGGCCTGGATCACGCGCTCGAGCCGCACTTCAAGCGGTGGATGGACGACCTCCTGTCCGTGACGCCCGAGCCGGCGAGCACGGAGCACGCCGCCCGCGTCCGCGCCACGATCGCGCAGCTCGACCGGTACATGGCCGACGTCATCGAGGCCCGCAGGCGTTCACCCTCCGACGACCTCGTGAGCGAGCTCGCTCGCGCCGGCGAGCTCCTTGGCGATCGCGAGATCATCGATCTGCTCGTCAGCATCCTTGGCGGCGGCCTCGAGACCACGACCCACTTCCTCGGCAGCTCGATGCTCCTGCTCGCGGAGCGCCCCGCGGAGCTCGAGCGGCTGCGCGCCTCGCCGCAGCTCATCCCGAGGTTCATCGAGGAGATGATGCGTTATGACGGCCCGACCCAGTCCGTCCCCCGGCTCACGACGTCGGACGTCGCGCTGGCCGGCGTGACGATCCCCGCGGGCTCGCTCGTGCTGGCCCTTGTCGGCTCGGCGAACCGCGACGAGCTGCGCTTCACGGATCCCGATCGGTTCGATCTGCACCGCGGGCAGCCGAGCCTGACCTTCGGGCATGGCGCGCACTTCTGCCTCGGCGCGGCGCTGGCCCGGATGGAGGCGAAGGTCGCGCTCGAGGTGCTGCTCCCGAGGATCGGCGAGGTGACCCGCGCGCCGGGCGAGATCCCCTACAACCGCACGCTCACCGTGCGTGGCCCCGTGTCGCTGCCGCTCCGCTTCAGGCCGGCGCTTCCCTGACGACAGCTGGTGTCCTGTTCTGCACAATGGCTGTCCATGCGATATCGAGCGTTCCTGCCGCTGGTCTTCGCTCTGCCGGCGTGCGGCCCGGCGGCCGCGCCCTCGCCTGCCGCGAGCGCCGCGCCCGCCGTGGCCAAGGCGGCGGCCCCCGCGGCGCCGTCTCCATCGGCGCCGGCCGTGGGCGTCGCGCCCGCGCCTGCCGCGAGCGCCGCGCCGGCGCCGCAGAGCGCCTGTGCGCTGGAGCGCGGCTTCCACGGCACAATCGGGCCGAAGCTCGAGGTCTTTGCGCGGCTCGAGCGCGACGGAGGGACCGTGCGGGGCCGTTACTTCTATGCCCACGTCGGCGTCGACATCCCGCTGTCCGGGTCTGTCACCGACGCTGGCGAGCTCGCGCTCGTCGAGGGCAACCCGGCGCGCCCGACGGGCCAGTTCGCGGGCACCTGCCGGGCCGACGGCCACCTCCTCGGGACGTGGACGAGCCCGCGGGGCGCCTCGCTGCCGTTCGACCTCGCCTCGGTCGGCGCGCGCGATGTGCTGCTCGTGGCCACGAAGAAGAGGGCGCGCCGCTTCCCGCCGCAGCCGAACCCCGATGGCCCGTCCGACGGGATGGGGATCCCCTTCGAGCCTGGTGAGGCGTGCAGCGAGGAGCTCGCCTGGCCCGAGATCTTCGGCGCCGCGACGGCGAAGAGCGAGGCGGCCCTCAACCGCGCGCTCGAGAGCGGCGCGTGGGTGTTCGGGCAGGGGGACGAGGCGAGTTTGCGCGCGTGCAAGACGGGCGAGCGAATGGCCGCATCGCGCACCTTCGAGATCTCCCTCAACGAGAAGGGGCTGCTCGCGGTCCGCTCCCACGATGCGATGCGGTACGAGGGCGGCACGCACCCCTGGGATCCTGGGCCAGAGCGCTGGCAGGTGCTCGACGCGCGCACGGGCGCGCCCGTGACCCAGCTGCTCGACCGGTCCGCAGCGTCGAAGAAGGCCCTGCGGCCCTTGCTGGAGCGCTGCCTCGCGCCGTTTGCCGACGGCGACGCGACCGTGCTCGAGCTGCTGCGAGAGCGCGTGAGCCTCGACAACCCGGATCTGCTCCTCCTGCCGACGCCCGCCGGGCTGAAGCTCGCCGCGACCGGATATCCGCCGCCGCTGCGCGTGCTCGAGGGCGATGGCCCCATCCTGACGTGGGCGGCGCTCACCGGCGCAGGCGCGGTCGGCCCGAGGAGCCCGCTCGCTCGCCTCTGGGAGGGCCGCGGCGCGGCCGCGGCGGCGGACCCGTGCGCGAAGCAGGGGTCGCCCTGAGCCGGAGCCGATCGGGCCTGTGAACCCGATCCGGGTCGAGGCGACAACCGACAACCCGACCCGGGTTGAGGCATCCTCGGCAATCCCATGATGTGACGAGCCCGGTGACCTGACCGGAGGTTGCCGAGCTGGACAGCTGGATCCGCCGCGCCGTCGTGATCAGCGACGCCAGTGAGCTCCTCTTCTTCCAGCAGACGTCCGCCGGGTTGAAGCTCGCCGCGACCGGAGATACAACGCTGCGCGCCTCCTGTCGGTGTGGGCCGTCATTTCATCAACGCGCCCGCGCCACGCTCGTTGGACGCGACCCAGCCCATACCGAGGCCGTCTTTCCCGGGGCGGATGCTCGTCACGGAGCACGCGGACTGAAAGAACATGGAACAGAAGACAACTCCGACGATCAACGAGCTCGAGCGTGAGATCGATGCGCTGCGCCAACGCGTTGCCGAGCTGGAGATCCCCGCGCGCCGCTACAAGGCCCTGCTCGACGATGGCATCGTGAGCATGATGATCTACGATGGCGAGAGCCGCGTGCTCGAGGTGAATCGCCGGTGGGAGCAGCTCTGGAGCTTGAGCCTCCGGGATGTCGCCGGGTGGCGGTTGCTGAAGGACGAGCAGGTATCCGCCAATGGGTCGATGCCCCTCGTCGAGCGAGCGTTCTGGCGGGGCGAGGCCACGGCGTTGCCCACGATTCGCTACGATCCGGTCCAGGCAGACACGCTCCAGAAGGGAATGGCCCGCTGGGTCGCCTCCTCGCTCCATCCCATCAGCGACGCCGCGGGCAACGTGCGCGAGGTGCTGCAGATCCACGTGGACGTCGGCGAGCTCAAGCGGTCCGAGGACGAGCTGCGGGTCCAGACGGCGCAGCTCGAGGCCGCGATCGACGAGCGGACCCAGCGGCTCGAGGAGCAGCTCCGCGTGAGCGAGGAGCAGCAGCGCGCCATTGCCGCGCTGTCCACGCCCGTGCTCAGGCTCTGGGACGGCATCCTCGCGCTGCCGCTCATCGGCCACATCGACGCCGAGCGCGCCGCCCGACTCCTCGACGTGCTGCTGCAGGCCATCGTGGACACGCGGGCGGAGCATGTGATCCTCGACGTCACCGGCGTGCCTTTCGTGGACGCGGAAGGGGCACGCCACCTTCGCGACACGGTGCGCGCTTCTTCGTTGCTTGGAGCGCAGTGCGTCATCGCGGGCATCTCGCCGGCCATGGCGAGATTGCTGATCGACTGCGATCTCGGCTTCGATGGCGTCCCCATCGTCGCGAGTCTCCAGGACGGGCTTCGGCGCTTGTTGTTCAGCCGCAACGGAGATCGAACGATAGGCGCTGGTGGCGCCGTCGCCGCCGGCGCCCAGAGGCGGGATCTCGCGCGCCGCGATGACCCGCGAGAGCGCTGAAGTTCAGCCGGCCCGGAGGAGCGACAGCGGGCGTTCGATCCTCGCGCTGCCGAGGATCGTGCTACATCCGAGCGCGTGCCGACGCTCGTCCTCTCGCAGCGCTATAGCCCTGACTCGAACGCGCTGTTCGCCGCTGCCCTCGCGGCCGGCTGGGACGTCGAGCGCCTTCGCGCGTTCCGCTGCCCCGAGGGCCTCGCGGCGCGCGACCCCGTGCTCTACGGCGAGACCCTTCTCGCCGACGCCATCATGGACGACCTCGAGGTCGCGCTGCTCGAGCCGACCGCGGACTGGCTGCCCCGCCTGCCCCAGCGCCATCGCCTTCGCAGCGTGCGCCTCACGACCCTCGAGGATGCGCTGGCGCTCCATGAGCCTGCGTTCATCAAGCCAACGGATGAGAAGTTGTTCCCAGCGCGCGTCTACGCGGACGGCGCCGCGATGGATCCGGACCCGCGGCTGCCTTTGGATCTGCCCGTCCTCGTGAGCGAGCCTGTGGTGTTCGAGGTGGAGTTCCGGTGCTTCGTGCTGGAGCGCGAGGTGGCGGCGCTCTCGCCCTACATCCGCGGCGGGGAGATCGCGCGCAACGCGGCTGGCGAGTGGGAGGCGGATTCAGCGGAGGTCGAGGCGGCATCCGCGTCCATCCGCGCGGTGCTCACAGACACTGACGTGGAGCTCCCGCCCGCGGTGGTCGTGGACGTCGGGCGCATGGCAGGGCGGGGCTGGGGCGTCGTCGAGGCGAATCCCGCCTGGGCCTCGGGGCTCTGCGGGTGCAACCCGGCAAGGGTGCTCCCCGTGCTGCAGCGGGCAACCGTGCCACGCAGGGTGGTCTCGGAGGCAGAGCAGCGCTGGCTGCGGCGCATCGGGTGAGGGGTCTGAAGCATCCCCTCGAATTTCCCGGGAAATTCACAGGGAGGCGGGGAGAAGGGGAGTGAAGTCCCATGAATCTCCCCGCCTCCCTGTTCAATTTTTCTCTAAAGATGCCAACCAAAGTCACGTCATCTTGGCGAACCAGCGGTCGAGGATGGTTCGCGCCCGCGCGAGCTCCGAGAGCTCTGTCACCTCGTTCAGAGCGTGCATCGTCCGCTCCGCGCCCGGTCCGAAATTCGCCGCCGGGATCCCGAGCGTCGTGAAGCTTGCCACTTCCGACCAGGTTTGCCGGGCCTCGACGCCTTGAACGCCGCTCTGCTCGAGAGCTGCGATGAGCGCGTGGCTCCGGTTCGGCGGCGCCGGACGGGAGAGCTCCTCGAACCGGACGGCCCCCACGCGGTCCACGAGCGCCATCAGCCGCTCTTGCGAGGCGTGGGAGCTCGTGCTGGGACCGTACGTGTGGTGCACGTTCACTTCCAGCTGGTCTGGCACGACGCTGCCGGAACGGCCCCCGTGCGCCGAGGTGGCGTTCATCATCTCGTACCAGGTGAGGCCGTCGACGACGTCGGGTACGGGCTCGAACGCGACCAGCTGAGAGAGCACGCGCGCGAACTTGTGAATCGCGTTCACGCCGGCTCCGGGCAGCCCGCTGTGCCCCGTGCGGCCTGCAAAGGCGAGCGTCGCGTGTGTCGAGCCTCCCGAGCCGAGCTGAAGCTTGTTGTCCGTGGGCTTGAGCACCAGGGCGAAGTCGGCCCCCCGGAGCTCGGCGTCCTGCTTCATGACCACCCTGAGCTCGCTCGCGTCGAAGCCGCACGCTCCGCGCGCGTGAAACACGAGGGTGATATCGGTGTGTACCTGCGGCCGGCGCTCGGCCAGATCGAGCATCAGGGAGAGGCCGCTCTTCTCTGCGGCGCCAGCGCCGAGCGCGCGGTTGTTCTCCGTCCGCGCTTCGCCTCGTTGCCCTGCGTTCGCCACGTCGAGCTGCCCGACGAGCAGAATCTTGGGGCCTCCCGACCCGCGCGTGAGTGGCGCCACCAGAGAGTCCCCGTAGCGGCGCGGCGGTGAGGCCAAGGGCAGCGCTGCGAGCCGTTGAGTCAGCTCGTCGGCCAGGTTGCGTTCCTCACCCGACGGCGAGGGGATCCTGCACAGCCACAGCAAATTCTCGAGTAGCTCCACGTCGACCTCCGATCAGACCAAACGATGCGCGCTGGCTCCCCCTCCGTCGTACCGGAATCTTCGATACCAGGACACCAGCCAGAAGGCGAGTATCGCCGCTCCGCCGCTCCGCCATGGCCATGCCGCCCACAGCCGTGAGGCAGCGGGGTAGGCGAGGGCAAGCACGCCATGGAGCGTGCGCCAGAACCGGCCGTTCCGGGCGGGTACGCCGGACATGGCACCGCCGGAGACGGATGACCTGATCCCGCGGGCGGCTGCTCCGTTCGCGGAGGCGACTGCGGTCGCGAAGACGGCTGCTGCGAAGTTCGCCGGCGGCGTTCGGCCGGCCAGCGGATCTCTTGCCCCGGCGCTATGATCGTCACCAGCGAGGGGACGTGTCCCTCGCGGTCGCGCGCGTGGCCGAGGTGCTGGCGGGCGTCGGGAGCTGATCGCGCCCGGGGGGGCGCCCAACCGAGGAGACCGAGATGTACGAGCTCACGATCGAGCGCCTTCTGCATGTCGCCCACGCGCTGCGGCTGCACGACGGCAAGTACGAGCCGCTGCACTGCCACAGGTGGCATGTCCACGCCCAGGTGTCGGCGGAACGGCTCGACGAAATCGGCGGGGTCATGGATTTCAACGCGCTCGATCGGCTGCTCGCCGACGCTATCAGCTCGTTCGATGGCAAGACGCTGAACCATCTGCCCGAGTTTGCGGCCCTCAACAGCTCGAGTGAGCGCATGGCCGAAGTCCTTTATCGCAAGCTCGCGCCGCGGCTGCCGCCGGGCGTACGCCTCGACTGCGTGACCCTCCTGCGCGACGATGCGATCCGCGCCCGGTTTACGTACAAACCCTAGCCGGGCCCGTCTCAGGTCCTGGCAGCGATGGCCAACGAGCACGCCGCCGATGACCTTGCCGCGGGCAGCCACTCCAGAAAGAACCATATCGCGCTTCTCGGCGTGACGTCTCACGGTGCTTGGCACATCCGTTGACCCCTCGCGCGCGCCGGGCCACCGTGGGCGCCATGGAGTCGACCTGGATCTCTGACGCTCGCGCCAAGTTCGCCGCGCTCCGCGCGCTCACCCCCGAAGATCAGCGCGAATCGCTCGAGCTCCGCCCGCCGGCCTCACCCGAGCAGGTCGGCGCCTTCGAGGCGGCGCGGCGGATCCGCTTGCCCGACGAGTACCGCGACTTCGTCCTCCACATCGCCGACGGCGGCGCCGGCCCGGACTACGGCCTGGCCCCTCTCGACGCCTGGACGCCGGACGCCCTGCCGCGGGTGGAGGTGGTGATCACCTCGATCGACGGCGATCGCGTCTCCGCCGGCACGGGAGAGCGCCCGCCGCTCAGCCGACCTGCGGAGATGGACAAGCCCTTCCGGCTTCGCGAGCGCTGGGCGGTGCTCGACGCCGAGGGGCGCCCGAACCCGCTCCCCATCCCCGCTGGCGACAACCCGTACGACGGCTGTCTCTATCTCTCCGACAAAGGCTGTGGCTACTTCGATTTCCTCGTCGTGACCGGGGATCTGGCCGGCCAGGTGTGGAGCGACTTCACGGCGGCCGAGGGCGATGCAGAGATGGGGCCGACCGGGCTCTCGTTCCGCGGCTGGTACATGGGCTGGCTGGACACGCAGCTCGCGGCCGCGATCGTCGAGCACGCGCGCCGGGCGCTCGCGGGGCAGGCCCTCGCAGACGCCGAACGGGAGGCGCTCGTCGCGCACGAGCGGGTCGTCGCGCCGGGCGAGAAGGCGCACACGCTCGCGGCGCGCGGGCTGGTCGATGTGTTCCTGGGGCGGGACGAGGAGGCGGCGCGGCGGCTCGCCGAGGCCGAGGCCGTGGAGCGCCACCATCACCTGGTCGAGGAGCTCCGGCGCGTCGTGCACCGGCAGGCCTTCGCGGACGCCACGAGCGCGCGGCGCGAGGACCTGGAGCGCGCTGCGCGCTACCCGGTCGCCGAGGTGCGCGAGCACGTGGCGCAGAACCCCGCGGCCGCAGGCGAGGTGCTGGCCGCGCTCGCCGACGATCCCGACGATGCCGTGCGCCGCGCTGTGGCCCGACACCCGTCCTCGTCGACGGGGACGTTGAGCCGGCTGCTCGGCCGCGCTGCGCGCTCGCTGCACAGCGTGGAGGGGCTCGAGCGCGCCCTCCTCGAAGCGGAGGCCATCGCCCTTCATCCGCGCGCCGCTCCGGAGGCGCTCGCGTCGCTCGCCACCCTCGATCGCGAGATCGACGCGCCGCTCGCCCTCTGGCTGGTCCGCGCGGCGGCCCGTCACCCGGCGCTCGATCCCGATCTGCGCCGTTCTCTCGCCGCGCACCGATCGCCGGTGGTGCGCCACGCGGTGGCCCTCGCCCCCGCGCTCGATCCCGCGGACGTCACCGCCCTCGCGCGCGACGCCGACGCGGCGGTGCGCATGGCGGTGGCGGCGCGGCCCGATCTCCAGGCGTCGCTGCTGGAGGAACTCGCCGGCGATCCGAAAAAAGACGTGCGCGTGATGGTCGCGGAGCACCCGAATGCGCCGCCCGGCCTGCTCGCGCGGCTCACCGCCGATCCCACCTCGTCGGTCATCTACGCCCTGTGCTACGCGGCGGCGCTACCCGCCGAGGATCGGGCCATTCTCGAGCTGCACCCTCACTACCAGGAGCCGGAAGGCAAGCACGAGGCGTTCGGGCGCTGGCGCTACACGGGCCGAGTCTCCGGGCCTCCGTTGCCGCTCGACGCCTCCATCGACGAGGCGCAACGATACGGCGTCTACTCCCACCCTTCGTTCCCGACGCCGCTCCTCGCCCCGCACATCGAGGAGCAGTATCGGCTCGGAGGGTACGAGATGGCGCTTCACCCCTGGCTCCCCGGCGATCTGCTCGAGGTCCTCAGCCGCGACGATTATGGCTACACGCGGAGCCGGATTGTCGGCCTCGCCGCCACGCCGCTCGAGATCATCGAGCGGCTCTCGAGCGACGTGCTGGGAATGGTGCGCGCCGCGGCGGCCGAGCGCGCCGAGCTGTCGGCCGAGATCTGGGAGCGCCTCTCCCGCGACGAGGACGACGACGTCCGCGCTGGCGCCGCGGCCAACCTGCGTTCGCCCGCGGAGGGCCTGCGACGGCTCGCGCGCGATCCCGAGCGCTGGGTCCGGCGCGCGGTGCTGTGGAACGCGGCCGCGCCGCCGGAGCTGCTCGAAGAGCTGGCGCGCGATCCCGAGCCCGACGTGCGCCGCGCCGCGCCGCTCAACGCCGCGGTGCCCGCCGAGGCCATCGCCCGATTGGCGGCCGACCCGCTGCCGGAGGTGCGCGCCTGGGCCGAGTGGCGCATGCGGCTCTCGGCGCGGTTTGCCTGAGGAGAACCATCGCGCTCCCCGCCGGCGCGCTCGTGGCGCCGGCGGGTGGGTAACGCGGACTCGCTCAGCGAGATTTCCCAGCTCGGGCAGCCTTTGGCTGGCTTCCGACGAACGCCGCCAGGTGCTCGCCGGTCAGCGTCGACTTCACCGCCACCAGGTCGGCCGGGGTGCCTTCGAACACGATCCGCCCGCCGTCATGGCCCGCGCCCGGCCCGAGGTCGATGATCCAGTCGGCGTGCGCCATCACCGCCTGGTGGTGCTCGATCACGATGACCGACTTGCCGGAGTCGACAAGCCGGTCCAGCAGCCCGAGCAGCTGCTCTAGGTCGGCCAGGTGCAGCCCCGTGGTCGGCTCGTCGAGCACGTAGACGCCGCCGTCGGCGCCCATGTGCGTCGCGAGCTTGAGCCGCTGCCGCTCGCCGCCCGAGAGCGTGGTGAGCGGTTGGCCGAGCCGCAGATAGCCGAGCCCCACGTCGGCCATGCGCTGCAGGATCGCGTGCGCGGCCGGCGTGTGCCCCTTGCCAGCGCCGAAGAAGCCGACCGCCTCTGCGACCGACAGATCGAGCACCTCGGCGATGTTGAGCTTGCCGAGGCGGTACTCCAGGACCGACGCCTGGAACCGCTTGCCCTCGCAGTCCTCGCACACCGTGGTGACGCCGGCCATCATGGCGAGGTCGGTGTAGATCACCCCGGCGCCATTGCAGGTCGGACAGGCACCCTCGGAGTTGGCGCTGAACAGCGCGGGCTTCACGTTGTTGGCCTTCGCGAACGCCTTGCGGATCGGCTCCAGCAGATCGGTGTACGTCGCCGGGTTGCTCCGCCGCGAGCCACGGATCGGGGTCTGGTCGACCGACACCACCCCATCACGGCCGGACACAGAGCCGTGGATCAGCGAGCTCTTGCCCGACCCCGCCACGCCGGTGACGACCACCAGCACGCCGAGCGGGATGTCGACGTCGACGTTCTTCAGGTTGTGCGCGCGGGCGCCGCGCACCTTCATCACACCCGACGGTTTCCGCACCGACGGCTTCAGGGAGGCCCGGTCGCTCAGGTGACGCCCGGTGAGCGTGCCGCTCGCCCGCAGCCCGTCGACGGTGCCCGTGAAGACCACCTCGCCGCCGGCGGTGCCGGCGCCGGGGCCGAGATCGACGACGTGGTCGGCGATCGCGATCGTCTCCGGTTTGTGCTCGACCACGAGGACGGTATTGCCCTTGTCGCGCAGCCGCAGCAGCAGCTCGTTCATCCGCTGGATGTCGTGGGGGTGCAGCCCCACCGTCGGCTCGTCGAAGACGTAGGTGACGTCGGTGAGCGACGACCCGAGGTGGCCAATCATCTTGGTGCGCTGCGCCTCGCCGCCCGACAGCGTGCCCGACGGCCGGTCGAGGCTGAGGTAGCCCAGCCCGATCTCGACGAACGAGTCGAGCGTGTGCCGCAGCGTCGCCAGCAGCGGCTTGACGGACGGCTCGTTCAGATCGCGCACCCACTTGGCCAGGTCGTTGATCTGCATCGCGCAGGCGTCGGCGATGTTGATCCCCTTGATCTTGGAGGACCGGGCAGCCTCGCTGAGCCGCGTGCCGCCGCACTCGGGACACGTGGAGAACTTGATCGCGCGCTCCACGAACGCCCGGATGTGGGGCTGCATCGCGTCGACGTCCTTGGACAGCATCGACTTCTGGATCTTCGGGATCAGCCCTTCGTAGGTCAGGTTGATGCCTTCGACCTTGATCTTGGTCGGCTCCTTGTGGAGCAGGTCGTGGAGCTCCTTCTTCGTGAACTTGCGGATCGGCTTGTTCGGGTCGAAGAAGCCGCAGCCGTTGAAGATGCGCCCGTACCATCCATCCATCGAGTAACCGGGGATGGTGAGCGCGCCCTCGTTGAGCGACTTGCTGTCATCGTAAAGCTGGGACAGGTCGAAGTCGGAGACCGAGCCCATGCCCTCGCATCGCGGGCACATGCCTCCGTTGACCACGAACTCGCGCTTCTCGGTCTTCTTCCCGCCGGCCTTCTCGATCGAGATCGCCCCGACCCCGCGGACCGACGGGACGTTGAAGGAGAAGGCGTTGGACGAGCCGATGTGCGGCTTGCCGAGGCGGCTCCACAGCACCCGCAGCATCGCGTTGGCGTCGGTCGCCGTGCCGACCGTCGAGCGGGAGTTCTGGCCCATCCGCTCCTGATCGACGATGATCGCGGTCGTCAGCCCTTCCAGCACGTCGACCTCGGGCCGGGCCAGCGTCGGCATGAACCCCTGCACGAACGCGCTGTAGGTCTCGTTGATCAGCCGCTGCGACTCCGCGGCGATGGTGCCAAACACCAGCGACGACTTGCCCGATCCCGAGACGCCGGTGAACACGGTCAGCCGCCGCTTGGGGATCTCGACGCTGACGTCCTTGAGGTTGTTTTCCCGGGCGCCCTGGACGCGGATCAAATCGTGGCTGTCTGCGGAGTGCTGTCTGGAGGAGGCCATGTTCGCGATCATGTCATCAACACCGACGGTCTGTGAAGAGGCTCCGGCAATCTGCGCGAGTCCGGCCGCAGCGCCCACGACGTCACCGCCAGCGCGAGGACCACGAGCGGCGCGATGATGTGGCCGGCGTTGCTCATGGAGTCGCTGGCGCCGACGGCGGCCCAGGCGTAGGCGGCGCCGGTGAGGTCGAAGACGAGGCCCGCGTACGCCCACTCCTTCAAGCGCGGGAATCTGGGCGCCAGCAGCGCGAGCGCGCCGAGGATCTTCCAGATGCCGAGGAACGTGACGAAGTGCAGCGGGTAGCCGAGGCGCACGAAGCCGTCGACGCTTTCTGGCGCGTGGAGGACGTGGGCCACGCCGCCCGAGACCAGGGACGACGCGACCAGGCCTGTGGTCACCCAGTAGGCCACGAGCCTCGCCCGGATCATGAGACCCTCTCGAGCAGGTCGACGAGCTTCCCGCCCATCATCTTCCAGCCGTAGCGCGCGCCCGCGAAGTTCTGCTTCTGGTCCGGCTTGAAGCCCGATTGCACGAGGGACAGGCGCGTGCCCGACGCCGTCGGCGTGAGCGTGAAGGTCACGACGGTTTCCAGGAAGGGGACGCTCCACGTGTAGCTGAGCTTCCGATGGGCTTCGATCTCGACGAACCGGCAATTCACGGTGCCGTCCCAGCCGGGGTACGGCTGCGTCTTGAGCGTGAACGCCGCCCCCGGCTCGAGCTGGAGGCCGATGGTGGGCAGGAGCCACTCCGCGAGCAGCGCCGGTTCGGTGAGCGCGCGCCACACCTTCTCCGGCGAATGACGCAGATCGAACTCGAACGAAATGGATTCGGTTTGCGATTGTGCGGTCGTGTCGGTGAGGTTCATTCGTCCATTTTCTCCAGCAGTTGTTCGAGGCGATCGACGCGCTCCGTCCAGAAGGCGCGGTAGTGCGCGATCCAGTCGACGAGCGGCTTCAACCCGCGCGGCTCCACCCGGTAGTAGACACAGCGCCCCTCGCGCCGGCCGCTCACCAGCCCAGCGTCTTTCAACGTGGCGAGGTGCTGCGAGATCGCCGGTTGCGAGATGTCGAAGCGCGCCGTGAGGTCCTTCACGGCCGCTTCGCCACGCGTGAGCGACTCGAAGATCGCCCGGCGGCTGGGGTCCGCCAGCGCCTGGAAGATCTTGTCTTCGACCACGGCCGCGCTCTGCATCCACGACTTATAAGCCACGGCTTATTGATTGTCAAGCGCGCGGATCGGGCTGCCCGGGTGCGTCGGGGTAGGAAGGCATGGTTTTTGCGTTGTTTCCCGTGCAGCACATCGCAGGTCACGTCGATGTCGACGGGATGGACGCCAGCGTCGTCCCCGCCGACGACTGCCTCGCCGTTCACCGACGGTGCATGCTCTCTGAGAGCGGCCCCTTTGCGATGAGCTGGGGGTGAGCTACGGCACAGCGAGCATCGCCACGGTGTCGAGTACGGCCCGGAGCCGGCCGTTATTCCAGGCGCGCTTTCCTGTCCCTTACGTGTCCTTTGCCGGGACGATCTGCAGCATCATGCCTGGGAAGACACCGAGCTCCGCGAGTGTCTTGCGGCCGAGTTGCATCAGGTTCTCTCGAGATCCAAATCGAAATACCTGTCCGCTCATGCAATCGCGAAGCAGCCAGCTCTCTTGGTACGTGAAGGGGCGCACGAACGGGTGGATGCCTGCGGTGAAGTAGATGGTATTGAGTAAGTCGTTGAACGCGTTGCCGCTCGGGAACTGCCCTGAGCGCTGCCGCGCGTGCCTCCCGGGAGGCCGCCGGCACCCTCCGGTCTGAGGGTCACGTGTGCCCCGGTGCTGTAGGAGGGACTTGCGCAGCGCCCGACGTCGACGCGACACGGCGCGCGGCGGGGATCACCAGGGAGTCCGCGGGCAGGCGATGAGGCTACAGTTCGTGAAGGTGTACCCGTCCGAGGTCGTGTAGGTGTTGCAGAGATCGCACGCGGGGAGCAAGGGATTGTCGAACGTGGGGCAGTCGAAGCGGCGCTGCTTGTAAAAGCGCGATGTATCGCCGTCGGCCTCCCGGTAATTCGGGTCGCACTCCCAGTTCACCCAGCCCACGACCGTCGAGTAGGACGCGTCGCTGTAGTACGTGCGGAAGTAGCCGCTCGACGGCAGCGGCTGCTGCGCTGACTCCACGATCTCGCCCTCCTCTCCGGCGAGATCCTCTCCGGCAGGATCGGCGCTCATCACGCAGCCGGCGATGGTGGCGGAGGCGACGAGCGAGGCGAGGACCAGGCGAATCTGCTGAATCATGGGTAGCTCCTTCTTACGAGGCGAGAGGCACAGAGAGGGCACGACGGCTGCGGCGATCACCGATCCGCCGTCGCGCTGGGGGGCATTGCAAAGGGGGGACCACACGGCGACGCGCGTGCTCCCCCGGCCACGAACGGCGCCGGCGCGCGCCGGGGCGTGGCGAATTGAGCTAACCTTGCGCAACTTGCGCCGAGGGCGCGCTACGGCGCGTCGTGGCCAGCCAACGAGCGCCATGGGCGTGGCCCCTTGCCGCTCTCGCCGGGGCTGACGATGCTGGGTGCGGGGCGGCTCTGCCCGCGGCCCAGGGGGCCTGGGGCGGTGCTCTGCGAGGCAGCCTCGGCCCGCGTCGACGACCGCGACCCGCGTCGCTCTGGACGCGACGGCGTCGCCTTCTGCCGAAGCAGCGCGCTCCTCGGTCGTCGCTTCGCAGTCCCTCCGTCCGGTCTCGCCGCTGTTGCCGGCGCCCTGCCGCCGCTCTCGCATCGCACGCCAAGCCTGTGTCCCTGGCCTGCTCGACGTCAGGATGTGCTCTGCCGAGCGCGTACCTCCGGCGCGTAAGCAGCCTGACGTCTGGCCGTTCAGCTGCGGGGATGCGTGCGTGAGCGCGCGTCCCCGTCAGCCGCAACGGCTTGTTAGCCGGCTGCTGAGTGATGAGGTCGTCGGCGGTCGTCGCCCGACGCCAAGGCTTGGAACCGGGTGATGGCTTCGTAGACTCCCAAGCCGATGCCTCTGCTGAGCTGGTCCCGCTCGACCATGTTATGTGCCAGAAAAATCAGCACCGAGTTGTCGTTGGCGTCCGCGCGCCACCAGCCTCCGAAGCCGCCTGGCCAGCCGACTGCACCCTCGCGGCCCCCACACACCGTGGGCTCGGCCTTCTTCGGATCGAGCACCACGGCGACGCCCATCCCGAACCCATGACCGCCCCGGAAGAGCGGCATGCCTCCCACTTCAGCCGTGGCGCGCTGCTGCTCCGTGAGACGGTTGGAGGTCATCAAGGCGAGAGTCTCGGGCCGCACTATACGCACGCCATCCACGGCGCCTGCTCCCAGGAAGATGCGCGCGAATGCGAGATAGTCGTCCAATGTCGACCACAGCCCCTGGCCGCCGGAGACATATTTCATGTCATCAGGCCGTTCAGGGACCGTCGAATCGCCTGGACAGGTGAGGCGCGCGGAGAGGCGGCCCGAACCATCGAACCCGTAGTTCTTGACCCGCCGCTCCCGTTTCTCACGTGGCACGATGAAGCCGGTGTCGGCCATGCCAAGCGGATCGAAGATCCGGCGCTTGAGCACGTCGCCGAGCGGCGCGTCCTCGATGCGTGCAATGAGCAACCCAAGGAGATCGGTCGAGTGACCATAGTGAAGGGTGGCCCCCGGCTGGTCGAGCAACGGCAAGGCAGCCAGCCGCGTGATCCAATCATCGGGCGCCACGTGGCTGTCGATATCGCCTCCCAGCGCCTCCCCATAGGCCTTCGCGATGGGTCCACGATGGAAAGCCCCGTAGGTCAGTCCCGAGCGGTGCGTCAGCAGATCCTCGAAGGTGATCAGCCGTTCTGCCGGGTCGGTCTCGTCGATCGGGCCCGTGGGAGAACGCAGGACGCGCATGTCTCTGAACTCCGGTGCCCAGCGAGTGATCGGATCGGTCAGCGCGAAGCGCCCCTCCTCGAACAGCATGAGCGCCGCCGTCGAGGTGATCGGCTTTGTCATCGACGCGATGCGGAACAGACTGTCATGCTCAAGGGGCAGCTTGGCCTCCATGTCTCGCCACCCAACAGACGCGCGCTGAATCACCTCGCCGTCGCGACAAACCATCGTTGCTGCGTTGGCGAGCGCGCCAGCGCCTACGATGGCTCCGACGGCCCTCGCGATCTGGTCTCCTTCGTTCATTGGTTCCCTCGATTCATTCCATGTCCGGTTCACGGCACAATCAGCTGCGTCGCACGGCCTGGCGGCAAGTTATATCATGTAGGCGACGAGGCGCCGCGGCCAATCTCCGTTTTCCCGCGAATAGGTCGCGACGCTCTGCGGCCTATCTGCGTGTTCCCGTGAATAGGCAGCGACTTTCGCGAGATACCTGCGCATCGCCGAAGATAGGCCGCCGCTGAGGAGACCCGGCGAGGGCGGGGCATCGGCAAGCGGGGCCGCCTCCGAATCGCCGCCGTGCTTGCAAAGGTCTGCCTCCGCAGCCTATGATTTTCGCCAAGGAGGAGCCTCTCGATGACCGTCACCATTACCGCTTTTGAACGCTCGCCCGATGGCGGCAAGGGACTGGCGCGTGATACGCGCGTTCGCTGGGCGCTCGAGGAAGTGGGCCAACCCTACCAGGTTCGCCTTGTTTCGTTTCGTGCGATGAAGGAACCCGCGCATCTGGCGCTTCATCCTTTCGGCCAGATTCCGACCTATGAGGAGGGCGATCTCGCGCTGTTCGAGACAGGGGCGATCGTGTTTCACATCGCCGAGCGACATGCGGGCTTGCTGCCGGACGACGCCAACGCTCGGGCGCGCGCGATCACATGGATGTTTGCCGCGCTTAACACGGTAGAGCCACCGATTCTTGAACTCGGAGCCGCCAGGATCCTGGAGGGCGACAAGCCCTGGTATGCGGCGCGCCTGCCTCTGGTCGAGGATCGCGTCCGCGCTCGGCTCGGCCAGCTTTCCGTTCGCCTGGGCGATGCCGGCTGGCTCGATGGCGCGTTCAGCGCCGGCGACTTGATGATGGTGTCGGTGCTGCTCAGGTCGAGACCATCGGGCATTCTGGACGAATACCCAAACCTGGCCGCTTATGTCGCCCGCGGCGAAGCGCGGCCCGCCTACAAGCGAGCCTTCGACGCTCAATTGGCGGTTAACACCGGCAAGCCGTCGACCGGCTGATCGCGGTCTTCGCTGATAGGGCCAAGAGGTCCGCGAGGAGCAAGCGACACGGGCTGGTGACGAGGCGCACGAGCGCGGGGCAGTCCGGGCCTCCGTGGCAGCCGAGGCGGCGATGAGCGGCAAGCCGCGACGCCTCGCGCGCCAGCCTCTTCGTCCGGCCCCCACCCACGGCGAAGCACGACGTGCTCCTCAGTAGCGTTTGTCAGGGAGGAGCACCCGAAGCGTGTGCGTGGTACCTTGGCCCGCATGAAGGAGGCCGGCGTCTCGGGGCTCAGGGAACGCAAGAAGGAGCGCACGCGGGCGCAGATCATCGAGACCGCGATCGAGCTCTTCTTGAAGAACGGCTACGAGCAGACGACCCTCGATGACGTGCTCGGGGTGGTCGAGGTCTCGCGGAGGACGTTCTTCCGCTACTTCGAGTCGAAGGAAGACCTCGTGATCGCGTGGATGGACGACTTCATCGAGGCGGCGCGCGAGGCGGTGCGGGCGCGCCCGCGGAGCGAGCCGCCCGTCGTGGCGCTGCGAAACGCCGTCAAGACGATCGTGAAGCTCCACGAGGGGGATCTGCCCCGCTTCGCCCTGATCCAGCAGTTCGTCGCGCGGACGCCGGCGATCCGCGCGAGGCAGCGCGAGCGGCTGGGACACTGCGGGGAGGAGATCTGCGAGCCGCTGGCCGAGCGCATGGGCCTGGACGCGCGGCACGATCTCGCGCCGCGCGTGCTGGCGAGCTGCGCGATGGCGGTCGTGCAATCCGCGATGGACGCGTGGATCGCGCGCGGGGCCACCGACGACCTGCCAGGGCTCGTGGACGAGGCCTTCCGGACGCTCGCATGCGAGTTCGGCGGCGGTGGGAGCGGCACCTCGCCGCAATAAGCGCCGGCTCGGTCGTTTCCGCCTGAGGCGCGCCGCCGGTTCGTCTGCCGGCGAGGCGCGCCCGCAAGAGAAAACGCGCCTTCTTGACAAATGCCACTGAGAGGCTATTGTGCCTGGGTCGCTGCTACCCGCCGCGTTCCGGTGCTCGGTCGCTCCACGATCCTGCGATCCGAAAGGTGCTCTGCGCGCCTCTACAGCTTCCGTTTGGATCGACCTTGCCGAACCGCTTGGCCAAGGCGGCCACGTCTGAATTGGCGGCGGACGCTCACCATCGCGCGACGCCAGCGCGTGAGACCCTCTACACGACAAGAAAGGAAGCTTATGGCAAGGGTATTGATTACCGGATGCAGCAGCGGGTTCGGCTTCGAGGCAGCCAAGACGTTCCGAGCTCGTGGGGACGAGGTGTTCGCCGGCGTGCGTGACTTGAGCGCAAGAACCGTCGGCGAATTGAGAGAACTCGGCGTGACGCCGGTCGTGATCGATGTCACCGACGACGTGGCTGTCGAGCGCGGTGTCACCCAGGCGCTGGCGGCAGGCCCGCTCGACGCGTTGGTCAACAACGCGGCGATCTTCCTGCGCGCCACGGTCGAGGAGACGTCGGACGCCCAGGCATACCGCCTGTTTGAGACGAACTTCTTCGGTCCGCTGCGGATGATCAGGGCGGTGCTGCCCTCGATGCGCGCCCGACGACAGGGGGTGATCGTCAATGTGTCTTCAGCTGCCGGGTTCATCGCATTGCCGGGGGACGGCATCTACGCCGCGACCAAATTTGCGCTCGTGGGCATGTCCGAAGCCCTCTATCATGAGACCAAGCCGTTCGGCGTCCGCGTGCGGGTCGTGGAGCCCGGCGCCTTTCCAACGACGGAGATCTTCCGCAAGGCTTTGGGATCGGCGCGTCACTTCGGATCTCCTTACCAAGCCCACATGGACGCCTTCGCGTCGGCGATGAGTTCGTTCCGGGAGGCCGCACCGGCGCCGGACGAGCGCCTCGTGGTCGAGGCCATCTGGCGCGCGGCGCACGAACCGGAGACGCCGTTCCAGCAACCTGTTGGCGCCGACGCGCAGGCCGCGGCGGCCGCTCGCCGCGCGCAGCCATTCGAGGCCATCGAAGCGATGATCCAGCAGACGCTCGGGCTCGGATCAGCGTCGTAGGTCACGCGAAATGCATCACCTCTGAGGCGCGCTGCCGTCCTCGGCGGGCGTTTTCATTCGGGCGATGTG
Source organism: Sorangium sp. So ce726 (assembly GCF_051521405.1). Classification (NCBI taxonomy): domain Bacteria; kingdom Pseudomonadati; phylum Myxococcota; order Polyangiales; family Polyangiaceae; genus Sorangium; species Sorangium sp. So ce726. The sequence continues at coordinate 9,389,511 of NZ_CP150349.1, read as the reverse complement.
ATCGATGCGAGTGGTCGTCACACTGGGCAGCTCGACGGTGCAGTGATCCATGCCAATTCACCGGCCCCTGGGCTGGGACCAAAAGGCGACAGCATCATTCTTGCGCGAAGGCGTCGTGGGCGGCATAGTCACAGCGCAAATTTGCACGCGTGATGAAAGCGGCCTTACCAACGCGAAAAACGCACAAAATTTCCTGCTGTCTGCTATAAGTACGGCGGTTTTCCCGCGTGTCACGTACTACGTGTCATGCACCGCGTGTCGCATTCCGCCACTGTGCTCGAAACATGGAGGCCTCCATGTCTGTCCGTTCTCATACCTCGCGCAAATTAACCGCTCTCGCGATTCCCATCCTCGCCCTCTTGAACCTCTCTGGCTGCTCTTCAGAAGCAGGATCCGGCGGTACCACGGAAGGTGCTTCGGGCACAGGCGGCGGGACATCGGGCGGGAGCGGGGGAGTCACGGGTGGAGGCTCCACGACGAGCGGCGGTGCTCCGACGAGTGGAGCCAGCACGGGCGGCTCCCCGACCACCGGGACTGGCGGCGGCAACTTCACGTGTACCCTGCCCAATTTGCCTGAGCCGAGTGGTCTGACCGAGGTAAACCAGAAGCTCCCGGATCCGTTCACGTTCTTTGACGGAACGAAGGTCACTACCAAAGAGCAGTGGGAGTGCCGCCGCAAGGAAATCCTGGCAATGGCGGCCAAGTACCTTTACGGTCCAGTTCCCTCCGAACCGGATGAGGTGACCGGAACCGTGTCCGGAGGTACCGTTTCCATCACTGCCAAGGTGGGTGAAAAAACCGAGAGCTTCTCGGCGAGCATCAGTGGCTCCGGCGATGTGATCGCTCTCAAGTTGTCGGGTGGGATTTTCCCGTCGGGCACCAAGACGCTGTCGTTTGGAAGCGGCTTTGAAGGCAAGATAAGAAGTCTTTTCGGCCTGTCCGAGGTCAACACCAACATCGCCAACGGATGGATGATTGACCGGGTGATGGACGTGCTGGAGCAGAACCCGGGCAGCGGACATGATCCCACAAAGGTGATGGTGTCGGGATGCTCCGGATGCGGAAAAGGTGCTTACCTGGCGGGTGTCTTCAGCCGTGCGCCGGTGGTTGTCATCGTGGAGTCGGGCGGTGGTGGTGTAGCCAACTTGCGTCAGGCAGAGTGGTTCAGGCACGGTGAAGGTGGTTCTGTTTGGCAGTGTGCAGATGCCAAACCTCAGAGCATCGACAACCTCGAAGACAGCGGTATCTGCGGACCCTGGGTGACCAGCGCGGCCCGTTGGCTCCGAGACGACCCCTCGAAGGTATACAACCTCCCCTTTGATACGCACTTGCTCCTGGCGACGATCGCCCCGCGGCATCTGGTGCACTTCACAAATGCCAACGGCACGAACTCATGGTGTCACCTGGGTGGAACCTGTGAAGCGCTCTCTGCATGGGCAGCAAAGCCCGTATGGAAAGCGCTCGGTGTTCCAGAGCGCATGGGTTTCCAGATGTACAGCGCAAACCACTGCGGCGCATCGGGCTCTCAGACCGCCCTTGCAGGCGAAATGTTCAAGCGAGCATTCGAGGGCGATACCAGTGCAAACACGGACGTGATGAACATCCTGGATAATGGCGTTCAGCAGCCGGTCAGCGAATGGAAAGATATGTGGATTGACTGGGATATGGAGACGGTGCTGCAGTAGTGGTGCCCTTGGGGGGCATGAAAGCCATTCTGGCCTTGCCCTCCATTCTGCGTAATTCCCGGGCGTCGGTCGTTCGAAGCTTCCCTCCCCGAGAGCCCTTCTTCCGCAGGTTCGGCGGGGAGGGAGCTCGGGGAGCTGGAGGAGCCCGCTCGGCAGCCTCGTCTCGGGTAGGTTGGGGGATCGGGGTCGCCGCCGGTCCACCTGCATCCGGTCCTGCTCCACGGGTCCTGGCTTCCAGCAGGGCGGACCCGGGAACCGGCTCGCGGGCCCCCAGTCGGCCATCCCGCCCCGTTCCGTTCCGCCGGTTCGGCTGTGGCTATCCGCTGCCGGCGCCCTGCCTCACACCGTCCAGCCCCGTCCAGACTCTCGCCAAGCTTTGTCAGGTCGCACAAAAGCAGAAGACGCGGCTCTCGCCGTGTCTTCTTGGTGGAGGCGCCGGGAATCGAAACGCCTGCCGAGGGCGGGGATCCGCAGGGATCGCGTAGGTTTCCGCATGAGTCGGGAGCGGCAACCGTGCCGTTGATGGCGGCTAAGTGCGCGAAACCGCGTCAGGCAGACGAATCGCGGACGAAACCGGCCGACCCGCGGACGGTGCTGCTCGGCCAGCTCGCGGAAGGCATGAGGGCGGCGCTCGCGGCGGGCGACGTCGAGGCGGCTCGCATCGCCTACGAGACCATCGGGCGGCTGCTCGGCGCGGTGGAAGCCGATGCTGCCGGCGTCATTGACCTCGCCGCCGAGCGCGTTCGCCGCGGCGGGTAGCGCCGGCCGGAGGCGGCGCTCGCCGCGGGCGACGTGGAGGCGGCTCGCATCGCCCACGAGACCATCGGGCGGCTGGTCGCTGCAGCAGAGACAAGGAGGTCCAGCACTCCGGCGCGTAAGCGGCCTAACGACTTGGCCATCACCCGCCGTCGCGCGAGCGAGCCGGAGGCGAGCGACCGCGCCGGTCGGGTGCATGGCCTCGTTGGGCAGCTTCGTGTACGCTTCGGAGCCATTACTTCCGCCGGGACTGCGGATGGGTGCCGCTGCCGAGTTCTTCCCGTAGCCACTCTTGGAGATGGCCGGCCTCCAAGCTGGAGTTGCGAATCTCATAGTTGCCACTGCTGCCGAGCTCAACTTCCCGGTACGCGTCGGATCTCTCCCACAGATAGGCTTCACAGCCGCCGCTACCCGCATCAAACGCCACTCGCTTCTTCTCGATTCGACCGCCTCGGGCGACCTCCGCCTTCTTCCGCATGGCGGCCAACTGCGCGGGAGGAACACGGCGCGACTGGAGGACGGGATTTCTGAATCGCTCTCTCAGCCCGGTCTCAAGATAGAGTCCGTCCCCGGCGGGTTGGGGATCCCAGGTCCTTCCCAGGTCATAGAACCAAATTCGGCCCTGATCATCAATGACGTGCCCGTAAGCCTTCCTGCCCCAGGCAAAATTCGCGTAGCCGCAGGAAAAAAGCGGCTTGCCCATTCTCACGCCCTTCGAATTCGGGTCCGCCTCGAGGATCGGAGGGGAGCGAGGCGTAGGTTGAGGTAAGTCGTTCGCGGCTCCTGGCTGAAGCGTGGGCTCCGGGCTTGGTTCCACGGGATCCGAGATCGCGGACCTCGCTACAGAAGGCGCGTGCGACGGAGCAGTTGATTCGCCACGTCCGGGTTCCGACTGTTCGCATCGCGCGCAGGAAACCGATACAAGGCTCGATGCAAGCGCCGCTGCGATGTAACTGAGGACCTTGGTGTGAGTCATACGTCACCCGAGGTAGATAGCTGCCCCGTTGCCTGCCCAACATCGCAATCAGTTGCGTTGCACGGCCTAGCGGCGGTCTATAGCATGTAGGCGGCGAGGCGCCGCGGCCAATCTCAGTATTCACGCGAATAGGTCGCGATGCTCCGCGGCACGTCTGCGTATTCCCGTGAATAGGCAGCGATTTTCGCGAGCTATCCGCGCATCTCCGAAGAGAGGCCGCCGCTGCGGAAACCCGGCGAGGGCGGGGCATCGGCAACCCCGCGGATCCTGCTACCTGGGGCGAGGGCGGCGTCGTCATGCCTGGAGTCCAGAACGCTCGCGTAGATTGTCAACGAGACGTCCATCTCGTTGACAGAAGGACGGCACAACCCGACACGCCGACGGTGCGATCCGCGCCGAGAGAGCGTCTCTCCGGTCCTCAGGGCCGCTCGAACCGTCCCCAGGACCACTTCCCTCTGGGAGGTCAGCGGAGATACCGTACCGTGTCAAGAGGAGCCCGCTCGGCTGCATCGTCTCGCGTACGGCGGAGGATCAGGGTCGCTGCCCGTCCACCTACATCCGGTCCTGCTCCACCGGTCCCGGCTTTCCGCAGGGCGGACCCGGGATCCGGGTCGCGGGCCCCCAGTCGACCATCCCGCCCCGTTCCGTTCCACCGGTTCGGCTATGGCTACCCGCTGCCGGTGCCCTGCCTCACGCTGTCCAGCCCCGCCCAGACCTCTACCGAAATTTGTCAGGTCACACGCGGGGCACACAAAAGCAAGAAGACACGGCTCTCGCCGTGTCTTCTTGGTGGAGGCGCCGGGAATCGAACCCGGGTCCGCAAGGCATCCAGTCTACCTTCGTTCACGTGCGTAGTCGCCATGCGCCGGCGACGGCGTTCGTAGATTCGGCTACGACCTATCCCTCACTGAATCTCAGCCGCGTTATCGAGGGCGTCCTCACGCGACCCAGCCCTGTGGTTGACACCCTTAGAGTACTAGGACGACCTTCTCCTCGGATGGCTTAGCGGTTATTAGGCCGCGACAGCGTATGCGTTGTCGTTCGCACTTGTAACGTCCCGCTTGATAGGCGGAGCAGGAGCCGCCAGCACGCAGACAGACCTTCAGTCCCCACGTCGAAGCCGATCGCCCCCTCGTGGTTCGTTCAGACGGACCGAATATTGCTAGAAACCGTGCTGCCGTCAACCCTTCGGTGTCAGATCGTTCCGTCGATGACGCCGTCGCGGACGGCGCTGTGCGTCGGTCGGGGTCCGCTTGTCCGATTTTCCGGCTTTCCTGCCTCCTGCTACCTCCACGCGCCTCCGCCGGCCTTGCCCGTCTCCAGCTGCCCCAACCTGGCGCCGCCCGCCCGCCTGGTCTGGTCGGGCCCCTCTATCTGGTCGGCCACCCGCTGACCTCGCCTGCGTGCCTGCCGCTCTCGAGGGCTCGTGGCTCAGCTACCTGGTCGACCCCCCTGCTGACTTCGCCTGCGCGCCTGCCCCGCTCGACGGCTCCCCGCGGCTCGGCTAAGAAGCCCGCGAAAAGGAAAAGGAGTCGGGCAACTTATGGCGAGGATGGTCCAGTGCGTGAAGCTCGGCCGTGAGGCGGAGGGGCTGGAGAAGCCGCCGCTGAAGGGCGAGCTGGGCAAGCGGATTTTCGACAACGTCTCGAAGGAGGCGTGGCGGATGTGGCTCGAGCACTCGAAGATGCTCATCAACGAGTACCGCCTCGACCTCATCTCCGAGGCCGGCCAGCGGATCTGGATGACCGAGCTCGACAAGTACTTCTTCACCGGCGGGAACGAGGCCGCGCAGCTCCCGCCCGACTACGTGGCGCCCAAGGACAAGCCGGAGTAGCCGACCCGCCCGCCGCGGCCCTGCCCGGCAGCGGTCCCACCCGCCCCCGCTCACCAACGTGGTCGTGGACGTGGACGTTTACGTGAACGTGGTCGTGGTCGTGGTCGTTCACGGCCTATCGTTGACGACCACGACCACGACCACGTTCACGACCACGTAAACGTCCACGTCCACGTAAACGTTCGGATGTAGGAGAATGTGGCGCGATCTTGGTTAACGCCAGGGCCGCCCCCCCCGCCCCTCAGGGCAGCGGTCCCGGCGCCGGCAGCGCTCCGCCGTTGCGCACGTACTCGATCAGCGCCGCCGCCATCTGCTTGTCGACCTTCTCACACTTCGCGGTGACCGCCCCCATCGTCGCGCCCTTGCACTCTCTCTTCCGCTCGATGATGAGCTTGCCCGTCTTCTCGTCGGCCAGAAACGCGTCGCGCGTCTTCTGGTCGAGGCTCTTCCACGGGATCGCCGCGAACTTCGGCTTCGGCGGCACGTGCTGCCGGACCTCCTCCGCCATCAGCGTGGCGCACGTCCCGTCCCATCGCAGGACCTCGTATCCGCCCCCGGCGCCGCTCACGACCATGCCCCCGGTCTCCGGCTCCCGGTGATAGAGGATCAGCACCTCCTCATCGAAGACCAGCTTGTCGTTCGAGGACGACCCGCCAGAGGCGTTCACCGCGTCGGTGTCCCGCGTCAGGTACCCCCGCGTGAACGGCGACCCCTTCGCGAACAGGGTGAGCGCCACGTCCGGATGGAACCCGCTGCAGAGCCGCTTCACGAACGCCACCGGCGGCAAACACTCGTTGCCCCGCTGTTCGCACGTCGTCGGGATCTGCCGTGACGCCTCCGCCGCAGCGTCCTCCTTCTTCCCACCTTCACCCTCCGCTGCCTCGCCGCCCTCCTTTGCAGCCGGCGCCGCAGCAGCCACCTCGGCCTCCGCACGATCCGGCTCTGACGGAGGAGGCGCCGCGCCACCGCAAGCGGCCAGGGTACCCACCACGACAAGCGCAAACGAGCTCTGGACAGATCGCATGGCCCACGAACCTACCGGAGCCAGCCCACCCCTCCGCATGGAAAAACAACGTCGATCCGCGACGCAATGCGCCAGCACGGCGTCAAAACCCGTTGCGCATTGCAGGAAGCCCACCGCTGTCCGCAACGCAAAGCGCCGAATGCCTTGAAGGGTTCAAATTTCCGACAGCGCTTGACATCAGCATCCCATCAGCAGAGTCTGAGCTGATTCCGGCAGGAGGTGGTCGTGCTGGATCTTTCTTCGTCGGTATTCTCATCATCGTGTGTTGGCGGTTCGCGTAAGTGCAAGTCTCACACGGGTGCTCGTCGAAGGCGACGGCGGGTGTCCGCTGCTCTAGGAGGGTGTGTGATGGTCGCCTCCTGTGTTCTCCTCGCGGGCTGCGGCGCGACCGGGGAGCAGTTCGATCCGCCGGGGGGCACCGGCGAAGTGCTCACGGGCGCGGGCGGCAGCTCCGCCTCGGGCGGCTGGGCGAGCTCGTCGGGCTTGTCAGACGACCCGGGCGAAGTCGGCGGCGGCTGGCCGTCAGGGAAGCTCGGCCCGCCGTATCCCATCGTGTTCGCTCACGGCTTCTTCGGATTCGAGGACTTCGCGGGCGCGGGATACGTCAGCTACTTCTACAACGTCAAAGAGGCCCTCGCCGAGAGCGGCGAGATGGTCTTCACGCCCTCCGTCGACCCGTTCAACAGCTCCGAGGTCCGCGGCGCGCAGCTGCTCGCGCGGATCGAGCAGATCCTGGACGCGACAGGCTACGAGAAGGTGAACATCATCGCCCACTCGCAGGGGGGGCTCGACGCGCGCGTTGTCGCGCACGACAGGCCCGACCTCGTCGCCTCCATCGTCACCGTCGCCACACCCCACCTGGGCTCGAAGGTCGCCGACGTGGCGCTCGAGCTCGTCGCTGACGAGCACCTGCAGGACATCCTCGACGATCTCATCAACGCGATCGGCGCGCCGCTCTACGATCAGATAGGCAACGAGACGAGCGTCTTCGCGGCGCTCGAGCAGTTCTCGACGCCCGGCATCGCGGAGTTCAACGCGAGGTTCACCGATTCTCCCGGGGTGTTTTATGCCTCCTTCGGCGGGCGGACGAACCGCGCGCGCGGCGGCAGGGACTGCACGACGCTCACCCCCGCGCCCTTCGTCGCGCGGTTCGACGACGGCCTCGATCCGGTCCACCCGCTGCTGTCGCTGACCGAGACCCTCCTCGACGGCGGCATCGGCGAGTCGTTCCCCAACGACGGCCTGGTGCGCGCGCGGGACGCGCGGTGGGGGGACTTCTGGGGCTGTATCCCGGCCGACCATTTCGACGAGATAGGCCAGCTCTTCGGACAGAGTCCGGGCGACGGGAACCCCTGGCTCTATATCGACTTCTACCGCGCCGTGATCGCGCGGCTCCGGCAAGAAGGCTTCTGACGAGGCCGCCATCGTCCGCGGTCACCCGCGCTCGCCCGCGTTCGATTCGCCGAAAACCGCCCCGAGCGGCGCCCTCTCCACTACCATCGCCCGCCGATGCTCAAGGCGCCGCTCACCCGCTCGCTCCCGCTGCTCGCCCTGCTCAGCGCGGCGTGCAGCGGCGACGTGCGCCGGTTCCCCCTGCGCGATCCGGTCTGGCGCGACACCGACCTGAGCCCCGTGTCGCTGCCCTGCCGGCCCGATCCCGAGGCGCCCAGCGACGATCCGCAGCACCGCCTCTGCTCGCCCGCGCCTTACGAGTCCTCGTTCGCGTGGGACGCCGCAGACAACCTCGTCTTCCGGCCGGTGGCGCGGTTCTTCGCCGTGGATCCAGGGGGCGAGGCGGCCAACGTGAACAGCGTCGACGAGGTGCCGGACTCCAGCTGGTTCACGAACCGGATCGGCAAGCGGCCGCTCTCCGTCGAGGAGCTGGTGCGCGGGCCGTGCGGCGACAAGACGCTGGACCCCGAGGCGCCGGACGGGTCCTGGGTCATCGACATGGGCAAGCCGAACGGCGCGAACCCCGGCTTCCGGATCAAGGTCGAGGGCGTCGGCAAGTTCATGCTCAAGGCCGACCCCTCGGACCAGCCCGAGCGGGCCACCGGCGCGACCGCCATCGCGGCGCGCCTCTACCACGCCGCCGGCTTCTGGGCGCCGTGCGACAGCGTGGTCTACCTGAAGCCGTCGATCCTGAAGCTGTCGCCCGGGCTCACCGTGACCGACAACAGCGGTGTCGCCAGGCCCTTCGATCAGGCGGCGCTCGACGGCGTGCTCGCCAAGGCCTCGAAGCGCGGCGAGCGGGTCCGCATGGTCGCCTCGCGCTGGCTCCCGGGCCGCGCCATCGGCCCGTTCAGGTACGAGGGGACCCGGGAGGACGATCCGAACGACGTCATCCCGCACGAGGATCGCCGCGACCTGCGCGGGGGGCGCCTGCTCGCCGCCTGGCTCAACCACTTCGACTCGCGCGAGCAGAACTCGATGGATGTCTGGCTCGCCGAGGACCCGAAGGACAAGGACGCGTCGCCAGGCCACGTGTGCCACTACTACATCGATCTCGGCGACTGCTTCGGCAGCGAGTGGGAGTGGGAGGAGATCTCGAAGCGCCTCGGCCACGCGTTCTACTTCGACGCCGAGTATGCGGTCCTCGACTTCGTGACGCTCGGCATCCCGGAGCGGCCCTGGGACCGGGCGAGCCACGATCCGCAGGGCGACATCTTCGGCTTCTTCAGCGATCGCGATTTCCGGCCGGAAGCCTGGCGCGGCGGCTACCCCAACCCGGCCTTCGGGCGGATGACCGAGCTCGACGGCGCCTGGGCCGCCCGGGCGCTCGCGCGCTTCACGCCGGAGCTTATCGAGGCCGCTGTGCGGACCGGCGACTTCACGGCGCCGCGGCACACCGCGTTCCTGATCGGCAAGCTCCTCACGCGACAGCGCGCGATCATGGCGCGGTACCTGACGCGCCTGTCGCCCATCGCCGACGTCGCCCTGGCCTCGCCGGCGGCGCTGTGCGGCGTCGATCTCGCGCGTCGCACCGGCGTCGCGCGCCCGCAAGACCTCCGCTACGAGGCCGCGATGTACGCCGGCGAGTCGCTCGCCCTGCGCGCGCGGCCGGTCGTGCGCCCGTCACCGGACGGCCGCGTGTGCCTCTCGCTCCCCCACCTCGCCGCGGACGGCGGCGCGCCAGACGACGCGCCCTCGCGCTACGCCATCATCGATGTCCTGAACGGGCAGGCGCCCGGTCCGCTGCGCGCCCACCTCTACGACCTCGGTCCGCGCCGCGGCTACAAGCTCGTCGGCATCGAGCGCCCCGACGACGCCGAGCCGCCCGACTGAGGTCCTCACCCTGACAAATCCCTCATTGGCTCGGGATTTGGAGCGAGAAATTGAACAGGGAGGCGGGGAGACGGGGAGATTTTGGGGATCTTACTCCCCGTCTCCCCGCCTCCCTGTGAATCTTTCCGAACGATTCGACTGGATGCTTCAGGTCCCCACCGGGACATTCGCTACCGCTCGCTCAGAATCCGTGGGTGGCGCCGACCATGAAGCGCAGCTCCTGGAGGCCCGCCCCTTGCTCGAAGGTCTCGGTCGCCGAGCCGATCAGGAGATCGATGGAGTGGTCGCGCTCGCCGCTCGTGCGCAGGCCGAGCACGAACGACATGCGGAGCAGGTCGAGATCGAAATCGCGGAGGTGCTCGCCGAACACGTTGCCCGCGGCGACCTGCACCGTGCCGTCGACGAACGCCCAGATCGGATAACGGTACTCGAGCGTCGCCGCGGCGGCGCTCCGCCCGCGGAGGCGCCCTTCGCGGAAGCCCCGCATCGGCGCGTCGCCGCCGAGCTCGGCGAGCTCGGTGAAGGGGACCTCCGCGGCGCCGAGCGGGTCCGCGAAGGCCGCGGAGAGGACGAGGCTCACGATGCGATCGTGCCCGGTGAGGTCGACGAACCCGCCCAGCGAGCCGCCGTAGCGGATCCACCGGCTCTCCAGCGGCCGCTCCAGGTCGGCGGCGTGCTCTCCGGAGAGCTCCAGCCGGACGCCGTGGCCCTGCGCCGGGCGTGGCCGGCGCGAGTCGAGGCCGGCGCGGGCGCCGATCCGGTAGGCGGTGTATCCCGTGTCGTACGACGGCGGCATCGGATAACGGCCGTTCGCGACCCGGAAGCCGACCGTCGGCTTGCAGCAGATGTCATGGAAGTCGACGGTCTTCGCGCCAGTGGTCGCCTCGACGAAGCTGAAAGCGCCGAAATCGGCGTGGAGCGTCGCGGTCCCCTCGACGCTGCGGGCGTTGTAGCGGGCCCAGTCGCGCTCCAGCGAGCTCGGGCCGATCCCAGAAAACAGCCAGTCAGGCCGGGTGTCCGCCTCGCCGCGGAGCTTCAGGTGAGCGCGCCCGCCGAGGGGGATCCGGTCGGCGACCGTGAGCCTCCACCAGTCGACCCCGCCGGTCGCGGCGTGGACGCGGAGCTCATTGCCGGGGACGAACAGGTCATCATAGAAGAAGTAAAAGCCGACGCTCGCGCGAAAGCCGAAGTCAAAGAGCGCCGTCGGGACGATGCCGATGTTGTTGTTCGGCCCGAAGGTGAAGATGTCCTTGAGCTCCTTGATCCACTCGCCCTGCTCCGCCGCGACGGTGAGGACGCCGAGCGGCCGCCGGACCAGGTACTCGCTGGCGAGGTAAGCAGGGAAGAACACGACGCGCGGCACCCAGAGCAGCGCTTCGCCGGCGCTCGTCCCCTCGTCCAGGCGACCATCGTAGTCCGGTACAGGGCGCTTCGCGCCGGGCGCCAGCGGCGCCGCGGCGGGAGGCCGCGGCGGTGTAGCAGGCTCTGCCGGTGTGCGAGGAGCGGCCGGCGTAGCAGGCTCTGCCAATATGCGAGGAGCCGCCGGCGGCGCCCCCGCGACCACGGGCTGCGGCGCGGCGCCACCCGGCTGCGGCGCGGCCTGTGCCTCAGCGCACAGCGACAGCGCGGCGCAGCTCGCGAGCGCGGCCGCGCGCCGCCGCCAGGCCGTGCCGAGCGCGCGCGTCGGTCCCTCCTCGTTGATGCCCAATCCGCCTCGCCTCTCGCCCGGAAACACGTCGCGGCGCGGGAGCATAGCGGAGTTCCCGACCCGAGAGACGCCTGTCTTGTGCGGCGCGCGCCTGTCGAGCGTCCACGCGACGGCGCGGCGGGTGCGGCGGTTCACACGCCCGGCGGCGAGAGGGAGGTTGCCGGCAAGGACCAGGCTCGATAGCCTCGCGCGCTCGGGCATCGGTCCTGTGCCGGTGCCGGTGCCGCCAGAACGGCGGTTTTCCGGGCATGGAGCGGCGGGTGGCGAGCACAGGCGAGAACGAGACACGGGCCCAGGGCGTGCTTCAGAGGCTCCTTGCGATCTTCGCCGAGGTGAAGCCGCGTGAGGTCTTCAGCGTCCTCGTCCTCACGCTGAACGTATTCCTCCTGCTCACGGGCTATTATCTCCTCAAGGTGGTCCGCGAGCCGCTGATCCTCGCGGGCGGCGGGATCGAGATCGGCGGGCGGCGGCTCGACCTCGACGGCCCCGAGGTGAAGGCCTACGCGGCGGCGGGCCAGGCGCTCCTCCTCGTGGGCGTGGTCCGCGCCTATGGCGCCCTGGCCAGGCGCTACGGGCGCATGCAGCTCACCACCGCGCTCACGCTCTTCTTCGCCGCGAACCTCGTCCTCTTCTTCCTCCTCGCGCGCCTCGGCGTCCCCCTCGGGGTGCCCTTCTATCTGTGGGTGGGCTGCTTCAACCTCACCGTGATCGCGCAGTTCTGGTCGTTCGCCAACGATGTTTATACGCCCGAGCAGGGCAAGCGGCTCTTCGCCATCGTCGGCATCGGGAGCTCGCTTGGCGCCATGCTCGGCGCGCAGATCGCGAAGCGCGTCTACGTGCCGATCGGCCCGTACAACATGATGCTCCTCGCGGCGGGCGTGCTGCTCGCCTGCCTGGGGCTCACCTACCTCGTCCACCGCGACGACCTCGCGGGCTCGAAGGGCGCCGCGGACAAGGCCGACGCGCCGCCCGGGGGCGCGGCGGGCGGCTTCAAGATCATCGCGCGCGACCGCTATCTCCTCCTCATCGCCGGCCTGACGCTCGTCCTCAACTGGGTGAACTCGACAGGCGAGTACATCCTCGATCGCACCCTGATCGAGTCCGCCACGAGCGCGCTCGACCGGGGAAGCGAGCAGCGCGGCGCGCCGGACGCGGCCCCCGCCGGCGCGGCCCCGGGCGCGCCGCTCGCGGCCGGCGCGCCGGTCTACCTCGTCGATCCGCAGGGGTCGCGCCTGCTCGAAGGGAAGATCGCCGCCGTCAAGGGCGGCGCGTTCGACGTCGAGGCAGGCGGCACGATCGTCGAGGGCGCCGAGGCGGGGCTCGTCCACCCCCGCACCGAGAAGGGGAAAAAGGCGGCGCTCGGCGCGATCATCGGGACCTTCAAGGGAGATTTCTTTTACTGGGTCAACACGTTTGGCGTCGTCCTGCAGCTCTTCTTCGTCTCCCGCATCTTCAAGTACCTCGGCGTGCGATTCGCCCTGTTCGTCCTCCCGGCCATCGCTTTGCTCGGCTACGCGTCCCTCGCCGTCCTGCCGGCGCTCGCCGTCGTGCGCGTCGCGAAGATCGCGGAGAACAGCACCGATTACTCCATCCAGAACACCGCGCGGCAGGCGCTCTTCCTGCCGGTCGGCCGCGACGCCAAGTACAGCGCCAAGGCGGCCATCGACACCTTCGTCGTCCGCGCGGGCGACGTGCTCGCCGCCGGCGGGGTGATCGCAGGCCAGGTGCTCGCGCTCTCCACACGCCACTTCGCGATGGTCAATATCGCCCTCGCGCTCGTGTGGCTCGTCGTCGTGGCCGGCATCGCCCGGGAGCACAGGCGGCGCGCCGCGGATGAGCCGGCGGCGGCGTCCGATGACCTCAAGGCCGCGTGAGCCTCAGGGCCGCGCGGCGTTCGCCTTCCAGCCCTCGTAGGCTTCCATCAAGGCCAGGTACAGCCAGCGGCCGATGACCTCGGCCCCCGCGCCCGACGGGTGCGCGAGATCAGCGCCGCCGAGCCCACGCTGGACCCAGATCCCCATCGAGCCAGAGCCGCCCATCGCGCCGAAGGTGTCGAAGTAGCCGCAGCCGACCTGTCCGGCCACCCTGCGCTGGATCGCCGCGAGCTTCGGGATCACCGGGCGGCTCCGGTACACCTCGCCCTTCTTGTCAGCGCGATCCATGGGGCCCACGAGCAGGCACGACGACCCGGGCAGCGCCGCGGTCACCTGCTCGAGCACCGCCTTCATCGTCGACTCGACCTGATCGAGCGGGAACAGCTCGCCATCCTCGCTCTCGTTCATGCCGTAGTGGAACACCGTCAAGGAAGGGCTCCGCGCGCGCAGCTGCTCGGCGAAATGGGCGTCGTCGCTCTTGTCGAGGAAGCGGATGCGGCAGCCCTGGATGCCGATGGCGTCGAGCACCACCCCCGGCGTGTCCCGCTCCATCCAGACGCCGAACGCCCGCACCCCCGGGCCGTGCGCCCGCACCTCGATGGCGTGCGGACCGTCCGGGACCTCGTAGGTCGCGATCGCCGAGCTGGCCGCGTCGGCCCGCGTGTCGATCATCTCGCGGCTCTCGCCGTCGATCTTGATCTCCATCCGCCCGCCCTCGGGGTGCTTCAGGTAATCGACGGCGAACCGCGAGACCGCGCGCCCGTAGGTCCCGGACTCCGCGGTGGCGAAGCGCGAGAACACCCCCGCGCCCTGCGAGCGGAACGACACGCCGCCGATTCCGTAGAGCCCGTCCTTGGCGAACGGGCCCACCACGCGGCTCACCTGCCAGCCTGGGCCGGCGAAGCGGACCACGTCGTTGTGGAAATATCCTGGCCAGGCGTTGGCCATCAGCATGAACCCGTGGCCAGCGTCCCCGAACCGCTTCTGCAGCTTGCGCCGCAGCGTCGCCGTCACGAAGTCGCTCGCCACGATGGAGTCGCCGAAGTAGGTGATGCGCGCGATCGACTGCGGCGCTTTGCGCTCGACCGCCGCGAGCGCGCGGAAGAACGGCGTCATCGCCTTGCCGCTCGGGTCCTCGATCGGCCGCGGCGGCTTGCCCTCGGAGGCGACTGCGGCCGGCACGAGCTCGGCGGCCGCGGCCGGCAGCGCGACCTCCTCGGGCTGGCGCAGCTCGGCCTGCTCGGTGGTCTCGGTGACGAGCGTCGTCTCGCCGACCGACGCCACCGGCGCCGGCGCCGGGACCACGACGAGCCCCTCACCCTCGGGCAGCGGCGTGAGCACCCGCAGCCGCGACAGGCTCGGGTGCGCGTAGGGGACGAGCACGAGCAGGGCGAGCGTCGCCATCGCCCGGGCAGCCGGCGAGGCGAGCCCGTTCCGCGCCGGCGAGCTCACGGTCACCGCGCCTCCGCCGCGTCCAGCCGGAGGAACATCACGCCCGCCAGGCGGGGGTGCCTCGCGGACATCCGGCTCGTGGACGGCCGGCTCGTGAGCCCTGGTGCTGCTCCTGGAGGTCATCGACGCACGTGGGAAAGAAGGATGGAAGCGGCGGCTACAGGCCCTTCTTCTCCAGCTTGTCCAGGGCCGCCGTCGCCTTGTCGCGGCAGACCGCGTCGCCCTGGTGGATGCAGATCGCGCGCAGCAGCTTGATCTCGCTGGCCGACGCCTTTCCGTTCCAGACCTTCGGCTCGAGCGCCCGCCGCTGCGCGGGGTACGAGCTCGAGTCGAGGCCAGAGCTCGCCGGCGTGGCGCCCGAGGCCGAGGACGTGGGCGCCGAGGCCGAAGCTGAGGGCGTGGGCACGGGCGCAGGCGAGGGCGCGGATTGCGGCAGCCAGGACGCCGGCGAGCCGACGTGCTGCGGCACCGGCTCCGGCTCGGGCGGCGCCTCGGGGTCGACCTGCCGCCGCATCTCGGCCACCCGCGCGCGGAGCGCCGTCGGGACGCCCGTCGTCTTCGCGATCTCGTTGAGCAGCGCGAGCTTCTCCGCCTTCGTCCCGGCCTGCTCGACCTGCCGGAACATCCCCTCCGCCCAGCGCTCCTCGATCTCCTTGAAGCGCGGCGTCTCCCGGACCGGCGACGTCTCGGCGATCTCCTGCAGCTTCCGGTGCGCGGCGTCGATGTTCCCCGAGCGGAAGTGCTCCTGCGCCGCGTCGAGGATCTGAGCGTCGTCGCCCGCCAGCGCCGGCGCCGTGGGCCTCACGTCCGGCTCGGGCGTCGTGGACCCGTGCGACCGGGCGCGCGTGGCCACGATCACGGCGATGACGACGATCAAGGCGACCGCGAGCAGGAGCCCCATCGCCTTGCTCGCCCCGCCGAACGAGCGGGACGACTGCGCGGAAGGGGCCACGCTCCCGTAGGCGCCCGGCGCCACGCCAGGCCCGCCGTCCGGCCCCGCACGAAAGATCTTGCCAGCAGCGACGAAGCGGAGGCGGACATCGCCGAGCTCGAGCGCGTCGCCCGCCTCGAGCAGGCCCCGCTTGAGCTCGACGCCGTTGATGCGCACGCCGTTCGCGCTCTGCTTGTCGACGACCTCGTAGCGGCCGCTGCCGAGGCTGATGAGCTCGGCGTGCAGGCGGCTCACGGAGCTGTGGTTGATCGAGATGGTCGCGTCCTCGGAGCGCCCGATCGTGAAGCGCTCGCCGTCGAGCGGGAACTCCGCGCCGGGGGTCGGGCCGACGACCATGACGAGCCGGTTCGGGCGGGTGTGGAGCGGCATGTGCGCCGTGCTCCGGCTGCCCGGCGGCGGCGTCGGGCTCGTCACGGCGGACGAGAGCGCCTCATCGACGATCTCGATGCGGTAGTCGCCGAGCTGCACGAGGTCGCCGTGGCGCAGGTGCTGCTCGCCGTG
This sequence comes from Sorangium sp. So ce726, assembly GCF_051521405.1. Lineage (NCBI taxonomy): Bacteria > Pseudomonadati > Myxococcota > Polyangiales > Polyangiaceae > Sorangium > Sorangium sp. So ce726. Next base: position 9,373,464 of record NZ_CP150349.1, on the reverse strand, counting down.
GACGCGCCCGCCGTTGACGTACGTGCCGTTGTAGCTGTCGAGATCCCGGATGGCCCAGCCCTGGCCGTTCTTGGCCAGCGTGGCGTGGGTGCGCGAGACGTTGCGATCGGTCAGCCGGATCGAGTTCGACTCTCCGCGTCCGAGCGTGTACTCCTCATGGGCGAGGGGGAGCCCCGTCTGTTTCCCCTCGTCATCCTCGATCGTCAGCTTCCACATAGCGGGTTCGGGGTACTCAGGCGGGGCCAGGCTCGCCCCGCGAGCCCCTGTGGATCCGTGGCACCCACCGCTCGCCGTACGAGCCTCCTCAGCGAGGCGGGACTACTTTAGCGAGTCCGCCTCCGGGAAGGCAATGACGGCGCGCCGGCCCATGGCGGACGGCCGGGACCGCGCCGTCGCCATGGGCCGAAATCCACGAGCGCGTCTCGGATCTTCGCGCGCGCCGGGCAAGCACCGGGCGGGCCAGCCAGGCCGCCCGCCGGCGCGGCGATCCCCCGAGGCCTGGCCGGACCTCCGGCGGGCGGAGCTAGTGGCCGCCGCCCACGGGCCGGAACGGATGGAGGAACGCCGAGAGCGCCCCCGGGTTCCGGGTCTGCAGCCAGAGCCTCCCGTGCCCGCGGAACTCGCAGACGAGCCCCTCGCCGGACAGGAACAGGCCCTTCAGGCCGGCCAGCTTGCGCACCTGATACCTCAGGCCCTCGGTGAACGCGAGCAGATGGGTGTTGTCGCAGAGATATCCCTCGTGCTGGCGACCGACGTCGATCGCGTGGATACCGCCGTAGCTCGAGAACCAGATCAGCCCCTCGCCATACGCCCGGAGCAGCGACAGGCCGCCGGCGAAGAAGCCCTTGGCCCCCTGCCACGTCGTGTCGAGCGTGATGCCGGGCGTGGAGGCGAGATAGGCGCCCGACTGGAGGAACACCTCCATGCCCGAGCGCAGCACGAGGCGCTCGATCGAGCCCTCGGGGGCCGGCGCGAGCCGCATCGACTGCATGGGCGCCGTCGCCGTGAAGGTGTTCTGGAAGAGGCTCTCTCCGGCCGTCAGCCTGCGCTTGAGCGCGCTGGCGAGCCCGCCCTGCAGATTGGTCTTCATGTCGATGGCCGCGTCGCGCGCGACCATCGCGCCGCTCTCCGCGACGATCTGCTCGCCGGCGTGCTCGAAGGTCACGTGGAGCACGCCGAACTCGGGGTTGTCTCGGATCTCGTCGCGCACGCCGTCCCCCGATCTCTAGGGCTGCCGCGGGGCGAGCCGCGCGCCGATCGCCGCGCCGTACCTGCCGGCGTTGCGCGACTGGACCCACAGGCTGCCGTTCCCCTCGACGTGGCAGACGAGGCCCTCGCCCAAGAGCCACGTGCCGAGCCACGTCGACGTGTTCTTGCCGATCCGGCAGGCGAGCGTCGACTCCCACGCTGCGATGTGCCCCGTGTCGATGACGACGTGGCCTCTCACTTCGAGCTCCTCGAGCGCGCCGAACGCGCCGATGATCATCTGACCCTGCCCCGCCGTCTCCAGCGCGAAGAGCCCCGCCCCCGAGAAGAAGCCGCGCAGGCCGGACGAGCGCGTCCTCACGTCGACATCGGGGCTGGACGCGACATAGGCGCTGCTCTGGACGCACCATTGCCTGTCACCCACCTCCAGCACGGCCATGTCCCCGGAGAGCGGTGTCGCGAACAGCACCTCTCCGCGCCCGCCCTCCGCGGCGAACGCGTTCCTGTAGAAGGACTCTCCGGCCAGCATCCGCTTCAAGCCCGACATGATGCCGCCCGACTGCGTCTCCACGCGCACGTTGGTCGACATGCCCACGAGCGCGCCGCTCTCGGCGAACACGCGCTCGCCCGGGTCGAGCCAGCACTGCGCGAGGGCCTGGGAGGGACGGTAGAGGAGATTCACCTGCATCGGACGTCTCCGCCGCTTCCTCAGGGCGGGAGCAGCGGCGCGAGCCACCCCACGAGCGCGCCGGCGCTGCGCGACTGGATCAGCACGCGGCCGCGGCCCGAGAACTCGCACACCACGCCTTCGCCAGAGACCATGAGGCCCGTGAGCCCGCCGCCAGGGCTCCTGATCTTGAGCGCGAGCGACGCGTCGAACCCGACGAGGTGCCCGCTGTCCACCACGAGCGACCCGTCGCAGGGGAGCTCCTCGATCGCCCCGTAGCTCGTGATCCAGAGATCCCCGACGCCGGAGGCCTCGATGAAGAAGACGCCCTCCCGCGCGAGGATGGCGCGCAGCCCACCCCAGCGCACCTTGACGTCGACGTCGCCCGCGCTCGCGAGGTACGAGCCCGCGCTGAAGAGCACCGTCTCGCCCTGGAGGCGGACGTGCTTGATGCCGCCGCTGAGCGGTGGGGCGAGCCACACCCACCCGCCCTCCGGCGCCTCGATCCAGTTCACGAAGAACGTCTCGCCCCCCGCGAACTTCCGGAGCAGCGCGACGAAGAACGCCTTGAGCCGCCCGAAAAACCCGGCCCCGCGGCCCGCGTTGAGCTGGACCTCCGTCCGCAGGCTCGGCGACCGCGCGACCATCGCGCCCGCCTCGGCGAGCAGCGCCTCGCCCGGATCGAGGCTCACCTCCAGCAGAGAGGACGACGGTTCATGCTTGGTGCGATGCTGCATTCATCCACCCGCGGAGCGCATACATATAACGGAGCGACGCCAGGAGCGGAAGCGGGAAGAAGGTATGTCGAGGTGAGCAGGACGCGGCGAATTTCATGTTTTCTGTCCGACGGTTCGCTCGCGCTGACTTCTACCCTTCAGCGTGCGTAGACTGAGCGGGTGAGCGACAGGCGACTTACGGCCTCCGAGCCGACGCCCCGCAGCGAGCCGAGCCATGGGTCTGGCTTCGTCGCGGCGCCTCAGCGCATCGCCGGGCGCTACGAGATCCTCGGCCTGCTCGGCAGCGGCGGCATGGGCAGCGTGTACCGCGTCCGCGACGTGGAGCTCGACGAGGTGGTCGCCCTCAAGATGCTCCGTCGTGATCTCGCTGACTCCGCCGGCATGCTCGAGCGCTTCCGGCAAGAGGTGAAGCTCGCGCGCCGCGTCACGCACAGGAACGTGGCGCGGACGTTCGACTTCGGTGACCACGACGGCGAGAAGTTCCTCACGATGGAGTGCGTCGAGGGCGAGTCGCTGCACAGCGTCCTGGCGCGGACGGGCCCGATGCCTTCGCAGCAGGCCATCGGCATCGGCTGCTCGCTCTGCGACGGGCTCGGCGCCGCGCACGCGGCGGGCATCGTCCACCGCGACCTCAAGCCCGAGAACGTGCTCATCGACAGGAACGGGCGGGTCGTCATCACCGATTTCGGCATCGCGCGCACCTCGTCCGGGCCGAGCGCCGGCGAGTCGCAGGGCTTCGTGCTCGGCTCTCCCGCGTACATGTCGCCGGAGCAGCTGACCGGCGAGCCCGACATCGACGCCCGCACCGACATCTACGCGCTCGGCATGATCCTCTTCGAGTGCCTCACCCACCGGCGCGCGTGGCCGGGCGCCGGCGCGATCGCGGCCGCGATGTCCAGGCTCAAGTCGCCGCCGCCCGACCCGCGCTCCGTCCGTCCGGACGTGCCGCTCGCCGTCGCGGACGTCGTCCTGAGGTGCATGGCGATGCGCCGCGAGGACCGCTACGCCAGCGCGGCCGAGGCCCACCGCGCGCTCCTGCTCGCGCGCTCGCGCGTGTCGATCGCGCCGCAGCCGGCCCAGTCGCTCGTGTCCGCCATCGCCGCGTCCTCCGCCACGGCCGCGCCGACGGCGCCGCAGCCGATCGAGCAGAACCCGACCCGGGTCGCCGCGTCGTCGGTCGAGGAGATCACGGCGCCGCAGCGGCGGCTCAACTCGCCCACGCTGGCGGCGCCCGCGCCCACGCCCGCGCCGACACCGACGTCGTCGCTGAAGACGGTCGCCGTGCTCCCGTTCCGCAACGTCGGCGCGCCGGACGACGAGTACCTCGCCGACGGCTTCACCGAGGACCTCACCGACACCCTGTCGATGACCGCGGGCCTCAAGGTCCGGCCGCGCGCCGCGGTCTCCCGGGTGCGGCTCGACAGCCGCGATCCCAGGGATGTTGGCCGCGAGCTCGGCGTGCAGGTCGTCGTCGAGGGGTCGATCCGCCGCACCGGCAGCGCCTACGCCCCGGAAGGGCCGCGCTCGCAGCCCCCCGCGCCGTACTCGCGGCCGGGGTCGCGCCTGCCGCCCGGCGGCGTGCGCGTGACCGTGCGCGTCATCGGCGTCGAGGACGGGTTTCAGCTCTGGGCGAAGCGGTTCGACAGCTCGCCCGAGGCGCTGCTCACGGTGAGCGACGACGCGGCGGGCGCGATCGCCGCGGCGCTCACCGTCGACGCCGCGAGCCGCGAGCGCGAGGCGCCGAGCGACCCGCGCGCGATCGACCTGTACCTGCGCGCGCGCCACCAGATGCGGCGCCTCTGGTACGGGGACGCCGCGCCGGCCGTGGCGCTGTTCGAGGAGGCGCTGTCGTTCTCCCCGAACGATCCGAGCATCCTGTCCGGTTACGCGATCGCCTTCGCGCGGTTGATGGGCGCGCGGGGCGAAGGCGCCGCGCAGTTCGCGAAGGCGCAGCAGGCCGCCGAGCGGGCGATCGCGCTGGCCCCTGCGCTCGGCGAGCCGTGGGTGGCCCTCGCCACGGTCCGCTTCAGCGCGGGCGATCCGGTCGGCGCTGTCCCGGCGCTGCGCAAGGCGCTCAAGTGCGCGCCGAGCCTGGCCAAGGCGCACGAGCTGCTCGGCCGCATCCTCCTCGAGGCGGGGCTCGTCGACGAGGCGATGTTCCGGCTCGACACGGCGCTGGCGCTCGATCCGAGCGAGCCGTTCCCGCGCTGGGAGCTGGCGCGCGGCCGCGCGCTGCTCGGCGACTGGCCGGCGGCCGGCGTGCTGCTCGACCTGCCGGCGGAGGACCCGTCGAGCCGCTTTCACAAGGCGGTGATGCGCGCCCGCTTCGGGCTGTGGCGCGGCGCCGCGTTCCCCATCGACGATCTGCCGCTCGCGACGGAGACCATCCCGATCCAGTACGCGCGCATCTACCGCGACGTGCTCGCGACGTCGCGGCTCTCGGACGAGCAGCGGGCGTTCCTGAGCGCGAAGGCGGACAGCTCCGAGCCGGGCAGCCGGCTGCGCCCGCTCTTCTTCCAGATGTACGCCGAGATCCTCGCCTTCCTCGGCGAGGACGACGCGCTCTTCCGCGTGCTCGCCGGCGCGGTGGACGCAGGGCTCTTCGACGCCTTCTGGATGCAGCGCTGCACGGTGCTCGACGGCGCGCGCGCGGACGCGCGCTTCGCCCCGCTCCGCGCGCGCGTCGAGGAGCGGGCCGCGGCGATCATCGCCGCGTTCAGGGCCTGAGCGCCGCGGCGCGCAGCACAGCGCGCGCAGCATGCGAGCTCCTCGCGCGCGGCGCTCTGCTCGTGCGCGGCGCTCTGCTCGTGCGCGGCGCTCTGCTCGCGCGCGCGGTGCTCAGCCCCTGCGCGCGTTCTTGGCCTCCTTGGAGACGGCGGGCATCAGCAGGTCGCCCTCCACGTGGCCGGAGACATCCAGGATGGTGCGCCCGTCCGCGTCGCGCCCGGGGCGCTCCCGCGTGTAGCGCTCGGCGGGCGCGGCGAGCACCACGCCGAGCTCGCGCGCGGCGCCGGTGAGCTCGACCGAGAGCGCCTCCTCGACGAGGCGGGCCCGCTCGCCGCTCGACGAGCCGGCGGGGATGGCGACGGCCACCGAGCCCACGACGACCCCGCCCTTCGCGAGCAGCCCGTGCGGCGAGCCGGTCGTCTGCGCGAGCTTCAGCGCGACGCGCGCCGCCTCGCAGCGGTCGCGCGCGGCGGCGAGCGACGCCGCGCCGCGGCGGAGGATCTCGCGCGCGTCCTCCGCTGGAACGCCGCGGTACTCCTCGGCGAGCTCCGCGTTCTCCTCCCTGATCCGCGTCACCTCGGCCTCGGCGGCCGCGACGTCGGCCTCATACTGGGAAAGATCGATCGAGCTCATGGCGTGTCGTCACCCTCGGTTCGTGAACAGGAGGCTCCCTGCGAGCAGCGCCCCGGCCGCAGCGGCGCCGTAGAGGCAATAGCGCGCGAGCGCCGCCTGGCCAGCCAGGTACAGCTGGAGCCCCGCGAAGCCCGCGGCGATCGCGAGCGCCGCGTAGATGAGCTGGCGCACCCCCGTATAGACGAGCGACGCCGCCTGGGCGAGGCCGCGGATCTTCACCTCGGCCTCGCCGCGGTTGGCGCGCGTGAGGTACTTGCGCAGGTCGTCCGGGATCGTCAGCGCCTTGATCCCCATGTCCTTCGCCGCCTCGAGGGCGATCTGGGCCCAGTCGCGGCTGCCGAGGACGAAGTCCTGCAGGTAGGGGCGCACGACGTCCATCGGGTTCAGGTCGGGATCGAGCTGCGTGCAGACGCCGGTCAAGAGGAGGAGGGTGCGCTCGAGCAGCACGAAGTCGCGCGGCACGTGGAACGCGCCGGAGAGCTCCTTCAGCCCGATGTTCATGCGCCGGAGGTCGATCAGGCTCTCGATGCCCTTCTGCGGGTCGAGCTTGATGTCCTTCAGGTTGAACGACTCGAGCTTCACCTCGTCCTGGAAGCGCTGGTGGAAGAACTCGACGACCTTCTCGCTGACGTCGACGGCGTCCCGCCGCGAGAAGAAGCGCATCTTGCGCAGCGCCTTGATGATGCCCTCCGTGTCGCGGCGGATCACGGCCTCGAGGAACTCGGGGATGCCCTCGCGCATCTCCTGGGAGAGCTCGGCGACCGCGCCGAAGTCGAGCAGGATGAGCTCCCCGCCCGGCCCGACCAGCATGTTCCCCGGGTGCGGATCTGCGTGGTAGATGCCGTCGATGAAGATCTGCTGGCAGAAGACCTGCACGATCTGCCGGGCGAGCGCCTTGCGATCGACGCCGTGCGCGTCGAGCGCCGCGACGTCGCCCACCTTGATGCCCTCGACGAACGTCGTCGTCATCACCCGGCGCGTGCAGTAGGCCTCGATGGGCCGAGGGAACCGGACCTGCGGCTGCTTCGCGAAGTTGTCGGCGATGCGCACGATGTTCCTGGCCTCGCGCACGAAGTCGAGCTCCTCCAGGATCATCGAGCGGATCTGGTGGTAGTACGCGTCGAGCCCCTGCACGGGGACGAACTGCGCGACGATCGCCATGATGCGGCGAATGGTGAGCAGGTCGAGGCGGACGATCTCGTCGATGTCGCGGTGCTGCACCTTCACGGCCACGCGCGTGCCGTCCATGAGCCACGCCTCGTGCACCTGGCCGAGCGACGCGCTCGCGAGCGGCTCCTTGTGGAAGCGAGCGAAGACCTCGCCGATGGGGCGCCCGAGCTCCTCGGCGATGCGCGCCTCGATCTCCTCGTAGGGGCGCGGCGGCACCTGGTCCTGCAGCCCCTCGAGCCCCGCGCGCAGCGTCGCGGGGAGGAAGTTCGCCATGATGCTGAGCATCTGGCCGACCTTGATGAAGAGGCCCTGGAGCTCGACGATCGTGCGCTCGATGCGGCGGGCGTTCCTCGCGTGGACCTCGTCCACGCGGTTGTTCGCCCACGTCTCGCCGAAGAGGCGGCGCAGGAAGAAGAACCAGAGGTAGCTCGCGAGGACGGTGAACGTCGTCAGGTACGCGCGGATGAAGCGGCCGCTCTGCGCGGCGTTCTGGCGAAGCGAGCTGGGCTTCGCGGCGGGGGTCTGCGCGCGCCGCGGCGCCCTGGCGGACCCGGGCGGCGGGGCGCCTCCCGCGCCGACGGGAGGCCTCGGCGCATCGTGCGCGCCCTCGTGCTCGCGCTGGACCGCGCCGGGGCGGGGCTCGCCGGGCGCGCGCGGCGGCTCTGCGGGCGAGCGAACCAGCCCGGAGGACGGGCCCAGCTCTTCGGGGACGGCGCCGTGTGACACCGCGGCAGCCTAGCATCGCTCCGCGCCGGCCCGCGAAAACGCGGGAGCGATGCGGCGCGCCATCCGCCCTCGCGTCATCGCGCCTGCGCCATGGCCTCCACGATCGCGTCATAGACAGCGGGCCGCGCGCGACGGATCGCGTCGGAGGCGCGCGTCGGGTGGACGCGGTTCGTGAGCAGCACGCCGACGAGCTCCGCTTCCGGATCGATCCAGAGGCTCGTCCCCGTGAAGCCGAGGTGGCCGAAGGTCTGCGGCCCGAAGCGCGCGCCGGAGCTCGGCTTCTCGCCGCTCCTGCCGTCGAACCCGGCGCGCAGCGACCCGCCTGGGCGTGGCGCGATCAGCCGCTCTACCTCGTCGCGCGAGAGCCACTCCGGGCGCTCGCCCGCGAGCGCCTCGAGCAGCGCGACCCCGAGCCGCGCCACGGACATGGCGTCGCCGAAGAGGCCCGCGTGCCCGGCCATCCCGTCGCGCGCGATCGTCCAGGCGTTGTCGTCGTGCACCGCGCCGCGGATCACGCCCCCGCGAAACGCGACGTCCTCGGTCGGCACGACGCGCTCGTTGAAGCGCGGATCGCGCCGCCGGAGCGCTCGGACCGGCGCGACCGCGAGCCCGAGCGGGCCCGTCACTTCCCGCGCGACGACCTCGTCGAGCTCGGCCTCGCCGCGCCGCGCGACCGCGGCGCCGAGCAGCAGGTACCCGAGGTCGCTGTACACTGGCGGGAACCCGCCGGCGGGCGGATCGCCCTCGCACTGCGCGCGGCGCCCGTTCGCGCAGTCGAGCAGCGCGCCGAGGGGATCGATCGGCGCGTCGTCGCCGGGCGAATGGAGCGGGCGGTGCGCCTCGAGCCCGGCGCGGTGGGCGGCGAGGAGCTCGAGCGGCACGCGCGCCGATCGCGTGCCGGCGAGCTCCGGCAGCACCTGCCCGAGCGGCTCGTCGAAGCTCACCTTGCCGGCGCGGGCGAGCCGGGCGAACGCGAGCGCGGTGAACGGCTTCGTCACCGACGCCAGATCGAAGATCACGTCGCCCGTCGCCGCGGCCGGCGTCGCGTCGCGGGCGCCGGCCGGCGGGCTGTCTTCCAGCCACAAGCGCCCTGCGGCGCCCGCTCCGTACCGGACGTTGTCTCGCGTGCGCACGGCTGCGGCGACGCACGCGCACGGCGCGGCGCGGTGCGTTTCGATCGCGAGCGCTGCGATCGGCGTGAGATCGACGGGGGTCATGGCCGAGGATGAGGAGGGCAGGGCGCCCGTGTCAAACGAGCTCTGGCGGCCGGCCGGATGAGCTCCGGCGGATGAGCCGGACGACGCATGGACAATCGCGACGCGCTCCCCGAAAGATCGAGCCGCACGGGCGGTCCTGCTTCAGGATCTCCCCGTGGCTTCTCCCGCGGGCACCGAAATACGCGCCGCCGTTGCGCCGCTCGCCGCGCTCGCGGCGAGGTACGACGATCGCCGGCCCGATCGCTGGGAGCCCGTCCCCGAGCGGCTCGACGCCGCCATCGCGTGCGACGTCGAGCTCGCCGAGGCCGGGCGCGTCGCGCGGGCGCCGCTCGTGGCCGAGCTCGCGCGCCGCTTCGAGTTCCTCGCCCACTACCTGGACGCGATCCTGCTCGTGCCGCGCGAGCGCTTCGTCCTGCCGGAGGATCTCGCCGCGTCAGCGGACGACACGCCGCTGCCGCTCGACCGCGCGGGGCACGCGACCGTGAGCGCGCCGCACGCGTACCTGCTCACGTACAGCCTGCTCGATCTCGGGCCGGGCGATCGCCTGCTCGAGCTCGGCACGGGCACCGGCTACGGGGCGGCGCTCGCGCGGCGCATCGTCGGCCCGACCGGGCACGTCGCCTCGATCGAGATCGACCCCGTGCTGCACGCGCGCGCGGTTCGGCTGCTCGGCGCGCGGCCGGATCGCCAGGAGGGCGACGAGGCGCTCGCGGCCAGCGCCGCCGGCCCGTCCGACGAGGGCGCGGGCGTCACGCTGCTGTGCGGCGACGGGCGCTCGCTCGCCGAACGTGTGCTCGCGGGCGAGCGTACGTCGCCGTCAGAGCGGCCCTGGAAGGTCGCGGTGACCTATGCGCTGACCGAGTCTCCCGCGGCGCTCGAGGCGCAGCTGAGCGACGGGGGCGTCCTGGTAGCGCCGGTCGGCGCGTGGGAGGGCCACCAGGAGCTCGTGCGCGTCGAGCGCCGGCAGGGCGCGCTCCTCCGCGAGGTGCACGGCGCGGTCCGCTACGTGGCGGAGCGCGGGCACAGCTAGCTCTCGCAGCCGCCACGAGCCGACGCCTTCGCCGCCCGGTGTTGACCCATCCGGACCGGACGTCCCGTCCTCTGGACAACGGGAGCCATCGCACGATCCCCGTGCCGGCGCCCCGTTTCGTCCGATGAACCTGTGCCATGTGGGGCCTCTGGATCGGGTGGGAGCTGTCGGGCTGGGGACGACGTGAGCGCCGGCGGGGGTCTCCGCGCGGCGGGGGCGGGTGGGCGCGGCGAGCACCGACCGAGGTGCCATCCGGTGTCAGGGGGCGCGGCGTCTCAGGCGCGCCTTGTGTGGCGCGCGACGAAACGTTCCAGGTGGCATGGCCCGAAGGGAGACATGCCGGGCGGTGTTCTCAGCGCAAGCGCTTCGGTCCCCGTCTTGGCGGATGGCCGAGCGCCCGCCCCCGCCGCGCGGAGACCCCCGCCGGCGCGTGCTCTCGGCGCGGCGCCCTCTCCCTCCCGCCCTCCCTTCCTTCCCATTTCCGTCGCACCGCCCCCCACCGCCCCACCTGCCGGATCAGAGAACGCCCCACCGTCTTTGACCCTGGACCGCCTGGAACTTTATCCTGGCCTCCCCGAGGCGGGGCCGCCCCGGCGCGTCGGCTCTGCCCGTCGTGGACCAGGGAGAAGACCGGGAGCACTATGGCGGAGTTCGTTTGGGAGGCGCGCGGCCGCACCGGAGAGATCCGGAAGGGCACCATGGAGGCCGAGAACGAGGCGGCGGTGCAGAACCGCCTCCGCGCTCAGCAGCTCAACCCCACCCGGGTCAAGAAGAAGGGGGCGCAGCTCAGCTTCAACCTGACCTTCGGCTCGGGCGTCGAGCCGAAGGACCTCGTCAAGTTCATCCGCCAGTTCGCGACGATGATCGACGCGGGCCTCCCCCTGGTCCAGTGCCTCGAGATCCTGTCGAACCAGGAGCCGAACAAGATCTTCCAGGCCGCGCTGAAGGACATCAAGAACACGGTCGAGCAGGGCGCCACGTTCAGCGACGCGCTCCGGCGCCACCCGAAGATCTTCGACGACCTGTTCGTCAACCTCGTCCAGGCCGGTGAGGTGGGCGGCATCCTCGACAGCATCCTGAACCGGCTCGCGATTTACATCGAGAAGCGCGTGAAGCTCGCGCGCCAGGTGCGCGGCGCGCTCGCGTACCCGATCGCCGTCATCGTGATCATGATCGTCGTCATGGTCGTGCTGATGTCGTTCGTCATCCCGTCCTTCGAGACGATGTTCGCGGAGTTCGGCGCGAAGGACGCGCTCCCGCAGCTCACGAAGATCGTCATCGCGGTCTCGAAGACGTTCGTCACCTACCTCCCGCTCATCGCGGTCCTGGCCGGGGCCGCGGCCTTCGGCGCGACCTACTTCTATCGCTCGCCGTCCGGCAAGCGGATGGTGCACCGCCTCATCCTCAGGCTCCCCATCCTCGGCCCGGTCATGCAGAAGATCGCCGTCGCGCGGTTCTCGCGCACGCTCGGCACGCTGCTCGGCTCCGGCGTACCGATCCTCGACGCGCTCGACATCGTCGCGAAGACGGCCGGCAACGTCGTCGTGGAGGAGGGCCTCATGTACTCCCGCCAGAAGATCTCTGAAGGGAAGAACATGGCCGAGCCGCTCGGCGAGATGCAGGTCTTCCCTGGCATGGTCGTGCAGATGGTCGCGGTCGGCGAGCAGACCGGCGCCCTCGACACGATGCTCAACAAGATCGCCGACTTCTATGAAGAGGAGGTCGACGTCGCCGTCGCCGCGCTGACGTCGCTGATCGAGCCGCTCCTCATGGTCGTCGTCGGCGGCATGGTGGGCATCGTGCTCATCTCGATGTACCTGCCGATCTTCGATCTCGCCGGCAAGATCAAGGCGGAGTGATGTCGCCCGCGGCCTCCCCGGCGAGCCCGGGCGGCGAGGCCGGGGCGCCGCGAGATCACGCCGAGGCCGCGCCGTCGCGCGACGCCCGTGTCTCGACGCCAGCGATGCTGCTCCCGTCCGGCGCTCCCGGCAGCGCCGAGGCGCCGCTCGCGAGCCGGCTCACCTGGCTCATCGCGCTGCGCCTCGCGGTGCTCACCGTCTTCCTCGTCGTGACCGCGGCGGTGTACCTCGGCGGCTTCACCCCCGGGAGCTTCTCCAGCATCGTCGCGCTGGTCACGGTCGCCGCTGCGTACGGCGTCTCCGGCATCTACGCCGTGTTCCTGCGCATGAACCGCGCCCTCCGGGCGATCGCGCGGGCGCAGCTCGTGACCGATCAGATCACCTGGACCGCGCTCGTGTACATCACCGGCGGGGCCTCGAGCGGCGCGACGTCGCTCTACGGCCTCACCTGCCTCACGGGGGCGATCCTCCTCGGGTTGCCCGGCGCCATCGTCGCCGCGGCGTCGGGGGCGGCGGCGTACCTCGTCCTGTGCGCGGCGCTCGGGCTGCACCTGCTCGGGGTGCCGCCGGATCAGCCCGCCGGGGCGTACGCGACGCAGTGGGGCGAGCTGCGGTACCCCATGTTCGTCAACCTGCTCGCGATCGTGGTGGTCACGCTGCTCGCGAGCTACCTGGCGGAGCGGCTGCGCGCGACGGGCGGCCGGCTCGTGCAGGCCACCGCGCGGGCGGAGCAGGCCGAGCGGCTCGCGGCGCTGGGCCGCCTCGCCGCGGGGCTGGCCCACGAGATCAGGAACCCGCTCGGCTCGATCGCGGGATCCATCGAGCTCCTCCGCACGGGCGGGACGCTCTCCGACGAGGACCGCAAGCTCTGCGAGATCATCGAGCGCGAGACAGCGCGCCTGAACGACCTCGTGGGCGACATGCTCGATCTGTCGCGCCCGCGGGTGCCCGCGCTCGAGGGCGTGGACCTCTCGGCGACGGCCCGCGACGTCGTCGTGCTCGCGGGGCGCTCGGGCCGCGGCAGCGACGTCGAGGTGCGCTTCGATGGGCCGTCGTCCGCGCCGGTGACCGCCGACGCAGCCCAGATGCGTCAGGTCGTCTGGAACCTCGTGCGGAACGCGATCCAGGCGAGCTCCGCGGGCGCCGTCGTGACCGTGCGCCTCTGGCGCGACCCGAGCGCCTGGCTCCTGGAGATCCGCGACCAGGGGCGAGGCATCCCCGCGGGCGCGCGCGATCGCCTCTTCGACGCGTTCTTCACGACCCGCACGCACGGCATGGGCATCGGCCTGGCCGTGGTGAAGCGGATCCTCGACGATCACGGCTTCGCGATCGAGGTGGACAGCCGCGAGGGCGAGGGGACCGCGTTCCGGGTGAGGGTCCTGGACCGGCCACCCGGATCAGGCGGCGCAGAGCGCCTCTCCGTCTCCCCGGAGCTCGCCCCACGATCGCGCCCGGCGGGCTGACGCGGAGAGCCCGCGCCGCCGCGCTCGCTGCATCGTCACACGGGACGCGTGGCGCTTCGTTCACGCCCCGCTGCGTCACGCACGCGCTTTTCCCGGACGCCCAGCCGACAGATTGCGGCCGAGCCCGCCTCCGCGCGTGAATAGGCCGCCGAGGCCGTCGTCTGCCCCTGGGGAGCGGGCCAGTGCAGGCGGATTGCTGTCTCTTTTCGCGGTGTTCATGGAGAGCAGGGATGGGACGTCGCCGGGCCACCGGGGCCTGGGTCCGACCTGGCAGGCCGTTTGCCATGCCGTTTGCGGAAGAACAGGGTGAGCAGTAGAAGCGTCCCCGAGGCGCGCTCGCGGCCCGCAGGCACAGAAGGAGAAGCATACGTGACACGCAGGATGAACCATCTCTTTGCGGCGACGTTCTCGCTGCTCGCGCTCACGCTCGGCCCGGTGGGCCTCGCCAGCGCCGGGCCGGCGACCGACGTCGTCAAGGCCAAGCAGACGGCCCTGTTCGACCTCCTGAAGAAGGGGGGCGTCGAGAACCAGAAGAAGGTGGGCGCGGTCTTCGACGAGATGCTCGATTACTCGGCGCTGGCGGAGAGCTCGCTGGGCAGCGAGTGGGCCGCGCGGACCGACGCCGAGAAGAAGCAGTTCAGCGAGCTCCTCAAGCAGCTCGTGCGCAAGGCCTACGAGCGCAACCTGAAGAAGACGCTCGACTTCAACGTCGAGTACCTCAGCGAGACCGAGAGCGGCGGCGTCATGACGGTCAAGACGAAGGCCGTCTCCAAGAAGGACGCGCGCGAGGAGCCGGTCGAGATCGCCTTCAAGCTGTCCCAGAAGGGGGGCGCCTGGCTCGTGCAGGACATCGTCACCGAGGGCGTCAGCCTGGTCGGGGGCTACCGCGCGCAGTTCACGAAGATCATCAAGAAGGATGGGTTCCCGGTGCTCATCCAGAAAATGAAGGACAAGCTCGCCAAGGGCGAGCTCTGACCCGCCCCGCCGCGCCTCTCCGGCGCGATCGCCGCGAACTCGCCTGAAATGCCGCCGGGTTGATACCCTTGGCGGGTATGGCTGCTGGACAGAGGCGCGGCCGGTCGGCGCGCGCGCTGGGCCTTGCGCCGTCGATCCGCGCGCTCGCGCCCGGCGGCGGCGCGGCCCCGCGCCCGCCCGACGACCGTCCTGTCCTCCGGCTCGCCGTCAGCAAGGGCGCGCTCGCCATCGAGCTCGGGGAGCCGTTCGCGCTCGGTCCGCTCCGCGTCACCGAGCTCGTGGTGCGGCTCGCCGGGATCCGGTTCCCCGTCGACCTCTCCGGCGGCGTGGCGCGCTTCCGGCACCGGCGTGGCCAGCTCGTCCGGCTCTCCGTCGAGGCGCAGGGGACCGAGCTCGCCGGCTGGGCCGCGCCGCGGCTCCGCGGCCTCCTCGGCGACGGCGCGCCGCAGCTCATCATCGCGCCCATCGAGGACGGCGCGCTGGTCGCGCTGCGATCCGGCGAGACGGCGCTCGCGTTCGACGTCGCCGTGGCCCCGGGGGAGCGCGCGCTCAGGCTCCTGCCGGAGCGCGCCCGCGGCATCGGCCTCGCCGCACCGCCGCACGCGCTCGCGCTCCAGGCGCTGTCGATGATGGCGGGCGCGCACGGGCGCCTCGTCGAGGGCGCGATCGTTCTGGACGCCGCGGTCGAGAGGATCGTCCGCCTGCTCCTGCCCGCGGCGGGGGCGAGGGCGCCCGCGGTGGAGGGGGTGCAGTGGGCCGTGGTCACCGCGGAGGCGGGCCGCTTCTGCGCCGAGGGTGCGCTCGGCGGGGCGCCTCCCGCGCTGGGCGACCGCGCGCTCAGGGCGCTCGAGGCGGCCGAGCTCGCTGGCGCCGCCGACGAGCTCGCGTTCGCGGGCGGGCTCGACGAGGCGCGGCGCGGCTACCTCGCCGCGCTGGAGCGCGCGCCGCGGCACCCCGAGATCTCTTCGCGCCTCGCCTGGCTCGACCTCGTGATCGGCGAGCGCGCCGAGGGGGCGCTCTCGACCGTCGTCGACGCCATGCCCGCCGTGGACGCCGGCCTCCTCGGCGGCGCGCTCCTCGAGGCGGTCGGCGATCACGACGGCGCGTTCTCTGCGCTCGCCCGCGCCGCGCACGCGGAGCCCTACGGCCCGCTCGCCGCGCTCGCGTGGCTGCGCGCGGCGAGGCTCGCCGACGCGGTCGACGTGCGTCTCGACGCGCTGAACCTGGGCGTTGCGCGCGCGCCCGGGCTCGAGGCGCTGCGGTGGGCGCGGCTCGACGCGCGGCTCGACGTCGCCGACGTGCGCGGCGCGCTCGCGGACGCCGAGCACCTCGAGGCGTCCGCGCGCGGCGCCGAGGCGCGCCACGCCGTGTCTCGCAGGGCCGCGGAGGCGTTCCTCGCGCGGGGCGACGTCGCCGACGCGCGGGTGCTCTTCGAGCGGGCGCTCCGTTACGCGCCGGAGAGCCCCGACGTGGTCGCGGGCCTCGGGCGCTCGCTGCGCGCGGCCGGGGAGGGGAGGCGCGCGCTCGACCTCCTCGCCCGGGCGCGCGCCCTCGCCGCGCGCAGCGGCGCGCCCGCGTGCGCGCTCGACCTGGAGCTCGGCCGCGGCCTCGCGGAGATCGCGGGGGATCTCCCGGCGGCGATCGCGCGCGTGCGGGGCATCCCGCCCGGCGTGCCGGAGGCGCTGGAGGCGCGGCTGCTCGAGGGCCGCTGGTGCGCTGGGCTCGGCGATCTCGGGGGAGCGTCGGTCGCGCTCGGGCGGCTGCGCGACGCGGTGGAGCTCACCCTCCAGGGCCGCGCGGACGACGCGGGCCCCGCTCGCGCGAGGGGAACACCGTTCGGCGACGGCGCCGCCGTCGTCGCGGCCCTGCTCGCCGAGGCCGCCGAGATCGAGGAGCGATCCCGGGGAGATCTCCTCGCGGCGCAGCGGCAGCTAGGCCTCGCGCTGCGCCTCCGGCCGCGCGATCCAGGCATCACCGCCGCGTTCCGCCGCGTCTCGGGCGAGATCGCGCCGCCGATCGCGCCTCCCCCGGCGGCGCCGCCTGGCCCGGTCCAGCGGCCCCGCGCGGCCGAGCAGCGGATCGAGGTCCACGTCGCCGCCCCGCGCCGGCGCACGCTCCCGCCCGAGCCGGTGGTGATCGCCCCGGCGCCGATCAAGCCTCCCCCTGGCCCCCGCGCGCCGGCCGCCCCGCCCAAGGCCGCGCCGATCGATCCCGGGATCATCGACGAGATGCCCACGCTCGACGGTACGGACACGTCGACCGACCTCACGGCGCCCATCCCCAGCAGCGTCACGCTGGCGGAGGGGCAGGTGCCGCTGGCCCGCGCGTTCGGCGTCGACGACGAGCTCCTGGCCGATCGGCTGGCCGATCGGCTCCGCGCCGATCCCGCTGACCAGGGGGTGGCGATGGCGCTCGCGGATGCGCTCGATCGGCTCGGTCGTGATCTCGATCTCCTCGCCCTGCTCTCGGCGCGGATGGAGGAGGGGGACGACGCCGTCCGCCAGGAGGTCGCGCCGCGGCGGCGCATCGTGCTCGCGCGGCTCGCCGCGAGGGCGCGGGCCGAGGGGCGCGACTCGGAGGCGGAGCTCTACGAGATGCTGCTCCAGAGCGAGCTCGCCTGAGCGCTCGCTTGCGGCCCGCGCCCTCGCGGCGGAGGCGCGCGCTTGGCCCGCGCGCTTGGCCCGTGATAGCCCGAGCTCTTGCGCAGCGCGCGCAGCGCTTGGAGGTGCAGCATGGCCGAGCAGCCGTCGAACCGCGCCCAGCAGGAGGGCTCGCCGTGCGAGCCGGGCGCCTCGCCCGCGAAGGCGGGCCGTCCGATCATCGTGCAGAAGTATGGCGGCTCATCGGTCGCCGACGTTGACAGGATCGGCAAGGTCGCCGAGCGCGTCGTCGCCGCGAAGCGCGCCGGCAACGACGTCGTCGTCGTGGTCAGCGCGATGGGCAAGACCACCGACGGCCTGCTCGCGCTCGCCCGGCAGGCGGCGAGCGCGGCCTCGGATCCTCCCCGGCGCGAGCTCGACATGCTGCTCTCCACCGGCGAGCGCGTCTCGATGGCGCTCCTCTCGATCGCCATCCAGGCCCGGGGCTTCGAGGCGATCTCGTTCACGGGCTCCCAGTCCGGCATCCTCACGAACGATCGCCATTTCGACGCGCGCATCATCGAGGTCCGCCCCTTCCGCATCGAGGACGAGGTCGCCCGCGGCCGCATCGTGATCGTCGCCGGCTACCAGGGGATGAGCTACCGCCGCGAGATCACGACGCTCGGCCGCGGGGGCTCCGACACCACGGCCGTGGCGCTCGCGGCGGCGCTGGGCGCCGAGCGCTGCGAGATCTACAGCGACGTCGACGGCGTGTACTCGGCCGACCCGCGGGTCGTCCCGGACGCCCGTCACCTGCCCGAGCTCGACTGTGCGGTCCTCCAGGAGATGGCCGAGTGCGGCGCGAAGGTCGTCTGCGCGCAGGCGGTCGAGTGGGCGCGGCGCTCCGGCGTGGCCCTGTACGCGCGGTCGACCTTCGATACCGGCCCCGGCGCGCGGGAGACGGTGGTGCGCCGGTTCGCGCCGGGCTCGGCGCCTCCGACGATCGCGGCGCGCGCGATCGTCGCCGAGGGCAACGTCGTCCTCGCGCGGGCTCACGGCGGGCTCCGGCTCGACGAGGTCCTCCGCGCTGCGGGCGAGCTGGGGCTGGGCTTCCGGGATCTCTCCTTCGGTCACGGCGGCGGCGCGTTCGTGATCCCGCTGCTCAACGTGCCCGAGTGGCAGGGGGCCAGGCGAAAGCTCGCCGCGCTGCTTCCGTCGCTCGAGCTCGTCGAGGGGCTCGCGGCGGTCAGCGTCGTCGGCGACGGGCTCTCCGCGACGGCGGAGCCGCTCGCGCGCTTCGTGGAGGTCCTCGATCGCGCCGGCATCGCGCCTCGGTTCACGGTCGCGGGCCCCCTGCGCCTCGGCGCCCTCGTCGACGCCGCGGACGTCGCGGCCGCGCAGCGCCTGCTGCACGCGTCGTTCGTCGGCGGCTGAGCGCGCCGCCAGCGCTCAAGGAGCGACGTGCGAGCGCGGCGAGCCGGCGCTCACGCGTCGCTCGCGAGGCGGAGGACGATCGTCAGTGCTTTCGCTGTCGCGTGAGCGCGACGAGCCCCGCCCAGCACGCGACCCACACGATCTCGCGCGACGCGTCCCAGGCGAGCGCTGCCGGTCCGATCGACGCGGTCTCCTCCTCGGGGGCGCCGGGGGGCGTCGCCCCGAGCTCGGCGACCAGCGTCGGGGCGGCGTTCGACGGCACGTGGACCAGCTGCGCTCGGCGCTCGCCCTCGCGCGCGACGAGCGCGAGCAGCGGCGAGGTCTTGTGGTCGCCTGCGAAGGCGAGGGCGACGACCACGGCGAGCCCCTCCAGCACGCGGAAGGTCTCGCCGCCGTCGCGCGACACGCAGAGGAGCCCGGCGCCGGAGATCGCGATCGAGCGCCCGCCGGCCGCCGCTGCGAGCCGGCAGTCGTCGGCCTCGGCCGCGCGCCGCGCCGCCCCGGACAGCGGCACGACCGGCGAGCCTTCGTCGTCGCCGCGGAGCCGCTCGAGCTGCGGTCCTTCGGCCGCGCTCGTGAGCGCCACGATCACCCCCTCGCTCGCGCTCATCCGGAGCACGCCGTCCCGCAGCGCGGGCCCGGGCGACAGGGAGAGCGCGCCCTTCGACGGCGACGACGCGCCGTCGCGGCGGGGCGAGCCTGTGGCCACGGCGGATCCGGTCTCCGGCGTCGGGACGACCGCGCCGGCCGCGGGCGACCACAGCGTCTTGCCGGCCAGCACCCACAAGCGCCCCGGCGTCGTCGCGAGCGTCACCGGCGCGCCGCCCGAGCCCCACGCGCCGAGCGGGCTCGCGCTCTTCCCCCGGTCGTCGCTCAGCAGCAGGTTGCCGCGGCGCGTGGCGATCAAGATCGCGCTGTCCGACAGCGCGATCGAGGACGCCGACGTGTCGATGCCGGCGCGGCGCGCGGACAGCGCCCCCGCGTCGACGACGAGCACGGTCCCGCGCTCGCCACCCGCGCGCTCCGCGCGGCGCGAGCGACCTCCCGATCGCGCGGCGGGCTCGCTCGTCAGCCCGGGATCTGCGCCGGCGCTGCCTGCGACGACGTAGCCGCCGGCCACCGCGAGCGTGCTGCACGGGACAGCGGCGCCTGCGTCCTCGACGACGACCCAGGGCAGCACATCCCAGACGGGGGCCTGGTCGTCCGGAAGATCGGGCAGCTCTGCGAGCAGATCTTCGCCCTCGTAGGCGCCGTCCTGATCTGCGTCGAGCGCCGGCAGCTCCCCCTCGTCCACGTCGTCCGCCGGGTCCTCTCCCGTCCCTTCCGCGCCGCCGTCGTCGCCGTGCGCCCCGCCGTGATCGTCGAGATCGTCCTGCTCGGCGTCGTTCTGCTCGACGGCCTCGTCGGACAGCCACGAGCCCGCTTCGGCGTCCGCGATCCCCTCGTGGAGCGCCCCGACGTCGACGCCTTCTTCCGCGGGCTCGTCCTCCCCGGTCCCGCTGTCGTCCACGGCGAGCTCGACGCCGATCTCGAGGTCGGTCGCGTTCGCGTCGTCGAGCCCCTGCTCCGCCTCGTCGAGCGTCTGCAGGAGGTCGTCGAAGCCCTCGTCGCCCCCTTCTTCTTCGTCGTGCCCGAGCGGCGGCAGGTCGAGCAGCTTGCCGTCGTTCTCGTCGTGCTCGTCGTGCTCGCGCTCGTCGTCGTCGACCGCGGTCTTCGGCTGCGGCGCCGGGCACGTCTCGCGGCGCTCCTCCATTCGCTCGCTGCAGGCTCGTGAGGCTGACATCGGCGGGAGTGTAGCGCCCCTCGCGGCGCTTTCGCCCCGCGCGGCGATCCCCGAGCGCTCCGTGGGCCCCAGAGCCCGTCCGCCCCGGCTCGCGGCGGCGGCTCTCGTCGACGCTTGCCGGTTCTCGTCAGTTCTCGTCAGTTCTCGTCGGTTCTCGTCGGTTCTCGTCCGATTCGGGCCCGCGGCCTGTCGCATCCCGACGACGCCGCCGGCGAGCCGCCGGTGCGAATCATGAAGGGGTCAAGGTGAGCGGCCCGACGATCTCGCGCCGCTTTGGCGGGCGCGAGAATGCCACGGGGTCCGCGGATCGAGGGAGAGACGCGGCATCTTGACGCGGCGAGGGGGCTGGCCATCCCCGCCGGGTGTGCCCGCTGGATCCCTCCGGCGAGCGGTGCTTAGCTCCGCCGTCCATGGGCCGGAACGACAGCAATTCCAGGCGAGTCGCGTCCGCGTCTCCGGCCGGCGGGCAGCCCTCGGGGGCGGTGGGGCAGCTCGGGCCCGCGCGCGGCCCCCTCCCGATCGCGGATGCGAGCGCCGGGATGCTGGTGCAGCACGTCGTGGTCCATCCAGCGGACGTCGTGTTCGTGAAGAGCATCGTCGAGGCGAGCGAGGGCGTCGCGCTCCTGTTCGCGGATCGCGGCGGAGAGCTCACGCTCGCCGCGCCGCTCGGTCGGGGCGACGAGTTCGCCGAGCTCCTGCTCGATCTGGAACGCGACGTCGGGGCGCGTCGCCGCGACGCGTTGCGCTGAGGGTGGCATGACGGAGCGCCGCGACCCGAGCTCGGTCGATCTCACCCAGGAGCCCTCGCTGGACGCTGCCGCTCACGACGGAGCGGCACAGGGCCTGCCCGCGCCGTCCGGCGCGTTGCTCGACCCGCGCATCCTCGCTGCCTGGCGGGAGTGGCTCGCCGCGCTCGCGACCGACGCCGAGGCCGCCATCGCCGCGGCCCACGTGTATGGGGAGCTCGGCCCCGAGGCGCGCGAGGCGTGGCTCGACGTCCTCGCGGAGGACGCGCCCAAGCTGCAGGTGCCTGCGGTGGCGATCTATGCGCCGCTCCTGTCGGTCGAGAGCGACGCCGGGCGTCGCGAGCGGATCGAGATCGCGATCGAGGGGGGCGAGCACGCTCCACGTCCGACGGGCGGCTTCGCGCTGCGCGGCGTCGCCGCGGGGGGCGATCGCGTGGTGGCGCTGGTGACGCCGCTCTACCTGCGCTTCGTGCGGGTGCTCTGGTGTCGCTATCTCCCCGAGGATGGAATCGCCTGGGCGCGGCACGACCCCATCGTCCGCGCAGAGGACGCCCCGGGTCCGGGGATCCTGCTCGACGGCGCGCAGCTCGAGGCCACGCCGATCAAGCTGGTCATCGAGGAGCTGTGCCATGCCGTCCTGGCGCAGCAGCGCAAGGGCGCCGAGCTGCCACCCTCACTGCAGCTCTGCGCCGATCTCTTCGACGCGCACCTGGAGGGCGATCCGCTGCCATGAGGCCGTTCGCGCCGGTCTGCACGCCGCTCTTGCTGCTCGCGATCGGCTGCGGTGGGGGCGGCGACGCCGTCCGGGAGCCAGCGGCGGCGCCGCCGGTCGCCGCGGCGGCCCCGGCGCCCGGCCCGGTGCGGAGCTTCTCGTACGAGACCCTCGACGGCCGCGAGCTCTCGACCGGGTCGCTCTCGGGCAGGTTCAGCGTGATCGGCTTCGTCGCGACCTACGATGTGGCGTCTCAGGCGGAGGCGCGGTTCCTCGCAGGGCTGTTCCGCGATCACACGCCGCGCATCAACGCGGCGCTCCTGGTCCTCGAGGCGAGCGAGAACCGGCCGCTCGTCGAGGCCTTCGTCGCGACCCTCAAGCTCCCGTACCCGGTGGCGCTCGCGGACGCCCCGACGATCGCCGGAGAGGGCCCCTTCGCCGGGCTGCACCACGTGCCGAGCGTCGTCATCCTGGACGCAGGGGGCCGAGAGGTATTCCGGCACGTGGGTCTCATCACCCAGGAAGCGCTCGAGGAGGTCCTCCGCAGTCTCGAGCGCGCGAGCGCGCGGCCCGCGCGGTAGGCCCGGCTGCGCGCCGCCCGCTGAACGTCGCGGCGCTGGGTGGAAGATCGCGTGTGGACGGACAATGGGGGCGGCGTCCGAGCGGCCATGGCGCGCGATGCCGAATGCCTGCTGAAGACGGCAATCCGAGGTCGCCTATCGCAATGGTGCGCAGCGCGCTGGACGGGCGTCCCCCGGCGGGAGGAGGAGCAGCAGCCCCCACTTCTTCGGCTGGCGCGCGCCCGTCTGGGCGATGATGGCGCGCATGGCGATCGACCACATCGGTTTTCCAGTCTCGGATTATGAGCGAAGCAAGGCCTTCTATCAGGCGGCCCTGGCCCCCCTCGGTTACGGGCTCGTGATGGAGATCACTCCCGAGATGACCGGGGGTGCGGGCAGCCACGCCGGCCTCGGGGCCGACGGGAAGCCGGACTTCTGGATCGGCACGGGAACTCCTCTGCAGGGGGGCTTGCATGTCGCCTTCGTCGCGAAGACGCGGGCCGACGTCGATGCGTTTTACCGGGCTGCGCTCGCTGCTGGAGGGGTCGACAACGGTCCGCCGGGGCTCCGGCCGCAGTACCACCCGGGCTACTACGGTGCGTTTGTGCGCGATCCTGACGGGCACAACGTCGAAGCGGTCTGTCACGGCGGGTGAGGGCTGACGGAGCGCGGCGAGCGCTCCTTTTCGGCGCTCGCCGCCCGCTCCTTCTCACCTTCAGCGACCGCCCTTTCTTGAAGGTCAGATCCTGCTGAGGAGCTCTGCCTTCTTCGCAGCGAACTCCTGCTCGGTGATGAACCCCTTTTGCCGCAGATCGGCGAGCCGCTCGATGGCAGCGAAGATATCCGCCTCCTGAGCAGGAGCGGAGCGGGGCGGGGCGGCGTTGGCCTGCACCGGAGCGGCGGCTGGCGCTGGAGCTTGCGCGGTCATCGGCGCCTGCTGCACGGCAAGGTCGCCGGAGATGATTGGCAAGCTCAGCACGCTCACCACGCCGTACTGGCTGGTGAACGTCACGGACGACCCCGACCCTTGCTGCTGCGACACACCGCCGATCTGGTGATCGAGCGTGTCATAGACGCTGACGCGCCCGTTGACCTCGACGGCCAGGCGCCGCGCGCCGGGGAAGTAGGCATATCGGACGTTGTTCTGCGACCCGCTGGAGCCCGGCACCCCGAGCTCCCCGGGCCACCAGCTGCCCGAGCTCCCTCCCGACCCCGGGACGAACAGGCTGACCGGCGATCCCCCAAAACCTCCACTGCCACCTTGCTGCTGCTGCTGACCGCCATGCGATGGATAGCTCGCAGGCGCTGGAACGAAAGGCTGGCTGGCCAGCAGACTGGACAGCTCGGAGCACAGGCCGTCCACCTTGGCCTTGAGACCGTTGTTGAACATGTCCCCGACCATGGTCATGCCGCCCTGCATCCACTGCCCTCCGCCGCCCAGCTCGGGGTGGTAGAACTGCGCCATCGTTCCATGGCCGTTCACGAGCGCCTGCAACAACGTCATCACCGCGTCGGTGCTGACGAAATAGCGCTGTGACAGGTCGGAAATTCTCTGCTGACCTTCGAGGGTGAGTTGCTGCATGGTGAGGCGCTCCGGGAGGAGCGCCCACCCTTGCACTGCGGTGCGTCGATCGCAATGCGGGCGAACGACGATGACGGCGATCAGCCAGCGAGCTTGCGGACGCTCGCGAGCTGGACACAGACCGCGACGACGTCCATGGCGACGCGGATCTGATCCAGCGGCGGCAGCGAGGGAGCGATCCGGATGTTGCGGTCGCGAGGATCGCGGCCGTACGGGTACGTCGCGCCGGCGCCGGTCAGCTTCACGCCCGCCTTGTTGGCCAGGCGCACCACCTCCTTCGCACAGCCGTCGAGGGTGTCGAGGCTGACGAAGTAGCCGCCGCGCGGCGAGGTCCAGCTGGCGATGCCCTTGCCGCCGAGCTCGCGCTCGAACGTGGTCGTCACCGCCTCGAACTTGGGCTGCATGAGCTCGGCGTGCCGCTGCATGTGGCTCAGCAGGCCCTTGTAGTCCTTGTAGAACCGCACGTGCCGCAGCTGGTTCACCTTGTCCGGACCGATGGTCTGGATGCCCAGGTGCTTCTTCGCGTCCGCCACGTTCGCGGGGCTGGACGCCATGGCGGCGACACCGGCGCCGGCGAACGAGATCTTCGACGTGGAGGCGAAGACGAACGGCCGGTTGGGGTGACCCGCGGACTGGCACGCCGGCACGATGTTCGCGAGCTGGTCACCCTCGGCGTAGAGGTCGTGGACCGCGTAGGCGTTGTCCCAGAAGAGGCGGAAATCCGGGGCCGCCGTCTTCATGCTGGCGAGCCGGCGCACGACCTCGGGGCTGTACGTGGTGCCCGTGGGATTGCTGTACTTCGGGACGCTCCACATGCCCTTGATGGCCGCGTCCTCGGCGACCAGCTTCTCGACCTGATCCATGTCCGGCCCGTCGTCGCGCAGGTCGACCGTGATCATCTCGATGCCGTGGTGCTCGCAGATCGCGAAGTGACGATCGTAGCCGGGGCTCGGGCACAGGAACTTCACCTTGGGCTGCTTCGCCCAGGGGCCGCTGCCGTCGGGCACGCCGTGGACGAGCGCGCGGACCACCGCGTCGTGCATCATCGTCAGGCTGCTGTTCCCGCCGATGATGACCTGCTCCGAGGGGACCTCGAGCATCTCGGCGAAGATGGCCTTCATCTCGGGCAGGCCGTCGAGGCCGCCGTAGTTGCGCGTATCCGAGCCGTCCGAGGCGACGAGGTCGCCCGCGCCGGGCAGCGCGAGCATGCCGTTCGCCAGGTCGAGCTGCTCGGACGACGGCTTGCCGCGCGTCATGTCGAGCTTGAGGCCGCGGGCTTCAAAGGCAGCGAAACGCGCCTCGAGCTCACGGGTGAGCGAGGCAAGAGCATCGGGAGACAACGAGCGCAGTTCGGTCATGGCGCGCGATATCTAGCAGAATTTCGCGCGTGCGTCGCGGCCGGACGGCGCGCGGGGGGGCGGGGCGGGGCGTCGATCGCGGAGAGGCGCGGAGAGTCCGAGGTGGCCGCCGGGCGCAGCTCGCCCGGCGGCGTCCGCCTCGTCCGCCTCACTCTGCGGCGATGGGCTCCACGCTGTTCGCCCCGTGGCTCACGTGGCGCACCTCGGGGTTGTTCTCGAAATACGCCTTGCCGGCCAGGCGCTTGACCAGCGGGCTGAAGCGCTCCGCGGCCTTGCCGCCGACGATGTCGCGGATCAGCGCGACGTCCTCGCGGGCCCGGGCGAGCGTCTCCGGATCCGTGAGGAACTCCTTTGCCGCCTTCGCCTTGGCCGGGACGGCCTTGACGGCGTCGCGGAGCGCGCCCGCCGCCGCCTTGGCCTTGCCCGCGGCGCGCTCGGCGGCCGTCTGCTTGATGAGCGGCGCCACCTCGTAGACCAGGTTGGCGGCCGAGCCGGCGACGCGGTGCGGCGCGTGGTGGAGCGGGCTCGCGTACTTCGGGTTCCTCGTGAGGAACGCGCGCACCTCGGCCTCCGTGACGCCCGCCTCCTCGTACGCGCGGGTGAGCTCCTGCTCGGCCAGGATGCGCGCCTTGAACATGTACATCTGGATGCGCGAGTAGAAGTTCGTCGCGCCGTCGCCGCTCGTCTCCACCGCGCAGAAGATCGTCCCGGGGTAGCGCGACGTGATCAGCGACTGGACGCCGTCGGAGACGCCCGACGAGGGCATGCAGCCGAACGGCTTCACGCTCACCGTCACGTGCGCCTTCGACTTCACGGCGTTCACGATGAGCTTGCCGACCTCCATGTGCCCCTCGCCGCCGCGGAGGTCGTTCGAGTAGTAGTCCTTCGCCACCTCCGCCACGAGCTCCATGTCCGGAAGGTGGTAGTCGAGCAGGCCGAGCGGCAGCGCAAACGCCTGGAAGCCGACGCGCAGCGCCCCCTCTGCGAGGCGCATCGTCGCGAGGCGCTTCGCCACGCCGAACTCGTCCAGGCCGGCGAGGCCGTAATTGCCCTCGTCGGCGCCGCGCAGGTCGCGCCGCTCGCGGGTGTCTCGGGCGCACTCCCAGATGTTGTAGAGGAGCCACGCCGTCGTGAGCTGGATGTCGTTCTCGCCGCCCTCGCTCTCGAGGAACCTCTGCAGGGCGTAGTTGCCGTCTCCCTCGGTCGTCATCGCCCAGAACTCGCCGATGATCGACGTCTTCGCCTTGGGCCGGAGCTTGTCGACCTTGACGCCCTCGAACTCCTTGCGCGCCTCGTAGAGCGCCCGGAACACGTTCGTCTGCTCGTAAAGAGCCTTGTAGAGGATGCGCTTCGCGCTCTCCATCGCGCGGTTCGTCGCGCCCGGCTCGACCTCGTAAGGCCGGATCCGGTAGCCGAGCGCGTTCAGCGTGTCGCCGCAGACGATGGCCTTGATGATCGCGATGAAGAAGGCGGGGTTCATCTCGAGCCCGACGTCGTCGCCCGTCGCCTGCGAGAGCCCACCGGTCTGCTGGAAGAGCATGACCCGGAAGCCGTCGAAGCCGGCGTCGCGGAGCGCCTTCCTGTACTCGGTGACGTACATGCCGAACCGACAGGGCCCGCACGCGCCGGCCGTCAGGAACACGTAGTTCTTGATGATGTCCTCGGTCGACATCCCCTGCTTGTCGCGCAGGTCGATGAGGTACTTCACGAGGCCGCCGACCGTGAAGTACGTCGGGTTGCACTGCCCGCGGTTGCCGAACTCCTTGCCCGTCTGCAGCCCCGCGTTGTCGCTCATCCCGAAGTAGTGGACGTTGTAGCCGAGGCCCTTCAGCGCGCCCTCGCACAGGAAGTCCTGCGCGGCGGTCAGGCCGCTGATGAGGAGCGTCACGTTGTCGCGCTCCTTCTTCGTCATCTTCGGCTTGAGCATGTTGTCGACCCACTGGCGCCGCTCGGACTTGAGCCCGAGCCGCTCCCGCTCGGCCTCCTCGAATGCCCTGAGCTCCGCCTCGATGTCGACGTCGGTCTTGGTGGATCGCGCCTCGCCCACCAGAGGAAGGCGCGTCTTCTGCGTGGTCGTCGTGCTCGTCGTGCTCGTATGTTGCATGGCGTGGCTTCCCTTCGCTTGGATGCTGGAAGGGGCGGCCCCGCCGTCCCCCCCTCGACCTTCGACGTGGTTCAGGCTTCCAGGGGGACGACGGTCCCGTCGGACTGCTTCTTCTTGAGCTGCACGAGGCCCGTCTTCGGCGCGTCGGGCGGTGAGACCGGCGCGACGTAGCTCCGGACCTTCTCGGCGAGCGCGGCGATCTCCCGCTCGAGCGCGGGATCCGTGATCTTGCGCGCCGCCTGCTGGTCGCGCTTCAGCTGGAGCAGCTCGAGCCGCTTCTCCTCGATGCGCTGGACCAGCTGCGCCTTCTTCTTCGCCGCGTCCTCGAGCGCCTCCTCGTGCAGCTTGAGGCTGTGCGCGTACGTCTTCACGCGGATCTTGATCGAGCCGCCCGGCTTGTTGGCGTCGATGTCGTGCAGCGCCGCGTACGGCGTCGCGCTCGAGCTCACGATGCTGTCGATGATCCCGTACGTCGGCGCGTCGTGGCCGCACTTGAAGCTCGAGAGATCGAGCAGGACGACGTTCGGGTGGCGGGCGGCGAACTTGGCCGCCCAGACCTTCTGCGCGCTGTTGGCGGAGTAGTTCTCCGGCCAGACGTCGTTGATGTCGAGCGGGTGCTGGCCGATCGCGATCTCGTCCTTGAAGTACCGCGCGAGGTACTCCATGTCGCGCGGGATGGACCGCACCGAGAGGATCGGATAGCCGAGCACCTGGAACTCCTCCGGGATGCCGTGGTTCAGGCCCGGGTCGGAGTGGTACGGCCGCCCGATCATCAGGATGGCGACCCGGTTCTCGGACTCGACCGTCTCGAGGATCGCCCGCCCCTTGTCCTGGAGGTCGCGCTCGAACTGCGAGAGCGCCCGCATCCCCTCGCGGTGCGCGTGATCGCTCTCGTCCTCGGTGATGCCGAGCCGCGGGCCCCAGGTCTCGAACATCCGGCGCGCCGTCAGCGTCATCTCGGAGAACGTGAGCGCGGGATCCAGGTACTCGATCCCGCGCGTCTTGAAGAAGTCGACCTCCTTCGTGAAGGCCGCCTTCATGACGTCCGGAACGCCCGCGACGATCGGGCAGCTCGTCTTGTCCATCACCCCTTCGCCGAAGCTCGGCACATGGGTGAGGATGGGGAAGAAGATGTAATGGAGCTTCTTCTCGTCCGTGTGGTGGTGGAAGAGCAGGTTGTGGACGTGGGCCTGCGCCACCTTGGACGGGAAGCACGGATCGATGGAGCCGTATTTGCCGCCCTCGACCCACATCTCCTCGCTCGTCGCGTCGCTGAAGACGACGTTCTGCTTGGGGATGCCGAGCGCCTCGAAGTAGGCGCGGTAATACGGGCCGGTCGAGTAGATGTTGAGGACGCGCGGGATGCCGATGCGGACGCGGCGGAGGCGCTCCCGCACCTCGATGCCGCTCCGCCGGAACGGGCGCGTCGTCTCCACCCGGCGGATGCCGAGGAAGCCCTTCTTGACGACCGTGTCCTTCACCGGCGCGCCCTCCTCCGGGAGCGGCGCCGTGTCGTAGAAGTGCCGGAAGGCGAGCTTCGACTCGTAGTCGACGAGGTTCGGGAACTGCTTCGCGATCTTCTTCCGCTCGGCGACGAGCGCGAGCATCGCCTGCTCGCTCTCGACCGTGCCCTTCTCGCACGAGAAGCCCGAGATGTAGCGGCTCGTCGTCCCGTCAGGCCGCTTCGTGTCGATGAAGGTCCGCTTGCACTCGTTCGGGCAGAAGTGGCAGACCGTCTCCTCGTCGTTCTTCGTCGTGTACTCGAGGGCGATCGCCGCATCGATCCCGATGAACGTCGACCGGCCCTTGCGCTTCACGACCCGGAGCGTCTCGAACGCCGCGCCGAGCGCGCCGGCCTCGCCGGTGTGCGGGTGGACGAACACCTCGGCGCCGGGGACGCGCTCCTTGATGTAATCGACCTGCGCCTTGACCGCCGCGAGGTTGTACTGCGTGCCGCCCTGCAGCACGTAGCGCGTGCCGAGCGCCGCGAGCCGCGGGATCTGCACGACGTACTGCCACACGTTCTTCGGCAGCACCTGGGCGAGGCCGGCGAGCAGCTCCTCCTTCGAGAAGCCCTCCTTCTGGAAGTTCACGCGGTCCGTGTCCAGGAAGACGGCGCAGCCGTAGCTGAACTTCGGCGCGAGCTCGGCGCCGAACGCCGTGTCGGCGTACTCGGTCACCTTCAGGCCGAACTGGTCGGCCATCGCCTGGAGCAACATGCCGTTGCCCGCAGAGCACGAGTTGGAGAGCCGGAAGTTCGCGATATCGCCGTTCTTCATGAACAGGACCTTGATGTCCTGTCCGCCGATATCGCAGATGACATCGACGTCGCCGAAGAACTTCACCGCGCTCATCATGTGGGCGACGGTCTCGACGATGTTGACGTCGGCCCGCATGCACTCCTGGAGCACGTCGGCCGCGTACCCGGTGCCGCCGAAGCCGAGCACCTCGAGCGTCGCGCCCTGATCGAGCACGTACTGCCGGAGCTGGGCGAGGAGCTCCTTCGCGTCCTGGATCGGGTTGCCCTTGGAGAGCTGGTAGGCCTTGCAGACGATGTTCCCGTCCTCGTCGATGAGCACCGCCTTCGACGAGGTGGAGCCGCCGTCGAGGCCGATGACCCCGCGCACCACCTGGCCGGGCGCGAGCTTCATCGGCGTGAACCTCGGGATGCTGTAGAGCTTCCGGAACTCGTCGACCTCGTTCCGGGTCTTCACGAGCGGCGGGCCCGCGCTCTCACCGAGCCGGGCCTTCCTGCCGTTCGTCATGTACTCGATGAGCCCCGACTTGCCGGCGTAGAGGCCGACCTCCGGCGCCTCCTTGAGCCCGTAGACGCACGCGCCGAACGCCGCGTAGTACTGCGCGTTCTCCGGGACGAAGATCGTCTCCTCGACCGGCTGGTCCTTCGGCCAGCTGTAGCCGCGCTCATCCCAGGTCTCGGGGATCCGCTTGCGCCAGCACTCCTGGAGGAAGGGGAGGTAGGTGTTGGGGCCGCCGAGCAGGATCACCTTGTGCTTCAGCGTCGAGCCGCGCGTCAGCACCGACAGGTTCTGGAGGACGATCGCGTCGGCGAGAGAGCAGAGGATCTCCGTCGAGGGGATACCGCTCTTCACGAGGTTCACGATGTCCGTCTCGGCGAAGACGCCGCACTTCGCGGCGACGTGGTGGAGCTTCGAGTCGTCGAAGTGGATCTTCACCACCTCCGTCGACGGGAGGCCCACCTTGATCATGCACTTGTCGATGGTGGCGCCCGTGCCGGAGGCGCACTTGTCGTTCATCGACGGCGCGGCGGTCTTGTCGCCGGTTTTCTCGTCCCGCTGGAAGATGATGATCTTGGCGTCCTGCCCGCCGAGCTCGATGACGCTGCCCACGTCCGGGTGCAGGTTCTCGACAGCGAGCGTGACCGCGTTGACCTCCTGGACGAACTTGGCGCCCAGGCCGGGGCAGAGGGGCGCGGCGCCGGAGCCCGTCATGAACACCCGCCAGCTGTCCCTCGGCGACGCGGGGAACGACGCCTCGATGGTCTCGAGGAGCTCGAGCACCTTCTCCGGCTGCTTCGTCTGATGCCGCTGGTAGTCGCTCCAGAGAATCTCGAGCGTCTGCGGATCGAGCACGACGGCCTTCACCGTCGTCGAGCCGACGTCGATGCCGACCACGACCGGTTCCTGGATCTGCCTTCCCATCGGGGCTCCTCCCACCGCCGTCGCCGGTCCCCAGCGTCCGACTGACTGGCTGGTCAGTCGTGATGGCTACAACGGGGTGCCCTGGAAATCAAGCAATCCGGTGCGTCTTGGTCGTCGTACGACGCCGTTTTTCGGCCATCTCGGGCCATCGCTGCGTCCAGGGTGCAAGGTTCCGACGCCGCGCTCGGTTGCGTTCGGTGGCGCTCGGTTGCGTCTGGTTGCGTCTGGTTGCGCGCGGTTCCCCTCGGCGTCCACGTGTCGTGCGCTGTCCCGCGAACTTTCCGGAACTTTTCAGGCGGCGGGCTGGCTCGACGCCGGAGGGGAGACATCGATCCCCAGATGGCGGGCCGGTGATGGTAAAGCGACCGGCCCATGGACAAGGCCGAGCGCCGCCAAGCGCTCCTCCGCGCGGCGCGTACCGTGTTCTCCGAGAAGGGGTATCACGAGGCGAAGGTCGATGACATCGTCGCGCTCGCGAAGGTCGCGAAGGGGACGTTCTACCTCTACTTCCCCGACAAGCGCTCGGTGTTCGGCGAGCTCGTGCGCGGCCTCTTCTCGCGGCTCGGCGGCGCCATCCTGCGCGTGGACCCGTCGGCCGACGTCGAGGCGCAGGTCAAGCACAACATCCGCGCGATCGTGGCCGTCCTGCTCGACGATCCGGCGCTGACGAGCATCCTCCTGTCGCACGCGGCCGGCCTCGACCCGGCGTTCGTCAAGGAGCTGCGGGCGTTCCGCCAGGAGGTGAAGCTCCTGCTGCAGCAGAGCCTCGCGGAGGGGCAGCGGCTCGGCGTCATCGAGCCGGGGGACACCGAGCTCTACGCGACGTTCACGATCGGCGCGCTGAAGGAGGTGCTGTTCGAGAACGCCCTCGAGGAGCAGGCCCGCCCGCGCGAGCGGATCGTCACGGCGCTCTACGATTTCCTGCGGCGCGGCTACCTCCGGATGGACCCCGCGGCCGGGCTCGCGGCGCGGGGCGCGGAGGCCGAGCGCCCCGCGCCCGCGACGGGGGGTTCCCCCGGCGAGGCGCCGGAGCGGGTGAGCCCGTCGCGCGGCCGGCGGGCCAGGTCGAGAGGCGACTGACCGGCGCGTCAGTCAGGGCGGGGACTACCCAGGTCAGTTCGGCAGCGTAAGGATCAGGCGCCGCGCACGACCACGTGCCGGATGAAATTGTGCAGCGTCCGTGTGCCGAGCTGATCCGGCGCGATGGGGGCGAGGAGCGCCGGGACGTCGCGGCCCTCGGCCTGCAGGATCTCGCGCCGCCACGCGATGTAGCCGGCGATGACGTCGTGGTCCATCTCGGGGTGGAACTGCACGCCATAGCAGGTGCTCGTGAAGCGGATGACCTGGTGGTCGTCGAGCTCGGTGAACGCGAGGCTCGTGGCGCCCTCGGGCAGCGTGCCGACCGTATCGACGTGGGTCGCGTGCGTCTCGAAGCTCGACGGCAGGCCGTCGAAGAGGGGGTCATCGGCGCGGCGCTGGACGCGGATCCTGCCGATCTCGCGGCCGCGCGGGTTCCGGACGACCTCGCCGCCGAGGGCCTGGGCGAGGATCTGGTGGCCGAAGCAGATGCCGAACGTCGGGGTGCCGGCGTGCACGACGCCGCGCAGCCACGCCTCGCAGCGGAGCATCCAGGGCTCGCGGTGGGGGACGTTGGCCGACGAGCCGGTGACGACGAAGGCGGCGGTCTCGGGGGCGCCGGGCGCGGGGAGCTCGTCCGTGCGGGCGTCGACGGTGGCGTATTCGCCGCTCCAGGCGGCGCCGATCGTCTGCTCGATCAGGTCCGCGAACTGGCCGCGTCGCTCGAGGACCGGGGGGACGGGCTCACCGGTCTTCACGATGACGATCTTCTTGCAATGTCGCACCCTTCCAACATAGCGCAGCGCCGCCGCCGGGCGAGGGCGGGGCTTGGCAGCGCGGGGCCGGAGCGCGAAGATGCGCCCCGATGTCCGCATACGTCGTGTCTCGCCCCGTCTGGCGGCGGTTTCGCCCGCGTTTCCTGAGCCGCGCAGCTGCGCACGTGAGGGCCGGCGGGCACGCGGCCATCGTGCTGCCGGACGAACGGGTCGACCTCCTGCTCTCCATCGGCGAGGACGGGAAGCTCACGGAGCTCGGGCTGTGGTCGCTGCTGTCGATCGAGCAGCAGCGCTTTCGCCGCGTGAGCGAGGGGCCGGCCAAGGGGCTCGCGACGGCGCGGGTGAAGCGGCAGTACGAGGGCTCGGTCCTCGACTGGTGCGAGCGCGACAGCACGCACCCGGGGGCGATCCGCGAGGTGGCGCTCGACTGCCTGGCGTGTGGCGCCTGCTGCCACGACGCCAACGTGCTGCTCGACGAGGTGGACCTCGCGCGCTTCCGGGGGGCCGGGCGCGGCGACCTCACGGGGCGCACCTACGTGCGGCGGGCGCGGGACGGGAAGATCACGCTGCGCTTCGCGGCGAGCGGGCGGTGCCAGCACCTCTGCGAGGACCGGCGCTGCGCCATCTACGAGATCAGGCCGGACAACTGCCGCGCGTTCGTCGTGGGGAGCGAGGCGTGCCTGTCGGCGCGCGAGGAGACGCTCGGGATACGGGACGGGGCGCCGGTGGAGCGGTGAGCGGCGGGCTCGCCGCGGGGCCCGCGGTCACGTGACGGCGGGGCGCGGCGGGGCGAGCGTCGCACGCCTTCAAAACAGGAGCCGGACGCTTCCGCCGAGCGGACCGAGCTGCAGCTCCGCCTGGGTTGTGGTGCGATCGAGCTTGATTTGACCCGTGATCCAGAGCGGTACACCCGTGAGCGCCATCGCGCCTCCGACGCTCATGAGCACGGTGGGAAAGACCCATGCGCGAGACGCGCAACCGCAGGAATCGTCGCCGCTCGGTCGGGTGAGGAAGAACATGCCTGCTCCGACGGAGCCGAGGACCAGGCCGCCCACGGAGAGGCCGGTGCCCACGTCGCGCTGGGTGGTGCTGACGGTGGGCGCTGGCGCCGTTGGCTCGGCGTGCGCGTTGCCCACGAGCAACAAGGTCACCCCGAACGCGGCGAAACGCATGCCAGCGAGGATCCCTGGTCGCGGCGCGCCCGTCAAGACGAGGAGAGGTTTCTCGATCGGTCGCGGAGGTGGCGCCGCGGACGCGCAATGCCCTGGGCCGGGCGCTCACGTCCGAACGCTCGTGAGCTGGCCCGCGACCGCGGCCTCATGGAATGCCGAGAGGTCGTGAAGGGCGGCCGCCGGGTCCGGCAGGCCGTGGGTGGCCAGCCAGGCAACGCCTTCCTCGAGGCTGGCGAAGACACAATGTGGAAACTGCTGGCGTCCCAGGGCGTTGAGCCCCGTGACGATGCTGCGCACGACAGACGCGCGAAAGCCCGACCCGATGTGAATCACCGCCGAGTGGGACACGATGCCATCCACCGAACACAACATCCCGGCGAGAGCGCTGCGGCTGCGCGTGTCGGGTACGATGGCTTCGGGGGTCACGATCTGGAGCAGCCACACCTTGCGGGACGGGGATTTGCTCTGCGCCGCCACGATCGCTGACTTCAGGGAGGCGGCGTGGTGCGGGTGGGTCGTCCTCATCCAGACCGCGGTGGCCAGGGAGCTCCAATAGCCTACCGCAACATCCGCCGACGCCTCGACGAGCTGATACCTCGCGCGCAGCTGGTGCGGCTCCTCCGCTTGCATGAGCGATTGCCGCGGTGCGTCGCTGAGAGGTCCCCGTGATCTGTTCACTCCGCTCGATCCTACGCGAACCTGGCGAAGATCACGGAGAAGAGTGGCGTCGAGCAGGTCGAACGCGCGCTGGGCAGCCCGGGCGTCTGGTGACCAGGAGCTCTACGCCTTCGACATCGCGCATCTCCAAGGTGTCGCGACGCAAATTGCCGAGGAGCCGACGTGCTTCGGAGTCTGGAGCAGGGCTGGAGTAGGAGAGAAGAGAGGGGGTAGGCGGCTGTCCGACCGACGTTATCGGTTGGATGACTGCTTTGCCCAGATCGGCACCCCGGGACGGCTCCACGGCGTGATCAGGCCGCACGAGCTCGCCTGTCAGGATGCATCACCGCCGGCCGGACGCGACGAGGTCCGGCGTCGCGCGCGCCGCCCAACACGGCCGGTTGCACGCAACGGGTTGCTCGAAGAAGCAAGCCGCTCGCGGGCCGAGCGGGGCCAGCGCACGCGCCGGCCCGGCGAGGCGCGGCGCCATGTACCGGCATGGCGCGTGCTCATGGTCGGGGCGCTCTCAGGTCACCTACGAATTACCTTGTGCACGGAGCCCTGCCTCATGCGCGGAGCCCTCTCTGGACCCTCCGTCGTGAGGGCTCGCCGCTCGACGGGTGAGTCGGGGACGTCCGGAGCGCCAGCGTCATCACAGGATCAAACGAAAGGGGAACAGCATGGCTCGCAAGATCATCACAGCGATCACCGGTATGTCGTTGTTCGTCGGGGTGGCGATGGCGCACGCATCGACGCCCGCCGCGCCGAACCTGAAGGCCGGCGCCGTACCTCACCCGGACGCGCGCGCAGCGACCTCCGTCCTGGCGGCGTGCTCCGGGATGCCCGTGGCCAACGTGAACATCACGACGAATATCGGCATCGCGGGGATCGCGATCAACACCTCGGGGACCGTCACCCAGTCGGCGATCGCCCAGGCAGGCGGCGTCGGCAACTTCGGCCTCTCAGCGGCCAACGGGTACGGCGGCCGCGGCCTGGGCGGACGCGGCGGCTTCGGGCGTGGAGGCTGGCGGAGGGTCGCGATGAACGAAGCGCCCGATCCCGATCGGGCGGACATCCTCTTCGACAACTAGCCCTATTGAAGTGCAGGGGTTTCCCAGGGAATCCAGGTGTCGGTGTCGATCGTGTACTTGGAGCGCAGAATGTCCGTGTCGACGTCCTCCTTACCAAGGAGATACCTGTCGACGTACGCTTCGAGGTCGGGCGTGAAGCCGTTGTGCCAGACGCAGTGATTGGTGTTCTCCTCCGATGCGCCCATCCGGAACGGGACCCCGAGGGCCGTCCAGATTTCGCGTGCCGCAAGCGCGTCGACCCGGGCCGCTTCGGCCCCCATCCGCGCGATCGCGGTGCTCTCGATCGCCAGCAGGGCGCGAGGGGCCACCATGGCCATCAGCTCATGGTGATCATAGGGGAGCTTACCGGGCGCATTGTTGAACTGCATGAGGGCCGCCGCGTACCAGGGCGCTCCCTGCGCGTGCAGCAGGTTCTCTACCTCGGTTTTATCACGCTTTTCGAGCATGTCGGAGTAGCGCCACGAGATCGTCCCCCCGCCTCCGGACTCATGGGGGATGGTGAGCGCGATGCGCTCATCGAAGGCACCGGAATAGAGGGCTATCTTGCCCTGAAACGAACAGCCGGACACCGCGATGTGCTTGGTGTCGATGTTGGCCTCGGGGAGCATCTCCAGCGCATCGATGATGCGGCTGATCCCCCAGGCCCAGCGGATCATGGATCCCGCGGTGGTGCCCGGGTAAAGCTTGTAGAAGTTTCCGTCGGTCCGCGAGCCGCCGGAGAAGCCGTTCGACATCAGCTGGTCGGAGTTGAACGTGATCGTGGCGATGCCTCGGCTGCTGAAGACCTGGGCAGGAAGGCTGCCTGTCGGCGAGTTGACGCCGATGATCGCAGGGATCGGGCCGCTCGGCGCGCCCGCGGGCCGGTTGATGGGGGCGGTGATGGTGAACGAATTGCCCCCCTCGCCCACCTTGATGCTGAGCGTGTTGCCGCTGAGGCTCGCCTCGAACGTGCTCGGCTTGCCCGGCTTTTCCCCGGCCCCGTACTTCTCGAGCTCGGCCTTGATCTCGGCGCGCCGGCAGCGCCAGTCCGAAACTGAGCTGATGCGATCCCCGTCCGCCATCTCGAATGGATCGGGCAGGTGCGAGATCGACTTCAGCTCGCTGAACGCAGGCAGCGGCGGTTTGGGGCAGTCTGCGCCGGTGTCCTCCACGTCATAGACGAGCGGCGGCGGGCCGCTGCTCTGGCCCCCCGTTGAGGTGGTGCTCGTGCTGCTGGACCCGTCCATCCCACCGGTGCCAGCGGCCACGCTCCCTGTCGAAGAGCCGCTGCTCACCGCCGAGGTTCCTCCGCTGGCTCCGCTGCTGACGCTGGTGCTGGCGCTGGCTCCGCCGCTTCCGGGCTCGACGGCGGACCCGCCGCTTCCCGCAGGGTCAGGGCCCGTTCCGCTCTCGGAGCTGCAGCCGATGAGTCCAAAAAGGATGAGCAAACTTGCGGATGTGGTCAGATCAGCGCGCATAGGTCCTCGCTTGTACGTTACAGAAAAGACGGCGGCAGAGCGGTGGGGACGCGTTATTCTGCTACCAGTGTCGTGCTGGCCTCGGTCAAACCATTCGACTTCGCGCTCACGACGATCTGCCCTTTCTGTCCAGCCTTGGCTCGAACAATCGCGAGTGCCAGCCCATTGAACGCCTTGCGATCCTTCGACGGAAATGCGGTCATATCGGTCGGATCGCCGTTGTCCGTCGCCACGATCTCGCCCGGTCCACTCACCTCGAAATGGATCGAGTTCATCGCACGAGGGGCCGTTCGATCATCGTCATCTGCCACCGCGACCGTCACGAACGAGAGATCTCTCCCATCCCCCGCGATGGTGGACCTGTCAGGCGTCAGGAGGAGCTTTTTGGCGGTTCCGGCGGTCTTCACCGAAGCCGTCGCCCATTCCATTCCGGACTTGTAAGCAACGACGGCCAGCTCACCCGCCTCGTACCTCACGTCATCCCAGCGGAGGCGGTACTCGAGCTGCGCCCTCCGCTTGCGTCCGAGCGACTGGCCATTGAGGAAGAGCTCCGCCTCGTCCCCTGAGGTGTACACATGGACTGGCGTGACCTGGCCTGTCCGCTCCGGCCATGTCCAATGCGGCAGGATATGAGCCATGGGATGATCGGGCCGCCAATAGGCTTGATAGAGGTAGAACCGATCCTTCTTGAATCCCGCCAGATCGATGATCCCGAAGTAGGAGCTCCGCGAGGAGTCAAAGGGCGTCGGCTCTCCCAGGTAGTCGAAGCCAGACCAGACGAACTCTCCGCCCACGAAAGAGTACCTGTCCTGTGACGCGAATTCCTTGTCGGGAGAATAGGCCCAGGACGCAAAGTACAGATCGTAGGAGCTGACCTGTCGATTAGGACTGTCTTGGCCCGCGGTGTCCGACGCCGGAACGCCAGCGCCAGAGGCGACAGGGAACGTATAGACACCTCTGCTGCTCAGGGTGGCCGTGGTTTCGGTGCCCACGATGAACTTGTCCGGGAAGCTGGAATGAAATACAGGGTATTGTGCAGGCCCGCTGCGAACCCCGGTCCCCTGGTAGTTCAGGCCCACGGCGTCGATCGGCCCAGGAAATGGACCGTCGGCCTTGGCGGAGTTCATCCCGCTCACCGTCGGGCGCGTTGGATCCTCTTCATGACAGATCTCCGTGAGCTCCTTGGCGATCGCGGCGCCTTCCGCGCCACCGCCCTGTTCACCGACCTCGTTGCCGATGCTCCACATCACCACCGAAGGGTGATTGCGATCCCTTCGCAGCAGGGCCCGCAGATCCTGCTCATGCCAATCCGGGAATATCAGGTGAAAATCCAGAGCGGCTTTTTCGCGCACCCATACATCGAACGCCTCGTCCATGACGAGGAAGCCCATCTTGTCGGCAAGCTCAAGGAGCTCCGGTGTTGGTGGGTTGTGCGCCGTCCGGATGGCGTTTGACCCCATCTCCGCCAGCATCTCCAGTTGCCGTTCCAGCGCGCGGACATTCACGGCGGCCCCCAGGGCGCCCAGATCATGATGATTGTTCACTCCGTTCAGCTTGATGTGCTCGCCGTTCAGAAAGAAGCCCGCGTTGGGGTCGAACTTGATCGTGCGGACACCGAACGGCGTCTCATAGACATCGACGGTCTCGCCTCCCTGCTGCACGGTCGTCACCGCCACATATCGGTTGGGCTTCTGATGAGCGCCGGTTCCCCATAGCTTCGGGCTGGCGATCGCGCCCTCGGTGTCGGCCGTGGCGCTCGCGCCGGCGGGGATCTTCAGATCCACGGGCGCGATGGATGCCACGGCGACGCCCGACCTGCGACCGTCTGCGTCGAGCTCGAAGATCGCTGTCGCCACGCTCACGCTGGCATCCTGCTTCGAGTCATTGTCGACGGTCAGCTTCAGGTCGACGGTCGCCGATGTCTCGGAGACCTCCGGCGTGGTGATGTAGGTGCCCCATTGCGCTACATGCACGGGCTCGGTCTTCACGAGCCATACGTTCCGATAGATGCCTGCCCCCGGATACCAGCGGGAGGATCCCGATTGCCAGTTGGAGTCTTTGGGGACTGGATTGTCGATCCGGATCGCCAGGACATTGTCTTCGCCGGGCTTCACGTAGGGCGTCAGGTCAAGGCGATAGGAGGCATATCCGTAGGGCCACCCGCCCACGAATTGGCCATTCAGCCAGACCATGCTGTACGACATGGCGCCGTCGATATCGAGAAATATAGACTTGCCGGCGTCGCTCGCTGGCAGGGTCAGGTTCTTCCGGTACCACGCGACTCCCGGAGAAGGCAGGCGTCCCATGCTGCCGCTGACGCTCGTGGTGAATGGGCCTTCGATGGCGTAGTCGTGCGGCAGGTTTACTGTCTTCCATGAGCTGTCGTCATAGCTCGCGGTGACGTAGGTCACGCCGTCCCCAAGATTGCCGTTCGGGCGCGCCGCCCTCTCCGCCGGGTCTTTGAGGAAATCATTCCCGCTGGGCAGCACCCAGGATTTCACGGCAGGTGTCGAGTAAGCGAGGTCTGTCGTGTTCCCTGGCGGATCACCCTTGGTAAAACGCCAATCATCGTCGATCAGCAATCGCGTCCGCGGTCGAGCACCTTCGCCGGGATCCTCCGGTCCCCCGCCGTTTCCGGAGCTCCCGCCGTTGCCGGCTGAGCCAGGGGTCGCTCCGCCGTTGCCGGCTGAGCCAGCGGTCGCCCCGCCGTTGCCGGCCGAGCCAGCGGTCGCCCCGCCGTTGCCGTCGTATTTGCCGCCGGCGCCAGCCTCACCGCCGCTGGAATCATTGCTGCAACCAAGGTTGCTATTGGCCAGGGCTGCGAGCCCAACCGCGAGCAACGTGATCGACCTTGAACTCATGACTATCTCCGTGGGTTTCCTGGATCACCGCCCGCTCGAGGTCGTCGTTGCTCGTTGCCATGGGAATAACGAGGCGAACTCCAGGGAGTGCCGCCTTGCGGCGGGCGTGACATCGCCTATCTGCCCCCGCCGGGCTGGAGCGCACCCGCCCCACGGCAGCGGGCCGCAGGGGAGGGAAGAGAAGAACGCGAGCGCCAGTGGAGCGTCCGCCAAGCAGTAGCGGCTGGCCCTCGAACCGGCTCACGAGGAGAGCGAATAGCGCCAGGATGAAATGTTGCCGTCGGAGCGTGGGCCTGCTCGCCGCGACGTGGCATGCCTCGCTGCGACTCCCGGAGCAAAGCGCTATCACCGCGGGTTTCGCTGTCGCGGTGAGCCGATCCGAGGGCGAGCCGCTACTGCCTGACGAGCGCGCCGCTGGCTCGTCTCGTCACGTAGGGCCGCGCAGGCAGGCGAGCTCTTGATGAAGGAAGGCGTGCGCGCGCACGCCGAGCGCAACTAAGTTTGGAGTACGCAAGAAGGCCTGACATGCAGCAGTCGCGCACGCCGCACCGCACCATCACCGGGACGTTCAGTACAACGGCCATGGCGGGCGGACGTGCGGCGCCCCGCTGCCTGGCCGCGGTCGCGTCGCTCGGGCTCGCGGCCTGCGAGCAGAGGCCGCTCGACGCCGTCGAGCTGACGCCGACGACGTTGACCCAGGGCATGGTCGCCTACTGGACGTTCGACGAGGGCGAAGGGACGATCGTGACCGACTGGTCCGGCAACCGGCGCGACGGCGAGCTCACCGGCGGCACGTGGGTGGAGGGCGGCCGCTTTGGGCGGGCGCTGCACCTCGATGAGGGCGAGTTCATGACGGTGGGCGACTTCCCGAACGCCACCTCGAGCTGGACCGTCTCGGCGTGGGTTCGCGCGCTGGCCGACGAGCCCCCGGCCAACGACACCCTGAGGACCGTCATCAGCACGGAGAACACCGGCGGATGGGAGCTCAACATCAACTACGACGGCGAGGCGCGGGGCATGGACTTCGGGTTCTGGAAGGGGCCCGAAATCGGCGACTACCACCGCATCCCGTGCTCCGGCCTGGAGCTCCAGGGGTGGACGCACGCCGCCGGGGTCGTCGACGGCGAGGGGCTCTCCATGAGCCTCTACATCGATGGGCGCCTCTACCGCACCGAGCCCGTCGAGAGGACGATCTCGCCCGGCTCTATCAACCTCTACGTCGGTCGATGGCCGCAGGAGGGTCGGCTCCTCGTCGGGGACGTCGATGACATCGCGATCTACAGCCGCGCGCTCGTTCCGGCGGAGATCGCCGAGCTCTCCCAGCACTCCGTCCCGGCAGAGGTCGAGGCGGACATCTCGACGGGCACCACCTACACCCTGGTCGGCGTCCAGAGCGGGCGCTGCATGGACGTCGACGCCGCCGTGGACATGGCCGACGACCTCGTCCTGCAGCTCTGGGATTGCAACGGCGGCACCAACCAGCACTTCCGCTTCGAGGCGGTGGACGGCGGGTATTACCGGATCCGCAGCGTCAGGAGCGACAAGTGCCTCGAGGTGCGCGGCGGGTCGACCGCCGACGGCGCCTTCATCGTCCAGTTCCCCTGCGACGGCGATCCCAGCCAGCAATGGTCCGCCACCGATCTCGGCGGCGGTGCCGTCCGCATCACGTCGCGCCTCAGCGGCAAGGTCATCGACGCTCACGGCTCCCCGCCCACCGACGGCACCGCCCTCTTCCAGACGGCTTCCAACGGCGGTAGCAGCCAGCTGTTCACGCTGAACCCGGTTGGAACCGGCACCGACGCCGGCGCGGGCACCACCAGCGGCCCGGAGCCGTGACGCCGGCGCCTCTCCGCAGCTCGGCGCTCTCCGCAGGCGTGGGACCTGCTCGGCCACATCGACAGCCTGTACGCGCGGCGACGGCCGGCGCGGGCGACTACGCCTTGGAAGATCTCCCGCCGGGCGCGCAGCGCGACACCGCTCGTCCTTCGATCACAGCCACCCCACGAGGCTGAGGCTGCCGAGCAGCGCCGGGCGCGCGCCGCGCGCCGCCTCGGTCTCGACGAAGCGGACCACCGGATACGGGTGGGCGACGAGCGCGTGCGCCTCGGCGACGACGTCGAGCCGCTTCACGATCCCGAGCTCGACGCCGGCGCCGGCGTCCGCGGCGAACGCCCACTGCGCGCTGTGGACCCCCCGGTACGGCCACGATGCCTCGCCGTCGACGGCGACGTGGAGCGCCCCGAGGCCCACCGAGAACCTCGGGCGCAAGCGCAGCTCGGGCCAGGGGAGCGCCGCGAGCTCGACGAGCCCGAACCGCTGCTGCACGGTCGCGCTGCCCTGCGGCCCAACGACGCGCGGCGCCGTCCCGAGCCCGGCGAACGAGAGGCGCGCCTCGAGCGGACCGCTCGGACCGAGCGGCGAGAAGCGCAGGCGCGCGACCAGGAGCAGCGCCGGGCCGATGCCGCCCGGGGTCGCGAGGAGCCCGCCCCCCAGCTCGACGCCCCACATCGATCGGCGCGACGCGTAGACGCGCGGCCGCTCTGCCTGTCGAGGCACCTGCTGGCTCACCTTGCTCGGGGGCGGCGCGGCGGCGGGCGCGGGCGCGGCCGAGCGCTGCGAGGACATCAGCAGCTCGAGCAGGCTCGCGCGGAGCAGCTCGACAGCCCGCACCGCGAGCACCTCGACGATATGCTCCCGCGCCTCGCCGCGCGTGTCGATCCGCCGCACGAGCGTCTCGTGCGTCCGCGGGTCGACCACCCAGAGCTCGGCGGCCTGGCCATCCGGCGCCAGGAACAGCCCGATCAGGGCCGCAGAGCCGGCCTGCTGCCCGGCGTCGTCCATCGTCGGCCGGGGGGCGGAGGCTGACTGCGCGTCGAGGACCTCCACGTCGAATCCATCGGCGACGAGCTCCCCTCGGATGCGGATCAGCGCCTCGGAGATCGACGGATCGGCGGCGCCTGGCCGCACGAGGACCACACGCGCAGGCTCCCCCGACGCTGCGGGGCTCGCCGAACAGAGGAGGAGCGTGAGGGCCCCGGCCAGCGCCTGCGCCCGCGCGAACCTCACGGCGTTCGAGCGAGGGCCCGCGCTGCCTGCGCGTAGGTTCCGCCTGGGAACCGGAGCAGGTACGCCCGCGCGACGGCCTCGGCCTGCGCGTCGCCGTGGAGCCGCTGCACGATCACCATCTTGCGGCCGAGCGCTTCAGAGGCGTAAGCCCCCTGCGGAGCCTCCTTGAGGTAGGTCTCGAACCAGGCGAGCGCCGCGGCGCCTCCCTCCTGGGCCTCCGCGAGGCGGCCGAGCAGGAACGCCGCCTCCTTGCCCCGTTGCGTCGCCGGAAAGCGCCGGCGCTGGGCGAGGAGCGCCTGCCGCGCGATGTCGTTCCGCCTGGTGTAACGCGCCGCGTCCGCGAGGACCGAGAGCTCCTCGTTGCTGCTCTCCGCGAGCGAGACGTCGAGCCCGCGGCGCTGCGCCTCGTCGACGATGGCGTCGAGCTTCCCGGCCGCGAGCTTCCCGGCCCAGTCGCGCCTCGGCTCGGCCGAGAG
Source organism: Sorangium sp. So ce726 (assembly GCF_051521405.1). NCBI lineage: Bacteria > Pseudomonadati > Myxococcota > Polyangiales > Polyangiaceae > Sorangium > Sorangium sp. So ce726. Next base: position 9,329,883 of record NZ_CP150349.1, on the reverse strand, counting down.
CGCCGCTGCGGCCGGGCCCGCGGGCATCCCGAGCGGCTCCGGAACCGGCGCTGCGCCGGGCTCCTCAGCGCGGTTGGACGACGACGGGGCGGGCGCCGGCGACGCCTCCGCGCCCTGCTGAGGATCGAGATCGCGCAGGAGCACCTCTCCCGTGCGCTGCCGCAGGGTCAGCCACTGCCCGGCGCGCACCGCGATCGGCTTGCCGGACAGCGGACCGCTGACGACGACGGCGCCGCTCTCGAGCCGCAGATCGAGGCGCTCGTCCTCCGGCGCCCAGGAAAGCGCGAAGGCCGTCCCGGTCACGGTCACGAGGAACGGCCCCGCATCGAACAGCCACTGCGCCTCCGACCGATGGACCACGCGCGCGTGGACCTCTCCCCGGTCGAGCGCGACCCTGGCGCCCTGCTCGTTCACCGACACGATGTGCGCGCGCGCCATCTCGGCGAGCTGAACCTCGGTGCCGTCCGAGAACCGGACCTTCGGGCGGCTCGACGTGTCCGCCTGGACGGAGCCGTCCTGCTGCACGGCACCGCCCTCGACCTCGTAGGAGAGCCGATCGGAGCGCGTTCGTCGCTGCCACCCGTTGACGCCGAGCAGGACCGCGGCGGCCACGGCGAGCGTGAGCGCTCCGGCCCGGAGGGGCGACAGCCGGAAGCCCGGGCGCCTCGCCGTCCGCTCCTTCACGCGGAGCAGCCCCTGGACACGCTGCTGGGGAGACATCGTGCCGAGCGACTGGCGAGCCAGCTCGACCGCGCGCGTAGCCTTCGGGCTGAGCGCCAGGTCCTTCTCTTCGTCAAGAGTCATCCCGCGCCTCCGTTCTCATGCAGTAAGCGGCGAGGGACGTGTCCTTCTCGACCTGGGACGACACGCGCTCCGTTGCCCGGCTGAGCCTGCGCTTCACGGTGGCCAGCGAACTCCCGGTTGCCTCCGCGATCTCCGGCAGGCTCATCCCCTCCATGTGGCGGAGCACGAACGCGGTCCGGTCGTCTGCGCTCAGCGTGTCGAGGATCGCATAGAGGCGGCCCAGCGCCTCGCGCGCCTCGCTGTCCGCCGGCGCGACCGGCTGCTCCGGGAGCTCGGCAGTGTCCGCGAGCTGGAGGATGCGCCTCACGCGCCTGCGGCGGAGCTCCCATTTCAGGAGTCGAACGGTCACCGAGAACACGAAGCTCCCCAGCGCATCGGGGTCTCTCAGCCCGGATACTCTGGAGAACACGCGAACAAAGACCTCCTGGGTGACGTCCTCTGCGTCGGCGCCGGGCCCGAGCACGCGCGCGACGATCCGGAACACCTTGGGCGCATGTGCGTTCCACACCGCCGTTGCCGCCCATGGCTCCCCTTCGATGAGCGCGCGAGCCACCTCGCTTTCGTCAGTACCGCCACGCTCTGACGGAGCGATGGCAAGGCTGGCTCTACGCACGACGTCATCGCTCCGAGGGCTCGTGACTTCGCAGATCGGTCGTGATGAGCGAGCACAGTACCGAGCCGAGGTCCCCGGCGCAAGGCGGTCCGCGGGCGCCGCCGGGGAGGTCGTTCCGGCGAGCTGCCCTGGTCTCAGTACGGGGTGTGGTGCGATCGTCGCCGCCACCATCGGAGTGAGCCGCGCGAGGCAGCCGGCAGCGAGGTCCCTGTACACTCGGACTGCGGCAACGGCCCACCCGATGGCCTGGAGTGGAGTTGACATTGCATCGGGCGCTTCCGAGCTGCGTTGCCCAGATCCCGGCACGGCGACCACGATGGATGTCCGCGGAGGTCGCGAGGATCTCGGTGGGGGCTTCGACCCCCGCCAGCGAGGCGCACGTCGGTCAGGCAGTAGCGGCTCGCCCTCGAACCGGCTCACCACGGGGACGAATGGCGTGGGGACGGACGATTCCGTCGTGGAGGTGGAGCGGCGCGGGAGGAGAGGAGCGTGCGGCGCGGGCTCAGCGGCGGCGCGCGGCTTTGAGGACGTGGAAGGTCTGACGAGCTCGATCATGGCGCGTGCGCCTCCGCGGCGGTCGCGCCAGCGGACGCCGGGGCGGGCGACCGCCGTCGCTCCCCCGGCGCGCCGAGCGCCTCGTCCAGAGCGGCTCGCGTGAAACCCTGGTTGTCACCGCTCCTGCAGCCACGGAGCTCCGGACACTCTATCTCACGCGCCCGTCACCGGACGCGCGCTGGGTCGCTTTCGCGAGGTACGAGGCGGGGCTCCACCAAGCATGGCTCCTGGATCTCGAAGCTCCCGAGCGCCCCCCCGTGCTCAGCCACACGCTCGAGCAGGGAGCCGTTCTGGCCTGGTTCGACTGGGCGCCGGACAGCGAGCACCTGGCGATCTCGGCGACGAGCCCGGACGGCCCTTGGCGTGGGCGAGCGTCGGCGAGTGTGTCCCCCCGAAGCCGTACGTCCTCATCGCGGGCAAGGAGCGCCAGTCCATCTCCATCCCGTCGGTCTCCACCGCGCCTCGCATGGAGGAGCGCCTCTGAGCGATTGCGGCGCCGGCTCGGCCCACACCCGGCGCATCGCCTGGTAATCCCCGGAGCGGAATAGCCGCCTGCCCGAGGCGCTTCAGGCACCCATCGTTCCTCATCGAGCTCGTGCGCGTCGTCGAGAGCGCGCCGAAGCTCGACTGCCGTCTCTCCGACGTTGAACGGTGTCTCCTGGCCTCCAGCGGCGCGATCGCTGCCGAGAGTGGGTCGTGCGCGCACACGGGGACACCTGGACGAAAATTCAACTTGTAGGGTTCCAGAGGGGCTGTACGATGCCATGTTATGCGGCATGGGTACTGGCTTGTTGTCGGAATGGCGATGTTCGCGGCGTCTCCGGCGAAGGCGGACCCGCCGAAGACGGACGCCGCGATCCGGAAGGCTCTCATCGCCGAGTCACGAGCGGCGTACAGCGGGAGCTGCCCGTGTCCTTACGATACGGATCGAGCGGGAAGACAATGTGGCAAGCGCAGTGCGTACTCGCGGCCGGGAGGCGCAGCGCCTCTCTGTTATGATCACGACGTGACGCGGGAAATGATCGCCGAGTACCGCGCGCGCGACGCGGGTCCTTGAGCTGTTTCGAGCGAACTTGTGGCGCTCGAAGCCGTCTAGATCGAAGCCGCGATTGGACGACCTGGGGCAGTGAAATCGCGAAGCTATTTTCCACGCCCCCCTGGCGCAAGGGTGCGAGGAGGGGCCGCGTACGGCAAAATCCAATGTCTCAAGGATCTTCCCTTCGAGCCCTGGGCCGGCAGCGCAGCTCTAAGGTCCGCCGTCTTCCTCACCCGGCCGGAGGAACACCCCCACGCTCCGGAGTTCGCGGTGCGCGTAATGCACCTTCACGGTCTCCGCGTGCGCGCGCCGCCCGAGCTTCTCGTACGCCATCACCAGCAGATCGAGCGCGGCGTCGCGGTATTCCTCCTTATCGAGCCAGTGCAGGTCGAGCCCGAACGTCAGCGCTGCCGCGGGCCGCCCCTCGGCGCAATCGCGCTTCGCCGACTCGATCCACTTCTGCACGCGCGGCGGCTGCGTCTTCCACGCCTTCGCGCGCTCGTCGGGCGGGCCCACGCGGATGCTCCCGGCGTCGGGCGGCAGCGCGGGCCCGAACGTGCCGAGGGTCGGGATGCGGTCCGCCTCGATCCAGCGCTGCGCGGGCGGGTCCTCGGCGAGGGCCTTGCGATCGGCCTCCTCGAACCATTCCATCGCGGCGAGCGCGGCGTACACCTGCAGCGGCGCCGGCTCCTCCTCGTAAGGGCTCGAGATGCGCTCGCGCGCGCGGGCAGCGAGCACCGCGAGGGGTGTGGGCTCGCTGTCTCTCCAGGTCTCCGCGGAGTCGCGGGCGTAATTGTGCGCGATGCACGTCGGCGGATCCGCGGGATCGTCGTACCACAGGCCATAGTGCAGCCCGTCGGAGTCGCCCCACATCACGGTGACCAGCTCGGGTGGGTCGGCGCGGAACCGGCACTCGAGGCGCGGGTCGAGCCCGCCGCGCGTCCTCCGCTCGAGCCCGCCGTCCTCGAACCAGATCATGATCCCGCCCGGCGATCGCCCGAGGTCGCTCATCCCCTGCCGCTCCATCTCGTCGAGGCTGCGCCAGAACGCCGCGAAGGTCGCGAGGTAGCGCGGCAGCCGCAGGCCATAGACCTCGTTCATTCGTGCGGCCACGGCCTCGAAGCGGGCGTTCATCGACGCGAGCGCCTCGGCGCGGCGGCGCGCCCCGAGCTCGTCGGTCGCGAACATGCCCTCGGTGTAGCGCGCTGGCGCGAGGCCCACCGTCGCCTCGAGCGGCGCGTCGAGCTGCGAGGCGACGCCGCGAGACCTGAGCCCCTCGAGCGTCGCGGCGAGCTCGTCGAGCGCCGCCGCGGGCTCGCCCATCCGCGCGAGCGGCACGACGACCAGCTCGGCGGACGGCCCTCGGTTCGTGCGCGCCTCGAAGAGGCTGAACTCCGCGACGAGGCCGAGCCCCGGCGCGAAGTGCGGCGGGTCCCAGCTCGCGAGCTGGGCGCGCTCGTCCGCGACGGGGAACATCTTCTCCCAGCGCTCGCGCGCGAGCGCGAGCGCTGCCTCGATCTCCGGGTTGCTCATGGCGTTCACCATCCTACGCGAAGCTGGCCCCGCCGGAAGCGGAGGCGGACCCGCTGGACGCCCGCCGCGGACCGCGCTCCCTCACCCGCCGAACCTCGGCCCAAAGCACGCGCGATTCGACGGCGCCTCAGAGGTACGCGCAGGCCTTGGAGCAGGTCATACGGTACGGGCAATCATCCAGCGTGCTGCAGTACGTGTCCTCGGGGCACTCCGAGGAGGATTCGCACAAGAACAAGCAGCTACCGCGGTAGCAGGTGGCGCCCTCCACACATGCCGTGTCGGAGATGCAGCCCGTGTTCGCCTGACACACGCCGGACTTGTCGATCGTGGAGCCCTGGCAGAGCTGACCTGCGGGGCAATCGCCGTCGGCGGCGCACGTACCGGGCGTGCTGCATTCACCCGGGTTGTTCGTCCCATACGGGAAGACGCAGATCAGGCCTTCATTGCACCAGTCGTTGTCTTCGCACTCATCGCCCAGCGGCCTCGTCGGCGGCTCTTGCAAGAGCAGGCACCCTCCCGGCAGCAGAAAGAGCAGCGCAGCACACAGCGTGCGGAGCAACATCAGAACGTCCCCATGATGGAAAGTGAGGTGAGCCCGATGCCGGGCGCGCCGACACCAGCGGCGAAGGTGCGGCCCGGCGTCGAACGCCGCCCGGTCGCGGGCGGCTTCTTGTTCGGCGCAAAGACGTACGAGCTAAGCACCATGCCCGCGCCGAGCCCGGTGACGGCCCAACCTACGGTGTTCCAGGTGCGGAGCGCGCCGAAGCTGGAGGGCGTACTGCCGATGTTCAGGAGCGCGGTCGTACCGACCGTCACGCCGCCGGTGACGACCGCCACCCAGCCCCAGCCGTTCGCCTGCCCGACCCAACCCGGCGTCTTGCCGGGCGCGTCCTCCCCCACATAAAACCACGGCGGATCGGGCTTGTCGGCCGCGCCGCTGAACGCGAGCCCGCCCGACGCCGTTTTACGCTCGACACGCTCGATTTTGAGCGCCCCGGTCGTCTCGCCGAAGCTCAGCCCGAGCGACGAAAGCGCGGTGGCCGAAGGCACGCCGAAGCCCAGGCCCTCGATGCCCTGCCCGGTCGCCTTGAACGTCATGATCGCGACCACCTGACCCTTGTCGTCGACCAGCGGCCCGCCGCTGTTGCCGGGGCTGATGCTGGTGTCGGTCTGGATCAAGCTGTTGCCGTCGAACGTCCGCTGGCCGCTGACGATGCCGCGCGTCACGGAGAACGACAGCCTTTCGCCGCCGGGCGCGCCGAGCGCGAACACGTCGTCGCCGGTGCTGGGGGGCGGCATGCGCAGCGTCAAGCACGGCGTTTCGTGTGAGCGATCCTTCAGCTGCAAGAGCGCGACGTCCGACTGCTCGTTGACGCGCATCACGGTCGCCGGAAACTCTTTGCCGTCGCGGAAGCGCACCACCACCTCGGACGTCGTCGCCACGTGCGCCGCGGTGAGCAGCAAGCCATCCGGAGAGATCACGACCGCGCTGCCGACGCCGTCATTGAGCTTGACCAGCGCCGTGGCCTTCAAGACGTCCTCGCTCATCTTCGGCATCGCCAGGGCGCGGGCCGGGCAGCCGCGCATCTCCCCGGGCGGAAACTCGGGCGCGGCCGGCGCCTCCGCAGGGGCGCTCGAGCCCCGGAGGGTCTGCACGAACATCGGCCGGGCGAGCAGCGAGCGCAGGCTGCCGAGCAGCAGCGCGTTGCCGGCCGCCGCGCGGTCGAGCTGGCGCATCTCCATCTCCTCGTGGTTCGACGTCATCTGATAGACCACGGTCTTGGAGGAGCGATCGAGCAGCTCCCACTTGATGGTGATTCCGCAGGTGAGGCCTCGCTCGTCGGAGCAGTCCGCCGCCGTCATCGTCCCGGCCAGGAGGAAAGCCGCCTCGTTCGAGCGATCCTGGTTCAGCGCCAGGTTCTCGCGGCCGAGCGCGCGGTAGCCGAGCTCGCGCATCTCCTCCAGGAACATCACCAGGAACTTTTCCTTGACGATCAGCACGTCGTCCAGGTTCGGCGCCTTCAGGATCACGTTCGAGATCGTGACCGTCCCGAGCTCGCTGCCGTTCACCTTGATCGGCTCCACCGGCCGCACCGGCGTCGCCTCCGCGAAGCGCGGCGCCAGCAACAACGCCGAAACGCCGAATCCGGTCAGCAACGTGCGGCGCAACCAAACCCCGAGGGTCCGCAATTGGTTCATCCCGTGCTCACGAAATCCTGAAACCTAGCCTATGAGCTGCCTGTCCGCGTTCGCAGCTCCGGCTGGAAGCCAATTCCAGCGACCAAGGAACCCTATGCTCCTCGGTAGCGCCCACGATATCCACCTCAGGCGCGGTGTCGAGCTCCATTGCTGTGTCCGCCGCAGCGATCGAGATGGAAATTTTCGCTGTTAACGGATAGGCGATCCCCAGACTGGACGCCCCCGTGTGCGCTCGCCGGCGGCCGCCGTACTGGGGGTTCGGGGCGCAGGGCGCCGTAGGCGACCCGGAGCCCCGAGCGTTGAAGAGCACCGTCCTGCGCCGCAAGGCGCTCGGGGACGCCGCGTAGCCGCAAGAACATCCCGGGCCAGACCAACGCCCCGGAGGGCGACGTGTGCCCGCAGCACGCCGATGCGCCCCGTTGCGCGCTCTGCGCCGCGCGGGGCCCACTCTTTCGAGCCATGAACGAGGCGTCGCGACGCTCGCGGTCCCGCCACTTCGGTTCGCCGCGCCACACTTCCTCGCGAAGCGATCCGGCTTCTTTTACCTACGCGCTACTGACGGCACAGTCGGCGATAGCAATGGCAACTATTGCGAACCGGTCGCCAACTTCGCCGACGACGACCCCGATGACCACGGCACAGTAGTATCGTCCATCGTCCTCGGTGATTATCAAGACGGTCAGGGCAACGGCGTCAACCTCCGCGACGCTGCCTTCTCTGCCGCTGCTTGTTCCACCAGCTTCGATTGCGGCGGGCAGCCATGCGAATCTGGGCAGTGTGCGCACAGCGCAACATGGGAGACGCGCGCCACCGGCGTCGCGCCCGAGGCGAGCTTGATTTACTTTGGAGGCATGAACGCAGACGATGGTGGCACGGCAGACATCACGGCGGCGTTCGCCGATGGTTTTGATCGCAATGTCGATGCCATAACCAATTCCTGGGGCTGGATGCCGGCCGGCAGTGACGCGTGCAGTCCGGTAGCGAACCTATCGTTCGAGAGGGACGCGGAGGACGCATTCGACGATGGCATCTTCGTGACCGCATGCGCGGGCAACTCTAACCTAGGAGATGGTTGCAATGTTTGAGCGCCAGGCGCGATCCTGAAGACACTCTCTGTCAATGGGCTTGAAGGCGCTTTTCACGGCCTGGTGGCGAGGAAGGCCGGACGTGAGTGGCTACCGGCAAGCCGCCGCAGCAGCCCCGGCACTCCGGTTATGGCATTGAGGCGGAAGCCCGCGTTTTCGATCATCCGACCCACCGTGCTGGACAGGAACGTGTGCGGGTGGGCCTCGACCAGGATGCTGCCCTTGTGGATCTGCCGCGTCAGCAGCTCGAAGCGCCAGCGCCCGACCAGCGATAGACAGTCGACGCCGACCAGCAGCTTGCCGCCCGGACGCAGCGCCCGCGCTGCGTTGCGCAGGATGGTCAGCGGCTCGCGAACATGGTCGAGCACGTTGTAGGTGACCACCGTGTCGAAACAGGCGTCGAAGCCCAGATCTTCGCCCGGCGTCTGGATGTACTCGCCCTCGGCCGCAAGACCTTCGACCCAGGTCAGGAAAGGGGCAGCCCAGGTGTCCACGACCAGCCGAGTCTCGCGCAGAGGCAGGCGGGGCAGGGGATCGGCCTTGACCAGCCGGCGCACCCCGGTCTTGTGGCGACTGAACGACACCACGCTCACGCCCAGGGGGCCGCAGCCCACCTCCAGCACGTCCTTGCCGTACAGCAGGTCGCGCTGCGTCGCGTCGTCGAACAGCGACAGGAATTCCGGCTTTTCCGCGCAGATGCGCAGGATCTCGCGCAGGTCGAGCCCGCGCCAATAGCTAAGCTCGGCGGTCTGGGCAGCGGTCCACCGGTCGTGGGTCACGGCCGAAGTCAAGACGCGTCTCCTGAGAGGATGTTCGCCTGCTCGACGGAACCGGGGCAGGAGGAGTTGTTATAGGAATACGGGCTTCCCCCGCCGCCGCACGCAAGCACGGTGCTCGCCACGGCGACGTCGCCGGCCTGCAAGAATAGCCGGCGATTCGGCGTGCAGCGCCGGTTCTTCCACGGGTATTGCCGTATGGGAACCGTGATCAAAGGACGCTCGACCGGGACAATACGCCCCACACCCATCGAAGCCATGGTTTGCCCCCCTAACGACGGATGACACGGCGGGCAGTCCGCACGCATGCTCCAGTCACTCAGGAGCGTGTGCGGATTTTACATTCCTGTCAAGTTACGGAGATTCGAATTAATAAGCTCCCTATGTGTCCGCGACGCCACTGGCACGCGAACACGCTTCAGGAGAAGCCGCTCCGCGCGCGACGTCGCCCAGTTCTTTCAGCCCAAGCTCGCGCCGCTTGTGCATGAAGAGCTCTGGCTCGCGGCGCTCGGAGCGCATGGGACGGTCCGCGGCACGCGCCTCGTCTCCTCTGGCGGGGTTGAGGGTCCTGGCCCGCAGACAAGTGTACGAAAACGTGCATGCTTACTTCCCACGATCGACACGGGCCACGTCGGCAACGATGCGGTCCACGCCCGCGAGCATGGTCTGTGGCGAGAAGCGCGTCATGGCGGCGGCACGCGCCCGCGTCCCCATCGCGTCGCGCACGCCGGCGTCCGACAGCGACGCGAGCGCCGCCGCCAGCGCGCCGGCATCGTCGGGCGGCACCAGCAGGCCGGTCTCGCCGTGGTCGACGATCTCCTTCACCCCGCCTGCCGCCGTGGCCACCACGGGCCGTGCGGCCAGCATGCCCTCCACCACCACGCGGCCAAATGGCTCGGCGCACACCGAGGCGTGCACCACCACGTCCATGCAGTGCATCAGCTCCGCCACGTCGGCGCGGAAGCCGAGGAAATGCACGCGGCCAGCGAGATCGGGCTGCGCCGCGCGCGCGCGCAGCGCGGCTTCGTAGGCGTGCTCGCCGAACAGCGGGGCGCCCACCAGCACCAGCGTCGCGCCGGGCATGCTCGAGATGGCATCCATCACCACGCGCTGCCCCTTCCACGGCGTCAGCCTGCCGAACAGCCCCACCACGAGGCCGTCCGCCGGCAGGCCGTTGGCCACGCGCAGTGCCAGGCGGTCGCGCTGCAACGCGGCGTCGAACGGCGCCGGCTCGATGCCGTTGTGCTCCACGTCCACAGGCACGGCGGAGCCGGCCAGCGCGCGAAATGCGTCGGCGCTCGCGTGGGAGTTGGCCACCACGCGCGTGAGGCCGCGCGACAGCCAGCGGATGGCCAGCCGCTGCGACGGGCCGAAGAAGCTCGCATCGACGATATCGTGCAGATGCCAGACCACGGGCCGGCGGTGCAGCCATTTGCCCAGCACGCAGACGGCCATGGCCTTCTGCGTGTTGGCGTAGACCACTTCGGCCCGGGCCGCGCGCCGGGCCACCCGGCACACCAGCGAGGGCAGCGCCAGCAGACCGCGCAGCGTGCCCGCACCCAGCCCGCGCTGCCGCAGCGCGCGCACGGCGGCGCTTGCCTCCACGCTGACCCGCACGCCCTGCGCGGCCAGCCGCTCGCGGAACGGGCCATCCTCGAGCAGCAGCACTTCGCTGTCATGGCGCCGATGACGCGCGATATCGAGCAGGCACAGTTCCGCGCCGCCGATCTGTCCGCTCTGGTCGACAAACAGCACGCGCTGCGCGCCAGTCAGGGGCGCGCTCGCCGGGCTGGCCTCATGCGCCGTCGAGTTCACGCGCATCATGGCGGGAGGGTCCTGTTCAGCCATGGCACACCAGTTCCTTTGCGGCATCGGCCGCCTCGACGGTGCCGGCGTGCGCCGGCTGGCGTGCGCCGGACAGCAATGCGCCGTAGATCTCGGCATACTTCGCGGCATCGGCCGCCTCGACGGTGCCGGCGTGCGCCGGCTGGCGTGCGCCGGACAGCAATGCGCCGTAGATCTCGGCATACTCGCGCTGCACCCGGTCCACGCGCAGCCAGGCGGTGCCCGTGGCGGCGCGTGCGCGCCAGTGGGCCAGCATGGCGCGGTCACGCAGCAGGGCCGTCAGCGCCTCGCCCATCAGGCGCGGACGTTGCGCGGGCACGAGCATGCCGGCCGCGCCGAATTCGAGGGCCTCGGGCACGCCGCCCACCGTCGTGGCCACGATCGCGCAACCGGCTTCGCGCGCCTCGCTGAGCACCAGCGGGAACGCGTCCGAATGCGATGCCAGCGCGAACACGTCGGCGGCCCGCATCCACGGGCGCTGGTCGCGCACAAAGCCGGGCAGGTGCACGGCATCGGCCAGGCCGAGGTCGCGCGCCAGTTGCTCGCAAGCGGCACGGTCCGGGCCATGGCCCACGAGGTAGAGCTGCGCCGCCGGCACCGCGCGGCGCACATCGGCGAACGCGGCGATCAGGTCCAGCACGCCCTTGCGTGCGTACAGCCCGCACACCGTGACAATCGACGGCCCGGCCAGCGACATGTCGGTCACCGGCAGCCGCGCGAGCCGCGCCGAGCCAATGGTGCCGTTGCGCACCACGCTGATCTTGTCCGCCGGAATGCCGCGCCGGACCATCGATGCTGCCACGGCGCCGCTGACGGCCACCACGCGGTCACCGACCCGCATCAGGTTCGAACTGCGCTGGAATTCGTTGTAGACCGTGGTCACCAGCCCGTAGCGCGCGCCGCCCATACGCCGCGTCAGCCAGGCGATCAGCGCGCCCGACACCATGTGCGCATGGACGATCTCCGGCCCCATCGCGCGCGTCAGCCGGCGCAGTCCGCGCACGGCCAGCGGCAATCCCAGCGGCTTGCGCTGCGGCAGCGTGATGTGGCGCACGCCGGTGCCGGCCAGCCAGCCGCCAAACCCGCATTCGGCGGACGCGATGGTCACCTCGTGCCCGGCGGCGGCCTGCGCCACCGCAAGGTCCACCATGATGTTGACGATGCCGTTGCCGACATCGAGCGCGTGGTTGGCCAGGTGAAGAATCCTCATGTCTTGCCTCCGTGGTTCGCCTGCGTGGCAACGTCCTGCGGGGCGGCATCCCGCGCGCGTCGCGTCAGCCGCTGCCAGGCCGATTGCGCCACGTCGCGGAACGTGGCCGAGCTGTGCAGCGACCATCCCATGTTGCACAGGGTGAGGGCCGTGCCCACCGCCAGGCAAGGTATCCAGCCATCCACGTGCGAGGCCACCACCAGCGCCACCAGGACGAACGCCAGGTGCGGCGCCATCTCGCGCAACAGCGGCCGCACGCGCATGCCGCAGTACCGCAGCAGCGCCGCATACTCGACCACGCCGCGCACCAGCGCCGCCATCACCGCGCCCTGAATGCCGAACACGTAGACCCCGCCCCACAGCAACAACGCGAAGGCCGGCAGCAGCAGCATCGACACATGCGCCACGCCTGCCTCCTTGCCTTGTGCCAGCATGAGGTTGCGCGCCACGGTGGTCTGTCCGGCAAGCCACACACCGATGACCATGATCCGGCCGATATCGCCCGAACTGGTGGACAGCTCCTGACCCACCCACAGGTGCAGGAACGGCTCGAGCACGAACAGCGCGCCAATGGTGACCGGGGTGAGCAGCGTCTGCAGGAAACCCAGGGAGTGGTGGGCGATCTCCACCGCTTTCTCGCGCGGCGCGGCCGCGAGGCGCGGGAACAGTGTGCGCGAGAGCGCATCGGAGAGCAGGCTCAGCCGCGACACCAGGTTCTGCGGCACCGCGTAGTACGTGACGAAGCGCGGCGGTTGCAGCGCGCCCACCACCACGCGGTCGAGCGATTCGCCGATCATGTTCGCGGCCATCGTGAGCTGCATCCAGCGGCCATAGCCGAACAACCCGCGCACGCTGGACCGCTGCGCGGGCTGCACGGTGCGGATTTCCAGCACGCGCAGCGCCGCCACGCCGAGCATCAGCGCAAGGATCGCGCGCGCGATGACCGCGGCGCCCAGCGTCACCTGCAGCGTCGGCGCGAACACGAAGGCGGCCGTCACCGGCAGCACCTGGAACAGCACCGTGCCGATGGTCTGGTTGATGTTGAACACCGAGAACCGCTCGGCCGCGCTGATGGCGCCGGCAAACACCACTCCCACGTTGCCCACCGGGATCAACAGCGCGATCCACGGCAACGCCTGCGCCACCTCGGCCAGCAGCGCCTCCGACGCATGCGTGACCCAGTTGAAGTACGCGCCGGCCACCGCCCAAAGGATGGCCGCGCCGACCAGCCCGGTGGCCAGGTTGGTCCAGACCGCGCTCCAGAAGGTGCGCCCGATGTCCTCGCGATCGGCCGTGGCCAGCGCACGCGCGATGCGCTTCTGGCCGGCCAGGCTGATGCCGAAGTCGCACAGCGTGAAGTAGCCCACCAGCACCCACGCCAGCGCCATCACGCCGAAGCGTTCCACGCCCAGCACCTTGATGTACAGCGGCACCGTGACCAGCGACACCAGCGTCGGCAGGGCCGATCCGGTCAGGTTGATCAGCAGGTTGCGCCGCAGCGTCACGTCCATCATGGCCGCGTCGCTTCCGCGGCCAGCGCGGGCCGCCACCGGTACATCAGGTTCTTGCCGCGCGCGTCTTCCTCGACGACCACCACGTACTCGCCATCGGCACGCCGCAGCGCCGTGATGCCCATCGGCACGTCCACCCAGCCGCTGTTGCGGCCGACCTCTGGGCCCGGCGTCATCACGTTCACCTGCCGGCCGGTGCGGTCGAGCTGGTCGTCGCGCACGGCACGCGCCGGGCCGCCTTCGGGCTGGTCCGGCTGGCGGCCCGAGGCCGCCATGGCCTGCGCACGCGCCACGAAGCCCAGCAGCGCCTCGCGGAAATTGTCGGCCGAGAACTGTTCGGCGTTGAGCCGGCAGTATTCAGGGCGGAACAGCGCGGCATTGCGCTCGAACCGCTCCACCGCATCGACGATGGAGGGCACGCTCTGCTCGGCGAAGAACAATCCGGTCGGCATCGCGCTGGTTTCGTCACGCACGGTCTCCAGCGCGCCGCCCCGGCCATAGGCGATGACCGGGGTGCCGCACGCCTGGGCCTCCACCACGGAGATGCCGAAATCCTCCTCGGCCGCGAACACGAACGCGCGCGCATGTTGCATGATGCGGCGCATCGCCTCGAACGGCTGATGGCCGAGCACCTGCACATTGGGGCCGGCGGCGGCGCGCACCTTGTCCAGCTCCGGTCCCGCGCCGACGATCACGAGCTTGCGGTCCGGCATGGCGCGGAACGCCTCCGCGATCAGCGGCACGCGCTTGTAAGGCACCATCCGCGACACCGTGACGTAGTAGTCCTCGTGTGGGCCGCCCGGCACGAAGGCGTCCACGTCCACGGGCGGATGGATCACGCTGGCGTGCCGCCCGTAGATCTTGCGGATGCGCCGCGCCACGAACGCCGAGTTGGCGATGTAGTGATCCACGCCATCGCGCGTGCGCGCATCCCAGTTGCGGATGTAGTGCAGCAGCATGCGCGCGAGCACCGAGCGCAGCCCGCATTGCAGGTTGCTCTCGCGCAGATACTGGTGCTGCAGGTCCCACGCGTAGCGGATGGGGGTGTGGACGTAGCTCACGTGGAGCTGGTCCGGGCCGGTCAGTACGCCCTTGGCCACCGCGTGCGAGCTGGAAATCACGAGGTCGTAGCCGGACACATCGAGCTGTTCGATAGCCAGCGGCATCAGCGGCAGGTAGCCGCGATAGCGCTCGCGCGCGAACGGCAGCCGCTGGATGAACGACGTGGTGACGGGCCGGCCCCGCAGGAAGGCGCGCTCCTCGGCAAAGTCGATCAGGCTGAAGACGTCGGCGTCCGGATAGCAGCGCAGGATCTGCTCCAGCACCCGCTCCGCACCGGCGTAGGTCACCAGCCAGTCATGCACTACTGCGACTTTCATCTCGGCTCCCCCCATCACTTCCTCACGTCATCGGCGCATCGGCTCATTCGCAACGGTTGACCGCCTCGCGGTAGATCTGGGCCGTCCTGGCGGCGATCACCGGGATGTCGAAGCGGCTGCGCGCGTGGGGGCGGCACGCCTCGGCATCGGGCAGGCGCAGCGTGCCGCGCAGCGCACCGGTCAGGCCGGCCGCCAGCGCCGCCACGCCGCTGGCTGGCAGCCTTCGTCGGGCGCGCCGGCATGCGTGCGCAATGCCCCGGGTGGATGCAGCGCTGAGGTTTCGGCAAGTGTCCAGGGTGCGGTCATCTGGATTCTCCCTTCAGCGCCATGTCAGTGCCTGGCACGCCCGCCGCTGCGGGCCGCCGTGCCAGACGGCGGTACAGCTGCAGATAGCGTTCGCCCATCGCGCCCCAGCCCTGGCTCAGCATGGCGGCGCGGCCGGCCTGGCCCATGCGCCGCAGCGCATCGGGGTCCGCCGTGAGCTGGCGGATCGCGGCGGCCAGCGCGGGCGCGTCGTTCGGGTCGTCCAGCACCACGCCTGCATCGGGCGGCACGAATCCCGCCGCGCCCGTCGAGCGCGCCGCCAGCACCGCCATGCCGCTGGCCATCGCCTCCAGCACCACGAGCGACATCGCCTCGTAGCGCGAGGGGAACACCAGCGCGTCGCAACTGCGCATCAGCGCGGGCATGTCGGCCACGTGACCGAGAAAGTGCACCCGCTCGGCCACGCCGAGGTCGCGCGCGAGCTGCGGGTAGGGGCTGCGCTCGGTGGTGCCGGCCACGGCCAGCGCCACCGGTTCCGGCACATCGGCCAGCGCGGTCAGCACCGTGCCCAGGTTCTTGCGCGACGTGCGCAGGTCGCCGGCAAACAGCAGCAGCGGCACGCCGGCGGGCAGCCTGAAGCGCGCACGGCAGACCTTGCCCGGCGTGAACTCGCTGGTGTCCACGCCGTTCGGAATCACCTCGATGCCAGCGGCAGGCACGCCCGTGGCGCGCAGCTCGGCGGCGATGCGCGGCGTCAGCGCGACCACGGCCCGCGCCTGCCGGAACGCGCGGCGCTCCAGCGGCACGTTGACGTGCGTGTACAGCCATTGGTACGCGGCGCGCCAGCCATCGCGCAGCCGGTAGGGGTAGTACCCCGAATGCAGCCAGCCATGGTGGACGAAGTGCGCGGTGTTGACGTCGGCGCGCGCCCACGTGATGAATCCGTTCACATGGACGATGTCGAACCGGTGCCGGTTGCGCGCGAGCCACCAGCCACTGGCGATGGCAAATACCTGGTCGCGCAGCAGCGCGGCTGGCAGGCGCCCCTCGGGCACGCGCTGCCAGTGCACGCGCGGGTGATTGCGCCAGACCTCGGCCACGCGGTTGGCCACGAGCGTGACCTCGCAGCCAGCGGCCAGCGCGGCGGCGACGATCTCGTGGTTGACACGCCCCTGGCCGTCGTTGTGATCGATCACATACGTGACGATGGCCACACGCAACGGCGCCGGCATGGTCGATTGCGGACTCATGCGCTGGGTCCTCCCTGCGGCCAGCATGCGGGCATAGCGATGGCCGATAACGGGCAGCGTCACGCCGATCTGGAACAGAGGTGCGGTCATCTGGATTCTCCCTTCAGCGTCATGTCAGTGTCTGGCGCGCCCGCCGCTGCGGGCCGCCGTGCCAGACGGTGGTACAACTGCAGATAGCGTTCCCCCATCGCGTCCCAGCCCTGGCCCAGGTGACCTCGCAGCCAGCGGCCAGCGCGGCGGCGATCTCGTGGTTGCCACGCCCCCGGGCCGTCGTTGCGATCGACCCCATGCGTGACGATGGCCACATGCAACGGCGCCGGCATGGTCGATTGCGGACTCATGCGCTGGGTCCTCCGTGCGCGGCCAGCATGCGGGCATAGCGATGGCCGATCACGGGCAGCGTCACGCCGATCTGGAACAGGATGCCGTCGAACCCGTTCAGCGTATTGCAGAACACGAGCATCGACACCAGCGCAATCGACGTGCCCACGGCCGCGGCCAGCAGGCGATTCGACTTCATCGCCAGCCCGCGCTTCATCGCCCGGCCCATCATCCACAGCAGCCCGGTGATGTACAGCAACGTGCCGGGCCAGCCCATCACATACGGAATCTCCATCAGGCCGCTGTCGAACACGCCGAACTTGCCGAGCTGGCTCGTGGCGGAGTCGAGCTTGGTGCCGATGCCGACCGACCCCATGCCCTGCCCCGCGATGTCGCTGGCGGCCACCGACAGGAACGATTCATAGAACTGCAGCCGCTCCTGGAAGCTGTGGTCGTCCTGGATCGACGAGAAGGTCTCCATGCGGTCCAGCAACCGCTCGGCGAATTCATCGATCGTGAACATCGGCACCGACAGCGCGGCCACGATCAGGATGGCCAGGATCACGCGCGAGCGCGTGCGGCCGTCGATGCAGGCCAGCGCATAGAGTCCGCCGATGATCAGCCCGCCCCATGCGGAGCGCACCGCCGTCAGCAGCAGCACCGCCAGCCCCGACAACGCGCCCACCCAGACCACCTTGCCGCGCCCGGCCACCATGAACAGCAGCCCGCTCATCAGCACCGTGGCGAGCGGCCCCGGCGAATTGAACGTGCTGAACACGCGGAAGCTGAACGGTAACGGCTCGCCCACCGAGTTCATGCCCGAGCGCAACAGCCACATGGCATCCCACGGCGGCATCAGCACGTACTGAATCACGCCGTAGACGCCCATCACGAACATGCCCCAGCTGAACGTGGTGACCAGCACACGCGCATAGATCGGGTAGTGCTTCCACGTGGAGAGGATATGGAAGCCCACGAAAACCGGGATGATGTTGTAGCCGAACGAGTACACCGCCGACGGTATACTGTTGCGGATGCAGCCCACCACCAGCGCATAGGTCAGCGTCAGCACCAGCAGCAGCGACGGGAACGCGCGCTTGGTGGCCACGACGCGGTAGTGCGTGAGCACGGTCAGCCCGCTCATCACGGCCACCAGGATCGGGGCCATCTGGATCGGGCTGATCGGGTTGAAGGCGCCGTTGGAGAAATCCGCGAGGCGGCGCACCTCGGGCGAGAGGAAGTACAGCCAGCACATGAACGACACGTACTGGGTCGGGCTGCGCCAATAGCACAGCAGCCCCACGAGCACCGCGCCCGCCGGATAGAACAGCTCCACCACGCGCCCCAGGCGCAGCAGGATCAGCAACAGCACGAACGCGAAGAACAGCCCCGGCACCAGCGCGGGATGCAGCTGCCGCTGTTCGCGTCGCGCGGGGGCGTCGAGGGCGAGGTCCATTACCGGCGTGCTCCGTCGGGCGTCATGCTGCCTGGCCCGTGGCGCGGGCCACCACGTCGTCCATGCTGTCGGCCGGCCGGTGGCCGCCGTTGCGGCTCACGGTGTTGAGGATGCCGCCCACCACGTTGCCGCCGGCACGCTTGAGCCGCTTCACCGCCTCCACGATCTGCTGCTCGGTATGCACGCCCGCGCGCAGCACCAGGACCGTGGCGCCGGCCAGCGCGGCCACCAGCATGGCGTCGTTGTGGTCGAGCACCGGCGGCGTGTCGATGATGACGAGGTCGTAGGTGCGCGCATAGCTCTCCAGCGCCTGGCGCAAGCGCGTGTTCATCAGCAACTCGGCCGGCGTGGCGCCGAAGTTGCCGGCCGGCACAAGCCAGAGGTTGGGCACGCCGGTGGGCACCGCGGCCTGGTCGGCATCGAGCCGGCCGCCAAGCAGCTCGGACAGGCCCATGCCCGCGGCACGGTTGAAGTAGCCGGGCAGGCGGTGGCGGCGCAGGTCGGCATCGATCAGCAGCACGCGCCGGTTCGACCTGGCCAGCAGCGTGGCGAGGTTTACCGCCACGAAGCTCTTGCCCACGCCCGACGTGGCGCCCACGATCGCCACCACGCGATGGCCCATCTGCTTCAGCGTGAACTGGAACTGCGTGCAGATGCCGCACAGCGCCTCGATAGCCTCGTCATGCGGGCGGCTCTCCGCCAGCACCGGCCGCGTGGCGGCGGGCAGCCATTCCTCGGCGCGTTCGGGCGCCACCGGCGCGTGCTCCGCGCCGGCCAGCTCCACCGGCATTGGCAGCTCGGGCGGCTCGCTGGCCTTGAGCCAGCTCTGCGCGGGGCTGAACGGAATCTCGCCGAACATCGGCAGCGCCAGGCGGCGTTCGATCTCCTCGATCTCGCGCATGCGGCCGAACACCGCGCGGCGCATGAACACCGTGAGTACCGCCAGCACAAAGCCCAGGATCAGGCCGGCCGCGATGATCAGCGCGCGCTTGGGCTTGACCGGCAACGACGGGATCAGCGCCTCATCGAGGATATGCACGTTGCCCACCATGCCGGCGCGATTGATCATCAGCTCCTGCGCCTTGTTCTGCAGCGAGATGTAGATCTCCTGCGCGATCTTGACGTCGCGCTCCATGCGCACGCCCGACTTCTCGGACGCGGGCATGTCGCGGAAGCGCGCTTCCAGCTTCTGCTGCATGGCGCGCAGCTGGCTCAGTTGCGCGTCGATGGTCTGTACGTCCGGGTGCGCCGGCATGAAGCGCTGCAGCAGCTGCGTGCGCTGCAGGGTCAGCATCGCGATCTGGCGGTCGATCTCGAGCCCGCCCTGCAGGTACGACTGCGCCTCGGACGTGGGCCGCACCGCGCCCTGCCGCTGTTGCAGCGCGGCCAGCGCGTCCTCGGCCTTCTCCAGGTCGGCGCGTACGCGCGGCACCTCGGCGTTCACGAACTCCAGCGTGCGCGCGGTTTCCTCCTGGTGGCGCTCGAGGTTCTGCCGCACATACGACTGCGCCACCGCGTTGGCGATCTGCATGGCCGCCACGCGGTCACTGCTCTCCATCGATATCTGCACGATGCCGGTCTGCTTGCCCTGCTCGACCACCAGCAGCGACTTGCCCAGCTCCTCGATGGCCGCGAGCTGGTTGGCGCGCGTCACGGTGAACTCGGTGCCCGGCCGCGCCACGAGCTTGCCGACGCGGATCTGCAGCGGACCGTCGTCGACGATGGCTCCGGCCCGTCCGGTCAGCAGCTGCACGCCATTGGGATCGAACAGCGCAAACGCGCCGTCCTCGAGCAGGCGCAGCGTCAGCGGCACGTCTTCCAGCGCCGGCGGCACGCCGAGCAGCTCCACGTCGATCTGCTCGCCGCCCCACGCATAGCTCTTCAGACCGAACCACGCCGGCGCCGGCTCACCCGTCGTGGCGAAGCGACGCACGACGTTGCCGATGAACGGTATGGTCACGGGCGCCACCGACACATTGAGTCGGAACGCGTTGACCACCGGCTCCAGCACCGAGCGGCTGCGGATGATCTCGATCTCGGTCTCGGTGGGCAGCGGCTTGTCGCCGCCCATCATCTGCGAGGCGCGCGCCAGCGGTGCGCTGTCCGGGTTGCTCGCCTGCACCTGCAGCAGCGCGTCGGCCGAATAGATCGCCGGCATCGAGTAGGCGTACAGCGTGGCGGCGGCGGCCACGACGGCCGTGATGCCGATCGCCCAGCCAGGCTGCTGGCGCACCATCCGCACCAGATCGCGCAGGATGAACTCGTCGTCCTCCAGGGGTAGCGGCGTACCGTAGGGGCGCTGGACAGGGGGGCTCATGTCGGCTCCGTACTGACTAGGCTAGCGAGCCAGTTCTTTGCTGAAGAACAGGGTCTGGATGGCGGGGGTGATCTGGTCCAGCACGCGGTTGAAGCGCACGGCGTCGGACGTGCCCACGTAGACCACATCGAGCGGCTCCAGCCGGAACTGCGTGGAGAGCAGCATGGCGTCCACCTGCGTCATGTCGAGCCGGTACACGTCGGGCGTCTGCGGCTTGTCGCGCATGCCGCGCACCACGAAGATCTGGCGCGGATCGGCGGCGCGGATGTCGATGCTGTTGACGCCGGCCAGCGCGTCGGCCAGCGACAGCCGCCCCTTGTTCATCAGCAGCGACTGCGGCCGCACCACCTCGCCGAGCACGAACACGCGGCTCGACAGGTGGTCTGGCACGTAGACGACGTCGCCGCCCTTGAGCAGGAAGTCGTGCGCGCCGTTGCGGCGCTCGATCAGCGCCTCGAGGTCGAACTCATAGAGCCGGCTGTCGCGGATCAAGCGCACCTTCTGCACATCGGCTTCCGGCGCAAACCCGCCGGCCCGCGTGATGGCGTTGACCAGCGTCATCGGCACGTCGGTCACCGGCAGCATGCCTGGCGCGCGCACCTGGCCGGTCACGTCCACGTGCTTGCTGCGGTAGGCAATCACGCGCACGTCCACGCGCGGGTCGCGCACGGTGTTGCGGAGAGCCCGGATGATCATCCCGCGCACGTCGTCGACGGTCTTGCCGCGCACCTGCAGCTTGCCCACGGGCGGGTAGTACAGCTCGCCATTGCGGTTCACGCGATAGCCGCTCTGGTCGGCCTGCGGGTTGGTTGGCGTGATCTGCGGCACGCCCGGCACCGGCACGGTGGGGCCGGCCACCGGGGCGGTGATCAGGCTCGAGCTCAGCTCCGGGTGATCGAGCACGGTCACGCCGACGAGGTCCTGCGGGCCGAGTTCGTATTCGTATTCGCTCAGCAACTGGGCCAGGTTGCCCGCGCTCGCCGGCGAATCGGGCACAGCGGCGGCAAGCGCGATGGAGTCAGTCTGTGCGCGCACGAGGTCGGCGGTGATCAGCTTGACCGGATAGACGTCGGTGCCGGTCTTGGTGGACAGATCGTCCTGCAGGCGGCTGGCATCGAGTGCGGGCCCCGGTGCCCAGGTGCAACCACCCAGCGCGGACAAGGCGGCTGCGACGGCCAGTGTGGGGAGGATCTTGTCTACCATGGCAGCCTGATCGAAGCTGGTGTGTCCTTGTTGCTGTGTACCGATGGGAGCTATGGAAGCGCTCACGGCACCCCGACGCACGTCTGTTTCCGTACGTTCAGATTCTGCACGTTCAGATTCTGCACGTTCAGACACTCGAGCGTGGTCGGGCACCGCGTGAGGCGCCTATCCGAGGGCGTGGAGCGCATCGGCCCGCGCGCGTTGCGTCAGCGACATTCGCCGCCGGGCCCACCTGCCCTCGCCGCCCATGCACCGCGCGAATGCGCGCAGCCAGCCCGGATAGTCGCGCGAGCCCGCCAGCACCTGGTACGCCTGGACCAGCGCGCGGCAGCCCCAGGATCATGGCGCGAGGTGCTCCGGATCGACGCCGCTCACCCCAACGCGAAGGCCGTGCCCGGGATGTGCTGAGACGCCTCGACCTGCGGCGCCCGAGGCTCCTCGAGCACACTGACCATGCACTCCGCGAGCAGCTCGTGCTTGAATGGCCGCTTGAGGAATGCGTTCGCCCCCGCCTCCTCGGCGTAGGCAATGACCTCAGGAGAGTGCCTGTCACTGATCACGATGATCTTCAAGCGATGCAGCGTTGGGCTCTTGCGGATCAGTTCGCAGAGGTGGTACCCCGAATCGCGAGGAAGGTTCAGGCTGACGCAGACAACGTCGGGCGGGTCCTGCTGGATGCGTCGGATCGCCGCCTGGCAGTCGATCGCCGCATCGGCGAGGAACCCAAGTCTCCTCAAAGCGATTGTCACCCTGGCGGTAAATACTGGCTCATCATCGACAACGAGGACCCGCCATTGCTTTTTGTCAGTCATCGCTTCCCCCCTACCAGGAATCAACAATGCGTATATAGCGACAAACGAGGCCATCGCAAGAAAAAAGGCTGCGAATTGGAATAGCAGCAAGTCACCGAACGAGCCGTTCAGAGCAGAATCTGCAGCGCCGTGGGCGCCGCTCCCAGAGTACGCATCTCACGGGACGACGAGCCGGCCTCGCACGCGCTCACCCGCGTGCGGTGCGCCCCGCCGTCAGCCCGGATTCGTCGGCTCAATGAGCGCGGAGAAAGCGGTTTCATCGACGAACACCGTGTCCCCGGCTGAAGCCCGAACGAACTGCCAGAGGACCCTCGGCGCGACGTTGGTCGCGGCGAGCTCGCGCGCCGCGCGGGGCGGGGCGGCCAGGGTTCAGCTGGCGCCGCGGCCGGCAATCACGACCGGGACGGTCTTCAGGAGCAGTTTGATGTCTTCCGCTATGCTCCAGTGATCGATGTACCGCATATCAAGGTACATCCACTCTTCGAACGAGATATTGTTGCGACCGCTCACCTGCCACACGCACGTCAGGCCGGGACGCACCGAGAGGCGCCGGAGCTGCCAGGCCTCGTATTTCTCAACCTCGCTGGGAAGCGGCGGGCGCGGCCCGACAAGGGCCATATCGCCGCGCAGCACGTTGACGAGCTGCGGAAGCTCGTCGATGCTGTACTTGCGAAGGATGCTGCCGACGCGAGTCACCCGCGGGTCCTTCTTGATCTTGAACACAGGCCCGGCTTGCTCGTTCCTCGTCATCAAGCTCGACCTCAGCGCCTCTGCATTGACCACCATCGAGCGAAACTTGAGTATCTCGAATGTGCGCCCATAGCGCCCTACCCGTTTTTGCCGGAATAGGATCGGACCTGGAGACGTCAGCGCGATGAGCGCCGCAGCGACGAGGAGCAACGGCGAGAGAAGGGCGAGCAAGCAGCTCGATACGAGGATGTCGAGGACGCGCTTGGCGGCCATCTGGTAGGGCTTGTGTTCCACGCTGAGGTAATGCACGTAGCCATCGGAGATTGCGCGGGCGTCCGCCGGGCGCGCCCGATCGAACCGGAAATGACTGGCCGGAAGCGCGAAGGGTATCCCGAGCCGTTCGCACACCCGGATGCTGGCCTGCATCGCCCCGCCGTGCCGGAGCGAGTTGCCCGCGATGTACACCTCGCCGAACACGCGCTCCCGCAGGACGCGCTCGAGGTCGTCGCTCGTCCCGAGGATTCGACCATCGACTCGACCGCTATTCACCTCGTCGACGAAGGAGAGGTGACAGATCGCCCCGCGTGACGATTTCTTGGCGCGGATCTGACGGGCGGTGTGGTGGCCGAGCGGGCCGACGCCAATGACGAGGGTATCGTCGGGCTCGTGGCTGGCTAGCCCCCGCCCCCGGGGGAGCGTGATGCGGAGCAGGAGCGTGCCGGACCAGAGCACGGCGAGGAAGTGCTTCAGCGTCGCATCCGCAGCGTACCCATCTACTGTCGCCCTGAAGAGCGCGAGCGTGGACGCGACGGCGAGCACCAAGACGGACGTGAGTACCAAATCGCCCGCAAGGCCCTGCGCCTTGAAGACGTCGTACTGGTGCAAGATGCGGCTGCCGAGCAGCCATCCCGCCAGCGCTATCGGTGCCATCGTGACGACAGAGCCCCAGTGGACGACACCTCCGGCCGTCGCCGACGAAGCGATCGATGCAAGGACCAGGACTGCGCAGTCTGCTGCGAGACTGAACCTCGGCGCCATCCCCGGAGCCGCTGTTTGCTTGCGAAAAGCCATCGAATACCTCAGACCAGAGTCATGTTGGGTCTTTGGATAATCGGGCAAATGACCCGACGTGTATTGCCAGGTATAGCAGGAAAGTCGATCCGCACTCTTGGATGAAGCATGATTGCGAGGTCAGGCCTCGCCGGATGCGCTGCAGAGCTCTTGCGCTTGCAGCCGTGATCGACAAGCGTCGAGGTCGAAAAGGGAGCGAAGGCGTGAATCGCGGCTCGCCCGCGCCGGATCGATTGACGCTCGTGACGTCTCGAGCCGGAGGGCCTGCGGTTCGTCGAGGCCGGACTGTCTCTCAGCAGGCTGCGTCTCGTCGCGACGGGGCGACCACGCCCGTTCGCGCCCGCGCGCCTCATGGCCGAACGGCCTGCGTGGATCAGCCGGCGCCGAGCGCTATCAGCGCGATTGCGTGCCTGGGCCGGCGCATGTGTGCCACGGCGGCGAACCTGATCGAGGACGTGCTGCCCGGGGTCGCGCTTAGGCAATGGGTGCTGACGTTTCCGTTCCCGTGGCGGCGCAGGCTAGCCCAGGATGGCGCGCTCTTCGGCGCGCTGACGCGCCTCTTCGTCGAGGGGGTGGAGCGGTTCTACCAAGAGCGCGCCGCGCGCCGCGGCGCGCTCAGCGCGGTTAAGAGCGGCGCGGTGACCGTCGTGCGACGCACGTCCGGCGACCTGCGGCTCAATCCACACCTGCACATTGTCTTTCTCGACGGGGCTTACCACGAAGACGGCGCAGAGCTCGTGTGGAACGAGCTCGGTCACCTGAAGACGTTCCAGGTCGGTCAGGTGCTCGAGGACGCCGTCCGGCGCATGATGCGCTACCTGCGACGGCGCGTGCTCTTCCCGGAGGGCGACGTGTGCGGCGCGTCAGATCACGCCGAGGTCTCGCGGCGCGTCTTCGGTCTCTTCGCCGCAAGTCTCCACTCGCCGGGCGACTGTCCGGTCTTCTGCCGGAAGAGCTTCGAGAAGTGCTGCGGGTGCTCGAATCCGAGCGCGTAGGCCACCGCGCTCGCGCTCGCGTCCGATGCGAGGAGCCGTGCCTTGGCGGCCTCGATGAGGGCTCGGTGGATGTGGTCGCGCGCGCTCGTTCCCGTCTCCGCGCGGAGGAGATCGCTCAGGTAGTCGGGCGAGTACCCGAGCGCGCGCGCGCAGGATCGAACCGTGGGGAGCCCGCCTTCGACCTGCGCGGCCGACGCGAAGCACGCGTCGAGGTGGCGGTCGAGTCGCTCCGCCACGCCGCCCGCCCGCGCTCGGACCTCGAGCTGGCGCGCGTACGCGCGCTGGCAGTACGTGAAGAGGAGCTGGAGCTGCGCCGAGAGCACGTCCGGCGCGAACGAGTCGGGAGGGACCGAGGACTCGCGCTCGATCTGCCGGACGAGGCCCGTGAACGTCTCTCGCTCCGGTCGTGTGAGGTGGAGCGCCTCGTGCGTCGCGTAGCCGAAGAACCGGTACTGGTGCATCGCGTCCGAGAGCGGCGTGTCGCGTAGCACGTCGGGGTGGAAGACGACGGTCCAGCCCTCACCCTCGTGGGCGAGCTCGCTCTCGCCGCCGATCGGCGTGATCACTTGGCCCGGTGACGCGAAGACGATGATGCCCTCCTGCCCGTCGTGCACCTGTCGCCCGAACTCGGCGTGGCATTCGTCCCCGCGCTTCAGGCTGATCACGTAGAGACCGGACTCGATGGGGCGCCCGAGGATCGGGATCTCGATGCGCAGCGGCTCCTGCCACGACGCGGCGATCACGGAGACCAGCGGATGCGCGGGCGGCGGGCGCCCGATGAGACCGTGGATCTGCTCGATCGACTCGAGCCTCAATGCGT
Source organism: Sorangium sp. So ce726 (assembly GCF_051521405.1). NCBI lineage: Bacteria > Pseudomonadati > Myxococcota > Polyangiales > Polyangiaceae > Sorangium > Sorangium sp. So ce726. The sequence goes on along the minus strand of NZ_CP150349.1, from coordinate 9,304,138 downwards.
CGAGTGTGCCCACGCGATCCGGGGTATCACGCGCCTACCTCGATCACAACGTTGCCCCGCTTGCGTCGTGTCTCGACGTACCTGTGCGCATCCGCGATGGCCTCGAGCGCGTAGCGCCGGTCGATGACCGGCCGGAGCGCTCCGCGCGCGACGAGCTCCGAGACCTCGGGGAGCGCGGTCTTCTTGTCGACGGACATTCCGAAGACGAGCTTCCTGCTCCCGAAGATCCGGCTCCACGCATCGAGCAGGTAGAGCCCGAGGCCCCCGACCGTGATCAGGTATCGGCCTCCGCGCGAGAGGCAGCGCCGCGCGTGCGCGAACGAGCTTGCGCCGACCGTGTCGAACACGACGTCGAACGCGTCGGCGCGCGCCGCGTAGTCGTCTCGCGTGTAGTCGACGACGTGGTGCGCGCCGAGCGAGCGCACGAGCTCTGCGTTCGGCCCGCTGCAGACCGCCGTCACCTCCGCGCCGAGGTGCCGCGCGACCTGGACGGCCGCCGTGCCGATGCTCCCGGACGCGCCGACGATCGCGATCCGCTCGGCGGTCCGGAGCCGCGCCCGGTCGCGGAGGAAGTAGAGCGCGGTGGTCGGTCCGTCGACCAGCGAGCACGCTTCTTCGTGGCTCAGGCCGGCGGGGGCGTGCGCGATCGACGCGTCCTCGGACAGGCACACGTACTGCGCGTACCCGCCGGACCCGAACCCGGTGAAGCCGAACACGCGATCGCCGGGGCGGAACCGCGTGACGCGCCGGCCGACGCGCTCCACGGTGCCGGCGACCTCGATCCCGAGCACCCGGAAGCGCCGCCGCGGCCGGAAGAGGCCGAGCACGACCCGCGCCATGAGCGTGTCGCCTCGCCGCATCATCTGGCACGCCGCCGTCGCCGTTGTCGCATGCACCCGGATGCGCACCTGATCGTCCCGCGGCTCCGGCGCGGGCATCTCGCGCAGCTCGAGGACCGATGGAGAACCGTATCGCTCGTAGACGGCTGCCTTCATCTGCATACGGAGCAGACTAAGGACGCGTCGGGGGTGCCCGAAAGCATCGGATCCGGGAAAGATGGATCTCTTTCCGGGATGTGCTCAGCGCGGGCGCGCAGGCGGCGATGGATGTCCGTTTGGCCTCGCTGGGGAGGTCTGTGCGCCGCAGGCGGCGATTCGGAGGCGGCGGGCTCGACACCCGGCCGTGCTCCTCCCACCCGTGCCGCAGGGCGCGCAGCGGTGGACGGCGTGACCGGTGCTGTCGCCTTGGAGACCTCGGGTGGGGCGGCGCGGTGTGACGGGCGCGCGACAGGCGCACAGGGCGCCGCTCGACGGGCCTTGTGAATCTGGCCGTGACGAGCGACCTGGCGTCCGCTGTCCTCGGCGTGTCGCGCTCGATCCGGCGCGCCGCACGTGCCATCGCAGGGCCCCTGAACAGGCGGATCTCGGCGCTGGCACGGCGATTGCGGACTCCCTCGCGGAACACGTGAGGAGAGAACCCATGTCGATTCAACGGAACATGACGGTAGCGCTCAGCATCTGGACCATCGCTTTCATCGGCTGCGGCAGCGATCAGGCGGAGACCATCGAGGGCGTCGACGACGCGACGGTGGGCGAGGAGGTCGCCGAGACCGAGCAGGCGCTCTGCGCCCACTCTCAGTGTGACGCCGGCGGCGCGCTCGCGCCGTCCTGCGACCCGTGCGCGGCGAGCGTCTGCGCCGTGGACTCGTTCTGTTGCACCGTCGCCTGGGATTCGACCTGTGTCCAGGAGGTCGGCAGCATCTGCGGCCAGTCCTGCGCCAACGTGGGGGATCTGGCGTTCAACGGCTGCTACGGTCAGGGCAGCGGCTGCACCTCGGTCGGCACGCCGAACCCCATCAAGTCGGCGTCCGCCGTCGCTGTCAGCCCCGACGGCTCCAGCGTCTACGTGACCTCGGGCGGGAGCTCGGCCGGCGCTGTCGCCCATTTCCGGCGGCAGGCGTCCGGCGAGCTGGTGTACGGAGGGTGCATCGGCCAGGGCGTCAGCGGGTGCGCCAGCATCCTACCGGCCCAGCCGCTCTCTGCGCCTCGATCCGTGGTGAGCTTGCAGGGCAGCGTGTACACGCTCTCCGCGTATGGCTCGGTCGCCCACTTCCGGAGGAGCGCGAACGGGGACCTCGCCTATGCGGGCTGCATCGGCGGGCTGAGCGGCAGCCAGTGCGCTGTGGTGCTCGGCGCGTCCATCCTGGATACGACGAGCCTCGCCGCGAGCGCCGATGGCAAGAGCGTCTATGCCATCGCGACGACCGGGCGAGGCGTGGTCTACCGCTTCGACCGGGCCACGAACGGAGACCTTGCCTATGCCGGCTGCATCGGTGACGGCGTGTCCGGCTGCGCCTCGACCCCCGGGGCCGCCAACGAGCTCCGCAACCCGCGCGGCATCACCGTCACGGCGAACGGCGGCAGCCTCTATGCGATATCCATGGATCCAGGGGCCATCACGCACTTCCGCCGGGACGCGAGCGGCGCCCTGTCGTACGCGGGCTGCGTCGGCCGCTCGAGCACCTGGCAGACGCTGACGGGCTGCGCGACGCTCGCGGCGCCGAACCCTATTTACGAGGCCACCGCCATCGGCGCGAGCCCGGACTCCACCAGCGTTTACGTCGGCGCCACCAACACGGTGGCGCACTTCCGGCGGGCCGCGAACGGCGATATCGCGTATGCCGGCTGCATCAGCAGCAGCAACAGCCAGTGCACGAGCATCGCGCCGAGCTCCGCGCTGTCGGGCCCGAGCGGGGTCGCGGTCACGGCAGACGGCAAGAGCGTCTATCTCTCCTCGCGCGGCGGCACGATCGCGCACTTCAAGAGGGCGACGAACGGCGACCTCTTCTTCGCCGGCTGCATCGGCCAGGGCGTCGCCGGCTGCACCGACATCGCCCCGACCCAGGGGCTCGGCTTCGCGACGGGCGTCGCGGCGAGCAGCGACGCCAAGAGCGTCTACGTTTCCGCGGGCGACAGCGGCGGCAGCGCGGGCGGCTGGACGAACGGCGCGGTGTCGCGCTTCGGTCGGCTGAGCCTCTGAGCATCGTCGCGCCGGGGCGCTGTGCCCCGGCAATGCGGCTCTCGCGGTAACTGCCCGACCAACGCCATCGCCTCCTCCTTCGTCGCGATGGGGACTGGTAACCGGCCCCGACGGGGTGGTCACGAGGGCGTTGGTCGGGCGGTTACGGCGGCACGGCGCTTCAGCTCAGGGGGCCGTCGCTCCCTGCTCGGCCGGCGCAGCCTGCGGCGCGGGGGCGGGCGGCTGCTCGGCGGCGCCCTCCTGCGCCGGCGCATCCATGGCGCAGCGGAAGCCGATCCACGCGTGTGCGGTGACCGGCGCCGCGGCGGTGCGGTACGTGGCGGAGAGCTTCTCGGGGCCGTCCAGGAAGCTCCCGCCGCGCACCACCTTGAGCGGGAAGGACGGGTCGCCCTGCGGGTTCTCGCCGCCGGGCGGCGGGAAGACGAGGCCGTCCGAGACCCACTCGGACACGTTGCCGGCGAGATCGTAGATGCCCTCCGGGGTGCGATCGCTCGGGTGGGCGCCGGACGCGCAGGTCGAGACGTCGGCGCCGCGCGCGAGGCAGCTCTCGTTGCGATCGTAGCAGGCGCGCTCGCAGGTCGGCGTCTCGTCGCCCCAGACGAAGGCCCGGCCGGCCGCGCCGCGCGCGGCGACCTCCCACTCCGCCTCGGTGGGCAGCCGCCGGCCCCGGAAGCGGCAGTAGCTCTCGGCCTGGGAGTAGTCGACGCAGTTGATCGGGTGCCCGGTCGCGTTGCGGGGCTCGTTGCAGCGCCGCGTCCAGAGCTCGACCTCTCGCTGCTCCTCGGGCGTCGCCGGCGCCTGCGCGCCGGGCAGGAGCTCGGGCGTCAGCGAGACGTGATCCGCCGTGGAGCACATGCGCTGCTGCATGCAGGCCCGGTAGGCGCGGACGGTCACCTCGTTGCGATCGATGTAGAACCCGCGGGTGAGCGTCACCTGGCGCGCCTCGCCCGCGGCGCCGATCGTGGTCGAGATGGGCCCGATGAAGACCATGTCCGCCGGCGGCGCCGCGGGTGCAGCGGGCGCGGCGGAAGGCGCCGCGGCCGAGGCGCTCGCGGTCGGCGCGGCGGTGGCGGGCGCCGGCACGCCCGCCGCGGCCGTCGCGGCGCGCCCGGCGGACGACGTCGCGGTGGCGCGCGCAGCCGGCGCCTTCGCCGGCTTCTTGTCGGGCGCTCGCGTCAGGACGTACGCCGTTGCGCCGGCGCCGCCGAGCACGAGCGCCGCCACGAACCACGGAAGCGCCGCGCGCGCGGTGCTGCGGCGGCGCGGCGGCGCGGCGTGCGGCGGCGCGGCGTGCGGTGGCCCGCCCGCCGCGGCCTGGGCATGCGGGGCCGCGCCGGGGTGCGGGGCCGCGCCAGGCTGCGGGATCGCGCCGGCCGCAGGGGGTCTGGCGGGCGCGACCGTCTCGATCATGGAGTCCTCGACCTGCGCGGTCCTGGAGCCCCCCGTCGCCAGCGCGCCGGCCCCGTCTCTCGCCCGAGGCGCTGCGCCGCCCGTCGCGCCGGCGGCCTGCGGCTCCTTCGCGCCCTGGCTCACCTTGACGACGGCAGGCCGCGCCGGGGCAGGCGCGTGCGCGTCGGCGAGCATCGTCGGCTCGCTCGGCCCGACGGCCACGCCGAGCCCCTGCGCGGCCGCGTACTCCGCGGTCGACAGCCCCGCCGCCTGCTCCGCGGAGGGACCTCCACGACCCGCGAAAGCCCCCGCGCGCTCACCGTGCGCCGCGGCCACGAGCGCGTCCCAGAACTCGCCAGCGCTCGTGAAGCGGTGCTTGGGCTCGATCGCGAGCGCCTTGTCGAGCACGCGCTCGATCGCCTCGGGCGCGTCCGGGAGCCCGCGCGCGCGCAGCGTCGGCCGCACCGCCGGGTCGGCCGAGGCGACGTAGAGCTGCGTGGGGTCGTCCCCCTCGAGGGCGCGCCTGCCGCTCACGAGCTCGACGAAGATGAGCCCGAGCGCGAACACGTCGGTCCACGGGCCCGTCGCGCCGCGGGCCTTGTTGAACTGCTCGGGCGCGCCGTAGCGCGGCGTGAACGCGCTCGGCCCCTGCCGGGTCGCGGCGAGCGCCTCGGTGAACGTCGGGTGGTCGGACAGCACCTTGGCGATGCCGAAATCGAGCACCTTCAGCGTCCGCGTCCCGCCGACGTGGGTGAGGAACAGGTTCGCCGGCTTCACGTCCCGGTGCGCGACCTTGTGGGCGTGCGCGACGGCCAGCGCGCGCGCGGCCGGCGTGAGCAGCTGGATCGCCTCCGCGATCGACATGCCGGCCTCGCCCCGCTCCCGCCGCTCCCGGAGGTATTGACCGAGGGTCTGGCCCTCCAGCCACTCGAGCACCAGGTAGGGCACCCACACGCCGGCCTGGGTGGTGAACGCGCCGACGTCGAGCGCCTGCACGATGCCCGACGTGGCCCGCGACAGCCGGTGCAGGATCCGCCCCTCGCCCCGCAGCGTCTCGAGCAGCGCGTCGCGCTCCGTGGCGTCGAGCGAGGCCGGCAGCTTCAGGCACTTGATCGCGATGAGCTCGCCGAAGCCCTCGTGCATCCCGCGGTAGACGACGCCGAAGCCGCCGTCGCCGATGACGGCGGCGACGCGGTATTTCCCCTCGATGGTCTGCCCCGAGAGGCCAAACGGATCGTCGGACGGCTCCGCCATGCCCCGCTCCTAGCGCGTCGACGTGCCCAGGCAAAGGGGCTTCAGCGCCGCCCGCTTCCGTCAGCGCGCGCACGCGCTCGCGCGGCTTGCATCTGCTCGCTCAGCTTGCATCTGCTTGCATCTGCTTGCATCCGCTTGCATGCGCTCGCTCCGCCTGCGTCCGGCTTGCGTCCACCCAGCGTCCGGGGTGCATCCGGCTTGCACCCGGCAGCCCGCGGCCCCATGCCGGCGCTCATGAAGATGCCGCGAGCGCTCGTGATCCTGGCCGAGGGAGCCGAGGAGATGGAAACGACGATCATCGTCGATGTCCTGCGCCGCGCCGAGGTCGAGGTCGTCCTCGCCGGGCTCGATGGCCCGGGTCCGGTGCGCTGCAGCCGAGGCGTGCGCCTCGTGCCGGACACGGATCTCTCGGCGGTGACGGGCGACTTCGACGTGGTGGTCCTCCCGGGCGGCAAGGGCGGGGCCGATCGGCTGGCCGCCTCGCCGGCCGTCGGGGAGCGCCTTCACGCGCAAGCGCAGGCGGGCCGGGTCGTCGGGGCGATCTGCGCCGCGCCGCTCGCGCTGGCGGCGCACGGGCTCTTCCAGGGCCGGCGGATGGCGTGCCACCCGTCGGTGAACGGCGTGGTGTCGGCGCACGGCGCGCTCGTCGCGAGCCCGGTCGTCGAGGACGGGCAGCTCGTCACGAGCCAGGGGCCGGGCACCGCGATGGCGTTCGCGCTCGCGCTCGTCGCGCGGCTCCGTGGCGAGGAGATCGCCGCGAAGGTGCGGGCGCCGATGATGCTGCCGGCCTGAGCGAGATCGGCGGCCCTCTGCCGCCCCGCGTTTGCAGGCTCACCGTCGCCCGCGGAAGGCGCGTATACTCCGCCGCGTGCTGCCGCTGCTCGCTCTGACCGTCATCGTCGTGCTGTGCCTTGGCTACCGCTTCTACGGGAGGATCGTCGCGCGCAACTACGCGCTCGACGACGGCGTCGTGACGCCCGCGGTGAAGGTGAACGACGGCGAGGACTACGTCCCCACGAAGCCGTTCTACCTCTTCGGGCAGCACTTCAGCGCCATCGCCGCTGCCGGGCCGATCGCGGGCCCCATCCTCGCCGGTCAGGCGTTCGGGTGGCTCCCGTGCATCCTCTGGATCGCGCTCGGCGTCGTGTTCATCGGCGCGGTGCACGACTTCTCAGCGCTCATCGCGAGCGTCCGCCACGAGGCCGAGAGCGTCGCCGAGATCGCGAAGCGGCACATCGGCCGGCGCGCCTGGCTGTCGATGATGATCTTCATCTGGCTCGCGCTCGCCTACGTGATCGTCGCCTTCACGGACATCACGGCGAGCACCTTCGTCGGCAAGACCGAGGAGTTCGAGGGCGGTACGTTTCAGTTCAACCCCGGCGGCGCCGTCGCCGCGGCGAGCGCCGCCTACCTCGGCCTCTCCATCGTCATGGGCGTGGTCGAGAAGTACCTCAAGCCGCCGCTCTGGCTCACCACGCTCATCTTCGTGCCCGCGACGCTCGGCGTCGTCTGGCTCGGCACGAAGATCTCGACCGCGTTCGTCCTGCCGCTCGACAACCCGCAGCGCGCGTTCGGCCTCATCATCCTCGTCTACTGCCTCATCGCCTCGCTCCTGCCGGTCTGGCTGCTGCTCCAGCCGCGCGGCTACCTGGGCGGGTTCGTCCTCTACATCGCGCTCGCGGTGGGCGTGATCGGGATCTTCTTTGGAAACCTCCGTTACCCAGGGGAGTTCGAGCTGCGGCAGCCCGCGTTCACCACGTTCAACGCAGGCGGCGCGACCGGCATGCTCTTCCCGTTCCTGTTCGTCACCATCGCCTGCGGCGCCTGCTCCGGCTTCCACGGGCTCGTCTGCTCGGGGACGACGTCGAAGCAGATCTCGAAGGAGACGCACACCCACCCGGTGGGCTACGGCGCGATGCTGGCCGAGGCGTTCGTCGCGCTGATCGCGCTCGCGACGCTCGTCATCGTGGCGCAGGGGACGAAGCTGCCCGGGCCGGGCAAGATCTACGGCGACGGGATCGGCAAGTTCCTCACCGTCATCATCGGCAAGGAGCACTTCCTGTTCGCCGCGACGTTCGGCGCCATGGCGTTCTCCACCTTCGTGTTCGACACGCTCGACGTCTCGACGCGCCTCGCCCGCTACATCCTCCAGGAGCTGTTCAACTGGAAGGGGCGCGTGGCGTCCGCGGCCGCGACCGCGATCTCGCTGGCGCCGCCCACGCTGTTCATCATGACCGCGCGCCCGCCCGCGCCCGGCGTGCGGCCCGCGTACCTCGACTTCTGGACGCTGTTCGGCACGAGCAACCAGCTGCTCGCGGCGCTGACGCTCCTCGCGGTCACCGTCTGGCTGCACCGCGAGAAGCGGCGCATCTGGTACACGGCGGTCCCGATGGTGTTCGTCATGACGATCACCGTGTGGGCCCTCATCCTCCAGGTGCGGACCGCGTTCGCTGCCGTGGCAGCCGATGGGTTCGCGCTGAACGCGACGACGATGAACGGCGTCGTGGGGCTCGCGCTGATCGGCCTAGCGGTGTCGCTGATGGTCGAGTCGGTGAAGGCGCTGAAGAACGGCCCGGCGGCCGAGCCAGCGCCTGGCCCAGGCGCGTTGACGCGGTAGCGATCACCCCGCCGCGGCGCGCTCCCGCAGGCGCGCCTCGGCCAGCCGCTCGGCGGCGAGCTGCGGCGATACGCCATCGCTCGCCGCCATCTCGAGGACCCTGAGGACCGTGTCGTAGATCGCCTGGACGCGCCGGTGGACCTCGGCGCGGGACCAGCCGAAGAGATCCGCGCCGCCGCTCAGCACGCCGCCTGCGTTGGCCACGACGTCGGGGACGTAGAGGACGCCGCGCGCGGCGAGCGCGTCGCCGTGACGCGGATCGAGGAGCTGGTTGTTGGCCGCGCCCGCGACGATCTCGGCCCGCAGCTCCTGCACGGCGCGGTCGTCGAGGACGCCGCCGAGCGCGCACGGGGCGAAGATGTCGGCCTGGACCGAGGCGATCGCGTCCGGCGGCACGATCGTGGCGCCGAGCTCGGCAGCGACGTGGCGGGCGCGATCCGGGTCGACGTCCGCGACGAGCAGCCGCGCGCCCAGCCGGTGGAGCTCCGCCGCGAGCCGGCCGCCGACGCTGCCGCAGCCCTGGAGCGCGACGGTCCGGCCCGCGAGCTCGTCGCTGCCCCACCGGTGGCGGGCCCCCGCCTGGATTGCGCGGAGCACGCCCCGCGCGGTCCACGGCGACGGGTCGCCGCCCTCGCCGGCGAGGCCCTTCACGTGGCGCGTCTCGCGCCGGATGAGCTCCATGTCCGCGGGGGTGGTGCCCACGTCCTCGCCGGTGATGAACCTGCCGCCGAGGCGCTCGATGAAGCGCCCGTGCGCGCGGAACAGCTTCTCCCGGTCGAGCGGCTCCGCGCCGCTGCGGAGGACGACGGCCTTGCCGCCGCCGACGTCCATCCCGGCGAGCGCGTTCTTGTAGGTCATGCCGCGCGACAGGCGCAGCGCGTCCACCAGCGCCTCCTCGTCGCTCGCGTACCCGAGGAGCCGCGTCCCGCCGAGCGCCGGGCCCAGCGCGGTGCTGTGGATCGCGATGATCGCGCGGTAGCCCGCGGGCTCGTCCGCGCAGAACAGCACCTGCTCGTGCCCCATGGTGGCAAGGGTGTCGAACATGCTCTTCATGCTGCGCCGAGCGTACCATTCCGCGGCGACCCCCTGGGCCGGCGCGCTCGGCGGGCGTCCCGCGCAGCGGCCCGGCAGCTAAACCGCGGGTCAGAAATCCTGCCAGGGATCTGCCTCGCAAGCGGCGAGAGATTGAACGCAAAGACGCCAGGAGCGCGAATACGCAAAAATGCACGATATTTGTTCTTTTTTGCGCCTTTGCGCCTTTGCGCCTTTGCGTTGAATTCTCTCTCCGGATCCCTGGTGGGGCGATCAGGGCGGCGGGACCCGTCCGCCCTCACAGGTCCGAAAAGCGCCAGAGCCGCAGCGGCACCCGCGCTACGACGCCATGCATGCGGATCGACGACGACGCGTGCTACCGAGCGCTCGAGACCCGCGATCGTCGCTTCGACGGTCGCTTCTTCACGGGGGTGCGCTCGACGGGCGTCTACTGCCGCCCGATCTGCCCCGCGCGCACGCCGAAGCGCGAGCGCTGCGTGTTCTTCCCCTCGGCGGCCGCCGCGCAGGAGGCCGGCTACCGCCCGTGCCTGCGCTGCCGCCCCGAGGCCTCGCCCGGGACGCCCGCGTGGCTTGGCACGTCGGCCCTCGTCTCGCGGGCGCTCCGGCTCATCGCGGAGGGCGCGCTCGACGACGCGGACGCCCCGGCGCTCGCGGCGCGGCTCGGCGTGGGCGAGCGCCACCTGCGGCGGCTCTTCCTGCGGCACGTGGGCGCCTCGCCGCTCGCGGTGGCGCAGACGCGGCGCCTGCTCTTCGCGAAGAAGCTCCTCGACGAGACAGCGCTCTCCATGACCGAGGTGGCGCTCTCGTCGGGGTTCTCCAGCGTCCGCCGCTTCAACGACGCGATCCGCGCCGTCTACGCGCGCTCGCCGCGCGAGCTGCGAAAGGCCGTAGCGAAGCGGGGCGGGGGAGGGGCGGGCGGTGCGCCGGACATCGCGCTCCGCCTCCCGTTCCGGCCGCCGCTCGACTGGGGCGCGCTCGCGGGCTTCCTCGGGGCGCGCGCGATCCCCGGCGTGGAGTCGGCGGGCCCCGGCGCGTACCGCCGCACGGTGCGCGTCGCCGGCGGGCACGGCGTCGTCGAGGTGCGCCCGGCGCCCGGCGAGCCGTACCTCCTCGCGCGGCTGCGGCTGCCCGGCACCGAGGGGCTCATCCACTGCGCGGAGCGGCTGCGGCGGCTCTTCGACCTCGGCGCCGATCCCGACGCGATCGCCGCGCACCTCGGGGCCGATCCGCGCCTCGCCCCGCGGGTCCTGGCGATGCCGGGCGTGCGTGTGCCGGGCGCGTGGGACGGCTTCGAGCTCGCGGTGCGGGCGATCCTGGGCCAGCAGGTGAGCGTCCGCGCCGCGACGCAGCTCGCGGGCCGCCTGGTCGAGCGGCACGGCGAGCCGCTCGCGGTCCGCGGCGGCCTGCCCGAGGGCGCCGAGGGGCTCCGCTTCGTCTTCCCGGCGCCCGAGGCGCTCGCCGCGGCCGATCTGACGGACCTCGGCCTGCCGCGCGCCCGCGCCGCGACGATCACGGCGCTCGCGGCGCGCGTGGCCTCCGGCGAGGTCGCGCTCGACGCCTCGCGCGGCCTGGAGGAGACGGTGCGCGCGCTCTGCGCGGTCCCGGGCGTCGGCGCGTGGACCGCGCACTACATCGCGATGCGCGCGCTGCGCGAGCCGGACGCGTTCCCGGCCACGGATCTCGGCCTGCGGCGCGCGCTCGGCGGCATCTCCGGCGCAGATCTCGCGGCGATGGCCGAGGCGTGGCGGCCGTGGCGCGCCTATGCCGCGGTGCTGTTGTGGACGGCGGACGCGCAGGGCGCGCGGCCCGCAGAGACGGAGGTATCGAATGGATCTCTCGCTGGATGAGGTCGAGTCGCCGATGGGGGTCATGCTCGTGGCCGCCGGGGGCGGCGCGATTCACGCGCTGGATTTCGCGGACTGCGCGCCGCGCCTACGCCGCTCGCTGGAGGCGCGGTATGGCGCGGTCGCGCTCCACAGCGCCGCGGATCCCTGCGGCTTCTCCGGCCGGTTGAGGGCCTATCTGGGCGGCGACCTCGGCGCGCTCACGGACGTCCCCTTCGAGCCTGGCGGCACCGTCTTCCAGCGCCGCGTCTGGGCGGAGGTCCGGCGCATCTCTCCTGGGTCCACGCGGAGTTACGGCGAGATCGCTGCGTCTCTCGGCCAGCCGTCGGCGTCCCGCGCGGTCGGCCTGGCGAACGGCCGGAATCCGGTCTGTCTGATCATCCCGTGCCACCGGGTCATCGGGGCCGGCGGAGAGCTCACGGGCTATGCCGGCGGCCTGGAGAGGAAGCGGTGGCTGCTCGCGCACGAAGGCGCGTACTTCGTTGCTCCGAGCAGCGCCGCGATCGTCGGATAGTCGCTTCCTCGACGGCGCCCTGGATCACGCACTTCACCTGTCCGCTCGGCGCCGCGATCGCATCGATTGGCAGCTCGGTCGTCTCCTTCCCCTGGGCGGTCATCTTCGCCGGCGCCATGATCGCCACCGCCGTGAGCGCGTGGCGCAAATGGCTCATGCGCAAACGACGCTGGTCTTCACCCTGTAAGCGCGCGGCAGCCGTGCGGCGTCCGTCCACGCAGGCGGACAGCCAGACGTCTGCCCACGGACAGCCAGACGTCTGCCCACGCCTGCTCGCACGCGGCCTGATGGACGCCGGGCCCTACCCGGAATAGATCCACATGAGAATTTCGATGACTGCACCGCCACGCCACCCCGTCACCGCCGACGAGCTCCGCCCGGGAGACCCCTACGAGCTGTCGGAGGGCCGGCTGGTCGAGTGCCTGCCCAGCGGTCGCCGCGGCGGCCGGCGCAACGGCACCGGGTTCGGCGTGCTCGACAGCGATCCGCTCGCCGAGGCTGCCGCCGTCGATCTCGGCGTCTCGCCGCAGCCGGAGATGCTGCGCGCCCCCGACATCGCCGTCGGCCCCATCCCGGACGAGCCCGGCTGGGCCACCGAAGCGCCGCCGCTCGCCGTCGAGTACGCGGACACCGGCCAGGACGAGATGGAGCTGCAGAGCAAGATCGACGAGCTCTTGGCGGCCGGCACGCGCTGGATCTGGGTGGTGCGCCTTCAAGGCGCGCGTCGCGTCGAGGTTTATGATGCCTCCATCTCGGCCAGGCAGAAGGCGCCGGAGCGGAGGGCGCAGGCGAGCGCCGGCGCGCAGAGGCTCCGGCGCCTGCCGGCGCGGGTGGCCTTGCCGGGCGAGGTGCTGCTCGCGCCGGGCGTGCTGAAGAACCCGGTGCTCGTCGAGGCGCTCTACGACCGCGAGGCCGCGCACGAGGCGACCCTGCGCAACCTGCTCCAGCGCAGGGGCTATGAAGACATCGAGGCGGTCCGGGAAGAAGGCCGAAACGAGGGCAGGAAAGAAGGCCGAAACGAGGGCAGGAAAGAAGGCCGAAACGAGGGCAGGAAAGAAGGCCGAAACGAGGGCAGGAAAGAAGGCCGAAACGAGGGCAGGAAAGAAGGGCACACCCGGGGGCTGCGAATCGCGGTGCGGGATCTTTGCGAGGTGCTCGGCATCGCCCTGTCACCGGAACGCGAGGCGACCCTCGAGGCCATGGCCGGACCGGAGCTCTCCACCCTGCGCGAGCAGCTCAAGCGCGAACGACGCTGGCCTTGACCCCGTAAGCGCGCGGCCGCTGTGCGGCGTCCGTCGAAACCTGCCGACGAGCCAACCAATCTGCTGACGGCGACGGGGGGGCTCACCAGGTCGTGATGAACGTGCAGGACCTGGCGCCGCGCAGGCGCGTAGGTTGGCTCTCGTCGAGCACCGCGTCGAGCGTCGGCTCGAATTTGCGGCCGCAGCCGACGATGACGCCGCGGTCGTTCTCGCTCGGGTAGGGGGTGTCGCACACCACGTCGATACGGCGCTTGCCCACGCGCGCGCAGCGGAAGTGGCCGATGCCCTCCGCCATCGCGCCCGTCTGGACATCGAACATGGGCGCCCCGTTCAGGCGATGGTTCATGTGATAAGCGACGTCGATGAAGCGGAACGCGGCCTCGACGTCCTTGATCTCCTCGGGCCACAGGGCGTTGTCGGGGATGTATCTGCCGATCTGGAACATGGTCTGCGGCCCGATCTCGCGGAGCACGTCCCGGTACACGTTGAGGCAGGCCTGCTGGGGGTACCAGGCATTGACATCGATCTCCCGGATCCCGTGCCTGGCCAGGATTTTAAGCGCCAGGCCAGAATACGAGCCCGTCGCCATGGTCAGGCCGGCGATGGCCTGGCCGCGCACCTCGATACCGTCTCGTGTGGCCTTGAACGCTTGCATGAGCCCCTCTCTCGGCAAGGCGGTACGGGCGCGAGCCGCGCGGCCGGACGATCATGGTAGCAATACCTGTCCAGCCTCGTCGAGGCCGCGTGCACCGGGTCACGCGCGCTGGCCGCACGGCGCAGAGCGCGGCGGTCGAACGGGGGGCCATGGCGGAGCCAGTCGGAGCCGGTCAGGCGCGCGCCGCCTCCGTGGACCGCTCACCACCTGCCGTGGTATGTCATGGAGGTTTACGGGGGGAAGGTGAGCTCTCCTGTGGCGGAAGACAAGGGACACCAGGCGCTTGCGCCCATCCTCGCGCTCCTCGCCGAGGTTCGTGAGGGCGCGTACAATGGAAGGCTCGAGGCGCTGCCGGCCGACGACTCGCTCGCTCCGGTGCATGAGGGAATCAACGCCATGCTCGAGGTGCTCGTCCGGGAGCGGCGCCGGAATGCGGTCTACCGCGACGAGCTCGAGGAGGCGCGCACGACGATCGAGCTGCAGCGGGCCGCGATCCGGGAGATCTCCAGCCCGATCATCGAGGTGGGACGTGGGGTGCTCTGCTTGCCCCTCATGGGGATCATGAGCGCGGAGCGCAGCGAGGGGGTGCTTGACGCGCTGCTCGCGGCCGTGTCGGAGCGCGGCGCGCGTTGTGTGGTGGTGGACGTGACCGGCCTGAGCGGGATGGACATCGACACGGTGCGGTGGTTGCTCCGGCTGGCCGGCGCGGTGCAGCTGCTCGGCGCACGCTGCGCGTTGACGGGGATCGGGAGCGAGCTGGCGAGGACCATCGTGCACGCTGATTTCGAGGTGACGGGGCTGACCACGCTGAGCAGCGTGCGCGAGGCCATCGAGCGCTTCGCGCGGGCCTCGGGGTGATGGGCGTCGATCGCCGTTGCCGTCGCCGCAGACAGGGCCAAGTCAAGTGGCGATAGCCTCAGTATGGTACAGGTATACGGTACGACGCTTCCCGCTTGAACATGAAGCAGCGGTGATTGCAGGCGGCTTAGGTGTGTGGGGGCCAGCTTGATCGCATAAGACACGTCTTGTCGACTGGTCCATACAGTCTGACTGCACGAGCCAGGAACGGCTTCGAGAATCTCGACTTTGCGGGACGCGTTTGCTTGTCCTAGCCGCACCACCGGCGCGGAGGCGAAAGCGATGGATATGTGGGAGAGCGCTGCTCGGCTCTCTCAGGCTGCCGTGCGGCGCTCTGGATCGGCTCCGGAGGTAATCTGATGTGGCTGCCGCGCGGCGCTCTCGAACAGCTCGGCAGGTGATCTCATGTAGCTGCCGCGTGGCGCTCCGGTCGACTTCAGGGGTGGTCTTGTGTGGCTGCGGCGCGGTGCTCCGCTTGACTCCGAATGTGGTTTTTGGTGGCTGCCGCGCTTTCAGCAGAACCAGCGTCGATAAACGACAAACGCGTTGAGCCCTGGTGACGGATTTTGCCGTTCAGGCTGTTGAGAAGGCCATCTGTCCAGGATAGCCTCGTCATGTGCGGGGGTTGGTTCGGAGGGGCTCGGGCGCGGTGGGGAGCCGCTGAAGGCGAACGGCGGCATCGGCCGCGGTGCCTCGCGGAGTGAATCCAGGAGGGGTCAGGATGAGAACAGTGCGTTCTTCGGCGGTGGTTGGGTTGCTGATCGGCGCGTTCGCCACGCTGGGTTGCACCCAAAATGGCTCGTACAGCGACGATGGTGGAGGGGGTTTCCCTTTCCCCCCCAGCACGTCGTCGGGCTGGGTGAGCGCGAGCACCAGCGCGAGCGGCGCAGGGGCTGCCGGCGGCGGTACCGGCGGCGGTGCCGGCGAGGGCGGCAGCGATGGCGCGGGTGGAGCCATTGCCGACCCGGCCGAGCATTGCCCTGGTTGCGCGCGGCTCTCCGTGCCGCTCACGAGGGCGGGGCAATGGACGCAGTTCATCATCGTCTGGGACCAGACGGTCGACGTGACCGGCGCCACCGTCACGTTTCGCGTGAAGACCCAGGCCGGCTCCAACGGCGGCGTGCAGGCCTTCGTGCAAAACGGGCCGGAGCTGGTGTATGCGCCCATCGGGTATGCCTGGAATCCGATCGCCGACCTGGACGAGTGGACGGATATCGTGATCGATGTCGAGGCCTTGGCCCCGGGCAATCCCAACTTCAACCGCACCACCGCGAAGATGCTCGGACTTATGATCAATGCGGCCAACACGGGGCCCTGGGCCAACCCGACCGTCATCTACGTCGACTCCATCACCGTCACGAAACCCGCTCCCGGCGCCGGAGGTCCGAGCGCCCAGCGGAGCGCCGGGCGCCCGAGCGGCGAGCGCGGCGACGGCGGCGCAGGCGGCGAGGGTGGCGCCTGGGGCGAGGGCGGCGCCGGGGGCGCGAGCGGCGACGGCGGCGGCGGCGGCAGCAGCACGAGCGCGAGCAGCACGAGTAGCAGCACGAGCGCGAGCAGCACGAGCGGCGTGGGCGGTGCGGGCGGCGAAGGCGGTGGTTCCAGCGTAGAGGTGATTCATATCGTGGGCCCGTACGAGTTCACGACCGGCGTGGCGCCGATGAAGATCAACGAGTTCATGCCGGTGGCAGGCTCGCTGCTGACCCACATCGCCGAGTGATCACGGGCCAACCGCGGAGCCCGCTGCGCCTAACCAGGGCAGCGCGCGAGACGCGCTGCCGCATCAATCCAATTGCATACAGTCTGACTGCACGAGCCAGGAGCGGCTTCGAGAATCTTGACGTTGCGGAACGCGTTTGCTTGTCTTGGCCGTTGTCGAACGACATCCTCGGTGCAGTCGCTACGGTCGGCGGGTGTGACATCTTCGAGGCACATCTCGCAGCAGTGTCGAAGCGCACTCCTCTCGGCCTGTTCACGGTCGAGAAGTCCACGCTGCGTCGAACCATCGGTAAATTCGTGACGGATCTGTCGGCGCCATCGGTCACGGCAATTCGCGTCACCGACGGACCAGCAAAGCACAATGCCAGCTATCTGATCGACGGCCTCGATTACGCGCCGGAAAGCAAGCTCGGTCTTCCGGTAAGATCGACGGACCGGTTGCAGTTGCTCATGGCGCTGGCGAACGCCATCTTCGAGCTGAGAGATGTCGTTCGACTAGACCTTGCTCTCATGGACAGCTCACAGCTAGACCAGCTGCGCGAGATCGGGCTCGATGATTTCCCGGCGGTACTCATCGCTGACACGCAGCATTTTTCCCCACCGGATACGCTGTACCGGATCACTCGGTCCTCACCCGTCGAGACACCGAGCCCGTGATAGATCCGACCTGCGAACGCGGCGAGGCGAAGCGATGTCAGCTAGCACCCTCTTGCGAGATACGGACCCACGGGGTTGGCAGATCCAACAGGTAGTCACCTGGGATTGGCACGACGGCCCGCGCGAAGGCGTATGCCAGTTTTCACACCCGCCCTGCACGGTGTTCTTTCGCGTCATGGCCGAGCAATGGCTGCTCGGGAAGTTCGGCGATCGCCTGGTTGCGCTGCAGGGAGTTCCGGACGGAACTTTGCCCGACGTGTTATCGCTTTGGGGCGTGTCAGCGGCGCCGCACACGCCCGTCTGGGCTCCCCACGGTGAGTACGAAAGCGCGGAACAGCGCGCCCGCATCGAAGCGGGCATCGTGAAGATCATGGAAAGCGCGGACCCGGAAGTCCTCGTCGTTCGATCGAAGGATTTCGAAAGCTTTGACGAAGTGTGGCTGCCCGTGAAGGCCTAGGACACCGATCACGTTGATCGAGCGAGAAATGAACCGCCAAGACACCAAGGACGCCAAGATAATTCTCCGTTCTTGGCGTCCTTGGCGACTTGGCGGTTCGAAATTCTGCGCTTTTCAGGCAGTTTCAACCCGTTTGTCGCTCTAGGTGACGCGCCTCAGGCCGCTGGAAGCTCGATCGCCGGGCGAATCCCTCCCAGGAGAGCTGCCGCTGGCAGGAGGCTACTTCTTCCCCCCGAGCAGCGCCGCGATCGTCGGATAGTCGCTGTCCTCGACGGCGCCCTGGATCACGCACGTCACCTGCCCGCTCGGCGCCGCGATGGCGTGGATCGGCAGCTCGGTCGTCTCCTTCACGCCGAGCGCCCGCAGCCACCCGGCCCGCTGGGGCCCGTCGGGCAGCCAGTACGAGGCGCGCACCCCCGTGCCCGGCTGCGCCTCCAGGAACCGCGATAGCTGCCGCTCGTCGTCGTCGATCGAGATGAACGCGAGGTCGACGAGCACGCCGGCCGCCCGCAGCTTCTGCTGCCACCCGAGCAGCCGCGGCATCTCTTCCATGCAGGGCTTGCACCACGCGGCCCAGAAGTTCACCCACACCCACTTGCCGACGCCGAACCCGATGTGCGCCGGCAGCTTCTCCGCGCCGCCGGCGGCGACCGCCGTGAGCCCGCCCGACGAGGGCGCAGGCCGCGGAGACTGCCCCGCGCACAGGAGCCGTGGCGCGGCCGGCGCCGCCGCCTCCGCCGTGGCGCTCGCTGGCGCCTTCGCGCTCGCGGGCGCCGCGGCCCCCGGCGCCGTCACCGCGTTGCTCCGCCCCTGGCCGGGCGTCGGGGGCGGCGGCAGATCGGCCTTCTTGTCCGCGTCGCACCCGCCCGCGAGCCCCGCGGCCAGGGTGAGGGCCACGAAGGCGCTCCGGAGGGCGCCGCTCCTGCTCGCGGGGCTCACAGCTGACAGTCCACCCACGAGACGAACGCGCTCCGGTTGATGGCCTCCGCCGTACATGCCTTGTTCTTGCGCGAGACGTTCCATTGGCAGTATTCCGCGCCGAGCTGCGCGAACTCGTTCCCGAGCCACAGCATCCCGACCTTCTTGTCCAGGTCCTGCTCCTTGAACTTGTCGGAGATGTCGAAGAACGCGCTGTTCGCGCGCTTGTGCGACAGCGTCCGGTTGAACTCCGGCCCCCCCGTCTTCGACGCGCGAGCGACGATGAAGAAATAGCGGGCGCCGCGCCGATCGAGCCACATCTCCTCGATCATCTTCTTCCCGTCGTCGTCGAGCTTCTCCGACGCGTCGTCGAACATCACGACCCCGCCGCGCTGCTTCAGCGGCGTGAAGAGCGCGTTGAAGTCGTCGTCGCTGATCGAGGCGAGCGTCTTCACGTCGGCCGGCTGGCACCCGCGCCGCGCCTCCGCCCCGACCAGGCCGCACGCGTTGAGCACCCGCTGCAGCACCGTCTTGAACGCAGGCGTGCAATACGGCGCCTCGGCGTCGTTGGCGATCGCCACGGCCGGCTTCACCGCCGCGGCCAGGCCCGTCTTCAGGCGCTGCGACGCGGCCTGCACCTCGCTGTGCACCGTCACCCCGGACGCGACCAGAAGCGCGCACCCGGCCACGATCCCGATGATCCCTGCGCCTCTCATGATCTCCTCACTTCGTCCGGAGCGCCGGCGCGAGCTGCCTTATCGCGTACGACATCCCGATGTCCGTATCTTCGTCGCAGAGCCGCGTCGTGCCCAGGAACATCTGTGGCGTCGAGACAGGGAGCTTGTTGTCCACGATGTAGCGGAGCATACGGTTCAGTCGCAGCGCCGTCTCCTTCGAGTCCATGCAGGCGTCGAGCCCCGGCCAGCGCTGCCGGATCGCCGCCTGCACGTTGGCGGTGCCCGCCCCCGCCTTCGCGCCGGCGAGCAGCTCTTCCTGGTTCTCGTAGGCCCACTCGAGCACATCCATCGCCCGGTGATCGCTGCACAGGATGGCCTTCGAGAGGAGGCACGAGCCCGGGTGCACCGGCCGGTCGAGCATCCAGTTGCACTCGCTGTCCAGCGGGAAGAGCACCAGCGTCGTGTCCAGCTTGTCGAACACCCCCTCGGACACGAGCCGCTGGTGGAACGCCTTGCAGGTCGGGCAGAGGGGATCGACGAAGAGGGTCGCCGGCTGCACCGCGCCCGGGCGCGTCACGTGGAGCAGCGCGCCGTTGGGCTCGGTCGGCTTCTCCAGCTTGCCGCAGCCGGTCATGTAGCTCGCGTAGCTCGGCAGCGCGCTCGCGTAGAGCAGCGCCGGCGTCACCGCGCACACGCCGAGCGCGACGAGCCACCCCGGCAGGAGCAGCAGAGAGCCCATGCGGCGCGGGGGCTGGGCAGGCGCGGCGGCGCCTCCCGGCCCGTCGACCCCGAGGGGCGCCCCGGGCACGGTGGGCCCCACCCCGGCCGCGCCTGCCGACGAGGACGCGCGCGGCGCCGCGCTGGACCAGGCCGCGGCGCGGGCCGCCCTGCGGTCCTCGAGGAACGCCCAGACGCCGCCGGCCGCGAGCAGCGCCGACGAGATGTACATGCCGACGCACGTCTTGCAGAA
Source organism: Sorangium sp. So ce726 (assembly GCF_051521405.1). NCBI lineage: Bacteria > Pseudomonadati > Myxococcota > Polyangiales > Polyangiaceae > Sorangium > Sorangium sp. So ce726. The sequence goes on along the minus strand of NZ_CP150349.1, from coordinate 9,284,258 downwards.
CACCCCGAGGCGCATCGCCGAGATGGTCGCCATCAGGAGCGACACGGCGAGCGGCGTGAGGCCCGCGACGAACAGGAAGTGCGCCGCGCGCCGCGGCGCGTGCTGGGCCGAGAGCAGCACATAGAGCGCGAACGCCGCGAAGAACGCGAACGCGCCCAGGGCGAACAGCGAGATGGGGATACCGCCCCAGAAGCCCTCGCGGAACAGGGCGGAGTAGGGGCTGTACATGGCCACGCGGCACGCGGTGTCGGCGCCCGCCTGCGCGCCGAGCCCCGGGACGAAGCTGCAGTGCAGGTCGTGGACCTGCCGGTCGAGGTGCCGGATGTAATCGAACGTCGATGAGGCGCTGAATGCGAGTCCCAGGAGCGACCCGCTGAGCGCGAGCGCCGCAGGCCCGCGAGGACCACGACTGCCTGACATGGCCGTGTGGATTACGCGACGTCGGGCAACGCGTCAAATAAGGACGCCTGTGCGCGCGGGCGTCGCGCGCCCGACGACGCGCACGCGCAGCGCACGGCCCAGGGGAGCGATCGCCCTGCCATCCCGCGCGCGGCGACCGCGCTGTGCTGAGCCCGCCGGCAGGCTTCGCCGTGCCTGCCGGCTCAGCGCCTCGCGGCGCGCGCTGCGAGGCGCGAGGCGCTGGTCGGCGTTGCCCACGCGATCGGCCGCTGCTAGGAGCGGGCTCGGGGGGATTCGGGATCCCAGAGCCAACCGATGACGACCTCTGCACCCGGCGCGGCGAGCGGCGCGCCCCCTCCTGTGAAGCTCGGCCCGTTCGACGCCGAGTTCCTCGCGGATCTCCCTTACGACCCCTCGGTGCTCTTCTTCGACGAGCTCCTCGAGGTGGACGCCGAGAAGGGCCTCGTGCGCTGTCGTATGCCGACCGACAGGTCGATGCCGCTCGTCGACGCGCAGCGGGCGCACCCGCTGCTGCACCCGCGCCACGTCGCCGGCGCCATCATGGTGCACGCGACGGGGATGCTCGGCTTCGTGCACGCCTACCACCTGCTCGGGCTACGCCACCGCGAAGGCTGGATCGGTTATGGCACCAACATTCACCGGGTGGTCTTTCGCAAGCTGGTCCAGCCGGGCGCGCCCATCGAGGCGACGTGCGTGGCGACGCGCTCCCGGCTCGGCGTCAAGCGGCACATGATCCGCTATTCGTTCGAGTTCCGTCACGAAGGCAGCGTCTGCTACGAGGGCGATCAGACGGCCGTGTGGATGCGCGTGCAGGACGTTCCAGCCATGGATTCCCGACCCGCGCTCGAGGACCCCGAGCGATCCCTCGCTTGACCCGCGCGTTCGTCTCGTCTACCGGCCCTCCCCATGCCGGATTTCGATGCAGGATCGATCGTCCCGTCCACACGCGATCTTCTCCAGGTGATCTCCACCCGCAGGAAGAACATGGCTCTTGTCGGGCTCGTCGGCTCGGAGTCGCCCGCGGAGGATGCGGCGCGGCTGCATGAGCTCAACATCTCCGCGCTCGCGTTTGCCGAGGCAGGGCCCGCCATGCAGGGGGCCGCGCGGGCGACGAGGACCGTGCCGTCGCTCTGCCTGTCGCGGGTGAGCGATCGCGACGGCGCCCTCGCGGCGCGCTACCACGGGGCGGACGGGGTCTGCATCGACGCGATGCTGCCGCTCGACGACTGGGACCGCCTCGCGAAGGGGGCGAGGACGATGCGCATGCTCCCGCTCGCGCTGGCGGAGAGCAAGGAGGGGGCCGAGGCCGCCGCGAAGGTCGGCGCGCGCGCGGTCCTGGTCCGGGGCGCGTCGGCGGACGCGGTGATCGAGGCCGTCGCGTCGCTCCCGAGGGCGCTCACCGTCGTCGCCGAGGTGCTCTCGGCCGACGTCGACGCGCTCCGCCGCCTCGTCGGCCACGTCGACGCGGCGATCGTCCCGCCGGGCGTCCACAAGTCGGCTCAGTTCCCGGCGCTCGTCGCCGAGGTCGACCCCTGAGCGCACGCGTCGACCGCTGAAAGTTCGGGCCGCCCCTCGACGGCGCGCGCTCCCTCCTCCACGATCCGGCCCCGATGAGCAAGGCCCACGAACTGGACGAACAGCGGCGCGCGCTCCGCGAAGGGGCGCTCGTGCAGGCCATGCCCGAGCTCGGGACGCTGATCGTCACCGGCTCGGACCGGCAGACCTGGCTGAACGGCCTGGTCACCTGCGATCTCGCGCCGCAGAAGCCGCTGCCTGCCGCAGCGAAGGCTGCGCCTCCCGCGGGCGGCGCATACGGGCTCAACGTGGGGAAGACCGGGAGGATCTTCGCCGAGGTGTGGATCGTGATCGCGGCCGATCGCATCTACGTCGGCGCCCTGCGGGAGCGCGTCGAGCAGCTCCGGGAGATCTTCGAGCGCTACCTCATCATGGAGGACGCCGAGGTCCAGGACGCCTCCGGGGAGCTCGCCTGGGTCTTCGCCCACGGCCCGCGGTCCGCCGATCTCGCGGCGGCCGGGCGCGCGGCGGGCGCCGAGGCCGCGATCGTCGACTGGACCGGCCTCGGAGGCGCGCTCCTCGTGGCGCCCCGGCAGGCCGAGGGCGCCGTCCTCGAGGCGCTCCTCGCCGAGGGCGAGGCCCGCCTGGTCTTGCCGGTGACGGCGGCGGCGTGGGAGGTGCTCCGGGTCGAGAACAACGTCCCGCGGTTCGGGGTCGACTTCGACGACCAGAACTTCCCGCAGGAGGCCTCGATCGAGGAGCGCGCCGTCTCGTTCAACAAGGGGTGCTACCTGGGGCAGGAGACGGTGTTCATGCTCCAGGCGCGCGGTCACGCCAAGAAGCGGCTCGTGCAGCTCGCCGTCGAGGGGGAGGGCGGCGTGCCCGCGGGCGCGGAGATCGCGCTGCCCGACGGCGCGGCCGTCGGCGCCGTCACGAGCCAGGTCGAGGATCCGCGCGGGACAGGGCTGCTCGCGCTCGGCTACGTCAAATACAAACACGCCGTCCAGGGCACCGCGCTCCGGGTCGCCGGCCGGGCGGCCGAGATCACGCGCGCGCCGAGGGCGGGGGGCGGGGCAGGGGTGGGGGGCGGGGCAGATCGGGCCAAGCTCTAGCGCCCCGCCGTCGCTGCCGGACGGCGGGCCGGAGGAGCGCGGACAAGCGCATCTCAGGGGAAGATCTCGCGCTCTCCATACACCGCGGCGAGCCGCTGCAGCGCCACGGCATAGGCGGCGAGGCGCAGCGTGCACTTCTTCTGCCGCGCCAGCTCGGTCACCTCGCGGTAGGCGCGCTTCATCGCCTTCTCGAGCCGGGAGTCGACCTCCTCGAGGGTCCATGTCTCCGAGCGCTTGTTCTGCACCCACTCGTAGTAGCTCACCGTGACGCCGCCCGAGTTGGCGAGGACGTCGGGCAGGATATGGATCCCGCGCTCCAGGAGGATCTTCTCCCCCTCAGGCGTGCACGGCCCGTTCGCGCCCTCCGCCACGAGGCGGACCTGCAGCCAGCTCGCCTCCTCCACGCCGACCTGGTTCTCCAGGGCCGCCGGGATGAAGATGTCGGCCTTGAGCCGGAAGAACTCCTCGCGGCTGATCGGCTTGCCAGCAGGGTAGCCCGCGATCGAGCGGTTCTTCTTCACGTAATCCTGCAGCTTGTGCGGATTGAACCCTTCCGGATTGTAGAGATACCCGGTGTGATCGCCGACCGCGACGGTCGAGGCGCCGAGCTTCGACAGGAGCACGGCCGTGTGCGAGCCGACGTTGCCGAAGCCCTGCACCAGCAGCGTTGAGCCGCCGAGGTTCACGTCGTTGTCCTCGGCCCACTCGGTGATGCAGTGGACGACGCCCTGGCCTGTCGCCTTCTCGCGACCGTACGTGCCGCCCGACGCCACCGGCTTGCCCGTCACGACGCCCTTCACCGCCTGCTTGAACAGCTGGCCAACGGTGTTCATGTACGTGTCCATGGCCCAGGCCATGGTCTTTGCGTCGGTGCCCATGTCGGGAGCCGGGATGTCCGTCTCCGGGCCGATGTTTCCGCCGAGCGCATGGAAGAAGCGGCGGGTGATCCGCTGGAGCTCGGCGCGCGACACCTCGTTCGGGTTGAACTTGATTCCCCCCTTTCCGCCGCCGAGCGGCAGGTTCATGAGCGCGCACTTCCACGTCATCATCGCGGCCAGCGCCTTGAGGTCGTCGAGCGACACCGTCTCGTGATATCGAATGCCCCCCTTGAACGGCCCGAGGAGGTTGTTGTGCTGGATCCTGTAACCCTTGAAGAGCCGGATGCTGCCGTCATCCATCCGTACGGGGAAATTGACGATGATCTCGTTCTTCGGCTGGCTCAGGATCGTGGTGATGTAGCCCGGCAGCTCGATCAGTCGGGCAGCCTCGTCAAGATAACCCTGGACGACTTTGAAGAACTCGTATTTGTGCCTGTGGCTCGGAGCAGCAGGGACGCTCACCGGCGGAGTCGTGTTCTTGGTACTGAGTTGTTCTTCCATGGCTATGTAACTTTCTAGTGCGCTGAGCCCTTCCGTTCAACGTCAGGCGCAACCATGCGATGCGTCATCGCGGTTCCGGACGGGCGGGGCGATGCGTCAGGCTGCCAGTGTGCGAGGAGGCGCTGCGTTGATGGCAGGAAAGCCGCGTCAGGGGGCGAGGCTGGGCGCGTGCGCGCCATGTGGGTGTCGCGCATCGACGGATGCGCGGTTTTTGGACGGCGCACGGCGCACGGCGCGCGACGCTGTTCAGGGCCTCGACCACAGGACATACAGATAGGTGATGGTCCCGGTGACGAGCAGGGCATCGACGCGGTCGAGGATGCCGCCGTGGCCGGGCACGATCCCGCCAGAGTCCTTGATCCCGAAGGAGCGCTTGAACAGGGACTCCCCGAGGTCTCCCGCCTGACCGAGGCCGCCCGCGACGATCGCGAGCGCGAGCGCGTCCACGAGCGGCAGCGATCGGAGGAACCAGAAGTGGGCGAGGAGCGCGCCGATCGCGGCGAAGAGCAGGCCGCCGAGCGCGCCCTCGACGGTCTTCTTCGGGCTCACGGCCTCGTAGAGCTTGCGCCGGCCGAGGAAGCGGCCGGCGAAATAGGCGCCTGTGTCGGAGAACCAGGAGAGCAGCATCGCCAGCACCACGAACGAGGGGCCGTCGGCGCCCGCGTCGCGGCGGAGGAGCGCCAGCGCGCCGAGCCCGCCGCCCACGTAGAGCGGGCCGAAGGTCATCGCCAGCACGCGCAGCGCCGCGGTGCGCATCTCGCCGAGGCGCACCAGCGTGATGAGCATGGCGACGAACGGGAGCAGGAAGATCAGCGCGAGGAGCGCGCCCGGCGAGCCACTGAATCGCCAGATCACGCCGAGGACGGCGAGGGTGAGCGCGACGCCGATGGCCCGCGAGACGCGGTCGTCCGCGTGCGTCATCGCGAAGAGCTCGAGCGCGCCGATGGCGGAGGCGGCCGCGACGAGCGCCGCCCAGCCCCAGCTCGGGCCGAGGTAGAGCAGCGAGAGGAGCAGGGGAGCGGCCACGATCGCGGTGACGACCCGCATCGTGAGGTTGGAAGCAGCCAATCTCAGACCCCCGTCCGTGAGCCGTTGTGGGAAGCGTGGGAGGCGGGCGCGGCGATCTCGCGCGCGCGCCACGCCCGCTCTGCGTCGAGCGCGCCCCGCGCGCTGGCCGGCTCGCCCCCGGAGCCGCCCTCCGCGTCGTGCGAGGGCGGGGCGGCGCCGTCGCGCCGCTGGTAGGCCGCAATGGCGGCGAACAGGTCGTCCTCGGTGAAGTCGGGCCACAGCCGCTCGGTGAATGACAGCTCGGCGTACGCGGCTCCGTAGAGCAGGAAGTTGGAGAGCCGCTGCTCGCCGCCGGTGCGGATGATGAGATCCGGCTCGCCCACGCTCAGGCTCGGCAGCCGCGCGGCGAGCAGCGCCCCGTCGATCGACTCCGGATCGAGCCTGCCGGCGACCGCCTCCATCGCGAGCTCGCGCGCTGCGGCGGCGATCTCCTCGCGCGCCCCGTAGGACAGCGCCAGCGCGAGCGTCATCTGGCGGTTCGTCGCGGACGCCTTCCGGAGCGGGTCGAGCACGTCGCGCACGCCCTCGGGGAGCCGGCTGATGTCGCCGATCGCGACCAGGCGGATGTCATTCTCGAGGATCTCGCAGCGCTCGCTCATCAGGTACTCGCGCAGCAGCCCCATCAGCGCGTCGACCTCGTTCTGAGGACGCGCCCAGTTCTGCTCGCTGAACGCGTACAGGGTCAGCGCCTCGACGCCGAGCCTCCGGCATACGCGCACGATCCGCCGCACGGCGGCGCTGCCGGCCTTGTGCCCGGCCTCGCGCGGCTCGCCGCGCAGCTCCGCCCAGCGACCGTTGCCATCCATGATGATTCCGACGTGGCGCGGGAGATTTCTGGCTTCTACGAGGTTCATCGGCGGGGGCAGTTTCCCTTGTTGACTACCGACTGTCGACTGTTGAGTCTTCACGCCCATGAGCACAGGGGTTGGTCTCACGGTCACGCTGCGCGTCAGGATGGGCGCGCACGACGCACATTACGCGGGCGAGCTGTGCGATGGAGCGCGTATTCTCGCGCTCTTCGGCGACGTCGCCACCGAGCTCCTGATCCGTCTCGACGGCGACGAGGGGCTCTTCCGCGCGTACGAGGCGGTCGAGTTCCTCGCCCCGGTCCGAGCAGGCGACTTCATCGAGGCGACCGGGGTGGTCACCAAGGTCGGCGCCACGTCGCGCACGATGGCGTTCGAGGCGCGCAAGGTCGTCGCCAGCGTCCGCGAAGCCGGGGTGGCGCCCTCGGCGGCCGACGCGCTGGCCGAGCCGATCATCGTCTGCCGGGCGCTCGGCACCTGTGTCGTCCCGAAGGAGCTCCAGCGTCGGCCGCGCCTCGTCCTGCCGGCGCTGTCGGCGCCGCCCCCGGACCACGCGCAGCTCCCGGAGCCGCGGCCGATCATCACGCCGCCCCCCCGGATCCTGGTCACGCCGCCGCAGAGCGCCCTCATCCTGACGGCCGCGATCGTCGGCGCGGAGACGACCCGGGCGCAGACGCCGCACCTCCCCATCACGGCGCGCGAGCTCGCCGACGAGGCGGCCCGCTGCCGCGACGCGGGCGCGTCGGTGGTCCACCTGCACGTCAGGAACCCGGACGGGTCGCCGAGCCAGTCGCGGGCGCTGTTCGCCGAGGCGATCGCCGCGATCAACGAGAAGACGGACGTCATCGTCCAGACGTCGACCGGGGGGGCCGTCGGGATGGGCGTCGACGAGCGCGCCCAGCCGCTGCTCTGCAGCCCCGAGATGGCCACCCTGAACTGCGGCACGCTCAACTTCGGCGACGGGATCTTCGACAACACCCGGCCCCTCATCCGGGACATGGCGGCCCGCATCCGCGCTGGGGGGAGCGTCGCCGAGCTCGAGTGCTATGAGGTCGGCCATATCCATGAGGCGCTCAGCCTTGTCGCCGAGGGGCTGCTTGCGGAGCCGCTCCACTTCCAGTTCGTCCTGGGGGTGCCCGGGGGCATCGCGGCGCGCGAGGACGTGCTCCGGTTCATGATCACCCAGATCCCGCAAGGCGCCACCTGGGGCGTCGCCGCCGTAGGCCGCCACCAGCGCCCGATGACCGAGCTCGCCATGCAGCTCGGCGGGCACGCGCGGGTCGGGCTGGAGGACAACATCTACCTGGACAAGGGCGTGCTCGCCGAGGGGAGCGCGCCGCTCGTCGCGCGCGCCGCCGCCTTCGCGCGGAGCGTTGGCCGTGAGGTGGTCGAGCCGGACCGCGCGCGCCAGCTCCTCGGGATCCGCCCGCGCGTCGCGGCGGCGCAGGCTGGCGCGGCTTCCGGAGGGAGCGCGCGCGCGCAGGGATGACGGACCGACCGCTCTCGCCGTGGATCGATCACCTGCGCGGTCGGCTCCCGATCGCGCTCGGCGTCGCTCTTCTCGGGGTCGTCGCGCGGCTCGCGACGCCGCCCCCGCCAGCGCGGACCGCGGACGCCATCGCCGGGATGCTCGGCGAGGCGATCGGCGGCGCCGTCAACCCGGACGACTTCGTCTGGGAGGAGCGCGGCGGGTTCTTCTCCGACGCGCTCCTGGGCCGCCGGGTGCTGTTTCTTGGCGTCCCGCGCGCCGCGCACCCAGGCGCCGCGGAGCGCGCGCCTGACGGGCGCGGCGCCGCCGACCTGTACCGCGCGCGCGTGCGGCTCACCCGCTCCGGCCGGCCGGTGAGCCTGGACGGCGTGCGCAACCTGACCGGGACGCCCCTCGGCGATGATCGCGGCCTCGTCGCCCGCGGCAGCCGCGTCGCGGTGACCACCTCCGCCTTCGGCGTCGTGCAGGGGATCACGCAGATCGATCTGGGCGGCGATGGGCGCGCGGGTGCGCGGCCCCTCGGCGAGCGGCTCCGCGCGGCGGTCGACGGCTGGCTCGAGACCGGGAGCGTGGACGGCGCGTCGCGCACCGAGATCTCGTTCGACAACCCGCCCGCGTCTGCGCGGCTCGACCTCGTCGACGAGGGCCTGGTCATGGCGCTCGGGCCGGAGGCGGTCCCGGCGGCGCTCAACGCCAGCACCGGCGAGGTCGACACGGGCGGACGTGATCCGTTCGTCGCCCGCGCGCACCACCTCCCGCGCCGCGTGCCCTCGCTCGGCGAGCTCGCCGGGCCGTCCGCCGAGCGCCTGCTCGGTCCGACGGCGGCGGCCGCGGTCGAGCGGCTCGCGCTCGCCGCGGATCGCGCGTCGGTGAGGCTCCGCGCCGCGCCGGCCGCGGCGTACGTGACCCGCGGCCCGGCGTCTCCCGAGCCCTCGCCGGAGGGGTGGCCTTCGCTCTGGCCGCCGCCGCCGGTCGCGCCGGCGGTCGATCCCCCGCTCCCGGGGGAGGGCGCCTGGGTGCTGGTGGCTCCCTCGCTCCCGCGTACGCTCCCCGGCATCGAGGACGATCCGCAGCGCCCCTCCAGCCCGTTCGCCGCGACGACCCTCCGGCCCGATCCGCGGCGGCCCGAGCTGCACGTCCACCTGCTGGCGATCGACACCCGGCACATCCGGTTCACCTTGCAGGCGGGATACGAGGCGCCCAGGCCGACCGTCGGCCCGCGCGGCACAGGGCAGCTCCCCTACCCGTCGACGCTCCGCGGCGCCATCGGCCTCGGCGCCTCCACGCGCGAGCCGGGCAAACCCCGCGCGGGGACGGAGGCGCTCGGCATGGTCGTCGGCGGCCGCGCGCTCGTGCCCCCGCGCGACGGCGCGGCGACGCTCGGGGTCGACCTCTCGGGCCGGCCGTACTTCGGCGCGTGGCCGTCCGGCGGCGATGCCGAGCGCATCCCCTGGGCGCTCTGGCAGCGCCCGCCGGCCGCGAGCACAGGCGCGCCCCGCGCGGAGGGATCCACGCGCTTCCCGTGGGCGCTCTGGCAGGGCCCTTCGCTCTTCGAGGCAGGGAGCGCCGCGGCCCCGCTCGCCATCCTCGCCGGGCCTCCCGCGGAGCGCGCCCCGGCGAGCGCGACGCTCTCGCCCGGCGACGGCGACGAGCTCGTCGTCGAGCGCGCGGCGCTGTGCATGACCGACCGTGGCTTCGTGATCCACGCGTGGGGCAGCGCCCTCGACGCGGCCGCGCTCCGGGCGGCGCTCGAGCGCGCCGGGTGCCTCGCCGGCGTCTCGCTGGGCAGGGCGCCGGACCCCCTCGGCGTCGCCTTCCTGAGCCCCCAGCAGGACGGCATCTTGACCGCCGAGCGCCTCTCGCCCGCGATGTCGATCGCGCCGCCGGAGCACGCCGCGGCTGCGTCGCCGCGCCCCTTTCTCTTCTTCGAGTCGCGCTGGACGCACGGTCCCCCGGCGCCGGACCTGTCGCTGCCGGGCGAGAGCGTGGGCTGGACCGAGGACGGCGGCGCGCAGCCGCCCCCGGCGTGGAGCCCGGCCGTGTACGCCGCCGACACCGTGCACCTCGGCGCGCAGGTCCGCGTCCACGCCTTCGCTCCGGACCGGTTCCTGTTCCGTCTCCGCGCCGGCTCGCGCGAGATCTCACCGCGGAGCGCGCCGAAGCTCGACGCCGAGGTGCCGGCCGGCGAGCGGCAGCAGGTCCTCGCTGCGATCGGCGTCGGCACCGGCCGGCGGCGGGGCCCGCGCGGGCTCGCCGTGGACGGCACCGTCGGCCTTCGCTTCCGCGGCGAGGGAGGCCTGCTGCTGGTCCGCCAGGGTCGTATCGAGATCCGCCCGGCGGGCGGCGCCCCGCTCGGGCCGGGCGCGGACGCGACCGAGCTGCCGCTCACCGCCGACGACGGCAGGCTGCGGCCGGAGGCGCGCGAGATCGGGACCATGCGCCGGCGCAGCGCTGCCTGTGTGCTCGACGACGGCACGCTGCTCGTGGCCACGACCACCTTCGACAGCGACGAGGCGACGACCGAGGCGCTGCTCGACCTCGGCTGCGCCCGCGTGGTCGCGCTCGATCGCGGCGCGCACCGCAACGCGTTCGTGCACCGGGCCTCCGGGGACCCCGCCCTCCAGCAGACCTACGAGGAGACCGCGCTCTTCGCGGTCGGCGTCGCGATGCCCGGCCGGGCGCGCCGGCTCGCCCCCTGAGCGCGGGCGGTCAGGCGTGGGACAGCATGCCTCGCAGCATGCCGAGCGCGCGCGTGTGCAGCTGCGAGACGCGCGGCTCGCCGATCCCGAGCTCTGCGCCGATGTCCTTCAGCTTCGCCCCTTCGAAGTAGTACATGCCGATCACGCGCCGCTCCCGCTCCGGGAGCTGCGCGATCGCGAAGGACAGCGCCCGCCGGGTCGCCTGCGCCGAGATCGCCTCGATCGGGTCGTCTTCGCCGGACATGTGCACCGACTCCTCGGTCGGGGTCACCTCGCTCAGGCTCACGAAGACGGTCGCGCCGCCGACCTTGCTGGCGGCTTCCGCCTCGACCGCCTCGCGCGCCCGCCGCGAGAGCCAGTCCTGCGCGCGGAGCTCATCGACGATCGCGCCGCGGATCCGGAGCTTCGCGTAGCCGGCGAACGTCTCGCCGTCGCTCCCGCCGTTCTTGCGGAGCGAGTCGACGAGCCCGAGCATCCCTGCGCTGAGCAGGTCGTCGCGCTGCACGTTGGGCGGCAGGTGGCGCGACACCTGCCGGACCAGCTTGCGGACGAGCGGGAAGTACCCCTGCAGCACCTCCGGGCGGAGCGGCGCGCACGTCGGCTCGTGGTCGGGCGGCCCGCCCGTGCAGGCCGCGCCGGTACAGCGCGGCGGGCTACACGAGCCGCTGTCCGGCTCGATGTTCGGCTCCAACGACTGCCACGGACCCTCGTAGGTGCAGGCCGACGTGGCTTCCACGGATTCCCAAATTTCGTGCGCGCATCTTGACGCGACCTCCGCGGACTCCCAAAGCTCGTGGGAGAGCGACGCGCCCGGCTCCTGCACCGCGACGTTCGGCGCTCCATCGAGGCCGAGGGCAGAAGGCGCCTCCATCAGCGCGTGCTCACACGGAACGACCGGACACGTCGCGCCGAAGGCGACCGGCTGGACGAACTCGCCCCTGTCACAGCACGGGGGGAGCGACATGGGAGGAGCGAGCCCCTCCCGCTGCAGTCGGGTCGATTGCTGCACGTGAGGTGGATTGGTGCCACAACTCTCGCAGCGTGCAAGGCAGAGCCGTGCAATTGTGTCTGGTGCGGATGTTCAGTGTGTGGATTATAGCCAGCGGCCGGGACAGCTCACCTTTTCGCGGGCGAAGTTTCAGGAGCAAGGGTGGGTGAACCTGACCCCAGGACCTTCTCCGTTTCGCTGCCGCTGCGCACCGTGTCCGAGTTTGTCCCTGTAGTATTCATGGGTTGTGGCTGAGGGGCACGGGGCTCTCCTGACCCATACACCTCTTCTTCTGCGGACACAGGGACATCACGCGCCGCTTCATCGGCCGCCACGGAACCCTTCGCTCCCTCGTAGCGCGGCGGCTCTCCAGGCCCCGAGTAATCCACCCAGTACACTTTATCTGATCTGACGTCCAGGTGAACGAACGTAGAGTTGGGATAATATCCGACACCTGCGTTGCGGAAACCTCGGCAGAAATCGCGGACCACGGTGTTGGGCACGCCCTCGACCATGAAATCGACGGCGCGACCGTGGTTGTGGTTGGAGTGCGGGGTGTACTGGGTGGGGGAGTAGGGGCGATAACCGCTGACGACGCGGAGGGGCCTGCCGCCGAAGTGGTCGCTCACCATGCCAATCAGCGTGGCCAGCCGCGGATCGATGGCAATCGAGGCGGTGGGGGACGCGCGCATCAGCCGGCTGAGCTTGGGGAGGGCCTTGGGCACGAGCCGCCCCTTCGGCGTGAGCAGCTGCAGGTCCAGCCGCTCGGCGCCTCGCACCAGGCGGACCCATCCGGGACGCTTGGGTCGCTGCGCATAGCGCTTGTTGGGCGGCATCGCCGCGTCCCTCTTCGTCGAGCCCTTCCCCGGGGGACGGGCCTCGTCGTCGCGCTCCTTCGCGCTGGCGCCGCGGCTCCGCTCCCGCTCGTCGCGCAGCGCGGCGGCCCGGCCGGGCACGGCGCGCGTGGACCGCGCTCGCGCGCCGGGCTCACCCCGCTCCGGGATCACGAGGACGAGGCCCGGATGGATCCGCTGGCCAGGCTTGAGCCCGTTCGCCTCGCGGAGCGCGTCGACCGTGATGCGGTACCGCTTCGCGATCTTGCCGAGCGTCTGGCCGGCGTAGACCGTGTGCTGGCCGTCCTCGGCGACCGCCGCGCCGGGCGCGGCGCTCAGGAGAAAGGCCGCCGCGAGGGCGGCGAGCGCACATCGCAGCCGCGATGAGCGCGATGACGAAGAGGTGGGCTCCATCGCGGCCCCGGCGCGGGGGCCGATGCCGCAGAAACGGGAGAACTCCGGATGCATGAGGGGACTCTGACCTGACGTCATCCGTGCCCGACGACCGAGCCCCGGACGGTGCTACCCTGGGCTGGCGCGCGCTCGCCGGCCCGACCGGCGGCGCCGCACCGCATATCGAACTTCGATAGGCGGGCGGGAGGCGAGCGTAAAGCGGTTTTTTGCCCAGCGATCGTCGGTGGTGCGAAGCTTCGCCAGAAGCGACCAGAGGCGATCACAGGGGATCGGGCGCCCGGGAGCCGGGCAACGCAGCCCGGGCTTCCCTTGCTTCACCACGGTGGGCGCGGAGCAGGACGGACGGGATGTCGGAAGGCAAGAACTTGATCGGGGTCGATATCGGATCGAGCGCGATCAAGATCGCTCAGATCAAGGAAGGCCGCAGAGGCTATGGCCTCGTGCGGCTCGGTTACGCGCCGCTCGCGCCGCAGGCCATCGTCGACGGCCACGTCATGAACGCGCAGGCCATCGTCGAGGCGCTCGGCCGGGCCTTCTCCGAGGCGAAGATCCGCCAGCGCGAGATCGCGCTCAGCATCAGCGGTCAGGCGGTCATCATCCGCAAGATCACGGTGCCGCTCATGACCGCCGCCGAGCTGGACGAGCAGATCCAGTGGGAGGCCGAGCAGCACATCCCCTTCGACATCAAGGACGTCCACGTCGACTACGAGGTGCTGCGCCGGCGCCCCGAGGCCGGGCAGATGGACCTCCTGCTCGTCGCCGCGAAGCGCGACGAGATCAACGACTACACCCAGATCGCCAGGACGGCGAAGCTCAAGCCCATGGTGGTGGACATCGACGCGTTCACCGTCCAGAACCTGTTCGAGGTGAACCGCGGCATCCCGCCGGACCAGACGTTCGCCATCATCAACGTCGGCGCGAGCCTCGCGTCGATCAACATCGTGTCGCGCGGCGCGAGCGCGTTCACCCGCGACATCGGCAACGGCGGCAACTACATCACCGAGCAGATCCAGCGGAAGCTCGGCATCAGCTTCGAGCAGGCCGAGGAGTTCAAGTGCGCCAGCGTGACCTCGGGGCCGGGCGGCGTGCCCGCGCAGGTCATCGAGACCATCGAGCAGGTGTGCGACTCGATCGCGGGGGAGATCCAGCGCTCGCTCGACTTCTTCCTGGCCACGAGCGGTGAGGGCGACATGCACCGCATCTACCTGACCGGGGGCTCGTCCAACCTGCCGGCGCTGCCCGCCGCGATCGGGCGGCGCGCCCGGGTGGCCGTCGAGCTGATCCAGCCGATGGAGCGCATCACCGTGGAAGCGAAGGAAGTCAACCAGGAGCTGCTCCGGCTCCGGGCGGCGCAGTTCTGCGTCTCGCTCGGGCTCGCGATGCGCAAGGACCGGGAGAAGCGCTCGTGATTCGCGTCAACCTTCTCCCGCAGCGGCGCGGCACGCGCGGGGCCGCGCCCCAGGCGAGCCAGCGGTGGCTGCTCGTCACGCTCGGCGTCGTGATCCTCGAGATCGTCGCGCTCTTCCTCTTCCACCAGACGAAGGTCGAGGAGCTCGAAGAGCAGAACCGGAAGAACTCGCTGCTCCAGAGCCAGATCCAGGACATCCGCACGCTCGTCGCGAACCACGAGGAGATCAAGAAGGCGCTCGAGGTGCTGCGCGCGCGCGAGGACGCGATCGCGAAGCTCCAGGCCGCGCGCAGCGGGCCGACCGCGGTGCTCCTTGAGCTCGCGCAGCTGCTCACGAACGGCAAGGGGCCGACCGCCGACCCGGACAAGCTCGCGCAGCTCCGCAAGGAGAACCCGCTCGCCGTCTACAACCCCTCCTGGGACAGCCGCCGGCTGTGGCTCACGAGCTACGTCGAGTCCGAGCGGACCGTGCGCATCGAGGGGCTCGCGCGCGACGGCACCGACGTCTACGAGCTCGCCCAGCGGCTGAAGCTGTCCTCGTACTTCTACGACGTGCAGCTGCTCCCGGGGAAGAAGGAGAACGAGAAGGAGTCGCGGCTCGAGCTCGTCTCGTTCGCGCTGCAGCTGAAGGTGAGGTACTGATGGCCACGAAGCCCATGCCCGTGCAGGCCGGCTCGGCGCTCGACCGGCTGCCGCCGCTCGCCAAGCTCGGTGTCGGCGCGCTCTTCGCGGCGCTCGTCGGCATCCTGTACTTCGTCGGCTTCTACGCCGACGTCGACTCGCAGATCGAGGGCGCCGTGCAGAAGCAGGGCGTGCTCCAGGCGGAGCTCACCAAGGCGCAGGCGTCGAAGGCCGCCTACCAGAAGGACCTCGACGAGAAGACCCGCCGCGAGCAGATGAGCCGCGAGCAGAAGAAGATCCTCCCGGACGAGTCCGAGACGCCGGCCTTCCTCTCCGCCATCCAGGGCGTCGCGACCGTCTCCGGCGTCAACCTGACGTCATGGAGCCCCACCGAGGAGATCCCGCAGGAGTTCTTCTCCAAGGTGCCGATGCAGCTCACGCTCTCCGGCAAGTTCCACCAGGTGGCGAAGTTCTTCCACGGCGTGGGGCAGCTCGATCGCATCATCAACCTCGAGGAGGTCGAGATCAAGGAGCCGAAGGTCGTGGGGACCGACGTGGACGTCAAGGTGGAGTGCCTCGCGACCGCGTTCCGCGCCGTGCGCCCCGGGGAGACCGCGACGAGCGGCGTGAAGCGCCGCAGCGGCGGAGGTGTCCGGTGAAGGCCGGCCGGATGATGCTGCTCGCCCTCGGGGCGACCACCGCCGCGGCCCTCGCGCTCGCGGGGTGCGAGGAGGAAGAGCCGATGACCTCCTCCACCCAGGCACGCCCGCCCGGGGCGCAGGCCTCCGCCTCGCCGCCGCGCGCGCCCGCGGCCGGCGCCGCGTCCGCGGCCGCCGACGCCGGCGCGCCAGAGCTGCCGCCGCTGCCGCTCCGGGAGTTCCAGGAGGCCGACTTCTCCGAGAGCGACCGGAGCCGCGACCCGTTCCGGAGCTTCGAGTCGCTCTTCGCGACGCAGGCCCGGGGCCGGGTGACGATCCAGCGCCAGGTCCTCGTGGATCGCTTTGCGCTCGACGAGCTCAGGCTGGTCGGCGTCGTCTCGCGCGCGCCCGCCCGCGCGCTGCTCACCGATCCCACGGGGCTCGGGTGGGTGGTGAAGGTGGGCGATTTCGTCGGCAAGGCCGAGATCGTGCACGCGGGCGGCCCCACGGGCGTCGACGTGGCCGTGAACTGGCGCATCGATCGGATCCGCGACTCGGACGTCGTCTTCATCCGCGAGGACCCGTCGCACCCGGAGATCCCGCCGACCACGCGCGTGATCGCGCTGAGGCCGCTCGGCGAGGAGAACGAGGCGGCCCTCGGCGCCCCGTGACCGCCACGAATTGGGCCCGCACAGGGCACCCGAAGTAGCCTCCCGACAGCGTGACGCAGATCTCGCGTCACCGCGAAGCGGGAGTGCAATGAAGAGCAATCGAGACTATCGCCCGAGGCGGGGCGCGCTTCGCCGTGCTGCGGCACTCGGGGTGATGTTGATCCTCGGCGCTCCTGCGGGAGACGCAGACGCCGCCGCCCCGATCAAGGTCAGCGACGTCAGGCTCACGGCACCGGACGAGGGCAAGGCCGAGATCGTGGTCGCGACGAGCGGCGAGCCGCGCTTCTCGGCGCGGGTGGCGGACGGCGGCAAGCGGCTCCTCGTCGACCTCGAGGGCGCCGAGGCAGGCGGGGCGTCCGGCGCGATCACGAGCGGCAACGCGATCGTGGCCGGGGTGATGACGCAAGGGTTCGGCAAGGCGACCCAGCGGACGACGCGGGTGCTCGTGCAGCTCGCGCGCCCGGCGGCCTACCGGATCCGCGCCGAGCAGGGCGCGCTCGTGATCGAGCTCGCCGCCGCCGACGCGACGGCGCCCATGGCGGCGCGGGCCCCGGCCGGCCCAGCGGCGGCGGCGCCGGCGCGCGAGCCGGCGACGATCACCGACGTGCGCTTCGACCACCAGGCGACGCTCGACCGGGTCGTCATCGAGCTCTCGTCGATCCCGAGCTACCGCGAGTCGATCGGCAAGGGGGGGCGCCGCGTCATCGAGCTCAGCGGCGTCCGGCTCCCCGACGCCCTCCAGCGCAAGCTCGACGTCGGCGCCTTCGGCGGCCCGGTGCGGGCCATCTCGACGTTCCGGCGCAACAGCGACGGCTCCAGGGTCGTCGTCGAGGTCGAGCAGGCCGAGGGCGCCTCGGGCGTGGTCGCGCGCGAGGGCAACGCGCTCGTGCTGAGCGTCGCGAAGGGCGCGCTGCCCACGACGCTCTCGGGGATCGCCGCCGACGGCGGCGCGGCGAGGCGGACCCGCACCGTGGCGCGCGAGGCGCTCCTCGACGACGGGGCGCCGAAGGTGGAGACGTCGTTCGATGGCGCGGCGAGCAGCCAGGAGTCGCTCGTCGAGCCCGACCAGGCCGGCGCCTTCATGCCCGCGATCGCCGGGCAGCAGCGGCGGTTCACGGGGCGGCGCATCGACCTCGACCTGAAGGACGCCGACATCCACAACGTCCTCCGGCTCATCTCCGACGTGGGGCGGGTCAACATCGTGACCGCCGACAACGTGAGCGGCACGGTCACCATCCGGATGCGCAACGTCCCGTGGGACCAGGCGCTCGAGACGGTGCTCCAGGCCAAGGGCCTCGGCGTGGTCCGGCAGGGCAACATGATCCGCGTCGCCCCGATCGCCGATCTCAACAAGGAGCGGGAGCTCGCGATCGCGCGGCGCAAGAGCGAGCTCCAGCTCGCGCCGCTCGAGACGCGGCTCATCCCGATCAACTACGCGGACGCGAAGGACCTCCAGGATCGCTCGAAGGACATGCTCTCGCCGCGCGGCTCGCTGGCGGTCGACGAGCGGACCAACGTGCTCATCGCGCGCGACGTCGCGGGGAACCTGAACCAGATCGAGGAGCTGGTCCGCTCGCTCGACACGCAGACGCCGCAGGTGCTGATCGAGGCGCGCGTGGTGGAGGCGACGAGCCGCTACGTGCGCGACATCGGCATCCAGTGGGGCGGCGACGGGACGTTCAGCGCGGCGACCGGCAACCCGACGGGGCTCGTCTTCCCCTCGGCGATCGGCATCGCCGGCGGCGCGACCGACACGAACAGCCCGACCGGCGGCCTCTCGCCGTTCGCGAGCCAGGTCTCGAACCCGAACTTCGCGGTGAACCTGCCGGCCGTCGTCGGCGCCGGGCAGGGCGGCGCGCTCGGCTTCACGCTCGGCTCGATCAACAACACCGTCAACCTCGGCGTCCGGCTCTCCGCGGCCGAGGCGAGCGGCATGCTGCGGGTCGTCTCGAGCCCGCGCATCCTCACGCTCGACAACCGGGAGGCGCGGATCAGCCAGGGGACGCTGATCCCGTTCTCGCAGATCAGCGCCCAGGGCGTGCAGACGACCTTCCAGGAGGCCAAGCTCCAGCTGCTCGTCAAGCCGCACGTCACGTCCGACGGCAGCGTCGCGATGCACGTGAAGATCAACCGCGACGAGCCCGACTTCAACCAGACGTCGGCCCGCGGCGACCCCACCATCCTGAAGCGCGAGGCGGAGACCGACCTCCTGATCATGGACGGGCACACGGCGGTGATCGGCGGGATCTTCACCCGCAACACCGGCCGGAACCTCGATCAGGTGCCGTTCTTCGGGGACATCCCGGTCCTCGGCCTCCTCTTCCAGCGGCGCCGCGCGAGCGACACGCGGAACGAGCTCGTCATCTTCCTCACGCCGCGCATCGTGAACCGCGCCGAGGCGCTCGGCCGGTAGCCCGCGGCGTGGCGCGGCGCGGCGTGCCTCGCCGCACCCTCAACCCCCTCAGGCTCGCTTGCGCCGGCCCGCCTCCCGCGGGCTCGGGGCGGTGTCCGTCACGACGGCGCGCAGCCACGCCCGCGCGGGATCGCCCTCCGTCCGGCTGTTCCACGCCATCGCGATCTCGATGGGCGGCAGCTCGAACGGCAGGTCGAAGCTGCGGAGCGGCACCAGGCTGGAGAACGCCCTTCCGAGGCGCGTGGCCACGGTGGCCACGAGGTCCGACGCGGTGATGGCGTGCGGCACCAGGAACACGTGCGGCACCGTCATGGCCTCGTGGCGCGCGATCCCGCGCGCCGCGATGAGATCGTCCGCGACCCCGTCGTGGGCGCCGCGCCTGGGGACGACGACGTGCGGGAGGGCCGCGTAGGTCTGGAGATCGACGTGCCCGCGCGCCGTGGGGTGGCTCATGCGCGCGAGCCCCGCGAAGCGATCGTCGAAGAGGGGCGCGCGGCGCAGGTCGGAGGGGAGGCTCTCCTGCGGGAAGACGCCGATCGCGAGATCGATCTCGCCGCTCCGGAGCGCGTCCACGGCGCGGCCGTCGAGCGGGAGCAGGTGCAGCGCGAGCCTCGGTCCGCCCTGCGCGAGCGCCGCGTTGAGCCGCGGCAGGAGGACGAGCTCCACGTACTCCGTGGCGGCGATCCGGAAGGCGCGATCGCTCGTCGCCGGGTCGAAGGCCGGCGTCGTCTCGCCGAAGAGGCCCGCGAGATCGTGGACGATCGCGGTGACCTGCGGCGTCATCGCCTCGGCGCGCGAGGTGAGCGCCATCTGCCGGCCGACCCGGATGAGCAGCGGGTCGGAGAAGAGCTCGCGCAGCCGCGTCAGCGCGTGGCTCATGGCGGGCTGGCTGAGGCCCACCCGGCGGGCCGCGAGCGTCACGCTGCGCTCCTGCAGCAAGGCGTCGAGCGCGATCACCAGGTTGACGTCGATCGCCGAAAGATTCACACCATGAATATAGGATGAACCATGTATCCATGGCGTGGATATTTCGTTTTCTTGCGCGGGCGCGCGGCGTGCGTGGCGAGGATGCGTGATCCCGCGCCTGCGGGCGCTGTCGTGCGGCCCGCGTGGCTGCTAGGGTCGCCCGCGGCTCCCCCCTGATCGGCGGTGCCTTGCGGAGACCATGACATCGCCCGTTCTGCTCGGGGGGATCGACTTCTTCCACCTCATGAACGATCGCGCCATGCGATCGCGCGGCCAGGCGGGCAACCACTGCCTGTTCGTGATCGAGCTCGACGGCCGCCTCGATCTGGCGCGGCTCGCGGTGCGGCTCGAGCGCGCGACCCGGGCGCTCCCCGAGCTCCGGTTCCGGCTGGACAACAGCGTGCTCGGGCGGGCGGGGCGGCCCCGCTGGGTCGTCGATCACCACCGGCGCGCCCCCGGGCTGCGCCTCCACGAGGTGGAGGGCGAGCGCGAGCGCGCGGCGCGCATCGAGGCGCTGCTCGCGGACCGGACCTCTGCGGAGCGGCCGTGGGCGCTCGACGTCGTGCGCGAGGTGGGCGACGGCGATACGGTCGTGCTCCGCCACCACCATGCGCTGACGGATGGCAGGGGCGCGGATCGGCTCGCCGCCTGGCTGGGCTCCGGGAGCGGCGATGCGCCTGACGACCCGCCGCCGCGGCAGGAGCGGCACGACGCGCCGGAGCGCCTGCTGGCTGCCATGGACCGCGACGAGCGGATCGCGCTGGCGCGCGCGTACAAGGCCCACGTGCTGGCGCTCGGCCGCGCGCCCATCCTGTCGCTCGCGCGCGCCTGTCCTGAGGTGCGGCCCTCGGCCTCCCGCGTCCTCCGGCTCACGCTCTCGGCGGAGGAGACGCGCGCCTTCGATCTCCGGGTGCGCCAGCGCGCGCGGCTCGCCGAGACGAGCCTCATGCTGATCGCGGCGACGCGGCTCGCCGACCGGGCGCTCGCGGGCCGCGGCTTCGCCCCGCCGCACCACGTGATCCCGCTGCCCCTCTCGCTCGACCCCAAGGGGGGGGCGCGGCGGCTCTTCGGCAATCACCTCACGATGGCCCTGCTCTCGCTCGGCCGCGACGAGCTCCACGACGACGCGCGCGCGGTGGCCCGCCTGGCCGAGCAGCAGCGCACCGTGGTGCGCGACAGGCTCGATCTCGCCATGATCGCCGCGCTCGATCTGGCCCGCTGGCTGCCCGGCCCGATCTACCGCTGGCTAGGGGACCAGCCCTTCCAGGGTGAGCTCGCCTCGCTGATCGTCTCGAACCCAGGCGCGGTGACGGTGGAGCGGTTCGCGGGGCTCCCGGTGCGCTCGGCGTACCCGCTGCCCGCGGTCGTCGCGCCGCCCGGCTTCCAGGTGATCTTCAGCCGCTTCGGCGGTCGCCTCTCGGCGTCGATCATCCACGGCGACGGGCTGCTCCGCCCGGACGAGGTGGGAGCGATGCCTGGCGCGCTCCGCGCCGAGCTGCTCGGAGAGCCCGCGCCACCCGGCGGGGGCACGGTATAAGGGCTTTCGTCATGCGCACGTTCGATATCGTCATCATCGGCAGCGGCATCGCCGGCGGCTTCCTCGCGCGGCAGCTCCGCCTCGCGTGCCCCGACCTCGGGGTCCTCGTGCTCGAGGCCGCCGAGGCGATGGAGGATTACAAGGTCGGCGAGAGCACGGTGGAGGTCGCGGCGAACTACATGGTTCGCCGGCTGAACCTCGGCACGTACCTCTACCAGCACCAGCTGCCCAAGAACGGGCTCCGCTTCTTCTTCGACTCTCCGGACAAGGATCTCCCGCTGCCCCGGATGAGCGAGATCGGCTCCGACCACATGCCGTTCCACCCGAGCTTTCAGCTCGAGCGCGCGCGGCTGGAGCGCGATCTCGTGACCATGAACCGCGCCGCGGGCGCCGAGGTCGAGCTCGGCGCCAAGGTGGTCGACGTCGCGATCGACGGGCGCGGTCGGCACACGGTCGTCTACGAGCAGGGCGGCGAGCGACGCGAGGTCGCCTGCCGCTGGGTGTGCGACGCCTCCGGGCGGCGGCACGTGCTCTTCCGCAAGCTCGGCGTGAAGGTGCACAAGGACACGCGGCTCAACACGGCGGCCGCGTGGGGGCGCTACCGCGGCGTCGCGGGGCTCGATGCGGTCACCGACGCGGCGTGGCGGTCGCGCGCGCGGTACACGTCGCGCCACCTGTCGACGAACCACTTCATGTACGACGGGTACTGGATCTGGTTCATCCCGCTCGCGGGCGACCTGGAGGGGACCGCGAACGCGGATCCCCGACCCGCGTTGATGAGCGTGGGCGTCGTGTTCGACAAGGACCGGATCGGCGCGGGGAACGCGCCGACCGGCACGCTGCCCGGGCCGCGCACGCGCGCGGAGTTCGAGCGCTTCCTGGGCGCCCACCGCGCCGCGCGCGAGCTGCTCGAGGGTGCAGAGCTCGAGGATTTCCAGAGCTATGCCCACCTGCCGTACCACGCGGAGCAGTATTTCTCGGCCGATCGTTACGCCGTCACCGGCGAGGCCGGCGCGTTCACCGATCCCTTCTACAGCCCGGGATCCGATTTCATCGCGACCGCGAACGAGTTCATCACGCAGATGATCCTCTCTGACGTCCGCGGCGACCGCGCCGGGTTCGAGGAGAGGGTCGCGGCCTACGACGCGTACTACCGGTTCAAGTACGACAGCACGCTCCGGCTCTATGAGCGCATGTATCCGGTGTTCGGCTCCTTCGAGCTGTATCGGCTGAAGTACCTCCTCGACTTCAACAACTACTACAACCTCGTCGTCTGGCCGTTCATGGCCGACCGGGTGACGGACGTGGGTTGGATCCGGGAGGAGCTCAAGTTCACTGATCTCGTGCTGCGCGCCCTCTCGACGATGGGCGAGCACTTCGCGTCGCTGGCGAGCGACCTGCGCGCGCGCGGGGAGTACTTCGCGCAGAACGAGGGGCGCTTCGCCAACGGGCTGAACGGCGTCGCGCAGCTGGAGACGCGGCTCGGCCCGGCCATCGACGAGCGGTTCCGGCGGGAGCAGGTCGACCGGGCGTACGGGAGCGTGTTCGCGGCGCTCGTCGAGAGGCGGCTCGGCGAGCAGGGCCTCTCCGACCGCGCTCGCCTCGTCTCGGAGCTCCCCCTCCCGCAGGTGCTCGTGTTCCGGGACATCACGCCTGAGCGGCTCGCGCGCCTCCTCCAGCGCATCGGCGAGCGGATGACGAAGGAGCTCCGCGACGAGCTCCCGGACGCAGGGATCGAGCGGATCGAGCTCGGCGCGAGCGGCGTGATCTCCGTGACAGGCCCTGCCGAGGGGACCAAGGCGCATGCGGACGCCCTGTCCCGGGCACAGGCGCTCTGGGACGCCTCGGCGGGATCGCTCGCTCACATCGCCCTCTGAGCCCGCTTTCGCGGGCTCAGGGACCGCGGTCGTCGCCGCCGTTGGCGAGCGCCTCGCGGCTGCCTCGGCGAGCTCCCCGCGGTTTCTCCTGTACGCGCGCCCGTTCCGCAGTATCACAGCGCCCGATGCGGTGGAGAGCAGCAGGTGGGCGTCTGGGTCAGTGGGCGATCTCTGTGGCGCTGTCGATGGGCGCTGTCGGCGCATGTGTCGGCGCGGTCGCCGAGGGCGGCGCGCCGCCGCGGCAGGAGCCGGATCAGGGGTGGATCACGGCGGCGACGCCTGACGGGGGCGGCGCTCCGCGGTGTCCGCACGGCGCGCTGGAGGATCCGCACCGTGGCTTCGTGCGGTGCCTCGAGCCCGGCGAGGCCGATGCCGGCTGGCTCCCGCCGTCGCCGCAGCCCGAGCCGCCCTCTCCCGACGGCGGCGCCCCCCCGCCTGACGGCGGTGTTCCCGGCGATGCCGGCCCCATCGACGGCGGCGTGCCCGATGCATCGATCGTGTCGGCCCCGCTTCCTCTCGTGGAGATCAAGGAGCCCGAGTTCATGAACGGCGACGTCCCGAACGTGGCCAAGCGGCTCGAAAAGGTCGCCCCCGACCTTGCGAAGTGTGTTGCCGACCATGGCGGCCTCTCTGGCGCCTCGGGCAGCATCAAGGTCCAGTTCCTTGTCCGTGTGCGCGGCCGCGCCGAGGGTGTCGAGATCCTCGACTCACGGGGCGTCACCCCCGACGCGCAGCGCTGCATCCGTCAGCTCCTCAAGAACAAGCCCATCGGCACCCCCAGCGCCGACCCCGTAGGCGTCACCGTCTCCCTCTCCCTCCGCGCCCCGAAATAACGACCCCTTACAAAGGCCCGAAGCGGCGCATCCCGCGCGCAGCCGCCGCTGGCCCCACGAACCCCAGCGGCCGCCCCGCCTCTCAGCGCCCCGCCTCCCTCCTCACACCAAAGAGCCAGGGCGGGCGGGGGTGGTGCGCGAGCGGGCGGCGGGGGTGGGCCCCACGAACCCGAGGGCCGGCCCGCCTCGCAGCGCCCCCCTCTCGGACCGAGTCCCCCGTCCAGCGCGGCACCAGCCCCCCAAAAGGCCCGAGTTCGTGGGGGGGACCCCCGCCGCCCGCTCGCGCACCACCCCCGCCCGCCCTGGCTCCGTCGCCCCTTGGGTTGACGCAGCCCCCACGGCCTCTATCCTGCCGCGCCGCTGTGCCCGACCCGATGCTCACCCGCGAGATCGCCCGTCGAAAGACGTTCGCGATCATCTCCCACCCCGACGCTGGCAAGACCACCCTCACCGAAAAGCTCCTGCTGTACGGAGGCGCCATCCAGCTCGCCGGCGCCGTGAAGGCCAAGAAGGCGCGCGCCCACGCCGTCAGCGACTGGATGGAGATGGAGCGCGAGCGCGGCATCTCCATCTCCACCAGCGTTCTCCAGTTCCCGTACAAGGGCCGGCTCCTGAGCCTGGTCGACACCCCTGGCCACGCCGACTTCAGCGAGGACACCTACCGCGCGCTGATGGCGACCGACGCCGCCATCATGATCCTCGACTGTGCGAAGGGCGTCGAGACGCAGACGAAGAAGCTCTTCCGTGTCTGCAAGCTCCGGCAGATGCCGATCTTCACCTTCGTCAACAAGCTCGACCGCCCCGGGCGCGACCCGTTCGAGCTGATCGGCGAGGTCGAGGAGGTCCTTGGCATCGGCGTCTACCCGGTCACCTGGCCCATCTCGGCGGGCGGCAAGTTCCGCGGCGTCTATCATCGCGAGCGCAAGCAGGTCTTCCTCTTCGAGCTCGTCGCGCACGGCGCCGAGATCGCCCCCATGGAGGTCGTGTCCCTCGACGCGCCCGAGCTCGTCGAGGCGCTCGACGAGGAGGGCGCCCGCCAGCTGCGCGAGGACATCGAGCTCATCGACGCCGCCGGTGACGCGCTCGATCGCGACAAGCTCGCCCGCGGCGAGGTCACGCCCATGTTCTTCGGCAGCGCCATCACCAACTTCGGCCTGCCGCAATTCCTGGACGCCTTCATCGAGCTCATGCCCCCGCCTGCGCCGCGCGGCAGCGACAAGGGCCCCATCGCCCCGGACGACGACCGCTTCACCGCGTTCGTCTTCAAGATCCAGGCGAACATGGACCGGGCCCACCGCGACAGGATCGCGTTCCTCCGCGTCTGCTCCGGCCGCTACGAGCGCGGGATGAAGGTGCACCACGTGCGCCTCGACCGCGACATCCGGCTCACCAACCCCGTGCAGTTCATGGCCCAGGAGCGCACGCTCGTGGAGGACGGCTTCGCGGGCGACATCATCGGCGTCTTCGACCCGGGGCTCTTCCTCATCGGCGACTCGCTCTGCAGCGGCTCGCCCGTGAAGTACGCCCCGCTGCCGCAGTTCCCGCCGGAGCAGTTCGCCCGCGTCGTCATGATCGATCCCATGAAGCGCAAGCAGCTCAAGAAGGGGCTCGAGCAGCTCGCGCAGGAGGGCTCGGTCCAGCTCTTCCGGCCGCCCGAGGGGCGGGAGGGCGAGGCGATCCTGGGCGTCGTGGGCGAGCTCCAGTTCGACGTTGTGAAGCACCGCCTCGCGGCCGAGTACGGCGTCGACGCCCGGATCGAGCGGCTCTCGTTCAGCCTGGCCCGCTGGGTCGAGGGCGAGCCGGTGCCGCTCGCCGAGCTCGAGTCGAACCTCTACGGCTACGGCGCCCTCGATGTGCACGGGAACGCGGTCGTGCTCTTCAAGGGCGACTGGCAGCTCGATGCCTGCCAGAAGGCGTTCCCCAAGGCCCGCTTCGTCGAGCTCGGCGGCTCGATCTCTCCCGTGTGACCTCCCGCCGCGCGCGGCCCTTCTCGGCCGCGCGCGGATCGCCGCTATTCCGAGAGCAGCGCCGGGAGGTGCCGCACGGACGGCGAGCCGTGGCTGAGCAGGCGGTCGTGGTAGGCGCGCTCGGTGAAGCCCGGCTTGCGCTCGTGCTCGGCGCGCAGGCGCATCATCTCGGTGAAGCCGTGGAAGTACGTGGTGAGCTGCGCGCTCGTGAGCCGGGCGCGCCGCCACTTGCCGACGGCCTCGCCTTCCTCCTGGAAGGCGTCCTTCGTCATGAGCGAGAGCGCCTCCTCCTCGCCCATCGCGCCCGCGTGCACGCCGTGGTCGAGGAGGGCGTTCACCGACATGCGCAGCACCATCTTCTGGCGCTGCATCCGCACCTTCGGGCCGCCGAAGCCGTGGTGCGCCATCAGCCACTCGGTGTAGACCGCCCACCCCTCGACGAACGGGCCGCTCGAGAAGACCGCGCGGAACTTCGAGGGGAACTTGTTGTTGTGCATGAGCTGCAGGAAGTGGCCCGGCATCGCCTCGTGGACGGTGAGGTCGGCGAGCATGCTCGAGTTGTACTCGCGGTAGAACGAGTCCACGCGCGCCTTCGGCCAGTCCTTCGGCGTCGGCGCGATCGCGAAGAACGTCTCCTGCTTCGCCTCGAGCGGGCCGGACGCATCGCAGTAGGCGATCGCGACGCCGCGGCGGTACTCGGGCATCTCGATCACCCGGCAGGGCTCCTCCGGGATGCGCACGAGGTCGCGCGCGCGGACGAAGTCGGTCGCCTCCGCGAGGAGCTTCTCGGACGCCTTCACGATGGTCGCGTTCGTCGGGTGATCGGCCGCGAGCGCGTCGAGCACCTTCCTGATCGCGGCCATCTTCTCGTCCTGCGCCTCGACCCTCGGGAAGGGCTGCTTCCCGAAGAGCGCAGGCCAGAGCTCCCTCGAGGTCTCGAGCATCTCGGCGTGCGTCGCCGCGAGCAGCGCGCGGGCGCTCGCGACCACGCCGTCGATGTCGATGGTCGCGTCGTCCAGCGTGAACCGGAGCTTCTTCTCGAAGCGCGCGCGGCCCAGCCGGAAGTCGCCGTTGCTCCTCGGGAGCAGGTCCTTCTCGAGGAACGCCTCGAAGCCCTCGAGCGCCTCCGCCGCCGCCCTCGCGGCCGCGTCGAGCTCGGCCTGCTGCGCCGGGACCGACGCGAACAGCGCCGGGAGCTCGGACTTGCAGAGCGCGATGAGCCCCTTGTTCTGCGCGATCGCCGTCTCGGTGTGGATGCGCGGCGGCGCCGCCGTGAGGCGCCGCTCCGCGGCCCGTACGAGCGCGGGGATGCCCGAAAGGCGACCCCCGAGGCGCCGCAGCCGCTCCTCGAGCGGCGCGAAGCTCCTCGTGATCAGGGGATCGAGCCCGTCGCCGACGAGGCCCGTGTACACCATCGGGTTCCACGTCGCCTCGCGGAGCTCGTCGATCGCGAACAGCCAGGAGCGCAGCTGGTTGTCGATCATCGCCGCGTCGACGCGGCTCTGGACGCCGAGGCTCGCCGCGGGCAGCGCCCCGAGCTCGGTCAGCGCCGCCTCGATCGTGCGCCGGCGCGCGGCCTCGCCCTGCTCGGTGACGTCCGGCCACACGGCGTCGTACCGGTGGTCTCCCGCCTCGGTGGCGCGGACCGGCTCGTCGCGCAGGTACTCCTCGAGCACGCGCGCCGACAAGGCCGCGAGCGCCTGCTCGGCGCCCGCTTCGCCGGATCGAGCGTCGGCCGGGCTCACGACGGCCGCCTTCGCGACGGGTTGCGCGGGCGGCGGGACGGTGCGCTCGGCCGGCCCGCACGCGCAGAGCAGCGCGACGAGCAGGGAGAGGTGGCCGCGGAGCGATCTGCGGGAGAAAGAGAGCTCATCGGAGAGACCATGGTGTCGCACCTGCGCCTCCTAGCGCTAGCTCGCCCAGAAGGGAACGTGCCGAGCGGCGGCATGGGGCCTCAGTGCGCGCTGCCGAGGGAGGCCTTCGCGAGGCGGGAGATGCCGTCCACATCGCCGTGCACCGCGTCGAGCAGCGGGCCGAGCGCGAGGCGGAGCGGCTTCGAGTTCGGGTGCCGGAGGATGCGCGCCATGCTCTCGGCCGCCAGCTCGTTGAGATCCTGCTCCGCATAGCGATCGATGTGCGCGCTCGACAGCGCGAGGCCAGGGAAGGCGGTGCGGCAGAGCGCGTCGATCAGCTCCCCCGCGATGCCCGCCGCGATGTTCGCGGCGCCCAGCGCGGTCCGGGCCTTCTGCGCGCTGATCGCGCACGACTCCGTGCGCAGCTGGCTGATCACGGGCGAGCCGAGCACCGTGTGCCAGCGGGAGAGCTCGGCGGCTCGGCTCGCCTCGAACTCACCCGGCGGCGCCTCGGACACGGGCAGCAGCGCGGCCAGCTGATCGGCTGCGCCTGGATCGATCGCGACACGGCGCACGATGATCAGGTCGTGCGCCCGCAGGCATCCGAGGAGCAGCCGCGTGGACGCGTCGCGCAGCAGCGGCGAGAGCGCGGCCGCGATCACGGTGGGGGGCGAGCCGATGAGCCCCGGGCTCGACCCCCGCGCGGCGCCCGCGCCGCCGGCGCGGGCGCGTTGCGCGCCGGAGCTCGGCGGCGAGCGCACGCTGATGGGCGGAGGGATGCTCGACGGCGTGTTGCGACCGACGACCGGCGGCGCGCCGGGAGCCTGCGACAAGGCGCGGCTGCTGGCCGGCGGCATGCCAGTGGTCCGGCTCACGCCGCCCGGCGAGGGCTTGTTCGATGGCGTGCGCGCGCCCACGCTCCGCGTGGGATCCTGGACGAGCGCCGGCTCGCCGCGCCGCGACTGCGTGGTGCGCTCGGTCACAACGTGCAGCGCCGCGAGCTCGATCGCGCGGAGCCCCGGGAGGCCGCGCGGCGCGCGGGCCGCGATGGCCGCGGCGAGCTCCGCCTCCTTGCCGAGGAGCGCCTCGTGCTCTGCGGCCTCGCGCAGCAGGTCTCCGGCGATCTGCGCGCACCGCTCCGCGGCCCTGTCCGCGGCGCTCCGCGTCTGCGGCTCCTTGAAATAGAGCGTTAACTTTCCCCGCACGGTCTCCCGACGCGTGTCCGCCGTGACAACCTGCGACGCGCTCTCGACGTTGGCAGGTTCACGCCCCCCGAAAGGCCAGAATCCCATGCGCCCATTGTCGCGCGATCCTGGGCTCGGGCGCGAGCGCTTCGAGCGCTCGCGCCCTCACGCCCGCTCAATGGCGAGGCGGAACGGAGACATAGCGATTGCCGCGTTCGTAGAATCGCCACGGCTTCTTCGCCCACGCACCTGCATAGTCGACGTTGATGCGAGGCGACCTGCCGATGGGCCCAGCAGCGCCGGGGAGCAGCGAGAGCTGCGCTCCGCAGACATCCATCCCGTACGCGGAGCGGTCGAGCTCCAGCGCCTGGCACAGCTTCCCCGGCCCGTTGGTGAGCTCGATCCGCCCAGGCGCGACGCCCCGCCGGTGGCTCATGAGCGGGAGGCCGATCATCGGCTCGATGGCGCGGATGAGGACAGCGTGCGGCTCTCCCTCCGAGGCCACGACGATGTTGAACGCCCAGTGCATGCCGTAGAGCTGGAACACATACGCATAGCCCGCCGGGCCAAACATGACCTCCGTCCGCACGGTCCGTCGCCCGCCCGCGCTGTGCGCGGCGAGGTCTTCCGGGCCGCGGTACGCCTCGGTCTCGACGATGCGTCCGGCGGCGGTGCCCTCGGGCGTCGTGTGGACGAGCACCTTGCCGATGCACGCTCGCGCGACGACGAGCGCGGGGCGAGCGTAGAAGTCACGCGGCAGCGGCGCCGCTCCTTCGAGGAGCGCGGCGCCTTCGCTGGGCGCGCGGGGCTCGGGGGTGGGACGCACGGCGGGCTCCGCGCTCAGCCCGCGGGGGGGCGCGCCGCCCGGAAGCGCTTGTCGATGAACGAGAGCACGTCGTCGCGGTGCTTCTTGGCCTGGAACTCGTGGTGGAAGACCGCCGCGATCTCCAGGGCGGGCGTGATGACGTAGGTGATCCGCCGGGCGAGGCCGATGAGCGGCCAGAGGACGCCGTAGGCGCGGCACACGCTGCGATCGCGGTCGGCGATCATCGGGTATGGGACCTTCTGCGCCTCGGCGAACCGGCACTGCGTCCTGTGGTCGTCGGTGCTGACGCCGACGATGCTGGCGCCCGCGAGCGCGATCTCGGCATGGTTGTCGCGGAAGAGCTGGGCCTCGACGGTGCAGTCGGGCGTGAAGGCCTTCGGGAAGAAGTACACGACCGTGCAGAGCCCACCCTGCGCCGACAGCACGAAGCGCTGGCCGTCGATGGCCTGCGTGTCGATCTCCGGCGCGCGCTCGCCGACCTTCAGCATGCCGACGCAATCTGCCGCAAGTCGCCCCCGGCGTCGACTGTGGCCGCGCGCCGCGGCGTCCCGGCGGGGCCGTCAGCGTCCGTCGGGTGTCGTCAGGGAGCGCGGGCCCTCGTCGACCGCCTTCAACTGTCTTCAACCGTCTTCAACCGTCGATTCCGAGCCGCTTCAGCCTGTAATAGAGGGTCGTGCGCTGCATGCCGAACTGCCGCGCGACCTCCGCCTTGTTCCCTCCGCAGCGGTCCAGGGCGGCGAGGAGCTCCCGCCGCTCGATGTCGTCGAGCTGGGAGCTCAGGTCGAGCCTTGGCCGCGCGCACGCCGGCGCGGCGGGCTCTTTCCCGGCCGGGTCCACCTCCGGCTCCGCCGGCGCGGCGGCCCTGGGCGCGCGCGCGGGCGGCTCAGCCGGCTGCGCGCGCGCCGTGAACGCGAGGTGCTCGGGCAGGATCACGTCGCCGCGCGACAGGATGGCGGCGCGCTCGACCACGTTCTCCAGCTCCCGCGTGTTCCCCGGCCACGTGTACGCCGCGAGCTTCGCGATCGCCTCCTCCGACAGCGCGGTGGCCGCGCGGGCGTTGCGCCGCGCGACCTTGCGCAGGAAGTGCTCGGCGAGCGCGCGGATGTCCTCGCGCCGCTCCCGGAGCGGGGGCAGCCTGAGCGGGAACACCGAGAGCCGGGAGACGAGCTCGGGCAGCACGCCCGCGCTCGCCCAGGCCTCGTCGATGCCGGGCGTGAGCGACAGCACGACGCGCACGTCGACGCGCGTGGTCTCCGTCGACCCGAGCCGCTCGACCTCGCCGTCGGTGAGCACGCGGAGCAGCCTCGCCTGGAGCGAGGGCGTGAGCGGCGCCGGCTCGTCGAGGTAGATCGTCCCCCGGTGGGCGAGCTCGAGCCGGCCTGCGCGCTCGGCGAACGCGCCGTCGAAGGCGCCTCGCCGCCAGCCGAACAGCTCGCGCTCGAGCGTGTCACCCCGGAACGCGGCGCAGGTCACCTTGACGAACGGCTGCTCTTCTCGCGGTGAGCCCACGTGGATCGCCCGGGCGACGACCTCCTTCTCCGCCCCTTCCTCGCCCTCGATCAGCACGTGCGTCGCCGCCTTCGCCACCTCGCCGATCCGGGCGGCGACCTCGCGCATGGCCTCGCTCTCGCCGGCGATCTCGCCGAAATCGATCGGGTCCCGCTGCTCGCGCTCGAGGTATCCCGCGTACTGCGCGAGCTGCTCGCGCAGCCGCCGGTTCTCCCGGAGGGTGGCGACCCCGGCGATCGCCTGCCGGAGGATGACGGCGAGCTCCTTCGAGTTCCAGGGCTTCTGGACGTACCGGTCGACCGCGCCCGAGTTGACCGCGTCGATGAGCACCGTCATGTCCGCGTAGGCGGTGAGCAGCACGCCCGCCGCGTCAGGGCGCCGCTCCTTCGCCTGCTTGAGGAACTCGATACCGCTCATCCCCGGCATTCGCTGGTCCGCCACGATCACCGCAGGATCGAGGCGATCGAGGAGCGAGAGGGCCTCGGCGCCGCCCAGCGCATAATGGATCTTGAACGACTTCCTGAAGGCGAACCGGAACGCGTCGAGGTTGTCCTGCTCGTCGTCGACGACGAGGACGTCGAAGCTGTTCCAGTCCAGATCGCGCATCGGGTCGCCCTACCTCCCAGAGTTACTACAGCTCGGCACGATCGCGACAGTGGGGGTGGCGCGCTCGGCGGCCTGCGCGGCCTCCCCGCCGCGCGCCGGAGCGCCGCTGCGCAGGATGCCATTCCGCCGCGTCGCGCTGCCCCGCCGCGCGTTTGCCTTCCGTGCTTCCGAGCCTTCCGCGCCTTCCGCGCTGGGCGGGGGGGACGGCGCGGCGGCGCTCGGGCGCGTGCGCGTCCGCCTGCGCTCAGGCGGAGGCGAGCGCTCTTCCGACCGCGACGCCGGCGAGGTCGGGCGGATCGATTTCTCCGCCGGCCCGGAAATACGCGGTAAGCTCCGCCCCCGCCCGCGAAGAGGGCGGGCTGGGCGAGCCCCACACGGAGGAAGCCGGATCATGCTCGAGGACGTCATCAAGGAGCTGCGCGAAGGGATCGAGAAGGCCATCGAAGCTCTCCGGCGAGACCTGGCGAAGGTGCGCACCGGGCGCGCGAACGCGGCCATGCTCGACGGCATCCGCGTCGACTACTACGGCGTGCCGACGCCGATCGTGCAGATGGCCACGGTGTCCGTGCCGGAGCCGCGGCTCATCAGCGTCAAGCCCTGGGAGAAGAACCAGGTGAAAGCGATCGAGAAGGCGATCCGGGAGAGTGATCTCGGCCTGAATCCCCAGGTGGACGCGGATCTCATCCGACTCCCGATCCCGCCGCTGACGGAGGAGCGGCGCAGGGAGATGGTGAAGCTGACGAAGAAGAACGGAGAGGACTGTAAAGTTGCCATCCGGAAGCATCGCCGAGATGCGAACGAGATGATCGACTCGCTCGAGAAGGACGGAGACGTCAGCGGTGACGAGGCCGATCGGGCCAAGAAGAAGGTCGACGACGTGGTGGCCGAGGGGACGAAGCAGGTCGACACGGTGATCGCCGGCAAGGAAAAGGACATCCTGGACGTGTGAGCGGGCGCTCGGCCGGGCGGGCGTCGGCGACCGAGCTGGGTAGACCGGAGCGCCGTACGGTTGCCCCTCCCCGCGGCGCGCGATGGGGCCGGGCCCTTCGAGGAGGGCGGCGCGGCGGCGTGCGATGCGCGACATCGCCTGCCGGCAGCGCCCCAGCGTGTCGTGACGCCGCGTGCGCCGGGCCCGGCCCGCCCTGGCGATGCCTCGCAGCCTTGTTGTCCTGCCGTCGCGCGACCCGCAGCTGTGCCCGCACCGGCGCTTGTGTCCGAGCGCCATGGGCGAGGCGTGTCCAGGCCCAGCCCACAATCCGAGCGCCACGGGGCGAGGCGTGCCCGGGACCAGCCCAGCTCACAACGAGCCGTCCCGTGGAGCGAAGAAGTGAAAAAGAGGCTTGCGGTCCCCCCGGTCGGAGTCGGTAGGATCAGGAAGGTCGGCGAGTGGGCGTGCGAAGGCGTGAGGCGTGAAGCGTGACGTGAAGCGTGAGAAGACGCGCGAAGGCTCTGAAGACGCCCATTCGGGTGCGAGAGGCCCTGCTTGACAGGTTTTCGCTAGCGTGAAATGGTTGGTGTTCGAAGCCGAAGGCCCGGAGCCGTCTCAAGGATTCCCGAGGTTATGCGAGCGATCGCTTCAGGAATGACGGACGTTGGTCTCCAACGCGACCACAACGAGGACAGCTACGCCGTCCTGTCGGAGTATGATCTGTTCATCGTCGCGGACGGCATGGGGGGCCACCGCGCGGGGGACGTAGCCAGCAAGCTGGCGACCGAGTCGATCGCGGACTTCTTCCGGTCCACGTCGCGGGAGGACGCTACCTGGCCATTCCACTTCGACACCAGCCTGTCGGAGGAGGAGAACCGGCTCCAGGCGGGCATCCGGGTCGCGAACCGCCAGATCTTCGAGCGCAGCATCCGCTCGCGCGACTGCGCCGGGATGGGTACGACGGTCGTGGGGGCGCTCTTCTCGAAGAAGAAGAACCGGATCTACGTCGGCCACGTCGGCGACAGCCGCGCGTACCGTGTCCGCAAGGGCTCGATCAGCCAGCTGACGCGCGATCACTCGCTGTTCAACGACTACATCATGGCGATGCCCGAGCTCACCGAGGAGCAGCGGGCCGAGCTTCCGCGCAACGTCATCACCCGCGCGCTCGGGATGCACGACAGCGTCTCCGTGGATCTGATCAGCGATGAGCCGCAGCCCGGCGATGTCTACCTGCTCTGCTCCGACGGCCTGAGCGGGATGCTCTCGGACGACCAGATCCTCCACATCGTGAGCTCGACCGAGGAGGTCCCGGAGATGTGCCGCCGCCTCATCGCCAAGGCGAACGAGAACGGCGGAGAGGACAACATCACGGCGCTCGTGATCCGGATCGACGAGCAGGACGACGCCGAGCTCCCGAACAGCGCGACAATCGGCCCGCCCGCCGACTCGCAGCAGGTCAGCATGGGCGATCGGTCGACGGTGCCGGCGGTGTCGGCCTCGCGCTCCGAGAAGAGCTGACGCGCGGGGCGCCCCCCCCGCGCGCGCCCCCGTCAGCAGCCAGCAGCCAGCGCCGCTCAGCCTCCGCAGCTGTCGAAGGCCAGGACGCCCAGCCTGAGCTGGCAGATCTCGCCTTCGTTCAGCATCGCAGGGCACTCGAAGCCGACCCAGATCTTGCCCGCGTCGACCCCCTGCTTGCCCTCGAACCAGAAGTTACACGGGGTCGCCGGATCGGAGTAGAAGGTCTGGCCCCCTGTCCTCGCCGAGGAGAAGCTGATGCTGCCGGTGGCCGGCGCGTCACGGGTCGCCGCGGGGGAGATGGCGTCGATCTTGATGTGGATCTCCGACGCTTCGGCGGGGTTCTTGGCCACCGCCGAGACGGAGAAGGTGCCCGAGCCGGACACGGAGCAGTCGACCGAGGAATCGTCCTCGCCGTCGGTGACCAGCCGGACCTTCTGGGCAGAGGACACTTCGCCAAGGATCGCCAGGTGCCCCGGTGCGGAGCAGTCGATGCCCGGGTCGGCGAAGTTCATGGTGTATGCGCCGCGCGGGGTCGGCGGCTCCGCGCCGCTGCAGCCGAGGCCGAGGAGGGGGAGGAGGCCGAGCACGGGCACGAAGCTGAGGCGAGCGAGACGCATGGAAAGCTCCGGTGGTAGGTGGCGGCCCCGGAGGCCGCTCCTCGCTTCTATCGTACTCGGGGGCCCGCGATCAAACGGCGGCCGCGCTGCGCGCGCTCACGTGCGCTTACGTGCTCGCCGCGCGCGCCTGCGCGTCGTCCAGCGCCTGGGCGACGTCGTTCCAGAGGTCCTCGCTGGCCTCCAGGCCCACCGAGAGCCGGAGGAGGCCGTCGGCGATGCCGAGCGCCTCCCGCGCCGCCGCGGGCACGGAGGCGTGGGTCATGAGGGCGGGGTGCTCGGCGAGCGACTCGACGCCGCCGAGGCTCTCGGCGCAGGCGAAGATCGCGAGCCGCTCGAGGAACCTCGAGGCGACGGGGAGGCCGCCGCGCACGACGAACGAGATCATCGCCCCGGGCGCGCGCATCTGCCGCGCGGCGAGCGCGTGGCCGGCGTGCGTGGGGAGGCCGGGATAGTGCACCGCCTGCACGGCGGGGTGCACGGCGAGCCTCTCGGCGATGAGCGCGGCCGACGCGCACTGCTGGCGCACGCGCACGCCGAGCGTCTTGATCCCGCGGAGCACGAGGTAGCAGTCGAACGGGCTCGGGACGGCGCCGATCGCGTTCTGCAGGAACCCGACCCGCTCCGCGAGCGCGTCCTCGGACGTGACGAGCGCGCCGCTGACGACGTCCGAGTGCCCGTTCAGGTACTTCGTGGTCGAGTGCGCCACGACGTGAGCGCCGAGATCGAGCGGCCGCTGGAGCACCGGCGTGGCGAAGGTGTTGTCGACCACGAGCAGCGCCCCGTGCGCGCGCGCGATCTCGGCGAGCCCTGCGATGTCGAAGATCTTGAGCATCGGGTTCGTCGGGGTCTCGATCCAGATCATCCGCGTGGCCGGGGTGAGGGCCTTGCGGACGACGTCGAGGTCGCTCATGTCGACCGAGCTCGAGGCGAGGCCCATCGGCCGCATGACCTTGTCGAAGAGCCGGAAGGTGCCGCCGTAGACGTCGTCGCCCGAGAGCACGTGATCTCCAGGGCGGAGCGTGTGGAGCAGGGTGGCGGTCGCCGCGGAGCCGCTTCCGAACGCGAAGCCATGGCGCCCCCCCTCGATCGCGGCGACGCACGCCTCGAGCGCCTTGCGGGTGGGGTTGCCGCTGCGGGAGTACTCGAACCCCTTGTGGTGGCCCGGCCGCTCCTGGGCGAAGGTGCTCGAGAGGACGATCGGCGTCATGACCGCGCCGCTCGTCGGATCCGGCGGCTGTCCGGCGTGGATCGCGAGCGTGTCGAGGCCGAGCTTGTCGTGACCTAGGTGGGGCTTCATGCGGGCGAGACTTATCTCATGGGCCGCGTGCGTCCACGGTTTTGGCGCGCAGGAGGGCCGAGTCAGCGCGCTGCCTCGGGGCCGCCCTCGGCCTGCGGAGCGGCCGCGTCGAACGCGTCGAGCAGCGCCCGCGCTGTCCCGACGCGGCGCTCCGGATCGCGATCGAGCGCGCGAGCGAGCGCTCGGCGCTGGCCCGGCGAGAGCGCGTCCGTGGCGGAGAGCGCGTCGAGGCAGAGGCCAGATTCGCCGATCTCGACGAGCGCCGCGGCCTGCTCGCGCGCGCGCGTGAGGGGCGCGCCGGTGGCGAAGGAGACGAGGGTCGCCGCCATGGAGTAGACGTCGCCGCGCTGGGTCGGCGGGGACTCGCCGCGGGCGATCTCGGGGGCAACGAACGGAACCGTGCCCCGGTCGGCGGTCTCGAGATCCGGATCCATGCCGCGGAACCGCGCGGCGCCGAGGTCGACGAGGCCGATGTCGCCGAGCGGGCCGAGCAGCACGTGATCGGGGCCGAGATCGCCGTGAACGAAGCGGATCGGGCCTCCGGCGTCCTCGAGCTCCTGGAGCTCGGCGAGCGTCTCGATCGCGGTCCTGGCGACGTGGGTGATGAGCGACGCGGGCGGCGGCCGGCCTCGGCCGCGCCATCCGTCGAGCACGTCGCGGAGGGAGGTGCCCTCGCGCCGGCTCTCGAGGAGGAACGGGCCGTGGCGATCGGCGCCGACGCGCGCGAGCGCGGGCAGGGCGGGGTGGCGAAGGAGGGAGAGCGCCTTCGCTTCGCGGACCATGGCGGCCCGCCCCGCGTGCTCGTGGAGGCAGCCGGGGACGAGGCGCTTGCACACCAGCGTGGGGCCGGGCGGCGAGCCTCCGAGCCGGACCAGCGCGACGTCGAACGTGGCGCCGGCGCCGAGGTGCTCGATCAGCTGGGTGCCGTCGGGAGCGGGGTAGGGCATGCCGGCCGCCTGTGGCCTCTCACGCGTCCGCGCGCTGCGCAGCGGCCAGCTCGTCGCACTCGCGAAGCCACGTCTGCGCCTCCGCTGCGCCGTCGCCGCCGCGCAGGGCGAGCGGCCACCGCGCGTCGCGCCAGCGCGCCGTAAACTCGGCCCAGCGCGCCGGCGCCTCGTGGCGCCCGGCCAGGGCGGCGACCCTGTCATCGATGCTCTGGATCGGAAACACCGGCTTGCCGAGCCCGAACCGCGCCTGCACCCAGTGGACCACGCCGATGAGGAGCCCGTACCGGCAGCGGCGGCTCTCCTCGTCGACGCCCACCACCGGCGACCTCCAGTCGAGGTGGATGTCGTCGAGCTCCGGCGGCCGCGGTTCGTGCTTGCCAACGCAGAGGTGAACCGCCTCCTGATCCGGCCGGTGGACCTCGCGCCAGCTGTCCGCGTCGAGCGGCTCGCCGCCCCGGAAGAGCTCCGCCATGCTCGCCGTGAGCGAGCCGAGCAGCGCGCCCCGCTGGTGCTCGATCCCCCCGAGGATCGTGTCGCGCGCCACGCGGCGGCCGCCCGCTCCCGCGAAGTGATGGTCGAGGCGCTCGCGCATGGCCGCCGGCTCCACGTAGACCACTTTGAATCCGGCGCTCCCGCCGCACCAGACGTTGCGCAGATACCTGATCTGCATCCACAGGCCGAGCGTTGGGTCGATGTCGCGGATACGCTCGAAGATGCGCACAACGATGTTGACGCACGTCGGCCCGAACCGGGTGAGCGCCTCGCCGAGGTCGCGTGGCTCGGGGGCGCCCCAGAACGCGTTGTCCAGGTTGAGCTCCGCCCCGGGGCGGCGCGCGAGCCGGTCGGCGAGGCTCCTCTCCAGCGCCTCGCGCAGCGGGCCCGCGAGCCCAGCCACGTGCGGGCCGGCCCCGGCGTCGGGTGAACCGGTCATGCGAACATCTTATCATGCCTGCCCGCGCGGCTCAGGGCCCGGCCACGGCCGCCTGTGGGATGAAGGCGCACCTGCACGGGAGGAGGGCGGCGGCCAACTTTTCTCCGCATCATGCGGCATATCACTGCGTTCAGCGCGAACGTGATAGAAGTCGTGGGCACCGGCATGGATCCCAAGATCTTGGAGATGCTCTTCATCGCCGTCAGCAACGGCGTCGCCCTCTTCATCGGCGCTTACCTGGCGCGGAGATCGGCAGATCTCAGCGCGGAGCGGCGGGCCGAGCACGAGGAGAGAGCGGAGCTCCAGAGACAGCGGCGAGAAGCGCTCTTGGAGCGACTGGCCCTCCAGCGGCGCGCGCTCGACGACTACGCGCGGATGATCGTCCGGTGGTCGTCGGTGCCTTCGTCCGGAGCGCCGCGCACGAAGGAGGAGGACCTCGCGGCGGATCAGGAGTCCATCGCGATGTACGCGCAGATGGCCAACGCGTACGGGAGTCGCCAGTTCGCCGAGCAGGCCGCCGCGACGCTGCACGCCGTGCGCGCCGGCCGGGGCAACGCCCAGGTGTTCCCGTTCGCCGTGCAGATCGCCTCGGCCTGCTACCAGGAGATGATCCGGGCGATCTCCGAGCTCGAGAAGGAGATCGGCCTGCCAGCGCCGCGGTCGCCCGCGCGGCCGTTCCTCCCGGACGAGGAGCTCGCGAAGGAGGCGACTCGGCTGTTCTCCAGGAACGTCGTGGAGCGCTCCGGGATCGATCTCGGCATGGTCGACCAGATCCTGGAGCGCGTCAGGGTGAACCCGTCGTCCGAGGAGACGGACAGCCCCAGGTAGCGCTCACGCCGACGGCTTCACTGGCTCCATCCCGCCCGGATGAGCGCGTAGAAGAGGAGGAGCCGAGGCACCCGGAACAGCACCATGGTCAAGAAGTAGCGCAGCGGGATCCGGTACAGCCCGGACAGGTAGCAGAGCATCGAGAAGGGGATCGGCGAGATGCTCCCGATCGCGATCGCCCAGTACCCGTAACGTTCGAAGAGCCGGTCTATCCTGGGTCGCGTCTGCTCGATGCGCGCCGCGAAGAGGCGGAGCCGCGCGAGGCGGCCGGCGAGGCGGTAACCCGTGCAGCCGCCGACGAGCGAGGCGGCCGAGATGGCGATCAGGGGCGCGACCTGCGAGCCACCCGCGGTGATCGCGGTCAGCATGTAGAACTGCGGCGGGATCGGGAACGAGAACGCATCGGCGAGGAAGGTGCCGACGAACATCCCGGCGAGGCCGAAGCGATCCACGAACCCGCGGCCGAGCGCGTCGAGCTGTTCGCGCGCGAGATGCGCCGCGAGCGCGATCCCCGCGAAGAGCGCGGACAGGCTCAGCGCCAGCTGGACCAGCGTGCGCCATAGATCTCGCCGATCGCCGCGCGGGCGCGGCTCGCCCTGCCGAGGCGTCAGACCGCCTCCAGCCGGCGGCGCTGCAGCCGCTCGATGATCCGTCTGCTGCGGAGGGTGCTTTGAAATATCCGCGTCGCCTTCTCGAGGGCGTCGAGGAGCTTTTGCTCCGCGCCGTGCTTATCGACGTAGGCGAAAGGCCGGTGCGCGTTGATGACCTCGAACGAGTCCTTCTCGTCGTGATACGCCGAATAGAAGATCACGGGCACTTCGGGTTGCACCTTGCGGATCTGGTCGCAGACCCAGAATCCCTCCTGCCCTGACATCCGCACATCGACGATCACCGCGCACGTGTCCTCGGTGAAGGCGGCGACCCCGTCCACGGCCGAGGAGCATACGACGAGGCGATATCGCTTCGAGAGGAGGGCGCCGAGGGGCTGCCAGATGCTCCTGTCCCCGTCGACCAAGAGCACGAGAGGGAGCCGCGTGGACTCGGGCGTCTCGCGATCCGGTCGCTCGGCTGGATCGGCTTCGAGCAGGGTGTCGGATTCCTTGGAGGGCATTCGTCGTCGATCGGGGAGGGCGCGTCAGGACCCGCGATGACGCAATGTACCACGCCCGGCGCGTCGAGCCAGCGCCGGGGCGCGCGCCGCCAGCGCGGGGGTGCGGCAGCGGGAACGGAGATGACGTCGGCGCCGGGCCGAGGTCTGCGCGTGCCGCCGCGCGGTGGGCGGCGGCCAGGGATTCGTCTATGCTCTGCGCGGAGGCGTGGCCTCATGGTGAGGCGCGCTGGCCTCCTGCAAAGCGCTGCTACCGTGCCGGGTCGCGCGCTCGCCTTCTTCTCGTGCGCTGACGCAGGCTGCCGGTCGGCAGCGGGTCGCTCACCGGGGAGAGTCGCCGTTCCACAACCGAGGTGAGCTGCCCATGAAGAACGCAGAACTCCGATCGATCCCGCTCGTCATCGCCGCCGTTCTCGGCCTCTTTGCCGCAGGGGCCGCGGGGTGCAAAGACGAAGAGATCCTGAACGCATGCAGTGAGCTCTGCAAGCACCGCATCCTCTGCGCGGAGGAGAACGACGCTCCGCCGCCGAGCAAGACCAGCTGCGAGACCGCGTGCCTTGGCCTCGAGGGAAATGACCTCGTGGAGCGAACCGAGGAGTGCGTGAACAAGGCGTCCTGTGATTACGTCGCGTGCGCGGACCCTTGAACGCGGCGTCCGAGCCCGCGCGCGGGAGGCGGGGGCGGCTCGTCCCCCGGACGGATGGCGCGAGGAGGGGCGGCGCGATCAGGGCGCCGCGTCGCACTCGGGCGCGTCGCGGAGCGGGCCCGAGGCGCGCGGTCCGTCGAAGTGCAGGAGCTCGAGATCGACGAGCTCGAGGCGCTTGAGCGTCAGATCCAGCGGGCCGACCGACACGCCTGCCACCGCCTCGGCGTAGGCCCGCACGCCGCCGTCGACCCGCGCGTCGTACGAGCAGTAGGGCGGCGCGGTCTCCGCCCTGACGCGCGCGTACGCCTGGACTCCGACGTTGGGGCCGACGATGCCGTACAGGCGCGCCCGGAGCTCCGCGCCGGCGCTCACCTTGCCGGACGCCGTGATCGGGCCGGGCGCGCCGATCGAGGCCGAGCCCGAGGCCGAGCCGGAGGGCTCCCAGATCGTGCTCCAGTTACCGTTCCTGTAGTCGACCCCGGCCTCGATCTCGGCGGTCGCCTGCGCCTCGGCCTCCACCTCGGCGGCCGTGAAGGACAGCCCCAGATCCGCCTTCGCTCTCGGCACGACGTCCGTCGTGACGATGACGGGGACGGGGCCCACCCAGAAGGTCAGCGTCGGTAGCGGGATGCTCGGGACGCCTCCGGCGAGCTCCAGGAGATCGACCGAGCAGGTCCCCGTGACCGTGCCGGTGCCCTGGAGCCTGGCGCTCACGTCGAGCTGGCCCGACGCGACGAGGCGGAGCTGCTTCAGCTCCGGCACCGGGTTGAGCGTGCCCCTCGGGCCGACGTGGACCTCGAGATCGAGCGCCGGCGAGAGCTCGGCCGTGACGTCGAGCGCCGCCGTCCCGTGCGCGGTGACCCCGCACGACGCCGGGAGCGAGGCCGAAGAGAGATCGAGGAGCTTCATGGAGGCGCCGGACGAGATCTTCAGGGCTTCCGCCGCGCTCGCGATCTGCTCGCCGTCCTCCACGCCGAGCTCGCGGGTGCGCGCGACGTGATCGTCGATTGCGCGCGCGTACTCGCGCGCGTCGTAGTGGACGTGGAAATGGCCCTCGGTGATGAACTCCGTCAGAGGAGCGGGCGTCGTCGCGAGCGCCACCCGCGTCGCGTCGATCGTGCGTACGCTCACGACGCGGGCGAGGTAGCCGCCTCCCTGCGTGCCGCCGAGCACGTCGCCCGCGGCGAAGGGCGTCATGCTGCCGTCATGGGTGATGACGAGCTCGTGGTCCCCGAGCGCCGCAGCGACGAACCCCGGCTCCTTCTCGGGCACGCGGGCGCGCTCCGAGAGCGTGAGCGGGCGGACAATATCGACGGCGCCGGGGGCAGGTAACTCGGTAGGATCCGCAGCATCGCTCGAATCCACGGCGCACGCCGCGAGCTGAGGTGCGCTGAACGCGATGAAAGCGGCGGAGATGAGGCGCGCCGTCGACGCGCGTCTCCCAGGGAGAGTGGTCTTCATGCGCGCGGACGCTACGCGGGTATTGTGGCGAGTTGGTTACAAAAATGAGACTTGCTGTCTCCGGGAGAATGGGTAACCGCTCACTGCGGTGGATGGATATCCATGAATCGATATCTCCGAGGCGCGAGGAGCGCTTATCGAAGCGAGCGATTCGCGACGCCGTGCGAGCTCGTCCATGATGTGGTGTGCGAGCGTGCTCGTGATGGCGCGGGAGCGTGCTCGTGGTGTGGCGCTCGGGCGCGCTCATGGATCGTCTCGGGCGGCGCCGAGCCGGGGACCGGGGTCGGGTCGTGCTCGCACGGCGTCGGCCAGGGGGAACGTCCTCCGGCTCGTGGATGGAGGGAGGGAGGAAGGAAGCGCGCGGAGGGCGCGCGTCGCTTTGCGCGGACAGGGCGTGGCGGCTCGACACAGTCGAGCCGGGGCTCGAGGCCACGGCGCGCGTCAGGTGATCGAGCGTCGGCGTCGCGGTCTCTCGCGATGCGCCGGTCGCCGCTCGCTCCCTATCGAGGCGTCGCGATCGAACTCGTGGAGCGCCAGCGAGGAGCCCGACGAGCGCGAATCAGCGTGCCTGCAGCTCCGCCTTCACGCTCTCGTGCAGCCGAGCCCCCGAGGCTGCCGCTGCTGGGCGGCCTCGGCCTGTCCTAACCTGGGGTGAGTAACGGGATTCGAACCCGCGACAACTGGAGCCACAATCCAGTGCTCTACCAACTGAGCTATACCCACCGTTCTTCGTGGCCCGTGGGGCTGCGAAGGCCTGGCAGAATACTCAGCTCCGCGCAGAGTGCAATCACGGAAACGCACCGCGTGTCGCTCTTCTGGCCCCCCACCCTGGATCCTCCCACCTTTCGAGCCACCCACCCCGGCTTCCCGCCCTGAACCCCCTCCAAGGAGGCGCCGACCTCCTCCAGGCAGGGATCCCCGCGGGGCAGCGGCCCGCCGGCGGCCCCCGCCCGGCCCCGTTCACACCTCGGCCCTGGTTCCCCGGTGCGCGCCGCTGATCGCCTCGCTCAGAGCGTCGTCCACCGGCGCAGCGCGGTTCGGCGCGCCCGGTCCAGGTCCGCGCGGTGGCGGGTCGAGATCGGCGCGCGCTGCGCGGGATGCGCCGGCGGCACCGACGCTCCAGCCGGGTCGTCTGCTGCCTCGCACCCGGACGCCGCGAGCAGCGCCGCCGCGAGCGAGCTCTCGAGCGCGGTCAGGTCGTAGCCGCCCTCCAGGAAGATGGCGAGCCTCCCCCCCGCCTTCGCGGTCGCCATCGCCGCGAGCCGGCGGCCCATCGCCGCGTACGCGGCCCGCGACAGCTTCATCGCCGCCATCGGATCGCGCTCGTGCGCGTCGAACCCCGCCGAGACCAGGATCAGCTCGGGCGCGTATTCGTCGAGCACCGGAAGGAGGAGCTCGTCGAACGCAGCCTCGTAGACCGCGTCCGTCGCGCCGTCGGACAGCGGCACGTTCACCGTGTACCCGGCGCCCTCGCCTCCGCCGAGCTCGTCGGCGGCGCCGGTGCCGGGATAGAACGGCCACTGGTGCAGCGAGCAGAACAGCACCCGCG
The DNA here is from genome assembly GCF_051521405.1 of Sorangium sp. So ce726. Lineage (NCBI taxonomy): Bacteria > Pseudomonadati > Myxococcota > Polyangiales > Polyangiaceae > Sorangium > Sorangium sp. So ce726. The sequence goes on along the minus strand of NZ_CP150349.1, from coordinate 9,240,796 downwards.
GATCGTCCCAGAAGATGTCCTGCGTGCCGTTGCCGTGGTGCACGTCGAAGTCGACAACCGCCACCCGCGAGAGCCCGCTGCTCAGCGCCGCCTGCGCCGCCACGGCGACGTTGTTCAGGAGACAGAAGCCCATGCCGGCGTCGCGCGTGGCGTGGTGGCCGGGCGGACGGAGCAGCGCGACCCCGAGCCGACCGGGGCCAGCGAGCACCGCATCGACCAGCGCCACCGCGGCGCCCGCGCCGCGCCTCGCCGCCTCGACCGAGCGCGGGACCACGTACGTGTCGGGGTCGAGCGCCGCATAGTGGCCGGTGAGCCGGCCGAGCGACTCCAGGTACCGCGGGGCGTGGACCCGGGCGAGCTCTTCCTCGGTGGCGTCGCGCGACGCCACGTGCTCCAGCGAGAGGCCGGCCGCGGCGCAGCGCTCGATGGCGCGGCGGGCGGCTTCGAGGCGCTCCGGGCGCTCAGGGTGCGCGCCTCGCGAGCGATGTTGCTCGAACAGCGCGTCGTCGACGACGTAGAGGCGCGGGGCTTCGGAGTGCGGCTGATTCAAGTGCACCATGAGCTGGGTGGAGAGTTGTAGCAGCGCCGCAGCGGATGGTAGCTTGCCCTGAGCCCCGGAAAGAAGGAGTGGAGACGCAGGATGCGCGGAAAGATCATCGCAGTCTTCGCCGTGATTGTCCTCATGGTCGGAGGGCTTTTTTACGCCCTCACGCGCGCCTCCCTCGCGGAGATCGGGCGCCCCGGCGAGGCGCCGCGCGCGCTTGCGGCCGCCATGGCGCAGCTCCAGGTGGACGGCCTCGTGCTGGAGCGGTGGCTCGACTCCCACGCGAGCGACCCGAAGCTGCGCGAGCCGTTCAACGCCGGCACCGCCCCGGCCCGGGCTGAGGCGGCCACCAGCGCCGCCAACGCCATCCGGGAGGCGGTCGCCGCCTCGCCCGAGCTGGCCAGGACCCCGCCCTCCCTCGTGGTCCTGGTGGACACCAAGGGCGTGGTGCTCGGACGGAACGCCTCCGCGCTCATGCGCGGAGACAACCTCGGCGCCGTCTACCCGTCGCTGAAGCTCGCCATCGAGCAGGGGGTGACCGGCTCGGACGTGTGGGTCAGCCGGGCGCGCAACGAGCAGCTGCTCGCGTCCTACGCGCCCATCCGCAGCGACGCCGGGCAGATCATCGGCGCCGTCGCCGTGGGCACCGCGCTGAACGACGAGCGGCTGACCAACGCGAGCGAGCGCACCAGCGGGCGCGTCCTCGTCGTCGCGACGCAGTCGGGCGACGGGCTCGACGTGGTGGCGAAATCGCGCGACGCTTCCCCGCAGCTGGTCGCGGCGCTCACGGCGTCGCCGGCGAAGGACGGCGCCCTGAAGGCGCTGCGCTCCGGCCAGACGGTCGACATCGGCGGGCTGTCCGGCGAGTACAGCGCCGTCGGGCACGCGCTCGACGGCTACGGCGACGGGCGGCGCGCGGTGCTGCTCAGCATCGCGCAGCTCCGGACGCCGGGGCTCGCGAGCGCGCTGCTCTGGCCGCTCCTCGGCGTCACCGCGCTCGGGCTCGTGCTCGTCGTGATCGCCGCGTATTTCCTGGACGCGTACATCTCGCAGCCGGTCTCCGAGATCGAGGACGGCCTGCTCGCGATCATGAACGGCCGGACCGACCTCCGGTTCCAGATCGAGCACGCCGAGCTCGGCGGGCTCGTGTTCCGCCTGAACTCGCTCCTGAACCAGCTGCTCGGCGTGCAGGAGGACGAGACCGACGCCGAGGGGCGCCCGTCGCGCGCGCCGACGTCGGCGTCCTTCCGGGACGCCCTCGAGGTCGACGAGCGGATGGCCGCGCTGTCCGCGGGGGAGATCCCGGCCGACGCCAAGGCGCTCCTCGAGGAGCCGGAGGACGCGTACTACGCGCGCATCTTCGCGGAGTACATCGCCGCGAAGAAGTCGCTCGGCGATCCGGTGGACCACATCACCCGCGACGCGTTCGTCGCCCGCCTCAAGGCGAGCGAGCAGGAGCTCGGGCGGAAGCACGGAAAGCCCATGCGCTACAAGATCGAGGTCCGCGGCAAGGAGGTCGTGCTCCTCGCCGTGCCGCTCGCCTGACGCGCGCGGCGCAGGAGCCCGGGAGCGGGGGGAGGCGCTGCGCCGCCCGCGGCGCGCGGGCACGCCGCGCCGCGCGGCTCAGTGCAGCACCGCGTCCGGGCCTTCGTGCAGCTCGACGCGCCCCGACGAGGGCTCGCGGCGGAGCGCGATCACGTCGGAGAGCTCGCAGCCCAGCGCGATCGCCGGCGATGAGGTCGTGACGATCCACTGCACGTTGGGCAGCGCGGCGCGCAGGCGCGCGGCGAGCGATCGCTGGCGGTGCACCGGCTGCTGCGCCTCGATGTCGTCGATCAGCACGACGCCCTCGGCGAGGCGCGGATCGCCGCTCGGGTGCGCGGACGCGAGCGCGCGGAGCGCGAGCGCGCCGAACGCGACGGTGTGCCGCGCGCTCCGCCCGAGATCGTCGAAGTCGACGCGCCGGCCGTCCGCGCGCTCGAAGATCGGCTCGAGCCGGAGCGGATCGACGCCGGCGTACGTCACACCGTGGCCTTCGAGCAGCGCCTCGAGCACCTCCTTGAGCGCGCGATCGAGCGCGCCGAGCCGCTCTGCGTGGGCGCCCGGCTGCACGTCCGAGAGCGCCTCGGGCCGGCTCTTCCGGCCGTCGCGCGCGAGCGCCGCCGCGATCGGGACGAACGAGAGCACCTGCTTCGTCTCGCGGGCGAGGTCGGTGCGCGTCGCGTCGTCGAAGCTCGCGGCCGCGCGCACGTCGTAGCGGAGGATGCTGCGCTCAGGCGTCGTCAGTACGATCGAGCTGCGGGAGAACCAGCGCGCTCCCGAGAGCGCGACGAGGACGAAGCCACCCTCGGCCGCGCGCCTCTCGAACAGCGACTGCTCCCTCCGCCGCAAGATCGCCGCGTCCTCGGGCTCGTCGAGGCGCGCGTTCGGGCTCGTGACCCGCAGCGGGTGTGCGCGCGCCGTGTCGTCCGTGCCGAGCATCCAGTCGGCGACCACGAGCGGCTGCGCGCTGTCGTCTCCGCGCGGCCTCGGCTGCGCGACCGCGTACCCGGGCCGGGTCGACGCGATCGCCGACAGGATCGAGGTCTTGCCCACGCCGTCGCCGCCGAAGAGGACCACGAGCCGGCGCGGCGCGCCGGCGGCGTCCTCGAGCGAGAGCGAGAGGTCCTCGAACGGGCCGACATGGACGAGGCGGACGCGGGAGAGCAGCACCGCCCGCGAAGCTACCACCGCGCAGCGCGCGTGGAACGCCGCCATCGGCGTCGTGCGCGCGGGCGCTCCGGCGCACCCGGTGGCGCGCGGGGGCGCGGCAGCCTAGATTTGTCGTCCGGGGTCGTCACCGTGCTGCGCAAGCTGCCTCCGCCGGATTTCCGCTACGTCTGGCTCCACCCGGAGCCCGGCTCGACCGGCGCGCTCGCCGCGGCCGGGACCGCAGGGCTCGCGGGCGCCTCCGCCGCCGTCTGGAGCGCCGGGAGCCACGCGCTCTCGCTGGGGCTCATCGCGATGGGGAGCGCGCTCGGCTTGCTCGCGCTGGTCCGCGCCGAGCCCCGCCCCCCGATCCAGCGCGGCGCGCGCGAGGTGACGATGGCCGTCGTGCCCTGGGGGATCGTCGTCGACCCGGACACGGAGCCGAGGGTGCTGCGGTGGCCCGCCGTCCAGCGGGTGAGCGTGGACGTGTCGCACACGATGCGCGGCGGGACGCCGGCCATCGTGTCGAGCCTCGTGACGGTGCACACCGAGCGCGACGTGCTGGCGGGCCGCGCCGCTGGCGCGGTGGACCTGGAGCGGCTCCTCGCCAACCTCGAGGACTATGCGCAAGAGGCGTCGCGGCCCGTCGCCGCCGATATCGAGGGGCTGACGGTGCTCGGCGACGGTGTGACCGAGCCGATCGCCGCGGCGCTGCTGCAAGCGGCGGACGGCATCTGCGCGACGAGCCGCGGCGACGCGCAGCTCGCGCTGCCGGTGGGTGGCTACCGCACGGCGGCGGCGCGCGCGGCGGCGCCCGAGACGATCGCGGTGCTGCGCTCGGCGCTGTCGTGGAGCTACGACTGCCCCGCCGATCCGCGGCCGCTGGCGGCGGTCCTCGCGGGCGCGTTCGGGGCGGTGGAGCTCGTGCCCGAGCTCCTGGGGCTCGCGAGCTCGCCGCACCCGGTGGTCGCCGCGTTCGGCAAGGCCGCCGCGCTCCGTCTGGGTGCGCCGCCGAACCGCGCCGGCTCGCTCGACGAGGTCGCGGCCTTCCTGTTCGAGGAGGACGTGGAGATCGGGAAGCGGTGGATCGCGTCGGGCCCGACACTTTGTTTGCGACAGGGCGCCCAGGCTTGCTAGCTAGAGGGGTCGGCAGCGCGTGCGCTGCGGTTCGAGCGGCCTGCGCGCGGAGGCCGTCGTCCCGCGGGGCTCCGTCCTTAACGACGCGCTGCCGGTGGGTCGTCCAACGCGCCAGGTCGGCTATGAAACGGGCTCCGTCGCCACCGAAGCCGTCTTCAGGGGGAGCGCGCCGCAGGCTGGCCGTCGCGTGGGTCCTCGGCCTCTCGCTCGCCGCGTGCGCGGAGCATCACGCGGCCGGGCCGCCCCCGTCGCAGAGCACCGCGCGCGCCGCGCCGGCCGCCGCGCCGCCCGCGGCGCTCGCCCTCGTGCCTCCTGCGGGTCTCGCCCTCGCGCTTTCCGCGCCGCCCATGGTGGACGGCGCCTGGGTCGAGTCGGTGCGGATCGAGCGCTGGGCCGAGGCGGCGGAGCGGATCGACGCCCTGCCCATGGAGCAGCGCGCGCTGCCCTCGATGAAGTACGCGCGGGCGCGCGTCGCGTTCGAGCTAGGGGATCACGGCAAGGCGGTGGAGCTGCTGCATGGCCTGGAGCAGGAGCTGCCGCTCCTCTCCCGCGAGGTGGCGCGCTACCGGGCGGAGGCGGCGTTCGTTGCGGGGCCGTTCCTCGAGGCGGCGGCGTACTTCGAGCGCTCGGGCAGCGCGCCCGGCCTCGCGCGCGCCGCGCTCGCCACCATGAAGGGCGGCGATCTCAAGCAGGCTCGCGCGCTCGCCGATCGGGCCGTGGCCGCGGCGCAGCGCGCGCGCAGGTCGCGCGACGAGGCCGCGGCGCGGATGGCGCGGGCGCGCGTCCAGCTCGGCGTGCGCGACGCCGCCGAGCGCCCGGGGGAGAAGGCCGCCGCGGCGGCCCTCGCGCACGCCGACCTGCGGTGGATCGTGAAGAGCGCGCCGTCGTCGCCCGACGGGCGCGAGGCCGCGGCGCTCCTCGCCGGCTTGCCGGGGCAGCTCTCGCAGGAGGAGCGGCTCCAGAAGGTCGACGCGATGGTCGCCGGGGGCAGCGCGGCGGAGGCGATCGCCGAGCTCGACAAGATGTCGGGCGTGCCGGCGTCGGAGCTCCACCACCGCAGGGCCACGGCGCTCTACCAGGCGCGCGACTACGAGGCCGCGGCCGCGGCGTTCCTCAAGGTCGCCGCCTCGCCGTCGGCGCGCCAGGCGGAGCAGCTGCACCTCGCGGCGCGCTCGCTCTCGCGGCTCCGGCGCGAGGCGGAGGCGATCGAGCGGCACCTCGCTGTCGCGCGCAGGTTCCGGAAGACCCGCTGGGGGGAGCTCTCGAGCCTGCTCGCCGCGCGGCTCCTCATGCAGGTAGGGCGCTACACCGAGGCCGTCGCGCAGTACGGCCGGTTCCTCGACGCCTATCCGCGGAGCGATCGGCGCGACGACGCGGTCTCCGAGCGGGCCCTCGCGACGCTGTCGACGGGCGGCGCCGCGCGCGTGCGGCGGCCGCTGGAGCAGCTCGCGCGCGACGCGAGGCCGGCCGACGCGGCGCGGCTGCGCGAGCTCGCCGGGCTCGCGGCGCTGCGCGGCGGCGACCGAGACGGCGCGGTGCGGCTCTGGACGCAGGTGATGCGGGAGCAGCCGCTCTCGTGGGGCGCGCTGCTCTCGCGCTCGCGCCTCGCGGCGGTGGGCGCGCCCATGCCGCCGCTGCTCGTCCCGGCGTCTCTCGGGGACGCCCGGATGGTCGAGGTGAAGCTGCCGCCGGCCGCGGCGCTGCTCGCGTCGATGGGGCTCGACGGCGACGCGGAGAGCTACCTCGCCGAGAACGAGCGAGAGGCGACCGCGGCCTATGCGGGGCAGGAGAGCGAGGCGCTCTGCAGGATGTACGGCATGCTCTCGCCCGCGAAGCGCCGCTACCGCGTGGGCACGCAGGCGGTCTCTGCCGCGGCGCTCCAGCGCGCGCCCTCGCAGGCCGATCGCTGGACGTGGGAGTGCGTCTATCCGGAGCCGTACGTCGGCGAGGTGCGCGCGCTCGAGGCGCAGCACGGACTGCCGAGGGGCCTCGTTCACGCGCTGATGCGCCAGGAGAGCGCGTTCGATCCCATCGTGGTGAGCCCCGCGAGCGCGGTCGGGTTGATGCAGCTCATGCCGTCGACGGCTCAGAGGGCGGCGAGCGAGCTCTCGCTCGGCTTCGACCTTGGGCAGCTCAAGAGCGCGCCGCTCAACCTGCGCCTCGGCGGCTTCTACATCGGCAAGCTGCTCCGGACGTTCGAGGGTAGCCTGCCGCTCGCGACGGCGGCGTACAACGCCGGTCCGAAGGCCGTGTCGCACTGGCTCGATGGGGGCATCGACCGGGACACCGATGTGTGGGTGGCGCGGATCCCCTACGAAGAGACGCGCACCTATGTGGGTCGCGTCCTCTCGAACCTGGCGCGGTATCAATGGCTGGCCGGCGGAGACGCGGCCGTGGAGATGCTCCCGCTCACGCTCCCCGCGGACGCGCGCGCCCCGGCGGACGCGTACTGAGCGCGGTTGCCGGGACGGCAGCGTAGAGATTCCTCCTGCGTTAAAATTGCGCTGTGCGCTTGAACTCGCAGGCGGGTGCCTTCACCGTGGTGGGGTGGCAGGGACCGCTGGAAGCGACGGCGTGTTCAAGCGGTGTGGGGTCCTCATCCAGCCCTACGCCGATGCTCGATCCATCGGCCGGCTGCTCTCGTCGGCGCTGGCGTGGCTCCTCGTCGTCTTCTCCGTCGCGTCGCTCGTGGAGCCGCTCGCGGGCCCGATCGTGGCGGCCGTCATGGTGCCGTTCGCGCTGCTCGGGTCGTTGCTCGCGCTGCTCTGCCTGGCGTGCCTGCTCTACACGCCGATCGCGTGGCTCTGGGCGGCGGTGGGCTCGTCTGGCGCGGCGGTCGTCCGGGTGAGCAACGCGCTGTGGATCGAGCGCCCTGGCGATCGGCGGTCGTTCCCGCTCCTCTCGCTCACGCGCGCGCGGCTCTCGAGCTCCGGCGGCGAGGTCGCCTTGAAGACCGACGACGGCGACGTCATCCGGGTGCGCGTCGACGATCCGGTCGACGCGGAGCGGCTGCTCGGCGCGATCGCCGCCGGGCGAGCGCGGGGCACGTGGAGCGCGCGGCTCTATGACGACGCGCCGTCGCTGCCGCGGCGCAGCCTGTTCGTCGGGGTCGCGGCGCTCATGTCACTGATCTGCTGGTCGGTGCTCGACTTCGACGTGGCGGTCTCGCTCGGCGTCGTCACGGGCGCCTCGGCGTGGGTGCTCGCGGCGCTGCTCCGGGAGGGCTCTGCGCGCCGCGTGCTGGTGGCGGGCAGCGACGGGCTCTCGCTCCGGGACGACGCCGGCGAGCGCTTCATCTCCTTCGGCAGCATCGAGCGGGTCGAGGAGACAGCGCTCGGGGTGGAGCTCGCGCTCGCGGGGGGCGAGGAGCTCTCGCTCACCCTCGTGCCGCCGCAGCTGCTGCGCGATCCCAGCGAGACCGGGCTCAGCATGGTGCTCGCGGAGCGGCGCCGCGAGCACCTGCTCGCGCTGCTGCGGGAGCGGAGCGGGCGCGGCGCCCACGAGGCGGGGCGCGCGGTGGCGCTCCTCGGGCGCCGCGGCCTGCCTGCGCCCGCCTGGCGGGCGGCGCTGCGCCGCCTCGTGGGCGAGGCCGGCGCCGACTACCGGACAGCGAAGCTCACGCGGGAGCAGGCGTTCACGGTGCTCGAGGACGGCGGCGCGCCGGCCGAGCTCCGCATCGGGGCCGCGCTCGCGCTCGCGGGCTCGCGCGACGGCCAGACCGAGGAGCGGCTGCGGATCGCGGCCGAGGGCTGCGCGAACCGAGACGTGCGGCTCGCCCTGGAGCATGCGGCCGAGGGCGACGTTGACGACTGGATGCTCGAGCAGGCGCTCTCGTCCTCGGGGGAAGAACAGGCGGCGCCGCCGCCGCGATCCACGGCGCGGGCGGCGTAAGGCTGCTTCCTGCGTCCTGGCCGCCGGCGCGCCGCGCGGGCGGGCGGGGCTGATCGATTCTTCTCGCCCTCCGGCGTTCCAGTTCTCGGTACTCTCTCAGGAGGACGCGCGGCTCCTCGGGTCGGTGTCCAGCCGAGCTGCCGCGGGCGCCTGCTGCGCGCCTGTGGTCCTTCAAGGTAGACCCCGATGGAAGGCCCGCTCCAGGACCCCTACGCTTCGGTCGCAGTTCACCCCCCGCGCCCCCGCGCGCAGGCGGGCCGCGCCGCGCGGATCGCGCTGCTCGTCGTGGCGCTCTTCGCGTCGGTTGGGTTCGGCGCGCTCGTGGTGGCGCCGCGCCTCGGCGCGCCCGCGCCCTCGAGCGTCGTGGTCGCCCGGCCGTCTCCTGCGCTCATCATCGCCATCCGCGACCTGGCGCGGCTCGAGACCACGGAGGTGCACGTCGAGAAGGTCGTGGATCTGGCCGACCGGCAGAGCCGCCTGTTCGGTCTGGTGCAGGCCACCGACGCCCTCCTGCTCGTTGCGGTCGGCCACGTCACGATCGGCGTCGATCTCGCGCGGATCGGCGAGGGCGACATCGCGATGGATCCGGAGACCGGCGTCGCGCGGCTCACGCTGCCGGCGCCCGAGGTCTTCTCGACCCGGCTCGACGAGGACGAGACGTATGTCTACACGCGGTCGACCAGCCTGCTCGCGCGGCGCAACGAGCAGCTCGAGGCGCGGGCCCGGAAGGAGGCGACGGCGGCGATCGAGAAGGCCGCGCTCGAGGGGAACGTGATGGCGCGCGCCAAGGCGCAGGCCGAGCGGCAGATCACGGCGCTCGCGACGCAGCTCGGCGCGAAGCGGGTGGAGATCCGCTGGCGCGAGGTCGGCGGCGGCGGCGGCTGACGCGGGGTGGGCGCGTCTCTCGCCGCGTCACGCCGCGGGAGAGTGGTTCGCGCTCGCGGTGATCGAGCCTTCGCCGAGGGCTTGGTCCGTGGCGCAGGCCTGGTGGAGGAGGGGCACCGTGAATGCGAAGGTGGATCCCTCTCCGACGCCGCTCTCGACCTCGATGGTACCGTGATGCGACTCCACGATCGCCTTCGCGATGAAGAGGCCGAGGCCGAGCCCGCCGTTCTGCTTGCGTCGCTCGCCGAAGTAGCGCTCGAAGATCCGGGGCAGCTTGTCAGCGTCGATCCCGAGCCCCGTGTCGGTCACGCTGAACCGTACGAAGCGGCCTGCCACGTCGGCGCGCAGGGTGATCGTCCCGCCGGGCGGCGTGAACTTCAACGCGTTGACGGTGAGGTTGGTGAGCACCTGGAGGATTCGATCGCGGTCACAGAGCGCGGAGGGGAGCCCCGCCGGAGCCTCGGAGCGCATCTGGATGTGCTTCGCCTCTGCTTCGTCGGCGTGGGTCTCGACCACCTCGGCGAGCAACGCCGCCGGTGACTCGGGCGCGAGGTCGAGCGCGAGCCCTCCGGAGTCGATCAAGGCCGTGTCGAGCAGGCTGCGGAGGAGGCGGTTCATCCGCTGTACGGTCCGGTGCACGACGGCCGCACGCCGCGAGATCTCGACGCCCGCTCCCGCGGTCGAGGCCCTCGCGATCAGCCCGGCGTTCAGATCGATGACGGCCAGCGGATCCCGAAGATCGTGGGCGACCATCGCGAGCGTGTGCTCCCTTACCTGCCCGGCGGAGCGCTCCGCTGCCGCGGCGTTCTCGGCCACCTCGCGCGAGGCGCGCTCGATCCGCACCGCCCGCGCCACGCTCTCGCCGAACGCGCTGAGCGTCGCGCCGATCAGGAGGAACAGGACCAGGCCGACGACGTCAGCGGGATGGCCGACCCACAACGCTCCATAGGGCTCGATCCAGTAGACGGCTCCCACGATGCAGAGCACCGTTGAGAGGAGCCCCGGCCAGAGCCCGCCGACCCAGGCGCTGGTGATGATCAGCACCCCGTAGAACAAGACGAGCGGGAGCTTCAAGGCCCACACCGGGGGCACCTGGGTGGCAAGGAGGAGCGCGATCGCGCCGGAAATCAGGGCTGTGCCGTAGCGTACGGCAGGCGAGCTCGAGTCGCACTCTGGCAGAGAGCTCATGATTGGCGCTGAACTTGACCCCGCCGGTCGGGCGTTGCAAGCAGCCATACGCGCCCGGCGATATCACTTCGGAGGGCGCGGAGCGATCCGCTCCTCGAGGGCGCGAGCGAGCATCGAGAGGAGCTTGTCTGGATCGCAGGGCTTGCCGAGCATGTAAGGAGTGCCGATGCGCCTCGCGATCTCGTGGAGACCCTCGACCCCGGAGACGAAGACAATCGGAATCTTCTCTCGACCGCTGTTCTCGATGAGCATCCGACAAGCCATCCCCGGACCGTCGAGCTCCGGCATCTCCACGTCGAGGACGATCAGATCCGGAAATCGCTCCTCCAGCGCGCGCAGCCCAGCCTTCCCGTCCGTGGCGATCCGCACCCGATGCCCTTCGGCGGTCAACAGCATTTCCATGGCTTCGTTGATGTCGTGGCTATCGTCGACGAGCAACAAATCGGCCATATCCTGCCCTCGTTCGAGACAACGACCCATCGATCGGAAGCGGTGGCGCTGTGGGCGCCGGGTGAGGAGTGAGAGGAGTGAGGCGATCGAACGCCGCTTGGTGTGTTGGATCCTAGGTAGCACCAAATGTTCTCAGAGGCTCTCTCGCTGCGCCGGACTGGCTGGGAGATGATGAGTCGAGCCGATCGCTCCTATCGGCGTTCCACTGCCCTGTCGGGGAGCCGGACGTCACGCGGGACGCTGCCCGTTGACTACTGCCCGACCGTCGAGCTGATCTGTCCGCGAGTCGGGAAATGTGGCTGTGCCCTGCCATCTGCCACCGCCAGCTGGGCTTGTGACGGGATATCAGGGAGAAGAGGACACCAGACCGTCCGCCCAGCATCCTGCTCAGCGCGCCGGCTTCATGAGCCGCAGCCGTCTCGGCGGGCGCGGTGTCGATGTCGAGATGTCGATCAGGTGGCCGAGTGATCGGTGAACCACGCGCTCTCGGCGCCGTATAGCGTGCCAGTTCACCGCTCGAGCGGCTGGCGCAACGCGGGGGCCGGCTTCGTTGTGTCGGCCTCGCGACCGAGGCGAGCAAGGCCGCCGTGCCGTACGCCTCTGCCGGGGCGTCGCCGGGTACGGTAGAGGCCGCGCCGGTACGGGACGCCGCGCGGGGACCGCCGCGCGGGCGCGCTCCCGGCGATGTCGCCCGCGTCGCTGACGCCGCCGCCGGGCGGTCAGGACGTTTGCAGAGCTGGCCCTCGGCGAGCTAGCTTCCCTGGCCGCGGCGATCCCCCGAACTCGGGGAAAACCAACGGACTAGCCAGCGGAGGAGGTGGTGCGGAGCAGGACGAAGCGATAATATTCAGCAAAATCAAACAGTTGGCCCCGTGGCGAAATGGCAGACGCGGTGGATTTAAAAGGCGCTCTGGGGCGGGGGAATGGGGGCGAACCGGCGAAATTATTGGGGAATTTGGAGGGGGGTGGCGACGGATCGACGCGGTTGGAGCGGGGGTGTGACGATTCGGAGGGGGCGCGTGGCGATTCGATCGGGGTGGGCGGGGCGGGGGGAGAGCGTCTCGGGGAGGGGGTGGGGGCGAGGGGGGCGTCGGTGAGGGCGACGCTGCTGGTGCAGCTCGGGGAGGGGTTGCGGGCGGCGATTGTGGCGGGCGACGTTGAGGCAGCGCGCGTCGCGCATGACGCGATCGGGCGGCTGCTCGGAGCGCTGACGCCACCGCAGGACGAGGTTGCGGCCGATGTGCTCGACCTCGCCCGCGAGCGCGACCGGAGGGGACGATAATGTCTCTCGCAGCCTTAAACGCGGGAGGCGTCGCGACGGCATCGCCAGAGCGCCTCTCTCCAGGGCAGGCTTGTGGAAGTGTCGCCAAGTCGCTTACGCAGTGGCTTCGGAAGTCCAAATCAAGCACACCGAGGTGCGGGTGCCCGGCGCGCTGAGCCGAGTGCAGACGGACGTGAGCCCCCGATCCGCATGCGCCGGCGTGCCCCGGATTCCTTCCCGCCGATGCTGCGAGCCGGCCTACGGCGCAGTAGCGCGGCAAGCTCGCCGATGATCCCCCCCGGCGAGCGCCAGTACCCGCTCAAGCGTGGCCGGGTCGAAGCCTGGCCGGACCCGCACCACCCGCCCGTTGGGCAGCGCGATCTCGATCGGCTCCGGCGCGACGGCCGATGTGTCCGTCACCACGTGGACCGGCAGAAAGCGCGGCGCTTCGGTCAACGACGACGGCGAGGGCTGTGAGGGCCGGTCAGCGCGCAGCTTCCAGCGCCACCAGTACAGCTGCTTGATGCGATGGGCGCAACTGGCTAAACCGGCCGGACAGGGGGATCGCATGCTCGATGTTGATCTGGCTGCCCGTCACCACGACGCGCTCGATCAAGAGCCGGACGATATGCTGCCGGTCCGCGAAGTCCAGCTTGTCCAGCCCGACGCGTAACGTGGCAGCGAACGCATCCAGGTCCTCCGCCAGCCGATCGAGCCGAGCCTGATCCTGGTCCTGCACCGCGAGTTCCTCGAGGCGTGCGCGCGTGGCCTGCTTGCTGGCTTCCAGCCGCTCGCGCCTCGCCTTCAGCTCCGGAGCCGTGATCGCGCCCGCCATGTATGCGTCCACGAGGCGCTCGACTTGCGCCGCGAGTTGCCTCTCTGTCTTCTCAAGGCGAGTACGATCGCGTGTCCGCTGCGCTGCCCCTTGCTGACTCGTGCGCCACGTCTCGATCTCGTGCTGAAGCATCTCGGGTTGCTGGAGCCATGCGACGACCGCCTTCCAGACCACATCATCGAGATCATCGCGCCGCACGTTGCGCGCTGGACATCGCTGAAGCCGACCTCGATCTTCAGGGGAATCGGAAGGACATACGTAGTAGTCGTACGCGGGGCGACCAGCGCGGGGCGCCTGATGAATGCAGGTCATCCTTCGGCCGCATTCGCCGCAGACAACGAGCGTTCGAAGCAGGTACTCCCATTGTACGTTCCGTGTTGACGTGAGCTTGTTCTTCGCCAGCGCACGCCTCACCTGCTGCTGGGTCTTTTCTTCGATGAGCGGCGGGATCGGCACGATGACCCACTGGTCTTCGGGACGCCTACGCACGGAGCTCTTCTGGCGCTTGCGATAACTTCCGAGCTTCTTCGGTCGCTTGGGCTCGCAGGACTCCCATTTTCCGTAGCCAGCTTGCCCGATGTAGCAGGGGTTGGTCAGCACATTGTAAATGCCGCTCCAAGTCCAGAACTCTGCCTTGCGAGGAGCCACGCCATTCTTGTTCAAACGCCTCGCGATCGCGCGTGTACTCAACCCTTCTTCGATCACCCAGCGGAACATGTCCCGCACGTGCTGCGCCTCAACTTCGTTGATCACCACGATCGGAGGCACGTCTCGATCGCGCTCGAGGATCGCGTAGCCGTAGGGCGGGTTGCCGTGAAAAGGCAGCATCTGCCCGGTGCGCAGCTTGTGCAGCCGGCCGCGTCGGGTGCGTTCGAGGATCTTGGCGCGCTCGTACTCCGCGATCACCCCTTGCATCTGCGCGAGCAGTCGATCCTCGGCGCGCTCGCCCAGCGGGTGCTCCACAAAGTGCACAGCGACGCCATGTCGGTTCAGCTCCTCGATCAGTACGTGCTGGTGGACGTAGTTGCGTGCAAGCCGGTCGGGGCAGTACACCAGCACCCCATCGATCAGCCCATCCGCGGCCGCATCACGAAGGGCGTCGAGACCAGGCCGATCGAGGCGCGAACCGCTGATCCCCTCATCGAGGTAGCGTCGCTCGGAGGGCACCGTCACCCCCATCGCGGCCGCTGCATGCTCCAGGGCCGCGATCTGTGAGGCGATGGTCTGCTCCTGCTCTTGATGCGACGTCGAGACGCGCGCATACAGTGCCATCCGCTCGCTCATGATCCCCCTCCCCTCCGTCGGTCTCCACGTTGCTCTGCGCGCTTGTGTATACCGCTTCCGCTTCGTTCCGTCCCAAGGGTGAGATCGCGTGGTCGATCGCGATCCGCACGGCCATGCCGAGCCGTTGGTTGCCCTCGGGCTGTGGTCGAGCGGTCCACTCGACTGTCCAGACGTGCTTGCTCACCGCGCCCGGCCCTCCCTCCAGGCGTTGCTTCATGCGGGCGAGCCAACGTTGGCAGAGGAGTGGGCCGACTGGGCGCGCGCTTGCTCAGCGGCTGAAGCTGCCGGCGGAGCACAAGCCTCAGGACAGGTTTGTCGATTGTGCCCAGAGCCTCTTCGGCTTGTACCCTTCGCGCCGCGCGAACTTCTCGGCGCTCAGCCCGCTGCACTCCCATCGCTCCACCCGCTCGGCCCACTCCGCCTTCGTCGCCATCGCCTCCTCCTTCGTCGCGATGGGGACTGGTAACCGGCCCCGACGGGGTGGTCACGATGGCGTTGGTCGGGCGGTTACGGCGTAGCTCACGTAGGCTCCGGCTCGAAGTCGACCGCGATCCGCCAAGTTCCCGCCGGCCGTGTGCCTCACCTGGGATGAGATCGGCGATCCCGAGGACCTTACCTCCGTCGGTCTCGGTTGGGTCGAGGGCGAACCAGTCTCAACTGGGTGCGACAAGGCGTGCATCACGTTCGAGCTTTGTGGTCCTCGTGTGCGATGTGGACGGATTTCCTGAAGGCGAACGCTGGTCTCTCGAAGTCGGTCGCTCGGGGAGGGCTCCCGGCTGCGCCTCCCCCCGTTTTCGAGGCTGACGAGCTCTGGCTTCAGGCCCGAGCGCGTCTTCTCTCAGAGCGCCTTCCAGAGGGACCTCAACCTGCTCGGGGCATGATCCGTCGCTGCGTCACCGAGATGGGACGCGCGGAGGGCAACGCCGCCTGAGGCACGGACTACAAGTCATGCTAGTCTTCGCCCATGTCAACCGGACCGGAATCTCCTCCCCCTGAGTATCTCATTATCTGTACAGAGGGCTCTCCCATCAGCCACCTCGGCGTGGTCGACGCTGAGCAGGTAATCACAGGCTACTCTGCACAACTGCGAAAAACGTGGCTCCGCCAAGATGTACTTGACGCGATCGAACGCGGGGTGATCTTCTATACGGCTTACCGAAAGCCGGATGGAAAGGGGGCTGAAAAACTCTTAATGGGTGAACTCGTCCGCGGCGTTCCGACGGTTGGGGCCCAGTATCTCCGCACGGATGGCAACAGCAGGTTGGAAGACAATCTCGGAAATCTGCCGGCATGCTCCTGAGGCTTTCCGCCGTAGGAAGCCCCTCTTCGAGGGCGACGAACTCTGTCCTGGGGCTCAGCCGGGGCTTCTCCCAGAGCGCGTTCCGGAGGACGTCGACTTGCTCGGAGGTTAGCACTCATACCTTGCGGTTCCCCTGACGGGGGGCGGGTTCGAAGAGCTTGCCCTCAAGCCGCCGGAGCGTGGTCGTGCTGATGCCGAGCATCCGGGCCACGGCGGTCGAGGTCAGGAGCCCGGGCTCCTTCAACCGGAGGGTCTCCGTGACCATCGCCATGGGGTGCAGTGCGATAGCTCTGCTCGCTGGGATCTGTGCGGGGGGGGCGGCCCGAACTCGACGGAGCGAACGGCCGCCCGAGAAGGTCGCGGAAGCGGGGGAGGGTCACGTTCCCCGCGCGCCTCGTGGAGCGGGTAGCGGCATGCTACGGGCCGACGCGCTCGATAATCACCCGCCCGTGACCGCTGGACGTGCACACGCCTTCCTGGCCCGTGGGATTGGCGCCTCCATTCCACGAGCAGCCGCCGGCGACGCGCCCACCGCCACCTCCCGAGTAGCCGCAGCCGCCGTAGCAGCCGTTGCCTGCGCCGCCGCCGCCGTAGCCACCGTGCGCCAGCGCGCCGCACGACTTGCCGCGCCCCGGATGCTCGCAGTCGTGTGATGGACCGAAAGCATCACAGCCATCGGGTGCCGGAAACCGGCATTGAAACACCCCTCTCAACCGGGGGCTTACGTGTGAGTGGTGATTCGAGCGAGATGCTGAGCATCATCGATTTGCCCAAGCAACTCGAGATCAAGAACTGGCTGAATGGCCGCCGGAGGGATGTATAGCGTGTACCCGGCATGCAAGACGTGCGCGAGATCCATCATTTGCCGGATTTCAAACTGCAGCACGGTTGCCGGCTTCAACGAGGTCGTTGCGCAGCAGACCGCGTAAACGACGTGCGACCTTGGATAGTATTTTTCAAGATGCTTTTGAAAGCGGGAGAACCTCTCAGGGCGGCTTGGAGCCCGCGAATAGAGACCAGTCTCGACGGCGCCGATCTGCCAGATCAACGCGGGCACGTCGGACTGAAGGGGACGCCTCCGAAGAAGCACGTCGGTCGCTTCATACATTTGAAATCCATTGGTGGCGGGATCAATGTTCAGCTCCGTTAGAATGCAGTCGGCGGCTGAAATGCCGGGAACTACCTTAACTCGCAGCCCGAGTTCGGCCGCGCCGGCACGCACTAGGAAAGGGGGGTAGGCGTAAACGAGCGGATGCCCGTACAGTGCGAATGCGACAGGTGCGCGGTCCAACGCAGCCTCAAGAACGCGAGCCGCCATGCGATGGTACGTTTTGAGCCGACTTGAACCGTCCTCATAGAGAGTCGACAGATCAGTTACACGTGCGCAAATCGTCGCCAGGTAGTCAGGTAGGCCAGGGCCGGAGTCGACGAACAGCACCTCATTGCAGGAGGAGAGAATACGCTCCGCTTCTTTCGTCAGATGATCAGGCGCGGCGATGCCGGTGCCGACCACGTAGATGTCTGGTTTAGGTTCGGTCACATCCGCTCCAACACCGAAATGAGCTTCACGAGATTATCAAGACGATCTGTTCCAGAGGACTGCTGAACTGCTTTCCTTGCTTCGTCAACGGCAGCTCGCCGAGCCTCGTGAAGTTCGGCATCGTGGGCCGCGACTGGCTCGGTTGGCTGCTGAACGCGTGCTTCGAGTGGCTGACGCTCCGGAACAACGATTACGACTGATGCGTTTCCAAAGATGGCGCGGAAGTCGTCGCCAGTCTCTCGACGTGGACTCGGTCGAGGGCTCGGGCGGGGGGACGGATTTACGGTGAAGGTCGGCGCCGTGTTCTGCGTGATGACGGTGATCGGTCGAATCATGATGGACTGGTTGGAGAGTGCTGCTTCCGCCAACGTCGCGGTAGCGTCCGTGGCTAGGAAGCCCTGCGGGCGAGAAGCATTGTGTGCACCCATGACGCTGACCGCTTCATCCCCTTGCGCGACTGCAACAAATCGCGCCCAGTCTCTGCCAGCTGATGCAAGGATTGCCAGTTCCTCGGGAGTGAACTCCTGGCCTTCAAGCGAGTCTGAAAGCGACGTTGTTGCGAGATCCCGGAATACGCGGTCGGTCAGTATGCGCTGCAGATACCTGGTAACGTTCTCTCTGCTCATTCTGGTGTCCTTCCTGCGGCAGCATCACCCCTGCCGTCGCTTCTAGCCAAGCGCCGTGGCAGAGGATACCGCGCCCGCTCTTGGAGACGCTAGCACCACATCCCGAGTCCTTCGAAGCGTTCACCGACGCCTTCCGCCTCAACGCATAATCTTTGCCTGATCTGTAAGTAGCCATAGAGAGCCGCGGAAATTGGACGCCAACCGGCTCCCGGAGATGGCCCAGCGGTAAACTTTCGGAGGTCGGCATGAGAAGGAGGAAGAGGGCGTGGGTTGCCGCCTGAGCCCACGGCGACGCGGCACGACGGTGCGCGGCGGCACCGGAGGTTCGCCCAGGCCGAGCAGAAAGGCAAGGGGGAGAAGGCATCACAGGCATTAGAGGGGGCATGACGGTCGGATCGCTGCGCACTGGCGAGCCCGTTCCGCTGATGCCCTCGGGCAGTCCAGCCGAGCGGGAAGGCGTCTGCCCCTCGCGCGTTGAGCTTGCTGGAGTGCTCGTCCCCATCCAGGGTTCTCTCGCTACGCTCGGCGGCTACGCCGCCCTTGAGGGGGCGTGCGCGCTCCAGCCCGGGGTGAGCACGGGCGAGGGGTGACGGATGCCTCCGGCGGGGGCTCAAAGCTCCGGATGCCGTGGCGGGAGAAGGGATGGCCCCCACACACCGTGGGGTTCGCAGCGACACAACCCACAGCGCGGGAGGCCATCAATGGATCGGTATATTGGAGTGGACGTGCATGCGCAAAGCTGCACACTGGCGGTGATGAGCCCGGCGGGCAAGCACCTGCAGCAGCAGGTGCTCGAGACGGCGGGCAAGGTGCTGGTCGAGGCTGTCTGCGGCATATCTGGGACCCGCTATCTGTGCTTGGAGGAAGGCGAGCTGAGTGCATGGCTTTACGAGCTGTGTAGAGCGTCAGTAAAAATTACTGTCGCTTGACACCTGGCCCCTCTCCATCGCCTTGGCCGCAGCAGTCGACGCGTGTGTCGGCGAGGGCGGTATGGCGGCAACAGTCAAGGCGAATCGTCGCGGCGCTGTGGATGTTCAGGCGGGCGCTGTTCGTCAACCGTATGGCTGACGAACAGCGCCATGCACTGAACCGACTGCCTCAAGTACCGAACAGGTTGGAATACCGAGAGATGCTATCGGAACAGCCGAAGTAGCTTCTCGAAGAGGTATTCATCACCTTATTCTTCTCCTGATGCTCAGCAGTCCGGGAGGTCGGCCAGGTTGTTTCGTGTCGTGGCGTCTCGGTCCGTCCGCAGATACCTGCCTGTGGGGCCGTTCACGACCCGGACCTCGGTCCGGCGCCCGTCCGACCAAGAGACGACGTACGTGTGAATTCCCGAGTCAATGTCCCGGATGGCGTCGCTCTTCGAGCGGGGCGACCAAGTCTCCCCGTGATTGCACAGCCTGGTGATGTCGCCGTTGGTGTCCTTGCCCGTCCTCGTAACCTGTCGCTCTGCCATGTGGATCTCTCCTTGCTTCCGAATCAGTTTCTCGAGATTGTAAAGATCGACGTTTGTATTCTGTAGATCGATTCTGTTGGTAGCTGTCTCCAGATTGATGTTGTGCTCTATTGGTTCTGGTTTGAGTGGTTGGGTTATTGTCTGCGATTCGCGTGCGACTCTAGTCCTGTAGGCCCCGAGAGAAGGATGAGTCGATTTGCCGTCGTGTACCTCCGAGAGATGTGATATTTGCGGGGTTTCGTTGAGCATCGTCCTCCTGGACGACGCCCTCTGGCCTGGAACGGCAGGTGATGAGCTCCGTATCTCAACGGCACCTGCGGAGCACATCTACCACCCGATCCACATGGATCCCTTCATTGCGGAAGAAGCGGTCCTTGGTTCCTGGCTCGAGGAGCCATCCGCCGCTGTGATGCAGCGCGACGAGCTCCCAGTGCTTGTTGAAGACGGGCGAGCCCGATGAGCCAGGCAACGTGTCGGTCAGGTACTGCACGCGGCCCTCGCCCACGTAAACAACCAGGTTGTGGAAGAACGAGAGCTGCTTCTGATCGCCGCCGGGGTGCTGGATGATGTTGACCCGTTCGCCGAGTTCGACCCGGGATGGCTGGAGCGCGATCGTCCCCCAGCGTGCGGAGGGCCCGCCCGCGACCTTGACGATCGTGCAGTCGTCGTCGCTGGAGGTAACGAAGAAGGCGTCGGGATCGAAGCGCAACTCCTCCGGTTCCGCGTCGCGGCCCTCGACTGTTTTCTGGTAGTTGAACTGCGCGGTTGCGTCGGCAGCGGCGTCTCGGTCACCGAGGACGTGGTGATTGGTGACCAGGAGGTCACCGGGGATGAGAAAGCCCGTTCCGAGCGAGCCGTCGGAGACCTGGATGCGCGCGACCGCCTGAGCGCGGCGAATGCCGATCTCGAGGGAGCTCACGGGGACGAGCGAGCTCTGCGTGCCGAGGATCTTCTCGAGCGGCGGACCGCCGCTGCCCCGCCACGGGAGCGAGGTAATGCTCGGCCCTTCGGCGTAGCGTACCGCGGCGCCCTCGCGCAAGCGCCTGAGGATCTCGTCCTCTGGGTACTCCTCGATGGCGCGGTCGAGCACCGCGTAGACCCACCGCGCGCCCCGCTTCTGCGCCTCGTCGAGGACGCTGTGCCAGGTGAGGTCCGCTCGGTTGTGGAAAGCGATGCGGGTTGCGTCGAGCTTGACGTCAAAGAGGAATCGGCGCACCTCGGCGTCGGACGGGTACTTCCACGAAAGAGCCTCTCGTAAGGTGCGTATCCCTTCGCGGGAAAGAGCCTGGTTCATCATCTCCTCGTTCTCCGGTTGAGCACGCCGGCGTCGTCGCCGCGCGCAGGCCGCGACGTGCGTCTCTCAGAGCTTCTGTGCAAGCTCTAAGAGATTGTCGTCGTCGCGGTATTCTCTCAGTGCGCAATGCACAATATCGGCGAGGCAATGCTGTTTTCTGGCCTCCTCGAGGATGGCGTCCCAGATGTCGATGATGCTCCCGGAGATCTTGACCAACAGCAGGCCGATCCCCGCCTCCCTGGCGATGCGCCGTGCGACCTGCTCAGTGTCGTAGAGCACAGCAAGAGTGTTTCGTAGGCGGACTGTGTCGCTGTCGGACAGCGTGGGTCTCCGCCTAGTGCTCCTCTTCGCGCGGGGGTCGGCAGCGGCCAAACCTTCGACGATCATCCAGAGGTTGCCTTCCTCGTCCCCGGCGCAGAGCAACCCGGAGCACGCTGCGACGCATCGGAACCACGAGGTCCCGACCAGGGTTCCCAGAGGCCTCCCCGTCTCCAGGCTGAAGGCCCGCACCGTCTCGTCCTCGGATGCAGTGAACACGCGCGCGCCGTCGGGCGAGACGGCGCAGCCGAACACGCGCCGGGTGTGACCGGGAATCTGGCGGACATAGCGAAAGCTCGGCAGCTCGCGCACCTCGATCTGGCCATCGACGCGGGCGAGCACCACGCGCCCGCCGTCCGGCGTTATCGCTGCGGCGAGGAGTCCGCCCGTGAGGCGGATCGACGAGGGGGCACGTGAGGCGTCGGTGAGGTGCCAGAGCTTCACCGCGCCGTCTCGAGAGAACGACAACAGTCGCTTCCCGTCGGGGGTCAGCGCGATGCCGTTGATTTGCCCCTCGTGCACGCCGAGCTGCGAGGGCTCGTCAAGCGTCG
Source organism: Sorangium sp. So ce726 (assembly GCF_051521405.1). NCBI lineage: Bacteria > Pseudomonadati > Myxococcota > Polyangiales > Polyangiaceae > Sorangium > Sorangium sp. So ce726. The sequence goes on along the minus strand of NZ_CP150349.1, from coordinate 9,219,545 downwards.
CCTCGGAGCGGATCCAGAGCGTGCCGTCTCGGGAGGCGGTGATCATCCGTCCGTCGGGCAGGAACGCGCAGCCACTCACCAGCTTCTGGTGCGCTTTGGCGGTCGCCACGCGCACCTCGGCGCGCTCGAGATCCAGGTGGAATAGCAGCACGCCGCCGTCCCGGGCACCGGAGAGTACGCGGCGCCCATCGGGGGAGATTGCGCAGGCAGTCACCAGGTCGGCGTGCCCCGTCAGCGTGGCGCGGCACCCGCCGGTCGCAGTGTCCCAGAACTTGAGCAGCCGGTCCTCCGATGCTGAGACCGCGAACCGGCCATCGAGGGTCACCGCGGCCGCGGTGACCGGCGCACCGTGCCCGTCCTGGGCCATGAGGCTCTCCGGACCTCCGAGTTCCCACAGCCTGGCCGAGCGGTCGTGCGACGCGGAGAGCATCCGGCGGCCGTCTGACGTCGCGGCGCATGCGGACACCGCGTTCGCGTGCGCCGCGAGGCGCAGGATGCGGCGCTCGGCGGCGAGATTCCAGACGGCGATCGCGCCGTCTGCCATCCCGCAGAGCAGGTGGCCACCCCACGGGAGGATCGCGAGCGCGTCCACGCGGCCCTGTCCCGCACCGACGCGCTGGAGGCATTGGCCGAGGGTGAGCTCCCAGCGCGAGAGCGTGCCGTCCCCGCTCGCGGCGAGCACCTGCTCGCCGCCCGGCATGAGGGCGAGCGCCGTGATCCAACCCTCCTCCGAGGCTACCGGCGCGGGCGAGCGCGCCCCACCCCTCGGCGAGAGCTCGTACAGGCACTCTCGGGACGCGAGGTCCCAGACGCGGACCGCGGCGTCCCGCGAGCCGGAGATGAGCTGACCCCCGGGGGTCGTGATGCACACCGTCACGTAATCGCGGTGACCCTCCAGCGTGCCAACGATCTGGAGCGAGCTTCTATCCCAGAGCGTGAGGGTCCCGTTGTCCGAGCCGACCACGAGCATCCGGCCGTCGTGGCTTATCGCGCAGGAGGTGGCCCAGCGACCGCGGTTGTCGAGCACGCCGATGCAGCCGCCTGTCGCGAGGTCCCAGAGCCGCGTCGTCATGTCGACGGAAGTCGACAGCGCGAACTCGCCGTCCGGCGTGAGCGCGCAGCCCGTGAGCTCGTCGTTATGTCCTTGCATCGTCGCGAGCACCTCGCCGGAGACGAGCGCCCAGTAACGCAGCACGCGATCGGCCGAGGCCGACAGCGCGCAGCGCCCGTCGGGGCTCACGACGCACGCGACGATCGCCTTCGTCGGCTCGCAGAACGTGCGCAGCGGCGTCGGTCCGAGGCGCACGCCGTGCAAAAGGCGCAGCGGGGGCAGGTTCCCCTCGAAGTGAAGCATGCGCGCGATCTCCTCGGAGGGCCATCCGGCGCAGCGCAGGCGGTTGTAGAGCAGCGAGGGGAGCAGCCCCTGATCGCGGTAGGCGGACAGCCGGGTCGCCTCCGCGCGCACGGCCGCGAGTACGGCTGTGAGATCGAAGGTCGCGCTGCCTTCCGAGGCGCCGATGACCGCCTCCAGATCCCGCTCGATGGAGGTGACGTCGAGCTCGCGGCACTTCGCGTCCAGATAGCCGACGTCGACGCACAGGCGCTGCGCGCCGTCCACGTCGCCCGCCTCGATTCGGTGCATCACCGCATGCCGGAGGGCATAGCGCCGTCCGGCCGGGTCCCCCTCGTCGGGCGGCCACGCCGCGAGCCCTCTGAGCAGGTGCAGGTGATGACTACGGATCACCCGCTCTCCGAGCTCGTTGACGAAGATCTCGCGCACGTGCTCGTGGCGCAGCCGATAGCCGAACTGGCTGTCATCGTGCCAGTGCGCCTGCTCCTTGCGCAGCAGGTGGAACGTGGCACGCAGGAACTCGTCACCAGCAGCGGTCGCCGGATCGCTGCCGAGCAGCTCACCGAAGACGTGCGGCGGGAGCGCCTCGCGCGCGGCGCAGGCGAGGCCGAGGCCCTTGAGGATCAGCCTGCGTCGCGCGTCGTCCAGATCGCGGAGCTCGTCGAAGATCTGGCGGAGAAAGGGGACGAGCCCCTGTGAGATGCGCGCAGCCGTGCGTTGCGCAGGCGGCTGACCGGCGAGCCAGTCGCATATCCCGCTGGCATACAGCATGTTTCCTCGCGCGCTGCGCACGATCACATCGATGAGGGAGGCGTCGAACGCCGCGGGGAGCGAGCGCGAGCGCTGCTCGCAGACGGCTCGGCATGCCGCCTCATTGGAGGGCGCCCACTCCTCGTCGTCGAGATCGAGCGTGCGCGCGTTCTCGACGACGCCGGGCCAGTCGTGCCTTCGGTACATCGGCCGAGAGGCGCCGAGGAGCACGACGCCCTTCGGCGGCACGCGCGGCAAGAAGCGCGGCAAGACGCTCTTGCCGTTTCGGTCCTTCGCCGCCTCGTCGAGCCCGTCGATGACAACGACGAGCTTGCCTGCGCGAGGCACGAGATGGCGCTTCGAGACGCGCCGCAAGAGCTCCCCGAACCGGGTCTCCACGGGCTGCTCGGCGTCCGCCAGCTCCGGGAGGATCCGCTCGAGCTGCGCGCAGAGATTGTGCACCACCGCGTCGGGGCGATCCCAGTCGTCGTGGTCACGCCGGATGAAATGGTGCGGCGTGTGTGGGGGAAACAGATCCAGGAGGCGATTGATGATGGCGCTCTTGCCGGCGCCGGCGCTCCCCAGGAAGAGCACCCACCCGCCACGGGGCGCGCTGTCCTCAATCAGCCAGAGGAGCCTCTCGACCACGTTGTTGCGCCCGAGCAGCTCACCATGCCTGGATCGTTCTTCTTCGAAATCGTTGATCGCGCCGCTCACTGTGTCACTCCTCGCGCCGATGAACACCGATGAATCCAACGATAGAAATGTGCGCCTCGCGCTCGCCCGTGCCGGGTCAACGGGCAGCCTCGCGCGGGCGGCGCCTGGCGAGCTTCAGGATCTCGCTCTCTGGCACCTGCTCGGCGCGGAGCAGCGGGACATCCCGCTTGAAGGCCGTCACCCGTCCATCCTGGAGCAGATGAAACTCGCCTGCTTCCTGGCCGGGGATGCGGGCGCTGACGTCCATCCGGGCGTCGCTCAGGAGCGGCTTCATCTTGTCGAGCGCCGTCTGCTGTGTCACCCGACCTACGAACCAGCTCCGGAGGTTGTCACGACACCTGTAGTCGAGGTCTCCCGGGCTCTGGGTCGCGAGCAGGACGCCGAGGCCGCCGGAGCGCGCGCGGCGCAGGAGGTTCTCCATGGGCGCCTTGGTCGCTGGCTGCGACTGCGCCGGCAGGTACATGTCGGCCTCGTCGAGCAACACCACCGCGCGCAAGTGGGGCGACGGCGCGCGGCTCACCCAGCGGCTCAGCGCGAGAAGGAGCTGCGCGACCCAGAAGAGGACACGCGCGCTGTCGCCCAGGAATTTCGTGCTGACGATGCTGAGCCGCGTCTTTCCAGGCTGTGAGTGGCGCCCGAGGCCGAGGAGCAGCTCGACGTCGAGCGCCTCGCCGTCCATCGAGAGCAGGTCTGAGGTGTTCAGCTTGAGCACCTCGAGGTCGTGCACGAGGTCCTTGAACAGCCGTGTGTCGAGCCGCCCGAGGGTAGCGACGAGAGCCGGATCCTCGTTCGCGATGAGCTCGATCAACGACGCGACGTCGAGCTTGCGCGTGGCGCCGTGCGCTGCGAAGAGCTGGAATGCCTGCACGAGGATGGTACGGAGACCCTTGTCCTTGCGCGTCTGCTTGTAACCGAGCATGTCGCCGAGGGCGTGGGCCGCATAGCCGGCGGCCTGGTCGCGCTCGAGGTCCGGGAGCGCCTCGATGCCGCTCGGCATCAGCGAGAGCCCGAGCTGGCGGCCGCCGGGGTGGCCCGGCGTGAAGAGGGCGACGTCGAGTCGCTCCGCGAGCGCCTTCCGCCGGGCGTCGAGCGCCACCTCCGGGTGCGCGCGGGTGAAGAGCGTCTGGCGCGCATAGCCGCAGAGATCCCCCTTGCGGTCGATGAGGATGACGGGAACGCCGTGGAGCAAGAGCTGCTCGATCAGGTTCAGCGCCAGCGTGGTCTTGCCGCTCCCGGTGCTGCCGAGGAACGCGGCGTGCGCCGTGAGCTGCCCGGCGTCGAGCGTGAGCTTGTGGGAGACGAGCTCCCCTGTCGTGCCAAGCGCGAGGGAGAGGGCCTCCCGCGGCGTCGCTCCGTCGGCGCCTTCTAGCGTCGCACCGTCAGGACCGGCGGCCGGGGGCGTTGCGCCCGGGCTCACAGGTGACGTTTCGAAGGGCGACGGTGCAGCTCCCCGCGACCGAGGCGCCGGGGCGGACGGTGGGAGTTCCTGCTCGAAGCGGTCGAGGCGGTCGAGATCCAGCACGTGGATGAGCGGCAAGAGACGCGAGATGTGGTTCTCTTCCCTCAGCCAATCGCTGAAATGCTCGCGTCGCGCGTGGGTCTCGTGGAACCTGTGGAAAGCGGCCAGCGTGCGTTGATCGCTCTCCTCGAAGACCGCCTTGCGGCCGCCGTTCTTGAGGATCTCGGCGAGCGCCGAGTGCACCTGCGTGTTTGGATTGCGCGGGAACTCGCCGCAGCGGAGCAGCGCGAGGATCCGGCGCCCGGCGCGCTCGCGCGCATCCTCGAACTGCGCTCGGAGCCCGCCGCCCTGGGGTGCCCGGTTGCAGACCGCGACGAGGATCTCCTCGACGACGCGAGTCGCTCCGCCCGGGGTCGGGACCCGGACGTCGATCTCGATCGCCTCATCGCGCGGCCGGGCATCGAAGTGAATGCCGCTCTCGATCTCCTCGGCGCAATGGTTCACCGCCCACGCGAAGAGCGCGGTGATCTCCGTCTCGTCCTCGGATGGATCGTCTTCGAACTGCGCTAGGAAGTCGTTCCACTCCTGCTCGATCTTCTCCTTGGCCGCGCGGACGTCCTGATCGGCGGGGGCCCGGGGCCGTACGCTGGGAGGCGCGCTCGTGTCCCACTGCGCCACGATCCGGCCGGCGTCGATGCACGCATCCCGGAAGATTTGGCATTCGTTGAGCGCTGCGCGGACGCTCATCCTCGAGAGCTGCTCCACGAACGCCCGGGGGATGGGATACAGGGGATCGACCGCGCCGTCCGCCGGCGGATGCCCCGCCGTCTCGTACAGGTAGGCAAGGCGCTTCTGGATGATCGGCGTGATCTCCTCTTTGCGCCTCTCCGCGACCAGGTGGACCGGCGCGGGGTCGCGCTCGACGCGATCGAGCGTCGACCGGGTGAGCCGAGCGCGCATCGTCTCGTAGTAGTCCTTGAGGCAGGCGATCACGATGATGGACGAGGGCACCCGATCGGCGACCGCGCAGAGCGAGGACATCACCCGCCGGAACAGGGACTCGGCATCGTTGACGCGGTACGCGTCCTCGAACTGGTCGACGCAGAGGACCAGAGCGCGGGAGTCGCACGCCCACATCAATCGGCCGAGCTCCTCGACGACGCGCTGGGCGTCCTCGTCCTCGCGCTTCGGCGATAGACCTCCGAGGAGCTTCTGCTCTCGCTCCGAGAGCACGTCACAGCGCAGGTACTTCACGACCCGCTTCTTCAGCGCCGGATCTTGCCGCTGCAGATAGAGCAGGGCGCGGATGAGATCCAGGTCGAGATCGGCGTAGCGGGGGTGTCTGATGAGCCTGTCGGCGGCGCGCTCCACGAGATCAACGACCTCGTCCTCGTCCAGGTCCTCGCGTTCGTTCAAGGAGCGGATGGACTCCGGATCACCACACCTCGCCGCAACCGCGTTGGAGAGCCGGAGCAGCCCCGAGCCGGTCCCCAGCGCCTCGTAGTAGGTCTGGTCGAGCGAGTCGACGAGGTTGCTCACCAGGTAACGGCTGTAGCTCGTGACCGAAGTGGTCATTTGCATATAGCCGACGAAGCCGAGCCCGTTGAGGTGAACGTGGTTTCGGAAAGCGCGCACGAGGTGCGTCTTTCCGCTGCCGGACTCGCCGAGGAGCAGCAGGATCCGGCCCGCGTCGAGGCCCGGCGGGGTCGTCACCTGGGTGAGCAGCCGCTGGAAGGCCGTGCGGGCCTCCTCATGCACGGAATCGACGTCGAACGGATCCTCGCGCCAGATCTGCCCGCGGTGCTCCACGGAGTGGAACACATCTTTCTTCGCTGTCGACAGGAACACGTCGAGCAGGGCGTCCTGCTTCGTCATGATGCACCCCTTCTCCCTCTTGCTCGTCGACGCCGGCGGCGCGCGCCCTGCGCGCGCGCCTCGCCGGCGCTGCCCACGTCAGATGCGCACGAAATGGAACGTCGTGCTGAGATACCGTGTCTCCGAGGCGCCGACGTCGGCCGGATCCATGGCCTCGACAAGGTCGGCGCGGTTGAGCGCCAGGAGCCCACGACGATGCGCGGAGACCAGCCGGGTCTTGAACGTGTCCGCGTCGCCGATCGCGACGCCGTCCTCCGCGAGCCGCCGAAGCACGTGCGAGATGAAGACCTTGTTGTCCCCGAACCGCCCGCTCGTCGACGCCCGCGCCGCGTCGAGCACGCGTGCGGCGAAGGCGGACTCGTCCGCGGGCAGGGGGGCTGCCTGCGGAGCGAGCAGGCCGCGCGCTCCCGTGCCGAGGGCCGACGCCTTTCTCACGAGCAGGTCGATCGCCTGCTTCAGTGTCCCCTGAGGAGGCGCGTCGGCTTGACGGCTCAGCAGCACCCGCATGACCGCCTCGACCGTGAAGGGATCTGCTGTCGTGACGCCGATGGCGCTCCAGGCGACCGCGCCGAGCACGCGTGGCAGCGATGGGGCCTGGCCAAGGTTGAGGTGGAAGGCGCTGGCGAGGAGCGTCGCGATACGCGTAGCCTCCGCGGCTGCCACGTCGACAGCGAGCTCCCTCCGGCCCTTCGCCGCTGATGTCTCCTCGTCGAGTATCCGGGCCGCTACCAGAGTCTTGAGCTCCTGCCAGCTCACGTTTTTGTGGTGCGCCAGGTGGAGGGCCTCGCGGATGTGTTTTTGACCGTCGCGGGTGATCTGATAGGAAGATCTCCTCACGGGCGTGGCGAAACCGGCTCGCACTAAGTCGATGAGCTCGTTTTCTATGAGTCGCGTCGTGTCGTTTTGATTTTGCCTCCCTTTGAAGAGAAACATTAGCGTCTCCGCGATATCGCGCGGGGTGAAACCATTGAGCTTGCAAAAGAGCCGGCCGAGGACGTAGGTGCCCAAGCCGGAGAGGGGAACCTGTTCGCTGGAGCTCATCGGCCTACCTCCATCGCCCTCGCGGTGGGTCTCGCGGCGCGGCGGTCCACGCGCTCGCGGATCAGCTCCCACGCGTCGGTCGGTTCGAAGTGATAACGCACCTGCTTCGGCTCGACGGAGCCCGTGAAGCGACCGCGCAGGACCTCCAGGAGCGCCAGTGCGTCGGAGCGCTTCTGGTCCACCCGGCCATCCCGCAGGAACTCACGCAGCGCCGCGGTCTGCTCGCGCGGCACACCCTCCTCCTCGGCGCGCCGCAGGAGGATCGGATAGCAGCGGTCCGGGTAGAACAGCCGCTGGGCCAGCGCCTCGAGCCGCTCGCGCGTCGCGCCCGAGATCACGCCGGCTCGCTCGGCGGCGCGCAGGGTGGCGCGGATGTTCACCAGCGCCTCGCTCAGCGGGCGATAACCGTCCTCCGCGGGCGCGTGGGCCACCGCCACTTCGTCGTCCGCGTCGAGCGCCCCGCTCGCATAGGCTTCGTAGATGCCGCCCACCCCCTCCATGCCGAAGAGCGAGAGCTCGGCCGCGCGGAGCGCCCCCATGCTCGACGCGCCGAGGACGTGGACCCCCTGCGCCATCGCCCAGAGGATCTCCTTGTGGGACACCGACGGGACGCGCTCGAAATAGCCGTCGATGAGGCCGATGGCGACGGGTCTCTCCAGCGCTGCACGGTAGATGTCGCCCTGGGCCGCGGGCGGCAGGAAGATGGCGTCGATCTGCTGCTGGCCCTCCGAAGCCGGGAGGGTGGGACCTGTGAAGATGCAAAGATTCATGGTCTGCGCTCCGAAAGGCGCCGCTGCGCGCGCGCGCCGGGGATGTAACCGGGGACATCGTCGAGCGGCTCGAGACCGGGGATGATCACGCGCACCACCGGGATCTCGAGCTCAGGACGGGTGAGGTCGACAGCGACGATCTGGTTGAGCCCCGCCGTGCGCAGGCGCTCGATCTCCCAGGCGACGTCGTCGTCGAAGGTTTCGCCCGCATAATCGGGCGCGTCGTCGAAGCTGCGCTGTGGCGGCTCACCCGCGTGCTCTTCCAGGAAGCGGCTCGCCGCGCGGAGATCGTCGTCGGGCCCGTTGCCGCGGGCCCGGACGTCGTCGCGCACGCCGGTGACGACGGTGAGCCGGCTCTGCGCCGCCTCGGTGATCGCTCTCAGGAGCGCCACATCGCGGGAGGGGTGGCAACCGAAGCCGAGCATCGGCGCGATGGGTCGGTGCAGGTTGGGCGCGCGATCGACGAGCGTGCAGCAGAATGCCGGGACGCCGATATCGGATGTGATCTCCCAGAGAAACGGAATGACATCGGCGCGCTCCACCTGCTCCAGGAGCGCGCGGCACCCCGGCTCGTCCACCGTGGACAGGTCGATCCGCGTCCGGCGCTGGTGTTCCGGGCCCGAGAGCCTCCAGAGCGTGGCGGCGTCCCTTTCGATGAGCTCGCAGATCGCGTGACTCACGGCCTCGAGCGGGTGGTTGCCGGAGGCGAGTCCGTTCGAGCTCATCACGAAGGCTCCGCTCGCGGCGAGCAACGGCAGCGCGTAGTCCGTGTGGACGACCTCGAACGGGACCCAGGTGGGCGCGCCCGTCACGAGATCCAGGCCAGCCACCCAGAAGAGGCGGAGATGATCATGGAAGTCGACGACGGACAGGCGCGGCAGATTGTGAACGTCGAGGAGCCGGTGGCGGTGGCGGAGCTCGCTGACGGTGCCGAGCTTGAGCGGGAGCTGGATGTGCTCCGCGTGCCATTGCTCGATCGACTCCATCACGCCCGAGGCGCGCGCGGCGGCGAGGGTCGAGCCCTTGCCTTGCGAGACCGCGATCGAGCGCGCGTTGGGGCGGACGACCATGACCACCGGCACTCCGAGCGTGTCGAGGCCGGTCACGTCGGCGATCCGTGTGATGCCCATCGCCGGCAGGAGGGGCCGGACCCTCTCCACCGTCTCATCGGGAGATACGAGGCGGTGGGTGCCCGCGAGATAACGCTTGGGCGCTGCTGGCGGAGGACCCGATCGCTGCTCGGCACTGGCGCGGTTTGCGGAGGTGGTCATGGAAGCCCCGGCTCTCCGCTCAGCGCTTGAAGCGCGACAGGTTGAGGACGTAGCAGTTGATCCCGACGGGGACGGCTGTCGGCTGCGCGACGTCCGGGGGCAGCCGCTCGCCCGTAGGGTCGGGGCTCATGGAGAGGAAGTTCGTGCGGTGCAGTCCCTCGAGCAAGAGCAAGACCTCCTTGGTCGTCTCGACGAACCCGGGCCTCATGGAGGGATTCAGGACGAAGCGTCCCCACGATTGGCAGTGGACGACGTAGTAATCGCCCTCGCGAGTCTCGAAGGTTTCGCCGCTCTCTGCGCGGATCGTGCCGTTCTTGGCGCAGATGACGAGATCATAAGCGGCGAGCCTTCGCTCGCTGCTCAGCGCCGCGTAGGCCTCCTGGACGACGAGATCGTCGCCGGCCGTCTCGGGGAGGTTCTTGATGTTCTTTTCGCATATGACATAGACCCCGACGTCGCCCTGGAGAAAGTGCACGAATGCTCCGGGCTTGCCGGTCTCATGGAGAGAGGCGACCTTGTCGCGGATCTCGGGCGGGACATCGCCCTCGGCCCAGCGGTTCTCTGCGCTCGCCCACGCGCTGGACTCCAGCTGGTAAACGGGGTTCGACTCGCGATCGATGGTGAAGACAATGCCTCTTCGATCGTTGCTGCACGGGATCTCGTTGGACATGGTTCGGCTCCGTTCTCGTTTTGTCATCGCAACTCCACACGTGGCGCGCGCGGACCGGGCGCGGACGGGGGCCGCGCGGCGGGCCTCGGCGCGCCGTCAAGAAGATCGGTTGAGTCGAGGCTCAGCTCACGCGTAGCCGCCGTGGCGGGCGCCGCGGAGCGCCAGCGCGAGCGGCCGGCAAGCGCGGGCCTCGTGGCCTGACGCGAAGGCGCGCGCTGCCGCCTCGAGCAGCTTGGTGAGCCGACCCGGCAAGCGCTGCTGCCGCGGGTCGAGCACTGCACGTACCTGCGCGATGGCGCCCTCCAGGCGACCACGCGCGAGCTCCACCCGGCAGAGCGGCAGCCTGGCCAGCCACTGGAAGGGGTAGACGAGGGGGAGGGGCTCCCAGCAGGCGAGCGCCTCCTGGCCTGCCTCCTCGGCCCGCGCGAGGTCGCCGCGCTGGAGCGCGCACCACGCGAGGGTGCCCAAGGCGGCTCCGGCGTACTCGCGCACGTTCTCAGCCCTTGCCAGCTTCAAGGTCCGCTTGGACAGGTTCTCCGCACCCTCGACGAGGTTCCGCCTGCGCTGGATGAGCGTGAGATAGGTCAGGCAGCGCGTCATGACCTCGAGGTCGCCGCTCCGCTCCGCGATCGAGAGGGCGTCGCGCATCTCGGCTTCGGCCTGGTCGGGGTCGCCGTACAGCATGCGGACTATCGCGAGGCTGCAGCGGGCGGCCAGAGCCCAGTGGCCTTCGGGTGGTGCGTCTGCGGCCTCGTACGCCGCGACGCACTCATCGGCGAAGCCCAGCGTCTCGGCGGACGCGACGAATCGATCGCGCTGGATTCCCCCCTGCGTCAGCGCGTGGAGGTAGTGGGCGCGGTGCAGCGGTGTACCTCTCTGCTCCAGCACGGGGCGGACGGCCTCGATGAGGGCATCCAGCCGGGCGAGATCGGCGAGCCAGTAATGCACGGAGATGCGATCCAGATGGATCTGGATCCACTCGTTCCACCACGCCTGGGCCTCGCCCGAGGCTTGCTCGGTTTGCCCACCGAGGGCGGTCTCCGCCTGCCCGTAACACTCGAGCGCCCTGGCGTGCTGGTGGTGCATCTCCCAGGTCTTGCCGATCTTGCGGTGGAGCCGGGCATGGTCGACGCGGGAAGTCGCCGCGCTGAGCGCCGCGCCGTAGGCATCGCGGGCCTCGGCCTGACGCCCGACGAGCCCGAGCACGTCGCCCAGCCCCTCGTGGAGCTCGGCGACCGCTGCGGGCGCGGCGCCAGCGGTCGAGAGGGCATCGATGGCCAGGCGGTAGAAGCGGACGGCGTCGCGGTTCGCATAGACCTCGGCGGCGCGCTGCGCGGCCCGCGCGAAGTGCGCGCCGGCCTTGCCGTGGAGGCCTGCTCCCGCGAAGTGGTGCGCGAGTACCGGCGCCTGGGCGCCGTGCGCCTCGAGCGCCTCGCCGGCGCGCCGGTGCAGCGCGGCCCGCACTCCCGGATCGAGCTGGCTGTAGACCTTCTCGCGCAGCTTATCGTGCACGAAGCGCAGCCGTGCTGTCTCCGTCTCCTCGAGGATTCGCCGCGCCCGGAGCTCAGCAACTGCCTCGGTGGTCGCGTCTTGTCCGAGTGGGCCCGCGAAGAGGAGCTCGTCATCGAGCTCCTGCCCCAGCACCGCTGTCCACGCTGCGAGTTCGCGCGCCTCCGCGTCGAGGAGGTCGAGCCGCCGTCCGAGCAGCTCGTCCAGCGTGTCCGGGATCTGGAGGGACGCGAGCGCCGCGGCGCCGCGCCCCTTGAAAGAGAAGCTCCCGCCCTCGTCCCGCTGGAGCTCCCCTGCGTCGAGGGCCGCGCGCAGGTACTCGGCGACGAAGAAGGGGTTGCCGTTCGCGTTGCGGATGAGCGCGTCGAGCACGGTCCTCGGCGGCATGCTTGGCGAGAGCATGCCCACGACCATGTCCTCGATGTCGCGAGCGGCTAGCTTGTCGAGCCGGATCGAGGTGGCTCCCGGGACGTGCGCGATATCCTCGATCTCCGGGCGTGTCTCCTCCATCCGGTAGGTACCGATGATCAGCACGCCGCCGCGCTCGTCGGGCTCGGCTCGGGCAAACGCATCGAGCAGGGCCAGGGTGAGATCATCGGCCCACTGCAGGTCGTCCAGGAGAAGGCAGAGCGGCCGCGCCTCGGCAAGCGCCCGAAGGGTCTCCCGCAGCGCGGAGACGACGCGCTTCCGCGCCTGTGAAGGCGGCAGGGGCGCCGGCTCCGATAGGCTCCCGAGCGCTCGCAGCTCTGGCACGTAGGCCGCGAGCACCTCGCGGCGACCGCCGAAGAGCCGGTCTGCTTCTGCCTCGGATGTGCGCGCTTGATCGACCGCTGCCAAGAGCGTCGTACGCAGCGGTTGCAGCGGGGCGGCCATCGCCGCCGTCGCACCCGCCTCGCCGGCCCCAGGCGCAACACACACGCCCGAGAACACCTGGAGAGGCAGCCCCTTCGCCGTGGCGCGGCTCACCTCTCGCACGAGCCGCGTCTTGCCCGAGCCGCTCTCCCCGCGCACGAGCGCGATCGCGCCTCGCCGCTCGGAGGCGGCGCGCTGGGCCATCCCCTGCAGCTTGCAAACGGCATCGGTGCGGCCTGCGAGCACGGGCCGGTACAGGTACACGCGTGGTGGCGGGCCCTCGTCGCGCTCGGCGGCCGCGCCCAGCGCGACGAGCTTTGTGGCGACGTCGGCGGCGTACTGGACCCGACGCTGTGGATTCTTCGCCAGGAGCGTGAGGATGAGGTCGTCGAGTGCTGCCGGGAGGCTCGTGACAAGAGCCGAGGGGCGCTGAGGTGAGGCAGAGCGGTGCTGTTTGCAAAGGGACGAGGCGTCGCCAAGGAAGGGAGGTCGTCCCGTCACGCACTCATAGAGGATGCAGCCGAGTGCGTAGAGATCGGCGCGCGCGTCGACCGGTTCCCCCTGGAGCTGCTCCGGGGCCGTGTAGGCCACACTGCCGGCGAGCGGGTACACGTCGAGCTCCTCGCGGCCGGCGCCGCCGAAGTGAACGGCGATCCCCAGGTCGACGAGGATAGGGCGTCCGTCGTCCTGGAGAACGACGTTCGCGGGCTTGAGATCGCGGTGCACCAGGCCCTCGCCATGCAGGTAGGCGAGCGGCGCGCAAAGGCGACGGATGAGCGTGAGCATCGGGCTGAGAGGGCGCGCGTCCGCGCTCGCTGCGGGCGCGCCGGTGCGCAGGCGGACGCTGGCCGCAACGGACCCCGGAGCTTGCATGGGAATGGTGATCGCCGCCCCCAGGCCGGCGTCCTTGGCGAAGGTAGCCGCGAGGTGATCCCGGAGCGTGCGGCCTCGGAGGAGCGGCATTGCGACCCAGGGCACCCCGCCGGTGACATCCTCGTCGAGGAAGCGAACGATGCCAGGGTGGTTCAAGCGGCGGAGCACCCGCGTCTCACGGCGTATCGCGGCGAGGTGGTCGGCGTTGTTCACGCCGAGCACCGTCTTGATGGCCACCTCCTCGCCTGTCACGGAGTGTGCAGCGCGGAAGACGACGCCCATGCCGCCTTTGCCGAGGCGTTCGATGATCCGGTACGGGCCGAGCTGGCGAGGCTCGTCCGGTGCGTCGCTGGCTGCTCCCTGCTCGTCGATCATCCGAGGGCAGGAGGCTACCGCAGCTTCGACGCCGGCCTGGCGTCCTATCCTCCGGGGAGACCGAGCGGCAGACGAGGGCCCCTGGAGGCGCTCCCCCTCAGGTTTCCTTTGCGGCATCGTCGTGCTGCCTTCGCTCTTCGTGCTCACGTCGCGAACACTCAGCACGTTGCGTGCCGAGGCAGGCGCGTCGCGGATCCCCGCGAAAATCCGCATGATTGCCCATCGCCTGCGCGGAGCGCTGGCCAAGGTTCGCCACCGGCGGGCCGAGGTTCGCCACCGGCGGGCCGAGGTTCGCCACCGGCGGGCCGAGGTTCGCCACCCGGTCGCCAACGATGGCTATCACTTCGGGAGTTTGATGCCGAAAACCTCCATCTTGTACCTCAGCGTCCCGCGCGGGATTCCGAGTAGCTCGGCCGCTCTCGTCACATTCCCCCCCGTCTTTCGGAGCGCATCCTTGATGAGCTGCGCTTCCGTACGAGCCCACTCTGATCGGAGCTTGCCGCCGGTCGCTTGGGTCTCGACAAGATCCGACGCCGGAACTGCCACAGGGGCACCTTCGGCTCCCACCGGCAGGGCGTTCGCGAGCAGACGCGGCGGCAGATCCTCCAGCTGGATTTGATCGCCCTCGGCCAACACGACAGCGTGATCGATGGCGTTGCGGAGATCGCGTACGTTTCCCGGCCAGCTGTACGCGCGGAGCAGCGCCATCGCTTCCGGGGCGATGCCACGCACGCTGCGACCGTTGTCCTTGTTCGCGCGTTTCAGGAAGCGTTCCACAAACGCCTCAATCTCATCAGACCGCTCGCGCAGGGGACGCACCTCCAGCTCAATCGTGTTCAGCCGAAAAACTAGATCACTGCGAAACTGGCCATCCTCGACCATCGCCTTGAGGTCGCGGTGCGTGGCCGAGATGACCCGCACGTCGATTTTCGTCTCTTGGGTCGCGCCGACCCGGCGGATGCTGTGCGTCTCGAGTGTTCGGAGCAGCGTCTTCTGCACTTCAGGGTCGAGCTCGCCGACCTCGTCGAGGAACAGTGTCCCTTTGTCAGCTGCCTCGAAATAGCCCGGCTTTGACTGATCGGCACCGGTAAAAGAGCCCTTTTCATGGCCGAAGAGCTCCCTCTCGACGATGTTGCTAGGGATCGCGCCGCAGTTTACCGCGATGAAGGGCTTGCCCAAACGAGGACCACGCTCATGGAGAAAGCGTGCGAGCACCTCTTTGCCCGTACCGGTGTCGCCCTTGATATGTACGGGAACGCGCGCCGAGGCCACGCGCTCGGCCTTGCTGAACAGCTCTCGCTGAGACGCGCCGATGATCGGTGCGTCTGAGCTGTCTACGTCCCCTTTCGACCGCCGGCTGGTCGACTCATCAACGACGGGACATTCCAGGGTCGCGCGGCCCGCCGCCTCGCGTGCTCGGTCGACCAGCTTCGGCGCCGAGCTTCCGGCCTTCTTATAGACGGCCAGGCCGACGCGGCGAACTCCGCCTTCACCGGCGCCGTAGGCGACCGCTCTCGCCATCCGAGCGGCGTTCTCCGCGCTCGCCTCGGGTAGCAGGATCAGCGCCGTATCCGGCCTACACAGATGCACGCGATCAACAGCCCGCAGAGTCGCCGGAAGCTGCATGGCCCACGACCCGGACTTTGCGCTCGCTATTTCCGCTTCACCGGGGCGCACTGCAATGATCGCAAAACTTCGGTTCAAGCACTGCGCACGCGCGAGCTCAGCGTCGAGCTCCCGATAGAAGGCCGCCTCGCCCAGCACAATCGACGTGGCGACGGGACCGAGGGCGACCACATGAGCGCTGACGTTTCCCAGCATGGCCTCTCCACCCGGCGTGAGCATGACGGGCCCGTCGATCCGCTTGTGGTTCACCCAGGTTCCGTTGGTGGAGCCGAGGTCCTCTACGAGGACGTAGCCGTCGACGAACGTGAACCGCGCATGCGGCTGGGAAATGATGGTGTCGGGGATGCAGAGATCCGCGGGCGCGCGTCGGCCGACGACCATCGTCGGTTGGTCAGGATCGAGCCGCATCGCTTCGACACCGCCCCGATGGCAGAACAAGACGGAAACGCCGTGCGGCCGCGGTCGTGCGGGAGGCCCATCACCGCCGCCCGGGAGCTTCTCGGTGCTCGTGTCGTTCCGTCCGTCGTCGTGCCGCTGGTCGTCCATGGTTCTTCCCCTCGCGAAGATTAGAGGCGCAAGCCGTCCGGCGTCGATGCTCAAGATGCCCGATGGGCTCCCCGCCGCGTTCGCCTCAGGCGGTGATGCTCTGTCCTCCCTATCCTCCGCTGCAACAGGATTCCGCGCTGCTTCGAGATGGAATCCGCGAACGGCACCCCCGCTCGGACCTGGCGGCGTGGGTGGACATGCCGCTGTGGGAGGCAGCAGGTTCGTCCGGCGGGCGAACCGCACGGATCTTCCGTGCGCGCTTGATCGATGTCAGCTGCTCTGGTTCCGCCTGACCATCGCTGCTGGCGACGTCGAATCGGCCCGCGTGGTCCACGAGGCAATTGGGCGGCTGTTCGGCGCGTCGGCTCCCGAGGGCGAGGCTGCGGCCGATCTGGTCGACCTTGCCCGCGAACGTGATCGGGGGGCACGATGATGTCCGGCGCTCTGCTTCCGCATCTCCTCGCTCCGCCCTCCTGAGTTCGACGGCCGTTCGATCGCGAGCGGCGTGTTCTCTGGGCCAAGCGCGACCAGCACGCAGTGCGGAACGCGGCACTCCGGAGGTTCGGTCTTGATGTCAGCGCGACGCGCGGCGACATGCGGCGTGCGTTCAGGCGCCAGGCGACGACTGAACGCGCGCACCTGGATCAGGGACGCTATCGCGTGTGGCTAGAGCGGCGGACCGCGGCGCGCTCCCAGCGCTCCTGCGCTGCGATGGCGTCGTCGGCGGCTCGGACGCCGTCGACGAAGAGCGCCGCGTCCGCTGGATGGTTCAGGTCGAGGCCGAGCCGGAGCAGCACCGCTCGGTCGCGTGGTGGCACCATGCGGAGGATCTCGGCGGCAGAGCGGCGCACGGAGGGCATGGGGGGAAAGTAGCAGCCCGGGGGCAGCGACGGAGCGCCCCGCGAACGAGACGGCGCTGTTTCCCCCTGTTCGACCGCCTGGACGCTCGAAAGCGCGGCGAGCGTGTCGGAGCGTGTCGCATCGACGAGGATCCGGTCCCTGTTTCCAGTCCTCCTGGAGCATGGGCCCGTAGCTCAAGGGAAGCGTCACCGCAGCTCCCGGTCAGAAGTGTTACCAGCGCTCCGCTCGTATATGCTGCGCGGCCTCGGCGCCCTCCTGCGCAGCCTCGGCGCTCCTGCTGCGCGGTCCCGGCCGCCCTCCTGCGCGGACTCGGCGTCCTCCTGCGCAGCCCCCTCGACCCTCCTGCGCACCCATTCGAGTGTCCTATCGTACGATCGCGTGCCTCCTGCGCGGCCCCGGCAACCCTCCTGCGCGGCCACTTTGGTGTCCTATCGTACGATCGCATGGCTCCTGCGCAGCCCCGGCGCCCTCCTGCGCGCCCAGTTGGTTGCCCTGCGTTGCCATGGCTCAACGCGTGCGCGTGGCTGTCGCCGCTGCTGCGCAGCCTCGACGTCCGTTTGCGCGGCGCCTCTGTCTCCTTGCGACCTTGCGCTTGCGAGCTTGCGACGAAAGCGTCGGTATCGTGCTCTCCGGTGACCCGAAGCCTCGCCGGCGCCGATTTCCTCATTGAGCGACCGCCCCCTCTGCTCGGAGGGGCGCTGACCTCGACAAGGAGACATCTCATCGCCATGGCACCGAAGGCAACCACCGCAGCTTCATCCAGGACCAAGAACGCCCAGAACACGCGCGCTTCGAGCGACGCCGGAGGCGCGCACCGCTCGTCGGGCGGTGCGCCCGAGTTCACGCTGAGCGCCGAGCGAGAGGCCGAGCTGCTCCGAGAAGCCGAGTCGCTCGGCGATAACGCCTCACTCTTTCCAGGAAAGCTCGCTCGACGCGTCATCTGGGCGAGCCGCATTCAGCTCGCCGCCGAGCGCGACGCGGCGGATCTCGTGCGCACTCCGTTCGCCGAGGACGAGCCCCAACTCACGCGAGAGGAGATCCGCGGGCTTCGTGAAAAGATCGAGCTCCTGCGCGTCGTGCAATCGCGCTGGCAAGCGGCGCAGCAGCGCCAGGAGCGGGCCGTCGCGGCCTTTCAGAAGCCGGCCGCCGAGGCCGCCCAGATCAAGCAATCGCTCCTCCGCTTCTTCGATCTCCGCTTCAAGAAGAGCCCCGAAGGTCAAAAGCGGCTCATGGCGATCCGGGCGGGCAGCGGCGACGCGGATCTGGTCCAGGACGCCTCCGATCTCCTCTTGCTCTGCTCCGAGCACGCGGAGGCCGTTCAAAAGGCGCCTCGCGGCGAGGCCGCCGCGGCGGACCGCCTCCGCGAGCTCTCGCCGGTGCTCGCGCGCATGCTTGCCGACAAGACGCTCTCTCTCGAGGCGGTGCGCTCGCGCAAGCTCCGCGACGCCGCGTACACCCTCGTCGTCAACGCCGAGCGGAGGCTGCGCGCCGCCGCGGAGTACTGGTATGCGGGCACCGATAAGATGAAGGACTATGCGCCGTTCCCCGTCTCCCGCGGCGCCTACGGCGGAGGAGAAGAGGAGGGGGAGGAGGGCGGCGAGTCGGAGGAGGCCGAGCCGGAAGACGGCGAGTCGGAGGAGGGCGAGTCGGGAGACGACGAGGCGGGCGATGATGGGCAATCGCCCTGAGCTGGCGCATCACGATCGCCAGCGCCCTCAGCCGCGCCGTCGTCCTCGGGGATCACGTTGCGGTTCGTGTCGTGCACGAGGCGATCGGCAGTCGAGCAGCGCACCGAGGGCCTTTGTGCGTCGCTTGTAGAGTGTAGAGAGAGGTAGCCCGGCGTCTTCTGCCACCTGGGCCATCGGGATGCCATCCAGATCGTGTGCCATGAGAACAAAGCGCAGCTGCGGGTCAAGCTCGTTCACCGCGTCGATGGCTGCCGTTCTGATGCTGTCCACTTCCATCGCAGCAAAGGCGTCCGGCGCTGGATCGGGCACGTCGATCAAATCGACCAGCTCCTCCCTGCGGTGCTGCAACCGCTCGCGATAGTGCGCGGCAACGTGTACGGTGATCGCGTTCAACCAGCGTTCAGGCCTGCCGCGCTTCGGATCGAACCTGGGCCAGCTCTCCCAGGCGTTGAGCCAGACTTGGCCTGCGACGTCGGTACGGTGGCACAGTGGGACCCCCAGCCTCCGCAGCCAGCGCAGCACGGCACGTAGCACCGCCGGGCAAAACAGGCGCGCGTACGCGGCGGCGCGCTCGTCTTCATTCGACAGGCGATCCATGGCTTCACCCTTCCACGCGGGCAATCGACCGTAATCCGATGATGCCGCGTCTCCGCACACATGCGGCGCCGGCTCGCCATCCGGTCGCACTCTGGAACCTTGAGCCGGCGCCTCCTGTCCCTGAGCATGTAACTGTGTTGCACGATGGCATCGAATAAAGCGCGCACCTCGGGTCGCATGCCCACGTCCTCCGAATGCGAGGCACGGCTGGGCTCACCCATGGCTCCCTACTCCTGGAAGTGTCGTGTTTAGCGGAGAGCGCTCTGCCTCCTCCCAATCGGACGCGTTGGCGGAGCTCGCCCCTCCTCCGTCGCGCTGCAGCGGGAAGCTCGTCAGCGTCCCAGCGCGGCGGGCGATCTCCGCCCCCGTGGCGGCGCGAACAGGGAGCGGCGACCGAAGCCGCGGCAGTGGCGGCGGCGGGAGCTTCGCCCGCGGGCTCCTGCCGGCGAGCTCGGGAGCCGGCACCACGGGCGGAGGAACGTCGAGCGCGCGAGGGGGCATCGTGGGCGGAGGCGGCGGCACCGAGCTCGGCGCCGGTGACGACGCGGGACGCGCCGAGGTCTCGCGCTTGGTGGCGGGCTCGCCCACCTGGATCACCACGGTCTCCTCTCCGTTCGTTCGGCGGTTGTCGTGCAGCCGCCACAGGTGCTCCCAGTACCGAGCAGGCGTGCCGGTGAAGGCCTCCAGCTGCCGGGCAAGGCCGGGCGTCATGGGGAGGTCGCTCCTCAGCAGCCGCTCCACCTCCCTCGGCTCCAACCCCGTGCTCTCGGCCAGTTTTCTCCTCCACGAAGGCTTCGTCGCGCAGAACGACTCGAGGACCCTTCCTGGCCAGGGGACGGGGCGCGCGCGGGCGTCCGTCAGCTCTGCGAGCGCCGCATCGACGTGGCAGTCCAGTAGGCGCCGGTATCGGTCCCGTTCGCCCGCTGCCTGTTCCGTCGCATCGGTGAGGGCTGCCTCCTCGTCATCGTGCGCGTGCTCGCGCGCCTCGCGAAGCCCGCGCTCGCGTCCAAGCGCTTCGCGCGCGGTGACCGCGAAGCCGATCGCGATGCAGGCTATCATCGCGAGCCCGAGCGGCGAAATGAGCCACATCGCACCAAGTAGATCCTCCATGGTATTCATCGCCTTTCGTCTCCTCGACACGAACGTACTTGTCTGGACGCAAGGCAGATCTCGGCCTTGTGCTGTCCGAAGACATCACCTGCATCACTGCCCGCTGGCTGTCGGAGGGACGCCGAAAACTCAGCGAACTTGCGTTAGGAGCGCTTCACGCTCCGCGGCGAGCTGCCCTTGCGGGAACTCCCGTGCATGAGTCTCAAGCAAGCGGCGCGCCTCTGCCTCTGCGATCGCGTTATGCTCCTCGATGGCCCTTCGGGCCTCGTCAATGAGGCTCTGCTCGCGCTCGCTGACGGCTGGGACCACGGCGCGGACGGAGAGCGAGGTACGACGAACCGGCGCGCCCGACGGAGCTGGCCCCCGTGTGTCTCGGTCCTGCGCCGGCTGCCCGAGCTCCTGGGCGGTCGGCGCGGTCGGCGCGGCGTCTGCGCACATGGGAAGTTGGACCGGCGGCTGCGCGCTCTCCTCCACCGCAGGTGCGGGCGCAGGAGCGCGCACCACCGCCGCCCGCAACCACGACTCCGGGCTGAACGAGTCCGGCAACGTCGCGATGACGGCGCCGGTCAGCACGACGACCGTTCCCTGCACCAGGATCTTGATGCTCAGGCGGCCTAGCTTGCTCAGCCACCCCTCGCGGCCCCGCAGATCGACGGCGAACGGGACGCATGCAGCGTCGTCCCATCCGCGCGAGCGTTGCCGCGCCTTCCGGCGTTTCACCGCCGCGTCGAGGTCCTCGAGCGCTCGGAGGTAGTGTGTACTCACCGTCTTCGGGTTGAGCCCCAGCTCGGAGGCGATCTCGATGAGCGGCACCTCCTCGAGCGCGTGCTTGATCAAGACGTCGCGGTAGTTGGGGTCGACCTGGTTGATCAGGTCGCGGAGGAGCGCCTCCCGCTGCTGCCTGCGGAGCATCTCTTCCGGGGTCGGGCACTCAGTCTGAGGCTCGTGATCGTCGAACGAGGTCAGGACCTCTCCCCGACGGCGTGCGTTCCGGACGTGGTTCCGCGCCTGGTTCCGGACGATGGTGGTGCCGTAGGCCGCCCGAGCCTCCCCGAGCTCGATCCGCTGATTCGCTTCCAGCTCCCGCAGCAAGGCGTCCTGCGCGAGGTCCTCCGCGTGTCGCGCAGGGACACCGAGACGCCGCGCGAGGCGCCGGAAGAACTCGAAGCCGGGAGGGGTGCTGCCTGGCTCGCCCATAACCGGTAAAACACCTGAGCCGTCTGGAGGGCTTCAAGAAAATGCAGGGCGGCTCCAGTATCGGTCGGACAGAATGCGACATGTAGGTCTGAGGGCCTGCGACTGCATGAGCAGGGATGGCCGCATTCCCCGAACGGGCGGGATTTTCTCATCGGAACGTTCAGGTCATGCCACTTTCAGCGCCGTTGACGCGCCACGGCTGGCGTAAGTACCGTCCGTGCATGCGTTTTGTCGCGCAATCGCTCTGGATATCCTTGATGCTCGGCGTCGCGATCGGCACTACGCATCCGGTCCGTGCGGAGGACCGGAATTCGGCCCCCGCACGAGGCGACGATTCGATCGCAAAGGACCATCTTCGCCGCGCCCGACGAGCTCGGGCATCGGGAAAGTGGACCGAGGCACACGCCGCGTACAAGGCGGCCTTCGAGGCGATCGACTCGACATCTGTGACAGCGCGAGAATCCGCTGAGGTCGCTGGAGAGCTGGGCCTTTGCGAGCTCAAGTTGCGCAAGTTTCGTGACGCAGCGGAGCACCTGGCTTGGAGCCTTGAGCGGCGCAAGGCGCTTTCTCCTGAGCAGCAAAAAGGATTCGCGGACGGACTGGCCAAGGCCGTTCCGTTCGTCGCGACGCTCTATCTGTCGGTGGACCCGCCGGATGCCGAGGTGCTCATCGACGGCAAGCCCATCGGCTTACCCAGGCGGACCTACAGACTGTTCTTCGAGCCTGGCAAACACATGGTGCGGGCCCGAGCACCGGGCCGCGAGGAAGGCTCCCAGACGCTGGACGCGCAGCCAGCGACCGAGCCGATCATGACGATCCAGTTGCCACGCGCGTCCGAGAGCAGCGCCAAGGACAACGCGCCCGCGGTGCCCAAGCCCCTGAGCGCATCGCCCCCTGCGCGCCCGCAGGCTCCCGGGCAGCCAGCGTCGTGGCCGACGACGCTGCGTATCGCGGGGATCGCCGTCACGACGGCCACCCTGTCCGCGGGCAGCCTGCTCATGATCCGGGCCACGAATCTTGACGGCGATCTGAGCGAACGGCGCGACGGGCTCAACGGCGGTGCGACGGCGAGCGGGTCCAGGTGCTGGCAAGCGGCGGACCGCCCGGCGTGCGCTGACCTGCTCCGCCTCCGAGACGAGCGCAACCTGTCCGCGGGCGTGGGCACGGCCATGCTCATCGCCGGCGGTGTGATCGGGGCAGCGACCGCCGCGTCCTTCTTCACGGACTTCTCCTTCCTGGGGCTCACGCCGGCTCAGGATCGGATCCACGCCTCGCCCGTGGCGACCGGGCGAGAGATCGGCGTGATGATCGAGGGGCTGTGGTGAGGACATCGGGGGCCGAGCAGATGCGTTCGAAGGAAGGCCGGCGCGTGGCGAGGTATGTCGTCGCCGTCGCGATCTTCATGTGCGGCGCGAGCATGCTGACCGGGTGCCCGTACTCCGACCCTTGCTGGGAGGTTGAGGCGTGCGAGCCCGATCCGGTGCCTCCGCCCGGTCCCTGCGAGGGAGCGCCCGGCACGGCGCCGGCGTTGGATGAATGCGGGGTGTTCGTCAGCCCGTCGTCGGGTGACGACAGGAGCCCTGGCACGAAGGACGCGCCGGTGAAGACCCTGCAACACGCGATCGGGCTCGCCGCGCACGGGCGAGGCCACGGCGAGGAAGCGACCCGGCGCGTGTACGCGTGCGGCGGGGAGTTCGAGGAGGAGATCACGCTGCCCTCGGGGGTCGACCTCTGGGGCGGGCGCCTGTGTGACGGCGGGGATTGGTCGTATGACGGCTCATTCGACGGGCCGGATCATCCGACGATCATTGCTCCGCCGGGGGGGATCCCGCTGCGGATCCTCGGGGCGGAGGGTACAGCGCTCGCGGGGGACAGCGTGACGTCGGTGATCGCCGGCGTGCGCGTCGTGGCGGCGGACGCCTCGGCGCCCGATGGCAAGTCGTCGATCGCGGTGATTTTGAGCACGGGGGCCACGGCGATCGTGCAAGACAGCGTGATCGTCGCGGGCGACGGTACGGACGGGGAACCGGGAGAGGACGCGGACACCGAGCGGGCAACGGACGGCGTCGTAGGTAACAACGGCGCGAACGCATGTACCGTGGACGCCGCCGTGGGCGCCCTTCCGGTGGTCACCGCGTGCGACGACGGCATCGAGTCGACGGGCGGCTACGGCGGTGACGGCGGACTCGACGTCGGCGGCGATGGCGCACCGGGGCAGCCGGCGCTCGCGGAGGATCCCGTGCGCGACGGCCACGCGGGGCTCGGCGCGGATCTCGCGCGATGCAGCGACGGGGGCGACGGCGCACACGGCGCTGACGGTGGTCGTGCTGATGGCGCCTTTGGTACAGGGTTCCTCAGCGACGATGGATGGATCGGTGTCCGTGGTAAGGACGGGACGAAGGGCGGCGTCGGCTATGGCGGCGGCGGCGGTGGCGGCAGCAAGTCGCGCGGGGACATGTTTGCGTGTCCGACAAGCCGCCCCCAAAGTGGCGCAGCCGGCGGCTCGGGAGGAAGCGGCGGCTGTGGCGGTCGGGGAGGCTATGGCGGCGGCTATGGCGGCGCGAGCATCGGCATCGTTGCGCTGGAGGGCACGGACCTGACCGTCGCCAACACCGACGTGTTCGCTGGCAAAGGCGGCCACGGCGGCGTCGGCGGAACGGGCCAACTAGGCGGTGCTGGGCAGTCCGGCGCCCACGGGGGCTTGGGTTATGGTCCTAATGGTATGTGGCGTGCATGCAATGGCGGCTGGGGAGGTAACGGCGGTCGCGGAGGTGATGCCGGCGGCGGGCTCGGGGGCGCGTCGGTCGGCATCGCCTACGTGGTGCCCAACTTCGCCATTCGACCCGGGACCTCCATTGTTCCCGGAACCCCCGGTAACGGTGGCCTCGCGGGCAACTCCGTCCCGGAGGACGCGGTGGGTAAAGGGGAACGCGGCCCACGAGGTCCTCTGGTTGCCTTCCCCGCGGCAAGCGAGCCGATCCATTGAATCGTGCCGCGCGATACGCGGCCATCGAGGGATGCCCATGAACCTGAATTCCGCGATCCTCCTCGTCGTTGCTCTGCCGCTCGCCTCGGCCGGCTGCGGGACCGCACCGGGGGGGGTGGACGACCCGAACGGTGCGCCGCCGTGCGACGGACCCTCGACGTGTGGAGGCGATCCAGTCCCCGAGTCCGTCTGCCTGGAGCAGTTTGCGAAGGGTCAGCTGGTCGACGGCTGCGGCGTGTTCGTCAACCATCCGTTTTTCGGCGGTGACGACGCGAACCCCGGCACGAAGGACAGGCCGGTTCGTTCCCTCCAGCGCGGCATCGAGCTTGCGCGCAGCGGGCGCGGTCGCGTGTTCGCCGCGAACGATGGCTTCGAGGAGTCCATAACGCTCCCCTCCGGGGTGGATCTCTACGGAGGCTTCAATGTCGTCGATTGGGAACCCCTGAAGGAGACTCCACTCCCGGAGCAGGGCATGAGCACAGTCCTTCCCTCGGTCGGGCAGATCGCGCTGATCGTCGAGCCGGCCCGCGCCGGCGACACGGGGGCAGCGGACGGGGTCTCGATCATCGATCACATGTTCTTCGGCAGCCAAATGCATGTCGGGATCATCGTTCGGTCGGGCACCGCGGTGGAATTCATCGGAAGCTGGATCGAAGCCGACAACGGATTGGGGGGCCACGATGGGGACAAATGGCCGGGCCGGGCAGCGTCGGGGCCGGACGGGCAGTATGGGGGAGACGCGTGCTCCGCAGCGACGGTCCCGGGTGGGGCTCGGGCGGTGAACTCCTGCGAGGGAGGGATCCCGAGCGCCGGTGGCAAGGGGGGCGACGGGCTCGCCGACGGCGCCGGAGATGGGGAGGACGGCGAGCCCGTACCTGAACCGAACCCACAGCACGAGGGGAATGGAGGATCTGGCGACCGGGCAGACGGGGGTTGTAACCGCGGCACCACCGGGAAAAGCGGCATGTGGGGCGCCGCGGGCGCTGCGGGCAAGGGCCGCGGGCGGATCGATGAGACCGGATGGCACGGCGACGGGGCCGGCGACGGCGCCCGGGGGATGCCGGGCCAAGGCGGTGGCGGGGGCGGCGGGCGTCGTGGCGGGCTCGCGGTGTGCGGCGTGGCCACCAAGGGCGGCGCCGGCGGCGGCTCCGGAGGCGCGGGCGGTTGCGGGGGGCGGGGCGGCCGAGGGGGCGGGAACGCCCAGCCGAGCATCGCGATCCTGGCGCTCCACGCGAAGGTGACGGTGCGCGACAGCATTATCGTCAGCGACGATGGGGGCCCAGGCGGCGACGGCGGGGAGCCGGAGGAAGGCGGCAAAGCCGGCCGAGGCGCTCCAGGAGGCGCCTTGGGGGACGGCATGTGGTCCTGCGACGGTGGCAGCGGCGGCCCCGGAGGCGACGGCGGCTACGGCGGCCCCGGGCGCGGCGGCGACTCGATCGGCATCGCCTACCTCGACGAGGACCAGCTCACGCTGGAGGGGGTCACCTTCGAGATCGGGCTGCCGGGCCCGGGTGGCACGAGCTGGGAATGGACCGGCGATGTGATCACGGGGGAGGACGGTATCGCCGTCGAGACGTTTCGGTTTCCTGAATAGCCGAAGTCACGTCATGGGAGAACGGCACGGACCTCCACGACGGCTGCCACGATTGCAGGAAGGCAGGCAGCGAAGCGAACCGCCGTGACGCCAAGAAACCATGGGAGTAGGAGGGGACATGCCGGGACGGCCCTCCCGCTCTCCTCTTGGCGATCTCGGGTGCGCCAGGCAAAGCCTGGGCGAGGAGGATGCTCATGTAGAAAGCTGAAACCTTGCGATGGAACCCATGGAGGTCCTGCGGACCTCTCCGGCCAAGGCTAGCCCCCAGCCGGAAGCGAGTCTTGCGTGGCTCGGAGGGTAGACCCCGGGCTGCGAAGCGTAGACAGCGAGCGTGAAAGCCTTGTATTGAGCCTCGAAATGCCATGTTTGGTGGGTGCCCAAGCTGTCCAAGAAGCGGAAGGCAACACCGGCGCGCTGGAGCGCCGCGTGCGGCGAAGGGCTCGGCGCGCTGGACCCCCCGGGGTCGGAGACCAGGGCGTGCACGCAAGGGTTCCCCAGGAACCTGGGAGGCCCCGTCGCCTCCGCCAAGAAAGCCCGCCGCAACTGCGGGCGCGGTACCGCCGAGCGAAGGGAACGAAGCGAGGCGGGAAGGGTGACGAGGCGTCCGAGCACCTCGTAGTAGCCGGTGAAGCGGGGGAACCGTCCCAAGGGACCCCGTGGAGGGAAGGGGGTGCCGGGACATGGAGCTGCTGGAGGGAAAGATGAAGGAGACACCGGGCTCCCAGAACATCTCCACGAAACTCGAGCAGATAGCGAAGCTAGCGAGGGAAGCGCCTGGCATGGCGTTCACGACGCTCGCGCACCACATCGACGTCGAGTGGCTGCGCGAGGCGTACCGTTGCACGCGCAAGGACGGCGCCGTGGGCGTGGATGGGCGGACCGCGGACGAGTACGCGGCGCACCTGGAGGACAACCTCCGGTCGCTGCTCGAACGCGCGAAGTCCGGCACGTACCGCGCGCCGCCCGTGAGGCGGGTCCTCATTCCGAAGGGTGACGGGTCGCAAACGCGGCCCATCGGCATCCCGACCTTCGAGGATAAGGTCTTGCAACGGGCGGTCGTCATGGTGCTGGAAGCGATCTACGAGCAGGACTTTCTACACGGCTCGTATGGCTTCCGGAGGGGGCGCTCTGCGCATCAAGCGCTGCACGCGCTCCGTGACCAGGTGATGCACATGGGCGGCGGCTGGGTCCTGGAGGTCGACATCCGGAAGTTCTTCGGTGCGCCAGGGCAAGCCTGGCGCTTCCAGCGGGTGCAATTCCCGCCTCGGCAGGGGGAACGAGCCGCCCCACCGGGAATCGAGCCTTGCGCTCATGGAGGCGACGACATGGGCGAAGCGTAGGCAGAGCGAGGCGCGGGCCGTAACGCAAGTGAAGCGATTGAGCCCCGTGACAATGATCCGGGGGCCGACAGGGTCGAAAACCTGGAAGGCCACGGTAGGTCGACCATCAAGGCGAGGTCGATCGGAGACCCCGGCGGGGTCTGAGAGCACGGCACGCGCGGAAAAGGAAGCGTCGAGGAACCTGGGAGACCTGCGCGGGTCTTCGTGGGCTCGCCAGCCCACGGAGTACGTTGAAGGAATGGCGTCCACCTGACGGAGACGGACGCTCGTGCAGGAGTCGGAGGCGTGCGTAGTACTCGGAGCGCGGGAGAGCCGCGTACAAGGGGAAGGCGCGCCGCAGAGCAACACGCGCGGCGGGGAGACATTCGCTGCACGCAGAGGCAGGGAACGAATGACCACAGGACTGTCGCGCATCACGGAGAAGGCAAAGACCGACCGGAAGGTCCGCTTCACGTCGTTGGCGCATCTGCTCACGCCCGAGTTCCTGCTCGAGACGTGGAAGCAGATGAATCGACGTGCCGCGGGCGGGGTGGACGGCGAGACGATGCAGGAGTTTGAGCGCGATCGGGAAACGAGGATCAAGGAGCTTCATGCGCGGCTGCGGGCAGGGCGGTACCGACCTCCCCCCGTGCGGCGCGTAGAGATCCCCAAGGGTGACGGCAAGACGCGGCCGCTCGGAATCCCGACGGTCGAGGATCGCCTCGTCCAGCGCGCCGTAGCGCGGATCCTCAGCGCGATCTATGAGCAGGACTTTCTGGACTGCTCGTACGGGTTTCGGCTCGGACGCAACCCGCACCAAGCGCTGCGTGCGCTTCGAAGCCATCTCGTGGCGGGGAAGGTGCGGCACGTGTACGAGGCTGATATCCGCGGGTATTTCAACCACATCAACCACGACTGGTTGCGGAAGATGGTGGCCCACCGCATCGCCGATCCCGTGATCCTCCGCCTCCTCGGGTGGTGGCTCCGGGCCGGCGTCATGCAGGAGGGCATCGTTGTTCGCGTGCACGAAGGCTCCCCGCAAGGGGGGCCGATCAGCCCCGTACTCGCGAACGTCTACCTGCACTACGTGCTCGACCTCTGGTTCGAGAAGAAGTTCAAAACGTGGTGTCAGGGGGAGGCGTACCTGACTCGGTTCGCCGACGATTACGTCGCGTGCTTCCAGTACAAGCGCGACGCCGAGCGCCTCGACCGGATCCTGACGCGGAGGATGAGGAAGTTCGGGCTGGAGCTAGCCCGAGAGAAAACCCGGATGCTGCTCTTCGGACGGTTTGCACGCGAACGGATGGCCGAGTTCGGCAAGCAGCCGGAGACATTCGAGTTCCTCGGCTTCAAGCACGTATGCGGCGTGGACCGCAAGGGCAAGGCCGCCGTCGTGCGCATCCCGAGCGCGAAGAGCTGTCGCAAGTTCCTGGATCGCACACGGGACTGGCTGCGGGGGCACCTCCACTGGCGGCGGCGCGACCAACAACGCGAGCTCGCGTCACGGCTGCGCGGCTTCTACCAGTACTTCGCCCTGTCGCACACGATGCCGAAGCTCTACTGGGTTCTCGGCGAGGTGCAGCGGCAATGGCGTCGAGCGATCCGACGGTGCGGACAGCGCAGTCGGTCGCATTGGTCATACCTCGAAGCGCAGCCGTGGTTCGCGCTCCCGCGTCCCGAGCTGCTCCACCCCACGGTCTGATGGCGCATCGCCGCGATCGTGCTCTGGGGAGCCCGTTGCGGGAAAACCGCACGGCGGGTTCTGCGAGGGGGGACGGGCCCAAGAAGCCACGCCAGATCGGTGAGGGCACTGCGATGAAAGTCGCAGATCAACAGCGAGGCTCCGCCAAGGCTACCGCTTCGAGGCCCGTCCCTACCCACCACACCCTCGACCATGGCCACCTCCAGGAGCTCCTTCGCCGAAGGGTGCGCGATGGGGTGCTGCTGCGGCTCATCGGCAAGTGGTTGCATGCGGGCGTGGTGGAATCCGGGGCCGTGTCCTTCCCGGAGTCTGGCTCGCCTCAAGGCGGCGTGGTCTCGCCACTGCTGTCGAACGTCTACCTGCACGAGGTACTGGACGTGTGGTTCGAGCAGGAGGTGAAGCCGCGGCTGCAAGGCCGCGCGTTTCTCATCCGGTACGCGGACGATTTCGTCCTGGTGTTCTCGCACGAGGAAGACGCTCGTCGCGTTCTGGCCGTGCTCCCGAAGAGGTTCGGCAAGTACGGCCTTGCGCTCCACCCGGACAAGACCCGGCTGATCGAATTTCGTCGGCCTGACCGTCAGCCTCCCTCGGAGGATCGATCGGATCATGGACCCGACACGTTCGACCTGCTGGGCTTCACCCACTACTGGGGCTTGTCTCGTCGAGGCAGGTGGGTGGTCAAGCAGAAGACCGCCTCCGGTCGCTTCCGCCGCGCGCTGAAGCGGGTCGCGGCGTGGTGTCGGCAGCATCGGCACCAGGCGCTCGGGGAGCAGCAGCGATCGCTCGCGCAGAAGCTGCGAGGTCACTTCGGGTACTTCGGCATCACGGGGAACTCCGAGGCGATCAGCCGCTTCCGCGAGCTGGTCATCGGCATCTGGTGCAAGTGGCTCGGTCGTCGCTCCCAGAGAGCGCGGATCAACTGGGACCGCAGGCACATGCTGCTGGAACGCTACCCCCTCCCACCTGCCCGGGTCGCGAGGCCGTACTCACCCGCGTAGCGAATCCATGTTGCGAAGAGCCGGATGCGGTAGCCCCGCACGTCCGGATCTGTGGGGGCCCTGGGGGAGCAATCCCCCAGGGCTACCCGAGCGGCCTTTCTGCTGATCGGGGCACCTTCCAGCAGTCGTGCTACGACGAAGCTACGGGTTCCGAGTTCACGGGCCAACTCGCCAGGAAGCTCCACGCCCAGGCGACCATGGCGGCCGGTGGCTCGCCTTCACCGTCCCACGAGGCGACCAGCGCTTCGAGCTCGCGCGCGGCAGCTTCGAACTCGCGCCTGGCAGCGATGCCCCATCGAGTCATCGGCGGCTCGAGGAGCACGCGAATCTTAGCGAGCGTATCTATCAACTCGCCCTTGCGAAGGACGCCATCCGTCTCCACCACGCAATAGCAAGAACCGCTCTGCAACTCTGGCGTCAGGGGCCACAAGATGCAGTAGAGCGCCGTGAGCACCGTGAGCACCGCGATGAGCGGCTGTGTCAGGTTGCTCGCTTCGACCTGGACGCCCGGTGCCGGCTCGTCAGACGGCGATGGCTCCACCCACCTGTGATAGTCCGTGAACAGGCAGTCGTAGAGTCTAACCTCCCCGGGGAGACGCACGCTCGTCATCACCTCCGGCACGAGCACGGTCCCGATCTCCGGCGGCATGCGTTCGCAACCGAAGGTCGCTTCGATGTCGCCGGAAATCCACTCCGCGCATGGCTGCTCATCGGGCAGCAGATCGAAGGTGGCATATTCCCTCCCGACGATGGCGAACTTTTGTCCATCGTCCGGACGAGCGACGAACCTCGGATCGAACGGGCTGCGCGGAACGATGAAATGTAGTCCTAGAAACTTGACCGAGAACGAGTTCCTCGTTCGCTTCACGATGTCGACCGTGCGCTCGCTATGGACGATGTAGTAAGGAACCAGAAAGCTCACATGAAACCACAGCGTTCGACCCGTGGACTCCGGCATGTCGATCGAAAAAGAGTAACAGGCGTCGCAGCCTCCGGTGGGGAGGTGCAGCGAATGGTTCATGAACCTACCAGGGAATCCGTCTTCGATGCGACGCCGCAGGTCGTGCCATCGGTCGACCTTCGATGCCTGGATCCGCGCTCGCACGAGCCGGTCGTGCTCTTCGGTCTCCATGCATCGCTGGACGTCGATATCGCCGTCATCCATAATCCCGACCCCACGGGGGTAGTATCGATAGGCGATATCGAGAAGCTCATTGATGCTGTGTTCCATGGGCTCACAATCCTTGGGCCGATGTGTCTCTACTATCCATCCAGCAGCGGGCTCGGCAACAGGCGGACGGCGGCGCGGATCTCCACGGTGGCTACGACGAAGCTCCGGGGCTCGGGTCGAGCGGCCAACTCTCCAGGAACCTGGAAGCCCAAGCGACCATCGATGGGATCCGCCGGCTTCCTGTGCCCATCGTCCCCTTCTCCCCTCTCCGCAACGGACGAGCAACGTGGCGACGCGGGCGGTTATTCTGATAACAGGGATCCGGCGTCAAACGGAATCCAGACGAGAGGACCACAATGGACGCGGATCGTTCCGTCCGGAGCGTGCAGTACTCGTAGCTGCCTGTGCGGCTCGAGTGCTCGTCGACCTGCTGGCACCGGCTGCCGGTGCAGGGCGCCGTGCGAGCGCGCTGGCTGCCGCGCGGCTTGGGATGCACGACGTCGTCCGCGAGCGCAGCCCGTAGCCCGGCGACGTGAACAGGCAGAGGCGAGAGGCGTCGACGGTGGCGCGCCTGGAGCTCCACGACGGCGCTCGAGGGCCTGATGGTGGCAAGGTGGAAAGCCGCTCGAGGCTCCACGAGCACCACTCCAGGCTGCGGCGCCGAGATCTCGCTCGCGGAGCTCGCCGGCGAGGGCCCGGAGCTCGACCAAGTTGATCACGAGGGCCCCGACTCGCCGGCGTCCAGCTCGACCCCGCGGCTGCTCCCCCGCCTGGCGCCGCCCCAAGCGAGCAACGCCCCCCTACGGGTGCAGGCGGCCTACCGCGTCAGCGACGGCGCCGGAGGCCGAGGACGAGCGCGGCGCCCATGCCGACGAGCACGAGCAAGGCCACGGCGACCCACACCCAATCCCGGGGATCCGAGCTGAAGGAGACGGCCACCGCGCCACACCCGGGAGAACACGCTCTTTTCATCAGGCACCCATCCTCTCATCAACCGCCGCCTCCGGTCCGCCGGAAGGTGCGGATCCCGCCGCGGTGTTCGTTGACGCCGCGGCCCCGCTATCTGCTCCGGCGTCATGTACGACGCCAGCGTGATCGCGCGGTCGCGAGCGTCGCTCGGCACCCGCGGCCGTTCTGCAGGCCGTGGCGGCAGGCCCCGCGCTCGAGGAGCTCGCCGGCGATGGCCTCAAGCTCGACCAGGTCGACAGTGGACGGCGACGCCCCCAAGCTCGCGCGGCGCTTCTACCTGGAGATGATCCACTGCCGAGGCGTGAGCCGCCCGAGCTACCCCCGCTCGTACCGCCACGGCGGCGCCGCCATGGAGGGAGCGCCGTGTCCCTCGCCCTTCGCGGCGGCTCCAGGTAGACACCGGCGAAGCCGCTGCGTCCGTGAGCTCAGACGTCAAGGCGGAAGGAGGAGCGGAGTGATGTACAATTAGCAAACAGCCAGCCTGTTCACTTCGACTTTACCTCAAATCTCCAAATTGGTCCAGTGGTCAACATCACGACCAGGCTTCCAGGAAGAACGCGACTACTGCCGCTAGCCCAGTCCACATGGACGCTGGGGACATGCCCAAGGGCCCGGCGAAGTACCAGTCGGACTGGGCGCGGCCGCCTGGAGCAACCCCCACCACGCGATCACAGATCACGGCACCACACACCGACATCGAGTAGATCGCCAGGGACGGACCGAGACTGACGGTGGTTGTCTTCGTGGCATACCCAAGAGTGACTGCCGTTCGATCGTAAACCCCGATACCTGCCCCTGGAACGATGCTGAACATGTTGTGGACTTCGAGCCGGAAGTCCCCCTCGCTGCGCCAGAGCCATCCGGCGAATGGGCTCACGGCAAGCCTGGGTTCGGTCCCGATCTGGATCCCGCCCACGCTCACGCCGCCGTGGAACTCGAGTGCCTGGGCCGGCGCCGGAACCACGACGAGCGCACCGACGTAGAGCAAGCCGATCTTGCCGAGTAAGCGCATGGACATGGTAGAGCCCTGGCCGAGCCGCGACAGGCGTTATGAGAGCGCGCACGATCTTTCTGGGCATGACGTGGGCGTCAAAGGGAAATTCGGCGAGCAGATCCCCATGCTCTGGGGTCGACGCGTCCCGGGCGGCGCAGGTGCGCATGCGGTTACGCGGTGCGGATGTTCGTCCCGGTCGACGAACGGCCAGTCACCAGCCCCGCTCCCGACGCGCCCCCCACCTCCATGGCCGCTCCATGCCCAGCCAGGCGTCGACGGCCCCGAGCTCACCCGCGTTCTCCTCGACGCTGCAGCCGCGCTGTCTGCTCCGGCGGCATGTACACCGCGCAGACGACGTGCGCCGAGCTGGCCGACGTGCGCCTCGACCTCCACGGCCGCGCCGCTGCGGCGAAGGGCCATATAGCGCTTGCGCCCGCGCTCCTCGTCGCCAAGCCGTCGCTGGCGTCCGATTCGACCTCCGCGCCCCGCCGTGGGGGCTGCGCCGCGCTCGAGCTCGAGAACTCCCGTCCCGGGCGTCACAACGCACCGAGCAGGCTAAGGGCTCAAGGCCGTGCCGACGTGCGCCTCGACCTCCGATGGTCCGCGCCGAGCTCGTCCGCGACGATGTGCAACCCGCTGCGCTCTGCTCGAGCTCGGTTTCGGACCGGGGCGAGATTGTCAGGCCGTAGCCGCAGGGACGCAATCCATGCCCCGAATCACAGTTGACGCCGCCCCTCCGCACACGCATCTGGAAAACTTGGAGGATGAGCATGCGCCACAGGCAGAAACTGAAGGCGATCCCTGTTCTTATTCCTCTCGGTCTCACGGTGTGGGCGTGCAACTACGACGTGGGCGAGTGCTATCTTAGGGGGACGGAGGGCACAGGGGCCGGAGAACCATACCCGCCGGGGTCAGCAGCTACGGGGGACTGGTTCGGGAACGGTGACGACGTGGGGAGCGGCGCCACTGAAGAGATGGCAGGGTGCACGCCCGACAAGACATGCACAGACATGTTCGTAGATTGCCAAGACATCGGCGGCAAGTGCATTACGGGATATCCAGGATGCGACAAATGGCGCCACACGTCGTGTAGGAGTTGCTTTGAGGCCTGCCAATCGGACACGCCATACCCGCCAGCGTGCAAATGCAGATCATGCGGATTCAGATGATGAATGATCCGATACAGGGCGCAGTCTACGTTGCCATGGGCAGGGTTGCCGGAGCGGCTCTAGCCAAGGTGGCATCCCCCGTCGTGGTCGACGATGACGAGCTCCTGCTGGGGCCATCAAGAATCGATCCGAAACGTCATCGTGCTGCGCGCGTTAGATACTTGGGTGGAGAGCCGTCTGCCGATCTCAATGAAGAGCTTGCGCGTTCTGATGGGCCGCCGGTCTGTGTGGCGCTTCCGCCGACACCAGGCGGCCTGATGAGCCTCTGTCGGATCTGCGCTTCCGTAGTCGAGCGAGGGCGTGCGCTGTTCGTCGTTGATCTCAGCCCAGACGCCGCCGGAGCATTCCCGCAAGGGCCCGGCCCAGGCAGGGCCATATCCCTCAATATCGCGGATGCTCTGCTACGCAAGCCTCCCGTGGTCCAATGGTCGAAGCTCGAGACAACTCTCGCGGCTACGCTCTGGAAATTGTGGTGCCGCCGCTCGCCCGTCGCCTTTTCTAGGTTCTGTGCATCTGGGAGCATGTTCCACCCGCAGTTGGCCAACCTTGGGCGTTATCATGCCGGACTCTTCCCCCGACGGGCAGGCCATGGGCTCTTACTATCGCGCTTTGACGAGCTCCTCCTGCGACAGCTATCGCAAGAGTGGCTCTCGCCGGTTAAAGTTTTTGTCAACGCGATCAACGCTGAATCTGAGCTCGATGCATGGTTTTCACACATGGGGGATCTGTACGTAGCCAAACGGCTCAATGATTGGTATCACCATACGCGAGGCCGCATCATCGAACGTCGGAGCGCGCATCACCCGAGACCTTCCGAGATGACGAGATGGTCCTTTCGATGGCGTGCGGGGAGCGAGGAGATCCTCGACGCGCTGCCGGGTGTGCAAGCGGCCCCACCTGTATCTATTGGAGGTGCTATCGCGTATGATCCCGACCACGTATGGGTATGCCAATTTGATGCACAAGGCACACCTTACCTAAGCCGATTTGGCACCGCATCATCGGGCGACAGGCTGGAATAGGGCGTATCGGATAGCGCCTGTGACGACGCGAAGTCCTTCGCCAGTGCGTCCGTTGCTGCTGGAACACTTTTCCCCCTAGCTGTTCGCCAACCAAAACGGTCGGCGAACGGCCAGTCACCAGAACCCGACGTGTCCCCTCGACCTCCGCGACCCGCTTCGCACCCCCGGACAGTTGGACATCGACGACGGCGGCGAACTCGCCGGCGAGGGAAACGGCGGCACGCGCGGCCGCCCGAAAGCCGCGCCCAAGAGTGCCGCGAAACGTAGGGGGCTTCCTGCCCGGTCGCTCGCCTGGCGTGGTTGTCCCTGGAGGAGTTGATCCCCCGCTGAGGCGCGAGCCGCCCGAGCTCCCCCGGCTCGTCCCGCCACAGTCGTGCCGCTGCAGAGGGGCGCCACCGCACTCGCCTCGAGCTCCTCGCCGTCCGCGCGCCCAACTCGGCCATGTGGACGGCGGACGCCAGGGGAGGGCTATACCGGATCGACCCAAGCCCACACCTCCGAGAAGAGGCACATGTAGATCGTCGCCTCGCTCATCAACACCACGTTCATCGCCACATCCGGCACCACCTCGTTCCCATCTCCGGCGGGATCGGCCGGTAGCCTGGGTAGATGGCCTCGATCTCCTGAGCGACCTCGCGCGCCGCCGGCTCGTCCTCGGGGATACCGGCGAGGTGGATCCCGTAGTATGGCCCGAGCAGGGACACGTGGAAGCTGAGCGCCGTTTCGTCGGTGAGCCAAATGCGGGCCGAGTAGGCCGAGTCGACCCGCCCTGCCAAGATGTGGAACGACTCGTCTTGAAGGCCGTATCGATCGCCCGGCCTGTCGATCATGACGTTCCACCTTGGGTACTCCGCTCGCCCGCGGTTTGCGGCGTCCACCAGGCGGCACGACGTCGCATGCGAGCGCAGCCCGCCGCGCGGAGACGTGAACAGGCAGAGGCGAGGGGGCGCCGAGGGGG
Organism: Sorangium sp. So ce726; assembly: GCF_051521405.1. Lineage (NCBI taxonomy): Bacteria > Pseudomonadati > Myxococcota > Polyangiales > Polyangiaceae > Sorangium > Sorangium sp. So ce726. The sequence goes on along the minus strand of NZ_CP150349.1, from coordinate 9,183,525 downwards.
GCACGCTGGTCTGCATCTCCCGGAACCTGACGGCCAGCTCGCCGTGTTGCGCACGGGGGAAGGAGCCCGTCGATGCCCAGACGAACCCGTCTAGGCTATCCTGGGCGGGATGACGGTCCAGGAGCTCCACGTCGCGGGATATCGCTCGATTCGCGAGCTGACCCTCCCCCTCGCGCAGGTCAATGTCATCGTCGGACCGAACGGCGTCGGCAAGACCAACCTCTATCGGACCATGGTGCTGCTCGGCGCCGCGGCGAGCGGGAGCTTCGCGCGCACCCTGGCCGAGGAGGGCGGGATGCCCTCGGTGCTCTGGGCTGGCGGGCGCAGCAAGGGCCCGGTGCGGATGACGCTGCGGGTGCGGCTGGACCAGCTCGTCTATGAGCTTCAGTGCGGGCTGACGCCGCCGCCTGGAGGGCCGTTCCAGCTGGACCCGGACATCAAGGAAGAGAACCTCTGGTTGCTCGACAAGCGCCGCCGCCTGCCGATGCTGGAGCGGGCCGCGGGCTCGGCCTTTGTGCGCGACGCGGACGGCCAACGCGTCACCTTTCCTTTCTCGCTCTGGGGTTCGGAGTCGGTGCTGGCGCAGGTGGTGGAGCCGCACCGCTTTCCGTTGCTCTCGGTGGTGCGGCAACAGCTGATGAACTTCCGGTTCTATCACCACTTCCGCACCGACTCCGGCGCGCCGTTGCGGGTGGAGCAGGTCGGGGTGCGGACGCCGGTGCTCAGCACCGATGGCCACGATCTGGCCGCGGCGCTGGCGACGATCTTGGATATCGGCGACAGGGGCGCCTTGAAGGATGCCGTCTCCAGCGCGTTTCCGGGCGCGTCGCTCGAGGTCTCCTCTACGCAGGGGCGGTTCCGCGTCGAGCTCGGGTTGCCAGGGATGTCGCGACCGCTCGACGCCCGCGAGTTCTCGGACGGCACGGCGCGCTATCTCTGCCTCCTGGCAGCGCTGCTGAGCCCGAGGCCTCCGCTGCTGATGGCGCTGAACGAGCCGGAGACGAGCCTGCATCCGGATCTGCTCGGTCCGCTCGGGGATCTCCTTGTGCACGCGGCATCCCGGAGTCAGCTGTGGATCACGACGCACTCCCGCCCGCTGGCAGAGCGAATCCGGAAGGCGACACCGTGCCGGCTCATCGAGCTTGACAAGGACGGTGGAGAGACAGTGCTGGCGCACGGCGCGGCGGAGAATGAATGACTTCGGCCCCCGGGTGAGCCCTGCGAGCGGAGCCGGCGCGGGGGGAGGAGATCTCTTTTCCTCGTCAAGCGGAGGGCAGCGACGTGGCCGAGCTCGATCACTGGCCCGCGGCCGCTCCCCGTTGAACGGCCCTGTACCCGCGGCGTAACATCGACGGAGAACCATGCGAAGCCCGAGCCTTACGTACCTGTCCTCTGCGCTGTTGCTCGTCGCGGTCGGCTGCAGCGCCCCACCGCCAGCGGGCGCGCCGTCGGAGTCATCCTGTCTCGAGCGCCTCGCCGCCGGTATTCCGGAGGTTGGCTGCGGGGTGTTTGTCGCCGGCTACACCCTGGGGGCGGATGACGAAAACCCCGGCACGAGGTCCATGCCGGTGCAGAGCCTGGACCGCGGTATCGAGCTCGCGAGTACCGGGCGAGGACGCGTCTTCGTGTGCAACCAGTCGTTCCGTGCTCCCATCTCGCTGCCGTCCGGCGTGGATCTCGTCGGGGGATTCAACTGCACGACGTGGGAGCGTGAGAACGACGATCCCACGCGGATTACGTCGCTGAACTCGAGCTCCCGCTCCTTGACCATCATGCCGCCGGCCCCCGGAGAGACGGGAGCCGCGGACGGGGTATCGATGATCATGGACGTGCAGCTCTGGGCGGAGGGCTCGACCGCGATGCTCGTCCACTCCAACACGGCGGCGGAGCTGATCCGGGGCCAGATTCACACCGGAGCCGGGAAGGCGGGCGAAGATGGCTACCCGTGGCCCTCACCGAACCGGGGAAGAGACGGACACGATGGGCAGGAGGGGGGAGACGCGTGCTCGGCGGCCACCGTTCCTGGCGGCGCAGCGGTGGAGAACCCGTGCCTCGAAGTCATCCCGAGCGCCGTCCCGAGCATCGGTGGCAAAGGAGGGGATGGGCTGCCCGACGCCGCTGGCGACGGCGAGTACGGGGAGCCGCGCGTGGCGGCCACCTCGACGGACGGACGGGGGGGAGCGGGGGAGGAGACGGACGCCCCTTGCGAAGCGGGTCGAGCCGGGCTCGATGGCGAGCCCGGTGCGCTGGGGACCGTCGATGGGGGCATCGGGGACATCACCCCGAGAGGGTGGGAAGGCGGCAGAGCCAGCTATGGAGGCGATGGCATGCCAGGCCAGGGCGGCGGCGGGGGAGGCGGTCGTCGGGGCGGGCTGGCCGTCTGCGATGCGGCGTCCAAGGGAGGCGCCAGCGGCGGCTCCGGGGGCGCTGGTGGCTGCGCTGGCCGAGGCGGCCGAGGGGGCGAGAACGGACACCCGACGATTGGCATCATCGCGCTTCACGCCAAGCTGACCGTGCGCGACACCTCGATCTGGACAGGCGAAGCCGGTCCGGGCGGCAATGCTGGCGCCCCCGAGAAAGCCGGCAGAGGCGGCCGAGGCGGGAAGGGAGGCGCCTTGGGCGACGGCACCCGGGCCTGTGCCGGTGGCGACGGGGGCGACGGAGGCCCCGGCGGCTACGGCGGCCCCGGACGCGGCGGCGACTCGATCGGCATCGCCTACCTCGACGAGGATCGGCTCACGCTGGAGGGGCTCACGGTCGAGCTCGGGCCGCCGGGCAAGGGCGGTATCAGCTGGAACGTCGATGGCACGCTGGTGAGGGGACCGAGCGGCGAGGCCCACGAGATGCTTCGCTTCGCCGAAGCCGAATAGCTGCGGTCACGTCCGGGGGGGACGGCGCCGGCGAGGCCAGGTTCGAGGCGAAGCGGCGGGGACCGCTCGTGGCGGAGCTCGACGGGTTCAATGTGCAAGCTGCGGTAAGGATCGAGGGCTGGGACGATGAGGGCGGGAGCGGCTCGTCTTCCTGGCTGTGACTTCGAGCAGACCGTCGAGGTTGTCGTTGGCCGAGCCCTCGGGTGGATCCATCACGGCGCGCACACCTCGGCGGCCGCGCGCACGCTCGACACCGCAGGTGCGCGCGTCAGCGCGAGGACCTCGTCGACCGACCACTGATCGCCCGCGTGCTCGCCGTACTTGCTCGCGAGCACGCAGCCGTCGGGCGCGACGAGGAAGTCGGCCGGGAGCCCGAAGCGACCGCCGGTCGGGATCAGCGCGGGCGGCCGCTCGCGTCCGCGCAGGATCGCGATCGCGCTCCGCGCCACCGAGTGGACGATGGTGGGCCACACGCGCGGATCGAACACCGAGAGGAGCGACGGCTCGGCGCCGAGCTCCGCGTACAGCCGCTTCTCGGGATCGGGCACCACAGCGAAGGGGAGCCCGCCGGCGTGGAGCCGGAGCTCGTCGGCGCTCGAGTGGAACACGACCACCTCGCGGATCCCGGCCGCTGCGATCTCGTCGTGACGGACGGTGATCGAGCGGAGGTGGAGGTTGCACACCGGACAGCCCGCGAAGCGACGGAGCTGGAGGTGCACGATCCGCGTGGGATCGGGGATGCGGATCCGCTCGCCGTGGACGCCCACGAGCTCGCGCGCGCCGAGCACGGCCCCGGGCGCGAGCCTCGTGACACGGCGGCGCAGGTCGCCGATCAGGCCGAGGGCCGCGATTGCGGCGATCGCCGCGGGGACGATCTGCCCGACGCCGGTGATCTCGAAGAAGGCATCGCTGGGGAGCTCGTAGGTGGGCGGCGGGAACATCCGGAGGAGCAGGTCGCGAGGCGCGCCCGCGAAGAAGAGGACGTTCTTCGCGAGGTGGTTGTATGCGCCCTCGAAGAGCCCGATCGACGTCACCGGGAACGCGAGGGCGAGCGCCGCGAGCGAGCCCCCGGAGATGCGGCCGGCGCGCGTGCCCGGGCTCCGCCGGTACCCCGCGTACGCCAGCGCAATGGGGACGCAGAGCGCGAGCGCGACGGCGGCGCCGTGGAGGCGCCACGGCGTCGCGTACCGAACGCCGCCGTAGACGTGGTGGATCGCGGTCGCGACGAGCGTCGTGATCGCTCCGATGATGACCGCCCGGGCGCGCGGGCTGGGAGAGGTGGCGTCGACGTTCACGGTGCTCATGCAGAGCACCGTGGCTCGTGCGCGCGGCGCAAACCATCGCCGAAGGCGAACAACTTTCGTGCATGATACGCATCAATCGAGGTGCGACATGGACCGGCTCGCAGCGATCGAAGCGTTCGTCGAGGCCGCGGAGCTCGGGAGCTTCACGCTCGCCGCGCGCCGGCTGCGCGTCACGCCGTCCGCGGTCAGCCGCCGCATCACGCAGCTCGAGGGCGAGGTCGGCGTGCGGCTCTTCCACCGCACCACGCGCGCGGTGACGCTCTCCGACGAAGGGCGCGCGTTCTTCGAGCGCGCCCGCGCCGCGCTGCGCGAGCTCGACGACGCGCAGCGCGCCACCTCGGGGCTGCGCGATCGACCGGCCGGGCTCCTCCGCGTGGAGGCGCCGACGGTGATCGGTCGTCACGTGATCGTGCCGGTGCTCGCGCGCTTCGCCGAGCGCTACCCCGACGTCGACGTCGAGCTCGTGCTGCGCGACGACCCAGCCGATCTCGCGTCGGAGCGGATCGACGTCGCGGTCCGGCTGGGCACGCTGCCGGACTCGGGTCTGATCGCCCGCCCGGTCGGCCGCTCTCGGATGCTCGTCTGCGGCGCGCCCGGCTACCTGCGCGAGCACGGCCGGCCTCGCGCGGTCGACGACCTCGAGCGCCACGTGCGCCTCGGGTACGCGCTGCACGGCCGGCTCATCCCGTGGCGCCTCCGCGACGGCGTGAAGGTGCGCGAGATCGCGCCCACGCGGCGCCTCGTCGTCGACGACGGCGAGGCACTGATCGAGCTGGCGATCGAGGGCGCCGGCCTCGCGTGGCTCTGCGACTTCATGCTGGCGCGCGCGGGCAAGGCGCGGCAGCTCGTCGAGGTGCTCCCGGACACCGCGTGTGATGCGGTCGCGATCTCGGTCGTATCGCTCCCGACCCGCCACGTCCTGCCGAAGGTGCGCGCCTTCACCGATCACCTCCGCCGCGCCCTCGCGCCCGACGGCGCGGCGAAGCGGCGCTCTACGCGATGATCCGGCGACCAGGTGAGCGGTGAGCGCGGTTCGGCGACCTGGGTCTGGGTAGCAACGCACGCTGCATTCGGAGAGGAACGCTCCGCTTGCTACGGTAGGGGCATGCGCTCCTGGCTCCTCCTTGCGTTGAGTGTTTCAGCGGCCTGCGGATCCTCGAATCTCAGCGGTGAAACGACAAGCGGCGCTGGCGCAGCGGGCGGCTCCGACGGCGCGGGCGCGGCGGGCGGCGCGGGCGGTTCCAGCGACGCGGGCACAACGGCCAGCTCCAGCTCCAGCGGCGCGGGCGCGGCGGGGGGGGCCGGCAGCGCGGGCGGCGCGTGTACGCCATGGAGCGATTCCGGCGAACTATGCGCGACGACGGCTCAGTGCGTGGCGCCCAAGGCCACATGTTCGTGCAGTGCCAGCGCCGTCGGTTGCCTCGACGCCGTGACCTTCCAGCCGATCGAGCTCCGCGGTCCTACGGTGCCGCCGCCGGACGGCGCGTGCTGCGACACGGAGGGGATGACCTGCGGCGGGTACTCGGACTGCGGGCCGGTCTGTCATTGCCAGGGCGGCGCGTGGTCCTGCACGACGCCGGCCGCGTGTCAGCCCCTCGTGTGCCCCACGGGCAGCGAGGAGCTGCTCATGCTGGACGGCACGGCGTGTCCGGACCACGTCGGCCTCGAGTGCCCCAAGGCGCCCGGCTGCACCTCCGTGCGCTGCACGTGCGCGCTGAATCCGGAGACGGGAACGGCCTTGTGGCAATGCCTCACGTTCCCCTGCTGAATGAGCAGCGATGCCCCATGGAGTCATCGGCGGCTCAAGGAGGACGCGAATCGTCGCAAGCGCGTATATCAACTCCCCGTTGCGGAGGACTCCATCTGTTTCCACCACGCAGTAAAAAGCGCGCCGCGGAGGCAGGCGGCGGAGAGATCCCGAGGCGGGTGGCGCAAGTCGAGCGGCTCGGTGGCGACGTAGATCGAGACGCGGCCCGGGATCATCGCACACCTCCGAGTGCGCGAACGACGCGCGCCAGCGTATTCTCATCGAACGTCGGTGGCACGCGCACGACCGCCCCCGGCGAGGGTTTCTACGCAGCGCAGAGGCTCCAAGGCAGCATGCAGGTCACCGGACAGGTACGGAAGATGCGCGACCGGACGCGATCGGGACGTCGAGCATTAGCGCGGCTACCCCGACCGGCGATGACGGCGAGACGACGACCTCCGAGCGCGTGCGGCGGGGCGACCGGCTAAGGAGCTTCCGTACTGGGGGTGGCCACGCGTCCTATGCGAGCGGCGAGCGCCACGAACGCGTCACGGTGAATTCCTGCTGCTGGCGGCGCGGCTCAACGCGCGCGGGCGCTGGTCGCGTTCTGCGCGACGTGCCTACCTTGGCGCCCCGTCTGTGTCGCCTCCGGGCGCGGCGCCGTCGGCGCGCGCGAAATTACCAAATCGAGCCCTTCGCAACCCCCCGTTTCGGCCCCTCAGCGGCGCTTTCCAGAACACCCAACCCCGCGATGCCACAGGGGGTTTCTCCCAGGCGGGTCTCCGGGTAAGTCGCGGCGAGTTACCGGCGACGCAGAATTACCGTTTCGTGCTCCTTCTGGCAGCGTCAGTCACGGTTGCTCGCGAACCCAACTCAGATGGAGGTAAAGCATGACACGAGCGGCTCTCGCGCCTGTATCGGCACCCCTTGCTCTTCGTCAGCCTGGTAACGGCCCGCGCGTGGTCGAGCGGACATTCCCGGAGTTGCCCGCCAGAGGAGCGCGCCCCCCGAGAGGGCTCGCCCAGCCCGCCACGGCCACTGCGACGCTCGCGATCCCGCTGGATGGGCTCACGCTTACGGCGCCGCAGCCGGAGATGCTCTCGCAGAAGAACGTCGAGTCGGTCACCGGGATCCCGGCACGCGTCTTCCTCGACACGATCCGAAGGCCGGGCTTCCCGCTGCCGGTCACGAGGCTCGGCAAGCTGCGCCTCGTCCAGCGTGAGGCGTTCGTCACCTACCTCCAGGCGCTGGCCGGTGACCCGGCACCGCGCCGAGCCGCGGCGGAGGACGAGCGGACGGGGGTTGCTGCGGTGCTGGCCGCTGTCGGTCTTGAACCGGTCCGGCAGCCGCGGGCGGGCTGAGCAAGCGCTCCTTCCGGAGGCGCGAGGTACGGCAGGCTGCCGCCGAAATAGAGTGGGTCCGCTTGGTGCTGCCAATGCCCTCGCGCGGGCGCGTATGGCTGATCGGGGGCAGCCACGACAGAGGCAGTCTCCCGGCTCCCGGTGCTGGGCGCTCCATGCAGGGCCGCCTGCGGCACGCGAGCTTGGACGCCAGCTGAGCGTGCGGTTCAGGCGGCGGTGGAACACCTCCACGATCGAGGTCTCCGGACGCTTCTCAGGGGGTGGTTACGTGAGATTTCCGGCCCTCCCTCGCCGGTCGCGACGGCGAGATCGAATGCGCCGGTGGAGAGCAACGGCCATGCTGTGCGGTCCGGTGGTGCGGGACGAGGAGCGCTGGGTTTCTCCATCCGCGCTGACGCGTCAGCACCGCGCCGGAGCCGCGCTGACGCTGTCTGCCGAAGCTTTTAGGTAAAGGCCGTCGTCCGACCAGGGGAGAGCACCCGAGGAAGAAACAGCGTATTCACCGCTCCGCGCTACTCCGGGGAGATGTCGGTGCTGGATACGACGTTGGCCTTCCTGTGTCCCTGGCCTGCTCGGCATCAGGATGGGCTCTATCGAACGCATACCAAGCTGGCCCATGACCCTGCAAAAAAGCTGGGTCTCGCCCTCGCGCGGGTAGTCCCATCGTCCTGTTTTGGCGTGACCCATGACCCTGCAAAAAACGCCATCAGTGGTTTCACGAGGCTGCAAACTGCCGCCTGGCGACGCTCGTCGGGGAGTTGTGTCGCCGGTGTTCACCACGCTCGCCCACCACCGCCACATCGGCGGGGTACGCGGGGCGCACAGGCGCGCACGCAAGGACGACGTGCCGGCAGACCGCGGAGAGCGTGCGGCGAGCCCGGAGGACTGCAGCCGGTCGCTGCCGGAGCGCAGTCCGGCACCTACCGGCGCCGCCTGCGCGGCTGGCTCACATCTCGAAGTCGTCGGGGCGACGCGCCCGACTGGCATCCCGACCTTCGAGAACGGGATCCGATCTGGTAGACGACGGTCCGACGCTGGTGGCCGGCTCACCATGCCCTCATGATCGCCGGCGCGCGGCAGCCCCGGCCACGGACGCCGCGCTCCGAGCAGGAGGGCGCTTGGGGAACCATCGTGCCGTATTCCGTGATCCGCCGGCGGATCCGCGGTGGACCCTCAACGTGCCGACACGTGCTCCTCGACGAAGCGAACGACCTCCTCGGCGAACGTTTTCGGGGCCTCTCGATAGGCATGGTGTCCCACGCCGGGGATGCGCACGACGTTCGCGTGCGGTAGGTCGCTCCGTTCACCGGCGGGGAAGTACGGATCAAGGTCTCCCACGATTTCAAGGACCGGCACGCTCACGCTCGCGAGCTCGTGTGGCGAGAGGCGCAGATCGCGCTCGGCGCTGTCCATCGCAGCCTCGAACAAGAGGCCGTCATTGAGGGTGTCACCGTCGGTGTAGCCGGCGCGTTTGGCCATTTCGATGACCTCTTGCTCCGTCGGGTGCGCATTGGGCGGTACCAGGAGCTCACCTGGGCACGCCGGCGCCCACATCAGCAACGCGCGCACCTGCTCGCGGAGAGAGCGCAGGGGCACCGCACGACCGAGGGCCTCCGCCGCTCCCGTGTTCCCCCGCTCGGCGCTACGCTGTCGACAAGCCTCCACGAGGCGGCGAATGGCAGTGGTGAGATCGAGCGGAGCATCGACGAGGACGAGGGCGCTCACCTGTCGGCGGCGCACGACGTATTCGACCGCGAGCAATCCCCCATACGAATGACCAATCAGCACCACCGGGCGGCCGCGCGCCTCCTCCTGCACGATGCGATCGATGTCGTCCAGCTGGCTCGCCAGGTCGAACTCTCGCGACGACCGGCCTCTCGGCGAGCACCCGCAGCCACGCTGATCGAAGGCCACGACCTCGCCGGCGCTGATCAGCCGTGGAGCGGCGAACGCGCTAAAATCAAAAGCGTTGTAACCCGGGCCGCCGTGCAAGTAGAGAAAGAGCCGTGGACCGCCTCGTCCGAAGCGATACCCGCAGAGCTCTCCGCGTGCGCCATGCAAGGCGGCGCGTGTGGTGCGTCCCGAGCGCCAGGAAACCCAGTACAACGCCAGCGCCGCGCCCGTCAGGAAAACTAGCATCCTACCCGCTATTCGGAAGAGCTCGGCTCTGCGCTGCACGGTTTCCTCGCCTTAGTGCATGGCCGTCTCAATTACCACGCCAGATCCTGGCGAGCAAGGCCGCCCCGCCGCCCGCGCTGAGAACGCGGCGCGGCGGGGCGCCTACGGCAGTGATCAGCAGAGCACGTTGACGATAATGTCGTCGACCGCGAGGTTGCCTGGATTCTTGGTGCGGGTCGCCTCGATCAGCGTGAAAGCCTTGCCGCCGACGCGAGAGGCCACCTCGACTCGCGGCTGCTGGTCGAGCAAGCCGTGCAACTGATCGACGTCAACGTGGAAACGAATCATCTGGGGCTTGTTGTTATCAGGCATGGTCATTCTCCTTCTCTTCAATTGATGAACTGCAGCGATGCTGCGTATTCGACGACGTGTTCCGTTTCTACGGAACGCGGCGCGAAGCTGGGGATTACTTCATTCGGCGACGCTCACGCGCTGCTTCGGCCCGGATCGCGAACGAAATGAGATTTCGAACTCGACCGGCGCCTGTCGGTTCGCCAGCTCCTCCACGACCTCTCGGAGCGCCGCGAGGTCGATCGAGAGCCTGACGCGCGGCGCGGCAGATGCGCCGTGCGCATGGGTATGGTGGTGATGCTCTACGCTACTCTTCATGCTATGGCCTCCTCGGAGCGGGTGAATGATATGAATTCCCTGGTTGTCCCGCCAGATTGAAGATGCGTAGATGCTCGATGCGGAAACTCAGATTTTTGCGCGTCGTGTCTTGCGCCTCGGCCAGAACGAGAGACGGTGGTCGGCCTAAGCAGCCAATCTACGGCCCTGTAGTTCAGGTCGTGCTGCTGGACGCGGTGGTCCGATTGTTGGCGCACACATGCGGTCAGCGCCGCAGTGCACAGGTACGGATAGCTCACTCCCGTGAGCGGCCGGAACACCAAGTCAAGGCTCGCCATGAACAAGCTCCTTTACGGGCATCGTCGATGCCGGTGGCGCCTTGGTCGAGCGCACAAGCGCCTCCCATATCTGGCCATATTCGCAGAGCGCCCCGTCGAGGATCTTTCCAGTCGACGCCTGCACGCCGCGCGCGGTTGGCAAGACCAAGGCTCCGTCCTCGCGGAGCCGATCGATGTTCCGTGCTGTCGCCGGGTGGTGCAACATCTGCGGCGCCATCGCCGGTGCAAAAACGGTCGGACCAGTGTGGCACAGATAGCACGTCGTGACGAGGGTGTCGGCGATCCCACTGGCGCAGCGTGCGAGGGTGTTGGCGCTGGCTGGCGCTATCAGATAGACGTCGACGCCTTCGACGAGCGCTGGCGGTGGGCGCATGAGACCCGGGTCCCATGCTTCGGTGAGCACCGTCGAGCCGAGCAACGCACCGAGGGCCTCCGCGCTGACGAAGTGTGTGGCCGTTGGCGTCATGACGACCTGAAGCTCGACCCCGCGCTCCGCAGAGAGCCGCACGAGATACGTGTGAATCCCGAGCACTCCAATAGACCCGCTGAGTCCGACGAGGATTTTCATCGCCCTACCTCGAGCAACTGGCAGAGCCGCGGTTTCACGTTTTCGGGCTCGTAGGGGCACCCCGGGTAGCAGCTCCGATCCGCGAAGTGGGGACATTCGCGGCAGATTTTCCACGGGGTTTCTCGCAGGCGATCGTGAGCGTCGGACGTGAACTCACGATAGATTTCGCCGTCGAGGATCTCCGGCAGGGGCACGTGCCGCGCGTCGAGAGCGGAGAGCGGATCTGCGGTCTTCGCCATGTGCTTCGTCCCAGCGAAGCAGGGATAAACGCGACCGTCGCTGGACACGCGTAGCTGCCCTTCGGCGGTGTCGCAATAGGAATCTCCGCCGAACCCCACCGCCTTCCCATGGCGCTCCTGTAGCGCCTCCTGAAGCCGACGCGGCACCTCGAAGAGCACCACGCGAGCAGCGGTCTCGCGGGCGAGTGAGGCGGCGCGATCCATGGCAGTCAAGAGCGCCTCGGGCCGGGCTGGCCGCGGGGCATCGAGGCGCAACGCATTGCCATATCGCTTGAGGTAGGTGATGGAGAGAGTGTCGGCGGCGAGCACGTTCGCGAGGGCGATCATGCTCTCGACGTGGCAAACGTTGCTCGCGCAGAGGACGTGCGAGATGTTGATCTTCGCGCCGCCGGATACGGCGTCGCGGCGCTCGCGGTAGCGACGAAGGCTCCCCACCGCGGCTGCAAAGGTGCCACGACCTCGAATGGGATCGTTGACCGCGGCCTCATGTCCATCGAGGCTTACCGTGATGACCGCGAGATTCTGCATCAGCCAGTCGATGGCATCATCGTCGGGCACGACGGTACCGTTCGTTGTGACGGAGACTTGCAGGCCGAACTCGCGCCCCAGCCGTACAACGGTGAGGAAGTCCTTGCGGAGCAACGGCTCGCCGCCGAGGAGGTGGAGGCCGACGCCGCCGGACAGGCGAAACTCGCCGAGCAGGTGGGTCGCTGCTTCGAGCGGCAGATCGGACGCAGCCGACGCGCGATCATCTGCGTTCGAGCAGTGACCGCAGCTCAGGTTGCACGTTCGAGTAAAGTCCCAGGACAAGGTGGCATTTCGTAGTCGCATTGGGACTGCTAGCGTTAATCCCGTGTTCATGCGTTTTGAGCCCTTTGCTTTGACGCTGGATGAGTGTAGGCCAGATGGCACAATAGGATCTCGTCGAGTGAAATCACCAATGTCGAGCCGGATGAGCAGGTCGAGCTGCGACCCGCAAACTCGTACACGGTGACGCGACATCCCCGAAGAGCAGTTCGGCATCGCGCGCCATCACCCAGCGGCGAAGCGTGCGCGGGTGCGCGAAATGAAACTTTTTCGGCAAGGCGAGGCCCAGCTCGCGCAGCGCGCCCCAGGCGCAGGCGGTCAGCCAGGCGTGCAGCGTGAGCGACCCTCGGCAGCAGCCGGGGGCAGTCGGGCCGGCCGCTCGTAACCGCCCGACCAAGGCCATCGTGACCAGCCCGTCGGGGCCGGATACCTGTCCCCATCGCGAAGGAGCCGATGGCGACGAGGGTGGAGTGAGACGAGCGGGTGGAGCGATGCAAGCGGAGCGGGGTGAGTGTTGAGAAGTGCGCGCCCCGCGAACGGCACAAGACGAAGCAGCTGCACTGGTGGGGTTGCGCGGGATCTTGATGTTGCCGTCGTTGCTGGTGATCCCGGCGTACAGCTTGGCGATCAACGCTTGCATCAGATCGGCGGAATGATCGTTGACCATCTCAAAATATCCCTCTCGCAACCGCGCCATGCGTGACCATTCACCGTGGCAATAGCATTCGTCATGCCAGCGTCCTCGTCCTCTGTAGGTGAGGGGTGCGGTTCGCATGGCGATAATGACGATCGCCGCTGATCGTCGGCGGTTGAGCGGGATAGGGTGCGACCGCCGCATCGTCCTGCACGAGGCCTTCCGGCCGACCCGCGATGGCAGCGCAATCCTACATGTTCGGTGGCTGACGCGTCAGTGACGATGTGACGCGTCAGTGACGATGTGACGCGTGCTACCGCGCTGGCTAGATGACGGTTCTGGGCCCTTTTCGGTTGCGCTGGTTGATGACCACCCGGCGCCCAGAGCCGCCGCCGGAGGCGCCGGCGCCGTCAGTCCATTGCCCGCACGCGTGGTTGCCGGAGGCGGAGGGCGGGTCAAGGGCGGCGTAGCCGCCGCGCCCCGGGCGCAGGACCCTTGACGCGCCTGAGCGCTCCGGCGCACTCGGCCGCGGGATGGCCGACCATCACGGCCGCAGGCGGGACCGCTCAACCTTGGGATGGCCAGCAACCAGCCTGCACGATCGAGCAGCAACCATCGTGAACGTCAACAACGCGTCGGTGACGATCGGACGCGTCAGTGACGACCCGAGGCATCGGTGACAACCCGACGCGTCGTTGACGACCAGACGCGTCAGGGGCGGCTTGACGCGTTGACCGCCTGGCGCGGATCGTCCTGAACTGCTCTGCGGAGATGCGCCTGGCGCTCGAAGCTGACGTGGCGCGAGATCTGCTCCGGGACCAACGCTCCGCATTGCGGATCTCAGTCGGCCACACTCGCCCTACCTTCTTCAAAGAGCGACGCTGGAGGATTCCGTGAGCATTCAGCTCTTTCTCGCCCGCGCAGACGACCATCAGCCCATCCTCGCCGACGGCTTCCCCCAGAGCTCCGCCTATGGCGCGCCCAGGCCGGAGCTCGACCCGCCCGACCCCAGCGATCTCGCCAGACGCAGCGCGGCGGAGGACGCGCTGCCAGAACAGCGCTGGGGTCTCGTGGTCCCGAGAGGCCCTGCTGGGGACCGCGTGCTCCAGCTCGTCGGGCCCCTGAAACGGAAGCGAGAAGAGGAGCAGGGGGGCCCCGCGGTCGTATACCGCTTCGACCCAGGCATGAGCTGCGGCGAAGCCACTCGCTGGATCCAGCGTGATTACTGGGACGCGTTCGATCGTCGAGTCGACGAGCTGCCGCGCTACCTTCTCCTCCTCGGCGATGCCGACATGGCGTCGTGGGAGTTCCAGCAGATGCTCGGGAGCGAAGCCTTCGTCGGGCGCTTCGCTTTCCGGGATGATCGTGGGTATGAAGCGTACGTCGAGAAAGTCTTGCGGTGGGAGGCGCAGGATCCTGTCCCAGGAACGCGCGCTTTCTTTTATACAGCACGAGATCAGACCTGGGCTACCGTGGAAAGTTCCCGTCATCTCGTCGCGCAAACGCTGCAATTCACGCGGGAATGCACGCTGAAAGGGCGGTTCCCGGCGACGGAGATCCGCGAGATCGGCGGCGGAGGTGGGATGTTCTCGAAAGAGGGGCTTCGTGACTACGCGCAGGAAATGCTGCGAGAGGCTCAACGCACGCAGTCAGGGTTCCTTTTCTCTGTCAGCCATGGCGCCGGCGCGCCGCGGCAGGGCTGGCGGACTCCTGAGGACCAGCGCGCACACCAAGGGGCGGAGGTACTCGGCGGGTCCGGAGGCCGCCTCTCCGTGCAAGACGTCGAGAAGCATTTTTTCCTGCCGGGAGGGTTCTGGTTTTTCTTTGCCTGCTTCGGGGGCAGGGACGCCTGCGCGGAGCGCGTAGTATCACTGGCTCGATCAACTTCACCGGCTCGGCCGATGCAGCCCCGCCGAGGGGCTCCTGGCCTCTCTGCCGGGGCAAACTGCGCGACCGTTCGTGGCGGCTCTGCCCCAGGCGGCTCTGGCGAACCCCAACGGGCCGCTCGGTATCATCGGACACGTCGATCTCGCGTGGACGTGGAGCTTTGTCGATGACCCCGCCTCCTACGACGGCCCTTCGGCGAGCAGGACGAGCCGGCGCCGAGCGGAGCGATTCCAGGGGAGAGCGGGCGTCTGGATGCAGCGGCAGGATCTCTGTGCCTATCTCCTGCTGGGGGATCCCGCGGCGCGGCTCCCCGTCGCCCAGCGTCCCGAAGGGGTGCTGTGGCTCCCTCCTGGCGAGCGCGGCCCGGCGCTCGCCAGGAACATGCCTTCCGTGATGGGGTTCGAGTCCGATATGCCGGCGAAGCGCGCGGTGGCTGGGCCGAGCGACGTGCAAATCATGGAGGACGCCGTGCTTGCTGCCCTCCGGGGCTGTGACGAGCGCGCCATCGCTGCCCAGCGCGGGCTGAAGCCCTCGGAGCTTCGGCGCTGGCTGGATGCGTTCATGAGAGCGGGCCGCGCCGCGCTGCGGCAGATCAGGTAGCACGCCCAGCCGTTGCTCCGTCACCCGCGACGTACCACGGCCGCATCCCGGCGAGCCGACGCCGCTCCCTGACCGAGGCCGAGATCGCGTACCCGGCCGGCCAGCGCCTCCTCTGATACCTCGAGTCGCTCGACCATGCGCTCGAGATCGCCGTCGCACTCCCGATAACAGCGGGTAATTTCTTCGATCGTTAAGTCCCGCGCCGTGCGGAATCTCGGATAGCGTTCGATGAGCACATAGATCGAGGGGCGGGTGATGCCGAGCCGCTTCGCCGCCGCTGCACGATTCCACCGGCTCGCGTGGAGCGCGTCGGCAAGCTCGTCTTCGGTGACGTCGGCCGGCGAACGCCGGGTCGAGTGGGACGCCGCATCTGCTTCGGAGGGCGGAGCGGACGCGATCTGGCCCGACGGAGGCGCGGGTGCGGCAGGCTCCGGCCTCGTGAGCGGACGGCCCGCGTGCCGTGCCGGCGAGTCGTCCTCGGGCAGCTCGGCGCCCTCGCTCGAGGGCTCGGCCAGGAGGCGCTCCACCGCGGGGGTGAGCTCGAGGCGGTCCCTGCCGCGGCTCCCGATGACGAGCTGCCGTACGACGTTCCGGAGCTGGCGGATATTGCCCGGCCATTCGTACTCGGCGAGCCGGGCGACGAGCGAGGACGGGAGCCACAGCTTGTCCTCCGGTGCGGGGGGAGCAAGCCGGTGCATCTCACCGACCCGCTCGAGCTCCTCGTGGAGGAAGCGGACCAGGAGCCGGCCAAGATCGTCGCGGCGCGTGCGCAGCGGCGGGACGCTGATCTCGTACGCGGATAGGCGGTTGAGCAGAGGCGCGCGGAACGTCCCGGTGGCCACCTTCGCTTCGAGGTCCGCGTCCGTGGCCGCGATCACCCGCACGTCGACCTTGCGGACCTGCGCACCCGTGCGCTGCACTTCGCCGGTCTCGAGGACACGCAGCAGGGCGACCTGGAGATCGAGCGGGGCGTCTCCGATCTCGTCGAGGAACAGGGTGCCGCCGTGGGCCTGCTCGAAATAGCCTTTCTGGTGCACCGCGCCGCTGAAGGATGCCCTCTCGGTGCCGAACAGCTCCGAACTCGCGAGCGTCGGGGGGATGGCGCTGAGGTTGATCGCCACGAACGGCCGTCCGCGCCGTGGGCTCGCCTGGTGGATGGCGCGTGCGACGAGCTCCTTGCCGCTGCCGTTCTCTCCGCGGATCAGGACCGGCAGCTCTATGTCTGCGACACTCCGGACCTCCCAAAGGAGCTGCCGCAGGCCGTCGCTGTCGCCGATGAGCTCGCGCTCCTCGCCTGGCATGCAGGTGCCCGCGATGAGGTCCTGCTGGGAAGCTGAAGCGTGGAGCAAGAGAACCACCCGATGACCGAGCTCGAGGACAACACCCCGCCGGAGCTGCGCGGCGGAGAAGTGGGCGGCCGACTGCAGGCGCCTGCCGTGGACCACCACCGTCGTGCTGCTGCTGCCGAGCTCGAGCCGTACTCCGCCGTCGGCAGCCGGAAGCAGGCGCAACGGTTTGCGGCTCAGGTGCTCGTCGGCGAGCGGCTCGCCCCCCGGTCGCCCAGGCGGCGCGAAGACAGGCTCCCCTCGCGACAGCGGTACTGCCCCACCGCCGTCGAGCTCGGGAAGCAGCGCTCGATCTCCGATGCGATCCAGGCATGGGTGATACAGGACCGTCAGCATCCGCTTCGCGGAGCCACCTCGCGCACCGGCGGTGGTTTGCCGGCCGATGAGCGTCGACCTCTCAAGCACTGCTCTGCTTCCTGGCGTCATCGGCGCGGCATTTTGAGCGTGGCGCGCAGCGGCCGCAAGATGCAGGGGACCACGCGATAGAGATCCGGGGGCACCCTGCCGCGACCGGCGTTCCGCCCTCCTCGAACGGAATTCGTCCGACGCTGCTGGCACAGGCCCTGCAAGGATGGACCAGGACTGGAGCGGCGGAGCGACGGTCCGGCCATGCGCTTCAGCGCGGTTGAGCCGGGCGTCACGGACCCGCGCCCATCGCGCCTGCGCTGCGCGTGGCGCGGGTGCTCGGTTGCGCCGAGAGCATGAGGAGGAAGAGTTCATGAGCATCATGGGTCTGCTCCAACCTGGGGCTGTTCAGGTCGTCAATCCGAAGAGCAGGAAGGTGATTGGTTACGCGTTCAGCGTGGAGACGGAGCGTGGCCAGCTGCAACGCTGGCTCCTGTTCGAGCACCCGCACAATATGCTCGATATCGAGCCGCCGCCCGAGCACATGGCCCAATGGTCGCTCTCGGATTGGCAGTCGAACGTGGTCGATCTGTGGCGGCCCGCGTCGTTCTACGTGTGGGCACAGGCCGACGTCTACCGCTACGAGGACGCCTTCAAGCAGAAAACATGGGCGAAGATCCCGCCGGCCTCTCGCCTGCCAGCGCCCACGTATCCCGACGTGGGAATCTGTGACTTCCAGCTGGATCCCACGGGCGGGAGGCTGTTCCAGGTGCTGCAGCAGAGAGCGGGCGCGCGCGTGTTCGCGCCGAACGAGTCGTTCGAAGCGGCGGGAGTGCGATTGAACGCCGCGATGCCGGTGGAAGCGCATGGCCTCGCCTTCGTGGTGAATGGGCTCCTCGACCCGGCGAGCGCGGAGTACTGGATGCTGCCCGCCGCGTACGAGCCAGCCGGCAAGAGCGCGGCGGTCGCGGTCAAGACAGGAGCCCAGGCAGCGAAGTCGCTCCAGCAGTTCATCGATGTGGCAAACCACGGGTGGGGCCCTGGCTGCACCTTCGTGATCACCGGGTGCATCAACTACTGCGGGGAGAGGGCCCCGGCTGCGCGATAGCGCCGCCCGCCGAGATTCGGCGGCCTGCGGGCGTGCCGCGGTCGACCCGTTTGCGGAAGACGCCGTCCGGGCGCTGGCGCTAGATTGGGCGCATGGCGCCGAGGGACGACACGCTCCTCCCGACGACCCAGCGCGATGACAGCCCCCACGCGGTCGGCGCAGCGCGCGAGCGCCTGCCAGGAGCAGGCGGTACGCGCGCCAGCGCCGAGGCATCAGCGCCGTCGCAGGCAGCGCTTCGCGGCGAGGAGAGCCAGCTCGGCCGTGTGATCGCGGGTCGCTACCGTCTGGTCGAGCGCCTGGGCGCCGGCGCGCACGGCGAGGTCTGGGCGGCCGACGATCTCGTGCTCGGCGGACAGGTGGCGTTCAAGTGGATGCGCCACGCTGCAGGGCAACTGCTCTCGCGGATCCGTCGGGAGGTCACGACGCTCCGGATGCTCCGCGTACCCGGCGTGGTGCAGCTCCTCGACGACGGTACGGAGGGCGGCCGGCCGTTCCTGGTGATGGAGCGTGTCGAGGGCGAGCCGTTTCCAGGGAACATCTCGCGCCGGGGCGGGGAACGATGCCGCTGCAGCTGGGCCGCCCTCGCCGACCCGACGATGGCGCTGCTCGAGGTGCTCGCGCGGGTGCACGCGGCGGGCATCGTTCACCGGGATCTCAAGCCCGACAACATCCTGGTGAGCCCGGAGGGGCGCCCTACGGTGCTGGATTTCGGTGTTTCGCTCTGGCGTGATCCGGCGGATCGCTTGACCGAAGCCGGTGAGATCCTCGGCACGCCGCTTTACCTCGCTCCGGAGCAGATCCTGGGCAAGGCGGTGGATCCACGCACCGATCTCTACGCGATCGGGGTGATGCTCTACGATGCGCTCACGGGGGAGATCCCTCACGACAGGGAGGACCTCCAGACGATGCTGCGGGCACGGCTCCTGGAGCCCGCGCCCCCGGTGCACGAGCTCGCCGCCGACCTGCCCGCGGACGTGGCGAGGATCGTCGATCGGCTGCTCGCGCGGGACAAGGAACAGCGGTTCCGAACGGCGACCGAGGTGCTGGCGGCCCTCCGCGGGCAGCCAGCCATGGCGCGGGCCGGACCGACGTTGCCGCTCCTCGGAGATGGGCGCGCGCTCGGCGAGGTGCTCGCAGCCGCGCGGGCGGGGCGCTCCGTGGATGTGGTGGGCCCGCCGGGCTCCGGGCGCTCGCGCTGCCTGGGCGACGCGGCCGAGGCGCTCGCACACGAGGGGCGAGAGGTGGCGTGGACGCGCGCTGCCCGCGCGCCGCTGGCCAGCGTACAAGCGGTGGTCGGGGTGCCTCAGCAAGGCGCGGCGGCGCTCGGGCTCGCTGACATGACGGCCTGGGTCGAGGCGGAGCTGCGGTCCGTGCTCGCGCGGGGCGTGGTCGTGCTCGCGGACGACGCGGAGGGGCTCGATCGGTGGTCGGCTGCGGTGCTGGATCGGGTCCGTTCTGGGCGAGGCACGATTGTGCGAGCGCTCCTGGCTGCGCCTTCCGATGTGTGGGAGGGGGTGGCGGACGTCGCGTGGCTGCGCCCGCTTGACGAGGCGGCGCTGCGCCCGCTGTTTGCGGGGCCCGACCGGCTGCTGCACCTGCGCGAGGACGCAGCGCGCGCGCTCTGGGAGCGGACCGAAGGGCTGCCGTTGTGGATCGAGGCCGAGGTGACGTTGTGGGTGCGCCTCGGGCTGGCCCGCTGGGACAGCGCGCAGCTGCGGATCGACCGTGACGGGCTGGTGCGGTTGAACGCTGGCATGCTCGGCGCCATGCGCGCGCGGTCATCGCCGGTGGAGAGAGAGCGCGAGCCGCACCAGGAGGAGCTGCTGCGATGGCTGGCGGTCGGCGGGCATCACCTGGAGCTGCCGCAGCTCGCGCAGGTGATGGAGCAGCCGCTGTGGAAGATCGAGGCGGAATGCGAGGCGCTCGAGGCGAGCGGCGCCGCGCGGCGGCTGCCGGGCGGACGCATGGCGCTGCGCGGGCAGGTGGACATCCCGTGGCCGTCGAGCCGCCGCCTGGCGGCGCACCGGGCGATCGCCCGGACGCTGCGCCCCGGCCAGGAGGGGCGCCTGTTGCACTGGCTCGCCGCCGAGGAGGTGCGCGAGGCGTGGGCGGAGGCGATCGAGATCGCGCAGCTGCGCGGGCGCGAGGGGGATCTAGGCGCGGCGCTGACAGCGCTCGAGGAGGTGCTGCGCGTCGTGCGGCTGCAAGACGACGTGGAGGCGGGATACGAGAACGCGCTCCTCGCCGAGTGGGTGAAGCTGGCGTTCGCGGAGGGCACGCCGTACGCGCTGGATCGGGTGCTGTACGAGCTGTCGCGCGCGGTGCGCCGCACGCCGGAGGTGCAGCACCTGGAGGCCCTCGTGCGCGCCGGGCTCGCGGCGCCGGGCGCGAACGGCATGCAGGCCCTGGAGCTGGCGGACGGGATCCCCCCGTTCGCCGACGCGGAGCTGGAGCGGCGGCGCCAGCGGGTGCGCGTGGTGGTCGCTGCGGCCAAGTCGTCGCCCGCGCTGCTGGGAGAGATCCTCGCGGCGGTGAGGGAGTGGGCGGAGCGCTCCGGAGAGCCGATGGCGCAGCTCTGCTTCATCGAGGGGCAGGCGCTACTGCGCTATAGCCAGGGACGGTTCGAGGAAGCGGCGGCGCTGCACGCGGTCGCGGCGGAGGAAGAGCCGCGGCTGACCGCGCGGATCGCGGCGACCGTGAACTGCGCGTCGGCGCTGCTGGAGGCGTTCCGTCACCAGGAGGCGGCCGAGCGCGCGGCCACTGGACGAGAGCTCGCGGCGCGGGCACGGCATGCGTACTGGGAAGGGCGCGCAGAATGGCTGCTCCGCGCCGCGCGCTACCGCATGGGGGAGGCGCACGAGCCGGATCTGGAGCTGGTCGACGCGGTGCAGCGCGTGGGCGTGCAGGAGCTGGAGGCGCTGGTCCGGCTGAACGAGGCGGCCGTGGCCTACCGGGCCGGGGCGCTGGAGCTCGCCGCGGTGCTCGCGGGCAGGGCGGCATGGTTGTGGCGGCAGATGGCGCGGCCGTGGGGGGCGCTGCTGGCGCGATCTGTTGCGCTGGCGAGCGGGGCGGGCGCGCAGGAGGCGGAGGTGCGGGCGCTCGCGGAGCTCGCGGTGCAATGCCGGGTTCCCGGGATCGGGATCCAGGCGCTCGGGCTGCTCGGGCGGGTGTTCCCGGAAGCGAGGCCTTCCTGGCGGGAGGCGGTGGAGGGGCTCGTGCTCGGCGTACCGCGGGAGCACTGGGGCCGGCGGATCGAGGTGCTGTCGGTGGAGGAAGCGCTGGAAGGGGCGCTGGGGGGCGGCGGGAGCGGTGAGCTGACGTCACTGACGGCGGCCGCCGACGGTTCGCCTCCGGCGCCGAGCTGACGCGTTCGGGACCAGCTGACGCGTCCGGGACTTGCCGACGCGCCCGGCTGGCGTTGACGCGTCCGGGACCTGTTGACGCGTCGGGGGCGCTGCGGCGCCCTTCGCAGGGCGCGGATGAGCCGCCGACGCTCGGAGCTTCGACCCCATGCCGCTCGAGCTCGGACCTGGGAGCCCAGCAATCGGTTCAGCTCGTACGGCCTTACGTTCCAGAAGGCTCGTCCGGTTCCCCTGGGGGCACGAGACGTGACCCGGGCTCCCGGCGCCTGGCATAACGTCTGCTTGAGTCCGGGAAAAAGTGGCTCATCCGTGACGCGCAGCCCGAGGCGGTGACCGCCGATGGGATGCACACCGCGCAAGATAGGGCCGCGTCTATCAATAGCGATCGATGGGAGCGCGAGTGTGCCGTCGTGACCTCGCGTTGTCGTTGCGAATCCGCATGCTCATTGTCTTTCTCCCGATCGGCGCAGTAAACGATGCGCCTCGACCATGCTGTACGCCAGCATTTGAGTATGCCCATGTGGATAGAGATCGAGGTGGACTCCGGCGGGGAGGGTGTGCGCGTGGGCGCGCGCGGGAGCCGCGGAGAGCGTCCCCCGGTGCACACGCTCTCTTCCGAGCTGGGAACCGATGCGCTGCAAAGCTTCGCCAGCAAGGTCGGGAGGGCGGTCCGGAGCGGCAGGGCGCTCGATCCCGCCGTCGTGAAGGAGGCCCAGGCGCTCTACGGCGAGCTGCTCAAGGACGATCTCCGGGACGTGCTGGCGAGGCTCCGCGAGGCGTCGAAAGACAGCCCGCTCCTCGTGCGATTGTTCCTGCGCGACCGCGCGCTCCTGGGGATCCCGTGGGAAGCTCTTTGCCGTCCGGGGACGGCGGAGGGGTTCTTGGGAACGGACCCGAAGGTCCTCCTGGCGCGCGGGGTGACCTCGCCGGAGCCCTGGGAGCCGCGCGACGTCCTGGGCGCCGTCCGCGTGCTGGCGATCGCGCCGGGGAGCAACGAGCGGAGCCTCGTGGTGCTGAAAGAGGCACTCTCGCCATCCATCGAGGCGGGTGAGGTGGAGTGGCTGGACCCGATCGCCGGCCCGGACATCAGCGCTCAAGTCCTCTTCGACCGGCTGCGGCGCGGCAAGACCCCTCACGTGCTGCACTGGCTCGGTCACGGCGGGGTGGATATTGCGGGGAAGCCCGTCCTGCGCGTGGCCGACGACGAGGACGGCGAGGAGGTGTGGATCACCGCAGAGGCCCTGGGGCGCGAGCTCTCCGCGAGCTTCTGCGAGGAGCTGCGTCTCGTGATCCTCGAGGCCTGCGAGGGCGCGAAGGCTGGCGCGTTCGGCAGCGCCGCCGAGATCCTGGCGAGCGCCGGCGCAGACGCGGTGGTGGCCCACCTCTGGCCGGTGAAGGCGGACGTGGCGCGCCTCTGCTCGTCCGAGATCTACCGGTCCCTCACGGGCGCGGAGCGAGGCCTCGGCGACATCGGCGCGAGCGTGGCGGCGGCGCGCAGGACGCTGCTCGCGCAGAGCGCCCAGGCGTTCTCTCCCATCCTCTTCTTGCGAGGCACAGGCTCGGCCATCTTCGACTTCGGCGAACGGCGCATCTCCCAGCAGCGAGCGCGGCGGAGCTCCAGGGGCCTCTCGCCGGCGCTGCAAAGCCTGCTCGAGAGGCCATTCACGATGGTGCTCGGCGATTTCGAGGAGGACCGCGCCGCGCTGAAGGCCGAGCTCCTCTCGTTCATGGAGGCGGGTGGCGACACCGCGACCGCGGCCCTCTCGCTGAGCGCGCTCACGCAGCGGTGCGCGCTCAGGTTCGGGCAGGAGAGCTTGCACGTGCTCTTCCAGCAAGCGCTCATGGCCTCCCTCGAGGAGCCGGTTCCGCCGCTCGCCCGGACGCTCGCGCGCCTCGTCACGCCCGGTGTCCACATCACGCTCCTCTGGCGGCCGCACATGGAGCGCGCCATCGCCGAGGCTCACCCGCGGCGGAACGTCTTCGCCATCCAGCCTTCGCAGCTGGGAGCGAGCGGCAAGCCGCTCGTGGTGAAGCGCGCCGCCGGGGCCGCCGCGTGGAAGATCGAGCCCGTCCTTCCGAGGCGGTTCGACCTGGACAGCGACGTCGTGATCCTTCGCCTTTACGGGGGATATTCGGCCGGGCCCCGCCCCATCTTCTCCCACCCCGTGCTCACCGAGGACGATCATATCCATGGCTTCCTCGGAGCCCTCGGGCTCGACCCTCCGGTATGGATGGAGGAGCTGCTCTCGCGGCCCCGCGTTCAATCAGGCCTCTTCGTCGGGCTCTCGGCGCTCGACTTTCGCCATCGCATGCTGCTGCGCTGGCTCTACGATCACCGGCAGGCGCCGAGCGACAGCCTGGCCATCTTGACGCCGGACGCCGACGCCAGCGAGCCCGAGATCTGGGAGGCCGGCTGCGGGCTCCCGGGCGGCGGGCGCATCGCCTCGGTCATCGAGGACCCGGATCTCGTAGCGCAGCTCGATGCGTTCACCCCTGACGAGGGGCCATGAGCGAGAGCACGCCGCCGGAAGGCGAGGAGGCGGACGGAGAGCGCAACAGCCTATCCCCTCCTTCCGGCGGCCGGATCTCGGCCGAGGAAGTGGCGGAGCCCGCGAGCGTCGTCGCCCCGCCGAACCCATTTCCCGGCCCGCAGCCGTACCGCGCCGCCGATCGGGATCGGTTCCACGGTCGCGGAGAGCTCTCGTACCGCCTCGAGGCGAGCGTCCTCGCCAACCGCTGCGTGACCGTCTATGGGCCGTCCGGAGCGGGCAAGTCATCGCTCATGCAGGCGTCGGTGATCCCTGCACTCGTCGACACGCAGCGGCTCCGGGTCGTCCGGGTCGACGCCTGGCCCGAGGATAAGGGGCCCACGCAGTGGCTCGCGGACGCTGTCTACTCCGCGCTTTCGTTCGGCGCGCGGCCGGCCGAGCTATCGGCCGAGGAGGCCTTGCTGGCGGCCGCGCAGCGCGCCGCGCGCAAGTCGCCCCGGATCACGCTCCTGTACCTCGATCAGGTCGAGCAGCTCCTTTACCCGAGTCGGAGCACGACCGAGGTGGAGGCGTTCTTCGCCGCATTGAATCGCCTCGTGGACACGCCGCTTCGCGGCCTGCGCGTGGTGATCTTGCTCCGCGAGGATTACCTGGGTCGCTTCCGCGATCGGCTGCGGGAGCACCGCCGGCTGTTGAGCCACGGCTTCCGGGTCGGTCCGCTCACCGTGGCCGAGCTCTCCGAGGCGGTTTGCAAGGCCGCGGCCGGCGGACAGCCGCCGCAGACCTGGGAACTCGCGCCGGTGCGCGCGCTCATGCTCCAGGTGCGCGTGCCCGGCCAGGCCGAGTCGGACGACGCCGAGGCGCAGGCCGCATATGCGCAGATCGTCTGCCGGGCGCTGTTCCAGCAACGGGCACAGGGCGGCGGCGCGGCGGAGCAGGAGGCCGTCGAGGCCGAGCCAATCCTTCAGCATTATCTGGAGGCGACGCTCGACGATCTTGGCGCGCTCAGCGCGGCGGCGCGGCGCCTCCTGGAAGATCACCTCATCACGGCGGACGGCAGCCGCACCCTGCGCACCGAGAAGGAGCTCCTCCGGCTCTTGCCGGCCGAGGAGCTCGGGCCGATCCTCAAGGCGCTCGAGGGCGCCGCCATCCTCCACGCCGAGGAGCACCAGGGCAGCCGCTATTTCGAGATAGGCCACGACTGGCTGGCGCGCAGGGTCTCCGAGGCGCGGCAGAAGCGCGAGCTCGAGGAGGAGCAGCGCCGCCGCGAGGAAGCGCAGCAGCGCGAGCTTCAGCGCGGGCGCGAGGAAGCGGAGGCGAGGCTCGCGCAGGAGCGCGCGCGGCGGCGCAGAATCACGGTGGTGGCGCTCGTCTCGCTTGTCATCGCGGTGTGCGCCGCCGTCCTCGGGGTGTGGGCCTGGCAGCAGAAGCGGTCGGCGGAGGCGGCGCGCCAAGCAGCCGAGGAGCAGCGGCAGATTGTCGACCGAGAGAGGAGCAGGGCAGAGGCAGAGGCAGAGCGGGCCCGCATGGCGGCCGAAGAGGCGCGGCTGGCGCGTGACGAGGCACGCGCATCCGAGCGCTTGGCCCGCGAGGCCGAGGACCAGGCGCGCGAGGCCGAGGCCAGGGCGCGCGAGGCCGAGTCCCAGGCCCGCGAGGCTGCAGCTGAGGAGCGCCGCAGCAAGGAGGCACTGGAGAAGCTCATAGAGCGCGCGGTCGGAAAGATCAAGCCGGAGTTATAGCTATGAGGGATTTACTGCCATGTACTTGAGGCGAAGAAGAGGGGTGAGGCCCTCTAGGTTCCCGGTAGGAGTGTTGCTGTCCGGCATACTCGTGGCCTTCTGCGCTGCATCGGCACGTGCCGAGACGCCGCGGCCTCGGTGGTCCGAGGGCATCCCGGCGGATCGCATGGAGAGGGCCCAGGCGCTCTTCCAGGAAGCACGCGAGCTGCACCGGGCACTGATGCTCGGAGAGGCTCGAGCCAAGTATGAGGAGGCCCTGAGCTACTGGGAAAACCCGGAGCTCCGGCTCTACCTCGCCCGGGTGCTGATGCGCACCGGGAAGCCACTCCTGGCCTACGAGAACCTGCAAAAGGCGCTTTGGTGGGGGCCGGGATCGATCGATCCGGCGTATGAGGAGGAGGCACGGACCGCGATGCGAGAGCTCGAGCAGCGCGAGCTTTCCGCGATCCGAATCCGGTGTCACGAGCCGGGCGCCGCGGTGATGCTCGATGGCAAGCCGTGGTTCGTCGGCCCCGGCTCCCGGCGTCAGATCGTCATTCCGGGCGAGCATATCGTCACGGCGAAGAAGACGGGGTACTATCGGGTCGCCAAGCCGGTCGTCGTGCTCGCCGGGAAAGAAGCCGCAGGGACAATCGAGCTGAGTTTCGACAAGATCGTGACTGAGCGTCAGTGGCCGGTGTGGCTGCCCTGGGGTGTGGCCGGCGCCGGCGTGGCGCTCGGTCTCCTGGGCGCAGGGCTGGAGTGGCAAGCCACCGTGCTTCACGACGAGGCACGGCAGCGCTTCGAGCGCGCCTGTGACTGGGTGTGTACGCCGCAGAGCGCCGACAAGTATGACCGGGGAGTGATGGAGAGCCGGATCGCCATTGGCTTGATCGTCGTGGGTGGCGCTGCGCTAGTCAGCGGGTCGGCCATGGAAGCAATGAATGTGCCGCGCTCCTACCGCACCGAGGACCGAGGCGGCATGAAGGTCGGGCTCGTGCCCGTGGTATCGGGGAGCGCGGCGGCCCTGTTGACCAGGATCTCGTTCTGAGGCTCTCCTCTTCTGAAGGCGCGAGGATAGGCGATGACAACTACGATGAATCACACCATGCATCCGAAGGGGAAGAGTTCGGGCCGCTTTCGGGGACGCGGAGCAGCGTCCTGGGCAGGCGCGGCGGTTAGCGGGATCGCGAGCATCGTCATCGTAGGCGCATGCCTCAGCGCGGAGACGACTCCGTGCGGCGAGGGCTTTTGCTTGAGCGGTTATGCCTGTGAGCAGACCAAGAGCGGCGCGTACTTGTGCCTGAGCCCTGAAGCAGCCGGCCAATGCGGCAATGGGATCCGTGAGGGCAAGGAGATGTGCGATGACGGGAACACGACCTCTTTCGACGGATGTCGTGACGACTGCCTGTCCGACGAGCGCTGCGGCAACGGCGTCACGGACAGGCATATGAGAGAGGATTGCGATTGTGGTGCCGATAGCTACAGGTCCGGCTCGAATGATTGTGCCGACCAGCAGAACTCGAAATTGGGTGGCTATTGTCGCGAGAACTGCATTCGTCACTGCGGCGATAAGGAGAAAGCCGAGAACGAGGTTTGTGAGCCCGGACTGCCGGTTGCGACGTCCTGCAAGGTCAAAATGTATGACTTTGGTCGCCCCGGATGTATGGCGTCCTGCGACCGATTGTCGCTGAGTTCCTGTGGGAAATGGAACTGGCAAATCATCGAATTTGTCCTTCCCCAGCGCTTGTATGGAGTGTGGGGAAGCGGTCCAGGCGATGTATACGCCGTCAGCGGTAACGGTACGATCGTGCACTACGACGGTCAGAGCTGGCAGAGCACGCCTTCGGGCACTGGGAGTGGGTTGCTCAGTGTCTGGGGAAGCGGCCCAGAGGATGTCTATGCTGTCGGGGTAGCGGGTACGATTCTGCACTATGACGGTAAGAGCTGGCAGAGCATGCCTTCGGGTACAGAACTTGGGTTGCGCAGTATCTGGGGAAGCGGCCCAGAGGATGTCTATGCCGTCGGCGAAGGGGGCACGATCCTGCACGGTGATGGTCAAAACTGGCAGAGCGTGGGCTCGGACACAGTCACGACGGAGAATTTGCGCAGTGTGTGGGGGATTGGCCCACGGGATGTCTATACCGTAGGCGAAAATGGCATGATCCTTCATTATGACGGTAATAGCTGGCGGCGCACATTCTGGAATTTATCGGAGCATCTGAATGGCGTGTGGGGAAGCGGTCCAGACGATGTCTATATCGTCGGCGAAGGGGGCACGATCTTCTACACTAATGGTACGATTTTGCAGCCCATGACCACGGGCATACAGCCGTGGCCTCTGAATAGCGTGTGGGGAAGCGGTCCAAACGATGTCTATGCTGTCGCCCTCGCGGCGGTTCTGCACTATGACGGCCAGAGCTGGCAGACTATGCGCAGCGGCTCCTCGGCGACTTTGGTCAGTGTCTGGGGAAGCGGCCCTGATAATGTCTACGCCGTCGGCTACGGCGGCACGATCGTGCGCTACGACGGCCAGATCTGGGAGAGAATGGGCTCGGATACATCGAATCGTCTGAACAGCGTATGGGGAAGCGGCCCTGATAATGTCTACGCCGTCGGCGATGTGGGCACGATCGCGCGCTACGACGGTGAGAGCTGGCATAGCGTGACCTTGACCTCGAAATATCAATCGCAAAATCTGAATGGCGTGTGGGGAAGCGGCTCAACGAATGTCTATGTCGTCGGCGGAAATGGTACGATCTGGCACTATGGCGATGAGCGCTGGCAGATCATGGAATCGAATACATTGCAACATCTGTATAGCGTGTGGGGAAGCGGCCCAAAGGATGTCTACGCCGTCGGCTATGGCGGCACGATCACGCACTACGACGGTGAGAACTGGCAGAGCGTGACCTTGACCTTGGATAATAAATCGCCGCCTCTGTATGGCGTGTGGGGAACCGGCCCAACCGATGTCTATGCCGTCGGCGAAACGGGTACGATCTGGCACTATAGGGGTAGGGGCTGGCAGATCATGGGCTCGAATATATCGAAGCGTCTGAACAGCGTGTGGGGAAGCGGCCCAACGGATGTCTATGCCGTCGGTGAAGATGGCACGATCCTTCACTATGACGGTAGGAGCTGGCAGAGGATGCCCTCGGACATAGATGCGGATCTGCTCAGTGTGTGGGGAAGTGGCCCTGAGGACGTCTATGCCGCCGGTGAAAATGGTATTTTCTTGCACTACGACGGCCACGGCTGGCTACAGCTCAACTCGACGGTAAAGACCACACTCCACGGCATCTGGGGCCAGGCAGGCCTTTCCTTCGTGGTCGGCGATCAGGGCACGTTGTTCCGCCACATCCGGACAGCACGGGCGCGGTAGCATGGGCCGATTCGGAATGGGAGGTTGATGCCACTGCCCAGAGCCCACACCCCAGGCTGAACTCCCAGTTGTCGACTGCGTTCTCGAGACTCGATGAATTGGGCGCCGCGAGGGGGCCAGGTTACGACGCCGCGCTGGCCATGGCTCACGCCACGCTGCAGTCGCTCTTCGAAACCGCATATCGAGCGATGGTGACTTTACTGATGCTCTACAATCGGATCATCCGTCGCGTAGATGCTCCGTGGGTCGGCCGGTGGATAATCTTCCGTACTGGGATGGTCCGACGTCCTACCCGGACGGCGTGGACGCGTCACGATGCGCACCAGCAGGGCGGCGCGTGGCTCGACGGGGCTCGCTGGGGGCGCCCCTACGCGACACGCCGATCGCGGCTCCCGCTCTGAAATGTTACCAGTCCTCGGCTCGTACCCATGAGCTGGCGCCTGCTGGGAGACGTCCCCGGGGATGTCAGACATGGGCTGGCGCCTGCTGGGTGACGCCCCTGGGCAAGTTGGACGATGGGCCGGCGCTTGCTGGGAGACGTCCCCGGGCATGTCAGACATAGGGTACGCGTTCGGCGACCTGCATGCTGTCTTGGAGCCTCTGCGCTGCGTAGAGATCCGCGCCGGAGGTGTGGATGGACGAGAGCAGACGCATCTGGCGCGACCGGGTGGCGCGCTGGCACAAGAGCGGGCACTCCGCCCGCGTGTTCGCGGAGCAGGAGGGGGTCAGCGCAGGCACGCTCTACTCCTGGAGCCGCCGACTGGGGATGAAGCGGAGCGAGTACCGGCAGCGCTCGGAGAAGGCGACGCTGCCCGCGTTGCTGCCTGTGGTGGTCGCCCCGTCGAGCGCTGCGGCGTGCTCGCCGGGCACCGCGCTGGAGATCGTGTTTCCGGACGGGGCGGTCGTGCGCGTGCCGCCGACGTTCGACGAGGAGACGCTGGCTCGAGTCGTTCGCGCACTCGGAGGCGTACGATGATCCCGGGCCGCGTCTCGATCTGCGTCGCCACCTGTTACCGAGCACCGTCGTTGATGCCCATGGTGCGCTTGTCGATCCGGCTCTTTGATGGCGGGGCGCTCGACCCACCGGAGAACACCATCGTCGAGGCGGATCAGACGCGATGACAGAGGTGTCCGGGGGCAGCAAGTTGCCGGAGCGCTCCCGGCCATGCATTACGCCGAGTCCGGTGAAATTCTCATTGGAGCTCGTCCCGAGCACGATCGCGCTGGTCGAATCCAGGAGCACAGGAAAAGAGGGAGCGCGCATTCCGTTCGCCTCTCGAAAATTACCAGCATGACTCCTCGCCCGTCGGCGTAACGAACGGAGTAGGTCAGCGGCAGGAGCGGAGCATCGGCGCGGCGCCGGCCACAAAATAGGCGACGGGAGGAGCTCGTTTGGCCGCGTGCCCCCTCCCATCGTGCTCCGAATCGCTTGAAAGAGCGGAGCCCTCAACAGATCGTCCATTTGGACCTCGATGTCAAAGGCTGGCTTGGTTCCCCGCCCACCGTAGACCGCGCGCGGCCAGCCCGCTGCCCCCGTTGCGGCGCGGCGGGGTGCCCGCTGGGGGGCGGGTTGGGGCTGTG
The DNA here is from genome assembly GCF_051521405.1 of Sorangium sp. So ce726. Classification (NCBI taxonomy): domain Bacteria; kingdom Pseudomonadati; phylum Myxococcota; order Polyangiales; family Polyangiaceae; genus Sorangium; species Sorangium sp. So ce726. The sequence goes on along the minus strand of NZ_CP150349.1, from coordinate 9,153,091 downwards.
GGGTCACGGAACGCGGTCGCGGCAGGTGCGCGGGCCGCTGGCTGCCGGTGAGCGCGGCGGGCTCGTCACGATCGAGGCGCGCCGCTATCGATGCCGCCGCTGCAGCGCCGCGATCACGGTCGTGCCGCGGGGCGTCGCACCGCGACGGCACTTCGCCGCGACGGCGATCGGTCTGGCCCTGCTGCTCGTCGGCGTCGCCGGTGCAGCGCTCATCGAGGTGCGGCGGCGCGTCAGCCCTTGGTCCACCAGCTTCGATGCTGACAGCTGGGTGACCGTGCGGCGCTGGCTACGCGCCATCGACCAGGGGCGCCTCTTTGCGGCTGTCCGCCCCAGTCCCCTCGCTGCATCGCTGCGGCAGCGGGCCGAGCGGGCGGCAATGACGCTCGTCGCGATGGCGCCTTTTGCGGCCGAGGTCCCCGAGGCCGCCGTCATGGTGGGCGCCGCGCGGGCTGCATGATGGCAAGCGGCCCGCTCGCCGAGCTCATGGCGGACCCCACCCGGTTGGATCCTCGGTCGGCGGAGCGCCTTGCGCTTGGATGGCTGTGCGGCCGGTGCGGTGTCACCGGCGCGGAAAGGACACGACGTGCAAGACCCCCTCCAGCCGAAGGACCACGCCGAAGCGGTGGCGCTCTATCGCAGCGAGATCATCGGCTCGCTCATGCACCGCGAGCTCGACCGCGGAGAGCTCGCCGAAGCGCTCGCCGACCTGAGCAAGCAGCGGTTTCGCCCTCCTCGCGCCCATTCTCCGCGCACCTACTCCGTCCCCACGCTCGAGCGCTGGTATTACGCGTACAAGACCGAAGGTCTCGAGGGCTTACGCCCCAAGCTCCGCAAGGACAAGGGGAGGGCGCGCGAGCTCACCCCCGAGCAACGGCAGATGCTGCTCGAGATCCGAGAGGAGCACCCGAGCGCCTCGGTCTCGCTCATCCTCGACACCCTGATCGCGGCGGGCCGCATCGACAAGGGCGCCATATCCGCCACCACGGTGCGACGGCTGTATGCCGAACACCTCCTCGATCGCGTCGCGCTGCGCGATCGCACGGGCGGCAAGGTGCGGCTGCGCTGGCAGGCCGAGCATCCCGGCGCCCTGTGGCACGGCGATGTGTGTCACGCGTCGCCGATCCTCGTGAACGGCAGCCCGGCGCCGGTGCGCATTCACGCGCTGCTCGACGACGCCTCGCGGTACATCCTCGCGCTCGAGGCGATGAGCGCCGAGCGGGAGGTCGACATGCTGGCGCTCTTCATCCGGGCGCTGCGCAAGCACGGCGCTCCCGACGCCCTCTACCTGGACAACGGCTCGACCTACCGCGGGCACACCTTGCACCTTGCGTGTGAGCGACTCGGCACCACCCTGATCCACGCCCGCCCGTACGACGCCCCCGCGCGCGGCAAGATGGAGCGCTTCTGGAGGACGTTGCGCGAGAGGTGCCTGGACTTCACCGGCGCGCTCGGGTCGCTCCACGAGCTCAACGTCCGGCTCTACGCATGGGTCGACGAGCACTATCACCGCACACCGCACGCGGCGCTCTTCGGCAAGTCCCCCGCGCAGGTCTACGAGGAGTATCCCCACGTCACCGACGACCTCGACGAGCGGAAGCTGCGTGACGCGCTCACGACCCAGGCCCGCCGGCGCGTCCGGCGTGACAGCACGCTCTCGATGGATGGGGAGGACTGGGAGACCGATCTCGGCTTCCTCGCCGGCCGCCTCGTCACGGTGTCGAGGTGCCTCGTCACGCCGAACGAGCCGCCCTGGATCGAACACGAGGGCAAACGCTTCGCCCTGCACCGGGTCGATCCGGTGAAGAACGCCCATCGGCCGCGACCGGCCTGCAACCTCGATGTCGCTCACGAGGCGCGCGTCCCCTTCGACCCGCCGAAGACCCTCCTGGACAAGGCTCTCGGACGAACGCCCCGCGATGACGAGGAGCGATGACCATGGACTTCTGCAGCTACTTCAGCTTCACCGCAGAGCCATTTTCCAAGGAGGTCGAAGACGGCGAGCTCTGGCTCCCCCCGTCCAAGCAGATGCTCCTCGAGACGCTCATCGAGGCGGCGCACGCCAGAAAGAGCGTGCTGCTCGCCGGTGACCCAGGCGTCGGCAAGACGTGTCTGCTCCGCGCGCTCCGTCATGCCCTTTCGCCGCAGACGTTTCGCCTGACCTACTGCGCCAACGTGACGCTTGGACGCCGGGACTTCTATCGGCAGCTCTGTCTGGCGCTCGGTCTCGCTCGCTGCAGCACCGCTGGAGACGTCTTCTACGCGGTCAGCACGCACGTCGAGGAACTCGCGAAGGAGCGCGTATTTCCGGTCTTCGTCCTCGATGAGGCCCATCTGCTTCATCAGGACACACTTGATCATCTTCACATACTCCTTAATTACGCATGGGATAGCCGCGCATTGCTTTCGCTCGTGCTGCTTGGCTTGCCCGAGCTCGGCGAGCGGCTCCGCGTGCGCCGCAATCGCTCCCTGTATTCGCGCCTCCATTACCGATTGACCATCGACCCGCTCACGCCGGACGATACGGCCGACTATCTGCGTGTACGTCTCGGCCGAGTCGGCTGCACGAAAGAGCTCTTCACCTCGGACGCCATCGCGATGCTGCACGAGGCGGCCGCTGGCAGCCTGCGCGACACCGATCGACTCGCCACCGCCGCGCTCCGCGCCGCTGCGCGCAAGAAGCGCAAGCTCGTCGAGCGCGACGTCCTGAGCCGCATCCTGCAGCTGGACGCAGAGGAGGCCGGATGAACCCCGTCCCCGCGGCCGAGGGGGACACGCGACGAGGCGACGCCGCGGGCAGCGCAGCCGCCGCCCTCGTCGCGGCCCTCGCGCTCGCCCGCGGCGCGCTCACCGCGCGCTACCCGAGCGACCCGGATCCGCTGTGCCCTCGTCTCTACGCCGTCGACGTCGTGCTCCACTACCTCGATCGGCTCGACGACGCTCTCGCTCGCTACCACGCCGTCCTCGACGGCGATGACCGCCTCCCACTCCGCATCGACTGAGAGCGCCGGCGCTCTGCGACCGCCGCAGTCACCCGGCGCATCGCCTCGCTGCGATCGCGGTGAGCGGAGATCCAGCTCGATGATGGCCATCACAGAGCCGGATCTTCCGGCCATCAAGCAACCTGCTCGGTAACAGCTTGGCCGCTACCTCAATGGGGTAGTGGATGGACTTGCGAGCCCAGACTAGCAGCTCGGGTTCGACGAGGGCTTCGGGGCTCTGCACGGCGACGGTACCAGGCACCGATGATGCCTCGCTCGCTGTGTGCCATGCAACTTCTTCGAGAGGGGCGCGGTCGCGTCGCGGACGCCTACTCATGTCGACCCCCGCGCTGCGCCCACAGCAGACTCGACGGACATACAGAGGTCCGGCTGCGCGTAGTTGACGAGTGACGCAGCGCAGCGCAGGCGATATTGGCGCCTTGTAAATGTCTGTAAATTCACTGCGTAACCTCGTTCGCAGGCGTAAGTGCCTACGCGCGGAGAGGCACGAAGCGGACCGAGTCACTCTTCGAACAGGCTGAGCTGCACCATCCGCCTCGGCTTCGGTGCGGGCGGCGGTTCTGACGGTGGCGGCGGTTCCGGTTCCGCCGGAGCCGCTGCAGACGCCACGGGCGGCGGCTTCGGAGTGGGCGCAGCGGGAGCGCTCCCGACCAGCCGGAGGAACCCCCTCCCGTTCGGCAAGGCCCGTGCGGGCGCCGTAGGCGTCCCAGGGGGCGGCTCCGGCAGCTTGAGCACCCTGGGCTTCGGGGGCTCCCCCGGCGCTTCGGAGAGCGCCACCTCGACGAGCTCCTCGATGCTCCAGATGTGGTCGGTCAGCCCGGCCTCCATGGCGGGCGTCACGCGGTGCGCCTCGTGCGGGCGGCAGAAGTTGTAGAACGCCATGTGCAGCGCGACGGCCGCCTTGTGGTGCGGCAGGCGCTTGCTGAACCCGTTGCAGAGCCGGGTGAAGCGGCGGATGTGCATGCGGATCGTCAGGTTCTGCCGCTCGATGTGGCTCGTGCTGGCGCGCTTCATGTCGGGCACGCCGAAGACGGGCGTCTTCGTGATGAACGGGTCGCGCGGCGGCTCGTACCTGTGATCGTCGTCCTTGCGGCCCTTGCGGCGGTAGTTCTTGACCACCTGGGCGTAGTCGACCGAGCCCGCGAACGACGAGCCGACCGCGGCGACGTAGGGCGCCCAGCCGTCGCTGTAGAGCTGCGGGACCGTCACCAACCGGGCGCGCAGGTCCTTGATGAACGCCGCGGTGTTCACCTCGTCCCGCTTGCCGACGCGGTACGAGATCACGAGCTTCGACGCGCTCGCCATGCCGACGAACACGTACGCCTCGCCGACCTCTGGCGAGTCGCCCGGCTTCACGCGCGCCTCTTTCTTCTGGACGTAGCTCCAGATCTCGTCGACCTGCACCGTGCGGCAGTCGACGTCGCGCACGAGGCGGTTGTGCAGCCGCTCGCAGCCTTCCCCCATCCGGAGCAGCAGCGACAGGATCGCCGGCTGGCTCACGCCGGTGAGCCTCGACGTGGGACGGATGCCCGCCCCCTCGGCGAGATGCGACACGACCTCGACGCGCTTCGCCATGGGCAGCACGTGTGCCATGCAGGGCCTTGCCTCTCCCCAAGCGGGGGCCCATGCTGCACATGCGACGTGCGCAGGGCGGGCCTACCGCTCGGCGTTCCGCAGCCCTGCTCTCGGGGACCAGCCGGGGGCAGGGCGCTTTGCTAAGTACCCTCAAAATAGCACGGAAACCCTACGTTCCCCGTGGTTTATGAGCAGATAGGACACGGGCTGTCATAGCCCGCGTGGGCGTTTGCAGCCTGTTTGACGGCTCCTTTGCGTCGTCGGTCGTGACGGCCAGCGGGCGCGCAGCGATGCGCGAGCGGGGCGGTTGGAAGGCATAGAAGGACGCCGCGATGAGGGCGTCGCCGCGGCAGCGGATCGACCCGCAGGACAAGGATGGATCGGCGCGCCGCGGTTGACATTTGGCAACCAAATTCCGGCGGCGCGCGCGTGGCGGGTCGGGTAGTATCGCGCCAGGAGGCATGGATGAAGTTCAGGACTGAGGCAAAGGGAAACAGTGCGACGTTCGATGGGACGGTCCGCTACGGCAATTACCGCGCGACGCTCGAGACGTCGTTTGGTGATCAACGCAAGCTCGTGGATTTCTTGTGCTCGACCTACGGCACCAAAAACGGCTACGGCGAGTTGCCGTTTGACCTAGTACAGCGTTCCCGAAGTTCGTACCTGGATCTGCGGTACACCAGGCCAGGCCCTCGCGATGGCTCGCAGCCCGAGCGTGGCGAGCCTACACGCGACGCATTCCGGTCTACGGGGCGGGTTTGCCGGTTCATCCACGATCGCCTGCGCTTTTGAATCCATCAGCACGGGGCAGGTCCCACGCGCGTAAGTGCCCCGAGCTCGCGCAAAAGCCGTTCTGTTGCCCGCGTCGCTGCGCCAGAAGCTGCAGCACGCGGCGCGCTCGCCCAAGACCCCGCAGCGCGATGCGCAGCGTGCCCGGATCGCGCTCTTGGCCGACGAGGGCTGGAGCAACGAGCGGATCCAGCTTGATGTAGGCTGCGACATCAAGACGGTGCGCAAGTGGCGCAACCGGATCGCGGCGTTTGCTGACGAGGCGGTGCTGCAGGACAGGATGCGCAGGGGCCGACCGCCGCGCGTGGCCACCACAGTGCACTACGACCTTATCAAGTTGGCCTGCAGTCGCCCCGATGAGCACAAGGTCCCGTTCGAACAGGTCTGGACTCTGGAGCGGCTGGCGAAGGCCCTGAAGCTCGAGACCAAGGTAGAACTGAGCCGCACCGAGATCTGGCGCGTGCTGCGGGGAGCAAGCCTCCGACCGCATCGCGTCCGGCTGTGGCTACACAGCCCGGACCCGCATTTCCGCCCCAAGGTCGAGGCGATCTGCAAGCTGTATTTGGAGCCTCCCGCAGGCGCCACCGTGCTCTGCGTCGACGAGAAGACGGGCATGCAGGCGCTGAAGCATCGGTTCCCCATGCAGCCGTGCCGTAGCCGAAGAGCCGCGCGCAAGGAGTTCGAGTACCAGCGCCACGGCACGCGCACACTGATCGGGGCCTTCAATATCAAGACGGGCGAGGTGGTGTCGCGCTGCGGACCGACACGCACCGCCGCCGATCTGCTCGCGTTCATGGACGAGGTGGCGGAGCGCTACCCCACGGGCGACGTCTATATCATCTGGGACAATCTCAACATTCACCACGGCGCCAGGTGGAATCAGTTCAACGCGCGGCACGGCGGACGCTTTCACTTCGTCTACACGCCCATCCATGCGTCGTGGGTCAATCAGATCGAGCTGTGGTTCAGCATCCTGAGCCGTCGGGTGCTCAAGCACGCCTCCTTCGCGTCCGCCGAGGAGTTGAGCCGTTGCGTGCTCGCCTTCGTGCGCCACTGGAACAAGCACGAAGCCCGGCCCTTTCGCTGGAAGTTCCGCGGCCAGTGGAGGGCGACCTTGCCGTCCTACGCCGCCTGAGCTTCCGTGCGGTCCGATGTCGAAGCCGTCCGCCTCCCCGGAGCACGCCGCCTCCGTCCGCGCCTACCTCGCAGCCGAGGGAATGTCCCATCTGCGGGCCCGCAAGTACGGGCAGCTCGTGATCATCGAGTCGGGTCCTGGAGCGGGCCCGATAGCCCACGCCAGGCTCCGCCGTGACACTGTCCACCTCTGGACGCTCGAGATCGCAACCCACACCGGTAGGTGGGAGAAGACCGGCTTCCGCGGCCCGTGGCAGGACTTGCTCAAGCTGTTGATGACCGACTTCCCCTGGACGCTCGCGCCGATCGAGTAACTCGCTCCGCGGCGTTGTCCCGCGACGAGCTCGCTCCGTTTCAACGCCCGGCCAGCCCGGCTCGCGGCCGGGTGGCACAGCGCCGATCCAGGGACGAACTTGGGGAACGCTGTACTAGTGCTGGAAAGCGGGGTTCGGCTTGGCGAATGCATGATCACGAGGCACGGCCGAGACCTCGGGTTGATCTACATGCGCGAGACGGGATGACGAACCCGTCACCGACGATCGGCATGCGCGTGCGGCTCATCCTGGAGAACGGCGGCCACGCCATCACGAAGCGCGTGGAGGTGCCCGCCGTTGGCTCGCTCGTCCTTGCGGACCGCGAGCGGCGCGTGGTGAGCGTGGAGCCCGTCGCCGAGCGCGGGCAGGCGGACGTCTACCTGCGCGAGGACGCCGACGACCTGGCGACGCAGATCGACCCGGCGGCGCACTTGGCCTTCGTTTAGGTGATGAAGCGCGACGGGTGGGACGAGGAGGAGGAGCTAATAGTCTGACTGGCGGAGCGGTGCGGCCGTCGAAGACGGCTCGCATCCGCGTCATCACTTCGGAAGCTTCTTGAGCTGCTCACGTATCTCTTTGAGCGCCTTGCCAAGATACGTGATGCACTCCTCAGGTGTGTCATGGTCTTTGATTACGACCGCGCCGGTTCCCACTGTTCTGAACTCGCCACAGCGCGAGCAGAGCAAGCGGTCACTCGCAGGCTGCGGCGAATCCTGACCCTGGAAAGCTTGATGCGCGGTTGTTCCGGGAATGTTTCGAGTACCTCTTGGCTGTGTCATCGCGCGATCCTGTACCGGCTCGCCGCGTTGTGTCAACGGCCTGGAACGCGGGCTGCTCGGCAGGGACGACGGCGGTATGCGGGAGGCGACCGGATCGACCGTCAAGGCGGACCGGGGCCCGTTGCTCAAAATTGAGCACTACCACTGGGAGACGTCCCCAGGCATGTCGGACATGGATAGGTGTCTGGTCGAGCAGGCGCCGGCCCATGTTCGACATGCCCGGCACCCTGCTTCGCACGTCCCCGGCATGTCGCCACGAGTGATGCCGGCTACAGATCGGCCTCGGCGCCCACCGCACCAGCGCCCCGCGCCGTCACCCACCGAGCCGCGACCGCTCCCCGGCCCGGTACGCGTCGACCCAGCCCCACAGCGTCGCCAGCGAGACACCCGCGCGCGCCGCGATCGCGCGCGGCGTCTCGTCCCCGCCGAAGAGCGCGTCCACGGCCGCCACCTTCACGTCGAGCGCCACGACCTCTGCACCGCTCGACTGCCCGCGTTCCTCAGAGATGGCCGGCGCCGGCTCCCCGTCACCAGGCGACGCAACAACCGCCCCCCGACGCTCCGGCGCCATCCCCCGGAGGGCGCTCTGCCGGAGCGGCAGCCGCGCCGCCGGATCGCCCAGCAGCACATAGCCACGGAGGTCGTTGCGCAGCATCCAGAGGCGCGCTCGATCGACGCGATCCGTCGGGTCAGGCCTTCCCTCCGCCCGGGCGCTCGCCTCCAGCTGATAGCTCGCCATCAGCGCGTCGTTCGCCTCGCCATAGGACTGCAGCAGCGTCCCGAGCGCGACGCCCGCGCGGCCGCCGCGGGCCATCACCCGCAGCGCAGCCAGGATCCGCGACTTGCGGCCCTCTGCCGGATTGCTCGCGCTCGAGAAGCTGTACGTCCACGCGAGGTCCATATGACCGATGACCCCAAGCGGCCCCTCCGGGCTCGCCAGCGCCGCCTGCGGCATCGCCGCCACGAACGGGCGACTCCCACGCGCAGGCAAACTCTGCAGTACCAGCTCGGCCTTTCCGCCGTAGGCGCCCTCCTTCGCGAGCTGCGACAGCCACGCATGGTACGCGCTCGCGCTCGGCGTCCCCGCCCCGAAGCAGGCCATACAGAACCACAGGCCGCTCGGCAGGAACCGCTGCCCTCGCATCCGCTCGGCGTCGAGCACCTCGCCCCGGCCGAGGAGGAGCGCGCCCTGGCGCCGCCGTTGCTCGTCCTCCGAGCGGAAGCCGCGGCGCGGAGGCCCGAGCCCGTGGCTCACGGACAGCAGCACCGACGGCCGCCCGGAGGCGCCCGCCGCCAGCAACTCGTCGGTGGTCTCCGCGTCGATGGTCTGCACACACGCCACAGGCAAGCTCCCCTTGTCCCTGCCTTCCTGAACCGCCGTAACACTCGGCCCGACGAGCTTCGTCGCGCCGGCGTGTGTGGCCGTCGAGCCGTCCGGCGCCACGAAGAACAGCATGTCTGCGGCCGGCTCGGGCGTCCCCTCTCGCGCGAAGCGCACGACCTTTTCCGCATACGCGGCGTAGCCGTCGAGATCCACCTCGCCGGAGGCGCCCTCGAACTGCACGCGGCCGACCAGCGCGCTGCCCGCGATCGCGTGCTGGAATTCAAGGGAGACCTGTTCCAGATCGCCGAGCAGGAGCAGGTAATACGGCCACTCGTCCTCCGGTACGTCGTCTCGCCAGCACTCGGCCTCTCGCCACGCCGCCGTTTCCCGGGCGTCCATCTCCGGCGGCACGCGGTGGACGGTCACGGGCGCGCCCTGCTCTTCCTCGCGCAGCCGGATCAGCGGCGCGATGGCCTCGAGGAGCTGGCTGCCTTCGCGGCTCCTGGGCGCGACGACGGCCCACCGCTGGACCGTGAGGTCGTTCGGGTCCGCGTCCGTCCGCTTCCGCTCGAAGCTGTCCTTCTCACGGGGCCTCGGCCCGCGCTGGGCCGCCTCGCCCGGAAGCCCCTCATCGAGGACGGGCCGGAACTCCTCCGCGTCGGCGAGCAAGAGGTCCAGTCGGCTATCGCCATGGAGAGCGGTCATGTCACTTCGCCCAGCACGGCGCGCCCGGCCTTCCTGTAGATCTCCGCGAGCGCGCTCAGCTGCTCTGCCGCGATGCCGTGCTCGCTGGCCACCGCCGTGATGGACGACCTGCCGGAGAGCAGCTCTCCAATGGCCCTCTCCACATCGTCGATGCCCATGCCGTGCGGCAGCTTCGGCGCGACCGCTGCCTGCTCCCCGACCTGCCCCCCCGACGCGACCGCGTGCGCCGTGCCGGCGAGCGGCGCCGTGGACCGGACCTCGCCCACCACGCCGCCGCTCCCCGCCGCGTTCTTCTTCAGGTGCCTGCGCCTCGCCGGGAGCCACACCGCCGGGTCGCCGAGCAAGACGTAGCCCGAGAGATCCTGCCGCAGCATCCACAGGTGACCGAGCCGCGCCGGGTCCGGCGCGGCGCCCAGCCTCTCCGCGCTGTCGTAAAGGCTGGTGAGCTCGACGTTCGTCAGCAGAGACGCCTTCAAGAGCTCCCGGAACGCGCTCCCCACGCGGCTCGTCCCGAGCGCCGCCCGGACGAACTCCACGAACTTCGAGGGACGCCAGAGCGCACTGCCCGTATCCCTCTCCTGGAAGCTGTAGGTCCAGGCGAGATCGATGTGCCCCATCACGGCGAGCGGTCCGTTCGGGTTGGCCAGCACCACTTGCGGCAGCCGGGCGATGAACGGCCTCTGGCCGCCCTGAGGAAGCCCCGCGAGCACTGAGTCGGTCTGGCCGCCGAAGTGGCCGCTCTGCTTGAGCCGCTCGAGCCAGTGCCGGTACGCGCTGACGTCCGGCGTCCCGGCGCCATAGCACGCCAGCATGAACCAGATCCCGCCCGGCAAGAACGGGGCATCGCCGAGGTCGCCACCGCTCAGCTTGTCGCGCCCGAAGCTCATCGCCCCTTGCCGGTCGCGCTGGTCACCCTCGGTCTTCCACCCGCCGCGAGGCGCGCCCGCGCCGTGGCTGATGCTGAACAGCACCGTGGGCTCCGGACGCTTCACCGCCTCCAGGAATGCGTCCGGAGAGGGCTCGCCCTGATCGCCCCGATCCCCGAGATCGGCCACATCGACTTTGTACTTCCCGAGCTGGGCGATCGCGGGCTCGGCGAGCGACCTGTGGCCGATCGTCGTCGCGGCGGTGCCGTCGCGCACGGTGAAGAACGCGGCGCTGCCGGCGGCCTCGGTGCGCGCCCTTTCCCAGCGGAGCACCTTGTCGACGTAGGCCTCGTACGCGCGCTCTTCCCGGAAGCACAGCCGTCCGACGAAGCCGTCGGTGGCCTGGTGCTGCTGGAGGGCGAGCGGCACCTCGTGGAGGTCGCCGAGGATGAGCTGATAGCGCGGCAGATCGCGCGCGAGCTCCGCGCCGACGTCGAAGCGCTCCTTGCGCCAGCGGGCCGCCTCTTCCGGTGACATCGCGGAGGGCGCGCGGTAGATCATCACCTCACGGCCGCCCTGCGCCTCTCGCCGGGCGTCGATGAGCGGTTGAATCAAGGCGATGAGGCGGTCTCCCTCGGCGCCCTCGGGCGCGATGACGCCCCACCGCTGCTCCTCGAGATCGTCTGGGTCGCCCGTCTCTTCCCAGAAATGCTCGAGAGGGATGCCCTCCCTGTCCGTCGTGTCCGCTCGTGCCGCCGCGACGTTGGAGAGCCCGTCTTTGAGGACTGGCTCCGCGACGCCGTCGGGTGTCAGCAGCAACTGGAGTTCATCCCATGCCTGCATGGCGCCACCGTCGCCTTCAGCCGTGTGCTCGCTGCGACACGCTCTTCCGTTCGGCCTCCGCGCGCAGCTCGGCGTCCGCCTCCTCGTACAGGTCTCGCTTTGCCCCGGCCGGGGTCTTGACCGCGGGGACCGCCTGGGACCTTAGCGCGCCCCCGGCGCTCGCGGGGAAGGGCGCGTCGGGCTGCCAGACGGCGGCGTTCTTCCGCTCGTGGTAGCCCTGCTTCCACTGCCAGTTCCAGAACATCCGCGCGTTGCCCTTTGCGTCGACCGTGCAGTCGAGCAGCGGTGCCCCCCTGGGCGAGCTCTTCGTCAGGCCCGGCGGCGAGTTGATGCAGAACGTGGCCTCGATCCGGTCCGAGAACGGCGCGCCGCGCAGGCCGCGGAGCAGCCACGAGATGGGCAGCCCCTCGGCTTCCATGTCGATCCACGCCGACCTGAAGAGCAGCGCCCTGTCGCTGCGCCGCTGGAGGAGCAGGCGCGCGCGCCCCCGGGGGCGGAGGTCCGCTTTCATGCGGCCCAGCCCGGGGAGCAGCGCGATGCCCCGGAACGGCCAGCTGCCGTTCGAGAGCGACTTCGGGATGAAGTCCCACCAGTGGGACTCCCACAGCATCCGCGCCTGCTTGGCCGCAGCCAGGTGGCTGCTCGGATCGTGGAACGACGTGCCCGTGTCCCAGATCTGCCATTTCCGATCGACAGGGTGCTTGCGGATGACGAGAACCACATGGCCGGAGCCTGCGGAGTCCGCGGACCAGAAGAGGCAGGAGCCCACCTTCACGTCGTCCCATAGCTCATCGGGCCATTTCTTCAGGTCGAGGGGCACGTCCTTCCAGCCCTTTCCGAGCTGCGCGCAGTAGGGCTGAGAGTCCTTGCCGGCGCCGATGTCGCCGCGGACGCCGCCGTCCCATCCGCCGATGCAGAGCGCCGTCGTCACCGATTGCTGGCACTGGCCCACGAGCGGGTAGCGACCCTGGCGCGCGATGCCCTCGGCGACCTGCTTTTGAGGGCCATAGAAGTACACGGGCATGGTGTACGGGATCCCCGTCTGGTGCTCGGCGATCGCGCGCGCCCACGCCTCGGTCGGCGCGCTCTCGTACCCGGCGTAGTCCTCGTGCTCGAGGAGGTCCCCGATCCCCTCCTGCGCCCGAGAGAGGATGTGCGCCGCGATCCCGTCGACGTCCTCGGGGCCTCGGATGTCGTGCTCGGGGAAGGGGAGCAGGTTGATGGTGCGCACGAGTTGCGGCGGGGGCGTGTCGTCGAAGCTCTGCGGCGTCGCGGTGTAGTCGTCGGGTAGCTCCGGCGCGGAGAAGACCATGTCCTCCCACGCCGGGAGGGGCTCCTGCTCGCCGAGATCCGTGGTGTCGGGTGCCTCTTCTCGTAGGCTCATGGCGTTCTCCTCTTCAGGGGACCTCGGGCGCCGCGCTCGATCCCCGCATCCTGGGCCCTCCGCACGCGGTCTCCATCGCTGGAGCCGGTCAGGTGGCTTCGAGGCGACGAACGGTCCGGCCATGGCTCAGGAGGTCGCCGGCACATGGGCCTCCTCCAGCGTACGGAGGCCCGAGGCGGCGTCCCACTCGAGGAGGGCGATTACCGCGCCGCCGCCCGGCGCCTCGTCGACGCTGACCGCGGTGAACCGGCTGATTAGCCTGGCGAGCTTCTGGCGCTCGGCGGCGAGGCGGGGGTTCTGCTTCACCTCGGCGAGGAACTCCGCCCACACATCGTCGCCCGCGTCGAACGGTGGGAGCTGCATCAGCCAGATCCAGGTGCCGGTGTTGGCGAAGAGGAGCCCGTCCTCGTGCTTCCACCGCGCTGCGTGGGTGTGGCCGAGGATCACCGCGCTGGCTCCGAACTTGGCGGCGAGCCGCTTGGCCTCTTTCCACTCCGCCTCGTTGGGCTCGAGCGCGAAGTACGCATCGCCCGCCTTGCCCGTGAGTTGCCGCTGGAGCTTCGCATAGAGCTTGAGCCCGGCACGGCCCAGCTTGAGCCGCGCGCGCCCGAGCACGCCGTCGTCCTCCTCGTCGCTGAAGGCGACCGCCCCGTCCCCAAGCAAGGCCTCCACGGCCTCCTGCTCTTCCGAGGTGAGGCCTGCCTCGGCCACCCGGTCGGCGAGGCCGAGGTCCTCCTCGTCCTCGGCGAACGAGGCGCCCCCGGTCATCTTGCAGAAGAGCTGCCAGAGGAGGCTGGCCGAGGAGCGCTGGAAGAGCAGCTTCATCGCCGAGGGCGCGACCGCGAGCGCGGTGAGCGCGCCGCCCTGGAAATCCGGCTTGAGCAGATTGACGAAGCGGAGGCCGAACTCGCGGCTGAGCGGGTTCAGGTACTGCTTGACCAGGATCGAGCCAGGCGCATAGGCGAACGAGGGCCGCTCGGCGGCGCCTGCGGTAGAGAGCCCTTGATAATGAACGATGTTCCAGGGGTCGTTGTGCTCGCCGTGGGTCAAGAGGATCCGGGCTCCGCCCACGTCGAGGATGTCCGGGACCTCCCCGAGCCGGAACGAGAGGCGGGCGGCGGCCGCCGGCGGCTGGCCGAGCTCCGAGCGAAAGACCTCCTGGACCTCGGGGTGTGCTAGCTCGACGTCGTGGTTACCGAGGCGGATCACGACCTCGCCCCCGGCCGCGAGGATGCGGCCGAACGCGGCGAAGACGGCCCTGGTGGCGCGGCTCTCGGCGCAGGACCTGGCCTGCGCGACGGCGCGGGGCACGTCGAGCGCGAGTTCGTCCTCATTCATGAGGAAATCGATTCCGTCTCCATTCACGATGACGCGGGTCGGCGGCGAGGCGAACCGGTTGAGGAGCGCAGGGAGTTCCTGCTCCCCTGCGAAGACGTCGTAGTCCCCGCCATTACCGAGGTGCAGATCACTGATGATCAGGGCTCGCATCGTGGATGCCTGGTGGCTCGCCGAGCTCCTAGGCGACTTCCTGGCAGATACAATACTGGTGCCGCCAGTCGATTTGGCGATCCGTTTCGCTCGGCTCGTACGTCTGGGCGGGCGTGAGCGAAGGACGAAAGCAGCAAAGGCCCCGCTTCAGGGGGTTCCAGCTCGGGATGGTCACGATGCCCTTGGCCGGGCACTTATGCCGCGCCGCCACGTCACCACGTGTGCGGGTCGGCAGCTCATTCGCGCCCGGTGAAACGCGTCACAGCGATTCTGACGCGTCAGCCCGACGCGTCATCAGGTTCCGGACGCGTCAGCGCGACGCCGGAGGCGATTCGTCCGGCCGCCGCCGTCGTTGACGTGCCCTCGCCGGCATCATGATTCGCCGGGCCGAGTCCTCGATCGCGTTTCAGCCGAGGCAATGAACGCGTCACGTCATGTTGGCAAACCAGCGGTCGAGTATGAATTGCGCCCGCCCGAGTTCCGAAGCTCCGTCACCTCGGTCTGAGCGTGCATCGTCCGCCCCCACACCGGGCCCGACATGCGCCGCGGGGATTCGGAGCGCCGTGAAGCTTGCTACTTCCGTTTCTGTCCAGGTTTGCCGGACCTCGATGCCTTGAACGCCGCTCTGTTCGAGAGCGGCGAGAAGCGCGTTGATCCGGTTCGGCGGAGGTGGTCGCCCGCGCAGAGCGCGGCCGGCGTTGCCCCAAGCGCGCGAGCGCTGGCGCCGGCCGGGTAGTGCGTCTGGGGAAGTTGCGGCTCGTCGAGCGAGCGGCGTTCATCGCCTGGCTCAAGACGCAGCACGACGCCGTCGCTGCGCTCGCAGAGCGCGTGGAGAACGGTGCCAAGCGCGCCGACGGCACGGCGGTGGTGCTCCGCGAGCTCGGCCTCGTGCTGGGCCATGCTGGCGTGCCGCCCCAGGCGTGAGCGCGGCCGCGAATCGCGGTAGAACAGGTGGCGCCATGCCCCGCAAGCCCACCGGATCGCTCTTCCGCAACGACGCCGGGCGGCTCTACGTCCGCGTCCTCGTCGGCGACAGGGACCGCGAGAGCTTCCCCGTCGACCCCAAGCTGACCGAGGAGCAGGCCGAGCAGCGCAAGGAGCTCGTCGCCGACCTGGCCGTGCGGCTGCGCGCCTCGCCCAATGTCACACGCGACGCGATCGTCGCGCTGCTGGAGCGTGCCGCGGTACACGAGGGAAGGGCGCTCCGCGACGTCATCGTGGCGGTCGACGTCATCTGCAAGGGCGGCACGCAAGCGAAGGTCGTCCCCGGCGGCACTTCGGTGCCGAAGCAGGTCAGCATCCAGCAGTTCGGCCAGCTCTGGACCTCGGGCGAGCTCGCTCGCATGTACCCGGACCACGTCAAGCCAAAGCGCAGCGTCGAGCAGGACGTCTACCGCTTCGACCGCCACATCTACCCGATCGCCGGCCACGTCCCCGTCGCGGCCTTCACGCTTGACGACGCCGAGCGTGTCATGCGTGCGCTCCCGACGATGTCCCCCGCCTCGCGCCGCCACATCGCGCAGCTTCTCCACCGGCTCATGGCAATGGCCGTCTTCCCGTGCCGTCTCCTCGCGACGAACCCGCTCCCCCGCGGCTTCCTCCCGAAGCTCGGCCCCGCGAAGGCGAAAGCCTGTCTCTACCCCGACGAGGACGCGCGCCTGCTGGCCAGCACCGCGATCCCGCTCTGCTGGCGCGTCCTCTGGGGCTTCCTGAACCGCGAGGGCCCGCGCATCAGCGAGGCCGCGCGCCTGCAGGTGCAGGACGTCGATCTTGATCGTGGCGCGCTGCGCCTCGAGAAGAACAAGACCAACGACCCGCGCGCCTGGGCACTCTCACCAGGCGTGCCACAGGCGCTGCGCGCCTGGCTCGCGCTCCGCGGCAACCCATCACCATCCGCCCCGCTCTTCGTCAATGAAGACGGCGAACGCTTCAGCGTCGAGCACGCGGCCGAGCGACTTCGCTCCCATCTCCAACTCGCTGGTATCGATCGTCCAGAGCTCTTCGAGGCTTCTGACGAGCGCCAGCAAGTCCGCGCCCACGACACGCGCTCAACCTTCATCACTGTCGCTCTGGCGAACGGCCGGAGCGAGACCTGGGTGGCCGACAGAACCGGCCATCGATCGAGCGTGATGATCCAGAGATACCGCCGAGCCGCCAGGACGTTTGCAGAGCTGGGCCTTGGCGAGCTAGCTTCCCTCGCCCAGGCGATCCCCGAGCTCGCCGGAAACGGCACAGGAAACGGCACAAACGAAGGCGAGCGAGGGCTCCCAAAAGTAAAAATCAAAGTAATATCAACATCTTGGCCCCGTGGCGAAATGGCAGACGCGGTGGATTTAAAATCCGCGGCCCTCGCGGGCGTCCCGGTTCGAGTCCGGGCGGGGCTACCTGGTGTGGGAAAACGCGCGGGAAGCGGCGGGGTCGACCTCGACCTCGCGCCCAGCGGCTCACCTGAGCTGCTGGCCGCCTCGAACGGGATCATGGCGCGCACCGCGCTTCGTGGCGCCGACGTGCCCGGGACGCCGCATGCCCGTCACGGTCTGATGGGAGCCTGCCCTGGTCCGGCGGGAACCCGATGGGAAACGGCGCGCAGCCACGCTCGTGTCCTCTGGGCTCGACAAGCCGAGTGGATTCGAGTAATGGGAGCGCCACTCCATGGATCTGGACATCGACTGTCTGCGCGAGGCGAAGGTAGAGAACGTAGAACGTCTCGCACACGCTCTGGGCGTCAAGCTGCCCGAGCACAAGCGCCACGACAAGCGCGCTTACAACCGTGAGCTCATCCGCGTGGTGATGCAGGGCATCCGGCGCGACGCCGAGCGGTCGCGTGGCCGCAGGTTCTTCGGTCGCAGCTGACGATTCCAGCCCTACAGTAGGCCAACGAAGGACGCTGGCCGACACTGTCCCTCTCTCGCTCCTGGCAAGACGGCAGTTCTCCGCACCGCTCGGAGAATCGCGCTTCGGGGGGCTGATTCATCCAGGAAAGCCGCCCCGGCGGCCTCCCGTCCGAGCGGTCTCCCGCGCCCGCCCCCGGCGGCCTTCCGCCCCCCGTGGCCTCCCGTCAGTCCCCCCAGGCCTCCTACCGCCCCTGCGGCTTGCTCCGCAGGGTCAGCCGGCTCCCGGTGACCCGGCTCCGGGCCGCCATCAGGAGCGGCGCCGCCGGTGTGAGCGGATCCACCAGGTCGTTCACCTGGAGCATCGCCCTGTCCGCCACCTTCCACGCTGCCGACAGCCCCGACGCCCCCTGCTGGGGCGATCCGGCCAGATCCAGCGCCCGGCTCAGCTCCTTGCCCACCTGCGCGATGCGAGCGAGCTCCTCCCGCGACGACCCCCCCTCCTTCGCCGCCGCGTAAATCGTCCGCACCACCCCGAGCAGATCCCTCACGGCATCGAAGGGAAACGGCGGGGCGCTGACCGGAATGGGCACTGAGCCAATGTACAGCAACTCGCCCCGCAATGGACCGATCGCATTCCCTTATCTAGCGTAAGATTTCCTCTAAATCGTCTCAGATGTAACTTTAGTAACAGAAATAATCAGTTGAGCGGGCCCACCGCCTCCTCCACCGCGGCGATGAGCGCCCCGCTCTGGATGAGCTCCGCGGCCGCCGCGATGTCGCGGTAGAGGGGGCGGTCCTCGGTGAGCCCGGGGACCACGCGGCGGATGGCGGCGTGGGCGGCCGCGACGCCCGCGCTGGGGCGGAGCGGGAGCCGCTGGTCCACGCCCTGGGCCGCCGTGATGAGCTCGATCGCCAGCGAGCTCCGGACGTTCTCGATCACCTGCGCGAGCTTTCGGGCGCTGATGCTGCCCATGCTCACGTGGTCCTCGCGGCCCGCGCTCGAGGGGATCGAGTCGACGCTCGCCGGGTGGCAGAGCACCTTGTTCTCGCTCACCAGCGAGGCGCTCGCCACCTGGGCGATCATGAACCCCGAGTGCAGCCCGCTGTGCGGCGCCAGGAACGGCGTGAGCCCGGTCGAGAGGGCAGGGTTGACCAGCTGCTCGACCCGCCGCTCGCTGATGTTCGCGAGCTCCGCCGCCGCCATCGCGGCGAGATCCAGCGCGAGCGCGACCGGCTGCCCGTGGAAGTTGCCGCCCGAGATCAGCTCGGCGCCGCCATCCGCCCCATCCCCGAGGAACACCGTGGGGTTGTCCGTGACGCTGTTGACCTCGCGGGTCAGCACCTCGACGGCCCAGGCGACCGCGTCGCGCGTCGCGCCGTGGACCTGGGGCATGCAGCGGAGCGAGTAGGCGTCCTGCACCCTGGGGCAGTCCGCGTGGCTCTGCATGATCTCGCTGCTCCCGAGCAGCGCGCGCAGGTTGCTGGCCGTGCCGGCCTGACCCGGGTGCGGGCGGACGCGCATCAGCCGCTCGTCGAACGGGCGCTTCGAGCCCATCAGCGCCTCGAGGCTCACCGCGCCGGCGATGTCCGCGACCGTGCAGAGGGCGGCCGCGTCCCGCAGCGCCAGCGCGCCGAGCGCGGTCATGTACTGGGTCCCGTTGATCAGCGCGAGCCCCTCCTTCGCCGCGAGCTCGATCGGCGCGAGGCCGGCCTTCGCGAGCGCCACCGCGCTCGGCAGGAGCTGCCCCTCGAAGCGCGCCTCCCCCTCGCCGATGAGCGTCAGCGCGAGGTGCGCGAGCGGCGCCAGATCGCCCGACGCGCCGACCGACCCCTGCGCAGGGATCCGCGGGCTCACGCCGCGCTCGAGCAGGGCGGCGAGCAGATCGAGCACCTCCGTGCGCACGCCCGAGTGCCCCAGCGCGATCACCTGCGCGCGCAGGACGATCATGGCGCGCACCTCGGCCTCGCCGAGCTCCGGCCCGACCCCGCAGGCGTGGCTCCGCACGAGGTTGCGCTGGAGCGCCCGGATGTCGTGATCCGCGATGCGCGTCTCCGCGAGCGCGCCGAAGCCGGTGTTGATCCCGTACACCGCCGGCGCAGCGTCGCCCGCCGCTGCGATCGCGTCGATCGCGCGGCGCGAGGCCGCCGCCCGCTCGTGCGCCTCGGCGCAGATCGCCACCGGACGACCGCGCCGCGCGACCTCCTCGAGATCCGCGAGCGAGAGCGGACGGCCGAGGAGCAACGGAGGTGACGGACGTGACGGAGGTGATGAAGCCGGCGGAGGTGACGGAGGCGGCGAAGAAGGAGAACCAGCGGCGGCGCTCGGCGTGGAAAGGGTCACGAAGGCGCACGCTAGAGCGGCGGATGCCCCGCGAAAAGCCAGCTGCGCGCCGTTGACGGAAGAATCCAGTGCCCCGCGGGGATCGATCCGCCTATCCTTCGGGCGCGCGTTCCCGGCCGGGCGCCGGCGAGCGGCTGCTTGCTTCCGATGCGCTTCGCCTTCGTCACCCTCGCCCCCCTTGCGTTTGCTGTCGCGCTCGCCTCGCCGAGCGCCGCTCAGCCCGTCGAAGGAGCGAGCGCAGGGCGAGCCTCGCCGAGCGCCGCTCAGCCCGCCGAGGGGGCGAGCGCAGGGCGCGGCTCTCCACCAGCCGCGCCGGCAGCGCCGGCCGTCGACGACTTCGAGGAGCGGCTCGTGCTCGACACCGGGCGCAAGCCGCCGCCCCCGCCGGATCCCACCCGGTCGACGTTCTCGCTGCAGGGCGAGTACCAGCTCCGCTACCGCGCCATGAGCGATCTTCCGCTCCGGGCGCCGCCCCTGTCGGCTCCGGGCGCGGGGACGCTCGGGCAGAGCCAGTACATCGCCCACTGGCTGCGCCTCTCGCCGCGCTTCCACTTCAAGGACAAGGCCTCGATCGTGGCGCAGATCGACGTCGTCCGGGGGCTCATCGCCGGGGACACCACGCGTGACGTCGAGCAGGTGCGCGACGCGCGCGCCGCCCTGGCGTGGTACGAGGTGCACCCGCGCGCCCTCTACCTGGAGGTGCCGTGGGCGCTCGGCGTCGTCCGGGTGGGCCAGCAGAGCGCGCACTGGGGGATGGGGCTCCTCGTCAACGACGGCGAGCGCGCGAGCGTCTTCGGCGATTACGAGCGTGGATCGCTCATGGAACGCGTCCTCTTCGCGGCCACGCCGATGGGGAAGGGCGGGCCGCTCCACGTGACCGTCGCGGGCGACCTCGTGTTCGAGGACAACGCGGCCGACCTGCTCGGAAACGACGTCGAGGGGCAGGACGAAGGCGAGGGCGATCGCGCCATCCAGGCGGTCGTGTCCGCGCTCTGGCGAGAGCGGCGCGGCGAGGTCGGGATCTACGGCGCCATGCGGCGGCAGGCGCGCGAGCGCCGCGCGAAGACGAGCTCGGCCCGGTTCAGCGAGGTGCTCACGGCCGGCATCCTCGACGTGGCAGGCAAATTCAACGCGCCGGTGCCGGGGGGCGGCGCCCACGTCTACGGCGAGCTCGAGGCCGCGGTGATCCTCGGGGCGGCGTCGTTCGCCCCGAGCGGGCCCCCGCCGCCTTCCGGCCACGGGTTCGGGCGCTCGCCCGTGGCGGTGCGCTCGGTCGGCGGCGCTGTGACGCTCGGCGCGGTGCACGTCGCGGGCCGCGGAGGGCGGCCAGCCGGGCGGTGGGGGCGCGTCGTGACCGAGATCGAGGCCGGCTACGCCTCGGGCGACGACGACCCCACGGACGGCGTGTCGCGGCGCTTCACCTTCGACCCGAGCCACAACGTCGGGCTCCTCCTGTTCGACGAGGTGCTCGCCTGGAAGACCGCGCGCGCGGCCACGATCGCCGAGCGGGAGCTCTTCGCCGCGTCCCCCGAGCCAGGCATCAGGTCGCTGCCGTCCAAGGGAGGCGTGCCCGGCGCCGCCTACGTGAACCCGCGCATCATCGTGCGGCCGGCGCGCTGGCTCGACCTCAAGGCGGGCGCGGTCATCGCCGAGGCGACCTCGGATCTGGTCGATCCTTACGGCGCCCCGCGGGCGGGCGGCAGCCTGGCCAACTACGACGGCGGCGACAGCCGCCGCCGCGATCTCGGCGTCGAGCTGGACCTCGGCGTCGACGCGCGCATCGCGATGGGCAGGCTCGTCACCCTCCAGTTTGGCACCGAGGCCGGGGTCCTGTTCCCGGGCGGCGCCTTCGACGACGCCGCGGGCGCCGAGCTCCCCGATCAGTACCTGCTCACGCTCAAGCTGGGCGTGATCCACTGAGCTGGCCAGGGCTCGCCGGGCCCTCGGTCGAGCTCGCGCGCGACACAGCAGACGAGGGCCGCCCAGGGTGCTAGAGGGCGGTTGCGAGGGCCGCCGGGCGCCCCTGGCAGACAGCAGAGAGGAACGATGCGCAAACGACTCGCGCTGAGCCACCTTCCGACACCGATCCAGCGCCCGCAGCGGCTCGCCGAGGCGCTCGGCGTCGACCTCTACGTGAAGCGCGACGACATGACGGCGGGCGCGGAGGCCGGCAACAAGATCCGCAAGCTCGAGTACCTGCTCGCCGCCGCGCGGGAGGAGGGCGCAGGCTGCGTGATCACCTGCGGCGGCCTCCAGTCGAACCACGCGCGCGCGACCGCGCTGGTGAGCGCCTCGCTCGGCCTGCGCTCGGTGCTGTTCCTGCGCACGAACGATCCGGCGGCCCTCGCGCCGCTCGAGGGCAACGTGCTGCTCGATCGGCTCGCCGGCGCGGAGATCCGGCTGATCTCGCCCGAGGCGTACAGGGAGCGCGGCGCCCTGATGGCCGACGCGGCCGCCGAGATCCGCGCGGCGGGCGGCCGGCCGTACGTGATCCCCGAGGGCGGCTCGAACGGCCTCGGCGCGCTCGGCTACGTGCGCGCGATGGAGGAGATCCGGAAGCAGCTCGATCTCGGCCTCGCGGGGGGCAAGCCGTTCGACGTCATCGTGCACGCGTGCGGGTCGGGCGGGACGGCGGCGGGCACGGCGCTCGGCGCGGCCCGCTACGAGGTCGCCGGCGAGGTGCGCTCGATGGCGGTCTGCGAGGACAAGGCGACGTTCGCGCGGATCGTGGTCGGGATCATGGACGACGCGCGCGCGCTCGAGCCGCGCCTCGGCTCGCCCGCCCACCTCGTGATCGACGACTCGGCGAAGGGCCCTGCCTACGGGGTGTCCACGCCGGAGCAGCGAGCGCGGATCCTCCAGGTGGCGCGGCTGTCAGGTCTCGTCCTCGACCCTGTGTACACGGGCAAGGCATTCTCCGGGCTCTGGGACCTGGCCGAGCGAGGCGAGCTCTCGGGCAAGCGGGTGCTGTTCCTGCACACCGGCGGTCTCCCCGGGCTCCTCGCCCAGGGCGCGACCTTCGCCGACGCGCTCTAGAACAGATCAGAGCCTCAGGGCGCGCCGCGCCACCACGCGTCGGCCATCGACGCGTCTTCCAGGGTGTCGATCTCCATGTAGCCGCCGTGGGTGTCGAGCTTGTGGAGGTCGGCGCCGGACTCGATCATGTGCTGGAGCAGATCGATGAGGTAGGCCCGCTGGAACGTGCGGCCCTCGCGGAACTCCGGCCGATTCGAGAAGGCGTCGCGCGCGGCGTCGAAGGCGGCCAGGAACTGCCCGGCGCCCCGCGCCGAGAGCTTCATCACCCCGATGAACTCGCCGGTCGCGGACTCCGAAGGGATGCGGCGCGAGATCTGAAGGACGCGATCCCCCTCGGCGCCGCCGGCGCAGAGCTTCTCGGCGTCGGTCTCTGGGTGCTGCGAGCGGCCCACGTAGCGGCGCCGCCAGTCCGTGTCGCAGGCGAGCGCGATGTCGTGCGGAGAGCGGACCAGCCCCGCCACGATCTCGGGCCGGTAGACGATGTCGGCGTACGTCGAGACGAAGCCGCCTTCGAGGTGCTCGCGCGCGCAGAGGAGCGAGAGAAGGATGTTGTTCTGCTCCCAGTCGCGGTTCTCGACGTACGTCAGATCCGGGTAGGCCGCCCGGATGACGTCGGCCTTGTAGCCGCAGACGAACACGATATCCGACCGCCGGAAGCCGCCCGCGGCGAGCGCCTCGAGGATGCCGTCGAGCATCGGGCGGCCAAGGATCGGGACCAGCGTCTTCGGCAGCTCTTCGGTCAGGTGACGCAGCCGGCTGCCCCGGCCCGCACCGATGATCACGGCCTTCACGACACCGCTGTTACCATGAACGGACTCGGTCAATCACGGACAATCACGGGGATTCCCGCGGAATCCCGCGAAGATAGAGGCGACAGAGGCCGCGCGGACCCGGCGCCTGTTACGGAAACGTGACCGTGAGCTGACCCCCTGCCGCATGCCCCCGGGTTAGGACGCGAACATGGAGATCGCGATCGTCCTCATCGCCCACTCTACGCTCTCGGTCTTTTTCCAGACCTTCTTCCTGCACCGGTACGCCTCGCATCGGATGTTCACGATGTCGAAGCGATGGGAGCGGATTTTCCACTTCCTCACGTACCTCACGCAGGGCTCGTCGTACCTCGTGCCCTGGGTTTACGCGATCTTGCACCGCATGCACCACGCGTACAGCGACACGCCGAAGGATCCGCACTCGCCGCGGTACTACTCGAATGTTGTCCGGATGATGCTGGACACCGCGACGCGCTACGACGCGATCTACGCGCGCACGGCCGACGTGGAGCCGCGCTTTCTCGGTGGCTACCCCGAGTGGCCCACGCTCGATCGCATCGGCAACGCGTGGATCGGCCGGCTCGCGTGGGGCACCGGCTACGTGCTCTTCTACGTGGCCTTCGCCTCGCACTGGTGGCAGTTCCTGTTCCTCCCGCTCCACTGGACCATGGGCCCGCTGCACGGGGCGATCGTGAACTGGTGCGGCCACCGCTACGGCTACCGCAACTTCGACAGCGATGACGACTCCCGCAACACGCTGGCCCTCGATCTCGTGACGCTCGGCGAGCTCTTTCAGAACAACCACCACAAGTACTCGATGAGCCCGAACTTCGCGGTGCGGTGGTTCGAGATCGACCCGGCGTATCAGGTCATCCGCGTGCTCGCCTGGGTGGGGATCATCCGCCTGTCCGACAAGTGCCAGGTCGCCCGACTCGAGCCCGAAGTCGCGCGGGCTGAAGGATAGATCTACACCCCGCTCTACGAGGCGGTCCGCCGGCCGCGCGAGCAGCGCGGCCGGCCGTGAAAGCTGCGCGCGGAGCCGAGGCCCCGCGCGCCAGGGCTCACTCGAACAGCTGCCGGAACGCGCCAGGGACGTCCTTCGGACCGATCTGCTCCTTGCGCTTGTTGAACTCTGGCAGACACGCCTGGTAGGCCGCGTCCACCCGCAGATCGCTCCCATCCCAGCTCGGACGCCAGATTTCGATCGTCTCGCGCGCGAGATCGATGACGTCCTTGAACTGCCCGCGCTCCTTCAAGATCTGCGTGCTGAGCCCGTACATCAGGAGCCCGCCGGGGATCGCCCCGAGCGCCGTCGTCGCCAGGGCCGGATAGCAGATGCGCGCCGTCTTCGCCCCGAACCGCTCCCGGATCTCCGCCATCGTCTTGCGCTGCAGGATCTTCGCGCCGGCGAGCGGGCCCATCGCGTAGACCGGATCGTCGCTCGGGTAGTCGTAGTCGCAGAAGGACACCACGCTCTCGCCCTTCGCGATGAGCCCCGCCGCGGCGAGCGGCTCGACCCACAAGAGCGACGACGTGCCCATGAACTTGTTGGTCCGCTCGATGTCCGCGTCGTTCGCGACGTCCACCTCGACGAGCCCGAGCTTGCGGATGTTCTCCGGGCGCGAGAAATCAGGGATCTGGAGCACCGGATCGAACGCGACGTCGAGGTCCTTCACCTTCGTCGGCCCGTGCTCCGCGTACCGCTTCATCGCGCCGGCCGCGATGCCGTTCACGAGGTGCACCGCCCGATACCGCTCCTTCAGCGCGGCGACGACCTCGTCGATCACCTGCGGCCTCGTGGCGTCGTTGTTCCAGAAGCGCGCGGTGAGCCCCTCGGCCTCCGCCGCGTCCGAGATCGCCTTCACGTGGTGCGGGCCGATCTGCATCTTCTCGCTGTCGAAGTGCACGGCGAAGACCGCGGCCCGCTCCCCGAAGAGCAGCTGCAGGGCGAGCGCCCGGGTCATGCCGTTCGAGCCGCCCAGGATCAGCACCGCTGTGTCCGGGGCGATTTGTGCGCCCGCCGGGCTGATACGGGCGCGGTGCGCCGCGAGCTGCTCGGTCGCCACGCGCGCGCCGTGCTCGGCCAGCGAGCCCACGAGCGCGCGGCGATCGAGGCCGCCGAGAGGAAGCTTCTTGAAGGTCTCTAGGTCATCCATCACGTCCCGCGTCTTACCGTCTCCAGCGCTCGGCGTCACGACTGGACAGCTGCAGGCCGTCCGAGCGCTCCCGGGGCGGCGCTCGAAGGGAAGCCCCGCCTCCGTCCGAGCCGTGATAGATAGATCGCGTGAAGACGGTTCTTGTCACTGGCGGCAGCGGGTTTATCGGGCGCGGTCTCGTGAAGGATCTGCTTGCGCGGGGTGATCGGGTGACGGTGCTGACGCGCGACGTGGGGCGGACGCAGGCGGCGCTGCCTGGGGCGCGCGTCGTGTCGTGGAGCTCGGACGCCCCGGGGCCATGGTTCGAGGAGGTCGACGGGGTGGACGCGGTCGTTCACCTCGCGGGCGAGACCATCGTCAAGCGGTGGACCGAGGAGGCGCGGCGCGAGATCCTGAGGAGCCGCGTCGACACGACACGCCTCATGGCCGAGGCGATCGGCAAGGCCAAGCGCAAGCCCAGCGCGTTCCTCTGCGCGTCCGCCGTGGGCTACTACGGCCCGCAGCCGGGCGACAAGGTGCTCGACGAGGACGCGGCGCCCGGCGAGGGCTTCCTCGCCGACGTCGTCGTCCGCTGGGAAGAGGCGGCACGCGCCGTCGAGGAGCAGCACGGCGTCCGCTCGGTGCAGCTGCGCATCGGCGTCGTGATCGGCGAGGGCGGCGGCGCGCTCGACAAGATGATCGCCCCCTTCCGGTTCTTCCTGGGCGGGCCCGTCGGCGACGGCAAGCAGGTCATCTCGTGGATCCACCGCGACGACGTCGTGGGGATGACCCTGCTCGCCCTGGACAACGACGCCGTGCGCGGCCCCTTCAACATGACCGCGCCGTACGCGCAGACCGGCGACGAGGTCGCGCAGGCGATCGGCGCGGTGCTCCATCGGCCGTCGTGGCTCCGCGTGCCCGAGGCCGTGGTGAAGCTGGGGATGGGCGACGCGGCCGAGATCATCACCACCGGGCAGCGCGTCTATCCCAGGCGGGCGGAAGAGCTCGGATACGAGTTCCGATACGCCCGCATCGTGCCCGCGCTCGAGTCGATCCTCCGCAGCTGAGCGCCCGCCCGCGGGTCGAGCTCTGCCCGCCCTGTGTCAGGGCGCGGCCGCGCTCCGGCCACCGTTGAAGCGGCGCGCGCTGGCGGCGGGCAGCTGGGCGCCGCGGTACGGCGCCCAGCTGCTGCCCACACGAGACAAGAGCCGCCGGTGGCGCGCTGAGAAGTCGACCTCTGTCGAGCAGCGCACCATCGGGAGCCCGGACGGCGGTTTCCCAGCGCTCCCCCAAGCGCTCCGTCCGCTTCCATGCTTACGTCATCGCGCTCCGAGAATCTCTCGGGATGAGTTGGATTGGCGCGTGCAGGGTATCCCGACTGGATGTCGACGTGCACCCTCCAGAAGTGCTGCGAGAACCAAACTCGTTAGGGGAATCCCTTTGCCGCAGCGCACAATCGCGGGGTTGCTCGTCTGAAGCGGCTTCTGGTGCGTGAGAGAGGGGAGGAGCCAGGCGCAGTCTGCGCTCGCTGCCCGGACAGCGGATCACCCCCGCGCTGCGCCGTTGTGGTTCGTTGTGGAGCCCCGGCGCGGCCGGCCGGCGCGCGGTCGTGCAGGCGCGTGGTCGTGCAGGCGCGCTCAGGGGCTGAGGCCACGACTCTGGAGGATCTCTCGCACCACCGCCTGCGCGGAGCCTGTCAGCTCGGCGAGCGAGCCGCGGGCGAGCTCCACGAACTTCATGCCGCGCACGCGCTTGAGCGCCTCGACGGCCACGGCGCGCTCCTCGGCGCCCTCGTGCTGGAGGATGCCGAGGAGCATCTCGCCGGCCTCGAGCGTGTCGATCTTCGCGATCGCCCGCACGGCGCTGGCGCGCACGGCGGCGGCCTGCGACTCGCGGTAGATGCGGGCGAGTGGATCGAAGGCGTGGGCGAAGCGGAGCTCTTCCAGCGCGCGGGCAGCCTCGTGGACCACGGTGGGGTCGGGATCCACGAGCGCGTCGCGGATGGTGATGAACGTGCGCTTGTAGAGGAAGTGGGAGAGCGCGCGGACGACGGCCACCCGGATCTTCGGCTCGGCGCGGCGGAACAGGCGCTCGAGCGGCGAGAGGATCGTGTAGAGCTCGACCGTCGCGAGCTGCTCCGCGAGGCTGATGAGCTGCTGCGCGGGGGCGGCCTCGGGCGTCGCCCCCTCGACGGCGAGCGCGGTGAGCCGGGCGAGCATGGCGCGGCGGCGGGTGACCTCGGACCACTGCGCCGGGTCGAGCACGATGTCGCCGCACGCCTGGGCGGCGCTGCCGGCTTGCTCCCACTCGACAAGGTCGATGTGCCAGACGTCGGGGAAGCCGAGCTCGTGGCGGAGGTGCGCCGGCAGAGGCGCGGCGTCGATCGGCAGGTCCTGCGCGTTCACGTAGCGGCGGCCGGCGCGGGCGTAGTGCTTCTTCCGGGTCTCCTCGAGCGGCAGCTGCGTCAGGGCGCGGTAGACGCTGCCCACCTTGCTGTACTGCCCCGCCTCGCCGAGCGCGATCACGGCGGCGAGCAGCGCGTTCTCGGCGATCTCGGGGGGGGCGGCGCGCTTCTGCGAGACGGCGGACACCTCTTGCCAGAGGCGGGCCTGCGCGAGCACGGCGAAGTTGGCGACGGCGGCGAGGCCCTCTTTCCGGGCGTACGCGGCCATCTCGCGGGCGAGCGTGGCGGCGGCGGAGATCTCGCCCTGCTTCTCGGCCGCGGCGACGGCCTCCTCGTAGGACTGGAGCGCGTAGTAGCGCAGGTGGTCCTCGCGCAGGATGCGGATGACGTTCACGTAGCCCTCGAGGACGTGCTCGAAGGCGCGGCTCTCGCGCCCGACGGCGATGAGGACCTGGTAGCAGTCGAAGGCGCGCTCGCGCTGGCCGATGGTCTCGTACCTGTCGGCGGCCTCCTCGAGCAGGTGGACGGAGGCGAAGACGGCCTCGCGCGCCGCCGCGGCGTCGCCCGTGCGGAGCGAGGTGCGGGCGAGGTTGAAGCGGGCGAGGCCGGCGGCGTAGAGGTCGCTGCCCGACGAGGAGAGCAGCTGGGCGAGGCGCGACCAGAGGGCGCGGGCGCGGGCGAAGTCCTGGCCGCGCTCGCGGGCGATGGCGGCCTGCGCGACGAGGCCGGCGGCCTCGTACTCGTCGGCGGCGCGGCCGTAGAGCCGCTTCTGCCGCTCGGGGTCCTGCTCGCGCTCGGCCCAGGCGAGCACGGTGCGCGCGCGATCGATGGGCGGGACCTTGGCGATGAGCGGGCGCTGGCTCTGCTCGTTGCCGCCGTACCAGGAGACGGTGAGCGCGCTCCGCGCGTCGCCCAGCCGGACCAGCACGTCGCGGAGCTCGTCCGTCATGGCGACGTACTCCTCCTCGCGGGCGATGGTGTGCTGGAGGGCGCTGAAGAGCGCGTCGCGCGCGCGCGTGAGATCGCTCCTGGCCAGCGCGGAGCGGGCCTCGTCGCGGAGCTCGTGCAGGGGGCGGACGCCTTGGGTCATGCCGGGAGCGAGCGTAGTACACCGGCCCTGGCCGAGGGAGCGGCGGGCGTGTCCGCGCGCGCGGGCGTCGCCGGCCCGGCCGCCGGCGGCGCAAGGCGCGAGGCGGCGTGTGGGGCGAGGGCTTGAGGCATCCCCTCAAATTCTTCGGAAAATTCACAGGGAGACGGGGAGGCGGGGAGGGAAATCTTCAAAATACTCCCTGTCTCCCCGCCTCCCTGTTCAATTTCCCCGCTGAAAATGGCTGCAAGATAAGGGGATTCCTCAGGGGCGCGGGGATGGAGTAACCGTCAAACGGCGCATCGCGGGCTCGGCGTGAGGCGGCCCGCGGAAGCGTGAGAACCGGGCTGTCGATGCGGCGGCGGGCTGCTAGAGCGCGGCCGATATGAAGCTGTTTCACCAGACTCTGATGCTCGCCTGCTCTGCCGCGTTCTCCATCTCTTGCGGTGGCGCGGGCGAGCGCGCGCCGTCGCTCGACGAGGT
The DNA here is from genome assembly GCF_051521405.1 of Sorangium sp. So ce726. Lineage (NCBI taxonomy): Bacteria > Pseudomonadati > Myxococcota > Polyangiales > Polyangiaceae > Sorangium > Sorangium sp. So ce726. The sequence continues at coordinate 9,123,801 of NZ_CP150349.1, read as the reverse complement.
GGGGAGCGCCGAGCTCTCCGCGTCGGCCGCGCCCGGGGCACAGCGCGCGAGCCAGGCGACACGCGCGCCGGGCGAGGAGGCGCCGGGCGATCACCACTTCTGTGGGTGGCTGCACGAGTTCCTTGGAGATCCCGAGTCGACGGAGCTCGGATACGACACCTTCGCGGCGCACGCCGGGGCGTTCGACGCCGTCCACCCGAAGTGGTGGCGCGTCGCCTCGCCGACGACGTTCGAGAACCACCCGCGCGGCCGGGAGGCGCCGTTCGCCGGCTTTCACGACCGGCGCGTCCTCGACAGCACGACGGCCGGCGGCGCGCGGACCCGGCTCATCCCCCTCATCGCCGCGATGGACCGGCCCGATGTCGTCGCGGTGCACGCCATGCTCCACGATCCCGCGCTCCGGGCGCGGCACGTGGCGGGCGTCGTTTCGCTCGTGATGGAGAACGGCTACGACGGGATCGACATCGATTACGAGCACCTCTCGTCCGTCCTCGGGCCGGGCGAGACCGTCCGGGCCGAGCGGGCTGCGTTCTCGGCGTTCACCGACGAGCTCGCGCGTGCCCTCCATGCGCGCGGAAAGCAGCTCTCGCTCGCGGTGCCGGCGGTCGGGTCCGCGAGGGGCGTGTTCGACTACGAAGCGTTGAGCGCCTCGGCGGATCACCTGCACGTGATGAGCTACGATTACCACTGGAACGGCGGACCGCACGTCGGTCCGGTCGCGCCGCTCGGGTGGCTCCGAGAGACCGTCTCGTACATCGGGTCGCTTGACGGCGGCGCGCGCCGCGAGAAGTTCATCCTCGGGTTGCCGAACTACGGACTCCTCGGACCGGAGGTGCCGGGAAGCGGGGGTGCCGTGGTGGAGTGCGAGCCGCTCAGCAAGTGCCTGGAGCTCGCGGGCGACGGCTACGAGACGACCACCGAGCACATGAGCCGGTGCCCGGACGACGAGGGAGGGCGGCTCGTTGCGGGGAGGGCGCCGAACCGGCTCCTCGCGAGCGGAGATCGCCTCTTTTTCGAGGACCTCGCGTCGCTCGAGGAGAAGGTCGTCGTCGCAGAGCAGGGGGGGCTCGGCGGCGTGACGTACTGGAGCATCGGCGGCGAGCCGGGCGGGGCGGCGTTCTTCTCGATGATCGAGCGCCACTTCCCGAGGTGATCGCCGCGCCCCGCGGGCGCCTCATGGCCCTGCCGCGACAGGCGCTCAGACCTTGGGGGAGGCGCCCCGGCGGGTACGGAGGGCAGGGGAGCGCGAGCCAGAGGACGGCCGCCGCGGGCGCGGAGGCGGGGGAGGTGGTCAGCGGCGAGGGCCGCGGCGTGGTAGGGTGCGCGCCGTAACAGCGAGAGGAGAATCCTGTCATGGCACGCACCCCGTCCACGATGCTTGAGCTGGGCACCCCGGCGCCCGACTTCAGGCTGCCCGACTTCACAGGAAAGCAGGTCGCGCTGTCGGATTTCACCAGGCAGCGGGCGCTCCTCGTGATGTTCATCTGCAATCATTGTCCGTTCGTCAAACACATCCGCCACGAGCTCGCCCGGTTGAGGCGCGATTATGGTGCTGACGACGTGGCCATCGTGGCCATCAACTCGAACGATATCGTCGCGTATCCAGCGGACAACGCCGAGGCGATGGCCAGAGAGGCGCGCGAGGTCGGCTACGCGTTCCCTTACCTCCTCGACGAGGCGCAGCAGGTCGCCAGGGCGTACCGGGCCGCGTGCACGCCGGACTTCTACCTCTTCGGCCCCGATCGCCGGCTGGTCTATCGCGGGCAGCTCGACGACAGCCGCCCTGGCAACGACGTCCCCGTGACTGGCCGCGATCTCCGCGCCGCCATCGACGCGGTGCTCTCCTCGGCGCCTGTCCTCTCGGAGCAGCGCCCGAGCATCGGTTGCAACATCAAGTGGAAGCCCGGCAATGAGCCGGCGTATCACGGCAGAACTCCGTAACGATCCCTACAGCGGGGAGCAGGTTTGTGCGCTACGGGCTCATCCGCGTCGTTCGGCTCCCTGCGGCGTACTTTCGTACGCCTCACTCGCCTGCCTAGCGGCTGAGCCCGTAGTCACACGAACCTGCTCCCCGCTGTAGAAGTACACGCCTGACCGGACCCGGCGGAAGCGCACGCTTCACGCCGGCAACGTGGTGCCGGGTGCGGGTTCAGGCGACATGGACGTGCTGGAGCCGGTCGGCGGCAGGCCCAGGAGCGCCCAGGCGCGGGCCACACCTTGTGCGGTGGTCGCGCCGCTGCAGGCTGCTGCTGTCATGGAACATAGACAGTCAGGACACTGATATTATAGAACCACAGCACGGGGGGAGTGCGACCGCATCTCGGGGGCGCGTTCCTCGCGAAGCCATACATTCGCCTGCATGGTGAGTGGATTGCGGCATGGAGCCGAGGTCCACTCCAGTCTGGCTCCCAGATCAACAAGCGCGATACGAAGGCGGCCTACTCTCCCACTTCGTGAGCATTCATGCGACATAACACGGCCAAGGCCAAGGAAGGGGACCTCCTATGCAGAGCTGGATCGGCCCGGAGCGCCAGGCGCTGGCGAAGAGCGCGGCGAAGGTGCTCAAGGACAACGCCCTACACAACCGCAGCGGTCTCCCACCCTTTCGATTGCCGCAGGTCGCGCAGCAGATCCTCGATGAGCTGTTCCATTTCTCCTCTGCCGGCGACACGGCGCCCGTCATGTCGCTCGGGCAAAAGCTCGGGCAGCAGGGGCTCGGGCTGCGAGCCCTCCTCGGGCTGAGCCGCGTCCTCTTGCGCGAGGTGCTGGCGCGTCTGCCCGGAAGTACGCCCGAAGCGCGGGAGGCGGTGACGCGCGTGAACGACTACCTGACGCTGCTCGTGGACGCGGTGGCAGAGCAGGAGAGGCGCGAGGTCGGCGTCCAGCGCGACGAGATGCAGCTCGCGCTCGAGCGCGCCATCCATAACCGCGAGCGCGAGCTGCGCCGGGTGATCATCGAGCTCTCGACGCCGATCATGCCCGTGTACGATCACATCTTGGTGCTGCCGCTCATTGGAAAGCTCGATACCGAGCGAGCGGGGAGGATCACCGAGTGCCTGTTGCGAGAGGTGGTGGACCGGCAAGCGCGCACCGCGATCATCGATGTGACCGGCGTGCCGACGATGGACGCGGAGGCCGTCGACGCGCTCGTGCGCACTGCGCGCGCGCTCGACCTCCTCGGCACCCACCCGGTGCTGGTCGGCATCCGCCCCGAGGCAGCCCGCGCGCTGAGCGATCAGGACGCCCACCTCGCGGGCATCGTGGTCCTGGCGAATCTTCAAAGCGGTATCCTCTATGCGCTGCGGCGGGAAGGGCTCGATGTGTCTGGCAGTCCGCGCCCGCAGCGAGGGGCTGCTGGCTTGTATCGTGGCCGTTGACGAGCGCGCCGTGAACTCACGCTAGGGAGGAAACCATGGAGATTGACACGACCAAGCCGCACGTCGGTCGGGTTTACGACTACGTTCTCGGAGGACACCACAACTACGAGGTGGATCGCGTCGCTGCCACGGCGATCATGAAGCTCGTACCCACCTATCCGAAATATGCGAAGCTCAACCGCTGGTTCATCCAGCTCGTGGGTCACCAATGGTCCGAGGCGGGTATCACGAACGTGCTCGATCTCGCCTCGGGGCTACCGACGCAGGGCCATCTCAACGACTACCTGCCTGATGCGCGCATCCTGTTTTCGGACGTCGACCCGGTGAGCGTGATCTACGGCGAGCGGATCCTGGCTGACAAGCCAGACATGCGTTACATCCAGGCCGATCTGCGAGACCCGTCGCCGTTGCTCGCGGCGGCGGCGCAGTTCTTCGGCGCAGGACGCCGCATCGCGGTCGGAAGCATCGGCATCCTCTACATGGTGGACGATGAGAGCTTGCGCGACCTCCTGCGGAAGCTGCACGCGTTCTGCGCCCCTGGCAGCGTGCTGGCGCTCAGCTTCATCATGTCGCGCGGCGCCGCGGCGGCGGGCCAGCTGAGCAGCGCCGGCTCCCTCGCCGGGGTCAAGGTCTACCCGCGCACGCCCGAGGAGATCGCGGCGCTCATCGCCCCATGGAAGGTGGATGCATGCCGGCCTCTGGCGGAGTGGCTCGGCATCGACGACTTCATTACCGAGGAAGAGTACGCGGTGAACCCCTTCGAGATGCGTGGCTTGATCGCGCATCACTGAGCGCGCATCAGAAAGGCCGCTTCCCATCTCCCCATCTCCCCATCTCCCCATCTCCCCATCAATTTCCGTAGGCCCGAGGAGGGAGGTGGGGCCGCACGGCGCCTGGGGGATGGGCCGTTCCCCATCTCCCCATCAATTGCGTAGGCCCGAGGAGGGAAGTCCCGCTGCACAGCGCCTGGGGGATGATCCGCTTCCCATTTCCCCATCAATTGCCGTAGGCCCGAGGAGGGAGGTGGGGCCGCACGGCGCCTGGGGGATGGGCCGATGTCTGAGCACGTGGCCTGAGCCTTGCCCAGCGGGCAAGGCTCAGGCCACGTGCGAGTTCGGCGGGGCCCCCAGGCGCCGTGCGGCCCCACCTCCCTCCTCGGGCCGGTCCTGCCGCTCTTGCCGGTCCTTCTCCCCAAGGATCGCCTTGGCCGCACTAGCCCGAGCCGCCCCACTCGCCACCGTCGCGTGGTCGACCACCCAGTGCGCATCCAGCAGATCCAGGTAGTCGAGGTCCAGCTGCCCCCCGGACGGCAGCATGAACACCGCCGAGATGTGCGCATGGCTCTGCACCGCCTGCACCATCTCCCGCGGGATGTAGAGCGCCGCGTGCGTGAAGAGGTGCACCACCGGCGTGCGCGGATCGTGGTGCCGCGTCAGATCGAGATCCGTCGCGAGCTCCGCGAACACGCGCGCCGGGTTCCTGCCCCGCTCCCCCTTGAACGACAAGAGGTGCGCCGTCGGCAGCTGCCCGTTCTTCGCCCGGTAGAGCTCGTACAGCCGCGCGTCGAAGAAGCGGAACGCCACGTCCTCGCCCTCCAGCAACAGCCGCTTGCCCGTCGCGATCGCCATCCCCCGGGCGAACGTCTGCCGATCGCCGCGCATCGACGCCGACGCGTCGATGAGCAGGTAGTGGATGCGCCGCTGCTCGTCCCGGCTCTGCTCGCGCGCGAAATACAGCACCTCGTTGTCCGCGATGCGGCGCGCCAGCTCCATGTCGTCCCACGCGAGCTCCGTCAGCACCATGCTGTCGATCGAGCCGCGCGTGCCCAGCCCCGAGTACCCGTGCGCCGCCGTCGTGCCCGCGGCCGGGCGCGTCTTCGTCTCGAGCACGCTCGGCAGGATCTCCAGCGAGAAATTCACGATGTCGTTCGCCTCGGGCGACGACAGCGCCGCGAGCAGATCGACCTGGGCGAGCGCCCCGGCCGACGCCTCCGACCCCAGCATGCCGAACAGGCGCAGCGTCTCGATGTCGAGCGCGTCCGACATCGTGAGCACGTACAGCCGCGAGACGTCGAGCGCCTCCAGCGCCCGCTGCTCGAACTCGCGCCGCGCCGACAGGAACAGCCCGCGGAGCTGCGGCTCGATCCCCTCGAAGAGCGCCGCGTCCGCGGGGAGCATCGCGCGGTAGGCTGGCGGCGCGTGGGTCCGCGCCGCGACCGCGCCGAAGAGGCGCGACAGCACGACCGTGACCAGGTCGTCGCTCATCCGGAGCTGCGCCGCGCACCGCGCGGCCTCGCTCTCGGCGAGCTCCCGGAGCACCGCCCGGTACCCCTCCACGATGCGCTCCGCGTCGCGGAGCCGGCTCGCGAGCTCCCTCGCGTCGCAGCGCGGGCCGAGCTCCAGCTGCTCGCGCGGCGTCGAGAAGAGCAGGCCCGCGTCGTGCACCAGCGCGAACGGCAGGACCACCCCGAGCCGCTCCAGGCTCTGGTGCCATCGGATCGCGCGCAGCGCGAGCGACGAGCTCAGCGGGCGCACCTGAGAGAACGCCAGCGTGCCGAGCGGGCCGGCGATGGAGGGGTTCGCGAGCTGGGACGTGGGGACAGGCACGGCTACAGGCGCGCGGCGCAGCGGAAGCCGATGCCCGGCGCGCTCGCCGTCGCGAGCTGGTGGTAGCGGAACGCCGGGTTGAGCCAGAGCGCGAAGCCGCCGTTGTAGGCGCCGCCCCGGATCGCCTTGCGATCGCCGGCCGGCGCCCCCTTCGGGTTCACCTGCTCCTCGTCCTTGTAGGTCTCGAACCAGTCCGCGGTCCACTCCCACACGTTGCCGACCACGTCGTCGGCCCCGAACTTCGTCTTGCCGTTCGGGAACGAGCCGACCGGCGCCGTGCCGGCGAAGCCGTCGTCGGCCTCGTACATGCGCTCGCTCGGCTTGAGCCCGTGCGCCTTCTCCCACGCCGTGCACTCGGTGCCGCACGCGTTCATGAAGGTCTGGTCGCCGGGCTTGTCACCCCAGGGGAATTTGCGCCCGTCGGAGCCGCGCGCCGCGTACTCCCACTCCGCCTCGGTCGGCAGGCGCTTGCCGTGGACCTGGCAATACGCGTTCGCGAGGCTCCACGGCAAGCAGTTGATCGGGTGCTTCGCGAGCTCGGGCTTGCCGAAGGTGCACTGCTCGGCGAGGACCGACAGCGTCTTCTGGTGCGCGGCGGCGGGTGACCCGTCGGTGTTCGGGAAGTCGGGCGCGGCCGGGGGCCGCTTGCACTCTCCCTTGTCCGAGCACGCCATGTAGTCGCCCGCGGTCACCTCGTGGACGTCGATGCAGAACGTGTCGATCGTCACCTTGTGCGCCGGCTGCCACAGCTTGAACTCCGGCTCGTCGGAGCCCATGAAGAACTTGCCGCCCGGGACGAGCACCATGCCAGCAGGGCACTCGGTCCGCCGCTCGGGGAGCGCGGCCGCCGCGGCCGTGGCGCTCGCCGTCGGCGCCGCCGCCGTGGCGGACGCGGTGGCGACCGGCGCGCTCCGCGACGCCTCGTCCGCAGGCGGCGCGCCGCGCAGCAAGCTCCAGGTGATCGCGCCGCCGGCCGCGAGCGCGAGCGCGACGCCGCCGAGCAGCAGCGGGCCCTTCGACCTCGGCGCCGCCGCGTCGCTCGCGGCGCCGCCCGCGGCGCTCGATCCGGCCACGGCGACCGGCTGCGACGTCAGCGCGGGCAGCGGCCCCGGGGCCGTGGAGGGCGCCGCCATCGTCGGCGCGGTCTGCGCCTGCAGCGAGATCCGCGGCGAGGACGGGAGCCGCGGCGCGGACGCGCGGGGCGACGGCGCGCCGGACGGGGGCGCGAGCGAGCCGCCGCCCGTGGAGAGCGCCCAGGCCGGGTCCTCGGGGAAGACCGCCCGGTGCAGCGCCGACCAGAAGCGGCCCATGGTGGGGAAGCGGTCCGCCGGCGCGACGGCGAGCGCCTTCGCGAAGACCGCCTCGACCTCGTCGCTGACCGTGAGGCCGAGCGTCCGCGGGGTCGGCCGGCGCGACGGATCGCGGCTCGCGACCGCGAGCTGGAGGTAGTCGTCGCCCTGCAGCGCCGGCGCTCCGCCGAGCATCACCTCGATCATGATGAGCGCCATCGCGAAGACGTCGGTCCAGGGCCCCGTCGCGCCGTGGGTGCGGCTGAACTGCTCGGGGGCGCCGTAGCTCGGCGTGAACGCCGTGATGTCCTTGCCCGTGTGGGCGAGCGCTGTCGCTGCCGCCGCGTGATCGGCCATCACCTTGGCGATGCCGAAATCGAGCACCTTCACGAACGTCGAGGCGTCGCGCGGCTGGCCGACGACGAACAGGTTCGCCGGCTTGATGTCGCGGTGCGCGATGTTCCGCGAGTGCACGAGATCGAGCGCGATCGCGGCCGACTCGAGCAGCGCCATCGTCGCGCGCAGGTCGCGCGCCGGCGCGCCGTCGGTCGTCTCGTCGAAGAGGACCTGATCGAGCGGCCTGCCGTCGAGCCACTCGAGGACCATGTAGGGCAGCCACTGCCCGTCCGGCGCGTTGAACGTGCCGATGTCGCGGGCCTGGACGATCGCGGCCGAGCGGCTGGAGAGCTCGGTCATGAGCTTGCCCTCCTGGATGAACGCCTGGAGCAGCTGCTCCCGCTGCTCGGCCGGCGCGCCCGCGAGGAGGGTGAAGCACTTGACGGCGACGGGCTGCTTCCAGATGACGTGCTCGGCCCTGTAGACGACGCTGAAGCCGCCTTCGCCCACGGCGTGGCCGATCCTGTACTTGTCGGCGATCAGGCTGCCGGCGATGTTGAGCGGATCGCTGCGGTCCGGGTTCTGGCTCATGAGATCCCTACGCACCGCGGCGGGGCGCCGATCGGAGCCCTCGTGCGTGCGTCGGGGCCATCTTAGTTGCCTCGCGGTCGGTTGGAACCCTTTCGCGCGATCCGGCGCCCTCCCCGATCCGGAGGCGCCGGCCGCTCCGGGTGTCCGATATGGCGGATGTTCCAAGGCCCGTTGGATGGTGAGGGAACTCGCATCTGAGGATCTTTGTGGGCGCGAACCATGTCTTGACAGAGATCTTCGTCCGTTATATTGGATGACGTTATACGGTGGTTCCCTGCTGGCGTCGCTGCTGCCCAGCCGGGTGCTCCTGACCGCGGCCTCTCGTCTGCGCGTCGTGCGTGGGACGCGGAGCGCAGGCCGGGGAGCGATGGTCCGCCGCCTGCGAGGGCGTGGTGCGCTTTCGCGCCGGCGGCTGGTGCCGGCCGTGCGCGCCGCGCGTCGTGCGCCGTGCGCCGTCAGCAGCTGGTTTGATCCGAGGAACAACGCGCTTGAAATCGATCAACGGAAAGAAGTCGCACACGGTCCGCGCAGCAGCTGCGCTCTCGCTCGTCGCCGCCGCGCTCCCCTTCCAGGCGTCCGCCCAGCAGCCCGCGGCGCCGCCGCAGGCCCCGGCGCCGCTTCCGGCCCCGGCGCCGCAGGAGACCGGGGCGGCGGCCGGCGTGGAGCCGTTGAGTCGCCGGGTCGCGGAGCTCGAGCAGCAGCAGCGCGCGCTGATCGAGCGCCTCGAGGCCGAGCGCAAGGCGGCCGCCGAGGAGCGGGCGAGCGCGGAGAAGGACAAGGGCAGCGGCGTCAAGGTGACGGCGGCCGCTGGAAAGGGCTTCACCGTCAAGACGGCGGACGACAAATTCTCGTCCACGATCCGGGCCCGCGTGCAGGTCCGCGAGACCATCACGCACACGGCAGAGGACGACACCCACGAGATCAACGTGAGGACGGTGCGCCTCACGACGAGCGGGCATATCCTCTCCCCCGATCTCAAGTACAACGTGCAGCTCGCCTTCGGCGGCAACGATTTCGAGAAGGACAGCCCTTCTCCCATCTTCGACGCCTTCGTCGAGTACACCGGGATCCGCGATCTCAACGTGCGTGTTGGCCAGTTCCTTACCCCGTTCAACCGGGCGCGGACCCTGCGCGAGGTCTCCCTCCAGCAGACCGATCGTCCGATCGCCGTCCGCGAGTTCAACCTCGATCGCGACGTCGGCCTGATGTTCTCGTCGCCCGATCTCTTCGGCTTCGGAGGCAAGCTATCGTACAACCTCTTCGTCGGCGGCGGCGAGGGCCGCAATCGCTTCGGCGGCCAGAAGCATGGTCCCCTGGCGGTGGCGCGGCTCGCCGTCCGCCCGTTCGGCGCGTTCGACGACGACCAGGACGGCGACCTCCCTCGCGAGGCGAAGCCCCGGCTCGCGGTGGGCGTCACGGGCGCCTACAACCACCAGACCAACCGCCAGAACAGCACCTTTGGCACGACGCTCACGCTCGGCGCGGCCGACTACCTGCACGGCGCGGCCGATCTCATCTTCAAATATGCCGGCTTCTCGCTCTCGGCCGAGGCCGTCGTGCGCCACGCCAAGCGGGATTCCTTCGAGGGCGAGGTCGACGGCGCGGCCGTGCGGGAGTGGACCCGGTCGGGTTACGGCTACTTCGCCCAGGCGGGCTACCTGCTGACCGACCGGGTCGAGGTCGCCGCGCGCTGGGACCAGATCTTCGCGGAGCGGGGCACCGATCCGAAGCTCGTCGATCTCGTCGACGCGCAGGGCAAGCAGGTCGGCGGCGGGCTCAATGTGTATCTGAACGGATATGCGCTGAAGATCCAGGGCGATTATTTCTACATCTTCGGCAAGGACACCGCCGACGCCCGCCACGTCGGTCGCCTCCAGCTCGACGCCTCGTTCTGAAGGGAAAGGGCCGCGCCCGGAGAGCGCGCATCCATGCGATGGCTCACGTGCGCGGCCCGGCGAAGCGCGCTGCAAGGCGGTGAAGCCGTCGGGGGCTCCGCATCGCCAGGCCGCTGCGTCAAAGTTCAATAATTGAAATTGCGAACGAGGATGAGCGCCTTCTCATTCCCGTCCATGTCGTCCTCCCAGGCCACCACGAAGCGGCCCTGATCATCCATGGACATCACAGGCAACCGCTGCTGGCCGCTCGAGTCGCTGTTGACGGTGAAATCCGCCCGATGCTGCGCGCCGGCGGCCGTGAAATCACGCCCCAGGATCTGATACACGCCGTTGTCGTCCTGGTCATCCTGCCAGACCACCGCAAAAGCACCGTCGCCGCGCATCCCCACGCTGGGCGCGACCTGTTGACCATCCGCCACGCTGTTCATGGTCGTCACCCCGAAGCGCTCCGTGCCGGTGATCGTGAACCCGCGCGCATAGATCTGGTAGTAGCCGTTGTCGTCCTGGTCGTCCTCCCAGGCCACCACGAAGTTCCCGTTGTTCGCCATGCCGATCGACGGCATCGTGTGCTGGCCCGCGGTGTTCGTGTTGACCGCCCTCTGCGCGAAGCGGTTGCCGCCTGTGGCCGTGAAACCTCGGTGGTAGATCTGGAAGTTGGCGTCGTCGTCCTGATCGTCTTCCCAGGCGACGACGAAGTCGCCATCCGAATCCATGGCGATGGCCGGGTTGAACTGCTCGCCCGCAGCGACGCTGTTGACGGTGAACGTCGCGATGCGCTGAGCGCCGGCCGCGGTGAAGCCGCGCGCCAGGATCTGATAGTACCCGTTCCCATCCTGGTCGTCTTCCCAGGCGACGACGAAATTGCCGCTCGCATCGCAGGCCACCGCGGGCCTCGACTGCTGGCCGTCCGATACCGTGTTCACCGTACGATCGTGGAAGCGCTCGCTGCCATTCGCATTGAAGCCGCGCGCCATGATCTCATAGACGCCGTTGTCGTCCTGATCATCTTCCCACACCACCACGAATCTCCCCGAGTCGTCGACGGCGACGCTCGGGCGCCTCTGCTGACCTGAGTCCACGCTGTTCACGGCGAGCTGCGAGAACCGCGCGTTGCCGTCCGGGTCGAAGCCGCGCGCGTAGATCTGACCGACGCCGTTGTCGTCGTGGTCATCTTCCCAGACCACCACGAAGTTGCCGTTCGGCGCCGTTGCGACCTTGGGATCGAAGTGCTTGCCCGTCAGCTGCACGTTGGCCATGCGATCCTTGAACAGGATATCGCTGGCTGTGTAAGCGTACGCGGGCAGGGCAGCCTGCATGTCGTAGCCGATGGCGTAGTTCTGTTGGTTGTGCTTGGTCGCGGTCGGGCTCTGCGCCTGGTTGTAGTTCAGGTACAGCGTCGCCTGACAGTTCGCGAAGATCGCGCAGTTGCCGTCCTCGACGCTCAGCGACTCCACCGTGATCTGATTCTGCGCCGGCTCGAACGTGAGGACGCGCAGCCAGCCGTTGCCCAGCGCATGGCCGTTGCCCAGGACCGGCTCGCTCTGAAAGTCGTTCAGGATCTCGTGGACGATGTTGCCGTTGTTGCCGGTGCGGCGGCGATACGACACCCCCTGGATGTGTCCGCTCACGGACATGAACACGTTGCTGTGGCGCTGGATCAGCTCTTCCCAGAGATCCACGCCGTCGCGGCCCTCGAGGTTGTAGCCGTCGGCGCAGCCGCTCGCGTGCTCGGCGTTGTTGTTCATGTGGCAGTGCGTGGCCACGATGACGCGGCGGTCCGGGTGGTTCGCGATGACCTGATTCGCCCACGTCACGACGTCCTTGCGCGGCGCGAACTCGAGGCTCACCACCATGAACTTGAGCCCGCCGGCCTCGAAGTACGTGTAGTTGTTGATGTTCGAAGCGTCGTAAGCGCCGCCGTAGAACGACTCGCCCTCGTAGCGCGGCTGACCGAAGTAATCGGCATACAGCGAGCTGCGCTTGTAGGCTTCGTTGCTCGGGTAGATGTCATGGTTGCCGATCGTCATGCTGTACGGCACGCCGGCGTTGTCCAGCAGCGCGTGCGCGGCGCTCGCCACGTCGTACTCGATCTCTGTGTCGTGGTTGGTGATGTCGCCGAGGTGCACCGCGAACTTGATGTTGCGCGCGGCGCGGTTGTCGACGAGCCACTGCATCTGGTGCTCGTAGACCTCGTACGAGGAGAACTCGCTGTAGTTCTGGGTGTCGGGGATCAACACGACAGAAAACGCGGCCTGCGCGCTCGCGGAGCGCGTCGCTACACACCACAACGCGAAGGCGGCGACGGTGAGCATCAAACGATAGGTTCTTGTCATGTGCGGGCGCTCCCCTGGCCAAAACGGACGAGCCTGACTCGATTCACGGCCGCACTTGTACGCGGTTCAGATGGCAGCGCTGTGCGGCTCCAGTTACCTCTCGTTGCCCCTTGTCATGAGCTGCGCGGCGATGTCTCGTTGTCCACCGCCAAGTCGCGACCCCGTCGCCCTGCTGAAACGGAGACGCAACGGAGCGCCGGTAGCCTGCGCCGGGCTCACCAGTCCGTGAGCCGGATACGCTGCACTCTCGAGAGCCATGACTCGAACCGCCGCCCCTCAAACCGCCAGCTCGACCGCGTTCGAGGGGGCATCGGGCCACACGGCCAAAGATGCCAGGACCCTCGCCGCTTGGCTGCGGCGCGTCGCTTCCGAGCCCTTCGTTCACTTCACGCTGCTCGGGGCGCTCGTGTTCGCCGGACATCTCCTGGTGACCCGTACGCCCGAGGTGCCCACGCTCGACGTGTCGGCGTCCAGACAGCGAGAGCTCGTCAAGCTGTTCGAGCAACGGCAGGGCAGGGCCCCGAACGACAAGGAGCGCGAACAGCTGATCCGACGCTACGTCGAAGATGAAGCGCTGTTTCGCGAGGGCTTGCGCCTGTCCCTGGTGCACACGGACCCGATGCTGCGCGCCCAGGTCATCGCCCGCGTGCGCGGTATGCTGCAAGCCGAGCTCGACCAGAAGCCGCCCACGGACATCGAGCTACAACGCTACCATGAAGCGCATCTCTCGGACTACGCTCTCCCTGAGACCATCAGCTATCGCGAGTACCTGATTCGCAGCGGCCCGGACGCCGACGGCGACGCGCGAAGGCTCTTGTCGTTGCTGGAACGACAAGAGGCGGCCGACGGGCCGGGGCTGCCCATTCCGACCGACCATTCGCAGCGCTCCGAAGCACAGCTCGCCTCATTGTACGGCCCCGAGCTCGCACACGAGCTCTGGACTTCGCCGAGCGGCGGCTGGCGAGCGCTGCGGTCCAGTGACGGAGTTCACATCGTGCGCGTCGCCGAGCGCACCGCGGCGTCGGAGCCCTCGTTCGCGACGATCCGCGAGCGGGTGAGCGCGGACTACCGCAAGGATCGGACGGCGCGCGCGTTTCAAGCGGAGATCAGCCGCCTCACCTCGCAGTGGCGCGTCCAGATCGCGGAGCAGCCATGACGAGCGCGAAGAGGCTACGAGCAGCAGCGACGCTGTGGATCATCCTGTGTTCGCTGTGCGCTGTGGCTGCGACCGCGCACGCCCACACGCCCTCGCTGAGCGTGCTGGCGCTCGACGAGCGCTCACCGGGCGAGTTCATCGCCAGCTGGGAGCGAACGCAGGGTATCCAGGACGTCAGCGCGGCGTACGACCTGCTGAAGCCTGTGTTCCCTGAGCACTGCCGGTTCGAGGCGCCGCGCCTCGATTGCGGCGCGCGCGGACTGTCAGGTCGCGTCGGGTTCGACGGCCTGGGCGATCTCTCGACCTCCGGCATGATCAAGATCCGGTGGGTAGACGGCAGTGACCAGATACTGAGCCTGACGGCCGCGCAGCCGCACGTCCGAGTGTCAGAGGCCCGGACCGATACCAGGGCGCTGCGCGGGGTGTCCAATTTCGTCTGGATCGGGATCACGCACATCTGGCTCGGGCTGGATCACCTGCTGTTCGTGCTGGGGCTGCTCTGGCTGCTGGACTCGTGGCGCGTGCTGATCAAGACCGTCACTGCGTTCACGGTCGCGCATAGCTTGACGCTGGGAGCGGCGACCTTCGGGCTGCGCGGCCTGCCCAGCGCCCCCGTCGAGGCCGTCATCGCGCTCAGCATCGCGTTCGTCGCCGTGGAGATAGCTGGCGAGGCACGCACGAAGCGGCCGAGCTTGACCCGCCGATGGCCCTGGTTCGTGGCGTTCTCGTTCGGGCTCTTGCACGGCTTCGGCTTCGCCAACGCGCTCGCGGAGCTCGAGCTCTCCAGCGCGGATCGCCCGATCGCGCTGCTCTGCTTCAACGTCGGCGTGGAGATCGGGCAGCTGGTGTTCATCGCAGGCTTGCTGGCGCTCCGCGCGGCGTTGCGCAGGCTCGGGCGCGGGTCGGGCGTCCGCCTCGCGACCGCCGGCTGCTACGCGATGGGCACGCTGGCGATGTACTGGTTCTTTGAGCGGATCGCCGCTTTCGTACCCGGCGTCTGACTGTCTAGCTGCCTGCGGCGGGGGATGAGGATCACTCGTGAGACTTCCGTAGCCAGGCGTCCATCTGCGCTCGGTCACGGCGCCTGATGGCCTTGAGCTCACGGCGTTGTTCGTCGGTGAGGTTCGGGTTCACTGCCCAGAGTGCCTTTGCCTCCTCCGGGGACTCGGCCCACATCAGGACATCGCGGTAATCGCCTTTCGCGGCGTCGGTCATCCGGCGCAGCTCCCCGAGGGCGCCTCCGCTGAGCTTGATGATCGCCAGACGGACGCGCTCGGTCTCGCGCTCGTACGATTCGATGCCATAGCGGCTGAGCTCGGCGCGCGCCGCAGCGCGGTCTTCCTCGGAAGGCCACGCGGCGGCCAGCTTGTGTTCGACCTCCGGCTCCAGCACGTTGCTCTCTCTGCTCATGCGCCCTCGGATCCGGCCAACGTTCGGCTAACGTTCAACATGAGCGGCAGGGCCCGGCTCGCCGGGGCCTGTCCGCTCGGGGGAGGGTCAGGCCTGGCGATCGAAGGCTCCCTCTTCGAGCAATTGGTCAAGCTCCGACCACAGCGGATCGCATTGTCCGCTGCGGAAGGCCGCTTGCTTGAACGCCTGCTGTTCGCTCTGATAGAGCCGCCACAGACTCGCCTTGCGGTCAGCGATGCACGCGCGCACGTTGGCGAGGCGGTCCGCCGCTTTCACGACGAGCGCGAGCTCGACTTCGCCCTTGGCCTTCGCCAGCTTGGCGTAGGTTCTTGCTTTCCGCTCCTTGCGATTCGCACCAGGCTCGTCGGTGAGAAAGCTCACGCATGCGGCCACTCGCGATCCGAACTCCGCTTCAATGCTTGCGAGCGTAACGTCGGTGTCCTCCGCCACGTCGTGCAGGTAGGCGACCACCACCGCCTCTTCTCCATACGGCTCCGCCAACGCCGCGACCGCATCCAGGTGAAAGGAGTACGGCCGGTCGCCGTACCGCTGGTCCCCGTGCGCAGCGACCGCAACCAACCGCGCCTTTTCTCTCGTGGTACCCATAAGGCCTAACCATCGACCGATTGGTCAACCGAAGCCGGCGGACCAGGTCTTTGCAGATCGTCGCCTTTTATGAACTTCCCCACGGAGAGTCTCATGGATCGACGCTGTGCCGCAAGCGCTCGGCGCTGTGGTAGATTCGCGGCCCGGAGGTCTTCTCGTGGCACGATCCCGTGGCATTTTCAGCTCCATCGCCGCTGCGGCCGCGATGGTTTCCTGCGGGGGGGAGACCCCGCCGCCCGCGCTGGCACCGGCGGCCTCCGCTTCCGCCGCGCCTGTCGCGACGAACAGCGTCGAGCCCCCGCCTGCGGCTCCGCCTGCTCCCGCGGCGTCCACGGCGGCGCCCGAGCCGCCCAAGCCCGCCGCGCCGAGCCCTGTCGCAAGGTACACCGGCTTCGCCAAGCCGGAGAGCGTGCTCTACGACGCGGACAACGACCGCTACCTCGTCTCGAACATCAACGGCAATCCGGACGACAGGGACAACAACGGCTTCATCTCCGTCCTATCGCCCGACGGTCAGGTGACAAACCTGAAGTGGATCGAGGGTGGCAAGGCCAAGGTCAAGCTCGACGCGCCGGCGGGCTCGGCGATCTCGAAGGGCGTGCTCTACGTGGCCGATCTCACGACCGTCCGGATGTTCGACCTCAAGACCGGGGCGCCGAAGGGTGAGATCGCCATCCCCGGTACGACGTTGCTGAACGACGTCGCGGCGGCTCCAGACGGCAAGGTCTACGTGTCCGACTCCGGCTTCAAGATCGGCGCGACCGGAAACCTCGAGGCGACGTCGAGCGACGCCATGTACGTCATCGAGAAGGGCAAGGCCAAGGCGCTGGTGAAGACCACCGACCTGCACATGCCGAACGGCCTCGCGTGGACCGACAAGGGGCTCGTGGTTTGCTCGAGCGGCGCTCCCGAGGTCTTCCGCCTCGACGAGAAGGGCGCCAGGCAGGACGTGACCACCACGGCGCCCGGCGGCCGCCTCGACGGCCTGATCTCCCTCGGAGACGCGCTCCTCGTGACCAGCCACGACGCGTCGGCGGTGCTTCGCGGGAAGCTCGGCGGGACCTTCGAGGTCGCGATTCCCGAGCAGAAGACGCCCGCGGATATCGGTTACGATACGAAGCGTGGACGCGTCCTCGTTCCCCATGTGATGGTGGACACGGTCGACGTCTACGAGCTGAGGTGATCTGCGGACGAAAGACCCCTCGCAATGGGGGAAGGCCTCCTTGAGGCGACGATGGAATGCTGATGCCTCACGGGCGTCGAGCGGTTCACCGCCTCAGCGCTTGGCGCGCCATCGCGCCACGAGGTCGCGCGCCGCCGCCGACCACTCGGCGAAGGCGAACGTGAACCCGGCCTCGCGCAGGCGTCCGGGGACGACGCGCCGGCTCTTCAGCACGAGCTCGGTGTCCGTGCGCATCACGAACGCGCCGACCTCCAGCATCCATTTCGTCGTAGGCAACCCGAAGCCGATACCCCAGGCCTCGCGCAGGGCGCGCATGAAATCGCTGTAAGGGAGCGGCCCCGGCGAGGCGAGGTTGACCGGCCCGGAGACGTCGTCCCGCTCGATCAAGTACCTTGTCGCTCGTACGAAGTCGCGATCGTGGATCCACGACACGAACTGCTGCCCTTCGCCGGCCGGACCGCCCAGGCCCCGCCGGGTGAGCCCGAGCAGCACGTCGAAGATGCCGCCGCGATCAGGGCTCATCACCATGGAGGCGCGGATCGCGATCTTGCGCGTGCGCGGCGTCTTGGCCTCGTCCAGCGCCTGCTCCCACGCTCGGGCGATCTCGACACTGTTGCGCCAGTACGACGGGACGTCCGGCTCGTCGCCGCCCAGGAGCCCGGTCGCCTCGTCGTTCGGCGCGTCATGACGATGCGCGTAGATCGTGGCCGTGCTCATCTGCAGCCATACGCGCGGCGGTCGTGAGGCGGCGGCGATCGCCTCGCCGACGGCGCGCGTCGAGTCCACACGAGAGCTCCTCATCGCGCGGAGGTTCTCGTCCGTGTAACGGCAGTTCACGCTGCGGCCAGCGAGGTTGAACACCGCGTCGGCGCCGTCGAGCTCGCGCGCCCAGGGACCGAGCGTGCGTCCATCCCACGGCACGACCCGCCCTGCGGGCACGCTCGCGCTGCGGCACAGGACGATCACCTCGTGTCCGTCGGCCGCAAAGGCGCGCGCAAGGATCTGACCTACCTGTCCGCTCCCGCCCGGAAGGATGATCTTCATGCCGCGAGCGTATCCCGGGCCACCGCGAATGCACAGCCCGCTCCTTCTCCTCGTTCAGGGCTGGAGCGCCGGGAAGGAGATGGGGAAATCATGATCACTTCTGCCGAGCGCCCGCGCGCTACGCCTGCGTGCGCGCGTCGCCGAGGTAATAGGCACGCTGCGCCGGATAGTAGTCGGCGAAGCTGGGCAGCGGATCGCCGAGCCTGGAGGCGACGAGCATGTCGAGGTAGTATTCCCAGCCCGGCCCGATATCGCCGGCGAGCGCTGGATCGGCGAGGTGCTGGACGAAGGTGAGCTCGGTGATCTCGCCCTTCGCCGCGAGCGACAGCTCGAACCGCCACCCGCCGTGCTCGTCCTTGGCCGAGAGCGCGAGGCGATGCGGCGGCTCGCACGTGTCGATCGAGACGTCAGACCACGGCGCCCCGTGCTCGAACGTCATCTGAAGGCGCACCGTCTTGCCGGGCCCCGCTTCGCCCTTCCACGGGCCGATCCAGCGCGCCGTGCTCTCGGACGCCGTGACGCTCTGCCAGACATCCTCGATGGGGGCGCGAAAGCTGCGCGTGATGACGAGATCGGCGCCTGTCGCCGTGCTCCGGACGCGGCCTGTGGGTCGGGGGCTCATGCGGTCTCCTTCCTTCGTTTCACTTCGTTGCGGGACGGGGGTGCGGTCGCCATGCGCCGCTGCCGGCCGACGCGGTGCACCTCGGTCTCGAGGGCGTCGAACCGGCGATGCCACGGGCTCGTCGCGTGCAGCTCTCGCAGGAACGCCTCGAGCTCGGCGAGCGCACCGAGCTCGAGGCGGTACTCGCGCTCGCGACCGCACTGGACGTCGCGCACCAGGCCCGCCTCGCGCAGCACGCGCAGGTGCCGGCTGACCGCCGGGCGGCTGACCGGAAACGCGCCGGCGATGGCGCCCGCCGTGGCGGTGCGATCGCGCAGCATCCGCAGGATCTCCCGCCGGATCGGATCCGCCAGCGCCTGGGCAACGACGTCCATCGGCGTGATGTGTAACCGATGTGTTACGCGTTCGTCAAGCCGCACGGCCGGGCGCGCAGGTAAATTTCGTCCAATACGAGGTCGGCGCGATGCTCCAGGATGAGCGGCAACCCGGATCGCCGAGGCGACGCGCGCCAGGAGAGGCTCGCCTTCTCCCCGGCGCCCGGGCGCGCGAGGAGCGCCGCTCGATCGTCAAGGCAACTCCCGGCCTTCCCTCGGGAAGGGCCATGATCCACGACGAGCACCAAGGAGCGCGACGATGACGAAGAGCAAGGTCCACCCCGTCCCGGATGGTCAGACGTGCTTCCCCTACCTGAGCGCGCGGAGCGCCGCGGAAGCCATCGAGTTCTACAAGCGCGCGTTCGGCGCGCGCGAGGACTCGCGCATCCCGATGCCCGACGGGCGGATCGGCCACGCCGAGCTGTCCATCGGTCGAGCCCGGTTCTTCCTGTCGGACGAGTATCCCGAGCTCGGCGCCATCAGCCCCGAGACGCTGGGAGGCAGCAGCCCTGCCGTCGTCGTCTACGTGGAGGATGTGGACGCGCTCGTCGCCCAGGCCGCGGCGGCAGGCGCGACCATCGATCGCCCGCCGCAGGACAAGCCGTTCGGAGACCGGACGGCCTGGCTCCGCGATCCGTTCGGCCATCGCTGGTCCTTTGCGAGCCGGATCGAGGACGTCTCTCCCGAAGAGCTGCAGAGGCGCCTCTCGGCGATGTAGTGATCCGCCACCGGGGCGCGGGCGAATGGCGATGCTGTCGTGGCCGGCTACCCGGTGGGGACGATGACGGAGGAGGATCGCGAGGGCATCGGCCTCGCGTTCTACGCGGTGATCCTGGAGAAACAGGAGGGCGGCCCCGGAGCGGGCGGGGGGGGCGAGCGCGAGAATTGCGGCGCTTCACGAGGGGGAGCTTGCTAGGGTGTGCGGAAGTCCATGCTCCCTGACGAACGCGCTCCGCTCCCGCTGCCGGCTCCCGCTCCGCTCACGCCTCCGGAGGGCTTCGCGGAGCGCCTCGAGGCGATCGGCGTCACCCTCGACGCCGCGGTGATCGCCAAGCTCGGGGATTACCTCGCGCGCTTGCTCGCGATGAACGACCTGATGAACCTCACCTCGATCACGGATCCGGTCGAGGTCTGGGAGAAACACGTCCTCGATTCGCTCACGCTCCTGCCCCTCCTGGAGGAGCTGAGCGCGGGGGCGCGCCTCGCCGACATCGGCTCGGGCGGGGGCCTCCCCGGCCTTCCGCTCGCCATCGCTCGGCCCGATCTGAAGGTGACTCTGGTGGAGGCGACGCAGAAGAAGGCTTCGTTCCTCGTCGCGGTGGCCGCGAGCCTCGGGCTCACCAACGTGTCGGTGCGCGCCGAGCGCGCCGAGCAGCTCGGCAAGGGCGATCTCCGCGGCGCGTTCGACGCGGTGACGGCGCGCGCGGTGGGGCGCCTGGTCATGCTGATCCCCCTGACGGTGCCCTTCGTGCGGCCCAACGGGATCGTGCTGCTGGTGAAGGGCCAGCGCGCCGAGGAGGAGCTCGCCGAGGCGAGCTGGGTCCTCGGGCGAC
Source organism: Sorangium sp. So ce726 (assembly GCF_051521405.1). Lineage (NCBI taxonomy): Bacteria > Pseudomonadati > Myxococcota > Polyangiales > Polyangiaceae > Sorangium > Sorangium sp. So ce726. The sequence goes on along the minus strand of NZ_CP150349.1, from coordinate 9,103,426 downwards.
AGCGGGCCACCTTCGTGAAGACGGTGGGGACGCCGACGGGGAAGATCGTGATGCTGCAGAAGTCGGGGGAGGAGCCGAAGCGCCATTTCGGGCGGTGATCCACGGCGGTGTTCGGTCCTTGCCGGGTCGGCGCGAGCACACGCCTGTTGAGCTCAATCGGATACCATCGCCTGGCTTCAGTTCGACGACCCGTCCATTCATCAGAACAATGGTCCGCGTCGGCGACGTCGCTCGCCCCGCTCAGCGGTCCGGCAGGGCCACGATCCCGACATAGGTGGGCTCGGGGACCTCGGTGACACGGCCTGTCGGCTCGAGGGCGCCCGTCGCCTCGTCCACGTGAAACGCGACGATGTTGCTCGAGTCCTGGTTCGCGACGAGCATCAGCTTGCCTGTCGGCGAGATCTGGAAATGGCGCGGCGTCATGCCCTGCGTCGAGGCATGGCCGGCGGGCGTGAGCGTGCCCCGCTCGGGATCGACCGCGAAGATGGCGATGCTGTCGTGGCCGCGGTTCGACCCGTACACGAACTTGCCCGACGGGGACACCTGGACCTCGGCGGAGAAGTTTCCCTCGGCGCTCGCGCCGTCGGGCAAGGTCGAGACGGTGGCCAAGGCGGTGAACGTCCCGCGCGACGGATCGTAGCTCAGGGTGGTGATCGAGCCGGCAGACTCGTTGATCACATACGCGAACCGGCCGTTCGGGTGGAACTCGAGGTGCCGAGGCGTCGTGTCCGCGGGGAGCGAGAGGGCTGGCGGGTCGTTCGGCTCCATCTGGCCCGTGTCCGCGTCGAAGGTGAGCTGCGCTATCTCGTCGAGCCCGAGGTTGGTGACGAACGCAAACCGGTTCGCCGGATCGGTCATGGCGTGGTGCGGCCTCGTCCGGCGACCGAAGGACACGTCGTCGACCGCCTGGCCGAGCGCGCCATCCTGGCCGACGGGGAGCACCGCCGCCGTCCCGCCGCCGTAGTTGGCGACGAGGACGAAGCGCCCGGAGCGATCCGTGGACAGGTGGGCGGGGCCCGCGCCCTTCGAGGATGCCCTGTTGATGAGCTCGAGCGTTCCGCCCTGGGGATCGATCCGGAACGCGCTGACCGCGCCTGACAGCTCCCCATCCACCTCGTTCAGCTCGTTCGCCGCGAAGAGGCGCTGGTGCGCGGGGTCGACGGCGAGGAAGGTCGGGTTCATCTCGACGTCGAGCGGGCCCTGCACGGCCGAGAGCGCGCCGTCGGCGTCGTCCAGGCGGAAGACGAAGAGGCCCTGGTGGCCACCGACATAGACCGCGAACGCGCGTTCGGCCTGCGAGCCGCCGCCGCCCGCTCCGCTGCCGCCCGCTCCACCGCCGCCGCCGCTCGCACCGCTGCCGCTCGCACCGCTGCCGCTCGCACCGCCGCCGCTCGCGCCGGTACCCTGGCTCGTGCCATCACCGCCGCCGCTGGATACGCCCGTCGCGGCGCTGTTGGCGCCGTTGTTCGTGGCTCCGGCGCCGGAGCGGCCGCATCCGAGCCACAGTCCTGCCGCAAGACAGAGGAACACGAGCTGCATCGATCGAGCCATGGCGCCTCAGGCTCGCCCGCGCAGCGACCCGGCGGCGGCGCCGAGGAGCGCGCCGGACGCGATCGGGAGGCCGTGGGCGAACGCGATGTGGAGGAGATCGTCGATGTCGCAGTGCGTCCCGATGCCGACCACCACCCCGAGGCCACACAGGGCCCCGATCGCGGCGCCACGCCACGCCGGCGCCGACAGGAACGAGCGGCGCAGCACGAGCGCCGCCAGCGCGAACGGCAGGACCGCCGTGCCGACGGCGCTGGCGACGCACCGGAGATGCGTCGCCAGCGGCACCGGCGGATCGGCCATGGGCGACGTCGCGACGGCCGCGGCCAGGAACCCGGCCGGCACCGCGACGACGAGCGCCTGGATCGCCCTCACACCGGCCGGCAGGCCCCGGGCGCGCGGGCTCAGCGCGAGCAGCAGGCCGAGACCGGAGAGCACCGCCGTGACGGCGAGCGGGACGGCGACCCGGAGAGAGGGGAGGTCGTCGCGGAAGCCCTCCCACCAGCTCACGAGCAGGATCCAGCCGAGCCCGGCCAGGAGCGCGCTCCAGGAGCGGCGCTCACGCGTCGGGCGCGTCAGCGACGGCTCGGCCGGCGCCTCGGCCACGGCGGGCGGCGGGCGGGCGGCGAGGTGGGCCGCGGGATCGGGGATCTCCTCCATCCCTTTCAGCAGGTCGCTCTCATTCACCATTGGCACCTCCACGGACGCCTGCCTGCCCCTTGCCGCGGCGGCCGCTCCGCTCCGGTCTCGCGGTCGCGGGCCGGTCGTCGTTCCCCTCCTCCGCGCCCCTGCCCGCGCCGCGGTCCGCCTCGGGCCGCCGCTTGAGATCGTCGAGCGCCGCCCGCAGCGCCTCGTAGGCGCGGAACGCGCGGAGCTTCACCGCGCTCGTGGTCGTCCCCAGGACCGCCGCGGCGTCCTGCACGCTGAGCCCCTCGTACCGGATCAGGATGAACGCCTCGCGCTGCGACGCCGGGAGGCCCGCCAGTGTCCGCTCCACCGCCCGCGCCGTCTCGGAGGCGATCGCGACCGCCTCGGCGTCCGCGCCGCGCGCGTCCGGCGGCTCCGCGCCCGGATCGCTCGGGAGGCGCTCGGTGCCGCGGTGCTTCTGGGCGCGCGCGTGATCCAGGTAGACGTTGCGCGCGATGGCGTAGGCCCACGGCGCGACGGCGCCGCCGCGGGCGAAGCTCGATCGGGCGCGGTGCATTCGCAGGAACGTCTCCTGCGTGAGGTCGCCCGCGAGCGTCTCCGAGCCGCACATGCGGGTGAGGTACGCGAGCAGGCGCGCCGCGAGCGCGCGGTGCAGCTCCGGAAACGCGCGCGCGTCGCCGCACGCGTACCGGTCCATCGCTTCGTTCAGGGCGAACTCATCCATGGCGGTCCTGACGGCATACACCGTCTGCGCGCCGGCGATCATCGCGAAGGCCCGAGGAGCGCCCCGCGCTCGGCGAGGTCGCCCAGCAGGGCCGCGGTGCTCTCCAGCACCGGCCCGTCGACCGGGTGTCCCAGCGCGGCGCAGCCCGCGACCACCGCCTCCCCGAGCGCGGCGCCCGAGAGGAGGCGGCGCAGGATCTCGGCCGCGAGCGGCGTGAGCTCGAGGAAGCGCACGTCGTGCGCGGCGTCGCGGTACACGAGCAGGCGCGTGGGCTCGCGCGCCGGCACGTCGCGCGCCGACTCGTCGCCCTGCAGCCTGTGGACCGCGTGCTCGTAGCGCACGAGCGCCGCGGCCCGCTGGAAGCGCGCCCCCCGGTCGAGCGACAGCGCTTCGCCGAGAGGTACCGGTGTCTCGTCGCTCGGCGTCTCCGGCGCCTCGTCGCCCGGTGTTGCTGGCGCTTTGTCGCCGAGCGGCTCTGACGCCCCGATCGCGCCTGCCTCCTCGTCCTGCTCGGCGCACGCCGCCGCGAAGGCGGCCAGCTCGTGGCGCGCGAGATCCGCGAGGTACGCGGGGACCTCCGGATCCCCGGCCCAGCGCGGCGCCGCGAAGCCCACGAACTCGAACGCGACGTCGCGGAGGTAGCGCGACCGGGGCGGCTCCGCCTCGATGAAGCGCGCCACGTCCGCCTCGAACCGCGCGCCGAGCCGCGCCGCGGTCCGCGGGATCCCGGCGCGGATCGCGCCCGTCAGCCCCCGGCGGATGAGGCTCCGGTAGAGCAGCAGCCGCTTCGGCGGGAGCGCCGCCATCGCCTCGAGGTCCGGCCCCTCGAGCCCGGCGCGGGCGAGCCACGCGCGGGGATCGGCCGCGATCACCTCGCCGTCCGGCGCGGTCACGCTCCGCTGGAGCGCCCGCTCCAGCGCCGCGAGCTCCGGCGGCGGCGCGTTCGACGTCTCGCACGTCTCGCACGTCTCGCACGTCTCGCACGTCTCGCCCACCTCGCGCCTTGCGCTCACGCTCGCGCCTCCCGCGCGGCGAGCCCGCGCCGGTACGCCGCGTCGACCTCGGCGAGCTCGGCGAGCAGCGCGCCGAGCGGCGGCACGTCGTTGTCCCGCTCGAGCACGACCGGCACCGGCCCGGTCCGCGCGACCGCGCGGGCGAGCAGGTCGAGCACGGGGGCGATCGCCGGCGCGCCGTGCGTGTCGACGAGGACCTCCGCGTCGTCGCGCCACTCGTGCCCCGCGACGTGCATCGCGGCCACGCGCTCGGGAGGGATCTTCTCCAGGAACGCGATCGGGTCGAAGCCGTGGTTCCGGGCGTTGACGTAGACGTTGTTCACGTCGAGCAGGAGCCGGCAGCCTGCGCGCTCGAGCACCTCGACGAGGAAGTCGGCCTCGTCGAGCGAGGCGCGGCCCGGGACCAGGTAGTAGGTGATGTTCTCGATCGCCATCGGGCGCTCGAGCCGCTCCTCCGCCTCGCGGATACGGGCCGCGGCGTGGGCGGCGGCCGCGGACGTGTGCGGGAGCGGCAGGAGGTCGTGCAGGAACGCGCCGTCCACCCCGGAGAAGCAGAGGTGGTCGCTGTGGAAGGGGGGATCGAGCCGCTCCAGGAACCCCCCGAGCGCGCGCAGGTAGCCGGCGTCGAGCGGATCGAGCCCGCCGACGGACAGGGTGAGCCCGTGCGTCAGGATCGGGCGGTGCTCCCGGACGCGCTCGATCGCGGCGGGGAAGTAGCCGCCGCGCCGCATGTAGTTCTCGGGGGAGAGCTCGAAGAAGGGGACGGGCAGCGCCGCGTCGCGCGCGCCGTGATCGGGCGCGTCGAGCGCCGCGAGCACCTCGTCGAGGAACTCCCATCGGAGCCCGAGGCCGACACCGGTGAGCGCGCTGCCGGTCATGGGGGTACGGGGAGGGCGCGGGGGGCCGCGATCAGCCGCAGGTGCCCTGGCCGCAGCCCGCGTGGCCGGGCTTCTTCGCGGCGGCGCCCGCCTTCTTGGCGCCGGGCTTGGCCGGGGCGGCGTTGGCCGGGGCGGCGGTGGGCGGCGTGGGCGGCGCGGCCGTGGCCGCCGGGGTGGCCGTGGGGGCGACCTTCGGCGAGGTCGCGGCGGACTGCGCGTCGCTCGGCGGCGTGGGCTCGGCCGGGGCGGCGGGGACGTTCGCGCCCGCGGCGGCGTCGCCGGTGGCGGTCTCGGCAGGCGCGGGCGCCGGCGCGGGCTCGGCCGGGGCGGCGGTCTGCTCTGCGGGGACCTCGCTCGCGTTGACCGGCGCCTGCGCGCCGGCGCAGCCGCTCATCACCATGGCGCCGGCGCTCAACGCGGCGAGGGTCTCGTAAATGCTCTTCTTCGACAGCATCGTGTGGCTCCTCTGGTTCTCGTCTCGACGGGCCTGCGCCCACCGTTGTCGTCTCGACGGGCCTGCGCCCACCGTTGTCGTCTCGACGGGCCTGCGCCCTCCGGCGGGCGAGGCGTGATCCGGCTTCCGGCGGCTTCCGGACCGCCGTGTCATCTCAGAGCCGCTGCGTCGCCGCAACGGCCCACTTTCGGGCGGCGCGCCGCGCTCACCGCGCGCCGCCGTCCGCTGCCGCCGCCGGCGCCGTGGGGGCCGCGCCGGCGGTCGCGGTCAGATCGAGCGTCACCATCGCCTCCTTGGCAACCTTGGGCGAGAGCACCTCGAGCGTCTTCTGGGCGAGCTTGCCGAACGCCTCGCGCGGGCGGACGTCGTGCTCGGCGAGCCCCACCGGGAACGGCTTCGCCGTCTTCACGGTGACGCTCGCGGGCCTTTCGCCCTCGTACCTGAACGTGGCGATGAGCTCCACGGTCCTCGGGGATTGCCGCTGGTGCAGCAGCAGGTCGCCCGACGCCGTGACGGTCACCGTCCGCTCTGCGCCGGACAGCTTCGAGAGGTCCTTCTCGCCGGAGGTCGAGATCGACCGGATCGCGAACTGGGCCTTCTCGTTCTTCGCCCGGACGTCGTCGGGCGTGTCCTTCGAGATCTCGAGCCAGGTGCGCGCGTGCTGGTTCTGCAGGTCGCTCTTCTTCTCCTCGCCGGGCTTGCCGTCGTCGCCCACGGCGGTCTGGAAGAGCTCGATCGTGGAGAGGTCGACCGTGATGAGGCCCGTCGTCCTCGTGATGTCGGCGGGGTCGACCTGGAGCGTCCCCGCGGCGGCGCCCGCGATCCGCCCGCGGATCTTCTCCTGCGGCGCATCCATCACGAGCTCGACCTTGCTGCCCGCGCGGTCGATCGCGAAGGCCGCCGCGGCGGGCGCCTTCGGCTCCGGCGCCTTGAGCTCGGTCGCGGCGGGCGCGAGGCTCGGCTGCTCCCCCTGGCACGCGGCCGCGCCCAGGCCGGCGGCCGCGAGCGCGAGGAGAAGCAAAGCCTTGGTCCGGATCGTCTTCACGCTCGCCTCCTGGATCTCTCGGGTTGTCGCGCGCCCGCGCACGACGGCGCGCAGCGGTCTCCACTTGAACAGGAAGGCCGGCGCCCGGGAAGGGAGATCGGGGTCATCGCCCTCGCTCGTCCGTCTGCTCGATGTGCGTTCCACGTCCGAGATACGTGCGAGCGGCGCCGTGGTTTCGGTGGCGCTGCGGTTTCGGTGGCGGCCGGCGGCGCGGTGCAGGGTGGAGCCCGCCGGGCCTGCGCTGCACAGCCGCGTGTGGCCTGCGGTGTGCACGAGGCGGTCGTCGAAGACGGAACGAGCCAACCGGAGACAACTGCAATGAGCACGCGACGACTCGCGGCGGCCGCCATGATCGCCGCCGGAATGATGGCGCTCGCCGGCGCGGCGGAGGCGCAGGGCGCGGCGGGCCGGGATCAGCACGTCCGGCCGGCAGGCAACATCCCTCCGGCGGATCAACCGCTCATCCGGCGCATCCCCGAGCCGTCCATCGCGGTCGAAGGCGGCTTCGGCATGCTGGGCTACGTGGGCGGCGCCGCGGGCGTCGGGCCGAGCTGGAACGTGCGGGTGACCGGGAGCATGTCGCCGCGCGTGGCCGTCGAGGCCAACTACACCGGCTCGGTGAACCAGCGAACGATCGTGGGGAAATCGCTCGTGATGACCTCGCTCGACGCGGGCCTGCGTTACAACATCCTGCGCGCTGACGAGGCGATCGTGCAGCCGTTCGTGGTCGCGGGCGTGGGCTACGTGGGCTGGGCGGGCCGCGGCGGCGACCCGTTCGCGGTGTCGGTGCCGCTCACCGCGGGCGTGGAGCGGCTCGTCACGCGCAACGTCAAGGTGGGCGCTCGGTTCAACGTCCGCCCTGCGTTCTTCGATGACCTGACCATCGGCGGCGTGACGAACCGGACAGGCGGAGACAGCTGGTCGCTGCTCGCGCACGGCGGCGGCGCGTTTTGACCAGGGCCATCGGGTCTTGACCTGGGCCGCGCCTGCGAGACGAGCGAGCGTGCGCCGGGCCCCTGTCTTCCCGTGGACGTGGAGTGGAGTACGCTGCCGCCCGCTCGGGCGGCGACCCGCCTTCGGGGTTCCGGGGCCGGGCTTCATCCACGGAGAACGACGGTATGAACACGCGCAGCGACTCGCCCCGTCGGGGCCTGAGCCTCTTCTTCACGGGGCTCGTCTTCACGGGGCTCGCGCTCGTCTCGGGCGCGGCTTGCTCCAGCCAGCAGCCGGCGACCCAGGGGACGTCGACGACGGCGGCGGGCGAGCGGCGGGAGAACGACTGTTCGACTGGGCCGCTCCTCGAGTGCCCCGAGGGCCAGCTCGACGGCTGCGCCAACGGGACCACCACGGAGCATCGATGTGTGGAGGCGGGGCGGGGGAGGTGCCTCGACATCCGGGCGGCGCTCGTGAAGTGCCTGGACGGCGAGATCCTGACGCACGACGGCTGCCCCGAGCCGGCCTACATGCAGCGGTGCGCGCCCAGGTCCGCGCGGCTGCCGTGAGGTGGCGGCCGGGGGGCGTCGCTCGAACAGTGTTCGCAGGAGTGCGCCGGGTCCCACTCGATGTCCTCGAGACCCAGCTTCCGCACCCACGCGAGCTCCCACATCTGCCTCGCGCTCACGTGGATCACGTTCCCCGAGCGGGGCATGTCGTTGGTGTTGATCCGTCGACGTCTGGACATGGGCTCTCCTTCTCGCTCGTTTGAGGGCGCCCATTCTGCCGTTGACGAAGCTGCCCGCCAAGGGCCCTGTCACCGAGATCGTCGGCGACAAGCCGCCTTGCGGTAGCCGTTTGAAATTCTCACGGGTCGATTTGATTTCTTCTCGCTGTCTGCAGCGCCCACCGGTTGCCCTGATGTCGCGCTTGCTGGCCGGGCGGCATCAGCGATGCTTCCCGCTACGCCGGCGCGCGGTTCGACCCCCGCGCGGGGGGCTTCGTCGTCGAGATGATCGGCCCCCCCGCGTACGAGCCGGCGCCGCCTTCGCTGCCCCAGCTATCGACCTCGTCGGGGGGAGCGCCCTCGATCTCGCCAGACGGCGTGATCGGCCCGCGGACGCCCGGGACATCCGCCTGCGGGACAGGCCACTTCTCCTCGCTGACCTCGTGCGCGAGGCGCAGGTCGCCCGGCGGATCGTGCGTCGTATCGACTCCCATGTTTCCTCCTTCCCGAGGACTCCTGGGACCGGCGCGCTTGATCGTCCACTCCTCCCCTGCGGCGGCTGTCCCGTCTGCCCGCCGCCCCCGCTCACCCCTCGTCCATGACGGGGATCGTGAACCTGAAGGTCGTCCCCACCCCCACGCGGCTCTCCACGTGGATCGTCCCCCCGTGCGCCGCCACGAGCTCCCGGGCGATGGCCAGCCCGAGCCCGGTGCCCTTGTAGCCGTTCCGCTGGCCGCGCCAGAACCGCTCGAAGAGGTGGGGCAGCTCGTCCTCCGGGATCCCCGGCCCCGTGTCGGCCACCGAGAAGACGACGTGCTCCTCGCCGCGCTCGCACCGCAGCGTGATCGCCCCCTGGGCGCCCGTCACCTGGAGCGCGTTGCTCAGGAGGTTGGTGAGCACCTGGAGCACCCGATCGCGATCACACGTGACGAGCGGCACGTCGTCGGTCGCCACGACCCCCAGCTGGACCCCCTTCTCCTGGGCCTGCGACTCGAACGTCTCGACCGCCTCCCTGCCGATCTCCCGCGGATCCTGCGGCTGCCGGCGCAGCGCCAGCCGGCCGGCGCGCAGGCTCGCGAAGTCGAGCAGGTCGTGGAGCAGCCGATCCATCCGGTGCGCCGAGCGCTGGATCGCCTGGATCGCCTTCGTGTCACCCTTCTCTCCCCGCGTCGCCGCGCGCTTCGTCATCACGGCGGCCGCCGTGAGGATCGCGCTCAGGGGGTTCCTGAGGTCGTGGGACACCGTGGCGAGCACGTTGTCCCGCAGCTCGATCGCGCGCTGCGCCGCCTCGTAGAGGCGGGCGTTGTCCGCGGCGAGCGCTGCCCGCTGCGCCAGGTCGTGCGCCACCGCGAGGTCCGCCTGGTCGTAGACCCGGCCGGACCCCGCCGTCGCCAGCGTGATGCAGCCGAAGGTGCGGCCCCGCGCGACCATCGGGACCACCAGGGCCGACGTGATCCCGAGCGCCCGCACGAACCGCCGGAAGGCGCCGTTCTCGTCGAGCGAGGCGACCAGCGGGTGCGACAGATCCCCGATGAGCTCCGGGCGCTCGCTGCAGAGGGCCCGCTCCAGCAGCGCGGCCAGCGGCGGCGGGGGATCCAGCTCGCGGAAGAGCGCCCGCGCCCTCTGGAGCTCCTCGGGGCGCGCGTGCGTCACCGTGATCCCGCGCGACTGCTCGAGGTCCGGGAGCGTCTGGATGACGCACCAGTCTGCCAGCTCGGGGACCGTCAGGTGCCCCACCCGGTCGAGCGTGCCCTGGAAGTCGAGGGTGTCGCTGAGGGCCGCGCTCGCGGCGGCCAGGAAGCGCTCCCCCCGCTCGGTGCGCGTCCGCTCCGTGATGTCGAAGAAGGTCACGACGGCCGCCATCACGCGCCCGACCGGATCCCGGACCGGCGCCGAGCGCACGAGGATCCGCCCCTGCGCGCCGTCGTCGCGGACGATGTCGATCTCCTCGTCGATCACGACCTCGCCGGTCGTGATCGTCCGCGCGAGGGGCCAATCCCGGGCCTCGTAGGGCCTGCCCGACCGCGGGTCGAAGCCCCGGCAGACCGCGTAGCCATCGATGCTGTGGACCTCCAGGAGCGGCAGCCCGAAGATCGCCCCGGCCTGGGTGTTCGAGAGGAGGACGCGCCCCGTCGGCGGCTCGGCGATGACGAGCCCCGCCGGCATCTGCTCGACCACGGTCGCGAGCAAGGCGCGGGCGTCGTCCGCCTGGCGCCGCGACGCGCGCTCCTTCGCGACGAGCTGCGCTTGCACAATGATGCCGGTCGCCCGGCTGGTCATCGTGCGCAGCATCAGCGCGTCGTCCTCGGAGAACTCCTCGGCGTTGCGGGAGCCGAGGATCGCGACGCCGATGGAGTGCCCCTCGTGGATCAGCGGCACGCCGTAGACGGCGCGAAGCCCCCTCCCCCGGATCTCCCGCGCGGTCACAGGCAAGCCGCTGGCCGCGGCGTCGAGCGACGTGGGCCCGCGCAGCGCGAGGACCGCGCGGGCGAACTCCCGCGCCGCCTCGAGCGGGGGCCCGGGCAGCGGCCCGTCATCGAGGCCGGCGGTCGCGTGGACCTCGAGGGCGTCCCCGTCCCCGAGCAGGACGATCGCCACGTCCACGGCGGCCGTCGCCTCCCGGGTGGCGCGGAGGAGCGCCTTCAGGAAGGTGTCCAGATCGCTGCTGCCGAGCGCGGCCGTCGAGATGGCGTCGAGCGCCTGGAGCAGGCGCACGCGCGCCGCCTGGTAACGGGACACCGCGTCGGCGATCGCCTCGTCGATCGTCCCGTTCAGCTGGATGAGCTCACGCCCCCCGTCCCCGCCGCCCTCCCGCTCCCAGAGCTCCAGGATCACGGCGCGGAGCGCCGCGTACTCCATCACGACGTCGGCGAGGTCGTACCCGTGGGCGAGCCGGCTCAACGCGTGGAGCCCAGGGACCCCCCGGTGCTTCCGGTCGATCGCGGCCGCCGCGCCCGCGCTGCGCGTGCCTTCGGCGATGTAGGCGAGGATGTCCGGGAGGTGGTCGATCGGCCTCGGCGCGGGCAGCCGCCGCGCCGGGCTGAGCGCCTGGACTCGACGCTTCCAGGCATCCAGGAGCGCGTCGTGGTGGCGCTGGATGAAGTCGGAGAGCCGCTTTGGGTTCGGTCTACCGAGCAGATCCATCGGGGACCTCACGATAGCGCGAATCCTTGAGCACGTGTTCACCTAGCGATGAATCGAATCGACGAAAGAGCGCAGCTCCCGGGCGGAGCTTGCTCGCCGCGCGCGCCACACACCGCGCACGCGCCACGTCGGCGCGGGTCAGCTCCGGATGCCTGGCGCCTCGTGTCCGCTCTGGGCGACATACTCCAGGTATCCCCCGCCATAGACGCGCGGCCCGTCGGGCAAGAGCTCCAGGACGCGGTTGGACAGCGCGGCGAGGAAGCGGCGATCGTGCGAGACGAACAGCATGGTGCCCTCGAACGAGGAGAGCGCCCCGACGAGCATCTCCTTGGTCGCCATGTCGAGGTGGTTCGTCGGCTCGTCGAGCACGAGGAAGTTCGGCGGATCATAGAGCATGATCGCGAGCACGAGGCGCGCCTTCTCGCCGCCGGACAGGATGCGACAGGGCTTGTCGATGTCGTCGCCGGAGAAGCCAAACGCGCCGGCGAGCGTGCGGAGCGAGCCGATCGAGGCCTGGGGGAAGGCCGCCACGATGGACTCCCAGACGGAGCGGGTCGGGTCGAGGAGCTCCATCGCGTGCTGCGCGAAATACCCCAGCTTCACGCTCGCGCCGACGTTCACCCCGCCTGCGTCCGGGGCGGAGGCCCCCGCGACGAGCTTGAGGAGGGTGGATTTGCCGGCGCCGTTTACGCCCATCACACACCAGCGCTCGCGGCGGCGGATCAGGAGGTCGAATCCGTCGTAGATGGAGCGCCCGCCGAACGACTTCTTCACCCCGCTGAGCCGCGCCACGTCGTCGCCCGAGCGCGGCGCGGGCTTGAACTCGAAGCGGATCGTCCTCCTGCGCTTCGGCGGCTCGACCTTGTCGATCTTCTCCAGCTTCTTCACGCGCGACTGGACCTGCGCCGCCTTGGCGGCCTGGGCCTTGAAGCGCTCGATGAAGCGCATCTCCTTCGCGAGCATCGCCTGCTGGCGCTCGTACTGCGCCTCGGCCTGCTGCTCGTTGATGGCGCGCTGCTGCTCGTAGAACTCGTAGTTACCGGAGTAGCTGGTGAGCTCGCCGCCGTCGATCTCGATGATCTTGGTGACGATGCGGTTCATGAACTCTCGGTCGTGCGAGGTCATGACGAGCGCACCGGCATACTGCTTCAGGTACCCTTCGAGCCAGATGATCGACTCGATGTCGAGGTGGTTGGTCGGCTCGTCGAGCAGGAGCGCGTCGGGCCTCATGAGGAGGATGCGGGCGAGCGCGACGCGCATCTTCCACCCGCCCGAGAGGGCGCCCACGTCGCCGTCCATCGTGGCCTGGCTGAACCCGAGCCCCGCGAGGATCTCGCGCGCCTTGGCGTCGAGCGCGTAGCCGCCGAGCTCTTCGTAGCGGGCCTGGGCCTGCCCGAAGCGCTCGATCAAGCTCTCCATCTCATCCATCCGCTCGGGGTCGGCGAGCGCGGCCTCGAGCTCGCGGAGCTCCGCGGCGACGTCGGAGACCGGGCCGGCGCCGTCCATGGTCTCGGCGACGGCGCTCCTGCCCTTCATCTCGCCGACGTCCTGGCTGAAGTAGCCGACGGTGACGCCGCGATCGATGGCGACCTGGCCGCCGTCGGGCGCCTCCTCCTTGGTGATCATCCGGAAGATGGTCGTCTTGCCCGAGCCGTTGGGCCCCACCAGGCCGACCTTCTCGCCGCGGTTCACCGCCGCGGAGGCCTCGAGGAAGAGGATCTGCTTGCCGTGCTGCTTGCTGATGGAATCGAGACGGATCACGAGGCGCGCTGCCGCTGGGGGCGGCTCCTTTCCGCGCCCCCTATAGCAGACAGCCCGTCGCGCGATGCGGCATTTCGTCCGCCGCTTTCGCCGGCGCGCGCCATGAACCGCCCGCGGTCAATCGATGCATTGCTCGTCTCCGGGCGCATTCCGGGCGCATTCCGGGCGCATTGCACAGGAGCCCTTTTTTTTCTCTCCTGCTATGAGCGCGCTTTCTATCTCCTTTTTCGCGCTCATCGGCGCTTGATGTCGCACGGCCGAGAGGGCAGAAGGCCCGGCATGAGCAAGGTCCAGATCCTCTCTTATGCCGGCTGCAGCACCTGCAAGCGAGCGCTGAAGTGGCTCGGCGAGCGCGGCATCGACGTCGCCGTGCGCCCCATCGTCGATGAGCCGCCGACGGCCGCCGAGCTCGCCCGGTGGGTCCCGGCGAGCGGGCTCTCGGTGCGCCGGTGGCTCAACACGAGCGGGCAGAGCTACCGCGCGCTCGGCAAGGCGCGGGTGGACGCCGCGAGCGACGCCGACGTCACGCGGTGGCTCACCGAGGACGGGAAGCTCGTGAAGCGGCCTGTGCTGGTGAAGGGAAACCGGGTGCTGGTGGGCTTCCGCGAGGACGACTACGCCGCGCTGTTCGGCTGAGCCCGCCACGCCCGGCTCCTGGTGGGCGGGGCTAGGGCGCGGCGCCAGGCCCCGTGGGGGGAGGGGGCCGGGGCGCCTCAGGGGGCCGAGGTGAAGCGGCCTCCCCGGACCTGGCTCAGCTCGAACGAGCTCTCCGGGTCCAGGTTGTTGTCCGTCGTACCGTTGCGCGAGCGGCGGATCACGACGTCGACGTCGCAGCTCTCGGGCTCCCGCGAGCTGGTCGCCTCCAGCTCGCCCGCCTCGATGGTGTACGTCCCCGGGTCGCCCCCCACATCGAACGTCTTGGAGAAGATGCAGTCGCCCTTCACGTCGATCACCATGTCGTCCCCGGACGCGCTCGGCGACCACGCGATCGTGAGGTCCTCGCCGCGCAGGACTGGCTCTCTGGGCAGCGCCTCGAGGTCGAACGGATCGGGGAGCGTCCCCACGTTGTTCGTCGCGTCGTCGTCGTCCTCGTCGTCGCGGTCCAGCAGCACCTTGATCTCGGTGCCTCCTGCGCCGACGTCGGCGTCAGCCTCGTAGACCCCGGAGCTCTCGGCGGACATCGCGACCGCCTCGCCGTCCACGGTCGCCGAGATCCGATCTCCCGCGCTCAGGATGACGTACGTGTTGCTCTCGTCGCCGCCGGCCTTGAGGGTAGCCCGCACGGTCGTCGACGACGCGCTCTCGGCGATCGCCTCCAGGGTCGCCGAGATCCCTCCGGTCTTGATCTGCTGCGAATCGAGCGTCTCCGTGCAGCCTGCGAGCAGACCGGAGGCTGCGACCGCGAACATGGCCATCGTGGTCTTCGTGATCATGAGTTGCCCTTTCCTCACCGCCTCACCCGCCTGGGCGCGTCGGCCTGTAGTTTTCCATGGGATACTACGCTCGGCCGCGCCCCACGACGAGGCGCAAGGTTCCGACGGTGCGCGGTGAGGCCATCGTGGATTTCCCTTGGACGTCGCATCGCAACGCGGCTTCGAGGCGGCGTGAGCGCGCGCTGCGCGTGCGCCACATCGCTGTGCGCACCGCGCTGCCGTGCGCGCGCGTGCGCCGCGCTACCGTGCGCGCGCGAAGGCGGCGACGGGCGCGGGCTGGTTCACCACTGGCTGCGCACCACGACGCCGCCGCCGGTCGGTCCCGCGAGCAGCGACCAGGTCACCGCGCCTGCTTGGTGGCGGTGCGCGGCGTTGGCTTGCGCGCCGGTGGTTGCGCTGGCCTGCGAACCGGACGAGGAGGGCTCGGTCAGGAAGAGCACCAACGCTGTGCCGGCCAGCGCCGCCCCGGCGCCGAAGCCGATCGTGCTCACCAGCCCCAGGTCCTTCGCGCGCTTTCCAGCGGCCTGCCCTTCGGCGGTATTGCATACCGCCCTGCCGGAGCCGACGTCGTCGCAGTCCTCATCCGCGCGGCGGCTCTCGTCGAGCGCCAGCACTCCCGTCACGCCCCCGGCGATCAGCCCGCCCAAGGCGAGCCCGCCCGTCACATAGGCCAGCACGCGCCGGCCGCTGGTCCCGGTCGGCGCCTGCGCCCGCGACGCGCCCTCATCGTGCTGCGACGGCGGCAAGGCGGACTGATGGGGCGGCTGATCCGTCGGCGTCGCGGGCGGCGGCGTGTCGGGGAGCTTCACCTCGAGCTCGATCGTCTTCTGCTCCGACTTCTCGATCGTGAACTGCATCTCGTGCACGGGCCCGCCCGGCGCCCTCGTCGTCACGACGTGCTCGCCCGGGTTGACGGGGAGCGCGATCCCGAGCGAAGGCCCCTCCAGCGTGATGCCGTCGCGCTGCACCAGCGTCCCAGCGGGCGCGTCGGCCGGCAGCGACAGCGTGAGCTGTGGAACAAGCGGCACGAGCGCGTCGCGCTGCTCGAGCACGATCTTGTAGCGATCGTACTGCTTGAGCTGCTCGGACTCCGACATGCGGGAGTAGAGCGCGAGGAAGTCGTTGTAGCGCGAGACCGCGGTCGCCGTGCGCCCCCACTTGGCCTCGCACTCGGCGAGCGTGAAGAGCCGTCCCGGGCGAGGATCGAGCCGATAGCTCTCGGTGAGGGCAGGGCAGCCGGTCTGGAACTTACCGGCCAGCATGTCCGCGAGGCCCCGGTTGAAGAGCGACTCGGCCACGGCCACGGCGTCGGGCTGCGCGCTCGCTGGCGCGGCGATAACAAGGCTCAGTAATCCGCTCAGGACAGCGCCGGGCCAGATGGTTCGCATCGGAGGTAACATGAGATACCTCCTTTGGGACCGCCCCAGGCAAAAAATCAGCGGGTTGTGGGTCGGCGCGGCGCTCAGTCTGCCCCGTAGAGCGACTCCCGCTCCTTGGGCTTCGCCGCAGGGGCGGGGGAGGCGGTCGGCGCGATCCTGCGCCAGGCGCCGGGCGGCGGCGCCGGGGTGCGCGGCGCCGGTGACGCCTTCGCGCTCGCCAGCACTTCGGGAGCGATCCCCAGCCTGCTGTTCGCGGGCGGCGCGGCGGCGGGGATCGCAGACGCCGCGAGGTCGGTCGAGCTGGGCGTGCCGGACGCCTCGAGGCGGGCTGCGCCTTGGGCGGCCTCGGGCGGCGTGGAGGGGGGCGCGGCGGCCGCTGCCTGCGCCGCCTGCGCATGCTCGGCGTTGCCGGGGGCCGGGGACCCGCCCTTGGTGAACGCGGCGAGGGCGATGGCGCTGCCGCCGACCAGGGCGATGGCCGCGACGGCGAGCGCGGATCGGCTCCGCGGCGCCGCCGCGGTGCCGGTGCCGGCGCCGGTGCCGGTGCCGACCCGGGTCTCCACGCCCGTGCTGGACGACTGGGCGGCCACCGGCATCGACGACCCGGGCCCCTGGCTGACGTGGCTATACCGCGGGATCGGCGTCTCCAGCGCAGCCAGGCGCGACGACCTGACCGTCATGGGGGCGATGTCGAAGACCTCGGCGAGCGCCTCCACCGTGGACGAAGCGGTCGGGAAGCGCGCCCCGGGCTCGCGCGCCGTCGCCTTCGCGAACCACGCGTCGAAGCCCGGGGGCAGCTTCACCCCCTCCTTCTCCGCGCGCACAGACGGGGGCTCCTGCGGGCCGTGCATCGCGATCACCGCGAACGCGAGCGAGTTGCTGTACTCGCGCATGTCGTTCAGCCAGTAGGCCTTGCCGACGAGGGTCGTGTACGCGATCATGCCGAGCGCGAAGAGGTCGACCGCGCGCGTGATCGTCTCGCCGCTGAACTGCTCGGGCGCCATGTAGAGCGGCGTCCCGAGGGCGGCGGTGTTCGCCCCTTCGACCGCGGTCTCGGCGACCAGCTTCGCGATGCCGAAGTCAAGCACCTTGATCCGGATCTCGTCGTCGTCGTCGCTCGCCGCGAGGAAGAGGTTCGCGGGCTTCAGATCGCGGTGGACCACGCCGGCCGCGTGCGTCTTGTCCAGGGCGTGCGCGGTCTGGCGCAGGTAGGCGATGGCGTTCTCCGGCGGCAAGCGCCCGCCGCGGCGGACGCGCTTGCTGAGCTCCTCGCCGCGGAGCAGCTCCATCACGAGGAACGGCATGCCGGTGTCCAGGTCGATCCCGGCGTCGAACACCTCGACGATGTGCTCGGTCGCTATGCGCGCGGCGATGCGCGCCTCGAGCTTGAACCTCGCGTGGAACTCGGGGTTCTCGGCGAGGTGTGGGTGCATGACCTTGAGCGCCCGCCGCCGATCCGTCTCGACGTGGACGACCTCGTAGACCGCCCCCATCGCACCCGTCGCGATGCTGCGCACGACGCGGTACCTACCAGCGAACAGCATCCCCTCGTTGAAGTTCAGCGACATAGTCTCACCCGCGTCGAACGAGGTTACACCACTTGGTCGGACGACCGCACTCGTTAACTTGCAAACTTTGCAAACTCTATGGCTGTAAGACTGCCCACATCGAACTCACGATGTAGGGAGCGCTCGCCATATCTGCTCTATGTCTGAGTTTGGTCTGTGTTTGCGCCAGATCTGCGCAGGCCGCGCGTCCTGCGCTGCTGGATGCCACGCGCCCCGCTCGCGGGGCGTCTCGACCGATCGTCGTCGGCGAGAAACCCCCGTGATTTCAGGGGTCAAAGGGCCCTCCGGCGGCGGCGTGGCGCCCGTCCGTTCTGATCGTTTTTCACGACAGACACATCGACATCGTCAGTGGCACTGTCCGACAGGCAGGCGCGCGCCAGGGGAGCGCGAGCGCAAGCGCCGCATCAGAGCACGAGCACCGTGAGCAGCCGGGGCCCGTGGGACACGTCGAACCCGCCGATATCGAGCTTGCGACCGATCGTGTAGATCGTCTGGTCGAGCGGATGCTGGATAGGATACCCTGGCCGATCGCCTCCACGTTGTAGGACAGCTCGGTGAGCGGCGGAGCCGGCTGAGGTACGAAGTCAAGCGGAGCCGGAGCCCCGCGGACACATCGCCGGAGAGCGCGATCCTCGTCGCCTCGTCGACCTCGCGCCCGACGCTGGGGACCGCAGGATCCGCGGAGAAGGCGTAGCGCACCGGGCCGGCGCCGCCGTAGAGGCCAAGGTCGCCGAACGGCGCGAGCCGCGGCCACTCGCCGCTGCCCATCCGGCGTCGCGGTCGGTCACCGGATCGACGGCTCGACGTCGCCCTTCAGCTTCAGGTGGACGGCGTCGAGGCCGCCCGCGCGTGCTCCGCGAGCGCCTGCCATGCGGCCAGGCGGCTCGCGGCGCTCGCCTCGCGCGCTGGCGCTGCGAGCGCCGCGAGCGCCGCGACCGCGTCGAAAGGGCGCGCGAACGGAGGCCTGCGAGCGCCGGGCCCGGTCGCATCGGCGAGAGCGTACCATGGCACACGAGCGCACTGGACGCCGCGCCGCCGGCCTGCTCAGAATGCGCGCCCGTGGCTCCCAGCCGACCCAGCGAGATCGACGGCGCGCGGGCCTGCGGCCTGCGTTTCGCGGCTCGCGGCTTGCTGACCCGTCGTCCTGGCCGCGCAGCGCAGCGGTCGCTGACGGCGAAAGAGCCACGTGTGAAGGAGAAGAACCGGGATGAATGATGCCACATCCAGCTGCGACATCGGCATGATCGGGCTGGCCGTCATGGGCGAGAACGTCGCGCTCAACATGGCCGACCACGGGTTCAAGGTGGCCGTGTACAACCGCACGGTGCAGGTCGCGAAGGACTTCGTCGCGAGGAACCCGAGCACGCCCGGCGGCCTGGTCTGCTGCGAGACGCTGAAGGATTTCGTCCGCGCGCTGAAGAAGCCGCGCAAGGCGGTGATCCTGGTCAAGGCCGGTCCGCCTGTGGACATGGTGGTCAAGCAGCTCATCGAGGCGGGCGTCGAGCCGGACGATATCGTCGTCGATCTGGGCAACTCGCTCTGGACCGACACCATCCGCCGGGAGCAGGAGTACGCGAAGCAGTGCAAGTTCTTCGGCTCGGGCGTCTCCGGCGGCGAGGTGGGGGCGCGCTTCGGCCCCTCGCTGATGCCCGGCGGCGATCCCGCGTCCTGGCAGCACCTGGAGCCGATCTGGCGCGCGATCGCCGCCAAGGTCGATCCGGCGACCGGCAAGCCGATCGAGGGTGCGTCCCCCGGCAAGCCGGTGGAGGGCGGGGTCCCCTGCACGGCGTACATCGGGCCGAACGGCGCGGGCCATTACGTGAAGATGGTCCACAACGGCATCGAGTACATCGACATGCAGCTCATCTGCGAGGCGTACACGCTCCTCGACGGGCTGCTCGGGTTGTCGAAGGACGAGATGTCTCGGGTCTTCTCCGAGTGGAACAGCGGAGATCTCGACTCGTACCTCATCCAGATCACCGCCGATATCCTCCAGCAGAAGGACCCTGTCCAGAAGGACAAGCCGTTCGTCGATTTCGTCCTCGACACGGCGGGGCAGAAGGGCACGGGCAAGTGGACGAGCAGCAATGCGCTCGACATGGGCATTCCTGCGAACGCCATTGCGGAGGCGGTGTTCGCCCGTTGCCTCTCTGCGCTGAAGGACGAGCGCGTCGAGGCCTCGAAGCACCTCTCTGGCCCGACCCCGACCCCGGTCGTGGACCGGCAGGGGACGATCACGGCGATCCGCGACGCGCTCTATTGCTCGAAGATCTGCGCCTACGCGCAGGGCTTCCAGCTCATGGCGGCGGCGCAGGCGGAGTACAAGTGGACGCTTGATTTCGGCACGATCGCGAGCATCTGGCGCGGCGGCTGCATCATCCGCGCCCGCTTCCTCCAGAAGATCACGGAGGCGTACACGCGCAATCCTGGCCTGACGAACCTGCTGCTCGATCCGTACTTCAACGATCAGATCAAGCAGGGGCAGGCGAACTGGCGCAAGGTGGTGTCGATCGCCGCGCAGAACGGCGTCTGGGCGCCTGCGTTCATGTCGGCCCTGTCGTATTACGACGGGTATCGCGCGCCCCATCTGCCTGCAAATCTCCTGCAGGCTCAGCGAGACTACTTCGGGGCGCACACCTACGAGCGCACGGATCAGCCGCGCGGCAAGTTCTTCCACCTCGACTGGCCGCACCCCTCCCGTCCTCAGCTGGACATCAAGGGCACCGGCGGCGGGCACTGACGCCCGGCGCGATTCCCGCCCTCAGGGCTCGAAGCCCGTCTCGACGTCTCCCTCCACCCCACCATCCGCCACCAACGTGAACGTGGACGTTTACGTGGTCGTGGTCGTGGTCGTTCACGGCCTATCGTTGACGACCACGACCACGACCACGTAAACGTCTACGACCACGTAAACGTCTACGACCACGTAAACGTCTACGACCACGTAAACGTTCGAATGTAGGAGAACGCGGCGCGAGGCTTGGCTGACGCCTCGGGTCGGGCTCCCGGCGAGGCCCCCTCAGGTCAGGCTGATCCGAGGCCGAAGGTTCTGCTCGCGCAGGAACGGCTCGAGGTCGTCGACGATGTCGAGCTGCACCCCTGCCAGGCTCATCGCCGCCGCGATCGTCTGGATCCCCATGCGTCCGAGCTTGTTCATCTCCGGGGGCGGGCGGACGACGATGTGCTCGATCTTGTCGCGCACGTTGAGCCCCCACTGGGTCAGGATCACGCGCGCCTCGCTCTCGTACCGCACCATGAGCGCCATGTCGTAGATGAAGAACGCCCGCTCCCCCGGGCGCATGACGCCCACGAGCTTCTGGTACGCGTCGACCGAGATGAACCGCGCGGCCTCACCGGTCGCTACCGTCTCCCGCAAGAGCTGAACGACCATGCCCGCCGGCTGCGTGATCCACACGCCGACGCTCCCGGTGTCGTCGAGCAGGTGCGGCTGCCTGCGGAACGCGAGTCTGCGGTTCGACGGGAGCATGTCTCTAAAGACAATAGCCATTCCGGCCACCGGGGCCCGCCCGCGACGACCGGAAGCGCCCCACCCGCCCGACCGGTCCGGTCGAGCCGAAGCGCGCTGTTGTTTCACACATCACCGGCCAAGCTCCTCCCAGGGGGTCAACGCTGCGTCATGGTGGTCGCAAAAAACGGATTCGGCCAGAAATGTGTGATCCTGCCGCCCCGGACCGCCCACGGGGACGCCGCGCAGCCTGGCGGGCGCGGGCGTGGTCGCGCTTGGCCGGTCCCACGAAGGCGGGACATGGCGAAGATCCCCGGGCATCCCTGTGCTCCCACCTGGCCGAGCAGCTTGCGCGCCCAAGGGCCTGGCGCCTCCCACGCCGCGCAGCGAGCGGCGCGGGGAAGCGGCGCGCGGCCGATCAGGCGAACAGCGCGGCGCAGGCCGACCCGATGAGGTTGACGTGCTCGAGACGGGCGACCCGGGGCTCGACGCGCGAGCCAACGAGGGCGCGCATCGTCTCCTGCACCCGCGGCGCATAGCGGGGATCGCCCCAGAAGAGGCTGCCCTCCGCGAGGATGCCGACCCCAGGAGGGCTATCGAGCACGTCGGTGACGGCCGCGAGCCCCGCCGCCACGAGGTCGGCCGAGCGCTGGAGCAGGTCGCCAGCCACCCGCCGCGCCTCCTCAGCGCCCTCCTCGCGGAGCCGCACGAGATCCGCGGAGCTCGTCAGCGGGGCGTGGTCCGGACACAGCCGCCCGAAGAGCCGGGGCAGGTAGGCCCCGGACACCGCCTTCTCGAACCGCTGCGCGCCGGGGTTCTCGGAGCTCGCGTCGAGCTCCGCGTCGAACGGCTGGAGGTGCGGAGGGTTGAAGTTTCCGTTCTCGAGGTTGACCGCCATCGGCGCGACGAAGTGACCCGTCTTGAGCTTCGGGATCCGGCCGGCGGGGAGGAACGTGGCCATGTTCGTCCCCGTCCCCACGATGAGCCCGATGTACGCCGCGGGCTGCGACCCGCCGTGCGCGAAGGCACCCCCGAGCAGGCTCGCCACCGTGTCGTTCAGCACCCGGACCGGACCGGGGCGGAGCCTCCGCGCGCTGAGCGCCCGGCCGAGCCGCTCGCCCACGCTGGTGCCCTCGACCCCGGCGACCTGGACGCCCTTGGTCCAGCGGAGCAGCCGCGCGTCGAGCGACGGCAGCGTCTCCGACGGATACGAGAAGCAGTACCCCACCGGCAAGCCATGCACGGCGCCCAGACGCTCGACCAGCTCCGCCTGCACGTCGAAGAAGGCGTCGCCCGCGAACTCCGGCCCGCCCGGGAACTTCGCAGGCTCGGGCCCGGCGATGATGCGCGACTCGCCGCCCGGCAAGAGCTCCACGATGGCGGCGCGCAGGTTCGTGCCGCCAGCATCGACCACCACAGCGCGGCCCGTCATCCCTCCCGGCGGCGGCGCGAGGTAGGCAGGGAGCGCGGCGATCTCGGTGCCGGGCGTGGAGAGACCGAAGACGATGCGCGCCGCGAGCGTGCGGCGGATGTCCTGGAGCTCGGTGAGCGAGAGCTTCATCGGCGGAATGCTTACCCTTTGGCCCTTGAGAAGGAAATAACTTTGCAAGTGGTGCAAGTGAGGCTGAGCGTGCTTGGCGCCGGCCTCGCTCGGACGGCAAGGGGCCAGCGCCTCGCTGCCGCGATTGCGCTGTGCGTCACCTGGAGGAGGTCGCTGGAGAGCGGTTGTCGTCCACACCGAAGACGACGGGATAGACCACCGTAGCAACGCTCTTGCGATCTGCGGCGGAGGGGAATCGGAGGCCGCGGAAGACGTCGAGCACGCAGCCGACGACCTTGGCGTCGCGGAGCGGGGGAGCGGGCGACGACGGCGGCGTCGCGCCGGGCGAGGGCAGCGCAATCAGGAGCGGCGCGTCCTCAGGCGGGCGGTCGGCGTCACCCGCGTAGGTGACCTTCCCTTCGCCATCGACGACGAGGTGTACGGGCAGCCGCCCTTGGAGCTTGGGGTTTTGGCGAAGGCCCTTTTCAAAGCAAGCGCGCATCTCGCCGAAGCGCTCCTGGACGACGCTCCGCACGACGTGAGGCGGGATGTGGGCTTTGCCCTTGATCGGCTCATAGGGGTTGCTCTTGCAACGGGCGGCAATGCCCCTCACGGCCTTGGCGTCCTGGTCGAGCTCCCGCTCCAGGCCGGCGCGGGCGACACCGGCCTTCTTGCGATCGTGTGTGCCGAGCGACGCCTGGAGCTTGCGGGTCGCGGCGCCGGTCCGGGCGAAGCTCTCCCGGATGTCCTTGGCGCTCTGGGCGAGCTCCGGATCGGAGGCCTGGGCCGCGGGCGCCTTGGCCCAGAGGTCGAGCCGATCCGCGATCCTCTCGAGCACGTCGGGCGGCGTGTTCAGGTCGGATTGCCGGAGCACCTCGATCATCCTCGAGGCTTTCTGGACCTCCGGGCCGAGCGCCTTGCAATCGGCCTCGATCGAGCGCGCGGCGCTGCCTTTCCCGGGGAGGGGGATGGGGGTGGGGCGGGAGATCGGGGCGCGCTCTTTGATGGGCGAGCGGGCGGGCGGAGGAGCGTTCCCAGCGGAGCGGACAGGCGTGCTCGTCTTGTCGGACAGCGGGATCGGGGCGCGCGGCTTGGGGGCCTCGGGCGCGGTGTCGCGGGCGCGTGTGCTCCTGGACGGGCGCAGGGCGGCGCGCTCCTTCTCCTCGGGCGAGCGCAGGGCGGCGCGCGCCTCACGGGTCGAGCCCTCCGGGACAGCGCTCGGGGCGGCGACCCCGACGTGCGTGGGGTCGGCGTCGGCGGCCGGCTCTCTCCGTGGCGCCGCCCCGCAGCCCAGCAGGGCATGAACTCCGACGAGGACGAGCCACGCGCTTCGCATCCGTTCCTCCGAGGTGCGTTCGACGTACGAGACGCCGTTTTGATACAGTACACGGGTCCGAAACTCGCTTGCAGGTGAAACGGCGGGGCCTCCCGGGAGGTGGGACAAGCAGCGCAGGGAGTGCGATGTGAACAAGCGCGAGAAGAATGGCCGCGGGGGCGGGAAGGACGATCACGGCAAGGGCGGGGGCGAGCTCGCAGAAGCGGCGCACGCGCTCGAGCGTGAGCTCGTCCGCTTCGAGGAGCTCGCGGAGTCGGCGCGGCGGCTTACCCTCGATACACGCAAGGGGATCGAGCGCGCGGCGAAGTCGACGACCGAGGCCGCCGAGGCGCAGCAGCGCGTGAGCATGGCGCTCGGGTCGCTCATCGCGGCGATCGCGTCGGCGCGGGATCGCCATGAGGCGACCGCCACGGCGCTCGCGGCGCGCGGCGAGGAGATCAAGCGGCGGGCGGAGCAGCTCGGGGAGCTGTTTCAGCGCTTTGCGGCGCTCGGGGAGGAAGGACGGAGCATCAACCAGCTGGTGCAGGAGACCGCGGCGCGCCAGCGGGAGGCGACGACCCCGGAGCAGATCCACGAGGTGGTGGCAGCGATGGACGAGGTGGAAGGGCGCATGGGGCGCCTCGCCGACGAGGCGCGCGCCCTCGCCCAGGCGGCGACGGCCGCGGGGATCGTCGACCTTGCCGAGCAGGCGGACGGGATGCGGCAGCAAGTGACCGCGATGCGGAACAAGGTGGGGCTCCTGCGGAAGGGGATGCTGGCGCGGCTGGGCGGAGGGAGCCGGCCAAACTAGCCAGCTGGGGCATAGGCGTTTAACCAAGCCTCGTGCCGCGTTCTCCTACATCCGAACGTTTACGTGGACGTTTACGTGGTCGTGGACGTTTACGTGGTCGTGGTCGTGGTCGTTCACGGCCTATCGTTGACGACCACGACCACGACCACGTCCACGTTGGTGACGGCTAGGCGGAAGGCGAGCGGCAGAGCGTGAAGTAATGGTCGAGCGAACGCTCGCCCTTGAACGCCGCGCCGATGGACACGTCCTTCGAGACCCGACGCATGAAATCACGGGTGCCGTTGTAGACGAAGAACTGGAGCCCTTTGCTGTTGGGGACGACCCGGGGCCAACCGTCAGGTACGGGGCCGTCAGGGACCTGGAAATAGTCGATCACGATGGCGCCACGCTCCTGCCACGCAGGATTGCCGGCCGTCGGGACCGCGACGAAGAAGCCCGGGCCAACCCAGGGACGCGTGAGCCCCTCGTTGTAACCGAAGAGCCGAGCGCTGCCGTCCTCGGGCAAGGCAAAACGCTTCTCGAAGAAGCGGAATGTGGACGGGAGAGGAAGGCTGTTCCTGCCCTCGTGATGAACCGCCACGCGGCGCGGTGTGCCGTCCGGGACGAAGAAGTCGAGCGTGAGCGGGGGGGCGTGGCTCGCGGCGGCATAAAGCGCCCGCTGATCCGCGCGCGTCGTGGTCGACAGGGCGCTGCGGCGCTCCTCGTGCGTCAGGCCATCGAGGTGCTCGGCGATGCGAGCTATCGGGGCGTTCTGGCGAAGAAGTTGGACGAGCTCCGACATGGGCAGCGGAGCATAGCAGCGTTCGGTTGCGGCGCAGAGGGCCGGCCTCGCCCTGGAGCGAGGCCGGCGGGGGGAGATGCGATGTCGCGGCGAGCGAGCGTCAGAGGCAATCGACGGGAGACCGCAGCAGATCGGCGGCGGTGTCCGTCACGTCGGCGCCTTCGAGCCCCGCAGCGAAGCGGCGGAAAGCCTGCTCGTCACCGCTCGTCAACGCGAACGCCGCGCAGACGGCGGCGGGGTGGGCCGAGCGGGCCGCAGGCGAGCGGAGCACCCGAGCGAGGCCGTCCAGCGCTCCCTGGTTGCCAGCCGCCGTGGGCGCGGCGGAGGCCACCACGGCGCGGAGATCCGCGGCGAGGACGTCGGAGACATCGGTCCCGCCGAGCACGCTGGTGAAGAAGGCACGAAAGACGGAGAGGGCAGCCGGGTCGAGCCCGCCCACGTACGTCGCGAGGTGCCGGATCGCGAGCCCGCGCGCGCGCACCGAGCTCGCCATCTGCGCGACCCTGCCCCAGGTGCGGAGCGCCGCCTCGGGCGGCAGCTTGAACTTGGACAGGTACTGGAGCCGCAGGTCGGAGACGCCGCCCGAGGCGAGCCCCGTCTCGAGCGCGGACCAGTCTTCAGCGAACAGCGCTTCGGGGGACACGACGGCGCTGCACGATGTGTAGCTCGCGACGGAGTCGAGGCCGTAGCTGTAAGGCGCTCCAGCCAAGATGCCGGTGAGCACGCTCGACCACGCGCCGCGGACGTCGGCGTCGAGGCCCGGCGCGCACGCGACGTCGCACGCCGCGGCGAGCGATACCGCCCGGGCCGCCTCGCCGTCGAGGCCCTCGACGAACGCCTCGAAATCCTCGGGCGCGAGCCCCTCGGGCAGGCCGTCCTGGAGCGCGGCGAGCTGGTGCGCGCCGCCCACGTCGAGGAAACGCGAGACGCCCTCGGGGTCCGCGGGGACGCGATGTGGAGCGAGCGTCGCGGCGTAGGCCTCGAGATCGCGGTCGGTGCTCAGGAAGGCCCACTCGGGGTGGCGGTCCTGCGGATCGACGACGAGGAGCTCGTCCGGGCGCGCGGGCGCGACCTCGACGCGCTCGCCGGGCGTGAGCGTCTGCACGCGGGTCGCGCCGTCGCTGGCCACCCACGCGAGCTCCAGGGGCGCGACGAGCGCGCCCTCCGGGTCGTTCACCGTCACGAACGCCCCGCCGGAGGGCGCGGGGTCGACCGTGAGCCACGGGAGCGCCTTGGCCACGACCGCGCGCCGCGCGCGCGCAGCCGCCTCCGGGCCGAGCGCCGGCGCGAAGGCGTCGAGGAACGCGTCCGTGTCGATGGTCCCGAACCGGCGCTCCTCGAGCACCCCGCGGAGCGCCGACCAGAACGCGTCCTCGCCGGCGAGGCTGCGGATCTGGGTGAGCAGCCAGGCGGCGCGGCCGTAGGGGCCGCTCGTGTATTTCTCGTCCGGCGCGAGCGACGGATCGCGGACGGCGTCGCCCTCCCGGGGGCCGAGCTCGTCGCCGTTCAGCGTCCCCGCGCCGCTCTCGTCCGTGTAGACGCGGACGCCCTCCTGCTCGAGCAACGTCGCCATGCCCTCCTTGATCCAGAGGTCGTCCCAGGTCTCCACCGTGACGAGGTCGCCGAACCACTGGTGCGAGAGCTCGTGCGTCGTGAGCAGGAGATCCGAGGAGAGCGCGGGCTGCGTGCTCCGCTCCTCGCGCTGGAAGGTGATGCTCGCGTGCTCGATCCCGCCCACGGAGAAGTCCGGCAGGAGCACGAGCGCGTACTTCTCGAAGGGGTACGGCACGAGCAGCTCCTCGAAGCGGCCGATGGCGCGCGCGAGCTCGTCCACCATCCTGCCGTGATCGCCCGGCAACCCGCGGCGGTGCCAGACCGCGATGGGGAGATCACCCTTCGTCCCGCGCTCGACCTCGAAGTCGCCGATCGCGAACGCCATGAGGTAGGGCGGCAGCGTGTAGGCGGTCTCGTACCGGACGAGGTGGCCCGACGCCCCGAGATCCTCGTCGCCGACGAGATCACCGTTGGCGATCAGCGCCTCGCCGCCGTCGACGCGCATGGCGATCGAGAAGATGGCCCGGTCCGAGGGCGCGTTGTGGCACGGCATCCACCGCGACGCGCCGAGCGGCTCCGACACCGTGTAGACGGCGCGCACGGCGACCGGATCGCCCATGCGCGCCGGCACCGCGCGGAGGGCGTCGCCGGAGAGCGCCTCGTAGTCGATCTCGAGCGCGATCGGCGCGCCGCTCATCGCCTCGGGCTCGCTCGAGAGGTCGATCGCGAGCGCCTGGCGCTGCGGATCGAGCGCGTGCGGGAGCGCCCCGCCGCCCTTCCGCCGGACCTCCTTCACCTCGGCGACGGCGCTGTCGAGGACCACCGTCCTCGGGCCGTCTCCCGTGAGCGACAGCGTGAGGCCCAGCGTCGCCACGAGGCGGCTCCGCTCCCAGTCGAACTCGCCCTGGAGGTCGTAACGCTCGACGTCGAACGCGCTCCCCTCGAGCGGCGTCGGGCCCTCGTCCGAGCACGCGGCGGCGAGCGATCCAAGCAGCAGGCAAGCCACCCGGAACGCTCCGGGGCGGTGTTTCTGGAGTGTGCAGTGCATCGCGGTTCCTTCGATCGGAAGAGAGATTCATCTCGCGAGGCCAGGCGCCAGCGCTCGGACCCCCCGAGCCCACGGCGGCGCAGCGACGCGTAACTGACCGCGGGACAGTTACAGAACCCGGGCGCGTGGCCAAGCCACGTGATCGCCCCTGAGGCCCCCGGCGAGCCGCTCGGTGATGAAAAGAAGGGGCGCTCGGTCGCCCGCGTCACGGTCGCTCGGCGCTCCGGGCCGCCACGCGTGGAGACCGCGCCTCCGGCGCGCGCGATCACCCTCTACCGTGCTCTCCGCGCTTCGGTCGTGCGTGCGGCGAGGAGCGATGATCAGCTGCCCAATCGGCAAGGAGGGTGGGCGCATCGACAGCGCATCGACGGTGAGCGCTTCTCCCGCTCCACGCTCGCGCGCGAACGATGGTGTGGATGCATGGTATTGCAGGCGCGCACCCTTGCGCACTCTGGGCGCGAATCGCCTTTCATTTGTAAGGGTTGCAGCGACCTGTGCGAGGATGCTCCCCGCCATGGCACAACACAAAGATGGGTGCGCGCGGGGGCGCTCGTGGGTCGCGCCGCTGGCTGTGGGCGCGGCGCTCGGCGTCGCGCTCCTTCCGAGGAGCTCGTCCGCTCAGACGTGGACGGGCGGGCGGACGACGCCGGTGCTCGACGAGATCGTCGCGATCGACAGGAGCGGGGAGCCGCGGTGGCCCTACGGCGACGAGGACGTCGCGGGCGACGGCGAGGCCTTCGACGCGCCGGAGCGATCGATCGACTTCCGCTCCGCGTACGCGGTCGCCGCCGACGGGCGGTTCTGGGTGCGCGGGTATGTGTCGGAGACGGCCGCGATCAGCGCGGAGGCGACGCTCTTCGTGTTCATCGACACCGACAGGAACCGGCAGACCGGCGGCACCGCCGCGACGGCGGGGATCGACGACCGGTTCACGAACGACGAGTCGCCGGGCGGCTACGAGGTCGTGCTCGGCGTGAAGGGCGACGGCACGCTCGTGCGGGTCTGGTCCTTCTCGGGGGCGTCGGGGCAGTACGAGCCTGTCGACGTGACGGACGCGCAGGTCGCGACCGAGGCAGGGACGGACGTCGACCCCCTGCTGATCAACGAGGCGATGCGGGGGTACGCGCAGGCATCCATCGCGCTCGACATCGTGGGCGTCGGCGTGTCGTGCGAGGCGAACCTGTACTTCCGGTCGGTGAACGACGCGGCGGCGCTCGGGCCGGGCGATCTCGACATCGGCCTCTCCGCGCCGTGCGTGGCCGGCGATGCGGACGGCGACCGCGTGCCCGACGTGATCGTCCCGCCCTCCGGCTGCACGCGCGACGCGGACTGCGCCGGCAGGGGCATCTGCGTGGACGGCGACTGCATCCTGCCGGTGTCGTGCGTCGACGATGTCGACTGCGACGCGGACGAGGACTGCTCCCCGGATAACCGGTGCGTCCCCACGCCCGGCGACACCTGCACGTCGAACGCCCAGTGCGGCGATCTCGTGTGTGTCAGCGGGCAGTGCGGCCCGTGCTCGCCGGGCTCCTCCGTTTGCGGCGCGGACCTGCGCTGCGCGCCGACCGGGCGCTGCGTCGACGGCGCGGCGTCGAGCGGCGCGGGCGGCCCGGGCGAACCGGAGCTCACGCCGGGTGATGCGGTCCAGGGCGGCGCCTGCGCCTGCGCGGCGGGGCCCGCGCCGTACGGAGGGGGAGCCCTGTCGCTGCTCGCCGCTGGCGGGCTCGCGCTCCGGTTGCGGAGGCGCCCGCGCCGCGGGCCCGGAGCCGGCCGATGAAGAGGAGATCCATGCGCGCACCGATCCTCGCCGCCACCACCTGCGCTGCCTGCGCGGTCCTCGCTGCAGTGACGCCCGCGTCGGCGCAGACCACGGACATCGACGTCGAGCGCTTCAAGCCGGCTGTCACCCACGACGCCTTCGTCGTCACGGAGGGCTCCGGCGTCCGCGAGCCCGGCGATCCATGGGCGTTCGGGCTGTTCCTGAACTACGCGCGCAACCCGCTGATCGTCGCGACGGGCGGCGGCGAGGTGCGAAGCCAGATCGTGAGCGGCCGTCTGGGCGCCGATCTCATGGCGTCGGTCACGATCGCCGAGCCGTTCGCGCTCGGCCTCGACATCCCGTTCTTCCTCGCGCAGTCGGGCGAGGGCTCCCCGTCGTTCGCGGGCCTCGGCGACATCCGGCTCGTGCCGAAGCTGCGCCTGCTCGACGACCGCGACTCCATCGGCCTCGGCCTCGTGGCCGAGCTGCGCGTCCCGACGCACACCGGCGATTTCGCGGGCGGCGCGCGCAACGTCGTGTTCTGGCCGCGCATCGTGCTCGATCACCGGTTCGCGCCCGGCCTCAGGTTCGGCGTCAACGCGGGCGTCGCGATCCGCGAGGGGACGACGTACGCGAACGTCGAGGCGGCGAGCGAGCTGACGTACGCCGCGGCGCTCGGCTACCGCTTCGGCGGCATCAACGGGAAGGTCGAGATCGGCGCCGAGGCGAACGGCGGCATCGGCATCGCCGCGGACGATCTGAACGAGGAGGAGACGCCGCTCGAGGCGCTCGGCTACGTGAAGATCAACCCGAGCGAGGAGTGGGAGATCACGGCGGGTCCGGGGATCGGCGCGCTGGCCGGCTACGGCGTGCCGATCTTCCGCGTGTTCGCGGGCGTGAAGTACACGCCGACCTCGCACGACAGGGACCACGACGGCGTCGACGACGAGCGCGACCAGTGCCCCGACGTCGCGGAGGATCGCGACGCCGATTACGACAGCGACGGCTGCCCCGAGGAGGACGCCGACGACGATCAGGACGGCGTGCCGAACGCGGACGACGAGTGCCCCGACGAGAAGGAGACGATCAACGGCGTCGAGGACGACGACGGCTGCCCCGACAAGGGCGAGCCGCGGGTCGCGTACGAGCAGGGCGAGTTTGTGATACGGGACACCATCCGGTTCCGGACCGGTTCGGCCGAGCTCGAGCCGGAGTCGTACAAGACCCTGGATCAGGTGGCGCTCGTCATGAAGGCGAACCCCGAGATCGAGCGGCTGCGGGTGGAGGGGCACACGGACGAGACCGGCACGCCCGAGCTGAACCAGGAGCTGAGCGAGCAGCGCGCCGAGGCGGTCCGGAAGTACCTGATCCAGAAGGGCGTCAGCCCGGGTCGGCTCACGGCCGAGGGCTTCGGGTCGGACAGGCCGGTGGCCGAGGGCACCGACCCGGCGAGCCTGGCGAAGAACCGCCGCGTGGAGTTCGTGATCGACGAGTGAGGCGCGCTCGCCCGGGAGCGGCGCATCGCGCTCTCCCGGGCTCGGCGGCTGGCCCGCAGCGGGGCCGGCCGCCGCCGCGGCGCTGGGCGCGGCCGGGCCTCAGAAGCGGCCGTGGAGCGCCAGCCCGCCGCCGGTCGTGCCGACGGCAGGCGCGACCACGATCCGCGCCGCCGCGGGCTCCGTGTCGCCGAGCGACGTCACGAACAGCGCGACGCCCGCCGCGAGCCCGACCCCGCCGACGATGAAGCCGGCGGTGGACAGCTTCGCGGCGCTCTTGGCGTCTTCGACCAGCGCCACGCCGCGGGCGTCGCAGAGCGTCTCGGTCCGGCAGTGATCGTCCTGCGCCCGGTTCCACCGCGAGCTGGCGAGCAGCCCGAAGATCGAGCCGGTCACGACGCCGGCGACGCCGACGCCGCCTGCCACGAAGGAGAGGGTGCGGCGGGTGCTCGCGCCGCTGTCTCCGTCACCGCCAGCGGCCGGTTGGAGCGGCGCAGCGAGCGGCCCGGGCGGCGGGGTCGCTGCCGTCGCCGCGGGGGCGTCCTCGAGCGGCGGGACCTCCACGGTGACGACCTGGCCGGGGCCGGCGGTCTGCGCTTCGACCGAGAACGGCTTCTTTCCGGGCGCGGTCGCCTCGACGTGGTGCTTGCCCGGATCGACCGGGAGCGGCGCGCCCCACGCGCCGGCGTCGAGGACCGCGCCGTTGCGTCTCACGACGAGCCCGTCCGCCGGCGTGGTCACGGTGATGGCGAGGCGCTCGAGCTTCTTCTCCAGATCGGCCGCGCGGCGGGTCGCCTTCGCCTCGCGGTCCGCCTGGCCGGCCCGGCTCGCCATGTCCGCCGCCTCGCGGAACGCCGCCCAGGCGCTCGCGGTGCGGCCGAGACGCTCGAGGCAGTCCGCCAGGTTCCACTGGGTGCCGTAGCCCGGGTCCAGCCGCTGGCTCGCCGCGAACTTGGGGCACGCCTCGGCGAGCTTGCCCTGCGCGACGAGATCGCGCCCCTCGCGGAAGAGCGCCTCGGCCGCGGCCGCCTGGTCCGCCGACGGCTCCGCGCGGGCGACACCCGCGGAGAGCGACAGGAGCGCGGCGACACACCACGCGACGCGGCTATTTCCTCGATGTCTCGTCATCGTCGTTCCTCGGGGGCCTGGGGGGCGGCGGCCTGGCCGCAGACGGCCTCGGCGCGGGCGGGCGAGCGACGACGCTCGCCGACGCGGACGCGGCGGGGCGCGCGGTCGTCGCAGCGGAGGGCAGCGCCGCGGGCATCGACGAGGCCGCAGCCGGCGGATCCACGGGCGTGTCGGCGCGCGGCGGCTCGGCGCTGGCGGACGGGGACGGCCTGGCCTCGACGCCGGCGGACGGAGGCGGCAGCTCGGTCTCGGCGCGCGCAGGCGGCGCCGGCTCGGCCGAGGGCGCGGGCGCGGCCGGCGGCGCGCTGCGCACCGCCAGGTAGACGCCCGCCCCGCCCGCGAGCGCAGCGGCCAGCACGCCGCCAGCGATCAGGGCGACGGGCGGGCGCGACGCCGGACGCTCGGGGCGGTTCGACAGCCGCACGCTCGTGGCGGGCGCCGTGGCCGACAGCGCATACGGTCCAGATTGCCCGCCCGACGGGCGCCCCGCGGCGTCGAACGGCGCGGCCGACGCGCGCGGCGGGGTCAAGGCGCCGAACGGCGCGCTCGAGGCGTGCGCGGGGCCCGAGGCAGCGCCGAACGGCGGGCTCGACGCGCGCGGCGGGGTCAGGGCGGCGCCGAACGGCGCGCTCGAGGCGTGCGGGGGGGCCGAGATGCCGCCGAACGAGGCGCGAGACGCGCGCGTGGCGGCGTCGAGCGGCACGAGCATCGCCTCGACGATCACCTCGCCGCCCGGCAGGAAGGCGCGCAGCGCCGCCGCGAGCTCGCCGGCGCTCGCGGTGCGGCCCGCCGGATCGATCACCAGCGCCCGGTGCACCACGTGGGCGACCTCCGGCGGCACCCAGGGCGCGATCTCCTGGATCCAGCGCACCGGGGTCGTGCAGATGGCCAGGACGAGCTCTCCGAGGCCGGTCAGGTGCTCGTTGGGCCGATGGCCCGAGAGGGCGTGGTACAGGCTGATGCCGAGCGACCAGACGTCCGAGCGCGCGTCGATGGCGCCGCTGCCGCGCGCCTGCTCGGGCGACATGTAGAGGGGAGAGCCGAGGAGCGCGCCGCTCTTCGTCATCCCGCCGTTGCCGAGGCTGTTGTCCGTCACCTTGGCGACGCCGAAGTCGAGCACCTTGATCACGCGCTGGCCGCCCTGCTTCCTCGCGAGGAACAGGTTTGCCGGCTTGATGTCGCGGTGGACGATGCCGGCCTCGTGCGCGCGCTCGAGCCCGAGGCACGCCTGAAGCCCGATGCGGAGCACGAGATCGACCGGGAGCGGGCCGAGCCGCTCGATGAGGGCCTGCACGTCCTCGCCCTCGAGGAACTCCATCGCGATGTACGGCGCGCCGGTCTCGCGGTCGCGCCCGGTGTCGAACACCTGCGCGATGTGCTCCGACTCGACCGCGCCGACCGCGCGCGCCTCGCGCTGGAAGCGGCGGACGAGATCGTCGTCCGCGGCCTGGCCGAGGATGACCTTCACCGCGACGCGGCGGCCGGTGCCCGCGTGCCGGGCCTCGTAGACGGCGCCCATGCCGCCCTGGCCGAGCAGCCGGATCATCGTGTAGCGGTCGTCGAGGGTTCGACCGATCATGGCGCGAGGCCCGGGCCATGGGCGCGCGGCGTCGTCGACGACCGCGCGCGCGAGACGTCCGCCCGGTCGAGGACCGCCCGGCGGTCCGGCTGCCGGGCTGCGCCGGCGGCGAGCGCGTCGGCCATGCGGGAGGCGGCTGGAAGGGGAGGCCTCTTCACGGCCGCAGGCTAGAGCACCTCCAGCCGGGCGTCATCCCTCGCCGCAAATCCTGCACCACGGCAGCCTCACGAGCGTATGGTGCGATGTCTCGAGCGTCGCGAGGTCCTGGATCAGGAACCTGCCCCCGAGCCTGGAGGGCGTGTACGCCGAGAGCACCTTGAGGGCCTCCATCGCCACGAGGTGGCCGAGCAGCTGACCCATCGTGCCGGCGTGCGGCGCGGCCTCGGCGAGGGAGCGCGCCGCGGGCGAGGGGTTGAGCGCCTCGGTCGTCGCGCAGACCCGGCACGCCGTCTTCCCCGGGAAGACGAGGGGGCCCAGGACGGCCGTCGTCCCCGCGAGGTGCGAGAAGAGCGAGGCGATCCCTGCGCGATGGCCGAACCGCGCGACGCGCTCCAGGAGCTCCGTGTCGTCGCCGCGCACCGCCGCGACGAGGAGGTGAGGGCGCCCTTCCGGCGAGAGGAGGTCGTCCCCCTCCAGCGCGGCGGAGGAGCTCTCGTCCACCCGGCAGAGCGGCGCCTGCTCGCGGAGCAGCGCGGCCACGGCGCCGCGGCGGGGCGCGCCGAGCGCCGCCTCCCCCCGCGCGCGGACCACCGCGACGTCGCGCGGGCCGACGGCGCCGGCGTCGATCAGGCGGAGCGCGGAGATGCCCGCCCCCGCGAGCGCCAGGGCGGCCGAGGCCCCCCAGGGCTCGAGGCCCACCACGAGCACGCGCGCGTTCGCGATCCGCTGCGCCGCCTGCTCCGGGGCCGACGACCACTTGCGGAGGAACTCGCGCTGCCCGCGGAGGCGCTCCCCGTCGCCGGACGGCGGCTGATCAGCCACCGGCTCGACCAGCCCGCGCGCCTCGAGCAGGTTGAGGAACGCCGTCACGCTCTGCCGCGAGTAGTCCGCGAGCGCCTCGACGAGCGCCTCCCGGTCGCGCGACCCGTCGAGCAGCGGCACCATCCGCTCGACGAACGCGCTCACGTCCAGGCCGGTGAGCTGGAAGGTGCCGAGATCGGAGCGGAGGATGACGCCCACGTCGGTGGGCGTGATGCTGGCCGAGCGGCTGAGTCGAATGCTGGGCATGGTGCTCTCCGACGCTTCTGATTCAGGCACGCTAAGGCCCGTTCCGGCCCACGGCCGGCGCGGGCTGACCGACGCAGACGACGTACATGGTGTCTTCCTCCGGCGGCAGCGCCAGGAAGGCCTTGAGCTCCTCGTCGTAAAATCCGCCGATCGCCACCGGGCCGAGGCCCATGGCCGTCGCGACGAGATAGAGGTTCTGGCCCAGGTGCCCTGCATCCAGCCACAGGAATCGATATCCGCGCTGGCCGTATTTCCACATCGTGCGGAACGGCACCGCCGTGATGATGACCACGACATTGGTGTTCAGGATCATGTCCTGACCCACCGTGAGATCTGCGAGCGTGGCGTGCGCGAGGCCTGTCCGGCGGAGCTCGAGCTCGTGCGCGCTGGCGTCATAGTGGTACAGGCCGTCCGGGACCTCCTCGACGGCCTGCGTCGCGACATAGATCTCGAGCGGGTACCGGCCGCCGGCGGAGGGCGCAGGGCGATCGCAGCACCACGCCCCTTCGACCTTTCGCGTGCCGCGGACGCCGTAGCTCGCGTGAAGGAGCCGCCCGAGCGTCTCGATGGACATCGGCCTGAGGGAGAACTCCCGGTGTGACCGCCGCTGCTCGAGCACCCCGCCGAGCGGGGCGTCGATCGCGAAAT
Source organism: Sorangium sp. So ce726 (assembly GCF_051521405.1). Taxonomy (NCBI): domain Bacteria; kingdom Pseudomonadati; phylum Myxococcota; order Polyangiales; family Polyangiaceae; genus Sorangium; species Sorangium sp. So ce726. Next base: position 9,067,822 of record NZ_CP150349.1, on the reverse strand, counting down.
CGCGCCCGGGCAGCGGCGTGCGCTCCGCGCCGACGTAGGTCCGGAAGCGGAGCGGCTGGAGATCCCCGTCGAACGGCGGCTCCAGCGGCCGCGACCTCACGTGGGAGGACTGGAGATGATAGAGCCGCGCAATGTCCGCCTCTTTGCTCCTTGCCATGGTGTCCTCTCTCAGGCCATCGGGTGAGGGTCAGGGTTGATCCCGTGGGGGGCCATCGAGCGGAGGCGCGGATTGCCGAGCCGCGCGAGCTTGTGGCCGAAATGGATCTGCTGGAAATCAGGCCCGAGGGCCCGGGCGACACGGAATGGGGTCGCCGCGAGGTCGGGCGACGTCACGTCCACGATCGCGATGCGCAGCCCCGCGGCCTGCACGCGCCGGGTGAGCTCGGACAGCGAGACCTCCTCGGGCTCCTCGAGCTCGGCGGCGGTGATCGTGCCTCCTTGACGGAGGAAGGCGAAGGCCGCGGCGCGGCGCGCGGGGACGTAGTAGACGGCGTGATCCTCGAGCGTGAGCACGTCCTCCGGCCGCGCCGGGATCACGACCTCCTCGCCCGTCATCATGCGGAAGACGTAATTGCCAATCTGGCCTTGCTCCAGGATCGCTTTCCTGATCGCGGTGAGGGGGTTCAGGTGGGCGGAGATCGACACCACGGCGCCGGGCCAGCGCTTGCCGTCTCCGTAACCCACGCACATCACCACGGGGACGGAGACGCCCGCGTCGAGGAGATACAGCTCGATCCGCGCGCCGCGCTCCTCGAGCTGCCTCGCTATCTCGTGCAGCTCGGGGTCGAGCGAGTCGTCGGGCAAGATCCGCCGCCCGGGCCGGCGAGCGAGCCACGAGATCATGAAGGCGTCGCGCTCGATGAGCTCGAGCGCGGCCCCCATCGACGCGTCCTCGAGCGTCGCGCCCGCCGCGAGCCCGTTCGAGGTCACCTCGCAGAAGTGCGCGTCGTGCCCTGCGCAGTAGCCGTAATAGGTCGGGAGCGCCGGCACAACCACGGGCGCGCCTGTGTCCATCCATCGCCCGAGGGCCCAGTCGATGGGCGCGGTCGGATCGACCCGCGCGTAGGGGAACCCGGGCGCTGCATACTGCTCCTCGCTGTAGAGGCAGAGCCGCTCCGGAGCGATGAAGTCGCTCTTCATCTCTGCGACCGAGGAGCGGAGGAGCGCCTTCCGGTTGACGAGCGCGGCGGAGTAGCGCTCGACGGCCTCGCCGGTCGCCCTGATCAGGGCCTCGACGGCGGTGACGCCCTTTCCTGTGCCGACCTGCGGCTCGCTCGATCGGTGGCGCGGTGAGCCCTCGGTGTAGTCGCTGAGGAACGCCGTGGCCGTGACGCACGCCTCGGGGGCGAGCGCCGGGCTCGTCGCGTCCAGCGTGAGGCGGTGGACGATGCCCGCGCGCGCGTCGACGATGCCGGCGAGCATCTGCCGGAGCGCCGCGGGATCGCGCGCGTCGTTGAGGTGCGCGCTCGAGCCTCTGACCACGCTCCCCGAGCTCCGGGCCTCGGCGGCGCCGCCGCAGACCGGGCACCAGGGCATCCGCAGGGCGGCGTGGAGCGACGCCTCCGGGTCGACCAGGCTCTGGATCACGAAGCGGCCCGCGAGCCGCGACGCGGCTCGGTTCACCAGCAGATCGAGGGCCGCGAGCGCGACGGCGTGGCCCAGGAACGCCGGCATCGGCGCGAGGTAGGTGCGCGCGCGGCGCTCGGGGCGCGCGGCGAGGAGCGACGCGTGGAGCGCGTGATCCGCCTCTGGCTGTTTGCTGAGAGCGAGCCTCCGCAGCCGGCAGCAGTTCCAGCATGCGGTCTCGCCCGGCACGACGGCCGGTCCGATCACCGCGTCGAGCCCCTCGAGGTGCGCGCTGAGCGACAGGACGGACGCCGCGTGAGCGAAGCGGGCGACGCCCTGAAGGACGAGGAGATCATCGTCAGGGACGCAGGCGAGGATCAGGTCCCAGCCGGTGTCCTCCTGGACGATCGGGCGCTCCGCGGCGGCGAGCAGCGTCCCGGGCGTGACCGCGCAGCCGGGGGCGAGCCGCGACAGCGCGATGGAGAGCGAGCGCGCGCGATCCTCTCCGAGATCCGCCTCGGAGAAGGGGCCGAGATCGTCCGCCGTGACCTCCCTGTCGTCGAGGACGTGGAGCGCGCCGACGCCCAGCGACGCGAGCTCCATGGCCGCGACGGCGCCCCACGGTTCGAGCCCGACCACGAGGACGCGTGATCGCGCGAGCTTCTCGCGCGCTTCCGCCGGCGCAGGCGGGGCGGTCCCCTCGCGCGAGGGAGCGGTGGTCGTTGAGCTGGGCAGTTGGGTGGCCACGCGAGATCTCCAGGAAAGCGCAGGGCGGCGGCGCCTCGACGGGCGCCGTCCTGCACTTTCGGTAAAGAGGTTCAATTCTGGTGCTCGCGGAGCGGTGCTCCGATAAGCACAGGAGAGAAGAAACTCGCAAGCTCGCCACGAACACACGACGTCGTGTGTTCGTGGCGAGCAGGGGAAGACGGGAAGTTGCCTTTTTCGAACCCTCGCGCTCCTCGTCTCCCTCCAGAGCTCTATCCCACGGCCCCGACGGCCTCAGGGCTAGCTACAGCGACACCTGCCGCAGCCGCAGCCGCCGCACCTGCACCTGCCGCAGCCGCAGCCGCCGCAGCCGCAGCCGCCGCAGCCGCATCCGCCGCAGCCGCATCCGCCGCAGTGGTAGCTGGCCGGAGTCGCTATTGCCATCTCGTCCAGCCTGGCCGACAAATCGTCGATGGCATTGCGGAGCTCCTTCACCGTCACATCCAGATCCTTCGGAGAATTGTTTTCGTTGTTCGAGTCACTCATCGCAGAGCCTCCCACGAGTAGGTGAGGCACGCAAAGGGTCTTCGTCAATACAGCGGCTCGTCTCCGGACGACGGAAGCTCGCGCTGACTCCCTATCATTCCAGCGCGGCCCGAAGTGGGCTGTCCGCGAGATCCCTTCTCTCGCTCGTCCCACACCGGCGGCTCTCCCGGGTGGCCCCGATCGCCGCCGGAGGAGCCGAGAAGGCCGGAACAACATTGAGGGCGTCTCCCCGCGCTCCCTCCGTGCGCCCGAGCGGCTGCGCTCCCGAGATAGGCCCATTTGTCAAGCTCGCCTGCGAGCTGGCGCGGTCACCCGCTCTGGCCGGAGAGCGGGAAGGGGCGTTGGGGACGGAGCGCCTGCCTCGCATCCCCGCCTCGACGCGAACAATCCTGGATAACGCGGCACGCTGCGGGCGCGCGTGCACAGCGCCGTGCGCGCCGCCTCATTCAATTGCTTTTCGGCGCTGCCTCCGGTACCCGGTCCGCCTCTTCTCGGGTGCCCAATGCGCCCGTTAACAACGGAATGTCATGCGTCGCACTTCGCTCGGATTGGCGATGGGTCGTCTCGCTTTGTGTGTCTTCGCCGTGTCAACGTGGCTCATCGGCTGCGGTGTCCCGGAGAACCCCTCGACGCGCAGCGCGACCGAGGTGGGGTGTGCGGGCTGCACCGTACTGAAGGGCGGCGTGGTGTTCGACGGCACGCGCGCGGCCAGGGCAACCGTGGTGATCGAGGGCGACAGGGTGAAGCAGGTCGTCTTCGGCGACGCCGAGCTCGGCGTGGAGGCCGGGGGCGGCGAGGTCGTGGACGTCTCTGGCAAGACGGTCCTCCCCGGGCTGATCGATCTCCACGTCCACTCGCTGCACGTCGCCGGGCCCTATGCGTATTACGACGACGACCTCCACCTCGAGGACCACACGAAGGCGATGCTCCGGGCGGGCGTGACCTCGTACCTCGATCTCGGCTCATCCCAGCACGTCATCTTCGAGCAGCGAGCGCGCATCAACGCTGGCGACGTCCTTGCGCCGCAGCTCTTCGCCGCCGGGCCGCTGCTCACGCCGACCGGAGGGCATCCCTGCTATCACGGCAGCCCGCCTGGCGATTTCTGCATCTTCATCGACTCTCCCGCCGACGTCACGGAGGCCTTCGAGGCGCTCCTCCCGAGGGCCCCAGACTTCGTGAAGATCGTGCTCGAGTCGGGCGGAGCGCAGCGGCTCCCGCACCTCTCGCAGCCGTCCGTCGCGGCCATCAAGGAGGCTGCTGCGTCGGCGGGCGTCCGGGTGATCGCTCACATCGCGTCGGCCGCCGACATCGAGATGGCGCTCGACGCCGGCGTGACGCTCTTCGCGCACGCCCCGGACGAGGACCCGATCTCACCCGAGCTCGCGGGGAGGATGGCCGCCGCCGGGGCCGTCGTCGTCCCCACGCTCGCGATGAAGGATGGCCTGTACCGCACGGTGAACGGCACGCTCACCGAGCTCGACGACCCCGCCCTCGCCGACGACGTGCCGGCCGGCGTGATCGCCGCCCTGCGCGACCCGTCCATGCTCGAGGAGCTCAGGACTTCGCGGTACCGGGCGCTCGTGAAGGCGTGGCGCGAGCAGGGGATCGCGAACCTCATCACCTGCTACCAGGCGGGGGTCACGATCGCCGCCGGCTCCGACGCCGGCAACCCGGGCGTCTTTCACGGGCTGAGCTTGCGCCGCGAGATCGCGCTCCTCGTCGAGGCCGGGATGCCGCCGATCGAGGCGCTCGCCGCCGCCACGCGCCGCGCCGCGGACGTGCTCGGGCGGCCCGATCTCGGGCGCCTCGAGCGAGGGACGCTCGCGGACGTGCTCGTGGTCGACGGCGATCCGCTCGCTGACGTCCGCGCGCTCGAGCGCGTGTCGCGCGTCTACAAGTCGGGCGTCCTCCTCGATCGCGAGGCGCTCGCGTTGCCGCGCAAGACGAGCCTCGCGCGGGAGCCCAGGACGGGCGCCGGCCCCGGCGAGACGTGCCTCGCCGCGTCGGAGTGCGCGCCCGCGCAGTCGTGCAGCCCGGCCCAGCTCTGCGCCGCGACCTGCAGCGCCGCCTCGGACTGCGCGCCGGGGAGCGCGTGCTTCTTCGATGGCGGCTCGTTCACCGGGGGGGCCTGCATCCACGGCGACGGCTGCGATCTCTTCGCGCAGGCCTGCGACAACGGCGCCGCCTGCGTGTTCTGGGGCAACGGCTCGACGTCGTGCTGGTACGCGGGCGCGGGCTCGGACGGGCAGCCGTGCGACGCGTCGTTTGCGTGCGCGCCCGGCAGCATCTGCGACCCCTCGAACACCTGCAGAGCGCTCTGCGATCCGCGCGGTGAGCGCGGCGCGCCGTGCCCGAGCGGCGAGCGGTGCGTGGATCACACCGCGCTCGCAGCGCTCCCCGTGGGAACCTGCGAACCGGCCGGGCACCGCTGAATGCGCGACGATGCCGAGCGCGCGACGACGACGCCGCGCGCGATGACGCCGCGCGCGCTCAGCGCGACGCGAGCAGCCAGGCGATCACGCTCCCGATCGTGAAGAACAGGATGCCCGCGCCGGCGAGCACAGGCCGCGAGGTCCGCCGCTCGATGAAGCTGGCCGCGGCCCGGAGGCTGGCCGGGGCGGCGATGGCGATGGCGCTGTCCGGCGCGCTCATCTTCTGGAGGGCGGCATCGAGCGCCACGAGCACGGCGCGCGCGTGGGGGAAGCGGTCGTCCGGTTCCTTGGCGAGCAGGCGCATCACGACCGCCTCCAGCGCGGGCGGGACGACGACGCCGGGGGAGCGCTCGGCGATCGGCGGCGGCACGGCCGACCGGTGCTGCGCGAACAGCGCCGACGGCTCGACCGCCGTGAAGGGGTGCTTGCCCGCGAGCATCTCGTAGAGGATGACCCCGAGCGCGTAGAGGTCGGCCCGCCGGTCGACAGAGCGCATGCCGAGCGCCGCCTCGGGCGCCATGTACGCGACCGTGCCGAGCAGCACCCCGGCGTTCGTGAGCGAGCGGCGCGAGCCGTCGTCGGTGATGGAGAACTGCTCGATCGGCACCTTGGCGAGGCCAAAGTCGATGAGCAGGACGCGCTCCTCCGGCCCGTCGAGGACCATGACGTTGAGCGGCTTCACGTCCCTGTGCACGATCCCGAAGTCGTGCGCCGCGTTGAGCGCGCTCGCGAGCTGGCGCGCGATGTTCGCCGCGCGCGGCGGCGGGACGGGGCCCTGGTCGATGAGCTTCCGCAGCGTGATGCCGCGGATGAACTCCATCACCATGAACCACGCGCCGTCGTCGAGCTGGCTGATCTCGTAGACCGCCGCGACGTTGGGGTGGAAGATGTGGCGACCGGCGAGCGCCTCGCGCTCGAAGCGCTCGATGAGCTCCGGCAGCTCCTCGGCGTCCGGGTGGAGCACCTTGACGGCCACGTCCTCGCCGGTCGCGAGCTTCTTTGCCCTGAAGACGGCGGCGATGCCGCCCATCGCGACGAGCTCCTCGAGGCGATAGCGGTGGACGAGCGTGCGCCCGACGAGCGTCATTGCGCGCTCTCGCGCCGCGGAGCTCGCCTGGCCTCCCGCGATGAACACGGACCCGCTCATGCGATCGCGCCTCCAGGCAGAGCCACGCGCGCGGCGTCGTCGACGACGAGGCCGCAGCGCAGGGCACGCACAGCCGCGCCGCGCGCTCCCCCGTGACCGCGCGCCACGCGGCGGAACAGCGGATCCACCCTGGATGACATCGTACGCTCACACACGCGGCGTCCGGAGGGTAGCGCCCCTCCGCGCCCAGCGCCATCTTCCCGGTTGGGCGCGGGGGCGAAGCGCTCGCGAGGGAGCGGGCGGGCGGCGCTGAGGCTGGAGCTCACGGAGCGCGCGTGAGCCAGGCTTCCCGAGCGGCCCTCGGCAGATCGCGCCCGCCGCCGCGGCCGCGCGCTCGAGATTCCACCGCTCCGCCGTGATCGTGAGTCGCCTGGCTGGCCGTCTCCTGCGCTGATGGCGCGGCCTCATCGTGTCTCCGGCCGGGGCGTGCGGAGACCCCTCATCTCCTGTGCCTCACGGCCGCGCGACGGGGAAGCGCCGGCCGCGCGAGATGCGGAGTCGCGCCCGCGCTCCCGACGTGGCGAGAGCCCGTTGCGCGCCGGGCGGCGCTCGCCCGTCGCCGGCGGAGCGCGACCACTTGTCGGTAGATCCAGCGACATCGCCGGAGTTCCAGCCGCGCGCGCCCGCGCAGGGCGGCCGAACCAGCGCGCCCGCACGCCCGCGCGCCCGGGTCGAGCCTGCTGTCCTCCCACGAGCGCCATCGTCCGCCCGATCGGCGTCATCCTCATCCGGATCCGCACAAGGCGTGCCCGGTCGTGCACGGACGAATTAGGTTTGAAAACACATCAAGTTCACAGATGCGTTTTTTCGGCAGGCTCGTGTAGCCTGTATGGGTGGAGGTTTCCATGCACAGCACAATGCGTCGCACCGTTCTCCTCGGGCTCGTTTCCGGACTCGCCGTAGCCGCTTGCTCCACGCCTGAGGCGTCGAACCTCTTCGCTACCGGCGGGTCCGGTCCGGGGACCACGGCGTCCGCGGGAGGAGGCGAGGGCGGCGCGCCGGGCACTGGGGGCGCGGCGGGCGTGGGCGGCCAGGGCACCGGGGGCGAGCCGGGCGTGGGAGGAGCGACCTCGGGGAGCGGTGGGAGCGGGGGCGTGGGGCCCATCATCGACGAGCCACCGGTCTGCGGAGACGTTTACGTCGATTGCGACGCGGATGAGGAGAACGGCTGTGAGGTCAACGTGACGAACGACGCCCTCCATTGCGGCACCTGCCCCGTCGAGTGCGATGGCACCTGCCGGGACGGCACGTGCATCCGCACCTCGGTCCACGTCTCGGGCCAGCAGGATCCGCTTTACCTCGCTGTCGCCAACGGCGTCGTGGTCTGGACCAACGGGGAGCAGGGCGCGGTCAGGCAGTGGAGGCAGGGTGAAGATGTCGCGATCTTCCTCGCCACCGATCAGGTCCAGCCGGCCGACATCAAGATCGACGCCACCCACGTCTTCTGGGCCAACCAGGGCGTGGCCGGCGAGAACGACGGCCAGGTGATGAGGGCGCCGATCGGCGGCCAGGAGGAGCCGGTGGCGATCGCCGCAGGGCAGGCCGCGCCGTTCGGCGTGGCGATCGACGAGGAGTTCGTTTACTGGACGAACCGCGAGGGCGGCGGCTCCGTGGTCCGCGCGCGGAAGGACTCGAACGGCAACGGGCCGTTCACCACCATCTCGGACGGGGGCGGGACGACCCACGCCCTCGCGGTCGACGAGACGCACGTCTACTGGACCGTGCGCGACGACATCGGCAAGGTGATGTCCGCGCCCAAGGACTCCACGGGCGAAGGCCCGTTCACCACGCTGGCGACCGATCAAGGCCAGGTGCGCGAGATCGCCGTCGACGCGACGTACGTCTACTGGACGACCAGCAGGACCGGCAACGTGATGCGCGTGGCCAAGACCGGCGGAGAGCCCACGGTGATCGCGAGCGGGCAGGGGAACCCGAGGGGCATCGCCGCCGACGCGACGGGCGTTTACTGGGCGGACCCCACCTCACCGAACGTCATGAGGATGCTGCCGAACGGCATCATCGGGGCCGTGGCGGCCGGCGAGCCGTCGCCCTACGGCATCGCCCTCGACGCGACCCGCGTCTACTGGACCAACGGACTCGGCATGAACGGCACCATCGTGAGCGCCCCGAAGTAGCGGCCGCGGGCGGCCAGCGCGCGCGGGATCGAGCCTCCGAGGTCCGCGAGCCTCCGAGGTCTCCGCGCGGTCTTCATCGCCGCAGCGCCGCGCGCTCCGGGCGGTGGTCGGCGGTAGTCGACCGGCGCTCGCGGCGCCGCCTCGCCGACGATGTCGCGCGTGGAGGTCGCGGCGCAGCGTGCTACAAGCTCGCCCTGTGCTGCTCGAGACGTTCTCCGTCGGTCCGCTGGGGTGCAACTGCTCGATCCTCGTCGACCCTGCAAGCAAGGGCGCCGTCGTCATCGATCCCGGGGGCGATTTCGACAAGATCCGCGCGCGCGTCGAGCAGGCCGGGGCGAAGGTCGCGGCCATCGTGCACACGCACACCCATATCGATCACGTGGGCGCCACGGCGCCACTCCAGCGCTGGTCCGGCGCCGCGGCGCGCATTCACGAGGCTGACCGCTTCCTCTACGACATGCTCCCCGTCCAGGCGGCGATGCTCGGCATTGCGCTGCCGGAGCGGTGCGAGATCGACGGCGACCTGAACGACGGCGCGGTGGTGAAGGCGGGCGGGCTCGATCTGCACGTGCTCCACACGCCTGGGCACACGCCGGGCAGCGTCTCGTTCCTGGTGCTCGCGGAGACGGGCGCCGTCGCGTTCACGGGGGACACCCTGTTCCGGCGCAGCATCGGCCGGACCGATCTGTGGGGAGGCGACTCGCGGGCGATCGTCTCATCCATCCGGGGCAAGCTGCTCACGCTCGATCCGTCGACCCGGGTCGTCACCGGACACGGCCCCTCCACGACGATCGGCGAGGAGCGCGACAGAAATCCCTTTTTGCGGTCGTGACGCGCCGCCCGCTTGCGCCCACTCCGACGCGTCGACGCGTTGCTTTCTCGCGAGAAAGTGCTTGCATCCCGTCAGGATTCTTTCGAAAAATGCCGCGCGACGATGACGCGCGTCGGCCCACCCGAGCCGGGTCGACCGCTGTCCGCCGCGGAAGTCGAGCACGATGAGCACTGAAAGCGCGCCTGCCACGAAGGTCGATCTCGAGATCCTAGCCACGCCGCATCCCCTCGGCGACGCGGAGCGCGCGCAGCGCATGCAGAACCCTGGCTTCGGGCGCGTGTTCACGGAGCACATGGTCGTGATCCCGTACGCGGCGGACAGGGGCTGGCTCCGGGGGCAGATCAAGCCGTACGCCCCGATCACGCTCGATCCTGCGGCGATGGTGCTGCATTACGGTCAGGCGATCTTCGAGGGCTTCAAGGCCTATCGGCAGCCGGACGGTCGCATCAAGACGTTCCGGCCGGAGGCGAACGCGCGCCGCTTCAATAGCTCTGCCCGCCGGCTGGCGATGCCGGAGATACCGGTTGATCTGTTCGTCGGCGCGGTCGACGCCCTGATCCGCCAGGATCGCGGATGGGTTCCCTCGCCCGTGGGCGAGAGCCTGTATGTCCGACCGTTGATGTTCGCCACCGAGGTGGCGCTCGGGGTGAGGGCGTCGCGCGACTACGATTTCCTTGTGATCGCGTCGCCTGCGGCAGCGTATTTCCCTCAGGGCGTGAAGCCGGTGACGGTCTGGATCTCGGAGGATTTCGTCCGGGCGGCGCCGGGCGGCACGGGCGCAGCCAAGTTTGCGGGCAACTACGCCGCGAGCCTGCTCGCGCAGATGAACGCCGCGGCCGAGGGCTGCGCGCAGGTGGTCTGGCTCGATGCCGTCCAGCGCAGCGTCGTCGAGGAGATGGGGGGAATGAACATCTTCTTCGTCTACGAGGAGCGGGGGCGCCCCGTGATCGTGACCCCCGAGCTGACAGGCACGCTCCTGCCGGGCATCACCCGCGACAGCATCATCCAGCTCGCCCGGGATTTCGGTTATGCCGCGGAGGAGCGCAGGGTCACCTTCGACGAGTGGCGCGCGGCGGTGCGCGAGGGCCGCATGACCGAGGCGTTCGCGTGCGGCACGGCCGCGGTCATCACGCCCATCGGCGCCGTGAAGTCCCGCGAGGGGACCTTCTCCATCCACAACAACGAGACAGGCCCCGTGGCGGCGCGCTTCCGCGAGGCGCTGCTCGACATCCAGCACGGCCTCGCCCCCGATCGCCACGGCTGGATGCACGACGTGGTCTGACCCGCTTCGGATACGGGCCCACCTCGGCGTTTTCGGTGCTCAGCGCACCGGAGTGCGCTTGCGCGCCGAAAACGCCGATCTGGGCCCGTCTCCTGTGCGGGTGACCGCCGCTCTGCTCTGCGTGGTGCAGAGGGAGACCGCCGCTCTGCTCTGCATGGTGCAGAGGTGGGCGGAGGCCGCGCTACTCCGCGGCCGGCGGGCGCTTGGACTTCGCCGTCAGGCCATATTCGTGCAGGCGGTACTGGATGGTGCGTATGCTGATGTCCAGGAGCTCGGCCGCGCGCGTCGTCGAGCCGTTCGTCGCCTCGAGCGTCGACAGGATGGCGTAACGCTCTATCTCCGCCATCGTGGCGCCCGGGATCCGCAGGGCCCCCTTGGCGACCGGCGCCGCGTCGATGGGGAGGTGCTCCGCGTCGATGCGCGCGTCGTCGCACAGGACGACCGCCCGCTCGATCGCGTTCTCGAGCTCCCGCACGTTCCCCGGCCACCGGTGCGCGATGAGCTTCGCCCGGGCCTCGTCGCTGAACCCCTCGATCTTGCGGTGGTTCTCCGCCGCGAACCGGCGCAGGAAGTGATTCGCCAGGAGCAGCACGTCGGTGTCGCGGATGCGCAGCGGCGGCATGTCGATGTGGACGACGTTGAGCCGGTAGTAGAGGTCCTCCCGGAAGCGGCCCTCCTGCACCGCCGCCGCGAGATCGCGGTTCGTGGCCGCGATGAGCCGCACGTCGACGGTCACGGCGTCGTTCCCGCCGACGCGCTCGAACGTCCTCTCCTGGAGGACGCGGAGCAGCTTCACCTGCGTCGAGGGGGCGATCTCGCCGACCTCGTCGAGGAAGAGCGTCCCGCCGTGCGCCTGCTCGAACCGCCCGATGCGCCGCTTGTCGGCGCCGGTGAACGCGCCGCGCTCGTGGCCGAACAGCTCGCTCTCGAGCAGGGACTCCGCGAGCGCCGCGCAGTGCAGCGTCACGAAGGGCCCTTTGGCGCGCGAGCCCTTCGCGTGGATCGCGCGCGCGAGCTCGCCCTTGCCCGTGCCGCTCTCGCCGGTGATGAGCACCGTCGCCCGCGCGCCCGCCACCTGCCTGGCCATCCGGTAGACCTTCTGCATCGCCGGGCTCGTCCCGATGAGCCCCTCCACGCCCTCGCCCTGGCGCTCTCGCAGCTGCCGGCGGAGGTTCTCCGCCTCGACCCGGAGCGCGCTCCGCTCGAGGGCGCGCTCCAGCGCGAGGAGGAGCGCGTCGAAGTCGACCGGCTTCGTCAGGTAATCCTCGGCCCCCGCCCGCATCGCCAGCACCGCCGAGGTCACGTCCCCGAACGCGGTGACGACGATCACCGGCAGCGCCGGATCCTGCTCGCGCAGCTTCCCGAGCAGCGCCACCCCATCCATCCTCGGCATCTTCAGATCCGTGATGACGACGTCCGGCGGCCGCTCCGCCGCGACCTCGACCGCCTCGACGCCGTCCGCCGCCGCGTCGACGGTATAACCCTCCTGGCGCAGCAGCTTCTCCAGCCCCGAGCGCGCGCTCGCCTCGTCGTCCACGACGAGCACCCTCGAGCTCTGCCTCTTCTCAGCGTTCATATCGTTCCTTCCGAAGATACCGTGTCCGCGAGGCGCCGTGACCCTCGTTCGGCCGCAGCGCGGCCGCGCGCGGCCGCGCGGCCCGAGGACGCCGGCGGGGAGGGGGCCGCGCCGCGCCGGGGCGGGGCGAGGCGCGCCGCAGCCGTTGCACGCGGGCGCAAGCCGTTCGCCGGGCCAGGCGCGCCCCCTGTTCAGGCCGGGGAAGGGAAGGGGGAGCTCGGCCGCGAGGCGCGCGAGGCGTCGGAGAGCGCCGCCGCCGCGTCCACGACGGCGCGGAGCTCGTCGCTCAGGGCCATGTAGTCGATCGGCTTCGTGTGCACCACCGCCGCGGGCTCGAGCCCTCGCCCCAGCCGCGCCACGAGGTCGGGATACCCGGTGAGCAAGAACAGCGGGAGATCTGGCCGGAGCGATCTCGCGTAGCGCGCGACCGCGATCCCATCGGCGTGGGGCATCCGGAAATCGGTCACCAGGATGTCCGGGATCGGACGGCGGGCCAGCCGCGCGATGGCAAGCGCGCCGTTGGTCGCCAGCTCCACCCGGAAGCCGTCCTCTTCGAGCAGACGCTCGAGGAGGCGAGCGCTCTGCACGTCGTCGTCCACGAGCAGGATCAGCGGCTGTTCGGTGCTGCGCGGTTCCACGCCCGGATCTCTACCAAGTTGCGTGCCAGCCCTGGAGCCGCAGGCGCGCGCTCACCGAGGAGAGCGGCGGAGGTCAGCCGGAGCGGCGCAGCGGGAGCGTCACGCGGAAGAGCGTCTTCCCTGGGCGGCTCTGGAACTCGATGGTCCCCTCGTGATCGGTGACGATGCGGTGAGCGATCGCCAGCCCGAGCCCGGTGCCGTTCGGCTTCGTCGAGAAGAACGGATCGAAGATCGGCGCGTCCGGGCTCGCGATCCCGGGGCCGTCGTCCTCCACCTCGATGACGGCGTGGCGCGGCTGCCGCCGCGCGCGGAGGGTGACCGTGCCGCCTCCGGCCGCGTCCACCGCCTCGATCGCGTTGCGGAGCAGGTTCAGGAGGACCTGCTCGATCTTCGCGGGATCGAGGTCGAGCTCGATGTCGGTCGAGGGCAGATCGACCTTCACCGCGGCCTGCGCGCCGGCGCCGTCCGACGACGCCGCGAGGCGCGCCGCCCGCTCGCAGAGCGGGACGACGGGCGTCGGCCGGAGGTACAGCGGCTTCGGCCGGGCGAAGTCCAGGAACTCGCTGACGAGGGTCGAGAGGCGGCGGATCTCGTCGCGTACGACCTGGATCGCCTCCAGCGTGTCCGGGTCCTTCAGGCCGGCGCGCGCGAGCCCCCGCTCGAGGAAGGTCACGTGGAGCTGCGCGCCGTTCAGCGGGTTCCTGATCTCGTGCGCGAGGCCGGCCGCGAGGGTCCCCACCGCGGCGAGCTTCTCGCTCTGGCGCACGCGCGCGGCGAGCGCGTTCTCGTCGGTCGTGTCCTGCCCGATCGCGAACAGCACCACCTCGTCGTCGGCCGCGGAAGGGGCGTACGCGAGCTGCCAGCGCAGATCGCGGATCTTGCCGGCGCGCGTGCGCACGATGCTCTCCAGCAGATCGACGCTGGGGCGGCGGCCCGCGGCGACGTCCTCCACGAGCGCGCCGTGATCCGCGCGGATCTCCTCGGGGAGGAGCGCCTCGACGAACGGCACCCCGAGCACGTCCTCGCGCGCGAGCCCCGTGATCCGCTCGGCTTCCCGGTTGAAGAGCCGCACGATCGCCTGCGCGTCGAGGCCCACCACGAGGACGCGGGCCAGCTCGACGGCGCTCTTGTACCGGTGCTCCGTGCGCGCGAGCGTGCGGCCGACCTCCTCGCGGTCCAGGCGCTCGGCGCGCTGCGCGCGCGCGAGGAAGTCATCGCGGTACGTCTCGAGCATGATGGCGAGCTCGAGATCGAGCACCTTGCTCACGGCCGCCCTGACCGGGATCACCTCCGCGCCGAGCGCGCCCTCGGCGATCTCGTGGAACGCGAGCCGGATGAGCGTCATCGCCGTGAACATGTACCGCTGGGGGAGGCCCACCCGGACGTGGATCCGCCCGATCTTCGCGCTCTCGTCGAAGTACGCGCCGTCGTAGGGCCCCGTGCAGATGCGCGTCATCCAGCGGACGAGCGATCGCTTGAGCCGCTCCACCTGCTCCTCGCCGGTGAAGACATCGTGCGCGCCCTCGTGCTCGCGGATGCGATCGTAGAACTCGTCGGCGATGCGGGGGAAATGCGGCTCCGCGTGCGCGCGGAGCGCGGCGAGGCAGCGCTCGTCCTGCTCGCTGAAGCGGACGTACCGCTTGATCTCGTCGAAGAGCGTCTCCTGCGCCGGCACGGTGACCGTGTCTATCACGGCCCCGCTCCCGCCGAGGCGGACCAGGATCGCACGCGCTCGATCAACGCCGCGAGCGCCGCTTCGTCCTCGCCGCCGCGCGCGATGAGCTCCGGCGCGAGCGGCGCCTCGTACTCGACGCCCGCGCCGGGGAGCGCGCCGATCTCCCCGGCGCCGGCCGCGTGGTAGAGCCCTTTCGGATCGCGCTCCCTGCAGGTCGCCGGCGCGACGTCCACGTAGACCTCGATGAGCCGCGGCGCGAGCGCGCGGGCGCGCTCCCGGTAGGCGCGGCGGTGCGCCGTCGCCGCCACGATCACGATCGGCCCCTGGCGCGCGAGCAGCGCCGCGAGGCGCGCGAGCGTCTCGTAGAAATCGTCGCGAGCGCGCGGGTCGTAACTGGGCCGCGGGACCAGGGCGTCGCGCACCTCGTCCCCGTCGAGGAGGCAGCTCGCCCGCCCCTCGCCGAGCAGCGCCCGGTGCGCCCGCGCGGCCAGCGTGGATTTGCCCGACGACGGGAGCCCCGTGATCCAGACGACCCCGCCGCTCACGCGAAGAGCCTCTCGGCGTCGTCCGGATCGAAGCGCGGGGCGTCGAGGGCGCGCTCCACGAAGGAGAGCAGCGCGTCCCTCGCCTGCGCCGTGACCGCGGGGTACCACGCTGGGTTCGCCAGCACGAGCGCGCGCCACGCGAGGAACGGCGGCGCCACGTCGAGCAGGCCCGCGGAGCCGCTCCAGCCGAGGTAGACCTGCCAGAGCCGGCGCCACAGCGCGCGGAAGCCGCCCTGCCATGCGCCGGGCGCGTCCAGCGCGAAGAACACGTAGTTGATGGAGAGGCAGGTGACGTCGTCCGCGGGATCGCCCTGGGATCCGCGGCTCGTGTCGAGCAGCGCGAGCCGCGACGACCCGTCGAACACGATGTTGAAGGGGTGGAAGTCCCCGTGCGTGCGCGCGAGCCGGAGGTCCATGCCGCGGAGCTTCCATCGCCACGCCACACAGCGCCGCTCGATGGCCTGGAGCCGCTCGGGCGGCGCGGAGGGCACGTCGTCCGGATAGCCGTCGATGATGCCAAAGATGCCTTCGCCGTGGCCCACGAGATCGCGCACCGCGCGGCGGTAGCTGCCCGGCTGGGCGCCGGGCGCCGCGTGGAGCGCGATGAGGTACCTGGCGAGCGCCTCGCAGCGCGCCAGATCCTCGGGGCCCGCGCCGCGCTCGCTGGCGATCCGGCGCAGATCCGTCGCGTAGACCTGCCCTTCCGCGTACGTGGTGAGGAGATAGAACTCGCCGGCGTCGCGCAGCGACACGAGGCGATGGTCGTGGGTCAGCGCGCCGACGTCGACGACCCCGACGTGCGCAGGGATCGATCCTGCGGTGTCGAAGGCGAGCAGCGCCTCCGCCGCCCGATCCGACCGCCGGTCGTGTCCGAACGGGTCCGCCGTCGACGTGTGCAGGACCAGCCGCTGCTTCGAGCCATCCGGCCTCATCACCGTGATCCGGCGGGGGACGCCGTAGCCGGCGGACTTCTCGGTCAGCTCGTGGCCCGAGCCGGCATCCGGCCCCAGGGTGGCGATCTCGACGACCTGCGCGCCCGGCACGACGGCCTCGACGAGCTGGCGTATCGGGCGCGAGAGATCGGGCTCGGACAGGGCTGCCTGGGCGCGCATGGTCTCCTCGAGGGTGCGGGGCGAGATCCCGACGTGGCCGTCGGAACCGCGAGAGCGGCAAGAAGCAGGCCGCCTCGCTGATGCACCGGGCCCTACCGCGCGGGGGCCGTGGCCTGCGCCCGGCGTCGGCCGCGGCCGGCGGCGGTGGGCGCGGGCAGCGCCGGACGGGCTCGCAGGACCTGCGTCACCGCGCGAGGCGTGCGCCGTGCCGTGCCGATCGTCGATGTGTGGAGCGGAGAAGTCGCCCGGCGAGCGGCATGTCCCTGGTGGGGTCGCTCGCCGGGCCTCGGATGTCCGGACAGGGGCCTACTTGGCGGCCGGCCACTGGTCCTTGGGGAGGTCCTTGTAGACGTCCTCGACCTTGTGGAAGCCGTCCGCGATCACCGTCGAGGCAAGGTTCTCCTTGTCCACGGCGACCGGCGTGATGAGCACGCTCGGGACGTCCTTCTTGCCGTTGTTGACCGTCTGCGTCTTCTCGCCGACGGGCTCCTTCTTCGCCAGCTTGACGGCGAGCTCGGCGGCCTTCTCGGCGAGCAGCTTGAGCGGCTTGTAGACGGTCATGCTCTGGGTGCCGGCCGCGATCCGCTGGCAGGCGGCGAGCTCGGCGTCCTGCCCCGAGACGCCAACCTTGCCGGCGAGCTTCTGCTCGCCGAGGGCCTGGACCGCCGCGCCCGCGAGCCCGTCGTTCGACGCGACGACCGCCGTGACGTTGTTGTTGTTCTTGGTGAGGGCGTTCTCGGTGATCTTGAGCCCCTCGACCGGCTGCCAGTCCTTGGCCCACTGGTCCGCCACCGTCTTGATGTCGCCCTTGTCGATGAGCGGCTTCAGGATGTTCATCTGCCCTTCGCGGAAGAGCTTCGCGTTGTTGTCGGTCGGGGAGCCGCCGATGAGGATGTAGTTCCCCTTCGGGAACTTCTTCACGAGGGCATCAGCTTGGAGCTCGCCCACCTTGACGTTGTCGAAGGACACGTAGAGGTCCAGGTCGGAGTCAAGGATCAGCCGGTCGTACGCGATGACGGGCACGTTCTGCTTGTGCGCCGACTCGACGATGGTGGCGGTCGTCTTGGCGTTGTGGGGCACGACCACGAGCACGTCGACGCCCTGCGTGAGCAGGTTCTCCGCCTGCGAGTTCTGGAGGGCGTCGTCGCTGTTCGCGGACTGCACGAGCACCTGAGCGCCGAGCGCCTCGGCCTTCGCCTTGAACAGGTCGCGGTCGCGCTGCCACCGCTCCTCCTTGAGGGTATCCATGGAGAAGCCGATCGTGAGCTTCTCCTTCTTCTTCTCCGGACCCTTGGCCTCCGCGCTCTTGGCGGCTGTTGCCTCGGGCTTGTTCGCGCTTGCGCCGCCTTCAGACTCCGGCTTCGAGCAGCCGGCCGAGAACGCGAGCGAGAACAACGCCATGAGAAAGGTGGAGCGACGAATCAAGGTGACCTCCGCGTGAGATGAATGGATAGGGGCTCTGTGTTGGCCGCCGGCGCTACTGCGTCGAGTTGAGCTGGTCGGCGTAGCTCATGATAAGATTCAAGGTTTCCGTGTCGTCATCGTACACCGAGTACCACCCCTGGAGCTCATGGGGCGGATCGCCGATGTAGTCGTTCCCGAGGAGCCAGTAGTCGTTGCCGTCGTCCGACGGCCTCCCGGCCCCGGCCCAGGCCCAGAAGTTGACGCCGGCGAGCTCCGGGTTCTCGACGACAGCGTCGAACATGGAGGCGTAATACTCGTTCCGCTTGGCGACGGGCGACGAGACCGGCTCGGACTTGTCGTCCCGGGCGAGCCCGAACTCCTCCACGACGATCGGCTTGTTCAGCGCCCTGGCGTGCGCGAGCTGCGCGTCGATGTACCCGTTGCTCTTGGTGATGGCGGCCTGGAGCCCCTTCTCGGCGGCGCTGTCGATCGGCAGCGACGGGTCGTACCACTCCCAGTTCTCGGGCCACACGTGGAAGGTGAGGTAATCGATGCCGGGCACGTCGTGGAACGCCTTGTAATCGCTGTTGGCGTAGTCGCCCCAGTTATAGGACAGGTCGCCCTCCGAGCCGATGGAGACGAGGTGGTTCGGGTCGATGTCCTTGATGAACTTCGCGTTCCTCTCGACCCAGAGCTTGAAGAGCGGGCCCCAGCCCTTGAACGATCGCGGCTCGTTCCCGAGCTGCCACGCCATGATCCCCGGATGGTCCTTGAGCTTCTCGATCAGGACCTTGGCCCGGCTGAAGTAGAACTCCTGTGCCTTCTTGTTGCAGAAAAACAGCGACGAGAGATCCATCTGGTCGGGCCAGGGGTTCGTGTTCGGATCGAGCGTGCCCGAGTGAGGGATGGCCCACTCGTCGATGGCCACGGCCTGGCAGTCCTGGCCGGTGCCCTCCTGGAACCGGATCGAGCCGGCGAACGGCACGTGGTGGTCCGCAGCGAGCAGGGCAGCGCCCGTCGTGGGGTGGGTCAGGCCGACCTGGTACGCGCTGAAGTCCTCTCCGCAGGAGAGGGTCGGCTGCTCGTGAGCCCACTTCATGTACTGGGGCATACCGCCGGACCAGTGCCAGAAGTCGTTCAGGGTCATCACCGCCTTCATCCCGCGGCTGTGCATCTCGTCGAGCACCGTCACCAGGTTGTCGGCGAACGCCTCGAGCTGCGCGTCGGCGCACGGCTTGTCGGATGATGCCGGAAAGATCCGTTGTGGGCCGTACTGCTGATCGTTCTGCTGCGCCGCAGGGATGTCGCCCTCGCTGAGCGCCATGATCCTGAGGTTCAGGGCGCCGTGGGCCTCGAGGACGTCGAGCTCGGTGCGCAGGCGCTCGGGGCTGATGTAGGGAGCCGACCAGAAGTTCGTGCCCATATACCTGTACGGTTTGCCGTCGAGCAGCAGCTTACTACCTTCGGCGCGGACGTAGCACTTTTCCGGTTGCTGGGCGCAGTCGAGCTCCTGGCCGCCGCCGGTTCCGTCCCCGCCGCCGCCGGTGGCGTCGCTTCCGCCGGTGGCGCCGCTTCCGCCGCCGCTGGTGGCGTCGCTTCCGCCGGTGGCGCCGCTCCCGCCGCCGCCGGTGTTGCCGGACCCGCCCGTGCCGCCGGAGGGCGCGGGGTCCGCCGGGTCGGAGGAGGAGCACGCGGCGAGGGAGAGCAAACCCAAAGCGAGCAAGAAGGTCTTCTTCATGGTCGGTTCCTTATGTGGTTCGAGTGTCGTTCCTCACGGATCGCTGAGCCCTGCCGCCCGGAGCGCGCGCCCGGTTCGCAGGGATCTGCCGAGCTGCTGCGCCACCGTCGCGGGGTGGCATCGCCGGCGGCAGCGGTGAGCTCCCCCTGATTCCGCGACGATACAAATCTCCGCTCCGGGTGGTCGCTCGCGCGCCGGCGTGGCTCGTGGCAGACCACTTAAACGGTTCAGCGTCAACAGGGAAGAGGTCGGCTGGTGTGGTGCCTCTCGCGTGATGCGTCTCCGGGCGCGCCGGGGGGGTTCCAGGCTAGACTGGGCGGGCGTGAGCCGATCCGCCGGGCGGCGGCTCCGTGGAGGACGGGGGATGTCGCCGAGCTTGATCCTGTTCGCGGTGCCAGCCTTCTTCGCGCTCATCGGCGTCGAGCTCTGGCTCTGTCGCCGCCGCGGGCGCCGCGACTACCGCTTCTCCGACGCGCTCGCCAACCTCTCGTGTGGGGTCGGGCAGCAGGTCATCGTCTCCGTCGTGAGCGGCGGCGTCCTCGTCTATCTCGTCCTGTTCGAGCGCGCCGCGCTCGCGCGGCTGCCGGAGGGCGCGTTGTGGAGCTGGGCGGCCTGCTTCGTCGCGGTCGACTTCTGTTACTACTGGGCGCACCGCGCGAGCCATCGGGTGAACTTCATGTGGGCCGCGCACGCGGTCCATCACCAGAGCGAGGACTACAACCTCTCGGTCGCGCTGCGCCAGAGCTGGCTTCAGCGGGCCTTGTACTGGCCGTTCTTCTGGCCGCTCGCCGTGCTCGGCTTCCCGACGGGGATGGTCGTCACGACGTATACGCTGAACATCCTCTATCAGTTCTGGATTCACACGCAGCTCGTCGGCCGCCTCGGTCCGCTGGAGTGGGTGCTGAACACGCCGTCTCATCACCGCGTGCACCACGGCGTCGACTCCGCGTATCTCGACAGGAACCACGGCGGGGTGCTCATCGTCTGGGATCGGCTGTTCGGCACCTTCTGCGCCGAGGGGGCGCCCCCGCGGTACGGCGTGGTCCAGCCGCTGGCCAGCTTCAGCGCGCTGCGCGCCAACGTTGACCCGTGGCGGAGGCTCGCGCGCATGGCGGCGGCGGAGCCGCGCCTCGCCGGCAAGCTGCTTGTCTGGTTCCGGCCGCCGGAGTGGCGGTCCACGGCGACTTCGGCCGACGAGGGCCCGCTGCGCACCGACCCGGAGTACGTCCTTCACGACGCGGCGCGCCCCCGCCGGGCGCGCGCGCTCGCCGCGGCGCTCTTCCTCGCGGCGCTGCTCGGCGCGATCGCGTACCTCTACGCGTCGCCGGCCATGGCCGCGGGACCGCTGTGGGCGGGGGCGGCCGTCCTCCTTGCGGGGCTCGCGGCGGTCGGAGCGCTGCTCGACGGGCCGAAGCTGCCGGCGCCGGTCCAGGGCGCGGCGGCCGCGAGCGCTCCGAAGGAACTGCCGATCTCGCCGGCCTGAGCGGCGGGAGCAGTCCTGAAGAGCGACAAAGAATTTCGGGAAGATTCACAGGGAGGCGGGGAGGCGGGGAGTAAAATCCCACCAATCTCCCCGTCTCCTTGTTCAATTTCTCGCTAAAAATCCCAACAAAGTGAGGGATCTGTCAGGGCTTCACCTCAGGGGACCTACCTGACGAGAGACGACCTTGACAGGAGGCATATGACACACGTATCATATGGCTCGCATGTCACTACGAGCGGCCATCCTCGGCTTTCTGCGGCTCGAGCCGACGAGCGGGTACATGCTGCGGAAGCGGTTCGAGGGATCTGTCGGGGCGTTCTGGAGCGTCACGCAGAGCCAGATCTACCGGGAGCTTCACGCGCTCGAGAAAGACGGGCTCGTGGTGAGCGAGCGCGAGCCGGGCGAGGGGAAGCCCGACCGGCTGGTCTACTCGCTCTCGAAGCGCGGGATGATCGAGCTCGACGCGTGGCTGCGGGCGCCCGTCGAGCCCCTGCACCTGCGACATCCCCTGCTCCTCAAGTTCGTCCTCGCGGCTGAGCTCCCGCCACGGGTCCTCGACGACGTGCTCGCGAAGTACAGGGACTCGCTCTCCGCCACGCGCGCCGAGTACACAGCGCGCCTCTCGATGAAGGAGATCTTCTCGCTCGCCCGCTCGAAGCGCGAAGCGACGTTGTGGCGGCTCTCCATCGAGCATGGGCTGGCCTGGTGCGACGCCGAGCTGGCCTGGGTCGACAAGGCGCGGCGCGAGCTCGCGCCAAAGGGAGGCGCTCGATGATCTGGTTGCCTGTCGTGCTGGCGCTGCTCGCCGTGGTCTGGGGCGTGCTCTGGAGGCGCTCGCGGTTTCCGTGGGTGAAGTCGCCTGGGCGCCCGCAGCAACGAGGCCGTGGCGGGGTCGTGCGCACCGTCCACTTCCCGGCCGTCGACGGCACCAAGCTGGAAGGTTGGCTGTTTCTGCCGGACGACGTGCACGCGCCGCCGGTGGTGCTGATGGCGCCTGGCCTCGGCGGCACCAAGGACGGCTTTCTCGAGGAGTTTGCGTGGGCCTTCGTGGAGCGCGGGCTCGCGGTGCTGGCCTTCGACTACCGTTGTTTCGGTGGGTCCGAGGGCTTCCCGCGGCACTGGGTCGCGCCGCCCCGGCACCGCGAGGACTACGAAGCGGCGATCGCGTTCGTGCAGCGCGACCTCGGCGAGTCGGTGGACTCGTCGCGAATCGCCCTGTGGGGCTCGAGCTTCTCAGGCGGCACGGCGCTGGTGACCGCCGCGCGCCGTGACGACGTCCGCGCGGTGGTGGCCCAGTGTCCGTACTTGAAGACGCCGCCGCGGCTCGAGCCACGTGGCCTCTCGATGGCGCGCTTCGTGTTCCTGGCGACGCTCGACATGCTGGGCGTCTTCCCGCCTGTGTATGTGCCGCTCTTCGGGCGCCCCGGCGAGTGGGCGTTCGCGACGAGCGTGGAGAACCCGAGCGTGGCCGGACTGGATGGGCCGCTCGGTTCGGATTTCTGGCGACTGCTTCCCAAGCCTCCTCTTGGCGGGTGGGAGAACCGGATGCTGGCGCGCGGCCTGGCGACCCTCGACGAGTCCGTCCCGATGAACGAGCTCGACAAGGTGAAGTGCTCGGTGCTCTTCGTCGCGGCGCATCGCGACGACATGGTTCCGCGCGCGTACGTCGAGGAGGCGCACGCGCGGCTGCAGGATCGCAGCGAGCTGGCCGGGTACGACTGCGGGCACTTCGATCTCTATGTGGGCCCGGTGCACGCGGAGAACGCTCGCCGACAGGCCGACTTCCTCGCCCGCGAGCTTCGCTCCCGCGGGGGGAACTAGAGGTCTTGTTGTCCTGCGGAGCCTCCCTCGTCGACCCACGCGCGCGCTAGCTCGAGCGTGCGTGCGTTCTCCTCGACGCGCTGGAGGAACTGCTCGCGCCGCGCGGCATCGTCGAGCTGGGCGGCTACATCGAGGAGCCTCGTCCGGGCGTGCGCGATGGCGGTCCGGGCCGCCGGGAGGTCGCCCGCCGCGAACAGCGCCTCGGCGTAGACGAGGCGGGCGAACGCCTCGCCTTCCTCGACCATGCCCAGCCGGTCGAGCAACGCGACCGCCGCGCGCGCCTCGGCGAGCGCCTCGGAGCGCTCGCCGCGCGCGAGCAGGGCGGCCGCCAGCGTCGCCCGCGCCAGCACCACGAGCGGACCTATCCTCTCCAGCTGCGCCACGGAGCGCCGGGCCTCGGCCTCGGCGCCGGCGAGATCGCCCGCGCGCATGAGGCAGCCGGCGAGGTAGGTGCGCGACGCACCCGCGAGCCGGCGATCCCCCTGCGCCTCCAGGAACGCGATGGCCTTCCTCAGGGCCTCGCGCGCCTCGTCCAGCGCGCCCTGACGGCAGAGGGGCGCGCCGAGGGTGCTCCACGCGACCGCCATGCAGCCGTCGAGGCCCATGCGCTCGGCGTCTGCGAGCGCGGCGCGGAGGATGGCCTCCGCCTCGGCGTACGCGCCGAGCTGGTGCTCCTGGAAGCCGAGATCGAGCCGGCAGAAGCAGGCCAGGCGCAGGTTCCCCGCGCGCTCGTGGGAGGCGACCGAGCTCGCGAACAGCGCCCGGCCCGAGCCGTGTCGGCCCGCGTACAGCTCACGCCAGGCGCGCTCGCGGAGGACGACCCCGCTCACGGCCGGGTCGTCGCAGAAGCGCTCGGCCGCGGCGTCGATGAGCACCTGGAGCGGCGTGACGTGCGCGTAGAGGCCGCTGATCGTCAGGTAGAGCGCCGTCCCCGCGGACGCCGCCAGGAGCGGGCCCGTCGCGCCCTCTCCGGTCCAGGCGTCCACGAGATCGCCGCTGAGGCTGGCGAGGCGGTCGTGCTGCCCCAGCCGGGCCAGCACGACCGCGGCCTCGCGTACGGCGGCGTACCAGGGCGCGCTGCGCCGGGGCAGCTCCTCCACGGCCATGGTCGCCCAGCGCGCGGCCTCGACGAGCTCGCCGCGCCAGTGGTGCGCCTCGGCCCGGTGCAGGAGGACCTCGCCCCGCGCCTCGCCGCTGATGCCGAGCTCGATGGCGCGCCCGGTCCACGAGAGCACCACGACGAGGTCGTTCGCGGCGAGCGCCTGCGCCGCGGCCTGATGATAGAACGCGGCGGCGCGCAGCGGCTCGCCGCCCCGATCGAAGTGCTCCGCGATCACCGCGGCCGAGGGCTCGGCCGCGCGCTGGAGCCACTCGCCGGCGAGCCGGTGGCCGAGCGCGCGATCCTGGTCGGTGAGCATCCCGTAAGCCGCCTCGCGCACGAGCGCGTGGCGGAAGACGAGCTCCCGCTCTCCCTCGAACCTCGCCTCGTCGCGCGCGCCGATCCATTCGAGCCGCTCGAGGCGATCGAGGTGATCCGCGAGCCCGGAGATGCCGCCGGGGCCGCCGAGCAGCGCCTCCACCGCGCCCCGCCAGAACACCCGCCCGAAGATGCTCGCCGCGCGCAGCACCTGCCGCGCCGCGCTGTCGAGGCGCTCCAGCCGGGATTGCACCATCGCCAGCACGGTCTCCGGAAGCGCGCCCTGGCTCCCTTCGGAGGTCGCTCGGATGAGCTCCTCCAGGTAAAACGCGTTGCCGTCGGCCTGCGCCACGAGCTGCGCCACGGTCTCGGCGCTCACCCCATCGCCGAGGACGTGCCGCACGAGCCGCGCGCCCGCCCGGGAGCTCAGCTCCTTGAGCCGGAGCTCCTGGAGATCCCTGTGGGCCCAGAGCCCGGGGAACAGCGTGTACACCTCGGGGCGCGCCAGGGCGAGCACCAGGAGCGGCTGGTCCACGAGCCGGCGCAGGGCGTCGTTGATGAACTGGACCGTGGGCAGGTCGCCCCAGTGCAGGTCCTCCAGCACGAGGAGGAGCGGCTGCGCGGCGCACGCGGCGGAGGCGAAATCGAGCCAGGCCCTGCGCATCTGATCGCCCATCAGCGGGGCGTCCTTGCGGGCGGCGCGGAGGGGCGCGCTGTCCTCGTCGGGGAACGGCGTGCCCAGGAGCTCGCCGAGGAACTCCGCCACGCGCTGCGCGTCGGCCGCGCCGACGCGCTCGGTCACCCGCGCGAGCAGCTTCTCCCGGCGCGCCTCGATCGGCTCGCCGTCGCGGATCCCGCACGCGCCCTGGAGGGCCTGCCGCAGCATCCCGAACGGGGCGCCCTTGCGGAGCGGGTCGCCGCGGCCGATCCAGACCGCGACGGGCTCGTCGCGCTGCCGGACGCGGCGGATGATCTCGTAGGCGAGGCGCGACTTGCCTAGCCCCGCCGGCGCGGTGACGAGCACGGCGCGCGCCCGCGACTCCTCGATGCACCCGGCGAGGAGGGCCTCGAGCGTGGCCATCTCCCAGTCGCGCCCGACGCAGGCCGTGGGCCGGCCGAGCAGCATGCGCGCGCCGCGGGCGAGCGGCTCCTCTCCCCGGAGCCACAGGCCCGCCTCGGTCTCGACGACCTCGAAGCGGGCGTCGAGCAGCGCGGCGGTCACCTCGTCGATGGCGATGGGCGTCCCGCGTCCGGACGCCGGCGCGCCCGGAAGCGCCAGCTCGGGCTGCGCCAGCATCCGGACGGCGCGGTCGATCACGTCGCCCACCGGCCGGCCGCCGGTGACCTCCACGCGGCCGGTCGTGAGGACCACCGTCCGGTCCCCGCCGGCGGCGCGGAGCAGGAGCGCGCAGCGGGCCGCCTGCGCGGCCTGATCCGTCGCCACGCCTGCTCCCAGGAGGATCACCAGGATCGACCCGTCCGCCAGCAGCTCCAGGCACGCGCCGAGGGCCTCGATCTCCCGGCGCAGCTCCGGCGACACCACTGCGACCACCGTCTCCGAGTCGGCCCGCCCCTGGGAATCGGCGAGCCGCGGCGCCGGGCCCATCAGCGCCACCGAGAGCACCCGCCGCTCCTTGTGGGTCAGCGAGGACTGGCGGCGGCGGTTCGAACGCGGCGGCTCCGACGGCGCGCGCGACAGCGGCGAGACGCCCATGGCCTCGAGCGCCGCGGCGATCTCCGCGCCGTCGCGGGGGCGGTCGTCCGGGTTCTTGGCGAGCATCCGGGCGCAGAGCGCGTCGAGGGCGGGGGGGATGCCGGGGCAGAGGGAGCTCACCCGCGGCACCTCGTCGAGGAGGATCTTCGCGAGGACGGCCATCAGGTGAGCGCCGCAGAAGGCCGGCTGGCCGGTGAGGCACTCGAACAGCACGCAGCCGAGCGCGAAGACGTCGGCGCGCGAGTCGACGTCCTGCCCGCTCCGGGCCTGCTCTGGCGCCATGTACGCCGGGGTCCCGAGGAAGGTGCCTGTCCGCGTGAGCCGCGTGGCCTCGGGGATCCCGGCGATGCCGAAGTCGAGCAGCTTCACGCGCGCGGCGTCGCCGTTCACCAGGAACAGGTTGCTCGGCTTGAGATCGCGATGAACGATGCCGCGCGCGTGGACCGCCGCGAGCGCGGCGGCGGCGCCCACCGCGAGCGTGATCGCCTCGTCCACGGTGAGCACCTGGCGCTGGAGCCGCTGCTCGAGATCCTCGCCATCGAGCCACTCCATGGCGAGCCACGGCGCGCCCGAGGCGCCGAGCCCGTGCGCAACGTAGCGCACGATACCTGGGCAGGAGAGCTCTGCGAGCACCGTGGACTCGCGAGAGAGGCGCGATTCATCGGCGGATTTCTGCTCGTCGAGGCACACTTTGACGGCCACGACCTCGCCCGAGCGCCGATCGACCGCCTGGAAGACCGCCCCCATGCCGCCGGCGGACGCCTGGCCCACGATCTCGAAGCGGCCTCCGAGCACTTCCCCTGGTTGCATCACCTCGAGTATCGGCGTCCTCGGCCGCGAAAGTCCACGGCGAGCGCCGGGGCTGGCCGCCGAGGCCGACGTTGGGGCAGGTGCGGAGCGTCACCCCCGTGTCCGTGGCCAGCCTCACGCCGTCCGTCCAGCAGGGGCGAGGAGCCATTGGACGACGTCTTGTGACCGAGTCTGAGTCCTCTCTCCCCTCAAGGCCTGTCTCTGTTCCCCGAGACCGGTGTTCTGATCCTCCGTAAGCGGCTCAGATCGGGTGACGACTTCTCTGTCATGGGGGGGACAACGTGTGCCAGCGCGCGCCGGCGCGCCGCGCGGCGCTGGCTCTGCAGCATCGCCCCGCCGGGGGCGAAGCCGGGCCGACGTGGACGAGCGCCCGCAGGCTGTGGAGTATGTATAAGGAGGCCCCTTCGAAGGGTGCGTGAGATGTTGATTGGGTGTCACTTTCCAGGGAGAGCGGAACACATGGTTCTAAAGAATGCTCTCCCACCCCGGGGGACAGGCCTCCGCTGACCGTCGTCTGGCCGAAGCGCCTTGAACGACGCGGGCCCGCCCCGGGCAGTGGCCACCTCGACGAGCGTGCCCCTCCGCTCCTCGTTGGACAACGGGCAACGCGCCGTGCCAGATGGACAGGACCGACGCCGCCCCGCCCCCGGCGACACCAGCTCGCGCCCCGAGCGGTTTGCGTCATGACGACGATGACAACCGGTCACAAGGCTGCTCCGTCGCTGCCGGTGACGCGCCGCCCGGTGCACGGTGCGTGCCAGCAAGCCGCGCTGCAGCGGCGAGAGCGGCTAGAGCGGCTGGGCATGGAGCCCAAGGGAGGGAGCGAGAATCCCAAACTATTCAAAAAAATCGAACATCAACTTGCCACCGAACCCCGACTTGCTATATCTTACATGAAGTATGATGCGCCTAGCTCTCGCATATTCTTCATCTTTGTAGCAGAGCAACCGTATTCAAGGCGCGCTTCTTCTGTCTCTGTGTCACCTGCTTGGCTGGTAAAAAGCCGCGAAGAATCACCTGTTCAAGGCCGCTGTACATCCTAGCTAAATTTGCTCTCGACGAACCGTCGAGAGGGTGCGAGCCAGTTGGTTCGCTGGACGGATTGGTGTTGTCATTATCACGGGTTGGCGATTCGTCCTGAGCGACGAGCGTCATCACATGGCCTTGATCGAACGGAGCTTGACGATTCCATGCCTCGTTGAGCTCTGGTCTGCTGTCCTCGTGCGATTCGAGCTCGAGGTCACGAATCGGCGCCTGACGGCGGAGATTCATTCGGCATAGGGTTGATATCCTGAAGTGAGAGGGAGCAGTCCATCGTGAACAAGAACATTCTATCTGGCGCTGCCTTGGTAGCAGCCATTTTCGTTGGTATTGCCGCAGGGGCTCCCAGCACCACCTATGGTGCGACCGCCTCGGTTGGCGTTCCCGCTATCGACGTATCTGAGCTCACGATCTCGAAGGTGCAGTGGGCGTACTACACCCGCCGTTACACGGCGGAGGCCCTGACGAACGCGTATCTCTCGAGGATCGCGCAGTACGAGTCGTCCTACAACGCGTTCACCTCGATGAACCCGGACGCCATCGCGCAGGCGCGCGAGATCGACAGAAAGCGCAGGAACGGCGTGGCCCTCGGCCCCCTGGCCGGGATCCCCGTCGTCATCAAGGAGTCGATGGATTACGCCGGCTTACCGTCGACGGCAGGCTGGGCTCCGCTCAGCTCGCAGGTCGCCGGCGGTGTCGATCTGTTCCCCATCAAGAACTCCGTCGTCGTCGATCGGTTGATCGCCGCCGGGGCCATCATCCTCGGGAAGACGAACATCCCGGCCTTCAGCGACGACGGCACCCGAGCGAACAGCAGCTGGGCGGGGCCCACCTACAACGCCGTGGACCCGAGCCTGGTGCCCGGGGCGAGCAGCAGCGGTACAGCCACGGCGGTGGCCGGCAACTTCGCCGTGCTTGGCCTCGCGGAGGAGACGGGGGGATCCATCCAGAACCCTGCGGCTGCGCAGAGCCTCGTCGGCATCAAGCCGACGTTCGCCCTCGTCCCCACGGCCGGCGTCGTGCCCCTGGCCGCCAGCACGAGAGACGTGGTGGGCCCCATCGCGCGGACTGTCCGCGACGCCGCCATGATGATGGATGTCCTCGCGGGCTCCTGCCCGGAGGACCCCAAGACGAGCCTGTCCAATGGACACCTGCCTGCGGGGGGCTACACGAGCCGGCTGAGCAAGACCGCCCTCTGGGGAAAGCGGATCGGCCTGTATGGCCCGGGGTGGCGCCACGGCGGCCTGTCTTCTGAGACGCAAGCGCTGTACGAGGAAGCGATCGAGGAGCTGGAGGACGAAGGCGCGATCGTCGTCGAAGATCCCTTCGCCGGGAGCGGCTTCGCCGATCTGGCCTTGCCCAATGAGCCCTACGACATGCGAGGGACGGAGTCTCTTGCCTACGACTTCCAGCACTATCTCAAGGGGGTCGCGGTCGGAGGGAATATCGTCGGCTCGATCGACGGATTGGCCGTCGTCACCGGGATCTCGCCGTTCGAGCCGGTGGTCGGCCCGCTGTCCTGGTACGTCGACAAGCTCCCCGTGCTGGCCTCCTCGCTGCTCTTCCCCGAGGACGCGCCCGATCTGTCTGCTTTCTGGGCCCTGCGCGACCAGTACGTGAACGTCTTCAACTCCGTGATGGCGACGCACGATCTGGACGGCCTCGCGTTTCCGCAGACCTATGACACGGTGCCGGAGCTGTCTGGCTCGGACACCTATCCCGCGACGACCGAGTCCGCGATCAACATCGCGGGCTTGCCCGGGGTGGTCGTGCCCGCTGGTCAATACTGCAACGGGGCTCCCTTCAGCCTGATCTTCGTCGGCCCTCGCTGGAGCGAGGCTGCCCTGCTGGGGTTCGCCTACGATTACGAGCAGGCGACTGAACACAGGATCGAAGCTCAGCTGACGTCGTGGTGAGCTCGCGCCTCGCACCTCCGGCGCTGCCGGAGGTGCGAGGGACGTGCGTGCAGGAAGCCGGCGACACACCCGCGGGACAGTGCCAGGGTGCCAAGGCGCACGCTGGCACACCCGCGGCACAGGTTACGCGTCGCACCGCCGTTTTGCCGTGGTTTTTGTCTGCCGTCAGGTTGGCGCTGGTCATGCAGTGGCGGACGCCATGAAGAAGAACGCTTCCATGCTGGTTGTTCTGGCGCCCCTCCTGCTGGCCGCCTGTAACGTGAGCTTCATCGAGGGCGCGACGAACGACGGCGGCGCAAGCGACCCCGCCGATCCGCCGGGCGAGAGCGGTTCGAACGACCCCGCCGATCCGCCGGGCGAGAGCGGCTCGATTGCGGGCAGCGGCAGCTCCGGGGGGGACGCTGTGCCAGGCGATGCGTTGCCGGCCGTCGCCTTGACGCGCGCTCAGCTGGATGTGCTCTGGGACCGGTACTGGGAGAGCCAGGGTGACGTCGGAGGCAGCACCGGGTCGGGCGGCGGCGACGGCCCGGCGCTCGATCCCAACGACCTCTTCCTTCATGCATCGGATCTCGGTGTCTCGTGCGGCTCCCCGACCACGCGTCTCACCTGCGGCGGGCACTGGGAGCTGAGCCTCGCGCTGCCCAGCGCTTACCAGCAGGTCGGCGTCTACGATCTCGAGGATCCAGCGCTCATTGCTTATAGCTACATGAGCGAGACGGGCGAGCCCAACTCGCCGCGGCCGGACGACTGCTCGGGGGGTGGTGGGTCGTTCGGGCCGGGTACGCTCGAGATCCTCTCCATCGACGAGGCCGAAGTGCGCTTCCGTCTCACCATGGGCTCGCCCTGGGACACCGATCCCAGCGGCGAGTACACCGCTCCCCGCTGCCCCTGAGGCGGAGTTGTCCGAGCCACGACTGCGAGGCGAGGCCAGATCGGCGTCACGATCAGGTTCCCCATCGTCGACGAGCACAGACGCTCGGCGCCCGGGAAGGCTCGTGAACATCGGTATCGCAGCTCGAGCTGCTTCGGCGTCCGGTGGTGCGGAGGTGGGCGTCCCCTGCTCTCGCGACACGGTGTCGATCCTACCGGCGAGTGACTGCCATCCTGGCACGCCGGCGCCCTGGCCAGCCCGCGAGGAGGCGCGGATCTCCGCTGTGCTCTCCGGGCACGGAACGTGAAACGCGCGCTCGCATGGCCATCGAGACGACACCCATCGATCGCGAGGACCGCCTCGCCGGCGTCCTCCTTGGGACGGCGGTCGGCGACGCGCTCGGACTGCCCAGAGAGGGCCTGTCGCGCCGCCGCGCAGCCCGCCTCTTCGGCGCGCCGCCGATCGAGCACCGCTTCGTGCTCGGCCGCGGGATGATCAGCGACGACGCCGAGCACGCGTGCATGACGGCCCAGGCGCTCCTGGCCGCGCCGGGGGACGCGGCGCGGTTCGCGCGCGCGCTCGCGTGGCAGCTCCGCGGCTGGCTGGCCTCGCTGCCGGCGGGCGTCGGTTACGCCACCTTGCGGGCGATCCTCAAGCTGTGGCTCGGGTTCTCTCCGGAGCGGAGCGGCGTCTTCTCCGCGGGCAACGGCGCCGCGATGCGCGCGCCGATCCTGGGCGCGGTCCTCGCGCTCACGCCTTCGCGCATCGATGCCATGGTGCGGGCGTCCACGCGCCTCACGCACACCGATCCACGCGCCGAGGAGGGCGCGCGGATCCTCGCGCTCGCGGCCGCGTATGCCGCGGTGCGCACGCCCGAGCAGGTGAATCCGGCCGAGCTGCTCCCGTTGCTCCGCGAGCGCGTCGCGGACGAGGAGCTCCGCCGCAGGCTCGACTGCGCGGCGGAGCTGCTGGGCCGGCGCGCCTCGTCGGAGGACTTCGCCGCAGCGATAGGCCTCCATCAGGGCGTGAGCGGCTTCATCGTGGACACCGTTCCAGCGGCCCTGTTCTGCTGGCTCGCGCACCCGGGCGATTTCCGCCGCGCGGTGGAGGACGTGATCCTGCTCGGCGGTGACGCCGACAGCACGGGCGCGATCGTCGGCGGCCTCGCGGGCGCGACGCTGGGGGCGCGCGCGATCCCGGGAGCGTGGCTCGACGGGATCGCCGATTGCCCGCGGTCGGTCGCGTGGATGCGGCGGCTCGGCGCGCGGCTCGCGCGGTGTTTCCGGGGCGAACACGACGAGGGCGCCGCGGCGGGGGAGGAGCGAACCGCCCGAGCGGAAGGGCCTCTCGGCCTCTTCTGGCCGGTATTGCCGTTGCGCAACCTGGTTTTCCTGGTGCTGGCGCTGGGGCACGGATTCCGGAGGATGCTGCCGCCTTACTGAACTCCGAGCGCCCTCTCCACGGGACGGCTCCCGAAGCCGTTTGCGCGCTGGCTCGACGGAGCCGGGGGCCTGCTCGACCGCGGCACGGCTCGGCCGGAGCGGCCTTTGCGCGCCGCGCGTCCTCGGCCATGGCATGCTGCTTCTCCCTCGGGCTGCCCATGCGCTTCGTCACGTACACCCCGCCTCCCCCACTCGGCCGCTTCGTCCGCCTGCTCTGGTACTACGCCGCCCCCGAGCTCCCCGACCTGCTGGAGCGCGTGCTCCCCAGCGGCGCCATGAGCCTGCTCATCAACCTCGCCGAGGACGAGCTGCGCTGGTACGACAGCGCTGCCGATGGCGGCGCCGCTCGCTGCCACCGCCTCTCCGGCATCGCCGTCTGCGGCGCCCACGCCGAGCACTTCGCGATCGACACGGCGGAGCAGCGCGCGATCGTGGGCGCGGAGCTCTCCCCGGGCGGCGCGGCCCCGTTCTTCGGCCCGGACGCCGCGGCGCTCGGCGGCGCCCACGTCTCGCTCGACGCGCTGTGGGGCCGCGAGGCCGCCCTCGTCCGCGAGCGCGTGCTCGAGGCGAAGACCCCCGAGGAAAGGCTCCGCGCGCTCGAGTCCGCCCTCGCATCGCGGCTCCTCCGCCCGCGCGCGCCGCTCGAGCGCGATCCCTCGGTCGATTTCGCGCTCGCCGCGTTCGCGGACCCGTCCCGCGCGTGGACCGTGGCCGACGTGACAGGGCAGCTCGGGATGACCTCGAAGCGGTTCATCCGGAGCTTCACCGAGCGGGTCGGCCTCACCCCGAAGCGCTATTGCCGTGTGCAGCGCTTCCAGCAGGCGGTCTCTGCGATCGAGCGCGGCGAGCGCGTCTCCTGGGCGGGCGTCGCGGCCGCGTGCGGCTATTACGACCAGGCGCACTTCATCCACGATTTCCGCGCGTTCGCCGGCCTCACGCCCACCGAGTACGTGACCAGGCGCCGCGAGCGGAACCATGTCCCGCTCGACGGCTGACCACCGGCGACGGCTGAGCCGGCGCTGGCCGAGCCGGCGCTCTCCGAGCCGGCTCAGCCGCCCGGCATGTTTTTACAATACCCGCTCCGGCCGCGTGGGCATCCTTCGCTCATGACCCAGCGACCGCACCCTATCGCCCCGCCCCCGTACCACGCCGTCGTGCCGCACCTTGTCGTCGCCGGCGCGCCTGACGCCATCGCGTTCTACAAGAAGGCGTTTGGCGCGACCGAGAAGCTGCGCCTCGCCGACCCGAAGCTCGGCGGCGCCATCGTCTGCGCCGAGCTCGTGATCGGCGACTCCGTCGTCAGCATCGCCGACGAGGCCCCCCAGTGGAACGCGCGCGGCCCGAAGACGCTCGGCGGCTCACCGATCGTCCTCACGCTGAACGTCGAGGACCCCGACGCGGTCGCCGCGCGCGCCGTCGAGGCGGGGGCCAAGATCATCTACCCGATCGCGGACCAGTTCTACGGCCGGCGAGAGGGCAGGGTCGAGGACCCGTTCGGGCACCAGTGGATCCTGTCGGCCGTCATCGAGGACGTCTCGGTCGATGAGATGCAGGTGCGCATGGCGAGGTGGTGGGAGGAGCAGGGCCCGAGCGGCGCCTGACCCGCGCCGCGCCGGCCGTGCCTCTCTGCGGCCGCGTCGGCCTCAGAGAGGCGCGGCCGCAGGCTCACCGGGCCCATCGCTTCCGGGCGCGGATCGCGGATGCGGCGGCCCTCGCCGGCTCCGGCTCGTGCGGCAGATCGTGCGGCGTGGCGCCGCACGTCACGCAGGCCTCCAGCTTCGTGGATCTCGGCGCGTGCGACGACTCCGGCGCCATCCCGGCGTCGGGCCAGCCGCACGACACGAGCTCGCTCCCGGCGTCCGTCGGCGTGAGCGAGTCCGCCATCGAGTGGACCGAGCGCTTCATCTCGGTGAGGCGCGCCAGCTGAAGGACGAGCGCCGTGAGCCGGGCCGGATTGAACGGCTTGAGCAGGACGTGGTGATACACGGCCTCCTTCGAGCGCGTGTACTCCTCGGCGCCGGTGATGAGGAGACAGCTCGTGTACACGGGCATGTTTGCCACCCTCCGGAGCAGCTCGTCCCCTTTCATCCCAGGCATCACCACGTCGGAGCAGACCAGGTGAAACTCCCTGGTTTCTAGCAACACGAGCGCCTGCTCCGCCGACGTACATTCCACGACGTCGACGTCCCCGGAGAGGACTGCAGAAATGGACTTCAGCGCCCTTTCGTCGTCGTCGACGACGAGGACGCAATACTTTCGTCGGGAAGACGAGATCGTGGCGTCCCTGTGCTGACCTTGCGAAGAGGTGCGATGGGCTCTTACGATCGATGACACGGTGCTGCCTCCCTGCGACGATCACGGGCCCGCATCTCCTGCCGCTGTGCCGCGGAAGTGCGCGAGCGCGCTTGCGTGGTGTCGATGGCCTGCACGGCGGCACCCCCCGGCGCCGACGGCCTCTTCTATCGAGGTGTACACGACGATGTTTGTTCGAGTCAACCGCGCAACATGCGCTCTCGACAGGCCAGCACGAAGATCTCGAGTTCCGTTCGACCTGATTGGATGGTGTTGTGGAGGCACTTGGGACGTCGAGGTGCAACGCGAACGGCCCAGTTCAGTGCGGCTGCGGGCGCGCGCCTCGGTTCACGGTCGCGATGCACGGCGGAAACAAATGCAATTTGTTCGAACCTTCACATGGCTATCGTGTGAGCTGCGGCACTCGCGGTGCCCTTCTTCTCTTCTTCGCACGGCCGGCACTTACGCGCTGATCGGGGCTTCCCTGTGTCTGTCGGGACTTCCCCTGTCCCAGCTGCCCTGTTCGTGTGGAGCTGGCGTTTTCGTGCTCTGCAGCTTGCGTCGGCCCGCGCGAGCTCGCCCGCGTCGGGCCGCGGGGCGAACTGCGGCGGCGATGGGCAGGTACCTCGATCATTACTGTTGAGTCCGCCGAGCGCTGGCTCGTAAGGCGGCTCCTGCTCGAAGCGGAAGAGGCCTGCGGCGATTACCGCTGTGCTGGCGCCCTCTCTGTGCCTTGGTCCAGGTGAGCGCCGACTACGACCCTTTCTTCCGCGTCCTCCACGCGCGGCCGCGAACACCGCGGCGGCGCGCGGCGCCGGGACGCGCGGGTCTTCGCGCTTTGCGCGGCCATATCCCGCGAGATCGTCCTGGCGAGGGTGACGCGCGCCTCGCGGGCGAGCGTGCCCCCGCTGGCGCGCCCTGCCGCCGACGCCGATCGCCCGTGTGGCTGGCGGCGCGGCGCTCGGAGGGCACTGCCTCCACGGGATCTCGCGCCGACGGCCGGCGCTCTCCATCGCGCCGCCGCGGCCGCGCCGCGATCCCGCCACGCAGCCCGATCCCGTGCGCGCTCTCGAGCACCTCTGGCCCGCGTGAGGGTAGACTCGGCGCAATGTTCTGGTTCGATGCCGTCCTGCTCGGGGTCCTCGAGGGCCTGACCGAGTTCCTTCCCGTCTCGTCCACCGGTCATCTCATCCTGCTCGGCGCGTGGCTCGGTCACCAGAGCGAGGCGGCGAAGACGCTCGATATCGTGATCCAGCTCGGCGCGGTGCTCGCCGTCGTCGTCTATTTCCGCGAGCGCCTCTCGACGACCGTGCGCGGCATGATCCGGCGGGATCCGGACAGCCTCCGCCTCGCGCTCGCCCTCGCGTTCGCGTTTCTCCCCGCCGCCGCGGTCGGCCTGCTCTTCCACAAGGCCATCAAGGCGTACCTGTTCGGCCCGGGGCCCGTCGCGGCCGCGCTGATCGTCGGCGGCTTCCTGATGATCGGCGTCGAGTCGGTCCGCCGCCGCCGGCCGGATCAGGGCGCTCCGCGCGTCGAGGACGTCACGCTCCAGCGCGCGCTCGCGATCGGCTTCGCGCAGTGCTTCTCGCTCTGGCCCGGCGCGTCGCGCTCGATGACCACCATCGTCGGCGGGCAGCTCTCGGGCCTCAGCACCGCCGCGGCCGCCGAGTTCTCGTTCCTCCTCGCCATCCCGACGCTCGGCGCCGCGACCGTCTTCGATCTCGTCAAGAACGGCCGCGCCTTGCTCGAGGCCCCCGGCGGGATCGTGGCGCTCGTGGTCGGGCTCGCCGTCTCGTTCGCCGTCGCCCTGCTCGTGATCGCGGTCTTCCTGCGTTACCTGAAGCGTTATGGCCTCGCGCCGTTCGGCTGGTACCGCGTCGCGCTTGGCGCCCTGGTCCTCTGGCTCTGGATCGCGAGCCGCTCCGCCCCCGCCGAGGCCGGCGCCGCCGCGGCCTCACCCGCGCCGCGGGGGGACGTGGCAGCCGCAGCGGACGGCCTCGCCCGTACCGGCGATCACCTGAGCCGCCCGTAGGCGTACAGCCAGCGGGCCGTCGTCTCGCCCCGGTAGGGCGCAAACCAAGGCTCGCCCGCCTTTGTCGAGGCCGGCGCCACGGCGGTCGGGCCCGCGGCGAGCGGCGATGATGGCGCGGCGAGGCGATCAGGGGCAACGTGGAGCTGGCGCGCCCGCGCGAGCGCGGACGCGCGGCGGCCTCCACCGCGGACGGCCTGCTTGCGAACGACGACGCATCGGGCTAGGATGCTCCTTCTCACGAACGTCCCTGGCCCTCGATACGACGCTTTCCCGCTTCCCTCGCGTGAGGGAGCCTGCAGCTCGCTCGGACGACTGGACGACGCACCGTGTGACCGCGCGGGAGTTCCGCGCGGCACGTCTCCGTTCGATCCGTTACGGCTTCGTCGGATGGCAGGCCGAGAGCGCCGCAGTGGCGCACCAGAAAGCCGTAAAAAAAGCAGGATGGCATGGGAAATCGTCTCTACGTAGGAAACCTTTCGTTCAGCACCACCCGCGAGACCCTCGAGTCCGCGTTCGCCGCAGCCGGCGAGGTTCGTGAGATCGCGATGCCGACCGACCGCGAGACGGGGCAGCCGCGTGGCTTCGCGTTCGTGACCATGGGCTCGGCCCAGGCCGCGAACAGCGCGATCTCGCAGCTGAACGGCGCGGTCCTCGATGGCCGCGCGCTCAAGGTCAATGAAGCGCAGGAGCGCCCGGCGCGCGGCTTCGGCGGCGGTGGTGGTGGCTTCGGCGGCGGCGGCGGCGGTGGTGGCTTCGGAGGCGGCGGTGGCGGCTTCGGCGGCGGCGGCTACGGCGGCGGCGGCGGTGGTGGTGGCCGTGGCGGTCGCGGCGGCTCCGGCGGCCGCGGCGGTCGCGGCGACCGGTACTGATCGCGGGCGCGGCGCGGCGCCGCTCGTGCGCCGCGCCTGCGCCTTCAGGACGCACCGCGAGGTGCTGAAGAACGCGCCGCCCGGAGGCGCTGAAAGGCCTGGCTCCCTATGCAGCAGAAACAGGCAGCAATGAAGCGGCAAAAAGAACGCGCCCGGCAGGAAAAGCAGCGCGAGAAAGACGCGAACCGTCTCGCGCGCCGCAAGGAAAAGGGCCTCGGTGATGGCGGGACACCGGGGGAGGATCCGGACATCGCAGGGATCGTTCCGGGGCCACAGCCTCCCATCGCCGAGTGAAACGCGGAGCGCGAGCCGAGGCGCGGACAGCGCCCCGGCCGCCGCTCGCGACGCACGCCGTCCCGGGCGATAAGCGCTCGCCCTACGCTTCGGGGCTACGGTACGTGGCCGTGGCGACGTAGCGGAGGACCCGGGAGCAGCACTCGCCACCACAGCTCCCTCGACAGGCGCATTCCCCCTCGAACCGCGCCGCGCGCGATGCAAGGCCGTTCAGGATCGCCTGCGTGACGTCGTAGCCGCCGTTGTCACAGGAAGAGTACGAGCACGGCATTTCGAACAGCGCATGCGCGTGCTCGACAACGACGCGGCGGATGTACTGCGTCTCGTTCGTGGGCGAATTGGGCCGGGTCTCGCGAATTTCCAGGTTCAAGCTCGTGAGCTCCGGCACCTTCTGAAGGAGCTTGCCGGCCGCCAGCTCCCGCTTCTCGCGGAGGAGCATGCGTTCCTCTCGCTCGATATTCCGGCGACGATTCGCTGAATACATCGATCACCTCTGTCCTGCCGCGGAGGAATATATCAATCCCCTCTAGCCCCTGTTCAGTATAGCGCAGGCGACCGGCCGGCGCATGCACAATCTGGGCTCTCCACGCAGTCGGCGCTCTGCATTCGCGGCCTCATCCACGGCGAAAGAGCGTGACGGAAGACCGCCTGGATCAGGAACGACATCCGTTACATCCGTTACATTCGTTGCAGCGGTCACCTCGGTCACGTCGATCACGTCGGTCACGTCGGTCACGTCGGTCACGTCGATTGCCCGTGACGACCAGGGCGCTCGCAGGACGCGTGAACATCGCCCGGTGTCGAGGGGAATGTACCGATCTTGACGAGCGAGCACGGGCTGGTGCGCACGACAGGAGTGCGGTGTTCCAAAGCGACGTCGCTCGGGCACCGTTGAGTGGCCAGAGAGCGCTTCCGTTGCCGGAGGACGGCCTTGTGGTGTGCCTGAAGACTTACACGGAGCAGCCGTGCATGCCCCGCTACGGCAACGGGGGCGTGACGTGAACTGAACCCGGTCACAACAGCTGGCCGGCTGCAGGTCGCCCGAAAGGCGCTCGCCGAGCGGATCGCGCGGCCGGTCTGGCAATCCGGGCGCTCGTCGCGTGGAGCGTGGCGAGCGAGCGGGAGCGTATGCGCACGGCTGGAGAGAGGACCTTCGTGAGATGCAATGAGCACCTGTCGCCGTATCTCAGGGCGAGCGGTTCCATCACCGCAAAGAGGCCTTAGGTTGCTCCCGACATGCACGAAGAAGCCCTGCGCGACCCGCCGCGGTCGCCTTCACAGGAGGCTCTTCACCAGGAGGAGCAGCGGCTCGCGCGCGCCGCAGCCCTCGCGGCGTGCGCGCCTGTGCCCGCCCGCATCGACAACGTCCTCACCGGGACCGCCGGGTGGACGGACCCGACCCTGGTGAAGAGCCATAGATTCTACCCGAAGGGCGTGTCGAGCCCGGCACAACGGCTGAAGTTCTACGCGTCCCAGTTCCCCGTGGTCGAGGTCAACTCGAGCTATTACGCCCTCCCGGGTCCGGGGATGGTCGCGCAGTGGGTCGAGCGGACTCCGCCTGATTTCGTGTTCAACATGAAGGCGTTCGCGCCGCTCACCCAGCACCCCGTGGAGCCCGCCCGCCTTCCCCCGGACGTCCAGGGCGCGCTGCCAGCCTCGCTCTTCGACCGGCGGCGCCTCTACCCGGCAGACCTGCCGGCCGAGGTCAGAGACGCGCTCTGGGAGCGCTTCCGGCTGGCGCTCGATCCGCTGCGCCAGGCGGGCAAGCTAGGGTACGTGCTCTTCCAGTTCCCTCCGTGGTTCACGGCGACGCGCGGCAACGTGCGTGTCATCGAGGATTGCCGCAGACGCATGGACGGGCTCCCGTTTGCCGTCGAGCTCCGGCACGGGTCATGGGGCATGCCCGGACGCATCGAGCGCGTCGTGGACCTCCTCCGAGATCTCGGCGCATTCTACGTCATCGTCGACGAGCCGCAGGGCAAGGAGAACAGCATGCCTCCCACCGCCCTCGTCGCCGATCCTCGCCTCGCTGTGGTGCGCTTCCACGGCCGGCGCGAGGAGACCTGGGACGCGCCCGTCGGCGTGAACGAGAAGTTCAGGTACGTTTACGATCCTGTGGAGCTCGCTCCCTGGGCGGAGACCGTCGCGCGGCTCTCCCAGGAGGCAGAGCAGGTCCATGCGATCTTCAACAACTGCGTGTCCGACCATGCCGTGGTCGGCGCCAGGGGGCTCATGGCTCTCCTCGCCCACAGGGCGGCTGCGCTGGCAGACGAGACCGCGCCGGTCCCCGAGGTCTCGGCCGTCCACTGAGCCTTGCTGTCGTGGTCGCTGCGTCCCTGTCGCGGTCGCTGCCTCTGTGTACCGCCGCTGCCTCCGTGTACCGCCATGGACACCGCACCTCTGGCGGGCGCAGGGCGGCGCCTGCGGCCCGTCACGGCGCCGCGGCGACCAGCGAATCACGGTAGGCTCAACCCCGATGATGCAGTCCAGAGCGGCGGGCGCTCCCCGCCTCGCAGCGGCACCGCGCCGGTCGCGGCGCGCGGCCGCGCTCCTCGCTGCGCTCGCGCTCGCCCGCTGCGGCGGCGTGCCGCCCCGAGCCGCACCGCAAGAGCGCGGCGCGCCCGCGGCGGCGCTCCCCCCGCCGCCCGCGCCCGTGCCCGCCCGCTGGGTCGACGCGAGCGGCGCGACCACGATCGGGCCGCGGGTCGCCGGCGGCACGATCGCGCTGGTCGGCGGTCAGCGCGTCCTCGTCGGGGCCGACGGCGCGGCACGGCCGGAGACCGCGGCGTGCCCCGAGCCCCTGATCGAGCTTGTGCTGGTTCCGTCCGCAACCGGCCCGCGGCTCGTCGGGCGCGGAGTCCACGGTGTCTACCGGTTCGATGACCCGCTCGGCGCGCCCGCGGTCCTCGCCCGGTCGGAGACGGACCTCCAGCACATCGGAAGCGGGCCTGCCGTCGTCGCCGTCTGGGACGTCATCGCAGACTCCCCGATCTTCCTCGACATCGAGACGGGACAGCCGCGCGCCCTGCCGGGCTTGCCCGCTCTGCCGCTGCGCGCCCTCGCGTTCCGCGACGCGCGGCACGGCGCCGGGCTCTTCGAGGCGGCAGGGCTCGCGGTCACGGCCGACGGCGGCGCGTCGTGGCGCCCCGTCACGCCGTCGCCAGGTGGCGACGGCGAGGACGCCGACCCCGCCGCGCTGCTCCGCGTCGCCGACGTCCGTCTGCGCGACGGCGAGCTGATCGCCGTGACGCAGGGCAGGGCCTCGTCGTCCGGGCGGCGCGAGGCGCGGATCCTGGTTGCCGAGGCGCGGCTCGGGCCCGCCGTCGAGGCGCCCGAGCCCGGCCCAGGCGCGCCGCTGCTCCGCTGGATCCGCGCGACGGGGCGCCACCCGCTCGAGGCGGCGATCTCGAGCGGCGCGGCGTGGACGTCCACCGCGATCACGGCGAGCCACGGCGTCCTCGCCCGCGTGGATCTCGCCACCGGCGCGCTCCAAGAGGTCGCCCCCTTCGGCCGCGGCGACTGGCTGAACGTCTGCGGCGTCGGCCGCGCGGGGCGAGCGGCGTGGGTGGCCTGCGCGCTCGGCGAAGGCGGGCCGGACGGCCGCCACGATCCGTTCGGCGTGCTCCAGATCAAGCCCGACCGCCCGCTCGGCAGCGAGCCCCCCGTCCTCGTGCGGAGCGGCGAGGCGGAGCTCCGCGTGTCCCCGAGCGGCGGCGCCCTGCTGCTCGCGCCGTGCGACGCGGACGACGAGGGCAGCGTGTGCGTGCGACAGCCGAGCGGCCGGTGGAGCACGCTCCGCCCGGGCACGGACGTCCGCTGGCGCGGCGCCGGCGCGCTCGCCGACGGCCGGATCGCGATCCTGCGCGGGCTCTGGGACAGCGACGTCGCGCCCCGCGACGAGCCCGCGCCGCGCGGCGGCGACGGCCGCGAGGGCGCCGCGCCCGGCGCCCACGTCGCGGTGATCGACGCCGGCGGCAGGGAAGCTCCGCTGCTCCCGCTCGGCTGGCTGCGCGGCGGGGGCGACGACGTCAACGTGGTCAGCCCCATCGAGGAGGGGCAGGACGGCGCGCTGTCGTTCGTGGTGGCCGACGAGGCCGGAGACCTCACCGCCGTCGTCCTTTCCCCGGGCGGCGAGGCCTCGCGGGCTCGCCTCGCCGGCGCCGCGCACGCCGTGGTCCACGCTGGCCGCGGGATCGCCGTCGGGGAAGGGAAGGTGCTCGCGTCGGATGACGCCGGCCGCACGTGGTCGCCCATCGAGGTCCCACCCCAGGCCGCAGAGGAGATCGCCCAGAGTGGCGACCTGCTCGCCGAGCCCGGGATGCTGGCCGTGAACGAGGTCGGCCTGAGGATCTCGACCCACCTCCGCGTCGGCTGGGGGCCGCCGCTGCCCGCGCAGGGAGCGGCGTCCGGCGGCCCTGCGCTCGGCGCCGCGCCGCTCCTGCCGCTCCGCCCGCCGCCGGCGCCGGCGTTGCCGGAGCGCGCGCTCGCCTGCACGACACAGCCGGGGCCGCCGCTCTCGCCGGCGGGCGTGCCGCCGCCGCGCAGCACCCAGGAGGCGCTCACGCTGCTCGCCCGCGACGCGAAGCCCGGACCGGACGGCCAGCGGCGCGTCTCGTCGGTGAGCGCCAGGCGCTGGGGCCAGCTCTCCACCGTCGCCGCGCTCGAGGTGCGCTCGCCCGACGGCGCTGCTGCCAAAGGCGCCGGCGCCGATCACCAGGCGCGCGGCGCCTCCGCTGCGCCGCGGGCGACCTGGACGCTGCGCTGGCTCGACCCGACCGAGCTCCAGGCCAGGGTCCGCTCGTGGACGGGCCCGGCGCCCGAGGGCGTCGGCCGGGACGCGATCCTCGCCCGGTTCGCGGCGTCCGGCGGCCGGATCCTGTTCGGGGTGCGCGCCTCGGGCCGCGACGTGCTGATCCAGGTGAGGCCGGGCCGCGGCGCCGAGGTCGCCGAGGTGCCGCAAGAGCTGATGCCCGAGGCGGAGGTCGCCTTCAGCGAGGCGCCGGATGGCCCCGTCGCGTGGCTCCGCGGCGCGTCGCTTGTCGCGTGGTCCTCCGGCGAGGCCCCGCGGTCGATCGCCTCGCTCGCGAACCTCGGCGAGCCCGCGCTGGGGCAGCCGACGAGCGCTGGCGTGCCGCTCTTGCTCAGCTTCCGCGGCCTGACGCTCGGCCGGACGGTGCCGATCCCGCTCGCGGCGACGACGGCGCAAGGAGCGACCGCGAAGGCCCCGCCGCTCCTGCCGCTCGACGGCTGGGAGATCGTCCCGAATGTCCGCACCGAGCTCACCCGCATGCCGGCGTGCGCCGCGCGCCCGCCCGGCGCGCGCTTCCTGCTCGATCGCGCGAGCGCGTTCGCGACGGTCGATGGCCACCGCGCGCCCGCGAGCACGGCTGTGTATGACGTCCGTGTGTCAGGTCGTGACGTTTGCGTGGCGAAGATCGCCGCGCTGATCGATCTGGAGCGGCGGACCGACGGCCAGCCCGGCGCGAGCCAGCTCGCGTTCGTTCGCGCCGATCTCGCAGCCCGGCGCGCCGAAGGCGGCGATCGCGGGATCGGCCAAGGCGCAGGGAAGCTCGGCGGAACGGAGGGCAGACCAGCGGGCAGACCGGCG
This sequence comes from Sorangium sp. So ce726, assembly GCF_051521405.1. NCBI lineage: Bacteria > Pseudomonadati > Myxococcota > Polyangiales > Polyangiaceae > Sorangium > Sorangium sp. So ce726. Next base: position 9,024,879 of record NZ_CP150349.1, on the reverse strand, counting down.
GACAGACCGGCGCGCCGCCTCGCGTGCTCGCTGCCCGTCCGGCCCTGAGTTTGCCGCTCTCGCTGCGAGCTTCGCGCTCGACGGCTCACCCCCCGCGCGGGTATATGTCGCGCCCTATGTCCTCTCCGAAGCATCCTCGTTCCTCGCACCGCCAGCTCGGCGACGGCGTCGAAGACCAGCTCGTCCCGCTCGCCGCGCTCGACCCGCTGAAGATTGATTCGTTCGACGATCTGCTCCGCGCGATGAGCAGGACCGCGTTCAGCGGCCGCGCGCTCGGCGAGGCGTGCGACGTGCTCGAGGCGATGGTGCGCGACGAGGACTGCCTCGTCGTGGCGACGTTCTCCGGCGCGATGACGGTCGCCAAGATGGGCGTCGTCATCGTCCGGATGATCGAGGCCGGCATGATCGACTGCATCATCAGCACAGGGGCGCTCATGGCGCACGGGCTGAGCGAGGCGGTCGGCCTGACCCATTACAAGGCGAACCCGGGCATCTCCGACGAGACGTACTTCGAGAAGGGGTACAACCGCGTCTACGACACGCTCGAGATGGAGAAGAACCTCAACGCGATCGAGGTCTTCGTCCGGAAGGAGCTCGACAAGCTGGACCCCGGCTCTCCCTGGTCGAGCGAGATCATCTGCCGCCAGCTCGGCAAGGCGCTCGCGGACATGGGCGACTCGCCGGGCGTGCTCCGGAGCGCGTACCTCCGCGACGTACCCGTGTACGTGCCGGCCTTCACCGACAGCGAGATGGGCCTCGACGTGGCGACGTGGATGCTGCGCAAGGTGAAGGCGCAGCACGGCGACAAGCCCGGCTTCGACGTGTGGCGCGAGGCCGTGCCGCCGCCGTACAATCCGTTCCTCGACCTGCTGAGCTACGCCCGCCTGGTCCGCAAGAAGAAGCGCCTCGGCATCTTCACCATCGGCGGCGGCGTGCCGCGCAACTGGGCCCAGCAGGTCGCGCCGTTCTACGACATCGTCGGCGACCGCCTGGACATCGAGGTCGATCACCCGCGGTTCCAGTACGGCGTCCGCATCTGCCCCGAGCCCGTTCACTGGGGCGGCCTGTCCGGCTGCACCTACTCCGAGGGCGTGAGCTGGGGGAAGTTCACCCCGCCGCAGGAGGGCGGGCGCTTCGCCGAGGTGTACGCGGACGCCACGGTTGCGTGGCCGCTCCTCGTGCGCGCGCTGCTCGAGCGGCTCGGCAAGATGCCGAAATGAAATAAAGTAGGGGGAGGAGGTCATCGTGCTCGCCCCCAAGCGCCGCCCGCCGCGCACCCACTGGGTGCTCCTCTTCCTGGCCGCCGCCGGCGGCGCGCTCGTATCCGCCGGCTGCCCCTCGCCCGAGGAGCGCGCCTGCGACCGCATCTGCGACTGCTCCGGCTGCAGCGAGGCGAGGTACCTCGAGTGCGTCGACAAGGCGGAGATCGCGCGGGCGGCCGCGGTGAAGGCGAGCTGCACCGGCTCCTTCGACGACTACGTGACGTGCGTCGAGGACGAGCTCGAATGCAAGGACGAGAAGTACCTGTTCGACCGCTGCGACGACCAGCGAGAGAGCCTCCGTGGCTGCGGCGTCTCCCTCTTCCGCTCCCTCTGCGAGGACGCCAACGACACCTTCATGGCGTGCGGGCTGGGATTCCCGTTCTCGACCGACCCCGACGAATGCGTCGGGCAGATCCTGTGCAACGCCGGCTGCATCGTCGGCATGTCCTGCAACGGGCTGAACGGGATCGATTTCGAGGAGTCGCAGCGCTTCAACGAGTGCACGACCGCCTGCTTCAACAAGCCCCAGCCCCAGAACCCTGACGGAAGCCTCCCGTCGCCCGACCCCGCTAGGGGCTCGCGATGAAGCTGTCCTGGTAGCCCGGGTCCTCCACCGCGAGCGCGGCCGCGGTGGCCGAGAGCGGGCGGATCGTGTCGAGCATGACCGCGAGCTCGCTCGTCTCGCGGGCGCCGAGGCTCGCCTCGTACGCGCCGGGGTGCGGCCCGTGCGGGACGCCGGCCGGATGGTGCGAGATGCTGCCGGGGCCGACGCCGCGGCGCGAGGTGAAGTTGCCGCGGCAGTAGAACAGGAACTCGTCGCAATCGACCGACGAGTGGGGGTACGGGCAGGGGATCGCCTCCGGGTGGAAGTCGGTCGGGCGCGGCACGAAGCTGCAGACGAGGGCGCCGCGCGCGGCGAACGTCCCGTGCCAGTCGGGAGGCAGGTGGACGAGCCCGACGCGCGCCTGGAAGCGCTGGATCGGGAACGCGAACGGGTACACCGCCCCGTCCCAGCCGACGACATCGAGCGGCGAGCGCTCGAGGGCGAAGCCGTGGAAGGCGCCGCCGCGCTTCACGACGAGCGCGCGGATGCCCTCGTCGAGGGGGCCGACGAACGTGGGCCGCCGGAAATCGCGGTGCGAGTACGGCGCGTCCATCCGCAGCTGGCCGACCTCGTTGCGCCACTTGCGCGGGAGGTGGATGTCCGCAGCCTCGATCGAGAGCCACCGCTGGGGCACGGCGTCCGGGAGGAAGCGGTGGAAGAGCCCCTTCGGGATGACGACGTAGTCGTCCTGCTCGAAGCGGAGATCGCCGAGCATCGTGCGCAGGACGCCGCCCCCGTGGAAGATGAAGAACAGCTCGTCGGCGTCCGCGTTCGCGAAGTACACCGGATCGGCCGCGTCCGGCTGGACGAGCCCGATCACCACGTCGTCGTTGAAGAGCAGCGGCACGCGGCAGTCGATCGCGGGCCCGCCCCGCCGCGGCAGATCCTGGGACCGGTAGTGCCGCTTCGCCAGCGGGCGCGCCGGCGCGGCGACCGGCAGCGCGAAGCCGTGCGCGGCCTCCGCGATCCGGTGCTCATGCGGCCGGCGCTCGTGGTAGGCGATCGTGTACGGGCCGTCGAAGCCCGCCCGCGTGAGGCACTCCTCGTAGCGGAGATCCCCCGCCTCGCTCCGGAGGGCGGTGTGGTGCTTGGGCGGGACGATCCCGGCGATGACGCGATCGAGCATCAGCCGCGCCCCCCCACCTTCTGCTGCCGCTCGATGCTCTCGAACAGCGCCCGGAAATTGCCGGCGCCGAAGCCGCGGTCCCCCTTCCGCTGGATGAGCTCGAAGAAGAACGGCCCGGCCTCGGGATCGCGGTGCGTGCCCGACGACTCCTTCAGGAAGATCTGGAGGAGGTACGACCTCGCGCCGTCGCCGTCGACAAGCACCTCGAGCTCGCGCAGCTCCGCCACGTCCTCGTCGATCTGCCCGATGCCGAGCCGCTGCAGGCGCTCGGGCAGCATGTCGTAATAGGCGGCCGGGGTCGGCATGAACTCCACACCCCGCGCGCGCATCGCGCGCACGGCGGCGAGGATGTCCTCCACGGCGAGCGCCACGTGCTGCACGCCGTCGCCGCGGTGCTCCTCGTGGAAGACGTTGATCTGCGAGCTCTTGAAGTGCGGCCGGTAGGGCTCGTTGTTCGCGAACTTCACGCCCGAGGCCGGGTCCCACATCACGGCCGAGCGCAGGCCGGAGCCGTGGTCTGTGTCCTTCGCGACGTCGTTCGTGTGGAAGGCGATCTGCCAGAACGGCTCGAGCCCGAGCACGTGCTCCATCCAGAGCAGGGCGGGCGCCATCGTCTGGAAGTTCGAGGTGATGTGATCGAACCGGGCGATCCCGAAGCGGTTCGCGCCGCCGCGCGGCGCGTCGTAGGCCGCGCAGCCGGGGAACAGCGCGGGGTAGCCGCGCCGCTCCACGAAGCGGAAGGTGGTGTCGCCGAACGGCGTCGTGATCGAGAACGAGGCGAAGGTGCCGCCTGCCTCCGTCACCCGGTGGACCTCGTCGATCGGCGTGCCCCCGCGGCCGTCGAGCAACCGGAAGGCGCGGTCGATGTCCTCCACCTCGAAGATGACCGTGCCCACGCCGTCGGGGTGCTTGCGCAGGTAGCGCCACGCCCGCCCCCCCTCGCCGGCGGGCTGCGAGCAGACGACGACACACTCGCCGGCCTGGAAGACGACCGAGCGCTGCGCCGCCGCCGCCGTCAGCTCCGGCGAGCTCGCGGCGATCTCCGCGAAGTCGAGCCGCTCCGTGTAGAACCTGCGGCTCCGCTCCAGGTCGCGCACGTAGTAGTGCAGCGCCTCCACCCGCTTGATGCCGATCGACTCCACCTTGGCCATCCGGGTCCTCCGTCGCGAGGGGGTAACGCAGGGGCGAGCTAGGCGACCGCGTCGACCTGGCGGTCGGCGTGGGCGGCCTGGAACGCGGGCAGATCCATGCACGCGGCCTCGATGCGCGTGAGGGTCGAGAGCGGCGCGAGGTCGACCTCGTAGCGCCGCGCGTTGTAGAGCTGGGGCACGAGGAACACGTCCGCCACGGTGACCTGGTCGCCGACGCAGAACCGCCCGGAGACCTCGCTCGCCGCCGCCTGGAACGCGGCGAGGCCCGCGGCGATGAAGCGCCGGCCAAAGGCCTTCTCATCGCCGCCGAGCTCGTCCCTCACGTACTTCAGGGTGGCGGTGTTCTGCATCGGCTGCGTGCCGGAGTTGATCATCTCCACGAGCTGCCGCGCCTTGGCGCGCAGGTACGGATCTGCGGGCAGGAGCGGCGGCGCGGGGAAGAGGTCCTCGAGCAGCTCGATGATGGCCACCGACTGGGACACACGCCGGACGGCGCCGCCCTGCTCGAACTCGAGCAGGGGCACCTGCGCCATCGGGTTCTTGGCCCGGTAGTCGTCGCGGAGCTGCTCGCCGCCGTCCCGGAGGAGGTTCACCGGCCGGTACGCGTGCTCGATGCCCTTGTGGGCCAGGGCGATGCGCGCGCGCCAGCTGCACGAGCTGCGCCAGTAGCCGTAGAGCGCGAGCCCCTTCACCGCGGCGCTCATCTGGCGACCACCCGCTGCGCGATGCGCCCGAACAGGCTCTCTCCCGCGCGATTCAGCATCTCGATCATGATCGTGTCTCCTGGCTTCATGAACGGCGTCCTGGCCGCCCCGTCCGAGAGGATCTCGAGCATGCGCCGCTCGGCGAGGCAAGACACGCCGCGCGCCGCGTCCTCGTTGGAGACGGTGCCGCTGCCGAGGAGGGTCCCCGCCGTGAGGCTGCGCGTCCTCGCGATGTGCGCGATGAGATCGAAGAACGAGAAGTGCATCTCCGGGCCGGCCTCGGGATCGCCGATGAGCGCGCCGTTGTAGGTCGAGCGGAGCCGCAGGTGGACGCGCCCGTCGCGGAGCGAATCGCCGAGCTCGTCGGGCGTGATCGCGAACGGCGAGAACGCGGTGGCGGGCTTGGAGCAGAAGAACCCGAAGCCCTTCGCGAGCTCGGCGGGCACGAGATTGCGCAGCGTCACGTCGTTGGCCAGCAGGAAGAGGCGGATGTGCCGGTGGGCCTCTTCGCGGCGCGTGCCCTGCGGGGTGTCGCCGAGGACGACGCAGACCTCGGCCTCGAAATCGAGGCCCCAGGCCTCGTCGTGCAGGACGATGTCGTCGGTCGGGCCGAGGAGAACACCGGAGCCGCCCTGGTACACAAGCGGATCGGTCGTCAGCGTCTCGGGAGGCTCGGCGCCGCGCGCCTTGCGCACGAGCACGATGTGGTGGATGTACGCCGAGCCGTCGATCCACTCGTAGGCGCGCGGAAGCGGCGCAGCGAGCTCTTCCGCGACCAGCGGCGTCACGGCCGCTTCGCCGAACTCGACGTCGGCCGCGATGCGGCGGAGCGCGGGCTCGGCGCGCTCCCAGTCGTCCAGCGCGGCCTGGAGTGTGGGGAAGGCCTCGCCTACGGGCGTGTAGGCAAGGCCGTCACGGCGGACGACGACGAGCGTGCCATCGCGGCCGGGGCCGCGGAGAGAGGCGAGCTTCATGCGGGTGCGAGCTCCTCGTGGTCTTACGGTGGTCTCATCGTCTCTGCTTGACAAGCACGAGCCCGCTCACGCCTGCTACGAGCATGTGCTCGCATGCGTCCTGCGCATGCGAGCGACCGAGCGAGCGGCTGAACGGATCTGCATGACTACCGGACTGGACGTTTTCTCGACCCTCCACGACCTTGTGCGACGAGCCATGGAAGGCCTCCCCGGCGCGCGTCGCGGGAGCCTGCTGATTCGCAGCGGCCGGCGCCTCTCCTACAGAGCGATCGTCGGGCTCGACGGCCTCATGCCGGGCCAGGTGAACATGCCGTCCGACGGCGGGGCGCTCAGCGCGTCGGCTCCGTTCGGCCCCGTCGCGGCCCCCGACGCGGCGCACGGCCCGTGCCTCGTCCCCGCTGCCGCGTGGTACCGGGCGCACCTGCCCGAGCTCGCGGCAGCGCCTGGCTGGCCGCTCGACGGCGTCGACGTCCACGTCGTCCCGGTGCCCATGTTCGGCGCGCCGGGCGCCTACCTCGCCCTGGAGCAGCCGGACGCGGCGCCGCTCTCGGGCCCGCGCCGCGCGCTCGTGGAGTCGGTCGCGGCGAGCGCGGGCGCTGCGCTCGAGCGGCGCGGCCTCTTCGAGGAGAAGTCGCAGAGCGCCCAGGAGCTGCGCCTGCTGGAGGAGGTGCTGAGCTCCGTCGCCGAGTCGGTCGATCTCCTCGAGCTCATCGAGACGCTCGCGGACGGGATCCGGAGCGTGCAGACCGGCCCGCGCTGGAGCGCGATCGACCTCGCCATCCTGGAGGATGCTGGGGGCGAGGGGCGCGTCGCCGATGGGTGGCGCGGATCCCACGACGCGAGCGGCGTGCGAGGTCAGCCGATGATCCGCGTCTACAAGGCTCCTCGCCGGCCGCTGACGGCGTACTGGAACAACCTGCGGGACGGCGCGCTGGCGGCGGGGCGTGATCTGCGGGTCGGGGTCGAGTTCAGGAGCGTCATGTCCGCCGGCGCCGCGGCTCAGGAGGCGCTCCTCCAGGAAGGGATCCGCCGGCGGGTGGACGGGATCGCGATCGCGCCCATCGACCCCGTGGCGCTCGAGCCGGCCATCGACCGCGCGATGGAGGCGGGTATCCCGGTCATCACGATCGACACGCCGGCCGCCCCGGGCAGCCGGTCGTTGCTCTACGTCGGGACCGACAACCGGGCCGCGGGGAGGATCGCGGGCGAGGCGATGCTGCGGCTCATGCCGCAGGGAGGCGAGATCACCATCCAGGCGGAGTCCTTCGCCGTGCCGAACGCCCAGGGGCGCATCGAGGGGTTCCGCGAGGCGATCGCCGGCTCGTCGGTCCGCGTGGCCTCGCTCTCGGAGAACCAGTTCGACGCGGAGCGCGCGATGGCGCTCGCCGTCGACGCGGTGCGGTCGAACCCCGGCCTCGCCGGCGCCCTGGGTGTGTGCAGCGAGAACGGCCCCAGCCTGGGGCTTGCGTCGATGACGCTCGGGCGATCCGGCGATCTCAAGGTGGTCGCCTTCGATCTCGTCACCTCGACGGTCGCGATGCTCCAGGACGGCGTGATCCACGCGGCGATCGTGCAGCGCGAGTACGACATGGGGTACCGCGGCGTGCAGGCGCTCTACGAGATGGTCACGCGCGGCGTCCCGAAGGCCCTCGCGGATCTGCCGGCGTCGCGCTGCCTCGACACGGGGGTCGACCTCGTGACCCTCGAGCGCACGCCCTTCTCGAGCGCCCTCTCGGATCACCTCGCCTCGAGCTCCGCTCGCAGGATCGCGAACCGCAGGCTGGGCGCGTGGGGGCACGAGCGCGCGCTCGATTTCCTGGTGATCGGCATGTCCCAGCGCGAGAGCCTCGTCGACGACGAGCGCGCGCCCGTCGCGGACGACTCGCTGGTGGGCCGGGTGATGAGCTCGTGCTGCTCGCTCGTCATCGACACCGCGTCGAGCGAGTACCAGCACTTCGGCGACGTCGCCGAGGCGCGCCGGCGCGGCGCGCGCACGCTGGTCGGCGTGCCGCTGCTCTCCCGGGAGACTGTCCTCGGGGTCCTCGTCCTGGCCAGCCCGCAGCCCGGCGCGTGCTCGGCGACCGACCTGGCGCTCATCGAGCGCGTGGCCGCGGTGGCCGCCGTCGTGATCGAGAACGCGCGGCTCCTGTCGCGGATCAAGGAGCGGACGAGGGCGCTCGAGGCGCTGAGCAGCCGCCAGGAGGCGCTCCTCGAGACGATCGCCGCGATGTCGAGCCCGGTGGTGCCGATCGCGCGCGGCGTCCTCGTCATGCCGATCGTCGGCGCGCTGGACACGCACCGCTCCGGCCGCTTCATCGAGGCGATGCTGAACGAGATCTCCGAGCACCAGGCGCGCGTCGTGATCATCGACGTCACCGGCATGGCGGTGGTCGACGCGAGCGCGGCGAACCACCTCGCGCAGGCGGCGCGCGCCGCCGGGCTGCTCGGGGCCGAGGTGGTGCTCGTCGGGATCTCGCCCGAGGCGGCGCGGCTCATGGTGGAGCAGGGGCTCGATCTCGGGGCGATCGTCACCCGCTCCACGCTGGAGCTCGGGTTCTCGTACGCGCTCGGCAAGACGGGCGGGCGGGTCGTCCACGGGCGCCGCTGAGCCGCGGCGGAGCCCGCGGCCCTCGCGCCGCGGCGCTCCGCGCGATCATCACCGGTCCCGGTGGAGCGCGACGGCGGCCGCGACCAGCGCGGCGATCGCTGCGACGTCCACGTCCTTGGCAGAGCGGATATGGAGGTTCCTGGCCTGCTTGGCTTCGCCGGTGAGCAGGCCGTTCGGATCCGGCAGCTCGGCGCCGCGCTCGAAGCCGAGGGTCACGCCGAAGCGCTGCGGGGCGAGCCAGCAGATCTTGTGTTGGTCGCCGCTGCCCATTCGGAAGCTGATGAGCCGCCAGCCTGGATAGACGTGCTCGTGGACGTCGGGAATGATGCGGAGGAGCAGCTTGCGCACGCGCAAGGTCAGCTGTTGCGCTGCAGGGGGGTACTCGCTCAGCAGAGCGGCCACGGCCGGATCGTCCGACACAATGAATGACGGTAAGTCGACATTCACGAAGACGCAACCGGCTGTGCATCGTCGCGTGACGTTCCGGTTTGGGCGCTCTGTCCTCAGTTCTGGTTGAGTTCTGGCTCAGTTCTGGCTCAGTCCTGGTTCAGGCGCATGCGGTACCACGGTTACATGGGGTTTACATGCGGTCACGTCCGGTGATGTCAGGCACCAGCATCACAAAGCGTCACGACCGGCCAATCTCAGCTCAGGCCGCTTGGTGCATGCGAATCGATCGGTTCGCGGTGGCCGATTGACCAGCTAGCAGGATCCTGACCAGGTCGCCTGCCTTCCGTTGCCTTCCGTTGCGGGCGGTCAGGGGTGGAGTCGCTCGCGGAAGAAGGCGAGGACGCGCGAGAGCGCCTCGCGCGTCGGGTGGCCCTCGCGGTCGACCAGATCGCGCGTCAGGACCGAATGGGCGGCGCGCGGGATCCCATGGGGGTTGCCTGCGGACGAGTCGATCTCGATCCCCTCGAAGCCGTCGCCGAGCTCGGCGCGGAGCCGGTCGAACCGCTCCTTCGGGCACATCGGATCGTGGGTGAAGCGGAGCCCGAGCACCGGGGTGCCGGCGGCGACGCGCTCCTTGACGGCGCGGAGGCCGTCGTCGGAGAGGTGGAGCCCGGCGCGGCGCTCGCGCGAGAGCGGGAAGGGCAGCGACGGCTGGCTCAGCACGGGCGCCGCGATGGCGGGGTCGACCATCAGCGCCAGCGCGAAGTTGCCCGTCAGGCACATGCCGATCGCGCCGACGCCCTTGCCCCCGAGCTCCGCGTGGACGGCGCGGCAGAGCGCGCGCAGCCAGTCGGTGATCGGGCTCGCCTGCCTGGACGCGAGCACGTGGAACTCGCGGCTGACGCAGGCGCGGGCCAGCTGCTCGACGATGTAGAGGGGCGTGTCCGGCTTGCCGGGCGTCCCGAAGAGGTGCGGCACGAAGACGGTGAAGCCGGCGTCCGCCACGCGCTCGGCGAACGCCGCGACCGACGGGGTGATGCCCGGGATCTCGTGCATGACGACGACACCCGGGCCCGCGCCGCGGCGGTAGACCACCCGCGCCACGCCGTCGTGCGAGAACTGCGTTTCGGTGAAGCCGGGGAGCGACATGGTCGCCATCATCGCCCGTCGCAGGACGCCGGGGAAGCGGCGGCGGCCGGACGGCTGGCGAGCGCTCACTCAGCGATCGCTCGGTCGCTCGATCTCGCCGTCCTTCGGTCGCGCCGTTGCTCGGATTACTCGGATGCCGGCAAGCCCCTCGGCCGTTCGTCCTTGGCGATCCAGACGGTCTTGACGTTCACGAACTCGCGCAGGCCGTACGACGACAGCTCGCGGCCGTAGCCGGACATCTTGATGCCACCGAACGGCAGCCGGGGATCGGACACGACCATCCCGTTGACGAACACCTGGCCGGCATCGAGCTCGTTGATGAGGCGCTCTCGCTCATCGGCGTCGCGGGTCCAGGCGCTCGCGCCGAGGCCGAACCGGGTGGAGTTCGCCATCTGGATGGCCTCGTCGAGGTCGGTGGCGCGGAAGACCGCCGCGACCGGGCCGAAGAGCTCGTCGTCGGCGGCGGGGGAGGGGCGCTGGACGTCGGTGAGCACGGTCGGCGGGAAGTAGTTGCCCGGCCCCCTCAGCCGCTTGCCTCCGGTGAGGAGGAGCGCGCCCGCGGCCACCGACGCCCGCACCTGCTCCTCGAGCTCGGCGGCGATCTGCGGCGTCGCCAGCGGCCCGACGTCGACCGACGGATCCATCGGATCGCCGACCCGTAGGCGCCGCATGGTCGCGACGAAGCGCTGCTCGAACTCGGGCGCGATCGACTCGTGCACGATGAAGCGCTTCGCCGCGATGCAGGACTGGCCGTTGTTGATGATGCGCGCCCGGATCGCGGTCCCCACGGCGGCGTTGAGGTCGGCGCTCGGCATGACGATGAACGGATCGCTGCCGCCGAGCTCGAGCACCACCTTCTTGAGGTGCTTTCCGGCGTGGGCGCCGACGCTGCGCCCCGCGTTCTCGCTGCCGGTGAGCGTCGCGGCCGCGATGCGCGGGTCGGCGAGGAGGCGCGGCACGACGTCGGTCCCGGTGAGCAGCGCCTGGAAGACCCCTTCCGGGAAGCCGGCCCGGCGGAGGATGTCCTCGATCACGATCGCGCAGCGGGGGACGTTCGAGGCGTGCTTGAGGAGGCCGACGTTGCCGGCGACGAGCGCCGGCGCGGCGAAGCGGAAGACCTGCCAGAACGGGAAGTTCCACGGCATGATGGCGAGCACCACGCCGAGCGGGTGGAAGGCCACGTAGCTCTTGCCCGCGTCGGTGGCGACCTCTTCGGGGGCGAGCAGGCGCTCGGCGTTGTCGGCGTAGTAGCGGCACGCGGTCGCGCACTTCTGGGCCTCGGCGATGGCGGAGCCGATGGTCTTCCCCATCTCGAGCGTCATGAGCTGCCCGAGCTGCTCCTTCTCGCCGTCCAGGATGTCGGCTGCCCGGCGCAGCTTCTGGGCCCGCTCGGCGACCGGGGTCTGCCGGAAGCTGCGGAACGCGGCGTGCGCGCGCGCCACCTTCTGCTCCAGCGCCGCTGACGAGAGGGGTTCGAACGTCTCGATCGTCTCTCCGGTCGCTGGATTGATCGTCGCGATGGCGGTGTTCACGGATGTGCCTCCTCTTCGAGCGTCGGGGGCGGCGGCTCGTCGCCAGCCGGCTCGGGGCGCGCCGAGCGGTCCCGGCAGGCGAGCTTGAGCCAGACCCGCCACGTCGTGCAATGGTCAGCGAGGACGAGCCCGCTTCTCTTCCTTCGTTCGCGTCGTTCCGGCGTGGTCCACGTGGTGCACGTGGTGCACGTATGTTCCGCGCATGTTCCGGGCGCGTGAGGGTGGAGGGGGGTCGCCATCGCACGTCCTGTTCATTACGCAGAGGGGGATGGTCCGCAGCGGATCCCCTGTCGCAGGCGACGCGGAGCACGCGCTTTCAGCCCGGGCGACGCGGGCAGGCGAGCGCGCGGCGCTCGCTCCTCCGGCCTTCGACGACCCCGCCGGCCAGCTCTCCCGCGCGGGCGAGCTGGAGGTGAGGGTGAGGGCGATGGACGCCCTCCTCTGCGCCGGCGTGCCGTTCATGGTGGCGGGGGCGTATGCCTTCTTCGCGTACACGGGCATTTTCCGGGACACGAAGGATCTCGACGTGATGCTGGACGAGCGGGAGGTGCCGGCGGCGTTCAGGGCGCTTGAGCGGGCCGGCTTCGCGACGGAGCTCATCGATCCGCGGTGGATCGGGAAGGCCTACGCGGGCGATCGCTTCATCGATCTCATCTTCTCGTCGAGCAACGGCCTGGCCGTGGTGGATGGCGGCTGGTTCGAGCACGCGCGTCCGGCCACGATCCTGGGGCACTCTTGCCTGATCGCGCCGGTGGAGGAGATCATCTTCACGAAGGCGTTCGTGGACGAGCGGGAGCGGTACGACGGCGCCGACGTGAACCACCTCATCTACGCGTGTGGGGACGAGATGGACTGGGAGAGGCTCCTCGCCCGGTTCGGTCCCTACTGGGAGGTCCTGTTCGCGCACCTGACGCTGTACCGCTTCGTCTATCCGGGCGCGCGGAGCCGGGTGCCCGGGTGGCTCATCGACGAGCTCTGCCGGCGCACGCTGGAGCAGATGCGGGCCGGCGACGCGCCGCTCCGGGTCTGCCGGGGGAACCTGATCAGCAGGCGGCAGTACGCGCACGATTACGAGAAGCTCGGGCTCGTGGTGGGGCCCCCTGGGGCCGCGCCCGAGGCGGCACGGGGGGCGCTGTGCCGGAAGCGCCGGCGGTCTGCGGCGGGGCGGCCTCGCCTCGGCAAGGGGAAACCGGGCCGCGACGGGGCTCCGTGCGGCGCGGAGGGGCCGGGGGTGGAGGTCGAGGCGGCGCGGGTCCGCAAGCCGGGATCATGAGCACCACCGTCGCTGGAGGGAACGGGGAGCCGGGCAAGCGCCGCATCGCGGCGTCCTCGGATCTGCACTGCCGGCCGGAGCACGGCGCCCGGATGCGCGAGCTCGTGAAGGCGGTGAACGCGGAGGCGGAGCTGCTCGTGCTATGCGGCGATCTCACCGATCGCGGCCATCCCGAGGAGGCGAAGGTGCTGGCCGACGCGCTCGCCGGGCTGTCGATGCCGTGCGCTGCCGTGCTCGGCAACCACGATCTCGACCGGGGGGCAGGCGCCGAGATCGCGAAGCTCCTGGGCGACGCGGGCGTCGAGGTGCTCGACGGGGATCACCTGATCTTGCGCGACGACATCGGGGTTGCCGGCGTGAAGGGCTTCATGGGCGGGTTCGGGAGCGCGACGCTTCAGGCGTTCGGCGAGGGCCCGCTCAAGGCTTTCGTGCAGGAGGCCGTGACCGAGGCGCTGAAGCTCGAGGCGGCGCTGTCCCAGCTCGACAGCGAGAAGAAGATCGTGATCATGCATTACACGCCGATCCTCGAGACGACCGTCGGCGAAAACGTGGAGATAAGGCCGTTCCTTGGGACGAGCCGCCTTGCAGCGCCGATCGATCTGTACGGCGCCGACGTGGTCTTCCACGGCCACGCGCACCACGGGACGCTCGAGGGGCACATGTCGAACGGGACTCCGGTTTACAACGTGGCGATGCCGCTGCTCAGGAAGCTGACGGGGAAGTCGTTTCTGCTGTTCGAGGTGTAGCGGGCGAGCGCCGCTCGGTGCTCTCGCTCAGTGCTTCTGCAGGAAGGCCCGTATCGCTCCGAAATAGGCGGACGCGAAGAGGAGGACATCGTTGTGCCCGGCGCCGTCGATGAGGTGCAGGGCTTTCCTCTCGTGGCGGACGGCAGCATGGTTCTCGCGGGCGTGGTCCGGCGGGAGCAGCGTGTCGCGCGCGCCGTGCAGGACGAGGACCGGGATCTCGACGTTCCTCAGGAGCTCCGGGTTCGAGAAGTTGCGGTGCGCCTCGTCGCGCAGATCGCCGAGGTCGATCTCGAAGAGGGCGAGCAGGTGCCGGACGTCGCTGAACCCGCTCTCGAGGAGGAGCGCGCGGTACGCGTCGCCGCGGTGCGCGGCGATGCGCGACGCCGGGGAGCTGCCGAGCGAGCGGCCGAAGAGCAGCGGCACCGGCGGCCGGTCGAGGCCTGCGGCGCGGCTCTTCTCGGCGAGCTCGCGCTGGAAGAAGTCGGAGACCTTCACGGGGTCTTCACAGAGCGAGCGCATCGTCGGCTGCCCGCCGCTCCATCCGTAGCCGCGGTAATCGACCATGAAGAGGTTGAGCCCGATGTCCTGCCAGCCCTCGGCGATGTCGTCGTAGTCGGGCACGGTCTCGCCATTGCCGTGGAACGCGAGCACGGTCGGATTGCCCGGGTCGGACAGGTGCCAGCGCGCGCCGAGCGTCACCCCGGGGGCAACGGGGATATCGTAGTCCGTCGCGCCGGCGGGCGGGCTCGCGTTCACCTGCCTGGGATAGAAGACGTCGGTGGCGCGAGGATTTGCGTCGAGCGCGCGAAGGAGCTCATCGAGCTGGCTATCGGGGTCGTTCGTCGGCATGGGTCACCGTTCTGCCGAGGTCGGCGGAGGTCGTGGCGCGCAGGATACATCGTGTCGGGGCCGGAAGGTCTGTGGGATGGACGCCCGCGAGCGCGGTGGGGCGGCGTGGAGCCGGGGCGCGCGGCGCGATGGTGGCCTACGTGGTCGCGATGACACCTTGCACCGCGGGCTCACCGTACTCGGCGCCGCCGGTGTGCACGATGAGGTTCGGGAGGATCTCCGCCACGCCGGCGCCGTGGGTGTGGCCGCACAGCACCTCGATCCGCCGCTCCGGGTGCCGCACAGCGGCCTCGCGGATCACCTCGCCTGTGGCCTTGCAGGTGAAATGAGGGAGCCAATCGTCGTTGGAGATCTGGCCTTCGTGCCAGCAAGCCTCCTTGAATGGGGGGACGTGCGTCGCGACGATGACGCGCCGGTACCGCTCGAGGGCCAAGGGCAGGACGCGGCGCAGGTATTCTGCGGCCTCGTCCCCGAGGCGGTGCAGGGCCTCTTTCCGGCGGCGCCGGCCAAGGGAGGCGAGCTCCTGGATGAGCACGTAATCGTTGAGCATGACGGGCGATCTCTCGTAATCGCCGAGGCGGGCGTCGGCCCAGCCGTCGTGGCCGACGAGGGCGGTGTCCGGGCCGAGCTCGACATGGGGGATCGACGGGAGCCACCTGAGCCAGGGGGAGGTGACCGAGAGCTCGGCGGCCATCGTGCGCACGGCGGCGATGCTCCCGCGGTAGAAATCGTGGTTGCCGAGGACGAAGTAGAGCGGGCGCTCGATGGCCTGGGCGACGGTCTCGAGGAGGGGGCGGAGGCTCGCGGCTTCGGCGATGTCGCCGGTGAAGAGGACCGCATCGGAGGCGGTGGCGGCGAGGGTGGAGCAGAAGGCGGTGAGTTCCTCGCGGGAGAGGAAGTTGAGGTGGACGTCGGTCGCCCAGGCGAGGCGGAGCGGGGTCGGCGCGGCCATGAGGGCAGGATAGGCGGGGAGGGGAGGGGGAGCCAGTGAGGTGGCGCGAGAGCGGGAGGCGCTCGCTATGCGGCGGAGTGAGGGCGCTTCTTGTCGGCGGCGACGAGGGGGTGGGGGCGATGGGGCCGCCGCGGTTCAGGGGCGGTGAGCCCTGGGAGGATCGTCAACTGGGCGCGCACTCCCGAGCTTCAATGGGCCGCCGCCTTTCCGTGGCGGAGACCTTTCTCGCGGGTCCGCCATGGCGCCGCCACCCCGGAGTCGGCTCTCTCCTCGCGTGTTCCCGTCGTTTCATGTCGGCACGGTGCGTGCTCGAGGCCCCTCGTCATGCCGACGCTCGAGCACAACGCCCTCGTCGAGATCTTCCGTGAGCACCCGGAGCTCGCGCCCCGCTTTCTCGCGACGCTCTTCCACGTCGAGGTACCGCCGCACGCCTCGGTTGCGGTGGTCGAGTCGTCGCTCGACCAGCTCATCCCTGTCGAGTTCCGCGCCGACCTGGTGCTCGAGCTTCGAGACGCGAGCGGCGCGCTCGCGCTGGCGATCGTCCTCGAGGTCCAGCGCAACGAGGATCCCGACAAGAAGTTCTCGTGGCCGACGTACGTCACGGCCGTGCGCGCCAGGAAGCGCTGCGGCACGGTCGTCCTTGTCGTAGCGCCGGACGCGGGCGTGGCCACCTGGGCGGCGGAGAACATCGACCTCGGTCTGGGGCTGGGCCACGTCGAGCCGCTGGTGCTCGGTCCAGCCGTGGTCCCCGAGATCACCGACCCTACCGAAGCCGAGAGGGAGATCGAGCTCGCCGTGCTCTCGGCCGTGGTGCACGGCAACGGGCCGAACGGGCTCACCGTGGTCCAGGCCGCGCTCGCCGCCCTCGGTCGGCTCGACCAGGAGCACGCGGCGGTCTATTTTCAGGTCATCTGGAACGGGTTGCGTGAGCCCATGCGGCGGGCTCTGGAGGCGTTGGTCATGGAACGGCAGATCGAAGGCGAGGCAACTTTTCCCCCGTTCGTGCAGAAGCTCATCGACCGCGGCAAGCTCGAGGGCCTGCGTGAGGGCTTGCGTGAGGGCGAGCTCAAGGCCAAGAGGGGCACGCTGCTCCGGCTGCTCGCGCGTGCAGGGATCGTGCTCGCCGAGTGCGAGAGCGCGCGCATCCAGGCATGCACGGACATCACGACCCTCGACCGCTGGATCGATAACGTTCTCGGGGCGAAGGATGCCACGGAAGTGCTCTCCTGACGGTGGACGAAAGCGGCCCGACGAGGCGATGAAACACGGTCTCCAGATGTCTTCGTGAGAGCATGAGCGGCCAGCGGCTGCACCCCGCCGTCGATGGCTGTGCGTCGCTGCCGATCTTGTGCATTCATGGCGTCATGGCGATAGCCCGCCTGTCCCGTCCGCCTCCAGCGAGTCCGCGAGCGCGCAGCGCGCGAGTCCTGCCTTCTTGGCCTCTTCGCGCAGCATTGCCCCCTGCTCTGCGGCCCCTTTTACGCTGAGCATCGTGCGGAGCTCAATTCCATCGGGGCTCTCGACGTGCTCTGTGATCCACGCCGACCGCATCTGCCCGACGCTGATAGGATCGGCCTCCGGGTCGAGCCCGGCTCTCCTGTCGACATCGCACATCATCGCGACCGCCTCGGGGAACGTCTGTCCGCCCGGGGCCGGGGCCTTCGCCTCGGGAGCTGAGCTGCAGGCGGAGAGGAAGGCAGGAAGGAGCAGGGGCAAGAGGGGATCGGGGCGCATGCTGCCTTCGACAGGAGAGGGCGCCTCGGCTTGGCAGCGATCATCTCGCCCTGGTGCGCCCGTCAGCTACTCGCCCGTGCCCCCGTCCACCGCCGGGACGAGCTCGATATCGACGTTCTGAGGCAGGAAGCTCTCGCACTCCTCGTTCATGACGGGCGCGAGCGTCTGCTCGAAGTCGTCGTAGCCTGTCCCCGAGATCTTCACCCACGTCACCCCGGCCGTCCACAGCTCGCAGACGAGCGCCTCCAGCGCTTCGGGAGGAGGCTGCGCGCGATCGACGGCGCACACCAGGTTGGCCTCGTCGAGCGTCTTCCAGGTGGTCGGATCGCTCAGGACGAAGATCGGCTCGTCCGCGGCGCTCCACGCGATGTGAACGGTGGTGTCTGGCGGGACGGTGGCGCCTCTCGCGCGCACGGTGATGGTGAACAGCGCCTGTCTTGGCCCCATCGGACAGCCGCTTGCGTCGCCCGTACTCGAGCCGACAGACCCGCCGCCCCCGGAGCCTTTACAGGCGCCCACCACCGAAGCGGTCGAGAGCGCCGCCGCGGCGATCGCCGCGAAGGCCGTGAGCGATACGATTCGACCGGAAGCAAAAGGAGGGCGTGCTGCCACAAGGGCGACAGGGTAGGGGCGACATGCCAGCAAATCCAGCGTGAGCAAGTTTTTGCGCAGGTGGAGCGTCCTCCTCCCTGCGCCCTGCCCCCGCAGGCCTCGCGGCTTTCAGGCCTGGGCCTTGAGCTCCGCGATGTCCTTGAGGAGGGCCTGCTCGTGCCCGTCGGGCTTCACCTTCAGGTAGGTCTTTCGCAGCACGCCCGACGGATCGATGACGAATGTCGTCCGGTCCCAGTACAGGGTGCCTTTCCACTCGCTCTGCCCGACGCCCGCGGCCTTGAGCACCTCGTGGCGCGTGTCGGCGAGCAGGTCGATGGTGAACGAGAACTTGTCGCAGAAGCTCTTGTGCGACGTGACGTCGTCCTCGCTGAGGCCGACCACGGCGATGTTGGCCTCGTCGAAATCGGCCTTGGAGGCCGTGAACGACTTGCCCTGGATCGTGCATCCCGGCGTGTCGTCCTTCGGATAGACGTAGAGGACGAGCCATTTGCCCGCGAAATCTTCGAGCTTCACGGTCTTGCCGTCCTGGTTCGGCAGGGCGAAGCGCGGAAACGGCTTTCCAATCTCGACGCTCATCTTCTCTGTGCCTTTGCTGTGGGCCGGAGGAAGGCTCCTCCTGGCCGGTGACGGGTCATGGGATGGGACGGATGGGACAGCGCAGCGGCGCGGACGCCACGTCGCTGTCCGCGCAGGGATCTAGCGCGGGATGAGCCCCCGGAACCAGGCCGTCACCGAGGACGACGACTCGTCCTGGTGGAGCGAGTCCGGGCCTTCCAGCTCGTCGGCGAGCCCCCCGAGCGGCCCTTCGCTGCGCGGGGGCGGCGAGCTCGGGTGCTCCTCCCCGTGGTTCAGGATCGTGGCGCCCTCCAGGGTGGGCAGCAGGCTCAGGCCGCTGCCGCCGGCGGTCGGCTCCTTGGTGAGCGACTTGAACTCGAGGAGCATCATGTCGATGAGCTCGGCGATCTTCTGCGTCCCGTCGACCGCCCGTGCCGGCCCGCCCTTGGCGCGCTCCACGAGCGCGGCGACGTCGTCCTCGCTCACCGGGCGGCCGTAGCGGTAGAGGAAGCGGGTCAGGTCGCGCCCGAGCTCGCGCGCCGACAGGTAGCGAGCCCCCGGGTCGCGGGCGAGCGCGCGGCGGATGATCTGCTCCAGCTCGCGCGGCACGTCGCTGTTGATCTGCTGGAGCGAGGGGACCACCGCGTCGCGCACCAGCCGCACCGTGATGTAGTCGGAGTCGCCGAGGAACAGCCGGCGCCCGGCGAGCATCTCCCAGAGGATGATCCCGAGCGCGAAGATGTCGACGCGCTGGTCGACGCCCTGCTCGAGCACCGTCTCGGGCGCCAGGTAGCCGAACTTCCCCTTGATGATGCCCGCGTCGCTCTCGGCGAGCTGGCTCGACGCCTTCGCGAGCCCGAAGTCCACGATCTTCACCTCGCCGTAGCGGGTGATGAGCACGTTGGCCGGGGTGATGTCCCGGTGCACGATCTGGAGCGGTTTTCCGTCCCCGGTCGCGAGATCGTGCGCGTAGGCGAGGCCCTGGCACATCTTCGCGGCCATGAAGGCGGCCACCTCGACGGTCATCGGCCGGCCCACCTTCTTCTGGTGATCGAGGAGGGCCCTCAGGTCGGCGCCGTCCACGTACTCCATCACGATGAAGTAGGTGCCGTCGCCGACGCCGATGTCGAACACCGACACGACGTTCGAGTGCGAGAGGTGCGCCGAGAGGCGCGCCTCGTCGAGGAACATCGCGATGAACTGCTCTTTCTTGCTGAGCTGCGGCAGGACGCGCTTGATCGCGACCTGCTTCTTGAACCCTTCGATCCCCGCGCTCTCGGCGACGAAGACCTCCGCCATGCCTCCGGAGGCGAGGCGCTTGATGACCCGGTACCGCTGCTGCTCGGACATGCCCTGTCTATCGTCCTCCCGCCCCGTGCCGCCTGGCCGTCCAGTTTAGCGGCTCGGGGCTCGCCGCGGATCAAATCCACAAGGCGGCACGCCCCCTCGGGTCATCGGAACGTGGCGAGCGCCGCGACCGCCGCGAAGGAGAGCCCGACGAGCGCGGCGAGGGCGAGCACCGACAGCAGCGGCTCCGCCCGCACGGCGGCGAGCAGCCGGTCGCGATCTTCCCTGGACAGCGGCGCGCCATGGGTCCCGTCCTTGCCCTCGCCGCCCGAGGCGGCGGCGACGTGCGCCTCCAGGCGGCGCCGCGCGGTGCGTGATCGCAGCGCGAGCAGCAGCACCTGGACCACCGCGGACGCGGCGAGGACCAGGAGGCCAGCGCGCCGCGCATGCGAGGCGCGGGCCCGCTCGCGCGCCTCGGCCGCCGGCATCCCGTCCGCGAGCAACTCCACGCGCCGCGGCGAGGCGGACGCCACCGCGGACGCGATCGGCCAGGCCACCGTGCCCACGCCCTGCTCGTAGGGGTCGCTCGCGACCACAGCCCAGTCCGCCTCCCCGGGCGCGAGGCTGTCCGGGAGCGTCACCCTGCCCGAGAAGAAGCCCGCCCCGTCGGCCACGAGCGGGACGATCGTCCCGAGCGCACGGCCGCGCGCACCTCCAATCGAGACATAGGCGCGTGGCCTCGGCGTCGGGGAGATCAACCGGAGCTCGGGCCGTTCACCATCGAGACCGCCCGGATCGAGCCAGATGGCTCCCGGGATCACAGGCAGCTTCCCTTCCCAGGTGCCGCTCGCGATCCGTGTCCCTGGTGGTGCGCTCCCCGGGCGGGTCGCGCGGAGCGTGAGCTCGACCGTGTGCGCCAGCGGCTTGAGCGTGAGCTCCGCGGCGCCGCGCGCATCGGCCGTGATCTGCGCCGGACCGCTGCCGTGCCCCTCGATCTCTGCCCCGACGGTGCTCGCCTCGAGGCGCGCCCCTGCCGCGGGTGTTCCGTCCTGCGTCTCGATCGCGACGCGCACCCGCTCCGGGAACGGAGCTGCCAGGGCTCCCCGCGCCGCCGCGACCTGCAGGCGGAGCTCCCCGTGCGCCGCGCCTGGCAGCGCGCTCGTCTCCGCCGCTGGGAGCGGAGGCAGCAGCGGGAGCTGCCGCTCCAGGAGCGTGTCGCTGCCCAGCGCGATCCGCACGGTCACCGGCTCCTGCAGCCCCGCTGGCGCGCGCAGCCGCGCCTCGCCGATGCCGTCCTTGTCGAGCGAGCCGGTCCATCGTTCG
Source organism: Sorangium sp. So ce726 (assembly GCF_051521405.1). Lineage (NCBI taxonomy): Bacteria > Pseudomonadati > Myxococcota > Polyangiales > Polyangiaceae > Sorangium > Sorangium sp. So ce726. Next base: position 9,004,048 of record NZ_CP150349.1, on the reverse strand, counting down.
AGCGGCGACCCTGCGGACGTGGCGCTCACCTCGATCTGCGGGATCGCCGCCGGATCGTCGGCGCCGTGGAGGCGGCGCATCCCTTCGACGCGGAGCGCCAGCGCCCCGCTTCCGGCGACGGGCGTCCCCCACACCCTCACGCCGGTGGCCATGCGTGGCGAGCCTGGCCCCAGGATCGCGAGGGCTGCGAGCCCGATGCCCAGCGCGGGCAGGACGTACGTCGCTGCGTTGGGCATCGAAAGCATCGCTGTCCCAGCATACCTCTCCGTCCTTGCGGCGCGGGCGGGGTGCGGCTCCCGTCTGGCTGCTCGCGTAGAGCGCTGGCCTGGGCTGAGCCCCTTTGCGTCCGGGCGTCTCCTCCGATAGGAAGCCGCCGATGGCAGCCGATAGACCGGTGAAGCGCAAGCGCAAGGGTTCGGGGACCACGGGGCAGGGCGGTGAGGTCGTGTTGCGGCAGCGGACCGATCCGCGGAGCGAGCGACGTTTCGAGCCGAAGGCATCGCTCGAGCTCGGCCTCACGATGCTTGGCATGTCCGTCGCGGCGCTGCTGGCCGGGGCGGGTGTTTACGGCCAGTGGTTCCGGGGCGAGGACGCAGGGGCGCACCCGGCGGCCACGTACCTGCTCCTCGGCGCCTTGCTCCTCGGGGCGGCGGTGGGGCTCTTCGGTCAGTGGTCGATGAAGACGCTTCGTGTCGGTGATGCCGGCGTGGGGCTAGAGAGCGGACCTGGCGAGATCGAGCGCATCGGCTGGCACGATGTCACGGGCCTGTTGCTCACGGAGACGGCGCTCACGGTCCAGGGCAGCGGCACGGCGATCGCCATCCCGCTGCGCGCGCATCTCCCGGCGGCCGCGCGCGTGCTGGCCGAGGCGAGGGTGCGTATCCCCGCGCGTGCGGCTGACATCAAGGAAGGCGCGCTGCCTCCGCCTGACGATGCCGCCGGCGAGGTGCGCTCGCTGGAGCCGCCGCAGGTCGCCGGCCTCCGCTGCAAGGCGACCGACAAGCTGATCGCCTTCGAGGCCGACGCCCGTCTCTGCGGCCGTTGCGGCGAGCACTACCACAAGGAAGGCATCCCCCAGCGCTGCGTCACCTGCAACGCCCCGCTGCGCTGACCGATCGCCCGCACAGGAGGCGGGCACCCCGGCTTCCCTACCGCGCGCCGCCGGTCAGATCCCGAATCGCCCTGCGTGCTCGCGGAGGAAGGCGATGTAGACGTCCGCCTCTTGGTGCGACGCCACCTCGCCCGTCTCGACCGCCTCCTCCAGCGCGCGCTTGAGCTCGCCGATCCGCCGCGACGGCGGCAGCCCGAACGCATGCATGATGGCGTCGCCGATGCCGCTCGGCAGCGGCGGCACCACCGCGTCCTCCGCCTGGACCTGGAGCACCCGCTCGGCGAGCTCGCTGATCTGCTTCAGCCCCTTCCGCTTCTTCTCGGGCCGCTTCGTGGTGATGTCCGCCCGCGACAGGTCGAGCACGTCCTTCAGACAGCTGCCCATCTCCTTGGCGAACCGGCGCACCGCGCTGTCGGTCCACGACGCGTCGTACTGGCTCGCCCGGAGGTGGTGCAGGATCAGGAAGCGGATGCTGTTCTTCAGCGCCTCCTCCTTCGTGAAGAGCGGCAGCCGCCGGTCGATCTTGTCGAACATGCGCGCGCCGACCTCGGCGTGACCGAAGAAGTGGACCTCGCCCGTCGGCGAGATGGAGCGCGTCCTTGTCTTGCCGATGTCGTGGAGCAGGGCCGCCCAGCGGACCTCTAGCCTCGGGACGGCCTGACGCACCACCTGCTTCGTGTGCTTCCACACGTCCTTGTGGCGCCACTCCCCGTCGCCGAAACCCACCATCGCCTCGACCTCGGGCAGCATCGCGGCGAGGGCGCCCGACTCGAGCAGGGCGTCGAGCCCGGCCTCGGCGTCGTCGCTCATCATGACCCGGTCGAGCAGCTTGCGGACATCGGGCAGGTAGGTGGCGGCCGCGGCCTTGAAGTCGGCGGGCCGCCCGGAGATCACCCTGGACGAGGCGCATGGCTCGGCGCCCGCCTCGGGCTGCTCGGCCTCTGCCTTCTCTGCTCGCTGGACGGCCCACTCGAGGGCCTCCATCGCCCGCTTCGGGCTCGCTTCCTGGGTGAGAATCTCCTGCACGCTGGCCTTCCACACTTTCGAGGTTACGGGATCGCCCACGGGGCGCCTGCTGGCGCGGCCCGTACGGGGGTTCGCGGTTTAGAGCCAGCCGCACCTTCGCGCAATGGTTCGTCGCTCGGCACCGCCGGATGCCGTGCGTCCGCAGGCGATGGATGCGTCAGGTGCGGAGCAGCCGCCCCACGTGGTCCGTCTCCCAGGCGAGGGCGCGCTCGTAGTCGCGGAAGAGCCGCTCGCGGGCGAGGAACTGGGGCGGATGGAGCATCCGGCGCCCGTTGCCGTGGCTCGCCGGCATCACGTGGTGGATCATCTCGTGGTAGATGACGTAACAGATGAAGTAGCGGGGGACCCAGGGCCGGTCGAGCACCGGGTGGATGCGGATCAGCCGCTCGACCGCCGAGTAGCTCCCGAGCTTGATGGTGCGCCGCGGCTTCCGCGCCTTGGTCCGCTTGCCCCAGGTGATCAGCGCGTCGACCCCGCCGCCGAAGTACCCGTGGTTCAGCTTCTGGAACAGGATCAGCAGGTCGTGCGTCCGCCCCTGCGTCGTGAGCGGCGTGCTCACCGGCCGGCTCGCCCGGATGCGATGGCCGTTCTCGTCGATGTACTGGCCGACCACGAGCGAGGCGGCCCGGTCCTGGGTCACCACGTACCGGACGAGCGCCTCTTGAACGAGCGCCGGCGCGTCGAGGAACATGTGGTGGACGCGCGCCTGCAGGATGCCCTCCCGGAGCGAGGAGGAGATCATCTGCCGGTAGTTGTCGGTCACCGAGAGGAGGACCGGCCGCTTCTGGGCCAGCTCCAGCCGACGGATGAGCGCCTGGCGCGCCCCCTCGTGCACGTAGATGTGCGGCTGGCCCGGCGGCAGATCGATGTCGATCGGATGGTGACGGGGGTCCGGCACCCGGACGACCGCCCGGGAGACACGCGGCAACAGGGAAGTACGCGCCACGCCCTTCCCACCGCTGCGCGACAGACGGCCTGGAGGGGGTTGAGCGAAGGGGAAGGCCATCTGTCCCGCCATCTCAATCCTCCTTATTTGGGCGTATTCTCGGGTGGGATCCTTGTCAAGCGAGCGGCCGAGAACATCGAAATCATTCGGATTTGTGACTATGTAAGCGGGTGGCCGATCCCTCCGGAGGGAGAGGGAGGGCGCCCCGGCCGCCGCTCGCCAGTGATCTGGATTTCCTCTGCAATTTCATGAGCTTGTAGTGAAGGCCGCGAGAGCATGCTCCGGTCGGGCCGTCTTCCGCCTCGGACGCGCGTCTTCTGCTCCTGCTCTCTCTCCCGCCATGACACGTCGCGTACGCAGCGCCTCCCTCATCGTGAGGCGAGCGCCCGGGGATCGAGGATCTGCGTCATGCGCCAGCGGCCCTGCGCGCGCTGGGAAGGCTCCGGCTCGAGGGCGACGACCAGGGCGGTACAGAAGCCGGCAGGGAGCAGCGCTGTCGCGCCCCGGCCGGGCGTGTCGAGGAGCGTACGGACGAGGTGCTCCACGTTCGGTTGGTGCCCGACGAGCAGCGCATCGGCGCCGCCTCGGGCGAGCGCGGCGACCAGCGAACTCGGGAGCCCGGCATCGAGCGCGAGCTCGTCCCGGAGCTCGACCTCCGGCGCACCGCAGATCGGCGCCGCGATCTCGGCGGTCTCTCTCGCACGCGCGAGGGGGCTCGCGAGCACCAGCGGCAGCGGGGCGCCGCCCCGGAGGCGGTGGAGCTCGAGCGAGACCCGCGCCACGCGCTCGCGGCCCTCGGGGGTGAGCCTCCGGTCCGCGTCGCGCCCGCTGGTCGCCCGCTCCTCCGCCGGGCCGTGCCGCATCACATAGAGGTGCATGGCGTCGGGGGCGGCCAGCGTCAGTTCGTCTTGCCCGGGGGACGGCGGGCGTCCTGGCCGGACGCGGCTGCCTCGCCGCGACCCTTCGCCTGCGCGGGGGCCTCGGCCGCGGCTCCGCCCTTCGGGCCGGGGCTCGCGGCGCCGTTCGTCGGGGCGGCCCCGCCGACGCGCGAGATGCCCTGCTTCGCGAGCACCATCGACTCGATCTTATCGAGGATCGCCGGGTGCTGCTCGAGGTAGGTGCGGGCGTTCTCCCGGCCCTGACCGATGCGCTCGCCCTGGAACGAGAACCAGGAGCCGCTCTTCTCGATGATGCTCGCCTCGGTCGCGAGGTCGATGACGTCGCCGCTGTGGCTGATGCCCTGGCCGTACAGGATGTCGAACTCCACCTCGCGGAACGGGGGAGCCATCTTGTTCTTCACGACCTTGACGCGGGTCCGGTTGCCGACGACCGCCGGCTCCTTGCCGCCGGCGGCGGCCTCCTTGATGGCGCCGATGCGGCGGATGTCGAGCCGGACCGAGGCGTAGAACTTGAGGGCGTTGCCGCCGCTCGTCGTCTCGGGGCTGCCGAACATGACGCCGATCTTCATCCGGATCTGGTTGATGAACATCAGCAGGCACTGCGAGCGTGCGGTCGTTCCGGTGAGCTTCCGGAGCGCCTGGCTCATCAGCCGGGCCTGGAGGCCGACGTGGCTGTCGCCCATGTCGCCCTCGATCTCGGCCTTGGGTACGAGCGCGGCGACGGAGTCGACGACGATGATGTCGACGGCGTTCGAGCGGACCAGCATGTCGGCGATCTCGAGCGCCTGCTCGCCGTAGTCGGGCTGGGAGATGAGCAGCTCGTCGGTCTTCACGCCGAGCTTCTTGGCGTAGGTCACGTCGAGGGCGTGCTCGGCGTCGATGAACGCCGCCGTCCCGCCCGCCCGCTGGATGGCCGCGATGGCGTGGAGGGTGAGGGTCGTCTTGCCGCTCGACTCCGGCCCGTAGATCTCGACGATGCGGCCGCGCGGGTAGCCGCCGATGCCGAGGGCGATGTCCAGGCCGAGCGAGCCGCTCGGCACGGCCGCGACCTCGTCGTGCAGCGTCTGCCCGTCCTTGAGGCGCATGATCGCCCCCTTGCCGTACTCCTTCTCGACGCTGGCGATCGCGAGCTCGAGGGCGGCAGACTTCTGCTTGGTGTTCTTCTCGTCACTCATGCGTACCTCGGGAGGGAGCGATAGGAGGGGGGCGACGACGGGGGACCGCGGAGGTGGACCCACGACGCGCGGGGCAACAGTTTCCGGCAGCTTTACTGTCCGGTTGTTCAGGAATCAAGACCCCCGCATCCCGGATAGGACCGAAAACGTCCGAGCAGCGGGCTGGCCCGGCAGGCGCTCCGAGGCGATGACGTCGCGGTCGGAAGTGGTTCCTGGTTGAGGTTGAGTCTCACAACCAGGGCAACAATCGTGATCGTCGCACACCGGGAGCACTGGCGGCCTCTTCAACTGTGGGCCACATCTTCCGCGTGGGGGGCGGGGGGCGCTTTTTCCCGGGGTTTTCCCTGGGCCGGTACGAACTCGTCCTGCGGGTGGCCGCAGGCGATGTGGGCGAGGTCTGGGCGGCGCGGCTGAGGCGGGAGCACGGGTTTCAGCGGCTCTTTGCGATCAAGGTGCTTCGCCCAGAGCTCTCGCCCGATCCCGACGCTGTCCGGACATTCCTCGACGAAGCCGCGCTGGCCGCGCGCGTCAGGCACCCGAACGTGGTGCCCGTCGTGGATCTGGGCGAGACGGACGGCACGTTCTTCTATGTCATGGAGTGGGTGAGCGGGGAGCCGCTCTCGTCGGTGCTGCGCGCCGCGCGCGGGCGCCCGGCGCCGGTGCTCGTCGCGGCGAGGCTCGCCTACCAGATCTGCGCGGCCCTCGACGCCGCGCACGAGCTGCGGGACGAGGGCGGCAACCCCCGGGAGCTCCTGCACTACGACGTCTCGCCGGACAACGTCCTCATCACGTCCGAAGGGCTCGTCCGCATGGTCGATTTCGGCATCGCGAAGCTCGAGGAAGGGCGGATGTCCGAGCGACTGCCGGAGGCGCTGCGCGGCGACGGCGGGCGCCCTTTGACGGTGGGCGCGGCGGGCGCGGCGGCCGGCGAGGGGGGCGCGTTCCTGTTCCGGAGCAGCGCGCCGTACATGGCGCCGGAGCACATCCGGGGGCAGCCGTGCGATCGGCGGTCCGATCTCTTCGGGGTCGGGGTGCTCCTCTACGAGCTCCTGTCGGGCGCTCATCCCTTCCAGGCCGACGACAGCGAGAGCACGATGACCCACATCGCGAGCGAGCGGCCTGCCGCGCCGCTGTCGTCGCGGGCGGTCCCGTCCCGGCGCGGGTTCGCGGAGCGCCTGAGCGCGCCGCCGCCGCCCGAGCCGATCCCGCCTGCGCTCGACCGCCTCGTCTCCGAGGCGCTCGCCAAGTCGCCCACCGCGCGCACGGCGACGGCAGCGAAGCTCATGCGCGCGCTCGAGGAGGCGATCCCGGGCGCCGCGAACCCGGGCAACGACGCGCTCGTCGCCAGCTGGCTCGGACAGATCCTGGGCGACGCGTCCCACCTGCGCACGCAGCAGCTGCGCGCCGCGCTCGAGTCGCTCGATCCCGGGGGCCGCTCGGCCGACGACGAGGTGGAGCCTCCGCCCGCCCCGCGGCGCTGGCTGCAGGCGCTGCTGGTGTTCGGGGCCGCTGTCCTGGGGGTCGCGCTCGCCGGGAGCGCGGCGGTGAGGGACAGCCCGCTCCCTCCCGCCGCCGTCTCCGCGCCGGCCGGACCTCGCCCGCAGGGCGCCGCGGCGAGCGTCAGCTCGCCCCCACGTCGCCGAGGAGCGGCGACCACGCCGCTCCGGAGATGAGCCAGAGCTGGTGCGACGTCCGCGTCACCGCGACGTGGAGCCGCCGGCGGGCCTCGTGGTTCACCGGGTAGGCCGCCGCGGTCGCGTCGGGCACGACGACGTAGTCGAACTCGAGCCCCTTCGCGCTGTCCACGTCGGTGACGTCGATGCCCGGCTCGAACGAGAACGCTCCCTCCAGCACGAGCCTCGCCTCCGGCAGGTCCGCGATCAGCGCGTGGAGCTCCCGCGCGGCGCCTGCGTCCCGCGCGGTGACCGCCACCGAGGCGCGGGGCTCCCGCCCGACGAGATCGCGGAGCGCGCCGGCGAGGAACAGGTGCGCCTGCGCCTCGCTCGGGAAGCGGAAGAGCCCGACCGGCGCGCCGTCCCGGGCCGCGCGCGCGGGCGCCTCGGGCGCGAGCTCGCCGAGGAGCCGCCGCGCGAGCTCCGTCACAGGCCGCGGGCACCGGTACGACACAGCGAGGCGGCAGGTCGCCGCGTCGCCCACGCCGAGCGCCGCTCGCGCCGCGTCCCACCCGGCGAAGCTCGAGGAGGTCTGCTGCGCCTCGTCGCCGGCGAGCGTGACGCTGCGCGTCTCGCCAAGGAGCTTCCCCAGGACGAACAGCTCGAACAGCGAGAAGTCCTCGGCCTCGTCGAGCACGAGGTGCGACCACCCCGCCCCGTCCAGGCCGCGGCGAGCGGCGCGAAGGAAGAGCAGGATCGGCAGATCGTCGATGTCGAGCGTCCCCGCGAGCTCGTCCGGCGTCCCTTCCGCGATGGCGCGGCCGTCGAGCGCCCGCTTCATCGAGGCCACGGTGATCGAGGCGAGCTGCCGCTCGAGCGGCTCGGCGATCTGCAGCAGGGTGTGCCGGACGGTCTCTTCGACGGCGCTCCTCGGGAGGTCCCCGCCCGAGGCGGCGACGACGCCCTCGAGGAACCCGCGATCCGTGAAGACGTCGGCGAGGCGGCGGCGCAGCCGCGGGAGCGTCGTGTTCGCCGGGGCGAGCTTGGCGAATCTCTCGCGCAGCGCGCCGTAGAGCGCCGGGTGGCGCTTGAGGCTGGAGACGAGCGCCGGGGGATCGTCGCACAGGGCGATCGGCTTGCCGAAGACCTCGCGCGCGGTCGCCGACGACCAAGCGTCGAGCGTCTTCACCTGGGCCTCCCCCGCGCCGAGCGGCGAGAGCAGGCGGCGCGACAGCCGCGCGAGGCCCTCCTCGGGGACGACGACGTTCATGGCCGAGAGCGGGCAACGTGCCGGATCCAGCGCGGCGATCCTGGCGAGGCGGTGCAGCGCCACGGTCGTCTTTCCGCTCCCGGCGCTGCCGAGCACGAGGAGCGGCTGCTCGGGGGGCGCGCACACGGCGGCGTACTGATCGGCGTCGAGCAGAGCGGTGACGTCCGCGGCCTTCGCGTGGTCCAGGGCGCCGGCGCCGACGCCGAGGCTCCCGGGGCGGGCGGCCGTGCCTGCGCCGCCCGGCTGCATGGCGAGCGCCGCGCGCTCCGCGAGGGTCCATCGCCCGTCGCCTCGCCGCGTCAGGACGAGGCCGTCGCCGACGATCCGGGTGAGGGCGCCGCGCTCCACGACGACGATGCGGCGCGCCTTCACGACGCCCTCGGCCACGCGCCCCGGGAAGGCCTCCTCGTACTCGTCGCCCTCGCGGTACCGGTAGAAGATCTGAGCCACCGGCGCGACGCGCCAGTCGAGGATGCGCACGTCGGCCGACGGATCCAGGAACGTCGCGTGGCCGAGCAGGTAGTCCTTCGCCCCTTTGCCCTCGTCGACCCGGAGGTGGGCGAGGTACGGGCTGAGCGGGTCGGGCAGCGCCTCCCTGGGCTCCTGCTCGATAAGGCGCTGCCGCACGCTCATCTCGAGGAGCACCGCCGGCAGATCGTCGGCCGAGGCCGCGGCGGCCTCGTCGCGGAGCTCCCGGAGCGCCGCGACGGACCTGAGCTCGCGCGGCGCGCGCCCGCCGACGCGCGAGGCGCGCTCCTGCGCCCGGTCCAGCGCGGCGCGCACGCGCTCGAGGAGCGTGGCCTCTTCCTCGAGGACGGCGCGCGCCTCGACGGGCAGATCAAGCGTGCTCTCCAGCATGATGGGCCTCCTTGCGCCCCTCGCCTCCGCGAGGGGTCGAGCTCGATGGGTGAATGGTTCGTTCACTTTTGAGGCGAGGCGAAGAGAAGGTTACGCGAAGAAGCTCCTGAGTCCGGCAAGGTGGTATTTCGAGTAACCGTGGACCGCTTCTCGGATGGCGGCCTCGTCCTCGAAGCGGGCGAGGGCGTTCACCATCGTCCTGACGAAGCCCTGGTAAATCTGGTCCAGGTTGAACCGCATCGCCTCCGTCACCGAGAGGCAGGGGTCGAGGGCGCGGAAGTGCTCGGTGGCCAGCGCGATGAGGCGTTCGACCGTCTCCTCGGAGAACCGCTCGTACCTGGAGCCGCCGGCCCGCCCCAGGAGGATCACGACGCGCAGCCTGTTCTCGACGCAGAAGCGGAGGAGCTCCTCGGAGATCAGGTGGTAGGCGGCCGTCGGCGGGAGCGCCCGGACGTCCTCCACGCCGTCGAGCGCCTTCACGCGGCGGCGCAGTAGGATCGTGAAGGCGCGGGCGAAGCCGTCGTCGACGATCCCATAGAAGAGCGCGTCCTTGTTCGCGAAGTACCGGTAGATGTTGCCCGTCGAGACGCCGGCCGCCCGGGCGATCTCGGCCATGGTCGCGCTCTCGTACCCCTTCCGCGCGAAGATCGTCAGCGCGGCGGAGGTGATGCTCTCCTGGACGTCGTCTTTGAGGTACTGCGCCATGGCGAATAATGAACGTTTCGTTCACTTATAGCGATGGGCGCCGGCCCGTCAAGCGAGCGGGCGGATCACGGCCTCAGGGGTCGACGGTGCCTTCGAGGATCGCGCGCGGGCCGTCGATGAGCATGAAGCTCGCCTCCTCCTCGCCGACCCTGGCGAAGAGGGCCTTGATGCCGTCGCGCACGTCGGGGACGTCCTTTGCGGTGTGGGCGTCGCTGCACGCGGCGTAATAGTAGCCGGCCTCGATCAGCTGCTCGGCGGCCCGGCGGGGGGTGCGCCCGTACTTGCCGGTGAGCGCCGCGACGTCGAGGAGGAGCACCGCGCCCGCGTCGAGCAGCGGATCGAGCGAGGAGATGTCGTCGAAGACGGGCTCGTAGCGCTCCGGGTGGGCGATGACGGGGCGGAGCTTGCGGCGGCTGAGGTCGAAGATCCGCTCCGCGGCCCGGGCGGGGAAGCTCCGGGTCGGGAACTCGACGAGCGCGGCGCGGCCGCCCGGAAAGGGCAGGGCGCTGCCGTCGAGGAGACGCTGGAAGACGATGTCGTCGAAGAAGTGCTCCGACGAGAGATCGAGCGCGGGCAGGTCGCGCGCGCCGCTCGCGGCCCGGAGCGCGGCGCAGGTCGCGTCGTAGGCGGCCTGGAGGCCCTGCCGGGTGTTGTCGAACATCCCGGGGCGCATGTGCGGCGTCGCCACGACGGTGTCGAACCCGGCGCCGCGGAGCGCGGTGAGGAGGGCGAGGCTCTCCTCGACGGTGCGGGCGCCGTCGTCGACGCCCGCGACCCAGTGGGAGTGCAGATCGATGAAGCCGCGCATCGTCGATCCGAACTTAGCAAAGTTGGCCGCCCTCGTGCGCTGCGACCATCCTTCGCGTCGAGGAGGTGTTCGTGTCGCTCTCGTTATCGAACCAGCAGCTTGTGCCTCAGCTCGCGTCGGACGGCTGCGCTGGCGCCCAGCGCGGCGGCAGGCCGGGAGGCCGCGCAGAGCGCCCGGTCGATCCCGGCGCGATCTCGATCGAGCAGGGCACATCGGCCCTGGATGAGGGGATCCCCACCTCCGAGCGGCGGCGCCGCCGCAGCGACGATCCGGTGACCGCGCTGCACTACCAGCTCTCGACGACCCGCGCCGAGGCGAACCTGGACGTCGTGGTCCTTGTGGACGACAGCGGCTGCCTCGTCGCCGGGGCGGGCGCGTGGCCGGCGTGCGAGGAGCTCGCCGCCTACGCCCCGCTCCTCGCCAACCCGGACGCCGTGCAGAGCGCGGCGGTCGGCTCGCGCATCGCCACGCTCACCACCGAGGTCGAGGTCCAGAGCCTCTCGGTGGAAGGCGGCGAGGTGCTGCTCTGCGGCCGTGGTGGCACGGCAGAGCGTGGCGCCTCCATTGCTCGGGCCGCTGCGGGGTGTTTGCGCATCCTCCGCGCCGCCGCCTGAGCGGTCGCGACGCCGCAGGCTGAGCGGTCGCTGCGCCGCAGGCTGGACGGTCGTGACACCGCAGCTGGGCGCTCGCGACGCCGCAGGCTGGGCGCTCGCACCCCCTCGGTTCGTGCTACAAGGGGCCGCGGCCTCAGGTCGCGCGCAATGCCCGGCCCGCTCGCACCCCCTCGGAACAGCCCGCCCGCCGCCGACGCGTCCCTTCAGGCAGACCACGCCGGTCTGGCCCCGCTGCTCGCCTCCCGCAGGGTGATCCTCTGCGTCGGCTGCGGCGGCGTCGGCAAGACGACCACGACTGCAGCGCTCGGTCTGGCCGCTGCCCGCCGCGGCAAGCGCGTCCTTTGCCTGACGATCGATCCGGCGCGCCGGCTGTCCCAGAGCCTCGGGCTCGAGGAGATGACGACCGAGGCGCAGAAGATCGAGCCCGCCCGCTTCGCCAGGGCGGGGGTCGACGTGCCGGGCTCGATGACGGTCATGATGCTCGACACGAAGTCGACCTTCGACGGCCTCGTCGCGTCGCTCGCCCCGACGCCTGAGCAGCGCGACCGGATCCTCGACAACGTCCTCTACAAGTACATCTCCACGTCGCTCGCGGGCACGCAGGAGTACATGGCGATGGAGAAGCTCTACGCCGTTCGGAGCGACCCGAGCTACGACCTCGTCCTGCTCGACACGCCGCCCACGGCGAACGCGCTGGATTTCCTCGACGCGCCGGAGCGCCTCGTCGGCGCCATCGACGGCGCGGCGACGCGGTGGTTCGTGCAGGCGTTCCAGAGCTCCGGCAAGCTCTCGCTCAACCTGCTGGCGCGCTCGACCGCAGCGGTGCTGCGGGGCATCGGCAAGCTGACCGGCAGCGGCTTCCTCGAGCAGATCGCGGCGTTCATCAGCGAGATGAACGCGGTCTTCGGCGGCTGGAAGCAGCGGGCGGACGCGGTGGCGTCGGCGCTCCGCGGCCCGGACGTGGCGTACGTGCTCGTCACGACGCCCGATCCGCTCTGCGTGCGCGAGGTGCTGTACTTCGCCGATCGCCTGCGCGAGCAGCAGATGCGTCGCGACGCGTTCGTCGTGAACCGCGTCCACCCGGTGTACGGCGCGCTCCCCGGCGTCGGCGAGATCGCCGACGCGCTCGAAGGGAGCAGCCTTGCGCTCGCCTCCGGCGCCGCGGCGCGCCTGCTTCAGGCCGCCAAGGACGAGAGCCGCATGGGCAAGCTCGACCAGCTGAACCTGATCGCCCTCGAGGCGGCGCTCGAAGACGAGCAGAGCGGCGGCAGCGTCCGCGTCGACGTCCCGGCGTTCCCGTACGACATCCACGACGTGGCCGGCCTCGCGAGGATCGCCGACGTGCTGGCGCCGCTGCCCGGGGCGGCGGGGTAGCCAAGGGCAGCTCGTCCGTTCTTCTGGCTGCCCCGGGGTAACTCGGAACGGTCTGGAGGAGGCAGCTGGGCTGCCCCCGGCCTACCCCCGCCGCCTGCGCTCCTTGTACTTCACACGGACCGGCACGCCCTCCAGCCCGAACGCCTGCCGGAGCTGGTTCGCCACGTAGCGCCGGTAGCTGAAGTGGAGTTTGTCGGGATCGCTCGCGACGACGACGAACAGCGGCGGCGACGTCTCGGCTTGCGTGACGAAGAACAGGCGGGGCGCGCGCCCGCCGTGCGTGGGCGGCGGGTGCGTGAGCAGGATCTGCTCGAAGAAGCGGTTGAGCTCCCCGGTGGGCACGCGCTTCCGGTAGGCGTCGGCCACCTGGGCCACGGTCTCGATGAGCTTCGCCACGCCGCGCCCGCTGCGCGCGCTCACGTGCGCGATCGGCGCCCACGGCACGAACGAGAGCTTGTCGCGGGCGTCCTGCTCCGCCTTGGTGAGCGTCTTGCGATCGAGGAGATCGATCTTGTTGAGGCCGATCACGACGCCGCACCCGCGATCGACCGCGAGGCCGAGGATCTTCGCGTCCTGCTCGGCAACACCCTCGGCCGCGTCGCAGAGCAGGAGCACGACATCCGCCCGCTCCATGGCGCGGATCGCGTGGATCACGCTGACCGCCTCGACGGCGCTGTCCTCCTTCGCCACCTTCGACTTGCGCCGGATGCCGGCCGTGTCGATGAGCAAGAACCGCTTCCCGTCGCGCTCGGCCAGCGTGTCGATCGGATCGCGCGTCGTGCCGGGCGTCGCGTCGACCAGCATGCGCTCCTCGCCCGCGATGCGGTTGACGAGCGACGACTTCCCCGCGTTGGGCCGCCCGATGATCGCGATGCGGAGCGCCCCGTCGGCCGACTCCTCGGGCGCCGCGGGCTTCTCGGGGAGCGCCGCCTCGATGGCCATCTCCAGATCCGAGATCCCGCGGCCATGGAGGGCGCTGATCGGGATGAGCCGCTCCATCCCGAGGCGGTACAGCTCCGCCGCCTCCACCTCGGCCTTTGGCGAGTCCGCCTTGTTGGCGACGTAGATCACGGGCTTGCCCGCGCGGCGCAGCAGGCCGAGCTCGGCGTGCTCGGACGGCGTGACCGGCGTCACGGCGTCGAGCACGCACACGATGACGTCGGCCTCGGCGATGGCGAGGTCGATCTGCCGCTTGATCCCCTGCCGCATGGGATCATCGCTCTCGGGGTCGAACCCGCCCGTGTCGACGAGCGTGAAGCGCCGTCCCCGCGAGGTGACGTCGCCGTAGTGGCGATCGCGGGTCACCCCGGGCTCGTCGTGCACGATCGCGACGCGCTTGCCGATCAGCCGGTTGAACAGCGTGCTCTTGCCGGTGTTGGGCCGCCCGACCAGCGCCACGATCCCGGCTGACGGGGGCAGCGCAGGCGCATCGGCCGCGGCGTCCTCGGCGGCCGCGATGACCTCCTCGGCGAGCTCCGCCTCGAGCTCCTCCCTGTCGTGCGCCGCCTCGTGATCGATCGGCTCGGCGAGAGCACGGCCCTTGCTCGAGCCTGATCTGCTGCCCTTCTTCGATCCGGCGGCGCTCTTGCCGGGCGCCGCCGCGCTCTTTCCGGGAGCGGCAGCGCCCTTGCCGGGCGCCGCTGCTCCCTTTCTGGAAGCGACAGCGCCCTTGCCGGGCGCCGCCGCGCGCTTTCCGGGAGCGGCAGCGCCCTTGCCGGAGGCGGCAGCGCCCTTCCTGGGAGCGACGCCGCCCTTCTTCTTCTCGGGGGCGTCGCCCTTCTTCGCCGTCCGCCCGCCTCCGGCAGCGCTCTGGCTGCGCTTGTTCGATCTGGAAACGGCTGGCTTTGCCGCGCTCACGAGGTCTCTCCCTTGTTGTAACCGAGCTCGTCCAGTCGCTCCCGCGACTCACGCCACTCCGGCGTCACCCGGACCCAGAGCTTGAGGTTCACCTGCCGGCCGACGAGCTCCTCTATCCGGAGCCGAGCCTCCGTGCCGATGCGCTTCAGCTGCTCCGCGCCGGCGCCGATCAGGATCTTCTTCTGCCCGGGCCGCTCCACGTGGATGGTCGCGTCGATGTGCAGCGCGCCCTCGCCTGTCGGCTCGACGTAGCGCTCGATCTGCACGGCGCTCGCGTGGGGCACCTCGGCCTTGGTCGCACGCAGGATCTGCTCGCGCACGTACTCGGCGGCGAAGAAGCGCGTCGGCCTGTCGGTGAGCTCATCGGGCGCGAAGCCCCAGTCCCGCTCGGGGCAGAGCTTCGCCACCTCGTCGAGCACGCGCTGGACGCCGTCCTCGCGCAGCGCCGAGATGGGGACGATCGCCGCGAAATCCCGGAGCTTGGCGAACGCGTCGAGGAGCGGCAAGATCAGCGCCTTGTCCCGCATCCGGTCGACCTTGTTGAGCACGAACACCACCGGCGCCTCGCTCCCCAGGTCCGCGAGCAACGTCAGATCGCCCGGGTGCGGCGCGAGCGGCGGGCCGTCCTCGCCCTCCTTCACACGCCGCGGCAGGCGGGCGGGATCGGGCGCTTCGGCCACGAACACGATCACGTCGGCGCCCCGCGCCGCCTCGCGCGCCGCCTGATTCATCACGCGCCCGAGCTCCGTGCGCGGCCGGTGCAGGCCGGGCGTGTCGAGCAGCGCGATCTCCGCTGGGCCGTGGTGCACGACCCCGAGGATCGCGTCGCGCGTCGTCTGAGGCGTCGGCGAGACGATCGCGAGTGGATGGCCGAGCGCCGCGTTCAGCAGCGTCGATTTGCCCACGTTGGGGCGCCCGACCAAGGCCACGCGCCCGGATCGCCTCGGCAGCGCGGCGTCGGCCTCATCCGTCTGCCTCGGCTCGGCGGCCTTCCTGCGCTGTTGCTGCGCGGCGCCTCGGCTGGCGGGCCTCCCGCCCGGGAGCGGCCGACCCTCCGCGCCGCCTCCCGCGCGGGGCCCACGCCCTGCCCGGCCGCGGGCCGCGCCGGAGGAGCGCGCCGTGGAGCCCCTCTGCTTGGCCGTCTTCTCCCCCTCGCCCCGCTCTGCAGCGCGCGCCGCGCCAGCCCGCCGCTCCTTGCCCGGCTCTGCAGCGCGCGTTGCGCCGGCCCGCCGCTCCTTGCCCGGCTCCGGAGCGCGCGTTGCGCCGGCCCGCCGCTCCTTGCCCGGCTCTGCAGCGCGCGTCGCGCTGCCCTGCTCGCTCGCGCGTCGCGACCTGTCGTCGGCGTGCGCCTGATTTTCGCGCCGGGGAGGGCGGCCTCGCGGGATCGCCGCGTCGCTCGCCTGGGGGGCTTCGCTGGATTGCGCTCCCCGGCGGCTGCCTCGGCTGTCTTTCTTGGCAGGACGGGGGCCGCGGGGAGCCGATGCGGGCTTCGGCGCCTGCGGGCGCGCTTTCGCGCCCTGGGGCGCGCTCTGGGGACGGGCTTTCACCACGCCGCGCGCGATAGCAGACGCCCAGGGGGGCTACAAACGCTTCCCCACGATCCGTGGTCACGCGCGCGCGAAGGCGGTAAGGGGATGCCCTGCATGTCGAGCGTCCACCGAGGGGACCCACAGCGCGGAGCCCCGCCCGCCGCCCCCGACCCGCACGCCAGCGGAGCCCCGCCCCGCGCCGAGGTGCCCCCCCTCGAGGCGCGCTCGGCTGAGATCGGTGACGCGCCGGCCATGGACCGCGGCCGCGCGGCCGCCGGGAGCGGGCGCGCCGGCCTCGCGAGGCTCGCGGCCCTCGCGCTCGCGGCCCTCGCGCTGCTGCCCCTCGTCGGCAAGAGCGGCATCTGGGACCCTTACGAGCTCGACCGTGCCGACCTGGCCCGCCGCATCGCCATCCACGTCTTCGGCGCGCGCGGCGTGGATCTCGCGGACGCTCCCGGGCAGCTGCCGACCCTGACCGATCTCGGCATGGGCGAGCTCGGGTTCACCTCGATGGCGCTCGGCTTCCGCGTGTTCGGTCTGCACGACTGGGCCGGGCGCCTCCCGCTCGCGCTGTGGGGGCTCGCCGGCGCGCTCGTGCTCTACGAGTTCCTCGCCCGCCTCGTCGATCGAAGGGCCGGCCTGTACGGCGTCGCGGTGCTCGTGACGATGCCGCTCTACGTGATGCAGGCGCGCACCCTGCTCGGCGACATCGTCACGATGGCCGCGCTCACGATGGCGTTCTGCGGGCTGACCGGCGCGCTGCTAGAGGGCGGGCGAGGGGCGCAGCGCGGCGCCCTGCTCGCGTCGGCCGCGTGGCTCGCCGTGGGGATCCTCGGCGTCGTCGCCGGATACCTCAGCCGCGGCCTGCTGATCGGGGTCGCCGTCCCCGCGCTCGGCGCCGGCCTGACCTGGTTCCTGCTCCGGACGTCCGGCGCCTGGCCCGCGCCAGAAGGCCAGGGGCCCACGCTGGGCGACCTCGTCGGCGCCGCCGCGCTGGTGCTCGGCGTCGCGGCGGCGGCGCAGGGCGCCCTCGTGCTCGCGAGCTCGAGCGCCGGCGAGCCGCTCCCCCGCGCCCTCGGCGTGGCGCTCCTCAAGAAGCCGCCGGTCGAGTCCACGTTCGATCTCACGCTGCGCCAGCTCGGCCATGCCCTCTTCCCGTGGAGCGCCTTCCTGCCGTTCGCCGTCGGCCGGCTCTTCCGAGCGCCCGCCGCGGACCGAGCGGGCGAGGTCGTCGCCCCCGGCCTCGATCGCGAGGCCGGCGTCCGCATCGCCCTGATCGTCACGTCTGCGCTCGCCTACGGCGCCTTCGCCCTCCTCGCGCCGCACGCCGGGGCGCTCCCGTTCAGCGGCCCCGCGCTCCTCGCCGCCATCGCCGCGCTCGCCATCCGCGATCTCGAGCGCGGCGCCCCCTCCTCGCGAGCGCTCGCCGTCGGCTGCGCCGTGCTCGCCTTCGTCCTCTACCGCGATCTCGTCACCTCACCGGACAGGGCGCTCAGCGTCTTCTCGGTGGACAAGCCCGTCTTCCCGAAGAGCTTCGAGGGCGAAGCGGCCTCGGCGATGCGCTTCGTCCTGCTCGCGTTCGCCGGCCTCGTCGCGCTCACCTGGTTCGAAGAGCAGCCCCGCGAGCTCGATCGCAGCTTCAGCGCGTGGGCGCGGCGCCTCCTCGATGAGGTGCACGCCGGCGCCTCGGAGCTCGCTCGCATCTGGAACGGCAACCTGCTCTTCCTGCTCATCGTCATCGAGGCGGCGCTCGTCGGCGTCGGCGCGATGCTCTTCGTCGGCAAGCGCATCGGGTGGGGCACCGTGGCGACGATGCCGAACCACCTCGCCGCGTACGGGATGAACGCCTGGTGGGCGCTGCCCATGCTGCTCGCGGCGAGCCCCGTGCTGCTCCTCGTGGCGCGCGACGCGTTCCGCCACGCCGTCGCGCGCGCCTCCATTCCACGCGCCGTCGGCACGCCGCTCGCCGGTCTCGTCGCCGGCTTCGCGCTGAGCTTCTGGTACTATCCGGCGC
This sequence comes from Sorangium sp. So ce726, assembly GCF_051521405.1. Taxonomy (NCBI): domain Bacteria; kingdom Pseudomonadati; phylum Myxococcota; order Polyangiales; family Polyangiaceae; genus Sorangium; species Sorangium sp. So ce726. Next base: position 8,986,249 of record NZ_CP150349.1, on the reverse strand, counting down.
TCGCGGCCCAGCTCTCCCCGAAGGAGGTCTTCGCGTCCTACGAGTCCCTGCGCCAGCCCGGCGAGCCGCTCGCGACGCTCGGCGTCCGGAGCCGCACGGCGGCCTATTACCAGGGCGGCGAGGTCACCTCGTTCACCGATGCCCTGCAGGCGTTCGACTGGCTCACCGCCGCGGGGAGCTCGGTGGACGGCGCCGCCGCTCCGGCCGCGCCCGCCGCTCGCCGCTGGCTCGTCGTGAAGTCCGACGATCTGCCCCGGTTGAACAGCCTCTTTCGCAAGCGCTACCGGCGCAACCTGCCCGTCCTCGACGGCCGCTCCAGCCAGATCCTGCTTGCGTCGAACGAGCTCGGAGGCAGGCCGAACGAGAGCTGGCTCGGACGTATCGTCCTCGACGAGCCCGCCGCTCCGGAGAACCCGCTCGATGCGATGTTCGAGGATCAGCTGGAGGTGCTCGGCTGGGAGCTGACCGACGACGACGGCCAGAAGGTCTCGAGCGTCGTCCCTCAGAAGGGCTACCACCTGCGGACATACCTTCGGGTCCACCGGCCGATCACCGGCAACTGGAAGATGTTCGTTCACATCGACGGGTTCCAGCGCCGGTACAACGGCGACCATCCCGTGCTCGAGGGGCGCTACCCGCTGAGCCTGTGGCAGCCGGGCGACGTCATCGTGGACGACCACGAACTCCAGCTCGAGCCCAACTTCACCCCGGGCGACTACACGCTCTACTTTGGCCTCTTCGCCGGTGAGACGCGCTTTCAGGTGACGCGCGGGCCCGAGCACGAGGACCGCGTCCGCGGCGGCGTCATCCGCGTGCGGTGAGCTGCCCTCGTGGGGTTCCCGACGCATGCCGCGCTGCGCGGCTCGTCTGGCGCGGGCCGGCGACGCACGCGTGCTTCTCCTCGTCGAGCGCCCTCGACGCGCGTGCGGAAAGCGGCTAGTCGCAGACTCATGACCGGGGGCCGTGGGGACTCGAACCATCCGCCCGACACGCCTGGCGGTACGTCGCCGTCGTGCGCGCAGGCCGGCGCCTACGGCGAGGACGCCGAGCACGAGATCCCCGCCCCGGATTCGCTCGACCGGCGCTCGTCCGAGCGCCTCGACGTCACCTGGCTCGTGGACTGCGAGACCGATGACACGTTCCTCTACGCGTCCATCACGAACATCTCGGAGATGGGCATCTTCGTCCGCACGACGCAGCCTCTCTCGATCGGCACGCGGCTCACGCTCCGCTTCTCGCCGCCCGGGGCCGACGGCTCGTACGTGCTCGAGGGGACGGTGCAGTGGATCAACGAGGTGCGCCCCCTCCACGACAACCCGAACCCGGGCATGGGGATCCGCTTCGTCGATCTCACGCCGGACGATCGCGAGCGCATCGTCGGCACGATCAGGACGATCGCCTACATCCGTGACGCGCCGGTGAGATCGAACTGACGCTGGCGCCACCGCGGCGCGGCGCGCGCGGTGAGCCAAGGCGTGGCGCCGGGGCGAGCCGCGCCGGCGCCCGCAATCCGTCAGCGGGACATCGCGGTGTCGGCGGGCGCCGCCTGCGAGGGGCCCGCGGCACCTTGCTCCTCGGCGTTGCGTGGTGGCGCCGCGGGCATCGCCGCCTTGGGCGCAGCGCGCCGCGCCGCCGCAGCGGGGGCGGCGGCCGCCGGCGCCGAGTTCTGCGCCTGCGCGCCGGCGGCGTTCGCCTCGAGGCCCGCGAGCTGCTGCTCGGCGCGATCGCCGTAGCCCTTCGCGGAGCGCAGCGCGAGCAGCAGCTCGCGCGCTTTCTCTGTGTCCCCGGAGGCCTGGTAGCACCGGGCCGCCTCCCACATCGCGGCGTGCGCGGACGGCGTGCCCGGGTACTGCGCGCCGACCTCGTCGAGCTTTCCGACGGCGGCCGCGCAGCCCGACTTGCGTTGCAGCGCTTGCGCCTCATGCAACGCGGCGCTCGCGCCATCTTCCGGGGGCGCGGACGCGGCCGCGCGCGCGCTCTTCTCCTTCGCCGCCTCCGCCCTGGGCGCCTCGTTCGCCTTGGCATCGGCCGAGCGCCGGCCGTCGCCTTCCTCCATCGCGACGGCCGCGGGGGCAGGCGTGGCGCTGCGGGGCGCCTCGTGCTGATCCGACGCGGGCTGGCCCCACTCGGTGACCCGCACCGGCGCCACGCCCGTCTTCGGCCGCAGCAGCAGCAGGCTCGATCCGATGACGAGCACGAACAGCGCCGCCATCGCCAGCTGCGGCCGCATCGCGTGGCTGCCGGCCCAGGCCAGCGCGCGGAGCGCCTTGCGCCGGAACGGCGTCTTCTTCTGCGCGACCTCGACGGCGTCGAGGATCCGCGCCTCGAGCTCCTCGCTCGGCTCCTCGAACGGCAAGGCGCCGACGTCGCGTGCCGCGCGCAGCCCCGCGAACGCCGACGCGCACCGGGCGCAGCCGTCCATGTGCCGTTTCATGGCCGCGTAGGTCAGCTCGTCGAGCTCGTCGTAGAGCGCGTCCATCACGTGCTGGTCGAACTTCTCGCAGTCCATAGACAGCTCTTCCGGAGCGCTAGCGCAGCGCCCTCGCGTAATCCTCGTACTCCGAGAGGGCCTCCTGAAGCCGCTCCAGGGCGTAGCGCATCCGGCTCTTCACCGTGTTCTCGGGCACCCCCACGATGTGGGCGATGTCCTTGAAGGGCACGTGCCCGATCTCCCGGAGCAGGAAGACCTCCCGCTGCTCGTGCGGGAGACCCTCGACCGCGCGGACGATGCGCTGCCCCATCTCGGCCCCGATCGCGACCCGGTCCACCGCGGCCTGGGGCGCCGGGTCCGCGGTCCGTTCGCCGAGCGTCGGGCCGTCGCCGCCCTCCCCGGAGCCCTGGTCGAGCGACGGGTGGCGCCGGAGCGACATCTTGCGCAGGTGATCGATGCAGACGTTGCGCGCGATGGTGAACGCCCAGGTGGTGAACCTGGCCTCGTGCTTGAAGTCGGAGGCGCTCTGCACGATCTTCACGAACACATCCTGCACCAGATCCTCGGCGATCGCAGGCCCGCGGACCTGTCGCAGGATGAAGTTGTAGATGGACGTCTTGTGCCGCCGGACGAGCCCGGCGAACGCCGCGCGGTCGCCGCCCTGAAAGCGCATCATCAGGGCTTCGTCCGTGACCTCCTCTCGAGAAATCGGGACCATCCTAGCTCCCGGAGCGGCCGAGCCTCTGCGGCGCTCCTTCGGGGGCCCGGGCGGCGGGGTGTTCGCGGCGGCGACCGCGGCGTCGGATCGGACGCGCAGCGCGGCTCGAAGATCTGAGGAGCACTCCTTCCCCTGACACAAGCGCACCTTAGCGGATCCGCCCCCGAGCGAGCGAGCCCCCTTCGCCCGCAGCGCGCGCAGCCAGGGGAGGGCAGGGGGACGGGCGTGCGCGGACCTCTACGCGCGCCGCGCGCCGCGCGCCGCCGGTGGGGGGGAGCCGGTCGCGGTCGCGTGACGTTCTCGGGGCAGCGCCCTGGGGACCGGCTGAGGGCGCGGTCCGCGTCCGGTGCGGGAGGGCCCCCACACGATTTCGGCTGCGCCGTGCTGTGCTGTCATTGCGTCGTGAGCGACGGGAGCCTGCGCCGGGGGAGGAGGCAGGTGTCCAGGTCGTTGCGCTCGGAAGCCCGCCGCCACTAGACTCCCCGGCACCGGGCGAGAGGTCGCCCCCCCTCTGCTGACGAGGGTTCAACCACGAGGTTACCTTTCGATGCGACTTATCAGGATGCTGGCTGTGGGGGTGGGAGCCTCGTTCTTGATGTCGATGCCCGCCTTCGCGCAGGCCCCGGGCGGCGCGACGGGCAAGGCCGCTTCTCCCGCCGCCTCTGTGGCGCCGGCGGCCTCCACAGCACCGGCTGTCCCCGCAGCGCCTGCACCCGTCAACGGAGCGCAAGCGGCCCCTGCGCCAGCTTCCGCGACGGTCGCGCCGGCTGCGGGCGCGGCGGCGCCTTCCGCGACGGTCGCCCCCGCTGCGGGCGCGGCGGCTGCGCCCGCCCCGGCGGCGCCTGCTGCTCCGACGAGCGCTCCGGCTGCGGGCGCGGCCGCCGCTCCGGCGATGGATGGTCCGACCTATGCGGTGCGGCTGCGCGATCTGGAGCAACGCATCGACGAGCTCAAGGAGCAGATCCGCCGCAGCCACACGCGGCTGTCGCTCCTCAGCGACACGATCCTCTCCGGCGGCGGCGCCGGCTCGCGCGCCGCGATCCGATTCAATAACGAGCTGTCGTCCGCGTTCCGCGTCACCCGCGTGCTGATCGTCCTGGATGGCGCCGTCCAGTACAACAAGACCGATCAGTCGGGCGCCCTCGCCGAGCAGAGCGAGATCCCGATCTTCAACGGCTCCGTTCCGCCGGGGGATCACACGCTCCAGGTGCTCGTGAACCTGCAGGGCAACGGCTACGGGGTGTTCTCCTACCTCCGGGGCTACCGCTTCGAGGTGCGCTCCAGCCATTCCTTCACGGCGGTCGAGGGCAAGACCATCAACCTTCAGGCGGTCGCGTTCGAGAAGGGCGGCGTCACGACCCCGCTCGAAGAGCGGCCAGCCGTCCGCTTCGTTGAGAAGATTGTGAGCGGCCTCTCGGATGCTCCCGGGCAGCCGTCCGCCGCCGCGGGTGGGAAGTAGGTTCGAGCTCGTTAGGACAAGCCACCATGACCTGGGACACCGGATCGCGGGTACTCCCTGCCTTGCTTGGCGTGCTCGCGCTCGGCGCGGCCACGACCGCGGCCCCCGCCGAAGCGTGGGCCCTGGACGCAGAGCGCGCCTACACGAGCGCCTCTCAGCAGATCGGCAGCGTCACCTCCGGGCTGGGCGCCATCCAGGCGGCGATCCACAAGTCCCGCGGCGAGCAGCGCACGCCGGCCCAGCGCATCGCGGATGCCCAGATCCTGATGAACTCCAGGGATTACGAGCGGGCGGCGAACGTGCTGAACCAGGTGGTCGAGAAGTACCCCGACCATCCGACGGCGTTCCCGGACGCGCTCACGCTGCTCGGGGAGACGTACTTCCGCTCGAAGCAGTACCTCTCGGCCCGCCGGGTCTTCCAGCGGATCGTCGCGAGCAGCGCCGAGCCGCGCTTCGCCGCCTACCAGGCGAAGGCGCTCGGCCGGCTCGTGGACATCTGCCTCCGGATCAAGGACTACGACGCGCTCGACGCCATCTTCGCGTCGATGAACAGCGTCCCGGCCTCCACGGCGGGGAGCGCCCTCGCGTACGCGCGCGGCAAGGGCCTCTACGTGAAGAAGGACTTCGGCGGCGCGAAGGCCTCGCTCGGCGCGGTCGACCCGCAGAGCGAGTACTTCCACCAGGCGAGGTACCTGCTCGGCCTGATCGCGGTGAAGGAGGCGACGCCCCCGCCCGAGCCGCTCAAGGAGGGCGAGGCGCCCCCGGCGGTGCCCAAGACCCGTTACGTCGCCGCGATCGATCTGTTCCAGAAGGTGACGCAGCTGCCGGCCGACACCCCGGAGCACCAGCGCGTCATCGACCTCGCGTGGCTCGCGATCGGGCGGCTCTTCTACGAGGCCGACCAGTGGTCCCAGGCGGTGCAGGCCTACGGCCACATCGACCGCATCTCGCCCGAGTTCGGGACGATGCTCTACGAGCTCGCGTGGGTGTATGTCCGCCTGGGCGACGTGGATCGCGCCCAGCGATCGCTCGAGATCCTCGCGATCGCCGAGCCGGACAGCCAGAACATCGCGGACGGCTCGCTGCTCCGCGGCGATCTGATGCTGCGCGCGGGCCGCTTCGAGAAGGCGCTGAAGGTGTACGAAGGGGTCCGCGCCACCTACGACCCGATGCGCGCGCGCGTGGACGCCTTCCTCGGCTCGACGAGCGATCCCGCGGTCTACTACGACAAGCTGAGCCAGGAGCAGCTCGAGGCGCTCGACACGACCACCTCGCTCCCGCCGCTGGCGGTGCAGTGGGCGCGCGAGGCCGAGGACGGCCCGGCCGCGTTCGCGGTGATCGACGACATCAACCACTGCCGCGAGCTGATCAAGCAGTCGAATGAGCTCATCGAGAAGCTGAACGCCGTGCTCAGCTCGCCCAACCGGGTGCGCGCGTTCCCGGAGCTCAAGGCCGGCGAGGAGAAGGCGCTCGCGCTGCTCAACCGGGTCGCGCTGGCGCGCCTCGCGCTCGGCCAGGGCATGGACGACGTGGAGGACGACTCGCTCTCGGGCGAGATCGGCAGCGCGCGCGCGAGGCGTAGGGCGCTGGAGAAGCGCCTCGCGCGGGTGCCCGTCACGGACGCCGACTTCCAGGATCGCGAGGCGCAGGCGCTCAAGCAGTGGAACACCCAGTCGCAGCGCCTGCAGCAGCTCACGCTGCAGATGGACTCGCTGCAGGCGACGGTCAACGGCCTCAGGCGGCTGCTCCGCGATGGCCCGCACGCCGGGGTCGTCCGGGATCCCGCGAGCATCGCCCGGTTCGAGATCGAGCTCGCTCAGAACGAGCGCGATCTCGCGCTCTACCGCCAGCAGGCCGACGTGCTCCGCAAGCAGGTCAGCGCGGGCCGGGTCCAGGTCGGCTTCGGCGATCAGCGCTTCATCGAGGACGCGCAGACGCGCAAGGCCCACCGCGACGCCTTGACGCGCGAGGTGGAGCTGGCCGCGGCGGGCGCCGGCGGTCCGGATCTCGCGGCGTACGCGCAGCGGATCACGCCGGTGCTCCGCGCAGGCGACGCGGCGGACGCGAGGGTCGAGGCGGCGCTCCGCGACATCGAGGGTGAGGTCGCCCAGAAGTCCTCCGGGCTCCGGCAGATCGTCGGCCGGGAGACGGCGAACGTCGTCCACTACTCGGTGCAGCTCGATGGGCTCGACAGGGAGGCGCGCCTCGTCGTCGGCGAGGTCGCGATGCGAAACTTCGGCCTCGTCCGCGACCGGCTGAAGAACATCATCCTGCGCGCCGACGTCGGCATCACCGAGGAGGCGTGGGAGGTCCGCGAGGAGCAGATGACGCGCGTTCGCAGCCTGCAGGTCGAGCGCGCCCGTGAGGATCGGGTGCTCAAGGAGGAGCTCAACGAGGTCCTCGACGACAGCGGCGATCCGGAGGACGAGAAGTGAGCAAGGAGCGTGGCGGCGCGAGCGCGCCGCAGATCTCTGACGCGCCGCGAAGAGGGGCAGGGGCGCAGATCGTCGAACCGGCGGGCGCGCGCGCGCCGCTCGGCGTCGTGCGAACGGGGCGCCGTCGCCCGCGCGGCGCGCTCGGGTTGGCCAGCCTTGCCCTGGTGCTGGCGGTCGCGCCGCTCGCGCTCTCCCAGCCGGGTGGCCAGCCAGCGCCGGCGGCGTCTGCCGTCCCCGCGGCTGTGCCGACCGCGTCTGCGCCTGGCGCCACGGCTGCGCCGACCACGGCTACACCCGGCGCCACGGCTGCGCCGACCACGCCTGCGCCTGGCGCCACGGCGCCGGCTGCGCCAGCGGTGCAACCCTTCGCGCCGCCGATGTCGGTCGGGCGCAAGCAGGCGCCGCCGCCTCCTCCTCCGACGCCGGCCCAGCTGGAAGCGCTCGCCGCGCTCGAGAAGGAGGCGGCCGCCTACGAGAAGGCGGCGCGCGACTACCGGAGCGCCATCACCCGCATCGTGCAGCACCACTACGAGGACAGGCGCCGCCGCATCCTCTCGTCGCTCGACCGCGAGATCGAGATCGAGAGGAAGGGGCTCCGCGACGCCCGGGAAGAGGCGATCCGCCGGCTCGAGGTGTTCGTCGAGCGCTACAGCGGCCCCAACGCCCACCCCGAGAACACGCCCGACGCGATGTTCCGCCTGGCCGCGCTGTACGAGGAGCGCGCGCGCACCGACAACGACGCGAGCGAGGATCTCAGCGTCGCGCTGCTCCCGGCCATCGCGCTCTACAAGCGCGTCATCCGCGAGTTCCCCCAGTACCGTGAGCTCGCCGGGATCTATTACTACCTCGGGCATGCGCTGAACGATTCGGTCCGGTTCCCCGAGGCGCAGCAGGTGTGGCGCTCGCTCGTGTGCCACAACAAGTATCCCTATCCGGTCGCGCTCGACCCGAAGGATCCGACGCGCGACACCGTCGGCAAGCTCCCGCAGGACCACGACAACGATTACTGGACCGGCTGGGAGGCGCGCCACCCGACGCCCATCGGGTCCACGCCGGGCGGCCGAGCGTCCCAGGCCACGCGCAAGGGCGCGCGGGGGCGGGCGCCCGTCACCGAGGACGAGACGGCGTACGTCGATCCCTATACGGACGATTGCCAGCCGATCCCGCAGAAGACGGCGCTCGGCGCGGAGCCCCGCTACATCGCCGAGGTCTGGTGGCAGATCGGCGACTACCATTTCAACGAGATCGACCGCGCCGGCGGCCCATTCAACTACAACAGGGCGGAATCGGCGTACCGGCAGTCCATCAAGTACAAGAAGCCCCCTGTCCACGGCGTCGCGATGTACAAGCTCGCCTGGACGTACTTCAAGCAGCAGCGTTACGAGACCTCGGTACGCCAGTTCATCGAGCTGCTCCGCTACACCGACGAGCAGGAGAAGCTGACGGGCGATCCTGGCGCGGATTTCCGCGCGGAGGCGTACACCTACATCGCCGGCTCGCTCACGTACCTCGACTTCGTCGGCCCCGCGCCGGACGAGCCCTACATCCCGCGGAACGACGTCCTCGACGTCGAGACCGATCCGCGCATGGCCGAGCAGAAGATGCGGATCGCCATCGAGCGCGTCCAGGATCCCAAGCTGATCCCGCAGGATCAGAAGTGGACGGTCGAGATCTACAAGGCGCTCGCGCTGGAGTTCAAGGAGCTCAATCAGTATCGGAACACGATCGAGGTGAGCGAGATCCTCCTCAAGAAGTGGCCGATGCACCGCGACGCGCCCGTGGTCCAGAACCAGATCGCGGACATCTACGACACGCTCACCTCGCAGTCGCGCGAGGGGACGGCCGAGCGGGCGATGAACTCGGCGAAGGCGCTCGAGGCGCGCACGAAGCTCGCCCAGTACGTCGGGACGACCCCCTGGGTCGAGGCGAACAAGGACGATCCCGAGGCGATCCAGACCGCCGAGCGGCTCGTGCGCGGCGGGCTGCGCCGGGCTGCCGCCGATCACACCAACGCCGGCAGCGCGCTCGTGCAGCAGGCGCTGACGGTCGGCGACAAGGAGACGCGCGACCCGATCTTCGAGCGGGCGCTCGGCGAGTACCGCCTCGCCGCGCAGGGCTGGGCCGGCTACCTGGCCCAGGATGAGAACGCCCCGGACGCGTACGAGAGCCGGTACTGGCTCGCCGACGCGTACCACATGGTCGTGGTCATCACGGTGGCGATGGATCGCTCGCCCGCGACGCACGAGATCGAGCAGGCGAGGAGCTCGGCGGTCAGCGTGCGCGACTCCAACGAGGACGACAAGTACCTCCAGCCCGCGGCGTACATGGTCGTCGACACCGCCCACCAGGCGCTCCTGGATCGACACAAGCTCTTCCAGCGCACGAGCGGCGCCGAGGGCATCGAGCCGCGCGAGAAGGTCAAGATCGTCGGCGAGGGCGACCAGCAGCGCGTCGTCGCCGAGCCGCTGCCCCCCCAGGTCCAGGCGGCCGTCACCGCGCGGGACGAGTACATCCAGCGGGTCCCTCCCGCGCTCGACGCCCCGAAGAACATCGACCTCTACGCGTTCCAGGCGGCGGACTACTACTTCCTCTATGGCCAGTTCGCCGAGGCGCGCAAGCGGATGGAGCCCATCTACGAAGCGCAGTGCGGCAAGACGGAGTTCGGCTACAAGGCGTGGGAGCGGCTCACGACGATGTCGAACCTCGAGAACAACGTCGAGCAGAGCCGCAAGCTCGCCGAGGCGGCGCTCACGCGGAGCTGCGCCGTCAGCGAGGAGCAGAAGCTGAAGGAGGGCGACATCGCCCGGCCGACGATCTCTCGCGGCTACTACATCGACGCCGCCCGGGCCTTCGAGAAGGCCGAGAAGATGCCGGACGGCCCGGCGCGCGTCGCCGCCTGGCGCGAGGCCGCGGCGCTCTACAAGGTCGCGCTCGAGAAGGCGCCGGCCCGCGACGAGGCGCCTGAGGCCGCCATGAACGGCGCTTACTGCTACAAGCAGGTGGGCGACTACGACCAGGCCATCGCGATGTACTCCCTGTTCATCAAGGAGTACGGCAGCGAGGAGAACCTGTCGAAGCTCGAGAAGGGCGATCCGGGCGCGAACCCTCCGAAGAACCCCGATCCGAAGCGCTACGCCGAGCGCGTGAAGTACCTGAAGCAGGCTTACGACGCGCTCTCCGCCGCGTACGTCCTCTTCTTCAACTACCGCAGCGCGGCCGAGACCTACGACACCATCGCGCGCAACGGTCGGTTCGAGCAGGCGGCGCGCCGCGACGCCGCCAGGAACTCGGTGCTGCTCTACGCGAACATCGGGGAGCGCGACAAGATGACCGCCTCGCGCGCCACCTTCATGAGCCTGAACCCGCCCCCCGAGCAGAAGGCCGACATCGATTTCCTCGTCGCCTCGGCGGACCTGAAGGCCTGGGACGAGCGGGGGGCCGACGAGGGCCCGAACCGCGCCGCTCGGACCAAGGCCACGCAGTCGATGGAGGCCTATTACGCGGCCAACAAGAACAACCCGGCCGCGAGCGGGTATGTCGTCCAGGCCGCGTACCACGCGTCCAAGATGCGCGCCGCCGGCGGCGATCCGAAGGCCCGGGATTGGTGCAAGAACACCATGACGGCGTTCACGTCCTTCCGGAGCTCGGCGACCGGCGACAAGGTGAAGGCCCTCGGCTCGGTGCAGGCCGACATGGCGGCGGAGTGCGCCTACAAGGCCATCGACGATCGCATCAAGGCCGAGTTCGATTACGACACCGGCCACCACCGCTACGAGGGGGTCATCGACCAGGTGAAGCGGGCCTTCGAGGCGGACCTTGCGAAGGCCAACGACAGGTACTGGAAGGAGCTCCAGGAGGTCATCACCGCCTACGAGTCGCGGCCGTGGTCGGTGGCCGCGCGCGCGCGTCAGGGCTCGCTCTACGACTCCTGCCGCACCGGCCTCTACAACGCCCGTCCGCCGGGGCTGAGGCTCTACACGGACAAGGAAGAGAAGCTGCTCAAGCTCGCCGAGACGAGCGATCGCGAGGATCTCCAGGAGACGGCCGACGCGCTCCGGCAGAACCGGCGCGAGCAATGGCGCTCGGCGCGCGAGCGGCTCCTCGCCGACGCCGACAAGGCGATGGTCAAGTTCTACGTCGAGTCCGTCGTCTGGGCGAAGGCGTGGAAGGTCCGGAATCCTGCGGTTGACCTCGCGATCCAGCGGCTCGCGTTCTTCACGGACATCCTCGGCGACGCCAAGCTCCGCGAGTGGAGCCAGGGGGTCATCGATCCCGAGACGAAGCGCCCGTTCGAGTACAAGGATGGCCTCTTCCTCCGGACGCGGCCCGGCATGACTCCGCCGCTCGCGCCCGACGGCCTCCCCCTGCCCCTGCCGGTCGTCCCATGATGCGCCGCCTCCCTGTCACCCTCTTCGCCAGCCTGCTCGCGGTCACGTCGCCGTTCGCCCTCGCGTCCTGCGGCGAGGAGGCGACGCCGCCGCCCAAGGCGCCCACGGTTCCAGCGGGGCCTGCCGCGACCGCGCCCGTCCAGGCGCCGTACGGCATGAACGACACGCCGAGCTCGGCGCGCCCCTACGATCTGCCCGCCCAGACGGCTGCGCCGGCCATGAACGCCCGGGCGGCGGCGTTCTATCAAAGCGGCCTGCAGGCGTTCGCGACCGGTGACCTCGTCAACGCGAGGGCCCAGTTCGGGCAGGCGACGCAGGCCGATCCGCGCGCGCACCAGGCCTTCTATTCGCTCGGCGTGGTGCAGGAGCGGCTCCGCGACGCGGGCGCTGGCGCGAGCTATCGCCAGGCCTTCACGCTCGTGCCGGACTACGAGCCCGCCATCATCGCGTACGCGATGCTCCTCGCCAGGAAGAACCAGCTCGGCGAGGCCGAGCGGCTCTTGACCGAGAAGCGCGGCCAGATGCCGAAGTCGGCGGCCGTCGCGGCGACGCTCGCGGAGGTCAAGTCGCTCCAGCGGGACACTGGCTCTGCCCAGCGGATCGCGCAGGAGGCGCTGAAGATCAACCCCGACTACCGGCCGGCGATGGTGATCATCGCCCGCGATCACTACAGGAACCGGCGCCTCGATCTCGCGCTGTACGCGCTCCAGGCGATCCTCGACGGGTTCGAGCCGGTCAGCGAGAACCCGCCGCGCGACAGGGACAACGCCGAGGCGCTGCTGCTCCGCGGCCTGATTTACCGGGAGCAGGGGCAGCGCGCCGCGGCGCTGGAGGAGTTCCGCAAGGCGGTGACGCGCCGCCCCGATCTCGTCGAGGCGCGGGTGCAGCTCGCGACCTACCTGCTCGAGGCGGGCAACGCCCAGGAGGCGCTGCCGCTCCTCGAGGGCGCCGTCCGCTTCGATTCCGAGCACGTCGCCGCGCACCTCAACCTCGGGGACGCTTACCGCCTTCTCGAGCGCTACGCCGACGCGAAGCGCGAGTTCGACTGGGTGCTCGCCCGCGACCCGAACCTGGCTCAGGTCCACTACGACCTCGGCCTGCTCTACCTGTTCGCCCCCGCCGTCCCTGGCATGACGCCCAAGCAGCAGGTGGCGGAGGCGATCAAATCGCTGACGAGGTTCCAGGAGCTGCGCAACAAGGGCCAGCGCGACGACTCGGAGGAACTCCTGAACCGCGCCAAGCTCAAGGAAGGGGAGCTCAGCGCGGCTGCCGCCGCGGCCCAGCCCGCGGCTCCTCCTCCTGCCGCCGCGCCGGATGGAGGCGTCGCCGACGCCGCGACCGACACGTGAGGGAGACCATGAGCATGTACAAGGCACTTGCGCTGGGTTCGGTCCTGCTCGCGATCCTCGGCTACGGCGCGCGGGCGAGCGCGCAGGAGAAGGGCAAGCAGCGCGGGGTCATCACGCTCGCTGAGGTGACGATCACGGGCCGCATCCAGAAGCCGATCGCGGCCGTCGACGTCAGCCGGATCCAGCCGAAGCTCACGCTCGCCGAGCTGCGTCAGCCGTTCCTGGACCGCATCGAGCAGGCGATCTTCAAGGAGCCGTTCTAGGCGGCGGCGTGTCCGCCGTCGCCGTGCTCTTGAGCGCGCTGTCGATCGCGTCGAGCGCCGCCTGCGCCGCGATCTCATGGAAGCACCCCGCGCAGGTCGCGCGCGCGACCGGCGGCGACCTGATGTCGCTCGCGCGCTCGCTCCGCGCGCTGCCCGGCGAGGCGCGGCTGCCGGAGCTCGCGAGGCGGTCGCCGCCGGAGAGCTGGGAGCGCCGCCTCGCGCTCGAGGTCATGGCCGCCGCCGACCCGCGCGCGAAGATCGCGGCGGCGAACGAGCTCCTCGCCGAGATCGAGCAGCGGCTCGACGCCGGCGCGGGGTGGCCGCGCGCGGCGGCGCGCCTGTCGGCGCTCGCCGCGCTGCTCCTGGCCACGCTCTCGTACCTCGCGCAGGCCGGGCCCTCGGTCATCGCGCTCGTCCTGGGCGCGGGGGGCGCCGGCGCGATTGCGTCCGCGGCTGCTGGGCGCGCCGGCCGCGCCGCTGCCGCGCGAGGGCGCGAGGCGATCGACGCGCTCGTACGGGTCGCCCTGGAACCACTCGATCGCGCCGATAACGTCGATGGCGTTGGGGGCCCCGGGGCCCCTTCCGGAACACCTCGACGTGCCCGTCGGGCGCCCCGGTGAGCGCGGCGCGCTCTCCTGGACCGCCCCGAGCTGTCCGTGTACCCTCGCAAATTATGGTGCCCTCCGCTGCGCGGCGCGTCGCTCGCGGATCCGGGCCCGGGGCCTGCCGGGCCCCGGAGCGCGGCTCCGCAAGCCACGCGCGATCGCGATCGGCGCCCGCTTCATCCCCCCTCTCCCGGAGTCCTTTGGAATGACCCAGCAGCACCCGCACCCCACCCCGTCGCGCCCCGGGCAGCCCGGGCAGATGACCGCGGTCATGCGGGCGGTCGCACCGGTGACCGGCCCGAAGGTCCTCAGGATCGGCCTGGTTCAGGGGGGAAAGGTGATCGAGGAGCGCGTCATCAAGCAGCGCACCCACGTCACCATCGGCCCCAGCGAAAAGAGCATGTTCGTCATCCCGAGCAAGAGCATCCCGCCGAACTTTCGGGTGTTCGAGCTCGTGGGGGGCGAGTACTTCCTCAATTTCCTGGACGGGATGACCGGTCGGGTCGCCTTCAAGGCCGGCGTCTCTGAGCTCTCCGCGCTCAAATCGTCCGCCAAGCGTGTGGCGGTCGGCAATGTCCAGGCCTACCAGGTCCAGCTCAGCGAGGAGGCGCGCGGCAAGCTCGTCGTGGGGGAGACGACGTTCCTCTTCCAGTTCGTCGCGCCGCCGCCCGTGCAGCCCAAGCCGCAGCTGCCCGTCTCGGTGAAGTCGGGGATCGCGAACGACATCGACTGGACGACCACGATCATCGCCGCGTTCTCGTTCCTGTTCCACTTCGGCGCCGTGGGGTCGATCTACTCCGACTGGATGGACCCGGTGGTCGACGACGAGATCGACGTCGCGCAGCTGCTCGAGTCCGTGAAGCAGCTGCCCCCGCCGCCGGTGGAGCAGCCGCCGAAGGAGGACGCCGAGACGCCGGCCGCGACAGCGGCGCCTACGGCCGAAGCGCCGAAGGCCGCTGGCGGTGGGAACAAGGGCGCGGCGGCTGCCAGCCCGGGGAAGGGCTCTGGCGGGATGAGCGACGCCCGCGCGTCGGCGCTCACCAACGAGCTCGCGCAGCTCGACATGCAGATGCTGGGCGCGCTCAACTCGAGCGGGAACGCGACCGCCAGCGTCCTGAGCTCGGGAGACGTGCCGACCGGCTTGCTCGAAAACGCGGCCGCCTCAGGGGCCGGCGTCGGCAAGGGCGGTGTGGCGGGATTGAACATGGGCGGCGCCGGGGGTGGCACTGTGCGACCTGGCGCGGCCGGCGGTGGTGGCCTCGCCACGATTGGCAACACCGGGACCAGCGGCCCTGCGACGGCCGGCTCGGCGCAGACGGTCAAGGGGCCGGTGGGCAACGCCCAGGTGGGCGGCGCCGCGGTCTCCGGCGGGAGCGTCTCGAACGCGCCCTCCGTCGTGGCTGGGATGACCGCTGGCTTTCGTCGTTGCTACAACAAAGGCCTTCAAGAGGACCCGAGCATGAAGGGGTCGGTCCGGATCACCGCGAAGATCGGCCCCAACGGCGAGGTGCTCTCGGCGACCCCCTCCGGCGGCGGCGGGCTGTCCGGTACGGTGGTCTCGTGCGTCGTCGCGCGCGTCCAGAGCGCGCAGTTCGCGCCGCCCGAGGGCGGCGGCGCGACGGTTGTGATTCCTGTCACTTTCGTGAGCCAATAGCCCCGATGCTTCCCGGATCCGTCGACAAGACGCAATCCTCTCTCCTCGCGTGAACGTGAATGGCGTGCTGACGTCGCGCATCGAACGGGGAAAGCGCCGTACGGGTGCTCCCGACGGACGCGCGCTGCTGCTCGGCATGTTCATTGCGTTTTGACAATTACGTCTGCCCGCACCTATACTGCGCGGGTCTGACTTCCGGAGGCTTCGATGAAGCGTGAACAGATCCCTGGCTTCGCCGCAGTGGCGCTGATCTCGGTCGTGGTCGGCCACGGGATCGCCGCTGCGCAGGCGCAGACGGCGCCTCCGCCGGACGCCTCCGCCGGCCTCGCGCGGCAGGTGACGCTCTCGCCCGCAGAGCAGCTCGCGCAGAGCGAGACCTACCTCGCCCGTATGGACGGAGCCCGCACGTCGGTTCGTCGCCAGCTGGAGACGGCCCGGTCGCAGCGCGACGTCGTGAAGACGCTCTGTCTTGACGACAAGCTGAATCAGATCGACGTCGCCATCCGCTCCGCCCGCGAGCGGCGGCAGGGCCTGGAGCTCGCCGTGAATCGGCGTGACGTCGATCTCTCCAACCATGAGTTCACGATCCTGACGGTGCTGCGGCAGCGGACCGAGCAACTGACGGCCGAGGCCAACCAGTGCATCGGACAGGAAGCGGGCTTTATCGGCGATAGCGCCGTGACGGCCACGATCGATCCGAACCTCCCCAAGGACGATCCTTCCGAGTATCCCGTCAGCCAGATCATCATCGAGCCGCCTGCGTGCAGTAGCTGTTTTCGGTAGGCGACCGCCTCTCTCGGATTGCCACTGCCCAATAGGCGATGAAACTTCGTGAAACCATAGCCGCCGCTGCAGTCACACTCACTCTGTCCCCGGCGTTGGCCCTGGCGCAGGATCAGCCGTGGCTCAAGGATCGGCGCTACACCGAGGGCATCGGGATACGCACCGGCGATCTCGAGCTGCATCCCGGAGTCGCTGCGGAGTTCGGCTATGACTCCAACTTCTTCCGCCGAGCGGAGGATGACCAGGCTGCTTCGGATGACGTCGGGCCTGTGGGCTCGTTGCGGCTCCGGATCACGCCGTCCTTTTCGCTCTCGACGCTGAGCGCGCAGCGGCAGGAGGTGACACCGGACGCGCCACCTCCGGACGTCGAGTTTCGCGGCGGCATCTCCGCGACCTACGAGGAGTTCTTCCCGGTATCCGGGATGGAGAAGGGGAAGGAACGGCTGGGTCAGCAGCGGAACATCGGCGGCCTGCTCGACGCCAACGTGACGATCCTGCCTCGACGCCCATGGTCCGGGATCATCGACGCGTCGCTCGGCCGGACGATTGCCCCTTCTGATCTCGGGATTACCAACGAGAGCTTTCGGCGCGTCCACGCGGACGCCGGCGCAGAGCTGGTATGGACGCCGGGCGGGGGGCTGCTCGATTGGCGGCTGGGCTATCGCTTCCTCGGCACGTTCTTCGAGCTCGATGAGTTCGATAGCCTGACGAATATGCAGCACAGGCTCCGGACGCGGGGCCGCTGGCGCTTCTTGCCGCGCACCGCGCTCATTTATGACGCTTCGCTCGGGTTCGTGAACTATCCGAATCCGGGCTCTCTGCCCTCCTCTCACCCGCTGCGCGCGCAGCTCGGTATCAACGGTCTCGTGACGTCGTCGTTCGGCCTCCTCGCGATGGCCGGCTGGGGCGCGAGCTTCTACTCGTCAGACGGCCAGGCCGAGGTGCATGACTTCGACAGCGTCATCGGTCAGCTCGAGCTGAAGTGGTACCTGACGCCGAACCCGTCGACCGACCCCGAGGCGGCAACGCTCGCGCTGTCGTCGCTCTCCGCCGGCTTCACGCGCGACTTTCAGGACAGCCTTCTCGCGAGCTATTACGAGCGCAATCGCGGGTACCTCAAGCTCACCTACTTCTTCGGTGGGCGCTTTCTCGTGATCGCAGATGGCGGCGTGGCAGCGAACGTGTATCCCGTGATCCCGGCAGGCGGCGCTACCGAGGAGCACCCCCCCTGGACTGATGTCCGCATCGATGCCTCTCTGTTCGGCGAGTACCGGATAGGAGACTCGCTGGGCGTCAACTCGACGCTACGTTACGGCAACAACATCAGCGGCACATCGCTGACGCCTGAAGGCGGGGGCACGTCTAACTCCCTCGGGTGGCAGCAGTTCGAAGCCTTCCTCGGCGTGCGCTGGTTCATGTGATGCGGCGTCCTGGTCGGTGGACCGCCGCCGTGCTCGCGCTGGCGCTTGCTGCGTGCTCATCGCGAACGCCCCAGCCAGCGAACCTGCCTCCGCCGGTGCAGGCGACGACCATCGGGGTCGGCGACGTGTTCGAGCTCCGCATCGTCGGAGAAGAGAAGCTGCCCTCGACGTTCACCGTCGCGCCGGATGGCACCGTCGACTTCCCCTACGTGAAGCGGCTCAAGGTGTCGGGCCTCGAGCCTCAGGAGGTCGCGGAGCTCGTGCGCGCGAAGCTCATGGAGGGGCAGGTCCTCACCGATCCCAGCGTGAGCGTGAGCATCAAAGAGTACAACTCGAAGCGGGTCGAGGTGCTCGGCGAGGTGCAGAAGCCTGGGTCCTTGCCGCTCCAGCCCGGCATGACGCTGCTCCGCGCCATCTCGATGGCGGGAGGGTTCAACAGCATCGCGGACAAGGATCGGGTCACGATCCGCAGGAAGTCCCAGGGCAAGACGGTGTTCACCACCGTCTCGGTCGAGGACATCATCGACAACAAGATCCCCGACGTGCCGCTCCAGGCCGGGGACTCGATCCACATCGCCCAGCGCGTCTTCTGAGCGCCCAGGCGCCGCCGGCCACCTCGTGACCGAGGTGGCCTCGGTCGCTCTCAGTTCTTCCGCGCGAGGCGGAACTGCTTCCTGCCTGTCGCCGCGTCGACGGTGGGGGGTTCGATGCGGAGCATCGTCAGCGAGACCTCGCGCACGCGGCCGTCGCGCTCCTGGCGGAGGCGGATCCGCTCGCCATCCGAGCTGATCACGGTGCAGTCGCCGAAGTGAAAGTGGGTCACGCTGTCGCCCACTTCCGGATAGGGCTCGTCCTCCTGGCGAGGACGGGTCGGGCGCTGCGGTAGCGGCGCGGCGGCGAGCTCCGCGGAGCCCGTTGAGGCTGCGCGCGGCGGCTCCACGGCGGGCGCCGGAGGCGCCGCGCGCAGCGGCTCCACGGCGGGCGCCGGGGGCGCCGCGCGCGGCGGCTCCACGGCGGGCGCCGGAGGCGTCGCGCGCGGCAGCTCCGCGGCGTGCACCGGAGGCGCCAGGCGGGGCGGCTCGCCCGCGAGCGCGGGGAGGGCGGACGACTGGGTTGCGAGCTGCATCGCGCCCGTTCGATCGTCGAACACCCGCACCAGCGGCAGATCGTCGAACGCCGTGACGCGGAGCTCGAGCCCGTAGACGCGCGCCCACACGAGCTCGCCGGCGGCGAGCTGGAGGCCGACGCCGGACTCGCGGGCGAGCGTGGCCGACAGCCGAAGCGAGGTCTCTCCCTGCTGGAGCGCGATGTTCCCCGAGAGCGCCACCACGTCGCACGGGCCGTCGAGGACGCGCGTCTTCGCGTAGCTGCGGGAAGCTTGATCGAACAGCGCCACTTCGGCCTGCTCCAGCGAGCCTACCCCCTCGATCCAGCCGGCGCGCGCCTCGGCCTCATCGAGGGCGCGCACCAGCGCTGCGGGGAGCTCCTCGCCCCGGTCGAGGCGGATGATCAAATGGCGGGCACGGCGTGCCTCGAGGACATTCATCGCTGTTTCTTTTCTCCGGTCGTCGAGGGGGCTGCGCCCGGAGCACCCGGGGCTCCTTCAGAGCGCCGAGCGCGGGTCGCCGTCACCTCGATCTGGGGCGCGCCAGGCGCGCGCTTGGCTGATGGGTCGCCAGCGGCGGCCGTGATCCGGTCCGCCGGCAAGCCCGCTGTTGCAAGGAGCTCCTTGACGGCGCTCGCGCGCGCGCCCGCGAGATCGAGGGCGCGCGTGGACTGATCGCCCTGACGATCGGCGTAGGCCTCCACGATGACGATGTCGAGGGGCATGCGCCCGCGCATGAGCTGCGCGACCATGGCGAGCTGCGCCGCGAGGGCTGGTGGCACGCGGGCGCTCCCTGCCGGGAAGCGGACCAGGCCGTCGAGGACGACCTGATCGCCGGACCACCGCGGCAAGGACCTGCCGGTCGGCTCAGGGCAGCCGTCGGCGTCGTTCGTGCCGTCGATCGTCTCGGCGGTCATGGGGCATGCGTCGGCCGCATCGGCCACGCCGTCCTCGTCGTTGTCGCGCTCGGGGCAGCCGTCGTCGTCCTGGAAGCCGTCGCGATCCTCGGCGTTGCCCGGGCACTGGTCGCTGGCGTCAGGGACCTGGTCGATGTCGTTGTCGGGATCCGGGCAGCCGTCGTCATCCTTGAAGCCGTCGACGTCTTCCGCGCCCATGGGGCACGTGTCGCGCGCATCCAGGATCCCGTCGCCATCGTTGTCGGGATCGGGGCATCCGTCGCTGTCCTGGAAGCCGTCTCGGTCCTCGGCGGCGTTCCGGCAGGTGTCGGCGTCGTCCGGGACGCCGTCGCTGTCGTCGTCCGCGTCAGGGCAGCCGTCGCCGTCCTGGAAGCCGTCGATCGTCTCGGGCTCGTCCCGGCACCTGTCGCGACCGTCGGGGATCCGATCGCCGTCGTTGTCGGGATCGGGGCAGCCGTCGCCGTCCTGAAAGCCGTCGCGATCCTCCGCGACGAGCGGGCACTCGTCGTCGCGATCGAGGACGGCGTCGGCGTCTGCATCGCGCCCCGTCGGCGCATAGCGGAGCCCCAGGTTGAACCGGAAGCGCGGCGCTGTGAGCGCGCCGCCGGAGGCGAACGGGATGGCGCTGCCGCCGCCCACGGACAGCGAGACGTCGCCTGCGAGCAGCGGGGCGCTCGTGGCCGAGAGGATCCACTCCGCAGGCACCAGCGCCGGGGCTCCGGCGGGCTGGTCGGCGAGCGTGTAGAGGGCGAACGCCTCCGCCGACGCCGTGAGCCAGCGGTCCGGGAGCACGTCGACCGAGGCGCCGAGGGCGCCCAGGAGCTGTGGGCCGACCTCGGTGTCGATCAGCGTGCTCGAGCCACGGAGCCGGGCCCCGACCTCGGCCGCGAGCAGGAGCTTGCCGAGGCGGTACGCCGCGGTGACGCTCGGCGCGAGCGTGACGGTCCCGGCGCTGGCGAACACCGACCCGTCGCCGGTGGGCACACCCAGATCGAGGCGCGCTGCCAGCGAGAAGCCATCGAGCGGACCACGCTGGGCCGGCGGCACGATCGCGAACGCGGCGCCCAGGCGAGCGTCGCGCATCACGCTGCGCTGGAGCTCCGTGTCGGTGCCGAGGACGTCGGAGAAGCCTGCCCCGTCCTGGTACAGGGTGACGGGAGCGGCGACCGTGACCTCCAGGCGATCGGTGAGCCCGAACGACGCCAGGAAGGTCGCGTCGAGCATGTTGTCCAGCGCATGGATGACCGTCCCCTCGGGGTCGGGCGAGGCGGTGCGCAGGCCCACCGGCCGCGATAGGTAGCTCGCCACGAGGCCGAACGAGGCCTTCGCGCTCGGAGCCGTCCCTGTGCTCCCCACGGCGAAGAAAGGGCCGCCGCCTGCGTGAGGCCAGAGGTTGTCGGCGTCGATACAGCCCGACAGCCCGCTGGCCGGCGCGCACTCGTCCGCGCGCACCGGCGCTGGAAGGAGGGTCGCCATGAAGACCCCGGACGCCACCAGCAGCGGGAGGCTTGATCGTGCAGGCACCCTCCGGTTGGCGCGCATTGCGCCCGACCCTCTACTACTGCCGGGGGGAGAGTCAAAACAGCAATCGACGCGTCGCGATCCGCTGGCGTCCGAGGCTCAGTTTGCGTCGGACTGCGTCGTGCTCCGCGGTCGCGCTCGCGCCGTGCTAGGACCACGCCCGGCCGGGGCCGGCGCCGCCGGCGTCCGCACGACCATGATCGACGACTCGCACCCGCTCCTGCTCGGCTCCGGCTCGCCGCGCCGGCGAGAGATCCTGACCACGCTCGGCCTGCCTCTCCGCGTCGCGGCAGCCGAGGTCGACGAGGCGGGGCGCGCCGGCGAGGGCGCCGCGGCCTACCTGGAGCGCGTGACCCTGGCGAAGCTCGCGGCCGCGCGGCGCCTGCGCCAGGCGGCCGGGGCCGGCGCGATCCTCGTCGCCGACACGTCGGTCATCCTCGGCGATTCCATCCTCGGCAAGCCGCGAGACGAGGTCGACGCGCGCTCCATGCTCCGCGCCCTCTCGGGCCGCGAGCACGAGGTCTGGACCCGGTTTGCGATCGCCGACGGCGATCGGGCCGACGTCGCGACGGCATCCGTCCCGGACCTCGCCGAGGCGCTCCACGCCGAGACGGTCGTGACGCGGGTGCGCTTCCGCGAGCTCGACGACGGCGAGGTGGCGTCGTACGCGGCGACCGGCGAGGGGCTCGACAAGGCCGGCGCCTACGCGATTCAGGGCATCGGCGCGTTCGCCGTCGCGCGCATCGACGGCTCCTATTCCAACGTCGTCGGTCTGCCCGCGTGCGAGGTCGTCGCCGCGTTGCGGACCACCGGCTTGCTTGCGCGCTTCCCGCTGTCGCTCGCGCGCTCGTCATGAGCGACGGCGCCTCGGTCGTCGCGCGTCGGCGCGACGCGGGCGCGATCTTCGCGCTCGCCCTCGCCGCGCGGCTCGCCATGGTCGTCTGGGCGGCCGGGCGCTTCCCGCCCACCGCCGACGGAACGTACTACCAGCGCATCGCCGAGCGGATCGCGGCGGGGCTCGGCTACACGTGGCTCTGGCCGGACGGCGTCGTCACGTACGCCGCGCACTACCCGGTGGGCTATCCGGGCGCGGTCGGCGCGCTGTACGCGCTGCTCGGCGCGCACCCCGCGGTCGCGATGCTGCTGAACGCCGTGCTCGGCGCGCTCGCGGCGCTCGCCGTCCATCGCCTGGCGGCCCGCGCTGCGCCGCGCTCGCGCGCCGTGCCGGCGCTCTCCGGTGGGCTCGTCGCCCTCCACCCCGGGCTCGTCGCGTATACCCCGGCACTGATGACCGAGGGCGTCACCGGTTCGCTCGTCGCCTGCGCGGCGTGGGCGTCCGCCAGGGCGCGCGAGCGCCGCCCCGCGCTGGCCCCGTTCGCCGTCATCGGGCTGCTCGTTGGCGCTGCCACCCTCGTCCGTCCGCAGGCGCTCCTGCTCGCGCCCCTGTTCGCCGGCCTCGCCCTGTCGGGCTCTCCGCCTGCAGGCGGTCCCCGGTTCCTCCTCCCGTTTGCCGCGCGCGCGGCGCCCGTCCTGCTGACCGTCATCGCCGCGCTCCTCGTGTGCGCGCCCTGGACCGCGCGCAACTGCCTGCGGATGAACCAGTGCGCTCTGGTGAGCGTGAACGGCGGATGGAATCTCCTCATCGGAGCGGACCCGGCGTCCACCGGCGCCTGGGCGCCCGTCCAGGTCCCCGAGGCGTGCCGCGAGGTCTTCGATGAAGCCGGCAAGGACGCCTGCTTCGGCCGGGAGGCGCGCCGGTACATCGCCGAGCACCCGGGCGAATGGCTCGGGCTCGTGCCCAGGAAGCTCGCGGCGACGTTCGACTACTGCGGCGCGGCCGGGTGGTACCTCCACGCCTCGAACCCGTCGGCGTTCAGCGAGGCCGACAAGATCGCGCTCGGCGCCGTCGAGACCGTCTTCGAGCGCATCGTCCTCCTCGCCGCGCTCGTGTGGGCAGCGCGAAGGCCCGCGCAGGCGCTCGGCGCTCGCCGTCCCTCGCTCGCGCAGCGCGCGCTCGACATCGCTCGGCTCGCGCTGTTCGCGCTGGGGGTCGTCGCCGCGCTGCACGTCCATGCATGGGTGGGCTACGTCGCGCTCCTCGGCCTCGCGCTCATCAAGGGCCGCGCGCTCCTCCGGGCGCCCGTGCTCGTGGGCGCCGCGCTCGCCGTCCTCGCTGCGACCGCGGCGACGCACGCCGTGTTCTTCGGTGCCGGGCGTTACGCGCTGGTCGCGTTCCCGCTCCTCTCGGGGCTCGCCGCCCTCGCCGCGGCGCGCCAGGAAGCGGATCGGCCTGCCGCCGGCGCGCCCGGTGCGACCACCCACATGCTCGCCGCGCCCCTCGCGCAGCCGCGCGGGGGCGGGGGCGGGTCGCCGGACGACGAGCTACTTTGACAGCGCCGCCTGGGCTGCTGCATCCTAGGCCCCCGTCGGTTCGGGAGCGCGTGCCCCCGGCTGGCGAACCTGGAGGAGAGACGGATGCCCTTGATTGAAACGGAAGAGGCGGCGCGCCGCCTCGCGCGCGCCATCGCGAGCGATCTCTCGCTCTACAACGAGGAGAAGATCGTGCAGGGCATCCAGCAGGATGACCTCTTCACGGTCTTGGCCGAAGAGATCGAGGAAGGGCGCGCCCTCTACAAGAGCCGCGTCTCGCCGGACCTCTACCAGAAGAACTTCTACGACCGCGCCCTCGTCGACATCCTCATCAAGTCCAAGGGCCACATCAAATCGAAGATCTGGTAGCGAGCGCCCGCAGCTGGTCGAGCGCCTTGCGCATGTCCGCTGGCAGCGCGCTCTCCCAGCGGACGGGCTTCTGCGTGGCGGGGTGGATGAACCCGAGCACGCGCGCGTGGAGGGCCTGCCGCCCCAGCTCCTCCGCGATCGCCCGTATCGCTGGCTTCTTCGGCGGCTTGCCGTAGAGGGGGTCTCCGAGGACCGGTGTCCTGCCGCGCTCGGCGAGGTGCACCCGGATCTGGTGGGTGCGGCCCGTCTCGAGCGAGCACGAGACGACGGTCGCCGCGTCGCCGAGCCTCTCGATCACGCGGACGTGCGTCACGGCGCGGCGCGGCGCGGCGACGTGTGAGCCGGGCGCGCCGGCTCCGGAGCTGGGCGCGCCGGCGCCGCCGCGGATCCACGATGTGAACCGGAGCCTGTCGGTCGGGTGCCGGCCGTGGAGCGTGTCGTAGGTGGCGTCTCGCGCCTCGCCGGCGACGATCGCGGCGTACTCGCGCTCGATCGCGTGCCTGGCGAACCGCTCTTTCAGCGCCTCGCGGGTGGGCTCGTCCTTCGCCACGACGAGCAGGCCGCTCGTCCCTCGGTCGAGCCTGTGCACGATCCCGGGGCGGACATGGCCCATGGGATCGCGCGGATCGGCGGGCGCCAGGGTGAACCCGGGCAGGGCGAGCAGTCCGTTGACCAGCGTGCCGGACGCGTGGCCGCGGGCCGGGTGCACGACGAGCCCTGCAGGTTTGTCGATCACGAGCAGGTGCTCATCCTCGTACACCACCGGGATGGCCACGTCGGGCTCGGCCGCGGTGGGCGAGGGCGACGGCTCTTCGGGGCGGACCTCGACCAGCGCGCTTGCGCGCACCGCCACCGACGCGCGCGCGGGTTCCCCGTCAACGAGGACCCGACCGGCGGCGATCCACCGCTGCACCGCCGCGCGAGAGGCCGCGTGGCCGGCGCGGTCGAGCAGGTGGACGACCAGCTTGTCGAGCCGGTCGCGAGGGTCGCCGTCGTCCACCCGGAACCGGAGGTGGAGCGCTTCTGCACCGGCAGCCATCGCGTTCGTCACGGACGTCGTTTGCGGCCGAGCGGCGCCAGGGTGAGGGCGCCGCGGCCCGCGCGATCAATACTCCGTGTCGCCCTCGTCGTCCTCTTCGGCGGTCCCGAGCTCGGGATTGAGCGCCACGTGCGACTCGAGATCCTCGAGCCGCTGCGTTTCGCGCAGCCTGATGAGGCCGCACTGCTCGGCGAGGTACAGGTCGAACGCCGTGTAGCGCGGGAAGACCCGGACGTTCGTGTCCTCGTTGTCGAGGCCGAGGATGACGAGCTCGCCGTCCCGCCTGGCCTCCCCGAGGTAGAGCGCGTTCCACGGCTGACCGGGGAGGTTGGGCAGCCTCACGACCTTGGCCCGGAGCCGCGATTCGGTCCAGCCGAGGTCGGTCTTCGCCTCGGCCAGCTTGCGGACCGAGGTGAGCTTCGGTCGAGGCGCCGACGGGTCCTGGCCGAAGCGATGCCGCCCCTTGAACCGCGGGCCCAGGCTATCGAGCGTGAAATCGAACTCGAGGAACGCCCGCAGCGTGGGCGGCAGCTCGACCATCAGCTTCGACTCGAGCGCATCGAGAGCCGCCTGGCTCGCTCCCACGGCGGTATGGCTGGAAGGGCGCTTCTTCAGTTGCGCGATCACGCGATGCACAAGCTCAACGCCACGTTCGATCGGTGCCATGTATCCACGGGCCGCGGTTGCGCGGTGTTCTTCAGGACCCAAAGGGCCTCACTGGGGCCGCGTCTCTGGGCCCCGGTTGTTGCAGGCTCGTCGCGCGCTCGGTCGGCGGTCTACATCGGCCGACCGGGTGCGCGTCCCTCTATGGTGCCTACCGGTCCGGTCCGCTCGGTGTCAACCTGCGATCGCACTGCGGTCGATCATTCCTCCTCCCCCTGAAGTGATCGCCTGGTTTCCCGTCACCCTCGACTTGAGGAGCGTGGTCCGCCTCTCCCACGTGCGCTGAAGGCGCGCCGCGCTCGCCAGATCAGGACGGCGGCTGCGATGAGCACCACCGCGGCGCCGAGCCCCAGGATGACCCATTGTGGCGCAGGGTAACGCCCGCGCTGAAGGCCAGGAGGCGGCCGCTCGTACTCGATCTGGAGCTGCGCGCCCACCGGCCCTCGTTACACGCGGATGCTCCGACCCGCAACTGATCCGCGCGCGAGCTGGCCGGGCTCGGCGTGCAGGCCAGCTCGTGAGTAGCCCTGGCAGCTGCTCGATCCAGCCGCGCAGAGCGAGGAAGTGCGCTCCAGATCAACGCGTCGCCGACCGGCCAACGCCAGCGGATCAGAACTTGCTTTCCTGGAAACTCGGGCTTGTAAAGTGGACCGGAGCGCGGGCACCGTGCGGCCGGTGCGAGAGGGTGAGAGATGAAGCCGGGCTCTTCAGCGTGGGTCGAGGGGGCGCCTCCGCGGCCTTCCCGGATTCGACGGTACCTCCTCGCGATCGGCGCATGGGCGGCGCTCGGCGTCCTGGCGGGAGCGTGCGGCCGGACGAGCCTCCTCGACCTCTCGAGCGCCAGCGCTGGAGGGGGCGGCTTTGGTGGCGCGACGAGCGGCAGCATGTCGACCTCATCGAACGGAGGCGAGGGCGTCGGAGGCTTCGACGCGTGTGGCGGTCCCACGGACTGTGACGATGGCGACGACTGCACGAGCGACGACTGCACAGACGGGCGCTGCGACCATCGTCCCCGCGACGACGATCGGGACGGCGTTGGCCCGACGTTCTGCGGCGGGAGCGACTGCAACGACCTCAACCCGTCCGTCTTCCCAGGCGCGCCGGAGATCTGCACGGACGCCGCGGACAACGACTGCAACGGCGTCAGCGACTGCTTCGATCCTGCGTGCGCAGCAGGGGAGATCTGCGGCTGTACCCCGAGCCCTGCCGGCGAGCGCTGTCAGAACGGCGCCGACGACGACTGCGACACGATCGTCGACTGCTTCGACGCGGACTGCTCGGGAACGCCGGTCTGCGGCTGCTCCACCTCGGAGGCCGGGAAGTGCGGCAACGGCGTCGATGACGACTGCGATCTCGCCTTCGACTGCGACGACGCCGACTGCGGCTCCGAGCCGCTTTGCGCCTGCAGCTCCCAGCGCGAGCGCTGCGACAACCGGGAGGATGACGACTGCGATCTCCTGGTCGACTGCGGCGATCCGGACTGCCGCGGCATCTTCCCTTGCGCGTGCGAGCCGCCTGGCTCGCCGGAGCGGTGCGAGGACGGCGCTGACAACGACTGCGACGGGCGCGTCGACTGCGCGGATCCGCAGTGCATCTCCGCGCCGGCCTGCGAGCGCTGCGTGCCGGAGATCTGCGACGACGGCGTCGACAACAACTGCGATGAGCGCGTCGACTGCGCGGACAACGCCTGCGCCTTCGCGCCGAACTGCGAGCCGACGCCAGAGCGGTGCAACAACGGCGTCGACGACGACGGCGACGCCCTGGTTGACTGCCAGGACCCGGACTGCGCGAGCAGCCCGGTGTGCGTGCTCGAGCAGGCCAACTGCCTGTCGCCGAAGCGCATCCCTGGGACTGGCACCTACACGGGGGACACCACCGGGCACGTGAGCGAGACCCGGGGTGAGTGCGGCGGCGACGCCGGCGAGGCGGTCTTCTTCTTCGTGCTCACCGCGCCCTCGCGCGTGCTCATCGACTCGCGCGGGTCGGCCTTCGACACGGCGCTCTACGTCCGCACAGGCGTCTGCAACTCCGGCCGGGAGATCGGCTGCGACGACGACAGCGGCGGGTCGCGGGCCGCCCTGCTCGATTTCAGCATCCTGTACCCCGGCACCTATTTCGTCTTCCTCGACGGCTTCACGATCGATCCCGCGAGCGGACCGAACGAGGGCCCCTTCGTGCTCAACGTCGAGATCGCCCCGAACCCGCGCGAGATCTGTGACGACGACCTCGACAACGACGGCGATCACTACGTCGACTGCGCAGATCCCGGCTGCGCCACCTTCGGGTCATGCCGGAGCTGCGCGAAGGGCGCCGCGCCTGGCCCCGAGTTCGGGACCGCCGCGTGCACCGACGGGATCGACAACGACTGCGACGGCGCGCTGGACTGCGCTGACGAGGACTGCAGCGCAAGCGACATCTACGTGACCGAGTGCTGCAACGGCCTTGATGAAAACGGGAACGGGTTCCCTGACGATTTCAACTGCCGATGCGCCTCCGATGCCGACTGCGGCGAGGGGCAGATCTGCTACACGCACACTTCTTTCACGTGCGGTTTCCCGTGCGAGAGCTTCCGCGGGAGCATCTGTCCCTTCGTGGCGCCGGGCTCGCACTGCAACGATGCGACCCATCAGTGCGAGTTCTGATGGGCGCCGAGGCGGCGCCGCTGCCTCTTTCGCGCGCACGGCGCTCCCCGGCTGGCGCTCGTCCGGGCTAAGGTCAGGTCATGGAGATCCTGATCATTCGCCACGGCCATGCCGTGGATGACGCGCCGGACCTCGGCGACGCAGGTCGCTGGTTGACGGGCAAGGGGCGCAAGCTGACCCGGCGTGTCGCCAAATGGCTCGCGAAGCAGAAGGACCGTTGTCCTGGGGCGATCTGGACGAGCCCTCTCGTGCGCGCGGTGCAGACCGCGGAGATCGTCGCCGAGGCTGCCGGGCTGACCGAAGAGGTGACGGTGGTCGCCGAGCTCTCTCCCTCACGCGATACGGCCGAGATCCTTCGTCTGCTCTCGCAGCACCAGGGGGCTCAGCCGCTGGCGCTGGTGGGGCACGAGCCTTCGTTGTCGGCGCTGGTGACGTCGCTGCTCGGCGATGGCGGCTGGGCGGGCCAGAGCCTGAAGAAGAGCGGCGTCGTCGCGGTGAGCTGGGACGGGCGCGGGCCAGGGACGCTGCGCTTCGCGTTGGATCTGAAGGCCATGAAGGCGGTCACGCCGGTGAAGGAAGCGCAGCAACAGGCGCCTCGCGCCCGGTGACGGGCGTCCGCGCCGCTCAGCGCACCGATCTCTCCACGGCGCTCAGCACGTCGACGTCGCGGACGCCGTCCGCCTCGGCGCGGTACGACAGCACGATCCGGTGCCGCAGCGCCGGGATCAGCAGCGCCCTCACGTCGTCCACGTCTGCGGCTGCTTCGCCGCGCAGCGCAGCGCGCGCCTTGGCCGCGATCACCAGCGCCTGGCTCCCGCGCGGCCCCGCGCCGTAGCGCACATAGTCCCGGACCTCCTGCGCTGCGCGCTCCGCTCCCGGCCGCGTCGCCCTGGCGAGGCGCACCGCGAGGTCCACGGCCTCGTCGGTCACCGGGATCCTCGGGACGAGGCGCCCGATCGCCAGCACCTCTCTCGCCTTGAGCACCGCCGCGATCGCCGGCGGCTTCCCCGAGGTCGTCCGTCGCGCCACCTCGCGCTCCTCGGCCTCGCTCGGGTAGGTGACGTGAATCTCCAGCAAGAAGCGGTCGAGCTGCGCCTCTGGCAGCGGGTAGGTTCCTTCCTGCTCGATCGGGTTTCGCGTCGCGAACACCTGGAACGGGTCGGGGAGGGCGTGCGTGGTGGTCCCGACGGTCACCTTGCGCTCCTGCATCGCCTCGAGCAGGGCGGCCTGCGTCTTCGGCGGCGTCCGGTTCACCTCGTCCGCGAGGACGAGGTTGTGGAAGATGGGGCCGGGCTGGAAGCGCAGGCTCCGCGACCCGTGCTGCTCGTGCAGCACGTCGGTCCCCGTGATGTCGGCGGGCAACAGATCAGGCGTGAACTGGACGCGCCCAAAGCTGAGGTCGAGCGCCCTCGCGAGCGACGACACGAGCAGGGTCTTGGCGAGCCCCGGGACGCCGACGAGCAGCGCATGGCCGCGCGCGGCGAGCGTGATCAGCATGGCCTCGACGACATCGTCCTGGCCTACCACCGCCGCCGCGATCGCCGAGCGGAGCCGCCTGGCCCCCTCTGCTGTGCGCTCGAGGAGCGCGGCATCCGAGAGGGCGGTCGATTCCTCATCGGCGGTCGTCTCGGCGTCATTCCTGTGCTCGGGATCGCTCATACGGGCAGGGCTCGTACCCCGAGGCCGCGATGCCGACAAGGACCCGGCGAAGCCGGCTCTCCCCGCGGCGCTGGTTCTGGCCCGTGGAGGTTTGCTCGGACCGGTGAGCCGGTGTTAGCAATCGATCGCAATGGCGCAGAGCTCTGAGGCCCGGGAGAGGAGAGGGGCGCACGCGGCCGACATGGAGGCGCAGCGCGAGCTCAAGGTGAGCGAGCCAGCGGGCGAGCCGCGCAGCGGCAGCGCTGGCGCGGAGGAGGACGGCGCGGGAGCGGCCGCGACCGGCGGCCAGGGCGGCCCTGGGGAAGGCGGCGCGGAGAGCGGTGAAGCGCCCTCGGCGCCGCTCGAGTCCCTGAGCTTGCACGACGGACCGATCCCGCACGCGCCGCTCCCGCCGGTCGCGGGGCCGTGGCGGTCCTACAAGGAGATCCTCGCGACGCTGGCCCAGCGCGTGCTCGATGCGCAGCGGCCGATCCGCATCCTCCAGGCACTCCGCTGGGAGGCGGACGTCGAAGAGCAATTTCTCCGCTCGAAGCAGCGCGAGCTGCCGGAGGTCGCCTACTCGGACGATCTGGGGTTCGACCCGGAGGCCAAGCAGCGCGAGCTCGAGGAGATCCTGCGCGACGCCGAGCGGGAGCTCGGCAAGCGCGATCGGCTCGGGCAGATCCTCCGCGCGACGGCGGACGAGTACCGGAAGGTCGTGAGCATGCTCATCGGACGGGGAACGAAGGCGTTCTACGCGCTGTCCCGCGAGCTCTACGGGTCCCCGAAGGACAAGCTGCCAGACGGAAAGACGAGCGTGCGGGACATGGGGTTCGTGCTCTACGACCTGCTGACGGCGATCGGCGGAGAGCGGCTCGGCCCGTCGCAGCAGCGGGAGATCACGGCGGAGATGGCGGCGCTCGATCTGAACGCCCGCTTCGACCGCTTCTTCGGCGGCGCGTCGATCCGCGTGCAGGTGGACGACTCGCTCCTCGCGGACGCCGCCGCGGGCAGCGACTACGTGAAGATCCGGAGCGGCGCGATGTTCTCCAAGAGCGATGTCGACATCCTCGAGGCGCACGAGGGGTGGGTGCACGTGGCGACCAGCTTGAACGGGCAAGCTCAGCCGGTGGCGCGCTGGCTCGCGAAGGGGCCTCCGCGCACCACAGCGGTGCAGGAAGGGCTCGCCGTTCTGGTGGAGATCCTCACCTTCAGGAGCACTCCGCGCCGCGCGAAGAAGCTGAACGACCGCATCCTCGCGGTGGACAAGGCAGAGGACGGGGCGTCGTTCCTTGACGTGTTCGAGTGGTACCGCACCGAAGGTTACGAAGAAGACGAGTGCTTCCAGAATGCCAGGCGCGTCTTCCGCGGCGGCGTGCTTGCGGGAGGGGCGCCGTTCACGAAGGACGCCTGCTACTGCAAGGGGATCGTTCTCAACTACGCCTTCATGCGCGCGGCCATTCAGCACGATCGGGCGATGCTGATTCCATTCTTGTTCGTGGGGAAGGTCGCGCACGAGGATGTCCCTGTCCTCCATGCGCACGTTACCGACGGGATCATCCGCCCGCCTCCGTATCTCCCGCCGATCTTCGACGACATGAACGGGCTGGCGATCTGGATATGCTATTCTTCCTTCTTCTCCCGCCTGGGAGGGACGGCGCTTGCCGAGCACTACGGCAGGATGCTGGAGCACTGAGAGCGGCCGACCCCGGGGCCTCGGTTGCGTCGGCCTTCTTTCGGTGCGTGCGGCGGTCGCCTAGGGAGCTGGCGCGGCGCAAGCCTGGGCGCTCGGGCCCGCGGCGTGCGCCTCGGCGATCGCGCGCATGACCGCGAGCCAGATCCTGCGCCGGAGCGTGTCCGGCACCTCGGGGATGAGCCTGGCCGTGCTCATGAGCGACTCTGCGTCCGCCCCGCGGGAGCGCTCGGCGACCTGGAGGCTCAACGGATCGTGGAGTGCGCGTCGGTCCTCGGCGTTCATGCGCTTCACCGCCACGCGGAAGTCTTCGCGGGCCAGCCGGAGGCGGTTGCGCACCGTGTTCTCCTTCACGTCCAGGTCGCGCGCGATGTCGGCGGTCGTCACATCGAGCAGATCGTGCATGATCAAGACCACGCGTCGCTCGGTGTCGATCGCGCCGAGCAGCCTGCCGACGAGCTGGCCGCTTTGCTCGCGTGCGAGCAGCTGTTCCGAGGTCAAGCCGGGGTCGGCGAGCTCGAACGGCCAGCTCGTCCCGGCGCCGACCGCGATCTCTCGGCGTCGGTGGGCGCGCTCGCGGTAGTGGCCGACCTGTCGCCAGGCGATGCCGAACAGCCAGCGCCTGAGGGGCTCGCCGAGCGGGCTCGCGGTCTGTGGCGCCCCGCGTTCCAGGCTTGGGGCGTGGCCGCAGGGGTGATGTCTGGTGCGCGCCTCGTCGGAGCAGCGCCTCGGATCGAAGCGATCCAGCGCGTGATAGGCAGCGATCATGACGTCTTGCAGGACGTCGTCGACGTCGCGCTCTGCCACCCCGAGCCAGCGGAGCGCTTGTCGGAGGAATGACAGCCCGACAGTGTATACGGTCTCGAAGCTGGGCCGCTCCAGCAGGGGCCCATGCTCAACAAGCTGTTGCATGCCTGAACTTACGTGCAGCAGCCCCCGCTGATTTGAAAATCGTCCAACCCTCCGACGTTGCCACTCAAAATGTATCTATTGTTACATTTTAGGCGATCTCAGCCTGGGCGCCGGCTGTCCCATGGAGAAGAACGGCGAGGCAGCGCATTGCTCGACGTGCGGCGTGCGCTCACTTGCCTTGGAACACCGGCTTCCGCTTCTCCATGTACGCGGCGAGCCCCTCGCGGGCGTCCTCCGACGTGAACAGCTCGGCCTGGAGCTCTCGTTCGAGGGCCAGCCCCTGTTCGAGCCCTACCTCGAAGCCTGTCTGAACGGCGCGCTTGATGCGCCCGACCGCCAGCGCCGCGCGGTCCGGCAGCGTGAACGTGTGGCTGTACGCGAGGATCCGGTCCATGAACTCGTCATGGGAGGCCGTCTCCCAGACGTCATTGATCAGGCCAACCGCGAGCGCTGTCTCGAAATCGAACGTCTGCCCCTCGCACATCAGCTGGATCGCCCGCGATTTGCCGATGAGCCTGGCCAGGCGCTGGGTGCCCCCCGTGCCTGGCAGGACGCCCAGCGCGACCTCGGGTAGGCCGACCTTGCCGGCGCCTTTGCGGGCGATGCGGAGGTCACAGGCCATCGCGATCTCGAGACCACCGCCTACCGTGTGGCCGTTCAGCGCGGCGATGCAGAGCTTCGGCGTGTGCTCGAGGCGGCTCAATGTCTCGTTCGCGTGGAGACAGAAGTAGTATTTGAACGTCGGGTCCGACTCGCGGAGCATGTTGATGTTCGCTCCTGCGCAGAAGAACTTTTCGCCGTGCCCGGTGATGACGATGACATGGACATCGTTGTCGAAGCGGGCCTCGAGGATGGCCGCGTCGAGGTCCTTCATCATCTCGTGGGTGTAGCCGTTGACGGGCGGATCATTGAGCGTAAGCAGCGCGACGCCTGCAGAGGTGGCGTAGTCGACGAGGGCCATGGGCGCTCTTTACCAAACCGTCAGAAAAAGCGCTGCCCCCTGGTGGAAAGGCGCGGAATTGTGCTACCCCGCAGGGACGTGCTCATGAACGCGCAGGACGTGCGGCAGAAGTTAAAAGAACTCATGGTCGAGGAGCTGAACCTCGAGGGGAAGACGCCGGCCGACATCGACGACGCCGCTCCGCTGTTCGGCGCGGGGCTGGGCCTCGATTCGCTGGACGCGCTCCAGCTCGCCATGAGCGTGGAGGAGCGCTTCGGCGTCCGCATCCCGGAGGGCGACGAAGCGAGGCCGATCTTCGCATCGGTGGACGCGCTCGTGGCCCACATCGTCAAGTCGACCGCGGCGGCGTGAACGCGCCGCAGAGAGCCGTTCGGGCGTGCGCATCTGGGTGACGGGCATCGGGGTCGTCTCGCCCCTGGCGCGTGGGGCGAGCGAGACGATGGACCGGCTCATCGCAGGAGAACGGGCCTTCGCGCCGATCTCCTTGTTCGAGATCCCCGGGACGCGCGGGCGCATCGCCGCGGAGGTCCGCGACCTCTCCCCCGAGGAGGTCGCGCCGCCCGGCGAGGCGGAAGGGTGGTCTCGGACCGACGCGATGGCCGTGCTCTCGGCCCGCGAGGCGCTCGCGCACGCGGGCATCGACCCGAGGGCCGTTCCGGTCGACCTGGTGGTCGGCGGGACGACCGCCGGCATGTTCGAGACGGAGGACTTGCTCGCCCGGCTGTCGCACGACCCCAGCGCGATCGCCCCCCTGAAGCGGATGCTCTCCCATCCGCTCTCCTCGACGGCCGACCACGTCCGCGCCGCCGTCGGTCCGTTCCGGCGGGTGAGGAGCGTCTGCAGCGCCTGCTCGAGCGGCGCGAACGCCGTCTTGCTGGGGGCGGCCTGGCTCCGCGCCGGCCTCTCCACCCGCGTGCTCGCGGGGGGCGCTGACGGCCTGTGCCGGCTGACGTACACCGGCTTCGGTGCGCTCGCGGCTGTCGATCCGGAGCCGTGCCGCCCGTTCGATCGGCGGCGCGCCGGTCTGAACCTCGGCGAAGCCGCGGCGTTCCTGCTCCTCGAGTCCGAGGACGCCGCGCGCGCGCGGGGGGCGGAGCCGATCGTCGAGCTCCGCGGATGGGCGACCGGCGCCGAGGCGCATCACATCACCAACCCCGAGCGCGAGGGGCGCACCGCCGCGCGCGTCATGCGCGACGCTCTCCGGTGCGCGGCGCTCACGCCCTCGGATCTGGACTACGTCAACGCGCACGGCACCGCGACGCCGCTGAACGACGTCATGGAGAGCGCCGCCCTGCGCGCCTGCCTCGGCCACGAGGTGAACCGCATCGCCGTCTCCTCATCGAAGGGGCAGATCGGGCACACGCTCGGCGCCGCGGGCGCGGTCGAGGCCGCGATCACCGCCCTCGCCATCGCGCGTGGCGTGATGCCCCCGACCGGCGGCCTTGAAGAGGTCGATCCGGAGTGCCAGCTCGTGCACCTCAAGGAGGCGCGCGAGGCGCCGATCCGGTCGGCGATGTCGAACTCCTTCGGCTTCGGCGGCACGGACAGCGTGCTCGTGCTCGCGCAGCCCGACCGCTTTCCTCCGCCGCTCGACGCCGGCAGCGCGCCCCGGCGGCGCTCGGTCGTCGTGACCGCGGCCGCGACGATCGGCCCGCTCGGCGTCCTCGCGTCCCGCGGCAGCGCCGCGTATCTCGAGCCTGGCCCTCCGCCAGCGGAAGGGGCCATCCCCTTCAACACGGCCGCGCACCTCGATCTCGCGCGGGCGAGGCGGCTCGACCGAGCTGGCCGGCTGACGACGGCCGCGATCCTGACGGCCCTGTCGGAGGCCGGGCTCGGTGGCGCGGTTCAGGCCGAGGCGGGCGCGGGCGATCCGGCGGCCGACGTCGCGCCGAGCCGCACCCTGCCCGGCGCCATCGTCGGCGCGTCCTTTGGCAGCGTCGACGCCTCGACCGCCTACATGCGGCGCATCTACGACAAGGGCGCGAAGTACGCGAGCCCCGCCGATTTTCCGAACCTGGTCCCGTCGTCGCCGGTCGGGCATGCCTCCATCTACCTGGGCCTCCGTGGCCCGGTGTTCGCGATGGCCGACCTCGGAGCGACCGCGGAAGCGGCCATGGTCACGGCCATCGAGCTCATCACGGCCGGGGAGGGGGAGGCGCTCGCCGCCGGCAGCGTCGAGGAGACGAGCCCGATGATCGAGCGGTGCCTCGGTCCGATCTGCTCGCAAGTCGTCAGCAGCGGTGTCCGCAGCGAGGGCGCTGCCGTGCTGCTCTTCGAGAGCGCCGCGCGTGTGCGTGAGCGAGGGGCGCGCCCGGTGGCGATGGTGTCCTGGTGGAACTCCTGGCGGGGTGACGGCGTGGGGATGCTCGCGGGAGCGCCAGCGCCGGCGCGCCTCGGCGCTTCGGGAGAGGTCGCCCTGCGAGGGCAGGCCACCGTCCCGTCGCCAGCCGCCGTGTTCGTCGGACGGGAGGAGGAGCGCCTCGTCGCCTGCCTGCATGGCTCACCGTGGGCCGAGCTGCCGCGCTCCACGCTCGCGTCGCGCTCAGGCGATCACGAGGGCGCCGGCGGGTTCGCCGCTGCTGCGGCGGTCGCGGCGCTCGCCAGCCGCGACCTCGCGAGCGTGCTCGTCCTCGGCGGCGCACCCGACCGGGGATACGCCATCCTGCTGGTCGCTCCCGGCGACGCGTGACGACATCGCTGCCCGCTCCTCGCCGTCGTGCGCGGCGCCTCGTCAGCGCCGGGCGCCTCCTGCTCTTGCTCGCGAGCCTCCCTGCCTGCGCCGCGAGCGCTCCGCGGCGCAACGGCGCGCTCGACGCCGAGCTAGCGCGCCTCCTGCCTGGCCCATCGGCGGGCACGTCCGCCGCGCGGCTCGACCCCTCCGCGTGGCGCGAGGGGCGCGAGCGCCTCGCAGGTCTCCGCCGCGAGGTCGAGGGGGCTGGCCCGCGAACGCTCCGCGTCCGCCTGGCATTGCGGGAGCCGCGCACGGGCCACGTGCTCGAGGCGCGCGGCGCGATCGCGGTCGCCCCGCCGGCGATCGAAGGGCGCGCACGCGCGGCGGGGAGCGACATGCTCGAGCCCGAGGGCGCGCTGCGGATGATCCTCCTCGGTCCGGGCGGCACCACCGCGCTCGACCTGTGGGCGCGCGGCGATCGCTTCCGTTTCGCCGTTCCCGCGCTGGATCTGCTGAGGCGCGGCGACGCCTCGACGCCAAGGACTGCACTCCGCGGTTTGCCGGTAGATTTCCTGCGCTGGTGGATGCTCCATCCGGCGGCGGGGACGCTGCTCTGGTACTCGCGCGCTGCGAGCACGGATTCCTTCGTCCTGCGCGACGGCGACGCCGTCATCGATCTGCGGGTCAACGACCGGGGTGTGATCGGCGCGCGCCGCACCACGTGGTCGACGGTGGAGGGCACCCGCCGGCGCCGGCTCGACGAGGAGGTCGTGATCGCCGAGGGCATGGGATGCGGCAACGTCCGCTACGCGCAAGCGTCGACCGGGCTGCTCATCACGGTGCTCTGCGAGGCCGAGGAGCGGGATCGCGCGCCGGATCCACGCGCGTTCGTCGATCCCGACTCGCTCCGGCCGGGGGGCGGCTCATGAGCGACGCCTGCGTCATCGCGTCGGGCGCTGTCTCGGCGCTCGGCCTCGGCCCTCTCGCCTACCGCGTCCCTCGGGCTGGCGAGCCTGCGCCTGTCGCGATCGCGCGCGACGCGGAGCTGGCTCGCGCCGGCCTGCTGCGGCCCTTCGCCGCGCGCGCGCCCGCGGAGCTCGGCGTCGCTCCAGGCGCCGATCGCGCCACCGACCTCCTGAAGGCGGCGCTCTCGCAGACCCTCGCGGCGCTGGAGGGCGTGCGCCCGGGCTTTCGTGGCGAGCGCATCGGCATCGCCCTCGGTACCTCCAGCGGCGGCATGCTCACCGCGGAGCGGTTCTTCGCCGCCCGCGCCGAGGGGGCCGACGCCGGCTCGCTCGCCGCGCTGGCCTCGCGCGCGACCTATTTCGCGCCGTTCAACGACGCGCTCGCCGCGTTCGGGCTCGATCGGACCCCGCTGCGCACGCATCTGCTCGCGGCGTGCGCGGCGAGCACCCTGGCGATCGGCCTCGGTCTCCGCTGGCTCGATCGCGACGCTTGCGATCTCGTGCTCGCCGGCGGCTACGACGCCGTCAGCGTCTTCGTCGCCGCCGGCTTCGAGGCGCTCCGCGCGACCACGGCGTCCACGTCGCGCCCGTTTCGGGTCGGCCGTGACGGCATGGCGCTCGGCGAGGGCGCCGCCGTCGTCGCCCTCGTCCGCGAGGACCGCCTCCGTGGCGCCCCGGTGATCGTCCGTGTCGCCGGCTTCGGCGCGTCCACGGACGCGGTGCACATCACCGCCCCGGATCGAACCGGCTCGGGGCTCGCGCGCGCCGGCGCCGCGGCGCTCGCTGACGCCGGGTGGCCTGCCTCGCGCGTCGGTCTCGTCAGCGCGCACGCCACGGCGACGCCTTACAACGACGCGATGGAGTCGCGCGCGATCGCCGCGCTGCTCTCGCAGCGCGGCGCCGTGGAGGGCTCGGATGCGCTGGCCGGCGCGGACGCGCCTCCGCCGGTGGTCCACCCGTTCAAGGCTCAGATCGGACACACGCTCGGGGCCGCGGGCGTGCTCGAGGCGCTCGCTGCAGCGGCCGCCCTCGAGGCATCCATCGCTCCACCGGCGGCCTCCGAAGGCGAGCTCGACCCCGACGCACCGGCTCACCTGCTCGAGCGCGCCGAGCCCCGCCCGCTCTCTTCGGCGCTCAAGCTCTCGGCAGCGTTCGGCGGCGCCAACGCCGCCCTCTTGCTCACGTCCTCCGCGAGCGGGCGCCGCCCGAGGCGCCCCCGCGCCGTGGTTCTCCGGGCGCACGCGCACGTGACGGGCTCCGATCTCGGGCGCCTCGCCGAGGCGACCGGCATCGCGCGCGACCGCCTCGCGCGCCTCGACGCGCTCTGCCGGCTCGGGCTGACCGCGGTGGCAGCCCTCGCCGCCATCGTCGGCGCCGAGCGCTTGCGGGCGGCCGGCATCGTCGCGGGCCACGCGCTCGCCACGATCGACACCAACGATGTGTACGACGCCCGCCGGCGCGCGCGCGGAGCCCGCTTCGTCGAGCCGCGCCTCTTTCCTGCGACGTCGCCGAACGCGATCGCGGGCGAGTGCGCCATCGCGTACCAGCTCACCGGGCCGAGCTTCGCGGTAGGCGCTGGGCTCGGCGGCGCGCTGGAGGCGCTCCGCGCCGCGGCCGATCTCATCGCGTCCTCGGACGCCGACCGCATGGTCGTCCTCGCGGCCGACGACGCGGGGCCGGTCGCGCGCGAGCTGCTCGGCCTCACCGGCGCCCCGCACCGCGCGCTCGCCAGCGGCGCCGTCGCGCTCCTCCTGCAGGCGGATCCCGGCGACGAAGAGCGCCTGCGCAAGGTCGATCCGGACCTGCCTGTCGACCACGACGGGCCGGTCGGCCATCTCGCCCTCCTCCGCTGGCTCGAGGAGCACGCGTAGCGGGCGCGCCCGTCCCCGTCATCCTTGGTGATCGTGATCGCTTCGCTTGCCGATCCGCGCCTCGATCTGGCAAGGTTCCCGGCTGGAATCAGCTGCTTCCCCCGAGCGTTGTCCTGCCCGCGTATGTTCTGCCGCCAAACAAAAGCTGTCGCTTCGCTCCTCGTCGTTGCTTCGGCCGTCCTCGCCGGGTGCGCCACCCACTACATCCCGAACACGGACGTGGAGGACAACGACGACAACCGCAAGATCATCTCGTTCTGCGAGAAGTATCGCAACGCGGTGGAGAGCAAGAACGTGGGCGAGCTGCTCAAGCTCGCGTCGCCCAAGTACTACGAGGACGGCGGCAACATCGATGCGGCGGACGACCTCGATTACGCTGGCCTGCGCGCGTACCTCACCGGCAAGTTCCAGGACGCGCGCGCCATCCGCTACGAGATCCGCTACCGGCGCGTCCTCAAGGGTGATGATGTCATCTACGTCGACTACACCTTCAGCGCGAGCTACCGCATCCCGGGTGGCAAGGGCGAAGAGTGGCGCCGCAAGGTCGACGACAACCGGCTGGAGCTGGTGGAGTACCAGGACGGGTACCGCATCGTCGCGGGGATGTAGCGGTCGGTCGCTGCGCGACGGCGCCGTCGACGGACGCCAGGGCGTGCGGCGGTAGCTCCGCCCGCCAGATCTAGAGCGGTTTCCGCCCACCTCTGCACCATGCCGAGTAGAGCGGCGGTCACCCGCACAGGAGACGGGCCCAGATCGGCGTTTTCGGCGCGCAAGCGCACGCCCGGTGCGCTGAGCACCGAAAACGTCGAGGTGGGCCCGTCTCCGAAGCGGGTGACCGTCGCTCTAGTTCAGCGCGCTCTTCGAGGAGGGGGCATCGAACACGCCCTTCTCCTTCGCGGCGGCGAGCACGCGGAGCGCAGTGCGGTAGCCGCGCAGGACGAGCGGCTTGGCGGCGAACCGGTTCATGTAGCTGTACCGGCCGATCGCGGGCGCCACGTCCAGGAAGGTGACGTTCGGGTAGAGCTTGGAGAGGAGCTCGACGCCGCGGCGCTCCTTCTCGGCCAGAAGGATGCTGAGCGACTGCCGGACGACGCTGGGCGCGCCGCTCCTCGCGATCGAGCGCTGCGACTCGTCGCGCTCCTCGGGACGGTAGATGTTGGAGATGATCACGATGTTGGCGCCGGCATTCACGGCCACGTCGGCGGAGAGCGTCCGGATCACCTCGCCGCTCAAGTGATAGCGGCCGTTGATGCGGTAGGGCCGGAACAGGCCGGGCACGCAGCAGCTCGCGGCCACCGCCTGGCTGATCGGCGTCGCCTCGTCGTAGCCCGGGCCAAACACGACGCGCTTGGCGCTGTCCACGTCCACCGCCGTCACGTAGACGGCGTGCGGCAGCTGCCGGAAGTCGTTGATCGGCAGCGTCCGGCGCACGTAGCGCTCGAGCTTGTCGATCGAGAACACCCCCGAGCAGAGGTATCCCGGGTCGAGC
Organism: Sorangium sp. So ce726; assembly: GCF_051521405.1. Classification (NCBI taxonomy): domain Bacteria; kingdom Pseudomonadati; phylum Myxococcota; order Polyangiales; family Polyangiaceae; genus Sorangium; species Sorangium sp. So ce726. The sequence continues at coordinate 8,945,917 of NZ_CP150349.1, read as the reverse complement.
AGATCGCGCAGGGCGGGAGCTCCGAAGAAGCTCGACACGTGGAGGCGAGGCCCGCGGTGACGTCGTCTCCAGGGGAGGCGGTAGGCGTCGAGCAGCACATCGAGCGGGATGTCTTGCCCGTACGTCGCGCTGACCAGCGCGCCCGCTCCCGCGCCCACGTAGATCTCTGGATGGATGCCCAGCTCCTCGCAAGCCTTCAGCACGCCGAGGTGCGCAAGGCCTCGCGCCGCTCCCCCGGAGCCCACGAACGCGATCTTGAGGCGGCTCATCGAGCCCCGATCTTGTCGGAGATATGGCACAAGCGCAAAGCCTACTGTAACTGGAAGTCCTCGAGCAGCCGATAGATCCTGAATCGCGGGCCGTCGCGGCGCAGCCAGACGACGATCTCGTCGCCGAGCAGGCGATCCGTGGCGACCCGAGCGGTCGCGATCGGCACGCGGATCACGACGTCCTGGTCATCGAGCGTCTCCGGCTGGATCGCGGGGTGTTGCGGCGTCGCGAGCACGTCCTCGGCCCGGAAGATCTGGAGCTCTGACTCCCGATAGACCGGCTCTCCGGCGAGCTTTCCGTACTCGAGTCGCCGGAACCGCTGCTCCCACCAGAGCCCGGCGCTCGGCGGCTGCCCCGATCCGCCCGAGCCGGTGTGGATCGCGAGGGCATCGCGCGTCAGCAGCTCGCTCAGGGCTTCGCTGTCCTCGGCGACCACCCGCCGGAAGAACTCGTCCACGACGTCCAGCGCGGCGCTGATGCCGAGAGGTGTCCGGAGGGTCACGACGCTCTCCTCGACGTCTGCCTGGTTCGTCGGTGCCGGCGGGGTGCTCGCCGGATCGAGCGCAACGCCGTCGGGGCGGCGGCGCTCGTCAGAGAGCTCGGCGGCGGTGGGAAACGAGGCCGGTCCTCCGCGGCCGCACCCCAGGAGCGACCAGCCCGCGATCACGGCGACGAGCAGCGATGGACACGCTGGCGACGGCCGAGAGGTGTCCGGAGAGCCGGCCGGCAGTGCATGCGCCCTGGCCTCCTGCGGGCCCTTCGGGCGTTCAGATCGGCTCGATCGCGGGAGCATCGGCGCGGGTGAACGTCACGATCGCACGCTCGCCGACGTGGGTCCACCCCGCGGGGGCCTGGTCGTCATCGAAGTCCGACGCGACGAGCGTCAACCGGCTCGCGGCATAGTCGGGCATGCGCATTCGGCCCAACCCGCCGTCGCTGAGGAGCCGCTCCATGTCGTCGCTGCCCTGGTAGATGCGGTACGCCATCGACGTGCCGCCGTGGGCGGCGAGCAGGTACTCGGGGTTCGTGACCACGATGTTCATCGCGCTCGGCCCCGCCCCTTCCTCCGCGCAGAGCCGGTCGACGAGCGCGATGGAGGACCGGAGGGCCGTCCGCGCGCTCGCCGCGTCCACGTTGGGTCGATCGAGCTGGCCGCTGTCGTGGAGGAAGGACAGGAACAGGTGGAAGAGGATCTCGCTGTCCGTCTCACCACGAACGTCGCGCTGGAGGAACTGCGGCAGCGAGTCGCTCAGCTGGCTCCGCAGGCGGGCGAACCCTTCGACCGTGCCCGTGTGGGCGAACAGCCACTGCCGATAGCGGAACGGGTGCGTGTTCTCGGTGCGCAGGCTGCCGACGGTCGCAGCCCGGACATGCGCCACGAGGATGTCGGCGCGCACGTCCTTGGTCATGTCGACCAGGCTGATCTCCGGTCGATCGTCGATCGGCCGGCGCTTGAGGAGAATCTCTCCTCCCTGGTAGAAGCCGACCCCCCAGCCAGGGATCACGCCCTCCCTTCGGCGAACCGTGAGGGCACGTTCTTCGAGCTCGATCGCACGCGCGCCGAGATCCGGACGGTTACCGATAAAGCCGACGAGACGAGCCATAGCTTTGTCCTCGCGAGTTGGGTCGGGGAGGCGGGGGCAGGGTCCGGCTCGCCGGTAGAGCGCTCCCTCATCTGCAAGCAGGGGTGGCTCCGTCGGTCGGCCGAGTGAGCGTGGGTCGCGGGTTGCGCCCTATGCTTTCTTGATACGACAGAGTCGCCCTGCAAGCGGAGCAAAAACGGATCCCCAGCGGCGAGGCGCGGCGCGGGCACGGCCTGACCACACTGCCCGCCGTTGTCGCGCGGGTTTGCCGATCGCGTTACCTCTTACTCACGCTCCTCGCACAGCGTCGCGATTCCGACGCGTGGGTGCGCGCGAGGAGCGGCTAGCCTCGTCTGCTCCCACGCTTCCTTGCTCCCACGCCTCGGCCCGTCGCGTCGGCGCCGTGGCGCATCGCGCCGTGAACGAGGAGCTGCCAGGCGACGCCCAGAACTTCCTGCAGGGTCTCTGACGCGCGGCACTAAGGCGAGAGCCGATTCAGCATGCGCGGGAACGGGATCGTCTCGCGCACGTGCGGCAGACCGCAGATCCAGGCGACGCTTCGCTCGACGCCGAGCCCGAAGCCCGCATGCGGGAAGGTGCCATACCGGCGCAGATCCAGGTACCAGCCGAACGCCTCGGGGGGCAGCTGATGCGCCTCGATTGCCCGCTCGAGGGTGGCGAGATCATCCTCGCGCTGCCCGCCCCCGATCACCTCTCCATAACCTTCCGGCGCCAGGACATCGACGCAGAGGGCGACCCGGTCGTCCGTCGGATCGCGCTTCATGTAGAAGGCTTTCACCTGAGCCGGATAGCGGTGGATCATGACGGGGCGATCGTACCGGCCGGAGATGATCGTCTCGTCCTCGCCGCCGAAGTCCTCTCCCCAGGGAAAATCCGGAATTTCAGCCTCTCCATCCATTTTGCGTTTCTCCGCGCGCGCCTCGTTCAGGATGGCGACGGCCTCGTCGTAGCGGATGCGCGGGAACGGCTTCTTGACGGCCTCGAGCTTCCCGACGTCGCGCTCGAGCACCGCGAGCTCGGGGCGGCGCCGCTCGAGGACCCGCTCGACGATGAAGCAGAGGAAGTCTTCCGCGAGGTCCATGTCGCCCGCGAGGTCCATGAACGCCACCTCGGGCTCGACCATCCAGAACTCGGCCAGGTGGCGGCGGGTCTTCGACTTTTCCGCGCGGAACGTGGGGCCGAAGCAGTACGCCTTCCCGAACGCGGCCGCTGCCGCCTCCATGTAAAGCTGCCCCGATTGGGTGAGGTACGCCTTCTCGCCGTGGTAGTCGGTCTGGAACAGCGTGCTCGTCCCCTCGCACGCGTTCGGCGTGAAGACCGGCGCATCGACGAGCGTGAACCCGCGCCCGTCGAAGAAGTCGCGGATGGCCTGGATGATGGTGTGACGAACGCGCAAGATCGCGTGCTGTCGCTTCGATCGCAGCCAGAGGTGGCGGTGATCCATGAGGAAGTCGGTCCCGTGCTCCTTCGGGGAGATGGGATACTCGCCGGCGGTGGGGCCGAGCACACGGAAGCCGGATGCGGCGATCTCGTAGACCCCGGCGCGCTTCGGGTGCGCCTTCAGCTCGCCGACGACATCGATCACGCTCTCCTGGGTGACCTTGTCGGCGGCCGCGAAGACCTCGTCGCCGACGTCGCTCTTCGCCATCACGCACTGGACGGTGCCGAAGCCGTCGCGCAGCTCGAGGAAGTGGAGCTTGCCGCTCGATCGCTTGTTGTAGAGCCATCCGCGGAGCACGACAGTGCTGCCGACGTGCGCGCTGAGGTCGCTGGTAGCAATGACGGGCTGATCCTGCATGGGCGCCCGAAATAGCACGGTTTAGTTGCGGCTGACGCCGGCTCCGGCCAAAAATGGCGCCATCTTGGTCCTCCGACGGCATCGCGCGCTCTCGCTCTGCTTGCCAGCGTTCATCTTGCTGCTCGCCGCGGGCGGCTGCTCGGCGCTCTATCCCGAGCTCTCGACCCGCCTGCACGAGCCTCCTGCAGACCAGGAGCTGCATCCTCCGCCGCCCGAGGACGTCCGATGGCTCCGGGTCGTCCGTGCGAGAATCCCGGAGCGCACTCGGGACGGCCGAGCGTGGGATTCCGGCGCCGGCGACCTCCCGGACCCCTATGTCCGCGTCTTCGTCAACGGCGCGGAGATCTTTCGGACGGCAGAGCAAGCGAACACGCTGGAGCCGACCTGGCCCGAAGGACCCAGCGGAAACTTCCAGATCTTGCCCGAGGACCGGCTCCGGGTGGAGGTCTGGGAAGCGGATCCGCTCGTCGACAAGCCGATCGGGGTGCGCGACATCGGCCGTCCGAGCGATACGCACCGAGCCGCAGGCGAGATCGAGATCGAGCTCGATGCGGGCGGCTCGCTCACGCTCGCGTTCCAGCCGGCGCACGCCAAGTTCGGCCTCGGCCTCTGGTACCAGCTGCATTCCGGCTCCGCATTCATCTCGCGGACCATGGAGGGCGGGCCTGCAGAGCGCGCCGGGCTCCGCAAGGACGACGAGGTGCTGGAGATCGCCGGGCAGCCGCTGCGGCGCATGTCCGTCGCGGCGATCCGGGGCGCGCTCGACGCCGTGCCGCGCGCCGGGCTCGTGCTCCTGGTCAAGCACGCCACGGGCACGACCGAGCGGATCAGGGTCCACGAGGGGCCCATCTATCCGCTGTTCGATCGCTTCGCCGCCGCCGAGTAAGGGAGCCAGCGCGCCGTGAAGATCCCGCCCTTCGGGCTCACCACCCGGGAGATCCGCGAAGAGCTCGCCCCCTTGCGGAACGACTTCTCCATCGCCGTCTGCCGCGCGAAGAACCCGTTCAACATCGGCGCCATCATCCGCGTCGCGCACTCGTTCCTGGTGCGGGAGATCTTCCTGATCGGGACCGAGCCCTACTACGAGCGCGCTTCGATGGGCATGCAGAAGTACGAGACCATCGTCGAGTGCCCCGACGAGGCGAGCTTCCTGGAGGCGGCGCGCGGCCGCCCGCTCATCGGCGTGGAGCGCGATCACGCGCGGCGCACCCTCTGGGAGGCGCCGTTCCCCCGCGGGCTCGTGTTCCTCTTCGGCAGCGAGGATGACGGGCTGCCGCAGGCGCTGCTCGACGCGTGCGAGGACGTGATCGCGATCCCCATGTACGGGATCAACCACTCGTACCCCGTGGCGATCGCGGCGGGCATGACCCTGTGCGAGTGGGCCCGGCGGCGCGACCCGCGCGGCGGCGCGAGCCCCGCAGGAGGGTGAGCGGCGCCGAGGCGGGCCCCCCCGCCGCGGACGACAGGGCGCTACGCGGGGTAGCGCTCGAAGACGAGGAGCTCGCCCAGGAGGTCGTGATCGAGCGTTCCAGCAGGGCGCATCCCGAGCTTCTCGATCACCCGGAGCGACGCGCGGTGCCAAGCCGGCGTGGTCGCGATCACGCGCCTCACGCCCGGCTGCTGCAGCGTCCAGTGCAGGACGGCGCGCGACCCCTCCGTCGCGTAGCCTTGGCCCTGGGACTTGCCCTCGACGCCGTAGCCGATCTCCACGGTGCCGGTCGCGTCGGGCCGGCCGTTCAGCACCACGCTGCCGACGACGACGCGCTCCTCCTGCCCGCGCGTCACCATCAGCCGCGTGCCCCACAGGAACGCCTCTGGATCGTCGCGCAGCCGGTCCAGCGGCGAGCTGAAGGCGCGCTCGACGAGCGCGCGCCCAGGCCAGGCGTCAGGGAAGCGCGCGCCGGACAGGGCCTCGGCCTCGGCGCGATCTCCGTGGATGACCGCCTCGAGCAGGGGCAGCGAGACCGGGGTGAGCGCCAGGCGCTCGGTAGTCAGGGTGCTCATCGCGAACCTGCGCCAGATCAGATCATGCGCCGCGGCCCGCCGGAAGTCGAAATGGCGAAGGGCCGACTTCCTGAGAAGGAAGTCGGCCCTCGCCCGCCGGGCTTAACGGTCAGCGCGGCGCGTCGCGATCAGAAGTCGTGGCCGTGGCCCGCGTGGGCGCCACCAGCCGCCGGCTTCTCCTCCTTCGGCCGCTCAGCGATGAGCGCCTCGGTGGTGAGCATCAGGCTGGCGACGCTGGCCGCGTTCTGGAGCGCCGACCGGACGACCTTGACCGGATCGATGACGCCCATCTCGAGCAGGTTGCCGTAGTCGCCCGACGCCGCGTTGTAGCCGTACGAGTCCTTGCCGTCGCGCACCTTCTGCACGACGATCGAGCCCTCTTCCCCGGCGTTGGCCGAGATCTGGCGGAGGGGCTCCTCGATGGCGCGGCGGATGATGTTCACGCCGAACCGCTGCTCGTCGTTGACCTTGAGCTTCTCGAGCGAGCTCTGCGCGCGGATGAGCGCCACGCCGCCGCCCGGGACGATCCCCTCCTCGACGGCCGCGCGGGTCGCGTGGAGCGCGTCCTCGACGCGGGCCTTCTTCTCCTTCATCTCGGTCTCGGTCGCAGCGCCGACCTTGACGACCGCGACGCCGCCCACGAGCTTCGCGAGCCGCTCCTGGAGCTTCTCGCGGTCGTAGTCGCTCGTCGTGTTCTCGATCTGAGCGCGGATCTCCTGCTGCCGGGCCTTGATCTTGTCCTTCTTGCCCTGGCCGCCGACGATCGTGGTGTTGTCCTTGTCGATGATGACGGTCTTGGCGCGGCCGAGATCGCTGATCGTGACGTTCTCGAGCTTGAGGCCGAGCTCCTCCGCGATCACCTGGCCGTCCGTCAGGGTGGCGATGTCCTTCAGCATCTCCTTGCGGCGATCACCGAAGCCCGGCGCCTTGACGGCCGCGCAGTGCAGCGTGCCGCGGAGCTTGTTCACGACGAGGGTCGCGAGCGCCTCGCCCTCGACGTCCTCGGCGATGATGAGGAGCTGCTTCTGGCTCTTGGCGATCGCCTCGAGCACCGGGAGCAGGTCCTTCATGTTGGAGATCTTCTTCTCCGAGATGAGGATGTAGCAGTCCTCGAGGTTCGCCTTCATGGCCTCGGGATCGGTCACGAAGTACGGCGAGAGGTAGCCGCGGTCGAACTGCATGCCCTCGACCACGTCGAGGGTCGTGTCGGCGCTCTTGGCCTCCTCGACCGTGATCACGCCCTCCTTGCCGACCTTCTCCATCGCGTCGGCGAGGAGCTTGCCGATCGTCTCGTCGCCGTTCGCGCTGATCGTGCCGACCTGCGCGATCTCCTTCGCGTCCTTGGTCTGCTTGGCGGAGCCGCGGAGGTGCTCGACGATCGCCTCGACCGCCTTGTCGATGCCGCGCTTGATCTCCATCGGGTTGTGCCCGGCCGCGACGAGCTTGGAGCCCTCGCGGTAGATCGCCTGAGCGAGCACCGTCGCGGTGGTCGTCCCGTCGCCGGCGATGTCGCTCGTCTTCGAGGCGACCTCGCGGACCATCTGGGCGCCCATGTTCTCGAAGCGGTTCTCGAGCTCGATCTCCTTGGCGACCGTCACGCCGTCCTTGGTGACCGTCGGCGAGCCGAAGCTCTTCTCGATGACGACGTTGCGCCCCTTCGGGCCGAGGGTGACCTTGACCGCGTCGGCGAGGGCGTTGACCCCCGCGAGGATCATGCTGCGGGCGGACTCGTTGTAGATGATTTCCTTGGCTGCCATGGTGTCTCTCCTAAGTTCCTTCTGTCGCCCGCGTCACTTCTCGATCACGCCGAGGATGTCGTCCTCGCGGAGGATGAGGTGCTCCTCGCCGTCGATCTTGACCTCGGTGCCCGAGTACTTGCCGAAGAGGACGCGATCGCCCTCCTTGACGTCGAGCTTCCGCACGGTACCGTCCTCGGCGACCTTGCCGTTGCCGACGGCGATGACGGTCCCCTCGATCGGCTTCTCTTTCGCGGTGTCCGGAATGTAGAGACCTCCCTTGGTCTTCTCTTCTTCCTTCACGCGCTGAACGATCACGCGGTCCTGGAGCGGTCGAATCTTCATCTTTGCAAATCCTCCGGGGACGAGCGCCGCGTCCCACGAACGGCAAGACCCAGCCGGCCCACCTGAGCAGCCGCAAGGTCCCATACGATTGCAGTCTGGGCACTTTGCTAGCACTCACCCATGGCGAGTGCTAGCGAGCGCGCGGAAGATAGCCACCCCCTGGAGGGTGTCAAGAGTGGCCCTAGGCCGGCACTTTGCGCGTTGGCAGCCAGGCGCAGAGGTGGCTGTAAGTCCTGGAGATCGCAGGGGAAGGGGCGTGGCCTAAGGCTGGGCTCGGCGGAGCCCCTCGGCTAAAATGCGCTTATGAGGGCAAAGCTGCGGCAGCACAGTGACGCGATGCCCTCACGGTCTCCAGCCCGAGGGAGGCCGCCAGGACGTGTCTGGTTGACCTGAGCGCGCGGTGGCCCGGGTTACGTCGGTATCCAGGGCACCCGCATAAGTGAGGTGCCGCTGTGAGCCAAGCGATCTCTCTCTCCCCGAGCATGACCCGCTATTTCCAGGAGGTTGTGGACGAGGCGCTCCGAGTTCGGAACGTCGCTGCGACCGAGGCGGCGTCGAGTTACCTCGTCGGTCTGCTCTGTGCTTTTGCTCACCCGGACGAGCAGGCCGAGTCTGCCTTCAACCAGCCCCTGACCTTTCTTCTGCGCGATGCGCTGGAAGCCTCCGGGGCCGAGCGTTTCCAGCGGCTGCGCAACCTGGGAGACAGCGTCCTCTACGTGGTCGGCTTCTTCGGCGGCCACATCGAGGTCAAGGGGATCGATCGCGGCTATGTGGTCGGGGTCGGGTCGACCGCCTACCACCATGCGGCCGCTATGCTGCGCCTCAATGCGCGGGTCGGCCAGGGGCCCGACGTTCTTTCGGAGATGGCCGAGAAATTCGAGCGGTTCGTGAGCGTCCTGAACGATGTGGCCGACGGTACGCTCGCGTCCGGGGCTCGGGACGAGCGCTCGGTGCTCCGGCTGTACGAGCGCTGGGTTCGCACGGGATCGAGCCGCCTCGCGGATGAGCTCGGGGCACGAGGGCTCGTACCGAGCCGTGGCACGGGCGGGCTCAACTGATGCGGGGGCCGACCTTCCCGGCCCGGATCCAGCAGCACCTGGCGCGCACCTATGCGCTCGATGACGCGCCCGCGGTCGACGATTTCATCCAGCTGACGGACGGCAGCGCCCGCGAAGCGCTGCTGATCCGGCACGCCGCCGACGGGGATATCGAGGTCGCGCTGCACCTGCCCCACCGGGCGATCACGCGGGGGCGAGAGGGGACGTTCGACGAGATCTGCCAGATCGTCGAGGGCGTGAGCCACTTCCTCTATGTGGCCGAGCGGGCCCGCAGGGAGCTGCCGGCGACCCAGCTCGAGCTCGAGCTCCAGGCCGAGGTCGACAAGTACGTGCTGCTTGTCTATGGCGATCTGGCTGACGAGGTCGCGCCGCCAGGCCCGCCGCTCCGGCGCCGCCACGAGGCGGCGCCACCGGGGGCGGGACGCTTCGAGCCCGAGCGCGCCGCGCGGATCCGCGCCCATCTCTTCGAGCGGGTCACCTTCATGGATCCACCGGGCACGGAGACCGGCGATCGCTACCGGATCGCGAACGATCTGGCGGCGCGGTTCGCGGGCCGACTCGAGGCCGAGTTTGCCCGCCATGGGCGTCATGCCGAGCTGCTCGCCGCGCTGCGACGCTTCTATGCGGCGGGGCAGACGGAAAAGATCGCCCTCGCGCGCGCCGCCTGAGCGCATCCTCCCTGGCGCTCGGGATCGCTCGGGAGGACGGCGAACGGCCAAGAGCGCTGGCTGCGGCCGCGCGGTCTCGTTCTCTCTTGACCGGTTCGCGCGCACGTACTCTCATCCGCATCCACGATGCCTTCCGCGAGCACGATGCCGCCCCGTGTGCTGGTGGCCGAAGATGAACCGGCGATGTTGAGCCTCGTTGCGCGTCACCTGAGGAACCTCGGGTTCTCTGTGATCGAGGCTTCCGAGGGCGATGCCGCCTGGGATCTCGCGCGCGAGCACCAGCCCGATCTGGTGATCCTCGACGTGATGATGCCCGGCATGAGCGGCTGGGAGATCTGCAAGCGGCTGAAGAGCGACACGTCCGACGGACGGCCGTTCGCGAGCACCGGCGTCATCATGCTCACCGGCATCGGCGAGAACCTGAACGAGATGACCTCGCCGCTCTTCGCCGCAGACGCCTGGTTGAACAAGCCGTTCGATTTCGCGGATCTGGACGCGCGGGTGCGCGAGACGCTCGCGCGTTATGCGAAGCAGGTGCCTGACGCGAACGGGGCCAGAGCGCAGGCGAGCGCTGTTGGCGAGGAGCTTGAAGCCGCGGAGCAGCCGTCCTCCAGAGCACGGGCGACGGGGGCGAAGAAGTCGGCGGCAAACGGTGCCGTGGCAGGCCGAGCGGCTGCAAAGCGGCCGGCCGTGGCGAAGAAGCCGGCCGCCAAGGCGGCGAAGAAGCCGGCCGCCAAGACGGCGAAGAAGCCGGCCGTGGCGAAGAAGCCGGCCGCCAAGGCGGCGAAGAAGCCGGCCGTGGCGAAGAAGCCCGTCGCGGCGAAGAAGCCGGCAGCCAAGGCGGCGAAGAAGCCGGCCGTGGTGAAGAAGCCGGCCGCCAAGGCGGCGAAGAAGCCGGCCGTGGCGAAGAAGCCCGTCGCGGCGAAGAAGCCGGCAGCCAAGGCGGCGCCCAAGAAGAAGTCGACGAAGTAATCCAATTCGAGGCGGGCGCCGTGCGCAGTGGCCCGTCTCCTCGTTCCCACGGAACGTACGTGTGCCGCCGCCGAGCCGTGCGATCAGCGCTCGGAGGGAGGACCCCCACCCACCACCGGCAGCGCGCATCCACGCCGGCAGCGCGCTGAGCGCAGAGGCTGCCCTGCACGGGAATCATCAGGGCTCGCCGGGCGTCATTCCCTCGTACGTCGCGCGTAGCCTTCTACGTACGTCGCGCGGAGCCTCCCAGGAACTTTCGGGCGCCTGACCCGTCAGCAGGTACAATGCTGCGACGTTTCCCCTTCGAGGGCCCCCGCGGGGGGCGCCCGGAGCGCTGAGCACCGTGAGCGACTCTCGCACGAAGCAACTGGACCGCATTCGCAGCGCCGCGCTCGCGGTTGAGCTGAGGCTCCGGTTCAGGCGCGCGCTGCGCGCGCTGCCGAGCGCGCTGACCCTCGCGCTCGCGCTCGCCGCTGGGACGCTCGCGGTGCACAAGGCGCTCCCGGCGTACCTCGGCGAGCCGCGCGCGCGCCAGCTCCTCCTCGGCGCGGGGCTGCTCGTGCTGGCCACCCTCGTCGTGGCGATGCTGCGCCGCTTGCCTCCCCGCGCCGGCACCATCGCCCTCGATCGGCACCACGGCCTCCACGACCGGCTGACGATCGCCCTCGCCTTCGAGGCGCTGCCCGCAGCGCAGCGCACCCCCCTGATGGAGGCGGCGATCGACGACGCCTGCGAGCACGCCGCAGCGCTGCGCCCCGCTGGCGCCGCGCCGCTCACGGTCCCTCGCGAGCTCTGGACCTCCGCCGCGGTGGGTCTCGGCGTGCTCGCGGTGGCGCTGCTGGAGGTGCGCACCCCGCGCAAGCAGGCGCCAGTCGCGGCGACCATCGACGCGCTCACCATGTCGCCCGACGACATCGAGCTCTTCAAGGACGCGGCGAAGGCGCTCGATCGGCAGGACCAGAGCCCCGAGATGAAGTCCGCGGTCGAGCGGTTCAACCAGCTCATCGAGGACATCGCCAACAAGCGCCTCGATCGCACCGAGGCGTTCCGCCGCATGGAGGCGCTCGAGCGCGAGCTCCTCAAGGGCGCCGAGGCCGACCTGAAGGCGCTCGAAGAGGCGCTGAAGGAGACGGGGCTCGACCTCAAGAAGAGCGACCTGACAAAGGGCGTGGGGGAGTCCCTCGAGAAGAAGGATCTCGAGAAGGCGAAGAAGGACCTGAAGGAGCTCGCCGAGAAGCTCCGCGACAAGAAGCAGAAGTTCGACAAGGCCGAGATCGAGCGGCTGCGCAAGGCGCTCTCCGAGGCGGCGTCGCGCCGCAAGGAGGCCCTCGCCGCGATCAACGAGAAGCGCGCCGAGGCGCGCGAGCAGCTCCTCAAGCAGAAGCAGAAGGCCTCCGCGAACGATCAGCAGAGAGCCGAGCAGGAGAGGCTGCTCAAGAAGAAGGAGCGCGAGCTGGAGCGGCTCGACCGCGACGCCGAGCAGAAGGAGCGGACCGGGCGCCAGCTCGATCGGCTCGATCGCGAGCTCGCCAAGGCCGCCGAGGATCTGATGCGCGACCTCGGGATGTCAGCGGAGGATCTCGAGCAGGCGGCCGAGGACATCAACCGGATGCAGCAGGAGGAGATGTCCGAGCAGGAGAAGGAAGAGCTGCGCCAGCGGCTCGAGGAGCTCCGGGAGCTCGTGCGCCAGCAAGGGCAGGGGGGCAAGCAGCGGATGGCCAGGATGCTCCGCTTCGGAAAGCGCGCGCGCGGCAGTCAGGGCGGCGGTGAAGAGCAGCAGGGGCAGGGCCAACAGGGGCAGGGCGACGGCGAGCAGGAAGGGCAGGAGGGCCAGCAAGGCCAGGGCGGTCAGGGCAAGGGCGGGCAAGGCCAGGGGCAGGAGCTGGTGATCGGGCCCGGTGGCAAGAAGATCCTCATGCCCGGCGGCGGGCAGGGGCAGGGGCAGGAGGGGGCCGGGAGCGGCCAGGGCAACAGCAACGGCGGCAACCAGCCCGGGGGTGACGGCGTCGGCTCCGGCCGTGGCGGCGAGATCGCGGGCAAGCGCACCGACCCGAAGATGGGGACCCAGGACGTCCAGGCGCAGGGGCTCGATACGCAGCAAGGGCCCTCGAACAGCGAGGTGATCCTCAGCGCGGCCGAGCGGGGCTTCAAGGGGACCGGCTACAAGAAGGTCTTCACCGACTATCACACGGTCGCAGAGCAGCAGATCAACAAGGACCAGATCCCTGATGGATACCGGTTCTACGTGAACCGGTATTTCCAGCTCATCAGGCCGCGCGAGTGAGTCGAGCCGGCGGCTCGGACGCGACCGCGCCTCTACAGGCGCTCCGCGACAGCGGGCGCGAAGCAGGAAGTTATGGCCGAGAAGACGAAGGAAGCAGCGCGGGCCGAGGTGGACGAGTTCCGCGCGAGCATCGGAGAGCTGCGCGAGGAGGTGGGGAAGGTCATCGTCGGCAACCGCGAGGTGGTCGACGGCGTGCTCACGTGCATGCTCGCGGGCTCGCACGCGCTGCTCGAGGGCGTGCCGGGGCTCGGCAAGACGATGCTCGTCCGCACCATGGCCGAGGCGCTCGACCTCCAGTTCTCGCGCATCCAGTTCACGCCCGACATGATGCCCGCGGACATCATCGGCACCACGGTCATCGATGAGAACGCGGGCGGGCAGCGGTCGTTCTCGTTCCGCAAGGGGCCGATCTTCGCGAACATCGTCCTCGCCGACGAGATCAACCGGGCCACGCCGAAGACGCAGAGCGCGCTCCTCGAGGCCATGCAGGAGCACCGGGTCACGGTCTCGCGGCAGAGCTACACGCTGGAAGAGCCGTTCTTCGTCCTGGCGACGCAGAACCCCCTCGAGAGCGAGGGGACGTACCCGCTGCCCGAGGCGCAGCTCGATCGGTTCTTCTTCAAGCTGCACGTGCCCTTTCCCAGCCGCGACGAGCTGAACTCGATCCTCGAGCGGACGACCGGCACCGACGCGATCGAGGTGCGGCCGGTCCTGAACAGGGAGCGGATCATCGCCATGCAGCGGCTCGTCCGCGAGGTGCCCGTGGCGAAGCACGTCCAGGACTACGCGGTGCGGCTCCTCCAGGCCACCCACCCCGCCGAGGGAGGCAGCCTCGACGAGGTGAAGCGGTTCGTGAAGTTCGGCGGGTCGCCGCGCGGGGCGCAGGCGCTCCTGCTCGCCGCGAAGATCCGCGCCCTCTTCGAGGGGCGGTTCGCGGCGTCGGTCGACGACGTGCGCGCGTGCGCCCTCCCCGCCCTTCGGCACCGCGTGCTGCTCAACTTCGAGGGCGAGGCCGAGGGCGTGAAGACCGACGAGGTGCTGCAGGCGATCCTCAAGCACCTTCCGGAGAGCAAATGAGGCGCCGTCGCACGTAGCATGGGGCTCTTCGACGCGTTCAAGAGGGCCGCCGCGCCGCTGCGCCGCTTCTCCGCGCTCTCCGCGAGCGCCCCCGACGAGGAGCTCTTCGACGACGAGTTCCAGCGCAAGCTCGACTACCTCGCGATGGTGAGCCGCCGGGTCTTCTCGGGGGCGATGCGCGCGGAGCGTCGCACCAAGAAGACCGGCTCCGGGGTCGAGTTTGCCGACCACCGCGACTACGCGCCCGGCGACGATTTCCGGTACCTCGACTGGGCCGCGTACCAGCGCTTCGACCGGCTCCTCATCCGGCTCTACGAGGAGGAGGAAGACCTCTCGATCTACTTCATCCTCGACACCTCGGCGTCGATGGCGTTCGGCGACGGAGAGAAGCTGCGGCACGCAAAGCGCCTCGCCGCGGCGCTGGCGTACGTGGGGCTCGCCAACCTCGACCGCATCGCGATCGTCACCGCGACCGACGAGATCAGCGGGCGCATGCAGTCGACCCGCGGCAAGGCGCGCATCTTCAGGATCTTCCGCTTCCTCGGGCAGGCGCGCGCCGAGGGCCCGACGGACCTCGGCGAGGCGATGAAGACCTTCGTGGCGCAGCACAAGCGGCGCGGCCTCGCCGTGATCCTCAGCGATCTCTACGATCCGGCGGGCTTCGAGCGCGGCATCAACGTCCTCCGGTACAACCGGTTCGAGCCGTTCGTGCTCCACGTCGTCGACGCGCGCGAGGCCCGGCCTGCGCTGCGCGGGGACGTGCGCGTCTACGACTGCGAGACCGGCGACGAGCGCGAGGTCACGGTGACCCCCAAGGTGCTCGATCGCTACGCCGAGGCCTACGAGCAGTACCTCGACGAGATCCGCCGCTTCTGCACGTCGCGGCAGGTGAGCTACTTCCGCGCGGACGTGTCCGTCCCCTTCGATGAGCTGATCCTTCGCGTGTTCCGCAGAGGCGGCTTCCTCCGGTAGCGATGCTGCACTTCACCGGCGTTCCGCTGCAGACACTGCTCCAGATCGGCGCCCTCGCCGGGGCCGTGGTCGTCGTCTTCTACATCCTCAAGCTGCGCCGGCGGCCCGTCGCGGTCCCCTTCTCGAGGATCTGGGAGCGCATCCTCCGGGACAAGGAGGCGACGAGCCTGTTCTCGCAGCTGAAGCGGCTCCTGTCGCTGCTGCTGCAGCTCGCGCTCCTCGCGCTGCTCCTGCTCGCGCTGGGGGATCCGCGCCCGCAGGCGAACCTCGTCGAGGGGCGCAACATCGTCGTCCTCATCGACGCGAGCGCGAGCATGCAGGCCATCGACGTCGCGCCTTCGCGCCTCGAGCTCGCGAAGGAAGAGGTCAGGAAGATGGTCCGCGGCCTCTCCGGCAGCGACCGCATGCTGCTGGCCCAGATGGACGCGGCCATCACGCCGCTGTCGACGCTCACCGGAGAGATCTCGGAGCTCGAGGCGGCCGTCGCGGCGGTGAGGCCGACCGACGCCACCGCCGACTTCGCGCGCGCGCTCCGCTTCGCGAGCGACACCCTGAGCGGGCTCCCGTCGCCGGAGGTCATCGTCGTGAGCGACGGCGCGCTCGGCGAGCCGACCGACGCCGGCGGACAGGTGCGCCTCGGCGACATCAAGCTCTCGTACCTGCCGATCGGCAAGGGATCGAGGAACGCCGCCATCACCGAGTTCTCGGTGCGGCGTTACCCGCTCGACAAGAGCCGCTACGAGGTGATGCTCGAGGTCACCAACACGAGCGACGAGCCCCTCGATCTCGAGCTGTCGCTGCTCGGCGACGGCCAGCTCACGGATCTGACGCGCATCCGGCTCAAGCCCAAGGAGAAGCTGCCCCGCTTCTACCCGAACCTCTCCGGCGCTTCGAAGACGCTCGAGGCGAAGCTCGCGCTGGCCGACGGCAGCTCGGACGACCTCCCCGCGGACAACCGCGCCTACGCGCTCCTCCCCGAGCGGCGCCGCGCGCGCGTCCAGGTCGTCTCCGCGGGGAACATGTTCCTCGAGGCGGCGCTGCTCCTCGACGAGTACCTCGACGTGACATTCGTCGATCCGCAGCGGTACCCGGCGGCTTCCTCGTTCGACGTGACCATCTTCGACGGCGTGGCGCCGAGCGTCGCGCCGGGGAGCGGGAGCCTGCTCTACCTCAACCCGACCGGGACCAGCGTCCCGTTCGAGGTGGGCAAGGAGGTCCTGGACGACGACCCGAACTACCGCCTGGGCTTCGACGAGCTCGACGCGAAGCACCCGCTCCTGCGCTACACGGCGCTCAGCGACGTGAACGTCGCGCGCGCCCACGTGCTCAAGGGCAACAAGGAAGACAGGGTCGTCGGCCGGAGCTACAAGGGCCCGCTGCTGATCGAGGGGCGGCGCAGCGGCGTGAAATTCGTCGCGCTCGGCTTCGACGTTCGCGAGAGCGATTTCCCGCTCCGCATCGCCTGGCCGCTCTTCCTCCTCAACGCGATCAACAACTTCGTCGAGGAGGACACGAGCTACATCTCCTCGTTCCGCACGGGCTCCGTCTGGCACATCCCGGCGGCCTCGTCCGCGGAGGTGGCCAGCCTGGAGCAACCCGACGGGACGACGCGCACGGTCCCCATCCAGGAAGGGCGCGCCGTGTTCCTCGGACAGCACGCCGGCTTCTACACGCTGCGCGTCGGCGCCGCGGGCGCGCAGGAGGAGAGCATGTTCGCCGCGAACCTCTCGGCGCCGGAGGAGAGCGCGATCGCCCCGGCCGCCGAGCTCAAGGTCGACGGCCGCGGCGCGGGCGCGGTGAGCGAGTTCAAGATCGGCGTCCGCCGTGAGCTCTGGGTCTACCTGCTCGCGGCGGTGCTCCTCGTGACCGCGATCGAGTGGTTCACGTACCACAGGAGGGTGACGGTGTGAGCGCGTTCCGTGGTCGCAGGCTGCGCATCGCCGCGTGGGCCATCACATGCGTCGCCCTCGGCGGGATCTTGTTCTGGGCGTACCGGAGGTATGTCCTCCTGCACCCGGATCCGACGCTGACGTGGGTGCGCGAGGGGGTGAAGTACGAGCTCCTCAACCCGAAGATGCTCGGCGCGATCCTGCTCGCGCCCTGGTTCGTCGGGGTCCTCGCGGGATCCCTCGCCGACCTTCCCCTGCCGCAGCGCGTGCTCTCGGTGCTGCTGCGGGTCGCGTTCGTCGCGCTGATCGCGCTCGGGCTGTCGCGGCTCGCGAGGTCCGCGACCACGGAGAAGGTCGCCACCATCTACCTCATCGACGTCTCCGAGTCGGTCACGGACGAGGCGATCGACGACGCGCGCGCGACGCTCGACAAGGCGTTCGCCGAGAAGCCCGAGGACGGCGTCATCAAGGTGATCACCTTCGCGCGGCGGCCGCGGCTCGTCGAGCGCGCGGCCGGCGAGGCGGCCGGTCGCGAGGCGGAGCGGCGCGCGCCGCCCATCGGCCGCCACGTCGACGAGAACGGACAGCGCGGCGATCTCGGCGCAGGCTCGAACCTCCAGGCCGCGCTGCAGCTCGCGTACGGGCTGTATCCGCCCGGCTACCTCAAGCGCGCCGTGCTGATGTCGGACGGCGTGCAGACGGACGGCGACGTGCTCGCCGAGGCCAACCGGGCGCGCGACGTCGGGGTGCGGCTGTTCTCCATCCCGTACCGGCGGCCCGCGCCGCCCGAGGTCGCGGTGCGAGAGCTCAGGATGCCCGACCGGGTCAAGGTCGGGGAGACGTTCGAGATCCACGCCGACATCTACGCCAGCCGCGCCACCAAGGCGCGCGCGCGGCTCTTCCAGGGGGAGGCGCTGAACGGCCTCGAGGGCATCCGGGACCTCGAGCTCAAGGCAGGGCCGAACGACGTCGTGTTCAAGAGCGTCGTGCGCATCGCGGGGCAGGTGACCTACGCGCTCGAGCTCGACCAGATCGCGGACGACAAGTTCAAGGAGAACAACCGGTACGCGACGACCATCGACGTGCCTGGGCGCCCGTCGGTGCTCTACATCGAGGGGACGCCGCAGCACGCCGGCCCGCTCTCGAGCGCGCTCACCGCGCAGCAGCTCGACGTCGACGTCAGGCCGCCGGCAGGCTTCCCCGGCTCCCTCAAGGAGATGGAGCGCTACGACTTCCTGATCGTGTCCGATACCCCGAAGGAAGCGCTCAGCCTGCAGGGGCAGGAGATCATCGAGAGCTACGTGCGGGATCTCGGCGGGGGGTTCCTCTTCGCCGGCGGCGAGTCGGGGTACGGCCTCGGCGGCTGGTACCGCACCACCATCGAGCGGATCCTGCCCGTTCGGATGGACAACGAGCGAAAGAAGGACATGCCGAGCGTCGCGATGGCGCTCGTCATGGATCGCTCGGGATCGATGACCGGGCTGCCCCTCGAGATGGCCAAGGCCGCGGCGAAGGCGACCGCCGGGGTCCTGTCGTCGGACGATCTGATCGAGGTGATCGCGTTCGACTCGGCGCCGACCCGCTACGTGAAGATGCAGCCCGCGCGCAACCGCTCGCGGATCGCGGGCGAGATCGCGCGCATCCAGCCGGGCGGCGGGACCGAGATCTTCTCCGCGCTCGACGCCGCCTACCAGGACATGACCGTCACGCAGGCGCGCAAGAAGCACGTCATCCTCCTCACGGACGGCAAGGCGTCGACGGGCGGCATCCGGGACCTCGTGTCCGCCATGATCGCCGAGTCGATCACCGTGACCACGGTGGGGCTCGGGAACGACCTCGATGAGCAGCTGCTCAAGATGATCGCCGACGTGGGCGGCGGGCGCTTCCACGCGGTCCCGGATCCGAACAACCTGCCGAGGATCTTCACCAAGGAGACCGAGATGGTCGCGCGCGCCGCCGCCGTCGAGGAGTGGTTTCCGGTGACCCAGGTCGGCGACGCGGCGTTCCTCCGCGGCGTCGACGTCCGCACGGCGCCCAACCTGCACGGCTACGTCTCGACCAAGCTGAAGCCGCCGCCAGCCCAGGAGCTGCTCACGAGCGACACCGAGGAGCCGATCCTCGCGCGCTGGCGCGTCGGCCTCGGGTGGACGCTGGCCTGGACGACCGACGTCAAGGCGCGCTGGGCCGTCGAGTGGCTGAGGTGGCCAGGCTTCGAGAAATTCTGGGGGCAGCTCGTCCACGAGCACATGCGCCAGAAGCACCGGCGCGAGCTCGACATGAAGGCCGAGATCGTCGACGGCGAGCTGCGCGCGTCCGTCGATGCGTTCGGGGCTGACGACCGGTTCGAGAACAACCTGACCTCCCGGCTCACGCTCATCGGGCCCGAGCCAGGCGGCGCGACGCGGGTCGTCGACATGCGTCAGACCGCGCCGGGGCGCTACGAGACGGCGCTTGCGCTGGATCGGTACGGCTCGTTCCTCTTGCGGGCGGAGCACCTGCGTGAGGCCGAGGACGGCTCGCTCCGGCCCGTCGCCGTCAGCTACGGGCACGTCTCGAACCCGTACCCCCGCGAGTACGCGAGCTTCGAGCCCGAGCTCGCGATCCTCGAGAAGGCCGCGACGTCGACCGGCGGGGCGGTCGATCCGAACGGGGTGGCGGCCATCTTCGACCCGGCAGGGGAGAAGGTGACGTTCCACGAGGAGCTCTGGCAGCAGTTCATCTACGCTGCGATGGTCGTGTTCCTGCTCGATCTGTTCGTCCGCCGGGTGCGGCTCTTCGACCGGAAGTTCGTCGCGCGCCGGGGCCGAGGGGTAGGGGGTCGGCGCCTCCCGGCCACATGACGGCCCATGGCAAAGCGGAGCCCCTCCATGACGTCCGATCCCCCGTTCCTCCGCGGCGCCGCGCCCAGCGCCGGCGCGCGTCCGTCAGGTTGCCCCCGACTCCGCTGCGTGGAACGCTGTGCTCCAGCCCGCTGGCCTGCACCATTTCGCGACGCGGAAGGGCCGTCTTGGGCTAGTTTCCCCTTATAGACCGGTGGTAGAGGAGCCCTGGAAAGCAGCGAAGGACGTGAACGCGCTCGAGGCCTCCACCTCTCGGCCTCCCGTAGGTCGTCCGCTCATCATCAGCGGCGATCCGCTCGCTTCGCTCCGTGGACGAGGCACGGCGGTTTCCTCCAACACCGCCCTCGGCCGGCTGCTCCGCGAGTCGCCTCAGGCGATCGCTGAGCTGCACGAGCAGGAGATCGCGCTGGGGATCGACGTCGTCCGGGCGCTCACGTCCGCCACGACGACGCGCGCCCTGGCGCCCATCGGCATGGCGTTCCGCGCCGCCGCGCTGACCGGAACCGCGGTCGAGCTCGCGACGGAGGCGGCGGGCGCGGCCGCGCGCCGCGTGGCGGTGGCGGGTATCCTGGGCCACACTGCTGCCGCGCCCATGGCCGACCGGATCGCGGAGGATTACGCCGTCCATGCGGCCAGGCTTGCGGCTGCCGGCTGCGAGATCCTCGTCGCGTGCGGCTTCGATCCAGCCCAGGCAGCGTGCGTCGGCCCCACGGTCGCGCGGCTCGCGCGCCGCGCGGCGGTGGTCAGCGCCAGCACGACCCAGCTGGCGACGTGGGCGCTCGTGGAGCTCGACAGCGCGGGGCGCACCGCCGATGGCGAGGGGTTCGAGGAGGTCGCCCGAGCGGCCCTCGACAGCGGCGCGGACGCGCTGCTCTTCGAGGTGCCGTCGGTCGAGCTCGGGCTCAACGTGCTCCGGCGCCTCGAGGGCGTCGCGCACGAGGTTCAGGTCGGCGTGCTGCTCGGCGCGGAATCGGCGCAGGCGGACGGGGCCGACTGCATCGCGCCCGCCGAGATCTGCGATGCTTGGGCGGCGTCAGCGGCGCGGCTCATCGAGGCGGGCGCGCGAATGCTCGGGGGAGGGACGGGGACAACGCTGGCGCACCTCGGCGCGCTCGCGAAGATGCTCCGTACGACGCAGCGCGCGCCCCTTCTCAGGCGCGCGCTCTAAGCGAGAACAAAACCCAACCGGAAACGTGATGATGGCCGATGCAAGCCACGGGAGTGATTCGAAGTCTCAACCGTTGGAGACGTTCGACGATCTGCTGTTTCCCTTCCACGAAGCCACGAAGCCCGAAGCCCTCCACCGGATCGGCGCCGAGGCGGAGAAGTTCGGGGTCGACGCCAGGACGGGCGCCGCCCTCCCCTACGAGGGCGAGCGGAGCGTCCTCACCATCCTCCAGGCGCTCGTCGAGCGGCACGGCTGGGCACCCGAGCACGAGACCCCCGGCGGGCCGCTGATCGCGCTCGCCCGGGCTGGCGCCTCGGTGACGCTCGAGCCAGGCGGGCAGCTCGAGCTGTCCGGAGCCCCCCTCGAGAACATCCACCAGATCTGTATGGAGATGAGCGGGCACCTCGCGGAGCTGCGAGACATCTCTGCCGAGCTCAAGCTGACCTGGCTCGGCATCGGGTTTCACCCCTTCGCGTCGCAAGCCGAGCTCTCCTGGGTGCCCAAGGCGCGCTACGCGATCATGCGGCGCTACCTGCCGACGCGCGGCGCGCACGGCCTCGACATGATGCGCCGCACCGCCACCGTGCAGGCGAACTTCGACTACGCCAGCGAGGAGGCGGCGATGCGCGCGCTCCGCGTGTCGCTTCGGCTCTCCCCGCTCGTGACGGCGATCTTCGCGAACTCCCCGTTCTACGAGGGGGCGCTGTTCGGCGGGCGGACCTACCGCGCCAAGGTCTGGCTCGACGTCGACGCCGCGCGGCAGGGGCTGATCCGCAACGTGCTCGAGCGTGGGCGACGCTTCTCGGACTACGTCGCCTGGGCGGTCGATGCGCCGATGTTCCTCTTCAAGCGCGACAGCGCGGTGATCGAGAACACGGGGCAGACGTTCCGCGACTTCCTGGAGCACGGATTCGAGGGGCACCGGGCCACCCGCGGCGACTGGGAGATGCACCTCAACACCCTCTTCCCGGAGGTCAGGCTGAAGCGGACCATCGAGGTCCGCGGCGCAGATTCGCTGCCGGCCAACCTCGTCTGTGCGCTCCCGGCGCTCTGGGCAGGCATCCTCTACGACGCGCGCGCGCTCGACGAGGCCGACGCCCTGTCCGAGAGCTTCAGGTTCGACGAGCTCGAGGCCGTGCGCCCGAAGATCGCCGAGCGCGCGCTCCGCGCCACGTTCCGCGGCAAGCCGCTCGCGGCGCTGGCCGAGCAGCTCGTCTCGATCGCCTCGGGCGGCCTCGAGCGGCGCGCGCGCCTGAACAAGAACGGCAAGGACGAGCGCGTCCACCTCGATCGGATCAGCGCGCTCATCGCCAAGGGGAACTCCCCGGCCGATGCTCTCGTCGATGGACTCAGCAACGACGACCCGGACCTGCGAAGCAAGATCCTCGAACGTGCGAGGATCTAGCCGCGGCTCGTCGCCGAGGAGGCGCGGGGCGGCGGGCGCACCCGGGGGAGGACGTCGACCGGCATGACGTTCGTCTACCTCCTGGGCACCGCGCTCCTGGTGCTCCTCAACGCGTTCTTCGTCGCGTCCGAGTTCGCCATCGTCAAGATGCGGCCGACGCGGCTGGAGCAGCTCGTGCGCGAGGGGGACGCGCGGGCCCGGCTCGCGCTCCAGATGTCGCAGCGGCTCGACGCGTACCTGTCCGCCAACCAGCTGGGCATCACGCTCGCGTCCCTCGGGCTCGGCTGGATCGGCGAGCCGGCCATCGCCCAGCTCATCGAGCCGTTGCTCGCGCCGCTCGACGCCTGGTCGGGCGTCGGCGCGCACGCCATCTCCGTCGGCATCGCGTTCATCCTGATCACGTCGCTCCACACCGTGATCGGGGAGCTCGCGCCGAAGTCGCTCGCGATCCAGCGGACGGAGAAGGTTACGCTCTGGGCGGCGCGGCCGCTGCACGGGTTCTTCGTCCTGATGTGGCCGGTCATCTGGGTGCTCAACTCGATGGCGAACGGGTTCGTCCGGCTCTTCGGGCTCCGGCCGGTGGGCGAGGAGGAGATCGCGCACACGTCGGAGGAGCTCCGGCTGCTCTTGACCAAGAGCCCCGCGGGGCTCGATCCGGCGCTGCGCAGCATGCTCGTGCGCATCTTCGACCTGCGCCGGCGCACGGCGCGGCACGTGATGTCGCTCCGCTCCGACGCGGCGACGCTGCGCGCGAACATGACGATCGACGAGGCGGTGCGGATCGTGGCCGACGCCGGGTACTCCCGGTACCCGGTGCTCGACGAGCAGAGCAAGAACGTGCTCGGCTACCTGCACCTGCGCGACCTGTTCGACGTCCTGAGCCACCGCCGCCGCGCGGCGCGCGTCGCCGAGCTGCTCCGCAAGCCGATCTTCGCGCGCGAGAACACCTCGGTCGAGCGCCTCCGCCTCGAGATGCAAGCGCGCCAGGTGCCGGTGGCGATCATCACATCGGCCTCGGGCGAGTTCATGGGGCTCGTGACGATGGAGGACCTCATCGAGGAGATCGTCGGCGAGATCCGCGACGAGAACGACGAGGAGGTGCCGCCCATCCACCGCCGCGGCGGCGGCATCGTCGACGTCGACGGCCGCGTCTTGCTGGCGGACCTGGAGCGCGACGCGCACATCGTGCTGCTGCCCGAGGTGAAGACCGTCGAGACGGTCGGCGGCTACATGCTCGGCCGGCTCGAGCACCCGCCCGAGGCGGGCGAGCGCGTCGAGTGCGAGGGCTACACGCTCGTGGCGATGGATGTCGCCGGCCGGCGGGTACGGCGCGTCCGCATCGTGCCGACCGACGCGGCCGGGGGCGAGCGGTCATGACCAGCACGGCTCCCCGCGCCGCGGATCCGCGCGCCAGCGCCGTCCGTCAGGGGCGCCGCCTCCGAGCGTACGCGGCGAGGCGCGCACCCTGGAATCGGTCGCCCCGGGGACGAACGGCGCGCGGATCGAGGTACAAACTTCGGCGGACCGGTACTACCCTGGTTTCGTAAGTGGAAACGCTTGCAACTCGGATCTTGCGCGATGGGTCGCTGAACGAGCTCGATGCCGTCGGCTGGGCCATTCGTCTCGCGAAGCGGATCGAGGCGCTTCACGCCCTCGGCGTCGCGCACGGCGCCATCTCGCCCGAGTGCGTGCTCACGACCGCTGTCGATCGCACCTCGAAGGCGATCCTGGCCGACCTGCGCCAGACGCCGAGCCGCATCGCCTACCAGTCGCCCGAGCGCGTCGGAGGCGGGACGCTCTCGGCCGGCGACGACGTGTGGGCCATCGCGGCGACGCTCTACGAGGTGCTGACCGGGGCGAGCGCCTTCGGCGGCGGGAGCGACGCCGAGACGCGGCAACGGATCGCGAGCTCCTCCCCGGCGCCGCTCGCCGTCTTCGACGTAGGCGACGACGATCTCCAGCGGGTCCTCGACGACGCGTTCCAGCGCGATCGCGCCGCGCGCACGACGAACGCCGCCGCGTTCCGGCGCGCGCTGGAGGAATGGCACCCCGATCCCGCGGTGCGCACGCTGCTCCCGCTCGACGACGAGGACGCGACGAACGACGAGGACGACGACGAGGTGCGCACGCTGATGCGGGTCTCGCCGTTCAGCTCGAGCCAGCTCGACGAGGTCATCGCGCAGCGCGCGGCGGCAGCGGCGGCGGGGCAACCGGCGCCGCCCCTCCCGGCCGAGCGCGCGCGGCCTCCGGCGGCACAACCCGGCGCGTCGGCCCCCAGGCCGGGCGCCGCCCCGATCCCCAGGGCGCCCGCCGCGGCTCCGGCCACGCAAGGGCGCGCCCCGGTCGCGCGAGCGCGCCTCCCGGGCGTGGGGGCGGTCCCGGTGGCCCAGACGTCCGGCGACGCCCGTGAGGGCTCGGAGCCCAGGATGGCCACGCGGGAGGCGACGCCCCTGAACCTCCGCGGGGCGGCTGGGCCGGCGGTCGCAGCGCCCGCGCGCTCCGGAGGAGCGGCGCCCGCCGCGCACCGCGCGCCCGACGCGGGGCGGCCCGCTCCGGGCGCGGCGCCGCCGGCAGGAGGGCCTCGAGAGCCGCCCGCGGTCGGGGCGCCAGCGCCGGCGTTCCCGGGGCGCGAGCGCCTGGACGCGGAGCCCGAAGCTGTCGCGAGACCTCAGCCCCGGAGCGGCGAGCTGCCTTTCCTCGGCGATCTCGACGGGGACATGCTCGACGAGCCCACGCTCGATGCGCCCACGGTCGTCGACGACCGCGACGATGACGACGACGACGACGTCCCCACGCGGTCGCGGGAGGTCCCCACGCCGGTCGTGCCGCCCCTGGTCGACGCGACGCCGACGCTCGGCGCGCCTCAGGCGCTCGCCGATGCGGCGGCGACAGGTCGCTCCGCTGCGGCGCCGCTCGAACGAGCCGCGGGGGCGCCCGCGGCCGTGTCGTCCACGAGGGCCGATGCGGGGGGCGGCGCGCTCCTCGGGCCGAGCTCCGCCGCGGCCGGCGCGCTCAGCCCGTCGCAGCAAGCCTTGGCGGCGCACAGCGCCGGCGCCGCGCAGCAGAGCGCGGCGCCCGTGCAGAGCTCAGCCGCGCCGGCGCCGTCGCCCCTCGGCACCGCCGACGGTTTCGGCCTGATCACCGACGTGCCGCCTGACCGCTCGGGGCGGCTCGGGATCATCATCGCGGTGGTGGTGGCGCTGCTCCTGGCGGGGGGGGCGATGCTGTTCGCCGCGCAGCTCGGCCTTCTCGGGGCCGCGCCCACCGCGCCCGGCAGGGGGGCGGTCAAGCCGGTCCCCGCGCTGGCCGTCGCGTCGATCGTGGCTCGCTCGCGGCCGGAGCGCCTCCTTGTGGAAGCTCTGGATCTGCGCGTCGAAGCCGCCCATGTCCACGCGCAGGAGCGCCTCGGGCCGGAGGCCTGAGCGGCGCGCGACCGCCTCGGTCCGCTCGGGAAACGGCGAGATCCACACCATCCTGCCGCCCGGCGCGAGCGCGCGCGCGGCGTCCTCGACGAAGCGGTCGAGCATGGCGTCGAGATCTCCCGTGCGCTCGACGCGCCGGCCGAGGGGCGGGTTCGTCAGGATCAGCGTGGGCGCCTCGCCCGGGGGCGGCGCGCCGCACGCGTCGCGCTGGAAGAGCTCCGCGCCTCGCGCGCCCGCGGCGTCGAGGTTCTCGCGCGCGATCTGCAGGGCTCGAGGATCGCGATCCGAGCCCACGAGCCGCCGGTACGGTCCGAGCAGGGCGCGCTCGCAGAGCTCGAGGCCCGAGCCGACGAACGGATCCCAGACGACGTCGTCGCCGCGCGCCCCCGCGATGCGCGCGAGCGCGGCCGCGATCGTCGGGTGCGACGCCGCGGGCACGTCGCCCCGGCGATACGCGAACCGTGGGTCGGTCAGGCGCGGCGCGAGCTCGACCCGCACCCGGCCCGCGCCCTCGTAGACGACCACGTCCCACGTGCTCTGGGTCGGGTCGTTCACGAGCTCCGGGGCCTCCGCCTCCACGGCCGCCGCGGCGCGGAACACCGCTGCCCGGCGCTTGCCGCCGCCGGCCCAGTCGATGCGGTAGCGGATCGCGCCCTGGGTGAAGCGGCGCAGGATCTCGCGCGCCTCCCGCGAGAGCAGCCGCTCCGCGACCGCCGCGGCGAGGTCGGCGCCCTGGTCGAGCTTCCGCAGCGGCAGCGGGAACGCGAGCGACAGCATCGTGCGCGCCCCGAACAGGACGTCGAGGCGGCCGCTCAGCATCACCTCGACCCGCGCGCCGCCGCACGGATCGCTCCGGAGCTCGGGGACGAGCGCCCCGCCGGGAGAGCCCGCGTCGAGCGCCGCGAGCTCCTCGGCGAGGATCGCCTCGAGCCCGCGCCGGCAGCGCACCGCCACCCGGAGGGGGCGCTCCGGCGCGCGATCGCCGGCGATCTCGGACGGCTCGCCGCGCGTCAGGGTCCTCCTGGCGAGGAGCTCGGCGCGCGCGCGCACGCCGGCGATGTCGTCGCCATCGAGCTCGGCGAGCGCCTCGAGCGCGGCGCTGCCGCCGACCTTGCCGAGCGCGTCGATCAGCGCGCGGCGGACGTCGGGCGAGCGCTCGCTGCGCGCCGCCTCGGCGAGCGCCTGCTCGACGAGCGATCGCCCGGCGTCCGCCGCGTGCGGCTTGCCGAGCGCGACCGCCGCCATGCGGCGCGTGCGGCGATCGTCGTCGCCGAGGCAGGCGAGCAGGTAGTCGCGCGCCCGCTCCGAGACCTCGGGATCGATCGGCCCCGCGGCCATCAGCTTGCCGACGAGCCGGGTGAGCGGCGCGCGGAGCGCCGGCGCCGCGCCAGTAGCGCGCTCGAGCGCGGCGGGCAGCGCCGCAGCGCCAGCGCGCCGCAGCGTCCGCTCCGCCAGCTCGGCGGGCTCACCGGCCGTCTCGAGCAGATCCATCAGCGCGGCGAAGTGGCGACGGCCCGGCGTGAAGCCCGGATCGGAGAGGGCACGCTGGAGGTCGGGGTCGAGCGTGGCGGGGTGGGTCATCGTGGCTTCTAACTCCGCGTTTTTATTTGGATCCCGGCGGTCACAGCAGGCCGGGATCTCGGGGGACGCCGGCGCCGCTCTCCGAGCGCGCTCGACTTTCGCGACAAGCGCGGCGTTCCAGCAAGCTCTTTCGGCGCCGGGGCTCTCGGCGCTCTCGTTTTCGGTCGCCGGGTCGCTAGAGTCTCAATCATGCCGGATCTGAGCCAGGTCATCCCGAGGACGGCATTCCCGCACGATGTGCTTCGGGCGGCCCTGGACGCGCTCGAGGCGGGGCGGCGGGTGGTGGTCGCCTCGGTGGTGGCGCGGCACGGCTCGGCGCCGTCGACGCCGGGGCAGAAGCTCTGCCTGTTCGAGGATCTCACCGCGATCGGCACGATCGGCGGCGGCGCGATCGAGCGGGCGGCGCTCGGCATCATGGCGCGCGCGCTCGACGAGCTCGCCAGCACCCCGAAGCTCGAGACCTTCCGCCTGGGCCCGAGCCTCGGTATGTGCTGCGGCGGCTCGGTCGAGGTCCTCATCGAGCCGATGCTGCCCGCGATGCACGTCCTCGTGATCGGCGCCGGGCACGTGGGCGCGTTCGCCGCGCCGCTCCTCGCGTCGCTGGGCTTCCGGGTCACCCTCTGCGACGCGCGCGCCGCCGCCGTCGACCCCGCCCGCGTGTTGCCGGCCGCTCCGCTCGCCGGCGTGCCGCTTTTGCACGACGGCGCGCAGCAGGGGCCCCTGCCCGCCGCGCTCGCGGCGCAGGTGCGGCTCGTCCTCGCCGAGCACGACGACCCGGAGGTGCTGACGGGCTTGCCGAGGGAGCTCGGCGAAGCGGCGGCGCTCGTGATGACGCACGACCACGCCCTCGATCAGGAGGCGCTCGCGTGGGCGCTCGCGCGCGGCTTCGGGTACGTGGGCGGGGTCGGGAGCCGCGCGAAGGCCGCGCGCACGCGCGCGCGGCTCGAGGCGAAGGGGGTGCCGGAGGGCGACGTCGCGCGGGTCAGGATGCCGGTCGGCCTCGATATCGGGGCGCGCACGCCGGCCGAGATCAGCGTCGCCGTGGCCGCGGAGCTCGTCGCGTGGCGCGCGGGGCGGCAGCGCGCGCGATGGTCACCGGGCGGACCCACGCCCGCCGGAGAGGAGCAGGCTCGATGAACCGTGTGACCACGATCGTGCTCGCCGCGGGCGCGGGCAAGCGGCTCGGGGGGCCGAAGGCGCTCCTGGCCTGGCCGTCATCGACGAAGGGCGGGGCCGAGCGGCCGCTGGCGATCGCGCACGCGGAGGCGCGCCTCTCAGCTGAGAGCGCGCGGGTGCTCGTGGTGGTGCGCAGCTCCGTCTTTCACGCGCTGCTGGCCCATGTGCAGCCGGGCATCGACCTGGTCTCGTGGTCCGCGCCGGACGACCTCGGGCCGGCGGGCTCGCTGGCCGTCGCCGCCCCGCGCATCGGCGACGCCGACGCCGTCATCGTGACGCCGGTCGACGTGCCCCCCGCGCGCGCCGCGACGGTGGCGAGGCTGCTCGCCCGTCTCGAGGCGGGCGCCGCCTTGACGACGCCGCCGCTCGCGGTGCGGCCGCGGCACCTCGGCCGCGGCGGGCACCCGGTGGTGCTGCGCACCGAGGCGCTCCAGCGTTACCTGGAGGCCGATCCACCGCCGCTCCGCGATCACCTGAGGGCGCTCGGCGACAGGTGCGTCGACGAGGAGGTGGACGATCCAGGGGTGCTGCACGACCTGAATGTGCCGGTCGACGTGATCCGCGTCCTCGGGGGCCCGCCGCGCTTTCTCGCCTGAAGGCGGCCGGGCGATGATCGATCGCCCACCTGCGCGGGTCACGCCGCGCGGCGCGCTCGGGTCGACGTCTCCTGGGGGACCGGGCTATCGTCGGTGAGGAGGAGCATACGAATGGCGACGAGCCCTCCAGCGTCAGCGAGCACCGTGGGGAGCAGCGTGCCCCGTACGGACGGCCCTCCCAAGGTCACGGGGGCGTCGCGCTACGTCGACGACATCCCGGCGATGCCGGGGGAGATCTTCGGGCGCACCGTGCGGAGCCCCGTGCCCCGCGGGATCCTCCGGGGGGTGCGGCTCGACCCCGCGTTCGACTGGAGCGACGTCACCGTCGTGCTCGCCGAGGATGTCCCGGTCAACGTGGTCGCGCTGATCCAGGACGATCAGCCGATCCTCGCGACCGGAAAGGTGAACCACGCCTACGAGCCGATCGTCCTGCTCGGCTGCGCGGACCGGCTGAAGCTCGCGCGGGCGATCCAGGCCGTCGCGCTCGACATCGATCCGCTGCCGCCGGTGCTCGACGCGCGCGCCGCGCGGGGTGGCGGGGAGATCATCTGGGGCGCCGACAACGTCATCAAGCGGTACCTCATCACGAACGGCTGCGCTGACGCGGCGCGGGAGCGCGGCGAGGCGGGCGAGGCCGCGATCGACGCGGCGCTCGCGCGCTGCGAGGTGGTCGTCACCGGGACGTACGCCTCGCACCACCAGGAGCAGCTCTACATCGAGCCGCAGGGGGTCATCGCCTGGTGGGACGAGGCAGGCGCGCACGCGACGGGCTCGATCCAGTGCCCGTTCTACGTCCACAAGGCGTTCCTGAAGGCGTTCGGGCTCCCTCCCGATCGGATCCACATCACCCAGTCGGTGACGGGGGGCGGCTTCGGGGGCAAGGAGGAGTACCCGTCGATCATCGCGCTCCACGCGGCGCTGCTCGCGAGGAAGAGCGGCCGCCCGGTGCGCATGATCTACGACCGGACGGAGGACATCGAGGCGACGACGAAGCGCCACCCGGCGTGCTGCGAGATCACGAGCGGCTGCGATCGCGACGGCGCGCTGCGCGCGCTGAAGATCCGGATCCTCATGGACGGCGGCGCGTACGCGACGCTGACGCAGGTGGTCCTGTCGCGCGGCGCCCTCCACGCCGCGGGCGCCTACCGCTGGGACGACGTGTGGATCGAGGCGACCGCCGTGGCCACGAACACGCCGCCGAACGGCGCCTTCCGTGGCTTCGGCGCGCCGCAGACGATCTGGGCGATCGAGCGGCACCTCGACCGCGTCGCGCAGGAGCTCGGCTGCGATCCGCTCGATCTGAAGGCGAAGAACGTGCTTCGCCCCGGCGACTCGACCGCGACGGGGCAGGTGCTCCGCGTGAGCGTCGCGGGCGAGGAGTGCATCACGCGGGCGATCGCGGCGAGCGGCTACCGGCAGAAGCGCGCGGCCGGGCCGACCGTCCGCGGGCGCGTGGCGCGGGGGATCGGGCTCTCGGTGTTCATGCACGGCGCGGGCTTCACCGGGTCGGGAGAGCGCTACTACAAGGGAAAGGTCGCGCTGGATCTCACGCCCGGCGGGCGGCTCCGCATCCGCACGGCCTCGACGGACATCGGCCAGGGGACGGAGACGGTGTTCCGGCAGATCGCCGCGGACGCGGCGGGGCTGCCGCTCGATCGGGTCGAGTTCGCGGTGCCGTGCACGACGACGGTGCCCGACTCGGGCCCCACGGTGGCGTCGCGCACGGTGATGGTGGTCGGCTCGATCGTCGAGGCCGCAGCGCGGGAGCTGGCGAGCCGCGTGCGTGCGGAACAGGCGTCGACGCCCCTGGCGCTGAGCTTCGAGGAGGCGGCCGACCGGCTGCTGGCTCGCGAGGGCCAGGTGACGTCGCTCAAGCAGTACGAGCCGCCGGACTACGTGCGCTGGGACGACGAGGCGTACAAGGGAGACGCATATCCGTGCTTTGGCTGGGCGTGCGACGTGGCCGAGGTCGAGGTGGACCTCGACACCTTCGAGGTGACGGTCGTCGACTTCTGGTCGGCCACCGACGTGGGCAAGGCGATCCACCCGGTGATGTGCAAGGGGCAGATCGAGGGCGGCAGCCTCCAGGCGATCGGCTGGGCGCTCTCCGAGGAGATCGTCTGGCAGGGCGGCAAGATCAAGAACCCGCGGATGACCAACTACATCATCCCGACGTCGCTCGACGCGCCGCCGTTCCATGTCGTGCTGGTCGAGGAGCCGTTCCCGTTCGGTCCGGGCGGCGGGGCCAAGGGCATCGGCGAGATGCCGATGGATGGCGGCGCGCCCGCGGTGGCCGCGGCGATCGAGCACGCGACGGGGATCGCCGCAGGCGCGCTGCCGCTCACGCCGGAGCGCCTGCTCGAGGCGGCGCGGGGCGCCGCGGCGCCCCGCCCTTTGGCGGGGAGAGGGGAGCGTCTATGAAGGTATCGCTCGTCGTCAACGGCTCGCCGCGTGAGGTCGATCTGCCGCCGCTCTCGCGGCTGCTCGACGCGCTCCGGGGGCCGCTCGGGCTCACGGGCACGAAGGAGGGGTGCGCGGAGGGCGAGTGCGGCGCGTGCACGGTGCTGCTCGACGGCGACCCCGTGAACGCGTGCCTCGTCGCGATCGGGCAGTGCGAGGGGCGGCACGTGACGACGGTCGAGGGCCTCGCCTGCGCCGGACACCTGTCGCCGCTGCAGCGCTGCTTCGTCGAGGAGGGGGGCGCGCAGTGCGGGATCTGCACGCCGGGCATGCTCCTCTCGGCGGAGGCGCTGCTCGCGCGGAGCCCGGATCCGTCGGAGCTCGAGGTGCGCGAGGCGCTCGCTGGCAACCTGTGCCGCTGCACCGGGTACCAGCGGATCGTCGAGAGCGTCCGCGCCGCCGCGGCGCTGCGGCGCGGCGGGGGAGGGGCGGCGCCGTGAGCCTCGCGGATCTGCGCCTGTTCGAGATGCGGCGCGTCGCCGGGCTCGGTCCGCTGTGCGAGATCGTGGCGGAGCGGGCCGCGCTCGGCGCGCCGGTCACGCTCCTGGCCGGAGGCACCGACTGGGTCGTCGAGCAGGAGCTCAGGCCTCCGCTCGAGGTCGCGGCAGGGAGCCCGGCGGCGCCGCTCGTCGTCGACGTGTCCCGGCTCTCGGAGCTGCGAGGCATCTCGCTCTCCGGCGACACGCTCCGGGTCGGCGCCGCGACGACCTACCTGGAGATGCTCCGGAGCGACGCGATCGCCGCGCGGGCGCCGCTCCTCGCGCGGATGAGCCGCGACGTGGGCGCGGTGCAGATCCAGGCGCGCGGCACGCTCGGCGGCAACCTGGCCACGGCGTCGCCGGCCGCCGACGGCGTCGCTGCGCTCGCCGCCTACGACGCGACCATCGTGGTGCAGAGCGTCCGCGGGGAGCGGCGCATCCCGATGAGCGCCCTGCAGACGGGCTACAAGCGCACGTCGCGCGCGCCGGACGAGGTGATCGTCGCCGTGGAGATCGCGCTGCCGGCGGCCGGGGCGCCCTGGTACTGGCGGAAGATCGGCGCCCGACGGGCGCAGGCGATCTCGAAGGTCGCGCTCGCGGGCGTGGCCGAGGTGCGATCCGGGCGCGCCGCGCGGCTCGGGCTGGGGATGGCGTCCGTCGCGCCGACGACGGCGCTCCTGCCGAGCGTGCGCGCGCTCTGCATGTCCCGTCCGCTCGCCGAGCTCACCGCGGCGGAGGTCGACGCGGCGGTCGCGCACGACATCTCGCCCATCGACGACGTGCGCTCGACGCGCATCTACCGGGAGCACTGCGCTTGCGGGGTGGTGCGGGAGCTCCTTCGGCAGCTCGGCGCGCCGGTCTGATCATTCCATCCAGTCGAGCTGAGCGACCTCGGGCCTTCGGCTGCGCCCGCCGGGGTAGGTCGGCCGCTCGTACGACGGCGGCGGGGGCGGAGTGTCCGCGTCCATGTCGTGGCAGCGCGCGCATCGCCGCGGGGTGGTGGTGCCGGCCTGGAAGATGGTGACGCAGCCGCAGGCTGGGCAGATCATGCCGATGTCGTAATTCATGAGCACTCCTCGACGACGAACGCTCCGGGGCGGTCAGAGCGGCGGGAAGATGCGCTGAAGGGGCGACGTGTGGGCGACGGCGCGGCAACATCGCGTGGAAGCTTCGGCCCTGCGGTGTGCAGCCCATCGGAGGCGCGTCCTCGACGAGACGGCCGTCCTCTTCCGTTCCGAACGCGCTCCTGCGCCTGAGAACGACGTGGTCTCTCTCGGGCCGGAGCAGACCTTCCGCGGCAGCGCGAACAGCGGCGCGCGCTCCTTGGCATCCGCGCTGCCGTCTCGCGAAAGCGCACGTCGACCTGCGCCATCCAAGGGCTACTCGATGTTGACTTTCATTTGTTATAGGCCCCTGATGACCGCGAGTTCGACACGCCGCGAGCCCACCGAGCTCACGATGCGGCGTGATTCGATAGATTCGTAATATAAATTACATGTCAACGCAGACCCGTCGCTTCCGGGCCCGTCTCGGGCTCGCTGTTCCCGCGCTTCTGATCACCGTGGCCGGGGTCGCTCATGCGCAGTCTCCTGAACCGAGCGCGGAGGCCCCGGGGGATCCAGCGGTGCCGGGAGCGCCGCCTGGCACGGGAGCGCCGGCGGCGGGCCGGGACGCGCCTGCACCGGCGCCAGCGGCGCCTCCGGGCGATGCGCCAGCGGCGCCTCCGGGCGATGCGCCAGCGGCACCTCCGAGCGATGCGCCAGCGGCACCTCCGGGCGATGCGCCGGCGGGGAAGCAGGATGCTGCCGCGCAAGCGCCAGCGGCTGCTCCCGGTGGTGCGCCGGCGGCGCCTTCCGGCGGCGCGCCGGCGGTGAACGAGGAAGGCGCTGCACCGGCGCCGGCGGCGCCTGCCGGCGATGCGCCGGTGGAGGTGACGGTCGCGGGCACGCGCGTGACGCGGACCGCGGGCTCGGCTCATGTGATCAAGAGCCGCCAGCTCGAGCGCTTCGAGTACGACGATCCCCACGCCGTGCTGGTCAGCGTTCCCGGCGTGTACGTGAGGGGCGAAGACGGGCTGGGCCTGCGGCCGAACATCGGTGTTCGCGGCGTCAACCCCGATCGCAGCAAGAAGGTGACGCTCATGGAGGATGGCGTCCCCATCTCTCCTGCGCCGTACTCCGCGCCGGCTGCTTATTACTTCCCGCTCATCACCCGCATGTCGAACGTGCGCGTGATCAAGGGGCCCGGGGCCATCGCCTATGGCCCGCAGACCGTGGGCGGCACCGTGGATCTCGTCACCCGCTCCGCCCCGTCGCTCGCGTCGGGCGCGGTCGATCTCGCGCTGGGCCAGTACGGCTACGGCAAGGCGCACGCCTATCTCGGGACGAGCGACGGTCAGATGGACTTCCTCGTCGAGGGCGTGCACCTCCGGAGCGACGGTTTCAAGGAGCTCCCGAGCGGCGCGGACACCGGGTTTTACCGCAACGAGGTGATGGTCAAGGGCAGTTACCTCGTCGACCCGGCCGCCCGCATCAAGAACGAGCTCCGCCTCAAGCTCACCTACTCGGAAGAGCTCTCCAACGAGACGTACCTCGGCATCACGGACGGGGATTTCGAGGAAAACCCGCTCCGCCGTTACGGGGTGACCGCGCTCGACCGCATGCGCAACCACCGCACCGCGGTCGCCGTGACCCACGTGCTCGAGCCGTCGCGCGATCTGTCGGTGACGACGACCGTGTACCGGAACGACTTCTCGCGCGTGTGGCGCAAGGTGAACGGCTTCCGCGGGGCCAACCTGTTCGACGTGCTCGCCGCCCCGGACACGCCGCAGAACGCGGTGTACTACGCCGTGCTGACCGGGCAGCTCGACAGCTCGACGCCGGGCGAGACGCTGCTCATCGGCCCCAACGAGCGCGACTTCGTCTCGCAAGGCGTGGAGACCCGCGTCCGCTGGAACGTCGCCACGGGGCCCGTCTCGCACCGCGTCGAGTACGGCCTGCGCCTGCACTACGATCGGGTCGAGCGCCGCCACAGCGAGAACGGGTTTCTCGTGCTCGGGGGCGCGCTCGTGCCGGACGGCGGACCGACCGTCGTGACCCAGTTCAACGAGGCATGGACCGAGGCGGTCGCGCTCCACGCGAGCGACGCGATCACCTGGAGAGCGCTCACGGTGACGCCCGGCGTCCGGATGGAGTTCATGCGCTCTGCCCTCGTGGATCGCGCGGCGGGGAGCGAGCGAACGCGGCTCGCGCAGGCGCTCCTGCCCGGCGCCGGCGCCTACCTCGCGCTCACCGAGGCGCTCGGTCTCCTGGCCGGGGTCTACCGAGGATTCAGCCCCCCGGCCCCGGGGAGCGACGAGCACGTCGAGCCCGAGCTCAGCGTGAACTACGAGGGCGGCGCTCGCTTCGCCGACGGGCCGCTGCGCGCGGAGATCATCGGCTACTTCAACGATTACTCGAACATCACGGATGTCTGCACGCTCTCCAGCGGCTGTCTCGACGCGGATCTCGATCGCCAGTACGACGCGGGCGAGGCCCGGATCTACGGCGTCGAGGCGTATGCGGAGCACGAGGTCCCGCTCGGCCAGCTGAAGCTGCCGATCACCGCGGCGTACACGCTCACCCGGACCGAGTTCCTCTCGAGCTTCGCCTCGGACGACCCCATCTTCGGCCGCGTCGTGAAGGGCGACGAGATGCCCTATGTCCCGCGGCACCAGGCGAGCCTCTCGGTCGGGGTCGAGCATGAGCGCGCCGGCGTCGTCGTGGGCGCCACGTACATGTCAGCCATGCGGGAGAAGGCCGGAAGCGAGCCCATGTCCCGGGCGCTCGCCACCGACGAGCAGCTCCTCTTCGACGTGAGCGCCAAGGTGCGTGTCGTCGGCCCGCTCGTGCTCTACGCGAACGCGCGGAACATCCTCGGCTCCCAGTACATCGTGTCGCGCCGGCCCTTCGGCGCCCGGCCGAACGCGCCACGCTGGATCCAGGTCGGCGCCAAGGCCTCATTCTAGAGCGGCGGTCACCCGCTTCGGATACGGGCCCACCTCGACGTTTTCGGTGCTCAGCGCCCTTCCGTGCGCTTGCGCGCCGAAAACGCCGATCTGGGCCCGTCTCCTGTGCGGGTGACCGCCGCTCTGCGTGGTGCAGAGGTGGGTGGGAAACCGCTGTGGAGCGGGGCGCCCGACGTGGATGCGCGCGTCGATCAGAGCGGGCGGATGTGGGGGGGAGGCCCCTCTGGACCTGGAAGGATGTAGGGCGCCGGGCCGAGGCCGTCGCGGAGCGTGGCGAGATCGACGCCGGGATCGATGAGGCGCGCGATGCGGCGGCCGTTGAGCGAGACGAGGGCGTCGGCGCGCACCTCCACCGGCCCGCGGCCGCGGCGCTCGAAGTCCTCGCGGATGCGATGGGAGAGCTGCAGGATGAGATCGGGCTGGCCCGCCATCTCGCGCTCCTGCAGGCGCGTGAGGTACTCCCGCGGGCTCACGTGCCATGTCCGGCCGGTCTGCCTGTTGCGGACGATGAAGGTGACGCTCCCGTTCTTCTCGCGCACCATCACGCGCCAGGAGAAGCGCATCCCCTGCTCGTGCCAGCGCACGTTGCCGCCGTACGCCAGGAAGCGGAGCGGCATCGCGAGCTGAACCGCGCAGTACGCGGCGCCCAGCGCGAGCCCGAGGGCGCGCAGCGATCGCGAGGGCGGCGCCGCCGGGGGGAGGGCGGGTTCGTCTGTGCGCGAGTGCGGCGAGTGCGGCGCGTGCGCGGGCGGCGCGCCGGCGCCGCCGTGGGCGGGGAGCGCGCGCGCCCGGAACCGGGAGAGGAGCCGCCGGGGCCACTCCGGGGGGAAGAACACGAGCGCGGAGAGGACCATGATCACCGGGAACATCCCGATCGGAAACAGCGCGCGCGTGACGACGTGGAACAGGATCACCGCGGCGTACGCGAAGGGGCGGAGCCTCCGGCAGAGGAGCAGCCAGACGATGCTGGTGTCGAACAGGAAGCCCGCCCAGCTCATGAGCGGCGCGGCCCACGGGTGCGTGAAGAGCGGGCCGAGGAGCGGCATGTCCGTGCGCGAGCCGAGCCATATCCGGAGCGGCTGCGCGTGCAGGAGCCAGTCGGCGTGGGCCTTGGCGAGCCCCGCGAACGTGTACACGACGCCGACCTGGAAGCGCAGCAGGTAGAGCCACACAGCGGAGACGGAGCGCTCGCTGCGCCGCGAGAGCAGCGCGTCGATGGACCAGGCGCGGTGCGCCGGCGACGCCGCGAGCAGGAGGCCCAGCAGGCTCGCCAGGTAGTAGTGGTTGAGGTACGTCGTGACGTCGATGACCTGCAGGTAGGTGAAGCCGACGACGAACAGGGGCGCCGCGACGCGGAACATGAAGCCGAGGGCGAGCGCCAGGGCGAGCGCCGCGAGCGCCCAGAACAGGGCGTGCATCCCGGCCGGCGAGAGCGGCTCGACCCAGGCGAGGCCCCAGTACTTGAAGTGAAAGCTCGGCTTGACGAAGAAGTCGTCGACCCAGCCGTACGCGATGAACCGCGCCATGCTCACGCACATCGTGAGCCCGAACAGGGCGCGGAACGCCGCGAGCCAGGCGATGTCGATCGGGCGCAGCAGCGCTCGATGCAGCGCTGCGGCCGCGCGCGACCACGCCGCCGCGAGCCCCAGGGGGCCCGCGCGGCCAGGGGGCTCAGTCGTTGTCACCTTCCGACGACTGGGGCAGCTCGAGGTTCAGCGCGCTGACGAACTCCGTCTTGAGCAGGTCCGTCAGGGCCTTCACGGCGGTGTAGACCGACTCGACCTTCGCTCGGTCGGTCGAGAGCGCCTGCTCCAGCGGCTGGTCGAGCGCGTCCACGGCGGACTGGGCTCCCGACAGCGCCGCCAGCATGCGATCGGCGAGATCGGCGGAGCCGACCTCGCGCAGCCAGTCGTCGAACCCGACGCCCTGGCCGCCCTCGCCGCAGCCCTGGAACAGGCGCCGGAAGCCGCGCAGGTTCGCCCGGATGTGCGCCGCCGAGGCCAGGGCGAAGCGGGACTCGAGCGCCTCAGGGCAGGTGGGCGTGACGCAGTCCTCGGTGAAGCCGAGCGGGCGCCCGAGCTTCCAGTCCTTCACCTCTTGCTCGACATAGAACATCGCGTCGCTCACCGCGTTGAGCGCGTCCTGCTCGGTCGCGAAGACGGGGCTCCCCTGGCCGGCCTGGGTGAGCTTCTCCCGGAAGCTCCCCGCCTCGGGCGCCCATGCGCGCGCGAGCGCGCCCGCCTGGGCGAGCACGTCCGCGGCCGCCGCGGTCGCATAATCGGCCTTGCGCTGCGCGAGCTCTCCCGCAGCGAGCGCCGCCCAGGTGCGGTTCGCGTTGATGGGCGAGTACTGCGAGCAGGCGTTGTCGCCGCCGCCGTAGAAGACGAGGTACTCGAGCGCCGCGAGGCCGCGCCCGTTGATGAGCGACGAGGAGAAGCTCGGCTGCGCATAGGCGCGGCTCACGATCTGCTCCTCGACCTTGCACCGGCTCACGAGGGGCCAGGAGTAGATCTGATCCCGGAGGTCCTGTCCTCCGGGCTGCGTGGAGCTCGCCGCAGGGCCGAAGCGGAAGAGCTCCACCTCCTGCCAGACCGCGATGGCGGCGAGCCAGGCGCCGCGCGCGGCGGCGGCGCTCGGCTCGCCCGGGCCGCGGGCGAGGGCCGCGGCGCTCTCGTGCAGCGCGCGCGCCTGCGCCTCGAACTCGCAGGCGCGGTTCAGCGCGCAGTCCGCCGCTGCGGTGATCAGCTTGGCCTTGCTGAAGGGGCCTTCTGCGACGGGGACCGGGGGGCACACGTCGCCGGGGACTGGCTCGCCGCCTCCCGCGCCGCCGGCGCCCCCGGCGCCCCCGGCGCCAGCGGTCGTGGCGATCGTGGAGGAGGCCGCTGTGGTGCTCGTGGCGCCGCTCCCGGTCGAAGTCACGGGCGCGGACCCGCCGCTGCCTGGCGGCTGCGCGACGCCGGGCCCCGCGCCCTGGCCCGTATAGACCACCTCGTCCGGGGGCGGCTTGCGGCACCCGGCGGCCGCGGCGACGCCGACGAGCGACAGCAGGAGCGCTGTCGAGAGGCGGTGGCCTGCCCTCTCGCTCCGGGCGCGGTTCATTGTCGGCCTCACGCTGTTCATGCAGCCTCTCTGAGATACGGGCGCTCGCCCGGGGCCCGCCGGCGTCGCGGCGGCCCCGAGCTCGTTTCGCGCGAGAATCGTCGGTCGTACCCTGCCCGTCAACACGGAGGGAGCGCTCCCCCGCCCGTCAACACGACGCAGCGGGGGGCGCCTCCCGGCGCGCGTCGGTCGTGTGAGCGTCAGTCCCTCTGGGCCGGGACCGGCAGCAGGACCAGCGTCGCGTCGTCGTCCTCGGGCCCGTCGCTGTCGGACCGGTATCCGGCCGCCGCGAGCCACGCGCCGTTCGGCGACAGCGCGACGCCGTAGAGCGAGTCATCGGGGCGATCGAAGCTGTAGCGCCGGTATCCGTTGGGATCGAAGCGCGTGTCCAGGGCGCCGTTCTTGTCGAACAGGGCGATCATCCCGTCGACGTTGCCCGTCGCGGGGGTGGCGCTCCCGACCATCACGACGCGATCGCCGGGCAGGGCGAGGAGGTTGCGCCCGCGATCGTTGTCGCCGGCCACGTCGAGGAGGACGCCGCCGCCCACGCCCCAGGAGGGGTCGAATCCGCCCGTGGCCGTGACGCGGAAGGACACGAGATCCACGGCCCCGCTCTCCTCGGAGCGCCCGTATCCGGTGGTCACGTACTTGCCGTCCGACTGGCGGGTCGCGCCGTAGGCCTCGGCCATGCCGAGCGGGAACGGCGCGAGCCTCACGACGCCGTCCGACGAGAAGGTCGTATCCGGGGTGCCGTCCTGGTTCAGCCGCAGCAGCACGATCTGGTTCCTGCCGCCCACGCTCGTGTAGCCGGAAGAGAAGATCTTGCCGTCGGCCTGCACGAACCCGTTGCGCGGGTTGTCGCCCAGGTTCAGCCCGTCGACGTCGAGCGTGTGGACGCCCTCCGTCGCGAACGTGGTGTCCAGGGCGCCGTTCGCGGTGAGCCGCACGATCGCGCGATCCCGATCGGCGCGAGCCGCCGCCTTCCTGCTGGCGAAGAGGACCAGCCGATCGTTCGCGTCGCGGTCGGCGCCCCAGAGCAGATCGCCCGTGTTGCCCTCGCCGGCGCCGAGATCGTGGATGGCGATGCCCTCCGTGCCGAAGGTCGTATCCAGCGTGCCGTTGGTGTTGAACCGCACGACCGCGAGATCCGCGTCCGACGGCGTGGCGCTCGGGTCGTGCTCGACCTGGCCGGCGAGCACGACCTTCCCGTCCGACTGCAGGACGATGCCGCGCGCGGTCTCCGTGGTCTTGCCTGCGACCACGTTGACCCTCGCGACCCCGTTCGTGCCGAAGGTCGCGTCGAACGAGCCATCGGTCTTGAAGCGCGCCACCGCCATGTACGTGTCGCCCGCCACGGCCACGTGCCCCGCGGCGTAAGCTCTGGACTCGGCGTCGAACGCCACGGCCCAGAAGCGGTCGTCCGTGGCTTCGTCGAGCGCCACGACCCCTGCGAATCCGGTCGACCAAGGCTCCTCGTCAGCGCCGCCGCCCCCGCCGGTGCCGCCGCCCTCGCCAGCGCCGCCGCCGCCGGTGTCGCTGCCGCCGCCGGTGCCGCCGCCCTCGCCAGCGCCACCGCCGCCGGTGTCGCTGCCGCCGGTGCCGCCGCCCTCGCCAGCGCCGCCGCCGCCGGTGTCGCTGCCGCCGGTGCCGCCGCCCTCGCCAGCACCACCGCCGCCGGTGTCGCTGCCGCCGGTGCCGCCGCCCTCGCCAGCGCCGCCGCCGCCGCTGCTGCTCGTCGAGGGAGCGCCGCCAGCGCCGCCGCCCCCGGAGTTCGCTGAGTCGTCGGAGTCGTCTCCGCACGCAGCCACTCCACCGAGCAGCACGCACCAGGAAAGTCCGAACGTCGCGAGCACGGTCCGCTGCGCGGACAACCAGGTTCTCTTCACAGGCATGGTCGGCGATCCCTTCATGAACATGAAAATGAAAGTCGTTATCTTAATTGGATATATTCTTGCATGACGTCCACGCTGTCAAGAGATTCTGCTGTCGCTATCCCGCCAAGGCCTTTATCTGCGGGAGATCGCGCCTGGAGCTGGAGGTGTGGGGGTGATGTCTGTGGTGGGGGAAGTGCGGCGTGTGACGCACCTTCAGCGATGCCCGTATTGCGCTGCGCGACGCTGGCCGGTGCACCACGCGCGCGGACAGGCTGCTCGGCGATCCATGACCGCGCGGCGCGCCGTATCGGCAGAGCGACATCGCCCGGGGTTCGGTTTCCTGCCGGAGCACAGAGGATCGCGGCCCGCCGGTCGAAGAGGGCGGCGGGCCGAGATCGCAGCGGGAGTCCCGGCGGCGGCCGGGCCAGCGGCGTTCGGGCGCCGCTCAGGCTGCGTCAGAGCAAGGTCAGGAGGCGTCGGGCGCGGGCCTCGGCCGCCTGGATGATCTCCGCGGACTCTGGCTCGGGGAGCTCGAGCTTCTTGGTCAGCGCGGCGATGTACTGCTTCTCCGCGTCGTGCTGCTCGCCGTCGACGAACGTGAGCAGCACGGCGTGCTGCAGCAGCGCGCGGCGGTCGTCGCCGCCGAGCTCGCCGAGCGGCACGTCGTCCAGCGTCCTTCGCTCGGAGGCGTAGGCGCGGATCTCCTTCGCCTGGTCCTCGTTCGCCTCGAACGCCGCGATCAGCCCCTCCACCATCTCGCGCTCGGCCTCGTGGAACTCGCCGTCCGCCCACGCCACGCTCACGAGCGACTTCACGATCGCCATGCTCTGCTCTTGCATGGCGACGAGTGTCGTCGCTCCCCCGGGGCAACGTCAATCGTGAGGGGAGGGCGTCCTCGCCTCGGCGCGCGGGACGATCTGGAGCGCTCCCCGCGCGAGCGGCTCCGTCAGCGAGGCGAAGACCTCCGGCCGCAGCGTTCCAGCGAGCCCGGCGCAGAGCAGGGCGAGCGCGAGGAGCGCAAGCCACAAGGACAGGCCTCTTCTTCGGCGCGGGGCCACCAGCGGCACAGGCGGCCTGCTGCCGTCGTCCATCAGGGCGACCGGAGCGGATCCGGGCGTGGCGAGCTCGGATGCAACGGGGCTCAGCGCCCCGGCGAGCGGCGGGCGCGCGCCGCGGATGGCGAGCGCGGAGGTGCCGGAGACAGCAGCGACCGGCGGCGGCGTGAGGGTGAGATCGAGGCCAGCGAGCGCCTTCATGCTGCGCGCCGCGCGGCGCTGCGCGCTGTGCTCGGACTGCGCGACGAAGCGCGCGACGAGCTCGTCGACCCGGGAAGCGCCTGCGTCGACGCCATCCGCGGGAGGGCGCGCGCTCCGGGATCGCCGCGAGGCGTTCCACACGATCGCATCGATGGGACCGAGCTCCGCCGGGCACGGCGTCTCTTCCGGATCGGCGTCGGCGTGAGACTGCGCTGATGCTGCATCCGCGGGCGCGAGAACAGCAGGCGGCTGCTCGGGAGCTGCGTCAGCGGGCGGTTCCTCGGGAGCGAGAACAGCAGGCGGCTGCTCGGGAGCTGCGTCAGCGGGCGGTTCTTCGGGAGCGAGAACAGCAGGCGGCTGCTCGGGAGCTGCTGCGTCAGCGGGCGGCTGCTCGGGAGCGAGAACAGCAGGGGGCTGCTCGGGAGCTGCGTCAGCGGGCGGTTCTTCGGGAGCGAGAACAGCAGGCGGTTGCTCGGGAGCTGCGTCAGCGGGTGGTTCTTCGGGAGCGAGAACAGCAGGCGGCTGCTCGGGAGCCGCGTCAGCGGGCAGTTCCTCGGGAGCGAGAACAGCAGGCGGCTGCTCGGGAGCCGCGTCAGCGGGCAGTTCCTCGGGAGCGAGAACAATAGGCGGTTGCTCGGGAGCTGCGTCAGCGTGCAGTTCCTCGGGCGCTGCGTTTGCGGGCGGCGTGCCGGCGTGCGCGGTTTCCGGACCGTCGGCCTCCGCCGCCAGCAAGGCCTCGACCGGCGCAGTCGGAGCAGTCAG
This sequence comes from Sorangium sp. So ce726, assembly GCF_051521405.1. Lineage (NCBI taxonomy): Bacteria > Pseudomonadati > Myxococcota > Polyangiales > Polyangiaceae > Sorangium > Sorangium sp. So ce726. Next base: position 8,903,116 of record NZ_CP150349.1, on the reverse strand, counting down.
GGGCGGTGCAGCCGGAGCGTCGTCGTCGCGCTGCGCCGGAAGGGGCCAGGGCAGCGTGTGCCGCGCTTCTGGCGTCTCGTCGAACGGCGCGACGACCGCTCGAGGAACCGCAGGTACAGCGAGGTCCACCCGACGGACGAGCGGCCAGGCGCCATAGGCCGGTGTGACCTGGAGCGCCGCGTCCGCCGCCATGAAATGGATGGCGGGCGCGCGCGACGTCTCGATGGACTCCGGGACCTCGGTCACGCTGGCAGGCGCGTCCGCCACGGGGGAGAGCACGGCTTCGTCGGCCGCCTCCCTCTCCTCCCAGACGGCCGTGGCCACGGTCGGCGTCGGCTCCTGCGAGAGCGGCACGACGTCGGCGGGATCCGGGGAGAACTCGACGAGGATCGACTGGGTCGGTGTCGGCTCCCGGGAAGACAGCGTGACGCCGGGAGGAGCCGGGGAGAAGTCGACGAGGAGCACCTCGATCCCCTCGGGGCTCGTGAGCGCTTCGCTGCTGGCAACGGGGCCGCAGACGACGAGCGACGGAACGGGTACGGGCCGCGCTTCTTCAGGAGCGACCTCCGCCGCCGTGCGCGCGAGCGGCGCCACCGGCGCGATCGTCCGAGCAGGCTCGATGAGCTCCGGGATGACCGGGATCTCGGCCGGCGCTGCGGCCTCATGGATCTCCACCACCGCCTGCACGACGGTCGGGGTCGGCTCCGGCAGAGCATCGACCTGCTCGCTGGCATGCGATGCGCGCTCGGGCGCATCGACCTGCTCGCTGGCGTGCGCAGGCGCCGATGGGATCTCGGGACACGGGTCGACAGCCACCGCCCCGGCAGCATCGCCTGCGCTTGCAGGCGCCGGGAGCGCCGCCGCGGCCGTTGCACACGCGACGAGCCCGGGGCTGAGCGTGAGCTCCACGATCGCAGGTGCGACCGGTCCGGGGCTGAGCGTGAGCTCCACGATGGGATTCGGCAGCGGGGCAGCGGGGGCATCGCTGCGCGCAGCAGCGGGGGCGTCGCTGCGCGGGGCAGCGGCGGTCGCATCGCGCCGCGCGTGCTCCGCTTGCGGCGGCGGCCGCATCTCGTCCGCTTCCGGCGCCGCAGGCTTCGCCTGGACCTCCGGACGCGGTCGCCTCAGCCGGCCGGCCTCCTTGGCGCGCAGCGTCTCACGGGCGAGCCGCGCCAGCGCCCGCCGGGCGGCGTTGCGGTTCACCGGGATCAGCGCGGCCTCGAGCTCCCGGGCGACCGCTTCCGGGTCCTGCTCGTGCGCGGGTCGAGGGCGCGCCGTCGCCGTGAGGTTGGGCATGCTGCCGGCGGACGCGGCGAGGAGCCGGGCGAGCAGGTCGCGCAGCAGCCGCGCCGCCTCGGCCGGCGCCACCGCATCGCCGCGCGTGCGCACCGTGACGGTGCCCTCGGTCGTGAGCAGCACCGCGCGATCGTCGAGCCTGAGGGGCAGGCGCGACGTCGCGTCGCTGACGGCGAGCGCGAGGTAACCCGAGGTCTCCGGCACCAGCGAGGCGCTCCGCGCGTGCGCCGCCGCGACGACCTCCTCCAGCGTGACGCAAGCGCTCACGAGCGCCCCCGGCCCGCCGCGTCGCCCGGCCCGCCCGCGCGCGCCGGCCTGACCGGCACCCCCGCCGCCTCGAGGTACGCCTTCGCTTCGCCGATCGTGTACTCGGCGTCGTGGAAGATCGACGCGGCGAGCGCGGCGTCGGCGCCGCCCTCGACGAGGCCGGCGCGCAGGTGATCCAGCGTCCCGACGCCGCCCGAGGCGATCACCGGGACCGGAACGGCCCGCGCGATGGCGGCGGTCAGCAGGAGATCGTAGCCGTCCCGCGTGCCGTCGCGGTCCATGCTCGTGACGAGCAGCTCGCCCGCGCCCGCCCGCGCGATCTCCTCGGCCCACGCGACCGCGTCGCGCCCCGTGTCCCGCCGGCCGCCGTGGGTCACCACCGTCCAGGCCACGCGCGAGGGATCCGCGATCCGGCGCGCGTCGATCGCCACGACGATCGCCTGCGCACCCCAGCGGTCCGCGGCGCGCCGCACGAGGTCGGGATCGTTGACGGCGGCCGTGTTGATCGCGACCTTGTCCGCACCCGCGTTGAGGAGCGCCTCGATGTCCTGCTCGGACTTGACGCCGCCTCCGACCGTCAGCGGCGTGAACAGCACCTCCGCCGTGCGCGCCACGACGTCGAGGATGATGCCGCGCTTCTCGTGCGACGCGGTGATGTCGAGGAACGTGATCTCGTCCGCGCCCTCGGCGTCGTAACGGCGGGCGGCCTCGACGGGATCGCCGGCGTCCCGCAGCCCCACAAAGCGGACGCCCTTCACGACGCGGCCGTCCTTGACATCGAGGCACGGGATGATGCGCTTCGCGAGCATACGTCCGCGTTAGCCTACCTGCCGTGCCAGGGCCAACTGTTGCGCTGTGCGCCCGATCCGGCGCTGCGGGGTGCGTCCTCGCGCGCCTCTCGTACGTTTTGCCGGCATTTCTGGCCGCCGGAGAGGGGCCGCGCGCCGGCCGCAGCGCCCGGAGCCTGACCGCGCCGCGGTTCCTCGCTACCATGGCGCCATGCACTGCCCGCACTGCGGGAGACCCGTACCCGAGGGCTCGATCGCATGCCCGCACTGCGGCGCCGCGCTCGCGCCGCCGGGCGGAGCGGCCGGCTACTACGGCATGAAGCCCGCGGCCCGCACCATGGTCGGCGTTACGCTCCCCGATCTGCTCCGACAGACGCCGTCCGCCCCCGGCGATCCGGGCGGCGCGGGCCCCGGCCAGGCCGCGATGCCGCCCATGGCCGGCGGGCCGGCCGCCGCCTCGCGCACGATCGTCGGCATGCCCGCCGCGATCTTCGGCGCGGCGCCTGCGCCGGCGCAGGCCGATCCACGCCTGGCCGGGGGCACGCTCGTCGTCGGGACCCCGGCTGCAGTGGCCCCGGGAGCGCGCCTCGACGCGCCCGCAGCGCCGGCCGCGCCGCACCACGCAGCGCCGGCCGCGCCGCTCCACGCGGCGCCGGGCGAGCTGCGCCTTGACCGCACCGTGCCGATCGCCCCGGGCCTCGCGGCGCCGCGCGCTCCGGTGCCGCTGCCCGCCGTGTCGCGGACGCTGGTCGGCGTCGCCCGGCCGGGCATCGCGCCGCTCGCGCCCGGAGCCCCGGCCGATCCCGAGCCCGAGCTCGACTCGCGCTACCAGCCGGCCGGAGAGCTCGGCGCCACGATCGCGCCGGCGCGCTTCCGCGCCCCTCCACTGCAGAACCCGGCGCTCATGCGCCCTCATCGCCTGAAGCAGCGGCTCCCGCCGCCAAAGGGCGAGAGGCGCCCGCGCACGTCGCGTCGGGCCGTCGCCGTCGTCGTCGCGGGCGGCGTGCTCGCGCTCGGCGCGGTCCTGTTCGCGCTCCTCTGGCCGAGCGCGCCCCCGGTGACCGCGCGCGCCCGCGCCGACGCCGGGGGCCGCGAGGTCATCGAGCTCCGGTGCGACAGCTGTCCGGACGGCACCGCGGTCTCCATCGGCGAGGGGAGCGCGACCACCGCCGGCCGCGTCGCCCAGATCCCGCTCGCGAGCCCGCTCTCCGTCGGCGAAAACCGGATGAAGGTCGCCATCGACCGCCCCGGCAGCGGGCGCGACGAGACGGTCGGCGTCTCCATCCACGTCGCCTACCGGATCCGGCCCGACCTCGGCACGCTGCAAGGGGAGCGGCCCTCGATCCAGGTCGTGGTCGAGGCGAGCAAGGGCACGCAGGTGATCCTCGACGGCAAGGAGGTCGCGCTCACGAGCGGCCGGGCCATCGAGTCGATCGACGTCACCGACGCGGTCACGGGGCCCTCGGACGAGACGAAGACGCTGAGCCGGCAGGTGCCGTACACCGTCACGCCGCCCGACGGCCCGCGCGAGCAGGGCATGGTGAGCGTCGCGGTCGGCATCGTCCCGCTCACCATCGAGTCGCCCGGCCCGAGCGTGGTCATCGACAAGGAGAGCTTCGTGCTCGCCGGGCGCACGGCCCGCGGCGCGCAGATCTTCGCCGGCGCGCACCCGATCGCGGTTCGCCCCGACGGCACCTTCGCGCACGTGATGAACGTCTCGTCCGTGGGCGCGACCCAGTTCGAGGTGCGCGCGAAGATGCAGGGAATGGCGCCGCGCATCGCGAAGCTCGCGGTGCGCCGCGTCGACCGGCTCGACACCGCCGCGAAGGAGTTCGCCGGCCGCGGTCCCATCGGGTACGCCGAGCTCGCCGCCGGCGGGAAGGACCACATCGGCAAGCCGATCGCGCTGACCGGCGAGGTCCTCGAGGTGCGCCGGCAGGGATACTCGACGCTGATCCTGCTCTCGATCCCGCCCGCGTCCGGCTGCGCGGGCGGGAAGGAGGGCGGCGCGGCCGCCGCGAGCGCGAGCGCCGCGCCGCGCTCTCCGGAGGCGTGCAAGGTCCGCCTCGTCCATGGCGCCGACAACCCCGCCCAGCGCGGGGACATCCTCACCGCCTACGGCAGCGTCGCGCCGCCGTTCGTCGCGCCGGGCGGCGCCGAGATCCCCGAGGTGCAGGTCGAGTTCACCGTGAAGGGCGGCCGATGAGCGCCGCGCGCACGACGGCGCCCAGCCCGCGAAGGCCGCGCCGCGCCCGGACGGCGGCCCTCGCCGCGGCCGCGCTCCTGCTCTCTGCTGCGGCGCCGCTCGCCTTCGCCGACGCCGTCGACACGAGCCGGCCGCACACGATCGTGGTCGGCGCGCCCCGCGGCTTCGCGCCCAGCGAGCGGCTCGACGCGCGCCGCACGGGCCGCTCCGCCGCGCGGCTGCCTTTCCCGGCGCGCGAGGCGTGGCGAAAGCAGCTCCGCGGCGGGATCGACGCTGCGCCGCTCGTGGACGCCGCGGGCGATCTCCTCCTCCCGCTGACGGTCCCGGAGGTCGTCAAGCTCGGCGCGGACGGCCGGGAGCGCTGGCGCGTGCGCATCGGCGACAGCGCGCCGCTCGCGCCCGCCGTGCTCACGAGCGACGGCACCCTCGCGCTGATCACTTCGTCCGGCGTCGCGGTCGGGCTCACGCCTGCGGGGAGCGTGCGCTTCGCCGTCCCCCTCGGCCTCCGGGGGCGCGACGCCGACGTGACGCCCCTCGCGCTCGACGACGGCGGGCTCGTGGCGGCCCTGGGGCGCTCCCTTGTCGAGCTCGCCGCGGACGGGACCGTGCGCGCCCGCGCCGAGATCGCGGATCGCGCGACGGGCGCCTTGCTCGCGGGCCCTGAAGGCACGCTGGTGACCACCGAGTCGGGCGCGGTGTTGACCTGGCGTCCGCCCGGCGCGCCGAGGCGGCTCGGCTCGCTCGGCGGCGTGCCTCGCCGCGGCGCGGCCCTCGCCGACGCCCGCACGCTGCTCGCGGTCGTCGACGCCCGCCGCCTGGTCGCGCTGGATCTGCCGACCGGGACCGCCGGCGTCCGCGCCGGCGCGGCCTTCAGCGCGCTCGACGGGCCGCCCGCCATCGGCGCCGGGGGCGTGGCCGTGGTCCTGTCGACGACCGGCCTGCTCCTCGGGGTCAACGCATCGGGCGACCTGGCGTTCCGGGTCGCGATCGACAGGCCTCCGGGCACCCAGCCCGCCGACGGCGGGCTCTCCGGCTTCTTCGGCCCGGTGGACGCGAAGCCGAGCCCGCCGATCGTGATCGATCGCACCGGCCGCGTCGGCTTCGTCCGCGCGGGCGGGCGCGCCGGCGTCGTCGAGGCGGACGGCAACGTCTCCATCGCGGCCGAGCGCGTCTGCTCCGCGCCGGTCGCCGTCATCCCTGCCGGCGAGGAGCGGATGGCGATCGCCTGCCGTGACGGCACCGTGGTGATGCTGGCGCGCTAGCGGGGCGCATCTTCGTGCGCTCCGGGCTCATCCGCGTCGTTCGGCTCGCTGCGGCGTACTTTCGTACGCCTCACTCGCCTGCCTGGCGGCTGAGCCCGCATCACACGAATCTGCACCCCGCTACAGGCCGGCCGTCGCTCGTGCCCAGAGCTGTGTGCCGACGGCCAGGCTGGTCGGCAGCTCCGGCCGACCAGCTTGGCCGATGGATCCTACGTCCTAGCTTGGAGTGCCCGGGATCTGCTTCCAGGTGCCATTGTCGTCCCAGTACAGCTCGGACTCGGCCGCCAACGTCTTGTACCGCGCGATCGTGATCTGCCGGTCGAGCGCCGCCGCGCCGGCTTCGTCGTACATCGGGGCGGCGAGCGCGTCTTCCGGGATCATGTGCATGCTCACGACGAACTCGTCGGCATTCGCCTCGACGATACAGAACCCGTTGCTCGTGGCGTTGCTGAACGCGAGGTACGGATTGGCCGCCTTCATGCTGCCGTCGATGTCCTCCATCTCCGGGGCGTCTTTCAGCGTCGGATGGCTCGCCAGCTGCTTCGTCAGCACCGAGCGGTACGTGGCCGACGAGATCGCGGCGCCCCCGAATTCCACGATCTTGGTCGTGGACGTGGCGCCCTCTACAGCCGGTGTCCCTGCGAGGAAGGCGCCGAGATCGCCGGTGATCGACACCACGTTGCCCTCGACCGCGGCGAGCATCTCGATGAGCTCGTCCCGCTCCTTACCGAAGCCGTCCCAGCCGTCACAGCTCAGGTAGAAGTGCCGGGTCAGCGACTCCTGCTCGGGCTCCGCAGGCTCCGTGGTGTGGGCGACGACGAGCTGTGAAAGGCGGTATTCGTTCCCCCATACCTTCCAGGTGCTCTTGGAGTCCTCCATCGTCTTCTGGAACCAGGCTCTCTGCGCGTCTCCCATGACGACCCCGCGGGCCGCGTCGGCCTTGAGAGCAATCGTCGAGATCGCGTCGAATGGCTCCTTGACGACGAAGTAACGGGACCCGAATGCGCTGTGATAATCCGACTTTCCGAGATCGGCGTAGGCGAGCCCGACGTCCATGAAGCTCATCTCGCTTGCGCTGATGAGGGGCACCTGTTCGGTGTCGGGCCTCTGCTCGTTCAGCTTCGCCACTATCTCGTTGACGACGATAGCGCTGATGGGGCGCGGCGTCTCGTTCTGAGCGAACCCGAGGAGCGGGTCAAAGCCGAACAGGGGAGCGGCGATCCCCAGCGCGTCCTTGTAGTCCATCCACGCGCTGCCGTCGATGTCCCCGATGTAGCGGCTCCCGTAGCGGGACAACGCAGCGACCTCTTCCGGGGTGAACTCGTTATCGAGCTCCGCCTGCTGAACGACGACCTTTCCCGGAAAGGCCTCCTCCGGGATCATGTGATCCGCGCGGTAAGAGCGGAGATCCGTCATCACGAGGTGGACGTGCTTCCCGAACGGGAAGTCCCGGTAGATGGTGATATCGTCCGGGTACTCGACCGCGCTGTCGTAGCGGAACTCGTCGCCCTTCGGATCATTCGGGTATTCGGCCGGCATGTACTCGAACCAGGCCTGGTTCGCCGCCTTGCGCCGGTATTCGTCCGTCTCCGGCTCTCGGCCGTCCAGATAGGCCGCCGTCGCGCCGTGGCAATCGTCGGAGAACTCGTGATCGCCCCAGACAGCGATCATGGGAAAGAGCTCGTGTACCCTCTGCAGCGCCGGGTCGGACCGGTACGCCTTGTAGAGCTCCCGGTAATTGCTCAGCGACTTGGCGGCGTGGTAGGCCGCGCCCTCCGCCGGCTGGAACGCGATGGCGCCGTCCACGTCGGAGAACGAGATGCTGCGCTGCCCCGGGGCGGCCTGGAGGCTCGGGTTCCCGGTCGTCTCGTAGACATAGCCCCCGAGGTGAACGATGAAGTCGAGCTCCTCTTTCGCCAGGGCCACATAAGCGTTGTAGTAGCGACCGATGTAGTCCTGGCCGGACACGAAGGCGAAGCGCACCGGCACGTCCGCGCCCGGCGCGGGCGCCGTCCGCGTCCGCCCGACGCGCGAGCTGACGCAGCCCTCTCCTGTCATGTAGTAGAAGCGGTAATAGTACGTGGTGCCGGGGCTCAGGCCGTTCACCTTGATCTTGACGCAGTGATCGAACTCCGCCCGGGCGGTCACGCGGAGCTGCGTGCTGTCCGATCCCACCGTGGCCACGTTGTCGGAGCTCGCTGTGAGCACCACGAGCTGCGTGAACCCCTCGTCGAGCGCGACCACGAGCGCCAGGGTGAGATCCGACTGCGGTTGCTTGCTATCGATGAGCCGGGTCCACAGCACGACGCTATCGTGCCTCGGGTCGCCGGAGGCCACCGACTGCGGGAAGAACCCGTCATCCTCGTGCACGTCGCATGTGCCGATGGCGTCCCCATCATCGGAGCAGGCAGTTGGCACGACCACCGAACCAGCGGTCACCAGGGTGGCGCGAAGAAAGTCTCGGCGTCTCATCATGGATTCAAGTCCTCCAACGACGGATACACCCCGAGCGCTGCGCGCGCAACGGCGGCGCCGGGGCCGCCGCCCTCGCCAGCGCCGCCGCCCCCGCGCGCGGCGCTCCTCGCGCCCGCTCGAGCGGCGCGGGTCGCAGCATGGCGCCTCCTCGCGAGGAGCGCGAGCGCCACTTGACGTGCCGAGTCAGGCGGCATCTCGTGTGCGCCCTACCCGCTGAAGGCACACCATGTTCCAGACGAGCCTCTCCTCCGAAGCGCTGCGCGGCGCGCTCTCGCGCCTCCGCAGCGGGCGTTCTGTCTTCGACCACACCGGCGCGCGCCAGCCGGTCCACACCGTCTACGGCGGCGCCCACCTGTTCAAGGCCGACACGGCCCGGAAGCTCGGGGCGGTGGCGCTCCGCGCCGTCGAGGAGCACGCGCCCGATTTCGCCGCCTTCGCGCGGGCGATCGGCCTGCCGGGGGCCGAGGGGCTCCCGGAGGGGCGGGCCGACGCCCTCGCGCTCGCGGCCGCGATCGAGGCGGGCGGAGGCGCGGCCGAGGGCGCCTCCGGGGCTGCGCGGCTCGCGCACGCGGTGCACGCGCGCGTGCTCGACAAGCTCCGCCGTGAGCCCGTGGAGGACCTGCGCATCGATTTCGAGGACGGTTACGGCGTGCGCCCCGGGAGCGAGGAGGACGCGCACGCCGCGGCCGCGGCGCGCGAGGTCGCCCTCGGCATGGCCGCGCGCAGCCTGCCTCCGTTCCTCGGGATCAGGATCAAGCCGCTCGGCGACGGGTGCGCCGAGCGGAGCCTGAGGACGCTCGACGTCTTCTTCTCCGCGCTCGTCGCCGCGTCGGGCGGCGCGCTCCCGCCCGCCTTCGCGGTGACGCTGCCGAAGGTGGTCGCGCCCGAGCAGGTCTCCGCCTTGGCCGACGCCCTCGACGCGCTCGAGGGCGCGCTGCGGCTGCCGGCCGGCTCGATCCGCATCGAGCTGATGGTCGAGACGCCGGCGTCGATCATCGGCCCGCGCGGGGAGATCGCGCTGCCCGGGCTGGTCGAGGCGGCCCGCGGGCGGTGCGTGGCGGCGCACTTCGGCGCCTATGACTACACGGCGAGCTGCGAGATCACGGCCGCCCATCAGCACCTCGCCCACCCGGCGTGCGATTTCGCGCGGCACGTGATGCAGGTCGCGCTGGCCGGCTCGGGGCTCTGGCTCTCCGACGGCGCGAGCAACCTCCTGCCCGTCGGCCCGCACCGCGCGCGCTCAGGCGGCGCGCCGCTCACGCCGCAGCAGAGCGAGGAGAACCGTCGCGCGGTCGTGGGCGCATGGCGGCTGAAGTACGGGCAGGTTCGCCGCGCGCTCGAGAGCGGCTACTACCAGGGCTGGGACCTCCACCCCGCGGAGCTGCCGGTCCGCTACGCCGCCACGTACGCGTTCTTCCTGGAGGGCGTCGATGCGGCCGCCGCGCGGCTGCGGAGCTTCGTCGAGCGGGCCGCCCAGGCGACCGTCGCCGGGACCGTGTTCGACGACGCCGCGACGGGGCAGGGGCTCCTGGGCTTCTTCCTGCGCGCGATCGGCGCGGGGGCGATGACGGAGGGCGAGGCGGCGGAGAGGACCGGCCTCACGCCGGACGAGCTCAGAGGCCGATCCTTTCAAGTCATCGTGGCGCGCCGGAGCGCGTGATAGGAGAGCACCGGAATGGCCCGCACCGCGGAGGGCCCGAGCGGCGAGGAGGACCGATGAGCGCGATCACGACGCACGTGCTGGACACGTCACGGGGCTGCCCGGCGAGCGGCGTGCTGGTGGTGCTGGAGGTCGACGACGGCGGTGGCTACCGGGAGGTCGGACGGGGCACGACCGACGGCGACGGCCGGCAGAAGGGGCTGCTGCCGCCCGGCGAACGGCCCCTCCAGGGCTGCTACCGTCTCACCTTCCACACAGGCGCCTATTACGCGGCGCTCGGATGCGAGAGCTTCTATCCCACGGTGTCGATCCTCTTCGAGATCCGGGACCCGGCGCAGCACCATCACGTCCCGCTGCTGCTCAGCCCTCACGGCTACACCACGTACCGAGGCAGCTGAGCGCGCGTCCGCGCGAGAGCGCCGTCCCGCGCGGCGAGCGCGACGCGTGCGCCTGCCGTCCGTGGTGCGCCCGGAGGCGCCGCGAGGTCGACGGCCAGGCGGGGTGAAGGAGGTGTCCCACATGATACGATGGCGGGTGCCCGGCGGTGGGCGACTGTGAGGGTGAACTGTGGGCGCTCTACGAATTCGTTCGGGTGAAGCTCGGGATCGCCGGCGCAGCGCTGGCTGGCTGGCCGTCGCGATGGCCGCGCTCGGGCCGGGGTGCGAGCAGAAGGCGCGGAGCTTCGTCGATGACGACGGCGGCGCTGGCGCCGCTGGCGGTGGAGCAGGTGGTGGGTCGGGCATGGCGGTCGGTGGCGGCGGGGCTGGCAGCAGCGCGACGGGTGGCGGTGCGACTGGCGGTGGCGCGACAGGTGGCGGTGCGACGGGCGGCGGCGAGGCCGGCGGCGCAGCGGCTGGCGGCGGTGAGGCCGGCGGCGGTGACGCAGGCGGGGGCGGGGGGACCCCTGTCGAGTGTTCTCCCGACGAGTCCCGGTGCGCCGGCGATCTCATCGAGGTGTGCGGCAGCGACGGGCGGTGGAGCCTTGCCGGATGCGCTGGTTGGTGCGGCGCGGGCCGGTGCATCCTGCCGTCGAGCTGCCGCCTGGGCGAGACCGGGGCGGGCGAGACCTGCGGGCTGGAGCGGAACCAGCCCTGCTGCGCGAGCCTGCGCGTTCCGGGCGGCAGTTACGACCGGAGCAACGACTCGGCGTATCCGGCAGAGGTGAGCGACCTGCGCCTGGATCGCTACGAGGTCACCGTCGGACGGTTCCGCAAGTTCGTCGAGGCGTATCCCGCGAGCCGACCCGCAGCCGGCGCTGGAGCTCACCCGGCGATCATGCGGAGCGGCTGGGACGCGGCGTGGGACTCCCGTCTGCCCGCGAGCCAGGCCGCGCTGAGGGAGGACTTGAAGTGCAACCCGGGATTGCACTCGTGGACTGACGACGCTGGCGGGAACGAGCTCAAGCCGATCAGCTGCGTGAGCTGGTTCGTCGCGTTCGCCTTCTGCGCCTGGGACGGCGGGCGGCTCCCGACAGAGGCGGAGTGGGACTACGCGTCGGCTGGCGGGAGCGAGCAGCGGGCGTATCCGTGGGGCAACGCGTTTCCGAACTCGACCTACGCCGTGTTCGACGTGACGGGCAGCGCCGCCGTCGGAGCGAAATCGCCGAGGGGTGATGGCCGGTGGGGGCAGGCCGACCTCGCGGGGAACGTGTGGGAGTGGACCCTGGACTTCGAGGGGACGTACCCCCAGCCGTGCCGCGATTGCGCGAACGTCGAGCGCGGCTCCGCGCGGGTGATCCGCGGCGGCAGCTGGTGGCAGCCTCAACCGGAGGACCTCTCCGCGCGCTTGCGGACCGGCTGGGACCCGACCGATGTGACGGACGCGCTCGGCGTGCGCTGCGTCAGGAAGCTATAGCGCACGCCGCCCTTCGTGGGGCCGGCGCGCGCCGGGGAACGGGCGAACGGGCGCCGTTCAGGGAGAGATGAGGTAGATGACCGAGAAGGCCACGAGGAGCGTCGTGAACGCGAGCGCGATGAGCTTGGGCATGGTCCAGTCGTCGTTGTCGGTCTTCGAGATCTCTGTGCTCATCGTGTGCCTCCGCCGTGCGCTCCGCGCGCCTCGCGCGCGTCCGTCTCCTGGCAGAAGGCGGACTCGTCGTCAACCCTGAGCCCCCGCCCGCGACGGACCGGGCGTGCTCATGCGGATGCCTCCGCCGCTGCTCTGGCTGCGCCTGCGGCCTGTCCGCCCGCGTGGAGCAGGGGCCGCCTTGCGACCTCCGGCAGGTGACGTCGATTCCCCGCGTCGTGTGCTGATCCGGGTCCGCTGTCCGCCTCTATCTCTCTCCAGCGCGCCTTGGCGATCGGGGCGAGTCGCCGTGTCCGTCGCGGCCCCCTCGCCGCCCCCGCGATCGACCGACGTGCGGGGCGGCCTGTGGCGTGTGGGCGGCGTCGTCCTTGCTCTTTGTGGCGCCCTCGAATTGCACATCCCCGTGATGTGCAGGAGGGAGACATGCAGCACCTCACGATGCTCGCGCTGGGCGCCGTCCTCCTCGCGACGGCGCTGGCGCGCGCGGCGTTGCCTGAGCGCCCGGTCCGCTTGCTCACGGCGGCGCTCACGGGGCAAGACGAAGTGCCCGGCCCCGGCGATCCGAAGGGGAGCGGCGCGGCCCGCGTCACGCTCGATCTCGACCGCGGCGAGATCTGCTTCGACCTCGCGGTGGCGGGCATCGCGCCGGCGATCGCGGCGCGCATCCACGAGGGCCCCATCGGCCGCGCGGGCCGCGGGATCATCACGCTGATGCCGCCGACCGGCGGCAGCTCCAGCGGCTGCGTGAGCGCGGCCCGCGACGACCTGAGCGCGTTGCTCGGCGATCCGGAGAGGTATTACGTCGCCGTGCGCACCGCCGATTTCCCCGACGGCGCGCTGCGAGGCCAGCTCTCGCGCTGAGCGCCCCACGCTCGGACACCCGATCGCCCCGACTCCCGACGCGCCGGCGCTCCCTTCGCCCGGCGCGCTCCCTCCTCGTGGGCCGCGCCCCGGGGCTCTATCCGCCCCACAAGAGCTTCTTCAGCCGGATCGCCGTGATCTTCCGCTGCTCGTCCGCGGCGATGGGCAGCTCCTGCTCTGGCGTGTGCTCGAGCCGCGCGCGCAGCGCCTCCAGCATCTCGTCCGCGCTCTTCCCGGTGGCGCAGACGATGTAGATGAACCCGAATTTCTCGTCATAGACGCGATTCAAGCGCGCGAGCGCTTCCCGCGTATCCACTGCCGCGGCGCTCATCCCCGCCTGTTCCTGGCTGGAGAAGCGCCTCGCTGTCGCGCTCGCCTCCGCGGCCTCCGCCTGCGGCCTGGTCTCCCCGATGCGGGGGTGCGCGCGGAACGCCTCGAGCCAGTCCTCCGGCGCGAGCCGCGCAAAGGCCTGCCCCGCCGCCGCGGAGAGGTGCCCTTCATCGCGGAACGGCCGCGCCGCCGCCATCTGCGACGCCCACGCCGACGAGCCGCACGCCACGCGGAGCTCCGCCTCGGCCTCCGGCTCCGTCAGCGCGTTGAGCCAGCGGAGCCGCTGCTCGGCCGCCCCGCTCCGGGTCGCGTTACCGAAGATGCGGAGCCGGCTCACGCCGCCGTCAGGATAGATGTTCAGGCGCACGTGCGTGAATGGCCCCGTCGCGCGGAGCTCTTCCTCGAAGAGATGACGCGTGTGCGCCTGGAGCTTCGTCCGCGGCACGATCTCCCGCCACTCGCCCGCGCCGGCGAGCTCCGCCGCGGAGCGCCCCGCCGCGTCGATCCCCTCGATCATGCAGCTGTCGGGGTAATTGCCCTTGAAGTGGTTCGTGTCGACCTCGATCCGCGCGATCTCGCCCTGAGCCGCGAGCGCCACGAGCGCCCAGTCGTACCCGGGCCCCCTCCGCCGCCGCGTCTCCCAGCCCTCTCCCATGTTCGCCGCCCGGCCGGGCATGATGAGGTTGTGGCGCACCCCGAAGAACATGTCGCTGCACGAGAGCACGCGCCCGCCGTTCTCCGCGGCCGCGAGGTCGAGCTCCGCGCCTGGGCGGCCCTGCCGGCGAATGTCGGGGAGGGCGTCGCCGTGCACCCGGAGCCGCGCCACGCCGCCATCCGGGTAGATGTTCAGGCGGAGGTGCGTGAACCGCGAAGCGCAGCTCAGCTCGAACGCGTTCTGCGAGTCGCCGGCCAGCGGCGAGCGCGGCAGGATCTCGACCCAGTGTGTCCGCGGGTCGAGCAAGTCCTCGACCCGCGCGTCGGGCCGCGCCGCGCACGCCTCGATGGAGCAGTGCTCGGGGTAATTGCCCCGGAAGAACGCCGTATCGACGATGACCCCGCGGAGGATCCCTGGCAGCCCCAGCCGGACGAGGCACCAGTCGAACCCGGGAGTCCGGCGCCTGCGCGTCTCCCAGCCATCCATCCACTTCCCGCGATCGGTGTACTCGTGCTCCAGGAACACCGCTTTCCCTGCCTTGAGCAGGTTCTCCTTCGGCGCGAAGAACTCGTCGTTCGCCGCGAGCACCGCGCCGCCCAGGCGCTCCGAGGCCAGATCGAGCGCCTCCGCGAACGCCGGCCCCGTCACCCCTCTCGCTTCAGCCATCGCCCTCTCACCTCCGCGGGGAAGCTCCCGCGCTCATAGACCTTCTCGCCGCGAAGGTAGGTAGCCTGGACGACGCCGTGAAGCTCCTCCCCGGCGTAAGGCGTCACCTTGTGCCGGTGCTGGAGGATCGGCGGCTCGACCCGGAAGCTCGCGTCGGGATCCCAGATCACGAGATCGGCGTCGAACCCTCGCGCGATCTCCCCCTTGCGGCGCAATCCGGCGAGCCTCGCGGGCCCGCGGCACAGCCAGTCCGCGAGCCGCTCGAGCGGGATGCCCCGGCGGCGGGCGTCGGTCCAGACGATCGACAGGCCGAGCTGCAGGCTCGAGATCCCGCCCCAGGCGGCGTCGAAGTCGCCGGCTTCAAGCCGCTTGAGCTCGGGGGTGCACGGGGAGTGATCGGAGACCACAAAATCGATGAGGCCGCCCGCGAGCGCGGCCCAGAGCTCCTCGCGGTTCTGCCGCTCCCGGATCGGCGGAGCGCACTTGAAGGGCGTCGCGCCGTCCGGGATCTCCTCGGCGGCGAAGTGCAGGTAGTGCGGCGTCGTCTCGGCGGACAGCGCGGCGCCGCCGTCGCGCGCCCGCCGCAGGATGTCGAGCGCCGTGGCCGACGAGAGGTGGACCACGTGCGCCGCCGCGCCCGTCGCCTGGCAGAGCGACGCGAGCAGGGCGATCGCCTGGTCCTCCGCCTCCCGCGGGCGCGAGCGCAGGTAGGCGGCGTACGTGCGCGGATCCAGGCCGGCGATCGCCGCGCGCGCCGCGTCGATGGGGCCTGGGAGCTCGGCGTGCACGAGCAGCGGCGCCCCCGTGCCCGCGAGCACCTCGAGCGCGGCCCTGAGGTCCGCCTCGGCGACGTGGCCGAACTCCGCCACGCCCGAGTCGACCATGAAGCACTTGAAGCCGAGGGCGCCGGCCTCGAGCAGCGGGACCAGCTCTCCCGCGTTGCCCGGGACGGCGCCGCCCCAGAAGCCCACGTCGACGAGGCACCGGCCCTCCGCCGCGCGCGCCTTCTTCTCGAGGTGCGCGACCGTGGTCGTCGGCGGGATGCTGTTGAGGGGCATGTCGACGAGCGACGTGACGCCGCCCGCGGCCGCGGCGCGCGTCGCCGTCTCGAAGCCCTCCCATTCGGTCCGCCCGGGCTCGTTGATGTGCACGTGCGCATCGACCAGCCCGGGCAGCACCGCCGCGCCCTGAGCGTCCACGACGGGGCAGCCCTCCGTCAGCTCGTCGTAGCCGGCGACGGAGACGATGGTGCCGCCCTGGATGTGCACCGAGGCCGGCCGCACGGCGCCCCCGGTGATCACGCGCAACCCGCGAACGATGAGGTCCGGCGTCATCAGGGACGCGATCGTACCACGGCGCCCGGCGGACCGAGGCGGGCCGCTCGCCGAAGCGCGCGCCTGCCCGCGCGCACGTCGAGGCGCGCGTGTGCCTGTCCGCGCGTCACGCCATCTTCATGCGATCGATGAGCTCGGCGAGCTCGGCGCGCATGGCGTCCTCGGAGGGAGCGCGGTACCGGCGGAGGTGGCCGGGCAGGACCCAGGTGAACCGGTGCTGGAGGAGGCGCTCCATCGAGCGGATCTGCTCCGCCCAGGAATGCCAGCAGACGTCGCGCGATGCGTCGAGTCGCCCGAGCTCGCCCGAGAACCAGAGATGGTCCCCGGTGAAGAGGTATCGGTCCCGGAGGAGGAGCGCGACGCTGCCCCGCGTGTGGCCCGGGACGGGGATCAACGTGAGATCGGGCGCGAGGGCCACGGGGTCGAGCCCTCCGATCTTCACCTCGGCGAGCGCTGTTCCGTCGTCGACGTCGCCCTCGTGGATCACGCGATCGCACCCGAAGGTATCGCGGAAGACCCGGTGATCGGCGACGTCGTCACGGTGGGTGAGCACCAGGGTCCGGACGCCGCCGAGCTCGCGGATGCGCTTCATGAGCGGCCTGGCGGCGCGGGGCGAGTCGACGAGCACGTTGCCCTCGGGTCGCAGGATGAGGTAGCTCGCCGCGCCAAAGGAGGACGACGAGGTATAGCCGCAATAATAGACATCCTCGTCGATCGGCTCGGGGAAGGCGAAGGTGGCGGCGGCCATCCCCGCCGCCGGTGCGGCGGTGCCGATGGAGGCGGTCGGACACGACACCAGCGCCATGGCCGCGCGGAGGTGCTCGTCCGGCGTCGCGGGCTGGCGAGCGACGATGCTCTTCTCGACGGCGGGGGCGCGCGCGAACACCGAGGGGGCGAGCTGGCGGCATACGTCGCAGTCGATGCACGACCGGTCGACGAAGTAATCGCCGGGTGCGTTCTCTGGCAGGCGGTCCTCGAGGCGAGCCATCTCGTTATCTCAGGATGACACGCGGGCGGCGGGCGTGGGGGCAGATCCGTCGCAACCACGTCCATGGCAAACAGCCATCATTCCAGGCTTGGGCCGAGTTCTCGTTGCGTGATGGATGTATGAGGGCAAGCATGGATATCCCGGGGAGCCGGGTGAGTTGAAACAGGGAGTCTCGGGATACCGGCGCCCCGCTGTCCCGCTCCGT
This sequence comes from Sorangium sp. So ce726, assembly GCF_051521405.1. Taxonomy (NCBI): domain Bacteria; kingdom Pseudomonadati; phylum Myxococcota; order Polyangiales; family Polyangiaceae; genus Sorangium; species Sorangium sp. So ce726. The sequence goes on along the minus strand of NZ_CP150349.1, from coordinate 8,886,098 downwards.
GCGCTCGGTTCACCGCATGCCTGCCGGGCGGCCGGCGGCCTGGTCCCGGCGCGTGGCCGCCGCCTCGCGCTCAGCGCGTCGGCGCCGCCTTGCGCGCAGCTTGAGCTCTCGCCGCGCTGCTCCTACCCTGCGCCGGGTGAGCGCCGCCGGCCGAGCTGCGCCGCACCCGAGCGGCGCGCCAGGGAGCACCCCCGTCCCCTGGGAGCCGCTCTTCTACGAGAAGAGCCGGCTCTACTGGCCCATCCGCCCCCTGGCCGAGGCGTTCGCGAGGTGTGCCGGCTGGCCGCAGGTCGAGGACTACAACCGGGCGCTCGGCGAGGGGTTCCCCGTGCGCTTTGCGGAGCAAAAGCCGCGGCCTCGTCGGCGCGGGCGGCGCGGGCCCGTCGACCCCTCGGCGCTCTACGACGCGCGCATCCACGTCGAGCGCTGCGTGCCCACGCGCCCCAGCAACTGGCACGACTTCCTCAACATGCTGGTGTGGGCCGCCTTCCCGCGCGCCAAGGCGGAGCTCCACGCGCGCCAGCACCGGGCGATCGCCGCGCGCCTCCATCCCGGCGCGGAGGCGCTCCCTCCGGCGCGCACGCGCGAGCTGGACGGGCTCGCGCTCCTCGACGAGGGCGGGCTCCTGCTGCTCGCCGACACGCGCGCGGCGCCCCTCCTCGGCGATGCCTCCGAGCTGGAGCGCTGCGCCGGCGAGGTGCGGGACGCCGTGCAGCGGGGCGAGGCCGCGGCGCTCGTCTTCGGCCACGCGCTGTACGAGAGCCTCCTCCAGCGCGGTCCGATGGTCTACGCGATGGTGCAGCCCCTCCCGTGCGACGGACCGCTGCCCGCCGCGCCTGCCGCGCTCGTGGCGCTGGCCGACGCGCGCCTCGGCGACGTGCTGCGGTCGCCCGACAGCTTCGCGCGCCCGGAGCGAAGCCCGCGCCTCCCCCTGGATGAGCGCGTCCTGTGCCCGTGATAGCAAGTGACGGCCGCGGCGGGGGAGCGACGGCGCCCTGAGCGTGCGAGGGGCTTGCGGCGGCGCTCAGCTCGACCGGAAGATGGCCGCCGCCATGACAGTGATCCGACTCTACGATCTCCAGGTGCGGGACGACCGCCGGCCGAGCCCCTTTTGCTGGCGGATCAAGTACGCGCTGGCCCACAAGGGCCTTCCGTTCGACACCGTGCCGATCGGGCTCACGGACATCCCAGCGATCGAGGGCGGCGCGCACAAGACCGTGCCGATCATCGACGATGGCGGAAAGACCGTCTCCGACTCCTGGGCGATCGCGGACCACCTCGACAAGGCTTATCCCGACCGGCCGCGCCTCTTCGCCTCGCCGGCCGAGCGCGAGCTCTGTCGCTTCGTCGAGGCCAGCCTGTTCGTGAGTGCCGGCAGGTCGCTTCTGATGAGTTATGTGAAGGACATCCACGACCACGCCCACGAGCGAGATCGCGCCTACTTCCGGCAGACCCGGGAGAAGCTGTTCGGCTGTACGCTGGAGGAGCTGGCCAGCGGGCGCGCGGAGCGGCTCGACGCGGCGCGAGCCGGCTTCGATTCGGTCCGGCTCACGCTCAAGGGCGGCGCGCCGTTCCTCGCGGGGGCGAACCCTGGCTATGCGGACTACATCGTCGCGGGCTTCCTGCTCTGGGTGGGGTCCGTCGCCACCGCCCCCTTCCTCAAAGCCGAGGATCCCCTCCTCGTGTGGCTCGGCCGCGTCCAGGACCTCTACGGCGGTCTCGGCCGGACGAGCCCGTTGAACGCGATCGCCGCCTGAAGGCGGCCCTCTTCGCGCGGGGCGCAGCTTCGTGCGCTACGGGCTCAGGGGCGCCGTCGCGCCGCGAGCGCATAGACGAACGGCAGTCGGCGTTCGAACTTCTTCATGCGGAACTGCCCTGGCGGTCCTTCCACCATGTCCGGAAAGATGTCGTAGGGGGACCAGTCGAGCTCGCGCAGGCGCTCCAGCGTGAGGCCCGCATCGAGGAGCGCCGACACCACCGTCCCGATCCCGTGGTTGAAGCCGACCTCCTTCAGCACCACGGGCGCGCTCCTGTCGGCGTACGTGCCTGTCTCCTCGGTGACGATCGGCTCCCCGTGTCCGTCGTAGGCATAGGCGATCTGCTCGAATGCATTGTCGAAGGTCCACACGAGCGGATGGAACTCGACGAGGTGCAGGACGCCCCCGGGCTTCAGGCATGCTGCGGCCGCGCGCGCCCAGCGCGTCATGTCCGGGAGCCACCCGAGGACGCCGTACGAGGTGAAGACGATATCGAACGTCTCGCCGCCGAGGGCCTCGGGGGCGTCGTAGACGTTGGCCTCGACGAAGCGCGCGTCCACCGAGAGCTCCTTCGCCAGCGCGCGCGCCGCCGTGATGGCCTCGTCGGAGAGATCCAGCCCGGTGACGCGCGCGCCCTGCCGCGCCCAGGAGAGCGTGTCCTGCCCGAAATGGCATTGCAGGTGGAGCAGCGACTTTCCGCGCACATCGCCGACCTGCTCGAGCTCGATCGGCTTGAGAGAGCTGGCGCCGGCCCGGAACGAGACCAGATCGTAGAATTTGGACGCCAGGTGCACGCGGGTGCGCGCGTTCCAGGCGGCGCGGTTCAGCGCAAACCAGTCGGCTTCGGACATGGGGATGTTGTTATCACACCGTTCGTCGCGCGGTCTGCGTCGGATTGCTGCCGCGCTCGGACGCCGCCCCTGCGATGGAACGTGCGCCCCTGGGCTCATCGCCGCTCCCGTCCGTCGTCACGCCGCCACGACGGCGCTCACCTCATCGACAGCCGCCTTCGGGTCATACCCCAGGTTCGGCGACAGCCACCGTTCCACCTCCTCGACCGTCATCCCCTTGCGCTTCGCGTAGTCCGCGACCTGATCCCTGCCGAGGCGCCCCACCATGAAATACCGCGCCTTCGGGTGCGCCAAGTAGATGCCGCTGACGCTCGCCGCCGGCGTCATCGCGCAGCTCTCCGTCAGCTCGATGCCGACCGACGGCGCGTCGAGCAGCGCGAACAGCTTGCGCTTCTCGGTGTGATCCGGGCACGCCGGGTACCCGAACGCCGGCCGGATCCCCCGGTATTTCTCCTCGATGAGCTCCTCGTTGGTCAGCGCCTCTCTCGCGCCGTACCCCCAGTCCTTGCGCGCGCGCTCGTGGAGCAGCTCGGCGAACGCCTCCGCGAGCCGGTCCGCCAGCGCCTTCGCGATGATCGCGCTGTAGTCGTCCCTGTCCTTCTCGTACGCGCGCACGATCTCCTCGAGCCCGAGCCCCGCCGTCACCGCGAACGCGCCGACGTGATCGGCGAGCCCGCTCTCCCGCGGCGCCACGAAGTCGGCGAGCGACAGGTGCGGCCTTACCCCTCCCGCGGCCTTGTCGCCCCCGTCTCCGTCCTCCTCGGCGCCGCCCTGCGCCTTCACCTGCTGCTGGCGCAGCATGTTGAACCGGAGCAGCTCCCGCTCCCTCGCCTCGTCCGCGTAGAGCACGATGTCCCGCTGCTCGCCGCTCGCCGGCCAGAAGCCGTAGACGCCCCGCGCCTTGAGCAGGCCACCCTCGATGATCCGCTGCAGCACCTTCTGCGCGTGATCGAACAGCTCGCGCGCCGCCTCGCCGTACTGCGGGTGCTCCAGGATCTGCGGGAACGGCCCCCTGAGCTCCCACGCGGTGAAGAAGAACGTCCAGTCGATGTACCTCGCGACCTCCGAGAGCGGCACCTCCACCACGCGGCGCCCCGTGAACGACGGCCTCGCGATGTCCTCGGGCCGCCATGCGATCTCGAGCCGCCCCCCGTCCGCCGCGGCGAGCGTCACGAGCGGCTTCGCCCGCTTCCTCGCGAAGAGCTCGCGCAGCCGGGCCTGCTCCTCCCGGTTCTGCGCGTCGAAGGCCGGCCGGTTCGCCTGATCGAGCAGGCTCGACACCACGCCCACGGCCCGCGACGCGTCGAGCACGTGGACCACCGTCCCGCTGAACTCCGGCGCGATCTTCACCGCCGTGTGCTGCCGGCTCGTCGTCGCCCCGCCGATGAGCAGCGGCAGCCGGATCCCCCGCCGCTCCATCTCGCGCGCCACGCTGACCATCTCGTCGAGCGACGGCGTGATGAGGCCGCTCAGCCCGATCATGTCGGCCTCCTCGCGGAGCGCCGCCTCCAGGATCCTGTCCTGGTGCACCATCACGCCGAGGTCGATCACCTCGTAGTTGTTGCACCCGAGCACCACGCCCACGATGTTCTTGCCGATGTCGTGCACGTCGCCCTTCACGGTCGCCATCACGACCTTCCCCTGCGACGACGAGCCCCCGGCGGCCTTCTCGGCCTCCATGAACGGGAGGAGGCACCCGACGGCCCGCTTCATCACGCGCGCGCTCTTCACCACCTGAGGCAGGAACATCTTCCCGGCGCCGAACAGCTCGCCGACGATCTTCATCCCGTTCATCAGCGGCCCCTCGATGATCGAGAGCGGCTTCTCGTACTGCTTCCGCGCCTCCTCCACGTCCGCCTCGATGAAGTCGACGAGCCCCTTCACGAGCGCGTGCGAGAGCCGCTCCTCGACCGGGCCGTCGCGCCAGGTGAGGTCGAGCTCCTTCTTCTTGCCCTTGCCCTTCACCTGCTCGGCGAACTCGACGAGCCGCTCGGTCGCGTCCGGGCGCCGGTTGAAGAGGACGTCCTCCACGCGCTCGAGCAGGTCCCTCGGGATGTCCTCGTAGACCGCGAGCTGCCCCGCGTTCACGATGCCCATGTCCATTCCGGCCCGGATCGCGTGGAACAGGAAGGCCGAGTGCATCGCCTCGCGGACGACGTTGTTCCCGCGGAACGAGAACGACAGGTTCGACACGCCGCCGCTCACGCGCGCCCCCGGGCAGGTCGCCTTGATGAGCCGCGTCGCCTCGATGAAGTTCTTCGCGAAGTCGCTGTGCTCCTCGATGCCGGTCGCGATCGCGAGGATGTTCGGGTCGAAGACGATGTCCTGCGGATCGAAGCCCGCTTCCTCGGTGAGCAGCCTGTACGCGCGCTGGCAGATCGCGACCTTGCGCTCCACGGTCTCGGCCTGGCCGATCTCGTCGAAGGCCATCACCACGACCCCCGCCCCGTAGCGCCGTACGGTCCGCGCCTTCTTGAGGAAGTCCTCGGGCCCCTCCTTGAGGCTTATCGAGTTGACGATCCCCTTGCCCTGGATGCACTTGAGCCCCGCCTCGATGACCGACCACTTCGAGCTGTCGACCATGATCGGGATGCGGGCGATCTCGGGCTCGGTGGCGATGAGGTTCAGGAAAGTCGTCATCGCCTGCTCGGAGTCGAGCATGCCCTCGTCCATGTTCACGTCGAGGATGTTCGCCCCGCCGCGCACCTGATCGAGCGCCACCTCCAGCGCGGTCGTGAAGTCGCCCTTCTTGATGAGCTCCATGAACCGGGCCGAGCCCGTCACGTTGGTCCGCTCGCCGATCATCAGGAAGTTCGTGTCGGGCCGGATGACGAGCGTCTCCAGGCCGGCGAAGCGCCCGAAGCCGTCGCGCTCCGCGGGCACGGGCCGCGGCCGGAGCTCCGCCGTCGCCCGGGCGATCGCGCGGATGTGATCTGGCGTCGTCCCGCAGCAGCCGCCGACGATGTTCACGAGCCCGCTCTGCGCGAACTCCGCGAGCAGCCGTGACGTCGTCGCCGGAAGCTCGTCGTACTCGCCGAACGCGTTGGGGAGGCCCGCGTTCGGGTAGCAGCTCACCCGCGCCCGGGCGAGCTTCGCGAGATCCACGAGGTACGGCCGCATGTCGCTCGCGCCGAGGGCGCAGTTGAGGCCGACGCTGAGCGGGCTCGCGTGCTCCACGCTCGTCCAGAAGGCGTCGATCGTCTGGCCGGCGAGCGTCCTGCCGCTCCTGTCGGTGATCGTCACGCTGAGCAGGATCGGCAGGCGCCGCCCCTTCTCCGCGAAGACCTCCTCCATCGCGACGAGGCACGCCTTCATGTTCAGCGTGTCGAGGAACGTCTCCGCGAGGATCACGTCGACCCCCCCATCGATGAGCCCGCGCACCTGCTCCGCGAACGCCCGCTGCAGCTCGTCGAAGCTGACGGCGCGGAACGATGGGTCGTTCACGCTCGGCGAGATCGACAGCGTCTTCGGCGTCGGCCCCATCGAGCCCGCGACGAAGCGCGGCTTGCCGGGCGTGCGCGCCGTCCACGCGTCGGCCGCCTTCCGGGCGATCTGGGCCGCGGTCAGGTTGATCTCGTAGGCGAGCGACTCGAGCCGGTAGTCGGCCTGGGCGATCGAGGTGCCCGTGAAGGTGTTCGTCTCGATGATGTCGGCGCCGGCGTCGAGGTACGCGCCGTGGATCTCGGAGATGACGTCCGGCCGCGTCAGCACGAGGAGATCGCTGTTGCCCTTGAGGTCGATCGCGTGATCGCGGAAGCGCTCGCCGCGGTAGTCGGCCTCGCCCAGGCGGTAGCGCTGGATCATCGTGCCCATCGCGCCGTCGAGGCACAGGATCCGGTGTTCGAGGATCTCCTCGAGGCGCGCGGGGCGTTCGCTTCCGTTCATGGCTCTGCTCATCTCCCGGGCTTCGTTCCCGTGGGTGTTGCGGCCGCAGGGCAGCCGTTCTGCTGCGAGGGCTGGGCGGCCCGAGGCCCGCCATCGCCGGGCTTGCAGTCCGGGTGCGGTCGAGGCCGGTCCCACGCGGCGGGTGTGGATCGAGATATTAATCTCTCAATCCGGATGAACAGATTGAACCCTGCCGGGCCTGCCTGCCGGCGTCAAGCGCCGGCTGCGAGCGGGCGACGGCGGCGGTACTGGTCGCGGGCTCATCGGTGCACGCTGCGACGCTGCTGGCTGCGACGCTGCTGGATGAGCGGCCGGGTGGCCGCGTCTGGGCGAACGGGCGGGGCGAACGGGCGGGGCGAACGCCGAACTGGTGGCTCTCCGTGGACGAACGGGCAGCCCGGGCGCCGCCTGACGCCGCTGCGGCTGAGGCACTGGCGGACATCGCTGAAGGTGCGTATCTTTGGCGAGCCCTGAGCACCCCACCCCAGGGCACGGCCGGCCGGGCTCACCGCACGGTTCGCCTTCCTGCGGGGCGAGCGCCCCGTCAGAGACAGGACCTGCCGACCCCCGCCGACAAAGCACGCAGAGGAGATTCCAGGATGATCACGATCACGCAGAAGGCAGCCGAGAAGGTGATGGAGATCGCGACAGCGGAGGAGCTGCTGGGGCAGGGGTTGCGCCTGCGCGTCGTGGGCGGCGGGTGCGCCGGCTTCTCGTACGACCTGTACTTCGAGGACAAGCCGACGGAGTTCGACGAGGAGTTCGAGGACAGGGGCATCAAGCTCTTCATCGACCCGCTGAGCTTCCAGTACCTGGACGGCACGGAGATCGACTACGTGGAAGGGCTCCACGGCTCGGGCTTCAAGTTCAGCAACCCGTCGGTGAAGAGCACCTGCGGCTGCGGCTCCTCGTTCTCCGTCTGATTCCGTTCGTTTCCGTCAGATCCGGTCTGATCCGGCGCCCGCTCTCTTCGCGGGCGTCACTTCTGTCCTGGCTCGCGCCGCTCCTCTCTGGAGCGGCCGACGCGAGATGCACACGGGCCGCGTGAGCGCGTCTGCCCGGAGCATCGCGGCCTTCCTGGCTCTCTAGCGCCTTCGGTTTGGCTCGTCCCTCGCTCGGGCGCGCCTGAGGCGCGTGCGCCAGCGCTTCGCAGCCATGGTGTACAAGCTGCCCGCCCGGGGCGGCATGCCAGCTGCATCGCAGCCTGGGTGGGCTGCTCTCTTCGGAATCTCGAACCAACCACTTCGGCGGCAAGTGCCGGCGAAGCGATCAACGCGATCGAGGTCCGGCCCCGGCCGACCTCGACAGCAGGAGCCGGGGTCCGGCGTCGGCCGGCCTCACCAACCGAACCGGGGTCTTCGGACCTCGAAGGAAACCCTGTGCAAACGTCCCGAGATCAGGCCAGCGCGGTTTCGCGCTACATCACGCATGTTCGGCAGATCCCGGAGCTGTCGCGCGAGGAAGAAGTCGAGCTCGCTCGACGGTGGCGGGATCACGGCGACGAGCAGGCCGCAGCCGCGCTCGCGCTCGCAAACCTGAGGCATGTTGTCTCGATAGCGATCAGCTACCGGCGTTACGGGATCCCGCTCGCCGACCTCATCGCCGAGGGGAACTTCGGGATCGTCCACGCGATCCGCAAGTACGACCCGGACCGAGGAAACCGCTTCGTGACCTACGCGGCCTACTGGATCCGGGCGTACATCCTGAACCATGTCATCCACTCGTGGAGCCTGGTCGGCGTGGGCTCGGGCCCGCTCCGCTCGAAGATGTTCTTCCGGTTGCGGCGGGAGCGGGCGCGCATCGCGGGCCTCGTGGGCGAGGGGGAGGAGGGGGATCGGCTGCTGGCCGAGAAGTTCGGCGCGCCCGCGGAGAAGGTGCTGGAGATGGCTCACCGGCTGGAGGCCCGGGACGTCTCGCTCGACACGAAGGTGTTCGAGGACGGCGCCCGGTCGCTGGTCGACACGCTGCCCGCGGACGATCAGGACCAGGAGGAGCGCTTCTCGCGCGCGGAGGAGGGGGCCCTGCTCCGGGAGCGGCTGACGCAGGCGGTCGAGAACCTGGACCCGCGCGAGCGGTACATCGTCGAGACCCGGATGATGGCGGATCCCGAGGAGGAGCTGTCGCTCGCCGAGATCGGGCGCCGCCTGGGCGTGTCGCGCGAGCGGGCTCGGCAGCTCGAGGCGCGCGCCAAGAAGAAGCTGCGCGACCGCCTCCAGCCGCTGGCGGCGTAGCGACTTGCCACAGGTGAGCGGCGAGCGAGCACAAAAGCACGAAGCCCCGCCGGGGCGGAGCTTCGTGGTCGCAGGAGACGTAAGCCGAGTTCTGTTGCGCGGGGAGTCGCCCCCCTCGCGCTGGCGATCATTCCTCTAGGACGCGCGTCGCCGCGCGCCTCAAGCAGCCAACCCGGAGGCTTGGGGCGGGCAGCCCTTGCCGCGGCAGCTGTCGCCGTCGCGGACGCCTCCCTACGCGGCCTTGCTCCAGGTGGGGTTTGCCGTGCCGCCCTTGTTGCCAAGGGCGCGGTGGGCTCTTACCCCGCCGTTTCACCCTTGCCGCGCGGCGAGCCAGCGGAGGCTCGGAGCCCAGCCCATCCGGGCAGGAGGCTCCTTACCCTCGCGAAGCGCGCGGCGCGGCGGTCTGTTCTCTGTTGCACTTTCCTCGAGATCGCTCTCACCGGGCGTTACCCGGCACCCTGCCCTGCGGAGCTCGGACTTTCCTCCCGCGGCCGGGTCTCCCCGTCCGCCGGCGATCGCCTGTCCCGCTGCGACGCGGCGAACATAGTCAAGACCCGGCCGAACGCCAACACCTGAGGTCGGAGAACGGGCGGCGCGAACCAGGCGTGGAACTCGCAGCGCGGAGCGTAGACCTCGGGGCGCGTCACGGGTGCCACCTCGCAGAACGTCTCGATCGCGGTACCGCAGACATCGCCGCCGCTGGGACCCGTCAAACCACCTGTAAGGAGAAGTCGCGTTATCTGCATGCCATGGAGTGCCTCGTCTTGTATTTTCGAGGCCCAGCTCCGGCGATGACACGGCGCGCGGTGCGGTTGACGGGGAGTGGAAGTATGGCTGAACGAGAGAGCGAGATCTCGACGCGAGTCCACACCGATCGATCATGAGGATGCCGGGCGAACGCCGGCTCCGTGGGGTCGATATCTCAGGAGGGGCGCGAGCGGGAGCGCTGTCGAGATCCTGGGTGAAGCGCTCTTTGTGTGGCGTGTTTGCTCAGCGTGCCTCGTGGACACACCGCACCTCGGCAGAGGTGGCAAACGCTCCGGCAGGGGTTGCTCCCCTGCTCGTCGTCAGCATTCAGGGACAAGCCCGCTCCGTGTCAGGTTCAGGTGCGGCGGAGCTTCTGCGCCATCTGGGCGCCCAGCTCGGCCGAGCGGTTGGACGCCGCCTCGACCGCGTCGATCAAGGTGCGGCGGAGGCCGCCTGCCTCCAGCGTGTGGAGCCCCGCGATGGCCGTGCCGCCGGGGCTCGTCACCATGTCCTTCAGGCGGCCGGGGTGCTCGCCGGTCTCGAGCTGGAGCTTGGCGGCGCCGTACACCGTCTGCGCCGCGAGCAGCAGCGCCGCGTCCCGGCCGAGGCCGACCTTCACGCCGCCGTCCGCGAGCGCCTCGATCATCAGCATGACGTAGGCGGGGCCGCTGCCCGACAGGCCGGTCACCGCGTCGAGCAGCGACTCGTCGAGCACGACGACGCGGCCGACCGCCTGGAACAGGGTCCGCGCGATCTCGACATCGTCGCTCGTGGCGTGGCTGCCGGCGGCGATCGCCGTGGCGCCGGCGAGCGCGATCGCCGCGGTGTTCGGCATGCTGCGGATGACGCGCGCTCCCTCGGGCAGGCGCGCCTCGATGGCGTCGATCGGCACGCCGGCCGCCACCGAGATCACGACGTCCGAGCGGCCGAGCCCCGACGAGATGGGGGCGAGGATGCGATCGACGATCTGCGGCTTGACGGCGATGACGAGGACATCGGCCCACTGGCAGAGCGCCTCGTTGTCCTCGGTGGTCTCGATGCCGTAGCGCCCGCGGAGAAACGAGAGCCGCTCGCTCTTGAGATCGCTCGCGCGGATCTGCTCCGCGCCCACGGCGCCCCCCTGGACGAGGCCGCGGATGAGCGCCTCCGCCATGTTTCCGCCGCCAAGAAACCCGATCTTGCGCCCGCGCAGCAGACCCTCATCGCTCGCCATCGCTCGCCTCCAGGAGCGCGCACCCTAGCAGCCTTGCTGAGCGCGCGGCTCAAATCTCGACGGACTCCGCCGCTCGGCTGCGTGCCGCGCGTGCCGCCATGGACGGGCAGGCAGGCGCGGTGCCCGCTCGCCCGGGCCCATGCGAGCGCTCTTATCCGCCGAGGCAGCGGCGTTGTTGGTGCGGCGGAATGAACGCCGTCCGTCCCATGTTCGTCGATCGCAAACCGGGACCCTTCGACTGCCCGACGGAGATTTCATGATTCAAGCGGTTTCCTATCGCCCTCGCGCTTCGGCCCTCGCGCTGCTCACGGCAGCGGGGCTGGCCCTCGGCGGCTGCGGTCAACAGGCCCACGCCACGCCTCCTTCCACCCAGGCCGCCGCCTCGCCGCAGGCCGCGGCGCCGCCGGTGGCGACCGTGACGCTCCCGCCGGCGACGGCGCCGGTGCCGGCCACCTTCGATGTCGCCGCCCTGTCAGAGCGGGTCAAGCCGATGGTCGTCAACATCACGACGACGCATGAGGTCCAGGGGCCCGAAGGGCTCGACCCCTTCCAGTTCTTCTTCGGTCCGCAAGGCGGCGGCCGGTTCAACCCGCGAGGCCAGCAGCAGCCGACGCAGACGGCGCTCGGGACCGGCTTCATCATCGACCCGAGCGGCTACGTCGTGACGAACGAGCACGTCATTCACGACGCGTCCGGCGTCCGCGTGCGGCTCGCCGACGAGCGGGAGTTCGAGGCCGAGGTCGTCGGCCGCGATCCCAAGCTCGATCTCGCGCTCCTCCGCCTGAAGGGCGCGAGCGGCCTGCCTGTGGCGCCGCTCGGGGCGAGCGAGCAGCTGCGGGTCGGCGAGCACGTGCTCGCGGTCGGCAACCCCTTCGGGCTCGGCCACACGGTCACGCTCGGCATCGTCAGCGCGAAGGCGCGCGCGATCGGCGCGGGGCCGTATGACGACTTCATCCAGACCGACGCGTCGATCAACCCGGGCAACAGCGGCGGCCCGCTGTTCAACTGGCGGGGCGAGGTCGTGGGCATCAACACCGCGATCCGGGCGGGCGCGAACGGGATCGGCTTCGCGATCCCGATCGACGCGCTGAAGGATGTGCTCCCGCAGCTCCGCGAAAAGGGCTTCGTCGAGCGCGGCAAGCTCGGCCTCCTGTTCCAGCCCGTCACGCGCGATCTCGCCACGGCGCTCCAGCTGGAGGGGCCTCGGGGCGCGCTCGTCGCCGAGGTCGAGCCGGGCGGCGCGGCCGCGCGCGCCGGCATCAAGCCGGGTGACGTGATCGTGAACGTGAACGGCATCCCCATCAACCACGCCGAGGAGCTGCGGCGCAACGTGGCGCGCAACGCGCCCGGCTCGGAGATCGCCGTGACGCTGGTGCGCGCCCAGAAGCAGCAACAGATCGTGGCCAAGCTGGACGCGCTGCAAGACGAGGAGGGCGAAGCGGGCCGTGAGCGGCCGAGCCAGGGCGCCCGGCCCGAGCGCCAGCTGAGCGCCGAGAAGCTCGGCATCCAGATCTCCGAGGCCCCGGGAGGCGGGGTGCGGGTCGACGGGTTTGCCTCGGGCAGCAACGTCCAGGAGATCGAGGTGGGCGACGTGATCCTCGAGGTGAACGGCGCCCCAGTGAAGGATGTCGCTGGCCTCCGCGCGGCGATCGCCAAGCTCAAGGACGGGTCGGTCGCCCTCCTCAAGGTGCGGCGCGGGAAGCTCGTCCAGTTCGCCGCCGTGCCGATCCCCGCGCGCTGATCCTGCGCCGGGCGCGGCTGGCGCGGCTGGCGTGAGCCGGCCTGCGCCAGCCGCGCCAACCCCGTTCCCGCGTCACCCCACGCCTCGCTGCCCGTCGGCGGTGTCCTCCCCATCCAGCGGCGCCTTCCCGGCGCGCGCCGCCTCCGCAAGCGCGCGCTTCTCCGCCTCCGTCTGCTTCACGCGCTCCTCGAGCACGTCGGTGCCGAGGTAGCGGAAGACGTAGACTCCCCCGACGAACATGCAGAGGAACAGGGTGAGCACCCGCCAGAGGACGACGTACGGCACCACGAACGCGCCGTGGACCCAGGGCGACATGAGCGCGTTGGAGCCGAGCTCGGCGACGCCGCTCGCGCCGGGCGTGGGGGTCATGTAGAGCGCGAAGTTGAGCAGCGTCTGGATCAGGACGACCTGCACGATCGGCGGGCCTACCGAGACGAACGTCGAGGGCGAGGTCGGAATGCCGAGCCCGAGCAGGATGAAGTAGGCGACGGCGAACCGCGAGCAGAAGAAGCCGAACGTGAGGAGCAGCGCGGCGGCGTAGGCGCGCTTGCCGCGGCGCATGTAGATGCGGAAGCCGTGGTGGAACTCGTCCACGCCCAGCAGCAGGCGCGCGGTCGTGGCGCCGGGAGCGGCGAGCGCGGCCTCGGCGCGGGCCCGCAGCCGGGGCACGCGCCGGGCGCCCAGCAAGGCGGCGCGCAGGAGCTTCCCGAGCGGCACCGACAGCGCGCGGACGATCCCCTTGAGGAGGGGCGGGTACGCCGCCGCGGCGATCAGCGCGACGAGGGCCGAGCCGAACATCGCGACGGTGAAGAGGAGGAGCCACTCGATCTGCGGGCCCGCCTGCACGACCAGCATCCCGCCCTGCTGCAGCGCGAAGATGACCAGGGCGGACAGGAGGAAGAAGGTGATCGTGCACGAGGCGGTGAGCAGCTCTGCCGTGGCGACGTCGACGAGCCGCATACCGCCGTGCACGAGCACGGCGGCCTGCGACGGCGCCGCGCCGGCCTGCCCGGGGGTCACCCCGGCGCAGAACATCAGCACGAACTCCGAGGTCACCGCGGTACGGACGCGGAGCTCGGGCCAGAGGACCCGCCCGAGGCTCCAGATCCTGAGGCCTCCGAACACGCCCTCTTGCAGCGCCAGCACGGCGCCGACGAGCAGCCAGCCCGGGCGCACCTGCGCGAACGCGGCGGAGAGGCTCGCCTGCTTGTCGTGGATCTCGCTGTAGAGAACGTAAGCGAACGACGCGAGCGTGAGCGTGACGATGACCTGGATGCCTCGGATCAGGGTGGCGCGGTTCATACAGGGGCACGCAGTCGCGGTGATCGCATGCGCACGCCCCTATACCCTGTCGCCGGCGCTCGCGACCGTCATGCCTGCGCTCTTCCAGATCGACCCCCCTCCCGCGGCGGCCCCGACCACACGACGCACGCGCACGCCGGGTGCGAAGACCGCTTCGCGCAGGCGCTCCTCCCTCGCCGCGCTCCCTGGGCTCGTCCAGCGCGCCGCGTTCGCCGCCGTCGCTCCGTCGAATCGCCACGCGCATCCGTGCCTTTCGTGGCCAGGTCGAGGAGATGTCTATTGCGTCGCCGGGGGCGGCTCGCGATGCTGCGAGCGTCATGGCGGCACGAAAGATCGCTATCAGTACCGGCGGAGGCGACGCGCCGGGGCTCAACGCTGTGATCCGCGCGGCCACGCTCGGCGCGCTCGAGCGTGGCTGGGAGGTGTGGGGGATCCGGCAAGGGTACCGCGGGCTGCTCGACGACGCTCCGGACGGGCTCTTCCGCCTGGATCGCGAGCGGGTCCGGGGCATCGCGCACCTCGGGGGCACCATCCTGGGCACCGCGAACCGCGGCGATCCGTTCCACTACCCGACGCCAGGCGAGCACGGGCTCGTGCCGCGGGATCGGTCCGAGGATCTCGTGCGGCGGTTCCGCGCGGAGGGGTTCGACGCGCTCATCTCCGTGGGCGGCGACGGCTCCATGCGGATCGCGCACCAGCTGCTCCAGCGCGGGCTGCCCCTCGTCATCGGCGTGCCGAAGACGATCGACAACGACGTCTGCTGCACCGACCTCACGTTCGGCTTCGACACGGCGGTCTCCATCGCGACCGAGGCGCTCGACCGGCTCCACACCACGACCGAGGCGCACGAGCGGATCATGGTCGTGGAGGTGATGGGGCGGCACGCGGGCTGGATCGCGCTCAACGCCGGGATCGCCGGCGGAGCCGACGCCATCCTGATCCCGGAGATCCCGTTCCGGTTCGAGGCGATCGCCGAGAAGATCCGCCTGCGGGAGTCGCGCGGGCGCCGCTTCTCCATCGTCGTGGCGGCCGAGGGGGCGTACGCGCAAGGGGGGGAGCTGATCATCAAGGACGCGGGCGACGCCTTCCGCCGCACCGCCGTGCTCGGCGGCGTGGCCGAGCGCGTGGCGAAGGAGCTCGCGGCCCGGACCGGCAAGGAAGCGCGCTCGATGGTGCTCGGCCACCTCCAGCGAGGCGGCGGACCCACCACGGCAGATCGCTTGCTCGCCCTCCGCTTCGGCGCGGCCGCGGCGCGCTGTCTCGTCGAGGACTGCGGCAGCGGGATGGTGGCGCTGCGAGCGAACCGGATCGAGCTCGTCCCCCTCGATGAGGTCGCCGGCAGGACAAAGACGGTGCCGCTCGACTCGGACACGGTCGTCACGGCCCGTGAGATGGGTCTGTGCTTCGGAGACGAGGCGCCCGGCCACTTCATCGCGTCCTGATTGGCGAGCGCGCGGGTCTTCCGCCGTCTTCCCCCTTTCCGGCAAGAGCCATGTAGGGTTGTGCGGTATCGCGCCCGGCCGGGCGATTTCCGCTCGGCGCGCCGTCGGCAGGATTGGCAGGCGGACGGCGGCCGCGCGACCTGAGCTGCGCCGCCAGTCTCGTGTTTGACACTCGTCGAAGGGGGCCGATATCTTGGTTTCCCCTCCGAACCCGCGCACACCCCGGAACATGACGAAAGTCCTCGTATTTGAGAGCGATCCGGCGTTTGCCGGAGAGCTCAGCACGGAATTGGGTCGCCTCGGCTGCACCGTTCAGGTGGTCGACGACGGCAACGTCGGCCTGCAGGCGGCCGCGGCCGAGCGCCCCGACCTCATCCTGCTGTCGATCGAGCTGCCGCGCATGAACGGCTTCTCGGTCTGCAACAAGCTCAAGAAGGACGTGCAGCTCAAGGACGTCCCGCTCGTCATCATGTCGAGCGAGTCGAGCGAAGAGACGTTCGAGCAGCACCGGAAGCTCAGGACGCGCGCGGAGGACTACATTCACAAGCCGATCGCGTTCGGCGAGCTCCTCGAGCACATCCGCAACTATGTCCCGATCGACGGGGACGACGCGGAGGCCGATCCGATCATGATCGATGAGGCCGAGGTGCTCGAGGCCGACATCGACGAGGACTCCGGCGATCCCACGATCATCACGGCCGCCGTGTCCTCGAACGGCACGCCCGCGAGCGTCGCGCCTCCGCCCGCTGTTGCGCCGTCGGTCCCCCCGCCAGTGCCGAGGCCGCCGTCTGCGGCGCCGCCGCCGCCTGCCGGCGCCACGCCGTCCGCAGTGCCGCCGCCTGCCGTGCCCAGGCCGCCGTCCGCGGCGCCGCCGCCTGCCGTGCCCAGGCCGCCGTCCGCGGCGCCGCCCCCTGCCGCCACACCGTCTGTCGTGCCGTCGGCGCCCCCTGCCGCTGCTGCGCAGGAGCGCGCCCGGGCGTCAGCTCCGCCGAGGCCCCCGCAGGGCGCCGCGCCGCGGTCGGACGCCCGCAAGTCGGACGAGGACATCGAGGAGTTCATCGGCGGCGCGTTCACCCGGCTGATCCGCGACGAGGAGGAGGAGCGGACCGACGTCAGGCCCTCGGTCGCGCCATCGACGCGGACGCTGGCGCCCACGAAGACGCCCGTGCCGGCCTCAGCGCCGCCGCCCGTGAGCTCGTCGCCGGTGGCCGCCTACCGGGCTCCGGTCTCCGAGCGCGGGGCCTCTTACCGAGCTCCGGTCTCCGAGCGCGGGGCCGCGTACCGAGCTCCGGTCTCCGAGCGCGGGCGGCTGACCCCTCCGCCGCCCGCGCCGCCTCGCTCCGACGCCGATGCGGCCGAGATCGAGCGCCTGCGCGGCGAGCTGGACCGATCCAAGGGCGAGATCGTCCGCCTCACCAAGGAAGTCGCGGCTGCGCGCGCGACCTCGCTCCGCCTCGAGGGCGAGCTCTCCTCGTCAAACGACGGCAGCCAGGAGGCGGCCCGCCTGCGGCGCGAGGTCGACGAGCTCAAGGTGAAGCTCGCGGCCGGCACCGGCGCCGGCTCCAAGCCCGGCGGCGTGTCGAGCCGCGAGTTCCTCGACCTGCGCGAAGCGCTGAACAAGAAGGACAAAGAGATCCTCGCGCTCCGCGACCAGATGTCGCGCAAGGACAAGGAGCTGCTGGAGCTCCGGGATCAGTCGCTGTCGCTCGAGCGGGAGAAGGCCGATCAGGTCGACAGGATCCTGGAGCTCGAGCGCGCGAGCGAGGACCTCGACGGGCAGGTCTCGTCGCTCCGCGCGGACAAGGAGCTCGCCGCGAAGCGCGCCGACGACTTCAAGGCGCGCGCCGAGAAGCTGCAGGGGCAGATCGCGGCCCGCGACGCGGATCTCTCGGCGGCCCGGCAGGCGTTGATGGGCGCCGAGGCGGCGCACACGGAGGCGCTGCGCGCGGCGGCGGACGAGAAGGCGCAAGCGATCGCTGCCGTGGAAGCCTCGGCGCAGCGCGAGCTCGAGGAGAGCGCGCAGGCGGAGCGCGAGCGCTTCGAGCAGGCGGCCGCAGGGCACCGGGCGGAGGTGGAGCGGCTCAACGCCGAGCACGCCGCCCGGCGCGAGCAGCAGGCTGCCGAGCATCGCGCCGCCACCGAGAAGCTGACCGGCGAGCACGCCACGGCGCTGGACCGCCTGCGGGCGGAGCATGCGGCGGCGGTGGAGGGGGCGAAAGCCGAGCACGCGGCTGCCACGGAGGGGCTGCGGGCCGAGCACGCCGGGGCGCTCGACGCATCGAGGCGCGAGCACGAGGCCGCCGTCGAGGCGCTGCGGCGCGAGCACGAAGCCGCGACGGAGCGGCGCGACCGGGAGCACGCCGCTGCGCTGGACACGGCGCGCAGCGAGCACGCCGCCGCCCTGGAGCGCGCCCAGGCGGAGCACGCCGCCGCGCTCCAGGGGGCGCGCGACGAGCACGCCGCCGTGCTCCAGGGGGCGCGCGACGAGCACTCCGCCGCGTTCGAGAAGCAGCAGGCCGCGCACGCGTCTGCGCTGGAGTCGCTGCGGGGCGAGCACGCGTCCGCGCTGGAGTCGCTGCGGAGCGAGCACGCGTCCGCGCTGGAGTCGCTGCGGGGCGAGCACGCGAGCGCCGTCGAGGGGCTCCGGAGCGAGCACGCGGACGAGATCGGACGGCGGGATCGCGAGCACTCGAGCGCGCTGCAACGCCTCCAGGACGAACACGCGCGCGCTCTCGAGGGGCAGGCCGAGGAGCATGCGCGGGCGATCGCGCAGCAGACGGAGGAGCATGCGAGGGCGCTCGCGGCCGCGCGAGAGGGCTTCGCAACGCAGCTCGCGGCGCGGGAGCGCGAGCTCATCGAGGAGCGCGAGCAGGCCGTCCGTGACGCCGAGCAGGCCCACGCGAAGCGTGTGGCCGAGCTCGAGGCGCGCGCTGCCGAGCGGCAGGCGCAGCTCGAGGCCGCGCACGCGCAGGCGCTCGCCGACATGCGCGCGGCGCATCAGGCCGAGACCGCCGAGCGCGAGGCCGCCTGGGCGGCGCAGCGGCGCGAGCTGGACGAGGTCGCCCGCGGGCTCTCCACGGAGCTCGGGCAAGCGCGCAGCCAGATCGCGAACCTCGAGGCCCGCACGCAGGAGCTCGATCAGCAGCTGGAGCAGCGCGTGAGCGAGCTCTCCGCGGCCGCCGAGGAGCGCGAGCGCCTGTCGGGCGAGCTCGCCGAGCGGGCGCGCTCCATCGAGGCGCTCCAGGGCCGGCTCGCCGAGGCCGATCGGCGTGGGAGCGAGCTCGGCGCTCAGCTCTCGCAGCGGACCGAGGAGCGCGACACCCTGCGGACGAACGGCGAGCAGCTCACCGAGCAGCTCACCGTCGAGCGCGCTCGCCTGCAGAAGGCGCGCTCGAAGTGGGGCGAGGACCGCGTCTCGCTCGAGCGCGCGCGGGAGGCGCTCGCCGCGGCGCTGTCGCAGATCGATCAAGCCGAGGCGCTCTCGATCGAGTGAGCCGTCGGCGCTCCCTGGAGGGCGCTCGGGGCGATCAGCGCGAGAGCGCGGCCGCCCCGAACGCCTCGGGGAGCAGCGCCGACAGCGAGGTGGTCCGCGGCGGCACGCCGTCGGCCTCGGCGGCGATGAGGCGGATCGGGAGATCCACGGCGAACTCGGCGAGGGTTTGCCTGCACATGCCGCACGGACTGCCGAGCACGGGCCCGCTGGTCGAGACGGTGAGCGCGATCGGATCGCGCTCGCCGGCAGCGACCATCTGCACGATGGCGGAGCGCTCTGCGCAGATGGTGAGCCCGTACGAGGCGTTCTCGACGTTGCAGCCGGTGAACACCCGGCCGGATCGCACGAGGATCGCTGCGCCCACCCGGTAGCTGGAGTACGGCGCGTGCGCCCGCGTCCGGACGGCGAGGGCGGCCTGGTCGAGCGCGTCCCAGTCGATCGCCTGCGCCGCTTCAGCGGAGGCGGGCGCGTCGCCGGCGTCGTGCGGCGGGCGGCTCACGACGTCGAGCTCCCGGCCGCGACCTCGGCGCCGACGCGGCGGACCCACGCCGAGAGCAGCGCCGTGAACCGGGCGCGCGCCTCCCGGGCGGTCTCCTCGACCTCCTTGTGGTCGAGCTCGCGCTTGGTCAGCCCCGCGGCGAGGTTCGTGACGCACGAGATGGCCGCGGCCGGCACGCCCATGTGCCGGAGCGCGATGATCTCCGGGACCGTGCTCATCCCGACCGCATCGGCCCCGAGCGTGCGCAGCATCCGGATCTCGGCGGGCGTCTCGTACGTCGGCCCGAGCAGCGCGGCGTAGATCCCCTCGCGCAGGGCGACGCCCGCGTCGCTCGCCGCCGTCTTCGCGAGCTCGATCAGCCTGGGATCGTGCGCGTAGGTCATGTCAGGGAAGCGCTTGCCGAGCGCCTCGTCGTTCGGCCCGACCAGCGGGTTCGCTCCCATCAGGTTCAGGTGATCGGTGAGCAGCATGAGGTCGCCGGCGGCGAACCCCGGGTTGATGCCGCCGGCCGCGTTGGTCAGGAGCACGGCGCGACAGCCGAGCCGGGCGAGCACCCGCACGCCGAACACCACCTTCGCCAGCGGGTGCCCCTCGTAGAGGTGCGCGCGCCCCTGCAGGCAGGCGACCTGCACGTCCCCGACGCGGCCGGCGCAGAGGAAGCCGGCGTGCCCGGCGACGGCCGGCCGGGGCATGCCGGGGATGTCCGCGTAGGGCACCTTCACGAGCTCGGCGAGCTCGTCGCCCCAGCCGCCGAGCCCTGATCCCAGCACCACACCGACGCGCGGAGGAGCTGGAATTCGTTCACGAATAACGCGCGCGGCTTCGTCGAGCTCAGGCAGGAGGGTCACCGTGACAAGCTACCCCAGGGCGGCGCAAAGGGTAAACGTCGCAGCGTAAACGTCGCAGATGCACGGCGGCGCCGCGCGTGATAGGGTCGCCGCCCTTTCGGGGCAAGTGACGACGATGGGCACCAAGATCGAAGATTTCTTGAAGGAAAAGAAGATCGACCCCCGCCGCATCATCGCGGCGTCGGTGAAGATCGAGCGGCTGCAGCCGGAGGATCGGGCGATCCGCCTGACCAAGCGGCTGGCGCGTGGCAGCGAGGACGCTGCCAAGAAGAAGGAGGCGGCCAGCGCCAAGAAGCCGCGCAGCGGTCGTCCCGTGACCGACCGCACGCTGAGCGCCGCGCTGGAGGGCAAGCCGATCAGCGGCCCCGCGAAGACGCGCGTGCTTCGCGCGGTCAACCGGCTCCTCGAGCAGAAGAAGCAGGAGAAGGTCGAGCTGTCGGCGCTCTTCGACCTGCCCAAGAAGGGCAGCGCGGCGGGGGCCGAGGCCGCGGGCTGAAGCCGACGGGGACGACCCGGACGGCGCCGCGATCTCGTTGACTCACCCAGCTGGAGCGCTCGTTGGCCTGAGGCCGGCGCGGGCTCCAGCTGGGTTCTTTTTTGTCAGGGGCTGAAGGCGCTCGCTAGACGCGATCGCGGCGGCGGGAGCCCAGATCGAGCAGGTCAGCGGCGACGAGGGCCACGGTCAGCGATACGGCGATGAAGATCATGCGCCGGAAGGTCGCGCCGATGTGGCTCAAGGAACAACTTTTCTGCGTTCGGCATAAACGCCGCCCGGGGGAGCGGCCGTACGGCGCCATGAATGATCCGGCGCTTCGGCGCATCAGACCCCTCCGTGCATACCGTGGCGGTCGAGACGGGGGCGCTGTGGGCGCACCTCTCGCGGTCGTTCTTCCCCCCTGACACGGCTGCGCCGGACGGCCGTTGCGACGACCTGCCCGGGCGCGCTGCCGGAGACGCTCGCGCGCCGCTCGACGTCGCGTTCGCGGGCGGTGACCGCTCTCGTCGTCCAGCGCTCGTCGTCTCTCCGTCGAGCTCCATGAGCGCCGAGGGGGCGGGTAGGCTTCCGCAGGTGACCGAGCCCGACGACGTGGGCGAGTGGATCCGCCGCTTCCAGAGCGGCGACCCGACGGCGTTCGCGGAGATCTTCCGCCGCTACCGCCGCGACGTCGCGCGGCTCGTCTTCAGGATGCTCGGGCCGACCGCCGACGTCGAGGACGTCATCCAGGAGGTGTTCATCCAGGTGCACCGGAGCCTGGGCGACTTCCGGGGGCAATCGAAGTTCACGACGTGGCTCCACCGGGTGACGGTCAATGCCGTGCTGATGGCGCGGCGCGCTGCGCGCTGCCGGCCGGTGTTCGTGGGCGAGCTCGGCGTCGATATCGAGGTGGACCGCGGCATGCTCCCGGACGAGGACGCAGCTCGCGCTCGCAGGATCGACGCCTTTCGGCGGGTGCTGGAGCGCCTCCCCGAGAAGAAGCGGGTCGTCTACGTCCTGCACGAGCTCGAGGGGATCCCGCCGACCGAGATCGCGGAGATCGTCGGCGCGCCGGTCCTGACGGTGCGGACGCGCCTGTTCTATGCGCGCCGCGAGATCGAGGCGATGATGCGCGCCGAGCCCGCGCTCGCCCAGCTCGCCGCCGAGCTGGCCGAGGGCGGCGCGGACAAGGCGGATGGCGCCGGTCCGGCACCGGCGCACACGCGCGTTTCCGTGGGGGGCGCCGCCGTGGGATATCCCGCGGCGGATCCATCGGCTGTCGACGCGGAGGACGCATGAGCGGCGCAAAGCACTACGACCGGGCACGCGAGCACATGGAGCGGTTGCTCCGCGCCGAGCAGCCGCCCGAGCCGCGCTGGGAGACCATCGAGCGCGAGCTGTTCGCGCGGATCGAGCGGGCCGCTCCGGTCCACCGCGCCGCGCCGCCGCAGCGCTCGCCGCTCGGGCGCGCGCTCGGGTTCGCGGCGGCGGCGGCGGCAATCGCCTTTGCGGTCCTCGCGGCGGGGCGCTCTGCCCCGCCCGTCACGGCGACGTCGACGCCGCCGCGCGCTCGCGATCTCACCGAGGTCCCCGCGGCGGCCAGCGGCGACCGGGCGTCCGGCGATCTGGATTTCCGCGCACTCCGGCCTGGCGACTCCATCGAGACCGAAGGCCACGCGGTCTCTTTCGTCGACGTCGGCTCGGTGCGCTGGACGCTCCTGCCGGACAGCCGCGCCGTCGTGCGCGCCGTGGGCGCGGCAGGGGTCGGCCACGTGATCTCGCTCGAGCGGGGCTCGGTGCGCGCCGACGTCGTCACGCGCGCGCCCGAGGAAGGGCTCGTCGAGGCGTTCGCCGTCGAGGTGGACGGCACCCGCGTCGCGGTGCACGGCACGCTCTTCACCGTGACCCGGCTGGAGGGCCGCGTGGAGGTCGACGTGGAGCACGGCACCGTCGCGGTCGGCCCTGCGGCGTACCGCGGCGCGACCACCGCGCACCTCCTCGTCGGCCCGTCGCGCGGCACCTTCTCGCTCGATGGCGGCCGCGAGGCGCGCCTCCTCGATCGCCCCGCGCCGCAGGACGGCGCCGCCGCGGTCGCGTCGCCGGAGCCGGCGCCTGCACCCGCTCCGTCCCAGCCGGCCGTCGGCGCGCGTCCATCGGGCGGAGGCGCGCTGGCCCCGGCGGTCGTGGCTCGCGCGGAAGAGCCCGCTGCCCCGGCGGTCGCCGAGCCGACTGCGCTGCTTTCGCCGCTGGCGACCGAGCCGCCGCCTGCCGTCGCGCCGCCGGTCCCGGAGGCGCAGGAGGCGTCTGGCCCGCCAGTGCTCACGCCGGCCTCCGTGCAGTCGGCGCTGTCGAGCTGCTTCGCGCGGGAGAGCGCGGGCGGCAGGTCCTCGGTCCGCCGATCGATCATCTCGACGCTGCACGTCTCCGTGCGCCCCGACGGCAGCGTCGCCGCCCTGCGCTTCAACCCGCCGCTCCGGCCGGCGCTGCAGGCGTGCGCCGAGGGCCTCTACCGAGGGCGCTTCTCGGGAGGCTCGCAGAAGCTCGCCATCCCGCTCACCATCGACGACTGAGCCCCGCCCCTTCTGGAGCGGCGGTCACCCGCACAGGAGATAGAGCGGCGGTCTCACCCGCACAGGAGACGGGTCCAGATCGGCGTTTTCGGCGCGCAGGCGCACTCGAGTGCGCCGAGCACCGAAAACGTCGAGATGGGCCCGTATCCGAAGCGGGTGACCGCCGCTCTAGAGCGAGCCGAGGAGCTGCGTGAGCGCGTAGGTCTCTCTCGCGCCCATCATGCCGAACTGCACCCCCATCCCGTCAGGGGTGGTCCATCGCACAACCGACGGGATCACGGCGACCTGCTTCAGTCCTTGCAAGGACAGCAGCACCTCGACGGTCGCGCCGAAGGGAGCCGGCGAGCTCGTCTCGATGAACATCCCGCCGAGGCTGAGATCGCGGCATATCGCGTCGATGCGCGGGCCGTCACCGATCCGGAACGCGATCGAGAGCTCGATTTGCTTGCGCGGATGCTTCCGGTGATCTCGCACGTTCCTCGCTGGCTAGCTGCGCGGCGCTGAGGCGCGCCGCGTGGGGTATTCTGGAGCGCAGAGGAGACGATCAATGTCGCGAGCCGAGAGCGTCGCTGTCAAGCGTCGGGAGCCGCGCTCGACTTCTTCTTCGAGTCGCTCGAGTCGCTCGAGTCGCTCGAGTCAATCCAGCAGCAGCACCCCCGCGGTCCCGGTCGGGTCGTCCAAGAGGGCCGACGCGGGGGCGCGCCGCGGCTGGAAGCGGCACCTCGAGGGCTGGGAGCCGGGGCTCGTGGCCGTGTTCATCGCGGGCTCCGCGGCGATCCTCGCTGTGCCGCGGTCGGTCGAGCCGGCCGAGCTGCCGCTGCCGCTCGCCGACGTGCGAGCCCTCGCGCGCGTGCGAGACGCGGACATCACACGCGCTCGCGAGGCCGAGGAGCTCGGGCTCGACGCCGAGGTGCGCGAGCTCGGCTCCGCCGTCCGCGCGTTCGGGCTCGTGGACGCCGACGCGGATCACACCGAGGCAGAGCTCCTCGCCGCGCGCGCGCGCGTGATCGACGCCATGGGCCGCGCGCTCGCCCAGGGGGACGAGGCGGTGCTCCGGCTGCGCGCCTACCAGCTGAGAGCGTTCGTACGCGAGGTGCGCCGCTTCGAGGCGACCGGCGAGGAGTCCGACGAGCTCCGCGAGCTCGGCGGCGACTTCCTCGGGCTGCTCCGCCGAAACGCCTGGCTGGGGCAGGGAGAGGCGGCGCAGCGTGGCGGCGGGGAGGGGACTCACCGCGTCGCCATGGACGGCGTCGTGCTCGGGGTGCTCTTCAAGAAGCGCTGGAGCGCCATCGTCGGCGTCCAGCGAGAGCCGTTCGCCCCGGCGCTCGACGAGGAGCGCGCGCTGTTCAAGTTCTTGCTCGCGCACCCGATCGTCGCTGCGCGGAGCGCGCAGACCCTTCCGGCTCCTCCCGACGAGGAGACGGCGGCGCGCCTTGCGCAGGCGGGCGGATCGGGGCCGCGCTCGCCCGCGGCCGCGCTCCGCGCAGCGGAGGCGCGGCGCGCCGAGGAGCAGTATCGCCTGAAGAAGATCGACGAGCTCGCCGCGCTCGACCCCGCCTATCCCAGGCACCTCGCCCGCGGCGTCACCCTCTATCGGCTGGGGAGCTTCATGCAATCGGCGGAGGCGTTCCGCAGCCACCTGGACCAGCACCCCGACGGGGCGTACACGCTTCGAGCGCAGAACTACCTGCGCGCCGCGCTCGAGCGCGCGCGCGAGGAGCAATTCTAGGAGCGGTCTCCAGTCGACCGCGCCGAGCAGTCACGGCCGCGGCGCATCCCCCGGGGCGGTACTACGGGCCCCTGCGCATCCCGCCGGGGCGGTATGGGCGCCCGCTGATGCCCTTGGCCGGGTTGCCCTGCCCGCCGCGCCCTCGGCGCGTCTCCATCTCGTTCCAGATCCCCTGCTTGGCAGAGGCCTGCAGGAACCGCCGGGCGGCCGGAAATACCTCCTGCTCCTCGCACTCCACGTGGCGCTGGTGCGCAGCGCGCAGGTCCTCGATGAGCTGGGGGATCGTCTCCACGGCCTCGGGGCCGCCGTCTCTGTCGATCGCGGCGCGCAGCGCATCGATCGCGCGCTGTTGCGCCTTGTGCTCCTGCCGGAGGCGCTCGAGGGTCGGCGCGATCGCCTCGAGCACCGCGAGCCGCGGGTACAGCGAGCGCTCCTCGTCCTCGCGATGCCGGCTCATCGACCGCTCGAAGTAGGCCGCCACGCTGGAGAGACCCTCGAGCGCGGCGGCGCGCCCGCGGGGATCGCTGAGCGCCCGCGCGGCGCGCGCGAGATCGTTCAGGTTCTCTTCCAGGCTCCGGTGAGCGGCGGCGAGCTTCTCGAGCGGATCGATCCGGTCATCGGACATTCATCGATGATTGAACGACAAGGCGCACGCGTGGAAGCCCTTTATTCCTTCCACGCGCTGTTAGCGCGCAGCGTCGCGCGCTCCACGCCGCGCGCTGGTCATCCGACCAACTCGCCACCTGACCAGCGGAGACCCTATCGCACATCGGGCGCCGGTCATCCCGCGTGGGGTCGCTGGCGCGTCCTGTTCTACGGAAGGCCCGCGTTGCGGGGCAGATCGAGATGCAGCGCGGGCGCCAGCATCTCGCGCGCGAGGTGCACCTCGAGCAGGTCGATCACGGGGCTCTTCGACACCGCGCGGAGCCGCTCGTCCGCGCCGGCGTCACCCGCCGCCTTCCTGGCCATTGCCGTGTAAAATTGCGCCTCCACCCGCTGCGCTGCGCTCCGGGCGAGCCTGCCGAGATCGGCGTCGCTGAGCCCACCGTTCGCCCAGGCTGCGAGCTTGCCCGTCCAGGACGCGCGGCTCGTCGCGCTGTCCAGCGCGCGGCCCGCGGTGCCGTCGGTCGCGACGCCGAGGGCGCGCTCCAGCAGCAGGACCCAGAGCCCGCCGTAGATGAGATCGTCCTCGTCCACGTTCGCCTCGAGGCCGCGCTTCAGCGCCCGCCGCGCGGCGGGGAGATCGCGCTCCACGAGCGCGCGCCCCACGGCGTCGAGCATCGTGGCGCCGAGCTGCGGCGGCTCGGCCGCCACCAGGGCGAAGGCCCGATCGTACGCCCGGGTCGCGCCCTTCTCGTCGCCATAGCCGTCGAGGATGCGCCCGAGCAGCCGCTCCGTCCGCGCCTTGGCGCCGGGATCCCGGGCGCGCTGCCGGGTGTCGAGCGCCGCGGTGAGCGCCGCGTCGAGCGACTCCTTCGCCCGGTCCTGCGTGCCAGCGTCGCGGTGGAGCTCGAAGGCGAGCAGGTGCGCCTGGATGATCTCGAGCGGCGCGGTGCGCGCGTCCGGCGCTCCCAGCGCCCGCCGCACGTCCTCGAGCGCGGCCTGGGGCTCGCCGGACTGCCGCTCGGCCATCGCGAGCACCGTGAGCCCGTTGACCGTCGGCTCGGCCGCCGTCGCCGCGCGGAGCAGCGGCAGCGCGGCCACGAGGTTGCCGGCGCGCAGCTCGAGCGACGCCATGAGAGAACGGACGCGGGCGCCCGACGGATCGAGCGCGCCGCCGCCGCGCGCCGCCCGATCGGCGAGCACGAGCAGCGGCCCCGCCGCGTTGTAGGTGCGCCGGGCCGCATCGAAATCGTCGTTCGACGCCTCCTCCGAGAGCGCGCTCAGCACGAGCCCGAGCGCGGCCCCGAGCGCGCCGGGGCTCGGCCGGTCGCCGAGCGCGCCGGCGATCACGAGCGGCGTCGCCTCGGACATGCCGAGGCGGATCATCACCTGGGAGAGGAGCGTGGCGCTGTCGTAGTTCAGCGGGTCGCGCCGGTAGGCCTCGAGGGCCGCGCCCCAGATCGCCCCGTCGAGAAGATCCTGCCGCATCCCGGTCTCGGCGTCGCGCTCCTGCGCCTCGTGCTGCGCGAAGGCGGCGGCGAGCGCCTGCCACGAGACCGCGTCGTCGTCGGTGGCGGCGGCCTTGAGCCGCTGGTACAGGCCGGGCGGGATCACCCGGCGCACGCTCGTGCGGTCGATCTGGTCGATCGCGCCCTTCGCGTCCCCGAAGCGGAGGAACAGCGCCGCCAGGCTCGCGCCGCCCGACTCCAGCGCGCGCGCCGCCTCGACCGCCTCCTCGCGCTCCGGCCTCGCGCCGCCTTGCCGGTACTCGATGTTGAACTCGATCGCCCGATCGATCCACGCCACGGTGGCGGCGGCTGCGCGCTGGATCGACTCCGCGCGGCCGTCGACGAGGGCGCGCGAGACGGCCGCGCGCTGATCCGCGCCGAGCTGCTCGAGCGGCCCGCCGGTGCGCGTCTCCTTCATCCATTGCTCGAGCGCGGCGAGGTGCTCGTCGCTCTCGGCGCGGGCCCGGCTCCCGCTCGGCAGCGCGGCGGAGCGGAGCTCCATGAGGGCCCGCACCCGCCCCTCGTCGCCGCGCGGGCTCAGCCGCTCGATCGCGCCGGCGACGGCGCGCTCGCCCACGGCGTCGATCATCTCGGCGCGCCCCTCGCCGGGACGGACGAGGGAGAGCGCGCCCAGGACGCTGTCGACGGCCCGGTCGGGCTGCCCTGCGTTGAAGCGCCCCGCGGCGTGCGCGAGCTGCCTGCGGACCACGCCGATGAGCAGGCCCGTGCGCTGCGGGCTCTGCTTGCCGTCGCGCACGATCGTGAACAGGCTGGCGGAGAAATCGGCGTCGCGGACCTCGACGGCAGCGACGCGGCCCTCGGCGCCTGGCGGCCCCTTCGCCCCCGGCGAGCCAGAGGCCCCGCAGGCGACGGCAGAGAGCGCGAGGGTGAGCGCGGCGAGACCCCGCGCGAGACGGCGCCGAGGGAACAGGGGCGGCAGCGACATTGCGAGCCAGTGTACACGGGGGGAGCGTGAGCGCATCCCCTCGGGGGCCGCTCCGTCTCCGGCGCTACCGCGAGCCGTCGCCGAGCTTGCGGCCGAGCAGCTTGGAGGCGAGCGTCTCGCCGAGCTCGCTCATCATCAGCTGCTCGACCACCGCCTCGGTGGCAGAGCGCTCCGCCTCGCTCGTGTACTGGAACTCGATCCCCATCCCCGCCGGAGCCGACTCCGTCGCCTCGGCGGTCGTGACGATCCACTTCACCCGCCCGCGAAGGCGGAGCGGCTCGGCCAGGTTCCGGATCGAGAGGGCGAACACAAACTCGGTGCCGATCGCGAGCGGGCGATCCGTCCGGATGAACGTCCCGCCTTTCGAGATGTTGCGCGTGTAGTCGGCGAAGAACGTGTTGAGCCGTTTGTACTCTACGCTCAGCTCGATCGCGGCGCGCTGGGCTGAGCGGCGGTCAGCTTCCGTCACGGGACCCACCCTACCACGGCGCATGCGGGCCAGAGTAAAGTCGCCGGTCATGGGACTCGGTGGGGTCAGGGCCGCGCTGGCGAGCGGGCGAAGCACGATCGACGCGACGCTCGCGGCCGGGCGGGCGGTGACGCAGGCAGGGCTCCTCGCCGCGCTGCGTTGGCCGGGGCTCAAGGTGCTCGCGCGCGAGCTCGCGAGAGGCAAGGCGAACCCGTCGCTCTTGTTCCGGTTCCACGCCGAGAACAGCCCGCACCGGATCGCGGTGATCGAGCCGCGAAGCCTCGCGAGCCTGGCGTGCCGCGCGGCGGAGCGAGGCGCGGGGCCCCCGGCCGAGGATCGGGTCTACTCCTTCTTCGCGCTGAACGAGGCCATCGATCGGCTGGGCTACGCGCTCGACCGGCGCGGCATCGCCCCGGGCGTCACCGTGCTGCTCGCGCTCAAGAACCGCCCCGAGTTCCTGATGTGCCAGGTCGCGCTGGCCCGCGTCGGCGCGTCCGTGGTGACGGCCTCGTGGCGATCGACCCCCGCGGAGCTCGCCTACCTCGCCGGCCACTCCGGGGCGCGCCTGCTCCTGTTCGACGCCGACATCGCCGGCGTGATCCGCGAGGCCGCGCCGCTGCTCGAGGGGATCCCGCCCGAGGAGATGATCGCGATCGGCGAGCGCGCCCCGGGCTTCTCGCACCTCGACGACCTCCTCGCCGAGCGCGCCGCCGAGCGGGGCGCCTCGCCGGATCGGAGCGAGCGCGCCGCGGTGGTGATGTACACGTCCGGCACCACCGGCAAGCCGAAGGGCGCGGTGCGCGGCTTCGGCGGCGGCATCGTCCTGCCGGCGCTCGGGGCCATCGGCGCGACCCCGATGCGCGCGGGCGACGTGCACCTCGCCGTGTGCCCGCTCTACCACCTCACGGCGCTCGGCTTCGTCAACCTGTCGCTCATCGCCGGCGCCACGATCGTGATCCTCCCGGAGTTCCAGCCCGAGCTCTTCCTCGAGGCGATCCAGCGGTACCGCGTGACCACCACGGCGGTCGTCCCGACGATGCTCCACCGCGTCCTCGAGCTCGGCGAGGCGCGGCTCCGCGCCTACGACACGTCGTCGCTCACCGCGATCTTCGTGGGCGGCGCGCCGCTCGCGCCGGCGCTCGCGGCGGAGGTGATGGCGGCGTTCGGCGACCGGCTCTTCAACTTCTACGGCGCGACCGAGACGGGCATCGTGACGATCGCGGGCCCCGAGGATCTGCGCGCCTCGCCGGGCACCATCGGGCGCCCCGTCGCTGGCATCGAGCTCCTCCTCGCGCGCGAGGACGGGACGCCGTGCCAGGACGGCGAGGTGGGCGAGCTTTACGTGAGGAGCTCCTTGCTGGTCTCCGGCTACCACAGGGATCCCGGCGCCACGCGCGAGTCGACGCGTGACGGCTACTTCTCGGTCGGCGACCTCGCCCGCCGCGACGCGCGCGGCTGCTACCACCTCGAGGGCCGCAAGCGGGAGCTCATCATCTCGGGGGGCGTGAACGTGTATCCCGCCGAGGTGGAGTCGGTCCTCCACGACCACCCGGCGGTCGCCGAGGCCGCGGTGGTGGGCGTCCCGGATCGCGCCTTCGGGGAGCGCGTGCGTGCGGTCGTCGCCCTGCGCCCCGGCGCGGTTGCGAGCGAGGGCGATATCCGGGCGCACTGCCGCGCGCGGCTCGCGGGCCCGAAGGTCCCGCGCGAGGTCGTCTTCGTCGACGCGCTGCCGCGCAACCCGACGGGCAAGGTGATGAAGCGCGAACTCGCCGGGCCTGAAGGGAAATCAGCGGATTAGGTGGCCCGGTAGCCGCTGTCCCGGGAGGGCGATCGATGCTATTTCGCACGTCGTGCGGGATCCGTACGAAGTATTGGGCGTCGAGCGTTCCTCGACGCAGGATGAAATCAAAAGCGCCTTCCGGCGGCTCGCCGGCCAGCACCATCCCGACAAGAACCCGGGGGATCAGGGCGCGCACGTCCGCTTCAAGGAGCTGAACGCGGCCTACCAGATCCTGAGCGATCCGCAGAAGCGCGCGGCGTTCGATCGGTTCGGCCCCGCCGCCGTCGGCGCCTCCGCTGGCTCGGGGGTCCCGGGCGTGCCCTTCGACATGCAGGACCTCAACCTGGACGCCATCTTCGGCGATCTCCTCGGCGCCCTGGGCATCCGGGTCGGCGACCGCGGGACGCTGCAGAAGGAGGTGCGGATCACCTTCGAGGAGGCGGCGTTCGGCTGCACGAAGGAGATCACCTACGATCGCGTCGAGCCGTGCGGCGACTGCGCCGGCTCGGGCTCCGCGCCGGGCGCGTCGACCGAGCGCTGCTCGGCGTGCTCGGGCCGCGGCCGCGTCCGGATGCAGCAGGGGATGTTCCCCATCGCGATCGAGCGCCCCTGCGGGCGGTGCCGCGGCACGGGGCGGATCGTGACCGACCCGTGCAGGACGTGCCGCGGCGCCGGCCTCGCAGCGAAGCAGAAGACCATCGAGGTGACGATCCCTCCGGGCGTGGAGAACGGCGCGACCCGCCTCGTGGAGCGCGGCGGCAACGCCGTCCGCTCCGACCGGGGGCCGGGAGATCTGGAGCTCACCATCCGCGTCTCGCCGCACGAGCTCTTTCGCCGCGTCGGCGACGACGTGGTGTGCTCCGTGCCGATCTCGTTCGCGCGCGCGGCGCTCGGCGGCGAGCTGGAGATCCCGACGCTGGACGGGAAGGGCCGGCTCCGGATCCCCCCGGGCACGCAGCCCGGCGCGGTGCTCCGGATCAAGGGCAAGGGCATACCGCGCCGCGTCGTGGGCGGGCGCGGCGATCAGCTCGTCGAGGTGAGCGTCGAGGTGCCGACGCAGCTCACCGCGGCGCAGCGGGAGCTCATCACGCAGCTGGCGAAGGAGCTCGGAGAGAACGTGCAGCCTCAGCAGGCCACCTTCATGGAGAAGCTGAAGGGGCTGTTTGGTTGACCTGGCGCGCGGCCGCGCGCGATCCTCCGCGTTCTTCTGAACGCCGAGGCACGAGCTCTGCCTCGAGCGCCTGAGCCGACATGGCGACGGAGGCATCGGACATGGACAAGGCGAAGTTCATCGACGTCCTGAGCGACTCCACCGGAGAGACGGCGGAGAAGGCGGTGCGCGCCGCGCTCCTCCAGTACCCGGACGCGGGGGTGCAGATCCGCCTCCACACCCGGGTGCGCACGCCGGAGGTCGCGCGGCCGGTGCTCGAGCGCGCGGCCCGGGAGGGCGCGCTCGTCGTGTTCACCGTGGTGAGCCCCGAGCTGCGCGAGTTCGTGCACGCGTCCACCGCCGAGCTGAACATCGAGGCGATCGATCTGATCGGCTCGCTCATCGTCCGGCTCGGCACCTTCCTCGACCGGGAGCCCATCAACTTGCCGAGCGCGATGCTCCCGCTGAGCGAGGAGTACTTCCGGCGCATCGAGGCGGTGGAGTTCGCGGTGAAGAGCGACGACGGCAAGGAGCCGCGGAACTTCAAGAGGGCCGACATCGTCCTCGTCGGCGTCTCGCGCACGTCGAAGACGCCGCTGTCGACGCTGCTCGCGCAGCGCGGCCTCAAGGTCGCGAACCTGCCCCTGGTGCTCGGCGTCCCGCCGCCGCTCGAGCTGATGGAGGCCCCCCAGGATCGGGTCGTCGGGCTGACCATCGGGATCGATCAGCTCTGCGAGATCCGGCAGGCGCGGCTGCGCCAGCTCGGGATGCCCTCCGAGACCAACTACGCGATGCGCGAGCACGTCCGGCAGGAGCTGGACTTCGCGAACCGTCTCTTCGCCGCGCACCCGGAGTGGCCGGTGGTCGACGTCACCAAGCGCGCCATCGAGGAGACGGCGGTGATCATCCTCGAGCACCTGAAGGAGCGCGACGAGCGCGCCAAGGTCGCGCGCTCGTCGCTCGTGTGAGGCCGCGCGGCTCCGGCGGGATCAGCTCACGATCTTGAGGGCGCGGCCGACGAGGACCTCGTTGTGGCTTCCGGTCCTGTACCCGCCGAGATCGAGCGTCACGTACCGGAAGCCGTGCCGCTTGCCGGCGGCCACGATCTCGGCGCGCACGGGCGGCTCGGCGGCGCGCGCGAGCTCGCCCGCGTCGAGCTCGATGCGCGCGAGGTCGTCGTGGTAGCGGACGCGGACCTGGCGGAACCCGAGGCCGCGAAGCGCCGCCTCGAAGCCGCCGATCTGCGCGAGCCGCTCGCGCGTGACGCTGGTCCCGTAAGGGATCCGGCTGGAGAGGCAGGCCGCGGCCGGCTTGTCCCAGATGGGCAGGCCGACGCGCGCCGCGCCGGCGCGCACGTCGGCCTTGCTGAAGCCGAGCTCGACGAGGGGGCTCAGCACACCCGCCTCCCGCGCCGCCTCCAGCCCGGGGCGGTAGTCGCCGAGGTCGTCGGTGTTGGTGCCGTTCACGATCGCCGCGAGCGCCCACTCGGACCGCTTTCGCGCGGCGATCCGGTAGAGCTCGCTCTTGCAGTGGAAGCAGCGATCCGGGTTGTTCGCGACGTAGCGCGGATCGTCGATCTCGGACGACTCGACAAGCCGGTGGTCGGCGCCGATCAGTCGGGCGATCGAGGTGGCCTCTTCCTTCTCGGCCGGCGCGAGGCTCGGCGAGACCGCGGTCATCCCGACGGCCCTCGGGCCGAGCTCCTGGTGCGCGACCGCGAGGACGAAGGCGCTGTCGACCCCGCCGGAGTAGCAGACGAGGACCGAGCCGAGCTCCCGGAGCCGGGCGCGCAGCCCGGCGAGCTTGGGATCGATGGGCGAGCCCTCGGGCGTGGACGACAGCGCGGACATGGCGACCCTCCCTTTACCACAAGCCGCGTTCCGCGCCGGCCGGCCCGGCGTCCGCCAGGTTACTTGCGGTCCGAGCGCCGGTTCTGACACCCTGCAGGGTGAGATGGACCCGAAGAGGAAGCAGGCCGCCCGCACCTCCCTGCCGTTCGCGCTCGCGGCGGCGCTCGCGGCCGCCGCGTTTGCTGGCCAGGGGTGCAGCGACAACCGGCTGCCGCCGCGGGAGCTGCCGCGCGCTGAGGAGCAGCGCGCGCTCCCGCGATGGTACCCGGAGAAGCCCTGGTCGGAGCAGGGCGGGGAGAGCCAGGTCTACATCGAGGGCAAGATCGTCTTCGACACGAACAAGGCGACCATCCGGCCGGGCAGCGAGAAGACGCTGGCGACGCTGCTCCAGTTCATCAAGGAGCACCCCGAGGTGACGCGGCTGCGGATCGAGGGGCACACGGACGCGCAGTCGAGCGAGGAGCACAACCAGTCGCTCAGCGCGCGGCGCGCCCTCGCGGTCGCCGACTGGCTGGTCGATCACGAGGTCGAGAGCGACCGGCTGATCGCCGTGGGTTTCGGCGAGTCGCGCCCGCTCGGGCCGAACGAGATCGCGGCAGGCCGCAGCGAGAACCGCCGGGTCGAGTTCCACGTGGCCGAGGTGAACGGACGCCCCTTCCTGGGGCAGGACCCGTACAGGGGCGGCCTGGCGCTGGAGGTGCTGAGCCTCGAGCAGCGCAAGCAGCGCGCGGAGCAGGCCGCGCAGCTCAAGGCGCCCCCGCCCCGCAAGGGCTTCGTGGCGACGGGCGACGAGATCAAGCCGGTGCCGGTCAAGCCGCGGGCCACGTCGGAAGCGCAGGAGGGCGAGCCCCCCGCGCCGAGCGCGCCGGCCAAGGAGAGCGCGCCGCCACGCGACGGCGGTGGCGCGTCGCCTGCGGGCGGGGGCTGAGCGAACTCAGGGCGCGAGGTGCCGCGCGCGCGGCGCCCGCGTCCGGTAACGCTCGAGGAGCGCGAGCGTCGCGTCGAGCGACGCGCCGTACGGGAGCACATTCCCCTTTGGCGTGGCGTACTCGAGGTAGAGGTTGTCGTCCGTGGACAGGATCGGGCCGCCGTCCTCGGCCGCGTCGGCGACGAGGCGGTCGAGATCGTCGTCCGAGGCCACGAGGGCGTCGAGGAGGTCCTCCAGCCGCGCGCCGGCGAGCGTCGCCTGGAGCGACGGGCGCGCGTCGAGCCCGGCGAGGCGCGCCCCCGAGGCGACGAGCGGCGCGCCGCTCGCGACGAGGATGCCCTGCGCGCCGCCCACGAACAGCGCGACGTGCGGGAACGCGCTGCGCATCGTCCGCACCACGACGGCGAGCTCGCGCCGCCGGATGTGGTGGAGCTGCACCCATTGCTGCAGGACGCCGCCCTCGGTGAGCCGGGACCGGGCGAGCTTGTAGAACTCGTGGCTGTAGAGGCTCGCGGCGCCCGCGAACCAGACGCTGGTGAGCTCGATGGCGATGAGATCGTAGCGGGCCGGGGCGGCGACCAGCAGCTCGTTCCTGCCGTCGTTGAGCGAGAGGCGGACGCGGGGATCGTCGAGCGCGCGGAGGCTCGGGCCGGCGAAGAAGCGCCGAGAAGCCTCGACGATCGCGGGCGAGATCTCGGCGACGTCGATGCGCTCGAAGGGGTAGGCCACGATGGTGCCGGTCGTCGTGCCGGTGCCCAGGCCGATGACGAGCGCGGCGCGCGTGTCGCGGAGGAACAGCGAGGGGAAGTGCGCGAACCGCCGCTGCGCCGTCATCTCGGGGCCGTCGTCGCCCTGGAACTTGCCGTTCGTGTACATGGTCGTGACGCCGGCGAGGTGCGCGACCGTGGTGACGCCGCCGTGCACGTCCTCGCGCACGAAGTCGATGCGCTCGGGGCGCGGCCCCATGGCGAAATAGACGTTCGCGCCGCTCGTGAGGCGGGCCATGTCCCAGCGGGGCGCGAGCACGGCGAGCGCCCCTGCCGCCGCGGCCAGCGCGAGGGCGCGGGGGAGCTCCGCGCCGGTGCGCGCGGCGGCGAGGACGGCCGTGAGGGCGAAGGCGAGCGCGATCGTCAGGAGCGCGCGCTCGGAGCCGAGCGCGGGCAGGATGAGGTAGCCGGTGATGATGGAGCCGGCGATCGTGCCCAGGGTGTTCGCGGAGGTCAGCCTGCCGACGCGCGCGGCGACGTCCGCGTGCGCGGCGGCGCGCGCGAGGAGCAGGGGGAAGGTGGTGCCCATGCACAGCGTGGGCAGCGCGAGGATCGCGAGGGCGGCGAGCGCGCGGCACGCCTCGCGGCCGGCCCACCCGTCGACGTGCTTGCCCGCGAAGGCGAAGAGCCGCGGGAGCTGGTCCCAGAGCGGGACGGTGGCGGCGAGCGAGAGCGCGGCGGCGGCGAGCCCCCGGGAGAGCGCTCCCTCGCCGTGGCGGCGCGCGAGGGCAGGCGAGCGCGCGGCGCCGGCCGCGAGGCAGACGAGAAAGACGGCGAGCATCAGCCCGAAGGCGTAGGCGCTGTTGCCGATGAGCAGCGCGAGCAGGTGCGTCTGGACCACCTCGGCGGCGAAGACCAGGAAGCCCGACGCGAACGCGAGCAGGAGCAGGAACGGCGGTTCGGCCCGGCCGGCGGCCGCGGAGAGCGGGGCGTCCGCGCTGCGGGCCTCGAGGGCGCGAGCGTCGGGGGCCTCGGTGGAGCGCGCCTCGGGGGCCTCGGTGGAGCGCGCCTCGGGGGTGGCGGCAGCAGGCGCCGGGCCGCGTAGCCCGGCGGAGATCGCGACGACGCCGAGGACGAGGTTGGCGATCGCCGCGGACCAGAGAGCGCCTCGGATGCCGAGGTGCGGGAGGACCACGTAGGCGCCGGAGAGCGCGCCGGCCGCGCCGCCCGCCGTGTTGATGGCGTAGAGCGAGGCGAGGCGGCGCGCGGCGTCGTGCTCGGCGGGGGGCACGCCTCCGTCCGTCGCGGCGCCGGCGCGGAGGATGCGCGAGAGCACCGGGAGCGTGGCGCCCATCGCGACCGTGGGGACGACGACCACGAGGGCGGTCAGCGCGGCGCGCGCCGCGGTGAGCAGCGCGAGCGAGTCGGGCGCGGCGCGGGCGACGGAGACGTAGGCCGACGTCAGCGCCTCGAACAGGAACGGCGAGACGGCGCAGATCGCGCCGACGATCGCCTCGAGCGCGCCGTAGACGACGAGCGGGCGGCGCGCGGACGCGGCGTGGCGGCCGCCGAGGTGCGCGCCGAGGGCGAGGCCGCCCATGAAGGCGGCGAGGACCGTGCTCACGGCGTACGCGGTGGCGCCGAAGACGTAGGCGAGCTGCTTGGAGAAGGCGACCTCGTAGAGGAGGCCGGTCGCGCCAGAGACGAAGAACAGGGCGGCCACGAGCGGGAAGCGGGAGCGCACGGGCGCGCACGCTAGTACAGGCGCCCGACGAGCAGGCACCCCAGAGCGCCGAACGAGATCTCTCTCGCCAGGCGGCCGAGGGCGGGCGCAACGCGCCGCCCCGTCACCAGCCGAGCCGCTGCAGCCGCTCCCGGGCCCCCTTCACCCCGAAGATCGTCTCTTCGCCGGGCGGCACCACGGGCGCGAGCAGCACCGCCGCGAGCACCGCGGTGACGACCAGGGGCGCCCGCGCGTCGTCGCCGGCGATCGCCGGCTCTTGCACCTGCCAGACCCGCCGCGCCCGCGCGAGCAGCGCGTCGAACCCGCGCCCGCCGATCGCCCGCACCCCCGCCGCGGCCGCCGCTCGCACGAGCGGCGCACGATCCAGCGGCACCGTCATGACGAGCACGCGGCTCGTCGTGCGCGGCGTAGAAGAAGAGGAGGTGCGCGCGATGTCCACCTCGACGGCGTCGGCCATCGGCGTGGTCCCCGACGGGTACGCCTTCTTCTGCACGAGCGTGAGCTCCGCACCGAAGAAGACGCGCGCCTGATGCGCCCAGCGGTGCTCGTCGATCCGCGCCTCGGGCTCTGGCGACAGCAGCGACCATCCCTGGCTCGGAGGCAGCAGCTCGATACGTCCTTCCGCCCACCCGCTGCCGTCGAATTCCATACGCGTGCCCGCTGCCACGGTAATCCCTGGTTTGACCTGGTCCGGATCGCACGAAGGCGCGGCCGGTGGTCTATAGTTGGTGCCATCTAGGGTAAAGGTGAGCCCTGCATGCCGAAGTCCGATCAGGTGTCGGAAGAGCAAGGCCGGGCTGCCCTGAGGGCGGCCCTCTTTGTGCACCGACGCGCGCCGCTCTCCCGTCTGCTCGCTCGCCGCGGGCTCGGTCCCTACCGCGGGTACGGCGAGCTCCTGGAGGCGATCGAGCGGCTCGCCGACCGCGGGGCGCAGGTCACGCTGATCGGGCGCTCGATCCGGGGCGAGCCGCTGCTCGCCGTTCACCTCGGCGCAGCCAGCCTGGCCGCTGCGCGCGGTGAGAGGCAAGCCGCGGGCCTCCTGGCGCCGAGCGCTCAGGGAGGACGGAGCGTTGCGAACGGCGTCTCGCTCCACGGCGTCCCGCTCGACGGCGTCCCGAGCCATGGCACGCCTGATGCCAATGCGGATGCTGATGACAGCCGCACGCCGGGCGGCGCGGACGACCCGGCGTCGAGCGACGCCGCCCTCGCTCGGTTGGCCGAGCGCGCCGAGCGCGCCAGCCTGCGCCTCTCGACGGGAGCCGGGTCGCGTGAGCGCGTGCGGACGACGGTGATCCTGTCCGGGATCCACCCCCTCGAGTGGATCGGCATCGAGGCCCACCTGGCGCTGCTCGAGCGTCTCGCGAACCAGGATCTTGGCGGCCGGTCGATCCTCGCCGTCCCGATCGTGAACCCGGACGGGCTCCTCCGCGTCGAGATGAACCTCCGCGCCGGGAGACACCGGTACGTGCGGGGCAATGCCCGGGGCGTCGACCTGAACCGGAACTTCGACGCGGGATGGTACGAGCGCGGCCTCATCCAGCGCTTCATCGGGCTCCTCTTCTCGCCCGGCAGCCGCCCCGCCAGCGAGCCGGAGGTGGAGGCCATCGCGCACGCGCTGTCCTCGCGCCGGATCGACCGTGCCCTGTCGCTGCACAGCGCCGGCGGCGCCGTGCTGTACCCGCCGGCGCACAGCCTCTGGCCGGTGGCCGACGCCGCCGAGCACCGCGCCTTCGCGATGCGCGTCGCGCGCGCCGCGGACCGCAGGCCGTACCGCGCCATGTCCTACGTCCGCTTCGCCTGGGGCGTCCGCAAGGCGGGCCTGGAGATCGACTGGCTCCACGATCGCCACGGGGCGCTCTCGCTCCTCGTGGAGTGCTCGCGCGGCAAGCTCGGCCTCCGGCCGTCGCGCCTCGTCGAGCCGTTCGCCTGGCACAACCCCCGGCGGCTCGACGACGCCACGCCGCCGCTCGTCGACGCCCTGCTCCCCTTCGTAAAGGGCGCGCGCGCTTAGAGTGGAACCAGGCGCGCCGCTCAGAGCTCGATCGGCTCGCTGACGGGCATCTTCTGTAGGCCGAGGAGGACGCCGAGGGCGGCGAAGCTTGCCGCCATCAGGCCGTACGCCGCGAGCGCCCGGTGCTCGATCAGCCAGCCGGCGCCGATGGGGCCGATGATCTGCGAGATGCTCGCCAGCGACTGGCTCACGCCGAGCGCCGCGCCCTGCTCGTCGCGGCCGACGCTCTTCGTGAGGAGCGTGGTGACGGCCGGCCGCACCACCGCCGCGCCGAACGCCGCGAGCCCCACGAGCGCGAGCAGCACGGGCAGGGTGTACGCGACGCCGAGCAGGCCGTAGCCGACCACCATCGTGGCGAAGCCGAGCAGCGCGAGCCGCTCCTCGCCGTACCGCTTCGCCAGCCGGCCGATCAGGCCGCCCTGGATGCTGCCGCCGATGAGCCCGGAGAAGGCGTAGAGGTAGCCCGTCTCCTTGACGCCGAACGCGAAGCGCCGCTCGAGGAAGAGCGCCAGGCCGCCGATGAGCGTCGAGAAGGAGAGGGAGAAGGCGAAGAACTCGAGCAGCCGGCGGCGCGGGAGCGGCCGGTCGAAGTACCGGCGGAAGGCGTCTCCGCGGCCGAGCGACGCCGGCCGGGCGGCCGCGGCGGTCGCCCCTTCCTGGACCGCCGGCGAGGGCGGCTTCGCGGGGAGCAGCGTGGCCGTGAGGAGGACCGACAGGAGCGACAGCGCCGCCGCGCCGTACGCAGGCGCGCCGTAGCCGAAGCGGCTCGCGAGCTCCCCCGTGATGGCCGGGCCGAGGAGGAACCCGGAGCCGAAGGCGATGCCGATCAGGCCGAACGCCTTGGTGCGCTCCTCGGGCCGGGTCACGTCGCTGATGTACGCCTGCGCGATCGTCAGGTTCCCGGCCGTGAGCCCGTCGATGATCCTCCCGAGGAAGAGCATCCAGAGCGAGCCCGCCGAGCCGATCACCAGGAACCCGATGAACGTGCCGGTCTGGCTCGCGAGCAGCGTCGGTTTGCGGCCGACCCGGTCCGAGATGCGGCCGAGGATCGGCCCGGAGACGAGCTGACAGACCGCGTAGCTCGCCGCGAGCACGCCGACCACGAGCGAGCTGGCGCCGAAGTGCTCGGCGTAGAAAGGGAGGAGGGGGAGGACGAGCGTGAGGCCGAGGACGTCGACGAAGACGGTCAGGAAGATCGGCAAGAGCGGCGAGCGGCGCATGGTGGCTTTCGGTGGCGATGGACTGCGGTGGCGGCCGCCGGCGATCCGGGCCGGCGATGGCCGGGCCTCCGGACGGGCGCCTGGACGGCGCTGTCCTCATGACGCATCTGCGCCGCGGCGGGTACCCTCCAGCGCGCGTCCAGCGCTCGTGCGGGGCTCGGGCCGGGCCGCGGGCGGGCCCGGGGCCGCCCGCGCCGTGGCTCAGCGCTCCGACGGGGCGACCGCGCGCGGGTCGGGAGAGCGGAGCGCGAGGGTCATCTGGATGTCATCCAGGATGGCGCCGTCGACCCGGAACGCGTCCTCCCGGGTGCCGATCGGGACGAACCCCATCCCCGCGTAGAGCCGCCTGGCGCGCTCGTTGTTGGCGAAGACGCCGAGGTCCAGGTACTCGAGGCCCGCCTCGTCGCGGGCCCAGGCGATCGCGGTCTCGAGCAGGCGCCGGCCGTGGCCCTGCCCGGTGTGGGGGCCGAGGATGCCCATCGCGACGACGGCGCGGTGTCCCTCGGACCAGACGCGGCCGCCGCGCAGCTCGATGTGCCCGATGATGCGCGCCCGCGGCTCGCTCGACCGGAGCAGCCAGGCCCGCCCCCAGAGCGGCTCGTCGAGCGCCTTGCCCCAGCGGTCGCGAGCGCCGTGCTCGACCTCGTCGGGGGCGAGCGACGTCGCGATGGCGAAATGGGGCACTCCGCGCCGGCCGGACTCGGCGACGTGCTCGATGAGGTAGGTCGCGAAGGCCCGAGCGTCCGAGCGGTGGGCCGGGGCGATGGCGTGGAGGGCGGGGGAAGGGATCATGCCGCGGCGCTCGCAGCGCCACGGCGAGCGTAGTGCTGCCCTGGCGCCTGCGCGACCTCCAACGGCAGCAGGGGGCCGGCCAGGCGATCTCGGGCCGGAGGGGCGCGGACGGCCGGACCCCGCGCAGGGCGTCCCCAACGTGAACGTTTACGTGGTCGTGGTCGTCAACGGTAGGTCGTGAACGACCACGCAAACGCAAACGCAAACGTTCGGATGTAGGAGAACGCGGCGCGAAGCTTGGTGAACGCCTAGGAGGGGAGAGGGAGGGGGAGAGACGAAGAAGCGAGGAGCGCGGGACCCCGGCGCGGGGCCCCGGCGTAGGGAGGCGCGGATCAGTCGGGGAAGATGCCCAGCTGCTCCGGGTCGGCGAGGCCGAACTGGGCCATCATCTTGAGCAGGTAGTCAGGCACCGACTTGTAGCCCTTCAGCTCGTACGCGTAGTGGTTCTTGTAGATGGTGAGCTGGGTGCAGTTCTCGTTGATGTTCTGATCGCACGCCGGCACCTCCTTGAGCGGGCCGACCGCGGGCACGTCCTTGATCGCCTGATCCGGGATGATGATCGCGGCGCCATCCGGGTGGTACGTGATCATCGCGCGACCGTACTTGTTGAAGCCGGGGCCGTAGTCGGCGACGTACGCGGGATCCGCGGGGATGCTGTCTGCCGGGTTGCCCGGCTGCGCCTCGTGCCTCGCGTCGAGCTGGTAGCCCTTCGCGGTGAGGGCGTTGGCGTACTCGAGCACGCGGGCCGCGATGCCCTTCTGCACCCACTTGCCGCCGGAGTCCTCGCAGGCCGCCCTGTTCTTGCCGGCCCCGAAGAGGCACTCCATGCCGTACGTGCGGGCGTAGTAGACCTGCCCGGACGTCGGGTCCTGCCACTCGATGCGCTGCTCGAAGCCCGGGTCCGCGTCGCTGCCGAGCCGGTAGACGCGCATCATGTCGAGCCAGTTCGTCTTGCCGTTCGCGGGGATGTTCGCGAGCGTCCACGCGATCAGGAACTTCTGCACCTCCCAGCCGATCTGCGGATCGACCGCGATGGTCCGGTCCACGACGGCCGGGTCGAAGTCGCCGCCGATGTAGTTCGTGCAGAGGTTCTTCCCGTCGGTCGGGAAGCAGACCTTCGGCCCCTCGTTCGGCCACCAGCTGACCCAGCCCATCGGGCGCGCCGGGAACTCCTTCGCCAGCGGGTCGGGATCCTTGCTCTCCGTGTCGAGCACCGGGAAGCCGTCCTCGCCGGCCTCGAGGCGAGGCGCGAGGAGCGAACGGTCGCCGGTGAGGGCGTTGGCGAGCACGCGGCGGTAGCCCTCGGGCAGCACGTCGGCCATGCCGACCGCGCGGAAGCGGGCGTCGTAGAAGTCGCGGCGCGACTGGCTCACGAACCGGTCCTCCGACTCGGAGAGCAGGATGGCCGTGTGGATCTTGTCGTAGTAGCTGCCCGCGTTGAACGAGTAGTCGGTGTCGAAGTCGCCGTTGTCCTCCGAGTTCCTGTTCTCGAGCGGGTGACCGCCGAACCCGACGTCCTTCAGGTAGCCGGTCGAGCCGTTCGGGATCTGCACCAGCACCGGGCTGTTGGTCGTGCCG
Source organism: Sorangium sp. So ce726 (assembly GCF_051521405.1). NCBI lineage: Bacteria > Pseudomonadati > Myxococcota > Polyangiales > Polyangiaceae > Sorangium > Sorangium sp. So ce726. Next base: position 8,844,029 of record NZ_CP150349.1, on the reverse strand, counting down.
CCGAAGGAGCCGAAGTCCTCGCCAGCGCCGTAGTCGTCGCCGTCGAGGTTCGAGCGAAGGACCGGGTCGTTGAACAGCGGATCGCGCAGGTAGTGCGGCCCCTCCTCCGGGCGGGCGAGCTGCCTCGTGAAGTGATCGAACGCCACCGTCGCGGCCACGACGTTCTCCTGCAGGCTGCCCTCGACGAGGAGCGGCCACAGCGTGTCGAACGACAGGCCCTGGTTCGTCGCGAGATCCTGGTAGATCGTCCCGTAGAACCCGATGCCGCCGGCGATGCCGAGCATCTTCTCGTTGTAGCGGCTGTAGGACCGATCCGCCGCGGCGCGGACGCTGAACGTCGTGCGGTTGCGCCGGAAGTTGTCGAGGATGTGCCTGTTCTCCTGGGTGGTGATCAGGAACATCAGCTGCTCGTACGGGTCGGCGCCGTTGTCGTGACGGAAGACCGAGACGTTGCCGGTGTCGGCCCAGTTGTCGGTCGCGAACCCGTACGGCACGCGGACGCGGTTCTGGGCGTCGACCGCCGGACCGCCGCGGAAGGCGCCGATCGAGGTCTCGTTGTCCTGCGGCTTGCGCAGCTGCTTCCATCCGACGTAGTCGACCGGCTGCTGGCGGCAGCGCTTCGTCTCCTCGCCGACCGTGACGATGCCGCCGTCGAGGAGCGGGTGCCACTTGCCATCGAGCTGCTCGTTCCACGTCGCGGGCGGTGTCGCCTCCACGTCGTAGCAGTCGCGGATGACCTCGTACTGCGATTGCAGCTGGGAGTAGTGGAAGTCGCTGACGCTGGCGCTGCCCTTCGCGAACGTGCCGTACTTGATGCCGGCCAGCCCGCCGAAGTTGTCGGTCGCCGCGAGGAGCCCGCCGCCGACCCTGCCGCCGGCGAGGTAGTTGCGATCGCCGTTGTCGTAGACGCTCACGTTGTCGCCGTAGAAGAAGCGCGCGGCGGCGAAGTCGTAGACGCCCAGGCCCACCAGGTCCTGCGAGACGTCGCCCGGGTAGTCCATGACCGTGGAGTGCTGGAACATCCAGATCATGTTCTTCTGCTCTTCGTCCGTGATCTTGTCGAAGTAGCGGGGGCCGACGCACTCCTCCGGGCTCTCGTCCGCCTCACCGGTGCACGCCGCCTTGACCTTCCCGTTCTTCGTCCTGAGCTGCCAGTACTGGGGCCGGAAGAAGAGCGAGGCGTAGCTGCTCACGAAGTTGTGCCGGAGGCCGATGGAGTGCCCCATCTCGTGCGCGATGACGGCGTACTGGTAGCGGCGCTGGATGTACTTGAACATCTTCTCGTAGCGCCCCCGCTTCTCGTCGGCCGTCTCCTCGTCGCCGACGGGGAACTTCTCGCGGAGCGCCTCCGCGAGGCCCGTCATCGCCGTGGCCTCGGGGGCCTCGTGCAGGATGCAGGCGCCGCGCTCGGCGAGCGCGTTGTCGTGCATGCGGCGGAGCTGCGAGTGCATCTTCGGGTTGTTCAGCGCGAACGGCGACGCTGCGTCCGCGAGCGGGCCCTCGATGGGCAGGCCGGCGGGGATGCCCGCCCGCTTCAGCATCGCCGGGTTCAGGAGCTCCGACTCGGCGAGGCTGCCCCGGGCGGCCTTCATGCGGGCGCCCACGACCGCCTGCTGCGGGGAGGGGACGTCGCCCCGCACCGCGATGTCGGCGACCTTCGCCTTCATCGGCTCGATGAGCGCCTGGAGCTGGGGGGAGACGCCCTGCGCGACGAGGCCCGCGTACGCCTCGCCGTCGAGCTTCGTGGCGCTCGCGAGCCGCGACGTGACCTCCTGCTTCGTCATCGTGGGCCCCTGGCCGCCGCCGGACATGCGGCTCGCCTGCGCCCAATCGCGGATGTACTTGCCGTCGGTGATCTCGGAGGTCGGGATCTCGCCGTTGATGTAGCGGACGATGTCGACGAGCTGCTGCGCCGCGGAGTCGGTGACGTGGCTCCAGATGTTGATGCTGGCGGCCACCTTCTCGCCCGTGATCGGGTCGTCGGCGTCGACCATGATGCCCCAGGGCGACGGGGTCTGCGGCTTGTCGACGATGAGCACGCTGTTGTAGCGGAGGTCGCCGAGCCGCGGGGCGACGCGCTCCTCGAGGGGAACGCTCGTGTCGCCGCAGGCGGGGTGATCGCCCTCCACGATGGGGTTGTGGCAGAGCACGATCACCGAAGGCTGCGTGACGACGCTTCCGAGCGCGAGCGTCGCCTGGTCGCCGCCGCGCCGCTGAGAGAGCTGCTCCACGGCCTGCCTGGCCTGGTCGTCGCACGCCGGCGCGCCCCAGCCCTGCTCGCGGCGGCACGCGTTCAGCTCGCGCGAGAGCGCGACGGCCTCGTCGATGTCGTCCTGCTGGCCCTTCCACATCGGGAACTTCGCGTCGCAGTCCTGGCCGCCCGTCTTCCGGCACTCGACGAGGCGCGACGTCTGGATCGCGGTCTTCATCGCGAGGTCCCACTCCTCGGTGGCCCACTCGGTCGCCTCGAAGATGTCCTCCGACGTGTTGCCGCCGACGTACCAGGGGATGACGACGGCCTCGCGCGCCGTGTAAGGCAGCGTGCACTTCTGCTTGAACACGTCGCACTGCGAGCCCGCGCCGGCCGCCGCGCACACGTCCGCGGTGCCGTCCTTGTTCTCGTCGACGTTCGGATCGGCGTTCACGTCGCCGCCCGGGGCCGTCTCCCGGGTCGCGCAGGCGATCGCGCCCTCCATCGTCTCGGGGTTCGCGTAGAAGTGGCTGCGCTTCCAGAGGTTGTAGCGGGCCGCGAAGCGCCGCCAATGGTTGTCCAAGATCCCGTAGTTGCGCTCGTAGCCGTAGCGGTAATCGAAGTTGAAGATGCCGAACGCCTGGAACCTCACGCCGTCGAAGTCGACCGGCTCGTAGTCGTTGTCGACCACCTTCTTGAACGACTGCCGGATCGTGATCTCGACCGGGTTGCAGTTGCCGTACGGGTCGGTGCCGCCGGCGAAGTCGCCCGGGAGCATGCAGGCAGGGAACTTGTCGATGCCCCAGCCGAGGCTCGACAGGTCGAGCAGGGCGGGCGTGGCGAACGCCTTCGTCGTGACGTCGAAGTAGCCGTTCTTACCGTCGAACCGCGGGGCGTCGGCGGACGCCGGGTCGCTGACGTAATAGGCGAGCGGCTCGTACTCGACACCTCCGTAGAGGCCGATCTGCGACAGGGTGTCGAAGTTGTAGGCGTCGGTGGCGAGGTTGCGCGACCAGTCGACGCGGAAGTACTCCCGGTTGTACCAGGGCTTGTCGCTCGTGTTCTCGACGATGACGTTCGACTCTTCGCCGGTCGACGGGTTGTAGTCGCGGACGATGTCGAAATGCGACTCGATCGCGTAGCTCGCGACGATCTGGCCGTCGTTCGTGGTCTTCCTGGTGAGCCCGTTATAGTTGTTGCCCTTGCCGTCGGTCCCCTCGATGCGCTCGTAGGCGAGCCGAGCGTTGAGCTGGTGCTCCGTTACCTCCCACTTGATCCGGGAGACGGGCTGGGCATAGGTCGACGTGAAGAGGCCATCTTGGGCGGCGCCGTACCCGACGTCGATGACCGTACCCCGCATGTAGAACTCGGGGTCATCGACGATGTCTTTCAGGTCCCCTCCAACGAAGAAGGACTTGGCGAGCGCATCGCTCTGCACCCTTCTGATGGACGGCCGCTCCTCGGCGCAGCCCGCCCCCACGACGGTCAGCGCGACGGTGCCGAGGAGCACCGCACGCCTAAAAATTCGATTCATCAACGATCCTCCGGAAGCTGCCTGTCGAGATCGACGCACAAGCTGACCCTTCACGGCGCACAGGGCGCAGCGCGAGGCAGTCCCCTCCAGGCAAGAATGCTGCCAACGCTCGCCAACGTTCGATCGCGAGCTCTTTCGATAAGTTAAGCACCTGTCGCACATCCGCATCGGGGGTGGCGTTAAAGAGTTAACTGTTGCCGGGTGAGCCTGCGACCGGCGCCCGTCTCCGGGGTGACGGCGGTCGGGAGCGGTGCTCGGGACGGTCGATGGCGCGCGCGAGGGCGCGCGGCGGCCCCGGCAGGCGCCGCCGTGGGCCGACAAGTCGTCGGCTGTCGAGTTCTTTGGTATGGTCGCCGCGTGCACTCTCCCTCGCATCGGACGCGCGGGTCGCGCGGGAGCGCGGACAGCCATGGGCGCAGCGCTCTCCTGCGCGAGGGGCACGGCCGCCCTGGGGCGGGCATGCGGTGCGGCCGCCCGGAAGCGGGCGAGCGGGGCAGACGCCGGCAGGTGCCGGGCGCATGAGGCATGAGGCGCTCCTCGGCCGCAAGGTGGCCGGGCGGTTCACGATCACCCGCTTCCTCGGCGAGGGCGGCATGGCCAGCGTCTTCATCGCTGAGCGCGACGCCGAGCCCCGCCGGGTGGCGATCAAGATCATGAACCCGGAGTTCACCGCGGACCGCGCGTTCATCCGGCGCTTCCAGCGCGAGGCGAAGGCCGCGGCGCGGGTGAAGCACCCGAACTCCGTCAAGATCTTCGAGTACGGGGTCGAGGGCGCCCTCAGCTACATCGTGATGGAGCTGCTCTCGGGGGACGACCTCTACGTCCTCCTCGAGCGCCATGGCGCGATCGGTCAGGCGCGGGCGGTCCGCATCCTCTCGGAGGTGTGCGAGGCGCTCGCGGTCGCCCACGAGATGGGCGTCGTGCACCGCGATCTGAAGCCCGAGAACGTCATGGTGGTCCCCGACCCCATGCACCATCACGGCGAGCGGGTGAAGGTGCTCGATTTCGGGATCGCCAAGATCCTCGACACCGGCTCGTCCGGCGAAGTGCCCGAGCTCCTCGCCGACCCGCTGTCCGTCGTGACGCGCGCGGGTACGTTCGTCGGCACGCCGGCCTACATGGCTCCGGAGCAGTGCGGGCTGCTGCCGGTGGATCAGCGGGCCGACCTGTACACCTGCGGGGTCCTCCTGTTCCAGCTCATCACGGGGCGGCTGCCGTTCGAGGGCGAGACGCCGCTCCACACGGCGACGCTCCACATCCATGCGCCCGTGCCGGCGCCGAGCAGCTGCGCGCCGGGGATCCACCCGCGCCTCGAGGCGCTGATCGTGAAGGCGCTCGCCAAGCAGCCCGAGGACAGGTACCAGACGGCGCGTGAGCTCGGGTACACGCTGCACTGCCTGCTGGCCGAGCTACCCGACACGGCCGTGGGGCTCGGGCCGATCTCGCGCCGGCAGCCGAGCTCGCTGTTCTCACGGGACGCATCGCTGCAGCGAGGGCCGATGTCGCTCCCGCCGTTGACGTCGCTGCCGAGCTCGACGTCGGCGCCGATCTCCGGCGCGGCGCCGAGGGCGGAGCTCTCGATCGAATCGGCCCGGACGCTCGTCTCCGGGGGGACCGGCGCCGAGGTTGCGCTTCCGCCGCCGGTGCTGCTTCACCACGCGCCGCCCCCCTCGGAACTCCCGCAGACGCTCGATCCGCAGGCGGTTCCGCCGGGGGCGGGCGCCGAGCCGCAGCGCTGGGCCGGGGAGTCCGTGCCGGAGATCTCGCTGCAGCTTCCGTCCTGGTCCCACGGCGCCAGCGAGGCGCTGCTCTCGGGGAACGGTCTGGCCGAGCCGGGCGCATACGACGACGCGAGCGGGGACGACGACAGCACGCTCACCATGGTCCGTCGCGACGAGCTCCTCGCTCCGGCGAGGGTGCGAGTCCACACGGCGGCTTATGACGAGGGCGACGAGCTCGACATCACGCCTCCTGGCCGCGAGGTGAAGGCGACGCTCCGCTCTGCCGAGGACTTCGGGCTGGGCACACCCGAGAGGCGAGCCGAGGTCGGCCTGGTGCGCGTCGATTCCGTGCCGGTCCCGGCGACGCCGCAGAGCCCGCTTGACGGGGGCGCGGCGGGGGTGTGGGACAGGAGATCGCCGCGCGTCGCCAACACGCTCCGGCTGGTCTCGTCCCATCCCCCGGCCGAGAGCCAGATGCCCACGGTGACACCCGGCGAGCTCCAGGCGGCGAGCCCGCAGGGGTTCGGGGCGATGGGGTTCGGCGCGGCGAGCGCAGAGACCGCCGGAGACTCCGCTGCGGCGGTCGTACGGAGAGCGCCGGCCGCGGCCGACAGCGCTTCGCCGGCGACCCCGGCGGCGGTCCCGGCGTCGCTGCCGTTCGAGCTCGCCGCGACCATCGCAGAGCAGCGCACGGTGCTGGAGCGCCGCGCGACGATGCCCGATCACGTCGTCGCGCCCCAGGCGCCGCCTGCGCCTGCGCCTCCGCAGGCGCGGGAGCCGAGCTGGCTCGCCGGCAAGCGGGGGCTCATCATCGGCTTCGTCGCCGGGATGCTCCTCACGGCGCTGGCGATGTTCCTTGTGATGCGCCTGCTCTCCTGACACGCCCTCTCGCGCGGCGCGCCCTCTCCGACACCGCGCGCCGCTTCAGGGGATGTCGTACGTCAGCAGCCGGCACTCGATCGGGCCGTTGAACACGACGAGCGACCGCTCCGGCCGCCGGCGCATGGCGTGCTCGATGTCCTCGGTGCCGGCGAGGATCGCGACGCGGTGGCCCGCGAGCCGGGACAGCGCCGCCGCCATGTCGCGGTAGAGGGCCAGTGTGCCCGGGAGGCGCTCGCCGTACGGCGGGTTGGTCAGGACGTGGCCCGGCGGCGCGGTCGGGGCGAGCGCGGTGATGGACTGACAGCGGACCTCGATCTGCACGCCGGCCATCCGGGCGTTGCCGCGGGTGATCTCGGCGGCGCGAGGGTCGATGTCGGCGGCGACGATCGCGGGGCCCTCGGGGCGGATCCGCGCGCGGGCGGCGTCGCGGAGCTCGGTCGTGCGCCGCGCGGCGGACTGATCGTGGCAGGCCCACCGCTCGAAGCCGAAGCGCTGCGCGCGCAGGCCGGGGGCGATGTCCCGCGCCCAGAGCGCGGCCTCGAGGGCGATGGTGCCGGCGCCGCACATCGGGTCGACGAACGGGCGGGCGCGGTCCCAGCCGGAGAGGCGGAGCAGCGCGGCGGCGAGCGTCTCCTTGAGCGGCGCGCCGCCGATGTGCGTGCGGTAGCCGCGGCGGTGGAGCGCGGCGCCGCCGAGGTCGGCGTAGAGCGTCGCGCGGTCGCGGACGAGGTGGAGGAAGAGGGCGAGATCCGGGTCGTCGAGGTCGACCGACGGGCGCGCGCCGACGCGGCGCCGGATCTGGTCGACGATGGCGTCCTTGGTCCGCTGGGCGATGAACTGGGTGTGGGTCAGCGCGCTCGATCGGCAGGAGGCGCGGACGGCGAGCGTGTGGACCGGGCTCAGGTAAGGGGCCCAGTCGACGCGAGAGACGCCCTCGTAGAGCGCGTCTCCGCTGGGCGCGTCGAAGGCGGCGAGCTCGACGAGCACGCGCACGGCGGTGCGGAGCTCGATGCACGCGCGGAAGCCCTCGTCTGGCGCGCCGGAGAAGTGCACGCCGCCGCGGTCCGCGCGGACGCCGCGGAACCGGTGCTCGCGGAGCTCGTCGCGGAGGGCGGGCTCGGTTCCTTTGGCGGCGGTCGCGAAGAAGTCCATGGCGACGGGGCTTCTAGCCGAACCGCCGCGCGGCGGCCCTCACGAACGCGGCCTCTGGCCGCGCGTCCGCTCTCAGGGTGAGGTGCGTGGCACTGGATTCGCACGGCGTTCGCTGAGCTCTCGGGTGTGTGGACCGGGCGCAGGGACGCCGGCGCTCGGCAGGTGGGGTGAGCGGGCTCCGCGCTCGACAGGCCGAGGCCGCTCGGGGCAGGACGCCTGGCCCGAGGCCGCGGCGAGCGGGCAGAGCGAGGGCGTCGCGCGGCGGAGGCGCCGGCACGGCGATCCGTGAGGGAGGGAAGCCAATGGAGCATCGGATGGCGGCTTTGCGTGGCATCAACATCGCGCTCGGGATCTGGTTGTTGATCTCCGCGTTCCTCTGGCGCCACGGCCGGGACGAGTTCACCAACACCTGGGTGGTGGGCGCGCTGTGCGTCGCCTTCGCCCTGATCGCGCTCTGGGCGCCCAGGGCGCGTTACGCCACCGCGATCCTGGCGGTCTGGCTCTTCGTCAGCGCCTGGACGATACCGGCGCTGCTGACGGCGACGGTGTGGAACAACGCGCTCGTCGCCGTAGGCATCCTCGTCGTGTCGCTCCTTGCGACCGACGTCGCGGTGCGGGGCTCGCGGGCCGCGCGGCGCGTGTAGGCGCCGGAGGGCCGCGCCAGGCGGGGAGCACCGCCGCGGCCGGAGGCCCGGCCCCGGAGCGCCAACGGCGCTCCCCGAGTGCGCGCTGGCGGCGCGCTCCCGGCCGCGCTGGCCGCGCGCTTCCGGCTGCGCGCCAGCGCGTGGCGTGTTCGCCTCGCGGCGTCGATCGTGTATAGCGGCGTCGCGAGCGCCGCGCACGAGCCGGCGAGAGGATGTCCCATGAAGCTCAGCGTCAACGTGAACAAGATCGCGCTCCTGCGGAACTCGCGGGGACACGATGCCCCGAATGTCCTCTCCTTCGCCCGGAAGATCGTGGACTACGGAGCCCATGGCATCACCATCCATCCGCGGGCGGACCGGCGGCACATCACGCCGGACGACGCGCGGGCGGTGACTCGCCACATCACCACGGTGGAGACGAACTTCGAGGGCGATCTCCGTGAGGAGTTCCTGGACCTCACGCTCGAGCTCAGGCCGACGCAGTGCACGCTGGTCCCGGTCACGCCGGGCGAGCTCACCTCGCACCGCGGCTGGGACGTCTCGAAATGGCGCTTCGTCCTCCAGCCGGTGGTGAAGCGGCTCAAGGAGGAGGGGATCCGGACAAGCCTCTTCGTCGAGGCGGATCCGGCGGTGGTGCCGGTGGTCGCGGAGATCGGGGCCGATCGCATCGAGATCTACACGGGTCCTTACGCCCAGGCGTTCGATCGCGGCGATCACCGCGCGGAGCTCGACAAGATCGTCGCGACCGTGAGGGCCGCCGTGGCGGCCGGGGTCGGGATCAACGCGGGGCACGACCTCACCGTGGAGAACCTCGCGCCGCTCGTCCGCGAGGCGCCGCAGATTCAAGAGGTGTCGATCGGTCACCACCTCGTGGCGCATGCGCTCGAGGTCGGGATGAAGCAGTCCGTGCGCGACTACCTCGCGGCGGTCGAGGGGCGCCCCGCGCCGGCGCAGTAGCGGGGCGAGGCGCCTCGCCCATCGTCCGAAGCGCCGGCGGGCCCATCATCGGTCGTCGCCGGTGAGCGGCAGAGCGAGCGCGCCGCCGCCCATGCCCACCGGGCCTGATCGACCGGGCAGACTCGGCCCTTCGAGGCGATTGCCCGGAACCAGAAGAAACCAGAAGGAACCAGCGATCGCCGGCGGACGTCGTCCGCATGCCCCGGGCAGCGCGCGTTCATCACCGCGGCGCACCGCGGCCAGAACGTCCCGTTCGATCCGCAGCTCACCACGCCGGGCGTGGGACGCGCCGACGTCTGGGTGTTTGACGCCGGAGATCTTGGCGGCTCCCCTGGCGGCGACCCGCTCGCCATTCTCACGCTGTTCGCGGACACCCCTCGCGCGCTCGCCGTCAGCCCGGATGGCAGCCGCGTTTACGCGGCCGGCCTTCACTCGGGCAACCGCACCACCAGCAGCTTCGAGACCGTGGTCCCCGACGGCTTCGGCCCGGACGGCCTCCCTCCGCCGAGCATGAACTCCCGGGATCAGCCCGCGCCGGAGGTCGGCATCATCGTTCAGTTCAATGGAGTTCACTGGGTGGACGCGACAGGGCGCCCCTGGGATGACGCGGTGAGGCTGTCACTCCCCGACAAGGACGTCTTCGTCATCGACGCCATGGCGGCCACGCCCGCGCCGCTCCCAGGGCGCGCAGGGGTCTTCACGGGGGTCGGCACCGTCCTCTACAACATGGCGGTCAACCCGGTGAGCGGGGCCATCTATGTCTCCAACACCGACGCCAACAACCTCAACCGCTTCGAGGGCCCAGGCACCTTTGCAGGGCAGACCCTGCGAGGTCACTTTCACGAGAGCCGGATCACCGTCCTCGGCTCGAGGGGCGTGACCCCGCGGCCCCTCAACGCGCATATCGACTACGGGGTGCGCTGCGCGCCCCTCCCGAACCCCGGGCTCTATGGCACAGCGGGGCTGTCCGGCTTCGCGCTCGAGACGCAGCTCTTCAAGGTGCCGCACCTCCGCAATGCCTACCAGAAGGTGGGGAAGTTCGGCTTCCCCGCGGCCTTCGGGTTCGTCCATGGCGACGACGGCTTCACCGGGGATCAGGTCCGCGGCTTCGGCTTCATCCACGACGGGAGCGTGGATACCCTGTTTCGATTCCACCACGCGCTCGGGTTCTTGACGCAGTTTGCGCCCGGGGGCATCCCGGAGACGCCCGAGGGGGACGTGACCCGCCGCGACCTCGAGGCCTTCGTGCTGGCCTTCGACAGCAACCTGGCGCCGATCGTCGGCCAGCAGGTGACGCTGACCCGGAACAACGCCGCGGCGGTCCGCCCGCGCATCGATCTCTTGATGTCGCGCGCCGACGCCGGCGAGTGTGATCTCGTGGTGAAGGGACGCGTCGCCGATCGAGCGGTCGGTTATCTCTATGTCGGCGCGGGCCAGCTCGTGGCCGATCGTCGCGCGAGCCCGCTCGTGTCCGGCGCCGCGCTCCGGGCGCTCGTCGGGGGCGATACCGCCCGGCTGACGTTCACCTGCGCGCCGCCTGGCTCCGGGGAGCGCATCGCGCTCGATCGCGACGCCGATGGCTTCCTCGACGGCGACGAGCAGGACGCGTGCAGCGATCCCGCGGATCCTGCCAGCACGCCGTGATGGCAGCCGGCGGGGAGTGCGCTGGCGCTTTGAGCGGCCAGGAGTGCCGGAGTGTGTCAGCGCTGCGGCGAGACGCGCGACGGGAGCGCGCCGCTCCTCCCGGCGCACCGCGCGATTCACGCGAATTCTGACGTGCCGGGGCCCGGCCGGAGTGGCACTTGGCTTGCAATTCGTGTGACAGAAGCCGACATAAGGCACCATGTTCCGAGCTCCTCGCTCCGCTCATGAGGCGTCGGGGCATGGGCTGGAGGTGCACGTCATGCTGCTCGACCGATCCTTTCGACGAACATTGATCGCCCGTCTCCTGCTGAGCGCCGGCCCCTCGACGGCGGCCGCGTTGATGGCCGCCTTGCCGGGCTGCGGCGGGGAGCCCGAGGCCGCCGCCGATATCCGCTGCTTCGAGTGGTCCGAGGAGCTCGGGGCGTGCTTCGACCGCAGGCAGGCGGTGGAGGAGCTCAGGACCATCTACCCGAAATGCGAGGACTACATCGAGTCGGTGGACAGCGACGCGACCGAGCCAGACGGCGCGTGCTGCTACGAGGTGACCTCCAGACGCAATTCCCAGTACTGCGGCACGCCGGGCCGGCCCTTCACGCTGGAGGGGCACCGGCGCACGGCGGCGCCGCGGCCAGCCGAGGCAGGGTGGCTCGCGCGCGGGGAGGACACCGGCCCCGGCGGGCGACAGCCCTCGCTGGCGGATCTCACGAGCGAGGAGCGGGAGACGCTCGCGGAGAGCTGGCTCCGGAGCGCGCTCGAGGAGCACGCGTCGGTCGCCTCGTTCGCCCGCTTCGCGCTGGACCTCATGGCGCTCGGCGCGCCGTCGTCGCTCGTCGAGGCCGCGCACATCGCCGCGCTCGACGAGGTCGGTCACGCCCGCCTCGGCTTCTCGCTCGCGTCCGTTTACCGGGGCGAGCCCGTCGGCCCTGCAGCTCTCCCCATGCCGCACGGGGTCCCGGTCGCCGCGGATCTCGTGGCGCTGGCGCGCGCCGTCGCGGAGGAAGGCTGCGTCGGCGAGACCGTGGCCGCGCTGATGGCGGCAGAGCAGCGCGCCCGCGCCGAGGATCCAGCGGTGCGCGCGGCGCTCGAGGCCATCGCGGACGACGAGGCCCGGCACGCCGAGCTCGCGTGGCAGACGGTGGCGTGGGCGATCGGGGCCGGCGGCGAGCCGGTCCGCCGCGCGGTGGCCGACGTGTTCGAGGCCGCCGCGCTGTCCCTCCGGCGCCCGCCTCCGGTCGAGGGCGAGCCGCCCCGCGGCCGCGCCGCGGCGCTCGCGGCGCACGGCCACCTCGGCGGGGCCGAGCTGCGCGGGCTGCCCCGCGCCGCGCTCGCCCAGGTGGTGTTGCCGTGTGCGCGCGCTCTCGGGCTCTGGAGGTCCGCGGACGCCGGAGCGCCCGTTGCGGGGCAACCTCTTGTTTCGCTGGGCGCAGCAGCGCTGGGGAACGGCGATGCGTAAGCGCCTTCCGACCCGCAATCTCGTCTCGATCGCCGTCACCACCTGCGCCCTCGCGACGACGGCCTGCGGCGCTCCGGACCAGGAGGAGGCCGTGGTCACCATCGCCGAAGCCCGCGCCCTGGCCGAGGGCTCCACGGCGACGGTCGAGGGGCTCGTGACCGTCGCGCCCGGCACGTTCAATTCGGCGACCGGCGACCAGGGCTTCGCCCTGCAGGACGCCACCGGGGGCATCTACGTGGGCCTGCCGGACGCGATCGATCTCGAGCTCGATGTCCGGGTGCGCGTCACGGGGAGGCTCGGGCAGACGGCCCAGCAGACGGTGCTCAACGCCGAGCGGGCCTCGGTCACGGTGCTCGGTGGCATCGGACCCGTCGAACCGACGTTCGTGACGACCGGCAGCGTCAACGCCGGAGAGCGCTTCGAGGGCCTGCTGGTACACGTGAAAGGCCGCGTGACCAGCGCCGTGGAGGACGACCAGCCCCATGGCTTCAAGGTGTATGTCGATGACAGCTCGAGCAATGCCCAGGTCTTCGTGCACATCGTGGGCGGCCAGCCTGTCATCGATACGGCGTCGCTCGCGGTCGACAAGACCGTCGATGTGACCGGCCTCGTCGTGCACTACGAGGCGGCCTACGCGGTCGCGCCGCGCCGGGCAGGAGACCTCGTGGCGCGCTGAGCGAGCGCCGTTCAATCGACCGAGACAGGTTTGGCGGGGAATTGAACAGGGAGGCGGGGAGACGGGGAGATTCGTGGGATTGAATTCCCCGTCTCCCCGTCTCCCCGTCTCCCCGTCTCCCTGTGAATTTCCCGAACAATTCGGGGGGATGCTTCACGTCGCGGGGGGCGCTCCGGCGCGTCATGAGCCCGCTCGGGCGCTTCCCGTGCAGGATAACCAACATCGTTTCATCTGGCGACATGGAATTCCCGGGGCGATTTTGATGTGCCCTGTCGCACAGATTGGCAATTGGCGATTGCCGTCGACGGATCGAGTCCTGTAGGGTCATCACAGTACGGCTTGCGGTTAAGAGCGCCGGTCAAGACCTCCTGCGCCAGGCAGCCGAGGGCGGGCCCATCGCGTCGCTGCTCCGCGTCGCCCTGCTTCATCAGGGCACATCGTCGCGCCTAGCGCCGCGCCCACCCTGGGCTTCCTTGCTCGATCCGGTCTTGTTCAGCGCCTGATACGTACGAAAGGGGAACGAGACACATGGCATACCTTCCCACTTGTTCTTCCATTGGCGCACAGCGGCTTCGCCGCTTCGGCTGCGCGATCGCCGCGGTTTCTGCGCTCACTGCGATATCGATGCCAGCCAGCGCGCTCCCGTCGTTTCCGGGGGCAGAGGGCTTTGGCGCCGTCGCGACCGGCGGGCGCGGCGGGCGCGTCATCAAGGTCACCAACCTGCGCACGAGCGGGTCGGGGAGCCTCCAGGCGGCCCTCGACGCGAGCGGGCCTCGTATCATCGTCTTCGACGTGAGCGGCGTGATCGAAGGGGATGTCGTCATCCGGAACGGCGACGTGACGATCGCGGGCCAGACGGCCCCGGGCGCGGGCATCACCATCCACGGCCGTTTGACCGCCAGGTACTCCACCGCGGTCAACAACATCGTTGCACGATTCTTGCGTGTCCGGCCCGTATACAACGGCTCGGCCGGAGAGCAGTTCGACGCGACGCAGATCTCGCGGAACTCGAAGGTGATGCTCGATCACATGTCGATCTCCTGGGGCGTCGACGAGACTGTGGACCTCTATGAGGCAGATGACGTCACCGTCCAGTGGTCCACGATCGAGTCGTCGTCGACCACGGGACATCCAGAGGGGATGCATAATTACGGTCTCATCAACGGCCCTGATGGCCACCGGATCACGCTTCACCACAACCTGTTCGCCCACCACAAGGCGCGTTGTCCCGCGGTCGCGAACGGCCCGGCCGACATCCGCAACAACGTGGCCTACAACGTGAGGCACGGGTTCGTGCACCACAACCCGGCGACCGGCAAGTTCAACATCGTGGGCAACACCTACATCAAGGGGCCGAGCGATCAGCTGATCCCGTTCTACTTCGACGGCAGCGCCGGCTCGGGGCTCAAGTACTTCCTTGGCGACAACTACGTCGATGATCCCGGGAAGTTCACGGGCACCGTCGAGAACCCCTGGAAGCAGCCGTACCTCCACCCGAGCTTCAGCAAGCTCAACAAGCCCGAGTCGTACCGCTCGGCGACGCAGTTCGATTTCACGCGGGATGTCGCGGGGTACATCCCGGTGACGACCCAACGCGCGCAGGACGCGTATCGGCTCGTCGTCGCGCAGGCGGGCTCGCTGCCGCGCGACGTGGTGACGAAGGGCGTCTTCAAGAACATGGAGCGCCGCGACGGCTCGTGGGGCGCCCGCTACGTGAGCAACCTGATGGATGGGCTCAGCCCGGGGACGGCCCCCGCAGACGCCGACCGCGACGGCATGGCGGACGCGTGGGAGCAGGCGCACGGCCTCAGCTCATCGAACGCGAACGATCACACCAAGGTGATGCCGTCCGGATACACCGCGATCGAGGAGTACATCAACGAGCTCGCCGCCGCGCTGATCAGCCAGGCGGGGGGCAGCTCCTCGCTGCTCCCGGACGAGGGGGAGATCGAGGAGCAGATCGAGTAGCGAGCTCCAGGAGAGCGCGATCGAGAGGCCGCGGCGTGGTCCCCGCCTACCGCGCCGCTCCGCCCAGCGGAGCGGCAGCGGCCGCGGCGGTGCGGCCTCGCGACGCGGTGCGGCGCCGGCCGGCCTGTCTGTTGCGCAGGCCGTCGCCCCTGCTAGGTTCCCCGCGGCGCTCCTTCAGACAGGGCGTCCCGGACGAGACGCGCCGTACCCGGTCAGGATAAGACGACGCAGCCACATCACGAGGAGAGTCGTCATGTCCTGGCTGGCGTTGCTCCTGGCAGGTCTACTCGAGGTCTGCTGGGCTATCGGTCTCAAGTACACACACGGCTTCACGCGCCCGTTGCCAACGGCGCTCACGATCGGCGCGATCATCACGAGCATCGCGCTCCTCGAGACTGCCTCGCGGACCTTGCCCATCGGCACAGCGTACGCCGTCTGGGTCGGCATCGGCGCGTTCGGGGCGGCGATCGCGGGCATCCTCCTGTTCGGCGAGCCCGCCACGGCGGCGAGGCTCGGTTTCCTCGTGCTGCTCGTTGTGTCCATCGCGGGCCTCAAGCTGGCGAGCCCCTGAGCCCTCGTCGCCCGGCGCGCGACCGGCCGCCTCGGGTCGACTAGCCTTCCTTCCATGCACGGAACACCCGAAGCCCGCGCCCTGCACGCGCAGTACCCCGCCATCGATCTCCACGCCGACAGCCTCATGTGGGCGCGCTGGGTCGGTTACGATCTGCAGGAGCGGCACGAGCCGCCGCTGCCGTTCGCGGCCCTCGGCGGGCACGTCGACGTCCCGCGGCTCCGCGAGGGCGGCGTCGGCGCGCAGTTCTTCGGGCTGGTCTCGCTGCCCATCGGGCAGCGGCGCGGGCTCGCCGCCGTCATCGAGGAGCAGATCGATCTCCTGGAGCAGGCCGTCCGCGCGCGGCCCGGCCGCCTCGTGAAGGCGCTCACGGCCGAGGACATCGAGGCGGCGAGGGCCGGCGGCGCCGTCGCGGCGCTGCTCGGCGTCGAGGGGGCGCACGCGCTCGAAGGCGACCTCGACACCCTCGCTCGCTTCGCGCGGCGCGGCGTGCGCTACCTCGGGCTCTGCCACTTCAGCGCCAACGAAGCGTGTTATCCCGCGTACGGCAGCGGCCGAAGGGATGGTCAAGGCCTCACCGCCTTCGGCCGCGACGTCGTGCGCCTCGCCGAGGACCTCGGCGTCATCGTCGATCTCGCGCACATCAACCGGGCAGGCTTCCTCGACGCATGCGCGCTCGCTCGCCGCCCACCCATGGTCAGCCACACGGGTATCGCTGGCGCGTTCGATCACTGGCGCAACATCGATGACGATCAGCTCCGCGCCCTCGCCGACCGCGGCGGGTGCGCCGGGATCATCTTTTGTCCGCTCTATCTCGGCGGAAACGGGCTCGCGCCCGTCGTCAAGCACCTCGTGCACATCATCAACGTTGCCGGCGAGGACACGCCAGCGCTCGGATCCGATTGGGACGGTTTCATCATTCCCACACGTGAGCTGCGTGATGCGGCCCATCTTCCGCTCTTGACGGATGCGCTGCTGCGAGCTGGCTTGAGCGAGCGAGTGATCGCCAAGGTGCTTCGAGAGAACGTGATGCGCATTTTGAGCGACAACCCGCTTCCAACGCGGCTGCCGGTTGCGTAGCCTCTCTCGACGGGCCGTCGGGGTGGGTGGTCCCTCCGGCGCTGCGCGAGATCCTCCTTAACGCGGAGCGGATGCAGGCCATGACTCTCCATCGCCTCGCTGCACAGGGCTACGCGACTGCAGCGGATGCTTATGAGAAGGGGCGCCCGGACTACCCGCGCGGCGCGATCGAGCTCCTGCGCGACACGCTCCGCATCGACGCGACGAGCACGGTGCTCGATCTCGGCGCCGGCACCGGCAAGCTCACGCGGCTGCTCGTGCCCACGGGCGCGCGGCTGCTCGCGCTCGAGCCGGTCGAGGGGATGCGCCGCAAGCTGGGTCAGATGGTCCCGTCCGCCATCCCGCTCGATGGGGTCGCCGAGGCGATCCCCTTGCCCGAGACATCGGTCGACGCCGCGGTCGCCGCGCAGTCGTTCCACTGGTTTCACGGCGATCTCGCGCTCGCCGAGATCCACCGCGTGCTCCGGCCGAGAGGGCGCCTCTCCCTGCTCTTCAACCTGCGCGACGAGCGCGTCGACTGGGTCGCCCGCATCTCCCACATCCTCGACCGCCACGGCCGGGATGCTCCGATACACAGGTTCGGCGCCTGGCGCCGGACGTTCTCTGACTCTCGCCTCTTCGCGCCGCTCGGAGAGCACGAGTTCACCCATACGCAGGAGCTCGATCTCGATGGGCTCCTCGAGCGCGTCGCGTCGATCAGCTACATCTCGGCGCTCCCCCTGCACGAGCGTTATGCGGTCCTGAACGAGATCCGCGAGCTGGCCGCGAACCACCCGGACCTCGAGGGGAAGAGCGTGTACCTCTTCCCCTACCGGACGCTGGTGCCCCTGTACGAGCGGCGGTGAGCGTCCTGCGAGCCCGCCGACGGGGGCGCCGTGCTAGAGCGGCCCCCGCATGGCGGCGCATGAAGTCGTGATCGTCGGAGGCGGGCCGGCGGGCGTGAGCACAGCGCTCTTCCTCGCCCACCATCGCCCGGCCCTCGCCGACAGGATCGTGGTGCTCGAAAAGGAGCGCTACCCGCGGGACAAGTCCTGCGCGGGCGGCCTCGGCGAGCGAGCGGACAGGGCGCTGTCGGCGATCGGGGTGACGATCGACGTGCCCTCGGTCGTTGTGCACGGCATCAGCGCGGCCTTCCAGGCCGGCGAGGTCGCGCTCCGCGAGGGGAACATCGGCCGCGTCGTCCGGCGCGTCGAGTTCGATCGCGCGCTCGCGCTCGCCGCGCGGGCGCGGGGCGTCCGGATCGTGGAGGGGGCGCGGGTGACCGGTGCCACGCTGAGCGAGCGCGGCGCCCGCGTCGAGAGCTCGGCCGGGGTCTTCGACGGCCGCGTCGTCGTCGGCGCGGACGGCGTCGGCAGCGTCGTCCGCCGCGCGATGGGGCTGCCGTTCGGCAGGCTGCGCGCGCAGGCCGTCGAGGTCGACACCGAGCCCGTCGCGGGGGACCGGGCGCGCGACCTCCTGCACTTCGAGATGCGGGACCGATCGTTCGCCGGCTATCTGTGGGACTTCCCCACGATCGTCGACGGACGCGAGCTCGTCTGCCGGGGGGCCTACGTGCTGCACGAGGGCGCGCTCGGCATGGCGCGCCCCGCGCCCGACGCCGAGCGCGTGCTCCGGAGCAGGCTCGAGGCGCTCGGCCTCGACCCGGACCGCTACCGGCGCAAGCGCTTCGCCGAGCGAGGCCTCGACCGGCGGGCCGTGATCGCGCGGCCCGCTGCGCTGCTCGTCGGCGAGGCCGCGGGCATCGATCCGATGCTGGGAGAGGGGATCGCCCAGGCGATCGCGTACGGGGCCCTCGCGGGCGAGTACCTCGCCGAGAAGCTCGAGGCCCAGGATCTCGGGTTCCACGACTGGGGCCGGCGCGTCGAGCGATCGCTGCTGGGCCTCGACCTGCGCTTCCGGCGCCGGGTGATGCGCGCCTTCTACGGCGCGCCGCGGGAGCGCGTCGAGCGTTACCTCCTCGGCGAGCCGTCGTTCCTGCGCTTCGGCGTCCGGCACTTCGCCGGCAGAGCCCAGCCGGCGGGCGACGCGCTCCGCGCCGCGGCGACGGGCGCGCTGGTCGCGGGCCGGATCGGGATCGAGCGCCTCGTCGCGTCGCTCCCGCCGCGCGCGCGCAGCGCAGGCAGCGCCGACGGCGCGCACGCGTAACGAGGCAGCGAGGCAGCGAGGCGCGCCGTGCGCGCTGCGCCCGTGAGCCCCGACACCCCCGCGACGGCCACCATGCTAGCATCGCCCGCCATGGTCGCGCCGTTCCAGCCGGCGGTCGGGATGCTCTTCGGAGAGTTCCGGATCGTTCGGCCCCTCAGCGCTGGGGGCATGGGGGCCGTGTACATCGCCGAGCAGGCGAGCACTGGCAAGCTGCGGGCCCTCAAGCTCATGCATCCGCAGCTCTGCGCGGACGCCCGGCTGCGCGAGCGCTTCGAGCAGGAGGCGCGCGTCGGCGCGCTGGTGGAGAGCGATCACGTCGTGCAGGTGATCGGCGCCGGCGTGGACACGGCCAGCGGCGCGCCCTGGCTCGCGATGGAGCTGCTCGAGGGGGAGGACCTCTCGCAGCGGATGAGGCGCAGCGGGCTGCTCTCGGCGCAGGACGTGCACGAGATCTTCCGGCAGCTCTGCCACGCGCTCGGCGCCGCCCACCGGGCGGGCGTGGTCCACCGGGACATGAAGCCGCAGAACGTGTTCCTCGCGAAGACGCAGAGCGCGACGGCGCGCTGGTCGGTCAAGGTCCTCGACTTCGGCATCGCGAAGATCGCCGCGGAGGCGAACACGATGGCGACCGCCTCGCTCGGCACGCCCCTCTGGATGGCGCCCGAGCAGTCCGACCCGCGCGGGCAGATCTCGCCGGCGACCGACGTGTGGGCGCTCGGGCTGATCGCGTTCGCCCTGCTCACCGGGCGCATGTACTGGCGCGCCGCGAACGACCCGATGGGCACCGCGATGCCGGTGCTGCTCCGCGAGATCCTCTTCGAGGCGATCGACCCGGCGTCGGTGCGCGCGACCGCGCTCGGGCGCGCCGGCTGTATCGTGCACCCGTTCGACGCCTGGTTCGCGCGCTGCGTCGCGCGGGAGCCGTCGCAGCGCTTCCAGACGGCGCAGGAGGCCTTCGACGCGCTCGGCCCGGCGCTCTTCGTCGACCCGCGCAGCGTGCGGGCCGCCGGCGCCGGGATCTCGGTGGTGCCGTTCAGCGCCGCGGCGGCGATCACCTCGGCGGGATCTGCGTCGCGCCTGTCGATGAGCGGACCGACCGAGATGGCCTCGGACCCTCAGCGCGCGCCGTCGTGGCCCGCCGGCGCGGGCGCATCGTCGTCGCCCGTCAGCGCGCGCGCGCCGTCGACGCCCGCGCCCGTCCTGGCGAGCAGCGGGCCGGTGGAGGCCCCTCGGAAGCCCGCGCGGAGGGGGCCGCTGCTCCTCGCGTGCGGCCTGGCCGGCGGCTTCGCGATGGCGGCGATCGCCTTTTACGCCGGCCGCGCGCAGAGCGACGTCCGGCTTGTGCAGCGCCTGCCGGTGCCGGCGCACCCGACGGTGGTCAGCCCAGGCCGCGGCGGCGAGGCGCGGTCGCCGGCGCTGGCGGGCGACGCGAACGGCGCGGGTGAGCGGCAGCCGCCGCCCGGCCCTCGAGACGCTCCGGTGCCGGCGCCCGCGCCGAGGTCCCCGCGCCCCACGCGCGAAGGTACCGCGCCGGCGGCGACGGCGATCGCGGCGAGGCCGTTCGATCGCGGCGCGGCCCACGCGGCGCTGCAAGCGAAGGGCGCCACCGCGCGGATCCACTGCAAGGGCAAGGCGGGGCCGAAGGCGGTGACGGCGCGGGTGTTCTTCAACCCCGCGGGCGCCGTGCAGCGCATCTCGATCGAGCCGCAGGTCGCGATGACCCCGGCCGGGAGCTGCGTGCAGATGCTGCTCGGCTCCGCGCGGGTGCCGGCGTTCGACGGGAGTGAGCTCCAGGACGTCATGACGACGGTCGGGATCGAGTGAGCGCCGCGGGCGAGCGCGCGGCCGGCCGCGTCACGGGTCGACGGAGACGCACTCGCCCTCGCCGCGGAAGTGCCCGATCGTGCGCGAGAGCGCGGCGACGAACGCCCCGAGATCATTAATGTTTCCGGCGCTACCCGTCCCGTAGGTGCCCTCCTCGATCGCGACGAGGCGCACCGCGGCGAGCTCCTCCAGGGTGACGGCCCCGTCGTCATCGGCGTCCGCGGCGGCGATGGGCGCGAACCGGCGCGCGGCGGTCGCGGCCTGGAGGTCGTCGTAGAAGAAGTGGTCGCCGTGGATGGTGAGCTCCACGTCGTCGGTGCCGCCGTTCGTGACGAGGACGCCCTCGGTCTCCTTGCCGGCCCTCTCGCCCTTGCAGTCGGCGTAGCGCGTCGCGAGCGAGAAGGTCCAGTCGAGGCGCTTCTCGACCTCGCCGCCGTCGCCGCTCTTCCGCGCGATCGCCTCGATATGCACGGACGCTCCCGCCGCGAGCATGAGCGCCTTGTCGTCCTCCGTGGCGCCATCGAGGGCGGTGTCCGCGTCCACCGGGCCGATCTCGTAGGAGACAGCCTCCCAGGGCTTCGCCTCGAGGTCGTCGAAGGTCACCACCGGCTTCGCGCCGGCCTTCGTGTGGTCGAACAGGGTCGAGCCCTGCATGCGCGCTCCGACGTTCCCCTCGCGATCGGCGACGGTGACGTTCCGGACGACGAACAGGAACTTCTCGTACTGGATGCTCCAGCCGTCCGCGAGATCGGCGGCCGGGATCTCCTGCTCGATGTAGTCCTCTCCCCACGTCGAGAACGCCACGCTCCCGGCCCCGAGCTCGCCTTCGCCGCAGCCGGCGAGCGCCGCCGTAGCGAGCACCGCCGCCGCCACCCACAGTCCTTTCGTGGTCCTCATCGTCATTCCTTCTCCTCCGGGGAGCCGGGCGCGAACGAGAGCGCGTAGGCCGTCCCCTTCTTGAGGCCCCGCGTGAAGCCGCGCTGGGCCTGGCTCTCGGGCTCGAGGTCGACCGGCGCGCCGTCCTCGCTCGCGGCGACGGCCTCGAAGTCGACCTGATCGAGCCAGACCGTCGGCTTCACGACGAGCGTGACGACGCCGGGCCCGTCGAGGAAGACCTCCTCGAAGACGCACCCCTCCACCGACGGCTCGCCGGTCGCGTCGTCGAGGACGTCGGCGACCAGCGCGCGCGCGCGGAACACCCGCGCGAGCTCCCCCTTCTCGGCGCGTCCCTCCACGGCGACGACGTGCCCGTCGAGCGCCGCGGCGAGCGGGCCCGAGGGCGGCGCGCCGAACGTGAAGCGCGCGGATCGCACGACGCCGCTCACGGCGTCCGCGTCCGCGAGCGCCGTCGTCCCCTGCAGCAGGTCGACCGAGGTCGGCTGCGTCATCTGGCCTCTCGCCTCGCCGGCCTGGTAGTGGCCCGGGTGCGCGTGCGCCTCGGGCACGGCCCACCGGGCGAGCCGCTCGAGCAGCGAGGGGGCGCCGCCCGGCGAAGGCCGCCGCGCCGTGAACGGGGCGCCCTCGAAGTAGTGGAGCGATCCGATCGCCAGGTGCGCCTTCGACAGCGTGATGGTCCAGCCGAGCGCGTTCGTGAACGGCGCGACCGACGCTGCGTCGGGCGCGATCTGCGTCGCCAGGGTCAGGCGCTTGCCGGAGGTCGCGTCGTCGCCTCCGGCGCCGCACCCGGCGGCGAGCGCGCCCGCCGCGAGGGCCGCGGCGAGGCGCCCCGCAGCGGCGAGGGCGGCGCGCCGGCGGGATCGGGTCTGTGCGGTGGTGGATGTCATCGAGGTCCTCAGCCGATGTAGAGGGAGAGCGAAGCGAGGAAGCTGCGTGGGGCGCCGACCGTCACGTGCCGCGCGGGGAGGAGGTCGGGCGCCGCGCCGCGGGTGAAGTTCGAGGGGTAGACGAACTCGCCGTCGAACCACGCCGCGTCGAGGAGGTTGTAGACGTCGATCCCGAGCTCGACGCGGTGGTAGCGGACGTGCGCCGTCACGTCGGTGACGAGCGCGTCGTGGCCGAGCTCTCCGAACGGCAGGGGGCGGCCGTGGAGCAGCGTCACGCCCGCGCCGGCGCGGGCCTCGAGGCGCCGGCCGAAGAGCGCGCCGAGGCGCGGCGTCACCGCGAGATCGGCGCGCGCGACGACCTGGGGCACGAAGGGGAGGAGATCGCCCGCCGCGTAGCGCCCCCCGGAGGCGGTGAAGGCGGCCCGGGTGTACGTCAGGCCGACGCTCGACACGAGCCACGGCGCCGGGTGCGCCACCGCGTCGAGGGCCACGCCGGTGCGGGCCGTGGCGGGCACGGGCTCGTTGCGGGCGGTCGCCTCGTCGAAGACGAGATCCTCGTTGAGGCGGGTGTGGAACAGCGCCGCCGACGCCCGCACGCGCTCGTCGGCGTAGCGGAGCCCGGCCTCGGCGGAGAGCACCCGCGTGAAGGGGGTCCGCTCGCCGTCGCCGAGGCTGCGCGCCTGGGGCGAGCGGAACCCCTGGCCCACGCTGGCGAGCGCGCGCAGCCCAGGGAGCAGCACCACATCGACAGTGCCCTTGCCGCCCACGTGGACGCCCTGCGCGCTGCGCGCCTGCGCGCCCTGGCCGATGTCGTCGACGACCTGGTAGGCGAGGCCGTCGGCGCGCAGCCCACCGCGCAGCGTGATCCGCCGCGCCGGCCGGATCGACGCGTCGAGGTAGCCGGCGATGTCGGTCGCGCGGACCTTCGCGTCGACGAGCGTGGCGGTCGGCCTGTCGTCGACGGCCGCGAGGCGCCGCTGCGACTGCTCGATCCAGTCGGTGCGCGCGACGACGCCCGCCTCGAACGTGTCGCGGTCGGAGAGCAGCGGGAAGGTGAGCCGGTACGACGCGGTGGCGCCCGCCGTGATCGCCTCGTTGAGCTGCTGGGTGGCGTCGCCGTTCGTGGGGTCCGTGAGGTACCCAGTGAAGTTCGAGCGCAGCCGGAGCGCGCGCAGCACGACGAACGGCGTGAGCGAGAGGCCCTCCCCGCGGGCGGCGCCGTCGCCCGAGCCGCGCAGATCGACGACGAGCTGCGCGCGCGACGAGTCGCCGCCCTGATCGGGATCGTACGAGGCGAAGCGGTCGACCTTGCCCGATTCGATGTCGCAGAGGCGCAGGACGCCGGCGGAGCCGCAGCGCGAGGCGAACGCCGACGCCATCACCCGCGCGGAGACGCCGGCGAGCGGCCGGTAGACGGCCTGCGCGATGAGTGACGCCCGGCCGGCGGCGCGGGCGGGCCCGAAGCCGTCGGTCCCGTACGCCTCGAAGGCCGCGAACGTGGCGTCGTCCGCGTTCTCGGGGTGGTAAGCGAGGAAGAGCCGGCGCGCCCCGAAGGAGCCCGCGGAGGCGGTGGCGGTGATCCCCGGCTCGCCGTACGCGAGATCGAAGCGCATCGTCCCGGCGACCGCGAAGTCGCCCTGGCGCGGGTCGTACGACCCCGGCTGCGCGCGGAGCTCGCCGATCACCTCCGGCATCACGAAATGGAGGTCGGTATAGCCCTGGCCGTGGACGTTCGAGACCTCGTTGACCGGCGCGCCCGCGACCCAGACCTCGAGGTCCTGTCCATGGACCGCGTCGAAGCCGCGGAAGAAGATCTGGTGCGCCTTGCACTCGCCGCTGTGCTGGGAGGTGAACACGCCCGGCACGAGCTGCAGCACGTCGCTCGCCGTCCGGTGGGGCGCTGCCCGGATCTCCGCCTGCCCGCGCACCGACTCCGAGGCGCTGCGCGGCGGCGCCGCGCCCTGCACCACGACCGTGATGGGCGCGGCGTCGGACGCGGGCGCCGCTCCGCCCGCTGCGCCGGAGACGGGCGCCGCTGCGCCGGCGCCGCCGGAGGCGTAGCCGCCCACCGACGTTGCCGCTTCGGCCGCGGGCGGAGGCGCGGCACCGTCGCTGGCGCGCGCAGGCGCGGCGGACGTGATGACAAGAAGCAGCGTGAACGCCGTGCTCAGGGAACGCACCACAGGTGGGCCGGTCAGTAGCACGATTTTCTCGGTTCGTGTTATCATGCGGACGCGTACGCTCGCTCGGCGGGCGCGCCAGCCGCTGGGTCGAATCGCAGGCGGTGAGCGCGGTCGTGCGGTCGTGCGGTCGTGCGGTCGTGCGGTCGTGCGGTCGTGCGGTTGTCGGTGGCGTCGCTGTCTGCTGGCCGCTGAAGGCTGCTCCGGGGCCTTCCGCGAGCCCTCTTTCGACGCTGGATCGACTCGCGCTCTCGGGCGGATCGCGATAGCGACAACATGTCGCATTCAGGCGAGGGGCGACGCGGCCTATCGTGGCGCGCATCGTTTCTCGGGAGGACGCTCATGGAATCCGGTCTTCGTGCATCACGGCTCTGGTTCCCGCTGGTCGGGGCGGTGCTCGCGCTCATGGCGTGCGGCGACGATGATGGGGTGAACCCTGTCGATGGCGCGTCGACCTCGACGGGCGTCGGCGGCGGCGGCGGGAGCGGCGGTGACGGCGGGGCTGGCGGTGGCGGGGGCGGGAGCGGCGGGGCTGACGGCGGCGGGGGGAGCGGCGCTGAGACGATCGCTGTCGAGCTGCAGTTCGAAGGCCGCGTCCGCGACGAGGTGTTCTCCTGCAGCGAGACGTACGCTGTCGGCAGCGCCGCGACGGACGTGGGGCTGAACGATTTCCGCCTCTACATCCACGACGTGCGCCTGCGCCGCGCGGACGGCGAGGAGGTGCCGCTCTCGCTCGATCAGGACGGGCTGTGGCAGTACCAGGACGTCGCGCTCCTCGATTTCGAGGACAGATCGGGCACCTGCGCCAATGGGACCGAGGAGACGAACGGCGTGGTGCGCGGGACGGTCCCGGTCGGGGACTACGACGGGCTGTCGTTCAAGCTGGGCGTGCCGTTCGAGCTCAACCACGGCGACGCGTCGGTCGCGCCGTCGCCGCTCAACTTGACGGGGCTGTTCTGGAGCTGGAACGACGGGTACAAGTTCCTGCGCCTCGACAGCGTCTCCACGGCAGATGACAAGCCGTTCCTCGTGCACATCGGGAGCACTGGCTGCGTCGCCAGCGCGGGCGGCGAGGTGACCGCGTGCGATCACCCCAACATCGCCGAGATCGTCTTCGAGGACATCGACCCGCTCGCAACGAAGGTGCTCGTCGACTATGCGGCGCTCGTCTCGGACAGCGACCTGTCGGCGAGCGCCGACGACATCCCCGGCTGTATGTCGGATCCGTCGGATTCCGAGTGTCTGCCGCTCTTCACCCATCTCGGCATCGACAGCACCGACGGCTCGCCGCACGCCGACCGGCAGTCGTTCTTCAGGATAGAATAGGCGCCATGGCGATGTTCGCTCCGATGACCGCTCTCCGCCGCTCGGCGATCTCCTCTGCCCTCGCCGCGCTCGCGGCCCTCTGCTGTGCCTGCGGCGACGGCGACGGGCTGCAAGGCGGCGGCGGGTCGACAGGGGAGGGCGGCGGCGGGTCGGCGGGAGAGGGCGCCGGCGGCCAGGGCGGCGGTGGCGCTGGGGGAGGCGACGCGGTCGCCTATGCGTGGGGGCTGCCGACGGGCTTTCCGGTGCCCAAGGTCCCCGAGGACAACCCGATGTCGTCGGCGAAGGTCGAGCTCGGCAGGCGGCTGTTCTACGACGTGCGCCTGTCCGGCAACGGCACGTACTCGTGCGGCTCGTGCCATCGCCAGGAGCTCGCGTTCACCGACGGCCTCGCGAACGCCGAGGGCTCGACCGGCCAGTTCCACTCGCGCAGCTCGATGAGCCTGGCCAACGTCGCTTACCTCACGACGTTGACCTGGGCGAATCCGCTCGTCGAAGCGCTCGAGGAGCAAGCGCTCCTGCCCATGTTCGGCGAGACGCCGGTCGAGCTCGGGCTCGCCGGCATGGAGGACGAGCTGCTGGAGCGGCTACAGGGCGAGCCGCTGTACCAGGATCTCTTTCCCGAGGCCTTCCCCGGCGACGACGAGCCCATCCGCCTCGCGAACATCACGAAGGCGATCGCGGCGTTCGAGCGGTCGCTGCTCTCCTACCGCGCGCCCTACGACCGTTACCGTTACGGCGGCGACCCCTCCGGGATGTCCGATGCGGCGCTGCGCGGGATGGATCTCTTCTTCTCCGAGAAGCTGGAGTGCTTCCATTGCCACGGTGGCTTCAACCTGTCGGACTCGGTGGAGCACGACGGCACCACCTTCACGGAGGTGATGTTCCACAACACGGGGCTCTACAACATCGACGGCAACGGCGCTTACCCGGAGGGCAACGGGGGAGTCTATGAGATCTCCCACAAAGAGCCGGACATGGGCCGGTTCCGCGCGCCCACGCTGCGGAACATTGCCGTCACGGCGCCGTACATGCATGACGGCAGCATCGAGACGCTCGAGGGGGTGCTCGACCATTACGCCGCGGGAGGGCGTACGATCGAGGCTGGCCTCCCCAACGCCGGTGTGGGCAGCGAGAACAAGTTCAAGAGCGAGCTCATCAGCGGGTTCGATCTCACAGAAGAGGAGAGAGCGGACGTGATCGCCTTCTTGCAAACCCTGACGGACGACGAGTTTCTGAAGGACCCGCGCTTCGCGGATCCCTGGGCGGAGGCGCCATGAGCCGAAGGCCCTTCCTGAGCCGGGCGCTCCTCGTGCCCGCGCTGGCGGTGCTGGCGTCCGCCGCGATGTACACCGGGGCGTGCGGTCACAGCGACGACCACACATCGAGCGGGACGTCGTCCGACCCGAGCCTGGCCGACGTCATCTTCGAGGGCGGCGCGACCGACGAGGCCCTGGAGGAGCTGCTCGCGGTGGACGCGAAGGACGAGCCCGCGCAGGGCACGGTGTTCGACGCACCCGAGGACGGCGCGATGGTCCCCGGCGAAGCTGCGCTGGAGCTGACCTTCCATGTCGCGGGCGCGGCCCAGCGGACGGCGCCCCGGGCGGCGCCGGAGCTGCGGCTCGCGACCGCTGCTGCCCCGGGGGCGTCGATCGTCGCGGAGCTCGGGGCGCTCCTTGGGCCGGCGCGCGCCGCCTGGGCTCACGGGACGCCCATCAACGGGCGCGCTTACTTCCTGGTCTTCACGACGGCGGAGCGCGAGCTGCTGCTCCGGGTGTTCACGACCAAGCTGAGCTACACGCCGGACGCGGCGGCCTGGGACAAGCTCCGCGCTGCCGGCGTGCCGATCACGGTGAGCGTGATCAGCGCGCTGTTCGAGAACAACCGCATCGTGCAAGGCGGCGGTCCCTTCACGGGCGAGCCGGTCACGTTCACCATCCTGCCCTGAAGCCGTCGCGCGGCGCGCGACGGTCGATCTCGACCGCTCCCTCCTGGCGGGGGAGCGGTTCTCGCCGCTGAGGCAGCCGCTGCTCCAGGCGAGCGCGCGCAGTCAGCACGGCGCTCGGCGCGGCGATGCCGGCTCAGGACGAGCGGGGAAAGATGAGCGTGTACGAGCCTGGCGCAGGGTTGAAGAGCACCGCCTTGTCCGGGTGCTTCTCCCTGTCGAAATGGGGATACCACGGCAGCGCCCGCCAGGACTCCGACTCCTTGATGAACTCGCGGACGATGAGATCGAGCTCCACGTACTTCCCGCCGGTGATCGCCGAGAGCTCCGGTCCGAAGCTCCAGCGCTCGCGCCCAGGGCGCGGGGCGACGTCGTTGTGCAGCGCCCCGCCGTAGGCGATCACCATCTTTCCCGCGGCGTCCTCGCGGCCGAGCAGCGCCTTCGCCTCGGCGGCCGTCAGGCGCGCGATCATCTCGAGCATGGCCGTCACCGCGTCCGGCCCCGCGCGCACGATGGCGTCGTACTCCTGGCAGGAGGGCGTGAGCTGGTGGGGCCGGATGCCGAGCCGCTTCGCCGCGTGGCCGAGCGCGAGGAACTCGCTCTGGTTCTGCGCCGCCTGGCCCTGCGTGACCGTCCGCTGCTCCGTCTCGACCCGCGCCACCTGCTCCTTCTTGCAGCGCGGGTCCACGGCCCAGAGCTCGACGATCAGATCGGAGGCTCGGCCGGCGAGCGCCGGCAGGAAGAGCTCCGTGAAGCGCTGGGTCGTCGAGGGGATGCCCTCCGAGCCTTGCTGTGCGTGCGCCTCGCCCACCGCGAGCACGCGCGGGCCGCTCTCCAGGATGTGGGCGAAGGCCTGGGCCGGCGTATCGAAGGCGAGGCAGCCCAGCGCGCCGCAGGGGGCCGGCGCAGGGGAGGCCGCGGCGGCAGGGGCGGCGGCCTGCGCGGCGGGCGGCGGGGCAGCCGGGGGCGCGCTGGAACCCGAGGCGGCGGCGCTCGCAGAAGGAGCGCCGCCGGCTGGCGCGCTCGCGGAGGGAGCGCCGCCGGCCGGAGCGCCGCAGGCCGCGAGGAAGGCCGCGGCCACCAGGGAGGTTCGCGGAGTTCGCATGGGAGCATCTTACCGGGCTCCGAGAGCTCCTGTTCAGCGCGGCGCCTCGGAGCAGCCGAGCGGCTCCCCGGCCGAGCCGCGGCCGCCCCGGCGCCCTCCCGAGGGCTACCCGCACCCAGGGTGCTGACCCATGTTGCGCAGCGCGTGACGTGGTGAGCGAGGGGCATCGTGTCCAGACGGAAGAGGAAACCTGGGGGGGCGAGCTCGGTGAGGCGTCGCGAGCGCGACGAAGCGATACGGGAGCGCGATGACGAGCGAGCTCGGCTCGCCGAGCGCGACACGCGCGGCACGCACGGAGAGGGGGCCTTGATCATGACCATGAGGACGAGCGGGCGGGCGGAGCACGAAGCCCCCGCAGGACACGCAGAGTCCGCGATCACCAACAGCCTGGAGCAGGTGCGCGACATCCTGTGCGGCGCCCAGTTCCGCGAGTTCGCTCGCCGGCTCTCGCACACCGACGCTCAGGTCGCCGCCCAGGCGGAGGAGCTGCGGAGCGAAGCGTGGCGGCGTCTGGACACGCTGGAGGCGCACATGCGCAGGGAGATCGAGGCGCTCAGCGCGTCGATCGAGGCCCAGCGCGCGGCCGCCGACGGCGCGCTCGGCAGCGTCGCGCGCGAGTCGCGGGAGGCGCTCGAGCTGATCGCGCAGCGGGTCCAGCGGCTGGAGGAGCTCGTGGCGCGCACGCAGCGCGAGCTCCGGCAGCAGATGCTCGATCAGTCCAAAGCGTTCGCCGACGAGACGCGGCGTACGCGGAGCGAGCTGAGCGCGATGCTCGAGCGCGAGCTGGCCGCCGTGTGGGCCGACGGCTCCGACGCGACCGCGCCGGACGCGCCGGTGCGCGAGGCGGCCGCGCAGTCGGAGCGGTACCAGAAGACGGAGCGCCGCTCGGACGAGGCGGCGTGAGGCGGCCGCGCCGCTCCGCCCAGCGGAGCGGGCGCGGCGGTCCGGAGAAGAACGATGCGAGAGCCGAGAGCGCGCCGCGGGGCGCCTCCGCCGAGAAAGACGCTCGAAGATCTCCGCCCCCTGCTCGTGGGCCCCGAGCAGCACAGGATCCAGCGGATCGAGGAGCGGCTGGACCAGTCCATGGTCGAGATGGTCGCGGGGGCGCTGCCCGAGGCGGTGATCGAGAGCCGCAAGAAGGGCGAGGCGCTCTCGTGGGCGCTGGAGCCGCTCCTCACCAGCGCGATCCAGGAGCGCGTGCGCCGGGACCCGGGTTCGTTCGCGGACGCGATCTCCCCCGCCATGGGGCCGGCCATCCGCAAGGCCGTGCGCTGCGCTCTCCGGGCGATGATCCAGCGCCTCAACGAGGCGGTCGCCCTCGGCATGTCCTGGCGGAGCATGCGCTGGCGCGTCGAGGCGCGCCGCACGGGGCGTCCCTTCGCGGAGGTGGTGCTGCTCCGCTCGATGGTCTACCGGACCGAGCAGCTCTTCCTGGTCCACCGCGGGACGGGGCTCGTCCTCGAGCACCTCAGCGCCGACGAGATCCCCTACAGGGATCCCGATCAGGTCACGGCGATGCTCACGGCCATCGACGCGTTCGCCCACGACGCGTTCCGGACCGACGCGCGGCTGGAGCGCTTCCGCGTCGGCGATCTGACAGGGTGGGTCGAGCACGGCCCGTCGGCGCTCCTCGTGTCCATCGTGCGCGGCGTGGCGCCGCCCGCGTACGGGCTCGTCCTGTCCGAGACGCTGGAGCACGTCCACCTCGCGTACGGCGGTGAGCTCGTCGGCTTCCGCGGCGATCGGACGCCGTTCTCGGGCGCCCGCGAGCTGCTCTCGCGCTGCCTCCAGCAGCAACGCCAGCCGGTCCCGCGCCGAGCTCGGGCCGTGCTCGCGGTGGCCGCCGTGCTGGCCGCGGTCGTCGCGACCGCGCTCGTCTTCTCGGTGCGCGCCTCGCGGGAGGCTCAGCGCCGCTTCGAGGCCTGGGGCGAGGCGCTGCAGCGCGAACCCGGCCTGCTGGTCACCGCGGCGGAGCGGCGCGCCGGCCAGGTCGTGTTCACGGGCCTTCGCGATCCGCTCGCCGCGGACCCGAGGGCCGTGCTCGAGCGCGGCGGCCCCGTGCGCCAGGAGGTCATCCTGCGCTTCGAGCCCTTCTATTCGCTCCATCCGCAGATCGTCGAGCGCCGGGTGGCGCGCGCGCTGGAGCCGCCGCCCGGGGTCACCCTGGCGCTGCGCGGCGGCGCCGTCGTGGCCAGCGGGGTCGCGCCCGAGCGCTGGATCGAGCGCGCGCGCTGGTCGGCGGCGGTGCTCCCGGGCGTCTCGGGGTTCGACGGCGAGGGCCTGACGGCGCAGGAGTCGATCGACCGCGCGCGCGCGGCGGCGCGATCGCTCGAGGCGATGGAGCTCTTCTTCCGCCGCGGCGCCGCGCGGCTCTCCGGCGAGCAGGCCGCGCGCCTCGACGAGGTCGCGGCCGCTGCCGACCGGCTGATCGCGCGCGCGCGCGACGCCGGCATGACCGCCGAGATCCGCGAGATCGGCTACGCGGATTCCGTTGGATCGGAGGCGTCGAATCGAGCGCTCAGCCAGGCCCGCGCGGAGCACGTCGCGGCCGAGCTCGTTGCGCGGGGGATCCCGGCCGATCGCCTGCGAGCGAGCGGCGGGGGACTGCGGCGTGAGATCCTGCCCCCGTCCTGCTCCGGGGGCGCGGCGGCCAACTGCGTTGCCAGCGCGGACGAGCGCCGCGCGCGCAGCGTGATCTTCCTTGTGGACCTGCACGCGGGGAGCAAGGACTGAGTCATGGCGGAGAAACGCAAGGTCTGCGTGCTGGGCGCGACGGGGGTCGGCAAGACAAGCCTCGTCGCCCGCTTTGTGCGCAGCATCTTCTCCGAGTCTTACCGGACGACCATCGGCGTGACGATCGAGACACGGCGCGTGAGGTGCGATGAAGGCGAGCTCGACCTCATCCTCTGGGACCTGAGCGGAGAGGACGAGTTCCAGGCCGTCCAGACATCGTACCTGCGCGGCTCCGCGGGCTGGCTCCTCGTCATCGACGGCACGCGGCGCCTCACGGCAGAGACCGGGCTCCGCCTCTACACCGCTGCGCGGACGATCGTCGGAGAGGTCCCGGCCGTCGTCGTCCTGAACAAGGCCGATCTCACCGCGGCGTGGGACATCGACGACGCCACCGAGGCCAGGCTGAGGAGGGCGGGCCTCTGGATCACGAGGACAAGCGCCAAGACCGGAGCCGGGGTCGAAGGCGCGTTCAACGCGCTGACGCGCGCCATGCTGGCGAGCGAAGCGCCTTTGTTGCGGGGTTGATGGACGTGGACACGTGGCTCCTCGCGGCGCTGGACAAGCTCGTCCTCGAGCGGTTGCACGACGGGACTTTCGTCATCCGCGGCGAGCCGCCGCCGTGGTTCCGCCGGCTCGGGTTCGCGCCGCCGTGGCGCGACGCGCCGCTCCCGATCGATCGCGCGCTGCCCTTTCTGGAGGTGTTCCTCCCCGAGGCGGAGCGGGCCTGGTCCGCGGAAGGAGCGCCGAGCGTGCAATCCGACTTCTGGACGCAGATGATCGGCGACGAGGCGCTTCACCTCGAGGCGACGGCGCTCCGCGTGGGCTCGTCGCGGCTGCTCGTGATCACCCGGAACGACGCGCTGTTCCAGGAGCGCCGCCGCGTCCTCCAGCGGGCGCGCGAGCTTCGCCTCGTGCACGAGGCGCTGTCGCGCGAGGTCGAGCGGAAGGATGTCCTCGTCCACTGCATCGTTCACGACCTCTCGGGCCCGCTGAACAGCCTCCTCGGCGCGCTGTCCCTGCTGGGAGAGCAGCCGCTCCCGGAGAAGAGCGGCGCGCTCGCCGCGGTCGCGTTGAAGGCCGCCCTGCGGCAGCGCGAGCTGATCCGGGAGATCCTCGACGTGTTCACCGCCGAGGGCATGGCGTCCGACGTCTCCAGCGGCGACCTCGCGGCGGTGGTCGACGTGTGCGGCACCGTCGCTCGGGTCGTCGAGGCGCTCCTGCCCATGGCGCGCAGCCGGGGGGTGCGCCTGGAGGCGCCGCCGGAGATCGGCTGCGCGCGGCCGTGCACCGTCGTCGGTGAGGAGCGCAGGCTCGCGCGCGTGGTCTCCAACCTCGTCGAGAACGCGCTCCGGTTCACGCCTCCGCGCAGGTCGGTGCGGGTCGCTGTGCACGATGAGCCCCGGTGGGCTCGCGTGACGGTGGAGGACGACGGGCCTGGCGTCTCCCCTGCCATCGCGCCGCGCCTGTTCCAGAAGTTCGCGCACGGCCACGACGCTGGCGCGGGCAGCGGCCTCGGGCTCTATGGCGCCCGGATCGCCGTGGAGCGGTGGGGCGGGGCGATCGGGTACGAGGCGCGGCCGGAAGGAGGGGCGAGGTTCTGGCTCCGGTTGCGGCGAGTCGGCGCGGCGGGCGAGGCGGGTGGCAGCGGGGCGCAAGGGGGGTGATGCCATGGCCAAGCTCTTGCTGGTCGACGATGATTCGGGGACGCTCGCGTGGATGGCCGAGGCGCTGCAAGGCGCGGCGTACGACGTCCGGACCGTGCGCGGCGGGAGCGAGGCGCTGGAGCTCCTCCGGACGTGGACGCCGGACCTCATCCTGGCCGACTTCCTGATGCCCGAGATGGATGGCTTCGCCTTCAACCGGCTGGTGCAGTCGCGCGAGCGGGTGCCCGTGATGCTCGTCTCCGTCGTGAACAAGCCGGCAGAGGCGATCCTGCGAGGGATCGCCGGCTACGTGCGCAAGCCCGTCACCGCGGCGGAGCTCCGCGCCGCTGTCGAGCGCGTGCTCGGCGCTGTCGAGGGGGTAGCCATCCTCGTCGTGGACGACGACGCGGACATCCGAGAGTGCTACCGGCTGATCCTCGAGCCGCGCTTCAGCGTGCTCGAGGCCGAGAACGGGCGCGACGCCCTCGATCTGCTCGCGCGCGAGCCCGTGGCGCTGGCCATCGTGGACGTCCACATGCCCGTCATGAACGGGGTGGAGTTCATCCGCGCGATGCGCGACGACGCGAGGTTCTGCACGATCCCGGTCGTGGTGCAGACGAGCGACCGGGCGGCCGCGCGCGCGCCCGTCTGGACTGATCTGCACGTGGCGCAGACGATCCTGAAGGACGAGTTCCTCGACTGGCTCATGACCCAGATCGACGCGCACCTCGCGCCGGCGTCGCCGCGCGAGGCCGAGCGCGCCTGGTCGACCGCGAGCCGGTGAGCGCCGAGCGTCGCTCCGTCCGCGAGCGCGCGAGCGCGGCCCGCCCGGGCGCCGTCAGCCAGGCGTCCACTGCGGGTTCGCAGTGAACAGCCCGGATCCGAAGCTGATATCGTAGGCCAGGAACAGGCCGAAGCCCACGCTGAGGAGGCTGGCGACGGTGCCGAAGGCGTAGTGTATCCCGCCGGTGCGAGCGCGCGCATACGCGAACGGCAGCGCGAGCACCCCGGTGATGAGCGTCATCCCGGCGATCGTGCCCACGCCGAACAGCGCGATGTAACCGATGCCCCACCGCGGGTCGCGCACCGTGGTGAGCACGAGGAGCGCCACAGCGGCCGAGCCCGCGAGGCCGTGGACCACGCCGATGAGCAGCGGCCGGAGGCTCGCATAGACGCGCGAACCGCCGAACACGCGGTCCGCCCAGCCGAGGTCGTGCCGGTGGCCGTCGTGGTGAGCAACCTGCTTTACCGGAGCAACGTCGGGCGCCGGCGGCTCGCCCCGCCGGACCGCCCGGTAGAGCCGCGCCAGGTGGTACACCCCGAGGCCGATCAGCATCAGGGCGACCGCGAGCTCCATGGCCAGGCCGACGTGCGGCGGCACCACGAACCCGAAGAGCAGGATGGCGCCGCCGATCAACATCAGCGTGAGCGTGTGGCCGACGCCCCACATCGCGCCGATCAGCAGCGCCGTCCCGAGGCTCCGCACCCGACTCACGACGGTCGCCACCGCGATCACATGGTCCGCGTCGGTCGCGTGGCGCATTCCGAGAGAGAAGCCGAGGAGCAGCAGCGGAAACGCCGAGGCGAACATGTCCCGTCTCGTAGCACGGACGGCGCGCGTCGTGTCACGCTGTGCGCGGCCGCCTGCTCCCGCCTCCCGGCCGGGTCGCTTCGGCCTGTCGCGGCGAGCCGTCGTCTGCGCGGGCTCGGCCACCAGCACGCTTCGGCGAGCTCGGAAGCCGGGCCCGCGACACCCGGTCGGCGCGGCCTCGAAGCGCGATCTCAACCATGACAGCGATCGCCCTTCGGTGCGCGCGCGGCTCGTGCTCTCCTTCCGTGTGGCTCGGGCACTCCTGACCGCCAGGAGAGGCCCTAAGGCCACGGGGCGACGAGCGCTGTTTCAGCCCAGCATGTCAGTTCGCGCGGTCTCGACTGAGCGCGTCGATGGCCTGCTGCATCCAGACCGCGTCTTCTTCAGCCTGCTTCAGGCCGTGCATCATCTGCTGGCGCAGCACACCCGTGGTCTGACGGATACCCCTTCGAAAGACGTCGGCTGCGCGCTCGTGGACGACCTTGAGCCATGGGGCAAGGTCGCGCTTGTCGAGCGGCCCTGGAGCGTCCAGGACGGTGATGCAGGCATCGATGGCCTCGCGCATGGAGCGGGACTCGAGCGCGTCGGCGAAAGCGGAGAACTGGAGCAGCGACTCTCGCAGCGCAGCGCGTCCGGTCGATGAGACTCTGTCTGTCATGGCCGCGCTCAGCCTACCACCTGGGGGACGCCTCCGCCCGTGCGCGCGCTGCGATTGCGCGTCAACGCAGGCGGGATCGCCCCGCCGTCTCCAGCAACATCGCGAGCACGAGCGGATCACCGAGGCCTTGCTCTGCGCCCATGTGCGCGCGGAGGCGCGACAGGCGCGCCTCGTCCTCCAGGAACAGCGGCTCGTTCAGCCGGGCCGCGGCCTCGTGCAGGATGCCCTCGCGCTCGGAGAGGAGCGCGGCGGCGCCGGCGCGATCGCCGCGCGCCACGCGGGCAGCGGCCTCCGCGAGCGACTCGCCCGCGGCGAAGCCCTGAAGCGTGCGCGTCATCGACGCATCGACGGACGCCGCGCTGGCGGCGTCGCTGTCCGCATAGCGCACCTCGATGGGGATCTCCTCGATCACGTTCTTCCTGGAGAGTCGATCTTTGTACTTGAGCTCGACGGTCGCGACGGTTCGCCTCCCCGCGCCGGGGCCGGCGCTCAGCTTGAGCAGCAGGGCGTGCCGATCATCGCGGGCGAACACAGGCATGAAGAAGCGCATGCCGCCCTCGGCGTCGTCGCGTCGATCGGCCGCGATCCGGTCCCGCGACAGGGCGGCGACGTCGGCCGCGATCTCCTGGGCGCGGACGCGGGAGGCCTCGGCGTCGTCCAGCCGGCGTGAACCGTAGACGCGGAGCAGATCGACGCCCGCCTTCAGGCGCACGCGCACCTCGACCGCTGTCGCGACTGGGTCGAGGCGCTTGTCGAGCTCGGTCGACAGCGCGGGCGCGATCTGCTCCGGGTGTCGCAGGTAGTAGTAGCCGCCGGCCCCGTCGCTCGCGATCGAGCTCATGAGCTGGCCGTCGAAGTCGTCGCCGAGCCCGAGCGCGCTCGTCTGGATGCCGCGCTGGAAGGCGTCGAGGGCGAGCCACGCCAGGCGTCCGCTGTGGGTGAGGCCGCTCGTCGCTCGGCCGTCGGAGACGAGCAGCACCACGCGCACGGCGTCCTCGGGGATGCCAGGCCGGCTCGCCTGCGCGTAGCCCAGCGAGAGCCCCGCGCCGATGTTGGTGCCGCCGCCCTCGCGGAGCCCCTCGATGGCGCGGCGGATCGCCGCGCGGCGCGGGCCGACCGGGCCGTCCTCGATCACGACCTCGGCGTCGCTGGAGAAGGCGGTGAGCGAGAAGTCGTCGGCCGGCGCCAGCCTATCGACGAGCGCCTGCGCGGCGTGGCGGGCGCTGTCGATCGGCGCGCCGGCCATCGAGCCGCTCGTGTCGAGGACGAGGTGCACCGAGAGGTGCGGCCGCGCGGGCGCCGCCGCCGCCGCGGAGCGGA
The DNA here is from genome assembly GCF_051521405.1 of Sorangium sp. So ce726. Taxonomy (NCBI): domain Bacteria; kingdom Pseudomonadati; phylum Myxococcota; order Polyangiales; family Polyangiaceae; genus Sorangium; species Sorangium sp. So ce726. Next base: position 8,807,305 of record NZ_CP150349.1, on the reverse strand, counting down.
GCGCGAGGCGCAGGTGGAAGGCGCCGCCGCCCGGGCCGAGCGCGGCGCGCTCCAGGTCGGTGCGCAGGCCGAGCGCCTTGTCGGGAGCGAGCGGGACCTCCGGGGCGTAGCGGGCGGCGACGTCGCCGACGAGCTCGCGCTCCGCCGCGGGCACGACGCCGCGCGCGAGGGCGGCCTCGAACGCGGCGAGGTGACCGCCCCCGGGCCGGTACGTGGTGGCGAAGCGGCCGTTCGGATCGAGGGCGACCTCGGGCTCCGGAGCGTAGGCGGCCGCGCTCCGCGCCGAGACCGGCGGCGAGGAGGCGCCGGCGCGCCCGTGGCCGTTCCCGAACCCCTGGCCCGACCCGGCGCCCGCGCCGTGCCCGATCGTCCCGATGGATCCGAGCCCGAGCGCCGTGCTCTCGCTGGCGAGGCCCCCGTAGCCAGCGAGGGGGAGGCCCGCGCCGTCTGCGGACGGCGCGGCGCCGTCGAGCCCCCACGGCGCCGTGGGGGCGCCCGGATCGCCGCCGCCCCCGGCGTTAAGCAGCCCGATCATCCCGAACTCGGCCGCGTCGCGCAGCGCCTGCTGCCGCGCCACGTGGGGATCGGGGCTGTCGCTCGGGCCCTTGACCCCCCAGGCGTTCCCCGTCGCCAGCGCGCGTGACGCGGAAGGGTGGCCCATCGACCCTTCCTCGCCCTTGGCTCTCGTCCCTGCGCCGCCCTCCTTCGCGTCGGCGGCGGGTTCGCCCTCGCGCTCGATCGCCCCGCGCATCTCGCGCTCGTCGGCGGACGCGAGGTACTGCTGCACGAGCGCGATCCGATCCGCGCTCATGCCCGTGGACGGGTCGACGAGGGGCGGCGCCCAGCGAGCGAGGGCGCCGAGGAGCCCGAGGTGCAGGGCCGCCGAGACGGCGTGGAGGGCGAGGCTCTTCCGGCTCACGAACGAGCGGCCCACGCGCTCGCCCGCGGCGGCATCGGCGCGGATCTGGATCCGCACGCCCGCGATCTCGACGTCCACGCGGCCTTGCGCGGGGAGGGGGACGAGCGTGGCCCCGGGGATCGCCGCGCGCTCCGCGCCCGCGTGCAGCTCCCGCGCCGCGGCCGCGGACAGCGGCGCGCCGCCGGGGGTGAGCGTGAGCGTCCCCGTCGCGGCGCCCAGCAGGACGAAGCCGACGCGCCCGGCGCCGTCGACCTCGAGGAGCGGCGCGCGGCGCGCGCCGAGCACGCGCCCGGGGAGGAAGCAGTCACACGGGCGACCGTCGCTGCGCCCCTCGCCGACGTCGAACGCGCGCGGCGGCGTCAGGTGCTGGACGAAGAGCACGGTCGTGCCCCAGGAGATGACGATCTCCACGGAGCGCACCGGGGCGGGGGCCTCGCCGGTGCTCGCCGCGTCGGGCTGCCTCGCGGCGGTGAGGTTCGGATCGGTGGCGGCGCCGCCATCCCCGGCGTCCGTCGTGTTCGCGCTGGGCATAGATCTCCCCTGTGCGCCGCGCGGAGCGGCGCGCTCACGTCATCAGGAACCGCGCGGAAGACGCGCGGATCCGCGTCCTTCAGGCGGGCGCTCGGCCGCGCTGGCCGGCTGTCCGTCGTGCCTGCGGAATGACAGCGGCGGCGCGGGGAGGTTCCGGGGCTTGAACCTCACGCGCCGCAGCAGCGGCGGTGCTCCTCCCCTCTCCGGCGAGGTACTCTCGCCGTTCGATGACGCGCAATGTCCTGCTGCTGGAGCCTATCGCCACGGAGCGCGACTACATGGCCGAGGTGCTGCGTGCAGCCGGATGGTCCGTCTTCACGCCCCCCGCCGCGCGCCCCACGCCCGAGGAGTGCGCGGCCGCCGATGCCATCGTCGCGGATCTGGACCGCGCCGCGGTCGAGGGCTGGGTCCGCGCGGTCGATCGGACGCCGCCGCCTGCACGGTTGATCGTCACGTCGCGGTTCCGCGGCTTCCTCGAGCGGATCCGCGGATACGAGCAGATCGCGGCGGTCGTCCACAAGCCGGTCACCGCGGAGGCGCTCCTCGGGGCGCTGCTCCCGTCGCCGAGCGACGGTCCCACCCTGAGCCACCCGGCGGCGGGCCGCGCCGCCGACCCCCTGGACGACCCCGCGCGCGACGCCGAGCTCGAGCGGCGAGGCCTGCGCAGCACGACGCCCGACCCCGAGCTCGTCGTCGTTGCCGAGCTCGTCGCGCGGGGCGTGGGCACGTCGGCCAGCGTCGTGACGATCATCGACTCGTCGCGGCAGATCTTCATCGGCGCGACCGGCCTCCCCCGCGACCTGTCGATCGCCGGAGGGACGCTGCGCTCGTGGTCGTTCTGCCAGCACGTCGCGCGCGACAACGCCCCGCTCATCGTCGAGGACGCCCGCGCGCACCCCGTGCTGTCCGAGAACCCGCTCGTGGCCATGAACCTGGTCCGCGCGTACGCGGGGTTCCCCGTCGTCCTCGAGGGGGTCGGGGCTGTCGGGAGCGTGTGCGCGGTGTCCGGCGAGCCCCGGGAGTTCGACGCGGGGAGCATCGCGACCCTCCAGCTCGCGGCCAGGCTGGTGAGCGAGCAGCTCGCGCGGCGCTCCGGCCTCTCGCCCCACGTGACCGAGTCGAACGAGCGGCCCACGTCACAGCCTGCACCGGAGAGCGCCGGGGCACCCGCGCCGCTCGCCCGGGGCGAGGCGAACGAGCTGCCCGTGCGGCTCGCCCCTGGCGATCTCGTGGACGACAAGTACTGGATCACCGCGATCCTGGGCGAGGGGGGCCAGTCGCAGGTCTACCTGGCGCGCGAGAAGCTCCTCGGCCAGCTCGTCGCGCTCAAGGTGGTCACGGAGCCGGACGACAGCGCGCTGCTCCGCGAGGCCGAGGCGCTCGTGCGGCTGAGGCACCCGAGCATCGTCCAGCTGTACGGCTGGGGGCGGCTCGACGGCGCGCGCATGTACCTGATCCTCGAGTACGTCGAGGGAGAGACGATCCACCGCCACATCGTCGACCGCGCGCCGCAGGGCGGGTTCATGCCCCTCCACCAGGTCCTCTCCGTCGTCCGCCAGATCGCGGGCGCGCTCGCGAGCATGCACGCCGAGGGGTACGTGCACGCGGACGTCAAGCCGGGCAACATCCTGCTCGACACGCGGATCGAGCGGGCGGTGCTCATCGACTTCGGGCTCGGGGCGCGGCTGGGCAGCGAGCGGCCCCACCTCGTCGGCGGGACGCGCGGCTTCGCGGCGCCGGAGCAGCTGATCCCCGGGGCCGCCGACCCGCAGCCGGCGCTCGACACCTACGCCCTCGCGGCGGTCACCTACGCCATGCTGACGGGCAGGGCCCCGTTCGAGGCCGCGGGCACCTACGGCATCGTCGCCATGCAGCAGCGCGGGGACATCACGCCCCCCTCGCGCGCGCGCCCGGGGCTCTCCCCGAGCGTGGACGCCCTCTTTGCGCGGGCGCTCGAGCCGGAGCCGTCCAGGCGCATCGCTTCGCCGGTCGTGTTCGCCGACGCGCTCGCGGCCGCGCTCCTCTCGAGCCCAGGCGAGCCCACGCAGGCCTCGATCCCGGCGCCGCACGACGGCGCGCCGCTGAGCCGCGGCCTGGCCTTCCGGCTCTGCAGGGCCGAGGCGGCGCGGCGGCTCGGCGAAGGGGGCGAGGCGCGCGTGTGGAGCGGCCTCGATCCGGCGGACCGCGACGCCATCGTCGCGGCGACCGACGACGCCGCGCTCTACCCGGTGGCGCCCCTCGTGGCCTACCTGCGCGCGCTCGGCGGCGAGGCCCCCGGGAGCGTGGAGGCGGTCGGCGGCGCGCTCGCGAGCGCGGCGCTGCCCGAGATGCTGCGCAGGCTCCGGGTCGCGCGGACGCCGGAGGCGCTGCTGGAGGTGGCGGGGCCGCTGCTCCGCCGGTTCCACGCGTGGGGGCGCGTCCAGGTCGAGCGAACGTCGACCCACAGCGCCAAGGTCGATCTCTGGCTGCCCGACGGGCTCGCGCCGGTGATGTGCCGCTACGTGAGCGGCTTCCTGCGGGCGCTGCTGGCCACGTCAGGGTCCACAGCGCGCCTCCTCGAGCTGCGCTGCGGGGGCGGCAGCACGGGGGCATGCGTGCTGCAGGTCGGGTGGCGCTGAGCGGCGCTGAGCCGCGCGGCGGTGCGCGGCCCCTTCACGGGCCTACGCCCTCCGCCGCCTCCCCCACAGCGCCATCGCCCCGATCAGCGCCGCACCCAGCGCCGCGCCCGCGCCGCGAGCGCCGGACCCGCGCCGCGGCTCGGCGCCCGCGGCCTCGCACGCGCAGCCTCCGCCCAGCTGGAGGATCAGCGGGGCCTGCTGCGGGCCTTCGCACAGGTCCACCGTGAGCGGCCGCGGCGCCATCCGCGCGACCCCTTGCCTGAGCGGCGTGTCGAGGTTGCCCGTGTTCTGGTTGTCGTGATGGAGGCTCTCCCAGGCGATGAGCGCGCCTGTCGTCGCCTCGGTGTGCCAGGCGAAGAGCCAGCCGTCGCGCGTGCCCACCGCGATCTCGAGCGTGCCGTCGCCGTCGAGGTCGCCCACGGCGGGCGTGTTGGTGATCGACTGGCCGGTGAACTTGGGGAACCCGCGCGGCTCCCGGCCGCACCCGTCGAAGGCATGAAGGAAGTAGCCGCTCGATCCGCTCAGCACCTCGGGATAGTCGTCGCCGTTCAGATCGACGACCGCCTGGCTGCCCGAGATCGCGTAGTCCTCGAGCACGAACGGGGCGCGAGGCAGCATCGCGCCCGACCTGCCGCTCCAGACGGCGAGCAGGTGAGGCCCCGGCTGCGTCGCCCCCTGCGCGCCCGCGAGGGCGAGCGCGGCCGCCCTCGAGGCGCCCGCGGCGATGACGTCGGGGGTGCCGTCCTGATCGATGTCGCCGAGCGCAGGTTGCGACAGCAGCGGGATCATCGTCCGGGCGCCGGCGGCGGGCGACAGGGGGCCGAACGCCGGGTCGAGCCCGGCCGGCGAGCCGCCGCCCGCCCGCGGCAGCGCGCCCGCCGGCGTCGCCAGGAGCTCGCGCTGCTCGCCGGGCGAGGCCGGGAGGACGAGCGGCGGCGCGCCGTTGCCCTGGACGACGCCCGCCAGCGCGCCACCGAACCGCCCGACGACGCCCGAGGCCATGATTCCCTCCGCGGCGAGCGGGTCGAACGAGAGCGACGGCACCGTGATGGGCCACCCCGCGAGCACGGGCCCGGAGGGCGCGGTCGTGCCCCGCCCATCGATCACGTAGACCGCCCCGGCCTCGCCGTCCTCGCCGAGCCGCTCGCTCGACGCGACCAGCAGATCCGGCAGCGCGTCGCCGTTGAAGTCGGCCACGGCGGGCGTCGCGAGGAGGCGGCTCCGCGCCGGCTCCTCGGCGAGCGGACCCGCGTAGTGCACCTCGACGGGAAAGCCGCGCAGCGCGCTGCCATCCCTGTCGAACGCGTGGATCGTGCCGTCGAACGCCGCCTGGATCACGTCGAGGTGCCCGTCGCCGTCGAGATCCGCGAGGACCGGCGAGGCGAGGGCCCCGCGCGCGATCCGCGCGGCCGCCGACATGCACGGCGCGCTCGCCGGAGCGCCGGGATCGAGGGGGCAGGAGGGGATCTCGGGCAGGCGCTTCGGCCACCCGTCCCGGTCGTCTCCGTCCGCGCCGATGACGTAGATCGTGCCCGGCCAGGTGGAGATCGCGATCTCCTGCCTGCCGTCGCCGTCGAGGTCCGCGATGGCGGGCGCGCTCAGGATCGGCTCGCGACCGAGCCCTTCGTCCACCTTGCTGTACGCGGGTGCGCCGAGGTACGTGGGCGTGGCCGGGGACGCCGGCCGATCGAGCAGGCCGTCGGTGGGGTCGGTCATGAACGGGAACCCCGGCAGCGGCACCGGCCCCTTCGGCGTCATCTTCAGCACGTGCAGCGCGCCGCCGGCCGTCGGGTAGACGAGCTCGCGGACGCCGTCGCCGTCGATGTCGGCCATCTTCGGGCTGCCCTCGCCGCTGTCGCCGACGTGGACGGGGAAGCCCTGGACCAGCGTCGGATCGCTGTCGACGTGGATCGTGCGCCGCGCCTCGCTCTCCACCTTGCCGGTCGCGTAGTGGGCGACCGCGCGGACGCGCACCGTGATCGCGCGATCGTCCTCGCCGTGGGGGCTGTCGGGGTCGCGGAGGTGAGACGTGCCGATCGTGCGCACGTCGAGCGAGGCGATCGGGCCCTCGACGCCGATGACGACCGTCGGCGTGACGTTCGTCTCCTTGTGGATCACCTTGAAATCCGCCGCGAGCGGCTGCGCGCCTGCCGCCCACTCGACCCAGTAGTCGTAGGCCATCGCCCGCTTCGCCGAGATGGTGCCCTCGATCGGCACCGGGCCCTGGACCTGATCCTTGTAAACGACCTCGAACCAGCGCGGCGACGTGATGTCGACGGCGGGCGGCACGCGCCCCTCGCGGAGCGCCTCCACGGCGCGGTTCGCGTTGACGCGGCCGTGGCCGAACCGCTGATCGAACCCTTCCTGCGAGAAGCGGTACAGCGATCCGGGCTCCAGCGACTCCGGCACGGCGATGTCGTCGGCGGTCGCGATGAGCAGGCCCTGCACCTCCCCTGGGGACAGGGACACGCCGCGGTCGAGCGCGACGGAGTAGAGCAGCCCCGCGATGCCGGCGAGCTCGGCGGTCGCGTCGCTGGCGCAGCCGGGGCTCGACACGGCGAGCACGTTGTTGCCGCCGAAGCTCGAGCACGGGGACGCGTCGACGAACGTGGTCGACGTCGCGACGCTCTGGCCGTCGTAGCGGACGGCGCTCACGGGCAGCGCGTGGTTGCTCGTCGCGGGCACGCTGTGGTGGCGCGAGCCCTCGTTGCCCATCGACGCGACGACGAGCGTCCCCTGGGTGTGGGCGTAGTCGAGCGCCGCCTGGACGAAGCCGGTGTTGTCGACCGCGGTCACCGGGCACTGCACGACGTTGATCCGGCTGTCGGCCGCGTAGAGGAGCGCCTTCGCGAGGTCCTGCGCGTCGGCGACGTGGCTCTCGCCGACGCGCAGCGGGATGACCCGGCACTGCGGGCAGACGCCCGCGCCGCCCAGCTGGTTGTTCGTCTGCGCCGCCGAGGTCTTCGCGCCCTCGGTGCCGTGGCCGTTGCGGGCGTCGTCGAACGGATCGTTGTCGTTCTTGAAGAAGTCCCAGCCCGCGATGTCGTCGACGTAGCCGTTCTGATCGTCGTCGATCCCGTCCGAGAAGTGGAGGATGAGGTCGCCGGCGTCGAGCTGGCCGTTCCCGTTCCGATCGCCCTGCACCCGCCCCTCCGAAGCCGCGGGCGTGAGCTCCGGCGTGTCCCTGTAGTCCGCGATGGAGAGGACCCCATCGCCGTTGCAGTCGAAGCCCGCGAGCGCGCCGTTGCCGCCGCACGCCACGCCGTCCGCGCGCCGCGGCTTGTGGGCCGCGAGCTCGCCCTGGTTGAGCCACACCTTCTCCAGGAGATCCGCCTCTCCCCAGAGGATCCCGGAGTCGGCGACGGCGATCCGGACGCGCGTGTCCCCCTGGGTGAAGCGCCAGGCGAGATCGATCGCCATGCCGGCGGCGGACTCCTCCGGCCGGACGTACCCGCTCGGGGCCGGGATGAACGAGTAGAAGCCCCACTGTCCGCTCTGCGTGACCGACGTGCCGTAGTCGGGGTCGCTCGGCCAGTGCTCAGGCTCGGCCATGGCTGCTGCGCTGGCCCACTCGGGCGGCGGCCAGCCGCCCGACGCGTCGGATGGAACAAGCGCGCCCGCCGCGGCGCCGCCGAGCGCCCCCAGAAGAGCGAGCGAGGGAAAGCAAGTGCAGCGCATGCCGAGACCCTACCATCGGTTCGCGCGCGCGGAGGCAACCGCCGCCTCCAGCAGGAAACCGGCGCTTTCACCGCGCCCGCGCGCGGATCGCGGCGGCCTTCGCGCCGCGTGCGACCGGACGCCGCCGCGGCGTTGTGGCGTTGCGGCGTTGCGGCGTTGCGGCGTTCACTGCGCGCAGGCCGCCGGCGTCGGGTGCTCGGCGCAGTACGCGCTGTCGTCCGGCGGGCCGATGCGCAGCACGACGCTCTGCGACGCGAGGCGCGGCCGCGCGCCGCAGACGTCAGCGGTCTCGGCCTCCGACGGCGCGCACACGCCGGCCTCGTTGGGCACGGTCCAGGCCTGACCGGTGCCGTAGATGAGGCTGAGCGCGTAGCTCCCCTCGGGTAGGCAGCCGAACGCGACCTTGATCGTGCGCTCGAACTGCCGGCTCAGCGCCTCCTCGACCTGGGCCACGTCCCGCTCCGCGATGATGTCGTTGCCTTCCTTGTCGGTCTTGTGGCTGAGCACGAGCACGCCCCCCCGCTCCGGCTCGGTCGGGTGCATGCACAGCGCTGCGGGCCGGACGCCGATGAGCGCGCTGTCTCGCGGCTCGTTCAGCGGCTCCGGGCCGAGCGTGGCTGTGGTCACGAGATCGTCGTAGATCGTGAGCCCCTGGAGGAGCACCGCGGGCGCGGCCTGGCTGGTCAGCGGCTCTTTCTCGTCCTGCTTCGCGAACACCGAGATCGGGAAGAGCGCCGGGATCAGGGCCGAGTCGGGGACATGGTCGTCGCTGTCGATCGCCCCGTCGCCGTTCACGTCCTGCCGCGCGTAGGTGAGGGTCGGCGCGGGCTCGCCGCCCACCGGCAGCGAGAGCGGGGGCTTCGCCGCGCGCGCGACCTCGCTGTTCGGCACCCCCGCGGCGAGCCGCAGGCGCAGGAGCGACGCCTCGGTGCCGGGGGGATCGGCCGGGCTGAACGTCGCCAGCTGGAAGTCGGAGGCCATGACCACCTCGCTCGGGCTCTGCGTGACGCCGGACGCCGGCGCGAGCACCTCGGCGAGGTGGAAGAGCGGCCGCTCCAGCGGGAGCGGGAGGCCGAGGGTGACGGCGATGCCGCTGACCCGCGTGCCCGTCTCGGGGATGGGGGCGGCGATCGTGATCGCGCGGTACCGCGGGGCGGCGCCCTCGAGCACCTCGGTCGCGTTCTCGATCGCGCCGCCGGCCACGTCGCCCCGGGTCGGCAGGTTGGCGATGCTGAAGGTGGGGTCAAAATTGCCGTCGTAGTCGTAAAAGCCGCGGATCTGGTAGGTGCCAGCGACCAGCGGCGCCAGCCGCCAGGTGGCGCTCACGGTGACGGGCGGCTCGCCTGGCTCGGGGCAGTGGAGCGCGCCGTCCTTGGAGCGATCGAGCGCGGCGCCCAGGCCTCCGAAGAGCTCGTCGCCGGGGATCACATCGATGCTCGCGGCCGAGGTGCCGAGCCCCTCGGGCGGCGGCAGCAGGCGCGTGTCGAAGCCGAGCACGATCGCGGCGCCGACGACGTGGCCGTCCTTCGTGCAGGGCCGGGGTCCGGCGTACGTCACCGTGCCATCGAGCACCCCGGCGGGGCCGCTCTGGTCCGGCAGCGGGACGAAGACCTCCACGTCGTCGCAGCCCGGGAGGGCCGCGAGGAGTGCGCCGAGCAGGAGGAGACCGGTGCGGGGGCTGGGTCGGAGCATGGCGGTGGCTAGAGCGAGTGCGAGAGCGAGGACTAGAGCGAGTAGCTGAAGAATCCCATGAAGCGCCGGCCGATGCGGTTGCCGAACGGGTGCATCTGCAGCGCGTTGTCGCCGAGCCCGTCGAGCGCGTTGAACACGGTCGCGGAGATCTCGGCGCGGTCCAGGAAGCGGTAGCCGACGCGCGCGTTGAGCAGCGTGTATGCGGGCAGCTCGTACTGCTTCGTGGCGATGACCGTCCCCGTCGGGACCTGCTCGGTCCACACCTGCGAGGACTGGTAGTGAAGCGTGACCTCGCCGTCGACGCCGATCGGCGTGCGGACCTGGACCCCTGCGTTCACCTTGTGCCGGCTGGTGCGCGCGTCCTCGAGCGCGTCGCGCCCGTCCGGGCGCTGGTGCACCGAGCGGTTGAGCGCGTAGTTGGCGAAGATGTCGAGCCCCTCGGCGGGGTAGACGCGGCCGCCGAGCTCGCCGCCGAAGACGTGGTAGACGTCGCTCTGGTTCTCGAAGCCGCCGAAGCCCGAGGTGTATCTCCCCGTCTCCGGGTTCAGCCCCCCGGACCCGTGGGCGCGCTGCGAGAGGGTCGTGCGCTGTGGCTCGGCGAGCACGATGAGATCGCTCACGCGGTTGTAATACGCGGTGACCTCGAACTCGAAGTAATCGCTCTGCTGGTTCAGGTAGCTCGCCTCGGCGGTGATGATCTGCTCGGGGTCGATGGGGCGCTCGGTGCTGTCCGGCGTCCTCGAGGTCGAGAGCAGCTCGAGGCCGGGCAGCGCGAGCTGGATGGGCAGGTCGACGTAGGCCTCGAGCGACGTGGGAGAGCGGAACGCCGTCGAGCCGGAGACGCGGATCGCCTGGCGCTCGGTCGGCTTGAAGATGACAGAGCCGCGCGGCGACGGGATGAGCCGCTCCAGGTAGGGCACGTAGTCGAGCCTCCCGGACGCGACCACCGTGACGCGCTCGCCGAGCTTCATCGAGTCCTGGAGGAACACCGAGCCCTGGTGCTCGAGCGGCATATCGTCCTCGAGGTAGCTCCACGATGTCGCCTTGAGCCGGTAGCCGAGGCCGATGTGGAAGTCGTGCACGACGGGGCTGGGCGCGCGGAGCGTCTTCACGAACTCGAGCTCTGCGTTCACGACGTGCTGCTGCGGCCGCCCTGCGAACAGGGTGTGCCCGAGGTAGGCGGCGTTGAGCAGCGAGTACCCGTCGAGGTTCGAGTAGTACGTCCGCGCATTGACGTTCTCGCTGCGGTACGCGACAGCGACGTCCGCGTTGGCGACTTCCAGGTTGTAGTCGTTGAAGGGGCCGATGCCGTAGATGTCGAGCTCGCTCCGGGAGTAGCCGGCGCCCACCGTGAGCTCGCGCTGCGGCCCGAGCCGCTGCGAGGTCCGGAGGTCGATGCGGACGTTCTGTGCGCCGAGATCCTGGCTCTGGCCGCTCGTCTCGAGGTCGATGCGGTCGTCCGCGACCTCGCGCGACCACCGGGGGTAGCGGGTGTAACCCGCGGAGAGGCGGTACGCGAAATCGCCCTCGCGCGCGGAGGCCCACACCGAGGCGTAGCCCTGCCGGTGATCGCCGTAGCCCGCGCGGAAGCCGCTCTTCCCGACGCCGGGCTCGATCGTGATGATGTTGACGATGCCGGCGAACGCGTCGGCGCCGTAGAGCGCGGAGCCCGGGCCGCGCACCACCTCGATGCGCTCGATCTGATCCACGTCGATCGAGAGCGCCTCCCAGAAGGTCGAGCCGAGCACGTCGTTCTTGACCGTGCGCCCGTTCACGAGGACGAGGATCTTGTTGGCGAGGCGGCTGTTGAAGCCGCGCATCGACACGTTCTCGTCGCCACCCGTGATTTGCATGACGTCCATGCCGGCGATGCGCCGGAGCAGCTCGGGGATGCGTGTGATCCCGGAGAGCCGGATGTCCTGCCGGGTCACGATGGTCGTCGAGTTCGGGGAGTCGAGCGGGCTCTGGGCGCCGCGCGAGGCGGTGACGACCGTCTCCTGGTAGACGTCCTCGGTCCGGGCCGCGCCGACGATCCCCGCGGCGTCGCCGGATGCCGCCTTCGATCCCGGCCCTGGCGCCGGCGCTGGCGTCTTCGTCGTGGCCGTCGCGGGCGCGCCCTGCGCGGCGGGCTCCCCGGCGGGGGGCGGCGGGGCGGGCGCCTCGCCTGGGGCGGGCTGCTGCGGCGCCTGCTGCTGAGGCGCGGGCGCCGGCGGCTGCTTCGGCTCCGGGATCGCCGGGGCGCGCTGCGCGGCGAGGCGCTGCTCCAGCTGCTCCACGATCCGCGTCACCTGCTCACGGTCCGCGGGATCGCTCGCGATGTACTCGCGGTAGGCGGCGAGCGCCTGCTCGATGTGGCCGGCCTCGGCGTGTGCGCGCGCGATGTTGAAGATGACGTTCGGGTGGGGGAGGATCTCGTTGGCCTTCTGGAGCTGCCGGATGCCCTCGTCGAACTGCTTCTGGGCGATGAGATCCATGCCTGCCCGGAAGTGGAGGCGCGCCTCGGTGCGGGCATCGGCGAGCGCGCCGCGCGCGGCGGTCATCGCGCCGAAGGCGACGGCGCAGGCGAGGAGCTTCCGCTGGACCGCCGTCGCGCGGCGCGGCCGCGCTGGGTGGGCGTCGTGGGTCGGGTCGAGCGCCGGGACGTCGTCGCGGCGGCGGTGCGAGCAGGAATCGGAAGACGACATGAGTTCGCCCTGTCCTCAGCGGGGCCGGGGAGCGACGGCGATCCCGGCGAGAGCTCGGGAGCGCTGACGGCGCTGCTCCCCACATCACACCGAACAACTTCATCGACGGGTCGACGTGAGGAGCGTCCGGTGAGCTCCTCGCGCGAACGCGAAGCCACTGCGGCCATGGTAAGAGGTTGCAGCTGCGAAAGCGCCGCGACTCTACCAGAAGAGCGGCCGGGGCGCGTCCGCGCCCTCGTCAGTAGGGGTTGCTCTTGTACGGCTCGGGCTTCTGGATGTTCGCCCTGGGCTTGCTCGGGGTCGCCGGCGCCGGGATCGCGGCCGGGTCGAGCTTCGCGCGCACCCTCTCCTCGGCGCCGGAGACGCGCACGGTCGCGGGCTTGTAGCCCAGCTTCTCGAACACGAGCTCGTGCTCCAGCGCGAGCGCGGCCGCGGCCCCTCGCCAGACGATCTCGCACGGCGTCTCGGCGCAGAGCTCCTTGTTGCCTTCCCGGACGGCCGCGCCGGCCGGCGTGCTCTCGATCTGCAGCCCCCGCGCCGCGGGCGCCGGCGCTGCCGGGGCCGTCGCTGCGAGCGGAGGAGGGCTCACCGCGCCCTGCTCGCGTGCCGCCGCGCTCGTCTGGGCGACCGGCACGCGCGCCAGCAGGGCGGCGGTGACGCCGACACCGACCGCGAGGACCGCGGTGAGCGCCCAGGGGATGAGCTTTCGACCTGGGCCCGCGCCGGTCTGGGCGGAGGAGAGCCCCTCCGCGGGCGGCGCTGGGCGCGACCCCATCGCGTCGGTGATCGACGGAGGGACGAAGACAGGCGCCGCCGGCGGCTTGAGGGCGCTGTCCGTGGCGAGGGGGCCTGTATAGGTGGCGGTTGAGCTCGTGGGGGGCGACGAGTACGGCGTGGAGAGGCCCGGAAAATCGCTCGTCGTCGAGAGCGGAGCGGTCGATGGGTACGGCGTGGCCGACGGATACGAAGGCGCCGACGGGTACGAAGGCGCCGGGTACGAAGGCGCCGACGGATACGGAGTGGCCGACGGATACGAGGGCAACGACGCGCGGTAGCCCGTCGCGCCGGACAGCATGGGCGGGTTCTCGCCCGTGTCTCGCGTGGAGATGCCGCCTGCGGTGAACTTGAGCGCGTTGACGAGCTCGTTCATCGACGAGAAGCGATGCGCCGGGTCCTTCTCCAGGCAGCGATAGACGATCCCCTCCATCGTCTGCGAGATGGAGAGCTGCGGGTTGTGGGCCTGCATCGGCGGGATCTGATCGTGGACGTGCGACATGAGCGTCCCGACGCCCGCGCCCTTGTCGAAGGGCACCTGGCCCGACAGCATCTCGTACATCATCACGCCGAGCGCGTAGATATCGGTGCGCGCCGAGACCTCGCTGCCGGTGATCTGCTCGGGCGCCATGTACTTGGGCGAGCCCATGAACAGGCCTTGTTGGGTCAGGTCCTCGCCGCTCTGGGTGTCCTTGACGAGCCCGAAATCGAGCACCTTCACGTGGTCGTGCTCGTCCTCGTGATCGACGAGCAGCACGTTGCCCGGCTTGAGATCGCGGTGCACGACGCCGAGCCCGTGCGCCTCGCGGAGCGACCGGCAGATCTGGCGCGCGACGTGGGCCGCGCGCGCCTCGGAGAACGGCCCTTCCTCGCGGAGCACGCGGTGCAGGGTCTTCCCCTCGATGTACTCCATCGCGATGTAGTAGATATCGTCGTCGCTCTGGCCGTAGTCGAACACGGTGACCGTGTTCGGGTGCGTGAGCTTCGCCGCGGTCGACGCTTCGAGGAAGAAGCGCCTGTGGAACTCGGGATCGTGGTCGCCCTCGTACTTGGGGCTCAGCACCTTGAGCGCGCAGATGCGGCCGAGCGGCGCCTGCTCGGCCCTGTACACCTTCCCCATGCCGCCGCGGGCGATGACGCTGACGATCTTGAAGCGGCCGTTGATGACACGCCCCAGCAGCGGGTCTGTCGCGGCAGCCCTCGAGACCTTCGAGCTGCCGGTTACCTCTCGCTGTCGGCTATCAGGCATGTCGCGCCTCTCCTCGGGCAGCGGGAGGAGGTGAAGATTGGACACACAGCAGCCGCCTCGGGAGCAGTGTGACTGAGGCGACTCTGAGGTGTCAATCTGCAGTGCCACGATACAAGCAGGAAATGCGCGGAGCGTGGTGTGCTGCCGTCCGTACGGTCGGTGAGGCGTGGCGAGGTGCGCGAGGCGCAACGTTGGTGACCCCGGGGCGTCGCTGTGCGGTGAAGAACGTAGACGGATCGCGCTCAGGAGCGGGACGTTTGCACGGCCTGCGCATCGCCTCGGTCTGCGCGCATCGCGGGCGGATCGCTCCGTCGCAGAGCGCTGCGCGGCGCGCGGTTGGAAGGGTGTCGATCTGCGGCGCACCGCGACCACGAAAAAAGGAAGCCGCGTTCAGCGCGAGGCCGCCCATCCAGCGGCGGTTCACGTCGTCGGCGAAGCGAGAGAGAGCGACGTGCCTGCGATCGCGAGGCCCATGCGCGGAGCCAGGGAGCTGTCGGCGCGCACGCGACCGCCGTCGTCGCTGAAGGCGTCAGCCGGACGATTTCCGCCGCGCCCTCTGCATCGTCCCGGACGAACATCGGTCCGCTGGGCCGCCCCAGGCCATCGCGGAGAAGCCAATCTTCTCGCCCGTCCGGCACCCGTCCGGCAGATGAGGCGTGGCTTCAACGGCTCGCTGGCCCGGCGCACGTCACGAAAGCGCGCGCGCGGCGGTCGCGCCGGGCTGGCCGAGCCGCGTAAACAAATCAGCCGTCATCGTCAAGAGATCCCGGCGGCCGGGACGTTCGGAGGGGCGATCTCGGCCCAAATCAGCGGGGAAGCGGCCGCCGCCGCGATGCGTTTGGCCTCTCCCTCCGAACGACCGTTGCGCTCGACGTTCAGATGGACGACGCTGTGCGCCGCAGCCGGTGTCGGGCACGCTCCGGTTCGCGCTCCTTTTATCCACCGCGGGCCGTGACCAAGACACCCCCTCCTCCCATCACTGCCGGAACGGTCATCAATGACCGTTACGACATCCGTCAGAGCCTCGGTAAGGGCGGCATGGGCGAGGTCTTCCTAGCCTTCGATCGCTCGACGCAGCAGACCGTGGCCCTCAAGGTCGTCCGCGAAGAGTCGCGCATGCCGGGCGACGACGAGGCGCTTCGCCAGGAGCTCCTCCTCGCGCGCTCGGTGGGCCATCCGAACGTCTGTCGCGTGCACGACCTCGCGCCGAGCCCGTGGGGCCCCATCCTCGTGATGGAGCAGATCCCCGGGCAGACGCTCCACACGCACATCCGCAAGCGCAAGGCTCAGGGCGGCTACTCGGCGGACGAGTTCCGCAAGATCGCGAGCGAGGTCTGCAACGGGCTCGCGGCCATCCACGCGCAGGGCCTCGTGCACGGCGACCTGAAGCCCGGCAACGTGATGGTCTCCGAGGGCCGCGCGGTGATCCTCGACTTCGGCTTCGCCCAGGAGCGCGCGCGCGCCTCGGCGCGCCGTCCTGGCGCCCCGCCCGACGGCGGCACGCCGAACTACATGTCTCCCGAGCGGCTGCGCAACGGCGGAGCGAGCCCCGAGGACGACGTGTACGCCATGGCCTTGACCCTCTGGGAGATGTGGACCTGCCGCGTCCCGGAGCCCGGCTACAAGCCGCGGGTCAAGACGATGAAGCAGCAGATCATGTTCGACGTGCCGGCGGGCCTGTCGATCGACGAGGTGCGGCAGATCTTCCGCGGCCTCAACGAGGACCCGTCGATGCGGCCGCAGGCGCGGCACATGCGCTTCTTCAACCCGTCGCAGCTCACGACGAGCCCGATCCAGCTGCCGCGCGAGCGCCTCGATCCGGGCCCGCCGCCGGGCGGCGCGCTCAAGCTGAACTTCACCCCCGGGGCGCAGTCGCTGCTCGTGACGTACGCGACGAACGCGCCCGAGATCGTGGGCTCTCTGCTGCCGCTGCACGACACGAAGCTCGCGCTCGGCCGCCGCAGCGATCAGAGCCTGTGCGTGCCCGAGGCCACCGTCTCGGGGGCGCACGCGATCCTGAAGTGGCAGACGGGGTCGTGGTTCATCGAGGACCAGGGCAGCACGAACGGCAGCTACGCGGACTTCAACTACGAGCGCAAGTCGCAGGTCTCGCTGCTGCACGGCGGCGAGGTGCAGGTCGGCGAGTGCCGGATGAAGCTCGTGACGTTCGGCCCGGACTCGCCGCAGCACCGGCGCGCGAAGCAGTACCTCGCGAAGCGCGACGGCCTCACCGGCCTGCTCGTGCGCGAGCACCTGATGAAGGCGATCGACGAGGACGGCCTGTTCGCCGACTGGGCCGAGGTGCCGATGCAGGTCGCGCGGTACGAGCTGCGCGGGCCGAACCGCCAGGTCAGCGAGCGCCCGACCATCCTGGAGATGCTCGCCCTGCGGAAGGCGGCGCAGCGGGTGATCGATCTGACCGAGATGCTCCTGCTCAGCCTCACGCCGGCTGTCGCGGGCCGGACGGGGCCGCTCAAGTTCGTGGTCTCGATCGTGGGTCCGAGCATTGACGAGGCTCGTCACGTGGTCGAGCAGGTGGTCGCGCAGGTCCAGGGGATGCTCCCGGAGACGCTGGAGCTCGGCGCGACGCTGGTGAAGGGCGAGCCCGGGCGCCCTGCGCGGACGCTCATCGATTGACCCTGAGCGCGTCCGATGAACAGCCGGCCTCCGTTTCCCTCCACCTCCAGTCCGCCGTCTCAGCCCTCGCCGTACCGCTACCTCGGTCGCGGCGGCAGCGAGCGCCCCGTGCGGCTCCAGATCATCATCGCGCTCGTCGCGGGCCTCATCGTGGTGGCGGTGCCGCTCTACCTGTGGCGGCGCCCGAAGCCCGAGTCGATCCCCTCCGCGGACGCCGCGACGGCTGATGCCGGCACCTACGCCTGGGACGCGGGCGCGCTCGCCGACGCGGGCGCCGAGCTGTCGGAGGGCGTCACGCTCTCGCCGTTCACCACGATCAAGTGTGAGAACCCCGGCCCGGGCACCACCCCGCCCGAGCGCTGCGATCACGTCACCTTCTTTGAGGACGGCCTGTCGCGCGCGATCCGCGACAACGTCCAGTGCGCCCCTTCCGGCAAGGCGGGCGTCACGGTGAGCTTCGTCCTCGAGACGGACTTCCGGCGCAAGCGGACCAACCTCTACGTGGGCAAGTCGACGACGGTGAGCCGCGCGAAGACGAAGGAGCTGCTCCGCTGCGTGAAGCGGGCCATGCCGACGCCCGACTGGGGGACGATCCCGCACCAGTACGTGAAGTACAAGATCAACGTCATGGCGACGTACCCTGCCAACGAGTCCTTCTGAGGCGAGCGGCTCGTGCGTAGCGCATCGATCGTGCTGGTGCGCTTCGCTCTCCCGGCCCTCGGGGCGCTCCTCTCGATCGAGGCGCAGGCTCAGCAGGGGGTGACGGCAGCGCCCGCCGCGAAGCAGGGCGCGCCGGCTCGGCGCGAGGGCTATTCGAGCTACGAGAGCGCCACCATCGAGCGCGTCCTGTCGCGCCTCGGCGCGACCCTCGAGCCAGCCCCCGAGGGCAAGATCGTCGAGGGGATCGACGTCGTCCCGCTCGAGGTGATCGAGGACCGCGATCCTGCGCCGGCCTTCCTGAACTGGTTCCACGCCCTCTCGCGGCCGTACGTCATCCGGCGCGAGGTGCTGCTCGCGGTCGGGCGCCCTTACGAGCAGGCGCTCGCCGACGAGTCGGCGCGCAACCTGCGCGACCTGAGCCAGCTGTCGCTCGTCCTCGTCTTCGCCGTGCGAGGCGGCGCTCCGGATCGGGTGCGGGTCGCCGTCGTCACCAAGGACGTCTGGAGCCTGCGCCTCAACTCGGATTACCGCATCGCCGGCGGGCAGCTCGAGTACCTGTTCCTGCAGCCCAGCGAGCAGAACCTGCTCGGTGTCCACCATTCCGTGGCGGCGCAGCTCGCGCTCGACCCCGGCGCGCTCTCGCTCGGCGTCACCTACGCGATGCCGCGCATCGGGGGCAGCCACGTGCGGCTGCGGACCCAGGCGAACGCGATCATCGACCGGGAGACCGGCGACTTCGAGGGCACGAGCGGCGAGTTCGTCTACGGGCAGCCGCTCTACGCGACGCAGGCGGAGTGGGCCTGGGACGCCGAGATCACCTGGCGGGACGAGGTGACCCGCCGCTTCGTCGGCACGAAGCTCGCCACCTTCGACGCGGCGGTCACGCCGGGGGACGATCGGGTCCCGTACCGCTACCGGAGCGACCTCCTGGTGGGCAGCTACGCCGTCACGCGCAGCTTCGGCGACGGCGCGTCGAGGTCCTCGGCTGTGAAGCACGACTTCTCGGTGGGCATCGAGGCGAGCCGCAAGGTCTATCGCCTCGACGCGCCCGAGGGCATCGCCCCGGCCGCGATCGCCGAGTTCGAGGAGCGCGTGATGCCGGTGAGCGACACCCGCGTCGCGCCGACGTTCAAGTACGCGACGTACTCGACCCGCTTCTTGCGCGTCCTCGACTTCAACACGCTCGCGCTGCAGGAGGACTACCGGCTGGGGCACGAGCTCGCCATCCTGGTGTATCCGGTCACGACCGCGCTCAACTCCAGCCGGAACTTCCTCGGGATCTCCGCCGCGGCCGCGTACACCGTCGCGCTCGGCGACGGCCTCGCGCGCGCGGTGGTCGAGACCGTCACCGAGCTCGACGGCTCGCAGATCTTCGACGCCTCCATCGAGGCGCGCGCGCGGGTTCATACGCCGAGCTTCGGCGTGGGGCGGCTCGTGTTCGACGTGCGCCTGTTCGACCGATACAGGAACTACCTGAACAGGAAGTCGGTCCTCGGCGGCGACACCCGGCTCCGCGGGTACCCGACGGCGGCGTTCATCGGCGAGGACGTGCTCTCCGCGAACCTGGAGCTCCGCACGCGGCCCCTCGAGATCTGGTCGTGCCAGGTCGCTGGCGCAGCCTTCTTCGACGCCGGCGACGCCTTCGACGGCTTCGATGATCTGCGCCTCAAGCAGTCGGCTGGCTTCGGGGTACGGGCCCTCTTCCCGCAGCTCAACCGCGTCGTCATGCGCGCCGACTGGGGGGTGCCGCTGACGCGCGGCTACAAGGAGCCCGACGCGCTCCCTGGCGACATCCTCGTCACCTTCGAGCAGGCGTTTCCAATGCTCCCTGCGGACGAGTAGGGGCGCCGCCGGGGCCGGGCGGTCCTTCCCTGGTCGGGGCGCCGCTCGGGGCCGCCGCGATCGCGTCCGCCACGCGCGCGCGGTGTGCCGAGAACGCGCCCCGGAGCGCTGGCGTCACCGGCTCTCGGTCGAGCGCCGCGAGCGTCTCGGCGGCCGGCCTGCCCGCGAGCCGCGCGTGCCAGGCCCGCTCGAGCGCTCCGCGCAGGCGCGCGGCGTCGTCCTTCGGCGGCTCCTGCCGCTTGCCCTGGCTGGCCGTCTCCGCGCCGGGGCCTTCCGCGCGCGCTGCATGGAACGCCTGAGCGACGCTGCCGCGGTGCGTGTAGCGATCTCCCTCGAACCCCGCGACGTCGAGGAGATCCGGCGCGATGGAATCCCCCTCGTCCAGCGGCATCCGGCCGGCGAGCTCCAGGGTGCCGTCCTGATCGACGTCGAGCGCGAACCGCGGCGGCGCCGCGAGCTCGACGGCGTACCGGGTCGCGCCGAGCGGCTGCACGGCCCAGATCTCCAGCTCGCCGTCCTCGTTTCTGAGCACGACGTCCGGAGCGCCGTCTCGGTTGAGATCGGTCCCGGAGCGGAACATCCCGAGCTGCTCCGTCGTCTCCGGCTCGGAGCCGGGGAGGAGCGACGGTATCAGCTGGGTCGCCTGGCTGCGGTCCACGCGTCCGCTGTCGAGGGGCCCTGCGGCGATGACCACGCCGTGCGGCGTCGCCACGCGGACCGCCGAGGTGCGGCGCCCGAGCGCGTCGGTCCCGCTGTAACCGCGCACCACCACCTCGCCGCCGCGCCGTAGCGCGCCGCGGAGCTCGACCTCGAGCTTCAGCCCGAGCTCGGCGGCCTCCACGTCGATGGCGTGCAGCCGAGCGTCGAGGTCCGGCGGCGCGACGAACGCGCCGAGCGTCGGTCTGCCCGCTGAACCCCAGGGAGAAACCTGATGATCGCTGGCGCAGGAGCTGGCGCAACTGACGCAGACGAGGCGCAGAACGCCCATCGTCAGCGAGAGCTTTTCTGTTAGGGTTCCCGTCCGCATGCGCCTGCTAGTAGCCGACAAAATGGACCTCTCGGCTCTGGAAGAGCTCAAGGTGCTCGGGATCGAGATCGAGTCCCGGCCGGAGCTCACCAGAGACACGCTGCCGGCGGCCCTCGACGGGATCGGGATTCTGGTCGTTCGTTCCACCGAGGTCACGGCGAAGGCGATCGCGTCCGGGCGGCAGCTCAACTTGATCGTGAGGGCGGGGGTCGGCGTGGGGACGATCGACGTCGCGGCCGCGAGCGCGCGCGGGATCTACGTGGCGAACTGTCCCGGCAAGAACGCGACCGCGGTGGCAGAGCTGACGATGGCGTTCATCCTCGCGCTGGACCGCCGCCTGGTCGATGCGACGTCGGAGCTCCGGGCTGGCCGCTGGGAGAAGGCGAAGTACTCGGTGGCCCGGGGCCTGTTCGGTCGGCGGATCGGGATCGCGGGCCTCGGCGCGATCGGCCGTGAGGTGCTCCTGCGCGCCCGCGCGTTCGGGCTCGAGCCGCACGCCTGGTCGCGCTCGTTGACGCCGGGCCGCGCCGCCAAGCTGGACGTCAGCTATGCGCGGACCTTGGAGGATCTGGCTGCCCGCTCTGACATCTTCACCGTCCACCTGACGGCCACCCCGCAGACGCGCGGTATCGTCAGCCGGAGCGTCCTCGAGGCGCTCCCCGACGGCGCCATCGTCGTGAACGCCGCGCGCCCCGAGGTGATGGATTACGCCGCGCTCGAGGAGCTCATCCCGCGCAAGGGGCTGCGGGTCGGCCTTGACGTGTTCTCCACCGAGCCTGACAAGAGCTCGGCGCCGTTCGAGTCGCACCTCCTCGGGCGAGGGCTCGTCTACGGCACCCCGCACATCGGCGCGCAGACGGAGCAGGCTCAGCGCGCGGTCGCCCTCGAGACGGCCCGGATCATCCGTGCCTTCATGACAGAGGAGGAGCTGCCCAACGTGGTCAACATCTGCGCTACGTCGCCCGCCCGCTACGCGGTCGTCGTCCGGATGATGGACAAGGTCGGCGTCCTCGCGAACACCCTCAGCGTCATGAAACGCCACGGGATCAACATCGAGGAGATTTCAAACACCGTCTTCGAGGGGGCCACTGCGACCTGCACGAAGATGCGCGTCTCCGGCCGGCCGAGCGAGGCCTGTCTGAAGGAAATCGCGGCGTTCGAGGAGGTCCTGCACGTCGATATCGTCGCGCTGCCGAATCTGGCGTAACTCTGACGGACCCGGCGGACGCGACGCGGGACTGTCGCAACTGTCGCAACAGCCGCGCGGCGGGGAGCGCCCCGGCGCTGACGCGCCGCAGGCCGTCGCGAGGATGAACCGGCGGGAGATCCCCGGCCGCGCAGGGGCGGTTTGCCCGTATCCCCCCTTGCATGAAGGCCCGCATTCGACTAGGTTGTCCGCCGACAACTAGGCGGATCCGCGAGCCGGGTTCCCAGTTCGGGGAATCGGCTCTTTTTTTTTGGCGCAGAGGCACCGGGCACGCTCGCTCGGGGCTGATCGCGCTGGGAGGACCCGGATCCGCCGAAGTGACGTCTCTCACATGCAGCAACCCATGGACCCTTCGACCAGAGCCGTGTTCGATCTCGGGCGCGTCCGCGACGCCGTCGCGCCGGTGCTGGCCTCGCACGGGATCACGCTCGTCGATGTGGAGTGGACCACGGAGCGGGCGGGCTGGACGCTGCGGTTCACGATCGAGCGCGAGGGGGCGGACGACGCGGGCGGCGGGGTCACGCTCGAGGACTGCGCGGACGTGTCGCGCGACGTCTCATCGGTCCTCGACGTCGAGGATCTCATACCCAACCATTACAACCTCGAGGTCAGCTCTCCTGGCCTCGATCGGCGGCTGCGTACAGCGGCCGAGTTCGCTCGTTTCCTCGGCAGGACAGCGAAGGTGAAGCTGTCGCGCCCCGCGCCGGACGGCCAGCGGCTGCTCCGGGGCGAGCTCCTCGAGGCTCCGGAGGGGCAGGTCGCGGTGCTGGTCGATGGCAAGCGGATCGCGGTCCCGTTCGCGGATGTCGTGGAGGCGCGCCTCGTCTTCGAGCTCACGTCGCAGTCCAAACCCAAGAAGGGGCAGCGGCAGGGCAAGGAGCCCGCTAAGGAGTCGGGGCAGACCAGGCAGCTCGCGGAGGCGGCTCCGCGGTCGGGCTCAAAGCGGAGCGAGCGCGGCTCCGAGAAGCGCAAGTAGAGAGAAGAAAGATCAGGAGACAGGGACGTCATGGCAACGATGGCAGCGATGCCGACCTCGGAAACGAGCCTCGGCAGCATCCTCGATCAGGTCGCGAAGGAGAAGGGGATCGACAAGAAGATCCTTGTCGAGACGATCGAGGCCGCGATCTTGAAGGCCGCGCAGAGCGTCTTCGGCCCCACCCGCGAGCTCGAGGCGCGCTTCAACGAGGACACCGGGCAGATCGACCTCTTCCAGTACATGACCGTGGTCGAGGCCGTGACGGAGCCGGAGCGCGAGATCTCCATCACTGACGTGGACAAGCTGAAGCTGGACGCGACGCTGGGCGAGGAGCTCGGCTTCCAGGTCTTCTGGCGGCCCGAGGACGCGGAGAAGGCGCGCGATCAGGACAAGGAATACGGCGACATCCTGAAGCTCAAGCACGGCCGCACGACCTTCGGGCGCATCGCCGCCCAGACGGCGAAGCAGGTCCTGCTGCAGCGCGTGCGCGACGCCGAGCGCGATCTCATCTTCAACGAGTACAAGGATCGCAAGGGCGAGCTCATCCGCGGCATCGTGCGGCGGTTCGAGAAGGGCAACAACATCATCGTCGACATCGGCCGCACCGAGGGCGTGCTCACGTTCCGCGAGCAGACGCCGCGCGAGACGTACCGGCCCGGGGACCGCATCGTTGCGTACGTGAAGGACATCGATCGCGAGGCCCGCGGCCCGCAGGTCATCCTCTCTCGCTCCGATCCCCGGCTCGTCGAGAAGCTCTTCGAGGCCGAGGTCCCCGAGATCTACGAGGGCATCGTGCGGATCGTGTCGGTCGCCCGCGAGCCGGGCGCCCGCTCGAAGATCGCGGTGACCAGCCGCGACGCGGACGTCGACCCGGTGGGCGCGTGCGTGGGCATGAAGGGCTCGCGCGTGCAGGCGGTCGTCCAGGAGCTCCGCGGCGAGAAGATCGACATCGTGCCGTTCGACCGGGATCCGGCGCGCTACGTCATCGCCGCGATCCAGCCGGCCGAGGTGCACAAGGTGATCGTCGACGAGGCCGACGGGCGCATGGAGCTCGTGGTCCCGGACGAGAAGCTGTCGCTCGCGATCGGGCGCAAGGGCCAGAACGTGCGGCTCGCCGCGCAGCTGACGAACTGGAAGCTCGACATCATCAGCGAGACCAAGTTCAAGCAGATGGAAGAAGAGGCGATCTCCGCCTTGCAGCAGATGGACGTGGTGACAGAGCAGATTGCCAAGTCCATGTATCGGCTCGGCTTCCGCGCGCTCGAGGAGGTGAGCGAGGCGTCGCTCGAGGAGCTCGCGGCGATCCCGGGCCTCGGTGGCGTCGAGGCCGCCGAGCGCATCAAGTCGCAGGCGGACACGACGATGGAGCGGCTGCGGCAGGAGCGGATCCGCTCCGCGAGCTCGCGCACCGAGCCGCTCACCGACCGAGAGCGGCTGATGTTCATCCGTGGCGTCGGCGATCGGACGGTGGTGTTGCTGGAGGAGGCCGGGTACCGCAGCGTCGAGGACGTGCTGCGAGAGGACGAGGATCGGCTGGCGATCCGCACCGGCCTCGGCATCAAGAAGGCGCGCGCCATCAAGCAGGGGGCGCGGGATTTTGTTGAAAGCGAGCAGAAGGTGCTCGATGCGGCGCGGGCGGACGTTCGTCGCGCCGCAGAGGCAAGGCACGCGTAGGCTGCGAGGGGAGAAGCAGAGGGCCGAGGATGGGATCAACGGTGAGCAGACAGAGCGACGCGGGTGAGCGCGAGCCCTTCGAGAAGGGGCGAGTGCGCACGTGCGTCGGCTGCGGGGAGCGCGTCGGCGTCGATGACGTCCGCGGCGCTCGTCCGCTCGTCCGGCTCATCCTGGGTCCTGGCGGTGTGATCGCGGTCGATCCTGGCGACGGCGGGTTCGGGCGGGGCGCACACGTCCACCCGCAGAAGGACTGCCTCGCGGCGGCGGTCGCCCGGGGGCTCGCCCGCGCCGCGAAGGGACGTGTCCACGCGATCGTCGGGGCCGCTGGAGCAGGCGCCGAGGGCGCCGGCGATCAGGCCGGCGAGCAGGCCACGCCGCGCGTCGAGCCGCTCACAACCGTCTCGCTCGCGCGGGCGATCCGAGAGGCTACCGAGCGCCGGCTCCAGGGGCTCGTCCGTGCCGCCGTCCGCTCCCAGAGCGTGGCGATCGGCGCCGATGCGGTCGTGGGGTCGTGCGTGCGGGGTGAGGCCGCGCTCGTCCTGGTCGCGTGCGACGCGGCGGCAGGCGCGGATCTGCCGGAGGTCCACCGGGCCATCGCCGAAGGGCGCGCCGTCGCGTGGGGCAGCAAGCAGGGGCTCGGCGCCCTGGCGGGCGGCCCGCGCGAGCGCGGCGTTGCCGTGATGGCGATCTCATCGGCGTCGATCGCCGCTGCCGTCGCGAACGCAGCGCACGTCGTGGACACGTGCGCGCGCGTCGAGCGGGGCGAGGACGCCGCGGAGGGTGGGCGCCGCGGCGCCGGTCGCAGGGGGCGGCCTTCGCGCAGCGCGGCCGCCCGATCGGAGGAGGGCGGGAGCCCCGAGCAACGGAAGGCGCCGCCTGGCCATGCTGGCCTCTCGCGTCGCCGCGGGCCGGGGACGTCAGGCGTGGAGCGCGAGGACCCCGGGGACGGGGTTCGCTCGGCGTCCGAGGATGTCGGGGGAAGACCTGGCAGCCCGGAGGGCGTGCTTTCCGGCCGCGAGGAGCGGCGGGTGCCGGAGAATGGGTCCGGTCGGCTTCTTGCTACTGCGCTGGGCATGGGGGGAGGCGGCGCGGTCGGGGGCAGGGCGGCGGTGTCCGGTCCTACCGGACGCGCCTCGACGGTGGACAGAGTGGCCGCAAATCGTCGCCCGCGCGGATGGGTGAGGCGGATTGGTTAACGTGGAGCGAGGTGCATGAGCAAAGTCCGGGTCTACGAGGTCGCCAAGCAGCTGAACATGGACCAGAAGACGCTGGTCGCGCTCTTCCAGTCCATGGGTATAGGCGACGTGCGCAATCACATGAGCGCCGTCGAGTCCGACGTCGTCGAGCGGGTTAAGCGGCACCTCGAGCGGCAGAAGTCGCCTGAGGTGGTGGAGGAGAGGATCCGCCCCACGGTCGTGAAGCGCCGCGCTCGGCCCGGCGCCGAGCCCGAGCCGTCCTCGCCGGGCCGCGGGCCTGACCTGGAGGCGCCCGTTCGCGCTGCTCCGGAGCCTGCGCCCTCTCGGCCTGCGGCTGAGTCCGCTCCGGCTTCGCCGCTGCCCGAGCGCGCCGCTCAGGAAGAAGCGCCGCCCCGCCGCCCCGTTCCGCCGCCGCCCGCCGCTCCCGTCGCAGCGCCCTCGGCGCCGGCCCCCGAGCCGGTCGTCGCCGCGAGCCCGCGCGAGCCTGCTCCCGCACCCGCGCCCACTGCGCCTGCCCCGGCGATGCCGCCTGTTGCGGCTGCGCCCCCAGCGCCGCCGCCCCCGGCGGCTCCCGCTCCCGCAGCAACCGCGCCTGCCGCGGCGTCCGCGGCCGCGGAGGAGACGAAGGTGACCTCGCCCGAGCCGAAGCCTGCGCCGCCTGTCGCGGCGCCGCCTGCCACCGCCGCCGCGCCGGCGCCCGCCCCCGCTGCGGCTGCGCCCGAGGCGCCAGCTGCCGCCCCCGCGCAGGCGGCTGCGCCCGCGCCGATCCCTGCGCCTGCCGCAGCGCCCGCAGCAGCGGCGCCTGCCGCAGCGCCCGCGCCGACCCCTGCGCCTGCCGCAGCGCCCGCAGCAGCGGCGCCTGCCGCAGCAGCCGCGGCGCAGGCGCCGAGCCGGCCGCAAGCCGCGCCCTCGGCGCCCGCGCCTGCTCCGGCGCAGGGGACGTCGCGGCCGACGTCGGCGCCGCCCGCGCCGCAGCGGTCCGGGGCTCCGGCCGCGGCCCGCCCCGGCACGCGGCCGACCACGCCGCCCGCTTCGGCACCCGCGGCCAAGCCGGAAGAGCCGGCCGGCACGCCGGGACAGGCGCCACGCCGCCCGTCCTCGCCGCCGAAGACCGGCATCGAGGTGTGGCAGGGGCGTCCCGGTGTCACGATGCCGGCTGCTCGCACCGGCACGCCGCCGGCGCGGCGCACGACCTACGATCCGCGCGCCAACGCCCAGCAGCCGCGCCCTGGTGGTCCTAGCTTCGGTCCCGGCGGCCGGCCCATGGGCGGCCGGAACACTCGCCCGGGGATGTTCGGGCGGCAGCGCCCGGGAGGCGGCGGGCTCCCGCGCAAGCCGGTCCAGGTCTCCACGCAGGAGATGGCCTCGCACAAGAAGGTCATCAAGATCGAGGAGCAGGTCACGCTTCAGCAGCTCGCCGCGAAGATGAGCCTGAAGGCGACGGACGTGCTCATGCGGCTCCTGTCGATGGGCATGACGGGCGTGAACATCAACAGCACGCTCGACGCCGAAACCGCGAAGATCCTCGCCAGCGAGTTCGGCTGGAGCGTCGAGGACGTGGCCGTCAGCGAGCAGGACACGCTGACCGCGGCCATGCAGGCCGGGGCCGACACCGACGAGGAGGTCGAGATCCGGCCGCCCATCGTCACCGTCATGGGCCACGTCGACCACGGCAAGACCTCGCTCCTCGACAGGATCAGGAAGGCCACGGTCGCCGAGGGAGAGGCCGGCGGGATCACCCAGCACATCGGCGCTTACCGCGTCGAGACGCCGCGCGGAACGATCGCTTTCCTCGACACGCCGGGCCACGAGGCGTTCACGGCGATGCGCGCCCGCGGCGCCTCGCTCACCGACATCGTGATCCTGGTGGTCGCTGCCGACGACGGCGTGATGCCTCAGACCAAGGAGGCGATCTCGCACGCCCAGGCCGCGAAGGTGCCGATCCTCGTCGCCGTGAACAAGATCGACAAGCCGGGCGCCGACGCCGACAAGATCAAGCGCGACCTCGCCGCGCTCGGGTTGCAGCCCGAGGAGTGGGGCGGCGAGACGATGTTCTGCAGCGTGTCGGCGAAGATGGGGCAGGGCATCGACCAGCTCCTCGAGTCGGTCCTGCTGCTCGCCGAGGTCCAGGACCTCCGCGCCAACCCGAAGAAGCGCGCCAGCGGCACCGTCATCGAGGCGCTGCTCGATCGTGGCCGCGGCCCGGTCGCGCGCGTCATGGTCCAGGACGGCACGCTCCGCACGGGCGACATCCTCCTGGCCGGCGCCGCGTGGGGCAAGGTCCGGGCGATGACCGACGAGCTCGGGCGCTCCGTCGCCGAGGCCGGCCCCGCCACGCCCGTCGAGGTCCTCGGCCTCAACGAGGTGCCGAGCGCGGGTGATCCCGTCCACGCCGTCAAGGACGGGAAGACCGCGGAGGAGATCGCCGAGACCCGGCGCAAGAAGGCGTCGAAGACGCTGATCCCGCAGGACTCGCGCGTCTCGCTCGAGTCCATCACGAAGAACCTGCAGGAGGCCGATCAGCTCGAGCTCAAGCTGATCATCAAGGGCGACGTGCAGGGCTCGGTCGAGGCGATCATCCACGCGCTGGCGAAGCTCTCGACCCAGAAGGTGAAGGTCACGATCGTGAACGGCGCCGTCGGTGGCATCACCGAGGGCGACGTCAACCTGGCGGTCGCGTCGAAGGCGATCATCGTCGGCTTCAACGTCCGGCCGGCCGGCAAGGCGGGCGCTCTCGCGGAGAACGAGGGCGTCGAGATCCGGCTCTACAACATCATCTACAACGCCGTCGACGACATCCGGAGCGCGATGGAGGGACTCCTCCCCGCGACGAAGGTGGAGAAGGTCCTCGGCCGCGCCGAGGTCCGCCAGGTCTTCAAGATCACGAAGGCGGGCACGGTCGCCGGCTGCATGGCCATCAGCGGCTCGGTCAAGCGCACCGGCGAGGCGCGCCTCATCCGGGACAACGCGGTGGTCTGGACGGGTCGCCTGTCCGGGTTGCGCCGGTTCAAGGATGACGTGAAAGAGGTGGTCGAGGGGTTCGAGTGCGGTATCTCGCTCGAGGGCTACTCGGACATCAAGGAGCGCGACATCATCGAGAGCTTCGAGATCGAAGAGGTCAAGACGAAGCTCTGAGCCTCATCCGATGTTCGTGGGTGTACTCCGTCTCCGTCTCGATATCGTCGGGGCCCGCTCCCTCAAGGACAAGCGCAGCGTCGTGCGCTCCTTGAAGGAGCGGGCGCAGAGCCGGATGCGCGTGTCGATCGCCGAGGTCGGTGTGCTCGACGATCCGAGGCGGGCGACGCTCGGCGTCGCGGTCGTCTCGAACTCGGCGGTCATGTGCGACAAGGTCCTCGCGGACGTGGCCTCGATGGCGGGGTCGCTGTCGCACGCCGTCCTCACGGATCGGGCGACCGAGATCGTGCCGTTCGGCGATGGAGGCGCTGGGGTGCAGGGCGGCATCGAGCAGGCGCTCGGCCGTGACGATGGAGATCTGGGAGCGTCCTCGGACATGTTCGAGGACGCAGAGGACGACGAATGAGCGGCGTGGTGAAGCGGGCGACGCGCGTCGCCGAGCGGCTCCGTGAGGACCTGTCCAACCTGCTCCGGGATCTGCGCGACCCGCGGATCGCCGGCGTGCTCGTGTCGCGCGTGGAGATCACCGACGACCTGCAGAGCGCGAAGGTCCACGTGCGGCACGAGTTCGGGGCGGAGGACGCCACGGCGCGCCGCGCCCTGCTCAAGGGGCTGGAGGCGGCGTCGGGCCGGCTGCGCAGGGACGTCGCCCGCACGATGGGGCTGCGCGTGGTGCCGACGCTGCGCTTCTTTTACGACGAGGGGCCCGACGCCGAGCGGCGGATCGAGGAGCTGCTCCGAGAGATCAAGGACGGCGAGCGCTCCTAGCGCGGGGTCGAGCGGGGCGCGGCCGGAGCTCGGGCGCGATCACCGCGAGATGAGCCGCTCGATCGACTGCGCGGGGTCGAGGTCGAAGCGCCACGGTCCCATCTTCGTCGGGGCGTCGAGGGCCACCTTCAGCGCGCTGAGGAACTCGCGCCGCGGCCACTCCACGGCGCCGAACCGCTCCAGGTGGTCCGTGTACACCTGGCAGTCCACCAGCGCGAAGTCCCAGGCAACGAGGTTCCCGAGGAGCGTCGCGAACGCGACCTTCGAGGCGTCGGGCGCGCGCGTGAACATCGACTCGCCGAAGAACATCCGCCCCAGCGACACGCCGTAGAGGCCGCCGACGAGCTCGCCGTTCGACCACGCCTCGATGCTGTGGGCGACCCCGGCGGCGTGCAGCGCCGTGTAGCCGGCGATGAGCTCCTCGGTGATCCATGTGCCGTTCTGCCCAGGTCGCGGCGCGGCGCCGCAGCCCCGCATCACCTGTTCGAACGCCGTATCGGTCCGCACCTCGATCTCGCCCCGGCGCACCCGCTTGCGCAGCGAGTGCGGGACGTGCGCCTCGCGCGGCGGCAGGACGAAGCGCGGATCCGGGGAGAACCAGAGCAGCGGCAGCCCCTCGTGAGGCCAGGGGAAGATGCCCCGGCGGTAGCCGGCCAGCAGCCGCTCCGGCGAGGCCTCGCCGCCCACGGCCACGATCCCCTCCGGGGTCGCGCGCTCTGGCGGAGGGAAGTCGAGCTTGCTCGTGAGCACCGGGACCCGCATCGCTGTGGGATCGAATCCTCCCAAAAGAGCGCGCGGTTGCAAAGCGTCGCCCGGCGCGGCTCAGGAGGCGCACACATAGTCGGAGCCCTCGACGAAGCCGCGCGCCGCGAGGTGGCCGCGGATGAGCGCGCGCGCCCCCCGCGCCCCCACGGCGACGACGAGGGTCTCTGCGCCGCGCTCCAGCCGCGACGGGTCGACGATGGGCGCCCCCTGCGCGATCCGGCCGATCTTGCGCGGATCGATGTCCACGAACCGCGCGGGCGTCACGCCGTTCCGGGCGAGCGCCCTCGCCAGCCGCCGGCCTGTCTTTCCCGCGCCCCACACGGCCACCGGGCGCGCTGGGCCCAGCTTCCTCGCGAGGTAGTGCGCCTTTGCCTCGAGGAACCTCGCGATCGCGTACCGCGGATCGGCGAACGTGGCGCGCCCCTCGCGGTGCCGCCAGCGGAGGCCGAGCTCCGGGAGCTTCGCCATCCGCGCGCCCGCGGCGTCGAGGCGCAGCCACAGGTCGTAGTCCTCCGCCCACGGGACCTCCCGGAACCCGCCCACCTGCTCGAGCGCGCTCCGCCGCAGCATCACCGACGGGTGGCACAGCGGGGACTCCACGAACATCTCCCGCGCGTGGTCCTCCGGGGTGACGATCGAGTTCAGCCAGTCGACGTAGCGCAGCATGCCCTCGCCGATCGGCCCCGCGGCGAACGTCTCGACGCGGGCCCCGACGACGCCGAGCCCCGGATCCCGGAGGAGCGCCTCCGCTTGTCGCGCGAGCCGCTCGCCGACCGAGATGTCGTCTCCGTCCATGCGGGCGAGGAGCTCGCCGCGCGCCGCCTCCGCCGCGCGCGAGAGCGCCCGCGCGATCCCCACGCCGCCCGTCGCGACCTGGAGGACGCGGCGATCGCGCTGCGCGATGCGCGCGACCCTGGCCGGGCCGCCGTCCGTCGAGCCGTCGTCCACGGCGATCACTTCCAGGTCGACCGCGCGCTCGACGAGCACGCTCTCCAGCGCCTCCTCGATCGTCGCTTCCGCCTGCCGGTACGGGAGCAAGACAGAGACGAGCGGCGCCACGCGGAGACCATGGCGGCGCGCCCGCGCAGCGTCCACAACACAAGAAGGGGCGCGGACGCCTAGTGCTTCTTGAAGTCGCCGAGGTGCGTGATGTACCAGCGGCCCTGCCACGAGATGATCGTGTGGACGTCCAGGCTCGCCGGCTTCCCGTCGATCTCGTACTTCAGCTTGCCGTGAAAGGAGCGGTAATAGCCGATCTTGTTGACCTCGTCCCCCGGAGGCACCCACTTCGGCTTGGAGCCCACCACGAAGCTGACGAACCGCGCCCCCTCCCAGCTCTTGCGCTTCCGATGCATCGACTTCACGTCGTTCACGTAAGCGGCGTGGAGGTTGTCCCAGTACTTGCCGGGGTCCTTCACGTCCTTGAGGGGGATGAACGGCTCCTTGGGGAACCAGAAGGGCTCGGCCAGCGCCGGCTCCTTCTTCACGATGGCGTCGAACAACGCCCTGGCGCGCGCCGTGAGCTCCTCGCTCTCGAGCGCCGGCAGGATCTTGTTGTCCGCGCGGGCGGAGGTCGCGGCGCTGGGGTCGGCTCCGGCGCTGGCCTCCGCTCCTGGGCCGGGCGACGCGTCGGCCGCGGGCGCCTCGGCGGCCGCGCGACCGCCCCCGTCCTGCGGCGGCTCCGGCGCACCTGCGTCCTCGGGGCGCGGCGCTGACGCCACCTCAGCCGCGCTGGCGCCTGCCGTCGCTGCCGCCGCCGTGGGCGCGGCGACGACCGAGGAGGGCCGGGCGCTCTCGGCTGGCCGGGCATCGGGCGCCGGGGTGGGCGCCGCGCAACCCGCCACCACCGCCAGCGCGGTCGCGACGACCTGCTTGATCATGCGCGTGCCCTATCGCAGCACCCCGGCGCCGACAAGCGATGCCGAGGCACGGTCGGATGCGGCGCCCGCCCGGCGGCGGACCTGGCTCACTTCTCCACGATGATGAACTGAACGCGCCTGTTCTTGGCCTTGTTCGCGGGCGTCACGTTCGGCGCGACGGGGCGGTCCTGTCCATAACCCTTCGCGAGCAGCCGCGAGCCGTCCACGCCGGCCCGGATCAGCCAGGCGCGCACCGCGTTCGCCCGGGCCTCGCTGAGCGTCTGGTTGTGCTCACGCCCGCCCGTGTTGTCGGTGTGCCCCTGGATCTCGACCTTGCGGATGTTGGGATTGCGCTGGAGCACGTCCGCGATCTCCTCCATCAGCGCGTTCGAGTCGCCGAGGATTTTCGCAGAGTCGGTCTCGAAGTGGATCTGCCGCGAGATCTTGATCTCGTTGCCCAGCACCTTCACGAGCGAGATCTTCGGCCGCTTGTTCACCGTGAGGGCGGCGCGCGTGTCCTCGCTCGTCCGGACGTCGGCCTCGTTGACGTGGTTCATGTAGCCCTGCGCCTCGACCTTGAGCGTCACCGCGCCGGCCGGCAGGTCGGGGAAACGGAAGGCGCCGCTTCCATCGGCCGTCGCCGTCTGCTCGCGGCCAGCAGCGTCGACAAGCCGGATCGTCGCGCCAGCGACGGCGTCTCCGCTCTCCGCGTCCTTCACCGTCCCGACGATGTTGCCCGTCTTGGGCAGCGCCTCGAGGGAGCAGTCGACGTCCACGAACGTTGGCCCCTGCGGCTGTGCCGGGCTCGGCGCAGCGCCGGGCCCTCCCGGCTGCGGACCGAAGGGAGCCGGCTGACCGGGCTGCGGGCCGAACGGCCCAGGCTGTCCAGGCTGCGGACCGAAGGCGCCGGGCTGTCCGGGCTGCGGACCGAAGGCGCCGGGCTGCCCGGGCTGCGGACCGAAGGGCCCGGGCTGCGGACCGAAGGCGCCGGGCTGTCCGGGCTGCGGACCGAAAGGCCCAGGCTGCCCGGGCTGCGGACCGAAAGGCCCAGGTTGCCCGGGCTGCGGACCGAAGGCGCCAGGCTGTCCGGGCTGCGGACCGAAGGCGCCAGGCTGCCCGGGCTGCGGACCGAAAGGTCCAGGCTGCGGGCCAAACATCCCGGGTTGCGCCGGCGCTGCCCCGCCAGGGAGGATCGTCGCCTGGCAGGTGCCAGGCTTGTACCCGTTCGCCCGGATGTTGAAGGTGTACGTCCCCGGCTCGAGGTGCCGTGTGAGGAAGCGGCCGTCCGGCCCCGTCGCGTACGGCGGCTGAGCCGCGCCCTCGATCGTCACGATGGCGTCTGCCACGGCCGCGTCGGGCTTGTTCTGCTCGTGCACGAAGCCGCGCGCGAAGGTCTGCGGCGCCGGCACGAGCTGCGGCGGCTCCTTGATGATCTGCGGCGCAGGGGCCGGCGGCGGCTCCTTCTGCTTCGTATCGTACGCATAGCCGATGCCGAGATAGAGCGTCCACGGCGCCTGCGGCGCGACCTCCTCGATGAACACGGAGGTCGCCGACAGGCCGAGATCGAACGCCGCGTGTCCGGAGAGCCCGCGGAACGCCTTCTCGAACGGCGTCACCCGCACGCCGAGCGACAGCCGCGACGGCGCCGCGGCATAACCCGGTCCGCCCTGGCTCTGCGGGTCAGGAGCCGCGAAGTCATCGAGCCCGAGGCAGACGTCGCCGCGCGACACGGTCTTCGTGTGGCACTCGTAACCCTGCCGGTTCACCGGGATGTCGAGGGTGTACTCGAGGTAAGGCTGCACCTTCGGCAGCGGCACCTCGACGCCGAGGTGGGTCTGGAAGAAGTCGACGCGGTTGATGCCGAGCCCGAACCGCTCGATCCGCGAGATCGGCTGCCGCTCGCGATCGTCGGTGAACGCCTTCGCGCGCGCCTTTTCGACCTCCTCCACGAGGACGCCGGAGTTGTCGAGCTTGTAGCCGAGGTTCACGTTCACCCGCAGCGGGAACCCCTTGCCCTGCGGCTTGCGCAGATCGAGCGACGCGAGCCCGCGGAAGACCGCGCTCGTGCCGCCGCCGGCGAGGCCGACGTTGCCGGTCCCGTTCAGCAGGAGCAGCTGCGCCTCGCCGCCGAAGGAGAACGGCTTGCCGATCTTCGTGGGGGTGAACGCCTTCACGCCGAACGTCGTGTCGCCGAGCACCTGCAGCAGCCGCGGACGACCCTGGTCGTTCGCGTTCGCGAACGTGCGGATCGACGCGTACCCCTCGAGGAAGGGCAGGGGGGTCGCGTTCAGCGCGAAGAACGCTCCCACGTGGCTCGCCGAGTCCTCCTTCGCGTCAGGACCGCACGTGATCGGGTGACCAGCGAGCGTCGACTCCGCCGGATCGCAGAGGAAGCCGCTCGTGGAGAACCAGTCGAGCAGGAACGACACCCGGAAGGTGCCCGGCGCGCCCGAGCCCGCATACGACGTCCTGAGGAGGCCGGTCGAGCCCCACAGGTTCGGCTGTGCGGTGAGGGAGAGCGCACGCTCCTCCTCGTCCCACGCGGTGGATGTTGGCGCCGTCGCGCTGGTCTGGACGCCCTGCTCACCGACCGACGCCTGCGCGCCGAAAGAGAAGCTCGCGTCCGGCGGCGGCGGTTGGCCCGGCTGCGGCCCGAACTGCGGCGGAGCGTCGCCCGGAAAGCCCGGCTGCGGCCCGAAAGGACCGGGCTGGGCGGGCTGCGGTCCGAAGGGGCCGGGCTGGGCGGGCTGCGGCCCGAAAGGACCGGGCTGGGTGGGCTGCGGCCCGAAGGGGCCGGGCTGACCGGGCTGCGGCCCGAAGGGACCGGGTTGCGCGGGAGGTTGCTCGGGCCCGAAAGCGCCGGGCGGCTGCGCGGGCTGGCCCGGAAGCGGCTGCGGTCCGAAGGGCGGCTGCGCGGGCTGGCCCGGAAGCGGCTGCGGTCCGAAGGGCGGCTGCGGCTGCTGCGCCTCGGCAGCGCCCGCGAGCGTGAGCGAGCCGACGAGCGGCAGCGCCGTGAGCGCAGCGCGCCGGAGCCTGTCGGCAAACACCTTCCGAAGCGTATGCATCGAGCCTCATCCGCGAGGTCGAACAAGGAAACGCCCGCCAATCGGGACGGTGGAGACCTCGCGCGCGGCCCGTTGTATCACTCCGAGCGGCGCGTGAAACAGCGGTTTTCGCTGGCAGCAGCTCCGCGACAGGCGCGCCGCACGGCTCGATAAGTACGGCATCACCGCGCGGTGATGCCGAGCCTTCCGGCCTTCTCTGCGCGGGGCACGGCGCCGCGCCGCCGCGCCGGCGCCTAGGTCGCAAACGTGCTCGACCAGAGCGCCCGTGGTCCCACTGCCGCTCGGCCGGGGCCGAGCAGCCGTCCAATTCCGCGGACGCGCATGCTAGGAAAGCCATCACCATGGCATCCCGGGGGCGCATCCTGATCGTCGACGACGAGGCCAACGCGCGCGCGGCGCTCTCCGAGATCCTCCGCGAGGAGGGGTACACGACCGAGACCGCGGCCGACGGCTTCAAGGCGCTCGGCAAGCTCGAGGAGTTCGCGCCCGACGTGGTGCTGACCGATCTGAAGATGCCTGGGCTCGACGGCATCCGGATGATGGAGAAGGCGCAGCTCGCGCTGCCGGACGCGACCTTCGTCGTGATGACGGCGTTCGGCACCATCTCGAGCGCGGTCGAGGCGGTGAAGAAGGGCGCGTACAACTACCTCACGAAGCCGCTCGATTTCTCGGTGCTCGCGGTCGTGGTCGAGCGCGCGGTGGAGCGGGCGCGGCTGCTCCAGGAGAACTCGCGGCTGCGCGAGCGGCTGCGCGAGCGCAACGCGTTCGGGCACGTGATCGCGAGCCACCCGAGCATGGCGAAGGTCCTCCGGCTGGTCGAGCAGGTGGCGCCGAGCCGCGCGAGCGTGCTGATCGTGGGCGAGACGGGCACGGGCAAGGAGCTCATCGCCGAGATGATCCACCGCGCCAGCCCGCGGGCGAAGGCGCCGCTCGTCCGGCTGAACTGCGCCGCGCTGAGCGAGTCGCTCCTTGAGAGCGAGCTGTTCGGCCACGAGCGCGGCGCGTTCACCGGCGCCATCGGACGCCGCGAGGGCCGCTTCGAGCAGGCGAGCGGCGGCACCCTGTTCCTGGACGAGGTGAGCGAGATCCCGCTCGCCACGCAGGTGAAGCTCCTGCGCTTCCTGCAGGAGCGGACGTTCGAGCGGGTGGGCGGCAACGAGACGCTCAAGATCGACGTGCGGATCCTCGCCGCGTCGAACCGCGATCTGCGCCAGCGCATCGCCGAGGGGCTGTTCCGCGAGGACCTCTACTACCGCCTCAACGTGGTCACCCTGGAGATCCCGCCGCTCCGCGAGCGCCGGAGCGATATCCCCGAGCTCGCGACGTTCTTCCTCGGCCGCTATGCGCAGGAGAACGGCAAGCGGATCGAGGGCTTCACCGACGAGGCGCTGTCGGCGCTGACGTCGTACTCGTTCCCCGGCAACGTGCGCGAGCTGGAGAACGCGATCGAGCGGGCGGCGGTGCTCTGCGACGGCGCGCGCATCGAGCTCCGGCACCTGCCGGCGCAGATGTCGTCCGAGCCGGCCGAGTCCGTCGACGCGATGCCGCGCGTCCCCGGGAGCACCATCTACGACCTGGAGCGCTACGCCATCCTGCGCACGCTCGAGGCGTGCAAGGGCTCGACCTCGAAGGCGGCGACGATCCTCGGGATCAGTCCGCGCAAGATCCAGTACAAGCTGCACGAGTACAGCGCGGCCAACGCGCGCGGCCGGGCGCGGCCGGGAGACGGCGCGCCGGGCGAGGGCCCCGAGGGGGAGGAGGGCGTATGAGCAACGCAGCCGAGCGCATCGTCGAGCCGCGCGACCTGGGTGCCGCGCCGGCCAGCTCCGCCGAGGAAGGGGCGCCGGAGGGCGAGCTGCTGATCGACGTCCGCGGCCTCCTGAAGACGTTCCGGGTGGGGTTCTTGCGCCGGAAGGCGGTCGAGGCGGTCAAGGGGGTGAGCTTCGGCGTGCGGCGCGGCGAGATCTTCGGCTTCCTCGGGCCGAACGGGGCCGGCAAGACGACGACGATCAAGATGTTGACGGGCCTCATCGCCCCGACCGGCGGCGAGGCGTACCTGTTCGGCGCGCGCGTGCCGTCGCCCGAGGCGCGCCGGAAGATCGGCTTTCTGCCGGAGAACCCGTACGTCTACCCCTACCTCACCCCGCGCGAGTTCGTGGAGCTCTGCGGCCGCCTCTCCGGGATGCGCGGCGCGGCGCTGCGCAAGCGGGCGATGGAGGTGCTCGATCAGGTGAAGATCGCGTACGCGGCGGATCGGCAGGTGCGCCGGCTGTCGAAGGGGATGCTGCAGCGCACGGGGCTGGCGGCCGCGCTGGTCGCCGATCCGGAGATGCTGATCCTGGATGAGCCGATGAGCGGCCTCGATCCGGTGGGCCGCAAGGAGGTGCGCGATCTCATCTTCGCGGAGCGCGATCAGGGCCGGACGATCTTCTTCTCGACGCACATCCTGAGCGACGTCGAGGCGATGTGCGATCGCGTGGCGATCCTGCGCGAGGGCCAGGTCGTGGTGAGCGGCGCGATCCGCCAGCTGCTGCGGGGCGACGTGCTGCGCACCGAGGTCACGCTGGCGGGCGCGAGCGACGCCCTCCTGGCCGATCTCGGCGCGAAGGGCTTCGCGACCACGCGCCGTGGCGACGTCGTGGTGGTCGACGTGGAGGGCGAGGCGCGCGTGCGCGACGCGCTGCGGGCGTCGCTCGCCGCGGGCGCGCAGGTCGTCGAGGTCGCGCCGCGCCGCGAGACGCTAGAGGACCTCTTCATGCGCCGCGCGCTGTAGCCAGCGCCCAGGCGTCCCTAGCGGTACGCCCCCGGACAGCGGTAGGCCCCCGGAGAGGGTGTCCTCTGCGCGGGGTGGGGGATGGGCCGATGTTTGAGGCGCGCCCATGGATCATCCGGCATCGCCGGATGATCCATGGGCGCGCCGAGTTCGGCGGGGCCCCCACCCCGCGCAGAGGACACCCTCTCCGGGGGCCGGGCAGCCCGAGCTACGCCGATGCCCCAGCGACGTCCTGCTTGGCAGCCTCGATGATCTCGAGCGCGTATGCGCCGATGGTCGATGCGTCCTCGCCCTCGACCATGACGCGGAGCTTCGGCTCCGTCCCGCTCCAGCGCACGAGGATGCGCCCCTTGTCGCCCAGCGTCTTCTCGATGCGATCCACGGTGACCCGCGTCCGCTGCATGCTGTCGAGCGGCAGCCGCGTCGCGAACGTCGCGTTCTCCAGGACCTGAGGCACCCGCTGCATCGCCTTCGAGGCGAGCTCGCTCAGCGGCTTGTCCTCTTCCATCATGATGGCGAGCACCTGCAGCGCCGCCACGATGCCGTCGCCCGTCGTCGCGTGGTCCAGGAAGATGAGGTGCCCCGACTGCTCGCCGCCGAACGAGTAGCCGCCGTTCCGCATCGCCTCGACCACGTAGCGATCCCCGACCGCCGTGCGGACGACGTGCCCGCTCTGGGCCTTGAGCGCCCGCTCGAGCCCGAGGTTCGACATCACCGTCGTCACGATCGTGTTCCGCGGCAGCTTGCCGGTGCGCAGCATCCGGAGCGCGCAGAGCGCCATGATCGCGTCGCCGTCCACGACCTCGCCGCGCTCGTCGACCATGATCACCCGGTCCGCGTCGCCGTCGAGCGCGATGCCGATGGCCGCGCCGCGCTTGAGCACCTCGGCCTTCACGTGCTCCGGGTGCAGGGCCCCCGTCTCGCGGTTGATGTTGCGACCGTTCGGCTTCACGCCGAGCGAGGTCACGTTCGCGCCGAGCTCGGTGAACACCGAGGGCGCCACGCGGTACGCCGCCCCGTGCGCCGCGTCGACGACGACCTTCACGCCGTCGAGCGAGAGCGCCGCGGGGAACGTGTTCTTACAGAACACGACGTACCGCCCGCGCGCGTCGTCAAGCTTCACCGCGCTGCCGATCGCCGCGCCGACCACGCGCGCCTCGTCGAGCTCGTGGCTCTCCATGAGCCGCTCGATCTCCTCCTCCGCGGTGTCGGGCAGCTTGTAGCCGTCGGGCCCGAAGATCTTGATGCCGTTGTCCTGATACGGGTTGTGGCTTGCGCTGATCACGACCCCTGCGTCGGCCCGCATGCTCTGCGTGAGCTGCGCGACCGCCGGCGTGGGGATCGGCCCGCTCAGCATCACGCGCCCGCCCATGGCGCACACGCCGGACGCGATCGCGGTCTCGAGCATGTAGCCGGACAGGCGCGTGTCCTTCCCGATCACCACCCGCACCTGCCGCGACTTCCCGTGGCTCGCGACGAACGCGATCGCGCGCCCGAGCCGCAGCGCCATCTCGGGTGTCATCGGCGGCTGGTTCGCCACGCCGCGCACCCCGTCGGTGCCGAAGAGCTTGCGGCCTGCGGCCTGCTTCTGCGGTTCGCCCGTCGCCGACGGAGCGCCCTCCCTAGGATCCTTCTTGGTGTGCTTCGGCACGGTCCCTCTCTGTGGTGTGGGGCTGAGGAGACCACCCTTAGCAACCTTTGCCAAGACGGCCTACGGCCAATCGCCGCCGCGGCGACGGTGACGCGGGATCCATCTCGCCGCTTTTGTGGCGTGGCCGCTATCGTGCCGCGTCTGCGCCGTTTTGCAGCGCGGCAGCGATCGCGCAGTGTTTACAGCGCGGTCGCTACCGCACCGTGGTTACAGCGCGGTCGCCATCGCTATCGCGCCGCTGCCGGCGGCGCCTCGTTGTTGCGCCGAGCTGCCTCGTTGCTCAGGCGCAGCAAGACCGACCCCTGCGCCGGCGTGCGCAGGTCTCGGCCCTTCGTCGTGCCCTCGCCGCCGCCGGGCGCCGGCAGGAGCGCGTTGATGAGGCCCATCAGCCTCACCGTCGCCTGGGGCGCGATGCCGTGCGCCCAGCTCAGCAGGTGCGACGACAGCCCGAGCTTCACCTCAGCGCGCCCCTCGCGCGCCGCCGCCACCACCCGCCGCGCCGCGCGCCGCGCGTCGATCGTCGCGATCGGGAGGGACGAGGCGAGGCCGAACCAGCCGAACTCGTGCTGCGGGCTGCCGCCGAACGCGGCGTTGTAGATCGACCCCGTGCGCATGGGCCCCGGGATCACCGTCGTGACGCGCGGGCCCCTCGCGCCGCCGTGCGTGAGCTCCGCCTGCACGCTCTCCGAGAAGCCCATCATCGCGAACTTCGACGCGTTGTACCCGAGCAGGTGCGGCACGGCGACGCGCCCGCCGATGGACACCACGTTCACGATGCGCGCCGCGCGCCCATGCCGCCTCAGGTGCGGCAGCGCGCGCAGCGTCGTGTAGACCGCGCTCCAGAAGTTCGAGCGCATCGCCTCGTCGAGCTCCTCCACCCGGAGGTCCTGCATCGGGGCGACCTGGATCACCCCGGCGTTGTTGACGAGCACGTCGATCCGGCCGAACGCCCTCGCCACGCCGTCGATGAACGCCTCGGCCGCGGCGCGGTCGCCGAGATCGCACGCCGCCGCGTGCACCTCGACGCCGAGCGCCTGCAGCCGCTGCTCCGCCCGGTAGAGCGCCTCCGCGTCGCGGCCGGCGATCGCCACCCGGGCGCCGTGCCGGCCGAACTCCTCGGCCAGCAGCAGCCCCAGGCCGCGAGAGCCGCCCGTGATGACCACGACCCGGCCGCGCAGATCGAGCTGCCGCAGGGCGCGGAACGCCGTCCGCGCGAGCGCGGCCGCCACGAAAGCCGCCGCAGAGAAGAGCACCGGAGAACGCCGCTTCCTGAACGCCATGCCGCGGAGGACGGCATCGCCCGTGCCACGCGCCGCGCGCCGGCGGGCAGCGACGCGCCTGCACATCGCGCTGCTCGCGCCCGCTTCAGAGCGTGACGACCGGATCCGCCGCGATGCCGAGCAGCGCCGACCGCACCTCGCCGACCAGGTAGATCGAGCCGGCCACGACGACGAGCTCGCCCGGCGCGGCGGCCTCGATCGCGCGCGCCACAGCGGCGCGCGGATCGCCGATCGCCTCGCCTGGCGCGACCTCGCGCAGCGCATCGAGCGGGGCGGCCGCGCGGCCCTTCGGCGTCACATAGAGCCGACGGTGCGCTCGTGGCGCGAGCATCTGTAGCATTTCGCCCCACCCCTTGTCGGCCATCGCCCCGAACACGAGCGTGGTGAGCGCTGCCCCCGGACCCTCCTCATCGAGCCACGCCGCGAGCGCCTGCGCGCCGTGCGGGTTGTGCGCACAGTCGAGCAGGACACGGGCGCCGCCCGCGTCGATCCGCTCCAGGCGACCGGGCCAGCGGGCCGCGGCGAGCCCACCCGCGAGCGCCCGCTCGACCTCGGGCCACCGCCCGGCGAGCTGCCACGCGATGCCGCACGCCACGCCCGCGTTCTCGGCCTGGTGCGCGCCGCGGAGGCCGAGCTCCACCTCGAGCTCGCGGCGCCCCGGCCCGGCGACGCGCGCCGCGCGCGCCCCGCGACCGCCGCGCCCCACCGCGATCTCGCCCGCGCTCCCGCCGCGCTCCGCCCGCGCGACGCGGAGGCGAGGCCCGGCGCCGATCGCCTGCGCTGCCGCCTCGATCGCGGCGTCGGCCTCCGGATCGAGGGGGCCGAGCACCGCGGGCGCGCCCGGCTTGAGGATGCCCGCCTTCTCCCGGGCGATGTCTGTCACCGTCGGGCCGAGCACGGCCTGGTGGTCCAGCGCGATCGACGTGATCGCCGTGCAGAGCGGCGCCGAGATCACGTTCGTCGCGTCGAGCCGCCCGCCGAGGCCCACCTCGAGGATCGCGAGGTCGACGTCCGCCTCGCGGAAGGCCACGAACGCGGCCACCGTCAGCGCCTCGAAGAACGTGAGCGGCGAGGGGACACGCTCGAGCGCGGCGGCGAGCGCGCGCTCGAGCGCCGCGTCGCCGATCATCTCTCCCCCGACGCGGATGCGCTCGGCGAAGCGAGACAGGTGCGGCGACGTGTAGAGGCCGGTCCGGAGCCCGGCCTC
Organism: Sorangium sp. So ce726; assembly: GCF_051521405.1. Classification (NCBI taxonomy): domain Bacteria; kingdom Pseudomonadati; phylum Myxococcota; order Polyangiales; family Polyangiaceae; genus Sorangium; species Sorangium sp. So ce726. The sequence goes on along the minus strand of NZ_CP150349.1, from coordinate 8,765,438 downwards.
GCGCGCGATCGACTCGACCATCGCGCACACGCTGCCCTTGCCGTTCGTGCCGGCGACGTGCACCGCCGGGAGGCCTTCGTGGGGATCGCCGAGCGCGGAGAGCGCCTCGCGGACCCGGCCGAGCCCGAGCTCCATCCCCCGCGGCGCCCGCTGCCCGAGCGCCTCGAGCAGCGCGGGCAGCCGCGGCGCCGCCGAGGTCATCGCCGCGCCCGGCGGTTGGCCGTGAGGTGCTGGAGCAGCGTCCCGATGTACGCCTTCATCTCGGGGCGCGGGACGATGGCGTCGACCATCCCGTGGTCGAGCAGGAACTCGGATCGCTGGAAGCCCGCCGGCAGCGTCTGCCGGATCGTGTTCTCGATGACCCGCGGGCCGGCGAAGCCGATGAGCGCCTTGGGCTCGGCGATGTTCGCGTCGCCCAGGAAGGCGAAGCTCGCCGCGACGCCGCCCGTCGTCGGGTGGAGCAGCACCGACAGGAACGGCAGCCGCGCCTTGCGGTACCGCTCGAGCGCCGCCACGCTCTTCGCCATCTGCATCAGCGAGAGGATGCCCTCCTGCATCCGCGCGCCGCCCGACGCCTGGAGGAGCACCACCGGGAGCTCCTCGCGCGTCGCGCGCTCGAACAGGCGGGTGATCTTCTCGCCGACGACCGAGCCCATGCTCCCGCCCATGAAGGCGAAGACGAACGCGCCGTAGGCGATGTCGCGGCCGCCCAGCCTGCCGCGGCCGATCTCGATCGCCTCCTTCGCGCGGCCCTTCTTGTGGAGCGCCGCGACGCGGTCCCGGTAGCTCTTGCCGTCGCTGAACCGGAGCGGGTCGTTCGGGACGAGGTGCTCGTCCCACGGGGCGAGCTCGCCGTCGTCGAGCAGGAGCCTCCGCCACCCGTCGGCGTCGAGCTTGTGGTGGTGGCCGCACTGCGAGCACACCTCGAAGGTGCGCGCGAGCTCGGCGGCGTCGTGCGTGTGCGAGCAGCCGTCGCAGCGACGGAACACGCCCGCTCCCAGCGAGCGCTTCTCGCTCGCGTCGGTCGTCGGCAGGGTCTTTTCAGGCCAGGTCATCGGCGAGCCCTCAGGCGCTCCGCAGGTCCATCTCGTTCACGTCGGAGGGGACCCGGAGCGTTGGTTGTGTCTTCTCCTGCACCTCTCGGGCGCTCACGCCGGGCGCGAGCTCGCGCAGCACGAGCCCCTCGGGCGTCACATCGAGCACGGCGAGATCGGTGATGATCCGGTGGACGACGCCCCGCCCGGTGAGGGGCAGCGAGCACTCGTTCAGGATCTTCGGCGCGCCGTTCTTCGCCGCGTGATCCATGATCACGACGACGCGCTTCGCGCTCACCACGAGATCCATCGCCCCGCCCATCCCCTTCACCATCTTGCCGGGGATCATCCAGTTGGCGAGATCGCCCTTCTCGGAGACCTCCATGGCCCCGAGGATCGCGAGATCGATGTGGCCGCCCCGGATCTGCGCGAACGACTCGGCGCTCGAGAAGATCGCGGAGCCGGCGAGCATCGTCACGGTCTCCTTGCCGGCGTTGATGAGATCCGGGTCCTCCGAGCCCTCGGCCGGGTAGGGTCCGATGCCGAGCAGCCCGTTCTCGCTCTGGAGCACCACCTCGACCCCGGCGGGGATGTAGTTGGCGACGAGCGTCGGCATCCCGATGCCGAGGTTGACGTAGTAGCCGTCCTTGAGCTCCAGCGCGGCGCGCTGCGCGATCTGTTCCCGCGTGAGTCCCATCGTGTCCCCTGTCCCCGCGCCGCGCCTAGGCGGCCGACGCCTTGCGCACCGTTCGCCGCTCGATCCGCTTCTCGAAGCGCTCGCCCTGGAAGATCCGGTGCACGAAGATCCCGGGCGTGTGGATGTGGTCCGGGTCGAGCGAGCCGACGTCGACGAGCTCCTCCACCTCGGCGATCGTCACCTTCGCGGCCATCGCCATCATCGGGTTGAAGTTCATGGCGGTGTGGCGGTAGACGAGGTTACCGAACCGGTCGCCCTTCCAGGCCTTCACGAGCGCGTAGTCGCCGCGGATGGCGGGCTCGAGCACGTAGTCGCGGCCGTCGAACTGCCGCACTTCCTTCTTCTCGGAGTACTTCTCCACCGCGCCGCCCGGGCCATAGAGCACCGGCAGGCCGCCCTCGCTGATGGCCGTGCCCGCCCCGGTCGGCGTGAAGAACGCAGGGATCCCGGCGCCTCCGGCGCGGATGCGCTCGGCGAGCGTGCCCTGCGGCGTGAGCTCGACCTCGAGCTCGCCGCTCAGGTACTGGCGCTCGAACTCCTTGTTCTCGCCGACGTACGACGAGATCATCTTCCGGATCTGCCGGTTCTGAAGGAGGATCCCGAGGCCGAAGGCGTCGACTCCGCAGTTGTTGGACACGACCACGAGATCCTTCGTGCCGAGCTCCCGGAGCGCCGCGATGCAGTTCTCCGGGATGCCGCAGAGGCCGAAGCCACCCGAGAGGATCGTGGCGCCGCCAGGGATGTCCCTCACGGCATCCAGCGCGCTCTTGTAGACCTTGTCCATGGCCGACCGAGAGGTAGCCCAACTGGCCGCGAGGCAAAAGCCTCCGCTGCCGCCGCGACATGCCGTGGCGCCGGCGCCGCGGCGCGGCACAGGGGCCGGGCGGCGCCGGCCGCGGCGCGGCGTCACGAGGTGATCCGCGCTTCTCGGCCGCGCTTCAGGCGGGTGGCGGGAACCTCGCGTGTGTCCGGGGTGCATGAGGCGCTCGTCGCGTCCGCCAGCGCTCGTTCAGCGCACATTCGGCGCACGCTCAGCGCAGGTCTCAGGAGCGGCCCTCGGAGGGCGCGGCCAGGCGGCGCCGGCTTCTTGGCCCGGCCCACCGAAACCCCGTAACGCACCGGTGTGCCTCGACCGCTCTCCGTGCTGTTCACGATCCTGGCGCTCTCCCTGTCCGGCTCCCGGGTGGCCGCCGCTGCGCCGGATGCGCCGGCGCGCTCGCATGCGCGCCCCACCGCGGAATCAAAGCCGCGGGACGGCGCCGCTGCCGCCAGGGCGCGCGGGGCGACGAAGCGCGCGCCGCGCGCGCGGCTCGCGAAGGACGACAGCAAGGGCCACCGCCCCCGCGCCGGCGACGCGGGCCCGCGATCGTCCGAGCCGGCCAGGGAGAAGGCCGCGCCCAAGGCGCCCGCCTCGTCGGTCGGCCATCCCAACGAAGGGCGCCTCGAGGGCGGCGTGCGGCTCGACACCTCCCGCAAGGACATCCGCGTCGTGCCCGCCTACGCCGGCGCCGACGTCCGCTGGGGGCTGCCGGCGCTCGTCGGCATGATCGAGCGCGCGGCGCGCGGCGTGGCCAAGCGCTTCCCGGGCGCCGTGCTCGACGTCGGCGACCTGTCGCGCCAGCGCGGCGGCGAGGTCCACCGCCACAACTCCCACGAGAGCGGCCGCGACGTCGACCTCGGCTTCTACGCGCTCGACGCGCGCGGCAAGCAGGTCCACGCGCCGATCTTCCTCCGGTTCGACGCCCGGCTCGTCTCGACCAACGTGCCCGGGGCGCGCTTCGACCTGCCGCGCAACTGGCTGCTCGTCCAGCACCTGCTCACCGATCCCCGCGCCCGCGTGAGCCACATCTTCATCGCCGATCCGCTCCGGTCCGCGCTGATCGCCCACGCCAAGCGGATCGGCGTCTCCCGCGCGCTGCTCGTCCGCGCGCAGCTCGCGATGATGCAGCCCACGGGCGCCGAGGCGCACGACGACCACATGCACGTGCGCATCTCGTGCCCCGCGGCCATGCGCGGCAGCTGCATCGAGCTCGCGAAGAACGCCCCTTCCCGCGCGCGAGCGCGCATGGCGAGGAAGACGGACAGGGCGCTCCGGACACCGTCACCGTCCGCGCGCGCGGAGGCCGCGCGCCCCCCGAAGGCCGCCGCGGCGCCCGCGCCGGAGCGGCCCCGCGAGGCCGGCGCCGGCCGGCGCGACCCGGCGCAGCCCTCGCGCCGCGACGACAAGCGACCTGAACGGGAAGCGCGCCGCACCGCCCCGCACGCCGCCGCTGACGCCGAGGCGCTGCCGCTCGCTGCCGCGCGCGCGGCGGCGCAGCAGCCGATGGGCGGTCTCGATCTGTCGTTCCTGCGTCCTGCAGCGCCCGAGGTGGAGATCGAGGCAGACTCGGACGGCGCCGCCGCGAGCGGCGCGCTCGACGACAGCGGGGTGCTCAAGATCACGGACTGAGATCCGCCGCGTGCCGTTCACCACAAAAGCGGCAAAGAGCCGGTAACGCGACGCATTGCAGGAAGTTCCGCAATCTCTGACCGGGGCGCCATCGCGCCTGGACCCCGAGAGAAGTCCTCGGGCAGACTTGGACGGAGCAAGGGGGTGTTCATGCCGCAAGAGGACTCCCACACCTCGATTCCCACGCTGCCGTCCGCGGCATCGCTCGTCGCCAGCGATCACGATCGCCGCGCGCTGCTCGCGGCGCTCACGTTCGTCGGCAGGCCTCCCCGGAGCGCGGCGGCGCTCGCGATCTGGTTCGAGAAGCACGTCGTGGCAGCCGGGAGGATGCAGCGACCGGCCTACGTGACCGAGGGCTTCTCCAAGCAGGTGGCGCTCGGCCCTCAGGTCCCGGCGGCCCCGGATGCGTCCGAGATCGAGCAGCTCGTCGACGCGGCGCGGCTCCGGGTGCTCGCCTCGCTTCGCGCCTTCATGCCGCCCGCCGCGGACGATCGCTTCCTCGCCGCGGCCATCGACAGCGGGCGCGTGCGCCGCGCCGGAGGCCCCGGGCCGTGGGAGCCGTGCCCGCGCGAGGAAGACCTGCTCAGCGACATCGTCCTCAGCCTCTTCGCCGCGGACATCCTCAACTTCCGCGAGTTCCACGACGCCTATCTCTGCGTCTGCAAGACCTGCTTTCGCATCGACTTCGACCCGAGCCAGTCCGGTCGCACCGGCTGCCCCGAGCACGTGCCGACCGTCACGGTCAACGTGATGCGCCGCAGCCGTCCGTCGCTCTGACGCGTCGCCATGAGGCTCAGAGGCAGCCGAGGCGGCACTTGGACGCCTGCTCCAGGCAATCCGACAGGCAGCCCTGGTAACGCTGGTACTGCGTGCTCTGGGTGGGCTCTTTACCGCACTGCGTCGCCCTGCACGCCTGGTGTCGCCGCTCGCACGCCCCCACGCACCCGGTATTGCCGCCAGCGGGCGCAAGGCCACCCGCGGCCGCCGCACGGGGCCCCGCGCCTGGAGACGCCGGCGGCGCGCCCGGCGCCTGCGCGGCAGGCGGATCGCTCCGCTGCGCCGGGGTGGTCCGGTACCCCGCCGAGGTGGGCGACGGCCCGCAGCGCTCGAAGGCGCGGCGCATCACGTCCTCCGCCGAGCCGGGCTGGATCTCGCACGCCCGCGCCAGGCTCTCGATCCTGTGGTCGATCGCGGCGGCCGCGCGCGACGCGACCCCGTCCAGCCGCGCCGCTGGCGGTGGGGCGCCCTTCTGCGCGGCGCTCGCGGACGCGGCGCTCGCGGAGGTGGTGAGCCCGCGCACCGCGTCGTCACCCGGCGCGCTCGACGCCCTTCCGATAAGGAAGGCCACGACAAGGCTGATCGCCACGAGCCCCAGGGCGGAGAGCGCGACCCGCGAATCGATGCGGCGCGGGGCGCGCGCCGGCCCCGCGGCGCCGGGCGGTCGCGCCTTTGCTGGCTGCGGCCCGGTGACGTTTGGTGTCCGGGGGGTAGGCGCGATCGCAGGCGGCGCCAGCGTCGCGACCTCCAGGGGAGGTGATGGGGCCACCATCGGCGAGAGGTTGGGCAGCGGCGCCGGCCGGGGGATGTCGGTGTGCGCCGGTTCGCTCGACGCGGCGGACGGCACCGTCGGCGTGTCGGGCCACTCCACGAGCGGCCTCGTCGCGCGGAGGCGCTCGACGAGCGGCCCGAGCTCGCGCCGCTGCTCGAAGCGCCGGACGAGCTCGTACGCCGCTCCCTGGATCCCCCGCTCCCAGGGGATGTCCGGCACACCGAGCTCCTCCGCGAAGCGGCGCAGCTCGGCCAGGCTGAAGCAAGCCGTGATGCGCCCGCGGATCTCCGCGGCGCTGCGCGCCGTGCTCCCCGACGTCCCCGTGCCCTCGCCGTCCACGCCCGGCAGCTTACCGCACACGCCACCGAAGCCGAACCTGGTATAGGCTCCGGACATCGTGTCCGGCGCTGCGGCACCCGGGGACGTGGAGGCCAGGAGATGAGCCGAGAGGACAGTGCAATTGGCGCGGCGCCGCCCGCCCTCGCGCCGCTGATCGGGCGCGAGGCGGAGCTGTCGGCCCTGGCCCGCGCGCTCGACGCGGTGGAGCGGGAGCGCTCCACGCGGACCGTGACGCTCGTCGGCCCGCCGGGCATCGGCAAGAGCAGGCTCGTGCGCGAGTTCCTCGAGCGGCGGCGCCAGGGCCAGGGCCCCGCCGCGCTGCGCGTCACCTCGGGCAGCGCCGGCGACATGGTGTCCGCGTACGGCGTCTTCACGCGGCTCCTGCGCGCCCGCTTCGGCCTCACCGACGGCATGGACAAGGACGCGGCCCGCGCCGAGGTCCGCTCGCAGGTCGCGCACGTGATGGGCGACCGCAAGGTCGGCGACGTCATCTACTTCCTCGGCCAGTTCATCGGGCTCGCGTTCGGCGACAGCCCGCTCACCCGCGCGGTGCAGGACGATCCCGCGCAGGCCGACCTCATCCGCCGCGCCGTCCTGAAGGCGTTCCTCGAGGCGGACGCCGTCCACGGCCCCCTGTGCCTCATCTTCGAGGACCTCCACGCGGCCCACGACGACTCCCTCGCGCTCCTGCGCTACCTCATCGAGTACCTCACGGGCCCGGTCCTGATCGTCTGCGCCGCCCGCCCGGAGCTGCTCACGCGCCAGGACGACTGGGGCAAGGTCGGCGACCGGCGCCACGCGCTCCTGGAGCTCACGCCGCTCAGCGAGGCCGCCGCGGCGGAGATGGCGAGGGCGCTGCTCGCGCCCTGCGCGCCGCGCGGGAGCGACGACGTCGTCATCATCGACGTGGTCGATGCTCGCGGCGCTGAGTCGCAGTCCCAGCCGGGCGTTCCGTCGGAGCTCGTCGAGGCGGCCTGCTCCTTCGCGAACGGCAACCCGGCGCTGCTCGAGCAGATGGTCCGCATCTGCCATGAACAGGGCGTGATCGAGGAGCTCTCGCCCGACTCCGCGGGCGGGCCGCGCTGGCGCGTGCACCTCGGGAAGCTGTCGACGGCGCGCCTGCCGATGACGGTCGAGGACGCCGTGAACGTCCGCCTCGCCGCGCTCGATCACGAGGGCCGGCAGCTGCTCGAGCAGGCCGCGACGATCGGCCCGGTGTTCTGGAGCGGCGCCCTGTTCGTCCTCGGCAGGGCCGGCAGCCAGGCCCCCGAGCTGTGGGGGGAGGAGCAGAGCGACAAGGATCTCGACCGGATCAACGCCGCGCTGCGCTCGCTGTGCGACCGCGGCTACCTGCGCAAGCAGAGCGAGTCGAGCTTCGCGGGCTCGGACGAGTACGTGTTCGTGCACGCCAAGGAGCGCGAGGCGCTCCAGAAGCGGATGAGCGCCGCGGCCCAGCGGCGGTACCACCACGCGATCGCCGAGTGGCTGGAGCAGCAGGTGGCGGTGCGCGCGAGCGAGGAGTTCCTCGCCGAGCTCGCGACGCACCGCGAGCGCATCGGCGACGCGGTGCGGGCGGGGCTCTCGCTGCTCGACGCCGGGGACGTCGCGCGCGGGCGCTACTCGAACGCGAAGGCGGCGGAGTACTACGCGCGCGGGCTCTCGCTGCTCGGCGACGCGCACGTCGCGCGGCGCATCGACGCGCTCCACGACTACGGCGACGTCCTCCAGCTCGCCGGGCGCATCGACGACGCGCTCGCCGCGTTCCGCGAGATGCTGACGCTCGCCTACCGGCTCGACAACCGGCGCAAGGGCGGCGCCGCGCACAACCGCATCGGGCGGCTCTACCGCGACAGCGGCTCGCTCGACGAGGCCGGCAAGCACCTCACGACCGCGCTCCGCCTCTTCGAGGGCGCGCGGGACGAGCGGGGGATCGCCTCGACGATCGACGACATCGGCAAGCTGCACTGGCTCCGGGGCGAGTACCAGGAGGCGCTGAAGTGGCTGCGCGACGCGCTCGCCCGCCGCGAGCGGATGGGGGATCGCCGCTCGATCGCGCTGTCGCTGAACAACCTCGGCCTCGCCCTGCAGGACTCGGGCGAGTTCAAGCAGGCGCTCAACACGTTCGAGCGGTCGCTCGCGATCCGGCGCGAGATCTCGGACCTGCTCGGCGTGGTGATGAGCCTGAACAACCTCGGCATGATCGCGCAGGATCAGCGCGATCACCGCCACGCGCTCGAGCTCTTCGAGGAGGCGCTGGAGGTGGCGCGGCAGGTCGGCGATCGCAACCGGACGGCGCTGATCCTGACGAACATCGGCGGGACGCTCTACCGGAGCGGAGATCCCGACGAGGCGGTGCGCGTGCTGCAGCAGGCCGAGGAGCTCTGCGATGGGCTCGGCGACCGGCTCGGCCTGGCCGAGGCGCGGCGCGCCCTCGGGAAGGCCTACATGCTCCGGGGCGATCTGGAGAAGGCGCGCGACTCGATCAGCCGGGCGGTGGACCTGTTCGCCTCGGTCCGGAGCAAGGTGCACCTCGGCATCGCGCTCCGGACGCTCGGCGAGATCACGGCGGCGGGCGGCTGGGGCAGCGCGCACACGAAGAGCGCGCGCGCCTATTTCGCGCGCTCGGTGAGCATCTTCGAGGAGACGGGGAACGAGCTCGAGCTCGCGCGCACGTTCCAGGCCTACGCGCGGTTCCTGACGACCGATCGCAGCTTCGTGGCGAACATGGCGGCGCGGCGCGAGGCGGTGGCGATGAACGAGAAGGCCGAGGCGATCTTCGCGCGGCTGAAGGTCACGTCGGTGCGCCTGGAGGACGAGCCCACGCTCCCGACGGGCCCGCCGGGCCAGTCGGTCCCCACGAAGTCGTCGGTCAGCGCGAGCCCTGGCCGCTCGCCCACCCCCGAAGAGCCGTCGTTCCCGAGCCCGGGTAGGGCCTCGACCTCCAGCTGAGGCCGGGCGACCCGGGCGGGCCGGCGTGCTCTGGCGCGGGGGGGCGCCCGTGATACGCATGCCGGGTGAAGGCCCTGCACGAGAAGCGCGTCTCCGAGTCGGTCACGAGGATGACCGAGTACGTCCTGCCGACGCACGCGAACGCGCTCGGCTCGATCTTCGGCGGGCAGGTGCTCGCGTGGATCGACCTGTGCGCTGCCATCTGCGCGCAGCGGCACACCGGCAGCGCGGTCGTCACCGCAGGCATCGACGACCTGTCGTTCGATCATGGGATCAAGGTCGGTCAGGTCGTCCGCCTGGCCGCGCGGGTGACGGCGACCTTCCGCACGTCGCTCGAGATCCTGGTGTCGGTCGAGGGTGAGGACGCGATGACGGGCGCCATCTGGCCCATGGTCACGGCCTTCGTGACGTTCGTGGCCGTCGACGCGTCGCTCAGGCCGACCTCGGTGCCGCCGATCGTCCTCGAGACGGACGACGATCGCCGCCTCGCCGAGGCCGCGGCGGAGCGGCGCGCCCGGCGGCTCTCGCGGCGCGGGGGCGGCCGCGGCGCGTGATCGTCATCGCCGCGCGCTACTTCTTCTTGATCCGGTCGGGATCCCCGAGGAACTCGAAGTGCATCGTGTCCTCGAGGTCGTCGTGGCCGAGCCAGTCGAAGCCGTAGCGCTCGAACGCCTTGATCCAGCAGCGGGACAGGGCCGTGCGCTCGTAGGCAGTTCGCTTCTTCTCCTGGCACAGCGGGCTCGTGGGCCACGGGTCGACGCAGCCGCAGCACGGGTTCCGGTCGGGATCGATGTCGATGGCGATGCCGAAGAGGTGGTTCGAGATCTCGGCGCCGCGGTAGCTGTTCGCCGTGCGGAACCCGCCGACCGCGCGCGGCGTGTAGCGGCGGGATTTGCGGGTGCACGTCGAGCGGATCCGCTTCTCGACGCAGTGGAGCGCGGGCGCGATCTTCTCGTGGACGGAGACCGGGAGGCCCATGAACTGCACGGTCGTCGCCTGGGAGTGGGCGCTCTCGGAGTTGTGTCGCCGCGTCTCCTCGGTCTCGACGTGGCCGTAGTGCTCGGCGAGGTAGCGGACCGCCTTGGCGTGCTTCTTCGGGTTGAGCATCCCCTTCTGGACGAAGGTGCGCCGCTTCAGGAACTTCTGCGGGCTCTGCACGCGGCACTCGTAGCTCTTCGCCTTCTTTGCCCGGGCCGGCTCCTTGGCCTCCGCGACGGGCCCGCCGCCGAGCCCCGAGGGGCCGGCCGCGAGCAGGGCGATCGCTGCTGCCACGAGCAGGTGCACCCGTGTCCGTCCGTTCGCGTTCACGGCCGGAGGTTAAGCAGGCCGTGTCAGGCGCGGCAAGGACTTGCCGTAAAAGCCTGTCAGGAGAACCACCGTCAGGGGGACGAGCGCATTCTTGCGGCGGACGGCGCGCTGCATCGCTCGCGGTCGCGCGGTCGGTGTGAGCTCATGAGGTGAGCTGCGGCGAGCTCATGGGGTGAGCTGCGGCGAGCTCATGAAGTGAGCTGCGGCGAGCTCATGGAGAGGTCCATGGCGAGCAGATCTCCACGAGGACGCCGTTCAGGTCGCGCACGTAGGAGACGCGCTGGCCCCACGGCTTGTCGTGAGGTTCCGATACGGGTGCTGCGCCGGCCTTTACGGCGCGCGCGAACGCCGCGTCGACGTCCTCGCTGGTGACGATGATCTCGAGCCCGGCGGGGCGCTCCCCTGGCCGGTTCTTCGCGAGCTCCGGGAGGCCCTTCTGGGCGAAGTCCTCCTGTACGAACCCGAGCGGCACCCTGCCCTTCAGCTCGCAGTATTCTTTGCCGCTGGAGACGAAGCTGCGCTCGAAGCCGAACGCGCGCTCGTAGAACGCCGCGGCTTCCACCGCGTCGGGCACATAGACGATCACGCCACCCAGTCCTGTGTTCATGAGGTCCTCCTTCGGGGGTCCTGCCCCAAGCGCCGGCATCTTATGGCGGCGCTGCTGACAGCGTCCGGTCAGCAGCCTCGCTCGATGGACGGGCGCGAGCGAGGCGCGAAACTCTCGCGCATAACCCCCTCACCACGCGTCGATCCATGGCAGAGCACGACGTCTGGTCGAACCAGAGGCTCCCCACGCTCGACGCCGAAGTGCGGCTTCTGCGCGGCGAAGTGCGGCTTCTGCGCGGCCGAAGTGCGGCTTCTGCACGCGCACCACGTCCAGGTCGAGCGCGTGGGGGAGCGCGCAGGTCCACGTCGTCGCCCACCAAATTCATCGTGGGCAGGCGCACGCGATGCTCGCCGGCGCTCGCGTGAAACCGTCGCCGCTCGACGGTTCTTCAGGGCCAAGGAGCTTCCGCGGCGCGAGAGGAGCTACGCGAGCTCGGCACTCCCGGTGCGTCAAGGCGACGCCTCACTGCACGTCGAGGCGAGTTGTGGGGCGTAATCATGCGAACTTCAAGGCACATCGAGGCGAGTCTCGAGGCATATTGACGCGGGCCTCACGGCGCGTTGACGCGGTGTTCCTTCGGCTCGGGACGCTGGCGGGTGTGGGCCACCGCAGACGCGTGGGCCGGCCTGAGCGGAGATGAACACCGTCCCGGTCATCACCGCGCGGTTGCACCGCTGAACCAGCGTTTCATCCATGCAAGGGAAATCTGGCATGAACCCCGTGTTCACGCGGTGACTCGTTCATTGAGCGGGCGGCATGGCCGTTGCTAGGTGGGTCGTGTGCCCTTCGCTGCGGTGGTTGCCGCAAGCGGCCTTTGTGTTGAGTCTTTTTTTTGCGGCGAGCTCCATATGAAAGAGGTCCGCAGCGACCAGCGCCGGCAAGCGAACGAGACGCCCATCCCCAAGAGCGGTGTCATGCGCGCCGTGCCCCGAAGCGTCGCGCCGCCGAGCGCACCGTCCACAGAGGGGCTGCTTGTCGGGCCGAACGGAGCTTCGTTCGAGGTGCGTCCTTCCGATCCGCTCCTCGGCAACATCGACATCGACGCCGTGGTGGCGGGGGTCCCCGAGTCCTACGCGATGAAGGGGATGTTCTTCAACGCGCTGGCGGCGACGCTCGGGGAGCGTTTCGCGCAGGTGGTGTCGACGTTGTCGAGCCCGCCGAGGGGTGGGCTCTACCTGCCGTTCTCGGACTATCCGACGCGCGACTTCCTGCGCCTGTACGACGCGGCCGCGCGGCTCTCGCACCCGAACCGGAGCTCGCGGGAGGGCTACCGTCGCCTTGCGCGGCAGCAGGTCGGGGCGTTCAGGGAAAGCGCGCTCGGCCGGATCACGATGCACCTGGCGACCGACCCGGGCGCCGCGCTGATGCGCTACACGGGCAGCCTCGGCGCGCTTGTGAAGGGGCCGTTGGCCAGGGCGCGGCAGCTGGGGCCGTCGGAGGTGCAGATCGACATCAGCTGCCACCGCGGTACGCTGGAGTACCCGCTGGGGAACTTCGAGGCGCTCGTCATGGGGTACGGGGCCAAGCCGACCATCTCGGTTGAGGTGCGAGGGCCGGAGACGCTTCAGTTCCTCGTTAGCTGGTAGGCCGCAAGCTGGTCGCCCGCGCCGGCGGGAGGGTCCACGCGGCGGGGGCGGGTGGGCGCTCGGCCATCCGCCAAGACGGGGACCGAGGCGCTTGCGCTGAGGACACCACCCGGCATGTCTCCATTCGGGCCATGCCTGCTGGGACGTTATGTTGCGCGCCACACAAGGCGCGCCTGAGACGTAGAGCCCCCTGCGGCCTTATGGCACCTCGGTCGGTGCTCGCCGCGCCCACCCGCCCCCGCCGCGTGGACCCTCCCGCCGGCGCTATGGGGGTAGGGGGCTCCGGTGGCGGGGCGAGGGAGCGCCGACGTCAATGCGCGTCTTCCGAGCGGGCTTGCGGTAAGGCCGATGCAGGCTCACGGCGGGCAATTCAAGACATATAGAATTGCGACGATTTGAGTCGGCTTGTGGCCGCCTGATCGAACCTGGCGACCATAGATATCCTCGTTCAGCACGAGTTGATCTTGAATCGATGCTGTTGAGGGATCGATGTCGCCTCCCCAGAAGGTGAATGCTCGGTTGGATGAAAGCCGCATTCGCGCCGGGCAGGAGAGCATCGGGCGGCTGCGCACGACTGCGCTCGAATTCCTATCGAACGCGAGCGTCAAGCGAGCATGAGGCGCCGTGGGAACCGGTGGATGGGCCCTGGAATTGGCGAGTCCCTCGCAGGAACCGCAGCTCGCCACAGGTACGCAGGTGCAACATTCCTCTGGAGCTACAGCTCGCCCACGGCCTCGCCAGCGTCGCTGCGACCAGCCTTGCGCTCGCGCCCTCCCTTTGCGAGCGTCTGAGCCGGGCCGAAGAGCCCGTCCCGAGGACCACGCCAATGACTACCCACGAGATCGTCCTCTTTGTCTACGACAACCTCATGAAGGGCGAGGACCAACACGAATGGCTCGCGACGGCTCGCCCGCTCGGTGGGGCGACCACGACACCGCAGTACGCGCTCGTCGACCTCGGCACCAGTGGCGCCCTCGTTCAGGGAGGGCTCATCGCCGTGACCGGCGAGCTTTATGCCATCGCTCCGGCTGCGCTGGCCGCGCTCGACGTGCACCGCGGACACCCGGTCTTGCACCGGAGAGCAGCCATCCGCCTCGCCGACGGCCGCGAAGCCCAGGCCTACCTCCTCTCCATGGAGCAGGCCGCTGGCTGCCGACGCGTCCGCGAGGGCGACTGGCGGAAACGCCGCGGCGCGCCCGGCGCCGTGCGGACCAGGGACAACAGCCCGCTCGTGAGCTGGGCGAAGCGCCGCTTCGACCCCCCCCGTTGACCAGTCTGCGCGCTCCTCTCTACCCTCCCATGGCGCTCAGCGCGGGCCGCGCCGTGCGAGTCGTCGCTGCGCAGGCACACAAGCCTTCCCTCGGCACACAGCGCATGCTGTACCCTGGGAACAGGCATGGCGCGTCGCTCGTGGAACGGCGCGTGCCAGCGCAGGTGCTATGGGCATGGCTGCGAGGGAAAGCGTGGCGGGAACCTCAGCGCACGACCGACTCGGCCACAACGAGGGCGAGCCTGAGTCCGCCACTGCCCAGCTCGCCGGGGTCGTCGTCGAGGCGGCCGCCGCGCTTTCAGGGAAGTTTCAGCCGCAGGCGCTCCGCGAGATCATCGCCGAGCAAGCCGCCCGGTTGCTCAGCGCAGACCTCTCGCTTCTGTACGGCGCCGCAGTGGAACACCACGCGCGCCCGATCCGGCTGGTCGCTTCCTCCAACCTGCCGAGCGCGGTCGCCGCGCAGCTCGAGGACCTCACGGGCACGTCGTCGCTCGTGCTGCGCGCCGCGGAGAGCCGCCGCATCGAGCATGCCGTGGTCGACCAGGCCGCCTGCGAGCGTTTCTCCGAGCTCAGCGCGCTCGCGGCCAGCATGAGGCCCCACTGGGTTCTGTCTGCGCCCCTGCTCAGCGCAGACCGGCTGTTCGGCGTCCTCTTCTGCGCGTTCGGGAGCCGCAGCGCGCCTTTCCAGGAGCTCCTCCCGTGCGTGCAGGCCCTCTGCGCGCTGTTCGCGCTCGCGCTCGCAGGCGCTGAGCCCGCCGCGGGCGCGCGAGCGCGCTCCGGGGGCGCCGACGACGTACGGGGCGCGAACGCGCTGGAGCCCACCGAAGCTGCGTTCCTCGAGGTCGAGTGGCGCCTCGCAGAGGAGCGGCGATGGCTGCGCAGCGTGATCGAAGACTTCCCCGTCGCCATCGCCGTCCTGGACGAGCGCGGCGGCCCCTCGCTCCTTGCGAGCCGCCGCTGCCAGGAGCTCTGCGGCGGGCCGCACCCGCTCGAGGTGCTGGATCTGGGGCAAGGTGCGCTTTTGTGCGAACCAGGGGGACGGCCACTCCTGCTTCCTGAAATGCCCCTCGTTCGCGCGGCGCATGGCGAGGGGACGATATGTAAGGAATTGTGGTTTCGAAGGACGGACGGGAGCTACGTCCCCGTTGTGGTGAGCGCTGGCCCCATCCGGGGCGAGGACGGAGCGATCCACGGGGCCATCGCGAGCTACGAGGACGTCACCAATTTCAGGGAGATCGAGCGGCTCCGCGAGGAGTGGACCTCCCTCGTGGCGCACGACCTCAAGCAACCGCTCTCCGCGATCTCCGCCTATGCGGGCATGCTGTCGCGGCTGCCCGAGTCCGCCGGTGCGACGGCGTGGAGCCAGAAGATCCTGTCGAACGTCCGGCGCCTCGATCGGATGGCCGAAGACCTGCTCGACGCCTCCAAGATCGAGGCGAGGCACCTCTCGCTCGAGCGGCAGCCGACGGACATGCGCGCCCTGCTCCACGCGAACGTCGAGCTCGCTGCCGCTGAGAGGCCGGATCGCGCGATCGTGCTGACGGCGGACGAGGACGTGCCGCCCGTCAACGTGGACGCGGCGCGCATGGAGCAGGTGCTCGGGAACCTCCTTCTCAACGCCGCCAAGTACGGCGATCCCGATGCGCCGACCCGCGTGACGCTCTCTCTCCGCGACGCCGAGATCGAGGTCGCGATCGAGAACCGCGGGCCGGGCATCCCCTCGTACGAGCTGCCGAGGCTGTTCCAGCGCTTCCAGCGGCTCTCGTCAGACCGGTCCCGTGGCCGACCGCCCGGCACCGGCCTCGGGCTCTACATCTGCAAGGGCATCGTCGAGGCACACGGCGGTCGGATCTGGGCGCAGAGCGCGCCGGACGAGACGACGTCCTTCCACTTCACGCTCCCGCTCTCGCGCGGCGGCTGACCCCGCGGGCCATCGCGGCCTGCGCCGCGGCGAAGGCGCGAGATCCGCCGTGCTGACGCCGCCCGCTCAGCCGTTCTTGATGCGCGCCACGATGGCGTCGGTGAGCGTCTTCGTGTCCGCTTTGCCGCCGAGATCGCGGGTGCGGACCCCGTCCAGGTTCAGCGCCTCGTCGATGCCGGCGCGCAGGCGGCCGGCGAGCTCCCGGTGGCCCACGTGATCGAGCATCATCGCGGCGGCGAGCATGAGCGCGATCGGGTTCGCCACGCCCTTGCCGGCGATGTCCGGCGCCGAGCCGTGCACCGCCTCGAAGATCGCGGCGTGCTGGCCGATGTTCGCCCCCGGCGCCATGCCGAGGCCGCCGATGAGGCCCGCGATCTCGTCCGAGAGGATGTCACCGAAGAGGTTCGTCGTGACGATGACGTCGAACTGCCACGGGTTCAGCACGAGCTGCATCGCGCACGCGTCCACGATCCGCTCGTCGGTCGCCACGCGGCCCTCGTAGCCCTTGCTCACCTCGCGCGACGTCTCCAGGAAGATGCCCGTGAGCGCCTTCATGATGTTCGCCTTGTGGACGATGGTGACCTTCTTGCGGCCGTTCTTCTCTGCGTAGTCGTAGGCGAACTCGGCGATGCGGCGCGAGCCGACCCGGGTGTTCACGCCGGAGCCGATCGCCACCGCGTGCTCGTCGCTGCCGATCGGGATGTAGTGCTCGAACCCCACGTAGAGGCCCTCGAGGTTCTCCCGCACGAGCACGATGTCGATGTTCTCGAAGCGGCCGCCCGGGATGAGCGTCCGCGCGGGGCGCACGTTGGCGAAGAGCTTGAACTCCTGCCGCAGGCGCACGTTGGACGAGCGGTACCCGCCGCCGATCGGCGTCTCGAGCGGCCCCTTGAGCGCGAGCTGCGTGCGGTGGATGCTGTCGAGCGTGGCCCGCGGCAGCGGGTCGCCGGCGTCCTTGACGCCGGCCATGCCGGCCACGCACGTCTCCCATTCAAAAGGCGCGCCGAGCGCGTCGAGGGCGCGCAGCGTCGCGTCCACGATCTCGGGGCCGATGCCGTCGCCGGGGATGAGGGTCGCAGGGTGCTTCTGTGAGGTCACGGGCTGTCTCTCGATCTCGGGGTGAATCGTCGCGTCGACGAGGAAAGGCGCACGCATAGCCGAGGTGCGTGCCGCGATCCACCTCGCCGGAGCGGCGTCGCGCGCCGCCTGCCCGCAAGTCCCTTGAGGATCCCCGCCCCCGCCGCCATCATGACCCGGGTCCCATGATTTGCCCGCGCTGCCACCGCGCGTACACCGATCGCTCGTACGGCTTCTGCCCCGACGACGGCGCGCGCCTCGTCCAGTCGCTGTCGGCCGCGCCGCCGCCGGCGCAGCCGACGCGGCAGTTCGGCGCCATCCTCGAGGATCGCTATGTGATCCAGGGCTTCATCGGCGCCGGCGGCATGTCGCGCGTGTACCTCGCGGCGGACAGCCGCACGAAGGAGCAGGTCGCGATCAAGATCCTGAACCGCAGCTTCGCCGCCGATCGGGCCCAGCGCGAGCGGTTCCTCCGCGAGCTCGAGGTGGCGGCCGAGCTCGGGCACCCCAACATCGTCCGGGTGCTCGACGCGGGCGAGCGCAAGGACGGGTCCCCGTTCATCGTGCTCGAGCTGCTCACCGGCGAGTCGCTCGGCGTCCTGCTCCGCCGGGAGGTGGCCGTGAGCGAGGCCGTCGCGCTTCCGCTGATACGGCAGGCGGCGTCGGCGCTCGCGTCAGCGCACGCGGCCGGCGTCATCCACCGCGACGTGAAGCCGGACAACCTGTTCCTCGTCCGCTCCCAGGGCGGCCCGCGCCTGCTCAAGATGATGGATTTCGGCTTCGCGAAGCTGAAGACGGGCCCCACCACCGCCGCCGGTCTCGTGCTGGGCACGGTCCCCTACATGGCCCCAGAGCAGGCCCTCGCCGATCCCATCGATAGCCGCACCGACATCTATGCCCTCGGCGTCACCATGTTCCGCATGCTCGCCGGCCAGCTGCCGTTCTCCTCGCCGGACGACGTGGTGGTCGTCGCCCAGCACGCCTGCACCCCGGCCCCCCGGCTCAGCACGATCCGGCCCGGCATCGATCGGCGGATCGAGGCGCTGGTCGCCACCGCGCTCCGCAAGGCCCCCGGGAACCGCTACGACTCGATGCAAGCGCTCCTGGAGGACGTCGAGCGCATCCTCGGCGTCCGCCCCGGCGAGCCGATCGGTGTACCGCTCAGGAAGACCCCCGACGTCTACGAGCCGGTGAACCCCGCTGCCCGGGAGGCGCTCAAGTTCCTGCGGCGCCAGCTGCCCTGAGCCGGCACGCAGCCTTGAGCCAGCAGGCAGCCTTGAGCCAGCAGGCAGCCGCTCGCCCGGCGCGGCGGCTGGGCTCGCCGGCTCGTGGAGCTGCGCAGGTCACCGCGCGCCGAGATCCTCGATGCGGTAGCCGTCCGGGTACGTGCGGTTCCTCCGCCGGGTGAGCAGGCGCGGAGAGCGCCGGCGCGGCATGGCCCGCAAAAGCGGGCCGCGCGCGCGGAGCGCCGCCTGCACGAGGTCGCGCAGCCCGGGCGGAGGCCGCGGCAGCCCGACGGCGTCGAGCATGCGATCATCGATCATCGCATGGAGGACCGGCGCACCGAGCGGCCATAGCGCTCTCGGCAGCGCCCAGCCCAGCACGAGGTCCCGCGTCGCGACGGCGAGCTTCCGGTTGTCCTCCGAGAACCGCAGGTGCTCTGCCTCGTAATCGAGGTTGAACCGCTCGAACGCCTCGTAGCTCGGCGGGATATCCTTGATGTTCATCAGCGCCCCGACCTGCGCCCAGTAGTGGTAGGCCGCGAGCTTCTCCTTTTCGAGCAGCGCGCGCCAGGCGAAGCGCTCGTTCCAGCGGATGGGCTCGAAGATGAACGTCGACAGCGTGTACAGGTACTCATCGTTCGGGATGGTGTAACGCCCGTGCTGCCGGTTCATGCGCCTCAGCGCCGCCCGGCCGCGCTCGCTGTCGTATCCGTTCTCCAGCATCTCGGAGAGGATGAGGACCGTATCGTCGTAGCGCTTCTGGGTGCGCTGGAGAAACTCCCCTGTCTGCACCAGGAGCGGTGTGCCCTTGGCGATTCCGAAGACACGGAACAGCGCGAGCTCGAGGGCGTGCTGCGTGTCCCACGGGAAATCATAGCACGTCGAGAGAAATGCGATCTCCTGATGATCCCTGACCGGATCCAGGTTTGTTTCGATGTGGTCGCGGATCGCATAACGCGATCGCGATTCGGGAGGGGCCCAGCGCATGGAAGGTCTCCTGATGTGTATCCGCCCGATGACGCGTCCATTTCTATCATGCCTCGCGTATCCTGCCGGAAACATCGCTGAACAGCGGAAGACGTCGATCGTGGCGAGCGTGGCGAGACGAGGTGAGGTGCGGTCCACCGTGGAGCGCCGTGATGATGAGCTGTGATGCGGCGGCGGGTCCGCGCCGGGCGAGCCGGCTGGCCAGGCGCCGCGCGGGGAGGGCCGCGAGCGGTGCGCCGAGACGCTCGATCAGCTCGGTCTCGCGCTCGGCCTTCGGGCCCGCTTTCGCCCGCGCTGGCGCGTGCGCGGCCTGCGCGAAGGTGGCACGCTAGGGCTGTGCCGCCTGTCATCGACGACATGATCCAGGAGCTCCTTACACGCCATCGGTCGACCGGTCGGGTGGACCTGAACGACATCGCAGAAGTCGTCGGCCGCCGGGCGGTCTCGTACGAGGAGGTCGAGTACATCATCGACCGGCTCGAGTCCGAGGGCCTCCGCGTCGCCGAGCCGCTCGATCCAGGCGATGTCGAGGTGCTCCGCGCCGTCCTCGCGAGCGCGAGGCGGCTCGCGGCCGAGCTCGGACGCACACCCACGATCGGCGAGATCGCGCTGGCCTCGAGCCATGCCCCGCACACGGTGCGCCGGGCGCTGGAACAAGCGGGGCGTGCCAAGGCTTGTTGAAGAGGAGGCGCGCTGGCCGCGCAGGACGCAGCGCGGCAAGCCACGGTGACGCGTGGGCACCACGAGGTGCGCGAGAGGTGGCAACCCGGGGCAAGACGCGGCAACCCGCGGCAACCCGCGGCAACCCGCGGCAAGTCAGGGCAGGTCAGGGCAAGTCAGGGCAAGTCAGGGCAAGAAGCGCAGAAACGGAACGACGCCAAACAAAACGAAAGCGCTGCGCCGTTGAGTGCAGACCAGAGCTCTACATCAGTGATACTATGGAGATGGAGGGGTGCTCTGTAGCCGTAGTCGATTGTTTCATCTACGCATCAGGGAAGGAAGGCTGGACCCGATGAACATCACGATCACGTTCCGGCATATGGTGGGTACCGAGGCCGTGAAGAAGTACGCCTACGAGAAGGTGGCCAAGCTTCAGAAGTTCCTTAGGCAGGCGATGACGGCGCAGGTCACCCTCTCCGTCGAGGGGCTGACACACGTCGCCGACGTTCGCATCTCCTCCGGCAGTCTAGCCTTCCATGCGACCGAGCAGGGTGAGGACATGTACGCGTCGATCGACACGGTCCACGACAAGCTCGAGCGGCAGATCCGCGATGGGAAGGGTCACACCATGGCGCGGAAGCGCGGCGGGACGAGCGCCGGCGAGTACGCCGTGGAGGTGGAGCGCGAAGCGGTGGCCGCGGCGGGGCGTACCCGTTCGTAAGCCGCCGCGCGCGTCGCCGAGGCGCGGCGCACGAACCGGAGCGAGGGCCGCCGCGCCCGCCGGCGCGGCGCTCTCCCTCCGCGTGAGCTGAGTCGCCGTTCGCGGGCGAGGCGGTGCGCTCCCTTCGCGTGAGCCGCCGCGCTCGCCGCGGCGGCGAAGGGCGCTCGTCTCCATCAGCTCACCCCTGCGCACGCCCAACCTGCCCGGGGGGCCTGCGTGGAGCGCCGCGGCGGTCGCCCAGCGATCGCGACGGCGCGCGCCGAAAGAACGCTCCCTCTCGGGCCGCTCGCCGCGATAGCGTCCTTGAGTCGCGTACCCGAACTCCCCAGGGTACGATGGCCACATCGGCTCGCTTGGCCCTGGCCGAGCGCCGCGCCGACCGTGCCACGTGCGCCGTTCCAGAGCCCTCTCACCTCGCCCGAGCGCCGAAATCAGCATGCAAGTCCGCGATATCTTGACCGCGCACCAGGTATCCGTCGCCAGCGAGCAGGAGGGGGTCGTCCGCTCCAAGGCGGACGCGCTCCGCCGGCTCGCCGCCCTGCTCGCGGCAGGACAGCCGGGGGTCAAGGCCGACGACATCGAGCGGGTGCTCGGCGAGCGTGAGCGCCTGCAGTCCACCGGTGTCGGGAGCGGCGTGGCCATCCCCCATGGCGCGATGGAGGGCGTCGATCGGCTGATCGGCGCGGTCCTGATCTGCCCAAAGCCGATCGACTTCGACGCGATCGATGGGGCGCCGGTGTCCATCCTCGTCGCCGTGATCGGGCCGAAGCGCGCCACGGGCGAGCACCTCAAGACGCTGGCGCGCATCTCCCGCCTGCTGCGGGACGAGACGTTCAGGCGGCGGCTGCTCGGCGCCTCGACCGGGCGCGCGGCGTTCGAGCTCATCGCCGCCGAGGAAGGGAGGTCGGTGTCATGAGCGGCCCGCGCAGCGGCGGACAGGAAGGGGAAGGAGGCGGCCGGATGCCCCCCTCGACCCGCGGAGGGCGGGCGGACCGCCCCGCCATCGCGGTGCGGAGCCTGATGGCCGACGAGGGGCTCGGCATCGATCTCACGCTCATCGCCGGCGCCGCGGGCCTCGACCGGCCCATCATGAACACCCGCATCCAGAAGTCCGGGCTCGCGCTCGTCGGCCATTTCCACGGCATCGTCCCGACGCGGGTGCAGATCCTCGGGCAGACCGAGCTCTCGTTCCTCCACAAGCTCTCCCGCGAGGATCGGCTCCTGTCGCTGCGCGGCTTCTTCGAGCTCGGCCTGTGCTGCGTCATCCTCACACAAGGTGACCAGCCGTTCGAGGCGAACGGCTCCGGCATCGGGTTCGTCCCTGTGCCGGAGCTCGCGCAGTGCGCCGAGGAGACCGGGACGCCGCTCCTCGTCTCGGCGGTGCGGTCGAGCGCCACGATCACCGCGCTGCACGCGCTGCTCGACGATCGCCTGGCGCCGCGCCTGCGGCTGCACGGCGTGCTCGTCGACGTCTTCGGCGTGGGCCTCCTTCTCATGGGGTCGAGCGCGATCGGCAAGAGCGAGTGCGCGCTCGATCTCGTGATGCGCGGCCACCGGCTCGTGGCCGACGACGCCGTGGAGTGCGATTACCGCCCGCCCGGCATGGTCTTCGGGGCCCCGGCGGAGCTCCTCCGGTACCACCTCGAGGTGCGTGGCCTCGGCATCCTCAACGTGAAGGACCTCTTTGGCGTCACGTCGATCCGCGAGCGCAAGCGGATCGACGTCGTGGTGAAGCTGGTCGAGTGGTCGAAGGACACCGAGTACGATCGGCTCGGGCTGGACGAGCGGTACCACACCATCCTCGGCGTGAAGATCCGGGAGCTCGTCATCCCGGTGCGCCCGGGCCGCGACATGGCGTCGATCCTCGAGGTCGCCGCCCGCAACGAGCTCCTGAAGAACGCCGGGTTCCACGCGGCCCGCGAGTTCTTCGGCAACGTCGAGGGCGAGCTGCTCCGCGAGCGCTCGCCGGAGGAGTCGTCGATCCCGCCGCCGGCGAGGTTCGCGGAGGAAGGCGCCCCGCGGAGCGCCGCGCCGCCCGGCCCGCCCCGGCCGCCGCCGCCGCCGCCCGGCCGCGGCGCGGACGCGCCGAACCCCCCGAGCAGCGCCTTCCGGCCGCCGGCGGATCGGGGCAGGCCGCCCCCCGATCGCCCGAGCTCCGGGTTCAGCCCCACGGAGTCGTCCGTGAGCCTGCCGCGGCCGAGGAGGCGAGGGTGAGCAACGGAGGCGATCAGCAGCAGCACGGCCTGCACGGGCCCGACGGCGCGCCGGGGCGCGTCGTGGTCGTCACGGGCCTCTCCGGCGCGGGCAAGTCGACGGCGCTCCACGCCCTGGAGGACCTCGGCTTCTTCTGCGTCGACAACCTGCCCACGTCGCTCGTGCAGCCGGCGGTCGAGGCGTGCGAGTCGGGCGGGATCACCCGGATCGGGCTCGGCATCGACGTCCGGGTGGGCTCCTTCCTGGCGGGCGCCACGGCGGCGCTCGACTCGATCCGGACGGGACGGGACGTGGTGATCCTCTTCCTCGACGCCTCGGACGAGACGCTGCTCCGGCGCTTCAGCGAGACGCGGCGCCCGCACCCGCTGACGACCGGCGGCAGCGGCGCCATCGCGATGCTCGACGGCGTCCTCCTCGAGCGCGAGCGGCTCGCGTCGCTGCGGGCCAGGGCGACCATCGAGCTCGACACGACCCGGCTGTCGACGCACGACCTGCGCCGCGTCGTCATCGAGCGGCTGCGCCCGGCGAAGGTCGAGATGCCCCGGATGTCCACCCGGTTCGTCTCGTTCGGTTACAAGTACGGCATCCCGCTCGACGCCGATCTGCTCTTCGACGTCCGCTTCCTCGACAACCCGTATTTCGTCCACGGCCTCCGCGAGCTCACGGGGAACGACGAGCCCGTGCGGGAGTACATCCTGAAGAACGCGGATGCCCTCGAGTTCATCTGCAGGACAGAGCAGCTCCTCTCGTTCTGCATGCCGCGCTACGCCAGCGAAGGAAAGAGCTACCTGACCGTCGGCATCGGGTGCACCGGCGGCCGGCACCGCTCCGTCGTGCTCACCAACGCGCTCAGCGACAGCCTGCGGCGGAAGACGGGGCTCCCCATCACGGTCGTACACCGGGACGTCGCCCGGGTGAGCACGAGTGGTGTACCCTCGGGGGTGGGAGAGGGCATGGCCGGGGCGCCCGGCGTGGATCTCCGGCTGGCGCAGCCGGGAGCGACCCCGTCGGAGCCTCGCCCGGCGTCGGACACGAGCGTGACGGGGGGCGAGCGGTGACGACGGAGGCGGTAACGAGGCGGTTCACCATCATCAATGTGCGCGGGCTCCACGCGCGCGCCGCGACGAAGCTCGTGCAGCTCGCGGGGCGTTACGACTGCGAGATCTCGCTGACCGGGCCGGACGGGCAGTCGGCCAACGCGAAGAGCGTGATGGGCGTGCTCCTGCTCTGCGGCTCGATGGGCACCCAGATCGAGGTGAGCGCGACGGGCGATCAGGCCGCCGACGCCGTCTCCGCCATCGGCGACCTGATCGCCGCGCGTTTCGGAGAGCACGAGTGACGCGCGGCCCGAGCGCGCTCTCGTCGGACGCTCCGGACGAGCATCCCGCCCCGGCGGACGCCGTCCGGAGCGACTCGGCGGCGCCCAGCGCCCGGGTTGACTCGATGCCGCCCGGCGCCCGGACGGAGACGCTGCGGGGCATCGCCGGGTCGCCTGGGGTCGCCATCGGCGCGGCCGTCGTGATGGGCGGGCACCGGACGAACCACCCGCGCCGCCGCGTCAGCTCCAGCGAGATCGCGGCGGAGCTCGAGCGCTTCGAGGCCGCGGTCGAGCGCGCGCAGGACGAGCTGCGCGACATGGCGAAGCGCATCGGCGATCACCGCGCCGAGGCGTCGATCCTCGAAGCGTACCTGCTGATGCTCGGCGACGAGGCGCTCGCCGACGCCGTGAAGCGCCAGGTCACCGAGGAGCGCCGCTGCGCCGAGTGGGCGGTGGCGGCCGCGTGCGAGGTGATCGCCGGCCGCTTCGCCGCGCTCGACGACCCGTACCTGCGCGAGCGCGGCCACGACGTGTTGTTCGTCGGCGAGCGCCTCCTGCGCGCCTTCAGCCTCCCGCCCCAGGAGCCGCCGTCCTCGCGCGACACCTCTCCGCTCTCCACGCGCAGCCTGATCGAGCTGCAGAACTCGATCGCCATGCCGGCGACGTTCGGCGCGGCGCTCCCGCGCTTCTCCGGGCCGACGATCCTCATCGCGCACGACCTGTCGCCGGCCGACACCGCGGCGATGGTCGACGAGCCGGTCGTCGGCTTCGTCACCGAGGTCGGCACCCGCACGAGCCACACCTCGATCATGGCGCGCGCGCTGGAGATCCCGGCCGTGGTCGGCGTCAGCGACGTCCTGCAGCGCGTGATCACGGGCGACCTCGTGGTGATCGACGGACTGCGCGGCACGGTCGTCGTTCGCCCCGGCCCGGCCGAGCTCGCGGACGCGCGCGCCCGCGCCGAACGCTACGTCGCGCTCGGCAAGGAGCTCTCGGAGTCCAGGCACCGGGCCGCCCAGTCGAAGGACGGCGTCAAGGTGTCGCTCCGGGCGAACGTCGAGCTCCCGGCCGAGGCGATCCTCGCGCGCGATCAGGGCGCCGACGGCATCGGCCTCTACCGGACCGAGTTCCTCTACATCGACCGCACGTCCCCGCCCTCGGAGGACCAGCAGTTCGAGATCTTCCGCGCCGTCGTCGAGGCGCTCCGCCCGAAGCCGGTCACGCTGCGCACGTTCGACATCGGCGGCGACAAGTTCGTCTCCACGTTCCAGGTGCCGCCCGAGATGAACCCGATGCTCGGCCTCCGCGCGGTCCGGCTCGCGCTCTCGCGCCCCGACGTCTTCCTCGAGCACCTCCGCGCCATGGTGCGCGCCTCTGCCTATGGCGACGTGCGGATCATGATCCCCATGGTCGCGGGCCTCGGCGAGCTCCGGCAGGTGCGCGCACTGCTGCACCGCGCGCAGGAGCAGGTGCGCGCCCGCGGCCAGCCGTGCGCCGACGAGATCCCGCTCGGCGTGATGATCGAGGTGCCCTCGGCGGCGATCATGGTCGACCATTTCGCGCGCGAGGCCGCGTTCCTGAGCCTCGGGACGAACGATCTGATCCAGTACGCGCTCGCGGTCGACCGGACGAGCCGCTCGCTCGCGTACCTGGCCTCGCCCTTCGATCCGTCGATCCTGCGGCTGATCACGAAGGTGATCCAGGCAGGCCAGGACTTCGGCAGGCCGGTCTCTCTCTGCGGCGCGATGGCGAGCGATCCGCTCGCCGCACTGCTCCTGCTCGGCCTCGGCCTCCGCGACTTCTCGATGGAGGCGGCGGCGATCCCGGAGATCAAGGAGACGCTCCGGCGCATCACGGTCGCAGAGGCCGAGGCGGTCGCGGCGGAGGCGCTCGCCTGCGCGACGGCGGAGGAGGTCGAGTGCTGCGTCGCCGCCGCGTTCGCGCCGGACCTCTACGACCTGCTCACGGGAGAGCGCGCTACGCGGTGAGCGGCGTGCTCGGTGCGGTGGGGCCGACGCCTGCAGCGCCGGTCGCGTCCGGCGTGGCGTGCGCGCTGGCCGCCTGCGCGGTGGCGCTCGGCCTGTGCGCGGCGGGCTGCGAGGAGGAGGCGCCGCCGACGCGGCTCGTCGGGCAGGTGCACCTGACCCTGCTCCACACGTCGGACATCCACTCGCGGCTCTTCCCGTACAACCTGCAGCTCGGCCAGGTGGACGCGGGGCTCGGGCTCGGCGCTGCGAGCTCGATCGCGAACGTCGGCGGCGCCGCGCGCATGTCCCATCTCCTCGGCCGCGAGCGCGCCCGGTCGTCGCGCGCGCTTCACCTCGACGGCGGCGACTGCTTCCAGGGGGCGCCGATCTTCAACTTCTACTCGGGAGAGGCGGAGATCCGCGCGCTCGGCGCCATGGGTGTCGACGCCATGATCGTCGCCAACCACGAGTTCGACCGCGGCGCGCTGAACCTCGGTATCCAGCTCCAGCAGAACGCCGCCTTCCCCATCCTCGCGGCGAACTACCAGCTCGAGGACCCCGCGCAGCCCGGCGCCTCTCCGCTCGGCGCCATCCTGCAGCCGTTCACGGTCTTCGACCTCGAGGGCCTCAAGGTCGGCGTCGTCGGGATGGGCAACCTCTCCAGCCTGACGTCGATCTTCGAGGCGCCGAACCGGCTCGGCGTCACCCCGCTGAACACGACCGAGGTCGCCCAGTTCTACGTCGACCTGCTCCGCCCCACGGTGGACGTCATCGTCTTCGTCACCCACCTGGGCCTCGACGGCGACGAGCGGATGATCGAGACCACGACGGGCATCGACGTCGTGCTCGGCGGGCACAACCACATCGTCCTCCAGCCGCCGAAGCGCGTCCGCGACTGCTCGCGGTACTACGACGAGGAGAAGCAGCGCCACTACATCCTCCTGAACGACGAGCGCTCGCCCGGGGAGGGCGCGCAGCGCCGACGCTACTGTACGCCGCGCGACGTGGTCCTCGCGCACTCCGGCGCGTTCGCCAAGTTCGTCGGGCGGCTCGACCTCGTGCTGTCCAGGGACGCCTCCGAGCTCGGGGGCGGCTACGACCCGCTGAACGGCTTCGAGGTGCTCTCGGATCGGTACGAGCTCTTCCCGGTGACCGAGGATGTGCCCGCCGATCCGATCGTCGCCTCGGTGCTCGAGCCGTACGCGCAGGGGCTCGACGCGCTCGCGAACCTCGATCTCCTGGTCGGCTACGCGCTCGACGGCTCCCGCCGCGTCTCGCCGAGCGGCGGCGACTCGCCGCTCGGCAACCTCATCGCCGGGGCGATGTGGCTGCGCCTCGGCATCCAGACCGATTTCGCGCTCACGAACACGACGGGCATCCGCGCCGACCTCGTGCCCGGCCCGGTGACGGTCGAGCAGATGTTCAACATCTTCCCCTTCGACAACTCGATCTCGAAGATGCAGCTCTCCGGCCTCGAGGTGCAGGACCTCTTCGACTTCGTGGCGCGCCGATCGAGCGGCCGCGGGTGCGTCTCGCAGGCGCAGATCGCGGGCGCGCGGGTCGTCATCGACTGCGCAGCGCGCTCGGCCGACGGCGCCGCGTCCGGCGTCGCGACCCAGGTGTACATCGGCGCGCGCCAGCCGACGATCGCGTGCCCGAACGGCGACGCCGACTGTCCGGGCGGCGAGGTGGGCAGCTGTGACGTCGAGGCGAGGCGGTGCTGGCAGCCGATCGATCCGCTAGCGACCTACGAGCTCGCGACGTCGAGCTACCTCGCCCAGGGCGGCAGCGGGTTCCGGGTGCTCCAGCGCAACACGACGCAGCTCGACACCCAGGTGCAGCAGCGCGACGCGCTGATCGACCACATCCGCGCGGGCAGCCCGTGTGGCGCGGACGAGCGCGGCGAGCTCGCGTCGTGCCAGCGGGACGCCGATTGCGCGGGCGTGGGGGAGGGCTTCGTCTGCGCGTGCCCTGAGTCGGTGGTCGAGGGGCAGGCGTGCAAGACCGGCGCGGCGCCGTGCTCCCGGGGCGCGTGTGTGCTCGCGCGCTGCCGCGACGACGTCGCCGCCTACCAGCGCGACGTTTGCGCCGAGGCCCCGACCGACTGGGTGCGGGAGCAGTGCGAGAGCGCGCTCGCCCCGTGCAGCGCCGCGGGCGAGCAGTGCAAGTACCTGGCGTGCGTCGACCGGCGGCTCGGCAACTTCTCCGACGGCCGCTTGCGGATGGTGGGCCAGTGACGCCGCGGGCGCGGCTCCGAGCGGCGCTCGCGGCCGCCGCGCTCGCCGGGTGCGGCAGCGACGGCGGGCCGCCCCGGGGCGTCTCGAGCTTCTGGGTCCAGGTCGTGCAAGTGAACGGGGAAGCGCCGCCCTCCGCCGAGGCGCCGTTGCCGGCCGACCGCGGCGACGCGGCGGACACCTGGTCGTTCAGGATCGAGGCGCGCGACGCTGCCGGCCGCCGGGCGCCCTTCGACGGCATGGTCAGGCTGAGCGTCGAGCCCGGGGCGGTGCTCGACGTCGAGGCGGACGGCGAGGGCATCGCGGTCGGCCGCAACATCCGCCTGCGGGACGGCGTCGCCGAGGGGGTCGCCCACGTGACAGCCGTCTACGGGCCCACCCGGCTGTGGGTCGAGGACCTCGGTTACCAGCCCGCGTCCCGGGGCGACCGTCCCGCGTGCGCCAACGGTGTCAACGACGACGCGCCGGGCGACGTGCTCGTCGATTTCCCCGCCGATCCGGGGTGCGCCTTCGCGGACGACGACACCGAGGAGGGCGGCTCCTTCAGCGCCGGCGTCTCGAAGCCGGTCGCGTACGCCTTGCCGCGCATCGCCGACGTGCAGGGCGGCGGCTCGGCGACGCCCTACCCGTCGGAAGCGATGCAGATCAACACCGCGGCTCCCCAGCAGGTCGTCGTCACGCGTGTCTCGAGCGACGGCTTCTACGTCAGCGATCTGGCCGGCCAAGGCAGCGGCTTCAACCACCTCTTCGCGTTCAACTTCAACACACCTGCCAACCTGCGTGTCTGCGATCGGCTCGAGTACCTCGCGGGCACCGTCGACGAGTTCTTCGGCTTCACCCAGCTCTCGTTCCCTTCGTACGAGATCGCGCGCGTGCAGGAAGGAGCGGAGTGCCTGGTCCCGGAGCCGGCGGTGCTCGACGGCCCAACGATCGCCGACGCCTTGGCCATGGAGCGCCTCGAGAGCGGGCTCGTGCGCGTCGAGGGGTTCCACATCAGCGAGCGCTTCGGTCCGAGGCCCGCGAGGGACAACGTCTTCGCCGCGGAGCAGTCGAGCTGCGACCTGAACGGCGACGGGCAGGTCGATTTCGAGAGCCAGACAGAGAGGAGCTGCGCGAACGCGTGCTCGGACGATCCCGAGTGCAGCGAGTGGACGAGCTACGCCGCGCGCGGCAACTACAAGATCACGGACGGGTCGAGCAGGATCCAGATCCAGACGGGCACGGTGAGCGCCTTCGATCCGACGTCGCACCGAGGCGAGGTGATCGACGCGGTGACTGGCACGCTCCGGAACTTCTCGGGCGGCTCGCTGAACTGGACGATCGAAGCCCGCTGTCCGGACGACCTCGTCTGCGCGGCGCCCGGCTGCGCGCCGGGCACGAAGCCCTCGAAGGAGGCCTGCGTCCGGACGCGCAGCCTCGACGACAACGACGCGGAGACCAACTAGCCACCTCCTCGCCTTCGACGCGGCCGCCCCGCGCCCGCCGGCTCACTCAGGCCCAGGAAAGCCACCGCCCGCCATGCACCGAAGCGCGCTCCTCGCCCCTGCTGCCTCCGCGGCCTTGCTGCTCACGCTCGCGCCGCCGGCGCTAGGCCAGCCGCAGCCGCCGCCCGCTCCTGCCGCGCCCGCGCCTGCGGTGCCGGACCAGGCCGCACCGGCCCCGGCGCCCGCCGCGCCGGCCACGCCGCCTCCGATCTCGCAGCCCGCCCCCGCCCCCGATGTCCCCACCCTCCCGTGGATCGAGCCCGACCTGCCGCCAGCGGCCGCGGAGCCGCCCGTCCGCGTGGGCGACGCGATGGACACGCGCCTCACGTGGACGCTCGGAGACGACGACCTGCTCCACGACACGGGTCAGGTGCAGCCGCTCTCACCCACCCTGAGCGTCGGCGATCGAAAGCAATACCGGCTCTTCTTCGACAACCTCAACTCCCGCTTCAGCGGGCGCGAGAACCTGACGCACCTCGTGCTCTACAAGAGGATGCCGGGCTTCATCCGGCGGCTGGACACCGAGGCTTCGCTCGTCCTGCGCATCGACCTCGCCGCGCTGTCCAGGAACAACAACAATGTCAATCAGGCGTTTTACGACGCCGGGTCGTTCATTCGCGCCTTCTATCACACCGATGGCAGGGCCGACGGGAAGACCGGTATCGGCGTCACGCTCTGGCCCATCGACACGGACCGGTTTCGACTGGGCTACCTCTACGACATCTCATGGGGCGGGACGAACGCCTTCGCCAACCAGTCGATCTTCCCGCGCATCATCGGAACCGCGCCTGGCGCGAAGGTCCAGTTCGACGCCGACCGGTTCAGCGTGTACGCGGGGTTCAAGGTCGCGAGCCTCATGCAGGTCCAGGAGGTGCTCACCCCCGGCACGAGCGAGCTCGAAGAGATCCGAGTCGCTCAGACCAACTACGGCTTTCTCCTTGGCGGGGGCGCCGCGCTCCACCCCCACGTTCACGTCGACCTCGGCGCCGGCTACTTCCAGCAGGGCCGCTTCGAGTTGCCCGATGTCGCCGGCGACCCGGTCTACACCTACGGCGCCTCGGCCCGGGTCGTCGTGCACGCCAAGAACGAGCCCATCCCCCAGTCGGTGGACTTCCTCCTCTATCGCAACGATCCCAACAAGCCGCAGATCATCTTCAAGCCCGAGCCGTACGCGCCGGGCAAGACGACATGGGCGGTGAGCCTCGAGGCGACGAACCTCTTTCAGAACCTCAAGGACTTCGAATCTGCCGGCGCCACCACCCATCAGCCGGCACGCGCCGGCGCCCTCCAGGCGGTCGTCAAGTCCGGGTATGCGCGCGCGAGCCTCACGGGCATCTACCGGGACCTGCCGTTCGTGCTCCGCAACCAGCCGAGCTTCATCCCCTTTCAGACGATCCCGAAGACCGCCCAGACCTCGACGGCCGACGAGCTGTTCCTTGCGCTCGCGGCCGACTACTACCTCGCGTCCGTGCGGCTGACGCCCGGCCTTGGCGCGGGCCTGCAGTTCCCCGCCGCGTTCAGGACGATGTCCATCGACGCCATGAGCGCGGTGATCGCGCGCACGTCCGTCGTCCGAGACCAGGGCAATGTGTCCATCCTCCCCTTCAACACCTCTGCCGTCCCGATCTTCCAGCTCCGCGCGAGCCTCAAGTGGGATATCAGCAGGATCCTCACCGCCGTCGCGTGGGCTCAATATGTGCGTGACAACAACGGCACGTTCATGGAGCGCGATCCCTCCGAGGGCACCGTGGCCCTGCGCACCTTCGTGAACCCCGATTTCTTCGGCCTCGGCACGAGCTTCCAGGCCCGCTTCTGATCTGACGACCGCGTCGCGCGTTCACCGCGCTCCGCTTCCCGCGCTCGCCGCGCCCCAGCTGCCCGCGCTCACCGCGGCTGGAAGTCCTTGAACGCCGCCACAGCCCGCGGCGACGTGCTCACGGTCTCCACGATGCGGAAGCCGCCGCGCAGGTAGAAGCCCTCGAAGTGCAGCACGCTCTCGCCCTCGGCCGGCTCGATCTCCCAGTAGCGCGAGCGGTCCTTCGCCGTGCCGAGCACCGCGATCCGCCGCCACCCCGCCGGGATCATCCCCGTCCACTCGGGGCCGCGCTTCTCCGTCAGCTCGAAGTCGTCACGGCTGTGCTTCACCCGGAAGCTCGCGTCCGGCCCCGAGCCGATGCGCGCGTCGAGCGCGGCCCCGGGCGGTCCCTTCGCCATCTGGTCCTGGCGCCGCGGCCCCCGCTTGCTCACCCGGTAGCCCGCCACCGACTGCGGATCGAGGTAGTAGGTGCCGCCTTCCTTGCTCGCGCGCAGCCGCCCTGCGTAGATCGCCTGGCGCACCGCGCTCTCCGAGATGCCGAGCTGGTGCGCGGCGTCCGGCACCGTCATCGTGAAGCGCGTCCGCGGCGTGAGGACCGCCGAATCGGGCGGCAGCCGCTTCCGCGCCACGCAGTCGAGCATCACGTGGAAGCTCGGGTCGCGGTACACGTCGGCGGTCGCGACGCTCCGGCCCGCGACGGCGGTCCTGTCCAGCAGCGGGTTCTCCGGGCCGAGCACGAGATCCATCAGCTCAACGTCGGACACCGACGGATCCCTGGCCGCCGCCAGGACCCGCGACAGAAAGGCGCCGAGCTCGCCCGTCGGCGTCGGGAACTCGACCGTCTCGCCGGACAGCAGCGTGTATTGCGTCTTCATCTCGCCTCTTCGCAGCTCGTCGTGTGCGCTCGCCCACACCGCGCGCCGCACGCGTGCCCGGGGCCACGCGAGCCCGATCCGTCCAGGAGGCGGACGAAGTCCCACGCACGCGCCAGAGGCGCGCGCAGGCGGATCTCACCCCACCGGGGACGCCGCGCCGGCGGAGCCCGCCTCGATGGACGAGCCCGCCCGCACGTCGCCCGCGTCGGGCGCGCGTTCAGCGCCGCAGCACCCGATTACTGTAAGCCCGTTCAGGTTGTCCCGTCTAGTGACTTCGCACGCCGCTAGGACAAATGCCGTCCGCTTCCACGACGGTCATGCGTTCGCAACCGTCCGAAACCAAACGTTAATTCCGTATGATCAGAACGCAGCGCGCCCACGGAAAAATCGTCGACGCTCGCGAACGGGGCGCGGATCGCGGCGCCACGCCCGCCTCGCGTTGTCGCCGCACCCGGGTTGCCGGGGGGATTTGTTCAGTGGTTTGGCCCCACCTTTTGTTCAGGTGTCGGGTCGCTGTCGCGTCTCGGCCAGGGCCTCGATGGTGTCGCGATCGTGGTCCCGGATGCAGTCGACGCCGTTGCGCTCGAACTGGATGGCGGCGGCCAGCGCGGTCCGGCTGCGCTCGCGGTCGATGGCCCACGCGGCGTGTCGCACGAGCAGGGCGAGCTGCAGCGCCCGGCCCAGGGTGATCGCGACCCGGCGGGCGCCCGCCTCGAGGCCGGGGCGGTCGTCGGCGGCCATCTCCTTGATCCATGCGCGGGCGTGGGACACCGCGCGCGACGCGGACGTCTCGGCCTCGGCGAGCTTCGGCTCGACCACGCCGGTCAGGAGGCGCGCCACCTCGGCCGCGAGGATGTCGAGCGAGCCGTCCTTCAGGATCACCCGCAGCGCGTCGAGGGCGAGCACGTTCGTCGTGCCCTCCCAGATCGTGAGGACCTGCGCGTCCCGGAGCAGGCGCGGCAGCCCCGTATCCTCGACGTAGCCGGCCCCGCCGAACGCCTCGAGCACCTCGCTCAGCACCGACACCGCCTGCTTGGCGGTCGTGAGCTTCGCGAGCGGGATGATCAGCCGCAGCAGCTTCGCCTCCGAGTCGGTCAGCGAGCCCGTCTCCTCGCGGCCGAGCAGCTCGATCGCGCGGAACGTCAGGTGGAAGGCGCCTTCGAACTCGGCCTGGAGCTCGGCGAGCGTGTCCATGTGCAGCGGCTTCTCCGCCAGCGTCGTGCCGAACTGGACTCGGCTCTGGGCATACGAGCGCGCCAGCGCGAGCCCCCGGCGCATCCCGGCGATGGCGCCGATCGCGTTCCAGGTGCGCGTCACGTTGAGCATCGGCGCGATCGCCCGGACGCCGTTCGAGAGGCCCGCGACCGGCGTGGCGAGGACGCCGTCGAGCGTGAGCTCGGCGGTCGGCACCTTGCGGGTGCCGAGCTTGTCCTTCAGCCGGTTGATCAGCACGCGCTCGCGGCGCCCCGCCTCGCCCGCGAGCTCCACGTAGAAGAGCGCGAGCCCGCGGCTGCCCTCCGGGTTGCCCTCGGGGCGCGCGAGCGTGAGCGCCATCTCCGACGTGGTGGACGAGGCGAACCACTTCGTCCCGTGGAGCCGGTAGGCCCCGTCGGGGCCGAGGCGCGCCGCCGTCTCGCTCCGCCCCACGTCCGAGCCGCCGGTGCGCTCGGTCATCCACTGGCCCGAGGTCCACGCGGCAGCGGGGTCGCGGCTTGTCAGGCGGGGCACCGCGCGGTCGATGAGCGCGCGGTTCTCGCTCGCGAGGAGCGTCCGCGCGGCGCCGTCAGTCATCGCGAGCGGGCACGTGTACACGTCGCTCGACGCGTCGAAGAGGTACGCCAGCGCGAACTGATGCACGCGCGAGAACGCGCCGTGCGCCCGCTCGTAGGCCGTCGCGACGACCCCCCGCTCGCACGCGATGCGGGCCGCCTCCTTCCAGAGCTGGGTCACCTCGACGTGGTCGATGCGCCTTCCCCAGGCGTCCCACGACGTGAGCTTCGGCTCGTTCGCGCGATCGGCGAGCTGCAGCTGGTACAGGCGGCCGCCGGCGAGCTCGCCCATCTCCCGCAGCGAAGGCGTTATCGACGCGGCCACCTCGCGCGGCAGGGCCCGCGCGAGATAGGACCGCAGCACGCGGTCGTCGTCGTACTGGTTCCCGAGTGTGGGGGGGTCTTGATAGAAAGCCACCGGCCGACTCCTAGGTTGGTGCGCCGCAACCCGAACCGTGCGACGCCCGCGCGCCGATCACGTTCCGCGCGCCCCTCCATGCACGCGCGGCGACTCGCAGCCTCGATAGAGCTCGAAGCTACTGAACCCGTCCCATCCGGTTCAACAGGAAGCCGGAGGCTGCGTCGCGCCGACGCAGCGAACGGTGAACCTCTGCTGGTAATTTCGCTGCGACCCCCGGTTTTTGTGCGCTGTTCGGGTGCTGTGTCGCACGAAAAGAAGCGGAAGTCGCTGAATGTGCGGTTCTTGACTTCTCCGATGCACCAATGCATATGGCTGGCGGTGAAGCTCTCGAACAAGGGTCGCTACGGTGTGCGCGCATTGTTCGATATCGCATTCCACAACGACGGGCGGCCGACCCAGATCCGCGAGATCTCCGAGCGGGAGCTCATCCCTGCGCGCTTCCTGGAGCAGATCTTCCAGGACCTGAAGAAGGCCGGTCTCATCAGCTCAAAGCGGGGGCCGCGCGGCGGCTATCACCTCGCGCGGCCCGCGAGCGAGATCAGCCTGGGCGACGTCGTCCGCGCCCTGGAGGGGCCGGTCGCCGTGATCGCTCCGGATGACGACGGCAGGCCGGAGGGCTCGCCGCTCGACCCGCCCACGGCCGTGTTCCACGATCTGGCGCTCGCGATCGAGCGCTGCTTCGACTCGGTGTCGATCGCCGACGTCTGCGAGCGCGGCGTCGAGCTCGGCGTGCGCCGCAAGGGGCGGCCGGAGCGCTCGACCTACGTGATCTGAGCCGACACCATGACCAGCCCCGAACGATCCGCACAATCCACTGGCGCCCCCCGCACACCCGCGGAGGGCGCAGCGCAGCTCCCGCCGCTCCCGTCGCACCCGCGCGTCGTCGACAGCCTCCTCGACCTCGTGGGCGACACGCCGCTCTTCGAGATCCGCCGCGTCGACGCGGCGACGCCCCGGGGGCGCGTCTTCGGGAAGGCCGAGCAGCAGAACCCGGGCGGCTCGCTGAAGGACCGGATCTGCCTGGCGATGATCGAGGGCGCCGAGGCGCGCGGGCTGCTCGGCGCCGGCGGCGTGGTCATCGAGCCCACGTCCGGGAACACCGGGATCGGGCTCGCGATCGTGTGCGCGGCGAAGGGGTACCGCTGCATCCTGACGATGCCGGCGAGCATGAGCCTGGAGCGGCGCCAGCTGCTCGAGGCCTACGGCGCGGAGGTCGTCCTGACCGAGCCCGAGGCGCAGATGGAGGGGGCCATCGCCCGGGCGCGCGAGCTCGCGGCGGACATCCCGGGGGCGCTCATCCTCAGCCAGTTCGACAACCCCGACAACCCGCGCGTCCACGCGGAGACGACCGCGCGGGAGATCCTGCACGCGATGGCCGGCCTCGACGCGCCGGGGCGGCCCGGTCCCCGGCAGTCGCTGACGATCGACGCGTTCGTCGCCGGCGTGGGGACGGGCGGGTCGGTGAGCGGCGTCGGGCGCGTGCTCAAGCGGATGCGCGCGGCGACGCGGGTCATCGCGGTCGAGCCCGAGTCGTGCGCGACGATCTCGCGCGGTGAGCGCGGGCCCACCAAGATCCAGGGGCTCGCCGCCGGGTTCGTCCCCGCGAACTACGATCCGAGCGTGGTGGACGAGGTGCGGACGGTCAGCGATCGCGCCGCGTACGACACGAAGGTGGCGCTGGCCCGGCAGGAGGGGCTGCTCGTCGGCATCAGCGCTGGCGCCGCGGTGCGCGTCGCGCTCGACGTCGCCCGCGAGCTCGGCCCCGACGCCAACGTGGTGACCGTCCTCTGCGACACCGGCGAGCGCTACTTCAGCCTGGACGAGTATTTCCGATGAGCGGCAGCGGCGAGGCGATCCGCGGGTGCGTCCTCCTCGTCGGGGCGGGGGGGATCGCCGCGCCCGCCGCGCTCGCGCTCGCCGCAGCCGGGGTGCGGGAGCTCCGGGTCGCGGACGACGACCAGGTCGAGCTGACGAACCTGCATCGTCAGATCCTGTTCGACGACGACGACGTCGGGCGGCCGAAGCTCGATGCGTTCGCGGAGGCGCTGCGCCGTCGCTTCCCCGCGCTCCGCGTTGACCGCCGTTACGGCCGCTTCGCGCCGAGCGCGGCGGCGGGGCTGATGCCGGGCGTCTCTGTGGTGGTCGACGCGACCGACAACTTCGCGTCGCGGTTCCTGATCGCCGACGTGTGCCGACTCACCAGGACGCCGGTGGTTCATGCCGCTGCGATCCGCTGGCGCGCCACGGTGATGGCGGTCGCGGGGGAGGGGGCGCCCTGCTACCGCTGCCTGTTCGAGGACCTGCCGACCGGGGACGCGCCGGATTGCGCCACGGCCGGTGTGGCTGGCCCGGTGTGCGGCGTGGCCGGCGCGATCGCGGCGGATCGGGCGCTGGCGATCCTCGCGGGCGACGCGTCGATCTTCGGCCGGATCGCGACGTACGACGGCCTCACGGACACGCTGCGCAGCGTCCCCGTCTCCGCGCGGCCCGCCTGCGACCTGTGCGGGACGCGCGCCGCGATCGCGACGATCGACGCGTCCCGCTACGTCGTCGCCTGCGCGGCCGAGAGCGGATCCCCGACCCACGTTGAAAACGACCGCGAAGGCGGATCCCCGATGCCTGTTGAAAAGGACCGCGAGAGCGGATCCCCCACTCATCTCAAGACTGGAGAACAAGACCATGGCTGACACCGCGACCGTCCGCATCCCCACCCCGCTCCGCACGCTCACCGGTGGGCAGGACGAGGTCAAAGTCGCCGGCGGCACCGTCGGCGAGCTGATCGAGAACCTCGAGAAGAGCTACCCCGGCGTCCGCGACCGACTCCTCGACGAGAAGGGGGTGCGGCGCTTCGTGAACATCTTCGTGGGCGACGAGGACATCCGCTTCCTCGACGGGCTGAAGACGCCCGTGAAGGGCGGTGACCAGGTGGCGATCGTCCCCGCGATCGCCGGGGGCTGAGGTGGACGACCCGCGCTATCTCCGCCAGGTGTTGCTCGCGGAGATCGGTCCAGAGGGACAGGCGAGGCTCGGGGCGGCGACGGCGCGCGTGCTCGGCGGCGGCAGCGACGCGCCGCCGCTCGCGCACGAGGTGGCGGAGCGCTACGCGCGCGGCGCCGGCTTCGGCGCGCTCGCGGCGGGCGCGATCGACCTCGCCGCGCTCGCGCCCGCGGAGCTCGTCGCCGCGCCCGCCGCGCGCGCCGTGCTCGCCGGCGCGCGCGCGGCGCTCGCCGAGATGCGCGCCGCGCTGGCTCAGGGCAGCGCCGCGGGGAGCGCGGGGCAGGGGAGCGCGGGGGAGGTCGACCCGTCATGAGGCACTCGCTCGCCCGCTCCCGCCGGCTGACGTCGGTCGTCGACGCCGTGGGCGACACGCCGCTCTTGCGGCTCTCGCGCGTCGGCCGCGACACGCCGTCGGTCGAGGTCTACGCCAAGCTCGAGTTCGCGAACCCCGGCGGCTCGGTGAAGGATCGCGCCGCGCTGCGGATGATGACCCGCGCCGCCGCGGACGGCCGCCTCACCAGCCAGAAGACGCTCATCGACTCGACGAGCGGCAACACCGGGGTCGCCTACTCGCTCTTCGGCGCGGCGATGGGCTTCAAGGTGGCGCTCGTCATGCCGTCGAACGTGTCGAAGGCGCGCAAGGACATCGCGCGCGCGTTCGGCACGGAGCTCATCTTCAGCGACCCGATGGAGGGCTCCGACGGCGCGATCCGCCTCGTGCGCTCGCTGGTCGAGAAGAATCCGGATCGGTACTTCTACCCGGATCAGTACTCGAACGAGGACAACCCGCTCGCCCACTACCACGGTACGGCGCGCGAGATCCTGGAGGCGGTCGGCGACAGGATCACGCACTTCGTGGCCGGCATCGGCACGAGCGGCACCATCGTCGGGACGAGCCGGCGGCTGCGCGAGCACCACCGCCCGATCCGATGCGTCGCCGTGGAGCCCACCGAGGCGCTCCACGGGCTGGAGGGGCTCAAGCACCTGCCGAGCTCGCTCGTGCCCGCCATCCACGACGAGGGCGCGTACCACGAGACGATGCGCATCACGACGGAGGACGGCTGGGACATGTCCGATCGCCTCGCGCGCGAGGAGGCGCTGCACGTGGGGCACTCGGGCGGCGCGGCCGTCTTCGCGGCCTTCGAGATCGCGAAGCGCCTGCACCGCGAACAGCAAGGCGGGTGCGTCGTGGCGATTGTACCCGACCGGGGCGACCGCTATTTTGCGCCCATGAAATGGGAGAAGCGTTACTTATGGTGATGTCTCCACAGCCGTGGACCGCCGGTGGGGTCGTCCTCAAGGCGAGCGTGCTCAAGGCGGTCGAGGACGAGGCGCTCGCGGGCTACGCGCGCGACGAGGAGGCCTGCGGGTACCTGAAGGGGCCCGCGGCCGAGCCGCTGCTCTGCGACGAGCATGTCCGGATGGACAACATCGCGAACAAGCTCCACGCGATCGATCCGGAGCGGTACTTCCGGACGGCGCGGACGTTCTTCGACTTCAACGGCAAACGCTTCTCCGACGCCGTCGAGAAGGGGGCCTCGGCGGGGCGCCCGGTGAAGGTGCTCTATCACTCTCACCTCGACGCCGGCGCTTACTTCAGCCCGACGGACGCTGCCATGATGAGCGGCGGCGAGCCGCCGGCCGACGAAGGGGGCCAGATCGTGATGGGGCCCGGGCCGGCGTTCCCGCTTGCGTTCCTCGTCACCAGCGTGCGCGGCGGCTCCGGCGAAGGGCGTCCGGAGGAGACGCCCCGCATCGCCGAGCACCGCCTCTTCGTGTGGGACGGCGCCGCGTTCGTCGCGTCGACGTTCTCCGTCGTCGATTGAGCTCATTGCGCCGGGGCGCGCGTCCGCGCACTCTCGCGCAGCCCTCATCCGCTCGTTGAGGGGTCTACACCCGAGGCCCGGAGCGGCCGAGTCCGTAGTCGTCACTTGATCATCGAAGGAGTTGCCTAAATGTCAGGTTTTGTTGTCTGGTTCACCGGTTTGAGCGGCGCCGGCAAGAGCACGCTCGCGGCGATGCTCTCGGCCGAGCTCCGCGCCCGCTCCGTCCATGTGGAGGTGCTCGACGGCGACGAGGTGCGCACCAACCTCTCGAAGGGCCTCGGGTTCTCGAAGGAGGACCGCGATACGAACATCCGGCGGATCGGATACGTGGCGAAGCTCATCGCCCGGTCGGGCGCGTGCGCGATGACGGCTGCCATCAGCCCGTACAAGGCGATCCGTGACGAGCAGCGGGCCCAGATCCCCCACTTCGTCGAGGTGTTCTGCTCCTGCGAGATCCCCGTGCTCGCCGAGCGCGACGCGAAGGGGCTCTACAAGAAGGCGCTCGCGGGCGAGATCAAGAACTTCACGGGCATCGACGATCCGTACGAGGCGCCCGAGAGCCCCGAGGTGGTCGTCGACACCGGCAAGGAGACGAAGGAGGAGAGCCTCGCCAAGATCCTCGCCAAGCTCGAGGAGCTCGGCTACGTCCCGCGCCGCGGCGCCGCGGTCGCCGTGTCCGGCGCGGCCGCCGCGGGAGCGGCCGCGGGCGGGGCGCGCGGGCTGATCGCGCCGCACGGCGGCGAGCTCGTGAACCGGTGGGTCGAGGGCGCGGCGAAGGCGTCGCTCGCGGAGCGGGCGAAGGGGCTGCCGGTCATCGAGCTCGACGAGCGGACCGAGAGCGACGTCGAGATGATCGCGGTCGGCGCGTTCTCGCCGCTGCGCGGCTTCATGAACTCGAAGGACTACCTGCGCGTCGTGCGCGAGATGCGGCTCGAGAGCGGCCTGCCGTGGTCGATGCCGATCACGCTCGCCGTCTCCGAGCAGGCGGCCGAGGGGCTCCGCGTGGGCTCCGAGGCGGCGCTCCGCGCGCGCGACGGCCGTATCGTCGCGGTCATCGAGCTGAGCGACAAGTGGCGGCCGAACAAGGAGATCGAGGCGCAGGAGGTCTTCCGGACGACCGAGACGAAGCACCCGGGCGTCGCGTACCTGATGAGCACCGGCCCCGTGTACGTCGGCGGCGAGATCCGCGTGCTGGAGCGGCCCGTCGACTCGGCGTTCCCGGCGTACGACCGGAGCCCGGCGACGACGCGGGCGTACTTCGCCGAGAAGGGCTGGCGCCGTATCGTCGGGTTCCAGACGCGGAACCCGATCCACCGGGCGCACGAGTACATCACCAAGACGGCGCTGGAGATCTGCGACGGCCTGATGATCCACCCGCTCGTCGGCGCGACCAAGTCGGACGACATCCCGGCGGACGTGCGGATGCGTTG
The DNA here is from genome assembly GCF_051521405.1 of Sorangium sp. So ce726. Lineage (NCBI taxonomy): Bacteria > Pseudomonadati > Myxococcota > Polyangiales > Polyangiaceae > Sorangium > Sorangium sp. So ce726. The sequence goes on along the minus strand of NZ_CP150349.1, from coordinate 8,724,710 downwards.
CTACGAGGAGCTCATCGCGAAGTACTATGTGAAGGACCGCGTGCTCCTCTCGATCTACCCGGCGGCGATGCGCTACGCGGGGCCGCGCGAGGCGATCTTCCACGCGCTGGCGCGGAAGAACTACGGCTGCTCCCACTTCATCGTGGGGCGCGATCACGCCGGCGTCGGCAGCTACTACGGCACGTACGACGCGCAGGAGATCTTCAATGTCTTCAGCCCCGGAGAGCTCGGCATCACCACGCTCAACTTCGAGAACGCGTTCTACTCGACGGTGGTCGGCGCGATGGCCACCGGCAAGTCGGCGCCTGGCGATGCGTCGACGCAGGTCAACCTGTCCGGGACGAAGGTGCGCGAGCTGCTCCAGCGCGGCGAGCTGCCGCCGCCGGAGTTCTCCCGTCCGGAGGTCGCGCGCATCCTCATCGAGGCGATGCGCGGCTCGTCGTAGCCCCGGGCGCCTGAGGGCCGCGGCGGGCGGCGCCGTCGAGCGGGGCCGCCGCGCGGCCCCGGGCGTGGCGCGCGCCGCGGTCCTCTCGCTGCTCGCCGCGCTCGCCGGCGTCTCCGCGGGGACCCCGGCGCGCGCGGATCTCAGCGACGACGCCGCGCGCGTCGCGCGGATGTGGTCGCTCTCGGGCGCGCGCGTCGCGCGCCTCCCCCCCATCTTCCTGGAGCACGGCCGCCCCCGGGTCGTGGCGGTCGATCCGCCCGCCGGCCCGGCCCGTGTGGCTGGCGCGGCGGCGGACGAGTGCCTCACCGCCGCGTTCCTCGCGCCGCGCACGGCGGAGTTCACGCTCTCGCCCGAGGGGCGGTCGGGCAGCGTCCCCGCCCTCGAGGGCCTCATCCAGCAGCTGCGCGGCGCGGAGCCCGAGGACGACCGCCGCGTCCAGAGCATCGCCGGCGTCGCGGCGATCACGCGGTGCGGGGCCGAGCGCGAGGAGCTGCGCCGCGTGGCGGTCGAGGTGCTGTCGACGCGCAGCGCGTTCGATGTCGTCGTCGCCGCGTCGAGCGGGCCGCTGGAGCGCGTCGAGGCCATCCTGCCGGAGCGCGCGTCCGGGCCCGTCGCGCCGCGCGGCGACCCTGGGCGGCCCTCCGAGCCGGGGCCGCTCGACGCTCGGGTCGAGCGGGCCGCGCGGCGCGCGCGCGCGGAAGGGGCGCCGCGCGTCGCTCCGACCGACATGCGCGCCTCGTCGATCGGGACCGGGCAGTTCTCGGTCAAGCTCCCCGAGGGCTGCCACCGCCTCGACCTGATGGCCGAGGTGCCGAGCGCCACGCTGCGCCGCGCGACCGACCTCGACGCCGAGGCGCGCGAGGGGACCACGGGCAGGCTGCTCGATCGCGACAGGTCCGACGCGCCCGACGCGCGGCTCGATTTCTGTCTGGGCGAGCAGGGGGTCGTCGAGGTGCCTTTCCTCGGGGCCGCGGGGCCGGTGAAGGTCGTGCTGTCCGACGCGCAGTGGCCGATGTCCGCGTTCGTGCCGGGGCACTTCGGCGCGCGCGCCCGGGGCAACCTGGCCGCCGCGCTGCGCCGCCGCCACGCGCCCGCGCCGCGCGCGCAGGCGATCGCCGAGGCGATCGGCGCGCAGGGCGACACGCTCGTCCCGGTCCAGATCGAGCCGGGCCGCTGCTACTTCGCGGCGGCGGCGCTGGCCCGGGGCGAGCTGCGCGCGCTCCGGATCTCCGTCGAGCTCGGCGACCGCGCCGGGCGCGACGACGCCGGCGAGAACGGCGAGAGCGCCGGCGTGGCGTTCTGCTCCGAGATCGAGGAGAGCGCCGCCCTCCGCGTGTCCGCGCGCGGCGGCTCGCCGGTCTGGGTCGTCGTGGTCTGGCCGATGGACTGACCCCGGCTCACTCCGCGGCGCGGGGGCGCCTCGGGCGGCGGCGCGGTGCCTGCTCCGGGCCTGGGCTGGCCACGGCGCCGGGCTGGGCCCGCTCAGGCAGCAGCTGGCGGAGCTGCCAGGCCTGCAGGAACGCGCGTCGCTCCGCGGCGCGCAGCGCGTGCTGGTGCTGGCCCATCATGAACGCCGGCACGACCAGCATGAACAGGGTCGTCAGCGTCAGCGCCGTCATCGTCGCGATCTTCGAGTGCTCGACGGCCTGGGGCAGGATGACCATGGCGCCGCCCGCGAAATCGTACGAGCGGGGCAGGACGCCCGAGTACTCGATCCACGCGGCGGCCAGCACCGCGACGCAGCTGGTCACGACGACGGCGACGCGGTAGGCCGTCCGGTACGTGAACGAGTTGCCGTACGTGAGGATGACGAGCAGCATCGGCATGAAGAGCAGCGGGCCGAAGCCGCGCCCGATGCACAGGAAGCTGAGCACGTTGAAGACGAAGCCGGCGTAGGCGTACCACTCCGCGGACGGGCGGTGGACGACGCGCGCGGCGAGGAACTTCATCAGCGCCGCCAGGGCGGTGAAGCCCAGGATGAAGGCGAAGACCTGCCACTCCCGGATGCCCAGCCACACGGCGGCGACCAGCGTCGCGATCGCCGTCGCGAGCAGCTCGGCGCGCATGCCCGCGCGCAGCTGCAGCCGGTGCCGCGCCGCCGCGGCCGCGTCCAGATCGGCGAGCACCTCCGCCGGCATCTCGCGCGGCGGCTCGGTCAGGACGCGCCGGAGCGTCTCCAGGGCGCGCTCGTTGGACGGATCGAAGGCGAGCGCCTGGCCGACCTCGCTGAGCAGCGCCTTCCGGGCGCCCTCGGCTTCCTTGCCGCCGGCGAGCGCCTCCGTCACGCGCTCCTCGGCCAGCCCCGCGTGCCGCGCCGCGAGGTCGCGGCGGAGCTCCACGTCCTTGTCGCCGTCGAGGAACCGCTCGACCGCCTCGTAGAGCGCGCGGGCGGACGGGTAACGCTCGGAGGGCTCGCGCCGCGTCGCCGTCACGCAGATCGCGTCGAGCTCCGGCGGCACCTCGCGCTCGGGCGCGCGCACCGACGCCCGCGCGTCGGCGCCGTGAAGGAGCGAGTCGAGCATCTCGGTGCGGTCCTTCTTCGGGTGCAGCGGCTTGAGCGTGAGGAGCTCGAAGAGGATCGCGCCGAGCGAGTAGACGTCGCTGCGCACGTCGAGCGTGTCGACGCACCCCTGCGCCTGCTCCGGCGACATGTACCCCAGGGTCCCGAGCACGTCGCCCGGGATGGTCCGCGTGCTCATGGGATCCTCGCCCATGTCGATGGTCTGGAGCGGCGTGTCGATGAGCTTCGCGACGCCCCAGTCGAGCAGGTACACCTCGCCGAAATCGCCGAGGATGATGTTGGCGGGCTTGAGGTCGCGGTGGAGCACGCCGCGGGAGTGCGCGAAGTCGACGGCGATGCAGACCGACGAGAAGGCGGTGAGCAGCTTGCGGCGCGAGAAGCTCTGGAGCGCCGTCGGGTCGCCCTCGCGGAGCTCGTTCAGGATCCTCGCCAGGGTGAGGCCCCGGAGGCGCTTCATCGTGAAGTACGCCGAGCCCTTGTTGTCCACGCCGAGGTCGTAGACGGGGACGATCGACGGGTGCTCGAGCTGGCCCTGCACCCGGGCCTCGCGGAGGAACCGGTGGCGCAGCGTCGTGTCGCCCTGGTGCTCGGCGCGGATGACCTTCATGGCCACGTCGCGGCCGATGCGGCGGTCCCTGCAGAAGTGGACCTCGCCCATCCCCCCGACGCCGAGCAGCGACCGCACCTCGTAGCGGGGGCCGTCGCTGGACAGATCCGTGAGCTCCGCGCGGGCGCGGCCGAGGCTCACGGGGGTGGGGCTCTGGCCGTGCGAATCTCCGCCCTTTCCCCGAGATTTTCGCATCTCGGGGAGCTGCTCGAGCGTCTCGAAGTCGTCGTCGAACAGGGCCATGGCGTCCGGGAAGCCAGGCTCGGTCGCGCCGTGCCAGAAAAACCCACACCGGCAGGGCTCCGCGTGGCGGCCCTCGACCGCCTCGACGGACGGTAGCGAGCGGCGTTGCGGAGTGCTGGGCTTCCTCGGACGAGAAAATCTCGTATCGGGTGGTCATGTCAACGGGATGCTGCGTCCGTAGAAGACGGCCGACGCACAATGCGACGGCCGCGCGCCGCGCACATCCCGTGCGGTCGGGGTGAAGGCGGGGGCCGCTCGCGAAATGAAGGTCGATGTCGGGTTTTCAGCGGTCCTGGCGCGAGCTGTGGTGACGTCGCCGCCGCGCGGGGGGGCGCGATGTGGGGCACGTCACGGCGCGGGCGATCGCCGGCGGAGGCTCGATGCGCTCGAGGGGCTCGGCGCGCTCAGCGTGCTCAACGTGCTCAACGTGCTCAACGTCCAAGGAGCGCGAGCAGCGTCTTCTTGTTCGTGAGGCCGACGTGCCGCCCGACGGGCTCGCCCTTCTGGAAGGCGACCACCGTCGGCAGGCCGCGGATGCCGAAGCGCTGCGCGGCCTCGGGCGACGCGTCGACGTCGAGCTTGACCACCTTGACCTGGCCGGCCGTCTCGGCGGCGATCTCATCGACGATCGGCGCGAGCCGCTTGCAGGGGGCGCACCAGGATGCCGAGAAGTCCACGAGCACCGGCGTGTCCGTCTGCAGGACCTCCTGCGCGAAATTCAGGTCGTTGACTTCGATGACATTGCTGCTGCCCATGGCGCTGTCCTTTCGGTTTTCTCGGGATTGAGCGGGCCCTGGCTGCGATGCGCCGGCTTGATGCCGGCCGGATCCTCGACAGCCACGCTCGCTCCAACTGTTATATGCACGGTTTCAGTTTCTGCCAGGGGAGCGGCTTGGCCGCCCGCAGGGATGGCGGCCTCGCGTGTGTCCCGGGCAGGAGGCCGTGCGCGGCGTCGCCGCGCGGCGAGGCGCCTGAGCGATCAGCCGGCCTTGACCGGCGCAGGCGCCGGGCGGCCGAGATGCTGCGCCCGGAGCGCGATGTCCGCGACGGTCTTCTGCGCGAGGCCGCGCAGCAGCCCTGCGTTGGCCGCCGCCGCGACCTCATCGAACGCGCGCTGGATCCCCGACCCGATCGGGCACCTCGCGTTTGGCTCGCACGGGCTCGGCGCGATGGCGCCTTCCGGCTCGACGGCGGCGTACACCTCGCTCAGCCGGATCTTCTTCGCCGGCCTCGCCAGGCGATAGCCGCCCGAGCGGCCCTCCCGCGCCTCGATGAGCCCGGCCTGCGACAGCCGCGCGAGGATGCGCCGCAGGAAGGCCGGGTTCGTGTTGATGCTCGCCGACAGCGCGTCGCTCGCGCAGCTCTCGTCGGACTGGGCGAGCAGCGCGAGGGCGTGCGTGGCGATGGCGAAGCGACCCGAGGACATCGAACGGCCCCTCGGCCGTTATCTGAGGGCTCCGGGGGTTCCGCTGTCAAGGCGCGGCGGGCGGTCGAGCGTTCGCGCGCTCGCGCCTCGGCGCCTGCTCGCTCAGCGCGACCTGGGTGAGGTGCGGATCAGCACGAGGGCGTCTCCCTTGCCGTCCGCGAGGCGCAGCTCGATCGACGCGGGGACGGCCGCCGGGCCGGCGCAGCGGCTGTCGGACACGACGTGCCGCGCCCTGGCGAGCGAGCTCTCGCCCGTCGAGGTGTCGACGAGCCGCAGATCGACGCCCGCGCCGTCGGCGTCGAGCGCCGCGATCACCTCGGCGCACGTGTTGGCCGGGATCGGGAGCGGGAGGATCTTGAGGCGCGCGGCGTCGAGCGCCACCGCCTGCGCGCCGGCCGCCCCCGCGGCCTCGGCGGGGCCGGCGGCGCTCATGCGCCCGAGCAGCCTCGCGGCGGCGAGCGGATGGGCGACGAGCGCGGGCGGGGCCTCGGGCTCCTTGCGGACCTCCACGGCGAACGGGCCAGGCTGCGCCATCGACTCGACGTCGACGCGGGCGGGGCCGCCGCGCCCGCAGGTGAAGAGCGTCGCGCGGGCGCCGCCCCGGGCGCGGCCGAGGAGGGCGTGGCCGTCGCTCCAGAGCTCCGCGAGCACGTCGGCGAGCGGCTTGCCGGCCAGCACGTCGATGCGGGCGCAGCCGGCCGGCAGCTCGATCGGCAGCGTCGTCCGGCTGCCGAGCCGCGCGGCCCCTGTCGACACGCGCGGCGCGCCGTAGCCCCGGCCGGCGAGCGCGCGGGCGTGGTCCGCCCGCGCCTCGGCGAGGTCGCGGCCCTCGGTCACGCGCTCGATCGGCGTGGCGCCGGAGATCTCCGCCTCGGCGCCCGGCTGCGAGCGGCCCACGACCACGGCCACGAGGCCCTGCGTGCCGCGCGAGCGGATCGCGATCGAGAGCTCGACGGAGACCGCCGAGCAGAGCAGCAGCGAGCGATCCTGGCCCCGCTCGCGCGCGCGCGCGACGACCCTGCCGGTCTCGTCCTCCGCGACCACCTCGAGCGAGGCGACCTCGTCGCTCGGCGAGACGAGCACGTCGAGGCAGCGGCCGCCGTCGAGGGTGGCCCCGATCCGGCTCGCGCTCCTCGATCCGACGGGCAGCGCGACGCGCCGGACGTCGTCCCAGCGCGCGCCGACCGCGGCGCGGCGCGCCCTGATCTTCGCCTCCAGGCCAGGCCACGACTCGAGGCGCCCGCTCTCGTCGCCGGACCTGCCGCGCGCGCCGACGGCGCGGGCGACCGCGTCGGCCGCCTTGACCGGGACGCTCTGCACGCCGACGCTCACCGCCCCGGCGCCCGACATCACGCGCGCCATGACATAGAGCCTCCGCGGGTGCGGCGGGCAGACGAGGATGGAGGCGCGCGCGTCGGCGGCCTCGTCCGTGGAGAACGCGCTGCCGTCGTCCTCGAAGGCGAACAGGTCGACGTCGCTGATCGTCGGCGAGACCCGCGCCATCGCGAGCATGCACTCGCCGGCGGGCACCTCGACGAAGGCGCCGAGCCGATCGCCGTCGGACGCCATGTCCGCGCCGATCACCCGGAGCGCGCTCGCGCCCGCCTGCGCTGCGCGCTGCGCGTCGCCGCCGAGCAGGGTGCTGCCGTCGATGCGATCCGGCAGCGCGCGCAGCGTCTCCTGCGCCGGCGCGCCCGGGGAGGCGATCGTCCCGGCGCGGCAGGCGGGCAGGACAGCGAGCGAGGCCGCGAGCGCCCAGGCCGCGGCCGTGCGGGTGAGCGATGGAGCAGCGGCGCGGGCGGGCTCGGACGGGCGGTTCGCAGGCAGGATCGGGAGCGCAGGCCGCAGCGCGGGCGTCGGCGGGGGCGCGGGTGAAGGAAGGGACGCGGGATGTCGGGGGCGCAAGGGCGTGGGCTCGTCGGGGCGGGCGCTCGATCGAGAGGGAAAGTTCTACTTCAGCGCGGGTACGGCATCCAGAGCGCGCCGGCCGCCGCCGGGGCCGCGGCCGTCCACCGCGTCATCCCTCGGCGGTCTCGGCGCAGATCCGTCCGAGCGTCCGGACTGCGTGCTCGCTGAGCTCCGTGAACGGGTAGCCGCAGTTCACCCGGATGTAGTTCGAGAAACGGTGTTTGGCCGAGAAGATCGGCCCCGGCGCGACGCTGATGCCGTGCTCGAGCGCGCGCTCGTGCACGTCGAGCGCGCTCGTGCCGGGCGGCAGCTCGACCCAGAGCACGAAGCCGCCGGCGGGGCGCGAGACGCGGGTGCCGGGCGGGAAGTGTTCGGCGATCGCCTCGCTCATGCGCGCGACCTGGGCGGCGAGCCGGCGCCGGAGCGTCCGCAGGTGGTGGTCGTACCCGCCGATCTCGAGGAACTCGGCGATCGCCATCTGCGGCAGCGTCGCGGTCGCCACGCTCTGCGCGAACTTGAGCTGCTCGACCTCGTCGAGGAAGCGGCCGGGCGCCGTCCAGCCGACCCGGTAGCCCGGCGCCACCGTCTTTGTGAACGACGAGCAGAGCATCACGAGGCCCTTCTTGTCGAACGCCTTGGCGGGGCGGGGGCGGACATCGCCGAAGTGCAGGTCGCCGTAGATGTCGTCCTCGATGAGCGGCACCTCGCGGCGCGCGAGCATCGCGACGAGGCGCTCCTTCGCCTCGTCGGGCATGGCGCTGCCGAGGGGGTTGTTGAAGTTCGGGATCGCGAGGCACGCCTTGATGCGGTGGCGGCCCAGCATCTCCTCGAGGACGTCGAGATCCATGCCGGTGCGGGGGTGCGACGGGACCTCGATCGCCTTGATGCCGAGGCTCTCGATGAGCTGGAGGAGCCCGTAGTACGCCGGCGACTCCAGCGCGACCGTGTCGCCCCGGCGGGCGACCGCGCGCAGGCAGAGGTGGAGCGCCTCCATCGCGCCGACCGTCGTCACGATGTCGTCGGGGGAGAGCGCGACGCCCCACTCGACCGAGCGCCGGGCGATCTGCCGCCGCAACGCCGGCAGGCCGGGCGGCGGATCATACGAGACGCCGGCGCCGCCCGCGCTCCGCGCGATCGCGCTGAGGATCCGGTTCAGCTTGTCGGTCGGCAGAAGCTCCGGGCTCGGGCACGCCGCGCCGAACGGGACGATGTGCGGGTCACGACACGCCCGGTAGACCTTGGAGACGAGGCTCTTCACGCTGACCCGCGTGGCGGTGGTGCAGGCGCGCGCGGCTCGGGGCTCGGGCAGCGCCGTGCCCCGGCGGGCGCGGACGTAGTGCCCCGACTGCGGGCGCGCCTCGATGAGCCCGCGGTTCTCGAGCTGCATGTACGCCTGCAGCACCGTCGCGACGCTGACCCCCTGCTGCCGGCTGAGCCGCCGCACCGACGGGATCCGGTCGCCCGGCCGCAGCGCGCCGCGCGCGATCAGATCCGCGATGTGCGCGGCGACGCGGTCGTAGAGGTGGGCCTCGTCCTCTGCTTCGATGGGCGCCTGCGCCTGCACAAGACGAAGTGTACAGCCGGGCGGGCGCTGCGGTACCGGTACAGCTGCCGGGCGTGAGGACCAGCACAGTCGCCTGTTCCGGAAACTGTACCGGCCTCAATTACCGACCGACTGCCTCTGTACCGGTCGGTCGCTTGACCCCACCCTTCAGGGCATGAAATTGACCTCACTTGTTTCGGAGCCGCCATCGCGCCTCCGCGAGCCGTCGCGGATCGAGCTCGGGAAGGGTCGACTGTGGACGCACCGCCTGCGGGGCGGTCCGCTGCTCCTGAGCTGTACCGCCGGCGCGGTCTGGATCACCCGCGAGGGGGAGCCGCAGGACGTGGTGCTGGAGGCCGGCTCCAGCTATGGAGGCGAGGGGCGCGGGCTCCTCGTGGTGGAGGCGCTCGAGCCGGCGCAGATCGCGGTGGCGAGGGGCGAGGCAGGGAAGACGGCGCGCGCGGCGCTGGCGAGGGCGCGGGGGAGCTGGCTGGTGCTGCTCTCGCTCCTCGCGCTGTACGTGATCTGGGGCTCGACGTACCTGGCGGTCTCGGTCGCGCTCGAGACGCTGCCGCCCTTCTTGCTGGCCGGGACGCGGTTCATGACGGCGGGCGCGCTGCTCTACGGCGTGCTCCGGCTGCGCGGCGCCCCGCGGCCGACGCTGCGGCAGTGGGGGGCGGCGGCGCGGATCGGGGTGCTGCTGCTCGTCTTCGGCAACGGGTTCGTCGTCGTCTCGCAGCAGTGGGTGAGCTCGGGCGTCGCCGCGGTCGTGGTGTCCACGATGCCGCTCTGGCTGGCGCTCTTCGCCACCGCGCGAGGTCGAGGCCTCGCCGGCGGCGCGCCCGCCGGCGCCCCGGAGGTCTCCCGGCGCGAGTGGATCGGGCTCCTCGTCGGGTTCGCGGGCGCGGCGCTGCTCCACCTCGGCGGCGATCTCCACGCGGCGCACGCCGGGGCCCTGCTCATCTTGCTGGCCCCCGTGTCGTGGGCGCTCGGCTCGCTGTACAGCCGCTCGCTGCCGCTCCCGGAAGGGCCGATGGCGGTCGCGGCGGAGATGCTCGTGGGCGGCGCGGTGATGCTCGGGGTGAGCGCGCTCTCGGGTGAGCACCTCGCGGCGGCGCCCTCCTCGCGGTCGCTCCTCGCGCTCGCCTATCTGGCGGTGTTCGGATCGATCGTGGCCCTCAGCGCGTACACGTACCTGCTCCGGAGCACGCGCCCGGCGATCGCGACGAGCTACGCGTACGTGAACCCGATCGTCGCCATCGCGCTCGGCGTCCTGCTCGGCGGCGAGCGGGCCTCCGCGACGACCTGGGCCGCGGCGGCCATCGTCGGCGCCGGCGTCGTCATCGTCTCGCGGCGCTAGGCGCGCCGCGCTCGCGGATCACCCCGCTCCGACGGCGCGGCGGCGCGGCGGCAGGCGCGCTGCGCTCGCGGATCACCCCGCCCCGCTCCGACGGCGCGTCGCGCCGGCCGCCTTCGCGCCCCGCGCGCGCCGTCGACCGTAGGCAATGCGGGGGGGCGGCGTGTAGTGTGCGCGGCGAGGAGGCGAGGTAGATGAAGAGAGGGTTCCGGCTGCTCGGCTGGGCGCTGCTCCTGTCCGGCGCGCCGTCGGCGTGCAGCGGCGGCCACGTCGGCGCTGCTGCGAGCAGCGGGGCGAGCGCGACGTCGGGCGAGAGCGCAGGCGCCGGAGAAGGCGGCGGCGTGGCCACGGGCACCGGAGAGGGCGGCGGCGCGGCGGTGGGCGCCGGACAGGGCGGCGGGGCGGCAGTCGGCGCGGGCGCGGGCGCGGGGCCGAGCGGCGAGTGCGCGGCGCTCGCGCCCGGGCCCTTCGAGCCGGCGCTGCTCACGGCCGTGTTCAGCGGCAGCGAGGATTTCGTGTTCGACGGCCGGGGCTACCTCGTCGCCAAGCAGGGGCCGAACCTCGTCCGCTTCGACGCCACGGGCCAGACCTCGAACTTTGCGTCTCTGCCGGGCACCGTGCTCGGGCTCCGGTACCGGCCCGACGGGACCCTCGTGGCGGCGTTGCCGGGCCAGGGCGCCGTCGTCCAGGTCTCGGCGACCGGAATGGTCGACGACTACGTGACAGGCCTCACGGACCCGAACGGCCTCGCTCCGGACGCGCTGGGCAACGTCTGGGCGACCGACCTCGCGGGAGATCGGGTGATCCGCCTCAACCCCGATGCCACGATCGACGAGATCGCGAGCGGCGCCCCCGAGGTGAGCGAGCCGAACGGAATTGTCTTCGACCTGGCGCGATGGGCGGTTTTTTACACCAACTCCTCTGCCGGCGAGATCCGCAAGATCGACCTGAACAACCCTGGCGAACGTCCCTCGCTTGTGGCCACGGTCGCCTCGTCCGTGCTCGACGGACTCGTTCTCGATACGTGTGGTCACCTCTACACGGTCGATAGCCAGAACCGGACGCTCTATCGTGTGAGGCTGGACGCGGGGGGCGCCGCCCTGGGGGAGGCTGAGCTCCTGGCGCGCTTCCCGACCGGGGTGGCCAATGCGCAGTTCGGAGCGGGCCCGGGGTTCGATGCGAGGACCCTTTACGTCGGAGGCGCAGCCGGCTCGATCTATGGTGTCACCGTCGGCATCGCCGGCGCGCCCGTCCCGGCGCCGCCAGAAGCGCCGTGATGGGCGCTCCCCGGCAGCGCGCTGGAGGGGAGGCTCAGCGGGCGCCTTCCGCCGCGGCCACTTCGCCCTTCTTGAGCTTCTCTTGAAGCTCGCCGAGCTTCCCCGCCGATCGCTCCAGGGCGCGCGCGGCGCCTTCGAGCGCGATCCGCCCGTAACCGATGGCCACCCCTGCCCAGGAGGTGCTCAGCTCGCGCAGCGTCTCGACGAACGGCGGCTTGAGCGCCGCCCCGGCGCTGGCGTCCGCTGCCTGCGCGGGCCCGGCGGTCCCGTTCACGCTGTTCTCGGCCTTCGGCTCCGTGATGCTCTGGGTCTCACTCATGGTCTGCCTCCCACTTCGGTATGTCCCCCCGCGACGACCGCGGGCGTACAGAAATGATGAATCCAGCGTTGACCCCCGTGCCCCGCGCGTCGCCCGCTCTCGCGGGCTCGCAAGACGCGATGTGCACTGGAGCGAGGGGCGCCCCGCCGCACGGCCGTGCCCGCGAACAGAGCCACCTTGTGGCTTCGTCGGAGGCACAATCGCGACGCCACGACACTGCGACGCGACGCGTTAACTGTCAAGGCCTCATGTCGATTTTGTTGCAGTCGTTTTTCCCTAGGTTGTTTGATGAGGACGCTGCGGCGGCCATCGCGTTCGCTCGGCAGGTCAAGGAAGGGAGTCACCCTATGTCGCTCGCGCGCTGGAACAAGGCCACGCCACCAACGCTGTTGTGGCTTCTCGTGGTGCTGTCGCTGCTCGTCATTCCGTCGTTGTCGATGGGGCAGGCGCCTGACGCGCCGACGGCGGCGCCTGCCGCGGGCGCGGCGCCAGCAACGCCCGCGGCGAAGAGCGCCGCGGCGCAGGCGCAAGCGCACGGGCCTCCGCCGGATTCGTGGGCTGGACAGCTGGAGATGCTCTCTCGCTGGGTCGACCAGCGCGGCGGCTCGGGGCAATGCGAGGAGCGCTGTTACGCGCTCGATCGGCTGCGCATCACGGGCACGGTGGGCGAGGGGCCGCTCCAGTTCGAGCTCTCGGGCGGCGTGCTCACGGACCGCCCCGTGGCCGTGCCGCTCTTCGGGCCGCCGGCGCACCTCCGCATCGAGGCCACGCTCGACGATGGACGGCCCGCGTCGCGCCGCGAGGCCGCGCCGATCAGCTTCGAGGACGACCACTACTACCTCTGGACGGCCGCGCGCCGCTTCGTGCTCCGGGGCACCCTGTGGCTCGAGGGCGACCTCACGCTCCTGGTCGCCGGTCCGCTCAACACATTCGAGGCCGACATCACCGGCGGCTCCGTCGCCGAGGGCGCGCAGCTCTCGGGGCTCCGCGGGGCGACGCTCCATTTCACCCCCGACGGGGGCGCCGGGGCGCAGAGCACGGGCCCCACGGTCTTTCAGCTGTCGCGCGCGGTGCGGGTCGGTCGGGAGATCGGCTTCGAGTACCGGCTCGTCATGCGGTCGGGCAGCGACCTCGGCGTCGTGCGCCTGCCGCTCGCGTTCGGGGAGAAGGTGCTCGACGTCGCGGGCGCGAGCGGCTTCCGGGTCGAGGGCGGGGAGCTCGTGCTGCCCACCTCGGGCCGCGCCGCGGAGATGAAGATCTCGGGCACGCTCCCGAAGGTCGGGGCCTTCTCGCCCGATCCGCGCTCCGCCTACGAGTGGTGGCTGTTCGAGTCCGACGCGGAGCACCGCCTCACCGTGAAGGGCGACGCGCGCCAGGTGGACGCCGCCGAGTCGCCGATCCCGCGGACGCAGGCGACGTCACGGCTCCTGCTCGTGCAGCGAGGGCAGCGCGTCGAGGTCGCGGTCGAGCCGCTCTCGGGGGTCGAGGTGCTCGCCGCGGTGGTGCGCGACCACCGCCGCACCCTCGTCCTGACCGAGCGCGGAGACCTCGTGGCCGATGACGCGCTCACCTACGAGAACAACGGCATCGATTACCTGACCTACGCGCCGGGCGGGCGGCCGATCTACCTCGCCACCGACGGGAAGGCCCAGCGGATCATGCACCAGGGCAAGGCCGCGGAGGAGGTCCTCGTGCCGCTGCAGACGGGGAGCCACACGATCCAGGTGCAGTCGCTGGCGCAGGCGGCGGTGCACTCGCTCGGAGGAACCCTGGAGCTGCCGATGCCGAGCTACCCGCTCACCGCGAGCGAGGTGGCGCTGACGGTCGGGCTGCCCGATCGCGTGGTGCCGCTCGCGCTGCTCGGCGGCGACCGGCCGGTGTGGTTCGCGGACGCCGGCGACGCCTTCGCGGTGGCGATCGGCTTCGTGGCCGCGTGGATCGCCGTCCGCCCCGGCGGGGCGACGAGCCGCGGGCGCGTGCGCGCGCTGCGCGCGCTGGGCGGGCTGCTCATGGCAGGCCTGTGGTTCCTGGCGCCCGCGACGTTCGTGGCGCTCCTGGTCGGCATCGCGACGGCCGTGGCGGCGTGGCTCGCGGGGCGGCTCCTCGGAGGCCGTGGCCGCGCCGCCGCGATGGTGGTGCTGCTCGGCCTGGGCGGCCTGGCGCTCCTGGTCGGGCTCTTCGCCGTCTCGGCGAGGAGCTACAGGGCGGAGCGCTGGAACTCCACGTACAGCGAGTCGGCGGCGCCGGCGCCCGCCTCCGTGCGCAGGGCCAAGGATGACGATCTGGCCAAGGGCGGCGGCGCGCTCGCCCCTGGAGGCGCGGTGCTGGAGGGGGTGACGCCGGTCGCCCTGTCGCTCCCGGACTACGAGCGGGCCGTTCAAGCGCGCCGCGAGCTCGTCACGCGCGAGCGCGCCTTCCGCCCCGTGCTCGTCTACACGACCTCCTCGGCGCTCGTGCCCCTCGTGCTCCTGTGGCTGGCCGGGGTGACGGTGCTCCTCGCCGCGCACCGCGCGCCGCTCACGGAGCTCTACCGGCGCGCGGCCGCGCGCCTCGCGCGCAGGCCCGAGGACGAGGTCGCCCAGGGGGAGCCTCCGGCGCCCGTGCGCTGAGGTCGACCGATCGCCATGGCGTGGTCTCCTCGCCTCGCCGCGGCCCTCGCGCTCCTCGCGCTGGTCGCGCTCCGCATCGCACAGCTGAGCCCCCTCGACGTCGTCCCGGCGAGCGCGCCGCCCGAGGTGTTCTCGGCCGAGCGGGCCAGGGCGCACCTCGAGCACATCGCGGCCGAGCCGCGCCCCACCGGCTCGGTGGGCCACCGGCGGGCGCGCGACTACTTGCTCGCGGAGCTCTCGATGCTCGGCGTGCAGCCCGAGGTCCAGCGCGCCTCGGTCCTCAGCCGGCAGTGGGGCCTGCCGTACGACGCGGCGCACGTCGAGAACATCGTGGCGCGGCTGCCGGGCGCGGACAGCACCCGGGCGGTCGCGCTCGTCGCGCACTACGACTCGGTGCCCGGCAGCCCGGGCGCCGCGGACGACGGCAGCGGGGTGGCGGCGCTCCTGGAGGCGCTGCGCGCCCTGAAGAGCGGCCCCCCGCTGCGCAACGACGTGCTGCTCCTGTTCACCGACGCGGAGGAGGGAGGCGTCCTCGGCGGCAAGGCGTTCATGGACGAGCACCCGCTGCGCGGCGAGGTGGGGATCGCGCTCAACTTCGACGCCCGCGGGGCCGGCGGCGTGGTCGCGATGTTCGACACCGGGCCCGGCGACGCCTTCCCCGTCCGCGAGCTCGCCAGCGCTGCGGCCTACCCGGTGGCGTCGTCGCTCTTCCCCGAGGTCGCGCGGCGCATGGGCCACAGCACCGATCTCAGCGTCTTCAAGCGGGCCGGGATCCCCGGGCTGAACTTCGCCTTCACCGACGGCGCCGCGCACTACCACGCCCCGTCCGACACCGTGGGCAACCTCGACCTCCGGAGCGTGCAGCACGCCGGCGACTACGCGCTCTCGCTCGCGCGGCGCTTCGGCGCGCTCGACCTGCGGGATCCCGGCCGCGGAGATGCGGTGTACTTCAACACGTGGGGCGCCCACATCGTCTCGCACCCGATCGGCTGGACGCTCCCGATCGCCGGGCTGGTCACCTGCCTGTTCGCGGGCGTGGTGCTCCACGCGGGGCGGCGGCGGGCCGCTTCGCCGGGCCGGATCGCCGCGGGGCTCCTCGCCTTCCTGGCGCTGCTCCTCGGCGTCGCCGCGGCGGTGGGCGGGCTCGCGTGGATCCTCCGCAGCGTGCACCCGGCCCTCCGGGTGATGCCGTTCGAGCCGTACAACGCGCCCACGTACCGGCTCGCGCTCGCGCTCGCCGCGCTCGCGGCCTCCGCGGCGGGCTACCGGTTCTTCCGGCGGCGCCTCGGCGCGTGCGAGCTCGCCCTCGGCGCGCTGCTCCTGTGGCTGTTGCTGCTCGCCGCGGCGAGCCTCTTCATGCCGGGCGCGAGCTTCTACTTCGCCTGGCCGCTCGCGTTCGCCCTGCTCGGGCTCGCGGCGGTGACGCTCCGGCGCGGCGAAGCCCCGCCCACGCTCGCGGACGCCGCGATCCTCGTCGCGACCGCGGTGCCGGCGGTCGCGCTGGCCGTGCCTGGCCCGTACCTGTTCTTCGTCGCGCTGGGCCTGCCGAAGGCGGCGGTGCCAGCCCTCGCCGTCGCGCTCGTCTTCGGGCTCTTCCTGCCGCACGCCGAGCTGCTCGGCGGCGGCCGCTCGCCGCGGCTCTCGCTCGCGTTCGCCGTCTCCGGCCTCACGGCGCTCCTCATCGCCTGCTCCTCGATGGGCTTCACCGAAGCGCGGCCCCGACCGGCGAGCCTCGCCTACGCGGTCGACGCCGCTGCCGGGAAGGCCCACTGGCTCTCGGCCGACCGCGACCTCGACCCGTGGACCGCCGCGTACTTCCCGGACGATCGCGGGCAGGCGCCCTCGTTCGCCGTGCCGTTCGTGAGCGTGACGCGCCAGGCCGAGGCGCCGGCCCTCGCCCTCCCGGCGCCATCGCTCACGGTGCTCGGCGACGTCCGGCGCGACGGCGTGCGGGCGCTCCGGCTCCGCGTCGCCTCATCCCGGGGAGCCCCCTGGCTGTTCGCCGAGGTCACGTCCCCGAACCGGGTGATCCGCGCCGAGGTGGACGGAAAGGGCGTGGAGGAGCGGGGTCGCGCGGCCGACGCGAAGCGCGATGTCCGCTGGGGGTTCACCTACATGGGTTTGCCGCCGGAAGGTATCGAGTGGTCGCTGGAGGTCGAGGACTCCGGGCCGATCGAGATCCGGCTGATGGACCAGACCTACGAGCTCCCGCGCGAGCTCGTGCGCGGGCCGCGGCCCAGGGAGATCATGGGCGTGCCGTACCGCCTCGCCGATTCGACGTTCGTCAGCGGGTCGTACGGGCCTTAGCCCCGGCGGGCTCGCCGAAGCGGGCCCGCCGCCCTCGCTGCGCAGGAGAGGTGGAGCGGGATCAGCCGAGCGGATCAGTCAACGAAGATGGGTTCGCAGTTCGTGAACGCGAGCGTCGACTGGATGGTGAAGTTCGACTCGCTCGTGTGCCGCTCAGCGTGGAAGAAGTCGAGTGCGTACTCCTGCCCGGGCGTGATCCCCAGCTCGTTCGCCATCGCGTCGAGATCGAGCCTGTCGTCCTGCGGGCCGTGGAGGCCGCCCAGATCGATGGCGAGCCGGTTGTTGATGAACACCCAGAGATCGTCGTCGCCGGAGAACCTGAACTCCTCGCCGCCTTTGTACACAAACGTCATGTGGAGCTCGAACGTGAAGTGGTAGTTGTGCTGCCTCCCTTCGTTCCCGAAGCCCTGCTCGTCGATGGGGAAGAAGGCCCGGTTCTCGTAGGTGGCAATGCCGTCCGCGCCGACGACGGGCGTGATCGTGAACTGGATCGGCATGTTCACGCCGTCGACGTCGCGGTACCACTGGTTGAACTCTTCGGGCCCGGTCGTGTGCTCGGTGCCCCCCTCGTGCGCATAGACCGGCTTCTGATCCGGGCCCAGCTCGCGCTCGACGATGCCTTTCAGGCCCTGGCCCCTGAACGTCTCGAAGTCAGGGTGCCCCTCGCCGTCTTCGTAGGCGCGGAAGTCGCGCACGATGCCCGTGAGGCTCGCGTTGCACCCGTCGCCGCTGCCGCTGCTGCCGTTCCCGTTGCCCGCGCCCGCCGACACGCCGGACCCGAAGTCGCTGCCGCCCGTGCCCGAGCCGTACCCGGCGCCGGCGCTGTTGCTGGAGTCGCTCGATCCATCGGTGCTGCCCCCACACGCGACCCCGGCCAACACCAGCATTGTTGCGAGCGGAGCACACCAGTTCGATTGTAGCGGCCTAAGCATGTGAAGACTCCTTCTGTAGGGGATATCGCGCGTGGTCTGCGCGTCCGTTGTGCGTGGTTTGCGCATGTTTTGCGCGTTGTGTGCGCGCGGGGCGCGGCGTTACGAGCGCCGGGACGGGCGGTCGCCGAGGGCGCAAGCGAGACAGCAATTCTATCCCGTCGCAATGGCGGTGCGATCCAGAAAATTGCCGCCGTGCGCTGGCCGCACGAGGCCGAAGTCGAGAAAAGTGCAGCTGAGCGACAGCGCACGAGCGCCGGGGAGGCGCCGAGATGTAGGTTGTTTATCGAGATCCGCCGCCGCAGTGGGCGCCGAGGCGCCGTGACAGCGCGGCCGGGAGCCGCTCGCAAAAACCGTCGTGCCGGGGCAGGGGCTCGCGCCGCGCGGTTTGCCAGAACAGCACCGGGCCGAGCCGGCGCTCCCGCGCGTGCGCCATGAGCGCGGCCATGGCCTTGCCGGTGTAGACCGGCTCCAGCGAGATCCCCTCGGCGGCGAGGGCGTCGCAGGCGGCGAGCGACGCGGGGGTGGGTGATCCATACCCGCGGCCCAGGTAGCCGTGCACGACGTCGATCGGCGCCGCGGGGGGCACGGGCGTAACGCCCCGCTGCGCGAGCGCGGCGCGGAGCTCGGCGGTGAGGGCGCGGAGGCGGAAGTGCGAGGCGAGGAGGCGCTCGACCACGGCGACGGCGACGACCCGCGACCGCAGGCCGCCGAGCGCGAGCCCGACGGCGAGCCCGGCGGCGGTGCCGCCCGAGCCGAGCGGCACGTAGATGCGCGCGGGCTCGGGGAGCTCGCCGGCCCGGATCTGCGCGCCGAGCTCGAGCGCCGCGCGCGCGGCGCCGATCATGCCGAGCGCCGACGTGGCGCCGAGCGGCACGATCGCCGCGCCCTCGTCGTCCCGCGCGCGGAGCGGCAGGAAGAGCGACGGGCGCGCGAGCGCGAGCGCGATGCGCGACGGGTAGAAGCGGATCGCGGCCGGCCCCGAGGCGGTGAACGTGAGGTTGTCGATCACGCCCCTGGAGAGATCGGTCCAGAAGAGGTGCGCGTGCACCCTCCGGCCGAGCCGCTGCGCCGCGGCGACGAGCGCCGCCACGTTGCCCGAGCCGATGCCGCCCGCCGCGGACCACGCCGCCGCGGTCGAGAAGGGCGGCGCGGCGAGCACGTAGTCGAGCTTCCGCATCTTCATCCCGCCGTGCAGGGGCTCGCAGAGGTCGTCTCGCTTGACGCCGAGAAACTCGATCCCCAGCGCGGAGGCGAGCTGCGGGAGCGCCGTGACCGGCGAGGGCGCGCCGACCCAGCCGAGCCGGGGAATAGGGTCGATCATCCGAAGGGCGGCTGCGTCGCGCAACGGGGGCACCTCGCGAAGGGTGTAAGGCGCTCGGGCGATCGGGCAATCGGGCGAGCGGGCAATCAGGGGGTCAGGCGAGCCAGCGATCGAGCAATCAGGCATCAGGCGCGCTGGCGGTCAGGCGCTCGCGCGGCCGGCGATCACCCGGGCGTGCCGGCGCGCTGCCCTGCGAGCGTCGCGTCCGGCTCCAGGACGAGGAGGCGCACGCGCCCCGAGGCGCAGAGCCGGCCCTCGTCGTCGTAGACCGAGCCCTCCCAGACCTGGGTGCGCCGCCCGCGGTCGAGCGGCCGCGCGGTGGCGCGAAGCCGCCCCGACCGGACCGCGCGCAGGAAGCTCGTGTGGTTCTCGAGCCCGACGACCGAGCGGCCGTCCGGCAGGGCGTGGAGCGCGGCGCCGATCGACGCCAGCGTCTCCACGATGCCCGCGTGGACGCCGCCGTGGACGATGCCATAGGCCTGCCGGTGCTGCGGCCCGATGTCGAGCTCGGCCTCCACCTCGTCGCGGGTGGCGCGGATCAGCCGGAGACCCATGGCGCTGATCCAGCCGTCGATGGCCGCGTCGTTCAGCGCGGCGGCGAAATCCTCGGGTTCCCCTTCGGCCATGGCGGCAGCGTAGTACACGCTTTGCCGGGAGCTTCCGGCGATTTCTCCCCGGGCGCGCGGGCGCGTCAGCGCGTCATCCGGGTACCTTCTTCTCCAGGAGATCGGCGAACTCCTCGCGCAGCCTCGATTTGAGGAACTTGCCGGTCGAGGTGCGCGGGATCCGCTCGAGGAAGAGGTACTCGTCCGGGAGCCAGAACTTCGCGAAGCGCGGCTCGAGGAGGGCGTGGAGCTGCTCCTTCGACGCGCTCTGGCCCTGCCGCAGGACGATCGCGGCGAGCGGGCGCTCGCCCCAGAGGGGGTGGCGCGCCGCGAACACCGCGGCCTCCAGGACGGCCGGGTGGCTCATGAGCGCGTTCTCGAGCGCGACCGAGCTGATCCACTCGCCGCCCGACTTGATCACGTCCTTCGTGCGATCCGTGATGCGCATGTAGCCCTCGCCGTCGATCGTCACGACGTCGCCGGTCTTGAACCAGCCGTCTTTCGTGAAGCGGTCCTCGCCCTCGCCGCCGAAGTACGACGAGGCGACCCAGGGGCCTCGCACCTCGAGCTCGCCCATCGTCCTGCCGTCCCAGGGCATCGGCCGGTCGTTCGCGTCGACGTGGCGCTGATCGATGAACGGGACCGGGTAGCCCTGCGACGCGCGCGTCTGCAGCGAGGCGACCGGGTCCTCGTGGAGGCGGCCAAGGCTGCTCCGGACGTGGGCGACGGTGCCGAGCGGGTTGGTCTCGGTCATCCCCCAGGCGTGGAGGACCACGAGCCCGTGGCGCGCGCGGAAGCCGTCGATGAGCGCGGGGGGCGCCGCCGAGCCGCCGATCACCATGGCGCGCATCGACGAGAGATCCCAGCGCTTCGGGTGCTCGTCGAGGAGCGCGAGGATCCCGAGCCAGATCGTGGGGACGCCCGCGGCGAACGTGACGCGCTCCCTGGCCATGAGATCGAGCAGCGACGCGGCGTCGAGGTGCGGGCCGGGGAGCACGAGCCGCGCGCCGGCCGCGATCGCCGAATACGGCAGCCCCCAGGCCATCGCGTGGAACATGGGCACCACCGGAAGGACGATGTCGCGGTCGCGGAAGCCGAGCGCGTCGTGCATGCAGGAGACCAGCGTGTGGAGCACGATCGAGCGGTGGCTGTAGGCCACGCCCTTGGGGTTGCCGGTCGTCCCCGACGTGTAACAGAGCATGGCGGCGGAGCGCTCATCCAGGCTCGGGAAGTCGAAGTGATCCGGCTCGGGCGCGAGCAGCGCCTCGTAGTCGAGCCCGTCGCCCGCCGCCGGATCCACGGGCCCGTCGTCGTCGAGGACGAGGACGCGCTGGATGCTGCGGACCTCCGGCGCGAACTTGCGGAAGAGCGGGAGGAGCGAGCGGTCGACGACGACGACCTTGTCCTCGGCGTGCGAGGCGATGTACCCGAGCTCGCTCGGGTGGAGGCGCAGGTTCAGGGTGTGGAGGACCGCGCCCATGGCCGGGACGCCGAGGTAGAGCTCCAGGTGCCGCGCGTGGTTCCAGCAGAGCGTCGCGACGCGGTCGCCCGCGCGGACGCCGAGCCGCGTGAGCGCGTGCGCGAGCTTCGACGCGCGGCGGTGGAGATCGGCATACGTGGAGCGGGAGACGGTCCTGTCCGGGTTCTGGGTCACGATCTCGCAGCGCGCGTGGTACGTCCGCGCCCGGTCGAGGAAGTGGGTCAGCGTGAGCGGGTAATCCATCATGCGGCCGGCGAGCATGGGCGGTGCCTCCTCGTCCCGCGCGAGGCGCGGGGATCCGTCGAGTCAGGAGGGCTGTTCCAGGCGCCGCGAGCGCGGCCCCGCCCCCCGAAACGGAGGCTAGCGGCTCGCGGGCGGCGCCGCGCAGGGAATGCGGCGAACACGCGAAATGCGGGGCGCGCGGCGCCCGAGCGAGCAGCGCCAGGCTCCGCGCCGGCGGCCTGATCCGGCGCCCCGGAGCTCCCCAGGGGGATGGCGGATCGCAAGATCTGCCAAGAGCGGCGCGCGGCGCCCTCATTAAGATTCGAGAACGATCGCCGACCCGAAGAGGTCGCCATCGCACGAGGTCGTCCATGGCCGAGCTCATCCTGCACCACTATCCGTTTTCGCTCTTCGCGGAGAAGATCCGCCGGATCCTCGCGTACAAGAAGATCGCGTGGAGATCGGTCGAGCAACCGATGATGGCGCCGAAGCCGGAGCTGACGCCGCTCACGGGGGGGTATCGGCGGATCCCGGTCTTGCAGATCGGCGCGGACATCTATTGTGACACGGCGTGCATCGCGCGGCGCCTGGAGCAGTTACGACCCGAGCCTTCGTGCGTCCCGCCGGGCCAGGCCGGGCTGGTCGAGCTGATCGAGGACTGGGCGGATCATCGGTTGATGGTCCAGGCCGTGCCGCCGGTGGTCGTGGAGATATTCCCTGTCCTGCCGCCCGGTATCCTGGTCGATCGCGCGGCGATGTCGCCGGCGTTCAGCAAGGACGCGATCTTCCAGGCGGCCCCGCACGCCCTGAGCCAGGCGCTGCTGTCGCTCGATCGGCTGGAGAGTCAGCTCCATGGCCGGCGTTTCCTGCTGGGCGACGCGTTCTCGATCGCGGACGCGGCGTGCTTCCACCCGGTCTGGTTCCTGAACCGGAGCGCCAGGCTGTCCGCCGCGATCGAGGCGCGGCCTGCGCTCGCGGCGTGGTTCGCGCGCATCAGGGCGTTCGGCCCCGGCGAGGTCCTGGCGATGACCGCCGCCGAGGCGCTCGCGGCGGCCCGCGCGTCCGAGCCGGCCGACGTCGCCGGCGGGGAGACCGCGACCGGAGAGGGCCTGTCGCCGGGAGACGCCGTGACGATCACGGCTGACGATTACGGTCCAGAGGAGACCCGGGGCGTGGTCGCGCGGCTCTCGGCCGCCGAGATCACGATACGACGCAGCGATCCGGACGTGGGGGAGATCGCGGTGCACTTCCCGCGCGCCGGATATCGCATCAGGAAGCAGTGAGCCGCGCCGTGCGCCAGGGCGAGCGCGCTCCGCCTGCCGCCGCGGTTCTCGCTAGCTGCCCGTGCTCGACATCGCGCGCCGGAACGCGCGCATGTGGAACTCGCGTTGCTCGTCGGGATAGATGTGCTCCTGCCCGATCGGGCAGGCGCGGCGCGACAGGCACCCTCCGGTCATGCACGTTGCGCCTGGCCCGGCGTCGAGGTGGCCGACGCACGCGGCGACATCGTAGCTGCCAGGGGAGAACGCGGACACGGGGCAGGCGCTCAGGCAGGGCTGGCCGGCGCACGAGACGCAGGGGCTCGCCTGGTCCTCGCGTGGCGGGAGCGACAGCCGCTCCGCGAAGACGAGGGCGGCGCGGTACCCGTGCCAGAGGCCGAATCTCGGGTGGATGAGGATGGCGAGGGGCGACGGGGACAGCGCCTCGGCCTGCTGCGCCCAGCGCTGGAACGGCCAGTAGGGAGGGCCGGTGAAGGGGAACAGGGCCGTCGCGCCGAGCTCCGCCGCGAGCGGGGAGACGACCGCGACGGTCCAGTCGTCGAGCGCGAGATCGGGGGCGTCCTTGCGGGCGCGCGAGAACGCGCGCCACATCGACGGGCCAGCGTTGCCGAGCAGGACGAGCGTCCCCGCGGCGAGATCGCCTGCCGCCGGCACGCCGTCGCCCTCGCCCGGGTGAAAGCCGCCGCGGAGCGGGAGGCCAGCGCGCTCGCAACGCGAGGAGAGATCCGGCCAGCTGATGGGCATCGCGGCGCGCTTAGGACGCCCGGAGCCTCGCGGCAAGCGAGCCGTGGCGTTCAGTTCGCGTCGACGTAGAAGTCGAGGCTCTGCAGGTTCGTGATCGGGCCTTCCCAGATCTCGAACCCGACGGCGACCGCGTTGACCGTGTTGCCGGGCACGCTGATGCCGCGCGTCTGCGCGTCGCGCACGAAGTCCATCACGTCGAACTCGATCTCGTAGCTGTCTTGCCCCTCGGCGCGCACCCAGTTCACGATCGGCAGGCCGTTCACCATGCCGTTCCAGATGTTCCACTTGCCGGGGACGTTCGCGACCGTCACGCCCTGGTGCGCGCTGTTCGGCTGCCCGGCGGGCTGAAAGCGCGTCGGATCGCGCAGCCACACCATGAGATAGCCCTGGAGCTGCGTGCCGTTGCCCATCCAGATGTCGAACGCGGCGTTGTACTGGCCCTCGTTGCCATTCTTGGCCCAGCGCCAGCCGGTGCGCAGGCTCTTGATGGAGCTGCTCGGCGCCGGCAAGCCGCAGTCAGGCACCTCCCTCACCGAGTATCGGCCGCAAAATACGGTCGGGTACGAGGCGGGCTGACCCATCGAGCCGGCCGAGCCGCTCATGCTCTCCACCGTGAACGACGTGCCTTCCCACGAGACGGTGTGGTTGCCGAAGCCGGGGCCCCAGCCGTTCGTGATGAGCACGTATGGCGTACCGTCGCGCGAGACGAGGCCCGTTTCGTACCGCTCGCTCGATTTGCCGGAGCCCTCCATGGCGCCGTTGCCGAGCCCGGAGCCCGGGTTCACGGTGCCGCCCGTTCCTGCCGTGGTGCTGCTCGCTTCGCCGCTCCCTCCGGTACCTGCCGCCGCGCCGCCGCCCGTTCCCGCCGTGGTGCTGCCGGTGCTGCCGGTGCTGTCCGCGCCGCCGGCGCCGCTGGTGACTCCGGCGCCGCTGGTGACTCCGCTGCTGCCCGAGGTCGAGCCGCTGCTGCCACTCGCGGCGTCGCCCGTCGAGGCGCTCGCGCTCGGTAGCCCGCCAGAGCTCGCCGCAGCGCTGGGATCTCCGTCGTCAGCGTCAGAAGATCCAGAGCAGCCGGCGGTGAGAGTCGCCGCCAGCGTGAGAAGTGTAAAAGAATTGGTCAAGGTATACGCGCGCATGGCGCGCAACATACACCTGCATACAGGCGCACGGCGGTGCGCGGCACCGCCGTGCGCAAAAAAGCAGCGCGCGACATGAACAATTGCAGCAACAGCGATGGCGTCACCGCTCGACTCGAAAAATGTGGCGTGCACCGAGTCACGAGCTTCGTGGACTTGACGTCGCTCCGGCGACCTCGACGCTTTGCGTGTTCGCGTGGAAGCACCGCTTGACATCGTTGTTGCGCCATCGAGGATCGGAGTCGCCAGAGGGACGCTCGAACTGTGTCTCGCTGATCTTCATCGATGCTTCGAGTCGCCCGATGTACGGATGAGGCTGTTGAACGCGGAGATGAATGGGTTCCAGGAAAGCGTGGAACTGGGTGATCGCGTGCTCGCACTCCTCCCCGGTTCCCACGTTCTGGTCTAGAGTGACGCCGTGCCCCGGAGGCTCCACTGTCGGCTCGGGACGGAGGCAAAGTCCCCTCTCCTCCGCGCGTTAGCTCGCGCCAGACGCGCACCCGCGAGCGCGCCATGAGCCTGCCGCGCCCGCGGGTCACGCTCCACTTCGCCCAGACGCTCGATGGCCGCATCGCGGCCCCGGACCAGCGCGTCATGCTCAGCACGCCCGCTGGGATGGTGTGCGCCCACCGGGCGCGCGCGGAGCATGACGCGGTGCTCGTGGGGATCCGCACCGTCGTGATCGACGATCCGCTGCTGACCCTGCGCGGGTGCGAGGGGCGCCAGCCGATGCGCGTGGTGCTGGCGAGCGCCCTCGGCGTGCCGGAAGGGGCGCGCCTGCTGCAGCCGCCCGGCAGCGGGCAGCCGGCCGGCGGGCGCGTTGTCGTCTTCGGCGCGGCGGGGCGCGCGCCGCGCGCGGCGCAGGCGTGGCTCGAGGAGCGCGGCGCAGAGGTGATCGTCGTGCCCGCGAACGACAACGGCCTCGTCTCGCTGCCGCACGCGCTGGCCGAGCTCCACGCGCGCGGCGTGCGGCGGCTGCTCGTCGAGGGGGGCGGCGCCGTGCTCACCTCGTTCCTGCGCGCGCGCCTCGCCGACCGCGCGGAGGTCGAGATCGCGCCGCGCTTCCTCGGCGACACGGCGATCCCCGCGGTCGGCGCGCTGGGAGAGGCGCCGCTCGCGTCGGCGATCGACCTGCGCGAGCCGGCGGTCGAGCTCCTTGGGGGCAACGTGCTCTTGCGAGGGGAGGTGCGTTATCCCGACTGACGCGCCCGCGCCGCCCGGGGCCCTCACGCCGAGCGACGCCGCCCCGCCCCTCGCCCGGGAGCTCTGGTTCGTCCGGCCAGGGCTCGTCGAGGTGCGTCCGGGCGCCCCGCCGCGCGCGCCCGGGCCCGGCGAGGTCGTGGCGCGCGCGCTCGCGTCGGGCGTGAGCCAGGGGACGGAGCTGCTGCTCTTCCGCGGAGAGGGGCCGACGCCGTTCGACCCGTCGCTCGACGCTGAAGGCGCGCCGACCTACCCGCGTCGCTACGGCTACGCGTGGGTCGGCGAGGTCGTCGCCCGCGGCGAGGGCGCGGCGCTCGGGCCGGGCGACCGCGTCTTCGCGCTCGCGCCCCACGGCGATCTCCACCTGCTCGGGCCGGGCGCGGCGCGCGGCCTGCCACGCTCGATTCCGGCCGAGCGCGCGGTGCTGGCCGCGAACCTGGAGACGGCGATCACGTGTGTGTGGGACGCGGGGGTGGGGCTCGGAGACGCCGTGGTGGTGCTCGGCGGCGGGGTCGTCGGGCTGCTCATTGTGGCGCTCGCGCGGCGCGCCGGGGCCGTGGTCCGGCTCGTCGAGCCGAGCGAGCGGCGGCGCCAGGTCGGCCTCGCGCTCGGCGCCGCCGCGGCGCTCCGGCCCGAGGACGACCGGCCGCGCGGCGACGCGGACGCCGTGATCGCCGCGACCGGCCATCCGGAGGAGCTCGACCGCGCGATCGCGCACGCGGCGCGCGAGGCGACGGTGACAGTCGCGTCGTTCTACGGGGCGCGGACGAGCCCGGTCGCGCTCGGCGCGGACTTCCACCGCCGGCGCCTCCGCCTGCGGGCGAGCCAGGTCTCGACCCTCCCGCCGGAGCGCGCGCCCCGCTGGGACCACGCGCGGCGCTTCGCGCTCGTCTGTGCCGTCCTCGAAGACCCGGCGCTCGACGCGCTGCTGGACCCGTCCGTCCCGCTCGACGCGGCGCCGTCCGTGTACGCAGCGCTCGCGGCCGAGCCCGGGGCGCGGTTGCAGACGGTCTTTCAGTACGGCGCACGATCGGCTACGCGAGAGGCAACCTAGAGGCTAGAGGCCCGCCACCGCCATGTTCCTCCTCGCCGTCAGCGATCATGTGATGATCGCGCACAGCTTCTCCGATCCGTTCTTCGGCCCGGCGACCCGGATGCACGGCGCGACGTACTCCGTCGAGATCGAGATCCGCGCGAAGGCGCTCGGCCCGCACCACGTGGTCATGGACATCGGCGCGCTGCACGCGTCGCTGCGCCGGGTGCTCGACACGATCGACTACACGAACCTCGACGAGCACCCGGCCTTCCCCGGGCGCACCTCCACGACCGAGCGCGTGGCCGAGCACGTGGCCGGGCTCCTCGCCGAAGAGATCGCGAGGCTGCCCGCGGCAGAGGCGCCGGTCCCGGGAGCGACGCTGAGGGTGCTCGTCCGGGAGTCGCCGTCAGCGTACGCGGGCTTCGAGCGCGACCTGTAACGCTGGCCGCCGCGGCGCGCTGCGGCGGCCGCGGTGTGCAGCGCGGGCCGTCGCCGTGCGCCGGGAGGGCAGCGGCGTGCAGCGCGTGCGCGCGGCGGGGCGCGTTGCCGCGCGCCGCGAGGGCGGCTATCAGGCCGGGCCGCTCCCCTGAGACCCATGCGCATCGCCTGGATCGTCTACGGCGCCCTGGACCAGACCACGGGCGGCTACATCTACGATCGGCTCGTCGTCGAGCGGCTGCGCGCCCGGGGCGACGCCGTGGAGGTCGTGTCCCTCGATCCGGCGCCGCGGTCGCGGGCGCTCGCCGGCCTCGCGCTCGCGCGGCGCCTCGCCCGGATCGACCCCGCGGTGGTGGTCGGCGACGAGCTCTGCTTCCGGGAGCTCGTGCCGGCGTTCGCGGCGCTGCCGCGGCGGATCGCGCGCGTGCTCCTCGTGCACCACCTGAGCGCGTGGGAGCTCCCGCCCGGCCCGCGGCGCGCGGCGCTTTCGCTCGCGGAGGCGGCGGTGATCCGCCTGTGCGACGCGCACCTCGCGACGAGCGCGACGACCGCGGCGCGGCTCCGGCGCGAGCTCGGGCTCGCCCGGATCGACGTGGCGACGCCGGGCGCGGACCGGCTCCCTTGGCTCCCCCGCGCCCCGCGGGACGGCGGCCCGCTGCGGCTCGTGTTCGTGGGGAGCTTCATCCCGCGCAAGCGGCTGCTGGAGCTCCTCGCGGCGTTCGAGCGGGTCGGGAGCGCGCATGCCACGCTCGTGCTCATCGGGGACGCGGCGCGCGACCCGGCCTATGCCGGGCGGGTGCGCCGCGCGATCTCCGGCTCCGCGTTCCTGCGGGCGCGCGTCTCGGTGCCCGGCGTGCTCGGGGACGAGGCGCTCGCGGCCGAGCTCGCGGCGGCGGACGCGCTCGTCCTGCCCTCGTCGCTGGAAGGCTACGGCATGGTGCTCACCGAGGCGGTCCGGGCGGGCGTTCCAGTGCTCGCCGCCCGCGCCGGCGCGATGCCGGAGGCGGTCCAGGACGGCGCGGAGGCGCTGCTCTGGGACGACGTGGAGGGCCTCGCGCCGGCGCTCGCCCGCTTCCTCGAGGACGGCGCCCTCCGGGCGAGCATGAGCCGCGCGGCGACCGTCCGGGCCGCGACGCTGCCCACCTGGGACGGCACCGCGGCCGCGGTGCGCGCGGCGCTCGCGCGCGCGACGCGCGGATGACCGGCCCGGCGAAGAACGGGCAGGATCGCGCGGCGCGGCGGCGCCGGGTCGTCACGCCCCCGCGAGCAGCGCCGCCGCCTCGTCCTTCAGCCGTCGCGTGAGCGCCGCGTCGTCGCGGGCCCCGCGCGCCACCTCCGCCGCGTCCCGCGCCTCGCCCAGGCGAACCCGCACGTCGACGTCGCCGAAGCCCGGCAGCGCCGCCTGCAGGAGCGGCGCCAGCGTGGTGATCCCGCGGCGCTCGGCCCACCGCGTGATGGCCAGCCGCTTCGCCCGCGGCGAGTGCACCCCCGAGACGATCGCCACGACGGCGCGCCCTCCCGCCGCCGCTGCCGCGCGCAGCAGCGCGCCGGTGCTCGGCTGCCACTCCGCGAGCAGCGCGTCGCCCTTGCCCGCGAACGCCGGATCCGCCTCGATGCGCCCCGCGGGGAAGTGCAGCAGCGCGCCCCCGCGGCGCAGGTGCCGCAGCGCGCGGCGCACGCCGGCCGACCGCGCCGCGAGCGCGAGCGCCCCACCCTCGTCGATCGGCACGAAGAGCAGACGCCGGCTCACGTGGGGCAGCGCCCGCAGGAACCGCCGATCGGCCGCGACGATCATGAGGTCTTCCCGGCCGAGCGCCGCCATCAGCGCGAGCGCGTCGTAGGCGCCGGGGTGGTTGGACACGACGAGCAGCGCCCCGCGCGACGGCGGCGCCGCGTCGGCCGTCCAGCGCGCCCCGAAGCCGGCGAGCGCCTCCCGCGCCGCGACGTGGAGCCCCGCCTCGCCGGTGCGCCGATCGAAGCGCGCGAGCACGCGCCCGAGCGGCCACGAAGGGACGGCGAAGGCCGCGCGCCCGGCGCGGCGCACCCACGCCGGTGCTCCGCCGAGGCCGAGCGCCGCCACCATCTCCGCGCCGGACAGGTTCGCGAGCTCTCGCTCCAGCGGCTCCGTCATGTCCGCGTCTTACTCCGTGTCGACGCCGCCTCGCCAGCGCCGCGCTCCGCCCGCCCGACACCGTCCCGCGCGATGGGACGCGTCATCTGTCGCCTGTCGGGTTTGCGTCGGGGCGCGCCGTCTCTGTATGAAGGGGGCATGAACGCCACGCTCCCTGCCATGGAGGACGCGATCGGCCGCGGCCACGCGGCTGCGCGCCCTCGGCGGACGCTCGCGGATCTCCCGGGGCCGCGGGGCTTGCCTGTGATCGGCAATCTGCTCGCGCTCCACCCCGACCGCTGGCACCTCGAGTTCGAGCGGTGGTGGCGCGCCCATGGAGACCTGTTCGTCGTGCGGATGGGCCGACAGCCGGTCCTCGTCGTGGTCGACGGCGAGCTCGTGCGGGACGTGCTCCAGCGCCGCCCCGCGGTGTTCCGGCGGGTGCACGCCATCGAGGCCGTGTCACGCGAGGCGGACATGGTCGGGCTGTTCTCGGCGGACGGCGACGCGTGGCGGAAGCAGCGGCAGCTCATCCACCCGACGTTCCACCCGAGGCACGTCGAGGGCTTCTTCCCGAGCATCCGCGACATCACAGGCCGGCTGCGCGAGCTCTGGGCGCGGGCGGCCGACGAGCGCGCCGCCCGCGACGTGCTCGGCGATCTCATGCGGTACTCGGTCGACGTCACCTCGTCCGTCGCCTTCGGCCGCGATCTCAACACGCTCGAGCGCGGGGCGGACGCGCTCCAGGAGCACCTCCAGCGCGTGTTCCTCGGGCTGAACCGGCGGATGCTCGCGCCGCTGCCCTACTGGCGCTACCTGGGCCTCCCCGCCGACCGCGCCTACGACCGCGCCCTGGTCGCGGTGAAGCGGCTCATCCTCGAGCTCGTGACGGCCGCGCGGCGCGAGCTCGAGGGCGGCGCGGACCGGCCCGCGCGCCCGCGGACGCTGCTGGAGCTCATGATCGCCGCGCGGGACGGCGAGGACCCGAGGGCGCGCCTCTCGGACGCCGAGGTCTACGCGAACGTGCTCACGATGCTGCTCGCGGGCGAGGACACCACCGCGAACACCCTCGCGTGGATCCTCTATTACCTGGGCTCGCGCCCCGACGTGCAGGCGCGCGCCCGCGACGAGGTCGATCGCGTGCTCGGCGGCGGGCTGATCCCGACGCTGGAGCAGTGCAAGCGCCTCGAGTACACGGGCGCCGTCACGCAGGAGACGCTGCGCCTGCGCTCCGCCGCGCCGCTGCTCTTCCTCGAGGCGAACCACGACACCACGGTGGGCGACGTGGCCGTGCCCGCTGGCGCCGGCGTCGTGGCGCTCACGCGCGCGACGGGGCGGAAACCCGAGTATTTCGGCGATCCAGAGTCGTTCCGCCCCGAGCGCTGGCTCGGGGGCGCGCCGTCGACGCTACCCCACGAGCCGAGGATGGCGCTCGCGTTCGGCGGCGGGCCGCGCGTCTGCCCGGGGCGCGCGATGGCGCTGCTGGAGTGCTCGGTGACGGTCGGCATGGTGCTCCGGAGCTTCACGGTGCACCTCGCGGATCACACCGCGCCCGTGCGGGAGCGGATGGCGTTCGCGATGCAGCCGGAGGGGCTGCGCATCCGGTTCACGAGGCGCGCGAGCGCGTGAGGTCACGAGGCGCTCACGCGCATGGGCCTACGAGGCGCTCGCGCGCGTGGCGGCGAAGCGCCGGAGCTCCGGCTCACTGCACCTTGGCGAGGGCCGCGTCGTAATCGGGCTCCTGCGCGATCTC
Organism: Sorangium sp. So ce726; assembly: GCF_051521405.1. NCBI lineage: Bacteria > Pseudomonadati > Myxococcota > Polyangiales > Polyangiaceae > Sorangium > Sorangium sp. So ce726. The sequence continues at coordinate 8,693,891 of NZ_CP150349.1, read as the reverse complement.
CGGGACGAGCTCGACGTGGAGCACCTTGTTCTGCTCGTCGAGCACGAGGACCGAGCGCGCGAGCAGGCCGGCGAGCGGCCCGTCAACGAGCGTGACGCCGTACTTCTGGCCGAAGTCTCCCCGGAACGTCGAGAGGCCTTCCGCGTTCGAGATGCCCTCGGACGCGCAGAAGCGGGTGTGCGCGAACGGCAGGTCCGCCGAGATGTTGAGCACCGTCACGCCCGGGAGCTTCTCGGCGCGTTCGTGGAACGTGCGCACGGATCGCGCGCAGGTCGGGGTGTCGACGCTCGGGAAGATGTTGAGGATCTTCTTGCCGGGATAAGATGAGAGCGTGCGCTCGGAGAGGTCGGTCTTCACGAGCGTGAAATCGGGGGCGGCCGCGCCGACGGACGGCAGCTCGCCGGCGGTGTGGATGGGGTTTCCCTTCAACTTGGTCTGAGCCATGGTCGCATCCTCCTCTGTGCTCTGTGCAGCTGTGCGGCAGCGCCTCTCGTAGGCGCGCCGAGGGCGGACGCCAAGCAGAACCAGCCAGGCTGCCTCGACCGGAGCTCCGCTCGTCTGGCGTGCGGCCGTCGTTGGCGTGCGGGCGTTGTGCTGGCGGGCGGTCTTGCCCGCGCGCGGAGGAGCGCGCGATCAGCGGAGGGGCGAGCGATGGACCAGCGGAAACGGCTCGACCTCGCCGTCGTCGGGGTTCGTCGAGTCCCTGCTGTACCCGATCTCCTGTGCGTCCGTCGTGATGACGAAGGGGCCCCCGATCTCCTCTGGCTCCACCCTGTCTTCGTAATCTTCGGTGGTGTCGCCCCTGCCCGATGTCGCCGAGGCGACGTACTGCTCGGCGATCTGCTCGGCGAGCTCGTCGACGACCTCCGTGGGGCCGTCGCCCGGGTCGGGGATGAACGCATCTCGGTTCTCCGCGCGACCGGCGCTCCTGCGCGCCGCCTCCACGAACTCATGGCTGTGGTTCCTGCTGGTGGCCCGCAGGGAGCTGTCTCGCTTGGTCTGCATGGATGATCTCCTCGCTCGGCGGCGGGCTCTCACGCGCTCTCGGCGCCGCCGCCCTTCCGCTGTTCTGATGGCGAGAGATGCACTGCGTGTACCATGACGCTGGATGGCCGATCCGCGCGCGCCACGGCGAGCGGATGGGACCGGCGCTCGCTCCCTGCGAGGTGCGGGCTTCGCTGGCGTGGAATCGGTGGTGCGTCGTGCCACAGCGGTCGCGATGGGCCGGTGGCACGATGCCCCGGCCCCGCGCCGCCCTTACCAGTCGAGCTCTTCGCGGATGGCGCCCGCGAGCTGCTCGGCCATGAGCGCGTTCGTCTTGACGCTCGGGTGGTAGTCGCAGCCGAGCCCGTTCGCCGCGCCGTCCTGCGCAGGGAACTCGAGGACGCGCACCTTGTCGTCGCCGCTGTCGTTCCGTTCCTCCACCACCTGACCGATGTAGGCGCGCGCCCTGGTGAGCGCCTCGGCGCCTTCCGGGTACGAGTCGCTCAGCATGGGCCCGATGGTGCAGAAGATGAACGCGTTCGGATAGTTCGTTCTGACCGTCTCCACGAGGCCCGCATAGGCCTCCGTGAACGGCCCACGGAACTGGGCGTCGCCCGGGACGTTGGGGCTGAAGTCGTTGGTGCCCAGGTTGATGACCACGACCTGCGGCACCCAGGACGCGAAGTCCCAGGCGGGCTGTGCCTCGTCGGCGATCGTCCGGCCGTACATCTTCGGCATGGTGTCGGCCGCTTCATCGTTGTAGTTCCGGTACACACCTCTTCCGGACCAGGCGACGATCGTGGTGTCGGCCCCGACGAGCCGGCCTGTCAGGGCGCTGTAGGCGAGGTAGTTGTTCTCCGTATCGCTCGTGAACGGGCAAGTCTCGTTGGCGCCATCGACGCCGTAGCCGGCGGAGATCGAGTCGCCGATCACCTCGATCCGGCGCTCGGGCGCCGCCGGGACCGGCAGGAGCGCCTCACCCTGCTCCGGGACGAACTCGAGGAACTGCGACACGCCGACCAGCGGCTCGGTGCGGCGGTGGAGCACGAGGTCGTGCTCGCCGTCGGGCAGCCCGTCCGCGACCGTGTAGAGATCCTCCTCGCTGTTGACCTTGAGGACGCCCTTCGCCTCGCCGTCGATCACCACCTGGAAGAAGTTGGATTGAGCCGCGGTCGACTCGTCGTTGAAGCGGACGCTGATCGACGTCCCCGAGAACCGCGTGACGATCGCGCTGCCGGCCCAGGAGAAGCGGGGGCCCTCGGCGTTCGTGGTATCGAAGCGCCCGATGAAGCGGATGGTGTCGCCGGAGGGGTCTTGGCCGCCGGCGCCGCTCGTGCTCGACGAGGTCGTGCCGGGATCCGCGCCTCCGCCGCCTCCGCCGCCTCCGCCGCCTTCGCCCGCGCCGCCGCCGCCTGTGCCGGCGGCGCTGCTCGAGGTGGGCGAGCCACCGCCCGAGCCCGTCGTTCCAGCCGTTGCATTCGAGTCGTCGTCACCGCAGCCGGCCAGCGCCGACCAGGCGATGCAGCAGATGGAAGCGAGCTTCGGGAGATTGGAGTAAGCTTGTCGTTTCATGCGCGCGAGGATGCTCTAGGTCCGTGGCGCGGACAACTCCAATCTCCTCCTGCGCGCCGGGGCAGACACCGCAGCGCGGGCGTCGAGCTGCGGAGATCGGATGATCTCAGTTCCAGGTCCGGTCCTGGCTCTGGTATCTGGAGCGGCCGCTGTCCCCGGCGGGGGAGCGCTCGTGGCCCTGGCCTTGCGAGGCGCGCACGTCGTCGCGCTCGTGGACGCGGGTCGAGTACCCCTGCGGGATCTCGTCGCCCATGAAGCGGCCGAACCCGGGCCGGCGCTCCGGGCGATTGTAGACGTCGCCGTAGCCGCTGCGTTCCTGGCTGCGATCGCGGCCTTCGCGCTCCTCGCCGCGGCCCTGGTATCCGCGACCGTGGTCGCCTCGGCCCTCATGGTGGCCAGGGGCGTTTCTCTCGTCGCCGCCGCGATATCGATCCTGGTCCTCGCCGCGCCCGTAGCCGTGGCTACGATACTGGTCCTCGCGGCCCTGGTAGTCGTCTCGTGAGGAGTCGCGGCCCTGGTAGCGCTCGCGGTTCTGGTAGTCGTCTCGCGTGGTGTCGCGGCCCTGGTAGCGCTCGCGGTCCTGGTGGTCGCCTCGCGTGTCGTCGCGGCCCTGGTAGCGCTCGCGACCCTGATAGTCGCCTCGCGTGTAGCCGCGGCCCTGATAGTCGTCTTGCGCATAGCCGCGGCCCTGATAGTCGTCTTGCGCATAGCCGTGGCCCCGGTAGTCGTCTCGCCCGTGGTCGTCGCCCTGGTAGCGTCGGCTCTGGCCCTCCTCGTCGCGGCCGTGGTCGTGGCGCCCGTAGGCGCCGCGGCCCTGGTCCTCGTCCGGTCCGGAGAAGCCGCGGCCCGCGTCGCGACCGTAGTAGCCGCGGTTCTCGTCGCGCCCTCGCTGCGCCGAGCCGAACCCTCTTCGCTCGTCCTCGGCGCCCCGCCCGCTGAAGTGATCGTCACGCCCGCCGAGCCGCTCCCACGAGGGGCTGTCCTGTCCGTAGGCGCGGCGCTCCTCGGGCTCGCGGTAGCCGCGCGCGCCTCTGCCTCCCTGCTCCTGCCAGCGCCTCTCGGATCCGCCGCGCTCGTCCGATGCTTGCGGGCCGCCCGCCCTCCACGGGCCCCTGCCGTCTCCGCGCCCTTGCTGGCCGTACGTCTGCGGCAGCTGGCCCAGCTCTCCCTGCCGGCTGCCGCCGCTCTGGTTCGCGTAGTTGCCGCGGCTGTACGACCCTCGCTCGAACGCGTCGTGCTCCCCCTCGTGACCGCGGAATCCGCGCTGATCGTTGTCCCGTGGCGCGCGCCACCGCTCGTCCCGGGGACGCCAGTCGTCGCGCGGCCCCTCGTCACGGAAGTCCCGGCCCTCGTAGCGATCTCGTGCCATCTCGCTCTCCCTCTGGGTGCTGGTGAACAACTCTCGAGCCTCACGCAGGCGGTCACCTTCGTGAGCAGCGGGCCCACCTGTTCAGCAACCGACGTGCCCAGTTGAAACCCGGTTGAGAGGAGAGGAGCGCCGGCGCCCCGACAGATGGCCTCGCGGCCGGCTCGCGCCGCCGCGGGACAATGCGCCACACGCTGGGGCAAGCTGTCACGCAGGCGCGGCTCGTATCATTCAGGACGAGCTCGCCGAGCCGGCACAGCGGCCCGGTTCGGATCTGGGGCAGGGAAGCAGGGAAACAGGGAAGGTGAGCACCGCATGCAGCGGCGCTCACCTGACGCTCAGTAGCGCGTCTCGCAGGGGTGCTGATCGGCGAACGCCTTCACGGCGGTCTTGTTGGACGACCACGGGAAGTTCCGATCGGTGATCGACCACGAGAGCGCGCCCGCATACCCCATGTTGTAGAGGTCGCCCACGAACTTGTCGTAGCGCACGTCCATCTCGGCCATGTTGATGGGGAACTCGCCCATGACGACCGGCTTGTCCGTGAGGCCGTACTCGGAGAGGGGCTTGTTGTACGGGAAGTAATCGTTGACCCAGCCGTACATGTGGACCTGGTAGAAGTCGACGTCCGAGCGCGTCCACGCCTGACCCCACTTGATGGCGGCGCTGCCGACGCTCACGGGCGCGCCGGTCTCTCCTCTCAGCACGGCGGCCGATTCCTTGGCGAGCGCCTCCATCTGCTGGTGTGTGACGAGATCGAACTTGCTGGAGTCCCCCTCGAACGCCGGGTCGCCGCCGTAGAGGCTGGGCCCGGTCATCGCCCACTCGGGCTCGTTGATGACATCCCAGGCCAGCATCCGGTCGCGGTGTGGGCTCGACGCCACCGTCCGAGCGATGGGGCGGACGACGTTCTCGATGAGCTTGGCGCGCCGGCCCGCGTCCGCGACGATGGGCCCCATGCTCGCGACCGACAGGCCGTTCGGCGGGTTGTACGATGTCTTGTAGAAGCCATCGAAGGAGAACAGCGTGAACATCACGTTGACCTGCGCCTGGTCCGCGAGCTCGAGCGCCGCCAGGATGTCCTGCGTCGAGGTGCCGCCGAGCCCGGTCGGGTTGCCCTGTCCATCGAAGTTGATCTGATCCCCGTAGAAGCGGGGGTAGATCCACCAGCGGACCACGTCCACGCCGTTGGCGCGCATGTCCTGCAGGTCGGCGAGCACCTGGCTCTTCTTGCCCGAGATGCCCGCCTGGCTCCACTTGGACTGACCGCCGAAATCGGCGCCGAAGTCGCGCCAGGCGTAGTTCACGCCGTACATGAAGCGAAGGCGGCAGGCGATCTCGACCCCTGCGTCGAACGGACATTCGTCTTCCACGCCGGCGCAGGCGCCGGTCTCTCCCCCGCTGCTGGTGCTGCTGCCGACCACGGGGCCGCCGCTGGTCGTGCTCGCGGGCCCGCCCGTGGGCTCGCCCGCGCCCGCGCCCGAGCCCGTGGGTGTGCCGCCGCCCGCGCCGGAGCTCGCCGGTGTGCCAGCGCCCGCGCCGGAGCTCGCCGGTGTGCCGGCGCCCGAGGAGTTGCTCCCGCTGAGGCCGCTGTCCCCCGCTTCGCCGCCGGCGCCGCCCTCGCCGCCGCCGCCCGAGCCGTCGCCACAGCCGAATCCAGCCACGGAGAGCTGGAGAACCCCGACAAGAAGAAGCCAGTTGCGCATGCCCGATTATCACCAGAAACGCGCGCCGGACCAGCCCGAACTCTTAATCGGTTCAGTGACTCACCGCGCAACGTTCTGCTCTTGCTACAAGATCGTAGTCGCAGCGGCCCTGATGAAGATCACGTGAACTTCGCAGGGCACCCGCGGTATCGCCGCTTACCTGGACGGCCCGCGCGGCCTCGGGTGGATCCCCATGTACGCGGCCGCACTCTTCGCCGAGGGATCGTCGGGATAGCGCTCGATGAGGTCTTCCGCGAGGCTGCGGGCCTGGCCGATCCGGTCCAGGCGCACGAGCGCCCGCACGCGGAGCATGCCGCGCTCGGCGGCGCGGGGGCTGTCGCCGAGGTCGCGCGACGCCTCGTCGTCGAGCCGGAGCACCTCCTCGGGGTTGCTCGTCAAGGCGGCGCGCATGCGGTCGATGATGCTGCCCTCGGGGTCGGTGTCAGGCGCCGGCTCCGACTCCTGTGCTGCGGCGCTCACGGTGGCAGCGGCCGGCGGGGGAGCGGGGGGGACGGCGGGCGCCTCGTCGGGTCGCTGCGGCCGGGGGGCTGCGCGGGACTCGGCGCTCGGCGGGCGCGCGTTCGGTGCGGGGCGCTTGTCGCGATCCACGAAGAGGAAGGCTGCCGCGGCGAGCGCGGCGACGGGGAGGCCGATGAGCAGCGCGCTGCGAGCGCCGGACGGTCGGGGGGCGTCCACGGCGGCGAACGTAGCGCGGAGGAGCGGCCGGCGGTAGCGGACGGAGCGAGCGGAGAGCGCAGGAAGGGGAGCGCCGTCCAGGTGCGATGGCGGCCGCCATCCGCGCGACCTCGGGCCGACCCACGTCGAGGCGTTCCTCACGCACCTGGCGACCGACCACCATGTCAGCGCCTCGACGCAGAGCCAGGCCCTCGCCGCCATCCACTTCCTCTGCACCCACCTCCTCGCGCTCCCTCGTCGCGCAGCACGTCGATTTCACCTGAGCGAAGCGCCCCGCGCGCCTCGCCGCGGCGCTGCCGACGGTGTTAGACAGGTCTACCCTATGGCGTTGGACAGCATTTGGGCCTTGCAGCGCAGAGCCGATATGTGAGATTTCTCGTGAGGGAAGGCACAAAAAGCGACGAGCTAGACAGACCTGGTCTGGCGGCTTCGGTTGACCAATCGATTGATAGTCAGGCCGACAGTGAGAAGAGGCCGCGCATGACACCATTGACCCTCTACTTCGCTCCCAACTCGATCTCGCTCGCCACCATCATCGTGCTTGAAGAGATCGGGACACCTTACGTGCTCGCGCGTGTCGACCTTGCGAAGGGCGAGCAGCGCTCGGCCACGTACCTCGAGCTCAATCCGCTCGGCCGCGTGCCCACGCTTCGCACCGAGAACGGCTTGCTGACCGAAACGCCTGCGCTCCTGACGTTTCTGGCTCGCTCCGCTCCCGCGACAGGACTCCTGCCGGCGGATGCGTTTCTCGAAGCACGTGCGCTCTCGTTTCTTTCGTACCTCGCCTCAACTGTCCATGTCGCTCACGCTCACAGGATGCGCGGCTCGCGTTGGTCCGACGACGCAGAGGCCATCGCATCGATGCAACGCAAAGTGCCTCGGTCCGTCCTCGATGCCTTCTCTCTGATCGAGCACCATAAGCTCGAAGGTCCCTGGGTGCTGGGAGAGCACTTCAGTGTGTGCGACGCGCATCTCTTCACGCTCGCTCAGTGGCTGGAAGTTGACGGAGTCGACACTACCAGGCTCCCGCGTGTCCTCGACCACCGCGCCCGCATGTTGCAAAGGCCCGCAACTCAGCGAGCTCTGGCCGCCGAGCGCAGGGGATCCTCAGATGCGGCCTAACTTGGGTTTGCAGCTGACAAGCCCCGCTGGTGCTGCTCTGCACGCTTGAACGCTCGCGGGCCTGCCGACACTATTTGAAACTGCCGCGATGTCGTCAGGCCCGCGGTCGCGCTTCGCTGCAAGCTCGGGGGCGGGGTTTGCAGCTGAAACTTATGTCGATTCGGCGGCGGAGGCTCCAGTCGGACGGACCATACCTGTCGGTCATTGGCGACGCGTCTCGGGGCGCCGACCGTGGAAACCAAGCATGATGCCGCACAACGATGAAAGGGATCTCCAGCGACTCTCGCACTGCCTAGCGCAGCACGGCTTTGGCACACGATCCGCACCCCACTTCGCGGAGAACGGCATCGTTGCCTTCACCGCGGTCGTCCACACACGTGTGGGCAACGTCATGGAGAATAATGTCTTTCTCTATGCCACTCCGGACGGCTGGTGCGCGCGCATCATCCAACACGGTGGCCCGCACTGGATCAGGGCCGCAGAAGACATCTCCGCTTTGGAACGCATCGCCCTGGATGCCCTTCGCCGCACGAAGACTCCGCCCAGCTCAGCTTGGACCGAAGAACAGAGTGCCCCATGGATCGACAGAGGAGGGCCGAGAGAATGTCACAAAGCCAGAATGTCACAAAGCCGCCGAACAAGCGGCTGGTGCTTACGGAGCGCCGAGCGTCGCTCCGCTCGGTACGGCGCTCCGCAGCGCACAGCCCGAGCCCGATGCCGAGCAAGAAGCGATCTGGCGTGCCCGGCTCGCGCCGAACTTCGCTGAGCTCGGCGTCGATGCAAGCGCTCTCCCGACCGGCCCCGGCCGATTGCCCTTCAGCGATGAGGCCGCTGATGTGCTCGAGGAGTTCAGACCTGCTGTGGTGAGCTTTCACTTCGGTCTTTCCTCGGAGGCTTTGCTCTCGTGGGTGCGCCGCTGGAGCGCGAAGAGCCTGTCCTCCGCGACGACGGTCGACGAGGCGCGCTGGCTGCAGGCGCGCCTCGTCGACGCGGTCATCGCCCAGGGCATCGTGCCAGCGGCCGAGCTCACGCGACAACTCGCGGGTGCACTCCCAGGTGCACGCTGACGCCGCGAACCCGACAAATGAATCAGGCGGAACTCGGTGAAGAAGACCTTGCCCCCGGAGCTCATCGTGTCGCGCTCGCGAGCCGGCGCGTGACCCGATGATGCGCGAGGCGATGAGGGGGATCTTCCGAGCCGGCGCGCTCGCCGACCCGGCGGGGCGCGCTGGCGGGGTCGCCCTGGCGCTCGTGGTTCCACGCTCCACGCCTCGCGCGCAGGTCGAGTCGAGCGCCTCGCCGGCGAAACACGCGTGGCGCCCTTGACCAGCGGGTCGGTTTGCTCTTCGTTTCCCCGACCATGAAGCTCGTCATCCGCTCCGCTGGCGTCTGGGGGCATCCCAATCTCCGGACGTGGACGCCCGACGATCCCGACGCGTTCGCCGAGCTCGTGATGATGGACATCGGGCCCAGAAAGGGGGCGGGCGCGGATTCCTTCACCCTCAGGGTGGCCACGCCCGCGGGGCTGGACCGGCTGGAGGCACGCGATGGAATCCTGGCCATCCGCCCGCTGCTCGTGATGCGCCGGTACGACTTCGACGATCTCTGGCGCTGGCTCGAGCAGACCGTCGCGTCCTGCGAGGCCGAGACCTGGCCCGCCTGCGTCGAGAACCTCCGGCGTCACTTCGCCTGGGAGTACGAGGGCTACCGGGAACCGTGATACCGCGCGCGCCACGAAGCGCGCGGCCGGAGCCCGCCATCACAGGAGCCGTCAGTACACGGCCGTGAGCATGGGCAGCGCCTCGTACCGCAGCCCGATGTTTGACTTGATCGCAGGATCCTCGCTCTGGAACGTACGGAGTTCGGCTTCGTCGCGGACGGCAACGATGCCGACGCCCCATCCGCCCGCTGGGTCGGCGACGGGTCCGAAGGCGATCACGTGGCCCTCGGCGAGCTTGCCGCGCCAGTATTTGCCGTGCGCCTGCATGACGGCGCGCTCATCAGCCGTCATGTCCTGCATGAAGGTCGCGCGCGACGGCAACAGCCGACAGAGAAAGAAGCGCTGCTCCGGCTGCGGCGCGACGTGGTTCGTGAGCCAACCCAGGACACGCTCCCAACCTGTCGCATGGCTCTCGCAAGACGCCACACGAGCGCCAAATCCAGCGTGTCGGACCGTGAGGCGCGTACCCGTCTCGATGGCGTCGAGGAGATAGGAAACCGTCGTCGGGGGCCCGTCCGCATCCCATGACGGTTCCCATGTCTGAACGAGCCTTCGAGGCGGATCGAACTCGAGAACTCTGCCGCCGACATGGAACGGCTTCCCGTCTGCCCCCACGCCATCGGTCCGCCAGGCCCCTCCGACGTGAAGGTCGATCTTGAAGGCGGTCGTGCGATACATCTCCGCAGAACCCCACCACTTCGTCAGCTCGTCGGTCGTCAGCGCACGGAAAACGCGCTCTGGCGCCGCGGCGATCTCGATGCGAGCGAGGATCGTCCCTTGCGCGACATCGGCGATCGAACGGGCTCGGATGTTCTTGGCTGTCATGTATCCTCCAGGTAACGCTTCAGCGACTCGAGATTGCGACCCCAGAACGCGCGGTAGCCCTCGAGCCATGCCATCGCCTTCTGCAGTGGTGCGGGTCGCAGCGTGTAGAGCCGCTCGCGCCCGACCTTCTCCTCGGTTACCAGCCGCGATGCCTTGAGCACGCGCAGGTGCTTCGAGATCGCGGGGCGGCTCTGAGAGAACTCGGCTGCGATCTCGTTCACCGGGGCAGGACCCGCGCGCAAACGATCGAGGATCGCGCGACGGGTTGGATCGGCGATGACAAAAAACACATCGATGTCGGCTTTCGCGGGCGACATATCGGTAACCTGTGGGTTACCAGTATCGTGGTGGCCTGACCTTGTCAAGCGCTTCGAAGAGTCCCCGCACCACGGCCGTGCGCTGCGCAACGTCGGCAGAGCTGACCCCCTGCTTCCGCACCAGCTCGTCTCGCGAGCTGTCATGCGTTGTGCGGCATCATCCGCACGAGACGGTGCTCCAGCGACCGGTGCGACAGGCCGCCCTCGCCGCCGGTCTATCGAGGCGCGCGAACTGCCACACCCCGCGTCACTCCTTCGCCACGCCCTTGGTGGAAGCCGGCTGTGACATCCGCACGATCCAGGAACTCCTCAGCCACCGCGACGTTAGCACGACGATGATCTACACCCACGTGCTGAACCGCGGTGGCCTGGCAGTCCGCGGCCCACTCGATGACCCCTTCGGTCCGAGGTTGTAAACGGACCGGTATGCGTCCGGCAGCCTCCCGATGAGGCGGCCGCGCCGTGTCATCCAGGTGCCCCCGGCTCCCCGGAAAGGCGGCCGCTGCCGCCGATGTTAGACGGGTCTTCCCTATGGCGCTGGACAGGAATTGGGCCTTGCGGCGCAGTGCCGATCCGTGAGACTTTTCATGGGGGAGGGCACAAAAGGCGAAGATCTAGACAGACCTGGCCCGGCGGTTTCGGTTGACCAATCGACTGGCAGTTGGGCGTCGTGCGTCGAGCCCCCTTCAGTTCGTCAGATGGTGGTCTCTTCGGTCGTGAATTCTTTTTCAATGTGGTAGGGCAGTCGGACCTCCCAAGCTGCAGAGCGCCCGGCACTGTGAGAGGAGACTTCGGTGAATTGGTCACAGATCTTTGAACTGATCGGCAAGCTGGCCACCGGAATCGCTGCGCTTGCTGGCGCGTGGTGGGCGGTTGTGAGGTGGCGCAAGCAAGACGAACTCTTCCCTCGAGTCAACTTCGAGGTCTCGGCGAATTTCGTCGGCTTCCACGGCGACAGCGTGATCACCGAATTGGTGGCCGTACTGGAGAACAAGGGGCAGGTTCCGCTCAAGATCCGTCCGTTCTCGTTCAAAGTTCGAGGTCTGGGCAAGGAGGCCACCCTTCAAAAGGGGAGCGCAAACGTTCGAGGCCAGCTGCTGTTTCCGACCCTCCTCGAAGAGGGTGACTTTGTGCCTGCTAGTTGGGACCACTCTTTCGTGTACCCAGGAGTAAGAACCGAGTACAATTTCGTGATTGCCATTCCAAAGACGGTGGCATTCATCCGGATGCAGGGGGACTTCCAATATCTGGGGCGCCAGGATGCCACGCATCACGCTGCAAAGATCCTTGCGGTGCCCACAAACGAAGCTCTGCCGACGCTCGCCACTGGCGATCCGATGCCCGCCGCGAAGGCCGATGGGGAGGGTACGGCGCAACAAGCGCCTGCACCCGACGGTGCGCGGAGCCTCGCTCTGCTCGGCACGGCGCCCCGCGGGTGAGGCGCCAGCCGTTGGGCAGAACCCCTCACCCTCAAGCATCATGCTCGATGCGATGGGCTGCGGCATCAATGGGAACGCGCGGTGATAGGGATTGGTGCTCGTGTTGGGCGGGCACTCTGCCGAGGCGGACCGAGCGAGACGCGCCGCTCCTGTGCCAAACGAGCGCTGAAGGCGCTCGCCTCAAGACCCCGGTCGCGGCGGAGCCGACGCTGATCCCGGCCTGGGCGGCGCGCGGCCGCGCTATTCTTCCAGCATGAAGGCCACGGAGTTCGACGACGATGCGCCGGCTGATCGCTGCCGTGCAACGTGGCCCCGCGGGCACCGCGGCCGTCGGTGAAGCATGAACGAGCGATCGAACCTGCTCGAAGAGTACCAGCTCGGCCGGCGTGACTTCGACCGGGCGAGCCTCGAAGGCGCCCAGCTCGCCGGGGTGGTGCTCGACGATGCGCGGCTGCCTCACGCGAACCTCGACGGCGCCGACCTCTCCCGGGCGTCGCTCCGCGGCGTCGACCTGGAGGGCGCGTCGCTCGTCGGCGCGAAGCTCGACGGGGCCGACCTGAGGGGCTGCAAGCTCGCAGGCGCCGATCTGACCGGTGCGTCGCTCCTTCGTTCGAACCTTCGCGGCTCGGACCTGCGGCGCGCGAAGCTGTCCGGAGCCGACCTGCGCGGCGCCGACCTGCGGCACGCCGGGATGGCCGGCGTCGATCTCTCCGGCGCTCGCGTGTGGGGCAGCAAGATCGCGGGCGCGACCCTGAGCGGGGCCGTGATCCGCCGCACGCTGGGCTGGATCTCGCTGGAGCAGACTTCGCCGGTGCCGATGCGGCCGGAGGACGCGGGCGTGACGCTCGGGAACGCGCAGGAGGCGGCGAGGCACGCCGGCGCGCTGTTCGTCGCGCAGCTCACGGCGGCCATCTATGGGGTGCTCACCATCGCGGCCGTCGGAGACCACGAGTTCCTCGGCTCGGCGGCGGCGATCAAGCTCCCCGTGGTGGACGTCTCGGTGCGGACGAGCCTCTTCTTCATCGCGCTGCCGATCTTGGTCCTCGCCGCACAGGTCTATTACCTTTTCTATCACCACCTCCTCCTCAGGCTGTGGCGCGCCTTGGAGGCGCTCCGCGCGCAGCGTTCGCCTGCTGAGCACTCCGCCGAGACGCGGCACTTGCTCCGGTATCCGTGGATCGGACTCTGGGTGCACGGACCCGGGCTCGCGGCGCGGTTCGCCCTGGTTCCGTTCCTGACCCTGTCCTGGCTCACGGGGCCGCTCGTGCTCTGGGTCGCGTGGCTCAAGGCGAAGCCCTTCCACTCGACGGTCGGCCTGTGGGCGATGGACGGCGCACCGTCGGCGCGGGTGTTCGCCGTCGCGTTCGCGGTCGTCTACGCCGCGCTCTCGCTGTGGCTGATCTACGAGGACGCGCTGGAGCGAGGCGTCGTGGAGATAGTGCGCGTCGCGGTCCTGAGCGCCTCGCTGCTCGCGTTCGCGGGGGTGCTCGTCCAGGTCGCGTCGGTCCATGAGCACAGGCTCGAGCTCGTCAACGCGGAGATCTCGCGGAAGCCGTCCAGCGACAGCGAGGATCCGCGCGGAGCGATCCTGCCTGGCGTTCAGCTGCCCGGCGCGAAGGCTCGGCGCGCCTACCTGGCGCTCGCGAATCTGAGCGACGCCAACCTGCGCAGCGCGAACCTGTTCGGCGCGAACCTGACGGAGGCGAACCTGATGGGCGCGGATCTGACCGGCGCGAACCTGCACGGGTCCATCGCAAAGGGCGCGAATGCGGCGGCTGCGAGCTTCATCGACGCCTTCCTCGGCTCGTCCGACTGGACCAGCTCGGGGCTGGCCTGCGCCAATCTGAGGGACGCCAAGATGAGAGGCGCGAACTTCACCCAGGCGAACCTCCGAGGCGCCGTGCTCGTGCAGGCGATGATCGAGCAGGCGATCTTCGACCAGGCGGATCTGCGGCAAGCGGATCTGTCGGACGCGTACGTGGACGCCGCGCGCTTCGAGGGCGCGCTGTACGACGAGAGCACGGTGTTTCCCCGTCACGTCGTGCCGCACGGCGCGGTGCGAGCGCCGGCGCTGAGCCCCCCGCTCCAATGTCCCCCGCACCCCTAGACGGCTCTGGGCATCGCGGCCGCGCACCGCCGCGGGCCGCGAGCCGCAGGCCGTTGGACGGGCGGGGACCACTCCTCTACTCTATCGATCGCGGGGACTCATGCCGGAAGATCTAGACCTTCAGTACCTGGAGGGACTCGTCGCGGATCCAACGGCCATGTTCGACATGGCGGAGCGAAATCTCTCGTGGGATGACCGGATGCATTCACGTCGAACCGCCTCGTGCGGGGTGGCGTACAACTACTCAGGCATCTCTTACCCGGACTGCGAGATGCCGCCCTTCGTGCAGGAACTCGCGGCCCGCCTCGCCCGTGTGGTGGGCCATCCGATCAACAACTGCCTCGCCAACTTCTATGCCGATGGAACGGCGAAGATGGGCTTTCACTCGGATTCGAGCGCCGGCGTCGTCGCTGGAACGACGACCTCGATCCTGTCGCTGGGCGCGCCTCGCGTCCTCACCTTCCGCCGGAGCCTTCGCCGGGACGAGAGGCACGACATGGCCCTGGCGCCCGGCTCGCTCCTGATCATGCACGCCAGCGTTCAGGAGGGGTGGCAGCATGCGGTCCTCGCCGTCGAAGCCGCGGGCCCGCGGATCAGCCTCACATTCCGATTCCTGTCACGGTGAACGTGGCGGGCTTCCCTGGTAAGCTCGCGGCCGTCATACGGACGAGAGTGAGCGACGGCGTCAGCCGCAGGGGCGCCCCCGAAGGAGGAGGACGTGGCGAGAGGACGAACGCAGCGAACCGCGACCGTCGGCGTCGCCGAGCACGGCAACTCGGCGGTGCTCGTCACCGTCGCGCCCGGCGGCGAGCTCCTCGATCGCAGGCGCATCGACCTCACCGATGGCGGCTTGCCGACGCACCCGCATCACCACGAAGGGTCGTGGGCCGTGGGCCGATACCTCAACACCCCGGGAGCGCGAGCGCTCTCGCTCGCTGACGCCGTGGCGCTCGTCGAGCTCGTGCGAGCGTCCGCGGCGCGCGGCGCGCGCGAGAGCCTCGAGGCGCTGGCCGCGGCTGTGGCCCTGCCGATCGCGAGCATCGCGATCCGCGTGTGCCCCGAGCTACCGCCGACGACCGAGGAGCGCATCGCCGACAATCGCGCGCAGACATTCGCCGACTCCGTCATGTATCGCGAGGCCCTCGCGGCCGCGGCCAAGGCGCGCGGCTGGTCCGTGCACTGGTACGACCGCGAGCGCGTGTTTCGCGACGCTGCAACGGCGCTCGGCCGCGACGACGTGAACGATCTTCTGCACGCGATGGGCCGATCGATCGGGCCACCTTGGCAGGCCATACACAAGCTTGCGGCAGCTGCGGCGATCGCAGCCACAGCGCATCCAGCGCCGCGGGCAACCACCGGATAACATGCAGTTGCAGCGAACGCCGCCGCACGCGAGGCCGTTCGAGGCGCGGTCCGGCAGTTTCTCGTTCGGCTCTATCACGCGGGATTCGTCTCCGAAGCCGAGGTCCGCCGGTCGGCTGACCTCGTCGGCGCTTCGATCGAGCCAGAGGACCTGGAGCGAGGTGACGAAGCTCGCTGATCTGGCGGTGCACCCGAGGCCTGATCTCGGTCGCTTCCGTGGCCCGGCGCCGGTGAACGACCAACCGTCAGGTCCGCGGCGTGCGAGAAATATTCGTCGTCCCATCGGAAAAGATGCCGGGCGGAGGTCGCCAGATGACTGAGACAGAATGGCTGGTGTGTACTCGGACCATCCCCATGTTCCGCTTCCTCCTCGGACTCGGGCCGAAAGAGCTGCGGGTCGTGGACATCAAGACGTTTCCGGCGTGCAGGGGGAGCGACCGCAAGCTTCGGCTGTTCGCCTGTGAATGTTATTACCGCGTGCGCGCCCTGCTCCCAGGTGAGCTCGCAGAAGCGGCCGTGGAAACAGCGAACCGTTACGCCGATGGACTTGCCACGCTGGAGGAACTTCAGGCAGTCGAGGCTCTGGTCGAGCAGGCGCTCGACTCGATGGAGGATAGGTGGCGGGCGTCCCAGGGGGCCGAACTTATCTCGCTCCAGCCGACGCACGACGCACTGGGACTGAGCTTTCAGGTAGTTCGGACACAAGCTCCGAAGGCCGCGTACTACGCCTCGTCCAATGCTTATCTGTCAGCTGCTGCCATTGCCAATCCAGATGCCGCGTCTCGGGGTACTTCCTACGACGCCAGCCGTGCAGCGGAAGAACGCGCCCAGGCCGACGTACTCCGCGACATCTTTGGTAACCCGTTCCGAGCGGTGACATTCGACCCGCGCTGGCGGACCTCGACGGCCGTCGAGCTGGCCCGGCAGATGTACGAGAGCCGCGTTTTCGGGTCGATGCCGATCCTGGCCGACGCCTTGCTGGAGGCCGGGTGCGACGACGCCGATGTGCTGGCTCACTGCCGCGGTGACGGGCCGCACGTCCGCGGGTGCTGGGTGATCGATCTGCTGCTCGGGAAGGAATAGGCTGAGCCGTGACTCACGGCTGCTGCCGATGATCGAGCTCCGCCCGTACGCGGCAGGCCCGCATGCCGGGCGGCCCGAGTGGCGAGCGTTGCGCGGCGAGGAGGATCTGCGTACCGTTGGCCAAGGAGGAGCATGACGGTCTCGTTGGGCATCAAGCACCACGACAGCGGCGCCTACGACGTCGTGCCCATCGCCACGAGCGACTGCTTCAAGCGCCGCTGGCTGCCAGCGTGCGCTCATCTCGGCCTGCGATACGTCTCGCACTTCCACGACGGGGCGCTCTCCACCGTTTCCCCCGACGATCTCCCCGAGATCGTCGCGGAGCTCGAGACTCTGCGGTCGTGGGCGGCGGCGAACGACGCGTTCATGGTCGAGAGGATCGACGGCGTGCTTCGGGCGCTGCGGGCGTCGGACGCAACGTCCTGTGAAGTTGACTTCGGCTGATGAGGCGGCGCGCGCCATTGTCGTCGACGACGAGGAGCTGACGATGGAACACGATTTCGCGGTGTACGCAGAGCACTCCGATTCGAACAAGGAGATGGTCGCCAGACCCGGGAAGACGGGCGGCTGGAACGCGCGGGTGTTCAATCGGACCGAGGTCCATCCGGCCAGCGAGCACATTCGCCTCGACCCCGGGACCGGCGACGTGGTGTTGAAGCGAGGCGTCTACCGCATCACGGCGGTCTCCATCGTCACCTACTTCGACGGCGAAAAGCCGGGCGGGGGGGTACCCACCAGGGACCCGGCCTACGGTGGGTATTGCCGCTTGCGCGACCGGACCCGGCCCGGCTGCGGCACCTCCGAGGAATGCCTCAACGAAGACGCGGTGGCCATCGGGACCATGACCTCGGCCAACATGCTACCAAGCACGATCGACACCTATCTCTGTGTCGATGGCCCAGAGGCCAGGCTCGTCCTCGAGCACCAGGTGGGCGCCGACGTGAAGGGGATCCTCCTGCAGCTCTTCGTCGTCGACTCCACCTGGCACGTCATGGCGAGGATCTCGATCCACCGCCTGGGCGACGTCGTCGAGAACCCGGTGAAGCCGCTGGACGCGAGGATCTCGAAGGAGCTGCTGCCGTTTCCGAAGCCCTCCACCCGCGCGATCAATCGAGTCTTCAACGCGGCCCTCGGCGAGCTGCTCGGCAGGGACTCCGGGCGGCAGTACGAGCAGATCTACAAGCGCTATGTGGGCACCGCGCCTCGTTTTTCGCCGCGGAGCAGCGACAGCGACTCCTGGGTCGATGCCGCCGACGGCGAGCTCTCGGCCCTCCTGGCGCGCGGGGAGATCCGGTTCGGCTACGTCGCCAGCGCGCCGTACTTCTACGGGAAGGACGATGAGCTCTCCGGCCTCGACTTCGACCTCGGCACGGCGGTGACCGAGATCATCAGCCAGCATTATTTCGGCGACGCCCGCAGGCTCCGCGCGAGGTGGACGCCGCTCTCCCCGCCTCCCGGCGACGAGCAGGTCGGGAAGCTCCAGATCCTCTGTGAGAGCCTCGCCAAGGGGGAGGTCGATCTCGCGCTCACCGGACAGATGATGCTGCCGCCGAACTATCTCCCGACGGGGTACGACATCGAGTGGACCGCGCCGACGGCGCTGCTCTTCACGGCGATCACCTACAACGGGCGAGACCGACAGGCCCTCAACCTGCGGCAGCTCCGGGGCCTGCGGTCCGGCTCGCTCGATGACTTCATGCGTTATGCACTGGCCGAGAGCCAGCGCCTGTCGCTCGAGCTCCGCTTCTTCGCCGTCGTCAACCCCGGTCCGTCCCCCGACGCCGCCATGAGCATCGTGTCCAAGATCAATGGCTCGAAGGGCCGCGCCGTGTGGGACGTCGGGGATGTCGCCCGCTCCGGCGAGGTCATGTCGACAGGGGCGGATCACTTCTCGGTCGGGGACTCGCTG
The DNA here is from genome assembly GCF_051521405.1 of Sorangium sp. So ce726. Taxonomy (NCBI): domain Bacteria; kingdom Pseudomonadati; phylum Myxococcota; order Polyangiales; family Polyangiaceae; genus Sorangium; species Sorangium sp. So ce726. The sequence goes on along the minus strand of NZ_CP150349.1, from coordinate 8,675,683 downwards.
GCCACGGGCGCCGGCACGCTGGATCCCGGCTTCCGCGGCCTGTACCTGAACATCCCCGCCAACATCGAGACGGTCACCGGACCCGATGGCAAGCCTGAGTCCTACGTGGGGCTATGGCCGATTGCAGGGTTTACCGCGAAGCGTCGCTGAGCACCCTGAGCATGACCCTGACGATCGCCGGACGGCTTCCAGCGGGCTTTGCCCGCCTCCAGCTGCCACCCATGTCGAACGTTATGCCGCCAACAGTCAGAAACCAAGAGAGAGAACGTCATGCATGAACAGCAAATCGCAGCGCCAGACGACACGGCGATTCGGGTCGCCTTGTGGCGGGCGCTGCACGTGGAAGCCGATGCTCCGCCTCACGTGTTCGAAGACGACATCGGCTTGAAGCTCGTGGCTCCAGAGGACGGTTGGCGCAGCCGTCCGGACATGAGCCCGTTCACGCGGCCCTTCCGCGCCTCCATCCTGGCCCGCGCCCGCTTCGTCGAAGATCTCGTCACGGAACAGGCTGCCCGTGGCGTCGGGCAGTACGTCATCCTTGGCGCGGGCCTGGACACCTTCGCCCAGCGTCGGCCGGAGCTCGCCTCGCGCCTGCTCGTGTTCGAGATCGACCGTCCGAGCCCTCAGGCATGGAAGCGCCAGCGCCTCATCGACCTCGGCCTCGGCGTCCCATCGTTCCTGCGGCTCGTGCCGGTCGACTTCGAGGCGGGCGATGCGTGGTGGGAGCGGCTGGCGGCCTCGGGCTTCGACTCGGGGCGGCCGGCGGTCGTGGCGTCCACCGGGGTCAGCATGTACCTGACCAGGGACGCGATCGCGGCGACGCTGCGCCAGGTCGCGGCGCTCGCTCCCGGCTCCACGCTCGCCATGTCATTCATGCTTCCGATCGAGCTGGCGGACCCGGAGGTGCGTCCCGCGATCGAGCGAGCGGCAGCGGGGGCCAGAGCGAACAGCACGCCCTTCATCAGCTTCTTCACGCCGGCAGAGATGCTGGCGCTGGCCCGAGATGCCGGCTTCAGAGAGGTCCAGCATGTATCGGCCGCCGCGCTTGCCCAGCGCTACTTCGCGGGCAGGACGGATGGCCTTCGTGCGCCGAACAATTCAGAGGAGCTGCTGGTGGCGACGACCTGAATCAAGCGGTCTAAGCAGTCGTTGGACCGACCCGAGTTGCATCTACTTCACCATGTGGAAGCTCGGATGCCGTAGCCAGGAGCGCGCGAGCGCCACATCTCCGTAGTAGGAGCGCGCCGTCACGAACAGCACGCCCATGACCCCGCCTGGATTCTCGACCCTGACGGGCTTGTCGTCTTGAAGGCCGTCGAGCTGTGGACCGATCGCCAGCCGCCCACCGAAGTCGATAACTCCACCTTCCGCCTCGGCCAGGTCGATGCACAACCTGGCGAGCAACCGATGATCTTGGTCGTCCTTGCACATCGCAGCGAATGAAACGACGTCTTCTGGCGACCATCCGAGCACCTCGGGGAGGCCCGCCTCGAGGTGCTCGGATATCGCCTCAGGGTATTCGGGCCCAACGGTCAGAATGAACGGGCGTTGGTCAAGCCAGAAGTCATCCCCACGAACTTCGTCGGCAATGCGCGAGATTCCAGCGCGAAGCGCGGCGACTCGCTCCACGCTCATCTTCGACGGCAGCAACACGGACGCCACTGGACCGGCCATTCCTGGAGCGTATGCTCTCGAGCCACGGCGGTCCAAGAAGGCGTCGCAGCGACCGGGCTTGTCGTTCCGACTGCGCCGTCTCTCTGGCGCTCGCAGCTGAAGGCCAGTACGTCGTTCGGGGGCGAGCGCTGTGTCGAGGTTGGCCAGGCAGGACGCCCCACGGCGGTGACCTCCCCCAGGGCATGGCGCTACTGTTTCTACACGCATGCCGAGGGCAGCTCGCTGCCGCGACGCATCCTCCCGACGATCCCGCCGGTCGCCGTGCGGACGCACCCGACGGGGATTGACGCGCTCCCCCAAGCTCGCAGAGCGTGTCATCGACGACGCGTACGACGCGCCGCTGCGATCTGAGGCCGCGAGCCGCGGCCCGATGGATCGACGCCGCGTCGCGGCGTTGGCACACACGGACGAAGCGCCCGGGGAAGTTGTGCCAGGCTCTGACCCTCGTGTCATGAGGGGGCTCCGGCGGCGCGCCCACGCACCGCGGGACGGACGGCACGAGCTCCTCAACATGCTCGCCGGACCCGCAGGCGCGACCTGTCTCCAGGGCACCGACACCGACGCGTTACAATTTCGCCATGAACGGTACGTTATTTGCAATGGGCGTGAAGCGGAAAGGTTGCGCTTCATGTCCAATCAGCTGCCGTCGTCTTCCTCTGGTCGATCATGGATGTCCCGCACGCGAGCCGTCTCGCTGTTCGCCCTGCTTGCCCTCCCGTCTGTCGTCTTGTCGGCGGGGTGCGCTGACAAGCCGGACAACATCTACAACTACTATTACACGAACGGGGAGGGGGGTGCGGGGGGCGCCGGTGGTGGCGGGGGCGCCGGCGGCGCACCCGAGCCGTACCCGGGGGCGCCTGTCGCGGACACCGAGGTGGCCGAGCATGCGCTCGACGTCTTCGGCACCGTCGGCAACCGCTACTGGTTCGCCGTCTCGGAAGAGCAACTCGAGATCATGAACGAAGGGCTCGGCGGCATCGGGGGCCCCATCAAGAAGGACATCTTCGGGGACATCTACTCACCGACCGGCGAGGACGCGACCTTCGTGGATCATCTGTGGGTGACGACGGCCGGCGACGAGGGCAAGACGGCCGACTACGGCAAGGTCCAGGTGGGGGTCGCCGGCCAGTCGACGCAGCGGCCCTGGACGAAGCGCACCATCCCCAACCTCAACGTCGACGCCGACGAGTTCGTCGAGCAGCAACGGCTCGGCGGCTTCGAGCACGTGCGCTTCAACAACGGCCAGGTCGGCAGCATCTTCCGCGAGCGTCTCACGCTCGATCTCTATGCTCGCCTCGATTATCCGGCTCCCCTGACCAACTACGCCTGGCTGTCGAGCAACGTCTGGGGCGCGGAGGTGGCCATCCCCTACATCGTGGTCGAGCGCTACAAGAAGGCGTTCTGCACCCGCCTCGAGGGCGCGCTCGGCGGCGGCTGCGCCAACATGTGGGAGTTCGCCGGAGACTTCGCCGGCAACATCCCGGGGGGCGGCGGGATCCCGCTGCCGATCGACATGGTGCCGTTCGGTGGGAGCGTCTTCGACGATCCAGAGAGCTGCCAGCTCAAGGAGTGTGAGAACACCCGCGCGAAGGCGCTCGAGGAGGTGATCGCCGAGACGCCGCCTGGTGAGGGCTTCATGGCCGCGCTCGCGGAGTGGATCGACTGGCCGGCGTTCCACCGGTTCCAGTGCCTGTCGTGGGTGCTCGCCACCGGCGACGACGCGATCCACAACAGCAACAACGTCGTGCTGGTCGAGCGGGGCGATGGTCTGTTCCAGTACCTGCCGTACTCGGTCGACATCAGCCTGGGGCAGAGCTGGTATCCGGTCGTCCCGCTGGCCGGCACGAACACGCTGGCGCGCGGGTGCCAGAGCGAGCCGGCCTGCTGGGCCGACACGATCGCGGCGTGCGAGGAGGTGATCGAGGAGTTCACCGCGCTGGACCCGAACGCGGTGCTGAAGGGTCTCTACGAGCAGCTGTCGGACGAGGGCATGCTCCGCCCGGGCGACGAGGAGCGATACGAGGAGCTGGACGCCTGGCTGACCAATCAGCTCGAGGTCCTGCCGGTGGAGCTGGAGAGGAACCGCGAGCAGCCGCAGCTCTGCATGCCTCCCCAGGTCGATTGCGGCGGCTACTGCGGCTTTCCCCAGGACTGCGGCCTCTGCGCTCCTCCGCTGGTCGATTGCGGCGGCTACTGCGCCTATCCCAAGGAGTGCGGCGGCGGAGAGGGCGGCCGAGACCCGGGTGAGGGAGGCGCGGGCGGCACCGGAGGGGGCGGCGGCGGCGGTGAGGTGGGTGGCGGAGACCCGGACGATGGGGGCGCGGGCAAATTCGGCGAGGGCGGTGCACCCGCGGAGTGACGCCGGAAAAGGCGCCGTCGGGTCGTGCGCTCGTCGGCGCTGCGAGCCTCGGGGGCACGACCCGAGCGCGCCGGCCGCCGAGCGCGCTCCCCCGTGACAGGCTGGCCTTGTGGGTTACCTCCTGAAGCATCCCCTCGAATGTTTCGAGGAGATTCACAGGGAGGCGGGGAGACGGGGAGTAAAATCCCATCACATCTCCCCGTCTCCCCGCCTCCCCGTTCAATTTCTCTTCGCCAAGAACGCCAACAAAATGAGGGGATCTGTCAGGGCTACCTCGACAAGCGCCCCCGGACACCGCGCTGGTGCCGGCAGCTCCTCACCGGAGCGCGCCGAGGCCTAGCGAGATGCAGGGCTCCCCGTCATGCAGCGAGATCCCCGCCACCTGCTTCTCTGGCGGGTACATGTACCCGAACAGCATGCACATCTCGTTGTCCCCGTAGCCGAACGTGAGATCGCGGTCCGACGTGTTCCGGAACTTGCATGCGTACCGGAGGGAGTCGCCTTCGCCGAGCGCGAGCGCCGGCCGGTAGACCTCGATATCGCTCTCCAGATCGAACGCCCCGCCCTCGTACACGCGCGCCTCGCCCCCGTCCGCGCGGATGACGTCGACGTCGAAGGCATCGGCGTAACGGTGCGTGTGCGGCATCAGAGAGACGATGTTCCCGCCGAACGTCGAGCACGTCGTCCCGACGGTCCGGGTGGCGCGCGGCGGGACGAGGAAGTCGTTGACGCTCAAGACGAACGGCACGAGCTCTTCCTTGCGCTCCGAGAGAGGCATGGTGAAGAAGTCGTAGGCGAGCTCGACGACCGCAGGCTCGGGCGACGTGTTGAGCAGGTGGACGCTCGTCGCGATCTCGCGGGACGTATCGAGGGTGAAGCCCATCCCCTCCGGGAAGACGAGCGTCTCCTCGCCGACGACCTGCGTGGAGCTCGCGAAGAGGACGTCCGGGATGGCCGCCGGCAGCGTCCCGAAGGGATCGTCGGCGCCAGGATGGCAGCCCGGGTAGGGGTTCGGCCCGAACGATGGATTGACCGGCTTGGCGATCACGTTGCTGTGATGCAGCCCGGCCGTCGCGTAGACGCGCGCCGCGTGGACGGTCGTGTTCTCGATCGCGGGGAAAGGCCATGACACGCAGAACGTCGCCTCCTCGCCGGGCGCCATGAGCCGCGGCGGCGCGATGATCCTGAAGCCGCTGCGCGGCGGCTCCGGCAGCGCGAGCCGGGTGAGCTCGGCGCCGAAGGCGACGACGTTGTCCCGGTCAACCCGCTCCTCAGGCTCGTAGCGGGCGGCGGGCTGGACGCACCGCCCGCGAAAGCGCTCCTCGCCAGGAGAGCACGTCTCAGGCGGCGACGGCTCGACGCCCGTGCAGGCAGGGAGAAGCAGGATCCACAGGAGACCCGTCGAACGTGCGCTGTCTCTTGGGACATAGCGAGTTTTAGGATGTTGCATCACAAAGCATCTGCGGCCGACAGCTTCTCACCGGAAGCCTCGACTGTGGATCTCCCCTGCAGAGGGAGGGGGCCCTCGCGCGGCCAGGGCGGAGCCCGCGGCGAAGGCGACGCTCCCGGCACAACCGAGGACGGCGTGGGCTGACGCGATCCATCCGCGGCGGCCGTCGTCGCCGTGCGCCGCCGGCGCCGCGGATGAGCCGCCAGCACCAGCGCACGCTCCACCTGCAGCAGCGGCCGCTCGCCGGCCCGTGGCCGCTTCGCCCAGCGCAGAGCCGACCGGAGCGTCCCGCCCACCTGTCCTCCGGCAGTGGCTGAAGGGCCGCCTACGTGGACACCCTGTTCACCCGGCTAGACGCTGTGCGCAACAAGGGCGTGACGTGGGCGTCGCGGATCGTCTAGGATCCGCGTGCCCAGGGGCAGCGCGCCCCACGATCCCCCGCATCGCCCGACCACCACGCAGCGTGGTCGCAGCTCGTGGAGAGACAGCATTGAGCGAGCAAGCAATCGAGCCGGCCCTCCCCGCCCTCCCTGTCACCGCTTTCGAGAGGCGCTTCAAGCACCCGCCGGGGCTCGTGATCCTCTTCTTCGCGGAGATGTGGGAGCGCTTTTCCTATTACGGCATGCGCGGCCTGCTCAAGCTGTATATGGCGAACTACCTGTTCGTCACCGCGCGAGAGGCGTACCAGGGGTGCCGGCAGCACGCGCAGCCATGCGATCTCGTCGCTGGTGATCCGACCACGGTGTTTGCCTGGCAGTTCATCAAGGGCCTCCTCCCGAGCGCGCCAGGCGAGCAGGCGTCCATGCTCTACGGGCTGTACACGGGCCTCGTGTACCTCACGCCGTTCTTCGGCGGCATCCTCGCCGACAAGGTGTGGGGGCAGCGCAAGACGGTGGTGATCGGCGGCGTCTTGATGGCCATCGGGCACTTCGTGATGGCGTTCGAGAACTCGTTCTTCCTCGCGCTGCTCCTGCTCATCCTCGGCAACGGCGCGTTCAAGCCCAACATCTCGACCCAGGTCGGCAGCCTGTACCCGAAGGATGATCCGCGCCGCGACGGCGCCTTCACCATCTTCTACATGGGCATCAACCTGGGCGCCTTCATCTGCAACTTCGTGTGCGGCACCCTGGCCGCCGTCTACGGCTGGCACTACGGCTTCGCCGCCGCGGGCGTCGGGATGTGCCTTGGGCTCATCGTCTACCTGGCCGGGCAGAAGTACCTCGCCAAGGACAACCTGATGAAGACGGCGGAGGGCGCCGGCGAGCAGAAGCAGCCGCTCTCCAGCGACGAGTGGAAGCGCGTCGGCGCGCTCGTGGCGCTCTGCGCCCTCAACGTCGTCTTCTGGGCGGTCTACGAGCAGCAGGGCAACACGATGCAGAGCTGGGCCGACGAGAAGACGGTGTGGCCCATCGTCCTCGGCTTCCAGATCCCGTCGACGTGGTTCCAGTCGGTGAACCCGCTCTGCATCATCCTGTTCGCCCCCCTGCTCGACATCTTCTGGCGCTGGCAGGCGAAGCGCGGCACCGAGCCGACGAGCGTCTCGAAGATGGCCCTGGGCTGCACCATCCTCGGGCTGTCGTTCATCGTGATGATCCTCGGCGCGCAGGCCGTCGGCGACGGCAAGGGCAGCCTGTTCTGGCCGGTCTTCTGCACGCTGCTGCTCACGATCGGCGAGCTCTACCTGTCGCCCATCGGCCTGTCGCTCGTGACCAAGGTCTCGCCGGTGCGGATCGTGTCGATGATGATGGGCATGTGGTTCGTCTCGAGCTTCCTCGGCAACACGCTGAGCGGCTACATCGGCATCTTCTACGAGCGCTGGTCGAAGGACATGTTCTTCCTGATGCTCACCATCCTCGGCCTCGGCGCCGGCGCCGCGATGTTCGCGTTCAACAAGCCGCTCCGCCGCGTCCTCGGCCACCACTGATCCACACCGCGCCCGGCGTGGCCGCGCGCCCTCTCCGCGAGGGCTCAGCGCCGCGTCAGGGCGCGCTGCCCGTGCCGTGGGGGCGCGGCGCCGCGTGAGGGCGCCTGCGCCTCTCCGCGAGGGCTCAGCGCCGCGTCAGGGCGCCCGCGCGCCGCCGGGATCGACGATCCGCTCGTCGAGGGTCGCGAGCCGCCCCTCGGGCAGCGCGCTCCCGACGGCGGCCACGGCGCGGCGGACGCTCTCCAGCGTGCTGCACGAGGCGACGTCGACGAAGAGCCGCCCCGACTCGGGCCACGAGTGCAGCGCCACGTGCGACTCGCCGACGACGGCGCACGCGGTGATCCCTTGCGGAGAGAACGGGACCACCGCCATCTCCAGCAGCGTGAACGGCCCGGCGGCGACGGCCGCCTCCAGCGCGCCGCGCAGCGCGGCCGGGCTGTTCAGGAAGTCGAAGGGACAGCCCTCGAAGAGTGCGAGCGCGATGAACAGCTGCATCGATCGGGCAGGCGCGCGCGGCGGTCCGCGCCGCGCAGGCTGCGTAGCGTAGCCGAGGCCGGGCGCCGCGGAGCCGGAAAGGGGAGGGCCGCGCCTACCAGCGGTGGTAGGCCGGGTGCCCTTCCTTCACCGCCACGAACGTCCCGCGGCACGTCGCCGTGACCCGCCCCCCCGCCTCAAGGGTCGCCTCGACCACGACGCGATCGCCCTCCGCCTCGGCGACCTGCGCCCGCAGGTGCACCGGGCCGCCGAGCGGCGTCGGCTTCTTCAGCTTCACGTGGAAGTCCGCCGTCACCGTGCACGGCGGCGCGTCGGCCCCCCGCGCCTTCATCAGGTGGTAGGCCGCGGTCCAGTTGGAGTGGCAGTCGAGCAGCGCCCCGATGATGCCGCCGTTGAGCATCCCGGGGAACGCCTCGTGGTGCGGCTCCGGCGTGAAGTCGCAGACCACCGCGTCGCCCTCGACGCGGCTCTTCAGCCGGAGCCCCTTGTCGTTCGCTGGCCCGCAGCCGAAGCAGCGGCCTTGCGGCGAGTACCTGTCCTGCAGGCTCGCCGCGTCGCCGCTCACCGGCTGCCCCCGACGAACGCCTCATCCATCAGCATCTTCTGCTCGAGGAGGTGGCTCGCGCGCGAGCCGGTCGCCGGGCTCGCGCTCGGCGCGCGGCTCACGCACGAGAGCGGGAGCCGGTCGCCGATGCGCTGCCGGAGCACCGCGAGGATGTAGTACCAGGCGCCGTAGTTGCGCGGCTCCTCCTGCACCCACACGAGCGGCGTGCCGTCCTTGTAGGGCGCGAGCGCGTTCACGATCTCCTCGTTCAGCGGGGCCAGCTGCTCCAGCCGCAGGATCGCCACGTCCTTGAGTCCGCGCGTCTCCCGCGCGAGCGCGAGGTCGTAGTAGACCTTGCCCGAGCAGAGCAGCACCCGCTTCACGTCCGCCGGATCGACCCCGCTCGTGTCGGCCAGCACGCGCTGGAACTTGCCCTCGGAGAGATCCTTGATCGTCGACACCGGCCGGTGCGGCCCCTTCGACGTCGCCGGGACGCGCAGCAGGCTCTTCGGCGTCGCGATGATGAGCGGCTTGCGCCACGGCCGGTGCACCTGCCGCCGCAGCACGTGGAACAGCTGCGCCGGCGTCGTCAGGTTGCACACCTGGATGTTGTCCTCGGCGCTGTTCTGCAGGCAGCGCTCGATGCGCGCGCTCGAGTGCTCCGGCCCCTGGCCCTCGTAGCCGTGCGGCAGCAAGAGCACGATGCCGCTCAGCCGGTGCCACTTGTCCTCGCTCGACGTGATGAACTGATCGACGATGACCTGCCCGCCGTTCAGGAAGTCGCCGAACTGCGCCTCCCAGATGACGAGCCCGTCCGGGTAGTCGAGGCTGTAGCCGAAGTCGAAGCCGAGCACGCCCGCCTCGCTGAGCGGGCTGTTGTACGCCTCGAAGCGCGCCGGCCCCTCGGCCACGCGCGACAGCGGCGCGAAGCGCGTGCTCGTCTCGACGTCGCGCAGCACCGCGTGCCGGTGGCTGAAGGTGCCGCGCTGCACGTCCTGACCGGAGAGCCGCACCGGCGTCTTCTCGGCGAGCAGCGACGCGTAGGCGAGCATCTCGCCCGTGCCCCAGTCGAACGGCTCGCCGGCGACGAGCTTGTCGTGCCGCTGCTGGAGCGTCGGCAGCACCTTCGGGTGCGCCTTGAAGCCCTCGGGCAGCTCGAGGAGCTTCTCCGACAGCGCGATGAGCTTCTCGGCCGGCACGCTCGTCGGCACCTCCGGCGTCGCGTGGTCGGCGCCGCCGCGGTAGTGCGACCACACGCCGCCCATCGAGTACAGCACCGGCGCGAAGCCCTTCTGCTTCACCTCGTCGAGCGCGGTGGCGAGCGCCTCGCGGCGCCGCACGACGATCTCGTCGGCCTTCTCCTCGGTGACCTGCCCGAGCTCCATGAGGCGCCGGACGTACACCTGCCGGACCGTGGGCTTCTTGTCGATCGCGGCGTACATCCGCGGCTGCGTGTAGCGCGGCTCGTCGCCCTCGTTGTGGCCGTACCGCCGGTAGCAGTACATGTCGATGATCACGTCGGAGCCGAAGCGCGTGCGGTAGTCGATCGCGAGCTGCGCGACGTGGGCGACCGCCTCCGGGTCCTCGCCGTTCACGTGGAACACCGGGACCTTGAGCATCCGCGTGATGTCGGACGCGTAGCGGGTCGAGCGCCCTTCCATCGGATCGGTCGTGAACCCGACCTGGTTGTTCACGATGACGTGGACCGTGCCGGCCGTCGTGTAGCCCTGCAGGTTCATCATGTTGAGCGTCTCGGCGACGACGCCCTGCCCGATGAACGCCGCGTCGCCGTGGATGAGCAGCGGCATCACGCGGCGGCGCGCGTCGGCGGCGCCGTCGGCGAGCCGGCGGTCCTGCTTCGCGCGGACGCGCCCCTGCACGACGGGGTTCACGAACTCGAGGTGGCTCGGGTTGAACGTGAGCGTGAGGTGGACGTTGCGGCCGTTCTCGAGCGTGCGATCGGTCGAGTAGCCGAGGTGGTACTTGACGTCGCCGCTGCCGAGGTGGCGCTCCGCGTTCTTGTCCTCGAAGGCCGCGAAGATCTCTCGCAGGCTCTTGTCCATGATGTTCGCGAGGACGTTGAGCCGGCCGCGGTGCGCCATGCCCACCACGATCTCGTCGACCTCGTGCGCCCCCGCGCGCTCGATGATGAGGTCGAGCAGCGGGATGAGGCTCTCGGCGCCCTCGAGCGAGAAGCGCTTCGTCCCCGCCTCGTAGGACTTGTGGATGAACTGCTCGAAGATCTCGGCGTCGGAGAGCTTCGTGAGGATCCGGAGCTGCTTCTGGCGGTCGAGCGTGAGCCGGTTGCGCGTCGACTCCATCTGCTGCTGGAGCCACTGGCGCGCCTCGGGCTCCTCGATGAACGTGAACTCGACGCCGATCGAGCGACAGTACGTCTCCTCGAGCCGGCGGATGATCTCGCGCAGCGTGAGGACGGGCGGCACCCCGGCGAGGTCGGTCGTGGGGAACGGCAGCTCGAGGTCCTCGACCCGGAGCCCGAAGTTCGTGAGGTCGAGCTCGGGCGGCGTGGCGGGCGGCAGGCCGAGCGGGTCGACGTGCGCGAAGAGGTGGCCGCGCACGCGGTAGGCGTTCACGAGGGCGTAGACGCGCGCCTTGATCGCGGCCTCCGCGAGCACCTTGAGATCGCGCGAGGACTCGGGCGAGCTCGGGTGCTCGCTCAGCGTCCGTGCGAACGCGGCCTCCAGCGTCTTCGCGGCCTCGCCGTTCGTGTTCGTCTTGCCATTCCCGTACCCGTGCCCGTTCCCGTTTCCGGGCCGCAGCACGTGGTTCGGGATGGTCGGCGGCGCCGCCGGAGCGGGCAGCCTGCTCGGCGTCGCTCCGCCGTTCTTTCCCTCGAAGAACGAGCGCCAGCCGGGGTCTACCGACTCCGGGTTCTCGAGGTACTGGGCATAGAGCTCCTCGACGAGCCCTGCATTGATTCCGAAATCAAGCTGCATCGTGGTCGGGCTGCAAATAACGCGTGTCGGGCCGGCACGCTAGAGTCGTTTTCCGATGACTTCGCCTCGTGGGGCGGAACATCGTCCGGGCAAGGGGTTCGACCGCCTGGAGAAACGGTAGGGAGAAGCGGTAGAAGGGGGGCCATGGATCAAGACCGCAGAACCCCGGGTCGAGGACCGGCGCCCGCCGTCCTCCCCTTCGATCGCTTCCGGGACCACCTCTTCCACGATCCCAGCCTCGGTCTCTGGCTGGACGTGAGCCGGATCCGCTTCGGGAGCGACTTTTTTACCACGATGGAACCGCGAATCCAGGCGGCGCTCGCGGAGATGGCGGCGCTCGAGGGCGGGAGCATCGCGAATCCTGACGAGGGCCGCCGGGTCGGCCACTACTGGCTGCGCGCGCCGGAGCTCGCGCCCGAGGCGGCGCTCCGCGCGGCGATCGAGGAGACGAACGCGCGGATCCTGAGCTTCGCCGCGGACGTGCACGCGGCGCGGGTCCGGCCGGAGCGGGCGGCCCGCTTCAGCAGGGTGCTCGTCGTCGGGATCGGCGGCTCCGCGCTCGGGCCTCAGTTCGTCGCCTCGGCGCTGGGGACGCCGGCCGATCGGATGCAGATCCATTTCTTCGACAACACGGATCCTGACGGGATCGATCGCACGCTGGACGCCATCGGCGACGATCTCGGCGCGACGCTCGCGGTGATCATCTCGAAGTCGGGCGGCACGAAGGAGACGCGCAACGGGATGCTCGAGCTCGAGGCGGCGTACCGGCGGCTCGGCCTCTCGCTCGGCGCGCACGCGGTCGCGGTGACGGGGGAGGGCAGCGAGCTCGACCGGTATGCGACGAAGCACGGCTTCCTTGCCCGCTTCCCGATGTGGGACTGGGTCGGCGGGCGCACGAGCGAGCTGTCGGCGGTCGGCCTGCTGCCCGCGGCGCTCCAGGGGCTGTCGATCGTCGAGATGCTGCAGGGCGCGCGCGAGACGGACGAGGTCACGCGCTCGAAGGAGGTGCTCCGGAACCCGGCGGCGCTGCTCGCGCTCGCCTGGTACTCAGCGACGGGCGGCGTGGGCCGGAAGGACATGGTCCTCTTGCCGTACAAGGACCGGCTCGAGCTCTTCTCGCGCTACCTCCAGCAGCTCGTGATGGAGTCGCTCGGCAAGCGGCTCGATCGGCAGGGCAAGGAGGTCTTCCAGGGCATCGCCGTGTACGGCAACAAGGGCTCGACGGATCAGCACGCGTACGTGCAGCAGCTCCGTGACGGGCTCGACAATTTCTTCGTCACGTTCATCGAGGTGCTTCGGGATCGCGCGCCGTCGCGCGGCGTGCTCGAGGTCGACCCCGGCGTCACGACCGGCGACTACCTCGACGGCTTCCTCCAGGGGACCCGCAAGGCGCTGACCGAGAGCGGGCGCGAGTCGATCACGCTCACGATCGACACGGTCGACGCGCGCGCCGTCGGCATGCTGATCGCGCTCTACGAGCGCGCGGTGGGCCTGTACGCGTCGCTCGTGGGCATCAACGCGTACCACCAGCCCGGCGTCGAGGCCGGCAAGAAGGCCGCGCAGGAGGTGCTCGACCTGCAGGCCAAGGTGCTCGCGGCGCTCGGCGCGAGCGCGGGCCGCGCGCTGTCGCTCGCCGAGGTCGCGAAGGCGGCCGGCACGGACGACGTCGAGACGGTGTTCTGGATCCTGCGCCACCTGGCGGCGAACCCGGAGCGCGGCGTCGCGCGGGAGGTTCCGCAGGGCGGCTCGCCGTTCGACGCGATATACCGTCTGGCGCGCTGAGGGGGGCACCCTCGCGGTGCTGCTCGGCGATGCCGTCGAGGGCCGGTCGCGAGCGGTGCATTTGCGTTAACCAAGCATCGCGCCGAGTTCTCCTACATCCGAACGTCTACGTGGACGTTTACGTGGACGTGGACGTTTACGTGGACGTGGACGTGGACGTGGACGTGGACGTTTACGTGGTCGTGAACGTTTACGTGGTCGTGGTCGTGGTCGTGGTCGTCAACGGTAGGTCGTGAACGACCACGACCACGACCACGTCCACGTCCACGTCCACGTCCACGTAAACGTCCACGTCCACGTCCACGTCCACGTCCACGTTGGTGACCGATGGTGGGGGGGAGGGGGGCTTCGTGCCCTGAGCGTGACCGAACGAGCTTGGTTTACGCCTCCGAGGGGAGGGGGGCGCGTCCCGGCGCGCGCCGTCGATGGCCTGCGCGGGGAGGTACGATATGGGCGGGTGCCTCGCGGAGCAGGCCCGCGGGGATGTCGGACATGGGCGGGTGCCTCGCGGAGCAGGCGGCGGGCATGTCGCGACATGGGCGGGTGCCTCGCGGAGCAGCCCCGCGGGGATGTCGGACATGGGCGGGTGCCTCGCGGAGCAGGCCCGCGGGGATGTCGGACATGGGCGGGCGCCTCGCGGAGCAGGCAGCGAGGATGTCGCGACATGAGCGGGGCCCTCGCGCAGCGGTCGTGGTCGTGTTTGATTGAAACGCAACCTCTCGATTCGAGTGCGACCGCCTCGCGTCTGGCTGGCCTCATGGCCAGCGCCGTCGCCACTGCCGCGCTCGCCACATGGCGCAGCGGGAGTTCGAATCCGATGGTGGCTCTCCACCTCGGGTTGATCGGGATTGGCCTTCCAGTGGTTCTCTTCTCGGTGTCCTTCGTTGATGCGCTCGGCCACGCGAGAACCAGGCAGGTGGTCCAGGTGACGAAGACGGCCGCTACGAGGAGCTTGGCTTTCGGATCGAGGTTGGATCTTGGCCCCCGACAACCCCACACAAGGCGAACACCGGAGCATCTTCACGGCGCCATGCTCCTGCGAGAGACCCGACCGCGAGCCGCCTCCGGTCAGGTCCTGCGCTTGCGCCCGATAGGAGAGCGGGGCTATGTTGAGGGGCTCAGAGCCCTCCGCTGCCGTCGAGGTGCGCGGGGCCCCGTGACCACGCGTCGTGCAATCGCCCTGGCCCCTCTCCGTCGTCGCCCTGTCGCCATCCGCCTGCGGCGCCGTTCTGTGGCGCATGCGGGGCGCAGAGCGGCTCACCGTCCTCGTCAAGGCCACCTTTGCGCTCGTGCACGACAGGAGCGCAGAGCTCGCCGCAGCGGCCGATCTGGTCCGCACCGACCAGCTTCGGGAGGGGTGGGGCAGCCTCGAAGAGGCCAGTGAGACGGCACCCTACCTGCCGGGCGCCGGGGTCGTTGTTCGCGGGCACGCCTGCGCGCCCGTGGGAACGACCGCCACGGCGCTCCCGGTGCGGGTCGCGCTCTTCCGCGATGGCCGCTGGATCCTCAACAAGGCACTTCATGTCTTCGGCGACCGCACGCGAGAGGCGCCGAGCCCCCGTCCGTTCAGCCGGATGCCGCTCGTGTACGAGCGCGCGCTCGGCGGCCCACACCTCGATGTGAACCCGGTGGGCGTGGGCTCCGACGCGGTGCTGCCGAGCATCGTTGATCCGGGCGATCCGATGCGGCCGGCGGGCTTCGGCCCGATCGCGAGGCACTGGGCCCCGCGGCGGCATCTCCTCGCGCGGGATCAGGCGGCCGACCCTCTGGCGCTGGATCTCGATGGCAGCTTCGACTTCCGGTACTTCCAGGCCGCGCCTGCGGATCAGCAGATCGACTTCCTCCGCGGCGACGAGTGGGTCTTCCTCGAGGGCCTGCACCCGCACTGGCCGTGGCTCCGGTCCAGCCTGCCTTCGGCCCGCGGGCTCGCACGGCTCTATCGGACCGGCACGGAAGGGGAAGACCAGGGGCAGCCGGTCGAGCTCGCCGCCGACACGCTGACCATCGACGCCGACCGGCTGCTTTGCTCCGTGGTCTGGCGAGGGAACGTCGCCCTGCTGCCAGGCGACACGCCGGCCCGCATGCGCGTGGTCGCGGGCGTCGAGATGCCGGGGCAGCCCCTGGCATGGCCTTCTGCAGCGGCCGCCCCTCCGCAGCCCCCTCGCTGGCACGGCGCGCCTGGCCCGGTCGCGGGCAGGCGACCGATCGCCAGGACGCTGCTGGTCGAGGAGCACACGGCCGATGCCCGCGACAGCAGCCACGCCGCGGACATGCGGATGAAGCCGCCGTTCGCCCTCGCCGCGCCCGGCAGCGGGCGCGCTTCCCCGGTGACAGCGATCCCGGGGGCGCCCTGGAGCGCCCGCCCGCATCTGGCGCCGCCGCCTCCGCTGCCCGCCGTCATGGCGAGCGACCCGACAAACCTCTACGCACCGCAGCTCGATGCGGTGCCCTTCGGCCTCACGGTGACGGCGATCACCGAGAACACTGCCGAGCCTGTCGCGCCACCGCACGCCCCGGCCGCGCCCGCTTTGGTTTCGCCCGCCGAGCCCGCTTTGGTTTCGCCCGTCGCGCCCGCCGAGCCCCCTCCGGCCTCGCCCGCCGAGCCCGCGTCAGCTTCGCCCGCTGCGGCCTCGCTCACCGCAGCGCCACCCGAGCCGGAAATCCGGGGCCTCCGCGCGACGTTGATCGCCCGCCTCCGGAGCGGCCAGCCGCTCCACGACCTGGAGCTCGCGGGCGCCGAGCTCGACGGCATCGACTTCAGCGGCGCCTCGCTCGAGCGCCTGAACCTCGCCGGCTCGACGCTTACCCGATGCAACTTCGCGTCGGCGCGCCTCTCCGGGGCGAACATGAGCGGCACGGATCTGACGGACGCGAGCTTCCACGCGGCCGATCTGACGCGCGCCGATCTCTCCCGCGCCACGCTCGACCGCGCGCAGCTCTCCTCCGCGCTCCTCAAGAACGCCGACCTCGCCTTCGCGAAGGGGTCGCGCGCGCGCTTCGAGGGCGCGTCGCTCGAGGGTGCCGACCTGCGGCAAGCGCGCCTGGTCGAGGCCGTCTTCGATCGGGCGTGCCTCGCGGACATCAACGGGAGCAAGGCCGACATCTCGCGAGCGAGCCTCGCGGGCGCCAACCTCGCGGGCGCCGTCCTGCGCGCGGCGAAGCTGAAGGAGGCGAGCCTGCCGTGCGCCAACGTCGAGGGCGCCGATCTGCGCGACGCGGACCTCGCGGGCGCCAACGTCTATGGGGTCAAGCTCGCGAGCGCGAAATCGAGCGGCGCTATCCTGCGCGCGCTCGTCGAGATCCCACCCGCCGACGCCGGCATCGACGGCTCTTCGGCAGGTTGACCACCTGACGGATCTCTGACTAGCTGTGTCAGCGAGCTTCCTCGAGACGACGGGCGGACGATTCACCTGATGGCACCGGGCGTGTGCCCGCAAACAACGCAGGGAAGGCCATGGACGACCTCATCAAAATCTCCTCGGGCGCGCTCCCCAGCTCCACGCGCGTCATCGGATTCCGGGGCGTCGAGGCCATCTCGCGCCCGTATCAGATCGAGATCTTCCTCCTGCTCCAGGGCGAGGACGCGGAGTCCTTGGACCTGCCCGATGCCGTCGGCGCCAAGGCCTCGCTCGTGCTCGACTGGGCCAAAGACGATGTTCCGCCCTTCGTCTTCGGCGGCGTCCTCGCGACCGTGGGCATGCTCCACGAGCTGGACGGGCGCTCGCTCGTCCGGGCGGTGCTGGTCCCGAAGCTCTGGCTGCTCGGCCTCTCCAGGCGCAGCCGCATCTTCACCCGGCAGTCGCTGCCCGACGTCATGAAGGCCGTCCTCGAGGAGAACGGCATCGGACCTGACGAGTACGAGATGCGCCTCGGCAGCTACGAGGTCGAGGAGCACATCTGCCAGTACCGGGAGAGCGATCTCGACTTCCTGGCGCGGTGGATGGAGCGCGAGGGCATCTTCTACTTCTTCGAGCACACGCCCGACGGCGACAAGGTCATCTTCTGCGACACGAAGTCGTACGAGGAGGACCCGATTGGCCAGCCCGTCCGCTACCACCCGCAATTGGGGTACGACGTGAGCGCGGGGATGTCGCTCCGCACGTTCACCAGCCAGCACACGACCTTGCCGGCGGTGATCAAGCTCAAGGATTACGACTATGCGCGGCCCAACCTGAGCGTCGCCGGGTCGGCGCGCGTATCGCCGAACGGCGCGGGCGAGGTGAGCCTGTACGGCGAGCGCTTCTTCACGCCGGCCGCGGGCGATCGGCTCGCGAAGATCCGGGCCGAGGAGCTGCTCGCGCGGCAGGTGCTGTACCAGGGGAGGGGCACGCGGCTGCACCTCCGGCCCGGCTACACGTTCGAGCTCGACGAGCACCCGCGCGCGGCGTTCAACGCGAAGCACCTCACCATCGAGGCGCACCATTACGGCAACCAGCTGGCCGGGGCGACCGGGTACCGCGAGCTGCTCGATCTGCCGCACGAGGAGGCCTATTTCGTCGAGATCACCGCCATCCCTGCGAAGACGCAGCTCCGCGCGGAGTCCCGCACGCCCTGGCCGCGCATCTACGGATACGAGAACGGCTCCGTCGACGGACCGGCAGAGAGCGAGTACGCCCAGATCGACGATCTCGGCCGCTACAACGTGAAGTTCAAGTTCGACGAGAGCAACCTGAAGAGCGGGAAGGCCTCGACGTTCGTGCGCATGATGCAGCCGCACGGCGGCGGCATCGAGGGCTTTCATTTCCCGCTCCGCAGGGGCACGGAGGTGGTGCTCAGCTTCCTCGGCGGCGACCCCGACCGGCCGGTGATCGCGGGCGTGGTGCCGAACGCGCTCACGCCGAGCCCGGTCACGAGCGGCAACCACACGAAGAACGTCATCCAGACGGGCGGGCGGAACCGGCTCGAGCTCGAGGACAAGACAGGGCAGCAGCGCGTCACCCTCTCGACGCCTTACTCGAACACGTACGTTCGCATGGGCGCGCCGAACGACGATCACGAGCTCATCGTGAAGACAGACGACAACACGCTGCTCGACGCGGGCAAGAACTTCGACCAGACCGTGGGCCAGAACGGCGGCGGCTCCTGGGTCGCCACCATCAAGGACAACTGGATCACCCACGTGCAATCCGGGATCCACGAGCTCTTCGTCGACGCCAGCTCGTCCTACACCGAGGTCAAGGGCGACACGGCGCTCCACGTGCTCAGCGGCAACCTCTTCACCGACGTCGATGCAGGCACGATGACCACCACGGTGAAGGGAGACACCACGACGACGGTGAAGACCGGCAATTACACGGTCAACGTCGACGCCGGGGACACCCTCGTCGACACGAAGGCCGGGACCACGACCGTCAAGAGCAAGGGCAAGCTGACGCTCGAGACGCAGGACCAGTGCGAGGTCAGCGTCAAGAGCAACATGATCCAGACGGTCGACGGCAACCTGATGGGGCAGATCAAGGGCGCCGAGGAGCTCAAGACCTACGGTCCGTTCAAGAAGCTCTTCGTCTCGAACAACGTCAACGTGACCGCCGGTATCAAGTCCGACACGTTCCTCGGCCTCTCGAACACCAACGCCGTCGGCGGCAGCGTCTCCACCTTCATCGGCGCGAAGGCGACGCTGGAGCTCTCGGCCGCTCTCACCGCGACCTACGCGGCCAAGCTCGACATCACGGGCGGCGTGGCGCTGGCGTTCAAATGGGGCGCCTCGCTCGCGATCAACAGCGCCGTCGAGGTCACGGTGAAGCCTGTCTCCATCCAGTCAGGCGCGGCAAAGATCTCTCAGCTCCCGACGCGGCTCGCGATGACAGCGCTGCGTTATCACCTCTCCGGCGTCCATGTGCTCAGCTGAGACAGCGAGCAAGGTCGTCTTTGGGTCGTTCTTTTGCAGGAGCTTGGCCTCGACCGCCGGCGCTGGCGGTCGGGCCGCGGCTCGGCGCCTGTGAACCCGAAGGGGAGATCGCGCAGCGACATGGGTACGATCATCATCCTCTCTGCCATCCTCGTGCCGCTGCTCGTCCTCGCGGCTATCCTCTTCTTCGTCTTCCGCCGGGAAGGCGCCCACCTCGGCGAGGTGAAGGAGCGGATGACGGAGCTCGCCGCGAGGGCGGCTCGCGCGAGCCTCGCTCCGGCCACGGTGGTGTCGAGCCGGACCCTCGGCACCTTCGAGGACGGCGCCATGGCCTTCGTCGAGGTCCGGCTCGAGGTGCAGCCGCCCGGCGGGGCCGCGTACCTCGCGAGGACGGAGTGGGAGCTGAACATCAGCTCGCTGTCGATGGTGGAGCCGGGAAAGCGCGTTGCGGTCAAGATCGACAGCGTCGATTCGAGCCTCATCTACCCCGACGTGAGCTGGGCCAACCTGTCTCGCTCGTACATCGCGCGCGGCGCGAGGGGCGAGCGCAACCCATGAGCGCCCGTCCTGCCTGAGCGACCCCCATTCCCCCTATGCGTGTCATCAAACCCCAACGCCTCTCCGTCCTGCAGCGCGTTTTCGAGCTGCAGCAGCAGCGCTTCCTCGCGCTCGGCCTCACGGCGTACCTCCCCCTCGACGCTCCGGAGCTCCCGCTCCCGGAGATCGCGATGTGGCAGGAGATCCCGAAGCAGCTCGGCAAGGACGTCGCGCTCGACGAGGGGCTCCCGAAGCCGCGGGGCGAGGTCCTCGCCTTCGGCAAGGCGTTCGCGGCGGGCGGCACCCCGCGGCCGGCGTTCCGGGCCCGCGTGCAGGTCGGCCCGATCGACAAGGCCGTGTACGTCGTCGGCAAGCGCCGCTGGGAGCGCGGCGTGCCGAGCGAGCCCGAGCCCCTGACCGAGCTCGCCCTCGGCTGGGACAGGGCCTTCGGCGGGCCAGGCTTCGCCCCGAACCCGATCGGGATGGGGTTTGCCCCGGCGGAAGAGGACGGGAAGAGTCACCACCCGCTCCCGCAGCTCGAGCACCCGAAGCACCTCATCACCTCGCCGAACGATCGGCCGCCTCCCGCGGCGTTCGGTCCCCTCGACGCCACCTGGCCCGAGCGGCACGCGAAGCTCGGGACGTACGACGCGGCGTGGCTCGAGAACGATTTCCCGGGCTTCGCCCGCGATCTCGACCCGGAGTACTTCATGGTGGCGCCGCTTGATCAACGCCTGCCCGGCTTCTTCCAGGGCGGGGAGCCGATAGCGATCGAGCAGCTCCACCCCGAGCAGGCCATGCTGACGGGCCGCGTGACCGAGCTCGCCGCGCGTTGCTTCCTGACGCGGGCCTCGCGCGAGGACGCGCTCGAGGAGATCGGGACGAGGCTCGAGACGCTCGTGCTCCTGCCCAACATCCGCCGCATGATCGCGATCTTCCGGGGCGTCGCGCGCATCGAGGAGGACGACGCCCGCGACGTGAAGTGCCTGCTCGCCGCGCTCGAGCGCCGCGGCGCCCCCCGGCCGAAGGAACATTACGAGGCCGTCTTCGCGCAGCGCCTCGACAAGAAGAAGGGGCACCTCGTCGCCCTGCGCGATCGCGATCTGCTCCCGGACCCCGATCCCGACGCCCCCGCGCTGCCGGATGAGAAGATCAGCGACATGGACGAGCTCCTGCGCCGCGAGGGCGTCCTGGAGCGGCGGTCGCGCGAGCGGGCGCAGCGGGAGCTCGACAGTGCCCGCATGTCCGTGCGGGTGCTGGGGATCGATCCGGACGAGAAGGGCATCCCGCGCGAGCTGCCGCCGCCGGAGGCGCCGCCGAAGCTCGACGAGCTGCCCGAGTACATGGAGCGGGTCGAGGCGGAGGCCGCCCGCCTCGAGGCCGAGGCGAAGGTCAAGCAGGCCGAGGCCCTCGATCAGGCGCGCCTGAACCTCGCCGAGCACGGCATCGACCTCGACGAGGTGATCGAGAAATCGAAGCGCGAGGCAGGCGGGCCGCCTAAGTTTCGCGCGGAAGAGCACCTCGCCCGCATGCGAGAGACCGCCCAGATCGGCCGCGACCTCGGCGCCCCGATGGACGAGCTCGAGGCCCAGATCGAGGATCCGGCGTTCCTCGCGAAGCTGCGCAAGCTCGAGGAGGCGCAGATCCTCGCCTACAGGCAGGCCGCGCACCACATGGCGCCCGCGGCGATCCTGGACGACGCCGCGCAGCGCGACCTCCGCGGGCGCGTGGAGGCGGCGCTCGCGTCGGGGAGCCCGATGACCGGCTGGGACCTCACCGGCGCCGACCTCCGTGGGCTCGACCTGTCCGGGGCCGTCCTGCGGGAGGCGCTCCTCGAGCGCGCGGACCTGCGCGAGTGCGCGCTCGCTGGCGCGGATCTGTCGGGCGCCGTGCTGGTGCGGGCCCGCCTCGAGGGCGCCCGCCTCGAGGGCGTCCGCCTCGAGGGCGCGAACCTCGGCGAGGTCGAGGCGCGCGGGGCCGACTTCGGCGGCGCGCGCCTCGCCAAGGCGATCCTGCAGCGCGGCGAGCTCGGGGGCGCGCGCTTCGCGGGCGCCGACCTGCGCGGCGCCGACCTGTTCGAGGCGCGCCTCGCGCGCGGCGACCTCTCGGGCGCGCTCGCGGACGAGGTCCTCTTCTACGAGTGCGACCTCGAGGGGGCGCGGCTGGATCGCGCAAGCCTCCGGAAAGCCACGTTTTTCCGGTGCCGCTTGGCCGGCGCGAGCCTCGCGGAGGCCGTGATCGAGGGCGCGGCGCTCGTCGAGACGGGCGCCGAGGGCGCTTGCTTCCGGGCCGCCCGCGCGAACAACCTGCGCCTCGTGCTCGCGTGCCAGCTCGGCGGGGCCGATTTCTCGGGCGCGGAGCTCGCCCTCGCGACGATGCGCGGCGCCTCGCTGAAGGGCGCCGGGCTCGCGCGCGTCCGGGCCGACGGCTGTGATCTCAGCGAGTCGGACCTGCAGGAGGCCCGCCTCGCGGGCGCGAGCCTGCAAGGGGCGCGGCTGATGCGCGCGGATCTCGGCAACGCCGAGCTGTCGGACGCGAACCTGATGGAGGCGATGCTGCAAGGTGCGAAGGTCCACGGCGCGTCGTTCCTCCGGGCCAACCTGTTCCGCGCGAACCTGATGGGCACCGAGGGCGACGCGCGCACGAGCTTCAAGGACGCCCACGTCGTCCAGACGTTGTTCCCGAGGCGAAAGCGATGACCAAGGACGATCTCCTCGCCCGCGTCGCGAGCGCGGATCCGGTAGTCGACGAGGATCTCGCGGGCATGGACCTCCGCGGCGCCGATCTCTCCGGAGCCGTCTTCGAGCGCGTGTCGTTCCGGGGCGCCGACCTCACGGGCGCGCGGCTCCACGAGTCCATCTTCTCGGATTGCCGGTTCGAGGGGGCGCAGCTCGCGGGGGCGCGCCTCCGGCACGGCACGTGGGACCGGTGCACGTTCCTCGCGGCCGACCTGCGTGAAGCCGATCTGGTCGCCGCCAGCCTTGTCGAGTGCGATCTGTCGCGGTCCTCGCTCGACGGCGCCGACCTGACCATCGCGAGCCTGATCAAGCCGCGCCTCGAGGAGGCGAGCCTGAAGGGGGCGAACCTCGACCGCGCCGCGCTCGTCGACGCCGACGCCCCGCGGGTGAGCTTCGAGGGCGCGAACCTCGTGCAGACCGTGCTCCTCAAGGCGGACCTGTCGACAGCGCGCCTGCGCGGCGCGCGCCTCGAGAAGGCGATGCTGATCGGGGGCAAGCTCGCCGGCCAGGATCTCTCGGGGATGGATCTCACGCTCGCGCAGCTCATGGAGGTCGACCTGAGCGGCTGCGACCTCCGGGGCGCGCGGATGACGCAGACAAATTTCAAGGGTGCTTCCCTCGCGGGCGCGCGCCTCGACGAGGCGAGCCTCGAGCGGGCGCTCTTCGCGGAGGCCTCCCTGTCGGACGCGACGCTCAGGAAGGCGAAGGTCGATCAGGCGCTCTTCGTGAAGGCGCGGCTCGAGGGCGCGAGCCTCGAGGGCGCGAGCGCGCAGCAGGCCATCTTCAAGCACGCGAGCTGCGCCCGCGCGACGTTCGCCGGCGCCGACCTGACGTACGCCGATTTCTCGTACGCGGACCTCGCGGGCGCCGACTTCTCGCACTGCACGCTGTTCCGCGCGCGCTTCCACCGGACGCGCGAGCAGGACACTCGATTCACGAACCGATCCGCGGCGCTGGGTGACGACGAGGAGCTCAGCAAGGCGGAGCGGCGCACGGAGGGCCGATGAGCTCGGCGCGGAGGTACCGATGAGAGACAATCTGGCGAGAAAGCTGGCGTGGCCTGCGCAAGAGGTCGCGATCGTGGTGGGCGTCTCGGGTCGCAGCCTGCGTGTCAGGTCGAGCTCGGGCGAGGCGGAGGCGCGGCGGGCTGCCAGCTGTCTGCTCGAGCCCGCGCTCGGCGACGAGGTGCTCGTCGCGCACCACGAGCGCGGCTCGCACGTGCTCGCGGTGCTCGAGCGCGACGACGCGGCGCCGGCGCGGCTCTCGGCCGAGGGCGACCTCGAGATCGCCGCCGCGTCGGGAAGGGTCTCGGTGAGCGGGCGCGATGGGGTCGATGTGATCACGCCCGCCGAGGCCACGATCGCGGCGGGCTCCGCGCGCCTCTCGGCGGCGCGCGCCGAGGCGGTGGTCGGGGTCCTGAGCCTCCTCGGCGACAGCCTCACGGCGAAGGTCGACCGCATCAAGACCGTGGCGCAGTCGGTGGAGACGGTCGCCGAGCGCCTCGTCCAGCGGCTCGACCGGGCCTATCGCTTCATCGCGCGGTCCGAGACGGTGCGCGCCGAGTACCTTGAGCTCGAGGCGCGGGCCGCGTTCCACGTCAAAGCGGAGACGACGCTCGTGAACAGCGGCGGACTGACCAAGATCGACGGTTCCCAGATCCACCTTGGCTGAGAGGGCGATATGTTCGCGAACACGCAGATGATGGGCATGTCTCTCGGCGCACCCGACGTGTGCCTCACGCCGATGCCCGCCCCGACCCCGGTCCCGTACCCGAACATCGCGATGCAGCCGATGGGCATACCGGCCGCGTACAACGTGCTGTTCATGTGCACCCCGGCGCACAACCTGGCGACCACCGTGCCGCTCACGAACGGCGACAATCCCGGGGTCGCCCTCGGGGTCGCCTCGGGCATGGTGATGGGCCCGTCGCGGCATGTCACGGCGTCGTTCACCGTGCTCGCCGGCGGCATCCCGGCCACGCGACTGACCAGCATGACGATCACGAACTCGACGAACTGCCCGGCCGTCTCGATCGTCCCGAGCCAGGTCAAAGTGCTCCTGCTCGCGCCGTGAGGGATCATAGCAAGCACCGCCTGGCGCTCATCACGAGCCGCTATGCGGCGCGGCAGCAAGAGAAGCTCGCGGGCGACCGCCGGGCCTTCGACGACGCCTTCCGGGCGGTGAGCGGCGAGGTGATAAGGCCGGTCCTCGAGGAGATCGCCTCCGAGCTCGGTTCCGCGGGGCATGTTCCGCGGATTGCGCTCGATGAGGAGCCCGAGGCGCCGAGCATCGCGCTCGAGCTCGGGATCCGAGGAGCGAGCGCCTCACCGGGGGCGGACCGCATCGCCTTCTCGGTCATCCAGCGGCGCGAGGCGCCGGAGGTCCTCGCCTATCTCATCGTGAGGCCGCCGCCGATGGATCTCCTGCGTTTCGCGAGCCCCGCCGAGATCACCGCATACCAGGTGGAGCAGCTCGTGATCGACGCGATCGAGCACATCTTCGCGTGCCGCTCGGTGTGATGCGGTAAGCAAGGATCGCGGCGATCTCCTCCACGTCCCACCCGTCCCGCTTCATGAGCTCGAAGTAGGCGAGGCGCGCAGCCGCGTCGACCCGAGCAGCGGACCCGTCGGGTCAGGTGCTCCGATCGAGAGCGCGCGCGAAGTCAGCAATCGCCTCTTCCTGATCGCTGTTCTCGATGGCCCCAGGCGGCAACGCCTCACGGCGGCTATCGCGTCGACCGGCGCGAGCCCACGCTTGACCAAGCAAGCTGCCGCGACGAGCCCCGTCCTGCCCAGTCCGGCCCAACAGTGGATGATCGCGGCGCGCCCCCGTGCGGCCGTGTCGAGGATCCGGTCGACCGGCGCATGAAGGGCCGCGATGTCGGATGGTACCGAGAAGTCGCCGAAAGGCCAGCGCAGGACGACAATGCCCCGTTCCATCGCACGCTCGGCCAGATCCTGGATCCCCAGAAGCTCGAGCTCGTGCTCGCTGACCAGCGAGACGAGGAGGCTGGCGCCGTGGAGGTGACGGAGTTCGTCGAGATCCTCGACCAGCGGCCGGCCTCGCCCCGGCGCCGCCATCATCCCGATGCCCGCGGCGAGGCCGGTCATTGCAGGGGGCATGTAGTCGACGTGCATGGATCAGCAGATGAACTCTAGCATGCCGAGTGGAGCCGAAACATGCCAGTCGGCCTTGACGTGCAACGCGCTTCCGAAGGCCGCTCGGACCACTGCGTAGCCCTGGTGGCGATGTGCGCGGCGCGGGCGCCGATGCATGCCGTGCACGGTCGGCCCCCGCGGCAGTACGGGCGACGCAGGGTCTAGTTACAGCCCTGGCTGCCGAGCCACGACACCCCGCGGTTCTTCTCCGAGGTGCCGTTCGAGCCGCCTCCGTCCGTGTTCGCGAACGACATGGAGACGATGCTTCCGGTGGAGCGGTTGGTGATCTCCATGGTCATGTTGTTCGGAATGAGCGCGCTGCTGTTCGGGTAGTTCGCGCCGATGTAGTAGCGTAGCCGTCCACTGGGCAGCGAGCCGCAGGTGGCCATCTTGTTCTCCAGCGCCACCCAGTTCCCGCGGTTGAAGTTCGCGTCCTGGGGCACGAGGTTGGCCCGTCCTCCCCATCCGCCGAGCTGCGAGCCGATCATGTGACCGCCATCGTAGTCGTTGGACGGATTCTCGGCGTCTCCCCAGCGTCCCACATTCCCCTGACAGGTGTCCTTGCGAGGAGCGGCGGCGATCGGCGGAAGATAGGCGTATGCCCTGTAGGGCCGTCCGGAGCCGTCGATGTAATAGAACTCTCCGTCGAAGGAATGCCATACGTTGCGGTCGCCCGAAGGGAAGTACTGCGGGCAGTCGCTGATGAGCTCCTGAACCGCATAGCCGATCCCGTACTCGTCGAGCGTGGCGCGGATCTCTTCCTCGCTGCCGCTCTCGAAGAGGTCCATCACGCCGTCGGGTCCACCGAAATCTCGCTCAAGAGCGTCCAGCGGCTCCCCGTCGCCGATCGGCTCGGCCGCGCACCCGACCAGAGCAAGGAGGCTCGCGCAAAGCAACGCAGACATCGCCTTCATGGTCCTACTCCCTTCCAGGCCCGCGTAGCTGCCAGAGCGGCTGTCACTCGACCTGGTCGCAGCCAGGCCGCTGGGTGCTCGGCATCGCGGGAGCAGGCCACGTTAAGAGGAGGGCAGGATTTCGTGTCGATACGATTTGATTGAGTTCGCGTTTCGGGAATGTTGAGGGGCTCTTGTGGTTTCTTGCGTCAGCGCTCTAGAAATGGGCGATAGGTGTGGGCTTGTGGCGAACGCGCGCCGAGATCACCTCGACAAGCAGATTGATAGCGTCGAACAAAACCCTCCCTTCGCCAGTCGTCGAGGGCTCAGAACACGAAACCCTCCCCACCATCGGTCACCGTCGTGGACGTGGACGTGGACGTGGTCGTGGTCGTCCGTCTACCGTTGCGCCATCTCATTCCTCGCTCTCAGCGGCCCGCTGGCAGCGCGAGCCCCTCGCGGGCATGGGGAACTGGCTGACCAGCTGCGTCGAGCGGCGCTTTCCGTTCCGCTCAACATCGCGGAGGGCAGCGGCAAGCCGGAGAGAGATGCGCGCCGATTCTATACGATTGCGAGAGGCTCGGCGCTGGAATGCGCCGCGATCATCGATGCGTTCGAAGCGCTGGGTCTCGTCACCGCCCAGGAGCTCGTGGAACCTCGCGAGCTGCTGGAGAGGACGGTCTCGATGCTCACGAAGATGGCGCTGAGCGAGGTGAATCGTGGGAAATGAGAGAGGTGACTTTCGGGGGACGTTCACGTTCACGAACGAGCCGTTGACGACCACGACCACGTTCACGTCCACGTCCACGTCCACGTCCACGTCCACGTTCACGACCGCGATCGCGATCGCGACCGCGTTGGGGGCCAATGGTGGAGGGAGGGCGGCAATCTGTCGCGACAAGCCGCCTGGGGAACAGCAGAGCGCCTGTTTCGCTAGCTCACGCGAGTTCGATCCTCAGAAGCTCATGCGCAGGGTCGCGCCGGTCGGGCCGACGGTGAACTCGGGGGCCTGGATCGACACCTTGCGCGGGATGTCGTCGCGCACCCAGACCCGCTGGTTGCTGACGAGGCCCGCGACGAGCAGCACGAAGCCGGTCACCTGGGTGGCCCCGTCGAAGAGGAGGAGGGCGGCGGCGAGCCGGCCGTCGTCCTGGTCGACGTCGACGTCCTCGCCCGTGCCGAGCGTGATGAACGGGCCGCCCACGGGCACGAGCATCGGCGAGTAGCTGACGGCGTCGCTGCCTCCATCGCTGAGGATGCTCCCCGCCGTCAGTGCCGAGAGCGCCCACGCGCTGCCGAGGACGATCGACCCCGCGACCACCAGCCGGCGGTTCATCTGCGTCTCGATGCGATAGCCCGCCGGCCGGATCCCGCCTTCCGTGAAGGTCAGCGTTCGCGGCATGCCGAGGACGACGGACGGCGCATACGGCACGTACCCGGGCGGCACGTGGTCAGGCGGCGGCGCGTATCCAGGCGGCAGCGTGTAGCCGGGCGGCGCATGGCCAGGCGGCGCATAGCCGGGTGGCGCGTAGCCAGGCGGCGGCGCGCTCTGCGCGGACGGGGGAGCGTCGCTCTGCGCTGTAGCCGGCGCTGCGAGCGCGAGCGCGCTAGCCAGCGCGGCCATCGAGAGGACGGTGCGGATCGCGGTCACGTGCGTCTCCCTTCGGGGTGAGGGCTGTCGGCGCAGGGGCACCAGCTCAGAATCTCCATCGGAGGCTGGCGGAGGACCCGCCGATCGAGACCGCAGGCCAGCGGGACACAGCGGGCCCAGGGTCGCGTGAGCTCACCGTGAACTGGCGCTCGAGGTAGATGTCCTCGCTCGCGAGACCGGCGGCGTACAGGATGAGCCCGCCCACCTGGGTCACGGCGTCCATCGTGAGCCAGAAGATGCCCGCGCCCTCCGCTTCCAGGGTCCCGATCGCGATCATCGGGCCGGCGAACGGGATGAGCAGCGGCCCAAACTCGTCGAAGTCGTCGTCGTCGAACGACGCGATGCCTGCGACCGTGAACGTGAGCGCGTACGGGATGCCGAACGTCAGCAGCCCCGCCGTGGCGAGCTTGCGGTCCGACCTGGTCCGGAGCGCGTAGCCGCGCGGGATCGGGTCCCCCTCTTCGTACTCGATGGTCCGCGGGTTGGCCCACGGCGGGAGCGGCGGCACCGGCAGGTAGTAGCCCTGCGGGATGGGCACCAGCGCGCCGCCCGCCGGAACGATGGGGGCGGGTGCCGGAGCGACAGGGACCGGAGCTGGAGCGACAGGGACCGGCGCCGGAGCGACAGGGACCGGCGCCGGAGCAACAGGGGCGGGTGCCGGAGCGACAGGGACCGGCGCCGGAGCGATCGGGGTGGGCGCTGGAGCGATGGGGGCACCCGCTGCCGCGGGTGCCGTGCCTGGCGCGGCGGGCCTCGCCGCGCCGCCGCGCGCCGGTTTCGGCGGCGCAGCCTGCGCCTGCGCCGCCGCCGGCGCGGCGAGCCCGAGCAGCGCCGCGAGCACCGCGGCGGCCTGCACGCCGCGAACGCGCGGCGCTGCGGCGCTGCGCAGCGGTACGATACTCCCTTTCGTTTGCCCGATCGGCATGCTGGCTCCCGTCGTGCTCGCGCGACGACTCCGAGGAACTGCGGGTGGCTTCGGTGCAGCGAGGCCAGGATACGCAGACTGTTCACGAACTCAATCCGCCCGCACAACGCGGACGGGCGCCGCGCTGCAAGCCCCGGCGCTGGCGAGCCGGTCGCCCGCTCCGGCCGCACGATCGGCCACCTCTCGGCCATGCGCTGCACGCTGGAGGAGGCGCTCGTCGCCGCGAAGCCCGCGATGCCCGGCTCCTCGGCGCATGCTCGGCTGCCGCTCCCCGGGCGCCGATGGTGCCCGCGCGCTCCTCGCTCACCAGCGCGATACCCGCCATCGTCGAGCGTGGCCCGCGCGCCCGCGCGGCGCCGTCGCCCCGCCGCGACGGGTCATGAGCCGCCGGCGCCGCGTGGTCCAACTGCCCACCTGGGACAACCCTGACGGGTAAGGACTGTAGCGAGTGGACCCCTGGGACAACCACGATGCGTAAGGGGCAGGGCAAGTGGACGCCTGGGATAACCCTGACAGGTAAAGACTGTATGTTTCTCACCTGCTCTGGCTCAGCTCGCCACCGCCGGATCGGGCGCTACGCTGTTGCCTGATCAAGGGTGATGTCGAAGCCGCCCCCATGGCGAGCTCGGCAGAACCATGGCCTTCCATGACATGGCGGCGACGACCGCCCGCGGAGGAGCGAAACGATGACAAGGACCTTATTCGTGGTGTTGGCGTGCGCGGCTGCCGCGCTGAGCAGCGCGTCGTGCGGAGGGACCGACAAGGGCAATCGGGCCACGGGCGGCGGCAGTACCGGCAGCGGCAGCACCGGCAGCGGCGATGCGAGCGGCGGCGATACGGGCGGCGGCGCCACGTCAGGGACCGGCGCACAGCCGGGGGCCGGCCAGCAGTTCTCCGTCGACGCGCAGGGCGGGACCTTCACCGCGGACGACGGCTTCACCATCGAGGTGCCGCCGGGCGCGGTGAGCGAGAACACGGTGATCACCATCGCGCGCATCGACGAGGCCCCCGAGGGCGCGGTGGGGCCCATGTACGTCCTCGGCCCGGAGGGGCTGACGTTCGAGAGGCCGATCACGCTCACGCTGCCGATCACCGTCGAGCTCAGGGCGGAGCTGGGCGAGAGCACGGTCCTCGGCGCCTATGGCTTCACCGCACAGGAGGGCTCGGACGATTTCGCGCCGCTCGCGCGGCACGACGTCTCGAGGGACAGCGTCGTCACGGAGACCGAGCGCCTCTCGAGGATCTATCCAGGCATGATCCTGGCGACCCCGATGGCGAGCCTGCACCGCTACCCGAGCGCGCTGGCCGTCGACGAGTCCTTCCTCTACTTCGCGAGCGGCGGCACCGAGGACGTCGCGACCGGGGACAACAATGATGGATTCATCTTCCGCGTGAGGCTGGGCACCGCCGAGGCAGAGGCGATGATCCCCGCCGATCCCGATCCCAAGGCGCTGTGGGTCAACGCCTCCCACGTGTACTGGGCGAGCGGCGGCGACGACGATCCGGTGATCCCCTCGGCGCTCATGCGCGTCGACAAGGCGACCCTGGAGGTGGAGACGCTGGCCCAGATCGGCTATGTCGTGAGCGTCATCGGCGACGCGTCGGCCCTCTACTTCGGCGACGGCGACGGCGAGAACATCTACACGATGCCGCTCGACGGCGGCGAGCCGGTCGTCCTCGCGTCCGGCGCCGGGAGGCCCGCGCACCTCGCGCAGGACGCAGAGAACCTCTACTGGACCGGCGGCGCGGCGACCAACAAGGTTTACAAGGTGGCGAAGTCGGGCGGGGAGGTGACCGTCATCGCCGACAACGAGGCCGAGCCGGCGGGGATCGCGGTGGACGCGGAGTTCGTCTACTGGGCCAACGTCGGCGACGGCGGCGTGTTCAAGGCGCCCATCGCCGGAGGACAGAAGACCTTGATCTACAAGGGGGACTCGATGGCAGGGCTGGCCATACGGGGCTCGACGCTTTTCTCGACGGACACAGGCGGGAACCGCAGCGTCAACGCGCACGATCTCGAGAGCAACAGGACCGTCCTGCTGGCCTTCGGGCAGCCCGTCGCCTGGCGCGTCATCGCCCCGGAGGGGCAGGGCGTGTTCTGGTCCAACGCCGGCGACTACCGCTACCAGGGTCAAGTCGCGTCCTACCACGCTCCTTGATCGTCCCTGTCCGCGTTGCCACGATCGCGGCCCCGGCGCTCACCAGCCTGGATCGAGCGCCGGCTCGACGGGCACGAACGGACCGACCTCACCAAGGTTCCAGCCGCCGTGGTGGAAACAGGCGCCAGAGCCGTCGGTGCGCACGCCGCAAAGGAGGTCGTACCCGCCTTCGATGAACGTGAAGCGCCCGGCGTCGATCGGCATGTCGGCGCCATCGTAGCGCCTGCACGTGAGGGCCCCCTCGGCGTCGAGCGCGCACACCGCTCCGCCAGTGGCAGTGATGGAACGGTACGGCCCGCCCGAAAATTCGGGATACTCGGGCCCGGCGCAGTTCGTGATGCCGCCGCTGCCGCAAGTGATGGTCGGCTCGAAGCACTGGATGCCGCCGGCCTTCGTGAGCCCGCAGAAGATGCGGTTGCTGAACGCCACCTGGGTGAACTCACCGGGGATCGTCTCCATGCCATGGAACTGCCACAGGCTGCCATCCGGGCGCACGCCGGCGACGAGCCCCTCCCAGGCGCACAACGCTTGCGTGAACGAGCCCTCCACCTCCATCACCGTGTCCGTGAGCTCCGGGAGGCTCTCTTCTATGCGATCCAGCAGCACCGCGAACGACCCGTCCACGAACAGCGGGCACACGCCCTGGTCGCCCCACATGTTCGTCGCCCGAAAGGAGGCGACAGGTGGCAGCCCGTCTGGCAGGACCGTGCTCGCCGCGAGCAGCCGACCGTCCTCGGTGAGCCCGATCAGCCCCTGTCGCGTGAGCTGGACACGTCGGTAGCGCTCGGCGGGCAGCGTGCCGCCCGGATCGACGCCCCAGCAACGATAGCTGCCGTCGGTCTTCGTCACACAATAACTGCCCACGTCGTCGTCGACCGCGACGTTTCGCGCGCACACGAAATCCGAGACGCTCCAGGCGCCGTCGCTCGTGCACGTCTCGCGCAGGCCGCTCGCGTTGCAGCGCACCTCCCCGGCCGTGCAGGCCTCCGCGCTCTCCGGATCGCCGCCCTGCGCCGTGCCCTCGCTCCCTCCCGCGCCGCCGGCCATCTCTGCGCCGTCGTCGTGCGTCGTCCACTTCCCGCTGCAGCCCATGGCGAGCATCGTGGCGCCCGCTGCCACGAGCCGCGCCGCCCTCCGTTCAAGCGCCATGACACAAAGGATACCCAGGTGTTCCGTGGTCCGCATGCACAACCGATCGTCGAGCGCTGGCCGCGATTCAAGGAGTGAGCATCTTCGCGTCTGCCGTCTGCGCAAGCGGCCAGCCCGCGGGCCACGCTTCGTCGCTTCGCGCTCGATATTTGTGCGCCCAGTGGACGCCACGACGGCCGCGGCGCGAGCTCCGGCGGGTGGCTTCAGCTCGCGAGCATCAAGCAGCTCGCGAGCCGAGGTGGAGGCGCAAGCCTCCACCGCCCTCCCGATGGAGGAGGCTGCCGCCTCCATCGCCGGGGGCGAGCGGCGGTCTGCCCCACGGCCCGCGTCGCGATCCTGCGTTGCGAGCTCGTTGAAGGCACGGGAGCGGTCAGTGGATCGTCGCAGGCACGCTCCCTGCTCTCTGGTTGGACGTGGACGTGGACGTGGACGTGGACGCGGACGCGGGTGCGGGCGCGGCCTGAGAGGCCGGCATACCAAGGGGAGTCGAACCATGAAGATTGCTGCGTATCATCTCGGTCTCGGTCTCATCACCTTCTCGATGGTCACGGGCTGTGTGGCGGCGGACGACGGCAGCTTCGACGAGGAAGACACGGCGGAGAGCGCCGAGGAGCTCGGAGGAAACCCCGACCCCTGCGCGATGGGGACCGACCCGAACTTCACAAGCGCGCAGCTCACTTCGGTCGGAGCAAGCGAGAACTACGTCCGCGCCTACCAGTGGATCGACGGCATCTGTCCGGACATCGGGCAGGATCGAGCGACGACGATCGTGGATTTCCCCGTGCCCGGTTATTACCAGCACCAGACCCCGGAGACATACCGCTTCGACGTACAGCCTACCTTCTGGGGCTCCTCGTCCTCCTCGTGGAGCGACGCGTCGCAGGCGATGAGCGACTGCGCGAACACCAAGATGGCCACGCGCGTGCAGCGCTGGGACGCGGCCACGAGCCAGTTCGTGCAGCTCACGTACAAGGAGCAGGCGGGCGCGTGGCTCTGGGACAACCCGCTGACCGGCCGCGGGCACTGCTCGACGCCGGCGTTCGTCTACTTCCACGAGAACTACGGCACCGCGCAGCAGGTCGCCACGAGCAAGTACCGCGTCCGCACCTGGGCCACGCAGCCCGACGGCTCCCACGCGACCGTCTGGATCACGGGGACGCACACGGGCCTGTAACCCGCGCGCGACGATCAGCTGTTCGCGCGAAGCGCCTTGAATTCCCCCGGGTCCTTGATGGCTGCCGGATTGCTCTCGTCGGCGAAGAGCGTGGTGTCGTCGTACTTGCCGAAGTGAGTCACCTCGTGCGTGCCACCCACCGCCGGGAAGCCGTCCGGACCGGCCTTCACGCCGATGGCGTTCATCAAGCCGCAGAAGTACTTGTTGATCGGCTGCGTGGCGACGTCCGGCGGCGTTCCGGTGGAATCCACTTCGCTGAAGGTGAGCTCCGTCTGGCCGGGGCCGCAAGCTCCCTCGCTGTTGCCGCGGCTCAGGTCCGTCTTGCCGTCTTCCACGTTCACGGCCTGACCCACCTTGAAGTAGCCTCCACAGCTCCCCGCCTGGAGGATCGGAAGGTTGTTGAGGTTGTGGCTGTTGCCGTCCGAGCATTCCTGGAACCAGACGGTCGCGGTGTTGTCGAGGAGCTTCACGTCGCCCTCCTCCAGGCTATCGAGCCGACCGACGAGGTAAGCGAACTTCTTCGCATACCAGTCGTCGATTTCATGGATCATCTCGAGCACACCAGGGACGCACGTCCCGCCCATGTTGGCGCTGCCAACCCGGTGGGAGAGGCCATGGGATTCTATCGTGTGCTGGATGCCGTCCCACGTGAAGACCGTGGTCCCGGGGAACTTCATGAAGATGACGCGGTTCTGGTCGCAGAGGGCCGAGAGGACCGCGAGGTCCATCATGACGTTCGTCGACCTCGACAGGTCGCGGGTGATGCCGTCTTGCGACGCCTGCACGGACTGGCTCGTCACGCCGAGCGCCGTCGCGGTGGCTTCGCTGCATTGGGCCGTGACCGTGCCCGACGTCTCGTGGAGGAGATCCATCCAATCGGAGAGCTTTCGCCTGTCCGACCGGCTCATGTCGAACCTCTGGAGGGTCGCCAGGTCGTCTCGCACGACGTCGATGACGCTCTTGCCGCGGGCCACCTTGTACGTATCCGGCGACATGGACCCGCGATCGAAGAGGTTCGTCAGGTTGTTGAAGATCGCCGTCGGAGACCCGATGCCCGGGAACACCTCCTCGGGCGCGGAGTACGAGAAATTCGATTTGCCGTCCGATCTCACCCCGCCGATGTGCATCACGAGGGGAGCCGCGCCGCCGGGGTTGACCTGATCCGCACAGATGTGGTCGAGCGATCGACCGGTTGGTTTGGCGTCGAACCTGGGGCTTTGGAGCGTCACCGGGTGACAGGTGAAATACGAGCCCATGACCTGGCTGTGGGGATCTTCGTCCTGGCCGTGGGTTCGCTCGAAGCTCCACTCGTTCATCGCCCGGATGCCGCGGGGCACCAGGAGCTTGGACGCGAAGGGGGCGAGGTGCTTGAGCGTCGTCGCCTCGTAATCGGCGGCGGTCAGGGGGCCATGGGCCTTCTCCGGGAACCACCGGTTCGTCAGGCAGCCATAGTGCGTGAAGAGCACGATCAGCCGCTTCGGCGCCTCGGCGCCGGGCGGCCCCGCCTTCGCGGTGCGCCCTGCGATGGAGCTCAAGAACGGCGCAGCGACGACAGCTCCACCCAGGCCTCGGAGGAACAATCTTCGGGTCAGAGTCTTCGCCATGGGCGGATTTCCTTGTCGGGTGCTGATCGCAGGGGGACCGCGGGTCGCCTCGTGGTGACGAACGTCGTCGTTCCGATGTGCGAGCGCTGTCGGGGTGCTCGCATGCTCCCCACGCCCAGTAGAGCTCCATCCGCGAGGACCATCCAACGGAGAATTCGCCCGCGCGGCACAGCCATGCGGGATACTGGTAACAGGAGTGGAACACCTGTGTCGAGCGGCTCGAGCGAATGCTACTCTGGGCGTCGAGGAGCGCTTATGCCCGATCCGTACGACCTGAAACGATTCGTGGACGCGCAGGCTCCGGTCTATGCCCGCGTCCTGGCCGAGCTGCGCCGAGGAGAGAAGACCAGCCACTGGATGTGGTTCATCTTTCCGCAGCTGAAGGGCCTGGGCCACAGCGCCATGGCTCAGAGGTACGGCATCGCTTCGAGGGCCGAAGCCGAAGCGTATCTGCAGCACCCGACGCTCGGTCCGAGGTTGCTCGAGTGCGCTCGCCTCGTGAACCAGGTCGAGGGGCGTTCGCTCCATGACATCTTCGATAGCCCCGATGACATGAAGTTTTGCTCGTCGATGACCCTGTTCTCCCGCGCGGCTCCCGGCGAGGGGGCGTTCCTCGCGGCGCTCGACAAGTACTGCGGCGGCAAGCCCGATCCGCGAACGCTCGCGCTGCTCAAGTAGCGCTGGCGGCGCGTCGGACGCGCCGCTGGATCTCCCCGTGCGTGGATCGTCGACGCGCACGCTCGCGTCGCGCGCGCCGTTTTTGCTTGTAACATTCCAATGTCACGGTCGCTGTCGGCTCGCGCGGGAGCCAGCACGACCGACGCTGCGGACGCAACGTTCCCCTGGCGCCAGCTGATTTCGCCCTGGGCGTCCGCCTGGAACCGAGGCAGCGCAATTTCCTACTTGATCCGCCGTCGTGGACGGACGAGTGAGCCGGCGCTCGCTCCGGCCGGGGGCGACCGAGAGGACCATCACCCGTGGATGCATTGTCGTACCAGTCGCTCGTAACGGGCGCCGTCGCGCTCATGGTCGCACGTACCTTCTACGTGCGTGTCAAGAAGGCCCCTGAAGGCAACGAGACGATGGCGCGCATCGCGCGCTACGTCCGCGAGGGGGCGATGGCCTTTCTCGCGCGCGAGTACAAGGTGCTCGCCGTCTACGCCGCCGCCGTCTTTGCGCTCCTGGCCGCGACGCTCGGGCTCCTGTCCGCGGGCGCCTTCGCCGCCGGCGCGTTCCTGTCGCTCATCGCCGGCTTCTTCGGGATGAAGGCCGCGACGTACGCCAACGTTCGCACGGCCGAGGCCGCGCGCGCGCACGGCAAGCCCACCGCGCTCGTCACCGCGCTCGACGGCGGCGCCGTCATGGGCCTCTGCGTCGCGGGGCTCGGCCTGATCGGCCTGGGCGGCATCTACGCCCTGTTCCGCAACCACGAGCACCTCGCGACGATCGTCCACTCGTTCGCCGTCGGCGCGAGCTCGATCGCGCTCTTCGCCCGCATCGGCGGCGGCATCTACACGAAGGCCGCCGACGTCGGCGCCGATATCGTCGGCAAGGTCGAGGCGAACATCCCCGAGGACGACCCCCGCAATCCGGGCGTCATCGCCGATAACGTCGGCGACAACGTCGGCGACATCGCGGGCATGGGCGCCGACATCTACGAGAGCTACGTGGCCGCGGTCGTCGCCGCGATCGCGCTCGGCCTCACGCTGCCGATCGCCAAGCTGCAGCAGCTCGCGCCGTCGGTGAGCGAGCAGGCGCTCCGCGCGATGGCCGTGTCGCTGCCGCTGCTCCTCGCGACGATCGGCCTCGCGGTCTCGGTCGTCGGCATCTTCATCACGCGCGCGCTCAAGAACCTGCCGCCGGCCCGGGTGCTGCGCCTCGCGCTCATCGTCCCGCCGTTCCTCGTCGTGTTCGCGGCGGCTGGCATCCTCCCGGGGCTCGGCTTCAGCTCCGGCACCGTCATCACCCTCGCGGCCGGCGCTGCGGGCGGCGCCATCGTCGGCCTCGTGACCGACTACTACACGTCGATGGGGCCCATCCACAAGGTGGCCCAGAGCTCGCTCACCGGCCCCGGCACCAACGTCATCCGCGGCATCGCTGTCGGCCTCGAGAGCGTCGCGATCCCCCTCATGACCCTCGTCGCCGTGGGCTGGATCTCGAACCACTACCTCGGCCTCTACGGCATCGCGCTCGCCGCGGTCGGCATGCTCGCGGGCACCGCGATCGTCATGACCGTCGACGCGTACGGCCCGATCGCCGACAACGGCGGCGGCATCTCCGAGATGGCCGGCCTCGGCAAGGAGGTCCGCGCGATCACCGACGAGCTCGACGCGGTCGGCAACACCACCGCGGCCGTCGGCAAGGGCTTCGCGATCGGCTCGGCGGTGCTCACTGTCGTCGCGCTGTTCGCCGCCTTCAACATGGAGGTCGACGCGGTCCGGCGCGCGAAGGGCCTGCCGGAGCTCGTGCTCTATCTGACCGACGCCAAGGTCCTCATGGGGCTCCTCTTCGGCGCCCTCCTCCCGTGCCTCGTCGGCGCGCTCACGATGACCGCCGTCGGCCGCGCGGCCGGCTCGATCGTCGAGGAGATCCGCCGTCAGTTCCGCGAGATCCCCGGCCTGCTCGAGGGCAAGCCGGGCGTCGAGCCGCAGCCGAAGGTCATCGTCGACATCGCCACGGCGGCCGCCATCCGCGAGATGATCGCGCCCGGCGCCATCGCGGTGCTCGCGCCGGTCGTCGTCGGCTTCGTGGCCGGCCCCGAGGTCCTCGCGGGCACGCTGGCCGGCGCGCTCGTCGTCGGCGCGGTGCTCTCGCTGATGATGGCGAACGGCGGCGGCGCCTGGGACAACGCCAAGAAGCACATCGAGAAGGGCGGCCTCGACGGCCACGCGAAGGGCTCCGACGCCCACAAGGCCGCCGTCGTCGGCGATACCGTCGGCGATCCCTTCAAGGACACGTCGGGCCCCGGCATCTCGATCCTCATCAAGGTGATGGGCGTCGTGTCGCTCCTCATCGCCCCGCTCATCGCCTGAGCGGGCGCGTCGTCGCAGCGAGCAACCCCAGAGAACGCGGCCCTTACCGGCTGCGTTCTTGCTTTTGTGGGCTCGCGTGCGCGTGCGAGTGCGACTCGTGTCCTGGCTTGGCCATCGAATTTCCTCTGCTGACAGCAGGGCTCCCGTGCTGTAAATGCCTATCTTCGGCGGGGGAGAAGGATGACCGGGTGAGGATCAGCCGCCGCTCGCAGGTGCCGCCGTTCGCGGTCATGGAGGTGCTCGCC
This sequence comes from Sorangium sp. So ce726, assembly GCF_051521405.1. Classification (NCBI taxonomy): domain Bacteria; kingdom Pseudomonadati; phylum Myxococcota; order Polyangiales; family Polyangiaceae; genus Sorangium; species Sorangium sp. So ce726. The sequence continues at coordinate 8,637,385 of NZ_CP150349.1, read as the reverse complement.
GCCGCCAACGCGCGGCGCGCGGCGGGTGAGCCGGTCATCAGCCTGTGCGCGGGCCAGCCGGGCTCAGGGGCGCCCGCCGCCGTGCGCGCGCGGGCGGCCGCGCTCCTCGCGGAGGGCGACCTCGGGTACACCGAGGCGCTCGGCATCCCGGCGCTGCGCCGCGCGCTCGCGGAGCACTACGGCCGCTGGTACGGCGTGGACCTCGACCCGTCGCGCGTCGCCCTCACCACCGGATCGTCGGGCGGGTTCCTGCTCGCGTTCCTCGCGGCGTTCGAGGCGGGTGATCGCGTGGCGCTCGCTCGCCCGGGCTACCCGGCGTACCGGAACATCCTTCGCTCCCTCGGGGTGGAGGTGGTCGAGCTGCCGTGCGGCCCGGAGAGCCGCTTCCAGCTGACAACGTCGCAGCTCAGGGCCGCGTTCGACGGTGGAAAGCTCGATGGTGTGGTCCTGGCGAGCCCGGCGAACCCGACGGGCACGATGGTCGACGCCGCGGAGCTCGACGCGATGGCGCGCTGGTGCGCGGAGCATGGCGTCCGGCTTGTGAGCGACGAGATCTATCACGGCCTCACGTACGGCCCGTGGGCCGGGCGCCAGGCGACGGCGGCGCGCCACGTCGACGCGGGCGCCGTCGTCGTCTCGAGCTTCTCGAAGTACTGGGCCATGACGGGCTGGCGACTGGGGTGGCTCGTGCTCCCGCCGGAGCTCGTCCCGACGGTCGACGCGCTGGCGGGGAACCTCGCGCTGTGCCCGCCCGCCCTGGCGCAGCACGCGGCGCTCGCGGCCCTGACCCCGGAGGCGTACGCCGAGGCGGACCGGCTGGTGGAGGGCTACGCGGCCGCGCGCGACCTGCTGCTGCGGCGGCTGCCCGAGCTCGGCTGGAAGGTCGCGCCGCCCGACGGCGCCTTCTACCTGTATGCCGACGTCGGCACGGACGACTCGGTGGCGTGGTGCGAGCGGCTGCTCGCCGACACCGGCGTGGCGCTCACGCCGGGCACGGACTTCGACGGCGCCGGCGGCGCGCGGTACGTCCGGCTGTCCTTCGCGGCCCCGGTCGAGCAGGTCGACGAGGCGGTGACCCGGATCGTCGCCTGGCAGCGCGCGCGGTGACCGGCGGGGGGGCCCTGGAGGTGCCCAGGGAGCTCACGAGGCGGCGCGCGTCTCCTTCACCTTCCGGTGGCCCTCTGGCATGAGCACGGCGCGCGCCGTGTCGATGAACGCTCGCAGCTTCGCCTGGGTCTGCGCGCGGGCGGGGAAGTAGAGGAAGAATCCGGGCCCCGTCGGCGCATGGCGCTCGAGCGCCGTCGCGAGCGCCCCGCTCGCCAGATCCTCGGCGACGGCGAGATCGAACATGTACGCGAGCCCGAGCCCATCGCGCGCAAGGGACACCGCCAGATTGGCGTCGTTCACCGTGAGCGTGCCAGGGGCGTGCACGGTGATCTCGCGGTGATCGCGCACGAACTCCCAGCGATAGAGCGCGGCGCTCTGGAATCGGTACCGGATGCACGTGTGGGCGAGCAGATCCTCGGGTTCCTCGGGGCGGCCGTGGGCCGCGAAGTACGCCGGTGCGCCGACCACGAGCCAGCGGAGATCAGGCGTGAGGCGCACGGCGGTCATGTCCTGGGCGAGGTCCTCGCCGAGCCGCACGCCGGCGTCGAAGCCGGTCTCGGCGAGATCGACCAAGGCGTCGTCCACCGAGATCTCGACGGCCACGTCGGGGTAAGCGCGGCGGAAGCGCGGGAGCACCGGCTCGATCACGAAGGGCACGGCCGTCCGAGGGACGGTGAGGCGGAGCAGCCCCGCGGGCTGGCCGCGGAGCTCGTCGAGCGCCTCGAGCGCGGCGCTGATCTCACCGGCCGCGGGCGCGAGGCGCTCGTGCAGCCGCTCGCCGGCCTCGGTGAGCCCCACGCGGCGCGTCGTGCGCGAGAAGAGCGGGAGGCCGACGCGGCGTTCGAGCGCGCGGATCGCCTGGCTCACGGCGCCCGTGGTCACGCCGAGCTCCGCGGCGGCGGCGCGGAAGCTCCGGTGCCTCGCCACGGTGAGGAAGACGGTCAGACCCTCGAAGCGGTCCGTCGCGCGGTTCATGGCGCGATTGTATAGCAGCGCTCATCGGCGCGTTTCGCGCCGTGGGCCTACCGGTCGCGGCGGGGCGGGTACATCTAACCAGCGCACGGCGGGGCATGCCGCCCTGCGCGCAGGGGGAGAACGAAGGAGGAAGCATGGCCATCACCCTGGTGAACCCCAGCGGGTTGCCGAAGATCGAGGCGTACCGACAGGTGTCGATCGCCACCGGGTCAAAGCTCGTGTTCATCGCAGGCCAGGTCGCCTGGGATGCCGATGCGAGGACGATCGGCAGGGGCGACTTCGCCGCTCAGGTCGAGCAGTGTTATCTCAACGTCGCCACCGCCCTGGCCGGGGTTGGCGGCTCTTTCAACGACGTGGCGAAGCTGACCATCTACGCTGTCGACTGGACTCCCGACAAGATGCCCCTGCTGCTGGAGGGGATCGCTCGGGCGGCCGCGAAGCTGGGAGTCACCCCGGTCCCGCCAGGCACGCTGCTGGGCATCAGCGCGCTCTCCGACCCCGATCACCTGGTCGAGGTCGAGGCCACCGCGGTCATCGACTGAGCGCAGCGGCGTGGCCCTCGAGCTGCGCGCCGCTCCCGCCGTTGCCGGCGAGCTGGGTCTGGTACAAGGCGTAGTAGGCGCCGCCTGCGGCGAGGAGCTCCGCGTGTGTGCCTCGCTCGACGATGCGCCCTGCGTTCATCACGAGGAGCATGTCGGCGTCGCGGATCGTCGAGAGGCGATGCGCGATGACAAAGCTCGTGCGCTGGGCGCGCAAGGCGGCCATCGCCCGCTGGACGAGCACCTCGGTCCTGGTGTCGACCGAGGAGGTCGCCTCGTCGAGGATCAAGATCGCCGGGTTCGCGAGGAACGCGCGGGCGATCGTGATGAGCTGCTTCTCGCCGGCGCTCAGGTTGCCCGAATCCTCGTTGATGACCGTATCGTAACCGGCGGGCAGGGAGCGCACGAAGCGGTCGACGTGCGCTGCGCGCGCTGCCTCCTGGATGTCGGCCTCGGTCGCGGCTGCGTTGCCGAACGCGATATTGTCACGGATCGTGCCCGAGAACAGCCATGTATCCTGCAGCACGATACCGAGCTTCGCGCGCAGCTCGTGGCGAGGCAAGCGCGCGATGTCGACGCCGTCGATCAGGATCCGACCGCCGTCGAGCTCGTAAAACCGCATCAAGAGGTTCACGAGCGTGGTCTTGCCGGCGCCGGTCGGGCCGACGATCGCGACCGTCTGGCCTGGCCTGATCGTGAGGTTGAGGTCCTCGATGAGGGGCTCGTCGGGCTTGTAGCGGAACGTGACGTGCTCGAACCGGACCTCGCCGTTGACCTTCGGCAGGGCCGCGGGCGGGGCGGCGTCGGGGGACTGGCCCTGTTCGTCGAGCAGCTCGAACACCCGCTCTGCAGAGGCAACACCCGATTGCAGGACGCTCGTGACGGACGCGAGCTGGCCGAGCTGCTGAGAGAACTGGCGCGAGTACTGGATGAACGCTTGCACGCTGCCGAGCAGCATTGCGCCCGAGGCGACGCGCAGGCCGCCGACGACGGCGATCGCGACGTAGGTCAGGTTCCCGACGAAATTGACCGCCGGCATGATGATGCTGGACATGAACTGAGCGCGGAAGCTGGTCTCGAACAGCTCCTGGTTCGTGGACTGGAACCGCGCCTCGACGTCCCGGCGCCGCCCGAGCACGTTGACGAGCGAGTGGCCGGTGAACGCCTCCTCGATCTGACCGTTGAGCACGCCGACCTGCGCCCACTGCGCGACGAATTTCGCCTGCGCGCGCTTCGCGACCGCCGCGGTCGTGAGCACCGAGAGCGGCACGGTGAAGAGCGTGATCACCGCGAGCACCGGCGAGATCACGACGAGCATGATGACGATGCCGATGAGCGTCAGCGCGCCGTTCATGATCTGCGTCAGCGTCTGCTGCAGGCCCTGCGCGATGTTGTCGATATCGTTGGTGACGCGGCTCAAGAGCTCACCGTGCGGGCGGCCGTCGAAGTAGGCGAGCGGCAAGCGGGCGAGCTTGTCCTGCGCCTCGGTGCGGAGCTGTCGCACGGTGTTCTGCACGACGTTGTTGAGCAGGTAGCCCTGCAGCCAGGCGAACAGCGACGCGCCGGCGTAGAGCACCATCACGACCAGGAGCAGCTCGGCGAGCTCGCGGAGCTGGATGCCGCGGCCGGGAACGACGTCCATGTGGCCCACGAGCTCGGCGAGCCGCTCCTGGCCGGAGCGCTGGAGCTCCGCGACGGCCTCCTCCTTCGTGGCGGCCGCCGGGAGGCGAGCGCCGATCACGCCGGAGAAGATGATATCCGTCGCGTGGCCGAGCAGCTTCGGGCCGATCAGGCCGAGCCCCACGCTGAGCAGGGAGCAAGCGAGCACGACAGCGAGGCGCGCGCGCTCGGGGGCGAGGCGGCCGAGGAGGCGCCGCGCGGAAGGCGCGAACTGCTTCGCCTTCTGCGGCGGCGCGGCCCCCATGCCAAAGGGGCCGCGCTGCATCATCGGGGAGCGCGCCCCCTCGGGGGCGGCGGGCGGGGAACCAGCGCGACGCGCGCTCATGCGGCCACCGCCGTATCGCGCTGCGAGGCCACGATCTCAGCGTACGTCGGGCACGACGCGAGCAGCTCGCCATGCTTGCCCTTGCCGACGATCTCGCCGTTGTCGAGCACGAGGATCTGGTCCGCGTCGACGATGCTCGACACGCGCTGCGCGACGATGATCACGGTGGCGGCGCGCGTGCGCTCGGCGAGCGCGGCCCGCAGCCGGGCCTCGGTCGCGACGTCGAGCGCGGAGAAGGCGTCGTCGAACAGGAACACGCGCGGCCGGCGCAGCAGGGCGCGGGCGATCGACAGCCGCTGGCGCTGGCCGCCGGAGACGTTCGTGCCGCCCTGCCCGATCGGCGTGTCGAGCTTTCGCGGCATCGCCTCGACGAAGTCGCGCGCTTGCGCGGCGGCGAGCGCCGCCCAGAGCTGCTCGTCGGTCGCCGCGGGGTCGCCGTAGCGCAGGTTCGAGGCCACCGTGCCGGAGAACAGGAAGGCTCGCTGCGGCACGAGCCCGATGCACGACCACACCGCCTCGAGAGCGAGCATGCGCGCGTCGACATCCTCGAGCCGGACCTCACCCCTCGTCGGATCGATGAGCCGCGCGATCAGGTCGAGCAGCGTGGTCTTGCCTGAGCCGGTGCTGCCGATGATCGCGGTGACCTGACCGGGGCGCGCCACGAACGAGATGCCGCGCAGGACGGGCAGCTCGGCGCCCGGATAGCGGTACTCGACGTCTCGCAGCTCGACGATGCCGGTCGGCTCGACGAGCGTCACGGGCTGGTCGGGGGCGCGCACGGACGGCTCGGTGTTCAGCACCTCGACGATGCGCTCCGAGCACGCGGCCGCGCGCGGCAGCATGACGGCCATGAACGTCACCATCATCACGGACATCAGGATCTGCACCAGGTAGGCGAGGAACGCCGTCATCGAGCCGATCGCGAGCGTGCCGTCCGCGATCTCGTGCGCGCCGAACCACAGGACGGCGACGCTCGAAGCGTTGAATACGAACATCACGATCGGGAACATCAGCGCTTGCAGGCGCCCGATGCGCAGCGCGGTGTCGGTGAGGTCGCCGTTCGCGTGCTCGAAGCGCGCTGCCTCGGCGCGCTCGCGCACGAAGGCGCGGATCACGCGCACGCCGGTGATCTGCTCGCGCAGCACGCGGTTCACGGTGTCGATGAGGGGCTGCATCCGCCGGAACTGCGGCACCATCCGCGACATGAGCGCGACGACGGCGCCCGCGAGGAGCGGCACTGCGACCGCGAGCAGCCAGGCGAGCGACCCGTCCTCGCGCAGCGCCATCACGATGCCGCCGACGCACATGATCGGCGAGAGGACGAGCATCGTACAGCCCATCATCACCACCATCTGCACCTGCTGGACGTCGTTGGTCGTGCGCGTGATGAGCGACGGCGCTCCGAACCGCGACAGCTCGTGCGCGGAGAACTCGCCGACGCGGTGGAACACCGCCGCGCGCAGGTCGCGACCGAAGCTCATCGCGGCGCGCGCGCCGGCGTAGTTCGCGGCGACAGAGCACACGATCTGGACGCCGGTGACCGCGAGCATGATCGCGCCGAGCTTCAGGATCCGCGACGTGTCACCGAGCGCGATGCCCTGATCGATGATGTCGGCGTTCAGGCTCGGCAGGTACAGCGAAGCGAGCGTCGCCACGAGCTGGAGCACGACGACGATCGCGACCAAGCGCGCCTGTGGGCGCAAGAAACGGCGCAATAGCTGCCTCAGCAAGACTCCTCCTCTTCGGAGCGGCGGCGGATACCGTCGAGCAGGACCGCCACGACCTCCGCGGCGGTCAGGGGCATGCCGTCGGTGATCCGCGGGTGGGTGCCCGCGAACGTCATCAGGCGTAGGAGCCGCGCTGCATACGCCGGATCGCAGCGCAGCTCGTCGCGCGACGCCTCGAACAGGCGCTCGAGCTGCACGTGAACCTGCTCATCCTGGCGCGGCGTCTGAGCGCACCCGGACTCGGGGCGCACGGGTGGCGGCATCGTCATGCCGAGCATCGATATGAGCTGCCAGATGCCCTCGACGCGGCGCTGCAGGACCTCGATCGCCTGGATCAAGCGCTCGCGCAGCGGCGCCGCGAGATCGATGCGCTCCAGCTCTCGCAGCGTCGGCGTCGGATCGAACAGGGTCGCGATCGCGGCCTGGATCAGCGACTCCTTGTCGGGGAACACGCGGAACAGCGTCCCCTCGGCGGTACCGGCGGCCATCGCGATCTGCGCCGTCGTCACGTTGCGGCCGTACAAGCGGAGCAGCGGGATCGTCGCCGCGATGATGCTCGCGCGACGCTCCTCCGGACGCAGGGGAGGTGCTCGCCGGCTTGGTGGTGCCATGCGTCCCGTGTACCGGAGTGAGCGCTCACTCGTCAAGAGTGAGCGCTCACTCACTCGATCTGAAGGCGAGATCGAGGCCTTATTTCGCGGGCAACCTCGGGTTCACGGCCCGACGCGTTCTGTCCCTCGACGGCCGGCCGGCGCGCAGGCCTCGCCCTCGCCCGGCGTCCCCGCCGCCTCCTTCTGCTGCTGCTGCTCGATGACGAAGAGGACCCCATCGATGGTGTACCCCGCGACCCGGTTGACGAGGCGGATCGCCACGTGGACGCCAGACACCGTGGTGTCGTGGACGAGCCGGATCCCCCTTACCGGCGCCGAGATGGGAGGAATCTGCTCCAGCAGGTCGAAAGGCAGCTTCGCAGCGTGCTTCTGCAGGCGCTCGACGGCCCGCGAGCCGTGGTCGACCGCATCCTGCACGAGGTCCTTCAGGCCGCGCCACCGATCCATCACGCCGCCTCCTCGCACCACGCGCGGATCTGCGCGTAGACGCCCGGGTCGCGGGCCAGGCGCAGGTGGCCGAGCGCCGGCATGATCCGCACGTGCTCCTGCGGGAACGGCGAGCACCGGTCCCTGGCCACCGCCCTCCCCGTGGCGCTCCTCAGCGGGACCACCGCGTCCCCGAACAGGAGCGCGAGCCGCGGGTCGGTCGTGAGCGCACCGGCGATGAGATGGTGGCGGACGTGCGGGAGCAGGGGAACGGGATGGCGCCGGTTCTGGAGCAGGGCGTCCGCGTCGGCGCCCTCCCAGTCCTCTCGGCGCAGGTTGGCATAGGCCAGGTCCTTGATCCCGCCGCTGCGGAGGTTCGCGATGTCGGCGATGAGCTTCGTGTACGGATTGTCGATGCGCCCGAGCGCCCACGTGACGGCGCTGCCAAGGCGCTCCGCCGGGGCGCCGAGGTGGGGTGTGCCGAGATAGAAGGCCCGCTTCAGCAGGGGCAGCCACCTCCGCCCCTTGCCGCTCGCCGCGTGCGCGGCGCTGCGCGCGACCAGGCCGCCCATGCTGTGGCCGATGATGGCCAGCTCCTCCACGGGAACGGGATAGCGACAGACAAGCTCCTCGAGGAGGACATCCAGGACCTCCCCGTTCTCGGAGACACGGAGACCGCTATTGTACCGCACGTAGAGCGGCGTGTAGCCGAGATCGCGCGCGAGCAGCGATCCGTACGTCTCGCAGTCCGGCATCGTCCAGACGCCCTCGGTGCTCATCAGCCCGTGCACGAGCACGACGACGCGCGGCGTGGCCGACGCAGCGGCCGCTGGGAGCGCCCCGGCGAGCGGCACCGGACGCCCGTCGCGGACGAGCTGCATCGCGGTCGCAAGGCCATTGGTGGTCCGCCTCAGGTAGTCGCCGAGGACTCCGTTGAGGATAGCAATGGCCGATTCCAGGTTGCTTCCCATGCGATGAGTCAGCCTGCATTCTAGCACGGCGCCGCGCCAGGCGCCCCGCCGCAGATCGGCGCCCACGCTCCCGAATCGCGTTTGGACTTCCAGGGCTGGAGTCCAATTCAGGGCAGCCGGCGCACCGCGCGTGCGTGAATCGCGTCACCTACTCGAACGGTCGCCTTCTAAATGGTGTACGCGTTCGGGGACAAATGGTCAGCTCCACCTGCTACATTTCGCTGCTCGCCAGTCATGAGCTCATCCAGCCAACGAACCCTCGTCATTCTCGACGAACGCGGCGCCGCCGCGCGCCTCTCGTCGCAGATCGCATCGCTCGTGCAGGGGTACCGGATCATCCATCTCTCCGACACGCGCCACGCCCCCTACGGCACGCTGTCGCGGGTGTCGGCGGCCCGCCTCGTGCTCCTGTGCCTCGACCTGGTGCGGGGATACGGCATCTCCGCGGTGCTCCTGGCCAGCGCGGCGGCGTCCCGCCGAGATCGTCGAGGCGGACGCGGCGCTCGCGGCGGAGGTCGCCGTGGTGCTGGAGGCCGAGCCGGCAGGGGGCAAGACGGCGTCCACGGTGATTCGCTGCGCGACCGAGGCGTCCGAGCACTGGCAGGAGCGCATCGCGGAGCTCGCCGGCGTCGCGCCCGACACCGTGGCCGGCCGGTGGGTGATGCCGGCGGGGCCAAGCGAGGGGCCCTTCGCCGTCGCCATCGACGAGGACGGGGCTCCGCTCGACTGAGCCGGCAGCGCGACCCGGCCCGGGCTCCGCGACCGTCCGCTCCTCCGCACCAGCGATGCGGCCCAGGGGCGTCCGTGGTTGTGCGCTTCCGGTAGTCCCCCGGATCAGCGCGCGCCGGAGAGCCTCGCGATGAACCCGCGGGACTCGCTATCGCTCTCGCTCCCGAGCGGCTTGGCGAGCCCGTCGAGGCTGAGCACGCCCGTCACGGCGCCGGCGACGTAGACGGGCCCGCCCAGCGCCCCGTCCACCGCGACGCCGCGGAGGGCGACGGTGCCGGCTCCTTCGACCTTGGCCGCGGAGATCAGGTTGCCCTGCGCGCCGAGCCGCATCAGGAACCCCGCCCGCTTCTGGGACGTCGTGAGGCTCCCGGCGCTCCCCAGCGAGATCGTGCCCGTGAACTCCCCCGTGACGTAGATCGCGCCAGCGCCGTCCACCGCCACGCCGGCCGCGACCTGGCTCTCCTTGTCGTCGCCGAACCCGCGGCTCCACACGACGCCCTTCCGCGAGACGCGCGCGACGAAGAAGTTCTCCGTGTCCCCCGCGTCGGGCAACGCCGGGCAGCCGCCGCCGAAGTCGACGACCCCACGGTACGAGCCGGCGATCACGACGTCGCCGCCCGGGAGCAGCGCGGCGCCGTGCTGCGCCACCTGCTGATCCCCCTCCAGGCTCAGCGTGGTCAAGTCCACCAGAGCGCCGTCGATCGCCGTGTAGCGGGCGACGAAGACGTCGCGCTGCTCCGAGGCGAAGGGGGTCTCTCCACCGAACGTGACCGCTCCGCCGAGCGACTCGTAGTCGCCCACGACGGTCACGAGGTTGCCGCTTGCCTTCGGGTTGACGGGGAGCGCCTTGACGGTCACGGCCGCCCGCGGCCCGAGGCGGCGTTGCCACTTGCACGCGCCGTCCGCCGGGTAGAGCGCGGCGAGCAGCGCCGACTCCGCCGGGACGCTCTTCAGCTCGCACGGGCCGAAGCTCCGGCCGGCGTCGGTCACGTCGACGGCGAAGACGACCGCCTCGGAGCTCGCCGCCATGGCGCGCGCCGTGGTGTTGTGCTGCGCGTCGAGGCTCCACGCCCACCCGCAGCGGCCGTTCGCATCGAGCGCCGCGACGAAGCTCGTCGTGTAGTTGGTGGCGACCAGCGGAGGGCCGACGCGGCACGCGTCGAGGAGCCCACCGGGGAGGCTTGTGGCCCCCGCGGCCTCTCCGGCCACGTAGGTGGCGCCGTCGCCCGCAGCCAGGTGCAAGCCCCAGACATCGTTCGCCGACAGCCCGTACCGGGAATCGTTTTCCCCGCCGGAGGTCCACTTCGCGACCGAGAAGCGAAACGCCCCGCTGTCGAGGACCTCCGTGATGACCGCCGTCAGCGCGCCGTCCGACGCCGCGAGGTCGCCGACGTCGAAGCCGAGCGTCGCTCCCCAGCTGGCCGACGGCTCGACGAGGATCCCCTCGGCGTCGCTGCACAGCGGACCCCCGCCGCCGCTGCCCCCGCCGCCGCTGCCGCCGCCATCGCCGCCGCTCCCGCCGTCGCCGTCGCCGCCGCTCCCGCCGTCGCCGCTGCCCCCGCCGCCCCCGCCGCCCCCGCCGCCTGAACCACCGGCGCCCTCACCACCGGCGCCCGAGCCTCCGGTGCCAGGGCCTCCCGCGGAGGAGGACGAGGCCGCGTCCGCGCTGGACTGCGACGAATCCAGCTCGCCGACCTCCAGCCCGATGAGCGCGTTGCAGCCCCCCGCCGCCGCGGCGAGCAGGCAGGCGCACGACACGACGGATCGGATGGCACGAGGTTCGGGTCTCATCAGGTCGGCTCTCCGTTGCGTGGCATCCTCGATGCCGCCACCGAGGCAGCGCGGGCTCAATGGCATTCCCTGACGTAATTGGGAAAGGTGATGGTCGACTGGCAGGTGAGGTCGCAGGAGCCGAACGGGCCCCGGCCGCCGCACGGGACGTCGCTCAGAAATACGTTGCTCTTCGCGGCACAGACGAGCAGGCCGCTGCATTTGACCGAGGCGAACTCCGTCTCCTCCACCCCGCTGCAGTCGTAATCGAAGCTGCGCCCCGGAGAGAACGGCGCGTCATAGAAGGTGCTGGGCTGGTTCGGGTGGACCGAGGGGTTGTCGTCGTTGCAGTCGTCGCCGCCCTCGCACGCGATCGACAGATAGCCGTCATCGTCGGCGTCGCAGTCGACGGTGCCGCCGCCGGAGCTGGAGGTCGCCGGGCCAGCGCTCGTGCTGCCAGCGCTCGTGCTGGAGGTCGCCGAGCCGCCGCCGGAGCCGGAGGTCGCCGCGCTGGCGCTCGTGCTGGAGGTCGTCGAGCCGCCACCGGAGCCGGAGGTCGCCGGGCCGGCGCTCGCGCTGGAGGTTGCCGAGCCGCCACCGGAGCCCGCCGCGCCGCCGCCGGAGCCCGTCGAGCCGTCGCCGCCGGCGCCCGCGCCCGTCGAGCCGTCGCCGTGCCCGCCGGCGCTGGAGGCCTCCGCGCCGCCGCCGGGGCCCGCCGCGCCCGAGGATGCGGAGACGGTGCTCGCTGACTCCGTGGCGCCGCTCGCGCCGCCAGCGCCGACGCTGGAGCGTTCCGTGAACGTGGCGTCGGGGAATCCACAGCTGAGTCCGGCAGGGAAGACCAGGCAGAAACAGAAGAGGCGGTGAAGCGAGCGCATCCTCCCATGGAAGCTGCCAGTCCCCGCTTCGTCAACCCGGGCTGGGATGCGCGCCGCTGCGGTCCGGTCGCAGGCTCCGTGTCGTCGTGCGGAAATGTCATGGGTTGCTCGCGTGGTGCGCAGGCGTCCGCGCGTGGCGCTCACGGCAACCCCTTCACCCGGGCGATGAACCCTTCGCCAGGCTCAGCGCTGGAATGGTCGCTGGGGACGAGAGAGAACGTCTCCGTCAGCTCACCGCCGATGGTGAAGGGATCGGCGAGCGTCGCGCCCGGCGCGACCGCCCACACGCCCACGGTGCCTGTGCCCGCGAACGCGGTCGCCGAGAGGACGTTGCCGCCGGGATTGAGCACGATCAGAAAGCTCTGCAGTTCATCCGTCCCGGCCGTGAGGCTCTCGCCGTTCCCCAGGGCGATCTCGCCCTCGAGCGTCCCAGCCATGTAGATCGCGCCTGCTCCGTCCACCGCCAGACTGAGGACCATCTGATCTCGCTTCTCGTCGCCGAACCCGCGGCTCCAGACCACTCCCTCCTTCGAGACGCGCGCGACGAACGAGTTCTCCGTGTCTCCCGTAGGAGGCAGGAGCGGACAGTCGTCCTCGAAGCTGAAGGACGGCCCGGTGTAGGTCCCGGCGACCGCGATGTCGCCGCCCGGGAGCAGCGCGGACCCGTGCCGCGCCGCCGCCTGGCTCCCAGCGGCGGTGAGCGGGATGAGGCCCGTCAGGGCGCCGTCATCGAGCCGGAAGCGCGCCACGAACAGATCGCGATCCGGCGCGCGGGGGAGCGTTCTCCCCTGGATGTCGAGCGGCCCGTCCGGCGCATCGTAGTCGCCGACGACGAGCACCTCGCCGGTCTCCGGGGCGGCGACGACCTCGGCGACGTGCACGGCCGCGGAGGATCCGAGCGCGCGGCTCCACCGGCACTTGCCGCCCGCGTTGAAGGTCACGAGATCCGTGACCCCGCGCTGGTCGGCGGCCCCGAGGACGCAATCGTCGGTGGTCGCGCTCGTTGCCCGTGATCGCGAGACGGCGAAGGCGACCCGGTCGGTCGTCGCCGCGAGCCCGAGCGGGTAGGCGTTGGACTCGGCGTCCACGCTCCACGCCCACCTGCACTTGCCCAGCTCGTCGAGCGCTAGCAGGAAGCTCGGCTTGCGGCCGGTGTCCGCGCCCGCGCTGGTGGTGCACCTGCCGCCCGCCGCGAGCAAGGTGAGGGGAGCTTCCGACCAGCCGGCCACATAGGCGAGGTTCGAGACGACAGCCAGGTGCTCGGCCGAGACGCTGCCGAGCATGTCGCCGGTCGTCGTCCCGTACCCGCTCTCGCGGACCCCGGACGCGCTCCACCTCGCGACCGAGAACCCCGTTCTGGTCTTGGTGGGCTCGCTGGTGAGCACCCGGCTCTCCTTGACCAGGGCCGTCACCTCGCCGTCTCGCGCCGCGAGGCCGACGACCGCCAGGCCGGACAGCTTGCCCCACTCTCCTGACGGTGCCCGGACGGCGCCCTCGCGGGCGTAGCTGCAGAGCGCCTCGTTCCCGCCAGAGCCGCCCTCGCCGGTGCCGCCCTCGCCAGAGCCGCCCTCGCCGCGACCACCTTCGCCTCCTGCGCCGCCGGCCGACACACTCGAAGCGGTCGCGTCCGCGCCGCCGGCCGACACGCTCGAAGCGGTCGCGCCCGCGCCGCCCGCGCCACCCGCGCCGCCCGTCGAGGAGTCGAGCTCGCCGACCTCGAGCCCGATGATCGCGTTGCAGCCCCCCGCAGCCGCGGTGATGAGCAGCCCGGCGCAGAACATGGGTCGAGTGCTCCTGAGATCGCGCTTCATCTCCCGTCTCCTGGTGGCGAGGCGCCGCCGCGGCCGCCAGCGAGAGCTCTCGCCTCGCTCGCCACCATCGACTTCATGGCGAGCGTCGCTCCAGGAGTCGAGAGGGTTCCGGCGCGTCCCTCACCGAAAGCCGCGCTCTCCGCCATCCACCATCGGCCGGAGCGCGCGCCGAGGCGATCCGGTCGCAGCGGCCGGCGCGTGGGGTGGGGCATCGAGCGCTCACCGCCCGGCGCGCCGGACAACGGGGCTCACCGCACGCCCGGGAGCTCGGCGACGAACCCGCTCCCCACCGCGTTGGTGAGCGGCGGGTCGCGCCCGATATCGAGGGTGCTGCCCAGCTCCCCGCCGAGATAGAGGGCGTCGCCCGGGGCTGGGCCGGGCGCGGCGGCCCACACGTAAGCGTCGCCCGTCCCCTTCAGCTCGGAGGCGGAGACGACGTTGCCGCGGGCGTCGAGCACGAGCAGAAACCCGACCATCGGATCGGCGTCCGTCGCGGGAGCGACGAGCTTCCCGCCGTTCCCCAGGTCGATCTCACCCTGGTAGTTCCCCGTCACGTAGATCAGTCCATCGGCGTCCACCGCCACGCTGGCGACCCACTGCCGATGCCCCGCGTCGCCGAACCCGCGGCCCCAGACCACGGACGGGCCGGAGACGCGCATGACGAAGAAGTTCTCCATGTTCGGCGCGTCCTCCTCGGGCGCCGGCGGGCAGCCCTCCCCGAAATCGAGCGAGCCGGCGTAGGAGCCGACGATCACGACGTCACCGCCCGGGAGCAGCGCGGCCCCGCGCTGCTCCACGTCCTGACGCCCGGGGAGGGGGAACGCGTCGACGCCCTTGACCGACCCCTCGGTCAGCGCGAAGCGCGCCACGAACACATCGCGATCCTGCGAGGGAGGGAGCAGCGCTCCCCCGACGACGTAGCCCTCCTCCCCCTCGTAGCGGCCGACCGCCAGCACCTCGCCGCGCGCCTCGTCGACAAGGAGCTCCCCGACGGTCACGGCCGGCGACGGGCCGATGGGCATCGCCCACCGGCAACTGCCCGCCGCCGGATCGAGCGCGGCCAGCCCCACGGACGTCTCCGCGCCGCCCATCGCGAGGGTGCACGCGCCGTCGTTCACGCTCGGCCCCTTCACCGAGGCGGCGATCACCACCGCGCCGGGCGCCGCCGCGAGGCCGAGCGGGGTGGAGGTGGCGCCGCCGTCCGGCGACCACGCCCACCGGCACTGGCCCTTCTCGTCGAGCGCAGCGAGGAAGCTCGGGTGAGAGAGCGCGAGCCCGCTGATGGCGCACCCGGTGGACGCGCCGGCCAGCTGGGTGCCGCTGTCCGACCACCCGGCCACATAGGCGAGCCCCTGGCCGATGGAGAGGTGCGTGGCCTTGATGTCGCCTTCCAGCAGATCGGTCGCCGTGAGCCCGTACCCGCCGTCGCGGGTGCCGCCGCGCGCCCACCGCGCGACGGAGATCGTGCCCTTCTCGTTGACGATGGCCGTCACCCCGTCGCCGTGCGCCGCGACGTCGGCGACGTCGAGCCCGACGGTCGTGCCCCAGCGCGCCTGCGGCCCGCGGATGGCGCCCTCGCGATCCCCGCTGCAGAAGGGCACCTCGCCGCTGCCGCCCGTGCCCGCGCCGCCGCTGCCGCCCGTGCCCGCGCCGCCGCCTCCGCCGCTGCCGCCCGTGCCAGCGCCGCCGCCGTCGCTGCCAGCGCCGCCCTCGGCCCCTCCGCCCGTGCCCGCGCCGCCCGTGCCCGTCGATGCGTCCAGCTGGCCGACCTCGAGGCCGATGAGCGCGTTGCAACCTCCCACGCCCGCGGCGACGAGCAGGACGGCGGAGAACACGGCTCGGATGCTCCTCTGATCGCGCTTCACCACCCGGGCCCCTCCCTCGCGGCGACGCCGCGCAGCTGCCGTCAAAAGATTACAGTCGCCACGGCGCCTCCCGGCACCACGCCGATCGTGGCCCGGGGCGCCGGCGACCCTTGCCCCGAGGAGGGCGCCGTGAAGACGAGCACCGCGCCCGTGCCCAGCGCCGCCGCCCCGACCAGGAATGCGACCGTCGAGATCGTCCCCGCGGTCACGCCCTGCTTCTGCAGCTTGATCCCCGGGTCCAGGCAGACGTTGTCCTCGTCGCAGTACGCCTCCGCGTCGGCCTTCTTCCCGATCGCGCGCACGCCGAACACGGCGCCGACGCCGATCCCGACCGCGCCGACGCCGGCGCTGATCCAGCCTGCTGTCCGCCGGGGCGAGCCCCCCGCCTCCTGCGGGGCGGTCTTCGGGGGGAGCGCAGGCCCCGCGCCCGCTGCGGCCGCGGGCTCCTCCGGCGCCACGAGCAGCTCGATCTGCGCGCCCTCCGCGAGCTGCACCGTGAAGATCTTCTGCTTCCGGCCCGGCGCCGCCGCCGTCACCTGGAGCTCGCCCGGGTCCACCGGCAACGGCGAGCCCAGCGAGCCCGCGCCGACCGGGACCCCCGCGCGCTGCACCGCCGTGTCCGCGGGCGCCCCCGGCGCGAGCCGGATCGTGAGCTTCGGCACGCGGGCCTCGAGCGCCGCCGCGCGCGACTGGGCGATGGGGCGGCGGTCGTCGTTCGCGGGCAGATCGCGCGCGAGCTGCCGGAAGATCGACCACGCGGTCGCGACCCTGCCGCGCTTCTCCTCGCAGTCGCCGAGGTTGAGCAGCGCCCCGGGCGCCGGATCGAGCTCGTAGCTCTCCCGGAATTTCGGGCACGCGGCGTCGTAGTCCTTCGCCTGCAGCGCCGCCCTGCCGGCGTCGAACAGCGCCTCCGCGGCCGCAGGATCGCGCCCCTGCGCGGAGGCGTCGGAGCAGGCGAGGAGCACGGCTCCTCCCACGGCGAGCACCTCCGCCGGGAATCGTCTACGCGGGCTCGATCTACGCATCCGTGCGACCTCAACGTCTCCGGTTGTACGGGTCCTCCGCCGGCGTCGGCGCGGGGGCCGGCGCAGGCGTGGCGGGCGCCTTCGTCGCGGTCGCGGGTGATCGCGCCCTGCCCCCGGCGGCGGGCCTCGGCGTGGCCGCGGTCGCGCTCGCCGGCGCCGCGCCTGAGGCCGCGCTCGCGGCCGTCGCGGTCTCGGGCTCCGGCGTGGTCGCGGGCGCGGACGGCGCGATCGCGGGGACCGCATCGCCGGACGGCGCCGGCTGCACACCGGCTCCGGACGAGCCTGCGCTGTCGGGCGGCGCGGTCGTCGCCCCGGCGCCCGCGGTGGGGCGCGGCTCGGCCTCCACCGTGGAGCTGTGCGACGGATCCTCCGCGCCCCTGGCGCCCGCGCGCTGCCACCACACGAGCGCGACCAGGACACCCACGGCCAGCACGCCGGCGCCGGCGAGGAGCGCGCCCGTGGCCGCCGCGCGCGGCGCGGAGCGCTCCCCCCTGGCCGAGCGCTCCACGACCGGCGAGACCGTGCCGGTGCTGGCCGCGCCGCCGCCGGCCGGGACGCCGCTGGCCGTGCCCGCCGCGGCGAACTCCGTGCCGCGCGGCCCGCTCCCGGGACCTCGCGCCTGCGCCGACGGGCGTCCGGGATCCGAGTGCAGGAGCCCGCGCCCGGGCTCCGAGTGCAGGGGCGCGCGCCCGGCATCCGGGGGCGCGCCCGGGGCCAGCTCGAGCGCCGCGCCGCCCCGCGCCTGGCGGAGGGCGCGCTGCATCGCGCGGGCGTTCGGCCAGCGGCGGTCGGGGTCGAACGCGAGCGCCACGTCCATCACGCCGGCGATCGGCGGGGGCAGGGCTGGAAGGACGCTGCCCACGGGCGGCGCCGGCTGCGTCATCGCCGCGAGGAGCAGCAGCGGGAGCGTCTCGGCCTCGTGCACGTACCGCCCCGAGAGGAGCTGGTACATCGTGCTCCCGACGGCCCACAGATCACTGCGCGGGTCGACCCTGTCCCACTGCCCCCTCGCCTGCTCCGGCGGCATGAACTGCGGCGTCCCCATCAGGGTGCCGGCCCGCGTGGAGGCGTTCGCCGGGGAGGAGGAGAGCTCGCGCAGCCGCGCGATGCCGAAGTCGAGCACCTTCAGCTGCCCCTGGCGCGTGAGGAACAGGTTGTCCGGCTTGAGGTCGCGGTGCACGATCCCGCGCTCGTGCGCGACGGCGAGCACGTCGAGCAGGTCGTCGGCGATGCCGAGCACCTCGCTCACGCCGAGCACGCCGCCCGGCTCGCGCGCGCGGCGCGCCTCGACGGTCTCGCCCTCGAGCAGCTCCATCACCAGGAACACGGAGCCGTCGTCGGTGACGTCGTCGTCGAGCACCCGGACGATGCCTGGGTGCTCGACGCGGTTGGCGACGTAGCCCTCGCGCAGGAAGCGCGAGCGCGCCTCCTCGTCCTCGGACAGCTCGCGGCGGAGGATCTTCACCGCGCCGCGCATCCCGTTGCGGTGCGTGGCGGCGTAGACCATGGCCATCCCGCCGAAGCCCAGCAGGCGCTCCAGCCGCCACTTGCCGCGCAGGACCTGGCCTACGAGCGCTTCGGGCCGGAAGCCTTCAGGGTGGACCCGGGTCATCGGCGAGGATCACCCTCGGCCCGGGCCACGTGGGTCGTCGCCTCGCCGGCGAGACCAGCGAGGCCGGCGCGGCTGGAGCGACGGGGACGGCTGGCGGGCGCGCGAGGCATGACGGGCGCATGTTACCGCGGTCTGACGCCGCGGTGCGTGAAACCGTCCAAGGCACGCCCGCGCGCTCGCCGGATCGGGCGGATCCCGGGCGTCGCGGGCAGCGGCGCGCGGCTCGGCGCGGGGCCCGACGCCCTTGACGTCGCGCGCGAACAGGGACACTTCGCCGGCCTCCCAGGGGATCGAGCGAGCATGCGCAACACGATGAGCCACGCGGCGTTGATCCTCCTCGCCGCCGTTTCCTCGATCCGGTGCGGCGGCGCGGGCGCCGGCGAGGGCGCCCATCGCCCGGAGGGCCCTGCGCAGGAGCCCGCCGGCCGGCCGTCCGCGGAGGCCCCGGAGGACGAGATCCGCGCCGTCGCCGCGATCCACGGCGGGGCGGGGCCGTGGGCCGTCGCCGGCTACCGCATGGGGCGTTTTGCGCTCGCGAGGCTCGGGCTGCCCGCGAGGAGCTTCGACCTCGAGGTGATCCACCACAGCCCGCGGAGCGTGCAGTTCTCCTGCATCGCCGACGGCGCCGCCGCGGCGACGGGCGCCAGCCTCGGGAAGCTGAATCTCAGCCTGATCGAGGCGAGCGAGGATGGCGTGGAGACCACGTACAGGCGCAGGTCGACCGGGCAGGCGGTGACCCTCCGCCCGTCGGCGGCCTTCCGCGCGCGTTTCCGCGACGTGCCGCGAGAGAAGCTGGAATCGGCCGGCAGGGAGGTCCTCTCCTTGCCAGACGCCGAGGTATTCGAGGAAGCGCCGGCGCCCGTCGCCAGCCCGCCGCCCGGCGCGCCGAGGTGACGCGCTTGCCCCCGGGGGGCGCGCTGCCTCCGGAATTCACCGGAACCGCAGGCGCACACGTGCTACGCCCGGCGCCGCTGAGATGATCACGCTCGAAAAGCTCACCAAGCGGTACGGTCCCAAAATTCTCTTCGAGAACGTCACGATGCGCTTCGACCCCGGCAAGCGCTACGTGCTCGTCGGCGCGAACGGAGCGGGGAAATCGACGCTCCTCAAGGTCATCTCCGGCGAGGAGGAGTCGGATCAGGGCGCGGTCGAGATCCCGAGGCAGCTCCGCGTCGGGGTGCTCAAGCAGGACCATTTCGCCTACGAGTCCTGCAGGATCATCGACACGGTCCTGATGGGGAACCGGGCGCTCTGGGACGCGATGCAGGAGCGCGATCGGCTGTACGAGGTCGAGATGACCGACGAGGTCGGCATGCGGCTGGCCGAGCTCGAGGGGACGATCGGCGAGGAGGACGGCTACACCGCCGAGTCGCGCGCCGCCGAGATCCTCGAGGGGCTCGGGATCGCGACCACCCGGCACACGAGCGCGGTGAGCACGCTCGCGGGCGGGTACAAACTCCGCGTCCTCATCGCCCAGACGCTCTTCGGGGGCGCGGACGTCCTGCTCCTCGACGAGCCGACGAACCACCTCGACCTCGACTCGATCCGATGGCTCGAGTCGTACCTGACCGACACCTTCCGCGGCACGCTCCTCGTCGTCAGCCACGACCGGCACTTCATGAACGCGATCGCGACGCACGTCGCCGACGTCGACTACCAGACGGTCACGCTCTACACGGGCGACTACGACGACTTCATCGAGCAGAAGACGACCGGCAAGCGCCAGTCGGAGGCCGACGCCGCGCAGAAGAAGAAGAAGATCGCCGAGCTCAAGGACTTCGTGGCCCGCTTCGGCGCGAGCGCGAGCCGGTCGAGCCAGGCGCAGTCGCGCGTGAAGGAGATCGAGAAGCTCGAGGCGGGCATCCAGGTGCGGCGCTCGAGCGTCGTGCGCCCGTATATCAAGTTCGAGATCGAGAAGCCCTCTGGCCGCGACGTGCTGCGCGTCGAGGGGCTCTCCAAGAGCTTTGGCGATCGGCGCGTGATCCAGAAGCTCGATTTCAACCTGAACCGCGGCGACAAGCTCGCGGTCATCGGGCCGAGCGGCATCGGCAAGTCGACGCTGCTCAAGCTCCTCGTCGGCGAATACACGCCGGACGCCGGGGCCGTCACGTGGGGCCACGACACGAACGTCGGCTACTTCGCGCAGGATCACCACGAGGCGATCGAGGCGGGGTTCACGGCCTATGACTGGCTGTACCGCTTCGACCCGTCCGCCCCGAAGGAGCATGTGCGCTCGGTGCTCGGGAAGCTGCTCTTCAGCGGCGAGGCCGGGCTCAAGAAGACGGAGAACCTCTCCGGCGGCGAGGCGGCGCGCCTGTTCCTCGCGAAGCTCATCCTGGTGAAGAACAACATCGTGGTGCTCGACGAGCCGACGAACCACCTCGACGTCGAGAGCATCGACGCGCTCCTCCAGGCGCTCGTCGAGTACAAGGGGACGGTCGTCGTGACGAGCCACGACCGGCACTTCGTGGGCAAGCTCGGCACCCGCGTGCTCGATCTGTCGTCGAAGGATCCGCGCGTCTTCAACGGCACGTACGACGAGTACCTCGAGGGGCCGGGGAACCCGGAAGCGCTGAAGAACGCCAGGGCCTCGTAGCGCCCCCGCCGGAGCCCCGGGGCGCGCCCGAATGGGTGCTCTCCCGGGCCCGCCCGGATCCGTTCGCCGGCTCCTGGCTCGGCCACGGTGGCTCCCGCCGTGGCCCCGACCTCCCGCTCAATCGAGCTCCAGCCGGTGCAGCCGCAACGATCGCTGGGAGACGCTCACGTACCTGTGCGGCGCGTGGTCGTCCCATGATAGCGGCAGCCGCAGCCGGCCGACGAGGGGGAGCCGCTGCGTGACCCGGGCCAGCACGCCCACGGCCGAGCTGAAGAGCGCCGCGCAGGTCCGCCGCGCGGGCTGGTTCGAGAACACCCAGCCCGCCGCGCTCGAGCGGAGCTCGTGACCGAAGTGATCGAACCTCCCTGTCGACAGCGGCGGGAACATCGGCACGAGGTCGTTGGCATGGATGTGCCGGAAGAGCAGGCGCCCGTAAGCGTCCTGGCATCTCCGGGCGAACACCTCATCTCCGATGCGCGGCTGTCCGTACGTGTAGATCCCGCGCACCACGTCCCTGATGTCCTCGTGCGCCTCGTCCTCGAAGAGCTCGGCTGCAGCGAGGGCCGCCATCGCGCCACCCAGGCTGTGTCCTGTGATGTAGAGCGCCTTCAGGCCGCTCTTGAGGGGCTCGCCCATCGCGTCGGAGCACACGGGGGCGTCCACCGAGACGAGCTCGCTCTTCTGGTCGACGACCGATTGCGCGCTCATCGCCCTCTTCAGACGGAAGGCGATGTAGCGCTCCATGGGCCTGAGGCTGCGGTACAAGCTGCCGTGCACGGCCCCCCACGCGCGGCACCGATCCGGCTCGAAGCTGGCGTCGGTCAGCCAGCGGATGGTGTTCGCCGGCTCCGTGCCGCGGAAACACAGGATCGCCGCCGAGCCGTCCACGTGCTGGAGGAGCGACGCGCTCGTGTGCACGAAGAGGGCATCGTTGCTCAGCGTGATGGTGTAGCACCGGTTCTCGAATCCGAGGCTGTTCATCACGTCGTGGAGCGTCTGCGGATCCGAGTACGACCACGCGGACGCGAGCGAGAGGGCATACGCGATCGTTTCATCGTACCCTCGCTCGTTCCGCTCCATCTTGCCCAGCAGATCGAGGGCCCTGGAGTCGCCAGGGGCTTCCTTGCGTCCCTCCTGGCGCTGAACGTTGGTGACGAACATGCCTGTGCTGCTGCTTTCTGCGCTCGTGGGGGCGGCGCCATGGTGCCATTCGCTCAGGACGACTCGAGACGGCCTCGCCGCGTGAGTCCGCGACGCTTTGAATCCCGAGGTGATCCTTTCGATGGCGATGGCTGCGTTTCCGTGCGCGTTCAGGTCGCGTGACCGGGCACGTCGATGGTGCTCGCGTGAGTTAACTCACGGATGCTGGCCATCGCGCGCGGGGTGGGGGAGCGCCCGCTGCATCAGGATCACGTCGAGCCAGCGGTCGAATTTGTGCCCGACGTCGCGGAGCAGCCCGGCGTCCTCGAACCCGAGCGCGCGGTGCAGCGCGACGCTCGCCGCCTGATCCCCGGCGATCTGCGCGATGATCGTGCGGTGGCCGAGCGAGATCGCGCGGCTCACGAGGTCGGTGAGGATGCGGCGCCCGAGCCCGCGCCGGTGGAGGCCGTCGCGCACGTAAACCGAGTTCTCGACGGAGCGGGCGTAGGCTTCGCGCGGGTTCCACAGGGACAGCGACCCCCAGCCGACCACGGCCCCGTCGCCCTCGACAGCCACGGTGGCGGGGTGGAGCGGCCCGTGCGCGGCGAGCCAGGCGCGCCGCTCCGCCCGGGTCGGGATGGTGGTGGCGAAGGTGCAGGTCGAGCGCTCGACGTAGAACGCATAGATCTCCTCGATCGCCGCGAGATCGACCTCGGTCGCCAGGCGGATGCGCACGCCGTCGCCAGGCGCCGGGAGCGGCGCGAGGTCGGGCGCGACGAACGCGGCGCGGGCGTCGTCCGAGAGCAGCCGTGCGCGAGAGTAGTGGGCGAAGAGCGCCTTGCTGCTGCGGTAGCGGTCGAGGAGGCCCTCCGCGAGCTCGTGGACCGCGGCGCCTCCGTGCTCGGCGGCGTGGCGGGCGACGAGCGTGGTCCAGGCGGCCGTGATCGTCTCGTGATAACCGTAGGTCGGCGGATGCCGGGCGTTGAAGGCCTGCAGCGCGGAGCGCATGCGCGCGAGCGCCCCCTCGGCCCCGTGGGCGCGCACGTAGTGGAGGGCGAGGAGCAGGTGGCGCGCGTGCGAGAAGTCGCGCTGCGGGATCGCCGCGTCCTGGATGGCGGCCGCGAGCGCCGCGAGGTCGCGCTCGTCGATCGGATGATCGCGGCGATCGCCGGGATCACTTCGATCCGCGAAGGGCGGCAGTCCGTCGGCGCTCACGGCGCCTCCTTCCGGGAGGCCCTGCGGCCGGGCGCCTTGCGGGGGCGCGCTTCGCCGTCGCGCGCCTCTTCGGACGGCAGGGGCGGGAGCGCGGTCTCCTTGGCGGTGGAGAGGACGACCGTCGTGCGCGTGCGTACCACGCCGTCGTGGGCCTTGAGCTCTTGCGTGAGCAGGCGCTCGAGCGCCTCGGTGTCACGGCAGCGCACCTTGAGCAGGTAGTCCTCGTCGCCGGCGACGTGGTGGCACTCCTGGACCTCGGGCGCGCGCTCGATGGCGCGCAGGAACTCGCCGCGACCGCGCCGGTTCGCGATCGAGACGGAGATGAAGGCCGTGAGCCCGGCGCCCACGGCCCGGGCGTCGAGGCGCGCCTCCCACCCCGTGATGACGCCGCGCTCCTCGAGCCGCCGCACCCGTTCGGCCACGGCGGGCGCGGAGAGGCCGACCGCCTCGCCGAGGTCCGCCCACGACCGGCGGGCGTCGCGGGCGAGGAGGCGGATCGCTTTCAGATCGATGGCATCCATGGCTATTGTCATTGGAAGTGAATGCAGGATCGAATGAAATTTTTCGATTTGCAAGTCAGGCGCAACGAAGCGTCGCGTCGCCGAGGAGGGGCGATGGCCGGTGGGACGCTGACGCCCTGGGCCGTGAGGCACGCCTCGCTGGTCTTCGCGTCTTAGGTCGGGCGTCGGGCGGCGCGATCTCGACAGGGTGTGACGGCGCGGCAGGTCAGCAGCAGAGCAAGTGGAGAGCTGCGGGGGCGCGTGCGTGGGCTTGGCGAGCGGGTCGGCTCAGCGAGTCCTATAGTGGGCTCGGTAGTGGGCGATGAGCTGCTGCCAGCGCGCCTCGAGGGCGGAGTCGCTGCGCATCCGGGCCTGCCACGCGGTGTCCGTGGCCTGCCACGTGGCCGCGTCGCGGAGGCCGTAGCGCGCGTAGATCGCCGCGGCGCTCCGCGGGTGCAGCGAGAGCTCCGCGCAGAGCGCGGCGTACTGCTCCAGTGAGAGGGCGGGCGCCGTGTGGGCTGCGGCGCTCGGCGTGGGCGGGGGCGCGGGGGCGCCCCGCTTTTCCGGCGCTGGGGTGAAGGGCAGGGCGGCGACGAGCGCAGCCATGTCTGGAAGCGGGGCTGTGCCGGCGGGTGTGGCGGGCGCCGCGAGCGTGGCGGGCGC
This sequence comes from Sorangium sp. So ce726, assembly GCF_051521405.1. NCBI lineage: Bacteria > Pseudomonadati > Myxococcota > Polyangiales > Polyangiaceae > Sorangium > Sorangium sp. So ce726. The sequence goes on along the minus strand of NZ_CP150349.1, from coordinate 8,613,220 downwards.
CGCGGGTGTGGCGGGCGCCGCGGGTGTGGCGGGCGCCGCGGGGCGCGGCGCTGGCGCGGCGGGCCGCGGTGCGGCCGGCGCTCGACCGGGTGGCCCGTTCGGCACGAAGGGCAGGGCGGCGATGAGCGCAGCCATGTCTGGAAGCGGGGCTGTGCCGGCGGGCGTGGCCAGCGCTGCGGGCGCGGCCGGCGCGGGGCGCGGCGCTGGCGCGGCGGGCCGCGGTGCGGCCGGCGCTCGACCGGGCGGCGCGTTCGGCACGAAGGGCAGGGCGGCGACGAGCGCCGGCATGTCCGGGAGCGGGGCTGTGCCGGCGTGCGCGGCCGGCGCCGTGAGGCGTGGCGCTGGCGCGGCGAGCCGCGGTGCCGCCGGCGCTCGACCGGACGGCGCCCTCGCCGGCGGCGAGGCCGCGACGAACGCCCGCAGGTGCTCGAGGAAGGCTTGCGTGTAGCGGTTGGTCAGCTCGAAGCTGCCGCGCTCGAGCTCCGCGCCCATCCGCTCGAGCCATTCGCGCTGCGCGGCCGTCCACTCGTCGGCCGTGAGCCCCGCGCGCGCGAGCACCTCGTCGCGGAGCCCCCCGGCCTCCATCTGCGCCCGCATCTCCGCGTAGCGCTCCACCGTCAGCGCCGTACCCATCGCGCGCATCCTAACCTGAAGCATCGCTCCTGCGCTGCGCCGCATCGAGCGGTGCTCGACATCGAGCCTGTCCGCTCGCTGCAGGCTCGAGTCCTGCAAGCCGCGCTGGCCTGCACATGTGAGCTGGCGATTGGGGCGCCGCGAGCGGTGGGCGTCCTGGCGAGCGGGGTTGCTCGGCGTTGCGCAGAGGCGATATGTTCTCGTCGTCCTGCGCCGCGATCACGCGGATCACGCGACCGAAGCACCCGCCTGGAGGGCACGCTGAGCCATGTCGACCGCACCGGCGCCCGATGCCGCTGCTCCCCCGGGGATGTGTCCTGGCGTCGCCGTGCTGGGGGGCGGCGGTGGCTCCGGCGGCAGCGGCGGCGATGGCAGCGGCGGCGGCAGCGGCAACGGCGGCGGGGGGAGCGGGAGCGGAGAGGGCGGGGGCGGCGATCAGAAACACGCGCCCTCCGGGCAGGGGAGGCAGAGGTCCGAAGGCGAGCCGGTCGATGTCGTCACCGGACGCGTGTACACCGTGCCGCGGACCGATCTCTCGCTGCCCGGCCCGCTCCCGTTCTCCTTCGTCCGCCGTTACTCCTCGGCCATGGCCGAGCGCGACGCCGGTCTCGGTTACGGCTGGACGCACAGCCTCGGCTGGCGTGTCACCATCACCCGGCGCGCGACGCGCGTCTGGACCGACGAGGGCATCTCGGTCGACTTCCCCGTGCTGCCCGAGGGCGGCGAGGCGCTCGGGCCCTGGGGCTGGCTGCTGCGGCGCGAGAGCGGCGGCTACCGTCTCGACAGGGGCGACGGCCTCTACCACGCCTTTGCGCTGCCGATCGAGGGGGAGCGGGAGTGGCTGCTCACGGCGATCGAGGACCGCTCCGGGAACCGGATCTCGATCTCGTATGAAGGGTCGAGGATCGCGGAGGTGCTGGACAGCGCCGGCCGGCGCGTCCGCTTCGGGTCGAGCCCCGAGGGGCGGATCGTCTCCATCAGCGTCTACAACGCAACCTCCCAGGGGCGCTGGATCACCTTCGCGCGCTACGAGCACGACGACCTCGGCCGCCTCGTCACGGCGGTCGATGCCGAGGGCTTCACCTCGCGTCACGCCTACGACGAGCGCAACCTCCTCACCGAGCACACCGATCGCGCCGGGCTCACGTTCCACTACCGCTACGACGGCGAGCGGCGCTGCGTCGAGACCTGGGGCGATCGCGACGGCCGGCCTGATCCGGGCCTCGCCGACGGGCTGCCGCCGCTGCTCGCCGACGGCACGACGCGCGCCAGAGGCATCTACCATTGCCGCTTCGCCTACCTGCCGGACGGCTACCGCGAGGTCGCCAATTCCCGGCAGGTGAAGCGCTTCTTTGGCAATCGCCACGGCCTGCTCGATCTCGAGGTGGACGGCGGGCACGCGGTGTCGGCGACCTACGACGACGCCGGGCACCTGCTCTCGGAGACGGATCAGCTCCAGGCCGTCACGCGCTACGAGCGTGACGCCCGAGGCCGGCTGCTGGCCCAGACCGATCCCCTCGGCCGCGTCGTGCGCCACGAGCGCGACGCGCGGGGCGATGTCGTGCGCGTGATCGATCCCGCGGGGCTCGCGACGACGATCGAGCGCGACGCCGCCGGCCTGCCGGTGCGGACGACGGATCCCACCGGCGCGGTGCGGCGCTTCGCGTACGACCGGCGGGGACAGATGGTCGAGGCCGAGGATGCGACCGGCAGCGCCGTGCGCATCGGCCACGACGCGCACGGCAATGTGGTCTCCCTCCTCGATCGGCGCGGCGGAAGGTGGCAGTGGACCTACGATTTCTTCGGCCGGACGCTGTCGATGACCGATCCGACGGGCGCGGTGAGCCGCTTCCATTACTCGCCGCGCGGGGACCTCGCGGCGACCACGGATCCTGCGGGCGCCACGGCGCGCTACACCTACGATGGCGAGGGCAGGCTGGTCTCCGTCGCCGACCGCGCAGGGCGCGTGTCGCGCATCGCTTGGTGCGGTTATCATTGGCTTCACGAGGTCACCGACGCGACCGGCCGATCCGCGCGGATGCGCTACGGGCGCGAGGGGGAGGTGCTGGAGGCCGAGAACGCGCGCGGTGAAAAGCACGTGTTCGAATACGACGTCGCCCTGCGCCGGGTGAAGGAGCGCACCTTCGACGGGCGCGTGCTGCGCTACCGGTACGATCCGGCCGGGCAGCAGACGCGGGTCGAGCCAGGGATCGGCGCGCCCACCCATTTCGTCTACGATCTCGCCGGCCAGCTCGTGGCCCGCGAGGTGGAGGGCAAGCGCGAGGCGTACGCGTACGACGCGCGCGGCTTCCTGGCATCGGTGTCGGGCCCGGACGGGGTCGTTGCGTTCGAGCGCGACGCGATGGGGCGGATCGTGCGCGAGACGCAGCAGGCTCCGGGTGGCCCGGCGTTCACCGTCGAGGTGAGCCACGACGCCGAGGGGCGCCCTATCGGGCGGAGGACGTCGCTCGGCCACACGCTGTCGTGGGAGCGCGCGCCGGACGGCCGCGCGGCCCGGGTGACGCTCGATGGCCGGCAGGTGGTGCGCCGGCACTTCGATCCGCTAGGCCGGGAGATCGCGCGCGTGCTGCCTGGGGAGGGCGAGGTGCACAGCGCCTTCGATGCGGTCGGGCGCCTCTCGCGCCGCGTCGTGCACCGCGCGGCGAGGGGCCCGGGCGCCGGCGCGGGTGAGCCCGACTTGGTGGGCTCGCGCCCGGCGGGGACGGTCGTGGACGCGCGCTACAGCTACGACCCCACGGGGCGGCTCGAGGCCGTCGAGGATCTCACCCGCGGCCGCACGGTCTACCATCGTGATCCGGCCGGGCGGCTGCTGGAGGTCCTCGCGGAGGCAGGCCTGTCCGAGGTCTTCGCCTTCGATCCGACGGGGAACCTGGTCGACGCGGGCCCCGGAGCGCCGGCGCGCGAGCACGGGCCCGGCGACCGGCTGATCCGGCGCGGCGACGTGGCGTACCGCTACGACGACCTGGGTCGGCTCGTGGAGAAGCGCGACGGCGCGGCGCGGGTCACGCGCTATGCGTGGGACGGGCGCGGGCTCCTGCGCCGGGTGGAGACGCCGGAGGGGCGCCGGGTGGAGTTCTCGTACGACGCCTTCGCGCGGCGGATCGAGAAGCGCGTCTCGACGCTGGACGGCGCGGGGGCGCGGCTCGTGTCGCACACGCGCTTCTACTGGGATCGGCACGTGCCGGTGCATGAGGTGCGCACGCGCGAGGGCGATGGGGTCGTCGAGGAGCGGACCTACGTCTTTGACGGCGGGAGCGCTGTCCCGCTCGCCCATGGCGAGACCCGGCGGGTGGGCGGCGACGTGGCGTCGCGCTGGTACCACTATGTGAACGATCCCCTGGGGACGCCCGAGCGGCTCCTGGACGAGCGCGGCGACGTGGCGGGGGAGCTGCGGCTATCGGCCTGGGGCAAGAGGATCGAGGGGAGCGGGGAGGGGGGCGTCACGACGCCGATCCGCTTCCTGGGGCAGTATGCGGACGAGGAGACGGGGCTCGTCTACAACCGGCATCGGTACTACGACCCGGAGGTGGGGAGGTTCATCAGCCCGGATCCGATCGGGCTGGAAGGGGGGATGAACCTCTATGCGAGAGGGGGGGATCCGACGGCGGAGGCTGATGTTTACGGCAAACGCATCATCCAGCCCGAGCCGATCAGCGACGCCGAGCGGAAGGCAATGCGCGACGCGGCCCGGGCCAGGTTCGAGGCGGATCCAGCGCTCAAGGCGCGTCAGGCCGCCATCAAAACGCCGAAGAACGCCATGTTGTGCGAGAAGGTGGCCACCGACGCGAAGTACCTCGGCGGAGGGTTCCCTATGCAGGTCATCGGGCCGGAGATGGAAGACGAAACCCATCAGCATCTCGCTTCGTGGGATGACAGCACGGGCAAACCCAAGAAGTGGCTCGATCACTGGGTGAACAAGGACCCCGACGGCAGGATAGTGGACTACGATCAAGGGATGGTCTTCGACAGTTCCCAGCAGCACGCGACGGCGATGTTCGAGAACCGCCATGTCAGCTATCATATCGACGTCGATTTCAGGTGACGAACTGGTGACCTCCCATCCGCCTCACCCGCGCTTGGATGTGCTCTATTACAAGACCACGATGAGCGCCCCCGAAGCGCTTCTCCGGCACCTCTGCGCACTGGGCGGTGATGGCGTGGTGGCCGACGCGTTGGTCCCGAGCGAGGGCCGCGTCCTGTGGTCGTTCGGCGACGTCGTGTACTCCCTCCACCTGTTCTTCGCCTCGCTGCGCGGCACCTGGCCAGCCCCTACCCTGGCGGACTTTGCGGCCTTGGAGGCCGCCGAGAATCGCGGCAGCACCAGCTTCGCCGAGAGCCTCGCTGCGCTGAGACGTGCCCATGCCATCGTCTTTGTGACCGACAATCAGGCGTACCGGTTCAAGCGCAACCGGCAGTTCCTCCTGAGGCTCCGCGCCGACCTCATCTCTGCGGGGCGGGATCCAGACACCGTTCCGGTGGTATTTCAGATCAACTGCTATTGTCGGGAAGACGTCATAAAGACACCGACGTCCGATATTGTTCAGGTGCTCACCTGGCCACGCTGCGATCACGTGGAGGTTTTTCCGCAAGAACTGCGTGGCGCGAAGGAAGCACTGGATCGCGCCATCGCGCTGTACGAAGAGATGAGGGCCGACCATGAAGCCAAGTAACCTCCTCTGCCGCCAGCTCGCCGCCAGCGCGGCCGCCAAGGGCGGCGGCGTGCCGCTCGTCATCTCGGCCTACGGGCCTGACGGCGCGCCCGAGCCGCTTCGCACCTGCGATGACGCCACGGGTGAGCCGGTGCTCTGGGGCGTCCACTGTGTCAACGAGGAGCCCGGCGGCCGCATCGTCGATTACGCCCAGGGCCTCGTCTTCGACGACCGTCGGCAGCTCGTCGCAGCGCTGTTCGACAACGCGCGCGTGGTCGTCGAGCAGGAGGACCTCGACTGGTGAGCACGTCCGCCCAGCCGCAGCCGCTTCACGTCGTCTACTATATGGGCCCCACCGGGAGCCCCTATCGGCTCCTCCGGCACCTGGCCGGCCTCGCCCGCTCGGCGTCGATCGAGGCCGGCCCGACGCCAGCGGGGGTTCAGCTGCTCTGGCCGCGCGGCGCCGCCGCCCTCCCGCTGCGCGTCTCGTTGGTTGTGACGCGCGGGGTCGCCTGGCACGAGCCCATCGAGGGCCTCGCGGCGGAGAGCGACGAGGTGCGCGCCGAGCTCGAGGCCCTGAAGCGCGCACACGTCGTCGTGCTCTCGGTGGACGGCCGGGCGCGCTGGCTCGCCCTTGGCGTGCACCGCACGACGACGCTGCGCGCCGACCTGATCGCGGCGGGACGGCAGCCGGAGCAGGTGCCAGTGCTCTTTCAGGTGCACCGCCATGCCGACCCGAACGAGCCGGCGGCGGCGCTGTCGGACATCGCACGTGCGCTGGTGTGGACTCGTTGCGATCACGTGGAGGCATTCCCCCGGGAGAAGCGAGGCGCGAGGGAGGCGCTCGATCGCGCCATCGCGCTGCACGAGGAGCGCCAGGGCACCTCGGGCCGCGACTCCGCTCCTTGAGGGCTCTTGCGCCGGAATCCGTCGCTTTTCGTTCTGGAACAGCACATCCGCATCGCCTACGCTCGACCCGCTCAATCATGGTGCTCGATCTGGAGACGTACGTGACGGTCATGACACAGCTCGCAGCATCCGGCGGCGCGCAGGCGGAGGTGCTCGCTCGACATGGGCTCGACGAGGCGCGATGGAACGCCGCCGACGCGCACTGGCAGGCGCTCCTCTCGGGCGCTCTGGCGAACGAGAACGAAGGCATCCCGGCGCTGCTCGCAACGTGTACTGCGGCCTACCAGGCGGTATCACGCGCGGCGGCACCGCCGATCTCGCTGGAGCAGTTCGCTCAAGTGACATCGCTGCTGCACGAGACCGGGGACGTGCAGGCGGCGCTCGCCAGGGCGGGCGTGACCCTGGCCGACTATGTCCGCGGGAGCGAGCACTGGAGCCCGCGGATGGCCGAGGATCCCGGCGCCGAGAGGCGGTTTCACGCGGCGCTCCGCGGCGAGCGAGGAGGGAGCCCGAGCCGTCAAGGAGAGGGCTGACCGATGTCGACAGCACCTGCGCCGGACGCAGCAGCCCCGCCGGGCATGTGCCCGGGAATCGCCGTGATGGGCGGAGGAGGGGGCGCGGGCGGAAGTGACGGCGGCGGCAGCGGCGGTGGTGACGGCGGCGGCGACGGCCGTGGCGGCGAAGGCGCGGGCGCGAGCGGTGATCAGAAGTGCGCACCGAGCGGTACATCCGATACCGAGAGCGCCAGTGACCCGGTCGACGTCGTCACCGGGCGAGTCTTCACGCCCCCGGTCACCGATCTGCGCCTCCCCGGGCCCATCCCGCTCGAGTTCACGCGCTCTTACAGCTCGCGCGCGGCCGCGCGCGACTTCGGGCTGGGGTGGGGCTGGGGACACAGCTGGGGGTGGACGATCGAGGTGCGACGCCGCTCCATCGTGGTGTGGACCGACGAAGGTATCTCCGTCGATTTCGAGCAGCCTCTCGCCGTCGGAGAGGAGACGATCGGGCCCTGGGGCTACCTGCTGCGCCGCGATGCCAGAGGCTTCGTGCTCGACATCGGAGACGGGCTCGATCGCGTCTTTGCGGGCGCTGGCCCCGATGAGCGCCTGCTCCGGTTGAGCTCGATCGAGGATGGAAACGGAAACCGGATCGAGCTCACATATCATGACGGCGCGCTGGTTCGCGTCGTCGACAGCGTGGGGAGGGTGCTGCGCGTCACGCCGGACGCTGGCGGCAGGATCGCTGCGATCGACGTGCTGACCTCGCCCACGCACGATCGTTCCTTGCGGATCGCGAGCTACACCCGCGGCGATGACGGTGACCTCGTCCGCGTGACGGACGCCGAGGGCCACGCGTCCCGCTACACATACGATGGTGGTCATCTCCTCGTGTCATCCACCGATCGCGTCGGGCTCACGTCTCACTACGCCTACGATTCGCAACGCCGTTGTGTGGAGGTCTGGCTCGACTACGCCGGCAAGGCGGATCCCTGCCTCGCCAAGGGGTTGCCCCCGCGGCTCCGTGACGGGACCACGGTGGCGAAGGGCATCTATCATTGCAAGCTCGTGTACGGCTCCGGCGGCTACAGCGAGGTGACCGACTCCACCACCGTCCGCCGGTTCTTCGGCAACCCGATGGGGACGCTCGACAGGAGCGTCGACGGGCGCGGGGTCGTCACGCGGACGTATGATGAGCACGGACATCTCCTGTCGCGGACCGACGGCCTGGGGGCGACGACCACGTTCGAGCGCGACGAGCGCGGCCGTATCCTCGCGATCACCGACCCACTGGGCCGCGTCACGCGAATCGAGCGGGACGCTCGTGGCAATCCGGTGCGCATCACGGACCGGCGGGGAGACACGGTCGAGCTCGATCGGGACGGGCGCGGCAACGTGGTCGTTCACCGCGACGGCGTTGGCGCGGCGACGCTCTACCGGCGCGACGGCCGAGGTCAGGTCGTGGAGGTTGCGTCTCCGGGAGGAGGATCATGGCGCATCGAGCGGGACGCGCATGGCAATCAGGTCGGCGCTGTCGCCCCTGACGGCGCGCGCTGGTCGTGGCGCTATGATGTTCTCGGGCGAATGGTCGCAAGGACCGACCCGATGGGTCGGACCGTCCGCCACGAGTACTCGCCGCTCGGGAACTTGCTCGCGACGCAAGCTCCTGAGGGCGTCACGCGGTACGCGTACGACGCGGAGGGCTATCTCGTGCGCGTCGAGGATCCGGCCGGCAACGTGCGCGAGCTCGCGTGGGGCGGCTATCGGCAGCTCTGCGTGGCGAAGGACCAGAACGGCAATAGCGTGCGGCTCGCGTACGATCGGGACGGCGAGCTCCTCGAGGTGCACAACGAGGTGGGCGAGGTGCACCGGCTTGACTACGACGCGTGGCACCGCCTCGTGAAGGAGACGACGTTCGACGGGCGGACGTTCAGGTACCGCTTCGACGAGGCGGGCAGGCTGCAGTCGATCGAGAACGGGGAGCGCGGGCGAATGCAGCTCTCCTACGACGCCGCCGGCAACCTGGTCACCATCACCCGGCCGGGCAGCGGGACAGAGACGTACGAGCACGACGCGAACGGGGCGGTGATCGCGGCTTCGAGCGGCGCGGGGCGCTTCACGTTCGAGCGCGACGCGCGCGGGAGGATCACGCGCGAGGAGCAGACGGTCGGGGGCGTATCGTATGCGATCGAGACGACATGGGGCGCGATCGGGGGCGCGGTCGCGCGTCAGACATCGTGGGGCCACGAGGAGGCCATCGTCCGGGATGCCCGCGGCCTGCGGAGGCGTACGAGCGCAGCGGCAGGGCTCCTGATCGACCACGCGAACGATCCTTTGGGCCGCGAGGTGCGGCGCGTGTTCTCGCCCGACGGCGGCGCTGTCGCGACCGCGTACACGCCTGCCGGTCAGATCGCGGCACGGTGGATCACGTCCCCTGCTCGTGCGCCGAGGATCGGGCGAGGAGAGCCGGACTGGGTCGGGCCGCTGCCCGACGCGGTGTGGGGCCGGGCATACCGGTACGACGCGCGGCAGGAGCTCCTCGAGGTCTGGGATCGCGACAGCGGGGTGACGCGGTACGATCACGACGCGCGCGGCCAGGTCATCGCGGCGTGGGGAGCGGTGGAGCGGGAGGAGCGCTTCCGCTACGATCCTTCTGGCAACATTACCGAGGCGAGCGGCAGCGGCGCCTGGTCCTACGGGCCGGGTGGCCGGCTGGTTCGCCGCGGAGATATCGACTACGTATGGGACGCCCTGGGGCGCCTGAGCGAGCGGCGCCTCCGTGCGCCATCGGGCGGGGAGCTCGTGACGCGCTTCCAGTGGAGCGATCGGGATCTTCTCGAATGCGTCCTGACGCCCGAAGGCCTTCGCGTGGAGTTCACGTACGATCCGCTGGCGAGGCGGATCGGCAAACGTGTATCGCGGAGAGGCCAGGGCGAGCGGTGGATCGACGTAGCGACGACGCGGTACGTCTGGGATCGGCACCGGCTCGTCCACGAGGTGACGCGCGCGGGCGATTCCGAGCGTGCCCGTACTTACGTGTACGAGGATGACGAGTTCGTCCCGATGGCGCACTATCAGCGCGACGGCGATGGCCGCTGGTGCTGCTACCTGACCGACCCGGCGGGCGCGCCTGCCGCGCTCGTGAACCTGGACGGGACGATCGCGGGGAGCATCGAGCGGAGCGTCTGGGGTCGCGTGAGGCCGCGCGGCAGCGCGGAGGCGGAGACACCGATCCGCTTTCAGGGGCAGTACGAAGACCCGGAGACGGGGCTCTTCTACAACCGGTTCCGGTATTACGATCCGGACACGGGGCGCTACATCAGCCCCGACCCGACAGGGCTCCTCGGCGGGTTGAATGCGTATCGGTATGCGCGCAACCCCTTCCGATGGGGGGATCCCTTCGGACTGGTTATCATCTATGCTGGTGTGCGAAAGTTTGATTTTCTTGATAACCCCGAAGAGTTCATTATGCGCGGGCACGGAAATGAGAGTGGACTCAGAAGGCCGTTTGATAACAGCGCCCGTCAGGATCGCATAAATTACATGGTTTCTGATGAGCAGGAGCTCGCTGGTTACATCCGGAACCACCCGGACTACAAGCCTGGAATGACGATCCGGTTGGCGAGTTGCAAGACGGCCAAAGGGGAGAACAGCATTGCTGACCGCCTCGCCGCAGAGATGGCGAAAGATGGGAGCAAGGTGTATGCTCCGACGGAGAACTTGCACGTCGGGAAGGACTATAACACGATATACACTCAGAACGAACGTAATGACTTGCGCTATGAGCCTGGCTTCTGGCGTGAGGGGGGGACGTCGAACGTGGCTCCGGGTCCGGAGGGCTATCGCCCCTCGACCCCGGAGCTGGACGATCAATTTTTCGAAGGTAAGGGCCGCGGTAGCAAGAAGAAGCGAAAATCTCCGAAATAGAGCAGGAGCATTGTGACATGTCGCACTACCGTGATGGAGGGCACCGCTGGGAGGGTTGCGCGCACCCCAAGCTGGTGACGATCGGCTGGATGAACAAGCCTCATCCAATCCCTCAAGGGACTGTGGACCCAGAGGATGTCGCAAGGCTGGAACGGATCATCATGGATGGCTGGACGCCGGTGGAAATCGAGGGTACGCACGCGTGCAGCTTCTGCTTCGACGACCCGGACACTGAGCCCCCCTGGCGCATCGTTGCTGGGCAAGAGACATATCTGGGTTGGAGAAACATCTGCGTCCCCGGAAAGTCGCGCATTTACATATTCCCGGACCTGATTCTCCATTACATCGATACGCATGGCTACAAGCCGCCGGACAACTTCCTCCGCGCCATGCGCAAGGTCGATCCCAAGGATCCGGCCTACAGCAAGAGGTGCGACCAGCTCTGGGCGCTGGTCGACCGGAGGCACACGGCTTCAGAGTAGCCATCCGCACCGATGCTGTTGCGCTCATCGCCAACATAGAACAGGAGTGTTGCGCCATGTCGTACTTCCGTGATGGAGGGCACTGGTGGGGAAGTTGCGAGCACCCCAAGCTGGTCACGATCGGCTGGATGGGCAAGCCTCGTCCAATCCCTCAGGGGACCGTGGATCCGGAGGACGTCGCGAAGCTGGAGCAGTTCATCATACACGGCTGGACGCCTGAGGAAATCGAGAGCACGGAGGCATGCAGCTTCTGCTTCGACGATCCGGACACTGAGCCCCCCGAGCGGATCGTTGCTGGGCGATATACAAGGCTGGGTTGGAAAAACATTTGCGTCCCCGGAAAGAGTTGCATTTACATATTCCCGGACCAGGTTCTCCATTACATCGATACACACGGTTACAAGCCGCCGGATAAGTTCCTCCGCGCCATGCGTAACGTCGACCCCAAGGACCCGGCCTACGAGAAGCGGTGCGACGAGCTCTGGAGGCTGGTCGCCCCTAATTATTATTAGCGTGTCGAGTAGCCTTATAGAACCGATGCATTCGCGCTCATCACGACCACGGACCGGCGCCGCGTGGAGGCTCGGCTCGACTCGCGCGTCGTTCGCCGCAAGGACGACCTGGAGAAGCATGCTCGCAGCTCGAGCTCGCCGCGGTGGAGTGCTACCATCGCGGAGGAACCCGGAGGCATGATGAGGGCTCACGACAAGGACCTCGACGGGCTTGGCAACGTGACCGTCGAGCCGGGGGAGGAGGCCACGCCGGCCTCGCGCCTCTCCATCGACGATCTCCTCCCGCAATCCACCTCCCCGGAGCCGGCGCCGCGCGGCGCGGACGGCGCGCCAGCTCGCGCACCGGCGGCGGGGACACGCACCGCGCGCGTCCTCGACGTGGCTGGCCGCAGCGCGACGATCGTGCTCCGCGGCGCGACCGCGCCGCTCGAGGCGGAACTCGCGCCCGAGGTGGATCCCGAGGTGATCGCCGACGCTCAGGCCAACGGCGACCTGGTGCTGGTGGAGTGCTGCGAGGGGGAAGCGCCTCTCGTCGTCGCGGCGCTCACGACGCGCAAGCCTCGCGAGATCCGGCTGCAGGCGACCACGGTGAGCATCGAGGCGGACGAGGAAGTGCTCCTGCGCTCAGGGCACGGCGCGGTCCGCATCCGTCAGGACGGGGACATCGAGGTGATCGGCAGCCGCATCAGCGCCGCCTCTCGTGGGCTATTCCGCCTCGTCGGGCGCATCTTGAGGCTGAATTGAGCCCGCGCCATCGCGCCCTGCGCCTCCCGGGAGCCCAGCTGGCCGCGCGTGAGGTGCGTTGCCAGGGGCGGCGCGTCAGGGTACACATGAGGGTTCCGGGAGCTGGAGGGCGCGTTTGATGGAGGGGACGCTCGGCCACATCATTCTCAAGGGCGGCGGTCTGGCCAGCGACGTCCGGGTCCTTTCCTACGAAGCGCACGAGGCGATCTCGCTGCCGTACGCCGTCCGCGTCGAGATCTCGACCAGCGACCCGTCGTTTCGCGTCGATGCGTGCCTCCAGCGCCGGATGCTGCTCGAGGTCGATGATGGCCACGGGGGCGTCCGGCATTACGACGGCCTGCCGGACCGGGTCGGCTTCCTCCAGGTCCAGGCTGGCGAGTACCGTTTTCACCTCCGGCTCCGGCCGGCTCTCGCCGCACTCGAGCACCGCGAGGGTTCGCGCATCTTCCAGGACAGGAGCCCGATCGATGTCGTCAAGACCGTCCTCGCCGACGCCGGCGTCGACAGCGGCGTCGAATGGCGACTCCGGCAGAGCTACGCGCCTCGCGAGTTCCTGTGCCAGTACCGCGAGACAGAGCTGGACTTCATTCATCGGCTCCTCGAAGAGGAGGGCGTATTCTACTTCTTCCTCCACGGCCCAGACGGGCACAGGCTCGTCCTGGGTGACGACCCGGCGGCCTTCGCGCCGCAGGACGGGGTTCCAGAGGTGCTGCTCTCCGTCCGGCAGGGCGCGCGCGCGCACGCTCGGCCGGTGCTCGAGCTGCGCCGCAGAAAGACCCTGAGGACCACGGGCCTCGCGCTGCGCGACTACGATTTCGAGAAGCCTGACGTCTTCCCCGCTGCCTCGGCAGCGGCGCCCGGCAACCGAGCCATTCACCACTTCGAGTACCCCGGCGGGTTCACCACGGGCGCCGAAGGCGCACGGAAGGCGGCGCGGCGGCTGAGCTCCCTCCGGGGCGACGTGGACGTCTGCCGCGGCAAGACACACGCAGCGGGGCTCCTGTGCGGTACACCGATGACGATCGAGGGGGCGGCAGAGCCGTTCCTGGAGGGAGAGTTCGTCCTCACCGAGCTCCGATCGCGAGGCCGGCTGGGTGCAGAGGCGTGCGAGAACGAGTTCGCCGCCATCCCGAAGGACGCGCCGTTCGCCCCGGGTCGCCGCACGAAGAAGCCGCGAATCGGCGGCGTCCAGACAGCGATCGTCACCGGGCCGTCGAACGAGCCCCAGGCCGTCCACGTCGACCCGTACGGCCGCGTCAAGGTGCGCTTCCTGTGGGATCGTTCTGGCAAGCAGGACGATACGTCGAGCGCCTGGCTGCGCGTATCGCAGCTTGGCCTCGGCGGCTCGATGGTCCTGCCTCGCGTCGGCTGGGAGGTCTCGGTCGGCTTTCTCGATGGCGACCCGGATCGCCCCCTCGTGCTCGGGCGCACGTTCAACGTGGAGGACACGCCGCCCTACGCCCTGCCCGGCGCGGCCGCCAGGAGCGCGCTGAAGAGCATGTCCACGCCGGGCGGCGCCGGGCACAACGAGATCACGATGAGCGACACGGCGGCGAGCCAGGGGCTCTCCATCTCCGCCAAGAAGGACCTCGCCATCGCCACCGGCCACGACAAGGACGAGACCGTGGGCGGCGACGAGGAGCACAGCGTCGGCAGCAACTACGCGGTTTCCGTCGGCGCGAACGAGTCGATCGCGGTCGGCGCGAACCAGTCGATCGACGTCGGCAACGCGCTCCAGAACAAGGTGGCCGGCGCGCAGGCGATCTCCGTGAGCGGCGACGATCAGGTCCACGCGAGCGCCGATCTCGTCGAGAAGGTCGGCGGGGCGCGCGACTACGCTGTGGGCGGGGACCATATCACCATCTCGTGCGGCGTCCGCCAGCAGATCACCGGCGCCTTCACGCGCGAGGTCGGCTCGGTCCAGACCAGCGTTTCGCTCGCCTCCATCGACGACAACATGCTCTCGACCTACGATGAGACGGCAGGGGCGCTCATCGCGCAGCTCGTCGCCGGCACGAGCGTCGAGAGCGTCGCGACGAGCAAGGATCAGACGTCGTCCGCGGGAGAGATACACAGCGTGGGCGCGCTCTCCACGCAGGCCGGCGCGGTGAAGCAGCTGATTGGAGGGCTCCACCTGCGCGACGCGGGCGGCGATTACGTCGTCGAGGCACCGCAGATCGTCCTCGCGGGCGGCGTGGGGAGGTTCCAGGGCGGCGGGAGCGCGATCAAGCTCGACGGGGGCCCGATGACGCTCCAGGGCGCGAAGATAGCCATCAACGCGGCGCTCATCGTCCGGCAGGCGGCGAGCCTCAAGATCGGGTGAGGGACGGACAGCGTGGCAGACACCACCGAGATCGAGCACGAGCTCACGATAGACGGCGTCCGGTTCCCGCTCCTCTGGCTCGAAGCGCACGAGGCGCTCGATGACGTTGGCTCGCTCCGCTGCGAGATCACCGACCGCGCTGGAGGACCGGACCCGGCCACCTTGCTGGGGAAGCCGCTCCTGCTCGCGCTGTCGCGCCGCGACGGCCGGGAGGAGCGCAAGCTGGCCGGCTATGTCGTCGAGGCAGAGCGCGCCACGGCGGGGGGCACAGAGGAGACCGGGACGCGGCTCGTCGCGCGTCCCAGGCTCTTCCGGCTCACCCAGCGCGCCGACTGCCGGATCTTCCAGCACATGTCAGCTCCCGACATCGTGAAGGAGGTCCTCACGGGCGCGGGCATCCCCGCGTCGGCGCAGCGCTGGCAGCTCACGCAGAGCTACCCGGAGCGACAGACAACGGCGCAGTACCGTGAGACGGATCTCGACTTTGTAAGGCGGCTGCTCGCGGAAGACGGGATCTCCTTCCTCGTTGATTCGAGCACCGGGGCCGACACGGTCACCTTCGTCGACACCGAACCCGAGGACATCGATGGGGGGAATCAGCTGGTGTTCCGCCCGGCAGACGGGCTCGATACGACGCTCGATGCGATAACCACCATCTCCTGCGACAGGACGATCGCGCCGGGGCGCGTGCACCTCCGAGACCATGATTTCGAGAGACCCAGGGTCAAGCTGGACGCCACGGCCCAAGGGGACGACGACCAGGAGAGAGCGCTGGAAGTGTACGTGCACCCTGGCCGGTTCACCGAGCCGGCTGTGGGCGACCATCGCGCCAGGGTGCTCCTGGAGTCGCTCCGCGCCCGGCGCGTCCTCGCGAGCGGCACGACGAACACCCTTCGGGTGCGCCCCGGGCGCAGGTTCTCGCTGACGGACCATCCCTACGAGCCACTCAATCAGGAGTACCTGCTCGTGGAGGTCGAACTCGCCCTGGAGGCGCTCCCGAAGACCCACGCGCACGGAGGCGCGAGTCAGCGCGGGGGGCGTATCGCGTTCCGCGCAATCCCGACGTCGAAGAGCACCTACCGTCCCCCGCGAGCCCCGCGGGCAGCGAGGGTCGCTGGCCCGCAGTCGGCCGTCACGACGGGACCGGCGGGCAGGGAGATCCACCCCGATCAGCACGGTCGTGTGAAGGTCTTGCTGCCGTGGGATCGGCGTGGCAAGGCCGATGACTCATCGAGCGCGTGGATCCGGACGAGCCAGCTCCCGCTTGGTGGCGGCATGCTGACGCCGCGCGTGGGCTGGGAGGTGTGCCTCGATTTCATCGACGGCGACCCTGATCAGCCGCTCGTGGGAGGGCGGTTGTACAATGCCGCGTCTCCGCCCCCGTATCCGCTGCCGGCTCACAAGACCCGGATGGCCCTGCAGACCGCCACCACCCCGGGCGGCGGGTCGGTGAACGAGATCCGCATGGACGATCGGGCGGGCGCCGAGGAGCTGTTCATGAACGCGTCCCGGGACGGCTCGATCCGTGCGGGGAACAACGTGATGGAAAGCATCGGGAACAGCGAGTCGCGTTCCATCGGGGCCAATCATTCGCTGGCGGTGATCGACAGCATGTCCGCCGCTGTCGGAGCGAACCAGGATCTCGCGATCGGCGGTGATCAGCAGGTGCGCGCCTCGACGTTCATGGTCGATGACGTCGGCAGCCATTCGCTCACCGTCGGTGGCAGCCGCGATCTCAAGGCGGGCGGGGATCACAAGCGCACCGTCACGGGGAGCTCGACGCTGGCCATCGGCGGGGCGCAGATCGATCTCGCGGCTGGCTCGGTCGACGAGGCGACCATGGCCACGATGGAGGACACGGTCGGCGCGGCGCTGATCGAGATGACCGCCTCGGACCGGACCGTGACGGTGAAGGGGAGCCGGACCGAGGCGGCGGGAGCGGCCAAGGTGATCCTCGCCGGCGGCGGCCGCGCCGTCGAGGTCGGGACCACGTTGAGTCAGAAGGCCGCCGGCGCGATCCTGAACGTCGTCGCCGGGGACCGTCAGGACGTCAGCGAGGCAGATTTCCTCGAGGTCGCGGGGGGCGCGCAGATCGTCAAGGCGGCGAACGTCGTGTTCGAGGCCCAGACCTCGCTCAGCGTCGTCATGGGGGCGTCCACGATCACCCTGACCCCAGCGTCGGTGTCGCTCGCCGGTGTCGCGATCACGTTCGACGGCGACTGCGACGAGCTGGGCGTCATCAAGGAGAACTGAGCCATGGCACCGAGGACGCTGCTCACGCTCTTCCGGGCCCAGGCGATCGAGTCGCGGGACGTCATCGGGTTCCGGGTCGACCGCCGGCTCGGCCTCGTCGCCACGGCGGAGGTCGAGCTTCGCTCCGCGATCTACGTCGATCCGGACGAGCTGCTCGGCAGCCCCGCTTACCTCGCCTTTGGCCGGGGAGGCCCAGAGCACGAGATGCACGGGGTGGTGACGGATGTCGAGATCGCCGCGACGCCGACGAACGACGGCGTTCGGGGCACCTCGTACCGGATCCACCTCACCTCGTGGATGGGGCTGCTCGAGCGTGAGGTGGACTGCCGCATCTTCCAGGACCAGGACGTGAAGGAGATCGTCTCTGCGGTGCTGCGAGGTGCAGGTATCGACGAACAGCGCCAGTCATGGCGCCTCGTGAGCAGCTATCCGAAGCGCACGTACTGCGTGCAGTACAACGAGAGCTCGCTTTCGTTCGTCTCGCGGCTCCTCGAGGAGGAGGGCATCTACTTTCACGCTGAAGCCGGCGACGCTGGCGAGATCGTCGTCTTCGAGGACGACAGCACCGCGAGCGACCCGATCGACGGCAACACGGAGGTCCCCTACCGCTTCGGCGCTGGGCTCGACGGCGTCGAGGACGCGATCTGCGTCCTCGTGCGGCGATGCCGTACGGCGACGGGGAAGGTGGTCCTGCGTGACTACGACTTCGAGGCGCCGGACATCGACCAGACGGTGACCGCGGTGGCGGATACGGACGCGGATCTCGAGGTGTACGATGTTCCGGGGCGGTACACCGAGCGACGCGAGGGGGAGCGGCTCGCCCGGGTTCGGCTGGAAGCGCTGCAGGCCGAGCGCGCATGTCTCACGCTGGATTCCGGCTGCGCGCGGCTCACCACGGGCCGGTGGTTCACGCTCGTCGACGCCCCGGATGATCTCGACGGTGACCATTTCATCACCGCTGCTGTGCACGAGCTGCGCGACGGGATGTACCTTGTCCGTGCCACGACCGTTCCGAGGACCGTCCGTTATCGTAGCCCGCAGCGGACGCCGGCGCCGATCATCGAGGGGCCGCAGACGGCCGTGGTCGTCGCGCCGAAAGGCGCGCCTGTCGAGGACATCCATACGGACGCTCACGGCCGGTGCAAGGTCAAGTTTCACTGGGATCGCCACGGCGAGAGCGATGATACGGCGTCGTGCTGGATCCGCGTGGCGCAGCCGCAGGCGAGCGGGGCGATCCTCCTCCCACGGGTGGGATGGGAGGTCATCGTCGAGTTTCTGGAGGGAAACCCCGACAGACCCGTCGTGACGGGGCGCGTCTTCAACGGCCGATTCAGGCCGCCCTATACGCTGCCCGACGGGAAGTCGCGCAGCGCGCTGCGGACGAGCTCGTCGCCGGGCGGCTCGGGCGCGAACGAGATCCGCCTGGAGGACAAGGCTGGGCACGAGGAGATCAGCATCAGGTCCCAGCGGAACACGACGCTCGCGACGGCGAACAACAAGACCCGCTCCACCGGCGTCAACGAGTCGAAGAGCGTCAAGGTCGACGCGCGGCTCACCGTGGGTGCAGATCAGAAGATCCAGGTGACCAACGGCTACCTGGCGACAGTCGACGGCGCGCAGACCACGAGCATGGGCGGCAATCGGTCGGTCCAGGTGAACGCCGTCTACGGGCTCACCGCCAAGGGGGCGAGCGCGACGACGGTGGGCGGCACGCAGAAGGAGATGACCGGCAATCCGGCGAGCGCGCTCGTGTCTCTCGCTGCGAGCGCGCCGACAGAGGCGGCGAAGGCGGAGGCGCGCCGCGTGCTGGAGGCGCTCGACCGGGCGGCGGTGGCGAAGGTCAACCAGATGATGGTGCCGGTCCACGCGCTGGAGAGCCAGCTCGGGGAGCTGGGCGCTGCCATGGACGCCATGAACGTCGGAGACATGGGCGCCACGACGAAGGCGCTCGACGCGGTGGCGAGCCTGCCCTCGCCGGCCGTGTTCGGCGCTTCCCTCGGGACAGCCGCCGGCGGGCCAGCGGCCTCGGGCGATGGATCCGGCTGGTTCGACGCGCTGTTCGGAGGGGCGATGAACGCCGGCTCGGCGCGTCCCGGCAATGCGACGGGCCTGGGCGCGGACGGCGGCGCTGGCCCCTCGGGCACCCCCGGGGCGACGAGAGAGGGCGCATCGGCGAGCAGCTCGGCATCGGACAGCGCCACCGGACCGGGGCACGCTGTGAACGTGTGCGCCTCGACGCACGACGAGACCGTCGGGGGCATGAAGGCCACGATCGCGGCAGCCGGCATTCACACGACCGTCGGGGGCGCGCGATCGCAGCGGATCGGCGCTGCGCGGATCGAGCTCGTCGCCGGGACGCGGGCCGAGACGTGCCTGGCCGACAAGACGGAGCAGGCGGCCGGCCTCGTCGTCGTGAGCGGCGCGGCGGAGGCGGAGACGGTCGGCGGTAGTCGGACGACGATGGTGGGCGGCGCCGTGGTCGACAAGATCGGCGGCTCGCACGCCGTGATCGCGGGTGGCAAGGGCATGTTCATCGGGGCTTTTCACAAGGTGGACGCCGCGGGGGCCATCGTGTTCAAGTGCGGATCGAGCGAGGTGGTCATCGACGGCGGAGGGGTGACAATCAAGGCCGGGCTCGTCACGATCACGGCGCCGAACGTCAGGTTGAAGCGCAACGTATCGTTGCTGTGAGGCAGCCATGGATCCGCCGCGCGTGGACAACAGGACCGATTTCGTCGCCGCGCCGTTCCTGCTCGTTGGCAAGGAGGGCGAGCGCCTCGTCGTCGTGGTGAAAGCGACGTTCGTCTCGGTCGAGGGGCAGGGCGAGCTCGAGATCTCGGACAGAGCGGAGCAGCGACGGATCCGCAGCGCCGACGTGCCGTGGGGTGATCCGGAGAAGAGCAGCATCAAGTATCCTGCGGATCTCTGCATCGCCAAGCCGGGCACGGACGTGATCGTGGTGGCGGCGGCGCACGCGCCCGGCGGGCGGGCCGTTCCCTTCTTCGACGCAGGCGTGCGGCTCGGCAGCCTGGAGAAGGTCGTCCGGATCTTCGGATTGCGTGTCTGGGAGGCAAACGGCGCCGGGCTTTCGAAGCCGCGCCCCACGACCGGTATCGAGGTGCGGTACGACCACGCGTGGGGCGGGCTCGATCGGAGCGATCCGTCGCACCCTGTGGAGGAGCCCAGGAATCCGGTGGGGATGGGGATCGCGCGCGACCCGGAGGCGCTCACGCACAAGCCCGCGCCCTCCATCGAGGATCCGGCGGATCTCATCCGCTCGGTGAACACGCGCCCGGCGCCAGCCGGGCTCGGCGCGATCGGTCGTCACTGGGAGCCACGGCGGCGTTATCTGGGGACCTATGATGCTGCCTGGCAAAGGCAGCGCGCGCCGCTCTTGCCCCTGGACCACGACGATCGCGCCAATTCGTGCGCCTCACCGGGGCTCGTCGCGACGCCGGCGGTGCGGGGGGGAGAAGAGGTGGTCCTGCTCAACCTGACGCCGGATCAGGGAACGATGGTATTTCGACTGCCCAGGACCGCCGTGGCGGTCGCCATGAAGGCCAGGGGGCGCGCGCCTGAGATCCTCTTACCTGAACTCGATACGGTCCTGATCGACGCGCTCGCTCCTCCAGGCGTGGTTGTCGAGCTCGTGTGGCGTGCGTCGTTCCAGGCGCCGCGGCGCATGAAGGACGTCGAGATCGTCGTGACCGAGACGGAGGCCGGGTGAGCGCAGTCGGGGTCGTCGAGGTCGGGGCACGCACGCCGATCGGGCTGAACGCCCGCCAGACGGGGTTCTTGCTGCGCGCGGGCTTCCCGGCCGTCGCCGAGGCGCCGCTCGCGAGCTCGGCGGGCGAGGCGATCACGATGGGATTCGTGCCGGCGATCGATCCACGGATCGTCGGGCCGGAGCGGCTCGTCCTGCTCGCGGCGCCCGCGTTCGAGGAGGCCGTCTCGCCGATCCGCGACGGCAAGATCATGGTCCAGCTCGCGCTGGATGAAGGGTATCCGGATGCGCCTACGGCGACGAAGCTCCTCGCGGCGGCGGTGAAGCGTTCGACGTCGGCGACGGTGGAGATCGTTGCAGGCGGCGAAGCGGCGCTGGGGCCGCTCCTGCTCGAGGCGCTGAACGCGCTCTCCTCGATGCAGGTCGACGCGGTGATCCTGGGCGGCGTCCACAGCGATTACGACCCGCGTGCGATTGCAGCGCTCGAGGAGAGCGGGCGGCTCTTTTCTCCCGACAACCTGGACGCGCGCATTCCGGGGGAGGGGGCGGCGTTCTTCGCGCTGATGCGCGACGCGGACGCGGGCCGGCGGGGGCTCCGCACCGTCGCGCGCGTGGTTGGCGTGGGGACCGGGCACGAGCGCGCTGGGCCCCACGACGACGCGCCCGCCTACGAGGCGTTCGGGCTGACCAGCGCGACGCGGCAGGCGGCCGAGCCGCTGGCGCGGACTGGGCAGACGGCGGGCTGGATGCTGACCGATCTCACGGGCGAGATGCGGCGGCTCCGCGAGTGGCAGGCGGCGTTCGTCAGGCTACAGGACGTGCTCGGCCGCCCGTATGTCATCGAGTCTCCGGCGCAGCGGATCGGCTATCTGGGGGCCGCGGCGATGCCGCTGTTCGTCGCGATCGCGGCGACAGCGTGGGAGCACGGGTATGCGCCGTCGCCTGTGGCGATCGCGGCTGCCGGGAACGACGGCGGGGCGCGGGCCGCGGTGGCGCTCGCGAGCGCAGCGCGAACATCGGATGGAGAGGGGTGAGCATGAGCATCACAGCTTGCATGATGGATTGCATCACGGCCAACTCAGGGCACCAGATGGTCCCGCTGGCGGTCAGCGTGTGCACGACGCCGGCCGCACCGAGCCCGATTCCGGTGCCCTATCCGGTGTTCGCGAGCTCGGCCGAAGGTATCAAGAACGCGCCGGTGCGAACGAAGATGGGCGGCGCGAAGATCCTGACGGTGGGATCGAGCTTCAAGGCATGTCACGGCAACGAGCCAGGGACGATGAAGGAGGTGGTCAGCCTCAACACGGGCGGTCCGTCGTTCATCGTGATGGGTGCGCCGATCGTGTTCGTGGAGCTCGGGATGGTGGGGACCACCGGCAGCCCAGGGTTCTTGAACAAGGGAGGACTTTGAACCATGTCGATCCGCCGCAGACGCGCCGTTCTCGCAGGGAACGTGCGCAGGGAACGTATCAGGTAAGGCGGCGCGCATGTCCGACGACCTCGCCGCCTGCGACGCCGACGCGCCCTGGGTCATGCATTGGGAGCGCGCGCATTCACTGATTCACGCGGTCGCGCGCTTCATCGAAGGACAGCGTGAGCCGAGCGCCCACCTTGCGCCTGCTGCGCGCAAGCTCGAGAGCGGCCTTGGCGCGCTGTACGATGCATTCGATGGCCGTGCTGATCGTGGCACGGCCGTGGGGCGCGCCCACGGACATGTATGGGCGGCGGCTGTTCTCCTGGCGCAAGCGGGTCTGCCTCGGATGCTCGCTTCGCTCCGGGACGCATGCTCAGAGCTCGTCGCGGCCGAGGAGCGGCTCTCCACTGCGTCGCTCGCCGGACCGAGCGCTCCCTTGCTTCGCGCGGGCGTCGCTCTTCCGCCGCTGCACTCTGTCGAGCGGGCTTCGCTTGTACCCTCGTTTCGCGCGCCGAAGGTGCCTGAGCCCGCGCCTGAAGAGCCCGAGCCCGCGCCGGCGGAGCCGAGGACCTTCGATGAGCTCGCGGCCATGGCCGAGGCGATGCGTCGCCTGGCGACGGAGCGGAGGATGGCTCTCGTTCGTCCTGCCAGGCCAGCACCGAGGCCGGTCAAGCCGGTCTCGGCTGAAGAAGCGGCTCCTCCCGGGTTCGCGTTCGCGCCGGCGGCCGCGGTCTCGGAGGGGGACTTCGTTCGTCGCTGGTCGCGGGTGTGCTTCGAGGAGATCGGGATGCTCGGCGTCCAGCGGGCGCCGCTCCCTGGGGACGACTGGCGTTCATGCCGAGCTCTGGAGCAACGCATGGTTGTTGCCATCGATGCGCTGGCCGCGCTCGGTCCGACGGCGATCGCGCACATCGAGCCGTTGGCGATGGATGCGCCGGCCGCCGATCCGATGCGCGTCTTTGCCGCCGCGATGATCGGAGGGTGCATCGAGGGGCGCGATGCGCTCGCCTGTGCCGAACGGGTGCTCTTCCGGTTCGGCACAGGCGATCCGGTCGTCGCCGATGCGTTCGTGTCGGCCATGAAGCTCGCGCGGAGCCCGTGCCTGCCGAGCAGCCTGCGGGCGTTGGCCGCGTCACCCGAGCGCGGGTGCCGGGCGATCGCTGTGGAATTGCTGGCGTACCGCGGCTGGCTCACCCCCACGGAGCTCGATGCGCTGAGCGATGAGGAGGACACCCGCATCTTCGCGTACGGGTTATCTGCGCTCGCCGCGGTGAGACATCCGCGCTTCGACCGGGCCCTGGAGCGGGCGCTTGCACACGAGAACCTCGACGTCCAGGCGACAGGGCTCGACGCCATGCTGATCGCGGCGCACGGGCGGGCGGCCGAGGCCGCGCGCAGGGCGGCCCAGGGAGCGCTCGGGGACCGGGCGCTGGTGCGGCTGGCGCTGGTCGCCGGCGAGGAGGACGCCCGGTGGCTGCTCGAGCGAATGCAGCGCTCCCCAACGCCTTCGGCAGTCGAGGCGGTCGGGTGGGCGGGGCTCGTGGAGGCGATCCCGAGCCTGCTGGATCTGCTGGGGTGCGCAGCGAAGGAGGTCGCGCTTGCCGCCGGCGCCGCGCTCGATCGACTGCTCGGCGCGGGCCTTGTCGAGGAGATGGAGGTCGACCCGGCGGCGCTGCAGGACGTGGACGTGATCGATCCGGATCCGGAGCCGTCTCGTGGACGTCGGCCGCTCGGAGAGCTGGTGGGTGATCCGCGCGATCGCGCGCCGGTCGGGTCGAAGGAGACGCTGGGTGTGCCGTCGACGGATCCTACGCGCTGGCGGGCGTACTGGGCGGAGCACCGGGCGAGCTTTGACCCGAAACATCGGTTGCGGCGCGGGCAGAAATACGCGCCATCGGTGTCGCTTCAGGAGCTGTCGAGGCTTGCGCTTCCGATCGAGGATCGGAGGCGGTTGTCGAGGGAGCTGGCGGTGCAGACGGGGAGATGGTCACACTTCGATCCCCATGATTTCGTGTCGGAGCAGGAGCGGTGCTTGGGGGCGTGGCAGGCGATCCTTCAGGCCGCGAACGAAGCTCCGGGGACCTGGGGGCAGCAGCATAGAAGATAGATACGAGGTCAGCCCGACGCGCAGCGAAACGGCCTCTTCGCGTCGAGACGACGTCCGACCGATGCGCCATCGGGTGCCCCGCCGGCGCATCGCTCCCACCGCCGTCCCTGCCCGCCGCCTCTCGCCGTGCGGCCACGCTGCTCGTGGCGCAGCACCACGGCAGCATCGCTGCTGGCCCGCGAGCAGCGGCGATCGCGATCTGCCGCGCGCCGTAACCTCGCTGGCGGCGCGGCGCTCCGGCGCGCGGGCCCTGCCAGCGCGGCGCCGGGCCTCGGCACGGGCCCTGCTCGGGCGGCCAGCATGACCACCATCAGCCTTTCTCTCGACACCCCCGAGCTCGCCCAGGCCTACGAGCACGGCAGCGACCGGCAGTTCAACCACGGCAAGCTCCTCATCGAGACGCTGGGCGTGCGGCGCGGCCAGCGTGTGCTCGACGTGGGCGCGGGCACCGGCCGGCTCGCCGCTCACGTGGCAGAGATCGTCGGCCCCGAGGGCAGCGTGACCGCCATCGATCCCCTGCCGCTCCGCGTCGACATCGCCCGGCAGAAGGCCCGCACGAACCTCGCGACCGCGGTCGGCCGCGCCGAGGACCTCTCCGCCTTCGCCACGAAGAGCTTTGACGTCGTGTACCTGAACAGCGTCCTTCACTGGCTGAACGAAGCTCAGAAGGAGCGCGCCATCGCCGAGGCGGCGCGCGTGTTGAAGCCGGGCGGCAAGCTCGGATTCAGCACGGGATCGCGGGAGAAGCCGCACCAGCTCGAGCCGATCCAGCGCAAGGTGCTGGCCGAGCTCGGGCGAGACGCGCAGGACAATCGCCCGCACAAGCTGACCGTCGACGAGGTCCGGGCGTTGCTCGAGCGCGCCGGCTTCATCGCTGACACGGTAGAGATCCTCACCTTCGTCGACCACGCCGCGGACGTCGACGAGATCTTGAGGCACAGCGGGTCGAGCTCGTTCGGCAACCACCTCTCGCACCTGACCCCCGAGGAGAAGCGCGAGGTGCGCGAGCGGCTCGCGAAGGAGATCGAGGCGTTCCGCACGCTGCAGGGCATCCGGCTCGAGCGCAACCTCATCTTCGCGATCGCCCACACGGCAGGCAACTAGCCTGCCCGCCGGCGCCGCTTCAGTCCAGCGTGCCTCCCGCGTGAGGACTCTGTTAGAGTCGAGCGACCATGCGAGGGGAAGAGTGGAAAGACACATGTCGCGGCGCGCGCTGAGCGGTGCGGCGGCGTTGCTGCTCATCGGTGCTGCGGCCTGTGGCTCCGCTCCCGACGGCCCGGGCGGAGCGACAGGCGGCGCTTCCACGGGAGCGTCGAGCGCCGGCGCGGGCGGCGGAGGAGGCCCGACGGTCGGCAGCGGCGGCTCCGGGGGCGCCGAGCCATCCGGGGGTGGGCAAGGGGGGGCTTCCGAGGGTCGTGACTGCGGGACGGCGGGAGAGGTGATCGTGGTGGGCGCGAACGTCCATCAAGAGACGACCGGACCCGCGCCCGAGCTGGAGCGCTTGCGCGGCTGTACGCGCTTCCTTGGCACGCTTCATCTGCTGGGCCTGGACGGACCCGAGGCGATCGACGCGCTCACGGATCTCAAGGAAATAGCGGGGTCCTTGCTGCTCCATTCGCCTCCTGAGGAGCTCGGGCCTCTGTCCAACCTGACGCGGATCGAAGGTCGGTTGCTGGTCGTGTCGGCGCCGGAGGCCTTGCGCGGCCTGGAGTCGATCCAGTACGTCTCCGGGCTGTGGCTCTACCAGAGCGGCTTTGCTGACTTCTCGTGGCTTCCTGCTCTCACGGAGATCGGCGCCTCCATGATCGCTCGGCGCAACGCGAATCTGACCGCTGAAGCGTTGGAGTCCTTCGCGACGTCGCACGTGCGCAGCGGCGCGCTGGTGTCCCTCACGAACGCCGTTCCCAAGGAGCCGCCGGACCCCGATGCCGAGGCTGTCGTGTGTGGCCAGCCGGACGATCTGGTGCTCGGGCCCTACACGAGCGTGGCCGGATGCACCCGCTTCCGGGGCTCGATCCACCTGAGCGATACGATGCCGGGCGCGTTGGAGCCGCTCTCCTCCCTTGTCCACATCGACGGCTCGCTGACCCTCTTCCGCAACCACACGGACGACTTCACCGCGCTGCGCAACCTGCGCCGCGTCGGCGCGAATTTTCAGATGCATCTGCTGGAAGGCCCGGGCCTCGACGGGTTCGACGCCCTCGCGGAGGTGGGAGAGATCAATCTCGTGAGCGCGGGCGAGCTCACGGGCTTCGACTGGCTCCCAGCGCTCACAAGCGTTCGTGAATCCGCGTTCGCGGTGAGGGGCCCCCCGCTGTCCACGGAGGCCCTGGAATCGTTTCTTTCGCGCCTGGACATCGGGGGCGAGACCGCGGTGATGACCAACGAGTGACGCGCCCTCTTTGCGTAAAATCCGAGCGCCTCCTCTGGAGACGGAGCACTCGACGGAGGCAGGGTGTTCGAACGGGAGCGCGATGCTCGCCGAAGTGAACAATGCCCTACACCCACCGTCTCATCGCGCCGCCCGCACGCGGCTGACGAGCGTCGCTGCGGCGACGAGCCCGGCGAGGCCAGCCACCCAGGGCCAAGGGGACGTCTTCGTCGCCGAAGGGAGGGTGACCTTGCCCAGGTCCGTCGCCTCGACCGCCTCCTTGATGTGTGGGTACACGCGGATGAAGGCGAGCGCTCCCGCGACCATCCCGAGCAGCCCGAACATCGCGTCGCGCCGGCCTTCTCCGACGGCGGCGAGGGTCGTGCCGGGGCAATAGCCGAGGATCGCCACCCCAGCGCCGAAGGCCACACCACCCAGGATCACCGAACGAACCTGGAACGGCTTCACGTCGAGCTCGGTCGCGCCGGCTTCGCGCAAGGCGTGCGTCCCGATCGAGCCGGCTGCCGCCGCCGTCGACATGATCCGCGCAACGGCGCCGTCGCGCAGCAGGAGCTGGTTCAGGATGAGATCGGCATCCGAGGCCCCTCCTCGCTGGAGGAAGGCGCCGAACGCGGTCCCGGTCGCGAGGCCGAGCGCCAATTTTCCGAGCGGATCCTGCTTCATCGCGCACCTCCTCGAAACAGGAGCTTGGCCGTCAAGACGGAGCTCACGCCCATCGCGACGTCGAACGCGAGGCTCGCCGCGGCGAGCTGCATCGTGCCGCTGATGCCGTGCCCGCTGGTACATCCCTTTCCAAGCCGCGCGCCGAACATCATCAGGGCGCCACCGCAAAACGCGGCAGCGTAGCGCTGCCCGCGGCTCTCCCCGAACCGCGCCCGCCATGCCTCCGGCAGCGTGGAGCCTCGCGTGCCCGAGGCGCGCGAGGCGAGGAACGCGCCGAGAATGATGCCCGGGGCGAGCAGCACCTCCCAGTCGATCTTCGGCGTCGTCTCACGCTTGGCCACGAACTCGTTCACCCGGGTGGCCTCGGGCGCGAGCTGGCGCGCCAGCGCGCTCGCCGCCGTCTCGAACGCGGACGTCACGCCAAGAGGCCGCTTTGCGGTCCCCATCGCGAACGTCTCCAGCGCTCCGATCGCGAGTCCGGCGATCTCCGGTGCCCAGCGCGTGCCTCCCTGCGAGCTCATCGTCGCTCTCCTTCGATATCCATGGTGGTCATCGAGCGCTCGGGGCACTGCTTCTTCGGCAAACCGAGCTTCCCCCATGCCGTCATCCCGCCGAGGACGTTGGCGACCTCGGTGAAGCCGCGGCGATGGAGGATGCTCGTCGCGAGGCCGGCCCGGTGCCCGACGCTGCAGACCAGCGCGATGCGGCCATGACGCGGCAGCGCGGGCTGGATCTTCTCGAAGTGCTCGTCGAGATATCCCACGTACATGTGCCGCGCGCCTTCGATGTGCCCCTCCGTCTCGAACTCCTGATCATCGCGGACGTCGAGCACGGCGACGGCGTCGCCCGCGTCGTGGAGCTCCCGCGGGGTCATCGTGCCCGTCTTCTCGATGGACATGCCGGCGTCCCGCCACGCGTCGAACCCTCCGGCGAGCACGCCGGAGACGCGATCGACGCCGACGCGCGCGAGGTGCAGGACCGCCGCCTCCACGTCGACGGCGCGCGGGACGACCAGGTACACCCGGGTCGTCTCGTCCGCGATCCACCCGCCGAACACCGGGAGCCCAGCGAGCCAGAGGTTCAGCGAGCCGGGCAGGTGGCCCGACGCGAACGCCTCGGGGTCGCGCGCGTCGAGCACCAGCCCCTGCTTGGATTCCGACGCGAACTTGTTTGGCGGCAGGGAGGGTACTTCGCCGGGCTTCGCGGCGAGCGGCTTGCCCCCTTCGAGGTTCAGCCTCTCCATCAAGCTGAAATAGGGAGGGCGCGGGATGCGCTCCGCGACCTTGGCGCGGGTGAAGTCGTCAACAGACTTCACGAAGACGGGATTGTAGGCGCGCTCGAGGCCGAGCGTGGAATCATCGCGCTCCGCGATGTTGCCCCCGCAGACCGAGCCGGAGCCGTGGGCGGGCCAGAGGAGGGCCTGATCGCCCAGCGGGAGGAGCTTCTCGTGCACCGACGCGTAGAGGAGGCGCGCGTTGTCGCTGGTCTTCTCGCGATCGGGCAGGTCGGTCCGGCCCGTCTCTCCGATGAACAGCGTATCGCCGGTGAAGACGCCCCAGGCGCGCCCGGGCGTGTCCGGGAGGAACACGGCGTAACAGGTGCTCTCCGGCGTGTGCCCCGGCGTATGAAGCGCGCGGATGCGCAGCCCGATCAGGTCGAGCTCCTCGCCATCCCGCAACCGGATGTCGCTCTGTCCGAAGAGCGCATGATCTCCGCTCACGATCTTCGCGCCCGTCGCCTTTGCGAGGGCACCGGACCCGATGACGAAATCCTCGTGGCGGTGCGTCTCGAGGATGAACTTGATCACGAGGTCCTTCTCTCTGGCCGCCGCGAGGACCTCGTCGATGTCCCTCCGCGGGTCCACCACGATGGCCTCGCCCTTGTTGCCGAGCAGGTAGGCGACGTGGGCGAGACCTGGAGTCTTCATCCGGTGTAGATGCATGCACGGGAGCGGATGCAAGCGTGGCGCCAGACTGACGGCTGCGGGCGATCGGCTCGCCGGGCGAGCTCTAGGGATCACGCGTCGCGCGCAGGACCGCCACACCTTGACCTGTCCGCTGTGGCGAGATGCGGCGTCACGACACGCGCCGCCCTGAAGCGGCGCTCACGCCGCGCGGATGTCGCTCTGGAACGGGGAGACGTTCTCCCGAAACATCAGCCACACGAAGAGGCAGCGCATCTCGAAGTATTCGTCGGCCGCGATGCCCGCGAGCGTGGGGTCGAGCTCGCCGATGTCGTGCCCTTCCCAGAGGAAGCCCGGCACGCCGCGCGCCCGGCTGACGAGCCCGCCGGTCTGCAGCTGGTCGCGCGCGCGGAACCAACGGGTGAGCGACATGTTGACCGCCGCCGTGAAGTCAGGCCGGTGCGCGATGCGCTCCGGCAACGCGACGTGGTCGAGGCCGGCCGACCAGCAAAGCCAGCAGAGGGCGGCCCACTCGGTTCGGGCCCTCCGCATCAGCAGAGAGACCGGCAGGGCTCCTGGATCGAGCGTCTCGTCCACGGTGAGCTCGACGGTCTCGACGCCATTCTCGGTCTCCTCGGTCAACGTCGCCTCTGTCCGCGCGAGCTCCACAGGCCCGTCCGGCAAGAGGTGCGACAGGTCGGGCGGGAGCCACGGACAGGGCTCGGTGCCCGGCAGGCTGCGCTGCACGGCCTCGCGCAGGCGCAGCAAGCGGGTGGCGTAGAGCTGGATCTTCTGCCGAACCTGCTCGATCGGCTGGTCGAGCTCGACCGTGGTCGATGGGTCGCCGGGCACCGGATCGATGGCCTGGCGCGCCGGCCAGAAAGCAAACTCCGGGTACAGCAGCCGCACGAAGGTCCTGAGGTGCTCGGCCACGGCGGGGGCATCCGCCTCGACGCGGTCGGCGTCCTCGAGCACCCCGCGCGTGTCGCCGAGCTCGAGCCGCAGGAGCGCGCGCGTGATGCAGGTCGAGCGGCGCTCGGGCACGAGCAGCAGCGCCGCCTCGACGAGCGAGAGCGCGACCCGGCGCGAGCCCCGGAAGACTGCGGCGAGCGTGCGGTAAGCTGCGCCCGGCTCAGCGCCGAGCAGCAGCTCGTCCAGGACGCCGAGCGCGGTCGCGTCGGACGCCTCGAGCAGCGCGCGCCCGCGTTGCTCCACGACCTCGGGTTTCGGCTGCAGCGTCGCGGCGCGCAGGAACTCCGCGAGCCTCTCTCGCTCTCCCCCGCGGGCCGCCGCGCGGGCCGCGGCGCAGCAGGCTTCGCGCGCGCGGCCATCTTGCAAGAGCTCTCCCGCGAGGGCCCAGACGCGCTCGGCGTCCCACGCCGCGAGCTCTTCGGCGAGCGCGGGCGACGCGCCGAGGCTCGCCTCGTCGAGGGCCGCGCCGAGCTCGCGTCGAGCCACAAGCGCCGCGTCCGCGTCGAGCCCCGTGAACGCTCCGACCGGGTGACCGTGCGTGTACTGGCCGCGCTCCTCGCGCACGCGCCGGTCGAGGTAAGGGCTCGTGTCCGGATCGGGAAACCAGCGGACAGACGGGCCGTGGAAGCGTCCCTGGGGATCGACGTGCCGCTCCTCGGAAGGGCGGCCCAGCGCGTCATACCGGAGCTCGCGATAACGCGCGCCAGCGCGAATCTCGATCTCCTGAGAGGGCTTGCCCTCGCGCGTGAAGTAACGGTCGATGAGCGTGGTGGAGGCTTCGTCCTCCTCGCGGACCAGCCATCGTTGCGAGCCGTGGTCGTAGTCGGCCTCTCCGGCGACGCCGGCGGGTTGGTCGGGCCAGCGGGAGCCGTCCGCGGAGATCGGGTACCCGTCGCGGTCGTGAAAGACCTGGCGCAGGATGCTCCCTTGCCGATAGCGCGTTCGCAGCTCCCAGGCGCCAGGCGGCACACAGCACGGCCGTAGCCTGAGCTCCGTCGGGGCGTCGCTGCCGTACACCACCACCTCGCCGTCGAGCTCGCCGCCCCGGTAGCGCCCGCGCTGCGCGGGCTGACCGTTCGGGTGAAACATGGTGAACGGCCCGTCCTTCACCCCGTCCGCGTAGCAGCAGCGCGAGAGCAACGAGCCGTCGCTCGCGCGGTAGACGTGGCACTCGCCCGAGCGACGGCCGTCGGCGTCGGTCTCCACGAGCTCGAACGTGCCGTGCTCGGGGTTGTACCTGGCTGAAGGAGGAATCGACGGAGGCCGCTCCGCGCCGTGGTGTGCCGTGGAGTCCACGCACCGCAGTCTATCGGCTTTCGCGCCGAGAAGGCGGCCCTTCATGCTGATTGCAAAGATCCACGGAGCGCAGGTTCGGGGCGAGCGGCGCCTGACCGTGCGCCGCTCCGAACCACGGAAGCTCGCCTATCTCAAATGCCGCCGCCAGCGCAGCGGATCGCGGCAGCCTGCGCCGCGCTACGGTTTGGCGGTGTCGCCGGAGCAGATGACGAACTGCGTCGCGCCGTCCAGGGCCTCGCCGTCGCCGGTGAACCGCACCTGGCGGCGCTCTGTGGACGGGCACTTGGCGACGACCTCTTCTCGGCCGAAGCCGAGCCGCGGATCGACATAACACCACCCGTGCACCTTCTCGCCGCCGACCTCGACCGGCGCCGGAGGCACCGTGTTCTGGCAAGCCGCGAGCTCGTCCGGATCGTGGAGCTGCTCGACCTCGCAGACGCAGTTCCAGCCGTTCGCCGCCGCCACCGGATCGTCGAGCACCATCCGCTTCGCGGCGAGGTTCTCGTGGAGCACCTCCCGCCGCGCCGTGAGCCCATCGCAGCCGCACTTCCCCTCTGCCGCGCTCCGCGCCTCGAGGACAAGGCAGCTGACCTGTCCGCTCTCGTTCGGCTGGAGCGCGCGGGGCAGGCACTGCCCGCCGAGCTTCGTCTTCAGGCGATCGACGATCGCGCCGATCGCCGGCCGATAGCCGTAGTCGAGCCGGCCCTCTGCCGGGTCGAGGAGCTGCGCCGGGCAGACCGAGCCGACGATGCCCTGCTCACCGAGGTCTCGGATGAGCTCGAGCTGCCGCAGGCCCGGATAGGCCTTGGCGCTGACCTGGACGTTGCTGTCGGTGCCGTCGGGGTTGTCCCTGCACAGGGGGCTGTTCCGGTCCGCAGGGTCCTCCGTCTTGTTGCAGTCCCCGTCCGTCACGGGCTCGGGCAACGGGAACACGCAGGCGTACTGGAGGTCGCCGAAGCTCGGCCTGGGCTCCCACTCGTGGCCGTTGATGTCGTTCATGTTGTCCGGCGAGCCCGGCCCGACGATGCGCGTCCCGGTGATCGGGTTCTCGCCCTCACGGGGGACCGGCGACTCGATCATGTGGGGGTCGCCGGGGCTGCGGCGTGACTTCGGATCTCCGAGGATGATGTCCCAGGTGTTCGCGAAGCCCGCGTTCGGAGCGCTCAGCTCCTTGGCGCTCTTGAAGCCGCCGACGGGGTTGCCGTCCTTGTCCCTGCCCTGCTGGAGATCGGGCTTGCCCGCGTCGTTCTGTCGCGCGATGTCCTGCCACGGGACGCCCACGAGGCCCGCGAAGAACACGAGCTCCGGCGGCCTGACCGTGCTGTTCTCGTCGTCCGGGTCGAGATCCGAGAAGATCGGGTTGTCGACGAGGTTCCCCTGGTGATCCTGGATGCGCGTCTGCGTGAGCGCGTCCGTGTAGCGGTCGATCGGGTAGAGCAGGTCGATCCCGAACCTGCGCTGCTGGTCGAAGCAGCGCAGGTTGGGCGGGTCCTCGAGCGGGAAGAGCGCATTGGGCCGTCCATCCGGACCGCAGGTCTCTTCGTCCAGCGGGCACTCGCCCCTGGGTTCGCCGCACGACTTGCAGCACGGGTCGTCCATGCCCTTCTCCGAGCACTCCTTGCGCGGCCGAAACATGCGCCAAGGGTCCGGCTTCGCGACCCAGAAGGCCTTCCCACCCTCCCTGATGGAACAGTCGTTCTCGTCCGACAGCATGATGATCGCGAGGAGCGAGTCCGGCCGCAGGAACGCCTTGCGTTGCGCCAGGAGATCCGTGTCCACGTCGACCCGCTGCGCATTGTCGTCCACCACATCGAGGGTCTTGTAGGGCGCGGGGTCCACGAGGAAACGGTACCAGCTCTCCAGCTGCGACTCGTAGCCGCAGCCGTTGTCGGCCACCCCTCTGACCATGTTCGTCAGCGTCGGCACGAGGCCCTGTCCCGCGCCGTTGTCGAGGATCGCCTCGCCCGCGGGGCTGAGCTTCTGCTCCGGATCCCAGGCGAGGAACCCTTGGCTCTGGTAGGTCGGCGGGTCGTTGTCCGCGTCGTCGCGGTCGTCCCTGTCGCTCCGGGCGATGAGGTGCCCCTTGTCGTTGTTGAAGAACTGTTCTCTCTCGGGGCACGAGCCCGCGCCGTGGTCGCCGAGGCTCGTGCTGAGGATGCCGATGTGGATGTCGACGACGGGCTCGAACTCGCGCTCCATGCCGCTCGGGCAGCCGCCGTCCTCCCGCGGCGGGGACGAATTCAGGGGGTTCAGCGGATCGACGCACCGGGGGTCGACCAGGCGCCTCACGAGGTCGGGCACGGCGAGCGCGAGGATGTCCTGCTTGTCCTTCATCGACTTCGAGTTGTCGATGGTCAGGAGGAGGTCGATCTTGTCGACGCGCCGCGGGAGCCGCTCGACGACGGTGCCAGTCGTGCGCGTGTCCTGATGGGCTATCGGGCGGCTCAGGCACCCCGGGAGGAGCGATGTGCCGCCGACGACAAGAGAGCACAAAAGCGACGCTGCCGCGCGGGCAGCGCGAGACGGAGGACGAGCGGGCATGGATCCTTCCTTGCGCGAGAGATGGAGTGGGCCCTTTCGCGCGCCATGCGCGCGCGGAGCCGGCGCGCCCGTCTCGCGCGGAGTGGGTGACAGGCCGCCTGGCTATCGCGTATCAGACGCCGAGAGGGGGTGTTCTCTTGGCTACGTGGCGAGATGCGCGCGACGCCATCACGAAAATCCACGAACCATGGAGAGAGAGCTGCTCGGCGGCCGCGTCGCACAGTGGCGGCACAGCCGCCGTCGCGGCACGGGCGGCACAGCCGCCATCTCGGGCGGAGGTGCCGCCGTCACGGCACGGGCGGCACAGCCGCCGTAGCGGCATGGGCGGCACAGCCACCATCGCGGACGGAGGCGCCGCCGCCTCGTCGGAAGCGGAGGCGGCCTGCGCCGGTATGCGATGTTATTGAATAATTGCGTGTAGGAAGGAATTGTGAAGGCCGGGCGCCGGGGCGTCCTCGGCCGGCGGCGGGAGCTTAGCTCTCGGCGGAGGCGGCCGTCTCGGCGCCAGCGGCGAGCGGCGCGTACTGCGCGAGGAACTTGCTCCAGCGCTTGTGCTTGCGGCCGGGCTTCCGGGAGCTCTGGGTGCTCCGCTCCTGCTTCTGGGTGACCTTGAGGGTGAGGTGCTGGTGCTGGCGCGTAGGGCGATGCATGGCGGCGGATGCTGCTCGAACGCGCCCCGCTCTGCAAG
Organism: Sorangium sp. So ce726; assembly: GCF_051521405.1. NCBI lineage: Bacteria > Pseudomonadati > Myxococcota > Polyangiales > Polyangiaceae > Sorangium > Sorangium sp. So ce726. The sequence goes on along the minus strand of NZ_CP150349.1, from coordinate 8,578,570 downwards.
CCTCAACGCGACGGAGCCCGCGCCTGCTCGCTCCGCCCGTCCCGCTCCGTCCCCAGCCGGCCGAAGCTGTGGATCCCGTAGATGAGCACCACGAGCGCGAGCACCGTGAGCGCCATGCCCGCGTCCGACGGCCCGACGCCGACCAGCGCGAGCCCGGCGACGAGGAGCAACCCCCCGCCGCCGAGCGCGCGTCGCGCGCGCTCCTCGGCGTTTCGCTCTATCCGGTGCCCCCGGCGGCGCGCCGGCCCGCCCTCCTCGCGCGCGCTCACTGGAACTTCTGCGTCCGCGCGTAGGTGATGAAGTCCTGCACGTCGCGCGTCAGCTCGCGCTCGGCGGTGATCGTCGTGCGCTCGTGCGACTCGCCGACGAGATCGTCGTAGAGGTAGTTCTGCTGATAGAGGAGCACGAGGCGGATGGCCCCGTCCGGCCCGCCGCGGACGATGCGCAGCTTCTCGTCCCGGCCGTTCGGCGGCGGGATCGCGGCGCCGAGCGCCTGGGAGTCCTCCTCGGTCACGTAGACGACGCCGTATGAGCGGCTCTGCACGCCGACATCGACGCGCACCTTCTTCCCGCTGGTCAGCTCGACCTCGCGCCCGCGCGCCGGCTGCGCGCCCTCGTGCGCCATCGCCCGGCGGATCACCTCGATCGCCCTGCGCTCGTCGAGGGCGCGCATCGGGTTCGGCGCGCGCGCCTCGCCGCCGCTGCACCCCGCCAACGGGAGCAGCGCGAGCGCCGCGGTCGCGATCCCCAGCGCGAGGCGCGCCGCCCCTCGCGCGCCGCCGAGGAGACGGCGCGCGTCCCGTGCCTGCCCGGGCGCGAGCGCGCGCGCTGAAGGCCGATGCAGAAGGGGGTCGAGATGGCGAGCCCCCGAGCCTTGATGAAGCTTCCTCGACATGAGCGGCATGAGAGTAGCCAACCGCCCGGAGCTTCGCTACTTCTCCCGACATGGCGCGGCTCGCTGCGATCGACATCGGATCCAACGCCATCCGGCTTCGCATCGTCGACGTCGATCCTCCGGCGCTCGGGGCGTTCGGGGCCGGCTGGGATCCAGCGCTCGCCGGGGCCGCGACCGGCGCGCCCGACGCGCCGCGCTTCCACCCGTTCCGCGATGTCCATGCGGATCGCGCGTCGGTGCGTCTCGGGCACGACGTGTTCACGAAGGGCCGGCTCGAGTCGGGGGTCATCGGCGCCGCCTGCGAGGCGCTCCGGCGCTTCCGCACGGCGATGGATGCGGCCAAGGTCGACCGCTACCGCGCGGTGGCGACGAGCGCCGCGCGCGAGGCCCAGAACGGCGACCTCTTCGTCGAGCGCGCCGCGCGCGAGGCTGGCGTCCACATCGAGGTCATCGAGGGGGTCGAGGAGGCGCGCCTCGTCCAGCTCGCCGTCCGCGAGCGCGTCGCGCTCGGCGAACGGACCGCGCTCCTTGTCGACATCGGCGGCGGCTCCACCGAGCTCACGCTGCTCCGCGGCCGCGGGGCCGTCTTCTCGCGCTCGCTCCCCGTGGGGACGGTGCGGATGGTCGAGGCCTTCCTCGAGGATCGCCGCCCGGTCGACGCGGGGCACCGGCGGCTCGTCGAGGAGTACGTCGATCGCGTCATGGTCGAGGCCACGCGCGAGATCGTGGAGCTGCTCGGCGAGGGGTCGGGCTCGGGGATCGATCTGCTCGTCGGCACGGGCGGCAACATCGAGACGCTCGCGGATCTCTGCCCCGCGCCGGGCGCGTCCCCGGAGGGGCGGGCGATCGACGTGGCCGCGATGTCCCGCCTGCTCGACGAGATGGCGTCGAAGACGCCCGAGGAGCGCGCGCAGATCTACGGCCTGCGCCCGGACCGCGCCGACACCATCGTCCCCGCGGCGACGATCCTGGGCCGCATCGCCCGGGCGTTCGTGCAGCGGGTCATCGTCGCGCCCGGGGTCGGGCTCAAGGAGGGCGTGCTCGTCGATCTCGCCCACGCCCACTTCCTCGGACCCGACTTCCGCGGCGAGGCCGCCGCGGTCAGCGACGCCTGCGTCCGGCTCGGCCGCCGCTACCACTTCGACGAGAAGCACGGCGCGCTCGTGGCCCGCTTCGCCGAGCGGCTGTTCGACGACCTCGCGCCGCGCCATCGCCTCGGCCAGCGCGACAGGATCCTCCTGCGGGCGGCGGCCCTGCTCCACGACATCGGCGACTTCGTCCGCTACGAGGGGCACCACAAACACAGCTACTACGTCATCGTCCACAGCGACCTCATGGGCCTGACCCCGGAGGAGCGCGCGATCGTCGCGAACATCGCGCGCTACCACAGGAAGTCGCCGCCGAGCATGGATCACGACAACTTCCGCGCGCTCTCGCGCGACGCGCGCGCCAAGGTGAAGGCGATGGCGTCGATCCTCCGCATCGCCGACGCGCTCGATCGCGAGCACCGGGCCAAGGTCGCGGAGGTGAGCGGCCGCATCGAGGGCGACACGCTGGTGATCGAGGTGCAGGGCGCGGAGGACAGGGCGCTCGAGGAGTGGACGGTCGTCGCGAAGGCGGGGATGCTGCGCGACGCGCTCGGCCTGGAGGTGCGGATGGTCGACGCCACGCCGAGATCGCGCCCGCCTTCGGCCGCGAGCGCGGGCGGATGACGCGAGGCACCGCCGCGCTCGCGGCGGCTAACGCGAGGCGCCGCTGCGAGCGCGGGCGGGGTCGACGCCCGAAAAAGTCGCCGTGGCCTTTGCGTGGAGCCCTGCGGGCCACCATGAAGCTCGGCACGGGGGAGGTTCTGCCCCCGTGGACGAGCGCGGCGATGCCGTACCGACGGGCGCGGCTGCGCCGCCGTGGAACAAGGGCGAGCGACCGTTGACGCTGAAATCTCCGAAGCTGATGGAGGCCCGCCGCGCCGCCGGCATCCTGAAGTCCGCCCTGCGCGGGCACACGGGCGATCTGACGCTCGCCGACGCGTCGGCGAAGAGCGGCCTGCCGCTGCGCGACGCGGAGAGCGGCCTGCACCTTCTCGTCAGCGAGCACCGCGGGCACCTCAAGGCGACGTCCGAAGGTGAGCTGCTCTTCCGCTTCCCGTACGGCTTCACCAAGCCGTGGGAGACCCGCACGCGCCTCACGCGCGCGCTCCAGGCCGTCCTCCGGGCCGCCGCCGGCGTGGCCCGCTTCGTCGTGCGGGCGTGGATCGCGATCGTGCTGATCGCGTACGTCGTGATCTTCGTCGGGATCCTGATCGCCCAGCTGTTTGCCCGCTCGAACAGCGACTCGCGCAACCACGACGACGTCCCCGGATCGTTCGCCGGCTACTTCCTCTTTCGGTTGGTCCTCGACGCGATCTTCTGGACGTTCCACCCGTTCTCGCCGTTCGTGTGGACGGCCGAGCCGGCGTGGTCCTCGTCGTATGGCCACCGCGGGGCGCTCGGGCAGCGACGCGACGAGACGCCCTTCTACGAGAAGGTGAACCGGTTCTTCTTCGGTCCGACGCCGGCGCCGCGCGATCCGCTCGAGGCCGAGAAGCTCATCCTGGCCGAGATCCGCGCGCAGCGGGGCCGGATCGGGCTCGCCGACGTGATGCGCGTGACGGGGCTCTCGCGCGACGAGGCGGATCCGCTGATGGCGCGGCTGATGCTCGACTACGACGGCACGGTCGATGTCTCGGAGGAGGGGGGCATCGTCTACCAGTTCGAGGCGATCCGGCGGACGACGGGGGAGGCGCCGGCGAGGGCGCCCGCGCCGGTCTGGGCGAAGCGCGAGGAACTGCCTCCGCTGACGGGGAACGGGCCCGGGATGAACGCGCTCATCGTGGCGCTCAACGGGTTCAACCTGCTGATGAGCCTCTATGCGCTCGGGGCACACCTTACCCTGGACAACCTCGGGCTCCTGGCGCAGGGCGTCCCGATGGCGGAGCTGCCCGCCACGGGGACGGCGGTCGCGCTCGGGGTGGTGCCGCTCGTCTTCTCGCTCGCGCTCTTCGCGCTGCCGCTCGGCCGGGCGCTCCTGCGCCCGCTGAAGCAGCGGAGGCTCGCCCGGCGGAACGGCCGGCGGGCCGTGCTACGGGCGATCCTTACCCGCGTCGGCGCGCGGCAGGGCCGGGAGCCGATCACGGAGGCGGTGCTCCAGCGGGCGTGGCAGGAGGCGGCGGGGGAGCCGCCGCGCTCAGAGGAGATCACCCGCGAGGTGGTCGCCCTCGGGGGCGATGTCGACCTCGAGGCAGGTGAGGGGATCCGGTACCGCTTTCCCGATCTGGAGACCGAGGCGAAGGCCCTAGAGGCCGAGCGGGAGGCAGCCTCCGAGGAAGAGGCGCGGGCCGGGAAGGTGATCTTCTCGTCCGACGCGTGAGAGCCGTCGCAGACGGTTTTTTCTGTGGTGCTTGATGAGGGCGCTGACAAAAACCGTCGATGACGTGTGCGCGCGTACGGAGCCGTACCGCACGGAACCGCCGTTCATTGACGCGCTCTGGTCTGGACGTCTACGTTAGGGTGAATTTCGCTCATGTACTCCGTTGACAACAGGGCCGGTCGTCTCATCGAGGTGAGGCTCGCATCACCGCTCCCGACTGGCGAGGTCGACGCGTGCATCGCCCGCATCCAGGGCATCGTGACCCAGAACCGGCACGGCGCTGTCGTCTGCATCGAGCTGCTCCAGGTCGACGTGCTCGCGCCCGAGAGCGCGGAGAAGTTCCTGGATATGATGCGGGTCCAGAACGCCACGGTGCACCGGACGGCCTACCTGCTGCCTGTATCGAACGCGATCCTGGGGCTCCAGGTCGAGCGCCTCATCCGGGACGCGCACAACTCGAGCCGAAAGGCGTTTCGCGACACCACGTCGCTCGAGGCCTGGCTCGTCCCGGTGATGACGATGGTGGAGGCGCAGCAGCTCCGGAAGTTCCTGTCGCAGCTCGCCTGAGGTGGAGCGCGCCGCCCGCGGCGCGCGCCGCGGGCGCCCTACGCCCCAGGCGCTAGCCGCGGACGAACGGCAGGTACTTCGGCTGCCAGAACCGCGCCTTCACATAGGCCTCGACGTTCCCGGGGTCGACCTTCTTGCTCCTCGCGACGCCGTCCTCGAACGCCGCGCGGATGACCGCGATGGCGACGCGCGTGGAGACCTCCTGGAGCTCCTCCACGGGCGGGTAGATGAGCCCCTTGTGGAGGTGCTTCTCCGCCGTGTAGTCGACGAGCGCATACGCCGCCGCGAGCACCATGCCGTCCGTGATCTCGCGCGCGTCGGACAGGATGGAGCCGAACCCGAGCCCCGGAAAGATGAAGGCGTTGTTGCCCTGGCCGATCGGGAATGTCTTGCCGTCGAGCTCCACGGGCGGGAACGGGCTGCCGGTCGCGACGAGCGCGCGGCCCTCGGTCAGGGCGAGGATCTCCTCGGGGAGCGCCTCGCAGGCGCTCGTCGGGTTGGAGAGGGCGAAGATGACCGGCCGCGGGGTGTTGGCGGCCATGGCCTTGATCACGGGCTCGCTGAATGAGCGCGGCTGCCCGGACAGCCCGAGGAGCACGGTCGCGCGCGCGTTCTCGAGGGTCTCGAGCAGCGTCGGCACGGCCCCGGCCTTCTTCCACGCGGCGATCTTCCCCGGATCCTGCGCGAACTTGCGCTTGTACTCCTCCATCGGGCGGTCCTTCGCGAGGAGACCCTTGGAGTCGAGGACGAAGATGCGGGCGAGCGCCTCGTCCTCGGTGAGCCCCTCGCGGAGCATCCCCTGGCAAATGGCCCAGGCGACGCCGACGCCGCCCGCGCCCGCGCCGTGGATGACCACCGATTGATCCCTGAGCCGCTCGCCGCGCAGCCTGCACGCGGCGACCACGCCCGCGAGGGTGACTGCCCCTGTCCCCTGGATATCGTCGTTGAAGGAGGGGATCACCTTCCGGTACCGATCCAGCACGGAGAAGGCGGCCTCCTTGGAGAGGTCCTCCCACTGGATGACGGCGCGGGGGCAGCTGCTCTTCACGGCGTCGACGAACTTGTCGAAGAAGTCGAAGTAGGCGTCGCCGCGCAGGCGGCGCTGGCGAACACCGAGGTAGAACGGGTCCTCGATGAGATCGGCCCGGTCGGTCCCCACGTCGAGGACCACGGGCATCGTGTGGAACGGGCTCACGCCGCCGCCCGCGGTGTAGAGCGCGAGCTTGCCGATCGGGATGGCGAGCCCGCCGTAACCCTGGTCGCCGATGCCGAGGATCGCGGAGGAGTCGGTCGCCACGATCATGCGCACGTCCTCCCACGGGAAGCTCGCGAGCACGCGATGGGCGCGATCGATGTTCACGGGAGAGAACGAGACGCCGCGCGCGCTCTGATAGAGGAAGTTGAACTGCTGCACGGCCTCGCCCACCGTCGGCGTGTAGACGATAGGCAGCATCTCTCCGAGGTGACGATTGAGCAGCGCATAGTAGAGGATCTCGTTGCGCTCCTGGAGCGCCCGCAGATATTGATACTTGGCGATCGGCGTCGGCTCGCGGCGAAACCCGCCGTAGACGCGGGCGAGCTGCTGATCCATGGTGTTGACCTGCGGCGGGAGCAGCCCGTCGAGCCCGAGGTTCACGCGCTCTTCCGGCGTGAAGGCCGTCCCCTTGTTGGTCATGACGAGCCTGAGGAGGGCGATTCCATCGAAGTACACCTCCATGTACTCGCGGCCATAGGCGTCTTTCTTGACGTCGAAATACTTTGAGATCCTCACCATGGAGGCATCCTAGACCGATGCGCGCGCGCCGGCGAGCCTTGTTGAACGCGCAAGCGGGCGAACTCGGGTGGTTCCCGTTCGGTGAATGGAGTGTTTCTCACAGTGTATCCCCGGCGGGCGAGCCCGGGCGGATCCTGCTCGCCGGATGCAGTGTTTCTCACATTGTTATCGCCCCGTGGTATAGAGGCGCGATGCGACGCATTGCCGTCATTGGAGGCGGTCTGGCCGGGTGTATCGTTGCGTTCCGCCGAGCTATGGCGGGCGATCAGGTGACGCTCGTCGAGGCGGCTCCGCGGGTCGGCGGGCAGCTCTGGACGGAGCGGGCCTCTGGCTTCGTCGTCGAGCTCGGCGCCGAGGGGTTCATCGCGCGGAGCGAGGCCGTCCCTGGGCTGGCGAGCGCGCTCGGTATCGCCGACGATCTCGTCGGTCAGGAGACGCACCGGTCGTTCGGCTTCGACGGCGTCGCGCTGCGGGAGCTCGCGCCGGGGGAGGCGGCGGAGTTCCTCGGCTTCCAGGTGCCGCGCGACGAGCTCGGCAAGGGGATCCGAACCTTCCGCCTCGGGATGGCGCAGCTGACCGAGACGCTGGCGCTCGCGATCGCCGGGCACGTCGACGTGCGCACCTCCGCAGCGGTCGCCTCGCTCGCGCCGGTGGCCGGCGGCTTCCGCCTCGCGCTCGCCGGAGGGACCGAGATCGACGCCGACGCGGTCGTGCTCGCCACCCACGCCGCCGGCGCGGCCGCGCTGCTCGGCGAGGCGGGGCGGGCGCTCCGCGACGCCGAGACGCTCTCCAGCGTGACCGTCTCGCTGGCGTACCCGCGCGCCGCGATCGAGCACCCGCTCGACGGCACCGGCTTCGTCGTCGCCGCGGGGCATCAGGCGCACGGCTTCCGTGCGTGCACGTTCACGACCTCGAAGTTCGCCGAGCGCGCCCCCGCCGGCCACGTCACGCTTCGCCTCTTCTTCCGCCCCGATCCGGCGGACCTCGAGCGGATGGGCGACGACGCCTGGACGGCGCGCGCCGAGGCCTCGCTCGCGCGCGTGCTGCGCGTGCACGGGCCTTCGGAGCGCGCGTGGGTCTCGCGCTGGTCGAGCGCGCTCCCGGTCTCCACCCCCGCTCACGCGGCGCGGATCCGGGAGGTCGAGCAGGCGCTCGCCGGCAGCGGCGTCCTCCTTGCTGGCTCGGCGTTCCACGGCTCCGGGATCGACGCCGCCGTGCGCTCCGCCGAGGCGGCCGCGGAGCGCGTCGGGGCCCGGTAGCGCGCTGTCGCGCTCCGGCGCTGCGAGCGGCGCGGCCTGCCGGCATCGATCTGCAGTGGCAGGCTCGACCCGGACGGGCGAGGATGCGCACCATGACCACGGAAATCACCGGCCATCGCCGTGCGCTCGACGTCGAGGGGCGCCTTGCGCTCGGCTTCATCGCGGCGTGCGTCGCCGCGGGCTGCCGTGACCAGCCGCCGCGGGCGACCGCCGAGAGCGCGCCGCCCGTCGCGGCGAGCTCACCTGCCGCCGTCGCGTCGGCGAGCAGCGCTGCGCCGCCGGCGCCGTCCGCATCGCCGGCGTCGCCGACCCTGCCCGCGCCGAGCGCGCGCCCGCTCACCGAGAAGGAGAAGCAGGCTCTCGCCACGTACAAGGCTGCGTTGGCGAGAGGCCGGCTCGCGACCAAGAAGCAGGATTTCAAGGCGGCCATCCAGGCGTTCACCGAGGCGATCGCCGCGGACCCGAGCGACGCGCGGGCGCTCGCGGAGCGAGGCTTCGCGCACCTGACCGCGGGCGACAGCGACGCGGCGGATGGCGATTTCAACGCGGCGCTCGCGGGGGCGGGCGATCCCGAGCTCCGCTCTCAGATCTGGTTCAACCTCGGGCTCCTGCGCGACAGGGCGGGTGACGCCGAGGCGGCCCGGGTGGCTTACGCCAACGCGCACCTGCTCAAGCCCTCGGCGGCGACGCGCGGCAAGCTCGCCGGCAGATCGACGTGCACCGTGGAGGTCCGCAAGGCCGACCTCGAGGGCGCCGAGCTCGTGAAGGAGTGGAGCGATCTCCTCGCGCGGATCGGCACTGCCGAGGAGATGCCCGGCGAGGCGACGAGCGAGGCCGCGGCGCGAGAGCGCCTGTGCAGGCCCGCCTCGAGGTGGTCGGACAGCCCGTGCGCCGGCGATCCGCCGTGGGTCTTCCCTCGCGACTACATGATGTACGTGCACCACACCAACCATGTGGTCTTCCCCCGCAAGCCGGACGGGTTCCTCGTCGTGAACGGCGGCCATTCGGGGGGCTGGCCCGCGCACTGCCATGGGATCCGCAGCGTGAGCGGCTCGGTCGAGGGGGGGCTGCTCGTGGTCGAGAGCACCTTCGACGGCGTGGGCGCGGTCTTCGACGGAGAGGTCGACGGCGAGATGCGCTGCCGGGACGGCGTGAGCTACCGGGAGCGGACGTTCTATGACGCGCGCACCGGCCGGGCGATGGTGGCGCTGCGCTGGCCGGCTGGGAGCGAGGCCGACGTGAAAGTGCAGGGCGGTCAGCTGGTCGTCTCTGGCGGCGGCTGCGACGAGCGGCTCCGGCTCAGCGTCAACGTCAGCGTCGACGTCAGCACGAAATAGGCCACGAGGTGCGCTGCGCGCGGTCGCCTGCCGCTGTCGCTCCCGGCTCAGGGTGTCTGAGCGCCGTCGCGGGTCGCGCCTGACGCCCGTGGCATATCCAGGCCCAGGGCGGGCGCCGGCAAAGGGAAGATGGCGTGATTGCTCGATTGCGCCGAGCGCCGAGCGCCGAGCGCCGACGATTACACAGACCGCGCCCGGACCGGGGAGCGCCAGTGTTGAAGGCGTTGAAGGCGGCGAAAAAAGAATCGACTCGAGGAACTTTTCTGTTGCGCAGCCCGTCCAAGGGGAGTACTTAATCGGAACACGAGGATTCGCCATGTTCAGCCGCCGCGACAACCTGCAGCTCGTCACCATCCTGTCCAAGTCGGGAACGCCCGATGCGGCCGTGGCATGGGATCGCCTGCTGGGTGGTGAACATTTGGCGCATAATCCAGGCTACCCTTGCAGCCTCCGTCCGTCGCGGAAGCTCGGTAACCCGGAGAATAGCGCCTAGAGGCAGCTAAGCACGCGTCGATCGACGACGTTCGCGAAGGCCGCCTCGGGAAACCCAGGCGGCCTTCGGCGTTCTGGGGGCTTGTGGGCTGTCGGTTCGTTGCGGATATCGGCCCGCTCGTGGGCTGGAGATCTGCCGTGGACTGTCGGTCTGCCGGTGGGCTGGAGATCTGCTGTGGGCTGTCGGCCTGCTGTGGATTGACGGCTGCCGGCGAGTCGAGGAGATGAGTTGTCTTGCGCGCAGCGCGCGACGTCGTCGCGCGCTGCGGTGGGGGAGTTGCGCCCGGAGAAAGGAGGCGCAGCAGAGAATGCGCTGGGAGCATTCGATTCGAGGATGAGCGCCGCGGCGCGCGTTCAAGGCGCCAGGTAATGCTTTCGCGGAATGGTCGACGTGCATTGGCTTGCTGACACAGCAGGCCATGCGGAGGTGTGCCCTCCGCGCGGACCCGTAGCTCAAGTGGATAGAGCAGCCGCCTCTTAAGCGGACGGTTGGAGGTTCGATTCCTCCCGTGTCCACCTGTCCTCGCCAGCGAGGACACCTGATCTGTGACAATTCAGGATGATGTAGATGGAGGCGCGCTGCGCCTCCATGTTCCGGTGTAGCTCAATGGTAGAGCGCCCGCCTGTTAAGCGGGTGGTTGGAGGTTCGATTCCTCCCGCCGGAGCCGCGCCCCCATCGCGGGAGGCAGGCCCGCCTCGTTCACACGAGGCGCCGGCTCGCCGCCGGCCGGGGGCGCGTCGGCGCCTCGTTCGAGCAGGCGCTGCGGGATGTAGCCTAGTGGAAAGGCGCCTCATCTGGGGTGAGGAGATCCGCCGGTTCGATTCCGGCCATCCCGACGATGGTTTGTGTGGGTGTTTCTCTTCTGGTGAAGAGGGCAGGTTGTGACCCTGCGGAGGCGGGTTCGATCCCCGTACGCCCACCCAGGACGGGTCGAACATGCTCGGTTATCTTTGGGAGATCAACCCGAGCACGCTCTTTTATCCGTCCTCTATTGCCCGGGGGCCCGGGCCGGAGGTGGTGTGATGGCCAATTATCTGAAGCACTTCGCCGCGCTGGTCACCCCGCAGCGGCAGAAGGCCCGCGCCGATCAGGTGAAGAACAGCGCCGGCGGCTTCGCCTTCGCCCTCGACGAGTGGGCGAGGCTCGACCGCTGGCTGATCCTCGGCGCCGAGGGGGGTACCTACTACGCGACCGAGCGGAAGCTCACGGTGGAGAACGCCCGCGCCGTCGAGGCGTGCCTCGCCGCGGACGGGCCCCGCGCCGTGCAGCGCATCGTCGACATCAGCGGCTCGGGGCGAGCGCCGAAGAACGCGCCCGCGATCTTCGCGCTCGCGATGGCCGCCGCCGACGCGAAGATCGAGACCCGGCAGGCCGCCCTCGCGGCCTTGCCCGAGGTGTGCCGCACGGGGACGGATCTCTTCCACTTCGCCCGCGATGTGCAGGGGTTCCGCAAGTGGGGGCGCGGCCTCCGGTCCGCCGTCGCCGCCTGGTACAACGACAAGCCCGTCGACAGGGTCGCGTACCAGGCGATGAAGTACCAGCAGCGCGACGGCTTCAGCCACCGCGATCTCCTGCGGCTCGCCCACCCGGTCGCGCCGACCCCGCAGCACGACGCCCTTTACCGCTGGATCGTCGGCGGCATCGAGGCGCTCGGCAAGGAGTCGGCGCGCGGCAAGGCGCTGCCCCTGACCGATCTGCCGGACGCGGTGCGCGCGTTCGAGTCGCTCCGCGCGGCGACGAACCGCAAGCAGGTCACCGCGCTGATCAGGCAGCATCGCTTCACGCACGAGATGCTCCTGACCGAGTGGAAGAACGACCCCGCGGTCTGGGAGGCGCTGCTCGAGCACATGCCTCAGACAGCGCTCCTCCGGAACCTGGGGAAGATGACCGCGATAGGCCTGCTCTCGCCGATGAGCGACGCGTCCCGCAGGGTGGCGCAGCAGCTCACCGACGCCGGGCGCCTGCGCGCGGCCCGGGTCCACCCCATCGCCGTGCTCTCGGCCCTCAAGGTCTATGAGCAGGGCCACGGCGAGCGCGCTCGCCGGCGCGCCAACGCGCTCTCGTGGACCCCGGTCCGCGAGGTCGTCGACGCGCTGAACGAGGCGTTCTACCTCGCGTTCCGGGCGGTCGAGCCGACGGGGAAGAAGCACCTCCTGGCGCTCGACATCTCCGGATCCATGACCAGCGGCTCCATCGCCGGCGTCCCTGGCTTGACGCCGCGCGTGGCGAGCGCAGCCATGGCCATGGCGACGGCGAGGATCGAGCGCGAGTACGGCGTGGTCGGCTTCTCGGCGGCGTCGGGCGGGTACGGCGGCAAGTGGGGCGGGGGCGTCTCCGGCCTCATGCCGCTGTCGATATCGCCGGAGCAGCGCCTCGACGACGTGCTGCGCGCGGTGAATGGCCTGCCCTTCGGCGGCACCGACTGCGCGTTGCCGATGGTCTGGGCGAAGCGGAACCGGGTAGAGGTCGACTCGTTCGTCATCTACACGGACAACGAGACCTGGGCGGGCGGCGTTCACCCGTTCCAGGCGCTCAGGGAATACCGGCAGGCGATGGGCCGACCGGCCCGGCTGATCGTCGTCGGCATGACGTCGACCGGCTTCTCGATCGCCGATCCCACGGACCCCGGCATGCTCGATGTCGTGGGGTTCGACGGGGCGGCCCCCCAGGTGATGGCGGATTTCGCCAGGGGTGTCTCGTGACAGGCAGCGTGACGGACGGGCTCCGCCGGCCCGTCCGTCCGACGAGGGCGCGTCACAAGCGCCCTCCTTTTGCGGGACGCCGCCAGGATGGATGGCGCCTGTCCTTCACCCTTTGCCCGGGCTCTACCGGGCCTCAGAGGGACAGTTCTCGTGGTTCGACTCCAGCGTCCCGCTCTCAGCAACAGCCCCCGAGCCCGAATGGATAGGGGCCGGCCTACGAAGCCGGTCGATGCGGGTTCGAGTCCCGCCGGGGGCGCCGGGATCCCCTCTCCGTCGCCCGCTCTCTCGCCCGATCCGGGCCGAAGGACGACGGTTCTCGGATCCCGACCTTGCCGCCGTAGCTCAGCCTGGTAGAGCACCTGACATTCCGCTCTCCACCCGTTTGCCCGATCCGGGCCGAAGGAGGACGGTTACCGTTAATCTGGATGACGCGGGTTCGAATCCCGTCGGCGGCGCTGGTTTGCCCTCGTATGCATCTGGTGAGGCAGCCTGATTGTCGATCAGGTGAGGGGAGTTCGATCCTCCTCGGGGGCGCCTTGGGGTGTGCGTCATGGAGACGGCGGAGCCTCCAAAACTCCTGCGAGAAGGTTCGATTCCTTCACGCCCCGCCGGAAAAAAAAGCCGAAATGGTTCCAATAAGATCGATGGGTGATCGTCCAATGGGCAAGGAGGTAAAGGAGGTGGGGAGAGAAGGAGATGGATGTTCGATGATGAAGATCTGACGCCAGAACCGCTGGCTCGGGGTGATAGTTCAACCGGGAGAACACTGCCTTCGCACGGCAGGGATCGAGGTTCGACCCCTCGTCGCTCCACCGGACGGGCCGAAGCTTGTGGGTTACCATTTTACCCTTGGCCTTCCCACGGCATTCCTTGTCCGTTCGTTCGTCTCGTTGCCGAGGCGGGCCGCCGTCCGGCGACCGCACACGATGTGCGGGCGCGCGGCGCCCGGCGGCCCGCCTCTTTTTCCCGATGAACCCGCGGTGGTAGCTCAACGGTAGAGTGCGAGCGTGCCAGGCTCGCGACGGGAGTTCGATTCTCCTCCACCGCTCCAGTCAGGGGCCGCGCCTCGCGGAGCTCTGCGCCCGCGACATCGCGGCGCCGGGGCCGCAGGTCGGCTCTCCTCATCATGTGTCCCTGTCCCCATCTCGCTAGAGGCTCAGGCGGCCGGATTTTCGCTCCGGAGGCGCGGGTTCGAATCCCGCTGGGGACACTGGGCCGCTCCGCTCGCCAGCGTGCTCCTTAGGGAGCCCGCGCCCGAGCGGGCGAGCCTGCCAATTTCATCTTGATGATAGATTTCTGGGTGTGGCTCAACCTGGTAGAGCACCGGCTTCGGGAGCCGGGGACTGGGGGTTCGAATCCCCCCACCCAGACCGCGGAGGGGCGACAGCTCCGCCGCGACGCGCGACGAAGACCCTCTGGGTGTGGCTCAACCTGGTAGAGCACCGGCTCGGGGAGCCGGGGGGTGGAGGTTCGAATCCTCCCACTCAGACCGCGTCGCGCAGACGTCACCGTGACGGAACGGCATACGTGGCAGGCTGAGATCCTGCGCCCTTCGGGGTATGTGGGTTCGAGTCCCACCGGTGACACCCTGCCCGGGTGGCGAAACGGCAAACGCTGCTGGCTTAGACCCAGCCATCTGGGGGTTCGACTCCCTCCCCGGGCACCGATTGCGTCTAACCTGGAGTGACGTCATGAAGAGAAAGAGACGATAGAGAGGTGGGCCATGACCGCGCAGACGCTGCTTTTGACGCCATGGATGGTGCCCCATAAGGTCATCCCCTGGCAGACCGCCGTCACGATGAGCTTCCTGGGCAAGGTGGAGGTCATCGAGGTGTACGACGACGTCATCCGGTCGCCGTCGCTCTCCATCAACGCGCCTGCGGTGGTGCGGCTGAAGCGGCCGACGCTGGGGATGAAGCGCGGCGTGAAGTTCTCGAGGCTCAACGTCCTCCTGCGCGACGGCTTCCGCTGCCAGTACTGCGGCGTGAAGAAGGTGGCCCGTGAGCTCAACTACGATCACGTCATCCCGCGTGTGCAGGGTGGCAAGACCGTCTGGGACAACATCGTCGCTTCCTGCTACGCGTGCAACTCGGCGAAGCGGGGGCGTACGCCGGAGCAGGCCGGCATGAAGCTGCTCCGCGCTCCGGTGAAGCCGAAGTGGCTGCCGCCTGCGCCCGTCATGGGCCTGAGCGAGCGGCGCATCCCGGAGGTGTGGGCAGGCTACTGCGCGAGCTCGGGGTGAGCTGAGCCCCTCGCGCCGGCGCGTCCACGGCCCGTCGTGCAGACGGCGGGTCGGGCGCGCCGGCGCGCGTCGGGGCTTCCACCGGCGGCCGCGCAGGTGCAGGATGGCGGGGCATGGAGACGCGTCAGGCCGAAGGCCGCGCGGAGGACGAGCCCGCGCCGTTCCCCGCGATCCTGCGGGGCTGGCTCATCGAGGGGGAGCTCGGCCGCGGCGGGATGGGGCGCGTCTTCCGGGCGCGGCACCCGAAGACGCGGGCGCGAGCGGCGATCAAGGTGCTGCTCGGCGACTACGCCCGACGGCCGGACGTCGTGGCTCGCTTCCGGCAGGAGGCGATCGCCGTCAACATCATCAACCACCCCGGCATCGTCCGTGTCTTCGACTCCGGTGAGCTCGAGGATGGCTCGCCCTACATCGTGATGGAGTACCTGGACGGGCGGGGGCTGCGCGACTGGGTGCAGGCCGTGCCGGCCGCGGATCGGCCGCGGCAGGTCGTGCGGTTCGGCTACCAGATCGCGTCGGCCATGGCCGCGGCCCACGCGTCCAAGGTCGTCCACCGCGATCTGAAGCCGGAGAACATCATGGTGATCGACGACGAGCTCGCCCCCGGGGGCAGCCGCGTCAAGATCCTCGATTTCGGCATCGCGAAGGTCCTCTGGGGCGGCCTCCCCGAGGTGCTGGAGCTGGACGCGAGCGGCCCCCTTGCGCCTGCGTCCGTGCCCACGCTCCGCACCGAGCTCTCGGCGCCGACGGCGCCGACGGTGGGGATGGCGCCCGACCCCCAGAGCGCCGTCGGCTGGGCGGGGATCACGAGCGGTCCCGCGAGCGACGCGCGCTCGACGGCGGAGAGCGAAGGGAGCTCGACGGCAGAGAGCGACGCGCGCGAGGACGACGCGCTCCGGAGCCTTCCTCGCGTGAGCCTCGAGAGGCCAGCGATCCAGATCCTCCCCGCGCCGGTCGAGATCCCGCCCGGGGTGGTCTCCTCTGCAGCGGGGCGCGTGTCCATCGAGCCTGCCGGGCCCGCGTCGAGCGGCGGGGGCGCGGGACAGCCCACGATGCCGTTCACGCAGGAAGGCGTATGGGGCCTCGGGACGAGGAGCTACATGGCGCCGGAGCAGGAGCGCCACTCCGGGAGCGTCGACGTCAAGGCGGACGTCTACTCCCTCGGCGTCATCCTCTACGAGCTGCTCGAGGGGCAGACGCCCGACGCGCCGCGCGGCGCGTGGCCGCCCCCGATGAGCGACGCCACGCCGCCCGATCTCGTCGCCCTCGTCCACAGGGTGCTGTCGTTCGACCCCGAAGCGCGGCCGCGCATGGCGGAGGTGGCGACGGCGCTGCACCGGCTCGGCCGGGCGAAGAAGGAGCTCGACGAGGCGCTCTCGAAGTGGGTCGCGAGCGGCAGGGCGCCAAAGCTCCTGCCGCGCGGCAAGGCGCTGCACGAGCTGTCCGCGTGGGCCCGGGACATCGACGACCTCTCGGGCCTGGAGCGCAGCTTCCTCGACGCGGCCCTCGGCGCGGAGGCGCGCCGCGAGCGCCTCACGAGGGTGCTCCTTGCGCTCGGCGTGGTCTTCCTGATGGGCATGGTCGCGACGACCACGGTGTTCTGGGTGCACGCGACGCGGGCGCGGGCGACTGCCGAGGCGGCCGAGCGCGCCGCGCGGGAGCACAGCCGCCTCGAGGCGGCCGCGAACGCCTCCGCGCAGGAGGCCCTCGCGAAGATGACCGAGGCGCAGCGCGCCACCGAAGAGGCGCTCGCGCTCGCGATGAAGGCGAGCGACGACGCGAAGAGCGCCAACTCCGCCAGGGAGTCGATGACCGAGGCGAAGCGCCTGGCCGAGAGCGCCGAGCTCCGCGCGAGGCGCGCGGCGCAGGCCGCGGCCGCCGCGAAGGCGGAGGCCGACGAGCGCTACGAGCAGTCGAGGAGCGCCATGGAGCGCGAGATCGCCGGGCTCGAGGGCGACCGCGAGCGCCTGTCGGCGCGGCTCGGACAGGCCGAGGACGAGCGCGAGAGCGTGAGGGCCGCCCTCCGCTCGAGAGAGCACGAGCTCAGGGCGGCCCTGTCGGAGCTGAGGCGCGAGTCCACGCGCGCAGGCTTGCTCGAGCGCAGGCTCGACGAGGCCTCCGCGCAGATCGACGCGCTGGAGAGGCAGAACGAGGAGTGCGCCCTGCGGCAGCCCAGGGCGCGGCCGCAGCCAGAGCCTCCCGCGGATGGGGACATGGCCCCTCCGAAGGAAGAGAGAGAGGAGATCGCGACGCCGCCGGCCGAGCCCCCGGTGGACTCGAGGCCTCGGCCGGCGCCCCGGTGGCGGTGGCGGTGGCGACGCGATACGACGATATAGCCGCGGCCTCGGCGGACAGCGGGGAGGCGGGGCTCGCGCACCGCGCCCGAACCCCGCGCGCCCTGCGCATTCGGGCTAGCTGAGCGTAGGTATCTCCTCGCGGCCACGGTTGCCGCCGCGCGCGTCCACGACGCGCACGCTGCTCGCCTGAGGCCCCTCGTTGCCGTCCTCCTCGGTGTAGGCGACGCCCATGCCGACCCTCAGATCGGAGAACGGCGCCGATACGATGCTTCGCTCGTGAAAATAGATCTCCCGACCATCGATCGTCGTGATGAACCCGTAGTCGTTGAACAGCTTCGCGATGACGCCGGCCGTGTCCTGCGCCGGGTGTGCCTTCACCTCGCTCCGCTGCTCGTCCGCGAGCTTCTTGAGCTGGCGACCGGCGCGCTGGAACACGTCGCGCACCGCCGCCGGCAGCAGGTTCCTGGCGGCCCGCTCCTCGCTCACGATCTCGTGCTTGCCGGCCACGTGGAGGTCGATGCGTACGCGGTACTCTCCGCCCGTGCCCATGCTCGCGTGGTCGCGCTCGACCACCACCGCGCAGCTGTTGATGTGGTCGTTGAAGCGCTCGATCTTGTTCGCTTGCTCCCGGATCAGCTCCTCGAGCGAGGGGCTTTTGCCGATGTGTCGGAAGGTGAGCTCCACTTGCATGCTCTCTCCTTTCATCCTGCGTCGCTGGGACGCCTCACTGCAGTCGCTGTGGGTCGCTGATCCGTATCAGCCGATTCCAGCAGATGTGTGGGAGTTCCGGTCCAGGCGCCGGGCGCCGCCCCGGCCTCGCGGCTCCCTGCGCGATCGCTCGGAACGCGCGCCGCTCCGGGGCTGGCAGATCGCCAGCATCGTGCGGCGGCCGGGCCTCCTCAGGCAAGACCGGGATCTCCCGGAGATCGGCCGAGGCGAAGTCCCGCGGTCGACGCGTCGGCTCCTCGATGTCCGGCGCGCGCTTCACGCCGGGATCCAGGGGGGAGGGCCCGCCCCCGATGTCCTGCCCGCCCACGCGGCTCGGCTTCAAATCACGCTGTAGCATCGTCGGTATGCGTCTGCTTCGCCGGAGGCGCAGGCTCCGAGGGATTGGCCCTGCGACCGTGAACACCTCGCGTGTGCTCGGCGTGATCAGGTAGCAAGTTCGCTGCCATGGCCGCCCAACCGCGCAACAGCCGTGCGGCGCGCTCCTTCACGGTCGAGCGCGCCAGGCGCGCGCGCGGAGGCGCAGGCTCTGCGCGGAGGGAGCCAGTTCTTGCGTCCCTCGTGGATCTCCAGGGTGGCAAGGGGGTGTGGCATGAAGCGACGGGGCGTCCTCGCCTGGGGCAGTTTGCGACGTGCGGCGCGCTTCACGTCGTTCCATCGCGTCTCGTCGGCGCTCCACGCGTGTCGCGTCTGGGAGCGGTGCCGCCCGGTCCTGACGAGCTCTGCCATCAGGGGGCGCCGCGAGGGGCGGCGGCCACGACGAGCCTTCACGGAGCCCGGAGCGACGCGAAGGCCCGCTCGCCGTGCCGATCGGGAGCACGTGCGCACGGCGCGTCGTTGTGTCGTCGTGCGGCGCAGGAGCAGCGACAGGACGGCGAGCACGAGGGCGAGCGCTCGCGCCGCGAACGTCGCCGCGCTGCCCGCCCGCGCTCCTCCGCTCGCCTGCTCTCCGCCCTGCGCCGTGCGCCCGAGCTCGCCCTCGTGCTCGCCGTGGCCCTCGGCACGAGCTCGCTCTTCGGCGCGTCGGGGCGCCGCTTCAGCGGATCTCGAAGACGTAATCCGTGTCGTAGGTGCGGACGAAGAGCTTGCTGTCCTTCTCGACGAGGAACTCGGGGCCGCTCTTCAGCGGCAGCTTCGAGACCACCTTGCCGGTGGCGCGCTCGAGGACATAGAGGAAATCCGGCTCGGCCGTGAATCCGTATCCGCAGAGGAGGTGATCTCCATGCAAGACGAAGTTCTCGGCGTTGCAGACGAGCGGCGCGCTCTGCCAGAGGAGCTGTCCTGAGGCGAGCTCGATGGCCGATAGGTAGGCGTTTTTGCCCTTCGACGAGGCCGCATACGTCCTGTGCCCTGATGAGATGTAGAGGACGCCGTCCTCGACCGCGGCCCAGCCGATGCTGCCCTTCACGAAGCCGGCTTCCTTGGGATCGAACTCAGGTGGCGTGAGGAAGCTCTCGAAGTCGAAGAAGGCGACGATCGTGTGCGCCGCGTCGAGGATCGCGACGAAGCGCGCCTCGGCGAAGTTCGGGCCGTAGAACAGCGCGACGTGGTCCCCGTGGCCGATCGCCTTGACGAGCGCTTGATCGCGGTAGCGCTCGGGAGCGAAGGAGAGGAAGGTGTCGCTCGCCCCGCCCGCGTCCGCGCTCGGCGCCGGCGTGATCATCGGCAGCGAGATGCCGTTCGTGGTGAACCACGCCGCCTCGTCCGTGATCTGGTTCTTCTTCTCGCTGACCTTCACGAGGCGCGGCGCGGCAGAGCCTCCGGCCGGCGCGCGCCGGAAGAGCGTCGCGCCGAACGGCGGCGGCGGGAGCCTCACCGGAGACCGGCTATCGAGCGACGCGCCGTCGCCCGCGGCCACCAGGGCCGGCTGCCCGTTGCCGCCGCGAGGGGGCGGCGCGGGCTGCGGCGGCGGGGCGCCGTCGTGAGGCGCCGGCGTCACGGCGCCGGCCGCGCCGGGGAGCACCGCGGCGTCCTGGGAGGCGCGGGCCGGCGGCGCTGAAGCCGGCTGGCACGCGCATACAGCGAGCAACGCGGCGGCGAGACAGCGCGCGGGGCGAGGTGGCTGAGGCGGAGGCGGGGCGGCGAGCACGCGGGCAGCGTACCGCATCCGCCCCGGCGAGAGGGCGCTCCGAGGCGCGGGAGCTCAGCGGGCGGGCGTGAAGGAGAGGTTGAGCGTGTAAGGGCCAGCCTCCGGCGAGTTGTACGGCTCGACGAAGATGAACAGCGGCACGCCGCCGTCGACAGTGATATCGGTCCTCTCGTCGCGGCCTTTGATCTGCTCCTCGATGCACGCCAGCTGGCGGCCTGTGCAGCCGGTCCGCACGTAGAAGCCCTGGTCGGTCACGGAGGACAGCACCACCCTGAGCCTGCCAGCGCTCGGCGGCGTGAACGCGTGGATCCCCTCCCGCATCCCGGGCCTGGTGCAGGTGCCGTCGAACACCATCGTCCCGCTCGTCGTGTCGCCCCGGTTCTCGCCCAGGACGGCCACGGGCGCGTCCGCGCAGATGTCGTCGAGCTCCCAGGTGCACTCGGCGGAGCAGCCGTCGCTGTTGACGGTGTTGCCGTCGTCGCACTGCTCGGGCCGGCTGACGGTGCCGTCCCCGCAGGTGGCCGGAGAGAACGAGAGCTCCAGCGTGTACGGCCCTGCGCCAGCGGACGTGACGGCGTCGACGAAGATCGGCACCTCCTGGTCCTTGCTCACGACGATCGCGATTTCAGGCCCGGCAGCCGAGGGGGCGGCCTTGTCCTGGCAGGCGATCTGGGTGGACCCGTCCGCGCACGCCGTGCGCGCATAGAGGACGTGATCCGACGCCCCCGACTGGAGCACGACGCGGAGCGTGCCGGACTGCCCAGCGGGAGGCGTGAACAGGTGGACCTCCTCGGGCCCCACGCCCCCGCAGGTGCCTTCGAACACGCGCGTGCCCAGCGACGTATCGCCCTCGATCGTCGTCGTCGTCACCGGCGCCGCGTCCGCGCAGGCTGCGTCGACGAGCGGGCGGCACGTCGCGGCGCAGTCGCTGTCTGCGCAGTCGACGCGCTCGTCGCCCTCGTCGTCCTCGCCGTCGGAGCAGTCCGTCTCGCCGAGCTTGCAGAGGCTGTCGAGCGTGTCGCACACGCTGAGCGCCTGGCACTGCGAGTTCTCGGTGCACCCAGGGATGCACGCGGTGCGCTCGCCGCTGATCTCGCTGCACCGGTAGCCGTCGCGGCAATCGTCCGGCCCGCTGCACCGAAGGAGGCACAACCCCAGGCCCTCGCCGAAATCTTCACAGAAGCCGCCGTTGGGACAGTCTCCCACGGCGGGATCGCATCGGCCCGTACAGGCTCCGGACGGCCATCCCCATTCGCGCTCGGTGATGCAGTAGTCCTCGGGGCAGGCAGCATCGGAGGTGCACGCCGCACCATAGGGCGCGGGGCTCCCTCCGCCGGAGCCGCCGGTGCCCGTGGGCCCTGCGCCACCCGAGCCGCCGGTGCCCGTGGGCTCGGAGCCACCCGAGCCGCCGGTGCCTGTGGGCCCTGCGCCACCCGAGCCGCCGGTGCCTGTGGGCTCGGCGCCGCCGCTGCCGCCCGTGCCCGCGGGCTCGGCGCCACCGCTGCCGCCCGTGCCGGTCGCGCCCGACGCACCGGCGCCGCTGCCCGTGGGCGCGGCGCCACCGGAGCCACCGGCGCCGCCTTCGCCACGTTCGCCGTCATCGCCACCGCACCCAGCGGTCGTCGAGAGCGCGAGCACAAAAAGCCCTGCAACGAGTCGTACGTTCATCCACCCGCTCCACCAGAAGAGAGATTGTCGAGACGTGAGGTGCACTCCACCCCACGGCGCAGCGCCGCACCATCTTCAGTGCAACGGCTTCGCCTGCCAACCCCCGGTTCACGGCATCCGTGTTCGTTGGTGCGCCGCGTTTGCCGCGCGCCGCGCTCGTCATGCGCGATCCGCGCAGGACAGCGGCCCGTTTCGCGGAAAGAGGGCGTACCGAGGCGGCGCGCGTAGCATGCGAGCCCACCGGCCCGCCGCCGGAACACGTGCGTTCGGTGGCGCCCTCGCGTACGGTCGCGTCCGATGAAGCCCGAAAAGACACTGCTCCTCTCCCAGTCCGATGTAGCCTCTCTCCTCGCCATGGAGGCGGCCGTCGCCGCGGTCGAGGCGGCGTTTGCGGCGCACGGCCGCGGCGAGGCAGCGATGCCGCCGAAGGTCTATCTGGGGCTCCCGGCCCACGATGGTGATCTCCGTGCGATGCCGGCTTACGCCGACGGCGCGGCGGGTGTGAAGTGGGTCAACTCGCACCCGAAGAACCCTGCGCGCTTCGGCTTACCGTCCGTGATGGGGCTCTACATCCTGAGCGATCCGGCCACAGCGGTGCCCCTCGCCGTGATGGATGCGACGCGCCTCACGGCGGTGCGGACGGGCGCGGCGGCGGCGATCGCGTCGAAGCACCTTGCGCGGCCGAACCCGAGGACGCTCGGCTTCATCGGTTGCGGCGTGCAGGCGCGCTTCCTGCTCGACGCCCACCGAGCCGTCTATGGCGATCGGCTCGAGGTGCTCACCGCGGACGTGTCGAGCGAGGCGAGCGAGCGGTTCGCGGCCGAGTCGGGCGGGCGCGCCGTCTCGGTGGAAGAGGCCTCCGGCTGCGACATCCTCTGCACGTCCACGCCCGCCCGCGCGCCGGTCGTTCAGCGCGCGTGGGTCCTTCCGGGGGCGCACATCAACGCGATGGGCGCCGATGCGCCCGGCAAGCAGGAGCTCGATCCGGGCATCCTCCGGGATGCGCGCGTGATCATCGACGACTGGCACCAGGCGACGGAGAGCGGCGAGATCAACGTGCCGCTGCGCGGGGGCGCCCTGCGCCGCGAGCACATCCAGGGCACGCTCGGCGAGGTCGTCGCGGGCAAGCTGAGCGGGCGTGGCGATGCGGCCATCACCGTGTTCGACTCGACCGGGCTCGCGATCCAGGACGTCGCGCTCGCGCGGGTCATCTACGCCGCTGCGCGCGAACGGGGCGCCGGGACGGCGTTCGACTTCTTCGGCTGAGCGCCGCCGCTACGGCGTCCTCGCGCACCGCACGCCGAGGCTGTAATAGGGCGCCGACGGCGCGACGCTGACCCGCTCGGACGTCAGCAGATAGCTCGGCGTGCCGAAGCTGCTCCCGCCGCGGACCACCCGGTTCGAGGTGTCCGTCAGGCTGGCGCAGTCGACGCATTCCGCCGGATACGTCCCGTACCCATCCAGCACCCACTCCCGCATGCTCCCGCCGAGATCCGCCTGCGTCCACCGCCCGTCGCCCTTCGGCGAGCGGGACCCGACGTGCACGATGTCGCTGAAGTCGCTCTGGAATGTGCAGCCGGGCGCCGTGCTCTCCCTGCAATCGTAGGAGGCGTAGCTCGCGTCGATGGTCGTCGACTCCGGCGGATTCGACCACGGATACTGCCGCTGCTCGTCCCCGCCGGCCGCCGCGTAGTTCCACTCGGCTTCTGTCGGGAACCGGCCCCCGTCCCACGCGCAGAACGCGAAGGCGACATACCAGCTCACGCAGTTCATCGGCAGGTGCTCTTGGGCGTCCGCCTCCTCCGTCCACGTCCGCATGTCCGCGTTGTCCGGATTGCACATCACCGCTGCTTGCAGCGCCGCCGCATCCGGGGGCAGCTCGCTGTTCCAGGCCGGGTTCCACCCGCTCCCCTGGATGCCCGGGTGCGCTCCCGCGTCGGCCGCGGGCTGGCTACCGGGGTACGCCTCGAAGAACCTCCGGAACCTCCCCACAGTCACCTCGAAGCGATCCAGCCGGAAGTCGCTCACCGTCGCTGGATATGCAGCATCGTTGCCGCGGTCGAAGGTCCCCCCGGGCACCACCGCGCTCGCGCAGCAGCTCTCGCTTTCGCCCGGCCCGCACGTCGATGGCAGCCCTTCGCAGCTCGGGGGCGTCGTGCACGCCCCTCCGCTGCACACTGGCGCCTCCGCAGGACACGGCTCCGGGGCGTCCCACTGACCGCGGTCGTTGCACCGCTCTAGCCGGTTGTCCGAGCACCGCGCGTCGCCGCGCGTGCACTCGCCGGCGCTGGCGCCGGCGCCGCTGCCATTGCCGGCGCCGCCGCGGCCCGAGCTTGCGTCGCCTCCGCCGGAGACGGTGTCGCCGCCTGCGCCTTCGAACGGGTGATAGTCCTTGTCCAGCCCCAGTATCGCCGTGCAGCCGCTTGCCATGAAGGCCGATGCCGCCCACCACCACCGACGCGTGCGCTTGCTCTTCATATCTCCTCTTTGGCCACTCTCCCCGCGCTGTCCACCGCGGCGCGCGCCCGCGATCTTACCCGGCGACGCGCGCAGCTGCGCCGCCTCCAGCGGTATGGTCGCGCTCGACGCGCTTCACCCTTCTGGAACGAGCGGGTCGGCGTGACGACGGCCGCCCCTTCCGGCCGACCTGCAGCATCCCCGCTGAGGGCTCTCTCACATTTGTGGCGGAATTTAACGGTTGGGCGTCATGGAGATCGAGATCTTGCTCTTCAAGTAGGCTCGAAGCGACAAATTATGCCTGTCGAGTGAGAAGTCGTCGTCGCTGACCGGAGTTGTTTCGTAGGAGGCGACCAGCGAGCCTAGCGCGTTTCCCGTTGGTCGGAGCGACATCATGACGACTCGCGCGACGAATTCGATCAAGCGTGCCCCTCACGAGAGAGCCAGCCCCTGCGCTGCCGACGCAGACGAAGGATCTGCGTTTCGGTATGGGGCTTTCGGCCACGCACAGCCATGATGCCCAGCGGCGTGATCGCTTGCTGCTCGCTGCCATCGAACGGACGAGAGCAGGGACTGCACACCGAGGCCGAAGCCCTCGCCTCGGAGCACCCGGCACGTGGTGGGGGTCGTGGTGGCACACGCGCCGGGGGCAGACGCGTCCCCGGTGCGGTCAACCACCGCATGACGGTTATCGATCGTCGTCGAGCTCGCCGGATTCGACCACGGATACTCCCGCTGCTCGCCTCCACCCGCCGCGTAGTTCCACTCCGTCGCAAGCGTGCTCCGGGGCAGCTCAGGCCACTACCTTCCGCGGCATGCGCTCCCTGGCTCCCGTTGAGGTGTTCCCGCTGCGCAGTGCCTTGGCCGGCTCGACGGCGTGCGCCTCACCGAGGCCTACCGTCGCGCTGCTCTCGGGCGCTGTCGCTCCGCGGCCGCTCCGACCGAGCGTGACGTGTCGCCCGCGGCGCCGGGGTCAGGTCACCCGCTCTCACGCTCTTGCGCACAGGGTTGCGAATGCATCTCTCTTTATCTGCCGTGCAGATCGCTTATTTGAAGTGCGTCGCCGTCGGTGAGTTGATATCAAGACCGCCGTGGGCAAGCTTGACGGGTTCGCGAAGCTCACCTTCGCTGAGGACACCCCGCGCGTCACCGAGGGCTCCGCCGCATGGCACCGGCCGCCCGAGGTGCGACTCGAGCGCGTTCAGGCCGACGGTTACCTCCGTGTGCTGCGGCCTGACGGCCTCGCTCGTCTCGCCGCGCCCTGGCCGGCGGCGTGCGACCATGACGAGGTGCTCGTCGAGATCAAGATGGCCGGCGACCACGTCGACATCGGGGAGATCAAGCGCGCGACGCTGCGCAGGCTGGCGCGCGAGATCGAGCGCATCTACGCGTGCGAGCCGCTCTGGATGGGCGAAGAGCCCCTCTGGGTCGTCGCTCCCCGCTTGCCGTCGTGGCTGTACGTTGCGCGGGCGCCGGAGCGGTTCTCTCCTGGCTGCTACCGCGTCGGGCCGTCGCCGTTTCAGTTTCTCTGGATCGCCGCCAACGAGCTACCGCTGCGTGACGAGCTCGTACCGTTCCTGGTGGCTCGCTCCGGACAAGCCCTTGACGAGTTCGCCTGGTGGGTGGCACCGCGGCGGGAAGTGGAATGGGTGATCTCTATGCTAGAGTACCTGCCGATGTCACCGCAGACCCGTGAGGACTTGCTGCGACGCTTCGCTCGCTCCGACGACCCGGAGATCGAGGCGCGCAGGCAGTGGATCCTTCGCGCCTTGCTCGCCGATAGCCCGGAGGTCAAGGCACAGCTCATCCAGGAGGGGATCGAGCAAGGGCTCGAGAAGGGCCAGGAGCAAGGCCGTCTGACGGAAGCGCGCGCGGCGCTCCGCAGGGTCCTGGCGCGGCGTGGGCTTGCGCTCAGCGCGGCGCTAGAGGCCCAGATCGACGCCTGCTCGGAGCCGGCCACGCTGGAGCGATGGCTTGACCAGGCGGTGACCGCGACGAGCGCCGAGCAAGCGCTGGCGTAGCCTCGTGCTCGCGGCTGGCTCCGCATCGACCGCCCCTGGCGAGCACGTCCACACCTCCCGGGGGAGCACCTCGACCTCCACGTAGGACAGCTGGATGAGCTCGCGACGTCCGCGTTCTCGGGGAAGAGGACGCGCGACGCTCTGCCGGCTCGCGCGCGAGAGGCTGCCTCCGTGCCGATGTGCCGAATCTCGACGGTGCGCAGTTTCATCCCGTTCAGACCGTGCGGATCCATTACGTCCTGCCACCAGGCGCGGATCTGCTTGCGGACCGCTCTCGCGTCTCGTTCGGCGTGCGCCCGATCTCGTCGTCGAGCTCCGCCACGCCCTTGGCTGCACCCTCTCTCCATGTCGCCTCCGCTCGTGAAATTACGAGCATGCCGCCTAGCTGCGGCGGCAGGTGCGCGAGATCGAGCGCATCGAAGCGAGCTCGCCGCCCTGGATGGGCGAGGAGCCTCTGTGGATCGTCGCTCCCGACGTGCCGTCGTGGCTGCCCGGCGTGTGGGCGCTGGAGCGCTTCGCGCCCGGCTGTTACCGCATCGGGCCCTCGCCGTTTCAGTTTCTGTGGATCGCCGCCAACGAGCTGCCCTTGCTGGACGACCTGGTGCCGTTCATGATGGCGCGCTCGGGACGAGCCCTCGACGACTTCGCCCAGTGGGTCGCATTTCGGCGGGATGCGGAATGGGTGCTCGCCATGATACAGCACATGCCAGTATCACCGGAGACGCGTAAGGACTTGCAGCGCAAGCTCGGCTGCTCCGACGCCTCCGAGATCGAAGAGCAAAAACAGTGAACCCTGAAGCCTCCCTCGCGGAAGCCCTGCGGTGAACGATCCGCTCATCGACCCACCGTAGGCCCAGGGAGAGGGAGTTCGCGGCGTGGCGCTGGGCGGGGGACGGGCCGATGTCCGAGCCCAATTGACGTCCTCTCTCCGGCGTGCGCAGCGCGCCGGAGAGAGGACGTCCCAGGCGAGTTCGGCGGGGCCCCCGCCCAGCGCCACGCCGCGAACTCCCTCTCCCTGGGCCGGGCCGCCCTCGAGGGGCCCCTCACACTGCCAGGAATTCCCTGGCGATCTCGTCGTCGAACTCGGCCACGCTCCCCCGCCGCACGATCCCCCCGTTATCCATGATGAGGTACTCGCTCGCCGTCGAGAGCGCGAAATCCAGAAACTGCTCCACGAGCAGTATTGCCATATCCCCCTTCTTCCCGAGCCCCTTGATGACCTCCCCGATCTCCTGCATGATCGAGGGCTGGATCCCCTCCGTCGGCTCGTCCAGCAAGAGCAGCTTCGGCTTCCTCAGCAGCACCCGCGCGAGCGAGAGCTGCTGTTGCTGCCCGCCGCTCAGCGTCCCGGCCGCCCGCGCGTGAAACTTCTTGAGGATGGGGAACATCTCCATCATCTCTTCCAGCGCAGCCGGGTTAGGCGTCGGATCGCTCTTCGCCTCGAAGCCCATGAGCAGGTTCTCTCGCACCGTCAGGTACGGGAAGATCCCTCGCCCCTGCGGCACATAGCCTATCCCCGCGCGAGCCCTGTCGCTCGGCGATCTCGCCGTGAGGTCCGCCCCGTCGAGCGTCACCTTGCCGCGCCGTGGCTTCAGCACGCCCATGATCGCCTTGAGCAACGTCGTCTTGCCGACCCCGTTGCGGCCCAGCAGGCACGACACCCGCCCGGGCGCCACGTCCAGGCTGACCTGCGACAGGATGCAGCTCTCCTCGTAATAGACCGCGAGATCCTCGACAACCAGCATGCTGCTACCGCTCCTCCGCCTGAGCCTCAGCCGGCGCTTTGGCCCCGCCCCGCGCGCGCCCCGCGTCGTGCGCCCGCCCGAGGTAGACCTCGATCACCTTCGCGTTGCCCTGGACCTCCTCCACGGGCCCCTCGCACAGCCGCCTGCCGGCGTGCAGCACCGTCACCGTGCTCGCGTAGCGCCGCACGAACTCCATGTCGTGCTCCACCACCAGCACCGACCGCTGCTTCGCGATCTCCTGGACGAGCTCCCCCGTGCGGTCGCGCTCGCGCCGGGTCATCCCCGCCACCGGCTCGTCAAGCAGGAGCAGCTTCGGCTGCTGCACGAGCAGCATGCCGATCTCCAGCCATTGCCGCTCCCCGTGCGCGAGCACCGCGGCCCGCACGTCCGCGCGCCGCCGGAGCCCGACGCGATCGAGCGTCTCGGAGATCTCTTTCTCTTGCTGCGCTGACAGCCCGCGGAGCAGGCCCGGCGCGCTCTCCCGGAAGCCCATCGCCGCCTCCAGGTTCTCGAGCACCGTGAGGCTCCCGAACACCGCCGGCGTCTGGAACTTCCGCCCGATCCCGAGCCGCACAAGGGCGTGCTCCGGCAGGCGATTCACCTCCACGGCCTCCTGTCCGGACTCCCCACCTCCGTGGAACACCACACGTCCGCTCGACGGCTTCGTCTTGCCCGTCAGGATGTCGAGCAGCGTCGTCTTCCCCGCGCCGTTCGGCCCGATCAGGAACCGGAGCTCCCCGCGCTGGATGGAAAAGTCGAGCTCGTCCAGCACCTTGAAGCCGTCGAAGCTCACCGTCACCCGCTGGACCTCGACGATGTTGCCGCGGCTCATCGCGCTGCTCCTCTCCTCGTCTCCGCGCTCGTTTTCGCTCATCTCCGCGCCTCCCCTCAGCGCCCCGTCGTCGCCGGCGCCTCTGGGCCCGCCGCCGGGTCAACCTCATCCCCGCCCGCCGGCCCCGCCGCGCTGCCCGTATCGCGGCGCGAGAGCTTCGCGGCGTGCCGCTGCAGGAAGCCCGAGACGCCCTTCGGGAGCAGCATGACCGACGCCGCGAAGAGCGCGCCGAAGCCGAGCTGCCACACCTCGGGGTACGACTCGCTGAGCGCGCTCTTGCCCAGGCTGACCAGGATCGCCCCGACGACCGCGCCGATCAGCGTGCCGCGCCCGCCGACAGCCACCCAGGTCACCATCTCGACCGACGGGATCACGCCCATCGACGAGGGCGAGATGAGGCCGACCTGGCAGACGAACAGCGCGCCCGCGATGCCCGCCATGCCCGCCGACAGCGCGAACACAAGCGTCTTCAGCGTGACCGGGTTGTAACCGAGGAAGCGCACCCGGTTCTCGTCGTCCCGCATCGCCACGAGCAGGCGCCCGAAGCGCGACTGGGTGAGCTTCCGGCACAGGAGATAGAGCGCCCCGAGGCAGAAGAGCGTCACGAAATAGAGCACCGTCTGCGTCCCGGCTGCCCCCCGCGCGAAGCCGAAGATCGTCTTCAGGTTCGTGATCCCGTTCGTGCCGCCCGTCAACGCCTGCTGGCCGATGAAGAGGATCGACGCGATCAGCGTCAGCGCCTGGGTGATCAGCGAGAAATAGACCCCCTGGACGCGGCTCCGGAAGACGAGATAACCCACCGCGGACGCGATCGCCATCGGCAGGAGGACGACGGCGCAGAGGGCCACGACCGGCGAGCGGAACGGCTCCCAGAAGAGCGGCAGCGCCTCGAGGCCGCTCCAGCTCATGAAATCAGGCAGGCGCGAGCCGGACGTCTCCAGCTTCAGGTACATCGCCATCGCGTAGCCGCCGAGGCCGAAGAAGAGCCCCTGCCCGAGGCTCAGCATCCCGCCATAGCCCCAGATCAGATCGAGGCCCAGGGCGACGATGGCGTACGTGAGGAACTTGCCGAGCAGGTTCAGGCGGAAGTCGGAGAGCACGAGCGGCGCGACGAGGAGCGGCAACGCCACGGCGAGGGGCGCTCCCCAGGTCCAGACGAAATTGCGAAGGGCGGAGTCTCGAGGGGCCATGTCCGTGTCCTCTCCTATCGTGTGCGCAGGGCGAGCAGGCCTGTCGGACGCCACTGCAAGAAGGCGATCACCAGCGCGAACACGAGCGCCTTGCCGAGCGACGCCGTCGTCGAGAGCTCGAGCAGCGTGTTCGCGACGCCGATCACGAGCGCAGCCACCACCGTGCCAGGCAGCCGCCCGAGGCCGCCGAGGATGACCACCATGAAGGCGTCGACGATGTAGTTCGTCCCGAGCGACGGCCCGATCGAGCCGAGCTGCGTCAGCGCGCACCCCGCGATCCCGGCGAGCCCGGCGCCGAGCGCGAACGTCGCGGCGTCGACCCGGCGCGAGCGGACGCCGAGGCACGAGGCCATCTCGCGGTTCTGCATGACCGCCCGCAGCCGCCTGCCGCCCGCGGAGCGGTGCAGGTACGTGTAGACGGCGGCGATGCACGCGATCACGAGCGCGATGAGGAAGACCCGCTTGTAAGGCAGCTGGACACCGCCCGAGAGCGCCACGCCGCCGCTCAGCCACGATGGGCTCGAGACCTGCACGTTGGACGCGCCGAACAGGCTCCGGGCGGCCTGCTGCAGCACGAGCCCGACCCCCCACGTGGCGAGCAGCGTGTCGAGCGGCCTGCCGTAGAGGAAGCGAACCATCGAGAGCTCGAGCAGGAGCCCGAGCACGCCGGCCACGAGGAACGAGGCCGGCAGCGCGAGCAGGAACCAGAGCCCGGCCTCGGTCCCCCCGACGACCGGCGCGACGTGGTGCCCGATGACGTACGTCGTGTAGGCCCCCGCCATGATGAACTCGCCGTGGGCCATGTTGATCACGTTCATGAGCCCGAAGGAGAACGCGAGGCCCATCGATATGAGCAGGAGGATCGAGCCCAGGCTCAGGCCATTGAAGGCGTGGAGGAGAACTTCGTTCATTCTAGAGCACCCAACCGATCGAGACGCCGCGCACAGAGAGGTTCGAGCTGCGGAGGTACAGAGGGCATCATGACGAGGCCCAGCGCCCTCCGCGGCTCCGTGGTCCGGGCTTCGGGCTTTGCGCTCGCGCCACGCTACTTCGCGGCCAGCTCCTTCGCCCAGGGGTACGCGCTCAGGTACGGATCCGGCTGGACCGGCTTGCCCGAGCTCCACACCTCGTCGATGAGGCCGTCCTTCCGGACCGCGCCGATACGGACCGTCTTCCAGGTGTGCTGGTTCGTCCCGTCGAGCCGGACCAGGCCCTCGGGCGCGGCGTACTCGATGCCTCCCGCCTTCACGGCCTCCTTCACCTTGGCGACCTCGGTCGACTTCGCCTTCTCGACGGCCATCTTCCACAGATAGACCCCGAAGTAGCCCGCCTCGATGGGGTCGTCCGTGACGCGCGTGGCGCCGTATTTGGCCTTGTACGCGTCGACGAACTTCTTGTTCTCGGGGGTGTCCGTCGTCTGGTAGTAGTTCCACGAGACGAGGTGTCCGGCGATGTTGTCGGCGCCGATGCCGCGCACCTCCTCCTCGGCGACGCTCACCGAGAGGACCGGCAGCTTGTCGGCGGTGTAACCGGCGTCCTTGAACTGCTTGAAGAACGCCACGTTGCTGTCGCCGTTCAGCGTGTTGAAGATCGCGTCCGGCTTGGCCGCGCTGATCTTGCTGATGATCGTGCTGACCTCGGTCCCGCCGAGCGGCAGGTACTCCTCGCCGGCGAGCTCACCGCCCTTCGCCGCGAGCTGAGCCTTGATGATCTTGTTGGCCGTGCGCGGAAAGACGTAGTCGGAGCCGAGCAGGTAAATGCGCTTCTTGCCCTTCTCGAGCAGGTAGTTGACCGCGGGGACGATCTGCTGGCTCGGCTCGGCGCCGGTGTAGAAGATGTTGGGCGACTGCTCCAGGCCCTCGTACTGGACCGGGTAGAAGAGCAGGCCGTTCAGCTCCTCGAACGAGGGCAGCATCGCCTTGCGGCTGGCGCTGGTCCAGCCGCCGAACACGACCGCCACGGCGTCCTGCTGCACGAGCTTCCTGGCCTTCTCGTTGAACGTGGGCCAGTCGCTGGCGCCGTCCTCGACCACGGGCACGAGCTGCTTGCCGAGCACGCCGCCCGCCTTGTTGATCTCCTCGATGGCGAGCAGCGTCGCGTCCTTCACGGCCACCTCGCTGATCGACATGGTGCCGCTCAGCGAGTGGAGCACGCCGACCTTGATGGAGCCGCTGTCCGAGGCGGGCGCCACGGGCGCCGTCCCGGGCGCAGGAGCCTCCTCGTTCGCCTTGCCGCAGGCAGAGAGCAGGGCCGCGCCGGCGAGCGCCGCCATCGCGACGCAGAGCGCCCGACGCCGAGAGGTGCCCGACGCCGGCCGATCCTCAACGTCCAATCCAGACGTGTACATATTCAACGCATCCTCCTTGGGTGCCGAGGGCGCGTCCAATGCCCTGCATCGACGCGGCGCGGCGATTCGACTGCACAAGAGCCGTTGGGAGTTCGGGAGCCGGCCACTGGAGACTCCCGGCTGGACACTCCGGAGGGCCGCCCTGCACAGCAGAGCGCGGTCCCCGGACAAGGGCCAGCCACACGACGTCGTGGTGAAAGGCCTTATGCCGAGTGCCATGTTTCGTCGAGGTTTCGTCGACGTGAAATGTCGCCCGGCCGGGAGGCGCGGTGCGTTTTCCTCAGGCCGTTTGGATTTCTGGCCACAAAGCGCGCCGAGCGATCCATCGTTGTTCCCGTTCCGCTCGAGATTTCGCCCCGGTTACGGTGCCGGTGTGATGCGCCGCACGCAGGGCGCGGGAGCGGCCGGGAGTGGGGCGGTTGGACGCGCACGCGCACGCGCGACCTCGCCCGGGGTCGTCACGCCCGATGTCGCTTGAGCCAACACGGTGTGGGGCGCTCTGGCCGCTGCGCGCACGAGCGCTGCGTGCTCCGGCGCTGTGGCGAGGAGGTGTGCTCTCCAGTGCAGTAAAAAACTTGTATCAAGAGCGGCAGATGGCGAGTACACTGATAGATGCTGTCTGCGCCCTGTGCTCGGTCGACACGGAGGGCAGGCGGGGTGGAGCCTATGAGAAGCACGAATCACTTGCCCGGCGAGACGGATGGCCGAACCACGAGCGGCGGAGCGGCGCCGGACGGCGTCGCCGCCGGGCCGCGGGACGAGAACTCGGTGGTGATCTCCCTGAGCGCGCTGCTCGCGGTGGAGAAGGACGCCTCCACCAAGAGCCGCGCGCGGGCCGATCACGGCGCGAGGAGCTCCGGAATGGTGGATGGCCACGGGTCCGCCGCGGGCGACGGAGAGCGCAGCAGCTACCTGGAGATCTTTCCGTTCGGCGTGCCTTCCGAGCTGCCGGCGTTCAGGCCGCCCGATCTCACGCCCGTGCCCTCCGAGGTCCCGATCGACCTGCGCCCGCCGCGCGCGCGGCGGGCCGCGGGCGTGCGCTACGGAATCGTGGGCGTCCTCGGGGCGGCGGTCGTCGCCAGCGCGGTGTGGTTCGGCGCCCCGCGTGAGACGCTCCAGGCGGCTGCGCAGCCCGGCGTGCGGCACGCGGCGAGCGCGGCGCTGGCGCAGCTGCCGAAGGTGGAGGCGAAGGCCGCGGCCGCGCCCGCCGAGGCGCCTCCGGCCAAGAAGAAGGGCGA
Organism: Sorangium sp. So ce726; assembly: GCF_051521405.1. Taxonomy (NCBI): domain Bacteria; kingdom Pseudomonadati; phylum Myxococcota; order Polyangiales; family Polyangiaceae; genus Sorangium; species Sorangium sp. So ce726. The sequence continues at coordinate 8,545,286 of NZ_CP150349.1, read as the reverse complement.
CAAGGCGCGCGAGCGCGGGGCGAAGGCCGCAGCCGCCGCCCCCGCAGCCGGGGGCAAGGCGTCGGCGAAGCGCGCCGCGGAGAGCAGCGGACCGGCGACCGCCGCGCCGCCGGCGAGCCAGGGCGGCGCGCGTACAGCGGGCGACCCCTGCAAAGGCGACCTCGACTGCGCCATGCGGCGCGCCGCGGGCGGCTCGTAACACCGCGCACGCACGCAAAAGGGCCGAGAGCTCGCCGCTGCTCCATCGAGATCTCGATTGTTCGGAGGGCGACAGGCCACCAGCGAGCTCTGGTGGGCGCCTCCTCTCTCACCTTTGCTGTTGAGGTCGTCCGCGTGCCCAGCGCGTTCCCCTGGAGCAGGTTATCCACGCGGAGCCGCTTGATCTCCCGCACCTGCCCTGTGCTAGGGTCTGCTCCTGCTGCATAAAACTGCTGACAACCGATCTGTCGCGGTGGATTGTGCGCACATTGTGCAGAGACATGTGTGCTCCTCGCGCGACCGCTTGCGGCGCAGAGGCGCAGCTGTAGGCACGAAGCAGATACCATCACGTAAAATTCTGGTGTAGGAACAGCGCCCGGCGCCGACGGTGGCGTTGAAGTGCACAGGAAGCGTGTTCCGGCGACGTCGCTCGACGTGTATTGCCGAGTTACGAGCCGAGCGGCGCGACCCTACTCGTCTGGAGGTGGATTCATGAAAGCTTTCGGTTTCGCAGCGATCCTGGTCAGCGTGGGTATGATGGCGGCCTGTACGGTCACGAGCGGTGATGGCGACACGAGCGGCGACGGCGGCTCGGGTGGCTCCTCGGGCTCGACCACCACCACGTCCTCGGCCACCACGGGCGAGGGTGGATCAGGCGGGACGGGCGAGGGCGGCACGGGCGGGGGCGAGGAGTGCTCCGACTCCGGGACCGAGGACGAGTGCTTGGACTGCTGTGATGAGACATACGCGGAAGGGCTGGAGGCCCTCGGGATTCACGGGTTCGAGGCGTGCGGTTGCACGGCTGACGCCACGTGCGCCAGCGTGTGCGATACCACCGATGCCACGACCGACGTCTGCAACGATGACGGCACCATCAACCTGGATGCGAACAACGCCGACTGCGTGGCGTGCCTGAATGAGCTCGCCGAGGACGATGCCTGCATCGAGGCCGCCGCGGCCGCCTGCGAAGGCGATGCGACGTGCAGCCCGTACCTCGAGTGCCTGGGCACCTGCCAGTGATGGCTCTCAGGCGCCGAGCCGGCGTCGTGCGCCATCGATCCTGAGGTGATCCGAGCCGGCCGGGCAGGACAGGCGATCTCGTCGAGATCGCCTGTCCTGTTTTGTCGCGTACCGTCCTGACGGCGACCATCAAGGGTCGCGCGCGCCGAGCAGCCCCCTGCGATGAGCGGTCCTGCCGGACGCGAACCTGCCAGGGATCGCCGGCGCCCTACGGCGAGAGCCTGACCACCAGGATGTCGGACCAGGTCGACTGCGCCGTGGTGCCGTCGAGGTCCACGCTGCCCTCCACGGTCCCGGCGAGCAGGACGTGGCCGCGGTCCACGAACGACGCGACCCCCGCCGCGGACCGGCGCCCGCCGCTGCTCCCGGCGCCCGGCCCGAGCCGCTTGCTCCAGACGTGGCGCCCCCCGGCGTCGAACCGCGCCACGACGATGTCGCTGCCGCCGCCGGCGCCGTCGAGCGGCCCCCCGCCGAGGTGGGTCGGGCCCTCGACGTCGCCCGCCAGGACGAGCCCGCCGTCCGCCTCGAGCGCGAGGCGCGGCGGCCGCTCCGCGGGGTAAGCCCGGCTGAAGCGGTGCTCTCGCGCAGGCCCGAGCTCGGCCACGAACGCCGACATCCCCTCCGAGAACAGGGCGTTGCCGCCGAGATCGAGCAGGCCCTCGAACGTCCCGCTCAGCGCGATCTCGCCGCTCTGTCCGATCTCGATGTCGCCCCCGTGCTGCCGGCGGCCGTCGCCGAACGCCAGCGACGCGATGTGCCCGCCGCGCTCGTCGAGCTTGGCCAGGAACACGTCGCTCATCCCCGCGGACAAGAGCCGGGGCGCCTCCTCGCCGAGCTGGAGCTCGCCTTCGAAGGTCCCTGTCATGACCACATCCCCGCGCGGGTCCACCGCCACGCCCGTCGGCTCCTGTATCCCCGCGCCGCCGAACTGCTGCGTCCAGAGCGGCAGGCCCGCCGCGCTGAGCTTGGTCACCGCCACGTCGGTCCCGCTGGGCTCCATCAGCGTCGACACGACCACGACCTCGCCTGCCGTCGAGACCGCGACGTCCTGCGGCCTGCCAGAGAGCCTCGCCCCCCAGCGCAGCCCGCCCTCGGCGTCCAGCTTGATCACGAACCCCTGCGGCGTGCCGGCGGTGAGCCCCACGGCGCTCATCACCCCCACGAGCTCGCCCGTGATCGCGACCTCTCCATCGCGATCCACCGCGAGCGCCTGCAGCGAGCCTCGCCCCTCGTCGACGAGCCGGCGCGTCCACAGCACGGCGCCGTCCGGATCGAGCCGCGCCACGAAGACGTCCTGCTCGGCGCTGCTCGCGATCTGCCCTGCGCCGAGGTCGAGGGAGCCCTCGAACTCGCCGCCTAGGATCGCGAAGCCCCCGGGGCCCGCCGCGAGCGCGCGCGCCCGCTCCTGGCCTGCGCCGCCGAGGAGCGCGCTGAGCGGTCCGCCGGGGAGCACCGCGCCGCAGTCCCATCCGCCGTTGCAGTCCTCGTCGGCCGGCGTTGTGCAGTCCTCGACGCGCGGCGTGACCTCGCCGGCGCAGGCGCCCCACCGGCCGTCGAGCCCGCACGTCCGCCGGCCGGCGCTGCACGCGCCGACGCCCACGGTGCCCGGCGGTCCTCCGTACGGGCACGGCTCGACGGTCCCGGGGGCGCAGGCGCAGACGGCGCTGCCGCCGTCGGCCGCGGGATCCTCGGTCCCGCCGCTGTCGCCGTCCACCTCGTCGATCGCGCCGTCGCAGTCATCGTCGGCCGCGTTGCCGCAGCGCTCCGGCGCAGGCGTCACCTCGCCCTCGCAGGGGCCGTAGCCGTCGCCGGCGGCGTTGCACCGCATGAGGCCGGTCTGGCAGGCGCCGACCCCCTCGGTCGCCGGCGGCCCGCTGTAGCAAGCGATGGTCGAAAGCGGCGCGCAGCCCTCCTCCACGAGGATGCCGTCCTCGAGCCCGAGCAGCGCGTTGCAGCCGGCGCAGCCGAGCGCCACGAGGGTGAACCGCAGGCCGAGCCCGGTCGTGCCGCGCGCGCCCACGTCAATACCTCCCGCCCACGACAAGGGAGAACCCGCCGGGACCGGCGGCGGCCGCCGCTATGGCGCGGCGCGAGGGCGGGCCGGCGGCGCTGGGCGGGGCGGTCCAGAGGAGCAGGCCGGCCGCGAGCAGCGCGGCGGTGCCGGTCGAGAACGCGATCGTCGAGGCGGTGCCGGCCTTCTGCGCGTCCTCGCGGAGCGCGACCCCGACAGCGTCGCAGCGGCTCCGCGCGTCGCAGTGGCCGCGGTTCGAGGCGTCCCTGCGGGCGATCGCCTCCGCGCCGAACACGGCGCCAAGGCCGAGCCCGACGAGGCCGGCGCCGCCGGTCGCGAGCGCGATCAGGCGCTGCGCGCGCCCTGCGCCGGCGCCGCCTCCGCGGTCGTCGAGCGGCAGGACGGGAGTGGGGCCTTTCGTCGCGGCGGTGAGCGCGCGCGGGGGCGGCTCCTGCTGCAGGAGGGGCACGTCGATGACGACGGCCGCGCCGTCGGGTGGGACGGCGCGCACGACCGACCAGCGCTTCCTGCCGGGCGCCTTCGCCTCGACCGTGTGCGTCCCCGGGTCGACCGGGAGCGCCTGTCCCCACTGGGAGGGCAGGAGCAGCACGCCGTTGCGGCGGATCTCCAGCCCCGGCGCGGCGCTCCCGGGGGGCACGGCGATCGCCATCCGCGAGAGCCTCGGCTCGAGCGCCGCCGCGAGCGCGGCCGCGCGCGCAGCGCGGGGGTCTCCCGCGCTCTTCGCGATGGCCGCGGTCTCGCTGAAGACGTTCCAGGCGCCCGCGGTCTTGCCTGTGCGCGCGAGGCACTCGCCGAGCCGCAGGAGGAGGTTGAGGGCGGTTGGATCGAGCGTCCGGCCCTGCTCGAGCATGGCACATGCCTCGGCGATGCGGCCCGCCTCGAGCAGGCGCGTCGCAGCCTGATAGAGCGCGAGCACCTGCTCCTTGTGTCCGCCCGGCTGTCCCGGGTTGGGCTGTCCCGGGTTGGGTTTGGGCTGTCCGAGGTTGGGCTGTCCGAGGTTGGGGCTCGTCTGTGCCGTCTCGGACTGCGCCGGACCGGGCTCGCCGGCCTGGCCGCTCGCCGGCGCGAGCGACAGCGACAGGGCCGCGAGGGCGGAAGCGAGCCCGCGCGGGCGCGAGCAGCAGGGGACCTTCGGCAGGGCTCCTCGGCGCATGGCGATTACCACGGGCTGTCCGGCGCGCCCACCACCGCCGCCGCGGCTTCAGCGCCGCTGCCGGGCGTCGCCACGAGGGACGGCGCGCCTGCCGCCGCGCCCCGGGCGGGCGCCGGCGCATCCGCCGCCGTCCGCACCGCGGCGCCAGCGGCGGGCGCCGGTGAGGACCCAGACGCGTGCGCCCCGCGCGCCGGCGCGCGCTGCGTGCTCCCCGTACTCCCCGCATTCGCCCGTGCGGGCGGCGCGGCCCTCGTGGACAGGACGGCGTCGGCTCCGCTGCGGGCGGCCGGGCGCGCACCTCTGGCGTCGGCCTGGGGAGCATCGCACGCGCTGGCAGCGCCGTCGTGCAGCGCACCTTCGGCCGTGTCATCCGGCCCCTGGAACGACCCGGCTGCCACAGCGTTCCCCTTCGGCTCCGCGGCGAGCCCCTGCGGCACCCCCGCGAGGTGCTGCGCACCGGCGCCGTCGGCCCAGGTCAAACCCGCTGCCCGCGGCCACCCGGGCGACAGGAGGATCGCGGCCAGCGTGGCGCTCGCGGAGACCGCGCCGGCCGTCGCCGCCAGCCAGGTTCGCCTGGGGCGGCGGCCCTCGCGCCTCGTCTCGGCAGGCCCGGAGGCCGTCGTGGGCGGCCGCGCGGAGGTCGCGGCCGGCCGAGCGGAGGGCGTGGCCGGCAAAGCGGAGTTCGTGGGCGGCCGCGCGGCGGTCGTGGGAGGCCCATCGTCCAGCCACGTGAACGTCGGTTTGCTCCGGTGCACCCCCGTGGGCAGCGTCGCGTCGGGCGCTCCGCGCAGCGCGAACGGCGCGAGCGCGGCCGCGAGCTCGCGGGCCGAGGCGGGGCGGCGCGTCCGGTCCTTCTCGAGGCAGCGCATCACGATCTCCTCGAACCCCTCGGGCAGATCGGCGCACGCGTTCCGGAGCGGCCGGGGCGCCTTCTCTGACACGACCAGCACGAACTGCTCCAGCGTCTCCGCGCCGAACGGCAGCGTGCCGCTCACGAGCTGGTAGAGCACGACCCCGAGCGCCCACAGATCCGCGCGCAGATCGATGTCCTTGGGCGTCAGCATCTGCTCTGGCGCCATGTAGCGGCGGGAACCCATGACCGACCGCGTCGTCGTCATCTCGAGCCCGTCGTGCTCCGGCTTCGCGCTCATGAACTTCGCGACGCCGAAGTCGAGCACCTTGAGGAGCGGCGTGCCGTCGATCCGGTACGTCAGGAACAGGTTCGCGGGCTTGAGGTCCCGGTGCACCATCCCGAGCGCGTGCGCCTCCGTCAGGGCAACGCAGGCCTGACGGACGTACTCCGCCGCCTCGTCGACCGGCAGCCGCCCGCGGCGTTCGAGGATCGAGCGGAGATCGTTGCCCGAGAGGTGCTCCATCACGATGTACGGCACCGGCAGCGCGATCCCCGGCCTCGGGGCGAGCGCGCCCAGGTCGTAGATCCGCGGCACGTGCTCCGTCTTCATCCGGAACATCCCGCGCGCCTCGCGCTGGAACCGCCTCAGCAGCGCCGCGTTGCCGCAGTGCTCCGGCCGCATGAATTTGACGGCCACCAGCTCGCCCAGCGACAGGTGCCGCGCCGCGACGACGGCCCCCATCCCGCCGATGCCAAGAGGCCGCTCGACCCGGTAGCGGTCTGCGATGACCTCGCCGCAGTGCACGGGCACCACTCCCTCTTCATCGCTCACCACGCGCCCCCCCACTCCGTCGCTCTGAGCTTGCAGACCGGCGCCAACCACGATTCCGGACCGGATGGTTCCTTGCAGGGCCACGCTCGACGCGCTCGCCGCAGGTGTCTGGTGAGATTCGATTCTCCGGAGAGGCGATAGGTCGCGTCGTCCGTCGAATTTTCCGGCGCTCCTGTGGGCGCGTGGAGGTGCGCTTCATCTGCTGAGGGCGATCCGGGGGCGCCTCCGCCCAGCACACGTCGTCGCGCCGAAGGCCGTGATGGGTCGCGCCGAAGGCCGCGTTGGATTGAAGTGTCCCGGTTCCTTTCTGCCGTCCCCTGCGATACAGACGTGCCGTGTCTGCCTCTCCCGCCCTGGTCTGCCGCGGCCTGGTCAAGCGTTATGGGGACGTCGTGGCCGTGAACGGGCTCGACCTCGAGGTGCAGCGCGGCGAGTGTTTCGGCCTGCTCGGCCCGAACGGCGCGGGCAAGACGACCACGGTGGAGATCCTCGAGGGGCTGACCCGCCCCGACGCCGGCGAGGTCGAGGTGCTGGGCGAGCGCTGGGTGGGGGACGGCATCGCGCTGCGCGCGCGGCTCGGCATCCAGCTCCAGGAGACGCGCTTCCCGGACAAGCTCCGGGTCGGCGAGGTGATCGCGCTGTTCCGCAGCTTCTACCCGCGCGGCATCGAGCCGGAGCAGGCGCTGCGCTGGGTGGCCTTGCAGGAAAAGTCGAGCGCGTTCGTGCGCACGCTCTCGGGCGGGCAGAAGCAGCGGCTGTCGCTCGCCTGCGCGCTCGCGGGCGATCCGGAGGTGCTGTTCCTCGACGAGCCGAGCACCGGCCTCGACCCCGCGTCGCGCCGTCAGATATGGGCCATCGTCGAGGATCTGAAGGCCCGTGGCCGCACGATCCTCCTGACCACGCACTACATGGAGGAGGCCGCGCGCCTCTGCGACCGCGTGGGGATCGTCGATCAGGGGCGGCTGCTCTCGCTCGGCACGCCGGCGGCGCTCGTCGCCTCGCTCGGCGCCGAGCACGTCGTGGAGGTCGAGGTGGACGCGGAGATCGCCGAGGAGGAGCTCATGGGGCTGCCGGGCGTGGAGGCCGTGCGCTCCGCGCAGGGGGCGCTCCGGCTGACGGTGCGCGACGTCGCGCGCGTGCTCCCGCCGCTGCTCGCGCTCTGCGCGGCGCGCGGGGCCACGCCGAAGCGGCTCGCGACGCACCACGCGAGCCTGGAGGACGTGTTCATGGCGCTCGCCGGGCGGACGCTCGCGGACGACGAGGCCGCGTGATGGCGCGGTGGCTCCGCTCCCTGCGCGCCTCGTCGCTCGCGCTCCTCATCCGGGCGCGGGTGGTGGAGTTCCTGCGCGAGCCCGAGGCGATCTTCTGGATGTTCGTGTTCCCGATCCTGCTCTCGTCGGCGCTGGCCGTCGCGTTCAGGGACCAGCCCGCGGAGCCCGTGCGGGTGAGCGTCGAGGAGGGCGCCGGGGCCGAGCCGCGGCGCGCGGCGCTCGAGGCGTCGGGGCAGGTCGTCCCGCGGGTGGTCCCGCGGGCGCAGGCGCAGCAGGAGCTCCGGACGGGCAAGGTCGCGCTGGTCGTGCTCGCCACCGATCCGCCCACGTACTGGTTCGATCCGGCGCGGCCGGAGAGCCGCCTGGCCCGGCTCGAGGTGGACCAGGCGCTCCAGCGCGCGGCGGGGCGCGCCGACGCCTTCCGCCCGGCCGCGCTCGAGGTGACCGAGGCCGAGAGGGGCTCCCGCTACGTCGATTTCCTGGTGCCCGGGCTGCTCGGCATGAACGTGATGTTGACCGGGATCTGGGGGATCGGGGTCGCCATCGTGCAGCAGCGCATCGGCAAGCTCCTGAAGCTGTTCGTCGCGTCGCCTATGCCGCGGTGGCAGCTCCTCGCGTCGCACCTCGGGGCGCGGCTTGTGTTCCTGGCGCTCGAGGTCGTGGCCCTGCTCCTGTTCGCGGTCCTCGTGCTCGGCGTGCCGATCGCCGGTTCGCTCGCGGCGCTCGCGCTGGTCGCCGTGGTCGGCGCGCTGTCGTTCGCCGGGGTCGGACTGCTCATCGCGGCGCGGCCGCGGACCCTCGAGGGCATCTCGGGCCTGGGCAACCTCGTCACGTTCCCGATGTGGATCTGCTCCGGCGTCTTCTTCTCGGCCGATCGCTTCCCCGACGCGATCCAGCCTTTCGTCCAGGCCTTGCCCCTCACCGCGCTGAACGACGCGCTCCGCGGCGTGATGCTCGAGGGGGCGCCGCTCGCCGTGATCGCGCCCGAGCTCGCGCTGCTCGTCGTCTGGGGTGTCGCGACCTTCGCGCTCGCCCTCAAGCTCTTCCGCTGGGAGTAGACCCCGCTGCCAGCGCCACCGGGCCACGGTGCGCGAGCTCACCGGCGCACGCTGTGCGCCAATCGATCCCTCGTTCAGCGAGCATGTCAGTCCACCTGCGTCGTGGTGGCGGCGCAGTCCTCTTCAGGCTCGCATGCTCCTACCGTGTGTCCATATTTTCTGTTCAGGACATTGACCTTCCAAAGTGGCGCGGTCCTGTAGTCGTGTACGATGACCGCATGAATGAACGGGGGGAGCGGAGCAGCCAACGCCCTCGCACCGCACCGAGTCTGTCCTTCTGGGTCGCGGGGCCGCTGGCCATCGCGCTGCTCGTGTTCGTGGGGCCGGGGCTGTGGATCGCGGCGTGGGCCATCGAGGGCGCGATCCTGAAGAACGAGCTGGGCGTCCTCGCGCGGACCCATGACGAGTGGACCCGCCGCATGAACGACCGCCTGATCCAGGCAGAGGCGAGCGCCGCGCGGTACGGCCGCGTGCTCACCTCCGCGTTGCATGAAGTCGAGGGAGAAACCCCGCAGAAGTTCGACGCCCTCGTCGGGCCGTCGCGCGACGGCGGCATGGTGTCGCGCAACGCGGGCTTCGAGCGCAAGCGAGACGCCGTCGTCTGGCTGCCCGCGGGGTACCCGCTCGACGACCAGGAGAAGGTCTTTCTCCTGGAGTTGAAGCGCATGACCGAGCTGTACTCGGCGGGGGCGCCCGGTGAGCCCATCAACACCTGGCTCATCCCCAGACGGAACGGGCTCGTGATGTACTGGCCCAGCCACACGAGCTACATCGACCAGGTCGACACGACCGTCGATTTTGTCAACTCGGAGTGGACGACGCTCGTGCTCCCGGCGAACAACCCGGAAGGAAAGCCGCGCTGGACGCCGACGAGCTACGACCCAGGGGCACGCGAGTGGATGGTGAGCGTCGTGGTGCCGTTCTTCCGCAACGGGGTGTTTGCGGGCAGCGCCGGGCACGATGTCACCGTCAACGCGGTGATGGACAGCTTCCGGGAGCTCTCCCTGTATCCGGGGACAGAGCACGCGCTCGTGAGGGGCGATGGGACGGTGCTCGTCTCGAGCGTGCACCAGGACAAGATCCACGGGAGCAAAGGGACGCTGACGGTCGATTCCATCGGCGACGACGAGCTCAAGCGCGCGTTCGAGGCGGCGAAGCGCGACGACGCCGTGGCGGCGCACGTGGTCGGCCGCACGGATCAGCGCGTGATCGTGGCGGCGCGCATCGCGGCGCCGGACTGGTATCTGCTCACCGACGTACCCCGCGCGGCGCTGCTCTCGTCGGTGAAGGGGCTGTACTGGGATTACTGGCTGATCGCGGCGTTCTCGATCCTGGCGCTCGTGGCGCTGCCCGTGCTCGTGATCATGCGCGTGACCTTGCCGTCCGTGCGGCAGCTCGTCACCGCGGCCGAGCGGATCCGGGGCGGTGACCTCGAGCAGCGCTTCGAGGCGTCAGGCACCCGGGAGTTCGTGCACATCGGCGACGCGCTGAACGGCATGGCCCAGCAGCTCCGTGAGACGTTCGCCGCCCTGGCGAAGACGAACGAGGAGCTCGAGCAGCGCGTCGAGCAGCGCACCGCCGAGCTCAAGGAGGCGACGGTCGCCGCGGACGCGGCCAACAGGGCGAAGAGCGACTTCCTCGCCAACATGAGCCACGAGCTGCGGACGCCGCTCAACGGCATCCTCGGGTACGCCCAGATCCTGAAGCGCTCCAGGAGCCTGGGCGAGCAGGATCTGCGCGGCGTCGAGGTCATCGCCGAGTCCGGCTCTCATCTGTTGACCCTCATCAACGACGTCCTCGATCTGGCGAAGATAGAGTCGCGGACGATGGAGATTCACCCCAACGATTTCCATTTCCCGTCGTTCTTGCACGCGACGGCCGAGATCTGCCGGATCCGCGCGGAGCAGAAGGGGATCACGTTCGTGTTCAAGCCCGGCCTCCCGCTGCCCGAGGGGGTGCGCGTCGACCAGCGGCGCCTGCGTCAGATCCTGCTCAATTTGCTCGGCAACGCCATCAAGTTCACCGAGAACGGCAGCGTCACCTTCACGGTCGCCGAGATGCCAGGCGGGCCACAAGGCGCGCGCAAGGATCGCCCGGAGGACGGCGCGAGCCCCGAATCGCGAACCCAGATGCACAGGATACGCTTCGAGATCGAGGACACGGGGACCGGCATCAGCGCCGAACACCTGGACCAGATATTCCTGCCCTTCAAGCAGGTCGGAGACAAGAGTCGCCACCGCGAGGGCACCGGGCTCGGGCTGGCGATCAGCCAGCGCATCGTGACGCTGATGGGCAGCTCCATCCAGGTCAGGAGCGAGCTCGGGAAGGGCAGCGTCTTCTGGATGGACCTGACGCTCGCCGAGGCGCCCAACTGGACGGACACCGTGAGGCGCACGGAGCGGGGGCAGATCGTCGGCTACAAGGGCGCGCGACGGAGGCTCCTTGTGGTGGACGACAAGCCGGAGAACCGCGCCGTGGTCATCAGCATGCTCGCGACCCTCGGGTTCGAGCTGGCGGAGGCGAACGACGGCCAGGAGGGCCTGGACAGGACGGCGAGCGAGAGGTTCGACCTGATCATCACCGATCTCGCGATGCCCGTGCTCGACGGCTGGGAGATGATGCGCCGCATGCGAAAGGCGCCAGAGCTCGCAGGGACGGTCATCATCGCGTCCTCCGCCAGCGCCTTCATCACCGACCAGGACAAGAGCCTGGAAGCAGGCGCGGACGATTTCCTGGCCAAGCCGCTGCAGATGGATGAGCTGCTCGAGAAGCTGCAGCGACACCTCAAGCTGGAGTGGATCTACGAGCGGCAGGACGGCGCGAGCGAGGAGGCGGAGCCGAGCCCCAGCTCGGGTGTGACCAGCACCCCCGATGTCGTCCTGCCCCCGGACGAGGACCTCAAGGCCTTGCGCGATCTCGCGCGCAAGGGGCTCGTCAACCACATCCAGAAATACGCGGACAAGCTCGAGCTGGGCGACCCACGGCTCGCGCCGTTCGCCAAGCACCTGCGCGAGCTCTCCGAGGACTTCCGGCTGGAGTCGATAGAAGAGCTCGTCGGCGGGCGTATCGACGGTGGCGCCCGATGAGCGTCGGCTTGAGATTTGCGGTGAGCGTAGTCATCCTCATGCAGCGTCGCTGACGCGAAGAGTGAGGTTATCCGCTGGAGAGGGCAGTGTGACGAACGTGAGTGACACAGGGACGGTCCTGATCGTCGACGATGAGCCGCGAAACCTGAGGCTGCTCCGCGACAACCTCTCGGGCTGGGGGTTCGAGATCGCGGCCGCGACGAACGGCCTGCGAGCCATCCAGCTCGCGAAGGAGGTGGCGCCGGATCTCATCTTGCTGGACGTGAAGATGGAAGGGATCGACGGATTCGAGACGTGCCGGCGGCTCAAGACGGATCCGGCCACGAGCGACATCCCTGTCATCTTCATGACGGCGAGCACGGAGATGAACGCGGACAAGGTGAAGGGGTTGAACCTCGGCGCCGTGGAGTTCCTCCTCAAGCCGTTCCAGAGCGAGGAGCTGCTCGCGCGCGTCCGGGTGCAAACGAAGCTCAGGCAGCTGATGAAGAGCCTCGCGGCGCAGGTCGAGGAGCGCGTCGCCGCCGAGGCGGCGCTGCAGAAGCTCACGCACGAGCTGGAGCGACGCGTGGCGACGCGGACGGCGGAGCTCGAGCGGGCGCTGGAGGAGCTCACGCAGGCTCAGGCCCAGATGGCGACGGTCATCGGCGCAGCGCAGACGGTCGCCGGCGAGGTCGTCCTCGACAGGGTGCTCGATCGGCTGCTGCGGATCACGCTCGAGCACGCCGGCGCCGAGCGGTGCGTCCTCGTCCTCGCGCGCGAGGGCGGGCTCTTCGTGGAGGCTTCGATCACGAGGGATCGCCCGGACGCGGTCCGGCTGGGGCTCGCGACGCCCGTCGAGGCGGACGCCCAGCTCGCCGTGACGGTCATCCAGGGAGTCGCCAGGACCAAGGAGTCCGTCTTCATCCAGGATACGCGCGGCGAACCAGGCCTCGCCGGGGACCGCTACCTCGGCGCGAGCGGGCCGAGGTCGATCCTGTGCATGGCGATGATGCATCAGGGCGAGCTGACGGGCGTCTTGTATGTCGAGCGCGAGGCGGTCCGTCACCCCTACACGCCGACGCAGCTGGAGACGCTGAGGCTCCTCGCCTCCCAGGCGGCTGTGGCCGTGAAGGTCGCTCTCCTCTACGCCGCTCTCCGCGGCTCGAACGAGCAGCTGGAGACCGAGGTCGCGCGCCAGACCGAGGAGCTCCGCAGGACGAACGAGCGGCTGACGCTGGAGCTCACCGAGCGCGAGCGCGCGGAGCTGGCGCGCGCGGCGCTGCAGGAGGAGATCATCCGGGCGCAGAAAGAGCGGCTGGCGGAGCTCTCCACGCCGCTCATTCCGATCACCGAGCGGATCATGGTCATGCCGCTGATCGGGACGATCGACGCCAGCCGGGCGCAGCAGGCGCTCGAAGCGGCGCTGAACTGCGTGCACACGAACCGGACGGACGTCGTGATCATCGACGTCACGGGCGTGACGATCATCGACTCCGCCGTCGCGACCACGCTGATGGGCACGGCGGCGGCGCTCCGGCTGCTCGGCGCGACGACGGTGATCACCGGCCTGCGCCCCGAGCTGGCGCAAACGCTCGTCTCGCTCGAGATCGATCTCCGCACCGTGGTCACCCGGGGGACGCTCCGGAGCGGCATCGACTACGCGTTGCGCCAGGTCCGCTGACGTCATCATGCCAGCGCGCCTGCGGGACCGCGCGGGTGAGGCGGCATACGGCGGCACATGACGACTCGATATCATGACAGTCGCCCTGTGCGACCACGTAGCCCAGAACACCGCCAGCAATATGGCCATGACGGCGCGACCGCACGAACGTTTTTTTGTTGTTAAACGTATTTATTTTACATAGCTTGAAAGCATGCTGCCATCATGCTGTCTGCGCCGTTTCCTGGCTGTCAGCGTAGGTGCTACGGCCATGTCCCTCGCCGCCGCTCTCCCCGCGGTGGCCGCCACGCCGTTCACGACATTTGAATCGGGCCAGGTCCGCCCCCTGGCCCTGTCGGCGAACGGCAAGCTGCTCTTCGCGGTGAACACGCCCGACAACCGGCTGGAGATCTTCCGCGTCGAAGCCAATCGTCTGCAGCTCAAGGCGTCTGTGCCCGTGGGGCTCGAGCCGGTCGCCGTGGCTGCCCGGGGCGACGATGAAGTCTGGGTGGTGAACCACCTGTCCGATAGCGTGAGCGTGGTCGACGTTCGAGACCCCGCCAAAGCGCGCGTCGTCCGCACGCTGCTCGTGGGCGATGAGCCGCGCGACATCGTGTTCGCCGGGCCGCAGCGCTCGCGGGCGTTCATCACCACGGCCCACCGCGGGCAGAACGCCCCCTTCGATCCGCAGCTCTTGACGCCCGGCATAGGGCGCGCGGATGTCTGGGTGTTCGACGCGAGGCGGCCCGGGGCGTCGCTCGGCGGCACGCCGCTCTCCATCGTGACGCTCTTCAGCGATACGCCGCGCGCGCTCGCGGTGACGCCGGACGGCAGCCGGGTCTACGCCGCCGCTTTCCACTCGGGCAACCGCACGACCGTCATCGACGAGAGCCTCGTGCCGGACGGCGGGGAGGCCGCGGGCGGGCTGCCCGGGCCCGACACCAACTTCGAGGGAGTCCCTCGGCCGGAGGTCGGGCTCATCCTTAAGTTCGACGGGGCCCACTGGGTCGACGAGCTGGGTCGCCCCTTCGACGACGCTGTGCGCCTCTCGCTGCCCGACAAGGACGTCTTCGTCATCGACGCGCTCGCCAACCCGCCGCGGCAGGTGGCCGGGCCAGGCGGCTTCTTCACGGGCGTGGGGACCATCCTGTTCAACATGGTCGTGAACCCGGTGAACGGGAAGGTCTATGTGTCCAACACCGACGCCCGCAACGAGGAGCGCTTCGAGGGGCCGGGCATCTTCGCTGGCCACAGCGTGCGCGGCCACCTGCACGAGAGCAGGATCACCGTCCTCGGTCCGGGCGGCGTCGCCCCGAGGCACCTCAACAAGCACATCGATTACAGCAGCTGCTGCGCGCCGGTACCGAACGACGAGAGCAAGAAGAGCCTGGCGCAACCGACGCAGATGGCCGTGACGCGCAACGGAGCGACGCTGTATGTCGCGGCGCTCGGCTCGGACAAGATCGGCGTCTTCGACACCGCGAAGCTCGAGAACGACACGTTCGTGCCCAGCGCCGCGAACCAGATCCGCGTCCCTGGAGGCGGGCCGACCGGCCTTGTCCTCGATGAAGACAGGCAGCGGCTCTACGTGCTCGCGCGCTTCGATAACGCGATCTCGGTCATCGATACCCGGACCCGCCGTGAGGTCGCGCACGTGCCGATGCACAACCCGGAGCCTCCGAGCGTCGTCCGGGGGCGCCGCTTCCTCTATGACGCGTCGCGGAGCTCGAGCCACGGCGACTCTTCCTGCGCGAGCTGTCATATCTTCGGCGATTTCGACAGCCTCTCGTGGGACCTCGGAAACCCGGACGGCACGGCGCTGGAGAACCCGGGGCCGTTCTGTACCGATCTCTTCGGCCAGGATACGAGCTTGCATCCGATGAAGGGGCCGATGACGACCCAGAGCCTGCGCGGCATGGCGAACCACGGGCCGATGCACTGGCGCGGCGACCGCACGGGCGGCCATGATGCGCCCACGTCCCAGCCGGACAGCGGGGTGTTCGACGAGCGGGCGGCGTTCAAGAAATTCAGCGTGGCGTTCGTCGATCTGCTCGGGCGAGACGAGACGATCTCGGAGGAGGAGATGGACGATTTCACGGACTTCATCCTCCAGGTCACGTATCCACCCAACCCCATCCGCGCGCTCGACGACTCGCTCACGCCCGATCAGAGCGCGGGGCGAGACTTCTTCGGAGGGCCCGTGTCGAGCATCCTCGGCGCCTCGTGCATCGGGTGTCACACCGTCGACCCCGACGCCAACCCCGACGACTTTGCGCCGGGCTTCTTCGGCAGCGACGGCGGATCGGCCAACGCCAACGAGACCCAGCTCTTCAAGGTCCCGCACCTGCGCAATCAGTACCAGAAGGTCGGGATGTTCGGCATGGCGGAGTCGTTCGTGTTCCCGTTCGGCGGCTCCAACGCCCATATGGGCGACCAGGTCCGCGGCTTTGGCTTCCTCCACGACGGCGCCGTCGATACGCTCGTCCGCTTCAATGCGTTCTCCGATTTCGTCCAGACGCCGGAGAACCCCGGCGGCTTCCCCGTCGACGCCGAGGGGGAGCTCCAGAAGCGCCAGGTGGCGGAGTACATGCTGGCGCTGGAGTCGAACCTGAAGCCCATCGTGGGCCAGCAGATCACGCTCACGTCGTCGAACGCGGCGGTGGCCGGCCCGCGCGTCGATCTGCTCGTGGCGCGCGCCGACGCCGGCGACTGCGATCTCGTGGTCAAGGGCTGGTCACACGGGGACGAGCTGGGCTTTCTGTACCTCGGCAATGGCCGTTTTGACGCCGACCGCGCGCGCGCGCCGTGGCGGTCGGACGGCGAGCTCCGCTGGCTGGCCACGAGAGGCGGCAGTGAGCTGACGTATACCTGCGTGCCGCCCGGGTCGGGCGAGCGCATCGGCGTCGACCGTGACGGCGATGGCTTCCTCGACGGTGACGAGCGGGACGCCGGCAGCGACCCGGCCGACCCGGAGAGTGTCCCGCGACGGGGACCGCACGGACCGTCCCCGTGGCCGCATGGCTGAGCGGGCTCACGCGCTCCGTGCGTCGAAGCGCGCCTCGATCCGAGCGACGAGGAGGTCGATGAGCGCGTCGGCCGGGACGCCGAGCGCGGCGGGCTCGCCATCGGCGAGCGCGTCGGCGGTGCGCTCGACCAGGTAAAGGAGGAGCGCGTCCTCGGCGCGGCCGCCGGCTCCGCCGGCGAGGCGGGCCATCGTGTCGAGCTGGCGGGCGCGCTCCGCGACGTACGCTTGACGGATGTCGGCGTCCTCTCCGACGAGGGCGCGGAGGCTCCTGCGCAGACCTCGCCAGCGGTGGTGCAGATCGACGACCGCCGCCACGACGGTGCGCGCGGCCTCCCGGGGCGGGAGATCCTCGCCCAGGATGCGCCCGATCTCGGCCCACTCGCCGCAGACCCACTCCACGTACGCCGCGATGAAGATCTCCTTCTTGTCAGCGAAGTGCTTGTAGAACGTCCCTGGTGAGTACCCGGCCTCGCGCGCGATGCGGTTCGAGTCCGTGCCCGCGTAGCCGTCGCGGTTGAACACCACGCCGGCGGCCGCGATCAGGCGCCGCCGGGTCTCGTCGGGGCTGCCGCGGCGCGGGCGCGACCCGGGCGTGGCGCTTCGCGAGCGGAGGGAGGGGCGCCGCGCGGTCACGCGGCCCTGGGGAGCGCCGCGACGGAGGCAAGGAACGGCTCGACGGCCTCGAGGAAGCGCCCGGGCGCCTCGGCGAAGGGCGTGTGGCCCGTGTCGAGCCACGTGAGGCGCGCGCCCGGGATCGCGCGCTGGGCGAAGAGCGCGGCGCTCCTGGGGATCACGGGGTCCCGGGCGCCCCAGACGAGCAACGTCTCGCACTGGATCGCGCGCGCCGCCGCGCGCAGATCGGACTCCGGCCGCGCGAAGCTCCGCCACACGGCGCCGACGGCCTCGGCGTAGCCTTCACGGCGCCGCGCCGCCTCCACGCGCGCGAGCATCCGGGCCGTGTGCTCGTTGTGGCAGCGCGTGTGGAAGCGCGCGAAGCGGCCCTCGACGGCGCCCGTGACGGCGGGGAGGCCCTTCACGGCGCAGAAGAGCCGCTCGAGCGGGCCGACGCGCGCGAAGCCGCCCGAGTTGACGAGCACGAGCGCGCGCACGCGGCCGGGCGCCCGGCTCGCGAGCCGCGCCGCGGCGAAGCCCCCGACCGAGTGCCCGAGGAGGATGGCCGGGCCGATGTCCAGCGCGTCGAGGGCGTCCTCGAGCGCGTCGGCGAGCAGGGAGGCGCTCATCGCCCGTGGCCGCTCCGGCGCTGGGGACTCGCCCATCGCAGGCCAGTCGAGCGCCACGGTGCGGTGCCGCTCCGCGAGCCGCGGGCGGATCGCGTCGAAGTCGGCCGCCGCGCGCCCGTTCGCCGGCAACAGCACGATGGGCGGGCCAGAGCCGGCCGACGTGACGGCGAGGCGCCCCGCGCGCGTCGCCACGCCGAGCCGGTCAGCCGCGGTCGTCCCAGGAGCGCCGCGCGGCGGCGCTGTCTCGGTGATCGTCATGGTGATAAACTTATCACTAACGGACGCGGGCGCAAGGTGGCTGCGGGATGCGGTCGCCGCCGGTCGGGCTGGCGCCGGCCGCGAGCCGCTCCCCGCGTCGAGGGGCGCCGCTCGGGACTGCCGACTGCGGGAGGGCCGTGGGAGGGGCGGCCGGGCACGAGGCGGGCCGGTGCTGCCCTGCCAGCAATGCTTCCGCAAGCGCTGGCGGTCGGTTGCTGCTCCAGCAGCACGCATCCTCTCGGGGCAGGGGAGGTGCCTTGTTCTCCGCCGCTCCGCCGCCGGGCACGGCGCTTGCGGTGCACGCGGCGGCGCGCGGTGACGTCCGCGCGTCCTCGCGCGAACGCGAGGACCGAGACCGAGGACAGCCATGAGCGACAATCAGCGGAAGATCCGTTTGGGCGCCTTTTTGCCTGGCGCAGGCCACCACGTGGCAGCCTGGCGCCACCCGAAGGCGCAGGCGGACGGAGGCATCAACTTCGCGCATTACAAGCGCATCACGCAGGCGGCGGAGCGAGCCAAGTTCGACGCCGTCTTCCTGGCGGACGGGCTCGCCTTGCAGAACCGGCCTGGAGCGCAGGGCCGCACCGCCTACGGGGCCAGCTTCGAGCCGGTCACCTTGTTCTCCGCGCTCTCGGTCGTCACCGAGCACATCGGCTTCATCGCCACCGCGTCCACCACGTACGAGGAGCCTTACCTGCTGGCCCGCAAGTTCGCCTCGCTGGACCATATCAGCCAGGGGCGGGCAGGCTGGAACGTGGTCACCACCGGCGGGGGCGAGGCGGCGGGGAACTTCGGGCTCGACGCCCACCCCGACCACGCGCAGCGCTATGTCCGGGCGCGCGAGTTCGTCGACGTGGTCACCGGCCTCTGGGACAGCTGGGAGGACGACGCCTTCCTCCGCGACAAGGCGTCCGGGGCTTACTACGACCCGGCCAAGCTGCACACGCTCGATCACAAGGGGAAGTTCTTCTCCGTTCGAGGGCCGCTCAACATCCCGCGCCCGCCCCAGGGACACCCGGTGATCGTGCAGGCGGGATCGTCGGAGGCGGGCAGGGAGCTCGCGGCCGAGACCGCCGAGGTGATCTTCACCGCGCAGCAGACGCTGGAAGACGCACAGGCCTTTTACGCCGACGTCAAAGGCCGGATGGCCAAGTATGGGCGGCACCCCGACCAGCTGAAGATCATGCCGGGGGTGTTCCCCGTGGTCGCCAGGACGGAGTCGGAGGCCAGGGCGAAGTACCAGGAGCTGCAGGACCTCATCTTGCCGGAGGTCGGGCTGTCGCTGCTCTCGGGCCTGTCGGGTGGAATCGATCTGTCCGCGTATCCGGTGGACGGGCCGCTCCCCGAGCTGCCCGAGACCAACAACAACAAGAGCCGGCAAGCGCTGATGTTCGACATCGCGCGCAAGCGCAATCTCTCCATCCGGGAGCTCTACCTCTGGGTGGCTGGAGCGCGCGGGCACTGGACGATCGTGGGCTCGGTGGAGCAGATCGCGGATCAGCTGGAGGCGTGGTTCACGCAGGGCGGCGCCGACGGGTTCAACGTGATGCCGCCGTGGCTCCCGGGCGGGCTGGACGACTTCGTCGAGCTGGTGATCCCGGAGCTGCGCCGGCGCGGGTTGTTCCGAACGGAGTACGAGGGCCGCACGCTGCGGGAGAACCTTGGGCTGGCGCGGCCGGAGAACCGCCACGCGGCCAGCGCGAAGCCGCGGGCGTCGGCGGCCTGAAGCCGTCGACGCCGTGCGAGGGGCGCCCTCCCGCGAGCCAGGGCCAGTCCCTCAATTCGCAGCCAGCAATTGTGCGAACCGGGGGCTCGGCTCCACTCGCCGCACGGCTCCTCGGCGCTAGGCGGACCTTCCTCGACCGCGCTCGGCAGACGCGAAGATTGGCCTGACAGACGCCGCAGACCCCCTGTAGTACCGTCCACATGCTGGCAGCTCAGGGGGCGCGACCGCGACAGGCTGTCGGCGCTGTAGGTGGACCAATGACAGCGGCGCTAGGCGGGGATACCCTTGGGGGGAGCTCGGCAGGGCTCGGGCGAACGGGTTCGGCCGGGCCATGCTTTGCGCGTAAGGCGGAGCCAGGTCGAATAGAATCGGCTGGGCTATCGAATGATGGTTCGACGGACACAATGATCATATCGATGGGAGAAGCGCTGAAGGCCCACCGGCAGGTCGTGTCGGAGATGGCGGCCAAACGTCTGGGCCGGCCGCTGACGACGAGAGAAGCTAGCTGTCTTGAGCGCGTGAGTTCGCTGATGATGCTTGAGGTGATGGAAAGCGAGATGCAGAGCTTGTCTCCGCAGCAGATCGAGCATCTCCTGAATGCCCCAGACATTCCCGCGGACGCGCTCGGCTGTGCGCAGTGCGGGCGAATTCTGGCGCAACTGGACCATTCAGGGGATGCTTTCGACCCAGCGCCTGACGTTCTCGCCGCTGGAGGCGCGGTCGCGATACCGAACTTCGGTTGGTTCTGCAGCCAGGAATGCGGCGAGGAGTACGAGCGCATCCGCGGCACTCGATTCGCGCGAGATGCGTCGGGTCGGATCCACTATGAGTGAACGCGATGGTGCCGTCGAACGCCATGGCGTTGGGCATCACAGGGGCAGGGAGGAATTGCATGTCTTCTGCTGGCACTCCCAAGTATTGGTTTCCCGCTAAGCGCTACGGTTGGGGGTGGGGCTTGCCCTCTGCGTGGCAAGGTTGGGTCGTCCTCCTTATCTATTTCGCGTTGGTCCTTGGCGGCATTCCGTTCGTTCAGGCCACCAAGGGGAGCGTTGTCTACATTGCCTACGTATCCGTCCTCACGGCAGCCCTCATCGCCATCTGCTGGCTTACGGGTGAACCTCCCCGTTGGCGGTGGGGGAAGCGGTGATGCTTATCGATCCGCCGCAAGAGCTCGAGGAAGGCGGTCGTCGTGACGGCCTCCAGGTGGTGCGCGCGGAGCCTCTCGATCCTCGGCTTCACCGTCTCGTAGGTGATGCCCGCCTGGAGGACCGCTTCCGCTCTCATCAAGCCTTGCAGGCGCGCGCATCGCGCAGGTGGCATCCCGACACTTCGTGAGCGCGCCTCACCGCGTCACGCGCTCTCTCCCAACCGGCCCGCCGGCTCGATGTACGGCGCGAGGTAGCGACAGACCGCCTTCTTCGCCTCCTCGACGTAGAGCGCGCCCTGCTGCTCGTCCTGCTGTGCGGCGAGGGCGAGCAGCGTTGAGGCCATGTACAGCGCGCTCTGCGCGACGACGCGCCGCTCGGCGGGCGCGAGCGCCGGCGTCAGCGGCGAGAGGATCGCCTCGACCCGCGCCGAGAACTCGTCCCCCCACGCCGCGGCCGTCGAGAGCAGCGCGCTGGACAGCTGCACGCCAAACCACAGCTCCCGGTAGCCGGGCTCCGTCCTGTAGAACGCCGCGAGCGCGTCGAGCCAGCGCTCGGTCAGCGCGCGCCACGAGCCCGGCGGCGCCTCCGCGAGCGCCGCCTCGGTCCGCGCCCGCAGCCGCTCCAGGTAACGCCCCGTCAGCGCGTGGAGCACGGCCTCCTTGTTCGGGAAGAACTCGTAGACCGAGCCGATGGACGTCCGCGCCCGCGCCGCGATGGCGTTCGTGGTGACCGCGTCGAGCCCGCGCGACGCGAGCAGCGCCGCCGTCGCGTCGAGGATCCGCTCCTTGCGCCGCTGGCTCCTCGCCTGCAGCGGCACCCGGCGGGGCGCGGTCGACGGCGGCTTCTTGCGCTTCGTGGCCATGCGCCGAGCGTACTTGACAAACTGAACAAAAGCTCGACTATATCCGAGTGAAAGCTCAACTTTTGGAGCGGTTCGGCCAGATGGAGCAGATCGAGCCGTCTGGCGCGGCGCCGGCCGGCGCTACGCCAGTCGGCGAGGCCGCCGGGCGGGTGGGGGCGCCCCGCCTTGGCTGGCCTGGGCTCTGCGCTGTTTCTGCCGCGACGCTCGCCTACGCCGCGTACCCGTCGGCCGCGGAGGATCGCGCCCTCAGCCTCGCCTGCTTCGGCGTCGCGCTCGCCTCCCTGCTCGCGGTGGCGCGCGCGCCGGACCGGGCGGCGCTCCACGGCCCGCTCCTCGCCGTGCTCACGCTCGCACCCGCGGCGGTGGGGCTTATCGTGCCCTGGCCGCTCTCCCTGGCCGCGCCGCTCGTCGTGCTCGCGCTGCTCGCGTGCGCCGTGCCGGCGCTCCGGTCGTCGATGCCGCCGCTGCGGCGCGGGGCGTTCGGGCCTCTGGTCCTCGGTTGGATCGCGGCGGTCGTCCTCGTCTCCGCGCTCGCGCTCGTGCTCTGGGTCCGGCTGATGCGGCCCGATCTGACGCAGATGCGGGCCCTGATGCCGCCCGTCTCGCTGCCTCTGTTGCTCCTCGGCGGCCTGGGGTTCGCGCTCTTCAACGCCCTCCTCGAGGAAGCGGTGTTCCGCCTGGTGTTCCTCGGATCGCTGGACGCCGTGACGACCTCCGGCTGGACCGCGGTGCTCGTCCAGGCGGCTGCCTTCGGGCTCCTCCACCTGAGCGGCTTCCCGAGCGGCGCCGTCGGCGTCGGCCTGGCGGCGATCTACGCCGTGATGCTCGGCGTGCTCCGGCGCCGCGCGGGCGGCCTCCTCGCGCCGTACGTGGCGCACGTCGCCGCCGATCTCACCATCTTCGCGCTGCTGCTGACCTGGACGCGGTGACCCGCGGCCCCGCCTCTCCGCCGGCGGGTGCGGCGGAGAAGCAGGACGCCTGGCTGCCTGCTCAGGCCGTTCGGAGCCATTGCCGCTGACGGGCGGCGGAGTAGCGTCCGTGAGGGCACGCCGCCCTGCCCGAGGCACCATGAGCATCCAGGTCCCCATCGGCATCGACGACTTCCGCCGGCTCCGCGAGCTGGGACCTCAAGGGCAATCCGCATCTGTTCAAGGCGGTGCTCACGGGCGTCCTGCGCGTGGCCCGGGAGAGCAGCTTTTCAGGTCTCAACAACGTGGCTGCCTACTCGCTGCTCGCGCCGGAGTTCGACACCTGCTTCGGGTTCACGGAGCGCGAGGTCGAGTCGCTGCTCACGAGGTCTGGCCGGCTTGAACGGCTCCCGTCGCTGCGCGCCTGGTACAACGGGTACCTCTTCGGCGACACCGTCGTCTACAACCCGTGGAGCGTCCTGAATTTCCGCTCTACCAGGTGCGGTCGAATCGCGAGTCGGGGCGCGGGCGGCCGGACGTGATCATCCGCCCGGCGCAGCCGGGGAGGCCGGGCGTGGTGCTCGAGCTGAAGGTGGCGCGAGCGGGCAAGACGCTGGAGCGGGCGCTCGACGAGGGGATCGAGCAGATCCGGCGGAACGACTAGTCCGCGGAGCTGCGGGCGGCGGGGGCATCGCCGGTCCTCGCGATGGCGGTCGCGTTCGATGGGAAGGTCGTGCGGGCGGCGCGCGCCTCAGGAGCGGTCGCGCCGTGAAGCTCCGCGCAGCCGGAATTCGCGCGCGTCCGGCACAGGACCGTTAACAATCGCAAACACTGGCTTCATCGGGAGCTCACGGCACCGCAGCAAGGTGAGGGGGTTCGTCATCTGTCCGGGGGAGGCCTCCACGAGCAAGGCTCTCCCTGCGAGGTGGCATTGCATTCTATCTGACGGATCAACGACGGAGGGTCTGCGGTGCGTAAGATACGATTGGTATGGACGTTGACTGCGGCGATGGCGTTCGGGCCAGGGCTCGCCTTGGCGCAGCCGGCGGCGCCATCCCGAGAGCACCAACAGAAGCCAGGGGCCGGTCTCGACGCCGCGCCTCGTGGTGATCGGGGCGGTAGGCCGCGCGAGCCGGCTGGAAAGCCGGTCGAGCCGGCGCAGGGCGGGGATGGGTACGCACACAAGCCAGGCGAGCCGCCCGGCAAGCGCGGCGAGCCGCTCGGCAATGGGAAGGTCGACGAGCAAAAGCACGGCACGCCGCCGGCGCCGCGCCGGGCCGATGACGATGACGATGACGATGAACGAGCTGCTCGACGCAGGGCCCAGGTCGAAAAGGAGCGCCCTGCGGTGGACAAGGCGCTGAAGACCCGGCCGATGGACGACGCCCTCCGGCAGGAGATCAAGCGCCACGCCGAGCGTATCGCCCGGATCGAGCGAATCCAGAGGCTCGCCGAGCAGTCCGGCGACACGGCGACGGTGGCGCGCGCGAAGAAGCTCCTGGAACAGGAGAACGCTCGCTATTCCACGTACCTGAATACACGAAAGTAGGCGACCCATGAAGCAGTTGTCCTGGAACAGCGCCCTCCTGCTCTGCCTCCTCCTGGCCGGATGCAAGGACGGCTCGGCAGCGTCCGAGGGCGCGCCCACCAGCGGCCCCACGCAGGCGCGCCCCGTGGCGGACACAGAGATCGCGGTCCCGGCCGATTACGAAGAAAGCGCGGCCACCGAAATCACCACGGATAATTACAAGAAGGCGCTCGACGATATCGAAGGCGAGCTCAAACGGTGACGCCCCGCTCGCCCCGCCGATCCGGTAGTCACCCCCTCGATGCTGGGAGGGCGCCCCTCGCCAAGGAGATGTACAATGTGGCTCGATCGGGTCATCCAATCGCTTTTGCCGCGTGAAGAGCACTTCTTCGACCTGCTCGAGCGGGGCGCCGACTGCGCGCTGCAGAGCGCCAACCTGCTGTCCGAGTGTTGCAGGGCCAAGAATGCCAGTGAGAGGCAGGCCCTGGTCTCACGGATCACCGACGTCGAGCACGCCGCCGACGCGGTGATCCGCGACGTCTACGACGCTCTCAACAAGACGTTCGTCACGCCGCTCGATCGCTCCGACATCTACGCCCTGGCGACCGACCTCGAGAACGTCTCCGATCGCATCCACTCCACCATGATGCGGGTCGTGGTCCACGCCATGGAGGATCTCCCGCCGGTGAGCCAGGAGCTCGCCGCCAGGATCCTGGTGGGTTGCGAGGAGATCCACAGCGCGGTCAAGCTGCTCCGGGGGATGAAGCGGGTGGCGGAGATCAACCGGCATTGTGATGCCATCGCCCTGCTCGAGCACGACGGCGATCAGATCTTCCGCTCGGCGATCGTCGAGCTCTTCAACACCGAGAAGGACGCCATCCACCTCATCAAGCACAAGGAGTTCCTCGAGGGGCTCGAGAACACGCTCGACGCCTGCGATGACGTCGCCAACGCGCTGCAGGCGCTGGTGATCAAGAACGCCTGAGGGGCGCGGCATGAACACTCTCCTCGTCACGCTGACCCTCGTGATCGTGGTCGCCCTCGTCTTCGATTACATCAACGGCTTCCACGACACGGCCAACGCCATCGCCACGGTGGTGAGCACCGGTGTCCTCCCCATCCGCACCGCGGTGCTGCTCGCGGCGTTGTTCAATTTCGGGGGCGCGCTCACCGGCACGGCGGTGGCGAGCACCATCGGGAAAGGGCTCATCGTCCCTTCGGCGGTGAGCCAGGTGGTGGTACTCAGCGCCCTCGTGGGCGCGATCTTCTGGAACCTCTTCACCTGGTATTTCGGTATCCCGTCGTCGTCGTCCCACGCCCTCGTGGGCGGGCTCGTGGGCGCGGGCGCCGGGCGGGCGGGCACCGCGGCCGTGCAGGGGGCGGGGCTCTTGAAGGTGGTCAAGAGCCTGATCATCAGCCCCCTCGTGGGCTTCGTGATCTCCTTCCTCGGGATGATCCTTATCTTCTGGATCGTCCGGCGCACCCGGCCGGCGGTGGTCAATCGGCGCTTCCGGATCCTGCAGATGCTCTCCGCGGGCTTCATGGCGCTCTCGCACGGGAGCAACGACGCCCAGAAGACCATGGGCATCATCACCATGGCGCTGGTCGCGTACGGCGCGATCCCCGCGGGCCACGGCGACTTCCGGGTGCCGCTCTGGGTGGTCCTCGCCTGCGCGGCGGCGATGGCCCTCGGTACGGCGGCGGGCGGGGTGCGGATCATCAAGACCATGGGCACCAAGATCATCGACCTCAAGCCAATTCATGGCTTCGCGGCCGAGACCAGCGCGGCGGCGACCATCTTGACCTCGTCGTTCCTGGGGATGCCGGTGTCGACAACACACGTGATCACCGGCTGCATCCTGGGCGCGGGCGCGAGCCAGCGGGTGAGCGCGGTGCGCTGGGGCGTGACCACGCGCATCCTCTGGGCGTGGGTGCTCACCATCCCGGTGAGCGCCGTCGTGGCCTTTGCCTGTTATCGTGGGCTCTCGTCGGTCCTCGGCGGTTGAGCGTCGGCGCGTCGTAGGCTGCAGGCCGAGCAGCTCGCCCGCTCGCCTGCTGTTTGTTAAGCAACGGTTAGCGATCCACCGGCCCGGCGCTCGGATGGTAGACTGCCGTCGATGACGGCAGCGGAGAGAAGCGTGACCTCGATCGTCTACATCGAGGATGACGAGAAGCTCGCGCGTCTCACGGCGAGGTACCTGGAGTCGCACAACGTACGCGTCACGCTCGTGACCGATCCCCGGGAGGGCATCGCCTCCGTCCTGCGCGAGCGCCCCGACGTCGTTCTTCTGGACCTCATGTTGCCCGAGATCGATGGCTTCGAGGTTTGCCAGAAGCTCCGGGCCCGCGTGCATACGCCGATCATCATGGTCACGGCGCGCGGGGAAGAGGCGGATCGCGTGATGGGCCTCGAAGGAGGGGCGGACGACTACATCCCGAAGCCGTTTTCCGCGCGAGAGTTATTGGCGCGCATCCGGGCGCAGGCGCGGCGCGCCCGTGGTCTCGCGGGCCCCACGGCGGAGCGCCAGCTCGTCGCCGGCTCACTCACGATCGATCCCTCCGCGCGGAGGGCGACCTTGCGCGGCGAGGATCTCTCGCTCACGACCTACGAGTTCGATCTGCTTTACGTCCTCGCCGGGCGTGCGGGGCGCGTCCTCACGCGCGAGCAGCTCGTGGATCTCGTGCGGGGCAGCGCGGACGAGGCCTTCGATCGTTCGATCGACGTGCACGTCTCGCACCTCCGGAAGAAGCTGGGCGATGACCCGAAGAGCCCGCGGATCATCAAGACCGTTCGTGGTATTGGCTATGTGTTCGCGATCGACCGGATGTGAGCCATGGGCCTCCGTGATCTCTTGCGCGCGCGGCTGGCCCTCCGCATTTATCTCGTGGGGCTCGCGCAGTTCGCCGTCGTCGCGGCCGGCTTCATCGCCATCCTCGTGATCAACCGGCCCAAGCCCGGAGGTCCACGCGAGGATCAGATTCGCTTCGTCACCCACCTGGTCGCGCGTTCGCTCGGCGAGCCGCGCGCGCTCCAGGATGTCCTTGAGAGCGCGCAGAGCGAGCTACACGCCACGGTCACGGTCCTCGATCCGGACGGCGCCGTCGTCGCGACCAACGCGCCCTCCGGGGTCCCCGTCTGCTCGCCGATCACCCCGGACAACCCCCCGAATCATGGAAGTCCACCTTGTTATGTGAAGCCGCTGCGTTTCCCCGACGGACGTGACGGGCGCGTCGAGCAAATCACCCCCCGGATGCCGCCGCCGCCGCCGCCTATCGATGGGGTACGCGTGGTCGCGATGGTCCTCGTGGTCGTGGGCATCGCGTCGTGGCTTCTGGCGCGCACGCTCACGCGGCCGCTGCGCCGGCTCTCGACCGCGGCGCATGCCTTCGGCAGCGGAGATCTGAAGGCGCGGGCGGCCCTGCCGAACCGCGACGAGCTCGGCGATGTGTCCCGCGCCTTCGATGAGATGGCCGAGCGCGTGACCGGGCTCTTGCGGGCCGAGAGGGAGCTCCTCGCCAACGTCTCGCACGAGCTGCGCACGCCCCTCTCGCGGATTCGCATGGCCCTCGCGCTGGTCTCCGAGGCGGAAGGGGACGTCGCCGTCGCGCGGGAGATGTTCGGTGAGATTGGCGGGGATCTCGACGAGCTCGAGCGGCTCATCTCTGACGTCCTCACGGCCGCGCGGCTCGATTTCGAGGACGCAGCGTCGCCGGCCTGCATTCCCCCGCTCCGGCGCGATCGCGTGGATGTTCATGATCTGCTCACGCACGCTGCGTCGCGCTTTCGCGCAGCGCATCCCAGGAGGACGCTGCGGGTCGACGTGCCGGCGGTCTTGCCCCCCGTGGACGCGGACCCCGTGCTCCTGCGGCGTGTCTTCGACAACCTGCTCGAAAACGCCCACAAATACACGGAGCAAGCCACGGCGCCGATCGAGCTCATCGCGCGGGGGGATGAGGAGATCACGATCGACGTGATCGACAAGGGCATCGGGATCGCCGCCGACGACCTGCCGCGCATATTTCGCCCGTTTTATCGCGTCGACAAGAGCCGCACCCGCGCGACCGGCGGCCTCGGTCTGGGCCTCCCGCTGGCGAAGCGGATCGTCGACGCCCACGGGGGCAAGATCGAGCTCGTCAGCGCGCCGAACGAGGGGACACGCGCGCGCGTGCGGCTCCCGATCGCGCGCGATCCGGTAGCCTGACAACGAGAACGCCGATCACGTTGCCACGTTGATCGAGCGTGATATGAGCCGCCACGGCCAAGGCGACCCGGTCTGGAACGAGGGCCTGGTCGCCGATCCGAGCGCCGGCGAGGTTCGAATTAGCTCAGCCGCAGCCGGGCGAGCTCGGCTGCTCTCCCGCCGCCGCGCGCAGGCGCTCCTTGATGTCGTCGGACAGGCACATCCGCGAGACCATGTCCTCGAACGTGTCGCGCCGCCGGATCAGCCGGCTCTTCCCGCCGTCGACGAGCACCTCGGCCGGCCGCAGCCGGCCGTTGTAGTCGTAGCTCATCACGTGGCCATACGCGCCCGCGTCCATCAGGACGACAACGTCCCCCTCGGCGACGTCCGCGGGGAACTCGCGCTCCGCGATCCACATATCCGTGTTCTCACAGACCTGGCCCGTCATCGCCATCGGCGCCGTCTGGCCGCGGCGGCCGTTGATCCGCACCTCGTGGTACGCGCCGTACATCACCGGGCGCGCCATCGTGTTCATCGAGATGTCCGTGCCGATGATCGTCTTGTATCCCTGCTTGATCGAGATCACCCGCCCGAGCACGTAGCCCGCGTCCCCGACGAAGTAGCGCCCCGGCTCCATGACGAGGCGCGGCTCCTTCAGGCCGTGCTCCGCGCACTTCTTCCGGACCATCGCGGCGATCCCGCGGGCGACGGCCTCCACGTCGAGCGGCGGCTGCTCCCGCCGGTAGGGGATGCCGAGCCCGCCGCCGATGTCCACGAACGCGAGGTCGAAGCCGAGCTTCCGGGCCACCGGGCCGATCAGGTCGAGCAGCTTGCCCGTGACGTGCGCGAAGTTCTCCGGCTTGTGCGCCTGCGAGTGAGGCATCATGTGCACCCCGAGCCGCTCGACCCCGTTCTCGAGCGCGGTGCGATAGGCCTCCTCCACGTAGCGCGGGTGGATCCCGAACTTCGCGGACGGGCCCGCGAACGGCTTGAGATCGGGGGTCGCGATGTCCTCGCCGCTCGGGTTGATCCGGAACGACATACAGCGCGGCTTCCCGATCGAGAACAGGCGCTTCAGGATGCCGTGGTCATCCACGTTGAAGTTCACCCCGGCGCGCAGCCCCGCGGCCAGGTCCTCGTCCGAGAGGCTGTTGCCCGTGTAGATGATCCGCTCGCCCGAGAGCCCGAGCGCCTGCGCCAGGCGGATCTCGTTCGGGCTCGCGGCGTCCACGCCCGAGCCCTCGTCGACCAGGAGCTTCGCTATCTCCAGGTTGTTGCACGCCTTGATGGCATAAAAGACGGACACCTCCGGGTAATTGCCGCGCAGCGCCCGCGTGAGTCGACGGAAGTTCTCCCGGATGCGCTCGGCATCGTAGGCATAGAGCGGTGTTCCGTATTGCTCCGCGAGGTCGCGGACCGAAATGCCCCCGATCTTGATCTCTGCCTCTTGCATACTCCTCGTCGCGTCAACGCTTCAACTTTGAGAGACAACCTGAAGAAACCGTTCGCAATTCCGCGGCACAGCCTACCATGTGCCCCTGGCGGCCGGAAGGGGCGCGCCCTGCCTCGGGGTCCAGGAAGGCCGCCGGTAGCCGCGCCCGCGCCCGCGCGTCCCAGGCGCTCGCCCGGGGCGCCTCGCGCGCGGCTATTTCGCGGGGTCCCGGCTGGTGAACAGGTGCCGCCAGAGCGCGCCGAGCCCGCCCACGAAGAGGGAGCCCTGGCGCTGGTCGATGTCCTCGACCGCGGCGGGGTCGAACGGCAGCTGCTGCGGGTCGATCACCTCGAGCAGGGCGCGCTCGTCCGCCGTGGGCGAGGGGTGGAGCCTCAACCGGCACGAGCTCCCAGGCGTGCGCGGCCCGGTCGCCGGGCTCGCCAGCCGGTCGAGGCAGGCGACGAGGTCGTCCACCCGATCGAAGTCGGCGTCCCCCAGGTGCTCGCCGATGAGCGACGCGCGCGCCGCGCGGATCGAGCGGCCCAGCGCGTCGTCGGGGTCGTCGGTCTCGACCGAGGCGTTGATCTCCGTGTCGATCGAGAGGCTGCGGTTCGTCAGGTTGGCGGAGCCCACGGTGAGGAAGCGGTCGTCGACGATCATCACCTTCGAGTGGATGTACGTGGCGCGCTCGGCGGTCTCGTCCTCGCCGCACGCCGGCAGGGTGTAGTAGACGCCGAGGCGATGGCCGGTCTCGGCCGCCACGTCGCGCAGCCCGCCGAGCACCTTGGCTTGGGAGAGGCCGACGGCGATCTGCTCCTTCATCGTCTCGGCCTCCATGTTGAGAAGGAGCACCACGTCGAGGAGCGGCCGGCCCTCGGCGCGCATCCGCCGCGCGAGCCCCTCGGCGATGACGTGAGAGCTGAAGTACTGGGTCTCGATGTAGATGAAGCGCTCCGCGGCGTCGATGGCGTCGAGGTAGAGGTCGCGTATCTCCGTGCGGTGCGGGGCGCCGGTGGGCGCGCCGTGCGGATCGGTGCGGCTCAGCGTGACGCGCGCCGCCGCGAGCGGGGTGCCGCCCTCGGGCCGGTAGTCGGGGAACGTCGGCTCGGCCCCGTCGAGGTCCGGCAGCGTGATGTCCACGCCGCCCGCGCGCCGCCAGCGATCCGTGAAGATCTCGGTCAGCGCCTGCGCGACCGCGCGGCCGCGCAGGTAGGCCTGCACGTCGTGAAACGGCTTGTGCGGCTCTCCTCGGCTGACGCGGAGCGGGTTCTTGTTCGCGTGGCTGCGGTCGTCCCAGCGGTGGTCGCAGAGGTCGAGGCCGCCGAGGAACGAGAGCTCGCCGTCCACCACCACGAACTTCTGGTGGTGCGAGGCGCGCTCGACGTGGGTGGCGTCGAAGAGGAAGCGCAGGCGATGGTTCGTCCACTCGAAGACGAGCTGCTGGAGCCACTCGCGCTCGAGCGCGAACACGAGGTGGAAGTCCCATGCGAGGATGAAGATCTGGAGATCGGGGCTCCTCTCGCAGAGGTGGTTCAGGAACTTGAGCAGCGTGATCGGGCTCGACACCTGCTCCTCCCTGCCGCCCCGGAGCAGGGCGACGTCGCTGTCGAACTGCCAGCCGGCGAGGAGCAGATACCGCCGCGCCCTGGACGCGACCCGGTAGAACTCGGGGTAATACTCGTCGGCGTCGACGAGCAGGCCGATGTCGTCCACCGGGGTGTCGCACCACGTGTGGCGCCGAGGATCGATGATCGTCCGTGCACCCATCATCGCGCGCCTACGGCTTCAGGTGCTCCTCGATGAGCCGCTTCAGGCCCGCGACGTCGGGCCGGGTCCCGCTCGCTTCGCCGATGACGGCGAGCCGCTCCGCCTCGTCGCGCGAGAGATCGGGGCATATCCACTCCAGCAACGCTGCCCAGTCCGGCGCGCCGTCGCAGCTATAGCAGTCATCGGGGATGGGCGTATTGTCGGGGAAATTCCGGAAAACCAGGTACGGCATCGCATCTACCTTCGTGCCGGGATCACGATCGTGTCGTCATTGCATCGTCACCGCGGCTCGCGCGCGTCCGCGGAGCGCTCGCCACCTCGGCTATGGCGCCGGCGGAGCCAGGGAGCAAGCGTGCCCGGGGCCGCTTCGCCGGCGGGCCGCGCCCGGAGCGGGGTGCGGTGCGCGTTCAGGGGAGAAGCAGGAAGGAGGGCGCGCGGCGCGCGCGATGGCGGTCAGGTCATCGCGCTGGCACAACCCGCGCGCCGGCCTCCGGTCGTGTCAGGGGGCGCAGCCGATCCGCTCCGGCGCGACCGCCACATCGTCATACCACATCGTCCGCGCCGGGCCGTGGAAGCCGAGGTAGCCGAAGCTGAACGACTTGTAGTCGAGCTTGTCCCAGCCGGTCTTGTCGATGATCTTGGTGCCGCCGGCGTAGACCTGGACGTCGCCCTTGGTGCCGTCGAAGTAGGCCTCCATGCAGTGCCACTGATCCTTGGGGAGCTTCACACCGCCGCTCCCGCACTGGGTGGCGCCGCCCGTGGACAGGACGACCGCGTCGTGCAGGTTCAACACGATCTGGCAGTACTGCTCGGCGACCTCCACGTTGTGGCCCTCGTTCGGCTCGCCGCTGCCCGTCATGGCCTGGAAATAGGCGTTGTGCTCGGCCTGGCCGATATCGACGCTGCTGCGCACGTAGAGCCGGACCCAGAACTTCGACCCGGGCGCCGGGACGGAGAGCATCCTCCAGTCGTAGCCGCTGCCCCCCGGGTTCACGCGCAGCGCGCGCGAGCCGGCGTGGAAGACCGATGTGTCGATCGCCATGTTCTTCAACGCATCTTGCGCCTGGTACGAGGGGCGGTAGGTCGCGCCCTCGGGCAGCCCGTCGCCCTCGAAGTCGGAGCAGAACGTCGCGTTCGCCGGGCACCCGCCGGTCGGCGTCCCGCTGCCGGTGCTCGACGTGGCGCTCGTCTCGGGCGTCCCAGTGCTCGTGGTGCTGTTGCTGGTGCTGCTGCTGGTGTCGCCACCGCCGCCGCTGCTGCTGCTGCTGCTGCCGTTGCTGGTGCTGGTGCTGCTGCCGTTGCTGGTGCTGCTGCCGTTGCTGGTGCTGCTGCCGTTGCTGCTGCTGGCGGGGTTGCCCGCGCCCGAGCTCACGCTCGAGGCGCCGCCGGTCCCCGCGCCGCTGCCGCCTGCGCCCCCCGTTTCCGTGGCGTCGAGTGCGCCGTCCGAGCAGCCCGCCGCCGCAGCGGACAGGGCCAGACAGGAGATCCCAACCCAAGTGAAGCGTGCGATTTCGCGATGGAAAGTCATGTTGATGCCCGAAGGGTGATAGGCCCGTTCGCCGGAGCTGCGCGCTGCCGCAGCGCGGCACGTCTGCCGGTGATCCTTAAGAAACTGCCGCTGCGCCGAGGCGCGACCAGCGTTCGACGCGGCTCACAGCTCTAGCAGAATTCGCCGCACCTCGGGAGGCGTTCTTCCGGGTCCAGATGGACCGTAAACTTCTCAGCCGAGCGGCGGGCGCGGACGGCGCGGCGCCTGGGCGGGCTAGACAGCCAATGAGGCGGAGGGCGAGCTTGCGGCGGCGCTCCCCGGCGAGGCGGATGCGCCGAGCAGGGCCGCGGCGGCGGGGCGCACGACCTCGTCGAGCGCGCGGCGGAGGGCGGCGGCGATCTCCGCAGCGCCGAGCCGCCCGTGGGCCGTGAGCTCGGAGCCCGCCGCGGCGCCGCTCACGAAGCCGGCCAGCACCTCCTCGCCCGCCGCGAAGGCGTCGATGACGGCGGCGCGCACCTCGGCGCCGCCCGTGGCGACGGCCCACGCGACCGCGCGCCACGCGAGCTCGGCGTGGCGCGCCTCGTCCGCGGCGATCGCGGTGAGCGCGGCGCGGACCGCGGGATCCTGGGCGTGACCGAGCTGCTCGGCCGCCAGCACCGCGGCGAGCGTCTCGGCGACGCAGCCCTCGCGTACGGCGCTCGCGGCGACGGCGGCGAGGTCCGCGCTCACCGCGACCGCGCCTCCGAAGGGGAACGCCGAGGCGCCGACGGGCGCGCCGCCGTACGCGCCGGCCAGCGCAAAGCAGAGGCGCGCGTGGCGGATCTCATCGATCGCGGCGCGGTGAGCGGCCTCCACGAGCTCGGGCGGGGCCCCCACGGCGAGGAGCTCGAGCGCGAACCGCCCGAACGAGGCGACCGAGGCGTGCTCCAGCAGCGCGTCGCTCGTCCAGGCGCGGGCGAGCGTCGCGCGCGCCTCGGCGGAGAGCCCGCGGACATCGGGCGCCGTCTCGTCCGCGGCTCGCCACGCGGCGCCGGGCACCGCGGCGGCATGGAGCGCGCGCGCGCCGACGAGGAACGGCCGCCCCGTGCCGCAGCTGCTCGACCCCTCTGGCACGATCATGTAGCAGCACTGCTCCGTCGCCGGATCGAGCTCCGGCGCGCTCACCATCTGCGGCGGCATCCCGCAGATGTTGCTCGGGAGCTGCGGCGTGGCGGCTTCGCTCGAGGGGCAGCTGCCGTCGGCCGATGCCGGGATACAGACCCTCTCGGGCACCGGCGGAGGATCCCCGCCCGGCTCCTCGGCGCCGCCCTGCCCACCGGCGCCGCCCTCTCCAGGGGTGTCGTCCTGAGCCCCGCCGGAGCTGGGTTGCTGAGAGGGGATGCTCACGTCGCCGCCGCAGGCCACGTGAGCGAGCGATGGTGCGGCCGCGAGCGTAAGGAAGTGCACGAGGCGAGCGGCGAGGGTACGGCGAAAGATCAGACTCGTATCCATGAGGACTCCCATAGAAGGCGATACGACGGCGGTCTCGCGCAATAGTGCAAGCTGTGCGCCAGCATGACAGGCCGGGATTTGCGGCTTTGTCAGGCCAGGAGAGGGCCAGGGTATGCCTACCTGTGCCAGCAGGGATGGGAAGAGCGCATGGCCACGTGGCTGCGGAGAGGTCGTCCTCCGCGCTCGCCGCCTTGGCCGGCCCGCGTCTCCTGTCGCTCGCTCCGATTCTGTGAGGCGCTCTCACGAGAGCCGCGGCCCCGGAATGAGAGCGGTCTGTCACAGCGGGAGACAACCTGGATGCACGGAGTGCACATAGTCGTCGGCGTCGCCGACGATCTGAACGACGGCGCTCCCCATCGGGCATTTGACCCCGAAACCTGTGCTGTGCATGTTGCCGATGCCGGGGCCGACATTGACGCTATCGCTCATCTTCCACGCTTCGATCGTCTGACACAGCAGCTCGACCCGGTAAACCTGGGTGTCGACCCAGATGTTGATCCCGACCAGGACCTGGTTCGCAGGGCAGATCACGCTGCCCGGACCGCCGCCGTTGCCGCCGGCGGTCACGGTCTGGAAGGCAGTGCCAAGGGTTCCGTCGCTGGCGAGCGGCGCGCAGATCAGGCCGATTTGATCGATCGAGCCGCCGCTCCGGCCGTGGACGCCGACGGCCACGTTGCCGCTACCGCAGGGGATTACGTAAGAGATGTCGTCGCCGGTGCCGCCGGTGCCGCCGGTGCCGCCGGCGCCGCCTGTGCCGCCAGCGCCGCCGGTGCCGCCAGCGCCGCCTGTGCCGCTAGCGCCGCCGGTGCCGCCAGCGCCGCCCGTGCCTCCGGTGCCGCCCATGTCGCCGCCGCCCACGTCACCGCCGGCCGTACCACCGCCGGTCGTACCACCGCCGCTGCCGCCAGCGCCGCCGCCCGTCGCGCCGGCAGTGCCCGAGAAGTCGAGATTGTCGACCCCCGAGATCGCGTTGCATGCCGCGCTCCAGCAGACGAGGGCGAGCGCCGTGGCCATGATCGTCGCGAGAGGCTTGGTCGTCCGGACTGCTGCGTGTTCTCTCATCAGAAGCTCCCGTGGCGGATGATCTGGCCGGACCCGAAGCTCGCCTGGAGGGCTGACGAGTCCGAGGGGCCGAGGCGCGGGGTGGGGTCAACCAGGGTGGGTCGGGTTGGCGGCATGAGGTCTCCCCCTTCGGGGATCGAGGTCTCGGTGCGGGCGGTGGTTTGCTTTGCCGAGGCCTGGCTGACCCGGAGGGGGCGGTCGTCGTGCCGGACGGTCAGCGACGAGGGCAGCCAGGACGTTCGGCGTGACCATACCTGCGAGAATGGCCGGAAGGAACCTGAACGTCGCCTCGGAGGCCTTCGGGAAAGCGCTGCCGGCGAGCGGCAGGCCTGAGCCGGGGAGGCAAGGGCCGGGGCGTGCGCGGGCGACGCCCCGCTCGCCGCGCGTGCATGGCGACGTCATGGCGGACCTGCGACGCCGCGGGGAGCGGCGGGATCAGCGCGGCCAAGGGCCGGCTCCGCGGTGGGGGAGCTGAGCGCGCCCGATGCGCGTGTCGAGGCAGCGCTGCGTGGAGGGCGGTTCGATGAGAATGGAGAGCACGACCCCCACGCCGGCGGGGTCAGGTTCGGGGCGAAGCGCGGAGGACGCCGGCGATCACTGCAGCGTGGGAGTAGTCCAGTCGATCCATGCACCCAGATCGGCGGTGGCGACCGGCTGCGGCTCCATTCTGCCGTCCGCGGGCGCCTTCCGGGTCAGGTGGGCCCGGATGGCCCTTCGGAGCGGCTCCGCCTGCTCCGCATAGAACGCGCAATGATTGTGCGGGTCGGACGGCCTGCCGCCGTGATAAGCGACGTTCTTCTCCACGCCGAGCGCCTTGTACACCTCTCCGCCGGCCGCGGTGGCCGCATGTTGGGCGATCGAGCCCAGCTCACCGATGCGCGAGTTGTCCAGGACGAGCAATCCGCGTGGTGCGTACATGGCGACCAGCGAGTGCGTGTCTGCCGGGATGACATTCACCTTGCTTCTGTAGTTGCCGAACACGGTCCCGAACCACCCCTGCGCTTCGCTCCAGGCGGAGTCCAGCGACTGGGCCGACTTGCCGTTCGGGCCCTTCGGATTGGTGTTCACGATCCGGAAAGCAGAGACGCCGCCGGTGCCGGACTCCTGCGGGATCCCCAGCGCGATCCGCTCATCGAACGCGCCGATGGTGAACGCGCCCTTGCCCAGCCTGGAGCAACCGGTGACGCCGATGGCCGTGGGATCGATGATATCGTTCCGCCCCGCGTCCCGCTCGTCGACCAGCACGTCGATGATGCGGCTCACGCCCCACGCCCACCCGACCTGAGCGCTGGCGCCGGTGTTGCCATAGATGTTCGAGAACAGGCCGCTTCTGCTCGTCTCGCTCGAGATGGTGCCGTTGTTGTAGTTGATCGTGGCGACCCCCTCCGAGGTGAGGATGGATCGGTCCAGGCTCCCCCCGCCCAGCCCGATGATGGCCGGAACGGGGCCGCTCGTGCCCGCCGGGATGCTCACCGCGACGCTGAAGTCGATGCTCTTGCCGCCGTGCTCCACGTGCACCTTGATGGAGCTGCTGGTCACCGACCCGGTGACCTTCTCGGGTCTGCCCGGCTTCTCGCCGTGAATGAACGTCTCGACGGCCTTCTTCAGCTCAGCCCGTCGGCAGCGCCACTCCGACTTCTTGGACATGCGTGTGCCGCTGAAAGACGCAAACAGGTCCGGCAGCTTGGCGTTGGTCGCCTCCTTGGGCTCGCCGGTGTCGCAGTCCTCGCCGTAAAACTCTTTGAAGTCAGGATTGTAGACCTCACCGCTGCCGCCGCCGGTGCCATCGCTGCCGCCGCTGCCCGTCTGATCACCCGTGCCGGTGCTATCGCTGCCGCCGTCGCCACCAGTACCGCCGGCCGGCGAGACGGCCCCAGTCGAGACGCTGGTGCTGCTGGTCCCGGTGGTGCCGCTGGCGCCGCTGGCGCCGCTGGTGCCGCTGGTGCCGCCAGAGGTGGAGGCGCCGCTGCTAGACGCGGAGGTCCCGCCCGTCTCGTCGGGCGTCCCGTCCTCCATTACAGGTCCGCATGCGAGTCCAATGAGGGAGAGACCCGCTGCCAATACTGTACAATCCGCTGCTCGTGCGCGCGCGAGTTTTGCCATGGCCTCCAATTCCCGCGCTCGAGAACTTTGATCCCCAGATCAAAGTCCACCTTCTCGCCCTCTGCACCAGCTCAACTCCGCTGCACGGAATCCAGAGGCGCTGGTAGTTTCTGGTTTCAATGCGTCCAGAGGGCGGGGAAGGCAAAATGGTTCGACGATGTCAAGGATGAATTGCCTCGCGCACCTCGGGTGACAGGGGCGTGGCGGTCGCCGGTGGGGGGCGTCCTTCGGGCTCGCGCCGGCCGCGGCGGCTTGGCGCTGCGCGTCGAGGAGCGCGAGCGCCTCGCGCGTCTTGCCGGCGCGGGCGAGCGCGACGGCGTGGGTCGCCGCCAGCGCCTCGCGCACGGGGCCGGAGGCGTGGTCGTCCAGCCCGTGAACCTGACCCGTGGCGGTCCCGTCAAGCCCACCCAGGGCCGTCGGAATCGGTGCCCCGGTGCTCTTGAATCGGTGCCTAAAGGGTGGGAATCGGTGCCCAGGTCAGAGCGGAACAAGCACCCTGGTCAGATCGAGATACGCAGCACTGGCCACGTGTCGACTCCGGAGACTTGATTGACCACGTGCTGGCTGCCATGCCTGGGAGATCGCTTTGGATGCACGCGGGCGACGCATGATTGCCATTGCGAGCGAGGGCGATCGGCGACCTCGTTCATGCCGAGGGGCAAGAGCCATGGTCTGGGGCACCTGGTGGGCATGCCTCCGCTCCTGCCTCGGGTGACGCGACACGTTGCGGCTCTCGCGGCCGCACAGCGCGCGCGGCGCGCGCGGCGCGCCCGCGAGCCTCGCCGAGAGCGCGGTGTTCTTGTCGCGCAGCGGGACCAAAGCCCGAGCGCCGGCTCGATCAGCTCCGGAAGCTGCCCGGTGGCCGCCCGCTGCTCGAGCGTGCGCCGCGTGTCTGCAAGATGGGTGGGGAGTTGTGCCTGGGACTGAAGAAGTCTGGGCACGTGGCGCGCGGGATGGTCATCCCGCGCGCGTTCATCATGCGATGCTCAAGGCCGAGCGCTCACTTCATCGACACGTTCACGCTGGCGCTCCCGCTGCTCTGGTAGCCCTCCACGACCATGGAGACCTCGTACAAGTTCCCCATCTTCATCCCCAGGCGATCCCACGCGTTGAAGTGGTTGGCGACGGTGATGGTTCCGCTCGTGCGCTTCTGCTGCCGGACGCTCCAGAACTGATAGAAGGTCGTGTTGCCTTCGATCGACGGCTGGTTGACTCGCTGGGTCCGATAGATGTCATAGGTGCCCCCGTCGCTGGTGACGGTGCCCATGAATCCTTGGCCGCCCGGCGGACGCCAGGTGCCCCAGCTGTCGACGATGTAGTACTCCACGAGCGGGCTCTTCGTCCACCCGTAGACGCCCAGGTACGAGTTGCCGTTCGGCCGGTAGTCGGCCGAGTAGGTCACGATCTGGTTCTTGGACCCGGGCCTCAGGCCTTTACGGCCCAGCAGGTTGTTGATGTTGTTCCAGTCGACGTTGAAGCCGGTCGCCGTGTTGGTCTGGCATCCGCTCCCGGTGTCCTTCCAGTACTCGAAGGTGTAGCCGCAGTGGGTGCCCGTCTGATTGGCGCAGACCTGCTGGTTGGGTGACGTGCACGTGCTGCCGCCGCCGTTGCCGCCCGACCCGCCGTTGCCGCCCGACCCGCCGGCGCCGCCAGCCCCGCTACCTCCTCCTCCCGTGCTGCTGCTGGACGAGCTGGAGCTGCTGCTGGACGAGCTGGAGCTGCTGCTGGACGAGCTGGAG
The DNA here is from genome assembly GCF_051521405.1 of Sorangium sp. So ce726. Taxonomy (NCBI): domain Bacteria; kingdom Pseudomonadati; phylum Myxococcota; order Polyangiales; family Polyangiaceae; genus Sorangium; species Sorangium sp. So ce726. The sequence goes on along the minus strand of NZ_CP150349.1, from coordinate 8,506,184 downwards.
CTGCTGCTCGACGACGAGGCTGAGCTCGAGCCGTCGACCGTGCCGCCGGTGCCGGTGACCGAGGTGATCGTGGGCCGCCCGCTGCCGTTCGCGCAGAACCCCCACTGCGTCGAGGAGCCCTTGGCGATCCCGCCGTTATGGCTCACGTTCGTGGCGGTGAACTGCCCGCCCGACTCCGCGACGTTCACGTTCCACGAGTTGCTCCTCGTGGAGCCGTTGAGCGCGACGACGACGTTCCAGCCGGTGGTCGCCGGGCTGCGGGAGTTGTTCTTCACCGTCACGTTCGCGCAGTAGCCGCTTCCCCAGTCCGAGGAGATGGCGACGTTCGCCGACACCGAGCGGTCCGCGCTGTCCAGCGCGCCATCCAGAGCCTCGATGTCCTCGTCCACGATGTTCTCGACGCTGCACGCCAGCAGGCCACAAGCGATCGAAGCGGATAAGTAGCCAAGTAAGGGAACGATGCGCATTTAAGATTCTCCATGATCGGATCGGCGGAGTCGCGGGCCTCTGCTCGAGATGGATTTGTGAACCATCGAGACAGACGCGAGCCCTCCGAGCCCTTGGTTAAAGTTCAAAATTTCCGGCCAACGTGCTCGTGATCCGGAGATCACGGATGCGCCCGCGGGCCTGCGCCGACCACATGCCTGGCAATCACGATGTTTGTCGGACAGATGCTCACATGCGAACACCCCGTGTGACGGGGCCGGGCATCAATTCGGAGAAAGCAAGAACAACTCGAAAGCGCAGCCACAAGAAGCAAGTAGCCCCGGCAGGTACCTCACCCGGAGTCAGCCCCTGTACGATCCTGCAACCGACTGCGGCCCCCGGCCGAGAACGGTCCGGATCGCCAAGGGAGATTAACATATTCACACAGACAAGAGGGGAAAGTCAAGACTCTTTTCTAAGTCGCGTCCGCTTTTTCTATTCGCTTTCCCCGGCTCGTCCAGCAGCGTCTTGGCATGCTGCTGTCCCACGAGACCAAGATCCAGTCACGTTGCGCGCATAGGTCTGATGATAGAACCCGGATTTGTTCACTCTCCTGGAAAAACAACGAACTCTCGAAAAGCCGGCTTCCGGTCGATCTGGTCATCCGGTCTTGCGGTGAAACTCCACGAAGAACAGTGCCTGACCGTCGAGGTCGAACTGATGCAGCAGCTCTGATACGACGATCCTGGGGCGCTCCGGATCCAGCGGCGTCTCTCGACCGCCGAGTCCGCCGGTGCGATGGCGGGGCCGGCCGGAGACCTCGGAGACCATGTGGATCACGCCCCACACACCGGATCTGGTCGCATGGGTTGACGAGCCTCTCGGTCGTCAGCCCTTCTCTCCGTCCTTCCGGATCCCGAGCTTCCGCATCTTGCTTTGCAGCGTCGTCGGCTTCAGCCCCAGCGCCGCCGCGGCCCCGTCCTCTCCTTGCCCGTGCCCGTCTCGCCGCGCACCAGCACGGTCGTGTCCTGTCGCGCGACGAGCGGCACCATCTGCTGGAAGATCGCCCGCATCGCCGGGCCCACCGCGACAACCTCCCTCGGCAGGGCGACGCGATCGAGCTCCTCCTTGAGCGTCCGCTTCTCCCCCTGCGCGCGGCGCGCGATGGCCGCGACGCGCCCGAGGACCTGCACCTGCCGCAGTGCCACGGCGAGCAGGCGACCGATCGCCTCGAGCAGGGCGGGCGAGACGTCGAGCGCCGCGCCGTCGCCGAGCGCCATCGTGGCGCAGCCGACGGCGCCCTCCGCGTCGCGGAGCGCGAAGACGGCGATCGTCTCGCCGCCCGCGCCGCGCCGGACCTCCGGCGCGCCGGGCGCGGCCGCGCCGCGGCGCAGATCGAGCCGCCGCAGCGGGAGATGGCGCGAGAGCGCGGCGCTCACCGCAGGGACGAGCGTCGCCTCGGTGTGCGCGCGGGCCGAGGCCTCGCCGAGGTCGGCGAGCAGGAGAAGGGCGTGATCGGCGGAGGCGGTCATCGTGCGCGGAGCGAGGCCGACGAAATGGCGTTGCGCCGCACCGTAGGGGCGTTGCCTGGACCGCACAAGGCCGGCGAAAGCCCGGGAAAAGCCGCTCGGGCCGCGGGCACGCGCCCTGCTCACCGCCGAAGGAGGGAGAGGAGAGCGCGCGGACGACCGCGCCACGGAAAGGAACCCTTCATGGCCCACGTCATCGCCGAGCCCTGCGTCGCCACGTGTGATACCGCCTGTGTCCCCGTCTGCCCCGTGGACTGCATCCACGGCCCGCTCGCGGCGGACGAGATCTCGCGCATTCCCGAGGGAGAGCGGAAGACACGCCTCGCCGGTCTCCAGCTCTACATCGATCCCGAGTCGTGCATCTGCTGCGCCGCCTGCGAGAACGAGTGCCCGGTGGGGGCCATCTTCGATGAAGACGAGCTGCCGGCCGAGTGGCAGCGCTACCGGGAGATCAACGCCCGCTTCTTCGACGACCGCGCGAAGGAGCGCGCTCCCGAGGGGGCCTGAGCGCAGCTCGGGAGCGGCCGATATCGACGGGCGACACGAGGAGAGGCGGAGGTGGCTGCGGGGCGTTGACAGCCCGGAGTCGCCGCGATGTCATGGCCTTCTCCTCCGTGCTCCGCCTACCTGTCAGCTTCCAAGCGCGCGCGATGTGCATCGGGCTCTGCTGTGCGGCGCTCGCATGCATGGCGCCTCCCGGCCCGAAGGGCGTGCTTCTCTTCCTCGCGTCTCCGGCGGGGCCGGGCGTCGCCGCGCTGGCGCTGATGGCGCTGGGGACGTCGATCGAGGAGCTCGGTAGGATCCGGCGCATCCGCATCGGCGTGGGCCTCTGTATCGTGGCCGCCGCGCTCGTCGCGGCCGGCGGGCTGTGGGGCGCCGCGCTGCCCGCGCTCAAGCCGTCGCTCGCCTGGTTTGCCTGGCTTCTTTATGGCGCCGGCGCGATCGGCGTCGGCCTCGCGTGCCGGCGTGACATCGCGGTCTTCCGCGATCCCCGTCACGGTCAATCCGTCCGTCTGGAGTCGATCTCGGCCGATGCCGTTCGTCTCACCGCCAACGGGGCTCCGGTCACCATCCCCGCCGCTCAGATCCGCAGCGTGAGCCTCGGTGCCGGCCTTGAAGGGCGGGGCGTCTTCGTCCTCGTTGGAAGCCGGGACAAGGTGATCGGTGACGCGCGCGCGCTGCCCTGGGTCGCTGCCCATCGGGACGGCGACACCTTCCTCTTGACCGAGCACCAGGCGGCGCTCGACGCAGAGGTCTTGGCCGTGCGGCTGCACGAGGCAGCTTCCGCCAGCGGAGGGGATTATCGATGAAGGCGAGCGAACACGCGGTGGACGACGATCTCGAGATCCCGCTCCGCCGTCCCTACCTGGAGCTCCTCCTGAGCGCCTTCTTCTTTGCGGTCTGCGCGGCGGTCCTCACCCATCGGGCCCAGACGAACGACCGCGGCCTGATCCTGAACGGGATCATCCATTTCGAGCCCGGAGGCGCCGACGTGTTCTACGCGGTGCTGGCGGTCCTGTCAGCGGTGTTCACCGCGCTCGGCGTCCTCGTCGCTGCGCGGTTTGCGGCGCTCAAGGAGTTCCGGATCGTCCTTGGTCCTCGATCGATCACCTTGCCGTCGATGCATCCGCTCCGTGGCGCCCGGGAGGTGACCGTGCCGCTCGATCGCGTCGAGTCCGTGGAGCTGCACCCCCCGGCCAAGCCGATCACGCTGGTGATCCGCGAGGACGATCGCTCCCACAGCATCCCGCAGCGCTGGCTCCCCAAGGGCAGGTCGGCCGAGGAGGTCGCCGGCGCGATCATCGCGCGGGTGCGGGGATCACAAGCGGGGCAGCGCGCCGGCGGGTAGCGCCCCGCAGGTCGTTCGCCTTCTTGGGTCAATCAGTGACCCTAGAGCGACAAACGGGCTGAAACTGCCTGAAAAGCGCAGAATTTCGAACCGCCAAGTCGCCAAGAAAGGAGAATTATCTTGGCGTCCTTGGTGTCTTGGCGGCTCATTTATCGCTCGATCAACGTGATCGGTGTCCTAGGACTTCTTCCGGCGTTTCATCGACGATATGCGCGCAGATTCCCGTTGCGATCGCTGTTCCATTGCCTCCCGCCTGCATGGTCAGAATAGACTCCGGACGATAGTAGGCCCACGGATGCTGGCTGTTGTAGTCTGATGGAACGTTCGGGCCGCGTCCGTTCGAGCTGCGGGTCAATCGAATAAATGGCGTCAAATCAAGCTGAGCCATGAGTTGATCGATCGGGTCGACCGTGTCGAGACCTAAAAACGGGGTGTCGATATAGGTGCCCAAGCCCAACCCCGGATTTCTCGGAACAATCGCATGGATCGTATCCCGATCCAACACCCAGTCGTATCTATATTCCGATCCGCCTTGTCCGGCGGCGCATTGCGCGAACGACACCGGATGCGCGATCGAGCATGATTCCAGCAAAGTTTCAGCCGATAGGTCTGCAAGATTGACCGCCCCGTGCAGTTCAACGTTCCCGCTTTGGTCCGTTCGGAAGCCTTTTATCCGGTTCGCCTGAAAGAATGCTCGACCGTCTTTGGTCTGAACGGCTGTCATATTCATTGTCCAATCGGATTCGAACTGGTCGCTGTACACGCTCTCCCGGCTGTTGAATGTATAAATGTAGATGGACGAATGTTCAACGGGAGATGCTCCAAGCAATCGCTCGCGCCGAAAATAAACGGCTTGTCCCCCGTGGCTCTGCATGCAATCGAATGCCTCGCCGGGAAACCTGGCCATTAACTCGCTCGGTGACTCTGCGGCCATATAATATCGACCGCTTGAGGTATGCACGGCCGTTGCGCCGCTGACATTCGTGAGGTATTCAATCGTGCTGAGGCGAATGTATCCCCATGCACGTGTCGATTTCTTCAGGAATGGAATTCTTACGAATGGCTCATCCCCTTGGATGGCGCTTAACAAGGATTCGATCGGGCGCCTTTCCAGGTAACGTCGTCCATGAAGTTCATTGAGGAGCGTTCCCTCCTCCTCCTGTAATAAAAATTCGATGGCGCGAGGCCGAATATAGAGAGGCGGGCGGTTGCCCGAGGAATATGCCAGCGCAATGAAGGTCATTTATGGCCCTGCTAAAATGTCAGGGGTTAGGAAATCCAAACGCGATCCGAAAGTCAATCTCCTCGGACGGGGAAGGAGAGACACGGCTCGCCCCCTCCTCGGGTCACTGCGCCCTGGTGTTCCACCACGGGGATCTTTCTGAGCTCCGGCCGCGCGACGCCACGCGGCCGGAGAGGAGTACATCGTGCGCCATGCCGGCGCGATCCTCGCGTGGGTGCGGGGGGCGCAAGCGGGGCAGCGCGCCGGCGGGTAGCGCCCCGCAGGTTGTGGGATCTCGGCGGCGATGCGGTAGTAGGATGGCGCGCGATCACGAGGAGGCACTCATGAAGGCCGCGGCCGCGCTGGTGAAGGACATTCGCGAAGAGCTCCGGAGCATCGACGATCAGCTGAGGGCTCACCCCTATCCGGACGCCATCGAGCGGGGAGAGGTCACGGTCGAGGGATTGAAGGCCTTCCCGGGCCACCAGCACCACGTGGTGCTCAGCGACCTGCGCTCGATGGCGATGATGCTCCAGCGCTTCGGGGACACGCCCTGGCGCGATTTCTGGAGCGGGGTCCTGCAGGGCGAGCTCGTGGCGCCGGGCGGGATCGCTGCCATGGGCCGGAAGCTCGGCATGACGAAGGACGACCTGGATCGGTACGAGGTCACCGCGGAGGGGTTCGCGTACGCCGTCCAGATGGCCTGGGCGGCGGCCAACGCCTCGGCGGCCGAGATCGCGTGTGCCCTGCTCATCAACTTCCCCGCGTGGGGGTTCAACTGCGGCAGGATGGGGAAGGCGCTCCGCGACCGGTATGGCTTCGGCCCGGAGCACACCGCCTTCCTGGACGCGTTCGCGGCGCTCCCGTCGTTCGAGGACACCGCGGTCGACATCGTGCAGGACGGGCTCGACCGCGGCGTGGAGCCCCGCGCGATCCGCCGCACGACCAGGCTATTTCAGGCGTATGAAAAGATGTTCTGGGACGCGATGATGGCGCTGGGAGCGCAGAAGGCGCACGACTAGCATCTCAAAGACCACCTCACTCGGCCCGGAGCGACACGAGGTGGTTGTCGAGGAACTCGAGCAGGCGAAGCCCGCGAAGAAGAAGCTAGCGCCGCCCTTCCTCGCGCTCACACCCGTACTTCTCGCGGATCTCCGCCGCCATCCGGTGAATCACCGCGCCGGCGTCGGCGCGCACGTGCAGCTCCAGCCCCGGCATCAGCTCCACGCGCCGCCACGCTCGACCGAGCTCCTCCGTGTCCGCGCGCTCCCCCGCGCCGGGCGCTGCGCTCTCGGAGGGCTCCGGCGGCAGCACCTCCTTTGCCATCTCCTCGAGCGGGATGGCGGCGAGCCTCCGCTTGATCTCCGGGAGAAGCAGGTTCTGCTCGCGCAGCTTCTTGATCGCGAGCGCCCGCACGAGGTGCTCGCGGCCGTACGTGGTGCGGCGGCCGCGGAACACGGGCTTGTCCATCAGCCCCTCCGCGAACCAGTGCTTGATCGTGCCGGTGCTGACGCCAGCGGCGCGAGCAAGCTCGACGGCGCTGTAGCCGCGCGGGGTGGCGGGAGGCGTGGGGACCAGAGGCATCGATAGATTCTAGCCAAAAAACGAGACAAATGTCGACGAAATCTAGAAAAATGTGCCTGAATTCGAGGTAGAGGAAGGCTCCATCCAGAATTGCATCGCCTAGATCCGGCTAATGTAAGTCTAAATCTAGAAAAACGCGGTGCCAGCGGGCACTCGACACCAGAAGATCCAGGCTCCGCGGTAGCGGTTGCCGGACAGCTCACACAGATTTTGCGCGGCGTCCTTGACAGATCGGTACTCGATACGATGTCATCCCCTTGACCGTCGAGGGGTGTGGCTCGGGATGCGTGCGGACTTGGGTTGGTTGGCTCGAATCAGCATCTGGGTCGCCGATCGCACACGGCGTTTGGGTTGTGCGAAGACCGGGCTGCTTGTGGGACTCGCGTCGCTGCTCTCGGCATCCTGCTCACGGACGGCGCCCGGTCACCCCGAGGACGCCGTCGTCATCGGGAGCCTTCTGCCATTCTCCGGCAGCGAGGCGGCCATCGGACACAACCTCGAGCAAGCGATGTTGCTCGCGGTCGAAGGCCTGAACGCCGCGGGCGGGCTCGACGGGAGGCCGTTCGACCTCCTGAGCCGAGATAGCCACTCGAGCTCCGAGCGTGGGCTCAATCAGCTGCTCGAGCTGCTGTACACGGACAAGGTCGCTTACCTGGTAGGGCCCGAGGAGAATGATCTCGCCCTCGAGATCGCGCCCGACGTGAGGGATCTCGACATACTTCACATGATGCCGGGGTATGCCGCGCCCTCCATCGCGCGCAGCGAGGCGAGGGGGGGCTGGATGCGGCTCGCCCCCTCTCCGTTCGCCGTCGGTTGCGCGCTCGCGAAGCACGCCATCCGCGCGAACGTCGGCACCGTGAACAGCCTCGCCGCTGGGGACGACTACAACACCACCGTCAGCAGCGAGTTCACGACCCACTTCGGGGCGCTCGGCGGCAGAGCTCTGCCCTCGGTGACGTTCACGTCGGGCGAGGATGGTGGTCCTGCTGAAGAGCCTCTCCACCTTCTTCGCGCCGGTCACCACGGGGGCGAACCGAGCGATGCTCGAGCTCGGGGGCATCGGGAACGTCCTTGGGGTCTCCGGGGACACGCAGAACCCCGAGGAAGGGGAGGCGCTCCAGGTTCAACAGATCGACCAGGTGATCGCGGATGGCGCGGAGGGGATCGGAATCGCGCCCTTCAGCGACAGCCAGGCCACCGCGCTCGACGCGGCGATCGAGAAGGGGGTCGATGTGGTGACGCTCGACACCGATGTGGCGACGTCGAAGCGCGCGCTCTACGTCGGGACCCTGAACAACGCTGCCGGAGCCACGGCGGCGAAGACCCTGCTCGCGATGCTGGGCCCGCCGCCCGGTACCGTGATCCTCCACGGCTTCGTCGATGAGGGCTGGGTCGACGGGATGGAGAGAACGCAGGGGGCCGCGGAGGTGTTCAAGGCAGCCGGCTACGAAGTCCAGGTGCGTCAAGCCGACTGGGAAGAGACGGGCGAGGCCGAGGACGTCGAGTGGATGAAGACCCAGATCGAGACGGCGGATCCGCCCGTCGCGGGGATGCTCGGCCTGTTCAACATCTCGTACCGGTGCGCGATGGCCGCGGAGGCCGCTGGCAAGACGGCGGACCTCCCCATCGTCGCCTTCGACTTCGATCCGAAGACCGTCGACTACATGCGCCAGGGACGCATCAGGGCCACGCACACCCAGCGGCAGTACTACGAGGGGTACCTCGTGCCCTACATCCTTTACGGCATCAAGGCCATCGGCCTCGAAGCCACCAAGCAGATCCTCGCTCCGCGGATGGTCGACGACAGCCGGGTCAACCTCGGCCTCGACGTGGTTCCGGCGGACAAGGTGGACGCGTACAACGACTTCCTCGTCTCGATCGGCGTGAGTCAGTAAGGCCGCCCAGGAGACAAGCACCTTCTCCCCCGGCGCGCGCTCCGTGGTACACCCTTCCGTCATGACGACGACGGGCGCGCCGCGATCCATCTACCTCCCCAGGGTCTACGAGGCACCCGACCTCGCCGAGCTCCACGATCTCATCGACGCGCACCCGTTCGGCATGCTCATCGCGCCCGGGGAGGACGGCGTGCCCATGATCGCGCACCTGCCGTTCCTTCTGGAGCGCGACAGCGGCCCTCAGGGCACCTTGCTCGCGCACGTCGCGCGGGCCAACCCGATCCGGCGCGCGCTCGACGGGAGCACGCCGGTCCTGGCCGTCTTCCGCGGGTCGCACGGGTACATCTCGCCCGGGTGGTACGCCTCGCGCGACGACGTGCCGACGTGGAACTACGCCGTCGTCCACGCCCACGGCGCGCCGCGGGCCATCGAGGACCACGACGCGCTGCTCGCGCTGCTCGCGCGCCTCTCCGACGTGAACGAGCGCGGGCAGCCCGAGCCCTGGAGCGTCGCGGAGCTCTCGCACGAGAAGGGAGCCGCGCTGCTCCCCGCGATCGTCGGCTTCTCGATGGAGATCACGCGGATCGAGGCGAAGCTCAAGCTCTCGCAGAACCGCCGCCCCGAGGATCGCGACGGCGCCATCGCCGGGCTGCGCGCGCGGGGCACGCCCGACGATATCGCGCTCGCGGAGGCGATGGAGCGCGCCCGCCCCCGCTGAGTCGTCAGCCTTCATGCGCCTGCGACCTCCACGATCCGCGCGACCAGTGAGTCCAGGTTGAGTCCAGTGGACTGTTCGTAATCGCTCGACCAACGCGACCAGCACGAAGCTCTGCGCCGACCTGAGCAACCCACCGAGCGTCAAGGACCCGGGAAAGTTCCAGGCGCTTCGCGCGAACAGCTGATCGTCGCTCGCTCCTCGCGGGGGCCGCTCCCCGCCGCCGCTCCTGCCGAGCGCGGGGCGGCCGCGGGGCGCCGCGCTCACCGCGGAGCGGCGCTCGACGAGAGGCTTTCTCGAAGCGCGCCCGGGCAGTCCCGACGCCGGCCGCCTCGAAGCGGGCGCCGGGATCTGCGCCGGACGAAATGGTGATCGCGGCGACGCAACCCGGAGATTGTACGGCCGGAGGCGTTGTCATGGGGCTCCTGCAAGCCGTATCTTCGCACTGCTGCTTCTCGGCGCTCTCGGTCGTCGCCCCTGGGCGCCGGATCGCGATCCCGGGCAAGGGCACCGACGCCGACGAGCACAGCGCCGGCGGCAGCGGCACCGTGGCCAGCGTCCGGGGGGATCAGGCGTCGGAGGGGGGCGAGCACTGCTTGCCCGGCATCCTGGCGGCGTCCCAGTCCGGTTGGGCTTCGCGACTCATTGGATTCAGGAAATTTCAACCTGTTTGGCGCTCCAGCTAGCGGTCGTGGGGGGGCGGCTGCGCGCAGGTGCGGGAGACATGAATGTTCAAAATGTTTGGCATGAGCAAGGTGTTGGCAGGGGTGGGCTTGCTGTCCGTGGGCCTTACTTCCTGTGCTGACCAAGCTGCAGGTGATGAACCGGCGGTTGTCGGGATGGAGTTCGGCGAAGCTGAGCAAGGGCTGGCGAATGGAACGCTTGTCTCGAATCGCTGGGCAGGCGGCATCGTTGATGTTGGTTTCTGGGACGGGAGTCAGTGGGTCATGTCCGGCTGCAGCGGGCAGGTCGTGTCTCGTGATGCGATAGTGCTCGCCGCCCACTGCATTCGTCGCTGGCTGACGCCGGATACGGCCAATCCGCCGAACGTCAACTACAATCCGCCGGATACCGGGACCACGTGGTTTGCGGCCTATCGAATGAACGAAGACGGCACCTGGACTTGCATCACGGATCCTGCCGGTGGTTGTCAGCTGCAGGCAAGCTGGGCGGTACCATCGACGTACCTGGGTGTGTATCACACGGCAACCCAAGCATGGACCGGTGACAACGCGGATCGCGATGTTGCCACGCTGAACTTCGGCACGAACTTTGCGAACATTGCGCAGAGGGACGCAGCCTATCTAAATTCAGGCGGTGATTCGACCATCGCGGCCGCCTACGGCTACGCAGACTCGCCAGCGAGCGACGGCAGACTTCGCGGGGGAAATTTCTCTGGTATTGCCTTGAGCGGCGGAGCCTACACGAAGACTGTCCCTCAGGCAGACCCACACCTGTGCGGCGGCGATTCGGGCGGGCCGCTGCGCTTCCTGACCAGCGCGTCGACCACTCCAGAAAGCACCGTTCGTTCGGGCGTCCTTTTAGGAGTTAACTCCAAGGGAGGGTGTAGTGGTGCCAACGTGGACAATATCTGGGCGCCAGTAAACAGCAACCGTACCTTCATCGAGAACAACATCGGCCGGGCATGTGCGACCGTGGTTCAGAACGGTTGGAGCACCCGCGACTGCTGGTGAGCTTTGGAGCACCCCGCCGCGTCCAGCTCCGAATCAAGCCAACGCGGACCCCACATGCATCGCCCGGCGCGGCCGACATGGAAATCGGCCGCGCCGGGCGATGTCGGCGCGGGGGCACCTTCAGAAATTAATGAAGTCGTAGCGGGCCTTGCTCCTGCTCCTGATTTTCATGACGCTCCTCCTTTCTCCTGGTGGGTTGTTCGTTTCGATGGTTGTGTTGTGACTTCGCGGAAACGGAACCCCTACACGGCGCGCAGCAGGCCGCGCGCGGTCAGCTGTCCTAGGTATTGCGAGACCGTGCTCCACGCGTAGGGGGTCGCATCGCTCCAAGACGTCGCGTCTTTCGCCGTGAACCGGTCCTGCGCGACGAGCTTGCGAAAGAACGGGACCCACGCCTCCTCGATCTCCATGTCGTCGTTGCCCAGGTAGATGTGCATCCCCATCTTGCCGTGCACGTCCCGGCCGATCGCATAGCCAAACTCTACGTCGTGAACGACCTCGAGCACGTCGGCCGGTTGAATCGAAGCGTCGGCCGGAGGCGGCTGCGGATCGGATGCCTCCCATATCCGCTCGCACCACGCGGCGTTGAGCTCCAGGCCGTCGGGCTGCAGCCGGCTCAAGACCTCGCGAATCTCTCCCAGGCGAGCCGCGAAGAAGTCAGCCATGCTTTGGGGAACTCCGCCCGTCGCGTCGGCTCCAGTCCATAGAGGGAGATATCGCCATTCGGGCCGGTCTCCGAGGACGCGCTCGAGCACGCGATCGAAAAGCGCACGGAAGCTGGCTAACGGGAAGATCAACGTCAGACCGATGGAATGGTCCCCGCTGGTCTTGGTGGCGTGGACGGTGCCGCCGGGAATGTAGAGCATGTCGCCGGGCTCTGCCTCGAATTCGAGCATGTCGCTGGCGTCTACCGTGGGGAGCTCCCAGTCGATGTCGCCGTTGGGCGTGAGGCCCGTTCCGCGGCTGTACTGAACCGATCCGTCCTTGCAGATGTAACCTTTGCCACGAGCCCCCAGGACGGCTGGTCTGGGAGCCACCCGATACGTCTTGGTCCCCGACAGCTGCAGGATGAAGGCGCAATTCGGATCGAAGTGCGGGCTCACACCCGTGCCGGGCGGCGAATAATAAGAAACCGTGCCCAGGGGCCCCGGCAGTCCAAGCTGCAGCTCGATGCCTCTGAGGACACGATCGACGTGTGCGTCGAGGTGGCGGATGCGGTTGACGGGGATGGACGCGCCCGCGGCGTAAAAGGTCCTGTACTGCCCGGGACGAATGGCAGCCTCGGGCAGCGTAGGATTATCCGGCAAGAGGAAGGCTTCCTCGCGGTCGAACACGGCGCGAGCGATGAAAGGAGGGCCCATGGGGTCTCTGGCCAAGAGCTCCTGCTCGCGGGTCGCGGCCTGCGCCAGGATCCAGCGCGTCCAGGCCTCGCCGAAGCGCCGCTCAAACAGTTCGTTGAACTTGTCGCGTGTTCCCTTCACGAACAGTGGTCGCTGCGAAGTCCAGGCCTGTTTGAACTCTTGCAGAGAGAGCGGCGAGAGGAAGGCGTTCAGGATCGAGAGGCTCTTGCGTGCCTCCTCTTGCTTTGAAGGCGCTGCGCTTCTGTTCACGGGGCCAATTCTCCTATGAGACCATCGACTCTAGTAGATCCGTGGGTCGAATCGATACCACCCCGGGTGTGCCAAAATTCGCGCTCTCTGTCTTTGCATTCCCCGCCCCATAGAAGCCCGGAGGCGGGCATACGAAACCCGCACCGCAACCGCTCAAGAATCACGTCTAGAGCATACGGTCATACCCGGAGCCGCACCAGACGGCGATCTGGAACGGCGGCGTTCGAGGCGTGGAACAAGGCGCTTCAATCCTGCCAGTCGCCGAACATCTCGACGTAGCTCTTGCCGGTGACCCGAGCCCCTCGGTAGGTGCCGGTGAAGGCGGCCGTGGCCTCCAAACGACCGATGCCATTGATGACGAGCTCTTGCTCGACGGTGCCCGTGATGCGCACAGTGAGGTTCGTCCTGAGCGCGGGAATGCTGATACACCAGCGGGTCGGGTACTCTTGCCCGCTGCTCGGGCTCGTCCAGAGCTCGCTCGCGTCGTTGGCGACGGGCTCGACCGCCACCACCTCATGGGAGCCGTCTGCGTGCACCAGCGTGGCCCAGGAGTTATTGCCCGTGTCGCTGATCGTGTCCCAGAGGGCGAGCGCGTCGCCGTTCGGCAGGTTGAAGCTCATCCAGAGCCAGCGACTATTGGGCGGCGGCATGACAGGACCCCACTGCCGGTCCAGCCAGGAGTGGCCGACGATCGGCATGGACCTGCCCTCGACCGTGAGGGTGCCGGTTGTCCGCATGTTCGGGAAAGCAAACTCGTAGTTCGGCTCACCGAAGAGGCGGAACATCCCGGCGCCGCCGTAGCTCAGCGCGGGCCCCCGAGGTTTGAGCTCGATGTCGAGGGAGCCCCACGGCACGGTGAGCGACACCGACATCTTCTGGGCGTCGCCGGTCCACTCGAGGCCTGGAGCCCTGATGTCGAGCTTCGTCGTACTCCAGTGGTAGTCGCTCGGATCGATGGTCGTCACGTAGTTCTTGTACCAGCCGGTGGTCTCGTCGGTGACGGAGAACAGGATTCGCTGCCCAGGCCCCTGGGGGATGGTCAGGGTGTGTACGAGCAGCCCGATGTCGTGGCCGCCGGCCTTTACCCGACTCGTGAAGTAGATCGAGTCTGCCCAGCCCATCTCGGGCCCAGGAGTATGGGCGGCAAGGTCCACGGCTGGGTCGACCATGGCTGGTACGCCCTGATCGGCGAGCTGGGCAAAGGCGGGGCTGGCGACGGCCAGGCTGGCGAGCGCAACGAGGCTTCGAGGCTTCATGACGGCTTCCTTTTGTGTTCGTAGCGGGGGTTGTCGAACCAGATGATGAGCGCAGTTTTCGTGGATCTGGCCTCGGCAGGACGCGCCGGGCAGGCCTCCACGAAAGTTCGCATAACGAACTAACATTGGTACGTAGTACGAACTGTGTCAACATGCTTTCGAGATGGTGAAGCGAAAATCCTCGAAGCGAGCGGTGCCCAGCGAAGAGGTGGTCGACGCGCTCGTGCCGGCTGCCTTCGTGACGATGGCCGAGCTCAGCAAGATCGGCGCCGACAATGACCTGTCCCTCACGCTGCTGCGCGTGATCGGAATTCTGAGCGACCGGCGCCCCCGCATGGCCGCGCTCGCCGACCACCTCGGCCTCAAGAAGTCGACGATGACGGGGCTCATCGACCGGGCCGAAATCAGGGGTCTCGTGGCGCGCGCGCCGAGCGCAGAAGACGATCGGGCCGTCGAGGTCTTTCTGACGAGCCAAGGCGCGGAGCTCTTCGAGCGCCTGCGTGCACGGCTACAAGAGGCGCTCGCGCCACGCATCGACCGGCTCGACGCCTCGGACCAGCAGCGCCTCCAGGAGCTGCTGCGGCGCATGTTCGACTCGCCGGAACGCTGAGCGCCCAAGATCCGCTGTGCGAGGTTCAGGGCAGCTGGGCCTCTAACGCCGCGTGGTCGTCGATGGCTATGCCGTGCCCGCCGACGGGGCCGTCAGATCACGAGCCCTGCCAGCGCCGCCGCGAGCAGCGGCGAACTCGACATGGCGCTCGCCGCGATCGACGCAGCGAGCGCTCCGCTCGCCGACCCCGCCGCTGCGCGCAGCAGCGCCCGCTTTTCGCCCTGAATCATGCCGGCGAGCGGCAGCGGCCCGTGGCGGTAGGCGCCCGCGTCGCCGTGCGATGCGATGGTCGGCGCGAGCACCGGGCCAGGGGCGAGCTGCGCGTCGGCGTCGACGCGGGCGTCCGGAGAGCCGTCGTCGAAATGCACCCAGCCGTCCTCGTCCAGCGTGCCTTGTCGCATCGCCTCGAGCTCCCGCACGCGGCGCGCCCTGGTCCGGAAGCGCAGGAGGAAGAGCGCCGCGATCGCCGCGCCAGCCGCGGCGCACGCGAGCGGGAGGCGCCCGAGGGCGAGCGGCCCGAGAAGGAGGCCGGCGCGCAGCACGGCAGGCTCCATCGACTCCTCGTGGAAGGCGCGCCGAGGGCCAGCGCCGTCCATGATCCAGACACGAGCGCCGGCGTCGTGGCGGAAGACGAGCTGCAGCTCCTCACTCATCCGGAGCGTCAACCGGGGGAGCTGCGTCCCCGACGCCCCCATGAGCCACAGGTCGCACGTGTCCACGATGCACTGGACCTTCACCCGCGCCGTGGCGTCGCCGCGCTCGCTCTTCAGCAGGATGGCGTCGTGCCATGAGCTCGCGACGTGTTTCATGGCAGGGAACGACTCAGGGGCCGGGCCTATGGCGCCGATCACGGGGAGAGCACGGATGTACGTTTCGATGTCGGGCACGAGCGCCGAGCGCGCCGCACCGGCCCCGACGAGCAGGGTCGCCGCGGCGAGCGCGGCCGCTGCGGCGCGGCTGGCGGCGCGGGACACAGCCGGCGCGACGCGGAGCCGGCTCGCGGCGACGGCGCCGAGCCCGCCTGCGACCCCCAGGGCCAGGGCGGCCTGAACGACCACGCGGGGCGGCACGCCGGCAGGATCGCCTTGCGCGGCCCACCGCTCGAGCACGGGCGGGTAGCCCAGGCCGTACAGGGCGAGCGCGAGCAGCACCGGCCCCTGCGCGATGAGCGCCCCCGAGGCGACGATCGCTCCGGTCGGGCCGAAGCGGCGCCGGCTGGCGCGGAGGAGCCACGGCAGGGCGACCGTCGTCACGAGCGCGGCCGACGCCACGACGGGGAGGCTCGGCACCCATGCATGGCGCACGGCGACCGCCGCGGTGAGGGCGGCAATCACGACCAGCGCGGTGCGGAAGCCGAACACCGCCGCTTCGTGCGGGGGCGTCGCGCCGGGGTGCGGCGCGGGGGAGCGGAAGAGATCGTCCATGGGCAACCGCCTGGTCGGACTCTCAAGCTATCAGCGAAGCCCCGGGGATTCTGCAGGACGTATCAGCCCGCATGGCGAGCCGACCGCTGCTAAGGGTCCAGCACCCGGAGCAGCGCGCTCGACCCCGGCGAGACGGGCGCGGGGTGCGCGGTGACGCCGAGCCCGTCGAGCAGGGCGGGCGACGCGAAGAGCCCCTCCGCCGCTCCCTCGGGCACCCACCCGGAGAGCTCCAGCAAGTCGCCGCCCGTCAGCGTGCCGTCCCCGCTCGCCAGGAGCTCGCCGACGTGCACGCAGAGGCGGACGTGCACCCTCAGGTCGCGCCCCGCGCGCGCTTCGAGCCGCTGCTTCAGCGACAGCGCTGCGCCGAGCGCATCGCGGCGCGCGGCCTCGTCGCGCGCCGGATCGAGGGGCCGATCGGCCGTGACCAGCGCGGTCGTGCCCGTCTCGACCGCGGTCGAGAACCCCGCCTTCGTGAGCTCGGACAGCGCGAGGGGCAGGACGGACTCGAAGTCGTCGAGCAGCTCCGGCGTCGGCTCATCGAGCGCGCCCGGGTCGGCCTGCACCTCCACGTGGATGCCGATGGCCGATCGCCGCGGCGCCGCGGCCGTCCCGCCCGCCGCCAGCGGCGCCGCGACGGCCGCGCGCAGCTCGGTGAGCAGCTGCCCCGCCGACGGCTGGCGCTCCGCCGGGTCCTTGCTGAGCGCCCGCAGCACCACGTCGTCGAGCGACGGGCTCACGCGCGCCTGCGCGCTCGGGCGGGGCGGGCTCGCGAAGAGGTGGAGCTGGCGCAGCACCGGGAACGACGCGCCGGAGAACGGCGGCTCTCCCGTGAGCATCGCGTACGTCAGCGCGCCGAGCGCGTAGACGTCCGTCCGCGCGTCGACCGGGCGGCCCAGGAGCTGCTCGGGCGACATGCTGGAGAGCGAGCCCAGGACGTGCCGCGACGTGGTCAGCGCGGGCCCCGGCGCGTCGAGCAGCTTCGCCACGCCGAAGTCGAGCAGCACCACGCGGTGGCCGCGTTTCTGCGTGTCGCCCGAGCACAGGAAGATGTTGGACGGCTTCACGTCGCGGTGCACGATCGCCTGCGCGTGGGCCGCGTCGAGCGCGCTGCAGAGCGGCTCCAGGAGGGCGAGCGCCTCCTCCGGAGGGAGCCGGCCACGGGCCTCGAGGTGCCTCTCCAGGCTGATGCCGTCGAGCAGCTCCATGACGAAGTAGGGGCGGCCATCCTCGAGCCTGCCGACGTCGAGCACGTCAACCACGTTCGGGTGCCGCACCCGCTGCATCACCACGACCTCGCGCTCGAAGCGGAGGCACACGTCAGGGTGCAGCGCGAGCTCGGCGTGCAGGACCTTGATCGCCGCCTTCGTGCCGCGCGTCGCGTGCTCGCCGCGGTAGACGACGCCGAAGCCGCCCTCGCCGACGACGCTCTGGAGCACATAGTCTCCGGCGCGCGAGGGCACCTCGGCGCTGGACCGGCCACCCGCGATGGATTCCTCCCCGGCCGAGAGGGTGACCGTCTCGTCGGTGGGGCTCACCACCCCGCGCGGCGCGCTGGGGATGGTGTCGTCATCGACGTGTACCATGCTAGCCCGCGACGATAGCATAGGCGTGGTGCGCGCTCGCGCGCGCGCCTGCGTCAGAGAGGCCGAGTGCATCGCTGTCCTTTGTGTCACCGGCGTCGCGAGGGCATGGCGCCGTGCCCCGTCGACGGATGGACGCCGCCGCCCGGCGAGCCCTCCGCGCCCGCTCCGCCGCGCGTCCCCGGTGTCTCGCTCGGCGAGCGCCTGGGGCAGGGCGGCTTCGCGATCGTGTGGGCGGGGGTCTCGGACGAGGACGGCGCCCCGGTCGCCGTCAAGGTCGGCATGTCCACCACGCCGATGCTGGAAGAGCGCTTCCGCCGGGAGGCCGACGCGCTCGAGCGCATCGGCCCGCCGCACGTGGCGCGATTCCACAGGTGCGGCCGGCTCGACGATGGTCGCCCCTACCTCGTGATGGAGCGGCTCTTCGGCCGCACCCTCGCCTCGGAGCTCGCCGCCCTCGCCGCCCCGCCCGATCCGGGCTGGGTCGCGGCGCGGGCCGACGCCGTGCTCGCCGCGCTCGAGGCCGCTCACAGCAGGGGGGCGATCCACAGGGATCTGAAGCCGGAGAACCTCTTCATCGAGCGCCGCTCCGGGGCGGCGGATGAGCGCGTCGTGCTGCTCGACTTCGGGCTCACGAAGCGCTCCGAGCGCGCGCCTGGCGATGCGACGCGCGAGGAGCTGCTCACCCGCAGCGGCGTGGTCCTGGGGACGCCCGAGTACATGGCGCCGGAGCAGTTCCGCGGCGAGTCGGTCGACGTGCGCGCCGACGTCTATGCGTTCGGCGTCATCCTCTTCGAGCTGCTCACCCTGCGGCTGCCCTTCGCGGGCGACGGCGCCTCGCTCGAGCACGCGCACCTCACGCTGCGCCCGGAGCGTCCGGGCGAGCTCGCGCCGGTGCCCGCCGCGCTCGAGGAGCTCACGCTGGCGTGCCTCGCCAAGGATCGCGAGCGCCGCCCGCCGGACGCGTCCTCGCTGCGGCGCGCGCTCGCTGCGGCGCGCGCTACCTTCGCGCCGATCGGGGCGCCGGCCGAGCCGGGCGCGCCGCCGGCACGCGCCGCGGCGCCGGTCGAGCCGGGCGCGCCGCCGGCACGCGCCGCGGCGCCGGCGGACTCCACGAGCGCCAGGCTGATCGCCGGGGGGCGGAGCTCGGTCGTGCTGCTCGTCGCCGACACGACGGCCGCGGCGTCGCCCGTCATCGCCTCCGTGACCGGCCGCAACGGGTTCATCACACGGCAGCGCGGCAGCCGCTATGTGGCGGTCTTCTCCGGCAAGGACACCGATCATCCGGCGCAGGCCGCGCTCGCCGCCGCGCGCGAGCTCGCGGGGAAGCACGGGGCGCGCGCGGCGCTGCACCTCGCGTCGGTCACGCTCCGCCGCCGCGCGCGGGGCGCCGTCTCGGCGTACGGCGCCGCCGTCGAGCGACCCGAGACCTGGCTGCCGTCAGAGCCGTGGTCGGGCGTCGCCCTCTCTGCCGAGATCGAGCGCGTCCTGCCGGCGCGCGACGACAGCGACGGCCGGCCCGCCTCGGCCGAGGCCGAGCCGTCCGTCGAGATCGAGGTCCCGCTCGCCGGCCGCGACGACGTCCTCGCGGCGATCGCGGAGAGCGCGCGCGCGGCCTTCGACGGCACATGCCCGGGTCTGTTCACGCTGATCGGCGATACCGGGCTCGGGAAGAGCCGCCTCGCGGCGGAGGCCGCCTCGGCGGCGCTCCGCTGCGACGCCGGGGCGCTCGTGGTCTCGCTCCGCGCCGCGCAGCCGCTGCTCGGCGACGCGGCGCGCGGCGCGGCGGAGCTCCTCGGCCGTGTCCTCGACGCGCCCGCGGAGGCGCCGCCGGACGTCGCCGCGTTCTGCCGCGAGCGGCTCGGCGCCGCGCTCGGCGAGGCGACGTGGCCGTCGGTCGCGGCGGCGCTCGGCTGGTCGTCGCTGCCCGCGCGCGGCGCGCCCGCTTCGTTCCACCACGCCGTGGTCCAGGCGCTCGGCGAGGCGCTGCGCCGGCGCGCCCAGCGCGGGCCGGTCGCGGTGATCGTCGACGACGCGCACTGGGCCGACGACGCGCTGGTCGACGCGCTCGAGTACGCCACGCTCGACGGCTCCGGCGTCGCGCTGTGGGTGCTCGTCGCCGCGCACCCCCGCTTCGAGCAGGTGCGCCGCGCCTGGGGCGCGCGCACCCAGCGCCACGACCGCGCGGCGCTCGCGCCGCTCGACGACGCGGCGTCGATGGCGCTCGCCGCCGAGCTGCTGCGGCCGGCGGAGTACCCCCCTGCCGAGACGCTGCGCCGGCTCGCGCGCTGGGCGGGCAACAACCCAGCGTGCCTCGTGGAGCTCGTGCGTTCGCTCAAGCGGGCCGGCCTCGTGAAGCGCCGCGTGAACGCCGGCACCCACTACGTCGCCACGGCCGAGCTCGACAACCTGCCCCCGTCGCCCGCGTGGCAATGGCTCGCGGAGCGGCGGCTCGACGCGCTCTCGCCGGAGCTCGCGGCGTGCGTCCGGCTCTGCGCGGTGCTCGGCGACTCGTTCGCCCGCGCGGAGATCGAGCAGATCCTGGACTCGATCGCCCGGGCGGGGGAAGCCGGCACGCCGATCGACGCGGGCTACGGCCTGAGCGCCCTCGTCGAGCACAAGATCCTGGAGCGCGGCGCGGGCGAGCGATACTCGTTCCAGAGCGCCGTCTTCCAGGACGCGGTGGTCGAGCTGCTCGACCCGGCGGAGCGCGCGCAGATCCACCTGCGCGCGCTCGCCTACTTCACGGCCAGGGTGGAGGCGGAGGGGCCTCGCGCGGAGCTCCTCGCGCCGCTCGCGCGGCACGCCGGCGGGTGCGGGGCGCGGGAGGCGGCGGCGGACGCGTGCCTCACGCTCGCCGATCTCGCGTTCGCGCGGCACCGCCACGTCGAGGCGGACCGGCACTACACGGCGGCGCTCTCGTTCGCGGCGGCGGACGACGCGCGCCGGCGAGCGCGCGCGCTGACGGGGCGGGGCAAGAGCCGCTACCGCGTCGACCGGACGCGCGAGGCCACGGACGACCTCGTGGCCGCGCGGGCGCTGGCCGCGGAGCTCGGCGACGACGCCTCCCTCGCCGACGTGCTGCTCGAGGAGGCGGCCGCACTCGACTGGGCGGGCGAGTTCGACCGCTCGACCGAGCGCGTCGACGAGGCGCGCGCGCTCGTCGACCGGTTCGGCGCGCGCGCGCGCGCGCTCGAGGGCCGCGTGCTCGTCGCCGAGGGGCGCTCCTGCTTCCGGCGTGGCCGGGTCGCCGAGGCCGTCGAGCTCCTCACGCGAGGCGCCGCCAGCGCGGAGGCCGAGGGCGATTACGGGACCAGGATCGTCGCGCTCCTCCTGCTGTCGCCCGCCTTGATGTGGCTGGGAGAGCTCGACCTCTCGAACGCCCGCTTCGATGAGACGTTCGCCCTGGCGTCGTCCGCCGAGGACTGGCCTCACCTCTGCGCCGCCTGCACGTGCCGCATCCCGCTCAGGGCAATGCGGCGCGAGTTCGACCTCGCCATGGCCGACATGCGCCACGCCATCGCGCTGGCGCGCGAGCTCGGAAACCCCGTCCTGGAGCGCCACCTGACGCTGAACGCGGCGGAGCTGCTCCACGCCAGCGATCACGGGGACGAGGCGCTGGAGCTGGCCCGCCGCGCGCACGTGCTCGAGCGGCGGTTCTTCGAGCATGCCTCGCCTGAGTGCTCCCTGCTCCTTGCGCGCATCCTCGTCTCGAGGCGCTGCCACGACGAGGCGAGCCGCCACCTCTCGTGGATCGAGCGGAGCTGTCCGCCCGACCCCTCAGCGCCCTCGCTGGTCTCAGCGCCCTCGCTGTGGGTGTTCTACCGCGCGCTCCACCTGGTGCTCTGCGAGCAAGGCCTCCGCGCCCGCGAGCCGTCCGCGAGCGCCGATCCGTGGGAGGACATGCTGTCGCAATGCCGGGGCGGCCTCCTGGCGATCGAGCTCGTCGAGCTGCTCTCGATGCGCGCCGAGGTGGCGATCGCCGGCGGGCGGTCGAGCGAAGCCGCCGGTGCTCTCCAGGAAGCGGCGGCGCTGCTCGACGAGGCGCCGGGTTTCCGCACGCGGCTCGCGCGGCTGGCGGCTCAGCTGGATCCGATGGCGGCTCCGGCCATCAGCGGGTGAGGGGCAGAGCCTCCATCCGACGCGCCCCGGGAGCCCGCTTTCGCGCCGGATTCTGGTCCTAAATATTGGAAATATTTATGAATTTTCGTGCAAGGGCGCCGCGCCGGCGTCCCGTGCGGGAGGGGGGGCGGCCGCCTGGCACGAAAACTGGAATATAGCCGGTCAGAACGCGCCGCACGGCGTCGCCTCAGGAGAAGATCATGTCGAGCTTAGGAGCCCCGGTTACAGCGCTGCTCGGTACGTGCCTGTTCGCGCTTGGATGCGTGGTGACGCCGGCGCCGGCCCACGACAACGAGGAGGACATCGCTGCCGAGGAAGACGTGGCGTCGGTCGAGCAGGCGTATGTCTTTCCCAACGGCGACGATCCGAAGTTCCTCTGGGAGCCGCGGACGATACACATGCTCCAGCTGCTCGCCATGGCTCCTCTCGCGGACGCCGCCGGCAAGCTCGCGAACACGCCGCTCCTGGAGACGGCGCAGGGCCGCAAGCTCCTCCATTATGTCGTTGGCTGTGCGCTCCGCCCGGACATGACGGTGAAGGGGGTGGTGGGCGCGTCCTCCTACGTGTACCAGGGGGCGCTCGGCCTCGCGGCGCCGTGGCGGAGTCAGGCGATGACCCTCACGTCCCCGCAGCGCTGGGTGACGGCGTGTCTCCTCCAGACCTTGAACGGCTTCCTGGAGGAGGTGCCGATCCGGATGGTGGGCAAGCACCCGGGCCTCGCGGACGCGCCGTGGATGAACCCGGCGCAGTACACGTTCCCGGACGCGACCATGTTCGGCAACATCTTCGTCCCGGGACAGGAGGTCGCCTATGCCTGCGCGGATGAGGGCGCGCAGCTCGCGTGCGGCAGTCTCCTGTGGAGCCAGTTCGCGGAGCTGCGGATCTGCGACTCGTCGCCGACGTGCAAGCTCACCCTCCTCGGACCGTGCAAGGGCTCGCTCCCGAACGAGACGGACTGCACGACGAACGCCGCTGGCCAGCCGACGTGCCACGCGGACGGCGTGTCCTACCCGGAGTCGATCTCGTCGAAGCTCGACGCGGAGGGCGTCTTCAACCTCTACCCGAGCTGCGGGCTCTGAGGCGCGGCGATCCTCGTCCACCGAGAGCACCGCCGGCAGCCCGACCAGCCGGTGCAGCGCTGTCGACGAAGCGTCGTCTCTCTCAGGGAACGGGGCTCCACGAGGCGCTGCCGCCGTAGGCGATGAACGCGGGTACGGCCTTGGCGTCCCGGGTGTCGACGACGACGACGCTTCGAATCGTCGGCTCGCAGCCGAGGTAGGGGCATAACGAGAGCGTGAAGGCGAGGTGGCGATCGTCGGGCGCCCAGGCAGGCCCGTAGGCGCTGTAGAAGGGGCGCGGAAACGCGCTGGTGAGCGGGCGATCGGCGCCGCCGTTCGCGTCGAGCAGCGTGATCTCGTTCCAGTAATCCGCGCCGAACCCTCCCACGCGGACGGACCACGCGACGGCGATCTTCGAGCCCTTCGGCGAGACCTCCGGGTGCATCGAGCCCGAGACCCAGAACGAGCCGAGCCCCTTGATCCCGGTGCCGTCGAGGGCCGTCGTGTAGAGCTGCGACCGCTGGCAGCAGAGAGCCTCCGTCGGGCTCGCCGAGAAGAGCAGGCGATCGCCGAGAGAGCGCGCGGCGCTGAACATGTGGTTGCCCGCGTCCGGCAAGCGCCTGACGCGCCTCGTGGCGACCTCCACCGAGAGGAGGTGCTCTGCGTCGAACTCGCCTGCGACGCAATGAATCGCGTCGCCGCCCGGCGAGAACGAGCATTCGCTCAGCGTCGTCGGCTGGCCGATGCGCTGGTCGTCGCCGCTCGCGATCTCGACGAGATGAAGCTCTTCCAGGCCTTCGTCGGCCGGCGCTCGCGCCCTGGCGACGTAGGCGACCCGGGCGCCGTCCGGCGAGATGGCGAACGAGGGCTCGCCGTACCATGCGGCGAATTTCCCGGTGATAGGCCGTTGCTCGGTGCCATCCGCGTTCATGAGGAAGACGCGCCAGGCCATCCCGTCGCGGTTGCTGAGAAAGGCGATCCGCCGGCCGTCGCCGAGGAAGGTGGGCGCGACGTTGCGCTGCGTCTTTCGCGTGAGCTGCGCCTCGACGCCCGTCGCGAGGTCCATCGTGAAGACGTCGCCCGAGCGTACGAAGGCGATGCGCCCGGAGGCGAGGGCGAGCTCCTTGGCGCGACGGAGCCGCGGCGGCCTCTTCTCCGCCTCGGGCACGCCGAGCCCCGCGTATTCCTTCACCCAGTCGTCGAACGTGCCGATCGTCTTGCGCGGCGCCGTGCCGCTCGATTCCGCTGTTGGCTCGGGGGGCGGCTGGTAGGGAGCGGTCGGAGGCTCCGCGCTCGGCGCCGGCGACGCCGCGAGGGCAGGGGGGTCGGGCTGAGGCGGGTCGACGCACTGGAGCGGGGCCTCCGCGCTCGAGGCGTCGCGCGGGGGAGGGGGCTCGCCGTCGCTCGCCGGCTTGGGCGTGCATGCGGCGAGCACGAGCCATGCGATCGCGGTGCGCAGCGTTCGGTGGTGCATGGTCCCGGGGTAACGCCGCAGCAGGGGGGCGCTCATCCCGTTCTCGGAGCGCTGCGCCGTGAGCCGCTCGAACGGCTGTTCAACGCTGTTTGGCAGGCTGGGGCTCCTTCTGGTGCTGACGCGAGGGGTGATAGGCTCGCGCGATGAGCGCCGCCGCGCCGCCCACCCTGGATGAGGCCCTCCCGCGCCCCCGCCTCGGCGCGCGCTCGCCCGCGGGGCGCGTCCTCGGCGCCGCGACCGTGGCCGCCGCGCTCGTGTCTCCTGCCGCGGCCAGCGCCTCGGACTCGGCGCCCGCGTTCACCGGCATGGGCTCCGCCATCGTCGAGGCGCTCAATGAGCTCCGCTTCTGGGGCCAGGCCCAGATAGGCGCTGCAGGCGCGATCAGCGATTGGGCGGAGCCGGGCGGGGTGAGCCTGCGCGCCTCGATGAGCGTGCGCGGAATCGGGCTCGCCGGCGCGCTCCGCTATGAGCAGGTGGAGGGGCGCGGCGGCGGCGTGCTCGCGCTCGGCGGCCAGTTCCGGCCGCTCGCCTTCGCCCACGTGACGGCCTACGAGCGAATCGATCCCTTTCTGAGCCTGGGCGGTGAGGTCGGCGGCGAGCGAGACGCGCTTCGCGCCGATCTCTACGCGGGCGCTGGCCTCGATTTCGCGCTCTTCCCCGAGGAGGACGCGCAGCCCACGCTCGTCCTCGAATACCAGCTCCGCCCCATCCGCACGCCCTCGGACACGCCGCTCCAGATCCTGCACCTCGGTGCCGCCATGCGCGGCGTCTTCTAGCGCGGGCGCGCGTCCGCGCTGGTATCAGGGTCGTCATGACGACGATGCGTGCCAAGCGAACGGTGTCGGCCCCGCGTAAAGCTTCCAGAGCGGCCGCTCCAGCGGCCCCTGCTCCGCGTGCGGCGCCGGAGCGAGCCCATGTGCTCGACGTCCCGTTCGCGATGCGCGCGGTCGCGTCCGCGAGCGGCGCGCGCTGGGACGCGGAGCACGGCGTGTTCGTCGTTCGCGCAGAGACGCTCCCGCCGGCCCTCGCGCCGTTCCGCGCCGCGCCGTACTCGTGGGAGCGACGCATCGAGCACGAGCTCAACGACGACCCCGCGCCCGCGCCGGCCGCCCCCGCCGGGGCGATGGTCCTCCGCCCGCACCAGCTGGACGGCGTGCGGGCCATCGCCGCCGCGAAGGCCGCCAGGCGCGCCGGGTTCCTCCTTGCCGACGACGTCGGCCTCGGCAAGACGATCACCGCCTGGGCAGCGGTCCTCGGGATGCCGGACGTCACCACGGTGCTGATCGTCTGTCCGCTCGCCGTCGTCGCGCACTGGCGCCGCACGGTTCAGGCCATGGGCGACGCAGGCAAAGAGATCGTGATCATCAATTACGATCGTCTGGGCAAGCTCTTCGAGGTGAGCCCGGAGGCGCGGCGAAGGATCCGATCGAAGAAGGGCCTTGCGCGCGCCGGCAGCGCCGCGGAGTTCGACGTGGTGATCTGGGACGAGAGCCATCGCTGCAAGAACCCGGCGGCGGCGCGCTCCAAGCTCGCGGTCAAGCTCAACGCACGCGCACGGTTCGTGCTGTGGCTCTCGGCCACCGCCGGGCAGAACCCGCTGGAGCTGTCGTATCTCGCGCCGCTCCTGGCGAGCGCAACCGGGAGCCGCTCGGCGGATCTGAAGGACTTCGAGCAGTGGTGCGAAGGCCAGGGGCTCGGCGTTGCGCGCGGCGCGTTCGGCAGGTGGGACTGGCGCGGCGATCCGGCGGACTGCGAGAAGGTGCGTGCCCTCCTGTTCGACGGCCGTCCTGCGGTTGGGATGCGGCGTCGCCCGGAGGACGTGGCCGGCTGGCCCGAGATCAACCGCATCCTCACCCCGCTCGAGCTCGACGCCTCCGCGCGCGAGCTCTACGCGCAGGCGTGGACCGCGTTCCGCCGGGAGATGGATCTCCTGCCAAAGGGCGCGAACCCGAGGTCGGCGCTCGCCGCGACGCTGCGCCTGCGACAGAAGAGCTCGCTCATCCGCGTGGCCGGCACCGTAGAGCTGGTGCGTGAGCTGCTCGACAACGGGCATCAGGTCGCGGTCTCCGTCGCCTTCATGGAGACGCTCGAGGCCGTGGAGGCCGCGCTGGCCCGGGAGCGCGTCCCGTGCGCGCTGATCCACGGCGCGCTGCCGGCCGGCGAGAAGGAGGCCGAGCGCCTCCGCTTCCAGCGCGGCGAGCCGCGCGTGGTGCTCTTCACCGTGGAAGAGGGGATCTCGCTCCACCAGGGCGAGCACAACGAGGTGCCGCGCTCGGAGGTGATCCACGATCTGCGGTGGTCGGCGATCCAGATGGCGCAGATCGAGGGCCGCTGTCACCGCGATGGACGCTTTGCGCAGGTCTACTGGGCGTATGCCGACGATACCGTTGAAGACAAGATCGCTGAGATCGTGTGCCGCAGGATCCGGTCGATGAAGGCGATGGTCGGCGATGACGTCGAGACGATGCACGAGATCGAGCGGTTGCTCGCCGGAGCCGATTGAGAGGCGCGCCACGCACCGTGGCCACGATCGTCGCCTGCGAGCCAGAGACGAACACTTCGTGCTTGCCCTGCTTTGGTGGGAGAGGTTGCAGAAGGCAACGATCTAGACAGATCTGGTCCGGCGGCTTCGGCTGACCGACGCGCGGGCGCGCTGCGCGCACCCACGCGCGGCAGAAGACCAAGTCGTTGGGCCGGGCTGCCATGGAGGGATGCGTCGTGGCCGCCTCCATCCGCCATGGCGCCGCCACCCCTGAGGCGGATCTCTCCTCGCGTTTTCCCGTCGTTTCGTGTCGGCACGGGGGGGGCTCGAGGCCGAGCGTCATGCCGACGCTCGAGCACAACGCCCTCGTCGAGATGTTCCGTGAGCACCCGGAGCTTGCTCCCCGCTTGCTCGCGACGCTCTTCCACGTCGAGGTGCCGCCGCACGCGTCGGTCGCGGTGGTCGAGTCGTCGCTCGACCAGCTCATCCCAGTGGAGTTCCGCGCCGACTTGGTGCTCGAGCTTCGAGGCGCGAGCGGCGCGCTCGTGCTGGCGATCGTCGTCGAGATCCAGCGCGACGAGGATCCCGACAAGAAGTTCTCGTGGCCGACGTACGTCACGGTCGTGCGCGCCAGGAAGCGCTGCGGCACCGTCGTCCTCGTGGTCGCACCGGACGTCGGCGTGGCCTCCTGGGCGGCGGAGAGCATCGACCTCGGCCTAGGCCTCGGCCACGTCGAGCCGCTGGTGCTCGGTCCGGCCGTCGTCCCCGAGATCACCGACCCAGCCGACGCGGAGAGGGAGACCGAGCTCGCCGTGCTCTCGGCGGTGGCGCACGGCAACGGGCCGAAGGGGCTCGCCGTGGTCCAGGCGGCGCTCGTTGGCCTCGGCCGGCTCGACCAGGAGCACGCGATGGTCTACTTTCAGGTCATCTGGAGCGGGTTGCGTGAGCCCATGCGGCGGGCTCTGGAGGCGTTGGTCATGGAACGGCAGATCGAAGGCGAGGAGAGGTTTCCGTTCGTGCGGGAGCTGATGGATCGCAGCAAGCTCGCGGGCCTACGTGAGGGCGAGCTCAAGGGCATGCGTGAGGGCAAGCTCGAGGGCAAGAGGGACACGCTGCTGCGGCTGCTGGCGCGTGCAGACATCGTGCTCACCGAGAGCGAGAGCGCTCGCATCCAGGCGTGCACGGACATTGCGACCCTCGACCGCTGGATCGACAACGTCCTTGCGGCGAAGAACGCCGCCGAAGTGCTCTCCTGATGGTGAACAGATGCGGCCCGACAAGGCGATGAATCAGATGGGATTTGCCAGCTGATTATCGCGGCGACGTCGGGCGGGAGAGAGGCGGGATACGCCGACGGGAACGGCTCGCAGCCTCCGGGCTGCAAGACACCGCAGCCGCGCCCCGCGGCGCTCCGCGCGAAACGGCCCGATGAGCGCTGCTATACAATCGCGCCATAAACCGCGCGACGGACCGCTTGTTATGGTGTCGCCGGACGCGGCGCTTCAGCCGTCGAATCGGACACGCGCGCTCCCCGACGGGCGGAGCACCGGGAGGTAGCGCGAGGCGGGGAATCCGTCCTGGAGCCTGGGGCCCGAGGCCGGGAGCTCCCGCCCGAGCGCGACAAGGAACTGGACGATCTCCATCCAGGCGAGGTGATAGCCCAGGCAGAAGTGCGCGCCGCCGCCGAACTGGGCGATCTCGAGCGGCGAGAGCGCCTCCTTGCGGCCGAGCCAGCGCTCGGGGCGATAGCTGTCCGGATCCGGGTAGAGCTCCGGATCGCGGGAGAGCAGGACCAGCGGGATCGCCACGTGGGTCCCTGCAGGGACGGCGCGGCCGTCGAGCTCGAAATCGGCGACGGCGCGGCGGGCATCGTGAGCCACCGGTGGATGGAGGCGGAGCGCCTCGCGGAACACGGCCTCGGCAAAGGGGAAGCGGCGGAGATCCGCCGGCGAACGCGGGAGATCCGGCGCGCTCGACGCCTCCTCGCGGAGCGCGCGCCAGACCGCGGGGCTCTCGGCGAGGTGGGCGACGCACCAGGCCATGACCGAGGCCGAGGTCTCGTGGCCAGCGAGGAGGAGCAGGCGGAGGTTGCCTATCAGATCCTGCTCCGAGAGCGGCTCGCCGTCCTCGTCGCGGGCCTCTAGCAGCGCCGGCAGGAGGCCCTTCGCGTCGCCGCGGGCGCGCACGCCGGCGAGGATCCGGCCGATGCGCTCGTCGAGCCATGCTCGGGCGCGGAGGCCGCGGCGCCGCGGCGAGCCCGGCACGTCGAAGGGCAGGCTGAGGATCACGAGCATCAGATCCTCGTAATAGTGGCGCCACTCGGGGAGCTCGTCGTCCTCGACGCCGGTGATCTTGAACATCACCTCCAGGGCGAGCTCGCGGGTCTCGCGCAGCAGCAGGACGTCGCGCCGGCCGAGCCACGAGCGGACCTTGCGCCCGACGCTGGTCGCGACGATCGCGCCGACCTCCGCGGCGTCGAGGCCCTTCGGCGAGAAGGGCCCGTTCATCGCGGTGCGGAGGCGGCGGTGCGAGGCGCCGTCGTGGGCCATCAGCGTCTGACCGAAGAGGTGGCCGACGCCGCCCTCGGTCAGATAGGAGGAGTCGACGGCCTTGCTCTTGAAGAGCGAGAACGCCTCGTTCGAGGCGTAGATGAGCTGCCAGGCGTCGACGCCAGGAGCCCAGAAGAAGAGGGAGCCGAAGCGGCGCTGGCCCTCGCGGAGCAGGTCGAGCTCGTCGACGGCGATCGCCGGCATGTGGCCCACGACCGGGAATCCGCCGGGGAGGATGGGGAATCCGTGCCGGGTCTCGATGCGGCGTGCGAGGGGATTGCGGCCCCGCAGCAGCGGGAGATCGGTGAAGGAGGCGGGGAGGGCGGTGCTCATGGCAGGTGCGTTCTCCTCTTGTACCATCGCGCCGGCGCGGCCTGGGTGCCCGGCGAGGGGCGCGCTGTCATCTCCGGATCTCGGACACGAGGACGAGCCGCCCGTTGTCGTATCGGGCGCACACATGGTAGTCGGGGTCGGTCCCGGGGCCTTGCTCGAGCACACTTGCGATCACGCCGAGCAGGTTTGTCCATGTGCCGGCGGCGGCGATCAGATAGCCCGGCCAGCCTGCCTCCTCGAACGCTGTGACGACCTTCTTCGGGTCGTCGAAGCCCTTCCCCGGATCGCCGACCGCCGCGCGGAGCGCCGGCAAGAGCTCCGTGACCGCCGCATCGCCGACGGCGCATCGCTCGGCAGTGAATGCCTTCTCGACGCCGCCGCGCGAGGCGTCCGTCAGGGCCCACGACGCGACGAAGCGGCTCCGCTTGCCCTGCACGGTGACCCCGAGGGTGCCGTCGCTGGCGAGCCTGCGCGTCGGCGCGGCGAGCCAGAGGTTCTGCCGGGCCTCGGCGAGGCCCTGGGCGGCGATGCTCGGGATCACCTTCGGATCGACGTGGCCTCCGGAGAGCGCCCTCACGATCTTGCCGTAGCCGTCCGTCGCGCCCAGCTCGCCCATCCGGTCGGGATCGAGGCACACCGACACCACGGGGCTGGCGTCGAACCTGGAGCACCGGCCCTCCGGGCCCCCGACCTCTTCGCCGAACGCGACGAGCTCCTTCAGGGCGGCCGGATCGCCGCCGGACCCGAAGAGCGACAGCACGACGTCGAGCCGGAGGTCGGCGCCGTCGGCGTAGATCGCGACGGCGGCGATCCCGCCCTGCGCCACGCCGAGCGGCGCCCGAGCGCCGAAGCCGGCGCAGCGCACCGCACCCGGGCACGCGTCCAGCGGGGCGCCGCCCGTGAGAACGTCAATCACGGTCGCCAGGGCGCGCCGCGGGTCCGCCCCGCTCACCAGCGGAACGAGGAGCCGCACCCGCGTCGCGTCCGCCGCGTGCCCGCGGACGACCTTCTCGAGCGCTTTGCCCGAGGCCCCCTTCGCCATGGCGTCGACGACCGCGCGCGCGCTCTTCTCGGACGCGGGCACCACGGCGCCGAGGATCGGCCTGCGCGGATCGACGCCGGCCTTCGCGAGCGTCACATCCGGCGGATCCTGGCTGCCGAGCGCGCGGTTCGCCTCGATCAGGACCTCGGCGATCTGGGGCACATACTGGACGGCGACGTCGAGGGCATTGTTGCGAAGCGAGGCGTAGATCGCGGCGCCCGGCGGGAGGCGCGCGATCTGCTCGGCCGAGGCGGGCGGCGCTTCGGGTGCAGCGCCCTCGGGCGCGGCCGGGTCGCTCGCCGCCGGTTGCGCCGGCGCCGCCGCGGAGGCGCCCGCCGGTGCGCTCGGCCGCGCCGGCTGCGCGGCGACGCTCGACGAGCTCGCGCCGGTCGAGCCTTGTCGCGCGGCGCAGGCCGCGCTCCCCGCCCCGAGCGCGATTCCTGCGCCGAGGAGGACGATGGGGAGGAGCTCTCGAAGGGGCATGAGCGGGCTTCATGCCCGCGCGGTCGCCGCGCCACAAGCCATGAGGTGATACGCTCAGGCGTATGGGCGGCCAGGGGTGGAGGCGCGGGGCGTCCCGCAGGGGGAGCCGGAGTCTTCGCGAGATCGTGCGCGCCGGTGCATTGGGCGGGGCGATGGTCGTGATGGGCTGCGGGGCCGCGCCGCCTCCGCGGCCCGTGAGCGAGTTCGATCTCCTGTTCTGGGACGAGGGCAAGGAAGAGCCCGAGCAGCGACCCGTGCTCGACATCATCGCCGTGGCGGATACGGACTTCGACGGCAGGCCGGAGCTGTCCTTGAGGGGCATCCATGCGGGCGCGCTGTACTTCACCGAGAGCCGAGGACACGGCCTCCTTCGGCTCGATCTCGAAGGCGGCGCGCGGTTGATGGACGAGGTGGATGCTTTCGGCGAGCCGACCGTGACCGCGTCCCTTCCTGGCGCGCTGTCGACAGTCAGGGCTAGCGATCCAGCGCTCCGGCTCTCCAGGCGCGGCGGCTCGCCCACGGTCGTCGTGACCGCGCCGGGCGGGCCATCCATCGACCGGATCGAGCTCGTGGACTCGGGCTTTTCGTACTGGAGGAGCGGGGACGACCTGATGCGGCAGCCGGCGGCAGGAGGTCCAGCGATCCCGGTGGCGCGCGCGCGCGATACGATGCGGAGCGACTACACGTTCTCGAGCGATGGCCGCTCTCTTTATCGAGCCTCTCACGAGGCGCTGTTCAGGGCGCCCCTCTCGGGCGGAGCTTGGCAAGAGGTCGCGGCGCTTCCGCCTGCAGACAGGTCGTGGACCATCCATCCGATCGCAGGGAAGCTCTACGCGCTCTCCTCCAGGATGCTGCTCCGGCTCGATCCGGAGGCCCCCCGCGCGCGGCGGCTCGTGGCGCTCGACGACGTGCCTATCGGATCCATCGCTGTCCTGGGGTTGGACCTTTACTACACGACGCGACAAGAGAGCGGTGACGTGCTCTGGGCGATGCCAAAACGCGGCGGCGCCTCCACGCCCGCGTTGAAGCTCGAGCAGCTCGGCGCTGCGCCCGCGCTCGAGGAGGCCCATGCCTACTTTCTCACCGTGGACGGCCGGCTGGTGCGCGCGGGCCTGACCGGAGGCTCGAGGGAGATGCTGGTCATGTCCGACGACGTCGCCCGCGCGCTGTCGGCGCCGGAGCCCTACGGCTACGGTCCGAGCGCGTCGCGGGAGGATCTCTGGGGGTCGGCGGCCTTGCCGGAGCTCGTGGCGGTCGACGCAACGAGCGTGTACTGGGTGGATCGAGCACAACGCGCCGCGCTGAAGCTCCCGAAGCGAGGCGGTCCGATCGAAGTGCTCATGAGGGGCCTGGAGAACCCGGACAAGCTCGCCATCGACGATCTGTACGTCTACCTGTCCGACGACGGCCCCAGCGGCACGCGGCTGCTACGGGTCGACAAGATGGGGGGGCGCCCCGAGGTGCTGGCGCGCGTTCGGGTGCCAGCGTTCCACTTCAGCGCGAGCGGCGACGCGCTGCTCTGGGCAGCGGACGACGACCTCTTCAGCCTCTCTCGAGAGGATGGTTTCCGCGCCCTGCCTCGCCTGGGGAGCTTGCTCGATCGCTCCCTGTCTCACAACTTCAACTGCAGCTTCGCCGCGCGTGGAGCGGATCTATTCTATTCGCGGTGCGAGGACGACTGGAGCTCGTCGCAGGTCGTCAGCCGGAGCGGGGAGAAGCGCGCCCTGCGCATCCTCGGCGCCCGGCACAGGCACCCCGCCAGGCTCGCCGTGGACGCGGACACCGTGTACATCCTCGAGGTGGGCACAAAAGCGGGGCCCAGATCGCGCGGCTCGGGCCGGGAGCGCTTCCATTGCTGCAGCATCTGGGCGGCGCCGCGATGACGAGCGCGCGCTCAGGGATCGATGTCCGGCGTCACCGCGACGCCCGAGGGAGGAGCATGGCCGCCGACGCGTGGCTCGCGGGCCGCGGCGCGCTGCGCGCGAGCGCCCTCCTCGCGTGGGCCTTCTACTGATCTCCCGGGCTGTTTCCCTCGCTCGCCGACCCGGCGGCGAGTCGCTGGATACGGGCCAGCCCCTGTCACCTGCCAGGCGACAATCCCGCCGCCGCGTGTGACGCCCGGACCACCGGCGGCCCCGCCCTCCACGCGAGAACCCCCGGAAACCCGCAGCAGCTCGCATGCTCGTGCGTCTGGCCCGCGCGCTGCAATGAGCCCCCGCGTCGCCACGAAGCTGCGCACCGCGAGAGAGGGCGCGCTCTCCAGTCTCTATTTCACCCCGAGAGGTCTCCCCATGTCGACGCTCAAGAATGGCATCTTGGCTGTGCTCGTGTCCTCCTTCGCCTCGCTCGCCGCCACGGTCGCGGTCGGCTGCGTCGCGGATGCGCAGGATCCCGAGGCCGCGGCGCTCTCCGAAGAGGACACCGGCAGCGCCGAGGAGGCGATGCTCTCCAGCTCGTCCACACAGGGCTTCGGCTGGGTGTGGTCGACCCTGACCGGCGTGGGCACCATCAACGCCAACGCCTCGTATTCCTACAATTCGGCGGGCGGCACCAACACGATCACCAACACGAGCACGGGCGTCTACTACGTCGATTTCCCGAACCTCGCCGGCGCCGGCGGCAACGTGCAAGTCACGAGCTACGGCAGCGGCAGCGACCGCTGCAAGGTAGCGTCGTGGGGCACCGGCGCCCTCGCCACCACGCTCCGCGTGAACGTCCGCTGCCACACGGTGGGCGGCGCCCCCGTGAACACGTATTTCGTCGCCCTCTATTCGCGCGAGAACAACAGCTATGGCGGCGCGTACCTGTGGAACGACCAGGCGTCCGCCACGCTCAACGGGCCGTACACGCCCTCGACGACGTACCAGTACACGAGCGGCAGCCAGTACAGCACCATCACCCGCGTGGGCACCGGTCAGTACAGTGTCCGCATTCCGGGCATGTCCGCCACCGGCAGCACCACGCATGTCACCGCCTACGGCGGCGGCATGGAGTACTGCAACGTCTCGAGCTGGAACCCGAGCGGCGCCGACACCGTCATCGACGTGCGCTGCTGGGGCGCGGCGGGCGCGCCGGCCGACAGCCTGTTCAGCCTCAGCTATCACCGCGGCATTCCGAGCACCGGCCGCGTGGGCGGCTTCGCGTGGGCGAGCGACCCGGTGTCGTCGTCATACACCCCGCCCGCGAGCTACACGGGTCTGTACAACACGCTGCATCCTTGCTACTTCGGCCCGGGCATCAGCGCGGGGCACAACGCGCCCGTCGGCTCGCATTTCGTCCGGTACCCCAACATGCTGTCGTACAACTCGACCGCGATGGTGACGGCGTACAGCTATGGCAACCAGTATTGCAAGGTCTCGTACTGGACCGGCGTCGGCTCGGACACCCAGGTGAACGTGCAGTGCTACGACTATCTCGGCAACCCGGTCAACAGCCAGTCTACGAACACGTATCTCGGCGCCGAGATGTTCACGCCCTGCTGAGCGAGCGCGGAACCCCGCGAGGCCGGGGCGGAGCCGTAAAGGCGCGGTGTTGATGGGATCCGGGCGACCTGGCCGAGATGCCCGGAGCTCCCGATTCCGGGCGTGCCGCTGTACATCCCGCGTGCTTTCGGGGGGCCGAGTTCACTCGCCCGTGTCGAACTCGCACGCGGCGACCTCCGGTTCGCACTCGCCTTCCACCTCGGCGGCCACGGAGGCGAGGCAGTCATCGCACTCGGCGCTCCGCCCCTCGCCGGCGCCGCACGCGCCATAGCACGGCAAGTCCTCCGCCGCGCCGCAGGCAGCGCAGAGACAGTCCATGAGCACCTCGTAGATCTCGGCCGACGCTTCGCACATATCGGCCGGATCGTCGGTGTCGTAGGGGGGCAACGAGCAGGTCGCGCACTCGGTGTCGCCACCGGCTCCGCCCGTGGCGCCGACCTCGCCGCCCGCGCCAGCGCCCGCCTCGCCTCCCGTCGAGCTGCCGCCCGCGCTGCCGCCGGCCTCGCCGCCGGTCGAGTCGCCGCCGGCCTCGCCCCCCGTCGAGCCGCCGCCGGTCCCGCCGCCTCCGCCCACCAGATGGTAGCTTTCGTCCAGCCCCGCCAGCACGGTACACCCGCCGGCCGCCGCAAGCCCGATCAGCGCCATCGCCAGGGACGCGTTCACACGCTTCGAGCCCGCCATGGCGCCGGAGCATCCCTCGCTTGCGCCTCCGGCGTCAAGTGACCGTACGGCTGGTTCGACCTGGGGCCGTGGTTCGATGCACGCACGACACGCATGCTCTTCAAGTCTGTTACAATCGTAGTAATCGCATCTTCATGGACGCCGGCACGCATGACCGCCTCCCCCGAACTCGGCCTGATCGCCCTGCCGCGCGCTGCCACGTCGTGGCTCGCCATGGCACAGAAAACCAGCGTGTTTCTCTCGTGCCGAAGCGGGCATGTCCCGTGCTCGACGCGGCGGCCATGACACACAGGTGCTTTCTCTGGTTGGCTCGTGGTTCTTTCATTGCGTGGGCGACGCTGGGCGGCGCGGCGTGCGGCGAAGATGACCATGTCGTCGGCGTGGACGCGGACGACAAGGAAGCGTTCGAGGCCGCCGAGGCGGCGTGCCTCGCCGGCTCGCCGCTGTGCGATTGCCCGTCGCATCCGCCGCTCGCGGAGGACGGCCGGCGGCTCGAGAAAGAGAGCGAGCAGGCGGCCGCGGCGCGCTGCGACGAGGGCGCCTGCACGTCCGAGATCAGAGATTTGCCCTAGCTCGACCCTCGGGTGTGTACCAGGTCGGGTTTGTAAACTCCGTGATCACTGGGAGCTCCCGATGCCGTCCCGCTTCAGGCCGAGGCGCGAGAGCCGGGTCGGGGCGTCTCCGGGCGCGGGGTGCCGGATCGTCCCTTTCGGATCGAGCGGCGGCGCGGCTGGCTCGTTGCCGGTGATCTGCTTCAGGCCGTAAAAGCCGTTCATCGCCGCCGACAGCATCATGGCGCCGCGGCTCAACGACCGCGCGCCCCGCGCGAGGCGCTCGAGCACCGCCGCCGGGCCGAAGGCGCGATTCCACATCTGGCGGTGGGCGGCGAGGAGCTGCTCGGGGGACATGCGCGCCGGCCGGAAGGCGACCCCATAGCCGCTGTAATGGGGCCAGTCGCGCTCTTCCAGGATGCGCCCGTCTCGCCGGTGCTCGTCGTAGAGCGGCGTGCCCCGGAACGGCGTGAGGATGCTCAGGAACGGGACGTCGACGCCGATCTCGTTCAGCCGATCGGCCGTGGAGGCGATGACCTCCGGCGTCTGATCGTCGAAGCCCGAGATGAAGCCTGCCATCACGCAGATCCCGCGATCGTGCAGCTTCCGGATGGCCTCGCGGTACTCGCGCGCGCGGTTCTGGCGCTTGTCGACGCTCTTGAGATCGGCCTCGTCGAGGCTCTCGATGCCGAGGAAGATGCCGATACAGCCGGACCGCTCCATCGCGTCGAGGAGCTCTCGGTCCTTGACGATATCGATGGATGCCTGCGTGAGCCACCAGCGATCGAGCCCGGCGAGCTCGCGCAGGAGCTCCTTGGCCCAGCGGCGCTGGACGAGCAGGTTGTCGTCCCAGAACCACGCGACCTTCTCCTGCCAGAAGCGGGGGAAATGCGTGGTGGCGATGTCGCGGATCACCTCGTCGACGGGGCGCACGCGGAAGCCGGGGTTGAGGTCGGGCACCGTGCAGAAGCTGCACGTGAACGGGCAGCCGCGCGTCGCCTGGAGCACGCGGGGGACGAGGAAGCGCTCTTCGAGCAGATCGTAACGAGGGGTCGGCAGCCCGGCGAGCGAGGCGGGCTCGCCGTGATAGACGCGGCGCTGCGTGCCTCGCGCGAGATCGCGCAGGACCGAGGGCCAGACCGCCTCGGCCTCCCCGGTGACCACCACGTCCACGTGCTGGAGCGCCTCTTCGATCCAGTACGAGACATGCGGCCCGCCAGCGACGACGCGCACGCCGAGGGCCCGGTAGCGATCGGCGAGCGCGTACGCGCGGCGCGCGAAGCCGGAGAAGAACGAGAGCGCGACCACATCTGGCGAGGCGTCGACGGGGACAGGGCGCACCTGCTCGTGGAAGAGCTCGACCTCGTGCTCCGGCGGGGTGATGGCCGCGAGGTGGATCCCGGTGACCGGCGGGACGAAGTGGAAGCGGTGGCCCCGGCGATAGCGGGGGACGTAATTCACGACGATCCTCACCTTCATCAGCGCCTCCTCGGGATCATGCGTCTCATCGGATCGGACCCGCGATGACGGCGTGGAGCCGCGGGCGGAAGGCGATCCGATGAGACGCGCTGAGAATAACGGAAGGCGGCCCGTGTCGATTCCAGAAGCGGGAGGAGCTACCGTGGAGGGACGGTGGTGGACGCGTGCGGGGGCCGAGGAAGCGAGATGCCCGCGCCGTTCTGATCAGGGACGGCGGTGCCCGTGAACTCGATATCCTCGACGACCGTGTCGTTCCCGGCGATGACCCAGATCGCCTTGCCGCCCGAGCTCTTCCCCGGTTGATCCTTAGATCAGATCCCGCTTGATCTTCTCCCGCCATTCACGGCTGGCGAAGCGGATGTCGTCCTCGAAGGCGTCGAGCTCGCCGTTGATATAGAAATGATCGCGGTCGGCGTGGAGCATGGTCACCACCTCGATGCGGATGTCCCAGCCCGGGCGCGACTGCACATACGTCTGCCGGCAGGTGAAGGACGCGCGGAGCGGATCGTCCGGCGCGATCCGGAGCTCGCGGCGGATATGGTGCAGCACCTCGGTGCCGATCTCGTCGAAGCGCTGGCGCCCTTCTCCGAAGACGCCCACTGTATCCGTCACGGTCGTGACCGCACCCGAGGTGATGTCGAAGGTCACCGAGCGCGTGACGCTGCCCGCGCTCACCTGGGTGGTCGGCGTCGCTCGTGCCGCTTCCGGCTTCAGGAAGGGTTCGCCGCCGTCGGCCACTTGCGGCTTTCGATGCGGCAGCATGAGGCGGCTGGCGCCGGTGATGATGCCGAGCGTCGCGCGCTCCGGTGCCGGCCAGATCAGCGGCCAGTAGGCGCTGGAAAGCGATATCCGCAGGCGATGGCCGGCTGCAAAGCGATGCGCGCAGGCATTCAATACCAGCTTCAGCTTGTAGCGCTTGCCGGGTTCGAGCGGGGTCGGCTCCGCGTGGCTGTCGCGGTGGGTGAGGTTGATGACCTGGAAACTGACCCGCAGCGCCTCGCCGTCGGGCGCCACGTCGCACAGCCTGGCACAGAGCTGCGCCACCGGCTTATCGCTGGTGAACTCCAGCTCCAGCCTCGGGGCGCCGAGGATCTGCATCGCTTCCTTGAGCGGTGCGGTGTCGAAGGTGAGCGAGCCGAAATCGTCGATCCGCTGGTCGCCCGGCAGCTCCCCGACGCAGCCTGCCCCCATCCACTCCCCGCCCTGAAGGCCGACATGGTGCGGCGAGCGCAGCGCCAAGACGTCCTCGGCGCCGCTCACCGGCGCGAGGCCGTCCTTGTTGAGATGGAGATAACAGGATTGGATGTCCGGCGACGGCCAGCTCGGCTCGGCCACCCAGCGTCCCGGATGATGACTTCGCGTCGTTTCCGGCGCCGTGTAGTCCTGCATCCAGGCGCGCAGCATCGGCTCCTCGTCGACGCCGTTCTCGATGCCGTTCAGCCAGCGATCCCACCAGGCGATGGCATCCTGAAGGAAGCCGATCGCCGGGCCCGGCGTTCCGTCGTGCGGGTAGACGTGCGCCCAGGGCCCGATGATGCCCTTCCGCGGCACCTTGAGGTGCTCCAGCATCCGCGGCACCGTGTTGGTATAGGAATCGACCCAGCCGCCGACCAGAGAGACCGGCACCTGGATAGCGTTCCAATCCTCACAGATCGACCCGTGCCGCCAGTAATCGTCGCGCCGCTGATGGACCATCGCAAGCGCCGGCCAGAACGGCATCTGCTCCAGCCGTTTCCGCCAGTTGTCGCGCCAACCGCCGCCGAAGAGCTCCCGGTCGGCGGGGCGGGCCTGATAGACCAGCATGATGGTGCCCCACCACAGGTTGTCGTTCAGCAGGCAGCCACCCATGTAATGGATGTCGTCGAGGTAGCGGTCGTCGGTCGAGCAAACCGAGAGCACCGCCTTCAAGGCCGGCGGTCTGAGCGCCGCCACCTGCAAGCAGTTGAACCCGCCCCAGGACTTGCCCATCATGCCGACATGGCCGTCGCACCAGGGCTGCGCCGCCATCCAGGCGATCACGTCGAGGGCATCGTCCTGCTCCTGCTTCAGGTACTCGTCCCACAGCAGCCCGTCGCTCTCGCCGGATCCGCGCATGTCGACCCGCAGCACGGCATAGCCGTGGCCGGCGAAATAGCCATGCATCGGCTCGTCACGGGCGCGGGTTCCGTCCCGCTTGCGATAGGGGATGTATTCCAGGATGGCCGGCGCCGGCTTTTCGCGCGCTCCTTCCGGCAGCCATAGGCGCGCCGCGAGGCGGCAACCATCCTTCAGGGTGATCCAGAGATGCTCGGTAATCTCGACCTTCAGGGGCGTTTCAATCGCGGCCGCCATGGTTCACTCACTGGTTCGCGACCTTCCTCTTGGCAAGGAGGTCCGTCAGCCAGTCGGGGTCCAATTCCGGGACCGACAACAACAGGAGTTCCGTAGAGGCGGGATATGAAGGCGGAGCTATCCGCTCACCCCATCCCCCGGACGCGCCGCAGCAGCGCATCCGCCGGCTCGTAGGCCCGCCCCTCCGCGCGAGCCAGCGCCGCCTCGGTGGGGACGAGCTCTCCGGAGAACGCCCTCGCGAGGATCGTGTGCGGGAGCCTGTCGGCCCGGGCCGCGGCCCGGGCCACGCGCTCCTCGACCTCGCTGGCGAGGGCGAAGAGCGCCTGAGCGCGGCGGACGATCTCCGTCTGCTCCTCCGTCGGCGGCACCGGCACGGGGATGCCGTTGAGCGCCGCCTGCGTGAGCTTCGGCTGCGCCGAGCCGGTCACGTGGTGCTGCAGGTCGAGCGAGTTCAGCAGCAGCTCGAGGTACCCGAGGACCACGCCGGCCTTCGGCTGGACGACATGAGCATGGTTGTTCACCCAGAACCTCCCGCTCGCGGCGAACGCCACCCGGGTGTTCCTCGACAGGAGGTTCGCGCCGTCCTCGGCGATCAGCAGGTAATCGCCGTCGAACAGGTAGCCATCGATCGAGTCGATGACCCCCGACGCGCCGTAATACGGATACGGCCCCCGGCGCCTCACTCGAACCGCGGAGCTCACGGGGACGCGTCGGCCATCGTGGTTGTCCACCAGGGAGCCGAACGGGCAGAGGGCCCAGGACGGCGGCAGGGGACGCCCCGGACCGTCGCTGCTCGCCCCGGGCGCGGCAGGCCCCGAGCGCGGCAGGGGCTCCGCCGGTCCCGCGGCCGGCGCAGCGGCGCCCGGCGCGCGCAGGTCCTCGGTGAGCCTCCCCGAGCACGCCGCCGCCAGCACGGCCTGCCGGAGCCGCCGGAGGAGCAGCGACGACCTCGCCAGCCGGGCCTTCGCCGCGTCCACCTCACCGAGCAGGGCCTCGGCCTTCGCGACGATGCGGCGCTGCTCGGGGAGGGGAGGCAGAGAGAACGGCCGCTCGAACGTCTCGCGCACCTTCACGAACGGCTGCGCGGATCCGCCCTTCACCCAGAATCCCTCGTCGTTGAGGTGGAGGAACAGGTAGTCGACGTCGATGGCCCGCTCATTCGGCCAGACCACGTGGGTGTTCGCGATCGCCGACCACCGCCCGCGCGCCTTGAACGCCTTCCCGCACCGCGTCCCCACGGCGGAGACCACGACCGCATCACCCTCGTGCTCCCAGCCGTCGCACCACACGTCGGGGCCGGCGGCGCTGAACCCCTGGTAGCGCCCTGGCCGCTGCTCGGCGTGGAGCTTCCCCTTGATGAGCTTCGAGCTCCCGCTCCGGTGCGAGCAGATCGACGCGAGCGTCGTCTCGGCCCATCCCTCGGGCAGCGGCCCGCTCACGCCTCCGCCGCCTTTGCCCCGCCCTCGAGCAGCGCGAGCACGCGGTTCAGCGCGGCGACCGCCTCCGTCAGCTCCTGGAGGGCGTCGGTCGCCAGCTCCTCCGGCTCGGGCAGCTCGCCGGCCTCGTCGACCGACTCCTCCTTGAGCCACCTCAGCCCGTCGAGCTTGAACTCTCGCTCCTTCACCTCGCGGAGCTCGAAGCTGCGGAACCGACCCTCGCTGGAGCTCGCCGCCTCGCGCGCTCCACGCCCGTCGGGGTCGCCGCCGTAGCACCGCTCGAACTCCGCGAAGTGCGCCGGAGAGAGCGGCCGGCCCTTCTTGGTGATCGACGGGACGCCCGTCCGGGCGTCGTAGATCCAGACCCTCTCCGTCGCGCGGCCCTTCGTGAAGAAGACGACGTTGGCCTTCACCCCGGCGCTGTACGGCGTGAAGGTCCCGTGCGGCAGGCGGAGCACCGTGTGCAGGTCGCAGCCCCTGGCGAGGATCTCGAGCACCGCGCCTGCCTGGTCGGCGAACAGGCAATGGTCCGGCAGGACCATCGCCGCCCGGCCGCCGGGCCTCAGGATCGTCAGCACGTGCTGGATGAAGTTGAGCTGCTTGTTCGCTGTCGCGATCGCGAAGTCCTCGCGGCGCGGCGTCTCGTAGGTGCCCTTCGTGCCGAACGGCGGGTTCGTCAGGATCACGTCGAACCGCTCGTCCGGCGGCGGGGCGTCGAGCGAGTCGCCGAGGGTGATCCTCGGCTCGATCCCGTGGAGGTACAGGTTCATCAGGGCGAGCCGGCGGGGGCGCGCGACGAGCTCCTGGCCGAAGAACGCCCCGGCCTTGATCCGGCGCGCCGCCTCCCGGTCGAGCGCGCCCCGCGCCTCGGCCTCGATCCACTCCCAGGCGGCGACAAGGAAGCCGCCGGTGCCGCACGCCGGGTCGCAGAGGGCGAAGCCGGGCTTCCCCTGCGGATCGGGCCTGATGCACCGCACGATCGACTGGATCAGGGCGCGGGGCGTGAAGTACTGCCCCGCGCCCTTCTTGCCCTCGGCGGCGGCCTTCTCCAGGAGGCCCTCGTACGCCGCGGCCTGGATGTCCACGCCGAGGCGCGTCCACGCGATCTCGTCGATGAGGTCGACGAGCTTCCCGAGGCTCGCGGGGCTCTTGAATCGCGGCTGCGAGCCCGCGTAGATCTCCCCCAGGACGCCGGGGGCTCCGTCGAGGGAGCGGAGGACGTCGGCGTAGCGGTCGAGCAGCGCTTGCCCGCTGCGCGCGCGCAGCGCAGGCCAGGAGCAGTCTGTCGCATCGACCTCGCCGCGGGGCGTCCTGTGCTCGATGCGCGAGAGATCGATGCCTCGCTCGGCGGCCATCTTCAGGAAGAGCAGGTAGGTGATCTGCTCGATGTAGTCCCCGTGGTCGATGCCGTCGTGGCGGAGCGTGTGGCAGAACCCCCAGAGCTTTCCAACAACGTCGGTCATGCGGCGGCGGCTTCGTTCAGGTCGTGGAGCGGGAAGGCGAGGCGCGGAAGGAGCCGGCTTACCACGGCCGGGCCCCTCACGGCGGCCGCCGCGCTCGTCCATGGCGCTGGGACGCGCCGCCGCCGATGTACTAGGCTCGTCCCGTGCCGCGCGCCCTCACCTCGCTGCTCGCGCTTTTCTTGCCGCGATTGCCCCGATCGCCGCGGCTGCCGCTGCCGCTCCTGTCGCTCTTGCCGCTGTCCGGCCTCGCCTGCGCGTCGTCCTCGCTCCCCGATCCCAAGGAGGCGGTGCAGGTCTACGCCGACGCCGCGGCGCGCGGCGACGCCGACGCGATCTACGGCATGCTGAGCGACAAGAGCCGCACCGCGATGTCGCGCGACGAGGTGCGGCGGCGCGTCGCCGAGGCGCGCGCCGAGCTCGCGGAGCAGGCGCGGAGCGTCACGGCGCCCGGGGTCGTGGTCAAGACCCGCGCCCGCGTCCGCTACCCGGACGGCGAGATCGCGACCCTCGAGCTCGACGAGCGCGAGCACGCCTTCCGGATCTCGGCCGCCGACGCGCTGCCTGCGGGCGGCCGCACCCCCGAGCAGGCCCTCGAGCAGCTCCGCCGCGTACTCGCGCGCCGCAGCTACGCCGGCCTGCTGCGCGTCCTCACGCCGGCCACGCGCGCCGCCATCGAGAGCGACCTCCGCTCGCTCGTCGAGGGGCTCGCTCAGCCCGAGGGCCTCGAGGTCCGGATTGCCGGCGACTCCGCGACGGTGCAGATCCCGGGTGGGCACGAGGTGAAGCTCCGGCGCGAGGCGGGCGTATGGCGGGTCGAGGACTTCGATTGAGACGATGGCTCGGCCGGCTCGGCGCTCGCCGGCCGCACGGCCAGGGCGGTGAGGTGGCGCTGCCGCCCTCGCGCCCCGCCGCCTCGGCCCAGCCGCGGCGCCTCGCCGTGGCGCGGCCGCGGCGCCTCGCGGCCGCGGCGCTGGTGCTGGTCTCCGCGCTGCTCCTCCTCGCGGTGCCGCGCCCTGTGCGCGCCTTTGGCGAGGAGGGGGCGTGGAACCCGCGGCCGCTGCTGACGGGCGACGCGCGATGGGAAGGCGTGCGCGCCACCGCCCCCGCGCGCTGGTCGTTCGAGCTGGAGCGGCGGACGAGCGCGCCAGCGCGCCGCAACCCGACAACGGTCCGCGCCGACGACCCGGCGCTGCTCGCCGAGCCGTTCGCGCTCTGGGGCGGCGAGGGCGACCTCCCGCCGCTCACCGAGCGGGAGGTCTTCGGCCTGCGCCGCTTCCTCGCGCTCGGCGGTGTGCTCCTCGTCGACGACTTCGCCCCGGGGAGCGGCGCGTTCGGCCGCGCCGCGCGGCGCGAGCTCGCCCGCGTCCTGCCGGAGGGCTCTCCCATCCCGATCGGCACGGAGAACGTCGTCTTCCGCTCCTTCTATCTCCTTCCGCGCGCCGTCGGCCGCGTCGAGGGCCCGCCGAAGCTCTCCGCGATCGTGCGCGGCGGCATGCCGCAGGTGATCTTCTCCGACCACGACCTCGCCGGCGCCCTGGCGCGCTCGGAGGGCGGGGGGCCGAGCGTCGAGGTCACGCCCGGGGGCGAGGCGCAGCGGGAGCGCGCGTTCCGCCTGGCCGTGAACATCGCGATGTACGTGCTCTGCTCGAACTACAAGGACGACCAGGTGCACGCGCCGTTCCTGATGCGCCGCCGCGCCATCGACGACAGCCGACCCCGCTCCGCGCCCTCGCGGCCGTGAGGCGCGATGACTTCGGGTCGCCTCGCCGCTGCTCCG
The DNA here is from genome assembly GCF_051521405.1 of Sorangium sp. So ce726. NCBI lineage: Bacteria > Pseudomonadati > Myxococcota > Polyangiales > Polyangiaceae > Sorangium > Sorangium sp. So ce726. The sequence goes on along the minus strand of NZ_CP150349.1, from coordinate 8,462,047 downwards.
AAGCTGGTCTGGCAAGACGACCACTTCACCGTGCTGTTCGACGCGTCCCTTCGCGTCGTCTGGACCGTCCGCAGCTGCAGGCCGTTCACCTCGCTGGAGGAGATCGAGGCCGTGATGGAAGAGCTCATCCGCGTCCTCGACAGGCTGGGCCGCTCCCATCACGCCCTCTTCATCGATATCCGCGCCGTCCCCGGCAGGAACGATCCGTCGTTCGAAGCGACGATGAAGCGCTTCCGACCGCACTGGCTGCGGGGCTTCCGGAGGGTCGGCGTGCTCGTGCAGAGCGTCGTCGGCGCGCTCCAGATCCAGCGCCTCGCGAGGGATGACGGCATCGAGCGGCTGATCACGAGCGATGAGGCCGCGCTCCTCCAGTACCTCACACAGGAGGGCTGAGCGGCCAGGAGCTCTGGTATCTGGGCGCGCTCAGCTACCGTCTGGCGTGGCGGAGGGCGTGCGCGATGCCGCTCTGCAGCGTGCTCAGCGTGGTGATCCCGGAGAGATCCACGCCGAGCGTGACGAGCGTCTGCGCCACCTCCGGGCGGACGCCGGTGAGCACCACGCGGGTGCCGAGCAGCTGGGCGGCGCGCGCGGTGCGCGTCAGCGCGTCCGCGACATGCGTGTCCACGGCGCGCACGCCGGTGATGTCCAGGATCGCCGTGTGGGCGCCCTGGCTGCTGATACCGGAGAGCAACGTCTCCATGATCTGCTCCGCGCGCCCGCTGTCGATCGTCCCGACGAGCGGCATCGCGACCACCCGGTCGGCGAGCGGGATGAGCGGCGTGGAGAGCTCCCGGAGGGCGGCCTGCTGCGCGGAGATGACCTCCTCCTGCAGGGCGGCCCGCTCCGCCTCTGCGCGCTTCAGGGACGTGATATCGGTCACGATGCCACCCAGACCGATCGGCGCGCCGCGATCGTCGTGGATCGGGAATTTGACGGTGAAGAAATGGCGGTGAGCGTCGCCCACCCGCAACTCCTCCTCGAACTGCATGATCTGCCCGCCGGTGAGCACCTCTCGCTCCCTCGCCACGATCCTCTCGATGGCCTCGGGGTCCAGGGTGCTCAGCTCGGCCTCCTCTCTGCCGATGAGCTCGAGGGCGTGCCTGTGCATCGCTCGCGCATGCGTGCGGTTGACGAAGACGTAGCGCCCCGCGCTGTCCTTGACGAAGATGGAGCTGCGCGCGTTGTCCACCAGCTGCAAGAGCAGCTGGTACCGACCCTGCACCGTCTTCTCCCTCCGCCGCTTGTTGCTGGTGTCATCGACGAGCGCCGCGATCTCGTGCACGTCGCCTCGGCTGTCGCGCAGCACGGCGTAGGTCCATCGGCAGAGGAGCGCGCTCCCCTCCTTCGTCCTGCCCTCGCTCATGGTCATGGAGAACCGGCTCTCCGTCCGGGCGAAGTTGAACGCCCGCACCGCGTCCGGGGGCACGGGGTCTGCGCCCACGAGGTCGACCAGCCTGCGACCGACGGCGTCGCTCGCGCTCCAGCCGAGGATGCGCTCGGCGCTGTCGTTCCAGTGCGTCACCGTGCCATCCAGGCGCCAGTGGATCAGCGCCGGCACCGCCGTGGGCAGCCCATCGAGCGCATCGAGGGCCTCCGCGCCTGCCGCGCCTCCCGGCGCAGCTCCGTTCTGCGCGTGACCGTTGGAGCGCTCCGCCAGCGCCTTCTCCAGCGCCTCGACGCGCGCGCGTAGCTCTGTGTTCTCTGCCCTGAGCCGCCCGGCCTCGTCCAGCTCTTCGCGCATCGTCACAAGGCTTCGAGCCTACGCGCGGCGTACCCGGCGTTTCAAGGTGGCTCACCGGTTGTTCGAGGTCGCCTGAGAGGTCGCAGCAACGGCGCCGGGCTGGGACACCCCGCCCCGATGTACTAGGCTCCGCGCGTGTCACGCGCCCTCGACTCGCTGCCCGCGCTGTCGCTCTCCCACGCCGGCGCGGCGAGCGGGACTCCCTCTTCTCGCACGCTTCCTGCGCTTCTCTCGCTCCCGGAGCGGCCGTGACCCGGAGCTTCGCGCCCTCGGGCGACCTCTCGTCGCCGCTCGTCGCCGTCGCCTGCGTCGTCGCCGCTCTGAGCTTCGGCCTGCTCGTGCTCGAGCTCGCCCGCGCGCGCGGCCGCGCCGCCGGGGCGGCGGGCGCCGCGTCCGCGCGGGCGGCGCTCGTCACGGCGCTCACGGGCGCGCTCGCCGTGCTCGGCCTGCTCGCCGCCATCCTCCGCCCGGTCGCTGTCACGTCGCGCGGGAGCCTCGTCGGCCCCAAGGTCGTGGTGCTGGTCGACGGCTCCCGATCCATGGACCTGCCGGGCGTCGCGGGGACCCGCCGCGACAGCGCCGAGCGGGCGCTCGAGGAGCTCGGGAAGCGCTCCGACGTCCGGCTCTCCCGCTACGTGTTCGGCGAAGGGGCGCCGCTGCCGGCCGACGCGCAGACAGGCGAAGGCGGCGGCGCGGCGCCGGGCGGGAGCGCTGGCCCCGTGCCGGCGCCCGACAGGGATGCGGGGGCGCCGGCCGCGGCGCCCGCGTCGGCCGCGGCGTCCGCGCGAGGCCGGCCGCAGCGCCGCTCGGATCTCAGCGCCGCGCTCGAGGCGCTCGCCCGCGCCGCCGACGAGCGGCCGTCGGCGTTCGTCGTCGTCTCCGATGGCCGGCTTGACCGCCCGGGCCCGGACGACACCGCCGCGGCGACGCGGGCCGCGCTGGAGGGGCTCGACGTCCCGGTGCACACGGTCGCGGTGGCGACCGAGTCCGTGCGCGACGCCGGCGTCCGCGCGGTCCGCACCTCCGGCGCCGCGGTCGCCCACCAGCCGCTCTCGCTCCGCATCGACATCGGCTGTAGCGGCGGCCTCGCGTGCGACGCGGTCCCTGTCGTGGCCCGCGAGCTGCGCGAGCAAGGCGCGCCCACGACGCTCGCCACGGGCACGGCGCACGTCGAGGGCGGCGTCGGCACGGTCGAGCTCGGCGTGACGCTCGACCGCGCCGGCACCCGCATCCTGGAGGTGTCGATCAAGGCGCCGGACGGCGACGAGCTCCCCGAGAACGACGTCCGGTACATCACGCTCGACGTCGCGCGCGACCGCATCCGGGTGCTCCACGTGGCGGGCCGGCCGACGTACGACGTGCGCGCGCTCCGGATGTGGCTCAAGGCCGACGCCTCGGTCGACGTCGTGGCCTTCTTCATCCTGCGCACGCCCGGCGACGAGGTGAACGCGTCATCGGACGAGCTCGCGCTGATCCCGTTCCCGGTCGACGAGCTCTTCAGCGTCCACCTCTCGAGCTTCGATGCGGTCGTCCTGCAGGACTTCGACGCCGCGCCGTACGGCCTGACCAAGCACCTCCCGGCGCTGGCCCAGTATGTCGACAAGGGCGGCGGGCTCATCATGGTGGGTGGCCCGAACGCCTTCGTGTCGGGCAACTATGCGCGCACGCGGCTCGCCCGCGTCCTGCCGGTGGATCTCGACATCGGCCGCGCGCCCAAGGTGGATCTCGGCGCCTTCGTGCCGCGCATCACCGCCGCGGGCCGCGCGGCGCCGGTGCTCGCGCCGCTGCTCGCGCTGATCGGCGACGAGATGCCGGAGATGCCGGGGACCAACGTCGTCGGCGATCCGCTCCCCGGGGCGACGGTGCTGATGACGCACCCGACCCGCACGACGGCCTCGGGGGCGCCGATGCCGGTGCTCTCGCTGGGCGAGCACGAGAGCGGCCGGACGATCGCGCTGACGCTCGACGGCAGCCACCGCCTGCTCTTCAGCGCGTTCGCCTCGAGCTCCGCGGGCCGCGCGCACGGCGCGTTCTGGGACGCCCTCCTCGGCTGGCTCATGCGCGATCCGCGCTTCGAGCCTGCCGCCATCGAGCCGCGCGGCGGCTGCCTCGCGGGCGAGGAGACGGCGCTCGTGCTGCGCCCCCTCGCCGGGCAGCGCGGCGAGGCCAGGGTGACCATCGCGCGCCTCGGCAGCGGCGCGGTCGTGAAGACGTTGACCGCGCCGATCGGCGAGGGGGGCGAGCCGGTCGAGCTCGCCGCCGGTCGCCTCGAGCCCGGGGGTTATTCGGCCACGGTGGAGATCGTCCCGGAAGGCGCCGCTGGCGCCGGAGGCGACCAGAAGCGGGCGACGACGCGGCGCGACTTCGCGTGCGAGCGCGGCGGCGACGAGTGGGCCGATCCCCGCCCCGATGTCGCCCGCCTGGAGGAGATCGCCCGCGCGACGGGCGGCGCGTCGGTGCTCCCGTCGGGCGCCGGCTCGCTGTCGCTGCCTGCGGCGACGCAGGTGGCGGCCGAGCGCCACGTCGCGCCGCTCCTGCCCCCCTGGGCCTGGACGCTGGTGGCGGCCGCGGCGCTCGGCGCGCACTGGATCGTGCGCCGGCGCGGGGGCCTCGCCTGAGGCGCGGGCGCCGGCCGGAGCCCTGGTCTCGTCATCAAGGAAGCGACGGCTTCTCGAGCGGATCGGCCTTGTCGCCGACCCAGACCCTCAGCACCCCGAAGTGCGCGGGGTCCCTGGTGAAGCTCGCGTGATTCACGATGAGCAGCGTCTGTGCCGGGTCGTTGAAGGCCACGTTGGCGGGTGCGTCGAGGGGAATCTCCTCCCCTGGTGCGCTGTCGATGCGCGATTCCTCGACCCCGTACTCGTCGAGCACCGAGATCGCGTTGGCCGCCGCGAGCGCGACATAGAGCTTCCCCGACTTGCCGAACGCGAACCCGTCGGGCGCCTCGCCAGCATCGTAGTCGTGGACCAGCTCCAGATCGGCCTCTTCGGGGGCGTCGACGAGCGGGAGCCGGTAGATGGACCCCAGGCTCGTATCCGACGGGGAGAACGTCACCGAGAAATAGACGTGCTCCCGCTCCGGATCGAGCCGGATCCCGTTCACGCCGATCGGCAGGTCGCCGCTGCCGACGAGGGCCATGCTCTGGAACCAGATCTCCGGCGCGCCGCCCCCGGGCGGGTAGCGGAAGATCGTCGCTTGCAGCGAGTCGGTCACATACGCGTAACCCTCCTCGTCGAAGGCGATATCGTTCGGTAGCGGCGGCGTCGGGAAGGGCGTCGGCGAGCACGCATCGCCCGGCGCGGCCATCAAGCACGCCTGTAGATCTGGCAGCGGATCGCCGTAGGTCTCCTGGACATATCCGTGTCCAGTCTTCGTGAAGCGCAGAAGGCCGAGCTGCGTGCTGAGCGCGTAGACGCGGCCGTCATCATCGACGGCGATGCAGCTCAGCGCATGCTCGGCGGAGAGCGTCTCGCCCGCCACCACGATCGTGTTCTTGTGGACTTTGCTGTCCCTGTCGAATACGGAGAGGGTCGACGGGCCTTGACCTGCGGTGCCGAACGTCGCTGGGCCGGAGACGTAGACCCGATTCCCATGGACCGCGATGCCTTCGGGGAACCCCGGAGCCGCCGGAACCGTCGCGAACGTCTTGATCTCGCCGTAGCATCCCCCCTGCGCCAGCGCCGGACCCGGGATCAGCGGCGACACCACGGAGAGGAGCGCCAGCGCGCCGCAAGCCAACCATTTTCCGTTGGAGTGCGATGATTTTGGCGTGGCGGAATGCGACATATGCCCTCCAGGGGTCCATGGTTGCGGGACCGGAGTTGTCGAAATAGGCCGCGTCGAGAAGCCAAAGTGCAAACTGCCTGGCTTCGTCAGGCTGACGACGCGGCCATGATAGCTGGAGTATATGCGGTTGAGTTGATTGGCTGTCGAGTCGAAATTCTTCGGAACATGAAATATCAGGGAGGCCGCAGACCGGCTGACCGGTGCCGCGTCGCCTGCGTCCTGTTTCATATGTGTGTCTGCGTAGTTACGCGCTTGCGCCCTGACTGCACAGCGCGGTCACGTCAGTCACGTCAGTCACGTATGTTACGTAGTGCACGTGGCGACAGATGTATGCAACAGGCGGAGAGCGCGTCCTGGCCGCGTGTTGGTGAATGCTGCCGACTGTCCCCGAAGGCCATTGAGGCGCCTCGGACGATGCCCTGTCGGCCTGCTGCGCATGCGCCGCCGGGAGCGCGCGCGTCGGTCCGCGAGACGGCGGCGCGAGGGCGTCGCCGCCAGCTTGGCGGCTCGGCGCGACTGCGCAGCATCTGGCGCGCGGCGGTCCCCGCGGTCGAGATGTCGCGCTAAGGCTGCGTCGGCCAGGCGACGCGCGTCGGCACGAGCCGGGGCTCGACGGTCCCGTCGCCCAGCTCGCCGTTCCTGTTGTCACCCCAGCAGAGCATCTCGCCCGTGCGCTTGAGCGCGCAGCTGTGGTCATCGCCGAGGGCCAGCTCGACCACATCGGTCAGCCCGATCGATTGCGGCATGAGCCCGGGATCCAGCGTGCCGTTGCCGAGCTGCCCCTTCGCGTTGTCGCCCCACAGGAGCACCGCGCCGCCCGCCACCACCGCGCCGGAGTGCCTCGCGCCGAGCGAGATCCAGGTCACGTCCACGAGGTCCGGGATCTGCCGGGGCGACGCTTCGTCGTTCACACGGCCTGTCCCGAGGCGGAACTGCGCGCCCTTGCCCCAGCAGGAGGCCACGCCGCGCGCCGGCGCGGCGCACGTGTGCAAGGCGCCCGCCGCCGTGAGGGCGACGCTGGTGAGGGTTTCGAGCTGCTTCGGGGTGTTCCACTGGTTGAAGCTGTCGACGCCGAGCTGGCCGCTCTCGTTGTGGCCCCAGCAGTTCATCCTGCGCTCGCCCATCTGCTCGATCATGCCCGCGCAGGTGTGGGAGAGGCCGGCGCTCACCGAGTCCACGTCGTCCAGCATCACGGTGGGCTCGACCCGATCGACCTCGTCGCCATAGCCCAGCTGGCCGGAGCTGCCCTCGCCCCAGCAATAGAGCTCGTGCGACGCCGTCACCGCGCAGGTATGGGTCCCGCCGACGGCGACCTGGGTCGCACCCGCGAGCTCCTTGGCGCGCACGGGGGAGGGGGAGTTCGTCGCCTCGCCGTCGCCGAGCTGTCCGCTGTTGCCCGCGCCCCAGCACGCCACCGTGCCGTCGGTCAGCACCGCGCAGGTGTGCGCGCGCCCCGACGAGATGCTCGCCGCGACCCTGGCGGCGCCGCTGAGGCCCGTGACCGGCCTCGGGATCGCTCGATCCTGCTGCAGCGTCCCGTCGCCGAGGTTGCCCCAGGTGTTCCTGCCCCAGCACCAGACCGTGCCGTCGCTGAGCACCGCGCACGTGTAATCCGTGCCGGCCGCGATGTGCGTGGGCACGATGCAGGCGCCCCGCACGCACTGGCCGCCGCAGGGCTTGTCGCAGCTGCCGCAGTGCGCGGTGCTCGTGAGGAGGTCCACCTCGCAGGCGTTCTCGGGGTCCTTGTCGCAGTTGCCGCGGTTCTCCTCGCACGCTGGCGACTGGCAGACCCCGTCCTGGCAGGTCGGCTCGCCGCCGAAGGTCGGGCAGGCGACGTTGCACGTGCCGCAGTGCTGCGCGTCCGTCATCGGGTCGACGCATGCGTCGCCGCAGAGCATGCCGCCTCCAGGACACCCGCCGCCGCTCCCGCCGCTCCCGCCGTTCCCGCCGCTCCCGCCGCCGGTGCTCGAGCTCGTCGACGCGTCGGGCGGGCGCGCCGTGAACTCGGGGCCGCACGCGGCAAAGGCGATGGCGACGGCGGCTGGCACGTACGCCGCCGCGAGGGGCAGCGAGGCGAACGGGAGCCGGCTGGCCCGAGGTCGATGCATGGAAGCCATGGAGGGCGTTCTTCCCTTGCGTTGAGGCGTGGCTACGCCCTGAGGCGCGGCGTCCGACATTCTACAGCGGGGAGCAGGTTCGTGCGCTACGGGCTCATCCGCGTCGTTCGGCTCCCTGCGGCGTACTTTCGTACGCCTCACTCGCCTGCCTAGCGGCTGAGCCCGTATCACACGAACCTGCTCCCCGCTGTAGCCGAAGTCGCGCGCCGAGATCTCTCGCCGCGCGCCGCGCGCGGGGCGCCTGTCGTGCTGATCAGCGCGTCGCGACGAGCACCTCGTCGATCGACGGCGCCTTCTCGAGCACGCCGAGGTCCACGAGCTGCTTCGCGAGCGTCTCCCAGCGTTCGCTGGTCATCACGCCGAGGCCCTTCTCCTTGGTCTCGGGGGTCTCGATCAGCGGCCGCTGCGCCTCGGCCGCGGCGACGAAGGTCTCCGCGTCCATCGAGGTGTTGAGCTTGGCCATGATCTCGTTGGACCGCGTCGGATCTTGGAGGTATGTGCGCCAGCCCTCGCGCGTCGCGCGGACGAACGCGCGGACGCGCTCCGGGTTCTCCTTCCAGAGGGCTGCGCGCGTGATCACGACCACGACGTACGGGTTGAACCCCTCGCTGGCCACCAGGAACGTGGCGGGATCGCTCCCCTTGCGCTTGGCCGCGATCGGCTCGGCGGTGATGAAGCACTGCTGGGAGAAGTCCTTGTCGGCGACGAAGCGGGCCACGCCGCCGTCGTACGGCACGACCTTCACCTTGTTGAACCCGTACTTCTTCTTGAGGTATGCGGCGTAGGGCAGCCCCGGCTCGATCGCGAGCGTGCCCGACTTGAGGATGTCGGCGATGCTCTTCGCGCCGCGGCTCTCGTGGGTCATGATGGCCTGCGGCGAGGTCTGGAACACGGCGAGGAGGGGGAGCACGTCCGCGCCGCGGGCGCGCGCGGTGAGCACCTCGTCGGCGCCGGAGATGCCGAAATCCACCTGCCCGCCGGCCACCATCTGGACGACCGGCACGCCGGCGCCGCCGCCGAGGATCTCGACATCGAACCCCTCCTTGGCGAACGCGCCCGACTCGCGCGCGGCGTAGAACCCGCCGAACTCGGGCTCCGGGACCCAGTTGAGGGCGAGCTTCACCTTCGCGGCCGGCGCGTTCTGGGCTGGCGCGGCAGGTGCGCTCTGGGAAGGCGCGGGCGGCGCGCTTCCTTGCGGGGAGGCGGACGACGCGCGCCCGTCGCCTTCCGGCGACTGCGAGCGCGAGCAGGCCGGGGCGAGGAGGGGAACGGCGGCGAGAGAGGCGAGGCGTCGCAGGAACAACCGGCGGCTGTCGGGGGAGTGCATCAGCGATTGATCTCCGAAGGATGCCAGCGCCGCAAGAGCCGCCTGCCGGCGAGGTCGACGGCGCCGAACAGCGCGAGGCCGAGCCCGGAGGCGAGCAGCACGGCGGCGAAGAGCAGATCCGTGCGCAGCTGGCGATAGGCGGAGAGGACCAGGATGCCCAGGCCGGCGGCGTCCTCCGAGAAGCCGGCGACGAACTCCCCGACGATCGCGCCGATGACGGCGAGGCCCGCCGCGATCCGGAGCCCCGTCACGAGGTGGGGGAGCGCCGAGGGCAGCTCGAGCTTGCGGAGCGTGGCGAAGCGGCCGGCCCCGTAGAGCCGGAAGAGATCCCGCAGCGCGGGCTCGACGGAGCGTAGGCCGGCGAGCGTGTTCGCGATGACAGGGAACACGGAGACGATGAACGCCGAGACCGCGACCGCGCGCAGGCCGGGGCCGCACCAGAGCACGAGCAGCGGGGCGATGGCGACGATCGGGACGGTCTGCAGGAAGACGGTATAGGGATAGAGCGCCCTCTCGAGCGGGCGCGACGAGGCGAGCGCGATGGCGGCGAGCACGCCGACCGCGGCGCTGAGGAAGAAGCCCGCGAGCGCGGCCTTCGCCGTCGTGAGGGCGCCGGCGAGCAGGGTGGCGGCGTTCACCGCGCCCGCCCGCGCCACGTCCGAGGGGGGCGGGAGGAGATAGGCAGGGATGCCGAGCGCTCGGGCGAGCACCTCCCAGAGCGCCAGCAGGATCACGAGCGCGGCGAGCGGCGGCGCGACGGCTTGGAGCGGGGTGGGTCGCACGGCTCGGCCCTCTCTAGCGCGAGGCCGCCGCGCCAGGAAGATGCTGCAGTGGAAGAAATCAGGCTCGTCCGTGGCCCGGCGCCGAGCGACGCGCGCGCCGAGCCACGGGAGAGGCGAGGTGGGGTGGGGAGCTTTGTCGAAGCGGGGTGTGAGCCGCGCCGAGCGCGGCCCCGCTCGGCCCGGCTACTTGCCCTTCTTGGCGGGGGCGGCCGGAGCAGGCGACGCCTTGGCGGTCGCGGCTGCCTTCTTCTGGTTCTTCTCCGCCGTGTCCTGCTTCTTCTGTCGCTCTTTGGCCTTCGGAGATTTGTCACCCATGGGAGCACCGCCTCGGTGGATGCGTTGGTGTTATCCGCCTTGACCGAGGCTAGCACCATCTCTGGTGGCGCAGTCACGAACTTTGTACTTCGCGAGCGCTTATGTCTCGGCTTCTCGGCGTCTCGTCTCGTCTGGTCTCGTCTCGCCGCCTTGTCGGTTTGCCTCTGGGTTGCCTCTCTCACCGACAGGCAGGGCGGCAGGGAAACGGTCGGCGCGTCCAGCTGGGGCCCTTGCTGCCTCCGGCGGATGGGTGGCTGCTGTGGGCGTCCACGACGTGAATCGCGCCGGCCCGGCGCTCGCGTGCCCGCGTCCTTCCGAGCGGTGAGACGCAGAGGCGCGGCGTCCGCTACCGCCGGGCTCGCTTGCCGGCATCGAGGGGCGGCGCTACGAGGCCCGGCGTGTTCAAGGCCATCCTCTGGGACAACGATGGAGTCCTCGTCGACACCGAAGGGCTTTACTTCCAGGCGACGCGCGAGACGATTGCGTCGGTCGGCGTCGATCTCACCGTCGACGACTATCGCCAGCTGTTCCTCGTCGAGGCGCGCGGCGCCTGGCACCTCGCCAGCGCTCGCGGGGTCGACGAGGCGGGCGTGCGGCGGCTGGCCGACGAGCGGGATCGCCGGTACCTCGAGCTCGTCGCGGGCGGAGACACGCTGTTGCCGGGCGTGCGAGAGGTCGTCACGGAGCTCGCCGCGCGCTTTCGCATGGCGATCGTCACGAGCAGCAGGCCCGAGCCGTTCCACCGAGCGCACGCGGCGACGGGCCTCCTGCGGTGGTTCGAGTTCGCGCTCACGCGGGACCAGTACGCGCGCGCCAAGCCGGATCCCGAGCCGTACCGGATCGCCTGCGAGCGGCTGGGGCTCGCGGCGCGCGATGTCCTCGTGATCGAGGACTCCGAGCGCGGGCTCCGGTCGGCCAAGGCCGCGGGCCTGACGTGCTGGGTCGTCCCGTCGCCGCTGACCGCATCGTCGGACTTCACCGGCGCGGACGCGGAGCTCGGGTCGCTGCGCGAGGTGCTCGTTCGCCTCGGAGGAGCGTGAGCGCGAACGCACGTTCGCGCGATGAGGTAGCTCACAGCGCCTGTGTGCGCGCCGCCACCGCGCTGCGTCGCCCCCTGGATTTTTGCACGTTGCACATCTGCTGGGTGCATGACCATCTGGCGGTTCGCGAACGGTTCGTGGCACCTTCGGGCCCGTGGCTTCCGGTGACGGCATCTCGCTCATCGAGCTCGTCGTCCTCGGTTGGTCGTCGGCCACCGCGGCGCCGGCGCCGATCCCCATTCGCATCGACTTCGATGCCCCGGCGGACTGCTCGACCGCCGAGCAGTTCTACGAGGGCCTCCGTGCCCGGTCGGACCGCGTGCGCCTCGCGGCTGACGGAGAGGAAGGCTGGGGTGTCCGCGTCCGGCTGAGCCGCGGCGGGGCAGGGGTCCACGGCGAGCTGCGCGTCGTTCACGCTGGCGGCGAGACCGACACGCGGATCGTCGATGCCACGTCGTGCGACGTTGTGGTCCAGGCGCTCTCGCTCACCGCGGCGCTCGCGCTCGACGAGGTGGTCGAGGTGACCGCGCCCCTTTCTCCCCCTGCGCCGCCCGTTGTCCCCCCGTCGCCTCCCGTCGCATCGCAAGAGACGCCGCCGCTCAGGTTCACGCTCGGCGCGCACGCCGTGGTGACCCAGGTCGTCGCACCTTATGCGAGCCTGGGCGGAGCTCTCGGTGCCCGGGTGACCCCGCACCTCGAGGGCCCGTGGAGCCCTTCGTTCGGCCTCTCGCTGATGTACGCGCGGAACGACCTGCTGTCGGGCGGCGACACCGCCCTCATCCAGTGGGGGGCCGCGGCCCTCTCCGCGTGCCCGCTGCGCTGGCAGCTCCTCCGTATCGTCAGCGCAGAGCCGTGCGTCGTCGCCGCCGGCGGCTGGCTCGCGGCGACGGGGCGAGGTATCTCGAACCCGGAGTCCGCCGTGCGGTCGTGGTGGAGCGCGGGAGGCTTCGCGCGCGCCGCTGCGCTGCTCGGCGGGGGCACCGCCCTCGAGCTCGAGGCGGGCGCCGTCGTGCCGCTTGTTCACCGGCGGTTCACCATGGGGTGGTCTGCAGAAACCGTCGGCGAAACGCCGGTAATCTCGCCGCTTGTTGGCGTTGGAATCGTGCACAACTTCTAAGCCAGGATTCTGTGATCACTCCGACTCGCGCTGGGAATTATGACCCATGGACGGCATCCGGAAGCTGGGCCGCAGGTATGCTGCCCCCCCCGACCCGAGGACAATGTTCCGCTCTGGCTGTCGCCCATTGCTTCCCGGTAGTGGCCGTTCTTCACTGGTCTCATGCCTCGCCTCGCGGTGAGTATGGTTGCCGACGTCATGACATCGCCTGCTTTGCCTGACAGCGAGCCGGCGAGCGTGGCGCCATCGGCGACCAGCGTGAAGCAGCGGGACGCGCGCCTGCGACGGATGGTGGACGCTCATCTTGACTTCATCGGACGGGTGCTCCGCAACGCGGGGACCCCTGCTGCCGAGATCGACGATGCGGTGCAGCGCACCTTCATCGCCGCCGCGCAGCGGCTGGACGACGTCCGGCCGGGCGCCGAGAAGAGCTTTCTTCTCCAGACCGCGCTTCACGTAGCCGCCCACGCGCGCCGCAGCGCCGCGCGTCGGCGAGAGTTCCCCGCGGCCGAGCCGCCGGAGGTTGTGGACGCTGCGACACCCGAGCAGCTCACCAGCCAGAAACACGCGCGACAGATGCTCGATCAGGTCCTCGACCAGATGGAGTCCGATCTGCGGACGGTGTTCGTGCTGTACGAGTTCGAGGAGATGAGCATGGTGGAGATCGCCGGCGTGCTGGGGATCCCGCAGGGCACTGTGGCCTCTCGGCTACGGAGGGCCAGGGCCGATTTTCGTGAGCGCGTTCGCGCGCTGGAGCTCGTTTCGACGAGCGAGGTGAGACGATGATTGAACCACGTCGCCTACTGGAGGAGAGCGACAACCCGCTCGAACGCGCGCTGCTGAACGCAGGCGCGTCGTATTCCACGTCACCGGAGACGCGCGCGAAGACGCTGGCCGCGCTGGGACTCGCCGGCGCTGCCGCCCTGTCGGCCAGCGTGGCGGCGCCTGCGGCGCTCTCCGCGGCAGGGGTGTCCTCGACATCCTCGTCGCTCGCCGTGAAGCTCGGCTGGACCAAGATCCTCGTCGCGCTCTCGACGGTGGGCATGCTCGCCGGCATCCCGGCGGGCTACCTCGCCTGGCGCGGGCAAGACGCGTCGGAGGTCGCCGCGGCGCACCGCTTCGGCGCCGCGCTCGCCGGCCCGGTCGCGCAGACGGCGGTGCAGCCGCCTGCGCAGGCGCCTGCCTCGGCGCCAGCGCCGGTGGAGGCTATCGCGGAGGAGACGATTGCCCCGGCGCTTGCTGGTGGCAGCAGCGCTGCGGCCACGAAGCTCGATCCGAAGCCGTCCGGTACGGGCGCCGCCCTGGAGGCAGAGCTCGGCGCGCTCGACGCGGCGCGCACGATGCTCGCGAGCGGGAACGCGCGAGGCGCGCTCTCGCTCCTGGACGCCTACTCCAGGGCGCATCCGCGCGGCCGACTGGGCCTCGAAGCCGAGGTCCTGCGGATCGACGCGCTCGCGAAGAGCGGCCGCTCCGACGCTGCCTCGCAGCGCGCCGCGGCATTTCTTCGCCGGCATCCGAACAGCGTGCTTGCTTCCCGGGTACGGCGCTATGTAAACAACTAAACTCTGGGTCATGCGTTGCCCTGCCTCCCTCCGTTCGTTCCGCGCAGCTTCCGGCGTCGCCGGTGCCTGGATGGCGGTGTGTGTGCTGCCTGGGTGTGTGACCACGGTGGATTCGCTCGGCTACGACCGGATGAGCAGCGATGAGCTCGGCCCGCTGACGGGCCCCTCCGAGTACCCCAACGCGTTCCGCGACGTGCTCGGCAAGACGGACGAGGAGATCGCGGCCAAGATCGAGGACAGCTTCAATCAGCTCTTCTACGGCGATCTCAGCAACGAGACCGTCTACTACACGGTGCCCGGCACCGAACAGGCCTACATCTGGGACGACTACCACAATAGCGTGCGCTCCGAGGGCATGGGCCTCGGGATGATCATCACGGTCGAGCTCGACAAGCGAGACGAGTTCGACCGGATCTGGAGATACGCCAAGTCCACGCTCCAGCCCACGTCAGGTCCCAACCAGGGTTATCTCATGTCGTGGTGCGACACCCCGGTAGGCCCGATGTCGTGCGCCGATCCCTTTGGCCTCCAGCAGATCGCGATGGCGCTGTTCTTCGCCCACGGCCGCTGGGGGAGCGACACCGGGACCATCGACTATGGGTTGGACGCGATCAGCCTGCTCGAGGTGATGCGCCACAAGGAGGCCCTGAACGGGGGAGTCGACTCGGGTGTGACGAACATCTTCGAGGCGACGACGAAGCTCGTCTACGACTACCCGCACGTCTCGGCGGGGGCCGTCACCCGTCCTTCCATCGAGATGCCCGCCTATTACGAGCTCTGGGCGCAGGCCATGCGCGACCCCTTCTGGTCCGAGGCTGCCGCCAGCGCGCGCACACACTGGCAGGAGGCCGCGCACCCGAGCACCGGGCTCATCCCGGTGCGCACCCACTTCGACGGCACGCCGGTGCTCAACTGGGACTACTTCGGCTCCGAGGCCTACCGCACGCAGCTGAGCCTCGCGCTCGACCACGTCTGGTTCGGCGTCGACCCGTGGCAAGTGGAGGAGGCGGACCGGCTGCTCGGGTTCTTCTCGAAGCTGGGCATCGACAAGTACGGCGCGGTCTTCAAGATCGATGGCGCGATGCTCAGCGCCACGCCGGAGTCGGCGCTCATCTTCATGAACGGGGTCACCGGGCTGGTCGCGACGACCGAAGATCGCGCCGACTACATCGAGGCGGTGTGGACGACGCCGCCGGCGACCGGGGAGGCCCGCTACTTCTCGGGGTTGCTCCATATGCTCTCGCTGTTGACGCTGAGCGGGCAGTTTCGCGTGTATTGATCCGACGCGCGGCCATCGCCGCGCGACGCGCGGAGGCTCTGCTCGGTCCGCGTCCCGGGGAAGGGATATCGCCCCTCGGGGGCAAGGCCGTAGCGCGAACGGCGAGGCTCATGCGAAGCGGAGGTGGAGGACCGGCGGTGCACCTCTGCCGCGGTGCCGGCCAGGCATCCTGCGCAGGCCGCGGAGCGCTCGCTCGAGCGCCGGCGGAGCGTCGCCCTCGCCGACCGGCCGCAGCCGCGGGTAGCGCGCGACAGAGCCATCCAGGGCCGGGATCTCCAGGCACGCGCGCCCCCGGAGCGGCGCTCGCAGGGGCGGGGACACCCCGTGATCGAGGATGAGCTCCGTCCCTCTCGGGAGGCGCGCGGAGGCCCGCGTGAAGAAGGCGTCGACGAGCTCGCGCGGCTGCCCGGCCAGCGCTCCCTCGGCGATGAGGAGGGTCGGCACGTCGCTCGCGCCGCGGAGGGAATCCATCCAGCCCGTACACGCGATCGAACAGCACCTCGCGAGGGCGTGGCGCTCGGATGCGTGGCAGAGGCGGTGCACGCATTTGAACTCCGCCACGTGGGGCGGATCGAGATCCACCCAGCGGAGCGTCCCGTTGTCGATGCGCGAGAACCGCGTGCAGAGCCCGGCGTTGAGGGCGATGGCGAGGCCGAACGGGTTCCGCTCGAAATAGCGCCTGACGAGCCCGTCGATGATCATGGCGCGCACCGCCGAGGTCCGGAGCGCGCTGGCGTCGAAGCCAGCCGCATCCACGTCGAGCGTGGCCAGCATCGCCTCCGCCCACGGATCGGCGAAGCCGAGATCCGGGAAGCGCACCCGCGCCTCGGCGCGCCCGACCAGCGAGAGCACCGCGTCCCTGGAGACGGCCATGGAGCTCATGAGCCCTCCTTGCATCGCTGGACACGAGGCTGCGCGAGCGCGCGCGCCCCCCGGAGCCGGGGCGTCACGACACCACCCCGCCGTGGCCTCGAACGACCTCGGCGACGAGGGCGAGCTCGAGGCGGATCACCGCGACCCGCTCCGGGAGCTTCGCCTCGACCAGCCCGCCGAGGAGCGTCACGAGCTTGTCGTAATCGGGCGCCTGCGCCTTCCAGTTCGCGATCGGATACGCCTCGTAGAGCCCGCGCGTGAGCCGCGAGGGCGTCAGTATCGAGACGCGCGCCTCCGGGTGCCAGAGCTGCAGGTGCCAGAAGCCGTGCGTGACGAAGTAGTCGAACTTCCGTCCGCTGAAGAGGCGCACCTCCCAGCCCGCGACGACGAGCGCGAGCTCGCGCTCGCGAGGATCGTGCGGCGGCGGAGGCCAGCCCTCCTCGCTCGCGGGCTCCGGCAGGCACGAGAGCCCAGACGGGAGCGGGAGGCCGACAGGAAGCGGTGTGCGAGAGCTCACGAGGCTTCTCCCTGGCGAGCGTCGGACCAGAGGAAAGCGGCGAGCGCTGCGCATCGGTACAGGCTCGGGGCAGGAGGCGTCTCTCGGATCACGTTGGCTCCGTTGTTGATATTGAAAGTGATGTTCAACTTCGATACGCTGTGGTCTCGCTGACGTCAAGCGAAAAGGGGCAGCGTTGGAGGAGGCCGCTCCGAGGGTGGGCGAGGGCATGGGCGCCGGCGGGAGCTCCAGGGGAGCGTGGTCGAGCCCGGGCTTCTGGATCGCCCCGAGGGTTCTGTCGGAAGGGGATGGTGATGCCGGGGGATCCGGATCGGGATCAGCGCGCACGTCGCGGCGACGGCCTCGGCCGGGCCGCGGCGCGGATACCGTGTTGACGCCTGTGTCCGGTCTGGGTGGAAGAGCGGGTGTGTTCGGGATTGCTAGCGCGCCGGGACGAACAAAGCTTTGGGCGGGTGATCATCGGAGACCGGCGTTGGTTACAATGAGCGCTAGATGAAGCCTCGCTGCGCAGCTCGTCCTCTCGCGATCTCCACGAAGTCCCTTGTTGCCCTCGTCCTCTCCGCGTCGCCGGCCGTCTTCGGCGCGGGCTGCGGCGTGGCGGACAGCGTGCCGATCCCGATCGCCGGAGCGCAGGAGGGGACAGGCAATGAGCCGATCGGCACGGGCGCCGCGAGCAGCGGCGCCGGGCCGAGCGGCGGGAGCGCCGCGGACCCCGGAGCGGGCTCGGGCGCGGGGCGCGCCCAGGTCATCGGGGCCGTCGTCTCGCACCATGATGTCGTCAGGATCATCGCTATCGGCGACACCGGCGAGGGAAACCTCGCGCAGAACCAGGTGGCCGATCGGATGAGCGAGAAGTGCATCGACGTCGGGGGCTGTCACGCCGTGATGATGAACGGCGACAATTTCTACGATCACGGCGTGATCGACACGATCGATACGCAGTGGGGCCCCAAGTTCGAGCAGCCCTACGACAGACCGGGGCTGAACGGCCTCCCGTTCTACGCGGTGCTGGGGAACCACGACTACGGCCCCAGCAGCAGCGGCGTGCGGCAAGCGCAGATCGACTATTCGCAGCTGCCCGTGGGCGACGGGCCCGGCATGCGGCTGACCGCCAAGTGGCACATGCCCGCCTCGTATTACGACGTTCGCGTCGGTGACGTCCATCTCTTCGGGATCGATACCGTCGACTTCACCTCCGATGACCAGGCGCGCGACATGAGCGCGCGGGTCGCCGCCTCGGACGCCACGTGGAAGATCGTCTTTGGCCATCACCCCCGCTACACATCCGGAGTTCACGCCTCGGACAACCCGTCGCTCGGGATGAGCGGGATGTACGCCATGCAGCAGGCCATCTACTGCGGGGCCGACATGTATATGGCCGGCCACGACCACAACCTCGAGTTCATCGACAAGGGGCGAGACGAGGGCTGCCCGAACACCTATTTCGCCATCAGCGGCGCTGGCTCGAAGACCCGCCCGGTGTCCTCCTCGGTCCCGACAGAGCGGGGGCAGCTCTTCTTCACGGACAAGACCGAGGGCTTCGCCTATCTGCGGTTCGAGGGGAGGAATCTGCTGTTCGAGTTCATCGACAAACAAGGCGCGGTGATCTTCACGAGGACCATGAGCAAGTGAGCGAGCGCCGCGCTCGGCGGCCGAGCGACGCCGCGGCCGTCAGCGGCGCTCGTCGTCGCGCGGCGGGCCGTCGTGCCCATCGTCGCGCCGCCTCCCGAACGAGATCGTGTTCTCTGTGCCCGCGAGCATCCGCCGGATGTTCGGGATGTGCTTGAGCCAGACGAGCGCGGCGAGGAGCAGCGAGAGGCAGAGGGCCGGGGCGTCCCGCTCGCCGAGGAGCCAGAGCAAGAAGGGCAGGGCGAGGGCGCCTGCGAGGGAGCCGGCCGAGACCATGCGGGTCGCCCGCACGATGAGCGCGAAGATGGCCAGCGTGGCGAGCGTGGACCGCGGCGCCAGCACGAGCAGGACACCGCAGGACGTCGCGACGCCCTTGCCGCCCCGCATCCCGAGGAAGACCGTGTAGTCGTGGCCAAGCACCGCGGTGAGGCCGCCCGCCGCGGCGACCCACCCGCCAGGCGCGACGGAGAGCCACGACGCGAGGGGCCCGGCGACGAGCGCGCCCTTCGCCACATCCGCGGCCAGGACGGCCAGGCCGGGCCCCCAGCCGAAGGCGCGCAAGACGTTCGTCGCGCCGATGTTCCCCGAGCCGACCTCGCGGAGGTCGACCCCTTTGACGAACCGCGCGAAGAGGTAGCCTGTCGGGATCGCTCCGAGGAGGTAGGCAAGGGCCAGGTAGATTGCCGTCATCGGGCGCCTCCCTGCCCGCGCTCACGGGCGGTGTAGCACGCCGCGGCGACGCGTGAAGCGCGCTAAAGGGCCCATGTCGCGATGGCGATCATGGTATTCTGCGAGGATGCCTGACCTGGCGCCCGTCTCGACCCGGAGTGGCCGCGCCCCCAAGATCGCGCTCGTTCTGGCCGGCGGTGCCGCCCGCGGCGCTTACGAGGTCGGCGTGGTGCAGCACATCCTCGAGGACGTCTCGCGCGATCTCGGCCGCGAGGCGCCGCTCGATATCCTGTGCGGCACCTCGGTCGGCGCCATCAACGTCTGTGGGCTCGCCGCGTTCGCGGACGAGGCGCGGAGCCGCGCGCGGCGGCTCGCCGCTGTGTGGACGCGCCTGCGCATCGACGACCTCGTGCGCCTCGACGTGCGCGGCGTGCTCGCGGTCGGGCAGGACCTGCTCCGCGGGGGCGCCGCGAGCGCGCCCTCGAGCGGCCGCGCCGCGCTCCTCGACACGTCGGGCCTCGAGCGGCAGATCGCGGAGGCCGTGCCCTTCGAGCGGATCGACGGCCACCTCGAGAGGGGGCTCCTGTCGGCGCTGACCGTGTCGACGACGCTGGTCAAGAGCGGCCGCACCGTCGTCTTCGTCCACCGCCGCGAGCCCGGCCTGCCGCCCTGGAGCCACGACCCGACGATCTCCCCGCGCGCCACCGCGATCCGCGCGCAGCACGCGCTCGCCTCGTCCGCGCTCCCCATCCTGTTCCGCCCGGTGAACATCGACGGAGAGCTCTACTGCGACGGCGGGCTGCGCCAGAACGTCCCGCTGTCGCCCGCGCGGCGCCTCGGGGCCGACGGCGTGATCGTGGTCAATCCGCGGTACATCGAGCCCGCCTCGAGCGCGGCCGAGCGCGACGCGCCGGGCTTCCCTGGGCCCCTCTTCCTGCTCGGCAAGACGCTGAACGCGCTGATGCTCGACCGGATCGACAACGACCTGGCGCGGCTCGAGAGCATCAACGGGATCCTGGAGGCGGGGCGGCGGCGTTATGGCGAGGGCTTCGTCGGCGAGCTCAACGACGAGCTCGGGCTCCCGCCAGGGCGCGCGCTCCGGCCGCTGCGGTCGCTGCTCATCCGCGCCTCCAAGGACATCGGCAGCCTGGCGGCGGAGTTCGTGCGCTCCCCGGCGTTCCGCGCGCGGGCCACGAGCGTGCTCGGACGCGTGATGCGGCGCCTCGCCGAGGGAGACGAGCAGCGCGAGGCCGACTTCCTGTCTTACCTGCTGTTCGACGGGGATTTCGCCGGGGCGCTCATCGAGATAGGCCGCGCGGACGCGCGCGCGCGGCACGAGGAGCTGTGCGCGTTCTTCGACAGGGCGCTGAGGCCGGGCGGGTTCGAGGAGCGGGCGCCCTGAGGGGGCCTGGAGACACAGGCACGCTCTGGATCCGTCCGGATCCTCTCGGGCGCTGAGGCTCAGACGACGTCGGGGCGCTCGGCGCCTATCTCGGCGCGAGCTCCGCGCGGCCGGGGCGCCCGGTGTAGACTCGCGCCGCGAGATGGCACCTTCGGATCCTTTCGGCTGGGTGGGCGCGACGATCGGCGGCAAGTACCGGCTCGACGCCGTGGTCGGCGAGGGCGGGTTCGGCGTCGTCTACCGCGGCCAGCACCTCGGGTTCGACGAGCCGGTCGCGGTCAAGTGCCTGAAGCTGCTCGGATCGCTGGCCCCGGCGGAGCGCGCGTCGTTCCAGCGAATGCTCCTCGACGAGGGGCGGCTCCTCCACCGCCTCTCCCGGGCGAGCGCCGGCATCGTGCAGGCCCTCGACACCGGCGCCGCGGTCTCGCCGTCGGGCGAGTGGACGCCGTACCTCGTGCTCGAGTGGCTCCATGGCGTGCCGCTCGACCGCGAGATCGCCGAGCGGCGCGCCCGCGGCGAGGCGGCGCGCCCGCTCGCCGAGGCGGTCGCCCTGCTCGCGCCCGCGGCGTACGCGCTCGAGGTCGCGCACGCGCAGGGCGTCGCCCACCGCGACGTCAAGCCGGCCAACCTGTTCCTCGCGGAGATCGGCGGCCGGCGCACGCTGAAGGTCCTCGACTTCGGCATCGCCAAGGTGCTCGGCGAGCTCTCGAGCATGACGCAGGCGATGGCCGAGACGGGGAGCGCGCTCCGGGCCTTCACCGTCCATTACGGCGCGCCGGAGCAGTTTCACCACCGCTTCGGCGCGACCGGGCCGTGGACCGATGTCTTCGCGCTCGCCCTGGTGCTCATCGAGGTCGCCTCGGGCAACCGCGCCCTCCTCGGGAGCGACGTCACGCAGCTCTACATCGCCGCGACCGATCCGGCGTTCCGCCCGAGCCTGAGCGGCGCAGGCGTGAGCGCGCCCGACGCCGTCGAGGCGGTGGTGCGCCGCGCGCTCGCGATCGACCCGCGGGAGCGCTACCGCACCGCAGGCGAGCTCTGGGGAGCGCTCGAGGCTGCGATGGCGGCGGCCGCGCCCGCCGGCGCGGTCGCGCTCGCAGCGGGCAGCCCGCCTGCGGGCGCGGCGCCCGGCGCTGCGGCGCTGGGCGTGGCGGGGACGGAGCGCGTTGCCGCTGGCCCTGCCGCGCCGGGCCTGGCGGACACGGCGCACACGCCGGCCGCGCTCCCTGCGCGTGAAGGCGGCGCGCTCGCGTCCACGTCCATCGACGGCGCGCTTGCGTCCGCAGGCGGCGCGCCTGTGCCCCCCGGGAACGCGCCCGCTGGCGCGCCGCCCACGTCCGTCGGTGCGCCGCCCACGCCGTCCCTCACGACGATGCGCGGCCTGGCGACGAGCGCGCCGCCGCAGGCAGCCCCGCATCCGGGGTCGCCCCCTCCCGAGCCCCAGGTCGCCACGGCCGCTCCGCGGCGGCGTCTATTGCCCGCGCTCGTCTCGGCGGTCGCGCTGGCCGCGGCCGGCGCAGGCGCCGTCGCGTTCGTCCGCCATCGCGCCCCCGACGACGCGCGGCCGGCACGCGCGCTCGGCGGCCTGACCGCGCCCCCGACAAAGGCGCCGCCCCCGCCCGATATGGTCCGGATGCCGGCGGGCCGCTTCACGATGGGCAGCGCGAAGGGCGGCAAATCCGAGCGCCCGCCCCACGAGGTGACGTTGACCCGCGCGTTCGACGTCGATCGCACCGAGGTGACGGTCGCCGCTTACCAGCGCTGCGTCGAGGCAGGCCGATGCACGCCGAGCGGCCTGCACGGCCCCCGCACGACCGACGCCGACGTCGAGCAGCGAGGCGCGCTCTGCACCGCGGAGGATCCCGCGAAGTCGCAACACCCGATCTCGTGCGTCGACCAGGCGCAGGCGGCCGCGTACTGCGCCTTTGCCGGCAAGCGGCTCCCGACCGAGGCCGAGTGGGAATACGCCGCGCGCGGCGCCGACGGCCGCGAGTATCCGTGGGGCAACGAGGCGCCAGGGTGCGCGCACGCGGTCGTGTCTCGGCCTCCTGGGCAGGGGTGCGGCGGGCGCGGCAAGGGCACGCAGGAGGTCGGCTCGGCCAAGGCCGGAGCGAGCTCGGCGGGCGCGCTCGACATGGCGGGCAATGTCTGGGAGTGGGTGGCCGACGGCTGGGACCCAGGCGTGTATGCCAGAGGCGCCCAGACAGATCCCCAGGTGCCGGCGACCGGCAGCAGGGGCGTGCTCCGGGGTGGATCGTGGGACTTCTCCGCTAGCACGGCAAAAGCGACGTTCCGGCTGGCGTATGATCGTGAGGCAGGTGACGTCTCGACCGGGTTTCGCTGCGTTCGCTCGGTCGATTGAACATGAGGTCGCCAGAGCGGGCAGCGGGAAGCGCGGATCGGCCGGCCAGGCTCATTTCAGCCGCGCCGGGGATAGGCTATCTATCCCATCTTGGTCGAACGTCGATTCACACGCCCGAGCGCGAGGTAGGATGTTGGGATAGGTAGAGCTGTGCGATCGGGCGCACGAGGCCAGGTCACCGCGAGCACGGCCTCATGCGGGCCGGCGAGGTCGATCCCGCGCATGAGCCCGGTGACTCCGCTTCCTCACCGGTCAACCCCTGCTGCGTCCACAGGAGCCCATGCAAGAATCCGAGAACATGATCTCCATCGAGGAAGGCCGAATGCAACGCGTCATCGATGCGGTTGCGCTCGCGTCCACGGGAGAGGTCGAGCTCGCGCTGAAGCAGCTGGCGGCGGTCGAACACGACGCCTTCGGGGTGATCGAGGAGGCTCTGCGCGTCTTTCTCTCCGAGCTCTCCGTGACCACGCAGCAGAAGAGCCAGGCGCTCGCCGCGCTCGCCGCCTCGAAGCGCGAGCTCGAGCATCAGCTCGACACCATCCAGCGCCAGGAGAGCGCCATCCGGGAGCTCTCGGTGCCGATCATCGATATATGGCACGGCATCCTCACGCTTCCGCTCGTCGGGCTGTTCGACTCGATGCGCGCCGTCGAGGTGACCGAGCGGCTCCTCGTGCGCGTGGCGGAAGACAGCGACGTCGAGTGGGTGATCCTCGATCTGACCGGCGTCACGCTCATCGACTCCATGACCGCCCAGCACCTCATCAAGCTGGCCCAGGCGGTGCAGCTCCTCGGCGCGCGCTGCGTCCTCACCGGCCTGGGCGGTCATGTCGCGGAGACGCTCGTCACGATCGGCGTCGCGCTCGATGAGCTGAACCCGATGCGCAGCCTGCGCGAGGGGCTCAGGTTCTGCCTTGCGCAGCGGGGGCGCACGATCTCACCGCGGTGATCCGCGGAGCTCCGGTCCGCGCGCGGCGTCGCACACGACGGAGCGCTGCGCCGCAGCGACGCGCCGCGGTGGAGCGCGCCTTTGTGATCCTGCCGGCGTGATCGATCGTACGACGTCGCCTTTGCGGAGCGCAGCCGGTGTGCCAAGGGATATTCTGTTCCATCGCATGGAGAACGCGACGATCCCCGCTCGCTTCCAGGACACCGCAGACGCCCGTCGTCGCTTCGGCGACCAGCTCGATCGACTGGGGCCCTTCCTGCTCCGCGTCGATCCGGTCGCCGACGCCGTCATGGACGCGTTCGCGTCGATGCCCCCGGGCCAGGGCTTCCGCCTCCTGGAGGCTGCCCTCGCGCGCGGCATCGACGATGACCGCGCGGTGAAAGAAGCCCCGGCCGAGCTGCGAGCGCTCTTCGCGTCGATCGATCACGTGCCCCTCTGGGTGGACTGGGAGGCGGTGAACCGCGGCGGGGCGGCGTTCCTGCGCACGGGCGCGCTCGGCGGGATCCTGCTCGGGATGCAGTCGCTCATCCTCGGGTACGCGTCGCCCGGCGGGAACAAACCGCTCGTCTTCTCGGGGAGGCTCCGTGAACAGGCCGAGCGCCGCCTCGCCGAGACGAGCCGGTTCGTCTACGCCGTGAGCCAGGCGAACGGAATGCGCCGCTCCGGCGAGGGCTTTGCGATCACCGTCAAGGTCCGCATCATGCACGCGCAGGTACGGCGCCTCATCCGCGCGAGCGGCCGGTGGCAGACGGCCCTCTGGGGCGAGCCGATCAACCAGCACGACATGGTGGCGACGGCGCTGCTCTTCTCGGTCGCGGTCATCGACGGCCTCGACAAGCTCGCCTACCGCTTCGCGCCCGCCCAGAGAGAGGACCTCGTCCACCTCTGGCGCTACGTGGCCCACGTCATCGGCGTCGAGCCGGAGCTCATCCCCGGGTCCTACGCCGAGGCGCGACGGCTGGCCGAGATGATCTTCGCGACGCAGGGCGCGCCGGACCACGACTCGCGCATGCTCGTGGACGCGCTGCTCACCCGCAGGGTGCGCAGCGCGCGAACCGACGGAGAGCGCCGGAGCGCCGAGCGGTTCATGGCCATCTCCTGCGGCCTCTCCCGGGCCGTGCTGGGCGACGAGCTCGCCGAGCAGCTCGGCGTTGCCCGGCAGCGCTTGCCCCTCGTCGTGCCGCTGCTTCGCGCGGTCGCCGCCGCTTCGAGCCGCGCGCACGCGCTGCCGCCGCTGCAGGATCTCGCGCTCGACCTCGGCGACCTCCGCTGGCGGCGCGTCATCTCCATGGGTCTCGGCGGCCGCCCGGCCGACTTCGCGCCTCCGGAGCGCCTCGCCGGCAGCGGCACCTGAGCGGTCGCGCCGCTCGCGGGGCGAAGCGGCTGCGGCGCCGGATGTCCAGGGCGATGGCGCAGGAGCGGGCTCGGCAGTCGGGGTTGAACCGCCCTCCGGTTCTGCGGTACGAGACCTCCGGCATGGAGATCATCCCTTACGGCGGTTGGAAGCGCGCCGCGCGCCTCGTCTGCGGCGACACGGAGCTCGTCGTCACGCTCGACGTCGGCCCGCGGATCATCCGGTACGGCGTCATCGGCGGTCCGAACGAGTTCTCCGAGATCCCCGAGGACATGGGCGCGACAGGCGGGACCCACTACAGGTTCTACGGCGGTCACCGGCTCTGGATCGGCCCCGAGGACGAGCAGCGGACGTTGCAGCCCGACAACGATCCGGTCGAGCACCGGGAGGAGAACGGCGCGCTCGTGCTCCGCACCGCGCCGGACAGGTACGGAATGCAGAAGGAGGTCCGCATCGCGGCGGACGCCGCGGCGGGCAGGTTCGTCATCGATCATGCGATCGAGAACCACAGCGCTTATGCCGTCGAGTTCACCCCGTGGGCGCTCTCCGTGATGGCGGGCGGCGGCGAGTGCCTGTTCCCGCACGCGCCGTTCTTCCCGCACCCCGATCGCGTCTTGCCGGCGCGGCCGCTCGTGCTGTGGTCGTACACCGACATGGCCGAGCCCCGGTGGACCTGGGGCAAGCGCGTGATCCGCCTGCGGCAGGTCGCGGGCAAGGGCCCGCAGAAGGTGGGTACGCTCGTGACCCAGGGCTACGCGGCGTACGCGAACCACAGGAACGTGTTCCTGAAGCGGTTCCCGTTCATCGAGGGCGCCACGTACCCGGACATGGGGTGCAACTTCGAGACGTTCACGAACGCGGACATGCTCGAGGTCGAGTCGCTCGGCCCGCTGCAGCGCGTGGAGCCCGGCGCCCGCGCGGAGCACCGGGAGGCGTGGTATCTGCTCAAGGGCGTTCAGCCGCCCGCCGAGGACGGCGCGTGCGCGGACTGGCTCGAGGCGGCGGCGCAGGCGCGGCCGCTGTGACCCGCTGCTCCTGAGCGCGCGGCGGTCGGGCCCTCCTCGCCGCCGTCCACTGCGCCGCCGCGGGCGGCGGCGAGCGGCGCTCAGGCCTCCACCTTGCTGGCCGCGCGCCTCAGAAAGCCCTCGATCGCTCGCGCCGACGCCTCCGGCGCGAGCTGCAGCACGAGGTGCGGAGCGTCGACCGTGACGCACTCGAGATCGGGCCGCATGCGGCGGAGCTCGCGCAGCACGCGCGGCGGCACCAGCGTGTCGCCCGCGGCGCCCAGGTAGAGCAGCGGCGCGGCGCAGCCCTGGAGCGCCGCGCGGGCGTCCACCGAGAGCACCTCGCGCACGCGCGCCGCCATCACCGCGGGATCGACGGTCTCGACGTTCGCGGCCACGCGCTCCAGCCACGCGGCGGAGGCGCGCGCGCCGACGAGGTAGCGGCGCGAGACGAGCTCCGGCGCGCGGCGGCGGAAGAGCCACGGGCCGACGAGGTGCCGCGCGAGCGACGGGACGGGCCACACCGGGTTCGTGACGAAGGTGGCCACGAGCACCACGCCGACGAGCTGCCCGGCGCTCCGGCAGGCCAGGCGGAGCGCGAGCGGCCCCGAGAACGACTCGCCGAGCAGCGCATACGGCCCGTCCGCGGGCAGGCGCGCCGCGACCAGCTCCTCGAGCGCGTCGTAATCGAGCGCCCTGTCCGCAGGGTAGGAGATGACCTCTGGCGCGATGTCGGCGGGCAGCGTCGAGAGGAACGGCTCGAAGAGCGCGCCGGTGCCGTCGAGGCCGGGGAGGAGCAGCAGCCGGAGCGGCGCGGTCACGGGCGAGAGGATCGCCGAGCATCCCACGCGCGGCAATCCAGCCGCGCCCCTGCGCGGCGCCCGGGGCGCACCGTGGAAGGGTTGGCTCGTCCCGCGCGCTCGACTATGCGGAGGCTCATGCCGCTCCACCCCCTCGCAGGCCGCAAAGCCCCTCCCGATGTGCTGATCGATCCCGACACGCTGCGCGCGCAGTACTATAGCGAGCGCCCCGACATGGGCGACCCGCAGCAGCGCGTCGCCTTCGGCACCTCCGGCCACCGCGGCTCGGCCGCCCGGCGCAGCTTCAATGAGGCGCACGTCCTCGCGATCGCGCAGGCCATCTGCGACTACCGCGCGAAGCAGGGCACGACGGGCTCGCTCTACCTCGGCATGGACACGCACGCGCTCTCGGAGCCGGCGCAGCGCAGCGTCATCGAGGTCTTCGCGGCCAACGGCGTCGACGTCCTCATCGCCGAGCGGAACGGCGTCACGCCGACGCCGGCCATCTCGCACGCGATCCTCACGGCCAACCGCGGGCGCACCTCGGGGCTCGCGGACGGCGTGGTGATCACGCCGTCGCACAACCCGCCCGACGACGGCGGCATCAAGTACAACCCGCCGAACGGCGGGCCGGCCGACACCGCCGTCACCGGCTGGATCGAGGATCGCGCCAACGAGCTGCTCCGCGCCGACAACGCGGGCGTGAAGCGCACGCCCTACGAGGCCGCGCTGCACGCGCCGACGACCCACCCGTACGATTTCATCGGCCCCTACGTCGCCGATCTCGGCAACGTGGTCGATCTCGAGGCCGTCCGCGGCGCGAAGCTGCGCATCGGCGTCGACCCGCTCGGCGGCTCGAACATCGCGTACTGGGCGCCGATCGCCGAGAAATTCGGGCTGGACATCACGGTGGTGAACCAGGCCGTCGACCCGACCTTCAGCTTCATGCCCCTCGATCACGACGGCAAGATCCGCATGGACTGCTCGTCGCCGCACGCGATGGCGAACCTCATCGCGCTCAAGGACGACTACGATCTCGCGTTCGGCAACGACGCCGACTCGGATCGCCACGGCATCGTCACGCGCAGCGCCGGGCTGATGAACCCGAACCATTACCTCGCCGTGGCGGTGTCCTACCTCTTCCGGAACCGCCCGCTCTGGCGGCCCGACGCGGCCGTGGGCAAGACGCTCGTCTCGAGCAGCATGATCGATCGGGTGGCGAAGGACCTCGGCCGCCCGCTCCGCGAGGTGCCGGTCGGCTTCAAGTGGTTCGTCGACGGGCTGCTCGACGGCTCGCTCGGCTTCGGCGGCGAGGAGAGCGCGGGCGCCTCGTTCCTGCGGAAGAACGGGCAGGTGTGGTCGACGGACAAGGACGGTATCCTCCTCGACCTGCTCGCCGCCGAGATCCTCGCCCGCACCGGGCGCGACCCGGCCGAGCATTACCGCGACCTCACCGCGCGGTTCGGCGCGCCGATCTACACGCGCATCGACGCGCCGGCCACGCCGAGCCAGAAGAGCGTGCTCAAGAAGCTCTCCCCCGACGCGGTGCGCGCCACGACCCTCGCGGGTGAGCCGATCACCGCGAAGCTCACGCGCGCGCCCGGCAACGGCGGCGAGATCGGCGGGCTCAAGGTCGTCGCGGAGAACGGCTGGTTCGCCGCGCGGCCCTCGGGCACCGAGGACGTCTACAAGATCTACGCGGAGAGCTTCAAGGACCAGGCGCACCTGGATCGCGTGCTCGACGAGGCGCGCGCGATGGTCACCGACGCGCTGTCAGCCAAGTGAGCTTCCCGGGCGCGCCCGCGAACTCTTGATCTCCCGGCGCTCCTCCGGGGATCTCGCGGCCGCCCGCCCCCGGATTCGCCTCGTGTGACCAGCGCCGGGTCAGAACAGCGACAGCTGCCGCCGCGCGCCCGTCATCTCATCGAAATCGGCCCCGCCCAGCCAGCGCAGCACCGAGTCCGCGATCGGCTTGAGCTGCTGCGACACATAATGATCGTAGTCCGGCGGCGCCGTCGTCTGGCCCGCCGGCTCCGGGCCAGCGCGCGTGATCACATAGGCCACGATCCGCCCCGCGTCCCCGCCCAGCTTGCGGGCCGCCTTCACGTGCGGCGGCGTCGTCTTCGTGTAAGCGCCGAGCGGCTTCCTCAGCGCCTTCTTGTACACGAGCTCCGCGTCGAACCGCCCCGCGCGGAGCTCCGTCACGAAGCTCCGCACGAAGCCCTCCACCGGGCGATCGTGGAAGACCAGGTCGAGCAGCTCCCGCTGGAAGCGCCGCGCTACCGCGCTCGCGTCGCGCCGGACCGCCTCGAGCCCGACGATCTCGAGCTTGTCGCCGCCCTCCCCGGCGACCAGACCGGCATAGCGCTTCTTGCTGCCCTGCGCGGCGCCGCGCAGCTCGGGCAGGAGAAAGCGCGAATAGACCTTCTCGAACTCCAGCTCCAGCCGGCTCTCGCAGCCGAACGCCCTCGCGATCTCGGCGGCGACCGACCCGGAGATGGCGTCGCGGAGCTCCTCGGCCCGGGTGATGGCGCGCGCCGCGTCCGGCTCGCCGATGTCGACGAAGAGAGAGTCGGTGTCTCCGTAGAGCACCCGGTGCCCGGCCCTCCGCACCGCATCGGCCGTGATCGTGATGACGTGCTGCCCGGCGCGCGTGATGGCGTTCGCGACCTCCGGGGAGAACAGGCGCGACGCGGGAGAGCCGAGCACGCCGAAGAGCGAGTTCATGAGGATCTTGATGGCCATCGCGCCCCGCTCGTCGCCCGCCCGCCGCGCGTCGGCCCGCTCGTCCCAGAGGCGCGCGACGAGCTCGGGCAAGATGCCCGGCTCGCCGCGCCGGAAGGCCGCGCCGCCCGGCGTCATGATGAGCGCCTCGGGCGGCCCGGCGCCCCGGGCGACGAACGTCAGCGGGTCGATGTTGAAGGTGCGAATGAGGCTCGGATAGAGGCTCTTGTAATCGTACACAACGATGTTGCGGTAGAGCCCCGGGAGCGAATCGAGCACCAGGCCGCCGGCGATCTCCGCCTCTCCCTCCGGCCCCTCCCTCGACACCGACGGCGCGACCTTGCCGCGGGCGCGGAGCGCGGGCAGGTAGAGCGAGTCGATCGCGGCGATCTGCGCCCCCACGCGGTCGAGCTGCATGCCGGTGAGCAGGCTCCTCCGCACCGAGAGCTCGATGAGCCCCGTCTTCTCCAGCAGATCCCGGACGAGGCGCGCGTCCTCGAGGTTGTACTCCGCGAGCCGCGCCGGGTCGTCGCGGTACGACGCCTCGATCTGCTCGCCCCGGTCGTCTGGCCCGAACAGCTTGCCGCGCCCGAGGATCGTCCGAGCGGCGGTCTCGAGGCGGTAATCGTCGAGCCGCAGGAAGGCGCCGCGGAGGAGCGCGAGGCCGTCGAGCACCACCCGCCCCGGCAGGACGGCGCGCGCCTCGCGCGAGAAGCCCGGATCGCGCAGGATCGCGATCTCGTCATCGCCCCTCCCGAGCGCACACAGGAGCCCGGCGCGCCGGCAATAGCGCTGGAGCGCGGGCAGATCGAAATCCGGGATGTTCCAGCCGGTGAGGACGTCGGGGTCCGCCTGGGCGACGAGCTCGAGGAAGCGCTCGAGGAGCATCCGCTCGTCAGGGAAGCGCTCGACGAAGGCGGGCAGCCCGCCGGGCACCGGCTCGTCGCGGACGAGGAGGCAGCGCTCGCCGCCCGCGCCCGCCAAGGCGATGGCATAGAGGTGCTCGCCGTCGAGGCTCGTCTCGATATCGAGCGAGAGCACGCGGAGGCGGGGCACGAAGCTCGCGGGGACGAGCGTGGGATTGCGGTACACGCGCCCGACGCCCGGGCGGAGCTCGAAAGGCCCGGAGACCGCGAACGCCCCGCGGATGCCGCGATCGATGAGAAAGCGGTAGGGAAAGCGCACGTCCGCCTCGAGGGCGTCGGCGCCGGCCTCGGCCAGCCTCTCCCGCAGGGCCGCGACGTCCCGCGGGAGCGCGGCGTGGACGCGCAGGACCGGCTCTCCGTCGAGCGTCTCGAGCGCCTCCGGGGAGACGCGGCGGTCCGCGAGCCGCCGCGCGACGTCCTCGTCGCGGGCGCGCACGAAGAAGTAGGGCCTGAACCTGTCCTCGATGACGAGCGCCGGCGCGCCGTCTTCCATCACCGCGTGGAGATGGATCTCCGGGCACCCGGCGACGACCCGGGTTGTGGGCGTGAGGATGAAGCCGCGGTCAGGCATGTGCGAATTCGCGGAGGCCCCCGGGCGAGCTCTTCACCAGCGCGCGAGGCGGCCCGGGGGCCGCTCCACGCTTCACTTGACCACCGGGACCGGCGCCCCGCAAGCCCCTCTCGTGCCTGGGCGCAGGGGATTTCCCGGAGGAGCGCGATTGCCGAGGGAGCCGGGCCTCCGCCGGAGAGGGCGCCTTTCGAGGAGGCGAGCGCCTTTGTAGGGTTGCACGCTCGATTCCACGGGGGATGGCTGGCTTGATGGGTTTGACGTGGAATCCCGAGATACGGCGCGGACGACTCCCCGGGTGTGCGTCGATCGCCCCGCGAGCGCGCCCGCGCGCAGCGCCATGAGCAGGGCAGTCCCGCGGATTACGTCGAGAGCGGGTCCGCCGCTTGCTTGACGTTCGAGACGTCGTGAGCCGCGGGCATCCACGGATCGGCCCGTGAAGCGCGCCGCGGAAATCCAGGAAGGGAATCCACCATGATGCGCCATCATTTCAAGCATCGCGTCGCGGTGATCGCCGCGCTCGCCGCGAGCGTCATCGGCAGCTCCGCGCACGCGGGTGGGCGGGGAGGCTACGTCCATCAGGGCGCGCAGATCTCCCAGCAGCAGCAGAGGCCGCAGAAGGCGAGAATGCAGCCCGCGGAGACACGGGTATCGGACGGCGCCCTCGCCAGGGTGATCTCCGCGGCCAACCAGGGTGAGATTGCCCATGCGAAGATCGCCATCGAGCTGGCGAAGTCGCGCGAGGTGAAGGACTTCGCCAGGGAGATGCTCGAGGCCCACACCCAGGCGGAGAACCAGCTGGGCGCGCTCCTCGGGCGCCTCGGGATCAAGGCGGAGCCGACGCGCGCGAGCGCCCTGCTCGCCGCGCACTCGGCCATCATCGCGGCGCACCTCCGCAGGCAGCCGGCCGAGAAGTTCGACCAGGAGTACATGGCCATCCAGGTGAGGATGCACAGCTATGCCGTGCGGATCCTGGACGAGCAGGTCATCCCGAGGGTGAAAGATCAGGAGCTGAAGCAGGAGCTCCAGCACATTCGCGACGCGGCGGCGAACCACCTGAAGCGGGCGCAGGCCATCCAGGCGACGCTGGCGGAGGGGCAGTAGCCCTAGATCCTGCGCGGCGGCCTCGCGAGGGCGCGGCGGCCTCGCCAGGGTCAGGGGGCGAACACCGCGCGCATGCACGCCTCTGCGCGCGCCTCGAAGAGGCGGTATCCGCGCGGCCCGTCGTCGAGGCACATCCGGTGCGTCAGGAGGTACGACGGATCGATGTCGCCGCGCTGAATGTGATCGAGCAGCCGCGGGATGTACCGCTGTCCGTGCTGCTGGCCGGTCCTGACGATGAGCGCCTTGTTCATGAGCGCGCCGAGCGGGATCTTGTCGGCGAACCCGGAATAGACGCCCACGATGGACACCGTGCCGCCCTTGCGGCAGGCGAGCATCGCCTCGCGCAGCACGAGCGGGCGGTCGCTCTGCATCCGGAACGCCTGCTTCACCCGATCGACCGCGTGCTGCAGGCCCGTTCCATCGGCTTCCATGCCCACCGCGTCGATGCAGGCGTCGGGGCCGCGCCCGCCGGTCATCTCGCGGAGCGCCTCCTGGACGTCGACCTCGGCGTAGTTGATGGCGTCGGCGCCCCCGCGCGCCTTCGCCATCGCCAGGCGGTCCGCGATCCGGTCGATCGCGATGACGCGCTCGGCGCCGAGGAGATAGGCGCTCTTGATCGCCATCTGACCGACGCCCCCGCACCCCCAGACGGCGACGACCTGGCCCGGGCGGATGTCGCAGAGCTCGGCCGCCATGTAGCCCGTCGAGAGCGCGTCGGAGGCGAACAGGGCGCTCTCGTCCGGCACCCCGTCGGGGACCTTGAACGCGCCGTGATCCGCGAACGGCACGCGCACGTACTCGGCGTGGCTCCCCGCGAAGCCCCCGAAAGCATGCGAGTAGCCGAAGATCGCGGCTGTCGTGTCCCCGAACACCCTGTCCGTCACCACGTGATGAGGATTCGAGTTTTCGCAGAGCGACCACAGCTCGCGCTGGCAATACGCGCACCGCCCACACCCGATGATGGACGACACGACGACGCGATCGCCCCGCTGAACCCGCTTCACCTCCGCGCCGGTCGCCACGACCTCGCCGAGGAACTCGTGCCCGAGGATGTCGCCCTGCTTCATCGTCGGGACGTACCCGTGCAGCAGGTGCAGATCCGAGCCGCAGACTGACGACAGCGAGACGCGGACGATGGCGTCGTGCGGGCTGATGAGCTTCGGCTCGGGCACCGACTCCACGACGATGTCATCCACCCCGTTCCAGCAGATCGCGCGCATGGTCACTCCCTCTCACGGTCTGCCCGGCCGGACGGCTGCCCCGCCGTCGTCGGGATCTCGCCGATCTCGATCCATTGCCTCAGCCGCCGCAGCTCGCCCCGCAGCTGCCGTCTGGGCAGCTCCGCGAGCAGCTCGCCCGCCGCGCGCGCGAGCCGCCCCCTCGGCCGCGCGCCGGGCAGCACCACCTTGATCTCCGTGCCCCTGTCGCCCGGCGCGGTCGCGAGCGAAACGACGCCTGCCGGCGTGCGCTCCGGGCCACCCGCGCCGGCCGCCCGGATCGTCGAGGCCTGCCTCTTCGCGCCCGCCTCCACGCGCCCGATGCTCTGCAGGAGGCGCCGCACGCCCGCCGCGTCCTGCAGCGCGTGCAGGACCGCCGCCCGCACGCGGTTCACCGTGACGCTGCTCACGACCCGCGGGGCGCGGGCCCCGAGCGCCCGCAGCGCCGGCGCCGCGATCTCGACCCCGAGCGACGGCCGCTCCTCGGACAGCCCGGCGACCCGCTCGTAGATGCGGTATGCCGCCGTCTCCAGCCGGCTCAAGAGCAGCCCCCCGATTCCCCTCCTCCCCGGCAGCCGCGCGCAGCTCCCGCGCTGCGCCGCCGCGCTCTGCCGCTCTCTCAGCGGGGTTCTCTCCTGCTCCGTCGGGGGCGCGCCTTCGCCGCCGCTCCGCTCCCGGTCCGCGCTCTGCGCGCCCCTCTGTGACGCGGCGCGCGCTCGCCGGCCAGCCTTCGCCCGTGCCATCTCTCCTCCTTCGAGCCTCCCCGAGAGAGCCCGCGAAGGCGCCTTGCAAGCAGGCGGCCACTCGCGCTGATCCAGGCGCTCACGTCTCAACGACGCTCCGAACATGCCACCGCCGTTGCGAGCGGGCCCAACAAGGACATTCGCGCGAGCCTCGCCTCTCTGGCGAACGACGGCGCGAACGACGGCGCGAACGACGGCGAACGACGGCGAACGAAGAGAAAGATGGATTGCAGCGAAGAAAGAAGAAGGTTGCAGGGCCTGAACTTCCAGGCGATACTCGCCGCGCCAGGACGCTCCTTGATTCAATTGACGTCCGGCCCAGAGCGAGCGCTGATTAGCATAACGTAGATACGGAGAGTTGAACGTATGAAGACTAGAATTTTCCTGCGTGCTTTTAACTTGGCGGTCTGTGGACTGGCTGTCGCGGCGTTCGCGGCGTGCGGTGGCGACGACGACGGCGGCGGCGGGAGCGGGGGCGCTGGCGGCTCCGGCAGCGCCGGCAGCACGACCTCCGCGGGCACCGTGGACCCGTCGACCACGACGGCGAGCACGGGGACCACCGACCCCGCCACGACCTCGTCGGCTGCGAGCACCTCGGCGTCGACGGGCGCGGGCGGGGGCCCCCAGACGATCGAGATGATCGATGACATGGAGGACAACGACAACGCCATCCTGGCCAAGGGCGGGCGGGTCGGTTACTGGTACACCTTCAATGACGGTTCGGAGGGGGCCACGCAGACCCCGCCGCCCGATCCGGAGGGGACCGGGGAGGAGCCTTTCACGATGACGGCGCTCGAGCCGGCGCGCTCGCAGAGCACGTATGCGGCGCGCTCGTGGGGGGAAGGCTTCGAGACGTGGGGCGCTGGTTTCGGCTTCGATCTGAACAGCCCCGAGGGCGCCAAGGCCTCCTATGACGCCTCGGCGTACACCGGAATCACGTTCTGGGCCAAACTCGGCGCGGGCTCCGGTACGAGCGTGACCGTTCTGATCTCGGATCCGGGCACGGATCCGACCGGCGGTTCCTGCTCGGAGTGCGACGCGTGGCAAAAGTCGCTCCCCGTCACCGAGGAGTGGCAGCAGTTCACGATTCCCTTCGCGGACCTGAAGCAGGGCGGCTGGGGCGATGCGGCGGGCACCGACCAGATCGACGCGACGAAGCTCTACGCGATCCAGTTCCAGATCGGCATCGCGCCCAAGTTCGACCTCTACATCGACGACCTCGGCTTCTACAACTGAGCGCCCTCGCCTCGGCTGCTCCGGGAGCCCTCGCGCAGGGGGCTCTCATACACTCTTCGCCCCCCGCACCTCCCAGGAAACATGCGAGACGCGTGAGGCGTGACGCGTCACGCCTCACGCGCGACGACCCGGGCGCCTAGCTCCTCTCCGCGCTTCCAACAAAGTGCTTGCATCGCAGGCCCCTCCCAGGCGAACGTGGCCGCGCGCTGACGCCCCTTGCGCCCAGGACAATGCCTCTCCTCGAGCTCGCATCGATCACGAAGCAGTTCCCCGGGGTGAAAGCCCTCGATGGCGTCTCGTTCGACCTCCAGGAAGGCGAGATTCACGCCCTCTGCGGCGAGAACGGCGCGGGTAAGAGCACCCTCATCAAGATCCTCTGCGGCTACTACCCCGCAGGCACCTACGGCGGCGAGATCCGCTTGAACGGCGGCGTCGTGCAGTTCAGCGGCATGCGCAGCGCCGAGGAGCACCGCATCGCGCTGATCGCGCAGGAGCTCGCGCTCGTGCCCGATCTCACCGTCGCCGAGAACCTCGTGCTCGGGCGCGAGCCCGTCCGCGGGGGGCTCATCGACTGGGACGCGGTGCGGGCCCTGGCCCGGGAGGCGCTCGCGCGCGTCGGGCTCGACATCGATCCCGAGCGCCCGATCAAGGACCTGGGCATCGGCCAGCAGCAGATGGTCGAGATCGCGAAGGCGCTGCTAAAGGACGCGAAGATCCTCGTCCTCGACGAGCCCACGGCGGCGCTCACCGAGTCTGGCGTGAGGACGTTGCTCGGCCTGCTCCGCGATCTGCGCGCCCGCGGCGTCTCCTGCATCTACATCAGCCACCGGCTCGAGGAGGTCTTCGAGATCGCCGACCGCATCACGGTCCTCCGTGACGGCAAGTCGATCACGACCCAGCCGCGGACCGCGCTCTCGCCCGACAACGTCATCTCGTACATGGTCGGCCGCGAGGTGACGAACCTCTATCCCTGCCCCCCGCCGCCGGAGGGCCCCGTCGCGATGTCGGTCCAGGGCTGGTCGGTCGAGGACGCTGGGCACCCCGGGCGGTTCGTGCTGCGCGACGTGAGCTTCGAGGTGCGCGCCGGCGAGGTGCTGGGCATCGGCGGCCTCATGGGCGCCGGCCGCACCGCGCTCCTCTCGACGATCTTTGGTGCTGCAACGAGCCGCGTCACCGGCGCGATCTCGGTCCGAGGCGGCCCCGCGACGCCGCCGTACACGGCGCCCGCGCAGGCGATCGAGGCGGGCATCGCGCTCGTCAGCGAGGATCGCAAGCGCTACGGCCTGGTGCTCGAGGCGACGCTCCTCGACAACATCACGCTCGCGACCCTGCGGCGGTTCGTGAAGGGGCTCTTCCTCGATCACACCGATCGGGAGGTCACGGCCGTCGAGCAGATGAAGGCGCTCAGGACCAAGGCGTCTGGGCCGCTCGCGCTCGCGAACCAGCTCTCGGGCGGCAACCAGCAGAAGATCGTCATCGGCAAATGGCTGATGACGGGGCCGCGGGTGCTGCTGCTCGACGAGCCGACCCGGGGAATCGACGTCGGCGCGAAGGCGGAGATCTACCAGCTCATCCACAAGCTCGCTTCGGATGGGCTCGCCGTGGTGCTCGTGTCCTCCGATCTACCGGAGCTACTGGGCATGAGCCACCGTGTGCTGGTCCTCAACCAGGGCAGGCCGACGGCCTGCATCGATCGGAAGGACGCGACCGCGGAGCGCGTGATGGCTGCTGCAACGAGGAAGGTGACGGAATGAGCGAGGCCAAGCTTCGCGTGCGTATCCCCTGGCGCGCCCTCTCGATGGTGGGCTCGCTCATCGCGATCTGGATTGCCTTCTCCATCACGACCGATGGGACGTTCGTGACGCCGCGCAACCTGACGCTCCTCGCGCGGCAGATGTCGGTGACCTCGATCCTGGCCATCGGCATGGTGATGGTCATCGTCGCGGGGCAGATCGATCTCTCGGTGGGCGCGCTCACCGGTCTGCTCGGCGCCTCATCGGCGATGATCTACGTGAGCCTCGGCTGGCCGCTGCCGGCCGCCTTCGTCCTGCCGCTCCTGCTCGGGGCCGTCCTTGGCTTCGTGCAGGGCACCCTGGTGGCGCGGCTGCGGATTCCCCCCTTCATCGTCACGCTCGGCGGGATGCTCATCTTCCAGGGCTCCATGCTCGGCTTGACAGGTGGTGTGTCCATCTCGCCGGCGCGTCCTTACCTGTTCGTGGGCCAGGCGTACGTGCCGCACACCCTCGGCTGGGCGGGCGCTGGCGTCCTCTGCGTCGGGCTGCTGTACAAGGCGGCGCGCGCGAGAGGCTCGGCGCGCTACCCGTGGATCGGGCTCGCCGTGTTCTCCCTCGCGTTCGCCGCCCTGATGAACTCCTACGAGGGTGTGCCGTTCCCCGTGCTGGTCGTGCTCGTGCTCGCGACCGTGTTCACGGTGCTCGCGAAGCACACGACGTTCGGGC
Organism: Sorangium sp. So ce726; assembly: GCF_051521405.1. Classification (NCBI taxonomy): domain Bacteria; kingdom Pseudomonadati; phylum Myxococcota; order Polyangiales; family Polyangiaceae; genus Sorangium; species Sorangium sp. So ce726. The sequence goes on along the minus strand of NZ_CP150349.1, from coordinate 8,424,448 downwards.
GGCACCTCTACGCGATCGGCGGCAACCGAGAGGCGGCCTTCTACTCCGGCATCAGCATCGATCGTCACCTCATCGCCGTGTTCACGCTGATGGGCGTGATGGCGGGCATCGCGGGCGTGGTGCTCACCGCCCGCGTCGGCTCCGCGACCTCGGACGCAGGCCGGATGATGGAGCTCGACGCCATCGCGGCCGCCGTCATCGGCGGCACGTCGCTCCTCGGCGGGCAGGGCACCATCTGGGGCGCGCTGCTCGGCGCGCTCGTCATGGCCTCGCTCGACAACGGCATGAGCCTGATGAACACGGAGAGCTTCTGGCAGCCGATCATCAAAGGCATCATCCTCATCCTCGCCGTCGGCATCGACATGGCCAGCCGCAAGACACGAGGGCATTAGGCGAGCCGCCGCTCGCGTTGCGATCAGGGTGAGTTGCCGCCGCTCGCTTCCCGGTTCTGCGAACAGGTAGGCCCCGGGAGAGGGGGGCCCCCGCGCCGCGCGGCGGACCCCCTCTCCCGGGGCCGGGCAGCCCGTCAGGACCTTCGGGCCGGGCAGCCCGTCAGGACCTCACTGCGGCTGGACCGCCCCGAGCTCCGCGATCTCCTGCTCGATCTGCTCCCACTCCGCCATGAGCGCGTCGATGCGCGGGCCGAGCGCCTCGTCCTCGGCCTGGAGCGCCGCGATCTCGGCCTGCCCGGTGCGCTCGAAGAAGCCGTCGCTGCAGTAGAGGTCGTGGATCGCCTTCTTCCGCGCCTCGGCCGCCTCGATGGACGCGAGCACCTTGTCGCGCCGCGCGGGCAGCTCCTTCTGCCGGTTGCGACGCCGCTTCTGCTCCTCCCAGGAGCCGCCCGCCTCCGCAGGCGCGGCCGCCTTCGTGTGCTCGCGCTTCGCCTTCAGCACCACCGTGTCGGCGTCGAGGTGATCATCGCCGCAGCCGGCCAGGTACTCCTCGTAGGTGCCGGGGAAATCGCGCGGCCCGCTCGGCGTCACCTCGAGGATGCGCGTCGCCAGCTCGGAGACGAAGTAGCGATCGTGCGAGACGAAGAGCACCGTCCCCTCGAACGCCTTGAGCCCCTCGACGAGCCCCTGGATCGCCTCGAGATCGAGGTGGTTGGTCGGCTCGTCGAGCACGAGCACGTTGGGGCGCTCGACGATGATCCGGCAGAAGATGAGCCGCGCCGCCTCGCCGCCGGAGAGCGAGCCGACGCTCTTCTCGACGTCGTCGCCCGAGAACAGCGCCTTGCCGAGCTGGCCGCGGACGTAGCTCGGCGACTCGTCGGGGCACGCCGCCCACAGGAAGGAGAGCGGCGTCATCGACCCGTCGACGAGCAGCTCGCGGTGATCCTGGGCGAAGTAGCCGATGCGGGCCTCGTGCCCCCACGACGCGCCGCCGGCGTCGGCCGCGAGCCGGCCCACGAGGATCTTGAGCAGGGTCGACTTGCCTAGCCCGTTCGGCCCGATCACCGCGACCCGCTCGCCCCGTCGCACCGATAGCGACACGTCGCGCAGCACCTGCTTCGCGCCGTACGACTTCGAGATCCCCTTCGCCTCGAGCACGTCGCGCCCGCTCGGCCTCTGGATCGCGAACCGGAACACCGGCGAACGGCGCGACGTGTCGGCGAGCTCCTCGACCTCGATCTTCTCGATCTGCTTGAGCCGGCTCTGCGCCTGGCGCGCCTTGGTCGCCTTCGCGCCGAACCGCTCCACGAACGCGCGCTTGTCCGCGATGATCTTCTCGGCGCGGGCGATCTCGGCCTGCTTGCGCTCGCGGATCGCCTGCTTCTCGACGACGAAGGCGGCGTAGTTGCCCGTGTAGAGCGTGATGGTCTCGTAGTCGACGTCGAGGATGTGCGTGGCGACGTTGTCGAGGAAGCGCTGGTCGTGGGAGATGACGACCGCGCAGCCCTTGTAGCCGGCCAGGAACTTCTCGAGCCAGCGGATGGAGAGGATGTCGAGGTGGTTCGTGGGCTCGTCGAGCAGCAGCACGTCCGCGCCGCCGAGGAGCACCTGCGCGAGCAGCACGCGCAGCTTGAAGCCGCCCGAGAGCGTGGAGAGCGGCCTCCGGTGCGCCTCCACGGGGATGCCGAGCCCCTCGAGGACGGCGCTCGCGCGCGCCTCCAGCGTGTACCCGTCGTGGGCGCGGATGCGATCCTCCAGGTCGGCCACCCGGCCGGCGTCGCCGCCGTCCTCCGCGAGGCGCCGCGACTCGACGAGCGCCTCCCACACGACGCGATCACCCATCATCGCGAGATCCAGGATGATCTGGTCGTCGCTGAGGAACCGGTCCTGCCGGAGCACACCCACGCGGGCGTCCTTCGGGATGCTGACGTTCCCGTCGCTCGCGGGCTCGTCGCCCGCCACGATCTTCAGGAAGGTGGTCTTCCCTGAGCCGTTCGCGCCCACCAGGCCGTAGCGGGATCCGGCGTTCAGCTTGAGCGAGACGCCTTCAAAGAGGGTCCGATCACCGAATGATTTCGCGAGGTTCGAGGTTCCGAGCATGGCGCTGTAGGGGCTTGGGTCGCGGCGCGCGGGGCGCGGGGTGCAGCGCGCCGGGGCGGCGCGCCTTGCGGGGCGCCGTCAGCGGCGCGGCGGGGCGCACAGGCATAGCACCGCGCTCCGGGCGGGAGCCGGTGTTCGTGCGCCAGCGCGGCGCGCGGCGCCGGCGTGGCGCGCGTCCGGCTGGCAGGGAGGCCCGCCGGCCGGACGCCGGCGCGTCAGTTGATCTCCGGGCACAGGATCTTGTCCGACGCGGCGTCCTTGTTGTTCCCGTCGTTGCACTCGTCGATCGCGCCGTCTGGGTCGACGATGGCGTAGATCAGGATCGACAGGTTCGACGGGAACTTCTCGATGGTGGCGGTGAGATTCACGCTCGCCCCTGGCGCGATCGGCCCCGGGATGACCTCCTCGTGGAGCGCCGTCCCGCCCTGGCCGGGATCGCCTGCGTAGTACCGGATCCGCACGTCGCTGGCCGGCGCGGAGCCGGCGTTGGTGACGGTCGTCGGCACGTCGACCTGCTTCATGGCGCACTTGTTGGTGTTCACCCGGCCGATCTCGATCTGGAGGTCCGGGCGCGCGCTGCCGGCGTCGAGCGGCGCGGTGAGCGTGTTGTTGTCCTCGTGGCACTCGCGCTCGATGGCGTCCTCGTCGACGACCGCGCGCACGCGGGCGGGCAGCGTCCCCTGCGGGTTGTGCGTGGCGTTGTAGTGCACCGTGAGGAGCAACGAGCTGTGCGGCTCGATGCTGCTCTGGAGGACGAACTGCAGCGGCGCGAGGTCCTCACCGTAGAGCGGCTCGTCGACGACCGGCGTGTCCCACTCGCCGTAGAAGTTGATGGCGACGCCGGGGCCGACGCGGAGATCACCGAGGTTCTCGACGCGCACGGTGATGGCGACCTCGTCGGTGAGCTCGCCGCAGGTCGCGTCCGGGGACGAGACCTGGATGCCGCTCAGCGCGAGATCCGGCGCGATCCCGTACGACCGCGGGTTCGAGCGGTAGGTGTTGTAGGTGCGGCCGCCGTACGCCTTCCAGCTCTCGGGCTCCCGCACGGGGATGCCGCCGCTCTCGAGCACGTTCGTCACGTGGTAGCTGTGCTGGTTCCAGATGCGGCGCGCCGAGACCCAGAGGTCGTTCTGCGCGCCCCAGACCTCGAGGCCGTTGTTGAAGTCGGTGCCTTGCGAGCAATGGTTCGATTCGTTCGAGGTGCCGAACACGATCTCCGCGTTGCCGTCGTTGTCGACGTCGGCGACGATCGGGTACTCGGATCGGGTGCGGCTCGGCGAGGGCACCTTGAACAGGACGTCGGCCGTCACGCCGTCGTAGACGCGGAAGTAGCACTCGTCGTTGTAGATGACCTCGGCGGCGCCGTCGCCGTTGAAGTCGAACACGCTCGACCCGGTGGTGCGGCTCGAGTCGTCCTCGGTCAACCGCTGCCAGCCGTTGTGGTAGCAGACGCAGGTGCCCCGCTGCTGGTTGCACGTCGCCGCGCCCGGGGCGCCGCACTCCTCGTCCGTGGTGCACGGCTTCCCGTTCGGGGTCCGCTCCGGGTTGCCCTGCAATCCCGTGACCCCGTCGGTGAACGCGTTGGGCCACGCCGGGCACTCGGCCGTCGGCGCCTGGAGATCGAACATCATGTAGCGGAGGCCGAACGCCGTGCCGACCTCGGGGAAGCCGTCGCCGTCGAAGTCGTCCACGTTCGGGGCGCCGCCGTCGAAGGTGGTGCCCTCGGCCGTCATCACCTGGCGGCGCTTGATGGTGCCGTCCTGCCCGTTGAGCACGAAGAAGTACCCGTTGTTGAACAGGATCACCTCCGGGCGCTTATCGAGCGGGTTGTTCGGCCCGGGCGCGGCGTCCTGGTCCTCTCCGAGGACGTCGGCCACGGCGCAGAGGCCGTCGCGCTGCGCGTTCGGGATCCCGGCCGTGCCGTTGACGGTCTGCCCGTCCCAGAGCTCGAGGAGCTTGCCCTCGCAGAACGCCGTCGCGTCCTTGTCGGCGTAGGGCGGCGCGCACCCGGCCCTGCTCGTCACGCCGGGCGGCGGGCGGGGCAGAATATAGGCGGTGCTGCCCGCGACGATCTCCAGCCGGGGGTCGTCGTCGAGGTTCGCGACGCAGGCGATGGGCCCGAGCCGGTTCTGCGGGTTCGCCGGAGACCCCTGTACCCCTTGAGCCTTGTCGCCCTTGAAGTGGTCGACGATGGAGAGCTCGCGGGTCGCCTCGTCGACGCGCAACGTGAACACGTTCGGCCCGACCACGATCTCCGGGAGCCCCTGTCCGTCGATGTTGGCGAGCGCGGGCGACGGCTCGTTGTAGCCCGTCCAGAGTATGTCCGTGAGGACCTTGGTCTCGCCCGTGTTGCTGAAGATCTGGAGCCCTGTCTTCATCACCTTCGTGGAGCCCTGCATCTCCACGACGGCGGTGACCGCGACGATCTCGGGGACGCCGTCGCCGTCGAGATCGCCGACGGCCAGCCCGGCGGTCGGCATCAGCGTCGCGTCGGCGCAGGCGTAGGGCGCGTCGATGGGGTCGCCTTCGTGCCAGACCTGCGCGCCGAGCACCGCGAAGTAGTTCTCTCCCTTGCGGGGACCGCCGCCGTGGATCGCGCGGAGGACGCCGTTCTTGTCGAAGTCCGAGCCGCAGAACGTCGTGAAGATGATCTCGGGGAAGTCGAGCTCGTTGATGAGCCCGTCGCCGTTGTCGTCGTCGAGGTTGGCGACGAGCGGCGTCATGACGGTCTGCGCCGAGGTCTTGAACGGGCTGTTGGCGGCGTCGGAGTTGGCGCGGTTCTCCCCTCCCCACTGGATCTCGTTCTGCGGCAGGGCGCCCGCGAACGGCTCCGGCGGCAAGAGGCACGTGGGCGCGGCGCCCGTGCCGGAGCAGGAGCCGACCTCGCAGGAGGCGTAGGTGGGGCAGTCCCAGTCGTCCTCGCAGGGGCAGCTGGCGGTCCCGGCGCCGTCGTCGGTGCACGTGCTCTCGAAGTAGGCCTGTCCGCCGCACGTGAAGAGCTCGCGCGTGGTGCTGCCGTTCGACACGCACTGCTGGAGGCTGTCGCCGTCGCACGTCCGCTCGCCGGCCGTGCAGGCATCGACGACGCAGATGGTGCCGTTGCAGAACTGGTTGAAGGCGCACTGGAGGTCGCTCTGGCAGGCGATATCGACGCAGCGCGCGCCTGCATCCGGGGGCGTCTCGCACACCTCGGTGGCGTCGCAGGTGAGATCGTCGCACGTGTTGTTGACGCAGGTGCCTTGTCCGTCCTCCTCCTCGCAGTGCTGGTCCGCCCGGCAGTTCACGCCCTCACAGCCACTCTCGCCGCCTGCGCCGCCCGAGGCGGCCATCGACCCGACGAACCCGCCGCCATCGCCCGAGCTGCTGCTCGTGCCGCCGTTGCCCCCGCCGCCATCGCCGGGTGGCGTCGCGACATCCGGATCACCGCCGCAGGCGGCTATAGCGAGCAAAAACCAAGGAAGGGCGCGGGGAAGCAACTGCCGGGGGCACGTGGGCATGAGACGATTGTACGAGCGCGCTGTCGGCATGGAAGCGCGTTCGCGCGCGGGATCGTGCGGCGAGTGGGAGCTCTGCCCACGATGGGCGTCGCGCGCGGCGGCGGTCAGCGGCAAGCGGGGGAGAGGGGGAACAGGCTACGCGAGCCGTGGGGACGGCCGCGGTGGGGGCCGAGAGCTGCGGCACACGGAGGGTATTGGAGGTGACCTGGGTGCGAGTGCCGATCGCGCTGCCCACGCTCGATAGCGGGCGTGTCGTGCAGCGCCGGAGTCCGACAGCGCGCTTGTTCCGCCCGCGGGGCCTCACGCCCCGCCGCTCTCCAGCGCCTCCTGCAGCGCGCGCACCTCGCGCGCGAACGCGGGCTCGGTGCGCAGCGCGGCCGTCCGCTTGTCCGGCAGCGCCAGCGTGCGGTCGGCGACGACGCGCGCCGGCCGCGGGGAAAGGACGACGGCGCGCTCGGCGAGGTAGGCGGCCTCGGTGATCGAGTGGGTCACGAAGAGCACCGTCATGCCGAGCTCGGCCCAGAGCGCGCGGAGCTCGTCGTCGAGCCGGCTCCTCGTGAGCTCGTCGAGCGCGGCGAACGGCTCGTCGAGCAGGAGCAGCCGCGGGCGCGTGACCAGCGCGCGGGCGAGCGATACGCGCATGCGCATGCCGCCGGAGAGCTCGGCCGGGTAGCGCGCGCCCGCGTCGGCGAGGCCGACCTGGATGAGCGCGGCCCGCGCCGCCGCGTGGCGCTCGTCGAGCGGCGCGCCGGCGAGCTCGAGCGGCAGGGCGGCGTTCTCGAGGACGCTCCGCCAGGGCAGGAGGTGGGCGTCCTGGAAGACGTACGCGAGGGGCGCGCGCGCGCCGCCTGCGCGGCTCTCGCCGCCCGGCGCGTCCTCGGCCTCCACGACGGCCGCGCCGGCGTCGGCGCGGTCCAGCCCGGCGACGAGCCGCAGCAGGGTGGATTTGCCGCAGCCGGAGGGGCCGAGCAGCGCGACGAACGCGCCAGGCGCGATGTCGAGATCGATGCCGTCGATCGCGATCACGCCGGGGGCGCCATCCCTCGGCGCACGGCCCGCGTCGTCCACCACCGGGAACACGCGCCGGACGGCGGTCAGCCGCACGCGGACGCCGCCGCTCGCCCTGGCCTTGTTCGTCTGCATCTGCGCCCGGCGTTCTATCCGCGCCGCCGCCGGTTGACCAGGCGCTCGTGCGCCGCGCGCCGGCGCCGAGCAGCCGCGCGTGCGCCGAGCAGCCGCGCGCCGAACAGCCGTCGCCCGCGCCCTCAGCTCGACGAGGCCGTTCGCACGCAGCGGAAGCCGCCGCCGGCGAAGCGGTAGTGCGCCTCGAAGCTCGTGCGCGCCCAGGTGCGGAGCGACTGCGCGCCGTACATCCACGAGCCGCCGCGCATCACGAGCAGCGGCCGATCCGAAGGCCGCGTGTTGCGCGGGTTGTGGGAGGGGCCGTCCGCATAGAAGTGCGGATCGTCGTAGTCCTCGCACCACTCCCACACGTTGCCGGCGAGATCGAGGATGCCATACGGGGAGGCGCCCCCCGGCAGCGAGCCGACGGGCACCGTCCCGCCCTCGCGGTTGTCGTAGTTCGCGCGCGTGGGCCCGGGCTCGGCGCGCCCCCACGGGTATTTGCGGCCGTCCGTGCCGCGCGCGGCCTTCTCCCACTCGGCCTCGGTCGGCAGGCGCTTGCCGGCCCAGTTGGCGTAGGCCCGCGCGTCGTCCCACGACACGTACACCACGGGGTGATCCTCGAGGCCCGCGGGGATCTCGCCGCGCCTGAAATGGGCGAGGAGCCTGCTCGCGTCGTCGTCGTCGGGGCGATACCCCGTCACGTCGAGGAACGCCTTGAACTGCCGGTTCGTGACCGGCGTGCGATCCATGTAGAAGGCGTCGACATGGACCTTCCTGCGCTGCTGCCCGCTCAGGAACGGCCCGCCGGGGACGAGGATCATCTGCTCGCCGGTCTTCTCGCGGACCGTCGGCGCGAGCTCGCGCCCATCGGACGAGGGCCGCGCCGGGGCGGGCGAGAACTCCGAGAGCGCCTCGTCGAGCCGCGCCCGGAACTCCGCGCACGACCCCGGCCTCCCCGCCGGGTCCTTCGAGAGCGCGTCGAGCACGAGCCGGTCGAGGGCCGGCGGGATGTCGGGGCGCAGCGACGAGGGGGGCGCCGGGGCGTCGGCGACGTGGGCCATCATCACGGCGAAGTGGTTGGGGCTGTCGAACGGCACCTGCCCTGTCGTCAGCTTGTAGAGCGTCACGCCGAGAGAGTAGATGTCCGAGCGCCGATCCGCGGCGTGGGGGCTCTTCACCTGCTCGGGCGACATGTAACAACACGTCCCGAGGAACGCGCCGCTCAGCGTGTACGTCGTCCCCTCCAGGATCTTGGCGATACCGAAGTCGACGATCTTGGGGGAGAGGCCGTCTTTCCCGGTCGTGACGAGGATGTTGTCGGGCTTGAGGTCGCGATGGATGATGCCCATGCGGTGCCCCTCGTCCATCGCCTCGAGGACGCCGCCGAACAGCGCGCGGATCTCCTGGAAGGGGATGCGCCCGCGCCACCGCTCGAGGTGCCGCACCAGCGTCGACCCGTCGACGTACTCCATGACGATCGCGAGCAGGTGATCGCGCTCGACGAAATCGTAGACGGCGACCACGTTGTCGTGGCTCCAGGAGCGGAGCACCCGCGCTTCCCGCGCGAACCGCCGCCGGATCTCCGGGTTGCCGCACAGGTTCGAGTGCAGGCATTTGACGGCCACGACGCGCTCGCGCGCCCGGTCGTAAGCGCGGTAGACGACGCCCATGCCGCCCTCGCCGAGCGTCGACTCGATGCGATAGACGCTGATCTCCGTCCCGGGCAAGAGCCGCACCGGCGGCAGTGGCAAGGAGGAGGGCGGCAGCCCGACGGCGCCGGGCTGCGTCGCGGGGAACGCCGTCGCAGCGAGGGCGGGGCCGGGATCCGGCGCGGTGACGAGCTGGCCGCACGAGGGGCAGAAGCGGGCGTTCTCCGGGAGCGGAGCGCTGCAGCCGGCGCACCGGGGAGGGGTGTCCTGGCCCATCGGTGGCCCGGGAGTCTCGCACAGGTCGGGGCGGCCGTGGGCGGCGAATGTGTGGCGCGCGCGAGCCGATGACATCCACGGAGGTAAGGTAAGATCCGCCCCATGGACGACTGGCTCCACCGCGCGCCGACAGCCTTTCGCGGCAAGCGCATCTTCCGGCTCGGCCTCGCGGCGAACTACGGGATCGACGAGGGCGGGGTGCGCGCGGCGATGGATCGGGGGGTCAATCTCTTCCTCTGGACGATGCGCTCGGGCGGGCTCGGCAACCCGCTGCGCGAGGCGCTGAAGGGGCGCCGCGACAGCGTGGCGGTGGTCGGTTTTGCGCAGGCCGGCTGGTTCGGCTGGGGCGTGCGCCGGGGCGCCGAGAAGCTGCTCCGGGAGCTCGGGACCGACCACCTCGATGTCTACCTGCTCGGCTGGCTCGGCGTCGGGTCCGCCTGGACGAGCGCGACCGAGCGCGAGCTCGTGCACCTGCGCGAGAGCGGCAAGGTGCGGGCGCTCGGGGTGAGCATCCACGACCGCCCGCGGGCAGGCGGCCTGGCCGAGTCGTCGCCGCTCGACCTGCTCATGATCCGCTACAACGCCGCGCACCCCGGCGCGGAGCGTGACATCTTCCCGCACGTGCGCGACGCGAAGCCGAGCATCCTCGCCTACACGGCGACGGCGTGGCGGCGGTTGCTGAAGCAGCCGAAGGGCTGGGATCGGCCGGCGATGACGGCGGGCGACTGCTATCGATTCCAGCTCTCCAGCCCGCACGTGGATCTCGCGCTGACGGGGCCGAAGAACCGGGCCGAGGTGGAGGAGAACCTCGACGCGCTCGCGAAGGGCCCGCTCACCGCGGACGAGCAGGCGTGGATGCGGGAGTTCGGGCGCGCCGTACACGGGTGAGGAGGCGCTGGTGGATCGGCTGATCATCGCGAGCACCGTTGTTCTGCCGTCGGAGGCGGCGCGCTCGCTCTCGGAGGGCGTCGCGCCGCACGCGCTCGAGCTGGCCGCGGCGCGCTCCGCGAAGAACCTCGCCGTCGTCGCGCCGGATCCCCTCGTCCTGGGCGCCGAGGTCGTCTTTGGCCAGCCGCACCCCGACGACGTGTGCGCGGCCCCGCGGCTCCGCTGGGTGCACCTCAGCACGGCGGGGTATGCCCGCTACGACGTGGCGGCCGTGCGCGCCGCGCTCGCCGCCCGCGGCGCCGCCCTGACGACGAGCAGCGGTGTCTACGCCGATCCCTGCGCGGAGCACGCGCTCGCGTTCCTGCTCTCGGCCTCGCGCCGGCTGCCCGAGTGCCTCGAGAACCAGCGCGGCCCGCGCGGCTGGCCCGACGCCTCCGTGCGGTCGAGGAGCGCGCTCTTGCGCGGCCGGCGGGTGCTCCTCCTCGGCTTCGGCGCCATCGGCCGCCGCCTCGCTGCGCTGCTCGCCCCGTTCGAGGTGGATCTGCGCGTCCTGCGCGCCCGCCCCCGCGGCGGCGAGCCCTTCCGCGTGGTCGTGAGGGAGGAGCTGGGCGACGCCTTCGCCTGGGCGGATCACGTGGTCTCGAGCCTGCCCGAGGCCGAGGGGACGCGGCGCCTGGTCTCGGCCGCGCTGCTCGCGCGGATGCGTCCGGACGCGTGGTTCTTCAATGTCGGCCGGGGCGTCACGGTGGACCAGGCCGCGCTGCTCGAGGCGCTCGAGGCGCGCAGGATCGCGGGGGCGTACCTCGACGTGACGGATCCCGAGCCGCTGCCGCCGGAACACCCGCTCTGGCGCGCTCCAGGCTGCGTCATCACGCCGCATTCGGCCGGCGGGCGGCGCGAGGAGCCGATGGCGCTGGTGGAGCATTTCCTGGCGAACCTGCGGCGCTTCGAGCGGGGGGAGCCGCTCGCGGACAGGGTGATCTGATGCGGCGCGTGGGCGCATCTGCGAAGGTGCGGCGCACGGCAAACCGCAAAGAAAATGTTCGGTCAACCCAAGGCAGGTTCCGCCGTTGGAGCGTGACGTCTCCAACGTGCCTGGCTTTCCTCCCCCCGTGCACTCATTGGGTGAGCACGATGCTGTCGACCAGGCCGGTGGTGTTGCTGATGGGTGTGCCGAGCAGGCACCCGACGACGCTGCCGAGATAGCTGACCCCGGATGTGATCTTGGTGGCAGAGTCTCCGGCGTAGCGCCCGGCGGTGACCGTCCCGGAAAATAGGGCGGTTTGGCCGACGACGGTGGGGGCCGACCAGGTGATGGTGCTGGTGCCGCCTGTGGCATCGTTCCAGGTGACAGTCTCGGTCTCTGGCGGTCCCGCGGAGACGGGCACGCAGCCGAGGGACAGCGTGATGGAGGCGGCGCCGGTGGCGCTGGGGCCGATCACGCACGTGTCGTAGTCGAAGGCTTCGGTCACCGTGACAGTCTGCGGGGTGACGGTGACGGCCGGGCTGAAAGATCGGTTGAAGGATCCCACGCATTGAACGTCGATGACCGCCGCGCGCGCGGGCGTGGCGAGGGTGAAGCACACCGGGGCTGCGGCGGCGATGAAAGTGGCAGCGGTGAGCTGGGCGATTCGAAGAGTGTTCATCTTCGCATTGCGGAGCATAGGTCATCCCTCCTGTGAGGATTGGGGAGAGCAGCGCGCCAAACGTGCAAACTCATGGCGCCCTGCGAGCGCAGGGCGGCACCCTACGCCTCTGCGCCGCCGCGATCAATACGCCGAGGCCAGAGCTCACCGACGCGTTATCTGCTCACGGAGCTCGATCCCGTCCCTCGCGGGCCGGCTGGAGCAGCGCTGTGGCGCCGTCCGGAGCGGAATCGCGTTCGGTCACCGGGTCGGTTCAGCGATGTGTTGAGGGTCATGTCGCCTATGCACAGACGTCACCGTCTGTGCAACATACAAACGATAGCGCCCATCCATGAACGTGAATCACAGATGTGAATCACGTGGGCCGACGCATTTTTCGATTTACGTGACTTGCCACGTCCCTAGTATGCGGGCGGGCACTCCGCCGTCGTTCTCGACAGAGTGTCCGCCGTCGTTCTCGACAATGAGGGGTGCGCTCCGCGGCTGAGGCATTCAGGCAGCAGCAGTGGCAGCAGCGGAGCGCGACTGGGCCCGGGGGGCTGTTCGTGCCCGGCATCGCGGTATGCACGATGCCGGTCAAACGGGCTCGATGAGGCGGTGTGCCCTGATTTCAGCGCGGGAGCACGGTGGCTCGTGCGGCGGCGCGCGCGAAACGCGAAAGACGCGCGGGGCCCTGCCCCGATATCACCTCCGCGACTGACGTGCTCACGCTGGCATCGATCTTGAATTGTTGAATCGGACGACCTGAGGTTTCTCCAGCCAGCGCAGGCCCGGCACCGCGCGGCACCCCCGCTTGAACCAAAACAGAGGACAAACCATGCGCTCTTTCAAGAGCTCTCTTCTCGGTTATCTGGCGATCCCGGCTTTCTCCACCCTGCTGCTCGCGAGCTGCACCAGCGCCGGCCCCTCGGGGGCCGACGGCGACGACGAGGCCGCGGGCGAAGCCCATGGCGCGCTCACCCCCGAGCAGTGCAACTACTTCGACGTCAACGGTACGGTCCAGCTCTGTCACAGGACCGGCTCCTCGACGAAGCCGTACACGATCATTCGCGTCAGCGAGCAGGCGTGCATCAACGCGCACAGCGCCCACGCCAGCGACTACGTCACCAGCCTCGACCCGAGCTCGCCGCTCTACGACCCGACCTGCGGCGGTCAGGGCTGTCTGGCCGTGAACGCGCCGTGCGACCCCACGGTGCCGTGCTGTGACGGCCTCACCTGCCAGAGCGGCACCTGCACGGATGTTAACGAGTGCGCCTTGGGCACCGACAACTGCGATGCGAACGCGGCGTGCACCAACACGGCGGGCTCGTTCACCTGCGCCTGCAACGCGGGTTACTCCGGCGACGGCGTCACGTGCACCGACGTCGACGAGTGCGCCCTCGGCACCGACAACTGCGGCGCGAACGCCGCGTGCACCAACACGGCGGGCTCGTTCACCTGCGCCTGCGACGCGGGCTACTCCGGCGACGGCATCACCTGCGCGGACGTCGACGAGTGCGCCGCCGCTACGGCCAACTGTGACGCGGACGCGACGTGCACCAACACGGCGGGCTCGTTCACCTGCGCCTGCAACGTGGGTTACTCCGGCGACGGCGCCACGTGCACGGAGATCGACGAGTGCTCGCCCAACCCGTGCCAGAACGACGGGACCTGCACCGACGGTCTCAGCAGCTACACCTGCGAGTGCTTGCCCACCTACGAGGGGACCAACTGCGAGGCTTGCGAAGGCAGCCTCGCGGACTGCAACGGGCTCACGTCCGACGGCTGCGAGGCGAACCTCGAGAGCAACGCCTCCCACTGCAGCGCCTGCAACGTCGCGTGCGCGGCGGGTCAAATCTGCTCGAACGGTGGCTGCCAGACCCCGCCCTCCGGTCAGGTCCCCGGCACGCCGATCAGCGTCTCCGACCCTCACAGCCCGCTGGCTCCGGCGGTCGCCGATGTGAACGGCGACGGCAAGCTCGACGTCCTGGTGGCCAACGCCGAATCCGGGTCGTTGCTGTTCCCCTCCGGGTCGCTCTCCGTGTTTCACGGCAACGGCGACGCGACCATCCAGCCGGAGCTCTACACCACGGGCGCCCCGCTCTCCAGCAATGCGGTCGTGGCGGTGGACGTGGACGGCGACGGGTGGCTCGACGCCGTCACCGTCAACGGTCAGACCAACCTGCCCCTCATCAACGGGAGCATCAGCGTCTACCGAAACCTGGGCCCGAGCGCGCCCGGAACCTTCGGCGCGCCGACGAATTTCACAACCGGCACCCCGGGCTCCGTCCACCTCTGCACCGGGGACTTCGATCACGATGGGGCGGCCGACATCGCCACCACCAGCGTGACCCTGAACCAGGTGAGCGTGATCTTCGGCACCGGCACGGGCACCTTCGGCACGCCCGTGTTCACAACCATCGCGGGCACCGGCGGTGTGCAGTCGACCATCGCCTGCCGTGATTTGAACGGCGACGGCTTCTCCGATCTCGTGGTGACGAGCCCCGGCTCCGCGCGCCTGTCGATCCTCATCAACCAGGGCAACGGCTCGTTCGCCGCGCCGGTCGCCTACACCAACGCCGTCAACGGCCAGACGGCGGGCATCGCCTTCGGCGACGCCGACGGCGACGGCAAGCTCGACATCCTCTCGAACGGCGCAGCCGGCCGGTACCTCTTCTTCTTCAAGGGGAACGGCAACGGCACTGTCGCGAGCGGCGTTCAGTCCGCCGCCGCGCCCACCGCGATCGCCAACTCGGCGCTCGGGGTCGTGGCCAGCGATTTCAACGGCGACGGCAAGCTCGACGCCTACATCCTGGTCACCACCTCCGCGGGCGGCGTCCGCCCGATGACCGGCAACGGCAACGGAACCTTCGTCTCGGGCACCGTCGTCTCGACCGGCGCTTCGCCTGGCCTCAACGCCATCGCCGCCGCGGACATGGACGGCGATGGGTACGACGATCTCGTCCTGACCAACCGGGCATCCAGCACCGTCACCGTGGTCCCCAACGGACTCTGACCCGCTTCTTCGCCCTCGCGCTGCGTATCGTCCGGAAGTCTGCTGACGAGGCCGTTCGTCCTGGTACGCAGCGCTCCCCGGAGCTCCACGGAGCGACTCACCGTCTCCCCCTCTCGCAGGCACGTTGTAGGATGTCTGTGAGATGGGGGAGAAAGCGAGGGGCTCGCTTCCCGAACACCCGCCGCGCGGAGGCCGTCAGGGGCTCTCCGTCGCGCGCCGGCCGGCGAAGGCGTCGGCGGCGATGGGATCGCCGGTATCGCTCGAAGGATAGAGCAGATATTCCCCGTCCTCGAAGGTGCGCACTCGGCTTTACCGGGCGCAGGGGATGCAGGAGCTCGGGGCGGAGCCGGCCGCCGGCCTGGCGAGCCTGTTCGCGAGGCCCGCTCGGAGCACGGCGGCGGCTGGCGGGTAGGAAGTGGGGAGCCGCGGGCTCAGTTGCAGGTGACGCTCTGGCCCGCTGCGAGGGCCAGGACATCGGCGGCGCACGCCGCGGCCTCCGTCGCACTGAGGCCGGTCAGGAAGGCGGGGAAGGCCCCACCACTGCAATTCCCGGCGAACTCCTGAGACACGTTCATCACCTGCACACCGCAGAAGCTAATGACATCCTCACCCGCCTGCGTTCCGGCAAGGAGCTCCACGACGGAGCTGCCGTTCTCGGTGACTGCCCAGGAATAACTCCCGCCACCGCCGGTCCCGCAGGGGGCCGGGAAGGAGTAGTTGGTGCACCGGCCATCCGTCACGATCGTCCCCGCCATCGCGGACTGCCAGGCCGAGTTCCCGGCGCAGGGGCAGAGAGAGGCGGCGGTGTCGCAGAGGGTGCCGCTGTATCCGGAGTCGCACTCGCACGTGAAGCTGTTCAGGCCGTCGACGCAGGTACCGTGCACGCAGGGGTTCGACGCGCAGTCGTCGATGTTGGTCTCGCAGTTCGTCCCCGCGTAGCCCGGCTCGCATTCGCAGACGTAGCCGTTCACCGCGTCGAGACACTGGCCGTGGACGCAGGGGTCCGAGGCGCACTCGTCGATCTCGGTCTCGCAGTTGGTCCCCGTGTAGCCGGGGACGCAGGTGCAGGTGTAGCCGCTCGCGCTGCTCGTACACGTGCTGCCGTTCTGGCAGGGGCTCGGCGAGCAGTTGTCCGAGACGTTCGGCGTGCAGGTCCCGCCGGTGCACGAGAAGCCTTCACAGCACGGCAGCGTCGTGTCGCACGGCGCGCCCTCGGGCAGGCAGCCGTCGCCCTGGCAATCCGGGTCGTTCACGGCGACGTAGTCGCCGGCGTGCAAGACGTGCGCGTTGACGCACGCCGTCTGGCTGATCTTGAGGATCGAGTACGGGTGCGTGGCCGAGCCCGTGCGGTGACAGATCTGGACCTTGCCGTTGACCGTGTAGTAGCTGCACTGGGCCGCGGTGAGCGCGTCCTGGGACTCGCCGACGGCCTCTGAATGGTCGTGGTGCTCCGCAGGTGCGTCGGTGCCGGCGGTGCTGCAGGCGGCGAACAGCAGGGCTGTGGCCGCCGAGAATGTCAGATACGCCAGGCGAGATGTGTCGGGGTGTCTCATGACTCGTCCTTTTCGATGGGTGAGGCCGCCGCGCGAGGATGGGGCGCTGGCGGCGGGGAACGCGTGGTTCGTGGTCGTCGTTCGTCGTGATTCGATGTCGGTGCTAACCGCGGAACAGCCGATCTCGAGTCGATGTCGCCGGCGCCGCGCGCAGAGGGCGCGTGTCCCCGAGTCTCCAGCGCTCGAAGAGCACCGGGATCGGGGCGCACCACGGCCTCTGGCCGCTCACGCCCGCCGCCGCGAGCTGCGCGGCCTCGGGCGTAAAATGGCCCTCACGATCGCCGCTCACCGCCGCGGATGCCTTTCGACATCAGCCGAGGAGAGGGCGCCTCACATCGCCTGCGACCTCGGGGCCTCACCTTCAGTCGAGCTGATCGGGGAGGGCCGAGATCGATGGCGGTGGTTCAGTCCGCCATGGCGCGCACGTTTCCCGTTCTCGGCCCGAGCTGCAAGCGCGAACATCGGGCGTGCGCAAATTGCAACCGGACTCTGCACAGCGACGGACCGATCGTGCATAACCTTGATCGCTTTGTGCGCAGCGCCGATCGTTTTGCGCGCAGTCACCTTCCTTGCCGCGCGCGCGCGGCGGCCAGGGTGTCCGAGGGGCTCTCGCCGAAGCGCCGCCTGTACTCCACGCTGAAGCGGCCGGGGCTCGAGCCGAACCCCAGCGAGGCGCCGACGTTCATCACCGTCGTCCCGGGCGCTCCCTCGAGCAGCTCGCGGCGCGCGAGATCGAACCGCCGCTCGCGGGCGAACTCCATCGGCGTCGCGCCGTGCGCCGCCCGGAAAGCGATCTGCAACGCGCGCACGGCCACGCCGGCGGCCTCCGCGATGCGGGCGACCGTCAGCTCCTCGGCCGCGTGCGCGGCGATGAACTCCTCCGCGCGGCGCACGCACGGCCGCGAGGTGCTCGGCGGCAGGCGCTCGAAGAGGTGGGAGGCGCTGTGCGGCAGCCCGGTGAGCAGGGCCGTGAGGAGCGAATCGCCCAGCGAGGCGAGCAGGTGGAGCGAGGTGCGGGGCTGTTCGAGCGCGTGGAAGCACGCCTCGACGAGGTCTCGCACGAGCACGCCCGGTCCCGCTTCGAGCGAGAGCGCCGGGGCAAAGACGATCGGGTCCTGCGGCGCCCGGCCGGCGAGCGCGGCCACGTGCGCCGGGAGCGCCGCGGCGTCGAAGACGACGGTCCGGGCGCGAACTGCGGGGTCGGTCAGGAGGCTCCCCGAGAGACCGGGGGAGAGCAGGATCGCGCGCCGTTCGGGGACCACGCCGAGCCGCTCGCCCCCGTGGCTCAACTCGATCGTGCCTTCGGCGCACGTCGCAAGGACATACCGGTCTTCCAGGTGGTCGAAGTGGATGCGGGCCCCGCCGCGCCATGAGCCCGTCACGAAGGTCGCGGGGGCCGCGCCCGTGACGCGCAGCTCGCACGAGAAGGATTCGCGGGAGAGCGGCTCCAGCTTCGTGCCTGGATACAGGCGCTGCATGACGACCTCCGCCTCGGAGGGGTCGGCCGTGCAGATCTCGCGCGACGCGATCGTGGCGGGGCTGTCGATCCTCGTGCGATCTTGAGCGGGGCAAAGCGCGCGATTCGGCATCTGGTCTCTCCGAGATGCAATCCGGATGCCCCAAGCCTGGAGCAGCGCCCGGCGCCAATTTTCGAGCTTCGCGCGCCGTCAGGGGCTCGCCTTCGCGCGCCGGCCGGTGAAGGTGTCCGAGGCGATGGGAGCGCCGGTGTCGCTCGAAGGATCGAGCGGATCTTCCCCGTCCTCGAAGGTGCGCACGACGAGGGAGCCGGCGATCTCGTCGCATCCCTGACCGACCGTGTCGAGCACGATATCGATCCGGGCCGTCGTCAGCAGGGTGTTGTCCTCGTTGTACACGAACGCGAACAGGGCGCCTCGAGCGCCGTCGTTACCGACCTTCTCCCAGCTCCCCTGTTGGTTGGAGAAGTTGTAGAGGGGCTGCGTCGAGGTGGTCCCGAAGAAGGACCCGTCGGCCGCGAACGTCCAGAAATCCCTCGCCCCGCCGGCTTCCGAGATCAGGTAGGTCCCGGCGCAGCTGGAAGGGAAGCCTCCGGCCAGGGTGGGCGCCGGCCGGAGCGCGAGCCCGAAGGCCGCGAGCGGGAGCAGCGAGAGAGCGAGCAGGAGCCTTTTGTGCATACGGTGTCGATCCTTTCCACGGACCAGGGCGCGTGCTCTCGGCGCGTTCGAGCGCCCGGGCACCGCGACAGGTCCGCTCAAACGAGCGTGGAGAAGCTGACTCTTATCTCACGGCGGTGACGCCGCCGGAAGCGGTTTGGGCGCGGGGAGCTACGGCGCGGACGACCGAAGAGCCCTCCGAGCGCTGCGGCTGCAAGATGAATTCGAGAGATCGGCATCGCTGAAAGCTCCTTTGTGTCGAAATAGTCATTCAATCACGCCCGTGCGCCGGCTGTAGACGGGCAGGGAAGGAGCACGGACCCCGGGATCTCGGGATCAGGGCCTAATCGAGCAGCGAGCGCGAGAGCGCGGGCTGCATCTCGCGGAGCGCGGCGTCGAAGCGCGCGACCGGATCGACGCCCCAGAGGGCCAGTTCCGCGCCGATGCCCCCGAGCGTCGCGACGGCCGCCTCGCGCACCGCAGCCATTGCCTCGCGCGCCTCGTACGGGAGCGCGCCCCCGCCGAGCGCGCGGAGCGCGGGCGAGGCCAGCCGCGTGTGCGGGCGCTCGATCTCGTTCTTGAGCGCGACCCAGGCCGGATCGTCGCCCCACGCCTCCGCGCTCGGCAAGCCCGCGGCGAGGCCCAGCGCCGCTGCGGCGAGGATGGAGGCACCTCTGAGGAAGCCCGGTGTGCTCATGATGGAGAGGTCCTCCTTGGCGGCCCCCTGGCCGGAACGCCGCCCCCGGTGCGATTCATCGCAGACCCCGCGTTGCCCTCCTGACGGGGCGGAGGCGCGCATGCCGTGGGCGCACCGTAAATGTGAGCCCGGCGGCCCATCAGGTTGTTTCACTGTGAATTCTCTGTGAATCGCACCGCCGGGTCCGCACTTCACGCTTCCCATCGATCCTCGCGCGCTCCGCGGCGGAACGGCCGAGGGTGGGGCGACGCGAGGGTGGGGCGAGGCGCCATGCCCTCTCGTCCGGCACGTGAATCCGGCAGGGGTCACGCTGTTGCTTCCGGACGGGTCTGTGGGTGAGGATGCTGACACAAATGAAGCGTTCTCCGCAAAGCGCCCAGCGCGCTGCCGTCGTGGCCGAGCTGGAGCGGGTGGTGGCGAGTCCGGTATTCGGTGGGTCTGCGCGGCAGATCCGGTTGCTCCGCTTCCTGGTCGGCGAGGCGCTCGCGGGGCGCGGCGCCGATCTGCGCGCACCTCTCCTCGCCACCCGCGTCTTCGATCGGCCCGAGGGCTTCGACTCCGTCGAGGACTCGATCGTACGCGTCGAGATGAGCAAGCTCCGGCGCGCCCTCGAGCGCTATTACGCCGCGAGCCCCGCCGCCGCGGTGCGCATCGAGCTGCCACGCGGCCGCTATGCTCCCGTCTTCGCCACCGGGCCGGCCGCGGCCGACCCCGCCCAGCCCTCACTCTCCCCACGCCCCCCGATGGATTCGCAGCCCGCTGATGGGTCGGGGCCGCTGTCCCCCCGATCGGGCTGTATCCCGGGCAGCGCCGACGGGCCCGTCGTCGCGATCCTCCCCTTTACCTCGATCGGCGCCGTCGCCACCTCCTCGAGCGGGGCCGCGCCGGACAGCGAGCCGCCGGAGCCGGGCTCTGCGGGCACGCGGCGCTGCGCCGTCGCCCGCGGCCTGACCGACCGGCTCGGCGACCTCTTCGTTCGCGCACCGCGCGTGCGCGTGCTCTCGCGCGCCGCCACCCTGGACGAGGCCGAGGCGCGGGGCGCGCGCTACGTGGTCGAGGGGAGCGTGCGCATCGTCCGCAGCGCGCTGCGCGTGACGGTCAAGCTCCACGACACCGCGCGCGGGATCCAGGTGTGGGGCAAGACGTTCGACCGCTTCGACGTCGACGACCGTCTGCTCGCCGTCGAGGACGAGATCGCTTGTGAGATCACCACCCTGCTCGTCTCGCTGCCCATGGGCGCGATCCATGCCATCGAGTCCGAGGAGCGCTCCCTCCACCCTCCCCGCTCGTCGTACGAGGTGCTCCTGTGCATTCCCCGGTGGCTCGTCACCTTCGATCGCGACCTGCAAGCCGAGCTCGCGGACCACTGCGCGCGCTTCCTCGAGTGCGACCCCGATGACGGGGTGCTGCTGGTGTATTCCTCGTTCTTTCAGGTGCTCTCGTCGTGGACGGCGGCTGGCAGGGATTACGACCTTCGCCAGGCCGAAGACCATGCGCGCCGGGCCGTCGCGCTCGAGCCCAAGCTGGCCAGTGCGCACCAGGTGCTCGCGTTCGTGCTGCTCGACGCCGGCGACGGTCCAGGGGCGCTGGCCGAGGCCGAGATCGCCCTGAGGCTTGGCGGGCCGCTCATGCTCACGGGCTTCCTCCTCGCGGTCGCCGGCGACTGGGAGCGCGGCACATTCATCCTCCGCAAGCACCAGGGCTGGACGAAGCGCTATCCCCGCGCAATCCACCACGCCCTCGCGCTGGACGCCTGTCGCCGCGGCGACTACGCGGCTGCCCTCATCGAGGCCGAGGCCATCGCCCCCCGCCACCTCGCCTGGAGCGCGCTCGACCGCGCCGTCGCCCTGACCCGCCTCGGCCGCTTCGTCGACGCCCGCGCCGCCGCCGGCGAGCTCGCCGCCATCCTGCCCGCAGTCGCGCGGGATCCCCGGGCCGTTGTCCGCCGACTGACAGCGGACCAGGCCCTGGTCGACGACCTCGTGGAGGCGCTCGCGATCGCAGGGCTTGGCTGAAGTGGAGACGGCGGCGCAGGAGCGCCGCCGCCGCTCCTGCTGGTGCGGCGCGCGCTCGCGGCGGCTTCCGCATGCCCTGAGAGCGCCTTCCCGGGTGCCGAGTCGGCCGCTTCAAGGCTTGTGACGGGCGACTCGGCCGCCCAGTCGGCGATTTCAAGCCTTGAAACGGCCCGCTGGGCCGCCGAGTCGGCCGTCTCAAGCCTTGAAGCGGCCCGCTGGGCCGCCGAGGCGGCCGTCTCAAGCCTTGAAACGGCCAACTCGGCGACCGAGTCGCCCGCTGCAAGACTTGCATCAAGCCTTGCAGCGGGCCGCCGGCTCACGCGTCCGGCGAGGGCCCCGGCTGGGCGGACGGCGCGGCTGCCGGCGAGTCCGGCGCGGCCGGCTGGCCGGGCGGGAGGGCGTCGCTGACGCCGGTCGTGCGGTGGATCTCGGCCAGGTCGTCGAAGATGAGCGGCAGGAGCTCGGGCTTGCCCAGGTGGGCGAGCAGCCCGCGCACGAGGCTCTTGTTGGCGTCGTAGACACCCAGCCAGGCCTCGCGCGCGGTTGACACCTCGGGGCCGAGCTCGACCCGCTCGACGCGCGTGGCGCGCTGCTGCCGCTCGACGATCCCGAGCTTCTCGTGCACCTCCCTGAGCTCGGTCAGCCATGCGTCCGCGCCCCGGACCTTCTCGCGCTGCCTCTCGAGCTCGTCGGCGATGTGCCCGACGGCGGCGGTGAGCTTGGTGATCCGCCGGCGCGCGAGGACGCTCGGCATCTCGCCGCGGAAGAACAGCCTGGGATCGACCGGCCTCCCCTTGAGGGAGTCGAGGTACGAGCCAAACCGCACGATCACGTCGCGCGCCTCGTCGAGCACCTCGGCGGTGTCGAGCTCCGGCGCCGGCTTGGGCTGGCGATCGAGGACGTCGGACATCGCCTGATCGGCGAGCAGCTGCTTGCCCATCGCGAACTCGACCATGCCGTCGAGTGCAGCGACCTTGCCCATCAGGACCGCGGCCATCTGCTCGCGGGCGAACTTGCCATAAATCTTCGTCTCGAAAGGATCGATGTAGGGGTCTGCCATAGGCGCCTCCTTGGGTTGAGCAAAATGCGCTGATGTTGGCAGAGCCCGAGGAGCCATGGCAACGCCTGACGGACTCAACGGGACGGAATGGCACGAATCGGACGCCCTGCGGGGCTGAACAGGCCGCGGCCGCGTATCAGTCGCGGTGCGCCGCCGCCCGCAGCCGTCGCAGGAGATCCTCGCGGTCTCCTGCGTAGGCACCTCGCGGGAAGTCGCGCCGGTGTTGCTCGAGCAGGAGCCGCACGGCGTCGTGGCGACCGGCGGCGAACCCCGCGAATGCCTGCCGGATCAGCCGGGCCTCGGAGGAGGGCAGTTGGATGCCTTCGCCGCGACGAGGGCCGGGCAGGTATCGCGGGCTCGCCGGGTCGCGGCGCGCGGTCGTGAGGGCGCCGCTCACGTCGCTTTCGGCCCGCTCCCCCGAGGGCACCTGCGGGCCCGAGGGGACGGCGCTGCTGTGCTGAGCGGGCCATGCGGCCTGTGAGGGGCGAAGCGCGAGCGCATGGACGCTCGGCGGCGGGATCTCGCCGCGCCCGCCGGCGGCCAGCAGGACGAGCGCGCCCGCCACGACGCCGGCTGCGGTGCTGGCCGTCGATCGGCGGACGGCACGTGCGGGTGCCAGCGACGCGTTCCACGAGCTCGCCGCCGGGCTGGCCGCGCCGTGAGACGGCGCGCGCCGGAGGGCGCGGCGAGCCCGGTCGAGCAGCCGCCGCAGCCGACCTCCGTGGAGCGGCCCCGAGGAAGCGCGCGCTTCGGTCGCGCCGAAGGCGATGGCGAGCGGCGCGATCAGGGCGCCACGGCCGCGTCTCCGCGCTCGCCAGCGCCGCGCGGCGGCGTCGAGGCTCAGCCGCGCGAGCCGGAGGTCGTTCCACACGGTATTGCGCGGCATCGCGAGCTCTTCGGCGATGTCCTGGACCGCCTCCTCCTCCAGGTCGTGCGCGACCAGGATCGCGCGGCGCCGCGGAGGGACCTCCTGGAGCAGATCCGCGAGGATGTCGCTCTGTTGCGCCTCGATGAGCCGTGTCTCGGAGTCCGGCGCTGTGCTGGAGAGGCCGTCCAGCGCCTCCTCCGGCCACAGCTCTTCGTGCCGGCGATGGGCGCGCTTGCGCTCGTTGGAGATGTGGTTGAACGCGATCCGCAGGAGCCAGGTGCGCACGGTGGCGATGCGGGGATCGAACCGGGGCAGCGACCGCGAAGCGCCGTGGAAGATCTCCTGGACCAGGTCGTCCCGATCCGCGCCGCGGAAGCCCTGGCGCTCCACGTAGCGGCGGACCGTCTCCAGGTGCTCGGCCATGATCGCCTCGATGGTGAGCGGTGCTTTCTCGGCGGTGCTGTCGGTTTTGCGAGACGATTTCCCCATGCCTGCGTAGTTACGTGGCGAGCTCGTTCGACATTTGAAAATCGGCATATCGGGCGGAGCCGAGGCAGGCCTGTGGCGTGAGCGCTCGGCGCGCCGCGCAGCAGGGCGAGCATTCTCGCGGCGCGACCAAAATTGCCTGATAGTCGAGTCGATTCCGTCACTTTCTCCGGACCAAGGCGGCTTGACCGAAAAGAGACTCGTCACGTAGTATGCCGCGGAGATGGCGTCCACAGGACGGTTGCTCCTCGCCGTGGTCGCCGCATCTGTCGTGTGGAGTCGCGCGGCCGTGGCCGCCGGGGAAGGTCCTTTGGCTGGACCGTCCAGGGCGGCCACGATGCGCTCCCAGGCAGAGGAGGCGTTTGCGCGGGGCGAGAGGGCGCGGCGCGCGGGGCGGTGGCAGGACGCGGAGGCGTCGTATCGCGCGGCGTGGAAGGCGGATCCGCGGCCGGAGTTCGCGGGGGAGCTCGGGCTTTCGGAGCTCGCGCTCGGGCGGTCCCGGGACGCGGCAGAGCACCTGCGGGAATCCCTGCTGGTTCCGGAGACGCTCCAGCCGGCGGCGCAGCGGCGCTTCCGGACGGGGCTCGAGAAGGCGGAGCGCGAGATCTCGTCCGCGACCGTCGCGGTGAGCCGGCCCGAGGCCGAGGTGTTCATCGACGGCCGGCGGATCGGCCGCGGACAGGGCATGTATTTCGTCTACCTCGATCCGGGGCGGCACGAGGCGCGCGGCAAGCTCGATGGATATGTCGATGACGTCTATCCGTTCGAGGCGCAGCGGGGAAGGGAGTCGATGGTCGGCCTTCACCTGGAGCCCAAGCGCCCGCCGCCGGCTGTGCCTGGGCCGGTTGCGCCTGCGCCGATTGCGGCGCCGGTTGCGCCTGTGCCGGCCGCTGCGCCCGGGGGGCCGTCAGCGGGTACGGTGTTCCGCGTCGGCGGGATCGCGCTCGCGTCGGCCGGGGTCGCGCTGGGTACGGGCTTCGCCGTGGCAGCGGCGGTGCGCGGCGGGGAGGCGGAGGCGCAGGCCGCCCAGATCCGCCAGCGCGACGGGGCGGCGGCGTGCTTGTCCAAGGCATACGCCGACCCGTGCGGTGTGCTGCGCGAGATGATCGACGCGCGCGACACCCTGAAGGCCGCCGCATGGGGGAGCTTCATCGGCGCTGGCGTCGCCGGCGCGGTCGCGCTCTCGTCGCTCCTGTGGGCGCCGGAGCCGGGAAAACGCGCCGTGCGCGCGGCGCCGCTCGCGGCTGCGCATGGCGGGGGCGTGATCTTCTCCGGTAGCTGGTGAGGCTGCGCCGGAGGCGGAAGGAGCAGTGCCGATGCGGAGCGTGCGGCGGAGAAGGCTGGCAGGGCTGTGGCTCCTGGGCTTCGGAGGGGTGGCGGCGGCCAGCGGGTGCGGCGGCGCCGGGGGGTACGACTGCGCGGAGGAGGTCGCGTGCGAGATCCGGAACGACGACGGCACCAGCAACGCGCACTGCTGGGGGCAGTGCGTCCACGCGCCGCCGGACTCCTTCGGCGCGCCGAAGCTCGTCTGGACGGGGCCCGAGGTGCTCGCGCCGGCGTCGTGCGCCGAGCTCGTGCGGATCGTCCCCGGGACCGGCGAGAGGATCCCGCTCACCGACGCCACGCGGACGCTCTTCGCGCGGGCCATGCCGGAGCCGGCGCACGGCTGCCCCGCGTGCGCTTGCACGGCGCCGGCGTGCGCGCTCCCGCAGACCGTGACGGCGAGGTCGATCGAGGCCTGCGGCGACGGCAGCTCGGGGACGCAGACGTCGTTCCTACTGCCGGCAGGCTGGGACGGATCGTGTGTGTCGCCCGGCACGGTGACGGCGGAGCAGCTTGGCTCGCTCTCGATCGGTCCGGCGACCTGGGAGCCGTGCACGCCGATCGTGGCCGACGAGCCTCCGCAGCCTCTCGCGGGAGGCGTGGGCGAGGTCGCCGTCGGGTGCAGCGGTGTGGTGGAGGACGAGCTGTGTCCGGGAAAGGGGGAGCTCTGCATGCTCGAGCAGCAGCCGGCCCATCTGCCCGACGGCTGGCGCCACTGCATCGTCGGGGATGGGAATCTGGGCTGCCAGCAGCCCGAGGGAGGAGCGGACCCTCGGAAGATCTTCTCGGACAGGGTGGGGGTGTTCTATGTGAACCTGGTGACCGCGCCCGCGTGCTCGCCGTGCACCTGCGAGGCGCCGGCGACGAGCCGGTGCGAGGCGCTCGTGTACGCCTGGGAGGATGCCGCTTGCAGCGACATCCTCCTCGGCGTCGATGTGAACGAGCGTGGGATCTGCCTGGTTCCTGAGCCGACCTCCAGCTTGGCCAGCGTGAGCGCAACGTGGCTCTCGAACGAGCCCGGGACGTGCACGCCGACGCGCGGTAGACCCGACGACAAGGTGGACGGCAGGGCCAAGACGGTCTGCTGTCTGCCGAAGGCGCTGGATGCGCCGTGACGGCCTGGTCGAGAACACCGGCGGGCGGTTGGGCGCGCCGCCCGCAGCAGGAGACAACCGGAAGTTCAGGGTGTGTGGGCTCCTCGGGAGCGCGTGGGGAAGGCGGTGAGGTCGCGATGAGGTGGAACAGAAGGTGGAGGCTCCTGCGCGCGTTGATCACGCTGCCGCTGGGGGGCCTGGGCGGCGCGCTGGTCGCGGGCGGCTGCGGCAGCGCGGAGCCGCCGTGCGGCTCGCCGTGGAATCCCTGCCTCATCACCAACGAGGACGGCACGAGCAACGGCGTCTGCGCCGGGAAGTGCGTGATACAACCGATGGACAGCTTTCACAAGCCGATGCTCCTGTGGATCGGAGACGCTGACGACCCCGAACCGGCGTGCGAGGACCTCACCGGCCTCGACCTCCAGAGCCGCGATACGGTGCAAATTGCCTCGAGGACGTCCTTCCGGTTCCGGACGCTGCTGCCGGGCGACGAGCCCTGTCCCAAGTGCATTTGTAGCGTTCCGTACTGCTCCATGCCGGAGATCGTTGCGGCGCACTCGGATGCGTCGTGCGAGAACACCCCTGCGGAGACGCTCAGGCCGTTCAATCCGCCGTGGAACTGGCAAGGCGAATGCACGTCTCCGGGGACCGTGCCGGCAGAGGAGTTCAGCGCGATCTGGATCGCGCCGGGGCCGGATGGCTCGTGCACGCCCTCCACCGTGGGCGAGCCCTCTCCACCGAAGAGCCCTGCGAAGATCGCGGTCGCGTGCAGTGGCGTCGTGACGAGCAACCGGTGTCCGGAGATCGGCGACGTGTGCATGGTCGACCAGCAAGAGACCAACGTGCCCCCCGGGTGGCGGTACTGCATGATCTCGCAGTACGAGGGGCCTCACGAATGCTATCCGCCCGCCGGTCCCGGGGAGCGGCCCAGGTTCTCGGACAAGCTCACCTTCTATGATCGAGACCTTGAGCGGAGCTGCGAGCCGTGCGTCTGCGTGCCCAGCAGCACGCCGAGGAAGTGCGTCGCGCGGGTGAGCGCCTACTCGGATAGCGCGTGCAGCGAGGACGCGCTCCTCGGGACGACGCCGGTGACGGCTGGCGGGGCGGATCGCTGCCTGCTTCCCGAGCAGGATGGTGCGGCGCTCGGCAGCATTCGCGCCGAATGGGAGGTCAACGAGCTGGGGCTCTGCGAGCCGGCCGGCGGCGAGCCGTACCCGACCACCGTCTGCTGCCTGCCGGAGCCCGCCGGATGACGCGGCCGTGAACGGCGACGGCCACGCGGACGCGGTCCTCTTCAATCCCCCCCAGGCTGCACGCGACGGTCTCCCTCGGCCGCTTCAGGGGTTCTTGCGGGTGCGTCTTTCCCGAACATTGATGCGCTCTTCCTGGTTCTCGGCCGTCTGGCCAAGGCCCGTGCTCTCTTGCCGGCATCATGCGGCACCACGGGCCGGCTCGGGGATGCTTCGCTGCCCGGAAGTCGGCAACCTGTCGAGCTCCGCTGCGGGCGTGCCGGCGCTGCGCGACGGAGGGGGCGAGAGGGGAGGGCGCACCTGCATCGGCCCCAAGCGGCCCGATGTACGCCGCGCCTTTCCCCGTCGTGAGATGAAACTAGACTCCGGGCATGTCTGACCCGGATCCACTCATCCCGGAAGAACTAGAGGATCTGCTCGACTGGGCGACCATGGCCATGCTCTACGCCGTCGGTTACATCCGCATCCTCGGCGACGCGATCGTGCGCGGCGACGCCGATCTCCAGGTAGATCCCGTGGCGTGGGAAAACTCCCTGATCGCTATCGAGGGCGTGATGGTAGAGCATATCCGCGGTCGCCTGCACGGGCCTACACCCATCACTGTAGAAGACGTCGAGCGGATGCGGCGACTCCGCGGACTAGGTTCCGCTGCGCTCTCGGGCGGTGAGCGGTCGCCCGAGCTCTGCCCACTCGCTCTTAGGTGCATAGAGTGTCTGTTCGGACCGGACTGGAAGCGCGCGGCGCGGCAAGCCGAGTTCTACGCGCGCGCGCTCAATCAGGAGTTCCACGCTCATAGACGCACCTAACGGGAAGCATGCCGAGGTATATACAGATATCTCCGTTTTCATGGAAGCATGACGCAAGATGCAATACATAGAGCGACTCCATGGAGGGAGACGATGGCGGCAACCGTGGGAACCATTCGCATGAACCCGGCGACCGACGCAAGCAGCGGTCCACGTCCGTGGAGTGAGGCGGTGCCATGCGGCAGGGACATCTAGAGTCCATTCCCGGGTTGGAGGACGCGGAGAATTCGCTGTCCTCGTTGTTTCCCCCGGACGCGGCCGGATGGATTACGGCCGAAGTCAGCTCAGCCCTTGCCCGTCGACCACGAGCCAGGAGTCGACGGTGCCGGAGTCGTGGCCGAGAGCGATGCCTTCGGACAGGGGTCGAACTGCGCGCCGG
Source organism: Sorangium sp. So ce726 (assembly GCF_051521405.1). Classification (NCBI taxonomy): domain Bacteria; kingdom Pseudomonadati; phylum Myxococcota; order Polyangiales; family Polyangiaceae; genus Sorangium; species Sorangium sp. So ce726. The sequence continues at coordinate 8,396,217 of NZ_CP150349.1, read as the reverse complement.
CCTTCTCCTGCACGTCTAGAGGGAGCGAGCGCCGGTACACCTCGGGGAACAGGAGCAGCGACGACGGCGAACGGGGCGCGCAAGATCTGCGTGTACGACAGCCGGGCTACGCGTCTCGATGCTCGGTTCCGCGCGAATGGACCGCGCCCTCGGCGTGGCTCCCGGTTTGGCACGTGGGCTGCAAAAGCAAAAAAGAGCACGTGAGAGACGGAGCCGGCTGCCGACGACCAGGCGACGGCTGGGCGGAGCAGGCGATTCCGAGAAAGAGACACGTCATGCGGCTTGGATTGGCCCTCCTGATCGCGCTCCACGGCGTGATTCACCTCATCGGATACCGCGAGTGGTCGAAGCTCGCCGCCGCGGGTCAGCCGAGCGATCGCACGCTCGTGCCCCTCTCTTCCATGGGCAGTCAGGTCTTCGCCCTGCTCTGGCTCGCGGCGGTGATAGCGCCTCTCGCGGCGGCAGCGCTCCAGGTCCTGCGACGCGACGCGTGGTGGACGCTGGCGCTCTTCGGCGTGCTCCTCTCCCAGGGCCTCATCGTCCTCGCGTGGCCCCAGGCGAAGTTCGGCACCCTCGTCAACGTGCTCATCCTCCTGCCGATCGTGTCCGCTGCCGCACACGCACGCTTCCGCCATGAAGTCGATTCGGAGGTCCGAGCGCTGCTCGCGCGCCCCGCCGAGCCGCACGCTTCCAGCGTCGAGCCCTCCGAGCTCGAGCGCCTGCCCGCGCCGGTGCGCGCCTGGCTAGAGTCCTCAGGCGTCGTCGGCCGGGAACGGGCTCAGACGGTCCGGCTGAAACAGCGCGGCGAGCTCCGGACCAGCCCCGACGCCGCCTGGATGCCCGCGGAGGCCGAGCAGTACTTCTCCGTCGACGAGCCTGCGTTCGTCTGGAAGGTCACCACGAAGATGATGGGCATTCTCCCGATCGAGGGCCGCGACAAGTACGCCGCCGGCAAGGGCCAGATGCTCATCAAGGCGGCTTCGCTCGTCAACATCGTCGACGCGGCTGACGAGAAGATCGACCAGGGCGCCATGCTGCGCTTTCTGGGCGAGATCGTCTGGTTCCCGTCAGCGGCGCTCCGCCCCTACATCACGTGGGAGTCTATCGACGCGACGAGCGCGAAGGCGACGATGCGCCACGCGGGAAAGGTCGCATCGGCGGTGTTCTCGTTCGATCCTCAGGGGCGCGTGGTCGGGCTTCAAGCCGAGCGCTATCTCGGCGGCGGCGCGGACGCGAAGCTCACGCCGTGGTCCGTGTCGTGCTCGGACTGGCGCACGTTCCGGGGGTTCCGGATCCCGAGCCGAGGGGACGTACTGTGGAAGCTCGAGAGCGGGGACTTCAGCTACTACCGCTGGGAGATCCTCGACGTGGAGCACAACCCCGCCGGGCTATACAGGGAGAGCGGCGCTCGCATCCCCGCGCCTCGCTAGAGCGGGCGGCCGATCCGAGCGCAGATCTGCGACCGGATATCCTCCGGAAGCGAGCGCAAGTAATCATCGGGCAGGAGCCGCAACGCCTCGTCGGGCATGAGGAGGAGCCGCTGCTCGGGCGTCAGCCCCGCGACGCGCTGCTCGGGCGGCAGCCCGGCGAGCCGCTGCTCGGGCGGCAGCCCGGCGAGCCGCTGCTCCGGCGGCAGCGCCGCCAGCAGCTCGTCCACCGGCAGACCAGGCAGCAACGCCTCGATCGGCAGCTTCGTCAGCAGCGTCCGCAACACCTCGTCGAAGCCTTCCAGCTCGCGCATCGCCATCGCGATCTCCTCCGCACCGACCTGCTCGGCCAGCCGCCGGCGCGCCTCAACCGTCCGCGCCGTGCCGTGACCGAGCAATGGCGCGGGCGGCGCTGGCGCAGCAGCGCCGCGAGCAGCACGTGCCACGCGGTCCGGGTCGAGCCCATGGCGTCCTGTACTGGGCAACTCCGGTGCAGGACAAGAAAGCATGAGCGAGAGACGTGTCTCAAGGTCCTTGTCTCATCGCTTTACGAGGATGGGTAAAGTTTCATCATGCTTTCTTCAGGACCAAGCGAATCATCGCGACACCCGGGCAGCGCGGCCCCGCGGCAGCGAGCTCGGCGGGTGAGCACGTCCGTCCCCGAAGGGCGTCATTCCGGCGTGACCACCTCCAGCAAATGCCCCAGCCCCTGCGCGCGGAGCGTCTCGGCCTGGAGCCGCTCAGCGACCGCATTGAGCTCGCCGAGCGCCTGCCCGGAGCCGCCGCCCACGATCGTGCGCAGCGGTCGCTTGCCGGCCGGCGCCTCGACGAGCGCCACGACGGCGTCGGCGACCTCGCGCGGGTCGGGCGCGCCTGACGCCTCGAACATGGCGGCGAGGCCGGCGTTCATGCGCGCGGGCAGCTCGGCGAGCTCGCCGTAACCGGCGAGGCGCGCGGGCTCCGCGGGCGCCAGCATGTTCTTGCCGAGCGCGGTCGGGTAAGGCCCGGGCTCCACGATCGCCGACTCGATGCCGAGCGGCGCGAGCTCGAACCGGTACGCCTCCGCGAGCATCTCCAGCGCCGCCTTGCTGGCCGCGTACAGGCCGAAGCACGGCATGACCATACGGGCGAGCCCGGTGGAGACGTGCACGAGCAGCCCGCGCCGCCGCTCCCTCATGAGCGGCAGCACGGCGCGGTTCACGCGGTGCGCGCCGAGCACGTTCACCTGGAACAGCCGCAGCGCCTGGTCCGTCGTGAACCCCTCGCTGAGCCCCATCGCCGACAGGCCGGCGTTGTTGACCACCACGTCGATGCCGGCGCCGCCCGCGGCGAGCGCGCCGATCGCGGCCTCCACGGAGGCGTCGCGCTCGACGTCCATCTCGACGACGGTGATCCGCCCCGCCCCCTGGGCGACGAGCTCCGCGGTGGCGCCCGCGGCCCGCCCCTCGCGGTCGCGCACCGTCGCGAACACGCGGTGCCCGCGGCCCGTGAGCGACAGTGCGATCAGCCTGCCGAAGCCGCTCGAACACCCGGTGACGAGCACGTCCTTGCTCTCTGCCATCTTCACGCTCCTTCGAGCGAGAGCCGTAGCAGGACGGTGCTTTGCGCCTCTACCGCGTTCGGGGCGTGGAGGACGCGTTCGTGACGCCGCGCGCGCCGGCGCCGGTGCCGGTCGAAGCGTGCCGGTAGGCCCCCGGGGTCATCCCGGTCGCCTTCCGGAAGAACGCCGCGAAGTGGCTCGCGTTGGCGAAGCCGACCTCCACCGCGACGTCGACGATCCGGCGGTCGGGGTCGGCGAGCAGCGCCTTCGCGCGATCGACGCGGATCTGGCCGAGGTAGCGGTGCGGCGAGAGGCCAGTCGAGCGCTTGAACATCCGCGAGAAGTGGTGGACGTTCATGCCCGCCGCGTCGGCGAGCTCGACCACGCCGACGTTGCGCTCCATGCCCTCGTGGAGCTGCTCCTTCGCGCGGCGGAGCACTGGCAGCGGCAGACCCGAGCGCGGGGGAGGGCGCAGGGAGAGGCCCGAGGCCCGGAGCATGCGCGCCGCGAGCACCACGGCCGACGCCTCGACATACCCGGCCGCGGCGTCGCCCCCGGTCTCGGCCTCGTGCAGCATCGACAGGGCGAGCTCGCGGCCCACGGGGTCGTCGAAGCGGAACAGGCACGCGACCTCCCGGCTGCCGGGCGGCGCGATGCCCTCGGCCACCCGCGCGACCAGCGCGTCCGGCACGTGCACGTGGAGGAAGCCGGACCGGTCCCGCGTCCAGCACGTGCTCTGCCACCGGGCAGGGATCACCGTGAGATCTCCGCGCCCAAACACGCCCTCGTGGACGTGACCCTCCCGGCGCTGGCGCACGCGCGCGGGCGCCCCGAGGTGCACGCCGAGCACGTGGGCGTCGAAGGCGCCGCTCACGCCGTCGCACGGCGGCTGGTCGCGGCGCGCCACGAGCGCGATCGTTGCCCCCGGCGCTCCGGAGGGCCCAGACGAGGTCGTGAAGTGAAACTCCGCCACCTGCACCCCTCGGGCCCGCGACGGCCCTCGTCTCACCGCGCGTCGCTCGCGGTGAGACCCAGCGTTTCCTGACGTCGCGCGTCGCGCGTCGCGCGCCGCGACGCCCTCTTCCCGCCTACTTGGCGAAGATCGACCCGTTCCAGACGTACCGCGCCGGCTGCGCGCCCCCCCACGGCAGCAGCAGCGGCTCGAAGCCGCCGACGGGCGCCTTGTCCTGGTTGAAGGGGTACGTCTGCTCCGTCCACTCGACGGCCTTCCCCGGGGCGAGCTCGATCCCCATCTTGTCGCCCACGCGCACGAACTTGAGCTCGCCGGCGATCTTCTTGCCGCCGATGCTGCGCGCCACCTCGGCCGCGAAGATCCGCTGGATGCTCTCGCCCTCGACCCGGAAGACCTGCACGACGTCGCGGTCCACGGTCCCGCCGCCCGCCTCCTTGGGCGCCGCCGCGCGGACGGTGCCGTGGACGATGATCTCCGCCTTGCCGTCGCCGGTGAGATCGAGCGCGCGCACCGAGCGGATGTCGGCCGGAGACGCGAACTGCGCGAGCGTCATGAACGCGTACCCCGCGCCGCCCCGGAACCCCTTGCCGAACACCACGATGTCGCGGTCGTGCAGGAGCACCCGCTCGGGCTCCTTGCCGCCGGCCACGTCGGCGCCGAGGTCGAACTGCGGCTTGCTCGACGAGGCGTTCCGGTCGCGCCGGTAGAGGGCGTACACCTTGTCGAGCATCTCGGCCGGCGAGAGGCCGGCCGGCTTCGGCGCGACCCGCGCCTCCTCGGCCTTGGCCGGCGCCGGGCGCGGCCCCGCGGCGCCCGCCTGCCGCTGCTCGCTCGCCTTGGTAAACACGCCACCGGTCAGCTTGTAGAGCTGCGACTTGATCGACCCCCACGGCAAGAGCAGCGGGTCGTACGTCGTCTCGACCCCCTCCGCGTAGTTGCTCGCGTCGTACTTGGTCGCCTTGCCCGGCTCCACGCGGATCGCCATCTTGTCGCCGTCCGCGACGAAGTCGACGTCGTTGACGACCGAGCCCTTGTCCGTCGCGATCGCGATCTCGTGCTGGAAGATCGGCTTCGGCGTGTCGCCGGCGCCGAACTGGAGCACGTGGATCACCTCGCGGTACTTCGTGCTGCTGCCGGAGCGCTTCCGCAGGATGAGCTCGGCCTGGCCGTCGCCTGTCAGGTCGCGCGCCGTGAGCGACGGCAGCATCCCGTCCTTGGCGTCGACCCCGAGGTCCTCGAAGAAGTACTGCGCGCCCTTCCGGAACCCGGGGCCGAGGACGATCAGGAACCGCTCGTGGACGAGCACCCGCTCCCGCATCCCATCGCCGGCCACGTCGGCGACGAGGTCGTAGCTCGCGCGGCCCTGGATGCCCTTGCTCCGGAGGAGGCCGTCGGTGAGCGCGAGCTCCGGCTCGGTCGCGAGCGGCGACAGCGACCCGTACGCCTCCGAGCGGGCGCTGCCGACGACGGCGTCGACCCCTCCGCCGTCGTCGTCGTGGACGAAGAGCCCTGCCCGCAGCCCGACCCGGGTCGTCGCCGCCTCGGGGAACGCCGTCCAGGGGACGCTCGCCTCCAGGGTGTACCCGCCGCTCCGCGGGGCCTCGATGACCCTCGCCCCGGCCACCGCCTTGCCGCCCGGGACCTTGACGCTCCCCGCGGTCTTGCCCGGCTGCCCAGGGTAAAGCGCGACCTCCTGGATCTTTCCGCCCGGGAACCCGATCACGACCTTCACGTGATCGGCGCCGCCTCGCAGCGTGTCGTCGGTCACGTCGGCCGCCACGTAGATCCGTGTGTCGTCGTAGGCGATGGCCACCTGCGCGGCCAGATCGGCCTTGCTGGGCTTGCCCTTGAGCTTGAAGCCGAGGGAGGTGAACGCCACCGGCCACTCCTTCGGGATCCCGTCGAGCTTGAGCCATTTCGACTCGACGAGCGGCACCGCGATCGGCGTGTCGGCGGCGAGGGCGGGGGAGGGTGCTGCGGTGGTCAGCGCCGCCAGCGCGACCGGCACGAGCGCGGCGAAGCGGGAGCCGGAGGCATGAGCCGCCGGCGCACGGAGGGTTTGTGGTTTACGTCTCATAAGCTCGGGTTTGGACGCCTCTCCGCGCCCGCTTGTTCTTACCACGAGCACTTTCTTTCCGGATCGCTCCACGTCGCCCACCCGAGGCGGCACCCTGGACGCCGCGAGGCGGCCATCTCGACGTTGCAGGCGAGGGGGCTCGGCCGTGCCGAGACCCTCACCAGGCGGTCAGCCGTGGGGCTTGGGGGAGGGCGTGAGGCGGGCGGGGCCGGCGCCTTCGGGGCGGATCCGGCGGTACACGAGCTTTGCGATCTCGACGGCCGGGACGATGAGCGCCGAGAGGACGAGCAGGAGCATCCACTCGTTCGACGACATCGCGTACGTGCGGAAGACCGGGCGCAGCGCGGGCACGAGCAGCGCGATCAGGTGGATCGCCGCGCTCGCCGCGACCGCCAGGAGGAGCGGGAGGCTGATGAGCGGCTTCGACGCGAAGAGCGAGATGACCGGGCTCCGGCAGCTCCAGGCGTGGAAGAGCGGCGACAGCGCCAGCAGCGAGAAGGCGACGGCGCGCGTGCGGAGCAGCGCCTCCTCGGTCTGGTCCGACGTCGCGTAGAGCGCGACGGCGGCGAGCCCCATGATCGCGCCGACGTACAGGATCCCGAGGTAGTCGCGCTTGACGAGCAGGCCCTCGTCGCGCGGCCGCGGCGCCTCCGACATGAGCTGCGGATCCGGCGGATCGATGCCGAGCGCGAGCGCCGGCAGGCCGTTCGTGACGAGGTTGATCCAGAGGATCATGAGCGGCGTCAGCGGCGGCCATTTGCCGAAGAACGAGACGACGAACACGGCCACGAGGAGGCCCATGTTCGACGAGAGGAGAAAGAAGATGAACTTCTGGATGTTGCGGTAGATGGCGCGCCCCTCGCGCACCGCCTCGACGATGGTCGCGAAGTTGTCGTCCGCCAGCACGAGGTCCGCCGCCTGCCGCGCCACGTCGGTGCCCCCGCGCCCCATCGCCACGCCGATGTGCGCCTCCCGGAGCGCGGGCGCGTCGTTCACGCCGTCGCCCGTCATCGCCACGATGTGGCCGTGCGCCTTGAACGCCCGCACGAGCCGGAGCTTCTGCTCCGCCGTCGTCCGGGCGAAGACGCGCAGGTGCATGATCCGCCGCGCCAGCTCCTCGTCGCCCATCGCCGCGAGCTCCGCGCCGCTGAGCGCCTCGTCGCCCTCGTCCCAGAGCCCGATCTCCTTGGCGATCGCCGTCGCGGTGAGCCGGTGGTCGCCGGTGATCATGACGGCGCGGATGCCGGCGCGGCGGCACTCGGCCACCGCCTCCTTCACCCCCTGCCGCGGCGGGTCCATCATCCCGACCAGGCCGAGGAACGTGAGCTCGCGCTCGATGTCGTCCTCGTCGCGGCTGACCCGCACCCGGCGGCAGATCGCGAGCACGCGCAGCGCGGCCGCGCTCATGCGATCGGCCTCGGCGGCGATCGCCGTGCGGTCGTCCTCGGACAGCGCCCGCACGCCCTTGTCGTCGGCGAACTTCACGCAGAGCGGCAGGAGCACGTCGACGCTCCCCTTCACGTGCGCGATCTCGCGGCCGCGCTCGTCGCGCGTGATCACCGTCATCCGCTTGCGGTCGCTGTCGAACGGCAGCTCGTGCACGAACGCGTGCGACGGCGCCACCGACTCGCGCGAGTAGTTGCCCTTCGCGGCCAGCGTCAGCAGCGCCCCCTCGGTCGGATCGCCGACGATGTTCCAGCGGCCCGTCGCCCGGTCCTCGTCGAGCGACGCGTTGTTGCAGAGCGCGACCGTCGCGAACAGGTACGTGAGGGGCGCCGAGTGCTCCACGACCTCCGCGCCGCGCTCGTCCCGCAGCGCGCCCGCCGGGTTGTACCCCTCGCCGGTCACCGTGTAGCGGCGGCCGCCCGCGTACACGTTGCGCACGGTCATCTCGTTCTGGGTGAGCGTGCCCGTCTTGTCCGACGCGATGATCGTCGCGGCGCCGAGCGTCTCGACCGCGGGCAGCTTGCGCACGATCGCCCCGCGCCGCGCCATGCGCTGCATCCCCAGCGCGAGCGTGATCGTCGTGATCGCGGGCAGCCCCTCGGGGATGGCGGCCACCGCGAGGCTCACGCCCTCGAGCAGGAGCTCGTGCCACGGCCGTCCGCCCCGGATGAACCCCCAGCCGAGCAGCACCGCGGAGAGCGCCAGGCACACCCGCAGGATCATCGAGCCGAAGCGGTCGAGGCGCTCCTCGAGGGGCGTCTTCTGCTCGCCGACCGAGCGGATCATCTCGCCGATCCGGCCGAGCTCGGTGCTCACGCCGGTCGCGGTCACCACCGCGCGCCCCTTGCCGCGCACGACGCTCGTGCCCGTGAAGATCATCGTGACCCGGTCGCCGAGCGGCGCGTCGCGCGCGACCGGGGCGAGCGCGTCCTTGACCGCCGCCGCGCTCTCGCCCGTCAGCGCCGCCTCCTCGGTCGCGAAGCTGATCGTCTGCACGAGCCGCGCGTCGGCCGGGACCGAGTCGCCCGCCTCGAGCTCGAGGATGTCGCCGGGCGCGACGTCCTCGGCCGCGATGACCACGGTCTTGCCGCCCCGGCGCACGCGCGCGTTCGGCGCGCTGAGCTTCTGGAGGGCCTCCAGGGCCGCCTCCGCGCGCCGCTCCTGGTAGTAACCGAGGAAGGCGTTCAGGATCACGATGAGCAGGATCGCGATCGCGTCGCCGAACCGGTGGAGGAAGCTCGCGTCCTTGTCGGCCGTGAAGCCGACGACGACGGCGATCGCCGCCGCGGCGAGGAGCGTGAGCACGAGCGGGTTCGCGAACTGCTCGAGGATGCGGACGAGCGCGCTCTTCTTCTTCGTCTCGGGCAGGCGGTTCTTGCCGTGCTCCGCGAGGCGCTTCTGCGCCTCGGCGTCGGAGAGCCCGCCGGACGAGCTGACCCCGACGCGCTCGAGGAAGGCGCCGACCTCTTCGGCGTGGACGGGGATGGGAGCGGCGGGAGAGGCGTTCGGTCCGGCCGGGCGGAGCGCCGTGGCGGCTTGGCTCATGGGCAGGCGTGCTCTAGCGCTTCATCCTGGCTTGTTCACGTTGTTCTTCGGCCTCGAGCTCCGCGATCGCCGCCGCGAGCTCGTCTTGCTCGGCCTGGGGCGCGGCGGCCGGCGCGCCGCCTGCGCCGGCCACGCGCACCTGCGGCGGCGGCGCCGCGGCGGGCGGCGGCTCGGGCGGGAGCACGCCCATCTTCCGCTTGAGCGCGAGCAGCTCGTCGTCCGCGCCCGCCGTCGCCTCGAGCTGCCCGAACCGGTGCGCCAGCGTGTCGCCCGTGTACTGCTCGGCGATCTCCCCGGCGGCCTCGGCCTCGGCCTCGATCTGGTCGATCTTGTTCGCCATCCGATCGAACGTCTCGAAGGCGGAGGCGTTGTTCAGGCCGCTCATCGTCTCCTGGATGGCCTTCTGCGCCTCGGCCCGCTTCTTCCGGGCGATGAGCACGTTCTTCTTGCGCTTCGCCTCCTCGATCTTGTTGTTCAGGAGGCGCAGCGCCGTCTTCAGCTGGTCGACGGCCTGTTTCTGCTTCTGCCACTGGTCCTTGTAGGAGGTGGCGAGCTGGTCGTGCTCCTTCTTGCGGTTCAGCGCCTCCTTGGCCAGCGCGTCGTCGCCCGCCTTGATCGCGAGCATCGCCCTGCGCTCCCACTCCGCGGCGTGGGCGGCCTCCTGCTCGGCCTGCTTGGCCAGCCGCTTCTCGTCGGCGATCGAGACGGCGACCTGCTTCTTCGCCTCGATCAGCTGGTTTGCCATGTCGATGACGACCTGGTTCAGCATCTTCTCGGGGTCCTCCGAGCGGCTGATGAGGTCGTTCAGGTTCGACTTGATGAGGGTCGCAAGGCGCGCGAAAATTCCCATAGATCAGCTCCAACTCTCGGGGTGCGCAGGGTCGAAAGGCGCGGCGGGTCTGCTCAGCTGAGCGCGAGATCGTGCAGCACGGGGACGTGGCGGGCGAGCGCGAGATCGATGTCGCTCAGGATCGCCTCGAGCTCGTTCATGTCGAGGTTCTCGAGCTCCAGCGCCGCCGACAGGACGACGGTGCCCGCCTCGATCCCATACGAAGCATGCATCAGATCCGTCGCGTTGTACTCGAGCAGGCGGCGGAAGAGCTTGGTCTGGTGTGTGTCGTCCCCGGGGACAGGGCCGATCGAGACACGCACCGCCACGATCGGCGGGTCGATGCGGATCGCGATCGGCGGCGCGCCCGGGCCCCCCGAGACGAGGTAGGTACCGGCGTCGTTCTCGAACCGGCGATCGAGCTGCAGGAGGTAGGTTTCGACATCCTCGGCTGTGCGCGGCATGGCGCGCCGAGCCTACAGAATCATGTCGCATCGGGCTAGTGCCGCGTCCCTCGGATTCTTCCCGGGATTCCGCGCGCCGCAGGCTGCGGGCCGCGGCGACGACGCCGCGACGATCTTCCATCGAGCGCGCGCGGCTCGCCGTGGTCCTCCGAACCATGGCGTCCCCTTCGTTGGGTTCGTGCTCCGATCGCCTCGGCGCGCTGTCACGCTGTGAGCCCGCAATGCGCGCGGCGAGCCGCAATACGCGCCGCGAGCCGCGCTCCATGATCGGTTCCGCTCGCTCCGGGAATCACCGCGTTTCCCCGGATGCTCGCTTTTTTCTCACCCGTTTGAGAGTGGCGGTGGTACGGTCCCGATCCAGGTTACGTGGCGATCCACCCGGGCGACGTCGTTGCTGGCTACCGTGTCTCCCGCCTGCTCGGGCGGGGCGGCATGGGCGAAGTCTGGGCAGCAACACGGGAATCGGACAATCAGCAGGTCGCCATCAAGGTCCTGCTCGCGCGCGCCGCGATGAAGCCGGATCTCGTGCGGCGCTTCGACCGCGAGGCGAAGATCGCCTCGGCCATCCAGAGCCCGTACGTCTGCCTGCTGCTCGACGTCGGCCAGACGGACGAGGGCGAGCACCTGCTCGTGTTCGAGCAGCTCGACGGCGAGTCGCTGGCGGACCGGCTGAAGCGCGAGCAGTACCTGCCGTTCAGCGAGGTCGGCCCGATCATCGATGACGTGCTCCAGGGGCTCGTGGCGGCGCACGCCGCGGGCGTCATCCACCGCGATCTGAAGCCGGGCAACATCTACCTCGAGCACCTCGGCCTGCCGGACCGGCGCGAGCGCGCGAAGATCCTCGATTTCGGCATCTCGAAGCTCATGCGGCGCGAGAAGGAAGAGCCGACGCTCACCGCCTTTGACGCGACGCTGGGATCGTTCGCGTACATGGCGCCGGAGCAGGTGAGGGGCGCCGCGCGGGCCGACGAGCGCGCCGACATCTACGCGGTCGGCGCTGTGGCCTTCCGGGCCCTGTCCGGGCGGCTGCCGTTCGAGGGGGCGAACGCCGCGGTGCTGGTCGCGATGAAGCTCGATCGCCCGGCGCCGTCGCTCGCCGAGGCGACCGGCGAGAAATGGCCGGTAGGCATCGAGCGCTTCCTCGAGCGGGCGCTCGATCGCCGGCGTGAAGGGCGCTTCGGCTCCGCGGCAGAGGCGCTGTCGAGCTGGCGCGCCATCCAGCCAGCGAACATCACGCGCGCGGCGCGGCGCACGCAGCGGAGCAGGTATCCCTCCGAGCTGCCCGACGCGTTCCTGGAAGACAACCCCACGGTCGTCGACGGCCCCCCGACGATGACGGAGAACGGCGGGTTCACCGACGCCGGCCACAGCTCGCCGCCCCCTCCGCTCGCCCCTCCCAGGGCCAGCACGGTGCCCCCGCCGCCGCCGAGCAGGGCCGGGAGCACGGTGCCCCCGCCGCCGCCGAGCAGGGCCGCTGCGCCGCCGGCGTCGCCGAGCAGGACCGGCGTGGGCGCACCGCCGGCGCCGCCGAGCAGGGCGGGCGCAGGCGCGCCTCCAGCGTCGCCGAGCAGGACCGGCGTGGGCGCGCCGCCGGCGCCGCCGAGCAGGGCGGGCGCGGGCGGACCGCCGCCACCGCCGAGCAGGGCGGGCGCGGGCGGACCGCCGCCACCGCCGAGCAGGGCGGGCGTGGGCGGACCGCCGCCACCGCCGAGCAGGGCGGGCGTGGGTGGACCGCCACCACCGCCGAGCAGGGCGGGCGTGGGTGGACCGCCGCCACCGCCGAGCAGGGGCGGGGGCGCCGCGCCGCCGGCGCCGCCGAGCAGGGGCGGGGGCGCAGAGATTCCCCGGCCGGAGGGTCCACCTTCGCGCCGCAAGACAGAGAGGCACTGAGTTGCTCGACGCGACGGTAGGCACGAAGAACCGGGTCGAGGTGCGTGGCGGGCGCATTCGCCCCACGAAATCGTCGGCCGCGCGTGGCGGCGGATGGCTCGAGATCGGCACGGATCCCGTCATCGTGGGCCGCAACGCGGCCTGCCAGCTGGTCCTCGACGACGCCAAGGTCAGCGCGGTGCACGCCGAGTTCGTCGCCACGGAGCAGGGCGTCCGCGTGCGCGATCTCGACAGCAGGAACGGGACCTTCGTCGGCGGCGTGCGGGTCGGCGACATCTACCTGCTCACGAGCACGAAGCTGCGGCTCGGCGAGACCGAGATCCAGTTCGAGCCCCTGCGGCCCGAGCGCATCACGGTCTCGGCGATCCCGTCGTTCGGCCCGCTCGTGGCGAGCAGCCCCGGGATGCGGGCCATCTTCGAGCGCCTCTCCAAGATGGCGCCGACCGACCTCACGGTGCTCATCACGGGCGAGACCGGCACGGGCAAGGAGCTCGTCGCGCAGGCGCTGCACCTCGCGAGCGCCCGCTCGAAGAAGCCGTTCGTGGTCGTGGACTGTGGCTCGATCCCGCCGACCCTGGCCGAGGCGACGCTGTTCGGCCACGAGCGCGGCGCGTTCACGGGCGCGGTCGACAAGCGCCTCTCGCCGTTCATCGAGGCGGACGGCGGCACGATCTTCCTCGACGAGCTCGGCGAGCTGCCGCTCGAGGTGCAGCCGAAGCTCCTCCGCGCGCTCGCCGAGCGCCGCATCAAGAGCGTCGGCGGGTCGAGCTACCGCGAGGTCGACGTGCGCGTGCTCGCGGCGACGCGCCGCGACCTCGTGCGGGCCGTCAACGGCGGCAACTTCCGGAGCGACCTCTACTTCCGCGTCGCGCAGATCAAGATCGAGCTGCCGGCGCTCCGGCAGCGCGTGGAAGACATCCCCGTGCTCGTCCGCCGGATGCTGAAGGATCTCGGCGACGAGAGCGCCTACGAGCGCGTCTCGAACATGACGCTGGAGCGGCTGATGCGGCACGACTGGCCGGGCAACGTCCGCGAGCTGCGGAACGCGGTCGCCGTCGCGTTCGCGCTCGCCGCCGAGGGGGAGGAGATCGACATCGCGGCGCACCTCGGCGCCCTCACCGAGACGCCGGTGCACCAGAGCTCCTCACCGTCGATCCACCCGGGCGGCGGCGGCAGCGCGGCCAGCAGCGCGTTCGCGTCGATGAAGGGCCGCCAGTTTCAGGAGGCCAAGCGCGACGTCCTCGCGCGGTTCGAGCGCGACTACTTCGCCGCCCTGTCCGAGGACGCGAAGGGCAACGTGAGCGAGATGGCGCGGCGCGCGGGCATGGAGCGGGCGCACGTGCGGGCTTACCTCCGCCGCCACGGCATCGGCGCGAAGCAGGAACAGGAGTGAGCTCGGGCGACGGGCGGATTGAACCCGCCTGAACAGGGCAGAGTCACACCGCCGCGGCCTTGTCGTCCCTGCCGGACGGCGCGATCTCGTCGGACTCGAACAACCCTTCGAGCTCCTGCGCCGCCTGCTTCGCCGCCTCGATGAGCTTGACCTCGTCGTTGTGCACCGCGTGCCCGCGGAGGAGCACCTTCTCGTCGTGGGCCCGGAACCGCTCGATGGTCGTGCGGGCGTCCCGCTCCCGCATCCCGAGGCCCTCGAGCACGCGGGCCGCCACCTCGAGCGACGACAGGAACGTCTCCCGCTCCAGCACCGTCACGCCGATATCCATCAGCTGATACGCGTGCTGGCGGTTCCGGGCGCGCGCGTAGATGAGGAGGTCCGGGAAGTGCCGCTTCACCACCTCCGCCGTCTTCACTGACGACGCGACGTCGTCGATCGCCAGCACGAAGATCTTCGCCTTGTCGGCGCGCGCCGCGCGGAGCAGGTCGAGCCGGGAGGCGTCGCCGTAGTAGATCTTGTTGCCGTACTTGCGGACGAAGTCGACCTGCGTCGCGCTCGCGTCGAGCGCGGTGAAGGGGATCTTCCTCGTGCGGAGGACGCGAGAGACGATCTGGCCGAAGCGGCCGTATCCGGCGATGATGACCCTCGGGTCGTTGTCGTCGATCGCGTCGAACTCGCGCTCTGGCCCGCCCCGCTGCCATCGCTTGACGATCGCGTCGCCGAGCGCGATGACGAGCGGCGTGAGCGCCATGGACAGCGTGACCACGACGACCAGGAGGTCGGCGAGGAGCCTGTCCATGATGCCCTGTCCCGCGGCCATCCCGAAGAGGACGAAGGCGAACTCGCCCCCCTGCGGGAGCGCGAGCGCGAGGTCGCGCGCGGAGCCCGACGCGTGCCCGGTCACCCTGCCCAGGATGAACAGGACAGCGGCCTTGAGCGCCATCACGCCAAGGACGAGCCCGAGGACGAGCAGCGGGCGCTCGATGACGAGGCCGATGTTCGCCGACATCCCGACGGCGATGAAGAAGAGCCCCATGAGCAGGCCCTTGAACGGCTCGATGTCCGCCTCGAGCTCGTGGCGGTACTCCGAGTCGGCGAGCAGCACGCCCGCCATGAAGGCGCCGAGCGACATGGAGAGGCCCACCTGCACCATGAGGAGCGCCGTGCCGAGCACGACGAGCAGGGCCGCCGCCGTGAAGATCTCGTGCGCGTGGGTGGCGGCGATGGCCCGGAAGACGGGGCGCACGAGGTAGCGGCCGCCGGCGACGACCGCGAGCAGCACGGCCACCGCCTTGAGCGACGAGGCGACGGCGCTCCCCTCGGCGGGGGCCGCGCCCCCGTGGCTGAGCAGGGGGAGCACCGCGATCAGCGGGATCACGGCGAGGTCCTGGAAGAGCAGGATGGCGAACGCGGAGCGGCCGTGCTGCGACTGCATCTGGCCCTTCTCGGCCAGGATCTGCAGGACGAACGCCGTCGACGAGAGCGAGAGCCCGATGCCCGCGATGGCCGCCGTATCGGCGCGCAGGCCGAGCCCGGCGCCGATGAGCGCGATGAGCGCGCCCGTGACGGCGACCTGCGCGCCGCCGAGGCCGAACACGGCGCGGCGGAGCACCCAGAGCCGCGACGGCTGGAGCTCGAGGCCGATGAGGAAGAGGAGCAGCACCACGCCGAGCTCCGAGAAGTGGAGGATGTCCTCGACGTTGGTGATGATCCGCAGCCCCCACGGGCCGAGCAGCGCGCCCGCGACGAGGTAGCCGAGCACCGCGCCGAGGCCGATCCGCTTGAACAGCGGCACGGCGACAACGGCCGCACCGAGAAAGACTGCGGCGTCAGAGAGCAAGCTCATTCGTCGTGGGTCTCCTTGAGGCTCCGTGATAAGCACGATCGGCCATGCAGATCGAGCTCATCGCCACGGCAAGCGAAGATTCCGCGTACCTGCCCCGTGTGGGGCTCGGCACCCTCGCGGCGCTCACGCCCCCCGAGGATGAGATCATCTACACCGATGACGTCGTACAGCCCTTCGATCTTGAGCGCGACGTCAAGGACGTCGACCTCGTCGGCATCAGCGTCGACAGCAAGACCGCCCGCCGCAGCTACGATATCGCCGCCGCTTACCGAAGGCGCGGCGTGAAGGTGGTGCTCGGCGGCATCCACCCGACGGCCTGCCCCGACGAGGCCCTGCAGCACGCGGACGCCGTCGTGGTCGGCGAGGCGGAGGACGCCTGGCCCGCCCTGCTCGCGGACGTGAAGCGCGGTGAGCTCAAGCCGTTCTACCGCCCGGAGCTGCCGAACCTCGCGGGCAGGCCCGCGCCGCGGCGCGACCTGTTCACCTCCAAGAAGTACATCCCGTTCCAGGTCGTGCAGACGATGCGCGGCTGCCCGTATCCGTGCGAGTTCTGCAGCGTGTCGACGGCGAACGGCACCACGATGCGGTTCCGCCCGACCGACGAGGTGCTGAGCGAGCTCCGGTCGCTCGGCAAGCTCATCATGTTCGCCGACGACAACGTGATGATCCACCGGGCTTACTCGAAAGAGCTCTTCACCCGGATGGTCCCGCTGAAGAAGCACTGGATAGGCCAGTGTTCGCTCGCCGCGGTCAAGCGCCTCGAGAACGTGAAGCTCATGGCCGAGAGCGGGTGCAAGGCGCTCTTCATCGGCTTCGAGAGCATCGACGAGGAGACGGTGAAGTTCACCGGAAAGCGGCAGAACCGTCCCTCCCAGTACAAAGACACGATGGCGATGCTCCACGATCACGGCATCTCGGTCTGGGGGAGCTTCGTCTTCGGGTTCGACACGGACGATCCCGAGGTGTTCGATCGCACCGTGGAGTTCGGCATCGACATGAAGCTGACGATGGCGCTGTATGCCATCCTCACCCCGTACCCCGCGACGCAGCTGTACCGCCGCCTCAAGGCGGAGGGGCGCCTCACGGACGAGCGCTGGTGGCTGCGCCGCGACCACGACGCCGGATCGCCCTATTTCGTTCCCAAGCAGATGTCGCGGGAGCGGCTCCGGGAGGGGTGGGTGTCCGCGTGGACGAAATTCTACTCGCCGTCCTCGATATGGCGCAGGTTCACCCTCACACGGCAGTCGAGCTGGATTCAGCTGGCGGGCTTCTTTCCGCTGAATTTCATGCAGCACACGCTCGCGCACCGCAAGATCGCGGGCGGCGAGCAGCGCTTCCGCTCCGGCGTGCACATCGAGGAGACGGCCGCTTCGTCGCTGGCGCAGCCGCAGCCGGAGCCGGAGCCGCAGCCTGCGAGGGCCAAGGGCGCTCGGCAGCTCCCGATCATCGGATAGGCGATCCCCTGGCGCCAGCTTCGCGCCCTGTGCGTGCGTGGGCGTCGTCCTGCACGCTGCGGCGCGATGGTACGCGCGGCGCAATGGTGCCGCGCTCCGCTCGTCGGCAATCAGGCGGCGCCTTGGCGCGGATGTGGGCAATCGAGCGCTCCTGGATTGACAGCAGCCTACGGTGAGCGCGCGACATTCTCCTGTCGCGCTTGCAGTGCGATTGTCGCTTGCTGATTTTGCTACACTCGCGTGAGCTCCTGGAATGCCGGGGTATCGAGCGGCGGGTGTGCCTGCTTTGTCGCGGCATTGAGGGTCCCTCAAACGGAGGTGTCATGGGTCGACGTCGGTTCTCCTTCTCGCTCTCGCTCCTCATTGTGGTGGGCGCTGCCGTGTCCAGCGCTGGCTTCGCGGCCAGCTGCAGCGCGACGGGTTCGTCCAACGTGCTCGACTCGAGTGGAGCTGACGATACAGGGGTGGGAGCGGGGGGCACGACCGGTGGAGTCGACGGGCTGGGTGGGCTCCTCGATACCGATGGAGGGCAGGAGCCACACAGCGATGTGACGGTGAACCCTTGTGGGAGCGCGTGCGGCGACAGGGAGCTATGTACCGGCGCGACTCTCGGCCTGGACGACGACTGCGATGGTTCGATCGACGAGACGTGCCCTTGCATCCCCGGTCAGGCGCACTCCTGCTTCCGCGGCGATCCGTCGTTCCGGAACAGCGAGGGCTGCTTTCCTGGCACCCAGCTCTGCGACGAGACCGGCACCTGGGGCCCGTGCGTCGGCGGCGTGCACGCCGACGAGAACTGCCATATGGATACCGGCGCTCCGTGCCACCCGATGCAGGCGGCGCCCTTCGCGAACCTCGACCTCAAGGTAGGCACCGGCGCGTTCAGCGCGGATGCGGTCGCGGGATCCGAGCAGTGGACGGTGGACTGCCCCGATGGCGTCGACCCGTGCCCCGGCGTGACCGGCGCGGATCCAGCGGACGATTTCAAGCCGCTGCAGTCGGGGGAGTACACTGTCACGTACACGAAGCGCGTAGCGAGCGGCGATACCCAGAGCTGCCAGTACCCGCTCTTCGTCAGCGCGGGCGGCCTTCGCGTCGAGCTCGAGTGGGAGCACGACGTGGGCGACGTCGATCTCGATCTGCACCTCCACAAGCCGAACAACACGCAGCCCTGGAAAATGCTGGGGTCGTCGGTGGACTGCGGATGGAACAACTGCGCCATCCTGCACTTCGCGACGGAGTCAACGGAGCCCTCGGATATCCGCTGGTTCTTGAACAGCGCGAGACTACCGGATCCCGTGAACTGGTACCTCGACCCGGTGCCCGACAACAACAGCTGCTTCAACGCACCTCGGGGCGTGGGGAAACAATGGAAGACCAACGGTCTTGGCTGCCATAACCCGCGGATCGACCTCGACAACAGGGGGTGCGACCCCACCCTGACCGACCCCGATGACGAAGACTTCTGCGCGCCGGAGAACATCAACATCGATTTTCCGCCGAAGCGTCAGTGGATGCGCATCGGCGTGCATTACTACAGTGAGGGCATGGTGAGGCACGATATCCACCCGCGGATCAAGATCTTCTGCGACAGCGCCCTCGGGGCCGATCTGGGGCTCACGGGGTTCCACAGCCCTGAGCGTCCCGTCGCGTTCAAGCCCACGGACGGACGCACCATGTTCTGGCTCGTCGCCGACGTGCTCTTCCCGGAGCCGGACGAGTGCGGCCAGGCGGCCTGCGTCGTGCAGCCGCTCTACCAGAGCGCCAGCGCGAAGACGCCGCTGCTCACCACGCGGGACGACGTCGAGACGAGCTTCGGTCCCGCCTACCCGACGCTGCCCTGAAACGCGCGCCCGACGCTGCCCTGAAACGCGCGCCCGACGCTGCCCTGAAACGCGCGCCCGACCCGCCTCCAGATCACCGCGATAGCCAGGGCCTCGCGACGTCAGCGCGCGCGAACGCGCCGGCGCGAGCGCGCGAGCTCTGCCGGCGCCACCTTGCCCCACGCGCAGGGGCCGTGAGGCGCAACGCCACACCGGCCAGCAAGGCAAGCTTCGTGGTGATCTGTCTGAGGATGATTTCTCTGACGCATCGGATGAGCTGGTGGTTCGCCTGACTCCGCGTCTGGCGAGAGTGCGTCTCGTCGGCTGAAGGCGGCTCATTGTGGCCATCGCCGGCCGGAGTCCGTGCTAGGGAGTCCTCCTCCTGCGACTCACCCTGCTGAGTCTGCATGACAGTAGTTCTTATTACTCGATGAGGGTCGGGGCTTCGTGATCCGCCGTCCCGAGCCGCGCGTCCGCGCGCGCTGGGGACAGCGGTATCCGCTTTGCTTCACGCTGTAGTGCCTGGTGCACGGCGCGCTTCGCCGTCGCGCGGAGCGGGCGCAGGCCGCCGCGACACCGCGTCTAGGTCTCCAAGTGGAGGTATCATGTCTCGTCTTCGTGTCTCCTCCGTGCTCCCCGTCGTGATCGCGATCGCGGCGTCGGGCGCCGGTTTCGCGGCCGGCTGCAGCGCCGAAGGCAAGCGGCTCACGTTCGATCTGACGACGGGCGGCAGCTCGCACGCCGACGAGGCGGGCAGCGCCGGCGGGGCGGGCGGCGCCGACGTGGCGACCGCCCAGCCTGGCGACTCGGAAGGCTACGGCGGCTTCCTCGGCGATATCGGTGGAGGGACGCACGAGGACTTGCCCGAGGTGACGGTCAACCCGTGCGGGAGCGCCTGCGGTGCTACGGAGCTGTGTGGCGTGGATGAGCTCGGCGTGGATCACGCCGGGCTGGACGACAACTGCGACGGGATGATCGACGAGAGCTGCGGGTGCATCGCCGGGCAGGCGCACTCCTGCTTTCGGGGCGATCCGTCGTACCGGCGCAGCCCGGGGTGCTTCCCTGGGACCCAGATCTGCGACGAGACGGGCACGTGGGGCCCGTGCGTCGGCGGCGTGCACGCGGACCAGAACTGCCACCGGAACGACGTGGCGGGCTGCCACCCGCTCCAGGCGGCGCCGTTCACCACCGTCGATCTGAAGGAGGGCACCGGCACGTTCAGCGAGGACGCGCGTCCGGGCTCCGAGGTGTGGACGGTGACGTGCCCGCCGGGCGTGAACCCGTGCCCCTCGGTGGGAGGGCAGGGGCCGGCGGACGATTTCAAGCCGCTCCAGTCGGGCGAGTACACGGTCACGTACACGAAGAGCCTGGCGAGCGGCGAGGCCGCGACCTGCGTTTACCCGCTGTTCGTCGGCGCCCGCGGGCTCCGCGTCGAGCTCGAGTGGGAGCACGAGCCGGCCAGCGTCGATATGGACCTCTACCTCCACAAGCCGAACAACATGCAGCCCTGGACGGTCGGCGGCTCCAGCGCCGCGTGCGGCTACGGGAACTGCACGCTCGACAGCCTCTCGGGCGGCGCGGCCATCACGTGGTTCAGCGATGTGGCGACGCCCCCCGAGCCGGTGAACTGGTACCTGGATCCGGAGGAGACCAACAACAGCTGCTTCTACGCGCCTCGCGGGGTGGGGGAGGACTGGCGCGACCACGGCAAGGGGTGCCACAGCCCGCGGCTCGATCTCGACAACATCTCCTGCGCCCACCGCACCACGGACCCGGACGACCCGACCTTCTGCGCGCCCGAGAACATCAACGTCGATTTTCCGCCCAAGGCCAACTGGATGCGTATCGCCGTGCACTACTTCGGCGGCAGCGTGTCGTTCGACGTGCACCCGCGGGTCAAGATCTACTGCAACGGCGAGCTGGGGGCCGATCTCGGGCCCACCGGCTTCTACGACCCCGAGGGGCCCGTGGCCTTCGTTCCGGAGGACTCAGGCGACAGGTTCTGGCTCGTCGCCGACGTGATCTTCCCTGAAGCGGGGGAGTGCGGAGGCGATACGTGCGTCGTCAGGCCGATCTACCGGGACGAGACTGTAAAGACGCCGTACCTCTCGACGGTCCGCGACGTCCGCAACGACTTCGGTCCGGCCTACCCCAGCCTGCCGAGGCCCTGACGGCGCGGCGCTGGCCGGCGGCGGGCGCGCCCCTCACGCCTCGACGCCGGCCCGCCTGAGGAAGGCGAGCGCGGGCCCGAGCGCGTAGGCGGGCGCCCTACCCAGCCGCAGCTGCTCCCCGGTCGACAGGTGGAGGAGCAGCCAGCGCGGCGCGAGGCCCGGCTCGTCGACGTCGGTGTCCGAGGCCGGCGGGGTCGAGACGCTGACGATCGTCTGGATCGGCATGACCCGCCGGAAGCCACGGCCGTCCTGGATGAGCTCGTCGCGCTCGAAGTCGAGGCGGAACAGCCCGTGGAGCCGGCGGCGCCGGCGGACGGCGAGCAGCGCGGCGGTGGCTCCGGCGGTCCACGTCCCCGCGATGAAGAGGATGGGAAAGGGGGCCGCGCGCGCCGCCACGATGCCCGCCACGACGAGCGAGGCGACGAGCGCGAACGCGGCGACGCGACGGACGGCGAGGTCCAGGCCGTCGCCACGGCACTCGCAGACGAGCACGGTGCCTTGCGCCAGGATGGTGCCGTCGGTGTTCGAGAGCAGGACGTCTCCGTCAGGCACGGTGTTCCTCCCGATCGGGTGAGGTGGTCGAATACCGCAGACTCGGGAGCGAGGCGAGGGGCGATGGGGGAGAAGCATGTGCCGAGCCGCCGGGGGTATCCCGGGCGTTAACCAACGCTTCGCGCTGCGTTCTCCTACCTCCGAACGTTTACGTGGACGTGGACGTGGACGTGGACGTGGACGTGGACGTGGTCGTCAACGGCAGGCCGTAAACGACCACGACCACGTTCACGACCACGTTCACGACCACGTTCACGTCCACGTTCACGTCCACGCTCACGTCCACGTCCACGTCCACGTCCACGTCCACGCTCACGTTCACGTTCACGTCCACGTTCACGTTGGTGATCGATGGTGGGGTGAAGGGGGCGGGCTTCGTGCCCTGAACGTGACCGAATCCGTCCCAGCCCGGAGAGGCTCGGCGAAAAGGCGGCAACGGCCGTCAATCGCCTAACGCTCGGCGCGGGATGGGGGCCGCGCGGTGAGACGGGCGCGAGGCGGAAAAGGCATTGAATGCCCGTGGATTGGCCAGGAATGGCGAGGGGGTGGCGCGCGTGGTACGTGGTATGCCGCGGTGCCAGCGAGGGCGAGCAGGCACGCCCCTCGCGCGACCGGGGCGGTCGTCGCGGCGACTGAGGCCGAGGTTCTCATGGGGGCATGCGCGCTCGGGACCGAGCTGCCAGAGGAGGACTCTGCGATGAGTTGGATTGTGAGACAGGCATTGCTCGCGGCAGCGGTGAGCTTGATCGCGGGCTGCGCCGAGGAGCGGCCGGCCATCAGCCAGGTTCAGGCCAACGCGCTGGCGAAATCGTTCTTCGTCGGCGCCGATCTCCAGAGCAAGGAGGACGATCCCGAGTTCTGGGCGCGGACCACGGTGGTCGACGTGGGCTACGGCGCCTCGCAAGACGGGCTCTTCTCCTCCTCGTATGCTCAGGCCGATGTCGCGCGCATCAAGTGGATCATCCAGGAAGACCTCCTGCTCGGGCGCCTCACCTACGAGCGCGTGAACGACAGCGACGGCAAGGGCGCCGGCGCCGCCACGGACGATGGCGTCGTGGTCGTCGCCTACAAGATCCTCTCCCACTTCGACGTCCAGCGCGATTACAACCGAGCGACGGGGGAAGAGAGCAACGTCGTCGTCGAAAATACGACCGACCGTCCATGGTATGAGCGCGAATACATGCGGGTCGACTGGTCGAAGAACCTGAACGTCGACTCCTACGACTTCGACACGCTGTCGCTCATCGGCGTCTACGGCGGCGTGCAGTACGAGCCGCTCTCCTACTACGTCAGCGACCCGAGCCACCCCGACGCGCCCCATTTCGACCCCGAGGAGGGGTATTTCGACGTCACCAACAAGGCCTTCGCGATGCCTCAGCTCGTCGATCTCAGCCACCTCGGGTGGGGCATCGACAGCTTCCCGGCCTGCATGCTCGACACGGACTTCGCGGGCGGCACCGCGCCGGTCGGCTCGTGCAATCCCGTCGAGATCACCCTCCGGCAGTCGTTCCGGCGCGTCGTCGATCGGGACTACGAGCCGACCGAGTGGGACGGCTACCGGTTCCGAGCGTTCGGCGCGTTCGTGCGAGAGCGCTTCGGCTACGCCCGAAACTACGGCATGAGCGACGCCAAGTGGCACCGCATGATCTCCCGTTACAACATCTGGGAACGCAGCCACTACTACGACGATCCAGAGAGCATGACGGGCGAGGTCCCGTGCTTCACGCCCGAGACCACCCCCGCCGGCGCAGATCCGCACCGCGACCAGGACCGGAACGGGACCGAGGACGAGTGCGAGGCCGTCACCGGAGCCTTGATGGCCCGAGATGGAGGGATGGAGGCGGTGGGGCCCGGCTCGCGGTGCGATACCTTCAAGCAACGGTGCACCCTGCCCTACCAGCGGCGCGAGGCCGTGCCGCAGGCGTGGTACGTGACCTCGGACAGCAACCCCGACTATTTCGCCGCCACGGACATGGCAGCCCACGAGTGGGACGTCGCCCTGCGCAGCGCCGTCGTCACCGGCAAGTACGCCGAGTGCGTCCGCACGCAAGGGGACGCGGCGCGCTGCGGTGAGGCGTTCCCGGTCTACGACGGGCAGATGGACGATGACGCCGACGCCATCGCGCTCTCGCGCGAGGTCGACGCGTGCCGGCGCGGCGCGGCGCGCGAGGGGCAGCCCTGCGAGGCCCTCGCCGACGAGATCGGCGCGCGGCGAGGGTACTCGAGGGGCGTCATCGCGCTCGCGAAGATGCCCGAGATGATCGTGCTCTGTCACAGCCCCGTCGAGGCGGCCGACCCCGAGGCGTGCGGCGGTCCGCGGCTCCCCGCGGGCGTGACCGCCAGGATGTGCAGCGACGAGCGCCGCAAGGATTCAGGGCGGGATCCTGAGCGGATGAGGGCGTGCGGCGGTGCGCTGAACGCTCGGATCGGCGACCTGCGCTATCACCAGATCAACAACTTCGAGGCGCCGCAATCGCCGTCCGCCTGGGGCATCTACAGCGACTCGGAAGACCCGCTCACCGGCGAGAAGGTCGCGTCGAGCATCAATATCTGGACGCACGTCAGCGACATCTGGAGCCAGGGCGTCGTGGACACGGCCCGCTACATCAAGGGAGAGCTCAAGACCGAAGATGTGACCGACGGCGATTACGTCCGGGACTGGGCGCAGGCGAGCGAGGGCGCGTCGAGGGGCGGCGCGCTGCCGCGGTTCACGCGGGAGGAGCTGGCGCGGCGGATCGCCCGGTCCGCCGGGGTGGACGAGGCGGCCGTCTCCGAGGGCTCCGGCCAGATGGCGCAGAACCCAGCGCTGCGCGAGAGCCTCCGGCGGCTCTCGAAGGAGGTGCGCGGCATCGCGGCGGACGCCACGGCGCCCGACAGCATGCGCGGGGTCTACGAGGCGCGCCGCAGGGCCGCGGCGGGCACCGAGCTCGAGGCCGAGCTCACGACGAAGGCGATCCAGGAGCTCACCGGCGTCCAGGGGCTGCCGCTCACGGACGAGGTGATGCGCTTCGCCTCGCCGCTCCGAGGGGCGAACCCGAGCGTGCGGCGCGAGCTCGGGAACCTGAAGGAGATCGCGCTCGCCGAGCGCGGCGCGTGCGTGATGCAGGAGGCGCCGGCGCCGCTCGCGACCGCCAACCTGGCGGATCTCCTCGAGGAGAAATTCGCGAGCAAGCACGGGCGCTTCGGCGAGGGGGACGCCGCGCAGAAGGCCCGGCGCGCCGAGGCCATGCGGCGCTACCTCGCGCAGCGGGCGCACTATTCGGTGATCCTCCACGAGATGGGCCACTCCGTCGGGCTGCGGCACAATTTCGTGAGCTCTTCCGACGCCTGGGGCTACCGGCCGCAGTACTGGCAGCTTCGCACGAGCAATGGGCGGGTGAAGACGAAGTGCGAGACGCTCTCGGAGGACGGCGAGGCGTGCGTCGGGCCGAGGTATTACGATCCCGTCACCGAGAACGAGCGGAAGAACCTGATCTGGATGTTCATGCAGTCGTCGACGATGGACTATGCCGGCGAGCCCACGCAGGACCTCATCGGGCTCGGCGCCTATGATTTCGCCGCGACACGGATGTTCTACGGCGATGCCGTCGCCGTGCACGCCGACCCGAGCTACAAGGCGACCACCCCGCGCGGCAAGGGCGTGCTCGCGAAGATCGACGATTTCGGCGGCATCCTCGGCATCCAGCCCGAGTACGACGACGAGGACATCCATTACTCCGAGCTGCAGAACAAGTACGAGCTGATCGCGCCGCGCAGCTGCGTCGAGGTCGACCCGAGCGCATACGTGCCCTCGGACTGGGACGAGGAGCTGGACGGCGTCTGGCACCCCTTGCTCGACGGCCAGCTCGTGTCGATCGGCGGCAAGTACACGCGGTGCCGGCAGCAGAAGGTCGATTATGTCACCTGGCGCGCGCTGGCGACGCCGAAGGACGTGAAGGGGCCCTCGGTGGACCCGGCGGGGCGGACGCGCCTGCCTTACGGCTTCGCGACCGACCGGTGGGCCGACCTCGGCAACCTGAGCGTGTACCGGCACGACAACGGCGCGGACGCCTACGAGCTCTTCAATTTCTTCGTCACACAGCAGGAGGTGAACCACATCTTCGACAACTACCGCCGCGGCCGGCAGGCCTTCAGCGTGCGCGCGGCGTCGGAGCGGACCCTGAACCGATACAACGCGAAGATGCGCGACGGCGCGAAGGGCCTCGGGCTCATCATGAACATCTACCGCGAGTTCGCGCTGGACCGCGGCTACGATTTCGACACGTTCTGGGTCCAGGCCGCGAACAGCCTCTTCAAGGAGAACGCCCTCGCGGCCGGGATCGCGTTCGATCACTTCGCGCTCCAGATGGCGCGCCCGCAGCCGGGCGAGCATTTCCTGCCGGACGGGGACACCGTCCTCCGGTCATCGAGCGATGTCTTCGGCGATCCCGGCGAACCGCTGGTGGTCGTGCCGAACGGCGCGACGGGCTATTTCGGCGATATCGCCGTGGGGGGCAAGCCGCTCGAGAACGCGCTCGCGGAGGACAAGGGCGAGTACGACTCGTCGTACACGATGAACGCCGGGGCCTATTACGACAAGGCGTGGGTGTCGATGCTGATGACCGAGTCGGTCGACAACTTCATCAGCGACTCGCGGCACGACTTCCTCGACGCGCGTTACCGGGCGGTCTCGCTCGCCGACGTCTTCCCGGAAGGGTACCGCCGCTGGCTCGCCAACAACCTCACGGGCGACGACGCCCTCAAGGGCGTGCGCGTCGAGGCGGACCAGCGTGGCCGGCCGGTCCGGGACGCGAGCGGGTACCCGGCCGGCGCGCTCGGCTGGACCTCGTGGTGGGCCGAGAGCGGGCCGGAGAGCTGCTTCCCCGCGGCCGGGAGCATCGTCTGCAGCTCCTACGGCGCGCCCGACAGCGCGCCGTGGAACCCGCGGGCCCCGGCCAAGGTCGCCATCCTCGACCCGCAGATCGGCTGGGAGCAGCAGAAGTTCCTCATCGCGTGGACCCTCCTCTACCTGCCCGAGAACCAGAAGCAGAAGTGGCTGGACATGATGCACGTCTGGGAGGCCGGTGCAGACACCGATCCCGGCTTCCCGGACCGGGTCGAGCTCCACCACCCGTCCGGGAAGGTGTTCATGGCGAAGGCCTACGGGACCGAGTCCGTCTTTGGCAAGGTCGTGCAGAAGGGCATCGGCGCGCGCGTCCTGGAGTACGGGAATGAGCTCCTGGCGAAGGCGTATGTCACCGAGCCTGGGCCCGACCTCGACGGTGACGGCAAGGCAGACTGGCACAAGGTGAAGCTGAACCCGGAGACCGGGCAGCCGATCGTGCGGTGGGATCCGACGATCGCCGCCATCGCGGAAGACGGCGAGGTCCTGCGGGAAGGCGTGGACGGCTGCAAGGCGGACGCCGACGTGGACGATGAGGACTTCAGCGATTTCTACAAATGCACGTGCTCCTCGAACCGCGCTTGCGGCGCGCTCGAGAACTACCTCTCGGTGCCCGCCTTCATCCGGCAAGCGCTGGCGGCGTTCAAGCTGGGTGATCCGACGATGAAGGGCCTCCACTGAGCCCACGCCCTCGCGAGCGGGCCCGGCGCGGAGGACAGGAGCCCCGCGAAGGGATGAGCCCGGCGAGGGCGTGAGCACATCCGAGCACATCCGATGGCCGCCTCACGATGACGAGGCGGAGGCCCGGCGACGCCACAATGGTCGGGGCATCTTGCCGCATGGGGCGATTCGCCCCACGCGGTCGCGCGTTCACCGCGGCGCTCCAGGTGGGCCTGCGTGGCTCGGGTTTTGCTGAACTTTTCCATGAAATGACGTGTTGTTGGATACCGCCCACCCCACACGGCTCCTGTGTCGGTGACGCAGGACGGCCGGGCGGGTCGCGGTGCCGACGAGCTGCATACCGGGCCTGCCGTCGTGGAGCGCGGATTCGATCGTAGCGCCGTCGCGGGACACGGGAAACGCAGAGCAGAGAGGCTCTCCTGCGCCGCGAGCGCCGGGAGAGCCGTTGGCTCGAGGTACGGAGAGGACCAGCGATGGAGTTCGAGAATGTCACGCACGTCCAGAGAGCGCAGGCGCGGGTGGGAACGTCGCTCAACGGCGCGTGGCGGCTGGACGCGCTGATCGGCCTCGGCGGGATGGCGGCCGTGTATGCCGCGACGCACCGGAAGGGCCAGCGGGTCGCGATCAAGCTGCTGCACCCCGAGCGGGCGAGGGACCGGGGCGATCGCGCGCGGTTTCTCCGAGAGAAGGCCATCGCGCAGACCGTCGATCACCCGGGGGTCGCCGCGGTGATCGCGGACGACGTGACCGAGGATGGATCGCCGTTCCTCGTGATGGAGCTCCTCGAGGGAGAGAGCCTTCTCCAGCGCTGGAAGGCGCAGAGGGGCCCGCTCCCGCCGGCCGAGGTCCTCTCCGTGAGCGAGCAGATCCTGGAGGTGCTCGCGGCCGCGCACGCGAGGGGCGTCGTTCACCGGGATCTGAAGCCTGACAACATCTTCCTCACGCGAGAGCGCGGGGTGAAGATCCTCGATTTCGGCATCGCGCGCCTGCGGGTCCCCTCGGGGCAAACCTCCCTCGTGGGGCTCCGCGCGATGGGCACGCCGGCGTACATGCCGCCCGAGCAGGCCCGCGCGCGCTGGGATCTCGTCGATGCGCGGACGGACCTCTGGGCGCTTGGCGCGACGATGTTTTCGCTGCTGGCGGACCGATACGTCCAGGAAGCGCCGACCGTCAACGAGCTCTTCTTTCTGAGGATGACCTGCCCGATTCCGTCGCTCGCGCGGATCGCGCCGTCGATGGTTCCGGCCGTGGTGCGCGTGGTGGACCGCGCGCTCGAGTTCGCGCAGGTGGATCGCTGGCCGGATGCGCGGTCGATGCTGGCCGCTGTGCGCGAGGCGCATACCGCGCTCGCGCTCGCGCTCGCGCCACCCCGGAGCACGCTGGTTCCGCCGCCCCGGAGCACGCTGGTGCCGCCGTCCCGGAGCACGCTGGTGCCGCCGCCCCGGAGCACGCTCGCGCCGGCGACGGACCTGCGCGACCTTGGCGCGCTGGACGAACGGCCGTCTTCGGGTCGTCCCCAGGCGCGGCTTTCCCGGGCGGCGGCGCTCTCGTCGCCGCCGTCGCTCGCGACGAACGCGCGTGCGCGCTCGACGATCCCCCGCGTGCCTTGAAGCGGGCGTGAGGCAGCGACGGCCTGCCCCCGGAGCCGGGCGACGCGCTTGCCGCGCCGTTCGCGATTCGCCTGGCGTGGATCGGGGGGCGAGCCTGCGAGCTGCTCGCTGGGTGATGGGTGCGAGCCCGCGAGCAGCTGACTGGGTGATGGGGGGGCGAGCCTGCGAGCTGCTCGCTGGGTTATGCGTTCAGGCCCGCGAGCAGCTCGCTCGGCCGCAGCACGCCTCGCCGCTCCGGCTCGCGCCGGGCGAGGAGGGTCTCGTAGATATCCATGTAGCTCGCCATCATGCGCTCGGCCGAGTAGCGCCGCAGCGCGAGCTTCCTTCCGCGCTTGCCCATCGCCGCGGACTGCATGGGATCCCCCTTGAGCGTGGCGAGCTTGGCGGCGAGCGCGCCCTCGTCGTCCGACGGCACGAGGAAGCCCGTCTCCCCGTCGGCGATCAGGGCAGGGATGCCGCCCACGGCGGTCGAGACCACCGGCAGCCCCGTGGCCATGGCCTCCACCATGGAGAGCGGCAGACCCTCGGACTTCGACGACAGGACGAAGACGTCGCTCGCCGCGAGGAGCCCCGGCACGTCGTGCCGCTCGCCTGCGAAGACGACGCGGTCGCTGATGGCGAGCTCTTCGGCGAGGGCGCGCAGCGAGGCGGCTTCCGGCCCGTCTCCGACCAGGAGGAGGCGCGCGTTGTCCGAGTTGCCCGACAGGATCCCTGCGGCCGCGGCCGCGCGGAGCAGGAGCGCGTGGTTCTTGACCTGCGACAGGCGCCCGACCGCCCCGGCGACCCACGCGTCCTGGGGGATCCCGAGCTCGGCTCGGGTGCGGCGCCGGGCCGCGGCGTCCGGCCTGAACCGGGAGAGGTCGATTCCATTCAAGATCACATGAAGCTTCGAGATCGGTACCTCGTTGTGCTTCACCATGAAGTCGGCCGTCGACTGCGACACGGCCACGTGCGCGTCGGCGAGCTTGGCGGCCATGTGCCGCAGCCACGCCCTGCGTCCCTGATCGAACATGGCGCCGTGCAGCGTGTGGCACACAGGCACACGGTGCAGCCGGCCTGCGGCCGTCGCGTAGATGAGCGGCTGCTGATTGTGCGAGTGCACGATCGAGACACCATGCTTGGCGAAGAACGCCGCGAGCTTCCCGGGGAGCTTGAAGTCGAAGCCGGAGCGCTTCGGCAGCATGTGCACCGCGACGCCGCGCTCCCGGAGCTGCGCCGCGCGCGGCCCGTCGGGGTTCGTCCCGATGCCCACGACCATCACCTCATGTCCCGCGGCGCGCTGCAGCCCCGCCAGATCCACCACGACCTGCTCAGCGCCGCCCACCTGGAAGGAGTTCAGTACGTGTGCAATCACGAGACGGTTGTGACGTGCTCCGGTCATCGTCGCATGCTCGGTGGTCTTCATATCGTAATCTATGCTCATGGTTCCCCTCTGGGGTGCGCTCCGGGCGCATGTGGTCCGACCTGAGAGAAACCCCTCCTTCGTGTCCGCGTCCCGGGGGGGCAAATTACCACAGCATCTACGAAGCGAGGAGGTTTCTCTGTGGTTCTCCTCGCTATGCCGGGTACCGCTGGATTGACGTGAGGGGATGTCTTCATCGGCCCGTCCGCGGACTACGTGCAATCGCGCCTGTGGCAGATGGCAACAGCTGTGACAAAGAGCGTCGCGGCGGCTTCACGTGCGTGCCACAGCGGCTGTCCCTGATCCAGGGCAGCAGTGATGCCACGCCAACCTTCCGGCAGGAGCGCCGGAAACCGCGCATTTTTTTCGGAGCGTGGAAGAGTCCGATGTTCATGCAGCCACCGGCCAGGAATTCATGCGAAAAGCGTGCAAGCTGCCTCACGCGCTCCTGCGGGCCATCTATAGCCCCGGCGCGCGATGGTGAGGGTGTCGTCTGCTGTGGGTGTGTGTGAGGTGGTGGCGCTTCTGGTAGGTAGGGCCGCTGATCCGGCGGTGCAAGGGGTTCGCAGGTGAGGGTTGCTGGGCCCGGCGGCGTCGCTGGCCGTGCTGCTGGGGAGCGCGGGCGGACCGCGGTGGCCTGTGCAGGCGGGGCGGCAGGTGGGGGGCAGGTGGGGGGCAGGTGGGGGGCAGGTGGGGGGCAGGTGGGGGGCAGGTGGGGGGCAGGTGGGGGGCAGGTGGGGGCTGTGCGGCGATGGCACGGCGTGCTGCCGTGCGGCGTGCGGCGTGTGGAGAGCAACGGTGAGGTGCAGAGCCAGCGGTCCCCCGCCCTCGGGGTCACGGTGGACGGGCGGGGGACAGCGGGTCGAGAGGTGGGCTCGTGCTCACGCGAGCATGGCCCTCCGGTCTTTCGGGATCAGCGCTCGGGCACCTCGGCGCACACGGCGAAGGTGGTCAGCGAGACGGTCTGCGCCTTCTTGCCGAAGCCGCTCTCGAACACGGCGGTCGATGTCCAGCCCGCGCGGCCTTCGGTGGCGTCGAACGGCGAGTTCTCGACCACCCTGCTTGTCGCCTGGGCGCCGCCGGAGATCGAGAATCCGCCGCTGAGCACGACTTCACCCGCGTCGCAGAGCGCCTTGACGTTGACGAACGCGCTCGCGGGCGACGCCTCGCGCGTCACGGAGACCACGTGGATCTTCACGAGTCCAGGCGATCCGACCGGCCCCTGGGGGCCACGCTCGCCCTTGGGTCCAGCGGGGCCCTGAGGACCGCGCGCGCCGTCGATGCCCTTGAATCCCTGGAGACCCTGGATACCGACGATCCCCGCGGGGCCGCGCTCGCCGCGCTCGCCCTTGGGTCCGGCGGGACCCTGAGGACCACGCGCGCCGTCAGCGCCCTTGAGGCCCGGAGCGCCGTCAGCGCCCTTGAGGCCGTGAGTGCCGTCGACGCCCTTGAGGCCCTGGAGGCCCTGAGGACCGACGATCCCCGCGGGGCCGCGCTCGCCGCGCTCGCCGCGTTCGCCCTTGGGTCCGGCCGGCCCTTGGGGACCAGCCTCGCCCTTGGGTCCGGCGAGACCCTGAGGACCGCGCGCGCCGTCAGCACCCTTGAGGCCCGGAGCGCCGTCAGCGCCCTTGAGGCCCGGAGCGCCGTCAGCGCCCTTGAGGCCCGGAGCGCCGTCAGCGCCCTTGAGGCCCGGAGCGCCGTCAGCGCCCTTGAGGCCCGGAGCGCCGTCAGCGCCCTTGAGGCCGTGAGCGCCGTCGACGCCCTTGAGGCCCTGGAGGCCCTGAGGACCGACGATACCCGCGGGGCCGCGCTCGCCGCGCTCGCCGCGTTCGCCCTTGGGTCCAGCGGGTCCCTGGGGACCAGCCTCGCCCTTGGGTCCGGCGAGACCCTGAGGACCGCGCGCGCCGTCAGCGCCCTTGAGGCCCGGAGCGCCGTCAGCGCCCTTGAGGCCCGGAGCGCCGTCAGCGCCCTTGAGGCCGTGAGCGCCGTCGACGCCCTTGAGGCCCTGGAGGCCCTGGAGGCCCTGAGGACCTACGAGCCCTGCGGGACCCTGGAGACCACGCTCGCCGCGCTCGCCGCGTTCGCCCTTGGGTCCAGCGGGTCCCTGGGGACCAGCCTCGCCCTTGGGTCCGGCGAGACCCTGAGGACCACGCGCGCCGTCAGCGCCCTTGAGGCCCGGAGCGCCGTCAGCGCCCTTGAGGCCGTGAGCACCGTCGACGCCCTTGAGGCCCTGGAGGCCCTGGAGGCCCTGAGGACCTACGAGCCCTGCGGGACCCTGGAGGCCGCGCTCGCCGCGTTCGCCGTGCTCGCCCTTGGGTCCAGCGGGTCCCTGGGGACCAGCCTCGCCCTTGGGTCCGGCGAGACCCTGAGGACCGCGCGCGCCGTCAGCGCCCTTGAGGCCCTGAGCGCCGTCGACGCCCTTGAGGCCCTGGAGGCCCTGAGGACCGATGAGCCCCGCGGGGCCCTGGAGGCCGCGCTCGCCGTGCTCGCCCTTGGGTCCAGCGAGTCCCTGGGGACCAGCCTCGCCCTTGGGTCCGGCGAGACCCTGAGGACCGCGCGCGCCGTCAGCGCCCTTGAGGCCCTGAGCGCCGTCGACGCCCTTGAGGCCCTGAGGACCGACGAGCCCTGCGGGGCCCTGGGGGCCGTGCTCGCCGCGCTCGCCCTTGGGCCCTGCCGGCCCCTGCGGACCGCGCGCGCCGTCGACGCCCTTGAGGCCCTGAGGACCCATCTCGCCCTTGGGCCCTGCCGGCCCTTGAGCACCCATCTCGCCCTTGGGCCCTACCGGCCCCTGAGGACCCATCTCGCC
Source organism: Sorangium sp. So ce726 (assembly GCF_051521405.1). Taxonomy (NCBI): domain Bacteria; kingdom Pseudomonadati; phylum Myxococcota; order Polyangiales; family Polyangiaceae; genus Sorangium; species Sorangium sp. So ce726. The sequence continues at coordinate 8,363,406 of NZ_CP150349.1, read as the reverse complement.
CTTGGGCCCTACCGGTCCCTGAGGACCACGCGCGCCGTCAGCGCCCTTGAAGCCCTGGGGGCCGATGAGCCCCGTCGGCCCCTGAGGACCCATCTCGCCCTTGGGCCCTGTCAGTCCCTGCGGACCATGCGCGCCGTCAGCGCCCTTGAGGCCCTGAGCGCCGATGTGCCCCGCCGGCCCCTGGGGGCCGACCTCGCCCTTGGGCCCCATGGGTCCCGCGGGTCCCTGAGGACCACGCGTGCCATCGACGCCCTTGAGGCCCTGGAGGCCCTGCGGGCCGATGAGCCCTACCGCCCCAGCCGGCCCCTGCGGGCCGGGCTCGCCGCGCTCGCCCCTGGGCCCCATGGGTCCCGCGGGCCCCTGCGGACCACGCCCGCCGTCAGCGCCCTTGAAGCCCTGGAGGCCGGTGTGTCCCGCCGGCCCCTGAGGGCCCATCTCGCCCTTGGGTCCCATGGGCCCCGCGAGTCCCTGAGGACCGCGCGCGCCGTCGACGCCCTTGATGCCCTGGAGGCCCTGGGGACCGATGAGTCCCACGGTGCCTGCCGGCCCCTGCGGGCCGGGCTCGCCGCGCTCCCCCTTGAGACCCTGCGGGCCCTGCGGACCGCGCGCGCCGTCGCCACCCTTGAAGCCCTGGAGGCCCTGGGGACCGATGAGCCCTGCGGTGCCTGCCGGCCCCTGCGGGCCGGGCTCGCCGCGCTCCCCCTTGAGACCCTGCGGGCCCTGCGGACCGCGCGCGCCGTCGCCACCCTTGAAGCCCTGGAGGCCCTGGGGACCGATGAGCCCTGCGGTGCCTGCCGTCCCCTGCGGGCCGGGCTCGCCGCGCTCCCCCTTGGGACCCTGCGGGCCCTGAGGACCGCGCGCGCCGTCGCCGCCCTTGAAGCCCTGGAGGCCCTGGGGACCGATGAGCCCTGCGGTGCCTGCCGTCCCCTGCGGGCCGGGCTCGCCGCGCTCACCCTTGGGCCCCATGGGTCCCGCGGGCCCTTGAGGACCGCGCGCGCCGTCGCCGCCCTTGAAGCCCTGGAGGCCCTGGGGACCGATGAGCCCCGCGGTGCCTGCCGTGCCTGCCGGCCCCTGCGGGCCAGGCTCGCCGCGCTCCCCCTTGGGACCCTGCGGACCGCGCTCGCCCTGCGCCCCAGCGGGTCCCCGCTGCCCCATGGGCCCCTGGGGGCCGCGCTCCCCCTTCTGATACTGCTGCCCCACGAACCCCTTCTTGCCGGGCATGTGGTGCCCGATCTCGTCGGACGCCCGGGCCTCCGCCTTGACGTCTTGCGAATCGCCGGCCCAGCTCGCGCCTGTGCTGGCCATCACTCCGGCAAACCCGGCAACGATTCCAGCAGAAACCGCACTCGCTCGATACTTTCGCATGTGACTCCGCCTTTCTATCGATTCCGAGCTTCAATGCGCTCGATCCCGCAGACAGCCGCGTTCAGATGAGGTGGAGCCCAGCAGGCGAGTGAATCGGGCGAAGGCCGACTCCGGGACGGATCTCCGCCCGTGCCCCGCACCGACTTCTCGATGAGAGTCCACCAATTGCCGGCACGAAAAGTCAGGGCGATTCGTCGATGCGGCACCCGACAGGCCACGCCAAGACGCGGGCGTGACCAGGTGCAACCAGCGCTCGAAGGCTCCAGTCGCCAACCCGCTGTGTCTGGAGCGATCCTAAGTTAATGGGGGCGGTTCACCAAGCCCCTGAGGAGGGGTTGACAGCCGCGACGCCTGTCGCGCCGTCGGCTTTTATTCGTCCTCGCGCCGGGGGAACGCCGCGCCCCCATGCGAAGTCGGGGTATTCGCAGGTATCGAGAGCAGAACAGGGCGAACGCGTGGAAAGACAGCAGCTTGCGCCTGGGAGCCCGCAATGGCGCCAAGGGCGCACCAAAGCGAGAATCAGGAGACGACCGCTCACGGGACAGGAAATGGCGAACACGGCGCCCGGCGAGACGGCGCTCCGCGCGCCGCCGATGGCGCTGGGGGCCGGCGGGACGAGCGCGCGGTGCGCTCGTCAAGGCGTGGCAGCACGGCTTCGCTGGAACATCCGGTGCCGATTCAAAAGCGCCCGACATGGCCTCAGGAGCGCCCGACATGGCCTCAGGCGGCCACCGTGACGCGCCGATACGCGCCGCATCACCCCCGCGTCCGGCGTACGCATCTCGGCTCGCCTGGCGGGGCGCGTCAGATCGACGCGCGCCGGCGCCCCGTGATGGGCGAGCGCTGCACTGCGGTGGCGGACCGGGTAGGATCGCCGGGTGCCCGGCCTCGACACCGACGATGACGCCCTCCTCTTGACGGAGCGCCTGAGCCTCCGCCCCCACCGGCTGTCAGACGTCCTGTTCATGATGGAGCTGAACTCGGATCCCGAAGTGGTCCGCTACACCGGCGATACCGCGTTCGCGTGCGAGGACGAAGCGCGCGCGGTCGTCGCGCGGCTCGCGCGCCAGTTCGAGGACTTCCGCATGGGCAGGTTCATCGTCTCGGACCGGAAGACGGGGGAAAAGCTCGGCTGGTGCGGCCTCAGGTGGCACGACGACCTCGAGGTCACGGACCTCGGGTACCGCTTCTTCCGGAAGCACTGGGGCAAAGGCTACGCCACGGAGGCGGCCGCCGCGTGCATCCGGTATGCAGTCGAGGAGCTCCGGCTCTCACGCCTCGTCGCGCACGCGATGCTCGAGAACGTGGCGTCGGTCAGGGTGCTGGAGAAGCTAGGATTCCTCCGGACCGGGCCGACCGTGTTCAAGGGGCTCGTGGCCGAAGGGTTCGAGCTCCTCCTGAGGGCCTGAGCCGCCGGCGCTCTCGTGCGCTGCGCCCAGCTTCACCCGCGGGGGGCGCCGGCGCAGGCGGCCCACCCGACGGCCGTCAATGACGGAAAATGCGGCGTCATCGATCGAGCTCCCGCGACGCGAAGGCCCTGAAATAGGTGAGACCCGGGACTGTGGCCTAGTCCCGGGCCTCGGTTTGCCGCCATCTGCGCACACCCACACGTTTAAGGTCGAAGGTCAGTCCTTACACCGCCGTGTTCTGCCATTAAACTACCGGCCATCATGGACTGCGCGCCGGGGCGGGAGCGCCCCGGCGCCGCGCGAGGAGAGGCGACGCCTCACCGCGGCGCGGGCTGGCCAGGCTGGAATTGAACCAGCATCCGACGATTCAAGCCTTCTTCCGTTCGATTGGGTGATCGGCGACGAATGCTCGAGCCTGGAGTGAGAGCTTGAGACCATTGAACGGGCCGGCGCTGCCTCTTCCAGGTTGGGCTACCCCGCCGCGAGAGAAGATGAGGTGGCGGGGGCAGGATTCGAACCTGCGCTTGGGCGCCGAGCCCATCAAGCTGAGCTTGAGCTTCAACTTGCACTCCGCGGCCACGATATCGCTCCGGCGGCCGCGGCGCAAGCGCCGCCGGCCAGGGGCGGCGCGCGTCCGGCGCGCGCTACCCCGGCCCGCCTGGCGCCCGCGCATGCCGGCCGCGGCCGCGCGGCCGGACACGTCGGAGGAGCTCCGCCGTCGCCTGGCGAGGGCGCCGCCGTGCTCGCGCGCCTCCAGGCGCTTCGCCCCGGCGCGCGGGCGCCTGCAGCGGCCTGGACCCGCGATGCGCCCGGCGCCTGCACGGCGGCGTGGGCGCGCGCGACGGTGAAGCCTCGCGAGACCTCGTCAGAAACGCACGGGCGCCTGCGTATCAGTGGGGCGAGAGGAGACGACGCCTCGGCGACGCGCCGAGCAGCGCGCATCTCCGCCCCCGAACCAGGAGCCCGTCATGCCCACGCATCGGTTGATCTCGCTGTCCGCGTTGTTGACATCACTCGCCGTGGCCCCCGGCTGCGCATTCTCACCCGAAGAAACGGACGCCGAATCCGCCGACGAGAGCGCGGCGCCGCTCACGTTCACGGCCACCCCGGCGCTGGGGTCGCCCATCCTCGTGCGTGATCCAGCGGTCGCGTCCACCGTCACGATCCAGGGCAAGCTAACGCGCCTTTCGATCGGGCGCGCCTCGACCACCGGGCAGAACGGCGGAAACCGCTACTTCGTCACGGGCAGCGATCACAAGCTGCAAGAGGTCGAAATCAGCGCGACGGTCGCCGCGCAAGCCGGTGGCTTCGACGCGATCCTCGGCCGGACGGTCGCCGTGACGGGCAGCTCGTATTCCGCGCGCGGCGGCCTCGTTGCGACGCAGGTCACCGTCCCGGCCTCGGCGGTCGCCAGCCTCGCGAGCCTCGTGTCCGGGAGCTACACGGGCGACAAGCGCTGGCTCATGATCCCGTGCTCCTTCACCGATCTGTCGAATCCGACGCCGCACACGCGTGCCTACTTCGAGGGGTTGATGGGGAATACGCGGCCGGGTCTTGGTAACTATTGGTCCACGGCGTCGCACGGCCGCCTCTCGATCACGACCACGGTGCTCGACTGGCAGCCGATGCCGAACCCGGCGAGCTTCTACAACCTCCAGACCTCCAGCGAGAAGCTCGACGACCTCGTGAACGACTGCTTGAGCGCGGCGTTCTTCGGCGGCGCCAACGTCTTCGACTTCGACGGCTTCGCGCTCGCGTTCAGCCACAACCTGGAGAACCAGGTCGTCGCCGGCACGTTGCAGACGCCGGAGCGGACGCATGGCTTCTCCGTGCTCTCGCCGGTCGAGTTCAGCCATCAAGCGAGCGTCGCGCGCGCGATGGGAGCGGGCATCGATCTCACGTATTCAGGGACGGCCGCGCTGAGGTTCGACTCCCCGTGGGACGTGATGAGCCAGGGCTTCGCGCTCTCGCCGAGCGGCCTGTCGTGCAGCTCGCTCACGGCCTCGTTCGGCTGCGGCGCGGTGTTTCCGGCCGCCGAACACACGGCGCTCGCGGGCTGGCTCACGCCCTCGCAGATCCTGAGCGTCCCCCTCAACTCGATCGCCACCGCAGATCTCGACTTCGTCGGCGCGCCGCCGCTGCCGGGCCACCACGGCGTGATCCGCGTGCCCATCGACGCCACACACTATTACACCATCGAAGCGCGCCAGCAGTCTCCCTCGACGTACGACGTCGGTGTTCCGCGGAGCAGCCTCGTCATCCAGCGGATGGACGTCTCGCCGCTCCCGGACGAACCGACGGCGCAGCAAATCACCGAGTCGGCGACGCGCCTGCGTCTGGTGGAGGCTCCTGCGCCGGGCGTCACGTCCTGGAGCGGGGGATACCGCTTGACGGTCAGCTTCACGCCTCAAGCGACCGGCTACCGCGTGGTCGTCGACCGCTCGCCGCCGCCTCCTCCTCCGCCGCCCGAGCCGGAGCCGGAGCCGGAACCTCTGGACTGCTGGGAGCGTTGCCGAGGGCCCGTCTACAAGTGCGCTCAGATCTGCGGCGATTTCTGAGCCGTCGCCCCTGATTCCCTGGCTCGCGGACGCCGACTCCATGCGCCGGGATCCGCGTCCCCCTTCTTTGCCCGGAGCAGCTCGCGCTCGTCGGGCGTCTTCACCCACGTTCCACGAAAGGTCATCCCCATGAGAACCCGAACCCGCGTATCGATTTCATCCTTCGTCCTGGCAGCGCTCGCGACCACCAGCGGCGCGATGGCGCAGACCTCGTGCCCGACGCCGACGGTCGTCCAATGTCGAGATCCCGCCTACCTCGCGACGGCGTGCGGCCAGGCTTCCGTCGCGAACGAGGCGAGCGCGTGCTCCGTGCTCATCCGCACGGCGTACGACGCGGAGATGCAGCGCCCCGACGTCAGCGTCGAGGAGGTCGCGTCGCCCGACGACCCCGAGACCACCGTCGCGGCAGGCGTGAGGCCCTACAGCTTCTTCAAGCACATGACGCAGCATTTCGAGGGCCAGTTCCTCGGCGTCGAACAGAAGAGCCAGCTCTACAACGCCGGCGGCGGATCCATCAACCTGTTCGCCGACGGCATCACGCGCACCGGCCTCGAGTCGCTCGGCGCGCAACGCGAGCGCTGGCGGGCGAACGGCAACGTCGTGCAGTCGTGCACGGAGTACGTCCAGGAGCGGTTCCACGACTACACCCGCTTTCGCGATCTCGCCGACGTGTCGTTGCTGAGCGATGAGGTCCTTTTCGATCAGGCGTTCGACACGTCCACCGGCATCGCGAACCGGACCTTGTACAGCAAGTCCGGCGCGAGCGCGCTCCCGGCGGTCGTGTGGCCGTCGAACGGCCAGATCGGCACGATCATCGTCGGCGGCGTACCCAAGCCGCTCATGGATCCGAAAGCGCCGAAGAACGGCTACTTCAAGGCGTACAAGTCGCTCGCGCGCGGCAGCTTCTTCGGCCCCGCCGACGCGGCGATCCGGAGCAAGCTCCAGGCCGGGACGTCCCACCACGTGGTGAACTGGAACTGGCACGCGCAGATGCAAGACGCGCTGTCAGATGAGCACCCGGAGACCCTTCGCTACTACGAAGATCAGCAGCAGGACTTTCTGAAGCTCACCGCCGAACGCGACAAGCTGCTCGACCTCATCGCGAAGCACGGGCCGACCTTCACGTCGACCGATCACTGCACGGGACAGCCCGGCTGCGCGCCCGTGACGCGCGATCTGCAAGCCGAGCTCACCGCGCTCGAGGCCGCGCTCAAGGCGCAGCTTTACCAGGCGGACGCGGACGGGTGCATCGACGCCGTGAACGTCACGAAGTGCGACTGGTCGTACCGGCAACTTCGCGATCAGGTGGCGGCGTTCTATTCGAAGCACATGGAGGCCGCGTATCAGACGTGCGTCGCCAACACGAGCGGCAATTTCGCGTCGAGCTCCCCGGTTCGCAACGCCGTGAGCGCCTTCGGCGCACCGAAGAACGACTACACGACGACGGCGGAAGACATCGAGGGCTTCGGCGCCGTCGTCAACAACTGGGTCGCGAGTCAGCCTTTCCCCAAGACGCCGGACGGAAAGCCGTACATCGGCGACCGAAAGAGCGATCACGGCACGCTCGGATCGAGCGACCTGTCGCTCGATTGGTCGTACGACACGGGCTGGGAGGTGACGGGCCTGTCGCCGCAGGCGCAGGCATGCAGCGCCAACCTGAGCGTCGACGGCGCGTTCACGGCGGTCGGCCACGCCTACGGCACCACCGTGGAGGTGATCGACGCTGCCGCCAAGATCTACACCGAGCAATCGGCGGGCAAGGCAAAGGTCCGCCTCGAAGTGCTCGACGTCAAGATCTGGAACCGCTGGGACAACCCGTACAGCGCGGAGCTCCAGACCGGCCTCGTCAAGGAGATGAAGAGCGGGACGAAGAAGGAGTTCACGACCACGGTCTACCCGTTCGGCGTCCCGGTCACGCTCGGCGCAGGTGTCGGAATGTCGGTCGGCATGAAGATCGACGCGAAGGCGCGGATCGGCGGCACGTGCTCGTCGACGCCCACCGGATCCGGCATCGATCTCGCCACGATCACCGGGACGGTCACGCCCTTCGCCCAGGCCGATGCGTTCGCGTCGGCGGCGGTCGGAGTACCCGGCTTCCGCGCGGGCGTGAAATGCAACCTGGTCCTCGTGCGCGGCGAGATGCCGATCAGCGCGGGCGCCAGGATCACGATGAGCCCGAGCAAGGCCGTCACGGCGTCGCTCTCGTTCACGGGGAAGCAGAAGTTTCGCATGCTCGACGGCAACGTGAAGGCGTTCGTCGACGGCCCGTTCTCCTTCCTCGACTCGGAGTGGACCCTGTTCTCGTGGCAGGGCCCGTCGATCGACGAGGAGATCTTCAAGTTCGAGAAGAGCAGCATGCCGCTCGATCTCATCAAGAACTATCTCTGACCTTGGTCCGGGTGGGTCGGGGCTCGGCGGCGTCACGCCGGGCCTCGGCCCGAGCTTCGTCTCTCGGAGTTTGCATTCGTCGTTCAGGAGGTTGTATGTCCTCGCCGTTCGCCCAAAGGTTCCTGCGCCGTCGCCGCTCGATCGCCGTCGCCGCCGCGCTGCTCGCGCTCGGCGTTCCCGCCGCCCGTTACGCCATGCACGCGGCGGAGCCGGTCTCCGTGACGCCGCGAGTGCATGCGCTCTCCCTGCGATTCGAGCCGGGCTCGGTCCTCCATTATCGCGTCTCCTGGTCGGGTGAGCAGCGCGGACGCCTCTTCGCCGCGGGCGTCGGCGCGGCCGAGACGCATACCTCGAGCGCGACGGACATGGCGCTCGACATGGCGCTGTTCGTCGAGTCCGTGGAGGAGGACGGGGCGACGCTCGTTCTCTCGTTCACAGACGTGCTCCGCCACCGGCTCGACGTGCTCGGCACCGAGGCGTTCCCGGCGCGAGAGCACGCGGCGACCGCGCTCATGGGACGGCACGCGCGGGTGCGCGTCGGCACGGACGGCGTGAGCCGGGACGTCGCCTTCGAGGCCGGCGCTCCGGACGTGTTCATGAACCTCGTCCAGTGGGTCGTCGCGCAGTCGAGCGTCTCGCTCGGCCCGAGCGCCGCGGGCACGTCCTGGGAGGCGAACGAGCGGGGGCCGTTCGGCGCGTCCGTCGTTCGTTACGCCCAGGACGAGCAAGATCTCACGCGGGAGCGAGTGCGTTATTCGAGCTTCGACGCCTTCTCGAACCCCGGCTCGGCCAGCCTGCGCGTGCGCGAGCTCCGAGGTGGGTCGTCGATCCGCGTGCGCGGCGGCGCGATCGAGCGCGTCCAGAGCGAGGAGCGCGTCCGCGTGGACGGCCCCGACGGCACGAGCGAGCTCGACGGTCGGGCGCGATTCGAGCTGCGGCTCGTGCGCGTGGATCGCGGTGAGGCCGCTCCGGCCGGTATCGCGTTCGAGGCGCCGCACCCCGCGGGCGAACCGATCGTCGGCGCGGACACCGTACGCGAGCTCCTCACCCAACGCGTCGACGGGCTCACGCGCGAACGGCTGCTCTCCGATCTCGCCCAGTTCGGCAACGGCGGCGTGATGCCGGCCCACACCCGCTGGCTCTGGCGAGCGACAGGGCTCCTCCAACAAGATCCGAAGATCGCCCGGGATCTGGCGAAGCTCGCGCTCGAACCCGGCGCGACCGACAAGGCGCGCGTCCTCATCATGGATCTGCTCGCGTCCGCGGGTCACGAGGAGGCGCAGGCCGCGATGCGCACGATCCTCGCCTCTCCCGCGCTCGCGCGCTCTCCGCTCCGAGCGCCGCTCGTCCAGCGCGTGTCGTTCCTCGAGGCGCCGACGAGCGAGACGGCCGATGCGGTCTGGGACGCCTTCCAGGACGGCCAGCGGCAGGGGTACGCCGACCTGGCCTATGCCAGCGCGCACGCGCTCGCCGCGGCGTCCGGCGCCGCCTTAGCGAACGGCGACGCCGGGACGGCGAACGCCCTCGTCGCCCGGCTGGGCCGCGAGATCGCGTCCGCAGAGACGCCCGAGGCGCGGGCGGCGCTGCTCGGCTCCCTCACGAACGCGCGCAGCCCCGAGGTGCTCGCGATCGCGGAGCCCTACACCACGAGCGAGGACGCCGCCTTGCGCGAAGCTTCCGCCGAGGCGCTGCGCAGGGTCGATACGCCCGAGGCCAAGGACCTGCTCATCACCCTGGCGCGCGACACGGCCATCGAAGTGCAGAGCACCGCCCTCGCGGCCCTGCGCGATCGAACCCTCACCGCCACCGACTGGCGTGATCTCGCGGCGGCGATGAACGAGGGCCGATTCGGCAGCGCGCTCGACGGCACGCTGCTCACGCTGGCGACCTCTCAGGGTCAGGTCCTGCCCGAAGCCCTGAAGGTCGTCGCTCAGCTCGCGGCGCGCCCCGGGACGAGCGCGGCCATCCGGGCCCGGGCGCAGGCGATCCTGGCGGCCGCGGGGTGAGCCCGGGCTGTCCCATGGGTCGCGCGCGCCGCCCGCGGGCGCGCACGCTGCCCGCCAGCGTCCCATGGGCGCCAAACGTCGAGAAATTCGGGCAAGACCCGCTGGCGCCCTTCTTGCTGAACCCCTTGCACCCGCATTCGAGAGGCGGGCCCGCAGCGTCTGGCGCTGCGCGTCCAAGCGAGGAAGGTTCCCATGGTCATCGATCGTGATTCCGACATCGAGCGTGCGACGAGCGGCGACGGCAGAGCGGCGGCGGAGCTCGTCACCGCGCTCTTACCGGTCATACGTCGGCGCGTCGCGCGCGCCCTGCTCAAGGACGAGGCGAGCTGGGGACGGTCGGTCACCATCGACGTCGAGGACCTCACCCAGGAGGTGTTGCTCGCGTTGTTCGCCGACGGCGGCCGCATCCTCAAGGCCTGGGCTCCCGAGCGCGGCCTTGCGTTCGACCAGTTCGTCGGGTTCGTGGCGCGGCGGCATGCCGTCTCGATCCTGCGCAGCGGGCGCAAGGGCCCGCTCAACGCGCATCCGACCGACCCGGTCGATCTCGAGAACCTGCCGCCCGAGAGCCGGTGCCGCGACGCGCTCCGCTCCACCGAGACGCGCCAATCGCTCGAGCGCCTGACGCTCGAGCTGCATCGACGTCTGTCTCCCGCGGGGGTCGACATGTTCCGCCGGCTCTTCGTCGAAGAAGAGTCGGTGAGCGACGTCGCCCGCACTACCGGGCGCAGCGCGGAATCGGTCTATCAATGGCGCACCCGGATTCGAAAGACCGCGCTCGAGGTCCGCACGTCGCTCCCGTTCGAATCGTGAAAGGCGCCATGGAGACGAAACAACGCGCTCGCCGGGCGCTGCTCGCCGGGGCAGGGGCGGCGCGCCTCAGGCGCCGAAGAGGAAGCCGAGGACGGTGGCGCCGACCTTCTGCTCCTCGACCGTCTGGTTGTTCGCCTCCTCGCGGGCGAACTTGACCGCCTTTTGCAGCTTCTCCACCCGATCGAGCAGCTCGTTGATGCGCCGCGCCGGCAGCGCGCCCGAGAACTTGACCGTCTTCCAGTAACCGACGACCACGTCCTCGTGATAGACCTCCACCTGCGCCGGGTGTTTGTCTGTCGCCTCGGCCTTGACGTGGTTGCGCGGGATCTTCTTGGTTCGCGCCGTCTGCACCGGCTCCGTCGCCCAGGAGTCCGCGGAGGGATCGAACGTCCAGCTCTCCGACGCGTCGAGCACCGGCAGCTTCTTGATGAAGGTGTTCATGTCGACGAGCTGCTTCTCCAGGAAGAGCAGGTAAGTCACGGGCGCCCCGGTGAGAAGCACCTTGCCGTCGACGACCACGTCCGCGCGGGCCTTGCAGTTCGCATAGTCCTTGGTGGCCGTGACGTCGAAGAGCTCGCCCAGGATGTCGGCGGTGCTCCGGATGATGTCCTCGGCCTTCGCTTGCACCCTCGTCGCCTCGGGCGGGAGCTGCTCGCCCTCCTCGTCCTTCGACCGGTAGGTGCGCGAGATCCCGGAGAGCAACGCCGGCTTCTGCAGCGCGTGGTGCGCCTCGGTGAGGCGCTGGTGGGAGCGGGCCTTGACGCCCTTCTCGATGGCGATGATCTGGTTCAAGCGAGGCATGGCAGTCTCCTAGGACGACTACCCTATCAGAGGAGCAAAGCACCTGTCAGCGCCGTCGCGTGAGCCTGCAATGGGCCCGGGGAGCGCTGTCGCGAGCGCGTGAGCGCCTAGGCCGATGGGAGCAGGGCCCCTTGGCCCTCGGCCGCCGTCTCCGCCTCGGCCGGGCGCAAGGGGAGCTCGACGATGAACGCAGCGCCGGCGCCTGGCTTGCTCTCGACGCGGATGGTGCCGCCGTGGGAGGTGATGATCCACCGCACGATGTAGAGGCCGAGGCCGAGGCCGCCGATGTTGCGGACGGAGACGGCGCGCTCGAAGCGCTCGAAGATCCTGGCCTGATCGGCCTCGGCGATGCCCATGCCGTGATCGCGGACGACGAGCAGCGCGCGGCCTTCCAGGCCGCGCACGACGACGTGAATGGGGGCCCCCGCGCCGTACTTGATGGCGTTGGACAGGAGGTTGATGAGGACCTGCTCCATGCGAGAAGCGTCCCAGTTGCCCACCACGGGCCCTTCCAGCTCGAGCTGCGTGCGGCAGCAGGCGTCGTCGAGCTGCTGGTGCATGCGCTCGACGACCTCGCGTGTCAGGGCCGCGAGGTCGACGGGCGCGCGCGCGAGGGTGAGCCGGCCGGCGCTCAGCCGGGTGACGTCGAGCAGCTCGTTGACCAGGTGGGCGAGGCGCGCGATCTGGCGGCTCAGGACCTGGATCGCGGCGTCGATGCGCTCCGGAGCGACCTCGGCGCGCTGGAAGCGGGGCAGGAGGCGGGCGAGGAGGTGGGCCTGCATCTTGAGCGAGGTGAGCGGGGTCTTGAGCTCGTGAGAGGCGACGAGGAGGAACTCGTTCCGGCGCTCGATGGCCACCTGGGCCTCGGCGAACAGGCGGCTGTTGTCGAGGGCGAGCGCGGCGCGGCTCGCCAGCTCCTGGGCGAGCCACAGGTCGGCAGAGCCGTAGCGGCGCCGGGGGGCGGTCGCCAGCAGGGTCATGACGCCGAAGCACCGGTCGCGCGCGAGGAGCGGAGCCCGGAGCAAGGAGTGGACGCCGAGCCGCTCCAGGAGGGGCGCGGCGCGCACGTCGCCCACCTCGAGGCGTCGCGGCGACGCCGCCGAGAGCGGCTGCAGCGCGTCGATCACCGCCCCTGCGAGCTCGGCCGGCACCCCCGCGGCGATCGTGGGTCCCGGGGCGCCGCGAGCGAGGTCCACGTCGATGAGGCACTGGTCGGCCAGCTCGGGCACGGCGAGCTGCGCGACGCTGTCGAGGGTGGCGCCGTAGCCGAGGGCCATGAGCTGGCGGCTCGCCTCGGCGAGGAAGTGTTCGGCCAGCTCGGCCCGCCTGCGCTGGGTGATGTCGGTGGAGATGCCGCAGAGCACGCCGGGCATGACCGCCTCGCCGAGAGGGAACTTGACCGACAGGAAGGTGTGCGGCCCGTCGTCCAGCAAGATCTCCTCTTCACACTGCAGCGGCTCGCCCGCGTCGAGGACCTTCCTGTCGTTGTCACGGAGCAGCTCCGCGGTCGAGGCCGGAAAGACCTCGGCGTCGGTCTTTCCGACGAGCTCATGGCGCGACAGCCCGACGGCGCTTCCCGCGTGGCAGTTGGCGAGCAGATACCGGCCGTCGTGATCCTTGAGGTAGATGGCTGCAGCGGAGTTGTCGACGATGGCCTGGAGCGTCTTCTGGTTGGTCTGGAGCTCGCGCTCCGCCCGCCGCCGCTCGGCGTTCTCCTGCTCGATATCGGTATAGAGCATGGCGTTCTCGAGGGAGATGGCCGATTGCGAGGCGAGCAGCTCGAGCACGGTGAGCCGCCCGGGCGTGAACGCCCCGGTGATGAGCCTGTTCTCGAGGTAGAGCAGGCCGAGCAGCCGCGCCTGCCGCGCGATCGGCATGCACAGCACCGATCCCTGCCCCCTCTGCCTGAAATAGTCGTCCTCCGAGAACGGGTGCCGCCCGGCAGCGTCGTCGAGCAGCATGCGCTCGTGGCTCCGGCGAACGTAGTTGAGGACCGACTGCGGCAGCGCGGTCGCCGCCGCTTCGCGCGCGTCGAGCAGCCGCGCCGCGCTGCCGGACGTCGAGATTGCCGCCGCGATCGACAGGCGATCCTCCCGGAGCAGGAGCACGACCCCCTCTCCGGCGCCCGCGTGCTCGACCACGATGCGCAGCAGCGTCTCTAGCAGGCGCGGGAGCTTGAGCTCGCCGGAGATGCTCTGAGAGGCGGTGACCACCGACAGGACATCGAACTGCTCGGCCCGCACGGCGAAGGTGACGGTGGGGGCGATCGGCTTGCGCGGCGCGAGGGTGGGGTAGCGCTGGTCGAGCTGCTCCACCTTGGCGTGGGCGCCCCAGCGAAAGTAGCCGGCGCGGGCCTCTCGCAGGTAGGCGTCGGCGGACGTGAAGAGGCCGCACGCGCGGTAGAACCCCGCAGCGAGCTCGAAGGCGATGGCCTCGTGCTGGACGAAGCCGCCCTCCCGCGCCGAGGAGATGGCCTGCTCGTAGAGCCGCATCGCCTGCGGTTCCTGCCCGCGGAGCCGGGCGATCTCGGCGCGGACCAGGGCGTGCTTGTGGAGGAAGTTCTCGGGGCAGCTCCTGGCCCACGCGCCGAGCTGCCGCTCGCACTCGAGCAGCTCGTCTGGGGGCTCCCTCGGCGGGGCGGGCCGCGCCTCGTGAGCCTCGCCGGAGAGGGCCGCGAGCGAGAGCGCGAGATAATAGAAGCTCTCGGCGATGATGACGTTCGACTCGACCTTGTAAGGGTGCTCGGCGCGCCCGCGGGTCACCGCGGCGAACGCCGCTCCGGGAGGGGCGATCAGGAAGCGCGCCTGCGCCTTCAAGTTGTAATAGATGGCGCGGACGAGCGGAGGATTCCCCTCCTCCAGGGACGCCTCGAAGGCCGGCAGATCGAGCTCCGTGCCGTCCAGGGTCGAGAGGCGCACCGGCCTCCCGCGCAGCGCCTGGATCATGGCGTAGATGCCGAGGAGGACGCAGTGCGGTAGCGCGTAACCGGCCCTGCGCACGAAGCCGAGGCGCTCTTCGACCGCGCGGAGCACGTCCTCCAGCGGCTCCCCGGAGAACAGCGGGAATGTCTCGGCCCACATGCAGTTGTAGCACGCGTCGTTCAGGTTGCCGGACTCGACGGCGGCGCTGAACCCGTCGCGCGTGTACGGATACGTCTCTCGGTAATGGCGCGTCCAGAAGACGATGTGCTGTCCAAACATGGTGAGCACCACCGATTTCGTGGTGAGGAGGCCGCTCCTTTGCGCCAGGTCGTGACCGAGCTTGCCGAACAGATACCCTTCCCGGTATCGCCCGTACCTCGGGCCGATCACCCTCGCGAAGAAGGTGTAAGCGTGAGGGGAGGTCTCGGCGTTGCCGTGGCGCAGGCTGAGCTGGACCATGCGCAGGACGACGAGGTAGTGCAGGTTCGCGTCCATGAAGAACGCGGGGAGGGACACCCCCTTCAGCACGCCCATCGCGCTCTCGATCTCCGGATTCGTCACGCGGGGCAGGTGGATCAGGTCCGCGATCTCGCGATCGCCCAGGTCCCGCCAGACGTGCTCGGTCTCCTCGTCGACCTGTGCGTCGCTGGGGCCGAGCGGAAGCGCGATGTCGCAGGCGCGGAGCCACGCGAGCCCGATCTCTATCGCGCGAGCGTGTCGCCCTCGGGTGACGTTCAGCGCGACCGCGAGCTCGACGGCGGCGGCCGTCTCGGTCCTGGTCCTCGCGCGCTCCATGAGCTCTTCGAGGAGCCGCTCGGCCTCGTCGAAGCCGCCGGTGATGTACGCGACGTGCGCGCGCTCGAAGGTCAGATCGTACGTCAGCTCGTGCCGCGTCTCCCAAGAGGCCTGCGCGAGCAGGGAGAGGCCCGCGGCGAGGAGGGCGGCGGCGGACTGGAAGGCCGCGGCGGCCTTGGCCTTCCTGCCGGCGCGGAGGTTCAGCGCGGCGAGGTCGTCCCGCTCCGCCTGGGAGCGGAGGAGCGCGGCGCCGCGGTTGAGGTGGCCGACGACGTCGAAGAGCGACTCGTCGCGCTCGTCGGCGCGCTGCGCCTTCACGAGCAGCTGGCCGATGCGGAGGTGCACCTCGGCGAGCTGCTCGGCCGGGATGAGCGAATACGCGGCCTGCTGCACCCGGTCATGGAGGAAGCGATAACCAGCGCTCCGCCGGAGGAGCAGCCCCTCCCGCACGGCCTCCTCGAGCGCGTCGCGGAGCGCTTCCGCCGATCGGCGCGCGACGATCGCGAGGGTGTCGAGGTCCAGGCTGCTGCCGAGGCAGGCGGCGAGCTTGAGCGCGTCCCGCGCCGGGATGGAGAGCCGCTTGAGCTTGCCCACCATCAGCTCGACGACGTTGTCGGTGAACCCCTTGTCGCGGATGGCGGCGATGTCCCAGCGCCACACGCGCTGCTCGGCGTCGAAGGGGATGAGACCTTCCTTGTGCAGCTCGAAGAGGAACTGGAGGACGAAGAACGGGTTGCCGCCGGTCTTCTCGTAGACGAGCTGCGAGAGCGGCTCGACGTCCGCTTCGGGCGCGTGGACCGCCTCGGCGACGAGCGCCCCGACGTGGGCGGCCGAGAGCGGCGCGAGGACGAGCTCGGAGACGGCGGCGCCGCGCTTCTGCACCTCGGCCAGGGTGAGCCGGAGCGGGTGTGCGGGGCCGACCTCGTTGTCGCGGTAGGCGCCGATCAGCAGGAGGTGCTCGGAGCCGGTGTAGGTGGCGAGCTGCTCGAGCAAGAGGAGGCTGGCCGCGTCGGCCCATTGGAGGTCGTCGAGGAAGAGCGCGACGGGGTGCTCGTTCCGGGCGCACGCCGCGACGAAGCGCTGGAGCGCCGCGTGGAGCCGGCTCTGGGCCTCGGTGGGCGGGAGCTCGGGCACGGGCGGCTGCGGGCCGAGCAGGAGCGTGAGCTCGGGGAGCACGTCGGCGAGCAGACCGCCATCCTGGCCGAGGGCCTCCCGGAGGCGCCGCCGCCAGCGCTCGAGCTGCTCCTCGCTCGCGCACAGGATCTCCTGCAAGAGCCCCCGGAACGCTTGAAGGAAAGGGAGATAAGGGACATCGCGCTTCAGCTGCTCGAACTTGCCAGAGAGGAAGAAGCCGCGCTCGCGCACGACGGGCCTGTGCAGCTCGGCGACGAGCGAAGACTTGCCGATGCCCGAGTAGCCCGACACGAGCGCGAGCTCAGGCCGGCCATTCGCGACCACGCGCTCGAACGCGGCGAGCAGCGCCTCGATCTCGCGCTCGCGGCCGTAGAGCCGCTGCGGGACCCGGAACCGGTCGGAGAGATCGCGCTCCCCGAGCGGGAAGGGCTCGATGGCGCCGGTCGCCCGCAGCTGAGAAAAGCACCGGTCGAGGTCGTGGCGCAGGCCGAGCGCGCTCTGGTAGCGCTCCTCGGCGGCCTTGGAGAGCAGCTTGAGCACGACCGCCGACAGGAGCGGGGGAATCGAGGGGACGAGCGCCTGCGGCGGCTGCGGCGCCTGGGCGATGTGGCAATGCACCCACTCGACGGGATCGCTGGCCTGGAACGGCAGGGCGCCCGTCAGCATCTGGTAAAAGGTGATGCCAAGGGAGTAGAGGTCGGTCCGCTCGTCGATCCAGCGGTTCATCCGGCCTGTCTGCTCGGGCGCCATGTAGGCGAGCGTGCCCTCGATGAGCCTGTCGCGAGAGAGGTCCTGGGACTCGCGGGGCAGCAGGCAAGCGATGCCAAGGTCGGTGATCTTCACCTCCCCGGTGTCGGGGTTGCAGAGCAGGTTCTGGGGCTTGATGTCCTTGTGGATGATGCGATGGCGGTGCAGCTCGGCGAGCGCGCCGGTCAGGCGGAGCGCGAGAGGGAAGAAGCGCTCGAGCGGCATGGGCCCGTCGCCATCGAGCAGCTGGTCGAGCGAGCGGCCGCCGAAGTCCTCCAGGACCAGCGCGACCTGATCGCCGAACGCCTCGATAGCGCGGGCCTTGACCACGGCCGTGGTGTCGAGCGCGCTGGCGAGCTCGTGCTCGTGGTGCAGCCGGCCAAGGGCGCGGGGGCTTGCGTGGTCGCGCCGCAGGACCTTGAGGACCACCGGTCGGCCGTCCTCCGCGCGCCGGGCTCGGTAGAGGATCGTCTCTGCACCCTGGTGCAGGACCTCCACCACGAGGTAACGCGGGCTTTCTGGCATGGGCAAGAGCGTCGGCAGCCGGAGCGGCCTCCGAGGCGTCGGCGTCTGGCCTGATGGTGCCAAAAGCGCGGTGCTGCGCCACGGGAAATGGCGGCATGCCCTCGCGCCGGCTCGCCTGCAGGGCGCGTGGACCGGCCGCTCCGGGAGCCACCCGGTGAACGTCTATTCTATGTCGATGAGAGGGAGGTGCCCTGGCCGTCTGTCTCCGCCTCAGCCGCATGAAAAGGGAGCTCGACGATGAACGTGGCGCCGGCGCCGGGCTTGCTCTCGACGCGGATGGTGCCGCCGTGGGAGGTGACGATCCACCGGACGATGTAGAGGCCGAGGCCGAGGCCTCCGAAGTTGCGGACGGAGACGGCGCGCTCGAAGCGCTCGAAGATCCTGGCCTGGTCGGTCTCCGCGATGCCCATGCCATGGTCGCGGACGACGAGCAGCGCGCGCTCGCCATCGGCGTGCACGATGACGTGAATGGGGCCTCCGGCGCCGTATTTGAGCGCGTTGGACAGGAGGTTGATGAGGACCTGCTCCATGCGAGAAGCATCCCAGTCCCCGATCACGGGCCCTTCCAGCTCGAGCTGGGTGCGGCAGCGGGCGTCGGCGAGCTGCTGGTGCATCCGCTCGACGACCTCGCGCGTCAGGGCCGCCAGATCGAGGGGCGCGCGGGCGAGGGTGAGCCGGCCGGCGTTCAGGCGGGTGACGTCGAGCAGCTCGTTGACCAGGTGGGTGAGGCGCGCGATCTGGCGATCGAGGACCTGGATCGTGGCGTCGATGCGCTCTGGAGCGACCTCGGCGCGCTGGAAGCGGGGCAGGAGTCGGGCGAGGAGGTGAGCCTGCATCTTGAGCGAGGTGAGCGGGGTCTTGAGCTCGTGGGATGCGACGAGGAGGAACTCGTCGCGGCGCTCGATCGCCTCCTGGGCCTCGGCAAACAGGCGGCTGTTGTCGAGGGCGAGCGCGGCGCGGCTCGCCAGCTCCTGGGCGAGCGACAGGTCGGCAGGGCCGTAGCGGCGCCGGGGGGCGGTCGCCAGCAGGGTCATGACGCCGAAGCGCCGGTCGCGCGCGAGGAGCGGGACGCGGAGGAAGGAGTGAACGCCGAGCCGCTCGAGGAGGGACGCCGCGCGGACGTCGCCCACCTCGGGGCGGCTCAGCGACGCCGCCGAGAGCGGCTGCAGCGCGTCGATCACCGCGCCTGCGAGCTCGGCCGGCACGCCCGCGGTGAGCGCGGTGGGCGTGCGCTCCGGCGCGCCGGGATCGAGGCGCACGTCGATGACGCACCGGTCGGCCAGCTCGGGCACGGCGAGCTGCGCGACGCTGTCGAGGGTGGCGCCGTAGCCGAGGGCCATGAGCTTGCGGCTCGCCTCGGCGAGGAAACGCTCGGCCAGCTCGGCGCGCTTGCGCTGGGTGATGTCGGTGGAGACGCCGCAGAGCACGCCGGACATCACGTCCTCACCGAGCGGGACCTTGACCGACAGGAAGGTGTGCAGCTCGTCCTCGCTCATCACGTCTTCCTCGAACTCGAGCGGCTCGCCCCCGTCGAACACCTTCTGGTCATGATCGCCGATGATCTTGGCGACCTCGGCAGGCAACAGCTCGGCGTTCGTCTTCCCGAGGATCTGCTCGGTCGTCATGCCCAGGATGCGGCAGACCTCGCGGTTGACGAGCAGGTGGCGGCCGTCGCGAGCCTTGAGGTAGATGGCCGCAGCGGAGTTGTCGACGATGGCCTGCAGCGTGGCCTGGCTCTCGCGGAGCCCGCGCTCCGCCCGGCGCCGCTCGGCGTTCTCCTGCTCGATATCGGCGTAGAGCATGGCGTTCTCGAGCGAGATGGCCGACTGCGAGGCGAGCAGCTCGAGCACGGTGAGCCGCCCTGGGGTGAACGCCCCGGCGACGAACCTGTTCTCCAGGTAGAGCAGGCCGAGCAGCCGCGCCTGGCGCACGATGGGAAGGCACAGCACCGACCTCGGCTTCTTCCGCGTGAAATACGCGTCCTCCAGGAAAGGATGCCTGGCCGAGGCGTCGTCGAGCAGCACGCGCTCGTGGCTGCGGCGAACGTAGTTGAGGATGGACTGCGGCAGGGCGGCGGCCGCCGCCTCGCGTGCGTCGAGCAGCCGCGCGGCGCCCCCGGACGCGGCGATCGCCGCCGCGGTCGACAGGCGATCTTCGCGGGCCAGGAGCACATAGCCTTCCTCGGCGCCCGCGTGCTCGATCACCGTGCGCAGGAGCATCTCGAGCAGGCGGGGGAGCTTGAGCTCACCGGAGATGCTCTGAGAGGCCTTGACGACGGAGAGGACGTCGAACTGCTCGGCGCGGACGGCGAAGGTGACGGTGGGGGCGATCGGCTTTCGCTCGACGAGGAAGGGATACCGCTGGTCGAGCTGCTCGACCTTGGCATGGGCGCCCCAGCGGAAGTAGGCGGCGCGCGCCTTCTGGAGGTGGGCGTCGGCGGCGGTGGCGAGGCCGCACGCGCGGTAAAACGCGGCGGCGAGCTCGCGGGCGATCGCCTCGTGCTGGACGAAGCCGCCCTCTCGCGCCGAGGAGATGGCCTGCTCGTAGAGCCGCATCGCCTGTGGTTCTTGCCCGCGGAGCCGGGCGATCTCTGCGCGGACCAGGGCGTGTTTGTGGAGGTAGTTGTCGGGGCCGTTCCTGGCCCACTCGCCGAGCTGCCGCTCGCAGTCGAGCAGCCCGTCCGGCAGCTCCCGCTCTGGCGACGGCGGCGCCTCGCGCGGGCTGTGCGCATCGTCGTCGTCGACGAGCGCCGCGAGCGCGAGCGCGTGATAATAGAAGCTCTCGGCAAACAGCGCGCAGGCGTCCATCTTCCAGTCGTAATTGACCACGTGGGTCGATGCCGCGAGCGCCGCGCCGGGAGAGCCGAGGACGAACAGCGCTTGCGCCCGCATGCTGTGGTAGGCGATGCGCGTGCTGATCCAGTCCCCCGCCAGGAGCCGAGCCTCGAAGCCCGCCTGATCCAGCTCGGAGCCATCCAGCATGGCGAAATGGGCCGGCCGCCCGCGCAGCGTCTGGATGAGGTGCCGGGCGCTGAGGAGGACGTTGAAGATGAACTCATAGCCCGCCTTGCGCACGAAGCCGAGGCGGTCGTCGGTCTGGCGGAGGACGTCCTCCAGCGGCTCGCCGAAGAGCAGCGGGTACAGCGCTGACCAGATGCAATTGTAACACGCGTTGTTCCAGTCGCCGCACTCCACTGCGGCGTTGAAGCCGAGGCGAGTATAGAAACCGGTCTCTCGGTAGTGGCGCGTCCAGAAGACGACCCCTTGCCCGAACAGCGCGAACACCGGGCCCTTCGTGGCGAGGGCGGGGCTCCTGTCCGCCAGGTCGCAGCCGAGCTTGCCGAACAGGTACGCCTCCTTGTATTTCCCGAACCTCGGGCCGAAGACCCTCGCAAAGGCGGCGTACGCGTGGGCGGAGCTCTCGGCGTTGCCGTGGCGCAGGCTGAGCTTCACCATGCGCACGAGGAGCAGATAATGCAGGTTCTGGTCCACGAAGAAGGAAGGGACGGTCATTCCGATCAGGACGCGCATCGCGACCTTGAGCTCCGGGTGTGTCATCTGGGGCAGGTGGATCAGGCTCTCGATCGCCCGGTCGCCCAGGGCCTGCCAGACGCTCTCGCTCTCTTCTTCGACCTGCGCGTCGGTGATGGGGAGTGACAGCTCGATGTCCCAGGCGCGGAGGCACGAGAGCCCGAGCTCCACGGCGCGGGCGCATTGCCCGCGGGTCGCGTACAAGGCAATGGCGAGCTCGACGACGGCGGCCCGCTCGAGCTTGGTCCTCGCGCGCTCCAGGAGCTCTCCGAGCAGCTGCTCGGCTTGCTCGAAGCCGCCGGTGGCGTAGGCGCAGTGCGCGTGTTCCAGCGTCAGGTCGTAGGCCAGCTCGTAGCGCGCCTCCCAGCGGTCCGGCGCGAGCAGGGAGAGGCCGGCGGCGAAGAGGGCGGTGGCGGACTGGTAGGCCGCGGCGGCCTTGGCCTTCCTGCCTGCGCGGAGGTTCAGCGCGGCGAGGTCGTCCCGCTCCACCTGGGAACGCAGGAGCACGGCGCCGCGGTTCAGGTGGCCGACGATGTCGAAGAGCGCCTCCTCGCGCTCTTCTGGGCTCCGCCCCTTCAAGAGGAGCTGGCCGATGCGGAGGTGCACCTCGGCGAGCTGTCCCGCCGGGATGAGCGAATACGCGGCCTGCTGCACCCGGTCATGAAGAAATCGATAGGAGCTTCCTCGACAGAGGAGCAACCCCTCCCGCGCGGCCTCCTCGAGCGGCTCGCGGAGCGCTTCTGCCGGCCGGTTCGCGACCACCGCGAGGGCGTCGAGGGACAAGCCGCCGCCGAGGCAGGCGGCGAGCTTGAGCGCGTCCTGCGCCGGGCTGGAGAGCCGCTTGAGCTTGCCCACCATCAGCTCGACGACGTTGTCGGTGAACCTCTTGTCGCGGATGGCGGCGATGTCCCAGCGCCATACGCGCTGCTCGGGGTCGAAGGTGATGAGACGTTCCTGGTGCAGCTCGAAGAGGAACTGGAGGACGAAGAACGGGTTGCCGCCGGTCTTCTCGTAGACGAGCTGCGAGAGCGGCTCGACCTCCTCGGTTCGGGCGTGGACCGCCCCGGCGACGAGCGCCCCGACGTGGGCGGCGGAGAGCGGCGCGAGGACGATGTCGGTGAGGAGGGCGCCGCGCTTCTGCGCATCGGACAGCGTGAGCCGGAGCGGGTGCGCGGGGCCGACCTCGTTGTCGCGGTAGGCGCCGATCAGCAGGAGATGCGGTGTCCCGGTGGAGGTGACGAGCTGCTCGAGCAGCTGGAGGCTCGCGGCGTCGGCCCACTGGAGATCATCGAGGAACAGCACCATGGGGTGCTCCCTGCAGGCGCACGCCGCGACGAAGCGCAGGAGCGTCGCATGGAAGCGGTGCCGAGCCTCGGCGACCGGGAGCTCGGGCACGGGCGGCTGCGGGCCGAGGAGCGGCTCGAGCTCGGGGAGCACGTCGGCGAGCAGGCTGCCGTTTGGGCCGAGGGCCTCGAGGAGGCGCTCTCGCCAGCGCTCGAGCGCCTCCTCGCTCACGCACAGGATCTCCTGCACGAGCCCCCGGAACGCCTGGAGGAAGGCGTGGTAGGGGACATCGCGCTTCAGCTGCTCGAACTTGCCGGAGAGGAAGGAGCCGCGCTCGCGCACCGCCGGCCCGTGCAGCTCGGCGACGAGCGAGGACTTGCCGATGCCCGAGTAGCCCGACACGAGCACGAGCTCTGGCCGGCCATTCGCGACCACGCGCTCGAACGCGGCGAGCAAGGTCTCGACCTCACGCTCGCGGCCGTGGAGCCGCTGCGGGATCTGGAACCGGTCGGAGACGTCGTGCTGGCCGAGCGGGAAGGGCTCGATGGCGCCGGTCGCTCGCAGCTGAGAAAAGCACGTGTCGAGGTCGTGGCGCAGGCCGAGCGCGCTCTGGTAGCGCTCCTCGGCGGCCTTGGAGAGCAGCTTGAGCACGACCGCCGACAGGAGCGGGGGAATCGAGGGGACGAGCGCGTGGGGCAGGGGCGGCTTCTGAGCGATGTGGGAATGCACCCACTCGACGGGATCGCTGGCCTGGAAGGGCAAGGTGCCAGTCAGCATCTCGTAGAAGGTGACACCGAGGGAGTAGAGGTCGGTCCGCTCGTCGATCGAGCGGTTCATCCGGCCTGTCTGCTCCGGCGCCATGTACGCCAGCGTGCCCTCGATGAGCCCGTCGTGGCTGAGATCGTGGCTATCGCGGGGCGAGAGGCAAGCGATGCCAAGGTCGGTGATCTTCACCTCCCCGGTGTCGGGGTTGCAGAGCAGGTTCTGGGGCTTGATGTCCCTGTGGATGACGTGGTGTCGATGCAGCTCGGCGAGCGCGCCGGCGAGGCGGAGAGCGAGGGGGAAGAAGCGCTCGAGCGGCATGGGCCCGTCGCCATCGAGCAGCTGGTCGAGCGAGCGGCCGCCGAAGTCCTCCAGGACCAGCGCGACCTGATCGCCGAACGCCTCGATAGCGCGGGCCTTGACCACGGCCGCCGTGTCGAGCGCGCTGGCGAGCTCGTGCTCGTGGTGCAGCCGGCCAAGGGCGCGGGGGCTTGCGTGGTCGCGCCGCAGGACCTTGAGGACCACCGGTCGGCCGTCCTCCGCGCGCCGGGCTCGGTAGAGGATCGTCTCTGCACCCTGGTGCAGGACCTCCACCACGAGGTAACGCGGACTTTCTGGCATAGGAGAGCGTCGGCAGCCGGAGCGGCCTCCGAGGCGTCGGCGTCTGGCCTGATGGTGCCAAAAGCGCGGTGCTGCGCCACGGGAAATGGCGGCATGCCCTCGCGCCGGCTCGCCTGCAGGGCGCGTGGACCGGCCGCTCCGGGAGCCACCGGCTGAAGATCTATTCTATTCTATTTCTATTCTATGTCGATGAGAGGGAGGTGCCCTGGCCGTCTGTCTCCGCCTCAGCCGCATGCAAAGGGAGCTCGACGATGAACGTGGCGCCGGCGCCCGGCGTGCTCTCGACGCGGATGGTGCCGCCGTGGGAGGTGACGATCCATCGAACGATATAGAGGCCGAGGCCGAGTCCTCCGAAGTTGCGGACGGAGACGGCGCGCTCGAAGCGCTCGAAGATCCTGGCCTGATCGGCCTCCGCGATGCCGATGCCGTGATCGCGGACGACGAGCAGCGCGCGGTCAGCCAGGCCGCGCACGACGACGTGAATGGGGGCTCCTGCGCCGTACTTGAGCGCGTTGGACAGGAGGTTGATGAGGACCTGCTCCATGCGAGAAGCATCCCAGTCCCCGATCACGGGCCCTTCCAGCTCGAGCTGGGTGCGGCAGCGGGCGTCGGTGATCTGCTGGTGCATGCGCTCGACGACCTCGCGCGTCAGGGCCGCCAGGTCGAGGGGCGCGCGCGCGAGGGTGAGCCGGCCGGCGTTCAGGCGGGTGACGTCGAGCAGCTCGTTGACCAGGTGGGCGAGCCGCGCGATCTGGCGATCGAGGACCTGGATGGCGGCGTCGATGCGCTCCGGAGCGACCTCGGCGCGCTGGAAGCGGGGCAGGAGGCGGGCGAGGAGGTGGGCCTGCATCTTGAGCGAGGTGAGCGGGGTCTTGAGCTCGTGGGATGCGACGAGGAGGAACTCGTCGCGGCGCTCGATCGCCTCCTGGGCCTCGGTGAACAGGCGGCTGTTGTCGAGGGTGAGCGCGGCGCGGCCCGCCAGCTCCTGGGCGAGCCAGAGGTCGGCGGGGCCGTAGCGGCGCCGTGGCGCGGTCGCCAGCAGGGTCATGACGCCGAAGCACCGGTCGCGCGCGAGGAGCGGAGCCCGGAGCAAGGAGTGGACGCCGAGCGACTCCAGGAGGGGCGCGGCGCGGACGTCACCCACCTCGGGGCGTTGCAGCGACGCCGCCGAGAGCGGCTGCAGCGCGTCGATCACCGCCCCTGCGAGCTCGGCAGGCACTCCTGCGGTGGCCGTGCGCTCCGGCGCGTCCGGATCGAGGCGCACGTCGATGACGCACTGGTCGGCCAGCTCGGGCACGGCGAGCTGCGCGACGCTCTCGAGGGTGGCGCCGTAGCCGAGGGCCATGAGCTTGCGGCTCGCGTCGGCAAGGAAACGCTCGGCCAGCTCGGCGCGCTTGCGCTGGGTGATGTCGGTGGAGACGCCGCAGATCACGCCGGGCATCACGTCTTCGCCGAGCGGGAACTTGACCGACAGGTAGGTGTGCGGCCCATCCTCCATGATCAACTCTTCCTCGAACTCGAGCGGCTCGCCCCTGTCGAGCACCTGCCGGTCGTGCGCGTCGAGCGCCTCGGCGCGCGCGGAAGGCAGCAGCTCGGCGCTGGTCTTTCCGATGATCTGATCGAGCGGCCTGCCGAGGGCGCGGCTCACCTCGCGGTTGGCGAGCAGGTGGCGGCCGTCGCGATCCTTGAGGAAGATGGCCGCGGCGGAGTTGTCGATGATGGCCTGCAGCGTGGCCTGGCTCTCGCGGAGCCCGCGCTCCGCCCGGCGCCGCTCGGCGTTCTCCTGCTCGATATCGGCGTAGAGCATGGCGTTCTCGAGCGAGATGGCCGATTGCGAGGCGAGCAGCTCGAGCACGGTGAGCCGCCCTGGGGTGAACGCCCCGGCCACGAGCCGGTTCTCCAGGTAGAGCACGCCGAGCAGCCGCGCCTGGCGCACGATGGGCAGGCACAGCACCGACCTCGGCTTCTTCCGCGTGAAATACTCCTCTTCGAGGAACGGATGCCGTCCGGCGGCGTCGTCGAGCAGCACGCGCTCGTGGCTGCGGCGAACGTAGTTGAGGATGGACTGCGGCAGGGCGGCGGCCGCCGCCTCGCCGGCGTCGAGCAGCCGCGCGGCGCCCCCGGACGCGGCGATCGCCGCCGCGGTCGACAGGCGATCTTCGCGGGCCAGGAGCACATAGCCTTCCTCGGCGCCGGCGTGCTCGATCACCGTGCGCAGGAGCATCTCGAGCAGGCGCGGGAGCTTGAGCTCACCGGAGATGCTCTGAGAGGCCTTGACGACGGAGAGGACGTCGAACTGCTCGGCGCGGACGGCGAAGGTGACGGTGGGTGCGATCGGCTTTCGCTCGACGAGGAAGGGATACCGCTGGTCGAGCTGATCGACCTTGGCGTGGGCGCCCCAGCGGAAGTAGGCGGCGCGCGCCTTCTGGAGGTGGGCGTCGGCGGCGGTGGCGAGGCCGCGCGCGCGGTAAAACGCGGCGGCGAGCTCGCAGGCGATCGCCTCGTGCTGGACGAAGCCGCCCTCCCGCGCCGCCGACGCGGCCTGCTCGTAGAGCCGGGTCGCCTCCGGTTCCTGCCCGCGGAGCCGGGCGATCTCTGCGCGGACCAGGGCATGCTTGTGGAGGTAGTTGTCAGGGCCGCTCCTGGCCCACTCGCCGAGCTGCCGCTCGCAGTCGAGCAGCCCCTCCGGCAGCTCCCGCTCTGGCGACGCCGGCGCGTCGGGGGCATCGTCACAGCCGGCCGCGAGCGCGAGCGCGTGATAATAGAAGTCTTCGGCCACGAGCGCGTGCGGTTCGCACCTCCAGGGCCTGTCGACGATCACCCGGCGCGTCGCCTGGCACGCCTCCCCGGGGGAGCCGAGC
Source organism: Sorangium sp. So ce726 (assembly GCF_051521405.1). Lineage (NCBI taxonomy): Bacteria > Pseudomonadati > Myxococcota > Polyangiales > Polyangiaceae > Sorangium > Sorangium sp. So ce726. The sequence continues at coordinate 8,336,889 of NZ_CP150349.1, read as the reverse complement.
AAGAACAGCTCCTGGGCCTTCAGGCTGCAGTAAAAGCTGAGAATGCCGCCCATGTCCCCGGGAGGCAGCCGCGCCTCGAACGCGCTCGGATCCAGCTCGGATCCATCCATCATCGGGAGCCGGGCCGGCCTGCCTCGCAGCGCCTGGACCAGCGCGAAGGCGCCCAGGAGGATGTTGTAGACGAACTCGTATCCGGTCTTGCGCACGAAGCGGAGGCGCTCCTCGATCTCGCGGAGGACGTCCTCCAGCGGCTCGCCAGCGAGCAGCGGGAACAGCGGGGCCCAGATGCAGAGGAAACACGCGTCGTTCAGGTTGCCGGTCTCGACCGCGGCGTTGAAGCCGGCGCGCGTGTACGGATACGTCTCTCGGTAGTGGCGCTTCCAGAAGATGATCTGATTGCCGAACAAGGAAAAGACCATGGCCTTCATGGCGAGGACGTTGTCCCTCTCCACGAGGTCGTGGCCGAGCTTGCCGAACAGATATCCCTCCTGGTATCGCCCGTATTTCGGGCCGACCGCCTTCGCGAAGGCCGCATACGCGTGAGGCGAGCTCGCGGCGTTGCCGTGCTGCAGGCTGACCTTCACCATGCGCGCGACGACGAGGTAGTTCAGGTCCGGGTGCACGAAGTACGCGGGGACAGACACGCTCGCGAGGACGCTCATCGCGATCTTGCACTTCGGGTGCGTCATGGGAGGCAGGTGGATCAGGCTCTCGATCGCCCGGTCGCCCAGGGCCTGCCAGACGCCCTCGGTCTCCTCCGCGAGCCGCGCTTCGGTGAGCGGGATCGACAGGTCAACGTCGCAGGAGCGGAGGAACGAGAGCCCGATCTCCACCGCGCGGGCGGACTGCCCGCGGGTCACGCTCAGGGCGATGGCGAGCTCGACGGCCGCGGCTCGCTCGGCCTCGGTCCTCGCGTGGTCCGTCAGCGCTTGCAGCAGCCGCTCGGCCTCCTCGAAGCCGCCGGTGATGTACGCGGCGTTCGCGCGCTCGAAGGTCAGATCGTAGGCCAGCTCGTGCCGCGCCTCCCAGCAGCCCGGCGCGAGCAGGGAGAGGCCCGCGGCGAAGTGGGCGGCGGCAGACTGGAAGGCCGCGGCGGCCTTGGCCTTCCTGCCGGCGCGGAGGTTCAGCGTGGCGAGCTGGTCCCGCTCCGCCTGGGAACGGATGAGCGCGGCGCCGCGGTTCAGGTGCCCCACGACGTCGAAGAGCGCCTCCTCGCGCTCGTCCGCGCGCTGATCCTTCAGGAGCAGCCGGCCGATGCAGAGGTGCACCTCGGCGAGCTGTCCGGCGGGGATGAGCGCGTGGGCGGCCTGCTGCACCCGATCGTGGAGGAACCGGTAGGTGGCGCCCCGGCGGAGCAGCAGCCCCTCGCGCACGGCCTCGGCGAGCGCCTCGCCGAGCTCGGCTGCAGGGCGGCTCGCGACCAGGGCGAGGGTGTCGAGGTCCAGGCTGGCGCCGAGGCACGCGGCGAGCTTGAGCGCGTCCTGCGTCGGGACGGGGAGCCGCTTCAGCTTGCCCACCATCAGGTCGACGACGTTGTCGGTGAAGCCCTTGTCGCGGATGGCGGCGATGTCCCATCGAAAGGCGCCCGCCTCCGCGTCGAAGGCGATGAGGCCTTCCTGGTGCAGCTCGATGAGGAACTGGATCGCGAAGAAGGGGTTGCCGCCGGTCTTCTCGTGGACGAGCTGCGCGAGCGGCTCGGCGCGCTCGGCCGCGGCGTGGACCGCCCCCGCGACGAGCGCCCCGACGTCGGAGGCGGAGAGCGGCGCGAGGACGAGGTCGCTGAAGGTCGCGCCGCGCTTCCGCGCGTCGGCCAGCATGAGCGGCAGCGGGTGCGCCGGGCCGACCTCGTTGTCCCGGTAAGCGCCGATGAGCAGGAGGTGCTCGGTCTCGGTGTAGGTGATGAGCTGCTCGAGCAGCTGGAGGCTGCCGGCGTCGGCCCACTGGAGGTCATCGAGGAAGAGCACCATGGGGTGCTCCTTCTGGACGCACGCCGCCACGAAGCGCTGGAGCGCCGCGTGAAACCGGTGCCGGGCCTCGACGCCCGGGAGCTCCGGCACGGGCGGCTGCGGGCCGAGGAGCAGCGCGAGCTCGGGGAGCACGCCGGTGAGCAGCGCGCCGGTCGCGCCGACGGCCTCCCGGAGGCGCTGCCGCCAGCGATCGAGGTCCTCCTCGCTCACGGACAGGATCTCCCGCAAGAGCGCCCGGAACGCCTGGAGGAAGGCGTGGTAAGGGATGTCGCGCCTCAGCTGCTCGAACTTGCCGGAGAGGAAGAAGCCCCGCTCGCGCACCACCGGCCCGCGCAGCTCGGCGACGAGCGACGACTTGCCGACACCCGAGTAGCCCGACACGAGCACGAGCTCGGGGCGGCCGCTCGCGACCACGCGCTCGAACGCGGCGAGCAGGGCCTTGAGCTCGCGCTCGCGGCCGTAGAGCCGCTGCGGGATCTGGAACCGATCGGAGAGATCGTGCTCCCCGAGCGGGAAGGGCGGAATCGCCCCGCTCGCTTGCCACCTGGCGAAGCACTCGTCGAGGTCGCGCTGCAGGCCGAGCGCGCTCTGGTAGCGATCCTCGGCGGACTTGGAGAGCAGCTTGAGGACGACCGCCGACAGCTGCGGGGGAATCGAGGGGACGAGCGCGTGGGGTGGGGATGGGTGCAGGGCGACGTGGCAATACACCCATTCCACGGGATCGCTCGCCTGGAAGGGCAAGGCGCCGGTCAGCAGCTCGTAGAAGGTGACGCCGAGGGAGTACAGGTCGGTCCGCTCATCGGTGGAGCGGTTCATCCGGCCCGTCTGCTCGGGCGCCATGTACGCCAGCGTCCCCGCGATGAGCCCGTCGTGGGAGACGTCCTGGCATTCGCGGGCCGAGAGGCAGGCGATGCCGAGGTCGGTGATCTTCACCTCCCCGGTGTCGGGGTTGTAGATCAGGTTCTGGGGCTTGATGTCCCTGTGGATGACGTGGTGTCGATGCAGCTCGGCGAGCGCGCCGGAGAGGCGGAGGGCGAGGGGAAAGAAGCGCTCGAGCGGCGTCGGCCCCTGGATGAGCCGGTCGAGCGCGCGGCCGCCGAAGTCCTCGAGGACCAGCGTCATCTGGTCCCGGAACGCCTCGATCCCGTGGGCCTTGACCACGGCGGTCGTGTCGAGCGCCCTGGCGACGTCGTGCTCGTGGCGCAGCCGCCCGAGGGCGCGCGGGCTCGCGTGGTCGCGCCGCAGGACCTTGAGCACCACCGGCCGGCCGTCCTCCTCGCGCCGGGCTCGGTAGAGGATCGTCTCGGGCCCGTCGTGCAGGACCTCGATCACGAGGTAGCGTGGACTATCGGCCATAGGAGGATCTTCGAAGGCCAATGCGGCGGCCTCCGAGGCGTCGAGCGTCGGTGCATGTTGCCAAAAGCGCCGCGCTCCGCCATGGAAAATGGCGGCGCGCCCTCGCGCCGGCTCGCCTGCGATGACGGGGGGGAAGAGAGGGAATTCGCCGAGAATCCTCAGGCGCCTGAGGCGCCTGCCGCACGGGCACGCTGTGCTGTTTCTACCGGAGCCTGGCGGCCAGCCGTCGTGCGACCGTGGAGCTATGTGCCGCAGCGCTGGACCGTGTAATCGCCGTCGACCGGCCAATTCTGGTCGCCCGCGCCGCGCACCTTCACGAACAGCGAGGTCTCGTCGCTGCTGACGATCTCGAGCGTGCCCCGATGGCCAGGGCCCATGCCGCCCCCTCCACCGCAATCGGAGAGGATCACAGATTTGGAAAAGAGGATTTGCATCGTGTAGAGATCGATGAGACCTGGCTTGTTGAGCTCGGGCGGAATATGCAGGATGAATTGCCAGATCCCTGCCCTGTCACAGTTGACGCCGATCTTGAGATCGATCACGGGCTGGGCGCATTGCTCGACAGCGTTGCTGAAGTACAGGACGAGCGCGTCCGGGGTCTCCTGCGCGACGGCGTGGAGGCCGGAGGCGCCGTCGTCCACGGCGTCCACCTCGTCGTCGTCCACCTCATCGCCGTCGTCGGCCACGACGGCGTCCGGGTTGCTCTCCGAACCCCCGAGTTGAATGGGATTGAAGACGATCTCGTTACATCCGCTGTTCATCACCGCCATCGCTCCGAGGAGCATCATCCATCGTTTCATTCGAGCGACCTCCAGGCCAGGCTCCAGAGGTGAAGTCCCTCCGTCGCGTGACGGCGGCTCATAAAAACAGATCGAGCTCGATGCCGGCTGAAGAGAGGATGAACGGTTTGCCCCAGGTCGCTGTCTCCTGCTCGACGAACCGGACGGAGACACCCTGGACGAGCACGCTGGCGAGGGCGTCGGCGCGCAGCCGGAACGTGGGGGTCAGGGCGAAGGAGAGGCCCAGACCCGCGAAGGGGCTGGCGGTCACCGCGGCCGATGCGCTCGAGCGGAAGCCTTTGGCGGCCACCCCCGTGCTCCAGAGCAACACGGCCGAGAAGCCGAGATCCGCCGAGGCCGTCCAGGGGCTTTTGCGCGGGGCCAGCTGGAAGCGCGCGCCCCCACCGGCGAGCAGCACGGAGAGCTCAGCGGTGCCTTGCGATCGCTCGGTCTGGTGGGCGCTGATCGGAATCGAGGCGAACGCGATCGCGCCGACGTGCTCGCTCGGCAGCCAGGAGAGGCCGACGTCGATGCTGACCGCCGCGCCGAAGCCGCCTGGGCTCAGCAGCACACCGGGAGCGAGCGCGAGGCGGAACGCCGGCGACGGCCTCTGGGCCGGCGCGGGCGGCGTGGCGGGCGCGCGGACCCGCAGCTTCTCGCGGATCTCGGGCGTCGCGGGCACCTCTCCGGGCGGGGGCGCGGGCAGGCCAGCCTCGAGGAGGCTGGCGCGCAGGAGCTCGACCGCGCGGAGCGCGAGCGCCGCGTCGTGGTCGGGCGTGCCGCCGTCGTCCGCCATCTCGCGGAGGACGGTCTTGCCGGTCACCCGATCGGCGATCCAGATCTCGACGCCGCGCTCGGAGGGGACGGCGCGGATCGCGGCGATGGCGCCCACCTCGCGCGCCGAGGCCTCGAGGGACGCGCGCGACGCCGGCTCGGCCGCGGGGTCGAGGCGCTCGGCCCGGAAGCCCAGCGACTCGATCTCGGCCACGATCCGCAGGCCGAAGCGATCGTCAGGGGCGCAGAGGACAGCGATGGTCGAGGGGGCTTCGGTCCGGGTCTCGTCGGCGCGCGCGCCCTCCGCGAGCGCGGCCCCTGCTGCGAGCGTGGCCCCGGCGAGGAAGGCGAGGGAGAGGAGCGTCGCGGCGCGGCGTCTCACGGCGCCGGAGGCTCGGCGGCAGGGCCCGGCTCGCCGGGCGAGCCTCCGGAGGGGACTGGCCTGCCAGGCGAGCCTCCGGGGGGGACCGCCTTCGATCCGCGCGCGAGCACGTGCTTCGCGTACGCCGCGTGCGAGCCGCTCGGATGAGCGGCGAGGTACTGCTCGGCCGCCCTCCGGGCGCCCGCCTCGTCGCCCCGCCTGTCCTCCGCCTCGACGAGGCGCCCCGCGGCATCGGCGGCGAACGCGCCCGCCGGCTGCTCGTTCAGGTACCGGGAGAACCAGCGTGCGGCGGCCGCGTGGTCCTTGCTCTGGTCCTGGGCGATCCTCCCCAGCATGAACGCCGCCGACGCGGCCTCGGGCGAGCTAGGGAACCGGGCGCGGAGGGAGGCGAAGGCCTGGGTGGCGCGCGCCGGGCTCCCGCCGAGCCGGGCCGCGTCGCCGAGCGCATGCAGATCGCTCGCGCTCGCGGCGTCGCAGAGCGCGTCGAAGCCCTCGCTCTCCGCGGCGGCCAGGGCGTCCCTGTACCTGGCCTCGAGGACCAGGGCGCGCCACGACGGCGTTTCTTGGTGCGCGGGCAGGGGAGCGACCGAGCCCTCGCCGCCTGCTTGCCCTTCCAGCGCGGCCGTCCCGGCGTCCCGGGTGCGGGCGGTCGCCAGAGGCGCGCTCGTCGAGGGCGCAGCCGCGCCCGGAGCGGCTTCGCTCGGGGCAGGTGTGTTTGGAGCGGCCGCGCTTGGAGCGGCCGCGCTCGGAGCGCCTGCGTCGAGATCGGCCGCGCTCGTGGCCATCGCGCCGGGATCGGCCGCGCTCGGGGCAGCCGCGCCGGGATCGGCCGCGCTCGGGGCAGCCGCGCCGGGCGCGATCGCCGTCGATGTGGGGCCAGAGGCAGCGTCGATCGGGCCCACCTCGAGGGTGTTCGTCGCGGGCGAGATGGTGAGCCGCTCGCCGGCGTGGACGGCGCGCGATTCGCCCACGACCGGCCCGGAGACCGTGATCGCCCCCTCGTGCAGCGCGACCATGAGCTGCTCGGTCACCGGGTCCCATCGGGTCTCGAAGCGCGTCCCGATCACGTGGATCTGGAACGGCCCGACCCGCACCGTCCAGCGCGCGCCCTCGCGGTGGACGACCGAGAGATCGAGCGCGCCTCGCTCGAGGGAGAGCTCCGCGCCGTCCGCGTCCACCGAGGCGACGCGGGCGCGCCCCCCCGGCGCGAGGCGAAGCAGCGAGCCGTCGGAGAACCGGATCGGCAGCTCCGCCATGGCGGGCGCGGCGATCCACGCGCCGACGGCCCCTGGATCGGCCGTCCCGAGCTCGAAGCGCATCGGAGCGCGGGGGCGCGCCACGAGCGCGACCGCGAGCGCGGCGACGAGCAGGGGCACCACCGCCAGCAAGGCGGCGAGCCGCACCGCGAACGGCCATCCGGGCCTCGTCCGCCGCCGCGCCCAGGAAGACTCACGGCGGGACCTCTCTCCCCGCCCGGCCGGCTCCGTATCGGGCACCGGCCCCGCAGCGAGCAGCCGCGCTCGCCCGCGCTCGCGATCGAGCCGCGCCGCCGGCATCCGGTCCTGAAGCTCGGCCACGTGCCGGCCCAGGGTGGTCAGCGGGCGCTCGGATTGCCCCACCGGGTACCTCCATCGAGCCACGCCTCGAGCGCGGGTTGCTTGCGGGCTTCGGCCTCGAAGCGGGCGCTGGCGCGGGCCAGCCGCCGCTTGATCGTCGCGAGCGAGGTCTCGCACGCCGCGGCGACCTCGGTGAGCTCCATGCCGTCGATGAACCGGAGAGCAAAAGCGATCCGCTCGTCCACCGGGAGCGCGTCCAGGACCGCGTAGGTCGCGCGCAAGGCGTCCAGCACGTCGCCCGACGCCGCGCCGGACTCGACCTCGGGCAGCTCTTCGCTCGGCAGGAACCAGAGCCAGCTGCGCCGCTTCCTGCGGGTGATCGACGATCGCGCCACGTGCACCGCGATCATCGTGAGCCAGCCCTTGAGCGCGCTCGGGTCCTCCAGGCCCGGCAGCGAGCCGAGCGCGCGGACGAAGACGTCGTGGTGCAGGTCGGCCAGGTCGTGGCTGAAGCCGAGCAGCCGGTAGAGCACCCGGTGGACGTGATCCGCGAACCGGTCGTAGAGGGCGGCGCGCGCCCCGGGGTCGCCCCGCCGGAACGCGTGCACGAGGGTCGCGTCGTCGCCAGCGAAGGCCCGCTTCGGGGCGGGCAGCGGCGGTCGGACGAGCTTCAAGGGGCGGGTCAAGCGGGGCTCCTCTGCTGAAGTCCCGCGAGGGGCGCCCCACGGCTCAGGGGGGCCAGATCCTGCCGCAGAGAGAAATGTTGGTTCCAGTTTGGGTGGAATATTCTGTGCGGTGGAGCCGGGGGATCAAGCACGGTAGAGCGGTTGGTTTGGATTGCGCGCGTACTTCGCGCACAGCGCACCCCAGAGCTCGCCCTCGCTCGGGTGGTCTGAGATGAGCTCCTCGGCGTCCTGAATGCCCGCCTGTATCGCGCCGTTGATGAACTCGGGCTCGAACAGCACGTAGCTCAGCACGTCGGGACGGCTGTACGGGCTCACGGAGGTCAGCCAGTACAGAAGGTTGAGATCGACGCGCTTGAATCTTCGCGTGCCGCGAAGGATGTCCTCCAGGGCTCTCGCTGCCACGGAGCCGACGTCGTCTTGCCCTGATGGACCACCGAAGATGATCGGAATTGTCCCCTTTCTCGAGCTTTCCATGTTCTGCTCAAGCAACGTGCGAATCTCCTCGACCATGCGATCGGAGGTGATCATGCGCAGGAGCTGCAGGATGTGGTCTTGCATCGCCGGTATCCGGCGGAGGTTCACGGCTGCGGACGTGCCGTACCACCGGGAATCTGTCGAGACCACGACGATGCCCTTGGCTCCGAACTTTTGCGCGGGCGCCAGCGGCGCGTTGAGGCGCAATCCACCGTCGACGTAGAAGGGGCCGCTGTCCTGCGGGCCGATCCGGGTCGGAGGGAACAGCACCGGGATCGAGGCCGACGCCAGCACGTGCTCCGCCGACAGCCGGGTCTTGACGTAGTCGATGGCGCGCGCCTCGTCGGACTGCAGGAGTGTAGATTGCTGTGTTTGGTAAAATATCTTGGTTCGACCCGAGCCGCTCTCGGTGGTGGCGACCGCGAGCGTATGGATACGTTCGCTGATGATGTTGGTGTTGACGGCGTTCCAGTCGATCAGGGCGCGATTTTTGAGGTTGGCGAGCAGGGGCCGTGTGTCGAGCAGGCTCATCGGGCTGGGGCCATCGATGCCCAACAAACCGGCGATGTATTCTCGGCCTGCGCGCAGCAAGGAGCGGAAGACGGAGCCCAGGACCATCCCCTTGTGGATATTTTGCCAGCGTTTCACGACCTCGTCGCTGGCCTCTTCCGGGGACATGTGGCCCAGCGACGCGAGCAGGGCCGCGTTGATCGCGCCAGCGCTGGTGCCGACGAGGATCGTCGGTCGACTGTGCTGGAGCCTGGGAAGCAGCCTGGAAACGAAGCCGGCCTCGTATGCGCCGCGCGCTCCCGCGCCGGTCAACACGATGGCAACCGGATCTTGAGGCACGACGCCGCAGCCCCCCGCGGATCGGGCCTCATTGTCGTGGTCGGACATGACGTTATCCCTCCCCCTTTGAGTATCCCAGGCAATCGCTCTACACCGAGCGACGACGAGCGCGCCACGCCGCCTTCGGGCCGTGCCGCGCAATGGCGAGGTTGTACCACGATGAGGGTGATTGTGGTAGTGAAGGGGGGATTCTGTCGAGCACGCATCTCTCGTCTGTGTCGGGCAGATCATCTGGGCGAGAGGAGCGCGGGTGAGCCCGTAAGGTTGTGAAATGAGGTGCGGAGGGAATGCGGCTCCTTCGAACCACGGAACCCTTGGTGAGCTAGCGTCGCTCTTGCTGACCGGGGCGGTCACGCTCCAGCGCGGGTAGCCGGCCCGGGGAGCGGCGACTGCGAGAGCTCAGTTCCCGTATCCCGCGCTCACGGCACCACCTTTGCTTGCGGGGCCGTCGCGCCCCGGGCTGAGGGGCACGCTTTGAAAGGGGAGCACGATGCGCAACCTGCTTCTTCGCCTTCACGTCGTCCCGATCCTCGTCGCCCTCGCCGCCGGCTGTTCGGGCGAGGGGAGCCAGCCCGCGCCGGGCACCGACGGCACCCAGCTGCCCTCCACGGAGCTCGGGCCCGAGCAGCAGGCGGAGCTCACGGCGTTGCTCGCCGAGAAGGATGCTTCGGCGAGCATGACCGCCGAGGACTTCGCCTCGCGGTACCCCGTCCCCTTCGCGTCGGGCCTGTCCTATGCGCCGGCGGACGCCGCGGGCCTCTCGCTGCTCCAGGGCACCGCGCTCGCCCTCGACGAGGACGAGCTCGCGAAGCTGTCCGAGAATGGCTTCGTCATCTCGAGCAAGAAGTCCTTCCCGACCTTCGTCTACGGATACAGCAGCATCTACGCGCTCGACCTGCCGCTCTACGTGTCCGCGGACTCGATCCTGTTCGCGGTCCACCGCTCGTACGACGCGATCCTGAAGGCGGTGGAGCTGGCCTCGCTCGCGCCCGAGCTCGCGACGATGCTGAAGCAGATGCGCGCGCGGCTCGCCGAGGGGGCCGGAGCAGAGCTCGGCGCCGAGGCGCGCGCGGACGCGGATCTCTTCACGGCCGTCGCGCTCGCGCTGCTCGACGGCGCGCCCGTCGCCCCCGTCGCGGGCGCCAGCGCTGCGGCGATCGACGAGCTCGTCGCGGGCGCCGAGGCCCACCAGGGCATGGCGGAGGTCCGCCTCTTCGGCTCGGACCGGCTCATGGACTTCTCGCAGTTCGAGCCCCGCGGCCACTACCTCGATGAGCTGCACCCCGAGCTCGCGCGCTACTTCCGCAGCATGATGTGGCTCGGCCGCGTGGATTTCCGCTTCCTCGAGACCCAGCAGGACGGCACCCAGCGCTTCCAGAGGCGGCACCTCGAGGGCGCGTACGTGCTGCGCGCCCTGGCCGACGCGGAGACCGTCGCTCGTTACAAGCGCATCGACGACGCGATCCAGGCATTCGTCGGCGAGAGCGACTACATGACCCTGCCGGAGCTCGACGACCTGCTCGCCGACCTCGGCCTCAGCGACGCCGCCGGCCTCGCCGGCGTCCCGGACGCGCGGATCGCCGAGGTCATCGTGAAGGAGGGCCACGGCACGCAGCGGATCTCGAGCCACATCATGATCAACGGCCTCGGCAAGGGCACGATGCCCCTCTCGTCGAGCTTCGCGCTGCTCGGCCAGCGGTACGTCGTCGACTCCCACGTCTTCTCGAACGTGGTCTTCGACCGGGTGAAGGGCGGCGCCGTCAAGCGCATGATGCCGAACCCGCTCGACGTGGGCTTCGCCGCGCTCAGCAACGATCAGGCAGGCCAGCTGCTCGCCCCTGAGCTCGGGCAGTTCGACTACGCGCCCGACCTGCACATGATGCGCGTGCTCGTCGACGCGCACCCCGGGGACTTCTGGGGCAAGAACCTTTACAATCGCTGGCTCGGCGCGCTGCGGGAGCTGTCGCCGGCGCGGGCGATCGGCGACGGCGAGGGGCTGCCCGGGGTGGCGAAGACCGAGGCGTGGGGCCGGCGCCTGCTGAGCACCCAGCTCGCCTCCTGGGCCGAGCTCCGCCACGACACCCTGCTCTATGCCAAGCAGTCGTACACGGGCGGGGACACGTGCGAGTTCCCGGACGCGTACGTCGACCCGTACCCGGCGTTCTTCTCGCGCATCGCCGAGCTGGCCGAGCACGGCGTCGAGATCGTCGGCGCGCTCGATCTGTCGAGCGCGCCGCAGCTCGGGCAGAGGGTGTCGGCGTACTTCTCGCAGCTTCACGATGTCGCGCGGACGCTCGGCGAGATGGCCGCGAACGAGCGCGCCGGCCTGCCCCTCACCCAGGAGCACCTCGATTTCATCAACGAGGCCGTGCAGATCCAGTATGAAGGTTGCGGCGGGCCCACGGGCGTCCAGGGGTGGTACAGGCAGCTCTTCTTCGACGAGATGAAGAGCCTGGAGCAGGATCCGACGATCGCCGACGTGCACACCCAGCCGACCGACGAGGGCGGCGCGCCGGTCGGCCGCGTGCTCCACGTGGGCACCGGCCTGCCGCGGCTCATGGTCGTGACGGCCGACCCCTGCGGCGGCGCGCCTCGCGCGTTCGTGGGGCTCGCCTCGTCGTACTTCGAGTCCATCACCGAGAACTTCGAGCGGATGGATGACCGGGAGTGGGCCGGCACGGTCCTGGAAACGACCCCCGACGTGCCCTGGATGAGGGACGTCGTCTCCCGCTGATTCCGCTGATTCCGGCGACCCAGCGCTCGGCGCTGGCGGTCCCGTGAATTCGTGCCGAGCTGTGTTGACTTGTGTCGACTTGTGTCGACCAAAGGCCGCTGCGCGCCAGCGGGATCATGGTGCTCGATCGATCCCGTCAGTCCCCGGAACGTACCACCGTCATGCGCCTGTCGCCATTTCGGTCTCGAGCTTGAGGTAAAGCTCGCGGACGATCCTTTCAATTGTCTACGCCGGTTACTTCGATTACGTCGGTTCGGCAGGTTGCCCAGAATCGCCGGCTCCCCAGCGGATCTGGGCCGTGGAAGGCCATAGAGAGGTTCGGCTGTTATGCAAGCGCAGAGCATGTTGGTGCAGCTAGGGACGGCGGTCTTCGCGATGCTGGCGGCGTCGGGCTGCATCGTCGCCGAGCGGATAGAGCAACCAGGAGACGAGCAGGTCGACTCGGTGAGCGAAGCGCAGCTCGACCCTGGCATGTTGACCCCGTGGCGGCTGTACACTGCGACGTTCTCGAACGGCCAGCCGTTCTTTCGAGCCCTTGCGATCGGCGCGAGCAATGTGGGCAGTTACCAGGCGAACACCGAGTACTTTTATGTGACCACGGCGAGCCTGCAGTACCTCGGCAAGAAGGGCGTGAGCGTCAGCCACACGGACGGCAGCGGCACGCCGCCGGCGCAGAGCGGAACGCAGCAGTTTCAGCTGCCGGTGAGCTCCTCCTGGACGTGGTTCTCGAGCGACCAGGTGAGCGGTGGATACCGCTATGACAACGGCGACGTGCACCTGCGGATCGGCACGGGCGGCGGAGAGATCACCCGGCTGACGTGGTACCAGACGATCGGGCAAGGACAGAACCCGGCCAACCTCACGCCGAACGGGGCGTTCACCGTCGGCTCAGGCGCCGTGACGGTCCCGGTTGGAAGCGCCGGATATTACGTCGACGACACGATCCCGTGATCACGGCGATCCACGGGGCGTCGAGGCGCTGACCCGGAATCAGGCCTGTGGGAGCAGGTCCGCTCGGCCGTCCGTCTCCGACTCTGCCTCCGCCGCGCGCAAAGGCAGCTCGATGATGAACGTGGCGCCCGCGCCCGGCTTGCTCTCGACACGGATGGTGCCGCCGTGGGAGGTGACGATCCATCGAACGATGTAGAGGCCGAGTCCGAGGCCGCCGAAGTTGCGGACGGAGACGGCGCGCTCGAAGCGCTCGAAGATCCTGGCCTGATCGGCCTCGGCGATGCCCATGCCGTGATCGCGGACGATGAGCAGCGCGCGGTCAGCCAGACCGCGCACGACGACGTGAATGGGGGCGCCCGCGCCGTACTTGAGCGCGTTGGACAGGAGGTTGATGAGGACCTGCTCCATGCGCGTCGCATCCCAGCTGCCCACCACGGGGCCTTCCAGATCGAGCTCGGTGCGGCAGCGGGCGTCGTCGAGCTGCTGGTGCATCCGCTCGACGACCTCGCGCGTAAGTGCCGCCAGATCGACGGGCGCGCGCGCGAGGGTGAGCCGGCCGGCGTTCAGGCGGGTGACGTCGAGCAGCTCGTTGATCAGGTGGGCGAGGCGCGCGATCTGGCGGTTGAGGACCTGGATGGCGGCGTCGACGCGCTCCGGAGCGACCTCGGCGCGCTGGAAGCGGGGCAGGAGGCGGGCGAGGAGGTGGGCCTGCATCTTGAGCGAGGTGAGCGGCGTCTTGAGCTCGTGGGATGCGACGAGGAGGAACTCGTCGCGGCGCTCGATCGCCACCTGGGCCTCGGCGAACAGACGGCTGTTGTCGAGGGCGAGCGCGGCGCGGCTCCCGAGCTCCTGGGCGAGCCACAGGTCGGCGGGGCGGTAACGGCGCCGGGGGGCGGCCGCCAGCAGGGTCATGACGCCGAAGCGCCGGTCGCGCGCGAGGAGCGGGATGCGGAGGAAGGAATGAACGCCGAGCGACTCCAGGAGGGGCGCAGCGCGGATGTCACCCACCTCGGCGCGGTCCGACGAGGTCGCTGCCAGGGGCTGCAGCGCGTCCAGCACCGCGCCTGCCAGGTCGGCAGGCACGCCTGCGGTGACCGCGGTGACCGTCCGCCCCGGGGCGTCCTGGGCGAGATCCACGTCGATGACGCACTGGTCGGCCAGCTCGGGCACGGCGAGCTGCGCGACGCTCTCGAGGGTGGCGCCGTAGCCAAGGGCCATGAGCTTGCGGCTCGCCTCGGCGAGGAAGCGCTCGGCGAGCTCGGCGCGCTTGCGCTCTGTGATGTCGGTGGAGATGCCGCAGAGCACGCCGGGCATGACGTTCTCGCCGAGCGGGAACTTGAGCGACAGGTAGGTGTGCGGCCCGTCCTCCATCATCACCACCTCCTCGAACTCGAGCGGCTCGCCCGAGTCGAGCACCCGCCGGTCGTTGTCAGCGATGATCTCGAGGTCCGTGGAAGGGAAGAGCTCGGCGGTCGTCTTGCCGATGATCTGAGCGGGCGGCATGCCCAGGAGGCGGCCCACCTCGCGGTTCGCGAGCAGGTGCCGGCCCTCGCGATCCTTGAGGTAGATGGTCGCAGCGGAGTTGTCGACGATGGCCTGCAGCGTGGCCTGGCTTCCGCGGAGCTCGCGCTCCGCCCGGCGCCGCTCGGCGTTCTCCTGCTCGATATCGGTATAGAGCATGGCGTTCTCGAGCGAGATGGCCGACTGCGAGGCGAGCAGCTCGAGCACGGTGAGCCGCCCCGGGGTGAACGCGCCGGCCACCAGCTTGTTCTCCAGGTAGAGCAGGCCGAGCAGCCGCGCTTGCCGCACGATCGGGAGGCACAGCACCGATCTCGGCCGCTTCCGCGTGAAATACTCGTCCTCCGAGAACGGGTGTCTGGCGGAGGCGTCGTCGAGCAGCACGCGCTCGTGGCTGCGGCGAACATAGTTGAGAATGGATTGCGGCAGCGCGTCCGCCGCCGCCTCGCGCGCGTCGAGCAGCCGCGCGGCGCCCCCGGACGCGGCGATCGCCGCCGCGGTCGACAGGCGATCTTCCCGGACCAGGAGCACGTATCCTTCTCCAGCGCCCGCGTGCTCGACCACGATGCGCAGGAGCATCTCGAGCAGGCGCGGGAGCTTGAGCTCACCGGAGATGCTTTGAGAGGCCTTGACGACGGAGAGGACGTCGAACTGCTCGGCGCGTACGGCGAAGGTGACGGTGGGGGCGATCGGCTTTCGCTCGACGAGGAAGGGATACCGCTGGTCGAGCTGATCGACCTTGGCGTGGGCGCCCCAGCGGAAGTAGGCGGCGCGGGCCTTCTGGAGGTAAGCGTCTGCAGGCGTGGATAGGCCGCGGTCGCGGTAGAGCCGGGCGGCGAGCTCGCAGGCGATGGCCTCGTGCTGGACGAAGCCGCCCTCGCGCGCCGAGGAGATGGCCTGTTCGTAGAGCCCGATGGCCTCCAGGTCCTGCCCGCGGAGCCGCGCGATCTCGGCGCGGACCAGGGCGTGTTTGTGGAGGAAGTTGTCGGGGCCGCTCGCGGCCCACTCGCCGAGCTGCCGCTCGCAGTCGAGCAGCCCGTCCGGGAGCTCCGGGCGGGGCGACGGCGCCGCCGCGCGGTCCTCGTCGGCGTCGACGAGCGCGGCCAGCGCGAGCGCGCGATAGTAGAAGCACTCGGCGTACAGCGCGTTCGTGTCCATCTTCCAGTCGTAATCGACGACCACACGGGCCGTCGCCGCGACCGTCTCCCGGTGAGCGCCGAGGACGAACGTCGCCTGCGCCTTCATGCTGAAGTGGAAGCATCCAGGGACGCCGCCGCCCTCCTGGCCGAGCCGCGCCTCGAAGGCCGCCTGATCCAGCTCGGCGCCATCCAGCATCGCGTAATGGACCGGCCGCCCGCGCAGCGTCTGGATGAGGTGCCGTGCGCCGAGGAGGACGTCATAGACGAACGCGTAGCCGGCCTTGCGCACGAAGGCGAGGCGGTCTTCCGTCAGGTGGAGGGCGTCCTCCAGCGGCTCGCCGGAGAGCACCGGGAACATTGCTGCCCAGATGCAGTTGTAACATGCGTTGTTCCAGTCGCCGCCCTCCACCGCGGCGTTGAAGCCGCGGCGCGCATAGAAGCCCGACTCCCGGTAGTGGCGCGTCCAGAAGACGATCTGCTGCCCGAACAGGGTGAACACCGCGCCCTTCGTGGCGAGGGTGTGGCCCCTGTCCGCGAGGTCGTAGCCGAGCTTCCCGAACAGGTACGCCTCACGATAACGCCCGACCAGCGGGCCGACCATGCGCGCGAAGGCGGTGTACGCCTGGGCGGAGCTCTCCGCGTTGCCGTGGCGCAAGCTGAGCTTCACCATGCGCACGAGGAGCAGATAGTGCAGCTTCAGATCCACGAAGTAGGCGGGGATCATCACGCCGAGCAGGATGCGCATCGCGACCTTGATCTCGGGGTGATCCATGGGCGGCAGGTCGACCAGCGCCTCGATCTTCCGGTCGCCCAGCGCCTGCCAGACGCCCTCGGTCTCTTCCTTGACCTGCGCGTCGGTGACGGGGAGCGACAGCTCGATGTCCCAGGTGCGGAGGCACGAGAGCCCGAGCTCGACGGCGCGGGCGCACTGCCCGCGGGTGACGCTCTGCGCGACGGCGAGCTCGACGACGGCGGCGCGTTCGATGTTGGTCCTCGCGCGCGCCATGAGCTCGTCGAGCAGCCGCTCGGCCTCCTCGAAGCTGCCGATGGCGTAGGCGGCGTGCGCGCGCTCGAGGCTCAGGTCGTAGGTCAGATCGTACCGAGTCTCCCAGCGCTCGCGGGGATCTTGCGCGAGGAGGGCCAGGCCGGCGGCGAAGAGCGCGGCGGCGGATTGAAAGGCCGCGGCGGCTTTGGCCTTCCTGCCAGCCCGGAGGTTCAGCGCGGCGAGCTCGTCGCGCTCGGCCTGCGAACGGAGGAGCGTGGCGCCGCGGTTGAGGTGGCCGGCGATATCGAAGAGCGCGTCCTCGCGCTCGTCGGCGCGCTGCGCCTTCAAGAGCAGCTGGCCGATGCAGAGGTGCACCTCGGCGAGCTGTCCGGCCGGGATGAGCGAATAAGCGGCTTGCTGCACCCGGTCGTGGAGGAATCGATAGGCGCTGTCCCGGCGGAGCAGCAGCCCCTCCCGCACGGCCTCTTCGAGCGCCTCGCGGAGCCCCTCCGCCGGGCGGCGCGCGACGACCGCCAGGGTGCCGAGGTCCACGCTGCCGCCGAGGCACGCGGCGAGCTTGAGCGCGTCGCGCGTGGCGACGGGGAGCCGCTCCAGCTTGCCGGCCATCAGCTCGACGACGTTGTCGGTGAAGCCCTTGTCGCGGATGGCGGCGATGTCCCACCGCCATGCGCCCGCGTCGGTGTCGAACGTGATGAGCCCCTCTTCGTGCAGGGCGATGAGGAACTGGAGCACGAAGAAGGGGTTGCCGCCGGTCTTCTCGTAAACCAGCCGTGAGAGCGGCTCGACCTGCGCTTCGGGCGCATGGACCGCCTCGGCGACGAGCGCCCCGACGTGGGCGACGGAGAGCGGCGCGAGGACGATGTCGCCGACGGCGGCGCCGCGCTTCTGCACCTCGGCCAGCGCGAGCTGGAGCGGGTGCGCGGGGCCGACCTCGTTGTCGCGATAAGCGCCTATCAGCAGGAGGTGGGCGTCGCCGGCCAGGGTGGCGAGCTGCTCGAGGAGCAGGAGGCTGCCGGCGTCGGCCCATTGCAGGTCGTCGAGAAAGAGCGCGACGGGGTGCTCTTTCCGGGCGCAGGCCGCGACGAAGCGCTGGAGTGTGGTGAGCAGCCGGCTCTGGGCCTCGGCGGGCGGGAGCTCGGGCACGGGGGGCTGCGGGCCGAGGAGCAGGGCGAGCTCGGGGAGCATGTCGGTGAGCAGCCCGCCGCTCGCGCCGAGGGCCTCGCGGAGGCGCTCTCGCCAGCGCTCGACCTGCTCCTCGCTCGCGCTGAGGATCTCCTGCACGAGCCCGCGGAAGGCCTGAAGGAGGGCGCGGTAGGGGACGTCGCGCCTGAGCTGATCGAACTTTCCGGAGAGGAAGAAGCCGCGCTCGCGCACGATGGGCCCGTGCAGCTCGGCGACGAGCGACGACTTGCCGATGCCCGAATAGCCCGAGACGAGGACGAGCTCTGGCCGGCCGTTCGCGACCGCCCGCTCGAACGCGGCGATCAGGGCCTTGAGCTCGCGCTCGCGGCCATAGAGCCGCTGCGGGATCTGGAATCGGTCGGAGACGTCGCGCTGTCCGAGCGGGAAGGCCTCGATGGCGCCGCTCTGGCGCAGCTGGGAAGAGCAGGTGTCGAGATCGTGGCGCAGGCCGAGGGCGCTCTGGTAACGCTCCTCGGCGGCCTTGGAGAGCAGCTTGAGGACGACGGCGGAGAGCTGCGGGGGAATCGATGGGACGAGCGTGTGCGGCGGCTGCGGCGCCTGGGCGATGTGGCAATAGACCCACTCGACGGGGTCGCTGGCGTGGAAGGGCAGGGTGCCAGTCAGCATCTCGTAGAAGGTGACGCCGAGGGAGTACAGGTCGGTCCGCTCGTCGACCCAGCGGTTCATGCGGCCCGTTTGCTCCGGCGCCATGTAGGCGAGCGTGCCCTCGATGAGCCCGTCGTGGGCGAGCTCCTGGGCCTCGCGGGGGGAGAGGGAGGCGATGCCGAGATCGGTGATCTTCAGCTCGTCGGTGTCGGGGTTGTAGAGCAGGTTCTGGGGCTTGATGTCCTTGTGGATGACGTGCCGCCGGTGCATCTCGGCGAGCGCGCCGGCGAGGCGGAGGGCGAGGGGGAAGAAGCGTTCGATCGACATCGGGCGCATCGGCCCATCGCCATCGAGCAGCCGGTCGAGCGAGTGGCCGCCGAAGTCCTCGAGGACCAGGGTCATCTGGTCGCGGAACGGCTCGATCCCGTAGGCCTGGACGACGACGGGCGACTTCAGGGCCCTGGCGACCTCGAGCTCGTGCTGGAGCCGGCTGAGGGCGCGGGGGCTCGCGTGATCGCGCCGCAGGGCCTTGAGCACCACCGGCCGGCCGTCCTCCTCGCGCCGCGCGCGGTAGAGGATGGTGTCCGCACCTTGGTGCAGCACCTCCAGCACGCGGTAACGTGGACTATCGAGCATAGGAGGATCTTTGAAATCCGGAGCGCCGGCGGCGTGTTGCCATTCAACCCGGTACACTGCCAAAAGCGCCGCGCCTCGTCACGAGCAAACGGCGGCGCCATCTCGCGGGCTCGTCCGTCGCGTGTCGCGCCTCCGTCATCCGTCATCCAGCGCGGGAGCCGTCGGACCGCCGCGGAGCGTCGTACGTGGACAGCCCCTCACGGAGGTGATCCAATGGAATGGCGTTCACGGTACGGCAGCTGACACGTGGTGTCTTGGCGGTGGAGTAGGGAGTCCTACAGGGCCTCTCCCTCGGCCTCGATCACGGCATGGAACCGCGACGATCTCTCCTCGCCGGAGCGCTCCGTGTTCGTGAGCCGCTCCGCGCCCGAAGGGCGCTGGACCGAGACCGAGGTGGTCGTCGACGAGGCGACCGCGCAACCTCGGCATCCGTTCACAACGGAGGAGCCCGTGGGGGGCGAGGTTCAGGCTCGGGTGGGCCGCGATGCGCGCGAGATTGCCGGGCAGCCGACCAGGGAGCGCGCTCCTACGCCTGCGGGAGCAGGGCGCCCTGGCCGTCCGTCTCTGTCGCCGCCGCATGCAAAGGCAGCTCGACGATGAACGCAGCGCCCGCGCCTGGCGTGCTCTCGACGCGGATGGTGCCCCCGTGGGAGGTGACGATCCACCGAACGATGTAGAGGCCGAGGCCGAGGCCGCCGAAGTTGCGGACGGAGACGGCCCGCTCGAAGCGCTCGAAGATCCTGGCCTGGTCGGTCTCCGCGATGCCAATGCCGTGGTCGCGGACGACGAGCAGCGCGCGGCCTTCCAGGCCGCGCACGACGACGTGAATGGGGGCCCCCGCGCCGTACTTGAGCGCGTTGGACAGGAGGTTGATGAGGACCTGCTCCATGCGAGAAGCATCCCAGTCCCCGATCACGGGCTCGTCCAGATCGAGCTGGATGCGGCAGCGGGCGTCCGCGAGCTGCTGTCTCATTCGCTCGACGGCCTCGCGCGTCAGGGCCGTCAGGTCGAGGGGCGCGCGCGCGAGGGTGAGCCGGCCGGCGTTCAGGCGGGTGACGTCGAGCAGCTCGTTGACCAGGTGGGCGAGGCGCGCGATCTGTCGGTTGAGGAGCTGGATCGCGGCGTCGATGCGCTCCGGGGCGATCTCCGAGCGCTGGAAGCGGGGCAGGAGCCGGGCGAGGAGGTGGGCCTGCATCGTCAGCGAGGTGAGCGGTGTCTTGAGCTCGTGCGACGCGACGAGGAGGAACTCGTTCCGGCGCTCGATCGCCTCCTGGGCCTCGGCGAACAGGCGGGTATTGTCGAGCGCGAGCGCCGCACGGAGCCCGAGCTCCTCGCCGAGCCACAGGTCGGCGGGGCCGAACCGGCGCCGGGGCGCGGTCGCCAGCAGGGTCATGATCCCGAAGCGCCGGTCGCGCGCGAGGAGCGGGACCCGGAGGAAGGAGTGAACGCCGAGCGACTCCAGGACGGGCGCGGCGCGGACGTCGCCCACCTCGGGGCGGTCCGGCGAGCTCGCTGCCAGGGCCCGCAGCGCGTCCGTCACCGCGCCTGCGAGCTCGGCCGGCATCCCGGCGGTGACCGTGCGCCCGGCGGCGCCGTTGGGGAGCTCCACGTCGATGACGCACCGGTCGGCCAGCTCGGGCACGGCGAGCTCCGCGACGCTCTCGAGTGTGGCGCCGTAGCCGAGGGCCATGAGCTTGCGGCTCGCCTCGGCGAGGAAGCGCTCGGCCATCTCGGCCCGCTTGCGCTCGGTGATGTCGGTGGAGATGCCGCAGAGCACGCCGGGCATGACCTCCTCGCCGAGAGGGAATTTGAGCGACAGGAAGGTGTGCATCCCGTCCTCCTGCGGCAGGTCCTCCTCCCACTCCATCGGCTCGCCTGCCTCCAGCACTCGTCGATCGTGAGCGCCGATGATCTCGGCGACCGCGGCAGGCAAGAGCTCGGCGTCGCTCTTTCCGAGGAGCCGATGGCTCGGCAGGCCGGCGACGTTGCTCGCCTGGCGGTTGACGAGCAGATACCGGCCGTCGCGATCCTTGAGGAAGATGGCCGCGGCGGAGTTGTCGACGATGGCCTGGAGCGTGGCCTGGCTCTCGCGGAGCTCCCGCTCCGCCCGGCGCCGCTCGGCGTTCTCCTGCTCGATATCGGTATAGAGCATGGCGTTCTCGAGCGAGATGGCCGATTGCGAGGCGAGCAGCTCGAGCACGGTGAGCCGCCCTGGGGTGAAGGCGCCGGTGACGAGGTTGTTCTCCAGGTAGAGCAGGCCGAGCAGCCGCGCCTGGCGCACGATCGGGAGGCACAGCACCGATCTCGGCCGCTTCCGCGTGAAATACTCGTCCTCCGAGAACGGGTGTCTGGCGGAGGCGTCGTCGAGCAGCACGCGCTCGTGGCTGCGGCGAACGTAGTTGAGAATGGATTGCGGCAGCGCGGCCGAAGGGGCCTCGCCGGCGTCGCGCATCCGCACCGCGCCCCTCGGCGTCTCGATCGCCGCGCTCCACAGGCGTTCACCCCGGACCAGGAGGACGCACCCCTGCTCGGCGCCCGCGTGCTCGACCATCGTGCGCAGGAGCATGTCGAGCAGGCGCTGGAGCTGGAGCTCTCCGGAGATGCTCTGAGAGGCCTTGACGACGGAGAGGACGTCGAACTGCTCGGCGCGGACGGCGAAGGTGACGGTGGGTGCGATCGGCTTTCGCTCGACGAGGAAGGGATACCGCTGGTCGAGCTGATCGACCTTGGCGTGGGCGCCCCAGCGGAAGTAGGCGGCGCGGGCCTTCTGGAGGTAAGCGTCGGCGGGCGTGGACAGGCCGCGGTCGCGGTAGAGCCGGGCGGCGAGCTCGCAGGCGATGGCCTCGTGCTGGACGAAGCCGCCCTCGTGCGCCGAGGAGATGGCCTGCTCGTAGAGCCCGATGGCCTCCAGGTCCTGCCCGCGGAGCCGCGCGATCTCGGCGCGGACCAGGGCGTGTTTGTGGAGGAAGTTGTCGGGGCCGCTCCTGGCCCACGCGCCGAGCTGCCGCTCGCACTCGATCAACTGTTCGGGCAGCCGCTCGGGGAGCTCCTCTGGCGGGGAGTCCCGCTCCGCGTGCGGTGCGTTGAAGAGGGCCGCGAGCGAGAGCGCGAGGTAATAGAAGCTCTCGGCCATGAGCGCGTGCGGCTGGTTCCAGAAGGGTTGCTCGGTGACGACGCGGGTCGCCGCCGCGAGCGCCTCGCCGGGAGAGCCGAGCACGAAGAGCGCTTGCGCCTTCAAGCTGTAGTACAATTCGTCCGTTGTCTCCAGCTCTCCCGCCTTCAGCCGCGCCTCGAAGGCCGCCGTATCCAGCTCGGAGCCGTCGAGCATCGCAAAGCGGGCCGGCCTCCCTCGCAGCGCCTGGATCATGGCGCGGGCGCTGAGGAGGACGCCGTGCGCGAACGCAAAACCCGCGCTGCGCACGAAGCCGAGGCGCTCGTCGACCTCGCGGAGCACGTCCTCGAGCGCCTCGCCAGAGAGCAGGTGGAACAGCGCGTCCCACATGCAGCTGAAGCACGCCATGCTCAGGACACCGGACTCGACCGCGGCGCTGAAGCTGGCGCGCCCGTACGGATACGTCTCTCTGTAGTGGCGTGTCCAGAAGGCGACGTGGTGTCCGAAGGTGGCGAACACCATCGATTTCGTGGTGAGGAGGCCGCTCCTCTGCGCCAGGTCATGGCCGAGCTTGGCGAACCGATAGGCCTCCTTGTATCGACCGAACCTCGGGCCGAACATCCTCGCGAAGGCCGTGTACGCGACGGCGGAGCTCTCGGCGTTGCCGTGGCGCAGGCTGAGCTGGACCATGCGCAGGAAGGTGAGAAAGAACAGGTTTGGGGTCATGAAGGACGCAGCGATGCCCGCGCCCTCCAGCACACCCATCGTGAGCTTGATCTCCCGGTCGGTCATGGGGGGCAGGTGAATCAGGTCCTCGATCGCCCGGTCGCCCAGGGCCTGCCAGACGCCCTTCGTCTCCTCTTCGAGCTGTGTGTCCGTGGGGAGGCGCGGAAGATCGATGTCGCAGGTGCGGAGCCACGAGAGGCCGATCTCCACGGCGCGGGCGGATTGCCCGCGGATCATACAGAGCGTAACGATGAGCTCGACGGCGGCGGCCGTCTCGGTCCTGGTCCTCGCGCGCTCCATGAGCTCTTCGAGGAGCCGCTCGGCCTCGTCGAAGCCGCCGGTGATGTACGCGACGTGCGCGCGCTCGAGCGTCAGGTCGTAGGTCAGCGCGTGCTGCGCGTCCCAAGAGGCCTGCGCGAGCAGGGAGAGGCCCGCGGCGAAGAGCGCGGCGGCGGACTGAAAGGCCGCGGCGGCCTTGGCCTTCCTGCCAGCCCGGAGGTTCAGCGCGGCGAGCTCGTCGCGCTCGGCCTGAGAACGGAGGAGCGCGGCGCCGCGGTTGAGGTGGCCGACGACATCGAAGAGCGCCTCGTCGGGCTCCTCCGCGCGCCGCGCCTTCAGGAGCAGCTGGCCGATCCGGAGGTGCATCTCGGCCAGCTGCCCTGCCGGGATGAGCGAATACGCGGCTTGCTGCACCCGGTCATGGAGGAAGCGATAGCCAGAGCCCCGGCGGAGCAGCAGCCCCTCCCGCACGGCCTCCTCGAGCGCGTCGCGGAGCTCCTCCGCCGGACGGCCCGCGACCACTGCGAGGGGTTCGAGGTCCAGGCTGTTGCCGAGGCACGCGGCGAGCTTGAGCGCGTCGTGCGTCGGGGCCGAGAGCCGCTTGAGCTTGCCGGCCATCAGCTCGACGACGTTGTCGGTGAAGCCCTTGTCGCGGATGGCGGCGATGTCCCACCGCCATGCGCCCTCGCCTGCGTCGAAGGTGATGAGCCCCTCGTCATGCAGGGCGATGAGGAACTGGAGCGCGAAGAAGGGGTTGCCGCCGGTCTTCTCGTAGACGAGCTGCGAGAGCGGCTCGACGTGCGCTTCGGGCGCGTGGACCGCCTCGGCGACGAGCGCCCCGACGTGGGCGGCGGAGAGCGGCGCGAGGACGAGCTCGGAGACGGCGGCGCCGCGCTTCTGCACCTCGGCCAAGGTGAGCCGGAGCGGGTGCGCGGGGCCGACCTCGTTGTCGCGGTAGGCGCCGATCAGCAGGAGGTGCTCGGAGCCAGTATAGGTGGCGAGCTGCTCGAGCAAGAGGAGGCTGGCCGCGTCGGCCCACTGGAGATCATCGAGGAAGAGCGCGATGGGGTGCTCCTTCCGGGCGCAGGCGGCGACGAAGCGCTGGAGCGTGGCGAGCAGCCGGCTCTGGGCCTCGGTGGGCGGGAGCTCGGGCACCGGCGGCTGCGGGCCGAGGAGCAGGGCGAGCTCGGGGAGCACGTCGGTGAGCAGTGCGCCGTCCTGGCCGAGGGCCTCACGGAGGCGCTGCCTCCAGCGCTCGAGCTGCTCCTCGCTCGCGCCCAGGAGCTCCCGCAAGAGCGCCCGGAACGCCTGGAGAAAGGCGTGGTAAGGGATATCGCGCTTGAATTGCTCGAACTTGCCCGAGAGGAAGAAGCCGCGCTCGCGCACGACGGGCCTGTGCAGCTCGGCGACGAGCGAGGACTTGCCGATGCCCGAATAGCCCGAGACGAGGACGAGCTCTGGCCGGCCGTCCGCGACCACCCGCTCGAACACGGCGAGCAGCGCCTCCACCTCGCGCTCGCGGCCGTAGAGCCGCTGCGGGACCTGGAACCGGTCCGAGAGATCGCGCCCGCCGAGCGGGAAGGGTTGAATCGATCCGCTCGCCTGCCACCTTGCGAAGCACGCGTCGAGGTCGTGGCGCAGGCCGAGGGCGCTCTGATAACGCTCCTCGGCGGCCTTGGAGAGCAGCTTGAGGACGACCGCCGACAGGAGCGGGGGAATCGAGGAGACGAGCGCGTGCGGCGGCCGCGGCGCCTGGGCGATGTGGCAATAGACCCACTCGACGGGGTCGCTGGCCTGGAAGGGCAGGGCGCCAGTCAGCATCTCGTGGAAGACGACGCCGAGGGAGTACAGGTCGGTCCGCTCGTCGACGCGGCGGTTCATACGGCCCGTCTGCTCTGGCGCCATGTAGGCGAGCGTGCCCTCGATGAGCCCGTCGTGCGCGAGCTCCTGGGCCTCGCGGGGCGCGAGGGAGGCGATGCCGAGATCGGTGATCTTCAGCTCGCCGGTATCGGGGTTGTAGAGCAGGTTCTGGGGTTTGATGTCCTTGTGGATGATGCGGTGCCGGTGCAGCTCGGCGAGCGCGTCGGTGAGGCGGAGGGCGAGGGGGAAGAAGCGCTCGAGGGGCATCGGCCCGTCGCCATCGAGCAGCCGGTCGAGCGAGCGGCCGCCGAAGTCCTCGAGGACCAGGGTCATCTGGTCGCGGAACGGCTCGATGCCGTAGGCCCTGATGACGACGGGTGAATCGAGCGCTCTGGCGACCGCGAGCTCGTGCTGGAGCCGGCCGAGGGCGCGGGGGCTTGCGTGGTCGCGCCGCAGGGCCTTGAGCACCACCGGTCGGCCGTCCTCCTCACGCCGCGCGCGATAGAGGAGGGTATCTGCTCCTTGGTGCAGCACCTCCAGCACGCGGTAGCGTGGACTATCGGGCATAGGAATTTCTTTGAAAACCGGGGCGCCAGCGCCGCGTTGCGGCTCAACTCGCTACACTGCCAAAAGCGGTGCGCCTCGTCACGAGCAAACGGCGCCGCGTTGTTGTGCCGGCTCGCCGGTGGTGACGCCTTCGTCCATGCACGGCGATAGCGGGGACGGAAAGGGAGCTGCTGAGGCGCAATCGGGCGTAGGCGCGCGCAGCGCGCTGCGCGCGCCTACGCCTGCGGGAGCAGGGCATCCTGGCCGTCCGCCTCTGCCTCCGCCGCATGCAAAGGCAGCTCGACGACGAACGTGGCGCCCGCGCCCGGTTTGCTCTCGACGCGGATGGTGCCGCCGTGAGAGGTGACGATCCACCGAACGATGTAGAGGCCGAGTCCGAGACCGCCGAAGTTGCGGACGGAGACGGCGCGCTCGAAGCGCTCGAAGATCCTGGCCTGATCGGCCTCGGCGATGCCGATGCCGTGATCGCGGACGACGAGCAGCGCGCGATCGCCGTCGCTGCGGACGACGACGTGAATCGGCTCTCCCGCGCCGTACTTGAGCGCGTTGGACAGGAGGTTGATGAGGACCTGATCCATGCGAGAGGCATCCCAGTGCCCGACGACGGGCCCTTCCAGCTCGAGCTGGGTGCGGCAGCGTGCGCTCGCGAGCTGCTGCCTCATCCGCTCGACGGCCTCACGCGTCAGGGCGGCCAGATCGACGGGGGCGCGCGTGAGGGTGAGCCGGCCGGCGTTCAGGCGGGTGACGTCGAGCAGCTCGTTGACCAGGTGGGCGAGGCGCGCGATCTGGCGGTTGAGGACCTGGAGCGTGGCGTCGATGCGCTCCGGGGCGACCTCTGCGCGCTGGACGCGGGGCAGGAGGCGGGCGAGGAGGTGAGCCTGCATCGTGAGCGAGGTGAGGGGCGTCTTGAGCTCATGGGATGCGACGACGAGGAACTCGTTGCGGCGCTCGATCGCCTCCTGGGCCTCGGCGAACAGGCGGGTATTGTCGAGCGCGAGCGCCACGCGGAGCCCGAGCTCTTCGGCGAGCCACAGGTCGGTGGGGCGGTAACGGCGCCGGGGAGCGGCCGCCAGCAGGGTCATGACGCCGAAGCGCCGGTCGCGCGCGAGGAGCGGGACGCGGAGGAAGGAGTGGACGCCGAGCTGTTCGAGGAGGGGCGCGGCGCGGAGGTCACCCACCTCGGGGCGGTCCGGCGAGCTCGCTGCCAGGGGCCGCAGCGCGTCCGTCACCGCGCCTGCGAGGTCGGCCGGCACGCCTGCGGTGACCGCGGTGACCGCGTGTCCCGTGGCGTCCGGGGAGCTGCGAGCGAGGTCCACGTCGATGACGCACCAGTCGGCCAGCTCGGGCACGGCGAGCTGCGCGACGCTCTCGAGGGTGGCGCCGTAACCGAGGGCCATGAGCTTGCGGCTCGCCTCGGCCAGGAAGCGCTCGGCGAGCTCGGTGCGCTTGCGCTCTGTGATGTCGGTGGAGATGCCGCAGAGCACGCCGGGCATGACGTTCTCGCCCAGCGGGAACTTGATGGACAGGCCGGTGCGCAGGTCGCCGTCGATCAGCACCTCCTCCTCGAACTCCATGGGCTCGCCGGAGTCGAGCACCTTCCGGTCGTGGTCGTCGATGGCGCTGGCGACGGCGGCAGGCAGGAGCTCGGCGGTCGTCTTTCCGACGATCTGCTCGGCCTTCATGCCGAGGGCGCGGGCGACCTCCCGGTTGACGAGCAGGTGGCGGCCGTCGCGATCCTTGAGGTAGATGGCTGCAGCGGAGTTGTCGACGATGGCCTGGAGCGTCTTCTGGTTCGTCTGGAGCTCGCGCTCGGCCCGGCGCCGCTCGGCGTTCTCCTGCTCGATATCGGTATAGAGCATGGCGTTCTCGAGCGAGATGGCCGACTGTGAGGCGAGCAGCTCGATGACGCTGAGCCGCGCCGGAGTGAAGGCGCCGGTGACAAGGTTGTTCTCCAGGTAGAGCAGGCCGAGCAGCCGGGCCTGGCGCACGATCGGCAGGCACAGCACCGATTTCGGGCGCTTGCGCCTGAAATACTCGTCCTCCATGAAGCGGTGCAGGTCGGTGGCGTCGTCGAGCAGCACGCGCTCGTGGCTCCGGCGAACATAGTTGAGGACGGCCTGCGGCAGCGCGGCGGCGTGCGCCTCGCCCGCGCCGAGCAGCCGCACCGCGCTCCCGGGCGCCCCGAGCGCCGCCGTGCACGGGCGCTCACCCCGGACCAGGAGGACACATCCCTCCTCGGCGCCCGAGTGCTCGATCACGACGCGCAGGAGCGTCTCGAGCAGGCGCGGGAGCTTGAGCTCGCCGGAGATGCTCTGTGACGCCTTCACGACCGACAGGACGTCGAACTGCTCGGCACGCACGGCGAAGGTGACAGTAGGGGCGATCGGCTTTCGCTCGACGAGGAAGGGATACCGCTGATCGAGCTGCTCCACCTTGGCGTGGGCGCCCCACGAAAAATAGCCGGCGCGGGCCTTTTGCAGGTAGCTGTTGGCGGGCGTGGAGAGGCCGCAGGCGTTGTAGAACCCCGCGGCGAGCTCGCAGGCGATTGCCTCGTGCTGGACGAACCCGCCCTCCCGGGCCGACGTGATGGCCTGCTCGTAGAGCCGGC
Organism: Sorangium sp. So ce726; assembly: GCF_051521405.1. Classification (NCBI taxonomy): domain Bacteria; kingdom Pseudomonadati; phylum Myxococcota; order Polyangiales; family Polyangiaceae; genus Sorangium; species Sorangium sp. So ce726. The sequence continues at coordinate 8,309,142 of NZ_CP150349.1, read as the reverse complement.
TTGCCTCCGGTTCGTGCCCGAGGAGCCGCGCGTTCTCGGCGCGGACCAGGGCGTGCTTGTGGAGGAAGTTGTCGGGGCAGCTCTCCGCCCACACGCCGATCTGCCGCTCGCACTCGACGAGCTCTTCCGGGAGCGCCTGCAGCGGGGGCGACCGCGCCTCGTGCGGCGCGTTGAAGAGGGCCGCGAGCGCGAGCGCGCGATAATAGACGCTCTCGGCGATCAGCGCGTCCCGGAAGAGGTGCTCGGTGCTCTCGCGGGTCACCGCGGCGAACGCCTCTCCGGGAGGGCCGAGCACAAAGAGCGCCTGCGCCTTCAGGCGGTAATAGAGCGCGCGCGCGACATGTTGATCCCCCGCCTCCAGCCACGCCTCGAAGGCCGGCGGATCCAGATCGGACCCGTCCAGCATCGAGAAGCGGACCGGCCTCCCCCGCAGCGTCTGGATCATCGCGAGGCCGCCGAGGAGGATGCAGTACGCGAACGGGTAACCCGTCCTGCGCACGAAGCTGAGGCGCTCTTCGAGCTCGTGGAGCACGTCCTCCAGCGGCTCGCCAGCGAACAGCGGGAACAGCGCGGCCCATATGCAATTGTAACACGCGTCGATCAGCTTGCCGGACTCGACCGCGGCGCTGAAGCCGGCGCGCGTGTACGGATACGTCTCTCTGTAATGGCGTGTCCAGAAGACGACATTCTGACCGAAGAGGGTGAACACCACCGATTTCGTGGTGAGGAGGCCGCTCCTCTGCGCCAGGTCGTGGCCGAGCTTGCCGAACCGATAGGCCTCCTGGTATCGCCCGAACCTCGGGCCGATCATCCTCGCGAGGGCGGTGTAGGCGTAAGCGGAGCTCTCGGCGTTGCCGTGGCGCAAGCTGAGCTTGGCCGCGCGCAGGACGATGAGAAAGTTCAGGTTCGGGTCCACGAAGTACGCAGGGAGGGCCGCGCTCTGCAGCACACCCATCGTGAGCTCGAGCTCCAGGTTCGTCATGGGGGGCAGGCGGATCAGATCCTCGATCGCCCGATCGCCCAGGGCCTGCCAGACGCTCTCGGTCTCCTCGTTGATCTGTGCGCCGGTGGGGTGGAGCGGCAGGTCGATGTCGCAGGTACGGAGCCACGAGAGCCCGATCTCCACCGCGCGGGCGTAGCGCGCGCGGGTGACGTTCAGCGCGACGGCGAGCTTGACGACGGCGGCCCTCTCGGGCCGGGTCCTCGCGCGCTCCATGAGCTCGTCGAGGAGCCGCTCGGCCTCGTCGAAGCCGCTGGTCATGTACGCGACGTGCGCGCGCTCCAAGGTCATGTCGTAGGTCAGCTCGTACCGCGTCTCCCAGCGGTCCGGCGCGAGCAGGGAGAGGCCCGCGGCGAAGAGCGCGGCGGCGGACTGGAAGGCCGCGGCGGCCTTGGCCTTCCTGCCGGCGCGGAGGTTCAGCGCCGCGATCTCGTCCCGCTCTGCCTGGGATTGCAGGAGCGAGGCGCCGCGGTTGAGGTGGCCGACGACCTCGAAGAGCGCCTCGTCGCGCACCTCCGCGCGCTGCGCGTTGCGGAGCAGCCGGCCGATCCCCAGGTGCACCTCCGCGAGCTGTCCGGCCGGGATCAGCGAATAAGCAGCTTGCTGCACCCGGTCGTGGAGGAATTGATAGGCAGAGACCCGTCGGAGCAGCAGCCCCTCCCGCACGGCCTCCTCGAGCGCGTCGCGGAGCTCCGCCGCCGGGCGGCTCGCGACCACCGCCAACGCGTCGAGGTCCAGGTTGCTGCCGAGGCAGGCGGCGAGCTTGAGCGCGTCCCGCGCCGGGATCGAGAGCCGCTTGATCCTGCCCACCAGCAGGTCAACGACGTTGTCGGTGAAGCCCTTGTCGCGGATCGCGGCGATGTCCCACCGCCACCTGCCCTCGTCCGCGTCGAAGGCGATGAGCCCCTCCTGGTGCAGCGCGATCAGGAACTGCAGCACGAAGAAGGGGTTGCCGGCGGTCTTGTCATAGACCAGCTGCGAGAGCGGCTCGACGTGCGCTTCGGGCGCGTGGACCGCCTCGGCGACGAGCGCGCCGACATGAGCGGCGGAGAGCGGCTCGAGGACGAGCTCGGAGACGGCGGCGCCGCGCTTCCGCGCCTCGGCCAGCGTGAGCCGGAGCGGGTGCGCGGGGCCGACCTCATTGTCGCGGTACGCGCCGATCAGCAGGAGATGCTCTGGCTCGGCGTAGGTCGCGAGCTGCTCGAGCAGGAGGAGGCTCTCCACGTCGGCCCACTGGAGATCGTCGAGGAAGAGGACGACAGGGTGCTCCTTCTGGGCGCACGCGGCGACGAAGCGCTGGAGGGTCGCGTGCAGCCGTCCCTGGGCCTCGGCGGGCGGGAGCTCGGGCACGGGCGGCTGCGGGCCAAGGAGCAGCCCGAGCTCGGGGAGCACGTCGGCGAGCAGCCTGCCGTTGGGGCCGAGGGGCTCCCGCAGCTGCCGTCTCCAGCGCTCGAGCTGCTCCTCGCTCGCGCCGAGGATCTCCTGCACGAGCGCCCGGAACGCCTGCAGGAAAGCGCGGTAGGGGACGTCCCTCGCGGTCTGGTCGAACTTACCGCAGAGGAAGAACCCCCGCTCCCTGACGATCGGCCGGTGCAGCTCGGCGACGAGCGACGACTTGCCGATGCCCGAGTAGCCCGACACGAGCACCAGCTCTGGCCGGCCCTGCGCCACCACCCGCTCGAACGCCGCGAGCAGCGCCGCCACCTGGCGCTCGCGCCCGTAGAGCCGCTGCGGCGCCTGGAATCGGTCGGAGAGATCGCGCTCACCCAGCGCGAAGGGCTCAATGGCGCCGTTCGCCCGCCACTTCACGAAGCACTCGTCGAGATCGTGCCGCAGGCCGGCAGCGCTCTGGTAACGCTCCTCGGCGGCCTTGGAGAGCAGCTTGAGCACGACGGCCGAGAGCTGCGGTGGAATCGAGGGGACGAGCGCGTGCGGCGCGATCGGCGTCTGGGCGATGTGGCAATAGACCCACTCGACGGGATCGCTGGCCCGGAACGGCAGGGTGCCCGTCAGCAGCTCGTAGAAGGCGACCCCGAGGGAGTAAAGGTCGGTCCGCCCGTCGATCCAGCGGTTCATCCGGCCCGTCTGCTCCGGGGCCATGTAGGCCAGCGTCCCTTCGACGCGCCCTTCGTGCGTGAGGTGCTGGTGCTCGCGGGGTAGCAGGGAGGCAATGCCCAGATCGGTGATCTTCACCTCGCCGGTGGACGGGTTGAAGAGCAGGTTCTGAGGTTTGATGTCCTTGTGGATGACGTGCCGCCGGTGCAGCTCGGCGAGCGCGGCGGCGAGGCGCAGGGCGAGGGGGAAGAAGCGCTCGATCGACATCGGGCGCATCGGCCCATCGCCCTCGAGCAGCTGGTCGAGCGAGCGGCCGCCGAAGTCCTCCAGGACCAGCGCGACCCGATCGCCGAACGCCTCGATCGCGTGGGCCTTGACGACGACCGGCGCGTCGAGCGCCCTGGCGATCTCGAGCTCGTGCTGGAGCCGGCCGAGGGCGCGGGGGCTCGCGTGATCGCGCCGCAGGACCTTGAGCACCACCGGCCGGCCGTCCTCCTCGCGCCGCGCGCGGTAGAGGATCGTATCCGCACCTTGGTGCAGCACCTCCAGCACGCGATAACGTGGACTATCGGGCATAGGAAGAGCTTTGAAAACCGAGGCGCCAGCGACGCGTCGCGGGTCAACTCGATACACTGCCAAAAGCGCCGCACCTCGTCACGAGCAAACGGCGGCCCGTCCGCGCCGGCTGAGGCAGCAGTCGGTGCCGACGCGCGCAGCACGCAGCGCGCGCCTACGCGTGCGGGAGGAAGGTGCCCTGGACGTCTGTCTCCGGCTCGGCCGGGTGCAAAGGCAGCTCGACGATGAAGGAGGCGCCCGCGCCCGGCGTGCTCTCGACGCGGATGGTGCCGCCGTGAGAGGCGACGATCCATCGAACGATGTAGAGGCCGAGTCCGAGACCGCCGAAGTTGCGGACGGAGACGGCGCGCTCGAAGCGCTCGAAGATCCTGGCCTGATCGGCCTCGGCGATGCCCATGCCATGATCGCGGACCACGAGGAGGGCTCGATCGGCCTGCCCGCGCACGACGACGTGAATGGGGGCGCCCGCGCCGTATTTGATCGCGTTGGAGAGCAGGTTGATGAGGACTTGCTCCATGCGAGAGGCATCCCAGTGCCCGACCACAGGCCCTTCCAGAGCGAGCTCGGTGCGGCAGCGCGCGCCCGCGAGCTGCTGGCTCATCCGCTCGACGACCTCGCGCGTCAAGGCCGCCAGATCGAACGGCGCGCGCGTGAGCGAGAGCCGCCCGGCGTTCAGGCGGGTGACGTCGAGCAGCTCGTTGACCAGGTGGGCGAGGCGCGCGATCTGTCGGTTGAGGACCTGGAGCGCGGCGTCGATGCGCTCCGGGGAGATCTCCGCGCGCCGGTAGCGGGGCAAGAGCCGCTCGAGCAGGTGCGCCTGCATCTTCAGCGAGGTGAGCGGTGTCTTGAGCTCGTGGGAGGCGACGAGGAGGAACTCGTTCCGGCGCTCGATCGCCTCCTGGGCTTCGGCGAACAGACGGCTGTTGTCGAGCGCGAGCGCCGCACGGAACCCGAGCTCCTCGGCGAGCCGCAGGTCGGCAGGGCCATAACGGGGTCGGGGCGCGGCCGCCAGCAAGGTCATGACGCCGAAGCGCCGGTCGCGCGCGAGGAGCGGGACGCGGAGGAAGGAGTGAATGCCGAGCTGCTCGAGGAGGGGCGCGGCGCGGACGTCGCCCACCTCAGGGTGGTTCGGCGAGGTGGCTGCGAGGGGCCGCAGCGCGTCCGTCACCGCGCTTGCGAGGTCGTCCGGCACGCCCGCGGTGACCGTGGTTCCAGGGGCGCGGCTCTCGAGGTCCACGTCGATGACGCACCGGTCGGCCAGCTCGGGCACGGCGAGCTGCGCGACGCTGTCGAGGGTGGCGCCGTAGCCGAGGGCCATGAGCTTGCGGCTCGCGTCGGCGAGGAAGCGCTCGGCGACCTCGGCGCGCTTGCGCTCGGTGATGTCGGTGGAGATGCCGCAGAGCCCGCCGGGCATGACCTCCTCGCCGAGAGGGAACTTGAGCGAGAGGAAGGTGTGCAGCCCGTCCTCCAGCGGCAGCTCCTCCTCCCACTCCATCGGCGCGCCCGCCTCGCGCACCTTCCTGTCGTGGTCGTGCAGGGCCTCGGCGACTGGAGGATGCACGAGCTCGGCGACCGTCTTTCCGACGATCGCCGAGATCGGCATGCGCATGAGGGCGCCCACGTGCCGGTTGGCGAGCAGGAGCCGACCTTCGTGATCCTTGACGTAAATGGCCGTGGCCGAGTTGTCGACGATGGCCTGGAGGGTCGCCTGGTTGGTCTTCAGCGCCTGCTCGGCCCGCCGCCGCTCGGCGTTCTCCCGCTCGACCTCGGCATACAGCATGGCGTTCTCGAGCGAGATGGCCGATTGCGACGCAAGCAGCTCGAGCACGCTGAGCCGCCCGGGGGTGAACGCCCCGGTGATGAGACTGTTCTCCAGGTAGAGCAGGCCGAGCAGCCGGGTATGCCGCACAATCGGGAGGCACAGCACCGATCTGGGCGCCTTCTGCCTGAAATACTCGTCCTCCGAGAACGGGTGCCTCGCGGCTGCGTCGTCGAGCAGCACGCGCTCGTGGCTGCGGCGAACGTAGTTGAGGACCGACTGCGGTAGCTCGGCCGCCGCCGCCTCGCGCGCGTCGAGCAGCCGCGCCGCGCCGCTGGACGTCGAGAGCGCCGCCGCGATCGACAGGCGATCCTTCCGGACCAGGAGCACATGCCCCTCTCCGGCGCCCGCGTGCTCGATCGCGACGCGCAGGAGCATCTCGAGCAGGCGCGGGAGCTGGAGCTCGCTGGAGATGCTCTGAGAGGCCTTGACGACGGACAGGACGTCAAACTGCTCGGCCCGGACGGCGAAGGTGACGGTGGGCGCGATCGGCTTGCGCGGGGCGAGGTGGGGATAACGCTGATCGAGCTGCTCCACCTTGGCGTGGGCGCCCCAGCGGGAATAGGCGGCGCGGGCCTTTCGCAGGCAGGCGTCCGCGGGGGTGGCGAGGCCGCGCGCGTGGTAAAACGCCGCGGCGCGCTCGCTGGCGATGGCCTCGTGCTGGACGAAGCCGCCCTCTTGCGCCGACGACGCGGCCTGCTCGTAGAGCCGGATCGCCTCCGATTCCTGCCCACGGAGCCGGGCGATCTCGGCGCGGACCAGCGTGTGTTTGTGGAGGAAGTTGTCGGGGCCGTTCCTGGCCCACTCGCCGAGCTGCCGCTCGCACTCGATCAACTGTTCGGGCAACTGTTCGGGCAGCTGCGCGGGGAGCTCCCCCGGCGGCGTGGGCCGCGGCTCTCGTGCCTCGCGCACCTCGCCAGCGTCGGTGAGCGCAGCGAGCGCGAGCGCGAGATAGTAGAAGTTCTCGGCGATGAGCACGTGCGGCTCGGTCCTCAAGGGGTGCTCGTTGATCGCGCGGGTCGCCGCCGCGAACGCCTCGCTGGGCGCGCCGAGCACGAAGAGCGCCTGGGCCTTCAAGCTGTAATAGCGGCTGCGAATTCGGTGCAGATCCCCCTTGTCGAGCCGCGCCTCGAAGGCCGGCGGATCCAGCTCGGACCCGTCCAGCATCACGACGCGGGCCGGCCTCCCGCGCAGCGCCTGGATCATCACGTGGGCGCCGAGGAGGGAGCTGTGCGCGTACGCGTATCCAGCCCTGCGCACGAAGCCGAGGCGCTCATCGACCTCGCGGAGCACGTCTTCCAGCGGCTCGCCAGAGAGCAGCCGGAACAAGGGAGCCCAGATGCAGTTGAGGCACGCCATGTTCAGGTCACCGGACTCGACCGCGGCGCTGAAGCCGGCGCGCGAGTACGCATACGTCTCTCGGTAGTGGCGTGTCCAGAACACGACATGCTGTCCAAAGACGGTGAACACCACCGATTTCGTGGTGAGGAGGCCGCTCCTCTGCGCCAGGTCGTGGCCGAGCTTGCCGAACAGATACCCCTCCTGGTATCGCCCGAACCTGGGGCCGAGCACCCTCGCGAAGTCGGCGTACGCGTAAGCGGAGGTCTCGGCGTTGCCGTGGCGCAGGCTGAGCTCGACCCTGCGCAGGACCATGAGACAGTGCAGGTCCACGTCCGCGAAGAACGCAGGGGTGGCCATCGCCTGCAGCACACCCATCGTGACCTTGATCTCCGGGTGCGTCATGGCGGGCAGATGGATCAGATCCTCGATCGCCCGTTCGCCCAGGGCTCGCCAGACGCACTCCGCCTCCTTTTCGAGCTGTGCGTCGGTGGGGTGGAGCGGAAGCTCGATGTCGCAGCTGCGGAGCCACGAGAGCCCGATCTCCACCCCGCGGGCGCATTGCCCGCGGGTCAGGTAGAAGGCGAGGGCGAGCTCGACGACGGCGGCCGTCTCTCGATGGGTCCTCGCGCGCCGGGGGAGCTCTTCGAGGAGCCGTTCGGCTTCGTCGAAGCCGCCGGTGATGTACGCGACGTGCGCGCGCTCGAAGGTCAGCTCGAAGGTCAGCTCGCGCCGCGTCTCCCAGCGGTCCGGCGCGAGCAGGCCGAGGCCCGCGGCGAAGAGCGCGGCGGCGGACTGGAAGGCCGCGGAGGCCTTGGCCTTCCTGCCGGCGCGGAGGTTGAGCGCGGCGACCTCGTCGCGCTCGGCCCGGGAACGGATGAGCGCGGCGCCGCGGTTGAGGTGGCCGACGATGTCGAAGAGCGCCTCGTCGCGCTCCTCCGCGCGCGGCGCCTTCAGGAGCAGCCGGCCGATCCCGAGGTGCACCTCGGCCAGCTGTTCTGCCGGGATGAGCGAGTAAGCGGCTTGCTGCACCCGGTCATGGAGGAAGCGATAGCCAGAGCCCCGGCGGAGCAGCAGCCCCTCCCGCACGGCCTCCTCGAGCGCGTCGCGGAGCTCCTCCGCCGGACGGCGCGCGATGATCTCGAGGGGTTCGGGGTCCAGGGTGTTGCCGAGGCAGGCGGCGAGCTTGAGGGCGTCGCGCGTCGGGACCGAGAGGCGCTTGAGCTTGCCGGCCATCAGCTCGACGACGTTGTCGGTGAAGCCCTTGTCGCGGATGGCGGCGATGTCCCACCGCCATGCGCCCTCGTCGGCGTCAAAGGTGATGAGCCCCTCTTCGTGCAGCGCGATCAGGAACTGGAGCACGAAGAAGGGGTTGCCGGCGGTCTTCTCGTAGACGAGCTGCGAGAGCGGTTCGACCTGCGCTTCGGGCGCGTGGACCGCCTCTGCGACGAGCGCCCCGACATGGGCGGCGGAGAGCGGCTCGAGGACGAGCTCGGAGACGGCGGCGCCGCGCTTCTGCACCTCGGCCAGGGTGAGCCGGAGCGGGTGCGCGGGGCCGACCTCGTTGTCCCGGTAGGCGCCTATCAGCAGGAGGTGTTCGGGCTCGGCGTAGGTGGCGAGCTGCTCGAGCAAGAGGAGGCTGGCCGCGTCGGCCCACTGGAGATCATCGAGGAAGAGCGCGACGGGGTGCTCCTTCTGGGCGCAGGCGGCGACGAAGCGCTGGAGCATGGCGAGCAGCCGGCTCTGGGCCTCGGTGGGCGGGAGCTCGGGCACCGGCGGCTGCGGGCCGAGGAGGAGATCGAGCTCGGGGAGCACGTCGGTGAGCAGCCTGCCGTTCTGTCCGAGGGCCTCCCGCAGCTGCCGTCTCCAGCGCTCGACCTGCTCCTCGCTCGCGCCGAGGATCTCCTGAAAGAGCGCCCGGAACGCCTGAAGGAAAGCACGGTAGGGGACATCCCTCGCGGTCTGATCGAACTTACCGGAGAGGAAGAAGCCGCGCTCGCGCACGACAGGCCCGTGCAGCTCGGCGACGAGCGAGGACTTGCCGATGCCCGAGTAGCCCGATACGAGCGTGAGCTCAGGCCGGCCCTGCGCCACCACGCGCTCGAACGCGGCGAGCAGCGCCTTGATTTCGCGCTCGCGGCCGTAGCGCCGCTGTGGGACCCGGAACCGGTCGGAGAGATCGCGTTCACCGAGCGCGAAGGGCTGGATGTCGCCGTTCGCCCGCCACCTTGCGAGGCATTCGTCGAGGTCGTGCCACAAGCCCGCCGCGCTCTGGTAACGCTCCTCGGCGGCCTTGGAGAGCAGCTTGAGCACGACCTCGGACAGGAGCGGTGGAATCGATGGGACGAGCGTGTGCGGCGGGACCGGCTTCTGCGCGATATGGCAATAGACCCACTCGACGGGATCGTTCGCCCGGAACGGCAGGGCGCCAGTCAGCATCTGGTAGAAGGTGACGCCGAGGGAGTACAGGTCGGTCCGCTCGTCGATCGAGCGGTTCATCCGGCCTGTTTGCTCCGGCGCCATGTAGGCGAGAGTCCCCTCGATGAGGCTCTTGTGGATGGGGTCCTGGGACTCGCAGGGCAGCAGGCAGGCGATGCCGAGATCGGTGATCTTCACCTCGCCCGTGCTGGGGTTGCAGAGCAGGTTCTGGGGCTTGATGTCCTTGTGGATGACGTGCCGCCGGTGGAGCTCGGTGAGCGCGGCTGTCAGGCGGAGGGCGAGGGGCAGGAAGCGCTCGAGCGGCATCGGCCCGTCGAGGAGGTGATCGAGCGAGCGGCCGCCGAAATCCTCCAGGACAAGCGCGGCCTGATCGTTGAACGATTCGATCGCGTACGGCTTGATGATGGCCGCCGTGTCGAGCGCGCTGGCGACCTCGAGCTCGTGCTGGAGCCTGCCGAGGGCGCGGGGGCTCGCGTGATCGCGCCGCAGGACCTTGAGCACCACCGGTCGGCCGTCCTCCTCGCGCCGCGCGCGGTAGAGGATGGTATCCGCACCTTGGTGCAGCACCTCCAGCGCGCGATAACGTGAACTATCGGGCATAGGAAGAAACCGGTGCGCCAGCGACGTGCCGTGGTTCAACTGTGTACACTGCCAAAAGCGGTGCGCCGCGTCACGAGCAAACGGCGGCGTCATCTTGCGCCGGCTCGCCTGCAGCGGTGCAGTCGTCATGCACGGCGGGAGCGGGGACGGAAAGGGAGCTGCTGAGGCGCAGTCGGGGGCCGAGTGCGCAGCGCGCACCTACGCCTGCGGGAGCAGGGCATCCTGGCCGTCCGCCTCTGCCTCGGCCGCATGCAAAGGCAGCTCGACGATGAAGGAGGCGCCCGCGCCCGGCTTGCTCTCGACGCGGATGGTGCCGCCGTGGGAGGTGACGATCCATCGAACGATGTAGAGGCCGAGGCCGAGACCGCCGAAGTTGCGGACGGAGACGGCGCGCTCGAAGCGCTCGAAGATCCTGGCTTGATCGGCTTCGGCGATGCCCATGCCGTGATCGCGGACCACGAACAGCGCGCGCTCGCCTTCGCCCCGCACGGCGACGTGGATGGGGGCGCCTGCGCCGTACTTCATCGCGTTGGACAGGAGGTTGATGACGACTTGCTCCACGCGAGAAGCATCCCAGTGACCGACCACGGGCCCTTCCAGGTCGAGCTGGGGGCGGCAGCGGGCGTCGGCGAGCTGCTGTCTCATTCGCTCGACGACCTCGCGCGTCAGGGCCGCCAGATCGACCGGCGCGCGCGCGAGGGTCAGCCGGCCAGCGTTCAGGCGGGTGACATCGAGCAGCTCGTTGACCAGGTGGCCGAGCCGCCCGATCTGGCGATTGAGGACCTGGAGCGCGGCGTCGATGCGCTCCGGGGAGATCTCCGAGCGCTGGAAGCGCGGCAGGAGCCGAGCGAGGAGGTGGGCCTGCATCGTCAGCGAGGTGAGCGGTGTTTTGAGCTCGTGCGATGCGATGAGGAGGAACTCGTCGCGGCGCTCGATCGCCTGCTGGGCCTCGGCGAACAGGCGGCTGTTGTCGAGCGCGAGCGCGGCGCGGCTCCCCAGCTCCTCGGCGAGCCGCAGCTCGGCGGGACCATAGAGGCGCCGGGGCGCGGTCGCCAGCAGGGTCATGACGCCGAAGCGCCGGTCGCGCGCGAGGAGCGGGATCCGGAGGAACGAGTGAATGCCGAGCTGCCCGAGGAGGGGCGCGGCGTGGACGTCGCCCACCTCGGGCCGATCCGGCGAGGTCACTGTCAGGGGCCGCAACGCGTCCATCACCGCGCCTGCGAGCTCGGCTGGCACCCCCGCGATGACCATCTGCCCCGAGGCGCCGTGGGTGAGGTCCGCGTCGATGACGCACCGGTCGGCCAGCTCGGGCACGGCGAGCTGCGCGATGCTGTCGAGGGTGGCGCCGTAGCCGAGGGCCATCAGCCTGCGGCTCGCCTCGGCCAGGAAGCGCTCGGCGAGCTCGGCGCGCTTGCGCTCTGTGATGTCGGTGGAGATGCCGCAGAGCACGCCGGGCATGACGTGCTCGCCCAGAGGGAACTTGACGGACAGGCAGGTGCGCAGCTCGCCCTCTATCAGCACCTCTTCCTCGAACTCCATCGGCTCGCCCCCGTCGAGCACACGCCGGTCGTGGTCGTCGATGGCGCTGGCGACGGCGGCAGGCAGGAGCTCGGCGGTCGTCTTTCCGAGGATCTGCTCGGTGGGCATGCCCAGGCCGCGGCCCACCTCGCGGTTGACGAGCAGGTGCCGGCCGTCGCGATCCTTGAGGTAGATGGCTGCAGCGGAGTTGTCGACGATGGCCTGGAGCGTCTTCTGGTTGGCCTGGAGCTCCCGCTCTGCCCGCCGCCGCTCGGTGTTCTCCTGCTCGATATCGGTATAGAGCATGGCGTTCTCGAGCGAGATGGCCGACTGCGAGGCGAGCAGCTCGAGCACGGTGAGCCGCCCCGGGGTGAACGCGCCGGTGACGAGCCTGTTCTCCAGGTAGAGCAGGCCGAGCAGCCGGGCGCCGTGCACGATCGGGAGGCACAGCACCGATCTCGGCCGCTTCTGCGCGAAATACGCGTCCTCGAGGAAAGGGTGCCTCCCGGCGGCGTCGTCGAGCAGCACGCGCTCGTGGCTCCGGCGAACGTAGTTGAGAATGGATTGCGGCAGCGGGGCCGCCGCCGCCTCGCCCGCGTCGAGCTGCCGCGCGGCGCCTCCGGACGCGGACATCGCCGCCGCGGTCGATAGGCGATCTTGTCGGATCAGGAGCACATAGCCCTCCTCGGCGCCCGCGTGCTCGACCACGATGCGAAGCAGCGTCTCGAGCAGGCGCGGGAGCTGGAGCTCGCCGGAGATGCTCTGAGATGCCTTGACGACGGAAAGGACGTCGAACTGCTCGGCCCGCACGGCGAAGGTGACGGTGGGCGCGATCGGCTTGCGCGGGGCGAGGTGGGGATAGCGCTGGTCGATCTGCTCGACCTTGGCGTGGGCGCCCCAGCGGAAATAGGCGGCGCGGGCCTTTTGCAGGTAGGCGTCGGCGGGCGTGGTGAGGCCTCCCGCGCGGTAGAACCCCGCGGCGAGCTCGCAGGCAATGGCCTCGTGCTGGACGAAGCCGCCTTCCCGCGCCGACGCGATGGCTTGCTCGTAGAGCCGGATGGCCTCCGGCTCGTGCCCTCGGAGCCGGGCCATCTCGGCGCGGACCAGCGCGTGTTTGTGGAGGAAGTTGTCGGGGCCGCTCCTGGCCCACTCGCCGAGCTGCCGCTCGCACTCGAGCAGCTGCTCGGGGAGCGCCGGCGGCGGGGAATCCCGCGCCTCGTGCGGCGCGTTGAAGAGGGCCGCGAGCGCGAGCGCGAGATAATAGACGCTCTCGGCGATGACGGCGTGCGGGTCGGTTTTGAAGGGGAGCTCGGTGACGACGGGGGCCGCCGCCGCGAACGCCTCTCCGGGAGAGCCGAGCACGAAGAGCGCCTGCGCCTTCAAGCCGTAATAGAAGTCGCGAGCGATCGCCAGCTCTCCCTCCTTCACCCGCGCCTCGAAGGCCGGCGGATCCAGCTCGGTGCCATCGAGCATCGAGAAGCGGACTGGCCGCCCGCGCAGCGCCTGGATCACGGCGTGGGCGCTGAGGAGGACGCCGTGCGCGAACGCATAACCGGCCCTGCGCACGAAGCCGAGGCGCTCGTCGACCTCGAGGAACACGTCCTCCAGCGCCTCGCCAGAGAACAGGCGGAACTGCGCGTCCCACATGCAGTTGAAGCACGCCATGTTCAGATCGCCAGACTCGACCGCGGCGCTGAAGCCGGCGCGCGTGTACGGATACGTCTCTCTGTAGTGGCGTGTCCAGAGGACGACATGCTGTCCGAAGATCGTGAACACCATCGATTTCGTGGTGAGGAGATCGCTCCTCTGCGCCAGGTCGTGCCCGAGCTTGCCGAACCGATAGGCCTCCTGGTATCGCCCGAACCTCGGGCCGATCAGCCTTGCGAAGGAGGCGTACGCGAAAGCGGAGCTCTCGGCGTTGCCGTGGCGCAGGCTGAGCTTGACCATGCGCAGGACGATGAGAAAGGGCAGGTTCCGGTCCACGAAGGCCGCGGGGATGCCCGCGCCCTGCAGCACGCCCATCGTGATCTTGCTCTCCGGGTGCGTCATGGGGGGCAGATGGATCAGGTCCTCGATCGCCCGATCGCCCAGGATCTGCCACACGCTCTTCGTCTCCTCGTCAATCTGTGCGTCGGTGGGGTGGCGCGGAAGATCGATGTCGCAGGCGCGAAGCCACGCGAGCGCGATCTCCACCGCGCGGTCGTATTGCCCGCGGGTGACATTCAGCGTGACGACGAGCTCGACGACGGCGGCCGCCTCGCTCCGGATCCTCGCGCGCTCCATGAGTGCTTCGAGGAGCCGCTCGGCCTCGTCGAAGCCGCCGGTGATGTACGCGGCGCGCGCGCGCTCGAGCGTCAGGTTGTAGGTCAGCTCGTGCTTCGTCTCCCAAGAGGCCGGCGCGAGCAGGGAAAGGCCAGCGGCGAAGAGCGCGGCGGCGGACTGGTAGGCCGCGGCGGCCTTGGCCTTCCTGCCGGCGCGGAGGTTCAGCGCGGCGAGATCGTCCCGCTCCGTCTGGGAACGGATGAGCGAGGCGCCGCGGTTGAGGTGGCCGACGACGTCGAAGAGCGCCACGTCGCGCTCCTCTGGGCGCTGCCCCTTCAAGAGGAGCTGGCCAATCCGGAGGTGCACCTCGGCGAGCTGTCCCGCGGGGATGAGCGAGGTTGCGGCTTGCTGTACCCGGTCATGGAGAAATCGGTAGGCGCCGCCCTGGCGGAGGAGCAGGCCCTCCCGCACGGCCTCCTCGAGCGCGTCGCGGAGCTCCTCCGCCGGACGGCCCGCGACCACCGCGAGGGTGTCGAGGTCCACGCTTCCGCCGAGGCACGCGGCGAGCTTGAGCGCGTCGCGCGTCGGAACCGAGAGGCGCTTGAGCTTGCCGGCCATCAGCTCGACGACGTTGTCGGTGAAGCCCTTGTCGCGGATGGCGGCGATGTCCCACCGCCATGCGCCCTCGTCGGCGTCAAAGGCGATGAGCCCCTCGTCGTGCAGCGCGATCAGGAACTGGAGCACGAAGAAGGGGTTGCCGGCGGTCTTGTCGTAGACGAGCTGCGAGAGCGGCTCGACGTCTGCTTCGGGCGCGTGGACCGCCTCGGCGACGAGCGCGCCGACATGGGCGGGGGAGAGCGGCGCGAGGACGATGTCCGAGATCACGGCGCCGCGCTTCCGCGCCTCGGCCAGCGCGAGCCGCAGCGGGTGCTCGGCGCCGACCTCGTTGTCGCGGTAGGCGCCTATCAGCAGCAGGTGCGCGGCGTCGGCATGGGTGGCGAGCTGCTGGAGCAGCTGGAGGCTGGCTGCGTCGGCCCATTGCAGGTCATCCAGGAAGAGCGCGACGGGGTGCTCCTTCTGGGCGCACGCCGCGACGAAGCGCTGGAGCGTGGCGAGCAGCCGGCTCTGGGCCTCGGTGGGCGGAAGCTCGGGCACGGGCGGCTGCGGGCCAAGGAGGAGCGTGAGCTCTGGGAGCAGCTCGGCGAGCAGCCTGCCGTTCTGGCCGAGGGCCTCGCGGAGGCGCAGCCTCCAGCGCTCGACCTGCTCCTCGCTTGCGCCGAGGATCTCCTGAAAGAGCGCCCGGAATGTCTGAAGGAAGGCGCTGTAGGGGACGTCCCTCGCGGTCTGATCGAACTTGCCGGAGAGGAAGAAGCCCCGCTCGCGCACGACAGGCCTGTGCAGCTCGGCGACGAGCGACGACTTGCCGATGCCCGAGTAGCCCGATACGAGCGCGAGCTCAGGCCGGCCCTGCGCCACCGCCCGCTCGAACACGGCGAGCAGCGCCTCCACCGCGCGCTCGCGGCCGTAGAGCCGCTGCGGGATTTGGAACCGGTCGGAGCGATCGCGCTGTCCGAGCGGGAAGGGGGCGATGGCGCCGCTCGCCCGCCATCTGGCGAAGCACTCGTCGAGATCATACCGCAGGCCCGCCGCGCTCTGGTAACGCTCCTCGGCGGCCTTGGCGAGCAGCTTGAGCACCATCGCGGACAGGAGCGGCGGAATCGATGGGACGAGCGTGTGTGGCGGCTGCGGCGTCTGGGCGATATGGCAGTAGACCCACTCGACGGGATCGTTCGCCCGGAACGGCAGGGCGCCAGTCAGCATCTGGTAAAAGGTGATGCCGAGGGAGTACAGGTCGGTCCGCTCGTCGACCCAGCGGTTGATCCGGCCTGTTTGCTCCGGCGCCATGTAAGCCAGCGTCCCTTCGATGAGCCCGACGTGCGAGAGCACTTGGGCCTCGCGGGGCGAAAGGGTGGCGATGCCGAGATCGGTGATCTTCACCTCCCCGGTGTCGGGGCTGTAGAGGAGGTTCTGGGGCTTGATGTCCTTGTGGATGACGTGCCGCCGGTGGAGCTCGGCGAGGGCGCCGATCAGGCGGAGGGCGAGGGGCAGGAAGCGCTCGATCGACATCGGGCGCATCGGCCCATCGCCATCGAGCAGCTGGTCGAGCGAGCGGCCGCCGAAGTCCTCAAGGACCAGCGCGGCCTGGTCGTCGAACGATTCGATCGCGTAGGGCTTGACGATGGCCGTCGTATCGAGCGCTCTGGCGACCTCGAGCTCGTGGTGCAGCCGCCCGAGAGCGCGGGGGCTGGCGTGGTCGCGCCGCAGGACCTTGAGCACCACCGGCCGGCCGTCCTCTTCGCGCCGCGCGCGGTAGAGGAGGGTATCTGCACCTTGGTGCAGCACCTCCAGCACGCGGTAACGTGGACTATGGGGCATAGCAAGAACTTCGAAAACCGGCGTGTCAGCTGCGTGCTGCGGCCCAAATCAGTACACTGCCAAAAGCGCTGCGCCTCGTCACGAGCAAACGGCGTCGCGTCAGCGCCGGCGGAGGCAGCAGTCGGTGCTGACGGGCGCAGCGCGCAGCGCGCAGCGCAGCGCGCGCCTACGCCTGCGGGAGAAAGGTGCCCTGGACGTCTGTCTCCCGCTCGGCCGGGTGCAAAGGCAGCTCGACGATGAAGGCGGCGCCCGCGCCCGGCTTGCTCTCGACGCGGATGGTGCCGCCGTGGGATGTGACGATCCATCGAACGATGTAGAGGCCGAGTCCGAGACCGCCGAAGTTGCGGACGGAGACGGCGCGCTCGAAGCGCTCGAAGATCCTGGCTTGATCGGCCTCGGCGATGCCCATGCCGTGATCGCGGACGACGAGCCGCGCGCGATCGCCCTCGCCGCGCACGACGATGTGAATGGGGCCTCCTGCGCCGTACTTGATCGCGTTGGACAGCAGGTTGATGAGGACCTGCTCCATCCGAGAAGCATCCCAGTCCCCGACCACGGGCCCTTCCAGGTCGAGCTTGGTGGGGCAGCGGGCATCGGCGAGCTGCTGTTTCATCCGCTCGACGACCTCACGCGTCAGGGCGGCCAGATCGACGGGCGCGCGCGTGAGGGTCAGCTGGCCGACGTTCAGGCGGGTGACGTCGAGCAGCTCGTTGACCAGGTGGCCGAGCCGCGCGATCTGGCGGCTCAGGACCTGGAGCGCAGCGTCGATGCGCTCCGGAGAGATCTCCGCGCGCTGGAAGCGGGGCAAGAGCCGGGCGAGGAGGTGGGCCTGCATCTTCAGCGAGGTGAGCGGGGTCTTGAGCTCGTGAGAGGCGACGAGGAGGAACTCGTCCCGGCGCTCGATCGCCACCTGGGCTTCGGCGAACAGGCGGGTGTTGTCGAGCGCGAGCGCTGCGCGGAGCCCGAGCTCCTCGGCGAGCCACAGGTCAGCGGGGCCGTAGCGGCGCCGGGGAGCGGTCGCCAGCAGGGTCATGACCCCGAAGCGCCGGTCGCGCGCGAGGAGCGGGACCCGGAGGAAGGAGTGAATGCCGAGCCGCTCGAGCAGCGGCGCAGCGCGGAGGTCCCCGACCTCGGGGCGGTCCGGCGAGCTCGCTGCCAGGGGCCGCAGCGCGTCCATCACGGCGCCTGCGAGGTCGTCCGGCACGCCCGCGGTGACCGCGTGTCCCGGGTCGCCGTGAGCGACGCCCACGTCGATGACGCACTGATCGGCCAGCTCGGGCACGACGAGCTGCGCGACGCTGTCGAGGGTGGCGCCGTAGCCCAGGGCCATGAGCCTGCGGCTCGCGTCGGCCAGGAAGCGCTCGGCGAGCTCGGCCCGCTTGCGCTCGGTGATGTCGGTCGAGATTCCGCAGAGCACGCCGGGCATGACGCCCTCGCCGAGCGGGAACTTGATCGACAGATGGGTGCGCAGCTCCCCGTCTATCAGCAACTCTTCCTCGAACTCCATCGGCACGCCCGCGTCGAGCACCTTCCGGTCGTGGTCGTCGATGGCCTCCAGGAGCGCAGCAGGCAAGAGCTCGTTCATCGTCTTTCCGAGGAGCTGCTCGGTCCGCATGCCCAGGATGCGGCCCGCTTGCCGGTTGACGAGCAGGTGGCGGCCCTCGCGATCCTTGAGGTAGATGGCCGCGGCAGAGTTGTCGACGATGGCTTGCAGCGTGGCCTGGCTTTCGCGGAGCTCTCGCTCTGCCCGCCGCCGCTCGGCGTTCTCCTGCTCGATGTCGGTATAGAGCATGGCGTTCTCGAGCGAGATGGCCGATTGCGAGGCCAGCAGCTCGAGCACGGTGAGCCTCCCTGGGGTGAACGCTCCGGTGACGAGCCTGTTCTCCAGGTAGAGCAGGCCGAGCAGCCGGGCCCGGTGCACGATCGGGAGGCACAGCACCGATCTCGGCCTCTTTCGCGCGAAATACTCGTCCTCCATGAACGGGTGCTTCGCGGCGGCGTCGGCGAGCAGCACGCGCTCGTGGCTGCGGCGAACGTAGTTGAGGATGGACTGCGGCAGCGCGGCCGCCGCCGCCTCGCCCGCGTCGAGCAGCCGCGCCGCGCTACCGGACGCGGCGATCGCCGCCGCGGTCGACACGCGATCTTGCCGGACCAGGAGCACATAACCCTCCTCGGCGCCCGCGTGCTCGACCACGATGCGCAGCAGCGTCTCGAGCAGGCGCGGGAGCTGGAGCTCGCCTGAGATGCTCTGAGAGGCCTTGACGACGGAGAGCACGTCGAACTGCTCGGCCCGCACGGCGAACGTGACGGTGGGCGCGATTGGCTTGCGCGGGGCGAGGTGGGGATAGCGCTGGTCGAGCTGATCCACCTTGGCGTGGGCGCCCCAGCGAAAGTAGGCGGCGCGCGCGTTCTCCAGGTAAGCGTCGGCGGGCGTGGCGAGGCCGCGCGCGTGGTAGAACTGGGCCGCGAGCTCGCAGGCGATGGCCTCGTGCTGGACGAAGCCGCCCTCTTGCGCCGACGCGATGGCCTGCTCGTACAGCCGGATGGCCTCCGGCTCGTGCCCCCGGAGCCGCGCGATCTCGGCCCGGACCAGCGTGTGTTTGTGGAGGAAATTGTCGGGGCCGTTCCTGGCCCACTCGCCGAGCCGCCGCTCGCAGTCGAGCAGCTGCTCGGGGAGCTCCTGCAGCGGGGAACCCCGCTCGGCGTGCGGCGCGTTGAAGAGGGCCGCGATGGCGAGCGCGGAATAATAGAAGCTCTCGGCGATGAGGGCGGTCGGCACGACCCCATATCCATGCTCGCTCATCCCCCGGGCCGCCGTCTCGATCGCCTCTCCGGGAGAGCCGAGCACGAAGAGCGCCTGGGCCTTCATCTCGTGATAGAAGCTTTGAACGTTTTGCAGCACCCCCTCGCCGAGCCGCGCCTCGAAGGCCGGCGGATCCAGCTCGGATCCATCGAGCATCGAGAAGCGGACCGGCCTCCCTCGCAGCATCTGGACCATTCCGTGCGCGCCGAGGAGGATGCCATAGGCGAACGGGTGACCGGCCCTGCGCACGAAGCCGAGGCGCTCGTCGACCTCGCGGAGCACGTCCTCCAGCGGCTCGCCAGCGAGCAGCCGGAACAGCGTGTCCCACATGCAGTTGAAGCACGCGTGGTTCAGGTCGCCCGACTCGACCGCGGCGCTGAAGCCGGCGCGCGAGTACGGATACGTCTCTCGGTAGTGGCGTGTCCAGAAGACGACATGCTGTCCGAAGATCGTGAACGCCATCGATTTCGTGGTGAGGAGGCCGCTCCTGTCCGCGAGGTCGCAGCCGAGCTTGCCGAACCGATAGGCCTCCTGGTATCGCCCGAACGTCGGGCCGAGCATCCTCGCGAAGGACGTGTACGCGTGAGGGGAGCTCTCGGCGTTGCCGTGGCGCAGGCTGAGCTGGATCATGCGCAGGACGATGAGAAAGGGCAGGTTCGCGTTCACGAAGGACGCGGGGATGCCCGCGCCCAGCAGCACGCTCATCGTGGCCTTGATCTCCGGGTGCGTCATGGGGGGCAGATGGATCAGGTCCTCGATCGCCCGGTCGCCCAGGGCCTGCCAGACGCTCTTCGTCTCCTCTTCGAGCTGCGCGTCGGTGGGGAGGAAGGGAAGATCGATGTCGTAGGTGCGGAGCCACGCGAGCCCGATCTCCGCCGCGCGGACGTATTGCCCGCGGGTGACCTTCAGCGTGATGACGAGCTCGACGACGGCGGCCGTCTCGCTCCTGGTCCTCGCGCGATCCTCGAGCTCTTCGAGGAGCCGCTCGGCGTCGTCGATGGCGCCGGTGATGTACGCGACGTGCGCGCGCTCGAAGGTCAGGCCGTAGGTCAGCTCGTGCTGCGTCTCCCAGGAGTCCGGCGCGAGCAAGGAGAGGCCCGCGACGAGGAGCGCGGCGGCGGACTGGAAGGCCGCGGCGGCCTTGGCCTTCCTGCCGGCGCGGAGGTTGAGCGCGGCGACCTCGTCCCGCTCGGCCCGGGAACGGAGGAGCGCGGCGCCGCGGTTGAGGTGGCCGACGGCGTCGAAGAGCGCCTCGTCGCGCTCCTCCGGGCGCCGCCCCTTCCAGAGGAGCTGGCCAATCTGGAGATGCACCTCGGCCAGCTGCGCTGCCGGGATGAGCGAGTAAGCGGCTTGCTGCACCCGGTCATGGAGAAATCGATAGCCGTTGCCCTGGCGGAGGAGCAGCCCCTCCCGCACGGCCTCCTCGAGCGCGTCGCGGAGCTCCCCCGCCGGGCGGCGCGCGATCAGGGCGAGGGTGTCGAGGTCCACGCTGCCGCCGAGGCACGCGGCGAGCTTGAGCGCGTCGCGCGTCGGGACCGAGAGCCGGTTCAGCTTGCCGGCCATCAGCTCGACGACGTTGTCGGTGAACCCTTTGTCGCGGATCGCGGCGATGTCCCACCGCCACATGCGCTGCTCTGCGTCGACGGCGATGAGCCCCTCTTCGTGCAGGGCGATGAGGAACTGGAGCACGAAGAACGGGTTGCCGCCGGTCTTCTCGTAGACGAGCTGCGAGAGCGGCTCGACGTGCGCTTCGGGCGCGTGGACCGCCTCGGCGACGAGCGCCCCGACGTGGCCGGCGGAGAGCGGCGCGAGGACGAGCTCGGAGACGGCGGCGCCGCGTTTTCGGGCCTCGGCCAGGGTGAGCCGCAGCGGGTGCGCTGGGCCTACTTCATTGTCCCGGTAGGCGCCGATCAGCAGGAGGTGCGCGTCGCCGGCATGGGTGGCGAGGTGCTCGAGCAAGAGGAGGCTGGCCGCGTCGGCCCACTGGAGATCATCGAGGAAGAGCGCCATGGGGTGCTCCTTCCGGGCGCACGCTGCGACGAAGCGCTGGAGCGTCGCGTGCAGCCGGGCCTGCGCCTCGGTGGGCGGGAGCTCGGGCACGGGCGGCTGCGGGCCGAGGAGCCGCTCGAGCTCGGGGAGCACGTCGGCGAGCAGCCTGCCGTTCTGGTCGAGGGCCTCGCGGAGGCGCTCTCTCCAGCGCTCGACCTGCTCCTCGCTCGTGCTGAGGATCTCCTGAAACAGCGCCCGGAACGCCTGAAGGAATGCGCGGTAGGGGACATCCCTCGCGGTCTGATCGAACTTGCCGCAGAGGAAGAAGCCGCGCTCGTGAACGACGGGCCTGTGCAGCTCGGCGACGAGCGACGACTTGCCGATACCTGAATACCCGGACACGAGCACGAGCTCCGGCCGACCCTGCGCCGCCACGCGCTCGAACGCGGCGAGCAGCGCTAGGGCCTCGCGCTCGCGGCCGTAGAGCCGCTGCGGGACGCGGAACCGGTCGGAGAGATCGCGCTCACCGAGCGCGAAGGGCTGAACGGCGCCGCTCGCCCGCCACCTTGCGAGGCACTCGTCGAGGTCGTGACGCAGGCCGAGCGCGCTCTGGTAGCGCTCCTCGGCGGCCTTGGAGAGCAGCTTGAGCACGATCTCGGACAGGAGCGGTGGAATCGAGGGGACGAGCGCGTGGGGCGGGACCGGGCTCTGCGCGATATGGCAATAGACCCACTCGACGGGATCGCTGGCGTGGAATGGCAGGGTGCCAGTCAGCATCTCGTAGAAGGTGACGCCGAGGGAGTACAGGTCGGTCCGCTCGTCGATCCAGCGGTTCATCCGGCCTGTTTGCTCCGGCGCCATGTAGGCCAGCGTCCCCTCGATGAGGCTGTTGTGGACGAGATCCTGGGATTCGCGGGGGGAGAGGGAGGCGATGCCGAGATCGGTGATCTTCACCTCGTCGGTGTCGGGGTTGTAGAGCAGGTTCTGGGGCTTGATGTCCTTGTGGATGACGTGCCGCCGGTGCAGCTCGGCGAGCGCGCCGGCGAGGCGGAGGGCGAGGGGGAGGAAGCGCTCGATCGACATCGGGCGCATCGGCCCATCGCCATCGAGCAGCCGATCGAGCGAGCGGCCACCGAAGTCCTCCAGGACCAGCGCGGCCTGGTCGCCGAGCGATTCCATCGCGTACGGCTTGACGATGACCGCCGTATCGAGCGCCCTGGCGATCTCGTGCTCGTGCTGGAGCCGCCCGAGCGCGTGGGGGCTCGTGTGGTCGCGCCGCAGGACCTTGAGCACCACCGGTCGGCCGTCCTCCTCGCGCCGCGCGCGGTAGAGGATGGTATCTGCACCGTGGTGCAGCACCTCCAGCACGCGGTAACGTGGACTATGGGGCATAGGAGGATCTTTGAACCCAGGGCGTCAGCGGCGTGCTGCGGTTCAATTCGGTACACTGCCAAAAGCACTGCGACCCGTCACGAGCAAACGGCGGCGCGTCAGCGCCGGCTGAGGCAGCAGTCTCGGTGCTGACGCGCGCACCGCGCAGCGCGCGCCTACGCCTGCGGGAGGAAGGTGCCCTGGACGTCCGTCTCCGCCTCCGGCGGGCGCAAAGGCAGCTCGACGATGAAGGTGGCGCCCGCGCCCGGCGTGCTCTCGACGCGGATGGTGCCGCCGTGGGATGTGACGATCCATCGAACGATGTAGAGGCCGAGTCCGAGGCCGCCGAAGTTGCGGACGGAGACGGCGCGCTCGAAGCGCTCGAAGATCCTCGCCTGATCGGCCTCTGCGATGCCGATACCGTGATCGCGGACGGCGAGCACCGCGCGGCTGGTCAGGCTGCGCACGACGACGTGAATGGCGCCTCCCGCGCCATATTTGAGCGCGTTGGACAGGAGGTTGATGAGGACCTGCTCCATCCGAGAAGCATCCCAGTTGCCCACCACGGGTCCTTCCAGGTCGAGCTGGGTGCGGCAGCGGGCGTCCGCGAGCTGCTGGTGCATCCGCTCGACGACATCGCGCGCCAGGGCGGCCAGATCGACGGGCGCACGCGCGAGGGTCAGCTGGCCGGCCTTCAGGCGGGTGACGTCGAGCAGCTCGTCGACCAGGTGGCCGAGGCGCGCGATCTGGCGGTTGAGGAGCTGGATCGCGGCGTCGATGCGCTCCGGAGCGACCTCGGCGCGCTGGAGGCGGGGCAGCAGCCGAGCGAGGAGGTGGGCTTGCATCGTGAGCGAGGTGAGCGGTGTCTTGAGCTCATGGGATGCGACGAGGAGGAACTCGTCGCGGCGCTCGATCGCCTGCTCGGCCTCGGCGAACAGGCGGCTGTTGTCGAGCGCGAGCGCGGCGCGGCTCCCGAGCTCCTGGGCCAGCCACAGGTCGGCGGGGCGGTAACGGCGCCGGGGCGCGGCCGCCAGCAGGGTCATGACCCCGAAGCGCCGGTCGCGCGAGAGCAGCGGCGCCCGGAGGAAAGAGTGAACGCCGAGCGGCTCGAGGAGGGGCGCAGCGCGGATGTCGCCCACTTCGGCGTGATCCAGAGAGCTCGCTGCCAGGGGCCGCAGCGCGTCCGTCACCGCGCTTGCGAGCTCGGCCGGCAGGCCTGCGGTGACCGCGTGTCCCGGGGCGCCCGGGGGGCTGCGCGCGGGGTCCACGTCGATGACGCACCAGTTGGCCAGGTCGGGCACGGCGAGCTGCGCGACGCTGTCGAGGGTGGCGCCGTAACCGAGGGCCATGAGCTTGCGGCTCGCCTCGGCCAGGAAGCGCTCGGCGAGCTCGGCGCGCTTGCGCTCGGTGATGTCGGTGGAGATGCCGCAGAGCACGCCGGGCATGACGCTCTCGCCGAGCAGGAACTTGGTGGACAGGTAGGTGCGCAGCTCGCCGTCTATCAGCACCTCCTCCTCGAACTCCATGGGCTCGCCCGAGTCGAGCACCCGCCGGTCGTGTTCGTCGAGGATCGCGGTCGCGGTGGCAGGCAAGAGCTCGGCGCTGGTCTTTCCAACGATTTGATCGAGCGGCCTGCCGAGGCCGCGGCTCACCCGCCGGTTGACGAGCAGGAACCGGCCGTCGCGATCCTTGAGGTAGATGGCGGCAGCGGAGTTGTCGACGATGGCCTGCAGCGTGGCCTGGCTTTCGCGGAGCTCCCGCTCTGCCCGCCGCCGCTCGGCGTTCTCCTGCTCGATATCGGCGTAGAGCATGGCGTTCTCGAGCGAGATGGCCGACTGCGAGGCGAGCAGCTCGAGCACGGTGAGCCGCCCTGGGGTGAACGCGCCGGTGACGAGGTTGTTCTCCAGGTAGAGCAGGCCGAGCAGCCGCGTTTGCCGCACGATCGGGAGGCACAGCACCGACCTCGGCCTCTTGCGGCCGAAATACTCGTCCTCCGAGAACGGGTGCCGTTCGGTCGCGTCGTCGAGCAGCACGCGCTCGTGGCTGCGGAGGACATAATTGAGAATGGATTGCGGCAGCGCCGCCAGGGCCTCGCCCGCCTCGAGCAGCCGCGCGGCGCTCCCCGACGCGGTGATAGCCGCCGCGGCTGACAGGCGATCTTCCCCGACCAGGAGCGCAACCCCCTCTCCGGCGCCCGCGTGCTCGACGACGATGCGCAGGAGCGTCTCGAGCAGGCGCGGGAGCTTGAGCTCTCCGGAGATGCTCTGAGAGGCCTTGACGACGGAGAGGACGTCGAACTGCTCGGCGCGTACGGCGAAGGTGACGGTGGGGGCGATCGACCTTCGCTCGACGAGGAAGGGATAACGCTGGTCGAGCTGCTCGACCTTGGCGTGGGCGCCCCAGCGGAAGTAGGCGGCGCGCGCCCGCTGCAGGTGAGCGATGGCGGGCGTGGACAGGCCGCGGTCGCGGTAGAACCGGGCGGCGAGCTCGCACGCGATGGCCTCGTGCTGGACGAAGCCGCCCTCTTGCGCCGAGGAGATGGCCTGCTCGTAGAGCCGGATGGCCTCGGGCTCGCGCCCCAGGAGCCGGGCGATCTCGGCGCGGACCAGGACGTGCTTGTGGAGGTAGTTGCCGGGGCAGCTCGCGGCCCACACGCCGAGCTGCCGCTCGCACGCGAGGAGCCCTTCGGGGAGCTCCCGCTCTGGCGAGGTCGCCGTGTCGTGCGCGTCGTCGAACACGGCGGCGAGCGCGAGCGCATGAACATAGAAGATCTCGGGGATCTCCGCGCATGCGTCCATCTTCCAGTCATAATCGACGACGACACGGGTCGATGCCGCGAGCGCCTCCCGGGGAGAGCCGAGAAGGAACAGCGCCTGCGCCTTCAGGCAGCAGTACAGGCTATGAGCTCCGTACGAGGAGCCCGGAGGAAGCCGCGCCTCGAAGGCCGCCTGATCCAGCTCGGAGCCATCCAGCATCGCGTAATGGACCGGCCTCCCGCGCAGCGTCTGGATGAGGTACCGGACGCTGAGCAGGATGCCATGGATGAACGCGTAACCGGCCTTGCGCACGAAGCCGAGGCGCTCCTCGGTCAGGTGGAGGACGTCCTCCAGCGGCTCCCCGCAGAGCAGGGGGAACACCGATGCCCAGACGCAATGGTAACACGCGTTGTTCAGATCGCCGCACTCCACGGCGGCGTTGAAGCCGAGGCGATTGTAGGGGTAGCTCTCTCTGTAATGGCGCGTCCAGAAGACGGTCAGCTGCCCGAACAGGAAGAACACGGTGGGCTTCGTGGCGAGGTGGTCGCTCCTCTCCGCGAGGTCGTAACCGAGCTTGCCGAACAGGTAAGCCTCCTTGTATCGCCCGAACCGCGGTCCGAGCACGCGCGCGAAGGCGGCGTACGCATGGGCAGAGCTCTCGGCGTTCCCATGGCGAAGGCTGAGCGTGACCATGCGCTCGAGGACCAGATGATGCAGGTTCTGGTCCACGAAATACGCAGCGACGGACACACTCTTCAAGATGCTCATCGCGATCTTGATCTCCGGGTGCGTCATGGGGGGCAGGTGGATGAGGTCCTCGATCGCCCGGTCGCCCAGGGCCTGCCATACGC
This sequence comes from Sorangium sp. So ce726, assembly GCF_051521405.1. Lineage (NCBI taxonomy): Bacteria > Pseudomonadati > Myxococcota > Polyangiales > Polyangiaceae > Sorangium > Sorangium sp. So ce726. The sequence goes on along the minus strand of NZ_CP150349.1, from coordinate 8,283,329 downwards.
TCTCGGTCTCTTCGTCGAGGCGCGCGTCGGTGAGGTGGGTTGGCAGATGGATGTCGTAGGAGCGCAGGAAGGAGAGACCTAGCTCCACAGCGCGGGCGCTCTGCCCGCGGGTCACGTGCAGGGCGACAGCGAGCTCGACGACGGCGGCCCTCTCGATCTTGGTCATCGAGCGATCGGTGAGCTCCTCGAGCAGCCGCTCGGCTTCATCGAAGTTGCCGATGATGTACGCGCAGTGCGCTCGCTCGAAGTTCAGGGCGTAGGTCAGCGCGTGCTGCGTCTCCCAGCGTTCCTGCGGCTCGTTCGCGAGGAGGGCCATGCCGGCGACGAAGAGGGCGGCGGCAGATTCATACGCCGCGGCGGCCTTGGCTGTCCTGCCGGCGCGGAGGTTGAGGGCGGCGAGCTCGTCGCGCTCGGCCTGGGAACGGAGGAGCGCGGCGCCGCGGTTGAGGTGGCCGACGATCTCGAACAGCGTGTCCTCGCGCTCGTCCGGCCTCCGCCCCTTCAAGAGCAGCTGGCCGATCCCGAGGTGCACCTCGGCGAGCTGTCCGGGCGGGATGAGCGAATACGCGGCCTGCTGCACCCGGTCATGGAGGAAGCGATAGGCGCTGTCCCGGCGGAGCAGCAGCCCCTCCCGCACGGCCTCCTCGAGCGCCTCGCGCAGCTCCTCAGTCGGCCGCCTCGCGACCACCGCGAGGGCGTCGAGGGTCAGGCTGCCGCCGAGGCACGCGGCGAGCTTGAGCGCGTCGCGCGTCGGGACCGAGAGCCGATTGAGCTTGCCCACCATCAGCTCGACGACGTTGTCGGTGAAGCCCTTGTCGCGGATGGCGGCGAACTCCCACCGCCATGCGCCCTCGTCGGCATCGAAGGTGATGAGCCCCTCGTCGTGCAAGGCGATGAGGAACTGGATCAGGAAGAAGGGGTTGCCGCCGGTCTTCTCGTGGACGAGCCGGGCGAGCGGCTCGACCTGCGCTTCCGGTGTGTGGACCGTCTCGGCGACGAGCGCCCCGACGTGGGCGGCGGAGAGCGGCTCGAGGACAATGTCGGAGGCGGTGGCGCCGCGCTTCTGCACGTCGGCCAGCGTGAGCCGGAGCGGGTGCGCGGGGCCGACCTCGTTGTCGCGATAAGCGCCTATGAGCAGGAGGTGCGCGTCGCCGGCGAGGGTGGCGAGCTGCTCGAGGAGCAGGAGGCTACCGGGGTCGGCCCATTGCAGGTCGTCGAGGAAGAGGGCGACGGGGTGCTCCTTCCGGGCGCAGGCGGCGACGAAGCGCTGGAGCGTGGCGAGCAATCGGCTCTGGGCCTCGGCGGGCGGGAGCTCGGGTACGGGGGGCTGCGGGCCGAGGAGGCGCTCGATCTCCGGGAGCATGTCGGTGAGCAGCCTGCCGCTCGCGCCGACGGCCTCGCGGAGGCGCTCTCGCCAGCGCTCGACCTGCTGCTCGCTCGCGCTGAGGATCTCCTGCACGAGCCCCCGAAAGGCGTGAAGGAGGGGGCGGTAGGGGACGTCGCGCTTGAGCTGATCGAACTTTCCGGAGAGGAAGAAGCCGCGCTCGCGCACGACGGGCCCGTGCAGCTCGGCGACGAGCGAGGACTTGCCGATGCCCGAGTAGCCCGAGACGAGCACGACCTCTGGCCGGCCGCTCGCGACCACGCGCTCGAACGCGGCGAGCAGCGCCTCCACCTCGCGCTCACGGCCGTAGAGCCGCTGCGGGATCTGGAACCGGTCGGAGATGTCGCGCTGTCCGAGCAGGAAGGCCTCGATGGCGCCACCCTGGCGCAGCTGGGAAAAGCACGTGTCGAGGTCGTGGCGCAGGCCGAGGGCGCTCTGGTAGCGCTCCTCGGCGGCCTTGGAGAGCAGCTTGAGGACGACGGCGGAGAGCTGCGGGGGAACCGATGGGGCGAGCGCGTGCGGCGGCTGCGGCGCCTGGGCGATGTGGCAATAGACCCACGCGACGGGATCGCTGGCGCGGAAGGGCAGGGTGCCAGTCAGCATCTCGTAGAAGGTGACGCCGAGGGAGTACAGGTCGGACCGTTCGTCGACCCGGCGGTTCATGCGGCCCGTCTGCTCTGGCGCCATGTAGGCGAGCGTGCCCTCGATGAGCCCGTCGTGTGCGAGCTCCTGTGCCCCGCGGGGGGAGAGGGAGGCGATGCCGAGATCGGTGATCTTCACCTCGTCGGTGTCGGGGTTGCAGAGCAGGTTCTGGGGCTTGATGTCCTTGTGGATGACGTGGTGTCGGTGGAGCTCGGCGAGCGCGCCGGCGAGGCGGAGGGCGAGGGGGAAGAAGCGCTCGATGGCCATCGGCCCATCGAGGAACCTGTCGAGCGAGCGACCGCCGAAGTCCTCGAGGACCAGGGTCATCTGGTCGCGGAACGGCTCGATCCCGTAGGCCTTGGCGATGACCGGCGAAGCGAGCGCCGTCGCGACCTCGAGCTCGTGCTGGAGCCGTCCGAGGGCGCGGGGGCTCGCGTGGTCGCGCCGCAGGGCCTTGAGCACCACCGGCCGGCCGTCCTCGGCGCACCGCGCGCGGTAGAGGATCGTGTCCGCACCTTGGTGCAGCACCTCCAGCACGCGGTAACGTGGACTATGGGGCATAGGAGAATCTTTGAACCCGGGACGTCAGCGGCGTCTGCGGTTCAACTTGGTACATTGCCAAAAGCGCTGCGACCCGTCACGAGCAAACGGCGCGGGGCAGCGCCGGCTGCGGCTCCGGTGAACGCCTACGCCGGCCGGAGCAGGGTGCCCTGGCCGTCCGTCTCCGCCTCCGGCGGGTGCAAAGGCAGCTCGACGATGAAGGTGGCGCCCGCGCCCGGCTTGCTCTCGACGCGGATGGTGCCGCCGTGGGAGGTGACGATCCATCGAACGATGTAGAGGCCGAGGCCGAGGCCGCCGAAGTTGCGGACGGAGACAGCGCGCTCGAAGCGCTCGAAGATCCTGGTTTGATCGGCCTCGGCGATGCCCATGCCATGATCGCGGACGACGAGCACCGCGCGAGCGCCCTCGCGGCGCACGATGACGTGAATGAGGCCTCCCGCGCCGTACTTCATCGCGTTGGTCAGCAGATTGATGAGGACCTGCTCCATCCGAGAAGGATCCCAGTGTCCAATCACGGGCTCGTCCAGCTCGAGCCGGGTGCGGCAGCGGGCGTCCACGACCTGCTGGTGCATCCGCTCGACGACCTCGCGCGCCAGGGCGGCCAGATCGACGGGCGCGCGCGCGAGGGTCAGCTGGCCGGCGTTCAGGCGGGTGACGTCGAGCAGCTCGTTGACCAGGTGGGCGAGGCGCGCGATCTGGCGGTTGAGGAGCTGGATCGCGGCGTCGATGCGCTCCGGGGCGACCTCCCCGCGCTGGAGGCGGGGCAGGAGCCGAGCGAGGAGGTGGGCTTGCATCGTGAGCGAGGTGAGCGGCGTCTTGAGCTCGTGGGATGCGACCAGGAGGAACTCGTCGCGGCGCTCGATCGCCTCCTGCGCCTCGGCGAACAGGCGGCTGTTGTCGAGGGCGAGCGCTGCGCGGCTCGCCAGCTCCTGGGCCAGCCACAGGTCGGCAGGGCCGTATCGGTGCCGCGGCGCGGCCGCCAGCAGGGTCATGACGCCGAAGCGCCGCTCGCGCGCGAGGAGCGGGACCCTGAGGAACGAGTGAACGCCGAGCGGATCGAGGAGAGGCGCGGCGCGCACGTCGCCTATCTCGGGCCGGTCCGGCGACGCCGCTGCCAGGGGCCGCAGCGCGTCCGTCACCGCGCTTGCGAGCTCGGCCGGCATCCCCGCGGTGACCGTCCGCCCCGGGGCGTCCTGGGCGAGGTCCACGTCGATGACGCAGCGGTCGGCCAGCGCTGGCAGCGCGAGCTGCGCGACGCTCTCGAGGGTGGCGCCGTAGCCGAGGGCCATGAGCTTGCGGCTCGCGTCGGCGAGGAAGCGCTCGGCGAGCTCGGCGCGCTTGCGCTCGGTGATGTCGGTGCAGATGCCGCAGACCACGCCGGGCATGACGCTCTCGCCGAGCGGGAACTTGAGGGACAGATAGGTGCGCGGCTCGCCCTCTTTCATCATCACCTCTTCCTCGAACTCCAGCGGCTCGCCCGCGTCGAGCACCCGCCGGTCGTTGTCTCGGAGGATCCCGACGTCCACACCACGATAGAGCTCGGCGTCGGTCTTTCCGAGGAGCTCATGGCTCGGCACGCCGGCCACGTTCCCTGCGTGGCGGTTGGCGAGCAGATACCGGCCCTCGCGATCCTTGAGGAAGATGGCCGCGGCGGAGTTGTCGACGATGGCCTGCAGCGTCGCCTGGTTGGCCTTCAGCGCCTGCTCCGCCCGCCGCCGCTCGGCGTTCTCCTGCTCGATATCGGCATAGAGCATGGCGTTCTCGAGCGAGATGGCCGACTGCGAGGTGAGCAGCTCGAGCACGGTGAGCCGCCCGGGGGTGAACGCCCCGGCCACGAGCCCGTTCTCCAGGTAGAGCACGCCGAGCAGCCGGGCCTGCCGCATGATCGGGAGGCACAGCACCGACCTCGGCCTCTTGCGCGCGAAATACGCGTCCTCCGAGAATGGGTGCCTGGCGGTCGCGTCGTCGAGCAGCACGCGCTCGTGGCTGCGGAGGACGTAGTTGAGAATGGATTGCGGCAGCGCCGACGACGCCTCGCCCGCGTCGAGCAGCCGCGCCGCGCTGCCGGACGTCGAGCGCGACGTCGAGATCGCCGCCGCGGTCGACAGGCGCTCCTCCCGGACCAGGAGCACGACCCCCTCTCCGGCGCCCGCGTGCTCGACCACGATGCGGAGGAGCATCTCGAGCAGGCGCGGGAGCTTGAGCTCGCCCGAGATGCTCTGAGACGCCTTGACGATGGAGAGGACGTCGAACTGCTCGGCGCGGACGGCGAAGGTGACGGTGGGCGCGATCGGCTTTCGCTCGACGAGGAAAGGGTAACGCTGGTCGAGCTGCTCGACCTTGGCGTGGGCGCCCCAGCGGAAGTAGGCGGCGCGGGCGTCCCGCAGGTAGGCGCCTTCGGGCGTGGACAGGCCGCGATCGCGGTAGAACCGCGCGGCGAGCTCGCAGGCGATGGCCTCCTGCTGGACGAAGCCGTTCTCCCGCGCCGAGGAGATGGCCTGCTCGTAGAGGCGGACTGCCTCGGCCTCGCGCCCGAGGAGTCGGGCGATCTCGGCGCGGACCAGCGCATGTTTGTGGAGGAAGTTGTCGGGGCAGCTCGCGGCCCACTCGCCGAGCTGCCGCTCGCTGTCGAGGAGGCCCTCGGGGAGCTCCTCCGCCGGCGACCGCCGCGCGTCGTGCGGCTCGGGCGGCTCGGGCGGCTCGGTCGCGCCATCGTCAGCGAGGGCCGCGAGCGCGAGCGCGTGATAATAACAGTTCTCGGCGATGAGCGCGTAGGGCTCGCTCTTGAAGGGGTGGTCGACGATCACGCGCGTCGCCGCGGCGAGCGCTTCGTCGTGAGAGCCGAGCACGAAGAGGGCGCGGGCCTTCATGCTGTAATGGAGGCCGCGGACGCCCCTCATGTCCCCCTCATCGAGCTTCGCCTCGAAGGCCTGCCGGTCCAGCTCGGAGCCGTCGAGCGTCGAGAAGCGGACCGGCCTCCCGCGCAGCGTCTGGATGATGGCGTGGGTGCTGGCCAGGACGCCGTAGGCGAACTCGTAACCGGCCTTGCGCACGAAGCGGCTGCGCTCCTCGACCTCGTGGAGGACGTCCTCCAGCGGCTCGCCGGCGAGCAGCGGGAACAGCGGAGCCCAGATGCAGTTGAAGCACGCCATGTGCAGATCGCCGGACTCGACCGCGGCGCTGAAGCCAGCGCGCGTGTAGGGGTACGTCTCCCGGTAGTGGCGTGTCCAGAAGACGACGTGCTGTCCGAAGATGGTGAATACCAGCGACTTCACGGTGAGGAGGTTGCTCCTGTCCGCGAGGTCGTAGCCGAGCTTTCCGAACAGGTAGGCCTCGCGGTATCGCCCGAACCGCGGGCCGAACATCCGCGCAAAGCCGGCGTACGCGTGGGCGGAGCTCTCCGCGTTGCCGTGGCGCAGCCCGAGCTTCACCATGCGCAGGACGACGAGGTAGTGCAGGTCCTGGTCCACGAAGATCGAAGGGCCGGCCACGGCTTGCAGCACGGCCATCACGACCTTGCACTCCGGGTGCTCCATGGGGGGCAGGCGGAGCAGATCCTCGATCGCCCGATCGCCGAGGGCTTGCCAGAGGCTCTCGGTCTCTTCTCTGACCTGTGCGTCGGTGGGGTGGAGCGGAAGATCGATGTCCGAGGCGCGGAGCCACGCGAGCCCGAGCTCGACGGCGTGGTCGGATCGCCCTCGGGTCTGATAGAAGATGACGGCGAGCTCGACGACCGCGGCGCGCTCGATCTCGTTCCTCGTGCGCACCAGGAGCTCCTCGATCAGCCGCTCGGCCTCCTCGGAGCTGCCGGTGATGTACGCGGCGCGCGCGCGCTCGAGGCTCAGAGGGTAGGCCAGGTCGTACCGAGTCTCCCATCGCTCGCGGGGATCTCGCGCGAGGAGGGCCAGGCCGGCGGCGAAGAGGGCGGCGGCAGACTGATACGCCGCGGCGGCATTGGCCCTCCTGCCAGCGCGGAGGTTGAGGGCGGCGAGCTCGTCGCGCTCGGCCTGGGAGCGGATGAGCGCGGCGCCGCGGTTGAGGTGGCCCACGATGTCGAAGAGCGCGTCCTCGCGCTCTTCGGCGCGCCGTGCCTTCAAGAGCAGCTGACCGATCCGGAGGTGCACCTCGGCGAGCTGTCCGGCCGGGATGAGCGAATAAGCGGCGTGCTGCACCCGGTCGTGGAGGAAGCGATAGGCGCTGTCCCGGCGGAGCAGCAGCCCTTCCCGCACGGCCTCCTCGAGCGCCTCGCGGAGCCCCTCCGCCGGGCGGCGCGCGATGATCGCGAGGGTGTCGAGATCCCCGCTGCCGCCGAGGCACGCGGCGAGCTTGAGGGCGTCGCGCGTGGGGACGGCCAGCCGCTCCAGCTTGCCCACCATCAGCTCGACGACGTTGTCGGTGAAGCCCTTGTCGCGGATGGCGGCGAACTCCCACCGCCATGCGCCCTCGTCGGCATCGAAGGTGATGAGCCCCTCGTCGTGCAAGGCGATGAGGAACTGGATCAGGAAGAAGGGGTTGCCGGCGGTCTTCTCGTAAACCAGCCGTGAGAGCGGCTCGACCTGCGCTTCGGGCGCATGGACCGCCTCGGCGACGAGCGCCCCGACGTGGGCGACGGAGAGCGGCTCGAGGAAGAGCTCGGAGATGGCGGCGCCGCGCTTCTGCACGTCGGTCAGCGTGAGCCGGAGCGGGTGCGCGGGGCCGACCTCGTTGTCGCGATAAGCGCCTATGAGCAGGAGGTGCGCGTCGCCGGCGAGGGTGGCGAGCTGCTCGAGCAGCAGGAGGCTACCGGGGTCGGCCCATTGCAGGTCGTCGAGGAAGAGGGTGACGGGGTGCTCCTTCCGGGCGCAGGCCGCGACGAAGCGCTGGAGCGTGGCGAGCAATCGGCTCTGGGCCTCGGTGGGCGGGAGCTCGGGCACGGCGGGCTGTGGGCCGAGCAGCAACGCGAGCTCGGGGAGCATGTCAGTGAGCAGCCCGCCGCTCGCGCCGACGGCCTCGCGGAGGCGCTCTCGCCAGCGCTCGACCTGCTGCTCGCTCGCGCTGAGGATCTCCTGCACGAGCCCCCGAAAGGCGTGAAGGAGGGGGCGGTAGGGGACGTCGCGCTTGAGCTGATCGAACTTTCCGGAGAGGAAGAAGCCGCGCTCGCGCACGACGGGCCCGTGCAGCTCGGCGACGAGCGAGGATTTGCCGATGCCCGAGTAGCCCGAGACGAGCACGACCTCCGGCCGGCCGCTCGCGACCATGCGCTCGAACGCGGCGAGCAGCGCCTCCACCTCGCGCTCACGGCCGTAGAGCCGCTGCGGGATCTGGAACCGGTCGGAGACGTCGCGCTGTCCGAGCGGGAAGGCATCGATGGCGCCGCTCTGGCGCAGCTGGGAAAAGCACGTGTCGAGGTCGTGGCGCAGGCCGAGTGCGCTCTGGTAGCGCTCCTCGGCGGCCTTGGAGAGCAGCTTGAGGACGACGGCGGAGAGCTGCGGTGGAACCGATGGGACGAGCGCGTGCGGCGGCTGCGGCGCCTGGGCGATGTGACAATAGACCCACGCGACGGGATCACTGGCCTGGAAGGGCAGGGTGCCAGTCAGCATCTCGTAGAAGGTGACGCCGAGGGAGTACAGATCGGTCCGCTCGTCGACCCGGCGGTTCATGCGGCCTGTCTGCTCCGGCGCCATGTAAGCGAGCGTGCCCTCGATGAGCCCGTCGTGTGCGAGCTCCTGTGCCCCGCGGGGGGAGAGGGAGGCGATGCCGAGATCGGTGATCTTCACCTCGTCGGTGTCGGGGTTGTAGAGCAGGTTCTGGGGCTTGATGTCCTTGTGGATGACGTGGTGTCGGTGGAGCTCGGCGAGCGCGCCGGCGAGGCGGAGGGCGAGGGGGAGGAAGCGCTCGATCGACATCGGGCGCATCGGCCCATCGAGGAACCTGTCGAGCGAGCGGCCGCCGAAGTCCTCGAGGACCAGGGTCATCTGGTCGCGGAACGGCTCGATCCCGTAGGCCTGGACGACGACGGGCGATTTCAGGGCCCTGGCGACCTCGAGCTCGTGCTGGAGCCGGCTGAGGGCGCGGGGGCTTGCGTGGTCGCGCCGCAGGGCCTTGAGCACCACCGGCCGGCCGTCCTCCTCGCGCCGCGCGCGGTAGAGGATCGTGTCCGCACCTTGGTGCAGCACCCCCAGCACGCGGTAACGTGGACTGTCGGTCATAAAGGGAGGGTGTCCAAGGCCGGATCGGTCTCCGAGGCGCCCGGTCGATTCGTGATGTTGCCAAAAGCGCCTCGCTGCGCCACGGGAAATGGCGGCCAGCGCTCGCGCCGGCCCGCCTGCGGCGGCCTCTTGCGTCATGCAGGGCGGGAGCGGCCGGACGGCCGCTGGACGCCGTGCCTCGACAGCACCTCACGGACGCGATCCAGCGGAATGGCGTCCACGGTGCGACCGCTCCCCGTGGTGGTCTCGGCCGTGAAAAGCGAGTTGTAGATGGCCTCCTCCGTCGCCTCGATCACGGCCTGGAAGAGGGCGGACGTCTCGTGGTTCGAGAGCTCCGTGGTCGCGAGCCGCTTCGCGCCGGAGCGGCGCCGCACCGAGGCGCTCGTCGAGAAGGCGATCGCGTAGTCGCCGGAGCCGTTCGCGCCGGAGGACCCGGTGCGCGCGAGGCCCAGCATCGCGCGGGCGGCGAGTCGTCCGAGGTTGCGATCCGACAGCGGCGCGTCCGTCGCGACAAGGATGAGGATGGAGCCGTCTCCCGCCGCCGCCTCGACCTGCGACCGGAAAGCGTACCGGCCGAGCTCCTCGCCGACGGGCGCCCCCATCACCTGCAGCACGCCGCCGAAGTTCGACTGGACGAGCACGCCGACGCAGGCCCCGCCGAGCGACGCTGGCAGCACCCGCGAGGCGGTGCCGATCCCCCCCTTCCATCCGAACGCGACGGTGCCCGTGCCCGCGCCGACGCACCCCTCCAGCGTGGGCCCCTCCCGCGCCGAGCCCAGCGCCGCGCGCACGTGATCGGCGGTGATCGGACGGAGCCGCACCGCGTTGAGCACGCCGTCGTTGGTCTCGCCGACGACCGGGTTGAGCGAGCGCACCTCCTCCATGCCCGGCTGCGCCAGCATCCATTCGACGAGCGCGTCGGCGGCCCGGAACGCGCAAAGCGTGGTCGTGAGGAGAAGGGGAGTCTCCAGCTCACCCAGCTCGCGGACCTGGGTCGCGCCGACGAGCTTTCCAAACCCGTTGCCCACGTGAATCGCCGCGGGGACGCGATCGAGGTAGAGGTTTCCCCCGTGGGGGAATACGGCGGTGACGCCGGTGCGGATCGCGTCCCCCTCGATCACCGTGGCGTGCCCGACGCGCACGCCGCCCACGTCGGTGATCGCGTTCAGCGGCCCCGGATCGAAGATGCCAGGCGCGACGCCGAGATCACGCGCGCGCATGGCGTCTCCCGCGGGCTTCGTGGATCCGGGCGCGGGGGGCGCGCTGCCCGCCTCGTCCGGGCAGCGAGCGGCCGGGCAGCGCCAGGACGAGGCGGCCGGGCGCGGCGTGCGGCCCGGTGGCGGCAGACGGCCGAGAGATGGTTTCGCCATCCACGGAGAGCAGCGATATCAACCTCCGTGCCAGGCGCGTCGGATGCCGCCCGATCAGGCCGTGTCCTCGTCGGTACGCCGCGAGCGGCTCGAGCAGCGGTGCGAGCCGAGGTCGCGCGCCCGAGCAGGCGTTGACCAACTCGGGGTGAGCGACGGCGCTACCCGCACGAGATTGTTAAGTCTATTACATAATGGCGGGCGCATGGCGATTCCCGGAGAGCGCGTTGAAAGGTTAGGCTATTCGACGGGGCGTCCGGCTCGGAGAACGCTGGGCCGCTCGTGTCGCGTAGAAGGATCCCGAATGACCATAGATCTCGATGGGCCTGGCTCGCACATCGGCGCCGGCCCTCTGCCGCACGCCGGCGCCGGCCCCCTGCCGCACGCTGGCGTCGACCCCCTGCCGCTCCTCTGCGCGCTCCCGGTACCTGCCGCTGTCTTCGATGCAAAGGGAGCGCTCCGGTGCGCCAATCCCCGCCTGGAGCAGATCCTCGCGGAGGGCGCGTTCACCGCCTGGCCGGTGTCGCCTCCATGCGCGCTGGCCGCCCTGCCCGCGTCGCCCGAGGGGCTCGCCGGCGAGGCGCAGGAGGTGCTCGCAGGCATCCGCGCTGTGCTCGACGGCGAGCGCGAGCAGGCCGGCATCGAGCTCCGGGGCGGCGCGCCTGGCGCGCCGTCGTGCGAGATCTCGGTCACGCAGCTTCGCGTCGATGGCGCGCGCGGCGCGCTCGTCTGCGTCCACAGCCCGGCTGCGCCGCGCAGCGAGCCAGAGACGGTGCCCATCGAGAGCTTCCTCGACACCATCATCGAGCACGTGCCCGTCTCGGTCTTCATCAAGGAAGTGACGGAATTCCGCGTTGTCCGGATGAACGGCCACTACGAAACAGTCTTCGGCGCCCCCCGGAGCGCCGTTCTCGGCAAGAACGTCTTCGACCTCTTCCCGCATCGGCTGGAGGAGGCCAACTGGCTCGATCGCATGGATCGTGACGTGATCGAGAAGGGCGAGATCGTGGACGTGCCCGAAACGCGCATCGCCACGCCGGCCGGGGAGCGGTGGCTTCACATGGTGAAGGTGCCGCTCAAAGACGAGCACGGCGTCTGCCGCTATCTCCTGGTCATGATCGAGGACATCACGGAGAAGAAGCGCGCCAACGAGGCGGTGCAGAAAGAGCTCGCGTGGTTCGCGACGCAGCGGAAGCTCCTCGACGTCATCCAGGAGCTGTCCACGCCGGTCATCCCGGTCCACGAAGGCATCCTCGTGGTGCCCCTCGTGGGGACCATCGACTCCGCCCGCGGCGCACAGCTCCTGGAGACGCTCCTGCAGGGCATCGAGCGCAACAGGGCCGAGACGGTGCTCATCGACATCACGGGCGTACCGGTCCTCGACGCCGACGTGGCCGCCCGCCTCCTCCAGGCCACGCGGGCGGCCGCGCTCCTTGGCGCCACGTGTGTCCTCGTCGGGGCGTCACCCGACGTCGCACAGACGCTGGTCGCGCAGGGGATCGATCTGGGAAACCTCCTGACGCAGCGCGATCTCCAGGCCGGCATCCGTTACGCCCTTGCCCGTCAGGGCAAGGCGATCGTCGAGCAGCGGCGCGGGCGGCGCTGATCTCACCATCGTTCAATACAGGGCCGCCGCCGGCGGACACACTGCGCCTGAGCCGCCGCACGCCGGCGTCGCTCGAGAGGACCGCAACGCATGAAGGCAATCGGAATCCATCACCATGGCGACGCCTCGCAGCTCGTGCCGCTGGAGCTGCCCGAGCCAGCGCCCGGACCCCACCAGGTGAGGGTGCGCGTGATCGCCTCGTCGGTCAACCCGGCAGACATCCGGGCGCGCTCGGTCGCGCCCGGGCCGCGCCGCATCGAGCGGCAGTTTCCGCTGGTGCTCGGCTACGACGTCTCCGGGATCGTCGACGCGGTCGGCCCCGGCGTCGACGATCTCGCGGTCGGAGACGAGGTGTTCGGCTCACCGAGCCTGTTTGGGCAGGGCGCGAACGCGGAGCGGGTTGTGGCCGACAGCCGCACCCTCGCGCGCAAACCGGAGGCCCTCTCCCATGAGCAGGCTGCATGCCTGTCGCTCGCGGGCGTCACGGCCTGGGAATGCCTCTCGCGCGCGCGGCCCGCGCCTGGCGCCACGGTGCTGGTCACCGCGGGCGCAGGCGGCGTGGGCCACCTGCAGCTGCAGCTCGCGCGTCACCTCGGGCTACGGGGGGTGGCGACCGCCAGCCGACCCGAGTCGACGGCGCTCTGCCGCGACCTCGGCGCCGCGGTCGTGCTCGATCACATCACGCAGGACGTGGGCCAGGCGTGCCGGGATCTGACCGGCGGGGCGGGCGTCGCGGTGGCCTTCGACAACGCCGGTGGCCGCGCGCTGGATCAGGCGCTCGACGCCGTGGCGCCGATGGGCACCGTGGTGAGCATCGTGCCGACGCCTGCGCCGGTCGCGGACCGGCTGTTCATGAAGGCGGCGTCGCTCCTCTATCATGTGATGGGGGCTGCCACGATCTGGCGGCTCGACCCGCACGCGCAGGGCCGCGCGCTCGCCGCGGTGGCCGAGCTGGCGGCGCAAGGCCACATCAGGCCCATTGTCAGCGCGAGCTACCCGGTGCGCGAGCTTGCGCAGGCGCACCGCGCCATCGAGTCGGGCCGCACGATCGGGAAGATCGCGATCCGCGTGGCGGAAGGCTGGTGAGGCCGGTGAGGCTGGGTGGGAAGCGCTGGGACGCCGGCGGGAGATCGGGCGGGCGCTCGAGCGCGCCCGCGCCACGCCGCGCTACTTCGTCTGGATCCGGCGCGCTGGCACGAGGCGCCGGAGCGAGGGCGCCTCGAAGGACACGAGCCGCCTGGCGAACGCGCCGATCGCCCGGTATTCCGCGTCCGCGATGAGCGCCAGCTCGACGCTGATCATGAACGCGGCGAACGTGCCGAGCCCCATCATGACGGCGATGCCGGCGTGGAACAGGAACGCCGCGGCGAGCGAGAGCCTGCGTGTGTGCCGGTTCAGGGCGAACAGGAACGGGAAGCTGATCTGGAACCCGACTGTCGTGTAGGTCAGCGCCGTCACCACCGCCACGCTGCGAGACAGGCTGTCGCTGTGGCCGGGCCACGTGAACTCGCCGACGCGGGTGATGTAATAAAGCGCCGTCCCGTTCTGCCACAGCTCCCCCTGCACCTTGTAGAGCCCTGCGACCCCGTAGACCAGGCACACCTGGACGGCGCAGGCGAGGATCGCCGCGTTGTGGAGCATCCCCTTGATCCGCTGGAGGTCTCCGCCGCGCTCCCGCTGCGCGCGCAGGCGGTCGGCGTCGAGCGAGAAGTATGCGCCGAGCTCGGCGAAGATGCCGTACAGCAGCGCGAGCCGGACGAGGTTGTCGCCGCCGTCGAGCAAGGCGGGGTTCCGCTGATGCAAGGACCAGAGCCCAACATACGTGAGCAGCGACATGAGCCGCGTGCGGAAGCCGATCACCCACAGCGCCGCGAACAGCATGGCGAGGTGGAAGACGACATCGAAGTAGAGCGGCGACCTGCTGAGCAGGTAAATCGAGAACGCGCCGGTGTTGTGGGCCTCCTCGAGCGACCGCGCGAACGGCCACACCCCCTCGGGGCCATAGAGGTAATGGCGCTGGAAGTAGTTGGCCAGGTAGAGGTGGAGGATGGTCAACCCGGCGACGATCCGGAAGAGGCTGGCCCCGATCAGGCAGCGCTCGCGGCTCGCGAGCTCCACGATGCGTTGCCAGCGTGCGTTCAGCTTGCTCAGCATGGCGTCACCTCTCCTCCGCGGCTGCTGCCCGGAGGGCCATGGGCGTCTGGTGTCTGTCCTCGGCCGTCGCGTCCAGCGGCGCCACCTGTTGATAGGGAGCCCAGTCGAAATCATAGTACGTCATCTCACCCTTCGAGTCGGGCAGGTCGCGCCGGGAGAAGCGCGGGAATTTCAGCACCGCCAGGCGCAGCCGCACCGCCGCGGTGCGGTTCGGGCCGTACAGGCTGTCACAGTGCGCGGAGCCGGCCCGCTCCAGGACGCTCTTGCCGAGCTGATAGCCAGCGTCCTGCTCCTTCTTCACCTCGTCCCTGAGCTGGTCGACCACCTGCGCTTCGGGGGCCTCTGCGCCGCCTTCGCCCGCCTGCGCGCGCGTGCGCTGCTGATCGAGCTTCTTCGCCATCTGCAGCGACGTCGGATCGACGGTGTAGATCATGCGCGCCGCGCCCGTCACCGATCGTCCGAGGCGGGTCGCGGGGCCGAGTCGGTTCTCCAGGTGGGATTCCCAGTAGGGGGTCGTGATATCGGTCCACCCGGTCTCTGTCGTGCTCCCGTCCGGCTCGTGCAGGCGGCAGGCGACCATCACGAGGCGCGTGTCGGTGATGGGATCGGGGGCGAAGAGGTGCCAGTTCTGCTGGAAGAACGGGTTCATGTACCCGCTGATGAGCCGCGCGAAGCGGAGCTGGAGCGGGTTCTGCGGCGTCAGGTATGCGGCTGTCATCGCGAAATGAAAACAGAGCGCCGCGGCGAGCAGCGCGGGCGCGGACGTCGAGAGCACACGGAGTAAACGGCGCATGGTTTCGTCCATCCCGGGTTCGGGGTCGTCGGAGAGCGGCGCAGAGGTCCGGCCATCTCTGGCCGGACCTCTGCGGGCGGAACGCTAGTTGTCGAAGAGGATGTCTGTTTGACCGGACGCCGGCGCGTCGTTCAGCGCGATCCTCCTCCAGCCTCCATGGCCGTGGAAGCCCCCTGCGTTCGCCGTCGCGACACCGACGTTGCCGTACCCGCCGGCCTGGGCGACCGACGACTGGGCGACGGAGCCCGAGGTCCCGATGGCGATGCCCGCGATGCCGATGTTCGTCGAGGTGGCCACGTTGGCCCCAGGGAACCCGCAGTAGTACGCCACCTTCTCGGGCACGCCGGCGCTCGCGTTGGCGTGAACGACTGAGCGGCCCTTCAGGCTCGAGGTGGCGGGCGTCGCTGCCTGCGCCATCGCCACGCCGACGAACAACGACATACCAGCGACCGCGGTGATGATCTTTCGTGTCATGTTCTTTCTCTTTCGTTCGATCTTGTGATGGTTGATGGTTAGAGAGGCCAGACATGCCAGCTGCGTTTGCCGACCGTGCGGAGCCCCTGCGTTCGAGGAGCTCCACTGAACTCGGTCCATCAAGCCAGCTCGCAGGTCATGTGCCCCTGTGTGCTGCATGACGTCCGACGTAAGAGCACTCGTCGTGCCAGCCGCGCTCTCGGCCGGTCCAGCGCGCGCCGCGCCCTCTCGCCGCGCCAATGTGAGGCCGCGGCCGCTCGTCGGCGCTTCCCGCCCGCGGCCAGCTTGCGTGTTCGAGCAAACCATCGCGCGCAACCCTTTGCTCGGATTGTCGCGTTCGAAACAGCGATCTCGCTGCCTTTGGTGATGATCCGTCAGGACAGGCGAGCTCAACCCGCGCAGCCGGGCTGGCTCCGCTGTCTGAACATCGCGGACACATGCGGGGCAGCGCCCCCGTACCCGCCGCTGCGCCGCGAGCTCGGCCGCCGGCCGCGCCATTCGGCACGCCGCGTGCCTCGGCCCCTGGCAATCAATGATGCCCATTCATGGAAGCATCGCTGATCAGGAGGAGTGAAGATGCGCGGTACGCTGTTATCGGTGTTCGTGTTGTCGGTGCTGCCCGCTTCCACGGCGCTCTGGACGAGCGCTGCCGCGGAGGCTGCGGACGGCAGAGCGGGGGCGTCGGTCGACGCCAATGAGCCAGATCCTTCGCCGGCTAGAGACGCTGAGGTCGCGGCGGGCGGGGAGGAGGACTCGATCGCCTCGTGCGTCGCCACCTGCCCGAAGGGCGATAAAGTCGTCACGTGTCATGAGGGAGTGTGTCAGTGCCACTGTGACGATGACGGTCGCCCGGTCTGCAAATGCGAATGAGCGTGCGCCGAAGGCGCGTCCATAGTGAGGTGTAGATTCGGGTGATACGGGCTCATCCGCCAGGGAGGCGAGCGAGGCGTACAAAAGCACGCCGCAGCGAGCCGAGCGACGCGGATGAGCCCGTAGCGCACGAAGGCGCGCGCGTGGGCGAACGCGAGCAGGGGCCGACGGCGAGCGGCTCCTACGGGCGGTGCCCCTTCTGGTACGTCCCGACAAGCTCGACACGCGCGAGGACGTGTCCCGACATCGCCTTCTCGAGCTCCACCTTCGTGAGCCCGCCTCGCGGGGGCAGCACGGTGTCGAGCGCATACAGCTTGAAGAAGTAGCGGTGCTTGCCGACGGGCGGGCACGGGCCGCCGTAGCCGGCGCGCTTCCAGTCGTTCCTTCCCTCGAGCGTGCCTGTCGGCAGATCGGCCTTGTGCGCGCCTTCGGGCAGGCCACCGGCGTCGGGCGGGATGTTGTAGAGCACCCAGTGGACCCACGTCGTCTTGGGGGCGCGTGGATCGGGCGCGTCCGGGTCGTCGACGATGAGCGCAAGGCTCTTCGTGCCGCCGGGGACGCCCGACCAGGAGAGCGCGGGCGGCACGTCCTTCCCCTCGCAGGTGTGCACGATCGGGATCACGTCGCCATGGTGGAAGTCGGGAGATTGTAACGAGAGCATCGGTTCACCTCGCCTTCAGAGCCTCCCTGAGGCCCATTCCTGATTTCGGCCGCCGCGCGTGGACCGCCTTCGCCAGGCGGCCCTCAGGGCAGGACGCCGAGCTCGTCGAGCGCGGCGCCGAGCTCCGCGGGGTCGCGGTATACCCGGTACGCCCCCGCCGCGAGCAGCTCATCTTGCCCGTACCCACCGGAGAGCAACCCGACCCCGAACATGCGGGCTCGGCGCGCGGCGAGCAGATCCCATACGGAGTCACCGACAACATAGCAGTCCTCGGCCGCCACCTCGAGGCGCTGCTGGCACGCGAAGAAGAGATCGGGCGCCGGCTTTGCGCGACTCACGTCGCCGCGAGCGACCACGACCATGTCCGGCGGGAGCTCGAGCGCCGCGAGCGAGGCGTCGATGTCCGGACGCCGTCCGGAGGTGGCGATCCCGTGCGGCACGCCCGCCTCGCGCAGCTGGCGGAGCAGCGCGACGGCCCCCGGGAGAGCGCGCCGCTCCGGCAGGATCTGCTGGAAGATCTCGCCGTGGCGTTCCTGGACGAAGCGCGCCTGCTCGGCCGCCAGCGGATAGCCGACCTCGCGCGCGACCGCGCGAGCGAAGAGCCCGCCGCTCATCCCGATGCGCCGGTGCACCCGCCAGGCGTCGATCGGCATGCCCGCCTCGGCGAACGCGCGCTGCCACGACAGGACGTGGGCGTAGACCGTGTCCACCAGGGTCCCATCGAGGTCGAAGAGGATCGCGTACACAGCGCTTCCGCGGTTCAATGGATTCACCTCCTCCTGCGCCGGGATGCCCGCGCGCCCAGCGCGCTTTGCGCTGCGCGCGCCATGCAGCCGGCGTCACACGCCGGAAGGGTAGGTCTCCGGCGGCTCCTTCTCTGCCCGCGGCGCGAGGTGCAGGGGCCGGACGGCCTGCGACTCGTCCACGAAGATCAGCGCGTCGTAGCGGCGCGGCAGCGCCGTCGGCACGTAGTTCCCGTACCAGTCGTACTCGGGGTGGTAAACGACGCCGACGGCGCGGTGGCCGCGCCAGTCCAGCGACTCCTCCGGTAGCCGCCCCGGGTCGAAGATCAGCAGCCGGTCCTGGTTGCCCGTGTCGTGCAGCAGGTCCTCCCAGCTCTCGGGCCGCCCGACCGGCAAGCGCATCACCTCCATCGGCGCGTCCCACTCCCGGGCGGCGATCACCGTGCCTCGGTGGGTGCCTAAGGCGACGAGCGCCACGCGCTCCTCCCCGTGGCGCTCGCGGGCGAGCTGGCCGAGGTTCACCTCACCCCGCTCCGCCATGTCGGTGAAGCGCGCGTCGCCGATGTGCGTGTTGTGCGCCCAGACGAGCGCGCGGGCGCGCGGGCCGTGCTGCTCGAGCAGCCGATCGAGCGTCTCGGCCATGTGCCGATCGCGGACGTTCCAGGACTCCGCGTTGCTGCGCACCATCGCCCGGTAGTAGGCCTCGGCGTTCTTGACCACGAGCGCGTTCTGCTCGGCGACGAAGTGGCCGTCGCGCCCGTCGGCGCCGAACCCCGGCGCTCGCCTGCGCACCTCGGCGAGCAGCTTGACGGCCTCCGCCTGGCACGACTCCGGCACGAGCACCGTCGCCCGGGCGTACTCCTGGGCATCGTCGGCATACGGCTCGAAGCAGCGCAGCGCGCGCCGCGCGGCCGGCAGCGCGTCGGGGGCGGCCCCTTCCAGGTAGCGCATGACCTCGCGGAGCGAGTCCCAGAGGCTGTAGACGTCCAGCCCGTAGAAGCCGACCCGCTGCTCCTCGGGCCGACCCTGGTTGTGCCTGCGCAGCCACTCGATCAGCTCGGCGACCTCCTCGTTGGCCCACATCCACGTCGGCCAGCGATCGAAGGCGCGCAGCACCGCGCGGGCGCTGCTCCCCGCGTCCGCGTGGCCCTTCACATAGCGGTTGACGCGGTAGCAATCGGGCCAGTCGCCCTCGACGGCGATGAAGGAGGCGCCCGCTTCGACGATCAGCCGCCTGGAGAGCTCCGCGCGCCACGTGTAGAACTCGCGCGTCCCGTGCGTCGCCTCGCCCAGGAGCGCGCAGCGCGCGTCGCCGATGCGCTCGATCAAGGGGTCGAGATCGGCCGTGGAGCGCAGCGGCCGAGCCAGCGCGCGGAGCCCGGACAGGAGATCGGGCGTCGCGCGCGTCCCCGGCTCGATGAGGCGTCGCAGTCGAGCCATGATGCGATCCTCCTGGGGCACCGCGGCGGAACGGCAAGCTCGCGCGGGGTAAGGGCGAGTGTGCAGGCCGCCTGGCGGCGGGAGAAGAACCGCCCGGTGCCGCTGAGCTCGTGCCTTCGCGGGCACATCACCGCCGGAGTGCGGTTCGTCCTCCGACGACGAGCAAACGACCCGACTCTACGTGAACGCGACGCGACGAAAAAAGTCTTGCCAAAGAGCGTCGCTTCCTCGGATGTCCCGTAGGTGCGAGCTTTCGCGAGGTGTTCCCGGAGATGATCCGTATGGATCACATCGACTGCAGGCTTGTTGAACATTTGCATCCTGACCAAACGCTGCCCGCTCCGGTCGTACGATTCCCAGCGATAAGCGTGATCGAACCGCCCTCCGCTGGGAATGGGATCTGACGATGTCGTTCGGGCCAACCTTCTCCAAACCTGTCCGTCTAACGGCCCTCCTCCCCCCGTTCGTCGCGTGCGGCCCCAGTCATGGCGGCATCACAGTTGATGAGGATGACAACTCCAGCACCGGCAGCCCGACCAGCGGCTCTTCGTCGGCTGGCACCACGTCGTCCGTGGCCGGCACCGGCGGCGGCAGCACCCGTGGCGTGACCTCGGGAACGGGCGGTTCCTCGACGAGCGGTGCGGGCGCCTGCGGCTCGAACCCGACGGGCGGCGGGGACACGACGCTGGTCGGGGTCGAGACCCACGGCGCGGACTGCCCCGTGCCCAACATGCCCGCCTTCAGCGAGCTGAAGGCGTATGACAAGCTGCACGATCCCTTCACCACGATGGATGGCACGAAGGTGACGACCCGGGTGCAGTGGGTGTGCCGGCAGCAGGAAATCTCGGAGATGATCCATCACGACGAGACCAGCCCGAAGCAGAGCAAGGAGGCCACTGTCTCGTTCACGTGCCATTGGCATGGTCACAGCGCAAATTCGTACGCGTGACAAAAACAGCGTCATCAACGCGAAAGACGCACAGGTTCCCCTGACGTCTGCTATAAGAACGGCGGTTTTTCGCGTGTCACGTACTACGTGTCATGCACCGCGTGTCGCTTTCCGCCACTGCATTCGAAACATGGAGGCATTCATGTCTGTCCGTTCTCGTGCTTCGCGTAGCTTAGCCGCTCTCGCGATTCCCGCCCTCGCCCTCTTGAACTTCCCTGGCTGCGCTTCAGAAATCGGATCCGGCGGTACCGGGGGAGATGCTACGGGCACAGGCGGCGGGACACCGAGCGGGAGCGGGGGAGTCACCACGAGTGGAGGCTCCGCGACCAGCGGTGCTTCCGTGACCAGCGGAGTCGCCAGTACGGGCGGCGGTGGTCCGACGAGTGGGTCCGGCACGGGCGGCTCCCCGACGGGCGGGGCCAGCGGGACCGGCGGGGCTGACGGGACCGGCGGGGCCAGCGCAACCAGCGGGACCAGCGCGACCAGCGGGGCTGGCGGCGGCCCCTTCACGTGTGTCCTGCCCACGTTGCCTGAGCCGAGTGGTCTGACCGAGGTCAACGAGAAACTCCCGGATCCGTTCACGTTCTATAACGGAACGAAGGTCACTACCAAAGAACAGTGGGAGTGCCGCCGCAAGGAAATCCTGGCAATGGCAGCCAAGTACCTTTATGGTCCAGTCCCCGGCGCACCGGACGAGGTGACGGGAACCGTATCCGGAGGTACCGTTTCAATCACTGCCAAGGTGGGCGGAAAGTCAGAGAGCTTCTCGGCGAGCATCAGCGGATCCGGCTCAGTGATCGCCCTCAAGTTGTCGGGTGGTATCTTCCCATCAGGCGCCAAGACGCTGTCGTTTGGAAGCGGCTTTGAGGGCAAGATAAGAAATCTCTTCGGCATTTCCGAGGTCAACACCAACATCGCCAACGGATGGATGATTGACCGGGTGATGGACGTGTTGGAGAAGAACCCGGGCAGCGGACATGATCCCACAAAGGTCATGGTGTCGGGATGCTCCGGATGTGGAAAGGGTGCTTACCTGGCGGGTGTCTTCAGCCGTGCGCCGGTGGTTGTTATCGTCGAATCGGGCGGTGGTGGTGTAGCCAACCTGCGTCAGGCAGAGTGGTTCAGGCACGGTGACGGTGGCTCTGTTTGGCAGTGTTCAGATGCCAAGCCTCAGAGCATCGACAACCTCGAAGACAGCGGTATCTGCGGACCCTGGGTGACCAGCGCGGCCCGTTGGCTCCGAAACGACCCCTCGAAGGTATACAACCTCCCCTTTGATACGCATATGCTCCTGGCGACCATCGCTCCACGGCATCTGGTGCACTTCACAAATGCCAATGGCAGGAACTCATGGTGTCACCTGGGTGGAACCTGTGAAGCCCTCTCCGCATGGGCAGCAAAGCCGGTGTGGAAAGCGCTCGGTGTTCCGGAGCGCATGGGTTTCCAGATGTACAGCGCAAACCACTGCGGCGCATCGGGCACTCAGACCGCCCTTGCCGGCGAAATGTTCAAGCGGGCGTTCGAAGGCAACAACAGCGCAAACACGGACGTGATGGGCATCCTGGACAATGGCGTTCAGCAGCCGGTCAGCGAGTGGAAAGACATGTGGATTGACTGGGATATGGATACGGTGCTGCAGTAGTGATGCCCTTGGGGGGCATGAAAGCCATTCTGGCCTTGCCCCCCCCATTCGGCGTAATTCCCGGGCGTCGGTCCTTCGAAGCCTCCCGAGAGCCCGTCTTGCGCATCTTGGGCAGGGCAAGACGGGGGCGTTCTGCGAGGCCCGCCCCCCTTCCTCCCCACCATCGGTCACCAACGTAAACGTGGACGTAAACGTGGACGTGGACGTGGACGTGGACGTTTACGGCTTACCGTTGACGACCACGACCACGACCACGACCACGTAAACGTCCACGTTTACGTTCGGATGTAGGAGAACTAGGCGCGAAGCTTGGTTAACGCCTATGCGGGCGGCCGGTCCGGTAACGGACCGGCGCGACAGCGCGGAGACGAAGCTCGTTCACTCCCAGCCGGAGCTGCTGGCCGCGCCCAGGAACGCGCTCACGCCGTAGACCTGGCCGCCGCGCATCTTGAACATGTGCATGTCGGTGTTCCCCATGAACATGGTGAAGCCGACCCCGATTCCCCTCTCGACGTCCGCGAAGATGAGGCGAGGGGCGAGCGCGGGTGACCCCGAGCCCGGCTGGCCAGGATCGCAGCTCGCGCCGGCGCTGCACGTGAAGGACCCGCCGCCGTTCTCGATGCGCTTGCAGTTGCTGACCGTGTTGCAGACGCCGCGCGGGAACATCCAGAAGTACTTCTCCATCCAGCCCTCGAGCTCGTCCCGCGAGTTGCGCTCGTTCTCCGGAACGGGCTCCTCCCACTTGACGGTATCGCCGCTCGCGATGATGGCGCCGGTGTTCGAGGCGAAATTTCCCCCGGAGACCTTGTAGTCCCCAGGTCGCACGGCGATGGTCTCGATCTCGGTGATCTCCTGGCCCTGGAGCTTGAGGCGAAGGGCGACCGGGATGTCCATGCTGCCGTCCGGCACCACAGCCTGGCTCGCGGAGCTGCAGGTCTCGGTGTCGAGCGCGCTGTGAGCGTACTTGAGCGCTCCGGCGGTCTTCCAGAGCCCTTCTTGCCCGAGCGTCAGGGCTTTGCCGTTTTCCGTGAATTTTACGTTGTCGGCGAGGGGCAGTGTCGACGGATCGTGCGCCGCGAGCGCCTCGAAATAGGCGTCGATCGTGCTCTTCAGGAGCTCGCGCGTGCACGCCGTGGAATTCCCACCTCCCCCTGTCCCTGTCGCTGTCCCAGTCCCGGTTGTCGCGCTGCCACCCCCGCTTCCAGCGGAGGTTCCTCCCCCGCCGGCCCCAGCGGCCTGCGACGCTCCGGCCCCGCTGCTGCTCGTCGTGCCGACACTCTCACCGGTCGACGTTGTGCCCGTGCCGCCGCTGCCGCTTGTTTCCGGCGTAGGCGGTGTGTTGTCGCCATCTCCGCCGCAGGCGACGAGCGCGAGCAACGGCAGACAGGCAGCGAGGGAGCGACGCACAGAGAGGATGGATATCACGCCATGGTCAGCCATATCCTCGGCTACATCTCCCACGTCGGCACGTCAAGGCCATCTTGCTTGCTGCGACGGCGCACATCTCTTCGAAGGTTCGAGTGCTCCTCCGAGATAGAGAAAAATATCGTCACAACGTGCCCGTCACACGCTGACCCGGGCTCGCTCGTCGCCGCTGGACTGGCGCTTGCCGCTCCAGGGGCGCGCGTGCTCGGCGCGCCCACGAGGCCGGATACCGGACAGGAAATGCCCGAACGGCACCCGTGCCCGCGCCTGAGGCGCAAGAGAGGGCGCGTATGAGACGGTCTGCGGCTACAGGGGCGGCGCTGCGCGTGGTCGCTGCGATTCACACCATGGCCGCCTGCTCGCCGGGCGTGGACCTGTACGAGGACCTTGGGGCGGATGAGCCCGCGGCGTCACCGCTGGGGGTCGCGACACCGAGGCTGGGCCGCTCCCGGTGGGAGGCTGTCCGCATGAACGACTTCGACGCCGACAGCATGGGGGACATACTCTGGAGCAGCAAGGAGCAGAACCTGATCGCGATCTGGCTGATGGAGGGGAACCGTCTCCTGGCGCCGGGGCCGTTCATCCCGGGACCCATCGGCCAGGGCTGGGAGGCGGCCAACGCGGGCGACTTCAACCGCGACGGCATGGCTGACGTGGTCTGGCTCAACGCAGGCCAGAACCTGATGACGATATGGCTGATGAACGGAAGCCAGCTGCTCGCGCCGGGGCCGGTGCTCCCAGGGCCGCCCGGCGAGGGATGGACGGTCACCTCGGCGACCGATTTCAACATCGATGGGATGTCGGATCTGCTCTGGAACAACGAGCGACAGAACCTGATAACGGTCTGGCTGATGGATGGAGGCCAGCTGCTGGCCCCGGGGCCGGTGTTCCCGGGGCCGCCCGGCGAGGGATGGACGGCTCCCACCGCGCAGGACGTGAACGCCGACAACATGGGGGACGTGTTCTGGAACAACATCGAGAAGAACCTGATGGCGATCTGGCTGATGGACGGAACCGAGCTGCTGGCGCCGGGGCCGGTGATCCCGGGGCCACTCGGCCGTGGCTTCAAGATCGTCACGTCGTCGGACTTCAATTTCGACGGCATGGGGGACGTGCTCTGGAACAGCCCCGAGCAGGGCCTGATGGCCGTATGGCTGATGGCCGGAGACCAGCTGCTGTCGCCGGGACCGGTGCTCCCGGGGCCGCTCGGCCGCGGCTGGGAGTTGCGCCCCGGCACCGACGTGAACTTCGACAGCATGGCGGACGTCCTCTGGTACGCTGTCGGGACGAGCCAGGCGGCGGTCTGGCTGATGGAGGGCACGCAGCTGCTCGCTCCCGGGCCGGTGATCCTGGGGCCTCACGACGGCGGCTGACGCCGCGCCGTCGCGCGCCCAGGCAGCCGACGGCGCGCGCGGCTCAATGCCGCCGCTTGTTCTGGACGCGCGACTGCGGCAGTCCGGCGCGGTTCTTCTGGAGGTAGCAGATCTCGACGAGCGTCGGCCACAGCTCGAGCGAGCCCTTGAACTGGCTGATCACGTCGTCGACGATGCGGACGAGGTTCTGCTGGAAGAAATCGGGCTCGAACCCATAAAAGGCCTTCTCGAGGGTCACGGCGAAGCGGCGCAGGGCGTCGGCGCGCTCGTGGCTCACGGTCGCCGCTGCGGCGCCCAGCACCCGCGCATGGAGCGCGGTGATCCGTCCGAGGATCCGGTCGCAGTCCTCCGCGGTCACCTCGCCGCCGTAGTCGAAGCTGATGCTGAGATCCTCGACCTTGGAGAGCGTCGACTTGATCTTCAGCTTGAGGAGGTTCGACACCTCCTCGTTGAACACCTCGGCGGCGAGCGGGCTCCGCATGTAGTTGCTCTTGACGTGCGTCTGGACGGCGTCGACGTGGGCGGCGGCCACGCCTTGCTGCTGTATCCAGAGCCGGTAGATGTAGTCCTCGAACCGGAGCCGCGTCGGGAAGAACGGCGGAAGACCGAAGCTGTTGTCATAGCCGGCGACTCCGCAGTCGATGCGCCAGTTCTTGTTGGTCACCGCGGGGCGGAAGTTGACGAGGACGTAGACGTCGTTCAGCTCATCGAGCTCCACCTGCCCCTCGTCGTCGAGGAACATCTCCACGTAATCGATCGCGTCGATGTCGTTCGTCCCGGACCGGAACGTCTGCGCGACCTTGACCACCGCGTCGTCGGGCACGTCGCCTGGGTCGAGCAGCAGCGAGTTCTCGCGGACGAGGCCCTGCGTGGCGTTGGTCTCGAGGTCCATGGCGCTGTCGCGGAGCAGCTCGCCGCGCGCGTGGTTGGCCGGGACGTCCGCGACGCGCCTGCCAAGCACGTCGAGGAACGCGGCCAGGATATCGAACGATTTGCGGGTGAAGCCATCGCCGTTCACCTTCAGGAGCTTGCCGCGGCAGACCTCGTCCTGTTCGAGCGACTCCGGGCTATGCTCGACCAGCGCGTAGGGGCGCATGTCGTCGTCGGCGCTCAGCATGCGGGTTCCCAGCGTGTACATCAGGGTGTAGTTGCGGTTCCCGCCGTAGCTCGGCCGGAACAGGTTCCTGACGAGCGGCTCGAGCTTGCGGTCGCGGAGCCGGTCGTTGAGGTACGCGATGAACGCCTCCTTCTCGCGCGGACCGACGTAGTAGAGGTCGTTGTAGGTCGCCGTCGCCTCGAGCAGAGCGTAGTATTTCTGCTGGTTGTGAACGTTCGAATCGTCGAAGACGACCATCGGGATCGCGTGTCCGTTGCGCCAGAAGTGCTCGTCGTAGAGGTGGATGGTCTCGCCCACGTCGCGCAACCGGTACGTGGGGATGACGAAGAGTGGTGGCCTGTTCTGCATGACAGCCCCAAAGCTAGGGCCGCCGGCTTCAAGAAACCGTCAAGAGTCGCCCGGGCGGCGTCAAGAAATCATCAAGCAGAGTGCACTCGTGCACTCGCGGGCTCGTGATAACGTCGCTTTCCAGGGCGGGCGGATCGCGCAAACGATTGTTCTGTCGACTCGGAGCACGTCGCGTAATGGCTGGGGGCTTGACGCTTCCGAAACGATTCGATTTCCTCCCCTCTCATGAACGGTGTGAATTCAGCTGACGGAACTGCCGGCGAAGGCGCAAGAATCCGACGCTCGGCTCGATTGTGGCTCGGCCGGCTCACGTGGATGGCCGCGGTGTCGTTGCTCGTCGCGTGCGGTTCGGGCGATGGGAACAGCGCCAGCGCGGGCGACACGGTGACGGGGGGCTCGGGCGGCGCGACGAGCGGGACCTCTGACGGTGCGTCGGGAGGTCTGGGCGGAGGCAGCGACGGCGGCGGGGCGGGGGAGGGCGGCTCGGGCGGCGACACGGACCCTGGCGCAACGTCGGGCGCTTCTGCTGGGGGCGCGGGTGGGGCCGGAGAGGGCGGCGCTGGAGATTGCGAGAGCGGCCCGGAGGCGCTCGAAGGCAGCGTCTATCAAGGCGATCTGCTCATCGCGTCGGACGCGGACGTCCTGGCAGCGCGCGCTTACTCCACGATCAGCGGCACGATCTCGGTCAGCCCCGGCTTCGCTGGAACGCTCGACTTGCCCAGCTTGCTCGAGGTCGGCGGTATCCAGGCCGAGGGCGGTGCCGAGCCGGCCACGGCGCGGATCAAGGCGATCCGCATGCCGAACCTGGTGCGAGTTCGCGGTACGTTGTGGATCTATCTGGCGTTCGAGCTGCTGGAAGCCGATTTTCGCAAGCTCGAGACCGTCGATGAGCGGTTCTGGATCCATCGAAACACGGAGCTCGCGACGCTGCGGCTCGATGCCTTGCGCACCGTGGGCGAGGACGTACAGATCACCGGCAACCTGAAGCTCCCGGCTTGTACTCTCGAGAGGATCGAAGCCAACCTGAAGGCGGCCGGCAACACCGACATCAGCATCTCCGGAGGCCTCCAGGAGACCGGCTGTGAATGCACCCTCGTCTGCGGACAGGGGCTCTGCTTGTAACGAGCGTCGATCCGTGGCCGAGTCGAGAATGTGAGCCATCGGACAGGGGAGGCCTCCCTGCCGGCAGCTTCGGGGCGTCGATCCGCGCGGCGCAGCGGACCATCGCGAGGACGCCCCCATCGAGACCTCGTGCGCGGCGTCTATCCGGTCTATGCTGCGACCAGCACGCCAGGTCGTCGTGCTGGTTCGCTCGGACGATGGAGTTGGAGTCAACCCGGCCCTTACCATGAGGCAGGTGCGCGAGTTCTTTCGATCCGTGTGGTCCGAGCCGCGAGCACCGCACCCCCCTCGACGCGTCCGGATGGATTGGGTGCTCCTGGGCGTGTTCGCCGCGCTCGGGTCGCTCGAGGTCGCGATCCGGCGCGACCTGCCGTGGCGGATCGCTTCGCTGGTCCTTTGCATCGGGCTCTTGCCGACGCTGCTCTGGCGGAGAACCAGACCGCTGCAGATGGTCGTGATCGCGTTCGGCCTTCTCATCGCGATACAGCTCGCCGTGATGGTGACCGGCAGCGCGTCACCAGGGCTGTACGCGATGGTCTATATGGTGCTGTTGCCCTATTCGTTGTTCCGGTGGGGTACGGGGCGTGAAGCGACGATCGGGCTGCCGATCATGGTGACCTCGGCGGCGGTCGACATGATCCGTTCTCATGCCAGGACCGGCGATGTCATCGGGGGTTACGCCGTCCTGCTCTCCACGATGGCGCTCGGCGCGGCGGTGCGCTATCGGGATCGCGTGCGTCTGCGAGAGCTCGATGAAGCCAAGCTGGCCGAGCGAGAGCGGATCGCCCGCGACCTTCATGACACCGTCGCCCACCATGTATCGGCGATCGCGATCCGCGCGCAGGCTGGCCTCGTCGCCGCTTCGGCTCGCCCCGAGGCTCCTGTCGACGCGCTCCGCGTGATCGCGGACGAGGCATCTCGTGCCCTCGGCGAGATGCGCACGATGGTCCGGCTCCTGCGTCGCGGCGAGTCGGCCGAGCTCGCGCCGAGCCCGCGGGTCGCCGACCTCGGACAGCTCGCAGGCCCATCCGCCGCAGGGGCTGCTGTCGAGGTGAAGTTGACCGGGAGCTTCGATGACTTGCCCTCGTCGGTCTCCGCCGCGATCTTTCGCCTCGCGCAGGAGTCGATCACCAACGCTCGCCGGCACGCTCGCCACGCGACCCGGATTGACGTGGAGGTCACGGCCGACGACACGTCCGTACGTTTGCGGGTCACCGACGACGGCCAGGGGGCCCACGCTGGCCATTCAACGTCGACGGGATACGGGTTGGTCGGCATGATCGAACGAGCGACGCTGCTCGGCGGCACATGCCATGCGGGCCCGGGCTCACAGCGCGGCTGGACGGTGACGGCCGTGCTGCCTCGGAATGGACGGACAACATGAGCATTCGCGTCATCGTCGCCGACGATCAAGAGATCGTCCGCACCGGGCTCAGCATCATCCTCGGCGCCCAGCCTGACATCGAGGTCGTGGGCGTCGCCGACAACGGACACAAGGCGGTGGAGCTGGCGCTCGCTCTCCGTCCCGACGTGTGCCTGTTCGACATTCGCATGTCCGGGATCGACGGCATCGAGGCTACCCGACGGCTCGCCGGCCCGACCGTCGACCGTCCCCTGGCGGTCGTGGTGATCACAACCTTCGATCATGACGACTACGTGGTTGGCGCCCTCAAGGCCGGGGCACGCGGCTTCTTGCTGAAGGACGCCGGTCCCGACCTGCTCGCGCAGGCCATCCGCGCCGCCGCGAGCGGCGACGCCTTGATCGCTCCACGTGTCACCGCCCGCCTCCTCTCCACGTTCGCCGCCTCCAAGCCCCAGCAGCCACGAGCACAGCCCGGGGAGGCCCTCAGCGCCCGCGAGGAGGAGGTCCTCCTCACCGTGGCCCGCGGTCGAACCAACGCCGAGATCGCGGATGAGCTCCACATCAGCCTGAGCACCGTCAAGGCGCACGTCGCCAGCCTCATGACCAAGCTCGGCGCGCGCAACCGGGTCGAGATCGCCATCTGGGCCTACGAGACCGGCCGCGTCCGCGACTGAGCCGCCAGCCCAGGGCCGGGTGGCGGTGCACCTGGCCGAAAGTACGATCGCCCCATCGGGCAATCGGCCAACTCCGATCCGACATTTGCGCCAATTGCGACGCCATCATGGCCATCACTAGCTTGGTGCCATGACGAACGAGAGCACCACGACCCCCTCGGCGAAGCGAGACTGGCTCGTACCCGCGCTTCTGCTGGGCCTCAGCGCGGTCCCTGTCGTGGCCGGCGCCTTCCGCCTGGCCGAGCTGAGCATCGGCGCCAGGGTCACCCCGGACAACGCGCGCTTCTTCGCTGCGCCCGTGCCCATTGTTCTGCACATTTTCAGTGTGAGTGTATTCTCGATCCTGGGTGCGTTCCAGTTCTCCTCGGGCTTTCGCCGCCGGAAGCCTCGCTGGCATCGCGCGGCGGGGTGGGCTGTGGCCCCGTCGGGGCTCGTGGCTGCCGCTTCGGGTCTGTGGATGCAGGCGTCTTACGAGCTCCCCAAGGGGGACGGCGACGCCCTCGCCGTTCTCCGGGTGCTGTTCGGCTCTGCCATGTTCATGTCGCTCGTGCTCGGTCTGGTCGCCATCTGGCGGCGCGACTTCGTCCGCCACGGCGCCTGGATGCTGCGAGGCTACGCGATCGGTCTGGGCGCGGGGACTCAGGTGCTGACCCACGTGCCGTGGGTGCTGCTCTTCGGCGTGCCGGGCGAGGGCGTCAGAGCGCTTCTGATGGGCGCTGGCTGGGTGATCAACGTCGCCGTCGCAGAGTGGATCCTCCGCAGGAGATCGACGTCTTCTCACAAAGAAAAACAGCCGGGCGCGCAACGGCGTCACCCGGCTGTCGTCCCCGCGATCGCTCGACTTATCGGATCCAGCGATTGACGATGTTTTCGTACAGCTCTTGCTGACCGCTCGTGAGCTTGATCTCACCGCCAGCGTTGCCGATCTCGGCCAGCTGCTCCAGCGTCAGCTTGCCCTGCTCGAACTCGGCGCCCTTGCCGCCGTCGAAGGACGCGTAACGCGTCTTGCGCATCGCCTCGAGCGGCGACTTGCGGATCAGGTCATCGGCGATGAGGAGCGAACGGGCGAACACATCCATGCCGCCGATGTGGCCGTGGAAGGTGTCGATGAGATCGCTCGAGTTGCGGCGGCGCTTGGCGTCGAAGTTGACGCCGCCGCCCTGGAACCCACCGCTGCGGAGCAGGATGAGCATCATCTCGACCGTCTCGTTGATGTTGTAGGGGAACTGATCGGTGTCCCACGCGTTCTGATAGTCGCCGCGGTTGGCGTCGATGCTGCCGAGCATGCCGTTGTCCGCCGCCACCTGCATCTCGTGGTCCATGGTGTGGCCGGCGAGCGTCGCGTGGTTCGTCTCGAGGTTGAGCTTGAAGTCCTTGTCCAGGCCGTGCTGACGCAGGAACCCGATCACGGTCTCGGCGTCGAAGTCGTACTGGTGCTTGGAGGGCTCCATCGGCTTGGGCTCGATGAAGAAGACACCCTTGAAGCCGCGCGAGCGCGCGTAGTCGCGAGCGACGGTCAAGAAGCGAGCGAAGTGCGCCTTCTCGCGCTTCATGTCCGTGTTCAGCAGGCTCATGTAACCTTCGCGGCCGCCCCAGAACACGTAGTTCTCACCGTTCAACGCGATGGTCGCGTCGAGGGCGTCCTTGAGCTGGGCGCCGGCGTAGGCCAGCACGGAGAAATCCGGGTTCGTGGAGGCGCCGTTCATGTAACGCGGGTTGGAGAACAGGTTCGCCGTGCCCCACAGCAGCTTGACGCCCGACTGCGCCTGCTTCTGCTTGGCGTACTCGACGATGGTCTGGAGGCGACGCGACGTCTCGGCGCGGTTTTCGCCCTCCTCCACGAGGTCGATGTCATGGAAACAGTAGTGCGTCGCGCCCAGCTTGGTGATGAACTCGAAGTTCGCGTCCATCTTCATGCGAGCGCGGGCCAGCGCGTCCTTGCCCTCATCCCAGGGGAAGTTGATCGTCCCCGGACCGAACGGATCGTGCCCACGCCCGCAGAACGTGTGCCAGTAACACACGGCAAACTTGAAGTGATCCTTCATGGCCTTGCCGGCAACGACGCGGTTGGCGTCGTACCACTTGAACGCAAGGGGGTTGTCGGACTCAGGCCCCTCGTAGGGGATCTTGCCAACACCCGGGAAGTACTCTCTGTCTCCAGTGACAACGGTCATAAACGGATCTCCAGCTCGTGGTTTGCGTGTGCCTTAGTGTCAGAGGGCGCTTTCGACAACGGTGTCCGCGCGGTAAGCCCCAGGGCTCTGGTCTGCGGGCCAGGGTGGAGGCGGCGTCTCCACGCCCGAGTTGG
The DNA here is from genome assembly GCF_051521405.1 of Sorangium sp. So ce726. Lineage (NCBI taxonomy): Bacteria > Pseudomonadati > Myxococcota > Polyangiales > Polyangiaceae > Sorangium > Sorangium sp. So ce726. Next base: position 8,252,125 of record NZ_CP150349.1, on the reverse strand, counting down.
GCTTCCAAGCTTGTTGCGTTTGTTGTGGCTCCAGCGCTCCTCAAGTCAGGCGAACCACCGGCGCGCATCAATTGCGCGCGTGGCGGAATCGGCGGGCTAGCAATAACATGGTGCCGGGTCGGAGGCTAGGGTAGCCCTCCGGCGCCTCGCACCGTTGACTCTGGCTAGCTGTGCCGCGTCAACCTCCCCCGCACGGACGAGCGCGAGACCTTACCGAGGTTGCCTGCGCTGCCCTCGCTGGATCCGTCAAGGCGCTCGCGCTGCCGCCCCCTGCGACGCCGGCCGTGTTGAGCGAGCCGGTCCATGGCGGCGGTCTCTTACAGCAACATGGCATTTGAGCGCCTGGTGGTGGAACTTCGACGTGGGTGACCCCTGAGAGGGGCCAAGCCCTGCGCGTCCGTCGCTTCGCGAGGCAAGAACTCACCCGCATCGTTTGCCGCCAGCCGTGCTCGCCCGGACGCTTCGCCCGCGTACCAGGTCGGCGTGTGCATGTCAACGCTCGCCAGGACCCGCCTGACGAGGGGGCGGACGGTGGTCCTGAGCGCCCCAGACTGCGGCCATCGCGGCGGATCACGAGCGACGGTTCGGCACCGAGAGCTCGTCGCCCAGGGGCTCGTCGCCCAGGGGCGCCTCTGGCGTCGCAGGAGGCCTTGCCGAGCCGCCTGGCCCCCTCACCCGGGGGCCTGCGGGAGGATCCTGGGAATCGTCGCGCGGTGGTGGGTGAGCGAATGTCCGCCATCGATGGCTGTTCTGGTCCGGGGTGCTGGCGTGGTGTCCTGGCCGGCGAGATCTCCGCACAGGACGCTGAGCGCCAGAGGGCGTTCCTCATGCGCCGAGCGGAGATTCTGCCCCATGGCGGGCCGGTTCGCGCGGTAGCGTGGCGAGATGTCGAGACGATGCATGCGAGTCATCTGGTCTTTGGTTCTTGTCACCTTGCCCCAGGGCTGCGTTGGCGAGTCGGGCGGTGAGGTGTCGAGCAGTGGCGGAGGCGCATCGAGCGCGAGCGGGGGAGGGGCGTCGAGCGCGAGCGGCGGCGGAGCGTCGAGCGCGAGCGGGGGAGGGGCGTCGAGCGCGAGCGGGGGAGGGGCGTCGAGCGCGAGCGGCGGTGGAGCGTCGAGCGCGAGCGGCGGTGGAGCGTCGAGCGCGAGCGGCGGTGGAGCGTCGAGCGCGAGCGGGGGAGGGGCGTCGAGCGCGAGCGGCGGCGGAGCGTCGAGCGTGAGCGGCGGAGGTGCGGGCGGGGATCCGGGCCCAGGCACGTGCGGCGTCACCCGCGACCGCATTCGCATCACCCAGGTCGACGTCGGGGGCCGCGTGGTCAACAACGAGGACGAGGCCGCGCTGAAGCCGCTCGTCATCTCGCCGATACCGTCCGGCGGGTCGCGCCTGGCATGGATGAGCGACGACGGGCAGGTCCACGTCCTCGAGCTCGACGCCGATGACAAGGCCGTGGGGCGCTCGTTCGGCTTGCCGGCGAACGACTTCGCCGACCTCTACGCGGACGACGACGGCGGCGTGCTGCTGCTCACCCGCGATGCCGAGGGAGGCGGGACGCTGAATTGCGGCACGCCCTCGAACCTGTGCGGAACGCCGCCGTCCCCTCCGATCGCCTGTCACGACATGTACATGGTCCGCTTCGACGGCGAGCGCGAGACCTGGGCGACGAAGCTCACGAGCTCGAGCGCCGCGCTGCCGCCGTACTCGACGGGACCCACCGGACCCCAGGTGTACATGATCTGGTGGTACGCGCACCACGGCCGCATCGCCTTCGACGGCTCGCGTTATGCGGGCTATTTCGGCGCCGCGATCAGCGTTTCGCAAGGCGGGTGCATCAACATCCATCAGGGCGATCGCATGAAGGTCGTCGACGCGAACGGCGCGCTGCAGAGGGACGGCTTCGACTGGGGCTGCAGCCACAGCGGTTACGAGCGCATCCTCTGGGACGACAGCGCCCGGAAGTTCGTGACGGTGTGCAAGACCGACAACAACAACCGCATCTCCTTCGCGCCGAATTACAAGACCATCTATCCGGTCGATCTCGCCTACTCGAACCTTGGGAACCTCGTCACGGCGGCCGGCGGCGGCTACTGGCTCACGACGAGCAATATCCGCTCGGGCCAGCCGGCGGGCGCGAACGGGCTCGCGGACGTCCGGCTGCTCCACTTCACCGACGGCACGGCGGACAAGGACCTCACGATCGCCAGCGACGCGGGCATGAACCACCGCGCTCCGCACCTGGCCGCCTACGGCCGCTCCCGCATGCTCGCGGCCTGGGAGACCACGACCAGGGCCGGTGATATCGCCCGCAACGACGCGGCGCGCGCGCTGTTCCTACAGACGCGCGACCGCGCCACCGGCGAGGCCGAGGGCGAGCCGCTGGAGGTCGACGTGCTCGGCAATCGTTACCAGGACTTCGTCGCGTTTCCCGACGGGAGCGTGGCCTTCGCCGCGCCCGGCAGCTCGAACACCACGATCCAGGTGCTGCGCATCCTGCCCTGCGAGTAGCGCGCGCCGCGCGGGCGACTCGCCACCTCCGCAACGCCGCGGCGCGCGCCGCGGCGACCTCGGCCGTCGATGGCGGGCCGCGAGCCGGCCCGCACGCCTGGGGAGATGGGCAAATCGACCTTGACAGAACTGTGATTCATCGCGCCTTCTGGACCATCGCGTCGCACGTCGTGACGGCGGATCGAGTGGGACCTATGCGCCATGGAGTGGATCTCTTCGCGACATTGCAGCAGATCGTGCGACGGGCCATGGCGATCGCGCCGCGGGCGCCGCGCGGCAGCCTGCTCCTCTGCGAAGGGCACCGCCTCGTCTACAGGGCACTCGAAGGGTTTGACGCGTTCGCTCGGCAGGGGGTGAGCCTCCCGACCGACGCGGGCCTCGCCACAGAGAGCGGCCCGCGCGCCCCGCGCGCAGCGCCCGAGGCGGCCCGTGGGATGTGCGTTGTCAGTGCACATGCGTGGTATGAAGCGCACCTGCCTCTCGCGATCGCGACAGAGGGGGCCGTGCCCGCCGACGCGGGGGTGCTGGTCGCGCCCGTCGTCGTCCGGGGGGCGCCGGCAGGCTACCTCGCCCTGGAGCAGGCGACCCTCGAGCCTCCGCAGGGCGAGCGCCGCGTGATGCTCGAGGTGTTCCTGGACGCCGCTGGGGCCGCCTTGGAGCGGCACAGGCTCTATGACGAGAAGGCCAGATTGGCACAGGAGATTCGCCTGCTCGAGCAGGTGCTGAACGCGGTGGGCACCACGGTGGAGCCGCGCCACCTGCTGGACACGCTCGCTCACGGCATCAAGAGCGTGCAGATCGACCAGCAATGGGCCTCGGTGGACCTGTGGCTGGTCGAGGACGCCGGCGGGGGAGAGGGCGTCGTGGCCGCTTCAGGCGAGCAGGAAGCCCGCGTGTTCCGGGCCCGGCGGTCGGCCCCCATGACGTACTTCCACACCATGCGCGACGGCGCGGTCGACGCCGCGCGCGGCCTCGGCATCTCCGTGGATTTCCGCGTCGGCCCCGCCGGCGGCCCGGGGGGCCAGCGCGAGATCCTCGAGGACGGCATCCGGCGCGGCGTGGACGGCATCATCATCGCTCCGGGCGCGCCCGAGGAGGCGGAGGAGGGGTTCCGGCGCGCGGCGGAGGCGGACATCCCGGTGGTCGTCGTCGATACGCCGCCGGTGCCGGGAAGCCGGGCCCCGATTTACATCGGCACGGACAACGTGGCGGCGGGCAGGCTCGCGGGCGAGGTGATGCGGCGGCTGCTGCCGAGCGGCGGGGTCGTGGCGCCGCAGCGGCCCACGAAGGACGCGATCAACACGCGCGAGCGCATCGAGGGGTTTTGCGCGGCGATGGAAGGGGCGGAGTTCACCGTGCTGCCCCCCCACGAGGACAGCGACCACGACCAGGAGCTCGGGACGGAGCTCGCGCGGGCGGCCCTCCAGCAGCGGCCGGACATCGCCGGCGCCTTCGGGGTGGCGGGCGGCGGCGGGCCGGCGTGGGGCCGCGCCGCGCGGGAGATCGGCAGGGGCGGAGAGCTCAAGATCGTCGCGTTCGATCTCTTCTCCGCGACGGTCGCGCTGCTCCGTCGGGGCGCGATCCACGCGACGATCGTGCAGCGCGAGTACGACATGGGGTATCGCGCCGCCGAGATCGTCCACCGGATGATCACCCGGGGCGTCGAGCCGACGCTCGCGGAGCTGCCGGCCTCACGCATCATCCATACCGGCGTCGATTGCGTCACCCTCGAGCACACGCCGTGGTCCACGACGCTCAGCGATCACCTCGCGCTCGACGCGGCCCGCCGGGTCGCGAGCCGGCGCGTCGAGTGCAACACCGCTGGCCGGCCGATCGAAGTGCTGTTGATCGGCGTGTCGGCGCGCACGGAGCCCGTCGTCGAGGAGCGTGTGTCCTTCTCGCCGCGCTCGCTGGTCGGCCGTATTCTCGATGCCGGCCGCCCGCTCGCGATCGATCCGGCCGGGCACGACGGCCGAGAGGACGCCTCGCTCCTCCGCGGGCACGCCGGCGCGCGGACGCTCGTCGGGGTGCCGCTGCGGGCGCGAGGCAGCGTGGTCGGCGTCCTCGTCCTGAGCAGCGAGCGTGAGGACGCCTGCGGGAGCGACGACGTGCCGTTCCTCGAGCGCGTGGCCGGCACCGCGGCCGTGGCCATCGAGAACGCCCGGCTGTTCAGCCGGATCTCCGAGCGGACCCTCGACCTGGAGCGGGCCAACGAGCTCCAGGAGTCGATGCTCCGGACGATCCATGAGCTGTCGAGCCCCGTGGTGCCGATCGCCGATGGAATCCTGGTGATGCCCGTGGTGGGCACGATGGACGCCCAGCGCTCGAGCCGCTTCATCGCGTCGCTGCTGAAGGAGATCCACGAGCACGACGCGCAGGTGGTGCTGATCGACGTCACGGGGATGGCGGTGGTCGACGCCACGGCGGCGAACCAGCTTGTCCGGGCGGCGCAGGCGGCGGCGCTGCTCGGCGCGGAGGCGGTGCTCGTCGGCGTGACCGCAGGAGCGGCGCAGATGATGGTCGCCCAGGGCCTGGACGTCGGCGCGATGGTCACGCACGTCGACCTGGCGCGCGGCTTCCGGTACGCCCTGGCGAAGACCGGCGGCCGCATCCTTTATCAGGGCTCACCGCGGCGGTGACGGCGGCCGACCGGGCGGGCGGCTCAAGCCGCGCTCTCGACCGGCCGGAGCTTGCTCTGCTCCGCGCCGGCGCTCGCGTCGACGCGCGCGGCGAGCATCGGGCGGAACGCGGCGCGGTACGCGAAGGCGAGGTAGAGCTCGATGGCGAGGATGAACCACGCGAGCGGGTTCCCCGGCGCGAGGAAGGTGTGGAAGGCGACGATGTTCACGATGATGGGCGCGAGGAGCGCGAGCGCGAGGGGCACATAGCGGTTCGAGAGCAACAGCGCGCCTGCGACGACCTCGGTCCCCTTGATGAGCGGGAACATGTACCCGGTCGCCGCGAGCGCGCCCGCGAAGCTGGCCGCGGCCTCAGGAGCCGGGGGCTGCGGCAGGAACTGCAAGAAGCCGTTGAGCCCGAACACGAAGAACACGAGCCCTTGCAGGATGCGGGCGGCGGTGGGGGCGAAACGCTTGACGTTGTTCATGATGAGCCTCGCTGAGGTGTGGCGGGCTCTCCCGATCGGAGCGCCCACGCCTTTCCTGATGCGCCCTCGCGGCGCCCGGTGCTATCGTGCAACGGCTCAACTCAACGTTGCGCTGGCGCAACCTGGCGAGAGCCCCCCGAACGACGCCGCCCGCCTCTCGTGAGGTCCTACCATGCCCAGCCCCCGCGCGGCAGCCCGAGCACGCCCTACCCGGGCGCCCCAGCTCGATGAGATCGCCGCGTTCGCCAGGGTGGCGGAGCTGGGCTCGTTCACCGCCGCGGCGGAGCAGCTCGGGGTCCCGAAATCGACGGTGAGCCGCGCGGTGACGCGGCTCGAGGACGGCCTCAAGGTGCGTCTCCTCCAGCGGTCGCCGCGCGCCGTGGCGCTGACCGACGCGGGCCGTCGCTTCTTCGGCGACGTGGCGCCCCACATCGCCGGTCTCCGCGACGCGGCGCAGGCGCTGGACGCCTATCAAGGGCAGCCTCAGGGCACGATACGGCTGAGCGCTCCCCCGGATGGCGGGGAGTCTTTCCTCGGAGAGATGCTCGTCGAATTTGGCGCGCGTTACCCGCTGCTGTCGATCGAGGTCGACATGTCCACGCGCCGGGTGGACCTCTTGCGCGAGGGCTTCGACGTGGCGCTCCGGGCGACGCGCGAGCTCCCGGACTCCTCGCTGGTCGTGCGCAAGCTGCTCGACTCCTACGTGCAGCTCTTCGCTGCGCCGGCGTACCTCGCGCGCCGCGGCCTGCCCCGCGGGTTCGAAGAGCTCGCCGACCACGAGCGGGTGGTGTTCCTCCCGAGCGCCCGGCGCGGACAGCAACCCGTCGACGGCCCCCGCGCGGTGCGCGACGCGATGGCGACAGGGCGCATCGCGACCGACGACTTCCAGCTCATCCGCTCGGTGCTCCGGGCGGGGGGCGGTATCGGGCCGCTCCCGCGCGTCCTCGCCGCGCCCGAGCTGGCGAGCGGGCGCCTTGTCCACGTGCTGCCGGAGTGGTCGCAGCGCGCAGGGACGCTGTACCTCGTCTATCCCAGCGCGCGGCACGTGCCGCGGAACGTGGCGGTGTTCCGCGACTTCGTCCTTACCTGGGTGAAGCGGCTCGCGTGCTAGGGCAGCACGCGCCTGGTCCGCTCGACCTCGGCCGCCTGGCTCAGGGCGCTCCGCGCGTCAGCTGGTGAGGCGGCCAACGGCCGCCAAGCGCTTCTGCGGACCCGCGCGGCGCGGGCGCTCGCGCCGCGCGCTACAATGGGCGCGGTGTTCATGAGGGAGGTCCTGCGCAACGCGCACTTCGTCGTTGGCGTAGATCACGCAGCGAAGCTCGTGAGGATCACGCGGTCCGCGGAGCCATTCGATTCCATCGAGCAGATCGAGCAGAAGTGTCGGGAGGTCACCGCGGCGCTCGCCCCGGTGGATCGGACGGCGATGTCGCTGCTCCTCGACATCCGCGCGGCCCCGGGGCGAAACGATCCGAAGTTCGAAGAGGCGACGCTGCGGCTGCGGACGGCCTCGGTGCGCGGCTTCGAGCGCATTGGCGTCCTGGTGCAGACCCCCGCCGGGGCGCTGCAGGTCCGGCGCCATAACCGCGAGGACGGCGTCGACCGGTTGATCAGCGACGACGAAAGCGAGCTGCTCACCTACCTCGCCGAAGCGCTGCCGCCGCGCCGCCGCTGACCGCGGCCAGGGGGCGGCCGCGCGCCCCGCCTCGGCGGGGGCGCTCAGGGGCTCGGTGCCTGGTTGTCGATCATCCTCTGGAGGGTCGCGGCGATCTCGAGGAGATCGGCGTCCGCGCCGGTCGTGTTCGCGGCGAGGACTGTCTCCCGGGCGGCGGAGAGCGCGCTCGCGCGCTCTCCGGGGCCGAGCTCGGCGAGCTGCTTGAGGGCCTCGGCATACGCGATGATCGCCGCCGCCTTCGTGAGGTTGCCGTCGTCGATCCCGAGCCCTCCGAGCGTGGTTTGCTGCACGGCCTCCTTGGCCTCGCCGGTCGTCGCGTCGCGCCAGGTGACGCGGACCTGATAAGGGTCGTTCGCGCTCGGCAGCGACGGGTCGCACGGGCGGAGGATCTGATACAGCATCATCGAGTCGCTCGGGGCGAGGTGCTGCGTGCGCACCTTGGCCGGATCAGGCGAGTACTCCTCTCCATAGAATTTCTGGATGCCGAAGTACGCCGGGAGCGTCAGCTCGATCCTCACGTCGCGCGCGGCGACGAGGACCGTCTCGGCGAACCGGTCGACGAAGACGCGCCTCGCCTCGTCGGCGCTGTCGAGATAGACATACGCGCCGCGGCCGGCGTCGGTGACCACGTCCATGAGCGTGTCGTTCACGCCGTCGCCGACGCCGACGCCGACGAGGTAGATGCCTTCTCCGTCCGCGTCCTCGGCGTTCCCTCCGATGAGCTCTTCCTCGGTCACCCCGACGTTGGCCTGTCCATCGCTGATCAGCACGACGCGGTTGATGCCGCCCGCGGTCCTGTGCGTGTTGGCGAGCGCGTACCCCGCGGCGAGGCCGCTGTTCAGATCGGTGCCTCCGTCGGCCTCGATCGCGCTCGCGACCTCGAGCAGGACGGGGTCGTCGGGGCCCGAGACGACGTGGCCTTCGAGCACGGGGCTCTGCCCTGTATTCCACGTGACCGCGTTCACGACGTCGCCCTCGATGAGCGTCGACGCGATGGCCCGGACGGCCGCCCTCTCGAGCTCGATCGGCTCTCCCGACATCGATCCCGACGTGTCGAGCACCAGCGTGATCGTCATGGGCTCGCGCGCGGCGGGCGCCCGGCTCGACTGCACCGCGATCTGGAGCGCCAGATCGCCCGTGAGCACGCAGGAGCCGAGCTGCGATACGATCGAGAGCTCTCCCGGCTCGGCCGGGGCGAACGAGTACCGGTAGTAATTGAGGAACTCGTGCGTGCGGATGACATAGGGGTCGACCAGCGGCGCGCCGCGCTCGATCTGGCGGCGGACGATGACCGGAGATGCCATCGAGTTCGAGTCGTCCGACGAGAGGTACAGCGTGAGCGGCGTGGAGAGGTTGACCCCCGCGCACGAGCCGCCGCTGGCCTGCGGCGCGAGCCGGGGCCCGGCGTCCCGCGAGCTGCCGGCCCCGCTGCCCGTCGTTGTGCTGCCGGCGGTTGTCGCGCCGCCCGCGCCGCCGCCGCCGCTGGCCGAACTGCTGCTGCCGCCCTCGTCGCCGCATCCGCCCCCGGAGCCGCCACCGCCGCCGGCCCCGCCTTCGGCGCACCCGCCCCCGGAGCCGCCGCTGCCGTCCACGGCACCCCCGCTGCCCCCGGCGCCCCCTTCGCCAACGGGAGGCTCACCCGGTGGCTCGGTGTTGGGGTCCGTGGAGCCGCCGCTCGAGCTCGAGCCCGTGCTCGATCCCGCGCCCGTGCTCGTGCCCAAGCCGTCGCCCGCCACCGGGTCGCGGCCGGAGCCGTCCCCCTCGCGGGTCGCGCCGCCGCCGCAGATCGCCGCCGGCGCCTCGCCCAGCTGGAGCGGCTCGTGTGGCGGCGCGTCGCTCGACGAGGAGCAGGCGATCGACAACGAGGCGGGGATGATGAGAGCGAGCGCTGTACGCTGAAACTGTGCCATGAACACCTCCACGGGCCGTGCGCTCTCGCACGGATGGTGCCAGGGAATTCGTCAATTATTCCGGCGATGGACACCTCGTTGCGCCACGGTGTTCGGCTCATAGTGGCCTGAATCGATTCGAGGTGTGCCAATGTGCGATGGGCGCGTCCGCTGCGCGCCGGCGATGAGGATGCGCCGAGCGCCCTCGCGGCTCTGGGCCACGCGGAGGCGCCGCTGGGGCCGGGATCGCGCTCGAGAAGCGCACGGCGATGACCGCAATGCCGCCGCGGGCGATGGCTCGGTGTACCCTCCCGCGCCGTGCGTGCGTTCGAGAGTGCCGTGCTCCACCCGCGCTGGCTCGCAGCTGTCGTCGTGCTCGCCGGCGCCCTGACCGGGGGTGACGCCTGGGCGGAGGTCCAGCGCCTGCGCATCGCGTACGAGGCGCACGACGGCTGTCCCGACGCCGCGGCGTTCCTGCGCGAGGTGACCGCGCGCACGGACCTCGCCCGCGCCGCCGCGGCGGACGAAGCGGCGCTCGACGTGCGCGTGCGCATCACCTCGAGCGGGGGCAGGAGCCGTGGCCGGATCACGCTCGGCAGGGGCGAGGACGCGCGCGTCCGCGAGGTCGACGGCTCGACGTGCGGCGAGGTCGTCGCGGCCCTCGCGCTCATCACGGCCCTCCGGGTCGACCCCACCGCGTCTCTCGATCCGCAACCGCCGGCCGTTGGGCCGCGCTCGTCCGAGGCTCCGGATGCCGGCGGGGCTCCAGCGCCCGCCGTGGATCCCGCAGCCGCCCCGCCACCCGCCGCGGATCCCACCGCTCCTGCGCAGCCGGCCGGGGCCGCGCAATCCGCGGAGGCCGGCGTCCCCGGCGGCGCAGCGCCGGGTGCGGGGAGCCCGCCGCAGCTGCCCGCGCCGCCGCCCGCTGCCTTGCCGGCACCTGCCGCGCGCCCCGCGACCGCGCCGATCCGCCTGCCGTCACCGGTCGCGGGGGCGTCGCGCTCTCCGCAGCCGCGATGGCCCGTGGAGCGCCCGTGGACGCTCGGCGTCCAGGGAAGCGCGGCGTCCGGGGTCGCCCCCGAGGCGCTGCTCGGCGGGGGGCCCTTCGTCGAGCTGCGCGCCGATCTGGGCCTCGGCGCGGCCTTCCGCGTCGCTGCCGAGGTGGCCGCCACCGGCGAGGTCGATGCCGGGCCGGGCGGCGCCCGCTTCGTGCGCGGGATCGGCCGGCTCGACGCCTGCGCGGACCTCTTCCGTCCGGCACGCCGGCTCTCGCTCGGGCCCTGCGTGGGCGCGGAGGGCGGCTTCCTTCACGGCAGCGGGCTGGTCGGCGAGGCGATCTCCGACGTGGAGGAGGGCACCGTCCCCTGGGCCAGCCTCGGGCTCCTCGCGCGCGTCACCGCCTCGCTCGGGTCCCTCGTGCGGGTCGACGCGCAAGGTGGACCGGAATTTCCGCTGGTGCGGCGATCGTTCGTTTTCGAGCACCCCGCGCAGCTCATCCACGAGGTCCCCGCGGTCACGTGGACGCTCCGGGTCGGCGCCGGCCTCTCGCTCTGATCACCGGCCGCAGGGAGCGACGCGCGACGAAATTGTGATCCCGGGGGAGAGCCTCGGAGATTGCTACGGCGGGAGGCTTGGTCATGAGGCTCTTGAAAGCCGTACCTTCACTCGGTTTCTTCTCGGTGCTCTCGCTCATCGTCGCTGGGTGTGAGATCACGATCTTGGGGGACGACAACGGCGGTAGCGGTGGAGCCGGCGGCGGCAGCGTTGGCCACGGCTCCACGGTCAGCGTCGGGGAGGGCCCAGGCAGCGGCGGGGGGGATCCCTGCTTCCCCGGCGTCCCGGTGAGTTCCCAGATCCCGCGCCTGCTCAACCGGGAGTACGACGCGGCGGTGCGGGATCTGCTCGGTGTGACGGCGCTGGCGATGGCCGGCAACGGCCCGCCGTCGACGCTCCTCGCCCCCGACTTCGAGGGGGACATGACGGGTGTCGCATGGAACGCCTACCTCGCGGTCGCCGAGCAGATCGCCGCCGAGGTGATCGCCGGGCCGAACAGGTCCAGGTTCGTCAGCTGCGATCCGGCGGCGTCCGGGTGCTTCGAAGAGACGATCATCGACTTCGGGCGCAAGGCCTTCCGTCGTCCTCTGCTCGAAGAAGAGGTGCAGAGCTTCCTGCGGCTCACCGCGGTGGAGCCCCAGGGCACGCCCGACGAGATCGCCGAGGCCATCCTCTTCACCTTCCTCGCCTCGCCCTCGTTCATCCTGCGCCCCGAGCTGGCGGAGGAGGCAGAGGGAAGCGCCGTCAAGCTCTCCAGCTACGAAGTGGCGGCGAGGCTCTCGTTCCTCCTCTGGGACTCCGTTCCAGATGACATCCTGAACGCCGCGGCCGACGCTGGCCAGCTCGCCACCAAGGAGCAGATCTTGGCGCAGGCGCAGCGGATGATCCAGATCCGCGAGAAGACGGCGCCGGTCGTCGTCGCCTTCCACCGTGATTACGCGGACATTCGCCAGGGCTCGCACTGGGGAGTCCACGATCACGACACGACCGCGTACCCCGACTATTCCCCGGACGCGGTCGCTCCCATGATGTCAGAGATGGACGCCCTCTTCGAGGAGGTGGCGTTCGAAGGGGGGTCCTTCGAGGACCTTTTCCTGAGCAACGTCGCCTTCGTCAACGAGGACACCGCGGCGCTCTATGGGCTCGATCCAGCGAATTTCGGCGCGGAGCTGACGCGGGTGGAGCTCGACCCGACCGAGCGGCCGGGGTTCTTGACCCGCGTCGGGTTCTTGAGCTCCTACTCGTCCTACGCCTCCACGAGCCCGATCCTCCGGGGCGCGTTCATCTCGAGGCTGATCGGGATCAACCTGCCGCCGCCGCCTCCCGTGGAGCCGTCGGTCGTCCCGGGCGACTACACCACGCAACGCCGGCGCGTCGAGGCGCTGACCTCCCCGGCGGTGTGCGCCGGGTGCCACGTCCCTTACATCAATCCGCCGGGCTTCGTGCTCGAGAGGTACAACGCCGTCGGCCAGGTGCAGACCACCGATCCGCTCGGCGGCCCCATCGATGGAACCGCCGACGTCCACTTCAACATGGATGTCACCGAGACGATCGAGACACCGCTCGAGTTGATGAACGAGATCGCCGTTGCTCGGGCGGCCCAGCACCACTATGCCGAGCGGTGGGTCACCTTCGCCACCGGGCGGCAGCCGAACCCGAACGACATCTGCGACGTCGATGAGCTCGACGCCAAGCTGTCTGCCGACGGTTACACCATCCTCGACCTGCTCGCCGATCTTACCCAGGCCGATTCGTTCCGTCTGCGCGTCCGCGGAAACTGAGGTGAGAATACGCCATGACGAAGAACCTGACCCGAAGGGGGTTCCTCCGAGGCCTGGGCGGAGCCCTTGTCGCCGCGCCGTTCCTGGGCTCCGTCGCGGAGCGCGTCGCGGAGGCGCAGTCGAGCGGCGCCGCGAGCCCGAAGCGGCTGATCGGGTTCTTCACGCACCATGGTTGCCTGACGAACCGGTGGTTCCCGAGCAAGTCCCACGGCGCCTTGACCGCCGCCGATTACGAGGCGACGACGCTCAAGCACCTCGCCCCCTTCGCGTCCAAGCTCCTGATGCCCCGCGGCATCCGGGCGATGAACGAGTGGAGCTTCACGCGGGACTACGGTCAGAGCACCGACCCCCACGCTCAGGTCATGGGATCGTATTTCACCTGTCACCCGGTGACGCCCGAGGACGCCAAGTTCAACGCCAGACCGACCGGTCGATCGCTGGATCACTTCTGTGCGGAGCAGGTCAACCCGGGCGGCGCGGATCCCCTCATGATGCACGTCGGCGGGGCAGCCAGTGACGCCGTGGAATGTTTTTCGTACTCCGCACCCGGCGTGGCGTTTCGGGGAGTCGGCAATCCGACAGCGATCTTCACTACCCTCACGGGCCTCTTCGGCCAGGGATCCATGTCGCCGGACACGTACAAGGTGGCCCGCGGCAAGAGCGTCATCGACATCGTGCGAGACGACCTGGCGAGGCTCCAGCGGGTCGACATGAGCCGGTCGGACAGGCAAAAGCTCTCTGCCTGGGTGGAGCTCCTCCACCAGACGACGGGCGCGGTCAGGGCCCAGTGCTCCGCGGAGATCGCGGCCGCGCTCGGCTTGACGTCCGCGTCCGTGCAGGCGGCGGGGCAGAGCGACGGGCTCCGCAGCGACCTGTCCAAGTGCACGAACGTCATGCTGGACCTCGCGGTGCTCGCGGCCCTCTGCGACCAGAGCCGCGTCGTCTTCACGAAGTTTCCCTCGATAATAACCTTCAGGTGGGACGGCATCAGTCATACAACGGACTCCGATGGCCTATCCCACCGCACTGGCAGCCCGTCCATGGGCGGGACATGTTATCCCGGTGTGAATGACAGGCTTCATGAGATCGACGACTGGTATGCGAAGAAGTTCGCCTACCTCGTCGGTCGGCTCGACAGCATCGAGGAGGGCGACGGGACGGTCCTCGACAACACCGCGACCGTCTGGTTTCAGGAATGCTCGGACGGCAACAGCATCAACCTCAACAACCTTCCGATCCTCCAGGCGGGGAGCTGCGGAGGCTACTTCAAGGTGGGGCAGGCCGTGAACGTGGAGGACGGCAGGGCGGACATGACCCGCGGCAACAGCGAGGGTGTTTGCGGACCGGGCGACACGGAGTTCGGGTACGATGAAGTCGAGAGCACCGGGACTCCGCCGCAACTCGCCACGCAGCCGATCAACAAGTACTTCTGCAACTTGATGAACGCCATTGGAGTGAAGGCCGGTGCGGACGGCTTCCCGGCGATAGGTGGCACGAGCGAGGTGACGCACTTCGGCAAGTACGACGATACCAAGCTCTTCGCCGACCCGAACAACCCACCGAGCATCAAGGACCCGGGAGAGTTCCAGGCGCTTCGCGCGAACGGCTGAGGTTCGCCGCTCCTCGCAGGGGACGCTCCCGCCGCCGTTCAAGCAGAGCGCCCGGCGGCGGGGCGCGGCGCTCGACGCGACGCGGCGCTTCCTCGAGGCGCGCCCGAGCAGGCCCCACGCTGGCCGCATCGACCGACCGCATCGAAGCGGGCGCCGGGCCGACGTGCGCGACGAAATTGTGATCGCGGGGAAGCCACCCGGGGATTCTACGCCGGGAGGCTTTGTCATGAGGCTCTTGCGCGCCGTGTCCTCGCTCTGCTGCTTCGCGGCGCTCTCGCTCGTCGCCTCTGGGTGCGGGATCACGATCCTGGGCAAGGGCACCGACCGCGACGAGCAGAGCGGCGGTGGCAGCGGCACCGCAGCCGGCGTCGGGGGGGGATCGGGCGTCGGAGGGGGGGACTCCTGCTTGCCCAGCATCCCGGTGACGTCCCAGATCCCGCGCCTGCTCAACCGGCAGTACGACGCGGTGGTGCGGGATCTGCTCGGCGTGGCGACGCTGGAGAGCGCCGGCAACCTCCCACCGTCTGCGCTCCTCGTCGCCGACTTCGACGGGGACATGACAGATAGCGCATGGAGCGGCTATCTCGCGGCCGCCGAACACCTCGCCGCCGAGGTGATGGGCGGGCCGAACAAGCCCAGGTTCCTCGCCTGCGATCCTGCGGCGTCCAGGTGCCTGGAAGAGACGATCATCGCCTTTGGTCGCAGGGCCTTCCGCCGTCCTCTGCTCGAAGAAGAGGTGCAGAGCCTGCTGCGGCTCACCGCAGTGGAGCCCCAGGGCACGCCCGAAGAGATCGCCGAGGCCATCCTCTTCGCCTTCCTCGCTTCGCCCTCGTTCATCATGCGCCCTGAGCTGGCGCAGGAGCCCGAAGGAGCCGCGATCAAGCTCTCCAGCTACGAGGTGGCGGCGAGGCTCTCGTTCCTGCTCTGGGATTCCGTGCCGGATGAGGCCCTGGACGCCGCGGCCGACGCTGGCCAGCTCGCCACCAAGGAGCAGATCCTGGCGCAAGCGCAGCGGATGATCCAGGACCGCGAAAAGACGGCGCCGGTCGTGGCCCAGTTCCATCGTGTCTATGCGGACATTCGCCCGGGTTCGCGCTGGGGAGCGGTCGAACACGACACGACCCGGTTCCCCGACTACTCCCCGGACATGGTTGCTCCCATGATGGCAGAGATGGACGCCCTCTTCGAGGAGGTGGCGTTCGAGGGGGGGTCGTTCGAGGACCTCTTCCTGAGCAACGTCGGTTACGTCAATCAGGACACCGCTCCGCTCTATGGGCTCAATGCGGCGGACTACGGCGCGGATCTGACGCGGGTGGAGCTCGATCCGAACGAGCGGCCGGGTTTCTTGACCCGCGTCGGGTTCTTGAGCTCCTACTCGCGTTACGACGCCACGAACCCGATCCTTCGGGGCGCCTTCGTCGCCACCAGGCTGCTCGGGCTCAGCCTGGCGCCCGTGCCCGGCGCGAGCGAGACGCCGCGGCCTGCGGGCCCGTTCTCCACGGAGCGTGAGGCTGTCGAGGCGCTGACCTCCACCGCGGAGTGCGCCGGATGCCACAGCACGTACATCAACCCGCCGGGCTTCGTGCTCGAGAGGTACGACGCCGTCGGCAAGGTGCAGACCATCGATCCGCTCGGCGGCCCCATCGACGGGACCGCCGACGTCACCTTTGGCGCCGACGACGTCAAGAAGATCACGTCACCCATCGACCTGATGAACGAGCTCGCGGTCGATCCGGGCGCCAGGCGCCATTATGCCGAGCGGTGGGTCGCCTTTGCCACTGGGCGGGCGCCAAACGAGAGCGACGCCTGTGACGTCGACGGGCTCAGCGCCAACCTGTCTGCCGACGGCTATACCATTCTCGATCTGCTCGCCGATCTCACCCAGACGGACTCTTTCCGCCTGCGCATCACCGGGAACTGAGGAGGGAATGCGATAGGGCGAAGAGTCTGTTCGCTTGCCTTCGCGCGAACAGCCGATCGTCGCTCGCTCGCTCGCCGCAGGGGCCCTGGAGGTTTTGTCATGAGGCTCGTGGTCGCCTTGTCTTCACTCTGCTGCTTCTCGGCGCTCTCGCTCGTCGTCCCTGGGTGCGGGACCACGATCCTGGACCCAGGCAGCGACGCCGACGATCAGAGCGGCAGTAGCAGCAGCACCACGGCGGGCGTCGGGGGGAGCTCAGGCGTCGGAGAGGGCTCGGATCCCTGCGTCCGCGGCATCCCGGTGACGTCGCAGATCCCGCGCCTGCTGAACCGGGAGTACGACGCGGTGGTGCGGGATCTGCTCGGCGTGACGGCGCTGGCGAGCGCCGGCAACGGCCCGCCGTCGGAGCTCCTCTCGGCCGACTACGACGGGGAGCTGACCGACATCGCGTGGAACGGCTACCTCGCGGCTGCCGAACGTATTGCCGCCGAGGTGATGGCCGGGCCCAATAGGTCCAGGTTCATCTCCTGCGATCCGGCGGCGCCTCGGTGCCTCGAAGCGACGATCCGCGCTTTTGGTCGCAAGGCTTTCCGCCGTCCTCTGACGGACGAGGAGGTGCTGAGTTTCCTGCGGCTCACCGCCGTGGAGCCCCAGGGTACGCCCGACGAAATCGCTGAAGCCATCCTCTTCGCCTTCCTCGCCTCGCCCTCGTTCATCACGCGCCCCGAGCTCGCGCAGGAGCCAGAACCAGGGGGAAGCGCCGTCAGGCTGTCCAGCTACGAAGTGGCGGCCAGGCTCTCGTTCCTGCTCTGGGATTCCATTCCCGATGACGTCCTGAACGCCGCGGCTGACGCTGGCCAGGTCGCTACCAAGGCGCAGATCTTGGCGCAGGCGCAGCGGATGATCCAGAACCGCGAAAAGACGGCGCCGATCGTGGCCGCCTTCCATCGTGATTACGCGGAGATCGGCGAGGGCTCGCGCTGGGGAGCCGTGGACCACGACACGGCCATGTACCCCGACTATTCCCCGGGCGCGGTCGCTCCCATGATGGCAGAGATGGACGCCCTGTTCGAGGAGGTGGTGTTCGAGGGGGGGACGTTCAAGGACATGTTCCTGAGCAACGCTGGCTTTGTCAACAGGGACACCGCGCCGCTCTATGGGCTCGATCCCGCGAGCTTCGGACCGGAGCTGACGCGGGTGGAGCTCGACCCGACCGAGCGGCCGGGGTTCTTGACCCGCGTCGGGTTCTTGAGCTCCTTCTCGTCGCACGACGCCACAGACCCGATCTCCCGCGGCGCGTTCATCACGAGGTTGCTCGGGCTCCGCTTGGGGCCTGACCTTCCTGCGGACCCGATGCCGCGCCCTCCGGGCAACTACATCACGCAACGTCAGTACATCGAGGAGCTGACCTCCTCGGCGGCGTGCGCCGTGTGTCACGGCCCTTACATCAACCCGCCGGGCTTCGTGCTCGAGAGGTACGACGCGATTGGCAGGGTGCAGACCACCGATCCGCTTGGCGGCGCCATCGATGGAACCGCCGACGTCGCCTTTGGCCGCGACGACGTCGAGACGATCAGGACACCTCTCGAGCTGATGGACGAGCTCGGCGCTCGTCCGGCCGCAATGCATCGCTATGCCGAGCGGTGGGTCGCCTTTGCTACGGGACGGCAGCAGCCGAACGGGCACGACGTCTGCGACGTTGATCTGCTCAACCTCAGGCTGTCCGATGACGGCTATACCATTCTCGATCTGCTCGCCGATCTTACCCAGATGGACTCTTTCCGTCTGCGAGTCGCTGGGACCTTTTGAGGAGGAACTACGTCATGGCGAAGGAGCTGACCCGACGAGTGTTGCTCCTCTCATGATGCCAGAGCCGCATGCTCTTCGCGCGAACGGCTGAGCGTCGGTCGCTCCCGCGGCGTCCTGGCGCGGCCCGGCGGCGGGCTCTTCCGGCGGCTTGAGCGGCGGCACCTCCGCGCGTAAGGTTCGCCGATGAAGCTCCCGTTCGACAACACCTACGCCCGCCTTCCCGACCGCTTCCACGCGCGCGTCTCCCCCGCCCGGGTCCGCGCGCCGCGCGTCGTGAAGGTCAACCGCGCGCTCGCGGAGGTGCTCGGGCTCGACGCGGAGCAGCTCGCCTCGGCGGAGGGGGCGGAGGTGCTCGCGGGCAACACGCTGGCCGAGGGCGCGGAGCCGATCGCGCTCGCGTACGCGGGGCACCAGTTCGGCAGCTTCGTGAGCCAGCTCGGGGACGGTCGGGCCATCCTGCTCGGCGAGGTCGTGGGCAGGGACGGCAAGCGGCGCGACCTGCAGCTCAAGGGCGCGGGGCGGACGCCGTTCTCGCGGGGTGGAGATGGGCGCGCGGCGCTCGGGCCGGTGCTGCGCGAGTACGTCGTGAGCGAGGCCATGGCGGCGCTCGGCGTGCCGACGACGCGCGCGCTCGCCGCGGTGACGACGGGCGAGCCGGTCTATCGCGAGGAGGTGCTCCCCGGCGCGGTGCTCACCCGCGTGGCCGCGAGCCACATCCGCGTGGGCACGTTCCAGTTCTTCGCCGCGCGGGACGACCGCGAGGCGCTGGCCACGCTCGCTTCGTATGCGCTCTCCCGGCACTACCCCGACGCGATGGGCAGCGGCAACGACGCGCTGGCGCTGATCGAGCGCGTCGTCGACGCGCAGGCGACGCTGGTCGCGCGCTGGCTCGGCGTCGGCTTTGTGCACGGGGTGATGAACACCGACAACACGTCGATCTCCGGGGAGACCATCGATTATGGGCCGTGCGCGTTCCTCGATGAGTACGATCCCGCGAAGAAGTTCAGCTCGATCGATCGGGGCGGCCGGTACGCCTTCGGGAACCAGCCGCGCATCGCGCAGTGGAACATGGCGCGGCTCGCCGAGGCGCTCTTGCCTCTCCTGGCCGAGGGCGAGGAGGCGGCCGTGCGCCTCGCGACCGAGCGCGTGGAGCGCTTCTCGGCGCTCTTCGTTGCGGCACACGGGCGTGTCCTGCGGGCCAAGCTGGGGCTCGCGCGCGAGGAGGAGGGAGACCTCGCGCTCGCCGCGGATCTGCTGGAGCGCCTCGCGTCGAACGGCGTCGATTACACGGTCTTCTTTCGCCGGCTGTGCGCTTCAGCGGCCGATTCAGCGGCCGACGCCCAGGTGGCCGCCCTGTTCGCGGAGCCCGGCGCCTTCCGCGACTGGGCCGAGTCGTGGCGCCGGCGGCTCGCCCGGGAGGAGGTCACGTCCGAGGCGCGCGCGAGCGCGATGCGGCTCGTCAACCCGGCGTTCATCCCGCGCAATCACCGGATCGAGGCGCTCATCCAGGCGGCCGTTCTGCGTGACGACTTCGAGCCGTTCGAGACGCTGGTGCGGGTGCTCGAGCGACCGTACGACGATCAGCCGGAGAGCGCGCATCTGAGCGAGCCCCCGCAGCTGGACGAGCGCGTGCAATACACGTTCTGCGGTACCTGACCATTCTCGAACAGCGAGGTATCTCAGGGAGTCAGCCGTAACGGCCGATCACCAACGTGAACGTTTACGTGGACGTGGACGTGAACGTTTACGTGGACGTGGTCGTTTACGTGGTCGTGGTCGTGGTCGTTCACGGCCTATCGTTGACGACCACGACCACGTAAACGACCACGTAAACGTCCACGTCCACGTAAACGTTCGGATGTGGGAGAACTCGGTGCGAAGCTTGGTTAACGCGTAGGAGGGCTGGCGGACGTTTTGGACGTGTGATAAACTACCGTTTCTTCGAACGCTCGGGCGGCAACCACCCTCCAGGATCCGGCCACCATGAGTCAGAGGAAAGGCAAGCCGCGCCCCGCGTCAGGAAAGAAGGCCCGGCGAGACGCCCGCAAGGACGGCGCGGGTCGCGTGCACCTCACGGTCCTTCGCGACCCCGCGAGCGGGCATGAGCGCGTGGCGCTCAGGACCCCGGTGTTCCGGGAGGCGTGGCAGAACGACATCACGGCGGCCGCGGCCAACACGGCCTATTCCGCCCTGCGCGGGGAGCCGAGCGTGGATGGCGCGGTCGAGCTGGCGCGGGACGCGATGGCGGCCACGTCGCGGCTCGCGGCGGGCCTGCTGGCGCGCGCGCCCGACGGCGCGGTGGCGTGCAGGGCGGGCTGCGATCACTGTTGCCATCAATCGGTCGGGGTCACTCCGCCGGAGGCGCTCGCGATCGCCGACCACCTGAAGTCGACCCTGTCCGACGCGGAGCTCGCGCGCGTGGCTCAGCACGTGTCCGGGTGCCACGACAGGACGCGGAGCCTGTCGTCGGCAGAGCGGTTTTCGCCGGACCACCCTTGCCCCTTCCTGCGATCGGGGCGGTGCTCGATCTACGAGGTTCGCCCGCTCTCCTGTCGAGGGATGAACTCGCTCGACGCGGGCGAGTGCGCGACCAGGCTGCGGGACCCCGAGGCGCGCGCCGCGTTCCTGGCGCGCGGCGTGGGGGGCCGCTCGTTCATGGAGCCCATTCGCGGCGTCCACGCCATCAGCGCCGGCCTGCAGCTCAGCCTCTCCGAGCTCTTTCGCCTCGACATGCGCCCCCTGGAGCTGACGGCGGCGATGCACCTGCTCCTGAACGGGCCGGACTCGCTCGCCGACGCATGGATCCGTGGGGAGCGGCCGTTCGAGTCGGCGCGCAGCGCCGACAAAGCGACGGATCCCGGCCTGGGCGAGCTGATCGAAGCGGTGGGTCTCGCGCCCGGCCGGGATCCGTGAGGACTTACAGCGGTTTCCGCCAACCTCTGCACCGTGCAGAGCGGCGGTCTCCCGCACAGGAGACGGGCCCAGATCGGCGTTTTCGGCGCGCAAGCGCACTCCGGTGCGCTGAGCACCGAAAACGTCGAGGTGGGCCCGTATCCGAAGCGGGTGACCGCCGCTCTCAGGCCTTGAGCGCGGTTAGCTCGCCCGGCTTGGTGATGCCGGCCTGAGCGTCCCTGCTGTCGAGCTTTCCAAACTGTGTGACGGGCCCACCGTCCGCCGCCGTGCACCCGACGGCGTTCATCAGCGTCACATAGAGCTTGTTGACGGGGACGCTGCCGGTGTTCGAGCCCGTGCCGAAGCCGACGCTGGTGTCGCCGCCCGTGCAGTCCGCCTCGCTGTTGCCGGTGCCGAGCTTGCCGCCGTCGACGTTCACGACCTGGCCCTGCTTGAGGTAACCCCCCGCGCTGCCCGCGATCACGATCGGCAGGTTGTTCGTGTTGTGGGCGTTGCCGTCGGCCAGCTCCGGGAGCCACATCGTGGCGGTGTTGTCGAGCAGCGTGCGATCGCCCTCCGTGATGCTGTCGAGCAGGGTGACGAGCCGCACGTACTTGGCCGCGTACCAGGCGTCGATCTGCGCGATCATGTCGAGCACGCCGTTCTTGCAGGTCCCGCCCACCGCGAACGAGCCGTTCCGGTGCGAGAGGCCGTGGTGGTCGGCGTCGTGCTTGATGCCATCCCAGTCGAAGGTCACGTAGCCGGGATAGACGAGGATCATCGACCGGTTCATGTCGCAGATCATGCTCAGCGCCATGAGGTTCATCATCATGTCCCCGCCGGCCGTGAACGACGTGCCCAGGCCCGCGCCGAACCCGCCGCCCGCGCTCGCAGCGTCGACCTGGGCGGCCGTGACGCCGACCTTGGTCGCGGTCGCCTCGTTGCACGCCGTGGGCGCGACGGTCTGCTCCGTGCTGCGGAGCAGATCGAGCCAGTCGCTGATCCGGCGCTGGTCGGACTTGCTCATGTTGAGCCGCTGATAGCTCTGGAGGTCGTCCTTGACGAGATCGATGGCGCTCTGCCCGCGCTTGACGCGGTAGTCGCCCTCGGTCTCCTGCCCGCCCCCGAACAGCCCGGTGAGCTGCTGGTACACCGTCTTGGGGTTGACGACGGCCGGGAACGCGGTGTTCGGCCCCGAGAAGGACAGCACCTCCTTGATGCTGCTGCTCGACGGGCCGACCGAGAGCACAAGCGGGCTCGCCTTGCCGGGGTTGATCTGCTTCGCGATCTCGTGGTCGAGCGAGTGGGACGTCGCGTACCGCGTCTTGTCGTCGCTGATGAGCGCGCAGGTGAGCTTCCCCCCCATCGCCTGATCGTGCGGGTCGATGGACTGGATCTCCGCGTAGGAGTTGAACATCTTCAGGCCGCGCGGGAACAGAAGCTTCGACACGAACGGCGTCAGCCCCGCCAGCGTGGTGCCCTTGATGTGCTCGGCCGTGAGGGGGCCGTTCTCGATGGTCGGGAACCAGCGGTTGGTGAGGCACCCGTTGTGCGTGTAGAAGATCACGAGGCGCTGCGGCGGCGACGATGCGGGCGCGGACTGCGCCTTGACCTCCCGCTCGTGGACCGAGCTCAGGAACGGAGCCGCGACAGCGGCGCCAGCGACACCCTTCAGGAAGACTCTGCGCTTCATTCGCCTACTCCAGTTCTACGGCTCGGGTTCGGAACGACGGAGACTGCGTGAGGTCCGTGACGAGGTTGAGGACCGTGTACCCCCCGGCGGTGATCTTCGTGGACAGGTCGCGTACCGTGCACGAGTCCAGCTTGTGGCCGTCGCGCTCGTAGGCGTACGAGACCCACTTCTGCGCGTACTGGCGCTGCGCGTTCGGGGAGACGGCGAGCTTCGCCATCAGGTCGGCCGGGCTCGTGACCCTCACGGGCTGCCCGTCGATGTGCACGTCCGCGACCGTGTCGATGAGCGCGCCGGTCAACGCTTCCTGCGTCTGCCACGACCCCATGGCGTCGTACGCCTCCATCACGAAGCCCGGCGGGTTGATGTAGTTGTGGTGGCACGCGGCGCAGGTGGCGCCCGCCGTCTGCGCGTCCACGCGCTTGCGGTTCGTGTCGAGATCGTCCCCTTCTGGCAGCGGCGTCTCGAGCGCGCCCGGAGGTGGGGTGCCCGGGTCGATGCCGAGCACGTCCTTGGTGATGAACACGCCCCGGAGGATCGGCGAGGTGCGGTTGTACGACGAGTACGCGTTGAGGAAGCCCACCCGCGTCAGGAACCCCGGCCGCTGCGTCGGGTCGAGGGACACCTCCTCGAGATCGGCCCCGAACTGGGCGGGATCGAGCCCGTAGAGCGGCGCGGTCGTCGCATTCACGAAGGCGATCGGGCTGAGGAGGAACTCCTGGAACGTCCCGTCGCGC
Source organism: Sorangium sp. So ce726 (assembly GCF_051521405.1). Classification (NCBI taxonomy): domain Bacteria; kingdom Pseudomonadati; phylum Myxococcota; order Polyangiales; family Polyangiaceae; genus Sorangium; species Sorangium sp. So ce726. Next base: position 8,228,965 of record NZ_CP150349.1, on the reverse strand, counting down.
GTGAAGACCAGATGATCGAAGAAGCGCTCGGTCTCCTCCGCCATGATCGGGATGAGCGCGCGATCGAACATGGGGAACATGGTCGTGTCCCGCTGCGCCGAGTCCCAGCGCGTGTTCGGCCCCAGCTCCAGGTAGTATCGATGGAAGGCGGCCACCATCTGCCGGGCCCTCGGGTCCTCGAGCATCCGCTGGGCCTGCGCCAGGACCTGCGCCGCGGTGGACAGCTGGCCCTGATCGGCGGCCTGGTTCAGCGCGTCGTCGGGGATCGTCCCCCAGAGCATGTAAGAGAGGCGGGACGCGACCTCATGGTTCGAGAGGGTGAACCCCACGGTGCCCTCGGGCGTCTCCGTGATCTCCGCGCGCTGGATGAACGTGGGGGAGATCAGGAACATGAACAGCAGCGCCTCCGCGACCTCCTCCGGGGCCCCGCTCGCGGTGATTTCCCGCCCCTTGGCCACGATCGCGTCGAACCTCGCCACCTCCGCGTCCGTCAGCGGCCGGCGGAAGGCGCGCCGCCCGAACTCGAGGATGGTGTCGTGCAAACACGCGGCGCCGTCACCGCTGGGCGTGCACTTCAGAAAGTTCTTCTTGAGCGCGGGGTCCGCCATCACCTGCGCGGCGATCATCTCGGCCACGGCCCTGTAGGCGCTCCAGCCCAGATCCGTGAGGCTCCCTGCCTGGTCCGTCGCCAGCAGCGTCGAGGGCGCCACATTGCCGGAGGCCGTCAGCGCCGTGACACCCAGCAGATCACGGACCGTCCTGTCATACTGCGCGTTCGTCAGGCGCCGGATCTGCGACGTCGGCGCGATTCCGGGCTTGCACTCGCCGCTCCCTCCTCCTGGGTCGTCCGGCGTGCCGTCCGTGCCCCCGGTGGGGTTTTGCCCGCCCGACTCCGAGTCGACCCCGGCGTCTCCTACGGAGCCCACACAGCCAGCCGCGAACGCGGTGGCGACGATGATGCCGCTCCTCCACGTATGCATCGCACTCACCTCAGGTGTTTATGTTCCAGCTCAAAGAACCCAAGCGAAAGCAGCGAGGGCATCTTTTGCGACCGACATGCGAAGTTCGGTGGCTGCCCTGCTCCCCGCGCCCCACATTCTCTCATGTCGAGAGGATGTGTAGCAATGATGTGTCGGTGAGGGCTCTCATTTTTTTTTTCTGTGATTGCTGCTCTAATTTTTCATCAAAGGCATGCGGGAACATTTGGATGTTCACCCATGTGGGTTTTTCGTCAAGGCATGAGGGAACCAATGGATGTTCACCCATGCGTGCCCCGCAGCCTCTCGCGCGAGCTCCGCGAGCAGGCCTCCGTCCATCGGCTGTGGCCGCGGTTTGGGTTCGCAGCGGCCAGAACGGAAGGCCGGCGACGACTCGCCATGTCCAGCTTGGTGAGAGCGCGCCTGTCGCGCTGTACGTCCGCGCCGCCACGCTCGATGACGCGGTGTGGGGCAAGTGTTGCTCTATTGCCGCGCTGCCCCTGAACGAAGCCGCCCTGCGTCATTCACCGCCCGAGCCAGCGCGTCCTCTCACGCGCGAGACGCGCGACGGCCGCCCAGTCGATCGGCGCCGCTCTGCGCAGCTCGTGGGCGGGCGAAGCCGCGTTTTCCCACATGTCCTTCGCGCCGAAGAGCACCTCGACAACGGCCGGGTCCTCGTCCCACGCGACGGGCACGAGGTCGTCGAGGCACGTGGTATCGATGGGCGCCTCGGGGTCCGCGATGAATTTCGCCATCATCTGCGTACCGCAGGGCGCTGCGCCGGCGGTCTTCACGGGGGACTCGAACGCGACCCCGTGCGGGCTCCAGGGCACGGCCACGAACGTCTGATGAGGCGCGGTGAGCTTGTCGGCCGAGAGCTCCGCCAGGTCGATGGGCGTCTGCGGGTCGAGCAGGCCGTTCATCGCCAGGATGGGCACGGTGGAGTCCGGCCACCCGCCCCAGAACCGGTCGTGCGGGTAACGCGGCCAGGCCTCGTAGAGCGGGCCGAGCTCGAGCGCCTCCCGCGGGCAGAAGCGCTGCGCATCGCAGCGCGCCTGGAGCTCGGCCGGGGCAGGGGCCGGCTCTTCCCACAGCTCGGAGAGCGCCACGTGGTTCGCCAGGATGACGGATTCCCGTGGCTCGCCTCCGCCGGTCTGCGACATCAGGTCGAGCAGCGTCTGCATGTAATGGCCGACCACCTGCACGTCGCCCGGCTCGCAGCGGTCGATGCGGTAAGCGAGCGGGAAGAGGTGCGCCCGCAGGCCGCGGAGCTGAACGAAGAACGGAGCGATGGACGCGAACAGCGCGACATCGGCGCCGAGCTCCGCGCAGTGGCCTTCTGCGAGCTTGCCGAAGAGCGCGTCGAGCTTCGCCCAGGGCTCGGGGCCGAGCTTTGCCCCGCAGGTCGGATCGGCGGCGCAGAGGGCGGACAGATCCTTCGCCACCGGATCGAACTGGGTATCGTACCGAGACAGGTGCTGCGCGCCCGGCGATGCGACCGAGTCGAGGATGACGGCGTCGGCCCCATCGGGGTGCGCCTGCAGGAAGCGCAGCGCGCGCGTCGTCCCGTAGGAGACGCCGTAGACGACCACCTTCTTGCCGGGTTCGCGCGTCCGATCGATGAGGCGCGCGAGATCCTCGGCGTCGGCTGACGTCGTGAAGTGATCGAGGTCGTCGCCCCATCGCTCCTTCAGCGCCTCTATGCAGGCGGGCCACTCGCTCGCGGCGATGTCCGCGCCGCCCTCCGAGCCCGGGTCCTCCTGCACGGGGCAGTCGAGGCGGCCCGAGAGCCCGACGCCGCGGTGCTCGAGCACGTACCAGTCGACGTCGGGCATGACGCCCTGCCACAGCTGCTCGATGACGTCCTTGAACACGGCGCCGGAGTCGCCGGGGCCGCCTTGCAGGAGCCAGACCTGCGCCCTCGCCGCGCCGCCCGGCGCGAGGTGCCGCGAGACGAAGACGGGCAGCGCTTCCCCGTCAGGCGCCGACGGGTCGAAGGGCAGGGGGACCGCGGCGCACTCGGAGAGGAAATCGTCTGGGCAGCTTCCCCATGCGATCGCCGCGCTGTCGCCCGAGCCGCCAGCGCCGGTTGTGCCAGCGCCGGTCGTGCCAGCGCTGGCCTGGTCTCCGCCGCCGGAGCAGCCAGCAGCCAGGGCCGTGAGCCCGAGCATTGCGGGGAGGAGCCCCGCCCGAAGGACACGATCGTCGATCATCCCTGAACCTCGCAATCGTCAGAGGGCCGTTGAACGGCGCGAGGTCTCGGTGGTCGTGACCAGGGCGCCGGCGGCCTCGAACGCGTGGAGGTCGAGCGCCGTGCCCTGTGTGCCCGCTCGTCTGGTTTCCGCTCAACGCGGGCTCTGTTTTTCCGGGCGGGCCGCAGGGCCGAGGGAGGCCCCGGCCCGCCGGCGGAAGTGCCCTCCGCTCAGAGGAGCTTGAGATAGGCGACCATGTCCGCCTCCTCCTGGGCGGTCAGGGTCGAGCGTCCCCCGAGGATCGGGGCGGCCAGGATCGGGGCGGCCTCGAAGGCCAGCTTGTAGTGGTGGATGACGTCCTCCAGCGTAGGGGCCGAGTTGTCGTGGAAATAGGGCGCCGTCTCGTTGATGCCCCAGAGGGAGGTCGTCTTGCCGTCCCCCAGGACGTCCAGGGTGCCGAGGACGAGAGCGGAGCCCGGGTCGGCGGCCAGCATCGAGAGGACGCCGTTCTCGAGCCTCGGCTGGTAGACGGCGATGAGCGGGAAGAACAGGTCCGGATTGGAGCAGAGGAGGCCGCTCCCGTCCGACGGGCAGGCCATGGCGTAGCGATGCATCGGGTTCGGCGTCGGCCGCACCTCCGAGGTGCCGAGGACCTCGCCCGAGAAGCCGGTCAGCACGCCGGTGATCCTGGTGAACGCCCCGAAGGGGAACTGCTCGCTGCTCGTGTTGAGCATCGGCCCGCTGTGGCACTGGCCGCAGACGCCGTTCGGGAGAAAGTGCTTGCGCCCGCGCTTCTCGGACCGCGTGTGGCCACGAGGCAGCTCGGGCTCAGGCCCGCCGTGCGCGTAGCGGCGCAGCTCTCGCGAGCTGAACAGCGTCCGCTCGTAGTCGGCGATCTTCTCGAGCTGCCGCTGCGTGGGTGTGACCGTCGGCTCGAAATGCGCCAGGATCGCGTTCGCGGCCTGCGTCTCGAGGTCGGGTTCACGGGCATCAAACGTGATGAGCGGATCGAGCGCAGGCGAGTTCTTGACGGAGGGGACGCCCCGGAAGACGGTCACGCTCGTGGCCGCGGGGTCGTCCTGGATCCAGATGTTCGGGGGCAGCGGGAACTCGAAGCGGATCGTGGCCTCGTTGAGGAGCCGCGTGTAGCTGTCGCCGACGCCATCGTCGCTGTCGATCGGGCGGAAGAGGGGATCGTGCGGGTTGGCCGCGTACCGCGCCTGCACGTCCGCCGGGGAGATCGTGCCGGTCTCCTCGCTGTGGCAGGTCGCGCAGCGGCGCCCGTTGCCGCCGAAGGTCGCTCTCTCGAAGAGCTGCTCGCCGCTCTGGACCCGGTGCGCCTGGGCGGCGACCGCGACCAGCTCGTCGGAGTCCCACTCCTCCTGCCCGGCGCAACCCGCGGCCCCCAGCAGCGGGATAAGGAGGAAGAGACAGGCCATGAACATGCCTTGATGGGAATTGACAATGCTATTCATAAACCCTCCCTGATAATGAATTTGACAGGGGAGCGTCGCCCGGAACGAACACGGTGTCGTGATCGCGCCGGTCGAGTGACGCGCGCTTGAACCGAGCGCGCAGCCATCATGTTGGATCTAGATCGCGGTGATTCGGGCGTCCGCGCGAGGTTGCGGCGCGCCGCGAAGAGGACCCCCAGGTGACCTCGCAAGTTTCAGAAAAAACGAATCGGTCCCCAGCTGTCAAGGGAGCTCAGCCGTGCTCGACCCATTCGCCATGGTGTGCGTGTCGTGGGGTTCAGGTCGCCGATGCGCGCTGGGTTCCGCCGCTGTGGGACACCGCGTCGCCTGCCGGACCGAGGGAGCCGCGAGAGCCTGGCCAGGCCGGTTCAGGAGCCTGCCCGATCAACGCGTGTTACCCTGCGTCGGTGGACATGGAGTCGCAGCTTACAATCGACGCCCTCGAGTCCGGCGTGATCCACGTACGTGCCTGTCGCGCGCCGGAGATCTGCCCGATACAGCGCGCCGCCGTGCACACCTATTCTGTCCTCGCCTTTCACCTCGGCGGCCGGATGCGGGTGGAGCACCGCGGCGAGCTGGAGCTGACGGCTGGCCAGGTCCACCTCATCCCGGCCGGCGATGCCCATCGGTGGCTCACGGCGAGCAAGGTGGATCTGCGCGGCGTGGCCTTCTGTCGCTCGTGCCTGCCTCAGGATCGTTTTCAGGAGCTGCTCGCCCCGCTCGATCGCGTCCGGCGCGGCGCTTTCCCGGTCGTCGAGCTGCCGACCAGCAGGCAGCCCCACGTGCTCGGCCTGCTCGAGGAGCTCGAGCGCGAGCTGTCGCGGTCCTCGGGCATGCTGCCTGTTGTGGCCGAGAGCCTCCTCGGGCTCTTGCTCGCCGAGATCGTGCGCGCCGCCCCGCGCGACGCAGCTCTCCCGGAGGCCCCCTCCGTCGTCGCCGAGGCGCTCGCCGTGATCGAGGCGCGCTGTCTGGGACCGCTGACCCTGGGCGAGGTCGCCCGCGCGGTGCACCGATCTCCCGCGTACGTCACGACCGCGGTGAAGCGGTCGACGGGCCGCTCCGTGGTGGCGTGGATCCTCGAAGGCCGCCTCGCCGAGGCGCGGCGTCGCCTGCGCGACACGGATGAGCTCGTCGAGATCATCGCCGAGCGGGTCGGCTATGCCGACGCCAGCCAGTTCAGCCGCCTCTTCCGCCGCCGCCACGGCGTGTCCCCGGCCGCGTGGCGCACCCGCGAGCGCGCGCTGCCTCGCCCTGGGTGATCGTCCAGCAGGCCTGTCGCGCCGAGCGCGCTTTCCGGCCGGCTCGAACGCCGTGAGCCCTCGGGCGCGGCCGCCAGGCGGCCTTGCAGCGAAGTTGCCTTCATTGATCGGGTGGGGCATCACCCCGACCCCCGAGCTGGTCGGGCCGCCGCCGCGCGGGTCGCGGCGGCGGTCCGTTCAGAACGGGGCCGAACGAAACGAGAGGAGAACCCACGATGAGCTACGTCGACGGTTTCGTTGTGCCGGTGCCCGCGGGCAAGAAGCAGGCGTATCGCGATCTGGCCGCGAAGGCCGCGGTGGTGTTCAAGAAGCACGGGGCGATTCGCGTCGTCGAGTGCTGGGGCGATGACGTGCCCGACGGCAAGATCACCGACTTCAAGGGCGCGGTGAAGGCGGAGGAAGGCGAGGTCGTCGTCTTCTCGTGGATCGTCTGGCCCTCGAAAGAGGCGCGCGACGAGGGCAACAAGAAGGTGATGGAGGACCCGCTCATGAAGATGGACGAGGACACGCCCTTCGACGCAAAGCGCATGATCTACGGCGGGTTCGACGTCCTCGTCGACGTCTGACCGGCAGGCTGCGGTCTCGAGCCCGCCCCGGTCAGGCCGGCCCCTGGCCGGTCATGGCGAGTCGGCGGCGTCGACGCGGTGGGTATCGACCACCGCATCCCAATGGTCAACGTGGTGGACGAGGCTCACGGCAAAGTGCTCCTCGTCCAGGTCCACGACGATGGGGTCGGACTCGTCCCAGCTCGCACCGGCGAGGACGGCGGCCACGCAGCCGGCAGCGAGCTCCTTGCGGCCTGCATCCTTGAGCGCAGAGACCCTGGCGCGAGCCCAGCCGGTCCGGGCATCGAGCAGCAGAGCGACAGTCGCCGACGGGAAGGCGCGCTCGAGGTGGGGGAGCGCTTGAGGGGCGCCTGACGGCTCGCCTCCAGGCGTGGCGATCAGGACGAAGAACTCCGAGGTGCTGGGGTCGCCCTGGAGCGCAGCGCTGTATCGAAAGAACTGCGGGCTGTGCTCGACGCCAGGGACCGGAAGCATGACGAAGCGGCCCGGCGCGACCTCACCCGCCCCAGGATGTCCGGGCGGAACGAGGAACCCGTCCTCGATAGGCTTCACCTGGGCCGACACGGCGTGCTGGCGCGCCGCGCGCGCCGTCACCCCGGGCCCCGCAGCGCCTCGACCAGCGCGTCGACCAGCTCGCGCACCGGGAGCGAGGGCGACCGCTCGCCGAGCAGCTCGAGCACGTCCTCGTCGTCCTCGCCGCACGAGAGCTGTACGGCCGCGACCACGGCCCCATCGCGCTCGACCGCCAGGTCGAAGATCCCCTCCTCGTCGCTCACCGGCGCGCCGAGCAGCGCCGACAGCCTGCGGCCCAGGAGCTCGGCCAGCGGCTCGTCACCGCCGAGGCTCGCCTCGTCGGGCTCGATGGTGGCCTGGACCGCGCGCGTCGGCGCCCCGCTCACCTCGGCGCCCTCGCGATCGAGCCGGAAACGAAAGCCACGCGCCTCGAAGAACCCCGTCGTCATGCGCTCGATCAAGGCACGCCGCGGGCGCGCCGGCAAGCGGGTCGGGTATCGAGCGAAAGGAGCAGAGGCGTGTACTCTCGTCGTCACGACGCTGCAGCCGCCGACAAGAACGTGCGGGTCTCGGCCACGACCCGATCCTGGAAGACCGGGGCGCGCACTTGCGTCGAGCCAAGCATCGGAGCTCCGCCCTCGTCGTAGTAGACGCCAGTGCTGCCCGAGGTGTCCGTCATGATCTTGGTGATCACGCGCGCGGCGCGCTTCGTCGTGCTCCAGTACTTCATGAAAGGCGTGAGCAAGGGGAGGACGTAGTGCAGCAGAAACCCCACGAACGCGTTGACCTCGCGGTGCAGACCGCTGTTCGGGATGAAGCCCGGTTCGACCGCGTTGAAGTGGACTCGCGGCGTCTCGCGAGCGAGCGCCATGGCCGTGGCGATGTTGCACTGCTTCGAGGTGGCGTAAGCGTCTTGTCCGACGACCGAGGAGCCGCCTTTCGTCCACTCGCCCCGCGCGGAGGCCTCCACGGAGATGTAGCGAGCGCCGCGGAAACCAGCGGCCCTGGCGGGCTTCCGCTCCGGATCCTCCGTGGCCGAGCCGACGAAGAGGACGTTTGCGCCGTCGCGGAGGTGCGGCACGAGCGCTTCGGTGAGCGCGAAGGGTCCGAGGTGGTTTGTCGCGAAGGTCATATCCCAGCCTCGCGCGTTCCTCGTCAGGCGCGGCTGCTGAACGCCCGCGTTGTTGAGCAGCCCGACGATCGGGAGATGGAGCGCGACGATCTCCGCAGCCGCGCGGCGCGCGCTCGCAGGATCCGACAGGTCGCATTCGACGGACACCGCCTGTTGCCCTCGCCGCTCGATGGTCTTTTGCAGGTCGGCTAGCTTTCCGCGGTCGCGGCCGACCAGGATGACCGTGCCGTGCGTGGCCAGCTCGAGCGCCGTGGCGCGGCCGATGCCGGAGGTCGGGCCCGTCACCACGTACGCCTTGGGGTTCTTCGAGATGTCTTGCTTCGTCGTCATCTGTGGCCTCCGAAATGTTTGTCTAGTCAGTCATTTTAGGCGCAGGGCAAAGCCCTCATCCCGCCAGCATGCGCCAAGCGGCGTTGAAGCCGACTTCGCAGTGCTGGTCCGCGCGGGCCGGGTCATTCACCATGAAGTCCATCGTCGCCTCCGCCACCGCGGTCATCAGCGCGATGACGAGCTCGAAAGGGGCGTCGCGCATCGGCCCATTGGCGCGACACCGCTGCGTCAGCTCGGCGAGCCCAGCCATCGTCTTGTGCCCGGCGGCACGGGTCGCGGGTGTGATGTCGTCGGCGACTCCGAGGAGCGCCAGCGCACGCCTCTTCTCGGGGTTGCGGACCGCCCAGCGCGTCCAGTTCGACCAGGAGAGGGAGCACTGCTTGCGAAGCGCCGCGTTCGCCGGCACTCCTTCCAGCGCAGCGCTGGCCATCTCCGACTTCAGCTCCAGGTAGAGCTGGTTGTAGAGCTCGGTCTTCGTCTCGAAGTACGTGAAGAGTGAGCCGTTCGCGACGCCGGCCTCTCGCGCGATGGTCGCTGTCGCCGCGCTCAACCCTTGCTTCACGATCACGCGGATCGCAGCCGCGACGATCGCGTTCCGCTTGTCGTCGCTCTTCGGCCGGGCCACGCCACAGAATATGCACATGAGTGTCTAGGCAGTCAAGGAACGCTCGGGCAGAAGCAGGGGCTTGCCCTCGCCGTTGCCGATCGCTGCCATCGCCTCGTCGATCTGTTCGAACGTGTACGTGCGGCCGAGCGGGGTCTTGCAGTGGGGGAGCGCGAGGAGGTCGCCGATGTGACGGAGGGCTGCGTCGAGGCTTTGCGGCTCGCGGACGGTTGGGCTCGCGATGTTGCTGAAGCTGCGCAGTGTCAGCGCCTTCGTCATGAGAAGCGCCGTCGGGATCTGGAGCGGGACGTCGCGTCCGCCGAGGTGGCCGTAGCTATGGACCGTCGAAGCGTGCGCGAGCCGCGGCACGAGCCGCGTGAGCAGCGCGCCGCCTACGCCGTCGAAGACCGCGGTCGCAGCGCGGCGTTCGATGGCGACCTGCACGTCGGTGTCGAAGCTGGCGTCGCTCTGCGCAATCACGTCGTCGGCGCCGAGCCCGCTCAGCTTCTGTCGCCCAGCCTCGCCTCGCACGATGGCGACCGTTGCGAGCCCGAAGCTGCGCGCGATGCCGACGAGCGCCACGCCCGTGGCCGACGTGCCGGCGGTGATGAGCGCGCCCCGGTGGCCATCGGCCTGCGCCTGCTTCGCGAACGCGTACGCGGTGATGACGTTCACCAGCGAGCCGCTGTAGTCACGCGCATCGAGGCCATCGGGGATGAGCGCGCAGCAGCGCGCGTGCATCTGCGCGAGCGTGGACCACGTGCCGAGCGCAGGGTCGCTCGGCGATAGCGAGCGATAGACGGCCACGCGTCGTCCGACCCACTCCGGCGGTACGCCTGCGCCGGCGGCCACGACCGTGCCGGCGCCCGAGGCGCCCCAGACGTCGTGCTCGCCGCGCCGCGCCCCTCGAGGCGGCGGCGCGCTCAGGAAGAATTTGTCGCCGGGGTTGATGGCGCAGGCCTCCATGCGGAGGACGACATGCTCTGGCGGCGGGTCGCGGGGCGCGGGGACGTCGCGGACGACGAGGGAGCGATCGGGCGTGACGCAGAGGGCTTTCATGCGGGTTCCTTTCGCTTTAGCGGATGAGCGTCTAGTCAGTCAACAAAATCGTCGACCCTGGGGTGCTCCGCTCACTCGCTCCCTCCCCGGTATGTAGGTCTGGCACGCCGTTCGCGGGGCGATTCTGTACGCGGCGGTTGCCGCCGTGCGGGGACGAGCTCCCGCCGACCTTACGAGACGCCTGGCGCCCTACGTCTACGCGCGTACGCGCGTGGCGATTCGCCCATCGTCCTCTTGAACGCCGCGCTGAACGCGCTCTCCGACTCGTAGCCGACGGTGCCCGCGATCTCGAAGACCGAAGCGTTGGAATGAAGTAGCTTCTCGCCCGCGATCAGCATTCGCCACCGCGTCAGGTACTCCATCGGCGACTCGCCGACCGTTCGCCGGAAATGCTCTGCGAACGTCGTCCTCGACATGCTCGCCTGCTCGGCGAGCGCCTGCACGGTCCAATCGTGCCCCGGCGTCTCGTGCATGCTCGCGATCGCGCGCGCTATCCGCGGGTTCGCGAGCGCGAAGAGCCAGCCGATGCCGCCACGCTCACCGCGCGCGAGGTACATGCGGAGGACGAGCACCAGCATCGAGTACGCGCTCTGTTGCGCGAGGAGGAACCCGCCAGGCTGCGGGTCCTTCATCTCCTCCATGAGCTGCTCGAGGTGGCCTCGCAGCGACGGCTCTTCCGCACCCTTTCGCAGATGCACGAACGGAGGCAGCACCCGCAACAGGAGCTCGGCGTTGCCTTCGAGCGCGAAGTGCCCGCCGATCAGCATGAAGTCATCGCCGGGCGCGATCGAACGAAAGCCGTTGTAGCGGTCGATGGGGCCGGAGAAGAGCGTGCGCGCGTCGCGCGAACGTGCGTCCAGATCGCTGCAGAGGCGAAAGGGGCGACCGTGCGGGAGCATCAGGCAGTCCCCGGTGCGCAGATGCGCGGGCTTCTTCGCGCCGTCGATCGCGACGAAGCATTCGCCCTTCATGATGGCGTAGCACTTGATGCCTCCGTGCGCGGGGAACTCGAGCGCCCAGCGGCCACCGCCGATGAGCCCTCCTGAGGCGTAGTTGTTGGGCTTCACGAGCGACAGGACGTCAGAGAGCGGGTCCATCGAGGCCTCCGTACGAACGCGACAAAAACACGGACGAACCAGCATGGATCGTACGGAGCAACGGCCATAGAAACAAGCGAACCCAAACGGGAGGTTTCATCCATGTCCGCTGACAAGAAGACCCGCACGATTCGCTTTCATGCTTACGGTGAGCCCGCTGATGTGCTTCGCCTCGAAGAGACGGAGCTGCCCGAGCCCGCCAAGGGGCGCATCCGCATCGCCGTCCATGCGTGCGGGCTGACGCCGGCGGACTACGGTTTGTGCAAGGGGCTGTTTCCATTTCAACGCGAGCTTCCGCGCGGCATCGGGATCGAGGCCTCCGGCATCGTCGACGCGGTCGGCGAGGGCGTCACGGATGTCGCCGTCGGCGACCGCGTCCTCGGCGTGCCCGACTACGCGGGAGCGCCGATCGGCGGCGCGTCGGACTTCGCCATCCTGAGCGCCTGGGCGCAGATGCCCGGAAACCTCGATTTCGCGCCCGCCGCCGCGCTACCGATGGCGGTGGAAACGGCGTACCGCAGCCTCGATCAGCTCGGCGTGAAGGCGGGCAAGTCGCTCTTGGTTCACGGCGCAGGGACGACGGTCGGATTTGCCGCGGTGCAGATGGCGCTCCTTCGCGGGGCTCGGGTCTTCGCGACGGCCGGTGAGACGTACGCCGAGCGGTTGCGTGCGTTAGGGGCCAAGGTGACATCGTACAACGCGGGCCTCGCCGACCGCGTCCTGCAGCTCGCGGGAGGGCCGGTGGAGCTTGCGCTCGACACCGCGCCAGTGAACGTGTCGAGCACGGTGAACAGCGCGCTCGCTGACCTCGTTCGCGCTGTCGGCAGCGATCCGAAGCGCGTGCTCACGATCGCCGACTTCGCCGGCGCCGCGAAGCTCGGCGTCCGTACCAGCTTCGATCCGGAGGGCGCGACGATCGGCGGGTCTGACACACCGCAGTTCGACGAAGGAGCAGCGGAGAAAATAGCGAACACGCTTCGCTACGACGTGCTCGGCGAGTTCGCGAGGCTCGCCGCCGAAGGTCGCTTCTCGATCCCGATCGCACGCAGCTTCGCGCTCGAAGAGTGGCGCCAGGCGTTCGACATCCTCCTGACGGGCAACGCGCGCGGAAAGCTGCTGCTGTTGCCGCGTTGATGGCCGGCTGAACGTCACGACGTGACGTCCACGAGGACCTTGCCGACCGCGCGGCTCTCCACCGCCCGGTGCGCGTCGGCGGTGCGGTCGCGCGGAAAGCGGACCAGCGGCAGGCCGTGCTCCTCGCCGACCGGCTACGCGATCCGGCGGTCGACCGTGGTCACGCGCGCGAGATGCTGCTCGCGCTCGTGTCGCGCGTGCTCGGTAACAGGCCCTCGTCGCCGACCGCAAGCTCCGCGACGGCAGAGGATTGACCGCGCGCGATCGCGCTCGCGCAGCGCATCACCGTGCGTGTACGCCTGCGCCCGCCGACCGAGAGCGAGGCCGTGCTCTTCCTCGACAAGCCCCTGGCTATCCACCACCGAAGCGAGCGGTGCGCGGGGCAACCTCACCAGACCGGCTTTCCTGTCCGCTTGAGCGACTGCAGGAAGCGCAGTCGATCGGCCTCGGGCGGCAGCGGATCCGAGCCCTGGGCCTCGACGATGAGGAAGCAGGTCATGTCCTCGAAATCCACCGTCCGCTGGTGTGCCACCGGCGGCGTCCCTTTCACCTCTGACCTGTCACTGCCGGGCGCGCGCGCCTCCGGCCCGAGCTTTCCATCTCGCCGCGCCATGCAGCTCGCGCTGAAGGCGAGCCGTCCAGGCGTCTTGCCGCCGACCGTGTGCGTGCGCAGCTCGACATCGTCAGTCGTCCGGGCGCGCGTTCGAAAGTCGTTGAACGGGAGCGGCAACTCCACGGAGAAGGCGCCTTCCGTCGATCGAGCGAGGTGCCAGCCATCCCCGAGCGGCTCGGTGGCCTGGACTCTGTGCATCACCATGAAGACGCCTGCGCCGATCTCACGCTCCTCGCCCGGGCCGATGCCCGCCAGTCGTTCGGCCACCTCGCTCTTCGAGGGCGCGGCCTGGCCAGCGACCGGTGGAGCGTGCGAGTTTGCCGGTGCGATCGTGCCGCTGGTGGGGGCCGTCGCGCTCGCGGTTGAAATCTCGCTCGATTGTGTGGGTGCTCTTTGGCACCCGTAGAGGACCGCGAGCAGCATCAGAGGAAACCGCCTGCTTCTTTCAAGCGCGCTCTTCATGGAAGCACCTCGTGTCGCGGGCTTTCTGGGGATGTCGCGACCTCTACTCGTCCTGCTGATGCTCGAGGCCGAGCTCGGCCGCGAGCCGGTAGAAGTGCTCGGCCTCCTCTCGGTCGCCAAGCAGCTCATGGGAGCGGCCGAGGTTCACATACAACGAAGGGTAGAAGCTCCGGACACGCTCATCGTCGACCTTCCTTGCGCGAACGAGCGCCTCTCGATTCCACGACATCGCCTCCTCCGGCGTGTCCTGAAACCGTGCGACGTAGTGCGCCGCCACGCAGGCGTCGTAGTCGTCCTTGCAGACAGCCCAGGCCTGACGATAGAGCTCCCGGGCATCTTCTTTCCTGCCTTCGAACTCCGCCCGGGTGCCCTCCGCGCAGAGTCGAATCACGGGATTGTCCAGGTCCATGCACCACCTTCGTGCCTACCTCGATCCCGGCGAGTGCCTTGCTGGTGAGGAGGCCTCGACCCCGCCCGCGCCCGGCGCGTCACCCGCCTGTGCCACGGAGCCCCGCCTCGGTGACGGCCCGCTCCACACGGTCGGGGGACCATGCGCCGGCGTGGCGCGTGAAGAGCGTTCGCCCCTTGAACGCGCGGCCCGCGAGCTCCGCGGGCATGTCGGGCCAGCGCGCGACGAAGCTCCCCTTCGGCGCCCCCTTGCGCGCGGCGACCCAGGGAGGCGCCCCGCCCTCGATCGTGAACCAGTCGATCACACGCTCCACGTCCTGGGCCGCCTCGAGCCGCCCGATGAGCTTCGTGCTCGTGTTGCCGAACACGTTGTAATCCACCGATCGAGGGCTCTGGGTGCACAGCAAGCAGCCCACGCCGTACTTCCGGCCCTGGGTGAAGAGCCGGATGAGCGGCTGCTTGGCGGGCGGCTTGCTGCCGCCGGCCGGGATCCAGTCGCGCGCCTCGTCGATGTAGAAGAGCAGGTTCACGCCGCCGGAGGTCGCGTCCACGGTCGTGATCATCCAGCGGTACAGCTCGGTCGCGAGGGCCGCGAGGAAGAAGTGCTTCTCGTCGTCGTTGCTGAGCGCGTTCAGGTAAACGACGTTGAGCGGGACGCGCCCGGGCTTCGAGGGCCGGAGCAGCTCGGTGAAGTCGAGGCGCGTCCCCCCCGAGAAGAGCCGCGCGGACGGGCCCTGCACGAACGTGTTGAGCTTCCGCGCGAGCCGCTCGCGCTCGGACTTGCGGATCAGGCTATCGACGTCGTCGATGCCGAGGTCCTCTGGCGCGGTGACGGCGGCCACGATGTCCCTCAGCCGGACCGGCGCCGCGCGCGGCAGGTGCCGCAGCACCTGGTAGAGGAACGTGCGCTGCGATTCTTCCTCGCCGCCGCACGCGCACAGGCTGACGAGGTTGGCCGCCACCGCCACGAGCAAGCCCTCCTCCTCCTCGGCGCGGAGCGCGGGGTTCGCGATGTGGGAGAGCTCGCCCGCGCTCGGGAGCCGCAGGGGGTCGAGGCAGAGCCGCAGGCCGTGCGAGGACCCGGGCGTGAGGATGCGCGGCTCCATGCGCTCCCTCAGCTCCTCCCACGCGCGGTGCAGCTCCGCCGGCACGTCGGACGGCGGGCGGGCCTCCATCATCTGGACGAGATCGCCCTGGGGGTCGATCGCGACGACGGGGACACCGGCGCGCAGCGCCTCCTCCGCGATGACCTTGGCCATCCACGTCTTGCCGCTCCCCGCCGCGCCGACGACCGAGACGTGCGTCCGGAGCACCGCAGGGTCCACGCAGACGGGCGAGCCGCCGTCGTCGAAGCCGAGGAGCATGCCGGTGACGTTCGCGGTGCGGGCCTCCGGAGGCCTCGCTCCCGCGTCGAGCACCGTGGGGGTCGAGCGCTCACCGCCTGGCGGCGCCTCCGGCGGCCTGGCGCTGGTACCGCCCGGCGGCGCCTCCGCGGGCGCCCTTCGCCCGCGGCCCCGCGCCGGCGCCGGCTTCGGGCGCTCGACGGCCGGCTTGACGACCGCCAGCGCCTCGTCGAGCTCGGGATCGTCCTCCACCATCGGCTCGTCCGCCGGCTCGTCCGCCGCCGGCGCGCTGGCTGCGGCGCGCTCGCTCCCCTCCGGCGCGCCGCCGCCGCGCGTGGCCTCGAGGGCCGTCCAGCGCCTGTCCCACGCGCCCACGTCCTTGTGGCCGAGCTGCGAGACGCAGGCCCCGGAGCGCTCGTGCTTGCAGCCGCCGCAGTACGCGCGGTCGCCCGGCGGCGCGAGCCCGCCCGCGCCCACCGCGTGGTCGGACCAGGCCACCATGCTGGCGATGAGCTCGTAGACCTTGCCGCGCTTCGCCTCGATCTCCTCCCAGCGCGCCTCGCGGACGCTGCGCGTGGGGTGCAGGTAGAACACCGCCACGTCCGGCCGGGTGCCGTGCTGGTGGTGGTGCATCAGCGCGTACGTGAAGACCTGGAAGAGATCGCTGTTCGGCGAAGTCGCGGGCGTGAGCTTGTAGTCCACGATGCGGTGCTTCCCGAGCCGCGGATCGAAGTACACGTAGTCGATCGCCCCGGTCACGTGGACGTGCACGTCCTCCCCCACGTGGAACGTCACGTCGACCCGCTTGCGCGAGTCTCCGAAGAGCTGCGCCCGGAGCTCCGCCGCGGGCAGGCCCGCGGCCCTCGCGTGCGACGCGAGCCGGGCGAGCTCCTCCATGTAGAGCTGGACCGCGGAGATGAAGCCCAGCCGCAGCGGCACCGGGCGCGCCGCGAGCGCGTCGAGGTTCAGGCAGGAGGCGTTGAACCAGCGCATCAGCGCCTGCTGGAGGCCCGGGGCGTCGCCGGCGGTCTCCAGCGCCGCCAGCACCTCGTCCGAGCTCGCCGCTGCGGCGTTGAAGCGCTCCACCGCGGTGTGGAACAGCGCGCCGCAGCCGGGCGCCTCCCCGCCCTTGCGCCAGATGCGGCTCACGACCGTCCGCCCGTCCTGCCGCTCGGCCGTGGCGCGCGCGTCGAACCAGTGGAGCCTCGGGCACGTCGCCGCGACGCGGAGCTGGGTCACGTTGACGTGCACGAGCCTCACTTCTTGCCCCGCAGCTGGACGAAGAGGTCGTCGTCGGTCGCGGTCGCGTGGACGTGGCCCTCGTCATGGAGCACCTGCGCCGTCTTCTTGATGTGCGACCACACCTCCGGGAAGCGCTTCTCCTGCAGCTTCTTCCGGCTCGCGAAGATCTGCGCGAGCTCCTTCGCCATCAGGCCGAGGCGCCACGACAGCTCGGCCATGATGTGCTCCCGCGTCTGCGTCTGATCCCACGCCGGGGGCGGCGTCGAGTCGCCGGTGCCCTTCACGATCTCCTCGGTGAGCAGCTCGCGCAGCAGCGGGTGCGTGAGCAGGAGGCTCTGGCGCTCGAAGGACGCCAGCACCTCGGCCTCGGTCACCTTGCGGTACTGCCCGCGGGGGTGCTCGATCTCGAGGTCGTGGCTCCTCGCGGCGCCGAGGAGCCCCACCAGCGAGTCGAGCTCCGCGTGCCCGGCGAAGTCGAGGTGGAGGTGGAGGAAGCGCTGGCGGCCCAGCTTGCAGAGCGCGTCGTACGCGGCCTTGCCGGCGCCGCCGAGCCGCAGCGGACGGCGCTCCTCGTCGGTGACCAGGATGCGTTTGTCCGTGTGCTTCGTGTCCTCGACCATGCGCTGGAGCGGCAGCCGCGCGCCGTGCCCGCTCGGCGCGCAGAGGAACGTCACGCCGGTGGTCACGATCACGCCGTCCGCGCGCTTCTCCTTGGCCACGAGGTGGTGCGCGGGGGCGGTCTTGCCGCGCTTCTTCGCGGTGGCGTGCTCGACGCTCAGGAGCGTCGAGGCGCCCTTGCCGGCGCACCTGGCGAGCAGGTGGTGCGTCAGGCTGGCGAGGTTGTCCTCGTCGGGCGGCAGCGACGCCTGCTGCAGCCGGCGGCGGGTCGTGCCCTCGACGAGCTTCTTCTTCACCTCGGCGTCGATGACGTCCTCCAGCTTCGGAGCCGGCGGCTTCGGTCCGCTCCCGTCGAGGTCGGGCCACTCCTTGAGCCAGCGCTTGCCGCCGACGGCCGCGAGCCGGTCCTGCTGCGCCTCCCAGCGGTCGCGCGCCCAGAGGATCGCGTCCCGCGGCCGGAGCTCCTGCACGCCGTCGAGGCGCCGCTCGAGCCACGCGCTGCCGAGCGGGAAGAGCCGATCGCGCTTGCGCGCGGCGATGACCTCCTCGATCTCCTTCTCCTCGAAGCCGGAGAGCGCGGCGTCGAGCCGCCCCTCGAGGATGGCGCGGGCCTCCTCCGGCGAGACCATGTGCAGCTCGAGGATCCGCTCGGCGATGCGGTCCCACGCGGCAGCCGGGATCACCTCGCCGGTGCGCAGGGAGAGCATCGACTGCTTCACGCCCGAGACGATCACGACGAGGTGCTTCGCCCGGTCGAGCAGCGCGTGCGCGTACGACATCAGGGCGCGCACGGCCTCGGCGTCGAGGTTGTCGATCTGGTCGAGGCAGAGCACGAGCGGGAGCTCGGCGAGGGCGCACAGGTGCGCGAGGACGTGGAGGACGCGCTCCACCGCGGCGTCATCCGCGAGAGCGAGGCCGTCCTCCCCGGCCGCCTGGTCGAGCAGGCGCGCCTCGTCGGGCCCGAGCGTCTCGCCCGAGAGCCAGAGCACCGCCGCCTGGGCGCGCTTCTCGGCGCTGGCGTCGCCGAGGCTCGCGTGCGACGTCCCGGTGAGGAACGCGTTGAGCACGGGGATAACGGCGTTCTGCGGGTCGATCTTCGCGCCGAGGCGGGCCAGCGCGTCCTTGCGCGCCTCGATTTCTTTGGGGCCCGTCATCATCCTGCGGCCCTTGAGCGAGCCCGTCCGGATGAGGGCGCGGTTGAGGACGGTATAGAGGCGCGACTGCGTGTAATCGCTGCCGCGGTGCCCCGCGAGGTCGCTGACGGTCGCGTTGAGCACGTACCGGAGCATCCGCTCGGGCGACGCGAGGATGTTGTGCAGGTAGACGACCGTCGCCTTGTCTTCCCCGGCCCACTGGAACAGCCGCGCGAGCAGGTGGCTCTTGCCGACGCCAGGCGCGCCGATGAGCAGCGCGCCGATGCTGGTGGGCTCCTTCGCGGCGTCCTGCACGACGCGCACGAGCCTGGTGAAGGCGTTCTTGTGGATCGACTCGACCGTGGCCTCGCCGCCCCCGACGTCGGTGATGCGGTGGCTGCGGAACGGGTTGGTGCCCCGGACCGCGGCGAGGAAGCGCTCGAACGTCGGCTCCTCGCTCATGCGTCGTCCCTCCTCTGCGCCACGTAGACGAGCAGGTTCCCGGCCTCCATGATGCCGGCGTCGCGCTCCGCCTCGGCCATCTGGTGGTGGCGCCCGTCGGACGGGTCGAGCGAGTAGCGCCGCTGCCGCCGGAGCGCGGCGAGCTCCGTGTCGAAGGTGTCGCGCGGGATGTCCGGCAGCGCGGCGCGGAGCGCGTGGAGCGTGACGTAGTTGAGGCGGCCGGAGGCGCGGTCGAGCGAGGAAAACGCGGCGTCGAAGCGATCGGCGAAGGAGATGGCCGGCGCGCCGGGGCCGCTGGCGGCCAAGGTGCCGGGGCCGTCCGAGGTTGCGTTGCCGGCGCCGTCGGGGGCCGCGCGGCGGGCAGCGCCGTCGGTCGTGGCCGCGGTGGGCCGCGCCGGTGTGCCGGTGGCCGGGAGGACGGCGTCTTCGAGGAAGAAGAACAGCGGCTTCTTCCCTATCAAGGCGCCGATGGTGCGGGGGAGGCGGCGCCCGGCGATACGCTGCTCGAGCGCCGCCTTGAACGCGCGGCTCAGGGCAGGAAGGAGGCCCTTGGGGAGCTGCGCCAGTTCGACCGCGGGAGCGTCGGGCTTCCGCGCCGACTGCAGCTGCACCTCCAGGAGCCGATCGGACTGCGCGACCGCCTCGACGTCCTCCGCGAGCAGCACGAGCGTGGTATCGGGCGCTGGCTTCTTCTTGCCCCCCGCCGCGCGGGAGAGCAGCGCGCGCGCCTTCGCTTCCTTGGTGTTGAGCGCCTTGCTCGTCTCCGTGGGCTTCTCACCGATCAGCTCCGCGAGCCGCTCGAGCGTGGGCGGGTACGACGCGCCGCCGAGCTGCTTCTGCGACTCGAGGACGCCGAGGAGCCTCGGCACCGGCGACGGCGGCGGCGCCTTCTTGCGCGGGGCAGCCCTCTGCTTCGGGGGAGCTTTCTCCTTCGGCGCTCCGGCGCTGCTCTTCCTCGCGGCCGTGGTCTTCGTGGTCGTCACCCGCGCGCGCGGGCTCGATGCGCTCTTCGTGTTCGTGGCCCACCTCCCGAGTGCCCGAGATTACCCGGGCATCCAGCCATGGGAAGAGGCTCCGCTCTGCCGCGCGGCCGCCGTGGAGGGCGCGCATCCCGTGGGTCGCTGGCTCGGGATGGACGCTCAGGTGGAAGGCCCTGGCACACGCTGCCACCGAGGCAAGCTCGTCGGTAGAATCGTCACGGCGATCGGGCAATGCGGGTCGCCAGGTGCGGATCGCCCGACCCGGGTGAGGTCGCCGCGAAGGTGTCCCAGGTTCGGGCGAGGGGGCCGTCAGTCGGCCACGAAGCCCTTCCATCTCCGCAGGTACCCGGCGAAGGTCTCGGAGACGCCGCGCTCGTACAGCTCGGCGCGCGTGAGCGGCGGTCTCCGCGGTTGCCAGGCCGGGTCGGCGATCCGCTGCGGCCAGTCGGGGTTGGTGATGGCGGCGCGCCCCAGCGCGACCGCGGTGGCGCCCTTGTCGAGGAGCGCCTCGGCCTCGGCCCGCGTCCAGATGCCGCCGGCGACCACGAGCGGCAGGCTCGCCCCCACCGCCTCGCGGAACAGCGGCAGCGGGTGTGTGTCCCCGCGCTTCTGCGACGGCTTGCGGCGTGCGCCCGCGTCGCGGCGTCCTGGAAGCGGTCGATCACCGCGAGGATGTCCTGCTCGGTGGCGGCGCGAGGGACGGGGAGGTCCGGCTCGGCGACGGCGCTGGCGCTCCACGTGGGCAGGCCGGAGACCTGGGGATTGGCACGGAGGCCGCCGTGAAAGAGCTGAACGAGGCCGAGCGCGCCCGGGGTGGCGATCTCGGTCGCGAGCCGGCGGAGGCCGGGCAACAGGCGGTCGGCGAAGACGCCGAGCTCGCCCTTCCAGCCCTGGCCGTCCTCGGCCACGTGGGCGGCGCAGGTCTCGACGACGCCGAAGCCGCCTCGGGCGCGGTAGGAGAGCCAGCGCAGCTCGTCGTCGCCCAGGCAGCCGTCGTCATGGCTTTGCCCGTTCGTGAGCGGGGCGAGCCAGACGCGGTTCCTGGCGGTGAGGCCGTTCGGGAAAGAGAAGGGAGAGCGTTCCGGCGCGACCTCAACCTGGGTGACCTGGGTCGCCTCCAGGGTCCGATCGGAAACCCCTGGGTGCCGGCGGCTCAGCGTCCTCCACCCGAGGTCAGCGCGCCCCGCAGCCTTGCCCTGTCGATCTCGGCGGACGGCAGCCACTCCAGGACGCCCTCGATGGCCCGATCGATGGCGATGCGGTCGGCGCCGTCGCTGAGCATGTACTCCTCCGCGACGACCTGCCGCGGCACGCCGATCGCGAGCAGGGCCGCCGCGATGACGACCCCGGTCCGGTCTCTCCCCGACGTGCAGTGGACGTAGACCGGCCAGGGGAGGGCGGGGGCCGCGAGCGAGGAAAGAGCCTTTCCGATCCAGCTCCTCACCCGTCGCTGCCGCGTGTCGTAGTTCTCGATGTCGTCCTCTGCGGCGACATGTACAACCTTGATTCCCGTGAGATGACCGGGATCGGCGCCGCGCCGGAGGTTCAGTATCGTCCCGGGGAAACCGAGATCGCTCGCCGTTGTCATGAGATCGAATCGCCCGCCGCGGAGCAGGCGGCCGGCAGGGATCGGCGAGACGTCGAGCCAGAGCCCGAGCATCTCGCCGACATCCCGGTAGTTGGCAGGCCGGAACGTCGCGCTCATACGGATCGCCTGCGCCGTCTACTCGTCGTCTTCGTCGTCCTCGTCGTCCTCGTCCGTGGTCGTGGTCACCGGCGCCTCACGCTCGAGCTGCTCGGTGATCGTCTGCACCTGGATCTCCGCGGCATGGATCTTCTGGCGGCAGAGCGTCACCAGATCCGCGGCCTCCTTCACGAGCGCGGAGAGCGCGTCGATGTCGACCTGACCTTCCTCGATGTTCTGCAAGATCTCCTCGAGGCGCGACGACGCCTCGCCATACGAGACCTCTTTTGCGGCGCGCTGCGGGCTTGTCGTGTCCCCGTCGGACAGCTCCTTCGTCCCGCGCTTCGGCTTTGCCATGACCCTATGTCTCCTCCGATCCGTCCGAGCGAAGCCGCAGCACGCCCCGCTTCAGCTCGGCGATGAGCGTCGTTCCCTGGGGCGCGCGCGCCGCGTCGGTGAGCACCGCCCCTTCCGTCGTGCGCAGGATCGCATATCCCCGCTCCACGACGCGCCGCGGATCGAGGAGGCGCAGGCGCCGTTCGCGCGACTCGAGGCGCTCGGATTCGAGCGCGAGCCGCCGGGAGGAGCGCGGCCCGAGGAGCGAGGCCATCTCGTCGACCCGATGCGAGGCGGCGTCGAGATCGCGCCTCGCTCCCTGGCGAAGCTGGCGGACCGCCTCCTGGAGCTGGCCCGCGCGGCGCGCGATGAGCAGCGACGCCGAGCGCGGGACCCGGGCCGCCCGGCGGGTGAGATCCGACGAGGCCGACTGGAGGACCCGCCGGCCCTGGTCGAGGATGCTCAGGAGCGACGATTCAACCTCATCCCGCGCGTCCGACACCCGCTTCACGAGCATCGCGGCCGCGGCGGTCGGGGTCTTCTCGCGAAAGCCCACGAAATCGAGCGCGGAGATGTCTCGCTCGTGGCCGATGCCGACGATCACAGGGAGGGGGAATGTCGCGACGGCGCGGGCGATCGGCTCCGAGTCGAACCAGGCGAGGTCGGTGCGCGAGCCGCCGCCGCGGCAGATCAGCAGCACATCGAGCTCCGCGGCGCGCGCCCGGAAATAGTCGAGGGCGTTCAGGACCGATGGCTCCGTCTGCCGCCCCTGGACGCGCACCCCGTGCGCCACGACGCGGAACGCGAAGCCTGACTCCCTGAACGTGCCGAGCACGTCGTTGTAGGCGTCCGAGCCCAGGCTGGTCACGAGGCCCACGCGGAGGGGCAGGGCGGGGAAGGGAAGGGAGCGGTTCCGATCGAGGAGCCCTTCCTCGGCGAGCCGGCGGCAGATCTCCTCTCTCCGCCGGGCGGCCTCGCCGAGCGTGTAGCCCACGTCGAGGTCCTCGATCAGGAACCGGTACGAGCCCCAGGGGACGTAGAGCTCGACGCGCCCGCGCACGCGGATCTGGATCTCGTCCTCGATCTGGAACGGGTTGCCCGCCGCGGCGAGGCGCCGCTCGATCTCGGCGCGCGCGCTCTCGAAGAGGGTCGCCTTGACCTGGGCGATCTCCTTGCCGTGGGCGTCGCGCTCGACGAGCTCGAACCCGACGATGCTCTTGTGGGCGGCCCGGTTGTACCCGCAGACCTCTCCCACAAGCCAGATCGAGGCTGGAAACGCCGCCTCGAGCGCGGCGCGGACCTGTCCGTTGAGCTTCGAGACCGTGAAGTCGGACGCGGCCACCGCTGGCCTCGGCCGTGCGTCCCCGTTGCGCGGCTCATCGGCTCGGGCTGGCTCCACGCTGGGGATCGGCGTGACGCCCCCTTCGTCGAGGGCGAGGGCCCCGCCGCGTTCCCGGTAGAGGCGCTGCGTCACCTCGCAGAAGCCGAACCCCTCGGCGTGCAGCACCTCCACCACCGCGACCACGTGTGTCTCCGGGACGCGCCAGGTCTTCTGTTCGGGATTCCAGCGGCGGGACGGGAGCGACTTCACGACCTCCACCAGCCTGCGATCGAAGGCGAAGTGGATCTGGAGGGTCCCGGTCCCGTCGCTGGTGACGCGGCGGCTCATCGCGCCACTCTATCACCGCGGGCGGGCATCGCGGGTCGCGCACGGGCATCGCGGGGGATCTCCCGGCCGACCTGCCGGGGCGTGCGGATGCGCCGCGCGGTGGCCGAGCGCGCGCTGCGTGGCGGCCGAGCGCGCGCTGCGCCACGGCCTGCGCGATGGCGACGACGAGCAGGCTCTCGGCCTGGAGGACGAGAGCGCCTCCAGCCACCAGCCCCTCACGCCTTGAGGCTGGCGAACGCCTGGGCGATGCGCGGGGCCGCGTGCGGGCGGGCGTACATCCGATCCATGTAGGCGCGGAGCTGCGGGAAGTCGTCCAGGAGATGGGCCTCGTTGGCCCAGTCCAGGGTGTAGGCCATCACGAGATCGGCGACCGTCACGCGGTCGCCGACGACGAACTGCCGCTGATCCATGTGCTTCTCCAGCACGTCGGCCATGGCCTTGAAGTCCTCGCGGGCGACGGGGATGTCGCCAGGCTGGCGTTTGTCCTCCGGATACAGAAACTTGTGGCGCGCGATCCGCCACAGCGGCTGCTCCAGCTCGGTCGCCGCGAACAGCAGCCATTGGTTGACCTTGGCCCGCTCCCTGGGGTCGGCGGGGAGCAGGCCCTTGTCGGGGTACTTCTCGGCCAGGTAGAGCACGATGGCAACGGACTCGGTGAGCACGAGGTCGCCGTCGACGAGCACGGGGAGCTTGCCGGCTGGGTTGAGCTTGAGGAACTCGGGGCGACGATTCTCGCCGGCCCGAAGGCTGACCTGGATGGCCTCGAAATCCACGCCGAGCTCCTGGAGCGTCCAGCGCACACGGATCGAGCGGGTAGGAGCAAACTCATAGAGCTTCATCGATGCCTCCCTCCTCAGCCGCGCGTTGCGGCTGATATCGATGCTTTTGTTTACTTGCGTTCGGACCTGCTGTCCTTTGAAACGAACGGTGTCGGCCAGCGGGCGAATGGCCGAGTGTATAGCCGCACCGCGCGACGAGTGTCAATGGACACATTCGCGGTACGCAGACGGCCTCTGCGCCGCTTTTCGGTGGCCTGGAGCAGGCTCAGCCGGCGTCAGGCGCTCTTGCCATGCCATGACCAGAACCAGCGTGGGCATTCTTCAGAAGGAGGAAGGAGACGATGCAAAGAATCAGCTCCGAGATCGCCTCGGAGGCCCAGATACCCGTCAGGGAGAACAGGCGGGAGGCCAGCAGCAGCACCGGCAGCTTGACCAGGACGATGCCCCCGAGGGTGAGCAGCAGCGCCTCCCTGGCCCGGCCGACCGACTGAAACGAGGCCGCCGTGACCATGGCCACGCCGGCCAGGGGATAGGAGAGCGCCAGCAGCCGCAACGCGGTCTGCCCTTCAGCGATGATCGCGCTCTCCCTGGAGAGCAGGGCGATCAGCGCAGCCGGCATCACCAGGCAGACGCCGCAGACGAGCGATCCATAGACGACCGCGGCGCCAAGGGAGAGCCGGATGGCCTCCCGCACCCGCTCGAGCTTCTTCTGGCCGAAGTTGTACCCGACCAGCGGCTGCATCCCCTGGACGATGCCGGTCAGCGGCGCGATCAGCCCGGAGTAGAGCCGGCTCACGATCGCGAAGACGCTCAGGGCGCTGTCGCCGCCGATCCGCCTGAGCAGGTTGTTGGTGACGATGGCGATGAGGCTGACGCTGGCGCTCTTGATGAGCGAGGGGGACCCGATCGTCACCACCTCGCTGATGATGGGCCAGTCCGGCTTGAAATAAGACGCCTTGATGCGATAGGAGCGGTTCTTTCTGAAAAAGAAGAAGTGGAGGCCCATGCCGGCCGAGGTGGCCTGGCAACAGACCGTCGCCAGGGCGGCGCCCGAGACGCCCATCTGCAAGATGATGATGAAGAGCCAGCACAGGACGATGTTGACGCAGATGGGGATGATCCACATGGCGGTCGAGTACCTGGCGTTGCCATCCGCCCTGACGATGGCCGAGTAGCCGGTGCCGGCGATGGTGCCGAGGAAGATGATCCGCCCGTACTCGATGGCGTAGGGGGCGATGCTGTCGGTGGCCCCGAGCAGATAGACGATCGGCTCGATGAAGACCGAGCCCAGGACCGTGATGGCGATCGCCGCCGTCCAGAAGATCAGGAAGGTGTTTGCCACCGTCCGGGAGGCCTTCTCCACGTTCTGCTCGCCGAGCGCCCTGGAGACCACCGAGGCGCCGCCGGCCCCGACGGTGGTGGCGACGGCGCCGAGGGCGATCTGGACCGGCGAGATGATCGAGGCCGCGGCGGCGGCCAGCGAGTTGACGCCCACGGAGAGAAAGTAGATGTCCGTGAGGCTGTAGACGGTAAAGACCAGTAGCGAGAGCGTGGTCTGGGAAGACATCTCCAGCAGCAGCTTCCCGACCCGCTCGGTCCCCAGACTTTCAACCCTGGAGTTGCCGCCCATGCGCGTTCAGTTCGCTTTCAGCCAGTCCATGTGTTCGCCAATCCACTGCATGGAGAGTTTGTAGACGGAGTCGGTGTCGTAGTTGCGGTAATAACACTCCGTGTTCATGACCAGGGCGAGGTGCAGCGAGTACAGGCGGCATCTTCGCTCTTCTTCGAAGGTGAAGGAGGTCTTGCCGTAGCCGCGCATGCTGCTGGTGATGCCGTCGGAGGAGAGCGGCCGGAACTGGGCCTCCATCAAGGGATCGGCCCAGAGCGCCCTCTCGAAGTCGATGAGGCCGGTGACCCTGCCTTCCTTGACGAAGACATTGGGGTTCCAGACGTCCCAGTGGACCAGGCAGGGCGTGGTGACCTCCTCCAGCGCGGGGGCGTGCCTGAGGACGGCGGCGCGGATCTCGTCGTAGCCGTGGTCGTACGCCGCGCCTTTCCGGGCGCCGTCTTCCAGCACCGACTCCATGACCTTGGTGAACGCCTCCCTCCAGGTGTTCGCGCGCAGGTCCGGGTTCCCCTCGTAACCAAAATAGGTGCCGGTGAAGCCGTTGATCGCCCGGATGATCTCGCCGATGTGCAGGTCGATGGACGCCTGCGTCTCGGGGGGGAGGCTCGCTCTCACGTGCTCGAGGTTGTCCCCGGAGATCTTCTCCATGAAGAAGTAATCCGAGTCGCACAGGTCACGGGCGTCGTCGAAATGGTAGATCTGGGGCACCGGGATGGTCCGGTTTGGCCGGACCAGGCGCATGGCGGCGACCTCGGTGGTCATGATGTTCTTTTCGTAGAGCATGACCTCCGCATCTCTTGGCGGCGCGATCTTGAGGATGACCTCCCGACCATCGGCGAGCCGGACGCCGTAAGCCGCATTGAACCAGCCGTCTCTCAGCTCAACCACGGCGTCTTCGCCGTCCGCGAGCGCCATGCCGCCAAAGGCTCTGGCGGCCATGGCGGCGATCTGCGGGCGTGTCTTTGTGTTCTTGGTCTTGCTCTCCACGGTCTTCCTTCGTCGATTGGCGGCCCTTGTGATGAGCGAAATGGCGCCCATTGTGCTGGATCCTGGGAAGCTGTCAAGTCGCGGCCTGGAGTGTGCCGGGGCCCGGACCAGGAGGGGGCCAGAGTCGCCGGTGTAACCGGCGGGGGCTCACGCGGGTTATCGTGTTATCCTGCGCCCTATGCCGACATACGATCCCGAGGAGAGCTGGAGTCGCGGGGTGCCCACCAGGCGCATCAAGGCGCCCCGCGCTCGTCGCATCTTCTGCGGTTCGCGCGGTTCGTTCCTGGTCGCGTCCGCCCTCGTGGCGGGCCATCTCCTCGCTGGTTGCGGCGGGAACACGCCCGGACCGAGCGCGGCGGTCGGACCGGCGCCGGCGGGGCTGGCGGAGCCCCAGACGGTAGAGGACCGGCGGACGTTCGCGGAGCGGGCGCCTGCACGGACGCGTTTGCTCGCGCAGATCGAGCCAAAGGCTTTGCCCGCCGCCGACGTCAGCGCCGTGGTCGGATGGGGCGCCGCGCGGTGCGGCGTGGACATCGAGCGAAGCATCTCGCGAGTTCAGATCGCCGTCGCCGAGCCGTCGGAGATCCGCGCCGACATCCTGGGCTCGCTCACGGTCGAGGACGTGGGCTGCCTCCTCGAAGCCGAGCAGGAAGGAGGCAGGCTCCGCGCCGGTCCGCTCGAGATCGTCCCGCTGCCCCACGGCGGCGTGCGGGTCGCGACGCCGGGCGCCCTCGCTGACGGCCCAGGCGCGAAGGAGGCGCTTGCGCGGCAGCTGGACGCAGCGCTCTCCCGCGGCGGCGCCGCGGTGGTCGCTGACCTCGGGGCCGCCGATGCCGCGATCGAGCTCGTCGCGACGGTGACCGATCACCTGGAGGTGAGGCTATCGTCGCCCGGTCGCTCCGACGCGTCGGTCGCAGGAGCGCGGCTCGGCGAGGCGCTGGCCACCGCCCGGCAGAGCGGGGCGGCGGGCCTGGAGGCCCTCGAGATCGCGGCCGCTCCTGCCGACGGGTTCGTCATCAGGGTCAAGATCGCGGCGGACCCTGCGCGCGCCGCGGGCACGGCGCTCGCCGTGCGGCGGCACGTGATCGAGTCCTTCAAGGTGCCTTCCGGGAGCATGAGCCCGACCGTGATCCCGGGCGACCACCTCTTTGTGCTGAAAGACAAGCGTGGCGAGCGGGCCGGCCGGGGCGACGTCGTCGTGTTCCGCTCCCCAGCGAACCCGAGCCAGCGCTTCATCAAGCGGATCATCGCTACCGGCGGAGATCGTGTTCAGATCGACGAACGAGGCCTGCGGATCAATGGTCGCCTGGTGCCTTCGGAGCTCGTCGATGCAAAGCACGTCATTCCGGGAGACGAGGGGCAGATCCGTGAGCTATGGCAAGAGACCCTCGACGGGAGGCGCTATCCGATCTTGCGCACCCCCGGCGTTCCGGCGCCGAGCGCCCCGATCGATACGACGGTGCCTCGAGGGAGCGTCTACGTCATCGGCGATAACCGGGACAACTCGCATGATTCCCGGCATTTTGGCCCCGTGTCCGTCGAGGCCATCGAAGGGGTCGCCGCTGTGATCTACTTCTCCATCGACGCGAACGGCCTGGGCCGCTGGGAGCGCACCGGGCTCGCGGTACGGTAGGGGGCTCCCCCGAGGCGCCTCCACGGAAACGTGCGATGCTTGACCTGTGTCCCGCGTCGCTCTCATCTCCGACCTCAATCGTGCCTTCGATGCCCAGGCCGACCCCCGCAACGTGGCCATGATCCGGCGTCGCCATGCGTTCTGGGCCCAGCTCGCCCGCCTTCATGGCTGGGATCTCGCGGTCTGCGACGTGGCCCAGCTCGACGCGTCGCAGGGGGCCCGCGGCAGCGTGTCCTGGGTCGATCTGCCGATGCTCCCTCGCGCCGCCTACACAGCCGTCTTCAATCGGGCGATTGCTGCCGGCGCCGCCTGCGTGCTCGACCTCCCCGAGCATGTGGAGCGGGTCCTCGGGCTCGATCGATTCTACTCGGTCCTCACGAACGCCGGTGTCCCCACGCCACGCACCGCGTTGCTGCCCGTGGACGCCGCCGTCGCTGCCGCGATCGACTCTCCCGCGGCCGTGCGCCGTCTGTTGACCGAGGCGATCTACGGTGCCCTCTTCGATGCGGAGATTGATCCCCACGCCGGGGTCTTCGTCCGCGGCTTCTACTCGTCGGCCAAGTCCGCCAACCCCGAGCTTTACTACGGCAGCAACCAGGCGGACATCGAGGCCACGGTCTTCGAGGTGGTCCGCCGCCTGCGTGTCGCTCTCGATGTCGGTGGCCTCGCCTTGCGCGAGCACCTCGACCTTGAGCGCATCGAGCTCGCCACCCTGCCCGGCGACCGCAACCCCATCCGGGTGCCCTTCGAAGTGCGGCTGACGGTGCTGGGTGGCCGCCTCCTCATGGCCAGCTACCACGGCCCCTTCGAGGTTCTCATCGACGACGCGCGCCGGCTCCTCGCCGATGAGCTCACTGCCAGGAGCGAGGTGGTGAAGCGGGCGGTTCGCTCCCTTGTCCCAGCGCTCCTCACGGCTGACCTGCCGGCGAATTACGTGGCTGACGTGGCCTTCGCTCGAGACGGCCAGCCAGTGGTTCTTGAGCTCAATCCACTCTATGCCGCGGGTTACAACGTGCCCTCCGCGCACGCCCTGCTTGTCGCTGCGCTCGGCGCCGACCTTGCGCACCGCGCCGGGTACGCAGCGTTGCGGTGGACCGAGATCCTCGACAGCGCTGCGACGCTTGCCGGCGAACGTGTTGAGCAGAGCCCGGCGGTATGGCTGCTCGGGTAATCGGCTGCCTGGCTGTCCAACCGGCCGACCGGCCATGCAGCAGCTGGAGCGCCTCGTGGCCGAGGGCATCCCACTCCCCGGTGACACCCCAGGCGCTCCGAGCGGCGCTCGGCAGGACCCTGCCGGTCACGGCCCACCTGTCGACGCGACGTTCGCCGCATCGCGAGTCATTCGCTCTCGAACTCGAGGCAGGCGGAATTGATGCAGAAGCGCTCGCCCGTCGGCGCTGGCCCGTCGTCGAAGACGTGCCCCAGATGTCCATCACAGCGCGCGCATACGACCTCGACCCGATCGAGGCCATGCTTCCGGTCGGCTCTGCGCTCAATCCGCTTCTCGTCGAGGACTGCGCTGAAGCTGGGCCAGCCGGTCCCCGAGTCGAATTTCCTCTCCGACGAAAAGAGCTGGGTGCCGCAGCCGGCGCATCGATAGCGGCCCGTGCCGTGGTGGTTCCAGTACTGCCCCGTGTACGGACGTTCGGTGTTGCCGTAGCGGAGCATTCGGTAGCGGTGCGGCCCGAGCAGCAAGAGCCACTCGGGTTCGGTCTTCGAGATCTTCTTGTCTGCCATCGCTGGATCCCGTCGTTGGGGCCTGGTGTCACGCGCGTTCGGGCGAGCTAGACGTTATCCTCGGGATCGCGTTCATAGTCCAGAGGTTCCTCCTGAATATGCCGAAGCCATCGAGCGAGATCGGGCGCGTAGTGCATGTAGCCGAGATCGCCGCATACTACGCCTGTTGCCGCCACCGGCAATGTCTCCCCCAGCCACTTTTGGAGCGCGGCCACGGAAGGCATCCGCGGTGAGCGCGCGTGCTGGGTGTAGCCTTCGACGTCGCCATACAATGAGAAGTAGACGTCGTGGACGGCGTATTCGACGGGGCCGTCGCTTCTCGCATGCCGCATCACACGGGGCTGGTAGTACTTGCCGGAGGCCTCGATGCGCAGCTCAGCCGCACGGCTGCGTGCCACGGACGCGGCGAGTTGGTGTGCCGCCGCCGCTCGCGCTTCGGCCAGCTGTTCATACCATGCAGCGCCCCGCTCCAGCGTGCTTCGTGACGACTCGCGCCAAAGACTCAGCGCCTCTTCGAGCAGCTTCGCAGCAGATCCCAGATCGCCGGCGCTCGACTCGATTTCGGCATGGCGCGCGAGCCGTGCCGCGAGCTCATCCGGTGAAACGTGATTCTTTCGCAGTAGGTCAACCAGACGACCGTAGAGCGTGGACGCCTCTGCCCACCGCTCTCGGCCGTGAAGGTAGTCGGCGATCGACTCGAAGGCACGTGCGCGCTCTGCTGCTTCGGTCTCCGCCTCCGCGCAACGAATGGCCCGTCCAACGAGCTCGTCGGCACGGGCCGGGTCGTCTCGGTGGTTCCATCGGGCATCATCCAGCAGAGTCTTCCACGCCATGGCTTCACCAGGTCATCGGCGCCAGTCTAGCGACCTGGCGGTGCGCCGCGAGCGCGACGCGCCCGTCGGTGCCAGCGCCTGATCGGGCAGAGGTCGGCATGATCTACGTTGCCCGCTCCTGATGCTCGGAGACGGCTCGTACAAGGCGCTCCACGTCTGCCGAGTAAAAACGGCTTCCGTTGAAGCAGTTGCACTCGACAATCTTCCACGCGCCGTCGACCCGTGCGACGTCAAGAACAAACACACTCGCCGGCGCCCACCGCGAGGCTGCTTTCTCCGCGAAGTCGATCAGCTCGCGAGGGAGGTATGGATCGCCGCTCGGGCGGTACATGCTACCTGTTACAACTTCACCGTCTACGACAAACAGCCGCCATTCTCCATCAATCTCACACGGTTCGCCAAGGACGACTTCGGACGTGGGCTCCACCGGCCTCGCTGCACCTCGTAGAGTTTGAAACAGGGCCGCGCACTCCGAAAAGCGAAGAATTTGTCCAGTAAAGTGCTTCAGATCGTCGTTCGGCTTCAGAAAAACAAGCTCGTTCGGAGCACGTGGCTCGGCGAGGAGTCTCTCCCATGACATGACCTGCGCATCGGCATTCAGCATCTGGTCGCCGTACGCAGCCACGTAGGATCGATGTTGAAAGCGCACGGGGTCGAAGAAGACGCCATGGCGCCATCTCGCGTGCTCGGAGGCGCGCAGGATCAATGTTGTTCGACCATGAAGGACGACCGGCCCGTCGATACGCGGCAGTTCGGGAAGCGTCGCGGAACCAGCGATGACAGAAACCTCATGGAAGGGCCGCTGCTCCGTGGAACACGCACCACGCAGAGCGGCTGGGGATGTCGATCCTGGCTCGACGTTCGTCTGAACGATCCAGGTGGTTCGCATGGTTCGGATCTCCATTCTCTGCGGGAGGTCTTGTTCCTTGTGTCCAATGGGAAACATCCCGGACCGGCATCGTCGTGGTGCGATGCTACCACGTTCTACCGCACACGGCAGCAGATGAGCCGGCTCGAGGTGCCACCTGTAACGTTCGGCTTCGTCCGACGGCTTCGTTTTGCGCCTGGTAACCACGCGTCGTGGTAGGGGCTCGTCGTGGTAGCGCCTGGGTGGGATGGTGTCGGCCGCGCGCGAGCTGCGAAGGCAGCTTTCTGGCGGGCCCCGTGTCGAGGAACTCCCCCTGACGCCCGGCCGATCGCGTCCGATCTGGAACCCGGCACGCCTCGAGGTGTCATGCACGAGGTGGAGGACGTGTTGCCCCCTCGCGCGAGCAGTCCCTATCGAAGCCCGTCGCCTGTTCCTCCAAACGCTCCGCCTGCACCCCGAGTCGCAGGGCTCGGCTTCAAACCAAGCGCGTGCGCGCTCGCCGTCGTTGTTTCGGCGCTCGTCCATGGAGCAGTCCTCGTGATCGCCGCGGTGGCTCCTCCTGGAGCGTTGATGCCTGCAGATCCGGAGCAGCGCGAGCAGCTGTCCCGGGTGCGCGAACGGGCGGGGCTTCCCAGAACATTGATGCCGGCGCATCCGGAGCCGCTGCAGACGCTCATTGGGGGCGACGGGGCGTTCTTGGTGCGCGCTGCCCCTCTCTGCATCGCAAATTCGTGCGTGAAGTGGGGACGGCCGCCGCCGGAGTTAGCGGCGTGCTACAGCCGCCAGGAGCTCTGCGAAGCCGGCTACGACATATCTCCTGGTGACGCGTACGGATACTCCGCCGCGCTTGAGCGAAGTTGGCTTTCGGTCGCCACAGGAGAGAACACAGGTGGCGCGACGGATGTCTCGGCGGAGTCGTACCTCGCGCTCATCCGTGGATGCATCATCTGGGGAAGTGGACACGGCGAGGTATTCCTCCGCATCGAGCGAGCGCGTGATGGGACCGGGATCGCGCGGGCTGAGGCACGTGACGGTCAGATAGATCCGACGATACTGTGCTGTCTACGCGAAGCCCAGAGCTCGCTCGTGCGGGCGCTGCGCCCCGGCACGGCACGTGTGCTCATGGTCCGCTTTAACGGTGAGCGCGAGTTTGAAATGACATCTTTCTGACTAGCCGAGTCGAATTTCGTTAGACATGCTGTCCTTCCAGGGAGCTCCAGGCCAGCAGATGGTAATAGGGCTCCGTGATCACCCCGATGGCCCGCGCTGCCTCGATGCGGCGCTCGTGTGCCTCCGGAGAGATGTCCACGATCGCATGATCGGCGCCTTCCCCACCGATGCCGGCCACTTTCACGCCGAGCACACCTGGATACCATGAGCGGCACCACTGACGCACACGATCGAGCTCCTCGTGCGAGAGCTCGCGCCCCTCGAGCAGGAGCATCCTATCGCGCAATGACTGGACTTTCTCGTCGAAACCTTGCCGCCACAGCGCCCGCGTTCCGTCGGCGTCGCCGTAGACGTGCTCGCTCTGGTTGCCTCGGGCATTCTCGCCCACGAGGAGAACGCCGCTCTGGAGGGTACCGTATACGGTCAGGATGATGGCCGTCTCCTCATGGAAACCACCCGCGAGCGCGGCAGAGATCTCGTCCCACAGTGACGCGGGCAGCGCATTGGCCTTGTCCAGCCTGATCCTCAGCCGCTCGACCGGTCTCGCCGAACACCTACTTGTGAGCGGTGAATGCCTGGGCGTGGGTTGCGTGATATGTGACGAGCCAGTCCGACAGGCGAAGAACATACCTGTCCGTTGTTCGCTCGTAGTCCCACATCGAGCCCCTCAAGATCAGGTGGCCCGGCGGACGTCGCGGAAGCTCCGACAGGTCGGAGGGAAATTTCCCTGTCGTCGCCTTGTAAAGGGCCAGGGCATCCCGCAGGGATTCGCCAGACGCGATGCACTCGTTGAACGCAGCGGTGGCCTCTCGGCCACCGGTCCACCAGGCGACCCAAAACGAAGCGACCGCAGCAGCGACAGCGACAGCACGCCACAGCCGGCGCCTCATCGGAACAATGGCGGCGCCGCCCCCACCTGCGACGGTCCACATCAACGTGGTCCCGCTCGGGAGCGGTCCGACGCGCGCCTCGCCGGACCACAGGCCTGCCACCGCCGCGACGAGAAGGACGAGCACGAGGAGCACAATGGCGGGCTTGGTCATCCGATCCTCCTTCCGAACAGAGCGGGCGGCCGAACGATGATCGCTTGTTAGCCGGCGGTCACGGTCGTCGCTCGCTTCTGGACTGCGGCGGCGCCCAGGGCGCGGACGAGCGCCTGTGCGATCTTCAAGCCGCCGGCGCCCGACGGCTCGATGGCGTTCGCGAAGTCCCCCACCTCCGAGCAAACAAGGCGGAGATCGATGACGTCGAGCGCGCGCGAGAAAGCTTGACGAAGGATGACGTCATTGAACGTCATCAAGGCGATGCGAGCTCGCTCCGCCTCACCGGGAGCGAGGTTGCCGTTGTAGATCGTGCAGACCGTGGTCGGTCGACCGAGCGCGACGACGGCCTCGAGCGCCCACGAGTAGGATTGCTCGAACGCATTCACGCGTTCGCGGAATATGTCCAGAGCCTCGGCCGTCGATCGGACAGGCAGCCCGAGAATGTCCGCGTTCGAGAGCGCGTCGTTTCCGCCAAGCGAGAGGAGGACGTGCGTCGTGTCCTTCGGTATTCGAGCGAGCTGAGGTCCGATATCAGAAGTGGTCGTACCGTCGACCGCACACAGGGTGACTCGCCAGGAGGGTAAGAGCGCGCGAAGGTGCGAGGCGACATCGGGATCGCCGTTGGTATACGAGCCATTGTCGAAGATTGAATCGCCCAAGAGAACGACAGACGGCATGATTCTCTCCCGTGAAATGAGTCGCAGCGGCTGGTTCGGCGGTCGGTCGGGTTGCTTGAGCGCCGCAGCGCGATCCCGCGCGGTCAAGTCGGAGGACGAGGCGGATCGGGGTCGACGGCACCGGGGGGCGGGCCCTCAACGCGCGGAGAAGGCGCGCGGCCGTCGCCACTCCGTCGTCCTCGGCTGCGTCCACGATCATGCGCTCGGCCGTGGTCGGGAGCGGGCGCGGCCCCGGACCCGCTCGTCGTTGCGGCGCGTGGTGCCGGCGGTCCGCGTCGAGGCGCCCGCGCGGTACCCGGTGAGCTCCACGAGGTCGGGCCGCTCGCGGATCCGCGTCCAGTACTCGACCCTGGCGTCCTCATCGATGTGGACGACGCCGCCGTAGAGCTTGTCGGCGCCGTCCTTGCGTGGGCCGGAGACCCAGTACGCCGCCCGGGTCTCCTCGTCGACGCAGTTGTACTTGTATCCGCTCCCCGTCTTGGCCAGGTGGCGACCGCGGTAATGGTACGTCCGCCCCGATCGGGAGAGCTCGACCCAGCCGATGCGACCGTCGCCGTCGAGCCCGCCGCACTTGTTCTCCACGTACATGATCCGGCGCATGGCGACCTCTCTCGTCTGTTTCTATCAGGATACGGCGACGGCGTGGCGCCTGGATCGGGTTTCCCGTTCGATGCGGCCGTCACGTACAGGAGGGCACTTCCGTTCCGCCCGCCCTGGCATGGCGCCCGCCCGCCGAACGAGCGGCCGCTCTGCAGCAGGGCGCCGCGCCGAGCGCAGCGAGGCCCGGCGCACCGTCCGCAGTAGCGGTTTGTTCGGCAGCCCCGTGGCATACGCCCAGGCGTCGGGGGGCGGCTGGCCGACGTCACCATGGCGATCGAGCAGGCCGACGGCCGCACGGTCAATGTTCGTGCAACACCGCCTCCAGCCGGTGGCCGTCGGGGTCGCGAACGAACGACGCGTAGTAGCCGGGATCGTAGTTCTCACGAACGCCGGGCGGTCCCTCATCGACACCGCCCTTGCTGAGGGCCTCCGCATGGAAGCGATCGACCGCCTCGCGGCTCGGGGCCACAAAGGCGAGGTGGAAGCCTCGACCGGGAGCCTTCGCGTCAGGACCGGACGCGACGATGGCGAAGGGCGGCTCAGCTTCGTACC
This sequence comes from Sorangium sp. So ce726, assembly GCF_051521405.1. Lineage (NCBI taxonomy): Bacteria > Pseudomonadati > Myxococcota > Polyangiales > Polyangiaceae > Sorangium > Sorangium sp. So ce726. Next base: position 8,193,171 of record NZ_CP150349.1, on the reverse strand, counting down.
GCTCGGGCCCGTACCCCACGCTACGGGCGTTTTGCGAGAGCCGGACAAAACCGAGCGGCGCCAGACAGGCGTCGTAGAACTCCGCAGCACGCTCGAGGTTCTCGACACCGACCGAAACGTGGTCGAACACGAAGACTCTGGAGTCCTTGGGCATGGGTACGAGGTACCTCTTGCGGTCGTCCGTGGCAAGCGACAAGGCGCGGGAAGACCTGCACGAACGCGCCGGAGAGAGCGGCACCGAGCGGACAGCCGAAGACTGCCGAGGACAGGTGTTGCCTGGCGCTCGCCGCCGAGCAGCTCGCGCCCGACGAGCGCGCGGCCCTCAATCTTTGCCCACGAAACAATGGTTTCAAACCGTGGCCATGGCGCAGGGTCAAGGTGAGAATTTGAAGGAGGACTCCACCAGCTCAAGGCCGGGCTTCACATGCGTCATGTCCTCGTCGTAGCATTGCTCCACTGTGATGAACGAACGCTTGTCATTCGCGTGAGAAAACACTCGAACTGAGCCTGCGCTCACGCCCAGGAGCTTACCTTTCAGGAGCATGCCTTGTCCGGCGTATCTGCCCCACATGGTAAACGGTGTGCGCGCAGGGGCAGAGAGCAACTTGGGGACGAACCCGTCAATCTGCGCTTGAACGTTGTCTGCAGGCTCGGTTGGCGCGTCAAAGACGAAGATCATCGTCATACACGAGCCGGGGCTCTCGACGTTCACGTGGTGATCGGGATCATTCTCCGGGGAGTCCGCCTCGACTTTCCAATTTCCTGGGTATTTGAAGGAGAAGCCGGGCCGCACGTAGCTCTGGACGTTCACGAGATCGGCAGGCGCCTCGCTGGACGCGAGATCTTCGAGGAACGCAGCGCCGGCCTTCGTCGCTCCGATTCCAGCGAAGAACCCTGCCAGGAGCCCGATGAACAGGAACAGGAAAGCGACGGCGGTCTTGCTCATCCCGCCTGCTGATTGCGCCGGGCCGTGGGGTGTCATCATTGGTAGATCCTGCTATGTTTCAGGCTGATAGCTACAGTGCGGCGACCCGATGCCGTACATGTCCAAAGACTTGTTCAGGCGCGCGCATTTCGCGCGTCAATTGACTGGTCGCTTCCTACGGGGCTGTTTTTGGTGCCGAACAACGCGAGCATCACAAGGACGAGCCCGACTAGCTCCACGAGGTGAGAAACGAGACCGGTCAGGGAGGCAATCCAGACGAGTTCTTGCGCTGCGCCACTGCCCCGAAAGCTGGATATCTGCCAGTACATGTACACGGCATTGATGAGCCAGCCCATGACGAACAAGAAGAATCCGCAGCCTGCAAGGAGGGCCGCCTTGCCTTGCGTTGGATAACGGGAGAACGCAAGGGCGATCGCTATGATGTAGGCGATGAGGAATGGCATGCGGAAAATCTGCGTCCCGAGAAACGTCAGCATCGTCTCGCCCATGATTGTGCGCAGCTCCTCTCGATATCCGGCGTCAAAGGTAGGGTAGCTGACGGTTGCCCCGCCTTGTCAAGGAGACCAACGCGTGATCGTGCGGGGGGCGAACAGGCCCTCGATGCACCGCCCCTCCGAGCCGACAAAGCGGCCCTGCAGCGGCCCGGCGGATGTGCGTCTCGCGCCGCGCCGCCGGGTGAAGCAGCCTTGTCTCGGCCCGCCTGGCTCCGCGCCAGAATCGCGCGACCACGGCGCCGGGCTCAACGCCGGCTGCTGTCCTGCCCGCTCTCCTCGGTCAGCTCCGCCTTCTGCGCGCGCGTCGACGGCACCTCGAGCCCTGCCGCGCGGGCCAGCCCCATCACCCCCTCGACGGCCGCCGCGATGTATCCGAACGGGTTCGCCCCCTCGACGGCCGTGATGTGCACCTCTCCCATCCGCTGCTGGAACGCGGCGGCGAGCGCCGGCATCTGCTGCGCGACCGTCAACCGGATGACCTCCGGCGACACGGTGTTCTCGATCTCCCGGAGCGCCCGCGCGCGGTCGAGCTCGATCTCCTGCGTGAGCCGCGCCTTCCTCGCCTCGATCTCGGCGATGGCGAGCTCGGCCTCGGCCACGAGCCGGCGCGCGCCCGCGATCGCCGCGCGCTGCCTGAGCAGGTCGATCTCATGGGCGCTCGCGGCCATCTTCGCCGCGTGGCGCGCCGCCGCCGCCTCCGCCTCGAGCGTCGTCTTCTCGATCTCGGCCCTCAGCGTGAGCGCCGCGATCTGCTGCTCGTGGGCCAGCCGCGTCTCCTTCAGCCGCGCGTCGGCTGCGAGCTCCTCGAGCTTGCCCTGCTCGCTCGTCGCCTGTCGCTGCTGCTTGATGCTGACGTCGGCCGCGAGCTTCCTGAGCTCGATCTCGCTGTCGAGGGTGATCTGCCGCTCCCGGGCCGCCCGCTCGGACACGAGCTTCGCCTCCGACACCCGCGCCTCGGAGGCGAGCTCCTCGAGCCGGGCCTTCTCGCTGGTCTCCTGGCGTCGCGTGCGCAGCTCGACCTCGGCGGAGAGCTTGGTCAGCTCGATCGCGCGCTGCGCCTCGGCCTCGCCCTGCCGGACCGCGCGCTCGGTGAGCAGCGACGCCTCGCGGGCCTTCCGCTCCTGCTCCTGGCGATAATGCGCCTGCAGGTTGCCGAACACCGCCGGAGAGAGGATGCGCACGTCCTGGATCTCGATGGTATCGATGAGGACGCCCCACCCCTTGTCGGTGGCGTCCTCGGTGCTGCCGCGCCCGGAGACGACGGGCACGATCTCTCGTATCAGCTCGCTGGCGAGCCCTTCCTTCCGCCGCGTCAGGCATTCCTCGACGGAGAGGTTCGCGACCAGCCGGCGCACGGCGCCGGCAAACATGTCCACGAGGAGCGCCTCGAGCTTCTCCTGCGCGCGCTCCGGGAACGAGAAGTTCAGCATCCGGAACGCGATGAGCGGCTCCACGATGCGGTAGACGGCGAGCCCCGTGACCTCGACGCCGACCTTCTCGAGGGTGACCTGGTCGGCCGTGAACTGGAGCCTCTGGACCGTGGTCGGCACGATGGCGACGCTGTCGCCCGGGAGCTTGAAGCACGAGGCGCCCTGACCGGAGGTGGGCCGGAGGCTACCCCGCCGCATGTGAATCAGGTACTCGCTCGGCTTCGCGCTGATACGGCCCCATTTCTTGAGCTTCTCTGGATCTTCGGTCGGCTTGCCGGCGCGCCAGCCCTGATCGTACCGCCCGCGACCGGCAGCCCCGGCCCCGTGATCGTCCGCGTGGAGGACCGCCGCGGCGCCGCCCGGCACGCCGCCCTCGTGGATGATGACCCTGCGTTGCTCGATGTGCGTCATGACCTCTACCTCGCGAGAACGGCTTTCGCAGGAAGCGGGCCAGGAAGGAGACACGGCGAAGGAGGCGTTCCGGGGCCGCGCCGCGCGCCGGCGAGCCACGACAGGCGAGGCGCCGATCCAGAATGGAGCGCAGCACCGGTCCAGGATGGAGCGCTGCCGCCCGGCCGCGGCGGTGGCCGCCCCCGCTTCTGTCGCGATCAGCGCAGCGCGTGGGAGCGGGTCATCCGGTTCGCGAACGTCGACAGCGTGTACGTGCCGATGCCGACGATCACCTCGAGGGCCTGCTCGGCGGTGAAGCCCGCGCGGAGGAAGGCGTCGAGATCGGCGTCCGGCACCTGGCCCCGCTCGCGCAGCGTCGCCTCGGTGAACGCCGCGAGCGCCTGGAGGCGCGCGTCGGACACCGGCCTTCGCTCGAACAGCGCCGCGGCGACCTCGGGGGAAGCCCCCGCGCGGAGGAGCAGCCCGCGGTGCATCGTGCGGCAGAGATCACAGCCGTTCTCTCCGGCGACGACCATCACAACGACCTCGCGCTCGACCGGCGAGAGCGTCGCCCCCTCGAAGACCGCGAGGAGCTCGTCGAAGGCGCGCACCAGGAGCGGCGAGGTCGCGAAGCGCGCCAGGGGCAGCGGCAGGAAGCCGAACTTCCGCGAGGCCCGCTCCAGCGCGGGGCGGGCCGCCGCGGGCGTCGTGTCGAGCGTGTGCGCAGGAAAGTGAGGGGAAGCAGCGGTCTGGCTCATGCGGGTGTCTCCTGAATTAGTTGTCTATGCAATTAATTGGTGATGAAAATGGCGGTGTGGAGGGCGGGGCTACCTTCAGCCCTCGGGCTCGATGTTCGCGAGGATGCGCTGCAGCGTGCGCCGGGTCGTGAGGAGATCGTCCTCCGGGATGCCGGCGCGCCCCTCGTCCACGAGGGCCTTCGCCTCGCCCGACAGGGCCTTGCGCAGCGCTCGCCCGCGCGCGGTGAGGTAGACGAGCCGGGCGCGCCGGTCCGTCGGATCGAGCCGGCGCTCGACCAGCCCGTCGCGCTCCATGAGCGCGATGATCCGGCTCATCGTGGGCACGTCCCGGAAGGTGCGCTCGGCCAGGTGCGTCTGCGTGACGCCCTCCTGCTCCCACAGGCGGACGAGGACCATCCATTGCTCGGGCGTGATCTCGACGCCGTGCGCGCGGAAGCGCCGGTACATCGCGGCGCGGGAAGCGAGGTAGACGCGCGCCACCCAGAAGCCGAGCGCGTTGTCGAGGACGATCCCCCCTTCGGCCGTGAACTGGTCGCGCATGATGAACGAGCATACCGCACAGGATTTAGTTGTCAATGCAATCAATTGGGTGATGTGCCGTACGGCCTCGCCAGGGCGCAGGGCCGAGGGAGGCGGGCGCGCGTGGCAGCTGATCGAGCGATGGCGCGCAGGGGAGACGTAGAGCAGCTCGGCCGGCTCGCTGCGAGCCGACCCGCCTCGCGAGCGACATGGCTCTCAGGGCGCCGCGAGCTGGGTCTCGAGCAGGTGCGCGAGCACGCTCCGCCGCTCGTACATCGACGCGTGCGACGGAAAGGATCTCCCCGACTGGACCAGCGGACGAAGCTCCGCGTAGATGGCGTCCTTGGCTATCGGCTCGGCCTGGAACGCCGAGCTCGTGGCCGGCAACAGGTAGCGCGGCACCGCGGTCGGCCCGGCATCCTTGGAGATGAGCAGGTCGCGCACCACGTCGTCGCGGGTGATGAACTCCGCCCACGCGGCGGCCGCGGCATTGCAGGCTGGATTCCCGGAGCATCCCTTTCGCCGCACGAAGGCGTCGCTGAACAGGAGGGGCGTGGCGCTGGTACCGAGCGGGATCGTCGACACACGCAGCCCCTCGATGGGCACGCCCTGCGCCTTCATGAGTGTCACAGTCCGATGCAGGCGCTCGCTGTATCCCCAGTACCCGATCGCGGTGCCCTTCACGAACTCCTCGATCGGACCCTCCAGCGTCTCGTCGTACGTGCCGTCGATGCAAGGGTTCTTGTCACCCTGCCGACAGAGCTCGGCAAGCTGCTTGAGCGCCGCTGTGCTGTCGGCGTGAAGGGGCGGCTTCACGGCATTGCTCAGGGCCAGTCGATTCGTGGCATCGAGCCCGTTGTCGACACGTGCGTCCAGGTAGAGGGCGGGTAGATCCCAGCTGCTCGCGAAATTCCCGAGGAGGGGCTTCCCGCTCTCGCGCACGGCCTTCACGAGGCCGGTGATGCTGGAAGCGGCGTCGAGCTTCTCGGATCTCGTGACCAGGAAGAACCCGCAGGTGAGATGGGGGACACCCCACCAGACAGACTTGCCACTTCGGTCGATCTCGGTGCTGCCTGACCTGGCTGCGGCAAGGTAGTCGCGCTCCGGCACGGAAGGCCACGGCTCGAGGACGTCGGCGTCGATCAGATCCCCCAGCACCAGGGTGTCGATCTCGAGGAGATCGTGGCGACCGGACGCAAGCCATCCGGCGAGGCGTGTCGGATTGTGGTAGCTGTCATCGGACTTGATGAGGCGCAGGTCGAGATCGATCGCAGCATGCTGCGATTCGAATCCGTCCTCGATCATCTTTCGCAGGGACGCGAGGTCATCGCCGGCGGCGTCTGGAATCCACGGGATGAGGGCCACGCTGAGCTTCGTGCGGCCAGGCTTGCCGGCGGAATCGATCGACGAGGCCGCCGGAGGCGGTGTGGGGGGTGGGCAGGGCATGCTGGCGGCGGTGCCCCCCACGCCTCCGCAACCGGCAGCGGAGAGCGCGAGCACGGCGGTCCGCAGACAGGCGCTCGGTCGTCGGAGCATGGTCATGTTGTCCATGGACGGAGGCGCCGGAATGGCGTCGCGTGTGCGTTAAATGATGCCGTTCATGGCTTACCCTGGGTCGCACCAAGCTCCCGTACGAGTCGCTCGAGCGTGAACCTCGATTCGTGCCACCAGGTGTCGCTCCGGCTGAGCGGGTAGATCCGGTCCAGGAGCGCGTTCATCTCGGGCAACAGGGCGGACGCATCCTGCCCAAGGGCGGCGACCGCGCGCAGCCAGCACTCGAGCTGATAGGGAGCACGCAGAGCGTCGAGCCGTGGACGTGACGCGGCAAGGACCGGCGCCAGCGGGTGTTCATCGCCGCTGCGCGCGAGCGCCTCCACCGCCAGCCAGCGCACGGTGAACAGCTCGTCGGCGAGCGCACGACGGAGCGCCGGAGCCTGCTCGGGACACGGCGCAGCGCGCGCGAGCACGCAGGCCGCGGCGATCCGAACGGTGGGCTCCTTGCTCGTGAGGGCATCGGCGACCGTACTCAGGACAGGCCGCGCAGCCGCCCCGGCTCTCGCGAGGGCGGCGAGGGCGGTTCGCTGGACGTTTGGATTGGATGCATGTACCCAGCGGGCCGCGCTCTGCACGCCACGCTCGGTCGGGGCGACCGGCGGCAGCCACCTTCCGATCGGCGCCCGACATGGAACCGGGCGGCCCCACGCCCCGACGAGCGCGAGCAGGAACCGCTCAGGCTTCGGCTCTTCCCCCGAGAGACGCTCGATCGCCGCATCGATTCGCGCCCGATCCTGGGCAAGAGCCTTCTTGAAGTCGTCCTCCCGGTCACCGTGGTGAGGCATTCATCGTCCTCCAAAGAAACCGCGCTCGTTCAACGTCGCTGCCTCGGTGAAGTCGACCTGTCCCACGAGGCGCACCCGCTCGCTACCGCCTGAAGAACGATGCCTGCTGGAAGCGCAGGCCGGCCAGGATCTGATCCACCCGTGCGTCGGACAGCGACCCGATCCGCTCGCCCAGGCGGGCCTTCTCGACCGAGGAGATCTGCGACACGACCACGACGCTCTGCCTGGGGAGGTTGCCCTCGCCCACGTCGAGCAGGACGTTCCCAGGCTCGTTCGCCCGGCCCAGGTTCGATGTCAGCGCGCACACGACCACCGTCGTGATGCGCGAGTGGTTGAAGACGTCGTCCTGGACCACCACGTGGGGATGGGAGTAGCTCGGGGCAGGCCCCCGCGAGTCATCGGGCCCTATCCAGAACACGTCACCGCGATCGATCCGCGCTGAGCGCGTGCCTGTCGGTTCTCCTGCGTCCATCGTCATGTGCCTCGCGCGCCGGCCCGAAGGATGGTCCGTGGCGCACCTCGGCGCAACCCGCTCGTGCGGCACGACCTTCCCAGCGCACCACGGGGTCTGGCAAGGAGACACAGGCACATCGACCCCGCCGATCCATCGGTTGCGCCATCACCGGCGCCTCCCAGCTCGCTCATGAGCACCGCGTGAGGCTCATCTTGGCACAATCTGCTCCAGGCTTGCCGGCTGGGCGCGTCTCCCCAGGACAAACGTGCGATTTTCGGCGCAAAGGCGCTCTGGCACGCAGGCTGCAATACCCTGGCATCATGAGAACATCAATTATCTTGGCGACCGTGGTCATGTCGGCTCTGGTGGGGTGCAGCTCGAACGAGGGAGGCGGCACCGGCGGCGGTGGCCCGGACCAGGGAGAGGGCGGCTCGGGCCCGGGAGGGGGCGGCTCGACCGTCGAGTGCTTCGAGAAGATGGCTGGCTGCGTGCTGCCGTCGGACGCGGCGCGGATCGAGAGCCCGGTCGTCTCGGAGGAGGATCAGGTGTTGCTGACGCGCAACAACGCGAGCTTCGCGCTCGACCTTGGCCGCGTGCTCGCCAGCGAGAACGGGAACGTCGTCTACTCGCCTTACAGCATCTCGACGGCGCTCGCGATGACGTACGCGGGCGCGCGGACCACCACGGAGCAGGCGATGGCCGCGACGATGCGGTTCGAACTCCCGCAGGAGCGGCTGCACCCGGCGTTCAACTACGTGGATCTCGAGCTCCACAAGCGCGCCGAGGTCTCCAGCGACATCGAGGGAGGCGGCTTCCGGCTCCACACGGCCAACGCGATCTGGTCGCAGATCGATCTCGGGCTCGAACAGCCGTTCTTGAAGGTGCTCGGCGAGAACTACGGGGCGCGCGTGCGGCTCGCCGACTTCGGTGCCCCGGAGGAGGCCGAGAGCCTGATCAACGCGTGGGTGAAGGACCAGACGGAGGGCATGATTCCGAAGCTCCTCAACAAGAACGTGACCCCGGAGACGAGCCTCGTGCTCACCAACGCGATCTACTTCGACGCCGCGTGGCACACGCCGTTCAGCGAGGGCGCGACGAAGCCCGGGGCGTTCCAGCGCGGCGATGGCACGAGCGTCACCGCCCAGATGATGCACGGCACACAGGAGACGCGCTACGGCGCCGGCGACGGCTGGGAAGCGGTGGAGATCCCGTATGCGGGCACCCCCGTCTCGATGTTCCTCGTCCTGCCTGCCGAGGGGAACGCGGACGCGCTGGCGGAGTCGCTCGACGGCGCGGGGCTCGAGACGATCATCGCCTCTACGCAGTCGCGGTCGGTCGATATCACGATGCCGAAGTTCTCGTTCGGCACCTCGGCCTCTCTCAAGAAGGCGCTCGTGGATCTCGGTATGGGGGCCGCCTTTGGCCCCAGCGCCGACTTCTCGGGGATGATCGCGGGTGGAGGGGTCCAGATCCAGGACGTCATCCACAAGGCGGTCATCGACGTGGACGAGGCCGGGACCAAGGCAGCGGCGGCGACAGCGGTCCTCATCGCCGCCACGGGCGCGGGCTTCTTCCCCGAGCCCGCGGAGATCGTGCTGGACCGTCCGTTCTTCTTCTTCATCAGCGATCTGCCGACGGGGGCGCTCCTCTTCGCGGGGCGCGTCAACGATCCGACAGCGCACTGAGGAGACGTGAGGCAGGCGCGCTGCTGAGAGCGCCCTCGCGCTGCAGATTCTCCTACGATTGGTTCGACGTGTCAGTAAGTGCAGGTCGGTTCATGCGGCATTACGGGCATCACTCGAATACCGCGTCGAGTCTGCCTATTCTACGATTCGACTCTCCGGGTCGATAGATGGTGGTCCGCGCCGCGATCATGGGTTATAGGGTCGCGCGCCGATGCACAACCGCTCCGACCAGTTCTCCAAGAACTTGCTGCGCGATGGGCTGAGCCTCGTATCGGCGGCGCAAACCGAGGTCGAGGTGCTGGCGGCTACCCAGAAGATCGACGTCTACTGCGTGCCCGATCCAGCTCGGGAGGCGGAGCGTGCCAGGATGGGACTGCTCGGCGAGCTCTCGACGGGGCCGAGCCTGTTCGAGCCGTTCCACGGCACGCCGAGCCTTCGGCTAGTCCGGCGGTGCCTGCGCAAGCAGCTGACATGGCACCACGAACTCGAACGTCGCGCCCGCGCTGCAGCCGGCTCCGTCGCGCCGGACGAGGACACCGAGGCGCCCTTGCTGCCGGCGGTGGACTTTCCTGCGCTGGTCGTCATCAGCCGGGGACGTCCTGAGACGGTGCTCGACGCGTACGGGTTCAAGCCGGCGCAGGCCGGCGTCTACCAGGCTGTGCCGGGCCTGGCGATGCGCGTGGTGGTGCTCGCCGAGCTGCCCCCGACGCGTGCCACGCTGCTTCTGCGGCTGCTCGGGTCAGGCCGCCGCTTTCGCGAGGCGCTGGCGGATCTAGCGGCCCTGCCGGACGGTGCCTGGGAGAAGAGCGTCGCCACGCCGCTGCTGGTACACTTCCGGTTCGCAAGCCATGAGCCGACGACGGACGAGGAGGACGATGTGAGCGCAGAGATCCGGGCGTGGTTCGAGGAATACGAGCGGAAACTTCGGGCCGAGGAGCGGAAGGAAGGCCGCGCCGAGGAGGCGGCGCGTGCCGTGCTGACCGCGCTCAGGGTTCGTGGCATTGCCGTGCCGGACGTGGTGCGTGAGCGCATCCTGGCGGAGAAGGATCCGGAGACTCTGGAGCGATGGCATGAGCGGGCCATCGTCGCCGCGTCGCTCGCCGAGGTACTCGGCGGTCTGAGCTGAGCGATACCGGCCAACGACCGGCTGCCCAGGGCGCAGGCGTCGGTAGCGGCGCCTCCTTCTTGAGCGCGGGTCTGCCGCCGCGGATCGCGCCCTGCGGCGAGAGGGCGCGCTCACGCCCTCGTGAAGGCCGAGAGGCGGCGCAGCAGCCCCGAGAGCTGCGGATACATGTCCCGGTAGATCCCCAGCAGCGCCGCGTAGCGCCCCCGGCGCGCGGCATCGGGATGGAACGTCGCCGTGGCGGTCCCGCGCATCGCCCTCGCGGCCGCCTCGATGCTCCCGGCCAGCCCGGCGCCGGCGGCCGCGCACATGGCGGCGCCCAGGCACGCCGCCTCGACCGTCTCGGACCGCTCGATGGCGACGCCTGTCACATCGGCCATCACGGCACACCAGAGGTCGCTCGCGGCCACGCCCCCGACCGCGGCAAACTCCGCGACCTCGACGCCCGCCGCGCCGCGCATCAGGTCCAGCACCAGCGCCTGCTCCAGCGCGACGCCCTCGATCAGGGCGCGGTAGACGTGGCCGCGCCCGTGCGCGTCCGTGAGGCCCAGGATCGCGCCGCGGGCGTCGGGATCCCAGTGGGGGTTCATGGCGCCCTCCCAGTAGGGCAAGAGCAGCAGGCCGTCGCTTCCGGGCGGGAGCGACGCCGCCTCGGCCTCGAGCGCGGCCATCGCGGCCCCGTCGCGCGGATCGACGCCCAGCTGGCGGCGCAGGTACCAGTCGGAGAGCAGCGCGCCGCTGCGCAGGCTGCTCTCCAGCACGTAGCCGCGGCCGGAGGCGCTCGTCATGGTCCGCCACGCCGGGTCATGCCGCGGCTCGGGGCAAAAGACCCCGAAGACCACCGCCGTGCCGAGGTTCAGGTAGGCGCGCCGCGGGTCCAGGGCATCGACGCCGAGCCCGGCCATCTGGCCATCGCCGCCGCCGGCCAGCACCGGCGTGCCCTCGCGCAGCCCGGTCGCCGCCGCTGCGGCCGCCGACACCGCGCCGAGCAGCGCGCCGGGAGGGAGCGCCTCCGGCAGTCGGTCGGGCGTGATGCCGGCGGCGGAGCAGAGCTCCTCGGACCAGCGGTGCGCGCCGATGTCGAAGAGCGCGAGCGGGTCGGCGCTCGCCCAGCTGGTGCGGGCGCGACCGGTCAGCGCCTGCACGAGGTAGGCCTGCACGTCGCAGAAGAGGGCAGTGCGGCGGTGGGTCTCCGGCTCCTCGCTGGCCAGCCAGGCGATCTTGGGCAGCGCCGGGCCGAAGTCCGCGGCCTTCCCGGACAGCGCCCTCAGGCGGTCTTGCCCGATGCGGTCGATCACGGCGCCGAGGTGCCCGCGCGCTCGCCCGTCCAGCCAGAGCATGGCCGGGCGGAGCGGCTCGCCGTCGGGACCGAGGCAGGCGAACGTCTCGCGCTGGTGCGCGATCGCGAGGCCCGCGATGCGGCCCGGGTCCACCGCGGCGGTGACGCTGGCGACCGCCTGGCACAGGGCGGCCCACCAGTCCCGGGGATCCTGCTCGAATCGCTCAGGAGCCGGCCGGGCCAGCGAGAGCGGCGCCCGGCCGGCGGCGTGCAAGCGCCCCTGGACGTCGAAGGCCGCCGCCTTGGCGGCGGTGGTGCTCAGGTCGAGACCGAGGACGAGGTCGGCCTGCATGGCGCCGTCAGCGCCCCGGAACGCAGGATTGACAAGCGATCACCGGCGCAGACTACAGTAGGGAATCGCGCGGGCACAACCGTCCAGCGCGGCGCTGCCGGGGAGCCGGCGGAGCCTTGAAAGGGAGTCTGGAACGGTGCGCGCAACCTTCATTCACGGCATCCGCGATGTCCGGCTCGGCGAGGTCGAACCTCCGCGGCCGCGCGAGGGCATGGTGACGATCCAGGTCGCGGGCTGCGGGATCTGCGGCAGCGACCTGCACTATTACCTGGAGGGCGGGATCGGCGCGGCGCAGGTCCGGGACCCCTTCGTGCCAGGGCACGAGTTCGCCGGCTGGGTCGTCGACGACCACCCGGAGCTGGGCCTGTCGAGGGGGCAGCTGGTCGCGGTCGACCCCGCGCACGCCTGCGGCCGCTGCGAGTGGTGCCACCGCGGCCACGTGAACCTGTGCCCGCACGTGGAGTTCCTGGGCGCGCCGCCGCTCCACGGCGGCATGGCGGAGCGGCTGGCGGTGCGCCCCGATCAGGTCGTGCCGGTCCCCCGCGGCTTCTCGGTGCGAAAGGCCGTGATGCTGGAGCCGCTGGGCGTCGCCGTCCACGCGATGGACCTGGCGCGGCCCCACCTGCAGGAGACGGTGGTGGTGCTGGGGTGCGGGCCGATTGGCCTGTGCCTTGTCCAGCTCGCGCGCCTGGCCGGCGCCGAGCGCGTCTTCGCGATCGACCCCGTCGCCTACCGGGCCGAGGCCGCGCGCCGGCTGGGCGCGCACGACACGGCGCCGAGCTTCGCGGCCGTCGCGGAGTGGACGGGCGGCCGGGGCGTCGACCTCGTGCTCGAGGCGACGAACTCGCCCGAGGGCTTCCACCACGCGGCCGAGGCCGCGCGCATCGGCGGGCGGATCCTGCTGGCGGGCATCCCCGACGGCGACCGCTATTCGCTGCCGGCGGCGCTGTGCCGCCGCAAGGGGCTGAAGATCAAGTTCTCCCGGCGCATGGGGCACGTGTACCCGCGGGCGATCCGCCTCGTCGCCGAGGGGGCGGTGGACGTCGAATCCATCGTCACGCACCGGTTCGATCTGTCCGACGCCGAGAAGGGCTTCCGCCTGCAGGCGGATTGTCAGGACGGGGCGCTGAAGTCGATCATCGTTCCGGACGAAGGCGACACGCCGTTCTGAATCCGGGTCGCCGCGCGGGATCTCCAAACGAGGCAGCGCGGCTGTCATTTTTTCTTCGATCCATGTCACACGAGCTAGACCCACCTCGTCATTGAGGGCGAGCGCGGGGTCACAGGAGCAAGGCACCGGTCGCTCGCGTGACGGACAAGGGAGAAAGATATGAAGATCGTGGTTATCGGTGGAACCGGCCTGATCGGGGCGAAGCTCGTACGCAGGCTCCGCCAGCAGGGTCATGAGGTCGTCGCGGCGTCGCCTTCCACGGGCGTCAACTGCCTCACGGGCGAAGGGCTCGCCGGAGCGCTCGCAGGCGCCGAGGTCGTGGTCGACGTGGCGAACTCGCCGTCGTTCGAGGACAAGGCGGTCCTCGCCTTCTTCGAGACCTCGGGCCGCAACCTGCTCGCCGCCGAGGCCGCTGCGGGCGTCAAACATCATGTGGCGCTCTCGGTGGTCGGCACCGATCGAATGCTCGGCAGCGGCTATTTTCGCGCGAAGATGGCGCAGGAGGCGCTGATCAAGGCCTCCGGGATCCCCTACACCCTCCTGCGGGCCACGCAGTTCTTCGAGTTCATGGACGGCATCGCGCGCTCCAGCGCTGACGCTGAGCGGGTCCGCCTCTCGTCGGCGCACCTGCAGCCGATCGCGGCCGAGGACGTCGCCGAGGCGCTGGCCGATGTCGCGCTCGGGGCGCCCGTGAATGGCATCCTCGAGGTGGCCGGCCCCGAGAGGCGCCCGCTCGCCGAGTTCGTCGGCAAGTACCTGAGCGCGAAGAAGGACCGCCGCGAGGTGATCGCCGACGCAGAGGCGCCCTATTTTGGTCTCCGGATCGACGATCGGTCGCTCACCCCCGACGACGGCGCGCGCGTCATGCCGACGCGCTTCGACGACTGGCTCGCCCTGTCGCTGGCTGGCGCGGCGTGAGGCATCCGATGGGACCCGCGGTACCGGAGGGGCGAGCGCGCTCTTGACACGAGCGTGAGCCGTCGCGTTCCCTGGACGCACGTGTTCCCGACGCCATGTGTCGCGCCATGGATCGAAAGACGACCGCGTGCGCGCGGGTCCGTGAGGTTCGATCCCCCGCGGCCATGGACGATCGAGGATACGCAGGAGCTTCCATGCGCGCGCATAGCAGATGGTTAGCAGCTCTCCTGACGGCCCTCGGCCTCATGCTCGGCAGCGCGGCGCTCGTGGTCGCGCACGCGCAGGCGCCGAAGGCGCAAAAAGCTCAGAAGAAGCCGAAGGCGCAGAAGGCGACCTCGCAGCCCAAGGCCCAATCGGTCGGCACGTCGCCGCCGCAGCCCGGGGCACCGCTCGCGCTCTTGCGCAGCAAGCTGCCCCCGGGCTCCGGGGTCTACTTCGTCTACTCCGTGAAGGCTCAGTCGAACGGCTTCGACAAGGCCTTCAGGTACGTAGGCTCGTCGTGGAACCTGCGCAATCGTCTGACGGATCCCAAGCACCCGATCAGCGATGTCAGCTCGCATGCTCCGGGCGTGCCCCTGCTCGAAAACGCCAAGGATCTCGTGGTGCTGATCTGGGAGCTCCGCTTCGCCGACTTCCCGAGCAACAGCGCGTGCATGTGCGTGCGCTACTGGGAGCAGCGCGCCATGGTCGCGACGAGCACGTGGCCGGGGAACGACGGCGTGCTCAACGATCGGCCTCCGGTCTCGGAAGAGGAGGCGGCCAACATGGCGGCCGTGTGCAAAGACATCAAGCCTTCCCGGGTCCGCGTCATCCTCGGCGACAAGCTGAAGATCCTCGAGACCACCGAGGAATACAACGCTTTCCTCGCCCGGCAGCGGCAGAACAATCCGGAGACCGAGGCGGAGCGCGCGCAGCGCGAGCTGCGGAAGCTCGACAGACCAGGCCCGAACGACATCCCCTCGAGCCGGAATCTGTGGGGGTGGCACTGGGATCTGCGGCCGAGCCAGGACGTGCCGTCGCCGCCGCCAGCCGGCGGCCAGAACGCGATCCGCCGGGGCATCGACTACGGCCGTGAGCGCTATACGCTCAGGCGCGATCTGCCTCGCACGCTCGGCATCTACCACCTCACCGGCACCTTACCCAACGTCGGACAGCAGTACTATACGGGCTCCGCGTCCAACGTATTCGATCGCCTCCTCCGCCAGGCGCACCCCAAGGCCGACCACATCCTGAACCATCACGATGCGTCGGTCATGGTATGGCCCGTCAACCTGCCGAGCGCCTCGGATCCGGAGAAGATGTGCAGCTGCCTGCTCTGGGCCGAGCAGAAGATCATGGGGCTCATGGCCAACACGCCGAACAGCAGGGCGAGCATCGCGCCGAGCTGGCTCGACGCGAACAAGGGGTCGCTCAACTCGTACCGGGCCCTCTCGGAAGCGGCCGTCAAGGAGCTCGAGCCCATCTGCCGCACCACGCTGGCCGGGACCACGCAGCAGGTCGACGGCCAACCGGTCCTGACCCCGGCTATGGGGAAGACCGTCTGGCCCGTCCCGTCAGGGGTGTATCCCGCCTGCGTGCCCCAGAATGAAGGCCGGTGCGATTCGGACGTGGAATGCTGCGAGAACGGGGTGGACGACGCGCCCTATACCAGCCACTTCTCGTGGAGAGCCCGGTGCGTGAAAGACAAGAACACCGGCATCGGCACCTGCCGGAAGCCGACGTGCGTGAAGGCGGGCGACGCGTGCAACTGGACAGCCGAGAGCTCGCAGCAACACTGGCTCGGAAAGTCGTGCTGCCTGGATGGATCCACGCAGGGCGGGGCGCCGCAAGGCCAGACGTCCTATCACTGCTACCCGACGAACGACCGCACGAAGGACGGCACCTGCGTCCAGTAGCATCGCCTCCTCGCGCCCGCGGTGCGAGAAGCCGAGTTGCCGGGGGGCCGAGGACATCGTGGGGAGGCCCCCACCCGCGTAGACGTGAGCCCATGGCGAAGGGGCCGTGCCTGCGAGCCCTCGCGCACGCGCCGGAGAGGCCGAGGCGCCCGAGCATCCGGTCGGCTCCCTGAAAACCCGCGCGCCCCGCTCCCGTTTCCGTTCTTCCCAAACGCCGGCGCGCCTCGCTAATCTCGCCGGATGTCCCTCGACCCGCAGCGCCTCGCCCGTGTTCGCGCCCATTTCCTGGCGGCTGCCGCGCTCGTCACCGCCGGGTGCGGCGCGAGCTCCGCGCCGGACCACACGATCAACGAACCCCCTTCCGTGGACGACGCCCCGCCGACGCCCACCGCGACAGCGCCCGCGGCGTCCTCCGCTGCGACCCCGCCGGAGCCCACCGCGACTCCCCAGGAGCCCCCGGCGGGCCGTACGGACGACGGGCCGGGCAAGGCGGCGATGGACGTGAACACGCCACCGCCGACGCTGCCGACGCCCCCTGCGGCGTCGTCCTCCGCGGCCGCGCGTCGGCCTTCGCCCCACGTACCGACCCCGGGCCGGCCGACGCACCTCAACACCCCGGCTCGACCGAAGCCGTGACGCCGACGACGTTGCCCGCCGTCCTCTCCGGTCGGCGACCGCAGCGGTTCCGCGCATGAAGACCGCGTCCCTCTCGGCACGACCGAGTCGAGCTCCTCACGCCCCCGTCAACGTGGTCGCCAGGCGATCCGATCGTAGGCGGGAGCGTGATCGAACGGAGCGGTGACGCCTACGCCCTGAGAGCCGGCGCCTACACGTTCGTTCATGTCGAGAACGGCAGCGAAAGTCGCGTCTATGTGACGGTCGTCGACCTCGGAGAGGGAGATTGGAGCATCGTCCCCATGATGCCTCTCGATCCTTCTATGGGGAGTTACATCGCCATGGAAACCGGGGCGCATCTCTGGTTCGCGATCGAGGCGATGCTGCGCTCCGGGAGCACGTCGGGCGTCGACGTCATCAAGGTATTCGCGACCAACAGCGACACAGATTTCTGGTGGCTCCTGCACCCGCCCATCGATCAGCCCATCACCCGGTCGCTGAAGCGGAGAGTCGGCGCTGCGCAAGACACGCTGTTTCGGCTGCGCGAGGCGCTCGACGCGGATGAGAACAAGGAGCGCGCGTTTCGCGTCGTCCCCCAGCCGGGCTTCGACTGGAACGTGCTGCAGATCCACGCCAGGATAGGGTAGCCTCGACGACTGGATGAGGGCGCGCTCGTGCCCAGCTACCGGGCTTCACGCGCGCCTCCACGCCCGCCGGCGCCTCCGCTCCCGCCGCTGCCGTCCGAGCCCCCCTCACCGCCGACCTCGTAGGCGCCGATGTCGAGCGCGCCGACCGTCGTGCGTCCCGTGGACCCGGCAGGGTGCACGTAGTGAAACCTGGGGGGCAGATCGATCCCGCCGCTCATCCCCGGCACCTCGCCCTTGTCCACGCAGGGCGAGCCGTCCTGCAGCCGGTAGTCGAACGCGGCCTGGTCGACGAACATCGGCTCACCCTGGAAGTTCGTCCCGAGGCTCGCGTTGCCCTGGTTCGTCAGCGTTCCCGGTTCGACGAAGAGGTTGTTCCGGACGACCGCGGGGACCGCGCCCGAGCCGATGTTGAGGAACGTGCCGCCGTTCGGGCGCTCGTTGACGAACGTGTTGTTCACGACGAAGAGCTCGGTGCTCTTCCCTGCGAGGCGTGGTCAGCGCCGTCCGAGCGGCTTCACGACGAGCGCCCCGGTCTTGACATAGCGCTCGTAGACGACACGCAGCTCCGCGTCGTTGAGCCCCTGCTCGTCGGCGATGATGTAGACCCCGCGCTCCGGGTCGCGGTGGACGTTCGCCTTGAACTCCTCCCAGCTCATGATCTCGTCCCCGTTCGGCGTGGACTCGTCAGCCTCGGAGGAAGAGGAGGAATCCGCGCCGCCGCAACCGGCAATCGCGAGCGCCACCACGGGCGCACAGAGAAGGACAGACAGGGAGCGCTCGATGCGGCTCCTGGGCAGGCGCCCCGAAGACGATCCTTGATTCATTGAAACACCTTTCGCGGTAAGGTCATACGTTGTTCGCAATCAAGAGAATCCTGCCGGCGGCGATTCGACATCCAGCGCCGCCAGCATCTGGTATATTTACACAGGAATCGAGGAACATGGAAGTCCCATGCGGGGGCTGCAGTGCGCCTCGGTCGTCGCCGGCGAGGGGTTGCGGTCCCAGCGGCGACTGCGCCTGCGAGCCAGGAGGCGAAAGAGAAGCCGCACCGCACCTGCCACGGGTCGTGCAGATCGAACGAACCCGGCGCGCCTGGGCTACCTCGGCCCCATCAGGGCACGCGGCGGGGCGCGCCGCGCTGCCTCAACGGCTTACCCACGCGTCGAGGGGCCGCAACCGCGCCGGCGCTTGCCCGCGGGCGGGTCCTCGATGCGCTCCAATCTGGAGTCCTTGTCGTGCAGGGACTCGAGCGCCTCCGCGAGCGCGACATCGTCGGTGGCATCGGCGACGCGCTCGAGCCCTCCGCGGGTCTCCGGGCTGGCCACGGAGGCGGCGGCGATCCGCAGCCGCTGTCGCGCTCGCTCGTGGTCGAAACGGTAGAGGGCGACGGCGGCTGCGGTCCGTGTGACCGCAGGTGCGTGCGGATCGTCGAGCAGGGCCCGGAGCCGGTCCACGGTGATCGCGCAGTAGGCGCCCGCGGTGCTCGCGGTGAGCCTGCGCAGCGCGTTGAGCCAGGCTGCGCCGCTCCGGCCCCTCCGCGCGAGCGCTTCCTCGTGCGCATGCCCCCGGCGCGCGTTCCAGGCGTCGCGCTGGCGCTGGATCTCGAGCATGATCTCGCCGCCCACAGCATCGAGCGGCCCTGTGTACTCCGGTTGTGGTGAGCCGAATCGCCAGGTCGTGAGATCGACGAAGCCGCCGCCCACGAGCCCGATTCTCACGATGGACGAGGTGCTCCAACTCGTGGTTTGCCCATCGTCTGTTTCCATGGTGCGCTGTTCCTCGTCGACGGAGACGATCTCGTCGTATCGAATGAGTCGCCGGGACAGGAAACGCCGGATGAGGATGCCGTCAGCCCCCACGACGAGCTTCGGTCGAAGCCGCTCGAGGAGCTGAAAGGTCGCCAGCAGCAGGAGCAGGCACCCTGCGATGGCAACGATGGCGCCGAGCTTGAACCACAGGAAGAAGCCCACGAGCGTGATCGGGCAGAACGCGATGAAGGGGATCTCGTTCATCGTGTCCGGGATCTGGAGCAAGAACGTGCGGGCGCGCTGCTCTTCCGCTGCCGCCTCGACCAGCTTCCCGTGCTCGTCGCTCACCGCATGCCTCCGGCTGCTTTCCCACCGAACAGCAGATGATCAGGATCGTTCCCGCTTTTCGCGCGAGGACACGAGCGGTTCGACGGCACCTGGGATGCCGAGGACATGAGCCGCGACGCTCGGGGGCGACCCGCGGACGGCCGAACGTATATTTTTCTAGGCGCCCTGGTTCCCTGCTGGAAAAGCGAGCCATATCAACGGTTTGTCCACGCGTCGGAGGGGGTCGATTTCGCTCCGGGGTCTGCTGGGTGGTGACGAGGTGATTTTCAACCGCTTCCTCTGTACTATCTTCCTTCGCGGGGAGGTCTTGTCACGATGCTTTCGCTTCTCATCGTCCCTGGCTACAGCGGCTCCGGCCCTCGCCACTGGCAGACGCTCTGGGAGCAGAAGCTCTCCTTCGCGCGCCGTGTGGAGATGCCCGACTGGGATCACCCTGACCGACGCGCGTGGGTCGAGGCGCTCGACGGGGCGGTCGCCGCCAGCGCTGAGCCCCCGGTGCTCGTCGCGCACAGCTGCGGCGTCAGCACGGTGGTCCACTGGGCGGCCCTGCGCGCGCGGCCCGTGCGCGCCGCGCTCCTCGTCGCGCCGGCCGACACTGAATCGCCGAGCTATCCGCGCGACGCGTCAACGTTCCACCCGTTGCCCAGCGTCAGGCTGCCGTTCCCCTCGATGGTCGTCGCGAGCTCGAACGACCCGTACTGTACCCCGGAGCGAGCCGAAGCCCTCGCGCGCGCCTGGGGGAGCCGGCTCATCCATGCGGGGTCGTGTGGGCACATCAACGTCGACGCCGGCTTCGGGCCGTGGCCCGAGGGCGAGCGGCTCCTCGCGGCGCTGATCGGAGAGCCCGTGTCTCGTGTGTTTCGCGCTTGAGACGGCGAGTGCCCTCTCAGCGATTCTCGGTCTGGGCCGGGACCTCGAGGCGCAACGCCCATGCCTCGTACGCCGGTACGCCTAGCGCGGCAAACGAGGGGAGGATCACGCGGTCAATCCGCTCGTAGAAGGCGCGCGCCGCGGCCGGGCGCGAGGGGATTCCGAGGTTCGGGCCGGCGGGCGGGGGCGCCTCGGGCAACGGCTCGCCGTCGGCGCGCGAGGCGCCGGCGTGGATGCGGTCGTAGTGCGCAAGCGAGAACGCCAGATCGGCGGCGAGCCAGTCGCGCTCGTCCTCGGTGAGGCGCGGAAAGACGAGGCGCGCGAGCGCCCAGCCGAATCGGTCGTGGAGGATCTCGTCCCGAAGGAGGGTGCCCACGACGACCTGCAGGCAAGGATCGGTGGTGTGCTGCTGGAGGACGTCGAGGATGCCGACGGACGCGGATTCGCCCACGCAGAACATCGATGCGGTCCACCGGGCGACGAAGAGATGGGCCGGGAGGCCGTTTCGCGGGAGCTGGAGATCTGAGGGGGCGAGCGTCGCTCCATGGTTGCCGCCGAGCGCCTCGGCCGCGCGCGCGCACAGCTCGGTGTGTCGCGCCTCGTCCTGGAGGAGGCGCGAGGCCGCGGTCGTGACCTCCAGGGGCAAGCGCAGCTCGGCGAAGCGGGCGATGAGCTCGCCGAAGACGATCATGGATCGGTATTCGGCGACCGCTCGCGCTGCCCACGCCTGGCGGGCGATCTCGACGTCGGCCGGCGGGAGCGCCGCCGGGTCGAGGCGGTCCCACGGGGGCGCGGGGTAATGGCGATCGAGGAAGCGGCGGTGGAGCGTCGCGAAGAGCCGCTCGGTGGTGCCGAGAGGGAACGCGGTGTTCATGAGGGGATGGGGCGTGGCCGCGGGCGAGCGAGGGGGGCGGCGGGGGATGTCGCTCGCGTCACGGCTTCGAGCGCGCCGGCGTGTTGAGGTGCACCGGCGGCCCCGGGGTCGGAGCTTGCGGCGCGGTCGCGGAGGACGACGCGGAGGGCGCCGTCGGGGGCGTGTTCACGTGCATCGGTGTCGTCAGCGGTCCGTCGCTCGGAGGAGCGTCCGGCGGGGTCGCGGAGGACGATGACTCGGTGGGCGCCGCGGTCGGCGTCGGCGGGACGTGGTCGGAGGGAACCGCCTGGTTGATGGTGTGGTCCGGCGCGGAGCTCCCGCCGCACCCGGTGACGAGCGCGGCAGCCGCCAGGAAATGGGCGCGAACACGGGCGAGGCGCTGCGGGTCGAGGGGCATCCGGCGAGACTAGCGGGGCGCGTGGGGGTTGGGAAGCGTGGAGACGGGAGCGATGGGGGCGCGGGGCCGCTTGCCGGTGTGGTTTACTCGGGCGCGGTCGCCACGGTGTCTGCTGCCGTCGGCATGTCGGCTTCTCGCACCGCGGGCGGCTCCTTTCCGGAGAGCGAGCGGCCGCTGCCGCCTGCGATGAAGGCGGCCCAGTAGTAGGGGTGCAGGCCCTGGCGAGCCATTGCGAGCTGCACTTCGCGCAGCGCATCGCTCCGCCCGTCGTCGGCCGAGAGGCGACCGTAGTAGGCCTTCATGAGCGCCTGGGTCTCCTCGTCGGCCACCTTCCACAGACTCATGATCTGGCTGTCGGCCCCGGCGAGTACCAGAGCGCGCCGTAGGCCGTAGACGCCCTCGCCCCGGGAGAGCGTGCCGATCCCTGTGTCGCACGCCGACAGCACCACGAGCTTGGTCCCCCACAGGTCCAGGCCCGCGACCTCGAGAGCGGTGAGCACGCCGTCCTCGCCGCCGCTGCGTCGCTGGTTGGCGCCTGCGAGCGCCAGACCCGAGAGCAGCAGCGGGTTCTCGGGCAAGGGCGGCAGCGCTCCGGGCTGCAGCAGCGTCAAGAACGGCCGCTGGGCCCCGCGGGACGCGTGCGGTGCCGCGGGCTCCTCCGCCAGGAAGAAGCCGTGGGTGGCCATGTGCACGATGGCGGGGCCCGCGAGTGCCTTGATCGCGGCCTCGGTGGCGTCCTTGTCGAGCAGCAGCCGTGCGCCCGGCAAGAGGTCCTTGACGGCGCGCGCCTCTGGCTCCGTCCACCGGAGTGGGCCGAACTGCATGGCTCCCATGCCGTCCGATCGGCGCCCCGAGGTCGCGCTGGCCGGCACGCCGCCGCCCTCGTCGTAGGCCGGGTTGCCGATGACCAGCGGTGATGAGCGGGGACTCTCGGTCTGGGTAACTTCGAGGCGGAGCAGGTCGCGGCCGCTGGTCAGGTAGGTGAAACGGTAGCGCGCGAGGAGAAACTGCCCGCGCTCGTCGACCAGCGCGGCGAAGGGCACGAGGTTGAGCTCTCCGTCTGGCGACAGGTACACATCGCGCGCCTCGCCCAAGAGCTGCCTCACGGGCTGCATGACCTTCTCGTCGAGCGCACGCGCCGCCTCGGCGTAGCGCGGATCGGCCGCGCTCAGGAGCGCGCGCGTTTCAGCGACGAGCGCATCGATGGGCGCGGCGGGGCCGAGCTCCACCCATCTCGGATCGCCTGTCCGGTGCAGCACATAGGCGACGTAGTGCAGGTTGCCAAGCCTGCGCTCGGGGTTCGCACGCGCATCAAAAGGCCGAAACAGCGCGATCTCGACGAGCGCGGCGCTCGGACCGAGCGCCGCTTGCACGGTCTCAAGGGTGACGGCGCGGCGCTCCGCGGCCAGCGCCTTGTACCGTGCCGCCAGGTCCCGCTCGAGCACCTCGACATCCGCCCGCAGCTTGGCGAGCGCGTCGCTATGATGGCTCACGTCCTCGCCGGGCGCAGGCCCGTGTAGCGTGCGCGTTGCCAGCTCGCCTCTGAGGCGAGCCAGCTGGGTCAGCTTCGCCTGGTCCTCGGGTCGGCCGCGCGCGCGGAGCTGCGCGAGCATGTCGGTCATGGCGTCGAGGACGCGGCCCTTGCGCTGTAGCAGGACGGCGAGCGCGAGCCGGGCGGCGTCGACGCGGTCCTGCAGCGTGCGGACGTGAAGGGAAACGGTCACGTCGGTCTCGCCTTGCACCGTCCGCACAAATGCGTGCTTTTGCCGCTCGCTGCTGGTGGCTAGGACGGAGGCCAGGACCCGCTCGTGGATCGCAGCGGCCCGCTGTATCAGCGGAAGCGCCCGCGTGGGCGCTGCGCTCACCCAATGCAAGACGGCCAGATTGTAGAGGCTTGCGGCCACCTTGGGATGCTCAGGTCCGAGCGCATTCTCCTGGATGGCCAGAGCGCGACGGTAGAGCGGCTCGGCGGACGCGTGGTCGCCTTTCGCCTCGAGCAACACGGCCAGGTTGTTGAGGCTGACGGCCACATCGGGGTGCTCGTGCCCGAGCGCCTTCTCGCGGATGGCCAGAGCGCGACGGTAGAGCAGCTCGGCGGCCGCATGGTCGCCTTTCTTATCGAGCAACCCGGCCAAATTGTCGAGGCTGACGGCCACGTCGGGATGCTCTGGGCCGAGCGCCTTCTCCTGGATGGCCAGAGCGCGACGGAAGAGCGGCTCGGCTGCCGAGTCGTCGCCTTTCTTATCGAGCAACACTGCCATATTGTTGAGGGCAGTGGCCACGTTGGGATGCTCTGGGCCGAGCGCCTTCTCCAGGATGGCCAGAGCGCGACGGTGGAGCGCCTCGGCCTCCGCATCGTCGCCTTTCTCCTGGAGCAACCAGGCCAGGCTGTGGAGGGCTTTGGCCACATTGGGATGCTCTGGGCCGCGCACCTTCTCCAAGATGGCCAGAGCGCGCCGGTAGAGCGGCTCGGCCGCGGCGTAATCGCCCTTCGCATAGAGCAATACGGCCAGATTGTGGAGGACGGCGGCCACGCTGGGATGCTCCGGCCCGAGCGCCTTTTCCCGGATGGCCAGAGCGCGCCGGTAGAGCGGCTCGGCCGCCGCGTAGTCGCCTCTCAAAAAGAGCAATTCCGACAGGCTGTTGAGGGCAGTGGCCACGTTGGGATGCTCCGGCCCGAGCGCCTTCTCCCGGATGGCCAGAGCGCGCCGGCAGAGCGGCTCGGCCGCCGAATAGTCGCCTTTCGCCTGGAGCAACGCGGCCAAATCGCTGAGGGCAGCGGCGACGTTGGGATGCTCTGGGCCGCGCGCCTTCTCCCGGATGGCCAGAGCGCGCCGGTAGAGCGGCTCGGCTGCCGTATAGTCGCCTTTCGCCTCGAGCAACCCGCCCAGGCCGCTGAGGCTCACAGCCACGTCGGGATGCTCCGGCCCGAGCGCCTTCTCCCGGATGGCCAGAGCGCGCCGGTAGAGCGGCTCGGCCGCCGCATCGTCGCCTTTCGCCTGGAGCAACTCGGCCAGGCAGTTGAGGCTGAAGGCCACGTCGGGATCCTCGGGGCCGAGCGCCTTCTCTTGGATGGTCAGAGCGCGGCGGAGGAGCGGTTCGGCCGCCACGATGTCGTCTTTTGCAAAGAGCAACCCTGCCAGGCTGTTGAGGCTCTCAGCCACGTCGGGATGCTCCGGCCCGAGCGCCTTCTCCCGGATGGCCAGAGCGCGACGAAAGAGAGGCTCGGCCGCTGCGTAATCGCTTTTCGTCGCGAGCAGTGCGGCCAGGTTGTTGAGAGTGGTGGCCACGTCGGGATGCTCAGGCCCGAGCACCTTCTCCCGGATGGCCAGAGCGCGACGGAAGAGAGGCTCGGCCGCCGCGTGGTCGCCTTTCGCCTTGAGCAATGCGGCCAGGTTGTGGAGCGTGATGGCCACGTCGGGATGCTCGGGCCCGAGCGCGTTTTCTCGCAGGTCGAGCGCCCTCCGAGCGAGGGGGATGGCGTCGTCATATCGGCCGGCCTTATGGAGCTCGACAACGCGGCGATTCAGCCGCTCTGCCTCTTCGAGCGGCCCTTCCGCCGCCGTGGCCGCCTCCTGTGTCGGGGTCTGCGCCTGGGCCGCGACCCCTGCTTGCGCGACCACGATCGCTGCGGCGAATTGTGTTGCACGGACCGTCGAACCCCCCTTCATTTCACCGCTCCTCATCCCTCAGCTTCGACCACGGCAAGCGCCGTCGCGTCGGCGAACGGCGCAACTTGGGCGTAGTCCCCTTACCACGCGCTCGGGTCTACTCGGGCGCGATCCCCCCGGTGTCCAGAGCCCTCGGCACATCGGCGACTCGGACGGGGGGCGGCCCGTTTCCGGAGAGCGAGCGGCCGCTGCCGCCTGCGATGAAGGCGGCCCAGTAGAAGGCGTGCAAGCCCTGGCGAGCCATGGCGATCTGCACTTCACGCAGAGCATCGCTGCGCCCCTGGTCGGTCGAGAGGCGACCGTAGTAGGCAGTCATAAGCGCCTGGGTCTCCTCGTCGGCCACCTTCCACAGACTCATGATCTGGCTGTCGGCTCCGGCGAGCACGAGCGCGCGCCGTAGCCCGTAGACGCCCTCGCCCCGATGGAGTGCGCCGATCCCCGTGTCGCACGCCGACAGCACGACGAGCTTGGTTCCCCAAAGATCCAGGCCCGCCACCTCGAGCGCGGTCAGCACGCCGTCGTCGCTGCCGCTGCGTCGCTGGTTGGCGCCTGCCAGCGCCAGACCCGAGCGCAGCAGCGGGTTCTCGGGCAGGGGCGGCAGCGCTCCGGGCTGCAGCACGGTCAGGAACGGCCGGGCCTCACGGAGCGCGTGCGGTGCCGCACGTGCCTGCGCCAGGAAGAAGCCGTGGGTGGCCATGTGCAGGATGGAGGGGCCCGCGAGCGCCTTGACGGCGGCCTCGGTAGCGTCCTTGTCGAGCAGCAGGCGTCCGTCTGGCAAGCGCTCCTTGACGGCGCGCGCCTCTGGCCCCGTCCACCGGAGTGGGCCGAACTGCATGGCACCCATGGCGTCCGAGCGGCGCCCCGAGGTCGCAGCGGCCGGCGCGCCGCCGCTTTCGTCGTAGGCGGGGTTGCCGATGACCACGGGCGACGAGCGAGGGCTCTCGGTCTGGGTGACCTCGAGGCGGAGCAGGTCGCGGCCGCTGGTCAGGTAGGTGAAGCGATAACGGGCGAGCAAGAACTGCCCATGCTCGTCGACCAGCGCGGCGAAGGGCACGAGGTTGAGCTCTCCGTCCGGCGACAGGTACACCTCGCGCGCCTCGCCGAGAAGCTGCCTCACCGGCTGCATGATCTTCTCGTCAAGGGCGCGCGCCGCCTCGGCGTAGCGCGGATCGGCCGCGCTCAGCGCCGCGCGCGCTTGAGCGACGAGCGCATCGATGGGCGCGGCGGGGCCCAGTTCCACCCAGCTTGGATCGCCGGTCCGGCGGAGCACATAGGCAACGTAGTGCGGATCGCCGAAATGGCGGCCGGGTTGAGCGTGCGGATCGAAAGGCAGCAACAGCGCGATCTCGACGAGCGCGGCGCCCGGACCGAGCGCAGCCTGCACAGCGTCGAGGGTGACAGCGCGGCGCTCCGCAGCGAGCGCCTTGTACCGTGCGGCCAGGTCCCGCTCGAGCACCTCGATGTCCGCCCGCAGCTTGGCGAGCGCGTCGCTGTGATGGCTCACGTCCTCGCCGGGCGCAGGCCCGCGCAGCGTGCGCGTGGCCAGCTCGCCCCTGAGGCTTGCCAGCTGGGCCAACTTGTCCTGGTCCTCCGGCCGGCCGCGCGTACGGAGCTGCGTGAGCATGTCGGTCATGGCGTCGAGGACGCGGCCCTTGCGCTGCAACAGGACGGTAAGCGCGAGCCGAGCGGCGTCGGCGCGGCCCTGCAGCGCGCGGACGTGAAGGGAAACGGTCATGTCGGTCTCGGGTTCCGCCGTCCACGCGAAAGCGTGCTTTTGCCGCTCGCTGCTGGCGGCAAGGACAGAGGCCAGGACCCGCTCGAGGATCGCTGCAGCCCGCTGCATCAGCGGAAGCGCCCGCGTGGGCGTTGCGAGCGCCCAGTACAACCCGGCCAGGTTGTTGAGGGTGTCGGCCACGTCAGGATGGTCGGGTCCGAGCGCCTTCTCCCGGATGGCAATAGCGCGATGGTAGAGCGGCTCGGCCGTCGCGTAGTCGCCTTTCGCATAGAGCAACCACGCCAGGTTGTTGAGGCTCTGCGCCACGTCGGGATGGTCGGGCCCGAGCGCTTTCTCACGGATGGCGAGAGCGCGACGGTAGAGAGGCTCGGCCGCCGCGTAATCGCCTATCGCACGGAGCAACCGGGCCAGGCTGTTGAGGCTCTGCGCCACGTAGGGATGCGCTGGCCCGAGCGCCTTCTCCATGATGGCGAGAGCGCGACGGTAGAGCGGCTCGGCCGCTGGGTAGTCGCCTTTCGCATGGAGCAAACCGGCCAGGTTGTTGAGACTGATGGCCACGTTGGGATGCTCGGGTCCGAGCGCCTTCTCCCGGATGGCGAGAGCGCGACGGTAGAGCGGCTCGGCTGCCGCGTAGTCGCCTTTTATCCCGAGCAATACGGCCAGGTTGTTGAGGCTTTGGGCCACGTCAGGATGCTCTGGTCCGAGCGCCTTCTCCCGGATGGCGAGAGCGCGACGGTAGAGCGGCTCGGCCGCCGCGTAGTCGCCTTCTTCCCCGAGCAACAATGCCAGGTTGTTGAGGGGGATAGCTACGTAGGGATGCTCTGGTCCGAGCGCCTTCTCCCGGATGGCGAGAGCGCGACGGTAAAGTGGCTCGGCCGCCGCGTCGTCGCCTTTCGTCTGGAGCAAACTGGCCAGGTTGTTGAGACTGGTGGCCATGTCAGGATGCTCTGGTCCGAGCGCCTTCACCCGGATGGCGAGCGCGCGACGGTAGAGCGGCTCGGCCGCCGCGTAGTCGCCCCTCACCTCGAGTAAACTGGCCAGGTTATTGAGGCTGTTGACCACCTGGGGATGCTCAGGCCCGAGCGCCTTCTCCCGGATGGCGAGAGCGCGACGGTAGAGCGGCTCGGCCGCCGCGTAGTCGCCTCTCGCCTCGAGTAAACTGGCCAGGTTGTTGAGACTGGTGGCCACGTTGGGATGCTCCGGCCCGAGCGCCTTCTCCCAGATGGCCAGCGCGCGACGATGGAGCGGCTCGGCCGCCGCATAGTCACTTTTCGCCTTGAGCAAACTGGCCAGGTTGTTGAGGCTGATTGCCACATCCGGATGCTCCGGCCCGAGCGCTTTCTCCCGGATGGCGAGAGCGCGGCGGAACAGCGGCTCGGCCGCCGCGTAGTCGCCTCTCGCCCAGAGCAGTTTGGCCAGGCGGTTGAGGCTACGGGCGACGTCGAGATGCTGAGCCCCGAGCGCCCGCTCCCGCAGCTCGAGCGCCCGCCGTGCGAGGGGGATGGCCTCGTCGTATCGGCCGGCCCGCTCAAGTGCGACGACGCGGCGACTCAGCCGCACCGCCTCCTCGAGCGGCCCTTTCGCTGCCGCGTCGTCTTTCGGCATCTCCGCCGGTGCCTCGACCCGCGGACGGTCGTCCCCGACCGCCACCGCGAATCGTGCTTCGCGTGCCATCGAAGACCGCTTCATCTCGCCGCTCCTGATCCTTCAGCTTCGGCTGGGCGGGCGCCTTCGCGCTGGCGAACAGCGATACCAACACCTGGAGCACCCGTCCGAACATGCGTCGCCGTGCTTCGTCGACGACTGTCCGCCAGAGAGCCTTACGCCGATATTGGAAGTTCCTCATGCGCGTCGCACACCGGTGATCGTGCGTGCGCCGGCCGGGACGTCAAGTGGACACTGCTCCCTCTTTCGGGAAGTGCTGTCGGCGTCGATGCGAGCCGCGGTTCCCTGGTGTCCTTGTCCCGTCCCTCTGCCGTGGGTGCCCCATCTCCTGGAGCACGCGTCGCTCATTGAAGCTGAAAATGCCGCAGCTGGCTCCCTCGGACTGAAAACCAGCGTGAAACGATCTGGGGTTCGCCCCTTCCGCCCCAGCTTGACCTTTGAGCCCTGTTCTTTATCGATCTGTCATGGGCTGCCCGCGCCCACGAGCGCCCGTCGGCCTTCGAGGAAGGGTAGGAATATTGTGACGCCAGAAGCCAACGTCGGCATCTGCCACGATCGGAAGCTCCTGCTCGATCTGCAAGAGGATGGAATATGGGTTGGCGTGCGACGCGCACCCATCGCGGGCACATGATGGTCTGGGGAGCCACCGGAGGAAATGGCCTCGCGGCCGCTATTGCTGGAGGAGCACCATGGATAGCCAGCCGAACGACGAACACGACGAGGCGGTGACGAGACGCGCTCGCGACACGGGCCCGACCTTCCGGGCGTTGCTCATCGGCATCGACCTCTATCTCCCGAACCGGCTTGAGAACGGCGCCACCTACGCGCCGTTGAGCGGCTGCGTGAACGACATCCGCCTCGTCGAGGAGGCGCTGCACACCCACGTCACCGGACCGCTCGAGATCACGAAGCTCGTCGCGCGCGACACCGGGGCTGACCAGCCCGATGGGTCGAGCTCCGACTGGCCTACGTACGCCAACATGAAGGCGGCGTTCGATGCGCTGGTCACCCGGGCGCAGCCAGGCGACCAGGTGTACATCCACTACTCTGGCCACGGCGGCCGCGCCCCCACGAGGTTCGAGGAGCTGAAGGGGGCGGGCAGATACGACGAGACGCTGGTGCCCATGGACATCGGCGGGCGCTCGACGCCTTACCTGAGCGACGTCGATATGGTGTATTACCTCGACGCGCTCACGAGGAAGAGCCAGGCGATCGTGACGGTGGTGCTCGACAGCTGCCATTCCGGCGGCGCGACGCGAGGGATCGACGTCGCGCCGCGGTGCGCGACTGGCGCCCGCGAGGGGGTCGATCCCACGCTCGACACCACGGAGCGGCCGAGGGGCGGCGTTGCCTCGGACGACGAGCTTCGCGCCGCGTGGAAGCGGCTCGTGGCGACGGGCGCCGCGCCGGGAGCGGCCGTTGGCACGAGCTGGCTGCCCCCGTCCAACGACTACGTGCTCCTTGCGGCGTGCCGCGACGACCAGACAGCGCTGGAGGCCAACGACGGTGACCAGCGGGGCGGCGTGATGACGGCAGCCTTCCTGAACGCGCTGACGCGGCTCGGCAAGGACCAGACCTGGAAGACGCTCTACGAGCGCCTCTTCACCTTGGTGCATAGCCAGCACCCGACGCAGACACCTCAGTTCCTCGGCAAGGGCGAGCGCCAGGTGCTCGGCGTCGCGCTCCGGCCCGTCGCGTACAGGCTGAGGGTCCTCGGAATCGATGAGACGAACCGGAGGGTGAGGCTCAGCGCCGGCCGCGCGACGGGGACGAAGATGGGCAGCAAATTCGGCATCTATGTTCCTGGGACGACGGACTTCACGCAAGACAACAAGCGCGTGGGCGGCGCAACCGTCGACGAGGTGACAGGCACGGAGAGCTGGGCGACGCTGGACGAGGGCACCCCGGTCAAGGCGGTCGAGCCGGGCGCTCCGGCGCTCCTCGAGGACGTGGGATCGGTCGCGCTGAAGCGCGCAGTCAACCTCTTCCGCCGGAATGACCTGCCGCCCGAGATCGATCAGGAGCGGGCGTTCGCCGCCCTGCGGACCGCGATCGAGAACAGAGGGCGCGGCTTTCTCGTGCTCCACACGAGCGGGACGCCGCACTATCAGGTCGCCATCAACGACGGCGGTCAATACGAGATCTGGGACCCGAGCGGAAAGCGGATGCCCAACGTGCCGGCGGTGAGCGTCGGCGCGCCGAAGGCCGTCGAGCTCGTGGTCGACCGGCTGATCCACATCTTCCGGTACAAGACCATCGAGGAGATTTACGACCCGTTCTCGGGGCTCAAGGACGCGCTTCGCGTCGAGCTCCGCGCTCCACCGCCGGGGTGGTCGCCGGGTGATTGGATCGAAGGCGGGACGGTGATTGAGCCCAAGGATGGGCGATACGTCGTGAAGCCCGGCTCCTACTCGTTCGTGCGTGTCGTGAACGACAGCGATCGTCGAATCAATATCGTGGCCATCGACCTCGAAGATGATTGGAGCATCGGTGCCGTCATGCCTCCTGACCCGTCCCGGGAGTACTACACCACCGTGGAGCCACATCGAGACGCCTGGTTCGCGCTCGGGGCCCTCCTGCGCGCCGGGCACGCTTCGGCCATGAACATCATCAAGATATTCGTGACCGTCGACGACTCTGATTTCTGGTGGCTCCTGCACCCGCCGATCGATCAGCCCATCACCCGCTCGGAGAGGAGGAGAGCCAGCGCCGCGCGAGACACGCTCTTTCGGCTGCGCGAGGCGCTCGACGCGGAGAGGAACGAGGAGAGCAGGATGCGCGTCGTGTCCCAGCCGGGCTTCGACTGGACCGTGCAGCAGATCCTCGTCGACACGAAGTAGCCTCGACGATGTGCTCAAGGCGCACTCGTGCTCCGGGTTGCGCCTGCGCGGGGTCTCCGTCTTTAGGTGTGTGTCCGGAGGGGCGGGGAGCGTGTCCTGATCCCTTCTGCGCGACGCGATCGCCCGCGGCAAGCCGCGGCTCGCGTACCGTGGCTTGCCGGCGCGGCTCCCTCGCCACGAGCGCGGGTCTACTCGGGCCCGGCCCTCACCACGGTGTCCGCTGCCCTCGGCACATCGGCTTCTCGCACGGGGGGCGGCTCCTTTCCGGAGAGCGACCGCCCGCTGCCGCCTGCGATGAAGGCCGCCCAGTAGTACGGATGCAAGTGCTCGCTCGCCATCGCGAGTTGCACCTCCCGCAGCGCGTCGCTGCGCCCCTCGCCGGCGGAGAGCCGGACGTAGTACGCTTTCATGAGCTCCTGCGTCTCTTTATCGGCGACCTTCCACAGACTCATGATCTGGCTGTCGGCCCCGGCGAGCACGAGCGCACGCCGTAGGCCGTAGACGCCCTCGCCCCGGGAGAGCGCGCCGATCCCCGTGTCGCACGCGGACAGCACAACGAGCTTGGTCCCCCACAGGTCCAGGCCCGCGACCTCGAGCGCGGTCAGCACGCCGTCCTGGCCGCCGCTCCGTCGCACGTTGGCGCCAGCGAGCGCCAGACCCGAGCGCAACAGCGGATTCTCGGGCAAGGGCGGCAGCGCTCCGGGCTGGAGCAGGATCAGGAACGGCCGGGCTTCGGCGGGCGCGTGCGGTGCCGCGGGTGCCTGCGCCAGGAAGAAGCCGTGGGTGGCCATGTGGACGATGGAGGGGCCCGCGAGGGCCTTGACCGCGGCCTCGGTGGCGTCCTTTTCGAGCAGCAGGTGGGCGTTCGGCAAGAGCGTCGCCACCTCGCGCGCCTCCGGCGCCGTCCACCGGAGCGGGCCGAAGTGCATCGAGCCCATGGCATCCGAGCGGCGCTCCGAGGTCGGGTTGACCGACGCGCCGCCGCCCTCGTCGTAGGCGGGGTTGCCGATGACGAGCGGCGACGAGCGCGGGCTCTCGGTCTGGGTGACTTCGAGGCGGAGCAGGTCGCGGCCGCTGGTGAGATAGGTGAAGCGATAACGCGCGAGCAGGAACTGCCCACGTTCGTCGACCAGCGTCGCGAAGGGCACCAGGTTGAGCGCTCCGTCCGGTGACAGGTACACCTCACGCGCCTGGCCCAAAAGCTGTCTCACCGGCTGCATGACCTTCTCGTCGAGCGCGCGCGCCGCCTCGGCGTAGCGTAGATCTGCCGTGCTCAGCGCTGAGCGCGCCTGCGCGATCAGCGCATCGATGGGCGCGGCTGGGCCCAGCTCCACCCAGCTCGGAACGTCGGTTCGGTGCAACACGTAGGCAACGTAGTGCGGGTCCCCAAAGCTGCGGTCGGGCTTCGCGTGCGGATCAAACGGCTGAACTAGCGCGATCTCGACGAGCGCGGCGCCCGGACCGAGCGCGGCTTGCACGGCTTCGATGGTGACAGGTCGGCGCTCCGCGGCCAGGGCCTTGTACCGTGTCGCCAGGTCCTGCTCGAGCACATCGGTGGCCGCACGCAGCACGGTGAGCGCATCGCTGTGATGGCTCACGTCTTCCCCGGGCGCAGGCCCGCGCAGCGTGCGCGTCGCCAGCTCGCTCCTGAGACTTGCCAGCTCGGCCAGCTTCGCCTGGTCCTCCTGCCGGCCGCGCACACGGAGCTGCGCGAGCATGTCGGTCATGGCGTCGAGGACGCGTCCCTTGCGCTGCAGCAGGACGGTGAGCGCGAGCCGGGCGGCGTCGGCGCGGTCGGGCAGCGCGCGGATGTGCAGAGAAACGGTCATGTCGGTCTCGCCTTCCACCGTCCACGCGAACGCGTGCTTTTGCCGCTCGTTGCTGGTGGCGAGGACCGAGGTCAGGACCCGCTCGTGGATCGCAGCAGCCCGCTGCATCAGCGGAAGCGCCCGCGTGGGCGCTGTACTCGCCCAATGCAAGACGGCCAGGTTGCCGAGGCTTTTGGCGATGTCGGGATGCTCGGGGCCGAGCGCCTTCTCCCAGATGGCGAGAGCGCTACGGAAGAGCGGCTCGGCCGCCGCGTAGTCGCCCTTTGTACGGAGCAAACCAGCCAGGTTGTTGAGGCTTTGGGCGACGTCGGGATGCTCGGGGCCGAGCGCCTTCTCTCGGATGGCAAGCGCGCGACGGTAGAGCGGCTCGGCCGCTACGTAATCGCCTGTCGCGCGGAGCAGCCCGGCCAGGTTGTTGAGGCTGGCGGCCACGTCGGGATGCTCGGGGCCGAGCGCCTTCTCCCAGATGACGAGAGCGCGACGGTAGAGCGGCTCGGCCGCCGCGTAGTCGCCTCTCGCCTCGAGCAACCCGGCCAGGTTGTTGAGGCTGGCGGCCACGTCGGGATGCTCGGGCCCGAGCGCCGTCTCTCGGATCTCCAGAGCGCGGAGGAGCAGCAGCTCGGCCGCCGCGTAGTCACCTTTCGCACGGCGCAACTCGGCCAGGTTGTTGAGGGCGGTGGCCACTTTGGGATGCTCGGGCCCAAGGGCCTTCTCCTTGATGGCCAGAGCGCGAAGGTAGAGCGGCTCGGCCGCCGCAAAATCGCCTCTGGTCTGGAGCAGCCCGGCCAGGCCGTTGAGGCTGGTGGCGACGTCGGGATGCTCGGGCCCGAGGGCCTTCTCCTTGATGGCCAGAGCACGACGGTAGAGCGGCTCGGCCGCCGCAAAATCGCCTCTGGTCTGGAGCAACCCGGCCAGGTCGTTGAGGCTCGTGGCGACGCTGGAATGCTCGGGCCCGAGGGCCTTCTCCTTGATGGCCAGAGCACGACGGTAGAGCAGCTCGGCCGCTGTGTAGTCGCCTTTCGCCTCAAGCAATATGGCCAGGTTGTTGAGGACCACGGCCACGTGAGGATGCTCGGGCCCGAAGGCCTTCTCCCGGATGGCCAGAGCACGACGGTAGAGTGGCTCGGCCGCAGCATAGTCGCCTTTCGCACGGAGTACATTTGCGATATTGTTGAGGCTGGTGGCCACGTGAGGATGCTCGGGCCCGAGCGCCTTCTCCCGGATGGTCAGAGCGCGACGGTGGAGCGGCTCGGCCGCCGCGTAGTCGCCTTTCGCCTCAAGCAATACGGCCAGGTTGTTGAGGCTGTTGGCCACGTGAGGATGCTCAGGCCCGAGCACCTTCTCTCGGATGGCCAGAGCGCGACGGTAGAGCGGCTCGGCCGCCGCGTAGTCGCCTTTCGTCTGGAGCAACGCGGCCAGGTTGTTGAGGCTGGTGGCGACGTCGGGATGCTCGGGCCCGAGCGCCTTCTCCCAAATGGCGAGAGCGCGACGGACGAGCAGCTCGGCTGCCGCGTAGTCGCCTTTCGCATGAAGCAAAAAGGCCAGGTTGTTGAGGCTGGTGGCGACATCGGGATGTTCAGGCCCGAGCGCCTCTTCTCGCAGCTGGAGCGCCCTCCGTGCGAGGGGGATGGCCTCGTCGTATCGGCCGGCCCGCTCAAGCTCGATGATGCGGCGATTCAGCCGCTCTGCCTCTTCGAGCGGTGCGCTCGCCGCCGCCTCCGCGTCGTGTTGCGTCGTCCGCGCCGGCGCCTCGACGGGTGGATACACGGCCACAACCGGCGCTGCGGGTCGCGCTGCATGTTTCCGTGCCCCCGAACGCCGGTTCATCTCACCGCTCCTTGTTCCTCAGTCTTGAGCTGGACGAACGCCGTCGCGTCGGCGAACAGCGCAACCCGGGCACTGTCCTCCTCGCCTTGGGCTCGGGTCCACTCGGACGCGGCCCCCACTGTATCTACATCGACTACCCTCGGCAGAGCAGCTTCTCGCACGGCGGGCGGCTCCTTTCCGGAAAGCGACCGCCCGCTGCCGCCTGCGATGAAGGCGGCCCAGTAGTAGGGATGCAATCCCTTGCTAGCCATGGTGATCTGCACTTCCCGCAGCGCATCGCTGCGCCCGTCGTCGGCAGCGACGTGACCGTAGTACGCTGTCATGAGCGCCTGGGTCTCCTTGTCGGCCACCTTCCACAGGCTCATGATCTGACTCTCGGCGCCGGCGAGCACAAGCGCACGCCGCAGCCCATTGACGCCCTCGCCGCGGTAAAGCGTGCCGACCCCTGTCTCGCACGCCGAGAGCACGACGAGCTTGGTTCCCCACAGATCCAGGCCCGCGACCTCGAGCGCGGTCAGCACGCCGTCCTCGCCGGCGCTGTGCCGCAGGTTGGCGCCTGCGAGCGCCAGGCCCGAGCGCAAGAGCGGGTTCTCGGGCAAGGGCGGCAGTGCTCCGGGCTCCGGCACGGGTACGAGCGTCCGGCTTTCGGCAGGCGCATGCGATACCGCGCGTGCCTGCGCCAGGAAGAAGCAGTGCGTGGCCAGGTGCAGGATGGAGGGGCCCGCGAGCGCCTTGACCGCGGCCTCGGTGGCATCTTGTCCGAGCCACAGGCGTGCGTTGGGAAAGAGCTTCGCCACCTCGCGCGCCTCCGGCTCCGTCCACCGGAGTGGGCCGAACTGCATTGCGCCCATGGCATCCGAGCGGCGCTCCGAGCTCGCATCGACCGGCGCGGCGCCGCCGCCCTCGTCGTAGGCCGGGTTGCCGATGACCAGCGGCGATGAGCGCGGGCTCTCGCTCTGGGTGGCTTCGAGGCGGAGGAGATCCCTGCCGCTGGTCAGGTAGGTGAAGCGATAACGCGCGAGCAGGAACTGCCCGCGCTCGTCGACCAGCGCTGCGAAGGGCACCAGGTTCAGCTCTCCGTCCGGCGATAGGTACACCTCGCGCGCCTTGCCGAGCAGCGGCCTCACCGGCTGCATGACCTTCTCGTCGAGCGCGTGCACCACATCGACGTAGCGCGGCTCGGCCGCGCTCAGCGCTGCGCGCGCATCAGCGACGAGCGCATCGATGGGCGCGGCGGGGCCCAGCTCCACCCAGCGTGGATCGCCGGTCTGGTGCAGCACACAGGCAACATAGTGCAGGTCGCCAAACCTGCGACCGGGCTTCGCGTGCGGATCGAAGGGCTGAAACAGCGCGATCTCGACGAGCGCGGCGCCCGGAGCGAGCGCGGCTTGCACGGTCTCGACGGTGACGGCGCGGCGCTCCGCGGCCAGCTCCTTGTACCGTGCCGCCAGGTCCTGCTCAAGGATCTCGGCGTCTGTACGCAGCTTGGCGAGCGCGTCGCTGTGACGGTTCACGTCTTCGCCAGGCGCAGGCCCGCGCAGCGTGCGCGTCGCGAGCTCACCTCTGATGCTTCTCAGCTCGGCCAGTTTCGCTTGGTCCTGCGGCTGACCGCGTGCACGGAGCTGCGTGAGCATGTCGGTCATGGCGTCGAGGACGCGGCCTTTGCGCTGCAAGAGGACGGCGAGCGCTAGCCGGGCGGCGTCGGCGCGGTCGGGCAGCGCGCGGATGTGAAGGGAGACGGTCATGTCGGTTTCGCCTTCCATCGTCCACGCGAATGCGTGCTTTTGCCGCTCACTGCTGGTGGCAAGGACCGAGGCCAGCACCTGCTCGTGGATCGTAGTAGCTCGCTGCATCAGCAGAAGCGCCCGCGTGGGCGCACCGTTCGCCCAGAGCAGCCCGGCCAGGCTGTTGAGGCTCTGGGCTACGTCGGGATGCTCAGGCCCGAGTGCCTTCTCCTGGATGGCCAGCGCGCGGTGGTAGAGCGGCTCGGCTGCGGCGTAGTCGCCTTTCGCCTGCAGCAACCCGGCCAGGCTGTTGAGGCTCTGGGCCACGTCGGGATGCTCAGGCCCGAGCACCTTCTCCTGGATGGCCAGGGCCCGACGGAGGAGCGGCTCGGCCGCCACGTAGCCGCCTTTCGCCTGGAGCAACAAGGCCAGGTTGTTGAGGCTCTTGGCCACGGCGGGGTGCTCAGGCCCGAGCGCCTTCTCCTGGACGACCAGCGCGCGACGAAGGAGCGGTTCGGCCTCCGCATAGTCGCCTTTCGCACGGAGCAACCGGGCCAAGCTGGTGAGATTTTGAGCCACGGCGGGATGGTTCGGCCCGAGCACCCTCTCCCGGATCGCCAGGGCGCGACGGTAGAGCGGTTCGGCTGCGGCATAGTCGCCTTTCTCCTGGAGCAACCCGGCCAGGTTGTGAAAACTTATGGCCACGTCGGGATACTCTGGCCCGAGCGCCTTCTCCAGGATGGCCAGAGCGCGGCGGTAGAGCGGCTCGGCTGCCACATAGTCGCCTTTCGCACGGAGCAACCCGGCCAGGCTATTGAGGCTCTGGGCTACGCCGGGATGCTCAGACCCGAGCGCCTTCTCTCGGATGGCCAGAGCGCGACGGAAGAGCGGCTCGGCTGCCGCGTAGTCGCCTTTCTCCTGAAGCAACCCGGCTAAGTTGTGTAGGCTTTGGGCCACATGGGGATGCTCAGGTCCGAGCGTCTTCTCCTCGATGCCCAGAGCGCGGCGGTAGAGCGGCTCGGCTGCCGTGTAGTCGCCTTTCGCCACGAGCAGCGCGGCCAGGCTATTCAGGCTCTCGGCCACGTCGGGATGCTCAGGCCCGAGCGCCTTCTCTCGGATGGCCAGAGCGCGACGGAAGAGCGGCTCGGCTGCCGCATAGTCGCCTTTCGCATGGAGCAACCTGGCCAGGTTGTAGACCCTGTCAGCCACGTGAGGATGCTCGGGTCCGAGAGCCTTCTCCCAGATGGCCAGAGCGCGACGGTAGAGCGGTTCGGCTGCCGCATAGTCGCCTTTGGCCTCGAGCAATCGGGCCAGGCTGTTGAGACTGGTGGCCAGGTCGGGATACTCGGGCTCGAGCGCCTTCTCCCGAATGGCCAGAGCGCGACGAAAGAGCGGTTCGGCTGCCGCATAGTCGCCTTTCGCCTGGAGCAACCAGGCCAGATTGTGGAGGCTGTCCGCTATGTGAAGATTCTCAGGTCCGAGCGCCTTCTCCTCGATGTTCAGAGCGCGGCGGTAGAGCGGCTCGGCTGCTGCGTAGTCGCCTTTCGCCACGAGCAACGCGGCCAGGCTATTGAGGCTCTGGGCCACGTCGGGATGCTCAGGCCCGAGTGCCTTCTCCTGGATGGCCAGAGCGCGACGGAAGAGCGGCTCGGCCGCCGCGTACTCGGCTTTCGCCAGGAGCAACTCGGCCAAGCTGTTGAGGCTCTGGGCCACGTCGGGATGGTCCGGCCCGAGCGCCTTCTCCCGAATGGCCAGAGCGCGACGGAAGAGCGGCTCGGCCGCCGCGTACTCGGCTTTCGCCAGGAGCAACTCGGCCAAGTTGTGGAGGCTCTGGGCCACGTCAGGATGCTCGGGTCCAAGCGCCTTCTCCCGGATGGCCAGGGCCCGGCGGAAGAGCGGCTCGGCCGCCGCGTACTCGGCTTTCGCCAGGAGCAGACTGGCCAGGGCGTTGAGGCTCTCTCCCACGTGGGGATGCTCAGGTCCGAGCGCCGATTCTCGCAGCTCGAGCGCCCTCCGTGCGAGGGCGATGGCCTCATCGTATCTGCGGGCCTGCGCAAGCTCGACGACGCGGCGATGTAGCCGCTCTGCCTCGTCAAGTGGACCCGACGCTGCCACGTCCGCATCCTGTTCCGGCATCGCCGGCGGCGCATCGATCGGCGGATGCTCGGCCCCGACCGCCACCGCGAACCGTGATGTGCGTGCCTTCGAAAACCGCTTCATTTCACCGCTCCAAATTCCTCAGCTTCGAGCTGGGCGAGCGCTGTAGCTCCGGCGAACAGCGCACCCCGGCGACAGTCCAGGTGGCGTCATCGTCGAGAGGACCGCATGCTGTAGATTCTTGTCCGGCCGCATTGATGTCGATGCCCAGGCCGCCCGTCTGAAACCGCGTCATCTGGCGAATGTCGCCAGGCAAAGCTTCTCTCGTTGACATTGGAAGTTCCTCATACATGCCGCACACTGGTAATCGTGCGTGAGCTGGCTGGGACGTCAAGTGGACACCTCTCCCTCCTCTGGGGTGAGCCCTCCGTACCGACGTGAGCCGCGGCTCTCTGAACTGATTTGCTTGCCCCATCCCTGCGGCGCGGGGGCACAAGCTCCTCGAGCACGCGTCGGTTCAATGAATCTGAAAATGCCGCAACTGCCTCCCTCAATCTGGAACCCGCCGCGAGGCTATTCGACGTGGGCTCCCCTCCGTCCCAGCTTGACCTTCGCGCACTCTTCCTTATCGATCCATCACGGGCTGTCCGTGCGCCCGAGCGCCCGCCGGCCTCTGAGGAGGGATAGGAATATGGCAACGCCGGAAGCCAATGTCCGCATCTGCTACGATCGGAAGCTGCCGCTCGCTCTGGAAGAGGACGGAAGGCGGGCCGCCGTGCGGGAAAATCCGGCGAACGACGTGGACCCCAGCCTCAATCCGAACGACCCGAACCTCACCCCATCGGAGAAAATCGCGCTCATCGCGAGCAAGCGGTGGCGCCCAGGGAAGCTCCTGAAGATCCGCTTCCTCGACGGCTCCTCCACGATGCGGGCGAAGGTCGAGCGGTACGCCCAAGAGTGGACGAAGCACGCCAATATCCAGTTCGACTTCGGCGATTCGAAGTACGCGGAGATCAGGATCTCATTCTACGCCGACGAGGGTTCGTGGTCAGCGCTAGGCACCGAGGCCCTGGTGGAGGATTACTTCCCGCTCAAACAGCCCACCATGAACTTCGGCTGGCTCCGGGACGACACCAGCGACGAGGAGTGCTCGCGCGTCGTGCTCCACGAGTTCGGCCACGCCCTCGGCGCCATCCACGAGCACAAGAACCCTCGTGGCGGCATCGTGTGGGACAAGGAGGCCGTCTACAAGTACTTCTCCGGGCCGCCGAATTTCTGGACCAAGGAGGAGATCGACTACAACGTCATCGAGCGGTACTCGGAGAATATCCTCCTGGGCACCGCGTTCGATCCTGCCTCGATCATGATCTACCCCCTCCCCGAATCGCTCATAATAAGCCCCGCGGGCTTCAGCGCTCCATTGAACACCAAGCTGTCGCCGATGGACATCGACTTCATCAAGATCGCTTATCCCCACACACCCTCGGCACGGTAGCATCGGCGCTGCGGTGGATCAGCGATGCGCATCCATCGCGGGCGCATGACGATCTGGGGAGTCACCGGAGGGGCCGGCGTCGCGGCCGATATCATGGGAGAGGCGTCATGGAGAGCGAGCCGAACGACGACCACGACGAGGCGGAGACGAGCAGCGCCGCGGAGATGGGCCCGACCTTCCGGGCGCTGCTCATCGGCATCGACTTCTATTTTCCGAACCAGCTCCCGAGCGGCGCCACCTACAGGAACCTGAGAGGCTGTGTGAGCGACGTCGGGGCCATCGAGGCGATGCTGAACGCCCGGGTCCCGGGACCGCGCGAGATCAGGAAGCTCGTTGCGGCCGACACCAGGGCAGGCGTGCCCGCCGGGCCGAGGAGCGACTGGCCGACGTACGCCAACATGAGAGCGGCGCTCGATGGGCTGGTCGCCAGGACGCAAGCGGGCGACCAGGTGTTCATCTACTACTCCGGCCACGGGGGCCGCGTCCCCACGAGGTTCCCCGAGGAGAAGGGGCTCGGCGGGTACGACGAGACGCTCGTGCCCATGGACATCGGCGAGAGCTCGACCCGCAACCTGCGCGACCTCGACCTCGCATATTACCTCGTCGAGCTCGCGACGAAGAAGCAGGCGATCGTGACGGTGATGCTCGACAGCTGCCATTCCGGCGGCGCGACGCGTGGGGTCGATGTGGCGCCGCGGTGCGCGACAGGCGCCCGCGCTGACCTCGATCCCACGCTCGACACCACGGAGCGGCCGACGGACGGCGTCGCCCCCGATGATGAGCTACGCGCCGCGTGGAGGCGGCTCGTGGCGACGCGCAGCGCGCGAAGTGCGGTGGCGGCCACGACCTGGCTCCCTGGATCCAACCACTACGTGCTCCTCGCGGCGTGCCGCGACGACCAGTCGGCGCTGGAGGGCGACCTCGATGGATCCCGGCCCCGGCGAGGCGGCGTGATGACGGCGGCCTTCCTGGACGCGCTGGCGCCAGTCGGCACCGATCAGTCCTGGAAGACGGTTTACGAGCGCGTGCTCGCCTGGGTGCAGAGCCGATTCCCATCGCAGACACCGCAGCTCCTCGGCGAGGGTGCGCGGCAGGTGCTTGGCGTCAAGCTCCAGCCCGTCGCGCACACGGTCACGGTGGTCGGAATCGATAAGCCGAACCGGAGGGTGAGGCTCCGCGCCGGCCAAGCGATGGGGATCGCCATGGGCAGCAACTTCGGCCTCTACAGCCCCGGGACGACGGACTTCACGCAGCTCGACCGGCGCGTGGGCGGCGCCGTCGTCGACGAGGTGATGGCCACGGAGAGCTGGGCGGTCCTGGACGAGGGCACCCCGGTCGACAAGATAGAGCTTGGCGCCTCCGCGCTGCTCGAGGACGTGGGATCCGTCGCGCTGAAGCGCGCGGTCAACCTCTTCCGCCGGGGCGACCTGCCGCCCGGGATCGACCAGGAACGGCCGTTCGCCGTCCTCGAGGCCGCGATCAAGGCGAGAGGGCGCGGCTTCCTCGTGCTCCACACAAGCGGGACGCCGCACTATCAGGTTGCCATCAACGACCGCGATCAATACGAGATCTGGGACCCGAGCGGAAAGCCGATGCCCAACGTGGGAGCGGTGAGCGTCGGCGCGCCGAACGCCGCCGAGCTCGTGGTCGATCGGCTGCTGCACATCTTCCGGTACCAGACCATCCTGGAAGTCGACGACCCGTTCTCCGGGCTCAAGGACGCGCTCCGCGTCGAGCTCCGCACTCCTCCGCCCGAGTGGTCGCCGGGCGCTCCGATCCAGGGCGGGACGGTGATCGAGCCGAGCGGCGACGCTTATGCTGTGAAGTCGGGTGCCTATATGTTCGTGCATGTCATCAACGACGGCGACCGCCGGGTCAACATCGTGGCCATCGACCTCGACGACGATTGGGGGATCGTCGCCGTCATGCCTGAGGACCCGTCGCGGGGACCCTACACCCCTGTGGACGCCGGGAAGGATGTCTGGTTCGCGTTCCAGTCTGTCCTGCGCCCCGGGCGCACTTCGGCGGTCGATATCATCAAGATCTTCGCGACCGTCGATGACGCCGACTTCTGGTGGCTCCTGCAGCCGCCCATCGATCGGCCCATCACCCGGTCGGTGACGACAAGGAGCGGGGCTGCTCGCGACGCGCTCTTCCGGCTGCGGGAGGCGCTCGACGCGGATCGGAACACGGCGCGCGTGATGAGCACCGTGTCAAAACCGGGCTCTGACTGGACCGTGCGGCAGATCCGCGTCGTTACGAGCTAGGCACGAGGATGGGAGCAAGCGCACGACCGCGCTGCGTGGCGCGCCCTGGCCGGTTTGCCGGCCAGATCGGCCACGCGACCCGCGTCGCGCGCAGCCGGCCTCTCCCGGCGTGGAAACGGGCGATGATCAGAAGCTGACGAGGAGCTCGCCGCCGGCCGTGGCGTTGTTGCCCTCGAGGAGCTCGGCGACTTCGCCGTAGGCGTCCACGATGGCCCCGAGCGTGTAGGTATCCACGGGGAGATAGGTATCAGCGGGCACGAGGAGGCTCTCGCACTGGCCAACGCCGAGGCTCGGCACCCAGGCGCCTCCGGCGAGGAAGTCGTCCGTCGTGATCGTTGCGTCGGCCGACAGCCGGACCTCCACCATGGTGCCGTAGCTCGGGGCCGTCCCCTTGTTGCACACGGTGACCGAGGCGTCGAAGAGGCTGCCCTGCGTGGCGCTCGGCGGGCCGCTCACGGCCGACACGACGAGATCGGGGCCGTAGCCGATGGCCATCAGCTCGCTGGCGGCGGTGTTGTTGGTCTCGATGAGCTCCTGGACCGGGCCGTTCAGGTCCACGATCGCGCCGAGATGGTACGCGCCATCGGAAGCATACGCCCCGGCGGTCACGGTAACGCTTTCGCACTGGCCGGGGCTCAGCCCGGGGACCCAGCTGTTGCCGATATGGATATCGGAGGGCGTGACAGTCCGGTCCGACGACAGCAGCACATCGACGCTCGTACTGCCGCTCGGGGTCGTGCCCTGGTTGCACACGGTGACGATGGCGTCGAAGCCGCTGCCCGGAGCGGCGGTCGATGGGCCGCTGACGGACGCAATGAGATCCGGCCGGTAGCCGACGCCGAACACGCTGCTTGCGTTCGTGTTGTTGGTCTCGATGAGCTCCTGCGTCGAGCCGTACGGGTCCACGACGGCAGCGAGGCGATAGGCGCCGTCGGGCGCCGCCGCGGAGGCGGGGATGGTCACGACCGTGCACTGGCCAGGATCCAGGTACGGCGCCGGCGCGCCCCCGGCGATGGGACCGGTGCCGGCCGCCTGGTCGCTGGCCGCCAGTCGCAACTCCACATCGCTGCCGTAGCTCGGCTGCGTGCCCTGGTTGCAGACGGTGACCTCGGCGTCGAAGCTGCTGCCCGGCAGGGCGCTGGCCGGACCCTCCACCGCGGAGACGATGAGGTCCGGCCGATAGCCGACGCCGAGCACGCTGCCCGCCGCGGCGTTGTTGGTCTCGATGAGCTCGGGAACCCCGCCGTACGGATTGACGACCGCGCCCAGGTGGTAAGCGCCTTCGGGCCCGTACGCGCTCGCCAGGAAGGTCACGGTGGCGCACTGGCCCGGCGCCAGGTAGGGCACCGGCCCGTATGCGGCCAGGAAGTCGGCCGTCGTGATGGTCGCGTCCACGGAGAGGCGCAACTCCACGTCGCTCCCATAGCTCGGCTGCGTGCCCTGGTTGCAGACGGTGACCTCGGCGTCGAAGCTATAGCCCTGGGCGATGCTCGG
This sequence comes from Sorangium sp. So ce726, assembly GCF_051521405.1. Classification (NCBI taxonomy): domain Bacteria; kingdom Pseudomonadati; phylum Myxococcota; order Polyangiales; family Polyangiaceae; genus Sorangium; species Sorangium sp. So ce726. Next base: position 8,149,275 of record NZ_CP150349.1, on the reverse strand, counting down.
CGGCCCGCTGATGGCGGAGACGATAAGGTCCGCCCCGAAGCCGACGCCGAGCACGCTGCCCGCCGCGGCGTTGTTGGTCTCGATGAGCTCCGTGAGCGACTCGCTCCAGTCCACGATCGCCCCGAGGCGGTGGGCGCCGTCGGCCCCATAGGCGCTCGCAAAGACGAGCACCGAGGTGCACTGTCCAGGGCTCAGGCCGGGCACATAGCCGTTCCCGGCGTGGATGTCCGCGGGCGTGATCTCGTCGTCGCTCGACAGGAACAGCTCGAGGTCGACGCCGTAGCTCGGGGACGTGCCCTGGTTGCAGACGGTGACGGAGGCATCGAATCCGCTGCCCGGCGGGGCGCTGGGCGGACCGCTGACCGCCGACACGACGAGGTCCGGCCCGAAGCCGACGCCGATGAGGGCGCCTGAGGTGGCGTTGTTGGACTCGATCAGCTCATCCTGCCAGTCGTCCGCATCGACGATCGCTCCGAGGCGGTAGGTCCCGTCGGGAACATAGGAAGTTGCAGAGACTGCTACCGCGGCGCACTGCCCGGGTGCCAGGAAGGGGACCATGCCGGCGCCAGCGGGTGTGTCGCCTGCCGTGATCGTGGCGTCGGCGGACAGGTAGAGATCCACGTCGGTGCCGTAGCTCGGCTGCGTGCCCTGGTTGCACACAGTGATGGAAGCGTCGAATCCGCTGCCCGGCACGGCGCTGGGCGGGCCGCTGACCGCGGAGACGATGAGGTCGGGCCGGTTGCCGACGCCGATCATCGCGCTCACTTCGGCGTTGTTCGTCTCGATGAGCTCGGGGATCCAGTCGAACCTGTCGACGAACGCGCCCAGGTGGTAGGAGCCGTCAGGCACGTACGCGATCGCCGGGAAGGTCACGGTGGTGCACTGTCCCGGATCCAGGTACGGCACCGGACCGTTGCCAGCAGGGGAGTCGGCCACCGTGAGGGTCGCGTCGGCGGAGAGGAGCAGCTCCACGTCGCTGCCGTAGCTCGGCTGCGTGCCCTGGTTGCAGACGGTGACCGACGCGTTGAAGCTTCCACCGGGGATGAGGCTCGGCGGCCCGCTCACCGAAGACACGATGAGGTCCGGCCGATAGCCGACGCCGATCACGCTGCCCGGCGCGGCGTTGTTGCTCTCGATGAGCTCGGCGAGCGCGCCGTACGGGTCCACGATCGCGCCGAGGTGATAGGCGCCGTCGGACACATAGGTGCTCGCGGGGATCGTCGTGGTAAAACATTGCCCTGGGTTCAGGTAGGGCACATAGCCGCCGCCGATCGGGAAATCAGCGGGTGTGATCGCGCCGTCGGGTGAGAGGAAGAGGTTGAGCTCGGTGCCGGAGCTCGGCTGCGTGCCCTGGTTGCAGACGGTGACCGAGGCGTTGAAGGTGCTGCCCTGCGTGATGCTCGGCGGGCCGCTCACCGCCGAGACGAGGAGATCGGGGCCGTGGCCGATCGCGATCAGGTCGCTGGCGGCGGTGTTGTTGGTCTCGATGAGCTCCTGGACCGGGCCGTTCAGGTCCACGATCGCGCCGAGATAATAGGCGCCGTCAGGCGCGTAGGCCCCGGCGGCCACGGTGACGCTTTCGCACTGGCCAGGGTTCAGCCCGGAGACAACCGCGTTGCCGACATGGATATCGGAGGGCGCAACGTCCCGGTCTGACGACAGCAGCACGTCGACGCTCGTGCCGCCGCTCGGGGTGGTTCCCTGGTTGCACACCGTGACGACGGCGTCGAACCCGCTGCCCGGCGTGGCGATCGATGGGCCGCTCACGGCGAACGCGATGAGATCCGGCCGGCTGCCGACGCCGAACACGCTGCTTGCGTTGGTGTTGTTGGTCTCGATGAGCTCCTGCATCCAGCCGTAGGGGTCCACCACGGCGCCGAGGTGATAGGCGCCGTCGGGCCCTGCCAGGTACGTGGGGATGGTCACGACCGTGCACTGGCCACGATCCAGGTACGGCACCGGCGCGCTTCCGGCGAAGAAACCGGTGTCGGCCTCCTGGTCGCCGGCCGCCAGGCGCAGCTCCACATCGGTGCCGTAGCTCGGCTGCGTGCCCTGGTTGCAGACGGTGACCTCGGCGTTGAAGCTGCTGCCTGGCAAGGCGCTGGCCGGGCCCTCCACCGCAGCGACGATGAGGTCCGGTCGATGGCCGACGCCGATCACACTGCCCGCCGCGGCGTTGTTGGTCTCGATGAGCTCGGAAGTCCAGCCGTACGGATCGACGAGCGCGCCCAGGTGGTAAGCGCCTTCCGGCACGTAGCCGTTCGCCGGGAAGGTCACGGTGGCGCACTGGCCCGGCGCCAGGTACGGCGCCGGTCCGTTGCCGGCCAGGAAGTCGGCCGTCGTGATGGTCGCGTCCAAGGAGAGGCGCAGCTCCACGTCGCCGCCGTAGCCCGCCTGCGTGCCCTGGTTGCAGACGGTGACCTCGGCGTTGAAGTTATCACCCGGGGCGAGGCTCGGCGGTCCGCTCACGGCGGAGACGATGAAATCCGGCCCGAAGCCGATGCCGATCACGCTGCCCGCCACGGCGTTGTTGCTCTCGATGAGCTCGACGAGCGATTCGCTCGGGTCGACGATCGCCCCGAGGCGGTAAGCGCCGTCGGCCCCATAGGCGCTCGCGGCGACGAGCACGGAGGTGCACTGTCCAGGGCTCAGGCCGGGCACATAGCCGCTCCCCGCGTGGGCATCCGAGGGCGTGATCGCGTCGTCGCTCGACAGGAACAGCTCGAGGTCGATCCCGTAGCTCGGGGACGTGCCCTGGTTGCAGACGGTGACGGAAGCGTCGAAGCCGCTGCCCGGCGGGGCGCTGGGCGGGCCGCTGACCGCCGAGACGACGAGGTCGGGCTGGAAGCCCACGCCGATGAGGTCGCCCGAGGCGGCGTTGTTGGACTCGATCAGCTCTTCGGTCCAGTCGTTCACATCGACGATCGCCCCGAGGTGATACGCGCCATCGGGAACATAGGCGCTCGCGTAGACGAGCACGGAGCTGCACTGCCCGGGTGCCAGGAAGGGGACCATGCCGGCGCCAGCGGGTGTGTCGTCGTCCGCGATCGCGGCGTCGTCGGACAGGTAGAGATCCACGTCGCTGCCGTAGCTGGGCTGGGTGCCCTGGTTGCAGACGGTGACGGAAGCGTCGAATCCGCTGCCCGGCATGGCGCTGGGCGGGCCGCTGACCGCGGAGACGATGAGGTCGGGCCTGTAGCCGACGCCGATCACGGCGTTCACCTCGGCGTTGTTCGTCTCGATCAGCTCGGGAATCCAGTTGTCCCGGTCGACGATCGCGCCCAGGTGGTAGGCGCCGTCGGGCACGTACGCGCTCGCCGGGAAGGTCACGGTGGCGCACTGGCCCGGATCCAGGTGCGGCACCGGACCGTTGCCAGCATGCGAGTCGGCCATCGTGAGGGTCGCGTCGGCGGAGAGGAGCAGCTCCACCTGGGTGCCGTAGCTCGTCTGTGTGCCCTGGTTGCAGACGGTGACCGACGCGTCGAAGGTTCCGCCAGGGATCATGCTCGGCGGCCCGCTCACGCCGGAGACGACGAGATCCGGCGCGTAGCCGACGCCGATCACGCTGCCTGCCGCGGCGTTGTTGGTCTCGATGAGCTCGGCGAGCGCGCCGCTCGGGTCCACGATGGCGCCGAGGTAATGGGCGCCGTCGGGCACATAGGCGCTCGCGGGCACGACGACGGAGGCGCACTGCCCGGGGTTCAGCCCGGGGACATAGCCGTCCCCGGCGTGGCTGTCCGAGGGCGTGATCGCCCCGTCGCTCGACAGCAGCAGCTCGACGTTGACGCTGTAGCTCTGGGTCCTGCCCTGATTGCAGACGGTGACGGCGGCGTTGAAGCTGCTGCCGGGCGTCACGCTCGACGGCCCGCTCACGGCCGAGACGACGAGGTCGGGCCAGGTGCCGACGCCGATCAGATCGCCCGGCGTCGCGTTGTTGGTCTCGATCAGCTCGGGCTGCCAGCCGTACGGATCGACGATCCCGCCGAGGTGATAGGCGCCGTCGGCCACGTAGACGCTGGCGGGGATCGTCACGGCCGCGCACTCGCCGGGATCCAGGTAAGGCGTCGGCGCGCCGCCCGCGAACGCATCGGCCTCCGTGAGCGTGGCGTCGGCGGACAGGCGCAGCTCCACCATGCTGGAGCCCGGGGTCGTGCCCTGGTTGCAGACGGTGATCTCTGCGTCGAAGCCGCTTCCCGGCAGGACGCTGGGCGGCCCGCTCACGGAAGCGACGGTGAAGTCAGGCGCGTAGCCGATGCCGATCAGAGCGCCTGAGCCCGCGTTGTTGATCTCGATGAGCTCGGGGACCCCGCCCTGCGGATCGACGATCGCGCCGAGGTGGTAGGCGCCCTCGGGCACATAGGCGCTCGCCGGGAAGCTCACGGTGGCGCACTGGCCCGGATCCAGGTACGGCACAGGACCGCCGCCAGCGAGGAAGTCGGCGGTCGTGACCGTCGCATCCGCGGTGAGGCGCAGCTCCACGTGGGTGCCGTAGCTCGTCTGCGTGCCCTGATTGCAGACGGTGATCGACGCGTCGAAGCCGCCGCCGGGGAACACGCTTGGCGGCCCGCTCACGGCGGAGACGATGAGGTCGGGGCCATGGCCGACGCCGATCAGGCTGCCCGCCGCCGCGTTGTTGGTCTCGATGAGCTCGAGGAGCGAGCCGGCCGGGTCCACGACGGCGCCGAGGTGATAGGCGCCGTCAGGCGCGTAGGCGTTCGCGGGCACGGCGACGGAGGCGCACTGCCCGGGGCTCAGACCGGGCACATAGCCGCCCCCGGCGGGCGCGTCGAACGGCGTGATCGCCTCATCGGACGAGAGCACCACGGCGATGTCGCTGCCGTAGCTCTGCGTCGTGCCCTGGTTGCAGACGGTGACGGAGGCGCTGAATCCGCTGCCGGGCACGACGGCCGGCGGCCCGCTCACGGCGGAGACGATGAGGTCCGGCCGATAGCCCACGCCGATCAGCCCGCCCGACGCGGCGTTGTTGGCCTCGTTCAGCTCTTCTTGCCAGTTGTACAGATCGACGATCGCGCCGAGGTGATAGGCGCCGTCGGGCACGTAAGCGTTCGCCGGGATCGTCACGGCGGCGCATTGCCCCGGATCCAGGTACGGCGCCTGGGCGCCGCCGGCGGGCGGGTCGGTCCCCGTGATGTTGTCGTCGGGTGACAGGCGCAGCTCCAGGGCGGCGCTGTAGCTCGGGGCCGTGCCCTGGTTGCAGACGGTGACGGTGGCACCGAAGCCGCTGCCCGGGAGGGCGCTCGGCGGGGCGCTCACCGAGGAGACGATGAGATCCGGCCGATAGCCGATGCCGACCACGTCGCCAGCTGCGGCGTTGTTGTTCTCGATGAGCTCGGGAACGCTGCCGTACCGATCGACGATCGCGCCCAGGTGGTAGGCGCCGTCAGGCGCGTAAGCGCCCACGTGGAGCGTCCGCGTGGTGCATTGCCCCGGATCGAGGTACGGCACCATATCGCCGCCGACGGGCACGTCGTTCGCCGTGATGATCGTGTCCGAGGAGAGGTACAGCTCCACGTTGCTGCTGTAGCTCGTCTGCGTGCCCTGGTTGCAGACGGTGACCGAGGCGTCGAGGGAGCCGCCAGACGTCACGCTCGGCGGCCCGCTCACCGCCGCTACGACGAGGTCCGGCTGGTAGCCGACGCCGATCGCGCCTCCCGCCGCGGCGTTGTTCGCCTCGATGAGCTCGACGATCCAGGCCGGGGCGTCGACGATCGCGCCGAGCGTGTACGCGCCGTCGGGCACGTACGTGTTCGCGGGGATCGTCGTGGAGAAGCACTGTCCGGGGCTCAGATACGGCACATAACCGTCGCCGATCGGGAAATCGGCGAGCGTGATCTCGCCATCGGACGAGAGCAGGAGGTCGACATCGGTGCCGTAGCTCGGCTGCGTACCCTGGTTGCATACGGTGACCGAGGCGTCGAACCAGGCGCCGGGCACCTGGCTCGGCGGCCCGCTCACCGCCGAGACGACGAGGTCCGGCTGATAGCCGACGCCGAGCAGCCCGCCCGCCCGCGCGTTGTTGGACGTGATGAGCTCCGGGTTCCAGCCGCTCTCGTGCGCGATCGCGCCGAGGTGATAGACGCCTTCGGGGACATTGGCGCTGGCGGGTACGGTCACCGACTCGCACTGGCCAGGGTTCAACCACGGAACTGGGGCGCCGCCGAGGAGGGGATCCGGCGGCTCGATCGTGGCGTCCGGCGAGAGGAGCACATCCACGAGCGCGCTCTGGCTCGACGTCGTGCCCTGGTTGCACACCGTGACCTGGACCTCGAAGCCGCCGCCGGGGAGGGCGCTGGGCGGGCCGCTCACGGCCGAGACGATGAGGTCTGGGCCGTAGCCGACGCCGATCTCGCCTGCCAGCGCCGTGTTGTTGGTCTCCGAGAGCTCGATCACCTGGTCGAGCTGGTCCACCACGACGCCGAGCGTGTACGCGCCGTCGGGCACGGCCGCGGTGGTCTCGGCGCCGACCTCGACGCATTGCCCCGGGCCGAGGTACCCCACCGGCGCATAGCCGACGGCGAGATCCGATGGTGTGATGATGTCGTCGTCCGACAGGCTCACGTCGACATGGGTGCCATAGCTCGCCGAGTTGCCCTGGTTGCACACAGTGACAGACGTTTTGAAATAGCTGCCCGGCACGGCGCTCCGGGGCGCGTTCACGCTCGAGATCACGAGGTCGGGCTCGTCGCCTGTGAGCGCCCCGGTCGCGGCCCCGATCGGCTCGGGATCGTCAGGGGGTCCGCTGCTCCCGCACCCCACGGTCATCGCCAGCATGCCGAACACGAAGCACGCCCGTCGCACCAGAGATACTCTTAGCCTGAGCATAGAGAATCAGGAGAAGCTGGGGGCGCGTCCACGTCAAGGGGGTCGCAGATTCTTGCCGGAGTTTCGCGGGATAGGGACGTTGCGCCGTCACGAGGTGGGGTGCGCCTCCGCTTCCCTGGCGTCTTCCGTGACGCCTGTGACGTCTGTGACGTGTGTTTCCATGGCGCACGCGCGGTGGCCTTGCGCTCACCGCTGGAACCTGAGAGAGGAGCTGCATGAACGGGAAGGTCTGCATCGTCACCGGCGGCAACACAGGCATTGGCAAGGAGACGGCCCGCGGCCTCGCACAGCGCGGCGCGAAGGTGGTGCTGGCGTGCCGCGACACGGGCAGAGGGGAGGCGGCGCGCGACGACATCGCTCGCTCCACCGGCCGCAAGGACGTGGAGGTGATCGCGCTGGATCTCGGGAGCAAGGCGAGCATCCGCGCCTTCGGCGAGCGGTTCCGCGCGGCGCACGAGCGCCTGGACGTCCTTGTGAACAACGCCGGGGTGTGGCAGAGCTCGCGCGGCACGACCGGGGACGGGATCGAGGCGACGTTCGGGGTGAACCACGTGGGGACGTGGCTGCTCACGCAGGACCTCCTCCCGCTCCTGAAGAAGAGCGCGCCGTCGCGGATCGTTGTCCTGTCCTCGAAGCTGCACTACCGCGGCCGGATGGACTGGGAAGATCTGCAGTTCGAGCGGCGGAAGTACGGCACGACCGCGGCATACACCCAGTCGAAGCTCGCGAACGTGCTCTTCACCAAGGCGCTGGCCCGGCGGCTCGAGGGCACCGGCGTCACGGTCAACGCCGTCCATCCGGGCGTGGTCGGGACGGACCTGATGCGCGATTATCCGAAGCTCCTTGTGAAGCTCTTCAACCTGTTCCTGCTCACGCCCGAGCAGGGCGCCGAGTGCTCGCTGCACGTGGCCACGGCGCCGGAGCTGGCCGGGGTGACGGGCGAGTACTTCGAGAAGAGCCGTATCAAGCCGGCGGCTGAGGCGGCGCTCGACGAGGTCGCGCAGGAGCGGCTCTGGGCGCTGACCGAGGCGCTGGCGGCGTAGCGGCGCACGGTCGAGCGCGACGCTCGCAGAGCAGGTAAAGGCACCCCATGCTGCACGAACCCGAGCGCCACGAGGCATTGACATCCGTCGCATGGGACGAGGACGTCGCGCGCGACGCCATCGAGGGCATCGTTCGCGACACCGAGGGGCGCTTCTCGGAAGACGCGTACTGGCCGCTGCACCCGAAGGACGTCGAGCCCGGCGACGACCCGAGCCAGCCGGCGCTGCCGCTCTACCACGGCGCTGCAGGCGTCCTCTGGGCGCTGCGCTACCTGCATGCGGTGGGGGCGGCGCCGGGCGCGAGGCGCACCACGGAGCAGCTCGACGCGCTCGTGCCACGCAACCGCGCATGGCTGGCCTCGATGCCGGGTGATGAGAGCGCCGCGTTCATGATGGGGGACACGCCCATCCTCCTCATGGCGCAGGGCGAGGGGCCCACCGAGGAGCGAGCCGATCGGCTCGCGGCGCTCATCGAGGGCAACCTCGATCACCCGGCGCGCGAGCTGATGTGGGGGGCGCCCGGAACCATGCTGGCGGCGTCGTTCCTGCATGAGCGCTTCGGCGACGCGCGCTGGGCCGATCTCTTTCGCCGCACCGCCGCGCGCCTCTGGTCGCAGCTTCAGTGGTCCGACGAGCACGGCTGCCATTACTGGTCGCAAGACCTCTACGGCCGCCGGAGCACCTATCTCGACGCCGTCCACGGGTTTGTCGCGACCGCGCGTGCGCTCCTCCATGGCCGGCACCTGCTGGACGCCGGCGACTGGGCAGCCTGGGAGCAGGTCATCGCCACCACGATCGCGCGGACAGCCACGCGAGAAGGCAAGATGGCCAGCTGGCCAGCGCAGCTGGCTTTGCAAGGCGATGCCCCGTACCCCCGGCTGATGCAGTTCTGCCACGGCGCGCCTGGCTTCGTCATATGTCTTGCCGAACTCCCCAGCCCCACGCTCGACGAGCTCCTCTGGGCCGCGGGCGAGGCGACGTGGGCGGCCGGGCCTCTTTGCAAAGGCTCGAACCTTTGCCATGGCACGGGCGGAAACGGCTACGCCTTCCTCAAGCTCCACGAGCGCACGGGCGACGCGCTCTGGCTGGATCGCGCGCGCGCCTTCGCGATGCACGGCATCCTGCAGACGCAGGAGGACGCGCGCCGGTACGGACAGCTGCGCTACTCGCTCTGGACAGGCGATCTGGGGTTCGCGGTCTACCTCTGGGACTGCATCCGCGCCGAACCGGCTTTTCCGACGCTCGACGTCTTCTATCCGCCCGCGTAGCGAAGCCCTGGAGGCGCTGCGGCCTTGCCCGGGAGCTCGCTGTGACCGGCGCGATCTCTGCCGCGGCGCAGCCGCGGAGGCGATCGTAGGCGCACGCCAACAGGTGTTGGTCCACGCCTACAGCCCGAGGCCGGCGCCCGGGCTCGAGGGCGCGCCTGTGCGGCCAGCGGAGCGCAATTTCCTCCCTGGTCTGACGCGTGCATCGGTCGCGGGTGAGACGCGCGAGCCATCCGCTGGCTGCTTTCGGCCAGCAGCTGCCGAGGGATGCGCGCGGTCGTCTTGAACCAACACGATTGGAGAGGGTTGTCATGCGTAGGATCGATAAGGGGAGCTTCATCGCGCTGTCGCGCCGCGCCTTCATCTCGGCGACAGCCGCCGGCGTGGCGGGGGTCGTGACCGGGATCGAGCGTGAAGCCGGAGCGCAGGTGGCGTTCACGCCGCGCGTCTCCGGCCTCACGCTCACGGAGGCGACGATGGCCCACCTCAAGGACGCCATCCGCCGCGGCGGCTATCAGATGCTGAAGGTGGTCACCGGGTGGGGGCTGCACGACCGCTCGATCACCGACCCGGCGACCATCTCGGAGCTCTGCTCGCTGACGCCCATCACCCTCGTCCGGACGACCACCGGCGACAGGTACCATGTCGATCCGAACAAGGTCGAGGAGGAGATCGCCCCCTGGTACGCGGCGAAGGAGAAGAAGAGGGATCTCATCATCGAGCTGGGCAACGAGCCCAACACGGTGAACGATCCGGACGGCACAGGGGCGTTCTGGGCCAGCCGGAGCCGCGCGTGGAAGGAGAGCTACATCTGGGAGAACCGGTACTATCTCGCGGAGGCCATCGCCCGTTGCCGGCAGCGGTTCCCCTGGGCCAAGATCGTCACCTGCTCGCTCGCCCCGCGCACCACCCTCGATATCGAGTGGTTCTTGCAGATCTACGCGCAAGGCACAGACAGCCCGCTTCACAACGCGGACTACGTCGCCGTGCACGCGTACAACGGGCCAGGCGAGACCTGGTATCAGGGCCAAGATCTCCCGTTGGTGCTCGATCTCTACGGCCGCTACGCGCCCACGAAATCGTGGATCATGACCGAGGTGGGCCTGCACACCGATGAGACGAGGGCGCGGAAGGGCGAGCGCATGGCGGGGGTCATGCACTATGGCGAGAGCAGCCTTGTCCTTCCCTGGAACGTCTGGGGATTCTGCTATTTCCACCTGAAGCTCGACCGCGACGGCAACCCCGTCCCGGGCGACAGGGCCGCGGCGTATTACGGGGAAGGGGACTCGGCCTATGCGCAGCGGGTCAACGCGGGGAGGCTGCGGCGGACCCCTGTCGGCTGGCTTGACAGCATCGATCCGACGACCGGGGTGGCCTCGGGGTGGGCGGCCGACCCCGACACGCCGGCCAGCGTGGCGGTGCACTTCTACGCGAGCGGACCGGGCATCGACGGCATCCGGTTCGTCGGCGGCACAGGCGCGGACCTGCCGCGGCTGGACGTGAACACCCACCTCAACATGGCGGGGCATCACGGGTTCTCGCTCCGGATTCCGGACGCGTGGCGCAACGGGACCGAGTACCGGCTGCACGCGTATGGCCTCGACGCCACCGGCGACCTCAACGCGGAGCTCTCAGGCTCCCCCAAGGCGTTCCGCCTCTGAGCGGCGGTCACCCGCTTCGGATACGGGCCCACCTAGAGCGACGGTCACCCGCTTCGGATACGGGCCCACCTCGACGTTTTCGGTGCTCAGCGCACTGGAGTGCGCTTGCGCGCCGAAAACGCCGATCTGGGCCCGTCTCCTGTGCGGGAGACCGCCGCTCTGCATGGGGCAGAGGTGGGCGGAAACCGCTGTAAGGGACCAGGTTCCCTGCGACGAGCGGCAGCTGGTCACCGAGCAGGAGATCGAGTCGCGCGTCGCGTGATGCTCGGCGGCAGGGCGGCGGAAGAAATCGCGCTGGGGTAGGTGTCGAGCGGCGCGCGCGATGATTTCGGGCGCGCCACGGCGCTCGTCGGCGAGATGGTGACCCGCCTCGGGATGAGCCGGCGCCTCGGTGGCCTTCCGTCGTTGCTCCGCTGCCTCGGGCGGCCGCCCCTGTCCACGCGGTTGAAGATCGCGGGTCGAGAGGTTCGCCCTCGGAGTCGAATCAAGCACCTTCAGGCGGAGCGCGTGTCCCGCTCGGCCAGGAGGCGCCTGCGTTGTTTTTCAAGGAGGGCCGGGCCGCGGAAGGTTCTCGCCCTGGCCAGGCGAGGCCCTCTGAGCGATCATGCCTTCGTGGAAGCCCTGCTCCTCTCCGCGCTGGGCGTCGCGCTGGCGCTCGGCCTCGGCGGGGCCGGGCTTCGATGGGCGCTGGGGCGCGCCGAGCGAGAGCGCCTGCGCCGCGCGTGCGTCGAATCGCTCGCGCAGCTGCGGCCAGCCCGCTTTACCGCCGCGAGGGGCCGAGCGGTGCCCGTCGGCGAGCCGCTCGTTTCGCCCTTCAGCGGGCGCCCGTGCGTCGCCTTCCGGGTCGTGCGCTGGCGGCAGGAGCGCAAGGGCGGCTTCGGCCCCAACAGCATGGGCTTCGTTTGGGTCGTCGACGACGACGACGAATGGGCCCCCGACTTCGCCCTCGACGACGGCACGGGCCAGGCGCTCGTCCGCCCGAGCGGCCACGTGCGTTTCGACCTCGCGGACGCCGAACCGCCCCCGGACGCCGCCGACCACCTCGACACCTTTCGCAAGCGCTACGGCCACGAGCGCGCGTCGTTCTTCGCCGGCTTTCACGGCACGGTTCGCTATCGGGAGACGGTCATCGAGGTGGGGCAGCCCGTGCTCGTCGCGGGCACCGCCGCCCTCTCGATCGGGCTCGACACGAACGACGAGCGGGACGGCCGCCGCGCGTCGCCGCGGCCGATCGAGCTTCGGCCCGACGACGAGCCGCTCTACATCGGCGACGGCCGGCGACCGGACGCGTGATCCCCGATGTTTACCGCGGTGGACGACCTCGCGCAGCGGAGCGCCCGCGTCACGCGCGGAGGTCGACAGCTTCCCCGTCCGCCTCCACCTCGGCCGCCGCCCCCGCGCGCGCCTCGGAGCGTCGATGCAAAATGAAGTCGTTCCCGATGCACCATGCGCCTGATGGCGGGCGCCCGATCGACAGGGCTGGTGCTCGGCGAGGGCCGCCTGGAAGCGGCGCTGTCAACTTACACCGCCACGCCCTCGAGTCGCCAGGCTTGCGCGAGGCTTTCGCGCCAACCTTCGTCGATGACCTCGGCATGCCCTACGATGAGACGTTGAGCCGGTCGCTCCAGCATGGTGTGGATGGAGCGCGCTGCCGCGGTCTTATCCAGAATCTTCTTTCTGGCGTCGGGAGGTACGCGCACCCGCTTGTAGAAGCCGGTGATGCGCGCGGCACAACGCAAGGTCCAGTGGTCCTCGGCGCCAGCGCAAAGGACAATGTCCGCGCCCAGCAGGGTTTGTGTTGGCCGATGGTAGAGCACTGTCTCGTCCCAGAAGGGCACGCCCTGAAGTGGCAAGGCCTCAAACTCGGGAATCTGCTCGCCGAGTTGGGCGCCGTGGATATCCACGTGGAGCTTCAAGGCCTTGTTCCTGTTGAGCGCCGACGTCGGTCCCACCACCTGCGCCTCAGGGAAATAAGCCGCCGCCGCGGGTGTCCCAAGATGATGCCAGCAGTTGGGTACCACCAGCCAGCGCACCGGGCCCAGGGCTCGTAGCTGCTCTGCCAACGCATCGGTGGGAGGGGCCGGCGTGTGCAGGAGTAAACTGCCGTCGTCGAGGCGTACGACCGTGGTGCGGGCGCGCATCCGTACCCCGCTGAACCACACGGGGCGGTCCAGGGTCCAGATCTTGTCATCCACTACGGCGGTGAGAGCGCTGTCAGGCATGCGGGCGACCTCCTCCAAGCGGCTAAGGCCTTCAAGAGGGGTCAGGAAATCCAAACGCGATCCGAAAGTCAATCACCTCGTCGTGGCCGTTCCACAGTACAGCCACGGTGCACGCCCCTCGGCGCCGGTCAGGATCACGGTCTGCGAGCGCTCGGGCAGCGTGAGCTCGCGCCCATGCGCCGCAGCCGCAGCCGTGAAGACCGAGACGCCGGGGATGATCTCGTCCGTCCGAACAGGTGCTCGAGACGAAGCCGGATCTAACGCTCGACATGATCGCTCTGCGGCCGCGAAGCGGTGCGCAGCTCCGCAGACGAAGTTTACCGCAGGAGTGATAGGAACCAGGCGTGTGAGCTCGAAAGAGCAGAGCGGTCTTGCGGCGGATACGCGAGGTAGCCAGAGAGATGGCTCGAGGCGCGGAAACCCTGCTAGGCTCGCTCGTTCCCGAGGCGGCGGTCGGGTGGCTGGCGGCGGTCGACGTCCTCGGGCCAGGACGCCGTGAGGCTACTCTCGGCGCTCAGAAAGGACGACGTCAGATGTCGAACGTACCTTTGGGGTTCGCGGTGTTGATGGCGGTGTCGGGCTGTTCGAACACCGTGTACTTGCCCGGAAGTGGCGCCGGCGCAGGCAGCGGCGGTGAGCAGGCGGCCAGCGACACCACAGACAGCAGTGGGACGATGGACGGCAGCGGCCCCGCCGCGACGGGCGGCGCTGGCGCCACAATCGGTGATGGCGCCACGACGACCAGCGGTGGAACGACTGGAGCCTATGGCGATCCTGGCGCGGCGGCTGGTTGCGGTGGCCCAACCAGCATTCCATGCCCGAAGGGACAGTTCTGTGACCTGTCGTCGAACTGCGGCAAGATCCCCGATGCAACCGGGGTCTGCGCGCCCACTGGCCCAACCGTGAATTGCGGGGAGGACGAGCTGCCGGTCTGCGGTTGTGAAAACGGAACCTACATCAATGATTGCTGGCGCCAGGCGCTCGGCATGCTCAAGGCATCGGAGGGTGTCTGCCCTGGTAACGGCATCCGGAGCTACCCTTCGGCGTACCTTGCCTGGCACGCGCCCAGCGGCAGCGCGGGCACCGGGCCGGCCATGGTGGTAAGCGGCGCCGGCTGGGCCGCTACATGGGCCAATGTTGCTGACTTCTCGCCCGAGACCCCGCCGCCCGGCTCGACGGAGACCTATTCGTTGACCATCGACACTACCGACGACCTGTTCCTGCGACTTGTCGGTTTCCCCGTCGCATCCCTGCCGCATGGCCCAGCCGTGAGCTCCGAATGCAGCTCGACACTCTACTACCGACTCTGCGATGGTTGCGCTGTAAACACCGTTACTTACAACAGTCCCCAGGGAATCTTACCGGAAGTGGAAGGCGTGTGGTTGTGGTTCGACAGGATCGTCGGAGCCGACGCAGGAGCCAATCCTCGCGCCTATTGCAATTGAGAGCGACGAACAGAATCTCGCAGCGCGGTGCAGACAATCTTGCACAGCCGAATGCACTCGTTGGATCGGTGGTGCACAACCAGGCAGCGCTCCCCGGGCGCTCCTCGAACGCGCACAACGCAGGATCGCCGTTCCCAGCGATCAGCGTGTTCGGCAGCTACGGCCATTCGCCCTCAACCCGCAGCGCCGGCTGGCCGCTTCTTCCTTCTCTTCTTCTCACCCTCGCGCGCCTGGTCCGCCGCCCGCAGCGCGCTGAGCTCGCGCCGGAAATCCGCGGCCGCCGCGTAGTGCTCGTCAGCCGACCGAACGACGCCGGCGATGGCGCCGCTGCAGCGCGGGCACGCGCTCCGATCGGACGTCAGCGCCGTGCGGCAGCCCGGCTCGGAGCAGAGATCGTACTGCCACAAGTAGCCGACGGCCCAGCCGATCAAGGGCGCCCCGAAGAGCAAGGTGGCGGCGAGCAACCCACCGGCGCCGCGCGGCAGGGCGGCCGGGACCAGGATCGCCCCGCAGAAGCCCGCGAGCAGGCCGAGGAACAGGCCCATGCCCGAGTGCGCGCGCCGCAGGCGGAAGACCGGCCGCGGATCGCCCTCCTCGAGCTTCGTCATCGCGGCGGGCCCCTCCTTCGGATCGTCCCAGACATGGCCGCACTTGTGGCAGTGCCAGCGCCTCGGCAGGAACAGCAGGAGCGGCGTGGCGAGGATCGCGAGCGCGGTGGCGGCGCTCGAGCCCTCGAGGCGCAGGCGCTCGTGGAAGCAGTAGGCGAGCTCGCAGCGCGGGCAGCGGACCCCGGCAATCTCCTCGTCGTCGTTGCTGGCCGCCTCCCCGGGATGGACCTCGAGGAGCCCCTCCACGCGCCGGAGATCGCCCTCGCGCACCTGCAGCTGCGTGCCGCCGGCGGCGCCGCTCAGCAACGGGTTGTAGCTCGCCGCCTCGAACACGTGGGACTCGATGCCGTTGGCCGAGAGCAGCGTGCGGTCCATCTGGGCCGCGACCGGATCGAGGTAGCGGCGGACCGTGATCAGCTTCCCCGTGCCCGAAGCAGCATCCAGCTTGTCGCGGTACGGCAAGACGTCGCCTCCCCTGGGTCGAGACAGTGTCGCCCGGCTATGGGGCTAGAAAATCCAAGCGCGATCCGAAAGTCAATCTCCTTTTTGCGCCGTTGCGTCTTTGCGCCTTTGCGTTGAACTCTCTCTCTCCGGATCCATGGCCAGGACTCCTGGCGAGCGGAGCTAGGGGCAGCTCGGCCGCCACGCGTCGTCGGCGAAGTACCTGGCGATGAGATCGTGGAGCGGGCGATCGTAGTCGCGCAGCTCGGCCCGGGTGTCGATCTCGTTGTGGATCCCGTTCGTGGGGATCGCCTCGGTGTTGGCGTCGAACCAGGACTGGACCCCCTCGGCCCAGTATTCGTCCTTGTTCGTCGCCGCGTAGGTGTTCTCCCATTTCCCGGCCTGGAGCGCGGCATCGAAGACGTCCTCGAGCTCCCCGTTGAACGTCGGCTCGACGAAGGCGATGCCCATGATCGCGATGGCGTGCGAGAACTCGTGCACCAGGATGTCCTCGCCGAGGTAGGGATCGCTCGGATAACACAGGACGTTCTCCTCGGCGCAGGAGCTCGCGGGCCGGGCGGGGGTCGCGCCGAGGCCGCGGGCCCGCGTGTCCCAGTCCGTCCCCGGGAACGCCTCGTACAGGTCGCTGTGCTCGGGGATGTCGGTTGTCACCTCCGTCTCCGCCATCACGGCGACGCGCGTGTGGTTCTCGATCATCGCCTGACGCACGTCGTCGCGGTGGCCGAGCATGCGGACGACGACCGAGCACGCGCGCAGCAGCGCCGCGTCAGGCACCTTCTCGGAGCTGATGACGGGAATCCCCGCGGCGTCGACGTGCTTCTTGTAGAAAGGGTCGAATCCCAGCTCGGGCGGCACCTCCGAGACGCTCCCGCACCCGCCCTCGGGCTCTCCTCCGCCGCTGCCGCCGCCGGCCCCGGCGCCCGTCGCGGCGCTGGAGGTCGCGCCCTCGGCCGCGCTCGAGCTGGCCTCCGCGGCGCCGCCGGAGCCGCCGCTGCCGGCTGGACCCGCGCCACCGCCGCCCGCGCCGCCCTCGTGGGCCGGCGACTCCGAACAGGCAGCCAGGGCGCAGGTGAGGAGAGCGATCCATGCATATCGGCCATGCACGCTTTCACGCATGCGCGCGATGCTACATGAGCTCAAGCCAGCATCCAAGTCGCGCGCCGGCTGAATGGGCAGTTGACCGTGTGAGCCGGCGCGGCCCCCTGGCGATGACGGCGCAGCGCTGGCACAGCCCGGCTCACGGCGAGCCGCGCCGTGCGGCCAGACCGCTTGGTTCCCTGCGTTTTCTGCGCTGGGCCAGGCGCCGGTGCGTGCGGCACGCTGCGTGCTCCATGCGGACCGCGCGAGCAGGATGGGGCGGGCATGACGGAGCAGGCACGACGGGAGCACACATGACAGAGCGCTCATCCAGCAATCAGCACGTTCATCCTTTGTCCCAGCCGCGCGTGGGTGCGGCCCTCTTGTCGCTCGCCCTTGGCGTCGGCTGCTCGGGCGAGACCCAGCTCCCGACGGAGGAGCACCCACCGAAGCCGGAGGTGTGCGACTTCGAGCTTCCTGTGGCCGCCGCGCCTGCGCTGAGCGGCGATCTTCGCATCAACGAGGTGATGACCGGCAACGACGGCGCCTGGGTCGACGAGGTCGGCGAGACGGACGATTTCATCGAGCTGATGAACATCGGCCAGCGCGCGCTCGATCTCGGGGAGTACTCGCTGAGCGACAAGTCCGGCAAGGCGACGTCGCTGCCGAGGATGACGCTCGGGCCGGGGCGAACGGTGCTGTTCTGGGCCGACGACACGCCGGAGCAGGGCCCGCTGCACCTGCCGTTCAAGCTCTCGAATTCGGGCGCGCGTGTGGCGCTGTGGTCGGCGTCGTGCCAGCTCGCCGACCTGGTGAATGTGCCGGAGCTGCCGCGGTCCGAGAGCTACGCGCGCTTGCCCGACGGCACGGGCGAGCTGTCGATCTGCCGGTATGCCACGCCCGAGCGAGAGAACGGCGAGACCTGCGGTCCGCCGGATCCGCCGAACCTCGACGACAGCATCCGCTTCGCGCCTTTCCAGTGGCCCGAGCCGTTCCCGGCCATCGCCGGGCCGCTGGTCATCTCCGAGCTGTCGCTGCGGCCCGCGGGGTTCGTCGAGGTGCTGAACGCGAGCGGCGCGCCCGTTGCGCTCGACGGCTTCGCGCTGCGCCTCGCGGCGCTCTCTCCGGGGCAAGCGCCGCCCGGCGCCGGTGCGGGCGTGCTGCTCGCGTGGCCCGAGCCGTCCGCCACGCTTGCGCCCGGGGAGCGGGTGAGCGTCCCCGTGAGCGCGAGCGAGACGGCCGAGCTCGAGGCCTCGCCCGAGTTCGAGGGCATGGCGACGCTGTGGCGCGAGGACAGCCCGGAGCCGAGCGATCGCATCGACTTCATGGCCTGGCCCGAGGGCGCGTCGCTGGCCCGCGTGCCCGACGCCACCGGGGCGCCGCGCTTCTGCGGCGCGGCGAGCCCCGGCGCCGCGAACGAGGGCTGCGCCGAGCTCCCGGGGCGTGAGCTCGCGAGCGGGCGCGCGCACCGGCTGGAGACGGCCGCAGACTTCGCCGAGCTGGCCGAGGGCGGCACCGCGGTCGGCGAGCTCGGCGTCAAGTTCGTCGTCGACATGGCGGCGAACGACACGGTGCACCTCCTGAGCACGCGCCAGTGGGCGCTCCACTACACCTTTGTCCGCGAGCAGATCCGGAAGGAGCCCCACCTCGATCGCTGCGACCCCGAGCAAGCCGCGGAGTTCAACGTCGGTTGGGGGTTGTTCAGCCAGACCGAGTACTTCCGGGCCGAGGGCCGTCGCTACCTCCTCGGCACCCTGGTCGAGCACACCAACGGAGCCAAGACCGTCGAGTTCTCGCCCGGCGACCAGATCATCGGCGAGCAGATGCGGCGCGCGTTCTTCGCGGCGATGAAGGCGGTGCCCGACCCGGAGGCGTGGGCGATTCGGCCCACCGAAGGGCGCCAGATCATCGAGCTGCGGGCGATCGAAGGGACCGCGCCCATCGTGGGGCCGAACGCGCCGTACAAGGGGCTCACGTACCAGTCGCTCAACCCGGCCGAGGGTTTTGGCACGCTGACGTTCGTCCCGGCGCGCGATCTGGAGACGGCCGAGCTCGGGCCGAACGTGATCGTTGTGACCGACGATGTGCCGAACGAGACCGCGTTCATGGGCGGCCTCATCACCGAGGCCTTCCAGACGCCGCTCGCGCACGTCAACGTGCTGGCGCGCGGCCGGGGCACGCCGAACATGGCCCTGCGCGGCGCGCGCGACGACGAGCGCCTCAAGGCCCTGTTCGGCAAGCTGGTGCGGCTCGAGGTGCGCGCGTCGGACTTCGACATCCGCGAGGCCACCGCGCAGGAGGCGGACGATTACTGGGAGAAGCGCAAGCCGGCCGGCGAGCGGCTCTCGCCGGCGCTCGACCTCTCCGTGCGCGGGATCGTGCCGCTCGACGCCGCGGGCTACGCCATGGGCGACAGCATCGGCTCCAAGGCGGCAGGCATGGCCGAGCTGTACCGCGTGACCGGCGTGGGACAGTATTGCCCGCTCGACCTGCTGCCGCTGTACGTGCCGCCCGCCGCGTTCGCGATCCCGTTCTCGCACTACATGGATCACTTCGAGGCGAGCGGCGCGGCGGAGCTCCTGGCCGAGCTCGAGCAGGATCCCGAGTTCCGCGCCGATCCGCACGCGCACGCCGAGGGCCTGGCCGAGGTGCGGGCGCGGATGCTGGCGCACCCGGTGGACCCCGCGATCTTGAGCGAGGTCACGGGCGCGATCGAGCAGCGCTTCGGCGGCGATCGCGTGCGCCTGCGCAGCAGCAGCAACACCGAGGATCTCGCGACCTTCAACGGCGCGGGCCTGCACACGTCGACGAGCGGCGACCTGGACGCCGAGTCGAGCTCCATCGAGGACGCGCTGCGCACCGTCTGGTCGAGCCTGTGGAACACGCGCGCTTACGACGAGCGCGAGTTCGGCCACGTCGAGCAGGCGCGCGCGGCCATGGCCGTGCTGGTGCACCAGGCCTGGCAATCGGAGCGCGCGCAGGGCGTGGCGATCAGCCGCAACGCGCTCGACGCCACCCGCGACAGCCAGTACTACATCAACGCGCAGATCGGGGAAGCCTCGGTCACCAACCCCGCGCCCGGCGTGAGCAGCGACGAGATCGTGTACACGCCGCCGCCTCGCACGATCAAGGCCGAGTACCACACGCGCTCGAGCCTGTCGCGCGGGCGCGACGTGCTGTCGTTCCCGGAGATCCAGCGGCTCGGCTGCGTGCTCGAGGCCGTCCACGCTCATTACCGGCCGCTGGTGGACCCGAAGGGGGAGAACCGGCTGTACGCGATGCAGATCGAATGGAAGCTGATCGGTCCGGAGCGCCGGCTGCTGGTCAAGCAGGCGCGGCCCTACAGCTTCGGCACGCTGGAGGCGCCTGGCGACTGCCGCGAATACTAGACTCGGCGCCTCCCTCTCATTCGAGGAAAACCGTGATGGGATTCAGGTTCATGGTGGCCAGGCGGTTCGCCGGATCCGTGAAACAGGAAGGGTGGTAGATGCCATTCTTGGGGGCGATGGGATTGCAATAGGCATCACACGGGCCAAGACGCTGGATCGCCCCGCACGCTTGGATGGATCCAGTCGTCTCGTCGATGTGGCCGGCGGCGCAGTCACGAAGCGCGGCGCGTGAGCTCGCATCGTTCTCTGTCACATGACAGGAATAGAGCGCCGGCGAGCTCCCGTAGATGTTGCCCCAGAACGCACCCTCCTCCCTCGTGAACGTGGACAGCTCCGGCGAGTTTTGTTTGTTGATCGCCTTGGTAGGTCCGCGCGAAGAGAGCACGACAGGGACCCTGTAGTAGTTGGTACGCGCCGCGAGGCACGCCGAGACCCAGCGCTGGCCCTCACCCTCCAGCGGGAGCCACGCCCAGTTCCTCGCGAGTCCGAGCACGCCTGTGTAGATCTCGTCGTGATAGACGCCAGAGGCGTCGATCCAGCCGAAACGGAATGATTGCGAGCTCTCGAGAGCGCATTCGACGGCGTACCTCAGGTGCTCGCGTGAGAGGGCGCCGTTCGGCCCGGGGTCCAGGATCGCGGTCAGCGCCGGCGAGCCAAGGGCGATGAGGCTCAAGGCGCCGACAGCCAGCGTGTTGGGGTTCAGCGCGTTGGGATTGAGCGCGTTGGGGTTCAGCGCGTTGGGATTCAGCGCATTGCCGGCCTCCAGCGCGCTCTGCGCTTCGCCCAAGGGCTCTTCCAGCCACTCTCCGTCCTCGCCGCATCCGGTTCCGGCCAGAACGATGAGCGGTATCAGACCTACCATGGTATTTCGAGCCATATCAGTCCCCCGCTGAAAGGCTGCAATTCTGGTAATAATGGCAGAGTTTACTGAGGGTGTCGAGCGAGCGGGTCGAAGTCGTGGCGTGACGTCCGACGGACAGATGTCTGGAGCGTGAGTTGGACTTCGATGGCGTGCGCTGTTCCGCCCTTGGTCAATCGCGGGTATGTCATTGGCGGCGAGCGGTATCGAGGGCGCTCCGCGCGGCGACGCCTCGGCGGTTCCACCGGTACTCGGGGAGTTCGACGGAGACGGCCGCGAGGAGGAGGATGCCTTTGATGAACCGCTGCCAGCAGCGGCCACCTCGAGGAGGCCAGGGCTGTTGTTGAGGACGTCGGAGAGGAGCACTCGGTGTAAGGAGGCCGCCGGCGGTCCCGATGCCGCCTGGCGTCGAGACGCCTCCGATGACGCAGGCCGCGATGGCGTCGAGCGCATACATGAGGCCGCCATCAAGTCGAGCGTTTACAGGCGCGCCGTCGGCCGTTAGTTTCGCGAGCAGCGAGGTGCCCATGTCCACAGCTGCCCAAGGTCCGAAGCCCAATCAATCCCCCACTCCCGTGCGCTGGGGCGTCCTCGGGGCGAGCACCTTCGCGTTGACGGTCAGCTTGCCCGGCATGAAGCGGGGGCCCCTCACCCAGCTCACCGCGCTGGCGTCGCGTGACACCGGCAAGGCGCGCGACGCCGCGCGGTCGCTCGGGATCCCGAAGGCGTACGGCAGCTACGATGAGCTGCTCGAGGATCCGGAGATCGATGCCGTCTACAACCCGCTGCCCAACCACCTGCACGTGACGTGGACGGCGCGCGCGGCCCGCGCCGGCAAGCACGTCCTGTGCGAGAAGCCGATCGCGCTCAGCGCCAAGGACGCCGAGGCGCTGGTCGACGTCCAGCGCGAGACGGGCAAGCTGATCGCCGAAGCGTTCATGATCCGCAACCACCCGCAGTGGCAGCAGGCCAGGGACTGGGTGCGAGGCGGCCAGATCGGCGACCTTGTCAGCGTCCAGACGGCGTTCTCGTATTTCAACCGCGACGCCACCAACATCCGCAACAAGAAGGAAGTCGGTGGCGGCGCGCTCTACGACATCGGCTGCTACGCGGTGAACACGTCGCGCTTCCTGTTCGGACGAGAGCCCGTCCGGGTGATCGCGCTCGTCGAGCGCGATCACGAGTTCGGCACCGATCGCTTGACCTCGGGCCTGCTCGACTACGGCGGCGCGCACCTGACGTTCACGTGCAGCACGCAGGCGGTGGCCTACCAGCGCGTGAACGCGCTCGGTACCAAGGGCCGCATCGAGATGGAGATTCCGTTCAACGCCCCCGCCGACCAGCCGTGCAAGATCTTCCTCGATGACGGCTCGACGCTGAACGGCAGCTCGGCCAGGGTCACCTCGTTCCCCGCCGTCGACCAGTACCACCTGCAGAGCGAGGCGTTCTCGCGCGCCATCCGCACGGGCAGCCCGGTCGAGAATTCGATCGAGGTCGCGGTGGGCAACATGCGGGTCATCGACGCGCTCTTCCGTTCCGTCGAGAGCGGGCGCTGGGAGAGGGTCTAGCTGCGCGTCAGCGCGTGACGGCGCCGAGCTCGACGAACGCTCCGTCGGTCATGACCACGAAGGGGCGCTCGTCGAAGGTCAGACCGCCCTTGCCGTCGTGGTCGACGATCTGCAGCTTGCCCATGCCGTAGCCCATCGGGCCGCGCGCGTAGTAGTGCGCCTGCAGGGTGTATTGGCTGGCCCGTTGCTCCCGGGGCGCGCGGATGGTGAAGCACTCGGGCCCGTAGCCGGTGGTCACGTCGGCGTAGAGGCGCCCGCCGCCTGGCAGCGTCGGGTCGCCGTAATAGGCATGGCCGCCGCGGTCGTCCCGGATGTGGAAGTCGACGTCGTTGGCGTCGGTCTCCCAGTTCAGCACGAAGCGGAGCGAGGGCGCGTTTTCGAGCGCGGCGCCGGCCTTCGCGAGCCGGGCCACGATGGCCGCCCGTCGCGCGGGCTCCGCCTTGAGCCACGCCGCGGCGACCAGGCCAAGATCCTCGCGCAGGATGCTCTCCACGCCCGAGAAGCGCCCCGGCGGGTAGCGGCGCGCGATGCCCGCCGCGAGCGCGTCGAAGGCGGCGGCGTGCTCGCCCCGCTTGAGGCGGGCGAACGCGAGCAAGCGGTGGCTCGCGGGGTGGTCGGGGCGCTGCTCGCGCGCCTTCTCGTACGTGTCGACCGCCAGCTCGAGGCCGGCGCCGCCCGCGAGCCGCTCGAGGCGCGCGCCGGCGAAGCGGCGGAGGTCCGCGCGCGCCGGGAACAGATCGATGAGCGAGCCGTACGCGCGGGCGGCGCCCGGCGTGTCGCTCGCCGCCTCGAGCGCATCGCCGAGCGCGACGAGCGCGAGCACGTCGCCGGGGGCCTCCGCGTGCCAGGCCCGGGCGTCGCGCACGGCGGCCGGCGCGTCGCCCCGGGCGAGGATGTCGTGGACCTGCTTGAAGCGGCCGGTATACGGCTCCGATCGCGGGGGCGCGGCGTCGTCAGGCGCGGCGGGCGCATCGGCGTCGTTGGGCGCGTCGGGGGCGGCCGGCGCGGGCGCGGCGTTCGGGGGCCACGAGAACGCGATCGGGAACACCACGTCGACGCTGCCGCCCTCGGGCGCGGGGAAGGTGAGGTCGCGGAAGGCGCGGACCACGCAAGAGACCACGGCCCTGTCGGGCAGATCCGAGCCGCCGTCGCGCGCGTTGATGAGCGCGCCGCGCGGGTCGATGGTGAAGCGCACGGTGACGCGGCCTCGCAAGCCCTCGTCGCGCAGGAGCCCGCCCTCGTAGCAGAGGCGGAAGCGGCCGAAGTTCTGGCGGATGATGCGCTGGATCACCTCCGGCGGGAGGCGGCCGCTCACCTGGGTGGCGCCCATGCGGACCTGCGGCGCCCTGGTTCGGTGGCTGCCAGCGAGGCGGCCGTGCCCGCTGCCGAAGCCCTGGCCGGTGCCCGTGGCCGACATGGCGCTCGGCGCGGGAGCCGCGGCCCCGGCCGCGGCCCCGCTGCCGTGGCCAAGGGTGCCGATCGCGCCGAGGCCGATGCCCTCGCCGCGGCCGCCGCCGCCCTCGCCGACGCCCGATAGCCCGAGCCCGCCGGCGCTCCCGCGGGCACCCGACGGCGCGAGCGCGTCCTCGATGAAGGAATATCGGGTGTCCGCGTCGGCAGGAGGCGCCGGCGGCGCGGGGGGAGGGCGCAGGGCGGCGCTCCCGCCAGGGGAAACGTCGGCGCTCTGCTCAGCGGCAACCTCGGCGTGCTTGTCAGGCGAAGCGCCGGCGACCGGGCTGGTGGCCGGCGCGGGGGCCGACGGCTTCCCACCCTGCGGCCGCGAGCGCCGCTGCACGGCGATGCGGCCGCCGTCCACGGTCAAGATGTCGGAGAGCCCTCGCCGGGCGATGTCGAAGCGCGCGTAGTCGTGCTCGGTCTCCAGCACGAGCAGCGCGGTGTACGGGCTCAGCACCCGGTGCGCGATCGAGAGATCGATGATCTGCTTGCGGATCGCGTCCTGGTTACCACCTCCGCCCTCGCGGGCGAGGAGGCCGTCGATCTTCGCCCGGGCCCACGAGCGCTCGAGCAGCGGGCGCTCCACGCCGCGGAGGTCGGGCGTCGTGGTGCGGCCGTCGACCGTGAGCCGGACGGGCAGCTCGGCCGGCACCTCGGCGTAGACGAGCGCCTCGTCGCCGGGCTGCACGCCGTTCAGGGCGCGGGGCCAGACCCAGCGCGCGCCCTCGATGTTCACCGCGATCCCCGAGCGCGTGGCCAAGCCGAGGCGCCGCTCGATCTCGGCGGCGCCACGCGCGCCGTCGACCACGGCGCCGTCGCGGGGCAGGCCCGCCGCGACGAGCTGCCGCAGCGCGGCCTCGTCGCGGAGGCCGCCGAGCGCGACCGCGTCGAGCCGCTCGACCCCTGCGGTCCGAAGCGCCGCCGCGGCGCCGCGCAGCGCGCCCGGCGCGACCTCGCCCGCCGTGGCGATGCCGTCGGAGAGCAGCACAACGCGCCGCTGTCCGCGGGCGCGCGCGCGTTCGCCTGCCCAGCGGAGCGCGCGCCCGAGATCCGAGGCGCCGAGCGCCTGCCGCTCGCGGATGCGCGCGAGCTCCACCTCGCCGAACGCCGACGCCGCGCCGTCGAAGAGGGGGGTGACGGCCTGGTCGTAGCAGGCGACGGTGAGCGGCGCGCCTGGGCCGCCTGCCTGGGCGACCGCCCGCGCGAGGGCCGCGAGCACGCCGAGCTGCTCCTCGAGCCCGAGCGCGCGTGAGGCGCTCGTGTCCACGAGGATCACCGCGGAGGCGAGCGGATCGGGCCGCGCGTCCACCGGAGCGTTCACGCGGGCGAGCACGAGCTCGCCGCTGCGCAGGCCGCCACGCGCCTCGATGCGCGCGCGATCCACAACGAAATCGGCCTCGGGCGCGGCGTCGTTCCGGCGCAGCGCGTGGACGGGCGCGGCGGCGCCCGCGGCGGTGGCCTCGATGTCGAGGCGGCTCACCGTGGGCAGGCCGCGCAGCGGGACGGTGAAGGGCGCGTCCGGGCGGAGCTCCTGGGAGTACGACAGGACGATGTGCTTCACGCCGCGCGCCGGGATGGGGAAGACCCGCGCGCTCACCTCGTTGCCCGCCGCCTGCTCGAGCAGCGCAGGGTCCTGCTTGCGGTGGAGGAAATCCTCGTACGCCTCGCGCGCGCGCTGGCGCTCGACGACCTCGCCCTCCTGCCACCGGTCGTCGATCTTCATGGCGAGGCGCCCGACGCTCGCCCCGGGCGGCAGCGTCACGCTGAAGGTGCCCTCGAGCACGCGATCCTCGGGGTTCTCGAAGGTGAGGTGGAGCTCGGCGAGCGCGAGCGGCGCCTCGATCACCGCGCGGCCGGTGAGCGCGACGAGGCGCAGCCCGGTGCCGTCCGCGGCGGTGAGCCGGAACGGCGCGGCCTCGGGGCGTCGCGCCGCGACGGCGACCACCGGCGCGGCGGGCAGGGGGCGCGGCGCGGCAGGCCCGGGCCCGCGCGAGAGCGAGGCGGGGGTGGCGGGCGGCGAGGGGCTGTCGGCGCAGCTGAAGAGGGCAGGGACGAGGGCGGCGATCGCGGCGAGCGCAGCGCGGCTGCGGAGGAGGGCTCTAGGCACGGGGGATCTCCGGTCGTTGCGCGGTGGGCCGAGCCTGAGCGCGGGCCCGCCAGCGGTGGGGCAGGGCGATCGACAGCCCGGGCGGGCCGGAGGTTCCCGCCTCGCGCAGCTCAGTCCTTGGAGAACCGCGTCGGAGTCACCGCGGCATCGGCCGGCTTGGGTTGCTCGGCCACATCTAGATTCGCTTCCGCGACGCCGCCGCCACGCACGTTGGTCGACGTGGCCCGGCCTGCTGAGTTGACCAGGACCATGTAGGCGCCGTCCGGCAGATCCGTCACCCGGTAAGTCCCGTCGGGCCCTGTCGTCGGATAGCGCATGTCGAGCCCGCCCTCTCCCTGGTTGCAGGCCACCTGGACCTGGATCCCCCGGAGCGGCTTCCCGCCGGCAGTGACGCGCCCGCGGATCTCGCCCGAGCCCTTCGCGAAGAGCGCCAGGTTCCGCTCGACCTCGCGCCCTTCCGTCACGCTGACGTGCGTCACGTTGCGCTGCGCAGGGTCGACCAGCTCCAAGCGCACCACGACCGGCGGGAGCTGCTCGAAGCGATATCGACCCTCGGCGTCGGTCACCGTGTTCACGAAGCCGATGCTCCGGTGAGACGCCACGAGCCTCGCGCCGGCGAGCGGCTTGCCGTCGCTCCCGCGCACCATGCCGACGACGCTGCCGCCCGTGGACATGGTGAGATCGACTGGCGCCAGATCGCCGCACGCGGAGACCTGGACGCCCGTCGTCGTCGTGGCGTAGTCGCTGGCGTACCCGCGGACCAGGATGTCGCCAGCGGGGACGTGCTCCAGCCGGAAGCGGCCTTCGAGGTCGCTCTGCGCCTGGCTCGCGGCATCCATCGACCACTGGCTCGCTGTGCCCGCGGCCTGGCGCGACTCAGCGTCGAGGAACACCCCTGCGAGCGGCGCGCCTTTCTCGTCGTGAACCGTCCCCGTAAGCGTGCACCCGCCCGAGAGTGTCAGATCGACGTTGCGGCTCTCGCCGGCCCTGGCGTAGACGAGCGAGGAGAACGTCGGCGCATAGTCGGACGCCGTGACCCTGAGGAGCACCGGCCAGCCAGGGAGCTGGTCTACGCGGAACGCGCCGTCCGGCCCCTCGAAGCGCTTCGACAAGAGGGGCGCAGGCGCCGCCGTGCTGTCGGGGGCCATCGTGATGACATCGACGGTGAACCGTGTGATCGGCTCCTTGCGCTCGTTGTAGACATGTCCCTCGACGATCCCGCTCCTCGGGAGCATGAGGGAGACGTCTTCACCGCTGTGCGCGATGACAAGCGACGGGCCGTATCCCTCTTTGTTGCCAACGAGATTGTACGTGCCCTTCGGGACACGGAGCTCGAAGCGTCCATCTTCGTCGCTCTGGACGGAGGCCGCAGTGGTCGGGAAGTTGCCGGCGACCTCGTACGTGGCCGCGGCGACCGCGACCCCGGCGAGCGGGACGCCGGTCAGGTCGTAAACCGTCCCGGAGATCGACGCCTGCTCGAGGGCTTGCTCGGCAGGGCGCGCGGCGGGGAGCTTCCATTGCGCCCGGTTGATGTAGCCCGATCGCTTCTGCGCAGGCGCCGGCTCGCGTTGCGTGGTGAGGGGCGCTTCGTGCTTCGGCCGGAAGAACAGCACGGCGACGAGGGCGAGCGCCGCGAGCAGGCACCAGAGCGGCCATCGTCGGGGAGTATCGTGACGCAAGGCAGGGGGTTGCATGAGAAGTTCTCCATCGAGTCATGGTGTGGGGAGCTGCGGCGCTCGCAGCGATGTCACCGCCGCGAGGAGCGGGGATATCCACTGCGGCTCCCGCTCGCTCTCGGGGCGAGGCAACGGCGGACACAGGGAGCGAGCACCGGCGCATCGAGGAGGCCTCCGGGACCGGTCCCGCCCGGCCCCGGAGGCTCCCATCATCGGACGTCGACGCGGCGGGGTGCGCTCGGCGTCACGCAAACGTGATGCCTTGGGCACCAAGGAATGGGAAAACTGGAATCTGAATGATGCCGACCAGGGACGGCGTCAGCGCCACAGTGTTCGCAATCTCGCCGAGGATCATGATGGCGCTGGGTGAGAAGGGGGGACCGAACGGCATACCCATCTGGGTAAACCCCATACAGGTGGGCGTGAAGCCATCGCCGGCGTACGCGGTGCTGTTGATGTCAGTCATCATGTTCTGTATGCAGCTCGGGTTGGTCGCCGTCGTCGCCTCCAGGACATTGCAAACCCCGTCGCCGAACAGGGGGTTATTCCTCCAGAGCAGGTTGTACCCGCATGTCCCGTTCGGAGCGGCGACGCTGTTGGGAATCGGGCCGCCTGAGAACAGGAAGACAAACCGCCCTGTGCCGGCCGACAGCCCTTCGATCGTGATGGCGCGCGGCGGCTCGGGCGGCGTGACCTGGATGGTCCTGATGGCCATGGCGCTGCCCGAGAACGACATGGTGGCGAGCGCGGTGAGGATGACGAGCTTCTTCATAAGCACAACTCCTTGTGTTTCGTGACCTGTGGAACGTGCGTCTTGAGATGAACGCGGGGCGATAACCCCTACGGAGAGCGCCAGATGTGCTTGCTCTCCTGGGGCCATGCGCTGCCCGAAGACCGCCGCGCCGGATGTCTGGCGAGGGAACGCCACCGCAGGCGTCGCTCCCTGCCATCGACTTCATGGCGCGTGGCGCCAGCGGAGAGGGCACGCCACAGCGGACCCCTCCGACGTACGCCTCGATGGAACCGGATATCCTGTCGGCTTGGACAGGAACTCCTCGAATCGGACGGGGCTGACGATACCCCTCATTTCCCAACGAGCAAGTCCTGGAGAAAGAAAGAATACACTAAACAAGCGAGAAACGCGTGGACGGCGCGCCACAGCTCGGGCGATCACCGGTGTTGCACCCAAACTGCACAATCTTGGAACATCCCAAAGCGCGCCACAGGTCGTCCAGCCGAGAATGCGCCTGTTTGTCAGGAGCATTGTCAGACATGTCCAACGTGGTTCATCGAGTGACGCTGAGCGCACAAAGGCCCCGTCCAGCGTGGCCAGTTCCAGGTGCGCTTGTGTCCTTTCTTGTACGCCATGCCAAGGTCGCCGCGGCGCGGGGGCGCCCTCGGGCCTCGTAGAGGTCGCGCCGACGCTTGCCCGACGAGGGACGCCTCACAAGGAGAGGAGGGGATCTGTCCGATACGGACCGGACGGCCCACGAGGAATGAGCTCGGCCCGCGAGGGGCCGGCAAGAGCGCTCGCAGGGAGCTTTGGGGCGGAGCGATGGCGAAAGGCGTCCAACGGCAGCGGCCCAAGCACCGCGGTGCGGCCGCGCCCTGCTTCGCGCGATCCGGCCTCAGTGCATCTTCACGAGCTCAGTCGGCGATTGGGGCTTCAGAATTTGGGGAACCTCTCGTGGACCGTCCGCATGCGTACCTGGAGTGGTCATCTCGTGTCCATCGGTCGATTACGCGACCGGGCCGAAGGCACGATGGGTACCCGCGGTGCACGCCGTCCGCACGCTCACCGCATGGACGGCGCCGTTCACTGATTCGTCACTTTCTCGAGCACGCTACAGCGTCAGCGCAGGGAGGATCCCCTCATCGCTCTCGTGCTCGTGCCATGTGCCAGGGGAGTCCCGCTCCTCGTCCGTCGTGTCCTGGATCTGCTTGAAGCGGCCGGT
Organism: Sorangium sp. So ce726; assembly: GCF_051521405.1. Classification (NCBI taxonomy): domain Bacteria; kingdom Pseudomonadati; phylum Myxococcota; order Polyangiales; family Polyangiaceae; genus Sorangium; species Sorangium sp. So ce726. Next base: position 8,119,640 of record NZ_CP150349.1, on the reverse strand, counting down.
CTACGGCGCGGCTCGACGGGGCGCGGGGGCGTCGGGATCCGCCGGCGCGGCCGTGGCGCGTGGCGGCGTGAACACGAGTGAGTACCACACGTCGACGCTGCCGCCCTCGGGTGCCGGGAAGCTCAGATCCTTGAAGGCGTCGACGACGCAGGAGACCGTCCCCTGGTACGGCAGATCGGAGCCTTCGTCGCGCGCCTTCACCACCGCGCCTCGCGGATCGATGGTGAAGCGCACGGTGACGCTGCCTTTCAAGCGCCGGTCGTGATGGAGCCCGAGCTCGTAGCAGGCGCGGTAGCGGTCGAAGCGCTGGCGGACGATGCGCAGGTCCACCGCTGACGGAGAGCGGCCCCTCACCTGGACTTCGCCCTCCCGGACCGACGGTGCAGCGGTAGCGCCGCTGTTGACGTTGATGCCGCTGCCCTCGCCGACGCCGAGCCGCCCGAGACCGCTCTCGAAGGAGGAGCGTGGGACGGCCACGTCGCTGGAAGGCGCTGGCGGTGCAGGGGGCGGGCGCAGGGCCGCGCCCTGGTCATCGGAAGCGTCGGCGCCCGGGCCAGGGGCAGCGCCGGCGCCTGGGCCAGGGGCAGCGCCGGCGCGTGGGCCAGGGACAGCGTCTCGGATAGCGCGCAGCGTACGCTTGAACCAGATTCCGGCGCACCTTATGCAGCTCCTGAACCTCCCACCCGCGGAGATACGTACGGGGGGAACCTCGGAGCAGGCTTTGCGGCCGGCGGACAACGAGCTGACCGCATCCGTCGAGTCCGTCGACGTGGCGCAGTGACCGCCGCGCCGAGCGCAGGCTCGTCGGCTCGTAGAGTGGAGCTGGCTCCAGTTTGCTGGAGTCGTGCTTTCCGTCGGGCATGCGGTGAGGAGCGGGTTAGCCTCCTTGGGTTCTGTGCGTGACGGGGATCGTGCAGGAGAACGTCGTCCCCGCGCCGAGCTCGCTATCGACCGAGATCTGCCCCCCGTGCGCCTCGATGATGCCCTTGACGATGTACAGCCCGAGCCCCGCGCCCGCGCAGCGCGCCGCCCGCCCTTGCCAGTAGCGATCGAACAGGCGCGGGATGTCTTCGGGCCGGATCCCCGTGCCCGTGTCGCTGACGGACAGGCGGACATGGGTCCCCTGGCGCTCCGCGCTGATCGTGATCTCCCGTCCTTCGGCGGTGAACTTCAGGGCGTTGCCCACGAGGTTCGACAGCACCTGGAGCATGCGGCCACGGTCGCAGCTGAGCTCCAGGCCGCTCCCCGGAAGGAGGGTATTGAGCTGGATCCGCTTCTGCTCGGCGAGCGGCGCGAGCATCTCGGTGACCTCGTGCACGAGCGAGCCCACCTCGCACGGCTCGATGTCCAGCTTCAGGCCCTTCGCCTCGATGATCGCGGCGTCGAGCAGCTCGCCGAGCATCTCGACGGTGCGCTCCGCGGCGCGCTTGATCTGCTGCGCCCGATGGCGGATCGGCTGCCCCGCCGCGTCCGCCGGGGCCGATCGCGCGAGCAGGGACGCGGCCAGGATGATCGACGACAGCGGGTTCCGGAGGTCGTGCGCCGCGATGGCCAGCGCCTCCTCGCGGAGCCGCCGCGCCCGCTGCTCGGCCTCGTAGAGGCGCGCGCGCTCCAGGGCCTGCGCGCATTGCAGGCCGAGCGTCGTCATGAAGCGCCGGTCGTCCTCGCTGATCCGACAGGTGTCGAGGTACGTGACCCCGAGCACCCCGAAGGTCACGTCGCCCAGCGTCATCGGGACGCAGATCCGGGTCTTGGCCCAGTCGCCCATCGGCGCGCCGGGATAGGCAGCCTGATACGCCTCGGGCGACTCGAAGATCAGCAGCTGGCCCGTGCGGATGCAATCGACGACAGGCATGCGCGCGGACATGGGAATGCGGCGCAGGCGCTCGATCATGTCCTGCGGATAGCCGGGCGCGCGGAGGACCTCGATCACGCCGTCCTCCGCGAGGAGCGCGACGTACCCCGCGTCGGCGTAGAGCGCGGCGAGCCCGAGCGAGAGGACCACCTCGGCCACCTGCGCGGGCGTCACCGCGCGCGAGAGCTCGGACGTGAACGTCTGGAGGCGCGCGATGCGCGCCTCCGCCAGCTCGACCCGGATGCGCGCGACGCGCTCGCAGGCGAGCGCCCGCTCCCGCGCCTCCTCGGCCCGCTTGCGGCGCTCGATCTCCTTCACGACCTCGACGACGTACAGCGGCGCCCCCGCGCGATCGCGAGCGAGCGAGCGCGTGACCGCGACCCAGAGCATCGACCCGTCTCGCCGCACGCAGCGCTCTTCGGTGGTGGAAGAGGGGATCTTCCCGTCGCCCAGCGCATGGACGTGCCGGAGCGCTCCCTCCGCGTGGTCCGGGTGCCGGAGATCCTGGGCGCGGAGCGCCATCAGCTCCTCGACGGTGTATCCGAGCAGCTCACAGAGCTTCGGGTTCACGCGGAGCAAGCGGTCGTCGAGGGAGACGTGGGCCATCCCCACCGCCGCCTGCTCGAAGGCCGCGCGGAACCGCTCGTCGCTCTCGGCGCGCGCGATGTTCGCCGCGCGCGCCGAGAGCAGAGCGCGGACGGCCGTCATCAGGAGCCGGCTCTCGGTCGGCCATGCGCGCGAGCCGACACGACAGCAATCGTACGTGGAACCGCACGTCGAACCGCGCGTCGAATTCAAGGTCAATGGTTGATCGACGGCCGCGCTGGTCCGGCTGGCGTGCAGCACCGGGGTGGCCGCCGCGCCCAGCGCTGCCTGGAGGCGCTGGCAGAGCTCGCACCGCTCGCCGTCCGGCAGATCGACGCTGATCAGCACCAGGTCCGGCGGTTGATGGGCTCTCCGCAGGCTCTCCGCGATCGTCGCTGCGAGCTCGACCCGCAGCCCAGCGGCCTCGAGCGTGCGGCGGATCTCCTCTCGTTGGGCCTCGTCATGATCGACGATCAGGACGGTAGGTGCCTGCATACGGTCCGCGCTCTTCCTTGGGAGGATGGAGAATTGAAATAGCTCACTTCTTCGCTGCTCGCCTCTCGAGGCGGCGTGTCGAGGGTACAAACTGTGCAAGATCCCGGAGCAGAATCGCGGACGACGGTGGACGCAACCGCACGCTCGAACGAGGGGTGGGCTCATGGCAGCGTGGCTGGAATCAGCGCTCGAGGCGGGCCGCCTCTACCGCTCGATCGGCGCCCTGGAGGCGGACCAGCTGCGTCCTCACGTGCACCGCGCCTGGGTGCGCTCTCATGGGGGAGGGGCCGATCCGCGCCGCCCCAAGACCGAGTTCCTGAGCGCGCTCGACACCGAGCGCCTGCGCGAGCGGCACCAGGACCTCATCCTCGCTTCAGAACCCTACCTTCACGCGCTCAGCCAGGCGTCGGGCGACGAGCGCCATGCGGTCATGGTGGGGGACGCGCGGGCGATTCTCCTGGATGTCCGCGGTGACGAGCAGACCATTCACGGTCCCGAACGCGTGCCCGGTCCCGGCGCGTTGCTCGAGGAGCGCGTCTGTGGCGCGAACGGCGTCGGTACGGCGCTCGCCGAAGATGGCTATACGGAGCTCGTGGGGCCGGAGCATTTCATTCAGGGATTCCACGCCTTCACGTGCCATGGGCTCCCGCTCCGGGACGGCGATGGGGCGGCCATCGGCGTGCTCAGCCTCTCGGTCAGGAAACCCGAGATTGGCTGGCGTCTCCGCGAAATTCTGCTCTGCGCCGCGCACGCCATCGAGATGGAGCTCCTCGCCATGCGGCTCGAGCGGGACATGGATCGTCTGCTCACTGCGCGGGACGTGCCCATGGAGGACCTGAGGCGGTTGCTTCAGGACATCCTCCAGGCGCGGGCCGCCGCGCGGCTCAGGATCGATCTCGCCGCGGATCAGCTCGCCGGGAGCGTCCTCGCCCAGACGCGCGATCTGCTCCACCTCGCCGCCAACGTGCTGCGCCGCTTCCAGCGCTCCGCTGCCCTGTGGCGGGCGCTCGCGCTGGACGGGGCGACGGCGCCGCGCCCGGTGGCGCTCGACGCGCTGATCCGCGATCTCGCGGAGCTGCTGGAGGTCGAGTCGGCTGTCTGCGACGTCACGACCAGCATCCAGGAAATCGAGCCCGTGGTGGTCCAGGCGGACCACAACACCCTGGCGCGCGGGCTCTTTCGCGTGATGGTGAGCGCCATCCGGGCTGCGCGCCACGGCGTCGTGCACCTCGCGCTCCGGGCGAGGCCGACGGGCGGAGAGCTGTGCCTCACGCTCTCACCCGGCGCGGGGGTCGCCCAGCGCGCGCCGCTCCCCGTGCGGGTGCTGGTGCCGACACACCCGCACCCGGGAGCCCCGGAGCGCGCGGCGAGCGATCTCACGGCGTGCATGGCCTGAGCCGGCGGGCCCGGGCGCGTCCCTTGCGGCGTCAGCGCGGAATGAGGTTGCGGCAGCCGCTGCCGCAGGCGTCCCCGTCGCGGTTGTTGCCGTCGTCGCACTCCTCCACGTCCTGGACGACGCCATCTCCGCAGTACTCGCCGAGCTTGCAGTCCTGCGCGCACTCGCCGTAGCCGCCGTCGTTCACCCCGTCGTCGCACTCCTCGCCCAGGCTGACGACGCTGTCGCCGCAGACGGGCTTGCACTCGCTGCGCGCCGTCGCGAAGCCCTGCAGGGTGAGCTTGAACGTCGACGCCGCGGTCTGGCGCTCGGCGTGGAACACGGCGATCTGGTAGACGCCGCCGTCCATCAGGCCGAGATCGACGTTCCGCGGCTGGATGACATCGTCTTCCTCTGTCGCGTAGGTCACCCTGCCTCCCCCGTTGGCGTTGATGACGAGGTGCCCGGTGACGGCGCTGTGGATGCCGCCGACGTCGACCGCGAGGCGATCGTTGATGAACACCCACACGTCGTCGTCGCCGGTGAAGTCGAGCTCGTACTGCTCGCCCGCCGTGTACTGGAACCAGTAGCGGATCTCGCTCGTGAAATGGAAGTTGTGCTTCGGGCTGCCCTGCTCCTTCAGCCAGTCGCCGCCGCCGTAGCTCGGGAAGATGTCGGCCGCGACGCGCTCGGCCGCCGGGGTGAACGGATCATCGTCGACCGGGAAGAACAGCGGGTTCCCGTCGTAGGTCTCGTCGATATACCTCGCCCAGTAGACCCCGCCGCGCACCTCGCAGCTGTGGAACTCCTCGCTGTGGATGTCGCCGCACTGCGGGGTCGCCTGCGCGGACGAGGTGCACTCCTCGTCGTTCACCTCGTTGCCGACGTTGCCGCAATAGTGCTCGCTCTCCTGGGACAGCAGGGTCCACTGCTGGCCGTCCTCGCCCCAGCGGTTCACGAAGCGGCCGTCGCCGGTGTCCCAGAGCGTGAGGGTGGTGGCCGTGGTGCTGTTGGTGCCGGGCACGTCGTGGTACCACTGGGCGAAGCTCTGCGCGCTGTTGACCAGGCTGTTTGCGGTGGTCATGTACGTCGGCTTCTTCTCGGCGTCGAGCCGGGGCGCGACCATGTTGAAGACCGGCGTGGTGCGGCCGGGACCATCCGGCTCGAAGTCTGGGTGTGCCTCCTTGAAGTCGCGGAAGACAACCGGCACGGCCATCGATCCCGAGGGCTGGGGAACGGCGCAGGTGTAGCCCGGCTCCTCCGTGCACGTCGCGGAGCAGCCGTCGCCGTCGATGTTGTTGCCGTCGTCGCACTCCTCGCCGAGCACGAGGCCGTCGCCGCAGGTGGACGCGCAGGAGCCCGCGGAGCAATCGGGCTCGGCCTGGCAGCTCGCGGAGCAGCCGTCGAAGGGCATCGTGTTGCCGTCTTCGCAGCTCTCCGCGCCCTCTTGCGTCTGGTCGCCGCAGGTCGTCGGCGTGCAGGCGCTCGGGTTGCCGCTGCACTTGAAGCCGACCTCCACCTTGCAGGTCGGCGAGCAGCCGTCGGCCGCCTCGGTGTTGCCGTCGTCGCAGAGCTCCGGGAACACCACGGCACCATCACCGCAGCGGGCGATGCGCGTGCAACCGACCCCGGGCAGCGGGCAGGACCAGCCGAGCTCGACCGAGCGGCAATCCGCCGCACAGCCGTCATCACCCACGGCGTTTCCGTCGTCGCAGGCCTCGTCCCTGGTCAGGCCCCCGTCGCCGCAACGGAACGCGCTGTCGCCGTCGCCGATGTCCGATCCGCTCCCCGTGGTGTCGCCGTCGCCGAGATCGCCGCCGGTCGTGGTGGTGGGATTGTTCCCGCCGCCGCCGGTGGTGCCACCGCCTTCGGAAGGGCGGCCGGCGCTTGCAGAGCAGCTCGCCACCAGGGCGGCGCAGCTCGTGATGAAAATGGTCGAACCAAGCCACGAAGATCGAGGACGCATGACCTGCTCCTTCCGGTTGCCCGGGACCTCTCGGGATGCGTGAATTGGCGACAGTCTCCCACGTGGGTGCCCTGAATTCGAGCCCTTCCTGCGCGAGCCGCCGCCTTCAGGGCTGCTGAATAAGGCGACTCCCCCTGTGCGTGGATAAATCCTGATACAGCGTCTCTTTCCCCCGAGAGCGGACCGCGAGAAGGGACGTATACTCGCGCGCCGCCCGGCTCGCTCCTCCTCGCAGGGCGGCCGGCCCGTCACCGGACCTGGAGCGCTGCATGTTGCGATCGTCTGACTCGACCCATCCTCCGGGGAGCGCCCGCCTCCCCGGCGCGACCGCGCGCACCCGGCGCTCCTGGCCCGGATGGGCCGGCTTCTCTGGCCTGCTCCTTGTGGTCATCCTCGTGCCGTTCTTCCTCTTCGCCGACAGCCTCGAGGCCGCAGCGCGAAGGCTGCTCGCGGCGCCGCCTTCGCCCATTGCGACGGCGCTCGTCCTCGGCGGATTGCTCGCTGGCGATATCGTCCTGCCGGTTCCATCGAGCCTGGTGAGCACCGCGGCGGGCGGGCTGCTCGGCTTCTGGCGCGGGACGGCGGTCTCCTGGGCGGGCATGATGGTGGGCTCGGGGCTGGGCTATCTTGTCGGCGCGCGCGCGGGCGCGCCGGCCTTGCAGCGGATGGTGGGCGAGGCGGAGCTCGCGCGCCTGACGCGGGCCGCCGAGCGGCACGGCCGCTGGTTCCTGCTCCTCTTCCGTGGCGTGCCCGTGCTCGCGGAGGCGTCTCTCGTCTTCGCGGGCGCGGGCCGCATGCCCTGGCGCGCGTTCGTCACGGTGACGGCCCTGGCCAACCTGGGCATCTCGGCGACCTATGCCGCGGTGGGCGCCTCGGCCGCGCGGCTCACGTCATCCCTGGTGCTGCTCGCAGGGATGGTGCTTCTGCCGGGGCTCGCGCTGCTCCTCGTGCGCCTGCCGGAGCGCTGGCGGAGACCGGAAGGGGAGGGCGAGGGCCGCGGGAGAGGAGGGGAGTAGCGCTGGCAGCTCAGCTGCCGGCACACCCGCCGCCGTCAGGAGCGATGAAGGCCGGAGCAGCGCGTCGACGCGTCGACGCGTTGCGTGCCCCCGTGACAGGCATCGTGACGAGACGTGGCCTTTCAGCGTGCCTTTCCCATTGGCGAGCTCTGCCGATGTCCCCTTTCGTTGAGTTTGACGCTGCGCGCAGGATGGATGACGCTGCGCGCCTATCAAGCTGACGCTACGCACCTATCGAATGACGCTGCGCGCCCTGCGGGAGCACGGGGCGCTCAGGCGGTTCATCAATTCGAGTGCAATTTGAAAGTCAAGCGTCTTGTGGAGCTCGTCCCCTCGTGCAGCGTTCCTGCAGGATCCCGTTGGAGGAGAGCCCCTCCTGCGATCCACCGTCGTGGGAAAAACACCGCCATATCGATAATTGGTCCCGGCATCGGGGGGTGCGTCTCGTCTTGACCCTCTGTTTGGTGGCGGGTAACATGCGAGCCCGGTTGGCAACCCGTCGGTGTTGCTTGATTGCGAATTCTGCGCAGGGTCGACTGTCGAGCGCGACCAACCGTTGATCTGGCTGAGATTGTCTTAAGGACGAGCCTTGGGGGTTGTCGCTCGAAGCAGCGCGCCGTGCTCTGAATTTGTGCTTAACGAAAGAACGAACCTATGAGAATCCGAAGAAGCCATATCTTCTTGTGTTCCTTCGCCGCCCTTGCCCTGGTGGGCATCGCCTGCGGTGGTGATGGATCGACCGCGGCGACCGGGGGTGGGCTGACGGGCTCCGGCGGCGCCAGCAGCGGCAACGGCAGCGGCGCGGGCAGCTCGGTGAGCAACGGCAACGGCAGCGGCGCGGGCAGCACGGTGGGCAACGGCAGCGGCGCGGGCAGCTCGGTGAGCAACGGCAGCGGCGCGGGCAGCTCGACGAGCAGCGGCGACACCAGCGGCGCCGGCGCTGGAATCCCGAGCGGCAGCGGCAGCGGCAACCCGGACCTGAAGCCGACGCCGGACACCGACGACTCGCCCAACGGGAAATTCCGCGTCAACCTCGACAATGGCCGCCTGACGCAGGACGGCACGGAGATCCAGGTTCGCGGCGGCAACTGGTTCGGGCTCGAGGGACAGGACGATCTCGAGCGTCCCGGCGCCATGGAGCTCTTCATCGGGTCGATGTGGTGGGCGGAGAACAGCGCCCCGCGCACCATCGAGAAGACGATGCAGGAGCTCACGAGCTCCAACCTCAAGTTCAACACGATCCGGCTCCCCATCGCGCCGCAGACCCTGGTCGCCAACCACCCGGACGGCAACTACAGCACCACGTCGCCCCGGATCAGGAACAACGACGAGTCGGTCTACCCGTACGCCAACGCCCTCGAGGCGCTGGAGGACTTCCTCAAGCAGGCCGACAAGAACAAGCTGAACGTCATCATCGGCATCCACTCCTGCTCGAACCACCTCGGGTGGCGCGCGGGCAGGCTCGACGATTCCCCGAAATACGTGGACAGCGATCGCGAGAACTACGATTACAACGCGGACGCCTACAACTGCCTTACGGGCGAGGACGCCTACAACTTCGACAAGTGGCTCGCGGACATCCGTACGATCGCGAAGCTGCCGGCGAAGCTCGGGATCAAGAACATCATCGGCATCGACTGCTTCAACGAGCCGTGGAAGTACAGCTGGCCCGAGTGGGCGGACATGGCCAAGGCCTGCTACGACGTCATCGCCGAAGAGAACGACGACATGATCGCGGTGGTCCAGGGCGTGTCCGGCAGCCACCAGCCCGCGGGCGCCAGCGGCCTGACGCTGGAGCCGGAGCCCCACGGCGATCCCGACCTCAACCCGAACTGGGGTGAGAACTTCTACGGGCAGACGGCCTACCCGATCCAGATCCCCAGGAATCGGCTCTGCTTCTCGCCTCACACCTACGGGCCTGCAGTGTTCGTTCAGAAGCAGCACGTCGATCAGTCCAAGCCCGAGTGCGTCGGGCTCGAGGACGAGGCGGCGGCCAAGGCCAAGTGCGGGCTGGTTGTGGAACGCAGCAACGCCGATACTGTCGCGAAGCTGACAAAGCAGTGGGACGAGCACTTCGGGTTCCTGCACGACCAGAAGTTCTGCGTGATCACCGGCGAGTTCGGCGGCGTGAAGGACTGGCCGAAGAACGAGCTCGACCCGGCGCTGGCCCAGCAGTGGGCGCACCTGCCTGCCGGCAAGCGCTACGACTGGGAGTGGCAGAACATGTACGTGGACTACCTCATCAAGAAGAAGATGACGGACTTCACCTACTGGTCCATCAACCCCGAGTCGGGTGATACGGGTGGTATCTACGGCCACAAGTACACCGACGCCGACAAGTCGGGCTGGGGCACCTGGACGGAGCTCGACAAGGAGAAGGTCGACATGCTGGCCCGCCTCAAGTAGGCCGAGCCACTGACCAAGAAGACCGCCCGCAGGCCTGGCCCTGCGGGCGGTTCTCTTTTGTGACTTCAGCCTCTGCACCATGCCGAGCAGAGCGGCGGTCTCCCGCACAGGAGACGGGCCCAGATCGGCGTTTTCGGCGCGCAGGCGTACTCACGTACGCCGAGCACCGAAAACGTCGAGGTGGGCCCGTATCCGAAGCGGGTGACCGCCGCTCTAATCGCAGCTGTTGTCGCGGGCGTTCACCAGCGTGAGGTCGCGGAAGGTGCTGTTCTCGGCGCAGGGGCTCTCGTTGACGGCCGTGTCCGTGATCGTGAGGTTCTGGATCGTGATGTCCGAGGAGTTCGCGAACTCGGTCCGTGCGGCGAGGCGGATGTCGCCGCCGCCGTCGACGGTCCCGGACTCGGCGGCGATGTTCACGTTGTGGCAGTTCTCGATCAGGATCGCGTTGTTGCCGGTGTCGGCGAGATCGATCCGGTCGATCGTGACGCCCCCGCTCTCGGACACGCAGAAGATCCCGCGCCCGCCGCCGCGGGCGATGACCTGGCCGACGTGGATGTTGGTGGGATAGCCGCTGCCGATGCGCCCCGCGCGGTTGGCGAGCCGGAACGCCGCGTAGCCGGTGCCCGCACCCGCGTTCACGGCGTCGACCGTCCCGACCTCCGCGTTGGTCGTGTCGTTCAGGAGGAGGCCGCATTCCCCGGTGTCGCGCGCGATGACGGTGCCGATGCGGATGTCGTCGACGCCGTAGGTCTCGACGCCGTGAGAGCTGGTCCCCTCGGCGTAGACATGGTCGATCTCGATGTTCTTCACCTTGTTGGCGCGGTCCGAGCGACCATGGTTGTCGATGCGGACGCCGAGGCCGCTCGAGACGCGCAGCTCGACGTGGCCGAGGCGCAGGTTCTCGACGTCGCGGAAGAACATGGCGTAGAGCGGGGTGCCGCTGATCGTGACGTTCGGGATCTCGATGTCGGTCCGTCCGCGCGCGTAGATGGGCGCATTGTCGCCGGAGCCGCTGCCGGTGACCTCGATCGTGCCGCAGACGTTGAGCACGGTGTAGCTGGGCACGTTCAGCCGCGAGTTTGCGGCCACGGTCCCGGAGCCCTGGACCAGGACGCTCTGCTTGCTGGTGCGGCCGGAGCTCAAGCTGTCGAGCGCCGCCTGCATCGCGGCCCGCATGTCGCCGCCGCTGTAGACGTTGCGAGCGCCGTTCTGCGCGATCCAGTCGGAGCCGGATCGGGTCACCACCGCGTTGTAGCCGCTCGTGTCTCCGTCGCACGGATAGGCCGCATCACCACCGCCGCTGCCGCCTGCTCCCGCCCCTCCGGCGCCGCTCCCGCCCGTGCCGGCCGCGCCGGAGTCCGCGCCTCCGGTGCCGTTTCCGGCGGTGCTCCCCGCGCCGGAGTCCGCGCCTCCGGTGCCATTTCCGGCGGTGCTCGCCGCGCCGGAGTCCGCGCCTCCCGTGCCGGTGCCGCCCGTGGCGGCGGAGCCTCCCGAGCCAGCCGCGCCGGCGCCCGACGTCCCGCCGCTCGCGACGCCGCCGCCCACGCCTGAGCTGCCGCTCGCGGGCGTGCCCCCCGTCGCCGAGCCGCCGCCGCTGTTCTCCGGGTCGCTGCCGGCGTCCGAGCCGCAGGCGGCTGCCAGGAGCACTCCGATGACTGCCGCGGGTATCGCTGAGATGGTGCGCAATCGAGTCTTCATTCCAAGCTCCGAACGGTGAAAGAGACCTGGCGTCCCCTGGTCCGCGCTCGCGCTTGCGGCCCGGCGCCCGGGCCCCGAGGGGGAGCGTGGAGCGATGACAGGACTGCCGTCGCCAGGGTGGTGTCGGCGTGGGGGCAAGACCAATCACCGCTCTCGACCGGCGACGATGTGTTCGCGTGCGAACGCACGATTGCAGTGTTACGCGTCGCTGGCTCGATGCTCGAAGGGGTGAGGCTTCGGCGATCCACTGCGACGCATCAAGCGGCCTATCGTCTTGCCGGTGTGCCGCCGCGCGAGGCGCCGTTGGCACCAGCGGCTTGTTGGGCGGGAGACAGAGCAAGAGAGTTCACAGGGAGGCGGGGAGGCGGGGAGGAGAGAGATATAAAGAGACCAAGGTGGAGAGGCGAGAGGTGGGGACCCTCCTTGGAGTCTGCTCGCCCAGCCGCCCTGCCTCGATGCCGCCCGAAGCCGTCGGCGCCGAGCTGGATGGTTCGAACGACGGATCCCCATCTCTCGCCTCCCCGCCTCCCCGTCTCCCTGTGAATCTTCTCTTCTTCCTCTCCGCCCAACCTCGCGTTTCGTCTTGGTCGATGTCGCGAGCGCCACGCCCTGCGTGATGAGGAGCTGGGCAGGACTCCTCTGTCCGGGTCGATCGCACTTCGCCGCTGTGGTCTCTATAGCTTACCGGTGTGTATTCCCGTATTTCGTGGTCTCCGACGATGTGGCGAGAGCTGCCCCACATGAACTGGATGGACTGGCGTCCGAGGAACTCGTAGCCTCGCCCTGACAACTGGATCTTCGTCGCGTCCGGAGGTGAGAGCCGTTCCGCGCGACGGGCGCATGTGAACCATCGGTCGGGGGGGCCCGGGCGGCTGCGTAGCGGTGCGAGTGCCGGTTTCGGCAGAGCCCGTGGCACGGGAGGAGGCTCATGGAGGATCGCAGGACTGCCCGCGTGAGCGCGGACCAGAACGTACGTTTCAGGGTGCTCGCCCCGCTGGTGCTCGCGCTGGGCCTGCTGCTCGCGCTCTACCTGGTAACGACCTACAGAGCGTTCGCGTCGCAGCGCGAAGCGAGCCTCCGGCAGGCGACCGAGTCCACAGCGGAGCTCTTGCGGCGGACGACCGCGGACAACATCGCGACCCTGGGCTCCCTCGCGAGCGCCATCCGGCGCGATCCTCTCCTCGAGGACGCGATGAACCGCCAGGATCGCGAGGCGCTCCTCGCGCGCGGGGCGCCGCTCCTTCAGGAGCTCCAGGCGCGCGCGGGGATCACGCACCTCTACTTTCATGCTCCCGACCGCGTGAACTTCTTGCGGGTTCACCAGCCCCCCCGTTTCGGCGACACGATCTCTCGCTTCACGCTCATGGAAGCGGAGCGGACGGGACAGCCGAGCGTCGGCAACGAGCAGGGGCCGCTCGGCACGTACACCCTCCGGTACGTCACGCCCTGGCGCTCCGGAGATCGCCTCCTCGGGTACATCGAGCTCGGCAAGGAGTTCCACCACGTCGCCTCCTCGCTGCGCGACGTCCAGGGGCTCGATGTCGCCATCCTTGTCGACAAGAAGTACGTGCAGCGGGCGCTCTGGGAGCCGAGCGCCGCAGAGCACAGGCTGCCTCCGTGGGACGCGATCCCCTCGATCGTCGCCGTCTTCAGCACGGTGCAGGCGCTGCCCGACGAGCTCTCGGAGAGGCTGTCGCGCCAGGGCCTGGACCTCGACGAGCCGACCGTGACCGTCCAGGCGGACGGACGTGTCCTGGAGTGCACGCTGCTCCCGATCGAGGATGTCCGGTCCCTCGAGACAGCGAAGCTGCTCGTGATGCGCGACGTGACGGGCGCCGCCGCCGCCGCCCGCGCGCAGCTCGTGGCCGGCTGCGCCGCGTTCGCCGGCGTGAGCGGGGGGCTGCTCGCGATGTTTCACCTCCTCCTCGGCCGCATCCAGCGGGATCTCCGGGAGCGGTCGACGCTGCTGAGCGGCGCCAAGGAGCGTCTGGAGCAGGAGATCGAGGTGCGGATCGTCGCGCAGCGCGAGCTCGAGGGGGCGCTCAGCGCGTCGGCGGCCGCGTCCCAGGCCAAGACCGAGTCGCTCGCCCAGCGCGAGGAGGCGCTCTGCGCGCTGCACGCCGCCAAGGGCGACCTCGAGCGGCAGCTCCAGACCATCGAGCGCCAGCGCGTCACCATCCGGGAGCTGTCGTTGCCCATCGTGGACGTGTGGGATGAGATCCTCGCGCTCTCGATCGTCGGGCCCGTGGACGCCGCGCGGGCGGCTGACATGATGGAGGGCCTGCTCCGCCGGATCGTCGACGCGCAGGCCCGCTGGATCATCCTCGATGTGACGGGGCTGCCGGCCATCGACGACGAGGTCGCGGCGCGCCTCGCCCGGGTGGCCAAGGCCGTGCGGCTGCTCGGCTGCGCCTGCATCGTGACGGGCATCAGCCCCCATATCGCGCGCGCGTTCGTCGCGCTCGGCGTCGAGCTGGACGACCTCCGGCCATTGCGCAGCTTGAAGGACGGCATCAAGCACTGCATGGCCGCCCGCCAGGCGGCCGCGCTCCGATCGACCCTGGCGACCTGAGCGCCGCGCGGTCGGGGGGATCGGGCAGCGCGCTCGCCGATCGGCGGCAGCGGCGCGCTGCCGTGTTCCGCGGCGCCCCCGGCTTGGATACGCTACCTCACGAGCTCGCCCGTCTCGTGTGTGGATCCGGGGCCGAGCGCGCTGAGCTTCGAAGCCCCGCCCCCGCCATGTACCGAACCGCCGCCCCCCTGCCTCCCGAGCCGCCCCGCGAGTGGCAGCTCATCGTCGAGGCCTTCCTGTACGAGCACCTCTCCGTGCCCGAGGCATGGCTCGCGCGCGCCGGGGGCACCGTGGCGCTGCTCGTCGGCGCGCGGATGCTCGCGCCCGAGAACCACGGGGAGAACCGCGCCTGGCTGTTCGGCGATCTGCGGCGGATCGAGGGCCAGCGGCCGCCGCTCCTCGCCCCCGCCTCGTTCGGGCTGGAGCGCGTGTGCGCGCCGGGCGAGGCGGAGGCCCTCCCGCGGCACGTCGCCGTGTGCCCCTGGCCCGACGCGGCGGGGATGACGCTGGCGGGCATCGCGCGCCACCTTCCGGGCTCGCGCTTCGAGATCGGCGCGGCGGCGGAGGTCGCGGCGCAGCTCGCGCGCGTGCGGCTCGCCGTGCCGCACGCGCGCTTCACGTACGCGCGCGTCATCGTCTTCGAGAGCGGCGAGGTGCGGGTCGCGCCGCCCCTGCCGGAGACGGAGCGCTCGGCCGCGCTGAGCGATTCGGGGTTCGAGTTCCTCGACGACCTGGGAATCAGAATCTCCCCGCTCCACAACCCGAGCGACCTCGAGCCGGCCTTCGGCGTCGCGTCGGCGCTCTTCGAGCTCGTCGCGGGCTTCGGCGAGGCGGGCGCCGTGGCGAAGCGCCAGCTCCTCCACGCCACCGTCACGGCGCAGCCCGCGCACCCGCTGCCGTCGGACTTCGGCGTGCGCAGCCGCGAGGTCGACGCCCTCGTCGCCCGGGGCACCTCGGGCGAGGCGTCTCTCCCCGAGCTCGCGCAGGCGCTCGCGGCGCTCAGCCAGGCGCTCGACGGCGCAGCCGCGCTCGGCCGCGCGGTGCGCGCGAGCGTCGCCGCGGCCGCGCCCTCGCCGCCCCACAGGCAGACGTGGGATGGAAAGCGTATTTACATGCTCTTCCCCGACGTGCAGGCCCTGCCTGTCGGCGCAGGCTGGCCGGGGCCCGAGCCATGAAGAGGCCGCGCCGCCGCGGCGTCTCGTGCGTGCCTCGTGCGTCTCTCGTGTGGCGCCGCGGCTAACGCCTCGTGCGTCTCTCGTGTGGCGCCGCGGCTAACCGCAGCCCGGCACGTCGTCGAAGCTGAAGAAGACCTGCTTGCCCATGGAGCGGGACAGCTCGACCATCTCGTCGGCTCCCTTCGAGGGGCCGCCGATCCGCAGGCAAGCGTCGCAGCGCGCGACGAGCCGGCGGGCGACAGGATGGAAGATCTCGCTCCAGATCTCGTCGCCGATCTGCCGCGACCCGGCGTGCTCGATGAGCGGCAGCGCGAACCATTCGCCGAGGACGGGGAGGTGGCCCGCCCGGAACAGGCGCACGGCCATGTCGTTCATCGCGCGAACGTTGGCCGCGATCAGGACCGGATCATCCCCCGTGCCGGAGCGGTAGGGCCCGGCGACAAGGATCATGAGGGGCTGGGCGGGCTGCATCGTTGACCGTCAGGGGGCTTGCAGGTCCCGATCGGCGCTCGGGAACCAGCGCGTCGCTGCGCGGACCGCGTTGGTGGCCGCGCCGAGCCGAAGGTTGTCCCCGACCACGGTCAGGCACACGCTCTTCCGGTCGCGGTCCCGGTGATCGGGGCGGATCCGCCCCACCAGCGCGAGGTCTCGGTCCTGCACGCAGTGGAGCGCGCTCAGGCCCTCGCCAGCGGCGCCGGGGAGGTGCTTCACGAAGGGCGACTTCGCCGGATCGCTCAGGAGGCTCGCGACCCGCTCGAGATCCACCGGGCGATCGAACGTGACCCACGCATTCTCGTAGTGGCCCACCGCGACGCCGACCCGACAGCACTGCGCGGAGACGCCGAGCTCCGGCATGCTCAGGATCTTGCGGCTCTCGAAGATGAGCTTCCGCTCTTCCGAGGAGAAGCCGCTCTCGTCGGTGCCGCCGTTGTGCGGGACGGTGTTGCCTGCGTAGCCTGACGCCTTGAACGGCAGGCCCAGGCGATCGAGGGCCTGGAAGCCATCGCGCGCGTCCGCGAGGAACGAGTCCAGGGCGGCGATGCCGGCGCCGCTGACCGCCTGGTACGTGCTCACCGTGACCGCGCTGAGCCCGAACTCCCGGCGCAGGGGCGAGAGCGCGAGCATCAGCGGGATGGTCGTGCAGTTCGGATTGGCCACGAGCCGGACCGAGTCATCGATGATGCTCGAGTTCACGCCGGCGACGACGAGGGGCACCTTCGGGTCGGCGCGGTAGGTGTTGCTCTTGTCGATCACGCGGTACCCGAGCTCCACGAGCCGCGGGACGTACCGCTTGCTGTGATCGTCATCCAGGGCCACGAACGCGAGGTCTCCGCGGGGGGCGTCCTGCGCCTCGAGGCGCGACGCGCCGAGCACCTCGTACGACTTGCCGTCGAGGGTGAGCTCCTGGTCCCGGCTCGCGAACAGGGTGAGCGTCGCGCCGGGCCAGGCCCGCGCGATGAGGGTGATGGTTTCGCGGCCAACAAGGCCCGTGGCGCCGAGGATGCAGATTCGCATAAGGGCGCTCTTTACCAGACCGGGGCCCAGCCGACGAGGGGCGAGTGGCCGGGCGCCGCAGCGACGTTCTGCCTGGCCTACCCGCGCGGCGCGTCCCTTCCGCCCGCGCGCCCAGCCGCCGTCCCCTCGGCGGCCGGGGCGCTGCCCGCGCTCAGATGACCGTGCCCGGCGGGACGACGGCGTTCTTCGGGACGACCACGATGCCCTCCCGGGCCGCGTAGTACGGGGCGTCGGTGTCCGGCCGGTCAGGGATGTTGCGGATCACCACCCCGTCGCCGATGCGCGCGTTCTTGTCGATGATCGCGCCGTCGATCGTGCACCCCCGGCCGATGCCGATGGGCGGGAGACCCCTCGTGCTCTCGGGGCCGTGGGCCTGGAACAGGGACTCGTAGTCCGCGCCCATCATGACCGTGTTCGACATGGAGACGTGGGGCCCGATGGAGGAGAGCTGCCCGACGACCGACCTGGAGATCTTCGACTCGACGATCCGGCTCCCCTCGGCGAGGAGCACCTGGTCGAGGACCGAGCCGGCGGTGACGTGGGCCGGGGGGAAGAACTGCGGGCGGGTGTAGATCGGCCGCTGCGGGTCGTAGAACGAGAACGGAGGATCGGAGTCGGTGAGCGCGAGGCTGGCCTCGTAGTAGCTGCGGATCGTGCCGATGTCCTCCCAGTACCCGTCGAACGTGTAGGTCATCATCCGATGGGTGTCGAGCGCCCGGGGCAGGATGTGGCTGCCGAAGTCGGAGGCGTTGTCGCGCTCGAGCATCTCGTAGAGCGCCTTCGCGCTGAAGATGTAGACGCCCATCGAGGCGAGCCACGGGTTCGCCGGATCGGGCAGCTGCCGCACGTTGTCGAGCAGCTTCATGTCCTTCGGCTTCTCGATGAACTTGACCACCCGCCCGGTGTCGTCGGTGTCCACGATGCCGAGGCGCGACACCTCGGCCGTCGGGACGGGGCGAACGGCGAGCGTGACGTCGGCCCGGGTCTCGCGGTGGTGCTCGAGGAAGGGCTCGTAATCCATGCGGTAGAGGTGATCGCCCGAGAGGATCATGACGTCCCGCGGGTTCGGCGATTTCACCTCGACGAGCTGCTTGCGGACGGCGTCGGCGGTGCCCTGGTACCAGTCGCTGTGGGTCGGCGTCTGCTCGGCCGCGAGGATCTGCACAGCGCCGGCGGAGAAGACGTCGAATCGATACGTCTGCGTGATGTGGTTGTGGAGCGAGACCGAATTGAACTGCGTGAGGATGTGGATGCGGTTGAAGCCCGAGTTGAGGCAGTTGCTGATCGGGATGTCGACCAGCCGGTACTTGCCGCCGGTCGGGACGGCTGGCTTCGAGCGCAGCTTGGTGAGCGGGTAGAGGCGGCTTCCAACGCCTCCACCGAGGATCAAAACCACCACGTCGTTGTGCTTCAAGCGGGTCTCCGCAGAGGTGAGGGGGACGGTTCGACGCCCGGGACGATGGGCGCGGTTACACTAGCAGGTGCGGCGATACAACCGGGCTGCAGATCGCTCAGCGGCAGCGCGCCGGGCGGTCGCTCGGGCGGGGGGATTCCCGGGCGATCGCCCCCGTCTGCTCCTCCACGCTGAGGGACGTGATCCTCGCGTCCGGCGAGGTGTCTACACGCACGGCCAGCGAGAGCGCGCCGCGCTCGCAGCGCAGGCCGAAGCGCGCCGCCGTGGCGCTCTCCACCACGGCGGAGCCGTCGAGCGCGCACGCTCCCACCCGCGCGCCGGCGTCGCGCAGTGTCCTTCGCAGCGACGCGAGGTGAGCCTCCGGGAACCAGCCGGGCCTGAGCCTGCGATCGAGCGCCTCCGTGCGCGCGTGGCCGATGACGGAGGCGACGGCCTGGGCGGCGCGGCGCACGGGCAGGGAGGGCGGGACGACGCGCGCCTGCATGGCGCTGGTCGCGGCGAGCTGGCCGAGCACCTCCGCGTTGAGCGACTCGAGATCGGCGCCAGCCACGTTGGCGAGCGCGACAACGCCGACGCCTCGGTGCGGGAGGAGCGTCACCGACGCGGAGAAGCCGTCGATGAGGCCGTTATGGAAGACCACGTGGCCGAGGTCGCAGTCCTCGCGCACGTGCCAGCCGAGCCCGGGGCCGTCGTCGCCGCCGGCGGCCGGGAACGCCGAGCCGTTGCGCGCCATCAGGTGCGACTCGCGCACCGTGCTCCGCCGCAGGGCCCCTGTCTCGGGCGCGTCGCGCGCGGGCCAGGCGGCGAGCTGGAACCCGACGAAGCGACCCATGTCGGCGAGGCTCGCATAGAGCCCCGCGGTCGCCTCGGAGGCCCCGAGCCGCCAGGGCTGGATCGGCGCCACGGCGCCGTCGTCGACGCCGCGCGCGTGGGGTGACGCGAGCGCGCCGGGCGGCACCTGCGACGGGTCCCAGGCGGCGTCGCGCATGCCGAGCGGCCCGAGCACCGCGTCGCTCATGTAGCGCCGGTACGGCACGCCGGAGGCGCGCGCGACGACGAGCCCGAGGAGCGAATAGCCGAGGTTCGAGTAGGAGGTCGTGGTGCCCGGCGCGCTCTCGAGCCCGAAGCCGTCGAGCGTGGCCAGGATCTCCCGCTCGGTGACGTCGCGCGACGTGGACGCGGGGGAGAACACGCCGAGCCTCGGCAGGCCAGAGCTGTGCGTGAGCAGGTCGCGGACCGTGATCTGCCGCGCGTCGCGCGTCGGATAGACGACGCCGGCGAGCGCCGGCAGGTAGCGCGCCGCCGGGGCGTCGATCGACAGCCGCCCTTCGTCGCGGAGCCGCAGTATCGCCGCCGCGGTCAGCGGCTTCGTGACGGAGCCGATGCGGAAGCGCGTGTGCTCGTCGACCGCGCCGCCCGCCGCGACGTCCCGCACGCCGAGCACCGCCTGGATCGCGAGCTCCTCGTCGATGACGACGCCGAGCGCGAGCGCCGGCAGGTGCTCCCTCTCCGCGGCGCGCCGCGCGAGCGCCTGCACGTCGGCCGCCGCTGCGCGGAGCTTCTGCCCGCGCTCCGGGTCGGGGAAGCGCGGCGTCGGCGCGGGCTCGCTGGCGAAGCGCTGGGCGAGCGGCGCCGCGGTCCCCTGCGCGGCGGCCCGCTGCGCGGGCGCGGTCGATGTGCACCCGCAGAGGAGCGGGGGTGACGCGGAGAAGACGGCCGCGGCGAGGAGCGCGGCGAGCCTGTCGTCGATCGTCCTCAAGTCGGAGGCATGACTCTCGCTCTTCGATCGCGACCCGACAATTCGAAACGGACCCGGTGGAGGGGGTCAGTCCTCGATTTTCTCGGTGGAGGTAGGCGGGGAGCGCGACGTCCACGCAGCTTTGGCGTGGGGATCCCACGGTGTGATCCGCGTGGAGCCGTGACGGCGCGCGGGATCGGCGGCGCTGGGGGCGTACGCGCCTACGCCTTCGCGAACCGCTCCTGGAAGGCCCGGTAATTCGGCCGATCGTCGCCCCGGTCGTACACCGCGAACACCACGCGCGAGAACGCGCCGCGGAAGCGCGGGCTCTCGAGGCACCGGGCGAAGACGTCGGCGACCACGCGCGGATCGTTGCGGAAGACGCCGCAGCCCCACGCCCCGAGGACCAGGCACCGGTGCCCGTGCGCGCCTGCCGCGGCGAGCACCATGTCCGCGCGGCGCTCCAGCGCGGCTCGGATCTCCTGGTCCGTGGCGTCGTCGCGCTGGAACGCCTCGCCGGCGTTCGGCGCCGGCGCCGTGATGATCGACAGCGCGAACGGCCGGTCCAGGAGGGCGTGCTGCTCGTCGCGGAAGAACGGCACGTCCGGCGAGTAGATGATGTGGTCGGTATAGAGGAAGCTCCCGCAGGCGCGGTTCTCGTCGTAATACTCGCGCTGCTCGACCAGGGACGCATACAGCGCCGAGCACCTGGCGAGGTCCTCCTCCTGGGCCTTGGCCCCGCGCAGGAACCCGCCTCCGGGGTTCTTGGCGGAAGCGAAGTTGAGGGCCATGACGCGCGCCTCGCCCTCCTGCTCGATGAGCCGCCGCCCCGCCGCCCCCGTGGTCTCGCCGGTGACCTGGATCGTCGCCGGGCTATCGAGGCGCTCCTTCGGCTCCCAGGCGTCGAGTGATCCGGGCCGGTAAAGCACGGTCCCCTTCACCGCGGCGAGCACGCGGTCGCGGATGCGGACGGTCGCGCCCGAGCGCGCGGTGTACTCGCCGCGACTCGCGATCTGCACGGTCTCTGCGGCGATGCTGGTCAGCTTCATGCGCTCAAGGATTGGCGAGCCGCAGCCGCTCGTCCAGCGAAACGCGCCCCGCGGCGGGGAGCGCAGCTCCCCTCTGCCGGAGGCGCAGGCGGGCCGGCGATTTCCTCCAGTCAGCGTTCGCCCGCGCTCCCGCCCTGCGCCGCGTCAGCGCCGCACGGTGAAGAGCGCCCACTGCCCGTCGCGCGCGACGAGCTCGAGCCGCTCGTGGGCGAGCAGCGCGGGAGAGGGCGAGCGCAGGAGGACGTAATCGAACCTCGTGAGCTCCGGGTGGCGGAGCCAGCTCGGGCCGAGGCCAGGCATCGGGTTCTTGCCGCCGACGTACTGAATGAAGTTCATCCCGTAGCCTGCATAGGAGCTGTTCGGCAGGCCGCCGTGGCGCACCGTGGCGATCTCCTGGACGGCGCGGAGCGGCTTGACGGGGAACGCCTCCGTCGCCCCCCACGCGTCGAGGGGCGCCAGCAGCGTTTGGCCGTGAGATAGCTTGTCGATGAGCCGGGAGGCGCCGACCGTCTCTCGATGGAAGTCGACGAAGCGCCCGCAGAGGTGGAGGAGCAGGGCGCCGCCGCCGAGCGCGATCGAGGCGAGGAGGCCCGCTCTCGGCGCGGGGCGCGCCGGCAGGTTCCAGGCGAAGGTGAAGAGCAGCGCGGCCATCCAGGGGTGCCGGTTGTTGATCCCCTCGACCCCGAGGCAATACGAGGGGAGGACCAGGTGACAGACCACGCTGGCGAGCGCGAGCACGGCGAACGCGTTCGGGACCCGGTACCGGGCGGTCGGGGACTCGGGCGACGCGTGGGGCGCGGCGGGCTCAGCGGTGGCGCCGGCGACGACGAGCAACGCGAAGAGGAGCACGTAACCGACCGAGATCGGAAGGAGCACCCCGACGAACTCGGGGAGCTGCGCAGCGTTCTCGAAGAAGGGCGGCCACGCCGCGACAGGGCCGGGGACGGGGGCGCCGGAGGGGCTTGTGAGCACCGACCTGGCCACCCAGATGGCGAACAGGACGAGCGCTGGCGCGAGCGGGAGCAGCGCCCGCCATCGCTCCCGCGGCCCTGGCGCCCTCCAGAGCGCCCAGAGCAGCGCGACGTCGAGGAGGAGCTGGGCCAGCGCGAGCGCGTGCCACAGGAGCAGGGCGACCGCGATCGCGGCGAGGCCGACGCCGAGGCGCGGCGACGGCCGATCGAGCCATCTCACAGCGACGGCCAGGCCCAGCACGACGAGCGGAGGGGCCGTCGCGAACGCGAAGAAGCCGCCGCTCACCCAGTACGAATGCACGAGGGGGAAGACGAGCAGCACGCACCAGCGATCCCGCCGGAGCACGCGGAGGAGGAGCATCGAGGCGGCGGGCAGGGCGACGGTGTACGCGGTGAGGAGGACCTTGCCCGCGATCTCGATGGAGCTCACGGCCGCGATCGCCCGCGCGAGGACGATCGGCAGGACGAGCGGCGCGATGGGCCAGCCTGTCGTGTAGGTGCCGTGAAAGGGTGAGGCGGGATCCCCGTGGTCCTGGAACGCTCGGACGAACGTCAGGAAGGGTGGGTAATCCATCATCGGCAGGAGGTCGGTCAGCCAGAAAGGCACCGCTGCGAGGAGCGTCAGCGTGAAGACCGTCACTCCATGGGCCCAATGAGCCCACGGGAATCGTGCGACGGGACGTTCCATGGCCTGGTCGAGGTGAGGGGATTACTTGGCGCGCTTCATCACGCGGCCTGAATTCGCGTTGTTCGTCCAGTACACGCTCGTCTCGTCGAGAGCGATCTCCCAGGGCATCTCCTGCGCTTCGGCGAACGTCTCCTCGACGCCGCCGTCGAGCGGCGTGCGCCTCACCGCGCCGTCGTTCGGGGCCGTCCAGTACACGTGCGTCGCGTCGACGGCGATGCTGCGCGCGTGCGTCCCCGCCCTGACGAGCGTGACGTCCCTCCCACCGCCCTCGCGCTGGGTCTTGTGGACGTCGCCCTCCTGGTTCACCCAGTAGACGTGCGTCGCGTCGACGGCGATGCCCTGCGGCTGGCGCTGCTCCGCGGCGAGCGTCTCCGCCTCGCCTCCGGCGATCGGCGCCCGCAACACCATGCCCTTCGAGATTGTCTCTGCGTCGAGCGTCCAGTAAACGTGCGTCGCGTCGACCGCGAGATCGAACGGCTCGTTTTGCTCGGTGACGAGCCGCACCGGCTCGGCGCCGCCCGCGAGCGACATCTTGCTGATGGTGTACCCGACGGCATCGGCCCAGTAGAGGTTCGTCGCGTCCACCGCGATCGCGACCGGCTTCGACTGCTGCGTGAGGTCCACCGGGTCGGACCTGTCGATCGGCGATCGGCTCAGGTAACCGAGCACGTAGCTCGACCAGTAGACATAGTCCCCGGCCACCGCGATGTCCCACGGGCTGTGCACGCCCGTGGCCAGCGCCGCGGGCGCGCCTCCGCGCTTCGACACGGTCATCACCGAGCCCTCGACGGCCTGGTTGGTCCAGTAGACGCGCTCCGCGTCGAGCGCGATGCCGACCGGATTCCGGAACCCCTCCGCGAGCACGACCGGCTGGCACGCCGACGCCTCGCACGCGCCTCCCTGGCAGTCATGGCCGCAGGCGCCGCAGTGCAGCGGATCGGTCGCCGTGTCGACGCAGGCCTCCTCGCAGTACGCCTCGCCGGACGGGCACATGCACGCGCCGTCGTCGCACGACCCGCTGCCGCCGCAAGGCGTCCCCGCGTCGGCCGGCTCGAATCCACAGATGCCGTCGTCGCACACAGGGACCTGGCAGACGTCGCCTCCAGGGCACTCGTCCGCCGAGGCGCACGTCTCGGGCGGCTCGCCGCCTGCACCTCCGCCGCCACCTTCGCCCCCGCCGCCAGCACCTCCGCCGCCGCCTGCGCCTCCGCCGCCTGCACCTCCGCCGCCGCCCGCGCCCCCGCCTCCGGCGCCGACGACTTCGTAATAGTCCTGGTCCCCTCCGAGGAGGGCCGTGCAGGCCGACGAGAACGCGAGGCCCGCGGCGATCACCCAGCGCACGCGCACTCTTTCCATCAGGTCACCATGCCCCTCGCACATCGAGCGCAGCGCCGCCGGAGTCGAGCGGCGCCACGCTTGCGGCGATCCACGTCCCGCGGGACGCGCCCGGGTCTGGGGCCCTCGGCTCGGTCAAGAGCAGCACCGCGGCGGCGCCGGCCCCGGCGAGCCCCACCCCGAAGCCGATCGTGCTGGCGAGCCCGAGCGCCTTCATCGTGTCGGCCGCCGTCTTTCCTTCGTGATTGCAAGCCGTTCCGGCGCAGTTCTTGTCGACGATGCCCTTCCTCTCCATCGCGAGCGCGCCGGTGACGCCGCCCACCGCGAACCCCGCGAGGCCCAGCCCACCCGCAAGGTAGATCGCGAGGCGGCGCCCGCCGGCTCCCTCGTCGCGCGTCGTCGGGGCGGGCGGCACGCTGACCTGGATGGGGCTCGTCATGCCCGCTGCTCCCGAGTTGCCGGACGGCGGCGGCGAGGGCGGCGGTGGGGGCGGCGCCGTGACCTCCAATGCCACGGTCTTTTCCTCTCCCTTGTCGAGGGCCACGGAGCGCTCGAAGACGGGACCTCCAGGCGCCTGCGCCTTGATGAGGTGCTTCCCCGGATCGAGAGGCAGCAGGGATCCGATCGCCGTGGGGGCGAGGGTCCGACCGTCGAGCTCGACCACCGTGCTCGGCGGCGCGTGCGGCGGCAGCTCCAGCCGGAGCCCGGGCACATGGCGCGCGAGCGCTTCTCTCTGCGTGCGCGCGCTCTTCTCGCGATCACCCTGCGTGCGCTGCTGCTTGGGCGTCAGGGTGGGGTAGAGCGCGAGGTACTCGTCGAACCGGGCGATCGCCGTCGCGAGCCGTCCCCGCAGCGCCTCGCACTCGGCCAGCGTGAACAGCGTGCCGGGCCGCGGATCGATCTGCTGGCTGTACTCGATGGAGGGACAGCCCTCCTCGAAGCGCCCTGCCTCCATGAGCGAGACGCCATGATCGAACGCGGCCTGGGCGGGATCCGAGGGGGCAGCCGAGGCCGCGCCCGCGGCGGCGAGCGCGCTCGAGAGGCATGCGGCGGAGAGGGTGGTTCGCGCTGTGTTCATCGGAGCGTTCGGGCGTTCGTGGCGTCGTCAGGGCTCTCGGGATCGTCGCGCGCGGCGAGCCTCTCTCAGTCGCGCGTCCATCTCTTCTTCTTGGCGGTCGGGGCGCCAGCGGGCGCCTGCGCGCCCCGCGCTGTGGAGGAGGCGCCCGCAGAAGGCGCGGCGGAGGCGGCGCCGACCAAGGGCGCGGCCGAGCCAGCGCCGGGAGGCGCGACGTCCGATGGCGCGGCGAGGGCGGGCTCGGACGGGACGTCCGATGGCTCGGCGGAGGCGGCGCCAAGCGGCGCGATGCGGGGCGTGACGACCTTCGGCTCCGCGTCCGTCGTGATGCCCGCGCCTGCCGGCGTCCCCGCCGGTGCGCTCCCCGCGGGCGCCGGCGCGCGCTCGACCTGCGTGGCATAGACGACCGCGCCGAGGAGCCCGCCGACCGCGAGCGCGATCGCGATGCCGGCGATCCGCCCCACCCGCGACGGCGCGCTCGCAGGCGCTTCGGCGTGCAGGGTCCCCGGGGGCAGCGGCGTCTTGTCGGGCTCATCGTCCTGCGGGTCCGGCGGCGTATGGATCGGCGTGCCCGCAGACACGGAGACGACCGTGGCGCTCGTCGCGAGCTCGGCCATCCACGCCGGCGACCGCGCGGCGCTCGGCGGGGGCGCGATCTCCAGCGCCTCCGCGAGCGCGCGCACCGCCTGCGTCGCGACCTGGAGCCGATCGTCGGGCCGGAGGGCGGTGGCCTTCTCGAACCACGCATCGAACGCCGGCGACAGCGTCACGCCGCGCGCGGCCGCGCGGGTGCTCGCCGGGTCGGGCCTCCCGCGCGAGGCGGCGGCGAGGATCGCGAGCAGGTTGCCGGTCTTCTCCTCCTTGACCCAGTACGAGGCCCCGACGAGGAGCGTGTAGGCCACCATGCCGAGCGCGTACACGTCCGTCGCGCTGCTCAGCGGGGCGCCGTCGAACTGCTCGGGCGCCATGTAGATCGGCGTGCCCACGCCGTGGGTCGCGCG
Source organism: Sorangium sp. So ce726 (assembly GCF_051521405.1). Classification (NCBI taxonomy): domain Bacteria; kingdom Pseudomonadati; phylum Myxococcota; order Polyangiales; family Polyangiaceae; genus Sorangium; species Sorangium sp. So ce726. The sequence goes on along the minus strand of NZ_CP150349.1, from coordinate 8,093,711 downwards.
CCCGGCGCTCGCGTGCTCGGCGACGAGCTTGGCGATGCCGAAATCGAGGATCTTCACGTGGGGCTGCCCGTCCTCGCGCTGCGTGAGGAAGATATTCTCGGGCTTGAGGTCGCGGTGGACGATCGAGGCTCTGTGGGTCCTGTCGAGCGCCAGCGCCACCTGGTGGAGGTACGTCACGACCTCGAGGGGCGGCAGCTTGCCGAGGCGCTCGATGCGGTGGTCGAGGTCCTCGCCGCGCAGCAGCTCCATCACGAGGAACGGCATGCCCGTCTGCTCGTCGATGCCCGCGTCGAAGACCTCGACGATGAACTCGCTCTCTATCTCCGCGGAGATCCGCGCCTCCCGCTGGAAGCGCTCGCGCAGGTTCGGGCTCTCGAAGAGCGTCGGGTGCATGATCTTGAGCGCGCGCCGCCGGTTCGTCTCGATGTGTACGGCCTCGTACACGGCGCCCATGCCGCCGACGCCGATGACGGGCCCGAGGCGGTAGCGCCCGGCGAACACGGTGCCCTCCGCGAACGCGAACGTCATCAGCGGCCGCCTCCATCGGCGCGCGCGCCCCGCGGGAGTCGCCACCGCGCACGGGCGCGCCGCCATGTCCCTCTCCCCGGCATGGCTGCCACGATTTTCTGTTCGCGCCGTGCCGTCAAGCCCTCGATTGCAGGCCGCCGCGCCGTACGCCACCCGGCGGCGCGCAGCGCACGATCACGACGCTCGACGCTGGTCGCGCCATGCGACCAGCACGATGGCGGGACGAAGTACCCGTCGATCCACCGCCTCGATCCGATCCCGGCGGCGCGCGCTTCCCGCTCTGCTTCGATCTCGATACGCAAGTCCTTGCACAGGTGCGCAAGCACCCGCTGCACAGGAGTGGACTCCATCGCTTCGCGCTTGACCTCTGGACGGCAAAGTCACGCCATCGCGCGTGCGGCACGTCGCTTGCCAAGTTCGGACACCGAAACCGGACGCCATCCGCGTCAGCACCAGCAGTCGAGTCGGCCCGACCCGCCGTGGGGGTCCCGTGGCGCCGTCCGGCGGAGCTCACTGCGGCGCTGCGCGCCCTCGCCTGACCCGAGAGGGAAAGGCATGAACGAGAGGTACTTGTATGATGAGCCATCTGTCTGCGGAGTCTCGTGGTCTCCTTCATGGCACTCTTGGTCTCCTTGTCTTGTCGCTCGCGCCGGTCGGGTGCGCCGCTGGCGCGCCTGCGGGAGAGGAGATCTCCGAGCAGGTCGGCGATACGGAGGTGAGCTTCGACGAGCTCGTGGCTCGCACCTATCGTGAGCCGGAGAGCGGTATCTACATCGTCGATGGCGACGTTCCCGTCGAGAGCCTCGACGGGCTCGAGCGGTTCTATGAGCGCCACGTCCAGCGCGGAGCGCTCATCGTCGACCAGAGCCATGGAAGGGACGTGAGGTGGAGCGACAGGGAGAAGCGGAACCTCAGCTACTGCGTGAGCGAGGCGTTCGGTGACGACCATGGCGCGGTGGTCTCCGCGATGGAGAGCGCCACCGCGGCGTGGGAGGAGGTGGCGGGCGTCCGCTTCGTTCACAGCGCGGACCAGGACGCCGCGTGCGATGCGCGCAACAAGCGGGTCGTCTTCGACGTGCGCCCGGTCGAGGGGCAGCCGTACTACGCGCGCGCGTTCTTCCCCGACAGCTCGCGCCGCGCGCGCAATCTCCTCATCGACTCGGCCGCCCTCGGCCCGCTGGATCTCTGGACGCTCACGGGCGTCCTGCGGCACGAGCTCGGCCACGCGCTCGGCTTCCGCCACGAGCACACGCGGCCCGAGGCGGGCGCCTGCTTCGAGGACGACGGCTGGCGCGCCCTGACGCCGTACGACGCGGGCTCGGTGATGCACTATCCGTGGTGCAACGGCACGAACTGGGGCGACCTCGACCTGACGGAGCACGACGCGCGCGGCGCCGCCGCTCTGTACGGTCCGCCCTGCCGGTGAGCTCCGCCCCGCGGCGCGCGCTGCGTGCCGCGCGCCGGCGGGGCGGCGAGCCCTCGGGAGCGCTGGTGGGGTAGGAGCCCGAGGGAGCATGGCGCGCGCGCGCCGCGCGTGAGATCATGGCGCGCCATGGAGGAGGTCGAGCTCGGCGTCCGGCGATACTCGGCCGAGGTGGTCGCGCACCGCCACGCGCACCACCAGCTGGTCTTGCCCCTGGAAGGCGCGATAGAGCTCTCGATGGACGGTCGAGAGCTCATGGCATCCGGGCTCTCGGGGGTGCTCGTCCCGTGCGACACCCGTTCGCGCTGCGTCGGCAGTGGGCGGGGCTGCTCGTGCTCACGCTGGCCGAGCGCGGGGCGCGCGGCGCGCTCGGCCCGATGCGCGCCCCGGAGAAGCTGCGCCGCGCTCTGCGCTTCCTCGAAGACCACGCGCACGAGCCGCTCACCGTCGCGGACGTGGCTGCCCGGGCGGAGCTGAGCCTGGGGCACCTCCACCATCTGTTCCGCACGGTCCTCGGGACGACGGTGCAGGAGCGCATCGCGGATCTGCGCCTCGCGCGCGCGACCGACCTCCTGTCCCGCACCGAGCTCGGGATCGCGGAGATCGCGATCCGCTGTGGCTACGCCGACCAGAGCTGCCTGACCCGCAGCCTGCAGCGCCGCCGCGGCGTGACCCCGGCGGCCCTGCGTCGTGCGGTCCGGGCCGAGAGTCGGGGCGAGCCGCGGCGCGGGCGAGCGTAGCCGGGCCGCGGGCGCGCAGCCCAGGCACAGCAAGCCGGGGCGCGGGCGAATGTCGTTAGGACGGGGCGTGTAGCTCCGGCACAGCGAACCGCGTGGCGCGGGCGAATCTCGCTGGACCGCGAGCCCGGAGTCCAGGCACAGGACAGCGGAGCCTGAGCCAAGACGGCGGCCGGCCGGCGCGCCATGCTCGGCGCCATGTCGGACACGACTCACGGCGCTGCCCTGTCGGACGCGACGCCGTCAACGACGCCAGCGGCGCGCCCCTCGCGGCGAGCCGCCACCCTGGCGGGCGTCGCCGCGATCGGCCTCTGGGGCAGCCTCGCCCTGCTCTCGACCTCGGTGCGCAGGTTGCCGCCGCTCCAGGTGCTCTCGTCGACCTTCGCTGTCGCGGCGCTCCTCGGGGCCGCGCGGCTCGCCCGGCGTGGCAGGGGCGGCCTCGGCGCGCTGCGCCAGCCGCTCGGCAGCTGGATCCTCGGCGTGGGCGGCCTGTTCGGTTATCACGCCCTCTATTTCTATGCGCTCTCCGCCGCGCCGCCCGTGCAGGTCAGCCTCATCTCGTACCTGTGGCCGCTGCTCATCGTCCTGCTCTCGGCGGCGCTCCCCGGCGGTCGCCTGCGCCGCAGGCACCTGGTTGGGGCGCTGCTCGGGCTCGCGGGCGTCTGGACGCTCGTCGCCGACGGGGGCACCGTCCGCCTGAGCGCCACGCACACGCCCGGCTACCTGGCCGCGCTCGGCTGCGCGCTCGTCTGGTCGACGTACTCGGTGCTCCAGCGCCGCTTCGCCGAGGTCCCTGCCGACGCGATCGCAGGCTCCTGCGCCGCGACGGCCGCCCTGGGTCTGGCCGGGCACCTCGCGTTCGAGCGCACGATCGTGCCCACGGCCGGAGAGGCGCTCGGCCTGCTCGCGCTCGGGCTCGGCCCCGTGGGGGTCGCGTTCTTCGCGTGGGATCACGCGACGAAGCACGGCGACGTGCCGCAGCTCGGGGCGCTGTCCTACGGCGCGCCGATCCTCTCGACGCTGCTCCTCTGCGTCGCCGGCCACGCCGAGGCGAGCTTTCAGCTGCTCGCCGCCTGCGCGCTCGTGGCTTTCGGCGGCCTCGTGTCGACCGTGCCTGCGGCGAACGTCGGCGTCGGCACCCGCGCATGGCCGACGTTTGTGCGCTGGATCACCCGCCCTCGATCGCGGCGCTGACGCGCCCGCGATCGAGGGCGCTCCTTTCGTTGCGGCTCGTGGCTACGCGCGGCGCGTGGGGGTCGGCTCGTCATAGAGCAGGCCCGCGGTCGCGCTCGGCGTCGTGAACACCCCCTGCACGTCGTCGGCCGGAGCCCAGTGCCCCGCGCACATGAGCGCGCCCCCGGTGATCTCGGGCTGCGACGAGAGGCGCGCCTGCACGTCGTCCGCGTGCACGCACACGTTGACGTGCAGGCGCGGGTCCGCCTCCGGTCGCTGGGCCAGCGCCCGGTGCACGGCGTTCGCGAGCTCGATCGCTGCGCGCCGTTCCTGTAGAGCCTGTGCCGCGTTTCCCGGGAGGAGGCGAACGCCGAGCACCTCGTTGCCGGTGATCGACGCCAGGATGAACCCTGCGCGCGAGAGCTGCGACTCGGCGATGTCGAGCACCCGACCGATGTCGAAGGTCAGCGTGTCATCCAGCTCACCGGCGTCGCCGCGGGTCCGGACCTCCAGATAGACCGCCACCGCAGGGTGCGTCGGGTCGGGCCCGCTCGGCAGGCCCGACGCGGGCCCGCCGATGGCGTCCCTGAGCGCGGCCATCAGCTCCTCGACCGAGCCAAAGCGCCGCTCCCGCCGCTTCTCCATGCACCGCAGCACCACCGCGTCGACCTCGATGGGCAGCGGGACCCGCAGGCTCGGTGGCAGCGGCGGCTCCTCCAGGTGCTTCCGCACCATCTCATCCATATCGTGTGTGTGGAACGGCAACCGGCCCACCAGCATGCGATGAAGGAGGACGCCAAGCGCATAGACGTCCACCCGCGCATCGATAGGACCGCCGAGGATCTGTTCTGGAGCCATGATGGATGGCGTCCCGGGCATACGTCCGGCCGTGGTGAGCCATGTTGACCCCTCCTCGGGCGCCATCATCTTCGCGATTCCGAAATCGAGCAGTTTCACGGTACGTGGCGGACCCGAGCAGATGAAGATGTTGCTCGCTTTCACATCCCTGTGAACGATGCCCGCTGTGTGCGCGGCTGCTAGCGCTGCGCACACAGGCTCCATCAGCTCCAGGGTCTCGCGCGGCGTGAGCCGCGTCTGGGACCGGATCAGCGCATCAAGCGTCTGGCCCTCGAGGCGCTCCATGACATAGAATGGCTGAAAGTTGTTCAGCTCACCTACTCCGAAGATTTCCACAATGTTGGGGTGGGATATCGACCGCAGCACGTCGATCTCGCGTGCGAACCGATCGACCACACGGCGAGAGTGGGCCACCGCCTCGCTCAGCACCTTGACCGCAGCGGGTCTGCCCGATTGGACGTGCCTCGCCCCGTAGACCACACCGCAGCCGCCACGCGCGATGAATCCTTCGAGGATGTACTCGCCCGCCAGGGTACCCGGCGGGAACTCGCCGCGCGCGGCCGACCTCTCGAAATCTGAAAACGGCCTGGTCTCGTCCTCTTCGTCGCTCATCTGCCCCTCCGCGCCGTGCGTCGCGGTGCGTTACAGCCCAGCTGCCAGAGTGTTCTCCAGATCGAACGCATCCTTTACTAAAGCACTATGCAGAAGCATTTCGAAATGGTAACTTAAACTTTGCGGCTACTCGACCCTAAACGCCAAATCGCGGCGATGACAAGGGGGAGCACCATGGTTCTTTTCAGTGCACGAAGTGTTGCGGTCTTCGCATTACCTCTGCTTACCGCTGCCTGCATCGGCGCCGAGATCGACGAGCAGGCGGAGGAGCTCGTCGGGGAGGCCGAGGGCGAGCTCATCGCCGAGAACGGCCAATTGCCGAACGCGCTGAGCTTGAACGCGCTGAGCCTGAACGCGCTGAGCCTGAACGCGCTGAGCCTGAACGCGCTGAGCCTGAACTCACTGAGCACGAGCGCGAAGTCGGCCATCCAGAACCCGGGAGAGACCGGCGCCCTGTCCAGGGACCTCCTGCGCTACGTCGTGAGCTGTTCGCTCCGCACCGACCAGACGTTCTCGTTCTCATGGACCGACAGCAGCGGCGTCATCCACCCCGAGGTGTACCGCGGCGACCTCGGCTACGCGCACTGGTGGGCGAGCAATGGCATCAGTAACGATACCTATGTCCAGAATCAGATCTCGGCCTGCCTCGCCGCGCGGGTCAACTGGTACGGTATCTCGGTGAGGATCTCCCTGCGCAACAACGAACTGGCGTCAACGACGGCGGAGCGCGCGGAGTTCCCGGTGAGAGAGGGCGCGTTCTGGGGCAACCTGTTCTCCACGACACCGTATGTGGGGGCCTGCTACGATTCGGTGGGCTACGTTCGTGCGCGCCAGGTGAAACGCGACTGCGCGGCCGGCCACGTTGAGACCAACCCGACGACCGGGGAGGTCACTTGGCAACCGTGCGGCGCCATGGTGATCTGGGGCTCGTGCAATCAGCTGTGCAACGGGATCGACACCAACGCCGGCTACTTCAGGGGGTGTGTCACGAACTATTTCGTCAACCCTTACGCTCGCACGGACCAGGTGGTGACCACATTCTTGACGGCCGGCCCCTAGGAGCGTGAATGGGCTCGGAAGCCCTACGAGACGAGCAGCCGGAACGCGCGGCCCGGGAAGCGGGGCGCTGTCCGGCCTGCGGGCGGCGGAATCAGGGCGTGTGCCCCGAGTGCACGCAGTCCGCTAGGCCGCTGTCTGGCCAGTCGTCGATTCCTCCGGAGATCACGGAGGTCGTCCCCGTCGCTTTGCCTCGTTTCCCCGGCTACTGGACCCGCAGGACGCTGGGGCAGGGCGGCTTCGGCCTCGTCTTCGAGGCCGAGCCGGAGGGCGGCGGCGCGCGCGTGGCCATCAAGCTCGCGCGCGCCGATCGCCGCGACGCCGCCCAGCGCCTCCGGGGTGAGGTCGAGGCGCTCTCGGCCATCGGCGCCCCCCACGTGCCGGCCGTGCACGCGGGGGGGGCGCTGGACGACGGCTCGCCCTACGTGGTGATCGAGCACATCGCTGCGCCCACGCTCGCCTCCCGCCTCGCGGCGCGCCCTGCGCCGCAGCTCGAGGAGGCCGCCCGGCTCGGGCTCGCGACGCTCGCGACGCTCGAGGCCGTGCACGCGCGCGGCTACGTGCACTGCGACCTCAAGCCCGAGAACATCCTCGTCGATGAGGCGAAAGCGACGCTCATCGACCTCGGCATCGCCCGCGTCGTGGGGTGGCGCTACGACGGGCAGGACGAGGACCTCGCCGTGGGGACGGCCGAGTACATGGCGCCGGAGCAGTCGGCCGGGTGGCCGGATCTCGACGCCCGCGCCGACATCTACGCGATGGGCGTCATCCTGTACGAGCTCTTCGCGGGCCGGCCGCCGTTCTGGGGGCCGCGCGCGGCGGTGCTGGAGGATCATCGGAGCCGCAGGCCGCCGCGCCTGTCGGCCAGCGCGGCCGTACCGCGGGCGGTCGAGGAGGTGGTGCACCGCTGCCTGGCCAAGGAACGGAGCGAGCGGTTCGCGAGCGCGAGCGAGCTCCGCGTGGCGCTGGAGCGCGCGCTCCGGGACGAGGTCGCAGCGAGCGCGCGCGAGGGGTCGCGCTCCGCGGCCGGCATCGAGCGCCGCGTGATGGGGCTCCTGTTCTTCGAGAGCGCGGCCGATCGCATCGCGGTGCAGCGCAGGCTCCTGGCGCTCGGTGGCGAGCTCGCGCACGCGTCCGGCGCTCGTTACGTGGGCGTCTTCGGCCAGGAGGGGCCGACGAGCCCCGCGCGCCGCGCGCAGCGGGCGGCCGACGAGCTCCTGCGACGCGGGCTGTGCACGCGGGTCCTCATCGATCTCGCGCCCGTGTCGATCCAGGCGCGCCCGGACGGGACGCGGCGGTTCCTGAGCCCGCTCTTCTCGCGCGCCGAGCGGTGGCCGTCCGCCGCCGGGCCGCTGGGGCCTTTCCTCACGCCCGAGGCGTCGGCCGCGCTCCCGCAGCCGTCGCACGCCGCAGTGGGCGACGAGCTCCCGCCGGGCATCGAGGATCAGTCGCGGGACGCGACGCGCCCCGGCGGGTTCGTCGGCCGTCGCGACCTCCTCGAGCAGCTCCTGCAGAGCGCCGAGGAGGCGCTCTGCATGAAGAAGCCCACGGTCGTCTCGGTGACGGGCGGGCCCGGCCACGGGAAGAGCCGCCTCTTCGTCGAGCTCGGCAAGCAGCTCCGGGAGCGGCTGCCGAACGCCCAGATCATCGAGCTGCGCGGGCAGGAGCCGACGAGCGGCGTGTCGGACGCGACGCTCCACGAGCTCGTGCGCAAGGCGCTCTGCGTGCCCGAGCAGCCCCCGGAGAGCGGCGTCCGCGGGGCGCTCCCGGAGTCGCTCGGTGCCGTGCTTGGCGAGGAGCTCCGCCTGGGGCTGGCGATGGCGCTCGGATGGGTGGACGAGCAGACGGGCGTCGACATCTTCCCCGAGCTCGAGGCGCTCCGGGCCGCGCCCGGCGCGCTTCGCTCGGCGCGCGTGCGGGCGGCGGGCGAGTGCCTGCGCCAGTGCGCGGCCGCGTCGCCCGTGATCGTCCTCCTCGACGACGCGCACTTCGCCCACGACGCGACGCTCGCTGCGCTCGAGTACGCGGCGCTCGCGGACGAGGCCACGCCGCTGTGGATCTGCGCGATGGGGCGCCCGGCGTTTGCCGAGGCGCACCCCTCGTGGGGCGAGCGCGCCGCGCGACACGAGGCCCTGCGGCTCGAGCCGCTGGACGACGAGAGCGCGCGGGCGCTGTGCCGGCGGCTGCTCCTGCCCGCGCGGGACGTGCCGGAGCCGGCGATCGATCGCCTGCTCGAGCGCTCGCAGCGGGTGCCGCTCTTGCTCGTGGAGCTCGTGCACGGGCTCAAGCGCGAGGGGATCCTGCGCCGGCACCTGCGGGGCGACGCGTGGTACCTGGCGACCGATGAGCTCGAACGCCTCCCTGTGCTGCCGTCGCTCGATCCGCTGGCGCAGGCGGAGATCGCGGCGCTCGGGCCGGCGCTCGGGGCGCACGCGCGGCTCGTCTCGCTGCTTGGCGCAGAGGTGTCGATCGACGAGATCGCGGGCGTGCTGCGCCAGCTGGATCTCCGTGGCGACGGCGCGGCCTTCCCGCTCGATGCGCGCGTCGGGACCGAGCGGTTGCTGAAGGTGGGCGTGCTGGTCGGCGACCGGAAAGACCGGCTGCGCTTCCGCCACGCGCTGGTGCGGGAGGCGGTCGCGCAGGACGTCGCCGAGGCCGAGCGGCGGCGGATCCACCTGGCGGCGTACGAGCACCACCGCGAGGCGGCCCACGAGGGCCGGGAGCAACGGCGGCTCAGGATCGCGCACCACGCGGCCGAGGCGGGGCTCGCGACGGTCGCGGAGGACGCCTACCTGGAGCTCGCCGAGCGGTCGCGGGCGCGGCACGCCTACGTGGAGGCGGAGCTCTACTACAGCCGGGCGCTCGCGCAGCCTGTCGAGGCGCCTGGGGTGCGGCGGAGGAAGGCGTACCGGGGCCGGGGGCTGATGCGTTACCGGCTGGGCCGCTACCACGACGCGCTTGAGGATCTCGATCGCGGGCGCGCGATGGCGGTCGAGGAGGGCGACGTGATCGAGCAGATCGAGATCCTGCTCGACGAGGCAACGGCGCTCGACTGGATGGACGACTACGGACGATCGAAGCAGCGCGTGGAGGAGGCGGGGGCGCTCGCGCGCGGCGATCTGCCGGCCGCGCTGGCGGCGCGGCTCTCGATGGGGGTGGCGCGCTCGCTCCACCGCGAGAGCCGCGATGAAGAGGCGGCGCATCAGTTCGAGCGCTCGGCGGCGCAGGCAGAAGGACTAGGCGACGAGGGCTACGAGACGCTCGTCGTGTCGTTGCTCCTCCTGGGCTTCATCTACCCGGGGCTGGGGAAGCTGGACGAGGCAGGCACGGTGCTGAATCGTGCGGTCCGCATGTGCGAGGAGCGCGGCGATCTCCTGCATCTCGGACCAGCGATCAACGCCCGGGCGCTCCAGCGGGCCTGCCTCGGGGACAGCGCGGGGATGATCCTGGATTTTTGTCGACTGCTCACCATCTCGCGCGAGCTGGGTCAGGGGATCATGGAGCTCGTGAGCGAGTTCAACCTGGGAGAGTACCTTTACCTGATGGGCAATCTGGACGCCGCCCTGCCACACGTGGAGCGGGCCATAACGCTGGAGCGCCAGCGGTGGGGGGAGGAGATACGGCCGGTGGTCCAGCTCCTTCAGGCGAGGCTGCTCCTTTATCAGGGCGAAGAGGGCAGGGCGCGGGAGATCATCGAGCCCATCCGGGCTCGGCAGGCGACGGCCGTCGCGGCGGGGCGCGAGCACACGGCGATGACCCCTGCGGAAGAGGTGCTGTGGTCGATGATCGATCTGGCGACGCGGGAGGCGAGCGACGAGGAATGGGACGAGCTCGAGCAGCGGTCCGCTCGCCACTTTGTGGGGCAAGAGCAGATCGAGGTCATCGAGGCGCGAGCACGGGCGCGCTCGCGGCGCGGTCTCCACGAGGACGCGAACGCGGCGCTGGCGCGGGCGATCGAGGCGGCCGGGAGGATCCCTAACGTGATGCGGGAGCGGCTCGAGCGGCAGCGAGGGCGCTAGCCGCTCCGTGAGCCGCTTACGCCGGCTCGTGACCCGCGGACCTAGCACCGCGCGTACGAGAAACAGACACCCAGCTGGCCGGCACGAGTACATAGGAAGCGCCGTGCACGCGCTGGACCTCGTCGAGGATCGGTTCGAAGTCGAGCGTCTCGCCGCCTCCGGCGGGATGGGCGACGTGTACCGCGCGCGCGACCGGCTGTCGGGAGAGGCGATCGCGCTCAAGGTCCTCCAGGGCACGAGCGCGCGCGATCTGCGCCGGTTCACGCGGGAGGCGGAGGCGCTCGTCACGCTGCGGTTGCCCGGCGTCGTGCAGTATGTCGCGCACGGCGTGACCGGCGCAGGACAGCCGTACCTGGCCATGGAGTGGCTCTCCGGCGTCACCCTGGAGGCGAGGCTCGCCGAAGGGCCGCTCGCGTTCGCCGAGAGCGTGACGCTGGCCACGCGCGTGGCGGCGACGCTCGGCGCCGTCCACCGCCACGGCGTCGTTCACCGCGACCTCAAGCCGAGCAACCTGATGCTCGTCGAGGGCGCCGTCGAGCGCGTCACGCTGCTCGACTTCGGCGTCGCGCGCGACCTCCGGCTCGCGCGGAGCCTCACGTCGCCCGGCGCTGTCCTCGGCACGCCCGGGTACATGGCCCCCGAGCAGGCGCGCGGCGATCTGGCCGTCGACGCCCGTGCTGACGTGTTCGCGCTCGGATGCGTGCTGTTCCAGTGCCTCGCGGGGCGCCCGCCGTTCCTGGGCGACAGCGCGCTCGCGCTGCTCGTGAAGGTCGTCCTGGAAGAGCCGCCGCGGCTCGGGGAGCTGCGCGGCGACATCCCTGAGCCGTTCGAGCGCCTGGTGATGCGGATGCTGTCGAAGAAGGCAGGGGAGCGGCCGCGCGACGGCGACGCCGTCGCAGCGGAGCTCGCCGCATTCGCCGGCGAGGGGCTCGCCGCCGGAGGGAGCGGCGTCGCGGCGCCGCGCGCTCCTGGCGAGGAGATCACGACAGCGGAGCGCAGGGTCATGTGCGTCATCCTGGCCGCTAACGGCAGCGCCGAGACGGAGGCCACGCTCTCGGACGCCGAGGGGGTCGCGCGGACGCAGGCGCTGCGGGACATCGCGGCGCGCCACGGCGGGAGCCTCGATTTCCTGCAGTCGCGCTGGCTTCTCATCGCGCTGTCGGGCGCCGAGTCTCCGACGGATCTCGCGGTGCGAGCGGCCCGTTGCGCGCTCGCGCTCCGGACGGCGCTCGGCGGCGCGCCCATGTCCGTCGCGACGGGGCTGGCGGAGATCGAGGGGAGGTTGCCTGTCGGCGAGCTCGTCGATCGTGTGGCCCAGTTCATCGCCGGGCCCGGCGACCAGCCGCCCTCGGGCATCCGGCTCGACGATGCGACCGCAAGCCTGCTCTCGAGCCGCTTCGATACGGCGCGGGAGCCCGAAGGATGCTGGCTTCGCGGCCCCAAGGCGGAGCCGGACTCCGTCCCCAGGCTGCTCGGAAAGCCGACGCCCTGCGTGGGGCGCGAGCGCGAGCTCTCTCAGCTCGCCGCCGAGTGGCGCCATTGCGTGGAGGAGCCCTCCGCGAGCGCCGTGGTGGTCGTGGGCGCCCCCGGTCTCGGCAAGTCGCGCCTCGCCTGGGAGTTCCTCCGCACGCTCAAGGAGCAGGGCGAGGCCGCCGAGGTCTGGATCGGCAGGGCCGATCCGATGGCGGCCGGCTCCGCGTTCGGCCTGCTCGCCCAGGCGCTCCGCCGCGCCCTGCGCATCCTCGACGGCGAGCCGCTGGAGGTGCGGCGGAGCAAGGTGGTCGCCCGGGTGGAGCAGCTCGACGAGCTCGTGGTCAAGCGCCCGCACGTCGCGGCGTTTCTCGGCGAGCTCGTGGGGGCGCCGTTCCCCGACGAGGGCGATGTGCAGCTCCGCGCGGCGCGGCAAAACCCGATGCTGATGGGCGACCGCGTCCGCGAGGCGTTCGTCGACTTCATCAAGGCCGAGTGCCAGCGGCAGCCGGTGCTCGTGGTGCTGGAGGACCTCCACTGGGGCGACCTGCCCACGGTGACCCTGATCGACGCCGCGCTCCGGCACGCCAGGGACCTGCCCTTGTTCGTCCTGGCGCTTGGCCGTCCCGAGGTCCACGAGCTCTTCCCGACGCTCTGGAGCGAGCGCCACGGCCTCCGGATCGGCCTTGCGCCGCTGCCCCGGCGCGCGAGCGAGCGGCTGATTCGCGAGGTGCTCGGCGAGGCCATCGGCGCCGACCAGATCGAGCGGCTCCTCTCCCGCGCCGAGGGCAACGCGTTCGTGCTGGAGGAGCAGATCCGCGCCGTCGCCGAGGGGAGGAGCGCGGGAACGCCCGAGACTGCGCTCGCGATGGTGCAGGCGCGGCTCGAGGTGCTGGAGGTCGAGGAGCGGCGCGCGCTGCGCGCGGCGAGCGTCTTCGGCGAGACGTTCTGGGAGGGCGGGGTCGCCGCCCTCGTGGGCGGCGCGCCGGTGGCGCCGCGGCTGGGTGAGCTCGCGCGGCGGGAGCTCATCCAGCGACGCCACGAGGCGCGCGTCGCAGGCGAGGTGGAGTACGGGTTCCGCCATGCGCTGGTCCGGGAGGCCGCCTATGGCATGCTCACCGAGCGCGACCGCCGCATCGGACATGCGCTCGCGGGCGACTGGCTGGAGCAGACCGGCGGCGCAGACGCGATGGCGCTCGCAGAGCACTTCGAGATCGGCGGCGCGCCGTTGCGGGCGGCCGAGGCGTACCTGCGCGCCGCGGAAGAGGCGCTTCGCGGCAACGACCTGGTCGCCGCGCTGGAGCGGGCCGACCGCGGCATCGGCTGCGGTGCCGCCGGAGAGACTGCAGGCAGGCTCCGCCGGGTGCAGGCCGAAGCGTATGCGTGGCGCGGCGATCTCGCGCTCGCCCTGGAGCGAGGCATCGAGGCGATCGCGTGTGTCGAGCGTGGATCGGTTGTCTGGTTTTCGGTCATCGGGCAAGTGGTTATTGTCTTGTCCTGGCTGGGATCGATCGATGAGATCGCGCGATGGATGTCCGTGGCGGCGGATGCCCCCGCTCCAGGCAACGCGCATCGCGCCAAGCTCGCATGTCTCGGCGACGTCGCGAGCGTGTTGATCATGGGTGGACGTTATGCCGAAGGGAGCGCTTTGATCGAAACCATCGAGCGCGCTTTGTCGCCAGCCGAGCTGCAAGACATGGACGTGCTCGGGCGCCTCCACGAAGCACGTATGAGCCACGCAGTGTGTACGGGTGACCTGAGCGCCGCCGTGAGCAGCGGGGAAGCCGCGGTATCTGCCTATGAGCAAGCTGGAGATCGCCGCAACGCCTGCAGCTGCCGTGGAAACCTGGGGTTTGTCTACGCGGAGCTAGGCGACTTCGAGAGGGCGGAGTCGGCGCTGCGCCCAGCCCAGGAGGAAGCTGACCGCTTGCAGCTCGGCGACCTGAAGCTCGTCCTTGACTCCAACCTGGCGCAGGTCCTCGCGTATCGCGGCCAGCTGGCCGAGGCGCGGATGCTCACAGAAGCAGGCGCCACGCCGAGCCTGGAGGCGCGCGGCGCGCGCGTGGTGGTGATCTCTCGCTGCTGCCTCGCGAGGATCGCCCTCGCCGCCGGCGATCTCGAGACCGCCGAGCGCGAGGCGCGCGCTGCCATTTCGCTCGTTCCCGACGTACCGACGCTCGGCGTGCAGGCCTTCGCGGTCCTCGCGCGTGTGTTGCTCCGGATCGGTCGCATCGAGGAGGCGGTCCGGACAGCGGTCGAGGCCAACGCCACGCTGGCGTCGTTCGGCACCATCGAAGAGGGCGAGTCGTTCGTCCGCCTGACCTACGCCGAGGCGCTCTCCGCGAGCGGCAGGCACGATGAGGCTGCCGTCGCGATCGCTGCGGCCAGGACGGCCCTGCTCGCGCGCGCCGAGAAGCTCGGCGATCCGGCCTGGCGCGAGCGCTTTCTCCAGCACGTCCCCGACAACGCCCGCACGCTCGAGCTCGCGCGCCGGTGGCTCGGCGGCTGATCCCCGCCGAACCGAGCGCCCTTCCTCCGCCCGCGCGCCCTCCGCGCCGCGCTGCCCAGGCGCACGAGGCAAGGCGCCGGCGCGCGGCGACACCGCCGCCGGCCGGCCGCCGTGGAGCCCCGTCCTCACCGCGGGACAGCCGCTGCGGCGCGGCGCGGTGGGTCCTCGCGGTGGGAGACGCCCGTGACGGCGCCCTTTGCGCCCAGATGCGCAGCGGGATCGCCCGTCGCGTCGAACAGGGCGAGCGCCCTCGAATAATCGAGCGCCGCCCCGGCGGTATCGCCCCGCTCGCAGCGCAGGTCGGCGCGCGCATGGAGCACCGCGGCCTGGCCCGCGCTGTCCCCGAGCTCCTCGAAGAGCCGCAGCGCATCCTCGTAGTCGCGCTGCGCGCCCGGGAGCGCGCCCCTCTTGCGGCGCAGGTCGCCGCGGGCCTTGAGCACGGCGGCCTCGCCGCGGCGATCTCCGCTGTCCCGGTACAGCAGGATCGCATTGCCATAGTCGCGCGCCGCGAGCGCCGTCTGCCGCTCTCGCAGGCGCAGGTCGCCGCGGGCCTGCCACGTGCGCGCATGGGTCTGCTCGCACCCGAGCGCCCGGAGGAGCTCCGGCTGCGGGAGCACCTCGCGCGCGGCGCGGACGCGGGAGCTCGCCCCGCGACGCTCATCGTGGCTGCTCGGCGGGGGCGAGCGGAGCTGGCTGAGGACGCGCTCCTCCACGCCCTCGAGGATGTAGAGCGCGCGGTCGTAGTCGCGCGCGGCGCCCGCGAGGTCCCCCTCCCTGAAGCACAGATCACCCTGCGCCTTCAGCACGTTGGCCTCGCCCAGGCGATCGCGGCAAGCCCTGAGGAGCGTGAGCGCGCACCCGTAGTCGCTCGCCGCCCCCGCCAGCTCGTCCTGATCGAGCCGGAGGTTGCCGCGCGCGAGCAGCCCCATCGCCTCTCCGGCCCGGTCGGACGCCGCCTTGAACAGCGACAGCGCCCGCTCATGGTCGTGTGAGGCGGCCGCGAGGTCCCCCTGCCGCCGGCGCACGTCGCCGCGGAGCAGGAGCGCCGTCGCCTGGCCACGCCCGTGCATGGCCGCCTCGAACGCGGCGAGCGCTTCGCTGTAGTCCGCCACGGCGGCGTCTAGCGCGCCCTCGCCGAGGCGCCGGTTGCCGCGCGCGAGCAGCTCCTTTGCGCTGTGGAAGACCTCGTCATCGGCCGGCGGCGAGCTCCGCGCCGCCGCGCGCTGCGCGTTCGCGCGCACCGCCTTGCGGAGGACGTCGCGGTGACCCGGGCGGCCGCGCTCGCGAGCGGCCGGCGTCGCGCGGAGCGTCCCGAAGGTGCCGCGCCGCTTGCTCGCGAGCTCGGCGCGGCGCGCGCTCTCGAGCGCCGCGAGAGCGCGCTCGCGCAGCTCGGGGAGCGCGTCGCCCGAGAGCCGGGCCGCCTCGTCGAGCAATCGCTGCTGGAGCTCGGCCGGGAGGCCGAGATCGACCACCGTGCAGGCGTCGACGAGCGCTCGCGCCAGCACCTCGGCGCCGCGCTCGCCGTCCCGGAACGGCGCGAGGTCGAGGGCGGCGAAGAGCTCGCAGGCGACGCGCCGGCGCGACGCCGCCTCCGGCCGCCCCTCGACGGCGGCCGTCCAGAAGAGCAGCGCCTGCATCGCGTCCGCCGCTCCCCGGTGGAGCGCATCCCAGCGCCTCGCGTCGGCCGCCGCGTCCTCGCGGGCCGCGGCGCGCACGGGGGGCGTCATCGTGAAGGTCTGCGGGCCCTGCTCGAGCGACACCACCCGCCCATGCACGAGCAGCTGGAGCGGCCGCGCAGCGGAGGGCGCCGGCTTCCCCGCCGCGGCGGCGACCACCTCCAGCGGAACGCCGGCCGGAGGCAGCACGGCGAGCGCATGCACCACCCGGCGCGCCTCCTCGCCGAGCGACTCCAGCGCGTCGCCGAGCACCAGACCCACGATCTCCCCCTCGGGTCCCCCCGGGTCCAGCTGCGCTGCGTTCTTCCGCAAATACGCCTCTGCCGACATCCCTGTCCGCCGCAGCGTGGCTGCGGCGATCTCGATCGCGGCCGGCAGATACCCGAGCGCAGCGACGAGCGCATAGGCCCACTGGACCTCCGCAGCGGGCGGCGCTTCCGTCCCCCATGCACCCTGGGAGAGGACGGACATCGCAGCGGATACGGAGAGCGCCGAGACGCTGAGCTCGGCCATCTTCCGATCTCCGGACGTGGAGCGGAACCTCAACATATCGCCTCTGTCATTCCAGAAGAGCTGGTTGTCCGAGCAGGCGCCGTCCGGCTCTCGGCCCGCGGCGACATGCCTGCTGGCCCCCAATCAGCCTGGAGATTGCTGTGTCGAAGCCTGTGTCGAGGAGCTTAGCGCGGCGCGCGACAGGCTCAACGGCCTTCCAGGTTTTCATGCGATCCCCGCGGCAAATTCGCGGCGAACCAGCCCGCGCTGGCACGCGTCCGGCAACGGCTCGCCGATCATGGGAAAGCGCGTTCGACGAAGCGGAACGACGGGATCCTGCGCCGGACGCTCGCTCCTTGTCGCAGGCTCGTATGTCCCGCGGTCGGGTCGAGGAGAGAAGATCCTGCCCATCTCCGCGGGCCCCGTGGAGAGGCGGGGGGCTCCGGCGGAAGGCAGTGGGCGAGAGATCCGGGTCGGAGACGAGATCCTTTATGTGACCGAGACGGGCACCGGCAAGCCCGCGGTGCTTCTGCCCAGCATGCTGATCGACGGAGCGACTTACCGGCCCACGGTCGAGGCGATGGCGCGCCACGCGCGGGTGCTCGTCCTGGAGCTGCCCGGCTCGGGCCGCGCCTCGCGGCTCCGCGCGCCGTGGACCTTGGCGCGGTATGCGCGCTGCGTCGCCGAGGCCTTGCGGGCTTTGCGCCTCGAGCGCGTCACGTTGATCGGCCACTCGCTGTCTGGCGCCGTGGCGCTGGTCGTCGCGGCGCTGTACCCCGAGCGGCTCTCCGGGGTCGTGCTCGTCGATTCCATCGGATTCAACCCGCCGGGCTCGGTCCTTACGCTCGTCCTCGCGCGCGCGGCCGAGGTGCTGCTGGCGCCTCGCTTCGTCGCGCGGGGGACGCCTGCTCTCCTCCACAACCTGCTCTTCCACACGTGGAGCGCGCTGAGCCTCCTGCAGATCGCCGCGACCGCGGATCTGAGCGGCCACGCGGCGCGCGTGCGCGTGAGGACGCTGCTCGCCTGGGGCGCGCGCGATCTCACGGTGCCGATCGGCTCGGCCCTCGCCATCCAACGCTTGATCCCCGACTCGACCCTTGTCGTCTCCTCGAGGGGAAGCCACGACTGGATCGTGGAGCGACCAGCCGAGTTCGCGGATGCGGTGGCGAGGTTCATGGCTGGCAGCGGCGGAGCAGCCTGAGCAGGGGGTATCGTGGAGCGCCGCCATGCGCTACCCTTGTCGCGGCGTTCTTCGGCGTGAACCTCAGGGAGCATGGCGCGCGGCGCGAGCCGAGCGGCCATAGCAGGGAGCGGGGCTTGACTGGTTTGTGGCGCCTGCTGGAACAGGCCGCGAGGTGGGCGCGGCTCGCGACCCCGCTCCTCGCGTTGCTCGCGACGATGGCACTGTGCCTCCCCGCCCGCGGCGAGACGGCGGCGCCCGCGGCGGGCCCGGGCGGCGCGGCCGCGGCCGGAGCCCCCGCGCCGCCCGGCCCGCGGCCGCTCCCGTCGATCCCCGGCGCGGGGAAGGTCACCGTGGTCGCGATCTCGGGGACGATCGATCTCGGCCTCTCGCCCTTCCTGGAGCGCATCGTCGCCGCCCAGGGGGAGGGCGACCTCCTCGTGCTCGACATCAGCACGCTCGGCGGCCGCATCGACGCCGCGCTCGCCATCCGGGACGCGCTGCTCCGGGCGCGCGCGCGCACGGTGTGCTGGGTCAACCCGCGCGCGATCTCGGCCGGAGCGCTCATCTCGCTCGCCTGCGATGTCATCGCGGTCGCCCCCGGCGCCACTCTCGGCGCGGCGACGCCCGTGCAGATCGGCGAGGGTGGCGAGATGAAGCCCGTCGCCGAGAAGGTCGTGTCGTACATGCGGAAGGAGATGCGCGCGACCGCGGAGGCGAAAGGGCGTCGCGGCGACATCGCCGAGGCCATGGTCGACGCTGACGTGGAGGTCCCCGGCCTCGATGAAAAGGGGAAGCTGCTCACGCTGGACGGCGCGCAGGCGCTCGCGTGGGGCGTCGCCGAGGTGCAGGCCGGCAGCGAGGCAGACCTCTTCGGCGCTCTGGGCCGCTCCCAGCCCGCGGAGATCATCCGTCCGCGCCCCAGCTTCGCCGAGGAGCTCGCGCGCTTCCTCTCGGATCCCACGCTCTCCGGGGTCCTCATGACCCTCGGGATGCTCGGTATCCTCCTCGAGCTTTACGCGCCTGGCCACGGCGTCTCGCTCGCCGTCGGGCTCTCGTGCCTCGCGCTCTTCTTCTTCGGGCACCACGTCGTGAAGCTCGCCGGCTGGGAGGAGCTTGCGCTCTTCGCCGTCGGCGCGATCCTCATCGCGGTGGAGATCTTCGCCCCGGGGCACATCGTCCCTGGGGTTGCGGGCGCTGCGTGCGTGGCGAGCGCCCTCGTCCTTTCGCTCCTCGATCTCGAGCGCGTGCCGGTCGATGTCGCCTGGCACGCCGGTTGGCTGCCGCGCGCCCTCGCCTCGGTGTGCGGCTCGCTCGCGGCGACGGCGGCGCTCGCCGTGGGCGCCGCCCGCATCGCGCCGAGGACGCGCTTCGGGCGGCGGTTCGTTCTGGACGCGGCGATCCGCGGCGTCGCCGTCGGAGGACCTCCCGACGCCTCCGCGGCGCCCGCGTCGCTCGTGGACCGGCTCGGCACGGCCGCGACCGATCTGCGCCCCTCGGGCAAGGTCGCGCTCGACGGCCGCCGCGTGGAGGCGCTCTCGGAGCTCGGCTATGTCGAGGCCGGCGCCCGCGTGCGCGTGATCCGCGCGGAGGGGGGCCGGGTCGTCGTGAGGGCGGTCGCGCCCAGCGCGGGCGAGGAGCGCGGAGCGTGACGCCGGCGCTGCTCGTCGTCGCGCTGCTCGTGGCGGGGCTCGTGCTGCTCGCCATCGAGGTGCTGGTCATCCCAGGCGTCGGCCTCGTCGGGGTCCTCGGCGGCGCCGCCGTGCTCGGCGCGGTCGCGCTCGCATGGGCGTCCCTCGGGATCGGCTACGGCCTGCTCGCCCTGGGCGCCGGCGTCTGCGTGACGTGGCTCCTGTTCTGGGCTGTCCCGAGGACGCCGGTGGGCCGCAAGATGGTGCTGCTCGAGACCCAGCGGAGCGGGCGTGGCCCGGACGCGCGGCTCGCCGCGCTGGCCGGCAAGGAGGGCAGGGCGCTCACGCCGCTCCGCCCCGCCGGCACGGTCGAGATCGAGGATCGCGCGGTCGATGTCGTGACCGACGGCCTCTACGTGGAGGCCGGCACGCCTGTGCGTGTCGCGAGCGTGGAGGGGAATCGGGTCGTCGTCGAGCCGCGCAAGCCCTAGAGAGCGCGCGAGAGGCGGCCCTTCACGGACAGGGACGGGTGGAGAGGGATATGGAGATCATCTCGGTCATCGTGATCGGCGGGCTCGTGCTCGTCGCCATCGTCGCGACGCTGTACATGGTGCCGCTGCGGCTGTGGATCGCCGCGCAGGCGTCGGGCGCCGGGGTCTCGATGCTCACGCTCATCGCGATGCGCCTGCGCCGGGTGCCGCCCGATCAGATCGTCAACGCGCGGATCAGCGCCGTGAAGGCGGGTCTCGAGGAGGTGTCCGTCGACATGCTCGAGGCCCACTACCTGGCGCGCGGGCGGGTGGAGGCGGTCGTCAACGCGCTCATCTCGGCGGGCAAGGCGGGGATGGAGCTCGATTTCTCGCGCGCGGCCGCGATCGATCTCGCCGGCCGCAACGTGCTCGAGGCGGTGGCGATGTCGGTGAACCCGCGTGTCATCGAGACCCCGAAGGTCTCGGCCGTGGCCAAGGACGGTATCCAGCTCCTCGCGATCGCGCGCGTGACCGTGCGCGCCAACATCGATCGCCTCGTCGGCGGCGCGGGCGAGCAGACGGTGCTGGCCCGCGTCGGCGAGGGCGTCGTCTCGACCATCGGCTCGGCCGACGACTACAAACACGTCCTCGAGAACCCCGATACCATCTCGAAGAACGTGCTCAAGAAGGGCCTCGACGCAGGGACGGCGTTCGAGATCCTCTCCATCGACATCGCCGACGTCGACGTCGGCTCCAACATCGGCGCGAAGCTCCAGACGGAGCAGGCCGAGGCGGACAAGCAGGTGGCGCAGGCCAAGGCGGAGTCGCGCCGCGCGCTGGCGGTCGCGCAGGAGCAGGAGATGAAGGCCAAGACGCAGGAGATGCGGGCGAAGCTCGTCGAGGCGGAGTCGACGATCCCGCTCGCCGTCGCGGAGGCGCTCCGCACAGGCAAGCTCGGCGTCATGGATTACTACAACATGCGCAACGTCATCGCCGACACCGAGATGCGCCAGGGCATCGCCGGCACCACGGGGGGAAAGCCCGACCCCGTCGGGGAGTCGTGAGGTGCCGCCGCGCGACCCACCGAGCCCGCTCCTCGCGTGGCTCGGCCGCCGCGACGCGCTCGTGCGGCGCTTCGTCCTGGCCGAGGTGCTCGGCCCGCCCCGGGCGTTGTCGCCGCGCGCTGCGCGGCCAGAGAGCCGCGCGGCCTGCGAGCCGCGCCCCGACGACGCTGGACGGGCGCCATGCGTGACATCGACCTCGAGAAATACGTCGGCGCCCTCATCGGAGTGATCTGGGCGATCGTCAAGCTCGCGAGCATGGTCGGGAGCCTGCAAGCCAGGCGCGCCGAGCGCGCTGCGCGTGCCGCCGCGCGGCCTGGCGGCGAGGACGCCCCGCGGAGCGAACCAGCGCTCGTTGACGTCGCGCCGGGGAGCGACAGGGCGCCCGTTGACGTCGCGCCGCCGAGCGCTACGCCGTGGGCGGGGATGCCGTTCGGCGCCCCGCGCGCGCCCGACGCCGACCGGCTGCGCGTGGTGCTCCTGCGGCTCGTCGAGCTCGAGCAGAGCGCCGTGGCGCTCGGCGAGGTGGTGCGTCACGAACGGGCGAACCGGCGCTTCACGGACGTGCTCCTCGGGGCCGTCCCGCACGAGATCGGGCGCCTGCGCGCCGCCGTCGACGCGGGCTTCACGGCGCGCGAGGCGGAGGCCGCGGCGGACCACATCGAGCTCGTCGTGGGCGAGATCGCGGTGCTCGTGCGGCAGCGCCGCGACCCGTCGCTCCTGCCCGAGCTCGGCGACGCGGACGCCCTCGCCGACGCCTGCTACGCGCCCGTGATCGCGTTCGCGCGGGCGGAGGGGCTGCCGCTCCGGAGCGGAGCGCCGGCCACGCAGCTCACGGAGTTCGATATCGCGATCTGGACGGGCTTCATCCCGACGTCGATCGCGCCCATCTTCCTCCCTGTCGACTTCTTCTCGACCCCGCTGCGCTGGCCGGCGCTCGCGCACGAGATAGGCCACGATTTCCTGGCCTCGGTCGACGGCCTCGAGCCGGCCCTGCGCCGCGAGCTCGGCCTGGGGGGCGAGCAGGTGCGCCCGCTCGCGCCGGACGGCGATCGCCTCGGGGCTCCCGCGCTCAGGCGGGTGTTCGGCGTGTGGTTCGAGGAGATCTTCTGTGACGTCTTTGGCACGCTCATGTTCGGCCCCGCCTACGTGCTCACGATGAGCGAGCTGTTCTTCCAGGAGGACGAGCCGTACGCGTCTATCGCCGTCCCCACGGACGTGACCGGCGCGCGTTATGACGAACACCCTCCGCCGCACCTGCGCGTGCTCATCGGGTGCATGGTCCTCGACCGGGCCGGGCTCAACGAGGACGCGCGCGCCCTGCGGGAGGCGTGGGCGCGCCGCCACGCCGAGGTGAGCCTCGATGACCTGCTCTTGCCTGTGAGGGGCTCTTGGCGCCCGGTCCCGCTGGCGCCCTTCGCCACCATGGCCGCGTGGATCGTGGAGCGCCTCTATGCCGGCCCGCTCACCGCCCTGTCCGGCTTCGGTCTGCAGGACATCAACGGGCTCGACTACGGCCCTCACGAGCGCCAGGAGGCGTCGCGCGCGCGCGGCGCGCTGCTCGCCGGCCGGGTCCCCGCCGTCCTCGACGCCCGGGCGCTCCTTGCGGGCGCGGTCCTGGCGGCCCATCAGGCGCCCGCGCAGTCGCTCTCGATCCTCATCAGGGCGCGCGCCGCGATCCCGGCGCTCGGCACGAGCGAGCGACGGCCCGACGCGTTCGGGTCGCGCCTCGACGCGTCCAGCGTCGCGCTGGACCGCCGCGCCGTGGCGGAGGCGCTGCTCTTCCGAGAGGTCCTGCTGCCACCCCGAGCGCTTCGTTCCCGCCGCCGCGCGCGCCTTTAGCGTCCGATGGAGCGGCGCCGCGCCGCGCGGATCAGATGGCGTCGAGCTCGGCCGGGCCCTGGCTGGGGTGGGCCGTCTGGATCGTGGGCGCCCGCGGCGCGGCGAGGCTGCCCGCCGTGATCAGGGGCAACGGCGCTCGCGGCGGGGGGACGCTCTCCGAGCGGAGCTTCATGAGCTCCTCGCGCTGGTGCTTCCACACGGTCCGGTAGCGGAAGAACGGCACGGCCGGGTAGAGGTGATGGATCAGGTGATACGTCTGCCCGAAGAGCAGCACGTTGAACAGCGCGCTGTCGACCGCGCGCGTCGCGCTGTACCGGTTCTGCGCCGCCGTGATCTCGTGGGGGTAGTGAGGCAGGTAGTCGAAGGCGAACGCGAGGAAGAAGATCGCCAGCCGCGCCGGCAAGATCCAGTAGAGGAGCGCGAGCTCGCCATAACCGAGCCCGAAGGCCAGCGCCACGAGCGCGAGCATGGCCGCGAGCGACGCGACCGTCTCGATCCGCTCCGCGCGCTTCTGCGCGTGGTAGGAGCGCAAAAATAGATAGTAGTAGTGGAGATCCTGTGTCGCCCAGCGGAGCGGCAGGAGGTACCACGGGCCGCGCCCACTCCAGTAGTCGGGATCCCGGTCCGCCTCGTTCGTGTGCTTGTGGTGCTCGAGGTGGAAGTGACGCACCGCCAGGAACGGCGCCACGAGCAGCAGCCCGGACAGCCGCCCGATCACGCCGTTCAGCAGCGCGGAGCGCGCCAGCGACCGATGCGAGGCCTCGTGCATCGGCGTGAAGGAGGCATACGCGGCGACGGCCGCTGCGAGCACGGCCGGCACGGTCGACACCCAGCCCGCGACGCCCGCGTAGACGGCCGTCGCCCAGAGGGCGTACGACCCCGCGAAGAGCGCCACCGTCGGCCACTCGATCGTCCGGGTCTGCAGCAAGCCGCTGTCGAGCGGCAGGACGCTCCAGAGGGCCGGCCGCCCGGAAGGTCTCCCCGACGGCCTGCCTGAGGGCCGCACCGAGGGCCGCCCCGACGGCCTGCCCGAGGGTCTCCCCGACGGCCTTCCCGAGGGGCGGCTCGGGCAATTCTCGTCGTTGCTCCTCGTGAAACTCCAGACCGCTGGCCGCCCCGATGGACGACTGAGTCGATTCTCGTCGTTGTTCATGGCGCTCAAAACTCCCGGGGGAAGCTTCGGATCTTCACGTTGGTGACAGCGAACGGTGGACACCGGATCAAGCGCAAACGAACGTTCGACCACTCGGGACCGCGTTCCAGGGATGGCACCGAGAGGTCGTCAGGGGTTAGCGACCTCCAGAGCGAGGCCGTCCACGGCCATTCTCTCGGACGAACAGGGGAGCGCCATGGGCGGTTCCACTGCGAGAGAAGGCGGGAGACGCTCGCAGACGAGCACGAATCCAATCTAGCAGCCTAGCAACAGGAGCACAACGGGACTTTCGGAGCGTTGCGTTGGGCTTTCTGGTTGGCTGGATTCCAGAAGCAGCGTCGTTTGTTTCGGTTGGTGGCGGCTACGTCGGTTGCGTCGGTTACGTCGGTTGCGGCGGTTGCGTCGGTTGCGGCGGTTGCGGCGGTTGCGTCGGTTGCGGCGGTTACGTCGGTTGCGGCGGTTGCGTCGGTTGCGACCGTTGCGATCGACGCAACCGTTGCGTCGGTTTGCGACGACTTCGTCCACCTGCGTCAGCGCGGGTTGGCTCGTAGCGGCGTTCGCTGCGGCGTGTGTGGGTTGGCGTTGGCGCCGCTGCCCTTTGTCCGAGGAACAGGCCCGGAGGCGCCGCGCTGACGCTGACGCTGACGCTGACATCATCGCGCGCGTCAAAACAGTGCGCTCGGCACATTCCGCTAGACATGGCCGTGTGTCGAGGCGTTGCCGTCCCGCAGCATCGCGCTCACCTCGTGGGCACAACCCCATGCCAGCGTGTATCCCGAACCGCCGTGGCCGTAGTTGTGGATCACACGGCCTTCACGCTCGACCCGCACGGTGCTCCGATAAGGGCGCAGCCCGGCGCGTGAGCCGAGCAAGCGGCCCGGTCTGAGCCCGGCCGCGAGCACCCGCTGGAGCATTGCGTCAGCGAGCTTGGGATCAGGCGTCAACGGGCGATCATCGGGCGATGGAATGAAACAACCGCCAATCACGATCTCGCGACGCCTTGGGATGACATAGACGAGCGCCGATTCGTCCCTTTCATCACCCAGTGCGACATCTGGGTGGATCTCGCCTGGTTCGACGATCGCTACCTGGCCGTAGACGGCGACGAGCTCGCCGTCGCCGGTGAGCGCGCGCGCCCCGAGCCCGGTGCAATTCACGACGCAATCGCCCTCGACCTCGGCGAGTGATCGCACGTGCTCGGTGCGCACCGGACAGTCGAGCTGCGCCTCCAGCCAGGGCAGGTGCAACGATGGCTCGATGCGCGGCGCCGTGAATCGCAAGCTGTACGGCGCGCCCAGCGGGTGGGGTCCAGGCTCGAGCGCGAGGTCCGGGACGCTCGGAGCCCACCAGGGCAGGCGCGTGTCGTCCGCCGCCTCGCGCGCGGTCAGGAGATCGACTCCCGCCTCGGGGTGTTCGTTCGCGATGCGCGTGAGTTCATCGAGGCTCCTCAACGACCACGCGTTGACGCGCTCGGGCGGGTCCGCCAGGAAAGGATGCCACAGCGCGGCCGCGACCGCGGACGTCGTGCCCTCGCCGCGCGCCGCTGCGATCACCTGCACCCGGTGGCCGTCGCGCTGGAGGACGACCGCCGTGGTCAACCCGATCACGCCTGCGCCCACGACGGTGATCTGCTGCGCCTGAGCTTGGCCTCTCGATGACGCCACGATCGCGCGCTCTAGCACGCCGCTCCTCAGCGTCGACATCGCACACCACACCCCGCATCGAATCCGGTCTCGTGGACGTCCAGCGACGTCCCGCTGCGTCCCGCGACGTCCAGCTGCGTCCAGCGACGTCCCGCTGCGTCCAGCGACGTCCCCTGATGTCCGATCCACATCGGTTTCCGCCCACCTCTGCACCCTGCCGAGCAGAGCGACGGTCTCCCGCACAGGAGACGGGCCCAGATCGGCGTTTTCGGCGCGCAGGCGTACTCACGTACGCCGAGCACCGAAAACGTCGAGGTGGGCCCGTATCCGAAGCGGGTGACCGCCGCTCTAGCGCGCGCAGCGGGCGCCGATGTTGTTGACGCGATCGATGGGATAGCTGAAGTCGCGGTTGCCTGCGCGTACGTCCGCCGCAGGCGCGCGGTAGCTCCCGCCGCGGGTGACCCGCGTCGCGTCGCGATCGCCGTCCACGCGATGCACGCAGTCGATGCACGGCGTGGGGAGCGCATCCCGCCACCAGTCCATCGTCCACTCCCACATATTCCCGGCCAGATCCGAGTGCCCCCATCGCCCGTCGCCACGCGGCTTCGACCCGACCGGCAGGATGTCGCTCAGCGCGCAGGCCCCCGCGCCGCTCCCATCCCCGGTGCAGTTGTAGGAGGCGCGATCGCCGTCGATCTCGGAGCCCCAGGGGTAAGGTCGATGCTCGTCGCCTCCGGCAGCCGCATAGTTCCACTCCGCCTCGGAGGGCAGGCGGCCGCCGTCCCACGCGCAGAACGCGAACGCCTCGAACCAGGTGATGCAGTTGATCGGCAGCTCCTCGTTCGCGCCGGGGGCGTCGGTCCACGTCCAGAGGCGATCGCCATTGCACTGCAGCGCCGCCCGGAGCCCCGCGGTGTTCGGCGCGAGCCGCGTGTTCCACCCTGCGATCCACCCGCTGCCGCTGACGTGGGGGTGCCGGCCAGCCCCGATGGCCGGCGGCCTCTCCTGCACGCCCTGCCCGGCATCCACGAACGCGCGGAATCGCCCCACCGTGATCTCGTACTTGTCCAGGCGGAAGTCGCTGACGGCCGCGGGGAACGAGTCGTCTGTGCTCGGCGTCCCGTCGTAGCCCCTCAGGAACGTGCCACAGGGGACCATCCTGTTGCCGCAGCAGCTCGCGTCGCCCGGCCCGCAGCTGTCTCCGGCACCCGGTCCGCCCCCCACGCAGCTCGGAGGCATGGCCATCACGTCCGTCGATCCGCACGTGTTCGGGCAACCCGGCTCCCCGCACTCGCACTGCATGCCGCCCGCGCACGCCACGCAGTCCCCGGTTCCATCACACTCCGCGCTGCCGTCTGCCCCGCAGGGTGTCCGCGCCGGCCTCGGCCGCTCCGCACACTCACCCTCGCTGCACACCGCTTCCATGCAGGCGCTCTGCGCTGCCGGGCAGTCCTCCGCCGGGTCGACGCAGCTATCCGTCGCACCGCCGCTGCTGCTGCTGGCGCCGCTGCTGCTGCTGCTGACGCCGCTGCTGGTGGTGGCGTCACTGCTGCTGGCGGTGGCGCTGCTGCTGCCGCCTGCCCCGCTTCCACCGCTCCCGACGTCGTGGTCACCGGGGAAATTACGCACCTGGGGGCTGCAACCCGAGACGAGAGAGGTGGCCACGATGAGCGCCAATTTTCTCATGTACGGCATCATACGCGACTGGGCGCACCGCCGTCGCGCTGGATGCCGTACGGGTCCGGAGCGCCTCAGCGCCCGACCTGCGCCGGGCGCGCCAGCCTCCGGGTGACCGGGGCGGCGGCCACCGTTCCACCGACGGCGGCCGCCGCGCTGCGTGCGCTGTGGCCTCGTTCGCGCCTCGCCTGCGTGGCTCGGCGGTTGGACGGCGGCTGGAGCTCCGTTACTTGCGCTGCGCCGGGGCGGTCGCGGTCGCGCCGTCCCCGGCGCGCCGGCTCGGCTCGATCTGGCCGACGTCGCGGACAGCGCCGTTGGCGGCGCTCGTGGCCATCAGCGCGTAAGCCCGCAGGGCAGGGGAGACCTTCCGGTCGCGGTTCGGCCTGAACGCATCGGCGCCGCGCGCCTCGGCGGCGCGGCGGCGGCGATCGAGCTCCGCCTCGCTGACGAGGACATCGATCGTCCGGGCGGGGATGTCGATCCGGATGCGGTCGCCCTCCTCGATGAGCCCGATGCTCCCGCCTTCGGCCGCTTCGGGCGAGACGTGCCCGATGCTCAGGCCCGACGTCCCGCCGCTGAACCGGCCGTCGGTGATGAGGGCGCACGCCTTCCCGAGGCCCTTCCCCTTCAGGAACGACGTCGGATAGAGCATCTCCTGCATGCCGGGGCCGCCCTTCGGCCCCTCGTAGACGATCACGACCACATCGCCCGAGCGGATCTGGTTGTCCCAGATCGCGTCGCACGCCGCCTCCTGCGAGTGGAACACCCGCGCGGGCCCCTCGAACTTCCAGATCTCGGGATCGACGCCGGCGGTCTTCACGATGCAGCCGTCCACCGCGATGTTGCCGTAGAGCACGGCGAGCCCGCCCTCGCGGCTGTACGCGTGATCGACGTCGCGGATGCAGCCCTTCTGGGCGTCATCGTCGGTGTCGGCGAAGTACTTGTCTTGCGAGAACGCGACCGTGGTCGGCACGCCGCCCGGCGCGGCGAGCGAGCGCTTCTTCGCGGCGGCCGTCGCCGTGGGGCGGCGGATGTCGTTCTCGTCGATGGCCTCGCCCAGCGTGCCCGCGTGGACCGTGCCCGCCTGCCGGTGGATGAGCCCAGCGCGGTCGAGCTCGCCGAGGATCGTCAGCACGCCGCCCGCGCGGTGCACGTCCTCGACGTGGTGATGCGACGACGGCGCGACCTTGCAGATGTTGGGCACCTTGCGCGACATCCGATCGATGTCCGCCATCTTGAAGTCCACCTGCGCCTCGCGGGCGACCGCCAGGATGTGGAGCACCGTGTTCGTCGAGCCGCCCATCGCGATGTCGAGCGCCATCGCGTTCTCGAACGCCTCGAAGGTCGCGATGCTCCGCGGCAGCACCGAGGCGTCGCCGTCGACGTAGTGCCGCTGCGCGAGCGCGACGACGCGCTTCGCCGCCGCCTCGAAGAGCTCCCAGCGCGCCGCGTGCGTCGCCAGCAGCGTGCCGTTGCCGGGCAGCGCGAGGCCGAGCGCCTCGTTGAGGCAGTTCATGCTGTTGGCCGTGAACATGCCGGAGCACGAGCCGCAGGTCGGGCACGCGGACCGCTCCATCGCGGCGAGATCCGCGTCGGTCACCTTGTCGTCGCTCGCGGCGATCATCGGATCGATGAGGTCGAGCTTCCGGATGAGCGGCTTGCCGTCGCGGTCGTGCGTCCCGACGATCTTGCCCGCCTCCATCGGACCGCCCGACACGAAGATGGTCGGGATGTTGAGCCGCATGGCGGCGAGGAGCATGCCGGGCGTGATCTTGTCGCAGTTCGAGATGCACAGCAGCGCGTCCGCGCAGTGCGCGTTCACCATGTACTCGACGCTGTCGGCGATGAGCTCCCGGCTCGGGAGCGAGTACAGCATGCCGGCGTGGCCCATCGCGATGCCGTCGTCGATGGCGATGGTGTTGAACTCGACGCCCCACCCGCCCGCGGCGTCGATGACCTTCTTCGCCCGCTGGCCGACGTCGTGGAGGTGGACGTGCCCCGGAACGAACTGCGTGAAGCTGTTGGCGATGGCGACGATCGGCTTCTCGAAGTCCGCGTCCTTCATGCCGGTGGCGCGCCACAACGCGCGCGCCCCTGCCATGTTGCGCCCCTGGGTGGATGTACGACTGCGGTATCCGGCCATGCCGGGAACCTACTCCGTTCCGGCCTTCGCGCCTAGCCGGCAGGCGGGGCCGGCGTCACGGGACCGCCGCGCTCGCCGTGCGCGCTGCGTCCACGAGCGGCGAGGTCGTTCGAGCGGCCAAGGCGGCGCGCAGAAGGTCTCTCGGGGTTTGGGCCCGCGACTCCGTGCGTCACCGCAGCCCGGGGCCGGCCCGTCGATCATCGGCCTCGTGGCTTGGACCACCGATCCACGGCGACCATCGCGGCGCCGAGCCCGTCGATGTAGGTGCCGTGCCGGAACGTCGCGCGCTTGAGCGCCACGACCAGCGTGGCCAGGAGCTGGCGCGCCTCGTCTCGTTCTCGCCGCAGGTCCTGGACCTCATCCCGCGACGGCCGGTTGACGACCGCAGCTTGCCCGGCGTCGTTCGTGCCTGTCTGACTCGCTCTCTCGGACATGGGTCTGATCCTCCCATATCAAGTTAGCGCCGCGTCGCCCGCGCCATCAACCTCCATAGGAGGTATTTCAATGGGTGTTCGTATCCCGGCCCACGTCAGCTCCGGAGCGCGACGAGGGTGACGAGGCCGCGCGCGATCTCGCGATGGATGACGCGGAGTCCGGCCGCGTCGAGCCTCTCGCAGATCCAATCGGGGGAGAGGCGCAGCTTGCGATAGAAGCTCGCTGACAGCGTCCACCGGCCGTCCTCTCGGCTGCGCGTGTGAACGAGATCGTGCACCTTGACGGTCTCGGGTTCGTACTCGAGGAAACAGGTCATGATCACATCTGCCGAGTCGTGTACTGGGATGAACCGGTCGACGCCTCCGAGCTCCCGGGTGAGGTCACGGAACGTGAGCACGAGATGGCCGCCGGGCGCGAGTCGCCGGGCGCAGCCGGCGAACATCCGCTCCACGTCCGACTTGCTGCCGAGGTGGGGGAGCGTGTCGCCCATGCACACGGCGAGCGCGCAGGGGGGCCCCGAGCGCTCCAGCGCGTCAAGGAGATCCCCTCTCACGATCTCGACGGCGAGCGGCCCGCGGCGCGCGTCGAGCTCGGCGAGCAGCCTGTCCGAGGTGTCCACGGCGGTCACCCTGAACCCGAGCTGCGCCAGCGCGAGGGACTGAAAGCCGGAGCCGCACCCGAGGTCGATGGCCTCGGGTGCGGCTCCGGCCGAGCCTTCAGGGCGCAGGCCGAGGCGCTCGAACAGGGCCCGCTGCTCGGCGACCTTGGCGTCGTGATCTCCGAACATCCTCGAATAGTGCTCGGCGAGGACTTTGTCGTAGTGATCGGCGACCGTGGGCATGGGCTCTGTTCCTCCGCGGCCATCCTACAGCCGCAGGGCCCGCCGGCGCGCCGGCGCCGGCACACATGGATAGACGGCGCACATGGACGCAGGGGCATATGCCCTGCGCCGGCACGCGTCACACATGCACGCACGGGGGCTCACCAGAATCGATTGCGTCCGAAAATTTCTGCTCTGCTTTGACGAAGACATGATATCTTGGTTGAAACGCGACTCTTACTCCGACATCGATTTTCGGGTCGGCGGTGTTGGAAGGCACCGGGAAGGTTCCCGGAGCGAGGTTGGAGAGGGAGAGGTCGCGCTGCTGTACGCAGCTGGTTTCGTCGGACGGGTGAGAATGAGGCACGGCGGGCTTGGACCGAGCCAGCCTGTCGCTCGCGTGGGTGTTTCGCTCTTCGAGAGCGCGCCTCGCGAAGCGCGCTGATGGACCCGTCGGAGAACCAGCGAGGCGAGCCGGAGAGCCCAGGCAGGCGGTCAAGCCGGGCGACCAGGCAGCCGGAACGACGGGCCAGCCAGAACGACAGGCAAGCCAGATGACCAGGTGAGCTCGGGCGAGCCGCGCCGCACTCCTGCGTGCGCCGCGCAGCCGGAGCCCGGTCGGCCTCGCCGAGGCGGCCAGCACCGGAATCTGCGCGAGGCGCGCCCAGGCGCCCAGGGCGGAGAGAAGCTGACGAGACTGACGAGACTGACGAGACTGACGAAGCTCAGGCGCCGCCGACGAGCTGCCGACGATGAAGGTGAAGCTGCGCGGGGCGGCGCGCGGAAGAGGCCACGGTCAGTAATGAGTTGCGGAAGGTGTCAGTCTGCGTCACGATGAGAAGTTTTATGACTGCGGTGTTTGCGATCTTGCGGAGTTCACGCGGGTCGTGGGATCACGTCGAAGTAGCGAAGGAGCATGGGGCATGAAGACGGTTGGTGATTGGCTCTCCAGGTGCTCGCGATCGCTCGTCGCCGCGGGCGCGGCCGCGCTCCTCTCCGCCACGCCGACCGCGGCCTCGGCAGAGCACCCCGCCACGCCGCGGCAGGCTGCGCCGGCGGCAGCCGGCGCCGAGAGCGCGCCTACGGCAGAGCCCGCCTCAGCCCCCAGCGCGGGCGAGTGGGACACCTTCTCCGTGGAGGTCTACGGCAGGCTCGTCTCGCGCGCGGGGAAGGTCGCGACGCTGCTGCCGCTCGTCTCCACGACCGAGAAGCCGGTCGCCGCGGGGACCAAGGCGGTGCTCTTCCGCAAGGTCGAGGACCCCGAGGGACCGAGATCCACGAAATGGGTCGAGATCGCCAGGGTGACCATGAAGAAGATCGAGTCGACCGGCAACATGCAGCTCACCATCGACTCGGAGCAGCAGGCGCCTCCCGGCGAGAAGGGCAAGACGCCAGGCCACTTCGTGAAGGGCGCCCGGCTCAAGCTCGCGATCCAGTAGCTCGGCGCCGCGTCGCGGCGCAGCACGCCGCGGGCGTGAGCCGGGTCGCACCGCTCCGAGGAGGACCGGCGCGGTCGCCGCGAGCGGGGGCGGTGGGTGGGAGTCGGCGCGGGGGCCGCGCGGCGCGGGTCGCCGCGGCTGAATGTCGCCGCCGTCGCACGACATTTTGAAACGCGGCGCCTCATCGTTGATAGAGTCGGCTTGCGGAGACGAGCGACGACGATGAACGCCCTTCGATCCTGGCTCTCGCAACTGAACCGCCCCGAGGTGACAGAGTTCGCCGTGGCCACCGGGCGCATGCCCAGCGTCAAGGTCTCGGGCGCCTTCCAGGCCGTCGATCCCAGCGCCCTCTCGACGGAGGACATCCTCATGCTCCTCAGCGCGCTCGGCGGTGGCCGCCACGTCGAGGCCCTCGGCGCGAAGCCGTCGCAGTGGCACATCCGCATCGAGGGCATCGGCGCCATCTCCGTCGTGGCCGCGCGCCAGGGTGACCTCGTGCACGCCCGCATGACGCGGATGCAGTCGTCCGCCGGGTCGGGGGCCGCGACCGCGGCGCCTCCCGCGCGTCCCTCGCAGCAGTTCTCCATGCGGGAGCACCTCGCACCCGAGGAGGCGCAGCGCCCACCGCCGCGCGAGGCGGACGCGAAGCGCACGAGCTCGTCGGAGGTCGCGCTCGACCTCCGCTCCCCGCCGCCGCCTGCAGAGCCCCGCGGCAGCCGGCCATCGGTCGCCCGCTTCGAAGCGCGCGCCGACGATGCGCCGGCCGCCGAGCGCGCCGCGCCGGCCGCCCGCCCGTCATCGCCCTCCCCGGAGCCCCGCGCCGCCGCGCGCGCAGCGGCGGGCGGGCGCGCGCGGCTCTCCTCCGCCGAGATGCCGGCGGCCGCCCTCGACGGGCTGCTCGCGATGGCGCGCGATCAGGGCGCGAGCGATCTCCACCTCGTCGCCGGCCGCCCGCCGCTCCTGCGCGTGGCGGGCGAGCTCATGCCGCACGGCGATCCGCTCGACCCGGCGGCCGTCGAGTCCCTCCTCTTGCCGCGCGTCCCGGCGCGCCTCTCGCAGGTGCTCGAGGTCGAGGGCTCCTGCGACTTCGCCCTGGAGCTCGGCGGGCTCGGCCGATTCCGGGTGAACATCTCGCGCCACCGGCAGGGCTACAAGGGCTCGTTCCGGCTGATAGCGCGCACCATCCCGACCCTCGCGTCGCTCGGCCTACCCGACGCCATCGGGCTCGCCACCCGCCACCATCAGGGCCTCATCGTTCTCACCGGGCCGACGGGCCACGGCAAGACGACGACGCTCACCGCGGTCGTCGATATCCTGAACCGCGAGACCAGCCATCACATCATCACGGTCGAGGATCCCGTCGAGTTCGTCCATGCGCGCGGCAAGGCGATGATCAGCCAGCGCGAGGTCGGCACGCACACCCGCTCCTTCGAGAACGCCCTCAAGGCCTCGCTGCGCGAGGACCCCGACGTCATCGTCGTCGGCGAGCTCAGGGACACGGCGACGGTCCGCATGGCCCTCTCCGCGAGCGAGACTGGCCACCTCGTCCTCGGCACCATGAACACCCCGAGCGCGGCGAAGACCATCGATCGGCTGATTGACCTCTTCCCGCCCGGCGATCAGCAGCAGGTGCGCGTCACCCTCGCCGGCGGCCTCCGGCTCATCGTCAGCCAGCGGCTCCTGCCGAGCGAGGGCGGCAGGCGCATGGTCGCCGCCGCCGAGGTCCTGCCCGGCTCGGTCCCGCTCTGGAACCTCATCCGCGACTCCAAGACGTTCCAGATACCGAGCCTCCAGCAGCGGGGGAAGGGCATCGGGATCATCCGCCTGGACGACTCGCTGGCCGAGCTCGTCCGCGCCGGCAAGACCACGCTCGAGGCCGCGCTCAAGGTGGCGGAGGCCCCCGACGAGCTCGAGGCCGTCCTCGCCGGCAGGCGGCAGCCCATGCTCACGCCGGACAGGCGGCCGCCCGCCCCACCGCCCGACGCGTCGAAGTCCGCGCCCATCGAGGCGGGCAAGGGCCTCTTCGAGCGCGCGGGCGCGCTCTTCGGAAAGAAGGGAGCGTAACGTGGCCCGGATCGACCGCCTCTTCGACGAGCTGCTCTCCAGGAAGGGCAGCGACCTGCACCTCGGCATCGGCTATCCGCCGCTCGTGCGCGCCCGCGGCGAGCTCATCGCCCTGCGCGACACGCCCCTCGACGCCGCCGAGATGGAGGCGCTCCTCTTCGAGATCACGACCCCCGAGGAGACGCGGCGGATCGTCGACGAGCTCGATCTCGACTTCGCCTATTCCTACGCGGACAGGGCTCGTTTTCGCGCGAACTACTTCTACAAGACCACCGGGCTCGCGGCCGTCTTCCGCACCATCCCGAGCAAGATCCTCTCGCTCGACGATCTCGGCTGCCCCGAGATCATCCGCCGCCTGTCCGAGCGCACGACCGGGCTCATCTTGATCACGGGGCCGACCGGCTCCGGCAAGTCCACGACGCTCGCGGCGATGATCGATCACATCAACCGCTCGCGCGCCTGCCACGTCCTCACGATCGAGGATCCTGTCGAGTTCGTGCACGGCCCCATCAAGGCCCAGATCACGCACCGCGAGGTCGGCCCTGACGCGGGCAGCTTCGCGAGCGCGATCCGCAGCGCCGGGCGCGAGGACGCCGACGTGATCCTGATCGGCGAGCTCAGGACCAACGAGACCATGAAGCTCGCCTTGCAGCTCGCGAGCTTCGGTGTCCTCGTCTTCGGCACCGTCCACACGAACAGCGCCGCGGCGACGATCGACCGTATCATCAACGCGTTTCCCGCCGACGAGCAGCTCCAGGTCCGCGGCATGCTCGCCGAGAGCCTCGCCGCGATCATCGCCCAGCAGCTGCTCCGCACGAAGGACGGCACCGGCCGCGTCGCCGCGCACGAGATCCTCGTCGGATCGAGCGCGCTGTCCTCGATGATCCGCGAGGGCAAGACGTTCCAGATCACGAACCTGATGCAGGCTGGCCGCTCCGCCGGCATGCAGACGATGGACATGGCGCTGGAGCGGCTCGTCAAGAAGGACACCATCTCGGTCCAGGCGGCGCTGGAGAAGGCGATCGACAAGGACAGCTTCCAGAAGCTCTTCACCGACGCGCAGGGGGCTTGAGGGGGGAGCTGCTGCCAAGGCGTTAGAAGATTGGATGAAGAAGGAGAATTTAACGCAAAGGCGCAAAGTCGCAAAGCCGCAAAAAAGAGAGAATCAAATGAATCTCTCTCTCCTCCTTTTTGCGCCTTTGGGACTTTGCGCCTTTGCGTTAAATTCTCTCTCGTTCGACACCCCTGCTCCAGCCGATCACCCCGCGAGCCGGCGGGGCAGATCCACGGTGAAGCAGGCGCCCTTGCCCTTCTCGCTCGACACGTGGATCGTGCCGCCGTGCGCCCGGACGATCTCGTTCGCGATGTAGAGCCCGAGCCCGAGCCCGCCGTAGGACCTCGACGAGACCGCCCGCTCGAACCGCTTGAAGATGCGCTCCATGTCCTCCGGCGCGATGCCGGGGCCATGATCGCGCACGACGACCCGCGCCGTGTCGCCGCGCTCGGCGACGGTCACCTCGATGGCCCCGCCCCTGCCGAACTTGATCGCGTTGTTGAGCAGGCTCCTCAGGACCTGCGCGACGCGGAGCCGATCGAAGCGGCCGAGCACCGGGCGCCCCGCCGTGATCTCGAGCCGGCAGCCCGCCCGCGACAAGGGCTCGCGGAACTCGCTCACCACGTCGCGGGTCAGGGCGGAGAGGTCGACCTCCGCGAGATCGAGGTCGAGCTCATGGCGTGCAATCTGGTTCACGTCGAGGAGGCCCTCGATGAGCCGCTCGATCCGCTCGACCTGCCCCAGGCTCACCGCGACCATGCGCTCGAGCGAGGGGTTCACGACCTCGGTCGCGAGCTTCTTCTGCATCATCCCGAGCTTCAGCCTGAGCGGCGTGAGCGGCGTGCGGAGCTCGTGGGACGCGACGGCGAGGAACTCCTCGCGGATCTGGACGGCCTGCTGCGCCTCGCGGTAAAGGCGCGCGCTGTCGAGCGCCATCGCGGCCCTGCGCGCGAGCTCCTCGACGAGCGGCGTGTCGGCCCCGGTATAACGCGGCGTCGCTCCGGTCCGCATCAGCGAGAGCACGCCGAGACAGCGGCCGCGCGTCACGAGCGGCGCGTTCATGTACGCCGCGGGGTCACTGGCGGGCGCGGCGAGCTCGCGCAGGCGCGCGGCCTTGGCCGGGGAGTCCGCCGCGACGGCCGCCTGCTGGAGCGCGCCCGCGTCGTCGAGCACGTAGAGCGCGGCGCCCTCGGCGAGCTCGGGCACCGCGACCCCCGCGATCGCGTCCAGCGTCGCCTCGTAGCCGAGATCGGCCGCGAGCCGCCTGCTCGCCTCCGCCAGGAAGCGCTCGGCCATCTCCGCCCGCTTGCGCTCGGTGATGTCGGTCGAGATGCCGCAGATCGCATAGACCGCTCCGGCGGCGTCGTGCAGGGTGAACTTGAGCGACAGGTACGTGCGTGGCTCGTCGTCCACGAGGACGACCTCCTCCAGGTCCACCGGGCTGTCCGCCTCGATCACCTTGCGGTCATACGCCGCGAACGCGTCCGCCGCCTCCGGCGCGAAGATCTCGTGATCTTTCTTGCCGAGTATCCGCGCTCTCGGCAGGCGAACGAGCTGCTCGTACCGCCGGTTGATCAGGAGCAGTCGGCCTTCCAGATCCTTGACGTAGATGGCGGCCGGCGAGCTGTCGACGATGCTCTGGAGCAGCGCCTCGCTCTTCTTCAGCGCCGCGTAGAGCGACGCGTTCTCGAGCGAGATGGCGGCCTGCGACGCGAGCAGATCGAGCACCGCGAGCGTGTCCTGGGTGAACGCGCCTCGCATCAGGGCGTTCTCCAGGTAGAGGATCGCGTGGTGCCCCGAGCGCCGCGCGATCGGCATGCACATCACGGATCTCGGCCTGACCCGCGCGACGTACTCGTCCGCCGAGAACCGTGTCTCCGCCGCGTCGTCGAGGATGACCGGCTCGCCCGTACGGACGACGTAGTTGACGACCGACAGCGGCAGTAC
Source organism: Sorangium sp. So ce726 (assembly GCF_051521405.1). Classification (NCBI taxonomy): domain Bacteria; kingdom Pseudomonadati; phylum Myxococcota; order Polyangiales; family Polyangiaceae; genus Sorangium; species Sorangium sp. So ce726. The sequence goes on along the minus strand of NZ_CP150349.1, from coordinate 8,056,599 downwards.
GGCGGAGGACGCGGGCGTGCGCGTCTCCCCGGCGAGCACCTCCACGAAAGGCTTTCCTCCCTCGATCCTCGCCTTCGCCCGGATCGACGCTGCGCCGCGGCCGGCCTCCAGCAGGTAGCCCTTCTGCGCGCCCGCGTGCGCAAGGACGACCCTGAGCAGCGCCTCTTCGAGGCGGGGCATCAGGATCTCGCCGGAGAGGCTCTGAGACGCCCTCACGACGGCCAGCCTGTCGAGCTCCTCGGCCGGCATGGTGACCGTGCTCGTCGCGGCGAGCGGGCGCGCCGCGAGGCGCGGAAAGCGCTGATCGAGCTGCTTCACCTTGCCGTCGGCGCCCCAGCGGGCGTAGCTGCAGCGGGCCGCGCGGAGGTAGGTGTCGGCGATCAGGTCGAAGCCACGATCGCGGTAGAACGCCGCTGCGAGCTCCTGGCTCAGCGCCTCTCCATGGACGAAGCCGTTCGCGCGCGCTGCCCGGATGGCCTGCTCGTAGAGGCGCATCGCGGAGAGCTCGTCGCCCGCGATGCGCGCGATCTCGGCCGATACGAGCGCGTGGCGGTCCGCCTGGTTTGCGGGCTGGACCTCTGCCCAGCGGCGGAGATCCGCCTCGTGCGCCCTCAGGGTGGGGAGGAGCTCGCTCCGTTGCTCCTCTGGCAGGTAGCGGGCATGGCACGAGAGCGCGAGCGCGGCGATATAGCCATGGGTGGTGACGTGGAACTGGTCTGTCACGGTGTCTAGCAGCTCGCCCGCCGCGCGCGCCGCGGCCACGGCCTCGCCATAGCGACCGAACAGGAGCGCTGCCTGGGCGCCGAAGAGGCGCTCGAGGAAGCGCGTGAACCGCGCCGCCGCCCCGCGCGGCGGCTCCTCGACGTTCTCGGCGTCCCCGCACGCCCAGCCCTCTTCGTACCCGCGCAGACGCTGCGCGAACCGGTGCATGACCGCCACGGCGTCGTGGGCGATGTCGTACCGAGCCCGGCGCGTGAAGTCCATGCGCTGCTCGGCCTCGGCGGCGACGTCCGCCAGCGGATCGCCCGACGCGAGGCGCAGCATCACGATCTGGAAGGAGCAGTACGACGCGTAGATCAGCGCGCCGGTCTCGACGGCCTCGTCGAAGGCCTTGTGGCAGAGGTCGACAACGTCCCGCAAGGGGCGAATCCACGGGTCGATGAAGACGCCGATCATGTTGAGGATCTGCGCCCGGCTCCCGGCCCGGCCGCAGGTCTCGAGCAGCGCGCGGGCGAGCTCCCCGAACCGGTAGCTCTCCCGGTAAAGGCCGAGGACGCGGCCGATGGTCCCGCCGAACGCGACGTATCCAGGCGGAGAAGCCTCCGAGTTGCCCGTGCGGAGGCTGAGCCGGACCATGTGGCACGCGATGAGGCTGTAGAGGTTCGGATCCGTATAATAGGCTGCCGGGAGCGCCGTCGACAGGGTGGTCATCACGGCCAGCATGTCCGGATCGACCATGCGCGGCAGGCTGACGAGCTCCTCGATGCGGCGGTCGCAGACCTCGTCCCAGGCCTCGCGCGCCGCGCGCACCACCGCGTCGCGCGCCGGGTGGAGGGGGATGTCGACGCCGAAGCGGCGCACGCAGGAGAGGGCGCTCTGTGCCGCTCGCTCGAAATCGGTCCGGGTCGTGTGGAGGACGATCTCGATGCCGTGGACCTCCGAGAGCTCGATCCGGCTCCGGGCGCGCTGGAGGAGCACGTCGACGAGCCGCTCGGAGGCGGCGAAGTCGCCGCTCAGGAAGGCGCAGCGCGCGCTCTCGCAGTGGAGGTCGAACGCGAGCGCGTGCTCCTCCTCCCAGACGTCGTCCCCGAGCAGCGCCACGCCCGCCGCGAGGTAGCTGGCCGCGGCTGCGTAGGCTGTAGAGGCCTTGGCTCGCCGGCCCGCCATCAGGTTGAGCCTTGCGATCCGGTCCTTCTCTTGCCGGTCGGTCACCAGGGCAGCGCCCAGGTTGAGGTGGCCGGCGATCTCGAAGACGCGCGCCTCGGCCGCGTCGGGGGGCGCGTGGGCGGAGAGCAGCCGGCCGATGCGGAGGTGCACCGCCGCTCGCTCCGCCTCCGGGATGAGCGCGTGAGCCGCCTGCTGGACACGGTCGTGGAGGAACCGGTAGGTGTCGCCGGACCTGAGGACCAGCCCCTCGCGCACGAGCTCCTCGTGGTCCTCATGAATGGCCTCCTTGGACCGATCGCGGATGACGGCGAGGGTGCTTGCATCGACGGTATTCCCGACGCAGGCGGCGAGCGTGAGCGCCATCTGGGCAGAAGGGGAGAGGCGCTTGATCTTCGTGATCAAGAGATCGACCACGTTGTCGGCGAGGCCCTTGTCGCGTATCGCGTCGATATCCCACCTGAAGGCGCCGGCGCGCAGATCGACCTCGAGCAGGCCCTCCTTATGGAGCATGGTCAAGAACTGGGTGGCGAAGAACGGGTTGCCGGCGGTCTTCTCGTGGACGAGGCGCGCGAGCGGGGCGACGTCCTCTCCGCTCGTATGGACCGCATCGGCGACGAGCCGCTGCACGTCGCCCGCGGACAGCCGGGAGAGCTCGATCTCGACGAGCTCCGCGCCGGCGCTCCGCGCCCGCTCGAGCATGCGCGCCAGCGCGTGGAGCGGGCTCACCTCGTTATCGCGGTAGGCGCCGATGGTGAGCAGGTGCCGCGTCTCGGGGTGGGAGACGAGCTGCTCGACGAGCGCGAGGCTCTCCGGGTCTGCCCACTGGAGGTCGTCGAGGAAGAGGCAGAGCGGGCGCTCCTCGCGGCAGAAGGCGCCGACGAAGTGCCGGAACACCATCGCGAACCGGCTCTGCGTCTCGGTCAGCGGGAGCTCGGGGACGGGCGGCTGCTCGCCGAGGATGAGCTCCACGTCGGGGAGGACATCGATGATGAGCTGCGCGTTCTTGCCGAGGGCCGCGGAGAGCCGCCTCCGCCACTCACCGAGGACGGGCTCGCTCCCGCCCAGGAGCTCGAGCACGAGATCGCGGAGCGCCTGGACGAGCGTGGCGTAGGGGACGTGCTGGTGCTGCTGGTCGAATTTGCCCGCCGCGAAGACGCCTCGCTCCCGGACGGCCTTCCGGCAGAGCTCCTGCACCAGCGAGGTCTTGCCGACCCCGGCGTTGCCGGAGATGAGGAGAAACTCGGGGGCTCCGCGCGACGCCACGCGCTCGAAGGCGGCGAGGAGCGCGCCGAGCTCGCGCTCGCGGCCGTAGAGCGTCTTCGGGATCTGGAAGAGCCCAGAGAAATCGTGCTCTCCGAGCGGGAATGGGTCGATGCGCGCGCGCGTCGTGAGCCCCTCGAGGCATCGCTCGAGATCGCGCGTGAGGCCGCGCGCGCTCTGATACCGATCCTCGGGAGCCTTGGCGAGGAGCTTCATGACGAGATCGGACACGGGCGAAGGGAGACCCGGGACGAGCTCCGACGGAGGCCGGGGCAGCACGGCGGCGTGACGGTGGACCCACTCCAGGGCATCGCCGGCCGAGAAGGGCAGGACGCCCGTGAGCATCTCGTAGAGCGTGACGCCCAGCGAGTAGAGGTCGGTACGGAGATCGACCGCCCGGCTCGTACGCCCTGTCTGCTCGGGCGCCATGTAGGCCAGGGTCCCCTCGATGACGCTCGGGCTCCGCGCGCCGCCGTGCTCCTCGGGGAGGAGGGAGGCAAGATCGAAGTCCGCGATCTTCACCTCTCCAGACATGGAATCGACGAGGATGTTCTGCGGCTTGATGTCCTTGTGGACGACCCCCTTTGCGTGGATGTCCGCGAGGGCCGTCGAGATGCCGGAGGCGATCGCCAAGAAACGTCCGAGATCCATCGGCGCCCCGAGCTCCCGATCGAGCGAGCGACCACGGAAGTCTTCCAGGACGAGCGCCGGCCGGCTCCGGTAGGTGGTGAGCTCATAGGGCCTGATCGCGGACCGGCCGCTGAGCCTCCGCCCGATCGTGAGCTCGTGGCGCAGCCGCGCGGCGTCCCGGCCGTCGAGGGGCTCTGCCCGCGGGATCTTGAGCAGGACCGGACAACCGTCCTCGTTCCGGAGGCCGCGATGGACGACGAACCTGGTCCCCTCGCGGAGGATCTCCGTCACGGTATAGCGGTCGGGCGCGGGCATGTCGTTCGACCGGCGGCGACCAGGCTGCGCCGGGCGTGTTGCCCAGTCCGCCGCCGCGCGGTGTGATGATCATCCCGGCGCTCCACGGACCTACCTTGCGCAGAGAGCCATCGAGCGCTCTCCGCGGCGAAGCCACGGAGCGGACCAGCGCAGCCTGCATGGGTTCGATGGTTCTGCTCCACCGTCGTCAATGTGCTGACCGGTGTGTTGACGGTCAAGCGAGGGGCCGCGTATCCTGGCTGCACCGATCTAATGCAACCTTCCACACAGGACAGCGCTCCGCTCGATCTCGACGCCTACCTCGCCCGCATCCGCTACCGCGGCGCGCTCGCCGCCACGCGGGAGGTCCTCGACGCGCTTCACGCGGCGCACGTCTACTCCATCCCTTTCGAGAACCTCGATGTCCTGCTCGGCCGACCGATCCGCCTCGACCTGGCCAGCGTCCAGGCGAAGCTCGTCAGGGCGCGCCGTGGCGGCTATTGCTTCGAGCACAACACGCTGTTCGCCGCGGTGCTGCGCCGGCTCGGATTCAAGCTCACGACGCTCATCGCGCGGGTGCGATTCCAGCGCAACGACACGGGCCCTCGATCTCACATGCTGTCGCTTGTCGAGCTCCCCGAGGGGCCGTTCATCGCGGACGTCGGCTTCGGCGGTCCGGGGCTCCTAAAGCCGCTCCCGCTCGTCGAGGGCGAGGGGCACGCGCGGGTGCTCGACGTGATCGGCTTGCGCCGCGAGGGCTCGTCATGGGTGCTCGCCTCCAGGGCGGGCGAGGCGTGGCAGGACATCTATGCGTTCACGCTCGAGGAGCACCTCCCGATCGACTACGAGGTGGCGAACCATTACACGTCCACGCACGCGAACTCGCTGTTTGTGAACAACCTCATCGCGGCGCTCCCGTCGCCGGAGGGCCGGGTGACGCTGCGCAACCGCGAGCTGGGTCGTTGGCGGGAAGATGGCGTCGAGCTCGTCGTGGTGCGTGACGACGCGCTCCTCGACGTCTTGAGAGAGCGCTTTGGGCTGGAGCTCCCGGCCGGGACGCGGCTCTCCTGCGCGGGCCTCGACGGCTGAAGCGACGGCGCGTCCTCCTCGGAGCCTGCCCGGGAGGCCGGGCGGGCGCGGCTCACCTGCCGCGCCCGCCGCCCCTCGCGCCGGGGCGCTTCCGGATCAGTGCACGCGCCCGATGCCGCGGCGGATGAACGCCGAGCGGCTCGCGGCCGCGCTGGTCGGCGCGCCGCCGCTCGGCGCGGCCCTGAGCGCCGCGAAGGTCGGGGCAGGCTCGCAGACCAGCGCCGTCAGATCCTGATTCCGGCGCCTCAGATCGTTCAAGGTGCGCGGCTCGCCGGTCACCGGATCAGGGACGATGGTCCCGGTCATGAAGCCCGACAGCGACGCCTCGTTTCCGAGCGACCTCGGGTTCACGTGCAGGAACCCCGTCCCCGTCTCCTGCGCGCCGTGGCACCCATTGCAGGTGTTGAGCGAGAACTTGTGCCGTGCCTCGTTGTTGAGGATGCCAGGAGCGGTCCAGGCCGTGAGGTTGTTGAACGACGAGCCGCCGAGGAACGGATTCCCCTGGAACGTGTCCGGCACCGTGTGCTGCTCCGCGATGATCGAGGCCTCGTTCTGGTTCACGAAGTCAGCGAGCGTGGGCGAGCCGTCGAAGCCGAGATCCGGCGTCAGCTTGACGGTCTCCGGTCGCAGGAAGCCCGTCTCGGGCGAGAGGACGAACTCGCGCAGCTCCCACGGCCCCGCGAGCGCGATCTCGTTCGTGCGGAGCTGCCCGAGCGAGCTCCCGTTCGGCTTGCCAGGCGCGGCGTTCCGGCCTGCGAACCGCGTGGTGATGTCCTGGAGCGCCGCGTTGTACTCCTCGGACGGGAAGGGCAGGCTGCCGAGGGCGTGCCAGTCGTTCGCCCAGTCGAGCACGTCGGCCTCGGTCGACGCGGGGAGCTTGTACTCCAGGATCACGGTGAACTGCTGCGAGAAGCCCTGGCTGACGACGCCGAACACGAACCTCCCTTCGCCGGCGTTGCCTTCGGCGAGGTTGCGCACGTCGATCCTGTTGACGATGCCGAGCAGCAAGAGCGGCGCCTGCTGCAGGTCGAGCGACCCGTCAGGGCTCCTCGGCCACTCGTCGAACACGACCTGTTGAATCGCCGTGCGCGCCGGCACGGTGAAGCCGTTCACCTCCTGATCGGTCAGCCAGGTGCTGAAGAGCTCCTCGACCATCGCCGGGGCGTCGGCGGGCGTCGGCGCCATGTCCTCCATCAGGCGCGCGAACGTCCATGCGCCCGTGCGGGGGTCGCCCGGCGGCCCATTGAACGTCGTGCGGAGGGGATCCTCGACCACGCTGAGGTGCTTCACGAAGATCTCTCGGCTCGTCCGGACGAAGCACCCCGTCGGCTCCGTCAGCTCGAAGTTGAGGGCCCCCGAGGCGACGATGAACTCGGGCGAGTTGAAGTTGATCACGGAGAAGGGGATCTCGTGGGCGCCGGGCTCCGCGTCCTCGGTACCGGTGACGGTGACGGGGAACGTCGCCGTGCTCCCGGGCAGGACGCCGGGGATGAACGTGGGATCCCCGAAGACGTCGATACCCGCCGACGGGCTGAAGATATCGAGGAGGTAGTCGCCGGGGGTGCACGAACCGACATCGTTGTTGGTGACGTCGACCTGGTACGTCGCAGGCGTGTTCGGGGCGACCGGGCCGCTGCTCTCCGGCGTGACGACGACCGTCGTGGGGCGCCTGAGGCAGGAGAGCTCGGCGATCTCGAAGGCGGTCGTCGGTGAGGCCGAGAGCCAGACCTCGTCGAGCACGCCCGTGAAGCGCTCCTTCTGCACGTTGTTGCCGATACGGATGGGCGCGTCGATGTCGTGGAGCGTGCCCGCCGCGCTGATCTGGCCGACCTGCTCGCCGTTCACGAAGAGCCGCACGAACCTGCCGTCGTAGGTCCCCGCGACGTGGGTCCACACGTCGGCCTGGATGGGGGCGCGGGAGGTGACCGTCCGCCCGCTGGTCAAGGTCACGGTGAACCGCGCCTGGCTGTTCCGGATGTCGAGCGAGAAGCTCGTCTCTCCGCCGCCCTTCTCCTGCACGATGGTCCGCGGCGTCGACCCCGACACCGCGGTCGGCTTGACCCACGCGGCGACCGCGAGGTTCTGTCCGAACGTGAAGCTGGCATCGTCATCGACCAGGATCTTGTCGTTGTCCTTGTTGAAGGCGATGCCGAGACCACTGACCCCTTGAGCGCACGCCGCGCTGGCCGAGCGGGTGGCCGTGTTGCCGTTGCCCGACGAGTCGAACAGCGCCGTGGTCGCGGCGTTGCAGTCGTCGAGCTGCCAGAAGCCGACGGCCGGCGGCCCCACCGGGGGCGGGTCGCCGGGATCGCCGCCGCCGACGCCGACGCCGCCGCCGACGCCGGTGGTCGTGGCCGTGCTGCTGCCGAAGCCGCCGGTGCCGACGCCGGTGGAGCTGGCGACCACGCTGCTGCTGAAGCCGCCGGTGCCGCTGCCGCCGGCGCCGACGCCGGTGGTGGAGGTGGCGACCGAGCTGCTGCCGAAGCCGCCGGTCCCGGTCGCGCCGACGCCGGTGCCGACGCCGACGCTGGTGCCGACGCCGGACACGGAGCCGCCGACGGCGCCCGGCCCGCTGGCCGTCGCTTCGAGAGCTAGTTCTGCATCGTTGAGTGAACCTTCATCGACGTCATAGCTTCCGCACGCGGCGCCCGAGGCGAGCAGGGCGAGGACCGCGGCCGAGCTGGTTTTGATTGTGAAAGGATGGGCGAAGCCGAAGGAGAGGTTCCGCATGTGCGTTCTCGTTGGGTAAGAGTTGACTGCACGAGCGCCGTCCGGCCGCAGCTCGAGCTGCGGCCGCCGACGCGAACAGGCGTCTGTCTGACCCGACCGGGCTGTTCGGGTTTGGGCGCTGGTGCGGAGCACCCGATTGGCAATTGATATGCCCGGTCCCAGATCGAGATTTTCGCCTTGTCGCGTCGATCCCAGCGTGCCTGGGCATGTCGGCGGACTCCGACACTGGCACATCTGGCACACCCATTTTGCGACCCCAGGCGGGGGCTCGAGATCCAACAAGCACGCTTCCGACGCGTCCGAAGGGTGCGCAGCTGCGCGCGGCGACGAGGGACAACAAGGTTCCTTCTCGCAGCCGCACGTCCGTCGCACTTCGTCCTGACCGCAGCTCCGCCGTCTCGCGGTCATCCATTGCGCCGCTTCTATATGCCGCGCCGCGCCGCCACCTCCACGCATCGCGCCGCCATCTCAATGCATCGCGCCGCGCCGCCGTCGCGCTATCCCACCATCGCGCTATGCCGACATCTCTCTATAAGGAGGCGAGCCGCGGCCTATAAGGAAGCGAGCCGTGGCCTATGAGGCGGGCCGCAGACATCCCGTGTTGTGACGGCGCGCCGCCCTTTGCCGCCGCGGCGGTGTCCGTTGCCGAATCCCGGCGCGAAGCCGTCTCCGGCTCGCGCCCTCCGCCGCGCGGCTCCCCACCCCCGGCAAGTTTCCGCCGCGCGATCCTCTCCGCTCTTTCTCCGAGCTCTGATACACCCGTTAGCGGAGCTCTCCCGCACAGGAGACGGGCCCAGATCGGCGTTTTCGGCGCGGAGGCGTACTCAGGTACGCCGAGCACCGAAAACGTCGAAATGGGCCCGTATCCGAAGCGGGAGAGCTCCTCAGGAGAAGGACCAGCGGGGCCCGCTGGGGGTATCTTCGAGAACGACACCTGCTTCGGCCAGCAGGTTGCGGATGGCGTCCGCCTTGGCGAAGTCCTTCGCCTTCCGAGCCGCCTGGCGCATCGCGATCAGCCGATCGATCGCGGCGTCACCCCCGCGCCCGGCCGCGCCCTCGGCCGGGGCAAGCGCGTAGTCCGGAACGAGCTCCGGATAGAGCGCCGGCTCGGCGATCTCCACCCCGAACACCGCGAGGTGACGCACGATGGCCCGGTAGACCGCGAGCATCGACGGGCGATCCTCACACCGCTCGATCCCTGCCGAATAGAGCGCGCTCACGTAATCGAAAAATGCAGCCACAGCGTTCGGCGTGTTCAGATCGTCGTCCATCGCCTCGATGAAGCGCGCGATGAACCGCTCGGTGAGCTCCCCGAACTGGCCGTGAACGTAGTGGTGGCGCATCCTCGGGAACCGCTCTTCCTCGGGTCGCTGCGACGCGTACGCGCCCGGGGCGAGCGGAGCCTCTGTCGTTCCGCGCAGCTTTTCGGCGAGGACCGTCGCGAGCTTCTTGATGCGCGCATAGCCCTGAGCGGATTGCTGGAGCAGCTCCCAGCCGAACGGGAGCTTGCAACGGTAATGCTGCGTCACGAAGAACCACCGCGCCTCGTCGTGCCCGTGCCTCGACAGGAGCTCCTCGACGGAGATGACGTTCCCGAGGCTCTTCGACATCTTCACGTCCTTGAGATCGAGGTGCTCCGGGTGCAGCCAGTAGCGCACCCAGGGCCGCCCGCAGAGCGGCTCGCTCTGCGCGATCTCGTTCTCGTGATGAGGGAACATGTTGTCGATGCCGCCCCCGTGGACGTCGAAATGGTCGCCCAGGAGCGCCGTGCTCATCGCCGAGCACTCGATGTGCCAGCCGGGGCGCCCGGTCGGCCACCCGTCCACGCCGGTGCGCCAGCTCGGCTGGCCCTCGCCGGTCGGCTTCCAGAGGCTGAAGTCCGCCGGGTGCCTCTTCCGAGCGAAGTCCTCCTCGACGCGGCCGCTCGCCCCGACCTCCTGCTCGTCGACCTTGCGCCCCGAGAGCTCACCGTAGGACGCCCACGTGCCGACCTCGTAGAAGACCTCGCCGTTCACCGTGTAGGCGTGGCCCTTCTCGATCAGGCGCTTTGCCATGTCGACCTGCTCGTCGACGAAGTCGGTGGCGCGCGTGTAGACGGCGTAGTCCTTGATGTGGAGCTTGCGGCAGTCGCGCCGGAACGCCGCGATGTTCCGCTCGGCGACGTCGACGGCGCCCTCGCGCTCGCTCGCGCGCTGCATGATGCGATCGTCGATGTCCGTGTAGTTGATGATGCTCAGCACGTGATAGCCGCGGTACTCGAGGTAGCGGCGGAAGACGTCCCAGAAGCAGTAGGTGCGCGCATGGCCGATGTGCATCGGGGCGTAGACCGTGAGACCGCACGTGTAGATGCGCACGACCTTCGGCCGGGCGGAGACGAAAGGCTCCTTCTTCCTCGTGAGCGTGTTATGGACCTTGAGCGGCATCGGCCACCTGCGTGAGTGTGCGAGCACCCCCCGGGACCGCGTACGCTACCCTGGTCCCGCCGCTCGGTCAACGCGGAACCTCGCCGGTTTTCCCTGTGGTTTCGCGGTGTCTGCCTCGTTTGGCCTCGTTTGGCCTCGTTTTGCCTCGTTTGGCCTCGTTTGGCCTCGTTTTGCCTCGCCTTGCCGCGTCTTGCCACGTCTTGCGGCCGTCCTCCCTCCGGTCTACGCAACCGCGCATGCATATCACTTCAAGGACCTTGCTGTTCGTCCTCGCTGGCGCGCTGTCCGCCTGCGCGGGGAGCCCGCCGCCCGTCGAGAGCGCCCCGCCGCCCCCGCCGCCGGCCCCCACGCAGGCGCCGCCGGCCGCCGCGCCGGCCGCGCAGCCCGAGGCCGCGACGCCGCCCAAGGCGGACCCGGAAGCCGAGAAGAAGCAGGCGGAGCTCGCCAAGCTCGCCGAGGACACGAAGGCCATGGAGGCCAAGGCCGACAAGGAGGCGGCGCGGTTCGACGACGCGCTCAAGGCCGAGGTCAAGGCGCTCGCCGCGGCCAATTACCCGAGCGCGGGCGCCGCGCTGCGGGCGGCGCTCAAAGGGAAGTACCGCACCCCGGGCAACGCCGAGCGCGACGCCGCCCGGCACCCGGTCGAGAACCTGGAGTTCTTCGGCCTCAAGCAGACGAGCACGGTCATCGAGCTCGGGGCCGGCGAGGGCTGGTACACCGAGCTGCTCGCGCCGGTGCTCGCGAAGAAGGGCAAGCTCATCATCACGTCGTTCGATCCGAACGGCCCCGCGGACTCGCGCAACACGCTCTATGGCAAGCGTGTGAAGCGCATGATCGAGAAGTCACCCGAGCTGTTCGGCAAGGTCGATGTCGTCGTGATCGACCGCGACAGCCCGAAGCTCGGGATCGAGGGCAAGGCCGACCTCGTCATCGCCATTCGGGAGGCGCACAACTGGCACCGGAGCGGCAAGTTCGACGCCTACGTCGCCGAGGCGTTCAAGGCGCTCAAGCCGGGCGGCGTCTTCGGTGTCGTGGCGCACCGGGCGAAGCCCGACGCCAACCCCGATGAGAGCGCGAAGCAGGGATATCTCCCGGAAGCGTGGGTGATCCAGAAGGTCGAGTCGGCGGGCTTCAAGCTCGGCGGCAAGTCCGAGGTCAACGCGAACCCGAAGGACACGAAAGACTACCCGGAAGGGGTCTGGACCCTGCCGCCGAACTTCCGGCTCGGCGACAAGGACCGCGCGCGCTACGCCGCGATCGGCGAGAGCGACCGCATGACCCTGAAGTTCGTCAAGCCTGCCCGCTGACCCGCCCTGCGCCTGGCGCTCGCGGCCCCGCGAGCGCCGGGGCGCTACGCGGCGCGGCCCGGCGGCCGCACGAACACGCGGCGCATCGGGATCGTGGCGCCGGCGGCCCCCGAGACCCGGTGGGACAAGAAGGCGACGCCATCGAGCATCGCTGGCGACGCGTACACGCCCGGCTCCGCCGTCTCCGGGAGGCACGAGGAGAGCTCGAGGAGGTTCCCGCCCACCAGGGCGCCGTCCTCGGTGAGCACCGCGTCGCCGGCGTGGAGGCAGAAGCGGACGCTGATCCTGGGATCGCGCTGGCCCGGCCCGGCGAGCCGCGTGTGCAGCGCGATGGCGGCCGCGATCGCGCGCTGGCGCGCCTCCTCGGTGCCGCGCTCGTCGCGCCGAAGGGGCGCCGCGAGCAGCGCGCTGGTGCTCGTGATCGCGAGCGGCGAGAACCCCGAGGGCGCGAGCGCGGCCACGGCGTCCGGGACCACGGCCTCGAAATCGGCCAGGAAGGCGTCGGTGGGGGCCTCGAGCGCGCGGCTCTCGGCGAGGACCTCGACGAGCAGCCCGATGGCGAGGCGCCGGATGTGCCCCGCCTCCACCGCGCCGGTCCGCGCAATTCGCGCCGTCGCGGCCCGCACGTCGCCCAGGAACGCGGTGACGTCCGGGTGGCGGCCGGCGGGATCCTTGCTCATGGCCCGCACGACGATATCGTCGAACGCCGGGTCGACCGGCGCGTGCAGGCTCGGGCGGGGCGGCGCCTGGTGCAGGTGCAGGTGGCGCAGCACCGGGTACGTGGTCGCCAGGAACGGCATGGATCCCGCGATCATCGTGTAGAGCAGCGCGCCGAGCGCGTAGACGTCGGTCCGCATGTCGACAGGCCGGTTGAGGAGCTGCTCGGGCGACATGAACGCCGGGGTCCCCACGACGTGCCGTGACGACGTGAGCGAGAGATCCGTCGCGTCGAGCAGCTTCGCGATGCCGAAGTCGAGCAGCACGACCCTGAGCTCCCCGCCGTGCTCGCACAGGATCACGTTCGAGGGCTTCACGTCGCGGTGGATGATCCCGAGCGCGTGGACCGCGGCGAGCGCGCTGCAGAGCGGATCGAGGATCGCGAGCGCCTCGTCCGCCGAGAGCCGGCCGCGCGCGAACAGGTGCTGTTCGAGGCTCCTGCCCTGAAGGAGCTCCATCGCGTAGTAGGGCCGCCCGTCGTCGAGCCGCCCGACGTCGAGGATCTCCACGACGTTCGGGTGCCGGATCCGCCCGATCGCGTCCACCTCGCGCTGGAAGCGGAGCACCACGTCGGCGCGCGAGATCAGGTCGGCGTGCATGATCTTGACCGCCGCCGGCGCCCTGCTCGTCGCGTGCACCGCGCGGTGGACGACGCCGAACCCACCCTCGGCGATGACGCCGTCGAGGAGGTACTCGCCTGCCCGCAGCGCCGGGGCGCGCGGGGCGCCCGGACCGGCGCCCTCGCGATCGCGCGTGTCGGGCGTGTGTTGTTTCCATGTCCGCGACGTGACGACCGGCGGCTCGCCCGCCGCGGGGGCGTCGTCCGGCGGCGCGGCGGGGAACGGCTCATCGTTCTGGCCAGGGTTCTTCATGGGATATGCGACAGCCGCTTACTTCCTCAATGACAACTGCTGAGCCCGCGCATTACAGTATGCGTAAGCCGGTGTCGAATGCGACCCCGGCTGCCGGCAGACGAGCCGAATCATGCACCGTTGCTCCGTATGTCACGGGCGGCTCGCCACTGACGCTCCGTGCGTCAGAGATGGCTTTATCCCGCCGCCCGTCGAGCGTGACACCGTGGAGCGGGCGGCGCCCGTGATAGAGGGCTTCTCGCTGCTCGGGCCGCTCGGTCATGGCGGCTTCTCCGACGTCTGGGCCGCGCAGCAGGACTGCGATGGAGCGCCGGTCGCCATCAAGGTGGGGAAGCACGCGGCGTGGAACCTGGGCGAGCGGTTCCGGCGGGAGGCCGCGCTGCTCGAGCGCGTCGGCGTGCCGCACGTCCCGCAGCTGGTCGCTTGCGGCGAGCTCCCCGGGGGGCGGCCCTATCTCGTGATGGAGCGGCTCTTCGGCCAGACCCTCGCCGAGGAGCTGGCGGCGCTGCGCGCGCCGCTCGATCCGGACCGCGCCGCCGGGCGCGCGGACGCGATCCTCGCCGTGATCGAGGCGGCGCACGCGCGCGGCGTCATCCATCGCGATCTCAAGCCGGAGAACCTCTTCCTCCTCGGCTCGAGCGGGCGCGCAGTGCTGCTCGATTTTGGCCTGGCAAGGCCCGCCTCCGAAGGCGAGCCGCCGGTGGTGTCCGCCGGCGTGACGCGCGCCGGCGACATCGTGGGGACGCCGGAGTACATGGCTCCGGAGCAGCTCCGGGGCGACGCCGCGCGGATCGACGCGCGCGCGGACATCTATGCGTTCGGCGTGATCCTGTTCGAGCTGCTCACCCTGCGCCCGCCGTTCGTCGGCGGCGAGACGGCCGTCGAGCACGGCCACCTGGCGCTGCGCCCGCCGCGCCCGAGCGATTTCGTGGACGTCCCCGAGGGGCTGGAGGCGCTGACGCTCGCCTGCCTCGCCAAGGACCCGAGCCGCCGCCCGGACAGCGCCTCCGCGCTCCGGCGCACCCTGCACGCCCTGCGCGCGCGGCCTCGCGCCGACTCGATCCCGCCCCCGTCCGCGCCGCGATCGCAGCGGCAGGACGACGGCGCCGCGGCGGCCGTCGCCGAGGGGCGGCAGCCGGTCGCGCTGCTCTTCGCGGAGGGCAGCGCGGGGCCGGTGATCGCGGCGGTCGGCGGCCGCCGGGGGTTCGTCGCGCGGCAGCGGGGGCAGCGCTGCCTCGCCGTGTTCTCCGCGAGGGACGTCGACGATCCAGCCCGCGCCGCGCTGGCCGCGGCGCGCGACCTCGTGCTGAGCAGCGGCGCGCGGGTGGCGCTCCACCTCGCCAGCGTGCGCCTGCGCAGGATCGCCGGCGGGCTGCACGCCGCCTATGGCGCGCCGATCGAGCGCCCCGAGTCGTGGTTGCCGGCCGAGCCCTGGGGCAGCCTCGCGATGACCGAAGAGTTCGAGCGCGCGCTGCCCGACGACGAGGTCGTCCCCACGCCGCCGGGCGACCCGGAGAGCCTGCGCGAGCCGGCGTTGCTCGGCCGCGACGACGTGCTCTCGGCGCTCGCGACCAGCGCGACCGACGCCTTCGACGGGACGTGTCCCGGCCTGTTCACGCTCATCGGCGACGCCGGTCTCGGCAAGACGCGCCTCGCGGCCGAGGCGGCGAGCATCGCCGGCGTGCCGGTCCCGGACGCGCGCGTGGTGGCCGTGCGCGCGCTCCATCCCATCCACGGCGGCGCCGCGCAGGCCGTGCGCGCGCTCCTCTCCGTCGCGCTCGACGCGCCGAGGGAGAGCCCCGCCGACCCGCGGCGGTTCTGCGTGGAGCGGCTCGGCGAGTCGCTCGGCGGCGCGACGTGGGAGGCCGTCGCCGCGGCGCTCGGCTGGGCCGGGCCCCGCGGGGGGCGCCTGTCCGGGGAGGACCGCCACGGCCTGATGCTGGCGCTCGCCGAGGCGCTCCGCCGCGGGGCGCGCCGCGGCCCCCTGGCGGTGATCCTCGACGACGCCGACCAGGCGGACGACGTGCTGCTCGACGCGCTCGAGTACGCCACGCTCGACGGCGAGGGCACCCCCCTCTGGGTGGTCGTGACCGCGCGCCCTCGCCTCGATCAGGCCCGCCCCAGCTGGGGCCAGCGCAACCAGCGCCACACCCGCGTGACGCTCGCGCCCCTGGCGGAGGAGGCGGCGATGGATCTTGCGTCGCGCCTGCTCTTGCCGGCCGAGTACCCGCCGGCGGAGATCCTCCGCCGGCTGGCCGACTGGGCGGGGGGCAACCCGGATTGCCTGCGGCAGATCGTCCGCTCGCTCAAGCGCGCGGGCGTCGTGCGCCGGCGCGCCGGCGGCGGCTCGTACGTGGCGACCGCGGAGGTCGAGGCGCTGCCGCCCGCGCCGGCGTGGCAATGGCTCGCGGCGCAGAAGCTCGACGATCTGCCGCCGGAGCTCGCGACCTGCGCCCGGGTCTGCTCGGCGCTCGGCATGTCGTTCGATCGCGCCGAGCTCGAGGCGGTGCTGGACGGCCTGGAGCGCGCGGGCGGCGCCGGGGCGATGGTCGACGCGGGCTTCGGGCTCGCGGCCCTCGTCGAGCGGCGGATCCTGCTGCGCGACGGAGAGGGCCGCGGCGGCAGCGTGGACGACCGGCACGCGTTCCAGAACGCGGTCCTCCAGGAGGCGGTCTACGAGATGCTCGACCCGGCGCACCGCGCCGCGATCCACCGGAGCGCCCTCGCGTACTGGCGGGCGCAGGTGGCGGCCGGATCGACCGACGGCCTCCGCGCGCTCGCGCGCCACGCGGCCGTGTGCGGCGAGCGCGCCGAGGCGGCCGACGCCTACCTCGCGCTCGGCGATCTCGCGTCGGCGCGGCACGACGCCGTCGAGGCGGACCGGCGCTACGACGCCGCGCTTCAGAGCGCCGAGCCAGGCGACGCGCCCCGGCGCGCGCGCGCGCTCGCGGGCCGCGGCAGGAGCCGGTACCGGATGTGCCGCGTCCGGGAGGCGCGCAGCGATTTCGGCGACGCGCTCGCGCTGGCCGAGGCGCTCGGCGACGCGCAGGCGAGGGCGGGCCTCCTGCTCGAGGACGCGACCGTGCTCGACTGGGCCTTCGAGTTCGAGGCGTCGGCGCGGCGGGTGGAGGAGGCGCGGCCGCTCGTCGACGCGCGCGCGCAGGGCTCGCCCGAGCTCGCGCTGCGCCTCCGGGTCGCCGACGCCCGCACCTCGTGGCGGCGGGGGAGGATCGAGGAGGCCATCGCGGAGCTCACCGCGTGCGCCGATCGCGCGGCGGCGTCGGGAGACTACGACGCGCGTGTCCCTGCCCTGATCATGCTGTCGTTCCAGCTCGCGAGCGCAGGTCGCCGCGACGAGGCCGAGCGCGCCTCCGAGGACCTGATCGCCCTGGTCACGGCGGCCGGCGATCGATTTCACCTCTGCGGGGCGTACATCAACCGCATCGCGCTGTGGGTCTGGCGGTGGTCTCTGCCGGGCGCGGTCGGCGACCTGCGCCGCGCCGTGGATCTCGCGCGCGAGATCGGCAATCCGTGGCTGGAGAAGATGGCGTCGTACAACGTCGCCGTGCTGCTCCACTGGAGCGACAGGCAGCGCGAGGCGCTCGCGCTCCTGCGGCGCGCCCGGTGGCTGGAAGAGCAGGCCTCCGAGCGCCCGATGCCTCAGACGGCGATGATGCTCGCGCACATCCACCTCGCGCTCGACGAGTACGAGCAGGCCAGCCAGGTCGCCCTGTGGATCCAGCGATCCTGCGCCCTCGAGCCGGGCGACCTCACGGACTACAGCTTGCTCGAGCTCGTGCTCTCCGAGGTCGGGCTCCGGCCGGCACCTCCGTCCTCCCTCGCGTGGGGGGAAGCGATCCGGCTGGCGAAAGACCAGTCGATCGCCGAGCAGATGCTGATGTTGCTCTACTGGCGTGCTCGCATGGCGCTCCGTCGCGGACACCTGCGTGAAGCGGAGGAGGCCCTCGCGAGCGCGCGGGAGCGCCGCGGGGAGAGCCCCTTGTGGCTGTCCCGCTTCGTCGAGCTGGAGCGCGCGCTGGAGGAGAGGTCGCGGGCTCCGGACGCTCATCCACCCGTGCCGGACTGATGCGACCCTGTCGCGATAGGGTTTGTTCTGTGTCGTGCTCGGGCTGCCCCCTAGTTTTACACAACCGCTTCACACACCAGCTTCACACAACCGCCGTGTACCGATTTTCAGCATTGCGCGCCATCCTGGAAGATGGGAGACTGCCAATTTAAGGAAGATCGATATTGCTGGTCGATGTCTGATCCTGGCCCGTGCCTGGCTGCGCGACCACCTCGGAGGAGAGCTGAATGTTATCGACCCGTTTCATCGCGGTTGGGCTTCTTGGCGCCGGTGTGTTCACGGCGGGATGCGCCGCTCCGCTGGACACCGACCCCGACGCCCCGTCCGACACCGACCCGGTCGAGACGGCGGAGCTGCCCATACGGCGCACTGTGGTGCCCATCGGATGTAACGGCCTGCTCCCCAGAGACTTCTGGGCGCCGGCGAACCGCACGGCGTTTCGCGCGCTCGGCCAGCGCGCGCTCGCCGGCGCCAACAAGGTCGTGGCCCCGACGGCGCTGCTCGGCACCTCCGGCGGACAGAGCGTGCTCGACTACACCGTGCGCTGCGCGCTGTCCTCTGACCAGGTCGTCTACGGTCCGGACGGCCGTGAGTTCAACGGCTCCTTCGGGTTCGCGCCGGCATGGACCGAGCGTGCTCTGACCCCCTCGGAGCAGCGCTGGGTCTCGGCGTGCATCTTCCAGCACCTGAACGGCACCGGCGAGCATGTGGATATCTTGCTGCAGGGCAGCCACCCGGCCCTCGATGGCCCCTTGAACGAGGAGCCCTACACGGAGTTCGTCGTCCGCGACGCCACGATGTACGGGAACGCGTTCCTCTCCGGGACCATCGCCGGGTATGCCTGCATCGATCCCGATCTCACCGGGCAGGTCTCGGCGCTCTCGCTGAGCTGCCCGCTCGATCTCAGCCTCCTCTCGCTGGAGCGGCTCTGTGGGCACGTGCCGACGTGCGGTATCGCCTTCCTTGGGCTCTGCGATCTGACCTGCCTGGAGGACTTCTCCGGCAACCAGACGTGCCACACGCTGCCGCTGGTCGGGCCGCTCCTGGGGTCACTGCTCGGGCCGAGCTACTCGGAGACGATCCGGAGCGAGGTGCGCGACAGCGATCTCCTGCCGCTCTACGAGGGCTGCGGCCTGCTCTGAGAGGCGCCTCGGCGGGGCGGGGCCCGGATGACTGGAGGCGCGCCGCGCGCGCCGGTCACGTCCCGAGGCGCGTCTTCAGCTGCTGAATGGCGTCGGCGATCGCCTTGTCGTCGCGGAAGCAGCACGGATCGGTCCGCCTGCACCGCGCGCCGTGCAGCACCTGGAGCTCGAAGAGCATGCGCTCGTCCCCCTCGGCCGCGGCGCGGCCGAAGAGCGCCCGCTTGCCGCCGCAGCTGGCCCTGCGGAACGCGAAGAGGACGCGGAGCGCGGGGGTCGCGCGCGCCATCACGTCGGGCCGGGCCAGGATCTCGCTGGCGCGCCGGGCCGCCTTGGTGCCTCCGCGCGCGCGCACCAGGTCGAGCAGCACGTCCAGCCCGCCGCTGCCGAGCCGGTTCGTGAGCAGGTCGAAGACCTCGTCCGCCGCCGGATTGTCCTCCTCGAACCCGATGCCCGCCACGGTGGAGAGCACCTCTTCGCGCAGGCCCCTGCTCAGGGCGAGCTCCGGATCGGCCTCCGCGAGGGCCAGCAGCGACCGCGCCCCGAGCACCCAGTTCCTGGTCGCCACCGCCCGGCTGAGCTGCGAGCGCGGGGTCGGGGCGCCGCGGGCGTCGTCCTCGGGCGCCGCGCTCGCTGACGCGGGAGGGGGCGGCGCTGCCGGCGCCGGGGGCTCGACGGAGGCGACCGCGGGCGCCTCCGTGGTCGCCGCGGGCCGCCGGACGACGAGCCAGAGCGCGACGCCGATCGCGAGCGCTGCCAGGGCCGAGAGCGCCGCCGCGAGGGGCACCCAGCCCGGCGAGGCCGTGGGCCGGCCGTGCGCGCGCGCGAGCAAGGTTTTCCGGGGCCCCGGCCAGGCAGACGGCGCCTGAGCCCTGGGCGCCGCCTTCGCAGCCTGCTCGGCGGTCCCGCCCGCCGCGGTGGCACCGCTCGCCGTGGCCTGGCTCGCCGCGGTGCTCGCGCCCGCAGCGGTGCTCGCGCTCGCCGCGGTGCTCGCGCCCGCAGCGGTGGTTGCTCCCGCCACGGCGGCCCCGCTCGCCGCGGTGGTCCCTCCGGACGGGGCCTGCCCAGCCGCAGCGATCCCGCCCGCCGCCGGCGCCGCGGCGCGCGCGATCGCCGCGAGCCCCTCATCGAGCGCCGCGATGGCGTCGGCCGCCGTCTGGAAGCGGAACGACGGATCGTGTTCCATGAGCCGCATCACGGCCTGCTGGACCTCGTAGGGCACCTCCAGATCCGGCGCGCGCGCTCGGAGGGCCGGCGGACCATCCGGCCCCTGCTGCTTGAGCCGCTCCACCACGTTCTTCGTGTTGAAGGGGTGCTGACCGGTGAGCATCTCGTAGAGCACGAGCCCGAGCGCATACAGATCCGCGCGCGCGTCCACCGCGTCCATCCCGCGCAGCGCCTCCGGCGCGAGGTACGCGAGCGTGCCGAAGACCTCGCCGGCGCTGGTCAGGGCGGGGCTCGGCGTCGCCGTCTTGCGGCTCTGGCTGGACAGGAGATCGACGTTCACCTTCGCGAGCCCGAAATCGATGAGCCTGACCTGATCGTGCGCGTCGAGCAGGACGTTCTGGGGCTTCACGTCGCGGTGGACGATGCCCTTCTCGTGCGCCGCCGCGAGCGCCGACGCGATCTGACGCGCGATGCGGAGCGCCCGCGCGGGCGGGAGCCGCCCCCCCGCGATCGCTTCCTTGAGCGGCGTGCCCTCGACGTACTCGAGGACGAGGAAGAACGACGCGTCGTCCAGCTGACCGAAATCGATGGCGGCGACGACGTTCGGGTGCCGGATGTGCGCTCCCGCGACGGCCTCGCGCTCGAACCGCGCCACGAGCTCCGGCATCCGCCGGGCGAGGGGACGGAGCAGCTTGATCGCGACCTGCTTGCGGAGGTGCACCTGCTCGCCGCGGTAGACGGCGCCCATCCCGCCCTCCCCGATGAGCTCGTGGACGCGGTAGCGCCCCGAGATCAGGCTCCCGATCAGCGGGTCGGCGCCCGTGCTCCCGGCCGCCGCCGCCTCGATCGCCTCGATGTCCTCGGTGAGCGCCGAGCTCGAGAGCTCCTCCATGGGCTGCGCGGCCGGCGCGCCGAGCCTCGGGACCGTGACGTCCTCGACCAAGGCCGAGCCGAGCGTCTCTTCGGATCGCGGCGTCTCCGGCATGCGGCGCAGGATATCAGGTCGGCCGGCGTCGCGGGGAAGCGGTGAGGAGGCGCTCTACGGGCGGGAGGGGCGCGGGAGCGCGCGACGCGGGTGTCCGCGAGCGCGCGAAATTCACAGGAGGAACGAGACGCCCAGCGAGAACGCGGGGTATCCGAGGCGCATCGTGAGCGTCACGTTCTCCGTGAAGTGGAAGCGCCCGCCGACGAAAAGGGCCGGTGAGACCCCGAGGACCCCGTCGCGGCCCACGTCGCCGAGATACAGCGACAGCCCGGGCTCGCCGAAGACCGACCACTTCCGGTGGAGCCAGAAGTTCCACTGCATCACGACCGAGCCGAACACGTAGTTCGACGGCGCCCCGTACCGGTCGACCTCGGTGCAGATACGCGTGCCCGCGGGCCCATTCTCGAAGCGGGTGCACTCGCCGCGGTAGTCCGCGTTCCCGCCGTAGTGGATGCCGTCAAGGCCAAAGCCGATCCCGACCGAGTCGTTGATGCGCTTGATGAAGCCGTCGGGCGCGATGTCGATGGTGGCGCGGAACCCGGCCCCGAGGCCGTTCCCGGCGCCGGGGCCGCCGAGCGGCTCGAACGGCGTGATGAGGAGGTGCGGCTCCAGCTCGACCTTGTAGTCGGGGCGATCGCCGGGGCGCTTGATCGTCATCTGCGCCTCGCCGACCTCGGCCCACCCGATCGTCAGCGCCGCGAACGAGAGCGCGGCGGCCAGGAGGCGCGGCGCGCGAAGCTGCGAAGTCATCGCTCTCTGCATCGGTCTCGGTCTCCTCAGCATCCGCCGCACGAGCGCGAGCCGTCCGGGCACATGACCGCAGCCTCGCCGCCGGGGCAGGTGACGCGGCACTCGCCGCCCACGTTGTCGCAGAACACCTGGCATGAGCCCCGGCACTCGACCTCGCAGGTCGCCACGTTCCGGCAGGTCACGACGCTGCTCGAGCCGACGATGACGCCGCACCGGCTCGTGTCGTGACACTCGTACCGGCAGTCGCGATCGCAGATGGCCCCGCACGCCGCCGTGTTATGGCAGTTGAGGTCGCAGTCGTCCCCGCAGGAGGCCGAGCACTCGTCGACATCGAAGCACTCGAACGAGCACCCGTGCTCGCAGACGGCGCCGCAGCGATCCATCTGGAAGCAGCGCTGGTCGCAATAGTCACCGTCGCAGCCGAGGTAACACTCATCCCCATTGGAGCACTCGCACGCGTCTCCCTCCACGCAGGCGCCGCTGTTCCAGCAGCTCGCCAGGCAGAGGCTCGCGAAGAGCGTCAGCAAAGTCAGTGCATAGAAGCGCATGGCCGGGCGAGCATACCCGAGCCTCTCGGAAATTGTCACGAAATCCGCGGAGGTACGCGCGAGGTACGCCTGAGGGCCCGGCTCACCACCGTGTCCAGCGAGAGATTCGCCGCACCCGGGTATACCGCGTATTGTCGTTCGCAAGCCCGACCCGCTCCGCGATGTGCGTGCCGAGGTGGGGACCCCAGCCGCCGTCGTCCTGCGGCACGTCCGCGTCCGCGCCGAGGTTGTATTCCCAGCACTGCGCGTAGTGCTGCGTGACATTCAGGGAT
Source organism: Sorangium sp. So ce726 (assembly GCF_051521405.1). Classification (NCBI taxonomy): domain Bacteria; kingdom Pseudomonadati; phylum Myxococcota; order Polyangiales; family Polyangiaceae; genus Sorangium; species Sorangium sp. So ce726. The sequence goes on along the minus strand of NZ_CP150349.1, from coordinate 8,034,442 downwards.
TCGACCGCGCAGTTATTATCCGGGGCAGTGTCACCGTCGTGGTCGCGCGACGACCACCCCGAGAGGAACTGGGAGAAGTAGACGTTGGCGTCCCCGGAGCGGTGCGACGGGCGGATGAACTTCATGGTGGTCGTGTCGATGCCTTCGGCGGTCGCGCGCATGACCTCCGCGACGGTGCCCGCGACATCCACGATCTCGTCGCGGTACTCTCGCCCGACGAGGTAGAGGGAGCCCCTGTAGAAGTTCCGATCGAGCGCCGGCTCGCCCTTGGTGCCGAGCCGCTCTGCGTACGGGATGTCCCAGAACGACAGCGTCGCTCCCTCCGCCGAACCGACGCTGTTGTAGACGAGCGCCCACCCGCTACCGTCCGTCTCCAGATCGCACACCACGGGGAACTCCGGATCTCCCCCGGCCCCGTCCAGATCGAGGGTGTACACGCCGCTCGGCGCGCCGCGGGGGACGTCGGCGCACCGGGCGTAGGCGCACCCCTTGTTGACCGCGCCGTCGCAGTCCTCGTCCCCGGCGGTGTCGCAGCGCTCGGGCGAGGGCACCACCGCTCCGGCGCACGGGCCGTACCCGTTCCCTTCGTCGTCGCAGATCTTCACCCCGGCGCGGCAGGGTCCGCGGTTCAACGTGTCCGGCGACCCCTCGTAACAGGCCTCCTGGCGGCCCGGCTCGCACCCGCCCCCGCCGGTCGACGCTGAGCCGCCGCCGGCGCTCGAGGCCGTGCTGCCCTCGCCGGCGCTCCCGGCCGAGCCGCCGCCGGCGCTCGACGCCGAGGCGCTCCCGCCGCCTCCGGCGTCGTCGTCTCCGAACCTCCGCACCCTGGTCGAGCAGGCCGACACGGCGGTGAGCAACACGATGGCTGCGCAGCAGGCTCCTGCGACCGAACCTTGGCCGAGCGACATGCGACCTCCACGGACACGAACACACGCCACGCGGCCTTATACACCAGCCCCCCCGGCGCGTGCATCCGTCCCGCGCGGTCGGCTGCTCCGCCGCTGCGCGCTGGCACGTTTCCGACGTTTTATTGGGCGAGGGCCCGTGGCGCGCCCTGGTCGCTTTGTAACGCAAAGGCGATGGCGCTCTGGAGCGTGCTCTTGGTCAGGAGGCCGGCCAGGTCGAGCGAGAGCCCGACGAGCGTCTGCGCCACCGCTGGCCGGATGCCGGTCAGGATCGTCCGTGCGCCGAGCAGCTGCAGCGCCTTCGCTGTGTCGACGAGCCCGGCGGCGACCCGCGTGTCGATTTCCTTGAGCCCTGTCACGTCGAGGATGACCACCTGAGCCTGGGTGGACTGGACTCCGGCGAGCGCGGCCGACATCACCTGATCGATCCGCTCCGAGTCCATCTGGCCCACGAGGGGCATGACCATGATGCGATCGGTGATCGGCATGAGCGGCGTCGACATCGCCTGCATCGTGTCGCGGAGCCGCGCGAGCGTCCGCTCGAGCTTGTCGAGCAGCTCCCTGTAAGGCGTGACGTCGTGGGCGGTGCCATAGACGAGGCGGCGCGATGGCTCCTCGGCCGCGTCCAGGTGCGCGGTCCACGCGAGCCACTTGTAGGAGCCGTCCTTGCACGCGTACCGGTTGTCGAACTTGATGGTCGTGTGGCCCTGGAAGAGCGCGGCGGCCTCGGCGAGCGTGGCCTCGCGGTCGTCGGGATGGACGAACTCGATGAACGGCTTCGCGATCATCTCCGAGGGGGACCAGCCGAGGGTGCGCTCCCAGGCCGGGTTGGCGTGGCGGAAGTACCCCTCTGCGTCCAGGGTCACGAGCAGGCCCACGGACACACGGAACAGCTTCTCGTAGACCGTGGTCAGCTCCGTCGCCTGCGTGAGCTGCGCCGTCCGCTCCCGGTCGCTCGTCAGGTCGAGCGCCGTGGCGACCATGAGGCGTTCGGAGGGCGCTTCGTCCATGTCCACTCGGGCGGTCCAGCCGAGCCACCGGTACGAGCCGTCCTTGCACACATAACGATTGTCGAACCGGCCGTTCGCACGACCCTGGAAGAGGGCGGTGGCCTCGGCGAGCATGGCCTCGCGGTCGTCGGGGTGGACGAGCTCGATGTATGGCCTGGCCCTGAGCTCGTCGAGGGACCAGCCGAGGGTCTGCTCCCAGGCAGCGCTCAGATCACGGAAGTAGCCACGCGCGTCCGCGGTGGCCAGGAGTCCTGACGAGACCTGGAAAAGTCGTTCGTAGCTCAAGCCCATGTCGTCTCCCGCGCGGGCAGGCAGATGCGCGCCCGTCGTCGAGGCCGCCCGCAATCAGCGATTCTCCTGTCCGAACGCCGGCGAGTGCCGCCCGCGCCGCCTGGCCAGTGCGCGAACGCGCAATTTCCAGGCGGCGCGACGTCGACCTCACCGCGCGTCGAAGCCTGCTTGTCCACGAGAACGGCTTATGTGTCAAGGGTATCGGGAGGCTCGCTAGCGGGCGTGCAGGGCCGGCTGCGCCAGCAGGGACGCCCGGGTCTGGCGAACACGCGCGCGCTCGGATGTCCCCACTGTCATGTCGCCGAGGTTGCCAGCCCACGATGAGGCGAGTACGGTCCGCGCCCCAAAGGAGTGGACCATGACCGTCTCTGCGATTTTCAACCCGGCGCGCTGGCGTGAGGTCGATGGGTTCTCGTTCGAGGATCTCACCTATCACCGCGCCGTGGACCAGGGCACCGTCCGCATCGCGTTCAACCGACCTGAGGTCCGCAACGCGTTTCGTCCCCGCACCGTCGATGAGCTGTACACCGCGCTTGAGCACGCGCGCACGACCTCGGACGTGGGTTGTGTGCTGATCACCGGCAACGGGCCTTCGCCGAAGGACGGCGGCTGGGCGTTCTGCTCCGGCGGCGATCAGCGCATCCGCGGGAAGGACGGATACAAATACGAGGGCGAGAGCGCGGGGCAGGCCGACCCGGCGCGGCTCGGCCGGCTCCACATCCTGGAGGTGCAGCGGCTCATCCGGTTCATGCCCAAGGTCGTCATCGCGGTGGTGCCCGGCTGGGCGGCGGGCGGCGGCCACAGCCTCCACGTGGTCTGCGACATGACGCTGGCGAGCCGCGAGCACGCGATGTTCAAGCAGACGGACCCGGACGTCGCGAGCTTCGACAGCGGGTATGGCTCGGCGCTGCTCGCGCGGCAGGTCGGGCAGAAGAAGGCGCGGGAGATCTTCTTCCTCGGGCTCGATTACACGGCGGAGCAGGCGGCGGCGATGGGGATGGTCAACGCCGTCGTCCCTCACGCGGAGCTCGAGGAGGAGGCGCTGCGGTGGGGGGCGATCATCAACTCGAAGAGCCCGACCGCGATGCGGATGCTGAAGTACGGCTTCAACCTGCCTGACGAGGGGCTCGTCGGACAGCAGCTCTTCGCCGGCGAGGCGACGCGGCTCGCCTACGGCACGGAGGAGGCGAAGGAGGGGCGAGACGCTTTCCTGGAGAAGCGTCGTCCGGACTTCACCCGTTATCCCTGGCACTACTGACGACGACGCGCCGCCCGCTCCCACGCCAGGAGCCCACATTCGCGCTTGACACCGACATCCACTTCATTGATGGTGGCGGCGCTGTAACATTCCGCGCGCGCCGTCTGGTCGCGCGGCTTCAACTTTACCTGGAGATACGCATCATGCTTTGTCTTTCGGCTGCGAAGTCGGCTCGTCGGGAGCGTTCTTGGCTGTGGTTGGGAGGGTCTCTTCTTCTGGCGCTCGCGGGCGGCCTCACCGCTCTTGGCTGCGGCGACGGCAACAGCTCCTCGGGCGGCGCGGGGGCGTCGGGCGGCGAGGGGGGCGCGGGCGGCGCGGGGGCTTCTAGCGGCACGGGCGCTTCTGACGGCTCGGGTGGCGCGGGCGGCGAGGCGCCGATCGAGACGGTGCCGCCGTCGGGCACCGAGCTGATCCGCGTCAACCAGGTCGGGTACCTGCCGGCCGCCGCCAAGGTCGCCACGGTCGTCGCCGCGGCCGACAAGCCGCATGCGTGGGAGCTCGTCGACGCCGGCGGCGCGGTGGTCGAGAGCGGGGCGACCCGGGTGGTGGGCGACGACGCGAGCTCCGGCGAGCACGTGCACACCATCGACTTCAGCGGCTTCACCACCCCCGGCGAGGGGTACGTGCTCCGTGTCGGGGAGGTGTCGAGCCACCCGTTCGACGTGGGCCCGACCATCTATTCTCAGATGAAGTACGACGCGCTCGCGTACTTCTATCACAACCGTTCTGGCATCGAGATCCTGGCGGAGTATGTCGGCGCTGCCCACGCGCGCCCGGCGGGGCACCTGCCGGACGAGGCCCCTTGCGGCGCGGATATCGGCTGCACGTACACGCTCGACGTCACCGGCGGGTGGTACGACGCCGGCGATCACGGCAAGTACGTGGTCAACGGCGGTATCTCCGCCTGGACGTTGCTGAACCAGTACGAGCGCTTCGTCGCGCTCGGGTCCACGGCGGACGACTTCGGCGACGGCAAGCTGAAGATCCCCGAGAACGCGAACCAGATCCCCGACCTCCTCGACGAGGCCCGGTGGGAGATCGAGTTCATGCTCGCGATGCAGGTGCCGGAGGACCAGGCCAACGCGGGCATGGTGCACCACAAGATCCACGACCTGGAGTGGACCGGCCTGCCGATGCCGCCGCACGAGGATCCGCAGCCGCGCTTCCTGCGCCCGGTCAGCACGGCGGCGACGCTCAACCTGGCCGCCACCGCGGCCCAGGCCGCGCGCATCTGGCGCGAGCTCGATCCCGCGTTCTCGGCCCAGTGCCTCGAGGCCGCGACGCGGGCGTGGACCGCGGCGAAGGCGAACCCGAAGGTCGTGCCGAACGAGAGCGGCGTCGTGGGCGGCGGCGGCTACGGGGACGCCGAGCTGAGCGACGAGTTCTACTGGGCGGCCGCCGAGCTCTTCCTCACCACGGAGGACGCCGCGTATCAGGCCGAGCTCGCGGCGTCGCCCTTCAGCGAGGAGCTCGCCGGCGTGGACGGCACGTTCAGCGCCATGACGTGGGGACAGGTCGACGGGCTGGGCGCCATCTCGCTCGCCGTGGTCGAGGCCCAGCATGCCGCGGCGGAGCGTGAGGCGGCCCGGATCAAGCTGATCGCCGTCGCCGACAAGTACCTCGAGGCCCTCGGGGCGGAGGGGTACCGGGTGCCCTTCAAGGCGGACGAGAGAGGGTATCCCTGGGGCTCCAACTCCTTCGTGCTCAACAACATGCTGGTCCTGGCGCTCGCTCACGACTTCACCGGCGAGCAAAAGTACTTCGACGGCGTGGCGTCGGGCGCGGATTACCTCCTTGGGCGCAACCCGATGGACAAGTCCTACGTCTCCGGTTACGGCGAGAACCCGCTCCAGAACCCGCATCATCGCTTCTGGGCGCACCAGCTGGACGCGTCGTTCCCTTCCGCTCCGCCGGGCGCGGTCTCCGGTGGGCCGAACTCCGGGCTGGAGGATCCGGTGGCGAAAGAGGCGCTCGACGCGACGGAGGACCGCGCGAAGTGCGTCCCGCAGAAGTGCTACATCGACCACATCGAGGCGTGGTCGGCGAACGAGATCACGATCAACTGGAACAGCCCGCTCGCGTGGACGGTGGCCTGGCTGGACGAGAAGGCCAAGGCGAGCGCCCAGTGACCAGGAGCGCGGTGGTGGCGCACGTTGACTGAAGGTGGGGGCTTTTGAACCGCCAAGGCGCCAAGGACGCCAAGAAAATCTAATAATATTGGCGTCTTATGGCGCCTTGGCGGTTCCATCATCCCGGCAGGGCGGGGGAGTTCCCCCACCACCCGGAGCGCCGTGCAGCCGCGCTGGATACGCGATTGGCCGCGACAACCGTCCAGCTTCTGCTAGGTTGCGCGGCTTTCATGAATCCAGCCTCATCGCTCGACGCCTTGCCCGCGCCGCTCGCGGGCGCCCTCGCCCGCCGCGGCTTCACCTCCCTCACCTCCGTCCAACAGGCCGTCCTCGCCCCTGAGCTCGCCGGGCGGGACCTTCGTGTCTCGTCGCAGACCGGCTCCGGAAAGACCGTGGCCATCGGCCTCGCGCTCGCCCCCCGCCTCGAGCGCGCCCTCGCCGAGCGCGCCGCCGCGGCTGCGCCCGACGGCGCGCCCCGCACCGCGGCGGCTCCGGCCGCGGTGATCATCGCGCCGACGCGCGAGCTCGCCGCCCAGATCGCCGGCGAGCTCAGCTGGCTGCTCTCGCCCCTTGGCGCGCGCGTCGCGTGCGTCACCGGCGGCACCAGCTTCGGCGCCGAGGCGCGCTCGCTGCGGCGCGACCCCCTGGTCATCGCCGGGACGCCCGGCCGCCTGCTCGATCACCTGGAGCGCGGGACCCTCGATCCGCGCGGCGTCCTTGCCCTCGTGCTCGACGAGGCGGACCAGATGCTCGACCTCGGCTTCCGCGACGACCTCGAGGCGATCGTCGGCAAGATGCCCGCGGATCGCCAGACCCACCTCGTGTCGGCCACCTTCTCCCGCGAGGTCCGCGCGCTCGCCGATCGCTTCCAGCGGGACGCGGTGAGCGTCGAGGGCACACGCCACGGCGCCGCGAACGGCGACATCGCCCACGTCGCCCACCTCGTGCTGCCGGCGGAGCGCGACGCGGCGGTCGTGAACCTGCTGCTCCTCGCGCCCGGCGAGCGCACGCTCGTCTTCGTGCGCACCCGCGAGGGCGCCGCCGAGCTCGCCGACAAGCTCACCGCGCTCGGCCTGCCCGCGCGCGCCCTGAGCGGCGACCTCGAGCAGCGCGAGCGGACGCGCACGCTCGACGCGTTTCGCTCGGGCGCCATCACGACCCTCGTCGCGACCGACGTGGCCGCGCGCGGCATCGACGTCCCCGAGGTCGGGCGCGTCATCCACGCCGATCCCCCGGGCGATCCCGAGATCTTCACGCACCGGAGCGGCCGCACCGGCCGGGCGGGCCGTAAGGGGACGAGCGTGCTGCTCGTCGCGCCGTTCGCGCGAGAGCACGCGCTGAGGCTGCTCCGGCGCGCGCGCGTCGAGGCCACGTTCCGGCCGGCGCCGTCGCCGGAGGACGTGCTCCGCGCCGCCGACGAGCGGCTCGCCGCCGAGCTCGCCGTGGCGCGCCGGGAGGGCGCGGCTGCGGGCGATGCGGCCGAGGTCAACGCGGCCGAGGTCGACGCGGCCGCGGTCGACGCGAACGTGCGCGGCCCGCGCGAGGCGTCCGGCCCCGCGCCCGAGGCGCGGCACAGGGAGCTCGCTGCCCGTCTGCTCGCGGACATGGACGCGACCGAGCTCGTCGCGGCCCTCCTCGCGCGGGCGAAGCACACCGGCCCCTGCGCTCCGCAGCCGGTCACAGCCGTCGCGCCGCCCCGGTCCGAGCCGCCTCCGTCGCGCGCCCGGCCGTCGGCGCCGCCCTGGTCCGGGGCGCCGTCGCGCGCCCGGCCGTCGGCGCCGCCCTGGTCCGGGGCACCGTCGCGCGCCCGGCCGTCGGCGCCGCCCTGGTCCGAGGCACCGTCGCGCGCTCGCCCCGCCGCTCGTCAAGGCAACGGGGAGCAGCCCCCGCGCCTCCCCTTCGTGCCTTTCCAGGTCAACTGGGGGGAGCGCCACGGCGCGGACCCCCGGCGCCTGCTCGCCCTCGTGTGCCGCCGCGGCGGCGTGTCGAGCCAGCAGATCGGCGCGATCCGTATCGGCTCCACCGCGTCCGTCGTCGAGGTGGCCTCCCCGGCCGCGCCCGAGTTCGCGCGCGCGGTCAACCAGCCCGACGCGCGTGACGCGCGGATCCGCATCGTCCGCGCGAGCTCGATGCGCGTCGACTAGTACGCCCGCGAGAAGGCCGGCTGGTACGCCCGCGAGAAGGCCGGCCACGGATCCCGAGAGAGATTCGACGCAAAGGCGCCAAGAGCGCAAAGACGCAAAAATTCACGACAATTGTTCTTTCTTTTGCGCCCTTGCGTCTTTGCGCCTTTGCGTTGAACTCTCTCTCCGCTTGCAAGGCAGGTCCCTGGCAGGCTTCCTGACCCGCGGTACCAGCGCCACTGCGGGAAGTGAGCATGCCGCGCCGCGACGCGCGCTGCGCACCCGCGCTACGGCTGTGATCGCCTGCGAGGGCGTGGGGTTTCCTGATTTCTCGGAGACCTCGGGTGTTGTACAACGGCCGGGTGAACCGAAGCTCGAACAACAAGCCACCCCTACGCCGCCTCGCGAGCCCGGCCGCGGTGCTCGCTGCAGTGCTCGGTCTTGCCCTCGCCGCGTGCGGCGGTACCGTGCCTCCGCCGAACGACCAGCTCGCCTCGTCCCAGGCCGCGATCCGCGCGGCCGACGAGATGGGCGCCGGGTCCGACCCCCAGGCCACCCTCCACCTGAAGCTCGCCCGCGAGCAGCTCGAGAAGGCCAAGCAGCAGATGCAGGCGGAGGACAACGAGTCTGCCACCCGCCTCCTCCAGCGCGCCGAGGCCGACGCCGAGCTCGCGCTGGCGCTCGCGAAGGTGCGCTCCACGCAGGCCGAGGCGCAGGAGGCGCTGAAGCAGGTCGACAAACTGAAGCAGACGGGGGTCAAGTGAAGCGAGAGGTGATGGTGATGGCTTCTCAGGTGAAGAACCCGTCCTGGCCTGCCCGGTCTCTCGCCCTGTGCGCCGCGCTCTACGCGGCGTCGGGGTGCGGCGCGGCGGTCCCGCCGAAGGAGCTCGTCGACGCCCGCGCGAGCTACAGGCGCGCGGCGGAAGGCGCCGCCTCGCGCCTCGCGCCCGCCCAGCTCGACACGGCGAAGCAGGCGCTCTCCCGCGCCGAGGGGGCGTTCGGCGAGGACCCCGAGTCCCCGCAGACGCGCGATCTCGCGTACATCGCCGACCGCCAGGCCCAGGAGGCCGAGGCGGCGGCGGCGCTGCTGCAGGCGCAGCGCGACAAGGCCGCGGCCGAGGACGCCTTCAAGGACCTCTCGCAGCAGCAGCTCGCCAACGCGAGGGAGGCGCTGCACAGCGGCCAGCAGCAGATCGAGCGCGAGCGGCACGCGCGCGCCCAGGCCGAGACCGCGCAGCAGCAGGCCGAGAGCGCGCGGCAGCAGGCCGAGAGCGCGCGCACCGCGGCCGAGAAGGGCCGCCAGGAGGCCGAGGCGGCGCGGCGGGAGGCCGAGCGCGTCGCGAACGCGGCGCTCGCGAGCCTCAAGGAGATCGCTGCGGTGAAGGAGGAGAAGCGCGGCGTGGTCATCACGCTCTCCGGCGCGGTGCTCTTCGCCTCGGGCAAGTCCGATCTCCTGCCGATCGCCAAGGAGAAGCTCAACCAGGTCGCGGCCACGCTGAAGGACCAGGGGTCGCCGCCCATCAGGATCGAGGGGCACACCGACTCGACCGGCTCCGCCCAGGCGAACCGCAAGCTCTCGCAGGAGCGCGCCGACGCCGTGAAGGCCCACCTCATCACGGCGGGGCTGCCCGGGGACAAGATCGCGACCGTGGGCCACGGGCCGGACCGCCCCGTGGCGGACAACACGAGCACCGAGGGCCGGGCCAACAACCGGCGCGTCGAGATCATCGTCAATCCCACCACCCAGCAGTAGAAGCGCCTGCCCGGCACGGTTGTGCCGGGGGCGCCGGCGGTGATAAGCACGGCGCGTGATCGGACGCTTTTTCCGCCGGATCTGGCAGGAGTACGTCATCGACCTGCGCGATCGGCTCGACGCCGAGGCGGCGCACCACAGGGCCACCACGCCCGCGGGGGAGGTCACCCGCCGGATGGTGTGCGTGTTCCTCACCGTCATCGGGGTGCTCATCTTCGTCCGGTTCGCGGGCAACGAGAACGACACGCGCTGGATGGTCGATGGCCTGCGCGTCGTGGGCCTCGACGGCGCCTCGGCGAGGCTCCACGACGCGCTGAACACGTCGCCGGATCGCCGCTTTCACCAGCGGATCGTCTGGGCGCTCGGCCGCCTGGTCGGTTATCTGATACCGACCCTCGTCGTCGCGAAGTTCGTGCTGCGGGCGCCGATCCGGAGCTTCGGCCTGCGCGTCCGCGGGACGGCGCGGCACCTGCCCGTCTACGGCTTCCTCTTCGCCGTCATGGCGCCGTTCCTCTTCGCCGCGTCGCTCTCGCCGGCCTTCCAGGCGAAGTATCCCTATTACAAGCTCGCGCCGGGCGAGGGCCTGTGGCCCTGGCTCTGGGCGTGGGAGGTGCTCTATGCCGCCCAGTTCATGGCGCTCGAGTTCTTCTACCGCGGCTTCTTCGTCCACGGGATCCGCCGCGTGCTCGGCTACTCCTCGATATTCGCCATGATGGTGCCTTACGCGATGATCCATTTCGGCAAGCCGCTGCCCGAGGCGCTCGGCTCGGTGCTCGCCGGGTTCATCCTCGGCACGGTGAGCCTGAAGAGCGACTCCATCTGGGGCGGGTGCGCCATCCACATCGTCGTCGCGACGTCGATGGACCTGCTGTCCCTGGCCCATCGCGGCCTTCTTTAGCTCCGCCCGCGCGGCGCGAGCGCCGGCCCGCCGAAAGCGTGTGATCCGAGCGAAGGTCTTCGGGGCGAGGCCGTTCTCAGCGGTGAGCACATCGATAAGCCGGCGGTGGCCGATGCCGAGCGTGGCCGCTACGTCTTCGCTGTCTTGACGCGGTACTCGATGGTCACCGTGTGCAGGTGCAGATCGCCCGGGGTCCGCGTGGTCGGGTGCGTGACCGGCCCGCCCTTCAGCAGGTGATCGAAGTCCGCGGCCGTGAGCGTCACCTGGTGGTTGTGCCCCGTGAGGCCCTGGAGGTCGTAGGTCTTCTCCACCTTCGCGGCCATGTCCTCGGCGGTGACCACGATCTCGTGCTCGTCCTTGCCGCTCGACGAGAACTTGACGACGCTCACCCACTCCGGCGGATCCTCGGCCGGGGCGCATCGCACCAGGACGTAGTGCGCGTGGCCGTACGTCGTGCTCTTCGCCCGCACGATCTTCCCCTCTTGCAGGCTCTTCATGTCGTCGGCGGAGAGCGTCACGGCGTGGGTATGGCCGGAGTTCCCTTTCAGATCATAGGTCTTCTCCGCGCCGGCCATCACGTCGGCCAGGGTCACCGTGAGCACGTGGCCGTGATTGCGGCCCACCCTTCCGATGACCCGCGTGAACGAGACCTGCGGCGGCTCCTCCTTGGCAGGAGCCGCGGCCGCATCGGCGCCCTTGTCCTCGGGCGGCGGAGGGCTGTTGTCCGCGGTCGCCGCCGGTTCCGGCGCGACGACCGCTGCCTTTTCACCGGCGGGAGGGGCCGTCCCGGTGGTGGGCGCGGGTTGCGGCATCGGGGCGCTCGCGCCGCACCCCGTGAGCGGCAGCGTCGTCAGGGCCGCGCCGAACCGGAGAATCTGTCGCCTGTCCATCGTGGTCCTCACGCCGTCGAAACCGCTTGATCTGATTGAAGAGTCGCTGCTCGATTCGACGTCCAACGCTGGTTTGCATCCGACAAGCACCATCGCTGGGCCTCCGGACCAGCGATGGATGCTCAGGCCAGGGTCCTGCCGCCGTTCACGGACAGCTTCTGGCCCGTGATGAACTCGGCGGCGTCGGACGCGAGGAAGGCGACGGCCTCGGCGATGTCGTCCGGCGTGCCCATCCGCCGGAGCGGGTTGCTCGCCCGGTAGGCCTCGATGGCCTCGGCGCTCGCGCCCTCCTGGATGTGGCGCTCGACGACGACCCAGCCGGGGGACACCTGGTTGACGGTGATCCCGTGCGGGCCGAGCTCCATCGCCCAGGAGCGCGTGAGGCCGAGCTGCGCGCCCTTCGCCGAGACGTAGCTGGAGAACTCAGGGACGCCCTGCTCGAAGACCTCGGACCCGACGTTGATGATCCGCCCCGACCGGCGCTCCTTCATCCCCGGGACCACCGCCTTCGCGAGGAGGACCGGGCTCTTCACGAAGAACTCGAGCTGGTCCAGGCAGTGCTTCCAGGTCAGGTCCTCCAGCTTCACGAACGGCTGCGGGCCCGTCGCGTTGATCACGAGCACCTCGATGGGGCCGAGGCGGGCCTTCACCTCGCCCACGAGGCGGGCGACCTCCTGCTCGTCGCGCACGTCGGCCCGGAACGCCTCGGCCTCGCCGCCGCCCTGGCGGATGTCCTCGACCACGCGGGTCGCCGCCTCGCGGCTGCCGAAGTAGTTGACGGCCACCCGCGCGCCCGAGGCGGCGAGCTTGCGGGCGATGGCCGCCCCGAGGCCGCGGGAAGCGCCGGTGACAAGGGCGACTCGTTTGGAAAGTTCGTGCGCCATTCAGGCTTCTCCAGGAGATGGGTGACCGCGGTTCGCTCGCCGCTGCAAAGGAGATCGGCGCACAGGCGCGCCTCCGGGGGCCTGCCTGCCGCGCGGACCGCTCGCCGCGCGGTAGGTAGGTGGGTAGGTAGACAGATGGTCGAGGTCGGTCACCCCAAGCTGTAAACGAGCAGGATCCAGCAATACAAGATTTTTCCGCGCAGAAGCTTGATAATGGGTCTTTCCAGCAGCACAGTTGAAGTTTTTCAATTCAATCCACTGCTGGGCCCACGGGGGGTGGTGTACGCTGGGCCACATGAACAAGCGCACGATCCGGCAAGCCTTGCGGTTCCTGGTGATGCTCGCGATGGGGCCTGTGTTCTGTGCTGCCGTGGGGATCACGGTGATCCACGCGTGGCTCGACGGGCGGCGCAGGCCGCCAGCGCGGCGTCCTTTCTCCCGCGCGGGGGTGCGGTATCGCCGCCTGCGCCCGCGCGAGCAGGCGCCGCTGTGATCGGCGCGGTGCTTGCTCCGAGAGGGAGAGCGAGAGGGCGGCGTGGCGGGGTGGGGTGGCGGCGTGGCGGGGTGGAAGCGCGGCTCAGCGTACGATGAGGAGCCAGGCGAGCGCCGCGGCGGTCGAGGCCAGCGTCACCGGGACACCCACCCTGGCGTAAGCGCGGAAGCCGATCTCGCGCTCCGCGCCCACCGTCTCCACGACGATGATGTTGGCGACCGAGCCCAGCAGCGTGAGGTTGCCCGCGAGGGTGGACACCAGCGCCGTCGTGATCCAGGCGAGGTGCGGATCGGGCTGGCTGCGGATGTACGAGTCCGCCAGAAGGATGAAGGGGACGTTGGAGACGATCTGGCACCCGACGAGCATCGCGATGCTCAGCCCGAGCAGGCCCAGCGTCGGCCCGGCGGGGAGGAAGGGGCTGGCCGCGCGCAGCGCCTGCTCGGGCATGCCGGTCTTCTGGAGGCCCGCCACGACGACGAAGAGGGCCCCGAAGAAGACGAGCACGGTCCACGACACCCGCTCGAACAGGGCGTTCGCGTCGCGCCGGTGAAGCAGGATGACCGCGGTCGCGCCGCCGATCGCCGTCCACGCCAGGTTCGCGCCGAGCACGAACATCACGGACACGACCGCGATGCAGGCGAGCGGGGCGAGGGCGCTCGGCCGGGCGCCTCCCGTCGGCGCGGGCTCGGGCGTGGGCTCGGGCGCGGGCGTCCGCACCGAGATGCGGCGCCGGAGCAGCAGGTGCAGCGTCACGGCCGTGACGGCGAGCCCGATCAGCGCGGCGGGGCCCGCCTCCAGCAGGTACGTGCGGTACGAGATGCCGGAGAGGTGGCCCACCAGCATGTTCTGCGGGTTGCCGGCCAGCGTGAGCGCGCTGCCGGCGTTGGCGCCCATCGCGAGCGCGAGGAGGTACGGCGCCCGCTCGAGCCCTGCGCGCCGGGCGGTCCGGTCGACGAGCGGCGCCAGCATCACGCAGACCGAGTCGTTCAGCAGCACCGCGGAGGCGAGCCCGGAGCCCACCGTGACGAGGTAGAGCAGGCGGACCGGCGACAGATCCCGCTGCGCGACCCACGCGGCGGCGCGCTCGAACACCCCCGCGGCGTCGAGCGACGCCGCCAGCAGCATCATGCCGAGCAGGAGGCCGATGGTGTTCGGTTCGATCGCCGCGAACGCCTCGCGCGGGTCCAGGCCGGCGCCCGGCTGGATCGAGCTCAGGAAGACCATGGCGCACGCGCCCGCGAGCGCGCCGGCCGGGCGTCCGATGGGCAGGATCGACAGGCGCCGCGCCGCGATGAGCATGTACGTTGCGGCGAATACGAGCAGGACGGACCACACGGCGCGGATCTAGTGTGGTCGGGGGGGATCCTGTCAAACTGGGAATGCCAAGGCATGGGCAGGCAGCTCTCGACCCCCAACGCGATCCTCCTTGGCAGCGCCATGATCGCCGCCGCGGTCTACCTCGGCCTGCGCCACGGCCCAGCCGGCGTCCCCACGGACCCGCGCCCCGCCGGGGGAGCGCCCGCGCTGCCTGCCGATGCGGCGTCCTCCGCCGGGCCGGCGGCGCGGGCGCCTGGAGCGGGCGCGCCGGCACGCCTGCTCCAGGCGCCCGCACCGGCGCCGCAGCCCGCGCCGATCGTGCCGCGCGACGAGGTCGCGACGCAGGCGGCGCGGGCGCTCGAAGCGCACCGGCCGGCCCTGATCGAGCGCTGCTACAAGCCGGCGATCGCGGCGCAGCCGGCGCCGCGCGGGGTGAAGTACGTCTTCAACCTCACGTTCGACCCGCAGGGCCGGCAGCTCGCGCGCGGCATCATCGAGGACCGCGAGGCGTCGCGCCCCGAGGTCACCGCCTGCCTGGTCGACGCGCTGCCGTCGGTCGCCGTCGCGCCGCCGGGGGCGAACGTGCGCGTCGACGTCCCGTTCTCGCTGCCGTGATCGAGGGGAGGGCCGGGCGCGCGGGCTCGCCGGCGCCGGGAGCGAGCGCGGCGCCCTTGACGCACCCGCCTGAACGCCCGATGCCGGAGCGGTGACGCCCGACCAAGCCTTGAAGGAAGCGACCACCGGCGCCCTCCGCCCGGTCTACCTCGTGCTGGGAGAGGAGCGCTGGCTGGTCGATCGCGTGGTGAGCGCGATCCGGGAAGCGGCGGCCAAGGGGGGCATCGCTGGCTTCAACGAGGACAAGTTCACCGCGGGCGACGCGCCTATCGAGTCGATCCTCGGCGCCGCCCGCATGCTGCCGATGATGGGCCCGCGCCGCTTCGTGCTCGTCCGCGGCGTCGATCGCTGGGAGAAGAAGGACGAGGGCGACGACGGCGAGGGGGACGACGAGCGCGGCGCGAGCGGCGCGGGTGGTAAACGGGGCGTGTCGAAGCAGCTGAGCCCGCTCGACGCGCTCGCGGAGTACGCCAAGGCGCCGTCGCCGAGCGCGGTCCTCGTGCTCGTCGCGACGAAGCTCCACGGCCAGCGCCGCCTCGTCACCGCCGCCAAGAAGGGCGATTTCCTTGTCGCGTGCGAGCCCCTGAACCGCCGCGCCTTGCCGGGCTTCATCGCGACCGTCGCCCGCGAGAAGGGCAACCCGATCGCGCCCGACGTGGCCGATCAGCTCGCCGAGCTCGCCGGGCCCGAGCTCGGCTACGTCGTCGACGCGCTCGAGCGGCTCTCGCTGTACGTCGGGCCGAAGCAGCCGATCACCGAGGACGCGATCGCTCAGATCGTCATCCGCATCCGGCAGAGCACCGTCTGGGAGCTGATCGACGCGCTCGGGAAGCGGCGCCTCGACCGCGCGCTCGCGGCGCTCGCCGACGCCTACGATCCGCGCGACGGCGGGCTGCGGCTGCTCGGGGCGGTCTCGTGGTCGGTGCGGCAGATGGTGAAGTTCGAGTCGGCGCTCGCCGCGGGCGCGAGCCAGTCCGAGGCCGCCCAGCGCGCGGGCGTGGCCCCCTTCAAGGCGAACGACGTGGCGCAGTCGGTCCGCCAGCTCCCGAAGGGCGCGCTCGCCGGCTGGATGCGCGTGCTCGCGGAGACGGATCTCGCGCTGAAGAGCAGCCGCCGCCCAGCGCAGGCGGTGCTCGAGACGATGCTGATGGAGATGTGCGCGCGCTGAGCGGGGCTCGGCGACAGCCTCGCGATCCCGGGATCGAAGCCTTCACTCCTCGACGCTGCGCCGCACCGCGAAGGCGAGGCCGCAGCCTTCGATCTGCTCGCGATGGAGCACGCCCATTGGCGAGAGCCCTTGCTCGTCGACCCGCCGGCCCACGCGCAAGAGGACCTTCTTCGCGGCAAGATCCACGAGCGAGACGCGCGCCGAGCTCGCGGACGTCGTGCTCTCGGCCGGGCTTTCGGCCACGATGATCAGCACCTCCGCGCCGGCCGCCTTCTTCGCCAGCTCGATCGGGGATTGATCCAGCTCCTTGCGGTGCCTCTTCACCGCCGCGACGTCGCGGGCCGCGCGCACCGAGCCCTCGAACACGGGGCCGAGCACCGCGAGGCCGAGCCGCGCCTCGGCGAGCCGGCGGACGTTCGCTGTCTCCTCGTCGACCTTGGTCCCGCCGAAATACACGCCTCGCACCTTCGTGAGCAGATCGCGCTCCGAGGGCGAGGGCGGAGGCTTCAGGAGGCACAGGAGGAACGCATCCTTGTCGGATCCGCGCGCGGCGTCCTCGATCCCGCGAGCGTCGCGCAGCTCGGCGCGAGGAGCGCGCACGTACACCGCGGGCCGGCTGAGCAGGGCGTCGAGGGCCCCTGGAGCGCGGAGCGAAGGGTCGACGACCTCGGAGGGGTCCCCGTCGCTCGCGGCCTCGCCGATCCAGCGATCCGTGGCCTCGACGAAGCCCTCGTAGCCCGCCGGGAACCCCGCGCGGCGCTCGTCGAGCAAGGCCAGCAGGGCGCGCCGTTCGGCCTCGACGGCGCGGCGATCCTGGACGTACATCGCGATCGCGAGGAGCACGACGGCCGCCGCCGTCAGCAGGGTGAGCAGCCGCGCGCGACCGAGCCGCTTGTCGCTCGCGAAGGTCCCCTTGATCCCGGCTCGAGCCGCGTGATGGCGCGCGCGCGTCCGGTGGCTGGCGGCCCGCTCCACGCGCGCGCGGAGCGCGGGGTTCATCCGCTCGGTCGTGAGGAACGTCGCCACGTCAGCTCTCCCCGGAGGGACCCGCGTTCGCGGAGTCCCGACCCACGATGGAAAGCGCTCGGGAGGCGAGCTGGTTGCGATCGATGTTGCGATCGATGAGGCCCTCGAGCTCGCCGCGGGTCACGCCGAGCCGAGCCGCGGCCTGGGCTGCGAGCGAGGTCGCGGCCACGCCGTCGACGAACTGATACGTGGGCTTCTGCGCTGCGTCGAGCTCGACCTGGACGAAACGAAGGTTCCTGATCGCCTTCTCCCGCTCGAGCCGCGCCGCGAACGTCAGGAAATGCGTGGTGATGAACGCCTGCGGGCGGAGCTTCTCGAGCAGCGTGACGACGAGCTCGAAGATCTCCTCCCCCTCGGACGGGTTCGTCCCCGAGCAGAGCTCGTCGAGGATCACCATCGCTCCCGGGCCGAGCTCCTCGAAGAGCGCCCGGATCCGGAGGAGCTCCATGCCGAGCCGCCCCTCGCTCTGATCGAACTTCGTCTCCTGGATGAGCGACACCACGAGCCCTGGGACGCGGGCGACGCTCGCCCTGCGCGCCGGCACGAACACGCCTGCCTGCGCGAGGAGCTGCGTGAGCGCCACCGACTGGAGCAGGCGCGTCTTTCCGCCCGAGTTCGGCCCCGTGACCAGGAGCGTCGTGTCGGCCCGATCGGTCACGACGTCGCACGGCACCGCCTTCCCTCCGCCGGCGACGAGGAGCGGATTGAAGAGGCCGAGGAGCACGCGCTGGCCCTCCGGGGCGGACCGGAGCTCCGGCAGGCAGACCTCGAGCCCCGCCGCTTCGGCGAGATCCCGGAAGCCGAGCGCTCCCAGGTAGACCTCCATCTCTCCGACGAGCGGGACCAGCTTGACGACCTGATCCTCGATGCCCTCGAACACCGCGTCGACGAGCCTCGCCATGACCTCTCCGTCGCCAAAGCTGTACCCGCGGAAGAACATCTCGAGCTTCGCGAGCCAGCGCCGCACCGGCGACAGGACGAACGGGTTCTCCTGCCGCTCCCGGACGGTCACGACGTCGAAGCCTCGGATACGGCCGTCGGCGCCGACGCGGATGTCCAGGCGGAGCGTCGCGAGGTGCTCGTCATAATCGAGGAGATCGGCCATCGATCGATATCCCTCGGTCGCCTGCACCGCCTGGCCGAAATCGCGCAGCCGGGAGAGGCCCGATCGCGCGCCCTCGAACGACTCGCTCATCAGGTCGAAGACCTCTTTGACGATCGCGAGCACGTCGAGCTGCCTCCGCGTCGGATCGAACTTCTTCCCTGCCACCGCGCCCTCGAGCGCGCCCCGCAATCGGCATGAGGCCGTGTAGAGCTTCTCGAGCTGCCTGCGAAACGTGGGTGAGCCCGAGAGCTCGTGGAGGATCCCCCTCCGGAGCTCGGTCACGCGCATGTCGCTCGGGGGCCGGGAGAGGACGCGGAGGATGAACCCTCGGTTGACGACGGCCTCGTGCCCCCCGACACGGACGCGGAAGCACCGGGCAACGAGCTCCTCAAGGAACAGGTCCGGCGCGAAGCTCTTCGGATCCCACGTGGAGGGCGCGATGGGCGCCCGATCGAGCGCCTGGCTGAAGAGCCCGCCGGAGACGCCGCTGGTGAACGCGAACGAGAGGGCCTGTCGCAGCTCGTCGAGATCGGTCCGCGCGGGCGGGTCCACGAAGAGCAGGCTGGGGGTCTTGTCCGTGGACGGGAGGGCGGGCGCGTAGGGCACGTCGGGCCTACGGGGCTCGGGCGGGCGGGCGATGCTCTCGGTGGGAACCTGCGCACGGATCGGGTGCATGAGCAGGCGACCCGCGCTCGCAGGAAAAGTTCCCGCGCGCAGGGAACACCCATGAAAATAGTAACGCCGCGCGCTGCCGTGGTGGCATCAGGCTTCTGGGGACGAACGCTTTACAGTACGATGTCCGTTCGCGTGCTCGGTCGCGCTCCCGAGCTCGACACGCGATGGCGCACGATCCGATGTGCGCGACCCCTGGAGCCTACAGCATGCCCGACTACCCGCCGCTGTCCTCGTTGAGCATCTTGAGCGTCCTCGATGATATTCCTGAGATGTCCTACATTTACCGTGACGATGGGATGCTGATGGCGATGAACGCCACCTGCGAGCGGCTCACCGGGGTCCCACGAGCGGCGGCGATCGGCGTGTTCAACCTGTTCGCGAACGAGGCGGTGATGGGTCCGGCGCTGATGCAGGGCTATCGGAGCGCGTTCCGCGGAGAGACCCAGATCCTCCCCCCGACGGAGATGCGGCTGGAGAAGCAGCAAGCGGTCGACTTCGAGATCCGCTCCTCGTTGACATGGGTCGAGACGCTGCTCATCCCGCTCGAAAGAGCTCCGGACGGCACCGCACCGTATGTGCTGGGAATCCAGCGCGACGTCTCGGCGCTCGTCCACACGCGCAACGAGATCGAGGCGGCGAAGCAGCAGATCGACTTCCAGCGCGACACGATCGCCTCGCTCGAGGCTGCGCGGAAGGAGATCGAGGCGCAAAAGGTGACGATTCACGCGCTCTCGACGCCCGTGATCGAGGTCTGGGACGGCATCGTGACGCTGCCGCTGCTCGGGCACTTCGACGCCGAACGCGTCAACAGGATGACCTCGGAGCTGCTCGACGCGGTCGTGCGGACACAGGCCCGTTACGTCATCCTCGATCTCACCGGCATCGCCATCATCGACACGGCCACCAGCGACCATCTCCTCCGGATCGTCGGCTCCGTGGGGCTCCTGGGTGCAACAGGGGTCCTCGTGGGCATCCGGGCCGATGTCGCCCAGACGCTGGTCGGCCTCGGCGTCGGGCTCGACCACCTTCGGCTATACCAGAATCTGCGCCAGGCGTTGAAGGCATGCATGCGCGAACAGGGGCTCTTCTGAGATGACATTCTGTTGTTCTGAAAACTTCAACTGTTTGTCATTCTTGGTGAATGTCCCGTGAACCCGCGCTGCGCTATCATCGAAGCCTCGAGGTAGAGGCATGCAAAGCGACGAGTTCATCCGCCGGCAGCAGGCCGACGTGATCGACAGTTACGACGAGGAGCTCGAGCTGGAGCTCGAGGACCGCCCGTTCGACGCCGACGGCAACGAGGTGCCGCTGAGCCTGCTGGAGAAGCAGGAGCGGCGGCGCTACTTCCGCGAGCTGCTGCGCCTGCAGGGCGAGCTGGTGAAGCTGCAGGACTGGGTGGTGACCACCGGGCACAAGCTGGTGATCTTGTTCGAGGGCCGCGACGCGGCCGGCAAGGGCGGCGTGATCAAGCGCATCACGCAGCGCCTCAACCCGCGTGTGTGCCGCGTGGCCGCCCTGCCCGCCCCCAACGACCGCGAACGCACGCAGTGGTACTTCCAGCGCTACGTGGCGCACTTGCCGGCCGCCGGCGAGATCGTGCTGTTCGACCGCAGCTGGTACAACCGCGCCGGCGTCGAACGCGTGATGGGCTTCTGCAACGACGCGCAGTACGAGGAGTTCTTCCGCACGGTGCCCGAGTTCGAGAAGATGCTGATCCGCTCTGGTATCCAGCTGCTGAAGTACTGGTTCTCGATCTCCGACGAGGAGCAGCACCTGCGCTTCGTCAGCCGCATCCGTGATCCGCTCAAGCAATGGAAGCTGAGCCCGATGGACCTGGAGTCGCGCCGCCGCTGGGAGGACTACACCCGGGCCAAGGAGGTGATGCTTGCGCGCACGCACATCCCGGAGGCGCCCTGGTGGGTGGTGCAGGCCGACAACAAGAAGAAGGCCCGGCTGAACTGCATGGAACACCTGCTCGCGCAGGTGCCTTACGCCGAGGTCGACCATCCAGCCATCGCGTTGCCGGATCGGGTGCGCCACGAGGATTACTCGCGCAGGCCAGTGCCGCGCGAGATGTTCGTGCCGGAGAAATACTGAGGACCTGGCCGAGTTCGAGCCAAACCTGGATGGCGGCCTCAACGCACGCCGACTCGGACGCGGCGGCCACGTGCTTGGTGCACGACGGCTTGCCGTCGCATTTCTTGAAGCTTTCTTCCTCCTGCCCGGGGCACGCCGTGCGCGTACAGGTGATGTCACAGGCGGCCTCGTCCGCTTACCGGTCGCCGTCGCCCGCGTGCTCTAGCAGTTGCGTCATGCGGGCTGGTTTGACGGCATCGCTGCGCTCGCCTTCGGTCGCTTGAGCGGTCCGGACGCCGAAGGCAACACCGCATGCCTCGTGCCGTCCGATGAAGGGGGCGGCACGAGGCATGCACGCGTCCAGGGATGGCCCAGGAAATCGAGATCAAGTTGGAGGTGCCGCCTGCGGCTCTCGAGCGGCTGGAGGCTTCGGCGCGGTTTGGCGAGCGCGCGGGCGAGGTGCGGCGGGAGGAGCAGCGCTCGGTGTATTTCGACACACCGCGGCTGGAGCTGCGCGACGAGGGGGTCGCGCTACGTGTTCGCCACATCGGCGATCGGCGCGTGCAGACCGTGAAGGCGGCTCGGCCGGAACAGGCGCTGGCGCGTCAGGAGTTCGAGCAGGAGATTGAGGGCGACGCGCCCGACTTGAAGCGAGCGCGCGGCGCCGGGCGACGGCTGACGAAGAAGCTCGGGCGCAGGCTCGCGCCGGTGTTCGAGACGCGCGTCGAGCGCACGATTTTGCCGGTGCGGCGCAACGGGAGTGAGCTCGAGATCGCCATCGATCGCGGCGAGATCTGCGCGGGGGAACGGGTGGAGCCGATCAGTGAGATCGAGGTGGAGCTGAAGGGTGGCGAGCTGGGGGCGCTGGTGCAAATGGCTCGGGCGCTGGCCGCCCAATTCGAGGTGCGTTACGGCGTGCGTTCCAAGGCCGAGCGGGGCTACGCGCTGTTCGAGAAGGCGCCGGTGCAGGCGGTGCGGGCCGAGGACATCGAGCTGCCGCGGTCGGTCGACGTGGCGGCGGGCTTTCAGGTGATTGGTCTTGCGTGCCTGCGGCACTTCGCGCTCAACGAACAGGCGCTGCAGCGGGGTGACGCGGAGGGCGTGCACCAGACGCGGGTCGGGCTGCGGCGGCTGCGCGCGGCGATGTCGCTGTTCAAGGATCTGGTGTGTGACGAGGAGACCGAAGAGGTCAAGGAGCAGCTGCGCTGGCTCACGGCGCAGCTCGGGCCGGCGCGTGACTACGACGTGCTCGTGGCAGAAAGTGTGACGCCCCTGAAGCAGTCGGACCCGCATAAGAGCGAGCTCGAGAAGCTCGAGGTGGCGTTGCACGAGGGTCGTCAGGAGAAGCTCGAGGTGGCGCGCTCGGCGGTGGCGAGCGATCGCTGCCGGCAAATTGTGCTGCAGGTCGCGCTGTGGCTGCTGGGCGGCAACTGGACCCGCGACTCGAGCAAGCGGCTGATGCGGCTGCGCCGTCGCTCGCTTCGGTCGATGGCCGGCAGCGTGCTGGCCGAGCGCACGAAAAAGCTGTGCAACAAGCTGCGAAAGCTGGAGGAGCTGGACGGCGAGCAGCGCCACAAGCTCCGCATCGCGGTGAAGAAGCTGCACTACGGCACGGAGTTTTTCGCGACGCTGTTTCCGTCGCGAGCAGGCAAGCGCAAGGCGTTTTTGGCGCTGCTGAAGGAGCTGCAGGACGACCTGGGGAGGCTGAACGACATCAGCATTCACGCAGGCATCGCGCGCGACATCGTGCATCCGACCAGCGCCCTCGCGGCGGCGGCCGATCGCGAGGCGGCGTTCGGCATCGGCCTGGTGACAGGCATCGAGCAGACCGAAGCGCGCGATCTATTGCGCTCCGCCAGCCGAGCGGGGCGCCGGCTCCGGCGGGCGCCGGCGTTCTGGAGCTAGGGCTGGTCGTGGTGGCGGGGTCTACCCTCCGTGTCAGAGAACCTGTCGCCCTATCTGGATCCTCTTCCTGAGGATCAGAACACCGCTTTCGTGATCTCGCAGAGACACTCTGTCGCATCGGCGCCGCAGCGGCCGGGTGGCCGCTCGTCGAGGGATCTCGGATCTCAACCGAGCAGCGCCTCGAGCGCGCCCCTCGCCCGGAGGTCGCTGAAGCTGTGGGTCGGGGCGCAGGCGGCGAGCTCTGCCAGGGCGTAAGTGCCGGTGGCCACGGCGATCGACTCGGCGCCGATCGCCCGGGCCGCCGCGATGTCCTTCGGGGTGTCGCCGATGACGACGACACGGCACGCCGCGAGCGGCGCCTCGAGCATCGCCGCCCCGCGCGCCGCGCCGATGCGCAGGAGCTGGTCGCGGCGCTCGTGATCGCAGCCGAAGCCGCCGAACGCGAACCGCTCATAGATGCCGACCCGCGTGAGCTTCGCCTGCGCCCCGGCGCGGACGTTCCCCGTGCCGAGGCCGACGGCGCACTTCGCGCGCCGGGCGGCGGCGTCGAGCGCCTCGATGACGCCGGCGTGGACCCGGGTGTCGCCGGCGAGCGACATCTCCTGCGCGAGGATCTCGACGTAGATCGCGAGGAGCGCGTCGATGGCGTCCTCCGTGACCTCGCGCCCGACCGTCTCGAGCCCTGTCCGGATGATGGCCCGGTCGGTCATGCCGGCGAACGAGAACGCCTCGCACGCGTCGCGCCGGTCGGCGTACCGGTCGAACGCGCGCTCCATGGCGCGCCGGCCTGCGCCGCCGGTGGAGAGCAGGGTGCCGTCGATGTCCCAGAGGAGGACGGTGGGGCGCATGCCCCCATGCTAGATGCGGCGCGACCGGAGGGCGAGCGCGGAGGCGCGGATCGAGCGCGAGAGGGCGGCGGGCGGCGCGAAGCGGAGCGGCACGCCGCACGAGCGTCGGCGCAGCGGCGCTGGCAGAGCTCGAACAACACGGGTCGGCAGGAGCGCGTTTGACACGGCGCAGCCCTCCTTGACGACCCCCCGGTTCGTGGTGCATGTCGGAACGGCGGTGCCGGCGCGGCGAGCCTCTCGCCGGAGAGGGTCGAACGCACCGCTCTTACGACAACAGCCGTGGCGCTCCGAGCGGCGCCTCACGCAGGGCCGATCATCGTGCCGGTTTTTGCTGAGGGGGGAACATGTCGCAGGACACCAAGCAGGATACGCTCATCCTTGTCGTCGAGGACGACCCAGACATCCTGCAAGTCGTGCAGGAAATGCTCGAGGACGAGCAGTTCCTGGTCCTCACGGCGCGGGATGGGGGCAAGGCGCTGCGCATGCTCCAGATTTGCCGTCCCGATCTGATCCTCACCGACATGATGATGCCTGAGCTCGATGGCTTTGGTTTCCTCCGTGCCTATGCCGAGCGGCCGGGGCCGGGCGCGCCGGTCGTCGCCATGTCTTCGCTCGGTGCGTACCTGCAGGAGGCGCGCAAGCTCGGAGCCGCGGCGACCCTGGACAAGCCGCTCTGCTTCGAGCGGCTGATGGAGACGATACGTACCCTCACCGCCGGCCGATCGGCGCAGGCGGAGCCGATCCCTTGCAGCCTCGCGTCGCCCGAGGAGGCGCGACGGCTGCAGACGATCCTCGATCTGCGCCTGGACGAGCCCGCCCCCGAACCGGCGCTCTGGGCCTTCACCGACAGGGTCGCGCGCCACTTCAGCGTGCCTGTCGCCCTGGTGTCGGTCGTCACCCAGGATCGGCAATTCTGGACGGCGAGCTGTGGGCTCCCCGAGGACCTCGGCTCAGGGACGTCTCGGCAGGACTCGTTCTGCACCCACGCGGTCTCGGGGCGCACCGCGCTGGTGGTCCAGGATACGCTCGAGAACCCTTTCTTCCGCGACAACGTCCTCGTGAAGACGCGAGGGCTCCGCTTTTACGCTGGCGTGCCGTTGATGGCGCGGCACGGCGAGGCGGTCGGGACGCTCTGCCTCCTCGACTTCAAGCCGCGGCGCTTCACCTACTTTGATCTGGAGCTGCTCACGCTCTTCTCACAGAGCGTCCTTTCCTCGCTGGAGTGGCGCGAGAAGCGAACGCATCCGGCGATCCCCGACTCTGCCTTCTGCTATCTGCAGCACCTGGATCAGGACCTCGACATCTTCGGGAGGGTCTTGTTCTGTGAGCTCGCCGTCGTCGAGGGCGCCCGCGCGGCGGAGTACCGCCTGCCGGTGTCCTGCGTCGCGCTCGCGGTGTCCGCGCGGCGGATGCCTGACGTGGTGGCGCGGCTCAAGGTGCGCCCCGAGGGCGGTATCGTGGGGCGCCTGGGCCACGCGAGGCTCGGCTGGCTGGTCCCCGGCCTCTCGGCCGAGAAGGCGCGCGCCGCGGCCCTGGAGGCGGCGAGCAGCCCGTACGCCTTCGCGGAGGCCGTGCAGCTCGATCGGTACGGCGGCGCCGCCCGCGCCGGCTTCGTGCAGATGGAGGCCGCCCTCGGCGACGCCGGCCTGGCCTGAGCGCGATCCGAGCGCCCCTGGAGGCGACTGGGCCGATGTCCAGCGGTCCCGTTCCGAGCAGCGTCGGCTCACCCAGGTTGAGGAGACAGCTCACCCAGGTTGAGGAGCTGCGTCGCGTCGGCTGACCCAGGTTGGGAATTTTTGGAGCGTCAGCTCATCAGCTGTGAGAAATTTATCTCGATCGATGCAATGCGAGGCACGCG
The DNA here is from genome assembly GCF_051521405.1 of Sorangium sp. So ce726. Classification (NCBI taxonomy): domain Bacteria; kingdom Pseudomonadati; phylum Myxococcota; order Polyangiales; family Polyangiaceae; genus Sorangium; species Sorangium sp. So ce726. The sequence goes on along the minus strand of NZ_CP150349.1, from coordinate 8,009,215 downwards.
TCCTGGTGTCCACCCTACATCTTGAGTGGTTCGAACACAGCTGTACGGTGATCTCGGGCGTCAGCTGACCCAGGTTGAGAGCATAGTGAAAATTTTGGCGCGAAAACTCATCTGGTATGAGAATTTTCGTCCGCTAAATGCAATGCGTGTAGTTGGTCCTGGCGCCTTCTTGTCGTGTAGTTCGTCCCCACGTCTTCTGTTGGTGTCGAGCGTTTCGAGCGCAACCGCGCGGTGATCTCTGGTAGGAGAGGCGCTGGAAATCGAGAGAGCGCATTGCCCGAGCTCCCGTGCCAGGCCCTCGATCCTGGGCCCGAGGCGCACCGCGCCTGCGACGCCCTGGCGAACTGCGCAGGGCGCCCCCGCCGCGCGGAGGACACCCGGAAGACAAGACCATGCGACGCCTGCTGCTCAGCCCGATCACCGCGGTCCTGCTGCTGCTCACCTGCCCAGCACCGGCTGCGGCAGCGCCGCTCCCGCAGCGGCCGCCGCCGACCGGGCCGGAGCGGGAGATGCTCGACGAGGCGAAGCGGCTCCTGGACGAGGGGCGGCTCGCGGACGCGCGCGACATCCACCTGACGCTGTGGGGGCTCACGAAGAGCGCCTCCGACGCGTTCCGCGTGGGGATGCTGTCGTTCAGGCTGCACGACTTCGAGAGGGCGGCGGAGTTCCTCTCGATCTACTTCGACATGGTCGGCACCCCCGACGCCCCGAAGATCTGGGTGCCGCCGGGTTTCAAGGAGAGTTACGACCTGGCGCGGGCCAATTTCGCGGAAGCGCGGCGGCACGTCGGCGAGCTCGACGTGCGCGTGAGCGAACCCGGCGCCGCCGTGCTCGTGGACGGGCGGCAGGTCGGCGTGTCCCCGCTCCCGCGACCCGTGTACGTCGCTCCCGGCCAGCACCGCGTGCGCGGACAGCTCGCCGGGGCGCAGCGCGAGGACGTGGCCGTGGTCGACGCGGGCGGCGAGAGGACCGTCTGGCTGACGTTCCCGCGCGCCCGAGCCGAAGCGCCAGCGCGTCCCCCGGCGAGCAAGGTAGCCTCGCGGCCCGTCGCGGCGCCCCTTCCTTCCACGCGCAGCCCCGCGCTCCGATGGTGGACCGTGGGCGCGTTCGCGGCCACGTCGGCCGCCCTCGCCACCGTCGGGGCCCTCTCGGTCTTGGAGGCCAACGACGCTGCCGAGGACCGGGACGCCGCCATGGACCGAGCGCAGTGGGAGGTCTTCCATCATTGCCGACCGGGGCTCCCTGCTTGCGACGCGTATGCCGACGCCGATGGGCGCACGAAGACGTTCACGGCCCTGTCCGTCGGCGCCTTCGTCGGTGCGGGTCTTTCGGCCGGCGGCGCCGTGGCTGCGGGGTTCCTGCTCGCGCCACAGGCAAAGGTCCGCGTGGGGGCCGTGGGGACCGCCCCGGGCGTGGGGCTCTCGTTCTCGTGGTAGCGCCCGAGCTCCGCAGAGACGTGCTCCCGGGCAGAGAGCCGACCTCATCTTTCTGAATGGTAGTTCATCTTTGGTGGAGAATTTGCGGACGTTGATCGCAATGCGAACAACGCGCGTCGTTCGACACGTGGCTGGGATCTCCGCGATCCTCCGGACGAGGAGGCCTGATATCATGGCTCCGATGTGGCAGCGCGGGCTGTGCGCTTCCGGTGCGGTGTTCCTGGTGTGCTCGCTCTGGCCTGCCTGCAGCGGTGACGCCTATGTCGATGTGGAGCAGGAGCCTCTGTGCGATTCAACCGCAGACTGCCAGCCCAAGCAGAGCGGAACGCAGTGCATCGATGGGCGCTGCCGGTGTCCGGACCCGGAGGAGGCGCGCTGCTGCGAGCCCGGCGCCAGGGAGGAAGAGGGTGATTCCTGCAAGCGGGAGTGTCGGCCCATCAGCGAGTGCAACGCACTGCTGTGCAAGACAGCCGAGGATTGCCCGAAGCCTGCGGACCCCCGCTGCGGCGAGGCCGTGTGTGAAGCGGAGGTCTGCAGGCTGGCCCTGCGAGAGCGATTCCCGAACCAGCGGGCTGGCGATTGCGTGATCCTGCGCTGCGACGAGGCTGGGCGGGTGGTCGCCGAGGCCGACGACGGCGACGCCTTCAACGACGGCAACGAGTGCACGATCGACGCGTGTCTGCAAGGGGTCAGCGTGCACCATCCGAGGGCAGCAGGGGACGCCGAAGAGGGCTCCGGGTACTGCGATGGCGAAGGGCATCTGGTCGGATGCCTTCGCGACGAGGACTGTGGGACCCCCTCGTACGCCTGCTCGACATCGGGTTCGTGCGTCCTCGAATGGTGCGACAACGGCATCTTTGATGATGCCTCGGGCGAGACGGCGCGGGACTGCGGCGGCCGGTGCCAGCCGTGCAGGGCAGGACAGCCGTGCACGGCCGACAGCGACTGCATCGCGGGCGGGTGCGGCTCGGACATGCTGTGCAAGGAGACGAGCTGCCGTGATGGCATCCTGAACGGCGCCGAGACCGACGTCGATTGCGGCGCGCCGTCGTGTCCCGCGTGCGCCGCCAGCCGGCGGTGCAACGCTCACGAGTCCTGCCAGAGCGGTGTGTGCGCGGACGGCAGGTGCCGTCGCCCGACGTGCGAGGATGGAGTGATGAACGGCAACGAACCAGGCATCGACTGCGGCGCGAACTGCCCCACTTCCTGCCCACTGTTCATCTCCGACGAAGAGACATGAAGAAAGGCAACATGACCACGAGCAGGCACCTTTTTGCCGCCGGCGCGATGCTTTCCGTGGCCCCGCTGTGGATGGCGTGCTCGGAGGGGGCCCCAGCGCCTCCGCCGGAGCGCCCCGAGTGCGTGACCGAGTACGATTGCGACGACCCGCCGGACCCCGCCTGTGGCACCGTGAAGTGCATCGATGGCAAGTGCCAGCGAGAGGTGGGGGAGTACCGCGGCCAGTACCCAGGCGACTGCATGACGATCGCGTGCGACAGGGACGGGCAGAAGGTCGCCTTGCCCGCGCCGGACGACGTGCCGGACGACGGCAACCCTTGCACGGATGACTTCTGCGACGGCGCGCATCAGCTGAACGAATGGACCCGGCGAGGTCCGGCCCCTGACGGCTCGGGGCTGTGCGACGGCCAGCAAAACTTGGTCGAGTGCCTGTCGGACGCAGACTGCGGGGACCCGACCATGTACTGCTCCCCGCGCAGCAAGTGCATCCCGCTCGACTGCGACAATGGCGAGCTCGATGTAGACACCGGCGAGTCCTATGTGGACTGCGGTGGCCGCTGCGATCCGTGTCGCCCGACGTACCCGTGTGCGACGGGAGAGGATTGCAATACGGGTGTGTGCGGCTTCGATGACCGGTGCAGCTTTGCCACGTGCAGCGATGGCATCCAGAACGAGCATGAGGTCGACATCGACTGCGGATCCAACTGCCGTACCTGTGCCGCTGGAGACAAGTGCATCGACGGCCCGGATTGCCTGACGAAGGTGTGCTTTCAGGGCCGGTGCCAGCCGCCGAGGTGCGATGACGATCGCCAGAATGGCTTGGAAATAGGTGTAGATTGCGGTGGTGACTGCCCTCCTTGCCCGGAGGGGCTCCCCTGAGCGGAAGGGGCATCGTCGCCGTCTCTCTCAAAAAGCAGGGCAGCGAGGTGGACATCATGAGCAATATCGCGAGGCCGGCCGTGATCGCGGCGCTGGGCCTTTCGGGAGTGGCGTGCGCGCCGGACGAGTACCGGCCGCTCGCGGAGAACGACGCCGTTCGCATCGACGTCTACGGGTTCGAGCCGCCCCTCGTCCGCGATGGCGTCACGTACCGGGGCGAGGTGGAGGGCTACGTCTGGAAGACGGACAACCCCAATGCGTTCGGTATCCGAAAGCACGACGACGGGGAATATCTCCCCGACAGGTTCGTCGTGAGCAACGGCCTCGAGGTGACCACGCTCCGTTGCGTCCTCTACGAGGACATCTATCCGGAGGACGACCTCATCGCCACCTTCTGTCACGGTCAGTTCGTCCAGGCCGAGCCCGGTCGTGCAATTCATGCCACCTTCAACGAGTTCGACGGCTGGGAGGTCGTGATGCCCGAGCTCTCGAAGCTCACGTCTCCTGAGCAGGACAGCGAGTTCAGCCTCAGCGCCGGCCAGGATCTGGTGCTCTCGTGGGAACCGCTGGGCACGGACGACCGGATGGGATGGTCTCTCGGACCCGCCAGCTTCGACGACCCGGGGCCGTGTGTGAATGACGTGGAGTGGTACCGCTCGGACGGGGTCATGGACGACACCGGGGCGTTCGTCGTTCCCAGGGATTCGTATCCCACCGGCCTTCCCGCCGAGGGGTGTCAGGCTTTCCTTCGATTCGACCGCGGCCGCCGCGGGACCATCGATCCCGGTGTCCAGAGAGGCTCGATCTTTGCGCGCCAGTCTTACGAGGTACGGATCACGCTGAAACCGTAGCTTCTTTCCAGCGAGAAGGCGCACAGGTTGCCCCCGTGCGGCGCAGCCGTCTCTTGCAATGATATCGGATCGTGGAGGAGTTCATGAGAGGCATCGTATGGCTGGCTTTGATCGCCGTTCTGGGCCTTTCCGGGGCAGCGTGTGGGCCGGACGAGTACCGGCCCCTGGCGGAGAACGAGGCGGTCGTCATCCGGGTCTACGGATACAACGTGCCGATCGTCCGCGATGGCGTCGAATACCTCGGCGAAGCGGAGGCCTACGTTACGAAGGTGGACGTCAGCAGCGCGTTCGGCGTTCGAGACCCTGGGGACGGGGAGTACCTCCCCGACAGGTTCGTCGTGAGCAACGGCGCGGAGGAGGCGGAGCTCGCCTGCTATTGGTGGCATGACAGCTATCCGGAGGACAACCTCATCGCCGCCAAGTGCCGCGGTTACCTCAAGGAGGCCAAGCCGGGCCGCGCGATCCATGCCCGGTTCAACGACCTCGACGGCTGGGAGATCGTGATGCCCGAGCTCTCGGAGCTCACGTCGCCCGAGCCGGAGAGCGAGTTCAGCGTTGGCTCCGGCGAGGATCTGGTGCTGGCGTGGGAGCCGCTGGGCAAGGACGACATGATGAGGTGGTCCATCGGACCTGTCAGCTTCGATGAGCCGGGTCCTTGCCTGGATGACGTATCCTGGGACGACTCGTCGGGGGAGGTGGACGACACCGGCTCGTTCACCGTTCCCGAAGGCTCGTACCCCACGGGGCTTCCCGCCGAGGGGTGTCAGGCCTTCGTGCGCTTGAGCCGCGGTCGGGACGGGACCATCGATCCTGGCGCCCCGGCGGGCGTGATGTTCGGCATGCAGACCTACAAGATGCGGATGACGCTGAAGCCGTAGCTCCGTCCGGCAGGCGCGCGCGCAGGTTGGCCCAGCCAGTCTTCGGTGGCCTTTCGCCGGCGCAGCGGAGGAAAGCGCTCCTCATCGCTCAGCAGCCTGCTCGACGGAGAGCGTCGGCGCTCGCCTCCTGCTGCCGCGGATGTCATCATGGCGCTCATGTCCCCCGCGCCGGCGATCCAGCGAGAAGACCTTGTGGGCGGAGGCCGAGCGATCTTTTGCTGCCGGCAGCCCTCGCCGGCGCAGCCGGTCCTGCGGGCGTCAGTGACCCACGCCTTCGCCGCGCTGGCGTTCTACACGAGCGGCTCTTCTCGGATCGAGCAGCGCGGTCGATGGAACATCGAAGCTGGAGACGTCCTCCTCGTGCCTGCCGGACAACCGCACCGCTCGATCGAGAAGGCGGCCCCGGAGTGGATCGGCCTCGGCTTCTGTGTCCCCTGCTTGGCTGCCGAGGAGGCGGGCAGCCTGATCGAGCCGTTCGAGCGCGTGCGCGCCGGCGCCTCCCCCGTCGTTCGGGTGCCCGCGGATCGTCACGCGCACATCGAAATGCTCCTTCACGAGCTGATGCGCGTGACGGGATCGTGTGATGGCAGCGCTCCTGACATCGTCCAGCGGAGCCTCCTTGTGCTCATCCTCAACGAGGTTCGGCAGGCCGCGCGCTCGCAACACCCTGCCTCGCCATCGCCGGGAGTCGTCGTCGATGCCCTTCGCTTCATCGAGCGAAACTGCCTTCGCCCGCTCTCGCTGAAGGACGTCGCGCGGTCTGTGGGACGGAGCCCGGCGTACGTGACGACGGTGCTCTCTCGGGCGACGGGCCGGAGCGCGGTCGAGTGGATCGTGGCTGGGAGAATGGCAGAGGCACGCCGCATCCTCCTCCACTCCGACGAGAGGGTCGAGATCGTCGCCGAGCGCGTCGGCTACGCGGACGCGACGCACTTCATCCGCATGTTCCGTAGAGAACACGGGGCGACGCCGGCGGCGTGGCGCGCCGAAGCGCGGAGCAAGGGCCGCGCGCTCAACCAGGAGACGGTGTTCGACCGCACACGCTGAAGACGAGGTCGCCGACGAAGGTGGTATTGGCCTTCGTCCATTCGCCGGCGAGACGTTCTTCCAGGGTGTCCACGTCGACCTCGGCCTCCGACGCCACGCCTTGCTGCACGATGCGCGGGAGCATCACGCGAACGATGAACGCGAGCTGATGATGGATCTTCGGCGTCTGCACGATGGCCTCTGCCCTGACGAACTGCACGGTCAGGCCCGCTTCTTCGAATACGCCCGGCATCTGGAATCCCATGTGGAGGCTCGCGCCCTCACGCTCGACGGTCCGCCAGATCCACTGGTGCACCTGGCGGTGCAGCTCCATGGGGTTAAGGCTGCCCTGGCCCATCGTCGGGTCGTTCTCCTGAAGCAGGATCAGGCCGCCGGCGCGCACGGCGCCGGCCATGGCACGGACCGCAGCGACAGGATCCGGCTGGTACATGAGCACCCTCCGGCCGACGGCGGCATCGAAGCGCTCGGCGGTGGGGGAGAGCGCGCCGAGGTCCCGCTCTTCGAAGGCGACTCGGTGGAGTCCCAGCTCGGCGGCTCGCCGGCGAGCGATCGCGATGGGCGCCGGATCACGGTCTACCCCGAGCACACAACCCCCTTCGCCGACGATGCGGGCGACCATGAAGCTCACGTCGCCTCGGCCGCACCCCACGTCGAGGACGCGCATGCCGGGAGCGATGCCGGCATCGCGCAGAAATCGTTCGGTCATGTCGTTGACCAGGTCTGTCATCGTCGTCTCCGCCAGCTCGTGTCAGCTCGCCCGCCGCTGCTGGTTTCACGCCGGGCTCGTGGCTCAGCATCCTTGCTGTCTGCGATCCCGAGGACATCGCAGAACATCTCGATGCCCTTCCTCGGACCAGGCGCGTTCTGACCGACGCCTCGCGCGCCCTCGGCGGTCGCATACCGAGAGTGACGGCTGAGCTTGGGTACTCTCGTCCAGCGATGTTGGTCGAGCCGCGCATCGGCGCGGCACGCCAGGAATGTACGTCCTGTCCGTCCTGTGCGGCAGTGCGCGTCTTTGTGCTGGATCGGCGGGCTTTGCGATCGGTGGGCAGCGGAAGTCATGGGCGCCCGTCGCGAGCTCGGCGGTGCGCGCAGGCGGCGAGATCGGGCCGCGCGTACCCTGCTCCCCGGCGCCGCGCCGCTACGCCCCACAGGCCCCGCCGCGCGCACGCCCCGCTGCTCGGCCTGTGGCCGGCGTGACGCTGCCCGGTGACCCCCGCTCGGGCCCGCGCACAGCGGCTCAAGTTGCGCTACTCCTCCACCTAGATGGTGCTCCAACCGATTCGCGTGGCCGCGCTCGCCCTGGTGGCGGGGCTTGTCTTCCTCGGATCTCCGGCATGCAAGAAGGGCGAGGAGGCCTCGCCCGAGCAGGGGCGCAAGCCCGCGAAGCAGGGGCTCAGCTTCCCGGTCGAGGTCGTGCCCGTCGCGGCGGAGCGGGTCGAGTATGCCGTGCCGGCCGTCGGCGCGGTCGAGGCGTTCGAGCAGGTGCAGCTCACCGCGCGCGTCGCGGGCGTCGTCGAGGCAGTGCGGTTCATGGAGGGCGCCGAGGTCAAGGCGGGGCAGGTGCTCGTCGAGATCGATCCGGCCCGGTACAACCTCGCCGTCCGCGCGGCGCGCGCGACGCTCGAGCGGATGACCGCCACCCAGGCCGAGGCCGCCGCGGGGCTCGAGCGGCGCGAGGCCGAGGGCGCCGACGGCGTCTTCAGCAAGGAAGACGTCGCGTCCTGGCGATCGAGGGCGGCGACGACCGCCGCGCAGGTCGCCGAGGCCAAGGTCGCCGTCGACCAGGCGCTCCTGAACCTCCGCGACGCCTACGTGCGCGCCCCCATCCAGGGAAAGATCCAGACGCGCACCGTGCAGACTGGCCAGCACGTGCCTGTCGGCACCGTGCTCGCGACGCTCCTGCGCCGCGACCCGCTCCTGCTCCGCTTCCAGATCCCCGCCGCCGACGCACCGCGGGTCAGGCCCGACATGGAGGCGCGCTTCACCGTGAAGGGCGACGCGCGGACCTACAGCGCCAGGCTGACGCACGTCGCCGACGCGGCGGATCCGGCGACGCGCATGGTCGCCGTGACCGGCGAGGTGCAGGGCGAGGGCAAGGAGCTGCTCCGCCCCGGCACCTTCGCCGAGGTGACCGTGCCTGTGGGTGCGAGCGGCGACGCTCCCGTGATCCCACTCACGTCCGTGCGGCCGAGCGAGCGGGGGTTCCTCGCGTACGTGATCGACGGCACCGCCGCGCGTGAGCGCGTGCTCTCGCTGGGGCTGCGCACGCCCGACGGGCGCGTCGAGGTCAAGTCGGGCCTCTCTGTGGGAGAGCTGCTCGTGGTGCGCGGCGCGGAGGCGCTGCGCGAGGGGGCGCAGGTCCGCATCGCGGCGCCCGGCAGCGTGCCGGGAGGCCAGGCTACGGGGCACCGCTCCGAGGGAGGCGCAGACGCCAGCGCGTCCGCGGCCGGCGCGTCGCCGCCCGCTGCCTCGACCGGCGCGTCACCGCCAGCCTCTGCCGGCGCGTCACCACCCGCCTCGGCCGGCGCGTCGCCGCTGACCTCTCCCGCCAGCTCGTCGCGGAGCGTGCCGTGAGCCTCACCGAAGCCTGCCTCAGGAAGCCGGTCTTCGCCTGGATGCTGATGGCCGCGACCATCGTCTTCGGCCTCGTCGCCGTGTCGCGCATCGGCATCAGCCAGTTCCCCGACGTCGACTTCCCCACCATCACCATCTCCGCCACGCTGGAGGGCGCCGCCCCCGAGATCATGGAGCACGACGTGGTCGAGCCGCTCGAGGAGGCGGCCGTTCAGGTCGAGGGGATCCGATCGATCACGTCGACGTCGCGCCAGGGGAGCGCCTCGGTCACCATCGAGCTCGACCTGTCGCGCGACGTCGACGTCGCGCTCCAGGACGTTCAGACGAAGATCTCCCAGGCGCAGCGGCGGCTGCCGCTCGACCTCGACCCGCCCGTCGTCTCCAAGACGAACCCGGAGGACCAGCCGATCATGTGGGTCGGGCTCTCCGGCCCGTTCTCTCCCCAGCTCGTCGCCGACATCGCGCGTTACCGGCTGAAGGAGAAGCTCCAGACGGTGCCCGGCGTCGGAGAGCTCACGCTCGGCGGCTACCTCGAGCGCAACGTCCGCATCTGGCTCGACGCCGATCGACTCGCCGAGAAGGGGCTCACCGTCGCCGAGGTCACCGAGGCCCTGCGCCGCCAGCACATCGAGCTCCCCGCGGGCCGCATCGAGACCGAAGGTCGGGAGCTCAACGTGCGGGTGATGGGGGAGGCGCTCGATCTCGCGACCTTCAAGCGGATCGTCCTCCGCGAGGGCAACCCAGGCGCGGCCGCCCAGCCGGGCGCGGCCGCTCAGGCGGCGGGGCCGCCGTCGTCGGCGCGCGCCACGGTGTACCTGGAGGACGTCGCGCTCGTCGAGGACGGCTTCGAGGACGTCCGACGGCTCGCCCGGGTGAACGGGGAGCCGGCCCAGGGCCTCGGCGTGAGGAAGCAGCGCGGCTCGAACGCGGTCGAGGTCGCCCGGGGAGTCCGGGCCGCGCTCGCCGAGGTCCAGAAGTCCCTGCCCGAGGGGATGGAGGTCGGCGTCAACTTTGACTCGACGAGGTTTATCGAAGAGTCGGTGCACGAGATCGAGCTCGAGCTCGGCATGGCCATCGCGCTCACGGCCCTCGTCTGCTGGATGTTCCTCGGCTCGCTCTCGAGCACGATCAACGTCGTCCTGGCCATCCCGATGTCGCTGCTCGGCACGGTCGCCGCGATCTACTTCCTCGGCTTCACGCTGAACACCTTCACGCTGCTCGGGCTCTCGCTCGCCGTCGGCATCGTCGTCGACGACGCGATCATGGTGCTCGAGAACATCCACCGGCACGCCGAAGGGGGAAAGGACCGCGTCCGCGCCGCCCGCGAGGGCACGGCCGAGATCACCTTCGCGGCGCTTGCCGCGACGCTCGCCGTCGTCGCGATCTTCCTCCCGATCATCTTCATGGAGGGGGTCGTCGGCCGGTTCTTCCTCCAGTTCGGCGTGACCCTCTGCATCGCCGTGCTCCTCTCGTACCTGGAGGCGATCACCCTCGCGCCCGCCCGCTGCGCGCAGATCCTCGACGTCTCCCGCGAGGGCCGGGGCCGCCTCGGGCGGCTCGTCGATCGCGGCTTCGAGGCGCTCTCCCGCGGCTATGGCTGGCTGCTCGCCCGGGCGCTCCGGTTCCCGGTCGCGGTCGTGCTGCTCGGCGCGATCCTCTTCGCTGGCGCGATCGTCGCCATGCAGCGCCTCCCGACGGAGTTCGTTCCGTCGCAGGACCAGGGGAGGCTCCTTGTCCGCCTGCAGACCGCGGTCGGCTCGGACATCGAGGAGACCGACCGGCTCTTCCGCCGCGCCGAGGCGGCCGTGGGCGCGAACCCGGCGGTGGCGCGGGTGTTCGCCGTGGTCGGCGGCTTCGGCGGAGGGGGCGGCGTGAACACGGGCATCCTGTTCGTCACGATGAAGCCGGCAGAGGAGCGGGCGCTCTCGCAGGCCGACCTCCAGGGCGTGCTCCGCAAGGAGCTGAACGGCTACCCCGGCTTGCGCGCCGTGGTCCAGGACCTCTCGCAGTCGGGCTTCACGGCCCAGCGCGGGTTCCCTGTCGAGTTCTCGATCCGCGGCCCCGATTGGGACGAGCTCACGAAGCACAGCGAGCGCATCCGGGCCGAGCTCGCGCAGAGCGGCCTCGTCGTGGATCTCGACTCTGACTATCAGCTCGGCATGCCCGAGCTCCGCATCGTGCCCGACCGGGCGCGCGCGGCGGATCTCGGCGTGAGCGTCGAGGCCATCGCGACGACGCTGAACACGCTGATCGGCGGCGGGCGCGTCGCCAAGTACAACGACAGCGGGCGCCGCGTGGACGTGCGCGCGCGGCTCCTGGCGGAGCAGCGGAGCCGGCCCGAGGATCTCGCGCGCATCCAGGTGAGGAGCGCGTCGGGCGCGCTGGTCCCGCTGACGTCGGTCGTCACCTACGAGGAGCGCCCCGCGCTCCAGGCGATCACGCGCCGCGACCGCGAGCGCGCGATCTCGGTCTTCGGCAACGTCGCGCCGGGGCGCTCGCAGGGCGAGGCGGTGGCCCGCGTCGAGGAGCTCGGCCGGGATCTGCCCGCTGGCTACCGCCTGGTGCTGGGCGGCGCGAGCGTGACGTTCCGCGAGTCGATGGGCGGCCTCCTGTTCGCGCTGGTGCTCGGGATCCTGGTCGCCTACATGGTGCTCGCGTCTCAGTTCAACTCGTTCCTGCACCCGGTCACGGTGCTGACGATCCTGCCGCTGTCGATCGCGGGCGCCGCCTTCGCGCTGCTGCTGACGGGGCACACGCTCAACATCTTCAGCATGATCGGGATCCTCCTGCTGATGGGGATCGTGAAGAAGAACTCGATCATCCTCGTGGATCATGCGATCGAGGTGAGGCGCGGGCACGGCGAGGGGGAAGGGGAGGGGATGGACGCCCGCGAGGCGATGCTCCGCGCCGGTCCGGTGCGGCTGCGCCCTATCCTGATGACCTCGATCGCGACGCTGATGGCCGCTGTCCCGTCGGCGCTGGCGCTCGGCCCCGGCGCCGAGATCCGAGCCCCGATGGCCGCGGCGGTGATCGGCGGCCTCGTCGTCTCGACGGCGCTCAGCCTCCTCGTCGTGCCGGCGTTCTACGTGGTCGCGGACGACCTGCGGGCGCGCCTTGCGCGGCTCCGGCGGTCTGGCTCCACGGCCCCCACATCGACCAGATCGTCGGCCCTGCCCTGAGGGCCTCTCACCGGGCCACGCAGGCACCGCAACCCGCGTGAGCGCGCCGGCTCACGACCGTTCAGGCCTTGCGTTGTGGGACAATCGGCAGCTCAGCTGGAGACTGGACGATCATGTCGACCAAACATCGCGCCACGTTGGCCATCGTCGTTGCCGCGTCGATCCTCATTGCGTGTGGGGATGACGAGGATTCCTCGAACCCGCCGTCGGGTGCTTCCACCAGCGCGGGTGCGAGCGGAGGGGTTGGCGCCTCGGGCGGCGACGGTGGCTCGGGTGGGAACGGCGGCGCTGGTGGCGAAGGAGGCGCGGGCGGCAGCGAAGGAAGCGCGGTCTCTTCGGGCGGCGCAGGCGGCGAGGGCGGTGCAGGCGGTGCCGGCGGCACGGGCGGCGCAAACGGCACGGGCGGCGAGGGCGGTGCAGGCGGCACGGGCGGTGCTGGCGGCACAGGCGGCGCAAACGGCACGGGCGGCGAGGGCGGCGTGGGCGGCGCGGGCGGTGCCAGCGGCACGGGCGGCGCAAACGGCGCAGGCGGCGAGGGCGGTGCAGGCGGCACGGGCGGCGCAGGCGGCGAGGGCGGTGCAGGCGGCGAGGGCGGTGCAGGCGGCACGGGCGGCGTAGGCGGCGCAGGCGGACAGGGCGGCGCAGTACCTGCGTGTGGCGACGGCGAATTCGACGGCGCCGAAGAGTGCGACGACGACAACACGACCCCAGGCGACGGTTGTGACGATGGTTGCTTCGTCGAGCCCGGGTTCTCGTGCGCCGGCGTTCCTAGCGTCTGCACGGCGATCTGCGGCGACGGCATCGTCGTGGGGGCCGAGGGCTGCGACGACAGCGACACCCTCGGGGGCGACGGATGCAGCGCCGCTTGCATGCCCGAGCTCGGCTACGCGTGCTCGGGGCAGCCGAGCGCGTGCGCCACCGTGTGCGGCGACAGCATCATCGCGGGGCTCGAAGCGTGCGACGACGGCAACATCGTGAGCGGCGACGGGTGCAGCGACGCGTGCACGCCCAACACCGGCGAGAGCTGCGACGATCCGCTCGTCATCTCGCAGGCCGCGCAGGCCGGGCCCGACCACGTGTGGAGCATCGACGCGGGCAGCGTCACGCAGGCCGAAGGCACCTTCGCGTGCGACGTGAACACGCTGGGTCCCGACGTGGTGTTGCGCTTCGTGAAATCGAGCGACACCGTCGAGAACGGGGGCAAGCTCCTGCACGTGAGAGCCGACACCGCGAGCACGGCCACGGCCGACTACCTGAACGTCGAGGTGGTGGGCGGAGACTGCGCGGTGAGCCCGGGGACGTCGCTGAAGTGCCTCTGGTACAAGCAGGACTGGGACGTGTACCTCGACGTGCCCGCGGGCACCTACCACGTGTGGGTGGGAAAGAACTCGCCGGCGACCGCGCAGTTCCCGTTCCCGGCGACGACCGTCACCATCGCGGAGATCGACGCGGACGACGCCGAAGGCGAAGGGTGCTTCTCGCCGTACACCGAGGCGAGCGCCATCTACGTGCCGTCCGCCGGGCCGGGCATGCCGCACACGTGGAACGTACCGGCCGAGATCAACTCGTTCGACATGGCTCCCGCCTGGGGCGAGCCGGGCTCGATCTCGTGCGACAACACCGCGCCGTACGGCGACATCCACGGCGTGGACACGGTCATCGAATACGAGAAGGCCTCCGCCTCGAGCGTGCTCAAGGTCGACGTGCAGAACATCGGCCCCTCGGCCTCCGACCTCGACGTGGAGCTGCTCAGCGTGTGCGATCCGACGAGCGCCGCGAAGGTGTCGCGCAACTGCCGCGCGAACAAGGACGTCATCTCGTTCACCGCGCCGTCGCCCGCGGGTCCCGTCTGGTTGTGGGTGAGCACGGAGGCCACGGGCGAGGAGTTCGGCGGCGCACAGGTCCAGGTGACGGAGATCTTCCCCGGCCCAGGCGAGAGCTGGCCCACGGCAGAGCCGATCGCGAGCTCGAGCGCGATCGCGCCCTCGTCGGGCCAGCGCCTGGACGCGCCGAGCTGCTTCGCGGCGGCCGGCAACATCCACTGGTACGCGTACACGGTCGTCCACGATGTCGTATCGATCCAGGCGAACGCCGCCGGCACCTTCGCGGTCTACGACGAAGGCGGGCAGGAGCTCGCCTGCTCCACGGATGCGTTCGCGTCGCCGTTCGGCAAGGTCGTCCCTTCGGGCACGACGCTCTACCTGGCGGTCCCGGTCGGCGGCGCCATCACGGCGCTCAGCATCAACGACGTCGTGTACGACGGCGTCGCGGGGAACGTGACGGATCTCGCGGTGACGTTCCCGACGAGCGCGGTCGGTGATCAGGGCATGGCCATCAACGACGGCGAGCTCTTCCTCGGGACGACGACGAAGGTGTTCTCGTTCGCCAAGGCGACCGGCGCGCTCGCCGTCGAGCACGGGGCGGCGGACGGGATCACGGGCACGCACCTCGGCTACGACCTCGTGCACGCGGGCGATCGGCTGTTCAGCGTCGACAACGTGACGACGACGGACGCAACGCGTCTCTTCTCGATCTACGACGGCGCGACCTGGGCGCCGACCTCGTGGGACCTCGGGCCCGCCTACCCCGCGTCGTCGCCGTCGCACGCGATCGCGACCGACGGCACCCTCCTCTTCATGTCGACGCGGCGGACCAGCGAGAGCGCCAGCTTCTACGCCTTCGATGCGAACGCTCCGGGGGCGCCCGTGCTGCTCGGCACGAACACGGGCGTCTGGTACGTGACCGGCCTCGCCGCCGACGATCAGTTCCTCTACGTCGCGTCGAACGGCGCCGCGGGGGAAGGCGTCTATCGACTCTCGCGTGCGTCGATCGCGTCGCCCGCGGTCAAGCTCGCGAGCATCGACGTGCATACGTTGACGACGAACATCGAAATCGACGCGTTCGTGAGCCCGAACCACCTCTACGTGCGCGACGCGCTCGGCGACGTGCACGCGGTCGTCGCTCCGGCCTCAGGCAGCTTCGCCCACCTCGGGGCGATCAGCACGCTCGGCACGACGGGCGACTTCGCGATGACCTACGACAAGACGACGCGCGTCATCTACTTGTTCGAGACCGAGACGGACGCGGCCGGGCGCGTGGTGATGCTCGACTGAGCGCCGGGCAATGCGACGAAGGCGCGCGATCCTCGACGGCGCTCAGCCTCCTCGTCGTGCCGGCGCTCCACGTGGTCGCGGGCGGCGCCAGGGCGCGCCTTGCGCGGCTCCGGCGGCCGGGGCCCACGGGCTCACTGGGGGCCGTAGATCGGTGACCAGTCGGGGGGCGGGTTGAAGGCGAGGTCGATGAGCGATCCGAACGCCTCGCTCGTCAGGACGGTGGCTCCCGCTTCCACGTCTCCGCCCGCGACGAGCTCGGCCTTGGCGATCGCCGCCGCCGAACCGACCTGCGAGGGCAACCACAGGTTCCCCTGCTGATCGAAGGCGATGCTCTCCGGAAGCGCCAGCACCCCCACTTCGAGTTGAACCTCGGGGGTGAGCTCCGCTGAAGCTGCGAGATCGCCCGGCTCGAACCTGGCGATGGTGTTCGAGCCCCAGTAACCCACCCAGAGCGCGCCCTGCTCGTCGAACGCGAGCCCCGTCGGGTGGCCCAGCGGCCCGATCACCGGCTCGGGGGTGAGCGCCTTCAGCACCACGTCGGCAGGATCCCCGTCATCTGCGGCGAGCCGCTCGGCCGCGTACATCAGCACCGCGTCCTGCTCGGCGCTCGCCACCCACAGGTTGCCCGACTCGTCGAACGCAAGCGCTTGAACGTCCTCGATCTCGTCGCCGGTGATGGTCACGGAGGGCTCCACCACGCCGGAGCCTTCGAGATCGGCCGCGTCGATCCTCAGCAAATGGTCGCGGATCCCGACCCAGAGGTTGCCGGCGGCGTCGAACGCCAGACCGCCCGCGGCGCAGGGGGTGACGCCCGCGCACGCCTCGGACACGTCGAGCACGCGATCAGGGGCGGCCTCGCTGCTCTCGCCCAGCGTGTCGACGAGCCGCACGGTGATCTGGCCCGCGTTGGCCGAAACCCACAGGTTGCCGGCCCCGTCGAAGGCGATCGCGCCCTGGTTGATGATCTCGGCGCTCCCCTGGAACGCGACGCTTGGAGAGACCTCGCCCGACTCGAGCAGCGCCTCGCCGTCGAGCGCGCCGACCAGCTGGTCGCCGTTCTGCGCGGTGAACCAGAGCTGGTGGCTCCCGGGCGTGAGCTCGTAGTTGAAGGTGACCTCGGTGGTCGCGCCGTCGGCGACGCAGGCGCTCTGCTCCGGGTCTTCGGGCCGATAGACGAAGCCGACGCGTTCGTCGCTCGGGTAGTCGGCCACGCTGCCTGCGCGCAGCGTGTACTCACCCGCCGGCGTGTCGAGGGACGCGCTCGAGATCACGCGCTCGTCCGGCACTCCCGGCGAGGTCACGGCGACGTCGCCGGTGTCGTTCGGGCTCACGATCTCGACGTCGAGCGTGCCGTCGCCTTCGGCTTCGCAAGCCGCGCCACCACCTGCGCCGCCGCCGCCGTCACCGCCCGAACCCGTCTCCGACGGGTCGTCGTTGTCCCCACAGCCCACGGAAACCAACGCCGCGAGCAGCACCCAGGAAAGTCGTTTCATGGGGTACGAGTCTATCCTGCACCCGGTCACGGTGCTGGCGATCCTGCCGCTGTCGATCGCGGGCGCGGCCTTCGCGCTGCTGCTGACGGGGCACACGCTCAACATCTTCAGCACGATCGTCAGGCGCTCGCTCTGAGTTCTTTGAACTCGCCCGGGTTGTGGATTGTCGCGTCGGCGACAGCGCCCTTTCCGCCGATGAAATCTTCCGTCTTGTCGGAATAGCCGTACCTGGTCACCTCCGCGGAGCCCCCCTTCGCGGGGTAGCCATCCGCCCCCGCCTTCACGCCCATGGCGTTCATGATGTTGCAGTAGTACTTGTTGATCGGCGCGTTGCCCATCTCCGGATCGCTCCCGGTGGCTTGCGTGACCCCATCGGCCTTGCCGGTCCCGTCGGCGCACTGCGCCAGGCTGTTGCCGTTCGTGAGGGCGGTGGTCGACGCGCTGTCGAGGTTGATGATCTGACCGGTCTTGAAGTAGCCGCCGGCGCTGCCTGCTTGAAGGATCGGAGCGTTGTTGAGGTTGTGCGCGTTGCCGTCCGACATTTCGTTGAACCAGATAGCCGCGCTGTTGTCGAGGGCCGTCGTCCCATTCCCCTCGGGGATGCTGTCGAGCATCTGGACGAGGTTCGCGAACTTCTGTGCGTAATAAGCGTCAATCTGCAGGAGCATCGCGATCGCGTCGGGCAGGCAGGGGCCCTGCATGCCTGCATTGTCAAGGCGGTGAGAGAGGGAATGCGCCTCGGTATTGATGCCAAGCCCCTTGAAAATGTAATTCCCAGGGTACTTCATGAAAATCACGGGGTTTTGGTTGCAGGTGACCGAGAGCGCTGCGATGGCCGAATAGATGTCCGCTCCGTCCAGCGCGCCGCTGACCTTGGTCGTGAGGATGTCCGTGCCCAGGCCTCCCGCCCCCGCTTTTTGAGCGTTCGCCTGCGTCGCACCGAGCACCGCGCCGAAATCCGCGCTGCACTGCGCGGAGACCATCACATTGGATGTGGAGTCGAGGAGCTCCTTCCAGGCAGAGAGCTTCAGCTTGTCGTCCTTGCTCATGTCGAACCGCTCGAGCGTGCTCAGATCATCCTTGACGAGGTCGAGGATGCTCTTGCCGCGCACCGCCGCGTAGGTGTCCGGAGACATCGGGGCCCCCGTCTGGAAGAGGCCCGTGAGACCGCTGAACGCCTGCGAAGCGTTGAGGCCCCTGTAGAGGGTCTCGGAGGCGGAGTAGGAAATCGCCGACTGAGCGCTGTCATTCTGGCCAGCCGTGTTCAAGAGTAACGGAGCGCCGTTCGGGCTGATCTGCTGGGCCATGACGTGATCCAGCGAAGGACCGACCGCCTTGGGTGTGAACCTGGTGGACGTCTGGAAGCTGAACGGCTCGTTTTTGTTCGGAGTGACCGGCTGACAGGTGAAGTACGACGCCACGACCTGCAGGTGGGGGTCGTTCCCCTGCCCGCGCTTCAGGTTGGCGGTCCACTCGTTCATCGTGCGGATGCCGCGCGGCATGAGGAGCTTCCTTGCGTACGGCGCGAGGGGCGCGAGGCTCGTCGGCGTGAGGTCTGCCGCCGTGAGCTCTCCCTGCGTCTTCGTGGGAAACCACCTGTTCGTGATGCACCCATAGTGCGTGAACATCACAATCAGTGATTTCCCGCCTGCAGCGGAGGTCTGGGCCTTTGCGCCGCGTTCCCACATGGAGCTGAGGAACGGCGCAGCCAGGACGGCTCCCCCCAGGCCACGGAGGAAAATTCTTCGGTTCAACGGCTTGCTCATGTTCGGATCCCCTTTGGACGGGCTCCCGCAGGCTGCGGTTGTGGAGTGACGGCGGCGGATTCAATGCGTGGATAATAAGCAGGTGTCGAGGATCTCATTCACGCGCGGGCCGAGCAAGTTCGATCCACACCCGTGGGGCGCCGCGAGGTGGCCCAGCACGGTTCCGGCAGCGAGGCGCGAAGGGGGGTAGTGCTCAACCTTGCCCCGAGAGAGCTCACATGAAGGCGGGAGGGTAGGAAGGTAATTTTCTCTTCCCGCCTTCCCCCCCTTGCCGCCTTCATGTTCAGAGCTGCGTCCGGGAAGCGGGCGGCTGCGGCCAGGAGCGCCGGAACTCGGGGGATCCCACCTCGCGTGACCCGCGCTATCCTCGGGCGAGGGCCTCACCCCAGCGTACCGGACGGATCCGGCGAAGCACTCCATGACCCCTGCGCAGAACCCCCTCATCAACGACCGCGACGTCGAATTCCTCCTCTACGAGGTGCTCGACGCGCCGCGCCTCTGCGAGCTCCCCTATTTCGCCGATCACTCGCGCGACACGTTCGACCTCTACCTCCAGAGCTGCCGGCGCTTCGCGCGGGAGGTGCTGTTCCCGACCTACAGGTCGGTCGACGAGGCGCCGCCGCGCTTCCAGGCGGGCGCCATCACGGTGCACCCTGCCGTCAAGCGGGTCTTCCGGCCGATGGTCGAGCTCGGGGTGCTCACCGCGGCGCGGCCGGCCGCGGTGGGGGGCCAGCAGCTCCCGCTCGTCGTCGCCACGCTCGCCGGCGCCTACCTGCAGGCGGCGAACCTGAGCGCGTGCGGCTACCTGAGCCTGACGGCCGGCGCCGCGCACCTCATCGAGACGTTCGGCGACGACGCCCTGCGGTCCGCCTTCATGACCCGGATGTACGCCGGCGAGTGGACCGGGACGATGGCGCTCACCGAGCCCCAGGCCGGATCGAGCCTCGCCGACGTGCAGGCGAGCGCCGTGAAGACCGACGCGGGCCACTACCTCGTCCGCGGGTCGAAGATCTTCATCTCGGGCGGCGACCACGACCTCACCGAGAACATCGTCCACCTCACGCTCGCGCGCATCGAGGGCGCGCCTCGGGGCATCAAGGGCGTGAGCCTGTTCGCCGTCCCCAAGCGGCGGATCGAGGACGGGCAGCTCGTCCCGAACGACGTCGAGGTCGCCGGCATGATCCACAAGCTCGGCTGGCGCGGGCTCCCCAGCCTGTCGCTCAGCTTCGGCGAGAAGGGGGACTGCCACGGTTACCTCGTGGGCAGCCCCCACCAGGGCGTCGCCTGCATGTTCCAGATGATGAACGAGGCCCGCATCCTGGTCGGCGCGAACGCGGTGGCGACCGCCTCCGCGGCCTACCACGAGGCGCTCGGCTACGCGCTCGTCCGGCCGCAGGGCCGGCCGCTCGGCGCCAGGGACCCGGGGGCGCCGCAGGTGCCGATCATCGAGCACGCCGACGTGCGCCGGATGCTGCTCCGGCAGAAGGCCATCGTCGAGGGGGGCCTCGCGCTCGTCTCCACGACCGCGCTGTACGCCGATCTCGCGGCGCACGCCGCGGACGCGGCGGATCGAGAGCGCGCGCAGCGGCTCCTCGACCTGCTCACCCCCATCGCCAAGACCTTCCCCGCCGAGAAGGGCTTCGAGTCGAACGCCCTCGCGCTCCAGGTCCACGGCGGCTACGGCTACTCGAGCGAGTACCTCCCGGAAGCCTGGCTCCGGGATCAGAAGCTCAACTCGATCCACGAGGGCACGACGGGGATCCAGGGCATGGACCTCCTCGGCCGCAAGGTCGTGGCCGGGAACGGCGCCGCGCTCATCGCGCTCGGCGGCGAGATCCAGCAGACGATCGTCCGGGCGCAGCGGGCCGGCGTCGAGCCCGAGTGGGGCGAGCGCTTCGGTGCGGCGCTCGCGCTGCTCGGCGAGGTGACGGTGCAGCTCGCCGAGGTGGGGATACGCGGCGACACCGAGCGGATGCTGCGGCACAGCGCGGATTACATGGAGCTCGTCTCCGTGGTCGTGGTGGCCTGGCAATGGCTCGCGATGGCCGCGGCCGCCCGCGAAGGGCTGGCCAGGGGCGCCGCTCCGGCCGGCTTCTACGAAGGCAAGCTCTGCGCGGCGCAGTACTGGCTCTCGACGGAGCTGCCCCGGGTCGAGGCGCTCGCAGCGCTCTGCCGCTCCGGCGAGGACTCGTACGCCAGGATGCAACCCGGGTGGTTCTGAGGCGGGCGCGGCGGCTCTGGTGTCGCCGGCGCGTTCGGGGGCTTCCGAGGCGAGCGCCGCAGCTCACCGGCTTCCTCAGCGCTCCGCAGCCCGCCGGCTTCCTCGCCGCTCCGGCGGTCCGACGGCGTCTCGATGGTGAGTTCGCTCACGGCCGGCGGTCCCGGCGGATCGCGCGGGGACGAAGCAGATCGGCCGCTCCAGACAGCTGATCGGCTGCTCCAGGTATGTCCTAGGAGCAACATCTTGGAGAGCTTACCTTGTTCCTGCCGGGTGCTTACGCTACCTGATTGACGCCACCTTCAGGGGTGGCCGGACAAGGGCAGGGCAGCGGGTTACCCAGGCGCGCTCCTTGCTTGACAGGCGACCCAGGATTCCTCCACCAGGAGAGCGAGATGCACGTCCCGACGACGGCGATCCGGCCTCAGCTCGATATTCGCGCCCAGGCGCCCGTGCCCACGAAGCACGGCGTCTTTCAGATGTTGGTGTTCCACTTCGGTGGGACGACGAGCCCCGAGCAGGGGCTCTCTCCCGATCACGTCGCGCTCGTCATGGGCGACGTGCGCGGCCGGTCGGACGTGACCCTCCGCGTCCACTCCGAGTGCCTGACGAGCGAGGTGTTCGGCTCCCTCAAGTGCGACTGCCGCGAGCAGCTCGAGGCGGCCCAGGCCGAGATCGGGCGCCGCGGGCTCGGCGTGGTGCTCTACCTCCGGCAGGAGGGGCGCGGCATCGGGCTCGCCAACAAGATCCGGGCGTACCAGCTCCAGGCGTTCGGCCACGACACGGTCGACGCGAACCGCATCCTCGGCCTGCCCGACGACGCCCGCGGCTACGAGCCCGCGGCCGCGATGATCGAGCACCTCGGCATCGAGTCGATCCGGCTCCTCACGAACAACCCGGACAAGGTCGACGCGCTCCGCGCGCTCGGCGTCCGGATCGCCTCGCGCTCGGCGGCCATCGTCCCGGCCAACCCGTTCTCCGCGCCCTACCTCGAGGCGAAGCGCCTCCGGATGGGCCACGCCATCCCGTCGCTGCGCGACGGCGAGGGCGCCGCGGTCGGCGACGCCGAGTAGCCCCACTGGGGCTGATCTCAGCCCCGCCGCAGCGCCACGGCCGCGGCGCGCTCGAGCACGCGGAACGTGAAGCTCTCGGTGAGGAAGAGCTCGACGACCTGTCTGTCGTGCCCGTCGTAGCCGATGGACAGGTCCTCCCCGACGGTCAGCTCGAAGTCGCCGCCTCGCGTGCTCAGGAGCACGCCGCCTTCGAGCGCGGGCGCCCACACGATCGGCCCGTCGACGAGCTGGCGCTCGATGTGCTTGAGGAGCGGATAGCCGTCCTCCGCGGCCGCGGACACCTCGTCGTACGCCTTCGGGCCGAGCGCGAGCGCATAAGGACCGTCGATACCCGCAGCGCGGAGCACCTCCTTCGCCTCCACCACGGCGCGCGGCCACGCCTCTGGCGCGGGGATCCCCACGGGCTTGTGCGGCGCGACCTCCAGGACCCCTTCGATCCCGGCGGCCGCGAGCCCGTTGAAGATGGCGCCGTCCTCGAAGCGCGCGGCGTGCTCGGCGGCGCGCACGACGTCCTCGATGTTGGGCTCCTGCGCGCCGCGCCCGACGGCGTCGAGCTCCGCGAGATCGAGGCGGATGGGCGCGCGGAACTCGACGAGCGGCCGCACGAGGCGGACGCCCGCGCTCACCGAGGACGCCTCCTTCCGCTCGATCGCGCGCAGGCGGCCCGTGTTGACGGCGGCGACCTCCCAGCCGAACGGACCGCGGAAGTCGACGACCTTGCGGCCGGCGAGGTGGAGCTTGAGCACGCGCGTCGCCTCGCGATCGATGAGGTCCCAGGCGGCGGGGAGGATGGGAGCGAGCTCGCGCTTGAGAAGATCCATGATCATGCCCCCTTCAGGCTCCCGATGCCGAGCGCACCGCTCGGCGCCATGGCGCCGGTCTTCGCCGTGGCGCCGATCTTCGCCGCCTCCTCGGCCGCTTCCACCTCGGTGATCGGTCCCTGGCTGTTGAGATAGATGTCGATCTTCTCCTGGAAGACGCGATCATTCCGGCGGAGCCACTCGAGGTTCATCATCGCGTGCTCCACCTCCTCCTCCATGTGGTGGAGCAGCACGGCTCGCAGCTCCGCGTCCGAGCACGCCTCGGCGCGCTGCTGGTACCAGTCGATCGCCTCGAGCTCCTCGATCAACGAGACGATCGCGCGGTGCCGTTCCTTGGTCGCCTCTGACAGGAGCTCCGGCAGCTCGTGGTAGTTCTCGCTCGACACGCTGCTGTGTCCTTCTGCCTAGGCGCTCTTTCGCGCCGTTTGCACCTGGAACGCCACGATCTCCGGCTCGACGTTCGAGCGGCCGCAGGCCGTGCACTGGACCGTGCGCTCCCGCTTCAGGCGCTCGAACTCGGAGAGCGACGCGACCACCTCGAACTCAGCGCCGCAGTCGTTGCACTTGAACTCGTACGTCGGCATGGAACCCTTGCCTTGCAAATGTGAACTGAATCACATACGCGGGCACAGGCGAGATCCGTGCCCTCCCGGGATTCGAGCCGACCCAGGTTGCAGCCGGGCGACCGCGGCTGCCTTCGGCGTCACGCGAAAATGACCCTGCGCGGTCGTTGTTGGAGGCCGAGCTGCAGCCGCGGCCGGGAGGCCCGGGCGGGAGCGCCGATGCGCCCGCCGCATGCCTCCCGGCGCTGGGAGGTGTGATCTCGACGGGTCGGCCGGTCGCCTCGCTACTGCCCCCTACCGTGCGTGAACAGCACGGCGCTCGCTACTTCTTCGCCGCGTCCTTCAGCCGCGCCTTGAGTCGCGTCGCGTAGCCTTCCTTGTTCTCCTGCTTCACCCGGCCGATCGCCAGCGCCTCGTCCGGCACGTCGCGGGTCACGGTCGTGCCCGTCGCCACGTAGGCGCCCGCGCCGATCTTCACCGGGGCGACGATCTGCGAGTCGCTGCCGATGAAGGCGCCGGCGCCGATCTCGGTCCGGTGCTTCCGGAAGCCGTCGTAGTTGCAGAAGATCGTCCCGGCGCCGACGTTCGCGCCCTCGCCGATGTCGCCGTCGCCGAGGTAGGCGAGGTGGTTCGCCTTCGCGCCCTTCCGGACCACCGTCTTCTTGGTCTCGACGAAGTTGCCGATGTGCGCGTCGGCCTCGATCTGGCTCTCCGGGCGGAGGTGCGAGAACGGCCCGATCTGCGCGCCGGCGCCGATCGACGACTGCGAGGCGACCGTGTACGGCTTCACGGAGGCGCCCGCCTCGACGACCACGTCGGTGAGTACCGAGCCCACGTCGATCCGCGCCCCCGCGCCCACGCGCGTCCGGCCCCGCAGGACCACGGCGTGCTCGATCACCGCGTCCGGCTCGACGGCCACGCCCGCGTCGATGCGGGCGCTCGTGCGGATCGTGACCCCGCTCTTGCGCAGCCGGTCGGCGATGCGGCCGTAGAGCACCTCCTCGGCGGCGGCGAGCTGCGCTCGGTCGTTGATGCCTACGAGCGAGCCGACGTCCCTGGCCACGACCGCCGCGGCGCCGCCGGCCTTCGCCGCCTGCGCGACGATGTCGGTCAGGTAGAGCTCTCCCTGCGCGTTGTCCGTCGTCAGCCCGGCCAGCGCGCGCCCGAGGAACCCGCTGCGGGCGAGGTACACGCCGGGGTTCACCTCGGTGATCGCGCGCTCCTCGGGGGTCGCGTCCTTGTGCTCGCGGATGCCGATCACGCGGCCCGACGCGTCGCGCAGGATCCTGCCGTAGCCCGTCGGATCGGAGACCTCCGCGGTGAGCATCGCGATCGGCGCGTCGCCCGCGCGGTCGAGCGCCCCGCGGAGCTGCGTGAGCTGCTCCGGATCGAGCAGCGGTGTGTCGCCGCACAGGATCAGGATCGCCTCGGAGGTCGCGTCGATGTGCGGCATGGCGCAGCGCACCGCGTCGCCCGTGCCACGCTGCTGGGGCTGGAGCGCGGTGCGGACCTTCTTCCCCTGGGCGCCGAACGCCTTGTCCAGGGCCGCCGAGACCTCGTCGCGGCCGTGGCCGACGACGACCACGACGTCCGAGGCGCCGGCGGCCAGCGCCGCGTCGACGACGTAATGGAGCATCGGCCGGCCGCAGAGCTCGTGGAGCACCTTCGGTCGGGCGCTCTTCATCCGAGTCCCTTGTCCAGCAGCGAGAACGACAGCGGTGAGCGGGGTGGGTTGGGTCGCCATCGCTCCGCAGCCTATACCCACGAGCCCGCCGCCGTCCCTGTCGCAGCGCAGTGAGCCTGGAGAACACGCGCTCCGGCGTCGCCCACCTAACCCTCGCAGGGGCGCCAAGCCCCTACGCACCTGGAGTGGAATCGTCTACCCTGGGGGCAACTGGGGGAGGTTGTCGTCATGCGCATGCGCGCGCTGGATTCCTCGGCCGCTGTCGTGCTCCGGCTGGTCGCGCTCGTCGCGGCCGGCGGGGCGATCGCTTCGTGTCACGAGCCGCTCGACACGACGCGGATGGCGCCTCCCAAGGTCACGGAGGGCGGCGGGCTGGGCGACGACGTCTTCGGCATGCTCTGCGACCGCGTGGGCGCGTCGAGCCTTCACGAGGACCACACGGGCGCCTCGTACCAGCGCGTCTGTCACTACGACCGCGAGGGCCGGTACGAGGACGAGGTCGACGTCTCGCTCCTCCCACCGGTCTCGGGCGAGCGGGCGGAGCAGGCGCGCAGGCTGGGCGTGGCGAAGGTGGAGGCCATGGCGCGGTGGCGCAACGCCCTCATCGACGCCGTCAACGCCGCGGTGCCGGACATCGAGATCGACAACGTCGCGCCCGGCGAGGGGGGCGGCAAGATCCGGCTGCACGATGCCGTCCTGAGCCTCTCGCAGACCCTCGCGCCGCTCTACGAGACGAACCCGTTCGACGCGGCGGGGCCGGCGGTCCTGCCCGCGTCGACCCGGGGGATCGCGCGGCTCCTGGATGCGCTCATCCACGGCGGCGAGGAGAGCGCGAGCCTGCAGGAGGGCGACCAGAAGAGGCAGCGGGAGCGGGCGCCGATCGCCTGCGACCGGGCAGAGGGGCAGGGAGCGCCGGTCTGTGCCCTCGCGAGCATCTGGGGGCGCCAGGGCTATCGCCCGGCGGAGGTGGGGCTCGGCATGGTGGGCGCGGCGCTCGCGTACCCCGGGCTGCGCCCGATGACCGTGGCGGCGCTCGACGCGCTCGGCCCCGGCGGCCCGGGGGCGCCCGCGCTCCAGGCGCTGCTCGCGGCCGGCGAGCAGGAGCTGGCCACGCTCTCGCTGCCGGAGCGGGCGCCGCTCGCGGTCGACGCCGCCACCGCGCAGCCGAGCCGCCCGCGCACCACCCTGGAGCTCGCGCAGGCGGCGCTGCTCGCAGAGCACCCCGAGCTCGCCGCGCCGCCGTCGATCTTCATCGCCCGCCGCGATGGGCGCGGGTGGGTCCTCCCCCAGGGCGAGGGGGTCCCCGCGCCGTTCGCCGACGCCGACCGCGACGGCCTCGCCGACGTCGACGCGTCCGGCAGGTTCGTGGACCGGAGCGGCGCGCCGCTCGCGATCGAACCGCCGTTCGCCATCCCCGGCGTCACCGAACCGCCGCGGGACCAGTTCGGGGGCCTCTCGCCGGAGCTCTACGCCTACGTCGACACCTCCCGCACCGTCCTCGGCGCGGCGCTGCGGTCGATCGTGCCGCTCGTCGATGGGACCCGGTACGCAGGCAAGGGCGATCCGGAGCCGTGGAAGACCGAGCACGAAGGGCTCATGTACGCGCTCTCCGGCGCGTACCTGCTCTTCGGCGACCGCGAGGAGGCCCGCTACGACGTCCGCCGGGGCAGGATCGTGCCCGCGGACGAGCGGTGCGACGGCTGCCTGTCGTACCGCCGCTTCCGTGGCGAGGACTCGCCGCTCGCCGACCTCGCGCACGCGGTCGGCCAGGTGCTCGCCGACAAGGACTCGGACGTCCTCCTGCTCACGCTCATCGATCTGCTCGAGAACCGCGAGGCGGAGCTCGCCCGCATGACCGCCGCAGCGCTGCGCATCCGGGATGTCGCGCGCGAGCACGACCGGCTGGCCTCCCAGGGCAAGGAGGCGCCTGCGCAGATCGACGACAAGGCGCCGCTCTGGGACGAGCTCTCGGCGGTGCTCGGCAGGGCCGTCGAGCAGCCGGGGCTCGTGGCGCGCTTGCTCGAGGCGCTCGGGAGCGACGCGCTCCTCGCCTCGCGCGGCGGCGCGCGGCACGCGGGCGACGCGATCGCGGCGATGCTCACGAGCCGCGACCAGTACGCGTACAACCCGTCGGACCTGAACGGCCCAGCGATCAACCTCACGGTCGGGGCGCCGTCGACGGCGGCCCCGAAGACGCCCGTGGACCAGAAGAAGCCCAAGGTTGGCGACAACCGCTCGGGCATGGAGCGGCTGATGCAGCTCATGCACGACACCGCCGGCGTCAGGCAGTGCAACAAGGAGGGCGCGGTGGTCAGCGTCTTCGAGGTCACGGTGCCCTTCGTCGAGTACGCCGAGTGCGAGCTGTTCCAGATCGACAACCTGGCGGCCTTCTACCTCGACTCCCTCCTCCCGGAGGGGCACGACAAGAAGGCGGTGCTCGAGGTCAAGCCCACGGTCCTCGCGCTCGCCGTGACGGACTCGGTGCTCGAGTCCTCGAGCGGCATCCACGGCTTGACGAGCCACCCCACCCCGGCCGCGCTGAACCGCCTCATCTATTTCGGAGCCGACTCGGACAGGTTCCCGGCGCTGCAGGATCTGGATCCCTTCCGTGCGCTGTCGGGAACGGGCGGGAACCTGACAACGAACCTGTTCATCTCGGGGACGCTCGAGCCGGCCGGCACGATCCATTGCCCGAGGAACGCGCTGGGCGTGAACGAGTGCAGCTCCCCCGAGGGCCTGATCCGGGTGCGCCATCCGGGGACGGCCTTCTTGCTGGAGCAGCGCGGGCTCGGCGAGTACCTGAGCCCCATCGTGACGGCGTTCGCCGACGTCGCCCCGGATTCCACGGGGGAGGACATCCTGATCGATCTCTTCAGCACGGCGTACCGTCACTGGCCGGGCAAGCAGCACGGACCGGAGTGCATCAAGGCCGGCTCGCCCAAGACCAACACCGCATACTGCTCGGAGGCAGGGGCCAACGCCTACGAGCCGCTCATGGCCGACGCGCTCCGGGCCGAGGACGTCCTCGCGTCGTCGGTGGCGTTCGCCCGGATGGCGCGCGACTCGTCCGTGACCGTGCGGCGCGGCCCCGCGGCAGATCAGCCGCTGACGAAGGCCCAGGTCCTCGAGAAGCTCGCACGCATCCTCTTCAGCACCCGCTACGCCGCTGGCGTGGGCATGGTCGACCGCTGGGGGAAGAAGAAGACCACGTGGGCGGATGGTCGGGTCCAGGACCAGCTCACCGTGTTCACTCTCCTCGCCGGCGCTCTGAACAGCATCGACGCACGCTTTGCGCAGCGCAATGCGCCCGACGCCGCCGAGCGAGAGGGCCAGTGGAAGCGCGGCGTGGACGAGCTCGTCGATGCGCTGCTCGCGGTCGAGGGGTCGGGGCCTGAGGCCCGGTTCAAGAACCGCGCGCTCCCGAGGATGGGCGCCCTCGTCCTGCGCGTCCTCCGCGAGCAGCTGAACGCCCACTGCCCCGATCGCGAGACGACGAGGCGGTGCGCCTGGGCGCAGAAGGAGCTCGGCGCGACGGTGAGCGACCTCCTGAGCCACCCGCTGTTCGCCGCCGCCGTCGACGTCATGGAGGCGGTCCGCGCCCACGAGCCGGCGCGGCGGGAGATCGAGCGGTTCCTCACCTACCTGCTCGACACGGACGCAGCCGGCGCCCCGCTCCAGGCGCTGCCGACGACGCTCGCCGACGGCCTCCAGCTCCTCGCCGACGACGACGCCTTGCGCCGGATCCTGAAGGCCGCGTCGACCGCGCTGACCCCGGCGGGGGGCGCCGGCGGCCCAGGCGCCGCCGACGCGGGGCTCAAGGCGCTGAAGGCGCTCAACGACGATCGCTACGACAGATACCACGCGATGGATCGCGTGCTCCCGGCGCTCGTGACGCCGATGGCGGACGGCCGAGCGCCGCTCGACGTGTTCCTCGACGCGTTCGCGGACGTGAACCGCATCGAGGCCGGGAGCGGCGCGCCGCTGACGGCCGAGGACTACCGGCAGCTGTTTGTCTCGGCCAGGGACTTCCTGACGGACGAGACCCGCGGGCTCGAGCAGATCTACGCCATCGTCAAGAACCGGCCGCACGAGTGATCCACGTGCAAAAGCCCACGATCTGCGCCGTGCTCTCCGTGGCGTCCGCCGCGGGGGCGCTCCTCCTGTCCGCGGGCGACGCCGGCGCCGCCGGGCTGTACTTCACCGATCGCGGCGTCCGCCCGTCGTCCCGCGGCGGGGCGTACATCGCCGGCGGCGACGATCTCGGGGCGATCGCCTACAACCCCGCGGGCGTCTACGAGGCCGGCACCCAGGTCCTGTTCGACGTCGGGCTCTTCGAGTGGCGCAGCCGGCACACGCGCCAGGCGATCGTACGGCAGGTCGACCCGAACACCGGCGAGCCGACGGGCGCGAGCTTCGTGCAGACGATGGATCCGGTGACCGGCAGCGCGCCGGTGCTGCCGATCCCCACGCTGGCGGCGTCGTTCAAGGTCGACCCGCGATGGGTCGTCTGGGGCGGGATGTGGGCGCCGTACGCGGCCCTCTCCAGCTATCCGGAGCAGGTGAACGGCACGCCGGCGCCCCAGCGCTACGCGCTGCTCACGCTCGAGGGCTCCGCGCTCGCGCTCCTTGGGGTCGGGGCGGCGTACGCGCCGTCGCCCGAGTGGCGCTTCGGCGCCGGGCTCAGCGCGCTGGTCGGCACATTCAACAGCCGGATGGTGGTCTCCGGGTGCCTCCCGGAGCGGATGTTCTGCGCGCCCGAAGATCCGGAGTGGGACATCCATTCCGAGCTCAGCGTCGCGCCCATCGTCGCGCCCACGGGCCAGCTCGGGGCGCTCTTCGTCCCGACGCCGCGCTGGCGCGTCGGCCTGGCCTTCCAGCTGCCCATCTGGGTGCGCGCGCCGGCCAAATTCAGGGCGCGGCTCCCCGCGGCGCCCGTCTTCGAGCGCGCCGTCCAGGAGGGCGAGGACGCCGACGTCGCGTTCGACCTGCCGTGGGTCCTCCGCGCCGGCGTGGAGGCGCGGATCGTCGACGACCTGCGCGTGGAGCTCGGGCTCGGCGTCGAGGGCTGGAGCATGCACGACGACATCCTTGTCGAGCCCGACGGCGTGGTGCTCCGGAACGTCGCCGGCTTCCCGGAGGAGTTCCGCGTGCCAGCCGTCTCGTTCCCGCGGCGCTTCGAGAGCTCGCTCTCGGCGAGGCTCGGGGGCGAGTATTCCTTCGATCTCGCGGGCGCGCGGTGGGATCTGCGCGCCGGCGTGAGCCTCGAGCAGAGCGCCGTCCCGCCCGAGTACCTGTCGGTCCTCACGATCGACGCGACGAAGCTGACGACGGCGGCCGGCCTCGGCGTCCACCTCGGCCGGTGGCGCCTCGACGCGAGCTACGCGCACGCCTTCGCTGCGGACGTGAGGGTCGATCCGAGGGAAGCGCGGCTCCCGCAGGTGAGCCCGGTGCGGGCCAATCCGCCGGAGAGCCCGAACACGATCAACGGCGGCGCCTACAGCGCCCGGGCGAACGTCGTCGGGCTCGGCGTCGCTTACACGTTCGAGGCAGCCGGGAGCGGCGTTATCCGGCCCGCAGCTCGCGCAGCCGCTCGGTGAGCCGTGGGCCGTCCAGCCAGCTCAGGTCCTTGTCCACGCTCGTCTCGATGTGGTTACTGACCTGCTTGCTCACCGTGCCGCGGAGCAGGCCGAGGAAGTGCGGCGGCGCGATGAGCACCAGCGTCTCGTAGGCGTGCTCGTTCAGCCCCTTCTCCAGCACCTCCGCGAGCTCCTGGGCGAACTTCTGCTTCTCGACCTCCTTGGGATCGGTGTCCGGGGCCGCGCCGGGACGGCCCAGGTTCTGACCCCCCGCGGCGCTGCCGAGGCTGCCGTTCCCGTTGGAGGTGCCGTTCGGCTTGCGGCCGTGCGCGTCGGCCATCAGATCCCGCACGCGCGCCCTACTCTCGTCGTGGTTGTACGACTCGAGCAGGGTGAAGCCCTTGCCCGCAGGCTCTTCTCGATAGAGCTGGGCACGGCTTGCGTCGGAGACCAGGATCCATGTCTTCCGTGCTGCCTTTTTCGCCATAAGCCTCCACGGGGGGAATCAACCCTTCCCTTGGTTTACGTTAAAGACCGACCCCACGCGGCGCAAGCGGCCGGAGAGCCAAGTCCGACGCAATTCGGCCGGATCGCACCCCGAGAGGCAGGCTCCAGCAGACTCGACAACCTGCGCGCGGCCTGAATTCGTGGAGAGCGAGAGGGGGCGAGCGGCGCTCGGGAGGTGGTTGACTGCGAAATACGGTGTTTGGTGTACCGGGCGTATCCACCGAGCTCGGCCGCGCCGCCGCGGCCGCGCTCGTTGACCGACGGTCAACGGAACCGGTCGGTCGCCTCGACCAGCTCGTGCAGGATGCCCGGCTCCATCGCCGAGTGCCCTGCGTCTGCCACGATGCGCAGATCGGACTCGGGGAACGCGCGGTGGAGCGCCCACGCGCTCTCCGGCGGACAGACGACATCGTAGCGGCCCTGCACGATGACGGTCGGGATATGGCGGATCCGGTGCACGTCGTCGAGCAGCTGCGTCTCCGCCGTGAAGAACCCCTTGTTCATGAAATAGTGGCACTCGATCCGGGCGAACGCGAGGGCGAACTCATCACCTGATGTCTTCGCGACGAGCTCATGGTTCGTGAACAGGCAGCTCGTCCGCCCTTCCCAGACGCTCCACGCGCGCGCCGCCCGCTGCTGCAGCCCGGGGTCCGGGCTCGTGAGGCGCCGGTGGTACGCCGTGAGCAGGTCTTCCCGCTCGGCCTCGGGGATGAACGCGAGGTACTCCTCCCACGCGTCGGGGAAGATGGCGCTCGCGCCCCGCTGATAGAACCAGTCGAGCTCCTGCTTCCGCAGGAGGAAGATGCCGCGCAGCACGAGCTCCGTCACCCGCTCCGGGTGCCGCTCGGCGTAGGCCAGCGACAGCGTGCTCCCCCACGAGCCGCCGAACACCAGCCAGCGCTCGATCCCGAGGTGCTCGCGGAGCGCCTCCATGTCCGCGACGAGGTGCCAGGTGGTGTTCTCCTCCAGGCTCGCGTACGGCGTGCTCCTGCCGCAGCCCCGCTGGTCGAAGAGCACGATCCGGTAGGCGGCCGGGTCGAAGAAGCGCCGCTGCTTCGGCTCCGTGCCGCCCCCGGGGCCGCCGTGCACGAAGACCGCCGGTTTGCCGCGCGGATTGCCTGACTCCTCGAAATAGATCTCGTGAAGATCGGAGACGCGCAGCCTCCCGGCGCGGTACGGCTCGATCTCGGGATACAGCGTTCGCCTCTGGGTGCCTATTGTTGTCATGCCGCTCCCGTTCGTCGGTCGACGTCGCGCGTCGCGCGCGCCGGCGCGTCCAGGCTACGCGAAGGCGCGCCGGGAGGGGAGAGGGACCGCCGGGCGGGAGGCGCGGGAGGCTCAGCCGGGCTGCGCTGCCTCGCGCGCCGCGGTCTTCCCCACGCCGCCGTAGAGCGCCTCGATCGCGGGCCCGTACTTCTGGAGCGCCACGCGCCGCTTCAGCTTCAGGGTCGGCGTCAGCATCCCGTTCTCCGCCGTGAAATCCTCGGCCGCGAGGGCGATCTGCTTGATCTTCTCGAAGGACTTGAAATCAGACGCGTACCTGTCGACCTCTGCCTGGACGTGCGCGACCACCCGCGGGTGCTTCAGCATCGCGTCCGTCGACTCGAACGAGATCCCCTCGGCCCGCGCCCATTCCGTGAGCGCCGCCATCTCGGGCGCGATCACCGCCACGTTGAAGGGGCGGTTGTCGCCGTAGATCATCGCGCCGTTGATCAGCGGAGACAGCTTGATCTTCTCCTCGAGCGGGGCCGGCGCGACGTACTTGCCGTTCTCCAGCTTGTACTGCTCCTTGATGCGGCCCGTGACGAAGAGGTAGCCGTCGTCGTCGAGGTAGCCCAGATCGCCTGTGCGGAAGCCGCCATCCTCCGTGAAGACGGCCTTGTTCTCCTCGTCGCGCTTGTAATAGCCCACCATGACGTTCGGGCCGTAGACCACGATTTCCCCCTGCTTCGGGTCGTGCGTCTCCGACCTGTCGATGACGATCTTCACGCCTGGGATCGGCTTGCCCACGCTGCCGAGGCGGCGGGCTCCCGGGTAGTTCACGGTGGCGACGGGCGATGTCTCCGTGAGGCCGTAGCCCTCGAAGACGGTGATGCCGAGCGCGTCGACGAACTCGGCCACCTGATAGGCGAGCGCCGCCCCGCCGCTGATGGCGTACTTCAGCTTGCCGCCGAACTTGGCGCGAATCTTCGAGAAGATGACGCGGTCCGCCACGGCGAGCGCGAGCCGCTCGACGAGGCCGAGGGGCTCGCCCTTCTGCTTCTTCGTCGCGGCGCGCATCCCGGCGCGGAACAGCGCCTGGATGACGGCGGGCTTCTCCGCCATCTGCTTCTGCACGCCCTCGTAGATGCGGTTGAAGATCCGCGGGACGCTCATCAGCACGGTGGGGTGCACCTCGGCGAGGTTCGCGACGATCTTGTCGACCGACTCGCTCAGCGCCATCGACGCGCCCACCGTGATCATCACGTGGAGCTCGCCGGTGTGGCCGAACGAGTGGGCCCACGGGAGGAACGACAGGCTCCGATCGCCGCCCCCGAAGGGGATGAGATCCAGCACCGCGCAGACGTTGGAGGCGATGTTGGCGTGCGACAGGATCACCCCCTTGGGGTTGCCGGTCGTGCCCGACGTGTAGATGAGGCACGCCGTGTCCTTCGATGCCGGCATGATGGCCGGGGCCGGGCTCCGCTCGCCCGCGGCGAGGAGCTCCTTGTACGAGCTGGTCTTCGCCCCGGGGACGCCGTCACTCGCCCCGTCGGGGTCGAACAGACAGACAACGTGCTTCAGCGAGGGCGCCTTCCCGGGGAGATCTTTGCATTTACCGTAGATCTGCGGTGTCGCGACGATCGCTGCCACGGCCTCGCAATCGTTGATGATGAACGCCCACTCGCTCGGGAGCTGCGCCTCGTACATCGGCACGACGGCGACTCCCATGCTGAAGCAGGCGTACGCCGAGACCGCCCACTCGACGCGGTTGTTGGAGATGAGGGCCACCCGATCCCCCCGCTGGACGCCGAGCGACGCCAGCCCACCGCGGAATCTGGCGACGAGCTGCCCGAACTCTGCGTACGTGATCCAGTCCCAGCGGCCATCGGTCTTCGTGCCGAACAGCGGCCGGTGGCCATGAAGCTTCAGCGCGCGATCGAGCAGGTCTACCAGGTTTTCCAGTTTCGCCATCGGTCTCCTCCCGAGCCGATTGTTAACATGGTACTGCGCCGCGTCAGCGTCCTTTTGGCGGTGCGTGGCGCCGCTTGTTGTCGCGCCGACGCCGGGGCTGCTGGAGACGGAGGGCGACCGTGGGGCGGGGGCGGCGGCTGGAGAGGGCGAGGGGAGCGGCGCGCGGCGCGCGGCGTGCGGCGTGCGCCGTCGATGAGCGGGGCTCCTGGCGCGCGAGGTGGCGGCCTCGGGCCCCTTCTGTTAGAGCGTGCATCGCTTCAATGCCCCGGTATTCGATCACGACGTTCGGCTGCCAGATGAACGTGCACGACTCCGAGCGGATGCACGACGTGCTCCGCTGCGCCGGCTACACGGAGGCCGGCAGCGCCGACGAGGCGGACGTGCTCGTGCTCAACACGTGCAGCGTGCGGGAGAAGGCCGAGCAGAAGCTGCGGAGCGAGGTCGGTCGGCTCGCGCGCTGGAAGCGGGAGCGCGCGGACCGGGTGCTCGTCGTGGCGGGCTGCGTGGCGCAGCAGGAGGGGGAGCGCCTCCTCAAGCAGATGCGCGCGATCGACGTCGTGGTGGGGCCCGACAACATCCCCGAGCTGCCCGGCCTGCTCGGCGACCTCGCGATCGGCGGGCTGCCGATCG
This sequence comes from Sorangium sp. So ce726, assembly GCF_051521405.1. Taxonomy (NCBI): domain Bacteria; kingdom Pseudomonadati; phylum Myxococcota; order Polyangiales; family Polyangiaceae; genus Sorangium; species Sorangium sp. So ce726. Next base: position 7,974,511 of record NZ_CP150349.1, on the reverse strand, counting down.
CGCGCACGGTGTTCGACCTCGACGCGCCCCGGTTCCTCGTCGCGTCGCCGCCGTCGCCCTCGTCCTCCTCCTCGCCGCGCGCCGCGCCGACGGCGTTCGTGACCGTCATGAAGGGCTGCGACGAGCGCTGCTCGTTCTGCATCGTCCCTCACACCCGCGGGCCGGAGCGGTACCGGCCGAGCGACGAGATCGTGGCCGAGATCGCGGCGCTCGTGGCCGCGGGGACGCGCGAGGTCACGCTGCTCGGCCAGACGGTGAACAGCTACCGCGACCCGCTCGGCGCGCTGCCGCGGGCCCCGGGCGCGAGCGCGGACGACCCGGACGAGAGCGAGTTCGCGGCGCTGCTCCGGCGCGTCGCGGCCGACGTCCCCGGCCTCGCGCGCCTGCGCTACACGAGCCCGCACCCGCGGCACCTCACGCCCTCGCTCGTCCTCGCCCACGCCGAGCTCCCGGTGCTGCCGCGCCACGTGCACATGCCGGTGCAGTCGGGCAGCGATCGGGTCCTCCGGCGGATGATCCGCCGCTACACGCGCGCCGAGTACGTCGCGAGGACGCGGGCGCTCGTGGAGGCGGTCCCGGGGCTGACGCTCTCGACCGACATCATCGTCGGCTTCCCGGGCGAGACGGAGGACGACTTCGCGGCGACGCTGTCGCTCGTGCGCGAGGTGGGGTTCAAGGGGCTGTTCGGCTTCAAGTACTCGCGCCGGCCGCACACGCCTGCGCTGAAGCTGCCGGACGACGTGCCCGAGGGCGTGAAGGGCGAGCGGCTCGCGCGCCTGTTCGAGGAGAGCGAGGCGCTGCTCGCCGCCCACCTGTCGGCCCTCGTGGGGACGACGCAGGAGGTGCTCGTCGAGGGGCGTGACAAGGAGCGGGGTCACGGCGGACCCGGCGGCGCGCTCTGGTCCGGCCGGACGGGGCGCCACGAGATCGCGCACATCGACGGCGCCGGGGAGCTCGATCTGCTCGGCGAGGTCGTCGAGGTCTCGATCGCGCGGGCGAACAAGCACTCGCTGCAGGCCGAGCTCACCGAGGCGGCGCGCGCCGCGGCCCGGCCGCGGCAGCGGGGCGGCCTGGAGGCGCGGCCCGCCCGGCGCTCGCTGCCGGTGGTCGCCGCCGAGGGCGGCTGAGGTGGCGCTCATCCTGGACCTCGGCGGGGTGTCCCCGCGGCTCGGGCGCGACGTGTTCCTCGCGCCGAACGCGACGGTGATCGGCGACGTCGAGCTCGGCGACGAGGCGAGCGTGTGGTTCGGCGCGGTGCTGCGCGGGGACATCGGCGCGATCCGCGTCGGCCCGCGGACCAACGTGCAGGATCTCGCGTGCCTGCACCTGACGGGCGGCGTCTCGCAGACGATCGTCGGCGCCGACGTGACCATCGGGCACAGCGCGATCCTGCACGGCTGCCTCGTCGGGGACGGGTGCCTGATCGGGATGGGCAGCATCGTGCTCGACAACGTCGAGATCGGCGAGTGCTCGGTGATCGCGGCGGGCGCGGTGGTGCCGCCGGGGCGTGTGATCCCGCCGCGGTCGATGGTGCGCGGCAACCCGGCCCGGGTGGTGGGCGAGGTGCGGCCGGACCAGGCCGAGCTCGGGAAGCTGGGCGCCGCGGGCTACGTGGAGAACGCGCGGCGCTTCCGGGCGGCGCTCGCCGGCGAGGCCGTCGAGCCGCCGGAGGTCGCGGCGCGCTTGGTGATGCGAGAGGTGAGGAAGCCATGAACATCACGGTGAACGGGGAAGCGCGCGACGTGCCGGCGGCGCTCACGGTGCGGAGGCTCGTCGAGCTGCTCGGGCTGACCGAGGGGCCGGTGGCGGTGGAGCGCAACGGCCAGGTGGTGCCGCGCGCCGAGCACACGGCCGCCGAGCTCGCCGAGGGGGACGTGGTCGAGATCGTCCATTTCGTCGGCGGCGGTTGAGGCTGTTCGGCTTGCGGCGCGGCTGCTGAAGCAGAGAAGAAACGCAAAGGCGCGAAGGCGCAAAGGCGCAAAAAGGCGCGAGAAAAGGGAAGAAAATCTCCCTGCATTTTTGCGACTTTGCGCCTTCGCGCCTTTGCGTTTTTTTCTTCTCTTTTCTCACGGCGCCCTTGGCGTCCTTGGCGTCCTTGGCGTCCTTGGCGCCATGGCGGTTTTTTCTCTTCTCGACGGTTTAGCGATCTTCCAGATCGTTCGCGATCCGGCTACCATGGCCAGCTGCCGTGGATACGAGGGCCCTCGTTCTGGTCTTGGCGCTCGGCGGGTCGGCCGGCGTGGGCGCCGCCATCGGGGTGCGCCATGCGCTGCCGGCCTCTCCGGTGGTCCGCGGCCTCTCGGTCGGCGAGCGCTTCCTGCCGGACGGCGCCGCGCCCGCGGCCTGGCTCACGGCGCGGCGTGACGCGCTTCGCGAGCGCATGGTCCGGCTGCGCCACGACGACGTGGAGCTCACCGCGACGCTCGGTGAGGCGGGCGTCGAGGTCGACGTCGACGAGACGCTCGCGGCGGCGCAGCGCGTCGGCCACGAGGGGCCCTGGGCGCGGCGGCTCCGCGAGGCCCGGGGGGCGCGGCGCGGCGAGATCGACGTGCCGCTCACCTGGGCCGTCGACGAGCAGCGGGCGCGGGCGTTCCTCGAGCGGCTCGCTCCGCAGATCTACCGGGCGCCGGTGGATGCGCGGCTCGACCTCGCGAACCGGCGCAAGATCCCGGAGCAGGCTGGCCGGGCGCTCGACGTCGACGCCTCGATCGCGGCGCTGCGGGCCGGGGAGCACGGCGACGAGGAGCTCATCGAGCTCGCCGTCCGGCAGATCTTGCCGCACGTCGTCGTCGCCGACCTGGTGAGCGTCGACGTCACCAGGGTCGTCGCGGCCTACGAGACGAAGTTCAAGCAGCACGGCAAGGAGGCGGGGCGCGCCCGCAACATCAGGAACGCGGCGTCCAAGATCGACGGCACCATCCTGGCTCCGGGCGATACCTTCTCGTTCAACGCCCATGTCGGCCCCCGGACGGCCAAGAACGGGTTCACGATCGCCCCGGAGATCCTGGGTGACGAGACTGTCCCCGGCTACGGCGGGGGGACGTGTCAGGTCTCGAGCACGCTCTACGCCGCGTCGCTCTTCGGCGCGCTCGACACGCCGGACCGCCAGAGCCACTCCCGCCCGAGCGCCTACATCCCCATGGGGCTCGACGCGATGGTGACCTACCCGGAGTCGGACCTGAAGATCAAGAACACGCTCCCGTTCCCGATCATGATCCACGCATATCTCCCCGAGCCGACGGTGCTCCGCGTCGAGATCCTGGGCGGAGACCCCGTGGCGGACGTCGAACACCACATCTCGGCCGAGCACACCGACGATTTCATCCGGCGCATCTACGTGAAGTCCGAGCTCGCCGAGGGCAAGGTGAAGCGCCACCAGAAGGGCTCGTGCGGATACGACGTGAGGTCCTTTGTCTCGGTCCGTTACAAGGACGGCAGGGCCTCGGAGCGCAGCTATTCGAGCGAGTACAGGCCCGCGCCAGAGGTCTTCTGGGTCGCGCCCGACTACGACCCGCAGGCGCTGCCGGCGCTCCCCGAGCACGCGAAGGCGGTGGAAGAGTTCCGCGAGGGCGAGTCCCCCGCCGAGGCCCCCGCTGCGACGGGGCAGGGCGGCGCCTACTCGATGTGAGCCCGGTCGAGGGCGCCGGACCCGTGGGCGAGCGCTGGCTCGGAGGCGCCCTCCCTGCTGGGTGCAGACGAGGCGGCAGGCCTCCTCGAACATCAAGCGTGGCCCCCGCGGGCGGAGGTTCGTGGCGTCGCCGTACCCGAGGGTGCAGATGAAGTTCGAGCGCCAGCTGCTGCCTTTGAAGAAGGCCTCGTCGAGGACCTGGTTGTCGAAGCCCGACACGGGGCACACGTCCAGGCCCAGGGCGCGCGCCGCGATGATCAGGTAAGCCCCTTGCATGGAGCTGTTCCGAAACGCCGTGTCGTAGCTCAGCCGCGCGTTCTGCGCGAACAGAGGCTTCGCGTTGTATGCCGGGAAGAGCCTGGGCATGATGGAGCAGGCCGTACGCGATGGGATTGCCGGAGACCTCCTGCTGGCCGACAGCGGCTACGGTGATCGCATGCGTTCCGCGACGCAGTGCGCCTGGTCGGCTTCGACTATGCCGTCGGGCTCCACGGGCCCACCCAGGTGTGGCTTCTGGACACGCAGGAACGCCGGCGCGGAGTCGCTATCGGCGTTCAGGAGCTCGGCGTGCAGCTCGGCCCGCGAGCGTTTCGACGCGTGACCTGGCGGGAGGGTACCGGCGGCAAGCTCTCCTCGCGTTTCTGCTTTCGACGCGTGAAAACAGCGCAGGACGATGGGCTGACGCCTGCGGCCAAGGAACCCGTAGGGCTCATGATGGAATGGCTCGACGGAGAATCGAAACCTACGAAGTTTATCCTGACGACGCTGCTGCGAAGAATGAGCAAGAAGCAAATCGTCCGCGTCGCCAAGGAGCGTTGGGGAACGGAACGTGTCTACGAAGAGCTCAAGGGGGAGCTGGGCCTCGACCACTTCGAAGGTTGCTCCTTGGTGGGTTGGCACCATCACGTCTCCGTTGTCCTCTGCTGCTACGCGTTCGTCGTCGCCGAACGTGTGCGGCATTTTCGCCCCCTCGCAAGGATGGCGAGCTGCAGCCCACGCGATCGACGTCGCGGCCTGAGCGGCACTTCGTCGATTCATTCAATACGGTCCGACTCGCTATAGCGCGCATTCTCGTTCGGTGGCTACCCCGCTGCCCTTGCTGTTATCGACCCCATCGAAACCGTCGTCACCGGAGCGGCGCAAGCTCTGGCGTCTCGGAGGGAAATCTGCGGCAGTAGTGCTAACCGGACGCCCTTGCCGCCACCGCTTTCTCGAGCGCGTAGGCCTGCGTGCCGCGTGTGTAGATCCGATCCTCGGGCAGCACGTCGGCCGGCACAAGGTCCGTCAGCTGGGCGACCTGTTCGTAGAGGGGCGCGAAGTCGGTCTCGAGTGTCTGGCGGAGCACATCCTCGAAGCTGTCGATCACGAAATAGCTCTGCTGGTAATCGTCGATTCGATAGCCGGTGCGCATCAGCCGCAGCAGATCGAAGCCGATCCGATTGGGCGAGGGATCGTCGAGCGCAAAGATCGATTCGCCGTGCGAGGAAACGATCCCTGCGCCATAGATGCGCAGGCCCTCTGCGCTCCGCACCAGCCCGAACTCGACGGTGTACCAGTAGAGCCGCGCCAGCCGCTGGATCGCGCCGAGCGCGTTCGCCCGCTGGCCGCCCTGGCCATAGGCCTGCATGTAATCGGCGAAGACGGGGTTCGCGAGCAGGGGGACATGGCCGAACACGTCGTGGAAGACGTCCGGCTCCTGCAGATAGTCGAGCTGCTCGGGCGTGCGGATGAAGTTGCCGGCGACGAAGCGGCGGTTCGCCAGATGTTCGAAGAACACATCGTCGGGAATCAGGCCCGGCACCGCCACCACCTGCCAGCCGGTCGCCTTCATCAGGCGATCGGAGAGCGCATCGAAGTTCGGGATTCCGCCGTCGCCTATACGCAACCCATCGAGCCCGGCCAGGAACTCGGGCGCGGCGCGGGCCGGGAGTAGCTTGGCCTGCCGATCGAACAGCCGGTCCCACATCGCGTGCTCGGCCGCGCTGTAATGCTCCCAACGCTGGGGAGTCGTCCAATCCGCTGCCGCGCCTTCGGGCGGGCAGCCGTCTGCATAGCTCATGGTGGGGGAGAGGGAAGTCCAAACGTTTCGGGGGAGAAGGAAATCCAAACGTTTCGGCAACGTCAAGCCCCAACTGCACGACCTGCCGCGGGTTGACAGAATCGTCTCTTTTGTGCGATCCGCCCATGCTCCGGGAAAAGGGACGCCATATCAACGACTTACCTACCCATCGAACGGGCCACCTCAACGCCACGGCCTGCGGGGTGTTGGGACGGGCACCAGGACAGAAACACCGTGTTCAACCCGAAGCCCATCACCACCAGCACTGCGAAGGTCAGGGACAGACGCAGCGGTCCGACCTGCGTCCACACGGCAAACAGTCCGGCCGACGCCGTCCTGCGTGGTCGCCGCGGGACCCGTGGCAGAAGCATGCCTGCCGCGGCCAGCACAGCGAACAGGACCATGTGCAGGAGGTAGCTGCCCCGCCAGTGCCCGGTGCCGGCAAAGCGTGCCGCCATCAGCAGACCCAGCGCGATACCCACCGGGGTGTATCTGGACCAGAAAGCCACCACGCCAAACAGGTAGATCCGCGCGATGGACGGCCAGCTGCCCGGCTTCATGGGCTGGGCGCGATACGTGCGCTCATGCGGCGGGCTTGCACCGCGCCAGCGCAGCGGGGGCCGTTTCCCGCAGGAGCTGCGCCAGAACGATGATTGCGAGGGTGATCCCGGTGAGTATCCAAAGCGTGGCTTCCAGTCCCTGCGCATCGGCCAGTCGTCCGGCAATTCCGGGCGCGAACACGCCGCCGACGATCTCGCTGATACCCATGGTCAGCGACATCGCCGTGGTGGTGCCGGCGGGTCCCGCGACTTCCGATGGAATGGTGGCCATGACCATGGGGAACACCCCGCTCAGCGAGGCTCCCAGCGCGATGCAGGCCATGGTGGCCGACCTCGACATGCCGGCCACGAACAACATTCCCAGCGGCATGCCCAGCCCGATCAGCGACGCGATGATGATGACCGGCTTGCGGCCGAAGTGGTCCGAGGAACCCGGCACCAGGAAGGCTACTGCCATGGACGCGATGCCGAATGAGGACATGATGACGCTCATCTGGTGCGGGCGGAAGCCGCGCACGTTCAGCAGGTAGAGCGGAGTGAAGGTGAAGAAGACCAGCAGGAACGCCACCAGCAGCGTCGAAATGAGTATGCACAGCACGATGTTCCGGTCGCGCAGCATGCGCCCGACAGCGCCGGGCTCGGGCCTGGCACGTACCGCCTCGATGGCCGGCTCGCGCACCAGCCATGCGATGAGCGCGGCAGTGATCACGCCGGGGATGGCCGACAGAAAGAATGCGTTGCGCCATCCGTAGCGCGTGCCCATCCAGACGATGACCAGGGGCCCGAGGAAATTGGCGAGCAGGTTGGTGCCGAGATTCTGCGCCAAGCCCTGGGCGAGGCCGCGGCGCTCGTGCGGCACGTCGGAGGCGATGAGGGTCTGGGTGATCGGTATGATGCCGCCCTCGGCCACGCCCATCAGCAGGCGCGCACCCAGCAGCGCCACGAAACCCGAGGCGAAACCGGAGAGCACGGAGGCGAGCGAAAATACCAGGGTGGTGATGACCAGCATCAGCTTGCGCCGGCCGAAGCGGTCCACCAGCATGCCCATGAGCACGCCTGCAATCGCCCAGGCGAAGGAGAGCGCGGCGGCGATGTCGCCGATCTGCGTGTTGGTCAGCCCCAGATCCTGCTGGATGAACGAGGCCAGGTAGCTCATGGCGTTCCGGTCGAAGAACACGACGCCGAAATTGGCGCTGAGCAGCGCGATCAGCAGCCACTGGTAGCGGGTCATCTTCGTCATGCCTTACCCCTGCGGATTGCTGTTGTGCGTCAGGAAGCCGGACGTCAGTGACGGATGGTGCACAATGCGCCGCCGTCCATTGCCCAGACGGCACCATCGGCGAAGCTGGCGGCGTCGGACAGCAGGAAGGCCACCACCTCGCTCACGTCGCGCGGCAGGCCTATACGCTTCTGCGGAGCCACCACCTTCACGTCGAGGCGACCCTTCTCGAGATCGAGTGTGCCAGTCGTCAAGGCGTCGTCCAGCTTCATGCCCCGGCAGAGGCGCTTGTCGCCGCGGACGCACGGACGCGACGGATGCGCGGGTCGTCCCCACGATCGCGAAATGAACGCATGGAATGGAAGCGGCCCGGCGCGCCGTCCGCCTCGATCGCGCGATCGAGCTGCTCGACGAGCGCCGGATGATCGGGCGAGGTCTTGCGCGAGGCGTCTAGTTCCGCCCGCTCGAAGTCCGGCCATGGATGGCCGAACTTCGGCGCCGCTTCGCGCGGGCGGCCCTGGCTTTGTTTCCTCGGGGCTCCGCCCCGAACCCCCGCGTCCGCTTCGCGACCGCGCTGAAGGGGCTTCGTTGCTCGCCCCTCAACGCCGCACGCGCGCCAGGCGAACCGCCTGCGCTGGCGGGGCGGCGGCGGAACACTGGTGCAGGTGCCGCGACAGCGTCGTCTCGTGGAAGCCGTGCTCTCTCGCGAAGGCACGACCGGTCTTGGCTCAGTGCCCCGCGGACGCGGGGCCGCCCCGCCCCTTCCCCAGCAGGAGCACCAGGGGGAGCGTGGCGATGACGAGCACCGCCGTGACCCAGAACGTGTCGTTGAACGACATGACGGCGGCCTGCAGGTTCACGATCCCGTCGAGGACGTGGAGCGCCTTGTCGCGCGCGTCCGCCAGATCGAACCCCTTCGCGGCGAAGCCCGCAGTGTACGCGGCGACGCGCTCCAGGGTCTTCGGGTCGCTCGCCCCCATGTCGCTCACCAGGACCGCCCGGTGAAACGCTTGCCGGTCGGCGAGCACGGTGGTGAGCAAGGCGACCCCGACGCTGCCCCCGAGCTGCCGCGTCAGGCTGTAGAGGCCGGTCGCGGCGGCGATGTCCTTCTTGGGGAGCGGCCCCAGCGTGGCCATGCTCAGCGGCAGGAACATCAGCGTCGTGCCGAACGACCGGATGATCAGCGGCCAGAACAGGTCGCCCGAGCCCGTCATCGGGGTGAGCGTCTGGAGCTGGAAGAGCGCGGCGAGCAGGATGAGCCCCCCGACCACGAGGAGGACGCGCGGGTCGAACCGGTTCAGGAGCCGCGCCACGAGCGGCATCGAGAAGGCGGAGGCCAGCGCGCCGGGGAGCAGGAGCAGGCCGGTCTGCTGCGACGTGTAGCCAAGGATCGACTGGGCGAAGATGGGCACCGCGAAGAGCGCGCCGTAGAGGCCCATGCCGATGACCGCGGACAGGAGGCTCCCCGCCCAGAGCGAGCGGTACCGGAGCACGCGCAGGTCGACGATCGGGCTCTTCGACGAGAGCTCGCGGTGGATGAACAGGGCGAGGCTCACGACCGCCACCGCGGAGAACACGAGGATGAACGGCGAGTCGAACCACCCTTCGGAGTGCCCCTCCTCGAGCACCGTCTGAAGCGAGCCGACGCCGGCCGCGAGCAGGGCGATCGCGAGCCAGTCGACGCCGCCGCGCTCCCGCTCGCCCGCGGCGTCCGGCGGCAGGAAGGCCAGGCACATGAGCACGGCCGCGATGCCGAGCGGGACGTTGATGAAGAAGATCCAGCGCCAGTCGATGTTCGTGACGATGTAGCCGCCGAGCGTCGGCCCGATCGTGGGGCCGGCGATGACGATGGCGGAGAAGAAGCCCTGCGCCATCGCCTGCTCGTGCTTCGGGAACGTCTCGAACAGGATCGACTGCGCCTTCGCGAGCAGGCCGCCGCCGCCGAGCCCCTGGAGCACGCGGGCGACGATGAGCATCGGGAGGCTGTGAGCGACGCCGCAGAGCACCGACGCCGCGGTGAAGGCGATGAGCGAGAAGACGAAATAACGCTTCTTGCCGAAGCGGTGCCCGAGCCACGCGGTGAGCGGCAGGATGATGACGTTCGCGATGGCGTAGCTGGAGACGACCCAGCTCACCTGGGTGAGCGTGGCGCCGAGCGAGTTCTGCATCTCCGTGAGCGCCACGTTGACGATGCTCGTATCGACGATCTCGAGGAGCGCGCCGAGGGCCACCGCCACGGCCACGAGCCACCTGTTCGCGTTGGCGGGCGCGTCGGCGTACGCCGGCGGGGCCGCGATAGCCACCTCTGCCATGGCTCCCTCCTCATCCTATTGGCTCGTGTCGACCGCCAGCTCGACGCTCATCCCCGGGCGCAGCACGACGTCGGGCGGCGCGTCGTGGACGTGGATCCGCACCGGCACCCGCTGGACGACCTTCGTGAAGTTGCCGGTCGCGTTGTCCGGCGGCAGCAGGCTGAAGCGCGCGCCCGTGGCGGCGGAGAAGCTCTCGACCTCGCCGTGCACGGTCACGCCAGGGTAGGCGTCGATCGACACACGCGCGGGCTGCCCGACGTGCATGTGCGCGAGCTGCGTCTCCTTGAAGTTGCCGGTCACCCAGACCTGCCGCGCCGGGACCAGCACGCCCACGGCCTGGCCCGCCGAGACCATCTGCCCGACCGAGAGGGTCTTCTTCGACACGGCGCCGTCCTGGGGCGCGACGATGCGCGTGTACGAGAGCTCGAGCGCGGCCAGGTCCCGCGCGGCCTGCGCGGTCTCCACCTGGGCGTGGGCCACGCGAGCGCGGGCGCGCGCTTGCGCGATGAACGCGTCGACGTTGCTGGCTTGCTGGACCTTCGCGTTCGCCTCCTCGACCCGGCTCCACGCCTGCGTGGTCGTCGCCCGGAGCGCCGCGAGGCGCGCCTTCGCCTGCTCGAGCGACGCGCGGGCGACGTCGACGGACGCCTGCAGCTGGTCGAGCTGGGCCTGCGCGAGCGCCCCGGTCTCCACGAGCTTCCTCGCGCGGTCCCGCTCGAGCGTCGCCTGCTCCAGGGTCGCCGTCGTCGAGGCGACCTGCGCCTCGCCCTCGGCGATCTGCTGCTTCGACGCGCTCGCGCTGCTCGCCGCGCCGTGCAGCGAGGCCTCGGCCACCGACTTGTTGCTGCGTGCGTTGGTCTCGGCGATGCGCTCGTCGGCGTCGGCCGCGTCGGCGCTCGCCCTGGCCGCCGAGAGGCTCGCCTCCGCCTGCACGAGCCGCGCGCGCGCAGGCTCGGCGTCGAGCTCGGCGAGCACGTCGCCCGCCTTCACCGCCTGGTTCTCCGAGAAGAGGACCTTCACCACCACGCCGGCCGCGCGCGCGGGGACCGACACCACCTCCGCGTCGATCTGCGCGTCGTCCGTCGCCTCGACCCCGCGGTGGGTGACGTACCAGCCCGCGCCCGCCGCGACCGCGAGCGCGGCGACCGCCGCCGTGATGCCGGCCGCCTTGCTCGGCTTCCCCGCCTTGACCGCCCCGGAGATCGCCTCCGGGGCCGCCCCCGGTTCTCGAGGGAGAGCGCTCGTCGTCGTGGACATGGTCGCCGCCAGCTCCTCGTCGCCCCCGACAGCGGCGATCGATCGCCGCGTCTCTAAGGCAACCTATTGTTGCGATAGTGGTACCACGGGGGCTACCAAAGGCAACCGATTGTTGCCATAGTTCCGTCGAAGCCTCCGCCACCCACCTGCGTGGTCGTGGTTCAATGGAGCGCCCTCCCGATGCGGAGCGTGATGCCGGTCACCCCGAGAGAACCGTCGCCGGCCGAGCCGGTCCCTGAACTGGAGCGCCGTCGCACCGGCGCGCGTGGCGCGCGGCGCGGCGGCCGGAGCGAGCGCGTCGTGCGCGCCGTGATGCACGCGGCCGCCGCGGAGATCGCGCGCGCGGGCTACGCGGCGCTCCGGGTGGAGGACGTGGCCGCGCGGGCGGGCGTGAACAAGACGACGATCTACCGCCGCTGGCCGACCAAGGCCGAGCTCGTCAAGGCGACGCTGCGCTCGCTCCTCGACGATGGCGGCGCGCCGCCGGACACCGGGGCGGTGCGGCTCGACCTGCTCGAGCTCGTGCGTCGCTTCGTCGCCTCCGCGTCCACGCCGGAGGGGCAGGGCATCTACCGCATGCTCCTCGCCGAGCTGCACGTGCCCGAGGTCGGCGCGTTCGCTCGCGCGCTCCGCGACGAGCGCCTCGCCCCGTGGCGGGAGGTGCTCGAGCGCGGCGTCGCGCGCGGCGAGCTGCCGCCGGGCTCCGACCTCGACCTCCTGGTGGAGATGATCCGCGGCGTCGTGACGAACCGCCTGTTCCGCCTGCGCGGGCCCGTCGACGACGGGGTCCTGGAGGCTGTCGTCGACATCGTGGTGCTCGGCGCGAAGGGCGGCGGCGCTCTCCGTCGCGCCGCCAGCTCGCCGGCCGCGCCGCAGGCGACCGCGCGGCCGCGCCGTCCGGCCCCGCGTTGACCGGGGCGCGCCCGCGCGCGCGCCGAGGCGCCAGGCGTGCCGGCCTGTCGCGACTCACCCTCTTGGCGCGCCCGTGTCGCCGATGATCCCGTGTCCTTGGTGACCCGATGGATCAACTCTCTCCCTCATCAACAGAAGAGAAGGGGATGAGCGCTAGAAAATTGTACTGCCTCTGTCGGCTTCGCTCCGGGGCGCCGCTCGCATCGGCCTGAAGGGGTGTTCGGCGTCACGACGGGGATGTCCTGCCGAATGGAGAATGCCGGCGCGACGGCAAGGACATTGGCTGTCCGCGCGCCCCTGGCGTCGCTTGACCAGGAATCGTCCTCAGGGGAAACTCTGTGTCCATGACGGCGGGCGGCGCCCCTCTGTGCGCGGCCGAGGCGCCGAGGATCGCCTGCTGCCAGGGATGACGACGGGCGTTGTCTTGGCTTAGCTTAACTTCGCTGCTCGCGACGACAGACTCATGATGACCGTCATCTTCTTCTGGCTCGCTCAACGTGGCCGGCGCGCGAGCTCGGCCATGAGGCCGAAGAGCTCGATCGGGCCCGGCAGGGCGAGCTGCCCGCCGCTGAACTCGCGGTAGAGCGTGTGCACGTTGACGACGATGCGCTCGGCATCGCCCCAGCTCGCGTAGTCGTTGAGCGCGATGTCGCGGGCGGCGTCCACCGGGGGCATGCCGGCGTCGTAGCGGCGCCGGGCCTCGTCGCGGATGTACACGAGGTAGTCGCGGACCGCGCGCACGCCCGCGCGATCCGTGATGGATCCGTGTCCCGGTACGATGACGTCGGCGTCGGCCGCGAGGAGGATGTCGCAGGCCTTGAGCCAGTTGCCGACGGGCCCAGCCCACATGATCGGCGTCACGTCGATGAAGAGGACGTCTCCCGTGTAGATCACCCGGTCCGCCGGTATGTGCACGAGCAGATCGCCCTTCGTGTGCGAGGGGCCCACCTCGATGAGGCGGACCTCCTTGCCCCCCACCGCGACGGTCAGCTCCCCGTCGAACACCCGGGTCGGCGGCGTGGGGGCGATCCCGTCGAAGTCGAAGGCGCCGAAGCAATGCACGAGGTACTCGCCCAGCGCGCCGGCGGCGCCGCTGCGCGCCTGTCGCATCAGCATGGCCAGCATCGGCGCGGGGACCTCGTCCATCTCGGCGGCGCCGGCGCGCGTGGCGATGATGGTCGCGCCCTCGACGAGCGCATTGCCGTAGCAATGGTCGCCGTTCGCGTGGGTGTTCACGACGGTGCCTATCCGCGCCGCGGCGGGGGTCGCCGCGCGCATGGCGTCGAGCATCTCGCGCGTGCGCTTCAGGTCGAAGAGCGTGTCGACGAGCAGGGCCTCGCCGTCCGAGGTGACGAGCCCCGCGTTGCTGAGCCCCCAGGTGCCGGCCGGCTGGAGATAGGCAAAGCAGCCATTGCCGATGTCCTCCAGCCCTCGTTCATACCGCCATCGGCCCATGTCCACTCCCTTGTTCCCGGGCGCTGCCGGGGGTGTGGGGGAATTCCCCCACCTTACCAGAGTGATGGAACCGCCAAGGCACCATAAGACGCCAAGATTTTTTTGTGTTTTTCTTGGCGTCTTATGGCGCCTTGGCGGTTCAAAAGACCCCACCTTCTCGCAGGGCGCGTCTCCGAGCCTCGAAGGCTAGGCCATCCGCTGGCCGCCATGGAATCGAAATCAACCCCCGCACGCCGCCGCAAGCGAGGGGCCCGGGGGATCTGTCAGGAGGTGGGCGCAGTCACCACGCGTAGGCCTCCGGCGCCTCGCCGCCGGGGCCGGGGAACATCGCGTCGAGCCGCCCGAGGTGCTCCGGCGTCAGCGTGATCTCGAGGGCGCGCAGGCTCCCGTCGAGCTGCTCGGCGGTGCGCGGGCCGAGGATGGGCGACGTCACGACGGGGTTCCGGAGCAGCCAGGCCACGGCCACGTCGGCGGGCCGCTCTCCGATCTCGGCGCAGAACGCTTCGTACGCCTCCAGCTTGGCGCGGTTCTTCTCGATGCGCGCCTGCGCGTCGGCGGAGGAGCGCCGGCCCTCGCGCGCCTTCTGGAGGGCGCCGCCGAGCAGCCCGCCTGCGAGCGGACTCCAGGGCAGGACGCCGAGGCCGAGCGCGCGGCACGCGGGGAGGACCTCCAGCTCGACGGTGCGCGCATTGAGGTTGTACAGGCTCTGCTCCGAGACGAGGCCGAGGAAGCGCCGCTGCGCGGCGAGGCCGTTCGCCTGCGCGATCTGCCATCCAGCGAAGTTGCTGCTGCCGACATAGAGGACCTTCCCCTCGCGGACGAGCTGCTCCATCGCCTGCCAGATCTCGTCCCAGGGCGTCTCGCGGTCGATGTGGTGCATCTGGTAGAGGTCGATATGGTCTGTCTGCAGGCGGCGCAGGCTCGCCTCGCAGGCGCGCCGGATGTGATAGGCCGAGAGCCTCCTGTCGTTCGGCCCTTCGCCCATGAGGCCGTAGACCTTCGTGGCGAGCACGATGCGGTCCCGGCGCCCATCGCCCTGGGCGAGCCAGCGCCCGACGATCTGCTCGGTGATCCCCTCACCGCGCTTCCGCCCGTAGACGTTGGCTGTGTCGAAGAAGTTGATCCCGTGTCCGAGCGCTCGGTCCATGATGGCGAAGCTGTCGGGCTCGCTGGTCTCCGGGCCGAAGTTCATCGTGCCGAGGCACAGGGGGCTGACCTTCAGGCCGGTGCGTCCGAGATTGCGGTAGTTCATGGCGCCGGGGAGGGTAGCAACGCGCTCCGCGGGCCGTCCACGCCCCAGGGCTGAACGCGTCGTAGGGTTTCGCCGGAGTCGCGCCGTCATGAGCCGGCCCGGCGGGCGGCGGCGCGCGGCGCGTGGCGCGCGACAGGCACCGCGCGCCGCACCGGGGGCCTTGTCGCGGTGTGGCGGCGGCGCGGATCCAGCGCGGAGGGCCGCTTCCTTGATGCGCAACGGTGCTTCACTTATGCTCGCTCGCCGGGGCGAGGAGACGACCATGTGGCAGCAAGAAGACACGGAGATCGCGCACGCCGAGAGCGTCCACGACGAGGCGCGAGGCATGCGCGGCGTCCGATTCGTCATCGATATCGGGGACATCGACCCGCTCGACGCTGCCGCCGTGTGGTGGGATCAGCAGGGCTGCGCGCGGGAGCTCTTCCCCGGGACCGCGTGCGAGATGCAGTCAGGATCGTACCGCGAGCCGCGCTTCGTCGTCCGGATGAGCGTGCCTCTCCCGGGCGTCGGGCATTTCACGCAGACGTTGCGCTTCTCTGCAGAGCGCGTCTCACCCGAGGTCTTCATCCTCGTCGTCGATGCGTTCGAGGAGAACGTGCTGTGGACGCGGGGGCTCGGGACTTACCGTTTCTCGCCGGGCTCGGGCGGCACGACGCTGATCGAGGTGACGAGCCTGTATGCGCCCAAGGTGCCGATAACAGTCCTGAATCAGGCGTCGCTGGCGGCGGCCCGCGCGCACCAGCGGCGCTACCTCTCGGGCCGGCGCCCGACGGACGAGGAGAGAGAGCAGTTCCTGTCGGCGATCGGCGCTGGCCCGCAGGCCGACGCCTGAAGCGCGCCGCTCATCTCGGCAGCGGCCCCGCCGTGCCCGCCGCGGGGGGGCTCCTCAGGCGCGTTGCTTGCCACGAGGCGATGGCGGCTCCGCGCGCGGCGCCGACGCGGCCAGCACCGCGGCCTCGTGCGCGGCGAAGCGCTGCTGGAGGAAGTCGACGAACAGCCGCGCCCTTGCGGGCAGGAAGCGCCGGCTGGGGTAGATGACGTTCACGGCCGAGCCCGGCGCGGGCAGGTCGGTGAGCAGCGGGACGAGGCGCCCGGCGTCGAGGTCGGCGGCGACGTCCCAGATCGACTTGAAGGCGAGGCCATGGCCGGCCACGGCCCAGTCGCGCACCAGGTCGCCGCTGTCGGCCACGAGCCGTCCGGAGGGCCGGACGGTGTGGAGCCCCTGCTCGGTGCGGAAGGTCCACGAGAGGGCGCGCATGCCCGGGCGCTGCAGCACGATGCACTCGTGGTCGGCCAGGTCTGCGATCGTGCGCGGCCGCCCGCGCCGCGAGAGGTAGGCCGGCGCGCCGCAGACCACGCGGCGGCTCCGGGCCAGCCGGCGCGAGACGAGGCGGGAGTCGGCCAGCGCGCCGATGCGCACGGCCACGTCGACGCCGGCCTCGAACAGGTCCACCACGCGGTCCGAGAGGCTGACGCGCACGCTGAGCCGCGGGTGCGCCGCCGCGAAGTCGGCCGCGGCCGGCCCCACCCACTGGCGGCCGAGATCCACCGGCGCCGACACGTGCAGGACGCCGCGCGCCTCGGCCTTTCCGGCGGTCACCGCGAGCTCCGCCTCGCTCACGTCGGCGAGGATGGCCATGCAGCGCTCGTGGTACGTCGCGCCCTCGCTGGTGAGCGTGAGCCGCCGCGAGCTGCGCTGCAGGAGGCGCACGCCGAGCGCCGCCTCCAGCCGTGTCATGCGCTTGCTCGCCACCGCCGGCGAGAACCCGAGCTCGCGCCCCGCCGCCGACAGGCTGCCGCTCGCGACGGCGCACACGAACAGCTGCATGTCCTCGAGCTCGACCATCGCGCGCGCCCTCGGCGAAGCCCGGAAGGGTAGGCGCGCCGGCGAGCATCTTCAACTTTTTCGAAAAGCTGGTTCCGTCAATGCCGTCATTCTCCTTCGTGGAGGAAAGGATCAAGGTGTCCCTGTCGCCGCGCCAGGGCGGGCCCCGGGCCCGCCGCGCTCGGCGCTGCGCCCCGCCGTGCCGGCGGCGCCTCCGGTCGGCTCGTGCGCGCTGACCGGCTGCCCGAGATCGCCGTTCGAAGGAGACACATCATGAGAAAGCCCTTGTTGATCAGCGCCCTCTCCCTCTCGCTCTTCGCCGCCGCGAGCGCCTGCTACGTGCAGGGCGCCGGCGCGGAGGACCTGCCTGCGCCGCGGTCGACGGTCGTCGACGCGAGCCTGCCCAGGGCGCAGGCCGACGCGGAGATCCTCGCGGCGCGCCGCTTTTACGCGTTCTGGAGCACCGGCGACACGCGCTACCTCGACGCGGCGATCGCGCCGACGTTCACCGACCGCACCTTGCCCAAGGGGCGCCCGCAGGGCCCCGAGGGCCCGGCGTTCGCGTCGAAGAGCTTCCGCGCCGCGGTGCCGGACCTGAGCTGCGAGGTGGAGCAGCTGATCGTCGCCGGCGATCGCGTGGTCGCGCACCTGCGCTTTCGAGGCCACTTCACCGGCGCCTTCGGCGACAGGAAGGGCGCCGGGCAGGCCGTGGACTTCATCGCCACAGACATCCTGCGCGTGCAGGACGGTCGCATCACCGACAACTGGCACATCGAGGACAACCTGACGCTGTTCCAGCAGCTCGGCGTCGTGGCGCAGTGACCGCTGAGGGGGGAGCGGGTCTCAGCGATCGAGGGGCTTCCTCGCGCTGATGAGCGAGTATCCGGCGTACGACGGCGTGACCGATACGTCGTCGAATCCGCACCCGCGGAGGAGCTCGTCGAGCTCGCCGGCCGTGAACTGCTTGCCGGGGGTCAGAGCCACCATGTTCATGGAGCTCAACGCCGCCGTGAGCGGGCCGTCCTGCGCGTCCGAGAGCAAGAGCTCGAAGACGAGGACGCGGCCGCCCGGCGGCAGCGCCTCGAAGCTGTGCCGGATCAGCTGCTGCCGGCGCGCGCTGTCCCAGTCATGGAGGACGTTGGCGAAGAAGATCACGTCGTGACCCGGAGGCCACATGTCGCGGAACATGTCGAGCTCCAGCACGTCGACGCGATGCTCGAGGCTGTGCTCCGCGACGTACTGCCTCGTCGCCTTGCACACGGGCGGCAGCTCGGCGACCGTGAACCGCACCTCCGGGTTGCGCCGCGCCAGGGCGATGCTGAAGCAGCCGGAGCCGCCGGCGACGTCGAGCAGGCGGCGGGCGCCCGTGAGGTCCGCCCTCTGCGCGAGCCCGACCGCGGTCGCGAAGGAGTGGCTGTGCATCGCGCGGGTGAAGGCGAACGCCTGCTCCTCCGGCAGGTCCGCCTGCGCCCACTCGTCCGTGATGACCTTGCCCTGGTCCCACGCGAACGCCCCGTCCCGCCGCAGGATCTCCAGCAAGGCGCCGTGCGAGAGCGGGGCGTGGCCGAGCAGCCGCACCATGTGACCCCAGTAGAACGGCTTCGTCGGGAGCAAGAAGTTGCGGGACACCTCGGTGAGATGGAAGGTGCCCCGAGACTGCACAAGGAGCCCCATCCCGGCCAGGGAGGCCAGGAGGGCCTCGGTCGCGCGGAGGCTGAGAGACAGCTTTCCGGCAAGCGCCGCGATGCTCGCGGGCTCTCGTTCGAGGAGCGGAAACACACCGAGCTCGTCGGCGACGCTGATGATGGGCAGCTGATAGGCGGATAGACAGAGCTGCCGCATCAGCGAGTCGTCACAGGTGGGTTTCTCGAGATCCATGGGCATCGATGGTTCCTCCTCTCTGTTCGAAAAGGGATGCGCACGCCGGCGCGGCCTGCGATCGAGCTCCCATCCATAGCCGAGCTCGGTCGCTCCTGCCCAGGTGTCGCGTCTCTCTGAACCCTGGATCCGCCCTTTCTCGCCGGTCAAGACGAGCGCACGCCCTCCGGGGGTCACCGGGCCGAGCTGCTCTGCGGCTGCTCGGCGGCTCGCCACCCCATGGCCTCGTTCGGCACGGTGGGCGCCACGGCGTGCAGCGGAGCGCCCTCGGGCTCGCCGCGCGCCTCCGCCAGCGGCGGCGGTGGCCGCCAGGATACCTTGGCGAGCGCCACGAACGCCCGGGCCAGCTCGTCGGCCGTCTGAAATCTCAGCGCGGGATCCACCTTCAGCGCGTAGTCGAAGAAGCCATCCAGGTCGGCGGGCAGGTGCGGCGCGATCTCGGCGATGCGGGGCGCTTTGCCGTCGAAGAGCACCATCAGGTGCTCTCCCACGGTCTTCCCCTGGAACGGGAGCCGCCCCGTGAGCGCGCGGTAGATCACGAGGCCGAGCGACCAGAGATCGGTGCGGTGATCCAGCGGCTTGCCGTCGAGCTGCTCCGGGCTCATGTACCAGAGCGTGCCGAGGATCTTGCCGGACGTGGAGATCGCCCCCGGCCCGAGCTCCTTCACGATGCCGAGATCCAGGAGCTTGATCCTCTCCTCCTCGTCCCGGGAGGAGATGAAGATGTTCGCCGGCTTGATGTCCCGGTGCACGAGCCTGATCGCGTGCGCCTTCCGCAGCGCACAGGCGATCTGGGGCAGGAACGCGGCCACCTCCTGAACGGACAGCGTGCCGCGCCGCTCGAGCCGCGCTTCGAGATCTTCCCCGTTCAGGAGCTCCATCACGATGTACGGCGTCGCGGCGTCGACGCCGAAATCCAGGATCCGCACGACATAGTCCGTCTCCGTGCCGAGCCGAACCGCCGCCCTCGCCTCGCGCGCGAAGCGCTCGCGCGCGCCTGCGTCCGAGGCATAGGTATCCAGCATCAACTTCAGGGCTACCGGGCGCTCCAGGGCGAGATCCTGAGCTTGCCAGATGGTCCCCATGCCGCCTGCCGAGATCCGTCGCTCCATCCTGTAGCGGCCGGCGACGAGTCCTGGAATCACGCTGTTACGGGTCATGGTGCCTCTCTCTCGCTCTGGCGAACAACTCGAGCCAGATGCATGTGAACCAAAGCCACGGGCGCCTGCGCGCGGCAGGCGCAAGGAAAGCAAAGCAGCGCCATCGAAGGGGTGTGCGTTCTGTTCTCGGACGTGATGGCATGGATGCGCCTCAGCGCGCTCCACGCCGCTCGAGGGGGCGAGTTCGCCGCCTCTGTCGTGGAGAGCGCGCTGGGCCGGGGAGGATCGGCGGGGGATGGAGAGCTGGTGATTCCGTCGCGCCGACCGATGCGAGAGATTCGGAGCGAGCCGAATCGGTGGTCGCCGTCGATATCAGCAAGGAACAGCAAGGAGTGTGCCCCGGCGCGCGCGTGGCGGCCGAGGGCATGGTTCTACCTACGTGGGATCCTTAGGCCGTTGAGGAGCTTCGCATGTGGCGCGTCGGCGTGAGGATGGTGTGCGGCGCGGCTACGAGGTATTTCGTCACATCGTGGCAAAACCATCGTGGCAACTTCGCCGGGAGCGCGATCGGGGCGCGGCTCACTTGGCCAGCTTGATCACCGACGCTGGCCACTCGTCGGTGGCCCAGGTCGTCCAGTAGAGGGCGCCGCAGTCCTGGGCGAGATCTCGAATGTCCGCGCTGTCGGCGAGCGGCTCTGGGGCGCCGCCCGAGGTGCGCACCCGCTGGAGCTGCCCCTCGCGGCTGTACCAATAGACAAAGGTGGAGTCTGCCAGCAGGCGCGTGGGGAAGTCCGTCGCCACGAGCGCCCCTGCGTCGGTACCGTCCTTGTTCACGGCGTAGATGGCGTAGCCGCTGATCCAGAAGATCCGCTCGCCGACCGCGATGTCTCCGGGGAGATCGCCGTCGTGGATGGGGATCGACGCGACGATCTCGTTCTGGCCGGGCTCTCCGAGCGCCATCCGCCGAACGGTGGTGTGCGTCCCGCCGGGCTCCAGCTCGGTCCAGTAGAGATGGGTGGCGTCGAGCGCGAGGCCTCCGACGTACGTGTCCCGGTCGAAGACGGAGAGGCCTGTCTGAGCGGTCGCGTCGTCCCGCGCCGCCCAGATGCGCTTCGGTACATCGCGCGCGTCGGGATCTTGCTCCGGATCCTCGATCATTCCGGTGATCCAGTAGACCCAGCCGCCGCCGGCCACGGGCCGCCGGTAGCCCGCCGCTCCCTGGGCGCTGGCGACCGTCGAGACGGTGACGTTCCCCGTGAGCGGCATCCGGTACACGTCCGGCTCGGTCTCGTCGGTGATGAGCAGCGAGCTCTCCGAGCGCGCGAGCAAGGTCGCGAGCGAGTCGAGCACCACCAGCGGCTCGGTCGAGCCGGAAGCCGCCTTCTCGGTCGCGAAGATCGTGTTCCCGTAGCCGCTCGCCCAGAGCACGCGCCCATCGTCCCCGTCCCCGTCCACCACGAGGCCGATCGCTTCGTGCTCCTCGTCGTTGGCCGTGGTGAGGACGACCGGCAGACACCTGCCCTCCTCGCAGGCGCCGCCGAGGCAGCTCCTGCCGGGCACACAGCAGTTCTCCGGATCGGAGAGGTAATCGTGGGCGCCGTCGGCGGCCTGGCACGCGCCCGGCGCGCGCCCTGTGAACGGCTCGATCGGGCACTCCGCGGAGGGCCAGCCGCCTGCGCCACCCCCGCCCCCGCCGGCCCCTGAGCCTGCGCTTGCGGTGGCCCCTGCGCCCCCTGAGCTCCCCGAGCTCCCTGCGCCGCTTGCCGCGGGATCCCCGCTGGCTTCTCCGTCGGGGATCCCCCAGATCGCGTTGCAGCCAGGCGCCGTGCTCAGGGCGGCGCACACCGCCAGGCCGGTCCAATAGGTTTGTCGCATCGCGGTACTCTAGCGCCGCGTGCTTCCGGTGGAGAAGCCGGACGCGCGCGCGCTGTCGGTTTCTGATCGACACGCGTCGACTCCCATCGGCTGGCAGACGCTCAAGGCGCCAGCCCCGCTGCCACGGTTGGAATTTCGCGACCACCTCGTCCACCATCACGCGATTGCGTCGCGTGCGTTCACATGCTTTCTAGTCTCCTCGTGAATCGCTCGCGCGGCGAACGCCGCGTGACCAACACCATCATGAAGAGGTACCTTGCTTCATCACAACAATTCACTTCGATTGGTTCTTTGCCTGGCTCTCGGGCTCTCGGCGGTGGCTTGCTCCGATGACGATTCCACGGGCACTGGCGGCGGCGCCGCCTCCAGCACGAACAGCAGCGGCAGCGGCTCCAGCCCGGCCAGCAGCGGCAGCGGCTCCAACCAGGGTGGCGGCGGCGCTGGCGAGGGCGGCGGCGGTGCGCCGGCCGGCACCGGGGGCGAGGGCGGCGGCGGCGCGCCGGCCGGCACCGGGGGCGAGGGCGGCGGCGGTGCGCCGGCTGGCACCGGGGGCGAGGGCGGCGGCGGTACGCCGGCTGGCACCGGAGGCGAGGGCGGCGGCGGTGCGGCGGCCGGGACGGGGGGCGAGGGCGGCAGCGCGCCTCCGAGCGATCCCGCCTGCGGCGCGGCCACGGCGACGTTCGCCGATGTGGAGCCCATCCTGACGAGGAGCTGCGCAAACCAGTACTGCCATGGCAGCGCCGGCGCGCCGTCCGGCGGGCTCGACCTCCGCGCGAGCGCGGCCGCGGGCAAGCTCGTGAATCAGGACAGCGCGTCCTGCTCCCGCGAGCAGGCGCTCGTCGTGCCGTTCAAGCCGAGCAGCAGCTATCTCATGAACAAGCTGAAGGACGTCAGCCTGTGCGACCCTGACGAGAGCAGGATGCCGCCGGGGGCGCCGCTGCCCGAGGCCGATATCAAGAAGATCAACGACTGGATCTGCGCGGGCGCTCCCTCCCGCTGATCTCTGCCTCGTTCAGCGCACGTTGGTCCAGCCCTCCCGGCAATCGTCCGGGAGGGCTCAGCAGCTACAGCCGCAGTCCAGGAGCCTCGCAGCAGCGAAGCCCGATCTCGCGGAACCGGAGATCGAGCTCGCTGCCACGGAGCGCCCTCGTCAAGATCGTTGATGCGACCGCGCCTGCCGAGCCGCGCCGATCACTGGCAGACCGGGAACTGCGATGAGGTGAATTGCTCGGCGGTGGTGGTATTGATCGAGGTCTCGATCGTCTTGCCGAGGACGTCGGTCACACGGACACGCCAGGGCCCTTGCCCCATGTTGCCGCTGCCGACGCGCCAGTAGTTGTACGGCTGCCGCGTGGCCTCCGTCCAGCGCCCGCCGACGTACACCTCGAGCTTGCGCACCGGGGTGCGATGGCCTTGCACGCGGAACTCGTTCCACCAGGCGTTGCCCGGCTCCTTCAACACGATGGATACGTTCTCCTCAACGGGACACGGGACGTATTTCCACGAGATCTTGCCCTTGACTCCGCCGTTGCCGGTCCCCAGATACCCCTCGTCGAGCGAGCCGATCTGCGCAAAGGCGTCCTTGCTCAGATCGATGTGCCCGGCCTTGCATTTGGGGTTGCTCGCCGTCGGGCATTGATCGACGACCGTCGCCACGACCTTGCGCCCATCGTCGCGGCTCACCTCGACGCAGGCGCCGCACGCGGCCGCGGTGTTGTAGTCCGCGGTGTTCAGGGCGGCGAAATACCGCCCTCCGCCGGTCGCGACGTGGCCGATCTTGTCCGGATTGCGCTGCTGGATGGGCAAGCTGCAGTTCACCTGCGCGCTGCCCTGGTCGAGGGAGTACCAGGTCGTCGAGCCGTTGCCGCTCGTGTAGCTCGGCAGCGGCATCGAGCAGGTAGCGCTGCTTCCGCCGGCGCCCGTGGATCCTCCGCTGCCGCCGGTTCCACCGGCCCCGGTGCCACCACTGCCGCCGCTTCCACCTGCACCGCCAGCGCCGCCGGCGCTGCCGGTGCTGCTTGAGCTGCTCGAAGTGCTCGAAGTGCTCGAAGTGCTCGAAGTGCTCGATCCCCCTCCTGTCTTGGTCACCGACACCAGCGTCGGCCGGTAGTTGCCTCCGGTCCCGTTCGCGCAGAACCCGAAGCTGACAGAGCCTCCCACCGGGATCGAGGGGCTGCCGGAGCGCGGGCTCACCGTCAGGGTCGAGCCGCTCTGGCTCGACGTCGCGTTCCACAAACTGCTCACGGCGGACTGATTGAGATTGATCACGACGGTCCACGACGTCACCGGGGCGGTCCCATCGTTCGCGACGATCACGTTGGCGCAGTAGCCGCTCCCCCAGTCCGACGACATCGCCAGCGCTGCAGGCGTGAGCCCGTCGGTCGTCACCACAGCCCCGTACAGCGCGTCGGCCTCCTCCTCCTCCTCGCCCCCTGTCGCGACGGTGCACGCGGCGGCGACCAGACCGAAGAAAGATAGCGCAACAGCGGAACGATAAGCTCCCAATCGCATCCTGACTCTCCAAGTCATCGGGGCGCCGAGAGGGCGCACCTGACGATGTAATAGACACGGATTGGCCATCTGGCTATCGCCTGATGGTCAATCAGATCGTTTTGACAGACAATAACTCTGAAATGTTCGTCTGCGACCGGAGAGCACCCGCAGATCTGTCGAACATTTCACCTCAAGCACAACTGCCTGCGCTGGCGCCAATTGTCTACATCAGGCGCCATGTACTCCCACGATGCCACCAGTGCGACAAGTGTGCATGCATCGAAGGGGCCGCGTTCGCTCCACAGCAAACGGGGCTTCGCCCGGCGTGACCTCCATCCGGTCTCCTCCGCTCTGCGCAATTCGGCGACCGATCTCTCGCCGATCGCCCTCGGGGACCCTGTGTTACGGCCCTGGCCGCGGATCCTTGCAGCAGCGAAACCCGATCTCGTAGAACCGGAACATCGGTCCATGCGAGTCGTTGGTCCCTCGGCACCCCGCCCACGGCTTGGACCAGTAGCCGCCCTTCAGCGACGAGCGGTGTGGCCACTCGGGGCGCGAGGTCGACACCCACTCTTCGACGTTGCCGACCAGGTCGACCACGCCGTACGGGCTCACACACGCCGGATACGAGCCCGACGGCTCCCCCTGCCAGAGCCGCTGCGTCTCGGCGGCCCGCACCGCCGGGTCGTCGGACGCGAGCCGCCGCTCGCTGATCCCTCGGTACGGCTTGCTGACGTTGCAGGCGGCCGGATCGTGCGCGTGACCGTAGGGGAAGGGGAGCGCGGAAGGCCCCTCGCAGGCGAGCTCCCACTCGAACTCGGTGCAGAGGCGCTTGCCGACGGCGGCGCACTCCCGCTCGGCCTCGATGAAGCGGAGCATCACGACCGGCAGCGCGCCGGCCCGGTTCGGCCACTCGTGGCGGTCCATGCACGTGCGCACCGGCGTGAAGCGCGGCTCGGCGGCGAACAGGCCGGGGAAGAAGTCGAAGCAGTGGGCGCCGCGGTAGCTCGTGCAGATCCGCTGCACGTTCTCGGCGTGGGTGCCCTCGACGAGCACCATGTCGGGCGGGCAGGACGCGGCGGATCCGGGCCGGGGCGGCGCGTCGGCCTGGGCGAGCAGCGGGGCGAGCAGGAGGTCGAGGAGCACGCGGCGGGTCTCTATCGCAAAGCCGCGCGGCGGACGAGAGGTCGCGCGGCGGCTCGCCTCGATCCGCCCGTCGCGCTCGTGCCGCGCTCGCGCTGAGGCGCGGACCTGGGGTATTCTCGCGGTCCATGAGAATGGCGCTGCTCAGGATGCGCGCCGCTGCGCTCGCCGCCCTGGCCTGGGGAAGCGCTTGCGGTGGTAACGTCGTCGTCGATGGGATGCCCGACGGGTCAGGAGGCGCCGGCGCGACGAGCTCCAGCGCGGTCACCTCAGGCGTGACGACCAACGGCGCGACCGGCGTCGGCGCTGTCGGCGTCGGCGGGAGCAGCGGGAGCGCCGTCGGCGTCGGCGGTAGCAGCGTGAGCGCTGTCAGCGTCGGCGTGACCGGCGTGAGCGCTGTCAGCGTCGGCTCGACCACCGCCGGCGGGGGCGGGATGGGCACATCCGGGAGCTCGTCCACCGGCGCGGGCGGCAGCGACGTCTGGTCGAAGTGCGTGGGCTTCTGCGAGCGCTACGAGGAGGCGTGCGGGGGGCTGGAGCCGGGCCAGTGCGGGACGATGTGTGACACGGAGCTCGACCGGGCGCCCCGGTGCAACGAGCGGCTCATCCCGTACTTCGACTGCATGAACGACAGGTTCGACTGCGACCTCGACGCGCCCCGGTGCCAGCGGTTCCTGAACGAGTTCAACGCGTGCGTGGACCGCGACGGCTGCGCGGAGGTCGAGTGCGCCGGCGATCCCAACGGGGCCTGCACTTGCAAGGGAGCGTGCCAGGGCTTCGTCGTCACGGCCGAGTGCCGCTCCCAGGGCTTTGGCAGGACCCTGTGCTCCTGCTTCGTCAACGGTGAAGAGATGGCCTCGTGCGAGGACCGCGGCGAGACGTGCGAGCTCGGGCTTCGCTGCTGCGGGGCGTACTTCGAAGCGTTGCGCTGAGGGGCACGAGCGGCGTTCGCCATGGAGGACCACCCGGGGGGCGCAGGGCGGGGCGTCGGCGTGGGTGAGCTGCGGGGCGAGCAGGAGGTCGAGGAGCAGGCGGCGGCTCTCTGTCGCAAAGCCGCGCGGCGCACGAGAGGCCCCGCGTCGATTCGTGCCCGTCGCGTCCGTGCCGCGCTCGCGTTGGGGCGCGCACCTGGGGTATTCTCGCGGTCCATGAGAATGGCGCTGCTCAGGATGCGCGCCGCTGCGCTTGCCGCCCTGGCCTGGGGAAGCGCTTGCGGTGGGAACGTCGTCGTCGACGGGATGCCCGACGGGTCAGGAGGCGCCGGCGCGACGAGCTCCGTCGCCATCACCACGGGCGCGTTCGGCTCCAGTGCGATCAGCACGGGCACGTCCGCTACAAGCGCGGTCAGCGTGGGCGTGGGCGTGGGCGGCTCCAGCGCGGTCGGCACCGGCGTGGGCGGCTCCAGCGCGGTCGGCACCGGCGTGGGCGGCTCCAGCGCGGTCAGCAGCAGCGCGACCTCGATGGCCACGTCGGGGATAGGGAGCTCCTCCTCCGGAGCGGGCGGCGGCGATGCCTGGTCGAGGTGCGTGGGCTTCTGCGAGCGCTATGAGGAGGCGTGCGGGGCGTTTGGACCGGGGCAGTGCGAGGCGAGCTGTGAGGCGCAGCTGAGCGAGGCGCCCCAGTGCAACGACCTGCTCGCCCAGTTCTTCGACTGCGCGACGCACGGCAGCATCGACTGCACCTTCGGCTTTCAACGGTGCCAGCCGTTCCTGGACAAGTACGACGAGTGCTGGGTCAACACCGGCTGTACGGGGCTTGAGTGCGTCGAGGATCGCGACCGGGCCTGCTCCTGCAAAGGCTCGTGCCCGAACGCGGCGTTCGCGGTCGAGTGCCGCCCCGACAGGAGGGGCAACACGATCTCCTGCTCCTGCTTCGTCAACGGCGAGCTGCTGTCCACGTGCCAGGATGTCGGTCCGGCGTGCGACCTCGCCTATGGCTGTTGCGGGCCGCTCTTCGAGTTTCGCTGAAGGGCATCCGCGGCGTTCGCCATGGAGGATCACCCGGGGAGCGCGGCGCAGGGCGGTGCGCTCGCCGAGGCGCTCGCGCGCTGCGTGGGGGCGCGGATCGACGCGGCGCACGCGAATCCGGCGACGGGGCTCGTCGCGCTCGCCGTCTATGACGGGACGCGGCGCGTGCTCGGCGCCGGCATCGGGCCGCGCGTTTCAGGGGCAGGGATCCTGCCGCGGTTGCCGCGGCTCCGCGCCGGCGCGTCGCACCCGCTCGTCGCCGCCATGAGGGCGCACCTGGTCGGCCGCCGCGTGCTGGCGATCGAGGTGCGGGGCGACGGCATCGTGATCGTCGCGGGGGATGACGATGCGGTCACGGTGGAAAATGACCGAGGGGGTGCGTGGGGCGCACCCAGGTTGGGGTTGGCCGCATCCGAACCCGGGTTGAGGCCGGCGGCTGCACCCGAACCCGGGTTGGGGTTGGCCGCATCCGAACCCGGGTTGGGGTTGGCCGTACCCGAACCCGGGTTGGGGCCGGCGGCTGCACCCGAACCCGGCGGCACCGCATCCGAACCCGGGTTGGGGTTGGCGGCAGTACCCGAACCCGGGTTGGGGCCGACGGCCGCAGCCGAACCCGGGTTGGGGCCGGTGGCGCCCCCACCCAGGTTGGGGTCATCCCCGGGGGCGCGGCTGGAGCTCATGCCGGGACGCCGCGGCGAGGCGCGGCTGCTCGACGCCGCCGGCCACCTGATCCTCCGCTGGCCGCCTCAGGGGGGCGCTCCACCGGCAGCCATCGCCTACCCGGCGGATCCGCTGGCCGCCGGCGCAGCGCTGGTCGAGGCGAGCGACGATGCCGCCGCCGGGCAGGAGAAGGCGGCGCTCGCGCGCGCGGTGAAGGCGCGGCGCGCGGCGCTCGAGCGCAGGGCCGAAGCGGTGCGCGGTGATCTCGGGCGGCTGGGCAGCGTCGCGCGCCTGCAGAAGACGGGGCAGCTCCTGCTCGCGCAGGGCGCCCGTGTGCCGCGGGGCGCCGCGAAGGCGCTCCTCGACGACTGGGAGACCGGCGGCAAGATCGAGGTCGCCCTCGACCCGGCGCGCCCCGCCAAGGCGCAGGCCGAGGCCTTCTTCACCAAGGCGCGGCGCTACCAGCGCGGCGAGGCGGTGATGCGCGCGCGCCTCGCCGAGACCGAGCGCGCCCTCTCGGCGATCGCCGCGCTCGAGGCGGACGTCGCCGCGGCCGAGGCGCGGCCCGAGTCGCTCGATCCGCTCGCGCAGCGCGCCCGCGCCCTCGGCGTCTCGCGCGCGGAGCCCGCCGGCGCCGGCGAGCCCGGGACGTCCGGCGCCCGCGCCCTCGGGGCCGGGCGGCCCGCGCCGCGGCGGCCGTTCCACGCGTACCGCAGCGCGGCCGGCGCGGCGATCCTCGTCGGCCGGGGCGCCGAGGACAACGACGCGCTCACGACGAAGCACGCGCGGCCGCACGACCTCTGGCTTCACGCGAAGGGCGTCACGGGCTCGCACGTCGTCGTGCCGCTCGCGAAGGGGGCGAGCTGCCCCGCGGACGTGCTGGTGGACGCCGCGACCCTGGCGGCGCACTTCAGCGACGCGCGCGGCGAGGCCGTGTGCGAGGTGAGCTACGTCCAGCGCCGCTACGTGCGCAAGCCGCGCGGCGCGGCCCCGGGCGCGGTGCTCTTCGACCGGGAGAAGGTCATCGCCGTCCGCATCGAGGAAGGCCGCCTCTCGCGGCTGCTCGCGACCAAGGAAGAGGGTTGACGCCGCGCACGGCCGGCGGAGGCCACGCCCGGCGGCGCAGGTCTTCGCCCGCCGGTGGAGCCCGCACCGCCGGTGGAGGCCGCCGTCAGGTCGCGAACGCCGCCCGGACCTGCTCGTTCAGCTGATCGAGCCGGCGCGCAGGGAGCTCGGCCGCGCGGGCGAGCGACTCGATGACCGCGCGCTCCGCGTCGGAGATCCCCTCGCTCGCGTGGGCGACCGCCAGCGCGATGATGATGCCCTCCTCCACCGCGTCGCAGTCCATGAGGATCTCCGCGAGCAGGCGCACCCGCGGCTCGACGCCCGCCGCGGCGATCACCTTCAGGCTCGCCTCGATGAGGTAGCGGACGAGCTCGACGTTGAGCTGGGCGCCGAGCATCGGCTCGATGAGCTGGCGCAGGGCGTCGATCTCCTCGGCGTCGACGGTGCCATCGGCGTTCGCCACGAGCGCGCCGAGGTCGACGATCGGGGTCGGGTTGTACTCGTTGAGATCGAAGCGGGCGCGGAGCAATCCGGCCGCCTGCTGGACCAGCTCGGGAGGCTTCATGTCCCCACCGCCCCGGCGATTCGCCTCATGACTCACCACCTTTCGGGCCGCGGCGCCGCACCGTCTCGGATTCGCTGAGTCCGAGGCAGAGCTGCGCCCGGAGCGCGCGCAGCCGCGCGAGCACCTCGGCCGAGGCGGACTCGGCCTCGGCTCGCTCGATGGTCGCGTCGAGCGTCGCGAGCCTGCCTGTCTGGAGCGCCTTGAGCGAGTAGGTCATCTGCACGAATGTGTCGAACAGGTCCCCTAGCTCATCGCCCTTCCGCAGCCCGTCTCCGATGGTGAGCCGTGTCGTGCCGACCTGGCGGCACAGGCGCTTCAGCTGGTGGACCGGCCCCACGATGCGCTGGGTGATGAAGACCCCGAGCACGCCGAGGACGGCGAGGAGGAACGCGCCGCCTCCGACGAGGATGCCGAGGAGGCGACCTTGCAGCGCCTCGACGTCGGCGCGCCGCTTGGCGACCTCTGCCAGGTTGCGCTCGTACTCGCGGTTCGTCTTCTCGAGCTCCTCGTCGAGGGTGCTGCCGAGGTCGGCGCCGTCGCCGCCCAGGGCGGCGGTGCTCATCCTGAGGATCTTGGCGCTGTTCGCCGCCTCTTTGAGCGCGAGCTCCGCCTGGGTCGCCGCGTAACGCGCCTGTTCGTTCGCGACGCTCGCGGTCTGCCAGATGACGAGTCCGAGCGCCACCATGACGGCGAGCACCACCGAGACGAGGAGCCCGGTGTATTTGAGCTGGAATCGCGGGTTCAGGAGCAGCTTGCGGCGGGATGCCGGGCGGGCCGTGGCGCGATCCTGGGCAGGTGAGGTCATGAGGGCTCGTCAGCGGGCGCGCGGCGTCGCCGCGTGTCCAGGATAGACCAGGAGCGGGCCGCGCCGGTGCGACCCCCCACGAAAACGCACTGCGGTCTCCGTGGTACAGCATTCCGTGCGCCGGTCGCAAGGCCCAATCCGCGGGCGGGGCTCCGACGCGGGTCGCGGCTTGTGAGGGCCATGAGGCCGCGGCGCTGGTTATCCGGGGCCGGCGCGGCACCGTCGCAGCGGCGCGCGTGATGGCGGCGCACCCGGCCGGGGTGTCGTGTGCGCTCCTGTCGGGCCCAGTCGGGGCACAGGAGGGCGTCGGAGTCACGCAAGGCGTCGTTTGGCCCCGCCCAGCTCAGGGAGAGCAGCGGCGCGGGTGCCCCGGTGACTCTCCATCTCATCGTCATGAGCGATGAGCTCGACAGCGACTCAGGGGGCGTTCGTTCCGGCGCCCGAGGCGCTGCCGCTCTACCACACGGCCTTCAGTCGCTAGAGGCACCCGCAAGCGAGCGAGCCTTCGCGCACCGAAAACCCGTCGGCGTCGGCGTCGTCGGTCCAGAAGAACGGCTTGACGCCCCCGCTGCACTCCGCGTCCGGCGCGAGCGCGATGCCTTCGTTGTTGGAGTCCGGCAGGCCGCTGGGGGGCGTGAAACGCCGCTCCAACACGAAGCGCCCGAGCGCGTCGTCGATACCGAACACGGCGGATTGGTTGTCGCACGTATTGTCGCAGGTTGCCCACAAGCTCCCGGTGTCACGGTCGAGCTCGAGCCCCATCACGCCCGCGAGCGGCGTCGAGATGCTGGCCACCAACGTGGCCGCGCCGCTCTCGTGGTTCAGCGCGAAAGCGTACACCTTCCCGGTCTCTTCCACGCCCACCAGAAACAGGCCGGCGCCGTGCTCGCCGTAGTCGCTCGGGGCGTAAGATCGAGCCTTGCTCTCGTCGAAGAAGTGGTGCGCCGTGAGCAAGCTGTCAGCCGCCCACGTGACCGCTTCCAGACCCGCGTTCGCGTCGACCTCGGGCAAGAGGGCGGTGAGGTTCCACTCGTGAGTCGCGATCAGAGTCGCTCCGGCGGCCGTCACGTCGTAGCGCAACACGGACAGCCGGCTCACAGACGAATCGTCCGTGTCGCGCTCGGCGCACACGTAGACGCCCGCGGCGCTCGTGGCGGCGAGCGTCACTCCCTCCGCGTCGGGCGTGCCCCTGCCGTTCGGGTAACGTAGCCGTTTGCCGGAGGCCCAGTCACTGGACGTGTCCGGCGCGTAGCTCCCTCCGCTCTTCAACAACCGAAACAGCTTGGCGGAGAGGTTGTTGGTCGCCCACAGCACGCCGGGCGCCTCGTAGGTCAGCCCGCTCAGATCGCTCTCGAACGCGTCCTCGCTGTCGAGCGTGCGCACCTCGGCCTTGCCGGGCCACGGTGACAGCTGCGTCGAGCCCGCCGGGCACGCGCCGGCACCGCCCGCCCCCGCGCTCGAACCACCGGCTCCGGCACCGTCGGCGCCGCCAGCGTTCGGGGTGCCGGCCACGCCGGTCGAGCCCGCGACAGCCGCAGCGCCGCCGCCCGCTCCCGCACCGCCTGCTTGTGCTGCGCTCCCGCCTGAGCCTCCTGCCGCGGACGAGGTGCCGGCCGCCGACGTACCGCTTGCCCCGCCCGACGGCGTTGGCAGAGGCGGCTCGCTCGAGCCGCTGCCGCACGCGGCCAGCCATACCATTGCGACGACGGTCGCGTGAGACCGGAGGTTCATCGCGCTCACGGCGCTTTCTTCTGAGGCGCCTGCAGCCGAGAGCCGAGCTCGTCGAGCGCCTTGGCCACGGCGTATCGCACCTCGGCACGTTCGTCCGTCAGCAGCGCCCTGACAGGTTCCATCGCACGCGCATCTCCGAGCCGCCCCAGCGCGTTCACGACGGACGGCCGTACATCCAGCCGCTCCCACTGGAGCGCGGAGATCAGCGGTTCCACCGCCCTGGCATCGCCCAGCTGCGCCAATGCATTCGCGGCATAAGCTATTTTCCAGCCCCCGGACCGAACGAGGGCGATGAGCGGTTCCACCGCGCGCGCGTCGTTGAGCTGCGCCAGCGCGCTGGCGGCGGCGTCGGCCTCCTTCCGGCTCGTGCAGGAGTGAATCGCGATGATGAGAGGTTTGAGCGCTGGTGCCTCGTCAAGCGCACCTAATTGGGCAGCCGTCGCCCAGTCTCCGTGTTCGATGGCATGGCTCAGCGCGCTTTCACTTCGCTTTTCGGCATGCTTCTGGATGGCTGCCTCGAACCGGTTGGCCTGCTCATGCCCAAGCAATCCACTGAGAGTGTCCATGAGATGTCCATCTCCCGCGATCCTCTGACCGCTGATGCTCGCCAGGATCCCCAGGACGTCGTCAGGAACTCCTTCCAGCTTCAAATCGATCAGTGACTGCTTGGTTATCTCGAATTCTTTTTGTCCCTCGGAGCGAGGTTCGCCCAGATCGCCCCTGATTCGATCCGAGCGATATGTTTGCAACTCGATCCGTGAATCCCATCGCTCGGGCCAGATAGCGGTAGACAGCTCGTGTAACGGCAATGCAATATTGACCGGCTTGGATCCCGGGTAAACTCCGGCATATCTTTCAGGCATGTCAAGGGGACGCCTGTAGCTGGCTCCGCGGTCGGCTTGCGATGCCCAGAATATGTCTCCGTGCTGGATCCATAGCAACGTATGTATATCTTTGACCAATTCGTGGGCAAATGTCAGCTGTCCGCGTCCAATGGCTCGGATGTGTTCTTCGTGCAGCTCCAGGAACTTCTGCCGGATAGCGCCGAGCCGCTCCAGCAGCTCGGCTTCGGATGAATAGCCCTTACCGGATCGTATGGAGGCCAGGCCCTCTCGCTTCTGGTCTTCCATGTGTTCCAGGACACGCGCGGCGCGTTGCTTCAGGAGAGAGAGCAGCTCCTCGGTGGAGTCGATGAGGCGAGATTCGGATCTCTCCGATGCTCTGTCGCCCTCTCCGTGGGTTTCAAAGGTATCGCCCTTCGACCGACGAGCAGCCGACAGCAGCGTCTCGCGGCCCTCGACCCCCTCTCGCAACAGGAGCCGCGGTGCGTCAGCGTTCTTCATCCCGGCCAAGTCGATCTGTAGGCACCCGAGGTCAAACGCGGTCCGTACGTCCTCGCCATAGCCGAGCGCCTGATAGAATGCGCCTGCAAATGCGATCGCGGAGTCGTCGTTGATCGCCGTGTTCATCCCGATCACGCAGTCGATATGCGTCGAGATGGCGCGCGCCTGCGCTTCCGAGAAGCACGCGTTGAGCACGACGCAGCGGATGTCGCGGCGCAGGACGTGAAATAGCCGGGTGAGCACCTCGTTCTTGACGGGCGTCGCTTGCCCAGCAGCGTTGTCCAGGCACAGCTCACCTAGAGAGCTTCCGTGTCCACTGAAATGGACGATGGTCGGGCGATATCGGAGAAGGCATTCTTGAAGATCTGTCGCACGAACCGCCCATGCCTGTTCGAGCCGAAACGCATCACGCAGCTCGGAGGCGCGAAGGCGCTGTCCTATCTCGCGTGCCTCCCGGTCGAGCGCGAGGCGTGTGGTGCTCGAAGGATTCGCTCCGAGGAAAAGTAGGGTTGCGGGCATGGAACGCCGACCAGTCGACAGGAGAAGCTAGAACTTCGTCTGAGTCAAGGCCGGCGTGGGCACGGGAGGACGCCCGGCGAGGGCGGCTTCGCCTGCGTTGGAGACCGAGCTGGTCGTCACCGACCCACGAAGCAGCGTCATGGCAGCTCTTCGCCGCCGCCACCGTCCTCGCTGCCGCTGCTCGCCGGCGGATTGAACACGGCGACGAAGAAATCCATGCCTCCTGCAAAGGCGATCGGGCCGGTCCCCAAGTCCACCGGTCCAATCATGACGCCGGTGGCCGCGACCGCGCCGTTCGGGGAGATGGCGATATTCCATACGCCGGCCCCGGAGTGTGGGACCTCCCAGCGCGGCGTGCCGTCACGGTCAAGCATGGTGAGCATGCCCCCGTGGACGAAGATGTTGCCGGCAGGGTCGACGACGGGGTCGCTGCCGCCATAGAGGTGGCGGCTGAAGACAGGCTTGCCGTCCTCATTTAGCCTCGTGAATGTGGAGTCCATATCACCGTGGG
The DNA here is from genome assembly GCF_051521405.1 of Sorangium sp. So ce726. Taxonomy (NCBI): domain Bacteria; kingdom Pseudomonadati; phylum Myxococcota; order Polyangiales; family Polyangiaceae; genus Sorangium; species Sorangium sp. So ce726. Next base: position 7,940,377 of record NZ_CP150349.1, on the reverse strand, counting down.
TCGTCACGACGATCTCGTCCGCTGGGGTGACCGCCACCCCGACATAATGCGCTCCTTCGAACATGCGCCGCCTCCATAACAGATCACCCGCCGGAGAGAACTTGGAGAGGATCACCGCGTCAACGTCGTAGGTACCTAGGGTTGCCGTCACCACGTTGCCGGCGCTGTCGAGCGCGAGGTCCGCGCCGGAGCTCTTGACCGCGTCCACCTCCAGATTGCGTTGCCAGGCGGCGTGGCCCGCGGCGTCCACCTTCATGACGCTGGTGTCCTCGTCGTAAGGCGTGTCGTCGATGTCGATGGCGATGTACGCGCTGCCGAGCGCATCGACGGCCAGCTCCCACACGGCGAGGTAACCCCACGGGAAGCCAAGGCTGAACCCATCGCTCCAGATGTGGTTGCCGTCCGCGTCGAGCTTGGCCACGAATATCGCCTGGTCGCCGTCCGGATCGCGGATTGCGCCCCCGCCGAAGTCCATGCCTGTGGCCCCGTCCAACGGCCTGTCGTAGGTGCCGACGAGCAGGACGTCACCGTTCCCATCGACGGCCACGGCCCATCCGATCTCGTTGAAGGGGGTGCCGAAGCGCTTGCTCCAGAGCAACGCGCCCGAGGGGTCGAGCTTGAGAAGGAAGACGTCCTGTCCACCCGCGCTCGTCAGAGGGCCGGTGCCGAAGTCGGCCGTTTCGACGAAGGAGCCGGTGACGTAATAGTTTCCCATGGCGTCGCTGGCGATGGCCCGTCCGTCATCGTGGCCGGGGCCGCCGAACCCGCGCGCCCAGGGCGCCGGCCTCGGGCAATGGGGGTCGCCGTCGCAGCTCTCGTCCTCCGGTGTGGCGCAGACCTCCGCTGCAGGGGTCACCTCACCCGTGCAGGGCCCGTAGCCGGAGCCGTCGGGACGACAGGTCTGCGCTCCGGCCGCGCAGCGCCCGACGCCGCTTGTCCCCGCGGGGCCGGAGTAGCACGCGATGACCGAGTCCGGCACGCAGGTCCCTGGCGAGCCGCCGCTCCCGGTCGAGGTGCTATCACCGCCGCCGTCGCCCGCGGAACCACCGCTGCCGGTCGCGCTGCCGCTGCCGCCGTCGCCAGCGGAACCACCGCTGCCGGTCGCGCCGCCGCTGCCGCCGCTACCGGTCGCGCCGCCGCTGCCGCCGTCGCCAGCGGAGCCGCCGCTGCCGGTCACGCCGCCGCTGCCGCCGTCGCCAGCGGAGCCGCCGCTGCCGGTCGCGCCGCCGCTGCCGCCGCTGCCGGTCGCGCCGCCGCTACCGGTCGCGCCGCCGCTGCCGCCGCTGCCGCCATCGCGCTCGATGGGGTCGCACGCGGTCATGGGAATGAGAACCGCGAGTGAGCAGGCGGTATGAGCCCACTGGCGGAGCCTGGATGCTGAAACGAGCACCTCCGAGGATCTGGCCATGGCCCCTCCGATGCACGGCACGGTCGCGGCATTCAGCGCGCGACCGTGTGACCGCTCGCGAGCAGCACCTTGCCCCGGTAGTAACCGACCATGGCGGGCAACCGCCCCCCTCGGGGTATGGGCGACCTCGGCAACCTCGGCAACCACGGCGCCCCGAGGCGACGGGTCGGCCGTCAATCCATAGCCACCGCCAGACTCTACATTCCAAGCCCGACCGGCGGAGTCCCAACGCTGCAGTTCGAGGGCTTTATCGTAACACCGTAGGCGTGTTGTGAGAGGAAGGGCGGCGAAGCGCGCGCGCAAGGCCGCCGAGCGAGCGAAGCACGAAGCATGGAAGGCGGCAGGACAGAACACGAAGAGCCGGCGCGCGAAGCTCCGAGCGAGGCGGCCGCGAAAGGCGACCGTCTCTCGAGTCGCGCCGGTGAGCTGGTCCCGGGACGAAGCGCGGCGCGGTCCGAAAGTCGCCGCGAAAAGTCCCCACAAAGTGACTCCGGTTCCAGAAGGCCGGAGGCGCGCCGCCTAGGTTTCAAGCACGCGACGACGCGTCGGCCCGTTCGCGCCGCCCGCGCGGCGGCCACGTGGGAGCTCGCGAACTCGAGGAGTGCACGAATGAACACGATCTTCTGGCTATTTGCGACCGTGGCGCTCACAGCGTGTCTGTGGGTGCCGTATGTCCTGGACCGCATGGTGCGCTTGGGACCTGCGCGCACGTTCGCCAATCCGGCGCCCGGCAACGACGCCGAGCAATCCGCGTGGGCGCTCCGGGCCAGAGCCGCGCACGCCAGCGCGGTCGAGGGCCTGGTGCTGTTTGCGCCGCTCGCGCTGCTGCTCGCGGCCGTGAACGCGGGAGCGCTCGCGTGACGCGCGCGCGGGCACTCATCGCGGGCGGCGGGGGCGCCGTGGGCGTCGCGCTCGGCCGCGAGCTCCGCGCGCGCGGCTACCAGGTCGTGAGCGCGGCGCGCGATCGGGCAGGGCTCGAAGCCGAGCTCGGAGCCACGGGATGCGAGCTGCTCGAGGTCGAGCTCACGTCGGAAGAGTCCGTTCGCGAGCGCTTCGGTCCGCTCGAAGACGTGGAGGTGTTCGTCTACAACGCCGGTCGCATCGAGCTCGCGCCGCTCGCGGAGACGACCGCCGCGATGTTCCTCGCGAGCCTCCAGGTCAACGCGCTGGGGGCGTTTCATTGCGCGCGGGTCGTCGCTTCCTCCATGCTGGCGCGGGGCCGTGGCACCATGATCTTCATGGGAGCGACGGCCTCGGTGCGCGGTGGCGCACGCACCTCTGCGTTCGCGGCGGGAAAACACGCCTTGCGCGGCCTCGCGGCGTCGCTCGCCAAGGAGCTCGGCCCGCAGGGGGTCCACGTGGCTCACCTCGTCCTCGACGGCAAGGTCTGGGGCGAGCGCACACGCCAGCGCTTTCCGGACGCACGGCGCGATGCGTGCCTGGAAGCGGACGCCGTGGCAAGAACGGTCATTGGGTTGATCGAGCAGCCGCGCTCGGCTTGGACATTCGAGCTGGATCTGCGGCCGTTCACGGAGCGGTGGAGTTGAGCATGAAGGTCCGCGCCAATCTGAACGAACGCGCGCTCGTCGATACGACCACGGCTCCGTGGGTGGCGAGCCCCGAGCCAGGCGTGGAGCGTATCCTCCTGGACCGCGAGGGCGGTGAGGTCGCGCGCGCCACCTCCGTGGTGCGCTACGCAGCAGGATCGCGCTTCGGCCTGCACGTCCACGAGCGCGGCGAGGAGTTCTTGGTGCTCGAGGGCGACTTCCGCGACGCGCACGGCGTGTACCCGCGCGGCACGTACGTGCGCAATCCCTGGGGGACCTCGCACGCGCCTGAGTCGCTCGGCGGATGCCGGTTGTTCGTGAAGCTACGCCAGATCCCGGAAGAGGACGCGGCGCGCGTGTGCGTGCCGTCCGCGCTCGACGCGTGCCAGCTCTCGAGCGACGAGCCGGAGCGCACGGTCGTGGTTCACGCGACGGACGCGGAGTGGGTCGCGCTCGTTCGGCTGCGCGCCGGCCACGACGGCGCTCTCCACGCGCACCCGCGTGGCGAGGAGATCTTCGTGATCGAGGGCGAGCTCCGCGACGAACACGGCGTGTATCCCGCGGGGACGTGGCTACGCCAACCGCCCGGGAGCCAGCACCGCCCGCGATCCACGCTGGGCTGCCTGTTCTACGTGAAGCGCGGGCTGCTCTGAAGGGACGCGGGGACAGCCATCACGCGCGGGCGACGTCCGCGAGCGCGCGCGCGTCGACGATGCGCACGCGCCCGCGCGCGGTCGTGATCAAGCCGCGCGCCGCAAGCGTCCGCAGGGCGCGGAAGATCACCTCGCGCGCAGTGCCGAGCTCCGAGGCGATCCCGATCTGCGTGGCAGCGACCTCGCCGGCCGCGTCGGCGTGGCGGACGAGGTACGCGGACACGCGCTGTATCATCGTCGAGGTCGCGAGCCGCTCGAGCGTGGCCATGAGCTCGAAGATGCGCTCCGTCATGGAGCTCAACACGAAGTCGCGAAACGCCGGCTCCGCGTCCATCAGGCGCTGGAAGGCCGGGTTCAAGACGCGCGTGAACGTGGCGCCGACCCCGGCCGCCTGCACCCACGCCGGGTACGGGTGGGCGCGCAGCGCCGAGCTCATGGCCAGCACGCAGGTCTCACCAGCCTCCACGCGATAGAGCGTTGCCTCGCGTCCGTCGTCCGTGACGTAGTAGACGCGCAGCGCACCCTGTAGGATGAGATACGCCCCGGCGGCCGTATCGCCGCGACGCAGCAGCTGCTCGTGCGCCGCGACGTGCGTGGCCGGGAGCGCGCCGAGCTCCGCGCGGCCGCGATCGGAGAGAGCGGCGATGAACGGAAAGAGCTTGGCGGGGTTCATGGCCGAAGCATAGTTGCGGCGCTTCGGCGGAGCACAGAAAGCCGAACGCCCCAGCGCAGGCGCACCGCGAGCCCGGCGACGCCGCGCCCGCTCACGGCGCACGATCGCGGACAGGCCGGTCCTCGTCGAGGCAAGGATGTCGGCGATCTTCACGAGAAAAGCGCCCAAGTCGAGACTAGCGCAGCGGGGCCATGTCCCGCATCAGATAGTCGATGCAGGACTTCCAGGTGGAGGGCTCGAGGAGCTGCGCGAGCTCGTCGGATGAGCCGTCGAGCGCCGCTTCTTCAGTCGTGCCCATCGCATCCATGAGCCTCCGCAACCTGGCGTTGTCGCCGCGAACGAAGCAGCGGACCATGCTGGCCGCTTGAACATAGAACATCAGGGCATCGTCCGTACGGAGCGTGTATGGGACCGCCTGCTCCATCACCTGCAGGGGCATCGGAGCGTCCCCCACCTGCTCGAGCCTGAGCGGGTCGAGCCACCATGTCTCTTGCGCGACATACATAGCAATGCCCTCTTGCGCCCAGGCCGGCCCCAGCATGCCATGGCTCATCAGCACGTGATGCGTGTACTCGTGCAGGACGCTGGCCCGAATGTCCGCGCGCGTCGTGACCACGTGCAGCGCGCCGTCGTAATAGGCGACCACGCCGCGGTTGGTGCAGGCAGCAGCCACGAGCAGCTCCGTATCGAGGTACGCGAAGACGTCAGGGCGCTGGGCTTTGAGCTCCAGCCGGTAGAACACCTCCCGTTCCGCATGCTCGAGGTGATCGAGGAGGGGCAGGTGCGCGTTGTCTGGCAGCCTGGGGTCGACGTACAGGCGCCCGGCATCTCCCCACGTCTCGTCGCGGAAGCGGGAGATCAACGTCTCTCGCGCTCGGGCTGCCTCTCTGGGGTCCGTGCACAGCCCGGGCTGCAACCTTCGCCGGAACGCGGACTGCTCGCGCCGGCGCGCGCGGCGCGGCGCGGCGGCTGGCTTCGTGGGGGCATCGTCGCGCGGCTCCTCTTCGAGGCGGGGATGCGGGGGCTCCTGGGCGGCTTGGTCTTCCGGACCGCGCGCCGGCGCCCGCAGCGATGTCGGCTCGGTGGGAGGCCTGCCGGGCGCCGGCCGGCTCGGGACGGAGATGGCGCTGGGCTGGAGCGCGCGAGGGGAGGGTGGCTCGGGCGCGGAGGTGCCAGCTGGGACCGCCGGCGGGCGCGGCCGCTGCGGGGTGGGGGTGCCCACGATACCCGAGCGCTGCGCCATCCACGCGATCCCCGCAATGACCATCACCAGCCCGAGGCCGAGCGCGAGGCGGCGAGTAAGTGTCACGGTGCGGTGATAGCAATCATTGCGCCGTGTAGATTCACGTGATTCGAGGTACTGCACGCGGCTCGTGCTGCGTTATGGTGGACAAATCGTCGAACGCAAGCAGCATTATCGACGAACTGTCGCGACCCACCCTGGTTTGCGCATCGCTACTGGGTCAGTAGCGGCGGCCGAGACCGCTCGCCGGTCATCCAGGGGGCTCTCGCGCTGCACCGCTGCGGACAGACACGCTCGGCCACGCTCGCCCGCTATCAGCGCAGCGGTCAGATCCATCGGAGCCACGCGCGCAGCACGGACTCCAGCGCCGCCCGCTTCGCCAGGACGTCCTCTCCGTCGCTGAACGTCACGAGGCAACGATCCTTGGCAAGCCACTCCAGCAGGCCAGCCGGGTCCGCGATCTCGAGCCCCTTCGCCGGTGTGTCCTTCACCTTGGCTCCGAGGTGAAGGATGAGCCGGACGCGGTCCTTTGCGCGCAAGTTGAACGTGGCGAAATGCTCGGTTGTCCGGAAGCTCGGCGCGTTCCACTTGATCTCCTCGCGGATCGCCGGGCTGACGCCGAGGATGATCTGCCGGAGGGCCACGATCGCCTCCTTCAGCGGATGATCCAGCTCGCGCAGGAACGCGACGACGGCCGGGCTCTCCTGCGCGTCGGCGGGCGTGGCGGGCGCGGCGGGCGCTCCGGGGGCCTCCCGAGGCTCGCGCCTTTCGGGCGACCCCTTCTGCGCCTTCGCGCGCGGCTTGCTCGGCTTCTCGGTTGTGCGCTTCATGATGTGTTGTACTCCTGACTCGACGGCCCGAGCTCCAGCGCCCTTTCACGGGATCTCGCGTGACCGGACAGCCATGATCGGACGCGCTCAGGGTTAGAAAAGACGAGCCGACTCGAGGATGTCAAGGTGAAACCGCCGCACCATTGTCCAAGGAGAACCAGAGAAGGAGGCTCGCAGTGTCAAGGAAGACCCGCAATGTCACGTCGTTCCGCTGCGCGCTCGCGCTCGGCCTGGCTGCGTCGGCGCAGCCTCTCCCCGCGGTGAGAGGGACGTCGGCGCAACTCAGTAGAATTCGCTGCGCATGAATCAACGGACGATCACGCGCACCGGAGAGCCGGGCAGACCCTGCAGCCCCACCCGCACCGGCTTCTTGGACACGAGCTCGAAGCTGTAGCGCCGCAGCAGCGTGCCCAGGATCAGCTTCATCTCGTACAGCGCAAAGGCGGCCCCGATGCAGCGCCGATTCCCGCCGCCGAACGGCAGGAATTCGAAGGGGGAATAGGTCCGTTCCAGGAATCGCTCGGGACGAAACACCGCCGACTCCGGAAATACCGCAGGATCGTGGTGGGCCCAGATGATTTGCGCGAACACGCCTGCTCCGGCCGGCAACTCGCAGCCCGCGATCTGCATCGGCGCATTCAGCTTGCGCCCCACCCCCGGGCTGGGCGGGCGCAGGCGCAGCGTCTCGTTACACACCGCTTCCAGATACGGCGCCTTGGCCAGCGCCTCGGGGTCCGGATCCGCGCCCAGCGCCGTCAGCTCGTCCTGCAGCCGGCGCAACACGGCTGGCGCGTGTCCGAGAAAATCGAGCGCCCAGGTGAGCGCGCCCGCGGTCGTGCTGTACCCCGCGAAGAGCAGCGTGTGCAGCTGCTCGAAGATCTCCTGGTCGTTGAGCGCCGTCCCGTCTTCCTGGCGGGCTTCCAGGAGCAGACTCAGGACATCGGTGCGCTCGGCGGGGTCGGCGCGGCGGCGGGCGAGCTCCGGATCGAGGAAGCTGCGCAGGTTCCGGGTCGCGTGCTGCCTGCGCGCCCACGGGCCGAAGCCCCGGAACTCCCGGCGCAGCCACGGAATCATGAGGGTGACGGTCAGGCCGAGGGAGAAGCTCTTGCGCAGATCCTCGAGCAGCTTCTCGAGGCGCGCCGCTTCCGCCGGCGCAGTGACTCCGAACACGAGGTGGATGATCGTCTGCAGCGAGATCGTCTGCATGAGGTCCTGCGCCACCAGCTCCAGACCCGGCTTGAGGTCCCGGGAGTGCTGCAGGGCCAGGTCGCAGATCTGCTTCCCATACAGGCGCATGCGCTGCCCGTGAAACGGCGGCATGAGCAGCTTGCGCATGGCCGTGTGCCGCGCGCCCGAGAGCGCGAACAGCGACGACTCTCCCATCGCCGCGGTGAAGCTCTTGCTCAGCATCTGGTCCAGGGTCTCCGGCGGCACCGCGAACAGGGCGCGCAGACCCTCCACGCTGCCGGTGGCCAGCACCGGTTTGCCGTCCATCTTCGGGAGCGACATCGGATCGCCGTAGCGCTCCCGCATGCGCAGCGTGTAGCCGATCGGGTCGAGGAGCCCCTGCACGTTCATCAGGATGCTGTTGGTGGGGCCTTTGGGCAACGTGGTCATGGGGCGGGTTCCTTCGATTGCACTGCGAGCTTGGGCTCTCTAAATTGGCATGGTTGTGTGGGGATAGGACATCCAAACGGCTTCGCAGATGGCAAGTCTCTCGTGGCCCGTTCCATTCGAGTCGACGTGATCGGCGCGCCACGCAGGCGCAGGTGGCCGAGCGGCTGGGCAAGGATAGCCCGCGCAAAGCCATTCCGACCTGTCAGGAATTTCCCTTCAACGACCGGCGGTTGACATAACGCACAAAAGTACGATCCGCTGATCAAACGACGCGGATCACGCTCACGCCGCGCGACGCGGCGCACAGCCGCGACGCACAAAATGGAGGACAGCCCCAGGCGAAGCTTCCACGAGCCACGATCGGCTGTATGCTCTCGGGCATGAAGGACCCGAAGCACCTGGCCCGACCCGAGGGCCAGGCTCATGGCTGGTGAATCCTGCGGCATCTGCGGCGGCGACGGCCGCATCGCCAACTCGTTCTCCGGCACCACCGCCACCTGCCCGGGCTGCCACGGCACCGGCCGGCGCTCGGACGACACCGGCTTCCGCGACGTCACCAAGACGAAGCCTTCCCACTTCCGGCAGCCGAACAAGCCGGCGGCCGTCGAGAAGCCGCAGGGACCCGTGTCGCTGGAAGGCATCCAACTCGCCAGGGAGGTGAGCTCGGCCGCACATCTCTCCAGCGGGACGAAGGCCAAGCTCACGCTCGAGATCATGGAGCATGAGGCCACCCACGGAAAGTGCACCCAGACCTTCATCAAGAAGGTCCGCAAGCAGCTCCGTCCGCCCGGATCGTGATCGGCGAAGGGCAGCCGCGTGCACCATGTCATGCATCTGGTGTCGCGATCATTCGGTAGGAGTTTTTCCGGCGCAGAACCTGATCGACAAGACCAACGGTCTCGACGAAAACGGCGCTCAGGTCCCCGGCCGCGGCGACATGCCGAATCAGCACGACATCCTCACCGGCTCTGACGTCAACGGCATGTCGATGGGGCTGCATTGCAACAACTGGACAAGCTCCGCCGAGACGGGCGCGACCGCTCGGGTCGGCCACCACGACCGCATGGGCGGCGGCGAGATGCCGACCTCGTGGGTCTCGGCTCACACCACCAGCGGATGCTCTGCCGAACGCTTCGTCCAGACCGGCGGCGCCGGTCGGATCTACTGCTTCGTGGCGCGCTGAGCGTCAGCAGCGAATCCGTCGGCAAGCACCGCGCTGCTCGTGGTGCACGATCACGACGAGCCCGCAGGCTACGCTCAGAGGTCGAACAACGTCCCCTGCCGGCTCGGCCTCCTGAACGTCGACTCGCCCTCTCCCTCGCGCGCCTCGTCGCCCACGCGCGCCCGGTTCAGCCCGAGCCGCTGGCAGTGGACCTCGAACAGCCGCTGGATCGCCGCCCAGCGCGGGCCCGCGCCCTGGAAGCGCGCCCCGAAGGCGGCCTCGTTCATCTTGCCGCCGCGCATCTCCTGGATGCCGCGGCGGACCTTGGCGGCGCGGTCCGGGAAGGCCTCCTCGAGGCGCTCGTCGAAGACCGGGAGCACCTCGCGCGGCAGGCGCAGCGGCATCATGAACGCGCTCTCCGCGCCGGCGTCCCGGGCGCGCTCCAGGAGCTCCGGGACATCGCTGTCGTTCAGGCCGGGGATCATCGGCGACAGCGAGATCCCCGTCGGCACCCCCGCGTCGGAGAGCGCCCGCATCGCCGCGAAGCGCAGCGACGAGCGGCTCGCATACGGCTCCATCTTGCGCGCTACCCCGTCGTCGGCGAACGGGATGCTGAAGTGGACCCGAGCGCGGGCCCGGCGCGCCAGCTCACCGAGCAACGCGGCGTCGCGCTGCACGAGCGCGCCCTTCGTGATGAGCCCGACCGGGTTCCTGAACGCGAGGCACACCTCGAGGCAGCGGCGGGTGAGCTCGTAGCTCGCCTCGAGCGGCTGGTAGCAATCGACGTTGCCGGAGAACACGATCGTGTCTCCCTGCCAGCTCGGCTTGTTGAGCTCCTTCTCGAGCAGCTCGGGCGCATTCGCCTTGACCACGATCTTGCGGTCGAAATCTGTCCCGGCGCCCCACCCGAGGTACTGGTGCGACGGCCGGGCATAGCAGTAGGCGCACGCGTGGAGGCAGCCCCGGTACGGGTTGACGCTGTACCGGAATGGAAGATCGGGGCTGTCGTTCGCGGTCACGATGGAGCGGGCCTGCTCCTCGAAGATCTGCAGCGTCGCCGCGGGCGCCTCTTCGAGGTACTCCACCTGCGTCGATGACCACGGGTTCGGAGGGTTGTTCACGGGGCGCGGCATGGTGCGGAGTGCTCCGGGCGAAGGGGCGAACGCTGCGAGCGCAGTGTAGCGCGTCCCGGTCAGGATGGGAGCATTTGTTCAGTAGAGCCCGGCGGGCTCCGTCGGGGCGCCTGGGACGCACCGGCCGCGTCGGCGGGCGGCGACAGCGGGAAGAGCGGATTGACGCGGTAGGGGAGCCCTGCTGGCATGGATGGCCTCCGTCGAGACGTGGGGAGGGCAAGATGGCCGAGTCGAGACAGCCTGGGTTTGATCTCCGCAGCACCTACCTGCACCTCGCGGACGGGGGGGATGCGCTGCCGATCGAGGTGAAGCCGACGTTCTGGCAAGAGCTGATGTCCGACGCGCCTACGGACGCGGAGATCCAGCGGGTCAAGCACGTGGATGGCTGGCTCGTGACGAGATTTCACATGGCCGAGGACACGCTCCGGTGGGAGATGCACCCGGCCGGAGACGAGATCCTGTATCTCCTCTCGGGCGCGGTCGACGTCGTGCTGTACGAGCATGGAGGCGAGCGAGCCGTCTCGCTGCGCGCAGGGACGGCGTGCAAGGTGCCGCAAGGGGCGTGGCACCGGATGGTCGTCCACGAGCCGGGGGATTTCCTGGCGATCACCTACGGCAAGGGGACACAGCACCGAGCGGTGTAGTCGCCGCACGGCGGGCCCGCCGTCCGACATGCCGGACGAGCTCATCCGGCCTGGCCGGAACGGCGGGCGCCTGTAGCTGAACGAACTCCAGCCCGTCCGGCCCGCTAGGGGTTGGCGAGCGAAACGTAAGTGCCGGCGTTACCGAACCCGACGATATCCTGGAAGCCGTCGTTGTTGACGTCCGCCATGATGCGGGGGTGCCGCTCGACGCGCCAGCCCCCGGCGCTGACATCGTAGCCGAAGTTGTCCATCCAGAGCTCGACTCGGCCGAACGACGTACCCGTCGAGAGCGACGTGTAGGCCCCTGCATTGCCGAAGCCGACGATGTCCTGACGACCGTCGCCGTTCACGTCCGCCATGAGGCGGGGGTGTTGTGTGACGCGCCAGCCCCCGGCGTCGTAGCCGAAATTGGCGACCCACAGCGAGGGCGCCGAGAAACTCGACCCGGTGGAGAGCGACACGTAAGCGCCTGCGTTGCCGAAGCCGACCACGTCATCGCGGCCGTCGTTGTTGACGTCCGCCATGAAGCGCGGATGCTGCTCGACGCGCCAGCCCCCGGCGTTGTAGCCGAAGTTGGCGACCCACAGCGAGGGCGCCGAGAAGCTCGACCCGGTGGAGAGCGACACGTAGGCGCCTGCGTTGCCGAAGCCGACCACGTCATCGCGGCCGTCGTTGTTGACGTCTGCCATGAGGCGCGGGTGCTGCTCGACGCGCCAGCCCCCGGCGTTGTAGCCGAAGTTGGCGACCCACAGAGAGGGCGCCGAGAAGCCCGACCCGGTGGAGAGCGACACGTAGACGCCGGCATTGCCGAAGCCAACCACGTCGGCGCGGCCATCGTTGTTGACGTCCGCCATGAAGCGCGGGTGCTGCTCGACGCGCCAGCCCCCGGCGCTGGCGTCGTAGCCGAAATTGGTGACCCACAGAGAGGGCGCGGAGAAGCTCGACCCCGTGGAGAGCGACACATAGACGCCGGCGTTGCCGAAGCCGACCACGTCGGCGCGGCCGTCGTTGTTGACGTCCGCCATGAAGCGCGGGTGCTGTGTGACGCGCCAGCCCCCGGCGCCGGCGTCGTAGCCGAAGTTGTTGACCCACAGAGAGGGAGCCGAGAAGCCCGACCCGGTGGAGAGCGACACGGAGGCGCCTGAATTGCCGAAGCCGATCACGTCATCGCGGCCGTCGTTGTTGACGTCGGCCATGAAGCGCGGATGCTGCTCGACGCGCCAGCCCCCGGCGCTGGCGTCGTAGCCGAAGTTGTTGACCCACAGGCTCGGTGCGCTGAAATTGGGGCCGTACAGCTTGCGGGCGCCCAGCGCATCGTACGCGGTGACACGCAGATCGGAGGTGAGCACCCCGTTGCACCACGGGTAGTGCATCGTGGAGCCCGCATCGTACGTGGTCAGCGCGCGCCAGGAGCTGTCCTCGAAGCAAGTTCCGCTCTCCGGACGCGTATGCTCGTGGCGCATGCCGAGCACATGCCCGAGCTCGTGCGTGAGGACGCCGGTGGTGGTCATGTTGGGCGCGTTGGTGTCGTACGCCGGGTTGGTGTCAAGGTCGTTGTAGTCGATGACCACGGTTCGCGCGATGCAGGCGCCGCCCGAAGGGAAGAACCCGCAAGCGCCCCCGCTGTTCCAGGGCCTCACCGCGAACACGACGTTCGCGTTCGCGTTGCTGCAGCTGCCGTTCTGCGCCGGAACATAGACGAAGTCGACGTCCGCTTCCGTCTCCCAGGCGGCGGCCGCCGCCGCCATCTCCGCGATGGCTCGCGCCTGGTTCGCGCCGAAGGCGTCGCTCACACAATAGGTGAGGTTCGTCTGCTGACCCGTCCAGATGTCGTCCCGCGAACCCACGGTGTTGACGGTGCTCTTCGGCTCGATGCGGATCTCGTTCGTGGAGATGCCGTGAGCCACATGCTCGTCGTAATAGACCCTGAGCTCCGCTTCGCTCAGCGCGAGGTCCCACTCGACGACATGGATGGCCTTGCCATCGACGACCTTCGTTGTCCTCTGCTTGAACTCCTCCCAGCTGACGGTCGGACGAGACATCTCGTCGGTGTCTGCAACCTCCGAGGTGCACGCTTGCCCTGCGAGGGCGAGCGCCGCCAGGGTGAACATGTAAACCAGGTCATGACGCGATGAAAGCATGAACCGTTGCCTCCGTGATGTTCCTGTAGACGAAGCGATGAGAAGACCGAGCGTGAGGACGAGCGGCGACTCCGGCTTCGCCGCTCGCGTGCACGTGCACGTGCGCTCGCGCGCCCGCGCGGATCGCTGCTCGTGGCCGAGACGCAGGTCGCCTGAGCCCCACGTCGATGGGACATGAAAAGGAAACTATGAATTCGTGATCTGTGAGCTCATGTGCCGCTGATTCATCTCAGGCCGCGACCACGCCGCGCTGGGGAGACGGCGCTCCGCGAGCGTGGGACCGGCGATGGTTGTCAAGCCGAATCGGCCAGCGCGCGAGCCGGCGCGCGGGAGAATGAAATGAATCGTTGCAGCCAGCGTGCCACGGCTCCTCGGGGTCACGAGGCGAGTCGATTGTTTGCACGATGACGCCTGCTGGGCGCGATTCTGTGGTTGATAGGGGGCACGTGTGGCCTCGCACCCCAGGGCGCGCGTTGTTCGTGGGCGCTCCCTCGCGCAACGGGTTGCTTCGTTGAGCAATGCGCGCTGGGCGCTCACACGGCGATCGTGGGCGCGGTCACCGCGGTCGCCGCGCGCCGCTGCTCAGAGGCGCCGAGCTAGCCGAAGACTCTTGAGGAGCATGAGGGCGATTCCCCCCGGAGCGCCCTCATGACCGCCGCCGGGGGATGACCGGACCGCCGGGCGCCTGCGCGGCGCCTCAGCCCCGCCCTGCGTGGCGGCGGTGCTCCACCATCAGGCAGCGGTCCTGCACGACCAGGATGCCTGCCTCGACCAGCCGCTCGGCCACCTGGTCGTTCCGGATGCCGCTCTGGAGCCAGACGGCGCGCGGCCGGGCGGCGAGCAGGTCGTCGAGGTGCCCGGTGACGTCCTGGCCCCGCCGGAAGACATCGACGATGTCGATGGGGCCCGGGACGTCGGCCACCCGGCGATAGACCTGCTGGCCGAGGATGGTCTTCACGTCAGGGTAGTAGACAGGGACCGGGATCACCTCCACACCCGCGCCCTGCAGATAGCTGGGCACGTAGAACGCTGGTTGATCCGACTGCGCCTCGGTCTTGATGCCGAGCACGGCGACGCGCCGCGCCGAGCGCACCAGCTCCGCCACCCGGGCCTCGTCGTCGCTGATATCGCGAATGTCGTCCATGGAGGGAGTCTACGCCCCCGGGCGCCGCTCGGCGACAGATCCCCGCGCTCGGATTGTGGCAGAGTTGTGGCAGACTCGGCCGCGTGAACCTCGACCGGCTCCCCGCGCTCTGGGCCGACCTCATCCGCTCTCCTGCCTCGCTGCCCGTCGCGCTGGCGATCTCGGCCTCCGTCCTCGCGCTCGGCTTCTTCGCCTACCGCCTGGTCTTCGCCTCGCTCTCGCGCCTCGCGCGCGCCACGCACACGTCGCTGGACGACCTCCTGGTCCGCCGCATGCGGCTGCCGGCGCGCATGCTCGTCGCGCTGCTCGCGCTGCACGCGTTCATCTCCCTTCGCGGGGGAGAGCTGCCCACGCTCCACAAGGGCGTGCTCCTCCTGGAGCTCGCCCTCGCCGCGTACCTCGCCATCGAGATCGCCGAGACCCTGGTCATCGACTACTGGCTCGCCGAGCGCCGGAAGGTGCTGCTCCCGGCGCTGGTGCGGCACCTCCTGCTGACGATCCTCTACCTGGTCGCCGGCCTCTCGATCGTCGGCGCGGTCACCGGGGTCGACCTCGTGCCGCTGCTCGCGACCTCGACCGTCATCACGGTGGTCCTCGGCCTCGCGCTGCAGGACACGCTGGGCAACCTCTTCGCCGGGCTCGCCCTGCACTCCGAGCGCTCGTTCGGCGTCGGGGACTGGATCCTCGTCGACGGGGTCGAGGGGCAGGTGATCTACGTGGGATGGCGCTCCACGCGCATGAGGACGTTCTCCGGAGACGTCGTGATCCTGCCGAACTCGATCATCGCCAAGGCGCGCGTCCAGAACTTCTGCGCGCCGGACCGGAACTGCGCGCGCAACATCGAGATGCTCGTCGCGCTCGCCGCCGCCCCCGAGGCCGTGGAGCGCGCCGCCCAGCGCGCCTGCAGCGAGGTGCCCGAGGTGCTCCGCGAGCCCGCGCCCAGGCTCTGGCTCGCCGCCGTCACGCCGCTCTTCCAGCGCTACGTCATCAAGTTCTGGATCGCCGACTTCGAGCGCCACGATCTGCTGGAGTCCGAGGTCATGAAGGCGTTCTTCCGCGCGTGCCGCGACGAGGGCGTGGCGCTCAGCCCCGCCGCGGCGCACCCGGCCCTCGCCGTCGAGATACGGCCCCCCGCTGGCGCCCCAGGGCCCGCCGAGGGCACCGCAGGGCCCGCCGGCGCCGCAGGGCCCGCCGGCGCCGCAGGACCCGCCGCCGACCCGAGGGCGGCGCCGGCGGTCCTGCCAGCGATCATCGTGGCGCCGGCTGCCCCGCCGCCGGACGGTCACGGCTGACCTCGCGCGGGCCAAGCGGCCCGATTTGCCTTGGTGCAGCCGTCCCGCCGCGGTACCCCGGCGGTATGCCTGATCACCCGTCCGTCTCTCCCAGCAAGGTCGCGATCGTGGGTGCTGGCAGCGTCGGCGCGACGATCGCCTATGCGTGCCTGCTCCGCGGCGTGGGGAAGCAGATCGCCCTGTTCGACGTGAACCGGGCCAAGGTCGACGCCGAGGTGCTCGACCTCAACCATGGGCTGCAGTTCGTCCCGGCGGCCACGCTCGACGGCAGCGATGATGTCGAGGTCTGTCGCGGGGCGGACGTTGTCGTGATCACCGCCGGTGCGAAGCAGAAGCCCGGGCAGAGCAGGATGGACCTCGCCACCGCGAACGTCGCGATATGCCGCGAGCTCCTGCCGAGGCTCCAGGCCGTCGCGCCGGACGCGCTCTACCTGCTCGTCACCAACCCGGTTGACGTGATCACGTATGTCACGCTCAAGCTGACAGGCCTCCCGCCCGCCCGCGTGATCGGCAGCGGCACGGTGCTCGACAGCAGCCGGTTCAGGTTCCTCATCGCAAGGCGGCTCGACGTGGCCGTGCAGAACGTCCACGCGTACATCGCGGGAGAGCACGGGGACAGCGAGGTGCCGCTGTGGAGCAGCGCCAGCGTGGCGAACATCCCGCTCGACGCGTGGTCCGTGCCCGGCCACGGCGCGCTCGGCGCGAGCGACCGGGCGGAGATCTTCTCCAGTGTGAAGAACGCCGCCGCCCAGGTGATCTCCGGCAAGGGCGCGACGAACTACGCTATCGGCCTCGCGACCGCCAAGATCCTGGAAGCCCTGCTCCGCGACGAGAACCGCGTGCTGCCCGTCAGCAGCCTGCTGAGCGGCTATCGCGGGATCGACGATGTCTGCCTGAGCGTGCCGTGCATCGTGAACCGGTCCGGCGTCGAATCGCGGCTGCCCATACCGATGAGCCCCGAGGAGGAGGCCGGCGTCCGGGCCAGCGCGGACACGATCCGCAAGGCGATCCGATCGCTCGGATTCTGAGGCGACCCCATCTTCAAACAGGCCTTCCTCGAGGTGTGCTGCGTGGCGACAGGCCGCGGCTCACGGCGCGCAGCGCGTCCCTGTCTTGAAGCTCCAGCATGCGGCGTTGACGCCGGCGTGGCCTGCGTTGGATGAAGACTCAAGTCCTCCCAGACCGCCTTCACCCGGCGCTCCAGGGATGAACTCCTTCAACGACGGCACGGCAGCAGGGGCGGCGTCGTAGGCGATGCCGATCGCATGTCCGCCGCGCCCGCCGCCTCCGGGGCCGCCATTGCCGCCACGACCGCCCTTCCCACCAGCCCCGTTATCGGACGCACTCGCGTCGTTCCGGTTCGTGCCGCCCGGTGCACCTTGCCCCCCTTCTCCGCCGCTCTGTCCTGCGGCGCCGATTCCTCCATTGCCGCCATGACCCACCGTGACGGTCACATCGGCCAGGCCCAGCCTCGTCCCGATGCTCACGATTCCGAGGCTGGACCCGCCGGCTCTCCCGCCTGCGCCGCCCTTGCCGCCGCATCCCCCTGCGCCTCCACCCCCACCGCCCGGGGCAGCGCCGTCTGCCGGACGTCCGTCGACGAAGGTACAAACGATGCCCAGCACGCGTGCGCCAGCTCCCCCTCCGCCTCCCTGGCCCGGCTTGCCAGCCTGGCCGGGGGCGCCGTCGCCGTCCGTGATGCCGGCGAGGGTCAGCCTCCCGTCATGGCCGCCGTCGCCAGGCGTCCCGCTGGCGCCAGTGGCACCGGCGATGCCTGCTTGGCGGCTCCCCGTGGCGTCGACCGTGCCTCCATACCCGTCCGGGGGTGTGCTCGCGAGCGGCTTGCCGCCCTCACCGGGTTGCGCGGGCGTGGAGGGCAGACTCACGGAAAGGGGCGACGTCTCCCCGATCCCGCCCGCGCCACCATCGGTGACCACGTCACCGCACGTCATCCGTCCGGACTCACCACCGCGCGCGGGAACTGCGCAGGCATTCGTCGGCGCGTCCGCGCCCTCTGCCGGAGCGTCCCCCCCAGCGTCTGCCGCGGTCGCCTCCGGCTCACCGTCGGTGCCGGGCATGCCGTCGCCGGCGCGCACATCGAGGTGGCTCAGCTCGGCGGCGATGTCCGCCACGGCGACCGCGATGGACGACCCGCCGGGCTCCGTCGCGCTCGCCGCGGAGATCACGAATCCATGCACCTTCGCCCCGTCCGCGTCGCCGGTCAGGGTCAGCGCGACCTGTCCCGCCGGCCCCGCGATCGTGCTCTTCGCATCCGAGCTCTGCTTCCACTCTCCATCGCACGTGAAGTCCCCGCGCACCTCGATCCCCGCGGGCAGCGTCACGGCCTCGGCGAACGGCTGGCTGGCGCATGCGCACACCGTCCCGCCCTTCGCGTTGTCGATCGCATCTTGCAGGCGCGCGTAGGGAGCGTCGCGCGTCCCGGCGCCTCCAGACGCAGCGCGCGAGCTCGCGAACACGTCGCATCCGACGACCGGCCTCGGTCCTACAGGCTCCTCGTACAGTCGCGCCTGCTGGCACGCGCTCGCGCACAATGCCACCGCGAGCACAGCGGCGCATCGGAATCGATGAGTCTTCTCCAACGGATTGCATCGCATGAAGTCACTCCTCCGTGTCACTGTCGTAGGCTCAGCGAACGACGTGCGCCGGGCTCATGCACGACGAGGACCCGACGCTCCGCTCGGTAGGATGGGGGGGTAACTTCGACAGGGGCGTCGCTCGCGGCGTGATGACGGGACGAGCGTCCAGATATCGGTGCGATGGCCGATATCGCTGTCCGCCCTGGCCTGTTCCGGGCTCATGTACAGCGGAGACCCGACCGCCCCGCCTGGCATTGTGTGGAATCCGTCGTTGATCGAGAGGTTCTCCAGAAACGGCTCGCCGTCGGCCGTCTTGACCATGTCGTAGACGTCGACGACGTTCCGGTGCCGAAGGGTAGGCCGCGCCGGACGCAGCTCGACGTCCAGCGGTGTTGTTCCCCTGCAGGTCTCTCGCGATCGATGGTGGTCCGGTGCCACGCTCGCCGCGGTGCAAACATGCCGCGTGCCACGAACGGCCGTGCATCGACATCGCACCTTCGTGAACGTCGAGGGCGTCTATCGTCCGTCCGCTGGCCAAACCCAGCTCGTCTGCCCATCCGTGGCAAACCAGCGCGTTTGCCCCCATGGGCAAGGCCGTAGGCCCGAGGAGAGGCAGCTCGTTGCGCGGTGTGGGGGACGGGCCGATGTTCGAGCCCAATGGCCATCTTTCATCCGGCTTCGCCGGATGAAAGATGGCTCAGGCGAGTTCGGCGGGGCCCCCACACCGCGCAACGAGCTGCCTCTCCTCGGGCCGGTCAGTTCAGCAAAGCCCCCGCACCGAGCGACACACCGCCTCTTCCAAAGCTCACCCGCCAGCCGTCGCCTGGTCCGACTCCCCCCACGCCACCATGACCGCGCTCGTGTTGTAGAAGCCCTCGACGCTCCCCCCGAACTTCGCGATCTGCCCGTAGCACGCCATCCCGAACATCGGGTTCGACGCCGCGTTCGGCGAGAGGAACGCCCGCACCTCCTCGCGGTACCGCTCGCCCAGCATCCGGAACCGCGCCGCGCAGTCGAACACCAGCGAGCCGGCCACCCCGGGCAGCGGCCCCAGCACCTTCGTCGACAGGCTCTTCGCCGCCTGGAGCACCGCGTCGGTCGCCGCGTTCACGACGCGCACCACCTGCCCGCGCGCCAGCCCCCCGGTCAGCACCACCGCGCCGTCCCCACGGATCGCGATCGGCGACCTGATCTTCAGCGACTCGCCGAACGGCGTCTTCGCCCCGAGCGCGTGCTTCGCCATCGTCTGGAGGAGCCCCTCGCCGCTCGACCGGAAGCCGAGCCGCGAGAGCTCCTCCTCGTACACCCGCGCCGCCGGCTGCCCGTCCAGCGTCCTGAGCACGTTCCGCTCGATGTCCGTGATCGTGAAATCCCGCCCGCCCTCGGCGGCGCGGAACCCGTGCACCACGTCGATGTTCACCCGCTGCCGGTGCGTCAGGCGCACGAGGACCGCCGCGTCCGTCAGCACCTTGCGGCCGAGGAACACCCGCGCCCCCTCGAACGTCCACCCGTCGCCCGCCGTCCCGCCGAAGACGCGCGTGTGCGGCGGCACGCCCTGGCGGAGCGCGGCCACCAGATCGTCGCCGTCACACGCGAACGCGTCCGCCAGCACCAGGATCGAGCTCGTCGCCCCGCTCCGGCCGCTGCCGCTCGAGACGGCCTCGTCCATGTCGCTCAGCGCCGCCCTGATGCTCTTGCCGTGATCCGAGCGCAGCTCGCGCGCCGCTGTGCACGCCACCTCGACGTTCGCTCCCCCGAGGAACGCGCACGACACCCCGCTCCTGCTGAAGCCGCGCTCCGTGAACGACGCCCCGCCGGTGGTGGCTCCGACCACCGGAACGCCCGTCGCGTCCTCGACCGCGGCGAGGTACTCCTCGTGCTTCGTCCCGCTCGGCATGGCCACGATCGCGAGCCGCGCGGGCTCCTTCCACTCCGCGACCGTTCGCTCGATCTTCCGGCCGAGCAGCCACGCGTTCCCGTCAAAGGGTCCGAGGGTCATCATCTTCATGCGCTGAAGCTCCTGCGTGCCCGGTGCCGGAGCGCGGGCTTCGGATCCAGGCCATCGCCGACGAACCGCGTCGTGACGGTGATATCACGCACGAGGGAGGCCGCTCTACTCCTCATAGAGGGACGCCCGCCGCGCGCGACCGCTCGCTCGGGTGACGCGCATCGCGCAGCATCGGCTCAGCTCGGATGCTGTGTTCGGGCCGCATACCTCCGCGCCGGAGCACCGCGCCCTGCTCCGCCCTGCGCGCGCGAGCGCCGTCTCTGCAAGCACGCTCACATGCCGAGCAGCATCGGCTCCCGCTGCCGCACGAACCCCTCCACGAGCTCCCGCTGCTCGCCGGAGAGCCGCACGAAGCGCGCCCCGAACCCAGGCGGGCCCTCCTCCTCTGCCTCGCGCGTCCATTCGACCACCCCCACCGCGTCGATCTCGCCGCCCTCCGCGAACGGGATCTTGAGCGCCACCGTCGTCCCGCGCGCCGGCGGCGGCCGGAAGGTCGGCACGAAGATGCCGCCGTGGTCGACGACGTCGGCCGCGGGCGCCGTCCGGTAGAAGTTCGCCGGCGACGCCGCCCCGACCCGCGCCTCGAAGCGCGGCGGCGGCGGCTGGCTCTGCGGGCGCGCCGCCGCGCGGACCTTCTCCTCGAGCGACCGGAGCGCCTGCGCGAGCTCCGAGACCTGCGCCTCGATCGCCCGGATGCCGAACGCGCTCTGCGTCGTCGCCTTCGCGAGCGGCGCCACGAGCCGCTCCACCAGCGACAGGTGGTGCCCCACGAACTCCGACACCGAGCGGTCCGTCTCGACCTTCACGTCGACCCTCGGCTGCGCCACCCCCTTGAGCGCCGTGGAGAGCCGCTCCATCTCGGGCGCGAGCCACTGCTTCATCTCCCGCGCCCGCGCGTCCCCCGCCTGCGCCACCGCGGCCGCCTTCCCGATCGCACCGCGGATGCCCTCCAGCTGCTCG
Organism: Sorangium sp. So ce726; assembly: GCF_051521405.1. NCBI lineage: Bacteria > Pseudomonadati > Myxococcota > Polyangiales > Polyangiaceae > Sorangium > Sorangium sp. So ce726. The sequence goes on along the minus strand of NZ_CP150349.1, from coordinate 7,919,325 downwards.
CCCAGCATCGACAGCGTGCCGGTCACGCGCACGACCGGGTCGTCCTCCTTGCCGCCCATGCGCTTGATCCGCACGAAGCCCTTCTTGATGTCGTCCCACCGCGCCGCTTGCTCCGGCGTCATCCGGCCGCGCAGCTCGGCGAGCTTGAGGAGGTTCTGCTCGGCGCCCGTCGTCAGCGTCTGCGACTCGCTCACGTAGTGATCGTCGATGAGCCGATCGACCTCGTCGGGCGTGTGCGCCGCCACGACCTTCTCGGCCAGCTTGTTCATGTTCCGGTAGCTGCCCTGCAGCTTGAACGGCGGCTCCGTCCGGAAGCTGTCGTCTTGCGACGCGCTCCGGATGTACTCGAGGTTCACGGACAGGAGCACCTTCTGCACCCGGAAGAGCCGCTCGAACACGGCGACGATCTCCGAGACCTCCGCCGCGGAGTAGGCGTGCTCGAGCTCCGTCGCCGCGATGGCCTCGCCCTGCGCCATCCGGATGAGCTTGTGCGTGTCGCCCGGTGCCCGCCCGGAGAGCGGCGCGAGCGTCGGGTTCGACGTGAGCGCGTTCTCCAGGTAGCTCAGCGCGAACAGCGCCTCCTTGCCATCGAGGACGTCGCCGAGGTTGTACGTGTCGGCCCGGTTCGACAGCATGTCGGGGATCTGGAACCGCGCGCCCGACTCCGTGTACGGGTTGCCCGCCATCACCACGCAGAACTTCTTGCCGCGCAGGTCGTACGTCCTCGTCCGGCCTCGCCACACGCCCTCGATCCGGCGCTGCCCGTCGCAGAGCGAGATGAACTTCTGGAGCAGCTCCGTGTTCGTGTGCTGGATGTCGTCCAGGTACAGCATCACGTTGTTGCCCATCTCGAACGCCAGGTTGATCTTCTCGACCTCCTGGCGCGCCGTCGCGTTCGGGGCCTCGGCCGGGTCGAGCGACGTCACCTCGTGGCCGAGCGACGGCCCGTTCACCTTCATGAACACGAGGCCGAGCTTGCTCGCGACGTACTCCATGAGCGTCGTCTTGCCGTAGCCCGGCGGCGAGATGAGCAGCAGCATGCCCATCAGGTCGGTGCGCTTCACGTCGCCCGCCGCGCCGAGCTGCTTCGCCAGGTTCGCGCCGACGAGGTGGAGGTACACCTCGTCGATGAGCCGGTTGCGCACGAACGACGTGAGCACCCGCGGCGCGAACTCCTCGAGGCGCAGCCGCTTCCGCTCCCGCTCCGCGATCTCGCTCCGCACCTTCCTGTAGGCGCGGTAACGCGGCGCCCTCTCGTGCAGGAAGTCCTCGATCCTGCTCAGGAATTCGTCGAGCCGGAGCGCGATCGCGCGCTCCTTGATGCGCGGGTGCTGCCCGAGCAGCCCCTCCACGCGGGCCTCGGTGACGGCCCCGCTCGGCTCCCGCTCGATGTGCCGCTCCGTCACGACGACGACCGCCGCCTCGAGCGCGAGGTGGGCCTGCGCGGCATTTTTTGATGCGAACCCCCTCAGCCATGCGAGCGCGAGCTCCAGCCGCTCGGCCGGGTGCTTCTCGAGCTGGCGCAGGTCCTCCTCGAACGCCGCGCGGCCCCCCGCGAGGTCGAGGCGCGCGAGCAGCGCGTCGCGCAGCGCGAGCGCCGCGTCGCTCGTCACGAACCGGGGGCGCTCCGCCGCCAGCTCCTCCACGAGGTACCGCGCCGCGACGCGAACGTCCGCCGCGCTCGCCTCGATCCGGTGCGCCGCCGCCGCCGCGGCCACGCCCTGCGCGAGCTCGGCCGCGAGCGCCGCCCGCGCCTCGCTCTCGCCGAGCTGCGCCGCGAGCCGGCCGAGGCTCCGCGACCGCCGGTGCGCGAGGTCCCGGGCGCGCGCTTCGAGCCCCGCCCAGTACAGGCACGCGAGGGCCCGCGGCGCGCTCCCGAAGCGCAGGAGCCCCGCCGTGGACCGCAGCGCGAGCAGCTTGTCCAGGAGCAGCGCGGCGTCCGCGTCGTGGACGCCGCGCTCGTAGCCCTCGTCGTGCCGGCCCTCCGCGTAGGCGCGCACCGCGCCGAGCAGCCCGCCCGGGCCGAGCGACGCCTCGCGCAGCCGCTCGATCGAGAGCCCGCCCCGCCCCGCCTCCGCGTCCGCGAGCATCGAGCCCGCGAGGAACTCGCCCCGGTAGACCTCGGCGGTCTCGCTCGCGAGCTCCTGGCCCCAGAGATCGCGCGCGCTCTCGAGCGCCGGGTCCTCGATCGGCTCGAAGAAGTCGGTCCCGGTGAGGTGCAGCGCGAGCCCCTCGCCGCGCGGGACCAGCGTGAGCTCCAGGGCCTGCGTGCTCACGTTGAAGCGGTGGCGGCCGAGCTTGATGACGTCGCCGCCGCCCTCGAACAGGTCCTCGCGGTCGCGCAGCGCCCGGAGCGCGTCCTGCCGCGCCGACTTGAGCCGCGCCTCGACCTCGTCCCCCTTCACGCTGTCGCCGAGCGCGTGGAGATCGGCCGCGAGATCGCGGAGCTTCGCGACCATGGCGTCGGACGCGAAGTACGTGTTGAGCTCGTCCACGCCCGCGAAGGTGCGCGCCCGCCGCGCCACCCCCTGGACGATCCGGTCCGCCGCGGCGACGAGGTTCGAGACGCGCCGCTGCCGCTCGTCGAGCAGCGCCTGTCTACGCGCCGCGATCGCGTCGTTCACCTCCTCGCGCTTGGCCGCGAGCTCGCCCAAGAACTCGTCGAACTCGCCGAACTTCCCCTCGAGCTCCTCGAGCTGGACGAGCAGCTTCGACAGCTCGGCGTCGCAGCGCTCGGGCGTGTCGCACACCGCGATCGCGCTCGAGACGCTCTGGCCGAACACCTTGAACTGCGCGCCGAACTCGGCGCGCCCCTCCGCGCCCCGCAGGTCCTTGCCGCGGGCGCTCAGCGTCGCGCGCGCGCGGTTCAGCTGCGCGTAGACCTCGCTGATCCCCTCCAGGATCCGGGTCCGCGCCGTGGGGTCGTCGACCTTGAGGCTCGCCACGATCTCGGCGAGGACCGAGAGCCCCTCGTTCACGGCGTCGAGATCCGCGGCGAACGGCGCGAGCTCGGGCGACTTCGCGACGGCCTCGATCTTCGCGATGAGGCCCGCGAGCCGGTCGGCCAGCGGGCGGAACGCCTGCTCGCCGAGGAGGAACGTCACGCACGCCTGGCTCACCTCGTCGGCGCGCGCGACGATCTCGGCCTCGAGCGCGTCGACGCGGCCGAGGTCCATGTACTTGAGCTCGCGGAGCGTGATGAGGTGCCCCCGCTGCCGCCGCAGCGCGGTCAGGGCCTTCAGGAACGCGTCGACGCTCGCCGCGTCCTCGGGCCGCACCCCGGAGAGCAGCTGCCGCTGCGCCGCCTCGGCCTCCGCGAGCGCGGCCCCGGCGCGCGCCTTGATGCCCTCGACCTTCTCGAACTCGTCGACGATGCTCTCGGAGACGCCCCGGAGCTCGTTCACGATCGACAGCAGATCGCCCGCCTCGGCGTGGCCGAGCCAGTAGTAGGCGTCGGTCATCCGCTCGGCGGTCTTGATGAGATCCTCGTACGTCTGCCGGGTCGGCGACCCGTCCAGCGCCGCGCGCCGCATGCTGAGCGCGTCCGAGATCCCCCGGACGAGGTCGGCGTTGCCCACCTTCGCGAGGTACGAGCCGTCGGTCGGCGCCGACGCCGCGAACTCCGCGGTCATGAACGGCGTCTGCCAGATCTGCATCGGGTGGACGCGGGTCGCCTCGTCGCTCGACGCCCGGAAGATCACCATCTTGCCGTCGTCGAAGAGGCTGTACCCGTGGCACTGGATCGGCGTCGCGATCTCCTTGCGGATCAGGTTGTACGGGAAGAGCACGTAGCGCCCCTCCACGACCTGGTGGAACACGTAGAGCACGTCTTCGCCGTTCGGAGAGCGGATGACCCGCTCGAAGACGAGGCTCTCGGTGCTGCCCTCGAAGCGCTTCGTCTCGCCGGTGATGAGGTAGTAGCCGTTCGGGAAGACGATGCCCTGGTCCTCGGGGAGGCTCAGGCAGGCGAGGCCGATCGCGTCGATGCGCGTGACCTTCCGGGTGCGGCCGTTGTAGACGAGGTAGCGGTACGCGGGCTCGCGGAACGGCTTGATCTTGAGCAGGATGAGCGGCCCGAGCCGGGCGTACTGGATGTCGGCGTCGTCGAGCGCCTGGCCCGCGTCGTCGACCGGCTCGCGGTAGATGCCGAGCCCTGTTGTCGTGTTGTTCTCGATCTTGACCGTGAGATCGCCGCCGACCGTCTCGACGAAGATCTCGCCGAGGATCGCGACGTGCGGGTGCTTGCCCTGCACGTGGTTGTCGCGGGTGGCCTGGGTCCAGGCGAAGTCGTGGGCGCGCGGCCGGACGTTGTCCTCATCGCCGCGCGCGTCGAGGTACCGGATGCGCCCGGTCGCGTCGATGCTCCACCGGAACACCTTGGTGTCGCGCTCGGTCGCGCCGACCTGGAAGATGGCGAGCAGCCGCGTGTCGCTGCTGCGCCGCAGCTGGAGCAGCCGGGGCTCCTTGACGTAGCGGTGGAGATCCTTGAATTCCTTGACGAAGTTGGGGTCACCGAGGAACGCGTCGCCCTCGTCGAGCGGTACGTGGGACAGGTCGAAGGCGCCGCCGTCCTTCGCGAAGCGGTGGAGGCTGAAGACGTCGCCGACGTTGACCTCCTTCAGCCCCATGAACACGAGGTAGCCGACGAGCAGCTTGCCCCGGATGCTCACGATGTCGCGCGGCACGCAGTTGTTCTCGGTCCTGACGCGGGCGTTCTCGAGGAGCGCGAGGTCCGTGCCGCCGAACACCTCTTTTCGCCGCGCGTTGAGCGCTTCGGCGCGGCGGGCGAGCTCCTCGGCGCGCTCGACGAGCCTCCGCCGGATGACCTCGTAATTCCCCCCATCCAGCGGCTCCGCCGCCTGCGGCGGGGACGCCCCCGCCGCCCGGGCCGCGCCGTCCAAGGCCCCTGTCGACACCATGCATGCTCCGTGTGGTCAGCCGAAAGGCCCGCCCCCGCGTCGAATCCGCGCGGGCCTCGGCCTGCCCGCGGCCAGGTTACAGCCGTTCGCCGCGTCCGGGGGGCGAGATGGCGACCGCGCGGCGAAGCGGCGCGGGGCTGGGATCTGAAGCTTCCCCTCGAGCTTTTCGGGAAGATTCACAGGGAGGCGGGGAGACGGGGAGTGAAATCCCACCAAATCTCCCCGTCTCCCCGCCTCCCTGTTCAATTTCTCGCCAAAAATGCCGACCAAATCGGAGCATCTGTCAGGGCCGGGATGTCAAGCCCGAGCGCCACCGCCGCCTTCGCGTGCCGCCGCGCCGCCCGCAGATTCGTCGCGCCTCGACGGGCGGCGCGTCGGGAACCCGCTATAGACGCGAAATCCGCTTGCTCCACGGGGGTGGTTGCGTTGCGATGGGTCGGGAACGAGGGCGACCCACATGTCGATGCAAGCGCGTGCCTGTGTGACGCGCGCTCACGTCGCCTCCAGCGGCGCACCTCGTTGCTCGAGGCGCCTCGCGGCGTGGCTTGGACAGCGTGACGACCTTCTGAAGGAAGTTGGGATGGTGGCGTCGATGGGCTTGGGCAAGAGACTTACTTCCGTGCTCCTCGTCGTGCTCGCCGGTCCGCTCGTCGCCTGCGGCGGTGGCGGCGAGGGGGGCGGCGGCGAGGGCGGCACGGGCAGCGGCGTGGGCGGCGAGGGCGGGGCGGGCGGCGGCGGGGCTGCGGGCACCGGCGGCGAGGACAGCAGCGGGGGCTTCGGCGGGTTCATGACGGTCGGCTCGGGCGGGAGCGGGGGCGCCGGGGGTGATCCCTGCGAATCGCCGGATCCTCCGCCGGAGTGCGACGCGGTGGAGCCGGCGTGCGGCGACGGCGAGATCAACCAGGGGAGCGAGCAGTGCGACGACGGGAACAGCCTTCCCGGGGACTGCTGCTCTGGCGCCTGCAAGGTGGAGCCGTACTGCGTCTGCGAGCCCGGGGAGCTCTGTCACACGACGATCGCCTGCGGCAACGGGGCGGTGGAGCCCGGCGAGAGCTGCGAGGACGGGAACACCGCCTCGGGCGACGGCTGCGACGATCGGTGCCAGAGGGAGCCGGGCGACTGGGTCTGCCGGACGCCGGGGGAGCCGTGTTACCGGCTCCACTCGTGCGGCGACGCGCGCGTCTCGGGCGGGGAGAGCTGCGACGACGGGAACGCCGTGTCCGGAGACGGGTGCTCCGAGGTCTGCGCGCTGGAGGACCCCGGCAGCGTCACGTGCCCTGTCCCCGGGCAGCCTTGCAAGCCGGTCGAGCGTTGCGGCGATGGCCGCCTGCGGCCGACCGAGCGGTGCGACGACGGGAACACGGAGCCGGGCGACGGCTGCTCGCCGAGCTGCCTTGTGGAGGCCGGCTGGATATGCCCGGACGGCGTGCACTGCACGTTCACGGTCGTGTGCGGCGACGGCCAGATCGGGGTGGGTGAGGCGTGCGACGACCGCAACACGGTCTCGGGCGACGGCTGCTCGTCGACCTGCGGGCTCGAGGCCGGGTTCGACTGCGCGCGCGCGGGGAGCCGCTGCACGGCGGTCTGCGGTGACGGGCGCGTCGTCGCGAGCGAGGACTGCGACGACGGCGATACGAGGAATGGCGACGGGTGCGACGCCAGCTGCAAGTGGGAGCCTGGCCTCGTGTGCCAGTCCGCGCCTGGCGGCTACATCTGCCGCGATACCCTCTGCAACGACGGCAAGAGGGAGGGCTCGGAGCCGTGTGATGACGGCAATGCCAACCTCGGCGACGGCTGCACGCCGTTCTGCCAGGTCGAGCCGGATTGCGACGACAGCGGGTGCTCGTCGGCCTGCGGTGACGGGCTGCGCCTCGGCGACGAGGCGTGCGACGACGGCAACACGAGGAGCGGCGACGGCTGCTCGAGCGCGTGCACGATCGAGCCGGGGTACAGCTGCAGGAACGATTCGGCCCTGGGCGACGAGCTCCGCGTGCCGATCGTGTTCCGCGACTTCAAGGAGGACGCGCCCAATTTCGAGCCCGGGACCAACCCCCCGGACGCCATCGTCACGGGCATCGTGCAGAACGCGCTCGGGGCCAACGGCAAGCCCCAGTTCGCGGCGGCGCGGCCGAACGCCTTCCTCACGAACGCCACGGATTTCAACCGCTGGTACAACGACTCGTCCCTCTCGAAGACGGTCGTGGACTGGCTCCCGCTCGCGCGTGTCGGGACGTCGGACGTCTTCCTCTTCGAGGATCACCTGTTCTTCCCGCTCGACGGCAAGGGCTGGCAGGACCCATCGGTGCCGGCGGCGCAGCGCGAGGCGAGCCACGAGGCCCTCGACCCGTTCAACGACTGGGCCGTGGCGGGCAATCACAACTTCTACTTCACGAGCGAGGTCCGCACCTGGTTCGAGTACCACGGCGGTGAGCGGCTCGATTTCTACGGGGACGACGACGTCTGGGTGTTCATCAACAACCGGCTCCGCATCGACCTCGGCGGCATCCACACCCCGATGGGGACCGGCGAGGTCGACGGCATCGAGGACGATCGCGGGACGGTGCTCATGGATGACCTCGGCCTCACGGCGGGGCGCGTCTACGAGGTCGTCGTGTTCCAGGCGGAGCGCCACACCACGGCGTCGAGCTACAAGCTGACGCTCGGCGGCTTCAACGCGGCCTCGTCCGTCTGCGAGCCCGTGTGCGGCGACGGCATCGTCACGCCCGACGAGCAGTGCGACGACGAGGACGACAACGGCTCGGGGTACGGGAAATGCTCCACGAGCTGCACGCTGGGGCTCTACTGCGGCGACGGGGTGCCGACCTCGCCGTACGAGATCTGCGACGACGGCACCAACCTGGGCGGCTATGGCTCCGAGGCTTGCGCGCCGGGCTGCGTGGCGGCTCCACGCTGCGGGGACGAGGAGATCGACAGCCAGTTCGGCGAGGAGTGCGACGACGGCGTGAACGACGGCCGCTACGGCGGGTGCACGTCGGAGTGCCTGATCGGGCCGCGGTGCGGCGACGCGGTCGTCCAGGAGCCCAACGAGACGTGCGACGACGGCGTGAACGACGGCCGCTACGGCGGGTGCACGCCGGAGTGCGGCGACGCGGCGAAGTGCGGTGACGGGGTCACCCAGGACGCGTGGGGCGAGGAGTGCGATGACGGCGTGAACGACGGCAGCATGGGCTGCCTCGGTTGCCGGATCGGCGCCGTCTGCGGCGACGGGAGCGTGCAGCGGGAGCTCGGCGAGGAGTGCGACGACGGCGAGAACGACGGCGGCTACGGCGAGTGCGCTCCGGGCTGCGTGTACGGCCCGCGCTGCGGTGACGGCGTGACCCAGGCGCCGCCCGAGCAGTGCGACGACGGCGAGAACGACGGCGGCTACGGCGAGTGCGCTCCGGGCTGCGTGTTCGGCCCGCACTGCGGCGACGGCGTGCGGCAGATGGCGTTCGAGGAGTGCGACGACGGCAACACCGCGAGCGGCGACGACTGCAGCGCCACGTGCCACAACGAGGTCCACTGATCCAGCGCGAGCCCTGACGGCGTCGGGAGCGCGGCGGCTCGCCTGGGCCGTCGCGGTCCGCCTGGGCCGTCGCGCGTCACCACGGCGGCCCGCCTGGGTCGCCGCGCTTGCGCGGGGCCCGATGGGGGCGCCGCGCTGCCCTCTCGACAGATCCGAATACGTTGCCCGAGGCGCCCGCCGAGCCGGCGTCGCCCAGGGCGGTACCGCCCGGGCCCCGGGCCGTGCGCGACGACGTTGCCCGTGAGCGACACCGACGTGCTGACCCTCCACCTCCGGACACCTGTGCTGTAGGGTGAACCGTGTTACCGTATCTTTGTGATCATGCTGTCGGTGCCTGGCGAGCCGTGTTGCGCCGGGGCATTCGTGCTCTCGGCGCCGCGTCGGCGCGACGGGGGCTATTGAACACGCGGGCTATCGAAAAGGGGTACCATGCGAAATTCGACATCTGGCGTGCTCACGTTGCTTGTGCTCCTTCCGGGGTTCCTTCTCGGGTGCTCCGGTGAGGAAGCGCCGGGCTCCACGGCGGCATCTCCGACGTTCCATCGAGACGTCGAGCCGCTGCTGCAGAAGCACTGCATGAGCTGCCATTCTCCCGGCAACATCGCCCCGTTCAGCCTGACGGCGTACGACGCTGCGCACAGCGTGGCCAGCCTGCTCGCGCGCTCGGCGCGAGAGCGCACGATGCCGCCGTGGGGTGCGATGGAGACGGACGAGTGCCAGCCTCCTCACAGCTGGAAGGACGATCTCCGGTTGACGGAGGAGGAGATAGCGGTCTTCGAGGCGTGGGCCGCCTCGGGCGCTCCCGAGGGGGATCCGGCGGACGCGCCGCCCCCGTTCGTCGCCGAGGCGCCGGGGCTGCCCGGCGTCGAGCTGGAGGTCGCGCCGAAGGAGCCGTTCATCGCGAGCGGCGATGCCGACCAGTTCCGGTGTTTCGTGATGGATCCTGGGCTCACGGAGGCGCGGTACATCAACGGCGTGCACCTCATGCCGGGCAACCGCAAGGTCGTGCACCACGCGCTCGTGTTCATCGACAAGGATGGCGCGACCGATGCGCTCGTGGATGAGCACGGCGGATACGACTGCTTTGGCGGCCCCGGGTTCTCGGGCGAGCTCGTCGCCGCGTGGGCGCCGGGGGGCGTCCCCATCGAGCTCGAACCGAACATCGGCGCTGAGCTCCCCGCGGGGGCGCGGCTGGTGATGCAGGTCCACTATCACCCGGCCGGGACGACCGCCGAGCCCGACGCGACGCGCCTCCAGCTGCGCTTCACCCAGGGCGTGCCGGAGTGGCTCATGGGTATCGCGCTGATCGGCAACTTCGAGTCTCCCTTCGCCCAGGGGCGCGGCCTCCTCCCCGGGCCGAACGACGCGGATGGCGTGGAGTTCATGATCCCCGCCGGGGTGCCGGATCATGTCGAGACCATGCAGTTCAGGCTGCCCGCTGCGGTGTCTCTCTCGGAGACGTACCTCTATGGCGCCGGCACGCACATGCACTATGTCGGCACGGACATGAAGGTCACCCTCGAGCGCGAGGAGGGCGCCGCCGGCGCGCCTGAGGACCAGTGCCTGGTGCAGACGCCGAGGTGGGACTTCTCGTGGCAGCGCGGGTTCTACTACGACGCTCCCATCGAGCAGCTCCCGCGCCTCCGCGGCGGCGATCTGCTGACGATGCGCTGCACGTACGACAACTCGAACAGCAATCCATTCCTCGCGAAGGCGCTCAAGGAGCAGCACCTCCCCGCGCCGGTGGACGTGCACCTCGGCGAGAGCACCCTCGACGAGATGTGCCTCGCCGCCGTGATCCACGTGACGAGGAAGCAGTAGCGATCATGGCTCGATGACCTCGGGAGATCGGTAGCGATCGACGACTCCCGAGCATCTCACCGTCTCCGAGCGGTGCTCTCCCGCACAGGAGACGGGCCCAGATCGGCGTTTTCGGCGCGCAGGCGTACTCAAGTACGCCGAGCACCGAAAACGTCGAGATGGGCCCGTATCCGAAGCGGGAGAGCGCCGCTCAGGCGCGAGGGGGGCGGGACTTTACGAGCTCGTCGATGCCGAGCTCACGCGCCTTCTGGGCCAGCGCCTCGATCTTCTTCTTCCCGTCGGCGTCGGCGCTCGGCAGGAGCGACGTCAAGAGCCCTGAAAGCGTGCCGTCCGAGGGCTTTCCTCCGGGCGTGACGAGCTGCTTCAGGTCCTCCGTGACGCTCGCGTTGCCGTTCAGGTAGTCGCCGGCCAGGGCGCGCACCGTCGCGCTCTGGTCGACAAGCCCGTCGAGCGACTGGCCCAGGGTGACCGCCTTGACGAAGCGATCGAAGAACGCCCCGTCGCCGCCGACGATGTTGATCTTCGCGTGCTCGAACGCCCCGTGCAGGATCTCGGCCTGCGCCTTGGCGATCTCGGCCCGGATGCGCAGCGACTCGAGCTCCACCGCCCGCTCCTTCTCGAGCCGGAGGCGGAACTCCTCGTGCTCGCGCCCGACGCCGTCGAGCGCCTTCATCGCCGCCGCCTTCTCCGCCGTGCCGGCCGCCTCGGCCAGGAGCCGCTGCTTGATCGCGGTCGCCTCGGCGAGGCCCGTCTTCTCCAGGGCGAGCGCCTCGGCCTCGCGCGTCCGCGCGACCGCGAGCCCCTTCTGCTCGATGCCCGCCGCCTCGGCGAGGAGCCGCTCCTTCGCGACCGTCGCCTCGGCGCGCCCCTGCTTCTCGATCGCCATCGCCTCGGCCTCCTTGACCATCACCCGCGCGAGGCCCTGCTTCTCCTCGCCGGCGGCGGCGGCGTTCATCTTCTCGAGCGCCACGCGCGCCTCGGCGAAGCCCTGCTTCTCGATCGCCTGCGCGTCGGCCTCCTTCACCCGGATGCGCGCCAGCCCCTCGGCCGCGGACTCGGCCTGGTGGCCCTCGGCGAGGCGGATCTTCGCGCGCGCCGCCTTGTCGCTCGCCTCGAGCTCGGCGTCGGCCGTGATGAGCTTCTCCCGCGCCCGGAACTTCGCCGCCTCCTCGCTCGCCTCGGCGCCCTTGAGCTGCTTGACGAGCTGCTCCTGCGCCTCGGCCTCCGCGTTGATGCGCGTCACGTCCTTGAGGCGCGTCGCCTCGGCCACAGCGCGCACGTCCTTGATGCGCTCCTCCTCCTCGGCCACCGTCTTCTCGACCGCGATCCGCGCCCGGACCACGTCGGCGATGTCCTTCCTCTGGACCTCGAGCTCCTTCTCGCGCGCGATCTGCTGGAGCGTCACATCGCGCTCGCGGCTCACGATCTCGAGCTGACGCGCCTTCTCGACGCGCTCGGTCTCGACCGCGACCTCCCGCTCCTTGTTCTTCTGGGCGACCGAGACGCCGCGCTCCTTCGCCTCGCGGGCGACGAAGGCCTCCTCATCGTTCTTCTCCTGGAGGAGCACCGTCTTCTTGCGCTCGTCGCTCAGGATGCGCGCGGCCTCGTTCTGCTCGCGCGCCTGCGCCACCGCGATCTCCTTGGCCTTCTTCGCCTCGGCCTCGGCCCGGCGCTGCTCGAAGCGGAAGATGGCCTCGTCGGAGTTCAGGTTCTGGCTGCCGATCTCCATCCGCTCCTTCTGGCGGAGCTCGTTCGTCAGCACGTTCTGCGCGACCGTGAGCTCGGTGATCTTCCGGATGCCCTCGGCATCCATGATGTTGTCCTTGTCGAGCAGCTCGATGGGCGTCTGCTCCAGGTAATCGATCGCCGCGTCGGCCAGCACGAACCCGCTCAGGTCCTTGCCGATGACGTCGATGATGTCGTCCTTGAACTTCTGACGCTCCTTGTAGAGGTCCTCGAAGTTCAGGCGCTTGCCGACCGTCTTGAGCGCCTCGGAGAACTTCGCGGCGAAGAGCTGCTCGAGCGTCTCCGGGTTCGACGCGCGGGCGCAGCCGATGGTCCGCCCGACCGTGCGCACGTCGTCCTGCGTCTTGTTCACCTGCACGAAGAAGGTGACCTTGATGTCCGCGCGGATGTTGTCCTTGCAGATGAGGCCTTCCTTGCCGCGCCGGTCGATCTCGATCGTCTTGACCGAGATATCCATGTACTCGGCGCGGTGGATGATCGGCAGCACCAGCGTCCCTGTGAAGGTGACGATGGGGTCCTGCCCTCTCGTGTTGATGATCAGCGCCTTGCCCTGATCCACCTGGCGGTAGAACTTGGCGTACATCACCAGCATCCCGAGGGCGACGAAGGCGAGGACGCCGACGAGGACGATGACTAGGGGGACGGTCACAGGGGGCACGCGGAGCTCCTTCGCGTTTCGGTGGAGGGGAGAGCGCCGGCCCCCGCGTTTGCGTCGGTGAGGGTCGGACGCCCAGGCCCGCTCAGAGCCGGGTCGGGGGCCGAATGACGCCCCCTCGGGGACGAGCGTACACGAAACCGCCCGCCCGACAGCGGTGTTCAGCCGCGGCGCCCGCGCCGGCGTTCAGCTGCGGCGCTGCCGCTCGTCCGCTGCGCGCGCCGCGGGCGCGTCGTCCTCCTCGACATCGGCCGGGCGTGCTTCCACGCGGGACGCACCCCGCTCCGCCAGGGGAGGGGGAGGGCCCAGGAGGGCGTCGAGCGGCTCGACGCTGAAGACCTCTCGGTCCGGGTCCCAGCTCACGAGCAGCGCGCGGTCGCCCCGGCGGAGCGCGCCGGGCGTGTCGCATCGGACGTCGAGGATGTGGCTCGCCCCGCCCTCGTCGATCGTCGCCTGACCGAAGCGGTCGTCGACGCGCCCGGTGGAGATGACGCACACGCGGCCCACGAGATCCTTCTTCGACTGGGCGTGCCGGGTCACGAACAGGGGGCCGAGCGGCCGTACCGCGAGCGAGGTCGAGAGCACTGCCACGACGAGCGAGCCGGCGAGCACCGCGGCGCCGAGCGTCCAGTGAGGCAGCCCCGAGCCGAGCCAGAGCGGCTCGACGAGCACCGTCGACAGGGCGCTCGTGAACCAGCCGAACGCCGCGATCAGCGTGAGCGACACGGTCGCCGGCACGCGGTGGAGCTGGAGCGCGGCGAGGAGCGAGCCGGCATCCTCCGCGCCGTCGGCCCCGTCCGCCGTGCCCTTGGCAGCCCCTTCGAGCGAACCCTTGGCGGCGCCTTCGAGCGAGCCCTTGACGGCGCCTTCAAGGGCGCCCTTGGCAGCGCCTTCGAGCCCGCCGAGGTGGGGCGCCGCGTCGCCATGGGCGCCGCCGAGCAGATCGAGGTCGACCGCGCCCAGGAGGACGAAGAGCCAGTAGATGAGCGCGAGCGCGAGCGCGACCGTGAAGATCACGGCAGGGAACGCGAGCGATGCGGCGAGCACCTCGGCCATAGGCAGACGCGGGCAGGGCGCAGGATGCGGCGCCCGCGACAGGTGTCTCCGATAGGATCACAAGGAGGGGAGGGATGGGGCCAAATTCGGTCGCACAGGATGTTGCCGAAAAGACTTGACAGGCACGGACTGGCGCCTGTCGCGAGGTGCCCTACAGGAGGCCTACCGGGATCGCACAACCAAGATGCGATCAGCCCCTCATGAAAAGGCGACGCCAACTCAATAAGTGTTCATGCACCGAGCGCCGTGGCTCAGCGAGCTTCTTGGCTTTCGAGGCTCGAGAGCACGCTGAGGTCCTCGGGACCGCCGAAGACCGGCGCAGGCACGCCGAGGATCCCGAGCTCCAGCAATTCGCCGAACGACCTCGCCGAGATCGCGAAGTAGCCGCTGCACCGGGAGGCTTTCAGATCGGGCCTCGCGCTCGTCAGCGCGTCGAGCCTGCGCGCGCGGTCGCTCAAGATCGCGCCGACCTCCCGCGGGCGCGAGGCATGTTCGGTGAGCGCCGCGTACCCGATTTGGACCCGCGGCTCGTCCTTCGGCAGCTTCGCGAAGGCGTCCCGCGCCTCCTTCTGAAAACGCTCGGGCACGATGCAGAGCCCCGCGTGATCCGGGATGAGCCAGCCCTTCGACAGCGAGGCGAGGAGAATCGCGCTCTCGTCGTCGAGCAGCGCCCGCGCCTGCTCTGTCGGCGGCGTCGCATAGGCCGAATCGAGGATCAGCATCCGCCGCTCGTCCGCGCGCGCCCAGCGCCGGAGCTGGGCCGCTTCGAGAGGCGACAGGTGCGAGCCCCACGGCTTGAGGGGCTCGCAGATCAACACCGCGTCGAGCTCGTCGAGGACAGGTAACCCGAGGCGCGCATTCCACGGGACGAGGGTCGCTCCCGCCTCGGCCGCGAGCTGCTGGTAGACGGGGTAGACGTCGGCGGGGACACCGACGCGCGCGTCCCGCTTCGCGAGGAGCTCGAACAACGCGCGAAGCGAGCGACGGATACCGTGGCTGACCTGCGTGCGCGGCTTGAATGCCTGCGGTAGCTCGAGGTGCGCGAGGAACCGCTCCGCGAGGTGACAGCGATACGACGCCTCCGGGTGGGTCGAGGGCGCGATGGCCGGGAAGAAACGCGCGAGGCTCCGGTAAACGTTGAGCTCCGAGAGATCGACGAGCGAAGGACGCGTGGCCCTGAGCTCCGCGCGGCGCGCGAGAAATGCTTCGTGCTTCATAAGGTGGAGCTCGGATCTTCCAGGGAGGCGAGGCAAGACCCGTCAGCCATCACGTTCCACGAGCGGACGAGACCATGAGTCCGTTCCCAGCCGACCGATGGCTCGGTGTAGGCGGCCACGCGGAGCATGCGGCCGCCCATGGTTCCTTCGAACACCGGGCTCCCCCAGGGGAGCTCAGCGCATCTCTCGAAGCCGAGGTCCGCGAGCGTGTGGAGCACGAGCGAGAGGGGTACCTGGTTTGCCTCGCAATACCGGTTGGCCGCGCTCGGCGCCCACGGGTTCTCCGAGAGGCTCGAGATGTAGAGCTCCTTGAAGCACACCTCCTGAAACCCCTCTTCGGCGCTCCGTTCGAGGTAGGCGCGCACCTTCGCGGCGTCATCGACGCCGCCGCGCTGGAGGACGCAAATGGCCCGCGTGCGAAGGCCCGCCGCGCTCCCCAGCGCGCCGGAGTCGACCTCGATTCCCATGATGCGCGCGTCGTCTTCGCGCGTCACGCCGTGTCGGCTCACCGCGAGGGTGGTGAGCCCTGCGTCCCGGAGCTCTTCGACCTGCGCGAGGTCGAGGCGCGCGCCGTTCGTGATGAGGAGGGACCTCGGGAAGAGCTCGGAGAGGCCACGAACGAGCGCGCGGAGTCGTTCGGGCTCGAGCAACGTCGGCTCGCCGCCGCCGGTGATGACGGCGCGCTCGGCGCCGCGCTCCTTCGCGCGCTTCGCCCAGTCGAGGTAGCGCTCCAGCGTGGCGCCCCGCTGGCGCGCGAGATCGGAGACGCTCGCCTTCGAGAAGCAGAATGCGCAATGCGCCTGGCAAGCATTCGCGACGGGCAGCACCGAGATGCTCCGCGGCCGGCAACTCGCCCAGTCGATGAGGCCGGCGCCATCGAGGCGAAAGGCCTCCGCGGTGATCTCCTCGTGCCGGGTGGGCACGAGGGCGCCATGCGCATCGACCCACGCCACGCCGCTCAAGGGGATCTCGCTCGACGGCCAGCGCCAGCCGATGCCCGTGCCCGTCACGTCGTTCGGGCGCATCGCGTCGGGCCCGACGGGGAGCCGCGCCCGCAGCGCCACGACGCGATCCTTCGGCCGCCCGAGCCTCGTCACGAGCCTCCGCGCCTTCTCGAGCCCGGGCGCAAAGGGCTCGTCTTCCTTCATCATGTAGAAAGCGTCCGGGAAGGTCGATTCGCGGATCAACGCCTTCGAGTAACGCATCCCGTAGCGGTCGAAGCCCCGCAGCCAGTTCGACAGGGGAATGAAGGCAACGAAGGGGACCATGGACGACATGGTCGATGAGTCACAGAGTCGAGTCAACCGGACTCGAGGGGGCCGACGCGAGGCTCACGACCCTGCGGGCGCGTGCCCGAGATCGGCCCTCGCCACGCCCCTGGCTCTTGCGAGGACGAAATGATCCGCGAGCGTGGTGACGAGCCAGGGGGGGCGATTGGCAGACGTGCTCTCGAGAACTTAGGCGTTGCGGCGGGGCCTTACGAGGCGCCGGCGCAGCCGCGCGGCGGCGAGCGCTCCGAGGGCGAGCAGCCAGGCCGGTGTCTCTTGCGGGCCATTCGCCGTGCGGCAGGCGCAGCCCCCTGCTGCGCTCGGGAGATCGCCTCCACTGCTGCTCTGCGTGCCCGTCGTGCTGGCGCCGGTGGTCGTGGGGTCATCTCCGCCCGCGCTGGTCGTGGTGGATGTGGCGCCTCCTTGATGGCTGGCGTCACCGCCGTTGCCGCCTGCGGCCGTGCCGCCAGCGCCCCCGTTGTCCCCGCCGCTGGTTCCGCCGCCTGCGTTGCCACCGGTGCCACTGCCAGCGTCGCCGCCGCCGGCGCCTGGATTGCCACCAACACCACTGCTGGCATCGCCGCCGCCGCCGTCCGGATGACCACCGACACCGCTGCTGGCGCCGCCGCCGATGCCACTGCTGGTGTCGCCGCCGCCTGGATTGCCACCGACACCGGCGCCGCCGATGCCGCTGCTGGCGTTGCCACCGATGCCACTGCTGGTATCGCCGCCGCCTGGATTGCCACCGACACCGGCGCTGGCGTCGCCACCGATGCCACTGCTGGCATTGCCACCGATGCCACTGCTGGCATCGCCGCCGCCGCCGTCCGGATGACCACCGACACCGCTGCTGGCGGCGCCGCCGATGCCACTGCTGGTGTCGCCGCCGCCTACGCCGTTGCTGGCGCCTCCGATGCCACTACTGGTGTCGCCGCCGCCTACGCCGTTGCTGGCGGCGCCGCCGATGCCACTGCTGGTGTCGCCGCCGCCGTGGCCGCCCGCCGCCGTGCCGTCTGCACCGCCGCTGCCGCTCACGGCCCCGCCGCCTTCGCCCGTGGTGCTGCCGCCGACGCCGTCGCTGCCGCCCCCCGCGCCAGCGCTCTCGCTCCCGCCTCCGCCCGGCACGCAGGCGCCACTCTGGCACATCCCGGGCGACGCCGGCTGCGCTGTGACATAGAGCCACGCATTGTCGAGACGTTGATACGTCGTACCGCCGCCGGCGATCAGGATACGGCCGTCGTGGAGCCGCTCCATCACGGCGCTCTGATCCCTCACGTCCAGCGCCGGCGCGAGCGTCCAGGTGTCGCTCGCTGGGTCGTAGATCTCGGCCGTGAAGGCACCGTCATTGGCTCTGGATGCGGACGGGAGGCCCGTCACCAGGACCCTGCCATCGGGGAGGAGCGCCGCGCTGGGGGAGTTCCGTGGCTCGACCGTCTCTCTCGTCGAGGTCCAGGTGTCGCTCGCCGGATCGTAGATCTCGGCCATCTCCGTGTTGCTTCTGCTGCTCCCTCCTCGTCCCCCGACGACGAGCACCCGGCCGTCCAGAAGCCGCGTTGCCGCGTGCTGGTGGCGGCTCCAGTGCATCGAGGCGACGCGCGTCCACGTGTTGGTCGCCGCGTCGTAGATCTCCGCGCTCACCTCCGGGGAATCCTCGTCTCCGCCCGCGACGAGGACCCTGCCGTCCTGCAGCAATGTCGCCGTGGCGAGGCTTCGCGGGACGTTCATGGGCGCCGCCTGGGTCCACGTGTTCGTGACGGAGTCGTAGATCTCGACCATTTCTCCGCCGGCGTCGATGATGTTGTCGCCGCCGGCGACGAGTAGCCGGCCGTCTGCGAGCGGCGTGATCGTCGCGCGGGCCATAAGGCGCGGCCCGATGCTGGTCGCAGCCGGCGTCCACACGCCCGCCTCAGGGTCGAATCGCATCGTCGGCGAGGGGCGCCGGCGCGGGCGATCGGGGAGCCCCAGGGCCGTCCCGTCAGGAAGCGATGCGAGCCTCGACGGCAGCTTCAGCCCGTCCAGCTTCTCGGGGGGCTGCCACGAGCCCGTGCTCGGGTCGTAGCGGAGCCAGACACTGCCCGCCTGCGGCGGATTGCCTGTCTCGCCGAACCCGATCATGAGCAGCGTTCCATCCTGGAGCAGGGTGGCCGCAGGCTGGTTGAGGAGGACGCCCATCCGCCCCGTCGCCTCCCAACCCTCTGCGGAACCGGCGAAGTCGCAGGGCGTACCGTCCGGCTTCGCGGACGCGGGCGCCGCACACCCCGCCGCGGGGTCACACACCGGCGCTTCATGGCAGTCATCGACGGGCAAGCACACCGCGAGGCTCGACCCCGTACAGGCGCCTCCTACGCACGCGCTCGCCGCCGAGCAGACGTCGCCGTCGCTGCACGGGGTCCCGTCCGGCGCAGCCGCGCCGTCGACGCACGCGCCCGCCTCGCAAACACCTCCGACGACGCACGCGTCCGCGTCGTCGCAGGCGACGCCGGAGAGCGGGGTGCAGGCGCCATCCTGCGACGCTCCCGAGGCCGCCGCGCAGGCGTCGCAAGGCCCGGCGCAGGGCGCGTCGCAGCAGACCGAATCCGCGCAGGAGCCGCTCCCGCAGTCGCTGTCCGTCTCGCAGGCCGCGCCGAGCTGCGAGCGCTCGCGGAAGAGCACCGCCGATGCCGTCGCGGTCGAGGCATCGATGTAACCGCCGGCGATCAGCACGCTCCCGTCGTTGAGCCGCGTCGACGAATGGTGGGCGCGCGCCATGGTGGCGGGCGGCTCCAGCGCGAGGCTCGACCAGGAGAGCGTCGCCTCGTCGAAGATCGCCCGGGTCGCGTGGAAGGGAAAGATGAGGTCTGTCGTCCCCTGCGCAAAACAGGGCTCCACACCTCCCGTGAGCAGCACCTTTCCGCTCGGGAGCAGCGATGTGCGCATTCCCTGGCTGCCCGAGCTGCCCGCAGCGCACGGCGTCGAGGCCGGAGCATACGACCCGGAAGTCGGCGCCCATCGATCGTCCTGCGGGAAATAGACCTGCGAGAAGGCAGGATCAGCCGGGCCCGGACCGGCGGAGATGCCTCCCAGGACCAGGACCCCGCCGCCCGGGAGCGTCGTCGCGCTGGGAGCCTCGTATTCGGTCGTCGGCCTTACGGCCCCGTTCTCCCAGGTCCAGATCTGGGTCTCCAGATCATAGAGGCTGCAGCCGGCTCCGGTCACCATGACCCGGCCGTCCTGGAGCAGCGTTGCGCTCAGGGGATTGGGCCCGTACGTCGTGTACCGGTCCACGGATTTGCAGAACGGCAATTCCGTCCAGCCGCGCGACTCCGGGTTGTAGATGGCCGAATTCATGTAATAGCGCAGCTCGGCCACGCCGTCCATATTGCGATCCGCGTAGTCCCAGCCCTGGCCGAAGAGCACCGGTCTGCCGCCGGCGAGCATCATCGAGGGCGCGGGATGGGGTATCGACAGCGATCCTGCAGGCGTCCAGGTGTCGCTCATCGGGTCGTAGATCTCGGCCGAAGGCAGGGACGTTCCCAGCGCCGCTGCGTTCCTCGTCCTGCCGCCGGCCACGAGGACATGGCCGTCTGGCAGAAGGACGGCCGCGTGTCCGCTGCGGGCCTGGAGGAGCGGCGCCGCCGGCGTCCATGTCCTGGTCGCCGGGTCGTAGATCTCGACTGCCTGGAGGCTCGTCGCCTCGCTGTTCGTGAGCGGTGGTCTGTCCAGCTCCGGGTATCCACCCGCGACGAGCACCCTGCCGTCCTGGAGCACCGTGGCCGTATGCTCGCCCCGCGGGGTGATCATGGGCGGCACGCTCTCCCACGACGGCGCGCTGGCTGCCGACGCAACGCCCGCGCACAGCGTCACGAACCCGCAGGCAGCGGCGCTCCCTAGCCTTCCGATCGATCGCATGTCCTGATGGCCTCCGCCGCCTTCCGTTGCCTACGGTGGCGCGAGCATTCAGCGTCCTGCGCGCCGAGGACCGGCGTACGGGGCACGGCGTCGAGTTCTCCCACGTTTGCGCCGCGGTCCGGATGCGCGGGGGCGAGGCACAGGATGCGCCATGCCTGTGTGCCGATGACGGAATGGGGTGCGGCTCACTCTGGCGCACATCATCGTTTCGCGCTCAAAAATCCGCTGTTGTGCTGGCACATCCGTTGCTGAGGGGGCGGCATGAAGACCTTTATCCGATGGCTCATTCCCGTCGCGCTCGTTCCTGTGTTCGCTTGCTCGGACGCGGTCGAGCCGCCTTCCGGCGGCGGTTCGGGGGGCAGCACGCCCGACGAGACCCTGTCATCCAGCGTATCGAGCGGTACTGGCGACACGCCCGAGGAGACCACGTCGTCCAGCGCATCGACCGGTGGCAACGCCCCCGTCGCATGTGATTCCTTCGGAGGGGGCGCTCCGCCGGGAGCGCCCTGCGCAGTTGAGGGCGAGTCTTGCGACTACGCCTGCACCTCCTGCGGCGTCGTCTGTACCGACGGCGTGTGGGTCGAGCGCTGCACCGCGTGTCCCGTGGTGGAAGTGCCTGAGAACGGAACGGACTGCAGTGCCTATTACGGCGTGGGGCCGTGCAGTTATAAGCTCGAATGCGGCACAGTGAGCGCCACTTGCGACGGACCGACCGGGTTGTGGGAGGTCAGCTGCGGTAACGAGAGCGACGGGAGCGGCGGGGCCAACGAAGGCGGCGGCGGGGGCAACGAAGGCGGCGGCGGGGACGCCGAGGGGGGCGGCGAGCACGAAGGCGGTTGCGGCTAGGCGTGGCTGGGGCGGCTCCCGCCGCCCCATGGGCCACGCGCTCGGCCTGCAATCGACCGCTGCGCGGCGGTCCGCCCACCTCGGCCATTCGCGCCGGAGCTCAGGAGGCGTTCCGGCGCGACTCGTTGTTCTTTGTCTCCGGGGGCGACGTCGCGCCGATGGAGGTCGCGGAGCCCGCCGCAACGCCGGTCGTGCTCGCGGCGGCGCGCTCGCTCGACGACAGCCCCGCGCTCGTCCTCGCCTCGCCCTGCTGCTGCTCGCGATAGAGTCGGATCTCGTTCCGCACGTCGCTCACGCCCGAGATCCGCTCGGCGAGCACCTCCAGCTGGTGCTTGAAGCGACGCTCGCGGACGGTCCCGGAGAGGATGACCTCGCCGTTCTGCACCTTCACCTCGACGTCGCTCGCGTCGAGGTCCGGCTGATCGGAGATCTGGTCGCAGATATCCTCGCGGATCCGCTCGTCCGAGCGCTTGTACCCCTTGGGCGGGCGGCCACGCGAGCCGCTGAGCCCACCGCCCTGTCGAACGGTCTGGAGGAAGCTGCGGCCGCCTGAGGCCTGTCCGGCGAACCCCTGTCCTCCGTAGGGGGAAGGGCCTTGATCGCCGCCGGAGGACGACTCGTGCCCTTCGTACCCGCGTTGCTGTCCTGGCCGCTCGTTCCAGCCGCGTTCGTCGTCGGCCCACTGCCGGAGGCCGCCGCGGGCTCCGTATCCTTCGTGCTGGCCTCCGTCCAGGCCTCCCGGGCGACCGAAGCGGCCCTGGCCGCCACCAGATCCACCCTGGCCACCGAATCCACCCTGGCCTCCGAAGCCGCCCTCACTGCCCTGGCCGCCGCCGAATCCACCCTGGCCACCGAAGCTGCCCTGGCTGCCCTGGCCGCCGCCGAATCCACCCTGGCCACCGAAGCTGCCCTGGCCGCCGCCGAATCCACCCTGGCCACCGAAGCTGCCCTGGCCGCCGCCGAATCCACCCTGGCCACCGAAGTGGCCCTGACCGGCGCCATAACCGCCCTGGCTGCCACCGAAGCCACCCTGTCCGCCGAAGTGGCCCTGTCCGCCGAAGCCACCCTGTTCGCCCAAGCGGCCCTGTCCGCCGAAGCGGCCCTGTCCGCCCTCATCGCCATAGACGCCCTGGCCACCGGCGAAACCGACACGGCCGCTGCCGAATCCCTCTCCGCCGTAGCCGCCGAGTCGACTCTGTCCACCGAAGCCGCCCTGGCCGCCACCGAAGCCGCCCTGGCCGCCGCCGAATCCGCCCTGGCCGCCGCCGTAACCGCCTTGGCCGCCGCCGAAGCCGCCTTGGCCGCCGTAGCCGCCCTGGCCGCCGCCGAAGTGACCTTGGCCGCCGTGACCGCCCTGGCCGCCACCGAAGCCGCCCTGGCCGCCGCCGAAGCCGCCCTGGCCGCCGCCGTAGCCGCGCCTGGCGTCAAGATCGTCGCGACCTCCTCGCTGGAAGTCATCACGCTGGCCGCCCGAGGCCTGGCGCTGGGCGTCTTCGCGCTGCCCCCAGCCGCGATCCTGTCGGCCATCCCAGCCGCGTTCGCCGCCGTGGCCGCGCCAGCTCGGGTCGCCCTCGCCGCCGCTCTCGCCCTCGTGGCCGCGTCCGACAGACTCTCGCTGATCGGAGCGACCGCGGAAATCATCGTGACCTCCGCGGGAATGGCGCCGATCGTCTCGCTGGAGGACTTGCTCGTAGTTGCCACGATGCCCGTAACTAGCATCCCCGCTGGCTCCGCGCTCGCCACGATATCGCTCATCGCCTCGCTGCCCCTGGGTTGACCCAAAACGCTCGTCGTCGCGCCCCGGCCCGTCGTTATGTTCCTCGTCGATCCATCCCTGACGATTCGGCATGACTCCTCCGCCTTTCTTGCGAGGAGAGCGGCACGGCAGCGAAACTGGGCCGCTCCTCTCCGGTGATCCAGCCGACGCTCGGTCCACATTCGGGCGACGTTCGGGCGACGCACGAGCGTGCGAGAAGACAGCCGTATCGAGCCGCCTGTCGTGCGTGCCTGTCCGGCGCCGCGTGGCCTGAAGATCCAGGGCCCCGACGCCCCGGCGCGATCCGGCATCGCAAGGGGTGTTCCAGGACGGCGAGGGCGGTATTTCGCTCCGTTTTCAGGGAGATTTCGCCTCGTCAGGCCCGCTGCGAGGTGCAATGCGCCCCAGGCCGGAGCGACCAAAGCGTCTCACAGAGACGTTGTGCCACAGTGACGACATCATGACTTAGGGCCTCCCCTGAGCGTGGCTCGGGAGCCGACGGACGAGCTCACATGACTTTCCGGGCCGCGCGCCGGCGTTGCTCACCGAGGTGTTGACTTCCGGACATCCGATCTCGACCATGGCCACGCGGATGAGCCCGCCTCATCGATTGCCGATGAGCTTCCCCGAACGCCGCACGCTCGCGGGCGCCCCACGAAAGGCGCGAGAGGCGAAGAGCGAGGACCGAAAAACGGAGCGACGAGGGGCGAGTCGCGACACGAGCCGGGAGAAGAGAGCGGGGCGGAAGGCGAAAAATGTGACCATCGCGGTATACCGGCCGGACGCTCGGCAGGGCACGGCGAGATCCGCGGTTCGCGTGTTCGTGTGCGGGCGGTCGCCCGGCCCGCTCCTCACCGAAAATCCATGCGCGCGCCGCGCGGCCGCGATTACCCTCGCGCCTTCCTCGGAGCTCCCATGCCGGCCCAGCGAAGCGTGACGAAATGGCTCGAGCGAGCCCCTCCGCCGGTGTTCACGGCCTTCGCCGTGATCGCCGCGTTCGCGACCTACTTCTGCATGTACGCCTTCCGCAAGCCGTTCGCGGTCGGCTCCTTCAAGGGGATGGTCGCGCTGCCGCTGCTCCCCGCGCTCGATCTGAAGAGCCTCTACATCATCGCCCAGGTGCTCGGGTACTGCGCCTCCAAGTTCCTTGGCATCAAGGTCGTCTCCGAGATGCCGCCCGAGCGGCGCGCGCTCGCCATCCTCGCGTGCATCGGGGTGAGCGAGGTCGCGCTCATCCTGTTCGGGCTCGCCCCGGCACCCTACGCCGCCGTCTTCCTGGTGCTGAACGGCCTGCCGCTCGGCATGGTCTGGGGGCTCGTCTTCGGCTTCCTCGAGGGGCGCCGCGTGAGCGATCTGCTCGGCGCCGGCCTCTGCGCCAGCTTCATCGTCGCGAGCGGCTTCGTGAAGACCGTTGGCAAAATCACGCTCGGCTGGGGGGTCCCGGAGGTCTGGATGCCCGCGGTGACAGGCGCCCTCTTCTTCCCGCCGCTGCTCCTCTCGGTGTGGATGCTCGCGCAGATCCCGCCGCCCTCGGTGGACGATGAAGCGCTCCGGACCCGGCGCGCGCCGATGGACCGCGCCGCGCGGCGCGCGTTCGTCCTCGCGAACGCGGGCGGGCTCGCGACCCTCGTCCTCGGCTACGTCGTCCTCACCGCCTACCGCGATTTCCGGGACAACTTTGCCCGCGAGATCTGGGACGCCCTCGGCTACACCGACCAGCCGGCCATCCTGACCACGGCCGAGATCCCGGTGGCCGTCGGCGCGCTCCTCTCGGTCGCGGTGATGATCGGCATCCGCAACAACCGCACGGCGCTCGTCGCGATCCACGGGGTCATGATCGCCGGGGCGGCGCTCGCGGGGCTGAGCACCGCGCTCTACCAGGCGGGCGTCATCGGCCCTGTCGCCTGGATGATCAGCGTCGGGCTCGGGCTCTATGTGGGGTACGTCCCGTACAACTGCGTCCTCTTCGACCGGCTCATCGCGGCCGTGGGCTCGGTGGCGACGGCGGGCTTCCTGATCACCGCGGCCGACGCCTTCGGCTATCTCGGGAGCGTGGCGCTCCTGCTCTACAAGAGCTTTGGCCACGCGAAGCGCTCGTGGCTCGAGTTCTTCCTCGGCTTCAGCTACGCGACCGCGTTCGTTTGCGGGGCCCTCTTCGCTGTATCCGGAGCGTACTTCTGGCTGCGCACCCGCGGACCGTCCGCCGCCGCGCGGCCCGCGGCGCTCGACGCCTGACGCGCGGCGCGCCGCCGGCCGCGCGGGCGAGCCATGGGGGGCGCGCGGCGCCGGCGGGCGTGGGGGGAAGGGCTCAGTTGATCGGCGGGATCTCGGTCTTGCAGCCGACCTGGAGCTGGACCTGCCCGCCCGCCTGGAAGTGGGTGCAGGTCGCGGGGCACATCACGATCTTCGTCGGCGTGCCGCCGGTCGTGGGGTCGACGTCGTAGTACCAGCCGCCGGCGGTCGCGTCGCAGCGCGCCTCGCTGGCCACGTAGAAGATGGTCGACGGGTCGCTGCTCTGCGGCGGCGTGTGCTGGACGTTGAGCGTCCCGTAATCGAGCGTCTGCCCGGCGGACGGCGCCGGGACCTGGTACTCGCACGCGAGGCTCGTCCCGCGGATCTCGCTGAGCGCGTCGAGGAACGCCTGCGTGACGTCGGAGTTCGTGTCGATGAAGTAGGCCGTCGTCGTCCCGCCGCCCTCGGCGATGCGGTTCATCGTGTCCTGGGCGCCGTCGTCGTCCCTGCCGAAGACACCGATGACGAAGGTCGAGATGCTCGGCGAGCCGCTCAGCCCCGCCGCCGCGATCTCCGCGATGCCGTCGGCGGACGTGGGATTGCACTCCGTGGGCATCCCGTCGGTGGCCAGCACGGTGACGACCCTGTGGGTCGGATTCGCCTGGGCGTGGGCCTGGGCCTGGGCGATCGCGCCGGACAGGGCGCCGGCGGTGGGCGTGCCCCCGTCGGGGAAGGTCTGGCCGATCGACCCGATGAGCTCGTCGGCCCAGGCGGCGTCGAGCGGCGCGATCGAGACGGCGGGCGTCGCGTAGTCCTCGGTGACGCACGAGTACGGGTGAGCGCAGGTGCTCCGGGACAGCTTGTTGCACGTGCCCGCGCGGTTGGGACAGCGCTCGCCGATGTCACCGCAGATGGTGTTGCTGCTCTGGGAGCACACGCCGATGTCGATGCACGCGTCGCCGTCCGGGCAGTCCGCGTCGGCGACGCAGACCTGGATGCCCGTGCGGGCGTCGAACGAGTCGCGACAGGCCCGGAGCGCGCACGGCCCGCTGACGCCGCACTCCTCGTTGGTCCTGCAGCTCGTGGGCAGGTCGGCGTTCAGCAGAGGGAAGTACTGGAGCCCGACGCCGAGCCCCTCCGACTTGGGGTCGGTGAAGAAGGCCTCGAGCGCGTCGGTCACGGCGTCCCACTTGGTGCCGCCCGTCGCGAGGCGATCTCTCATCGACCCCGACGAGTCGAGCATGATGTAGAGGTCGAGCGGCACGAGCTCCGCCGTTTTCGTCTCCCCGGCGCACGACGCCTCGCCGCCGGCGCCTTCGCCGGCGCCGCTGCTGGGCCCGGTGGTGATCTCTCCAGGCCCGTCGGTGCCATATCCGGTGCTCGTCGCTCCGCCTGTCCCCGTGCCATTCCCCGAGCCCGTCCCCGGGCCTGTCCCCGAGCCGGCCCCGGCACCCGCTCCGCCGGCTCCGCCGGCGGAGACCGAGCCATCGGACCCCCCGCACGCCGCGAAGATCACGCTGATCCCCGTCGCGGCGAGCGCCACCATCGTTGACCGGTTCCTCATGAGAAGAATCGAAACACCCTGGAAGCGCTTTGTCGAGCGTGTTGACTCGAACCCTCTGTCCGCGCTCTGGCTCGATGTGGGACGGGGTGAGACGCTTCAAGGAGGTCAGGCGATAGCTGAGCTCCCCGTGTGCTTGCGGGTACAGGATTGCGCCGAAGCACAGGATTGCTCCGGACCACAAGGTGCTTTGGAGCACAGGGCTGCTCCGGAGCGTAGGGCTCCGCCGGAGCGCTGGGGGCTTTGGAGTACAGGGGGAGGCTCCGGCGCGTGGAGCTTTGCCGGAATGCAGGGGGCGGGAGCGCCCGGGGGCTCCGGGGGGCGGCGCGTCGCCGAGCTCAGGGCTGCTTCTTCGGACCGACGAGGCTGCGGAGGACGGCGCGGGCGACCTCGGCCCCCGTCGCGTCGCGCAGGCTCACCGGGATATCGTACTCCCTGCGCTCGCTGGTCTCCGGGAGGGGGCACTCGCAGACGGCGCGGATCGTCCCGCGGGCCTTCTTCACGTACTCGATCGAGAGGCCCGCGACGATGAACCGGGCATCATCGGGCAGCGCATAAGACAGCGCCGTGTTGCCGGTGAGCTCGGCGAGGTTGACGAGCGCGACGGCGTGCACCGAGCGGAGGTGGTTGCGCAGCCCCGGCCGGTCGCGCATCGACACCTCCGCGCGGCCGCGCTCGAGGACCTCGACCTCGGCGCGGATCGTCCCCGTGTAGGGGGCCATCGAGCCGATGAGCCGGCTGAACAGGCGCTTGCCCCCTGGCAAGGGGCTCAGCTTGTCCCAGACGTCGCGGATGGTGTTGCGGCGCGAGGTCGCCGCGAGCGATGCGAGTGAGAAGTCGGTGAGCTTCATGCGCTGGATCCGCGGGGCGGGGGCGGCAGCCTGCCTCGAGTCGCGCGCGGGCGCACCCGGAATCCCCGGCCAGCCGGTGCGTCCCGGCGCCTCCTCAGAGCCGCAACCTGGGTGCAGAACGATTCATTCTCCGTATGAATTGTACTTGAGAATGACATTCGAAATTCGGATGGGACCGGAGCGCCCGCGCGCCCCGTTCTCGCGAGGATTTCGCGGCATTTCCGGCCTCCAGGCGCCCGCGAGCGGCCGTCCGGCCCCCCGTCCGTCGCGCGTGGCCTGCCTCGGCCGGCAATCTCGCGTCCGTGCCCGGAACTGGACTTGTGTATGACAAGACCTCGACGCCCGGGCCAAGGCGGTCCACCCGAGAAAGAGCGCGCTTTCGAGCTTCTCTTTCGTGAGAAAACATCCGCGCTCGTAGGGCGCTGGTTGACGGGCCTGGGGGTCCCGCTGCGCGATCGCAAGGACCTCGCGCAGGAGGTCCTGTTCGCGGCGTACCTGAGCTTCAACAAATACAATCCCGAGATCTCCCGGCCCGAGCGCTGGCTGAACAGGATCACGGTCCACACGGCCTCGCACTACCTGCAGAAGGCCCAGCACCGCTACGAAGAGCTCCTGCCCGACGAGGAGATCCCTCCCCTCGTCGACCCCGCCAAGACCTCGGAAGAGCTGCTGATCTCGGATCAGGAGCGGCTCGTCGTGCTGGAGCTCATGCAACAGCTCGACGCCGATGCGCACTGGATCCTGGTCGGGCACGATCTCCACAGCACTCCGATGGCGGATCTCGCGCAGCAGCGCGGCATTCCGCTGTCCACGGCGTACAAGTGGCGCGCGCGCGCCCTCCGCCTGTTCCACGACATCGTCGTGAAGCGCCGGCGCGAGGACCGGAAGAGGGAGGGCTCGCGCCTCGTGCTGCCCCTGGATCTGGCGGCGCTCCTCGCCACCGCGCGGATCTCGCCGCGCGTGCCCGACGACGTCCGGGTCTCGATCCTCCGCGGCGTGCAGGAGTCGGTGGGGGCGCTCAAGGCGGGCAGCGCCGGGAATGCCGTCGGCGGCGTCGGCCAGGCGCTGAGCGACGCCGCGACGTGGCTCAAGGGCCTCGTGAAGCTCGTCCAGGCGCCGGCCCTGGGCGCCGCGCGCCTCGTCGCCGCGCCCGCCGCGGCCACGGCGGCGGCGGCCACGGGGGCGGCCTGGCTCGCGCTCCAGGCCCCAGAGCCGCCGCCTCCGCCGGAGGTGAGGCACGTCGTGCCCGCCCTCGTCGCCGCCATGCCGCCGCGCCGGCCCGCCGAGCCGCCGGCGCCGCTCGTCGAGCCGCCGGCGCCGCCGGAGGCCCCGGCGCCCGTCGAGGCGCCGCGGCGGAGCCCCCCGGCCCAGCGGCGCGCGCGCGTGCCGGCGCCCGACCGGGGGGAGCGCGCGCCGGCGCCGGTCGCGGCCGAGACGATCGAGAAGCTCAAGATCGAGATCGACGGGCCCGGCAGCAACCACGACATCGCCCTGTTCGACGCGGTCACCGAGGCGCTGCAGGCGCGCGATCCGGACCGGGCGATCGCGGCGCTCCAGCGCTACGAGCGCGAGATGCCGAACAGCCTCTTCGCGTCGGAGCGCAAGGTGCTCTGGATCCGGGCGTTCGTGATCGCGAGGCGCTACCCCGAGGCGCGCGCCCTGCTCGAGGAGGCGCGGCTCGATACCGTGATCGATCCGCGGTTGATCAAGGAGCTGGAGACGATCCTGAACCGCCGGTGAGCGGGCGGCCGGCCGCCGCGCGCCCCGCGCCGCGGCGGCTCGGCTCAGTCGCCGGCGTAGGTGCCGAAGCTCGCCCGGCCGCTCGTGGAGACCTGCGGGGCGGCCTGGCCCACCTGCACGACCGCGGACACGAACGCGGCGGGCTTGAGCCCCTCGTCGGGCCCCGCCTCGTTGGTGATGTACTCCAGCCCGAGCCCCGCCAGGAAGCCGAACGACGTGGTGTTGCCGCCCGAGCCGAGGATGGGGATCGTCGGCGCGACGCCGACGTAGCCGAGGAGGCCGACCCGCCCCTCGCCGAGCGTCTGCACGAAGCCGCCGAGCTGCGCCGCGATCGGGAAGGCCCGGCGCTCCACCGGGTCATAGCGGTCGATCGCGAGCGCGACGCCGACGGCGCTGAGCACGCTCCGCGTGACGAGGGGCTTCTCCACCCACGGCGCGCGGGTGACCTGCAGCGTCGCCAGCATCGCCGGGACGGTGAGGTACGCGCGGAAGCAGGTCCCCGCGGCCTCGAGCGTCTGGAAGTTGTCCTCGCCGCACAGCGGGACCGAGTGGATCGCCACCGATCCGACGAGGCGCCGGGCGCGCTCCGGCTCGCCGGGCTCGTTCGAGCGCAGCGAGCTCGCGACGCGGCCCGCGTCGGAGACGAGCACCACCTTGCCCTGCGGGCTCAGCGGATCGCTGTAGACGGCCAGCCGGAGCCGCGCGTCCCCGTCGAAGTCCTCCGCGAGCGGCGGGAGCGGGAACTCCGCGCTGCTCGGCGTGACGATCCACGTGCCGTTCTGGAGGAGCTCGATCGGCGTGCCGCCCCGCATCTGATCGGTGCGCGTCAGCGAGACGTAGAGCGCGAGCGGCGCGACGAGCCGGTGCTTGGCCTGGCCCGTCAGCCGGATCCGGCAGTTGCCCAGCCGGAGCGGCGCCGGCGAGATGACGACCGCGCCGTGCGCGAGCGGTTGCGGCCCGGGGCGCGATGGATCCACGTCGGGCGCCCGGCGAGGAGGCGGCAGCGCGGGCGGCTGCGGGGCCTGCGCCGCCGCGCCGGGCTGCGCCGTCGGACCTGCCTGCGCCGCCGTCGGGGGCCGCCGGCCGGCGCCTGCGCCGCCCTGGACTTGTCCGGCCGCGCGGGGAGGGGTTCGGCCGCCCGGCGGGGCAGGGGACGGCGCCCGCGGCCCGGGCGAACGGGCGCTCCCGGGCGGCGGGATGCTCCCGGCATCGGTGCGGGGCGCGATCGGCGTGGGGCCGCAGTCGACCTTCAGGTCGTCGGCGAGCGGATCGGGGAAGAGGAGCCGCGCGGGGTTCGACTCGACAAGGTTCTCGAGCGGCGGGACGGTGACCCGGTACGTCGCGTTGACGACGTTGCCCGCCGCGGGCGCGTGGAGGTTGAAGGCGGTGACCCGGAGCCAGCCGCCGCCCGGGAAGACGCGGAGGATCTTGCCATCGGGGCGCCCGCAGCCGCCCGAGGCGACCTCGAGGACCGGCACGGTGAACGTGCGCTGGAACGGCTGTACCCGCGCGTTGCCGCAGCTGTCGACGATGGCGAGGTAGTGGAAATCGGCCATCTCCGACTGCTTCGGCCACTGCATGCCCAGCGTGAGCTCGCCCGCGTCGGCCGGCGGCGGCTCGGGCCGGCCGTCGCGGCAGACGTCCACGCGCTCGGGTGATAGCGGCGACGGCGCGGCGGGGGCGGACGGCGCGCCCACGGGAGACCGCGGGGTGTCGGCGACCGGGCGGTAGGCGCAGACGTGCCGGTACGAGCGGCGGCCGAGCAGCACCGGGTCGAAGTCGAGCAGGCGCTGGCCGTCCTCGGTGAGCCGCCCCCACACCGTGAGCGGCAGGGGCAGCGTCGGGGTCTGGAGCTTGATCGAGCGCAGCATCTGGTCGCCGATCGGGCTCTGCCCGGGATCGCCGGTCTGCGCGGCGCAGCCGCCGCCGCTGCACAGCCAGCGACCGCCGCGGCGCGCGGCCTCGATCGGGACCGGATCGGTGTCGCGGACGCTCATCCAGACGCGGCGCGCGTCCGGGAAGATCTCCGGCCCGCCGGCCGACGACGCGGCGGCGCTGGCCGTGCCCGCCGGCGCGCGCACGACCTGCAGGCTGCCGCCGAAGTCGGCGGGGACGGCCATCGGCGCCGCGTCGGTCGGGCGCCTCAGGGTGGTGGCCGGCTCCGGCGTCTCTTCTTCGGTCTCCCCGGTCTCCGTCTCGGGATCGTCCTGCGCCGGCGCGGTGGCGGGCGCGGCGATCGCGAGCGCGAGCGCCACGGCCGACAGGAACATGGCGGATCTGCGTGCGCTCACGGCGAGCCTCCCCCTCCTCCGGCGCCCGGCTCAGGCTCCGGCTCTGTCTCCGTTTCGGTGTCCGCGTCCGGCTCTGGCTCCGGCGTGACCCTGATGGGCTCGGAGGAACACTCCGGGCTCGCGAGCAGGCGGGGCGTCACACGGAGCGTGGTCGTCCCCGGCGCGACCGCGACGCCCTGGATGATCGTCGCCTCGCTGTCCTCGCCGCGCAGGGTCACGGAGGCCTCGCCGAGCGCGATCACCTGGTCGTCACCGACGGTCAGGTCGACGGGGACGGCGATGCGCACGCGCTCGGCGTTGTAGGCGCTCACCTCGAAGAGATCGCCGGGCGTCCCCGCGGCGACGACGCTCCGGAGGGCGCGCACGCGGAGCAGGCGCGGCTCGGGGTCGACGGTGAGCGAGGGGATCGGCTCGAGCGCCTTCTGCCCTGAGCTCACGGCGATCTTCACCTCGCCGCCGAGATCGCTGAAGCACAGGATGAAGGGCGGGCTCTCCCCGGTCGCGCCGAGCAGCACGCGCAGGCGTGAGGTCCGCTCGAGGCAATCGGGGGTGAGCGAGAGGGCGGCCTCGCTGTGCAGCGACTCGATGATCACGGGCGCGTGCTCCACGACGCCCGGCGCGTCCAGAGGAGGCGACGCGCGGACGCGCGCCTCGCGCGCCCGGATCGCGCCCGGCCGCCAGGTGGCGCCGAGATCGTCCGGCAGGGGGCCGATCGTGCACATGAGGGGGACGTAGGTCGCGAGGACCCTGTCGCTGTCGCCGAGGCCCCCCGCGATGAGCGCGAAGTTGGTGGCGTCCTCCGGCAAGCCTGCGGGGAGGACCGTGATCGGGAGCTCCTCGGTGCGGTCGGCCCACGAGACGACGAGCCGCGCCTCGCCGGACCAGTCGCCCTCCGAGGCGGCGGTGAAGCGGGCGTAGCCCTGGGTTCCGGCGGTGCAGCGGAACGCGCCGTCCTTCACGCCGCACGAGGCCCCATTTTCCTGGTCGCGTTCCACGGGGTGCAGCGCGAGCGCCTCGCTCGGGACGGCGCGGACCTCGACGTAGCCGCCGTACGCCGGCTCGTTCGCCTCGGTGAGCTTGAGCGAGACCGCGGTGTGCCAGGGGCTCTGGCGGGGCAGCACCGGCTTGCCCGCCTCGTCGAGCGTGTCGGCGGCGAACAGCGGCCCGGCGACGTCGGCGCGGAGCTCGACCTGCCCGCTCCCGGCGAGCGGGTAGCCGCGCTCGATGCACGCCGAGGCGAGCGAGGCGAGGAGGAGCGCGCCGGCGACCGCCGCGAGGAGCGGCGCACTCCGTCGGCGCGGGCGGCGCGGGCGAGCTTTCGCGTGGAGCGCGCGCGGCGCGCGCGGGCAGGAGAGGGGCACGGCCGGCCGGGGCGCGCTCACTTCTGGTAGATCTCGGTGTACTCGGTCCCGAGCGGGTGGCGGTGCCAGGCGTAGGCGCTCTGCGGGAACCCGCTCTCGTCGGTGTAGTCGCAAGGGCCGAGCTCCCATTCGGTGTGCCAGACGCTCGCGCCCGTCGCGGGGTCGACGGACATCCCATGGGCGGTCACGTCGCTCTCCGGCTCGGCCGGGTCGTGCACGACGCGCGTGGCCTCGTCGAGGTAGCGCTCGAGGACCGCGACGGGGATGCGCGCCACGCGCTTGCCGGGCATCGGGATGAGGAACACGTCGCTCTTGTCAACGGTGCTGGTCATGGAGCTCTCTCCTGGCGAGCAGCGGGGGGCGGCGTTCCGGGCCGCGGAGCGCCGGCTCCGTGGCCGCGGGTCGCGCCGGAGCGCGGGCTCTCGCTGGTGCTCGGCGCCATCCCTCCAACGCGGCGCCGAGCATACCTGCTTCCCGCAACGCGAGGGAGCGCTTCGCGCGGCGCATGTCAGGGAGGCGATGTCTGCAGCGGCGTGCCGGGCGGCAGCTCCTTGAGGTCGGTGACGAGCGACGTCGGGTACCGCTCCCAGTCGACGACGAACGTGAACTCGATGGTGTCGTCGAGCGCCAGGCCATCGAGCGACACCTCTCGGGCGACGCCGAACGGCATCGCCATCGAGGCCATGCCCTTCTTGCGGCCGTCGCGGCTCACGAAGTCGGGGATCGGCTCGTGATGGATGAGCAAGACCCGCTGACCGTCTGGATGCGCGATGTTGCGGAGCACGCCCCGGCTGTGATAGCGGGCGCCGTCCTCGCCTCCGCCGCGGCAGGCGAGGACGGTCATCAGCGGGGCGAGCGCGAGCCTCGCGAGCGCGCGTCGGGGCGGCGTCACGGGTGGACCGGCGGCAGCTGGCTGACCTCGGCGGGCGCGCGGGGCGCGACGCCGATGCCGGGGCGCTTTTCTTGCGGGAGCATCCAGAGGATCTGCTCCAGCATGACGTCGGGGTTCGTCAGGCAGGGGCACGCGGCCCACTGCTGGTGAGCCACGTTCCCGTACAGGACCACGCCGATATGCGACGATGCGCTCCCGTCGATCTCCGGATCGGGGTCGACGAAGCCGAGCTTGCGCCGCACGAGCTCGAGATCGCTGGCGCTCCCTGTCAGGAAGAGCCAGCCTGGCTTGACGCCGTGGGCCGCCGCGTACGTGCGCAGCACGTCGGGCGTGTCTTCTTCGGGCTTGAGGGTGAACGAGTACATGAAGACGTCGCGGCCGACCGCGCCCCCGAGCCTGTTTTGCACCCTGCGCAGGTTGGCGGTGGTGCCCGGGCAGATCCCCTCGCAGCGCGCATACATGAAGTTGATGACGACGACTTTGTCCTTGAGGAGGTCGTCATAGAGGCGAACCTCCTTTCCCTCGTGGGTGCGCAGCGTCACGTCGGGAAAGTAGTCGGCGCCGAAGCCGCCCGGGCTCGGCGCGAAGCGCGCCGCCGCCCGCGGCTTCGCAGGGAGCCCCTCGCTCGCCATGACATAGGCCGCCGGGGCGAGCGCGCACAGCGCATACAGGCCCCAGCGGAGCATCCGGACACGGTTCGACATACGGCGTCTCCGGCTCCGGTCAGGGGATGATGTCCCAGCGGAGCATCATCGCGTGGTCCTCGTGGAGCGTGTTGTGACAGTGCATCACGTAACGCCCGACATAGTCGCGGAACCGCAGGAAGATCTGGATCTCTGAGCCCGTGAGTCGACCCACGTCGATGACGTCCTTCCGTCCGGCGAGGCGCGGCGGCGGTGGCGCGCCGTCGATGCTGAGGATCCGGAACTCTTCGTGGTGAATGTGGAGCGGGTGCGACCATCCGCCCGACGAGTTTCTCAGGGTCCAGATCTCGGCGGTGCCTCGGGTCGGGTTCGCCCGGACGACGTTCGGGTCGTAGAACTGGCCGTTGATGGCCCACGCGCCGTTCGTTCGCTCCAGCTCCCAGGTGCGCGTCGCGGCGACCTCGCTCAGGGTGACAGGCGGCAGCTGGCGCAGCGTGGCGGGCACCTGGCTCGGGTCGGGGGCGTTGCGGTCGACCTCGAAGCGCAGGACGGCATTGCCCTGTCCTGCGGGCAGGATGTCTTCATCCGGCCCGCGCCCGTCGTCCTGCTCCTGGCGGTTCTCGAGGATGATCTTGTCGCCTATGGCCGTGTTCGTGAAATCGATGATGACGTCGACCCGCTCTGCCACGGCGAGCAGCACGCTCTGCGCGGTGATGGGCGCCGGCAGCAGGTTGCCGTCGCTCGAGATGATCTTGAAGCTGGCCCCGTTGCTCAGAAAGAACCGGTAGTAACGCGACGGCCCGCCGTTGAGCAGGCGGAATCGGTACTTCCGCCGGGCCACCTTGAAGAATGGCTGAACCTTGCCATTGACGAGGAACTTGTCGCCCAGGATGCCGTCGAAGTTGAACATATCGAAGTAGATCTGGCCGTCCTCGTCGAAGACCCGATCGGTGAACAGGAGCGGCACGTCGTACTCGCCGCTCGGGAGCCGGAGCGCCGTCGGGCTCGTGTCTCCCTCGTCGCCCGAGTCGACGTCGTCGAAGAGCAGATAGAAGCCGGCGAGGCCACGGTAGACGTTCTGCGACGTGAAATCGGCGCGGTGGTCGTGGTACCAGAGCGTGCCGAGCGCCTCGCGCGGGTCGCCGAGCGGGAAGTACGCGGGCGTGTCGAAGCCGGCGTACGCGTTGATGTAATGGTGATCCTTGAACAGGCCCGTGGCGTAGAAATCGTTGGGGAAGCCGTCGCTCGGCGGCGCCGTGTGCAGGTTGTGCAGGTGGGTCGAGACCTCGGGCCGGCCGAAACCTGAGTGCGCCGAGAGCGCCGGCAATTCGTTGCGAAAGCGCACGGAGATCGGCTCGCCATAACGCGCCATGATCGTCGTGCCCGGCAGCGTGCCGCCCCAACCCCACGCCGTGTTCAAGGGCAGCTCAGGGTGGTAGCTGTGCTGGAACACCTGGGCCCGGAGCTCATGCTTCTTCTGGGGCAAGAAGCGGGTCCAGAACGGGTGCGCCGCCCGCGGCGCCTCCCCGGTCACGGCGAGCTCCGCCGGCGCCGGCGTCAAGGTGACGTTGGAGGCAGCGGGCGGAACGACCAGCGGCTGAGACCAAGGCGTCGTGGGCGGGCTCTCGGGCTCGTCGCTGGCGCGCGCGCTCAGCCCGCTCTTGGTGACCAGGTAACCGCTGCCCGCCATGAGCCCCATCTTGACGAGATCGCGCCGGGTGAGCCCGGCCTGGATGAGCTCCTGTCGGTTCCTCCGGGCGGTGACGGCCAGCTTGCTAGGTTTGTATTTCAGCAGTCGCATCCATTTCTCCTGAGCGGATGACACGAGCGATCCACGCGCTGCCGCAGATCCCGGCCAGGCGCGGCGATGACGGGCCAGGAGCGCGCAGCGGCGCACGCCCGGCGGCCGAGCGCGGGCCCGCCAGCGTGCGAATGCGATCGCCCCGCCTCCTCGTGATTCGACGCTTTGAAGCGCGCGCTTCCTATACCGCCAATCGATGCTCCTGGAGAAGCGTTATTCGCAATCTGATTGCAGATAACATTCAAGTGACACAAGTGTGCGGCGCTGATGAAATGACGCGATGCGTTGCTGTGGGACTTGCGCCGATCCGAAGGAACGGCTTTGCCCAAGCCGGTCTCCGCCGCGGAGACCACGTGAGAGCCCCGGGCGAACATGCCGAGCGGGAGCTCGGGCGCCGCTCTCTCTCCCGAGGACACCCGCGGACATGTCACGGTGGGACGGAAGCCGCCGATGGCGGGGCGTTGGCGCCCCCTGTGGTAAGCTGCCGCCGCCGTGGCCCCTCCCGAGCTCGTCCCGGTCGCGGCCGCCTCATGCTCTCTCCGGATTGCCCGCTCGTCCTTGGTGGCCGCTACCGTCTCCTGAGCGAGATCGGCCGCGGCGGCGCGGGCGTGGTGTACATGGCTGACGACCTCGACGGAGGCGGTCAGGTCGCGGTGAAGGTCCTGCTCCGGACGCACGCGGCCGGCACGGCGGCAGCCTCCCGGTTCGAGCGCGAGATCCGGGCCATGCGGCTCCTCGACGCGCCCGGGTTCGTGCGCATGCTCGACGCCGGCTTCGCCCGCGAGCTCGACGACGCCCCCTTCCTGGTGATGGAGCTGCTCCGGGGGCACGACCTGGAGCAGCTCGTCATCACCCAGGGCAGGCGCTCGCCCGGCGAGGTGCAGCGCTGGCTCGGCGAGGTCGCCGAGACCCTCGAGCTCGCCCACACTCGGGGCCTCTCCCACCGCGATCTCAAGCCCGCGAACCTCTTCCTCGCGATCGGCGACGACGGGCGGGAGCGCGTGAAGATCCTCGACCTCGGCCTGGTCAAGGCGGTCGACCCGGGCGCGCTCGGCGCGTCGGGCGGGATCACCGCCACGGGCACGGCGATCGGCACGCCCATCTACATGGCCCCCGAGCAGGCGCGCGGGCGCTCGGACCAGATCGGGCCCGCCGCGGACATATGGGCGATCGGCCTCATCGCCGTCCGCCTCCTGACCGGCGACATCTACTGGACCGCGAACAGCATGGCCGAGCTGATGGCGGCGCTCCTCGTGATGCGGCTCTACCCGCCGTCGACGCGCTGGCGGTGGCTCCCGCCCGCGTTCGACGCGTGGTTCTTGCGGTCGTGCGACCGCGACCCGGCCGGGCGTTTCCCTTCGGTCCGCCAGCAGAGCCTCGCGCTGCGCGCAGCGCTGGAGGGCTCCTCGGCGGCCGCCGAGCCGCCCGGCGCCGGCCTGCCAGCGTCGCCCGGGGGCGGCGTGCCCGTGGACATGCTCAGCACCGACACCATCGAGCTCGCAGGCACGGTCGAGGCCCCGCCCCAGGCGCTCCCCGGCGGCGCGCACCGCGACTCGGACCGCTTCTTGCCGCCGCTCGGCCCCCACGGCACCTCGCCGCCCGGCCTCCACGGCGCTCCGCCGCTCGGCCCCCACGGCACCTCGCCGGCCGGCACCTCGCCGGCCGGCACCTCGCCGCCGCTCGGTTCCTACAGCACGCCGCCGCGCGGCACCTCGCCGCCGCCGCCCGGCTCCTACAGCACGCCGCCGCTCGGCCTGTTCGGCTCGCCGGAGGCCGAGCGGCCGCGCCACAACCTGCCGGTCCAGCGCACGCCGTTCGTGGGCCGCGCCCGCGAGCGCGCCGAGATCGCCGCGCTCCTGCTCGAACCCAACGCCGGCCTGCTCACGCTCACCGGCGTCGGCGGCACCGGCAAGACCCGGCTCGCGCTCCAGGTCGCCGAGGAGCTCGTCCCCGCGTTCCCCGGCGGCGTCTGCTTCGTGCCCCTCGCATCGCTGCGCGAGGCGGCGCTGGTGCCCTCGGCGATCGCGCAGGCGCTCTGCCTCGGTGAGGGCGGCGCGCGGCCGGAGCTCGAGCGCGTTGTCCAGTTCCTCCGCGACCGCCGCCTGCTGCTCCTGCTCGACAACCTCGAGCACCTGACGGCCGCGGCGCCGGCGATCGCGCACCTCGCCGCGAGCTGTCCGCACCTCTCGCTCCTCGTGACGAGCCGCGCCGCGCTGAACCTCTCGGGCGAGCGGCGCTACGTCGTGCCGCCGCTGGAGGTGCCAGAGCCGCGCGAGGTCACGGTCTCTGCCGCGCTGGCGAGCTCGGCGGTGAGCCTGTTCTGCCGCCGTGCCGCCGCGATCAAGCCCGGCTTCCAGCTCGGCCCCGACAACGCCGCGGAGATCGTGGAGATCTGCGCGCGCCTCGACGGCCTGCCGCTCGCGATCGAGCTCGCCGCGTCGCGCCTCCGGGTCCTCACCCCCGCGGCGCTGCTCTCGCGCTTCGGCGACCGCGGGGCCGCCGGGCGCGCCTCCGCGCCCGCGGGCTCATTCCGCCTGCTCACGGGCGGCGCGCGCGATCTGCCCGAGCGCCAGCAGACCATGCGCGCCGCCATCGACTGGAGCTACGGCCTCCTCGATCCGGAGGAGCAGCTCGCCTTCCGCACGCTCGCCGTGTTCGCGGGCGGCTTCTCCCTGGCCATGGCGGACCAGCTGTGCGCCTTCCGCGATCCGGCGCTCGACACGCTCGGGATCCTCGAATCGCTGATCGACAAGAGCCTCCTGCTCCAGGTCGCGGGCGAGGAGCCGCGGTTCCAGATGCTCACGATCCTCCGCGAGTACGGCCTCGATCGGCTCGTGGAGGAGGGCGCCGCCGAGGCGTGCAACCGGCGGTTCGTGGAGCTCTCGCTGGAGCTCGCCGATCGCGCGGCCGAGGCGCTCCGCGGGCCCGAGCAGGCCGCGTGGCTCGCGGCGCTCGATCTCGAGCACGACAACCTCCGCCTCGCCCTGGAGCTCGCGCTCGCGGGCGCCGACGCGGGCGCCGCGGTGCGCCTCGCCGCCGCGCTCTCGCGGTTCTGGTACATCCACGGGCACTACCAGGAAGGCCGCGCGTGGCTGGGCCGGGCGCTCGCGGGCGCCGCGGGCGTGGCGCCCGAGCACGTGGCCTCGGCGCTCCGGGGCGCGGGGAGGCTCGCGCTCCTCCAGTGCGACTACCGCGAGGCGCGCGCGCTGCTCGAGCGGGGCGCGACGCTCTACCGCGAGCTCGGGGACGAGGGCGGGCTCGCCTCGGTGATCCAGATCCTCGGGAGCGTCGCCCGCGAGCAGGGCGACTACGAGCGCGCGCTGACGCTGCACGGCGAGAGCCTCGCGCTGGCCACGCGCCGCGGCGACACGCTCGAGGCGGCGCGCGCGCTCGGCTATTCGGGCTTCGCGGCGTGGCTCTCGGGCGACACAGCGCGCGCGGAGGGCGCGTGCCGCCTCGCCCTGCCGGAGCTCCGCCGCGCGGGCGATCGTGAGGGGACCGCGACGGCGCTGCTCTACCTCGGCTGCGCGGCGCTCTACCGCGGGGAGCTCGGCGAGGCGGTCCGCCTCTGCGAGGAGAGCGAGGGCCTGTCGCGGCAGGTCAAATTCAAGGAGGGGATCGCCTGGACGAGCAACATCCTGGGCCTCATCGCGATCGAGCGCGGCGATCTCGCCCTCGCGGAGCGGCGCCTGCGGGCGAGCCTGCGGCTGCACCGGGAGCTCGGCGATCTCTGGCGCTCCGCGAGCGTCCTGGAGGCGCTGGCGCGCGCGTCGGTGCGGGCGGGTAAAGCGGAGCGCGGCGCGCGCCTGCTCGGCGGCGCCGCGGCGCTCCGCGAGGCCATCGGCACGCCGGTGCCGCCCATCGAGCTGCCGGCGCTCGAGGCGTGCGTCGAGGCCGCGCGCGCGGCGCTGGGAGAGGCGGTCGACAATGCGCGCTTCCTCGAGGGCCGGGGCGCTGGGCTCGACGCGACGATCGCGGCGGCGCTCTCGGAGTGAGCCCGTTCGCGTCGCGTGAGGGAACAGGTCTTCAACATGAGTGAACGGGGCGGATCGAGCAGGATTTCGCGCCCTGGAAACAGTGCGGTTCGCTTCCGTTGTCGAGCGCGCTGTGCTCGATAGTGGATATGAAGAGCGCACGATGGTTGTTCGCAGGGGTGGTTGCAATGATGCTGGCCTTGCCCGCATGCTCCGATGACGAGCAGGAAGGCTCGGGCGGCAGCACGGGAGAGGGCGGTGGCGGCAGCGCGGGAGAGGGGGGTGGTGGTAGCGCGGGAGAGGGCGGCGGCGGCAGCACGGGAGAGGGCGGCGGCGGGACAGGTGGATTCACGGTCACCGGACCGATCACCGGGGAGACGGCTCCAGAGGACGCCGTGGTGGCCGTCGTCTGGGTGGTGAGCTCGTCCAGCCCCGACTACGGCTTCAACTTCGGCGATGGAAGCGTCTCCGGCGCGACGTTCACCGTCGGCTTCGGGTCGGCGCCGCCGCGCGAGGCGATCAACAGCAACGGTGTCGGCATGGGCTTCGTCATGCTCCTCGCGCCGGGCACCCAGATGTCCGAGGGCGAGATCGACTCCGATGCGCTCGATGCAGCGCTCCTCGGGGTGAGCTCGCGACACGTCATCGTCTGGCACGAGATCTCCGGCCAGGGATTCGGCTGGTCCGAGAGCTTCCCGGCCGGCTTCGGCTGCGGCAAGTGCGTCGCGGCGCCGCAGGGCGAGGGGTTCGACTCCTACGAGCCGGTCGACTGCTCTGAAGTGGAAGTTCAGGTCGCATCGGACCCGGATTCGCTCGAGTTCTGCAACTGGACCTGACGTCGCGACCCTGAGGCATCCCCTCAAATTCTTCGGAAAATTCACAGGGAGGCGGGGAGGCGGGGAGGGAAATCTTCAAATACTCCCTGTCTCCCCGCCTCCCTTTTTAAATTTATTTTCCCTGAAAAGGGCTGCAAAATAAGGGGATTCCTTAGGTCGCGGCCTGCTCGCGGCGCGCTTCGCCGCCGGAAGATCCCGCCTCTTCAGGAGGCCTCTCGCCCGCGCAGGCGCGGCGTGGCGACTCCGGTCGTTCACCGCGCGCCTGAGCCTTCTCCCGCCGTCCCGCTCCGCCCCGCGGCCCGGCCGAGGCGCTCGGCCAGGCGGCGGAGCTGCTCGATGAGCTCCTCGGGCTCGTGCACCTCGAACTCGAACCCCATGAACCCGAGGTGGAACGCGAGCGCATCGAGGCTCCCGCCGCCGGTGTGGACCACACAGCGGTCCGGCGCCAGCGCCTCGATGCGCCCCGCCACGCCCGAGAGCCGCTCCGAGACGGCCTGCGCGGGGGCGTGCACGGTCACGCGCGCGCGGATCGGGTAGGCGTCCGTGGAGACCGATTTCGACACGTAGGCGGCCACGTCCTCCGCGGGCAGCGGGCGCGGCTTGAAGCGGCCCGCGGCCTTCGGCCTGCCCTGGATGCGATCGACGCGGAACGTCCGCCAGGCGTCTCGGTGGAGATCGTACGCGAGCAGGTACCAGCGGCGGCTCGTGTGCACGAGCCGGTACGGCTCGACGGCGCGCGTGCTCGCGGCGCCGCTGTGGCTGCTGTAGTCGAAGCGCAGGACCTCGGCGTCGCGGCACGCGTTCGCCATGGCGGCGAGCGCGTCCGCGTCGACGGTGGGGCCGCCGTCACCCAGCCGCACGCTCACGGCGCCCAGCGCGGTCACCTTGCGCCGGAGCCGCTTGGGGAGCACCTGCTCGAGCTTCCCGAGCGCGCGGACCGACGCCTCCTCCAGCCCCCTCACGGGTCCGGTCGCCGCCGCGCGCAGCCCCACGGCGACGGCGACGGCCTCGTCGTCCTCGAGCGGCAGCGGCGGCAGCTCCTTCCCGGCGCCGAGCTGGTATCCGCCGCCGATGCCGGTGGCCGCGTGGACCGGGTACCCGAGGCTCCGGAGCCGGTCCACGTCGCGCCGGACGCTGCGCTCGGTGATCGCGAGCTCGCGGGCCAGCTCGCCGCCCGTCCAGAAGCGCCGGGATTGCAGCAGCGACAGGAGCCTCAGCAGCCGCGCGGACGTCTGGACCATGTGCCGCCTCTCTCCTTGCGGACCGAATCTGTCCGCAATCCAGTCTAGCTTCCTCTCATCCCGCGGGCGAGGCGCCCGAAGGCGCGTCTCGACGAGCCCTACGGCCCCCGCCCCCAATCCCTGGAGCCACCGCCCATGAGCAACGCCGCTACCGAGCACACAACGACGACCCCCGGCCTCCGGACCTACAAGGGCAGCTGCGCTTGCCGCGCCGTCCGCTTCGAGGCCGACTTGGACCCGAGCGCCGGGACGGGGCAGTGCAACTGCACGATCTGCGCGAAGACAAGGTGGTGGGGCATCATCGTGAAGCCGAGCGCCGTCCGTCTGCTCGCCGGCGAGGAGGTCCTCGGCGACCACTCGCGATCGGAGGCCGGCCATGCCCGGTTCTGCAAGACCTGCGGCGTCCGCGTGTTCGCGCACGGGCACCTCCCGATGCTCGGCGGCGATTACTGCTCCGTGAACCTGAACTGCCTCGACGACGCGGACCTCACCGGCGTTCCGGTGGCGTACCTCGACGGGCTCCACAACACGTGGGCGCCGATCGGCTCCACGACGTACGTCAGTCCGTTCTCCGCCGCCAAGGGGGCTTGAGCCGGAGCACGCCGCGGTTCGGCCTCGCCGCCGCGATGGCGACGGCGCTCTCGGTGTGAGCGGCGCTCAGCGCCCGCCGGCGTCGTCGGGGAGCCCGTCGAGCAGCGGAACGAGCACCCTGGCGTCGATCGGCTTGACGAGGTGCAGCCGGAAGCCCGCTGCGTCGCTGCTGCGCTTGTCGCTGTCCTGGCCGTAACCGCTCAGGGCGATCAGGATCGGCGGGGCGTCCTGGAGGCGCGTGTGGAGCTCGCGCCCGAGCGTGTAGCCATCCATCACGGGCAAGCCGATGTCGAGGATGGCGACCTGGGGCCGGAAAGCGTCCACGAGCGACAGCGCGCGTGACGCGTCGTGCGCGATGCGCACCTCGTGGCCGCTCTTGCTCAACATCTCGGCGATCAGCTCGGCGCCGTCTCGGTTGTCGTCCACGACAAGGACGCGCCGGCGCCGCGTCTGCGGCGGCCGCGATTGAGGTGGGCGAGCCTCGGGCGCCGCCGAGGGCGGGGCCGCCGCCGCCGGGAGACGCACCGTGAACTCGCTGCCTCGACCGACGCCGGCGCTCTTCGCGCTCACGACGCCCCCGTGCATCATCGTCAGCGTTCGCACGAGGGACAGCCCGAGACCGAGCCCGCCCAGGGCTCGGTCCGAGCCACGCTCTCCTTGCACGAACATCTCGAACACGTGGGGCAGCAGGTTCGAATCGATACCCTCGCCGTCGTCCCGGACGCGCAGCACGACGTCGCCGCCCTCGCGGCGGGCGGTCACCTCGATGTGGCCTCCGGGCGGGGTGTAGCGCGCGGCGTTCGTGAGCAGGTTGTTGACCACCTGGGTGAGGCGGACCTCGTCGCCCTCGATCGCGAGGCCCTCGGTGGGCACCGACAAGGTGAGCGTGTGCCTTCGCTGCGCCAGGAGCGGCTCCGTCGCCTCGACCGCCTGCTCCACGACCCTCGCCAGCTCGAGCCACTTCTTCGAGAGCGTGACCTTGCCGCGCGCCACCCGCGCGACGTCGAGCAGGTCGTCGACGAGCCGTATCAGGTGCTGCGCCTGGCGCGCGATCACCTCGCGTTCGCGCGGCGTCGCGACGTTGCCGCGCAGCTCCATCAGCTGGACCGCCGTGAGGATGGGGGCGAGCGGATTGCGGAGCTCGTGCGACAGGAGCGCCAGGAACTCGTCCTTCTGGCGCGCCACCTCGTGGAGCTGGGCCTCTGTCTCCTTGAGCCGCGTCACGTCGACGAGCGCGCCGATAGCGCCCCGCGGCTCGCCGCTCGGCTCGCGCAGCGTCACCGCCCCGCCGTACAGGTGGATCGCGCGCCCGTCCGGGAACTCGAGCACGATCTCGTGGTGCTTCACGTCGTCGCCGCGCGCCGCCCGCTGGAGGGGCAGCTCCCCCGGGGGCACGTTCACGCCGTCGACCAGCACCTTGAACCTGCGATCGTCTCCCGCGCCCAGGGCCGTCTGTGCCAGGTTCTGCCCCGGATCGCTCCCGAGGAGCGCGTGCAAGGCGCGGTTGCCGTGCAGCTCCTGGCAGCCAGGGTCGCGGGCGACGAGCACCGCGGCCGGCACGGCATCCATGAGGACCGAGAGATCGTCCGCGCGCGCTCGCGCGAGCGCTTCGGCCTCCTTTCGATCATGCATGTCGAACACGGCGGCCACCCATCGCGTGACCTTGCCGTCGTCGCCCCGAATTGGCGCCACCCGGCCGAGGTGGAAGCGATAGACACCCGCCCGGGTGCGGAGCCTGTATTCCATCTCGCAGGTGCTGGAGGTGGAGAGGGCCTCGGCGAAGCTCCGCTGCACGTGCTCCCGATCGTCGGGGTGCACGGCGGCGAGCGCGCCCTTGTCCCGGAGCGACTCCTCGCGACCGAGGCCGGTGAGCTCCGTCCATCGATCGTTGACCCAATCCAGGCGTCCCTCGGCGTCGCACGTCCAGATGATCTGAGGCAGCGCGTTGGCGAGCTTCCTGTAGTCCCCTTGATCGCCGTCGTCAGAGCTCATATTCCCTCGCCTTCCTCGACGCGTGGGACCGGCCTTTCACGCCCAGATGACCTCCG
This sequence comes from Sorangium sp. So ce726, assembly GCF_051521405.1. NCBI lineage: Bacteria > Pseudomonadati > Myxococcota > Polyangiales > Polyangiaceae > Sorangium > Sorangium sp. So ce726. Next base: position 7,874,564 of record NZ_CP150349.1, on the reverse strand, counting down.
ACCAGGACAATCTCGTTCGTCTCGGGCGGCTTGATCGGCGTGCGGACGGGCATGATAAGGCCACTTATCATTTGTAGGACCGACAGACAATCATCGCATCTTCAATGCCCGCCCCGGCGAAGGCACGGGCGCGCGGGGGCTCGAATGCGTGCGTGCCGGAGGCGTCGGGTATGCGCACCTTGGGCGGATTCGCCGCGCTCGGCGTGCCAGCGGAGGACGGCGGCGGAGCGACGAGCCACCGCGAGCTCCGCGGTGCGCACGCGATCGCGACGGATCGCCGCCGCCCTTGGTTCTTGGTTACGGGGAGGTCGCTTTGACGGCGGCGTTGATGATCGCGTCCAGGTCCACGGCGTTCGCCATCGCCTGGTACCCGGCGTCGTTCGGGTGCAGCTTGTCCGCGTCGTACGCCGGGAGAAGGCGGCTCGGATCGGCCGGATCGCGCAGGGCCTTGTCGAAGTCGATCACCCCGTCGAAGGCGCCGCTCGTGCGGATCCAGGTGTTCAGCTTCTGCCGCTCCTGCTCGCCCTTGGCCGTCCCGTAGTCGCCCTTGTAGGTGCCGTTTGAGCCGGCGAACGGCACCAGGGTGCCGCCGTAGATCTTGAGCCCGGCGGCGCGGGCAGACTGGATGATCTGCTGGATCGCCGGGATCAGATCCGCTGCCTTGGCGGAGCGATCGCCGATGTCGTTGATGCCTGCGAGCAAGATGATCGCGCGGGCGCCGGGCTGGGTCAGCACGTCGCGCGCGATGCGGGCAGGGACCGGATACCCGAACTGGAGCTGGGGACGGACGGTGAGCAGCTCGTTCCCGATGATCCCGGCGTTCGCCACGGCGAGGGTCGGCCCCTTCCGGCTGGCGAGGCGCTGCGCGAGGTAATCGGGGTAGCGATGGTTATCGTTCTTGGTCGACAGATATCCATCCGTGATCGAATCACCGAGCGTGATCAGGGTGCCGACGACGTCCGGCGAGGCCTTGACGTCGACGCCTGACACCGCCATCCAGCACGAGATCTTCCGTGTGAACTGCTTGTCGGCGCCGTTCCCTGTCTGGTTGCCCGAAGCGAGGAAGTTGTCCTGCGCCGCAAAGTAGTGTTGCGTGATCGGTCCTGTCTTGACCGGGAGGTAGACGTTCACCGCCAGCGTCTGCAGCGGCGGGACCTTCAGCGCCACGGGGTCGCTCACCGCCTCGCCGCCCGCGGCGATGACGATCGATGTCTGGCCTCCGAAGCGCAGCGGCAGTGAGCTCCCCGCGACCGTGGCGGCTCCGCCCGCCGAGAGCGCGACCGACGCCGAGCCCACCTTGAGCGGCTCGCCGCCGCCGGCGTTGGAGATGCGCACGCGCACCGAGCTCCCGCCGGCGCTCACGCGGACGATGTTCCGGACCGTCTGGTCGGCGAGGCCGACATCCGAGGGACAATCCTGCGAGTTGAACGTGCCGCCGGGCGTCGGGCTGCTGTGCCATCCAGCGACCCATCGCCCCTCAGGCGCCTTGTCGGCGGCCAGCGCGGGGCGCCCCAGCGCGGCGGTCATCAGCGTGATCACCGCGGCGAGGAGGGGAATTCGCGGTGAGCGACCGTGCTTCGGCTTGGGCGACTCGAGCAAGGAGCGCAGGGCGCCACGGCGCCCTGCGGTGATTCCGTGAGGTCTCTGGTTCTTTGCCATCGGTTCTCTCCGAGTTGTTCGCGCGGAACGCGGAAAAATCGCCTGGCTCTCGGGGGCTGCGCGCTCGTTTCGCCCGAGTCTGTCCTCGAATCTGCACAGGCTGAATCGTCGCTTTCGCCATGGGTGCGCCCGGGGGCAGGATGCCAGCGCGGGGCGAAGGAAATGCAAACGTTTCGGAGGAGTCAAGCCCGGGCTGCGCGCTGCTTTGCGTGGACCGCGTATTTTTCTACGAACCGGCCTCCCTTCCGGGAAGCTGGCCGTGGGGCCGGCGCCGCCGTTTCACGGGTGGTCCAAGGCGTGGCGCAGCCCGTCGAGCGATGCGGTGAACATGTCGTCGCTCACGTCGATGCCTGTCGCGGTGGGCAAGATCTCGGCGAACATCAGCTCGGCCTCCCGCAAGTCGCAGACCTTGTGCGGGTATCGCTGGCGGGCGACGAGGGAGAGCCCTGTCACGACGCTGCGCACCGCCGCCGCTCGGAAGCCTGTTCCTTCGACGACGACCGCCGAGCACCTGGTGAACGCGCTCGCGTCCGCGAGGAAGGCCGAGAGCGCATCGCGCACATGTCCCGGGGGCAACGACGCCCGGCTCTCGATGATGGTGAGCAGCCCTATGCCGCGCGGATGCTGCTTTGCGAACTCCGTGCACGAGTCGCCTATGCGACGCACGCCGTCATCGGTCGTCTCCTGGCGCCAGATGATGCAGAAGATCTGGCGCCAGCTCGCCAAGACGTAGTCCGGTTGCTTGACGATCAGCTGCCACGGTTCGAGGAGCGAAGTCGTGCCGGCGTCAGGGCGGGGGGCCTCCGTGGGGATCGTCTCCTCTGTGTCGCCGAGCTCCCCTTGCACGACGGTGGTCGCGGGCGGCCGGTGAGCGCCGTTCACCGCATCGACCATCGGCAGCGTCGCCGCCATCGTGGCGCGGGTCGCCGCGCTGACGGGGACCAGGAGCTCGTCGCGGAGGGCAAAGCCGTCGGGCAGGAGCGGGCGGATGGCGTCGAGCATCGCCGCCGCGCTGGAGAATCGCTCGCCAGCGTCGCGCCTGAGCGCGCCATGCACCACGGCCGCCGCCTCCGGCGGGATCCAGGGCGCGAGCGCCTGGATGGAGCGCGGCGGCTGCGAGCAGATCGCGATGATCAAGTCACCGAAGCCGGCGATGTGCTCGTACGGGAGCTTCCCCGCGAGCGCGCGATAGAGCACCATGCCGAGCGACCAGAGATCGGTCCGGTGGTCGATGTCGCTGAGTCCCCGGGCCTGCTCGGGCGACATGTAGAGCGGCGAGCCAAGGATCCCGCCGGTATGGGTGAGGCCCGAGGTCGGGCCGTCCTGGCTCGGCTCTGGCTTGATCTTGGCGATCCCGAAATCGAGGATCTTGACGACGAGCCCGCCCTCCCTGCGCCGGGCGAGGAAGAGGTTGGCCGGCTTGATGTCCCGGTGCACGACGCGCGCTTCGTGCGCCTTCTGGAGGCCTATGCAGGCCTGCGCCGCGATCCGAAGGGCGGTGTCGGGCTCGAGGCTGCCGATCCTGTCGAACAGCTGCTGGAGGTCTTCGCCTTCCAGGAGCTCCATGACGATGTAGGGCGCCTTGGTCTCCGAATCCGTTCCTGCGTCGAGCACCCGGACCATGTGATCGGTATCGATTGCACCCATGGCCTTCGCCTCGCGGTGGAAGCGCGCCGTGCTTCTCCTGCCCGGAGCCAGGGATGCACTCATGCACTTCAGCGCCACATACCCACCGGCCTCGACGTGCTCGGCCTCGTAGACGGCGCCCATCCCCCCTTGCCCGAGCAAGCGGATGACCCGGTACTTGCCGTCGTAGAGGTGTCCGATCAAGGCATCGAGAGCGTAGAGGAGGCGGGCGGCCCGGCGCAACATCGCTCCGCCCTGGCCAGGTCCGCGTCCGCTGACCTTGCTGCTCTACAGCGGCTCCTGCTTCCTTGTACATCCACGTTCAAATCCAGGCCGACAGAACGCCTGCGGCGCACCGGCACGGCGAGTCGCCGAGATGGGCGTGGGCTCCCTGCGGCCGGTCGGCTTGCACCGTGGGGGCGTCCTGGCCCTGCGAGGCCGCGTCGGGGAGGTCGTCGGGGCGCTGCCGGCCGCGTGTGGCCGTCGACCGACGACCGGGGACGACGCGGGGCGAGGCGAGGCGAGGCGGGAGAGGCGCGAAGGGGCGGCCGGCGCGCGAGGAATGCGCCCCAGCGCATTTGCGTTGAATTTGCTGTGGCGCGGTGCGGTAATCGCCCAAGGAGCCCCCCGGATGCTCGGGGGACGCGGCTCGCAGGCATCAGCATGGACAGGGACGCGTGACGGGCGGACGAGACAGCGGCGGGGACCTTCCGGCGGGCGAGAGCGTCCCGCCCGCGCCGGTCGAGCCGGGCGGCTGCGAGGGCGCGCCCGGGGCCGAGCTGCGGTCGGTCGCGGCGGGCGGCGCCACGCTCTGGCTCACGCAGGCGCCCGGGTTCTCGCTGTGGCGAGGCGAGGTGGCCGCGCCGGATCGGCTGCGGATCGAGGGGCGCGACGGCTACCTCCACGAGCTCCGGCTCGAGCCGGTCGGCGCGCTGCGGCTCGGCCGCGTGGAGCGCGTGGGCGACGAGCGGAACGAGCTCGTCTACCCCGACGTGGCGTCGCGGCTGGCGGCCTCGCTGCGCCACGACGGCGTGCGCTGGTGGCTGCGCCGCCGCGAGGAGTGCAGCGTGCCCGTGCAGGTCGGCGCGCGGCACCTGGCGCGCGGGGAGGAGTCGCCGCTCGTGCACGGCACCTTCGTCTGCGTCGGCGGCATGCGCGCGACGTTCTTCGACCGCCGCTACGCCGCGCTGTCGGTCCCTGCCGGGGCGGTGGACCCGGCGACGGGCCTGCTCGCGCGCGCCGGGCTGGAGCAGGAGTGCGCGTCGCTCCTCGCGCGGAAGGGCCAGGGCGCGCTCGTCTTGCTGCGGCCGATCGAGGCGGGCGCGCCCTCGCGCGCGGCGGCCGCGCTGGTCGCTGTGCACCGGCTGTGGCCGGATCTGCCGGTCGGCGACGCGGACGGCACGGCGGTGGTGCTCGTGCGGGGCGGCGCCGCGGAGGCGGCCGCCGCGGCCCGGCAGGCCCTGGAGGCCGCGGAGGCGGCGGGGCTCGGGGCGTTCGCGTGCGGCTACTTCACGGTCGCCGGCGAGGCGGACGTCGCCGGCCGCGAGGTCGAGCTCGGCCTGCACGCGATCGCGTCGCTCGCGGCGGAGCGCGAGCGGGGCGCCTCGCTGGCGGCGGAGCGCGAGCGCGGCGCGGCGGGCGCGGACGGCGCGTCCACCCCCGTGGCGGAGCTCCGCGATGGGGCGGCCAGCGCGCGCTTCGCAGCGCCGTTCGAGGTGCTCGAGGCGTCGCGGAGCGGGCGCCGGGCGACGATCCTGTTCGGCATCGAGGAGCAGAGCGCGCTCGGCGGCGTCGGGCCGCACGTCATCGGGGCGCTCGCGCAGGAGCTCGCGGCGGTCGTCGCGACCCACGCGGGCGCCGGCGCGCTGATCGCGCCGCTCGCGCACGGCGTCGTCGCCGCGTGTGTGCCCCGCAAGGCGGATCCGGCGGTGATGGCGAGCGCGGTGCAGTGCGACTGGCACGGCCGGCCGCCCATCCTGGACGGGAGGGTCGAGCACGCGCGGACCCTGTCGTGGGAGCTCCTGCACGACGCCGACGCGGGCGCGCGGGCGGCGGAGATCTCGCGCGAGTGCGGCGATCCGCACGGGGTGCTCTCGGCGCTGAGCGGCGGCCTGCCCTATCCCATCGCGGGGAGGGTGCGGGCGGCGATCGGGGCGTCGAGCGCGATCGAGCGGGTGAAGATGCTGTTCGACGTGCTCGAGGGCACGTGGCGCTTCATCGCGACGGTGCTCGTCTCGGCCTTCTTCAGCGGCGGCAGCGCGTCCCCGACCTCGGCGCGCAGCGGCGTCGCGAGCGGTCCGGGCGCGGGCGGTCCGGGCGCTGGCGGGGCGCCTCCCGGGTGGGGCGCGTTGCTCGATTTCCACGGCCGCACGCGCACGCGCGACGGCCTGGCGCTCGGCGCGTGGCGCGAGCTCGCGCGCACGGCGGCGCGGGCGTTCGGCGATCGCGACGATCCGATCGGCTCGATGGCGAGGGAGGTGCTCGACGTCAAGCTGTCGCACAACCAGACGTTCGAGACGCTCTCGAACCTGATGCAGGCCGAGCGCAACCAGTTCGCGCATGGCCACTACACCGAGGCGCGGGCGGCCGCCGATCTGCCCGACTTCGAGCAGATGACGCGCGCGCTCCTGCGGGCGCAGCGGCCGCTCTGCGCGTGGACGCTGGTGACGGTCGAGAAGACGGAGCCGGACCTTTACGGCGATCTCCAGACGGTGGAGTTCATCGATCACACGGGCCCGTACGCGTCCGGGACGCGGCGGCGCATCGGGCTGAACTCTCCTGTTCGCCTGTCGAACGTGGTCTATCTGGCCCGCTTCCGCGAGGGGCTGATGCTGCCGCTCGAGCCGATGGTGCGGCGGCTCGCGCCCGACGACCGGTTCGATCTCTACTGGATGGATCACCTGCCGCGGCCGGGGACATGCCATATGAGCGCGGTCGTCGCGGGCCGGGCGGTGAAGGCGCCTTGCGATCCGCGGCGCACGCCGCCGCTCCTGCGGGCGATGCTGGACGCCGCGGGCGGCTGAGGGGTTGAGCGCAGCGCGGTCGCGCAGCGCGCTTTGATGTCGGCCGCTCCTATCCACCGCGCGCGCCTCCGTGCGCGTGCTCGTCCCCCCATCTACCTGCCTCGGCGCTCTACTTCCTCGTGGCGGAGCCGAGCACGACGAAGTTCGGCTGCGGGATATCAGGCACCGGCGTACGAATGAAGAGAACCCCGTTCCCCTGGCGTTCCAGGACGAAATCGTACAATTCTCTCATCCCATCGTTGGTGGTGCAGTCGGCGCTGCCGGTGCCATCGGGTTCGACGTCATACGTACACATGAACGTCTGTCGAAGAATGGTCCCCCCGACGCTGCTCGTTCGCCTCGCCAAGGTGATGTTCCCAGTGCCGTCGGCGACGAAGAATCCCTCGGCCGCGACCTGAAAGGGGCCGGCCTGTCCCTGGAAAGAGGCCGCATAGCGTCCTCGGAAATCGGCGTTCGTGAACCTGAACCTCGGATTGTCTTCGTCGTGGTCGGCGCTCGCCCTGGACGCGAAGGCGAGAGCCCCCGCGACGAGAAGGATGCTCGTGATCGCCAGACGACGAGGCCCCGGCCTCTTCCATGCGTGTTGCTCCACGTCGTTCCTCCTTGTCCGTCCCACCTACTCGCGGACCTTGAAGCGTGTCAGCGTCTTGAAGCGCGCATGGTAGCCAGGAGTATCCTTCGGGCAAGCCAATCCCCGTAGTGGCTCATCCCCCTCCGAGCGTTGGATGGAGGCCCGATACAGCCCATCGCGCGGGCCGCTGTTGTTCCCGCTCCGTGCGGGTCACTTTGGGGCTCGCCTCATCCCGGGCGAGGTCTATCGTGTCCTCCGCCGGGGCGTGATGAGGCCGGCGTACGGAGATAGACGCCGCGCGCACCCTGGCGGTCTTCCGTCGCAACACCATCGTCCAGCGGGCGGGCGTGCGAGGCGGATCGGGAGCGACGCTCGCGCGCGCGACGGCATGGAATACTCGTCACCTCATGACGCTGTCCGCAGCTTTCATCAACCGAGAAGTGAACCGCCAAGCGCGCCAAGGACGCGAAGAAGATGACAAAGGCTTGGCGTCCTTGGCGCGCTTGGCGGTTCGAAGTTCTGCCCTATTCAGGAGGCTTCGATCCGTTTGTCACCCCAGGTCTCTGGCGCCACCTCAGGGAAAGAGGACGAGCCGCGCGCCGAGGCTCAGCCATGCGTGAAGCGCTGTCTCGGGGATCAGGCCGCTTGCGCGGAGTACCTCCACGCCAATCAGCGGTCCGCGCACCAGCGCTTCACGCCAGGGCCACGTCGAGAGGGTCGCCCGGCTGTCGCCGCGTCGCGCGGACGCGTGGACGCGCGGGGGGGCCCAAAGGGCCGATGAGCTCACCGTCAGGCGCGCCCTCTTCCTTCGAGGGGTTACTTCCACCGCTCGCTCGGTTCACGCCAGGGTTCGACGGAGCCGCGGGGCGCGTTCCCTCGCCTGGCAGCCGCTGCCTCGGCCTGTCGATGTCACAGCGGTGGCGGCCGTGGTATCCTCCGACGCAGGCCATGTCAGCCGTCGAATCCACGGCCCGTCCGCCCGCTGCACCTCGTCCGGGCGTCGCACCCCGCCGCCGGATTGGAGCCCACGTCTACAGCCGCCCGCCCGAGCCGGTGTACTTCCCAGAGGCGGAAGAAGTGCCCGTGACGAACCGCCACCTGGAGCTCCGCACGGCGCTGTACCTCATCCTCAAGCGCGAGCTCGCGCACTCGGCGACCCTCGGGTCGAACCAGTTCGTCTACTGGGACCCGAGGACCTCGAAGAAGCGCCTCGCCCCCGACGCCTTCGTCCGGCTGGGTATGCCTCATCGGACCTTCCGCACCTGGAAGATCTGGCTGCACGGGGCGCCTGACCTCGGGGTCGAGATCGTGAGCGACTCGGACGAGGGCGAGCCCGACTGGGACGAGAAGCTCGAGCGCTACCGCGCCGCGGGCATCCCGGAGGTCGTGCGCTTCGATCCCGAGGATCGAGAGCGACCGATCCGCATCTGGGACGCCCTGGAGGGCGATCTCGTGGAGCGGGCGTCCGACGACCCCGATCTGCGCGCTTGCGAGACGCTGGGCCTCTGGTGGACCGTCGTGCAGGACCCGTCGCTCGGCCCCATGCTCCGGCTGGCGCGCGACCGCGAAGGCCACGATCTGCTGCCGACGCCGGACGAGGCGGAGGCCAAGGCGCGCGAGGCGGAGGCCAAGACGCGCGAAGCGAACGGAAAGCTGGAGGCTGAGGTGCAGGCGCTGCGGGAAGAGCTGGCGCAAGCCCTAGGGAAGCGGAAGACGCGGCGACGCTCCCCGGGATGAGGCGCCCGCTCGGCCGGAAGGCGTCCAGGGCCATCTCGAAAGCCCGGCAGACCGCGCCGGAGGTGGTCCAGGACCATCCCGCTCCATCGCCGGCGAGTCGCCGCTAGAGGCGCGTCCCCCGGCCCGCAGCCCGCTGAAATATCCTCGGTTTTTCCGGGGATTTCGCCGCCTTTCCCGTGGCACGCGCCTCGGACCCTCCGCGTCCAGGCTCGCGGCGGCCTCTGGTACGGCGCGCGCGATATCCGCTCCGAGCGCGTGGCCCGCCGGTAGCGGCGCGGCAGGCGCTCTGTCGCCCCGCGGCACAGGAAACGGCACCGGATGTCGCGTGGCTCGCGGGATTGGATCGTTTGATCAAAGGGATCGATCCGTTCGATCGAGACGCCTGGACTGCTCGACCGTGAGCCCACCGCGCGCAGGCCGGACAGGATGCCTTCCGGAACGCCGTTCGCTCCTGCCCATCTCCCAGCGGCAGGGGCGGCGGCCACGCCTCGGCGCGGGTCACCTGCGGCGGCTGAGTGGGGCTGGCTCGCCGGTTGCTCTCCTCTGCGCCATCGTATGAGAAACAAGACAACCCTCTTCAAGACCATATGCGCTGGAGTTGCCCTCACCTCAGTCGCCGGCTGCGGCGTCGATCTCGGCGGCGCTGCCCCCGAGGGCGCTGACGGCGCCGGCCGCGCCGCGCAGGCGCTTTCACCCGGCGAACCGGTGTGCATCACCGTGCAGCGCGGCGCTGACCCGGGGGGCGTGGCCGACGCGGTGCTCTGGCGCCGCGCGCCCCGCTGGAACGACGGCTCGAACACGAACCTCAGCACGGGGACGAGCGCGGCCGGGGGGCTCCGGCGCAGCGTGCTCCGGTTCGATCTCCCGGTGATCCCCGCGGGCGCCGAGGTGGTGTCAGCGAGCCTGTCGCTCGCCCAGACGTACAAGACGGTGGACAGCACGGTCCGCGTCCACCGCGTAACGGCCGCATGGGACGAGTTGACGGTGACCTGGTCGAGCTTCGGCGATGCCTTCGACCCCACGGTCGCCGCGTCGTTCACCGCCGGCGCGGGCGTCGGCCTCCGCTCCGCCGACATCACGGCGCTCGCGCAGGCGTGGGTGAGCGGAGAGTCCGCCAACCACGGTGTGCTCCTCGAGGAGGATCCGGTCCAGAGCACCGACTACCGGAGCAGCGAGAAGCCCCTCATCGAGCAGCGCCCGCGGCTGGACCTCTGCTACGTGCCGCGCGACGACGCTGGCGGCGGCGATGCGGGCTCTGGCGGCGGCGGTGCGGGCGCGCCGGTGGTTGTCACCACGCCAGCGGCCGGCGCCGAGAGCAGCTATCGCAGGTCGACCATCCGCTGGGAGCCCATCGCCGGCGCGTCGTCGTACCACCTCGAGATCGACGACGATCCGAACTTCCGCTCTCCCGAGGTCGACACGCTGGTGACTGGCACATCGTTCGCGCTGGGCGGCACGGCGCTCGCGCTGAACGGCGAGCGCTCCTGGCCGGCCTATGTGCGCATCAACGGCGAGCGCTGGAATGCCGGGACCTTCGCGCCCGCGACCGTGCGCTGGTCGAACGACAACTCGAGCCTCGCAGTGGGCAGCAACGGCACCGTCTACTGGGCCCTCGTCGACGAGGGGGCGATGAGCCTCCGCACGTCCGACGACTGGGGCGCGTCCCGCCGGCTCTCCTGGCCCGGGTCCTTCAACCCGGGTCAATCGGCCCTCGGGCTCGCGCCGGACGGCGAGCCGTGGGTGGTGTGGACCGAGCAGATCGACTTCGCATGGGGAGGCTTCTACGCCCGGCAGGACGACGGCTATGCGCCTCATCTGATCCAGGACCAGCGCGATTACTGGTGGTCCACGCCGCCGCTCTTCCCCGCCGACGGGACGGTGCGCTGGGCCGCGGCGAACGTCGGGTCGAGGAGCGGTTACCTCTACACGCTCGACGGCGTGGGCGGAGCTGTCGAGGAGGTGATCGACGACCCCTGGGACGGGAGGATCGTTGGTCTCGACGTGGCGGTCGGCCTTGACGGTGGGCTGCTCGCTGTCTTCGCGCTCTACACCGGCTGGCCAGAGCAGGCCATCGTGCTCGTGGACCTTGACGACCCGGGCGCCGCTCCGACGACGGTCGGTACCGGATACCGCCCTTCCCTCGACGTCGCGCCCGACGGGACGATCCACGTCCTCTGGAGCTCTGACCAGGAGCAGTTCCACGCCAGCTCCGCGGACGGCTTCACGACGGTCACGACGCTGCCCTGCCATGACGAGGGGGTCGCATACCGCAAGGCCTCTCGCGTCGACGCCCACGGGACGCTGTGGTTCCTCGGTGGCGGCGAATCCGAGGTCCGCCTTTGCAAGAGCACCGACGCGGGGCGGACGTGGACCTACTCGGCGCTGCCTATCGGCAACTTCTTCGCGCTGGCCGTCGGCCCAGATGACCTGGTCCACATCGCGTACGGGCGCACCGGCGGGGGCGGGGGCTCCTATGCGAACTCCCTGGGAGCGTTCCTCGCGACGAACTTGACCCCCGCGGTCTCCCTTGGATCGCCCGCGATCACCGGCCAGGAGGTCATCATTCCCGCAGGCGCTGATGATCCTGACGGCGACGAGCTCTCCGGCGAGGCCGTCATCGGCTCTTACCGGCCGGGCGCGATGGTCGAGGCTGGCGGGTCGTTCGATGTGCTCGACTCACCGGTCTACAACAGCTGGGGATCCCTCGTCTCGGGGTGGGGAAACCTCTCGTTCCGGCTCGCGGGAGAGGATAGCTGGAGCGGGTATATCAGCTGGTATAGCGTGTCACAGCTGACGTTTCCGGTGACCGTCGAGGTCCACGCCTGGCAGGGCGCGTACGATGCGTTCGTCATCGACGCGTGGGACTCCCCGGATGCCCCCGCGCAGATCCGGGTCTTCGAGGAGGCCGCGCGCGCATCCTGGACCGGCCAGCCGGCGCTCTCGATCCCGCTCACGGGCGTTCCGTCGGACGTCTCCGCCGTCCTCCGGCTCAGCGCGACCGACGGGACGAACACTATCAGCCGAGAGCAAAGCTTCGGGCATACCGGGCAGCAAACGCTCGTCCTCGGCGCGCCGGGCGCGCCGGACTGAGGCGCGAGACCGGGCGAGCGCCGGGACATGCTCCTCCGAGAGGAGCGCGTGCACGGCGAACTCCACCGCATCGAACGGCCCGGCCGGGAGCACGGCCTCGTCCACTTCGGCCGGGTTCGGGGATACGCTGTCCGCTGGAATGCAACCGACCGATCCGTTCGGCTGGGTGGGAGCGACCCTCGACCACAAGGTCGCGATCGAATCCGTCGCGGGGGAGGGCGGCTTCGGCGTCGTCTACCGCGGCGTGCACCTCGGCTTCGAGCTCCCGGTCGCGGTCAAGTGCCTCCGGATCCCTCCGGGCGTCGGCGCTGAGGAGCGAAAGCGGCTCCTCTCGCAGTTCCGCGCGGAAGCGCGGCTCCTGCACCGGCTCTCGCAACGGACCGCGAGCATCGTCCAGGCGCTCGACATCGGGGCCGCCACCGCGCCGAGCGGCCAGTGGACGCCGTACATCGTGATGGAGTGGCTGGAGGGCGAGACGCTCGCCAGCGATCTCAGGCGCCGCTACACCGCTGGCGAGGGGCCGCGGGGTGTCGGTGAGGCGATCCGCCTCCTCGCGCCCGCCGCGGCCGCGCTCGCGATCGCCCACGAAGAGAAGGTGTCCCACCGGGACGTCAAGCCGGCCAACCTGTTCCTCGCGCGCTCCGGGAGCAGCGCCACCCTCAAGATCCTCGATTTCGGGATCGCCAAGGTGATCTCGGAAGCCACCCTGCAGGGCGGCCTGGGCACGCAGCCCGGCACGGCGATGCCGCCGTTCACCCCGCAGTACGGCGCCCCCGAGCAGTTCAGCGGGCGCTTCGGCCCCACCGGGCCGTGGACCGACGTCTTCGCGATGGCGCTGGTCTTCCTCGAGGTCGCCTCGGGGCAGGCGGGCCTCGCCGGCGACGACGTGATCCAGCTCTACACCGCCGCCGTCGAGGCGAGCAGCCGGCCGAGCCTCGCGGCGCGTGGCGTGGGCGCGAGCCCCGCCCTGGAGGCCGTCCTCTCGCGCGCGCTCGCGCCCAGCCCGAGGCTCCGGTTCCGCGACGTGGGCGAGATGTGGGCTGCCCTCACGGCCGCGCTCGGCGCGCAGGCATCTCCCTCCGGGGCGGCCTCGGCGCCGGGCGAGCCGCCGAGCTGGGAGCTGCAGCGCACGGCGCTCGCCGCGCCCGCGGCGGGCGAGAACCGCGTCTGCACCGTGATGTTCGTCGATCTGGCGGAAGCGACCGCGCTCTCGGCGCGCCTCGCCCCGGAGGACGTCAAAGAGATCGTCGACCGCTGCTTCGCCGCGGTGAGGGAGCAGGTGGAGGCCATGGGCGGCCTCGTCGAGGAGCTGCCCGGCGGCGACAGGGCGATGGCGCTCTTCGGCGTCCCGCGCGCCACCGACAACGACGCCGAGCGCGCCGTCCACGCCGCGCTGCGCGTGCAAGCCGCGATCGGGCGCGTCGCGCTCCCGAGGGCGCTCCGGGGCGCGCGGCTCTCGGCGCGGATCGGGATCACGACCGGGCGCGTCTTCGCCGAGCCGGCGGGCGGCGGGACGCGCCCGCGGTTCACGGTGCTCGGCGAGGCCGTCAACACCGCGAGGAGCCTCCAGCAGACGGCGCCGAAGGGGGCGATCGCGATCGGGCGGGACACGTACCGGCAGGTGGTGAACCTGTTCGAGGTCGAGCCGCTCGCACCGATCGAGGTCGCAGGTCGGGGCGAGATGCTCCCTGTCTACAAGGTGCGCGGCGCCGTCGCCTTCCGGCCGGTCATGGCGCTCTCGGATTTCCACGGGGTCGACACGAAGCTCGTGGGTCGCGCCGCCGAGATGCAGCGGCTCAACGACGCGCTCGAGACGATGCTCTCCGAGCGCAGGGCCTGCCTCGTGACGCTGATCGGCGCCCCCGGGGTCGGCCGGAGCCGGATGCTCGCGGGCCTGTTCTCGAGCGTGATCCTCCGCCGAGAAGAGGACTTCGTGGTGATGGTGGCGCAGTCCTCGCCGCTCCTCAGGAGCACGAGCTACGGGCTCGTCGCGTCGATGATCCGGCGGCGCTTCGAGATCGCGGAGACCGACGCGCCCGCCGCGGTGATGCGCAAGCTCCGCCGCGGCATGCGGTGGCTCCGGAGGCGCGGGGCGATGCGGAGGAGCGGGGAGGGGCAGGAGAGGGGGCGCGAGCGGGAGATGGCCTGGGAGGCGCCGCCGGCCCGCGCCTTCACGGAGGGGCTCGATGCCGCGGACCTCGAGGACGCGCTGCGCCAGGTCGCGGCCATCCTCGGGGCGCGCTCGGCGGACGAGACCGCGCCGGTGGGGCTCGACGACGCGGGCAACCCGGCGAGGCAGCGCATCTTCGCGGCCGTCGCGCGGCTGCTCCGCTTCGTGGCGGACGCGGCGCCGATCGTGATCCTCTGCGACGACATCCAGTGGGCGGACGGCGCGAGCCTCGATCTGATGGACGAGCTGCTCGTCCGCGCGGAGGACCTGCCGGTGCTGGCGGTGTGCGCGGCGCGGCCAGAGCTCCTCGAGCGCCTGCCCGCCTGGGGGCAGGGGAAGGCGGGGCACCTCCGCGTCGACCTGGCGCCGCTGGCGCGCCGGCACACGGAGGAGATGGTCCGCGACTGGCTCCGGCGCGCGCCGGCGCTGTCGACGTCCATGCTACGCACGCTGGCCGACCGGGCCGAGGGGCACCCGCTGACGCTCGCGGAGACGCTCCACCTGCTGGTGGACGCGGGCGTGATCGAGCCGCGCGGCGAGGAGGCGTGGTTCGTCCGGGAGGAGCAGCTCGGCGAGCTCGCGCTGCCGGCGACGGTGCAGGGGATCGTCCAGGCGCGCCTCGATCGGCTCGAGGCGGAGCCGCGCAGCATGCTGGCGCAGGCCGCCGTTGTCGGGCGGACCTTCTGGGAGGGGGCGCTCGAGCGCCTGCATCGGCCGGAGCCGAGCGGCGCGCCGGGGAGCGCGCCAGAGGCGGCGCCGGCCGAGCTGCTCGCGCAGCTGCGACACCGGCAGCTCATCCGGCCGCGCGAGTCGGCGATGTTCCCGGGAGAGCGGGAGTACGTCTTCGCCGAGTCGGCGATGTACGAGGTGGCGTACGAGATGCTGAGCGTGAAGGTGCGGCGGCCGCTGCACCTCGTGATCGCGCGGTGGCTCGAGGAGCGCGCGTCCGGCAGCGCGGGGGACGCGCTCTTGGCGCTGCACTACGACCGCGGCGGGGACGCGAGGAGGGCCGCGGCGGCGTACGCGCGGGCGGCCGCGCACGCGGCGTCGCTCGGGGAGAACGCCGAGGCGCTGCGGCAGCTGGAGAGGGCGCGTGAGCTGCACGACGAGGTGCTGGAGGAGTGCGCCGCGGCAGGCAGCGGGCGCGGCGGGGGCGAGGAGACCCAGGCAGAGAGGGAGGGGGCGGGGATCCCCTGGCGGGAGAGCGCGCGCCTGCGGCTCGACCTCGGCGATGTGCTGCGGCGGCTCGGGCGGCTCGACGAGGCGGAGCGCGCGTACGAGGAGGCGCGGGCGAGGATCGCGCGGCCGGCAGGGCGGGGCGGCGGCGCGGGGGCGCAGGCCGAGCGGGCCGACGCGCTGCGGTTCGAGGCGCGCGTGGATCACCGGCTCGCGCTCGTGCAGAAGGTGCGGGGGGCGACGAAGGCGGCGCGGCCGCTCGTTGAGCGCGCGATCGCGCGCGCCACGGAGGCTGGAGCCCTGGAGGAGACGCCGGCGATGTACGCGCTCTTGGCGTTCCTGCACCGGCGCGAGCGGCGGCCGGACGAGAGCTGGAAGGCCGCACGAGAAGGGCTGCGGGTGTGCCGCAGGATCGAGCGGCACGACGAGCGGTGGCAGGAGAACGTGACGCAGCTGTTGTTCGGGGTGGCGGCGGCGCTGTTCGGGCGCGGCAGAATGGTGGGCGCGGAGCGGAGCTACCGGCAGGCGTCGCGGATGATCTCGGAGAGCGCGAGCCCGTACCTCGCGGGGATTGCCCTGAACGGCGTGGGGGCCATGCGCTTCATGAGGGGCGACGCGACCGGCTCGCGGGCGATCTACCTCCGGGCGCTGCGGCTCAAGGAGCGCGCCGGCGATCTGCACCAGATCGCGGTCACGTGCAGCAACCTGGCGGAGGTGGAGCTCCTGTTGAAAGAGTTCCCCGCGGCGCTGGAGCACGCCAGACGGGCCGTGCGCCTGAGCGAGCAGGCTGGCGCTGGATCGGACCTTGCAGCGATGTACCGCAACTTGGCGGACGTCTTGCTTGCCGCCGGGGAGCTCGAGGAGGCTCTCACTGCAGGGAGCAAGGCGCTCGCGACCGCGGAGGTCTCCGGGCGCGTCTATCTTGGCGAGGCAGCGTTGACCTTCGCCCGAGCCTGCGCGCGCGCGGCGAATGACCCTTCGTCGGACGCCGCCCTGCGCACCCGGGCCGTGGAGGCTACGGAGGCGCTGCGAGCGTCGCTGTCAGCGCACTTCACCGAGGGAGATCTCCGCCAGAAGGCGGAGGAGTGCGGGCGGATCCTCGCGCAGGGGCTCGCGAGAGCCGAGTAGGCAGAACGGTCGTGTCAACAGGCGGTTGCCGGCCGTGGGCAGGCAATCCATGGAGAGGACTGTCATCATGCAGTGCTGTGCTTTGGTTGCGAGGGGTATGGTGCTCGTCGGGTTGCTCGGCGTCCTGGCCGGCTGCGGCGATGATGGGCCGAAGGGGTGTCCGACCGAGGACGAGATCCGAGGCGTTTGCGCCGGCGTGCCCCAGGCTGCGGTCTGCGATGACGATCTGTGCGTGGACGATGTCACCTGTGCAGGGATCGAGCGCGTGGGCAGCGACGCGGAGCTCCAGGCGGCCGCCGCCGCGGCTGTGCCCGGAACGTGCATCGCGCTCGCGCCGGGCACGTACGGCGCGGTGGCGCTCCCTGGCGGCGTGAGCCTCCTGGGGAGGGCGGCCGGCAGCGTCACGGTCCGGGAGGTCGCGCTCGAGGCGGGGGAGGGCGCCGTCGTTCGAGGACTGACCACCTCGATGATTCGCGTCCGGGGTGCCACTGGCGCGAAGGTCGAGTCGGTTCGCGTGCGGGGCAGCGCGGAGAGCGGCATGCTCGTGGACCCGGGATCCTCCGTCGCCGTGAGCGCCTCGCGCATCGAGGGGGCGGCCATTTATGGCCTCTTCGCGACAGACCCGCTCGCGGTGACTCTCGAACGGGTCGTGATCGCCGGCTCGGGCGGGCCGGGGCTCTGGGTCGAGAGCAGCGCCGACTGCGCCGAACCATCCGTGCAGCCCGCGCTCGAGGTGAAGCGCTCGATCGTGCGCGGCAGCCACATCGTGGGCGTCGCCCTGTTCGGTGCCAGGGCGGCGATCTCGGGGCTCGACATCCTCGCGACGCGCCCTGGCGATGAATTCCAGACCGGCCGGTATGGCGGCGGCCTCTCCATCGCGAGCTGCTCGGACGTGGAGGCGAAGGGGCTGCGCGTGCACGACAGCAAGTCGTACGGCGTGCTGGTCGACGGGTCGAAGGCGACGATCGGCGGCAACGGTCCCGACGAGGACATCGAGATCCACCGCAACGTGATCGGGGTGTCGATCCAAAATGTGCCGGAGTCGTTCCGGCTCGAGAACGCGCGGCTCGACGAGAATCAGGGGCTCGGGATCGGGCTCGCCGGCGAGTCGAGGGGCGTCATCATCTGTCGAACGAGCGTGACGAGGACCAGGGGCAGGACGCTGCCCACGCTCGGCGCCGGCGCCGAGGACGTCGGGCACGGGATCGCGTGGACCGACGGGGCCGAGGCGACGATCACGGACGCCAGCCTCAGCGGCAACGCGCTCGCCAGCGTGCTCATCGACGGTGAGGCCACTGGCACGCTCCATCACATCACCTTGAGCGACGGCGATGAGGCGCTCGGGATCGTCCAGCAGAACTTCACGGGTGGCATGCAGCCCACGGTGGAGGCCGGCACGCCAGCGCTGCGGGCGGACGAGGCGGCGCTATACCCGGTGCCGGCGGCGCCGGACGTGCTCCCGAAGGACGTGGTGGAGCGCTGAGCGGATGGCGCGGCGCGCGGCGTCCGGAAGGATCGGTTGAGCCACACGAGTCTCCCCTCCGCACGCCGCCGAATTGAGTCGTTGCATCATCGCCCAGATCGGATAGGGGCGATGGGCTCAGGCGGGCTGAGGTCCGCGCTCAGCACCGAGCAGACGGTGTCTGGGGCCTCACAGCCGAACACGTTTCCTCTGGTGCAGTCGAAGGTGAACGGCTGGGCCTTCACTTCGTCCTCGCCGTTGAGATCGATGCGATTGCACTGGACGGTGCTCGAGACGAGCGTGACGGCCGCGCTGAAGTTCGAGATGCCGGCGCGGCCGTTGCCTTCGACCCTGGTCCAGGCGATGGTGGCCGAGGTCGGCTCGCCGTGGGACGTGACCACGATCCCGTCGCCGCGCTTGCCGTCGCCGTCCGTCCGCGTGTCGCGCACGACCGTCGACGCGATCGTCGCGTCCGAAGCCAGGACGAGCACGCCGGCCTCGCGGTTCTCCTCCAGGAGCGAGCTGCGGAGCGTCAGCGCCCCGTGCTCTTGGGTCGCGAAGTTAGCTTCCACGCTGATGCCAACTCCGCCCGTTCTGTCGCTCCCCGACCGGGTGTCGCGTACGACGGTCGACTCGATCGTCGCGTCCGAGCCGACGACGACCAGGCCGGTATTGCGATTTTGCTCCACGAGCGCGGCGCGAAGCGCGAGCCGCGCGCGCTCGCGCGCCGTGGGGATGCCGGTGATCGTGACTCCCTCGTCCTGAACGACCATCCCCATCCCGCCGTACCCCTCGCTGTTCGGCTGGGTGCCGCGCACGACTATCCCCTCGATCGTCGCTTCGGATGCCTGAATCAACACGCCGGCCTCATGGTTCCGCTCGACGAGCGAGCTGCGAAGCGAGAGCTTGGCGTGCCCGGCCGCGCCCTCCGTCCCGATGATCTCAACCCCCTCGCCACCGGTCCCGTGGCTGTTCGGCTGGGTGCCGCGCACGACGGTCCCCTCGATCGTCGCTTCGGAGGCCCGGACATACACGCCGGCCTGGTGATTTCGCTCGATGAGCGACGCGCGCAGCGATAGCGACCCACGCTCGTGCGTGGTACCGTTCCCGCTAACGGCGACGCCAGAGCCATTGACACCATCGCCAGTGGGCTGCGTATCGCGCACGATGGTCGCCTCGATCGTCGCGTCCGAACGCTGGACAAACACACCTGTGAAATGATTGTCTTCGACGAGCGAGGCTCGGAGCAGCAGCGTACCACGCTCGTGCCTCGCGTCATCATCCTGAACTTGGATACCTTTCCCTGTCATCCCGTGGCTGCGACTCTGGGTGGTGCGCACGACGGTGGACTCCACCGTCGCGTCCGAGCCGACGACGAGCAGGCCGGCGTCGTGGTTCCGCTCCAGGAGGGAGGCGCGCAGCCGGAGCGTCGCACCTCTGTTCGCCTCGCGCTCGCCTGCGGCTGAAACCTGGATCCCGAGGCCCGAGTTCCCGTCGCCGTAGGGTCGGGTGTCGCGCACGACGGTGGACTCGACCCTCGCGTCCGAGCCGACCACGTCCAGGCCGACTCCGAGGTTCTGATCGAGGAGCGAGGTGTCGAGCGAGAGCGTCCCACGCCTGTGCGTGTCGCGACCCTCCGCGACCCGGACGCCGAACCCACCCATCCCATTGCTGTGAGGCTGGGTGTCGCGCACGACGGTCGCCTCGATCGTCACGTCCGCGCCCCAGATGAATACGCCGAATTCGCTGGCTCCCTCGATGAGGGAAGCGTTCATCCTGAGGCTCGTCGGGCCGAGCAGGTCATCCGCCCCAAGCCCCCAGCCCGTCGGAACATATACCCACACGCGATCGATGAGCAGCTCGCTGGCCCCGCTCGCGCCGATGCCCACGGCTGGCCCCGTGATCGCCAGCCCATGAACCTCGGACCGGCTCGCATCCCCCCGCAGGATGTCGATCGTCGCGGTCGCTGCCCCGATGCCCACCACGTAGACCAAGGCCGGGCACCTTCCCCATAGCCGGACGGGCTTCCCCAGGATCAGGACGTTCTCGACGTAGCGCCCGGCCGCCACGGCCACGATCGCCCCCGGGAGGGCGTGGTCGACGCCTTCCTGGATGCGCTTCCAGGGCCTCGCCATCGTTCCGTCGCTGTCCGTCCCTGGATAGGATCCATTCACGAACTGCGTCATCGGGTTGACCGGAATCGCCCCGTAATCACCGTTGCCGCACGGCGCCACGTCGTGGCACTCGGTGTCGCCAGGGACGGCCGTCTGCCCGGTCGGGCACCGGCCCTCGGGAAGGATCGGCTCGCAGCCGCCTCGCCCGTCAGGCTCAAAGCCCCGGCCGCACGCGTCTGGCGGCACGCCCGCCGGCTGGCACGCGCTGTCGTCGAGCGGCGTCTCTCCGGGAGGACACTGCATGTCCGGCGGCAGCCCCGCCGTGACCCCCGGCGGTAGCCCGGCCGGCTGACAGCCGCCGCCTGGGAGCGGCATCTCCCCGGGACGACACGCCTCTGGTTCGAGGGCCGTGAGCTCGGCGCCGGGCGCGCTCTCGTCGGCTCTGCAGCCGGCGATCACGAGGGCGAGCGCGAGCCCCGCGAGCGCGCTCCGGGAACGTCGACGATCTCGCAGAGAGGAGGAGAGCGGTTGCATGGCGCCTTTCAGGGTCTCGCGAGCGCGCGCAGGTGAGGGCGCCACGCCGGCGCAGGGGCCGGCGCGGCCGCTGAGAGGCGACGTGCGCCGGGCGAGAGGGGGCGAGCAACGACGGCCATCACCGAGGCTCGACAGGGTGGATCGGCTCCGGCGGGCTGAGAAGGGCGCCCAGCACCGGGCACGTGGGCTCTGGCGTGTCGCCGCAGCCGCAGATGTTTCCCGTGCTGCCATCGAAGGAGAACGGTTGATCAGCCAGGAACGACTCGCCCACGAGGTCGATCCTGTTGCACTGAACGGTGCTCGAGGTGAGGAGGACCTGCGCGCTGAAGTTCGCGACACCAGCGCGGGCGTTGGATTCGACGTGCGTCGAGGTGATCGTCGCCGCGCTCGGACCCTCGCGCGAGATCAAGACGATGCCGTCACCGAACGTCCCGTCGCGCCTGTTTGGGCGGGTGTCATGCACGACGGCCGTTTCGACCGTCGCGTCTGAGCTGAAGGCGATCACGCCGGCGATATGGTTCCGCTCCACGAGCGAGCGCCGGAGTGTCATGCCTGCACGCTCATCCGTGGCGGGATCGTCTTCGACGTAGATGCCGTACCCGCCCCTCTCATCGCTCACCGGCTGGGTTTCGCTCACGACGGTATCCTCCACCGTCGCGTCCGAATCGAAGACGACCATGCCGGCCATGTGGTTCTGCTCGAGGCGACAGCCTCGCAGCGCCACGCTAGCCGGATCGCGTGTCTCAGTGATATTTTCGACCAGGATGCCGTAGCCTGCCAGTCCATCGCTCTCTCTTGACTCGGTATCACGAATGATGGTCGTCTCGATCGTCGCATCCGAGGAGGACACGCTGATGCCCATGTCCCGATTCCGCTCAAGGATCGAGGCGCGGACGGTGACGCTCGCCCGCTCGTGCGTGGTGAGGTTCCGGTCGAGCGCAATGCCGCGTCCCGCGATGCCCTTGCCCCGGCGCGGCTGGGTGTCGCGCACCACGGTCGCCTCGACCGTCGCGTCCGAGCCCACCAGCAGCACCCCGGCGTCATGGTTGCGTTCGATGAGCGAGCTACGGAGCGTCACGTTCGCCCGCTCGTGCAGGTCCTGCACAGCGAGGCCGTGTCCGCTCACTCCGTCGGTCCTGAGCGGCTGGGTGTCGCGCACGACGGTCGACTCGATCGTCGCGTCCGAGCCGAGGACGAGCACGCCAGCGCTGTGGTTCCGATCCACGAGCGACGCGCGGAGCGCAAGCGTCGCGCGCGACTGCGCCTCGACATCCGCCCAATCGGCAGCAATGCCGTACCCTCTCGAGCCGTCGAGCTGCGGTTGGGTGTCGCGCACGACGGTCCCCTCGATCGCCGCATCCGAGGCGGAGACGAACACGCCGACGTCGTGGTTTTCTATGACGAGCGAGGAGCGGAGCGTCATGTTCGCTCGCTCGTGCGTGTCGAGGTCATCTTGAACCACGACGCCGTGTCCGTTCGTCCCATCGCTGGTGGGCTGGGTGCCGCGCACGACGGTCGCCTCGACCGTCGCGTCCGAGCCCCGGACGATCATGCCAATGCCGCGATTTTGCTCCAGCAGCGACGAGCGGAGCGCGACGCTCGCCCGTTCGCCGTCATCCTGGATCGCGACGCCGGCTCCTGAGGTCCCGTCGCCGTTCTCTCGGGTGTCGCGCACCACCGTGGCTTCGATCGTCGCATCCGACCCGTGCACCGCCACGCCGTGGACGTGGTTCCCTTCCAGGAACGAGGAGTGGAGCGTCACGTCGGAGCGTTCTCTCGTGGCGTGATCGTACTCGATCGAGATACCGTATCCGTGCAGCGCATCGCTCTGTCTCGGTTGGGTGTCGCGCACGACGGTCGCCTCGATCGTGGCGTCTGAACCGAGGACGACCATGCCGGCATCGTGGTTTCGCTCCAGGAGCGTGGTGCGCAGGGTCAGCGCCGATCGTCGATGGTCGCTGTGCTCGACCTGGATGCCGCGCCCGAACATTCCATCGACATTCGGCTGGGTGTCGCGCACGACGGTGGCCTCGATCGTCGCTTCCGTGGCGAAGAGCGTCACGCCTATGTCCGTCGCCGCCTCGATCAGCGAACCAAAGACCGTGAAGGTCGTGGTGCCGAGGTCGCTCGCCGAGTCGATTCCTCGTCCCTGCGTGTCGTGGATCCAGACGCGATCGATGACCGTGTCGATGGCGCCGCTCGTCCCGATACCGATGCTCGCCCCGGTGATCGCGATCGCGTGGATCTCGGACGCGTTCGCGCTGCGCCCGAGGATCAGGACCGTCGCGAGCTCCGCTCCGGTGCCGACCACCTCGACCAGCCCCGGGCATCTGCCCCAGAGCCGCACCGGTCTCCGCTGGATCAGGATGTCCTCCGCGTAGGTCCCCGCGGCCACCGCGACGATCGCTCCTGTCGCGGCGTGGTCGATCCCTTCCTGGATGCGCTTCCAGGGCCTCGCGCCTGTCCCATCGCTGTCGCTTCCGGGATAGGCTCCGTTCACGAACTGCGTCGTCGCCTCCACCGGAATCGACCCGTAGTCGCCGCTGCCGCAGGGGGCGACCTCATAGCACCGGGTGTCTCCGGGCGCCGCCATCCGACCCGGAGGGCACGTGTCCTCGGGGAGGATGGGAGTACAGCCACCTCGCCCATCCGGACCGAAGCTCTGGCCACACGCTTCGGGCGGCACCCCTGCTGGTTGGCAGCCGCCGCCGTCGAGCGGCATCTCCCCCGGCGCGCACGGCATGTCCGGCGGGAGCCCCGCCGTGTGGCCTGGAGGCAGCCCGGCCGGCTGGCAGCCGCCGCCGTCGAGTGGCATCTCGCCTGGTGCGCACGCCTCGGTTGGACCGGGGTCCGGCGGCACCGGCGCGCGGTCGTCGGCTCCACAGCCCGCCGTCGTGAAGGCGAGCGCGAGGAGCGCGAGCGCGCTCCGACAACACAGAAGATGTCGCACGGAGAGGCAGGGAGGGTGCATGAGTTCCTCTTTTTGCCCGGCAAGCGCGCCATGGTGGGCACACCACGCAGGGATTGGGAGCCGAGAGAGCGCGAGATCGCGGTACCGCTGGCGAGGACGATCCGCGGCGCGGGCGCCCTCCCCGCGCTTCAGGGGCCGGCGTCTCATCTCGACGGGTCGACGGGAGAGATGGGCTCAGGCGGGCTCAGATTCCGGCTCAGCACCGCGCAGGTGGGATCTGCCTCACCCCCGCAGCCGCAGCGGTTCTCCGTGCTGCCGTCGAACGAGAAAGGCTGGCCC
This sequence comes from Sorangium sp. So ce726, assembly GCF_051521405.1. Taxonomy (NCBI): domain Bacteria; kingdom Pseudomonadati; phylum Myxococcota; order Polyangiales; family Polyangiaceae; genus Sorangium; species Sorangium sp. So ce726. The sequence goes on along the minus strand of NZ_CP150349.1, from coordinate 7,851,024 downwards.
TCTACCAAGTCCTCGCCGTTCAGGTCGATTCGATTGCACTGGACGGTGCTCGACACGAGGACGACGGCCGCGCTGAAGTTCGAGATGCCGGCGCGGGCGTTTGCTTCCACGGCTGTCGAGGTGATGGTGGCCGTCGCTGGCTGAGTGTCGAACTGCACGGCGATCCCGTCGCCTCGCGTCCCGTCGCCGCCCGCCTGGGTATCGCGCACGACGCTCGCCTCGATCGTCGCGTCTGAGCTGAAGACGGTCACGCCGAAGGCATGATTTTGCTCCACGAGCACGCTGCGGAGCGTCGCCGTCGCCCGCTGGAGCGTCTCGTCGTTGTCCTGGATATGGATACCGTGTCCCCTCCACCCTTTGCGGGACGGCTGCGTGTCGCGCACGACGGTGGCCTCGACGGTTGCGTCCGAGCCGAGGACCAGGACGCCAGAATTATGGTTGCGTTCCACGAGCGAGGCGCGGAGCATCACGTTCGCCCGCTCGCGCGTGTCGCCGTTGTCCTGGATGGCGATGCCGCTCCCATCTTCATCATCGCCTGGTTGTGTGTCGCGTACGACCGTCGCCTCGATCGTCGTGTCCGAGCCGGACATGAGCACGCCGATCTCGTGGTTGCGCTCCACGACCGAGCTGCGGAGTGTCATTTTCGCCCGTTCGCCCGTGTCGCCATCGTTATGAATCTCGATACCATATCCTGCGCCTCCATTGCTCGCGGGTCGGGTATCGCGCACGATGGTCGCCTCGAACGTGGCATCTGAGCCCGAGACGAGCGCACCGAGGTCATGATTTCGATCGAGGAGCGAGGTGCGGAGCGTCACGTTCGACCGCTCCTGCGTGTCGGGGTCCACGAAAGCGGCCATGCCGCGTCCGAACGCCCCATCGCGGTTGGGCTGTGTGTCGCGCACGACGGTCGCCTCGAGCGTCGCGTCCGAGCCGACGACGCTGATGCCGAACGCTCGGTTCTTCTCCACGACCGAGCTGCGGAGCGTCACGTTCGACCGCCCGTGCTGATGCTCAATCGCGATGCCAAATCCCATTGTGCCGTCGCGGTTCTGCTGTGTGTCGCGCACGACGGTCGCCTCGAGCGTGGCGTCGGAGCCGTCCACGAGCACGCCGAGCTCATGGTTCTGCGAGAGGAGCACGGCGCGGAGCGAGGCGTTCGCCCGCTCACGCAGGTACTCTTGAATCACGATGCCGTCTCCTCCTATCCCCTCGCTATCCGGCTGTGTATCGCGCACGATGGTCGTCTCGATCGTCGCGTCCGAGCCGAGGATAAACGCGCCGACGTATTGGTTCTGTTCCAGCAGCGATGCTCGGAGCGCCAGCTGGGCCCGTTCGCCGGTGTCGGCGTCGCCGGCGACCGTGATCCCGACCGCGTCCCGCGCCTGATCCTCCGGTTGAGTGCCGCGCAGCGTGGTCGCCTCGATGTCGGCGATCGCGCCCACGATCACCACCCCAGAGTTGTGATTGTTCTCCACAAGCGACGCTCGCAGCGCTAGCGTCGCTTGTTCTTTTCTCGCGTTGAAGACCTCGACGCCACGCCCAGGTGTTGCGTCGCTGGTTGGCTTTGTGCCGCGCACGGCCGTCGCCTCGACCGTCGCATCGGAACCCTCGACACGCAGCCCTACCCCGTGGTTGTTCTCCAGGAGCGAAGCGCGCAGCGCGAGCGTGGCGCGCGCTCCACGACCATCGTTCTCGATCTCGATCCCTGCTCCGCCCGTCCCATCGCTCTCGGGTTGGGTGTCCCGCACGACGGTGGCCTCGATCGTCGTTTCCGAGCCGGTGACCAGTATGCCGAACTCGTGGTTGTGCGAGAGGAAGGAGGCAAGAACCGTCACGTTCGATCGCTCCAGCGTATCGGGATCGTCTCCGATCGAGAGGCCACGTCCGAACCTCCCGCGACCGTCCGGCTGCGTGTCGCGCACGACGGTGGCCTCGATCGTCGCGTCCGAGCCGGTCACGATCACGCCGGTGTCATGGTTGTGCTCCACGACCGAGCGCCGCAGCGTGAGGGTCGCGCGCTTCCGGGCGCTGTTCTGGGCGATGATGCCAGCGCCGTACTCCCCCCCGCTGTCTGGCTGGGTGCCGCGCACGACGGTCGTGTCGATCGTCGCTTCCGCGCTGATGACGAAGACGGCGATTCTCTTCGTGGCCTCAATCAGCGAGGCTTTCACCTCGACGCTCGTCGGACCCAGCGAGTCTTCGACGAGGATCCCCTCGCTCTGGGTATCGTGGATCCAGGCATGATCGACGAGCACATCGCTGGCTCCGCTCATGCCTATGCCGAAGCCCGGCCCCGTGATCGCCAGCGCCCGGACCTCGGAGCCGCTCGCATTTCCGTCGAGGATCGCGAGCGTCTCGACCCTTGCCCCGGTTCCGATCACCTCGACGAGAGCAGGACAGCGGCCCCAGAGTCGTACTCGCCTCGATCGGATCACGAGATCCTCTGCATAACGCCCCGCCGCGACAGCCACGATCGCGCCCAATCGAGCGCGGTCGATGCCGTCCTGAATGCGCTTCCAGGGCTTGTCCCGCGTGCCGTCGCTGTCCGTTCCGGTATAGGCCGCGTTGACGAACTGCGTCGTCTCGTCGACGGGGATCGGCCCGTAATCGCCTTCGCCGCACGGCGCCACCTCATGGCACTCGGACTCACCCGGAATCGCCATCTGTCCTGGCGGACAAGGGCCTTCGGGGAGGACGGGCGTGCATCCGCGTTGCCCATCCGGCTCGAACCCCTGGCCACAGGCCACCGGCGGCACGCCGGCGCGCTGGCAGCTGCCGCCCGGGAGCGGCATCTCGCCGGGGGCGCACGGCATGTCCGGCGGCAGCCCCGCCGGCTGGCATCCGCCGCCTTCGAGCGGCATCTCGCCGGGGGCGCAGGGCATGTCCGGTGGTAGCCCGGCCGGCTGGCAGCCGCCGCCCTCGAGCGGCATCTCGCCGGGAGGACACGGCATGTCCAGCGGCAGGCCGGCTGGCTGGCAGCGTCCGTCGTCGAGCGGCATCTCCCCGGGAGCACAGTTGGCCTCGCTGGTGCTTGTAGTTGAAGCGTCGAGCCCGCCGTCGTCGGCGCCGCACCCTGCCACCACCAAGGCGAGCGCGAAGAGCACGAGCGCGCTCGGGGAACATAGACGAGCTCGTGCCGAGGTGGAGAGAGGATGCATAGTACCTTTCATGACCCACGAGTATGTTGGTGAAGAGAGCACCTCACCCGGGGACGGGGGACCGAGACGGCTCGTTCTCTGAGCGCGCGACGTCTGGCGCCGACGGGCAGGCCTCGTCGACGAGCGGACGCCGTCACAGAGGAATCAAGTTTGAGGCCAGGCTACGTACCCGTGCTGGAGCCCCGCGGAGCACGAGCCGCGCCCCTGGGGCGGCCGTGGATCCGTTGATACCATCGTCAGGAGGCGATTGGAACCCGATCGAGGTGAAGCCGCCGAGCTCGCTGACGGCAGTCTGGATCGCGCGCAGCAACGTTGGTGCTTCCCGGGGCGGCCGCTGACCGAGCGTCCGTGGCGTGGACGTCGAGGGAGCTCCTGGATGTGATCGTCTGATCAAACGGATCGATCCGTTCGATCCATCCGCGCAGGGGCGCGCGGCCGCGATCCCGGTTCAGCCACGGGCTTCCCGCCGCTGCCCGGGCGACGCCGCCCTGGTACGCGCCGTGCTGAAGCTCGGAGATCGGAGAGGCTCACGGCAGCCGCACAGCGCACCAGCAGCGATCGAGCCCGAAGAGCGGATGTCAGGAGGTGGCGATGCGTCCAGGGATCTTGTCCACATCATGTGTGATTGTGCTCTGCGCTCTGTGCGCAACCGCTTGCGCGAGCTCTGCGTCGAACCTCAGGCCGGGAGCGCTCGACAAGGGGCAGGGGGCCATCTTCGGGCGCGTCCTCGTCGCCAACAGAGGAAAAGACATCACCAGCGACTGTGAGATCTACATCGGCGGTGACGACAGCGCCCAGGGGGCTCAGGCGGGCCAGGGCTCAGGGAGCAACGGCTCCTCCGGGGGGCGCGGCTACAGCTCCGCCAATCCCTACGCGTCTCCCGGGGACACCAGTTCTTCGAGGGTCGTTTCGCTCGACGAGACGGGCTGGATCTTCACCGCCGTCCGTGTCGGGCAGGTTTACCTCAAGCAAGTCTCTTGCTCGCTCGGCGGCGTCGCCAAAACTCCTGTTTACATCGCCAAAGATCTCGGATTTTCTGTCCATGGCGGGGACGAGATCGCTTACTTTGGCGATATCGTTATTGAGTCCGACCACGAGGACCGATCGGGCGCCGTCGCTGCGGGCGTGCTGCTCGGTGGCGCCATCGGCGGCTTGATCGCCGGCATCGCAGTCACGAGCGAGCAGAAGCCCGCAGAGGTGGAGGTGGCCAACCGCTTCGACGAGGCCCTGCGCGAGTACCAGACCCGGTATGGCAGGGAGGGTGGGGCGCTCAGGCCCTATTTTTCGCTCGCCGGCATGGGTTCGTTCGGGGTTGAGGACTCCCGCCCGAGCCCACCACCTGGCGCCGACCCGCCCGCGGCCGCGGCCGGATTCACGCTTGGCGAGGACATCGGAGCAGCGCAGGGGCGTTGCAGCGGTGCCGGCTTCGAGTGGCAAGACCTCGGCGAGGGGCGGTTCTCGTGCAGCGGCGCGCCGGCCGACGTCGGCGCGCCGGCCACGGTGAAGGTCACCGCGTGCACGGGGACCGTTTGCGAGATCGCCGTGAACGCGAGCTCCGACAGCGCGGCGTGGAGCACGCTCGCTCAGCGGTTCAACCGGCTCTCCCGGATCTTCGACGCCACCTACGGGAGCCCGTCTCAGCGCCGGCTCGAGCCGCTCGGCGACTGCACCGATGGGATCAAGGCATGCTTCGATGCCGGCCGCGCGCGCCGGCGCGTGATATGGTACTGGCCAGGCGGGCGGATCGTCGCGCTTTCGCTCGACGGCGGCGCACCTGGGGACGCGCCGCGGCTCCGCGTCGTCTACGGCACGGCCACGCCTCCCGAGGGGCAGCAGCAAGAGCCACGAGCGCAGCCCGTCCCGTGAACGCGGTCCAGGTCCACGATGGCGGAGCGCCCGACTTGGACACAGCTGCCTGACACCGGACAGCTGTGCCCAAGTCGAGACTAGGACACCGATCACGTTGATCGAGCGAGAAATGAACCGCCAAGACACCAAGGACGCCAAGATAATTCTCCGTTCTTGGCGTCCTTGGCGACTTGGCGGTTCGAAATTCTGCGCTTTTCAGGCAGTTTCAACCCGTTTGTCGCTCTAGCGGGTCTCTTTTGGCTTTCGCGGCCGTGGGAGGTTGTACTTCTCGATCTTGCTGACGAGCGTGCGCCGCGAGATGCCGAGCATCTTCGCGGCATACGTCTGGTTCCCCACGCACTTCTCGAGCGCCTCGACGATGCGCTGCCTCTCGTCCGGATCCGACGCGAGCGCCTGCGGCGCGCTCCGCTCTTTCCCGCGTGGAACCATCGGCTCCTCTGGGTGCCTCTTTGCCTCGCGGTCCTGCATGGCTGCGCCCGGCGCAGGGGCCGCAGGTGCGGCGGGGGCCGTCATCTTGGGCGGCAGGTGCTCCGGGAGCAGGCGATCGCCGGCGCAGAGCATGACGGCGCGCTCCATCACATTGCGCAGCTCCCGGATGTTGCCCGGCCAAGCATATCGCTCGAGCAGCGCGATGGCCTCGCCCGAGAGCGCGGGGATCTGCGATCGCTCGAACGCTTTGCAGGCCCTCGCCGCGAAGAGCTCGGCGAGAGGGGCGATGTCGGCGGCGCGCTGGCGCAGCGGCGGAATCGTGAGCGTCACCCCGTTGAGCCGAAAATAGAGATCTTGCCGGAAAGCCCCGCGCGCGACGTCGGCCTCGAGATCGCGGTGGGTGGCGGAGAGGAAGCGGACATCGATGCTGCGCGGGACCCGGCCGCCGACGCGGAGCACCTGGTGCTCTTCGAGCACGCGCAGGAGCTTGACCTGAATCGTCTGCGGCAGCTCGCCCACCTCGTCGAGGAACACCGTGCCCCCGTCGGCCGCCTCGAACAACCCCGGCCGCGCCTGCACCGCCCCGGTGAAGGCGCCCTTCTCGTGACCGAAGAGCTCGCTCTCCAGGAGCGACTCCGACAGAGCAGCGCAGTTGAGCCCGAGGAAGGGCCCTCGCGCACGGGCGGCGGAAGAGCGGCGATGGATGGCCTGAGCCAGCACCTCCTTGCCAGTGCCGGTCTCCCCGAGCAGGAGGACGCTGATGCGGCCCGGGGCGGCAAGATAGGCCTGCTCGTAGAGAGCCCGCATGGCGGGATCCCGCAGGACGACATCGCTGCTCCCGTGAGATGCGGAGGGCAAGCGCCCGCCGGCGGAAGGCGCGCCCTCGGCGGGCTCGGTCCGGCGGACAACCACGAAGACAGAACCCAGGGTGATGTATTCGCCGGGCGCGATATCGATGATCTGCTTCGAGACCTGCCGCAGCTCTTCTGTCTTCACCGTGTCGACGGTCATGCCCGAAGCCCGGACGAAGGTCGCGTTCGTGCCGCCGAGGTCTTCGAGCCGCAGCTGGGGTCCGACGTGCAGGATCGCGTGCCGGCGCGAGACGGAACGGTGGTTGATGCAGATGTCGTTGTCGGAAGCGCGGCCGATCGAGACGGAGCCGCTCTCGGGCAGGGGATGGGCCACGACCCCGTCGCTGGCGAACACCGCGAGCTCTCGGATCACCTTCGCCCCGGAGAGGCGTGCCTCGGCGTGACCATTCGGGGGCACCTCCCTGGCCGGCTGGATCCTGTGTGAACGATCCATGCTCACCGATCCTTTCTACACCTCGAGGGTGCTCCCAGGGAAGGTGCGTGCGCGGAGCTCAACGCGCTCGAGTGCCCCACGTGCAACGCCAGGATGGAGCTCGTCGCCGTGGCCACGGAGCCGGAGAGCCGTCGCCAGCTCTTTCGGCGCCCTCGGCGGGCCGGTCAACGCTCCAGAACGCTCGCTCGTCATGGGGTAGTGGGGTGAAAAAATGCTGTTGTGCTGGATGAGTGCCGGCCTGCTCTGCGGGACGCTCGGTCACACGCCCCGGCAGCGCGCTGCGCTCCGCCGGTGGCGGTGAACCACGTTCCCTCCACATCGAGGGCCATCACGGCGACGGGGCTCCCCTCGGGATCTCGTGGAGCCGCGCTCCGTGGCTCTACATCACCCTCTCTCTCGCTCACTCCCCTGACGAGGAGCGCGCACGGTCGCGTGCGCAGCGGTGCTTCTCACTTTGTGCAAGTCGTTAGCTCAGTTTGTGCACGGCTTGTGTAACAGCCTCTCTCCGCAGTCGGCGAGTCGCCGGCGGATTCGCCTCTCCCGGTCCGCAGCCCGCTGAAAGATCCTCGTTTTTTCCGAGGATCTCGCCGCTCTTCCCGTGACACGCACCTCGGAAGCTCCGCGCCCGGGGCCCGCGGCGACCCCTGGTACGGCGCGTGCGATATCCCCCTGGCGAACGGACGACGCCGCTCTCACGAGGGGTCCGGCGAGCGCTCACGAGGAGCCCATCCTCGATGACGCTCGCCGACGGCCAGCGTGGGTCCTGATTGCCACTCATGATCTCATGAGCGGCAGTCCGGCCATCGAGCGGATCGCCCGCGGAAATCCCTGCAAGAGCAGCTCTCCGGCTGCTCGATGGAGAGGTGCGATCATGGCTCGTCACATCCTGAAGTCTCTTGGTCTGTCTTCGCTCTTCCTCGCTGGCCTCCTCTCGATGCTGTCCGCGACCGCGTGTGTTGCGTCGAGCGAGGACAGCCCCTGTGGGCTCGGCGATGGGGCCGGCAGCGAGCACGGCGAGGGCGCCTGTGATGAGGAGGGCGCGGACGAGGAGGCGCCCGCAGGCGAGGAGGACGCCCCGAGCGTGAAGGCGCCCTCGATCACGCCTCAGGTGATGTGCCAGCCGTTCTGCGGTCGCATCTGACGCGGAGGGCGAGGAGACCGGTACGCGCGCGCCGCCGCGCTCAGAGGGACAGCTGCGATCGCAGCCACGTCGCGCAGGTTCGCTCCCACTGCTCCGACGGCGCGCGTGTCTCCAGCGACGCGCGCGCCGCGGCGTGCTTGCCAGCCATCCGGTAGGCGAGCGCGCGCTGAAACGCCTCCGTGAACGAGCCCGGGGCGCCCACCTTCCCGAGCCAGCCCACGGCGGCGTCGGGATCCGTCCACAGGTACGCGCCGGCCACCGCGGTGGCCACGTACGGGTTCTTCTCCGCGCCCTCCTGGAACTGCCGCTCCAGCACGGCGAGGCGCTGCTCCAGCCGGGCGTTGCCCGGCTCCCCCTTCTGACGCGCGATGCGCAGGAGCCCCCGGATCGAGGTGGCCTCGAACGGCCTGTCGGCCTTCGCCCCGGTGTCGGCGGCGAGCTCCTCCGAGAGCTCCTGCCGCGCCTCGTCCAGCCGATCCTGGCGCAGCAGGACCGCGGCGCGGAGCAGGTGGGCGCCCGGCTCCGGCAGCACCCCCATCCGCCGCGTGATGCCGCGCGCTCCGAGCGCCCGCTGCTCCTCCTCGAAGGCGAGGAGTCGGAGCGACACCCGATCTGCGACCTCCCACCTGTCCTCTTGCATGGCGAGCATGATGCGATGTCGCAGGACCCTGCCCGACAGGCTGCGATCCAGCTCGATCGCCTGCTCGGCGACCTGATCGACCAGGTCGCTCTGGCACGTGTCGTCATAGAGCCGCGCGAACACGAGGAGCACGTCCGCCGACCCGGGATCGGCGTGGCGCGCGGCCTCGCAGGCGTCGAGCGCGGCCTTGTTGTCGGCGTCCGTCGCGTGGTCCTGGGCCTGGCGCTTCACCTGGAGGACGCGGCAGCGCATGACCAGCGCCTGCGCGTCGTCCGGCGCGCGCGAGAGGGCGCGATCCAGGTCGCCGAGCGCCGACGCGTACAGCGAGGGCTCGTCCTGCGCGTAGGCGTGCAACGACTGGAGATAGGCCCGCTCCGCGAGCGCCGGCACGTAGCCGGGATCGGCGGCGAGCGCCTCGTCGAGCAGGCGCTCGCCTTCCGCGTGGTGCTGCGGGCGCGGCGCGGGGCCGATCAGCTTGTAGTACTGGAGCAGCCTCGCGCTGGCCGTGGCGTCGCTCGTCCCGCGGACCGCGCGATCCCGGCGGTGATGGTCCCGGAAGAGGAGGCGGACCTCGTCGATGGCGCGATCCCGCAGCGCCTCGAGCAGCCGCGGCAGAGCGCTCGGGTCGCCGTCGATGTCGATCGGCTCGCCCGCGACCGGGCCGTCGGTCGCTCGGAGCTGCGCCGAGAGACGGAGGCTCGCCCCCACGCGCTGAAGGGTGCCCGTGAGGACCCAGGTCGCGCCGCGCCGCGTCGCCTCGGCCGCCGGATCGCCGGGCCGAGCCGAGCCGACCGCGCGCACCTGCGGCATGGTGCGGAGCCCGCCGAGGATCGCCTCCGCCGCCCCCTGGCCGAGCCCATCCCACGCGGCGTCCTCGGTGAGGTTGTCGAAGGGCATCACCACGACCGAGGGGCGAGCGTCCTCGGGAGGCGCCGAGAGCGCGCTCTGCGCCCGCTCCTCGGGCGCGGTGAGCTGAAGGGAGGCCGCCTGCCCGCCGCCGGCGGCGCGCCAGGCGATGGCGGCGAGCCCGATCGCCGACGCCGCAGCGACGGCCGCGCTCCACCGCCGCCTGCGGGGCGGCTGCGACCTCCCGCCGCCGGGGGGCGTCCCGCCGACCGCCGCCGGCAACGGGACGCCTGGCGTCGTCGCGTCGAGCGTGGTCGACAGCGATGCGCGGGCGTCCGGGAGCGTCGCGTCCATCGCGGCGCCAGCCGGCATCGACGGGCCGCGGCTCGGGATCGCCTCGCCCGTCGCGCTGGCCTTGTCGTTCGCCCTGCCCAGGTCGGCGATGATCGCCGCGAGCGCGGCCTCGAAGCCGACAGCCGAGGGGAATCGCTCGTCCGGGCGCTTGGCCATGGCGCGCGCGAGCAGCGCGTCGAGCGCGCCGACGGTGCTCGCTGGCAGCGCCGGCAGCTCGAGGCGCTGCGGCGGATCTTGCAGGATGCCGCTCGCGATCACGAGGGGGGCGCCGCTGCCGAAGGGGGAGCGGCCGGTGAGCAGCTCGAAGCCGAGGATGCCGAGCGCGAAGATGTCGCTGGCCGGGCTCAGGGGTTCGCCGCGCAGCTGCTCCGGAGACATGTACGCGGGCGTGCCGGCGATGCTGTCGACGGTCGACGCCTGGGCGAGCGCGCCCCGCGCCAGGCCGAAATCCGCGACGATCGCCCGCCCATCGCGCCGCACCAGCACGTTCTCCGGCTTGAGATCGCGGTGGATGATCCCCTGCTCGTGCACCGCGGCGAGCCCGCTCGCCACCTCGTGGAGGAGCGAGAGCGCCCGCTTCGGATCGAGCGTGCGCTCGAGGAGGACGGCCCGCAGCGTCTGGCCCTCGACGAGCTCCATGGTCAGGAAGCGCAGCCCGTCGGCCTCGCCCAGGTCGTAGACGCGGCAGACGTTGGGATGGGAGATCTTGCGCGCGAGCTTCAGCTCACGGCGGAAGCGCGCCACCATGATCGGCTCGTTCGACCAGTCGGCGAGGAGGACCTTGACGGCGATCTCCTCGCCTTCCACCTCGCGATCCACGGCGCGCCACACGGAGCCCATACCGCCCGTGCCGAGCCGAGAGAGGATCTCGTACCGGCCGGCGATGACGCGCCCCGGGCCGAGGTCGGCGCCGGTGCAGGCGCGCAGGACGGGGGGCGCCTGGGGGGAAGTCGACGCACTGAGGACCCGCGGTGCGTCGGGCGCCGTCGGGATGTCTGGCGACTCGTGCTGCGTCATGCTCGACAACGCAGATTACCCGAAAAGCGAGCTGGACCGGCAATCGTCGCGCACCGCAGCGTGAAGCGCTGGGGACCGGGCGAGGCGGGGGAAGGAGTGAGAGGTGGGGTGAGCTGATGAACCTGGATCCATCGCTCCCCCGGGAGTGAGCCGTGTCCGGTCGGGGGCTGACCGGCCGCCGCCGCTGCACCGGTGCGCCGCTTGCGGGGTGCTGAGCCGGGGGCGACCTCGCTGCGCGGCGATTCGCGCGGACCGGGGGCGTTCCGGCGCGGGCGCGCTCGATGGGAAGAGCGGCGCTGGAGGGTCAGAACGCGCCGCCGACCGAGAGCCCCGGGGTGTCTGGCCGCCCTGCGAACTGGTGGGTGGGGGCGACGAAGAGGCTCCCTCGCAGGTCGTTCGACGGGCTCTTGTCCAGCGCTCCGCGCGATCCGGAGTTCGTCGCGATGCCCCAGAGCATGATCGGGAGGCCGATGCCCATCGGGAGAAAGACGCCTGTGCAGAAGGCCGCGCCCTCGGTCTCGCACTTCGGGAGCCCCACCGCGAGGTTGAGGGCGCCGTACGCGGTGACGATGCCGCCGAGCACGCCGGCGGTGGAGCCGGGATGATCGATGTCCTGGATGTCGCTTCGGGCGATGGTCGCCTGTTCGCCCGAAGGCGTCTCGACGTACACGTCGTAGCGGTCGCCGCCGACGATCTTGGCCTCCACCGCGGGGCCGCTGGCGCGCGTGATGGTGGCGGTGGTGCCGCAGCCGGTCAGGAACACGAGCCCGAGCATCGACAACTTGATCGTCATGAACAACTCCTTCGGTTGAGGGGCGGTTGAAGGGGTGGCATCCGAGCGCCGCTCTGCTGCGCTCTCCGGGAGAGGACCCATTCAACGATTCTGCTCGAGGGATTCAGCAATCCCCGGGCCACCGCGCTCGGAGGCCGGAGGCGGCCTGATCCCGGCCGACCGCGGCGCCGGGCTGGCGCGCGGATGGATCGATTGGATCAACCTGCTTGATCAAACGATCAACCCCGGCATCCTGCGCGATGTCGGCCGTCGTGTTCCTCGTCCTGCTCCGGAACGTCCTCGGCGGCAGCCCGCACACGGAGATCGAGGTCGTCCCGCTCGACGAGCTCTGAAAGTGATCGTTCGATCTGGGCGATCGATCGTTCGATCGATCGCCCGGCCCGCTGGACGCCACCACGCGGGGGCGAAGGCCCAGCGCAGCAGCGGGCGCCGGTGCTCGCCATCTCCCGCGGAGCCCTGCAAGCGCACGGCACGGGATCCCCGGGCCACTCCGCCGCGAAGACCGGCGCGTCCGCGATGGCATGGGCGTTGCGATGACGAGGACGAGGACGATGACGCCGACGCGCGACGCTCACGCGCATGTCGGCAGACGCCGCGGCGCACAGCGCGACCGCGGGCATCGACCACCACACGCAGGCCTGGCAGCGAGGAAGATGCCGCCGTCTCGACCGGCGCGATCAACCTCGACGCCAGGCTGCGCCCCCCGCGCCGAGCACGCAGAAGGATGGATGAACAGATGAAATTCAGGTGGTTTCCTCTCGGATTGGCGCTCCTCTTCTCCGCCGGAGCGATGACGACGATCGGCTGTACGTCGCCCGTGGGCTCGCAGGACGAGCAGGCGGTCGGGATGGTCAGCCTGCCTCTCGTGACGTCGGCGGGAGGCGAGTTCCGCCTCCACAACGCCGTGTTTGCCATCCACTCGACGAACGGCGCTCACGCTGCCACCCTCGATTCCGAGGGCGATCCCGGCGCGGAGATGCTGACGGCGGCCCTGTTCCAGGGGCCTTACACGGTCCGCCTGGCGGACGGCTGGGAGCTCGCCAAGATCGAGCCGGACGGCACGGAGTCTCCCGTCTCCGCGGCGCTGCTCTCGCCGAATCCCCAGGCGTTCGAGGTCAGCGCGTCCGCGACGACGGAACTCTCGTTCACGTTCACGACCGGACAGGGATCCATCACCCTCGGCGATGGCTCGGTCGGCATCAGCTTCGATGTCGCCCCGAACGAGGATCGGGGGGAGTGCAACCTGGTCCCTTCCTATTATTATTATAACTACTGCCCGTCGGGGCAGACGTGCCTCCTCGCGGACTCGAGCGGCCGTACCTTCTGTGCGTCCCCGGGATCGCTGCCGGTGGGCTCTCCGTGCACCTCGGATCAGTGCGTCGCGGGCGCTCAGTGCCTCAAGGTGGATCAGGCCAACCCGGACCAAGGCTCGTGCGTCAAGTTCTGCCGCGTGAGCAGCTCGGCGTTCGGCGTTAACTGCCTGAGCCTCGGCCTCCCGGACAGCGACATCGGCTTCGAGGGGCCCGCGCCCGAGGGCACGTGCGATCTCCTGACCCAGACGGGCTGCGCCGCGGGCGAAGCGTGCCAGTACGCCGGCGGCAGCTTCGCGAGCTGCGGCCAGCCGGGCTCGACACCTCCGGGCGGGGCCTGCTCCGGGGAGACCTGCGGGGCCGGATACCAGTGTTATGGCGGCACGTGCAGGAAGATCTGTGACGCGCGCACGTGGTATGTCGGCCAGCCGGGCTGCTACTACTGCGACAACGTGGGGACCGGCAACGCCGGGCGCTGCTACAACTAAGGCGTCTCGGCTTCATCGGCGCCGCGCCGCGCGTGCTCCGCGGCCGCCGACCGGCACGAGCGCCCCGCGAGGCCTCTCGTCGCCGGACGGCGAGCCGCGGGAGCCCCCCGGCGCGGTCAGGCCAAGGTCAGCGCGAGCGCGCCCCTCCCCGGGTCGTTGCGCCGCTCCGCCCTCGTGGGCGACAATGCCGCGGGCTCCGACGCCCGCGCCCATGCCCTACCTCGTCGTCCGTGAACCCGGCCAGGTGTCGTACACGCTCCCGCTCCGCGAAGGCCTGCGCCTCGGCCGGAGTGAGCAGAACGACGTCGTGCTCGACGATCATCAGGTCTCGCGCTTCCACGCCCGGTTCACCCGATTGGAGCAGGGCTGGCTCGTCGAGGACCTCGGGTCGACGCACGGCACGCTGGTCAACACCGTCAGGATCACGACCCACCTCCTCAACGCCGGCGACCGCATCCAGGCGGGCAACACCCTGCTCGCGTTCCGCGAGGACGGGGAGCCGGAGCTGGTCCACCAGCAGGCCACGGCGGCCTTCGCGCCCTTGCGCCACGACAGCGATCGCCGCCTCGAGCTCGTCTACGAGCTGAGCCGCGCCGCCTTCGGCCTCGCGGACCGCGACGAGCTGCTCGGCAGGATGCTCCAGTCCATCCTCGACGCGCTCGGCTGCGAGCGCGCCCTGGTCGGCCTCGCAGAGCCGGGCGCGCGCGGCTTTCGCCGCGTCGCGCGGACGCGCGCGGGCGTCCCGGGGGCCGACGACATCGCCGTGAGCCGAACGCTCCTCGAGGCGGTCACCGTGCGGCGCGAGGGCGTCATCTTCCACAACACCGGGGAGCGCGGCGCCCCGAAAACCCTCGTGCGGGAGGGGATCCTGACGGCGATGGCGGTCCCGCTCCAGGCGGGCTCGCTCCTCCTCGGCTTCCTCTACGTCGACGCGCGGCAGCGGCCGGCGCTCTTCACGCCGCAGGATCTCGATTTTCTCCTGGCGCTCGGGCACCTCGCCGCGGCGGCGCTCGAGAGCGCGCAGCGCTACCGGCAGATGGAAGCGCTCGCCGAGGCGCTCGGGCCAGGCGGCCCGGCCAGCGAGCTGATCGGCGCGAGCGAGCCGATGCAGCGGCTCAAGATCCAGATCCAGAAGTACGGCGCGTCCACGGCCCACGTGCTCATCCAGGGCGAGAGCGGGACGGGCAAGGAGCTCGTCGCGCGCACGCTCCACAGCGTATCCCCGCGCGCGGCGGGCCCGTTTGTGGCGCTGAACTGCGCCGCGATCCCGGAGTCGATGGTCGAGAGCGAGCTCTTCGGCCACGAGAAGGGCGCGTACACGGGCGCCGCCGCGAAGAAGCGCGGCAAATTCGCGCTGGCCGACGGCGGGACGCTGTTCCTCGACGAGATAGGCGATCTCCACCTCGCGGCGCAGGCCAAGGTCCTTCGCGCGCTCCAGGAGGGGGAGATCCACCCGCTCGGCGCCGAGAAGCCGGTGCACGTCAGCGTGCGTGTCGTGTCGGCCACGCACAAGGACCTCTCCGAGGAGATCGCGCACAAGCGATTCCGCGAGGACCTCTACTATCGGCTCAACGTGGTGGAGCTGTCGGTGCCCCCGCTGCGCGAGCGCGGCGACGACATCGAGCTCCTGGCGCGGGCGCTGCTCCGGGCGGCGGCGTCGGGCATGGGCAAGCGGGAGCTGGAGTTCACGCCGGCCGCCCTCGCGGCCCTGAAGGCCCACAGCTGGCCTGGCAACGTCCGGGAGCTCCGCAACGAGATGGAGCGCGCGGCCATCGAGGCCGAGCTCCCGATCGTCGACCTGTACCACCTGAGCGCGCGGATCCAGAAGGGGCGCCAGGGTGCGCCGGGGGCGGCGCGCGAGGGCATGTCGCTCGTCGAGCGGTACGCGGCGCTCGAGCCGATGGAGCGGCAGCTCGTCGAGGAGGCGCTCAAGGCGGCGTCCGGCAACCTGAGCGAGGCGGCGCGGCAGCTCGGGATCACCCGGGTCATGATCAAGCGGCGCATCGATCGGTTCGGGCTCGGCTTCCGCGACGAGTGAGCGGGAGCAGCTCTCCGACCGCGCCGCTCTGGTCGCGTCAGAGGGCCTCCATCTCGGGCGGGGCTCCTGCAGGGCTGCTTCGTCGCGCTCCAGCGAAGGTGCTCGCGGTTCGTCACGGTCCGAGCGTGGATGATGGCAGGCGGATGATGGCATGCGAAGTGCAGCGTGCGAGCTCGGCGCGCAGGCTCGCGTGAAAGGGCGCCGCGGCGAGCGGCGGATCGGTCAGGCGTGTTCGACGCGGCCGACCGCCGTGGCAGCGGCTGCCCGTCCGGATCGCGGTCGTATCGCGAGCAGCGCAGCGGAGGGAAGCCATGATCGATCGTTACGAGCCGTCGATTCACGATGTCGATGAGGAGCAGCTGGGCACCACCGAGGGGAAGCAGCTGGCCCAGGGCCAGAAGCGCCTGATACTCTCGATCGTGATAAGCTACGCAGGTTAGCGCGAAGGGGCAGAGATCTCCCCGGGGGTGCTCATGTGTGTGGCGACAGTCTCCGTGGTGCTCATGGTGGACGGTGTGCTGAAAATCGGGAAAGCCCTGCGCTGGCCGACGTCCACCACCGCCATCAGCCTCGCCCTCATGCTCATTCCCCTCGTGAACCTGATCACGCTTCTCTGGGTGAACTCGAAGGCTACCAGGGCGCTCCGGCGGGCCGGGTACAGGGTCGGTCTGTTCGGGGCATCCAGGTAGAGGCCCCGAGGAGGGCGCGCAACGGGGAGCGCGAGCCGCCGGGCGAGCTGACATGGCCAACACAGGGGCTGAAGTGATGGTGCGGTCATCGATTCTGCCGAGCGGCCGCGAGGGGAGCTGAGGACATGGATCGAGAGTGCGGATACGCGGAATCCATCGAGCTTGTCTGCGCGCGTTGCGGGCCGGTGAACGCATCGAGGCAACAACGGACATCGGGCTTGGACGAGTCCCCCGCGGAGCTCCTGGTGCCGCCGTCGATCCCGGAGCTCATGGAGGAATCCAAGCGCGCCGAGCAAGCCTATTTCAGCACAGGAGAGACCGAGGCGCTGGACAGCGTCTCGGCGCATTGGGAGCACCTGCTGTTCCATACCGAGCTGCCGATCGATCGCAGGGGTGATCATGGAACGCACGTCAGGGAGGACTGGCGGCTCAGCGTCCGGGATCTCGCAGGCCGCTTGTTTCTCTGCAGGTACTTGGCACGCGGCAGTACGGGTGACCTGGAGAGGGCCCTGACGCTGTGGGCACAGGTGCTGGAAGAGGTCCCGATGGACTCTCCAGCCCGGCCGGAGCACCTGTTCAACCTGGGCGTCGCTTACCGCAAGCGGCACGATCGCACCGGTCAGATGACGGATCTGGAGGAAGCGATCACGCTCTACCGCGAGGCCCTCAGCGCCACCTCCCCGGAGTCGCCAGGCGCTACAGCATTTCTCAGCGATCTGGGCGCTGCCATCCACATACGGTACGAGCGCACAGGGCGGATGGAGGATCTGGAGGAAGCGATCGCGCTTTATCGCAAAGCATTCGATGCTGTCTCTCCCGACGCACCGAACCGGTGGGACACCCTCACCGCACTCTGCGTGTGCCTTTTTGAGCGGTACGGCCGCACCGGGCGAATGGAGTGCCTGGACGAGACCATCGTGCTTTGCCGCGAAGTCCTTGATGCGATCCTTCCGGACTCCCCGGATTGGCATGGGATGGTCGACCGCTTGGGCGTCGGCCTCCTCACACGGCATCGGCGCACCGATCGAACGGAAGATCTGGAGGAAGCCATCGCCGTACTCCGTAAAGCTACCGAGGCACCTACGGATGACACCAGCTTGCTGGTACACTGCGGCCACCTCGGCACCTGCCTTCGTGTGCGATACGCGCGCACCGGGCGAATGGAGGACCTTGAAGAGGCCATTGCGCTCTTCCAGCGCGTTCGCGCTACCATCGCAATCGACGCGCCGCAGCGGGCGATGATCCTGAATAACCTGGCCGTTGCTCTTCGCAATCGGCACGAGCAGACCGGGCGGATGGAAGACCTGCAGGAGAGCATCGCCCTCTATCGGTACAACATCGAGGCGACTGCGCCAGACTCTCCCGACTTCCCCACTTGCGTCTTCAACCTGGGCTACAGCCTTGGCGCGCGGTACATGCAGAGCCGGCAGATGGAGGATCTGCAAGAGGCCATCGCGATCACGCGTCAAGCTCTGGACGCCATACCTGTGGATTCCCCGGTGAGGCCGGCGTGGCTGAAGGAGCTGGGCCGCT
The DNA here is from genome assembly GCF_051521405.1 of Sorangium sp. So ce726. Taxonomy (NCBI): domain Bacteria; kingdom Pseudomonadati; phylum Myxococcota; order Polyangiales; family Polyangiaceae; genus Sorangium; species Sorangium sp. So ce726. The sequence continues at coordinate 7,833,414 of NZ_CP150349.1, read as the reverse complement.
GGCTGGAGCTGCGATACGAGGCCACGGATCGGGTCGAGGACCTCATGGACGCCAACGCTGTCCACCGCGAGGCTGCCAGGCTGCAACGCGAGTTGGATTCGGCAGCGGGGATGGATTCCGCGGTGGGGATTCATAGTGGATACACCGTCCCCAGAGAGGTTGCCTGCGCGCGATGCGGGCCGGCGACCGTGAGCATCCAGTTGATCTTCGACCTCGAGGCCATCCAGCAGCGGCCCGAGGTGGTGGACGCGATCCGAGACGGCACGATCCACCAGGTGGTCTGTCCTACGTGCGGGATCGTCCTCGGAGCGTTCGATGAGCCGCTCCTGCTCTACTGCGCCAGACCGGAGCCGACGCTCATCTTTTCGCCCGCACAGCGGGGCGCTGCGGGTGACCAGTCAACGGATGAGCGCAATCAAGAGGTGGCCGAAGCGCTGGTTTCATGGTGGCGCACGTCCGCGGGGGAGCGCGCGGCGGGCGCGAACCCAAGCATGGTCGAGATGCCACGGCCGCTTCTTCCCGTGGTTGTGGACGACGGTGTGGAGGTCGCACGGGCCAGGCTCGCCGAGGCGCCCGTCGACCCTGTGGCGGCCGCGGTGTTGCGGCTCTTGGATGCATGCTCGCCGGAGCATTGTTATCGAGTTCTCCTGGAGCATCCCGAGCTCGCGGGCGAGCGAGCCGAAGCGTTGCTCGTCGCGCGGCGGGACCGGCTACTCGAAGACGGTGACGAGCGAGTCGCCAGGGCATACGACAACGTCATTCGACTGCTTCGCCGCTGCCGCGAAATCGGTATTGGGGCTGCGATCCAGGAAATGTTCGGCTCGACGCCGGATGACGTGGAAGAACTCGACGCGATGATACAGGCGCCCCAGTCCATTCGGGACGGTGTCCGCGAAGCCGAGAGGCAGAAACGGCGCTATGCCCGTACAGGGGACATGGAGGCGCTGGACATGGCTGCCGCCTGCTGGGAGCGCGTGTTGTCCGATCCCGGGCTGGATCAGGTTTCCTTGCACGTGAAGATGTTGCTTTCGTTCGATGCGCACTTTCTCTTTCTCAGGAGGGGCGAGGCACGCGGAGAGAGAGCCGATCTGGATCGCGCGGTGACCGGGTTGCGCCACATGCTGTTAGCGCTGCCGTCGGACTCCTCGGTCAGGCCCCTGGTTCTCGCGATTTTGCCTGCCGGCCTGAAGTCACGATACACCAGGACAGCGCAGTCAGAGGATCTCGAGGAGGCCATCGCGCTCTGCCGTCAGGCCATTGCCACCAGCACCCCGGGCTCTCCGTATCTGGCAAGATTCCTTTACAACCTGAGCGAAGGGTTGCTCATGCGGCGCGCGCGTACGGGCCAGGTGGAGGATCTCGAGGAGGCCGTCGCCGTTTGTCGCCGGTCCCTCGATATGAACCCCACGCATCCCCGCGCGGTCGCCGGTCTGGCCGGGGCTCTTCACATTCGTCACGATCAGACGGGCAATCTGGAGGATCTCGAGGAGAGCATCTCGATCACCCGTCAGGCCCGGGACCCCTCCTCGCCGGATCGAGCTGCTTGCCTCAGTACTCTGGGCACCGGTCTGGTCACGCGGTACAACCGGCTCGGGAAAGTCGAGGATCTCGAGGAGGCCATCGCGGTCTTTCGGCAGGACCTGGACGCCATCTCTCGGGACTCTCCGGAGGTCGCCAACCGCCTCAGCAATCTGGGCGGCGCCCTTCAAGTTTGGTACGAGTGGACGTGGAGGATCGAGGATCTGCAGGAGGCCGTCGCGCTCTTGCGCCGTGCCGTGGACGCGAACCCCCTCGACGCCTCGGCCCTCAGCGCCCTGGGCGCTGCCCTTCGCAAGCGGGCTGAACGCACCGGCCGGAGGGAGGATCTGCACGAACGCGTCGCGCTCTTTCGCCGGGCCCTCGCCGCCAGCACCCCGGACTCTCCGCAGCACGACGCGTTCCAGCACGCGGTGCTCCTCAGCAATCTGAGCGTCGCCCTCGCCGACCGACACGAGGACACCCACCGGAGGGAGGACCTGGACGAGGCCGTCACATGCTTCGTTCGGGCCCTGGAGGCCGTCCCCCAGAATTCCCCGTATCGACCGAAACTGCTCAGCAAGCTGGCTAATTGCCTGAACGCCGTATACGTGCACTCGGGCAGGACGGACGCCGTTGCCCTTCAAGTGGCCATCGATGGCGGCCGTCAAGCTGTGAACAGCGCGTCCATGGGTGACCCGAAGCGCACGCGAATTCTGGGAACGCTGGGCAACAGCCTCAGGCACCAGTACAATCATACGGGGAGGATGGAGGATCTGGAGGAAGCCATCGCCGTATACCGCCAAGCCTTGGCTGTCACGTCGCCGGATCGCCTTCACCGGCCGGAAGCCCTTCTGAGTCTGGCTCGGGCTCTTCATACACGCCATGAGGCCACCGGGAGTATGGAGGATCTGCAGGAGGCCGTCACCGTCTGCCGCGAGGCGCTGGAGCTGAGTCGCACGCGCGACCCCGGCATAGGCGTATACAGCGCGTGCGACCTCGGGCGCTGGGCATTCCAGCGGTCGGCCTGGGAGGAAGCGGTAGCCGCCTACGGCGAGGCCATGACGATCATGGATACGCTGTGCGAGGCTCAGCTGCTGCGCTCCGACAAGTACCGTTGGTTGAGCTCGGTACAGATGCTCTACACAGACGCCGCATACAGCAAGGCACGGCTGGGCGATCTCCCGGGAGCGGTGCTGGCCATGGAGACCGGCCGCGCGCGCGTCCTCACCGAGATGCTCGATCGCACTCGCTCCGATCTCGAAGAGATCGAGAAACGGGCCCCAGAGCTCGTCCACCGCTATCGACAGATGTTGGCCCAGCTCCGCCACCTGGAGGGGGTGGCGGCCAGCGAAGCGATCGAGCAGACATCGGCGAAGCCAGAGCACGATGGACGCCTTCCAGAGCAGCTCCGCGCGGCCCGTGTCGAGCTGCACGCGACGGTCGAGGCGATCCGGGCGGCTCCTGGCGGCGCATCGTTTCTGGCCCGGCCTTCCTTGGAGGCCCTCTCCGCGGCGCTCGAGCCGGGCGTGCCCGTGATCTACCTCGCGACGACGTGGATGGGCGGGATCGCGCTGGTGGTGTCTGACGTGGCCGGTGCGCTGGACGTGACGCCGCTTTGGCTCGACTCGCTGTCCACGCCGGCCCTGGTTGAGATGCTTCGGGGCTCCAGAGACGAGCCCACGCCCGGGAGCTGGCTCGGGGATTACATGCAATGGCAGCAACGTCCGGACGACCCGCATGCCCGCGGTGCGTGGCACGAGCGGATCGAGCGAACGGCTCGCGCGTTATGGGACATGGCCATGGGCCCCCTGGTCGGGCTGCTCAAAGAACGCTTTCCCGAGAGCGAGCGTGCCGTGCTCGTCCCGAATGGGCTCTTGGCGCTCTTGCCGCTCCACGCCGCATGGACCGACGAGGACGGCGATCGGCGTCGTTGGGCGCTCGACGCGATGGCGTTTCACTACGCGCCGTCGCTGCGCACGCTCGCGCACGCACGCGACCTCGCCGGGACGAGCGGGCAGACGAAGCTCCTCGTGGTGGACGAACCGAGACCCACGTCGGCCTCGCCGTTGCCGAACAGTCGATATGAGGTCGATGCGGCCGCTGCTCGCTTCGCTGAAGGCGACGTGACGCGAATGGCCGGCGAGCTATGCCGCAGAGACGACGTGCTGGCAGCGATCGCAGACGCACAGGTATGCCATTTCTCGTGTCACGGGAAGAACGATTGGAGCAATCCACTCCAGAGTGGGCTTTTGATGGCAGACGACGAGCTGCTCACGGTGAAGGATCTTCTGGCGTTACGAGGCAGGCAGGCACGGCTCGCTGTGCTATCGGCGTGCGAGACCGGGATCGTGGGCACCGAAGTGCCCGACGAGGTGGTGGCGCTGCCCGCGGCGTTCCTGCAGGCCGGCTTCGCATGTGCCGTTGCGTCGCTCTGGTCGGTCTACGATATCAGCGCTTCGCTCCTGATGGCGCGGTTCTACGAGTTCTGGCTCAAAGAGCACCTGACGCCCGCCGTCGCGCTGCGGCGCGCCCAGATTTGGCTTCGCGAGCTGACCTCTCGCGAGCTGGCGGCGCACCTGGAGCAGCTCGTGCCCGAACTCGCGCCGCGGATGTCGCTGGATACCGCGGCGGCGCTGCACCTCCGGGCGCTCTTGCAGGACCCGGGCACCCGCCCGTTCGCGGCGCCGGTGCACTGGGCAGCGTTTTATCTCACGGGATCGTGAAAGGAGAACCATGTTGACTCTTCGCGACTGCGAGGTGGCCAAGTGAGCGCCAAGCCCATGGAAGACGGACTGCCTGTTTCCGGCGACCATGTCGCGCATTACACCATTCTCCGCGAGCTGGGGCGCGGTGGCATGGGCGCCGTGTTTCTGGCCCGCGATACCAAGCTAGATCGTCTGGTCGCGATCAAGCTCATGCTGCAGACCCGGCCCGATTTCGTCCGCCGTTTCATGATCGAGGCCCGCGCCATGGCGCGCTGCCGCCACGAGAACATCGCCGTGGTCCACGCGGCGGATGAGCACCATGGGAATCCCTATATGGTGCTGGAGTACCACGAGGGGCAGACGCTGCGGGCGTGGATGCAGGAGCGGACCCTGCCGCTGCGGCCCGATCAGGCCATGACGATGATCTTGCCGGTGACGCGAGCTCTCGAGTACGCCCATGGCCGCGGGATCATCCACCGCGATCTCAAACCCGAGAACATCATGGTCACCGAGTCGGGGGCGGTAAAGATCCTCGATTTCGGCATCGCGAAGCTCTTGGCCGATGAATATGGGACGACCGAGCAGGTCCAGACGGACGCGCCAGAGCTCTCCGCGGAGACGCAGCCGGTACACATCATGGGTAGTGCGCCCTACATGTCCCCCGAGCAGTGGGGAGCCGACGCGATCGACCATCGTAGCGACCTGTGGGCGGTCGGCATCATGCTGTTTGAGCTGGTGGTCGGCCGGCACCCGCTCGCGCCGCTCAGCCCGGCCGCGTTGGGCATGGTGCGCGCGCTGCACGTACCCATGCCAAGCGCACGCGCCGCCGATCCGAGCCTCGGCGCTCTCGCAGACATCATCGACCTCTGCCTGCGCAAGCACAAGCTCGACCGCATTCCGACCGCTCGTGACCTCTCGTCTCGACTCGAGCAGCTCGGGATACGCGACTGCGCCACGATCGACCGGCCCGACGCCGCGATCACCGCAGCCGCACGAGAGAGCGCGGACGCTGGCGGTCGCGGGACCAGCGTTGTCGCGGGCGAGCTGGAGTTCGCGAGCGTCGGCCTGGCGCGGGGCGCGGCCCCGTGGAAGGTGGTACCCGACCGGCCGGACACGTCGCCGTTCCAGAGGCGTTGCTGTCTCCATCTCCAGCTGGAGGGGACCGCCACGGAGGCCGACCTGGCGTTCGACGTGACCGTGCTCAACCTGGCGAGCCGTCCGGTAACGCTGACTCACGTCGGCATCGAGATCGTCGAGATCCTACCGAGCTTCGAGCGGATATCGGAGGTCCTCATGCGTTCGAGCACGCGAGGCATCCCAGCGGCGCACAAGGTGACGAAGCAGGATGTGTACGTCGTCGAGGGGCAGCAGATATTCAATGTGCTCAGGACCCATGTCGTGAAAGCGCTGAGACAGTCGACCGTGCGCGGGGGCACGACCGTGCAGGAGGTGGGGGGTGCCGTGGACGGAGGCGCCGCTTCGAACAAGCTCGGCGTGGGGAACGTCACGATTGGAGAGACCGTGTGGTGCCAGCTGGAGGACCCGGTCTACCTCGAGTCTGGCGCGCCCTACCGGTTTGGCATGACTGTTGACAATGTCCGGGAGCATCTGCCGAAGAACCTGATCGTCCGTCTCGCGACCCGCACGCAGCTGGGTATCTATCATTCAAACCCAATCGAGACGTGCGTGCCTTTCTGAGGCGACGGCACCGCCGTTCGTCCTCGTGAGCCCGGCGCTCACTGGAGGTTCGGCGGCGTCCACGTCATCCACCGACCGAGGTCGGCCTTCGCACCGTCGCTCTCGAGCAGGTTGGTGTCGTCGGTGCCGCCCCCGACGAGGAGCTTGTTCACGTACGCCTCCAGAATCGCCCTCTGCTGCGCGGGGAACTGGCAGTGCTCATGGCCGCCGAGTGATGATCCAACGGGAGCGTCGTCACCTTGTTGCCGAAGTTCGAGCCGAAGCTCTCACGGAACCACGAAGAGCGCATGGGCTCGGGCGGCGCTGCCCGCAGCAAGACGCTACCCAGGAGATCGCGCGTTGATGCCATGCCCCTCACGCGCGATAATTACTGTACCACGAGATTGTTCGAAATTCTACTCTCCGTCGGGAGTTTTCCGTTCCGATCCATCACGCTGTGAAGTTCTCAACTGGTCGTTCCAGCCGTACGAGGGAGTTGCAGGCTACCCGGCTTCCAACGCCTTCAGGCGTCGGTCCCAACCCAACGAATTGCGGGGCGAAAGCAATCTTGCGCCAGCACGAAAATACGAGAAAACTCGTGATCTGCGGCCCATAACAAGGCATCCTATGTCTGGGCGATGTCCGATGTAAGAGCCCCTCGGATGAGGTGAGTGTTATGAACACGTGGGCGAGACGGTTCATCGTTCCTGCGCTGCTCACGGCGAGTTACGCAGCCATGGGCGGTTGCACCGCGATGATTGGCGGCGATGACCCGGAGGCGAGCAGCGGGTCTGGCGACGGGCCTGGGAGCGGCGCTGGCAACGGATCCGGCAACGGATCTGGAAGCGGGTCTGGAAGCGGAGCCGGCGCCGGAGGGAACGGCTCGGCGGGGGGCGGCCCCGGCGTGGAGCCGACGGAGTGCATTCCGGGCATCCCGCAAACGTCGGCGCTGCCGCGTCTGACGAGGGCGCAATACGACAACACGATTCGCGATCTGGTCGGCATCGACACCCAGCCGTCGTCGATGCTCGCACCGGACGGGGTCGGGAGCGTCGATCAGCGCGCGTGGGACGGGTACAAGACCGCCGCAGCGACGGTGGCGGCGGCGGTCATGGCAGACGCCAAGGCGCGCGCCAAGACCATCCCGTGCACGCCGGCAGGCGACGGCACCGCGTGCGCGAACCAGCTCATCGATACGCTGGGACGGCGCGCCTTCCGGCGCCCGCTCACCGACGAGGAGAGAGGGCTCTTCCAGGCCCTCTACACCCGCCGCCAGGCGCTCACGCCGACCGGCTCGTTCGAGGACGGCGCCCAGCTGATCATCGAAGGGTTCTTGCTCTCGCCCTCCTTCCTGATGCGCGCCGAGATCAGCGAGAAACCCGAGGGGGAGTACTTCGTGCTGAACAGCCACGAAGTGGCGTCGCGCCTCTCGTACCTGATCTGGGGAACCATGCCGGACGACGCGCTGTTCGCCGCAGCAGACGCCGACGCGCTGCAGACGCCGGAGCAGATCCTCGCGCAGGCGCAGCGAATGCTGGCGGATCCCAAGAGCCGGGGGATGGTCAAGGCCTTCCACGAGCTCTACCTCCACATGGGCCCCGGCACGCGATGGTCGGACATCCAGCGTGATCCGGCTGCCTTCCCGGACTTCAAAGCGTCGATGATCCCGTTGCTGTCGGAGGAGACCGATCGCTTCATCGAGCACGTGGTCTTCGACCAGGCCGGGACGTTCCAGGATCTGGTCACCACGCCGGTGGGCTTCGTCAACGCCTCGCTGGCGCCGCTCTATGGCCTGGATCCTGCGGATTTCAACGGCGCGGCGCTCGTGCCGGTCGAACTCGACCCGACGCAGCGCTCTGGTCTCTTCACTCGCCTGGGCTTCCTGGTGTCGCACTCGGGGTACGACCGGACGTCGCCCATCCTGCGCGGGGCGTTCTTGCAGAAGGAGGTCCTCTGCGCGGCCATCCCGCCGCCGCCGCCGATGGTGGAAGGCACGCCGCTGCCCACGGATGCCAACCTCACGACCAACCGCGCTCGGGTCGACGCGCAGACGGCGGGAGACTCCTGCAAGTTCTGCCATCACACGTACATCAACCCGGCAGGCTTCGCGTTCGAGTCGTACGACGCCGTGGGCGCCTACCAGCAGACCGAATCGTTCTCGGGCGCGCCCATCGACACACGGGTGGACGTCGGCGTGGGCGAGGACGTCGTGGCGGTCGACGGCCCGGTGGCGCTCTCCGAGGCCATCGCGAGCTCCCCGGAAGCGCAGAAGTGCTACGTGCAAAAGTGGGTCTCGTTCGCCTACCAGCGCGAGCTGAACAACGAGGACTCCTGCACCGTGGACGAGCTGACCGCCAAGCTCACCCAGGGCGGCTACACGGTGCTCGACCTCATCGCAGACCTCACACAGAGTCAATCGTTCCGAGTTCGTGCACTGCAGGCGGAGGTGGAGCCGTGAACCGAAGACTGTTCCTGCGTGGAATTGGTGGCGCGGCGCTCGCCGTCCCGTTGTTGAATTCGCTCGGCCGCTCCGCGCGAGCGCAGGAAGCGCCGTCGCCGCGCCGCCTGGTGATCTTCTACACCAACAACGGTTGCCTGACGAACCGGTGGTTCCCGACGGGGATCGAGAACGGGGCCGGGAACGTCACCGCGGCGTCCCTGGAGACGACGCAGACGGACGGGAAGCCCCGGACCCTCGCCGCGCTCGCGCCCTTCGCGTCGAAGCTGCTCTTCCCGCGCGGGCTCGCGATGCCGCTGAACGGCTTCAACAACAAGGTGGACGGCACGGCCTATTTCGATCCCCACGATCAGGGCATGGGCAGCAAGCTGACCTGCGCGCCCCTCGATCCCGCCGGAGATCACTGGGCGCTGTCGCACTCGCTCGACCACGAGATCGCGCAGCGCTTCAATCAGGGCACCAACAAGGTCCCGCTCGTGCTCTCCGTCGGCAATGCCTTCACGAACGTCAAGGGCATCGTGTCGTACTCGGCGCCGAAGACGCCGTACGCGCCCGTGACCAACGCGCGCACGGTGTACAGCAGCCTGACCGGGCTCTTCACGAGCGGCTCCCAGACCGAAGCCGATTATCGCGTGGCTCGCGGCGAGAGCATCATCGATCTGGTGAGCCGTGACCTGAACGCCTACAAGGCCCGCAAGATGAGCGGCGGCGATCGGAAGAAGATCGACGACTGGCTCGCCCTGCTCCGTGAGACCGAGCAGCGGGTCGTCCCCTCTGCGTGCACCGCGGAGTCGGCGACCGCCCTCGGCATCACGGACGCCGCCCTCACGCAGGCGGGCTACCCCGCTCGCGGCGGCTTCCCCAACAACGAGACGGTGTACACGCTCGGCAGCGAGATGATGATCCGACTCATCGCCCTCACGATGATGTGCGACAACAACCGCTCCATCGTGCTCCAGTGGCCGGGCTTCGTGACGTTCAAGTGGGACGGCATCGCGCACACCCACGATCATCACGGGCTCTCGCACCGGAACGGGAGCGCCGCCGTCGGCGGCCAGTGCGTGAGCGGCGTCATCGATCAGATCCACGAGATCGACCGCTGGTATGCGGGGCGCTACGCCAAGCTGGTGAAGACCATCGACAGCATCGAGGAGGGTGGCGGCACCATGCTCGATAACTGCGCGGTCATGTGGCTGCCGGAGCTCGCCGACGGCAACGCGCACAACAACAACAACCTGCCCATCGTGATCGCCGGCAGCGCCGGCGGTTACCTCAAGCAGGGCGTCTCGGTGAACGTCGCGGGCGGGAAGCTCGAGGCAGGCAACAGCGAAGCCTCCTGCTCGAGCGGAACAGAGGGCGAGGACAACAGCGGCAACACCGGCTCGTCGGGCGGGACCGTCCCGCTGAACAAGCTCTACACGACGTTGATCAACGCGCTCGGCGCCGGGATGCCCGACTGGGTTCCTGTCGATCGCTTCGGCGTCTCGGATGCGGTCGCGGTTGGCTTCGGTGGCAGCGGGCCGTCATTCACCACCGATGGCGCAGGCAAGGTCACCGACGGGCCTGGCATCAGCAATCCGGGAGAGCTCAGCGCCATCAAGGCGTGAGGCGACCGAAAGTACGCCGCAAGGCCGGGCCAGCACATGCACGAGAGCGCCGTCGGCGCTCTCTGACTCCCACGATCGGCTCGAGCGTACCCGCCTGGCCATCACCTCGCCGGCGGGCGCGTGCGGGCTGGCGCTGAGGACAGCTGTGCGCTGGTCCCGGTCGCCTGCCCGGCGCGGCGGAGCGCATAGGCGATACCGCTCTGAAGGGTGCCCATGGTGACGATGGACTTCAGCTCGATGTCCAGGCCCACCATCGCCTGGGCGACCTCGGCGCGTGTGCCGGTGAGCACGGCCTCCGTGCCGAGCAGCCGCAGCGCATTGGCGGTCCCCACGAGCGTCTGCGCGATCTGGGTATCGATGTGCTTCATCCCGGTGATGTCCAGGATCACGACGCGCGCCTGGTGGCGCTGGGCGCCGTCGAGCGCGACCTCCAGCACCTGGGCCGCCCGCGCGGCGTCCATGGTGCCGATGAGCGGCATCACCATGATCCGGTCGGTGATCGGGATGAGCGGCGTCGAGAGCTCCGCCAGCCTCGACTGCTGCGCCTCGAACATCTGCCGCTGCAGCGCGGCCCGCTCCCGCTCCGCCTGCTCGCGCTGCTCGAGCTCGATCTTCAGGCGCTCGTTGCTCGCGCTGAGCTGCATGTTGGAGCGCTGGAGCTCGTCGGTGCGCTGCTCGACCTCGGCCTCGAGCCGCCGGTTGGCGTGCAGGACCTGCTCCTTCACCACCCGCATGCCCGAGAGGAGCAACGCGTTCTCGATGGATATCGCGGCCTGGGACGACAGGAGGCCGAGCAGCTCCACGCGGCTCGCGTTGAAGGCCCTGCTCGCGGCGTTGTTCTCCAGGTAAAGGACGCCGTTCATGCGGCCCTGATGGAGCAGCGGCAGGCACAGCACAGATCGCGTGCCCTGACCGAGGATGCAGGGATCGTCGGAGAACCGGGCATCGGCGCTGGCGTCGTCGAGGACCAGCGGCTCGCGGGTGCGAGCGACGAACAGCGCCACTTTATGCGGCAGGTCGGGGCGTGCCTCGAGCGGCTCGCTCGGCCCGAGCGCGAGCGTCCCGGGCTCGACCCCGAAGGTCGCCTCGACGAAGAGCCGCCCGTCCCGCTCCAGGACCAGCGCCCCCCGCTGCGCGCCGGAGTTCCCGAGCACGAGCGTCACAAGGCGTTCGATCACCCGCTCGAGCTCCGTCTCGCCGGCGATGCCCTGCACGGCGCGCACGATCAGCGCAGCATCCCGCAGGTTGCCGACCGTCGTCCGGCCGAGGATGGTCCCCGCGTGCGCCGCGCCCGACGTCGCCGAGGGGATGGACGAGATCGGCACGCTGTCGCTCGAAGAGGGCAGCAGCGCGGCGTGCTCGCGCGCGAGCGCGTCCGCCTTGGCCGTCGCTCCCCAGTGCCGGTAGCCGAGGTACGCGTCGACCATGTACGCGCGCGCCACCTTCGGCCTGCCCTCGTGGAGGTGCAGCTTCGCGCACAGCTCGTTCGCGAGCGCCTCGTCGTGAGGAAACTCGTTCTCCCGGGCCAGGGAGATCGCCCGGTCGTAAAGGCCCATGGCCACGAGCTGATCGCCGGCGACGCGCGCCTCCTCGGCCTGGATGAGCAGCAGCAGGTGCTCGAAGTTCATGGGAGCGCTCGCCGCGAGGCCCGCGATCCGCTCCTTGTGGCGGGCGATGGTCCGCGCGCGGCGCTCCGCCTCGTCGGGCGAGGCCGCGGCGGGCAGCGCGAGGAACGCCATGCAAGCGTAGAAATGCAGCTTCGTCGGTTGATACAAACCGAGCATGCCCGCGCCGTAGGCCTCGGCGTCCGCGGCGTTCGCCGCGGCCTCCTCGAAGTCGCCGTACAGATAGGGAAGCTGCAGCTTGAGCAGCGCGTGAATGAAGAGGCCTGCGATCAAGTCCTTCTCTTTGAGGCGCGCGACGAACTCGTCCTCGTCGAAATGGTCGTCGCTGAGGCTGTCGGGGGCCCGCGTCCGCCCCTGAAGGCTCGCGATCGCCTGCCTCATGAGCGTCAGCACGGTCGTGCCGACGACGTCCCCGGTTCGCCGAAACACGACGAGGCCTCGCTCCGTCTCCTCGCGCAGCTCTTCGAGCGGATAGCCCGCGGTGAACATGTTGCTGATCACGCAGGTCCATGCGTTGCTGAGATGGGCGAAGTCGCCTGATTCCAGCAGTCCTTGCCGCGCCGTCAGGAAGCGAGAAATCCCGTCGCGCACGTCGTAGAACAGGTGGGAGTACGTGGCGAAGACGTAGTTCACCCTGGCGGCCAGGGCGGCGTTCGAGAACTTGTCGCTCAAGGTGATGGCGAGACGGCCGAACGCATGGCCATCCGCGGGTCGCCCCTGCAAGACCGCGAGCAGGAATCCGTACGACGTGTACGCGAGGGCGGACACGTCAGCGTGGCCGTACCGCAGGGAGATGTTGACCTGCTTGAGGACGATCAACGGGTAAAGCTCCGGCCTCAGGCAGAAGAGCGGCCCCATCATATCGCTGATGAGCTGCACCAGCGCCCTTTGCTCCGGGTCGTCCATCGCCGGCGCGTCGATCAGGTCCTCTATGCGCCGGCCCGCCAGGTTCGCGTCCACCTCTGCGAGCTCGGCCCCGACGCGCGCCTGCAGCTCCGCCTCGCTGCTCGGCAGCGTGAGGCCGAGGATGCCGATGCCCTCGCTGCCCAGGCGCACCACGTCCGCGAAGTTCCCCAGCGTCACGTGGAGCAGCACGCGGAGGCTGTAGATCTGCGCCCGCTCCACGTTCGATCGCGCTCGGGGCATGAGGGACGTGAAGAGCTCCTCGGCCCGCTCGGGCGCGCCGCTCAGGTACACGCACTCCGCGTTCTCGCGGCTGAGCGTGAAGCAGAGCTCCTCGTGGCGCGTCCAGCGCGCGTCCCCGAGGAGCTCGATCCCCGCGCTGAAGTGGTCTGCGGCCGCCTGATAGGCTGTCCTGAGCTTGGCCGCCCTGCCCGCCCGCTGGTTGAGCCGGGCCAGGGCCAGCCGCCCGGCCTCGTCGGCGATGCCCCGCGCGCCCAGGTTCAGGTGGCGGACGATCTCGATCAGGTCCTCGTCCGGCGGCGTCTCGCCGGCTCGCGCCCAGAGCAGCCGGCCGATCGCCAGGTGCAGCGCTTCCCTGCGCGAGGGCTCGACGAGCGAGTAGGCCGCGTGGCGCACCCGGTCGTGCAGGAACCGGTACGATACCTTGATCTCCTGGGGGGCCGAGGGCTCCGTGTCCGCGCTCTCCTCGAAGAAGCGATAATCGCTGTCACGCGGCACGATCAGGCCTCCGCGCAGCGCGTCCCACAGGTCGGCGGCCGTCGCGGCGGGCGATTTCTCGTGGACGGCCGCCAGCGTGGTGAGATCGAACGCGTGGCCCAGGCACGCGGCGAGCCTCAGCGCGCGCTGCGTCGCCGGCGGGAGGCGGTGCAGCCTGTCGAGCATGAGGTCGACCACGTTGTCTGCGGCGACCGCCTCCCGGACGCGCGCCACGTCCCATGCCCAGGCCTCCGAGGGCGCGTCGAACCACAGCGCCCCTGCGTCGTGGAGCACGCCGAGGAGCTGGCCCAGGAAGAACGGGTTGCCCTCGGTCTTCTCGAAGACCAGCGTCGCGAGCGGCGCGACCGCATCCGGCCGCGCGCTCAGCGTGTCGGCGATGACCTGTGTGACCGTGGGCATGTCGAGGGGCTTGAGCGTGAGCTCGGCGATCGCCACGCCCGCCTTGCGAAGCTCACCCAGCGTCGCGTGCAGCGGGTGGGCGGCGTCCACCTCGTTGTCCCGATAGGCGCCGACGATCAGGAGATGGTTGCCCTCCACGTCCGTGAGGAGGCGATCGAGGACCCTGAGCGACGCCGGATCGGCCCACTGCAGATCGTCGAGGAAGAGGGTCAGCGGGTGCGTCGAGGCAGCGAAGACCCGCACGAAGCGCTGCACCAGCAGATCGAAGCGGTTCCTGGCCTCGGTCGGCGCGAGCTCCGGCACGTCCGGCTGAGGCCCGAGGAGCAGCTCGAGCTCCGGGATCAGCTCGATGAGGAGCTGCCCGTTCGCGCCGACCGCGGCGAGCAGCTTGCGTTTCCACTCCTCGACGGCCGCCGCCGACTCCGTCAGGACCTGCCGGATGAGCTCGCGGAAGGCCTGCGCCACCGACGCGAGCGCGACATCCCGGTTGATCGGATCGAACTTCCCTTTCGCGAAATACCCCCCATGACGGGCGATGGGCTTGTGGATCTCGTTCACCAGCGTGGTCTTGCCGACGCCGGAGTAGCCCGAGATGAGCACCAGCCCGGCCGCGCCCCGGCGAGCCCGCTGAAAGGCGGACAGGAGCGCGTTCACCTCGTGATCCCGGCCATAGAGCCGCTGGGGAACGCGCAGATCCAGCGGCCGATCGTGCTGGCCCAGCGGAAACGGATCGGCGCGGCCCGTCGCCTCCCACCGCCGGAGGCACTCCTCCAGGTCGAGCTTGACCCCGCGCGCGCTCTGGTATCGGTCCTCCGGCATCTTGGCCAGGAGCTTCACGATCACCTCGGACAGCGCCTGGGGCACCCCCGGCGCGCGCTCGTGCGGCGGCGCCGGTATGCGCGCCATGTGGCTGTGAATGAGCGCGGTGGGGTCGCCCTCCTGGAAGGGGAGGGCCCCTGTCACCATCTCGTAGAGCGTGACGCCGAACGAGTAGAGATCGGCGCGCAGATCCACGCTCCGGTTCATGCGGCCAGTCTGCTCAGGGGCGATATACGACAAGGTGCCTTCGAGCGCGTCCGGCGGGACCGTCTCGGGTGTCTCCCTCGAGAGGCGCGCCGCGATGCCGAAGTCGACGAGCCGCGGGCTCTGCGTCTTCTCGTCGATCAGGATATTGTGCGGCTTGATGTCCTTGTGAATGATCCGGAGTCCGTGGAGCGTGTCGAGGGTGCCCGCGAGCGCGATGGCGGTGCGGAGCGCCGTGCCTACGTCGAGCCTGCGCGCCTTCAGCACGGCGTGCAGCGAGGAGGGGCCGAGGTCCTCCATGATGAGCGCGAGGCCTCTGCCGCACTTCTCGATGGCGTGCGCCTTGACGACGCCGGCCACCTCGCCCGCGTCCCGCAGGATGGCGAACTCGCGCCGCAGCCGCGCGAGATCCCTGGCGGTCGGGAACTCGGACCGAGGCACCTTGACCGCGACCGGGGCGCCGTCTTCATTCCGGCGGCCGCGGTACAGCACGCTCTCGGAGCCTTCGTATACCCTCTCGAACAGCGTATGACCTGATAGATCGATCATTGCAGCAAGGTTCCGTATTCCGCGTCAGCCATCCAAAGGAGCGTGGCGCCCCCCACACATCAGCTCGAGCATCCGCCGTCCCCCGGTCGGACAGAGACTCGCCCGCCGGCAGAATACGCGGCAAGGCATGGAAGTCCAGCCTGCCGGCGCTCAGCGCGCTCCGCACTCCTCGCGACCTCGGGCGGCCTCCTCGGGGCGTCTCCCCGGGCATTCCGTGGGGGAATAGAGTGAATTGGCGAACCTGGCGCCATGACAGTCTTCGTCCTGAACCGGGGCGACTCCCCGCTACAGCGCTGGTGGACCGGTTCGATGCGGTGTCGCTGAAACCGCGGATTCAGAGGTTGGCGGCCGCGAGCACGCCCCGGTACACGTCGTCCACGCCGATGTCGCACCCCACCGACGACAGCGCAGCCCGAGCGCCGGGGCCATAGATCCGGAGCACCCAGCTCCCGTCGTCCTGGCGCGCGAACACCTCGATGCGAGGCGCCTTCTGTGACGCCAGGACGACCTCTCGGATCGACGCCACGGTCTGGTAATGCGCGAACTTATCGCCGCGATCGTACGCCTCGCTTGAATCGGAGAGCACCTCGATCACGAGGACTGGGTTCAGGAGGGTGTCGCGCCGCTCGTCCTCGAATTCGGGGCGGCCGCAGACGACCGAGCCGTCCGGATACACGTAGCGATCCGCGGCGGGGATCTTGATGCGCATGTCGGAGTTGAGCGCCACGCATCCGCGCTCGCCCAGCGCGTTGCCGAGCTGTCGGCCGATGTTCGCGGCGATGGCGCTGTGCTCGAACGTGCCGCCAGACATCGCGAAGAGCTCGCCGCCGGCGTACTCGTGCCTCGCCTCCGATCCGCGCTCGAGATCGAGGTATTCTGCCGGCGAGAGCTTCCGTCGCGGCGCCGCTTCTCCCATGTGCGGCAGTGTCGCGCGCCGGGCTTCCGATGTCCACGCGGAGCCGGGCGAACTGCCGCGGCTTCGGGGACCGTCCACCTCTCGCCGCGCCGGTGATACCGTCGTTTCGCGATGGACCGCACGCTCGTCGACGAGGGGAGCTCCTCCCGCGATCCGGGCCCGGTGCCCATGCCCGCGGGCGGGCTCGCGCACGCGCCCGGCGACGTGCTCGACCGCCGCTACCGGCTCCGCGTCCGCCTCGGCCGCGGCGGCTTCGGCGACGTGTGGCGCGCCGAGGAGCTCCTGCCCGACGGCGCGCCGTTCCGCGAGGTCGCCCTCAAGCTCCTCGTCTCGGACTTCGCTGACGCCGCCGACTGGGCCGACGAGGCCAAGCTCCTCGCCTCGTTCCGCCACCCGTCGCTCGTCACCATCTACGCCGCGGGCATCCTCCACGGCGCGCCGAGGACCCCGTTCGTCTCGATGGAGCTCCTCGAGGGCCGGAACCTCGCCGACCTGATCCGCTTCCGCCGCCGCATCCCCTGGCGCCGCGTGGTCGCCTGGGCCCGCGACGTCGCCGGCGCGCTCGACGTCATCCACGCGCGCAGCGTCGTTCACCTCGACCTCAAGCCCGCCAACCTGTTCCTCACCCAGGACGGCGCCCTCAAGGTCCTCGATTTCGGCATCTCGCGGCGCGCAGGCGCCCCCGTCTCCTGCGCCCCCACGGTCGCGGTCGGCGGCGGCCATGACAGCGGCGGGAGCGACCTTGGCACCGCCGCCTTCCTCGCCGAGCGCGACGTCTACGCCTCCACGCGCCGCGCCTTCGCCGGCGCGGACAGCCCCGCCGTCGCGCGCAACGTCATCGGAACACCAGGCTTCATGGCGCCGGAGGTGCTCGAGATGGCCGAGCCGACCGCCGCCACCGACGCCTACGCGCTCGCCGTCTGCATCGCGCAGCTCGCCACCGGGCGCCTCCCGCACGCCGTGCCCGACGAGCCGGACGACTGCTCCGACCCCGCGAGCGTCTCCGCCTGGTGGACCGAGCTCCGCGCCGCGACCCTGCGCGGCACCATGCGCGACCTCGAGCGCGACCCCGCGCGGCTGCCGCGCGGCCTCATCGCGCTCCTCCAGCGGCTCCTGTCCGTCGATCCCGCGCACCGGCGCGTCACGCCAGGGAAGCTGACGCAGCTGCTCGACGAGGTCTGGGAGCGGCCCCACGGCGTCCCCGACCGGCCGTACAGGGGCTTCGCGCCGCTCTCGTCCACCGACGAGGGGCTCCTGTTCGGGCGCGACGACGACATCACGCGCCTCGGGCGCGAGCTCGAGTTCGAGCCGTGCATCGTGCTCCAGGGGCCGCGCGGTTCGGGCAAGACCTCGCTCGCCTCCGCGGGGCTCGTGCCCCACCTCGCGCGCCGCCACGTCGACCAGAAAGACGACTGGGTCGAGGCCCGCCTCACCCCCGGCGACGACCCCGACGGCGCCCTCGCCCGCGCGCTCGCCGCCGTCTCGCCGGAGCTCGAGTCCGCGGACCTCGACGCCCTCACCAGGTTCTGCATGGCGTCGGCCGTCGGCGTCGCGCTGATCGTCGACCCCATCGCGCCCCTCGGCGACGGGCGCCTCGCCGCCCTCGTGGGCGCGCTCGCGACCGGCGAGCCGCGGCGAGGCCTCCGGCTCATCGGCGTGCTCGACGAGGCGGACGACCGCACCGCGGCCCTCCTCGCCACCCCGGCCGGCGAGGGCCTCCGGGCCGCGCTGCGCTACGTGGGGCTGCCCGCCGCCGCCGCCGTGAAGGACCTCGTCGCAGGCCCGGCGAAGCTCGCCGGCGCTGAGGTGCGCGGGCTCTCCCAGGTCGCGGCCGAGGCGCAGCGCGAGCTCCGGAGCGGCGGGGCGGCGCTCTCGTTCATCGCGCTCGCCCTCGCGGAATGGTGGGAGCGCGCGCGCGACCCGCGCCGCGCGCTGACCGGCGAGGCCTGGCAGGAGCTCGGCGGCGTGCGCGGCGCCCTCGCGCGGCACGCCGACGCCGCCGTCGCCGCCCTCACCCCGGAGGACCGCGCGATCGCCGACGAGGCGCTGCTCCGGCTCGGCGCGATGGACGGGTCGCGCCTCCGCTGGGCCGAGGCAGAGCTCGCCGAGGCCGTCGCCGCGCCGCCCGACGACGTCGACCGCGTCCTCGGCGCCCTCGAGCGCGCGCGCCTCCTCGTCCGCCGCGACAGGTCCGTGGAGCTCGCCCACGAGTCGCTCGTCTCGAGCTGGCCGCACGCCGCCGCCACCCGCGCGCTGCACATGGAGCGGCTCATCCTGCTCGAGCGGCTCCGCGAGGCCGCCGACGTGTGGGATCGCTCCGGCGAGAGCCGCGATCTCCTCCTGCGGCGCGACCTGCTCGAGCAGGTGAGCAGGAGCGCGGCCTTCGCTTCGCGGCTGCCGCGGCGCGAGCAGGCGCTCGTGCGCGAGAGCCTCCGGCGCGCCCGCGCCCAGCGCGCCAAGAAGATCGGCGCGGCCGTGGCGCTCGGGCTCACCGTCGCCTCGGCGTTCGTGGCCGAGCGGTGGGTCGCGGCGCGCCAGGCGCAGACCGAGGCCAAGGCGCGCGAGGCCGAGGAGCGCGCCGAGCTCGCCGAGCTCATCGGCAAGGCGCGCCGCACGGAGGACCCGTACCACCGCGCCGCGTGGATCGCCGCGGCCCTCGCGCGGCGCGCGGACGACGCGGCGCTGCCGCTCGATCTCGCGTCCGCCGCGGTGGGCCTGCCGCGCGCGCGCTTCCTGACCGTCGACGGCGTGGTGGGGCCGGCGCTGCCGTGGGACGATCGGTGGGTCATCGCCGGCGGCCCCGGGGGCTCGCTGCTCGTCGCCGACCTGCGCCCGCCCGACCCGGAGGTCATCGACGACGTGGCCCTCGACGCCGATCCGGAGAGCATCGAGCGCGCCAAATCGCCGCGGGTCCTCGCGCTGCGGCCGCACGACGCCCCGCACGTGGAGCGCGTGCCGTTCGCGTTCGACACGGCGCTCGCGACGCGCTCGGTCACCGGCGAGGTCCGCGTCTTCCGGCTGCGCGAGGGCGGCACCGTCGCGCTGGCCGCGGTCGCGCCGGTGCGCTGCAGCAGCGCCGTCCACGCGGCCGAGGCGGCGCCCGTCCTTGCCTGCTCGACCGACGGCGGGATCGCGCGCTGGGACATGCGGCGCGGCGGCGGCGCCGAGGCGGTCGATCGGCACCCGTTCCGCGGCAACGTGCTCGGCGTCTCGCCCGACGGCGGGCACGTCGCAGCGGTGCTCGGGCGCAGGGCGCTGCTCTGGGGGCCCGGCGGCGGCGCGGGCGCCGAGATCACCCTCGGCGCGCCCGCCGTGCTCGGCCGCTTCAGCCCGCGCGATCCCGTGATCGCGCTCGTGCAGCAGAGCAGGACGGCGATCTACGCCCTCGACCGGCCCGAGGCGCCGCTCTTCGAGCTCGACACGGATCCGGCGCCCGCGTCGGCGCGCTGGGACGCGGGCGGGCTCGATCTGGGCGTGTGCGGCAGCGGCGGCAGCGTCTGGCACTACCTGCGGAAGGGCGGTCGCGCCGCGGGCGATCCGCCGCCCGAGGGCTCGCCGTGCGAGGCGACCCCGGGCAAGGGCGCGCCGCGGCCGCTGCGTACGCGCGGCGAGATGGCCGACATCGCCGAGCGCGACGTCGGCCCGCACGCGCTCCTCGGCGGGTGGCGGCTGCCGGACCGGCGCGTGCTCACGCGCGACCTCGTCCTGTTCAGCCCGGGCGCGCCCGCCGCGGAGCGCCTCCTCGGGTTCGAGGGGCTCGATCCGGAGGGGGCGCCTGAGGTGCGCGACGTGGCCGCCTCGGCCGCGGCCGCGCTGCGGCGCGGGGGCGTCGTGGCCTTCGAGGTCGGCGGCGAGGTGCGCCTGTACGACGAGGGCTCGCGGCGCCGCACGGCCGCGCGGCGGGGCCACCTGCTGCGCGCCTGCGACGACGGCCGGCTCATGGCGTACCGCCGGGACCAAGGGGTGTGGACGCTGTTCGACGCGACGACCGGCGCGACGGTGGAGGTGGTGCCGAGGGCGCCGGCGCTCGTGCTCGGCGTCGACGCCGCCTGCCGGACGCTGTTCACGCAAGAGCTCGACGGAAACCTCGTCGCGACGTCGCTCCGCGACCTGTCGTCCCGCACGATCGCGGTGACCGACGGCTATGTCTACGAGGCGCGCCCGAGCGCCGCGCGCGGCGACGTCGGCCCCGGGCTGTGGCTCGCGTTCAGCTCGGGCGCCCTGGCGCGCATCGACGAGGCGCGGGGTGAGGTGCGGGTCCTAGGGTACGCCACGCCGCGCGCGACCGCGATCGCGGACGGCCCCCTGCCGGGCGACGCGGCCTTCGCGGACGCGACGGGCGTGGTCGTGATCCGCCGCGCCGGCCTCACCGAGCGGGTGCTCGAGGGCGTGAGCGGGGCGGAATGGGAGGACATCGCCGCCGCGCCCGACGGCAAGACGTTGCTGCTCTCGTCGGCGGACCGGATCGCGGCGCTCGACCTGGAGCGCCACGAGCTCGTCGGCGCCATGCCGTCCGACGGCCGCGAGCGGCTCGCGCCGTGGGACGCCGACGGCTCGGTGCTCTCATGGTCCTTCGGCCGCGTGGGCGGCGCGACCGGCCTCGTGGTGCCCCGGGGGCTGCCGCTCGCCCAGCGCGTTGGAGAGGCGGTGTCGAACCTGAGGGCCCAGGGGAAGCGGCTCGTCCCGCGGCTGTGAGGCCGCGGCCGACGCGGGAGGTCAAAGCCAAAGCCCGCCGTCGCGCCGTATTGTAGGGTCCGCCCTCACCCGCGCGCTCGCGACCGCGCTCGCGCGAGAGCAGAAGGCGTTGGCTCCGCTGCGGGAACGACGTAGGCTGTGGCAATCGTGCCCGCGTCCGAACCGAACCTGAATGCATCGCTGTTCCTGTGCATCACGTTCTTCCCGAGCGACCGCATGGCGACCGCGGTGCTGAGGCTCGTGTCCAGTTTCTGCGCGATGATCCTGGACGACGCGAATGTGAGCTCGCGGTTCTACATGGCCGCGCACGAGCTCGCCGAGAACATCACCAAGTATTCGACGGGCCCCAAGGTCAGCCTGGAGCTCGCGCTGGAGGAGGCCGAGAGCTCCTGTATCCTGAAGATCCGCGCGCGAAACGAGGCCTCTGCCGATCGCCTACGCGAGGTGGAGAGGCGGCTGCTCGAGCTGAAGACGACGAGCGATCCGGTGAAGCACTACGACGAGCTTATCCATGAGACGGCGATGGTAGAAGGGGTGTCGGGGCTCGGCCTCGCGCGGCTGTGCGCGGAGGGCGGGCTCGACGTGGACTACAAGATCGAGGGGAACGAGCTGACGATCATCGCGCACGCGCCGGTTGGGAGGTGGAGGGGAGATGAGCAGCTTAAGGGTTGAGTCCGTCGTCACGGACAGCTTCGGGATCGAGCCGACCCTGAGGGAGGACACCCTCAGCGTCAAGCTCACCGGCACGGGCGACATGGCGGCGGCCGCGCCGCTCGGCTCCTATTGCAGGGCCCTCCAGGCAGAGGTGGTGCGCCTCTCCGTGAGCGCCGTCGAGTTCGACGTAAGGTCTCTTTACTTTCTCAACTCAAGCTGCCTGAAGGCATTCATCAGCTTCATTTGCGGTCTAGCCGCGCAGGGGCTGAAATGCAAGATACAGTTCGTCACGGACGCCAGGCTTGGGTGGCAACGGCGGAGCTTGACGGCGCTGGAGCGCATGTCCCCCGAGCTGGTCTCCATCGCTGACGCTTGAGCAGGAGCCGCAGGAGATGAGCAAGAGACGCCGGACGATCGCCCTCTTGATGGACTACGTACGAGGCGAGTACCAGTCCGAGGTGCGTTTCGGCGTCGAGCGCGCCGCCGAGGCGCACGACGTCAACCTCGTCATCGCCTTCGGGGAGACGCTCGCCCTCCCCGGGGCCGCCAGCACGGCCCAGAACAGCATCTATCACCTCATCGGCGCGGAGACGGTCGACGGCATCATCGTCGCCTCGACGACGCTCTGCCACCACGTCGGCATCGAGGGGATGAAGCGGTTCTGCCGGTCCTACGCGCCGCTGCCGATCTGCAGCCTCGGGATGGCGATCGACGGCATCCCGAGCCTCGTCGTCGACAACGGCCTCGGGCTCGATCTCTCGGTCGGGCACATCGTCGACGACCACGGGCGCCAGCGCGTCGCGTACATCGGCGGGCCGCCGAACAACGAGGAGGCGGAGGTCCGCGCCGACGCCTACAGGCGGGCGCTCGCGGACCGCTCGCTCCGCTTCGACGAGCGCCTCGTCGCGTTCGGCAGCTTCACGATCGACACCGGGCGCGCCGCGATGCGAGAGATCATCGGGCGCGGGGTCGCGTTTGACGCCGTGGTCGCCGCCAACGACAACATGGCGCTCGGGGCCATGGAGGAGCTCAAGGCGCACGGCCTGAGCGTCCCGAAGGACCTCCCCGTGTGCGGCTTCGACGACGCCGTCATCGCGCGCTTCGCGAAGCCGTCGCTGTCCACCATCCGCCAGCCCATCAAGCGCATCGGCGCGCGCGCCGTGGACTTGATCGTGCGCATGATCGAGGGCGAGCCGGTGCCCGAGTACAACCTGTTCCCGGTCGAGCTCACGCTGCGCGAGTCCTGCGGCTGCGGCTACCAGGTGGAGCCCGCGGGCGCGCCCCCGAGCAAGGCGTGGAGCGCGGCGCTCCCGTCCGCTGGCCAGCGGGACGACCTGGAGCGCCTGGTCGAGAAGAGCGTCGCGATCCCCGCCGGCTCGCTCGACGGCTGGGCCAGCATGCTCCTGTCGGCGCTGGAGGAGGAGCTGGAGGGGACCGAGGGCCGCTTCCTGCGCGCGATCGAGTCGCTCCTCGACGCGGCGGGGCGCGAGGGCGCGATCCTCGAGCACTTCCAGGGCATGATCACGCTGCTCCGCGAGCAGTTCCGCCGGGGCCACGGGGCCCTCCGGGACGCGGTCCTCGACGAGGCGCTCGAGCGGATCTGGCACGCCTCGCGCATCGTCATCGGGAGCGCGTCCGTGCGCGCCGAGGGGCAGCAGCGGCTCAACGTGGAGCTCGCGTCGCTCTACCTGAGCTGGAGCGCGCGGAGCTTCTCGACCTGCCTGAGCCTGCCCATCCTGCGGCGCATGATGGCGTCGGAGCTGCCGCGGATGCAGTTCTCGCGGGTCGCGGTGTCGCTCTATGACACCGCGCACGACCCGCAGCGCACCACCATGAAGGCGCTCTTCCTGATGGAGGACGGCCGCGAGATCGAGCCGCCGGCGGAGAGCTTCCCGGCGCGCCGCCTCGCGCCCGACGGGTTCCTGGAAGGCCGGGAGCGCAGGAGCGTGATCGCGCTCCCGGTCGCGTTCGGCGACGAGGAGAAATTCGGTGTCGCGGTGCTCAACAGCGGCGCCAACGAGATGGTCTATGACGCCCTCCGCCTCCAGATCGGCTCCGCGGTCAAGGCCGCGGCGCTGCACTGGGAGGTCGTGCGGCAGGTGGAGCTGCGCGAGCGGCTGGAGCAGGAGAAGGTCCGCCAGGAGAGCGTCGTCGCGGCGCGCATCCAGACGACGCTGGTGCCGGCGCAGCTCTCGGTCGAAGGCCTCGAGCTCTCCGCCGTCATGAAGCCGGCCGCGGAGGTCGGCGGCGATTACTACGACGTGCTCGCGACAGACGAGGGCGGGTGGCTCGGGATCGGCGACGTCGCGGGGCACGGGCTCGCGGCGGGGCTCGTGATGCTGATGATCCAGAGCATGATCTCGGCCCTGACGCGCAACGACCCGCGCTCCAGCCCGGGGGACATCCTCTCCGCGGTGAACGGGGCGGTGTACGAGAATGTCCGCAGTCGGCTGAAGCGGGACGAGCACGCGACGCTGCTCCTGCTCCGGTACGAGCGGAGCGGGCGGGTGACGTTCGCGGGAGCGCACGACGACATCATCGTATGCCGCGCGCGCACCCGCCGCTGCGTGTGCATCCCGAGCTCGGGCGTCTGGATCGGCGCGCTGCCCGCCATCGAGGCGATGACGCGAGACGCCGAGTTCGTCCTGGAGGACGGGGACGTCCTCGTGCTCTACAGCGACGGCGTGACGGAGGCGCGCAACGCGCACCATGAGCAGTTCGGCCTCGAGCGGCTGTGCGCCACCATCGAGTCCTCCCAGGGCGCGCCCGCCGAGGCGATCCGGGACCGGATCCTCAGGGAGGTCGAGGCCTGGTGCCCGAGCCCCGATGACGACATCACGGTCGTCGTGGCGAGGTACAGCGCGCCTCGATAACTGTAACTGTGGCAACTGTGGCCCGAGCCCGCCCGCTTTCCTACATGAGCGCTATCGCCGGTGTCAGCAGAAGGGATTGGATCCGGGTTGAGAACCACGTACGCTCCGCCAATCGTGTCAGTGTCCGAACCGAGTCAGAACGGGTCACTGTTTCTGTGCATCTCGTTCCACCCGAGCGAGCGTATGGCCAACAGCGTGCTTCGGCTGGTGTCCAGCTTCTGCAGCATGGTGCTGGATGACGCCAACGTGAGCTCGCGGTTCTACATGGCCGCGCACGAGCTCGCCGAGAACATCATCAAGTACTCCTCGGGCCCCAAGGTCAGCCTCGAGCTCGCGCTGGAGGAGCGCGAGAGTTCCTGCATCATGAAGATCTCCGCGCGGAACGAGGCGTCGCCGGAGCGGCTGCGCGAGGTGGAGAGGCGGCTCTTCGAGCTGAAGACGGCGAGCGATCCTGTGAAGCACTATGACGAACTCATCTGTGAGACAGCGATGGTAGAAGGGGTGTCGGGGCTCGGCCTCGCGCGGGTGCGCGCGGAGGGCGGGCTCGACGTGGACTACACGATCGAGGGCAACGAGCTGACGATCATCGCGCACGCGCCGGTGGGGAGGTGGAAGGTCGATGAGCAGCTTAAGGGTTGAGCCCGTCGTCACGGACAGCTTCGGGATCGAGCCGGCCCTGAGGGAGGACACCCTCAGCGTCAAGCTCACCGGCACGGGCGATATGGCGGCGGTCGCGCCGCTCGGTCTGTTCCTCAAGGACCTCCACGCCGAGGCGGCGCGCCTCCGCGTGAGCGCCATCGAGTTCGACGTGAGGGCCCTCTACTTCCTGAACTCGAGCTGCCTGAAGGCGTTCATCAGCTTCATCGCCAGCCTCATGAGCCAGGGGCCGAAGTGCAAGGTGGAGTTCCTCACCGACACGCGGCTGGGATGGCAACGGCGGAGCCTGACGGCCATCGAGCGCATGTCTCCGGAGCTGGTCTCCATCGCCGACGCCTGACGCGAGAGCCGCGGGCCATGAGCGAGAAGCGCCGGACGATCGCCTTCCTGATGGACTACGTCGGGGGAGACTACCAGTCCGAGGTGCGCTTCGGCATCGAGCGCGCCGCGGAGGCCCACGACGTCAATCTCGTGATCGCCTTCGGAGAGACGCTCGCGCTGCCCGGCGAGGGGGGGGCGGCCCAGAACAGCGTTTATCAGCTCATCGGCCCGGAGACGGTCGACGGCATCATCGTGGCGTCGGCGACCCTCTGCCACCACATCGGCATCGAGGGGATGCGGGAGTTCTTCCGGGCTTACGCGCCGCTGCCCGTCTTCAGCATCGGAATGGCGATCGACGGTCTCCCGAGCCTCATCGTGAACAACGGCCTCGGGATCGAGCTCTCGGTCGGGCACATGATCGATGTCCACGGGCGCCGGAACATCGCGTACGTCGGCGGACCGGCGAACAACGAAGAGGCCAAGGCGCGCGCCGACGCCTACTGGGGGGCGCTCGCGGCGCGCGGCCTCCCGCTCGACGAGCGCCTCTTCGCGGTGGGCGCGTTCACGATCGACAGCGGTCGCGTCGCGATACGCGACATCCTGGACCGCGGGGTCGAGGTCGACGCCGTGGTCGCCGCCAACGACAAGATGGCCCTCGGGGTGATCGAGCTGCTCGCGGAGCGGGGGATCCGCGTCCCGCAGGACATCCTCGTGTCCGGCTTCGACGACGCCTTCATCGCGCGCTTCTCCAAGCCTTCGCTGACCACCGTTCGCCAGCCGATGAAGCGGCTCGGGGCCCAGGCGATGGACACGATGATGCGCATGCTCGACGGCGAGGTCGTCCAGGACGTGGCGCTCCTCGACGTCGAGCTCACGTGCCGTGAGTCGTGCGGCTGCCGGGTTCAGGCGAGCGCCTCGCTCGCGCCGTCGGCCTCGGCGACGCGCGACGGGCCGTCCCTGGTCGCGGCGCGGCGGGAGTCGCTGGAGACCGCGCTCAGGAGGAGCGTGGCCATCCCGACGGGCTCGCTCGACGGCTGGCCTGGCGAGCTACTCTCGGCGCTGGAGGACGAGCTCGCGGGGCGGGAGGGCCGCTTCCGGCACGCGCTCGAGGCGCTCCTCGACGCGGCGGGGCGCGCGGGCGCGATCCTCGATCACTTCCAGGGCGTGATCGATGTGCTCCGGGAGCGGCTCGGCCGGCCGCCGTCGGGCGGCGGGGGCGTCGCTCTCTACGATGCCCTCGAGCGGCTCTGGCACGTGTCGCGGATCGTCATTTCGAGCGCGTCGATGCGCGTCGAGGGGGAGCGGCGGCTGACCGTGGAGCTCGCGGCGACGTACCTCAGCTGGAGCGCGCAGAGCTTCTCGACGTGCCTGAGCCTGCCCAGCCTGAAGCGCGTGCTCGCGTCGGAGCTGCCGGTCCTCGGGATATCGCGGGCCGCGGTGTCGCTGTATGACGACGCTCCCGAGGCGCCGCGAGGTGTCATGAGGTCGCTCTTCCTGATGGAGGACGGCCGCGAGGTGGACCCGCCGGCGGCGAGCTTCCCGGCGCGCCGCCTCGCGCCCGACGGGTTCCTGGAAGGCCGGGAGCGCACGACCATGATCGCGCTCCCCGCCGCGTTCGGCGATGAGGAGAAGTTTGGTGTCGCGGTGTTCAACAGCGGCGCGCACGAGCTGATCTACGACGCGCTCCGCCTCCAGATCGGCTCCGCGATCAAGGCCGCGGCGCTGCACCGGGAGATGGTCCGTCAGGTGGAGGCGCGCGAGCGGCTGGAGCAGGAGAGGGTCCGCCAGGAGAGCGTCGTCGCGGCGCGCATCCAGACGACGCTGGTCCCGGAGCGGCTGTCGGTCGCGGGCCTCTCGCTCTGCGCCGTCATGAAGCCGGCCGCCGAGGTGGGCGGCGACTACTACGACGTGCTCGCGACCGCCGACGGCGGTTGGCTCGGGATCGGCGACGTCGCGGGGCACGGGCTCGCGGCGGGGCTCGTGATGCTGATGATCCAGAGCATGGTCTCGGCGCTGACGCGCAGGGACCCGAGGGCGAGCCCCGCCAGGGTGATCTCGGCGATCAACGCGGCGCTGTACGAGAACGTCCGCGGCCGCCTGAAGCGGGACGAGCACGCGACGCTGCTCCTGCTCCGGTACGAGCGGAGCGGGCGGGTGACGTTCGCCGGGGCGCACGACGACATCCTCGTGTGCCGCGCGAAGACGCGCCGCTGCGTGTGCATCCCGAGCTCGGGGGTCTGGATCGGCGCGATGCCATCCATCCAGGAGATGACGCGAGACGACGAGTTCGTCCTGGAGGACGGCGACGTCCTCGTGCTCTACAGCGATGGAGTGACCGAGGCGCGCGACGCCCACCATGAGCAGTTCGGCCTCGAGCGGCTCTGCACCACCATCGAGGCCGTCCAGGCCGAATCCGTCGTGGTCATTCGTGACAGGATCCTGAAGGAGGTCGAGGGGTGGTGCCCGAGCCCTGACGACGACATCACGATCGTCGTGGCGAGGTACCGCGCCCCCCGGCAGCCCTGACGCATCGGTCGAGGCGCGGCCGACGCGCTCGGCGAAGCGGCGAGCGCGCGGTCGTGACGGACGGCGTGAACAGCGCGCCGGCGCGCTCACGATCGTTCGCTCGCCTACATGAGCACACGGCCGACCAAGGGGGATTGGATCCGGTGCAAGAATTACGTACGCTGCGTGAACCGTGTTAGCTTCCGGACTGAGCCAGGACGCTTCACCGTTCTTGTGCATCACGTTTTTTCCGAGTGAACGGATGGCTAGCGCGGTGTTACGGCTGGTGTCCAGCTTCTGTGGGATGGTGCTGGACGATGAGAGTGCGAGCTCGCGGTTCTACATGGCCGCGCACGAGCTCGTCGAGAACCTCATCAAGTACTCGTCCGGCCCGGAGGTCAGCCTCGAGCTCGCGCTGGAGGAGGGCGAGGGCGCGCGGGTCCTCGTGATTCGCGCGCGGAACGAGGCGTCGCCGGAGCGGCTGCGCGAGGTGGAGCGACGGCTCTCCGCGCTGAAGTCGGCGAGCGATCCTGTGAAGCACTATGACGAACTCATCTGTGAGACGGCGATGGTAGAAGGGGTATCCGGGCTCGGCCTCGCGCGGGTGCGCGCGGAGGGCGGGCTCGACGTGGACTACACGATCGAGGGGAACAGGCTGACGATCATCGCGCAGGCGCCGGTTGCGGGATGGAGGGGAGATGAGCGGTTTAAGGGTTGAGCCTGTCGTCACGGACAGCTTCGGGATCGAGCCGACACTGAGGGACGACACCCTCGGCGTCAAGCTCACCGGCACGGGCGACATGGCGGCGGCGCCGCCGCTCGGCCTTTGCCTCAAGGCCCTCCAGGGAGAGGTCCTGCGCCTCTCCATCAGCGCGGTGCAGTTCGATATAAGGGCTCTTTACTTTCTCAACTCGAGCTGCCTGAAAGCGTTCATCAGCTTCATCTGCGGGCTCGCAGGCCAGGGGCTGAAGTGCAAGGTGCAGTTCCGCACGGACGCGCGGCTAGGATGGCAAAGACGGAGCCTGGTGGCGCTCGAGCGCATGTCTCCGGAGCTGGTCTCGATCGAGGACACCTGACCGGAGAGCCGCAGGACAAGATGAAGAAGCGCCGGACGATCGCCCTCGTGATGGACTATGTGCGCGGCGAGTACCAATCCGCGGTGCGGATCGGGGTCGAGCGCGCCGCGGAGGCGCACGACGTCAACCTCGTGATCGCCGTCGGGGAGACGCTCTCTGCCCACGGCCCCTCCGAGGCCGCTCAGAACAGCATCTACCGCCTCGTCAGCGCGGACGCGGTCGACGGGATCGTGATCGCGTCGGCGACGCTGTGCAATTTCGTCGGCGCCGAGGGGGTGCAGCGCTTCTGCCGGGACTACGCGCCGATGCCCCTGTGCAGCATCGGGATCCCGCTGGAGGGCATCCCGAGCATCCTCGTGGACAACGGTCTCGGGATCGAGATGGCGACCGGCCACCTGCTCGACGATCACGCGTGCCGGCGCGTCGCGTACATCGGCGGGCCGGTCAACAACGGGGAGGCGAGGATCCGCGCCGACGCGTTCCGCAAGGCGCTCGACGCGCGCGCGATCCCGTACGACGAGCGCCTCGTCGCGAGCGGCCAGTTCACGATCGACACGGGCCGGACCGCGATGGCCGAGATCCTGGACCGCGGGGTCGAGATCGACGCCGTGGTCGCGGCGAACGACAACATGGCCCTCGGCGCGATCGAGCTCTTGAAGGCGCGGGGCCTCCACGTGCCGAGGGACATCCTGGTGTGCGGCTTCGACGACGTGGGCGTGGCGCGCTACGCGAAGCCGTCCTTGACCACGGTTCGCCAGCCGATCAAGCGGCTCGGGGAGATCGCGCTCGAGACGGTCGTGCGCATGCTCGACGGCGAGGCCGTCCCCGATCTGAACATGCAGCAGATCGAGCTCACGCGGCGCGAGTCCTGCGGCTGCGCGTACCAGGCGGTCGCGATGCGGCCGCTCACGAACCCGCCGCGCCTCGGGGCGATGTCGCTCGGCGGCCGGCGCGACGAGCTGGAGCGCGCGCTCGAGCACGCCGTGGGGATCCCGGCCGCGTCGCTCGACGGCTGGGCCAGCGGGCTCCTGTCGGCGCTGGAAGAGGAGCTCGAGGGCCACGAGGGGTGCTTCCTGCACGTGCTGGAGCGCGTGCTCGACACGGCCGGGCGCGAGGGGGTGTTCCTCGATCTGTTCCAGGGCGTGGTGACGCTCCTGCGCGCGAGGCTCCGGCGGCCGGTCGAGGAGGGGGGCGACGCCGCCGTCAACGAGGCCCTGGAGCAGCTGTGGCATGCGTGCCGCGTCCTCATCGGGAGCGCGTCCGTGCGCGTCGAGGGGCGGCAGCGCCTCGACGTCGAGGTCGCCTCGATCGACCTGAGCTGGAGCGGGCGGTGGTTCTCGACGTGCCTGAGCTTGCCCCTCTTCCAGCGCATGCTGGCCTCGGAGATGCCCAGGCTGCACTTCACGCGCGCCGCCGTCTCGCTCTACGACGACGCCCAGCGAGCGACCCTGAAGACGCTGTTTCTGATGGAGAACGGCAGCGAGGTCACACCGCCCACCGAGAGCTTCCCGTCGCGCTCCCTGGCGCCTCCCGGGTTCCTGAGCTCGAGCGAGCGCAGGAGCGTCGTCGTGATGCCCCTCACGTTCGGTGACACCGAGTATTTCGGGGTGATGGCGCTGAACAGCGGCATGAACGAGATGGTCTACGACGCGCTGCGGCTCCAGATCGGCTCCGCGGTGAAGACGGTGGCGCTGCACCGGGAGATGGTGCGGCAGGTGGAGCTGCGCGAGCGGCTGGAGCAGGAGAGCGAGCGGCAGGAGACGGTGCTCGCGGCGCGCCTCCAGACGACGCTGGTGCCGGAGCAGCTGCACATCGAGGGGCTCGAGCTCTCCGCGGCCATGACGCCGGCGGCCGAGGTGGGCGGCGACTACTACGATGTCATCGCGACGCCCGAGGGGGGGTGGCTCGGGATCGGCGACGTGGCGGGGCACGGGCTCGCTGCGGGGCTCGTGATGCTGATGATCCAGAGCATGGTGTCGGCGCTGACGAGCAGGGACCCGGGCGCGAGCCCGAGCGAGCTGCTCGCGGCGCTCAACAAGGCGCTCTACAAGAACGTGCGCAGCCGCCTGAAGCGGGACGAGCACGCGACGCTGCTCCTGCTCCGGTACGAGCGGGGCGGGCGGGTGACGTTCGCCGGGGCGCACGACGACATCATCGTGTGCTCGGCGCGCACGCGGCGGTGCGTGTGCATCCCGAGCTCGGGCGTCTGGATCGGCGTGCTGCCCGTCATCGACGAGGTGACACGAGACGCCCAGTTCGTCCTGGAGGACGGGGATGTGCTCGTGCTCTACAGCGACGGGGTGACGGAGTCGCGCAACGCGCACCGCGAGCAGTTCGGGCTGGAGCGGCTCTGCACCGCCATCGAGGCCGTGCAGACCGCGCCGGTCGACGCGATCCGCGACCGGATCCTGAGGGAGGTCGAGGGGTGGTGCCCGAGCCCGGACGACGACATCACGGTCGTCGTGTCGCGGTACCGCGCGCCGGCGTAGCGCGCGAGGCTCGAGGCTGCCCTTGCCGTCGCGTTGTCTCAGCAGGGCGGCGCTCGATGACGCCGCTGTGGAGGAATGGAGACGTTCTGTCCTCGCCGGCGATCTTCCGGCGTGGGGCGCTGGACTGGCCTTGCGCGCGGTGCTGGACTCGTCGGCGCGCGCCGCGCGCGGCGGGGCGCTGCGGCGGATGCGAGGGTCCGCGCGCCGGAGCCCGGAGATCGCGCCATGGTTTACCCCGACCTGCAGGTTGTCGAGCGCGCCCTCGCCGCCGTCGAGGCGCTGCGGGCCAGCGCCATCGAGCACGAGCAGCGCAACCGGCAGCTGATCGATGCGGTGCACCCGAAGCACCGGGCGGGAGCGACGAACCTGCTGCATTACCTCGCTGTCCGGCAGCAGGACATCCGCGAGCTGCAACGGCAGCTCGCCTCGCTCGGGCTGAGCTCGCTGGGGCGCCTGGAGCCCTGTGCGCTGGCCTCCCTCGACGCCGTGCGCGGCGCGCTCGACGCGCTCGCGCGGCGCGCCGAGGTGCGGCCTCCTGGCGAGTCGCCCACCACGTTCGCGTCGGGGGGCGCGCTGCTCGAGGAGCACGCGCGGGCGCTGCTCGGGGAGGGGCGCCAGGGGCGAACGACGCGGGTGATGGTGACGCTGCCCGGGGACGCGCGGAAGGGGGAGCTGAAGCGGCTGCTCGAGGGAGGGATGGACGTCGCGCGGATCAACTGCGCGAAGGAGGACGCGGGCGCGTGGGCCGGGCTCATCGAGCGGCTCCGGGAGGCGGGACGGGAGACCGGGGTCCGGTGCAAGGTCCTCTGCGACATCGCCGGGCCCAACCCGCGCGTGAGCAAGATCGACGGGGATTCGGCGCGCGTCACGCTGTCCGAGTCGGGTGAGCGGCCCTGGCTCTGGCTCTGCAAGGACGTGAAGCGGGCGCGCCCCTCGGCTGGCAGCACCGGCGCAGGGGAGGTGCTCGCGCTCGGTTGCACCATCCCGGAGATCGTCGACGACCTCCGGCCCGGGCACCGGGTGTTCTACGACGACGGGCGGCTCGGCGGCACGGTCAAGCTCGTGGCCGGAGGCGCTGCGCTCGTGGAGGTGGATTTCGCGCGCCAGGGCTCCGTGAAGCTGAAGCCAGGAAAGGGCCTGAACTTTCCGGACACCGAGCTCGGGATTCCGTCGCTCACGCCGAAGGATCTCGAGGATCTGGACTTCATCGCGCGCCACGCGGACATGGTGGGGCTCTCGTTCGTTCGGTCTCCTTCCGATGTGGAGCGCCTCCAGGCGGAGCTCGCCGCGCGCGAGGCCGGGCACCTCGGGATCGTCCTCAAGATCGAGACGACGCCTGCGTTCGCGCGGTTTCCGAGGCTGCTGCTCACGGCGATGCGCAGCGAGCATGTGGGGGTGATGCTCGCGCGCGGCGATATGGCGGTCGAGATGGGGTTCATGCGGCTGGCGGAGGTCCAGGAGGAGCTCCTGTGGCTCTGCGAGGCCGGGCTGGTCCCCGCGATCTGGGCGACACAGGTGCTCGAGAGCCTGAACAAGACCGGCGTGCCGACCCGCGGGGAGGTGACGGACGCGGCGATGAGCTCGCGCGCGGAGTGCGTGATGCTCAACCAGGGTGAGAACATCGTCGCGACGGTCGCGTTCGTGGTCGACGTCCTCCGCCGGATGCACGAGCACCAGGACAAGAAGCGGGCGCTCATGCGATCGCTCGGGGTCTCACGCCTGGACTGAGGCGTCGACCCAACCTCGGTCGACCCAACCCCGGTCGACCCAACCCCGGTCGACCCAACCCCGGTCGACCCAACCCCGGTCGGTCGAGCCAACCTACCCAACCCGGGTGGGCGGCCCGGATGACCCAACCCGGGTGGGTAGCCGCGGATGACCCAACCCGGGTGGGTAGCCGGATGACCCAACCCGGGTGGGTAGCCGGATGACCCAACCCGGGTGGGTAGCCGGATGACCCAACCCGGGTGGGTAGCCGGATGACCCAACCCGGGTGGGTAGCCGGATGACCCAACCCGGGTGGGTAGCCGGATGACCCAACCCGGGTGGGTAGCCGGATGACCCAACCCGGGTGGGTAGCCGGTGACCCAACCCGGGTATGCAGCCCGGGTTGGCGCCCCCCGAGTGGGCAGCACGGAGTTGGCAGGCAGCACGCCCGCCGAATCCGCTCCGGCTCAGTCGACCGAGGGGACGGTGGCGTCGACCCGGGTTGGGAGCCCGCGCGCGCCCGCCGGTGCGCGGAACGCTGCGCCCGACAGCTCTCGCCGCATGCAGGTGGCCGCCTCGTCGTAGCGGGGGTCGGACGCGCTCCCGATGATCGTCGGCACCACGATATAGCCCTCGGCGTCGACGTTGAACTCCACCCGGATGGCGTCAGGCGGCAGCAGGCTCCCGCCCGGGCCGCGGCAGCGCTGAACGAGGTCCCAGTAGAGCTGCGCCCGCGCCGCCTTCTCGATCGCCGGGCTCGACATGTTGGCCTGCACCATGGGCGCGCCGATCTCGACGCGCGAGCGGGGGGCAGGGGCGGGGGCGGGGGCGGGCTCCGGCGGGAGCGCGGAGGGCGCCGGGAGGCCGGTGCTCGTGCCGATCTTCGCGACGCTCACGCCATCGGCCGGCCTGGGGGCGGCCTCCCGCGCGGCGGCGAGGATCTCCTCGAGCGCATCGGGCTCGACGGAGCCCACCGCCGGCGCGCTGTCCGTCCGGAGGCGGGCGCCGCGGTCGTCCAGCGACGCGGCGCCGCCGCGCGCCCAGGGGGTGAGCGCCCCGGCGTCGACCCCCACTGGCGGCGCAGGCGGCGGGCGCTCGCAGGTCACGAGCAGCGGGAGCAGGGCCACGAGCGCGGTGCGCACGAGGAGAGGGTCGATCGAATGCGCGTCGCGCGCAACGGCGTTGGCAGTGTACCGTGGCATCGCACGTCGATGCGCGCGCTCCTCGCGATCCTGCGGATCGGTCTTCGCTCGCTGCGCGAGGGGGGCGTGTCGCCCATGTCGTCGTCATCGGGAGGCCTGCGCGGCGGCTCTTCCAGCGCCGCCGCGCGCCTCGCCCTCGTCGTGGCGTTGTCGTCGCTCGCGGGCGCGCTGTCCGGCCTGCTCCCGGCGATCGCCGGCGTGGCCCTCGGCGCCGTCTCCGGGCGCGAGGCGCCGCCCTCGGCTGGCATCGGCGGCGTGCTCGCCCGGCTGCTCGTGGGAGCACCTCCGGCGGCCGTGGTCCTCGCCGCGCTCGGCGCTACGCTCGTGTCCGCCTCCCTGGCGGTGCTCTCGGGCCGGAAGAGCTCGGAGCTCGGCGGCGACCTCACCGCCGCGCTCCGCGTCGCGCTCTTCCGGGCGGCGCTCTCCGCCTCGCCCCGCGACGTGGACGCCGCCGGGCGTGCGCTCATCGCGGCGCAGGCGGCGGGGCCCGCGCCGCGGCCGCCGAGCGCCGGGCCCGCGCCGCCCGTCCGGGGCGCGGAGGTCGTGCGGCTCGCGATCGCGCGCGACGCAGGCCTCGTCGCCGATTTCGCGATCGCCGTCGCGACCGGCTTGCCCCAGGCGCTCGCGACGCTCGTGGTCCTCGCCGGGTCGCTGGTCTCGAGCGGCATGGCGCTCGTCCTCGCGGGCGGCGCCGCGCTGTTCGCGGCCTCGCGCCTCGCGGCGGACAGGGCCTCGGGCCGCGTGGCGCGCGCGATGCGGGAGATGCAGCACGCCGACACGGCCGTCTTCGGCGCGGTGGGCGAGGCGCTGGCGGGCGCGGAGGACCTTCGCCTGCTCGGCGCGCGCGCCCAGGCCGAGGGAGAGCTCGCTGTGGCCGCGCGCCGGGTCGCGGACGCGCGCCGCCGCTTCGGCCAGGCGCTCGCCGTCTCCGGCCAGATCAAGGGCACGCTCGCGGCGCTCTCGCCGCTCGTCATCGTCGCCGCGCTCGCGGCCTCTCGCGGGGGCGCCGGCGCGGGCGAGGTCGGAGAGCTCCTGCTCGTGGTGCCGCTGCTGATGGCGCGCCTCGAGGCGCTCGACGCCCTCCGCGCCGGCTTCATCGAGCGCGCCCCCCTGCTGCGCGCGACGCTCGCGCTGCTGCGCCTGCCCGAGCACCCGCCGCGCCCCTCCGGCGGCCTCGCGGTGCACCTGGACGGCGAGGCGAGGCGCCCCCTGTCGATCGCCTTCGAGGGGGTCACGTTCACGCCGCCGGGCGCGAGCCGCCCCGTCCTCGATGGCGTGTCGCTCTCGATCCCCGCCGGAGCGGTGGTCGGCGTCTGCGGTCGCTCCGGCAGCGGCAAGTCGATGCTCCTGCGCCTGCTCCTGCGCCTCGATGAGCCGTCGTCGGGCGCGATCGCCGTGGGCGGCGTGGATCTGCGGCAGATCCCGCCCGAGGAGCTCCCGGGGCTGTTCGGGGTGGTGGGGCAGTCGGCGCGGCTGTTCGAGCGGAGCATCGCGGACAACCTGGCGCTCGGCCTCGAGCCCGCGCCCACGGAGGAGCGCATGCGCGAGGCGCTCCGCCGTGTGGAGCTCGACGAGCTCGCAGGCGCGCCGCCGGCGGAGGGCGAGGCGCGGCCCGCGCGCGGCCTCGCGACGGAGGTGCGCGCGTCACCGCCGAGCCTGTCGGGCGGTGAGGCGCGGCGGCTGCTGCTCGCGCGGGTGCTGCTGCGCGAGCCGCGGGTCTTCGTGCTGGACGAGCCGGAGGCGGGCCTGCCGGGCGCCACCGCCGAGGCGGTCCTCCGCACGGCGTGCGAGGTCGCTGCCGGGCGCACGGCCATCGTCGTGACCCACGCGCCGCACCTCCTCAGCTCGACGTTCAACGTGTTGCTCGACGGCGGTCGGGTCGCGGCGGTGGGCACGCACGAATCCCTCCGCGAGAGCTCGCCGCTCTATCGGTCGCTTCTGGCCGAGGCGCTGCAGCGATCCGCGAAGTCGGCGGCGGGCTGACGACGACGCGCGCGCGGTCGCCCCGCTCGCGCGGAGATCACGGATCGCAGGGACCGCCTGCCCGCGCGGCCTGGCGGGCGAGATGCTCGGCGTCGATGGCAGCGCGGTGCGCCTCCTCGGGCACGTCCGCCGAGATTCCCGGCGGGCGGCCCGCGAGCCCCCGCGCGAGGCAGACGAGGATGGATACGGCCCCCCAGGCGAGCGCGAAGGCGACGCCTGCGTCGACGATCGCGCGGTAGGGCGGGGGCATCTGCCGCACGAGCAGGATGAGCGCCACGATGCCTGCGACGAGCGCCCACGTCGCGATCAGCCGGCGGCGCGTCGCGTGGAGGAGCGCCATGCAGTAGAGCGGCGCCAGCGCCACGTGGAGGGGCCGCCCGTGCTCGGCGAGGTGGAGCGCGCGCGCGACGACCCGCGGCGAGAAGCGCTGCTGAAAGCCGCGGTACCCCTCGAAGTAGGCGATCGTGACCGTCCAGGCCGCGAGCAGGACCAGCTGTCCCGTCGTGAGCGTGTGCCCCGTCAAGATGCGCGCCGCCGTCGCACCGAGACGACAGATCGCCTCGACCAGGACGGCCACGACACCAAGGACACCCCACAGGACGACGGCGAGGCGACGCCGCCCCTCGCGGACGGGCGGGCTCATCGCGCCCGCGCCGGATCGAGGGGCCTCGCGGCCGTGGATCGCGCTCGATCGGCCGCGCGCACGGACGAACGCTTCGGACGGTGCGCCGGACAGCCGAATCGCCGCATGTCGCTGCATGCTAGGAGAGGAGCTGGGTACGTCAACCGGATCTCACGGGCGTCATGGCGGTTCGCTCCGGCGCGGTCCGGCGGTAGCATCGGCGGCCCATGCCGCTCGCCGACCGCTCCGCGCCGGGTGTCCCGCCCGCCCCGGCGCGGGCCCTCCCGCCCCACCCGCACGCGCTGCGCTCGCCGCTCGCGCCCTTCACAGCGCGCCTCCGCGACCTGCTCTCGACCGTCGAGTCGGCGGCGCTCCTCGGCGCGGTGGAGGCGCGGGTGCGCGGGCTCGGGGAGCACCTGCGCTTCGCGTGCCTCGCGATGCCGTGCTCGGAGGCGCTCGTCGCGCTCGAGATGGAAACGCTCGGGCGGCTCACGGTCCCTGTCGTCGCTGATGCGGTCGGCTTCCGCGCCTCGGGCGCGGAGCTGCCGCCGAGCGGTACCCCGTTCGCGTACCTGCTCGGTGGCGGCGGTGGACACGCGGTGGAGCTGTACGACGGCGATCCGATGATCGCGCCGCTCCGGCCGCTCCTGGCCGCCGCGCCAGTGTCCGCGATCTTCGTGCCGATCCGCGTCGGCGCAGTGATCGTGGGCGGCGCCGCGCTGTTCTCGCACGAGGCGCCCCTCGCAGGGCGGGAGCTCGACCTCGCCGAGCGGCTCGCCGAGGTCCTCGCGCTCACCGTAGAGTCGTTCCGCACCGAGCGCGTCGTGTTCGAGCTCTTCGCGCGCGCGATGCCGGACCTACTCGCGCAGGCGCCAGGCCAGACGGCGGCGGATGCGGGCCGGCGGGCAGCATCGGGCGCGGAACCTCCTATCGCGGAAGGAGCGGCCCCGCCGCCGACCTCGCTCCGCGCCGCGCTGGAGCGGCACATCCACGCGCTGCGCCTCACGCCCGAGTACCGCCGCCGCCTGGAGCTCGCTGCGGTGGTGGGGAGGCTCGCCGAGCGCGGCGAGGCGGAGGCCCGCTTGGCCCTCGACCTCCTCGCGCGGATCGACGCCTATGCGAGCGGCGCCGGCGATGCAGGGGAGCCGGCCTCTGCAGGAGAGGGGAGCTCCGCGTGACCACGGATTCTCCGGGAGGACCGGGCGGCGAACTCCACGGTGCGCCACGCCCGAGCGCGCGAAGCGGCGCCGGTGTGCGCGTCGCGCTGATCGACTCCGGCGTTGATGCCTCGCACCCAGCGCTGCGCGCAGCGGCGCTGCGGCACGTCGCCCTGGTTCAGCGCGGCGCGTACGGGGTCGCGCCATGCGCGCCGGGAGATCTCAGCGGGCACGGGACGGCGTGCGCGGGGATCGTCCACCGCATGGCGCCCGCGGCCGAGATCACGAGCGTCCGCGCGCTCGGCGACGACGGGCGGTGCTCGCGTGACGGGCTCGTCGCCGCGCTGCGCTTCTGCGTCCGCGAGCGATTCTCCGTGGTCAACCTGAGCCTCGGCATCGACATCCCGAAGAACGCGCCGCTCCGCCCGGGCGACTACCGCTCGCTGGTCGAGCTCTACGAGGTCGCGGACGCCGCCTACACCGCGGAGGTCGTGCTCGTGGCCGCCGGCCCGAACGCGGCGGCGTTCCGCACCTATCCAGGGCGCTTCAAGTCGTTGATCGGCGTCGGCAGAGGCGCCTTCCAGGACCCGGAGGCGCTCCGGAGCGAGCTCACGCTCGACCACGAGATCCTCGCGCCCGGCGACGACGTGCTCGCGCCCGCGCCCGGCGGCGGCGAGCGGCGCTGGACCGGCACGTCGTTCGCGGCGCCCCATGTGACCGCGCACATCGCGCGGATCCGCGCCGCCTGGCCGGAGCTCTCGATCGAGGCGGTGAAGGCGGCGCTGCACGGGCTCGCGCGCGGGGCGCGCGGCGAGGGGGTGGAGGAGCGCGGTGCTCCCGCTTGATCCGATCGACAGCGTGTCGCCGCTGTCGCGGCTGCTGCGGAGCGCGCCGGGCGCGGAGGTCCGCGCCGAGCTCGACCGCGTCGAGGCGCTCCTCGGTGTCGGCCGCGATCCTGCGGCGGTGGCGCTTCCTGGCGGCCCGCTCGTCGCGGCGGCGCTCGGCTTTGGGCGCGGCGCGCTCGCGTTGCGCGAGGGGGCGCTGGACGCCGCCGTGCTGCACCTCGAGGGCGCTGTCGCCGCGTTCGACCGGGAAGGTGCCACCGAGGCCCGGGACCTCGCGCGGTGCGAAGCGGCGCTCGCGCGCTTGCGCCGCGACGTGCGATCGGCCTGTGCGTCCGCCATCGCGGAGCTCGACGCCATCGCCGCCGCAGGCGATCCCGGGCGCCGCGCCGCCGTTGTCGCCGCCCACTACCGCGGTACAGCCGAGCGGCTCCTCGGCGATGCAGCGGCTGCGCAGCGCACGCTGCTGTCCGCGCTGCGCCGCTCGGAGCCGTTCCTCGGCGAGCGCGCGCAGATCCTGAACTCGCTCGGCACACTCTACGTGACGCTCGGCGCGCACGGCGCGGCCGAGGCGCTGCTCGAGCACGCGGCCGAGCTCCACCGCCGCCGTGGCGACTCCGTGGGCGAGGCGATTGCCTGCGGCCAGCTCGGCGCGGCGGCGCTCGGCCTCGGCGCCCTGGAGCGCGCCCGAGCCCCGCTCCAGCGACAGGAGTGGCTGTGCGCGCGCCTCGGCGACGCGTTCGGCCGCGCGCGCGCCCTCACGTTCCTCTCCGAGCTCGCGCTCGAGCTCGGCCGCGCCGACGACGCCCTCGCGCTCGCGACGTCCGCCCGTGACATTGCCGAGCGCGCCGCGCCGCCACTCCGAACCTGGGTCGCTTACGCTTCTAGGGCGATCGGGCGCGCGCGGCGGGATCTCGGCGATCCGGGAGCGGCGGCGGCGCTCGACGAGGCGGGCGCGCTCTTCCGCGCGCTCGGCCTTCCGCTCGGAGAGGCGCTTGCCGCCTGGGATCGCGCCTCGGCCGAGGCGCTCGCGCTCGCGGAGCCGGCGGACTGGTTCTCCGCCGCCTGGTCGCTCGGCTCCCTGGGTCTGTCCTCGAGGGTGGCGCAGCTCCTCCGGGAGCGTCTGGAAATCGAGAAAGCCGCCCCGCTCCCGGAGAAGGGAGGGCCAACGTGGGACGGCGAGGCCCGCGAGCGGGCGCTTGCCGCGGCGGCGCAGACCTCGCCTCACGTGGCAATGCAGCGCGAGGTCGAGCTCGTTTACGATCGTCCCGACCACCTTGCCGCGATCGCCGCTCGCCGGACGGCGGCTCAGCGCAACCTCGGTCGGCTTGCGGCGTTGACGCTCGCCCGGCCGGGGCTCATCGTCGCCGCGATCGCGGCATCGCCCCTCGGCGCCCGTGGCCGCGCGCTCCCCCCCGAGCGCGCGATGGCGGTCTGCGTGGCCGACCTGCCCGGCCTCACCGTATGGATCTGGCCGGCGACCGCCACGCCTGCCGCCATCGGCAACGATCTAGCCGTGCTGCGCGCGACGCTGGGCGAGCCGCTGCGCGCAGCGCTGGCGCTTGCGCCGGCAGGGCGCGTGCTGTGTCCGCCGTTCGCGGGCGACACTGGCGCGGAGCTCGAAGCGGTCGAGCTCGTTGGTCTGATGGCGCTGCCCGCCGTGCTCGCGCCGGGTGAGCTTCGCCTGGATCCGCAGCTCGCCTGGGACGGCGACGCTCGCGCGAGCGTGGAGGCACTGGGATTTGTCGTCACGAACAGCCCGTGCCACCCAGGTTGACCCGCGAGCTGTGCGCGCTACCTCACCGAGGTTGTCCCTACCTTCTTGCCCTCGAAGTACCTATACCGTGAGCACGACATCGGCCATGTTGGCGCCGTGAAACGTGCGCATCCACCACGTCCCTGCCGGGAATACCACGCTGCGCACACCGGCACGCCACCGCTCGAGCGCCGCGCGGTACAAGGCGCGAAACCCGCGTACAGCGGCACGAGCCGCGCGCCACGCGTCACCCTGCTTGCGGCCGACAGCGAACGTCGGATTACCAGAGCGCGCCGCCTCGAGGCTCGTGACACGCTCATGGGGCGAGACCTTGCCGGCTTGCTCGGCGCCAAGGAAGCGGCGCCCTTGCTGCTTCACCTCCGCTTGCGCCTGCAATTCTTGCCTCTCGAGCTCGGCGGCGATGGCATGGCGAAAGTCCTCCGCGCTGTCATGCTCGATGGTCGGCGGCAGCGCGAGTGACAGTGTTGCTTCCTCCGGCCACTGTGGATTTTTCGGGTCGAAGTATGCGGCGGGACGTGCCGCGCACAACACGCCCCGGCCGATCTCGCGCACCTTCACCTTGGCGCCCGGCCACTCATGCGCATGCGGGACGAGCCCAGCGGCCACAGGGTTTGCGAGGACATAGGCGATCTTCTCCACGACCGCCGCGCGTGTCAGCAGCCGCACCACGCTCGTGGCTTCATGATCCCATACCGGCCCTTCCCATGCACGGAGCACCTTCGTGCCGAGCGCGACGATGCGATGGAAGAACTGCAGGAAGCGCGGAAGAACGCCGTTCGTGTCGGTCACGACGAGGTGCAGGTGCGTCGACATCGCGCAAAGCGCATGGACCTCGATGCTGTAGCGGCGGGTCGAGACCGCGAGGGCGTAGACCAAAAGCTGAGTGATGGCTGCATCCGGGCGGAAGAGGAGATGCCGACGCAGGACGCGACGGGTGATCAGGTAGGTCGCGCCGGGCGCGATCTGGCGGGGCTGGCTCATGGCCGGGCAGAATTCCAAATGCCGTGCCGGCGATCGTGGTGAACGATCTCAAGTACTTACCCGTGCCTGCAGGTGGCGGCGCCATGGCGGACCGTGCTCCCTCACCCCTGCGGGTCGGGTCAACCTGGTGGGTCGAGTTCCCCCTTCCGGTCAACCTGGGTCGGGTCAACCTGGTTGGGTTGGTCGGGTGGGGTCCTCGCGCCCGCGCGGATCGCCTTGCTGAGCCAGGAGCGCAGCCAGCGATGGCCTGGATCGTCGTGCACGCGCTCGTGCCAGACAGCCGAAGATCGGTCCACGCCGAGCTCGACGGGGGGCCGGACCGCGCGTAGGCCGAAGGGCGTCGACAATGCCGCGACCGTCGCTGGACACGTCACCACGAGATCCGAGGCCGCGATCAGGAAAGGCACCGTCACGAAGTGCTGGACCTGCGCGACGATCCGCCGGCGCCGCCCACGAGCTTCCAGCGCGCGATCGACCAGGCTGCCCGGCATGCCGTGCGGAGCGATCAAAACGTGCCCGAGCTCCAGATAGCGCTCCAGGGTCAGCCGCTGTGACGCTGCAGGGTGGCCCCTGCGCATCAGCGTCACGAATCGCTCCTCCGGCAAGCGCAGCTGTCGTGACGACGGGGGCACGAGGAACTCCGGGACGAACGCCAGATCCGCCGTTCCCCGCTCGAGCCGCCTCACGAAGTCCGCGTCGGCGCGGTCGACCTGAACCGTGACGTACGGCGCCTCGCGCGCCAGCATGGGCAAGAGCCGCGGCAGCGCAACCGCCTCCAGCAGGTCGTTGCCGAGCAGCACGAAGCGGCGCTCGGACGTCGCTGGGTCGAACGGCGCGCCGGCCTGGACCGCCGCTCGCAAGCTCGCGAGCGCCTGAGCCAGCGGATCGGCGAGCGCCTCGGCGCGCGGCGTGAGGGCGAGCAGCGGCCGCCCCGGAGCGAGCAGCGCATCGCCGAAGAACTCGCGCAGCCGTCCGAGCCGCTGGCTCGCGGCCGACTGCGTGATGCCGAGCCGCTTCGCCGCGCGCGTCACGTGCCGCTCGCGCAGCAGCACGTCAAGCGCGAGCAGGAGATTCAGGTCGTCGGGGAGAGCCTCGAGCATTAGCTATAATAATACATCATATTAGAGAGATATCCTGTACTAATCGTTAGAACCGCCTCAATCTCTGCGCATGGCCGTCGCTCGCGGAGCACGGTCAGACGTCCTCTGGAGGATGGAGCGCATCATGGAGAGGAAACTCAAGGTCTCGCGGCGGCGCCTGCTGGAAGGCGTCGCGACGCTCGCCGTGGCCGCGGGCGCTGGCTGGTACGCTGCCGGCCGGGGTGTGTTCGACGCTCGGACGGGCGAGCCGTTCGCGCCTTGGACCGCGTTCCGCGGGCAGCGCGGCGGCGAGCTCGCCGAGCTCGTGCGCGCGGCGGTGCTCGCCGCGAGCCCGCACAACACGCAACCCTGGCTCTTCGAGGTCCACCCGGATCGCATTGACGTGTTCTCGGACAGGTCCCGATCGCTCGGCACCATGGATCCGTTCCTGCGTGAGATGCACATCGGGCTCGGTTGCGCGATAGAGAACCTGGCGCTCGCGGCGGGTTCGATGGGATGGGCGCCCCGCGTTGAGCTCGAAGCCGGTACGCTGCTGGGCTCCGACCCGGCGGGATCTCGCGCTCTCGAGCGCGCCTCGCCGCGGGCGATCCGGGTGGCGAGCCTCCGGATCGGGCCAGGCGCAGCGGAGTCCCCGCTCGCGGAGGTCATCGCGCGGCGACACACGAACCGCGGCCCGTACCTGGCGCAGCGCGTGCCTGCGTCGGCGCTCCAGGAGCTCTCGCGCCTGAGCGAACCGGGCTCGGATGTCGACGTCGTCTGGCTGGAGCACCCGGGCCAGCGCGAGAGCTTCGCCGCTCATACGCTGCGCGCCACCGAGACCATCGTCCGCGACGCGGCGATGGTGAGGGACAGCGACGCGTGGTTCCGGCTGGCGCCGGAGGCGGTACCGAGCCATCGGGACGGGCTGACCCTCGATGTGATGGGGCTCGGTCCGCTGCTCACCGCGGCGGTCAAGCTGCTGCCGCGCCCGTCGGCGGAACAGATGCACGACGACTGGCTCCGCGTCACCCGCGAGGTCCATCTCGCCGGCGATCCCGCCATCGGCGTCATCGCGGTTCGCGACCGCTACGATCTGGGCGCGACGCTCCGCGCTGGGCGCCTGTGGCAACGCATGCATCTCTGGGCGACCGCGCGCGGCATCGCGATGCACCCGCTGAACCAGGTGCCGGAGGTCATCGACCGAGAGCGCATGCTTGGACGAGCGCCGGCGATGGAGCGTTCGTTCACCGAGGCGCTCGGTCTGGGCGACCGGCAGGTCACCTTCGCGTTCCGACTGGGCTTCCCGGAGCGAGAGGGCGTGTGCGGCCCGCGCCGCGCCGCGGAGGAAGTGATTCGCGCCGTGTGAGCGCCGCGCTTCTGCTCGCGTGCTGGCCGCGGGCGCCAAACCCTGGATGCCGAGGAACGAGCATTACCGCACGGCGATGCCCT
This sequence comes from Sorangium sp. So ce726, assembly GCF_051521405.1. Lineage (NCBI taxonomy): Bacteria > Pseudomonadati > Myxococcota > Polyangiales > Polyangiaceae > Sorangium > Sorangium sp. So ce726. The sequence continues at coordinate 7,789,227 of NZ_CP150349.1, read as the reverse complement.
GGGCGCCGCCGCCGGGCGTCAATCCACCCGCCTCCCCGCGTGGGATCAAGCTGCCGTCGTGGCTCACCTGGAATGCCGCGATCGTCCCGGTGCCGGCGTTGAGGGTGTACAGAAACCGGCCGTCGCGCGTCATCGTGAGGTCGATCGGCGCCGTTCCGGTGGGGAACGAGGCGGACACGCCGTCGTCGAGCAGCGTCAGCGCGCCACGCGCGTCGACCTGGAGCCCGGAGAGCGTGTTGCTGCCCGTGTTGGCCGTGAAGACATAGCGGCTCCCAGGGGCGCCGGCGATCCAGCAGGTCGCTCGCTGGAAGGTGTCGACCGTGTCGCTGATGACAGCGAGGCTCCCGTCGTGACCGATTTTGTACGAGGACACCACGCTCGTGTCGCCGGTCGCGGGCATGCCGTCGCCGCCGACCTCCGCCACGATGAGATGGCCGCGACGATCGAAGGCGAAATCGAACGGGACAAGGCCCCTGGAGATCGTCGTGACCGGCGAGTCGCTGGGCAGTCCGCGGCCGCTCATGGGGAACACATGGAGCTGATTGGACCCCTTGCCCGCCACGACCAGCACCTCGCCGTCGGGAGAAAATCCGATCTGACCCGGCGTCGCGCCGAGCGACGGTGGCGTCGTGCCGCCGAGGCCGAGACCGCGGCTCGACCGGTCGAGCGGGACGAGCTCGCCGCACGGGTTCACTTCAAAGCCGGCGATGTTGCCTTCTCCACCCACGTTGAGGACATAGAGAAGGTCGCCGTGCGAGGCGACGCTCACCGGGAAGTCGCCGCCCGAGTCGACCACGTCGAGCAGCGTCAGGCCGTGCGGGCCGACGCGGAACATCGACACCTCGCTGCTGCCCGCGTTCACGGCGAACAGGAGCTTCCCGTCCTCGCTGAGGACGAGCGAGCCCTGGGATCCGAGCGCGTTGATCGGCCGGGTCGGCGCGCCGAGCCCTCCGGTCGCGTACGTGCCGGCGTACGAGAGCGAGCCGTCCGCCGCCCGGTCATACGCCATCACAGAATTGCCGTCTCCGGCGTTGGTCATGACGAAGATCTGGCCGTGCCGGTGGACGCCGCTGCCGTGCGCCATGGCGTCGCCGGGCGCGCCCGCTGCGAAGAGACCGAAGCTCAGGGCCGTGATGCTCATCGTGCTGCGAAACATGAGAAAGCTCCTGGGGAATGGCGCCGCGAACCCAGCGGCGCGGGCTTGTCGGTGCGTCGATCGTCGAGGCGCATCTCCGTCGTGACGACGGGCACGGCGCGCCCCGAGCTCGCGGGCGTGCGGCTCTGCGCGCTCCGTCGGGCGGGTTCATCCGCTGCTACGCGGAAGCCCCTCCGCGGTTTCGCTGCAGTCGGCCGGTCCGCTCCAGCGCGCCTCAGCCCTTCACCCGGCCGCTGCGGCTGGCTGGATGCGCCGGACGGCGATCATCAGCAGGTAGCGGTCCGGGGCACCAGGCAGGTAGCGCTCCAGGTGGAGCTCCCCGGGCCGGAAGCCGAGTCCATGCAGCAGGCGGAACACGCGGTGTGCGGCCTTCTCGTCGCGAACGGAGCACTCGAGGGTAGCGAACACCGTCGGCGGCACATCCTGGCGCCGCGCCCCCTGGGGCAGCCGGCGCCCAGGTCGGATCCGGAACCCGACCTCTCCATGAAGATGACCGTCCACGAGGTCCAGCGTGCGGACGTACCCGCTGGTCAGCACCGGAACGCGCCTGCGAGCCAGCTCTCGCTTGCGCGCCGCCACGTCAGCGCGAAAGGCCAGCGGGCCCTCCGGCGCCGTCGCCGGGAACCAGAGCAGCGCCGAGGGCTCCTTCCAGTGCTCGAGGTGGATCGGGATCTGCGTCGACGTCACGCCGCGCAGATACTGATCCGCGATCTGGAGCGAGAGCAGGCGGGCCGTCATGTCCTGCTGCCACGTCGCGAGCATCGCCTCCCGCGCCCGGCCGCTCATGCGCAGGAACTCGCGGATCTCTGCGATGGGGAGCCCCGCCGCGCGCAGGCTGCTGATGAAGCGGGCCTCTTCGACCTGCCCTTCCGCGTACACGCGGTAGCCGTTCGCGCGCCGGCCGGCGGGCAGAAGGAGGCCCCTGCGTTGATAGAAGCGAAGCGCGCTCGGCGATAGCCCGCTGCGGTCCGCGAACTGGGAAATCGTGAGCATGCGGTGGATTTTTCCTTGAGCTTCAACCTGGTTCAAGGTGCAGGGTTCGGGCGTCGTTTCCAAGGAGAAGAGCGCGTGAACGTTTCCGTCGTGAGCCAGGGCGAGCTCCGGATGGCTGGCATCAAGGTGGTCGGTCGTCGCAGTGAGCTCAGTCACCGCGTGCCGCTCGCATGGCTCGAGCTCGTCGATCGCCTCGAATCTGCCCCCCACCGGCTCGACCGGAGCGTGCTGTACGGAGCCTTTCCGGAGAGCGATCACCAGAGGGCGAGCAACGACGGCGTTTACACGTACTGGGTGTGCATCGAGGTGAGCGCGGGCGGGGCGTGTCCGGAGGGGTTGCAGCCGCTGGTGATCCCGGCGCGGACCTACGCGATGGCCCGGGTCGAGGGGACCGCGGAGGCCATCGAAGCGACCTACCTGGGGCTGTCGCGCTGGATCGAGGCGCAGGGCAAGCGCGTCGATGCTGGGGCCTGGTGCCTCGAGCGCTACGACGAGCGTCGGCAAAGGGTGACACCCCCCTACGAGCGGTTCGACTACGAGGTGTGGAAACCGCTGGACGCATGACGCGCTGGACCGACGCGGCGCGCCGGATGGCTCAACCTCGGATTGGATTTCCCCAACCTTGGATTTCCCCACCCTGGGTAACCTGGGTCGAGGCCGGATTTCCCCCACCTGGGTCGTGGTGCGCGTCGCTGGATCGCCCAACCTGGGTCGGCATGCCGGTTGCCAACCCGAGTCGTAGCGCGCAATCCGGCTCGCTCGTTGCTCCAATCCCCGGTCGCCAGCCCCAGCCACCTCAACCTGGGTCGGGGTCGCCTGCCGCCCAACCTGGGTCGGGTCGCTGCCTCAACCTGGGTCGCTCCGCTCCGCTGCCTCAACCTGGGTCGCTCCGCTCCGCTGCCTCAACCTGGGTCGGGTCGCTGCCCCAACCTGGGTCGGGTCGCTGCTGCCCCAACCTGGGTCGGGTCGCTCCAGGGTCGGGTAGCTCCACCCCGGACGGGCGAGCCTGGCGTTGCCGCTCGCGGGCATCGGCTCTGCTTCTTGCGCACCTGAGCAACCGTTCGCCGGGCGCCACGACACACCCGCCCTCGGCGGCCCGGATCCTGCGCGAGATGCTGCGGAAACCGCGCTTTTCCGAGGGCGATGACGCGTGGCATCGCCGATGCTTCGGACGCGATCGCGAAAGTCCATCCACTCTCCAACGGGAGTTGAATCATGTCCGTCTCGAACGCCCCTCTCACTGGAACCCCCGAAGCTCGCCGGCTCGCCCGCGCCTGCGAGCCCGACGCAGGCGCCAGTGTTCGGGACGAGTTCCTCACGCTCGCGTCGCACGAGCTCCTGACGCCGCTGACCTCGCTCAACTTGCAGGTACAGCGGATGAAGCGGCTGAGCGAGCAGCGGGCGGAGGACGGATCAACCTGGGTCGCCTCGCTCGAGGTCGTCGGCCGGCAGGTCAACCGGCTCACCCGGCTCTGCGATGACATGCTCCAGGCGATCAGGCTCCGATCGGGCCCGCTCGATCCCGAGCGCGAGACCGTCGATCTCGGGGCGCTCGTCCGGGAGGTGATCGCCGGGCTCCCGGTAGAGCTCCGCTCCCCGTCCTCCACGATCTCCATCGACGCGCCGGAGGGCATCGTCGGCCGCTGGGACCGCGAGCAGATGGGGCGCCTCGTGTTCCACCTCGTCAAGAACGCCATCCAGTTCGGCGCGGGCCGGCCGATAGCCATCGAGGTGAAGGCCTGTCCCGGCGGGGCGGAGCTCCTCGTCCACGATCAGGGCGCGGGCATCGCGGAGGAGGACCAGGCCCGCATCTTCAGGTGCTTCGAGCGCGTGGGCGGCGTTGTGCACTTCGGCGGCCTCGGGCTCGGCCTCTACATCGCGCGCGAGATCGTGCGCGCTCACGGCGGAACCATCGGTGTGGAGAGCTCGCCGGGCTGCGGCTCGACGTTCATGGTCGAGCTCCCCCTCGAGCCCGAGCCCGCCAGTCGGGCCGCCATCTCGCTCGCTCCCTGATTCCGTCGCTCTGCGACGCCCGCCCACACGCCGTCACCCTCCCCATCCCCTCGTGGAGCGCCCTCCCACACCGCGAGGCGCCGTCTATCCCCCACCCTCAACGTGAGCTCACCGGTCACGCGCGGCGCGCCCGACGCTCGCCGCCACGCGAGGTCCGCCGCCGCCACGCGAGGTCCGCCGCGCGAGCACACGACGGCGCGAGTTGGCCGCTCGCCGCGAGATCTCGTGATCTCCCGCCTCGTCGAGGACTCCATCACCCGTCGACACGGGGCGCGCCCTCCCTGGTACGCAATCCCTTGCTCGATCGCGTAGCGGTCCGCGCGCTTCATCCCCGCTCGCGCGGCCAGCGCGCCGATCTCCCGGCGAATCTGCGTGGGCGCGGCCGGCACGAGGTGTGCTCTGGCTCACATGAGAGCTAGGGCCAGATAGGCAGTCCGCGTTCGACGAATGCTCGATCGAAGCGGAGCCGATCGATCGATGGGGCGTCATCGTGGCGCCCGCGTCGCAGGGAGAACCATGAAGATCGAAGCGACCAGCGACCTCATCAGCATTGTGCTCGGCAAAGGTCCCTCCACCATCGTCTCGGAGGCTGCGAAGAACACCGAGGCTCACAGCGGGCATCATCCGATGAGCGCGCGACCCGCCGCCCTCGCGGAGCTCGACGGAGAGAGGGAGGCTTCTGGCGGCACCGCCGCCCCTCGCTACCAGAGCGCCGTGACCCAGCCGGCCGCCGGCCTCGCGAAGGCGCCGGAGCTCCTCGCCGCGAAGCAGCGCGTGCTGTCCGGCAGCAGGCTACCTGAGGCCTCGGTCCGCTTCGCCGGGCCTGCCGAGATCGACGTCTTCCTCGGTGAGCTCGATCAGGCGATCCGTCCTTTCGAGGACTGCTTGCGAAAGGCAGGGGCCCGACACAACGACAGGGCCGCTCAGCTCAAGGCCATCATCAAGAAGGCCTCGATCCAGACCAGCAAGACCCGGTTCGAGTGCCCCCGGGAGATGGCGGAGTTCGACGCCCGGCTCGAGCGGATTGTGCGGACGGGTGAGCCCATTGTGCTGGCCATGCCGGAGGGCGGCGGCAAGGTGCCAGTGCCGCTCAAGACAGGCAGGTTCGGCAGGGGGCCCGATTTCGCGGAGTTCCTCGGCATCAAGATGCGCGCGGCGCTGGCGCGCGTCCTGCGCGAGTTCCACCCTGGCGGCGCCCACGTCATCGTCGTGCCGGATACGTGCCTTCACACCCGCGACATGGGCTTCTGCGCGGACGAGGTCCGGAGCCACCTCGAGCAGCTCTGGCGCGATCTACCCCGCCTCGGCATCCGTGACGAGGTGATCGTGGCCGATACGCTCGCGTACCTCCCCGCGGACTGGGGCAGCGTCATCGAGCGCAGCGTCGCGGAGGTGGTCGCCTCGATCGCGGAGGATGATGCGGTGAGGGAGGCGGCGGCCGCCCAGTCGAGGTCGCTGATGTTCATCAAGGATTGCGGCCTCTCCGACGAGGACGAGGCGGTGCTGTTCTATGCCGCCGTGGCCGGGCACCCGGACGGGATCCCCACCCGGCTCGCCGCCCAGGCCAGGGCCTTCCAGGCAGCGACAGACGAGGTGACGCCCCTCTACATGGCCATCAACCATCATGGCATCCGGGGCCTCGGCCTGATCGAGCGGGTGGTCGACGGGCTCGGCTTCTCGAGCGCGAGCTACCTCCGCGCGAGCGTCCACGCCAAGCCCGGCTGTCCGCGGCCCGCCCTCAGCGTCTTCCACGCCCTGGCGCCGGTCGCCCTCTTGCCGATGCACGCCCTCGGCGTGCGCGTGATCGACGAGACGCCTCGCTGGGGACTCTCGTTCGATGTCGTCGGGCGGATGCGTGGCTGGCAGGCCGTTTGCGAGACGACCACAGGGCGCTTCCTGTTCTATGAAACGACGCAGGAAGGTGTGGAGATGGGCGGCGCCTGTGCCGAGCGGGCAGCCGCGTGACAGCGCCGCGGAGGCCGGCGGGGGCGCCGGCCTCAACCCCTGTCCAGGAACCGAGGAGGACCCGCGTGCAAGAGTTCGATACGATCGTGGTCGGCGCCGGCATCACCGGCCTCTACTGCAGCTTTCGCCTGGCCCAGCGGGACCCCCGCCGCACCGTCGGGCTCTTCGAAGCCTCGGACCGGTTCGGGGGCCGGATCGAGACGGTCGACCTCGATGGGTTCCTCGCCGAGTGCGGCCCCATGCGCTTCGAGAAGCGCCGGCAGCGCTTGCTGATGGGGCTGCTCGACGAGCTCGACCTGAAGACCAGGCCGTTCACCCCGTATTCGGCCGAGCCCGTCCAGGGGCCGCGGTTCTCCCTCGCCCCCGACGAGGCCGGACCCGCTCATCGCCCCCATACGACGCTCGAGCTGATGAAGCTCGGTATCCTGAGGATCTTGAAGGACACCCGGTGGGCGAGCCCTGGTAACCCGGACGACCCCAGGGACGAGAAGCACCGGGAGTGGCTGAGGAGCCTCGCGGAGGACGACTATGCCAGCATGCGCCGCGGCGCCAGGCTGGGAGGCGCCTTCCTCTACGAACAGGGGTTCTGGAACGCGCTGAGCGACGTCCTCAGCCACGGTGCCGTGCTCGCGATCCGGGATCAGGGCACGTTCTTCCACCTGATTCCCGAGAACCCCAACGCCATGGACTGGATCGTCTTCTGGCTTCGCGCGCTGTCCAGCGAAGGGGAGGGGGAGGCCTCGCTCGTCAGCATCGAAGGCGGCTCCCGGGCGCTACCGCTCGCCCTGGTGCGGGAGCTCGAGCGGCGCCCCGAGCAGGTCGCCATCCACCTTCGCCACGCGCTCACGTCGCTCTCGGCAGCGGAAGGAGGGAAGATCCGCCTGCAGTTCGCCCGCGGCGAGGAGACGGTGGAGGCCGTCGCCAAGCACGTGATCCTCGCCTTGCCCCGCAGCCCCCTGATGCGGCTCGCCGGCTGCTTCCCCCGGGAGATCCAGCGGGATCTCGACGCGGTCTTCGGGTTTCCGCTCCTCAAGTGCTTCCTGGTCACGGACGCGCCGTGGTGGACGGGGCGCACGCCGCCCCACAGGAACGCGTCGCTGATGCCCGCCAGGGAGGTCCACACCACCTACCGCGAGAGCGACGGCAAGGGCATGATCATGCTCTACACCGATCGACCGGCCACGGAGTTCTGGAAGGTCTATGTCCAGGGCGAGGCCCACGATCGCGCGGAGATCGACGGCAGCGAGGCGCTGAAGCGGCAGCTCCTGAAATACCTCGGCGTGGACCTCCAGGATCCGGCCGGGCGGCAGCGCGCCGCCGGCACCGTGACGACGTGGGCCATCCGCGACTGGAGCCGGGAGCCCTACGGGGCGGGGGCCCATACCTGGCGGCCAGGCATCAGGTCGTGGGAGGTCCTCGAGAGGCTGAGGGCGTTCAACCTCCCCGGCAGCAACGCGCCTGTCGGCAGCGTCCATGTCTGCGGCGAGGCCTACTGCGATTATCAAGGGATCGAGGGCGCGCTCCGCTCGGCCGAGAGCGCGCTCCAGACCGTGCCCTGATCCTCGATGCGGCGCGCGCTACGGCTCCCGGGGGGGCGCGTACCCGAGCCGCTTGATGCCGAGCGCCTTGAGCTTGTACACGAGCGTGCGCAGCGGCATGCCGAGCGCGCGCGCCGCCTCCGTCTGGTTCCCGCTCGCCTTGCGGAGCGCCTCGACGATCAGCTCGGCCTCGCAGCGCTGCAGCCGCGTCTTCAGGTAGTCCCCGCCCGCGGGCGCGGCGGTGAGCTCTCCGACCTGGTACGGCAGCTCCCCCTCCACCGCCGGCTCGGAGGTGGGCGCCGCCCGGGCGCGCTCAGGCAGATCCTCCTCGGCGATCCACTCGCCCTCGGCGATGACCACGGCCCGCTCGATCGCGTTCCGCAGCTCCCGCGCGTTTCCCGGCCAGGAGTACGCCCGGAGCCGCGCCAGCGACTCGGCGTCGAAGCCGCGGATCGACCGGCCGTTCGCCTGGTTCGCCTGGTCGAGGAAGCGCAGCGCGAGCGGCTCGATGTCCTCCGGGCGCGCCCGGAGCGGCGGGATCGTCATCGTCATCGTGTTCAGGCGGTAGAACAGATCGCTGCGGAACGCGCCGGACGCGCACATGGCCTCGACGTCGCGGTGGGTCGCCGCGACGACGCGCGCGTCGACGTCGATCGGCTTGTTCGAGCCGACGCGGGTCACCTGCCGCGTCTCGAGGACGCGCAGGAGCGCGGCCTGCACCGCGGCCGGCAGCTCGCCGATCTCGTCGAGGAAGACCGTCCCGCCGTCCGCCCCCTCGAACACCCCTCGCTGCTGCTGCCACGCGCCGGTGAACGAGCCGCGCTCGTGGCCGAACAGCGTGCTCTCGACGAGCTGCTGCGGGATCGCCCCGCAGTTGACGCACACCATCGGCTTGCCGCTCCGCGGGCCGCTGTCGTGGATCGCCCGCGCCACGACCTCTTTGCCCGTCCCCGTCTCGCCCAGCAAGAGGACCGGGATCGACGAGCGCGAGACCCGCTTGACGATCTCGAAGACGCGGCGCATCGCGGAGCTCACGACGACCGGCTCGAAATTGCAGGCGCCCGGGCTGCTCTTCCAGGTCCCGCCCGGCGCCGAGCGCACCGGCTGCTCCACCGTCGCGCTGCGCACGGCGCTCCAGCACCGATCGAGCAGCTCCTCCGCGACGGTCCCCGCCTCCGGGAACGTCGCGAACCCCGCGAGAACAACGGGCGACCCGCCCCCTGGCGGCGCGGCGAGCGCGCGCGCCACGTCGAGCGCCACCTCTGTCCCGGCCTCGAGCAGCAGCGCCGCCACCACGTCCGAGCTGTAGAGCGCGATCCGATCCACGGGGCGCAGCAGCGCCCGCACGCGCGGGAACAGGTGGCTCACGTGGGCGCCGGGCTGGCGGGCGACCCGGGCCATCACGACGGCGAAGCTCCGCCCGAAGTACCGCGCGCGCTTCACCTCCTCTTCGAGGGCGACGCGGAGTTGCTCGTGGCTCATCAGCCCTGGCAGCTCGTCCTCGGCCGCCGTGATCGAGCGGACGGCGACCACGACCTTGCCGAGGATCACCTCCTCGCCCGGCTTCACCTCGCCTCGCGTGATGCGCTCGCCGCCGAGCCAGGTGCCGTTGGTCGAGCGCAGATCCTCGATGACGACCTTGTCGCCGGACTGGGTGAAGCGGGCGTGCTCGCGCGAGAGGCTGACGTCGCCGATCTGGACCTGCGACGGCGGCGCCCGGCCGATCACGACCGGCACGCCAGGGCTCAGCACGGCGCGCTCGGCGCCGTCGCGGTGGTAGACGAGCAGGGCGACGCGTCGATCGTCCTGCCTGACACCCTGGATCGCATCGATGAAGCTGCTGGACAGCGGCGTTGTCTCCGGGCCGATGTCCGTCTCGCGAATGACTGCCACGCTGCTCACCCCCTTCTCACACGACCTCGCCCCCGGGCTCGCGGGCGGCGCGTCGCGCGCGTCCGCGCGCTCCCGCGGCGTGCGCCGGCGAGCCCGCTCGCCCGCGTTCCAGGCAGGCGCTCGCTGACGCTGAATTGCGCACCAGCACGGGCGTCTCCGGCGGGCGGCGACGCACCAGCTTGTCCATCAGGGTCCGGTGTTCATGAAGCGCATCCCACGCACCCCGCGCCTCCAACGCGTCCAATGCACCCGGCGCACCTTGCAATTCAAGCACCACCTGGGCGTCGAGCTCGCTGGTGACAAGGAGACCGTGTTCCTGATCAGCGAGCGTGAGCGCACCATGCTCCGCGGCCGTGTCGTTCACCTCCTGGGGCCGCTCCTCGACGGCCGGCGGACGGCAGACGAGCTCGTCGCTGCGCTCGACGGCGAGGTCTCCGCGGCCGAGGTCCGCTACGCCCTGAGACGGCTGGAGCAGCGAGGCTACGTCACCGAGACCGCGCCTGCTCCCGAGGACGCGGGCTTCTGGCAGGCGCCGGGGGCGGACGCCGCGCGCGCCGCGCAGTGCCTGGCGTCGGCGCCCGAGGTTGAGGGCTTCTGGCAGGCGCTGGGGGCGGACGCCGCGCGCGCCGCGCAGCGCCTCGCGTCGACGCCCGTCGCCGTGCGGGCGGTGGGGGGCGAGGACCCGCAGGCGCTCGCCGGCGCGCTCGCCGAGGCGGGCATCGTTGTGCAGCCGGAGGCCGCGCTCGTCGTCCTGGCGACCGACGATTACCTGGACACCGCGCTCGACGCGTGGAACCGGCGCGCGCTCCGGGAGGCGCTCCGCTGGCTGCCGATCAAGCCTGGCGGGGTCGAGCCGTGGATCGGCCCGGTGTTCCGCCCGGGCGCTGGGCCGTGCTGGGCCTGCCTCGCGCACCGTGTACGGCACAACCGGCCGGTCGAGGTGTACCTGGAGCGGCGGCGTGGCGGTCGCGAGCCGCTCCTGCCGCCGCTCGTCGGCCTGCCTGCGGGCCGGCACGCGGCGCTCGGGCTCGCCGCCGTGCTCGTCTCGAGCTGGATCGCCGCGGGAGGCGCGGGGCCGCTCGACGATCGGCTCTATAGCCTCGACCTCTCGCGCGCGCGGATCGCGGAGCACCCGGTGGAGCGGCGGCCCCAGTGCCCGGCCTGCGGCGACCCCGAGGGCGCGCGGGCGCGCGCGCTCGCGCCTGTGGTGCTGGAGCCTCGCCCGAAGCGCTTCACCGACGACGGCGGCCACCGCGCCGTTCCGCCCGAGGAGACCCTGGAGCGCGTCCTCCGCCACGTGAGCCCGTCGACCGGGCTCGTCGCGAGCCTGGGCCCCGTGGAGGGGCGCGATCACCCGCTCCGTCCCGTCTACGGGGCCATCCACCGCGTCTGCCCGGCGGGAGACGCCCCTGCGTTCGGCGACTTCCACCGGGCGAGCGGCGGCAAGGGCCGCTCCCCCGCCCAGGCCAGGGCGAGCGCGCTGTGCGAGGCGATCGAGCGCTACAGCGCGACCTACCAGGGCGACGAGCCCCTGCGTCGCGCGCGCCTGGCCGAGCTCGGCGGCGACGGCATCCCTCCGGACGCCCTGCACCATTTCAGCGCGGCGCAGCTCGGCGCGAGGGAGGCCGGCGCCCCGCCGGGCGATCCCAGGCTGGCTGTCCCCCTGCCGTACGACCCGGGCGCCGTCATCGACTGGGCTCCTGCGTGGTCGCTGACCCACGGGAGGCGGCGCTACCTCCCGGCCGCGGCCTGTTATCTCCACGTGCCGGCGGCGTCCGGCGAGCCGTTCTGCTCGTTCAACCCGAGCGGGCACGCGGCGGGCAACTGCCTCGAGGAGGCGATCCTGCAAGGCTTCCTGGAGCTCGTGGAGCGGGATGCGGTCGCGCTCTGGTGGTACAACCGCGCCCGCCGCCCCGCGGTCGATCTCAAGAGCTTCGGAGATCCGTATTTCGACGCGCTCGAGGGGCACTACCGCGGTCTCGGCTGGCGCCTCTGGGTCCTCGACGTCACGAGCGATCTCGGCCTCCCGGCGTTCGCCGCCGTGGCGCGGGCGGCGGACTCCGCCCGGCTCACGCTCGGCTTCGGCTGTCATCACGACGCCCGCCTCGGCGTGCAGCGGGCGCTGACCGAGCTCAATCAGCTCTTTGACCCCCGCGACCTCGCACCGGCCCGCGGCTGGGATCGCGCCGCCCTGACCGCCGAGGCCTACCTGTTCCCCGACGGCGGGGCCCCGGCGCGGGCGCTCGGCGACTACCCCGTTGTCCGGAGCGACGACCTGCGAGACGACGTGATCGACTGCGTGGAGCGCGCGGCGCGCGTCGGCCTGGAGACCGTGGTGCTCGACCAGACGCGGCCCGATACCGGTCTGTGCGCCGTGAAGGTGGCGGTTCCCGGCCTCCGGCATTTCTGGCCCCGCTTCGGGCCGGGGCGCCTCTACGACGTTCCGGTCCGCCTCGGGTGGCTCGATCGGGCGAACCGGGAAGAAGACCTGAACCCGGTGCCGCTGGTCGTCTGATTCCGTTCCGTTCGCCAGAGATCCGGAGAGAGAGATTTTAACGCAAAGGCGCAAAGGCGCAAAGACGCAAAAGAAAGAATCAATATTTTAATTTTTTTTGCGCCTTTGCGTCTTTGCGTCTTTGCGTTGAAATCTCTCTCCGGATCCCTGGCAAGATTTCTAACCCGCGGCACCAGACCAGGTCCGGAGGATTCGGCAGCAGCAGAAGCAGCAGCAGAAGAGGAGATGTCCCGTGCGCGACGGCTATCGCATCCTCGACGCGGATCGTCACGTGATCGAGCCGCTCGATCTGTGGAAGACTCACCTCGATCCGGAGCTCCGCGCTCACGCGCCCTACCTCGCGTACGCCGGCGAGGGCGAACCCCTGGCCGACCGCGTGGCGCACCTCGGGCCGGAGGGGTTGCTCCGGCTCCCACCGCAGCCGATGGTGGATGGCCGGCCGGTCCATCACCGGATGAGCGCGCGGACCTGGCGCGCGATCGCCGCTGCCGGCCGCCGGCGGCTCGGAGCGCTCGCGTCGCTCGGGCCGCTCGAACAACCGCGGGCGCAGCTCGACGACATGGATCGCGAGGGCATCGACGTGGCGTTCCTCTACCCGACGCTCGCGCTGGCGCTCCTCGGCATGACCCCGCTGGATCCCGCGTTGGCGAGCGCATTTGCCAGCGCGTACAATACCTGGTTACGGGGCTTCTGCGATCACGACCCCTCGCGCCTCCGGGGCGTGGCCCTGATGAGCCCGCACGATCCGGCGCAGATGGTGCCCGAGCTCGCCCGCGCGGCCGCGCTCGGCTTCCGCGCCGTCGTGCTCCGGCCGAACCCCGTCGCGGGGCGGACGCTGGGCGACCCTGCTTATGAAGCGTTCTGGGCCGAGTGTGAGCGGCGTTCGATCGCTGTCGCCATCCACGAGGGCGCGCACGCCTCCCTGCCGGCGGCCGGCGCCGATCGCTTCCGCAGCCGCTTCGCCCTGCACGCCTGCTCGCACCCGATGGAGCAGATGATGGCCTTGCTCGCGCTCATCGAGGGCGGCGTGCTCGAGCGCCACCCCGGCCTGCGGGTGGCCTTCCTCGAGGCCGGCTGCGGGTGGCTGCCCTACTGGCTCTGGCGCCTCGACGAGATCGAGTACCGGGGCCTGGCCGAGGAGGTCGCGCCGCACGTCCTCCGCGAACCGTCCGCGTATTTCCGCCGCCAGTGCTTCGTCGAGATCGAGCCGGACGAGCCGTGTCTGGAGCAGGCGATCCCGTGGATCGGCGAGGACAGGGCGATCTTCGGGACGGACTTCCCCCACATCGATCACGACGCCGGCATGGTGGAGCGGGCGCTCGCGCTCCGCCGCAGGCTCCCCGGCGAGTGCCTCCGCAAGATCCTTTGGGACAACGCTGCCAGCTTCTACGGCATCGATGGATGACTCAGCAGATGACGCCGAACGACCCGGGGTCGCTCGCGAGCTCGGCCAGCGCGACGGGCTGATCGTCCAGCGCCGGCGGCGGTGGTACATAGAGCGTGATGGCGCCCGCCGAAGGGTCCCAGCCCCTGCGCTGCTCGCAGAAGCGCAGCGCGTCGCCGCCCGGCGAGCCTGGCTCCGGCGCGTCGCGGATGGTGAGGTCGAGCCCCGGCGGCAGCCCATAGCCGCAGCGAGCCATCAAGAAGCCCCGCGGATCGCGCTTCAGCCGATCGAGCTGCGTCGGATCTTCCCAGCAGATCGCGACGGCGCAGAGCCACGCTCCCTCCAGCTCCAAGAGACCTTCCGCCATCGCGCCTCGTTCGGGCGGGGGGCGCGCTTCCTCGTCGAGATGCGCGGGATGGCTGTCGGCCTCCGGCATCCTGGACATGTACTTGGATGACTGATGGGAAAACATGGCTACCTCCAATTGCCGGTGCCGCAGGCGCTGGCATGGGATATAGAGCTCATTGGACCGGCGCCGCGCGCCGTCGAGCCCCTCGCGCATCCAATGCAAAGCAACGCAAGCGCGATGAAAGCGCCCGAGGTGGCGCCGAGGCAGATCAATCGATCATCTCCTGGAGCAGCGCTCGCGCCTCGGCAAAATCGGGAAGATCGGTGCACTCTACAGGCCAGTCGGTGATCTCCCCGAGCAGACGGCGCGCCTCGTCGCGCCGGCCCTGCTGCGCCAGCATTCGGCAGAGCGCCAGCGTCGAGCGCAGCTCGAACATTCGCGCGCCCTGCTCGCGCGCGATAGCGATCGATCGCCGCAAGCACCGCTCGCTCTCCTGCTCAGCGTCGGCGCCGGAGGCGCGGAGAGACAGCGCCTTCAGGCGGTAGAGCTCCGGGAGGTAGTACACGTCTCCCGACTCCTCGGCGAGCAGCAGACAGCCCGCGAGCTGCTCGATTGCGGCCTCGTGCTGCCCGCGCTCGGCCTCGAGCTCCGCCACGAGGGAGAGCCAGTACGACAGGCCTGTCTGCTGGCCGGCGTCCCGGATCGCCTCCACGTGCTGCTTCAGCTGCTCGAGATCGCGCTGCGCCCAGCAGCGCAGGGCCCAGCAGTGCACCCTGAACCAGAGCTGCTGATGCTCCGTCAGCTGAAGGACGGAGTCGGTCACCGCGGCGACCTGCCCCCGTTCGCGGCCATAGTGGTAGACGCCGGCCAGGTGGAGCAGCGCCATCCCGAGGCTGCTCAGGTGATCGAGCTCGCGCGCCCACGCCACCGCGGCCTGCCCGTGGGCGAGGGCCTGGGCGGGACAGCCCATCAGATAGAGCACCACCGCGAGCGTGTACTGGCCCCAGACCTTGACATCGACGCCGTAGAAGAAAGCCTGCTCCCGATGTGCCTGAGGGTCGTAGAGCGCGATGCCGCTATCGAATTGCTGGCGGGCCTCTGCGAGCTTTCCTTCAAAGAACGAACACTGTCCCAGCAGCACCGTCGACGCGACCAGCTGCGCGGTGTCCTGCGACCGCCTGGCCAGGTCGAGCCACCGCTCTGCGATCGCCCGCGCCTCGCGGCGATGGCTCCGCATGTGGTGGTACCAGAACATCGCCCACAGCGTCGGCCGGGTCATCGAGCTCTCCCCGAGCTCGTCGCTCAGCTCCTCACAGCGGTGGACCGCGGCCTCGAGCTCCTTCGGCATGTACCCGCGCCGGACGATGAGCGCCAGGATCAGCAGGCTGTTCAGGCGCAGCTCCGCCAGCGCGCGCTCCCGCGCGTCCGGGATCGCTGACAGCCAGCCGAGCGCCTGCGTCACGTGGACGATCGCCTCGGTGTCGTCGGCGTTCGCGGGCCGCTTCAGCGCGCGCTCCGCCGCGATCTCCGCGTAGGCGATCGCCCGCTCCAGCTGCTCGGCGGCCGCGTGGTGGTGCGCGAGCAGGTTGGGCCGCGCCGCGACGATCTCGGGGAAGCGCGCCTCGAGCGTCCGGGCGATGATGGCGTGCACCTTCCGCCGGCTCCGCTTCGAGAGCGACTCGTAGGCCGCGTCCCGGAGGAGCACGTGCTTGAACTGGTACGTCGGGTTGTTCAGCCGCCGCTTCCTGTGGATGAGATCCGCGGCCAGCAGCCGATCGAGGTCCTCCTGGACCTGCTCCCCGTCGAGCGCGGACACGGCGCAGAGCACGTCCTGGCAGAACTCCCGGCCGAGCGCCGCGGCGATGCGGGCCGTCTCCTTCGCCCTGCCGAGCCGGTCGAGGCGCGCCACCAGGAGGCCCCGCAGCGTCGTGGGGATCGCGAGCGCCGAGAGCGGCTCGGCGAGGCGGTAGTGGTCCCCCTCCTCCACGAGCGCCCCGGACTCGAGCACCATCCGCGTCAGCTCCTCGACGTAGAGCGGGACGCCGTCGGTCCGGTCGACCACCTGCGCCAGCACGGGCCCAGGCAGGGCCCGGCCGCCGGCGAGGCGCGCCACCAGGTGCTCGACGTGCGATCGATCCAGGCGGCTCAGCTGGATCTGGAGCATGCCCGACATCGACCATGGCGGCGAGAACTCGGGCCGGGCGGTGAAGACCGCCATCAGCCGCGCCGAGGGCACGTCGGCGATCATCACGCCCAGCCACTCGAGGGTCGTCGGATCGGCCCACTGCAGATCCTCGACCAGGAACAGGACGGGCTGCTCCTCGGCCATGTCGAAGAGCATCGTCACGAGCGCGTTGAGCGTCCGCTCCTTCTGCCGCAGCGGCGGGCCCAGCGGGGCGGCGTAGCGCCCGTCGAGGGGGATCGACAGCAGCGCCGCCAGCAGCGGTACCATCTCCGAAAGGTCGAAGCCGCGGCGCGAGAGGAGCGCCTCGAGCCGGGCGAGCCGGCGCCCCGGCGCGTCGTCCCGGCCGGTCTCGATCAACCGCTCCAGGAGCTCGATCAACGGGTAGAGCGCGCTGCTCCGCTGATCGGGCACGCAGCGGCACTCCAGGCAGCTGTGCCGCTCGCCGTGGAGCCGCCGGACGAGCTCCCCGGTGAGGCGCGACTTGCCGATCCCGGGGCCGCCGGTGATGAGGATGCTCTGCCCGATGCCCTGCCGGACCTGGCCCCAGCGCTGGAGCAAGAGATCGAGCTCCTGGCTCCGCCCGATCAGCGGCTCGGTGTCGCGGCCGGCGATGTCCTGGTCCTGGGCCGGGGGAGGGATCTCCTGCCCCATGCGGTAAATCGCGAGCGGGCGCGCGACGGACGAGAGAGCGGGCGGCGCCATCGGCTCGAGCGCGAACCGGCTCCGGAGGAGCCGGAAGGTCTCTCCGCTGACCACGACGGTGCCCGGCGCCGCGACCGCGCTCAGCCGGGCCGCGATCTGCGGTGTCGTCCCGAGGTGCTGCGTGTACCGATGGAGCTGGCCGGCGACCACGAGGCCGGTGTGGAGCCCGATCCGGACCTCGAGCGCCACGCCCCGCGCCGCCGTGAGCTGCGCGCTGCGCGCCTTCACGTCCGCCACGACCTCCAGCGCCGCGCGGGCGGCGCGCCGGGCGTCGTCCTCCTGCGCGGAGGGATAGCCGAAGTGCAGCAGGACCTGATCCCCCAGCGCGCCCGCGAAGCGCCCTCGGTGGCGGCGGGCGATCTCGGCGCAGGCGTCCTGTTGCTCGTCGAGCAGATCGTCGATCTCCTCGACGTCGGTGGTCTTCAGCCCCGGGCCCGACGCCGTGAAGGTGCAGCAGACGACGGTGAGGGGCCGCCGTTCACCGTCGGGTCGCTCCAGCGCCGGTCCCTCTGTCCCCGGCGGGGCCGGCGCGTCCACGCGCCGGGGCGTGGCCGGAGACGGCATCGTCTCGGCCGCCGCGTGGTCGCTGGGCAGCGCCCGGGGCTCTTGCGGGGACGCGTCGAGCGGCGCCGTCTCGCTCGCGACGCGGCGCCACGGGCTCGCGTCCGCCGCGCTCTGGGTCGGGGCGGGCGGCGAGCGCGGCTCTCGCGCGGGCTCGGCGAGGTCCTCGACGCTCAGCGCATCCACGTCGCAGGCCTCGAGCTCGCGCAGCAGGCCCGAGGCCGTGACGACGCGCGCGGACATGTCCTTGAGGGTCGCGCGCCGGAGGAGGGCGCCGAGCGGGTGCCCGAGGAGCGCCGGAGGGATCGGGATCGGCTCGGGGCTGGCCTGCCGGAAGAGCACCTCTTGCACCGACCTGCCGGTGATCGACGGCCTGCCGGTGAGGCACTCGAGGAAGACGAGCCCCCAGGCGTACAGGTCCGAACGCACGCTCACCGGCTGCCCGAGGAGCTGCTCTGGCGCCGCATAAGCGGGCGTGCAGAGGATCTCGTTGCTCGGGGTGAGCTTGGGGTCCACGCCCTCCATGGCGCCGGCGATGACCGCGCCGATGCCGAAGTCGAGCACCAGCGCGTTTCTCCGCGCGCCGGTCGAGACGATCATGATGTTGCTGGGCTTGAGATCGCGGTGGACGACGTTCTGCCCGTGGGCGCAGCCGAGGGCGTCGAGGACCTGGAGCATCAGGTACCGCGCCTCGCGCGGATCGAGGGCGATCTCTTTGGCCAGCACCTCCGCCAGGTTGTGGCCGGGCACGAACTCGAAGATGGTGTAGAGGGTGCCGTCGTCCGTCTGTCCGGCGTCGATGAGCCGGACGATGTTGGGGTGGTGGAGCTGCGCGCAGAACCGCGCCTCCTGGTGGAAGCGGGCGCAGCGCCGCGCGACGTCGGCGGACTTGCTGCCCCGGATCGGGTGCATGACCTTGATGGCCACCGCCTGTCCGGTGGCGAGCTGACGCCCCTTGTAGACGTCGGCGAAGCCGCTCTCGCGCAGCGCGGAGACGATCTCGTACCGCTCCTGGAACACGGCGCCCGAGGCGATCGCGCTGTGGCTCATCCCATCTCCCTCCGCCGGGCGGCCCGGCGCGACCGAAGGAGCGGGCGTGATCCGGGGAGGGCGGCGCGCCGCGCCGATCGGCCCACCTCATCGAGGAAGCGTTTGGACAGAGCGGCTGTCGATCTCGTCAGCAGAGCTTGTCCACGGCCGACCTCGCTGCTCACGTTGGTGCATATAGGGTGGTACTCCGTCGACGTCCGTCGATGCCGAGCGAGTTCCGGCGCCATCGGCGAAGAAACCCCGGAAGACGCTCGCGTCCGGTCGGCTCCGTGGGGATCAGCTGCAGGGAGCCGGGCAGGCGTGCGCGGGCGCGCCTCTCGCGGGGCGGCGGCCGAGCTCCGCCTGCGTGTTCGATTCAGTTACAATCTTCTATCGTGGCTGGTGGCGCGACGACCGAGCAAGTCGCGGTGAACAGCAGCGAGTTGACCTCTGGCACGGCCGGTGAGAGGGCGGTGATGCGGACTTCGTCGGCGCTCGCCGCGCGCGGGGAGCCGAGAGCGTTCCTTGGGCGGTGCGCGACGATTCAATGCTTTTCAATCCTTTGTGGAAGGAGCACGAAACATGCTGAGGCAACTGGCGACCCACATCGTTCTGCTCGCGCTTGCGGCGGCTGGTCCGGTCGCGTGCGCGGGCTCGGATGACAGCCCCGCGGACGCCGGCAGCGTCGCCAGCGGGAGCGGCGGCGCCGCGGCTTCCGGCGGACACACCTCGGGAGGCGGCGCGACCGGCGGAGGCGGAGACGGTGGAACGGGCGGCAGCGCCTCGGGGAGCGGCGGCGCGGGCGCGGGCGAAACGGGCACCGGCGGCGCTGGCACCGGCGGCACGGGCGGCACGGGCGACGGCGGCGCGGGCGCGGGCGAAGCGGGCACGGGTGGCGCGGGCGCGGGCGAAGCGGGCACGGGTGGCGCGGGCGACGGCGGCGCGGGTGGCGCGGGCGCCGGCTGCCCGGGGACGGGGGGAATCACCTACACGCTCGCGAAGGTCGCCTCGCCGACAGCGGAGCAGCAGTCTGCGTACGACAAGATCACGAGCGCGATGGATGAGGCGCTGTCGTACTACAACTGTCAAACGAGCATCGAGAAGCGCCTGTCGGTGTCCTACGTGCCGTCGGTCGCGACGGCGGACGGCAACGTCAATGGCTCCATCAGGTTCGGCGCGACGAGCTCCATGAACTACATCACCGCGATGCACGAGATCGGTCACACCGTGGGGGTCGGCAGCCGCGAGTTCGGCGCGCTTGTGGTGGACGGCGTCTTCACGGGCGAGGCGGCGACGCGCCAGCTCAGGGCCATCACGGGCAACGAGAGCGACGTCGTGCACACGGACTCGACGCACTTCTGGCCGTATGGCCTCAACTACACGACCGAGGTCAAGACGACGGACGATCTCGTGAACCACTGCAAGATGGTGGTTGCCATCCGCGAGGACATCGGGTTCTGACGGAACGATTCTGCGGGAGCGAACCGTTGCGATCCGTCGGATCGCAAGAGCTCTCGCACCTGACACATGAGAAGAGCGCGTCCTCGGCGCAAGCGCGGGCGGGTCAGTACGTGAGCGAGGGCGTCGTGCAGCCCAGGCCGAAGGCGCCGATGGCTCCGCCCTCGACGACGGTCTGAACGAGGTTCGCGACCTGGTCTGCGCCGCAGAAGGTGTCCGGGAACTCGCTGCCGCCGTCGCCGCCCACGCCGTCCGGCCACGTGACGGGGCCGACCTCGACGCGGAGATCGCCGGGACGTCCCGTCACGAGGAGCGGCGCACAAGCGATGAAGAGGACATCGATGTACCTGCCAGACCAACCGCTGAAGCCCACCACCACCTCGTTCTCGGGGCACAGCATCTCCCAGGGCTCGGTTCCCTCGCTGCCCCGGAAAGGGGTCACGTCGCCGGGCATCCTGGTGATGGTGTACGGGCCGTCTCCCGTGAGCTCCAGGTGGCCGCACTGCGCCTGGATCTTGGCATGGATGAACGACTCCCCCAGCGGTCCCAGGGACCCTCGAAACCCGAGGAGCACCTGGCTCTCCGGGCACCTGTCCATGGCCGGGGTGGCCGTACCGGGGCTGCCGCGCAGCTCGGTGTAGGTCTGCCCCACGACGTCGACGCCTGTCGGCGTCGGGCACGGCTCCCCGTCGCACTCACCGCCGCCGCCCGCGCCGCCGGCCTCACCGCCACCGCCGGCCTCACCGCCGCCGCCCGCGCCGCCGGCCTCACCGCCGCCGCCCGCGCCGCCGGCCTCACCGCCGCCGCCCGCCTCACCGCCGTCGCCGCCCGACCCGCCACCCCCATCGCCAGGCGGGGCGCCGCCCCCTCCGCTCGCGCCCACGCCGTCGAAGGTCAGGCTGCCGATACCCGAGATCGCATTGCATCCGGCAAGGACGAGGCCGGAAATCAGCGCGGAGAGGCCGAGCAGATGGCGCGTCACCGAGACCAAGTACTCGATCCGCGGCCGGACCGGTAGCTGGTCGCCCGAATACCGCTTCGTCCTCGATCGCGGTGGGCTCGGCGGCGACATCAACGCCAGTCAAGCTCCGATGGCCACCCCATGTGCGCGCGCCGGCTTGCACGTCCGAAAATGACGGCCGGTGGAGCGCTGAAAGGCAACGGATTCGAATAAGATTCGATTCGATGATCCGACAGGTCTTCGGCGCCACCCGCTTCAACGCGCCCGGCAACTTCACTGGTCTCGATTTTTCTCCGGACTCAAAAACGCTCGTGGCTCTCGTGACCGGCGAGAAGCGCACGAAGGTGCATCGCTTCGCCGTCGACGACGGTCGCGCCCTCGACGAGCAGACGGTGACCGGTTGCTTCACTGGCGTCTTCGCGTTGCCTGACGGCGACCTTCTCCTGTGGGCGCGTGGCTCCATCGCGCGCCTCGGCCAGGACGGCGAGCTCTCGTGGAAGCTCGGAGAGAAGGCGACGAAGGAGTTCGCCTTCGCGACCGTGAGCGCCGACGGCGCGAGCGTCGCGACCTACGGCGGAGACTCCGTCGCCAACGTCTTCGACGCGCGTACCGGCAAACGACTTCACGACCTGAGCGAGCCTGCAGGCGAGATCTTCGCGTTCGCCTTCTCACCCGACGGAGCGACGTTCGCGACCGGCGGACAGAAGGGCATCGTCCGCGTCTTCGATCGCAAGTCGAAGAAGGAGCTCGCCCAACGAAAGAGCTCCAAGATCCTCGCACTCGCGTTCTCACCCGAGGGCAGCGTGCTCGCCGGCGGCCACGGACAAGGCGACGTCCACCTCTGGGACGGCGCATCGCTCGAGCCCGTCCGCCTCCTGGGCTCGCATCGCTTCCAGGAAGATTACGGCTCGGGCGAGCAGGACGCGGGGCCGGCCGGTTGTCGCTGGCTCGCGTTCCTGGCCGACGGCAAGACGGTGGTCTCGCAAGGCAACGATCGCTACTTTCGCTGGTGGAAGCGCAGCGGCGCGGAGATCCGTCGCGTCCGCACGCCTCGCCACCACGCGTACGGCCAGGGCCCCGCGATGGCGCTCTCGCGCGACGGGAAGTGGCTCGCCGCAGGCTCGACGGCGTCTGGCATCGGCATCTGGACCTCGGACGGTGAGCCGGCTTCGAGCGAGCTCGGGATCAACGCGCCACACGCGATCGCGCTGGGCCGCGAGCGCGTCGTCGTCGCCGGCTCGTCGGGGATCTGGTCCTGGCGAAGGACCGACGGCACAGTCAGCGAGCGGCGCGCGCGCGGCACCGCGGCGCTCGCGAACCTCCCGCAGGGAGAGCTGCTCATCGTCGAGCCCGAAAACGCCGTCGTGGTGCGCGAGATCACCGACAAGAGCGAGGCGATCTTCGCGAACGACGCGATCTCTCCCCAGGGCGTGGTGGCGGTCTCGCGCGACGGAAAGACGGTGATGCTCCCCGTCGGGTCAAACGTCGAGCTCTGGGACCGTGCGCGCGGCGTCCGCGCCGCGACGCTCTCGCACGACGCCAAGGTGTCGGCCTGCACGTTCGGGTCCGACGACACCTGGGCCGTTTCGGTGTCCGACGCGGTCCGGATCTGGCGGCTCGACGATCCGGAGACACCCGTCCATACGATCGAGCTGGAGAGCGGTGCGCCCGAGTACTGCGGCGGCGTCGCCGTCTCGCGCGTCGGATGGATCGCCGTCAGCATCGATCGTGTCATCAGCAATCATTCGTCGGACAGCGCGCTCGTCTTCATCGATCCGCGTTCGGGTGAGGTGACAGCTACCCTCTCCCATCCAGACAAGCGCCTCGGTCAGGTCGCGTTCATGGACGATGCCCGCGCGGTCGTCGTCGACTCCGCCGGTCGTACGAGGACGGCCGACGCCGAGAAGGGCAAATGGCTCGACGAGCCCGAGGCTCCGGAAGACGTTGAGTTCCACGGCTTCGAGATCCTCCCGCTCACCGCGTCCGAGGACGGGACCGAGATCGCGCACATCGACGGGCACGGCAACCTCGCCATCCGCACGATCGAAGGCACGAAGGAGCGTGTCGCTCCCTTCGATCTCGGCTTCACCCCGCTGGCGGAGAAGAAGCCGCAGGGCATGTTCGAGGAGCGCCTCGCCGGGAGTTGCATCCTCTACGCAGGCAAATTCCAGAGCTCGGCGATGGATGTGCGCACGTCGCGCGAGTTCCGCGAAGACATGCTGCTCGAGCTCGGCGGCGCGGTCGCGAAGAAGGCGAAGGACGCGACGCACTTCGTCGGCGCGCGTATTCCGTACGCGAAGCACGTCCCGTCGAAGGCGGAGACCGAGATCGACGCGCGCATCGCCAAGGGCGACAAAGTCATCAAGCTGAGCGAGAAGAAGCTCATCGAGATGCTGCTCCCTACGTTCGAAGAGTCGCGCGCGATGCTGCGAGGTGAGGTCAAAGACGGCATCGAGCGCTGGAACCGCTGGCGGTCGCGCTGGCGCACGTTGAGCGGCGGGTTCGTGCAGCTCTCGGGCATCGATCTCACGGGAGCCGACCTGCGAAAGGCAGACCTCATGGTGATCCCGTTCGAAGAGGCGAAGCTCTCGAACGCGCGCCTCGAGGGGGTCGATCTCTACGACTGCGTCTTCCGCCGCGCCGACCTCCGCGGGGCGGATCTCGAAGGCGCTCGCTGCGGCCGCGTCGTCTTCTCGAACGCCGACCTCCGCGAAGCGAAGTTGGCCGGCGCCGCGTTCTCCGGCGCCGAGTTCGACGGCGCCGACCTCCGCGGCGCCGACCTGCGCGACGCGGACCTGCAGTACGCGAAGCTCACTGGCGCCAAGCTCGACGGCGCCAAGCTCGACGGCGCCAAGCTCCCGCAGGGCTCCAAGCGCCCGTAGCAGCCTTTACTTCGGGCGGTGATGGCCCAGGCTCGAATGCGCGTGGCGCTCGTCTGCATCGTGGAAGTGAACCAGCTGGTACTGGTCGATAGCGGGTCGTCCGCATTCAAGTGCTGATTGAACTGGCAGACTCGCTGTGCAACGGTGCACAGGTGGACTGGGACGACCTGCGGCATGTGCTCGCCCTCTCGCGGCATCGGACGCTGAGCCGAGCTGGCGTCGCGCTGCGGACGACCCACACGACGGTGGCGCGCCGCATCAAAGCGCTCGAGGAGCGCCTGGGGGTTCGGCTCTTCGCGCAGATGCCCGACGGCTATGAGCCCACGGCGGCGGGCCAGGACGTGGTGGAGGTCGCCGAGCGGACCGAGGCCGAGCTGCTTGCGCTCGAGGCGCGGGTGCTCGGCCGGGACGCGCAGCTCCAGGGAAAGCTTCGCGTGTCCACGATGGACATGCTCTTTCGCGCGTACCAGCCGGCGTTCTCGTCGTTTACCGAGCGCTACCCGGGCATCGAGCTGACGGTCGCCGCCGGCGACAGCGAGGTCAGCCTGCCGCGCCGCGAGGCGGACGTCGTGCTGCGCATGACGAGCTCGCCCCCCGAGCACCTCGTGGGACGCAAGGTCGGCCGCATCCAGTTCGCGGTGTACGCGAGCAAGGCCCTCGTCGAGCGCGCGGGACCGCAGGCGAGCTACTCCGACTTCCCTTGGATTCACTGGGACGAGCGGCTCGACCCGCGCTGGCTCGACGCGTGGCTGGCGGCGAACGTTCCGGCCGCGCGCATCGCGATGCGGGTGGATTTCAGCTCGATGGCGATCCAGGAGGCGGTCGCCGCGGGCGTGGGCGCGCACTTCCTCGCCTGCATCGCGGCGGACAGCGACCCGCGGCTTTCGCGCGTCGGTCCGATCGACCCCGCGTACGACCGCGACCTCTGGCTCCTCACGCTCCCCGAAGTGAGGAACGTGAACCGCGTCCGCGCGTTCATGGATCACATGACCGAGGCCCTGTCGGTCTGCGCTTCCACCCCGCAAACTGACGGGGCGGCAAGGAAGTAGACATGGAGTTCAGGCATCCTGCGAGCTCAAAGAAGGTCGTGGAAGCCTTCGACAATTGGATCCCCTGGATCGGGAGGCGGGGAAACGGGGAGTAAAATCCCACCAATCTCCCCGTCTCCCCGCCTCCCTGTTCAATTTCTTTTCTCGCCAAAGCGCCAACAAAATGAGGGGATGTGTCAGGTCCTGAGGGGGCCCGCACCGCGAGGGCGGTGCGGCTCTGGCCGGCGCGCGCCGGCGCGGATCACTCGAGGTACGCGGCCAGGCCGAGCTTCTGATCGCGGACGGCGCCGGCCATGACCTTCGCGATCTGCTCGGCGCCGGAGCGCGAGAAGTGCGTGTGATCATCGCAGAAGAAATCGCCGACGGGGCCGCTGGTCGTCGCGCTGACGTCGCCCCCGGGGACCGGGCAGAAGCCCAGGGTGTCGTAGAGCGCGACGCTGAGCTCGTGCAGGTCGATCACCGGCGCGCCGTACTCCTCGCCCGCCTCGTGGGTCGCGGTCACGTAGCCGCCGCGCGTCCCCCGGGCCGTGCTCCCGCTGCAGGAGATCGCGCTCACAGGGGTCACGAACACGGGCTGGGCGCCTCGCTCCTCCGCGGCGCGGGCCATCATCCCGTAGCTCGACTTGAAGGCGTCGAGCCCCACGTGCCGATCGCACGTGCGCGAGCCGTCGTTGATGCCGAACTGGATGAACAGGTAATCGCCCCGCTTCATGCCGTCGAGCATCTGGACCCAGCGGGCCTGCAGCACCGGCTCGCCGCTCGAGTCGCGCGCGAGCTCGCACTCCCCCGCGCTATCCATGGTGGTCTGCACGTTGTAGAGCCACGTGCGCACGCTGCGGCCCCCGACGGCGCTGTTCACCACGGTGACCCGGTCGTCGAAGAGCGCCGCGAACTGGCCGCCCCAGCCCGCCGGGCAGGGGGTCTGCCCGTTGGCGACCGTCGAGTCTCCCGCGATCCAGATCGTGATGTCCGGCAGCGGCCCCGCGCCTCCCGCGCCGCCACCGCCGCCGTCGCCCGCGCCGCCGCTGCCGCTCGGCCCACCTGAAGCGCTCTCCGAGCCTCCCGAGCCGGCGGGCGCGTCGCCCCCGGCCCCCGCGCCGCCGGTGGAGCCCGCCGAGACCGCGGTGCTACCCGCGCTCGCGCTCGAGCTGCTCCCTTCTGGTTGCGAGCTCCCGCCCGCGCCGCCCGTCCCCCCGCCTCCGCCGGCGCCCCCCGCGGCCGCCTCCGGATCGGCGGAACAGGCGGCGGTGAGCAGCGCGAGACAGGACACCCGGGCAACCATCCGGCGCGCGGCCGATCGAACGTTCCAGTCCATCAACATGCCTTTCCTCCAGTCACGACATGAGCGTCAGCCCATCCACGCCGGATGGCGCTGGCCCTTCGCCTCCCGGTCCCGCAGGCCGTCAGGGCACGTCCGGTCGAGGTGCCGGGCCGGCGGCACGACGAGCGCGCACCGCTGCAGGGCGCAGGGCGCACCGCGAGCGGCAAGGCAACGCCGGCGAGGCGAGCGGCGGGGGCGACGGGGAGCGAGCACGGCTCGCGTCACTGTGTCGGGAACGGCTCCCAACCAATCACGGACAGGCGCTTTTTTTTTCGGATCTGCTTGCCGGGTGCGCTCCGAAGCACACCCATCGTAAATCTGAAGCAGTGGCAGAATCGAGGCCCACGCGAGCACTGGCGCGAGCGGCCGTCGCTTGGAGGCGTGGCGCTCGGCGCCCGCTCCTGGCCGCGTCACCCCGGGACGCGCCGTCGAGCGCGCCCGCCTGTCCACCCACCGCACCGACGCCACGCTCGTGGAGAGGAGACCCGCGGCGGTTCGTTCACGACACACGGCGATGTCCGGCGACGGATTGGCCAGCTGGCTGGGCAACCACGGCAATCACGGCAAGGCAGCGCAAGGAGCACGAGGACGGAAGGTGGACGGAAATCCGTTGAACGGAGATGTGGTGTGGAGGGCATTATTATGCCGTTGACTGACACAAACTTTGTCACGTATGTTTATCAAGGGTGACGCTGGTTGAGGGGTGGCGTCGCACCAGGCGTACAGGCGTTCAGACGTGCAGACGTGCAGACGTGGCCGATGGCACGGATCAGCCAGGCGTGCTCTTGTGCGCCCGCGACGCAGCGGCGCGAGGCTCGGGCGCGCGATGGCTTCAGGGAGACGGCGCTTGTGTCAGAGTCTTTAAGAACTCATCCCAAGCTCTCACACGGTCGAGGCGACGGCGGCGTCGGCGCGATGGTGCAGAGAAGGTATCGAGTGCTCCTCGTTGGCGGCGACAGGCGAGCCGCGCTGCTCGCGAGGGCCGAGGAGCGAGGAACGGCATGAACAGCTGGGATCCCCTGGGTGCGGCGGAGCAGGCCGCGGTCGCGGACGAGATCCTGTCCGTGCTGCGTCACGACCTGCGCAACCGCTTTGCGATCGTCCGGAATGCGTCGTTCTATATCAAGCGGAAGGTCGCGCGTGACGCGGCCTACACGGCGGATCCGAGGATCGAGGAGTTCTTCGGGATCATCGACGAGGAGGTGGTCGTGGCGAGCGCGCGGCTCGAGGAGTCGGTCGACGCCGCGAGGCTCTTCACCCGCAGGAGCGTGTGCGTGAGCGCGGCGGGCTGCGTGCGCCGCGCGGCGGCGTGCGCGCGCATCGGCGCGTCCGGGGCCCGCATCGTCCTCTCGGCTCAGGACGGCGACGTCGAGGCCGATCCGATCGAGCTCGCCGTCGCGGTGCGGTGCCTGATCGAGAGCGCCGTGGAGTCGACGCCGGGGGACGGCGTGGTCACGGTGCGGGGCACCGCGGGCAGCGCGCGGTACTGCATCGAGGTCACGGACGCGGCGGGTGTCCCCTGCGAGGCGGACAGAGAGGCGATCCTGCAGCCGTTCTACACGACCAAGGCGGGGCACCCCGGCCTGGGGCTGAACATCGCGAGGCGGGTCGCCCGTCGCTACAGCGGGACGCTCGCCGTCGAGCCTCGGGCGCACGGCAGGTCGGTCATCATCGCGCTGCCGCTCGCCGCCACGGCGGTGCTCAGCGACGCCGGATCGGAGCCGGCGCCGTGAGCGCGGGCGGTCAGCCCGCGGGGCGCTCGCGGTGCGCGCCGGCGGCTCGGGAGCCAGCGGCCGGGACCTCCGCGCGGCGTGTGCGCCCCCGGGCCTCGCTGGTCTCGCTCCTTGTCGCGTCGACGGCGGCCGCCCCCGCGGAGCCGGAGCGGACGGAGGCAGAGGACGAGCCGGCGCGGCCGCCGATCGAGGAGCTGTTCCTTGGCGAGACGGCCTTTCCGCAGGAGGCGCTCGAGCTGCAGATCACGAGCGCGCCGAGGTGGGAGCGCGACGGGCGCCAGGTCGGCTTCCGCATCCCGCTGCTGCTGGAGCTCGGTATCACCGATCGCCTGCAGCTCGGGGGAGAGCTTCCCCTGGAGCTCGCGCGCCAGGACAGCGGCGTTGTGGCAGGGCTCGGCTCTGTCGAGCTGGAGGCCCTGTACAACCTCGTCAACGAGCGGGGGCTCGGGCTCGCGCTGTCCGCGGGGCTCGGGGCCGGGTTCCCCGCCGGCGCGCGCGAGCTCGGCGCGCCGGGGTACGCGCTGGAGCCGTTCGTGAGCCTCGACAAGGCGATCGGGGGCGTCCACGTCGGCATCTCCGCGTCGGCCGAGATCCGGCTCCCAACCGCGGGGCGCGACGCCACGGAGCTCAGCCCCGGCGCCTCGCTGGGCGTGATCTTGCCGCTCGGCGACGTGGTCCCGACCGTGGAGCTCGCCGCCGAGCTCGAGGACACCACGTCGCTGCTCATCGCGCCCGGCGTGCTCTGGCACCCGACGCCCGGCCTGGAGCTCGGCGCCGCGCTCGAGCTCGGCCTCGCGGGGGAGACGCCCGACGCCGGGCTCATGCTCCTCGTCACGAGGGAGATCGAGCTCGCGGGCGACGGCGACGACCACGTGAAGCACGCAAGCAGGAGCCGCTCCCCATGAGCATTCGAGCCACACTGGCCGCCATCTTCGGCGTCGCGCTGGCGGCGGTCCTCGTCGCCGGCGGCGCCTTCTACGTCGCCATCGCGGAGATGCTCGTCTTTCAGCGGCGCGCCGAGGCGTCCTACGAGGACCTGAAGCTGCACGTCACCCTCGCCAGCAACGCCAGCCGCTACATGAACGAGGCGATCAAGTCGGTGCTCCACGGCAGCGCCAGCGCGGAGCTCACGAGCGCGGCCGAGGACACGGCGCGCGATCTGACCGCGATCGAGGCGCGCAAGAGGGAGATGATCGCCGACGAGGAGATCAGGGAGAGCGACGAGGAATCGGCGGAGGAGATCGAGCACATCCACTTCATGCGAGAGAGCTTCGAGCGCATCGCCGAAGGCGTGGCGACCACGATCCAGGTCGAGCGCGAGCGCACGAACGAGCGACACGAGATGTTCGTGCAGCTCTCCGACCGCGAGTACAAGGCGAGGTTCCTCCCGCACATCAGCGCGGCCGTGCACGACGCGGAGCGCGACGTCGCCAGGATCCTCGACGACGAGCGTCAGCTCCGGGCGCGGGTGGCGCTGCTCGGCGCGGCGGCGACCGGCGGCGCGCTGATCGTCCTCGTCGTGCTCCTCGGGCGGCTCCTCCGCTCGGTGGACCGCGGCTTCAACGCGCTGATCGAAGGCTCGCGGCGGATCGCCCAGGGGGATCTCGAGCTGCGCCTCTCGGTGCTCGATGATCACGAGTTCGGCCGCATGAGCGCGGCGTTCAACCACATGGCGTCCAGCCTCCGCGACGCCCAGGAGTCCAAGATGCGCATGGAGAAGCTCGCGGCGGTGGGGCAGCTCGCGGCGAGCGTCGGTCACGACCTGAGGAACCCGCTGGGCGCCGTCCGGAACGCGAACCATTACCTCAAGAAGCGCCTCGCCGGGACCGAGCTCGGGGCGGAGCCCCGCGTGACGCAGTTCCTCTCGATCATCGAGAAAGAGCTCGCGGCCTGCACCAAGATCATCGGCAACCTGCTCGACTTTGCGCGCGAGCGGCGGCCGCGCTTCGCTGCGTGCGCGCTGAGGCCCCTCGTGGACGACGCCATCTCGGTCGTCGAGATCCCGCCGCGCGTGCGCGTCGACAACGACGTACCGGACACGCTCCCTGTCGTGGAGATCGACAAGGACCAGTTCCGGCAGGTGCTCGTGAACCTGATCCAGAACGCGGCCGAGGCGATCCCGGCCGAGCGCGAGGGGCGCGTGCGCATCGCCGCGGAGCGGACGAGCGACGGGGTGACGCTCTCGGTCGTCGACGATGGGACGGGCATCTCCGAGGAGACGCTCGCGCGGATCTTCGAGCCGCTGTTCAGCACCAAGCTGAAGGGGACAGGCCTCGGCCTGGCGATCAGCGCCGGGATCGTGGAGCGGCACGGCGGCACCATCAAGGCGACGAGCGCGCTCGGCAACGGCACGACCTTCGTCGTGGGGCTGCCGGTGCGCGAGGAGCCGGAGGCCGCAGAGCCATCCCTTTCGCCGACCGGAACTCAGGGCTCATGACGGGGGGGCAAGCCATGCAGGTGCAGGAGCCCGCGCAGCGGGGCAAGCGGGTGCTCGTGATCGACGACGAGGAGGGCATGCGCATCACGCTCGCCGCCAGCCTCGAGCTCGAGGGCTACGAGGTGGTGGAGGCGAGGGACGGCATCCACGCGCTCGAGCTCGTCCGGCAGCAGGCGTTCACGCTGGTCATCAGCGACATCCGCATGCCCGGGCTCAACGGCGTCGAGACGTTCCGGGAGCTCAAGAGGATCCAGCCGGAGCTCACCGTCGTGCTGATGACCGCGTTCGCGCTCGAGAGGCTCATCGAGGAGGCGATCGCCGAGGGCGTGTACACGGTGATCCACAAGCCGTTCTCGATGGACCACCTCGCGCGCATCGTCGCCCGCGCGGTGGACTCGCCGGCCGTCCTCGTGGTGGACGACATCCCGAAGGTCGCCGACTCGATCGTGGCGGTGCTCCGGGCCGCGGGGCTGTCGGCCCTCGCCGTCCACGATGGGCGGGCCGCCGTCCAGCACGTCATCGAGCGGGGCGAGCGGGGGATCGACGTCTGCGTGCTCGATCTCGTCATGCCCGATCAGGACGGCGTGACGACGTGCGCGCAGATGCGGGGGCTGAAGAAGCGCGTCACGGTGATCGCCATGACCGGCCACGCGGTCCCGGAGATGGTCAGCGCGATCATGAGCAAGGGCGGGTACGCGTGCCTGCACAAGCCGTTCGACGCGCGCGAGCTCATCCACACGATTGCCCGCGCGCGCGGGGACGCGGCGCAGGGATGAGGGGCGGTCTTCGCCTGGGCATGAGCCCTACCAGCGCTGGGGTCGAGCCGAGGAGGGGCCTTCCACGAGCCACGCGCGGGCGAGCGCGAGCGTGTGGGCGTTGGCGGACACGTTCTCCAGGAAGCTCTTCCTGAACGCGGGATCGCCGATCTTGTCGGCTCTCGCGAGCAGCTCGTCGCGCGCCTCGCGGATGACCGCGTGGGCGGCCTCGACGTGGCCGCTCGCGTGGAGCGCCTCGGCATAGGTCGCGGCGAGCGCCCTCTGGCGAGGCGCGAAGACCGCGCCGGCGCGCCGGTCCCATGCGAGCGCCTCGCGGGCGAGCGCGGCGGCCTCTCCCGGGCGCCCCTGGCGGAGCCGGATCTCGGCCATCGAGGCCAGGTGCGTCGTCCGGAGCAGCGGCACCAGCGCGGCCGGGTCTCCCACCGCGCGGAGCTCCTCCTCCGCGTCGGCGAGCTCGCCCAGGAGGCAGTGCGCCTCGACGCGGAGCAGGCGCGTCGTCGCGCTGCGGCTCGCGGCGACGTGCCTCTCCGCTTCCTCCCGCAGCGCGGTGTCGGTCTGCTCGAGCGCCTCCGTGAGCCTCCGCCGCTCGAGGCGCGAGACGATCCGGAACGTGATCGCGGCGCGCAGGGCGAAGGCGGGCGTGGATTCGGAGGCGAGCACGCGCTCGATGCGCGCCTCGGCGGCGTCGAAGGCGCCGAGCCACACGCAGGTGATGGCCACGCGCTCCGACGCCAGGAGCGCGAAGATGCGATGACCGGAGGCCTCGAGGTGCCGTTCCGCGGCGAGGTGCGCGTTGAGCGCTCCCCAGGGATCTCGCGCTGCGTGGCACAGCCAGATGCCCCGGGCCATCTGCACACAGGTCTCGACGTAGGGATCCGCCTGCGGCGCTCTCTCGAGCTCGCCCTCGAGCCGCCTCAGGTAGCGCTCTGCCAGCGCTGGCACCCCTTCCCACAGCAGGGTGTTGATGAGCCGGCAAGCGAGCTCTGCCCCCTGGGCGTCGACGGGGAGATCCGCTGGATCGAGCTGCGGGAGCAGCGCGTCGAGCGCCCGCCGGTCGTCGGAGTTCGCGATGCAGCTCAGCGCGCCGGTCAGGGCGCGCCGGTAGGTGTGACTGCCGGGGGCGGCGGCCTCGATCGCCCGGAGCGCGGCCCTGTAGGCCTCGCCGCGGGCGTCGCTCCAGATGAGTCCGTCCATCCGGTGGACGTGGAGCGCGGCCAGCGTCTCCCCCGTGGCCCCGCAGTCGAGCCCCTTCTGCGCGCGCGTGAGCACCGCGGGCACGTCGGCGCCGCGCAGCGCCAGCTCGGCCGCGCGCAGGTACTGCTCCGCGGCGCGCGCGGGGTCGTCGCCCCGCGCCAAGTGGTCGGCCAGCACCATCGGATCCTGCTCGCCGGCCGCGAGCAGCCACTCGCCGGCGAGCCGGTGGCCGAGCGCCCGGTCGCGATCCGTCAGCATCGCGTAGGCCGCCTCCCGCAAGAGCGGGTGGCAGAAGGCGATCTCCTCCTCGCCCGCGAACCGGGAGCCCGGCCGGCGCTCGATGATCTCGCGCTCGACCAGCTCGGCCCACGCGTCGCGCTCGCTCGTCTCCGACGTCCAGGCGCCGAGCAGCGCGCGCACGCCGCCCACCCAGGCGACCTCCCCGAAGACGCTCGCCGCCCGCAGCTGCCGCCGCGCCTCGAGCCCGAGCGCCGCGAGGCGCGCCTCCGCCATGCCCAGCACCGTCTCCGGCAGCGCGCCGCCGCGCCCTTCCGCCAGGGCCCGGATGAGCTCCTCGAGATAGAAGGCGTTGCCCCCGGCCCGCTGGATGAGCGCGGAGATCTCCCCGGGCGCGAGCTGCCCGCCCGCGCCGCCGAGCGCGCTCCGCACGAGCTGCTCGGCCGCGCGGGCGGGCAGCTCGCGGAGCCGGAGCTCCGAGAGGCCCCGCTCGGCCCAGAGCCTCGGGAAGACCGAGTGAACCTCGGGCCGCGCGAAGGCGAGCAGCGCGTACGGCCGGTCGCCGAGCTCCCGCAGCGCCCGGTCGAAGATCCCCATCGAGGGCGCGTCTCCCCAGTGGAGATCCTCGAGCACGACGAGCACGGGGCGCGCGCCCGTCACGGCCCGCGCGTAGTCGAGGTACGCGCGCTGGATCCCCTCGGCCATCAGCGCCGGATTGTGCCGCGCGGCCCGCAGCGCCGGCAGGTCCTCGTCGGGGAGGGGGGCGACGCCGAGCAGCTCGCCCAGGAACCCGGCCACCCGTCGCCCTTCCTCGCCCGAGAAGAGCGGCGCGAGGGCCTGCGCGAGCTTCCGTCGCCGCACGTCGACGGCCTCGCCCGCGGCGATCCCGAGCGTGCCCCGCAGCGATCCGGCGAGCATCGCGAACGCGGCGCCCGTGCCGATGGAGTCGCCGCGGACGACGCTCAGGCTCACGTCGGGGTGGCGCTGGCGCAGCACCTCGACGGCCTCGTGGCGCAGGCGCGATTTGCCCATGCCCGCCGCGGCGGTCACCAGCGCCACCGCGGCGCGCCGCTCGGCGAAGCTCTCGTCGACGAGGTCGAGCAGGTGGCGCAGCTCCCGCTCGCGCCCGACATGGGGGCTCGGCTTGCCCAGGAGCTTGCGCGGCCCCTCGCCGATCTCGCGCTCCGCCCTGAGCCAGGAGAGCCCGCCCCGCTCCACGACCTCGAAGCGCACGTCGAGCAGGGCGCGCGTCACCGCGTCGACGTGGACGCCCTCGCTCCGGCGCTCCGCGCGGCCGGGCGCGGCGGCCTCGTCCAGCAGGGCGGCCGCCCTGTCCAGCACCTCGCTGAGCGGCGATCGACCCATCGGCTCGCCCCACCCGGTCACCAGCACGACCGCCGCGCTGGGGAGCTGCGCGCAGATCTGCAGCGCGCAGCGCGCCACGAGCGCCGCCTGGTCGGTCGCGCTGCCCGCGCTCACCACGAGCGTCACCACCATCCCGTCGCCGAGCTCCTCCACCTGCGCGCTCAGCGGCATGGCCGCGCGGCGCACCACGGCGAGCGTGTTCGGCGCTGACGCGTGCAGATCCAGCGACTCTGTCGACTCGAAGAACGACGCTTGCGCCGGCCGGACCGCCACGATCGAGACCAGGCGCTTCTCGCCCGTGGTGATGACCGCGCCGGGAAGGGGAGCCGAGGACACCTTGCTCCTCTTCCAGGCGCCGAGCGTGTCCAGGGTGCGCGCCACGGCCGCGCCGTC
The DNA here is from genome assembly GCF_051521405.1 of Sorangium sp. So ce726. Classification (NCBI taxonomy): domain Bacteria; kingdom Pseudomonadati; phylum Myxococcota; order Polyangiales; family Polyangiaceae; genus Sorangium; species Sorangium sp. So ce726. The sequence continues at coordinate 7,755,138 of NZ_CP150349.1, read as the reverse complement.
CTCGGGCCGCGCCGAGGGATCCTTGGCGAGCATCTGCGCGACAAGCTCGTCGAGCGCGTGAGGCACGTCGGGCCGCAGCTCCCGCACCCTCGGCGGCTCCTCCAGGAGCAGCTTCCACACGAGCGCCATCGGGTGTTGCTTGCGGAACGCCGGCTTCCCGGTCAGGCACTCGTACAACACACATCCGAGCGAGAAGATGTCCGCGCGCGCGTCCAGGCTGTCCCGCTCGCCCCGCGCCTGCTCCGGCGCCATGTAGCCCAGCGTGCCCAGCACCGCCTCCGTCCGCGTCAGCCGCGTCGAGGCGTCCGCCAGCTGCGCGATGCCGAAGTCGAGGAGCTTGACCCGATCGAGCGCGCCTTCGACCAGGAACAGGTTGCTGGGCTTGATGTCGCGGTGCACGATCCCGCGCGCGTGCGCCGCGCCGAGCGCATCTGCCACCGTCCTCACGAGGGCGATCGACTCGTCGATGCGCAGCTCCTGCCGCGGTAACCGATCCGAGAGGCTCTCGCCGGAGAGCCACTCCATCGCGAGGTACAGCTCCCCCGTCGGCGACATGCCGTGCGTCGCGTAGCGCACGATGTGGGGGTGCTCCAGCCGGGAGAGCGTCGCTGCCTCGCGGAGAAAGCGCGCCTGCGCGCGCGCGTCCGCCGCCTTGCGCAGCAGCTTGACGGCGACGACCGTCCCGCTCGAGCGATCGAAGGCCCGGTAAACGGTGCCCATGCCTCCGGATCCGGCGATCTCCGCCAGCTCGAAGCGGCCGTCCAGCAGCCTGCCAGGCAGCATGCGCGTGAAGGATGCACCGTCACTGGAGCATGAGGCAAGGCGGACAGACGGCGCGAATGTGCCGTGGCGCGCGCACGATGTGCGAAGGCGAGCTCGGCCTGCGCGGATGCGCGTCGTTCCGATTTCGACCGATTCCGAGCTCCGCGAGGACCCTGGCCCGATCTCGCTCTCTCGTTCACGACGCAGCCGGCCTGTCAGGAGGCTGGGTTGTCTCGATGCGTTATGTCTTCGGGTCGGCGCCCGACCCGCGCCGGAGCTGCTCCAGCAACAGCGGCATCGCGCCGGTGCCGGCCGCGAGGAGGCGCTCGTCGAGCGTGGCCAGGCCGCAGCGGAACTCATAGACCCTGAGGTGCGCCTCGTTGTGAAAATACCTGAGGTTCAGGCTGGTGCCCGTGGCGGCGTCGACATCCATGGCGACGATGCGGAACCCTGCTTTCAGCTTGGCGATGAGCACCGCGTTGTTGCCAGGGGCGTGCTCGCTGACCACGTAGTCGAAGCCGAGCTCTCGCGTGTAGGCGAGGACCCGGCGGAGAAAATCCCGGTACAGGCCGCGCCGGCGGTAGTCGGGGTGAACGGCCGAGTGCCACATGCGGTAGGTCTCTGCGTCCATCTGATGGCCCGAGAACATGGCCACGATCGCCTCGCCGTCGCGCACCGCCCAGAAGTCTGCGAGGCGTTGGGCCCCCTCCGACGCCGTGAGGCGGGCGCGGGCGCGCTCCCCCTCCTCGCCGGACAGCGCCCGGAGGTTGAAGAAGACCTCGGGCGGGAAATGGCGGAGCAGCTCGGCTTTGTGCAGCGCCCAGTAGGCCTCGCCGTCGGCGAGGCGCTCGAGCGGGTAGAGGCCTGCGAGCGGCTCGCCGAAGTGCTTCTGTCGAATCGGAACGACCCAGTCCCACGCGGTGCTCATGGGATCGAGCCCTATCATGGCGGCTCGCTCCACCCCAAGAAGGCTGTTTGCGGAGGCGCTCAGTCCGTTCAAAGGCCCGATCGCGGCGTGGACCGAGCTGGACAGGAGCCGTTACGAAGCGCTGTCACCGCGATGGAGGTCGAGCCGCATGGCGCAGCGCTGCGCCGGGTCGAGGCCATGGCGCGCCTCGCCCTCGAGGATCTCCGCGAGCCGCGGGGACGCCTCGGCCGGCGACAGCTCGCGGAAGCCCATGGAGGCGTAGAACGGCCCGTTCCAGGGGATGGTCCGAAAGGTGGTCAGCGTCAGCGCCTTCAGCCTCGCGGCCCGCGCCCACGCGATGACGTGGGCGAGCAGGCGTCGCCCCAGCCCTTGCCCCTGGCGGTCGAGGACGACGTCGAGCTCGCGGATGTGGAGCTCGTCGCCGGCCGCCTCGGCGCCCAGGAACGCGATCGGCTCGCCGGCGCCGTCGTCCATCACCCAGAGCGTCCCGGCCCGGAGCGCGCCGCGCCAGCCCTCCGCCGGCGTCACGTTCGCCAGGGCCTCGACGTCGAGGTCCGTCCTCCGGAACGCGTCGCTCGCCGAGCGCTCGATCTCGGGCAGGCGAGGCAGGTCGGACTCGATGGCAGGTCGAATGAACGTGGATGTCATCGGGGCTGCGCAGGCTAGGCAGCCACGGGCGCACCCGCAACCTCGGGGCGCGACGGCGCTCCGGGGGAGGGCGACCCCGGGGGGGGCTCGTCGACGCCGCACGCCGCACGCCGCACGCCGCACGCCGCACGCCGCGGCTGCTCGGGCCGTCGCGGACGAAAGAGCGGCGTCGATTGAACGTTCCGCGAGCGTCCGGGAACTGAGGTCCATCCAGTCACGCTGCGGCGCCCCCACGGAGGGAGGCCCGAGGCGTGCTCGCAAGGAGCCACAGATGACGCTCGTCTCCTCGGCCCGCGCGGCGCGGGGCTCCGCGCCGCGATCCGCCCGGCGCCGGCTCGTGAAGCCGCTCCTCGGCCTCGCGGTCTTCGCGGCGCTCTTCCTCGTGCTCGCGTGGCGCCTCGACAGGCCCTCTGTGGCCGCCGGTCCGCTCGACGCGGCCGCCGGGAACCCTCTCGGCCAGCTCTCCCGCGCCGCCGCCGACCGGGCGCCCATCGCCGGCCTCGTCGAGGAGCGACTCCCGGCCGGCTCGTACACCTATGTCGCCGTGCGCAGCGGCGAGAACCTCACATGGGCTGTCACCGTCGGCGACGCGCCGCCGCCCGGCACCCCGGTGCAGGTGCGGAGCATGGGTCGCAAGGCGAATTTCCACTCACGCCGCCTCGCGCGGACGTTCCCGGAGCTCGTCTTCGGGATCGTCTCGCGCGCCGACTGAGCCCCCGATAACGGACAGAGTCCCCGACAACGGACAGAGCAGAGAGGACCATGACCATGACGACACGTGGATTCGACAAGATGCTGAGCGCGACGATCGATCGCTCCTCGGGCGCGCTCGCCGCCGCCGTCATCGCGGCGCTCGGCGCGATCCTGTCGGGGTGCAGCTCCGATTCCGACGGGAAGACGACCGACACTCCCCTCGCCGAGTGCGCGGGGGGCGTGCTCGAAGCCGATCTGGAGGCAGACCCGCTGAGCGGGCCCGGCGTCGATCCGGAGACCGGAAAGCTCCGGCCGCCTCCGGAGGGGTCGTCGTACACGGTCAGCGCGACGTATGGGGTTCCACGGCCGGGCGACGCCGTGATGGAGCGATACGTGCCGATCTTCGGGGCGATCCAGGCGGATCTCGCGTCGCAGCCCGGCCTCCTGGCCCTCCAGCTGGGCACGTCGCCCTCCTGCGGCTCCGGGCGCACGCTGGCCGTGTGGGCCTCGACCGACGCGATGTACGAGTTCGTCATGGGCCCGGCCCACCTCGCGGCGATCGACGCCGCGAACGAGCTGCTCGAGCCCACCTATGTGGTCACCCACTGGGAGACGGCCGAGAGCGATGGCATCACGCTGGCCGACTCGGTCCGTCGCATCCGGGCGCTCGAAGCTGGGGCGCCATGAGCCGACGCGGCGGCGGCCGCGCCCTGTCCCTGTATACGCCGGCGACGCCAGCGCCGGCGACGCCTGAGCCGGCGGGGCGTGCCCCCGGGCTCAGCGGGCGGCTGCGCGCTGCGCGCTGAGGCGGCTCATCGCGTAAGCGAGCCCGCTCTGGAGCGTGCCTTGCGTGGTGATCCGGCCGAAGTCGATGCCCAGCCCGACCAGCGTCCTGGCGATCTCCGGGCCGATGCCCACCATCACGCTCCGGCAGCCGAGCAGCTCTGCCGCTTGCACGGCGCGCACCAGGTGGCGCGCCACGGCGGAGTCGATCACCGGCACGCCGGTGATGTCGAGGATCACGAACTCCGCGCGCCGCTGCCCGATGGCCGCGAGCAGGCTCTCCAGCGCCTGGGCCGCGCGCCGATCGCTCATCTCGCCGACCAGCGGGATGAGCAGGATCCCCTCCCAGACCTGGATGACCGGCATGGCCACGCGATCGAGCAGCTCCGCCTGCATCTGGATGATCGCGCGCTGCTCCCGGTTCTCGGCCGCCATCCGCTCGGCCTCCGTGTGCCGCTGTTTCAGGTCGGTGATGTCCGTGATGAGCCCGCAAAGGCCGACCACCTCCCCCTGAGCGTTCTTCATGGGGAACTTGCGCGTCCAGATCGTGCGCGCCACCCCGTCCGAGCCCGTGGCGCTCTCCTCGTTCTCGCTCGGCTCACCCGAGTTGAAGACGACGTCGTCGTAGCTCCAGAAGATCTCGGCCTGCTCCTTCGGCCAGTAATCCGGGTCGCTGCGGCCGATCAGATCCTCGTAGCGCTGTCCGATCAACCTGCAGAAGCCCGGGTTGCAGGCGATCCAGCGATGTTGTCGATCTTTGACGAAGATGGGATCCGGGATGGTGTCGATCACGAGCTGGAGCAGCCCGAAGGTCTTCCAGTCCGAGACGTCGATACAGCGGAGTGTGAACGCCATGCAGCCAATCCCATCTCCCCCGACCCCGACCAGCCTCCCTTTATCAGCCATCGTGGATGGCCATGCAAGGGCAGAAATGCGGGGGATCACCGCGGAGACCCGGAGACGTGCGCCCCGCTCCACGGAGCGCCCGAGTGTGCCTCGCCTTGCTAACTACCGTTACATGATGACGCGTGGGTTCGACGGGAGGCGCGCGCGAACTCGATGTCTATTCCGTGTCCGTGTGCTCGTTTGCTTCGTCTGCTGCTGCGCGCGTCGCGCGGCCGAGGGGCGACCCTGCCGGTGTCCTCTCGCGGAGTCTCCTCGCCGGCAGCAAGCCGAAGGGGGCGGCGACCTCCGCGCCCACCCCCCCGCTTCACCGGCGAGAACCGAGAGAAGAACGAGGACGCCGTGGTCGCCCTCCGGCGGGTCGCGGAGGAGCGCGTCATGACGGCCGGGCAGCTCGCGATCGCGTGGGCGCTCGCGCGGCAGCCGGCGTTCGTCCCCGTGATCGGCGCGAAGACCCCTGCGCAGCTCGACGATGCCCTTGCCGCGCTCGACCGTCCGCTCTCGAGGGACGACCTGGCGCCGCTCGAGGCGCTGGCGGCGATCTCCGACGATCGTCACGGCGCGGAGCCGATGCGGCAGCTGGACAGCGGACAGCGAGCGGCGGTGAGCCCCTCCAGCGCCGCTCAGGCGTGACAGCGCGGTGCGGCAGCGACCTTGGCGCGCCCTCCTGGAGGTCCCTCGTGCCGTCGTCGACGAAATCGAGCTCTCCGTCCAGATTCGACCGCGAGGCGTGATCAGTCCGGCACGGTCCGGGAATTCATCGAGGCCGTTCGGCAAGCCTCTTTCCAAAGGCGGCCTCTACATATAAAACTCGCCACCTCGCCGATCCATTCCCCGCGCTCTGCAAAAGGAAAGATCGAGCGACGGCGCCCCGAGGGCAGGTGTCACTGCCCGGTGGGATGCCTTTGTCAAGGCACATTGGACCGCTGGGGGCCCCTGGAGTCCCGTCCTGCATGAGAATCGTCGATATCCGCGCCACCACCGTCACCGTGCCGCTGGAGGCGCCCCTGCGCCACGCCAACGGCTGTCACTGGGGCCGCTTCGTGCGCACGATCGTCGAGATCGAGGCGGATAACGGGCTGATCGGCCTCGGTGAGATGGGCGGCGGCGGCGAGTCGGCCGAGGCCGTGTTCCGGGCGATGAAGGGCTACCTCGTCGGCCACGACCCCGCCCGCCTCGAGGAGATGCGGTTCAAGATCGCGAACCCGACGGCCTCTCTTTACAACAACCGCACCCAGGTCCTCGCCGCGCTGGAGTTCGCGTGCCTCGACCTGCTCGGACAGGCCTTCGGCGTGCCGGTCCACGATCTCCTCGGCGGGAAGCTGCAGGACGAGGTGCCGTTCGCGTCCTACCTCTTCTTCCGCTACGCGAACGCCGACGGGTCAGGCGAGGTGCGGACGCCGAAGCAGCTCGTCGAGCAGGCGAAGGCGCTGAAGAAGAAGTACGGGTTCACCTCGCACAAGCTCAAGGGCGGCGTGTTCCACCCGGACTACGAGCTCGAGTGTTACCGCGCGGTCGCCGACGCGGTCGGCGAGGATCGCGTCCGCTTCGATCCGAACGCGGTCTGGTCGACGGAGCAGGGCATCCGCTTCGGGCAGGCGATCGAGGACCTGAACAACGACTACCTCGAAGACCCCGTCTTCGGCCTCCACGCGATGCGGCGCACCCGCGAGAAGGTGCGGATGCCGCTCGCGACGAACACCGTCGTCGTGGGCTTCGAGCAGCTCGCCGCGAACGTCCTCGACACGGCGGTGGACGTCATCCTGCTCGACACGACGTTCTGGGGCGGCATCCGGCCGTGCGTGAAGGCGGCGGGGATCTGCGAGACGTTCGGCCTCGGCGTCGCCGTCCACTCCTCGGGCGAGCTCGGCGTGCAGCTCGCGACGATGCTGCACCTCGGCGCCGTCATCCCGAACCTCTCGTTCGCCGCTGACGCGCACTACCACCACCTGCGCGACGACGTGATCCAGGGCGGCCCGCTCCCGTACCGGAACGGCCGCATCCGCGTCCCCGCCGGTCCCGGCCTGGGCGTCCGCCTCGATCGCGACAAGCTCGCTCACTACGCCGAGGAGTACCGCCGGCTGGGCTCCTATCCCTACGACAAGGACCCGCTGCGACCGACCTGGTGCGCGACCGTGCCAAACGACCGCTGGGCCGATCCGAAGGACGACCGAATCCCGGAGGTGCCGAGATGACCCTCGCCGAGCGCGTGGCCGCGGCCGTCAACGCCGCGCCCATCATCGATCTTCACACCCACCTCTTCGCGCCCCAGTTCCCGGAGCTGAACCTCTGGGGTGTCGACGAGCTCCTGACGTACCATTACCTCGTCGCCGAGACGCTGCGCGCCGAGCCGAAGGTCACGCCCGAGGCGTTCTTCGCGCTCGACAAGAAGGCGCAGGCCGATCTCGTGTGGGCGTCGCTCTTCGTCCGCCGATCGCCGCTGTCCGAGGCCACCGCGGGCGTCGCGACGGTGCTCGCCGCGTTCGGGCTCGACCCCGCCGCGCCGGATCTTCGCGAGGCCCGCGCCTTCTTTGCCGAGCGCCGGGTCGAGGATCACCTGGAGGACGTGCTGCGGCTCTCGGGCGTGAGCGCGCTCGCGATGACGAACGATCCGACCGATCCGGTGGAGCGCGCGATCTGGGAGTCGGGCGCCACGCCCGATCCGCGGTTCTACACGGCGCTGCGCCTGGACCGGCTCATCCACACGAAGGATCTCGCGTCCGAGCTCGAGCGGTGGATCGCCCGCATGCGGCCGCGCTACCTGGCGATCTCGGTCAACGAGGTCTCGGCGCCGCCCCGGGCCGTGCTGAACGCGTGCCGCGACCACGGGCTGCCGTTCGCCATGATGATCGGCGTCCGGCGCGCGGTGAACCCCCGCCTCGGCGTGGCCGGCGACGGCGTGAGCACGGTCGACCTGACCCCGCTCGAGCGGCTCGCCGCGGAGAACCCCGACGTGCGCTTCCTCGTCACGACGCTCGCGCGCGAGAACACGCACCCTCTCTGCGTCGTGGCGCGCAAGTTCGCCAACGTCCTGCCGTTCGGCTGCTGGTGGTTCATGAACAACCCGAGCCTCATCGAGGAGACGACGATGATGCGCCTGGAGATGCTCGGGCCGACGTTCGTGCCGCAGCACTCCGACGCGCGCGTCCTCGATCAGCTGATCTACAAGTGGCGCCACTCGCGGCGGTCGATCGCTAACGCGCTGACCCGGCGCTACGGGGCGATGCCCGTCCCGCCGACCGACGCGCAGATCGAGCGCGACGCGCGGGCGCTCCTCGGGGGCATCGCGAAGGACTGGCTGGGAGCATGACGAACCGTTTCGACATCTCGGGCCGCACGGCCGTCGTGGTCGGTGGCACCTCGGGTATCGGGCGCGCGATCGCCCTCGGCCTCGCCGAGGCGGGCGCACACACCGTCGCCACGGGCACCCGCGCGGACCGCGTGCAGGCGGTCGCCGCCGAGATCCGTGAGCGCGGCGTGCGCTCGCTCGAGGCGGCGTGCGACGTCAGCGATCGCGCGACGCTCGACGCCCTGCGCGACCGCGTGCTCGAGGCGTTCGGCCGCGTCGACATCCTCGTCAACTGCGCCGGTCGGACCTTCCGGAAGCCCACCGCCGAGGTGGGAGAAGCCGAGTGGGCCAGCCTGCTCGACACGAACGTCACCGGCATGCTGCGCGCCTGCCAGGCCTTCCATGGCCCGTTGAAGGACAGCGGCCGGGGCCGCATCGTCAACATCGCCTCGCTGTCGAGCTTCGTCGCGTTCCACGAGGTCGCGGCCTACGGAGCGTCGAAAGCGGCGGTGCTGGCGCTCACCCGGAGCCTCGGCGCCGAGTGGGCGAAGCACGGTATCCGGACGAACGCGCTCGTGCCGGGCGTGTTCGTGACAGATCTCAACCGCGCCCTCCTCAACGGCACAGGGCGCGGGCAGGAGCTGCTCGCTCGCACGCCCCTCGGCCGCTTCGGCGACACGCAGGAGCTGGTCGGCGCGGCCCTCTTTCTCTGCTCTGACGCGGTGAGCTTCATCACCGGCACGAGCATCACAGTCGACGGTGGATTCCTCGCCTCCGGGGTGAACCAATGACCGCAGCGTCTCCCGCGGCCCCGGCTACCGCCGGCGCCATGTCCCGCACTCGCTGGACCATCTGTGCGCTCCTCTTTTTTGCGACGACGATCAACTACCTTGATCGGCAGCTGTTCTCCCTGCTGATCCCGTTCTTCGAGAACGAGCTGAAGCTCGGGCCGACGGACCTCGCGCTCATCAACGTGAGCTTCCTGCTCGCCTACGGCTTCGGCATGGTGTTCGTCGGTCGCTGGATCGACCGCGTCGGGCCGCGCAAGGGGCTCAGCGCGACGTTCCTGCTCTGGAACATCGCCTCGGCCGGCCACGCCATCGTCGGCAGCTTCGCCGGCTTCGCCGGCATTCGCTTCCTGCTCGGGGTCGGCGAGGCCGGCAACTTCCCGGCCGCCGTCCGCACCGTGGCCGAGTGGTTCCCCAAGAAGGAGAGGGCGCTCGCGACCGGGCTGTTCAACTGCGGCTCGAACGTCGGCGCCATCCTGGCCCCGCTGCTCGCGGTGCGCATCGCGGAGGCGTACGGATGGCGGACCTGCTTCCTCATCCTGGGCGGCGTCGGCGTCGTGTGGATCTTCTTCTGGACGCGCCTCTACCGGCGGCCCGAGGAGCACCCGAAGGTATCGCCCGAGGAGCTCGCGCACATCCGCTCCGATCCGAAGGAGGCGACAGAGTCCCTCGGCGTCGGCGAGGTGTTCGGGATGCGGCCCGTGTACGCGGTCGCGGCGGCGAAGTTCTTCACCGACGCCCCGTGGTGGTTCTACCTCACCTGGCTGCCGAAGTTCCTTGTCAGCGAGTTCAACCTGAAGCCGACCTTCATGGCCTACGCCATCCCCGTCGTGTTCCTCGTGGCCGACGGCGGCGCGATCGGCGGCGGCTGGTTGTCCTCCAGGCTCATCGCGAGCGGCCGGTCGGTCGGCACGGCGCGGAAGCTCGCGATGCTGGCGTGTGCGCTCTCCGCGGTGCCCGTCATGTCCGTCGGGCTCCTCGTCGATGTCCCGAGCGTCGCGGGCATCCCCACGATCTACGTCGCGGTCGCGATCCTGTCGCTCGCCGCGGCAGCGCACCAGGGCTGGAGCAGCAACCTCTACACGCTCGTCTCGGATGCCCTCCCGCGCCCGGCGATGGCCACGGTGGTCGGCGTCATGACCGCGTTCGGCGTCGTCGGCGGAGCGCTCTTCCAGGTCTTCGTCGGCTGGGCGCTCACGGCCACCGGCTCGTATGTCCTGCCGTTCCTGCTCGCGGGGACGCTGTACCTCGTCGGCCTGCTCGCGCTGCACGTCATCCTGCCGCGCGTCGAGCCGGTCGCGCCGAAGCGGCGCGTGCCGAACGCGGCGATCATCGCCGGCGGCCTGGCGATGCTCGCCAGCATCGCGGGGCTGCAATTCGCCCTCAACCGTCCTGCGTACACCTCTGTCGACCAGTACCGAACGACGCGGCCGGCCCAGCTGAAAGCGACGGGCGCGCCGGTCGAGGGCCCCGCCGCCCACGTGGGCTGGATGGACGCGCGCTGGTACCTCTGGCCGACGGCCGCGGGGACCAAGGCGGAGCTCGTCAAGTTCGACCGCGATGGGCGGCCCATCGTCGAGGGGAAGGGCGCTGCCGCCAAGGGCTACACAGGCCCATCTGCCGCGGAGGTCGAGTCGTCCCGCGCGCCAGGAGGCGATCGGTAATCACCGCCATCGGGGCGCCTCATCGCATCTCCGCGATGGCGGCTGCCCCTTTGAGCCCTGCTTGTCCACCAGCTCTTCGGCCATGCGGCCCGTACCCCTGCAAGTCATCCATGTCCTTCACGCTCCGTGATCCTTCCACCTGTCGCTGGGATCTCGTGTCCCTCGGCGAGGTCATGCTGCGCCTCGATCCCGGCGACGGGCGGATCTCCACCGCCCGCAGCTTCCACGCCTGGGAGGGAGGCGGCGAGTACAACGTCGCCCGCGGCCTGCGCCGCTGTTTCCGGCTCAGGTCGGCCATCGTGACCGCCCTCGCGGACAACCCCGTCGGCCGCCTGCTCGAGGACCTCATGCTGCAGGGCGGCGTGGACCTCACGCACGTTCGCTGGGCGACGCACGACGGCGTGGGGCGCCTCGTGCGCAACGGCCTGAACTTCACCGAGCGAGGCTTCGGCATTCGCGGTGCGGTCGGCCTCTCGGACCGTGGCCACACGGCCGCGTCGCAGCTGAAGCCCGGCGAGATCGACTGGGATGCGATCTTCGGCGCCGAGGGCGCGAGGTGGTTCCATACCGGCGGCATCTTCGCCGCGCTCTCCGAGACCACGCCTGGCGTGGCGAAGGAGGCGATGGAGGCGGCCAGGCGGCACGGCGTCGTCGTCTCCTACGATCTCAACTACCGTCCGTCGCTCTGGAAGTCGATCGGCGGTCAGGCCCGCGCGCAGGAGGTCAATCGAGCGCTCGCGCCGTACGTCGATGTGATGCTGGGCAACGAGGAAGATTTCACGGCTGCCCTGGGCTTCGAGGTCGAGGGCGTCGACGATGGGCACGCCAACCTGCGCGTCGGCGCGTTCGAGAGCATGATCGAGCGCGTCATCGGGGTGTTTCCGAACATCCAGGCGGTGGCGACGACGCTCCGTGTGGCGACCTCGGCGACGCGCAACGACTGGAGCGCGGTGCTGTACCAGGGCGGCCAGCTCTACAAGGCACCGGAGCGCAAGGATCTGGAGATCTTCGATCGCGTGGGCGGCGGCGACTCGTTCGCCTCGGGGCTCATCTACGGCTTCCTGACGGGCAAGGGGCCGCAGTGGGCGGTCGATTGCGGCGCGGCGCACGGGGCGCTCGCGATGACGACGCCCGGCGACACGACGATGGCGACCCTCGACGAGGTGCTCAAGGCGATGAAGATGGGCACGGCCCGGGTGGACCGATGAACAAGCAATCTGTGCTCGAGTGGATCGCGCGTGGGCGCATCGTCCCTGTGGTGCGCGCCGGCTCGGCCGACGAGGCGCTGCAGGCGGTCGAGGCCCTTCTCGAGGGGGGGATCGACGTGCTCGAGATCACGATGACCGTGCCCGGCGCGGTCGAGGTCGTGCGCGAGGTCGCCGCGCGCCACGGCGAGCGGGCGCTCGTCGGCGCGGGGACGGTGCTCGACGCCCGCACCGCCGAGGCGTGCGTCGAGGCCGGGGCGCGCTTCGTCGTCAGCCCTGCGCTCGACGAGGGGACGGTGAGGGCGTGCGTCGCGATGAACGTCGTCCACGCCCCTGGCGCGCTCACGCCCACCGAGGTCGTGGCGGCGCACCGGGCGGGCGGAGACGTCGTGAAGGTGTTCCCGTGCGACGCCCTCGGCGGCGCCTCGTACCTCAAGGCGCTCAAGGCGCCTCTGCCCCATATCCCGCTCATGCCCACGGGCGGCGTGACGCTGCAGAACGTGGGCGCCTTCTTCGCGGCGGGCGCGGTGGCGGTCGGCGTTGGTGGCAACCTCGTGGATCTCAAGCTCCTGCGCGACGGGCGGCGCGACGAGCTCGTCGCCCGCGCCCGTGCCTTCTGCGACGCGGGCCGCGCATCTTGAAGAAGCGCGCAGGCGGCGCGGACGCCGTTCGCCGCCTCGACCCCGGCTGCTCTGCCGGGGAGACGGCTGCGGCGCCCGGGCTGTGAGCTGCGCGGTGCGACGTAAAACTTGGCTGAACTCACAATTTGCGGCGTTTGCAGGGGATTCCCGGCGCCATGGATAACCCAGGGGCTTCGAACATGAATCAATCGAAGGTTGCGAACCTAGTCGGTGCGTCGATTTTCTTCGTGGCGGCGGTCGCGCACGCCCAGACTCCCCCGCCGGCGCCGGCGCCGGCGCCGGACGCGGCCGCTCCGCAGGCCGCTGCGCCGGCCCAGCCGGCGGACGCGCAGGCGCCGGCCACGCCGCCTGCGGACGTGGCTGCTCCGGCGGCTCCGCCGGTGGAGGCCGTCAAGAAGGATCCCGTTCCGGTGACCTCCAAGTGGAAGGCCACGATCTACGGGATGGCGGAGTTCGACATCATGCACGACTCCACCCAGAGCTTCGGCGAGTCGGTGGGTGCCACGGTGATCCAGCGCGATGACACCTACGCTGGCTCGCACGGCCGCACGCACTTCACGGCGCGGAACTCGCGGTTCGGCGTCAAGGTGAGCGCGCCCGAGGTGTCCGGCATCAAGGCCACGGCCATGCTGGAGCTCGACTTCTTCGGCAATCAGCCGCCCACCGTCTCGGAGGCCTCGCTGGTCAGCAGCGGCACCTTCCGTTTGCGTCAGGCCAACATCAAGGTCGAAACGGACTACGTCGACCTGTTGATTGGACAGGGCTATCACCTGTTCGGGTGGCAGCCGTACTTCTTCCCGGCCACGACGTCCTTCTTCCCGGTGATGAACCAGGTGTTCGGGCGGATGCCGCAGCTGCGCGTCGGCCACAACTTCAAGGGCGACGCCGCCAACGTGGAGCTCGCCGCTGCCGTCCTCAAGCCGCCGCAGCGCGACTCCGAGGTGCCGGACATGCAGGCGGGGTTGAAGGTCGGCTTCAACGGCTGGAAGGGGATCCACACGCTCGGCGCAGGCGGGATGCTGCACGATCCGCTGACGCTCGGCGTCTCGGGCATTTTCCGCAAGTTCAGGGTCAACGAGCACACCGCGGCCCCGGTCGAGTCGAGCTCGGCCAACGGCTACGGCATCTCCGTCGATGCGCTGCTCCCGATCATCCCGGCCAAGTCGCTGGAGGAGTCCGGCAACGCGCTGACGTTGACCGGCTCGTTCTTCACGGGCACGGGCATCTCGGACGTGGTCGGCGTCGCGAGCAACGTGCCGCACCCGGCGCTCCCTGAGGAGGGAGCGACCTATACGCCGAACATCGACAACGGCCTCGCGGTGTACGACGCGAACAACAACCTGAAGACGATCGGTTGGACGGGGTTCATGGTCGGGCTCCAGTACTACCTGCCGCCCTCGGGGCGCTTCTCCATCTCCGGCAACTACACCCAGGGTTCGAACGACCGGGTGACCGAGGAGAACGGCTACGGCGCGCTCCGCACGGCCTACCACAAGTCGCGCTACATCGACGCGAACCTGTTCGCCGACATCACGCCGGCCATCCGCGCGGGCCTCTCCTTCCAGCGCTCGGAGCAGACCTTCGCGGACGACGTGACCGCGACCAACGAGCGCATCAAGCTGTCCCTCTACAGCTTCTTCTGAGCGACGACGGTGGGCGGGAGGCGTACTATCGCTCCCGACCGACCATGGATGCCGTCACGACCTACGAGGTCTTCTCCGCCGCGCAGTGGGCCGGCCTGCGCGCGGCCACGCCGCTCCCCCTCACCGAGGCCGACCTCGTGGTCCTTCGGGGCCTCAACGATCGGCTCTCGCTCGACGAGGTCGCGACGATCTACTTGCCGCTCTCACGGCTGCTCAACCTGCACGTCGGCGCGGCGCAGCAGCTCCGCCGCGTGAAGGACACATTCCTCGGCCGCCCCGTCGGGCGGCGGCCTTTTGTGATCGGCATCGCGGGCTCAGTCGCGGTGGGCAAGAGCACGACCGCGCGCGTGCTGCAGGCGCTGCTAGCGCGGTGGCCCGATCACCCACGGGTGGATCTGGTGACCACCGACGGCTTCCTGTACCCCAACGCGGTGCTCGCCTCGCGCGCTGGCCTGCACCGCAAGGGCTTTCCCGAGAGCTATGATCTGCGGCGGCTCGTGCAGTTCCTCGCCGACCTGGAGGCCGGCGTCGAAGCGATTGACGTGCCGGTGTACTCGCACGCCACCTACGACGTGATCGCAGGGAACGTGCAGACCGTGAGGCAGCCCGACATCGTGATCCTCGAGGGGCTGAACGTCCTGCAGGGCCCCGACCGCGCCGCGGCGATCGCCGTCAGCGACTTCTTCGACCTCGGGATCTACGTCCACGCGGACGAGGCCGACCTCGAACGCTGGTACATCGAGCGCTTCCTCACGCTGCGGGCCACGGCGTTTCGCGACCCGTCCTCCTATTTTCACCGCTATGCCGCGATGGGCGACGACGAGGCGCGCGCCTTCGCGCTCCAGATCTGGCGCACGATCAACGGCCCCAACCTCACCGAGAACATCCTGCCGACGCGCGCGCGCGCGGACGTCGTGCTCGAGAAGGGGCCTGACCACACGGTGCGCGCCGTGCAGCTCCGCCGACTCTGATCCAAGAAGAGGATTGTTGCCATGGACTGGAAAGAGAGTTGTCGCTCCCGCCTTCGTCAGCACCTCGACGTGCACGGTGACATCGCTCCGCCGTGGGAGCGCTTCCCCGACTACGAGCGCTACACGATCGGCTGGCGCATGGGCTCTGGTGAAGACTGGTTGGGGATGTGGGGCGTCTTTCTCGAACAACTCGCGCCGGACCGCGAAACACGCATCGCCTACCTGCGACGCCACCCTCCCGCGCCGATCACCTGGGCAGAGGCCGTTCACAAGGTGTTGCACCCGACGGATGATCGGGCAGATGACGAGGACGGCGACGGGGAGGACGACGACGAGGAGGACGGCGACGAGGAGGACCCGATCGCGGCCGCCTCGCGTCGCTCGGCGCTTCTGGAGCAGGGGTTCATCGCGGTCGACGTCTCCTTCACCATCTGGCTCAGCCAGCAGGACGGCGTGCGTTGGCCATGGGAATCGTACGAGACGCCCGAGAAGGCGGCCCGCTACAACACCCGCGAATTCTGGTTCTGGTCGCGCCAGGTCGTCGAGCTCCGACGAGGCGACGGATGGATGCCTCCCGCCGTGCCGGAGGGTTGGCGAGCGTGCGCGACCGCGCTCGCGAGCGGCGACGCAGGTCCGATCGAGCCTCGCGACGGGCTCCTTTCGCTGGCTCGACTGCTCTGCGCCGGGTACGTCAAGGCGCCTTGGCAGCTCGGCCTGGAGCTCGCCGATTTCGCCGATTCTTTTGAGGACGACATGGGTTATGTCGACGCGTTTCGCTTGTGGGGAATGTCCGCCTTCGACGACGCCCACCAGCTGCGTCGCTACCTGGAGGCCACCCAAGTCCCGCCGGGCTGGGAGGCCTGGATCGCGGAACATTTCCCCGTGGATTGAGCGGCGGCGCCGGTCTGGCTGACTCGACCTGGATCCGCCGACCTGACAAATCCTCTCATTACGTTGTCATTCAGCGGAAAATTGAACAGGTAGGCGGGGAGACAGGGAGACTGGTATCCTCCGCCCATGCCCACCTTACCGCCGGGACCGCGCAGCCGGTTATGGAGCCTGATCGGCTACCTCCGGGATCCCATTGGCTGCATGGTGCCACTCGCGCGGAGGTACGGCGATCCCTTCTCGTTTCCCGGCAAGCCACCGATGGTGTGCACCGGGGATCCCGCCGGCATCAAGGCCATCTACGCGGCGGAACCCGACGCGTTCGCCCCTCTGTCGAAGCACATGGCCGTGTTCCTCGGCCGCACGTCGCTTCTCCTGATCGACGGCGCCGAGCACCGCCGGCTGCGCAAGCTCATGATGCCGCCGTTCCATGGGGCGCGCATGCGTGCCTACGGCGAGGCGATATGCCACCTGGCCGAGCGGCGCACCGCGGGCTGGGGGCCGGGCCAGCAGGTCACGGCGTACGAGGTCGCGCAGGAGATCTCGCTCGACGTCATTCTACAGGCCGTCTTCGGCGTGAGCGAGCCGGCGCGCAAG
This sequence comes from Sorangium sp. So ce726, assembly GCF_051521405.1. Taxonomy (NCBI): domain Bacteria; kingdom Pseudomonadati; phylum Myxococcota; order Polyangiales; family Polyangiaceae; genus Sorangium; species Sorangium sp. So ce726. Next base: position 7,738,735 of record NZ_CP150349.1, on the reverse strand, counting down.
GCCGCGCTCGCCAGCCTGCTGCTGGAGCTCATCGACGGGCTCTCTCCTCTCCTCGTGCTCTTCCCGTCGTTACGGCGCGAGCTCCGTGGGGTCGGCCCCTTCGCGGCGTTCCTGCGGCGGCAGCGCCTCCTGCACGAGCAGCTCCGCGCTCTCATTGCGGCGGCGCGCGCGGCCGGGCCGCGCGAGGACATCCTGAGCCTGCTGGTCCAGGCGCGCGACGAAGACGGCCAGCCCATGACCGACGAGGAGGTCATGGATCAGCTGATCTTGCTGGTGATTGCCGGGCACGAGACCACGGCCATCTCGATCGCGTGGGCCCTCTATGCGTTGCACCGGCCCGAGAATGCCGCCGCTCTCGAGCGGCTTCGCGCCGAGCTGGGGGCGCTCGGGCCCGACCCGGAGGTAGAGAAGCTCGACAAGCAGCCGTACCTCGAGGCCGTATGCCATGAGACCCTGCGGCGCTTTCCGCTTGCGCCGGCGCCGAGCCCGCGCAGGCTGCTGCGTCCGCTGGAGCTGATGGGTTACACATTGCCAGCTGGCGTGGGGGTGAGCGTGGCCATCGGAGTCGCGCACTTCCGCGAGGACCTCTACCCCGAGCCACTGCGCTTCCGTCCCGAGCGTTTTCTTGAGCGCAAGTTCACGCCCTTCGAGTTTGTGCCGTTCGGCGGCGGGGCGCGGCGCTGTCTTGGCGCAGCTCTGGCTGGCTATGAGATGCGGTTGGTGCTCGGGACGATCCTGCGGCGCTTCCGGCTGCGGCTCGCGTCGCTGCGACCCGACACAGGGAAGGTGCGCGCCGCCAACGTCGGGCCGGCGCACGGAGTGCGGATGATCGTCGAGGAGCGGCTAGCGTAGGTCCCCGGAGCGGACCGGGGTAGCTGCAACCCGGGTCGGGTCGGCCAACCTGGGTCGGGTCGGCCAACCTGGGTCGGGCTGGCTCCAACCTGGGTCGGGCTGGCTCCAACCTGGGTCGGGCTGGCTCCAACCTGGGTCGGGTCGGCCAACCTGGGTCGGGTCGGCCAACCTGGGTCGGGTCGGCCAACCTGGGTCGGGTCGGCCAACCTGGGTCGGGTCGGTGGCGGCCGGCGGCGTGGCCGAGCGGGCCAACAACTTGGCCGTACGGGCAAAGGCCGGCGCCAGCCGCGGCGCGTAGCTTCCCGGCATGTTGCTCGCCGCTCACCGCACCTCGCGCTTCCTTCAGACCCGCGCCCTCGTGGCTGCTGCCCTGCTGGTCGGGCTCGTGGCCGCCGGCGGCTGGCTCGTAGTCCACCCCGCCGCGCATCCTCGGACGCACGCTGACCGGAACGTCGCGGGAGACGCGCCGCCCGGCAGCCCGCTCGGCGACCTATCGAGATCCCTCGGCGACCTCGCGCCCGTGGTCGGCATCGTCGAGGAGCGGCTCGCGGCAGGGAGTTACACCTACCTCGCCGTGCGGCCGGACGGCGGCAGCCCGATGTGGGCCGTGACCCTTGGCAGCGGACAGCCGGTGGGCGCGCGCGTCTCGGTCAGGAGCTTCGGCCGGCGCACGGAGTTCACGTCTCGCCGCCTGCAGCGGACCTTCCCCGTGCTCGTCTTCGGCGTCGTCTCGCCCGCGCGCGTCGACGAGCGCTGATTCGCACCCGACAACATCACCCTCTTTCCTGTCATGAGGTCCATCATGTCTCGAATCGACTTCTCCCTCTCTCGCGTCGCGCTTGTCCCGTTCCTCGTTGCGGTCGCCGCCCTCGTCCCGGCTTGCGGCGCGGACGACCAGGAAGCGACACAGGGCAACACGAGCGGCGGCTCGGGCACGCAGACCGCCGCCTCCGAGTTCACGTGCACCGATGACGATCTGCAGAGCGCGCCGTTCGGGGGGCCCGGGTTCGCGGACGGCGCGCTCACGGGCGCCGCGCAGGACGCCTATGTTGTCTCGTCGACCCTGCTCTGGCTCAAGCCCGACGAGGCGGCGCAGCGGAGGTTCGGCGAGCTCATGGGGCCCCTCCTCACCCAGCTGCCCGCGCAGGAAGGGCTGATCGGCTTCACGCTGGGAACGTCGGCGAAGTGCGGCTATGCGCGGACCATCACGGTGTGGAAGGACGAAGAGGCGATGGGGAAGTTCGTGATGTCGGACGCCCACCTCTCGGCGATGAGCGCGTCGAGCGCGGTCAGCGTCCACGGCGTCGTGACCCAGTGGACCGTCGGCGCTGCCGATCTCCCGCTGTCGTGGGAAGCGGCGAGAGAGAAGGTCGCCGCCGCCGAGATATCGTACTGAGGCCGGGCGCGCTGGACGGCCGCGGCCCCAGGCCCCGGGCCAGGTGGGCTATCGCCTCGGCGGTCACCCGTCGTCCACCTCGCCGTCCACGCCAGCTGCGGCGCGGCGCCCCCGGCCGCCGCGCGCCTCCTCACGGAACCGGCCGGGCGTCCTCCCTGACCAGCGCTTGAAGGCCCGCGCGAAGGCCGTCACCTCCGAGAACCCCAGCAAAAAGGCGATCTCCGACATCGACGTGTCGCTCTCGCGGAGCAGCTCCTCGGCGGTCTGACGGCGCACCTCGCTGACGATCTGCCGTAACGTCGTCCCCTCGTCCTCGAGGTGCCGCCGCAGCGTGCGCTCGCTCGCCCCGAGCCGCCGCGCGACGGCGGTCGCCGAAGGCTCGCCCGAGGCGAGGAGGTGCGCGATGACGTCACGCACCCGATCGGACATGGGCGACGCGTCGGCGACGCGACGGCGGCGGAGCTCCTCCGCGTGCTGGTGGAAGAACGCGCTCAGGGCAGGGTTCGCGTCGCGAGGCACGAGATCCAGCAACGACGCTGGGAAGGCGAAGCCATCGCGGGGCGCGTCGAACTCGACAGGACAGCGGAAGAAGTCCCGGTGCGCGGCGAGATCGCGCGGCGCTGCATGGCGGAAGTTGACCCGGAGCGGCGAGAACTCGACGCCAGCGCACTGGCGGAAGCAACGGAGGTGCACCGCCAGGCTGCACTCGGTCGCGATGCGTGCGCCGAGCGTGAAGCGGGGTGACCGGTGCAGCTCCGCAAACGGCGCGTCCCGGTCCGTCGCGTAATCGATCACCCAGCGCGGTGTATCCGCCAGGAGCACCATGTAGCGCTCGACTCGGTCGAGCGACTCACGGGCGCTCGTGCTCGTCATGACCGCGAAGCCCATGACGTGCATTTCCTCCATGCGCGTCCGCGCGGCGAGGTGGATGGGCGCTCCGGCATCGTCGAGCGCGCGTACCACGTGCGCCCACAGGGCGTCGAACGACGTCACCGGCAAGCGGCTGTCCGCGTCGCGCAGCGACTCGGCGGAGATGCCGGCGACCTCGAGAAGATCGCTGTGGCGGAGGCCGCGAGATGCGGCATACGAGACCACCCGGCCGGCGATGGCCGTGGACACCGTGGGCCGCGACGGGGAAGACGACATGGCCGAGCGACTCTATCACCCGACGTGGCCCGCGAGACGAGCGGGGTGAGCCCAGCGGGCGAGGTGCCGCTGGATCGTGCGAAGGCTGATACCGAGCCTCTCCGCCGCCCTGGAACGGTTGCCACGCTCCAGCGCCAGCGCCGCGTCAAGGATCTTCCGGATGGACTCGTCCAGCGTGGCGTCGAGCGAGATCTCCAGCACGTGATCACCTCCGGTCACCGACGCCGAGGGAGCTTCGCTGACCGGAGCCACCTCCCTGATCGGCCTTGGGAGGTCGCGCACCCGGACCTGCTTCCCCGCGCGCAGGAGCGTGACCAGCTCGATGACGCTCCGGAGCTCGCGGACATTGCCCGGCCAGTCGTGTCGGCGCAAGGCGTCCATCGCCGCCCTCGTCATCCGTGCCGGCGGCGTCCCGTGCTTGGCAGCGAGCTGCTTCAGGAACAGGCGGACGAGCGGCGGAAAATCCGCCTGTCGCTCCCGGAGGGGCGGCACATCGAGCGTGACGCCCTGGATACGATAATAGACATCGGCCCGGAAGCGCCCGGCCTTCACCTCCTCCTCCAGCGGCCGCAGCGTCGCGCAGACGATGCGCGCATCGACAGAGATCTTCTCGGTCCCACCCACGCGCATGAACTTTCGGTTCTCCAGGAAGCGCAGGAGCTTTGCCTGGACCGATATGGGCATCTCGCCGATCTCGTCGAGGAAGAGCGTACCGCCGTCCGCCGCCTGCAGCTTTCCGCGCGTCTTCTCGACCGCCCCGGTGAAGGCGCCTCTCTCGTGACCGAACAGCTCGCTCTCGAAGAGCGGCTCCGGCACGGCAGCGCAGTTGATGGGGATGAAGGGACCCGAGCGCCGGAGCGATAGATCATGAAGCTGGCGAGCGAGCACCTCCTTGCCAGTCCCGCTCTCTCCGACAAGCGAGATCCCCACCTCCCTCGGAGCGACCATCCGAAGAACGCGGCCGAGCTCCCGCATCGCAGATGAGCGCATGACGGGCTCGATGACCGCGTCAAGTTGTCGAGATCGCCTGGGCACAAGAATTTTATAGCGACAATTTGTCGTGAATCCAGTTCCATCCCGCAGTTCACCGTGAAACGGCGCGAATTGCGCGACCAACAGAGGACATCGTCGCGTGGCATCGATGTTGCTCATCATCCGATGTTGCTCAGCATCCAGGAGCATTCGATGGAGGTATGACGATGTCGTTCAGGTCCGAGCGCGTCGCTCCAGCGATCGACCGGCCGGGCCAGGGCGGCGACGCGCCCCGGCCGCCCGCCTCGCAGCCGGCTCCGGCGCGGCATCGGATCCCGGTGGCGTCGGCGCTCCGGCGCTGCCTTGGCAAGGGGTACGGCCTCGGGGATCTCCAGGCCGACCTCCTGGCAGGCACCGTCGTCGGCGTCGTGGCGCTCCCTCTCTCGATGGCCCTCGCCATCGCGGTGGGGGCTCCCCCTCAGCACGGGCTCTACACGGCGATCGTGGCCGGCGCGCTGGTGGCGCTGCTGGGCGGTTGCAAGTTCCAGGTGACCGGCCCGACGGCGGCCTTCGTGGTGATCCTCGCGCCGATCGTAACGGAGCATGGGCTGGCCGGCCTGATGACAGCGGGGCTCCTGGCCGGCGTGCTGCTCGTGATCATGGGGCTCGTGCGGCTCGGCCGGCTCATCGAATACATCCCGCATCCGGTGACCACGGGCTTCACCGCCGGGATAGCCACCGTGATCGCGACGCTTCAAGTGAAGGACGTCCTGGGCCTCCAGGCCGGGCCGCTCCCGGAGCACTACACCGCCAAGGTGGCGGCCTTGTGGGCGGCGCGCGGGACGGCCGATCTCTTCGAGCTGGCCGTCGCCGCCTCGACGCTCGCCCTGCTCTTGCTTGTCCCCCGCGTCATCAAGAAGGTGCCGGCGCCGCTCATCGCCATCACCGTCGTGTCGCTCGCCGCGGCGGTCGTCGACGCGGTTTACCCCGCGTTCTCCGTGGCGACGATCGGCAGCCGCTTTCGCTCCACCGTCGGTGGCGTGGAGATCGCCGGGATCCCGTCGATCCTCCCGACGCCCTCGCTGCCGTGGGGCGATGGGCTCTCGCTCGAGCTCGTGAGGGAGCTGCTCCCCGCCGCCTTCGCTATCGCCATGCTCGGCGCCATCGAATCGCTGCTGTCGGCGGTCATCGCCGACGGCATGACAGGGACCAAGCACGATCCGGATTCGGAGCTCATTGGCCTTGGTATCGGGAACATCGTTGCGCCGATCTTCGGTGGTATCGCGGCGACCGGAGCGCTCGCGCGGACGGCCACGAACATCCGGGCAGGCGCGCGCTCCCCGATCGCGTCCGCGACCCACGCCATGGTCGTCCTCCTGTCGATCCTCGTCTTCGCCCCGCTCGTGACCTACGTCCCCATGGCGTCGCTGGCGGCGCTGCTGCTGCTCGTCGCGTGGAACATGTCCGAGCTCCACCATTTCATTCGCATCGTGAAGCTCGCGCCGAGGAGCGATGTGTTCGTACTCCTGACCTGTTATGGGCTCACCGTCATCCTGGACATGGTGATCGCGGTGTCGGCCGGCGTGATCCTCGCTGCCATCCTCTTCATGCGCCGGATGGCCGAGCTGACGGGGAGCCGAACGGTGCTGGACGCCGCCGGCGGTTCGAGCGAAGTCGAGCTCCCGAGGCGGGTCGCCCTCTACGAGATCAATGGCCCGCTGTTCTTCGGCGCCGCCCAGAAGGCGATGGCGGCGCTGCACGCCATCCGTGGGGACAGCTACGAGGTGATGATCCTCCACCTCGGCAAGGTGCCGTTCATCGACAGCACAGGGTTCATCGCCCTCGAGAACGCGCTCGACGGGCTCGCGCGGCGCCAGAAGGCGGTGATCCTGGCCGGTCCGTTGCCCAGGCCTCGCGAGATCTTCGACAAGGCGCGCCTCCCGGAGCGGTCCCAGCGCGTGTACGTCACGGAGGATCTGGCGGCGGCGATCCGCCTCGCCGGCGAGCTGGTGAGCGGCTGAGCGGTCGCCCGGGCGTCACCTGCTGTCAGGCTTGCGGCATCTCTCCTTGTCTTGTCTTGATCTCGCTGCCCACGTTCGCGGCTCTTGCGCGCGTCGCGCGACTCGCTACTTCAGCGCGTCGTTCAGCCGGGCCGCCTGCGTCGTCAGGTAGTTCTGCTCCGGGATGCTCGTCGTGCGGCTGGCCGCACGCCTGTAGTGCGCGATCGCCGCCTCGCGATCACCGGCCCGCTCCAGGAGGTGCGCCCGGGCGGCGTCGAGGCGGTGATGACCCGAGAGGCGCGCGTCGGCGTCGAGCGCGTTCAGGAGATCGAGCCCCGCCTGAGGGCCGTGCACCATGGCCGTCGCGATCGCGTGGCTGAGCGCCACCATCGGGTTGTCGGACATCCGCATCAGCACGCCGTACAGCGCCAGGATCTGCGGCCAGTCCGTGTCCTCGGCCCGCGCCGCCTCGTCATGCACCGCCGCGATCGCGGCTTGCACCTGGTAGGCGCCGATCGAGCCCCGGGACAGCGCCGCCGTGACGAGCGCGACGCCCTCGGCGATCGCGCGCTGATCCCACAGGCGTCGATCCTGCTCCGCGAGCGGGATCAGCTCGCCCAGAGGCCCTGTCCGCGCCGCGCGCCGCGCGTCGGTCAGGAGCATGAGCGCGAGGAGGCCCGCGACCTCGCCGTCGTCCGGGAGCAGCGCCTGCACGGCGCGCGTCAGGCGGATCGCCTCGCCCGACAGATCGTCGCGGTGCAGCGCGGGGCCGGAGCTCGAGGTGTAACCCTCGTTGAAGATCAGGTAGAGCACGTGCAGGACGGCGCCGAGGCGCTCCGCGCGCGCCTCGGGCGTCGGCCGCTCGAACGGCACGCCGGACGCCTTGATGCTCTGCTTGGCCCGGCTGATCCGCTGCGCCATGGTCGCCTCCGGGACCAGGAACGCTCTTGCGATCTCGGCCGTCGTCAGGCCGCCGACGGCGCGCAGGGTCAGCGCGATCGCGGACGGCGCGGACAGCGCGGGGTGGCAGCACATGAACAGCAAGGTGAGCGTGTCGTCCTCGAGCGACGCCTCGTCGCTGTCGGCGGCGAGGGCGATCTGCAGCTCGGGCGGCACGAGGCTGACCACGATCGCCTCGCGGCGGCGGCGCGCCGCCTCGCTCCGGACGTGATCGGCGATGCGCCGCGACGCCACGTGGATCAGCCAGGCGCGCGGCTCGTCGGGCACGCCCTCGCGCGGCCACTGCGTGGCCGCCGCGATCAGCGCCTCCTGGACCGCGTCCTCCGCAGCGCCGAAATCTCGGAATCGCCGCATGACGGCGCCGAGCACCTGCGGCGCGAGGTCGCGCAGCAGGCGCTCGGCCGTGGCGCTGTGGGACGGAGAGGTCACTAGCGATCGACGGGCGGCGCGCTCATCACCTCTCGCACCTCGATCCCCATGTTGAGCGGCGCGCCGCCGGGGCCGGGCGCGGCGGACGCCTGCGCGGCGATCTCGTACGCGCGCTCGGGGCTCTCGACGTCCACGATCCAGTACCCGGCGAGGAACTCCTTGGTCTCCGGGAACACCCCGTCGGTGATCGGCTTGCCGTCCTTGCCAGCGCGCACGAGCTTGGCCTGGTCGGGCCCCGCCAGGCCCTCGGCCGCCACGAGCTCGCCCGACGCGCTGAGCTTCGTGTGGAAGCTCTTCATGAACGCGATGTGCGCCTGGAAGTCCTTCTGCTGCCAGTTGGCGACCTGGTACGGCCCCGCGCACGGGGTGTTCATCATCAGGATGTACTTCATGATCGGCTCCTTCTCTTCGCTGTCGCCCCGGGATCGGGCGCGCGTTCGTGGGGTTGTCGGAGCCGAGGGCGGGTCCTCGACATCCCGGGCGACGATAGCGAAGAAATCCGAAGCCCGACACAAGGGACGGCTGTATGTGGGTGTAGGTGCGCTCGCGGCGCCAGCGCGAGGTGTGCAGGTCTGTCGTCGCGGGCGTGTGTCCTCCGCGGTGCGATGTGCTCCGTGGTCGCAGGTGGTCGGTGGAGGAGGGTGAATGTGCGCTATCTTCGCAGGCCGGCGATCGCGGGGCGGCCCATCACGGGCGGATTCCGCGGGTGACGTCCGGCGCGCCCCCACGCGACCTCTCTGCTGACGAAGCGCTCGGGCGTGGTGATTCCGCGCGTCGCCGGCCGTCGTGATCGGTGAGGCGCGCGCCGGCGGACCGCCCTGCGAATCGACTCTTTGGCTCAGGCGCGGGACATGCACCTTCGCGCTCCGATTCTCACGGATGCATGAACCTGGAGGAGCGTCGATGGAGAAGCGTGTTCCGCAAGGGAAACTTGGACGCCGGCAATTCGCCGGCAGCGCGGTGGCCACCGCGGGTGTCTCGCTGCTCGCCACACCGAGCCTCGCGCTGCCCGACAAGAGCTACGCGATGTGCGAGTCGATCGGGCCCCTCGCACTACCGGAAGGGGCCGCCTATACGCCCGGCATCGCCGTCGACCGGCGCTCGAGGAAGCCGATCTTCCTGCCCGCCCCGGGCGCCGGCTATGCAGCGCACGCCGTCTCGGAGGTCCTCTTCTGGACGGACCAGATGATGGAACATGCGTTGTTCATGACGCTGCTCATGCCCGGCGATCACCTCCGCGGGCCCCGGGACGAGGCGCGGCAGTACCAGAACCTCTTCGCCAGGCACTTCCTCGCGGCGCGCGACCAGGGGTATGGCGATTACGGGATCTCCTCGCTCCTCGCCTCGACGCGGTCGAGCGTCCAGCGCTTCATCGAGTACAAGCGCCGCATGCAGCGCGCGCAGGAGAGCGGCTCGCTCCGGAGCCTCGTCTGGCCGCTCTTCTTCGACCACATCGCGCGGGAGGCCGAGCGCTTCGTCGCCCGGCTCGATCGGCTCGCGTACGGCGACATCGCGCTCCAGAGCGACGAAGTCTCGGCGTTCTGGACGAGGATCATGGCGGAGCACCTCGAGTTCATCGCGCACCTGCTCGACCCGCAGGAGCGCGCGCTCATCGACCAGGCGACCGCGCGCGCCGGGCAGATGTACCAGGCGCACGAGTTCCGCGTCGACAGCGGGCAGCTCGCGACGATGGCCGATGAGGTCATCGACTTCAAGACGGCCGCGGAACAGGGCATCGAGACGGGACAGATCAAGAGCATCATCGAGCCGACGCTCGCCGATCACGTGCTCCGCGAGGCGGTGAGGTTCTCCGACGAGGTCAGGCGCGCCCTGTGACGCCCTGGGCGCGGCGCGGCGGGGGGTGAGCCCGGCGCCTCCTCCGGCTCGCCGCGCGCTGCCTGTACAGCGGCCGCTCGCCGGGATTACCCTGGTCGCGGGTCGAGCGGAGCGCTCCGCCGAGCCCGCGGCGCAGAGGCCGTGTCGGAGGGAAGCCATGGATCTGGCGGTTGTCGATGAGGGGGGTGTGCAGTTCGTGGAAGGGCCGCCGGATCACGGGTTCATGTCGAGCGTCCGCGACGTCGACCGCGTGATCGAGGCCTGTTTCTCGAGCGGCGTGCGGTGTGCTCTCCTCCACCCGGCGAACCTGACGGCGGCCTTCTTCGACCTCAGCTCAGGGGAGGCAGGGGAGATCCTGCAGAAGCTGAGAAACTACTGGATCCGGCTGGCGGTGGTGTGCCCTCCGGGGGCCGCTGATTTCAGCAGCCGGTTCGGGGAGATGGTGATCGAGGAGCGCCGCGGCCAGCATTTCGGCGTGTTCGAGGCGCGTCACGCCGCGATCGAGTGGCTCCGCGGGGAGTAGCCGTGGCGGTCTGGCCGACAGCGCCTTTTGCGCCATCGCCGCCTCCGACGCAGGCAGACCTCGAGCGTTCGCTCGATGGGGTCACGGCGGCGTGGATCGTCGGCGAGGACCAGCGCCGCGTCCGCGTCGGCCGCTCCGCGCTCGGCCCGCTCCGCCAGCTGCTCCGCATCCGCGACGGGGCGCGCGCTGGTCTCGGGGCCTCTGCGCGGCCGGTGACCCTGGTGTTCGAGCGCGCTTGCCGGCCGTCTGGCGCGCTCCGGATCGACGGCGATTGCTCCGTGCAGCTGCTCTCGTGGAGCGACGCTGTCGACGTCGAGGAGCCGGCTGCGCTCGCGGCGTGGCTGGCCGCGCACGGCGCCGGGGAGCCGCTGCGGGCGCTTTCGCGGAGCCGCGCGCCGGACGCCGCGTTGGCCCTGAGCGCATGGCGCGCCGCCGCGCCGCCCGAGGTGGGCCCGCACGTGGACGCGCTTTCGCCCGGCGGGCGCGCCGTGCTCGACGCCGAGCGGCTCGACGCGGCCCTCTCGGCCGTACGCGCAGCGCGCGGCGGCGTGGCCGAGGCGGCCTGGGCGCTCGGCGCCTGGCACGGCGCGCGGCGAGGTCCGTGGGACGAGGCGTATGCCTTCGAGGCTGTGACCGACGCGATGCTCCGCCGCCTCGGCATCCACGAGGTGTTCGAGGCGGCGCTCGCGGGTGTGCCCGCCGCGTCGGTCGCCGGGATCGCGCGGTTTCTTGTCGAGCACATCACCTGGCGCGCGCGATGGGGGATAGAGCAGCGCATGCCCCTCCTCGCGCGCGAGGCGCTCCTGGCTGCGGCGCGGGACTCCGGCGCTCAGGAGAACGCCGTGCGCGCGCGGCGCCTGCTGTTCGGCGAGGGCGACCTCGCCCCGCCGGGAACGGAGCTCGTCGCCGCCTCGTCGGGGGGGCGGTTCAACCGCCTTTGCACGGATGGCGTCCACGCGTTCGGCGTCGACGGTCATGAGCTCATGCGGCTCACGCGGGGCCGCGGCGCGACAGCGCTGACCCAGCTCGTCGCCCCCGGGAGCCCGCTCGCCGCGCGCGCTGGCAGCCTGTTCTTTCTCAAGCGGAGCGGCGCGCACAGGGTCTCGGTCGAGGGCGGCGAGGTCCGCTCCGGCGCCGGCCCGCTCTTCCACCTGGCCCCCGGCCGCCTGCGCCGCGCGCTCTCGCGCTTCGTGGCGGCGCGCGACGCGGCGCTCGCCCGCCTTGTCCCGAGCGACGCCGACCTGCTCCCGCTCGACCCCGGCCACGACGCCTGCGACGCGTACGAGGCCTTCGGCGGCGCGCTGCCGGCCGCGCTGCGGCTGCGCTCGTTCTGGGGCTGCGACGCCGCCCGGGGGCTGCTGCACGAGGCGCCGGCGCGCGGCGCTGCCCGGACGATCGCGCTCGGCGGCCGCCCTGCATGGCTTGGCGCGACCGACACCGGCGTGCTCGCCGTGGTGGCCCGCGAGGCCGGAGAGGCGGCCGTGCTCGCGGTCGACGAGGGCGGCCCGGCTCGCCTGCTTGGCGTGTTCCGCGGCAGCGCGGGCGACGTGCTCGCCGCGCTGCGCGTGGGCAGCGGGGCGTGGCTCCGCCTCGCGGCGCCGCTCGGCGACGTCGTTGTGGCGCTGGCGGGGGCTGCGGAGGGAGATCGAGCGCCTTTGGCGACGTGAGGGCCCGAGATCTGCCCAGGATCACGCGCGAGCGCTCGCGAGCGCTCACCACGCAGGAGGGATCACTGGCCGCGACCGAGGAAGTCCATCAGCCAGGCCATGGCCGGCCGCATCGTGCTGTCCGGGTGCATGAGGCCCGTGTTGCTCCGCCAGGTGGAGCCGACGATGTAACCGTAGAAGGTGATGCCTTTGACGGCGGTGTGGTTGTAGAGCATCGTGAACTGCTCCTCCATCACCCTGCGCTGCTCGTCGTCGTCCGCGAGATCGATGTCGAGCTCTGTGATGTACACGGGCAGGCCCATGGCGGCGAACCTGTCGAGGAAGCCCTTCACGGTGCCGGCGTCCTTCTTGTACACGTCGTGGGCCTCCGCGCCGACGGCGTCGATCGGGGCGCCCGCTTTCAGCGCCGCGTTCAGCATCACCACGAAACGGTCGTGTTCGCTCTCGTACTCGATGATGTTGTAGTCGTTGAGGATCAGGGTCGCGCCCGGGCAGAACTCGCGAGCCCACTTGAAGGAGTTGACGATCCAGTCATGGCCGCTCTCGCCGTCGCCGCCGATCGCGTTCTTGAAGGAAGGCGTGGAGTTGGGCGGCGGCTCGTTCACGACGACGATGTACTTCGTTGCGGGGTACCGCTGACAGAACCCCTGCATCCAGTCCCTCACGGCCTGCCGTTGCTCCTCCGCGGGGAGACGCCCTAGCCAGCTCGGGGGCGTGGCTCCCCACACGAAGGAGGACTGCGTGAACGGGATGTCGTTGTCCTGTGCGTACTTGTAGATTGCGTCGAGCCTGCTCCAGTCTCGCTCGCCGCGGGACGCCTCGACGGCGCTCCACCTGCCCTCGATCTCGGGCGTGATCTGGTTCCAGTACCGGACGAAGCCGTCGCGCACGGCGCGGTCCGTCGTGATGTTGCCGACGAACTTGCCGGTGCTCGTGCTGCTCGATCCGCCCGACCCGTCGCCAGAGCCGCCGACCCCGGCGCTGATCGTCCCAGAGCCTCCGGAGCCGCCGTCACCTGAGCCGCCCGCGCTCGACGAGCTGCCTGCACCAGAGCCAACGGCGCTCGTGCTGCCCGTGCCAGCTCCGCCGGCGCCCGTCGTTCCAGCGTTGCCGCCATGGCCGCCCGCGCTCGACGAGCCGCCAGCGCTCGACGAGCCGCTCGGTGCATCGTCGCCCCCGTCCACTCGGCCAGAGCAGCCGGGGAGGGCCACGATTCCGAGCGCGATCCAGGCGGTGCCGTACAGCCATCGAGAAGAACGGTTCTTGTTCATGCCGACCTGAAGCATCCTCTCGGATCGATCACGGGCCGTGACATGGATAAGGCGGCCGTCGAGCCGGCCGCCCATCACCGGCGCGCTTCCCTCAGCGAGGAGGCGGGGTACAGCTGAAGCACCCGCCGCACTCGTAGTGCTGCGTCGTGGTGCCCCACGCGATCCGGTTGTTGCAGCAGTCGCGGCCGTACTGGCCGACGACGGTGGTGTAGCTCTCGTCGCTGTAATAGGTGCAGTTCCCCCCGGGCGCCGCCTCGCTCGAGGGGACTAGCAGGGCAGTGGTGCCCAACATCGCTGCGCCAGCGGTCAGGGCAGCGAAGAAGTACCGAACGCGGGCAGCAGGGCTGAGACGACGCATGGACGCTCCTTTTGCAATGGGAGGCCGGTTTCGGCCTCCGAAGTTATGCGAGATAGCTTAGACCGATTGTTTGGCTCGGGCAAGCGCTCCCGCCGGAGTTGCCTTTGCGGAGTTCTGTAAATATTCATTCGGCCATCGGAGGGCCGCGCATGATTTCAGAAGATGGTGAAAGCGGGCGCGAGCTTCTGCGAGGGGGCCACGGAGATGTCCCGCAGGCGGTGGAGTGATTGACGTGTCAAGGAAATTCACTCGCCCCGATGGGGCTGGGCCGGCGTATCTACGCGGTACGCATCGAGAGGGTCGTTGAGCCGAGCGGGCGACCGTCCCCAGCATGGCGGCGCGCAGGATGGCTGGACTCGGCTGTGGTAAGAAAGCAGGTGTTCGCCATGACGAGACAGCGCACCGGCCAGCGCGACCGCGTCAAGGAGCGGACCGGCGTGGGGCGCGTCGAGGAAGCGAGCGCCGGGGCTGGGCCGGATCCGGCCGGCGGCGCGCTCGCGGGCGGCGGGGAGATGGGGGCGCTGATACGCTCGATCGACTGGTCGCAGACGGCGCTCGGCCCGGTCGAAGCATGGCCCCAGTCGCTGCGGACGGCGCTGTCCATCCTGCTCTCGTCCGAACACCCCATGTTCCTCTGGTGGGGTCGGGAGCTGATCCAGTTTTACAACGACGCCTACCGCCCGATCCTCGGGTCCAAGAAGCACCCGGCCGCCATGGGCCAAGCGGGCCGCGAGTGCTGGAAGGAGATCTGGGAGATCATCGAGCCGATGATCGAGAAGGTCTTCGCGGGAGGGGCCACCTACGTCCGCGATGGCCTGCTCGTCCTCGATCGGCACGGCTTCATGGAGGAGTGCTACTTCAGCTACGGTCAGAGCCCCATCCGGGACGAGAGGGGCGCTGTCGCGGGTATCCTCGTCGCGTGCTCCGAGAGCACAGGGTACATCCTTGGACAGCGACGGCTGCAGGTCCTCGGGACGCTGGCGGCCAGGGCGGCTGATGCCAGGAGCGTTCAGGATGTCTGTCGGGTGATGATGGAGACGCTGGCAGAGGCCGGGCGCGACGTGCCCTTCGCCCTGCTCTATCTCGTCGACAACGGCGCGCCCGCGCGCCTCGCAGGGACCGCCGGGCTCGACCCAGGCCACGCGGCGGCGCCGGCGGTGGTGGGGCTCGGCGCGGCGGCCGGCGCGGTGTGGCCGCTGCACCGCGCGCTGCGCGAGGACGTGGAGGTGGATCTGTCGGAGCTGCCCGCAGGTATCGGCTCCCTTCCAGGAGGGCCATGGCCGGACGCCCCTCGCCAGGCGGTGGTGCTGCCGCTCCCCCGCGCCGGCGCCGGCGGCCGGCCGGCAGGCTTCCTCATCGCGGGCGCCAGCCCCCGGCTGGTGCTGGACGACGACTACCGCCGCTTCCTGCGGCTCCTGGCCGGCCACGGCGCGGCGGCCCTCCAGAACGCCCGGGCCAGCGAGGAGGAGCGGCACAGGCTGGATGCGCTCGCCGAGCTCGACCGCGCCAAGACGGTGTTCTTCAGCAACATCAGCCACGAGTTCCGCACGCCGCTCACGCTGATCCTGGGCCCCGTCGAGGACGGCCTCTCGGACGCCGAGCACCCCTTGCCCGCGCCGCAGCGCGACCGCCTCGCGATCATCCACCGCAACAGCCTCCGGCTCCTCCGGCTCGTCAACACGCTGCTCGACTTCTCGCGCATCGAGGCGGGCCGCATCCAGGCGAGCTACCAGCCTACCGACCTCGGCTCCTTCACCGCGGAGCTCGCGAGCTCGTTCCGCTCGCTCATGGATCGGGCCGGCCTCGCCCTCACGGTGGAGTGCCCGCCCCTCTCCGAGCCGGCCTACGTCGACCGCGAGCTCTGGGAGAAGATCGTGCTCAACCTCATCTCGAACGCCTACAAGTTCACCTTCGCGGGGGGCGTCCGGGTAACGCTGGAAGACGCCGGCGGGCGGGTCGTCCTGTCGGTCGAGGACACGGGCACCGGCATCCCGGAGGCGGAGCTGCCGCGCGTGTTCGATCGGTTCTACCGCGTCGAGGGGGCCAGGGGCCGCAGCTACGAGGGCAGCGGCATCGGCCTCGCGCTGGTGCGGGAGCTCGCGAAGCTCCACGGCGGCAGCGTGGCCGTGGAGAGCCGCCTCGGCGCGGGCAGCCGCTTCTCGGTCGCGATCCCGCTCGGGAAGGCGCACCTGCCCGCGGATCGCATCGACCTCGCCCCCGCGCCGGCCACGGAGGCGCGCGGCGCGGCGCCCTTCCTCGACGAGGCCGCGCAGTGGGGGCGCGACGGGCGGGCGCCGGATGCGCTGCCGGCGGAGGAGCGCCCGGCCCCGAAGCAGCCAGGGCACATCCTCGTCGCGGACGACAACGCGGACATGCGCGACTACGTGCTTCGGCTGCTCCTCGCCGAGGGGTGGACGGTGGAGACCGTGGCCGACGGTCAGTCCGCGCTGGAGAGCGCCCGCGCCCACGTCCCGGACCTCGTGCTCACCGACGTGATGATGCCGCGGCTCGACGGCTTCGGCCTGCTCAAGGCGCTGCGCGCCGACGAGCGCACCCGCGGCGTCGCCGTGATGATGCTCTCCGCGCGCGCGGGCGAGGAGGTGCGCGTCGACAGCCTCGGGGCCGGCGCCGACGACTTCCTCGTGAAGCCGTTCTCCGCGAAGGAGCTCCTCGCGCGGGTCCGCATCCACGTGGAGCTCGCGCGCCGGCGGCGGGAAGCCGAGGGGCAGCGCCAGTACCTGAACGACCTCTTCATGCAGGCCCCGGGTCCCATCGCCATCCTCCGCGGGCCGGAGCACGTCTTCGAGGTGGTCAACCCGCTCTACCAGCAGCTCGTCGGCGGGCGAGCGCAAGTGGGCAAGCCCATCCTGGCCGCCCTGCCCGAGCTCGAGGGTCAATCCATCCCGGATCTCCTCGACACCGTGACCCGCACCGGTGAGCCCTTCGTGGGAAAGGAGCTCGCCGTGCGGCTCGACCGCCAGGGCAATGGCACGACGGAGGAGTGCTTCTTCAACTTCGTCTTCCAGCCGATGCGCGACCGCGACAGGGCGATCGAGGGCATCTTCGTGTTCGCCTTCGAGGTGACCGACCAGGTGAGCGCCCGCCGGCGCGTGGAGGCGCTCGTCAAGGCGCTGAGGCTCGCCGATCAGCGCAAGGACGAGTTCCTCGCGATGCTCGCGCACGAGCTCCGCAACCCCCTGGCCGCCATCAGCCTGTCGCTCACGCTGCTCGGCGATCTGGCGGGCGAAGCGCCCAGATCGGCGCGTTACCGCGAGATCGCCCGGCGGCAGGTGGGCAACCTCGTGCGCCTGGTGGACGATCTCCTCGACGTGTCGCGCATCACGCGCGGCACGGTGGAGCTGCGCCTGGAGGACGTCGATCTCGCGGCGGCGGTGCGGAACGCCGCCGCCGCGGTGAGACCGGCCGTGGAGGCGCGGCGCCACGCGCTCTCGGTCGAGGTCGGGCCGGGGGACTTCGGCATGCAGGCCGACGCCACGCGGCTGGAGCAGGTGGTCACGAACCTCCTGACGAACGCCGCGAAGTACACGCCGCCGGAGGGGGCCATCGCGGTGCGGCTGACCCGCGAGGCGGCGGGCGGCGCGCCCGAGGCCGTGCTGCGGGTGCGCGACACGGGCCGCGGCATCCCGGCGGCGATGCTCGAGCGGGTGTTCGAGCTCTTCACGCAGGTCGATCAGACCATCGACCGCAGCACGGGCGGGCTGGGCCTCGGGCTCACGCTGGTGCGGCGGCTGGTGGAGATGCACGGCGGCAGCGTCGTCGCGGAGAGCGCCGGACCGGGCCAGGGCAGCGAGTTCATCGTGCGCCTTCCGCTCGGCCGGGGCGCGGCGCTGCCGCTCGCGCCGGGCGCGGCGCCCCCGCTCGCGCCGGCCGCGGCGCTGCCGCTCGCGCCGGGCGCCGGGCCGCCCGCCGCCCCGCCGCCAGCGGAGACCGCCGAGCGGCGCCGGGTGCTCGTCGTGGAGGACGTGGAGGACGTGCGCCGGGTGATGTGCGAGTTCATCGAGGCCCTGGGGCACGAGGTGACGGTGGCGGTGGACGGGCTGGACGGCGTGACGAAGCTGCTGGAGCTGCGCCCCGATGTGGCCTTCATTGACATCGGCTTGCCGGGCATCGATGGCCACGAGGTCGCCCGCCGGGCGCGGGCCGCGCCCGGGGGCGACGCGCTCTACCTGGTGGCGATCTCGGGCTACGGTGGACCCGAGGACCAGGCCAGGTCGAGGCAGGCCGGCTTCGACCTGCACCTCACGAAGCCCGTGGGCGGCGCGACGCTGCGGCAGGTGCTCGCCGAGCGCCGCGCGTGAGCGAGCGCAGGCTGGCAGCGCCGCGCCCGCTCACCGCCGGCCGGTCGGCTCATCGCTGCTGCAGCTGCGCAACGAGCGCTTCGAGGCGGTCGTAGCTGATGCCCGCGCCCTTGGGCATCCCGGACGCGAGGACGATGTCGCGCACTTCCGTCGACGGATAGCGCACCGTGGCCGTGAGCCGCGTCTTTTCGCCCTCGTCGGTGAAGACCGCCGTCACCACCGAGACGGTGTCCGGAAACTGCTCGAAGATCTCGGTGAACACGAGCCGGCTCGCCGGCGAGATCTCCTGGTTCTCGCCGTGGAAGGCGGCCTCGCCCCCGGGGTGGCGGTTCACGAAGCGCCACTTGCCGCCCGGCCGGAGGTCCATCTCGCAGACGGGCACCGAGTAGCCCTCGCCCAGACAGCCCCACCACCGCTTGATGTGCTCGGGCTTCGTCATCGCCTCGAACACGAGGTGCCTCGGCGCGTTGAACAGGCGCGTCATGCGGACCTCGTCCGCCGACGGCGTCGTGACCTGGAAGCTATCGCTGTTCGCTGTTTGGCTCTCGACCATGGCTCTCCTCCTTCTCCTTCGTCGAGGCGCCGGCTACGACTGGATCGCCTCGGGGGCCATCCAGACGACCTCCCAGTGGTGACCATCGATGTCGTAGAAGCTCCAGCCGTACATGAAGCCGTGATCCTGCGGATCCATGGCGTGCGACCCGCCCGCCGCGATCGCCTTCTTCACGATCTCGTCGACCTCGGCCCGGCTGCTGCACGAGAGCGCGAACATCCCCTCCGTGTGCGTGCTCGTGTTGCAGATCTCCCTCTTCGTGAAACCCTTGAAGAACGGCTCCACGAGGAGCATCACGAAGGCTTCCTGGCTGACGATCATGCAGGCGGCGTTGTTGTCCGTGAACTGCGGGTTGAACTCGAAGCCGAGCTTCGCGAAGAACTCCATCGACCGCTTCAGGTCGCGGACGGCCAGGTTGACGAAGATCTTGCGAGCGCTGTTCGTTGTCATGGTCCTCTTCTCCTGTTCGAGCATGGACATCGGGTGATGCCGGCCACGATCGCGTCCATGAGGGCCGTCGTGCCGGAGTTCACCCCATAGACCCCCGCCTGCGCCGGGACTCATCGGTCGACCGGAAAAAAAGATCGCCGCCCCGATCCGGCCGGGCGCGGGGGCTACGCGGGGAGCTCGAGAGGCAGGCCGAACCGCGGGAAGAGCGTCTCGGTGTCGAGGAAGGACGTCATGCTGGCGATGCGGTCCCCCGTGAGCTCGAGCACGATGAGCGCCCAGGCCCGGTGGCCGCCCTCCGGCGCTGGGCGGTACTGGCCGAACGCCGGCGAGCCGCAGGCGGCCGTCGGCACGAGCCGCGACCCGCGGCAGCCCGCGCCCCGGCCCAGCAGCCACGCGCGGATGGCGTCGGGGCCGCGGAGCCAGAGGGTGAACGGCGGCATCGACAGGGTCGCGTCCTCGTGCAGCAGCGCCGCGAGCCGGTCCACGTCGTACTGCTCGAAGGCGGTGACGTAGCGGTCGACCAGCGCCGACTGCGGCTCCGGCAGCGTGGCGCGCACGTCGTCGAGATCGCGGCTCGCGAGCGTCGCCCGCGCGCGCTGGAGCGCGCTGTTGATCGCGGCGACCGAGGTGCTGAGGCTGTCGGCGACCTCCGCGGCGGACCACCCGAGCACCTCCGTGAGCAGCAGCGCGGCGCGCTGCTTCGGCGGCAGGTGCTGGAGCGCCGCGACGAACGCGAGGCGGATGCTCTGGCGGAGCACCACCCGCTCCGCGGCGTCGATGTCCGCCGGGAGGGCGTGCGCGTCGGGGACGGGCTCCAGCCAGTGCGCGCGCGGGCGCGTCTGGAGCTCGTCGTCCACGGTGCCGACAGGGCCTTCCTCGAGCGGGCGCGCCCGGCGCGCGCGATCGGCCCGCGCGTCGAGGCAGACGTTCGTCGCGATGCGGTACAGCCAGGTGCGCAGCGACGATCGCCCGTCGAACTTGTCGAGGCTCCGCCAGGCGCGCACCATGGTCTCCTGGACGGCGTCGTCGGCGTCGACCACGGAACCGAGCATCCTGTAGCAGTGCCCGGTGAGCGCCGCGCGGTGTTCCTCGAGCTGGTCCACGCTCCCCGACATCGCGGCGACGGTACCATCGGCTTTCGGGCGGATCCACGGTCACGCTCCCTCGCGGCGCGGCACGCGCGGCGAGGGCAGGGCGCTGGTGTCGACTCGGGCACGTTGGGTCGGCCTGGTCGGTCTGCGGCCGAGCTCGGCCGGCGACACACCCGGGACGGCACGCCGAGTGTCGCGCGGTCACGACAACGTCGCGCGGTCACGACGCCACGGCCCATCGGATAGGATGGGCGACGGGCGGTGCTGGGGCGCCGCGAGGACTCCGTTCGGCGAATTAGCAAACCTGAACCCGGATATGGACGACCAGGAACTGCAGCGCAGAGTCGGCACAGTGCTGTGCGGGAAGTGGACGATCGAGCGGTTGTTGGGCTCGGGCGGCATGGCCGCTGTCTACGTCGGCGCGCACAAGATCGGGCGGCGAGATGCCATCAAGATCCTCCACCCCGAGATCGCGCGCATGCCCGAGCTGCGTGCGCGGTTCGATCAGGAAGCGCAAGCCGTCAATCGATTCGTCCATCCCGGCGCGGTGGAAATACGCGATATCGACACGACAGCGGACGGCTGCCCGTTCCTCGTCATGGAGCTGCTCGATGGTGAGTCGCTCGCCTCGTACGCCAGGCGCCTGGGCAGGATGGACATGGCCGAGCTGCTGGCCATGGTGGACGGGCTGCTGGACGTGCTGGTCGCGGCCCATGCGCACGGCATCATCCACCGCGACATCAAGCCAGACAACCTGTTCCGCCTCCGCGACGGGCGCCTGAAGGTGCTCGACTTCGGCGTCGCCCGTGTCAGGCAGGCCGCGGCCGACTACGTTCGGACGCGCACGGGAACGACGCTCGGCACGGTCGCCTACATGCCACCGGAGCAAGTCAGAGGCGACGAGATCGATGCGCGTGCCGACCTGTTCGCGGTCGGAGCGACGATGTTTCGCCTGATCACGAAGCGGCGCATCCATGACGCGAGCTCTGACACCGATCTGGTCGTCAAGATGGCCACGCTGCCTGCGCCGCCGCTCGCGAGCGTCGCTCCGGAGACCCCGCAGTGGGTGTGCGCCGTCGTCGATCGCGCGCTCGCGTTCGATCGAGGCGAGCGCTACCCGAGCGCGACGGTCATGCAGCAGGACGTGCGCGCGGTCCTGGCCGGTCAACCGCCCGCTTTTGCCCTGCGGTTCGGCGCGGCCGGGGCCCCCGCGGCAGATCCGCTCAGCACCGCCACGACGGTGTGGATGCCCCAGGGGCTCGCCCCTTCCTCGGCCGCATCGGCGTTCACCCAGGCGACGCAGTGGACGGCGACCACGGTACGTGGACGGAGGCTGCGGTGGGCCGTGCTGGCGTTCCCGCTGCTCGCCGCAGGCGTGCTCGCCGCCGTGGTTCTCCGTGCGGTGCACGTCGAGCCCGACGCGAGATCGCCGGGGGCGACCGGCGCGCAGCGACCGGCGGCCTCACCGCCCGCCAAGGCTCCCGGTGGCCCGGCGGCGGATCGCCTCCTGGCAAAGGCTCCGGATCCCGGCCCCGAGAAGAAGGGCGACACAAGAGCTCGCCTCCCTGGCCCATCGAGCCGCGGCCCCGAGGAAGGGCGCGGCGCGTCGCAGCGGACCAGCTGCATGCAGACAAACGACTGCGATCACGTGTGCGATGAACCGTGCCAGATCGCTTGTCAGGAGGGAAGCGTCTGCGACATCGGGGCGCGCCGAGACGCGCTGGTGAACTGCATGGGATCGGGGATGCACAAGATCTGGTGCGAAGGTGATTGCTCGGTCAATTGCATGACGAGCGCTCCCTGTTTGGTGTACTGCACGCCTGGCTCCGATTGCGTCATCGGCACGTGTCTCGGGCCGATAGAAGCCTGTCCTGGCAACGTCATGGCGTGCGGAGCCCCTTGCCCCGGCTGAGTGGCCTTTTTGAGTCTCTGTCAGCTGAGCAGGATGGCGATCAAGAGCGCGACGCTGAGCAAGAGCGATACGACGATGGACGCAATGAGCCACGGCTTCATCGCCGGCGAGGTCCACCTGGACGCGAGCGATGTCGCGCTCGTCTGGTGCCCCGGAGCACCGGGGTGCATCGCAACGGTCGGCTCGATCTGCCTCGACGCACCCTCCATCACCGCAATGGCCCCGTCGATGGCCGCGATCACGCTGGTAGCCGTCGGATAGCGTTGGATCGGGTCTCGCTGGACGAGCCGCATCACGAACGCCTCCACTTCGGGGCGGATACCTGATCCCGGAGCACGCTGGCGGAGCGGGGGCGCATCCTCGATGAGCCGCCGCCGGAAGGAAGATTGGCCGTCGCTCGCGTCGAACGGGCTTCTCCCGGACAGCATTTCGTACAAGATGATTCCAAGCGCATAAAGATCTGCGCGAGCATCGACGGCATCCATGCCGCGCACGGCCTCCGGCGCGAGATAACTGAGCGTGCCGAGGACCTGGTCGGCAGCGGTGAGGTCCTGGCCTTTGCCCGCGGCCTCGCGGCTTTCGGTGGACAGGAGCTCTACGTTCACCTTGGCGAGGCCGAAATCGATGAGCTTCACCTGATCACGGGCGCCGAGGAGGATGTTCTGCGGCTTCACATCGCGGTGCACGATCCCCTTCGCGTGCACCGCCTCCAGGGCAGACGCGATCTGCCTCGCGATGTGGAGCGCGCGTCGCGCGGGGAGCGGTGCCGAGGCGAGCACGTCCTGGAGCGGGGTGCCCTCGACATACTCGAGGACGAGAAAATGCGACCGATCCGCGAGCTGACCGAAGTCGCTTGCCGAGACCACGTTCGGATGCTGGATATGCGCCCCCGCGATCGCCTCCCGCTCGAACCGCGCCACGATCTGGGGGAGGTTCCGGGCGCTCGGCTGGAGGACTTTGATCGCGACCTGCTTGCGGAGGTGCACCTGCTCGCCGCGGTACACGGCTCCCATGCCGCCCTCCCCGATGAGCTCGTGGACGCGGTACCGCTCCGAGATCAAGCTCCCGATCAGCGCTGGCGCATTGTTGTCCGAGCGCACCAACGTGGGTGCGTCGTCCGACCACGGCCGCGCCGCAGTCTCGATTTCTTCCACCAGCGCTGAGCTTGTCAGCTCAACGACGGATGCGTCGCGTTGTTTCCCGAGCATCGGCACCGTGACGTCGTCGGTGCTCGCGCGCCCCTTGGGAGGGATTGTCCCTGGCATGCCGAGGAGTGTACACGCACGAAGGTGCTGAGAGCGGAGGAACCGCACCGCCGTCCGAGTGGACATCCTGCTCAATCCACCCTCCGCACGGAAAAACTGTGCAATTTCGCGATGTTCGTGGATCTGGATCCGTGCGCCGACCTCAGCCTACAAGGATGTCCACAGCGCATTGAGCCATAGCTCGCTAACCTCCAGCCCCGCCCCGAAGGCGCGATGACGGCATCGAGGGCGGGTGATCGAAGAGTCGGGCGGCGGCGTGCTCTTCGGCATGCCGGCACCGTACAAGATAGGGCCGCAGCTCCTCACAGAGCTATTGCCATTGAAGCTCGGAGGGGTGGTAGGCTTTGAGGCCGTCAATCGGAATGGGCCCATCGGGGGTGCCGCTGCACACTTTGACGCCCTCGTCATTCGTGCGTACGGGATAGGCATGTTTCAGCTTTGACGTGACGCAAAATGGATATTTGCCGTCTTTGATGAGGAGGCGATACTTGCCATCGGAGGCGGGCCGGCGCGTCGATGGGGGCGCAGCGGTCGAGGATGGCGTGGATGGCGTGGATGGCGTGCTGGTACTGGAAGACGTGGCCATCGTGAGAGAGCTGCCGCTCGCCTTGCCCTCTTGAGATGCCTCAGCGTCCGCGCGCTCACGAGTGTCTTCGGCGGAGTCTTGCGAGCGAACAACGAAGAAGACGGCGGCGAGGCAAACGGCGACAGCAAACGAGCCAATCACTGCAATTATCAAAAGTGGCGAATTCGAGCTCGCTCGTGGGCTGGTTGCAGCAGATTGAGGCGGCACGGGTACGACCATCGGTGCCTGCATCGCTCGGCCGGGAGCAGGAGCGGCCATCGTCGGGGCATCGACGCTGATTGGAGACGACACGTCGGCTCGGATCGACACTGGGGCTGGCGCGTGGGGGGTAGCATTGGCGCCCAAGACTCGCTCGATGTCTTCGCGCATGGCGCGGGCCGTTGGATAGCGGCGCGGTAGATCGAAGGCGAGCGCGCGATCGACGATGGCGCAAACCTCGGGGCTGACGGAGGGGGCAACGGTGCGCAGGGCCGGCGCAGGCTGTGTCGCCATTTTGATGAGGAGGTCGCTCTCCGTGGAGCCCTCGTGCACATGGCGTTTTGCAAGGATTCGAAACATCGTCGCGCCGACGGCGAAGACGTCAGCCCGCCCATCGATCTGGCCACCAACGATTTGCTCGGGCGGCATGTAAGGTGTAGTCCCGAGCATCGCGCCGGTGCGTGTATGAACATTGGAGCCGCCCTGCTTCATTCGAGCGATCCCGAAGTCGAGGACTTTGACGCCGCCTGGAGAGGTCAAGAACAGATTGTCAGGCTTGATGTCTCGATGGACGATGCCGAGCCCGTGCGCGACATCGAGCACTTCGAGCACGGTTGAGATAATGCGGAGCAGCTCGCGCTCCTCGATGCCGCCGGAGCCGCGGGCGCGCTTGCCGAGCGATTCACCATCGAGCAGCTCCATCACCAAGAACGGCGAGCCATCTTCGCTCGTATCGATGTCGAGGACATTGACGGCCGCGGGGTGACCGAGCTGGTTCACTGCGAGCGCCTCTTGCTCGAACCTGGCTCGAAGCTCCTTCGAGACCGCGATTTCCGGATGGAGGATCTTGATCGCGCAGCGCCGGCCGATCCTGTGTGTCGCCTCGTAAACCGCTGCCATCCCGCCGACGCCGATGAGCGAATCGATGCGCCATTTGCCCCGGAGGACCGTTCCGATTCGTGCTGTACAGTGTGCTAGCTGGGGATCATCATTCATCGAGGTTCAGGCTCCAATGTATCCCGGATGCGAGGAGCTGAACAACATGCTCGGCGTGGCCACGGGGAGCGCCGGCGCACGCCCTCGCGCTTGCCTCCCCGGCACAGGCCTGCTGGTTGCCGACAACACGTTGCCGGAGGCCTCCGGGGCGCTTCGGCACGCAACCACTGCGCACGGGCGATCTCAGCAGAGCCCGCGGGCGCTGGCGAGCCGCAAGTTCCCGAGCCGGCTGCTTCCCGCGCCCCGCGGTTCGCGCGAGCATCGCGCCATGAGCATCGACCGCGCCGTGCTGGAGCAGCTCGATCGGGTGGGCGCCCGCCTCTCCGAGGGCAAGGCGCTCCGGCTGCTCGAGGACATCGCCTGGCCTCGCGAGGTCGAGGAGCGCTTCTTCGCCGCCGGCGAGGATCACCTCCCCGAGGTCGAGCACCGCGTCGACCGCGACGGGCTCGCGCGGCGCATCGCCGAGCTGCGCGAGCTCCTCGGCTCGATCGACGGCGACGCGCCCGCGCTCGACTGGCTGCGGGACAACGTCCGCGCGCAGATCCAGGCCGCGGAGCTGCTCGAGGCGGCGGGGACCCGCGAGTTCGCCGAGCGGTCGCGGGCGCTCTACGGCGGCGCGCGCTCGCGGTTCTTCGGCGGCGAGCTCAGCAACATCGACCTCGCCGAGCACCTCACCGCGCGCCTGCGCGTCCACGGCTGGGACGAGGCCAGCGATCCCGAAGAGGAGCCGCTCGACGCCGGCGCGCTCCGGGATCTGCTCGCCGCCCGCGTCGCCGCGCGGACGCCGCCGCTCGACATCGAGATCGTGCTCGACCCGCGGATCACGGCCAAGGTGGTGGCGGGCATGAGCCGCGTCCGCATCCGCCCGGAGGCCACGTTCGCGTCCTGGGAGGCCGAGGGGCTGTGGCACCACGAGGTGGAGACGCACGCGCTCACCGCGCACAACGGCGCGGCGCAGCCGCGGTGCGCGTTCCTGCGGTCGGGCGGCCCCCGCACCACCCGCACGCAGGAGGGACTCGCGATCTTCGCCGAGCTGTACAGCCGCTCGCTCTCCATCGCCCGCCTCACCCGGCTCGCGGAGCGGGTGCGGCTCGTGGACATGGCCGAGCAGGGCGCGAGCTTCCTCGATCTCTACCGGTACCTGCGCGAGCGCGGCGCCGGGCGCCGCGACGCCTATTTCGACGCCCAGCGCGTCTGCCGCGGCGGGCTCGTCGAGGGCGGCGCGCCCTTTACCAAGGACGCCTGTTACCTGGCCGGCCTGCTCGAGGTCTATGCCTTCCTGGCCGCGGTCCTGCGCGGCGGCCTGCGCGACGAGGTGGAGCTGCTCGTCTGCGGCCGGATCGCGCTCGACGACATCGCGGTGCTGGCGGAGCTGCGCGCGGCGGGCGTGCTGGAGCGGCCGCGCTACCTGCCGGGCTGGCTGCGCGCCTGGCAGACGCTGCTGCCCTATTTCGCGTTCACCTCGTTCATGGATGGCATCGACCTCGGCCCGGTGGAGCGGCACTTCCAGGAGCTGCTCCGCGTGGCCGCCGAGGCGCGGCCGGTCGGGGACGGGGAGGGGAGCAAGCGCGAACGCCAGCCGCGGGAGGGGTGAGCGCGCCGCGATCGTGCGCGTACGCCGGACGAGCGGGACGCGACGGATGTCCCTGCGCCACGGTTGAGGTATGTCGCTCGCTGATGGGACGAGTCCATTCCCGTTTCGCGCATCCCCCCGCGCCCCTGGCGCGCGTGTCTTCCACCTCCGCGGCCGCGGTGCGTCGCCGCCTCGTCGCGTGGGCGCTCGCCCTTGCCGGCGCGGTGCTCGCCTCGAGCGCGGCCGCGCAGACGCCGGCGGAGGGCGCGGCGCACACGCCGCCCCCGCCGTTCGCTCCCCCCGCGCCCCCTGCCGCGCCGGCCGTGGAGAGGCTCCCGCCGGAGGCGATGTGGGAGGCGACTGTCGCTGCGTACGAGGCGAGGATCGAGGCACTCAAGTACGAGGCGGACTCCATCCACGATTTCGTTGACTCCGAGGACATGCGAGACGCCCACGGGCGCCAGATCGAGCTGGAGATCGAGGCGACGAAGAGAGAGCTCCGCGACTTCGTGGAGCGGACGACCGAGCGGAAGAGCACTGTCATGATGGTCTCGGGGATCGTCCTCGCGAGCCTCGGAGCAGCCGCCCTCGTCACCGGCGCCGTGCTGATCCCCGCGAACCACGACGAGGCCGCCACGAAGCACCGTGACACGTACACGGCGGCCCTGGCGACGGCGGCCGGGGGCGTGGTCGCCGTTGGCGTCGGCCTGCCGCTCTATGTGATCGGCAAGAAGCGGGTGCTGCGGAAAGGACTCGATCCGCGCGGGCCGGCCGCCGCGCGCCTCCTCGTCGGTCCGGGCGCCGTCGCCGCGTCGCCTGGAGCGATCCCCCTCGGCGTGGGGCTGCGCATCGCGTTCTGAGCTGCGGCTCGGCGCCTCGGCGCGCCCGCATGAGCTCCTGTGGCTCGTGAGGCGGAGAAGAAGCGGAAGCAAAAGAGGACACGAACGCTCTGCCAGGACAGCGCGAGATCAGCACGCGTACGGCTCTCCTCCACAGACGCAGAAAGTGCTGGGCGACCTCTGGCTCCGGTGCTAGCGTTGCTGTCGACGCGTCGCCCGCGTCAATCATGGACACTTTCGTCTGATACCACCGCTCCGTCACGCGGCCCCGTGGGGTGAGCGCCTGATGCCCAGGTAGGCACGGCGCCCCTCTGCTGCCGCGCGTGAGCAGCCACGACGGCCGCCCGTAGCCTTTCCGCGCGGGCGTGGGTCGTGTGCTCGTGGGACGGAGCGTGGCCAAACTGCGAACGAGTCCGATGCGCTGGAGGTCGTTGACCTCGCGGTCGCAGCCCCTCGCTCGCTGGCCGCTCGCGCGAAGCACCGAGCCGGATGGTTCGTGGCGCGGCGGGCCGACTCGCCATCTCTCCTGACGGCGAGGCGCTGAGGCGCCTCGCGAGGGGGCGTGTGGCGATGCGGACCGCCCTGCCCCGGCGATGCGTGGAGGTGCGTCCATCGCTCGAGAGCGCCAGTCGAGCGGCCTTTGGGCGGCGTCCGGAGCCAGCGTCCGTCGCGGCATCGGTGTGCCTGCAATCCTGGGTCGTACGATGAATGGAGGGTGTATGAGAGCCGGTTCTTCGAAGGGTTCGTTCAGCCTTGGTGCTCTTTCTGCTGTGGTGATGAGTGATCGAATGGAGGATTCTATGACGGAGCGACCCGCGCCTCTCCCCGAGCGCACACTGCAGCTCGGCTCGGCCAAGGCGCCCGAGCGGCGCCCGCCGCAGACGGGGCCTGTCCCTGCGCCGAAGCCCGCGCACCGGGAGCCTCGCCCGCCGAGCAAGCTCCCCCACCAGGACCGCTCCCGGCCGGCGCTGAACATCCCGCAGCGCCGACGCATGGGTGTGCAGCGGTAGATCCGCCGCCGTTCCGGCGCCGGGGCGCCGTGAACGGGCGGCGGCCCGGCCGTGCGCGCCGGCGGCGTGGAGCCGGAAGGCCTAGACTTCCGCGACTCCACGCCGTCCGGCTGCGCCATGACGGCTCCGATCGTGATTGGGCCAGGGCGAGGGCTGCGGTAAGACCTCGCCACCCGCGCGGCCCAGCAGCTGCTGGCCCCGCAGAGGCCCGATCATGATCCAAGCCGAACCGTTCGAAGCCCGCCTCGTCGCCGTCCGGCCTCTCAGCCCCTTCGTGCGAGAGCTCTCGTTCGAGCGCGCTGACGGCAGGGCGTTCCTGTTCGAGGCCGGGCAATGGGTCAACCTCGTCCTCCCGCTCCCGGGTGGTGAGGTGAAGCGCGCCTACTCGATCGCTTCTGCCCCCGACGGCTCGCCTCGCTTCGATCTGGCGGTCACCCGGG
Organism: Sorangium sp. So ce726; assembly: GCF_051521405.1. Taxonomy (NCBI): domain Bacteria; kingdom Pseudomonadati; phylum Myxococcota; order Polyangiales; family Polyangiaceae; genus Sorangium; species Sorangium sp. So ce726. The sequence continues at coordinate 7,710,093 of NZ_CP150349.1, read as the reverse complement.
TGGAGGGCGGGGCCGGCTCGGAGTACCTGCACCGGCTGGAGCCCGGCGCGACGCTCCGCGCCGTCGGCCCGCACGGGCTCTTCACGCGCGATCCCGAGAGCCCTGCGCCCTCGCTGTTCGTCGCCACCGGCACCGGCGTCACGCCGCTCCGGAGCATGCTGCACGCGTCGCTGCGCGCCGGGGTAGCCGCGCACCTGTGGATCCTGTTCGGCGCGCGCTTCGAGGAGGACATCATCTACCGCGACGAGCTCGAGGCGCTCGCGCGCGGCTCGGACCGGATCCGCTACGAGATCACGCTCTCGCGCGGCGGCCCGTCCTGGTCGGGCCGCCGCGGCTACGTGCAGGCGCACGTGCCCGAGCTCTACCGGGAGCTGGCCGGGGTGAGCGGGGATCCGGCCCCGCACGTCTTCATCTGCGGCCTCGATCGGATGGTCTCGCTCGTGCGCGAGCTCGCCCGTGGCGAGCTCGGCGTCCCCCGCAAGCACGTCCACGTCGAGCGCTACGACTGACCCGCCGCCCCGGCGAGCGCGTCCACGTCGAGCGCCGCGGCGGAGCCGGCGGCCTCTCCAGGACGGAGCCGCCGATCTCTGGCGGACGCGAGCGCCGATCGCCCTCCGGTGACGCGGCGCGCCTTGAGCGTTACCCTGGGTACGACGTAGGATGCGCGCCCCCGCGGGCGGTACCTGCGGGGTCAGTTCTGCAGGTGATCACGTGACGACCAAGAAGACGTTCCGCACCATCGATCCAGCGACGCTCCCGAAGCATTTCGACTCGCCCGTCGCCGAGCAGCGCCTGGCCGACGCGTGGGAGGCCGACGGGACGTACCGTTATGACCCCTCGCGCCCCCGCGAGGAGACCTTCGTGGTCGACACGCCTCCGCCGACCGCCTCGGGCTCGCTGCACATCGGCCACGTCTTCAGCTACACGCACACGGACGTCATCGTCCGGCAGCGCCGGATGCTCGGGTTCAACATCTTCTACCCCATGGGCTGGGACGACAACGGCCTGCCCACCGAGCGGCGCGTGCAGAACTATTTCCACGTCCGCACGGACGTGCGCACGCCGTACGAGCGCGGCCTCTCGCTGCCGCAGGCGGCGCCGGAGGCGCTCAAGAAGGAGCAGCCGCGCATCGTGTCGCGGCCGAACTTCATCGAGCTCTGCCACAAGGTCACGCGCGAGGACGAGCAGGTCTTCAAGGCGCTCTTCCGCCGGGTGGGCCTCTCGGTCGACTGGCAGTACGAGTATGCCACCATCGATGATCACTGCCGCAGGACGGCGCAGCTGTCGTTCCTGGATCTGCACGAGAAGGGCCACCTCTACTCGGTCTTCGCGCCCACGATGTGGGACGTCGATTTCCAGACCGCGGTCGCCCAGGCGGAGGTCGAGGATCGCCCGCAGTCCGGCGCGTTCCACGACATCGCGTTCGCGGTGGAGGGCACGGGCGAGCAGCTCGTCATCGCGACGACGCGCCCGGAGCTGCTCGCGGCCTGCGTGGGCGTGACGGCGCACCCCGAGGATCCGCGGTATCAGCACCTCTTCGGCAAGACGGCGCTCACGCCGATCTTCCGCGCGCCGGTGCCCATCTTCCCGAGCACGCTCGTGGATCGCGAGAAGGGCACGGGCATCCTGATGGTCTGTACCTTCGGCGACGCGACGGACGTGATCTGGTGGCGGGAGCAGAAGCTCCCGCTCCGGCAGATGCTCGGCAAGAACGGCCGTATCCTCCCCGTGACGTTCGGGGAGGGCGACTTTCAGAGCCGCGATCCGGCCGCCGCGAACGCCGCGTATGCCCCGCTCCAGGGCAAGGGGGTGAAGCAGGCGCGCACGGCCGTGGTCGAGCTCCTCCGCCGCGAGGAGCACGCGGCGGTGGTGGGCACAGGCCCGGCGCTGCGGGGCGAGCCGAAGCCGATCGAGCGGGCGGTGAAGTTCTTCGAGAAGGGCGATCAGCCGCTCGAGTTCGTGCCCACGCGGCAGTGGTTCGTCCGGCTCGCCGACAAGAAGGAGAAGCTCCTCGAGTTCGGCGACAAGATCGAGTGGCACCCGGATTTCATGCGCCTCAGGTACCGCAACTGGACCGAGGGGCTCCAGGGCGACTGGTGCATCAGCCGCCAGCGGTATTTCGGCGTGCAGTTCCCGGTCTGGTATCCGCTCGACGCCGAGGGCAACCCGGATCACGGTCGGCCGCTGCTCGCGACGCGCGAGATGCTCCCGGTCGATCCGACGGTCGACGTGCCGCCCGGGTACGATGCGTCTCAGCGGGACAAGCCGGGCGGCTTCACGGCGGAGTCCGACGTGTTCGACACGTGGTTCACGAGCTCGCTCACGCCGCAGATCAGCTCGCACTGGGGCCTCGACGAGGGGCGCCACGCGCGGCTGTTCCCGGCCGATCTGCGCCCGCAGGCGCACGACATCATCCGGACGTGGGCGTTCTACACGATCGCGAAGGCGATGCTGCACGAGGCGTCGGTGCCGTGGCGTCATATCGCGATCTCGGGGTGGATCCTCGACCCCGATCGCAAGAAGATGTCGAAGAGCAAGGGCAATGTCGTGACGCCGATGCACCTGCTGGACAACTACTCGTCGGATGCGGTCCGCTACTGGTCGGCGAGCGCGCGGCTCGGCACGGACACGGCCTTTGACGAGAAGGTGCTGAAGATCGGCAAGCGCCTGGTGACGAAGATCTGGAATGCGGGCAAGTACGTGCTCAGCCAGTCTGCGGAGGTCCATCCGGTCTCCGAGGAGCTGGATCGGGCGTTCTTGCACAAGCTGTCGGCGGTGGTGGCGGACGCGACGCGCTCGTTCGAGGCGCAGGAGTTCGCGGCGGCGCTCGAGCGGACGGAGGATTTCTTCTGGCGCTGGTTCACCGACGCTTATCTGGAGCTGGCAAAGGCGCGGGCGCGCGGCGAGGGCGGTGCTGGTGATGCGGCGCGGGGCTCGGCGGTGGCTGCGCTGAGGCTCGGGCTCTCGGTGCTGCTGCGGTTGTTCGCGCCGGTGCTTCCGTACATCACCGACGAGGTCTGGGCCTGGGTGTATGCGGAGGAGACGGGGCAGCGGTCGATTCACCGGGCGAAGTGGCCGGCGGCGGGGGATTTCGCGGAGATCGCGGCGCCGGCGGACGCGGGGCTCCTGGAGCTTGCGGCTGCGGCGATGGCGGCGGTCAACAAGCGAAAGAGCGAGCTCGGCGCGAGCGTGGGGCGCGTGGTGACGGATCTGGCGTTCGGCGCGAATGCGGCGACGCTGGCGCGGCTGAAGCCGGCGCTGGGGGATGTGCTCGCGGCGGTGCGGGCGGGGGGGGCGCACGAGCTCGTGGAGCGGGCGGAGCTCGCGGACGGTGAGGTCCAGGTGGTGCGCTGCGAGCTGGAGGCGGTGGCGGCGCCGGCGGCGGCCGGGGCAGGGGAGGCGGCGGCCACGGAGTAACACGGCATCGAGATCGGCCCGGCCCTCGTGGAGGGAGCACGCCGCGCGGCGCGCGCACGGGCTGAACTCGCCGGAGACGTCCTGTGCCCGTCGCGCTGCGCGCGCCGGACACAGGACGTTAATTGGGCTCAGACAACAGCCCGTGCGCACGCCGCGCGGCGTGCTCCCTCCACGAGGGCCTACGGCTTTGCTGAGGGGATGAGAGTGCGTCGTGGCATCAGGGCACGCGGACCCCGGGGCATCGCGGGGAACCCAACGCTCAGATGATGGAAATCACCTCGCTTTTGTGGTGATCTGTTCCGGTCGCGCGCGAGAAGCAGGCACCCCGGGGTTCGCGCGAAGTACATAGGAACGGTGATGCGCGCTTCGGACGTGGTCGAGGATCGGTTCGAGATCGAGCGGCTCGCCGGATCCGGTGGGATGGGCGACGTCTACCGTGCGCGTGACCTGCGGTCGGGGGAGGCGGTCGCGCTGAAGGTGCTGCAGAGCACGAACGTACGCGACCTGACCCGGCTCTCGCGGGAGGCAGAGGCGCTCGTCACGCTCCGGCTGCCAGGGGTCGTGCAGTACGTGGCGCACGGAATGACCGCCACCGGGCGACCCTACCTTGCCATGGAGTGGCTCGACGGCATTACCCTGGAAGAGAGGCTCGCTCAAGGACCTCTCTCGATGGCCGAGAGCGTGATCCTGGCAGCACGGGTGGCGACAACGCTCGGCGCGGTCCACCAGCTCGGCATCGTTCACCGCGACCTCAAGCCGAGCAACCTGATGCTGGTAGATGGCGCCGTCGAGCGCGCCACGCTCCTCGACTTCGGCATTGCTCGGGATATCCGGCTCGCGCGGAGCCTCACGGCGCCCGGCGCGGTCCTCGGCACACCCGGGTACATGGCCCCCGAGCAGGCGCGCGGCGAGTCGACGGTCGACGCCCGCGCCGATGTATTCGCGCTCGGCTGCATGCTGTTCGAATGCATCGCGGGGCGCCCGCCGTTCCTTGGCGATAACGCGCTCTCGCTCCTCGTGAAGGTCGTCCTGGAAGATCCGCCACGGCTCGGGGAGCTCCGCGACGGTCTTCCGGAGCCTCTGGAGCGCCTCGTGGCCCGGATGTTGTCGAAGTCGGCGGAGCGCCGGCCGCGCGACGGCACCGCTGTCGCCGAGGAGCTTGCAACTCTGGCGCGCGCAGCGCTCCCCAGCGGAGAGGGCGAGACCGCGGACCCGCCTGCGCCGAGCGTGGAGATCACGACGGCTGAGCGCCGGGTTATGTGCGTCATCCTGGCCGCTGATGGAAGCGCGGACGCGGACGCCACGCTTTCCGAGGCCGAGTGCGCCTCTCGCACCGAGGCGTTGCGTCAGATTGCCGCGCGTCACGGTGGGCGCCTCGAACTTCTTCAGTCGAACTGGCTGCTCATCGCGTTGTTCGGCGCCGAGGCCCCGACCGATCTGGCCGCGCGTGCGGCCCACTGCGCGTTTGCGCTGCGGGATGAGCTCGGTGGCGTGCCCATGGCCATCGCCACGGGAATGGCCGAGGTCGCCGGGCGGCTGCCGGTCGGGGCGCTGATCGATCGCGTCGTGCAGCTTTTCCCGCAGCGCGCTCGGTTGCCAGAGTCGGGCATCCGGCTCGACAGCGCGACGGCAGGCCTGCTCGCCAGGTCCTTCGAGATCGCGCAGGCGGACGACGGTGCCTGGCTCCGCGGCTCGAAGGAGGAGCCGGACACCGTCCCCCGGCTCCTCGGCAAACCGACGCCGTGCGTGGGCCGCGAGCGCGAGCTTTTGCAGCTCGCGGCCGAGTGGCGCCATTGCGTGGACGAGCCCGCCGCGAGCGCCGTGGTCGTCGTTGGCGCCCCCGGTCTTGGCAAATCGCGCCTCGCCTGGGAGTTCCTCCATGAGAGGAGCGAGGCCGCCGAGATCTGGATTGGCAGGGCCGATCCGATGGCGGCGGGCTCTGCGTTCGGCCTCCTCGCCCAGGCGCTGCGCCGCGCGATGGGCATCCTCGACGGCGAGCCGCTGGAGGTGCGGCGTCGCAAGGTGCTCGCCCGGGTGGAGCGGCTCGGCGAACTCGGGGCCAAGGCCCCACACGTCGCGGCGTTCCTCGGCGAGCTGGTGGGGGCGCCCTTCCCCGACGAGGGCGATGTGCAGCTCCAGGCGGCGCGCCAGAGCCCCGTGCTGATGGGGGACCGCCTCCGCGAGGCGTTCGAGGATTTCGTACAGGCCGAGTGCCAACAGCAGCCGGTGCTCCTCGTGCTCGAGGATCTGCACTGGGGCGACCTGCCCACGGTGACACTCATCGACGCCGCGCTCCAGCGTGCCGGGAATCTGCCGTTCTTCGTGCTGGCGCTCGCCCGCCCGGAGGTCCACGAGCTCTTCCCGACGCTCTGGAGCGAGCGTCACGGGCTCCGGATCCGCCTTGCGCCGCTGTCCCGGCGTGAGAGCGAGCGGCTCGTGCGGGAGGTGCTCGGCGATGGCGTCGGGCCCGAGCAGGTGGAAGCGCTTGTCGCGCGCGCCGAGGGCAATGCGTTCGTGCTGGAGGAGCAGATTCGTGCCGTGGCCGAGGGCAGGGGTGAGGGCATGCCCGAGACGGCGCTCGCGCTGGTGCAGGCGCGGCTCGCGGCGCTAGGCGTCGAGGAGCGTCGCGTGTTGCGCGCGGCGAGCGTCTTTGGCGAGACGTTCTGGGAAGGCGGGGTAGTCGCTCTGGTGGGTGGTGCGCCCGTGGCGCGGCAGCTCACCGAGCTCGCCCGTCGAGAGCTCATCCGGCGGCAGCGCGAGGCGCGCGTCGCGGGTGAGGTGGAGTACGAGTTCCGGCACGCGCTGGTGCGAGAAGCAGCTTACGAGATGCTCACCGAGCGCGACCGCCGCGTCGGACACGGCCTTGCGGGCGACTGGCTGGATCGAGGTGGAGCTGCGGACGCCATGGCGTTGGCGGAGCACTTCGAGATGGGCGGCGCGCCGTCGCGAGCGGCCGATGCCTACCTGCGCGCGGCCGAGGAGGCGCTCCGGGGCGGCGACCTCCCTGCGGTGATCGAGCGGGCCGAGCGTGGTATCGGCTGCGGGGCGGCTCCGGAAGTCGCCGGCAGGCTTCGCCGGGTTCAGGCTGAGGCACACCTCTGGCGCGGTGACGTCTCCAAGGCACTGGAGCGGGGTCTCGAAGCGATTGAGCGGCTCGAGTACGGTTCGACGGAATGGTACTCGGCGACCTCGCACGTGGTCTTCGCGTCATTCAAGCTGGGCCGGTTCGATGAAACCGTGCGCTGGACCAATGTGGCAGCGGGCACTGTGCCCATGGTCGACGCGCAAAGCGTCAAGCTTATCTGTCTTGCTGGCGCCGCAACTGTACTGACGCTGGTGGGTCGCTATGCAGAGGGGCGCGCTCTGATCGAAACTGTCGAGCGCGGCTATGGGAACACCGATACGCTCGACGTCGAGGCGGTCGCGCACCTTCACGAGGCGCGCGCTACTCATGCCGTCTGCACGGGCGATCTGGTCGCTGGTTTGGATGGCATGGAAGCCGCAAACCGCGCCTACGAGCAGGCCGGTGATCGTCGTAACGCTTGCAGTACACGCGTCGGCATGGGCGTCATCTACGCAGAGCTCGGCGATTTCACGATGTCGCACTCGATGCTGCGCGCCGCGCTGGTGGAGGCTGACCGGATGCATTTGCAGGATCTGAAGCTCGGCACTGGAGCTAACCTCGCGCATGTCCTGGCGTCTCGTGGTCAGTTGACCGAGGCGCGGGCGCTCGCCGAGTCCGCTGCGTCGGCGAGCCGGTCAGCGGGCCTGGTACACGTGGAGCTATTTGCTCGCAGCTATCTTGCAAAGATCGTCCTCACCGCCGGCGAGTTCGATGCCGCCGAGCGCGAGGCGCGCGCCGCAGTGACGCTCTCGCAGAGCGCCCCGACGCTCGGCGTACTCGCCTCTGCTGTCCTCGCCCGTGCGCTGCTCGGGCTCGGACGTATCGACGAGGCGATGCGGGCTGCCGCCGAGGCGAGCTTGCAGCTGGCAGAGTTCGGTACGCTGGAAGCAGGTGAGTCATTCGTCCGGCTGACCTATGCCGAGGTGCTCGCCGCGAGTGGAAGGCGCGCCGAGGCTACCGCCGCGATCGCGTCAGCCAGGACGGCGCTGCTCACGCGCGCCGAGAAGCTCAGTGACCCGACCTGGCGCGAGCGCTTCCTCCGCGACGTGCCGGACAACGCCCGCACGCTCGAACTCGCGTGGCAGTGGCTCGGTAGCTGAGCGATCGGGTGATGGCCGAGATGGATGCACCCTGCTCACATGCCATGTCCCGGTGCACCACGAACGTCATCGGACCCGCCGGTGCTTCCGCACATCACCGATGAGGTCTGGGCCTGGGTGTACGCGGAGGGGACGGGGCAGCGGTCGATCCACCGGGCGAAGTGGCCTGCGGCGGGGGATTTCGCGGAGGTCGCGGCGCCGGCGGACGCGGGGCTCCTGGAGCTGGCGGCTGCGGCGATGGCGGCAGTCAACAAACGGAAGAGCGAGCTCGGCGCGAGCGTGGGGCGCGTGGTGACGGATCTGGCGCTGGGGGCGAACGCGGCGACGCTGGCGCGGCTGAAGCCGGCGCTGGGGGACGTGCTCGCGGCGGTGCGGGCGGGGGCGCACGAGCTCGTGGAGCGGGCGGTGCTGGCGGACGGTGGGGGCCAGGTGGTGCGCTTTTGCTGAGGGACGTGAGAGCGTTGCGGTATCCCGGGACATGCGGCGTCTGGGGCATCGACAGGAATCCAACGCTCGGATGATGAAAATTACCTCGGTTTTGTGGTGACCTGCGCCGGTCGCGCGCGAGAAGCAGGCACCCCGGGGCTCGCGTGAACTACATTGCAGCTGCAATGCGCGATTTGGACGTGCTCGAGGAACGGTTCGAGATCGAGCGGTTCGCCGGAAGTGGCGGGATGGGGGAGGTCTATCGCGCGCGGGACCGGCGGTCGGGGGAGGCGGTCGCGCTCAAGGTGCTGCACAGCGCGAGCGAGGGCGATCTGCGCCGGTTTGCACGGGAGGCGGAGGTTCTGGTCACGCTCCGGCTGCCCGGGGTGGTGCGGTACGTGGCGCACGGGACGACGGGCGCAGGACAGCCATACCTGGCGATGGAGTGGCTGGACGGCGTGACGCTGGAAGAGAGGCTCGCTCAAGGACCGCTGTCCATGGCGGAGAGCGTGACCCTGGCGGCGCAGGTGGCGACGACGCTCGGCGCGGTCCACCAGCAGGGCATCATCCACCGCGACCTGAAGCCGAGCAACCTGATGCTGGTGGGCGGCGCGGTGGAGCGAGCGACGCTGCTCGACTTCGGCGTCGCGCACGAGATCTGGCTCACACGGAGCCTGACGGCGCCCGGAGCGATCCTTGGAACGCCCGGGTACATGGCCCCCGAGCAGGCGCGCGGTGACTCGGCCATCGACGCCCGTGTCGACGTGTTCGCGCTCGGATGCGTGCTGTTCGAGTGCCTCGCGGGGCGCCAGCCGTTCCTGGGCGACAACGTGCTGTCGCTCCTCGTGAAGGTCGTGCTGGAAGAGCCGCCGCGGCTCGGGGAGCTGCGTGACGGCATCCCCGAGCCGCTCGATCGCCTCGTGGCCCGGATGCTGTCGAAGTCGGCGGAGCACCGGCCGCGCGACGGCGCCGCCGTCGCAGCGGAGCTCGCCGCCTTCGCCGGCGCCGACGAGGGGCTCGCCGCAGGAAGGAGCGCGGTTGCGGCGCCGCGCGCGCCCGGCGAGGAGATCACGACGTCGGAGCGGCGGGTCATGTGCGTCATCCTGGCCGCCAGCGGCAGCGAGGAGACCGACGCCACGCTGTCGGAGGCCGATGGCGCCGCGCGGGCCCAGGCGCTGCGGGACATCGCTGCGCGCCACGGCGGGAGCCTCGATTTCCTGCAGTCGAAGTGGCTGCTCATCGCGCTGTCGGGCGCCGAGTCGCCGACGGACCTCGCGGTGCGAGCGGCCCATTGCGCGCTCGCGCTCCGGACGGTGCTTGGCGGCGCACCCATGTCGGTCGCGACAGGGCTGGCGGAGATCGAGGGGAGGCTGCCAGTCGGCGAGCTCGTCGATCGCGTGGCCCAGCTGATCGTCGGGCGCGACGGCCCAGCATCCAGGGGTATCCGGCTCGACAGCGCGACGGCAAGCCTGCTCGCGAGCCGCTTCGAGACCGTCCAGGGGTTGGACGGGTGCTGGCTTCGCGGCCGGAAGGAGGAGCCGGACACGGTGCCGAGGCTGCTCGGGAAGCCGACGCCGTGCGTGGGGCGCGAGCGCGAGCTCTCCCAGCTCGCGGCCGAGTGGCGCCATTGCGTGGACGAGCCCGCCGCGAGCGCGGTGGTCGTCGTGGGGGCCGCGGGCATGGGCAAGTCGCGCCTCGCGTGGGAGTTCTTGCGCGCCATCAAGGAGCAGCGCGAGGCCGCCGAGGTCTGGATCGGCAGGGCGGATCCGATGGCGGCCGGCTCCGCGTTCGGCCTCGTTGCCCAGGCGCTCCGCCGCGCCATGCACATCCTCGACGGCGAGGCGCTGGAGGTGCGGCGGAGCAAGGTGCTGGCCCGGGTCGAACGGCTCGACGGGCTCGGGAGCAAGGGGTCGCACGTCGCGGCGTTCCTCGGTGAGCTGGTGGGGGCGCCCTTCCCCGACGAGGGCGATGTGCAGTTGCAGGCGGCTCGCCAGAGCCCGGTGCTGATGGGGGATCGGATCCGCCAGGCGTTCGAGGACTTCGTTCGGGCCGAGTGCCAGCGGCAGCCAGTGCTGCTGGTGCTGGAGGATCTGCACTGGGGCGACCTGCCGACGGTGCGGCTGATCGACGCGGCGCTCCAGCACGCGAGGGACTTGCCGCTGCTGGTGCTGGCGCTCGCGCGCCCCGAGGTGGACGAGCTGTTTCCAGAGCTCTGGCGCCAGCGGGTCGGGCTTCGGCTGCGGCTCGGGGCGCTGCCCCGGCGCGCGAGTGAGCGGCTCGTGCGGGAGGTGCTGGGCGACGGCGTGAGCGCAGCGCAGGTGGACGAGCTGCTGGCGCGCGCCGAGGGCAACGCGTTCGTACTGGAGGAGCAGATCCGCGCGGTAGCCGAGGGCCGTGGTGAGGGCATGCCGGAGACGGCGCTTGCGATGGTGCAGGCGCGGCTGGAGGCGCTGGGCGTGGAGGAGCGGCGGGTGCTGCGCGCGGCGAGCGTGTTCGGCGAGACGTCGTGGGAAGGTGCGGTGGCTGCGCTGGTGGGCAACACGCCTGTGGCGCAGCCGCTCGCGGAGCTGGCGCGGCGGGAGCTGCTGGTGCGGCGGCGCGAGGCGCGGATCGCGGGCGAGGTGGAATACGAGTTCCGGCACGCGCTGGTGCGGGAAGCGGCCTATGGCATGCTGACCGAGCGCGACCGCCGCGTTGGGCACAGCCTTGCGGGCGATTGGCTGGCGCGGGCCGGCGGGGCGGACGCGATGGTGCTGGCGGAGCACTTCGAGATCGGCGGGGCTCCAGCGCGTGCGGCGGAGGCGTACCTGCGCGCGGCGGAGGGGGCGCTCCGCGGTGGCGATCTCGAAGCGGCGATCGCGCGCGCCGACCGGGGTATCGGCTGCGACGTGGCCGGCGAGGCCGCGGGCAGGCTGCGCTGGGTCCAGGCGGAGGCCCATGTGTGGCGCGGCGATCTCGCGCTCTCCGTGGAGCGGGGGAGCGAGGCGCTGGCCCTGGTGGAGCGCGGCTCGGCAGCGTGGTTCTCGGCCATGACCCCCCTGGTATGGGCCGCGTCCAAGCTGGGGCGGCTGGACGAGGTCGAACGCTGGATGACCGAGGCGGTGGACATGGCCGCTTCGGACGACGCGCAGAGCGCGAAGCTCCGCTGCCTGTCTGCGGGTACGATCGTGCTGTCGGTGGGGGGGCGGTACACCCAAGGCGCCGCGTTGCTCGATGGGGTCCAGCGCGCCCTCGCGGACATGGAAGCGCGAGAGTTCGAGGTGGTCGCGCACCTCCATGAAGCGCGCTCGGCTTACGCGATCTGCACCGGCGATCTAGGCGCCGGCGCTGTCAGCCTGGAAGCCGCGTTGCTCGCCTTCGAGCAGGCTGGCGATCGTCGCAACGCGTGCAGCATCCGGGCGTGCCTGGGCTCCACGTGCACGGAGCTCGGCGATTTCGAGACGGCCCAATCGATGCTGCGGACAGCTGTGGAGGCGGCCGACCGGATGCACCTGGACGAGGCGAAGTTCAGCGCGCAGGCCAACCTCGCGCAGGTCCTCGGGTACCGCGGGCGGCTCGCCGAGGGGCGCGTGCTCGCCGAGGAGGCGGTCGCGTCGAGCCAGGGAGCGGGCATGGTGCGCACGGAGCTCTTCGCTCGCTGCTACCTGGCGAAGATCGCCCTCGCCATGGACGATGTCGAGGCCGCCGAGCGCGAGGCGCGCGCCTCCATCGCGCTCTTCGAGAGCGCGCCGACGCTCGGCGTGCAGGCCTTCTCCGTCCTCGCGCGCACGCTGCTCCGGCTCGGGCGCACCGACGAGGCGATGCGGGCTGCTGCCGAGGCGAGCTCGCGGTTGGCAGAGTTCGGCACGCTGGAAGAGGGCGAGTCGCTCGTCCGCTTGACCTATGCCGAGGCGCTCGCTGCGAGCAACAGGCGCTCCGAGGCCGAGGTCGCGATCGCGTCGGCCAGGGCTGCGTTGCTCGCGCGCGCCGAGAAGCTCAGCGACTCGACCTGGCGCGAGCGCTTCCTCCGCGACGTGCCGGACAACGCCCGCACGCTCGAGCTCGCGCGGCAGTGGCTCGGCAGCTGATGATCGTGTGCTGGCCGAGACGGATGCACCCTGCTCACATGTCATGTCCCGGTGCACCATGAACGTCATCGGAGCGCCAGCGGTGCCCCGCGCAGCAGTACGACGGCGACTCGGTGGCGCGATGGGGCGTACGGGCGTGGAGAAAGACGCAGGGCGCCGCTGGCGCGCAACTCTTCGGAGCCGACTCGCCGGTTGAGGTCGAGGCCAAGCGGGGTGCGTTCCGCGGGGCTCGGGCGTTGACCGCGCGGCCATCTGGACATGCGCGGGGGCCATCTGGACAGGTGCGGCGGTCATCTGGACATCCTCGGGGCCATCAGGACATGCCAGGCGCCCATCAGGACATGCAGGCGCCCATCAGGACATGCCAGCCTCCCATCAGGACACGCCGGCGCCCATCGGGACACGCTGATGCCCATCTGGACACCTCGCGCGTTCCTCTGCGCGGGGGACGCCTGCCGCTCAGGCCTCGGACGAGGGCTCGTCGTCGCGCAGCGGCACCACCGCGGGCAGCTCGATGACGAAACGCGAGCCGCCGCCCTCGGGGTCTTCGAGCTCGATGCGCCCCTTCAGCACGTTGACGACGATGTTGTGGACGATGGCCAGCCCGAGCCCCGTGCCACCCTGGCCGATGCCGGTGGTGACGAAGGGCTGGAAGAGCCTCTTGCGCACCGCAGGCGCCACGCCCGGCCCATGATCGCGCACCGCGATCCGCAGGAAGATCCCCCGGTTGTCCACGACACGCTCGACGCGGACGTCGATCGTGCCCCCTTGGACGTCGGGGTAGGCGTAGCGCGCGGAGTTCTGGAACAGGTTGATCAACACCTGCGATAGGTGCCCGGGGAAGCCGTCCCAGGTGAGCTCTTCGCCGGCCGTCGCGGTGGTCGTCACCTCGATCTTCTTGGCCCGGAACTCGGGCGACAAGCTGTCGATGCAGTCGCGCACCACCGTGGTCACGTCGACCTTCACGCGCCGGTCGGTCAGCTGTCCCACCGAGAGCTGCTTGAAGCTCTTGATCAGGTTGTGGGCCCGGAGGATGTTCTTCGAGAGCAGCGCGCAGGCCTCGTTGAGGTCGGCGTCGAGGCCCTCGGCCTCTGCGCCCTCGGCCGAGCGCAGCTGTCTCACCAGCATCTGGATCATCGAGTTGGCGGCGGTGGCGACGCCGAGGGGCGTGTTGATCTCGTGCGACATGCTCGCGACCATGTGGGCGATGCCCTCGAGCCGCTCGACGTACATTTTCTCGCGGAGTATCCGATCGGCGGCCACCTGCTGCTGCAGCCGGAGGGTGCTGTGGGCGATGACCCAGTTCTCGAGGAAGATGCGCGCGTCGCTGGCGATGTCGACCGACGCCGTGGCCGAGAGCGCGCCCGCGCTCATCGCCATGTAAAGCCCGCCCTGCACCGTCGGCAAATCGGCCTGGGCCGGCAGGCTGAAGGACATCAGCGCGGTGTTCGGCGGCAGGCCGAGCTCGTCGCCACGCTGCAGCGTGAACGAGGGCACCCCGCGCGCGAACATCGCCTCGATCGCGGCGAGCACCGGGGGCGGCGCGGCGCCGTGCCGCAGCGACGTGTCCACGCCCTGCGGCTCGGCCGCCCGCATGTCGTGCACGAACACGATGCCGGCGTCGTGCTTCGCCTCGAGGAAGCCCAACGCTTCGTCCATGAACACGAGCAGATCGCGCACCGACGTGACGCTTTGCAGCGCCCGGGTGAAGTTGCGCAGCTGCCGGCCGAACGCCATCAAGGTCGAGATGTCCTGCGAGCTGCGCAGGCAAGCCCGTATCACCGCGAAGAGCTTCTCGGCGGTGACCTCGGGCTTGGACAGGTAGTAGTCGATGTCGTACTCGTTGAGCACCGAGTCTTCGAACGCCGAGCCGGGCTGGCCCGTGCGCAGCACGATGCGCAGTGAGCTCGGGCAGTTCGCGCGGATGTACCGGCACAGCTCGAGCCCAGCGGTCGGGGTCTCCATGACCACGTCGATCAGGGCCACATTGAAGGACGGGCAGTCGGGCGAGCGCAGCGTCGCGAGCGCCTGCGCGGCGCTGCGCGTGCTCGTCAAGTGGAAGGGCCTCTGGCGCCAGAGCCTCCGCTTGAGCGCTATCTGCGTGATTGTGTGCACATCCTCTTCATCATCGACGACAAGGATGTTCCAACCGGTGCTCATGGCGATCCTTCACGCGAAGGGGGGCGGGGGCTCGGTCCAACCTCGAGAGCCGGCCGAGCCTCCGGACGCCGCGCCGGGACGCTCGGCCGGCACACCGGCGCGCGGCTCAGCGCCGCCTTTCGGCCACGAGGATCAGGTCGGAGATGCATTGGGCGAACGTGGCCCACATGCGCACCGTGTAGTCGGGCATGGGATTGTAGTTGGTCTCGCCGACCAGGTCGAAGGCCGGTGTGTCGGCGGTGGCGGCGCGCGATATGAGCACGTGATTGCCCGCGTGCATGAACCGGTCGCCGTTGTGGTTGATCACCTGCGAGGGCTCCCTGGACAGCCGATCGCGCAAGGCGCGCGCCTCGGCCTCCTGGCCGGCGAATTTGCCAATGGCGATCGCGTCGCCATCGATCAGGAGGCAGAAGTGGCACCCATAGTATTCCAGGGGCGAGCCGTCGCGGCGGCGCAGGACCGAGCTGATGACCTCCGGGACGCCGCGTACGATGCGCTCACGGGTCTCGCTCACCGGGATGAACTGGGCCATGAACATGAAGAAGCCCTCGTTGAAGCGAACGAACTCGTGGTGGCGCACGGCGTTGACCACCGTCGCGTGCAGCTTCTCGTTCGTCGCCTCGACCTTGGTCAGGTACGTCGAGATGTCGTAGCGCTCGATCACCTCGCGCTCCGGCGCCTTGCCCGGCTGGCCCGTGCGCACCACGATCGGGGTGACCCGGTTGTTCATGTCCTCACGGATGAACTTGCAGACGTCGAGGCCCGCGTGCTCGGTCTCCATGACCACGTCGATGAGCGCGACCGACAGGTCCGAGAGCTCGGCGGTCGCCTTCAGAAATTTGATGGCGTCGGCCTTGTTCGTGCACTCGTGAACCTTGAGCGGGATGCCGAAGACCCGGACGTGCTTGAGGGCGAGGCGCGAGATGGCCAGCATGTCGGGGTCATCGTCGACAATCAACACATCCCAATGCGTTCGTACCATCATAGGTGATTCTCCGTGAAGAAAGACCGCGGTTGCGGCGTGGGGGACGTGAGGCTCTCGTCCATGTCAAGCCCCTCATGGAGCGCTTCCAGCGTCATCGAGGGTTGATGGGAAGCGAGCTTTTCACGAATTCAAAGCTCGATCCGCCACGCGCACGTCGTACAACCGGCGTGGTGCCGCTTCGATCGGGTGCTGGATGGTAATCCACGGGAACTGCAGACGTTGACGACTGCGAGATCGACGAGATCGGGTCCGTCAGGTGGCTCGGGTAGAGACAGCCAGATGCGATCCGGTGCGGGGCATCTGGTCACCGACATAGGGTTGAAGGCCGGACGGAAGCAAGAGCCCTCGGCCGCTGACGTCGAAACGTAACTGCTGCGTAAACACCGTCTCGCGCGGCGGTCACCGCATCGGCAGACTCGCTCCGTGTCCACGCTCGAGCACCACGGTGCGGAGTCGAGGCTGGGTTTCATGGAGATCGGCAGACGGAAACGGAAACCCCCTGAGTGAGCCATGTGCTCGAAGCCAGCGCTGTGATGTCCGCTGCGTTCGCCCGGCGGCGGCGACCGTCGATGAGACAGGGGGCACAGCGGATTCGTCATGGACTGCGCGTTCCTGCCCGACGGGCGCGGCGTGGTGAGCGGCGGCGCGGCTCTGCGCGGTGGACGAGGAGCTCGGGGCCCGGGCACCAGAACGCGCTGCTCGCGAATGTCCCCGGACGCCCGGGCATCAGAACGCGTCGTGGTCGCTCGGCGATCCAGGCGCCCAAGGTAGACCGCACGCTGGGTTTAAAGTGGTGTAAATTCTATTTTTTCTTCCGGCGGGGCACCGTGATCCTGCGGGTGAGGGCCGTGGCCAGTGGCCCGTGTGAACGACATCGCTGACCCAATGCGCGCTTTGGACGTGGTCGAGGATCGGTTCGAGATCGAGCGGCTCGCCGGATCCGGCGGGATGGGGGACGTCTATCGCGCGCGGGACCGGCGGTCGGGGGAGGCGGTGGCGCTCAAGGTGCTGCAGAGCGCGAGCGTGCGCGACCTGCGCCGGTTCGCGCGGGAGGCGGAGGCGCTGCTGATGCTCCGGCTACCCGGGGTCGTGCAGTACGTGGCGCACGGGACGACGGGAGCAGGACAGCCGTACCTGGCGATGGAGTGGCTCGAGGGCGTCACGCTGGAGCAGCGGCTCGCCGACGGACCGCTCTCCGTCGCCGAGAGCGTGACCCTGGTGGCGCAGGTGGCGACGACGCTGGGCGCGGTCCACCGGCATGGCATCGTCCACCGTGACCTGAAGCCTGGCAACCTGATGCTGGTGGGCGGCGCGGTCGAGCGAGCCACGCTGCTCGACTTCGGCATCGCGCGCGATATCCAGCTCACGCGGAGCCTGACGGCGCCCGGAGCGATCCTCGGAACGCCCGGGTACATGGCCCCGGAGCAGGCGAGCGGCGAGGCGCCTGTCGATGCCCGTGCGGATGTGTTCGCGCTCGGGTGCATCCTGTTCGCGTGCCTCGCGGGGCGCCGGCCATTCCTGGGCAACAACGTGCTGTCGCTCCTCGTGAAGGTCGTGCTGGAAGAGCCGCCGCGGCTCGGGGAGCTGCGCGGCGACATCCCCGCGCCGCTCGATCGCCTCGTGGCCCGGATGCTGTCGAAGTCGGCGGAGCGCCGGCCGCGCGACGGTGCCGCCGTCGCAGCGGAGCTCGTCGCCTTCGTCGGCGAGGGCCTCGCCGCGGTAGGGGGCGCGGTCGCGGCGCCGCGCGCGCCCGGCGAGGAGATCACGACGTCGGAGCGGCGGGTCATGTGCGTCATCCTGGCCGCCAACGGCAGCGATGAGGCCGGCGCCACGCTGTCGGAGGCCGACGGCGTCGCGCGGGCCCAGGCGCTGCGGGACATCGCGGCGTGCCACGGCGGGAGCCTCGATCTGCTGCAATCGCGCTGGCTGCTCGTCGCGCTGTCGGGCGCCGAGTCGCCGACGGACCTCGCGGTGCGAGCGGCCCATTGCGCGTTCGCGCTCCGGACGGTGCTTGGCGGCGCGCCCATGGCGGTCGCGACAGGGCTGGCGGAGATCGAGGGGAGGCTGCCAGTCGGCGAGCTCGTCGATCGCGTGGCCCAGCTCATCGCCGGGCGCGACGGCCCGCCGTCCGGGGGTATCCGGCTCGACAGCGCGACGGCCAGCCTGCTCGCGAGCCGCTTCGAGACCGTCTCGGGTCTGGATGGGTGCTGGCTGCTCGGCCGGAAGGAGGAGCCGGACACGGTGCCGAGGCTCCTTGGGAAGCCGACGCCGTGCGTGGGGCGCGAGCGAGAGCTCTCGCAGCTCGCGGCCGAGTGGCGTCATTGCGTGGACGAGCCTTCGGCGAGCGCCGTGGTCGTCGTGGGGGCCGCGGGCGTGGGCAAGTCGCGCCTCGCCTGGGAGTTCCTCCGCACCGTGAAGGAGCAGCGCGAGGGCGCCGAGATCTGGATCGGCAGGGCCGATCCGATGGCCGCCGGCTCGGCCTTCGGCCTGCTCGCGCAGGCGCTGCGCCGTGCCATGGGCATTCTTGATGGCGAGGCGCTGGAGGTGCGGCGGAGCAAGGTGCTGGCCCGGGTCGAGCGGCTCGACGGGCTCGGGAGCAAGGGGCCGCACGTCGCGGCGTTCCTCGGCGAGCTGGTGGGGGCGCCCTTCCCTGACGAAGGCGATGTGCCGCTGAAGGCGGCGCGGCAGAGCCCGGTGCTGATGGGGGACCGCATCCGCCAGGCGTTCGAGGACTTTGTTCGGGCCGAGTGCCAGCGGCAGCCGGTGCTGCTGGTGCTGGAGGATCTGCACTGGGGCGACCTGCCGACGGTGAGGCTGATCGACGCGGCGCTCCAGCACGCGAGGGACCTGCCGCTGCTGGTGCTGGCGCTCGCGCGTCCCGAGGTGGACGAGCTGTTTCCCGAGCTCTGGGGCCGGCGGATCGGGCTGCGGCTACGGCTGCGCCTGGCGCCGCTGCCCCGGCGCGCGAGCGAGCGGCTGGTGCGAGAGGTGCTCGGCGAAAGCGTGAGCGCGGTGCAGGTGGACGAGCTGCTTGCGCGCGCCGAGGGCAACGCGTTCGTGCTGGAGGAGCAGATCCGCGCGGTGGCCGAGGGCCGGAGCGAGGGCATCCCGGAGACGGTGCTCGCGATGGTGCAGGCGCGGCTGGAGGCGCTGGGCGTGGAGGAGCGGCGGGTGCTGCGTGCGGCGAGCGTGTTCGGCGAGACATCGTGGGAGGGCGCAGTCGCGGCCCTGGTGGGCGGCGCGCCGGTGGCGCAGCCGCTCGCCGAGCTGACGCGGCAGGAGCTCCTGGTGCGGCGGCGCGAGGCGCGGATCGCGGGCGAAGTGGAGTACGAGTTCCGGCACGCGCTGGTGCGGGAGGCCGCCTACGGCATGCTGACCGAGCGCGACCGCCGCGTCGGGCACGGCCTTGCGGGCGACTGGCTGGCGCGGGCCGGCGGGGCGGACGCGATGGTGCTGGCGGAGCACTTCGAGATCGGCGGGGCTCCAGCGCGTGCGGCGGAGGCGTACCTGCGTGCGGCGGAGGAGGCGCTGCGCGGCGGAGAGCTCGGCGTGGCGATCATGCGGGCTGACCGGGGCATCGGCTGCGGCGCGGCCGGGGACACCGCCGGCAGGCTGCGCTGGGTCCAGGCGGAGGCCCAGGTGTGGCGCGGCGATCTCGCGCTCTCCGTGGAGCGGGGGAGCGAGGCGCTGGCCCTGGTCGAGCGCGGCTCGGCCGCATGGTTCTCGGCCATCATCCGGGACGGTACGCCGGAGGCGCCGCGCTGCTCGACGCTGCGCAGCGCGCCATCGCGGGCATGGAAGCGCCCCATCTAGAGCGGGGAGCAGGTCCGAGGGATACAGTACCCGCAGTGGTTGAACCAGCCGCGAGCGTCCACCGGAGTGATCGCGCCGATCGCATGTCCCATCGACTTGTAGACGGCTGAGGGCGATCGAGGCGCATCCGCTCGGATCGACTCTTTGATCTTGGAACCACAATTCTCGACCGGAGAAAAGTCCGGGGAGTAGGGCGGCAGGTACATCAGCTTCGCGCCAGCACCTTCGATCGCTTCGCGAACGCCCCGCGTGCGGTGCGACCCGAGGTTGTCTGCGATGACGACTTGGCCTGGCCTCAGCGCCGGGACGAGCTGTCCCTCGACGTACGCGCGGAAGGCTACGCCGTCCGTCGTGCCTTCGAACGCGAAGGGAGCGACGGCACCATCGAGGGCCAGCCCGATCGTGAGCGTGATCGTGGGGTCGGTGTTGATCGGCACCGCACCGTGGGCACGGACTCCCCGTGGCGCCCATGCGTACCTCCGTGTCATACCCAGATTGGTCCCAAATTCGTCAATAAAAACCAGCTCTTGTGGATCGAGTCGAGCGAGCTTCTTCGCGAAGGCCTTGCGAGCCGCTGTCACACCTTCCGTGTCGCGCTCGGCTGCGTGGAGCGCTTTTTTTTCCGGGTGATGTTCAGCCGCCGCAACGCCCGGCCGACGGTATGGCGGCTGGCTACGATGTGATCACGGCGCGCGAGCTGGTCAGCCAAATCGTCCAGGGTCGCGTCGGAGGACGTCGCCACGAGCGACCTCAGGTCATCCAGGGCTTGCCCGTCGATCCTCGGTCGCGGCCCGTTGGCGCGAGGACGCGGCGCAACGCTGCCGGTCGTCCGGTAGAGCGTGAGATAGGACTGCACGGTTTTCGGTGCGACTTCGAACTGCTCGGCCAGGTCGCGTACCGATCCTGCCCCATTCTCGTACGCCTTGACGATGCGCTCTCGAAGGTCGAGTCCGCAGGGTCGCATCCTTGCTGCCCTCCCGCCATGGGGATGCAAGCAGCGTGCACCTCGGACCTGCTCCCCGCTCTAGAGCGGCGGTCACCCGCTTCGGATACGGGCCCACCTCGACGTTTTCGGTGCTCAGCGCACCGGAGTGCGCTTGCGCGCCGAAAACGTCGATCTGGGCCCGTCTCCTGTGCGGGTGACCGCCGCTCTGCTCGGCATGGTGCAGAGGTGGGCGGAAACCGCTGTAGAGGGGGTCGCGCACCTTGCGCGGGGCGGGTGAGGCGTACGCGAAAGGCGAACGTACGCCGCGGAACGCCGGACGATGCGGGTGAGCCCGTCGCGCACGACGAGGCACCCCGCTGTCGGCGTCCCGGGTCCGTCGCTTGTCGGCGCTTACTTCGTGGCGAGCTTCGTCAGGTCGAGCATTTCGTCGACGTCCGGCAGCACGATCAGGTCGCACCGGCGGTTCTTCTGCTTGCCGGCCGGCGTGTTGTTGCTCGCGATCGGGTCCGTGTCCGCGAACCCTGCCGCGCTCCAGTGCCTCGTCGGCAGCTGGCCCTCCTTGCCGATCAGGAACAGCAGCACGGCGCGGGCGCGCATCAGCGACAGCCCCCAGTTGTCCTGGAACGGGCCGCTCTTGTACGGCTGGCTGTCGGTGTGCCCGGCGACCTGGTAGTCGCGGTCCACGAGCGATTTGTCGCCCCGGATGACGTCCGAGATCTTCTTCAGGATCTGCTGGCCGTCCTTGCTGAGCGTGTCCTTGCCCGAGTCGAACAGGACGTCGCCGGGCAGCGAGATGACCATCCGGTTCCTGCGGACCTGGACCTCCAGGCCGAGCTTGACGAGCTCCTCGAGCTTCTTCCGGAGCAGGTCGAACCGCGCCTGGATCGCCTCGAGCTGCTTCGCGCGCGCCTTGTACTCGGCCAGCGCCTTCTCGCGGTCCTCCAGCGTCGAGCTCATCTTCGAGATGTCGGCGCCCTGGTCCGCGAGCTTCTTCTCGAGCTCCTCGACGCGCTGCTTCGCGTCGGCGAGCTCCTTCTCGAGCTCGGCCTCCCTCTTCTGGCTCCGGTTCTGGAGCTGGTTGTACTTGTCGAGCTGCGACTTCCACTCCTGCTCGGAGTGGCCGCAGCCCGCGGCGAGCAGCGACGACAGCGCGAGGGGTAGTGCAATGAGTGTCCGGTTCATGAGCGCTTTCTCCATGGCTCCGTCGGCGGGAGCGGGATGCTGCGGGCGAGAGCGTCGCTCAGCTCGGGCGAGAGATCCAGAGGGGAGGACGGCGAGATCCGCCCGTCGGCGCGGCCGTGCGCTGCAGGTGAGGAGGGATCAGGGCATCGGCGGCGCGGGCGAGAGCGGCCGCGGCGCGGCCGGCGACGCCGCTGGCGGGGCCTGGGCGGCCGGGGACGCCGGCGGCGGCGCTGCCGCCGGCGATGGCGCGGGACCCGCGGGCGTTGCAGGCGCATGTTGCGGCTTCTTCAGCGAGTGCACGATGATGAACTCGACGCGCCGGTTCTTCTGGCGCGCCAGGGCGCGCTTGTTGTCGTCGATCGGCCTGTCCGGCCCGTCGCCCCTCGCTGCCAGCTGCTTCGCGTCGATGCCCTTGCTTGAGGTTGCCCACCCCGACCGAGGTTGAGGTGGCCGAGGTGGCCTCATCACCCCGACCGCCCTGACCGAGGTTGAGGCGGCCCCGACCGAGGTTGAGGCGGCCCCGACCGAGGTTGAGGCGGCCCCGACCGAGGTTGAGGCGGCCCCGACCGAGGTTGAGGCGGCACCGTCCCCGCCCTGCCAGCCGACCGAGGTTGAGGTGGCCCCTGCTCCGATGCGTCCCGGGTGTGTATCCGTGACCGGGTTCCAGGGCCCGGGGCCGAGCGGTGCCTTGACCACACAGGCCGGGCGTGAGACATCGGCCCCCGGCCTCCGGGCCACCGAGAGCTCGGATCTTCAACCTCTTCCTGCGCGCGGGGCGAAACGCGCGAACGAAACCAAGCAGATGCCCATCTCGTCGCGGTCTCCGGGTACGTCGTGCCGCCCTGGCACCCCTCGCCGTCGCCTCCGGTCGGGCCTCGCGCTCGCGCTCGTGCTGGGCGCGTCTTCCGCGTCCGCCCAGCCGGTACGCCGGCCGGCCCAGCCGCCGGCGGCCCCAGCGCAGCCGCCCGCCGGGCAGGCCGGCGCCCCCGCTGCGCAGCCCGCCGCGCCGGCCCAGCCCGGCGCAGCGCCCGCCGCTCCGGCCCAACCCGCCGCGACGCCCGCGCAGCCCGGCGCGGCGCCGGCCGGCGCCGAGACGCCCGAACCCCCGGCGGCGCGCGAGCCGCTCCTGCCGCCGGCCGACACGGCCGCTTCCTCCGCCCCGCAGCCGGCCACGCCCGCGGCCTCGGAAGGGCCCGCAGCCGCTGCGGCGGCCGAGCAGCCCGAGCGGCAGGCGATCCAGGCGGAGATCGGCGCCCGGCCCAGCGAGGTCTATGCCGAGGACTGGTGGTCCCACGCGCGACCGACGTTCGAGTTCCACGGCTACTACCGGCTCCGTTGGGAGCTCTTCAACAGCTTCGCCCTCGGCCGCAACGACCTGCGCAATGAGGCGCTCTGGCCGCAGCCGGCCGACAACTCCTACCAGCGGAGCGTGCTCTCGCTCTGCAACCCGAGCGAGACCACGAGCGGCGGCACCCGCTCGTTCGAGTCGTGCAAGAACGACACCCAGGCCGGCGCGAACATGCGGTTCCGGCTCAATCCCGAGCTGCACATCAGCGACAACCTGCGCATCCTCACCCAGGTCGATCTCCTCGACAACGTGGTGCTCGGCTCGACCCCGGACGGCTACGCGAACCAGCCGGCGGCGGGCGGCGGCTACCAGGTCGCCCGCCGGGGCGGCTACTCGCCGCTCGGGGCCTTCTCCAGCACCCAGTGGGCGCCCAGCGCCGGCATCAACTCGACGAAGGACTCGATCTCCGTCAAGCGGATCTGGGGAGAGTACATGACCCCCGTCGGTCTCCTCCGCTTCGGCCGCATGCCGAACCACTGGGGCCTCGGTATGGTGGCGAACAGCGGTGACGGGTACGATTCCGACTACCAGTCGACCGTCGACCGGCTGATGTTCGTCACGGGCATCAAGAAATACGACATCTACTTCGCCGGTGCGTGGGACTGGGCCAACGAGGGCGCGACGAGCGCATCGATCCAGGACCTCGAGGGCCAGCCGTACGACCTCGCCCAGTCCGATGACGTCGATCAGTACGTGTTCGTCGCCGTCCGCCGCAAGAATCCCGAGCTCCAGAAGCTCGAGCTCGCCCGCGGCAACATGGTCATGAACGGCGGCGTCTACTTCGCTTACCGGCAGCAGACGCTGGCGAACGACCTCACAGCCGGCGACACCAACGACGACTTGTCCGCGTCGCTCGGCCAGAGCGCCGACAACGTCGCGGCGGGGTACGTGCATCGGGGGGCGGAGATGATCATCCCCGACGTGTGGTTCCAGCTCCTTTACAAGAAGTTCCGCTTCGAGCTCGAGGCGGCGATGATCTACGGATCCCTCGATCTGCGCGGGCAGAACGAGAGCGATTATACGAACGTCCTCTCGCCGAAGGACACCGGCTGGGGCGTCCGGCAGTTCGGGCTCGCCACGCAGGCCGAGCTCACCGAGATGGAGGGCCGGCTGCGCGTCCATTTCGGCTTCGGGTACGCGACCGGCGACGACGACGCGCCCGGCCTCGAGCCGCAGGGGACGACGCTCGGGGCCATGGATCCCCAGAACTCGACCGATCGCACCTACTCGACATTCCGCTTCCACCCCGATTACCGGGTCGACCAGATCCTCTTCAGGAACATCCTCTCTCGGGTCCAGGGCGCGTATTATTTCCGCCCTGGCGTCGACTGGGACTTCGCCCGCGACAAGAACGGCCAGCGCGCCGGCGTCGGCGCCGCGGCCATCTGGAGCCGCGCCTCCGAGTTCCTCCAGGCACCCGGCAACTCCCGGGATCTCGGCATCGAGCTGAACGGGCAGCTGTACTTCCAGTCCAAGGACGGGACGCTCAACGACGACCCCGACAAGATGGGCGGCTTCTACACGGCGGTGCAGTACGGCGTGCTGTTTCCTCTCGGCGGGCTCGGCCAGCTCAGGGGTGAAGACGCGGTCCATAAGATCGACCTCGAGACCGCACAGACGGTGCGCTGGTATCTCGGTATCCTCTTCTGAG
This sequence comes from Sorangium sp. So ce726, assembly GCF_051521405.1. Taxonomy (NCBI): domain Bacteria; kingdom Pseudomonadati; phylum Myxococcota; order Polyangiales; family Polyangiaceae; genus Sorangium; species Sorangium sp. So ce726. The sequence goes on along the minus strand of NZ_CP150349.1, from coordinate 7,685,874 downwards.
CCGAACCCGCCCGACGCTCAGCCAGCCTCGCGCGCCGCCGCGTGTCTGGAAATGAGCGCTCGGGGCGGCGAAGCGGTGCGAAACCGTGCGCGACGGCGCGCAACAGCGCGCAACAGCGCGAAACGGCGACGTCGTCGCTCTCGTCATGAGTCCTGCATGAGCCATCCGGGGCCAAACAGCCCTTGATCTCGCGACCGTCCTGGCCAAGGATAGGATTGTCTGGACGCCAAGCGCGTCGCGATACTTCCGTGGTTCACCGAGGAGAATGGGTGGCGTGAGCCGCCGTTCTCCGGAGGGACGTGATGGTTCGTCGTCTCTTTATTGCGATGTTCTTGGCGGCGTCGATGGTGCTCGGGTCGACCGCCCTGTCCGTCGCCGAGGACGGAGACACGTCCGCGTTCCGCGACATCGCGGTCGGCAAGGACTATCGGCTCCGTGTCGCGGCGGCGCTGTCGCTCAGCAGGTCGAAGAGCCCCGGCGCCCGCCCTGCCCTCGAGAAGGCGCTCAGGGATCCGCACCCGGCGGTGCGCGCGTCGGCCGCGGCGGCGCTCGGCGCGCTGGGTAACCCCGCGGCGGTCCCGGCGCTCAGGGCGGCGCTCAACCTCGAGCCTGCCCCCAACCTGAAGCGCCCGATCGAGGCCGCCATCGAGAAGCTGTCGCGCTCGTCGTCCAAGGCGCGCTTCCTGGTCAGCCTGGGCAAGTTCGAGAACCGCTCCAGCGTGAAGGACGCGAAGCTCGGACTGCAGCTGAAGCAGCAGACGCGCAACCGCGTGGCGCAGTTCGCCGACATCGAAATCGTGGCCGACGGCATGGACGTGGCGGCGGAAGGCAAGACCCGCAAGCTGCCGGCCTTCACGCTGGACGGCTCGGTCACGCACCTGAGCAAGCGCCATGGGACGGAGGGGGTCGGCTTCGCCGCCAAGGTCGAGTACGTGATCCGCGAGATGCCGAGCCAGACGCTGAAGGGCTCGATGACCGGCTCGGCCCAGGCGCTCGCCGAGGCGAAGCGCGCCCAGGGCCTGAGGGAGCTCGCCCAGCTGCAGAGCGACGCCGTCGCGGGCGCGATCGAGAGCGCGCTCCAGAGGGCACCGCTCGCCCTCGAGGCCGCCTCCGGCACCAGCGTCGTCGCCTCCGGCCGCTGACCCCGCGCTCCGGTCTCGCCGGCGTGAGCCGGCGCGCCCAGCGGGCCCGGCGCGAGCCGGCTCGCACACCGGCCCGGCGCAAACCGGCCCGACGCGCGCGTCTTCCGCGGCCGGGCGTCGCGGGCGCGCGTCGAGCAGGCGGAAGCCGCTCTCCGGTCGTGCTAGACCGCGCGTCCTCCTATGTCCATCGCAACGCCTGCCAGCTCCGACCTGCTCCGCCGCACATTCCTCGAGTTCTTCGCCCAGCGCGGGCACGAGATCGTCCCGAGCGCGCCGCTCGTGCCTCAGAACGATCCGACGCTGATGTTCGTGAACGCGGGCATGGTGCAGTTCAAGGACGTCTTCACGGGCAAGGACAGGCGCCCGTACCAGCGCGCTGCCTCGAGCCAGAAGTGCATCCGGATCAGCGGCAAGCACAACGATCTCGAGAACGTCGGCGTCACCGCGCGCCACCAGACGTTCTTCGAGATGCTCGGCAACTTCAGCTTTGGCGATTACTTCAAGGAAGACGCGATCGCCTTCGCCTGGGAGCTCCTGACGAAGGTCTACGATATCTCGCCGTCGCGGCTCGTGGTCACCATCTACAACGGTGAGGGGGGCTTCCCGGCCGACGACGAGGCCGCGGCGATCTGGCGCAAGGTCACGGGCTTCGGCGACGACCGCATCCTCCGGCTCGGCCTGGCCGACAACTTCTGGACGATGGGTGACGTCGGCCCGTGCGGCCCCTGCTCGGAGATCCACTTCTTCCACGGGAAGGAGCCCGACGTCGCGCGCTTCGGCGAGGAGCCGCGCATCGACGGCACGGGCTGGACCGAGATCTGGAACAACGTGTTCATGCAGTACGAGCGCGCCGAGAAGGACGGCCCGGTCGTGCCGCTGCCGGCGCCGAGCATCGACACCGGCATGGGCCTGGAGCGGCTCGCGAGCGTGCTCCAGGGCGTGACGTCGAACTACGACACGGACCTGCTCCGCGGGCTCGTCGACAAGGCCGCCGAGCTCAGCGGCAAGCCGTACACGGGAGGCGGCGCTGACGACGACGTGTCGATGCGGGTCATCGCGGATCACGCGCGGACGGCCGCGTTCCTGATCGCCGAGGGCGTGATGCCCGAGAAGCAGCGGCGCGAGTACGTGCTCCGCCGGGTGATGCGCCGCGCGATCCGCCACGGACACCGGCTCGGGATCGATCGGCCCTTCCTGCACGAGATCGCGCTCGAGGTGGTCCGCCGGATGGGTGAGACGTACCCGGAGCTCCGCGATCGGCGAGAGCTCATCGCCCGCGTCACCGAGGACGAGGAGGTCCGCTTCCGCGCCACGCTGAAGCGCGGGATGAAGATCCTCGACGAGCGCTTCGACGAGATGCGCTCGTCCGGCGAGCGGACGCTCCCGGCCGCCGCCGCGGCCGATCTCTACACCACCTATGGCTTCCCGCTCGATCTGACCCAGGTCATCTCCGCCGAGTCGAACTTCGGCGTCGACGTCCAGGGGGCCGAGGCGATCATCAAGGGCGCTGGCGAGGCGGACGGCCCGATCGATCCGACCGCCGCGGTGGACCCCGCGCACCGCGAGGCCCGCGCCAAGCTCGCGCAGCCGGTGGTGTTCAGGGGCTACGAGCACGAGGAAGGTGACAGCGAGATCGTCGCGATCGTCCGGGTCGAGGTCCAGGGCGAAGGCGACCGGGCGCGCAAGGTCCGGGCGCTGGTCGAGCGCGCGGAGGCGGGGGCGACGGTCGAGATCGTCGTGCGCGAGACGCCGTTCTACGCCGAGTCGGGCGGTCAGGTCGGCGACGTCGGCGAGGTGACGGCGGACGGGGCGCGCGTCGAGGTGAAGGACACGCAGAAGCCGCTCGCCGGGCTGGTCGTGCACGAGGGCGTGGTCCGCGAGGGGGCGCTCGCCGTGGGGCAGCGCGTCCACCTGGCGGTGGACCACGCGGCGCGCTCGGCGACGCGGCGCAACCACTCGGCCACGCACGTCCTGCACTGGGCGCTGCGCAAGGTGCTCGGCGAGCACGCGCAGCAGAAGGGCTCGCGGGTCGGCCCGGACGTCCTCCGCTTCGACTTCACGCACAACCGGCCCCTCACCCGCGAGGAGATCTCGCGGATCGAGGATCTGGTGAACGAGAAGGTCCTGACGAACGCGAAGGTGACGACCGAGATCCTGCCGATGGACGAGGCGCGGCGGCGGGGCGCGATGGCGATCTTCGAGGAGAAGTACGGCGACACGGTGCGGATGCTCACGATGACGCCCGAGGTGGTGGAGCTCTGCGGCGGCACACACGCGTGCGCGCTGGGGGACATCGGGCTGTTCAAGATCACGAGCGAAGGCGGCGTGGCCGCGGGCGTGCGGCGGCTCCTTGCGTCGACGGGGCTGAACGCGCTCGCGTACACGCGGGGCGTCGAGGCCGAGCTCGCCCGGGCGCGCCAGGTCGCGAAGGCGCAGGGCGGCGATCTCGCAGAGAAGATCGGGAAGATCGTGGCGCACGAGCGGGAGCTCGAGAAGAAGGTCACGGATCTCGAGCGGCGGATCCTGGAGGGGGCGGGCCCCGCACAGGGCGGCGGTGGCGGCGGCATCGACGCGATGCTGGACGGCGCCCGGGAGATCGGCGGGATCAAGGTGCTCGCGCGCCGGGTGCCGGACGGCACCAACCCGGGCGCGCTGCGCGATCTCGCGGAGAAGCTGCGCGACAAGCTCGGCGATCGCTCGGCGGTGCTGCTCGGCGCGGCCGTGGGCGACAAGGCGCAGCTCGCCGTGATGCTCTCGAAGTCGGCCACCGAGCGGCTCAAGGCCGGCGAGCTCATCAAGCCGATCGCCCGCATCGTGGGCGGCTCCGGCGGCGGCCGCCCGGACATGGCGCAGGCCGGCGGGACCGACGTGGCGCAGCTCGACGCGGCGATCGCGGCTCTCTACACCGAGGTCGAGCGAACGCTCGCGTCGTAGCGCGCGCTGCCTGCGCCCTTCCGGGACAGTCGTTCAGGCGTCACGCCACTTGGTGCGGGCGAGCGGGAGCAGCTTCGGGGCCTTCCCGCCCCGCGCGGGGCGCGCTGGCAGCCGCGCTGGTTCGCCCGGCGCGGCCGCCCGGGGCCGCGCGCCGCGGGCGTGAGCGCCGATGGTCGCGCGCACGATCGGCGGCAGGAACACGGACTCCAGGTCGACGCGCGCGAGCGCGCCCGCCACCGTCGCGATGCGATCCGGCAGCGACGCGTTGGCGTCGACCAGGATGATCCGCCGGCCGAGCACCGTGCAGAGCCCGCCCCGCGGATTGCGCGCGTCCGACAGGTGCGGATCGAACGCTTCCATCCTGACGGCGATGCCGACCTTGTCCGCCGCCAGGGTGAGCTCGTCGAGCAACCGCGAAAGCTCCACCCACAGAGCGTAACCCTCCTGTCCGGCAGATGGCAAAGCGCAAAAGCGCTGTTCCCCGCGCCGCGCCGCGCAACCGCTGGCCGGGCGAGCCGCGGCCGTGACGACCGCGTGACGACCGCGGCGCGCCGTCCGGGAGCGCCCTTCCGCGCCCGGTTACACGCGGTTACGGGCGATTGCGCATGATTACGCGTGATTACACGTGGTTACGCGTGGTTACGGATGATTGCGCGTGGTTACGCACGGTGATGCCCGGTCCGTCCGGCGCGCTCCGGCCAATCGCGTCTTCCATCCTCGTATAGCGCTCCTCGGCCGCGCGGTGGTGGTGCGGTCGTGCGGCGATGCCGTGAGTTGAGGGAGAGCCTTCGACTCCTGGACTCCCGGACATATCGACGCACTCACCACCTCAACAGACCAGCGCATCAACGCATCTTCCCCCTTCGTCTTCTCCCGTGCTTCGGACTGGCCGACATCCGCTCACGAGCCACATCGATGCTCGTGCAGGGGCCCGCGCGCCGTTGGCTGCGCGCCGCGCGTTCATCCAGGCTGCTGTTGTCGGCCGCCGTGCGCTCGCCTCGGCGCGGCGCGCGGTCGATCCGGGCCTCGCGCCGCACGCCCCCCGGTTCCGTGCCCTAGAGGTCGGTCAGCGGCTTCTCTTGAGCCGGATCGCGCGTTCCGTTGACCGCCGTTTCCGAGCATGCTACGAGCAGGCCGTTCCGCGCGTCGTGGCCGAGTGGGAGCGAATGTGCGTTTCCCGGCTGCGGTGGGGTATCCCGCGCGCTTCGTCAGCCACTTTGGACGGGGCGGCCGCGATGGGGACGACGAGGGCGCCCGCCGGGCGGCGCGCCCGAAGGGCGAACAAAGATGACGTTCACGGATGCAGCCGCCGAGGTGCTTCGCCTCATCGGTAGACCGCTTCACTATAAAGAGATCACCGATATCGCGATCGAGAAGAACCTCCTTAGCCACGTTGGAAAGAGCCCAGAGGTGACGATGGGCGCCCGCCTGGCGGCGACGTTGAAGAAGGACACGGCGGACAACCCCCTGGTGCGGGTGAAGCCGGGCGTGTTCGCGCTGCGCGAGTGGGACGAGAAGACCATCAAGTCTGGGCTCGACGGCAAGAAGGCGAAGCGCGGCGGAAAGCCCGAGGCGGCCAAGGCGCGCAAGGACGAGGAGCAGGCGACCCTCTTCGATGCGAGCGCCGACGAGGACGCGGTGGAGGAGAGCGAGCTTGGCGCTCCCGCGGAGCTCGAGGCGGAGAGCGGAGCGGTCGAGGTCGGAGCCGCAGACGAGGCGGCGCAGGCCGCGCCTGCGATCGACGATGAGGACGAGGACGACGAGGAGGTCGTGGCCGGCGCGACGAGCGCGGCGGGGCTGAACGGCGTGGAGATCGCGGCAGCGCGCGAGCCCGTGCCGCCGCCGACGCCGTCGTCCCCGCGCGCCGCGAGCACCTACGTCGAAGAGGAAGAGGGCGAGCTCGACGACGCGGAGCCGCCGGGCCCGGACGAGGCGATGCGGGCCGAGGCCGTGGCCGGCGCCGCGGAGCTCTTCGACGAAGAGGACGACGACGATCAGCCGATCCTCGGCGGCGAGGACCGCGCGACGCCCGGCTCGTCGGGCGAGCAGGGCGAGGGCCGTCGTCGCCGCCGCCGGCGCCGCCGCGGCCGCGGGACCGCGGAGGCCAACCCGAGCACCGGTGGGCTGCCTTCCTATGTCGCGACGCCTGTGTTCGAGGCGCGGCGCGAGAACGGCCGCGAGCCGCCGCGCTCCGACCGGACCGAGCGCTTCGATCGTCCCGAGCGTGGCGAGCGCACCGACCGGGTCGAGCGCACCGACCGGGTCGAGCGCACCGACCGGGCTGAGCGCACCGACCGGGCTGAGCGCACCGACCGAGCGGACCGTCCCGACAGCTTCGGCGCCGAGCCGGTCTACCGCGGTCCGCAGGTGATCGAGCTCACGGGCGGCGAAGGGCACGCGCTCGACGACCTGGCCGGCCGTGATCTCGCCGATGCGGTCGCCGGCATCCTGTCGACCTTCGATCGGAACGCGGGCGCGGTCTCGCTCCGGCAGATCGCGGAGACGGCGCAGCGCCGCGGCCGCCTCGCCGGCGACGTGCAGCTCGTGCAGTCCCAGGTCGCGGCCGCCGTGCGCGCCGACAACGCGCGCCGCACCGCCGCGGGGCAGCGGCCTCGCTTCCGCTTCGCCGGCGGCAGGATCGCGCTGACGGACTGGCTGCTGCCGGGCGATCTGGCGCGGCTGGAGCAGGAGGCGCTCGCCGCGGTGGAGCGCTACCGCGACGCCGCGCGGCGCGCCTTCGTGCGCAAGCTCTCCGAGCTCCCGGGCCATGCCTTCGTCGAGATCTGCGTCCTCGCCCTCGAGCGCATCGGCATCGGCCAGCTGCGCGCGGTGCGCCGCGCCGGGGCGCCGGGCGGCGAGAGCCACTTCTCCGGCGCGCTCCGCACGGCGGGTGATGAGATCAAGATCGCGCTGGTCATCCGGCGGGACGGCCGCGAGGTCGGCCGCGAGCGGGTCACCGAGCTGCGCGGCTCGCTCCACCACTACGGCCCCGCGACCGCTGGCTGGATCCTGACCGCCGGTCAGATGCTCTCCGGTGCGCGCGAAGAGGCCGCGATCGTGGGGACCGCGCCCATCTCCCTCTTTGACGGGCTCGCGGTGGCTCGCCTCTGCGAGGACAACGACGTCGCCGTCCTCCGCGCCCGCCTCCCGGTCGCGATCCCCGACGTCGATCTGCTCGAGGCGCTCCGGGCGTCCTGATCCCGCTCGCGCGCGTCCGGCCGGGGGCTCGCTCCGGGCCGGACGCGCGGCTCTCCGCGCCGCCGTCTCCTGGCCCTAGGCCCTCCCTCGACAGCCCTCCTCCACGGCCACGCTCCTCACGCCGCTCCGGCGGTGGATGGGCTCGGCGCCGCTTCCGCGGTTGACGGGCTCGGCGATCCTTGCCAGCGTCCGCGCCCATGCGCCATCGCGCGATCGCCTGGGCCGCGCCCCTCGCCGTGCTCGTGACCGGCTGTGCCTCCGTGGATCCGCCCGCGTCCCGGTTCCCGACCGCCGACGCGGCGCTCGACCGGATGAAGGCCTCCTATGCCTGCGTGAACGGCGTCCAGGGCACCGCCAAGGTCGACCATTTCTCGCGCCAGGGGCGGCTCCGCGGGGACATGTACATCCTCGCCGTCAATCCGGATCGGGTGCGCTTCGACGTGGTGAGCCCGTTCGGCGCGACGCTCTTCACGCTCACGTCGAATGGCACCCAGTTCCAGATGCTCGATGTCGGGGAGAAGCAGCTCCTGCACGGGCCCGCGAGCGCGTGCAACCTGGCGCGGCTCACCCAGGTGCCCATCCCCGGGCACGCCCTTGTCTCGCTGCTCCGCGGCGAGGCGCCGGTGCTCGCTCACGAGCCGCACGGCGCCTCGATCACCTGGGACGGCGACGGGTTCTACCGTGTGCTGATCCAGGGCTCCCGCGACGCGGTGGAGGAGATCCACCTCGAGCCACACCCCCGCGACTTTCTCGCGCCGTGGAGCCAGCAGCGCATGCGCGTCCGCGAGGTCCGCGTCGCGCAGCGCGGGACAGACCTCTATCACGTGGAGCTGAGCCATCACGAGGCCATCCGCACCGCGCCGCCGCGCGTCGATCCGGAGGGGATCGACGATCCGATCCCGCCGAGCGGCGGCGCCTGCCTGGCCGAGATCCCCCGATCGATCCGCATGCGGGTGCCCAACACCGCGGACGACGTGATCTTTCAGTACAAAGAGGCGAAGTGGAATCCGCCCCTCATCTCCGGGGCGTTCACGCAGCCGGTCCCGGGCGGCGTCGTCCGCCGTCATGTCGACTGCCAGGACTAAGGTGCTCTGAGCAGGCGCGCTCAGGCGGCTCCTGAAAGGGCAAAGGCCATCTCGGGTGGCCCCGGCTGGCGTACGGCAGCGCTCGCCTGATGGCGTGGACGCCGCTCGCTCGAACGTCTAGACAGACGCAATCCACCTCGCCGTGGCGGGAGGAGTCGGCGATGGACGTCGAGCCGGGAACGATCGTCGGCGATAAATACCGCCTGGAGGGGCCGCTCTCGCGGGGCGGGATGGGCTCGGTGTGGCTGGCCCGGCACCTCCAGCTGGGGGCGCCGGCGGCGATCAAGTTCATGGATCCGGAGCACGCGGCCTCGCCGGAGTTCCGCGCGCGCTTCTACCGCGAGGCGCGGACCGCGGCGAACCTCGATAGCCCGCACGTGGTGAGCGTGCAGGACTACGGGATCTGGGGGACCGTCCCGTACCTCGTCATGGAGCTGCTGCGGGGCGAGGATCTCAGCCGTCGCCTGAGGCGGGTCCGCCGCATCTCCCTCACCGAGGCGGCGCGCATCGCGATCCAGACCGGCAAGGCGCTGCGCCGCGCGCACGAGTCCGGGCTCGTCCACCGCGATCTCAAGCCCGGCAACCTGTTCCTCTCGCGCGTCGACGAGGACGAGGAGATCGTCAAGGTCCTCGACTTCGGCATCGCCAAGCAGCTCACCGGCAAGCTCCTCACCGACGAGACCACGAGGACCGGCGAGCTCCTGGGCTCGCCGTTCTACATGAGCCCGGAGCAGGCGCGCGGCGACAGGAACCTCGACGCGCGGAGCGATCTGTGGTCGCTCGGGGTGATCCTCTTCCGCGCGGTCACGGGCAAGCTCCCGTTCGAGGGCGACGTGCTCGGCGCGGTCCTGTCGCGCATCCTCGTCGAGCCGATCCCGCTCGCGACGCACCTCGCGCCCGACGTGCCGGCCGATCTCGACGGCTTCTTCCTGCGCGCGCTCTCGCGCGACAGGGCCCAGCGGTTCCAGTCGGCGCAGGAGATGGTGCACGCCTTCGTCGTCGCGGCGGGCGATCCGGGCATCCCGCTGCCCGTGCCCTCGGCGCCGGCGCCCGTGACATCGAGGCCCCCGCCTGTGACGTCGCGCACGGGGACGCTGCTCGGGCTGTCGCCGGGAGGCACCGGCGAGTTCGAGGGCTCAGGGGAGCTCGCCCTGCTCTCCCGATCCGGGGACGAGGGCCCGCGCCCGCGGCAGGACACGCTCGCCTCGCTGGCCGAGCCGTCCCAGCCCGGCACGCTGACGGCGGCAGCGGCCGGCGAGGTCCGCGCCGACCGCAGGCCTCACGCGAGCGCGACGCTGCGCTGGCTCGTGGCGTGCGGCGCGCTGGCCGCGATCAGCGGGACGGTCGCGGTCACGGCGCTACGGCCCGTCGGCGAGGAGGACGCTGCCCCCGTGGCCGCGCCGATCGAGCCCGAGAGCGTGAGCTCGGCTGCGCCGGCGCTGGAGGTGGTCCGCGCCGCGACCCCCGTGGTGGCACGCCTGCCCTTGCCCGAGGACGTGCCCGCCGCGGACGCCGCGCTGCCCGCGGCCACGGCGGAGCCGACGGCGTCCGCCGAGCGAAAGGCCCCGCCGGCTTCGTCTGCCCCGCGCCGGAGCCCGCGCCGCTCGCGCGAGATTATCGACCCCTGGAAGCGACGGTAGCCCCAGGTCGCGCCGGGCGACGCTGGCTACTCGAGCGCGTCGCGGATGCGGCGTGGCGCGTCGGTGATGAGCCCGTCGACGCCGAGCGCCGCGAGGTCCTGCGCTTCCCGCGGGTCGTTCACGGTCCACACGTTGATCACGCGGCCCTGCCGCTTCAGGAGCGCGATGCGCTCGGGGGACGCGATCGTCCGCTCGATGTGCGCGGCGAGCGCCCCGAGCGCCGGCGCGAGGCGCACGGCCGCGTCGTGGTAGCGGCTCCGGTGCACGAGGAGCGCGCGCGGGACGGCCGGCACCATGGCGCCGAAGGAGGCGATCATGACCGGATCGAACGACGAGACGAGCAAGGCGTGGCGGGGATCCCAGGCGCGCACGAGGCGCGCTGTCGCGAGCACGACGGCGGTGCGATCGGGTACGTCCCGCTTCATCTCGATGTTGACGGCGAGCCGAAGGCCGCGCGCGAACGCGAGCACCTCGGACAGGAGCGGCACCCGGTCGCCGCGGAGGTCGACCCGCCGGAGCTCGTCCCAGGGGAGCGCCGCGGCGGCGCGCGGGTCCGCGCCCTCGGTCACCCGCGCGAGGTCCGGGTCGTGCAGCGCCACGAGCTCGCCCGAGCCGCACACCCGCACGTCGAGCTCGATCCCGTCGGCCCCCTGCGCCGCGGCTTCCTCGAAGGCGGCGAGGGTGTTCTCCGCGGGGGCGCCCTCGCCGCGCACGCCCCGGTGCCCGAAGAGGAGCGGCGCGCGCGTGGCCGCCGCCCCGGCCTGCGCGCGTGATGACGCTGCCCGCCCCGGCTCGCGCGCGCTCCTGCGGAAGCGCTGCTCGGCCCAGGTCACCGCGCGGGCTCCCCGTCGAGCTCCTCGGCGACGGCGCGGGCCGCCTCGCGCGCGCGCTCCAGCGCGGAGAGCGGGAAGGACGCCGCGCCGACCGCAGGGTGCCCGCCCCCCTCGTAGCGGCGGCAGATGGGGGCGATGTCGCGATCGCGGGGGACGCCGCACCAGGGGTTGTAGCCGACCGAGAGCTTGTAGTGCTGCTTCTGCCGGGAGAGCGTGACCGAGTACACGCAGTCCGGGTACATCGCGTACGTCATGAACTTGCCGACCGCCTCGAGCGGTGCGTCGGAGAGGTCGACAAGCACCACGCGGCCGAGCTTCCGCGCGCCGCGCTCGATGCGCGTGACGAACGTCTGCCGCGAGACGGAGAGGGGACGCCAGAGCTCCTGGATGTCGGTCTCGCGCGCCACCTCGCTCACGGGACGCTCGACGAGGCGGGGCACCACGGAGGCGAGGAACGGCCCGTCCCCGTGGTGCTCCACCACGGAGGCGAGCTGCATGATCGGCTCCTCCCGGCTCACGGCGGCTTCGGCCGAGGGGAAGCGCGCGGTGTCGATGAGGTCGGCCCACCGGATGAGCTCATCGGCGCCGGGCATCTCGACGCCAAAGTGATCGCGGGCGACGTCCGCGATGAGCTTCGTGCACGAGCCGTACGCGGCGTCGTAGAAGACCTGGGGCGTGTCGCCCGCGACCTTCGCGCGCGACGCGCCGGCGAGCGCCGCGTCGCGCTCCTCGTCCGATCCGAACCCGGTGACGTGGTGGTCGAAGTACCAGGTCAGCTTCTTCGTCGGCGTGTAGCGGAAGTCGAGGATCGCGTTCTCGTCGCCGTCGAGCCACGAAGGCGGGATCATCGTCATGCCCGGGCCGTACCCGCAGGAGCGGTACCGCAGCGCGAGCGGCTCGCCGGGGCGGAGCGCCTGCATCAGGCGGGTGAACAGCGCCGCGCTCGCCATGCCGTCGAAGCAGTGACCGTGCGTCGCGACGACGATGTCCCTGGGTTTCATCGGGCGAGGGGGTAGCACGACCCACGGCCGGCCGCTCGCAGACCGAGCGCGGCGTGGCGGTTCTGGTAGGCTCCGCGCGGTGCGGCGCGCTCTCGCTCTCGTCGAACTGCATCCGTTCGGGCCGGCGCGCCGCCTGCTCGCTACGTCGCTCGCGCTTGCGGTGGCGGCTTGCGGCGGAGGCGGCGCCGAGGTCCTGCACCCTAGCCCGCCGCCTCCGCCGGCCTCCGCGCCCGCGCCCGACATGCCGCGGAACCCGCCGCCTCCGCGCGATGCGCCCGAGCCGGACCCGGAGGCGTCGCGCCTGTTCCTGAGCCGCGCGGCGCAGCAGCGGCCCGCGGCGAGCGCGCCGGTGCCGCGCGTGACGGCGCTCGCGCTCGCCAACACCGCGCGCGGGGAGGCGACGGGCATGGCGCCCCTCGGCGACGTCGTGTCGCTCGCGATCGCGGAAGGGGAGAGCGCCGCGATCCCCGTGCGCGTCCCGCGCGGTGTTGACGAGTGCGCGGTGTTCATCGCGCAGGGCGGGCTCGGCGTGATCGAGGTCGACCTCTTCGTCACGAAGGGCGCGCCGCCCGCGCTCGAGATCGTCGACCAGGACGCGGATCGCGGCCCCGTCGCGGTGATCGGCGGGCGCGGAGCGTGCCTCTCCGCGCCCGCCGCCGCGCCGCTCGCCGTGGAGCTCCACGCGCAGGTGCGGCGCGGCGCGGGCGTCGTGCTCGTCCAGGGCTTCCGGGGCGCGCGCCCCGCCGCGCCGCCCGGCGCCGCGCCGCCCGGCGCGACCCCGCCAGACACGGCGCCGCCGAGCGCCGCGCCGCCCGGCGCCCCGCATCGCGTGCCGCCCCGGTAGCGCGGCGACCGCGCCGGGAGCGGGCGGCCGCGCGCTCCTCGTGTCGCGGTCCTCATTTCGCGCAACTCGTCCCGGGCGTCGGTCGACACGCCGCGTATGGCGTCGATCGAGATCCAGCCCGCAGATCCCTCCTACCCCGCGCAGCTCTGGGCCCTCGTGACGGAGACCGAGGCCGCGCCGCCGACGCTCTACCTGCGCGGCGCGCTCCCGGCGTGCCCGGGCGTCGCGATCGTCGGGACGCGCGCCGCGAGCGACGAGGCGCTCCGGTTCACCCGCGCGCTCGCCGCGGCGCTCGGCGAGGCGGGCTTCTCGATCTGGTCGGGCGGCGCGCGCGGAATCGACGCGGCCGCGCACGAGGGCGCGCTCGACGCGCGCGCGCCGACGGTCGTCGTCGGCGGCGGCGGCCACGCGCACCCGTACCCGCGCGAGCACGCGGGGCTGTTCGCGCGCGTCCTCGCCGCGGGCGGCGCGCTGCTCGCGCGCGTCCCCGACGACACGCCGCCGCTGCCGGCGCTGTTCCTCCAGCGCAACGCAGTCCTCGCTGCGCTCACGCTCGCGACCGTCGTGGTCGAGGCGGGCGTCGAGAGCGGCGCCCGCTCCGCCGCGGCGGCCGCCCGCCGCCTCGGCCGCCACCTCTGCGTCGTCCCCCACGCCCCGTGGAGCCCGCGCGGCGTGGGCTGCGCGCTGGAGCTCGTTTCCGGCGCGCGCCCCATCACGCGCGCGGCCGACGTCGTCGAGGTCCTCGGCGGGCAGGCGCCGCCGCCCCGCCGGCGAGCTCGGCGCTCGGCGCGGAGCAGGTCGCCCGGCGGCGGGACGCTGCCGCTCCCGGAGGCCGCCTTCGGGGCGCGGACGAGCGCTTTGCCCGAGAAAAGCGAGCCATCGCCGTCGATGAGCGCGGCCGAATGCGCCGTCCTCGACGCCCTGGACGCCCGGCCGGCGCACGTGGATGAGGTCTGCGAGAGGACGGGGCTTCCGCCCAGACGCGCCGTGGAGGCACTCTTGACGTTGACGCTCCAGGCCGTAGTAGTAGAGGGGCCCGCCGGGTTGTTTCGGCGGGCTCTTCGTTGAAGGGGCGCGCCGGCTCACCCTGCCCAGTGCGGTTTCGGGTGGCCGCCTCCTCGCGGGGGGGCCTCCCCCGCACCGAAGGGCGCCCTTCAATCCACACAAGCCCGATCTCGTTGCTCAGAAGGTGGTGATGGCCAAGACGCTCGTCATCGTGGAGTCGCCGGCGAAGGCGAAGACCATCAAGAAATATCTCGGCAACGGGTACGAGGTGTTCGCCTCGAAGGGGCACGTCAAAGACCTGCCCAAGAAGCAGAACGCCGTCGACGTGCAGAACGATTTTGCCGAGACCTACGAGGTCATCGAGGGCAAGGAGAAGGTCCTGGAGGAGCTGAAGTCCGCCGCGAAGAAGGCGGACGAGGTGCTCCTGGCGACCGACCCCGATCGCGAAGGGGAGGCGATCGCGTTCCACATCTCGGAGGAGATCAAGAACCCGAAGCTGAAGGTGGCGCGGGTCGAGTTCCACGAGATCACGAAGAAGGGGGTCGACCACGGCGTCCACAACCCCCGCAAGCTCGACGAGAACCTGTACGACGCGCAGCGGGCGCGGCGCGTGCTCGACCGTATCGTCGGCTACGACGTCTCGGCGCTCGTCTGGTCGAAGCTCGCGTTCGGCCTGTCGGCGGGGCGGGTGCAGTCGGTCGCGCTGCGGCTCATCGTGGACCGCGAGCGCGAGGTCGAGGCGTTCGTCCCGGAGGAGTACTGGAACATCGCGGTCGGCCTCGGCGCCGCGAGCCCGCCGCAGCGCGCCCCGTTCGTCGCGAAGCTCGCGTCCGCCGACGGCAAGAAGCTCGAGGTGACGAACGGCGAGGTCGCCGGGAAGGTGCGCGCCGACCTCGAGACCGCCCGCTACAAGGTGGCGAAGGTCGTGCGGCGCGAGCAGAAGCGCAACCCGCCGGCCCCGTACACCACCTCGAAGCTCCAGCAGGACGCGACGAACTACCTGCACTTCGGCGCCAAGCGGACGATGCAGATCGCCCAGGCGCTCTACGAGGGCATCGACCTCAAGCGCGACGGCGGCCCGGTCGGCCTCATCACGTACATGCGTACCGACTCGACGCGCGTCAGCGACGACGCGATCGCCGAGGTGCGCGGCGTGGTCGCGAAGCGGTACGGCAAGGAGTTCGTCCCCGAGCGCCCGAACATCTTCAAGTCGAAGAAGAACGCGCAGGACGCGCACGAGGCGATCCGGCCGACGAGCGTCGAGATCCACCCGGACTCGATCAAGAAGCACCTCAAGGACGAGCAGTACAAGCTGTACAAGCTCATCTGGAACCGCTTCGTCGCCTCGCAGATGACCCCGGCGGTGTACGACCGCACGACGGTCGAGATCGACGTCGCGCCGACGGTCGCGGCGCCCGCGTACCGGAGCTACCTCGCCCGGGCGACCGGGCGGATCCTCAAGTTCGCCGGCTGGCTGCAGGTGACCGAAGGCCAGCAGGAGTTCGCCGGCGAGGAGGAGAGCGCAGGCGCAGCCGCGGACGGCGGCGCCGCCGCGCCGGCGCCCGAGGCGACCGCCGCCGAGGCGGAGCGCGCGGCGCCGGGGCCCTCGGCCGAGGAGGACTCGGAGGCGCTCCTGCCCGACATGAAGGAGGGCGAGGCGCTCTCCGTGTCGCCCCCGGGGGTCATCACCGACCAGAAGTTCACGCAGCCGCCGCCCCGCTACAACGAGGGCTCGCTCGTGCGTGAGCTGGAGAAGCGCGGCATCGGCCGCCCGTCGACGTACGCGGAGATCATCAGCAAGGTGCAGCAGCGCGCCTACGTCGAGAAGCGGGACGGCGGCGCGTTCCAGCCGACGCTCCTCGGGAAATTCGTGGTCGACGGCCTCGTCCGGTCGAACCTCGACATCATGGATCCGAACTTCACGGCCCAGATGGAGGAGGAGCTCGACGCGGTCGGCGCCGGCAGCCTGAAGCGCGAGCAGCTGCTCAAGAGCTTCTACAAGAAGTTCAGGGAGCAGCTCGACAAGTCGAAGAAGCTCGCGCCGTGGAAGCCCGAGGCCGAGAAGACCGACATCGTCTGCGACGAGTGCGGCTCGATGATGCTCAAGAAGTGGGGCAAGAACGGCTGGTTCTTGAGCTGCGAGCGCTACCCGAAGTGCAAGGCGACGCGCGACCTGTCCGACGCGCGGGGGACCGCCGCCGTCCGCGAGACCGACATCTCGTGCGACAAGTGCGGGAAGCCGATGATCATCAAGACGGGCCGCTTCGGCGACTTCCTGTCGTGCACCGGGTACCCGGCCTGCAAGAACACGCGCCCGGTGCCGCTCGGCGTCGCGTGCCCGAGCTGCGGCGGCGATCTCATCGAGATCCGGCCCCGCAAGAAGGGCGGGCGCACCTTCTACGGCTGCTCCAACTGGAACGCCGAGCAGAAGTGCGAGTTCAAGCTCTGGCAGAAGCCGGTGCCGGTCCCGTGCCCGCAGTGCGGCGCGAAGTTCGTCACCCGTACCGGCGGCAAGAAGGCGATGCTCGTCTGCGCGACGAAGGACTGCGGCTTCAAGCAGGAGATCGTCGAGGGGGAAGGGGAGGACGGCGCCGCGGACGGCACCGCCACCCCGGACGCCGCGGCGGTCGTCGCGAGCGCCGCGCCGGCCGCCCGGCCCGCGCCGGCGGAGCCCACGCCGGCCGGCCGGCCCGAGGCCGCACCGCAAGGGGCTGGTGCGGCCCAGGGGGCCGCCGAAAAGCCCGCGCGGGCCGTGCGCGCCCGCCGCACGGCGAGCTAAGAAGCCCGCGAGACCCCCCCCAACCCAGGTGAGCTGTATGAGCGGAGCGGAGAGCCAGCACGACGTCGTCGTCGTCGGAGGCGGCCTGGCCGGTTGCGAGGCGGCGTACCAGCTCGCGCAGCGCGGGCTGCGCGTGCGCCTCGTCGAGATGAAGCCTCACAAGCGCACGCCGGCGCAGACGAGCGATCGGATGGCCGAGCTCGTGTGCTCGAACTCGATGCGCGGCGCCGCGCTGAGCAACGCGGTGGGGCTCCTCAAGGAAGAGCTCCGCCGCGTGGGCTCGCTCGCCCTGCAGTGCGCCGACGAGACCTCGGTGCCGGCCGGGGGCGCGCTGGCGGTCGACCGCGAGCGGTTCGCCGAGGCGATGACGCGGGAGATCGAGGCTCACCCCCGGATCACCGTCGAGCACCGGGAGGTGACGGAGATCCCCGCCGAGCGGCCCGTGATCCTCGCGACGGGGCCGCTCACCTCGGACGCCCTCGCGGCGAGCCTCGCCGCGGCCGTCGGCGCCGAGCACCTCGCCTACTACGACGCGATCGCGCCGATCGTCAGCGCCGACTCGATCGACTGGTCGCGCGTGTGGAAGCAGTCGCGCTACGGCAAGGGGGGCGCGGTCCGCGGCGACCGGGCCGCGCAGCGGGAGCAAACCGCGCAGCCGGAGCCGGCCGCGCCGCCGGAGGATGCGGCCGAGCGCCGCGACGACACCGAGGCCGGCGACGAGGCGTACGTGAACTGCCCCTTCGACGAGGCGCAGTACAAGGCGTTCGTCCAGGCCCTCGTCGCGTCGGAGAAGGTGGAGGCCCGCGCCTTCGAGGAGGTGCGCTACTTCGAGGGGTGCCTGCCCTGCGAGGTGATGGCGGCGCGCGGCGAGCAGACGCTCTCGTTCGGGCCGATGAAGCCGGTGGGGCTCACCGATCCGCGCACCGGCCGGCGCCCCTACGCGGTGCTCCAGCTGCGCCCGGAGGACGAGGCGGCGACGGCGTACAACCTGGTCGGCTTCCAGACGCGCATGAAGTACGCCGAGCAGCTGCGGGTGTTCCGGATGGTGCCCGGCCTCGAGGAGGCCGAGTTCCTCCGCATGGGCTCCGTGCACCGGAACACCTTCGTCGACGCGCCGGCGCTCCTCGGCCCCGCGATGGAGCTCCGCGCGCTGCCGGGCGTGCACCTGGCCGGCCAGATCTCGGGCGTCGAGGGCTACGTGGAGAGCGCCGCGGCCGGGTTCGTGTGCGCGATCCTCCTCGCGCAGCAGCTGCGGAACGAGCCGCTCCGGCCGCCGCCGCCCACGACGGCGCTCGGCGGCATCCTCACGCACCTCGGCCGGAAGCAGCCCACGTATCAGCCGTCCAACATCACCTGGGCGCACATCGCGCCGCTCGATCCAGCGAACGGCAAGCTGCGCAAGCGCGCCCGCTACGAGGTGATGGCCGAGCGCGCCCTCCGCGACGTCGGCGCGTGGTGGGCCGCGGGCTGACGGCGGCGCGCCGCGCGGCAGGCGGCGCGCCAATCGTGCGCGGGCTGCCCGCCGCGCGCAGGCTTGGATAGCCTGGCGGTGGTGCGCCGCGCGCCGCCCGCGCGCTCCCGAGAGCCCGCCCGCGCGGACCCGCGCCCATGGAGGTAGCCGATGAAACTTCGCTTGTTCGCGCTCCTTGCGCTCGCCGTTCCTTCCGCGACGCTCCTGTCGCCGCGCGAGGCGCTCGCCTGCGGCGGGTGCTTCGCCCCGCCTACCGAGACGACGGTCGTCAACGCGCACCGGATGGTGCTCTCCGTGTCGCCCGTCCAGTCGGTGCTCTGGGATCAGATCCAGTACTCCGGCGATCCGAGCGCGTTCGGGTGGGTGCTCCCGGTGAAGCGCGGGGCGTTCCTCGAGATCGGCTCGGACGCCTGGTTCGAGACGCTCGACGCGGCCACGTCGGTGCGCATCACCGCGCCGAGCTCCACCTGCGCCCGGAGCGGCGGGGGCTGCGGCTCGAGCCTCGGCTCCGCGGACGGAGCGGGGAGGGCATTCGGCGGCGATGACGTGGTGGTGCTTCACCGCGGCACCGTCGGTCCGTACGACACCGTGACGCTCGCGACCGACACGCCCGGCGTGCTGAACGCGTGGTTCGACAAGAACGGCTTCAACGTCGACGAGTCGACACAGCCGATCATCGATGCCTATGTCGACGAGGGCTTCGACTTCATCGCCATCAGGCTCCAGCCGGGCAAGGACGTGAAGGAGATGACGCCGGTGCGGGTCGTCACGCCGGGGGCGAACCCCGCGCTCCCGCTCCGGATGGTCGCCGCCGGGACGGGCGCGAACGTCGCGATCACCCTCTTCACCATCAGCGAGGCGCGGCTCGCCCCCGAGGGGTTCGCGGCAGCGGCTGTCCCCATCGATCTCCTCGCGTGGGACTTCGCCTCGCAGGAGTCGAACTACAGCGTGCTCCGCGAGAAGGCGATCGCCGCGGCCGACGGCGGCCGCGCGTTCCTCACGCCGTACGCGCAGCAGGGCTCGCTGTTCTCGCCGGTGTCGAGCCCCGCGGCGCCGTTCGGCGTGCGCTACACAACGAGCGGCTCGACCGCCCCGGTCGACACGATCGCCGCCGCGTTCGCCCAGCAGGGGCTCGCCAACGGTGAGACCGGCGAGGTCCAGGACTCCGCGTGCGCCGTGCGCTTCGCCGAGATCGCGACCGAGAGCCGCGCCGTGGCGAACCCGTGCCCGGCCGGCGTCCCGCTGTCCGATCCGAGCTGCGGGGAGGTCGCCTCTGACCAGATCGACGCGCGCGAGCTCGCGTGCGGGGCGCTCGACGACCTCGCGATCGCGATGGTCGGCCTGCACCCGAAGGACGTCTGGCTGACCCGCCTGGAGGCGAACCTGCCGCGCGCCGCGCTCGACACGGACCTCGTCCTGAGCCCCGCGCCGCAGGAGCGGGTCGACAACTGGCTGCGCGCCCGCGTCAGCGTCCACGCCGACGTGCTCTGCGGCGCGGCGACCCCGGTCCTCGACGGCGACCGCCCCTCGCGGACCCGCGGGCAGGGCACGCTCGTCGGCATGACGCTCGGCGCCCTCGCCCTCGCGGCGGCGATCGCCCGGCGCGGCGCGCGCCGCCTCGCCTCCCGCCCGGCCTGAGCAGCGCTCACACGCCTTCGTCCTGCGTCCTCGCCGGGGAGACGGGCAGGCCGTGCCCCTGCTCCGGGACGATCGTGAGATCGCCGTCCGCCTCCAGGATGGCCCATCGCACCTGGGAGAGGTGCTCCAGCCCGCTCTTGTGCATCTCGGAGAGGATCTCGTCCGGCTGGATCCGCTCGCGATTGCATGCTGCCTCCAGGATACGGCCCTTCGCGACCAGCACCGTGGGCGAGCCGTCGATGACCTTGGACGCCTTCGGGAAGAGGTGCGTCAGGACGGACGTCAGGAACACGAGCACGAGCACGGTGGACACGCCCGCGAGCGCGTTCGCGAGCGACGCCTCGCGGACGAGGGCCTGAGAGACGATCTCGGGGATCAGCATGAGCGTGACGAGCTCGAAGGGGGACATCGAGCTGAGCTCGCGCTTGCCGAGCACGCGGAACGCGGCGGCGAGGAACACGTAAACGAAGGCGACGCGGGCGACGGTCTCCATGGTGATCTCAGGGGAAGATGAACGTGCGGAGCGGCACGTGGACGCCGCGCCCCCCGCCGCACGACAGGGTCGCGTTGCCCGAGGCGAGCCAGCTGCGCTCGCCGCGGAGCTCGATGTCGATCCGGCGCCGCTCGCCGGGCGCGAGATCGCCCAGCTCGAAGCGCCCGAACGCCGCCTCTGCAGGCGTGCTGTGGTGCTCCTCGAAGCTGTCCAGGTAAGCCTCGTCGATCGTGAGCGCGGCCCCCCGGCAGGGGTCGCCCGCCGTGTTCTCCACGTCGAACGTGACCCGCTCCATGTCGCGGAAGCGCATCCGTTCGGGGTAGGCGACGCGCAGGGTGAGCCCCTGCGCTGTCGCCTCGTGCGTCCCCCGCGCGTGCATGAACAAGGCGCTTGCGGCCACGCAGGCGAGCGCGAACGCGCCGATCGCGTGCAGGGGATCCAGGGCGAGCCGGCGCCGCAGGGGCGGCGCGGACGGCGGTGAGGGGTCGGGCTCGGCCGGCGCCCTGCGCGACCTGGTGCGCGTCCGGGCGGGCCGAGGAGCGGAGAGCTCGCGGGCGGCGGGGATCATCGCGCCCACGCCGTTCAAGACTGGTGCCGCGGCCCGCTCGCGCAGGCGCGGCCCGCTCGCGAGGACAGCCGCTGCGCCGGAGAGACCGCTCGCCTCGCCGGCGCGGCGGACCGCGCTGCGAGCGTGGCGCTTTGCCACGTGGTGAGCCCCCTCCTGCTGGCATTCCTGCGCGAACGCGCCTTGGCGATGTGGCACACGGGCTGCTTGAGCCACGGTGGTGAGGACGCGCGGGCCGCTGTGGCAATCGAGCTGCAGCCGCCCGGCGTTCGGGACTCGACATGACCTGCTCGGCGCCGACGTTTCCAGGCTCCAGGGCGGACTCCAGCACCGGTCGCGCTGCGGCAGGGGGCGCTCTTCACACGACGCGCCTCCTCCCGGGGATGAAATGGGTGCTCGAGTCGCTCCTCGATGACATCGCGCTCGCCCGGGAGCGGATCTGGATCTCCACGTACATCTACCGCGACGATCTCATGGGTCATCGCTTCGCCGACGCCTTCGCGAACGCCGCGCGGCGCGGCGTCGATGTCCGGCTCCTGTACGACGCGCTCGGCAGCCACACGACGCCGGCGGCGTTCTTCGAGGACATGAGGGCCCGCGGCATCCGCGCCCGCGCCTACAGGCCGCTGGGCGCCGTCCTCCGCGGGGGCGCCCTGTTCCCGCGGGAGCACTCGCGCATCGTGGTGATCGACGGCGCCGGGTACGTCGGCGGCGCTGCGTGGGCCGACGAGTGGCTGCCGCGCGACGAGGGCGGCGACGGCTGGCACGAGGTCTGTAGCCGGGTGATGGGGCCCTGCGTGACCGACATGGCGCGGGCGTTCGAGTGCCGCTGGATGCTCGCCGACGAGGCCGCGGGGCGCTCCTTCGATTACTGGACGGGCGGCGTCTACGACGACGTGGAGTTCATCACCGACGCGCCCACGCCGCCCGCGGTCATCTACGAGCGGCACCTCGCGCGGGTGCGCGCGGCGAGGCGGCGGGTGTGGATCGAGAACGCGTATTTCTGTCCTCCGCGCGGGCTCGAGCGCGAGCTCGTCGACGCCGCGCGCCGCGGGATCGACGTGAAGATCATCGTGCCGCGCGACTCCGACCTTCCGGCCATCCGCCACGCGAGCCTCGCGCGGTACACGTCATGGCTGGAGAACGGGCTCCAGATCCACGAGTTCCTCCCGTCGATGCTCCACGCGAAGTTCGCGGTGATCGACGACGACTGGGCGACGGTGGGGACCTTCAACGCGAACCCCACGAGCCTGAGGTGGGTGAGCGAGGCGAACCTCATCGTCAAGCAACCTGCCTTCGTGAGGGACGCGGCCCGCCTGTTCGAGCAGGACCTCGGGCGGAGCGAGGCTGTACGCCTCGACAACCTGCCCAGGCAGGGACCCTTCGCGCAGGCGCGCAACGCGCTGTGGAGCTTCGGCCTCGACGTGATCGAGCCTCGCACCGCGGGCGTGCGCCGTGGAGGCGCGCTCTCCGAGGCCGAGCGCGAGGGCGGGTTCCTGCGGGCGCTCGGCGTCTAGCCGCGCCCGCCGGATCGGTATCCGGGTCCGCTACGGCGCGGCCGGAGCGCTCGAAGAGCCCTCCGCCGCGCCGGCATCCGCGGACGGCGGCGCCTCCTCGGTGGTCGCCGGACGGTGGACGCCCGGCTCCTTCTCGGCTGTCCCGGCGTCATCGTAGACCTCGACAGCGCTCTTCGATGCCTCGGCGGCCGGTGGGCAGGCGGCTTCCCCGCCTTCCCGGCCTCCACCAGCCGGACAGGCGGCGCTCCCTGGCTCCTGCGTCGAGCCGGCGGAGACCGGCTGCGCAGGCGGGGCCGGCGCCTCCGCGCCCGCGTTGGGGCCGGACGACCCGGGCGGCGCGCTCGCCGCTGGCGCCGGCGGCTTCCCGGTCGCGGCCGGCGCGCTCGCTGCCGGCGCGGCGCTCGCAGCCCGCGCGGCCGTCGCGGCCGGCGCCGCAGGCGCGGGGACCGTGGCCTTCATCGCGCGCGCCGGGCGCGGCGTCGTTGGCCCGGCCGCCGGCGCCGCGCTCCCGTGCGGCGCGCCGGCCGGACGGGAGCTCACCTCGAACGCTGGCTGCGCCGGAGACGGCGCCGCGGCGACCATCGCCACGGGCTGGGCCGGCGGCGCTGGCGTCGACTCGCCCGCGAGACCCGTCGTGCCCAGCGCAACGCTCCACACCGCCGCTCCCGCCAGGGCCACGAGCCCGGCCGCCGCGACGCCGCGGAGCGGAAAGCGCTCCCGCCACGACGACCGCGGCGACGGAGACGCCGCCCCCGGCAGATTCACCATCGCGGTCGCCTCGGACCACGCGCGCTCCCCGCTCTCCTCGATCCCCTTGCGCTCCATCACCACCGGCGCGCTGTGAGCGGCCGCAGCCGCCGCCTCTAGCGCCCTCTGCGCGGCCGTCATGGGCAGCTGCAGCTCCAGGGAGTCGTCCGCGCGGCGCGAGTGCAGCGTCGGCGCGGAGCTCACCATCATCGGCCGCGGCGACGGCGACGGGATCTGGCTGGCCCGCTCGTCCAGCCACTGCGCGCGGAGCGACGCGCCGCACACGTCCTCCGAGACACCCCTCGAGACAAGCCACGTCGCGAGCGCGCCGCCGAGCTCGCGCATGCTCCCCCAGCGATCCGCCGGATCCTTGCGCAGCCCGCGCTCGATGATCGACCACAGCGCCGGATCCGAGCCGCACCGCTCGACGAGCGAGCGCACCGGATCCTGGATGATCGCGCGCAGCGTCCCGAACCCGTGCTCCCCGGCATACGGCGTCTCGCCCGCGATCGCCTCGTACAGCATCGTGCAGAGCGCCCAGATGTCCGCGCGATGATCGATGTGGCCCTGCCCCAGCGCCTGCTCCGGCGGCATGTACTGCGGAGTCCCGATCACGGCCGCGCCCGTCGATCCGGACTCGGGCTCGGTCCACGTCACCTTCGCGATCCCGAAATCGACGACCTTGGGCCGTATCCGCCCGTCGCCCTGATTCGCGAGCATCACGTTGTCCGGCTTGAGATCCCGGTGAACGACGCCCCGCTCGTGGGCCGCGTGCATCGCGCTCGCGACCGGCAGCAGGATCGCGAGCGCCAGCTCGGGAGTGAGCCGGCGCTCGCGGCAGAGCAAGTCCCGGAGGGCCTCGCCCTCGAGGAGCTCCATCACGATGTACGGGGTGCCGCCCGCGGTCTTGCCGAGATCGAAGACACGCACGATCCCGGGGTGACTGAGCTTCGCCGCGGCCCTCGCCTCGCGCAGCAGCCGCTCCGCGATCGCGGGAGAGCGCATCTCCGGCCGCAGCACCTTGATGGCCACATTGGCCTCGAGCGCTGTGTTCGTGGCGACCCAGACAGACCCCATCGCGCCCTCTCCAGCTTTACGGAGGAGCTGGTATTTCTCGCCCACCACCGTATCGACCTCGAAGCATTCCCCTGAGGTGTGCTCGAACGCCTGGGTCATGTTGCTCGACATGCGCTCTCCTGCCGTCTGCTCCGGCCATCCGCCGCTCGCCACGCGACGGCACGCGCCGAGTCTGGAGCATCGCGTGTGCCAGGCGAACCGCTCGGGGAGCTCCTGAAACCCTGCACGGGCGCGTCAGCGGCAGCGCGCCTCAGCGAGGCAAGTTGCCACGTGCCTGTCGCCTTCCCCGCGAGCGCTCAGATGAAGCTGTCGTAAGGACGCCGCTGCGAGCTCTCGCTCCGGACGTCCTCTGCGCCGGCATACTCGAGGATCAATTCCAGGATCTCTGCATCTCGCTCGGAGGAAGCATTTACGCCCACGAGGATCGCACCTTGTCGTAGGCCGCTGTCGTAGATGCTCGCCCTGTGCTCGGGGATGCCGGCGCTGACGAGCGCGTCGACGAGCCCGCCGGCCGGGCTGCCCGCGGCCGCGCCCGCGCCCGCGCCAGCGAGCGCGGCCTCGATGGGCCCCGCCGCCACGAGCCCCAGGCCAGGGAACGCCACGCCCGCGCCGAGCACCGCGAGCGCGGCCGAGGCCGCTCCCGCTTCCCCGCCGACGTCCGCAGCCGCGCCCGCGGTTCCGCCCACAGCGCGATGGTCGCGCCCCGCATCGCTCATGACAAGGCTGATGGCGTCACGCGTGTATCCGCAGCTCATCACGCGCTCAACCGACCTCTCGGCGTCCGACCATGTCCTGACAAGACCGGTCACCAGCTTTGCCCTCACCTACAGCTCCTTTCCCGACGAACGGCCTCGCGCGCGCCCCGCCTGTATTCTGGAATCCCACATCGTCAGCGCAGGCGACAGCAGGCGGCATGCCAAAAGAAAATGCGGGGAATGCTCGGCACTCTGCGCGGTCGATCGCCCGCGTGCCGCGCAAGAGCTTGCGCAGGTGCGCCACACTGAGGCGCCGTTGCAGTGCAGACGAACCGCCGGACGTGCTCAGGAGTGATGGCGCGGCGTGGTGTGGGAGCGGTGGTGATGTGAGATGAAGCGAGCTCAGCGATGCAGCCAGATGCGGAGCTGCGCCAGCAGCTGCTCCGTGTCGACCGGCTTCGAGGTGTAGTCGGTCGCGCCCGCCTCCAGGCACTTCTCGCGGTCGCCTTTCATCGCCCTCGCCGTGACGGCGATGATCGGTAGCGTCTGGAATGCCGGCTGTTTGCGGATTGCGCGGATCGTGTCGTATCCGTCCATCTCCGGCATCATGATGTCCATGAGCACGACGTCGATCCCGCTCGTGCTCCCCAGGCGCTCGATGGCGGCCTTCCCTGTGTCGGCGGTGAGGGTGGTCATCCCGTAGCTCTCGAGGACGGTCTTCAGCGCATAGATGTTGCGGAAATCGTCGTCGACGATCAGCGCACACTTGCCGGAGAGCGTGGCGGCCGACTCGTGGAGCTGCTCCACGATGAGCCGCGTCGGCTCCGGCAGATCCGAGAGCCGGCGGTGCAGCGCGAGCGTAACCTCGTCGATCAGGCGCTCTCTCGATTGGACATGCTTCACCGGCAGCTTCTGCGCCAGCCGGGAGAGCTGCGCCTCGTCGTCCCCGGCGACGCCGGCCGGCGCGTACACGATGGCCGTGAGATCGACGAAGCGCCCCACGCGATCGAGGCGCTCGATGAGCTCGAGGCCGGGCATGTCCGGCAGGTGCAGCTCGATCACGATCGCGTCGAACGCCTCGCGATCGAGCGCGTCGAGCGCCTCCTGGGCCGTCGTCGCGCTGGCGACAGTGACCTCTTCGTCCCCGAGCAGCTCGGTCACCGGGGCGAAGGAGGCCTCGTCCGGCGCGACGACGAGCAGCCGGCGCAGCGGTGAGCTGATCAGCCCGGCGAGCCGCGAGAACGCCTCGTCGAGCGCCGTCCTGCTGCTGAGCGGCTTGTTGAGCAGGCCCACCGCGCCCATCCGCCGCGCGCGGCTCCGCTCCTCCTCCGTCTCTGTCGTGATCACCTGGACCGGGATGTGCCGCGCCGAGAGGTCGCGCTTCAGGCAGTCGAGCACGCGCCACCCGTCGACGTCGGGCATGTTGATGTCCAGCGTGATCGCCACGGGCTCGATCTCTCGCACCAGCGAGAGCGCGGTCGCGCTGCGGAGCGCGACGACCGCCTTGAAGCCGTGCTCCCGCGCGACATCCACGAGGAAGCGGGCGAACACGGTGTCGTTCTCCACGATCAGGATCGCGCGGTCGCCAGGGCGGACGCTCTCGCTGTCGTCGATGATCTGGACGTCCGCGCTCGCGGACGTGCGATCCGACGGCCGGCTGCTGTGGACGGCATCATCGATGGACGGCGGCGCGTCGAGGACGTGTGTCGGCTGCCGTCGCGCCGCCCGCACGGGCCGGAAGGTGCGCGGCAGGTAGAGCGTGAACGTGCTGCCGCGCCCCGGCGCGCTGACCAGCGTGAGATCGCCGCCGAGCATCCCCGCGATCTCCCGGCTGATCGCGAGCCCGAGCCCGGTGCCGCCGTACTTGCGGCTCGTGCTGCCGTCCGCCTGCTGGAACGCCTCGAAGACGATCTGCTGTTTGTCCGGGGCAATCCCGATCCCTGTGTCGTGGACGGAGAGGGCGATCACCGCGTCGGCCCGGTTGAGCACTTCGTTCTCACGGCTCCAGCCGCTGCGGGCCACTGTCACCTCCAGGACCACCTTGCCGCGCTCGGTGAACTTGAAGGCGTTGGAGAGCAGGTTCTTGATCACCTGCTGCAGCCGCTTCGCGTCGGTGAACATCGACGTCGGCAGCGTCGACGAGAAGGAGAGCTCGAAATCGAGCTTCTTCGCCTCGGCGACGTGCCGGAACGTGCGGCGCACATAGTCCGAGAGGTCCGTGAAGCCGATCTCTCCGACGTCGACAACGACGGTGCCCGACTCGATCTTCGTGAGATCGAGGATGTCGTTGATGAGCCCCAGCAGATCGGTGCCTGACGCGTGGATCGTCTTCGCGTACTCGACCTGCCTCGCGCTGAGGTTCTGGTCGTTGTTCCTGGAGAGCTGGTCCGACAGGATGAGCAGGCTGTTCAGCGGGGTCCTGAGCTCATGGGACATGTTGGCCATGAACTCCGACTTGTACTTGGAGGTGAGGGCGAGCTGACGCGCCTTCTCCTCGAGGGCCTGGCGGGCCTGCTCGACCTCGTGGTTCTTCCGCTCGACCTCCACGTTCTGCTCCGCCAGGAGCCGCGCCTTCTCGCCGAGCGCGGCGTTCGTCTCCTGGAGCTCCTCCTGCTGGCTCTGGAGCTCGCGCGCCAGCGACTGGGACTGCTTGAGCAGGTCCTCGGTGCGCATGTTGGCCTCGATCGTGTTGAGCACGATGCCGATCGACTCGGTGAGCTGGTCGAGGAACGCCTGGTGGGTCGGGCTGAAGCGCTCGAGCGACGCGAGCTCGATGACGGCCTTCACCTGCCCCTCGAAGAGCACGGGCATCACGATGATGTTGACCGGGGGCGCGTCGCCGAGGCCGCTCGTGATCGTGATGTAATCAGGGGGCGCGTTGATGAGGAGGATCTTCTCCTTCTCGAGCGCGCACTGCCCGACGAGCCCCTCGCCCAGCTTGAACTGGTTGTCGACGTGCTTGCGCTCCTTGAACGCGTAGCTCGCGAGCAGCTTCAGGACGGGCTCCTCGCGGGAGGCATCCATGATGTAAAAGACGCCCTGCTGCGCCGTGACGACGGTGGCGAGCTCGGACAGGATCCTCCGGCCGACGGTGAGGAGATCCTTCTGCCCCTGGAGCATGCGCGAGAACTTGGCGAGGTTGCTCTTGAGCCAGTCCGTCTCGCTGTTCTTCAGCGTCGTGTCCTTGAGGTTCCGGATCATCTCATTGATGTTGTCCTTCAGCGCGGCGACCTCGCCCTGCGCCTCGACCTTGATGGACCGGGTGAGATCGCCCTTCGTCACGGCGGTGGCGACCTCGGCGATCGCGCGCACCTGCGTGGTGAGGTTCGCCGCGAGCTGGTTCACGTTGTCGGTGAGGTCCTTCCACGTGCCGGCCGCGCCGGGCACGCTCGCCTGCCCGCCGAGCTTGCCCTCGACGCCGACCTCGCGCGCCACCGTCGTCACCTGATCCGCGAACGTCGCGAGCGTCTCGATCATGCCGTTGATCGTGTCCGCGAGCGCGGCGATCTCCCCCTTGGCGTCGACGACCAGCTTGCGCTTGAGATCGCCGTTGGCGACCGCGGTCACGACCTTGGCGATGCCGCGCACCTGGTTCGTCAGGTTGCCGGCCATCGAGTTCACGTTGTCGGTGAGGTCCTTCCAGGTGCCGGCGACGCCGCGGACGTCGGCCTGCCCGCCGAGCTTGCCCTCCGTGCCGACCTCGCGGGCGACGCGGGTGACCTCGGAGGCGAAGGAGCGGAGCTGATCGACCATCGTGTTGATGGTGTTCTTGAGCTCCAGGATCTCGCCCTTCACGTCGACCGTGATCTTCTCGGAGAGATCGCCGTTGGCGACGGCGGTGGTGACAGCGGCGATGTTGCGCACCTGGGAGGTGAGGTTGCCGGCCATCGAGTTGACGGAGTCGGTGAGGTCCTTCCAGGTGCCGGCGACGCCGCGGACGTCGGCCTGCCCGCCGAGCTTGCCCTCCGTGCCGACCTCGCGGGCGACGCGGGTGACCTCGGAGGCGAAGGAGTTGAGCTGATCGACCATCGTGTTGATGGTGTTCTTGAGCTCCAGGATCTCGCCCTTGACGTCGACGGTGATCTTCTTCGAGAGATCGCCCTTGGCGACGGCGGTGGTGACGGTCGCGATGTTGCGCACCTGGGCCGTGAGGTTCGACGCCATCGAGTTGACGGAGTCGGTGAGGTCCTTCCAGGTGCCGGCGACGCCGCGGACGTCGGCCTGCCCGCCGAGCTTTCCCTCGGTTCCGACCTCGCGGGCGACGCGGGTGACCTCGGAGGCGAAGGAGTTGAGCTGGTCGACCATCGTGTTGATGGTGTTCTTGAGCTCGAGGATCTCGCCCTTGACGTCGACGGTGATCTTCTTCGAGAGATCGCCGTTGGCGACGGCGGTGGTGACGGCGGCGATGTTGCGCACCTGGGAGGTGAGGTTGCCGGCCATCGAGTTGACGGAGTCGGTGAGGTCCTTCCAGGTGCCGGCGACGCCGCGGACGTCGGCCTGTCCGCCGAGCTTCCCCTCGGTGCCGACCTCGCGGGCGACGCGGGTGACCTCGGAGGCGAAGGAGCGGAGCTGATCGACCATCGTGTTGATGGTGTCCTTGAGCTCGAGGATCTCGCCCTTCACGTCGACGGTGATCTTCTTCGAGAGATCGCCCGTGGCGACGGCGGTGGTGACGGCGGCGATGTTGCGCACCTGGGAGGTGAGGTTGCCGGCCATCGAGTTGACGGAGTCGGTGAGGTCCTTCCAGCTGCCGGCGACGCCGCGGACGTCGGCCTGCCCGCCGAGCTTGCCCTCGGTGCCGACCTCGCGCGCCACGCGGATGACCTCGGAGGCGAAGGAGCCGAGCTGCTCGACCATCGTGTTGACGGTCTTGGCGGTCCGGAGGAACTCGCCGTCGAGCGGCCTGCCGTCCACCTCGAGGGCCATCGTCTGCGAGAGATCGCCCTTGGCCACGGCGCCGATGACGCGCGCCGTCTCGGCGGTGGGGTGGACGAGATCGCTGATCAGCGCGTTGATGCACCCGATCTCGTCGGCCCATGCGCCGCTCACCTCGCCGATGAAGGCGCGCTGCGAGAGCTTGCCCTCCTTGCCCACCGCGCGGCTCAGGCGGGCGAGCTCCTTCGCGAGCTTCTCGTTGCGCTCGACGACGTCGTTGAACGTGTCGGCGATCTTCCCGTCGAGCCCGAGCCAGTGGACGGGCAGCCGCACCGAGAAATCGCCCTTCTTCAGGCCCGTCAGCGACATCAGCAGCGTCCGCCGGTCGAGCTCGTCGCTCTCCAGCGGCGCGGCGGCGCGGAGGCGCTCGGCCGGGCCGCCCTTCCTCGCGCGCGCGGCGCCGTGCAGCCCGTCCCCGGACGCGCCCTTCTTGCTCTTGCCATTGCCGGCCCTCGCCTTGCGGGCTGTCTTGTCGAGGTCGCTTCGCTGCTCCATGCCGCTGTTCTCCAGGTCCCGCCTGCGGGCAGGACCGATCGGTCAGTGAGGGAAATGAGCGCGCGCCCCGGGCGCGGAGGGGCCCAGGGGCGCTGGAGGCCGTCGGACCGGGTGCCCCGGCGTGATCCCAGGGCGCCGCGCGAGAGGACGGCAGGAGGACAGGCCCTCTCGCCTGGACGACGGTGTCATCGATCGACGCTGCGCTCGGGCTCCGCGGGACGCTTCCCGCCGACGAGCGGGGCCCTCGCGGCCCGGCCGCGAGGACGCCGTCGGGGTCCCCTCGGGTTCAGGCTTCATGGCACGTTGGCCATGCGCTTCTGCTCCCACCGCGCAGCAGCATGGGCTTGTATTACTACGCAGGCGCTCGGCCGGGCAAGCTTCGCGCCACGCTCAGCCCGCCGCCCGCGCGTGCGGCGCGCAAGGCGCGCGTGCTCGCTGCGCGCGCTCGGCCCGAGCGCGCGCGTGAAGCCGCGGCGGCACACCGGGGCAAGGGGCCCCCCGCGCCAGCGCGGCGACCCTCCGAGTCGGCGCCTCAGGCCACGTCGGACTTGGGCGAGCGGCGCCTCGTCGGGAGATCGCCGGGCTTGTTGCGCGGCGTGATGATGCTGTAACGCCCTGCCTCTCCCACCCTCTCATGGACGCCAGATTCCATGGCATCTCTCGTCGTCCTGAGCGGCGGCAGCCACCGCGACACGTTCGCGAGGCACGAGGTGCGCTCGGGAAAGGGAGAGTGGCGGGGGGGCGGCCTGTCCGTCGCTCCGCGGAGCGGCCGCTCCGATGCCGCCTCGTGCGTCCGCTCTTCGGCGGCGTCAACCGGCCGCTCCGCGGCGGCGTCATACGGCCGTTCCACGGCGGCGTCATACGGCCGCTCCGCGGCGGCGACGCACGGCCGCTCCTGGGTCGCGCTGTGCGCCCGCTCGGAGGGGGACGCGTGCGGCGGCGCGAACGAGGCGGCGCTCTGCGCAGGGAGCGTCCCGGAGGACGCGCGCCGCTTCGCGGTCGTCGCGGCGATCCGGTGCCGGAGGTCCTCAACGTGCTTGGCGAGCCGCTCCGTCTCCTCGGTGAGCCGCGTGAAATCCTCCTCGGTGAGCCGAGTGAAATCATCGACCTGGCTTCTGCGCTCTGACATAAACGAGTCCTTTGCCGCGTTTCTTCAGCCGATCTCGACGCCCCGTCGGCTCCGCTGCTCATCCCGTTTGCACACCGCATGCCGCGCCGCTCGGGTCGGTCGCACGCACCCGGCGGGGGTCGAGCGACGCTGGTGCGGATTGCCGCAATGGGGCGCACCTGCCTCCATCCGTCCTCGCGATCTCTGCTCGGCGAGCGGCGGAGATCCGGCTGGACACGCGGGGGCGGGGTCGGCGGCACGCCCTGTGCCGTGGGGACGCCGCACACACGATGGATGAGCCCGCCGCGCCTCACTCGGGCACAGCCCTCCCCGCCGCTCTCCAGAGCGCGGCGGGGAGGCCCGTGTCCCCGGGGCTCCAGGCCACAGAGGCGCGCGCGGCGCTGGTGCGCTGGTGAAGGAGCGGACGCATGCAGAACTCGAACTTTGAATCGCTCGGGGCCCGGCTGGGGATCCCGGGTGATGGATTGTGGCCCTGGGTGATCGTCGCGGCGAGCGTTCCGGTCGGCTTCGGCCTCGCTCGGATCGCCGCGGGCGTCTTCCGGCGCGCCGGTTCGGTCGTCGCGCGACGGACCGCGACGCCCTGGGACGAAAAGACACTCGACGCGGCAATCGGCCCCGTGACCCTTTGTCTCGGGGTCGTCCTGACAGCGGGCCTCGCCAAGCTCACGCGGCTCGGCCAGGGCCTCGTGACCGATCTGAGGTCGCTCCTCTCGGCGCTGTTCATCGCCGGGGTGGCGTGGCTCCTTCTGCGCATCGTGGGGATCCTCACCGAGGTGCTGGACGCGCGCGCCCTGCGTCATCTCGAGGAGGGGAGCGAGTCGTCCCGCGGGCTCCGCACCCAGGCTCGCGTGCTCGAGCGGGTCGCGCGGGTGCTCATCGTGATCGTGGCGGGCGCGCTCGTGCTCCTGAACTTCGAGGCGGTGAGGAACGTCGGTGTCTCGTTGCTGGCGTCGGCCGGCATCGCGGGCGTCGTGCTCGGCCTCGCGGCGCAAAAGCCGGTCGGCGCGATCCTGTCGGGCCTCCACATCCTGTTCACCCGCCCCATCGACCTCGGCGACAAGGTCGTGGTGGACGGTGAGTTCGGGACGATCGAGGAGATCCGGCTGACCCACGTGGTCGTGAAGATCTGGGACGAGCGGCGGCTCATCGTCCCGACGGCGAGGCTCCTGGACCAGTCGTTTCAGAACTGGACGAAGCACGGGGCGGAGAAGCTGGGCACCGTCGAGATCTACGTGGATTACCGGACCCCGGTGGACGCCCTGCGGCGGCACTTCGAGTCGATCCTCCCGAGCAGCAAGCTCTGGGACGAGCGCGTGAAGGCCGTTCAGGTCACGAATGTGACAGAGCGCACGATCGAGGTGCGTCTCCTCGTCTCGGCGCGCGATCCTGGGCAGCTGTTCGATCTGCGGTGCTGGCTTCGCGAGGAGATGCTCCGCTGGGTCCAGGAGCTCGAGGGCGGTGCGTACCTGCCGCAGGAGCGTTTGACCCGGAGCGCCTCGCTCTCGGAAGCGGCAGAGGGTCGTGGTCCGGCCTCGGGCCGCACACGCCGGGCTGGAGCGGGCGACAGGCTGCCCGATGTGGCGCCGTGACGGTGTGCGCCCACCATGTCGCGGAACGCCACACCGCGGCATTCAGGCGAGGTGCGATGAGCCCGGCGCATCTGCTGCGCCCCTCGGGGGTGTCGCAGGCCAGTCCAGGCGCAGCCGCAGCCGCTTCGGCGCGGCGAGGACGCGATGGCGACGTGATGGCGACCAGCGCCGCGGAATAGCCCTTCAGGCCAGTCGCGCCCTCCTTGACCGCCAGGAACGGCTCCGCTCGCCGCTCTCTCGCAAGCGAGACGCAGGAAATCGGCATGTGATTTGCAGTGGAGTCAGAAAGATCTGGGACTGTAGCCCGTCAGCCGAGCCGTCGATCGCGCGACGAGGTGTTCGCCACGCCCCGGGGGGAAGGAGGCAGTGGCACGTCGGAACTGCGCCTCCCGGCATGGGCAGGTGCCTGCGCGGGAACCCAGGAGCAAGACACCATGAAGTCGGTCATCAGGATCACGCGGCTCGGCGGTGTTGATGTGTTTGCGCATGCGGCGTTCGGCCTGCTGCTCCCGATCGGGGCGCTCCAGTGGGGAGCGCGGTACGGGTGGAGCGGCGCGCTCTTCGGCTGCGCGCTGGGCGCGGCGCTGCTCGGGTGCGTGGCGCTGCAGGCGCTCGTGCGTGGGATCGTGGCGAGGCTGCTCGGGCTGAGGCTGCGGGAGATCCTGCTCTCGCCGCTCGGCCCGGTCGTCACCCGACCGCGTCCCGCTGCCGGGCGGGCGCAGGGCGGCGCGCTCGGCCTCGCCGCGAACGTGGCCTTCGCGGCGCTCTTCGTCCTGGCCGTCGCGGCCGAGCGCGGGGGGGGCGAGCTCGGGTGGGCCTCGGTTCTTCAGGCCACCGACGCGCCCTCGCGCGAGGCCGCGATCGTGTGGATCGCCAGCGCAAACCTGGGGATCGCCCTGCTCGGCCTGCTGCCGGCGTTGCCGCTCGAGGGGGGGCGCGCGCTGCGCGAGGCGCTCTCGCCGCTCACCGGCGCCTGGCTCGCGACGTCGATGACGGCGGCGCTCGGGCAAGCGACGGCGACGGTGCTGTTCTTCATGGGCCTGTTCGGCGGTCAGCTCGTCGTGGCCGCGCTGTCGGCGTTCCTCTTCGTGGAGGCGCGGCGCGAGTGGAGCGCGGCGCAGGCGGTGATGGCGCCCGTGGCGCCGCCCGAAGAGCCTCCGAGCGAGGGCAGGGCCGTCCAGCTGTGGCCTGGCGAGCTCGTGGGCGACGCCGCGCGGCGGATCCTCGCGAGCCACGAGCCGGACTTCCCGGTCGTCTACGAGGACCGCGTGATCGGGATCGTGACGCGCACGGATGTCATGCGCGCGCTGGCCGCCGGCCAGGAGGGGTCGTTCATCGCGTGGATCATGCGCTGCGATGTGCCCCGGGTGGCGGCGGACGTGTCGCTCGACGAGGTGGGGCGGCAGATGATCGCGAAGAACACGCCGGTGGTCGCCGTCTTCGATGGAGAGAGCTATCTCGGGCTCGTCAAGCACTCGGATATCGCGGGCGCGCTCACGCGCGGGCGCGGGGTGCGGCTCGGGAGGATTCAGCTGGCTCCTCAGGTTGGATAGGCATAGGCGTTAACCAAGTTTCGCGCCGCGTCCTCCTACATCCGAACGTGAACGTTTACGTGGACGTGGACGTGAACGTGGTCGTGGTCGTGGTCGTTCACGGCTTAACGTTGACGACCACGACCACGACCACGTAAACGTTCACGTCCACGTAAACGTTCACGTTCACGTTCACGCTCACATTCACGTTGGTGACCGATGGTGGGGTGAACGGGGGCGGGCTTCGTGCCCTGAGCGTGACCGAACGAGCTTGGTTAACGCCCAGGAGAGGGGATCGGCGGGATGCTCGGCCGCTCCGGGATCGGGAGGAAGAGGGGGGTAGGTGGGTGTTGGTCGAGCGTGGTTCCGGACACACGGACGCTCGAGCAACGCGCCCCGCCACCCGGAGAGGGGGGCGGGGCGCTTGTCGGGAACCGCGACGCTCAATCGCCTCGAACGAAATTGAGCTTGAAGGAGACCACGAGCACGAGCGCGTCCTGACTGATGCGGCGCTTGCCCCAGGCGACCCCGATGTGCAGCCCCTCGATGGGATCGAGGTTGGAGGGGAGACCCACGGTGTGCGTGAGCGTCTTCGTGAAGTTCCACTCAGGCCGCTTGTTCGCGAGGGCCGCGTTGACCGCCTTCATGACGGTGTGGTCGAGGATCGAGGGGAGGCCGCGGATGTCCGCCTCCTCGAGCTCGACGTTGAACGCAAGGACGTTCCCCTTGTTCCTCTCGATGATCTCGGGGCAAATCAGCACCTTGAGCTCATCGAGACGGATGGTGGGGTTGACGCCCGCGATGGACCACTGGAGCTCCGCGGGGCAGGTGACCCGTAAGCCCAGGTCATCGGCCAGGGCAATCTCGGTCGCCTTGCCCAGGTACAGCCAGCGATCGGTCGTCTCATCGTCGTCCAGGTGGATCTTCACCGGGAGGAACTCGCCCAGGATCTGCGCGAGATCCTCCCGCGTGATGATGGCTTCGAGCCACACGGCCAGCGCCTCAGCTCAGGTGATGGCCGCTCTCGCCGCCATGGGACCGCCCAGCTCCCTCGACGCTGTAATGCGAGTTCGCGGAGCTCGTGTCGGACGGCGCGACCGCGCCCTTCACCGCGTCGACCGCGCTGCCGACCTTGTCCTGGACCTTGCGCTCGGCCTGCTCGACCCCGCGGGTCGCCTGGCGCTTCAGGCCGTCGAGGCGGGTCAGGAGCTCGCGGCGCAGCGCCTCGCCCGACGTCGGCGAGAGCAACAGGGCCACGCCCGCGCCCACCGCGACACCAGCGCCGAAGAGGCCGAGCGCCGTGAGCGGGCTCCGCTTGCGCGCGAGCCCGACCCAGCCGAGCACGTCGTCGAAGCCGAGCGCTCCGACCGTGGCGGCGACGCCGGCGATCGCCTTCGCGACGTCGAACGCCGTCGTCCTGGCCGCCGTCGCGGCGACGCCCGCGCCAGAAGCCGCCGACTCGACCACACCCTTCGCTGTCCCCACCGCGTTGTTCATTCGGTTCGTCATGGCTCTTGTCTCCTCGTGACGGACATGACATCCGCCGGTTCGTGTCGGGAAACCATTGCAGGGCCCGGACCAACCGAGGGCTTGCGCCCAGAGCGCCTGTCCCCGAGGCCGCAGAACTCCGCCGTGGC
This sequence comes from Sorangium sp. So ce726, assembly GCF_051521405.1. Classification (NCBI taxonomy): domain Bacteria; kingdom Pseudomonadati; phylum Myxococcota; order Polyangiales; family Polyangiaceae; genus Sorangium; species Sorangium sp. So ce726. The sequence continues at coordinate 7,649,893 of NZ_CP150349.1, read as the reverse complement.
GCCTGCGTGACGAAACGCCACAGCTGTCGTGACGCGCCTCGGGCGCACCACGCGCCGTGAGGCGAGCGCCATGAAACAAGGGCCGCGAAGCGGGGCGCCGTCGCCAACGGAAGAGGGGAGATCGGGAGGGAGGAGAGCAGGCCCGCCGAGAGCGGGAGATCCAGCGGCTGCGCCGCTGCGGCAGGGGCTTGGAGCCGCGCCCGCCGAGCGGGCGAGCGCGCGCGTCACCGAGGGGCATGGGCGACGCCGATCAGCGCGACGTCGACCCTGCGATCATAGCCATAGGAATACATCGGTTGAGCTCCGACCGCCTCGGCGGCGCCCGTCGCGCGCGTCGTGATGCGATCCGCAGGGATGCCCTCCTTCACGAGGATCTCCTTCACCCGCGCGGCGCGGCGGATCGAGAGATCCTGGTTGTACGCCGGGGTGCCGCGCGGATCGGCGCGGCCGACGAGCTCTATCCTCGCGCCCTGGAGGCTCGATGAGCGCAGGCAGTCGACGAGCGCCCGGAGCTCCACGTGCTCCTGCGGGAGCGGCTCGGCGGAGTCGAAGGCGAAGCTCGTCTTGGGCAGGCGGCAGACGTCGGCGATGTCGGCCCCGAGGGTGAGGCCGATGAACCGATCTTCGCCTTCCCTGAGATCGGGCCATTCGACCTTGTAGACTCCATCCGGGCCCGGGTTGGGCAACCTCGGCTCAGGCCGCGCCTGCTGCGGGGGTGGGGCCGCGGCGCACGCGGTGAACAGCGAGAGCGCAAGCGCGCCCAGGCAGAGCCTGGGCAGGTTGGACATCGACAGCATGAGAACCCTCCTTTCGAGGTCGGCCGTGACAAGCCGCCTTGTGTTCGGAGGAGGTTGTTCAAGCTTCGTGCCTGTCCGGCGATCCAGGCGTGTCGCCGCGCGCCACGCCCCGCGCTCAAGGCGAGGTCATCAGGGGGAGGAGGGCTCTCTGGCCTCGAGCTTGGGCCAGGTGAACCGGAAGGTGGCGCCGGCGCCGACGGCGGACTCGACCCAGGCGCGCCCGCCCTTGCTCTGGACGATCTTCTGCACGACCGACAGGCCGATGCCGGTGCCCTCGACCTTGTCGCGCGCCTTCAGCGTCTGAAAGATGCCCCAGATGCGGTCGTGGTACTCGGGGGCTATGCCCGCCCCGTTGTCGGAGACCGAGAACTCCCAGAACGGGCCGGCGTCGCGCGCGCTGATCCGGACCTCCGGATCGGCGCCCCCGGCGTGCTTCAGCGCGTTGCCGATCAGGTTCAGGAACGTTTGCTGGAGCGGAGCGCGCTCCGTGAGGAGGACGGGCATGTCGGGGGCGATCTCGACGAGCGTCTCCGGCGGGGGCGCGAGCAGCTCGATGACCTCCCGGAGGAGCTTGCCGACGTCGATCGCCTCGGGCTTCTCGCGGGCGCGGCCCGCCCGGGAGTAGCTCAGGATCCCATCGATGAGGTTCTCGAGCCGGTGGACGCGCCCGCGCAGCAGATCGAGCTGCTTGCGGCTCTCCGCCGTCATCTTGTCGTTCAGGTCCTCCTCGATCCACTGCGAGAGGTTGGCGATGCCCCTGAGCGGCGCCTTGAGGTCGTGGCTCGTGACGTACGCGAACTGATCGAGCTCCTTGTTGCTGCGCTCCAGCGCCTGGACGAGCCGCTGCCGCTCCTCCTCGGCGCGCTTCTGATCGTCGATGTCCGTGTACGTGCCGAACCAGCGGACGATGCGGCCCGACCCGTCGCGCGCGGCGACCGCCCGGCCGATGAACCAGCGGTACACGCCGTCCGCGCGCCGGAGCCGGCACTGGCTCTCGTACGGCTCGCCCGTGCGGAGCGCCTCCCGGAAGGCCTCGATCGCCCGCTCGTGCTCGTCGGAGTGGATGATCCGGCTCCAGCCCTCGCCGCCGGTGTCCTCCGCGGTGAGCCCCGTGTAGTCGTACCAGCGCCGGTTGAAGTACTCGTGGTGGCCGTCCGGGCGGTTGGTCCATACGAGCTGCGGCATCGTCTCGGCGAGCAGCCGGAACTGCGCCTCGCTGTGCTTCAGCTCCTCCGCGAGCGTCTCGACCTCCTTGCGCACGGTGACCTCGCGCTCGAAGAGGAGGGCGTTGTCGACGCTGAGGGCGGCGCGCCGGGCGAGCTCCTCGGCGAACTGCACGTCGACCTTCGTGTAGTGCCGGCCCGACTCGGCGTGCGCGAGCGTGATCGCGCCGAGGACGCGGCCGCGCGCCGCCAGCGGCACGACAAGGTACGACCGGAGGCCGAGCTCGCGCGCCATCCGGAGGTGCTCCTCGTCCCGCGCGTTCTCGACGAGCAGGGAGTCCGGGATCTCGGAGGCCCACTCGGCCTCGCCCGTCCGGAGCACCTTCGGCACGCCGCGGCTCGCCGCGGGATCGACAGGATAGCTCTGCTCGATCTGGCGGACGAGCTCCACCTTCTGCGGGTCGGTGTGCTGGACGGCGACGCGCTGGATCGCGCCGTCCTGGCCCTGGATGTCCACGGCGCACCAGTCGGCGAGGAGCGGGACGACGAGCCGGGCGAGCTGCCCGAGGGTCTCGCGGAAGTTGAGCGAGGACGAGAGGATCTCACCCGCGCCGGCGAGGAGGCTGACGTTGGCCTCGGCGCGCTTGCGCTCGCTGATGTCGAGCACGTAGGTGAGGTTGCGCCGCTGCGTCTCGATGCGGGCGGACCCGACAAGAACCGCCACGCGCTTGCCGTCCTTGCGGATGTACTCCTTCTCGAACTGCTTCGTGACCCCGTGGAGGCTCAGCTCGTTGACCGCGTCGTGGTGGACGTGCTCGTACTCCGGCGGGGAGAGCTCCTGCCATCGGAGCAGGCCCGCCTTGAGGTCCTCGCGGGTGTAGCCGACCATCGAGAGGAAGCAGTCGTTCGCCTCGAGGACGCGCCCTTCGTAGTCGCTGAAGAGCAGGCCCATCATGCTGGTGTCCATGAAGCGCCGGAACACCTCGTCGCTCGCCTGGCGCTCCAGCTGGCGGAGCGCGGCCTCCTGCCGCTTGATCTGCTCGGCCCTCCGGTGCAGCTCGACGAAGACCGCCACCTTGGCGCGGAGGATGTCGGGATTGAACGGCTTGAGGACGTAATCGACCGCGCCCTCGCGATAGCCGCGATACCGTCGGTCCTCGTCCTCCGGCAGCCCCGAGATGAAGATAATCGGCGTGTGCCTCGCCCGATCGAGCCCCCTCACGCGGGCGGCCGTCTCGAAGCCGTCGATTCCGCGCATCTTCACGTCCATGAGGATCAACGCGAACTCCTCGCGGAGGAGGTGTTCCAGCGCCTCCTCGCCGGATTGCGCGGAGACGAGCCGCTGGCGCAGCGGATCGAGCACGGCCTCGAGGGCGAGGAGGTTCGCGCGGTGATCGTCGACGAGCAGAATGCTCGCCACGGGCTCGGAAGGAGCGGACGGGAGGGGAGCACCCGGCTGGACAGAGGACTTCACCTGAAGCGGGCTCAGCCCTGGCTTTCGGTCGGGCATGACGAAGACGGTTAACGGCGACAGGGCCTTCTGGCAAGCGAAAGCGGCGCTCGCGCGGCGAGGGCCATTCTCCTGCTCGACGCGCGCGAAGCGGGCATCTCCGGCTCGCCGCGGCATCTCCAGCGCGCAGCGACGAGGGCCGCGCGGGATCGGGCTCCGCGCGCCACGCTGTGGCGATCCGTCACGCGCGCCGAACGGAGCGGACCGTCGTGGATGTGGCGCCGCGACGGGGCGGCCGGCCGTGTGTGGCTGGCATGGGGCCTGCTGGATGCGCCGCAGAGGGAGCACGTATGCGATTCGGACTCAAGCTGGCTTCATTCGTGGGAGCGCTTGCGGGCGCGCTGCCGAGTTCGCCGGCGGCGGCGGCCGACGGAGCGGGGCTCTTCGCGCTCCCGCCGAGCCGGCTGGACGCGACGGACCGCGCGGGGATGCCGACGTCCGAGCCGCCTGCGATGTCTGGAGGGACGTTCGTCGAGCTGATGGCGCGCACGATGATGGCCGTGCTGTCGCCGCCACCGGCGGAGCTCCGCGTGGCGCCTCTCGTGAGCCGAGGTGGCGGCGGAGGGCTCCGCCTCGTCTTGCCCGTGTGCGAGGACGGCTGTTCGCGTTACGCGTCCCGCGCCGTCTTCCTCGTCGCGCAGAGCGCGCCCGACTCGCCGTTTGCGTGGCTCGCCGCGGTGACCAACCGCGGCGGGCGATCATCCGGGGGGCCGCCCGGCCTCGCGGCCGTCCGTGAAGAGGCCCGCAGCGCGCGCGCGAAGGTGCCTCAGGAGGAGGCGAGCGCGCTGCCCGAGTAGGCGCTGGCGAGACAGGCCGCGACGCGCCGCGAGACCGCCTGTCTGTCCGCCGTGGCCGCTGCTGAGCTTGCCTGAAGCGGAAGAGCCGAGTCGGCGCCGGACGCATGTCGCGCGGGGCGGCGGCGGTGGGCTGGACCCTGCCTTTCAGGGGATCGGCGTCGGCGCGCGCTCGCCGCTCACCGCGAGGCCCGGGTCGACGTGACCGCCTCGTGGAGGGCGCGGAACATCGCCGCGAGCCTGTCCGGCTGGTAGCTGGCGTTGAGCCCGCTGGGGTTCGGCAGCACCCAGAGCCGCGTCGCGCCGAGCGTCTCTGTCTGGGGGCCGGGCACGGCGCGGGGCCTGCCGAAGGCGCCTCGATAGGCGCCAATCCCGAGCACGGCCAGGAAGCGAGGGCGGTAGCGTCGCACCGTGGTCTCGAGCCGCCGCCCGCCCGCGGCGAGCTCCTCGGCGGACAGCTCGTCCGCCGACGCGGTCGCGCGCTCGACCACGTTGGTGATCCCATACCCCAGCTTCAGCAGCTCGCGCTCCTCGAACGGGGAGAGCACGCGATCGGTGAATCCGCCGGCGTGCAGCGCCGGCCAGAACCGGTTGCCGGGGCGGGCGAAGTTGTGCCCGACGGCGGCGGTGTAGAGGCCCGGGTTGATGCCGCAGAAGAGGACGTGGAGGTCCGGGGCGATGACGTCCGGCAACGTCTTGCCGGCGGCGGCGAGGAGCTCGTCGCGGGTGGGTCGTCGGGGTCGGGGAGGGGAGTGCACAGGCTTTCCGGGCGAGCGCCGAGGGCGCCGCGGCTGCAGCTTACGACGGCGCTGCACGAAGGAGCGCGGGAGCCAGCGGCGAGGAGCACGGGAGCCGGGGACGACGGGCGCGACCGCCGGGGGCGAGGAGGTGGATCGACGCTGGACGGGGGCGCGACAACGGATACCGTCGTGCTTTCCCCAGATGCTGGTGCGCTCGCTCGGTCTGATCTCGGCTCTCCTCGCGGCTGCCTGCGCGCGTGCGCCCGAGCCGAGCCCGGCGAGCGGCGCGGGGGCTGCTCGGGCCGCGCGCGCGTCGGGCGCGACCGGCGCCGCCAGCGCTGCCCCGGCGGGGGCGCGCTATTTCCAGGCGCTCTCCGAGGGCGTGTTCCGGGCAACGCACGACGGACCGGCAGCGGCCGTCGCGGCTCGCGTCGTCACGGAGGGCGCGCGGATCGAGCTCGGCGGAGATGGGCGCGTCGCCGCGGCGGCGTGGGAGGCCGATCTGTGGGCGTCCGGCGATCCCGTCGTCGGATCGCTCGCGATCGCGCCCCACCTCGGCGGGGGCTTCCTGCACTGGACCCGGCGCAGGGCGTTCCGCTCGCGCGGCTTCACGGGGCCGCTGGCGGAGGTGGCGCTCGGCGGCGGCGGCGCGGTGCGGGGCGCCCGCAACGGCCTGCGAGGCGTCGTGGTCTTCACGGAGCAGGGGCCGCGGGAGCTCCTGCCGGGCGAGGATCGGGGCCGGGCGCTCGACACGCCGGCCATCCACGATCTGGCCGCGCTGGACGCCGCGCGCGCGGCGCGCCTCGACGTCTTCGGCCGCGCCGCGACGACGGCGGACGGCGGACGGACGTGGATCGATGTCGGCCAGCGGCTCGGGCTCGCCGTGCGCGCCCTGAGCGTCGCCCCGGACGCGCTCTCGCTCGACACGGCGCTCGGGCGCGTGGCCGTCCTCCCGGACGGCTCGCTCGGCCGGCCCGACGGCGATCCCCGTGCGATCTGGCAGCCGAGCGGCTCGTTCCAGCTGCTCTTCGCGGGCGTCCAGGCCGCCTCGCGCGACGCCCCCGTCCTCGACGATCTCGCGCCGCTCGCGGCGGCCGTCTCCGCGGGCGCGCTCTTGCCCGACGGGACCGCGCTCGGGGCGTTCGAGGGCGGCGTCGCGCGGATCGACGTGAGCACGGGCGCGGTGCGCGAGCGGTTCTCGGGCTGGCTCCCGGACGGGCTGGGCTGCGCGCCGGTGCCCGCGGAGGACGGGCCGCTCTTCCTCTGCGTGTGGGACGATTACGACGGCTACGGCAGCTACGTCCTGCGCTCCGAGCGCGGCGAGGCGCCGCGGATGGAGCGCTCCTTCAGCGACGAGGGGTTCTTCGTGGCCGACGACGGCGGCGCGCTCGGCTACGTCGGCGGCTGCGCGGCGTCGCCGCGGGTCGCCAGCGACGAGGAGCGCGATCGCCGCTACGGCGAGGTCGTGATCCACCCGAGGATCTGCGTGCGGCGCGGCCCGGGCGACTGGGTCGAGCATGCGGTCGAGCTCGGCGAGTCGCAGACGCTGGTCGGCTGGGCGCCGCGCCGGGACGGGAGCGCTGTCGCGCTGCTGAGGGGCGAGCGCGATGCGCGGCTGCCAGCGCCCGCCGGGGCGCCACGGGGCCGCGACGAGGGGGGCGCGCGGGTCGTGCAGCTCCGCGGGCACCTCTCCGGCTGGTACTGGACGCCGCCCCTGCGCGACGGGACACGGGCGCTCGTCGACAGGCGCTTCCGCGCGCGCGAGGACGGCGGGGTCGACGGGTGGCTGTCGTCGGTCGAGTGGCCTGATCCCGTCGGGCAGGCGAGCCTGGGCGTCACGATCGCGGAGGACGGGACGGTCTCGCCGCACGCCCTGCCGCCGGAGCCGGCGGGGATGGTGGTGACCGGCGACCATGGCGTGCTCGTCACGGCGGGCGCGGAGCTCTACGAGACGCTCGATCACGGCCGGACGTGGCGCGCCGCCGGGCGCTCGCCGGTGCCGCCGCCGTTGTTCCAGGGCGGGTGCTCCGCGCTCGGCTGTGCGTTGAACGGCGTGGTGCGGCTCGGCTGGGGCGCGGGCGAGCTGTCGCCGGCCGTCGCCGCCGCGCCGGGCCTCGGCTGCGGGGGGCCGGAGGCGAGCCGCGCGGGCGCCGCCGGGGTGGACGCGGCGGCTTGCGTGGGCGGCGTCGGCCGGATCGAGGAGCCGCCGGCAGCGCTGCCGTCGCTCTCCTGTGCGCCGATCGAGCTGCCGGCGCTGCGCCCGCGCGCCGCGCCCGAGGCTGGCTCGGAGCGATGGACCGTGCCGACGTCGTATGGCGAGGCGCTCGATATTGTCGCCGACACGCCGGCGCCTGGGCGCGCCGCGCGGCCCTCCGAGGAGCCGTCGCCCGCCGAGGAGGCCGCGCCCGAGGAGGCGCCGCCCAGCGGCGCGGCGCCGGGCAAGGGCGGCGCCGCGCCGGGAAAGGGAGGCCCGAAGATCGCGACGGTCCGGACGCACAGCGTGCTCTACCTCCCGCCGTTCGATCTGCGCGGCGAGGCGCTGCGGCTGAACGCGACCGAGCTCGCGCTGAGCGGCGGGCACGGCGGGAAGCGCAGCGCGTCGATGCCGCTGCTCGCTGCGAGCGGCGAGATCGGGCTGCTCGTCCTCGCCGAGGCGGGCGAGCTGCTGCTCGGCCCGCAGGGCGCGCGGGCGCTCCCGGCGTTCGAGCCGCGCCGAGGTTACGCGGACACCGCGCCGGGGCGGGCCCCGGGTCTCCTGCTCGGTCCGGGCCGCGCGCTCGTGCTCGGCGAGCTCCGGCGCCGCGTGGCCCTCGAGGAGCACACGCCGGAGCCCCGGCGGCCTGCGCGCCTCGTGGCGCTCGACCGCGAGGAGCTCCGGGGCCGGCCGATGACCCTCGCGTGGCGCGACGACGGCGAGGCCGGCGTGCTGGTGCTGGACGGCTCGGCCCTCGAGATCGCGGGCGCGGCGGCGCTGGACCGCATGGGGGGCACCGTGGGCGAGGTGGTCGCGCTCGCGCCCTGGGCGACGCTGACCGCCGCCAGCGACGCGCGCTGCCGCGCCCAGAGGGGCGCGTGGCGCGCGCTCGTGGTGCTCGATCCGGAGCGCGCCCTGCGCCTCGATCGGAGGGCGCTGCCCGCGATCGCGCTCGGGAACCAGGGCCTCGCGCAAGTGCGCTGGGGGCGCGAGCGCGTCTGCCTCGAAGCGCTGCACCTCGCGGCCTCCGACTCGAGGCGGCGCGGCGAGCGGGCGGAGGGCGCGGCGCTGATCGCGCGGTGGACGGCCGCGCGCGGGCAGGAGAGTCGCGGCGCAGGACAAGGCGTGCTGCGAGCACAGGCGACGACGCAGCGCCTCGTGTGCTCCGTGGGCGAGCGTCCCAAGGACGGCTAAGGCGCGGTGTCATGTGGGTCAGCTGCTCCGAAGCCCCCTCCGCGAGCACGATCGGCTCGGACGAATGATGCGCCTGGCGGACGGATAGGTTGGTACCATCACCATTTCCAATGCACGGCGACGGGACAGAACGCTCGAAGGACATCGACAGTACAGCGTCAATGCAATTTCGTGCTCCGTTCTCTCGGCAGACCAGCGCCGGGGCGGGGCTCGTGTTGCTCTACGCCGACAACTACGAGCAATTCCGTCCCGCGTACCCCGTGCTCGAGCAAGGCTCGGTCCTTGGCCGCGATCCGACCGCGGATGTGTCCGTGCCGACGCGGAGCGCTTCGCGCCATCATGCCCGGATCGAGCGGCGGGGCGGCGCCTGGCGGCTGACCGACCTCGGCGGCCGCAACGGCACGCTCTGCAACGGCGAGTTCGTCACGGAGGCGCACATCGCGCACCTCGACCAGGTCCGGGTCGGCGACGCCATCTTCAAGTTCGTCGAGCGCGACGTCGAGAGCTACGCCCGCTACCGCATCGACGGCGCCTACGTCGAGGCGCCGGGCTCGTCGGAGGGGCCGCCGCGCTTCTCGATGGGGCGGATCGTGGGCGGATACCAGACCCGGAGCCTCGCTCGCAGCCTGTACGAGATCGCTCGCAGCGAGCTCTCGGTGCTGATTCGCGGTGAGAGCGGGACTGGCAAGGAGATCTTCGCCCAGCAGCTCCACGACTGGAGCGGCCGGCGCGGCCCGTTCCTGGCCGTCAACTGCGCCGCCATCCCCGCCGCCCTCGTCGAGGGGGAGCTCTTCGGGCACCGGCGCGGCGCGTTCTCGGGCGCCGACCGCGACAGGGCGGGCATCCTCCGCGCGGCCCACGAGGGCACGCTCTTCCTCGACGAGATCGGGGACATGCCGGTGGAAGCCCAGGCGAAGCTCCTCCGGGTGATCCAGTCGAAGGAGTTCACGCCGCTCGGCGGGACGCAGGCCGAGCGGATCGACGTGCGGATCGTCGCCGCCACGCACCGCGATCTCGACAAGCTCCAGCAGACGGGCGCCTTCCGCGCCGATCTGTTCGGTCGCCTGAACGAGCACAGCGTGACCCTGCCCCCCCTCCGCGAGCGCAAGGAAGACATGTTCTTGCTCTGCACCGCGCTCGCGGCGCGCCACGGTCGGTCCGAGATCCGGCCCAGCATGGTCTCCATGGCGGCGCTGCTCCACCACAATTTCCCCTACAATGTGCGGGAGCTCGAGGCGCTCCTGAAGCGCTGGGCCGCCGCGGATCGCGGCGCCGAGTTCGGCGTCCAGGATCTCAGCGACAGCATCCGCGATCGGATGAAGACGTACGGGGCCCGGGGCGCTGCCCTCGCGAGCCCGCTCGCGGAGGATTCGCGCGCCACGGTCTACCCGCTGTACGACGAGGAGCCCGCGGAGGACGGAGCGTCCGCGCCGGGCGGGCCGCTGCCGCCGAGGACTACCCCCGAGGAGAGCGTGCTTCGGGAGCTCCTGGCGCGGCACCAGGGAAACGTCGCCGCCGTGGCGCGCGTGCTGGGGAGAGATCGCGTGCAGGTGCACCGCTGGATGAGGCGGTACAACCTCAAGGCCGACGCGTTTCGCGGGTAGCATCGCTCTCGGCGCCGCGCAGAGCGGCTACACTCGCGCCCGCCGAGGCGCGCACCCGCATGGCCACCGAAAACCCGCTCACCCGCAAGCTCCAGATCAAGCCCGATCACCGCCTCTTGCTCCTCGGCGCGCCCGACGGCTTCGCGGCCGCGCTCGATCCGCTTCCTGCGCGGGTCACGGTCGCCACGGCCGCGCGCGGGCAGTTCGACGTGGTCCACCTCTTCGTGCGCCGCGCGAAGGATCTCGAGAGGGACGCGCCGAAGGCCATCGGCGCGGTGCGCGACGGCGGCGTCCTCTGGATCTCCTATCCGAAGCGGTCGTCGGGGGTGGAAACCGACCTGACGCGCGACGTCGGCTGGCAGGTCGTCGCGGACGCGGGCTGGGGCGGCGTCGCGCAGGTCGCCATCGACGAGACCTGGTCCGCGCTGCGCTTCAAGCCCGGGGGCGCCGTGAATCGTAAGCCGGGCTCGGCCGCCGCCCCGAAGCCGAAGCAGGCTGCGGCGGCCACCCCGCCCGAGGATCTCGCCGCGGCCCTCCGGGGCAACGAGGTGGCGCGCGCCACCTGGGACGCCATGGCGCCGTCGCACCGGAAGGAGTACGCGCGCTGGATCGAGGAGGCGAAGACGGCCGGCACCCGCGCGCGCCGCGTCGACAAGAGCGTCGAGATGATGGCCGCCGGCGTGAAGGACAGGAACGAGAAGCACAGGCGCTGAGCGGCCTGCCCTCGATCGCGCCGAGCACCGCACGGGATGGATCCTGCCCGCCTGAGACTGGATGTCGTGGCTCCTCTCCTCGCCGCGCTCGCGCTCGCGGCGTGCGGTGCGGCCGAGCCGGCGGTCGCGCCGCCCGGCGCGCTGGATCCGCCTCCCCGCGCCTCCTCGACCGTCGCGCTCGGCCCGGCCCGGTACGTCGCGCAGGCCGACCTCGGCCTGGTCGAGCGCGTGGTCATCGACGGGCAGGAGGTCGACAGGGCGATCCTCAACGGCCAGCGCGCCGAGCTGCGTGGCCTCGATCGGATCGAGCCGCTGGGCGCGGGCGGCGTGGTGCTTTCCGGCGGCGCGACGTTCCCCGCGTGGGCCCGGCCCGGCGCGGCGGCCATCGACGCCGCGCGCTACCTGTTCTGGAGCGGCGGCGAGATCTACGCCGCCGAGAGCTTCGGCGGAGAGCTGCGCAAGCTCGCGACCCTCCCGGGCGACATCGTCACCGCGTTCCCATGGCTGGACGGCATCGGGCTGATCACGGCGGCCGGGGGCTTCGTCGTCCAGGGCGCGAGCGGCGCGCTGCGACCGCTCGGGTTGCCGTCCATCGTCGCGGCCGCGGCGGCCAGCGAGCGCCGCGCGCTCGGCCTCACCGTCTTCGGGCGCGCGCTCCTCACGCTGGACGCGGGCGCGTCGTACCGCGACGTCACGGCGGAGCTCGGCGATGCGGTCGCGCTCGACGTCCGCGGCGAGGAGATCGTCGCCTCGATGGCCTTCGGCCTCGAGCGCGCCGTCGATCTGAGCGGTCGCCTCGGCGAGCCCCGCGCGCGGCGCGCGCCGCCGGCGGCCGGCGTCGATCCCGGGTGGCTCGGCCGCGCGCCCTTCGAGCAGCTCGCGGACGCCGTCGCCTCGGGCCTGCCGCTCGCCGATGGCGGGGCCGCGCTCGCCGTGGACGGCCTCATCGGCCGCATCGACCTCGCCTCCGGCCGCGCCTCGTCGGTCGCGCCGCTCCCGCCCGGCAGCGGCGAGTGCGCGCCGTTCCGCGCGGGCGACGCGCTGCTCGCCGTCTGCGCCGGCCCGGAGCGCGCGAGCGTCGTCGACCTCTCCAGCGACGCGCGCGCGCTCCGCATCGAGCGCTCGTTCGAGCTCCTGCCCGAGCCGGCGCGGGAGACCGATCGCTTCGTCGGGGTCGACGGCGAGGCGCTCGGTTACGTGGGGCCGTGCGAGGGGCCGCCGAGGCCGCGGATCGATCTCCGCGCGCTCTCTCAGGGGGCGCTCGCCGGCGATTCGACGCAACAGAGCGCGGTGTTCTGCGTGCGGCGGGGGCCGGGAGACTGGGTCGAGCACCGCCTTGACGCGGCGGACGCGACCGACGTCCTCGCCTGGATACCGCGCCGCGGCGGGGGCGCGGTCGCCCTCATCGCGCGCCCCGGCACGTTCCTGCCGGACGGCGAGCGCGTCGAGGTGCGCGGCGCGCTGCGCGTCGTGCGGCTCGCGCGGGGCGAGCCGCCGCTCCTCCTGCCTCCGTACGGCGACGAGCGGGCGGAGCTGCTCTCGCGCGCGCTCGCCGCGCGGGCGGACGGCGCCATCGAGGGCTGGCTCCCCGTGCACGGCTACGCGGCCGACCCCGCGCCGATCACGATCGACCCCGCCGGCCGGCTGCGCCGCCACGCCGTGCCGGCGCGCGCGAGCTCGATCGCGGCGTCGGGCCCCTTCGCGCTCGCCGAGACCGAGGACGGCGGGCTCTTCGAGACGATCGATCGAGGGCAGCGCTGGACGCCCATCGCGCCGCCGCCGGGCGGCGTGGCCGCGCGCCTCAACGGCTGCTCGGCGGTGGGCTGCCGCGTCGGTCCCTTCCTCCGGCTCGGGTGGGCGTCAGCACCGCGCTCCGGCGCGGCGAGCGCCGAGCCGACACCCGGCGCGGCGATGGCGGAGCCGCCCCCCGCGCGACCCCGGCCCGACCGCGACAGGGCGGCGCGGCCTCCGGCGCTGCCGCCCCTCGCGCGGCTCGCCTGCACCTTCGCAGGGCCGCTCGACGCCGCGCGCGTGCCGGAGTCGTCTGGGTTCGGCGCCGTCGCCGCGCCGCCCTCGCGCATGGCGGGCACGATGCGGCTCGGCACCCTCGGGATGCTGACGCTGCCGTCGTTCAGCGTTGGCAGCGTTGGCCTGTCGGGCAGCGGCGGCCTGCCGGGCCCCTCCTTTGCCGACGCGGAGCTCGCGTGGATCGCGCCGTTCGACCTGCGCGCCGAGATCCACCGCGCCACCGTGCCGCTCGCGAGCGCCGGGCCGCTCCAGCTCGCCTACCGGCCGTACGAGGCGCCGATCGGGCTCGTCATCGATCGCGACGGTCGTGTGGCCCCGGTCGCGGCCGGCCCGCCGGAGGCGTGCCTCGCCGGCCTGCTGGACGCCGCGCGCGTCACGCGGCCGGTCGGCGGCTGCGCCCCCCAGCCCGCGATCGGCGTCGATCTCGGCGATCGCGCGGTGTTCCTGAGCCCTCGGCACGACGGCCTGGCGGTGAGCTCGGTCGACTTCCGCGGCGCGCGTGGCGAGGCTCCCCTCGCGCGGCCCGCGGGCGGCGGGCCGCCTCCGGCGATCCGGGAGCTCCACGTGCAGCGCACCGCGCGCGCGACGGCGGCGCAGCGGGCGCGCTTCGCCTTCGGCGCAGGCGCGCGTTCGGGCGCGCCCGTCTTCGTGGCGGTCGCCGGAGACGGCGGCGCGGTGCTCTCGCCTGTCGACCCCGTGCTCGGCACCCTGGGCCTCGAGGAAGCCCTCGCCCCGCTCGGCGCGCTCGGCGCGGGCGGCGACCCCGCCTGCGCGCCGCGCGCCGGAGAGGCGCGCGTGGTCCTGCCGTTCGATACGGAGATCGGCCTCGTGCCCGGCTCGTTGCCGGGGATCACCGCGGCCGGGACAGCCGGCGTCGCTGTGATCCGGTGGTCGCGCGAGCGCGCGTGCCTCGACGCCGTGGAGCTCGTCGTGCGCGACGAGCGCTACGAGGGCGGCCTCGGCTTCTACGAGCCGCCTGGCGTCGTGAAGAAGCTCATCGCGCGCTTCGCGGGGCCCTCACCCGCGGCGCCGCTCGGCGCGCACGGCGGGCTCGTTGATCGGCGCGGGCGCGGCGGGCCGAGCCCCACGGCGGCGCGGCGGAGCGAGCCGGCGCAGGGCGCTGGCGGCGGCACGCTCGCGCTCGTCCTGTACGGCCAGGAGAGCCGGCAGCCGGTGCAGTGCAAGGCGGTCGTGGGCGCGCGCTGAGCTGAGCGCGCGCTCGCGGTCCTCTCGACCGCGGTGCGCGGAGTGCCGCGGATGGCGCGGCGTTCGCGGCGCGCCGTCTGCCCGTCCAGGAGCACGCTGCAGCGGATTTCCAGATGGTCTACACTGCGCCGCGTGCGCGCCGCCGCGATGCCCTCCCGCGCAGGCGTTCTCCTCGCGCTCTCCCTCGCCGCCGCGTGCAGCGCCGCCCCGGAGCGCCCTCCGCGGCCTGCGCAGCCGCGGGCCGCCGCGCTCGCAGACCCGCTGCCGCTCTCCCCTGCGCGCTACGTCCTCACCGAGGACATCGGTGTCTTCCTTGACGCCGCCGTCGGGGATGGCGAACGCACGCTCGCGGCTGCGCAGGCCGCGCTCTTCGAAGGGCGCCGTGTGCGCCTCGACGGCGGCGTCGTGCTCGCCGACGCCCCCGCGGCCGAGCTGCTCCGCGGGTTCCGGTCGATCCCGGCGCGCCTCGGGGGCGGGTTCCTCCTGTGGTCCGAGGGCCGCGTCTACCGCGCCGCCGACTTCCTCGGCGAGCTCGCGCCCATCGCCGACGTCGGCGCCCCCGGCGGCGCGCGTCCGTACCTCGACGCGATCCTCCTGCGCAGCGATCGCGGGCTCCTCGAGATCGATCCGTCCACGCTCGCCGTTCGCCGCTTCGGCGCTGCGGGCGTGGTCGACGCGGTGGCCGTCGACACGCGCCGCGCGGCGCGCCTCGATCTGCTCGGCCGCGCCTCGGTCACCCTCGACGGGGGCGCCAGCTGGATCGACGTGCTCGAGACGCGCGGGCTCGCCACGTCGCTCCTCGAGGAGCAGGACGGCGGCAGAGCGGTCGCGCTCCTCGGTCCGCTGGGCGGCGCCACGCTCCACGTGAGCGCCGCCGGCCTCGTACCCGTGGCGCCCGCTCCGCCGCGGGCCGGGCCGAGCGCTTCGCTCTATCTGCCGCCAGCGCGGGATCCTCCGCTCGGCGCCTCCTCGGGCCGCGGGCTCGCCCCGGCAGGGCTCGCGCTGGCCGCGGCCACCGGCGCTCTCCTCCCTGGCGGCAGGTTGCTCGTCGCTCGCGACGGCGGCCTCACGGTGCTCGCGGCGGCGACCGCCCAGCCCCTCGCAGAGGCGGAGATCGAGAGCCTCGACCCGAGCTATGCGCGCTGCCAGCCGTTCCGGTCGGGCGATGACGTCTTGCTCGCGTGCGCGCACGAGGCCGCCCAGGTGCTCCGGCTCGAGACGACGCTCTCCGCGCCACGACTGGAGGCCACGTTCCCGCCCCGCAGCCGAGGCCCTGACCCGCTCGCGAGCCCGCAGGGCGCGTTCGTCGGCGACGATCGCGGTCGCCTCGCCTTCATCGGCAGGTGCGGCAGCGTCCCCCCTGGGCTCCACGATTTTCCGGAGAGCCCGGGCGACGTCGTCCCGACAGACGACGAGGCTCCATCGCCCCGGCGCTTCGCGCGGCTGGCGCCGGACGAGCCGCAAGAGGACGCCGCGAGCCGCGAGCCCGCAGGGGAGGGCGTTGCGCGCGTGTGCGTGCGCGTCGGCGGCGGCAGCTGGGTCGAGCGCCGGATCGAGGGCGAGGACGCCGACCGCCTCTACCGCTGGATCGTTGGCGAGCGCGGGACCGTCACCGCGCTCGTGCTGGAGGCGCCGAAGGGGCCGCGGCCGCGGCCCTCCGAGGAGGATGAGGAGGAAGGGCGCCGGACCTCCGAGGGCGAGGAGGAGGACGGCGCGCCGCGGAGGTCACCTCCCGGGCCCCCCGTGCGCGGGCGCGAACGTCGTCCTGCGGGCCCGCCCGAGGGCGTCCGCGTGGTCCGCGTGCGCGAGCGCGACCCGGCGCTCGCGGGCGGCGCGTTCCCGGCGCTCGCGGGCGGCGCGTTCCCGGGGTCCGCCGACGTCGCATCGCCGCGCCTCGTCGACACCGACTTCTGGGAGGACGACGACGGCGCCGTGCGCGGCTGGCTGCACTTGCTCGAGGAGGCCGACAGCGTCTCGCCCGCCCGCGCTGCGCTGCCGGAGGCGGGCTCTCTCGTGCCCGTCGAGCGGCTGCTCTCGCGCAGCCGCGGCGGCCGCACCGCCGGCCTGCGCATCGACGCGCGCGGCGGCGTCACGGTCTTTCCCCTGCCGACCGGCGTCGAGCACGTCGTCGTCGGCGGGCGGTTCGCGCTCGCCGCCACCGGCGACGACCCGCCGGCCTTCTTCGAGTCGACCGACGGCGGCCGCTCGTGGCGCCCCGCCGAGGGCCCGCCCGCGCGCCAGATCGAGCCGCCATTCGACGAGAGCGCCGCCTTCGCGTGCTCCCCGATCGGCTGCGCGATGGGTGAGCACGGCCTCGTCCGCCTCGGCTGGGGCGGCCCTCCGCCCTCGCCGCGCAGCGCGCCGCCGCCCTTCGCTCCTGCGGCGAACCCGGCGCTCCGCGCCGCTCCTCCACCGCTCGTCTCCTGCCGCCTCGACGACGACCCCTCGTCCTTCCCGCCGCCGGCCGCCCCGGCGCCGCCTCCCTCGGGTCGCCTCCTCGCTCGCCGCGCTCCTCGGGGCACGCCCGCGGCAGGGGGCGAGCCCGCGACGGCCCGTCTGACCGGCGGCGCGCCCCCGGTCGTCTCGCTGTCGACCGCCCCGTCCTCTCCCCTGGGCGCGCTCCGCGACGGCACCTTCACCGCGAGCGTGCTCCTGCCGTTCGCGCGCGCCGAAGCGCCGCGCCGCCTGTCGCTCCGCGACGGCTCGCTCGGCGCGGCGTCCGGAGATGTTGTCCCCGTGCTGCTCGCGCCCGGCGCCAGGGCGCCCGCGGATCTGCTGCTGCTGCTCGACGGGAGCGGCCCGCACGGGCGGCGCGGCCTCCGCGTGCGCGCGGGCGCCGAGCCCCCGGCGCTCCTGCCGTTCGACCACGCCGGCACGATCACCGCCGCGGTCGAGCTGCCGGGCGGCGAGCTGCTCGCCCTCGACGCCGGGATGCGCAGCTTCGTCGTCGCGGTGCGGCAGGGCACCTTCCCGGCCTTCGGGCTCGCGCGTGTCCCCGAGCTCGCGGGCGCCCGCCTCACCCTGGGCCGCCGGCTCGACGCTCCTGGCGTGGCCCTCATCGGCTACTCCGTCGCTTCGGGGGAGGTGGTCGCGGGGCCGATCGACGTCGCCCGTGGCCAGGTTGGCCCGCTCGAGCCGCTCGGGCCCCTCGCGTCGCTCGCGGAGATGGGCGCCAGCGGCTGCGGCGGCGCGCGGCCGTCGCACCGGTTCATCGCCGAGCTGCCCGCCACGCTCCAGGTGGCCTCGAGGAGCGGGGCGCCGCTGTTCGAGGGGGACGCCCCGGCGTCCGCGCTGCTCTCCGGCGGCCGCGGCGCCCTGTGCGTCGAGGCGATCGACGTCCGCGCCGCGGCCCGGGGCGGGCTGGACCTCGGCGTGGTCTTCGGCCCCGACGGCGCCGCCGCCCCCCGCGGCGGCGGCGTGAGACTCCGCTGCGAGCTTCTACCAAACCGGCCATGACGGGCGGCGAGCATCCGGAGATTCCGCGTCGGCGGACCTCTCGTGCTAGGGTCCGCCCATGCCCGCCCTTCGATCCTTGGCCCTGCCGATCGCGGTGGCCGCGTCGATGCTCGCGCTGAACGCATGCTCTGAGCGGCCCACCAGCTTCCCCGATCGCGATGGTGTCATCGCCGCCCAGGCCGAGTGGTGCGCCGCGCTCGCCAAGCTCCAGCGCGCCGGTGCATCCTGGGAGCACCTCAACGCGTGCAAGGCCGCCTACCCGACCTCGTCGCCCACGTACCTCCGCGCGATGACGAGCTGCTTCTCGCGCCGCATGGAGGCCGCCACCGAGAGCTCGCCGGACCGGAGCCAGATCATCCTGGAGTGCAACGACGAGGTGGCCGTCAAGCTGAACCCGGACGAGCCCACGGCGGCGCAGGTCATCGAGTCCCGCTGCGCGCGAATGGCCCGCTGCGAGAGGGTGCCCGTCCCCGCGTGCAAGAGCGCGTTCAGCAAGCTCGAGGGGGCCCAGCGCGCGATGTTCACCACCATCTACAACGCCACTGGCCGCTACGAGATCATCGACTGCCTCGAGAACGCGAGCTGCACCGACAACGAGGAGGCGGGCCGCCAGGCCTGTTACAAGCCCACCTCCGACGCGCTGCTCTGGTTCCCGGACTGAGCCCCGCGCGCTGGCGGTCGCCGCCTCGTCCACGCTGGCGGTGATCTTCTCGTCCACGCTGCCAGTCCTCTCCGCGTCCGCGCCGCCAGCCTTCTCGTCCGCGCCTCGTTGCCACGAAATCCCTGGTAGCGTGCCGCGTATGCGAACCGCCCGATCTCGAACCGGTCCCCTGTCTCAGCTCGGCGCGCGGCGCCCGCGCGCCGAGCGTCCTCACGCCCGCCCCGTCGCGACCCAGCCCGGCGCGGCGCGCCGCCTCTTCCTCGCGCGCGTCATCGCCGCCGCGCTCGCGCTGATCGGGGCGTGGCTGCCCGCGAGCGCCGCGCACGCGGCGGGCACCGTCACCATCGTCGACCGCTCGCCCAAGGAGGACAGCGGCCGATGGAAGCTCAAGATGACGATGAACTACGGAGGGATGCCGCACCTCGGGCACATCCCGATGCTGTTCTCGTTCACGCCGACGGTGCACTACGAGCGAGCGCTCACCGACAAATCGCCCGAGACCCCGATCCTCGTTCGCATCCCGCTCCAGAACCAGCAGGGGATCAACGAGAGCATGGACGTCGGCTTCTCCGACAGCAGCGGCAAGGTCTTTGCGATCACCAAGTTCGACTTCGTCCTCCGGCGCGATCGGGGCTTCGAGGCCGGCGAGTACGAGCTCGTGATCAAGCGCGCGAGCGACGGCGTGCAGATGGGGCAGAAGCAGAAGATCACCCTGCAGGGCGACAACCCCGTCATCGATCGCCGCGCGATCGTCTTCAGCGGCGAGAAGAAAAAGAAGGACGACAAGGCGGACAAGGCCGAGGCCGAGAAGAGCGACGAGCCCGCCAAGGACGAGGCGTCCGAGGGCGCGCCCGCGGAGGGCGCCGCCGAGTCGGAGGCGCCCGTCGACGACGCGCCGCCGGCCGAGGCGCCGCCGCCCGTGGAGCCCAAGCAGGGCGGCTGCGGCTGCCGGCTCTCGCCTGACGAGGCCGCGACGCCCCTCGCCCTGCCGCTCGTCGCCCTCGGCGCGGCCGCCGCGCTCGCGCGAAGGCGCCGCGCGCGCCGCGCCTGACAGCGCCCGCGCCGCGAGCGCCTGGGATCGAGCGAGACAGCCTCTGTGCTGGACGTTGCGCGCGGCCTCGACCGGCCGCGCCTGCAGCACATCGTGATCGCGCTTGCAGGGACCACCCGAGCCCGCAGACAATCCCCGGCCGACGCCCGCTGTCCGCGACTCCCTCGCGGGCCCGCCGTCCCCAATCCAATCGATGAGCTCCCTAGTCCCTGCCCACCAGCACCCCCTGCTGTACGCGATCTTCGTGCGTGTCTGGCTCCACGAGCTCTCGCGCGCCGCCAAGGCCAGGGTGACGCTCGCCAGCGTGCCCGACGCGGCGCTCGACCGGCTCGCCGCGCTCGGGGTCGACTACGTGCACCTGATGGGCGTCTGGACGCTCGGCGAGGAGGGCCCGCGCCGCTCGCTCAAGGATCCCGACCTGCGCGCCGAGTACGACCGCGTGCTGCCGGACTGGACCGAGGCCGACGTGGCTGGCTCCCCGTTCGCGGTCGCGCGCTACGAGGTGAACCCCGCGTTCGGCGGCGACGCCGGCCTCGCGGATCTGCGCCGGCGCCTCGCGGCGCGCGGCATCGGGGTCATCCTCGACTTCGTGCCCAACCACGTCGCGCGCGATCACCACTGGGTGACGGAGAAGCCCGAGTACTTCATCGCCGGCGACGACGGCGCCCCGCTCAACGGGCGCGATCCCTACATCCCGCCGTGGCCCGACACGGCCCAGCTCGACTACCGCCTCACGGCGACGCGCGCCGCGTCCGTCGAGGCGCTCCGCAGCGTCGCGTCGCGCTGCGACGGTGTCCGCTGCGACATGGCGATGCTGGTGCTCGACGACGTCTTCCGGCGCACGTGGTCCAAGCGCCCGCCGGCGGAGCGAAAGGCCGAGGCCACCGGCGAGTTCTGGGCCGAGGCCATCGACGCCGTCCGCCGCGACCACCCGAGCTTCGTCTTCATCGCCGAGGCCTTCTGGGACCTCGAGTGGCGCCTGCAGATGCTCGGGTTCGACTACACATTCGACAAGAGCCTTTACGATCGGCTGAGCCACGCCTCCGCGTCGTCGGTCCGCGGCCACCTCGCGGCGACGCCCGACTACCAGCGGCGGAGCGTCCGCTTCATCGAGCACCATGACGAGCCGCGCATCGCGGCCGTGCTCCCCCCGGATCGGCGCCGGGCCGCCGAGTTCATCGCGGCGACGGTGCCCGGGATGCGGTTCATCCACCACGGCCAGCTCGAGGGGCGGACGGTGCGCGCCTCGCTCCACCTCGCCCGCGCCCCGGAGGAGCCGGTCGATCAGGCCTGCCTCGCCTTCCACGAGCGGCTGCTCGCGGCCGTGCGCCGCCCCATCCTGCGCACCGGGAGCTTCGCCACGCTCACCGCGCGCGGGCCGGGCGCCGACGCGTTCGTCGCCTACCGGTGGGAGCCGCTCCCGGCCTGCGGCGCGCCCCGGAGCGCGGCGCCCCTCGTGGCCGTGATCAACTTCGCCCCGTCGCGCAGCGGGTGCCGCATCCCGCTCGACATCGCCGGCATCGCCGGCCGCAAGGTCCTGCTCGCGGACCTCATGACCGGCAACGAGCACCCGCGCGACGGCGACGAGCTCGTCGATCTATCGCGCGGCCTCGGCGTCGAGCTCCCCGCGTACGGCATCCACCTCTTCGAGATCCGGCGCTGAGGCGCGTCGCACTCGGGTCGTCCAGGGCCCTTGGAGATCCCGATGTCTGATCGTGGCGCGGACGCGCCCCTCCGCCTCATCACCATTCCCTGGAGCCACTTCTGCGAGAAGGCGCGGTGGGCGCTCGATCGCGCCGGCGCGGCTTACCGGGAGGACGCGTACCTCCCGCTCGCCCACGCGCTCCCGGCGCTGCGAGCGGGCGGGCGCCGCTCCGTCCCGGTGCTCGTCTCGCCGGCGGGCGTGCTCCGCGACTCGACCGACATCCTGCGCTACGCCGACACGCTCGTGCCGCCGGAGCGCGCGCTCTTCTTCCAAGGTTCCCGCGAGCCCGACGCGGGCCGCGCCGAGGTCGAGGCGCTCGAGGAGCGCTTCGACGCCGACCTCGGCCCCGCGACCCGCCGCGTCGCGTACTTTCACCTCCTGCCCGACGCGGAGGGCGCGTTCGCGTTCATGGGCGGGTCGTTCCGCTCGCTCGAGGGCGCTGGCGCGGCGCCGCCCTGGTGGTTCGGGCGCGGCACCTTCCGCGCTTACTACCCGGTCGCGCGGGCGGTCATGAAGCGCGTCATGCGCATCGACGTCGCCTCCGCCGAGCGCTCGCGGAGCAAGCTCCGCGCGGTCTTCGACGCGGTGAACGAACGCCTGCGCGATGGGCGCCCGTTCCTCGTCGGCGACCGCTTCTCGGCCGCCGATCTCACGTTCTCCGCGCTCGCCGCGCCGCTGCTCGCGCCCGAGCACCACCCGTCGCCGCTCCCGCCGTCCTCCGAGCTGCCGTCCGAGCTCCGCGCGCTCGCCGAAGGGCTCCGCGGCGAGCCGGCCGGCGCGTTTGCCCTGCGCATGTACCGCGAGCACCGGCGCGCGAGGCCCGCGCGAAGCGCCGTCGGTTGACGCTCGACGAGCACCGGCGCGCCAGGCCCGAGCGAAGCGCTAGCGGGTGACGCTCGACGCCGCCCGGCCGCGGGCCGGCGCGCTCACGCGAGCGCCGGCACGCCCGCGATGAGATCCCGCGCCGCCGGCCCTGCCTTCAGCGGGTCGCGGTGCGCGCCGAAGTGCCGCGCGTGATCCCGGACCGCGGCGATCGCCGCCTCGGGGGCGAGGCCGTGCCGGGCGCGCAGCCACGCTGCCAGCACGACGCCCGCGCGGCCCGCGCCGGATGCGCAGTGCACGACGGCGGGCGCGCCGCTGGACTCGGCGCGCCTGAGCGCGTCGAGCGCGCGCTCCAGCGCGTCGGGGGAGGGGAGCGCGCCTCCATCGAGCGGCACGTGCGTCACCCGGAGGAACTCGCGCTGGTAGCGGCCGAGGAGCGGGATCCGGTGGAGCGCCAGCTCTCCCTCGTCGAGCAAGCAGAGCACCTCGCGCATACCGTGCCGCGCCATGAAGGCGAGCCACGCCTCGACGGGCGCGTCGCTCGGATCCGGCTGTGCTGCCGAGCTCGGAGGCGCGACCACGGACGAGCGGATCCCGGAAGCCGACCAGAGCGCCATCCCGAAGCCGGGCCGCTCCGCGCCATGGACGATCCGGTCGAGCGGCGACGCGGGCGCGAAGTTGAACGGGGCCGGCGTCATCTGCTCGTGCGCGCTCCGGTAGAACAGCTCGAACTCCGCGACCGACGCCTCGAGCTCGGGGTCATCGATGGAGCCTGGCCGCACGCGCCGCACCTCGGCGATGGCCTCGGCCGGCGACCTGCCCAGCGACACGAGGCGGCACGCCAGCACGACGCCGGTGCGCCCGACGCCGCCCTCCCCGTGAACGGCGATCGGCCGCGGCGCCCGGCCGAGGAACGCCACGGCGCGGAGGAGGTCCACGCTCGGGATGCGCGTGAAATCGGCGAGCGGGCAATGCAGGTGGATGAGCGGGCCCACCGCCGCAGGCGGTGGCGCCCGACGCGAGAGCGACACCAGGCTGCGGAAGCCGAGCTCCGCGAGCTCCTCGACCGCCTGGGGCGCGTGGGGGTAGGCCATGCCGGCGAGCTCGCCGGGGATCACGAACGAGAAATTTTCGAGCTCACTCATGGCCGTCGCTCGGTGCGCAGGAGGTCGTGGCTTGCGTCTCGGGGTGGGGTATTGGCCTGCACCTGACCTCGAGGTCGCAGCTCGTCGCAGCGCTTCGCCGCCTCGCGCTGCGAGGCAACCGGGAGCAGCTGCACCGGGCCGTCGGGCGGCGGCCGCTCGCCCGTCTTGCGGGCGAGCGGGGCGCCGGGCGGGCGGCGGCGGCGAGGCCGAGGACCGCCGAGAGCGTGGGCCTGGGCGCGAGGGCATTCCTCATGGTGGGTGCACATTGTAACGGCAGTTCACCGCCGCATGGCAGCCGTCACCGCGGGGGGGTTCGTCCAGGTCGCGCCGACCCGTGCGAATCGTGGACGGCGCGGGTGAATCGCGGACGGTGCGGGTCGGGTGGTGCGGGTGAATCCGGAGGGGCGACGCGGCGGGGCCGCGCCCCGACGATCGCACGTCGCTCCTGGTTCCCTCGGCACGGTCCGGCGTGTATGAAGGGCCCGTGGTCCGCTTTGCCCTCGCCCGGACGGCCATCGGGCGTCCGCTGATGCTCATCGCGCTCGGGCTGGGCGCGGCGTGCAGCGGCGCCGCTTCGCCGACGACGGCGCCAGCGCCGCCGCGCCAAGGTGAGGAGGCGCCCGCGACCACGGCGCCCGTGGCGGTCCGGCCGGAGGCCGCCCCCCCGCAGGCGGCGCCGCCCAGCCCGGCCGAGGCGCAGTCCTTCGTGGCCGCCGTCGACCAAGAGCTGCGCAGGCTGCGGATCCAGTCCGCTCGCGCGTCCTGGGTCAACCAGACCTACCTCACGGACGACACCGACGCGCTCGCCGCCTCCGCCGAGGAGGCGAGCATGGAGTACCTGAACCGCGCGATCAAGGCGGCGGCGCGCTTCGACGGGCTCGCGTTGCCCGCGGACGTCGCCCGCCAGCTGGCGCTCCTCAAGATCTCGACCTCCCTTCCGGCTCCGAGCGACCCGGCGGAGCGCGCCGAGCTCGCCGCGCTCTCGGTCGAGATGACGAGCCTGTACGGCAAGGGCAAGCACTGCCCGAAGGCCAGGCCAGGGCGGGCGACGACGGCAGCCCGGGGCGCTGCGCCCGCGGGCGCTGGGGCCGAGCCGAAGTGCCTCGCGCTCGACGAGCTCTCCAACCTCCTGAAGACCAGCCGCGACTGGGATGAGCTGCTGGATGCGTGGGCGGGCTGGCACGCGATCGCCCCGCCGCTCCGGCCGAAGTTCGAGCGTTACGTAGCCCTTGGCAACAAGGGGGCGGCGGAGCTCGGCCTCCCGGACGTCGGCGCGCTCTGGCGAGCCGGATACGACATGTCCCCCGCTGCGTTCGAGGCCGAGACCGAGCGGCTCTGGGGCAAGCTGAAGCCGCTCTACGACGAGCTGCACTGCTATGTGCGCGCCAGGCTGCGCGCGATCTACGGCAAGGACAGGATCGGCGAGAAGGCCCCGATCCCGGCGCACCTCCTCGGCAACATGTGGGCGCAGGAGTGGTCGAACGTCTACGCGCTCATGGAGCCGTACAAGGGCCAGCCCTCGCTCGACGTGACGCGGAAGATCAAGGCGAAGAAGCTCGACGGGAAGCAGATGGTCTCGCTCGGCGAGCGGTTCTTCACCTCGCTCGGGTTCGACCCGCTGCCGGCGACCTTCTGGGAGCGATCGCTGCTCAAGAAGCCGGCCGACCGCGAGGTCGTCTGCCACGCGAACGCCTGGGACGTGGGCGACCGGGACGATCTCCGCCTCAAGATGTGCATCGAGCCGAGCGAGGAGGATCTCATCACGATCCACCACGAGCTCGGGCACATCTATTACTACCACCAGTACTACAAGCTCCCGATCCTGTTCCAGTCGGGCGCGAACGAAGGCTTCCACGAGGGGATCGGGGACACGCTGGCCCTCTCCGTGACGCCGAGCTACCTGAGGTCGGTGGGGCTGCTCGACAGGGTGTCCGGGGACGAGAAGGGGCTCATCAACTTCCTCTTCAAGAAGGCGCTCGACAAGATCGCGTTCCTCCCGTTCGGCAAGCTCATCGACCAGTGGCGGTGGGATGTCTTCTCGGGCAGGACGAAGCCGGCCGACTACAACGCGGCGTGGTGGGCGCTGCGGCTGAAGTACCAGGGCGTCGCGCCGCCGGTGCAGCGCAGCGAGGCCGATTTCGACCCGGGGGCGAAGTTCCACGTCGCGGCGGGCGTCCCCTACATGCGCTACTTCCTCGCGCACATCTACCAGTTCCAGTTCCACCGCGCGCTGTGCAAGGCGGCCGGGCACACGGGGCCACTCCACGCGTGCTCGATCTACGGCAGCGCGGCCGCGGGCGAGAAGCTGCGCGCCATGCTCTCGCTCGGCGCGAGCCGCCCGTGGCAGGAGGCGATGCAGGCGGTGACGGGGGAGACCGCAGCCGATCCGGGCGCGGTGCTCGAGTACTTCGAGCCGCTCCGGAGGTGGCTCAAGGAGCAGAACAAGGGTGAAGTCTGTGGGTGGTAATTGAGCGTGGGTGAGCGTAGGTGAGCTGTGCGCGTCTTCGTCGCCGTTGATCCAGGAGCCGAGCTCCTCGCCAAGGTCGGAGATCTCCTGCGGGAGATCTCGCCACGGGCTCCGTCCGCCAAGTGGGTGGAGCCTGCTGGGCTGCATATCACGCTCGCCTTCATGGGCGAGATCGGAGAGGAGCGCCTGCCGCTCGTCATCGCTGCTGCCGGGAGCGTCGCCGCATTCCACAGGCCGCTCACGTTGCGCATCGAGAAGGGCGGCGCGTTCGGAACGCGGCGTCGCCCGCGCGTGCTCTGGCTCGGCGTGGGCGGCGCGGTCAGCGCCCTCACCGCGATCCACCGCGATCTGGAGCAGACGCTCTCGATGTCGACGGGCTACGTGCCCGAGGACCGGCCGTTCGAGCCGCACCTCACCCTCGCCCGCTCGCGCGATCCGCGCGGCGATCCGGCGCTCGACGCCTGTGCTCAGGCGGTCGGCAGCGTCGACTTCGGCGAGACGCGGGTCGAGGAGATCATCGTCTACCAGAGCGAGCTGACGCCGAAGGGGGCGCGCTACACGGCGCTCGCGCGCGTGCCGCTCGAAGGGATCGGCACCCCCGAGCAGGCGCGCTGAGCGTCGTCCTCCGTGGAGGTGCTGCGCTCCGTCCTTCGAGCGGACGGCGGCTCGCTCGGGCTCCTCAGCGCTTGCGCGGCCCGGCCGGAGGGATGAGCCCGAGGCGCACCGCCTCCTTGTAGGCGAACGATCGGCTCAGCCCGAGCAGCCGTCCGGCCGTCGCGGCGTTGCCGCCTGCTGCCCGGAACGCTCGGGCGAACGCCTCGCGGCGGGCCCTCTCGAGCGCCTCTGCCAGCGGCTCCACGGGCTGCCCCAGCGGCGCGTCCGCGAGCCGCAGCCGCTCCCCGGGGAGCTCGATCCGCGGGGCGAGCGAGCGCTCCGGCGCGTCGCCATCGATCGCGTCGAGATCCTCGCTCCGCACGACGAGCGTCCTGCCGGCCGCGCTCTGGCCCTCCGCGATCGTCCGGCGAAGCACGGCGCGCTCCACGGTGTTCTTCAGCTCGCGGACGTTGCCCGGCCACGCTCCCTGCGCGAGCGCGCTCAGCGCCGGCTCGGTGAAGTCCACCCGCCCCGCGCCAAGCTCGGCCGCGAGCTCGGCGGCGAAGCGCTCACAGAGCGCGGGGATGTCCTCGCGCCGCTCGCGCAGGGGCGGCACGCAGATCGGGTAGACCCAGAGCCGATGGAACAGATCGGCGCGAAAGCGCCCCTCGGCGACCTCCCGCCGGAGATCGCGGTTCGTGGCCGCGACGACCCGCGCGTCGACGCGGCGCGCCCGGTCCTCGCCCACAGGCTGGATCTCCCCCTCCTGCAGCGCGCGCAGGAGCTGCGCCTGCGCCGAGAGCGGGAGCTCGCCGATCTCGTCGAGGAAGATCGTCCCGCCGTGCGCCGCCTCGAACCTGCCGGCGCGCGCGGCCGTGGCGCCGGTGAACGCGCCTCTCCTGTGGCCGAAGAGCTCCGATTCGACCAGCTGCGCGGGGATCGCCGCGCAGTTGACGATCACGAGCGCCCGGCTCGCCCTGGGCGATCGCTCGTGCAGCGCGCGGGCGACGAGCTCCTTCCCCACGCCCGTCTCGCCCGTGACGAGCACCGGCACCGACAGCGGGGCGAGCACCGCGATCTCGCGCTCGATCCGCTGCATCCCGGCCGAGCGGCTCGCCGGCGCCGGGCCCCTTGACGCCGGGCCGATCGCGCGGCGCGCCACCGGGCCGGCGTCAGGGGGCCCAGCGCCGGCGTCGAGCCGCAGCGCGCCGGCGCAGAGCCCAGCGAACACGCGCGCGTCCTCGTCGCGCAGGCCGCGGAGGCCGTGGGGATCGCAGGCGTCCAGCGTCAGCAGCCCGGCGAGGCGGCCCTGCACGTGCAGCGGCACGGCCATGCAGGCGTGGATCGGATGGATCTCTCCAGGGCTACCGAGCAGCCAGCCGCTGTAGGGGTCAGGCTCGCTCGGGTCGAGGAACCGGATCGGCCCGGCCGCCTGCGTCGCCCTGCGTAGCCGCGGGTGCTCCGCGGGCCGGAAGCTCATCCCCAGGGCGGCCGGCGACAGCCCGATCTGCGCGGCGACGCCGACCGAGCCGTCCTCCGCCGCCGTGAGCACCGAGAGCGCGTCCGCCGCCGTCACCTGCGCGAGCGCGCGCAGGATCCGCTGCAGCGCCTCGTCGCGGGCGGGCGCTTCGGACAGGCTGAGCACGGCGTCGAGCAGGGTCACGCGGGTTCCTCGAGGAGACGGAGGCGACGGAGGTTTCCTGTCGGAGACTCCGGCAGGAAACACCGTGGGGTGCAGCGGGGCAAGGCGCGCGGCCGGGCGGCGCGCGGGTGGGCGCCGCCGGAGCGGCCGCCCTCGGCAGCTGGCCGGGTTTCCCATGGGAAACCGCCGCCGGTCGCCGGGCGCGCCGACCCGGCGAGATCGACGCGATCCGCAGAGAAACGCCTCTGGCACGGCCCATGCGAGCGCGTCCGGCCAGCGCGCGCCGACGGGCGAATCGACCGCCGAAGACGGCTAGCACGGGCGCAGCGCCCGGCCTGGAGGTTTGTCATGGGATTGAACGTTGGCTTGCTGCGGGAGAGCTTCGAGCTCGTGATCGAGAGGGAGCCCAACCTCACGCACCGTTTCTACGGGATCCTGTTCTCTCGGTATCCGCAGGTGAAGCCGCTCTTCGGGCGCAATAGCCAGGAGCAGCAAGAGAAGATGCTCACGGAGGCGCTCGCCGCGGTCATCGATCGGCTGGAGGACGCGTCGTGGCTCGAGGAGAAGCTCATGGCGATGGGGGCAAAGCACGTTGACTACGGCGTCACGGACGCGATGTACCCCTGGGTCGCCGACGCGTTGATCTCCGCGATGGCCGAGGTCGCGGCCGCAGACTGGTCCCCGGCGCACCAGAAGGCCTGGACCGAGGCGCTCGGCGCGATCGCCTCGCTCATGCAGCGCGGGGCGAGGGAGTACGGCGCCGCGGGGCCCCACGCGCCGCCGCCCGCGGCGCAGGCGGGCGGCTAGGGAGACGACCCCTCGGCCTTGCCGGCCGCGAGCCCGCGCGCCGGCCGGAGGCGTCACTCCCCCATCGCCTTCACGACGGCGCGCTTGCGCCGGCCGCCATCGAACTCCGCGTAGAAGATCTGCTGCCACGGCCCGAGATCGAGCTTCCCCGCGGTGATGGGCACGATCACCTGGTGGTGCACGAGGATCGATTTGAGGTGAGCGTCGCCGTTGTCCTCGCCGGTCCTGTGGTGCTTGTAGTCGGGCCCTTCGGGGGCGAGCTGCTGGAGCCACGCCCAGATGTCCTCCCAGAGGCCCGGCTCGTGGTCGTTCACGAACACGCCGGCGGTGATGTGCATGGCGCTCACGAGGACCATGCCTTCCTGGATGCCGCTGGCGGTGACGACGGCCGCGACGCGTTCGGTGACGTTGATGAGCTCGCGCTTGGCCTTCGTCTCGAAGTAGAAATAGTCGGTCTTCGACTTCATGGCTTCTCCCCCGCGCGGGTCACGGAGCGTGACGGAGCGCGCGTGATCGACGATCGCGCCGCGGCCGCCTGCCGCCGCGGGCGCGCGCCGACTCCGGGGCTCCATAGCCCACCTCCAGGCCTTTCGCGAACCGCGTGCGGGCGCCGCGCCGTGGGACTACGATCGAGCGCCGTGAAGGCGGCGCGGCGGCGGCTCATCCTCGACATCGTGGCGACCGACGCGACGTTCGAGCGCACCGAGATCCGGGGTCAGGCGGCGTGGGTGGGCAAGTGCATCCATTGCCTCTCGCACGTCGTCGTGGGCCTCGACGGCGAGCCGATCCAGCGCGCGACGATCGAGCACATCGTCCCGCGCACGCACGGCGGGACGGACGCGCTCGACAACCTGGCGCTCGCGTGCGGCCGGTGCAACGCGCTGAAGGGGATGCGGCTCGACGTCCGGCGCCGCGACGACCCGAGGCTCGTCGCGGTGATCGAGCGGCTCAGGGAGCGCAAGGCGAGCCGCCTCCGCGGCGCCGGGACGTAGCGCCGCTCCGCCGTGGCGCTGCAGGCCTGGCCCCTGCGCAAGGGAGCCGGACGCACGACCGCGAGGGCTCCCTCCTCGCGGCGCCGCGCTCAGGGGTAGAGCCGCTCGACGCGCCAGCTGTCGCCGTGGCGGACGTACACCACGCGGTCGTGCAGGCGGTTCTCCTGGCCGTACCAGAACTCGACGCGCTCCGGCACCACCCGGTAGCCGCCCCAGAACTCCGGCCGGGGCACCGGCCGGCCCTCGAAGCGGCGCTCGATCTCGCGCACCCGATCGAGGAGCGCCTCGCGCGAGGGCAGCAGCGCGCTCTGCCGGGACGCCCACGCGCCGATCTGGCTGCCCCGCGCGCGGGTCTCGAAGTAGGCGTCCGACTCCGCGTCGCTGACCCGCTCGATGCGCCCCTCGACGCGGATCTGCTCGGCGGCCTTCGCCCAGTGGATGCACAGCGCGGCGAACGGGTTCGCCTCGAGATCCATCGACTTGCGGCTCTCGTAGTTGGTGAAGAACACGAACCCGCGATCGTCGATGCCCTTCAGCAGCACCATCCGCGCCGAGGGGCGTCCCGACGCGTCCGCCGTGGCCAGCGTCATGGCGGTCGCGTCGGTCGGTTCCGTGGTTTGCCGCTGCTCCAGGAGCTCGCGCGCGAGGACGAACGGATCGGTCGGCTCGGTGATCATGGTGAACCGGTGCTCATGGTGAAATTGCGTCATGCATATACAAGCAGAGCGCGCCGCTGGCGAACCCGCGATGCGCGCGAGCAACGCGCGCGAGCTCGGGTGGCCGGGTGGCTATGGCGGCGCGGCGGCTTCCCTTCCCCCTCGCTGATTTCCGGGAAAGCTCGCGTTGTCGCGCACGCGCTGTTTTGATACTAGCGGAGGGGCGGAGCGAGGGCGTGCATGGTCGTACCGGTGAGCGTGGGGGACGTCCTCGCGGAGAAATACGAGGTCGAGCGCGTCCTCGGTGAAGGCGGGATGGGCGTGGTCGTCGCCGCCCGCCATCTCCTGCTCGGCGAGCGGGTGGCCATCAAGTTCCTGCGGCCCCAGGCCCGCGAGCGCGCGGACCTCGTCGCCCGCTTCCTGCGCGAGGGGCAGGTCGCGGCGCGCATCCGGAGCGAGCACGTGACGCGCGTGTACGACGTCGGCACGCTCGCGCGCGGCGAGCCTTACCTCGTCATGGAGTACCTCGAGGGGACCGACCTGAAGGCCGTCCTGCGCGAGCGCGGGCCGCTCCCGGTCGCGCTCGCCTGCGACTACCTGCTCCAGGCGTGCGACGCGCTCGCGGAGGCGCACGCGCTCGGCATCATCCATCGGGACCTGAAGCCGGGCAACCTGTTCCTGACCCAGCGGGCCGACGGCAGCCCGCTCATCAAGGTCATCGACTTCGGCATCTCCAAGATGGCCCTCGCGGCGGAGGCGACCGCGCCCAAGGCGAACGACATGACCGAGAGCTCGGCGATGCTGGGCTCGCCGTTCTACATGGCGCCCGAGCAGATGGTCTCCTCGAAGAGCGTCGACGCGCGGGCCGACGTCTGGTCGATGGGCGCCATGCTCTATCAGCTGCTCACGGGCGCCGTCCCCTTCCGGGGCGACTCCGCGATGGCCATCTACGACCGCATCCTGGAGGGACCGCCGCGGCTCGGCGCGCAGCGGTCCGACGTGCCCGAGCGCCTCGACTGGGTGGTCCAGCGCTGCCTCCAGAAGAGCCCTGCCGATCGCTTCGGCAACATCGCCGAGCTCGCTGCCGAGCTCGCTCAGTTCGCGCCGCCGCACGCGCAGCACCTGGCCGACCGCGCCGCGCGCGTGCTGCAGATCCGCCTCGACGCGAGCGCCGAGGCGGGCCGCGCGCCCGGGCCGCCCCGGCGCTCGAACTCCACGTCGCCCGGGCCCGCCGGCGCGAAGCCGTCGTCCAGCGACTCGGATGGGAAGGGCGTGGCGGCCGGCTCCGCGTGGGCTGGCGCGCCCACGGCGCTCCTCTCGGACGGCGCGGCGACGGACCGCTCCTGGGGCGGCACGCGCGCCTCGTCGGGCCAGGGCGGCGGGGCGCGCACCCTCGGGATCGCGGCGGCCCTCGCGGCGGCGCTCGTGGGCGCCGCGGGGCTCGCCTGGCTCGTGTGGTTCGCGCTCCGCGCCCCCGCGTCGGATGTGGCGCCGCTCGCCGCGTCGGCGCCCTCGGAGGCGCCGCTGGCGCCGGAGGCACCCTCGCGCGACGCGGCGGTACCCGCGGCCGATCTGGCTGCGGGCAAGGAGGCCGAGCTCCTCGACGGCGGCCCTGCGCCGCCGCCTGAAGCGCCCGTCTCCGAGGTCGCGACCGCGCGGCCGGCCGCGAGCGGGTCTGCGGCGCCGCGGCCGTCGGCGTCGTCGAAGGGCGCGCGGCCGTCGGTGCGGACCCCGCCGCCCCGGCCCACATCGACTGCGCCGCAAGACTTCTTTTCCGATCCGCGATGACATCCCGTGAGCCCAGGAGAGGTGCCGTCTTGCTTTGCCATCGTCGTCTCTCGAGCCCCTGTCCGGAGTCCGGCTGCCCTGCTGCGGTCTCCCGCGCGCCGCTGGGCGGGGCCGGTCGCCGTCGAGCGGTAGCGCTCCTGTCGACGCTCGCTGCGCTCGCCTCGCTCGAGCCGGCCGCGCGTGCCGCCGAGCCGACCCGGGAGGAGCGCGCCGCTGCGGTCGCGCTGTTCGACGAGGGCCGCGCGCTGATGGCCGCGGGGAAGCACACCGAGGCCTGTCCGAAGTTCGCCGAGAGCCATGCGATCGACCCGGGCATCGGCACCCTCTTCAACCTCTCCGACTGCTACGAGCGCACCGGCAAGATCGCGACCGCGTGGATCGGCTTCCGCGATGTCGCGGCCGCGTCGCTCTCGGCCGGGCAGACGGAGCGCGAGCGGGTGGCGCGCGCCCGGGCCGCCGCGCTCGAGCCGCGGCTCTCCCGCCTGCAGATCGTGGTCCCGCCGGCGGCGGCGATCGCGGGGCTGGGCCTCACGCGGGACGGGGCCGCTGTCGGCAGGGCGCTCTGGGGGACGGCGGTGCCGCTCGACCCGGGCGAGCATCGGATCGCCGCCGCGGCGCCTGGGTACGAGCCCTGGGAGGTGAAGGTCACGATCGACAAGCCGGGCGTGGTGAGCGTCACGGTGCCGGCGCTCGAGCGCGCCACGGAGCCGGCCTCCGCCTCGGGATCGAGCGGCGCGTCGACGCCGGCGGTCGCGCCGCCGCCTCCGGTCCGTCCGCCGGCGAGCGACACGCCCTCGGCGCAGGGCGGGAGTATCCGCAAGCCGCTCGGCATGGTGGGGGTCGGGCTCGGCGTGGTCGGGCTCGGCGTCGGCACGGCGCTTGGGCTCATGGCCAAATCGACGTTCGACAAGGCCACCGAGGGCGGCCATTGCGACGAGGAGGGTCGCTGCGTTGATCAGACGGGCCTCGATCTGCGCGACGACGCGGTGGCGAAGGGCAACATCGGGACGGCGGTGTTCATCGCGGGGGCGGCCCTCGCCGTGGGCGGGGCGATCCTCTGGATCACCGCGCCGTCTGCGCCTGACGCCGCGGCGGCGTCCGCGCGCGGCCGCGGGCCGACGGCCGACGCCCCCTGGAGCGCGCGCGTCGGCTTGGGCCCCGGGAGCGTGTGGATCGCGGGCACTCTCTGAGCGGAGCGCCCCAGGAGCAAGAGGGGGCGTCGTCGCAGCGGGGGCGCTCGCGGGATGCCCCACGACGTCCGGCACCGAGCCGGGTGAGCCGATTGGCACCGATGGCAGGGGAGAGCCGGTGTGAGCGAGGGCGCCCCGAGATACCGGCGTTCAGCGCGGCGCCTCGATTGACACGGATCCTCTCCGGCGTGGCGCCGTGCGGCGAGCTGATCGATGATGCCGAGTCGGCCGGCATCGATTGCGGCGCACGCGTGAAACACAGCACGTCTCTCCCCCGGGGCTCGTCCGGCGCGGTGAGCCAGGCGCCGTCGCGTTATGGCGCGGTGCGGCTGGCCTGCTGGTGACGCCGCGCGCCGGCCAGCGAGCTCCGGCGGCGAGGGCGCGGCGAGCGATGATCCGTCGCAGGCGATGATCAGAAGGGTCCTGGACGGGAATATAGCCCCGGCCCCGAGCGGACCTCGGGGACGCGCACGTACCGCTCTGTTTCAAATATACACCTCGACGAGTGAGCAGCGCATCAATGGCCCACGTCGGCGTGCGCCAGGCGCATTTCATCTGAACGGCTGATCAAATCATGGGCAATGCTGCTCGACACCGGTCGAGGGGCGCTGTTCTCCCATTGCTTGATTGCGGTGGCGACCGGGCGAGCGAGCCTGTCGAATGCCGTTGAGCCCACAGGCCCTGGGGAGAGGAGCACCGCCGGCGTCTCCGAGCTCGCATCGCGCAAACGTACGCCGTCGGCCGGCCAGGCGAGCGCGTGTTGACGTTCTGCAGGCATGATCCGTCATCTGCTCACTCGGGGCACCGATGTCCTGTTCTTTTGCCCGGCAGTCGTTCATGAGTGCGCCACGGCGCTTGTCATGTATAGAATGCGTCCCATGACGAAACAGCGTTCAACCTTGGCTTTGTGGATGACCTTCGCGCTGGGTGGCGGCGCGTGTCTCGCGCTGGGCGCCGGTGCGTGCAGCGACGACGGGGCGACCAGCTCTGGCGACACCGTGACGAGCGGAGGGAACCAGGGCTCCTCTGGTACGCAGACGGGGACGGGGGCCGGCGCTGGCTCCGCCTCCAGCTCCGGCGCCGGCGCTGGCTCCAGCGCGGGTCCGGGCTCCGGCTCCGGCACAGGTTCGGGCTCAGGCACCGGCGGTGGCAGCAGCACCACGTCGTCGTCCGGGGCCACCACGGGACAGGGCGGCTCCGGCGCCGGCGGCGGCGACCCGGTGGAGTGCGATGCCAGCGCGGCGCCTGACGTCGGGAAGCTGGCGCTCGCTCCCGTGGTCACCGGCGTGGACAAGCTGGTTTACGCCGCTCAGCCGAAGGGGTCGAGCGACTGGTATCTCGTGCTGCAGACCGGGCAGATCCGCGTGTTCTCCGGCGGCCAGCTGCGCAGCGCGGCCTTCCTCGACGTGAGCAGTCAGATCTCGCTCAGCTCCGGGCCCTTCGACGACGAGCGCGGGCTCATCAGCATGGCGTTCCCGCCCGACTACGCGACGAGCGGCAAGTTCTACATCATGATGACGGCGACCACGGGCACGAACATGAACCGTGACCATGTGGTCGAGTACAAGCGGTCCAGCGGCGATCCTTTCGTGGCGGATGCAGGTTCGGCGAAGACGATCGTGCGGCTCGACGCGTCCGCCGTGAATCACAACGGCGGCCATATCGTGTTCGGGCCCGACGGCATGCTCTACGTCGGCACGGGCGACGGGGGCGGCTCCTGCAACAGCGACAAGCCTGGCGGGTCGCAGGACCCGGCCTCGCTGTTCGGCAAGATCCTGCGCCTCGATCCGAATGCTGCCGAGCCGTACGCCGCGGCCGGCAATCCCCTCGACGGCACGGCCTCGCGGACCTGGCACTATGGTCTGCGCAACCCGTATACCTTCACCTTCGACCGGGGGACGGGCGACCTCTTCATCGGCGATGTCGGCCAGGATGGCTACGAGGAGGTCGACTACGTTCCTGCCGGCACCTCGGGGCTGAACTTCGGCTGGCCGAAGTGGGAAGGTACCCACGCGGATACCTGCCAGGGGCGCACCCTGCGCGCGGGCGATACGCCCACCCCGCCCATCGCCGACATGGATCGGCGGCAGAGCGCGACAGGGCCGTACCGCGACTACAAGTCGGTCGTCAGCGGGTTCGTGTACCGGGGCAGCCAGGTGCCGCAGCTCCGGGGCATCTACCTGTTCGGCGACTACACCGGCGGGAAAATGGGCGCGCTCATGCAGTGCGGGGCGCAGACGTCGCCCATCACGATCATCAACAAGAACCCCGATCCGAACGCGCCGAACGCTCCGGCATTCGCGCGTCAGGGCAGCCTGCCGACCTTCAACGCGCTCACCGCGATCGTCGAGGACAACGACGGCGAGCAATACTTCGTCGCGAATCGTAACAGCCTGGTGAAGATCGTTCCCGGGACCTGACCAGGCCGCCCAGGGCGCGGGCGCCGGAATCCCGCGCCCGGCCCTGGATCCAGCGCGCGAGCTCCCGCACGCTCCTGCACGTGGGCGGCCACGCGCGCCCGCTCCGCCTCCGCCGACGCCGCCAACCCCGCGCAGCCGCCGTCGCGCCGCCTCCGATGGCAGCGGACGGCGCGCCCCCCTTCCGAGCGCCCAGCGGATGTGCTTCGCTTGCCCCGCTCGTTCAGGAGGAGTCCCATGAAGAATGTCTTGACAGTGCTTGGGGCGCTCGGCGCCATGTGTCTCTTCGGCTGCGAGGGCAAGCCCCAGGCGACGCCCGAGGCGAAGCCCGCGGCCACGACCGAGGCGGCGAAGCCCGCGCCCAAGGCCGAGCCGGAGAAGGCGGCGCCGGCCGAGACCGCGAAGCCGGCGAGCACCGGCGGCTGGTGATCGGCGCGGCGGCTCGGCCCGCTGCCCCGCGGCGCAGGCGCATGGCCGCGGTCCGCCTCGCGCTCGCGGTCTCGCTGGGCCTGGCCGCCGTGGCGTGCGACAGCCGCCCTGCGCCGCCGGTCCACGGCGGTGCCCCCGATCCGGACCCGCTCGATCCGTTGCGGCGCTTCGAGGCGGCGCGCCGAGCGGAGGCCGATTTCTCCCGCGCTCCCAGCTCCGACCGGCTGTTCGGCCCCGACCCGATCGCGCTCCGTCCCGTGGATCTGCTCGGCCGCCCCGCCGCGCCGGGCGCGCCCGCGCTGCTCTCTCCGCTCCGCGGTCGCGACGCGCTCGTCCTGCTCGACGCGTCGCTCCGCGAGCTCTCCCGCGCCCCCGCGCCGGCCTCGCCGACAGGGGTCGCGGTCACGCCCACCGGCGAGGTCTTCGCGAGCGGTGAGGCGTCGCCCTCGCTCTTCCGCTACGCCGTCCGCGGCGCCTCGCTCGAGCCCGCGGGGCGCATCGAGCTCGCGGGCCTCCACGGCATCCGAGACGTCGCTGCCGGCCCCGAGGGCCTCCTCTACGCGCTCGACGAGCGCGCCGGCACGCTCGTCACGCTGCGCCCCGGTCACACCGGCGCGGACGGACGCATCGAGGTCGAGCGCTGGGACGAGCCGATCGGCGCTGGCCCGTTCCGCGTCGTGCGCCTCGCGCATCACCTGATCGTCGATTGCCTCCTCGACCAGACGCTCGTCGTGCTCCCGGTCGGCGCCGACGGCCGCCCGCTCCCGGGCGGCGCGGCGCGCGTCCGTCACGACGGCCCCATCTGGAGCTTCGACGCGCTCGAGATGGGCGGCGCCGAGGGCGGGCTCCTGCTCGCCTCGGGTGGCGTCGAGGATCACCCGCTCGACCGGACCGGCGGCTCGTTCGGCTATATCGACTCGTTCGTCTTCCTCTACCGCGTCGCTGCCGGCGTCCGGCCCGAGGTGACGCGGCTCTCGGCCGTCAACGTCTCGGAGCTCGGCGTGCTCACCCCGAAGGCGATCGCGCTCTCGGCGATCCCCGGATCGAGCGGCGTGCGCGTGATCGCGACCGGCTACGGCGGCGATCGCCGGGCCGAGCTCCTCTTCCGCGCCACGGATGCCGGCATCGCGAGCGCGTCCGAGGTCTCCACCCGCCCGCTCGCCCCCGGCGTGGCCTCCATGGCCGCGCTCGGCGGCGGCGCCTTCGCCTATGCGAACCCGTTGCTCGACGCGTGGCTGCTCGACGCAGGCGACGGCGTGGTCGTGAAGCAGCCGGTCCGGGACGGCGGCGAGGACGCCCGCTCCGACGAGCTCCGTATCGGCGAGGCGCTCTTCTTCACCTCGCTGATGGCCCCGTGGAACAAGGCCGACGGCCCGCTCAGCCGGTTCACGTGCGAGACGTGTCACTTCGAGGGCTACGTCGACGGCCGCACGCACCACACGGGCCGCGGCGACGTGCGCGCCACGACCAAGCCGCTGCTCGGTCTGTTCAACAACCGCCCCCACTTCTCCCGCGCCCTCGATCCGGATCTCACCGCGGTGGCGGACAACGAGTTCCGCGTCGCCGGCGCGCTGAGCGGCCACGACCCATGGTTCTCGATCTCGAGCGAGGGCACGCCGTGGCTCGCCGATCTCGGGCTCGTCGACGCCGGGCGTGCCGCGCGCCCGCCCGAGGCGCTCCGCCGCGCGCTCATGAGCTTCCTCATGGCGTTTTCGCACCGCGCGAACCCCGCCGTCCTCGGCCGAACGAGCTTCACCCCGCTCGAGCGCGACGGCGCCCGGGTGTTCCGGGACCGCTGCGCTCGCTGCCACGCGCCGGTGCTCCGCAGCGACGATCCCGGCTCCGCGGCCCCGTTCGAGCGCTGGGAGGCGCTCGTGTTCGCGCCCGAGGGCGCGATCGTGTGGGGGAGGGCCGGATACGAGAAGACCGGCGTCGTGCCGTACGTGCACGAGGACGGCGCGCGGGTGCCGTCGCTCCGGCGCCTCTACAAGAAGCGGCCCTACTTCACGAACGGCTCCGCAAAGACGCTGCGCGAGGTGCTCGAGCGGGCGCGCTTCGAGGACACGGGCGGCCGCGCCGCCGGCGACCAGCGCGGCGCGGCCGCCGCCGCTGCGCCGGGCGCCTTCTTCCACGACGGCGCGCCCGCGGGCGAGGGCCTCGTCGCGCTGGACGCCGGCGCGATCGAGGCGCTCCTCGCCTTCCTCGATCTGCTCTGATCGCGCGGCGCGTCCGCGCGCCCGCGGGCAGGCAGACCGAGGGCACGCCGTGCGGAGCGCGCGTGTCCGCGTGGACCAGATCCCGGCGGCGGCCAGCCCTGAGGCCGCCCGCGCGGATCCCCCAGCATCGCCGCGCGATCCGCGGTAAATGGGGGAGATGCGACAGCACCCCACGTTCCCCCGCCCGTCGGCGTCGGCCATCGACAAGGCGCGCCGGCTGCTCGAGCGCGCGCTCGGCCCGTCGAAGGTCATCACGTCGGCCGACGGGTGCGCGGCCTACGCGGGCGACGAGTCGGATCAGCCGCCGGTGAGCCCGGATGCGGTCGTGCTCGCGTCCTCGGCCGCCGACATCGAGAAGGCGGTGCGGGCGGCGAGCGAGGCGGAGGTGCCGGTCGTGCCGCGCGCCGCTGGCAGCGGCAAGTCGGGCGGCGCGGTGCCGGTCGGGGGCGGCATCGTCATCGCCACGATCGGCATGAACTCCATCAAGGAGATCAGCCGCGAGGAGCAGATCGCGGTCGTCGAGCCGGGCGTCATCCTCGCCGACCTGCACGCGGCCGTCGAGGCCGAGGGGCTCTTCTACCCGCCCGATCCGAACTCGCTCAAGATGTGCGCGCTCGGCGGCAACATCGCCGAGAACGCGGCCGGCCCGCGCGCCTTCAAGTACGGCGTCACGCGCGAGTACGTGCTCGGGCTCGACGCGATCCTCATCGATGGCACGCGCCTCCGCACCGGCCGGCGCACGGTGAAGGGCGTGACGGGGTACGACGTCACGGCGCTGCTCGTCGGCAGCGAGGGCACCCTGGCGATCACGACGGAGGCGACGCTCCGGCTCATCGCGAAGCCCCCGTCGGTCATGACGCTTCTCTGCCTGTTCCCGGACGTGCGCGCCAGCGGGCGCGCGGTGAGCGCCCTGGTCGCCGCCGGCGTCGTCCCGCGCTGCCTCGAGCTGCTCGATCGCCCCACGCTCGACGCGGTCCGTGCGCGCGGCGTCGGGGTCGACGAGCGCGCGGGCGCGATGCTGATCATCGAGGTCGACGGCGAGCCCGCGGACTGCGAGGTCCAGGCCGAGCGGGTGGGGGAGGTCTGCATGGATGCCGGGGCGCTCGACGTGCTCGTCGCGCAGGACGAGGCGCAGCGCGAGCGGCTCTGGGAGGCGCGCCGCCAGCTGTCGCCCACGACGCGCGCCATGGCGCGCTACAAGATCTCGGAGGACGTCGTGGTCCCGCGCGACAAGATCCCGGCGCTGCTCGACGAGGTCGCGGAGATCTCGGCGGCGACCGGCGTCCGCATGCTGACGTACGGCCACGCCGGGGACGGCAACCTCCACGTCAACCTGCTCTGGAACGACCCGGACCTCGTCCCCCAGGTAGAGACGGCGCTGTCGCGCCTGTTCCGCGCGGTGATCGGGATGCGCGGCACGCTGAGCGGCGAGCACGGCATCGGGACGTCGAAGGCGGACTTCCTCGCGCTCGAGCAGTCGCCGGAGCTCATCGCGATCGAGCGCAAGATCAAGGCGCTGTTCGACCCGAAGGGCCTGCTCAACCCGCACAAGATCTTCCCGCGGCGAACGCTCGAGGCGGCCGAGCGGGGCGAGCGGGACGGGGGAGCCGAGCGCGCGCCGGGCTTCCCGACCCACGTCGTGGCGCCCTCGCACGGGGCCTGCTGAGCCGATGCGGGTCCTCGGCATCGATCCCGGCTCGCGCCACCTCGGCTGGGGCCTGCTCGTGCGGCAGGGCACGCGCATCGAGCACGTCGCGCACGGCGTCATCGACATCGACACGAGCGGGACGTTCGCCGCCCGGCTCGTGGAGATCGACGACGAGCTCGGCAAGGTGATCGCGTCGCTCGCGCCCGACGCGGCCGCGGTGGAGAGCCTGTTCTTCGCCAAGGACGCGCAGAGCGCCGCGAAGCTCGGCCACGCGCGCGGGGTCGTGCTGCTGCGGCTGGCGCGCGCGGGCGTGCCGATCTCGGAGTATCCGCCGGCGCTGGTGAAGCGGACCATCGTCGGCCGGGGCGCGGCCGAGAAGGCGCAGGTCGCGCAGGTGATGACCGCTGTGCTGCGCCTCGCCGCGCCCCCGCGGCCGGACGCGGCCGACGCGCTGGCCATCGCGATGACCCACCTCAGCGCCGCGGGCTTCGCGGCCGCGCTGGCGGCGTCGGGCGCGCCGGTCCCGCGCCGCGCCCGGCCGCGACGGGCGCGCCTCGGTTGAGCGTGGGCCGGCACGGCTCCCTGGTTGCGCATGGGGACGCCGGGCGCGGCGCCTCGGTGGACTGCGTGACTGGGGGGCCGGCGGGCTCGGCCCGGGCGGTCCGGGCGCACATCCCGTGTGCTATGGAGCCTGCATCGGACGCTCCCGCGCCGCGTCCAACATGAACACGTGCGGCGCGCCCCGGCTTCAGCGAGGGTGCAGCTGCCAGGGCACGGAACCGGCGGTGCATCGCCGGCGCCCCTGCCGCCGACGAGCGGGGGCGACACGCCTCTGGACATCAAAGGAGATCGGGAAGGATGACGCGAACCTCACTCAACCGCCTCGCCGCCGCGTGCCTCATCGGGCTGACGGCGCCCCTCACGGTCGTGCTCGCGACGCTCGCGACCGCCGGCGAGTCCCAGGCCGCGGGTCCCACCGCCGAAGAGCTCGGCAGGCGTGTCCAGCAGTTCTACGACTCCACGAAGACCTTCAAGGCGAGCTTCACCCAGACCTACACGATCAAGGTCCAGGACGTGAAGAAGGTCTCCACCGGCAAGGTGACCTTCGAGAAGCCGGGCAAGATGAGCTGGATCTACGACGCGCCGAACGGAAACCGGGTCGTCTCCGACGGCGTCACGATCAAGGTCTACGAGAAGGACAACGAGCAGATGTTCGAGACCCCGGTGAAGGGCTCTCAGTATCCGGCGGCGCTCGCGTTCTTGATGGGCAAGGGGCAGCTCACGAAGGATTTCTCGCTGCGCCTGCTCGATCCTGCGCAGATGAAGTTCGAGGGCGGCTATGTCCTCGAGGGGACGCCGAAGGAGGCGACCCCTGCGTATCAGAAGATGCTCCTCTACGTGGACGGGCAGACCAACCAGGTCCGCCGCGTGCTGATCCTCGACGCGCAGGGCAACCGGAACCGGTTCGATTTCACGTCGCCGATCGTGAATCAGGCGGTCGGGAAGACCGAGTTCGATTTCACGCCTCCACCGGGCACGCGCGTCGTCCGCCCCTGACGTTCTCCCGCCATGTTCCCGGCGCGGAGAAGCTGCTGCCGCGTTATCCCGCCGACCCCCGACAGCTCGTGGAACCCGTGGAAGCGGAGCGTCACAGCCTCCGCGCTCCTCGCCGGCAGCGCGCCGTGGCGAAGCTGCTGGGATATATGCCCGGCGCGTCCCTGCCGTGGTAGAAATATTGCGTGATACTTCGATCCCACGGGCGTGAGCGACAGCTCCGAGGCTGGCGTCGCCCGCCGCGGATCGTCACCGCTGCTTTCGGCTCCACGCGCGCGGCGGGGATTCGCCTCGGCTGAACGGTCACCCGCTGTCACGAGGCTTTCGCGAGAGCGCTCGATCCATGAACAATCCCCACGGACATCGTCCCGATTCCCCCGGCGTGCCGCAACAACCCCGGCCGGCGGAGCGCTTGAGCGAGCGCGCGCAGGGCCCTTCGGGGTATCCGGCGCAAGGCGCGGGGCAGAGCTCCATGGGGCAACCGCCGCACGGGCAGCAGGGCCACGGGCAGGCGCCGCAGGGGTACGCGCACGCGCAGCCAGCGCAGGGCTACGGGCAGGGGCACGTGTATCCGCAGGGGCCGCAGGGGCACGCGTATCCGCAGGGGCCGCAGGGCTATGCGCAGGGGCCGCAGGGCTATGCGCAGGGGCCGCAGGGGCACGCGTACCCGCAGGCGCCACAGGGCTACGCGCAGGCACCACAGGGCTACGCGCAGGCACCACAGGGCTACGCGCAGGGGCGGCAGGGGCACGCGTACCCGCAGGCACCACAGGGCTACGCGCAGGGGCGGCAGGGGCACGCGTACGCGCATCACCACGCAGGCTACCCGGCGGCCGTTCGGAGGTTCGACCCGGACCGGCGGCTGCGCATCGCCGGGCTGTGGCTGTGGGCCATCGGCCTCATCGCGGGCGCGGTCCTCAACGTGCTCTTCACGCTCCTCGGGGTCATCGAGTCCGGGGGGAGCATGCTGAGCGCCATGCTCGTCGGAGCGCTCTTCGCGTTCCCACCGCTCGTCCTCTACCTGTTCGTCCCGATGATCATCGATCGGTACGATCCCGAGCCGTGGTGGTGCCTGCTGATGGCGTTCCTCTGGGGCGCGCTCGCGGCGACCGGCTTCTCGATCCTGATCAACACTGGCGTTCACATCGGCGTCTCAAGCAACTTCGGCGAGCCGGCCGGCGAGCTCGTCAGCGCATCGGTCAGCGCGCCGTTCGCAGAGGAGCTCTTCAAGGGGCTCGGCGTGTTCGGCTTCTTCTACTTCCTGCGCCGGGAGTTCGACGGGATCGTCGACGGCATCATCTACGCCACGTTCTGCGCGCTCGGCTTCGCCGCGGTGGAGAACGTGCTCTATTACGCGCGCGCCTCGATGCAGGGCAGCGACGTTCTCGCCGGCACGTTCGTCCTGCGGGGTGTCTTCACGCCCTGGCTCCACCCGCTGTTCACGTCGATGACCGGCATCGGCTTCGGGCTCGCCCGGGAGTCGTCGAAGACGTGGGTGCGCGCGGCGGCCCCGATCGGCGGCTACCTGCTCGGCGTCGCGCTGCACGCGGTGTGGAACTTCCTTCCCACCGCGCTCGGGCGCGCGATGGGGGACATCTTCATGCCGTGGCTCCTGCTCTGGTTGTGCTTCGTCGCGTCGTTCTTCGGGATCATCGTGGCGCTCGTGATCCGCAAGGGCTGGGTGATCCGGGATCATCTGCGCGACGAGGTCGCGCTCGGCATGCTCACCCAGGACGAGCTCGAGCTCGTCTGCTCGCCGATCGGCCGGCTCCGGTGCACCCTGGGCTGGCGCGGCGCCACGGGGCGGAGCTTCATCCGCGCCGGCGCGCGGCTCGCGCTCAGCAAGTGGCACACGGCGCGCGCGCTGCAGGCGCGGAACCGCACCCTGAGCGCCGATTTCATCGGCCCGCTCCGGCAGGAGATCGCGCAGCTCAGGCAAGAGCTCCTCGCCCGAGCTCCCCGTTAGCGCAGCGGTCGTCTCGCGGCGGATACAGGCCCATCGCGACGTTTTCGGTGCTCAGCCCACAGGCGTGCGCTTCCGCGCCGAAAACGCCGCTCTGGACCCGTCTCCTGTGCGGGTGACCGCCGCTCTGGAACCCCAGAGCCGGCGTGGCACCGGTCAGCTCTGCGAGGTGTTCGTCCCGTCCGCGGGGGGGCGCGCGGCGGGCTGGGCAGCTCGGTCCTCGCGCCGCTGCACGGGCTTCGCGGGGATGCCCACGACCGTGGTGTTCGGCGCGACATCGTGCACGACAACGGCGTTGGCGCCGATCCTGGCGCCGTCACCGACCGTGACCCCGCCGACGATCTTCGCCCCCGCGCCGATGAAGAGGTCGCTCCCGAGCACCGGTGTCTGCCGCCGATCGGCGCCGATGGTCACCTGGTGCTCGATGAGCACGTTCGATCCGCCACGGACGTTGCCGTTGATGACAACGCCGTTCGAGTGGATGAGCAC
The DNA here is from genome assembly GCF_051521405.1 of Sorangium sp. So ce726. NCBI lineage: Bacteria > Pseudomonadati > Myxococcota > Polyangiales > Polyangiaceae > Sorangium > Sorangium sp. So ce726. The sequence goes on along the minus strand of NZ_CP150349.1, from coordinate 7,606,258 downwards.
GAACCCGGGCCCGAAGTCCGCGCCGCGCCCGATCACGCAGCCGCCGGCCAGGTTGGTCGCCTTGTTGAGCAGCATCTCGAGCACCGGCATCCGGTGGACTCGCGCGGCCTGCGTGAACCTGTACAGGACCATCGCCGCCGTGCCGTCGGTCGCCAGCGTCTTCAGGAGAGTCGGCAGTGGATCGCTGCCGTAGCACCATGTGGCCTTCTGGCGCACGTCGGCCGCGATGAGTCGCAAAGTCCGCAGCATTCCGACGAGACTAGCGCATCTCGCCCCGCCCGTGCGACCTTTCGCCGCGCGCCCGCGGGGCACGTCGTCTCGTCTCGTCGCGCCGCGCCCGCGTGACCTTTCGCCGCGCCTCCGCTGCGCCTCCACTGCGCCTGCGCACCCCTGCTACATCTCGTCGTGGGTCCGCTCCGCCTGCGTGCTCGTGCGGTCTTTTCGCTGCCGCACCGCCCTGTTGCCATCCGGTCATCGGTCCGTCACATCGCTCGGGTACACGCGCTCTTCACCATGGCGCGGATTTTAGTCATCGAGGACGAGCCGGCGCTCCAGAAGGTGCTCGATTACAACCTCAGGCAAGCCGGGCATGAGGTGCTCCTCGCGGGGCAGGGCGGTGAGGGGGTCCGGCTGGCCGTGGACCAGCGGCCCGATCTCGTCTTGCTCGACCTCATGTTGCCCGATATCCCTGGGACCGAGGTGTGCCGTGCTCTCCAGCAGAGCGATGGCACCCAGCGGATCCCCGTGATGATCGTGTCGGCCCGCGGGGACGAGGTCGACCGCATCGTCGGCTTCGAGCTCGGCGCCGTCGATTACGTCGTCAAACCGTTCAGCGTGCGGGAGCTCGTGCTGCGCGTGCAAGCCGTGCTCCGCCGCGCGAAGTCCTCCGGAGAGGGGGAGCGGAGCATCGAGTTCGGGTGTCTGCGGATCGACGAGGGCGCTCACCGCGTGTGGGTCGAGCGCGAGGAGGTCGAGCTGACGCTCCTCGAGTTCAAGCTCCTCGTCGCGCTGTACGAGGCGCGCGAGCGCGTGCAGACGCGCACCGCGCTCCTCGACGGCGTCTGGGGCATCGACGTGAGCATCACGACGAGGACCGTGGACACCCACGTCAAGCGGCTTCGCGACAAGCTGCGCCGCGCTGGCGATTATATCCAGACCGTCCGCGGTATCGGCTATCGATTCGCCGCTTCGCCCGACGTCCCCGAGAGCCGCAGCGCCTGAGCGCCCTGCCGGGCGAGCACGACAATCGTTGCCCCACCGTCACCGGGTCGCAACGGCAGCCGATGTACCGTGCAGACGGTGATTCACATGCTGGGCGACATTGCTGAAGCCTGCCGGTCCTTCTCATGAGGCCCGGTGGAGCTCTGGTGTTGTCGCCAGCGTGTGCCGGGAGCCTCGATGCATCTTGAAACGTGGAATGCAGGGGAGGCCGATCCTGAGCGGGCCAAGCGCCTCGCGATCGGGGTTGCGGCTGGGCTCCTGCTGTTCGCGACCATCGCGCTCGCCGCCGCCCGCCTGAGCGGCGCGATCGCGCCTCCTCCGCCCGAGGAGGAGGTCGTCGAGGTCAAGCTCGCCACCCAGCTCCCCGAGGCGCCCCCCGTGGCTCCGGCGCCCGCGCCCCCGCCGCCGGCGGCGGAGGCTCCGGCGCCTCGCCCCGCGGCGCCCAGGCGCCCGGCGCTCGTCGCGCCGACCGCGGTGCCTACCGAGGCGCCGGCGGAGGCGGACCCGAGCCAGGCCAAGGCGAGCGACGACGATGCGTACGGAGAGCCGGGAGGCGTACCGGGCGGCGTGCCCGGCGGGGTCCCCGGCGGCACGGGAACGGCCGCCGTGGCTGCGCCCGCGCCGCCGCCGCCACCACCGCCTCCTCCTCCGCAGCCGAAAGGGCCGATTCACCTCCCCGAGAACGCCACGCCGCCTGTCGCGCTCTCCAATTCGCTCCCTCCCATCCCGGAGGCCGCGCGGAGCGCGGGGATAGAGGCCACCGTGGTCGTCAGGTTCGTGGTGACCGAGACCGGCGAGGTCACGAACGTCACCATCGTCCGCGGCCATCCGCTGTTCAACGACGTGGTGCTCGCGACGGTGAAGACGTGGCGCTACCGGCCGGCGATCCACGAGGGGAGGCCGGTGTCGACCTTCAAGACGGTCAGGATCCCGTTCAAGGCGAAGAGATGACGTCGAGCGCGCGGCCGTGGACGCGGCCTCTCGCGCGAGGAACGAAGGAGTTTAGCCATGATGCAGTTTGATCTCGGGCACATCTGGGCGACCATGGGGCTTTTGAGCAAGCTCGTCGCGTTCGCCCTCGTGCTCATGGCGCTGGCGAGCGTCGCCGTCGTGGTGGAGCGGCTCATCGCGCTCGCGCGTCAGGCGTCGGAGACCCGGCGCTTCGCGAGGGAGGCGCGCCCCGTGATGGAGGCCTGGGACACCGCGCGGCTCGTCTCGATCGCCGACGGGTACGGGCGCTCCGCGCTCGCCCGGCTCGTCGGTGCGGCCGTGCGCCGCTTCCAGCGCGCCGTCGAGGCCGGCGAGGGCGGCGTGCCCCCGGTGGAGCTCGCGCGCCGCGAGGTGTCGCGGCGACGCGAGGCGATCTCCGCGGACCTGCGCCGCGGCCTCTCGGTCCTCGCCACGGTCGGCTCGGTGGCCCCGTTCGTCGGGCTGCTCGGCACGGTCATCGGCATCATCACGGCCTTCCAGACCATCGCCTCGACCGGCTCCGGCGGCCTCGGCGCCGTGAGCGCCGGCATCTCCGAGGCGCTCATCGTCACCGCGCTCGGGCTCGCTGTCGCCATCCCGGCGGTGCTTTGCTTCAACTACCTCACCACCCGTATCGCCGCGGTAGAGCTCGCGCTCGAGCGCAGCGCGGGTGAGCTCATCGACGAGATGGAGAACGAACATGGGCGTTCGAGTGGAGAGCAGTCGCTCGGGTCGGCAGCCGCCGCCTGAGCCGGAGATCAACGTCACGCCGCTCGTCGACGTGGTGCTCGTGCTCCTCATCATCTTCATGGTGATCGCGCCCCAGATGGAGCATGGCGAGCGGGTCGAGCTCCCGGCGGTGTTTCAGCCGGATCCGAAGTCGAAATCAAAGCTCGACCCGATCTACGTGACGATCACCGGCGCAGGCACCGTGTTCCTCGAGAAGGAGGCCGTCGCCGACCTCGGTTCGCTCGGCGAGCGGCTGCGGGCCATCCGCGCTGCCGAGCCGGAGCGCCGGGTGGTCATCAAGGGCGACTCCTCGGTGAAGTACGGCCGGGTGCGGGAGGCCTTCGCGCTGTGCCAGGAGGTCGGGTTCGCCGGGATCTCGCTGCAGGTGAGCCAGCGGGGCGGCGGGGCGTCCGCGGAGCCGGAGGAGGGATAGCGCCGTGGGGATGAGCGTTCCGCAGGGCGGAGGCAAGAAGGGCGGTGTCGCGCCGAGCATGAACGTGACGCCGCTCGTCGACGTGGTGCTCGTGCTCCTCATCATCTTCATGGTCGTGACGCCGCTGCTCGCCAAGCAGTTCTGGCTGAATCTGCCCAAGAAGGACGACACCGCGAAGCTCGCGCCGCCTCCCATCGACGCCGACAAGCCCGTGGTGCTCACGGTGGATCAGCGCGGCGTCCTCCGCATCAATCAAGCCGAGGTGCAGCGCGGCGAGCTGAAGGAGCGGCTCGCGCGCATCTTCGCGGCGCGCTCGGACAACGTTCTTTACTTCGACGCGGATGACGAGGCCGTCTACGCGGTCGCCGTGGAGGCCATGGACGCCGCGCGCATGGGCGGGGCCAAGACGATCGCCGTCCTGACGGAGAAGCCCGCGCGCTGAGCCAGGTCAGAGGCCCGATGAGGTGAAGTCGAGGCGCGCGGGAGCCGCCGCCGCGTCGCTCGAGCGCGCGATCGCGGCGGGGTGCACGGGAGAGGGCGCGAGTTGGCCCTCCGCTCTCCTCATCAGACGGGCGCGCGTGCGCCCGGCCATCGAATCGAGAGTCGCGCCCGGGCTCGGAGCGCGCGAAGGGACAGGTGCATGAGTCGCAGAAGGATCTCGGGGGTAGTCGCAGCGCTGGTGACACCGCTTTGCTGGGGGGCCACGGCCCTCGCGCAGGGCGACCCCGGAGCCGCTGCGCCGCAGCCAGACGGCGCGGCGCCTCAGGCCGGCGGTCCTGCGGCAGAGGACGTCGCGGGGCTCGACGAGCCGAGCCCGTCGCGCCCGCCGCCCGCGGGGAAAGGCGTGGTGTGGGGCGTCGTCACGGACACCGCCACGAAGGAGCCCTTGCTCGACGCGCAGGTGTCCGTCGTGGGGACGAAGCTCAAGGCGATCGCGGACCTCGACGGGCGGTATCGCCTGGAGCTCCCGCCGGGCACCCATCAGCTGCGGGTCTGGTACGAGGCGTACAAGCCGCAGCGCGTGCAGGACGTACGGGTGACCGCCGGGCAGGTGGTGCAGGTCGATGTCGGCCTCGAGGGGGATCAGCAGACAGAGGAGGTCATCGAGGTCGAGTTCGAGCCGGAGCGGGCGAGCGTCGCGGCGCAGCTGCTCATCCGGAAGAACGCGGCCCACGTGGGCGACGCCGTCGGCGCGAAGGAGATCGCGAAGACCCCTGATCGCAACGCCGCCGAGGCCGCGAAGCGCATCGTCGGCGCGACCGTTGTCGACAGCAGGTACGTCTACGTCCGCGGCCTGGGCGAGCGCTACACGAACGCGCTCCTGAACGGCGCCCCGCTGCCGAGCCCCGAGCCCGACCGGCAGGCCGTCCCGCTGGACCTCTTCCCGTCGCTGGTCCTCAGCGACATCACCGTCGTGAAGACGTTCACGCCCGATCTCCCCGGCGACTTCGCTGGCGGCTCGGTCCAGATCAACACACGCGAGCTCCCGACGAAGTTCCTCTTCCAGGCATCGCTGTCGCTCGGGCTGAACAGCCAGGCGACGTTCCGCGATCGTCTGACCTACGCCGGATCGGGCACCGACTGGCTCGGGATCGACGGCGGCGCGCGCGCGCTTCCCAGCGAGATCCCCGACTACAAGGTGGTGCGGCTCGGCCCCAAGCCGGGCGGCGGCACCATCACCAGGGACGAGATGACGGCCTATGGGCGGGCGATCAACTCGTCGATGGCGACGACGCGGTCCTTCACCCCGCCGAACGGGAGCGGCAGCGTGGTCGTCGGCGACACCCTGAAGCTCGGCGGCGAGCAGCGCCTCGGTTACATCGCCACCCTGAGCTATGGCCGGAAGTTCGGTCCGCGCGCCAACGAGCGCGCCAGCACCTTCGAGCCCGATCCTGTGAGCGGCGAGCCCGTACGCAAGAGCGACACCAGCACCGGAAGCATCCGTGATCAGGTGTCCTGGGGCACCTTCGCCAGCGTCACATACAACCCGGATCAGAACCACAAGGTGACGATCACCGGACTCCACAGCCGCTCGTCCGAGGACGTGGCCAGCGAGATCAACGGGAACCCTACAGACGGCAGCAGCGCGTTTCGCGACACCCAGCAGCGGTTCATCTCTCGCGCCCTCTCCTTGGGTCAGCTCCAGGGAGAGCATCGCTTCGCAGCGCTGGACGGCGGTAGCGTCGACTGGAAGGCGTCCATTTCCCACGCTTCCTCGGACGAGCCCGATACGAGGGAGGCCGTCTACATCAGGGACGATACGAGCGGAGCCTACGCGTGGGACGAGGGCACGCTGAGCGGCGCCCATTTCTTCAGCGACATGACCGACACGAACTACGGTGGGCAGCTCTCCTATACCCAGCCTCTCGTCCGGGGGGACGCTCCGACCCGGCTGAAGGTGGGCGGTCTGTTCAACCTTCGAGAGCGCGAGTTCAACGCACGCCGGTTCCGGTTCAAGCAGCGCCCGGGCTCGGATCCGACGATCCTGCGCCAGGAGCCAGGCCAGCTGTTCTCCGATGAGAACATCGGCACGGCGCTCGAGCTGGAGGAGATCACGCGCGAGACCGACTCCTACACGGCGAACAGCGATCTCTATGCAGGCTACGTGATGACCGACGCCGCCATCACACGATGGCTCCGCGCGGTGCTCGGCGCCCGGATCGAGGCCTCCACGCTGTCGTTGAGGGCGTTCGACAGGTACTCCCCGGCGAACCCCGAGATCAAGGCCGAGAGCGACAAGGTCGATCTCCTGCCTGCGGCCAACGTCATCGTCAAGGCGAGCTCGATCTCGAATGTCAGGCTCGGCGTATCCAAGACGTTGGCTCGACCCCAGCTCCGCGAGCTCAGCCCGACCTTGTATCAGGAGGGATACAGCGGGAGAGAGGCGCAAGGCAATCCGGACCTCGGGCGGACGAGCATCGTGAACGCCGATCTCCGCTTCGAGATCTTTCCGACGGCCGGCGAGGTGGCCGCGGTCAGCGTCTTTTACAAGCACTTCCAGGATCCGATCGAGGAGATCATCTTCCCGAACGGCGGCAGAGGCAGGCTCAGCTACGTGAACGGAGACGCCGGTCATGTCGCCGGGGTCGAGCTCGAGGTCAGGAAGGGCCTGGGCTTCATCACCCCGCTCCTGAAGGAGGTCACGGCGCTTGGAAACCTCACGTTCGTGCAGTCGGAGGTGACGGTCGATCCCGAGGACAACGCGGGAGGGGTCACCATCCAGAGCAACCCGACGCACCCGCTCCAGGGGCAATCTCCCTTCGTCGTCAACCTGGGACTCGACTATGCCAGAGAGTCGAGCGGCACGAGCGCCCGGCTCCTCTACAACGTGTTTGGCGCCCGGCTCAAGCGGGTGGGCGCCAGAGGGCTGGAGGACGAGTACGAGCAGCCGCGACACCAGATCGACCTGACCGTGGCTCAGCGCCTCGGCGAGCACGTCGAGCTGAAGCTGGCCGGTGAGAACCTCATCGATGCGCCCGTCCGCGTCACCCAGGGGAAAGAGGACGATGAGGACAAGATCATCAGCCAGTACAGCGTTGGGACGACTGTGACGTTGAGCGCGGCGCTAACGTACTGAGCATCTGCCATTGAATCGTCACGCGGTGCTCGTCACAATTTCTCCTACATACGCCATGTTGGGGGAGGAGGTAGAATAAATTGCGTACATTCAAATTGGCCTTGGTTTGCGCCTCGGCGCTCTCCGTTGCGGCGTTTGCTGCGTGCGGCGATGACGACAATGTCTCCCCGTCCTCGACCAGCACCTCGTCCTCGAGCGCCTCTACCGGCGGTGGCGACGGCGGTGGCGGTGGCGACGGTGGCAGCGGCGGTGGCGACGGCGGTGGTGGTGGCGACGTCAGCGCCGATTGCTCCTCCCCGGTGGAGGTCAGCGAGGCGATCACCGCCAGCACGAAGTGGACCGCCGACAAGTGCTACCTCATGAAGGGGATCATCTTTGTCGAGCGCGGCGCGACCCTGACCATCGAGCCCGGCACGACGGTCATGGGCGAGAAGGTGAGCCTCGCCACGCTCGTCGTGAAGCCCGGCGCCAAGATCAACGCCAAGGGCACGGCGAGCAAGCCCATCGTGTTCACGAGCCAGGGCGAGGAGGGCGATCGCGCCGCCGGCGACTGGGGCGGCGTCATCCTGCTCGGCGAGGCGCCCGTCAACGTCGAAGGCGGCAAGGCCAGCGTCGAGGGCATCACCGGCGAAGGCACGGAGTACGGCGGCGACAAGCCCGCGGACAACAGCGGTGTCCTCGAGTACGTGCGTATCGAGTTCAGCGGGATCCTCCTCTCCCAGGACAACGAGGTCAACGGCCTCACCTTCGCCGGCGTGGGCTCCGGGACGACCGTCGATCACGTGATGGTGCACCACACGCTCGACGATTGCTTCGAGTTCTTCGGCGGCACCGTCAACGCGAAGCACCTCATCTGCGCGCAGAACGGCGACGACGGCTTCGACTTTGATCTCGGCTACACCGGCAAGCTCCAGTTCCTCGCGCTCCAGCAGGACCCGTCTGTTGCCGACGAGACGAACGGCTTCGAGGGCGACAACGACGCCGACTCGTCGGCCAACACGCCCGTCAGCGAGCCGACGATCTACAACGCGACCCTGTGCGGCAAGAACAAGGAGGTCGACAAGCAGCAGTACGGCATGCTGCTCCGACGCTCGACGAAGGCCCACATCTTCAACACCATCGTGACCGGCTTCGAGGCGGGGGTGGATCTGCGGAACGAGCTCACCGAGGTCGAGCTCGCGAGCTCGATCTTCTTCGGCAACCTCGAGGCGAACATCGCCTACGAGGAGACCGACACCGAGGCGGCGACCGAGTCGAAGCTCGACGACGACGACGACGCTGGCGCGGACGAGGTCGCGTGGTTCGAGGGCGAGGCGACCAACAGCGCCGAGGATCCTGGGCTCGCCGACTGCTTCGCCGCCACGCCCGACTTCCGGCCTGAGGCCACGCTCACCGAGAACGCGGCGACCCCGCCGGATGACGGCTTCTTCGACGCGGAGGCGAGCTACATCGGCGCCTTCAAGGCCGATGACACCTGGGCGACGGGCGCCTGGGTCTCGTTCGACGCGAACTGACGCGGCGCCGTCCGCGCCGGCCCTTCGCGATGCGGCGGGCGGACTGGATCCGTAGCGAGAGAAATGACGAAGGCCGGCTCTTCAGCCGGCCTTTATCGTCTCTGGCGTCACGACTCCGCCGCAGGCGCTCAGCGCACCCGCGGCGTAAACCCGGACACACTGCTGCGATGCTCGCTGCATACGCCTCGCGCGTCCGGGGTCTCTTTGAATGACACCCTTCCGCACACTTCGCAGATGCACAGGTGTGCGCGATAGAACTCCCGGTCGAGCAGGATGTCGGCGGCGAGCAAGCTGAGCACAATGTCGCCAAGGAAGTCGATCTCGCGCGGCGAGGCGACCCAGACGGGACGGCCTCCGACCGCCGCCCGGCGGACCCTGCCCCCGTAGATCGCCGCGTTCAGGAATCGGTCGTCGGCGACGGGCGCGATCAGCCCCCGGAGCGCCGTGATGACGCGCCCGCGGGCCTTGTGGATGAGCTCCTCGAGGTTGCTGCCGCCGTCGGCCCGGGGATCGAGCATGACGGGCGTCGCGCCGGGCTCGCGCACGATCTGGGGACGCTTCATGAGGCCCGGGGTCACCAGGTGGTCCACGAACCAGTCCTGGAGGTCCTTGGGCGTCCACTCGGACGCCGGCCACTCCAGGAACTCGAGCGCGCCGCGGAGGCCGGTGATGCTCTGGAGACCGGGGTGGGTGGAGAAGCTCGGCAGGGTGCGGGATGTGTGCATACGCCGGGGCGAGCGACGGCTCGCTTCGTCGATGTTGCGGCCGGATCCCATGTTCACCTCGAGGGCGGACCCCCGGTCCCGATGGATGCGAGCTCTTGCAGAGGCCACCATGCCGAGGGAACAAGCACAACTTGTGCCGAACCTGGCGAACGGGGCGACGTGGATTTGCTGGGAGTTCTGCCCAAAGAGCCCCCGCAGGCCGTTGGGATGGCCGGCCACTGGCCGGCCAGGTTCTTCAACGGGTAAGATTGCGCCCGATGGACCACTCCACCGTCCGCGTCTCGGTTCCACCTGAGCCCTCGGTCGCCGAGCCTGTTCCCGGCATCGTCCTGATCTTCTCGGGGGATCAGCCGCGCTGCGCGCCCATCCCGCTGGATCGTGGCTCCGTGGTGGTGGGTCGCGGAGGCGTCGGCGGCGTGCCCCTCATGGACGACTCACTCATGTCGCGGCGACACGCCCGCATCGCGTACGACGGCGGCGTTTGGACCGTGGAGGACCTCGGCAGCACCAACGGGACGTCGGTCAACGGCGAGCCCATCCGCGGCGAGGTGCGGAGGGACGCGATCCAGGTCGTCGGCGCGGGGACGTCGGTGTTCCTCGCGCTCAGCGACATCCGGAACTTCGCGCGCGGGGGCGTGCGCCTCGAAAAGGAGAGCGTCCTCGGGCCGAGGCTGCAGCTGATTTACGACACGATCATCCGCGCCGCGGCCGGGGGAGATAGCCTCCTCGTGACGGGCGAGAGCGGCACGGGCAAGGAGCTCGCGGCGCGCGCCTACCACGAGGCGGGGCCGCAGGCGCGCGGCCCGTTCGTCGCTGTCAACTGCGCGGCCATCCCGGAGGGCCTGGCGGAGCGGCTCCTCTTCGGCGCCAGGCGCGGCGCTTACTCCGGCGCGACGCACGACACCGACGGCTATGTGCAGGCCGCCCACGGAGGCACGCTCTTCCTCGACGAGGTGGCGGAGCTCGACGCGGCCGTCCAGGCGAAGCTGCTGCGGACGATCGACACCCGGCAGGTCCTCGAGCTCGGCGCGGTCGCGCCTCGCCCGGTGCAGATCCGGATCTGCGCGGCGACACACGACCTGCGCGCCCGCGTCGCCCAGGGCCGCTTTCGCGATGATCTCTACTACCGAATCGGTCGGCCCGAGGTCCGGCTCCCGCCCCTCCGGGAGCGGACCGAGGAGATCCCGTGGCTGCTCGCGCAATGCGCAAAGGCGGTCGGTGCGGCCGCGCACAGCGCGTCGCCGACGATTCACCATTCAATGATCATCGCGTGCGCGATGCGCCGCTGGCCGGGGAATCTGCGCGAGTTCGTCGGCGAGGCGCGGCGCGCGGCGACGCGCGCGCTCGACGAGGGGCGGCGCACGGTCGAGGCCAAGGATCTGGATCCGCTCGCCGGCGTCGGGCTGAGCCCGGAGGCGCTCGAGACGCACGCCCGGCCGACGGCGAGCGACGTTCGACCGGCGCGCGCAGGACAAGCGCCGCCCGAAGATGAGATCGCCGAGGCGCTTCGCCTCGAGCGAGGCAATGTGTCTCGCGCGGCCATCAGGCTCGGAGTGCACAGAAATCGAATTCGACGCTGGCTCGAGAAGAATGGCGTCGATCGCTCCCACTTCGCGGAGGGAAGCGACCTGTCCGATAACGACTGAACCGCTGGCGCCCGCCGTCGCATGCACAAGTGCAGGAGTGCGTCAATGGTGCCGCCGCGTCGCTGGAGAGCGCTCGTCTTTCGGCTGCGCTGCGATGACGAAGTCACTCCCGGCGTAGGCTGCTGAGCCCGATGGGGCGGTCGTTCCATACATCACCTCCAGCAAACGCTCTGCTCCTTCCGAAGGCCTGAAGACCGTCGCGGCGCTGTTTCTCGGGCGAAGCCGCGCCCGATCGTCGCAGGGTTGCCTCCATCTGGCGACGCAACGTGGGCTCGATCGACCGAACGCCCATGTATAGGGACTTTACAGAGCTGGTTATGCGGGTTGTAATGTGGTGTGTAAGCCCCGTCCCCAGCGAGGTGCTGTCACGACCACGGTCAACTCAACGAGTCCGGCGCGTGCTCGCCAGGTCGGAGCCCACGATGCGCCCTGAAGAGACCACTGGTGAAGTGTGCCGTGGCCGCGCGTCGCGCGCGGCCTGCGTCATCGAGGCCGCGCTCTTCGCGATCCGCGCGCCGTGGCCGCCGGGGCTTCCGCCTGCGGCGCGATCACGCTCGCCTCGCGGGACGCCTACGAGTGCCTACGTCTGTCGCCAAAAGACAGGCTCGGACGGCGCGCGGAACACGAGGACGGGGGCGCGACGCACAATGACGATCTTGGACTTGACCGGGCGGGCGGCTTCATCGATGTACAGAGAGTTGTCTGTCGGGTCTCCGTGCGAGCTCAGGCCCCGTCGCGTCACGGGCGGGCGCCACGCTTCGCGGCCTTGCCGCGGGCGCGCGGCCGCCGAGCGCCGGCCCCTTGCTCGCCGTCGGGCTCTCCCTCAACGACACCTGCAAACATTGAAACCCCTGGCTCCTGCGAGGTGGTCGACGTCATGCGTTCGCGCCTGAAATCGGTTGCCCGCGGAGAGCCCAGCCAGGACGGCGGGCTGCCTGGTTGAACAGCCCTGGACACCATGAACGCGATCCGTAGACACGTATCGGCCGAAGAGGCGCCTCTTAGCCTACGAGCGCACATCGAGGGGCCCACCAGCTCGACCGCGTCCAGCCCAGGGCAGCAGCCGAGCTCGGGGACCCGCCAGACCCACTCGCGTCGCCGCCCGTTCCTGAGCCGCCTCCTCGCGGCGGGCGAGGCGATCGACGCGGGGGATAGCGAGCGCGCGAGGGCCCTCATCGAGGGCATCCTGCGGGCTGAGCCCGATACGGGGGACGCGTCCGAACGCATTTCCGGCGTGTTTGGCCGGGCGCTGCTCGCTCGCCTGGACGGAGATCGCTCCGGCGACGGGAATCTGTACCTGCGCAGCGCTGGGCCGCGGGACATGCTCGCGGCGTTTCAGCTGCTCGTGCACGCGACGCCGCTCATCCGGTTCGGCTACCTCAGCGCGAACGCGGCCATCGTCGAGGCGTTCCAGGATGAAGGGGAGATCCATGTCATCGACATCGGCGTTGGCGGCGGTACGCAGTGGCCATTCCTGCTACACCGGCTGGCGACGCGGCCCGGCGGCCCGCCGCGGGTCCGGCTGACCGGCATCGACCTGCCGTGCCGGGGCCCCGATCCCGAGCAGCGGCTGCGCTGGGCGGGCGCGTTCATCGGGGGGTGGGCGGAGCGGCTGAAGGTCCCCTTCGAGTTCCACGGCGTCGCGTCCTCGGTGGAGCGCGTCGACTGGAGCCGTATCGCGTCCCGCTCCACGGCGCCCATTGCGGTCAATGCGGCGTTCGCATTGCACCACGTGCCGGATGCCTCGGTGCACGCCACGGCGAACCGCGACACCATCCTCACGAGGATCCGCGCGCTGTCGCCGCGCGTGCTGACGCTCGTCGAGCCGGATGTGGAGCACAACGCGCACCAGTTCCTCCCGCGGCTGTCGGAGGCGATCGGCCACTACTATGCGGTATTCCAGGCGCTCGAGGCGCTGCTCCCGCCGCACATCGCCGCGCGGGAGACCATCGAGCAGGTCTTCTTCGGGCAGGAGGTGATGAATGTGGTGGTGGGCGAGGGGGCCGCGCGGGTCGAGCGGCACGAGCGCCGGGGCGCCTGGCAGCGCCGCCTCCGCATGAACGGCTTCGAGCCGCTCCGCGTCTCGCCGCATGAGTCGCTGGTCCGCGGAGCGCTCCGCCTGAGCCAGGGGTTCGACGTCCGGAGCGACGAGCCCGCGCTCCTGCTCATGCGCAACGGCGTGTCCATCGTGGCCGCGTCGGCGTGGCGTCCGCGGCAGCTCCCGCCGCCATCCCGGTTCATGTCCGGGCTGTTCCGCCGCTAGGAGCGCTGAACAACGCAGGTGAGCCCATAACGCGCGATCTGCGCCCCTCTACCAACAACCGCTTCCCTGTCCAGATCACCTCCGGAGGCGAGCGGCTCCTCGCTCTCAGCGCCTCAGGACGGCGAATGCCACCCAGAGCACCAGCGCGCCGATCGCGAGGCCTGCGAGGGGGATCCACAGGGCGCGGCGCTTGTGCATTGCGATCTCCCAGAGGTCGCGCCGGTACTCCGGCGTGGGACCGCCCTCGGCAGCGGACCGGGGGTGGTGCAGGGGAAGAGGGCTCAGCCCTTCGCGCCTGACGAGCTCGAACAGCACCGAGCCGCGCGCCTGAGCCCGTGCGAGCTGCCCCAGCATCTCACGGCGACAATGAAGGCAAAACGTCGACGCATCCTCTTCGATGCCGACAAGGTCGAGCTCCCGTAGCTGCTGCTGCTCCCAGCTCTCCCTGGCTTGCCGGGCCTCGCTGTGCGCGTCCTCTCGGCGGTCGTCGTGGTGTGGGCTGTCCTTCGCGCTCATCGCAGCTCCTGATGGGGGCCGCGGCCTGCGGCTCCCTACGAGGATCTATTCCGGCCAGCCGCGAGAAATTCTCACGCAATGCGCCAGGCGGACATGCCGCGCTGGCCGCAGGCCACCCGGACGAGCAGCCGACAGTCAGCGAGCGGCGAGCTCAGCAGGTGACGAGCACCTTGAGGGCGCCAGGCGCCGCCGCGGCCGCCAGCGCCTCCGCGGCGCGCTCCAGCGGGAGTCGCGCTGACACGAGGGAGCGGACGTCGACGGTACGGGCCTCAAGGGCGCGCAGCGCTGGCTCGAACAGCCCGCAGCGCGACCCGACGACGGTGATCTCGTTGATGACGAGCTCCGCGAGGTGGACGCTGGAGAGCCCGGCCACCGTGCTCTTGAGCACGAGCGTGCCCCTGGGCCGGGTCGCGCGGACCGCCCTCACGAACCCCTCGGCGGTGCCGGTGGCCTCGACCACCAGCTCGGCCGGATCTCCGGCCCAGACGCCCGGAGGCGGAGAGGCGCCGGCGTCGGCCTGGCCCGCGGGCTCCGGGCGAACGAGCTCGGTCGCGATGCCCTGCGCGCGCAGCAGGGCGAGCTTCTCCTCGTGTTTGCCGACCGCGAGGACGCGGGCGCCAGCCTGGTGGAGCACCTGCGCGATGAGCAGGCCGAGCTTCCCGTCGCCGAACACGAGCGCGGACGTGCCCGGGGACACACGCACCTGCTCCAGGATCGCGAACGCCGCCGCGAGCGGCTCCGCGAACACCGCCTCCTCGTCGTCGACCCCGCCGGCCACGGCGTGGAGGTTCGCCACGGGCACCGCGACGCGCTCCGCCAGCGCGCCGTCGGCGCCGACGATGCCCATGACCGTGCGCGTCGGGCAGTGCCTGCCCAGCCCGCGCGCGCAGAGCTCGCAGCGGCCGCACGCGAAGTTGATCTCGCCCACCACGCGGCGGCCGCGCCAGGCGGCCGGGCCCTCCACGACGTCGCCGACGAACTCGTGGCCGAGCGTGCCGCGGAAGCCCATGTAACCTTTGATGATCTCGAGATCCGTGTTGCAGATCCCGGCGCACCGCACCTCGACCACGGCCATGCCGGCCGTGGTCGAGGGGGGGTCGCGGTCGATGACGCGCGCGGCCGTTCCGTCCCAGACCAGCGCTCGCACGGTCGAGCTCTAGCCCGCCGCGAGCGCCAGCCGGCGCTTCGCCGGCTGCATCAGGTACGCATCGACCGCCTCGGCGGCCTTGCGCCCCTCCGCGATGGCCCAGACGACGAGGCTCTGGCCGCGCGACATGTCGCCGGCGGCGAAGACGCCCTCCACGCTGGTGCGCCCGCCGTGGGCCTTCACGTTGCCGCGCTGGTCCATCTCGACGCCGAGCTGCTCGATCAGCCCCTCGCGCTCGGAGCCGACGAAGCCCATCGCGAGCAGGACGAGCTCGCACGGGATCTCGAACTCGCTCCCCGGGACCGGCACGAACTTCCCGCCTTCCAGCTTCACCCGCGTCGCCTGGAGCGCGCGGAGGTGACCGTGCTCGTCCCCGAGGAACGCGGTGGTCGACACCGACCAGTCGCGCTCGCCGCCCTCTTCGTGGGAGGACGAGGTGCGGAGGATGAGCGGCCACGCGGGCCACGGGTTCGTCAGCGAGCGCTGCTCGGGGGGGCGGGCGAGGAGCTCGAGCTGCGTCACGTGCGCCGCGCGGTGGCGGTGGCTCGTGCCCACGCAGTCGGAGCCGGTGTCGCCGCCGCCGATGACGACCACCCGCTTGTCCGTCGCGAAGATCGCCTCGTTGTCGGGGATCACGTCGCCGGCGACCCGCTTGTTCTGCTGGGTCAGGAAATCCATCGCGAAATGGACGCCCTTCAGCTCCCGGCCGGGCACCGGCAGGTCGCGCGGCCGGCGCGCCCCGCCGCACAGCACGATGGCGTCGTACTGCTCGCGCAGGGCGTCGCCGGTGATGTCGACGCCGCAGTGGACGCCCGTGCGGAACGTCACCCCCTCGGCCTGCATCTGCTCCATGCGCCGGTCGATGAGGTGCTTCTCCATCTTGAAGTCGGGGATGCCGTACCGGAGCAGGCCGCCGATGCGGTCGTCGCGCTCGAAGAGCGTGACGTCGTGCCCCTTGCGCGCGAGCTGCTGCGCGGCCGCGAGCCCGGCGGGCCCCGAGCCGATCACCGCGACCTTCTTGCCCGTGCGCTGCTTCGCGATGACCGGCGCCACCAGGTTCCGATCGAACGCGCGATCCGCGATGGCGCGCTCGACGTTCTTGATGGTGACCGGCTTGCTCTCGATGTTCAGCACGCACCCCGCCTCGCAAGGCGCGGGGCACACGCGCCCGGTGAACTCGGGGAAGTTGTTCGTCGCGTCGAGCGACGCGATCGCCTCGGGGAGGCGATCGCGGAACATGTGATCGTTCCAGTCGGGGATCAGGTTCCCGAGCGGACATCCGTCGTGACAGAACGGGATGCCGCAGTCCATGCACCGCGCTGCCTGATCGCGCAGCTCGGCGTCGGGGACCGGGAGCTCGAACTCCTGCCAGTCGTTCAAACGCTCGGAGACGGGCCGCTTCTTGATGTCGACCCGCTGGATCTCGAGGAAGCCTCGTACCTTACCCATGGGCGGCCGACCTCTCTCCCGTGCTCAGGGGACCCGCGTTGGCGGGGATGTAACGTCCAGTGGAAACATAGGGTGTTGAAGGAGAAAGGAGAGACACGAGCCTGTCCGACCCGTCCGCCCCGTTCGTCGCGGGCGACGCCGCGGCCTCCAGGGCGCGGCGGTACTCGCTCGGGACGACCTTCACGAACTTAGACAGGACGGCCTGCCAGGACTCGAGCAGCTCGATCGCCTTCCGGCTGCCCGTGCGCCGAACGTGCTCCTCGAGCAGCGCCCGCACCGACTCGGCGTCGGCTGCGGTCATCGTCTCGAGCTGCACCATCTCCTTGTTGCAGCGCGCCTCGAAGAGCGCGTCCTCATCGAAGACGTAGGCGAGCCCGCCGCTCATGCCGGCCCCGAAGTTGCGGCCGGTGGTGCCGAGGATGATCACGGTGCCGCCCGTCATGTACTCGCAGCCGTGGTCGCCCACGCCCTCGACGACGGTGGTGGCCCCGCTGTTCCTGACCGCGAAGCGCTCGCCGGCGCGGCCGTTGAAGAACGCGCGGCCGTTCGTCGCGCCGTACAGCACGACGTTGCCCACGATGACCTGATCGTCCGGCCGGAACGGCGCCTCGCGCGGCGGCCGCACCGCGACCACGCCGCCCGAGAGGCCCTTGCCGACGTAGTCGTTCGCGTCGCCTTCGAGCTCGAGCGTCATGCCCCGCGAGGCGAAGGCGCCGAAGCTCTGGCCGGCGCTGCCGGCGCACTTGACCACGATGCTGTCCTCGGGGAGCCCGGCGCTGCCGTGGCGGCGCGCGATCTCGCCGCTCAGCATCGCGCCGAGCGTCCGATCCGAGTTCCTTACGCGGGTCTCGATGACGACGGACGGCCCGCCGTCGATCGTCGCGCGCGCCTTCTCGATCAGCTTGAGGTCGAGCACCCGGTCGAGCTTGTGGTCCTGCAGCTCCACGCAGTGGGTCGGGCTCGTGAGGGCCTCCTTCGGGCGGTACAGCACCTCGGAGCAGTCGATCTTCCTCGCCTTCGGGTGGAGCCCGGTGCTCCGCTGCACGATGCAGTCGGAGCGCCCGACCATCTCGGTCAGCGTGCGGAAGCCCAGGCGCGCCATGATCTGCCGGAGCTCCTCGGCCACGTAGAAGAAGAAGTTGATGACGTGCTCCGGCGCGCCCGTGAACTTCTTGCGGAGCTCGGGGTCCTGCGTGGCGATGCCGACCGGGCAGGTGTTGAGGTGGCACTTGCGCATCATGATGCAGCCGGTCGCGACGAGCGGCGCCGTGGAGAACCCGAACTCCTCGGCGCCGAGCAGCGCGGCGAACGCGACGTCGCGGCCCGTCATCAGCTTGCCGTCGGTCTGCACGATGGCGCGGCCGCGGAGCCCGTTCATCACGAGCACCTGGTGCGCCTCGGCGAGGCCGAGCTCCCACGCGACGCCCGCGTGGTGGATCGACGTGAGCGGGGAGGCGCCGGTGCCGCCCGAGTCGCCGCTGATCAGCACCACGTCGGCGTGCGCCTTCACGACGCCCGCGGCGATGGTGCCGACGCCCGCCTCGGCGACGAGCTTCACGCTGATGCGCGCCTTCGAGTTGATGTTCTTCAGGTCGAAGATGAGCTGCGCGAGATCTTCGATCGAGTAGATGTCGTGGTGCGGCGGCGGCGAGATCAGGGTCACGCCGGGGGTCGAGTGGCGCACCTTCGCGATCACCGCGTCGACCTTGTGGCCCGGGAGCTGGCCGCCCTCGCCGGGCTTGGCCCCCTGCGCCATCTTGATCTGCAGCTCGTCGGCGTTCACGAGGTACTCGGCCGTGACGCCGAACCGCGCCGAGGCGACCTGCTTCACCGCGCTCCGCTTCGAGTCGCCGTTCGGCATCCGGAGGAAGCGCACCGGGTCCTCGCCGCCCTCGCCGGTGTTCGACCGCGCGCCGATCCGGTTCATCGCGATCGCGAGCGTCTCGTGCGCCTCCTTCGAGATGCTCCCGAAGGACATGGCGCCCGTGGCGAAGCGCTTGACGATCGAGGCGGCGGGCTCGACCTCCTCGATCGGCACCGGCGGGCCCGCGGGCCTGAAGTCCCACAGCCCGCGGAGCGACATCGGGTGCTCCTGCTGCTCGTTGATGATGGAGGCGTACTCGGCGTAGCTCTTCGCGTCGTCGAGGCGGACCGCCCGCTGGAGCGAGGCGATCGACTGCGGCGTCCAGAGGTGCCGCTCGCCGGACACGCGGAAGTGGTGGTGGCCGCCGACGTCGAGGTGCGCTCGCGCCCGCTCGCCGTACGCCGCGTGGTGGCGCGCGAGCGCCTCCTCCGCGATCTCGCGCAGCCCGACGCCGCGGACGCGCGACGCCGTGCCGGTGAAGTACGCGTTGATGACGAGCTGATCGATGCCGATCGCCTCGAAGATCTGCGCGCCCTGGTAGCTGGAGAGCGCGCTGATCCCCATCTTCGACATGATCTTCAGGATGCCCTTCTTGAGCCCCTTCACGTACCGCGAGCCCGCCGCGGTCGGCGAGAGGTCGGCGCCGAGGGTCTTGTCGCGGCACATCGCCGCGATCGACTCGAACGCGAGGTACGGGTTCACCGCGCCGGCGCCGTAGCCGATGAGCAGCGCCATGTGGCCGACCTCGCGCGCCTCGCCGGTCTCGACGATGATGCCCGCGCGCGTGCGCGCCCCCTCGTTGATGAGGTGGTGGTGCACGGCGCCCACCGCGAGCAGGCTCGGGATGGGGGCGAGCGTCTCGTCGATGCCGCGGTCGCTGAGGATGAGGATGCTCGCGCCGTCGGCGATCGCCCGGCTCGCGTCCTTGCAGAGCTTCGCGATCGCGGCGCGCAGGTTGTCCTCCGGGTCGCCGTCGACCGGGAAGTACATGGGCAGCGTGGCCGCGCGGAAGTCGGGGAAGACGTTCTTGCGCAGCTTCGACAGGTCGTCCTGCGTGAGGATCGGGTGCGGCAGCTCGAGCATCCGGCACTGGCGGGGCGTCTCCTCGAGGAGGTTGCCCTCGCCGCCGACGCAGCTCACGAGCGACATCACGATCTCCTCGCGGAGGGGGTCGACCGGCGGGTTCGTGACCTGCGCGAACAGCTGCTTGAAGTAGCGGAAGAGCAGCTGGGGCTTCTCGGAGAGGACGGCGAGCGGGATGTCGATGCCCATCGAGCCCACCGGCTCCTCGCCGAGGGTGGCCATCGGCCCGAGGATCATCCGCAGGTCCTCCTCGGTGTAGCCGAACGCCTGCTGCAGGCCCCGGAGGTCCGCGTGCGGGATGGTGTAGAGGCTCGGCACGTCCTCGAGGGCGCGCAGGTCGATCTTGTTCTCGGCGACCCATGCCGCGTACGGCTTCTGCGTCGCGACGCGGCGCTTGATCTCGTCGTCGCTGACGACGCGACCCTCGGTCGTGTCGACGAGGAACATCTTGCCCGGCTGGAGGCGCCCCTTCTGGATGACGCGCGCCGGCTCGATGTCGAGGACGCCGAACTCGCTCGCGAGCACGACGAGCCCGTCGCTCGTCACGACGTACTTCGCGGGGCGCAGCCCGTTCCGGTCGAGCGTCGCGCCGATCAGCCGTCCGTCCGTGAAGCACAGCGCCGCGGGGCCGTCCCACGGCTCGATCAGACAGCCGTGGTACTCGTAGAACGCCTTCTTCTCGGCCGACATGTCCGGGTCGAGCGCCCAGGCCTCGGGCACGAGCATCATCATCACGTGGGGCAGCGAGCGGCCGCTCGCGAGCAGGAAGTCGACCACGTTGTCGAGCGCGGACGAGTCGGAGCCGCCCGGCCGGATGATCGGCTTGAAGTCCTCGATCGCGTTCGCGAAGACATCGCTCTTCAGCAGCGCCTCGCGCGCCGACATCCACGCGGTGTTGCCGCGCACGGTGTTGATCTCGCCGTTGTGCGCGATGACCCGGTACGGGTGCGCGCGCTCCCACGTGGGGAAGGTGTTCGTGGAGAAGCGCGAGTGCACCATCGCGAGCCGCGACACGGTGCGCTTGTCGGACAGGTCGGGGTAGAACGCCGCGACCTGCTCGGCGAGCATCAGGCCCTTGTAGACGACCGTCCGCGACGAACAGGACGTGATGTAGAAGTCGTCGGCGTTGGCGGCGCGGCCAGCGCGCTTGCGGATCGCATAGAGGACCTGCTCGAAGGACTGGCGAGGCGCGACCCTGCCGATGAACAGCTGGCGGATCGCGGGGCGCGAGTCGCGCGCGATCGGGCCGAGCGCCGCGTCGTCGATGGGGACGTCACGCCAGCCGAGGACGCGCTGTCCGTGGTGCACGACCGCGGCCTCGAGGATCGCCTCGCACTGGCGGCGACGCGACGGGAGCTGGGAGAAGAACACCGTCGCGACGGCGTAGTCGCCAGGAGCAGGCAGCGCGATGCCAAGGGCGGCCAGGGACGCGGCGTACAGCTCGTGCGGGATCTGGAGGAGCACGCCCGCGCCATCGCCGGTGCAGGGGTCGCAGCCCGCGGCGCCGCGATGGGTTAGATTTTCGAGGATCTCGAGCGCTTGGCAAACGACCTCGTGCGTCGCTTCACGGCGGAGCGTGGCGACGAATCCGAGACCGCATGCGTCGTGTTCGAAAGCCGGATCGTAAAGACCTTGTCGTTGGGGCAGAGGCATGGTGCTGACTTCACACGCGCGTAGCACATGTGGCACAAGGATTGGAGCCCTAGTTTAATGCGGCGCGCCAGGAGCCGCGGAACTGGGCGCAAAATGGGGGAGAGGTGTCACCTTGCCCGGGGGGCCGCTCCGCCCGGCGGCGGCGCTCGGCAGTGGACGCCCGTCGTCGACCGTGGTGTGGGTGGGAGCGACCGGCCTGCCGGTCCGGCCTCCGGCGGCGCGGTATTCGGATGAAGCTCTTCGCACTCAGCGATCTCCACGTCGGGTATGCGGAGAACCGGTGGGCCATCGAGCGCATGACGCCGCGGCCGAGCGACTGGCTCATCCTCGCCGGTGATCTCGGGGAAACGGAGCAGCACCTCATCTACGTCCTCGAGACCCTGGGCCCGCGGTTCAAGCGGCTCGTGTGGACGCCGGGCAACCACGAGCTCTATACGATGCCGAGTGAGCGCGGCGGTCCGCGCGGCCAGGCCCGGTACGAGCGGTTGGTCGAGCTGTGTCGGAGCCGCGGCGTCCTCACGCCGGAAGACCCCTACGTGCTCTGGGACGGCGAGGGCGGACCGCACGTGCTGGCGCCGATGTTCTTGCTCTACGACTACAGCTTCCGGCCGGACGGCGTGGCCGAGGGCGACGCGGTGGCGTGGGCCATGGAGAGCGGCGTCCTCTGCAGCGACGAGGAGCTGCTCGACCCGGCGCCCTTCGCCAGCCTGCCCGAGTGGTGCCGGGCCCGCCTCGCCGCGACAGAGGCCCGTCTCAGCGCGATCGAGGGGCGCCCCACGGTGCTCATCAACCACTTCCCGCTGCGCGAAGAGCTCGTGCGGCTGCGGCACATCCCGCGTTTCTCGATCTGGTGCGGGACGCGGCGCACGCACGACTGGCATACGCGGTTCCGCGCGCGGGTGGTCGTGTCAGGGCACCTCCACATCCCCCGCACCGACTGGATCGACGGTGTTCGTTTCGAGGAGGTGTCGTTCGGATATCCGCGCCAGCGGCCCACCGAGCTCAGCGCCGACAGCTGCCTTCGGGAGATCCTACCGGGCCCTGCAGACGCGGCGCCGCCGAGGTTGTAGATGCTCACGATCGGTCCCGGCGCGGCGCACCTCTGGTACGTCTTCTGCGACGCGGCTCGCGACGAGGCGTTGCTCGAGGCGTACCACCGGCTGATGGCGCCTGACGAGGCGGCGCAGCAGGCGCGCTTCCTGTTCGCCGAGAACCGGCACGAGTACCTGCTCACCCGCGCCCTCGTGCGCACGGTCCTCTCAAAGTACGCGAACGTCGCGCCCGAGGCGTGGTCGTTCGTCCGGAACGAATTTGGCCGCCCACAGATCGCCGGACCTCCGGGGGTGCCGCCGATCCGGTTCAACCTGTCGAACACGCGGGGGCTGATCGCCTGCCTGGTCGCGCTGGATCGCGACGTGGGCGTCGACGTGGAGGACACCGAGCGCGCGAGCGGCGCGGTGGACATCGCCGATCGCTTCTTCTCGCCAGGCGAGGTGAGGGCGCTGCGCGCGCTGCCGCCGGAGAGGCAGCGCGCGCGCTTCTTCGAGTACTGGACGCTCAAGGAGTCGTACATCAAGGCGCGCGGGATGGGGCTCGCGATCCCGCTCGATCAGTTCTCGTTCCACCTGGACGATGGACCGGCGATCGGCATCTCGTTCGATCCGCGGCTTGGCGACGACCGCTCGGCCTGGCAGTTCGCGCTCTACCAGCCCTCGGCGAGGCACACGATGGCCGCCGCGATCCGCAGCGGGGGCGGACCTGCGCTGTCGATCGAGCTGAGGGAGACGGTGCCGCTGCGCGACGGCGGATGAGCGGCGGCTGGGGCCGCCCGTACGAGGCCGCCTCGCGGCGGCGCCGACGCGCATCCCTCCCTGGCTGGCCTCCGGCAAGCTGGGTCAGCGCAGGCTGGGCCGCGCGCCCGCGGCCCTGGCGCGTCGGGGCGCGAGGTCAGTCCGGCCGCGCGATCGAGAGCTCAACGTTGCGCCACGAGGGCTCTCCGCGGCCGTCGTCGCCGAAGCCCGAGGTGACGTCCACGACGGCCCGGCGGCGCCCCTCGGCGGCGATCGGGTCGTCGTCGACGGCGTAGTCGAGGGCGGCGCCCCGGATGGCGACGAAGCCGTTGTCCTCGTCCCAGATCTCGATGACGCGGACCTGATGGGGATAGTCGGCGAGCGCGGAGGTCTCGAGCTCCCAGTACGCGTGCCCGCCGGCTGGCGAGACCCGGGTCACCCGGTGCACGTGGGTGTGTCCGGCGAGGTGGAGCAGGACGTTGTCGTAGCCGCCGACGAGCGACTGCCACGCCTCGACGCCGATCGCGCCGGGCACGACGGGGGTGCCCGTCGCGGCGAAGGAGCCGTCTCCGAGCGAGCTCGACGCGTGGTGGGACGTGAGGATGACCCACCTGCGCTCGCGCTTCGCGCGGTCGAGCGCGGGACGGATGAACCGATCGACGTCGTCCTGGAGGATCACGCCGTTCGGCCCGCCCGTCTCGGCGGCCGTGTCGAGCACGATGACGCGAAGGGGGGTGTCCTTCATGTCGAACTCGTAGAACGCTTTCCCGTACGCGCGCTCGTCGGGCCCGATCCCGTGTCCATCGCCGGTCGCCGCGACCTGATCGAGCAGCTCGGGGCGGCTCAGGAGCGCTCTCCTCGGGTCGGGGACGACCTTGCCCGTGATCACCGGACCGCCGGGGAGAGACCAGTCGCGCGTCCCGCCGTCCGACCAGCTCCCCGTCGCGAGCTCGGCGCGCGTGTGCACCGGGAAGTTCCCCTGGTGCAGGACATCGTGGTTGCCGGTCACCCATCGCCAGGGCATGAGCAGCCCCTCGGCGAAGAACGGATCCTTGGGATCGTTGTCGGGGCCTGGCACGGGGTCGTCGTCAGCGCCCGAGTCGCACTCGACGCGCGCGGCGCCGTCGAGGATGGCCGAGAACCACGCGATCTCGTTCGTCTGCGCGCTGTCGGCGTTGTCTCCGCCGAGCAGGACGAAGTCGATCGGCGTGCTCCGATGGAGCGCGTTGATCGTGCGGACGGCGGCGTGGAGGATCCGGCACTCGTGCCCTTCCTGCGGGCGGAACGCCGACGCGAACGCGCCGGGCGAGTCGAAGATCGCCAGCCGGGCGGGCGACTCGTCGTCTGCGAGCTGGGTGTCGGCGAGGTGGACGAACCTCGTCAGGAGCCTCGGCCGCTTGCCGCGCGGCGGTGGAGGGGTGTCGTCGAGCGTCGCGGGGGCGAGCGGCTGCCCCGGCCCGCTCTCGAGCTCGCCGTAGCCCTCCGCGAGCATCTGCTCGATCTCCGCCGGGACAGCGGGGTTCCTGTCCGGTGGATCGGCCACCCCAACGCGCGGCGCCCAGGTGCGAGCGGTCGTCAGCGGCGGCGCGCCGCGGAGCGCTGGCAACGGTACCGGCGCAGGGAGCGGCGCCGGAGCGATGGACTCCTCCCCCGCGCACGCCGCGAGCGCAACAGACGCAAGGAAGAAGCGCGCCGCGGGGCGATCTCGGCGCGCTCGCGCGATCTGCCGCCGACCGGGCTCCAGCGCTGCGACGCCCACCGCTCGTGTCTGGCTCATCGCTTCCTTACATGACAACACCACCGCGCCTGATCAAGAAATGTTCACCCAC
The DNA here is from genome assembly GCF_051521405.1 of Sorangium sp. So ce726. Classification (NCBI taxonomy): domain Bacteria; kingdom Pseudomonadati; phylum Myxococcota; order Polyangiales; family Polyangiaceae; genus Sorangium; species Sorangium sp. So ce726. Next base: position 7,581,850 of record NZ_CP150349.1, on the reverse strand, counting down.
GCGGTAGCGTTGCCGTTGAGGGCCGGTGCTGACGAGGAAGAGAGAGCGCAGAACGCGCGTAGTACGTCCCACACCGCGCAGCGTGGCGCCGCGGAGCGTCACGTCGAGGCGCACGAGCGAGCCGAGCCATGGTAGGGCGGAGCCGCGGCCGGTGCGCCGGCGGCTGCTAGGATGCGGCGCGTCCGAGCCAGGGGCGCTCGTCTCGAGGTCATCTATGGTCATTTCGCGATTCCTGGGTTGCGCGCTCGCGGCGGCGATGCTGGTGAGCTGCAGCGATCCCGAGCCCATCATCGAATACCGCTACAGCGCCTACGAGGGCGACGCGTATCCGGACCGACTTCCTGAGATCACGATTCCGGAGGGCGGAATGGGCGTGGTGAGCGATAGCCTCTCCGATACGATCTCTCTTATCTCGCTCTCGACCGGGGAGCGGTTCGGCGTCCACCCCGTGGGCCGCGATCCCGTGACGATCGACGGGCCTCACCACGTGGCCGTGGACGCCGAGGGCGGCGCGTTCTACGTCGCGCTGTCGTACCCTGACGTCGCCGGCGCGATCGGCCCCCACGCGGTGCACGGCGGGAGCGCGGTGGCGGGCTACGTCCAGAAGCTCGCGCTCGACGATCTACGCATCCTCGGGCAGGTGCGCGTCGAGGCCAACCCGGGCGATATCGTGATCTCGGAGGACGGCCGGCGCGTGGTCGTCTCTCATTTCGATCTGAAACGCGTGCTCGACAACCCCGGTGATGTCGAGGCGGCGCGCTCGTCCCTCGCCGTGATCGATCCCGAGAAGGTCCTGCTCTCGGGGTCGCCTGATCCGGAGTTCATCCCGGTCTGCATGGCCGCCCACGGAGTCGCCCTCTCGCGCCCGGACGGCGCCCGCGCCTACGTCGCTTGCTACGGCGAGGACGTGCTCGCGATCGTCGACCTGACGGACCCTTCCGCCGAGGTGAAGCGCGTGCCCGTGGGGTCTACCTCCAGCCCGTCGCCCCATGCCAACAACTACGGGCCCTACGCGGCCGTCATGTCGCCCGACGGGAAGACCATCGCCGTGAGCAGCACGGAGAGCAGGGACGTGCGCTTCTTCGATGTCGCGTCGGAGACGTTCGACGATTCACGGAAGGTCCTCACGATCGGCGCGCCCTACTTCCCCGCGTGGACCCCCGACGGGAGCGCCATCTATGTGCCGACCCAGGTGCCCGACACCCTCGTGCGGATCGGCGTGACCCCGGACGACAACGAGGTCGTCACCCGGAACATCGCCGACGAATGCATGAGGCCGCACGTCGCGCAGCTCGACGAGGAGCACGGGCTCTTCCTCGTCTGCGAGGGCGATCGGATCACGACGCCCGGCAGGGTGCTCCGGCTCGATCCAGAGACGCTGGAGACGCTCAGCGACACGGAGGTTGGCTTCTATCCCGACGGGCTCGTGCGCGTCGCGCCGGAGGCGCCGTGAGGGCGCCCTGCAGCCTTGCGGCCGCGCTCGCGTGCGCGTCGCTCCTCTGCGGCTGTCCGGGTGATCCCGAGACGAAGGTCGTCGACGCGACGGCCGTCGAGCACGGCGCGGCGCTCTTCCGGGACCCGACGATCGCGGAGACGCGCTTCAATCGCTATTCCTGCTCGACGTGCCATGAAGCTGTCGCCGGCGACGCAGGCGACGCCATGCTCCCGGGCGCCCCGCTGGCCGGCGCCGTCGAGCGCCCGCATTACTGGGGCGGGCAGGAGGTCGAGCTGCTCGGCGCGATCAACCATTGCCTCTATTACTTCATGACGAAGGACCTGCCCTGGACCGCGGACGACGACGCCGCGCAGGCCATCTATGCCTACCTGGAGTCGCTGCCCAGCGAGGGAGGCGCAGCCGAGGCCGTCCCCTTCACGCCGGTCTACGAGCTGAGCCAGATCCCGGCGGGCGACGCGGCCGCGGGCGGACGCATCCACGAGCGCGCCTGTGCCTCGTGTCACGGGGGCGTCCATTCGGGGGAAGGCCGGCTCGTGTCGCGGGCGCCGGCGCTGCCCGAGCAGACGCTCGAGGAGCACCCGCTCGGCGAGTACACCGAGGCCGATCGGCGGCTGGTCTTCATCGAGAAGGTCCGGCACGGCGGGTTCGTCGGCTACGGCGGGCAGATGCCGCCTTTCTCCCGCGAGGTCCTCTCCGACGAGGAGCTCGGCGATCTGCTCTCGTTCTACGGGCTGCCCTGGCCCCCGTGAAGCGCGCCGAGAAAGCCGCGAGGATCGCCGAGATCCTCGACCGATTGTACCCGGCCCCGCCCATTCCGCTGGTCCACGACGATCCGTATTCGCTGCTCGTCGCGGTGATGCTCAGCGCCCAGACGACGGACAAGATGGTCAACGCGGTGATGCCGGCGCTCCTCGAGCGCGCCCGGACGCCCGCGGCCATGGCGGCAGTGCCCGTCGAGGAGATCGCCCAGCTCATCCGGAGGATCGGGTTCGCGCCCACCAAGGCGCGGCACCTGAAGGCGCTGAGCGAGCGGATCGCGACCGAGCACGGCGGCGTCGTCCCCGCCTCGTTCGAGGCCCTGGAGGCCCTGCCGGGGGTCGGTCACAAGACGGCCTCTGTGGTCATGGCGCAGGCCTTCGGCCACCCCGCCTTCCCGGTCGATACCCACATTCACCGGCTCGCGTTCCGCTGGGGGCTGTCGTCCGGAAGGGACGTCGTCGAGACGGAGCGCGACCTGAAGCGCACGTTCCCACCCGAGCAGTGGAACAAGCTCCACCTGCAGCTCATCTACTTCGGTCGCGAGCACTGCCCAGCGCTGCGCCACGACATGACCGGCTGCCCCATCTGCAGCTGGGCCGCACGCCGACGATGATCGCGGCGCCCGGGGGCCGCCGAAGATGGGGGCGGACATAACGCCGCCATCGCGGCTGACAGGCTATCGAGGCAGCCGGTTTCCGTCAAGCAGGGTGCAACGTCCCGGCGATCTCATGAGCGCGAGCGCCGCTCGCCGCGCTGCGGCGCGAGGCTGCCGGGCGCGGTCGTGTGCGGGTGTGCGGTTCCGGGTCGCCGCGCGCCTGCGGTTCGAGTAAGGCACTTCTGTGACAAAGATTGGATTTGAGATCATCGGGACGGGCCACTACGTGCCCGGAGAACCTGTCACCAACGACGACCTCGCGCGGGTGATCACGACCTCCGACGAGTGGATCTACCAGCGCTCCGGTATCCGCCAGCGCCATTACGCGCCGGATGGCGTGGGGGTGAGCGATCTCGCCTGCGAGGCGGCGAAGCGCGCGATCGAGTCGGCGCGCATCGCGCCGTCGGAGATCGATTACATCCTCTTTGCCACGATGACGCCGGACTACATTTTTCCTGGCTCCGGGGCGCTGCTCGGCGCGAAGCTGGGCATTCCAGGCGTCCCCGCTCTCGACATCCGGCAGCAGTGTGCCGCGATGCTGTTCGGCCTCCAGACGATCGACGGGCTCATCCAGACCGGGGCCGCCAAGACCATCCTGTTCGTGGGCGCAGAGGCGCACGCCGGCTTCATGCCCTGGGAGGACTGGGGAGCGCTCGACCCGAAGAATGGCCGCTCCGCGACGCCCGAGGCGCGGGCGCACGCCGACCGCCACCGGAACCTCGCCGTCCTGTTCGGAGACGGATCGGGCGCGCTCGTCCTCCGCGCGACCGATCGTGACGCGGGCCTGCGCGGCAACAAGATCTGCTCCGATGGACGCTTCGCCGAGCTCCTCTTCGTGCCGGGCGGCGGCTTCCGCTCGCGCCCGTACTGGAAGCCGACGTCGTTCGACGAGGACCTGCATATCCCCCGCATGGATGGCCGCGAGCTCTTCAAGTTCGCGGTGACAAAGCTCCCGGCGACGGCGCGGGAGCTCTGCGCCTCTCAGGGCCTCGCGATCGAGCAGATCGACGTGTTCCTGGCGCACCAGGCGAACGGCCGGATCAACGAGCACATTCGCAAGGACCTCGGCGTGCCCGTCGAGAAGCTCCCGAGCAACATCGATCGATTCGGCAACACGAGCGGCGCCACCGTGCCCATCCTCATCGACGAGGAGATGCGCGCCGGAAGGCTGAAGAAAGGGCAACTCGCCATGGTGCTCGCGCTCGGGACCGGCGTCCACTGGGGCTGCGCGCTCTGGAAGCTCTGAGCGGCTGAGCGGCGGCGCCTCGCTCCCAGGCGTCATCCTCATCATCGTCATCGAGCCGCGGCGGACGCGCGTGGCGTGTTGCGTCCGGTGCGGAACGCTGCGGGAATTTCGTGCGATCGTCTCGTGACGGATTGCGCGTGGCGTATCCCTTGTTACGTTTATATCAACGCCCGCAGCGGACCCCGTGTTTCCAATGCGATCGACCTGGCGCGGGCGCTACCGGGAAGGGAGTCACCTCAGGGCTCGGCTGCACGGCCCCTCCCCGGCCAGCGGCGAATTGCGCACGCAGCACGTAACCCGCAGCGGCTAGTGCGCAGCAGGTAAAGCGCAGCAGGTAAAGCGCAGCAGGTAAAGCGCAGCGCGTGACCTACGTGCGGGGGTGCGGTGTTCGCGTGTGGGCGTGAGCGTGTGTGTTCGAATGTCGTCTCCTGCCGCTCTTGCTCATACGGTTGTGGGCCATTCACTTCATTGGAGCATGTTTTCTCTTGATGGCGAGGACGCAAACTCTTCGCATTGACTCGGGCGCACAATTATTGAATTTTGCACACTGAGGTGAGTGTGATCGGAGAACACGGAGCGTCGATCTTGAGAGACACGCCGACCCAGCTTGGGCTCGGCCGGTATCGTCCCATCGCGAAGCTAGGCCGCGGCGGGATGGCAGACGTCTTCCTCGCGATGGCTCACGGGCCCGCCTCGGTGAACAAGCTGGTCGTCGTTAAGCGTCTCCGCAGCTCCGGGGACGAGGAGGATCGCCAGGTCCTCATGTTCATGGACGAGGCCAAGCTCTCGGCTCGCATGAACCACCCGAATGTCGTCCAGACCTACGAGGTCGGCAGCGATCGGGACGGCTACTTCATTGTGATGGAGTACCTGGAGGGCCAGCCGCTGAAGCGCGTCATGAAGGCGGCTGTCGAGCGGGAGTCCGGCACGGGTGGGCTGGTCCGCGGCACGTGGATCCGCATCGTGGCCGAGGTGCTGCGCGGGCTCCATTACGCGCATGATCTCTGCGATTTCGACGGTCGGCCTCTCGGCATCGTGCATCGCGACGTCTCGCCGCACAACATCTTCGTCACGTACGACGGCGCGGTGAAGCTCGTGGACTTCGGCGTGGCCAAGGCCGTCGTCAACGCCTCCAGCACCGAGAGCGGGACCTTCAAGGGCAAGCTGACGTATATGGCGCCCGAGCAGGTCACGGCGGGCAAGACGGTGGACCGCCGGGCGGACATCTTCGCGGTCGGCGTCGTGCTCTGGGAGCTCCTCGCCGGGCGGCGGCTGTTCGAGGGCGATCAGATCACCGTGATGCACCAGCTCCTGCTGGGGAAGATACCGCGGCTCTCCACCGTCGTTCCGGGGATCCCCATCGCGCTCGATCAGATCGCCGCGAAGGCCCTCGAGCGCGAGCCATCGAAGCGCTTCGCGACGGCGCAGGAGATGTGCGATGTGCTCGAGAACTACCTTCAGTGGTCGGGCGAAGACGTCCGCAGCGAGTTCCTCGGCGCCTGCATGCGGGGGATCTTCGCCGAGAGCCGGGCCTCCATACGCCAGCAGATCAAGGCGCAGATCGAGCGGGTGGCCAGCGCGTCGCTGCTGAGCGACGCCTCCAGCCAGGTGACGATGAGCGGCATCGGCGTCGCGATGGCGCCCTCGAGCTCCGGCTCAGGCAGCAAGCTCCCCTATGTCGGTGAGTCCAGCCGGTCGGGCATCGAGCGCGTGTCGGGCGTCGAGCGGGCGTCGGGCGTCGAGCGGCCCAGGACCCCCGTGAGCGACTCGGTGAGCCTGCGAGCGACCACGTCCGGGCCCGCGTCGGCCTCGAAGCGCGGCTACCTGATCGGCGCGTCCGCCCTGACCGCGCTGGTCGCGCTGATCGGCGGCGCGGTTCACGTCGCGAACAGGGGCGCGCCCGCCCTCGAGGCTCCTGCGGTCGCGGTCGCTTCACGCGGCGCCGAGGCCGGGGAGACCGTCGAGAAGAAGCTCGAGGAGGGACCCAAGGCGAGCGTGATGATCACGAGCGATCCGCCCGACGCGACCGTGAGCTGGAAGGGAAAGACGCTCGGCAAGACGCCGCTCAAGACCGAGCTGCCCGTGGGCACGCAGGTCGTGGTCGTGTCGAGGTCCGACTGCTTCGATGAGACGCTCATGCTGGCGCTCTCACCCGCGGAGGCCGTGGCGCGCTCCGTCAAGCTGCGCCCCAAGGACTTCGCGCACTAGAGCGACGGTCACCCGCTTCGGATACGGGCCCACCTCGACGTTTTCGGTGCTCAGCGCACCGGAGTGCGCTTGCGCGCCGAAAACGCCGATCTGGGCCCGTCTCCTGTGCGGGAGCCCGCCGCTCTGCTCTGCATGGTGCAGAGGTGGGCGATCCGGGCGGTGCATCCGCGCGTCGTCAGCGACCGGATGCACCCCGAGACCGCGGCCAGGTCGACGACCTCACGGGCGTCATGAACCGTGATGGAGGTAGGCGATCACCTTGGTGACGCCATCGGCGTCCATGGCCTCCTTCACCGCCTCGGTCGCCTCCTTCACGCTGGCGACGTTGCCTTTCAGCGTGACCACGCCGTCGCGCACCGTGACGTGCAGCTTCTTCACCGCGTCGTGATCGCTGTCCGCGAGCTTGCCGCCGACCGCGTTGCGGAGCGTCTCGTCGGACGGGCGCGCGCCGGTCCGCTTCGCCTCCTTCGTGGCGATGACCGAGCCGTCGCGGCCGAAGGTGACCTGATAGTCGTCGTCCTTCGCTGCCTTCATCCAGGCGTCACGCTCCATGGCGGCGGCATGTTCGGCCTGCTTCTTGGCTCCCTCAGCCTGGCCCTGTTGCGCGGGCTGCGGCGCGGCCTTGTCCTTGGGAGCGGCAGGCGGCGCCGACTGCGGGCGCGCGCCCTGGTTGTCCTTGAGCGCACCGGTCTGCTCGCCGACCCTGTTCATCTGGTCGCTGACATCGCGGCCCGCCTGGTGCCCTCGCTCGGCGAGCTGCTCTGCCTTTTCGCCCACGCGCTCGGCCTTCTCGCGCGTCTCCTGGCCGAGCTGCTGACCCTCCCGGGCGAGCTGCTCTGCCTTGTCACCCACGCGCCCGGCCTGCTCTCGCGCCTCCTTGCCGAGCTCCTTGCCCTCCTGGGCGAGCTGCTCTGCCTTTTCGCCCACGCGCCCGGCCTGCTCGCGTAGATCTTTGCTGGGCGTCTGGTTCGGGCCCGGAGGCGGTTCGCCTCTCCTGATCGTCTGGTTACCGGGCTCGCGGACCGCTCCTTCAGCTCTCTCGCTCTCGCTCCTGCAGGCGGTGCCGGCGAGCGCGAGCGCGAGGACGGTTGGGCCGGAGAACCAGCGTATTCTGCTCATCGTGCAGCGATAGCTCATGGTGCATCTCCAGGTGCACACCGAGGCAGACGTCGTGCCAGGAACTCGGTCGTTCCCGGCCGCCCGGGAACAACGGCGCGCCGCGCGTGTCGATGGGGTCATGCCGAGACCCTCCCTGGCCACCGCGCAGCGGCGGCACCGGACACCGGACGAGCGCTCCGGCCCGACGCATCGTAGTAGGCTCGAGGTCGTGAGCGCGGCGCCGCCGGAACCCGCCCTGCCTGACGCCCCGCCCGGACAGCGCTCCGCGCCCGATCTCCTCTCGCACCGGCCGGCGCTCCGGGTCGACGCGCGGGCGGTCAAGGAGTCGCTGGCGTTCGCGTTCGCGGGCGGCGCGCCCGCGGGGGCGTTCGAGCGGCACGTCGAGTCGGCGTCGCTGCCCGCGTCGACGTGGGATCCAGCCCGCTTCGCGCAGCACGTCTTTCTGCGCGAGCTCGTCGTGGGCTGCCTCCATTTCACGAGCGAAGGTCGCACGTACATCCCGAGCCCGGCGCTGCTGGGCCGCGCCCTCTCCCAGCCTCCGAGCGATCGCGACACCGTCGAGCTCCGGCGCGCGATCTTCCGGGAGCTCACCGGGTCGGAGGCGCAGCGCCGCGATCTCGAGCGCGCCTACGCGGCGCTGCGCCGCTGGGTGGCCCAGCTCGAGACGATCCCCATCTCTCGCGGCGAAGGCAGCCGGCGCCGGCTGGACATCCTCGCCGCCGCCAAGGACGCGTTCGACGCGCTCGCCGGTGGGTTCGCGGGCGCTCGCTCGGGCCTGTCGCGGCTCGCGGCGTTCGGCGCGGCCGTGCGCGAGACCGAGGCGTACCGCCGCCTCGCGGATCTGCTCGCGTACGACGAGGAGATCGCGACGCTGGACGTCCGGATCCGCGTCGGCTCCGACGGCCATGTCCGCGATCTGCACGCCCTGTCGATCCGCGAGAACAGCGAGAACCGCTTCTACCAGTCGCCGCTCGGGCGCCTGGTCACGAAGCTCGTGATGCTGTGGAGGGGGTACCGGTTCAGCGACGACGAGCTGCTCACCCGCCACGTCAACAGCGTGTTCGACGGCATCGAGGACGATCTCGTCGCGCTCGTCCAGCTGCTCGGAGATCTCGAGTTCTACCTCGCCGGCCTCGCGCTGCGCGACCGCGCCCGCGCGGCCGGGCTCTCCGTCTGTCTGCCCGAGCTCGTCTCGCCGGGCTCCTCGGACGGCGCGCGCGGCGCGCGCGGCGAGAGCCCCGGGCGCGAGCTCAAGGGGCTGTTCAACCCGCTGCTTCTGGCGAGCTCGGTGAGCGCGATCCCGTGCGACATCGCGACCGATCACCACGACGCGACCGTCATCGTGACCGGGCCGAACTCGGGGGGGAAGACCCGGCTGCTCGAGGCGCTCTCGCTGGCCCAGATGATGGGGCAGGCGGGCTTCTTCGTGCCGGCCGCGGAGGCGCGCCTCTCGCCGTGCCACGGGCTCTTCGTGTCGCTGATCGAGCAGGCGCAGGCCGATCAGAGCGAGGGCCGCCTCGGGATGGAGCTGCTCCGCATCAGGTCGCTGTTCGAGGCGATGCAGGTCGGCGACATGGTGGTGCTCGACGAGCTCTGCTCCGGCACGAACCCATCGGAAGGCGAGGAGATCTTCCAGCTCGTGATCTCGCTGCTCTCGGAGCTCCGCCCTCAGGCCTTCATCACGACGCACTTCCTCGAGCTCGCGGCGCGGCTCGAGCGGGAGCGGCCGGTCGATCGGCTCGTGTTCCTGCAGGTCGAGCTCGACGCGCAGCAGTGGCCGACATACCAGTTCGTCGACGGGGTCGCCCGGACCTCGCTCGCGCACCGGACGGCGGCGCGGCTCGGGGTCACGCGCGAGGAGCTCGTCGCGCTCGTCGAGCGCAGCAAGCGCGCGCACCGCCGCCGCGGGGTCGAGCCCGCCTGAGCGCGGTCACGCTCGCCGTGGCGGGCGAAATCTGGTTGTATGCGCCGCCATGGAGTATCGATCTCTTGGCAGGACGGGTTTCCGCGTCTCCTCGGTGAGCTTCGGGGCCTGGGCGATCGGGGGCACCTGGGGCGACGTCGACGACAAGGAGTCGCTCGCGGCGTTGCACCGCGCCGCCGATCGCGGCGTGAATTTCTTCGACACCGCGGACGTGTATGGAGACGGCCGGAGCGAGCGGCTGCTCGCGCGCCTCAGGCGCGAGCGGCGCGAGGAGATCGTCGTCGCGACGAAGGCGGGCCGGCGCCTGAGCCCGCACACGGCGGCAGGCTACAACGAGGGGAACCTCACGGCCTTCATCGAGCGAAGCCTGAAGAACCTCGAGACGGACGCGCTCGACCTCGTCCAGCTGCACTGCCCGCCGACGGACGTCTACTATCGGCCCGAGGTGTTTGACGCCCTCGATAGGCTCGTGAAGGCGGGCAAGATCCGGTTTTACGGCGTCAGCGTCGAGCGGGTGGAAGAGGCGCTCAAGGCCATCGAGTACCCCGGCGTGCAGTCGGTGCAGATCATCTACAACGTCCTCCGGCAGCGCCCGGCCGAGCTCTTCTTCCCCGAGGCGAAGCGCCGGCAGGTCGGGATCCTGGCGCGACTGCCGCTCTCCTCGGGGCTGCTCACCGGAAAGATGAGCGCAGCGACCCGGTTCGCGGCCGACGATCACCGCAACTTCAACCGCGAGGGCGCCGCGTTTGACAAGGGCGAGACGTTCTCGGGCGTCGACTACAACCTGGGCCTCGAGGTCGTCGAGGAGCTCCGCCCGCTCGTGCCTGCCGGCGTGAGCATGGGCGCGTGGACGATGCGCTGGATCCTGATGCAGGACGCGGTGACGTGCGTGATCCCCGGCGCGAAGCGGCCCGATCAGGTGGATGAGAACGCGAGCGCGGCGGACCTGCCGCCCGTGCCGCCGGAGACGATGGCGAAGATCCGCGAGATCTACGACCGGCGGCTCCGGCCTCAGGTTCACCAGCTCTGGTAGGCGCCCGGGCGAGGGCTCACAGGATGCGCGGCAACAGCCATCCTGCGAACGAGATGAGGGCCGCCGTACCGAAGAGCGGCCCTAGCCCCCGGATCTCGAAATCGTCGATCAGCTTGTCGGTGGCGTAGAGCAGCACCGAGTTCACGACCAGGCCGAAGAAGAGATACGCCAGGCCCAGCGTGAGGACGGCGGCGGGCAGGAGCGCCACCGCGACCAGGAACTTCACGAGCCAGCCGAGCAGCAGGTTGAGGACGGTGAACACGGCGGCGACGACGAGCGCCGTCTGGGTCTTGCGGATCCGCACGCCGGGCAGGATCTTCGTTCCGACGAGGACCGCGAGGCCCGCGGCGAGTGCCTGGATGATGAGCGCCTTCATGACCACCTCCCTGGGCCGGCACCGCTCCAGGCGGGCCGGCGTTCGCACCTTCCTCGTGACCCAGGGAGGTGCCGGGCGCAACCTCGCGTCCGCTCAGCGGCCGCCCCGGCTCATTCCTTCGGCTTGTCGCCGCCGAGCAGCTCGCCGATGGCGGGGGCGCCGCCCGGGCCGAGGGCCTGCGTGCTCTCGATGAGGTGGATCAGGAACTGGCGGTTGTCCGTCACCGAGAGGTTCTGGAGCTCGAGCGCGCCGATGCGGTCCTCGGGGGTGAAATAGGCCTCCTCGACCTTCTCCATCGAGAGCTTGTGCGGCGCATAGGCCATGTAATCGGCGCGCGTGTTGAGGATGTTGTAGTCGTCGCCGCGGCGCAGCTCGAGCGTCACCTCGCCGGTCACGCCGGGGGCGATCCAGCGCGAGAGCGCGTCCTTCAGCATCATGGCCTCGGGGTCGTACCACTTGCCCTCGTAGAGCAGACGCCCGAGGCGCCTGCCCTGGGTGAAGTACACGTCGAGGGTGTTCTCGTTGTGAATGGCGGACAGGAGCCGCTCGTAGACGGCGTGGAGCAGGGCCATGCCCGGCGCCTCGTAGATGCCGCGGCTCTTCGCGTCGATCACCCGGTTCTCGATCTGGTCGCTCATGCCGAGCCCGTGGCGCCCGCCGATCCGGTTGCACTCGACGAACAGCTCGAACAGGGAGCCGAAGCGCTTGCCGTTGATCGTCGTCGGGACGCCGCGCTCGAACCCGAGGGTCACCGTCTCGGCCTCGATGGCGACCTCAGGCCGGAAGGAGGCGACGCCCATGATGGGCTGGACGATCTTGATCCCGGTGTTGAGGTGCTCGAGGTCCTTCGCCTCGTGCGTCGCGCCGAGCACGTTGGCATCGGTGCTGTACGCCTTCTCCGTCCCCATGCGGTAGGGCAGCCCGTGGCGCTCGAGGTACTCGCTCATCTCCTTGCGCCCGCCGAGCTCTCCCACGAACCTCGGATCGAGCCAGGGCTTGTAGATCTTGAGCGAGGGGTCGACGAAGATGCCATAACGGTAGAACCGCTGGATGTCGTTGCCCTTGTGCGTGCTGCCGTCGCCGAAGACGTGGACGTCGTCGTCGCGCATCGCGCGGACGATCGCGGTCGTGGTCACCGCGCGGCCGAGCGGCGTGGTGTTGAAGTACTTCTTGCCGCCCGTCGAAAGGTGGAAGGCGCCGCACTGGATGGCGAGGATGCCCTCGCGGACGAGCGCCTCGCGACAGTCCACCAGCTTGGCGGAGACCGCGCCGTGCTGCAGGGCGATCGGCGGGATGTCGCCGGGGGAGTCCTCGTCCGGCTGCGCCAGATCGGCGGTGTACGCGTGCACCTTGAGCCCGTTGCGCGAGAGCCACGCCACCGCGCAGCGCGTGTCGAGGCCGCCCGAGAACGCGATGCCGAGGTGGGTGCCCGCCGGGGGGAGTGAACGGAAGATCCTGCTCATGGCGGCGCAGCATAATCGCAACGCCCGCGAGCGCGCGAGCGGAGATCGCGGGGCAGCGGAGGCGCGCGCTTGAATGGCGCGCGCGCGCGAGCGCGACGTCAGAGGCTCCGCCCGCCCGCTCCGCCGGGATGGCGCGGCCGCGCGATCTCCGCCTGCCCGCGCGCGGGCAGTCTCGCGCCTCCGCCGGAAGCGCGCTGGCTTGCACGAAACGGCGCAGACCGGGCCTCATGGGACTAGGATGGAGGACATCGTGTCACGCGAGCTCTGCTCGCAGATGAGGTGCAAGGCCATGCCGAAGCTGTCGTACGCCGAGATCGCCCGGATCGAGGAGCGCCGGCTGGCGGTCGGCATCGCTGCCGTGGTCGCCTGCGCTGAGCCCATCGCGGGCGGGTGGATGGCCTTTGATGGAGAGGGTTCCTGGGGAAACTTCGCTGTCGGGCTCGGGCTCGATGGGCCTGTCTCCGGCGAGGATCTCGATCGCCTCGTGGCGTTCTACGCGGCGCGCGGCGCGGAGCCGCGGATAGAGGTCTGCCCCTTCGCGCATGGATCGCTGGTGCGCGGCCTCGCCGATCGAGGGTTCGTGCTGCGCGAGTTCGAGAACGTGCTGGCGCGCGAGCTCGCGCCGGACGAGGACCTCCGCGCGCTGGTGTCGTATGGCGGCCCCGGGGAGCTGGAGATCGTGCGCATCGATCCGGGCGACGAGGCGCAGGTCCGGGTGTTTATCGAGATCGCGACGAGCGGCTTCCGGCCCGCGGACGCGCCGATCTCGCCGGTGCTCTTCGAGATCACGCGCCGCGTGGTCGCGTACCCCGGATGCGACTCGTACCTGGCGCTCGTGAACGGCGAGCCCGCCGGCGGCGGCAGCGTGGAGATCTCTGGCGAGGGCGCCGCGCTCTTCGGCGCCTCGGTGCTCCCCCCGTTCCGCGAGCGCGGCATCCAGCAGGCGCTCATCGCCCGCCGCCTGGAGCGGGTGCGCGAGCAGGGTCGTCAGCTGGCGTGCATCAGCGCGCGCCCCGGTATCCCCACGGAGCGCAACGCGATGCGCCTCGGCTTCTTCATGGCGTACAGCAAGGGGATCTTCACGCGGCGGAGCGAGAGCCCAGAGGCGCCTGCCTGAGCCCCTCCCGGCGCCCCGGGCCTCGTCGTCGTCGGTGCGCCTTTCAGGCGTGCAGCGCTGCTCGTGCAGAACCGAAATGAACGCCCAGGACATCCATGCGAAATGCCCGACCATGACGGAAGTGCGCCATGGCACGCCTCATGCTGATATTCTGGTTCAGCGTCGCTGGCGTGGCCTTTCCCCCCCCGAGGCCCCGGCGGCGCTTTTTCATTTTGTGGCCTGACGCGAATCGGTCACGCCCTCATCGCCCTTCGGAAGATCGGCAATCCTCCGGCCAGGAAGCGCGGACTCCGACGCAACGCCCGGCTCCGAGCGAGGGAGTGCGCCCCACCGCGCGGGTGGGGGCGATGGTCCGTTGGATCATGAAGCAGACGTGAGGCCCGAGCGAGGGAGTGCGCCGTACCGCGCGGCGCGGCGCGTCCGACTCCCTCACCCGGGGCCGGGCGACCCGGATTTCGCCGCCAGGGCCCCGCTTTACCGTTCGACCGTCACCGCCGGCCGTCCCGCTGCAGCTCGGTCACCGCGTTCCTCACGAGCCGGAGCCCCACGTTGTCGTCCTGCGACAGGATCGACTCCGGATGGAACTGAACGGCCGCGAGCGGCAGCTCCGTGTGCTCGATCGCCATCACGACTCCATCCTCGGTCTCGGCCGTGACCTTCAACGATGCAGGGAGCGCGTCGCGCAACGCGTAGAGCGAGTGGTAGCGCCCCGCGCGGAACTCGGGCGGTAGCCCCTCGAAGAGGCGCCCGCCGAGCACGCGCACCTGCGAGGCCTTGCCGTGCATCGGGTAGTCGAGGACGCCGAGCTTGCCGCCGAAGTGCTCGACCATCCCCTGCAAGCCGAGGCAGACGCCGAAGACGGGCAGCCGCCGCTCGAGCAGCGCCGCGAGCGTGCCCGAGAGATCGAAATCGCTCGGCGTGCCAGGGCCGGGCGAGAGCACCACGAGGTCGGGAGCGTAGGCGTCGAGCTCCTCGTGAGGGAAGCCGGCGCGGAGCGTCACCACCTCGGCGCCCGTCTGCCGGAGGTAGTTGGCCAGCGTGTGCACGAAGGAGTCCTGGTGATCCACGAGGAGGACCTTGCGCGTGCCGCCTGGCACCGGGTGGATGGCCGCCGGAGGCGGCGTGGGGACGCCGCGCGGCCTCCGGATCGCGTCGAGGAGCGCCGACGCCTTCACCTGGGTCTCGCGCTCCTCCTCGTCAGGATCGGAGTCGAAGAGCAGCGTCGCGCCGACCCGGACCTGGGCCACGCCGTCCTTGACCCGGATCGTGCGCAGCGTGAGCCCCGTGTTCATGCTGCCGTCGAAGCCGACGATCCCGACCGCCGCCCCGTACCACGCGCGCGGCGAGCGCTCGTGATCCTCGATGAACTGCATGGCCCAGGCCTTTGGCGCCCCCGTGACCGTGACGGCCCACGTGTGGGCCAGGAACGCGTCGAGCGCGTCGAAGCCGTCGCGCAGGCGGCCCTCGATGTGATCGACCGTGTGGATCAGCCGCGAATACATCTCGATCTGCCGGCGCCCGATCACCCGGACGCTCCCCGGCACGCAGATGCGGGACTTGTCGTTGCGATCGACGTCGGTGCACATCGTGAGCTCCGACTCGTCCTTCGCGGACGCGAGCAGGCGCGCGATCTGCGCCGCGTCGGCGAGCGGGTCGCTGCCGCGCGGGATCGTGCCCGAGATGGGGCAGGTCTCGACGCGATTGCCCTCGACGCGGACGTACATCTCCGGCGAGGCGCCGATCAGGTACTCGGCGTTGCCGAGGTTCATCAGGAAGCCATAAGGCGCCGGGTTGCGCTCGCGCAGGCGGTAAAACAGCTCGGTGGGCGCGACCGGGCACGGCTCGTGGAGCGTCTGTCCCGGCACGACCTCGAAGAGATCGCCTCGCTTGAAGGACTCGCGCGCCACCCGGACGAGCTCGGCGTACTCGCCCGGCGCGTACTCGTTCTGGGGCGCGTGGTCGGCGCCGACGTAGGCGCGTGTCGCGCCCTCGCGCGGCAGCCCTTCGGTCGAGCGATCGCCGAACTTCAGCTCGTAGCGCGTGCGCGTCGCGCGCTCGCGGCGGTGGTCGACGGCGATGATCTCGTCGGGGAGGTAGAGCACGAGATCCCGCTGATCCGCCGGGCGCTCCAGGCGGAGCCGGATGGGCTCGAACTGGAAGGCGAGATCGTACGCGAACGCGCCGTAGAGCCCGAAGAGCGGATCACCGGGGACCCCGAAGAGCTCGATGAGCCGGCGCAGCACCGAGAAGATCGACGGCTGCCGGCTGCGCAGCTCCTCCGGCACCCGCTCGCCCGGCGGCCGGACCGCGCCGACCACCTCGTCGCTGCGCCGCTCGAGGGCCGCGACCGCGTCGAGATCCCGGAGGGCCTCGTCGATGGCCGGCAATAGCACGCGCCCGCGCTCGTTCAGCGCGGTGAACCGGAAGTCGCGGCCCCGGGAGATGAGCACGAGCGGCGGATCGACGAAGCCGATGTCCCAGCGCGTGTACCGGCCCGGGACCTCGTAGCTGGACGCCAGGACCACGCCGAGGTGGCTGTCGAGCGCCTCGACGATGGGCTGGATGGCGCCGTCGACGGCGAGGTCCTCGACCGTCCGCCGCACCGCGACGCCCCTCCGCGTAATGTTGCTCTCTCGTTTCACGACCGCGTCTCCTTTTGTGCGATGAGTATACGCGGTGCGGCATGCGCGCCGTACCGGCATCTTCGCCGCGTGCACGCCTCCGTCGGGCGCGTCATCCGTGCTGCGCGCTCGTCGCGCGCACTTCTTGCGCGGACGCCCGACCTCCGTCCGCGGCGCGCTCCGCGAGGTAGATGGCGCGGAGCAGGGGGAAGCTCTTGACGAGGACCTCCTCGTACTCGGCCTCAGCGCTCGACTCCGCGACCACCGCGCCGCCGCTGCCGAAGCTGAGCCCCCGGCCGTCGGCGACGAGGGTCCGTATGGCGATGTTCATGTCCATGGGGCCCTCGTACGCGAGGTACCCGATCGAGCCCGTGTACACGCCCCGCGTGCGCCGCTCCAGCGCGTCGATGATCGAGATCGTCCGGTGCTTCGGCGCGCCGGTGATGGACCCACCGGGGAAGCACGCCTCGAGCGCGTCGAGCGCGCCCTTCCCCTCGCGCAGCGCGCCCGTGACCACCGAGGAGAGCTGGAGCAGGGTCGCGTGCTCCGTGATCCGCTCGAGCGCCTCGACGTCGATCGAGCCCATGGCGCAGACCCGGCTGAGATCGTTGCGGACGAGGTCGGTGATCATGAGGAGCTCGGAGCGGTCCTTGTCGCTGGTCGCGAGATCGCGGCGCAGGGCCAGGGTCTCTTCCTCGGTGGCGCCCTTCGGTCGCGTCCCCTTGATGGGCTCGCTGCGCACCCGCCGCTCCCTGTCGACCGCCAGGAACCGCTCCGGCGAGGACGAGAGCACCGCGCCCTCCGGCAGCTTGAGGAAGGCCGAGAACTCCGCGGGGTTCGTGCGGCGCAGGACGCGGTAGAGGGCGAAAGGATCCAGCGAGATCGGCACGTGGAACTCGTTCGTGAGGCATACCTCGTACGTCTCGCCCTCGCGGATCTCGCGGAGGATGGCCTCGATGGCGTCGAGGTGCTCCCGGCGCGAGAGGCGCGGCGCGTGCGCGATCCGGTCGGCGAAGCCCTCCGGGGCGGGCGGGAGGAGCGGCTCCGAGAGCGCTGGGAGACCGTGCAGGCGCGCCGCGACCTCGTCCAGCCACGATCCGGACGGGGGCGACGCAGGCCACGCACGCTCGTCGTCGTCGATCGCGTCGATCGCGCACGCGTATACAGCGCGCTCGACGTGGTCGAAGGCCAGGATCCGCCGCGCGATCATCATCGCGCTGTCCGGGAGCGCGCGGCGCGGGTGGGCGGACGCGCCGAAGCCGAGGTGCTCCTTGAGCTCGTAGCCGAGGTAGCCCACGAGGCCGCCGGTGAAGTGGAAGGGCAGGCCGCTGGGATCGAGCGATGTCGAGGCGAGCTCCCGCCGGAGCGCGGCGAACGGGCTCCCGTCGGACAGGGTCGAGGTGAGGACGTCCCCAGGGCTTCCGGCGCTCCGCCGCGTCACGGCGGCGCCGCGGCTCTCGATCGCCTCGGTCGCGCTCCCCATGAACGAGAAGCGCCCGTCACGGCCGGCCGCGCTCGAGTCGAGCCAGAACGCGTAAGGGGCCGCGGCGAAGAGCCCGGCGAAGGCCCGCTCGGGATCGATCCACGGGAGCCGGAGATGACGCACGCGCCCGCGTTGCCGCGCGCGCGCGCCCGGCGCGCAAGCGCCCAGCGCGCCTGCGGAGAGGCCCGGCGCGCGTGCGCTCCGCTGAAGCGCCGCGCCCCTCCGGTCGCGCGGCGTGTTCATGGCTATGTTCTTGAAATTGCTGATGATTTTCTTGCCGTGCTCGGTGCCGATCGACTCGGGATGAAACTGCACGCCGTAGAACGGTCGGTCCTTGATCTGGAGGGCCATGATGAGCCCGTCGCCGCGCGTCCGCGCGGTCACCTGGATCTCCGCCGGCAGCTCGCCGTCGCCGACGATCAGCGAGTGGTAGCGCACCACCTGGAACGGGCTGGGCACGCCCTCGAAGAGCCCGGCGCCGTCGTGCTCGATCTCCACGATCTTGCCGTGCATGACCCGCGGGGCATGCTGGATGCGCCCGCCGAAGCGCGCCGCGAGCCCCTGGTGGCCAAGGCAGACACCGAGGATCGCCGTCCCGGCGAGCGCGTCGATCACCTCGGCGCAGACGCCGAAATCGGCCCGGCGCTCCGGGCGGCCGGGGCCGGGCGAGATGACGATGCTGTCGAGCTCCAGGCCCTCGATCTCGGCGAGCGAGAGGCTGTCGTTCCTGACGATGATCGGCTCCTCGCCGCTCACCTCCCAGAGGTACTGCCCGAGGATGTGGGTGTACGAGTCGTAGTTGTCGATGAGGAGTGTCTTCACGGCGAAGCTCGCCTTGGGGCCCGCATCGAGGCCGTCAATGCAGGCGAGCCGGCGCGGATCCGGCTCGGGTGAGGCGCCCCGGCGGCGGGCGCGGATCAGGGGCGGATGATGGCCGCGAGCATGGCCTGGAGCTTGAGCTGCGTCTCGACCAGCTCGGCCTCGGGGCTCGAGCCCGCGACGACCCCGACGCCCGCGACCATCCGCGCGCGCGCGCCGTCGACCGTGGCGCTGCGGATGCCGATGAACCAGTCGCCGTCGCCGCGGGCGTCGACCCAGCCCACGAGCCCCGCGTAGAGCCCGCGCCGGATGCCCTCGTGCGCGCCCAGCCAGGCCTCCGCCGCCTGGCGCGGCGTGCCGCACACGGCGGGCGTCGGGTGCAGGCGCGCGGCGAGCGTGAGGGCGTCCGGCGCCGCCTCCGCGAGCTGGCCGTGGATCGGGGTGCCGAGGTGCATCACGTTGCGGAGGCTCAGGATCGACGGCTCGCTGGGGACCTCGAGCGACGCGCACTCCGGCGCGAGCGCGGCGGCCACGGCGTCGACCACGAAGCGGTGCTCGCGCTGATCCTTGGCCGAGCGCCGCAGGACCTCGGCGAACCGGCGGTCGGCGTCGACGTCGGCGGAGACCGCGTAGGTGCCGGCGAGGGGGTGCGAGGAGACGGCGCGCCCGCGGCGCGAGAGCAGGAGCTCGGGGCTCGCGCCGAGGAAGCCGTCCACGTGGAAGATCGCGCACGAGGGGTAGAGCGCGGTCAGGCGGCGCAGGACCTCCTCGACGACGATGGGGCGGTTCGCCTCGACGTCGACCGCGCGGGCCAGCACGACCTTGGAGAGGGCCCCCTGCTGGATGTCGGCCACCGCGCGCGCGACGCGCCCGCACCACTCCTCGTGCGGGAGCGCCGAGCGGAGCGTGAAGCTGTCGGGCGAGCGCCGATGGCCCTCCGCCCGCTCCAGGTGCGGCGCGGGGGCGGCGCCCTCGCCGATGGTGGTGACCCACGCGGTCCCGTCGGGAGCCGCGCCGACGATCTGGGCCGGCACGACGAGCGCGGCCGGCTCCGCCCGGTCGAACGGCAGGGCGCCGAGCGCCACCGGGCCGCAGCCCGGGCGGCCCACGGCGTCGGCGGCCTCGATCGACGCGAGCGCCTCCTTGATCCACGCCACGCCGCCCTCGATGCCGTGCGGCAGCTCCAGGCGGGCGGCGACCCCGTGCGCGACCAGCTGGGTGCCGGGGTGCAGCCAGACGCGCGCGCCGTCGCCCATGAGCGACGAGACGCCGCCGGGCAGCTTCGCGAGCGTGTCGGCGTCGAGCCGGAAGGTGCGGGCGACGAGCCGCGCCGCCTGGCGGGGGGCGTCGGCCGAGGAGGAGAACGTCAGGGGAGTCATGCACCGCCGTGCGCAGGCCGGTTCGGGCTCGTCCTGCTCGGCAGGACCAGCCTGGAGCCAGCAGGCCACGAGCCCGCGGCACCGTGCCGGATCGCGAGCGCCGGCCACGCAGCATCGGCTCTACCGCCTCCGGAAAGGCTCCGCAAGCGCAAAGCAGCTCACGTTCTGGGCGCGTGCGACGCGCCTCTGCCGCTCAAATTGCCGCTGAAATTGCGCTTCGAGGCGAGGTGGTCGCGATCCGGCACGGTGCCGCGGGCGCGCACGCATTGCGCGCCTTGTCTCGCGCGACGCAGGCGCATCGCGTTTCCCCGCGATGCAGGCGCATCGCGTTTCGCCTCACCTCATCTCGCCGCCAGCGCGCGCCGTGTTGCGTCTCGCCGCCAGCGCTGGTGTCTCGTCTCACCTCACCTCGCCGCCAGCGCGCGTTGCGTCTCCGCGCGGAGCATCGCGCTTCGCGCCACGCGCTGTGCGCGGCGCTGTGCTGCGCTGCCCCGCGAGCAGCGAGCAGAGCAGTGCCGAGCAGCGCGCGCTCCGTCCCGTCTGTGATCGACGGCTCTTTCCTGGGCTTTTTACGCATGGAGAAGCGGCGCGATCCCTTGCCCCCGAGCGCGCATCTGGTCGATGCTGCCGCGGGCACTCGCCCTTCGCGGCGCGCGCGTGAGCGGCGTGTCTCGATAGCTCTGCCGGCCACCGGGAATGTGGAAATTCTCCAGAACAGAGCTCAGAAAGGATCCTGCGATGGACCCCACTCGGCAGCATGATCTCCGCGCATGGCGAACCGCAGCGCTGATCTTCTTCGTCGTCGGGCTGTGCGCCTGCCGTGGAGACAAGAGCCCGCCTGTCCGCGAGAACCGCCCTGGCGCCGCGGCCACGACGGCGGCCGCGGTGTCGGAGGCGCCGGGCGAGAAGGCCATCAAGGCGCAGCCCCCCGCCGTGCCGAACGCCGCCGAGGCGAAGCGATACGCCGGCAGCAAGCTCAAGTATTACAGCGAGCCGGTGGGCGTGGGCGCCGAGCTCGACAGGGTGATGATCCAGCAGTTCCAGAAGGACACCGGCATCGAGGTGACGATCATCCCCCGTCCCAAGGACGCGACCGAGACCTACTCCGTTTACCAGCGCCTCTTCCAGGCGCAGTCCGGGGACATCGACGTGATGATGCTGGACGTCATCTGGCCCGGCGCCTTCGCGCCGAACCTCGTCGATCTGAGCGAGAAGCTCGGCGAGGCGGCGAAGCAGCACATCGAGAGCATCGTCCAGAACAACACGGTCGACGGCAAGCTCGTGGCGATGCCGTGGTTCACCGACTTCGGGCTGCTCTACTACCGCACCGATCTTCTGGAGAAGTACGGGTATCAGAAGCCGCCGGAGACGTGGGACGAGCTGGAGCAGATGGCGAAGAAGATCCAGGACGGCGAGCGGGCGGCGAGCCCGAACTTCCTCGGCTTCGTCTGGCAGGGCAAGGCCTACGAGGGGCTGACCTGCAATGCGCTGGAGTGGATCGCTTCCCACGGCGGCGGCGCGATCATCGAGGGGGGCAAGATCACCGTGAACAACCCGGAAGCCCAGAAGGCGCTCGCGCGCGCCAGGGGCTGGGTGGGCTCGATCTCCTCCGCCGGCGTGACGAGCTACGAGGAGGAGGACGCGCGCAACACGTTCCAGGGCGGCAACGCCGCCTTCATGCGCAACTGGCCTTATGCCTACGCGGCGGGCAACGCCGAGCGGTCGCCGATCAAGGGCAAGTTCGCGGCGGGCCCGCTGCCGCACGAGCCCGGACAGAAGAGCGCGGGCGCCATCGGCGGATGGCAGCTCGCGGTCTCGAAGTTCTCGCCGAACAAGGACGCTGCGATCGAGCTCGTCCGCTACATGACGAGCCCCGAGGCGCAGCGGTTCCGCGCGACCGCGGGCTCTTTCCTCCCGACGATCCGATCGGTGCAGCAAGACCCGGAGGTGGTGAAGTCGCTGCCCTTCCTGGCGAGCGCGAAGGACATCGCGCTCGTGCCGCGCCCCTCGAACAGCACCGGCGCCCGGTACAACGAGGCGTCGATCGCCTTCTTCCAGGGGGTGAGCCAGGTCCTGCAGGGCAAGGAGCCGAAGGAGGTGCTCGGGCAGATGGAGCAGCGGCTCACGCGCGCGCTTCGCTGACGCCGCACACTGCACGCCGCACGCCGCCTTCGCGCGCCTCGCCCACCGCTCGCGCGGCGCGGCCCACGAGATCTCCCGGCCACACCACCTCGCGAGAACGGATATCCCATGAGCATGCCGGCGAACCCAGCGGCCACGAGCGCGGCGGCCCCGCTAGACCATCCATCGCTCGACGCGCGGCGACAGCGGCGCGCCTGGCTGTTCCTCCTGCCGACGCTCGCGGTCGTCGCGTTCATCGCCCTCTACCCCCTCGCCGAGACGTTCTACCTGAGCTTCACGAACGCGCGCCTCGGCACGGGGGAGCCGGCCAGGATCATCGGGGCGCAGAACTACGTCGATCTCGTGCAGGACAGCTACTTCCTCGACGCGGTCCTGCTCACGGTGCTCTTCACGGTCGTCACCGTGCTCGGCGAGCTCGCCCTCGGGCTCGGCGTCGCGCTCGTCGTCAACTCGCGCTTCAAGGGGCGCTCGGCGGTGCGCGCGGCCATGCTCATCCCCTGGGCCATACCGACCGTCATCTCGGCCCAGATGTGGAAGTGGATGTACAACGACGTTTACGGCGTCTTCAACGACCTGCTCGTCAACCAGCTCGGCGTCCTGGACCGCAACATCGCCTTCGTCGCCGATCCTGCGGTGTCGTTCTGGGCCGTGGCGCTCATCGACGTCTGGAAGACGACGCCGTTCATGGCGCTCCTCCTCCTCGCCGGGCTGCAGCTCATCCCGCACGATCTCTACGAGGCAGCGCGGGTCGACGGCGCGACGGCGCTCCAGCAGTTCACCCGGATCACGCTGCCGCTCCTCAAGCCCGCGATGCTGGTCGCGCTCATCTTCCGCACGCTCGACGCGCTCCGGGTGTTCGACGTCTTCTTTGTCATGTTCGGCAACCGGCCGGACATGCAGACCATGGCGACGTACGCTCAGCAGACCCTCGTCAGCGTCTCGAACATCGGCTACGGCTCGGCGATCTCCGTCGCGCTCTTCCTCATCATCGCGGTGTTCATCATGATCTATCTCGCGGTGTTCCGCGCCGAGGAGGCGTGAGATGAGCGGCGCTTCGCGAAGGGCAGCGCGGCGGCGTTCGCTGGGACAGGGCGCCTTGCGGGCCCTGTTCTACCTGCTCGTCGCCGCGGTGCTCGTGTTCACCGTCTTTCCGTTCGTCTGGGCGTTTGTCTCCTCCATCAAGCCCGACGACGAGCTCTTCACGACCCCGGTCCGCTACTGGCCCGGCCGCGCGACGCTCGACAACTACCGCCTCGTGCTGGCGAACGGCGAGTTCCAGACGGCGCTCCTGAACAGCGTGATCGTCGCCGTCTCGGTCACCGCGGTGTCGCTCGCCGTCGGCTCGCTGGCGGCCTACGCGCTGGGGAGGTTCCGCTTCCGCGGGCGCAGCCTCGTGCTCTACGTCGTCCTGGGGATGACCATCTTTCCGCAGATCGCCGTCCTCGGCGCGCTGTTCCAGATGATCAACTTCTTCAAGCTGTACAACCAGCTCCCCGCGCTGATCCTGACGTACCTCATCTTCACGCTCCCCTTCACGGTGTGGGTGCTCACGGGGTTCATGAAGGCGATCCCGCGCGAGATCGAGGAGGCGGCCTACGTCGACGGCGCGACGCACTGGCAGGTGTTCACCCGGGTCATGCTGCCGCTCTCGGTCCCCGGGATGGCGACGACGGGCATCCTCGCCTTCATCGCCGCCTGGAACGAGTTCCTGTTCGCGCTCTCCTTCACCCAGACGCCGGACAAGCGCACCGTGACCTACGCGATCCAGGCGTTCTCGACGACGAGCAGCGGGCTCTACGAGATCCCCTGGGGGCAGACCATGGCGGCCTCCATCGTCGTGACCGTGCCGCTCGTGGTGCTGACGCTGGTCTTCCAGCGGCGGATCCTCGCGGGGCTCACGGCGGGCGCGGTGAAGGGCTGAAGGTGCGTCGGGCGGCGCGGGCGGCGGCTCACGCGCGCCCCCACGGGAAGCGGAGCCAGCGAGGGCCGTAGGCGGCGCCGAGGTCACGCAGCCCCGAGAGCAGCACGCCTGCCGCCATGAGCGGCAGGATCACGCGGAGCGAGAGCGGCGCGTCCCAGCGGGAAAAGCCGGTGGGGCCGTGCGCCCAGCGCCAGATCTCGGGGACGAGGTGGGCCAGCGCGCCGCCGTAAATGATGCCCATCACGGCGTGCATCACCCGCTCTCCCGGGTAGACGCCGCCGAGCGGCCTCCGGACCGTGTCCTCGACGACGAAATCGCGGAGCGTGATCGCGATCTCCGCGAGGAGCAGCGCCGCGAGCGCCCACGCGGCGAGCCCCTCCCAGCGCACGAACGGCAAGGAGGCAAAGAGCGCCGCGTACAGGAGATCGCGCACGCCGTGGAGGACAAGCTCGGGCGCCGTGCCCGGTACGCCGCCGGGCAGGCGCGCCCGCCACTCGTGGTAATAGAGCGTGTCGAAGGCGCCGAGCGCGCCCTGCACGGCGAGGAGCACGAGCGCCGTGATCATGCGCGGGGCTCCGGCGCCGACAACGCGGCCGATTCCGGCGTGGACCCGCCGGCGCGAGCAGGGGGCGCCTCGCTGCTCGCATCGTTCGCCACGCGCCCCTCGTACGCGACGAGCAGCCCGGCGACCGGCGCGAAGATCCGCACGTCGACGTGGACCTCGTCACGGAGCGGCCCGGCCCGCCCCTCGATCCGCGGGGCGAGCCACCCGGGAAGCGGCAGGCCGAGGCGGCGGAGCCCGAGCGTCGACCGCACCTGCTCGAACACGAGCGCTCCGCCCTCGGCGCGGAGCCGGAACCAGCACTGGACGAGGCCGAGCCCCTCCACCAGGAGATCACCCGAGCGCCACTGCGAGGAGAAGAGCGGGCGAACCCCGAAGGTGCGGAGCCACCGTTCCCCGTCGCCCGCCGGCTCGACGGCGAGCGTCACGGCCACGTCCTCGGCCGCCTCCGGCATGCGCAGCAGGCCGGCGACCAGGCGCGCCGCGAGCCCCCGGCCGCGCCGCACGCGGAAGCGACCGCGAGCGCGCACGCCGCCCGCGTGGAGACGCTGGACCGGCGGCGCGAGCGCGGCCCACGCGGCGCCGAGGAGGGCAGGGTAGAGAGCAGGCGCTGGAACACCCTGCGCCGCGCTCGAGCAGGACGCGGGAGCTCCGCTGGGTCGACTGTCCGGCTCCCCGGCGGAGCCGGGCATCAGGCGTCCTCTGGGAGCATCTCTCGCGGCACCGCAGGGCTCCTCGGGGCGACGGCCGCGTCGGCGAGATCGCGGATCTTGACGATGATCGCGTCGTCAGTGTCGTTCCGCGCCTCCTCGCAGTACGACCGGATCTGCCAGAGCAGCTTGCGGGTGCGCCTCAGCTCGAAGACGAGCCATCGGGTCTCCGGCTTCGCCTCCTGGGGGTGGCGCTCCAGCTCGACCTCGATCTCGCGGATGCGCTCCTCGATCTGCTCTCCGGTCGGGAGGATGCGGCCGTTTCCGTGGCAGTCCTTGCACAGATAGGGGCCGGAGTCCGTGTTGATCTCGCCTTCGCCATAACAGCTCGCGCACGTCACCAGCTCGTAGGAGTTCATGCGGCGCACTCTATCCGATCCTGTGCCGTGCTCGCGACCGGCGTCGCCGTCGTTCCCCGCCGGTCGCGCCCCAGGCGGCGTCGCGCTCTCCGGCGTGGCAGGCGATGACGCCTCCGCCATGGAACGCGCGCGGTCGCGACCGGCGTCTCCCGCAGGCGCGGAGGGCCCGGCCGTCTGGCGGTCTCGCCCTCGCTGCGATTTCGCCCAAGCCCAGGGAGCGCTGCGCGTCCTAATTCCGCTTGCGCCGTTCCTTGCGGTAATGGGAGGCATCCTGTGACCTGCCCTCATCCTTCGCGCCGGGGCGCGCTGTGCGTCCTGGCCGTGTGCTCCTTCTCGCTCGGTTGGCCGAGCGTCGTCGTGGCCGCCCCGCTCCCGCGGCTCGCGGTCCAGCGGGCGCCCGCTGCGGCCGACTGCCCGGACGCGCCATCGCTGGCCATCGCGGTCGAACGCGTGATGGAGAGGCGGGCTCTCGACCCCGTGAGCACCGCCGGTCCTCCCACCGGCGCCGGCGATGCGCCGGCGAACGCGGGCGGCGCCCCTCCTGGAGATACGTCAACGAACGGGGGCGGCGCCCCTGCCGGCGAGACGCCGGCGAACGCGGCCGGCGCCCTGGCGAGCGCGGGCGGGGCGGCCGAGCTCGAGGTCCACTTTCTCTACGACGGCACCACCTACACCGCCGTCCTTCAGGCGGGGGGTCGCACCCGGCAGCTCTCGTCCGAGGTGGGGGCGTCCTGCAGCGAGCTCGTCGAGGCGGTGGCGCTGACCCTTGCCATCCTGCTCGACAGCGAGCCGCCTGCGCCGGCCCCGCTCGCGCCTACGCCGGCAGCGCCCGCGCGTGTACAGGCTCCTGTCGCGCCCGCGCCGGCTCCTGTCGCGCCGGCGCCGCCGCGTCCTCCGCCTCGGGCGGCGCGCGGGGACGTCTCGATGGAGCTCGGCGCCGCGCAGACCGTGGGCATGCTCGATCCCTTCCGGGCGGGCGCGATGGCCGATGTCTCCCTGCGGCGCCGCGCGTGGTCGGCAGGCGTCGGCGGGGTATGGCTGCCCCCTCAGGACACCGAGCTCGCGCCGGGCGTCGTCTCCCTCGGGCTCGGCGCCGCCACGGCGCGCGGCTGCGCGACGATCGCCGGCGCCCTCGACGGCCTCAGGCTCTCGGCCTGCGCGGCGGCGGTGCTGGGCGCCGTTTACGGCTCCGGCAAGGGGTTCGCCCCGGATCGCGAGGCCTCCGCGCCCTGGTTCGCCCTCGGCGGCTCGGCCGTCGCGGAAGGAACCCTCCTCGGCTCCAGCGCGCTGGGCTGGTCCGCGCGCGCGACGCTCCTCGCGCCGGTCGCGCGGGCGCGCTTCACGGTCGAGCGCCGCGAGGGCGACGAGGCCGGCGCGCCCCTGACGCAGGACGTGGCGCTCGACCCCTCCCCGGTGGGGCTGCTCGTCGGCCTGAGCGCCCGCGTGTCGATTTTCTGATGGCAAGCCACGGGACCCGCCACGGAGGCGATGGGCATGGCGAGAAGCGGCAGGACAGGATGACCTTCGGAGAGGTCTATGCGCAGCACTTCCGGTTCGTGTGGCGTTCGCTGCGGCGCCTCGGTGTGCCCGAGAGCGACGTCGCCGACGCGGTCCAGGACGTGTTCCTGGTCGTCCATCGGCGGTTGTCCGAATTCGAGGGTCGATCGAAGATTACGACCTGGCTCTACAGCATCTGTTTTCACGCCGCCCGTGACCGGCGCAAGCTCGCGCATATGAGGCGGCGCGCTCACGACGACGAGCCGCTGCTCGACTGCGCCGATGACCGGGCCGACGTCGGCGCGGAGGCGGAGCGGCGGCAGGCGATCACGCTGCTCGAGGCGATCCTCGACGAGCTGCCCCTCGAGCAGCGCGCCGTGTTCACGCTCTTCGAGCTCGACGGCATGGGCGGCGAGGAGGTCGCCGAGCTGCTCGACGTCCCGCTGGGGACCGTCTACTCGCGCCTCCGCCTCGCCCGCGATGCGTTTCGCCGCGCCGTCGCGCGCCTGAAGGCGCGCGACGAGTTCCATGTGGGCGGGGCGCGGGTCACCACGCGGTCGCAGCCCGTCTTGAAGGCGGCGGCCGTCGAGCGCGCGCCGGTGCCCGAGGGGCATCCTTCGGTCGTCCTTCCGCTGCCGGAGGTGGAGCGGCAACCCGTCTGGAAGCGCGCAGGAGGGGAGCGATGAGCGATCCGGTGCGCTGGCTCGACGCCGAGGCGAATGCGCTCGAGATGGAGTGCGAGCTCCTGCGAGCCGCGCCGTCGGCGGACCCGCCCGACGGGGCGCAGGAGCGGGTGTGGGCCGCGATGGCCGCGCAGATCGGCCTCGCCGGAGCCGCCGCGCTCGGAGGGGCTCAAGGCGCCGCGGGAGGAGCGCTGCCGGTGAACGCGGGCGGCGCGGCGAGCGCGGGCGGCGTGGCGAGCGCGAGCGCGAGCGGCGCAGCGAGCGCGGGCGCTGGCGAGATCGCCGCGGCTGTGTCCGCGGGCAAGGTGGTGTCCGCTGCTGCGGGCGCCGGCGCTGCTGGCGCGGCGGTCACCGGCGGCGTGGCCGCAGCGGCGGGCGCTGCGGGGATCCTGAAGGCGATGCTGTTCGGCGCCGCCTGCGGGGGCCTGATCGTCGCCGGCTATGTCGTCGTGGCCCCCTCGAGCGAGGCGCCGCCGGCTCGGATCGTCGAGGCCGCGGAGGCCGTCGCGGCGCCGGTATCCGCGCCGGTTTCGCCGCCGGAGGGCCGTGGGCCTGCCGCGCAGGCCGAGCCGGCACCTGCCAAGCCGCCGCCTGTCGAGCTGGCGCCGCCTGCCGAGCCGCCGCCGGTCGAGGCGCCGCTGCGATCCAGGCCGCTTCCGCCGGTCGAGGCGCCGCTGCCGGACAGGTCACCCGCGCGGAACGGCCCCCGCGCGACCGCGACGCCCGCGAGCCCGGGCGCGCCGCTATCGGAGCACGCCGCGAGCGCGCCGCCCGCGGCCGGGGTGGACGTCCCCGAAGCGGCGCCCGCGCCGGAGGCTACAGGCGCGGAGCTCGGCGCGGAGGGCGCGTCCAGCCCGGGGCTGCGGGAGAGCCGGCTGCGCGAGGAGCTGACGCTCCTCGGCGACGCGCGCGCGGCGCTCCGGCGCGGCGATGCCTCCGGCGCGCTGAGGATCGCCGAGCAGGCGCGGCTCCGCTTCCCCGGCGGCGCGCTGGCGCAGGAGCGCGAGGCGCTCACCATCGAGGCGCTCTGGCAGAGCGGCGATCGCGCGGCGGCCGCGCAGCGCGCGTCGGCGTTCCTCCTCGCCTATCCGTCGAGCCCGCACGTCCCTCGCCTCCGCTCTTTCACCGCTCACTAGACCGAGGGGCAGAAGTCCTGCCAGGGATCTGCCTCGCGAGCCGAGAGAGAGTTCAACGCAAAGGCGCCAAGAGCGCAAAGACGCAAACATGCCCAATAATTGTTCTTTTTTGCGCCTTTGCGTCTTTGCGCCTTTGCGTTGAACTCTCTCTCCGGACTTCTGGTGGGCGGCATTTGAGCGGAGCGCTCCCGCTTCAGAGACGGACCCATCGCGACGCTTTTGGTGCTCAGCGCGCTTGAGTGCGCTTCCGCGCCGAAAACGCCGAGATGGGCCCGTCTCCTGTGCGGGAGAGCCCCGCTCTACGATCTGCGGGGGGCGGGGCGGGGAAGGGGGGCTGTCCGCGTCGTTTGGGGCCAGATGCTTTTTTTGAAATGGGAAGCGAGGCGGGCGTCCCTTCACGTTCGGTCACTGCCGGTGTCGGACGGCGCGTCACGGCACCGCGCAAGGAGGAATTATGTCTTCGAGACTATCAAGAGCACTGTCGCCCTTTCTCGTCCTGAGCGCCGTCTCGCTCGTGGCATGTCAAGTCGATGTCTCCCTCGGCGGCGCCGGCGGGAGCTCCAACTCCAGCTCGGGAATCGGCGGCAGCGGCGGCAGCGATGGCACCGGGGGTGGCGGCGGCAGCGATGGTACCGGGGGTGGCGGCTGGGTTCCGCCGCAGTTCACGCCTGACAAGGTCGATCTCCTCTTCGTGGTCGACAACTCCGGGTCGATGGCGGACAAGCAGGAAGTGATGCGCCTGGCGCTCGCCGACTTCGTCGACGGCTTGACCAACCCGCTCTGCGTCGATCCGACCGGCGTTACTTCGAGCGTCCGGCCCCCGACCGGGTTGAGCATATGCCCCGCTGGCACATCGCGGGTGCGCACCCCGGTGCAGGACATGCACATCGGCGTCATCAGCAGCAGCCTCGGCGGCCACGGGTCGGGCGCCTGCCAGGGGACAACGTCCGCTTCGAACGTCGACATGGCCCGCCTCCTCGCGCGCTCCAATGAGGGGATGACCGAGAACGACCTGCCGACCTACGAGGACAAGGGCTTTCTCGTGTGGGACGCAGCCGGAACCCACGTCCCCGCGGGAGACTCCGATCCGGTCGCGCTCGCCGGAAAGCTCAGCGACATCGTGCAAGGGATCGGGCAAGCCGGGTGCGGCTTCGAGGCGCCCCTGGAGAGCTTCTATCGCTTCCTCGTCGATCCCGATCCGTACACGGAGATCATCGTGTCGCCGGCGACCGATGAAGTTTTGCTGGGAGGGACCGACTCGCGGCTCCTGGAGCAGCGGAAGGCCTTCCTCCGGCCGGACTCGCTCCTGCTCATCGTGATGCTCACCGACGAGAACGACTGCTCGATCAAGGACGAAGGCAGGAACTACCTTGTCGCCGAGACGGGACCGGGCTTCAGGTTGTGGCGGCCGCGGAGCGAGTGCGCCACCGACCCGAACGATCCGTGCTGCAAGTCCTGCGCACAGGCGCAGGACGGTTGCCCCGCGGATCCGGCCTGCACCGGCCCCGACGGCAACCCCGCCAGGCTCACCGCGGCGGAAGACCCGGTGAACAGCCGGTGCTGGGACCAGAAGCGCCGCTTCGGGGTCGACTTCCTCTACCCGGTCGATCGGTACACCCGGGCGCTCACGGAGCCCACCGTGGTGTCGCGGAGCGGAGAGCTCGTGCCGAACCCGATCTTCTCGGATCTGGACCCGAGCGACGACAACACCCGGACCCGAGGGCCGCAGCACATCGTGTTCACCGGCATCGTCGGCGTGCCGTGGCAGGACCTCGCGCGCCAGAACGCGGCCGGCGAGCCCGATCTCCTGGGCGGCCTGAACCCGTCCGGCCAGTCGATCGGCGGGCTGAAGAGCGCCGCCGAGCTCGCCGACCCGCCGTCCGGCACGACCCTCGGCAGCACCTGGGAAGCCATCCTCGGCGATCCGGCGAGCTACATCCCGCCCGCGGATCCGCTCATGGTCGAGTCGATGGCGCCCCGCTCGGGCATGAACCCGATCACCGGCGACGCGATCGTCCACCCGAGCTCCGCGGGCTGGAACCCGATCAACGGCCGGGAGTACACGATCCCATCGGGGAGCACCGGAGATCTCCAGTATGCCTGCATCTTTAACCTCCTCACCGAGCGTGTTTGCGACAGTGGGGCCCAGTCGTGCGATTGCAGGCCGATCGCCGGCGAGCCCAGCGACAACCCGCTGTGCAGGCCCGAAGGCACGAACGACCCGGCGGACCCCGGTGGGCGGTCCACGACGCAGGACCACGCCAAGGCCTACCCCGGCCTCCGCGAGCTGCAGCTGATCCGGAGCCTGGGAGAACGCGGGGTCGCAGGATCGATCTGCCCGGCGCAGGTGGCCGACACCTCGTCGCCCGACTACGGCTATCGGCCGATCATGAACGCCGTGCTCGACCGGCTCTCCACCGCGCTCTGACGCGTCGACGCCCCCATCGACGCGGCCCGCCCAGGGGCGGCGCGCAGAATGCATGCGCCGCCCCTGGGCTCGCGGAGGAGACGACTTCCTCGCGCGCCCGCGGATCCTCCCGTCAAGCCGTTGGCACAATCGCGACACAGCAAGACACCGCGATCGCGGTGCCCGCGCCGGGGACCGTGCGCTCCGCCCGAATTGCGTCCGCTTCCCGTGGCACCGAAGGTGCTTCAATGCGGCGTTCGGACAAACGCAACACGGAGGTTCTGATGCGCCACAAAGGGATGGCTCTCTTGCTGATCGTGATCGGGCTCGTGGGCTGCGACAGGGACGACGGCGGCGACACCGGAGAGCCGCCGGATCCGCCCGGATCAGAGACGTGCGGCGGGTTCCTCGGGACCAGCTGTCCCGACGGGCTCGCCTGCGTCGATGATCCGAGCGACGACTGCGACCCCGAGCACGGCGGGGCGGACTGCCCGGGCGTGTGCGTCGAGGAGCCGCGGCCGACGATGTGCGGGGGATTCGCGGGTTTCCCGTGCCCTGACGGGCTCGAGTGCATCGACGATCCGAGCGACGACTGCGACCCGAAGCGCGGCGGGGCGGACTGCGGCGGTATCTGCGTGGAGCCGAAGCCCAAACCGCCGATGTGCGGGGGGTTCGCAGGGTTCCAGTGCCCCGACGGGCTCGAGTGCATCGACGATCCGAGCGACGACTGCGATCCCGAGCACGGGGGGGCGGACTGCGGCGGCATCTGCGTGGTGGCCGAGCCCCGGCCGCCTGCGTGCGGCGGCATCGCGGCGCTCGAGTGCCCCAAGGGGCTCACGTGCATCGACGATCCGGGCGACGACTGCGCCCCGCCGATCGGCGCGGACTGCGGCGGCATCTGCGTCGCGCGCTGAGCCGGCGCGCAGCCGTTGCCGAAGGGGATGCGCCGTCCTGACGAACGGGCGCGCCCGCCGCGCGACGACGCTCAGTAGCGGTGCTTCCAGAGCAGGTCGAGGCTCGTCGCCGGGTTCGCGCCGGTGGCCATCGCCGCGCGCACGGACCAGTCCCGGCGGAAGCGCCACTCGAGGCTCACCTCGGTGCGCGCCTGCGCGCCGGTGTTGCCGCCCCCGGACCCTTGCCCCGTCGGCCCCTCCTCGAAGCTCGCGCTCGCGGTCACCTGCTGCCCGAGCTGGTAGCCGACGGTCGTCTTCAGCGCACCTTCTTCGGTCGTGCCCAGCTTCGTCTCGAAGTTCCGGAGAGGACCGATGCTCTGGAGGATCATGTTGATCTGCGCGGACGCGAGCCCGGTCCCCACGCCGGCCGCGACCCCGCTGGCGGCGCTGCCGCCGCCCGACCCGGGCGCCTCGGTGGAGGTGCCGCCCGCCAGCGTCCCTTCCGCGAACTCCCTGCCGAGCAGGAGCTCGGCGATCACCTCGTTCTCCGGGCGCGGCGGCTCCGAACGGAAGGTGATCTTGTCCTCGGTGATCGGGTTGAGCTGCCCCACGTAGTCGATGAAGATGCGCGTCCCCTCCCGCGTGTCGTGGAACGCCCTCACGTTCAGGAACGGATTCGACGGATCGCCCTGCAGCGCGACCACGCCAGGCTCGATCTCGAACTCCTTGCCGAGCACCTCGAGCCTGCCCGACACGATGTTCACGTTGCCCCGGATCTCGGTCTCCCCAGCGACCTTGATCCGGAGGGGGTGCGCCCGATCCCCTGACAGCGAGGCCCGCACCATGTCGCCCTCGACGCCGATCCTGCCCAGGTGGACCTCCATGGCGATCGGCGTGCCGCCCGCGCTCTCCTTCGCCTGCTCCGGCGGCTCGGCCGGCGCTCGCCGCGCCTCGTACTCTTGCTGACTGAGCGGCGCCGACGTCGTGATGTCGGCGTTCTCGCCGAGCGGCTGCACGCTCCGCCCGATCGTGGGCGGCAGCGTCAGATCGAGCGCGGGCACGTCGACGCGGACGGCGATCTCCTCGGCCCGCTTCTCCGCCGCGAGCGCTACCCTGCCGCGCACCTCGCCCATCGGGACGCCCTCCAGCGTGATCGGGAGGGCCCGGCCGCTCGGGATGGAGAGCTCGGCGCGGGCGTTCCGGAACGCGAAGCCTTCCATCTGGAGCGTCGCCTTCCCGCGGACCTGGCCGTTGCCTGCGTCGGCGCGGAGGTCGTCGATGCGGAGCTCGCCGGAGGGGCTCGCGGCGACGCGGAACGAGGCGTTCTCGAACGGCTGGCCGATCGTGGCCACCTGGACGACGCCGCCCTCGAGGCGCATCTCGCCGGAGAAGCCCGCCTGCGCGCCGAGCCCGAGCCGCACCTCGCCGTCGAGCGTGCCGTCGAGCCGGTTCACCGAGCCCTGCACGAACGGCTCGAGCGCCACCAGGCGGAAGCGGTCGACCGCGAGCGACACCGAGGCGTTCCGATCGTCGGTGAGCGCCGGGATCGCGTTCGCCTCCCACACCATGGGCGCCTCGGCCTTGGCCTCGAGCCGGCCGCCGTCGCGCCCCGCGAGCCGCACGCTGGCCACGGCCGCGGTGCGCCCCGCGCCGCCTGGCGGCGCGATGTCGAGCGACGCCTCGGCGGTCTCGTACCGGGCGTCAGGGCCGAGCGTGAGGCCCGGGAACTGAAGGTGCGCCCTGACCTCGGGTGCGGCCTCGAACAGCCCGCGCACGGAGATCTCGCCGCGCGCCTCGCCGCCGATCTTCATGTCGGCGAGGACGGGGACCTCCGCGAGCGGCAGATCCGCGATCTTCGCCTCGAGGCTGCCGTTGCTGAAGCGCCGAGCGGAAGGAGCCCCGCCGAGGAGGGCGGCGGCGTCCGCGCCCAGCTTCGCCTTCGCCGTCAGGTAGGTGATCGGCCCGCGGAACGCGTACGCGTCGAGCGCGGCGTCGCGCCCGTCATAGACGAGCAGCGTGTCGAGCCGGAGCTTGCCGAAGAGCGAGGGCTTCCCGTTGCCGCTCACGTTCGCGGCCGTCGCGCGGGCCACGAGCCGGGGCTCGGCGAGCTTCCCCGCGAAGTACACGTCGAGCCCTGCGGAGCCGGAGAGCACCGGCGTCCGCTTCCCGAAGGCGGCCAGCTCGGTGAGATCGTTGAGCCGGCGGCGCGGCACGCGGAGGTGCGCGGCGATCGCCGTCCGCGGGAGCGCCGCGGCCGGATCGGCGAGGAGCGCCGGCAGATCGGCGTCGAGCGCGGCCGAGAGCTCCGCCACGAGCTGGCGATCGAACACCGACACCGTGACGTGGGCGTCGCCGGTCTTCGCGTCGAGATCCCCGGCGATCCGCGCGTCGAGCTTCCTCGATACCCACGCCGGCGCGCCAGTCTGTGCGTCGATCGGCCCCGCCGCGCGCAGGCCCTCCGTGCGGACAAGGAGGCTCCGCACCGAGGGGAGCCGCTCTCCCGCCTCGCGCGCCACCGCGAGGCGCGCGGTGAGGCGGCCCGAGAGCTCGCTCAGGGCGAGCCGGACCGGCGACGCCTGCGCCAGGCACCCGAGCTGCCACGCGTCGGCGTCCATGCGGGCCGACCCGGTGACCGTCTGCCAGGTGCGCGCCGAGAGGAGCGGCCCGCGCAGCCTCGCCGCGCTCCCGTCGACCAGCACGCGCGCGATGGCGCCGTGACACACCGGCGGGGGCGGCGGTTTCTGCTGCGGCGCCGTGTCGAAGGCCGTGGTCCATGCCTGGTCGGGCGTCGCGCCCTGGCGCAGGGCCTCCTGCGCTTGCGCGGGCGGCGGCTCCGGCGGCGCGAGCAGCCGGACCAGACCGTCCGCCTTCAGCGCCTCGCCGTCGAGGCGCGCCGTCACGTTCATCGAGAGCCGCGGCGCCATGCCCGGGACCGAGCCGTCCTCGAGCTCGATCTGGACGCGCCCCGCGCGGCGCGTCCCCCGGCCGTGCACCGACACGTCGAGGTTGGCGAGGCCAGCTATCCCGAGCGGCGCCCCGGTGATGTCGGCGATGCGCGCGAGGTCGATCGCGGTGCCCCGGAGGTCGCCCTCGATCTCGTCTCCGGCGAGCGAGAGGCTCCCCTCGATCTCCCCCACGCCGTCGCCGCGCAGCGCGAGCCCGCGGAGGGCGATCCCGCGGTCCCACGCGACGCGGGCGGCCTGCGCGGTCACCTCGTCCTCCCCGCGCGCCACGTCCACGCGGACCTGCCGCGCCTCGCTCCGCGGCAGATCGAGGTGGGCCGAGGCCATGATCCGGCGCTCCGCGCTGGCCAGCGACACACGGACGCGCGGCGCCGTGACGGGCCCCGCGGCGCTCGCCGCCACGCTGCGGAACGCGTACTGCTGGGCGCGGAGGTCCGCTCCGCGGAACGCGCCCTCGATCGTGAGCTTGTCGATCGGCCCCGTGGCCTTGGCCCGGACCTCGCCGCGCCCGAGCTGAAGATCGGACCCGACGCGGAGCCCGGCGACGCGCACGGTCGCCTTGGCGTCGAGCGCCTCGTCCCGCAGCGCGCCCTCGACGTGGAGCGCAGCGCTGCCGTGGATGCCGCGCGGGACGCGCTGCACCGCGCTGAGCGACGGGATCTCGCTCTGCGCCTCGAACTGAAGCACCCCGTCCTTCGAGCGGACGACGCTGGCCTCGATGGGCGCGCCGGGCTCGTGGATCGTCGCCGCAGCACGCAGCGCGCCGCGCTCGAGGGTCGCGCGCGCCTCGGTCGCCGGCACGCGCTGCCCCGCGACGAGGAACGGCTCCGTCCTGGCCTCGGCGACGATGCGCGGCCCGCCCTCCTCGTCGAGGTGGATCTCCCCTCGGGCCTCCGCGCTCACCCGCGCGGCGGGCGCCGCCCCGACGAAGGCGCGCGGGTCGAGCTCGGCGATCCGCACCTCGGCGGTGATGCGCTTCGGATCGAGCGCGTCGAGCCGGGCGCTCGCGGTGACCTCGCCGGTCACGGCGTCGCCTGCGACGAGCGGATCGAGGACCGCGACGTGCGCGGTGACGGCCAGGTCCGAGAGCGCTCCGTCGGCCGTCACCAGCACCGAGAGCGGCCGGGCGAGCGGCGCGCTCGGATCGATCGCGAGGGCCGCCTCCGGCGTCACGCGCGTGGACGAGACCCGCGCCGTGAGGCGCTCGTCTTTCAGCGTCCCCTCGGCGGTGAGCGGGATCGCGCCGACGCTCCCTTCGAGCTTCGCGGTGAGCTCCATCGGCGCGTCCGTGGGCACGCTGACGCTCCCGGAGATGCTGGTCGCCTCGACCGGGACCGGCAGCAGGCGCCGCTCCATGATGCGCACGCGCTCGAGCGCGTACTGACTCCGGTCCGCGACGATGACGCCGCCGGCGAGGTCCTCGATCGTCGCGTCGATGGGGCTCCCTGGCGCGACCGTGCCGTGGACCGCCGCGCGATCGAGCACGACGCGCGACAGCTCGAGGCGGAGCGGCCGCGCAGGCTCGGCGGGCGGCTCCGAAGGCGGCTTCGGCGTGAAATCCTCGGCCAGGGTGAGCGCGCCTTGCTCGTCCTGCTCGAGCAAGACGTCCACGTCCGCGACCCGGACGAGCGGGATCGTGACGGCGAGGTCGCCGTCGCCGAGGAGGAGCTCCGTCGCGATCGAGAGCGCGTTGAACTCGGCGTGGACGCCGCTGACACGCAGGTGCTCGGTTCCGTTCGGGTGGCTCACCGTCACCCTGGAGACGTCGGCGGTGAAGAGGCCGAGGCGGTCGATGTGCTCGATCTCGATCCGTCCCTCGAGGCTGGACCGCAGGGTGTCGTTGACGAGCTGCCTTATCAGGTTGCGGGTCGACGAGGCGTTCAGGTGGATGACGGCGCCGACCGCCGTCGCAGCGACGAAGACGCCGCCCAGGCCGATCACGCTGGCCGACACCGCGGCCGCGCGGGCCAGCGCCCGGCGAAAGCGGCCTTGCCGGTGCGGGGCGCCGGCGCCGGGCGCGGGAGGGAGGGCGGGAGTCTCTGGCATATCGCCTAAGGACCGCTCCGAGCGCGCGGGAAATCGTGGCCGGGGACCTCGTGAGGCGGCGGCGCCGGGATCTCCTGCGTGTGCGCGGGCGCTGGCACCTCGGGCTGGTGCCTCGTCCCCGGATCTCCTCCGGGCTGTGCCGTCCCCGGGAGCTGGATCTCGCGGTCCGGCGACGTGCGGCCGGGCGAGCCGGGCGAGTCGGGGGTCGCTGGCGTTTCGCCGGGGGGGCTCGCCGCCGGCTTCGGCGCGCCGGGCTTCCAGGGCTCGCCGTTCGGCGCGATGTTCGACGCGCTGTTCGACGCACCCTTCCTCTCACCATTCCGCTGTTGCGACGCGTTCTTCATGGCCTCCACCCTGTCTCCGGTCATGCCGGCATGCGGCGCCCGAGCGCGAGCGAGATCACCGCGAGCACCAGGAACGCGACGAACAGGATCTTCGCGATCGACGCGGCGCTGGCGGCGATCCCGCCGAAGCCGAAGATTGCGGCGATGATCGCGATGATGAAGAAGGTGACAGTCCAGCCGAGCATGATGTCCTCCAAGGGGGTGTCTGGGGTCGATCCGTTGTCTTCGTGGAGACGACCTCAACGTGGTTCCTGATGGCGGCTGTTCGCCGCGGTTCCTTGCTGTTCCCTGACCGTTGACTGTTGACCGTTGCAGCCCCCGTGCCGGCTGGCGGCAGAGGCTGTCGGCCGGCGCGTTCTCGGCGGCGCGAGGCGGGTAGCGTCGAGATCGGCCCAGTCGCTTCCGTCCGGGCGCGCGTGCGGCGCCTCGCGCCTGGGGCAAGATGCCTCGATCGTGACAGGGTGGACCTGCGCGTACGCGGAGCGCCGAGCGCCGAGCGCGGAACGCGGGCGTCGGGCGAGCGCGCGCGCCTGCGCCGCGCTGCTCCGTGTCGACAGCGTCTGCACGGAGGCTCCACGCGGACGCCCTGCAACTTCCCGGAACGGGCGACTCCGGACGGGCTATAAGGACCCGGCCATGCCGAAATCGAAGGTCGCTGTGATCCGCACGTCGCCTGCGACGGTGCTCTCGGACTACCACCGGCTGATGAACCTGGCCGGTTACCAGGATGTGGTCGCCAAGGACGCCGACACCGCGCTCAAGGTGAACATCTCCTGGCACTTCTTCTACCCGAGCTCATCCACGACGCCCTGGCAGCTCGAGGGGGTCATCCGGGCGATGACGCAGGACGGGTACTCGAAGGACCTGATCCACGCCTGCCACAACCGCACGGTCGTCATCGACGCCCACCTCGGCGAGCGCGAGAACAAGCAGATCGACGTCGTGCAGGCGCACGGCCTGCGCAACGTCCACCTCTACGAAGGGGAGGAGTGGATCCCGATCGGGGACGCGGTCGGCGATCTGCGGAAGAAGTTCCTCTGTCTGAACGAGGTGTACCCGAAGGGGTTCTCGATCCCGAAGCGCTTCATCGGGGAGAACATCATCCACCTGCCGACGGTGAAGACCCACATCTTCACGACGACGACGGGCGCGATGAAGAACGCGTTCGGCGGCCTCTTGAACGAGCACCGGCACTGGACGCACCCGGTGATCCACGAGACGCTCGTGGATCTCCTGATGATCCAGAAGAAGATCCACCGCGGGGTCTTCGCGGTGATGGACGGGACGTTCGCGGGCGACGGCCCGGGGCCGCGCTGTATGGTGCCGCACGTGAAGAACGTGCTGCTCGCGTCCTCGGACCAGGTGGCGATCGACGCCGTGGCGGCGAAGCTGATGGGGTTCGACCCGCTGCGCGATCTCAAGTTCGTGCGGCTGGCGCACGATCTCGGCCTCGGGACGGGCGACGTGCGCGACATCGAGCTCGTGGGCGACGTGGACGCGGCGAACGAGCAGTGGAACTTCGATGGACCGTTCAAGGAGATGACGTTCGCCTCGCGCAACCAGCACCGCATCTACTGGGGTCCTCTGAAGAAGCCGATTGAGTGGTCGCTCAAGACGTGGCTCGCCCCCTGGGCTTACGTGGCGTCGGTCACGTATCACGACATGTTCTGGTACCCGCGCTACGCGAAGGAGAAGATGGCCCCCGTGCTGGAGAGCCCGTGGGGGCGCCTCTTCGCGAACTGGGGCAAGGTGCAGCCCGACGCGGCAGGGCAGGGGTACCCGGAGGTCGGCGAGGCGAGCCACGAGCTCGTCCGGAGCGGGGTGAAGCACTTCCTGGAGGGCATGCGCCTCGTGGGGATGGCGGTCGCGGAGTCGCCGGAGATCATGGTCCGCAAGCGGGCGCGCGCGCAGGCGGCCGGCGGGGGCGGGGCGGCGGCGGTGTAGTCCTGGAGCGGCGGCTCCGCTTCGGGCCGAGAGCCGAGCGGAGCCGCTCAACCGCCCGTGGGCCGAGCGAAGACCTTGAGGTAGAGCTCGTCCACTGCCAGATCGCAGCCGATCGACGCGATCTGGAGTCGCTCGCCCGGTCCGAGCACGCGGAGCAGCCAGGTCCCGTCCGGCTGGCGGCGGAAGTGCTCGACCTCCACCTGCTTCTGGGACAGCAGGACGTAATCGGCGATCGATGGAATGCCCCGATACAGGGCGAATTTACCGCCGCGGTCGTAGCTCTCCGAGGAGTCGGAGAGCACCTCGAAGACGGCTGTGGGGTTGAGCAGGGTGTCGCGGTGTTCGTCCTCGAACAGGGGCTGGCCGCAGACGACCGAGGCGTCCGGGTAGACGTAGCGGCCCGTCGTCACGTTCTTGATCCGCAGGTCGGACGCGTGCGCCTCGCAGGGACGCGCTCTCAGCGAACTGCGGAGCTCACCCACCACGTTGGCGGCGATGAGGCTGTGCTCGCGCGTGCCACCCGACATCGCGAACACCTCGCCGCCAGCGTACTCATGCTTCACCTCGGAGGAGCGCTCGAGCGCGAGGTACTCCTCCGGAGACAGCTTCGCGTGGGGCGCCTTCTGGGCCATGCCGGATTCTACCATGCCCTCCCGAGCGCAGGCGGCCGTCGACGGGAGGGCGGGGCGGCGTCGGCGGTAGTAGAGTTCGGGGTGGGCGGCCCCCGGAGCGCCGCCTGCGACCCGACGCGCCGGTCAGCCGACGCCGCCGCCCATGATCGTCCCGTCCGCTCGATAACACGCGTAGTTGTAGCCGAGCTGCCCCGGTGTCCCCCTCTCCGTGTAGCTCGCCGTCAGGTAGTACGTCATCGCCCAGCCCCATCGGCCGAGCGAGTACGAGTAGCCGTAGGACCAGCTCCCGCTCGTCGACTGCACGTAGAACTTCGAGATGCCGTTGAGCGGACCGGTGTACATCGTGCCGATCGTCGCTCCGCCGGGCTGGTTGCGGAGCGTGAGGGACTCGGCGCAGGCGGCGTTCACCGCGCCGTTCGTCACCGCCTGCTCGGCGACCTCGGTCTGCTCGTCGACCACCGCGTCGTCCCCCAGCTCCGATGACGAGTCCACATCGACGACGCACCCCGTCAGCGCGAACACCGAACCCAGGATTGCGAATGCATTGAAACTTTTCATTCTATGATGCCTTTGAACTCGACCGCGTGACGACCCGCACGCGGCTTCCCCAAGAAAGCGCGCCGAAGGCGCATGCCCTATCGACTCCCGGAGCCTCCTCCTGTGATTCGCTGACTCGGGGGCTCGGGGCGACGGACCTCCAACGACGGAACTTAACCGATCATGAAGGTTTGTGGGAAGCCCATTTGATTCGTCTTTAATTCAGATTCATCGCCTGTGCGACGAGAGGTCGCTCTCACCTCACGTCGACGACATCGCCGTCGCGGCGTGGCCAGGCAAGCAGCAAAAGTGCATCCTCGGCTGATCCACGCCTCGATGCGCAACGGCGAGCCATCGCGTGATGCGTCGATCGCCGTTCCCGTTCGGGCCGAGGCTCAGCGTGCCGCGCTGGTCGCGTGCGACGGCCGTCGCCCCGACGTCACGGCCGGCGCGGCGCCCGCGACGAACCTGACGCGCACCGGTCTCGGCCGGAGCGGCGGCAACGATCGGGCGAGCTGCTCGTAGGCGTCGCGCCCCACCCGCCGCTCCTCGTGGACGAGCGTCGCCCAGATCTCCGCCTCGCGCGCCTCCGCGTGCTCGGCGGCGCGCGGATCGAAGCGCAGCCCGCGCTCGAGGGTGCTGGCTCCGGGGATGCTGTCGTCGGGGCGGCGCGCCGCGCGATCGCGGAAGACGCCGGGGCCGAAGCGGTCGTACTGGAGGATCGTGTGTGCGGTCGACACGGCGCCGGCCCACGGATAGCTGCGCAAGGTCCAGCCGCGCGACAGGTCGGAGAGCCGCGCGTCGACGTCGGCGCGCTCGGCGTCGGTCTTCCACGGCTCTCGCGGGACGAAGAACAGGCCGAGCCCGAGCTCGTCGCCCTCGAGCGCGAACACCTCGTCGATCCCGAAGCGCTCCGGGGTCTGCGCGACGAGCGAGCCGTGCGTCAGCCCGAACTCGCCGACGATGTACACGGCGAGCGCCTCCCGCCGCGCGCGCAGGAAGTCGAGCGTCTCGACGGCCTCGGCGTGCGTCTCGGTGGGGAAGTCCGTGAAGCACATCGCCTCGGCGGCCACGCCCGCGGACGCCAGGTGGTCGATGACGTCGGAGACGACCTCGACGGGCGCGCCCTTGTCGATGAGGCCGAGGACGCGCGGCGACGCGGACTCGACGCCGAGCGCGCACGCGACGGCGCCCGCGCGGCGCAGCACGTCCGCGCGCTCCCTGGTCAGGTACTTCTCCGGCTTGAGGTCGGTGGCCCACCGCACGTCGAGGCCGGCGTCGAGGATCGCCTGCGCCATCTTCACGAGCGTCTTCGGCGCGACCGAGTCCTGCGACAGGTAGAAGTGGCGCGTGCCGTGCCGCGCGGCGAGGGCCGAGAGGTGCGCCACGATGGTCTCGACGGCGCGCTCGCGGTACGCCGCCGTGCCGACCTCCGCGAGCCCGTAATGGCAGAAGGTGCATTTACCCCAGTAGCAGCCCCGCGTCGGGTCGTACGGGAGCACGAGCGCCGGCGCGAGGTACGCCTCGAGCGGGAGCCCATCGAAGTCGGGCGCGGGGAGCGCTTTCAGGTCCTCCATGCCGTGACCGGACATCCAGCGCGCGCCCATCAGGCGATCGCGCACGACGATGTTCGGCACGTCCCGGAGCGGCCGGCCCTCGTCGAGCGCGCGCGCGAGCGCGAGGAGGGTGTGCTCGCCCTCGAACAGGCACGCCGAGTCGAACGGTCCGAGCGCGCGCGCGAGCCGCTCGCCCGACAGCCGGAGGAGCAGCTGCGTGACGCCGGGGCCGCCGCACGTGACGTGCACGCCGGGCAGCGCCTCCTTGATCTTGTGCGCGAACGCGTACGCGGGCTGGAGCTGGCCCGGGAAGCACACGGAGAGGCCCACGATGTCGGCGCGCGCGTCGCGGAGCCGGGGCACGAGCGTCTGCTGCACCCAGGCGTCGAAGGGATCGTGCTCCGGCCGGCTCGACCGGGCGATCTCGGCCATCGACGTCAGGCCGAACGGCGTGCGGTAGGCCGTGAAGTCGAGCTTGAGCGGGTGGTGCGTGGCGGACACGACGCCGAGCGCCGCGTCGAGCGTCGCGACCGCGCGGGCGTAGGCGTCCGGATCGTAGAAGGCGTCAGGGGAGCGGAGCGTGGCCTTGGCGAGGTCCACCGCCTCCGGGACGGCGTGCGCGTCGCCGCGCGCGCGGGCGAGGGCGAGGTACTCGAGCTGGTCGGCGTGCGGGAGCGCGGGGCGGCGGTCGAGCTCGCCGAGGCGCGCCTCGAGGCGGTCTCGGAGGTCGGCCATGCGCAGCGGCGTGAGCAGCGCGTCGAAGGCCTCGATATTCGCGTCGACGGGCAGGACCTCCACGCCGTTCGCGCGGAGGAAGCCGGTCAGCATCGGCACCGCGAGGTACGGGGCCGTGGGATCGCAGGTCGGCGGATAAACGAGCGCGATGCGCATCGGGGCGGCGGTCTAGCACACCCGGGGGCGGGGCGTGGGGGCGGCGCCAGGTGGGCCAGTCGTGGGAAGGCCTGTGCGGAAAGCTCGACTCGACCGACTCGATCCCCCCGAGGGTTGCCCCGTTTCAACGAGAAATACCGGAGAGCGCTCTGGTAACGTGGAGAACAAGGGGAGCAACGTGGGGGTGAACTGAGGCCGACGGGGGGTTCACGGGCGCGTCGGGGATGAGCGGGAGCAGAGGAGCAGGGCAATGAGGGACGATGGACGGACACCGGCGGCGGAGACGAGCGGCGAGGAAATCGTGATCGAGGAGGGGGAAGGGGAGGCGGCGGCCGCTTGCGGGGAGGGGGCGGACGAGCGAGAGGGGGACGGGGGAGCGATCGAAGGTGTGGAGGGGCTCCTCGAGCTGGTGGTCGCGGCGCACGAGGAGCGCGTCCGGGCGGAGGCCGAGAAGGCTGGGCCGATCGACGGGGTCGTGGTGGGGCGGATCGTCGGGTTCGGCGAGAACGGCGAGCCGCTCGTGGAGGCTGCGGTCCTCGGAGATGGGGCG
The DNA here is from genome assembly GCF_051521405.1 of Sorangium sp. So ce726. Lineage (NCBI taxonomy): Bacteria > Pseudomonadati > Myxococcota > Polyangiales > Polyangiaceae > Sorangium > Sorangium sp. So ce726. The sequence continues at coordinate 7,538,419 of NZ_CP150349.1, read as the reverse complement.
CGTGGGGGTATTCCGGCGCGGGCGATGACGGCGCTCGGGCCGGAGGACGAGGGGCGGGAGGTGGCGCTGCTGTTCGAAGGGGGGCGGCGCGACAGGCCGGTGGTGATGGGGCGGATGCACGTGGCGGGGGAGAGCGCGAGCGCCGTCGAGCGCGCCGGGGCGACGGCGACGGCGGACGGCGAGCGGCTGGTGTTCACCGCGGAGAAGGAGATCGTGCTCCAGTGCGGGAAGGCCAGCATCACGCTGACGCGCGCTGGGAAGATCTTGATTCGAGGCGCTTACCTGCTTACCCGGTCCTCCGGCGTGAATCGGATCCAGGGTGGCTCGGTGCAGATCAATTGAGCTCCGCGGTGTCCGATCCGCGGTGAGGCAGCGTCAGCAGAGCAGGTATCCATGCGCAAGATCGTCGTCCACGAGCCCGGCAGCCACGACAAACTCCGCGTCGAGGAGCACCCCGATCCGGTCCCTGCGCGCGGCGAGGTGCTCGTCGACGTGCGGGCGGCTGGCGTCAACTACGCCGACTGCGTCGTTCGCATGGGCCTTTACGAGTCGGCGAAGAAGTACGTCGGCTGGCCGATCACGCCCGGCTTCGAGTTCTCCGGCACCGTCGCCGCGCTCGGCGAGGGTGTCACCGATCTCGCGCCGGGGGCGCCTGTCTTCGGCGTGACGCGATTCGGCGGCTACGCTTCGCGCGTCGCGGCTCCGCGCCATCAGGTCTTTCCGCTGCCGGCGCGGCTCACGCCGGAGGAGGCGGCCGGCTTCCCCGCGGTGTTCATGACGGCGTACTACGCGCTCTTCGAGCTCGTGCGGTTGCGGCCGGGCATGTCGTTGCTTGTGCACTCGGCCGCCGGCGGCGTCGGCAGCGCGCTCGTGCAGCTTGGCAAGATCGCCGGCTGCCGGGTGGTCGGCGTGGTGGGCGCGGCGCACAAGGTCGAGACGGCGAGGCGTCTCGGTGCGGACGCGGTGATCGACAAGAGCAGCGAGCCGCTCTGGGCAGCGGCGGAGCGGCTCGCGCCCGATGGCTACGACGTGATCCTCGACGCGAACGGGGTCGAGACGCTGCGGCAGAGCTACCGGCACGTGGCCTCGGCCGGCAAGCTCGTCGTGTACGGCTTCCACACGATGCTTCCGCGGCAGGGCGGACGCCCGAGCTACCCGAAGCTCGCTGTCGACTTCCTCCGGATGCCGCGCTTCAACCCGCTCGATCTCTGCAACGACAACAAGAGCGTGCTGGCCTTCAACCTCTCGTATCTCTTCCACAGGACGGAGATCCTGCGCGAGGCCATGGAGCGGCTCATCGGCTGGGTGGAGGAGGGGCGCCTCTCGGCGCCGCCGGTGAAGACGTTCCCGCTGGCGAGCGCCGGCGAGGCGCACCGGGCGATCGAGTCGGGCAGCACCGTGGGCAAGCTCGTGCTGACGATGTAGGGCGGGAGCACCGGCGGCCGCCGGAGGCCGGCGGGAGAACTGAAGCTCAATCCCGAGCGGCTGCGGCTGGGCCGCGGGCGGGCACGCCGGTAAGGACGGCGAAGTGGGAAGGGGCGGCCGCCGTCATGGCGGCTGTGACGGCGGAAGAGCGGTTGGCGAGGACGGATCCTGGAAGCGGGCGAAGGCCGGCGCCGGCGTGACGGCGACGCGTGCGGCGCTTTCTCGGACGAGGTGGGCGCTGGTCGTGGCGTTGGTGCTCGGTCTCGTGCCGCTCCGTGCCGTTCTCGTGGTTGCGCTCGTGGGGGTAAAAGGCCTTACCATGCCAGCGATCCGCCGATCCACGATGGCCAAGATCAGCGACAGCGGTCCGGTGGTTCTCGCAGGCGCGCTATCTACCGCGCCGGAGGGGGAGGTGCGCAGGCCAGCGGAGGGGGCCGTCATTCTCGTGGCGTGGGGCGAGCAGCTGGCAACGCGGCCAGCGCCCGGGTGAGGGGGCAGCGTGCGGCTCCGCGCAGGCGATCGGGTCGATCACTACACGCTGGTGAAGCCCCTTGGCGAGGGTGGGCAGGGCGCGGTGTGGAAGGTCATCGACCCGCGCCAAGGCGGCGTGGTCCGGGCGCTGAAGCTCGTTCGCCTCGAGGACGCCGGGCGGCAAAGCTTCGATCGCGCCCGGCGCGAGGCCAAGATCCTCGCGTCGGCGAAGCACCCGGCGCTCGTCGCCTGCCACGGCTTCTTCGAGGATCTGCACGCTGGGCTCGTGGGCCTGGTGATGGACTTCGTGCGGGGCCGGCCGCTGGCCGTGGCGGCGAGCGACGGGCAGCTGGACGGCGAGCGCGCGCTGGCCGCGCTCGAGCAGATCGCCTCGGCGCTCGCGTACGTGCACGGCGCGGGGCTCGTGCACCGCGATCTGAAGCCGGACAACGTGCTGCTCGCGGACAGCTTCTGGTCCGACCCGCGGCGGCCTGGCGCAGTCAAGCTGCTCGATTTCGGCATCGCGGCGTCGGCGGGCAATCCGCGGCCGTTGACGTCGTTGGGGGCGGTGGTGGGCACGATCCCCTACATGGCGCCGGAGCTCGTCGACCCGGCGACGTGGGGGCGAGCCGAGGGACCCTCGCGCGATCTGTTCGCGTTCGGCGTCATGGCGTGGGAGGTCCTGTTCCGCAGTCACCCCACCGGCCTTGCGTCAAGCGCGACCCTGGTCGACTACGCACGCGCTTACAAAGCCGCGCAGGCGGGGCGCATCGTGTGGCCGCCGCGGGGGCTCGCCGGGCCATGGGGCGCGGCGGTGGAGGCCAGTCTCGCGCTGTCGCCGCTCCAACGGCCGGCGAACGGGGCGGCGCTGCTGGAGATCCTGCGGACGGGCGCCGCGCCCGCCAACCCGGAGGCAGCTGCCGTACTCGCGGCAGCTGGGACGCTATCACCGCTGCTGTCCGCGCCGACGTTGCCGCACCAGGTGGCGACGTCGCCGATGACGTCGCCGCCGGTCCCGGCCGTGGCCGTCACGCAACCGGAGAACGTGACGCCATCGCGTGCTGCGCCCGTGTCCGCGACGCAACCGGCGAAGATGACGCCGCCGCGTGCTGCGCCCGTGCCCGCGAGGCAACAGGCGAAGATGACGCCGCCGCCGATTGCGAGCGTGATCATCACGCCGCCGCAGAACCTCTCTCCGCCGCCGGCCCCGCCTGCGCATGGCTCATCGCCGGCTGGACGGCGAGCCGGGTGGAGGCTCGCGACGCTCGCTCTCATGATCTCGGTGATCGGCGTCGCGACGGCATGGATCGCGGGCGGCGGGATCGAGCGCCTCTTCTCCCTCGTTGCCTCGCGGGAGGAGCCGATGGCTGGGAGCATCCCGCCGCCCTCGCCGCCGTCTACCGCGTCAGTGACGCTCCCGTCGACCGTGCTGGAGCCACCGCAGGTGCCAGCTGCGAGCAGCCCGGAGATCGAGGCGTGTTGCTCCTGGAACCAGGTATGCAAGGGGCCAACGAAGCTCCGCTGCCCTCGGTGCACCGGCGCGCCTCCACCGCTGCCCAGAGCCACGCGGTGGTGGTTGCGCTTGTCGAGCGTGATCGGTCCCGGCAATCAGGACCTCACCAGGTCCCGCCCTTCCTCCAACGTGTGCATGCGTATCGGCGATCCGCCCGTGTGTGCGCCGTTCTTCAAGATCGGGTCTCCGAGCGGTGACGAGGTCAATCGCCTCGCCGTGACCACCGAGGACGTCGAGGACATGAGGATCCAGTTCTCCATCGACGGCGGCGCGTACCTTCCGGGGCGCGTGAGGAGCCCGCCTGTGCTCGTCTCGGCGCTGTGTGGAGGGCTCTACGTGCACATCGACGACCCCGAGAGGGGCGCTATCAAGCTCGCCGTTTACCTCGATCCCAGGACGAGCGAGGGACCCTGAGCCATGCGCGCAGACAGCCGTTCTCAGCCCACGACCGAGGAGCACCGGCCCCCGTCGGCGGGCGACGGGGAGCGCGGTCACCCCGTTCTCCTCGCGGCCTTCCCCGGGGCCGTGGCCCTGCCCATCCCCGCGTCCGGCGAGGTCGTCGGCCGCGCCTGGCTCGTGTCGGCAGGCCTCCCTGACGCCGAGGTGTCGGGCCGGCACCTCAGCTTCTCCCGGACGGGAGGTCGCCTTCAGGTCGAGGACGTCGGCTCGCGCAACGGCACGTACCTCAATGGCGTTCCGCTCCGCGCAAAGCAGCGGATGGGCCTCGATGACGGCGACGTCGTGCGCCTCGGCAAAACGCTCCTGGTCTACCGCGAGGCCTTCGCCGGCGCCCTGTCGCCGGCGCCGCCGCTCGGTCGCCTCGTGGGCCCATGGGGTCTCACCGTGGTGCGTGCGGAGCTCCTCGCCCTGGTCGCGCGTCGCGAGGTCAACGTGCTCCTCCAGGGCGAGACCGGCACGGGCAAAGAGCTCCTCGCCGAGGCCGTCGTCGAGGCCCTCGGGCGCCGGGGCAAGCCGTTCGCGGCCGTCAACGTCGCGGGGATCCCCGCGAGCGTCTTCGAAGGCCAGCTCTTCGGCTGGAAGAAGGGCGCCTACTCCGGCGCTGTGGGCGATAGCCGCGGTGTGCTCCGGGCGCACCAGGGGGGCGCCGTGTTCCTCGATGAGATCGGCGAGCTGCCGCTCGAGGTGCAGCCGAAGATCCTGCGCCTGCTCGAGAACCGCGAGATCCTCCCGGTGGGCGAGGACCGTCCGGCCCGGGTCGAGGTGGCGCTCATCGCCGCCACGAACCGGGCTCTCGAGGCGATGGTGGAGCGGGGCGCGTTCCGTCGCGACCTCCTGGCGCGGTTCCTCGTTCGGATCGATCTCCTGCCGCTGCGGGAGCGGCCGGAGGACGTCTTTGCCGTGCTCCAGGCGCTGCGCGAGCGGCGGGGGGCGCCCTTCGATCCGCGGGAGACCGAGGTGGAGGCGGTCGAGCGGCTCATGCTGGAGAGGTGGCCGGCGAACGTGCGCGACGTGGATCGCCTCGCGGCGATGATCGGCCCCTCGGCGCCGCTCACGCAGCACGCGGTCGAGCGTGTGCTCGGCCCGCCCGCCGCCCGGGTGGCGCTGACCCGGGAGGCGGCGGAGCAGGTGCTCGCGGAGTGCAGGGACAACCAGTCGGAGGCGGCGCGCCGGCTCGGCGTATCGCGGGGCAAGCTGCGCAGGCTGCTGGGGCTGGCCTGAACTTACGCTGAGGGCGCGGCGAGGGCGGTAGCGCTCGCGAAGTCGCTCGAGAGCTGCCGGGAGACCCGCTCGAAGCGGAGCTGCCCCTTCGTGTCCCGGTCGGTCCAGTACCAGCCGCTGAGCTCCGTGGGATTTGGCCCGTGGACCCGAAGACACACGGCCCCGCGGTGGATACGGCTGCGATCTTGGAGCAGCAGGTGAGGCTCGTTGCGGTAGATGGCCGCGAGCAGGAAGTCACCGTCCACCTTGTCGAGACGCGCGGCGATGCTCGCGGAGCGGGACTCGGCGGTGAAGGTCCGGGTCTCGATCCTGGAGAACGCCTGATCGAGGACGAGGAAGATGGTGCGCGCCTCGCCCTTCGCGGACGTGAGCTCGCCTCGCCAGGTTCCCCGCAGCACAGGCTGACTCACGGGCCAGGGATGCAGCAGGCCGAGCCGCCACAGCCACACCTCCCAGAGCAGAATCACGACGGACATCGCCGACACCACGACCGACAGCGGGGTGAAGAAAGACAGCGGCAGGACCCAGCCATGCCCGCTCAGGGAGAGCGCCCAGATGGCGGCGCCGAGGAGCACGAGGATCGTGAGCGACGCGCGGTTCATCGGGGGAGCGGCTCTGCGCCACGAACCCGCCGCCATGCCGCCTTCATGAACGCATAGGCCTGCTCTGGCGTCCGCCGCGCCGGCCCGTGGAAGAGCGGCTGCATCCCGCTCACCTCGGTCAGCGAAGAGCTGTCGGAGCCGGGCTGGGTGGCGCGCAGCAGCCAGCTCAGGACGGCCTTCGTATCCTTCATATAACCACCATCCTCCTGGTTGAAGTGCGTGTCCGGTACGTTGTGGACGAGGCACTCGAGGACGAACGAGCTCACCTGTCCGGCGGCGCTCTTTTGCTCGGCATCTCCCTGCGCGGCCATGTCGGCGCGCAGGTGCTTGAAGATGCGGACCAAGCGCTTGAATCGCCTGTTGGTCGCGTCGTTCTTCGCGACGCCGCGCTTGTAGTGCTGGTCCGGCCAGTTGATGATGCGCAGTGTGGGCGCGTTGCGGGGGCGCAGCTCGACGCCATCGAAGTATTCCCACTCTCCGACTGCAGTCTTCCTGCCGGTATAGCGGCGGTGTTTCAGGAACACCGCCACGTCGGCGTCGAGCCGAGCGCCGGAAGCACGGACGTCGAAAGCCTTGTTTCCGGCGGCGACGTTGCTGGCGCCGAACTGGGCCCGGAGCGCCGCCTCGACGTCGTTGCGTAAGGAGTCGAAGGAGTAGTCCGAGCCCTGGATCCTGAGCATTTTCTGCGTCACCGAGCCGTCGGCAGGAAATTCGTGGAAGGCAACGTCGTGCAGCACGACGGCCACGTCGATGTCGCTGTCGGTGCGCGTGTTGGTGTTGTTCCGGTAGGAGCCGGTGACGGAGACATCGATCGTCTTGTGCTTCAGGTTCGACGCGCTGCGAAGCGCCTCCTTGATGGCCTCGCGGGCGCGGCTGCCCCGCTCCTCGTCGGTGGCATCGATCGTCTCGGCCCAGTCCTTGAGCGTCTGATCCCAGTTCCTCGACATGGTTCATCCCGTCCTGGGTGCGCGCCGGGCCTGCCCTGAATGCAGAGCGCCCATCGCTCCGGCACAGGCACGCGCCCGTCGCACCCAGCCGGGCTCTTCAGCACCCGTCGTGCCGGCTCGATCGGGGGCGAAATGCACGGAAATGCTCGCCTGGGAGCAGGCTAAAGGCGGATCGCGATCAGGCGGCGAGCTGTCCGCGATCAGCGCAGGCCCGAAGGCGAGATGGCGAGCCGTCGAGGCGATAGATCTGCGACGCCTCGAAAAGGACGCGACAACGGTCGCAAAGTTCCAGCCTCGTGGCCCGCAGCCCTGCGCGCGGCCAGCAGTCTCCCGGCGCGCTTCGTCATGAGCTCCGTCTGCGCTGCGCCCTGACGGGGCTCGCGGTCGCTCTCTGGACGAGCTCGTGAGAGCCTCCGCCTCGGGAGCGGCGGCGAAGTTCTCCACCGCCGGAATGCGACGTCCGCAGGGGGCGCTCGACGTCGCGAGACAAGTAGCGACTACACCAGCGCACCGAGCAGAGGCGCGCTATCCGGAACGCCGGCCGGTAGAGCAACAGTTTCGTGAACCGTAGGTCTCGGGTTCACGAACACCGAAGCTACAGAGCTCGTCGCGTTGCTCAGACCACCAGGGCCAGCGGCCTCCTGCTCACCCACAGGCGAGCGAACACGCTGGCATTCACGTTGAGCCACCTTCGGGATTTGAACCCGAGACCTACGGTTTACGAAACCGTTGCTCTACCACTGAGCTAAGGTGGCATGCCTCTCGTCGAGGAGGCGCGCAGATTACCCACTCGCCCTGCCGAGTCAAGCTCTTTTATTTCCGTCCTCGAGCGACCCGGTTTCGCTCGCTGCTTCGGCTGCTTTCCCGGTTCCGTCGCCCGCCGCGTCCTCGGCGTCTCCCCCCGCGGCGAAGAACTCGCCCAGCCGCTCCGCCAGCTCCGCCGCCGCAGACCAGTGCATCATGTGCCCGGCCTCCGGCAACTCGACGTGCTCCGCGCGCTTGAGCCTCGCCACCCGCTCCGCTTCGTCCTCCGGGTGCCACCCCGTCGGCCCGCCGCTCACGAGCAGCGTCGGGCACGCGATGCGCTCCAGGAACGTCATGAACGCCTCCACCTGGAACAGCAGCGGCGAGGTCGTCCGGTGCATCGGATCGTACGCCCACGCGAGCCCGCCGTCCGGCTCCTCCCGCGTGAGCAGCGGCGCGCGCGTCGCCAGCACGTCGCGCGGCACGCGCGGGTGGTTCGCGACGAGCCGCGCGATCGCGTCCTGCATCGACGAGAGCTTCCGCGGCGCGCGATCGAGCCCCGCCATCTGGCGCAGCCACGCCTCGACGCGCACGACGGCGACCTCGGGCCCGCTCGCCGGCGGCCCCATGCCTTCGAGCAGCGCCAGGCGCTCCACGCGGCCGGGGCACGCGCCCGCGAAGTACACGGCGACCGCGCCGCCCATCGAGTGGCCCACCACGCCGAGGCGCGCCGGCGCGAGCGCGTCGACGAGCGCCGCGACGTCGGCGATGTAGTCGGGGAAGTAGTAGTAGCTGCCCGTGCCGACGCGGGCGCTCCGGCCGAACCCGCGCAGGTCCGGCGCGACGACGTCGTGCCCCGCCCGCGCGAGCGGCTCGGCCACGAGATCCCACGTGCTCCCGGCGTCGAGGAAGCCGTGGAGCAGCAGGAGCGTGAGGCCCGTCGGCCGCGCGTGGTCGTCGCGGAAGCGATGGACGCAGAGATCCAACCCGTTGGTGTTCAAAAATTCCGACGACCTACGCACCACGCGCGCGCTCCCGTGTGCAGATGCTCCTGTCAGACCTCTGCGCGGCCCGCGCGGTCCGCGCGCGACGCGTTGGCGCTCCTGCGCCGCGTGCGCGCGCCGGCGTCAACGCTTCGACGGCGGACCCTTCGCCGGGGGCGCCGCGGGGGCCGCCGGGGGCAGCATGGTCCCCGTCGCCACCGGCGCGGCCGTGGCAGGCTCCGTCGCTCCCGCCGGTGCCGCCGGGGGCGCCGCCCCGGTGGCGGCCGGCGCCGCGGTGTCCGCTTCGGCCGGCGCTGCGCTGCCCGACGCCGCTGGCGCGACCGGGAGCGCGGCGCCCGTGAGCTGCGCGGCGTCCTTCAGCACCTCGTCCGCGTGCACCCCGGGATCCACGTCCGGATAGACCTTCGCGATCTTGCCGTCCGGATCGACGAGGAACGTCACGCGCGCCGTCGTCCCGAGCCGCATCGGCACGCCGAACGCGGTGGCCCACGTGTGATCGGTGTCGACCAGGATCGGGAACGGCAGCTTGTGCTCGATCGCGAACGCCTCGTGCGACTCGCGGGTGTCGGAAGACACGCCGAAGACCTGCACGTTGGCCTGCTTGAAGCGATCCCACGCGTCGCGGAACGCGCACGCCTCCTCGGTGCAGCCCGGCGTCCCGTCCTTCGGATAGAAGTACACGACCACGGCCCGACCCCGCTGGTCGGATAGCCGCTGGATCGCGCCGTGCTGATCCGCGGCGAACACGTCGGGCGCCGTCGCGCCGACCGGGATCAGCCCTTGTCCACCATCGGGTCGCTCGGCCGCGCCACACCCGAGCAGCGAGGCAAAGGCAAAGACGACAGCAAGTACGACAAAAACGACGGCAATCGGGAAGCGTCTCTTCATCAGAGCGCCACGTTAGCACGCACTCGGTAGGATCGATCCGACGCTTCTGGTACGTTCCCGCGCCAGGAGACGAGGCCGATGGCGATCTTCGGAAACGACAGCGGCGCCGCGCCCGGCGTGGTGCGCCAGGGCAGGGAGGTCACCTACCCCGATTTCTCTTCGCCCACCGTGGATAAGGTCATGGTCGAAGAGCGCGCAGCCGGGCTCGGCAAAAGGAGCATCAAAGGCCCCGCCAAGGTCGCCGGCCTCAAGCTCGCCATCTCGATGATGGACCTCACCACCCTGGAGGGGAAAGACTCCCCGGGAAAAGTTGAGCAGCTCTGTCAGAAGGCGCTTCGACCCCACGAGCGCGCGGACATCCCTTCCTGTGCGGCGGTGTGCGTCTATCCCAAGCTTGTCTCCGTGGCGAAGCGAGCGGTCTCGGGCTCGACCGTCAAGGTGGCCAGTGTGGCGACCGCCTTCCCGAGCGGCCTGTCCACGCTCGCCGTCAAGCTCGCCGACGTCCGCCAGGCGGTCGAGCTCGGCGCCGACGAGATCGACATGGTGATCGACCGCGGCGCGATGCTCTCCGGCGAGTACGGCGCGGTCTACGACGAGATCGCCGCGACCAAGGAGGCGTGCGGGCACGCGCACCTCAAGGTGATCCTGGAGACGGGCGAGCTCGGGACTTACGACCGCGTCCGCAAGGCGAGCCGCATCGCGATGCTCGCGGGCGCCGACTTCATCAAGACCTCGACCGGGAAGATCACGCCGGCGGCGACGCCCCCGGTGACGCTGGTGATGCTGGAGGCGATCCGCGATCACGCGCAGGCGACCGGCCGGCGCATCGGGATGAAGCCGGCCGGCGGGATCCGCACCGCGAAGCAGGCGCTCCACTACCTCGTGCTGGTCAAGGAGACCCTTGGCGACGCCTGGCTCACGAGCGACCTGTTCCGCTTCGGCGCGTCGACGCTCCTCAACGACGTGCTCATGCAGCTCGAGAAGGAGCGGACGGGCGCCTACCAGAGCGGGGATCATTTCAGCAAGGACTGACCGCGCCGCGAGGGCGGGTCCGCGTCGGTGTTCAAGGCGCGGCCGCGGGCGTAGAGTGCGCGGCATGAGCGACAACAGCACCGCCGCGGCAGGCGGCGACAGGGGCTCGCCGCGAGACGTGCGGGACGCGAGCGCCGCGCGGGACGCGACCGCGGCGCGCGACGCGGCCGTCGTGTTCGGCGACGCCTGGCGCTACGCGCCGGCGCCCGAGGGCCGCGACCACGTGAAGATCGCGCCGCGGTACGACCTCTTCATCGGCGGCGCGTGGCGCGCTCCGGCCTCGGGCCGCTACCTCGACAGCGTCAGCCCGTCGACCGAGGAGAAGCTCTGCGAGTTCGCCGAGGCCTCCGAGCAGGACGTCGATCTCGCCGTGCAGGCGGCGCGGGCCGCGTACGAGAAGCACTGGTCGCGCATGCGCCCGCTCGATCGCGGCAAGTACATCTCCCGCATCGCCCGGGCCCTCCAGGAGAAGGCGCGCGAGCTCGCGGTCGTCGAGTCGCTCGACGGGGGCAAGCCCATCAAGGAGTCCCGCGACGTCGATCTCCCGCTCGCGGCCGCGCACTTCTTCTACCACGCGGGCTGGGCGGACAAGCTCGACCACGCCTTTCCCGGGCGCGATCCTCGGCCGCTCGGCGTCGCGGGCCAGGTGATCCCGTGGAACTTCCCGCTGCTCATGGCGGCGTGGAAGCTCGCCCCGGCGCTCGCGGCGGGCAACACGTGCGTCCTCAAGCCCGCCGAGACGACGCCGCTCACCGCGCTGCTCCTCGCGAAGATCATCGAGGAGGCGGATCTCCCGCCCGGCGTCGTCAACGTGGTCACGGGCGCCGGCGCGACCGGCGCCGCGGTCGTCGGCCACCCCGGCGTCGACAAGGTCGCGTTCACGGGGTCGACCGAGGTCGGCAAGCGCATCCAGCGCGTGCTCGCCGGCACCGGGAAGCGGCTCACCCTCGAGCTCGGCGGCAAGGCCGCGAACATCGTGTTCGAGGACGCGCCGCTCGATCAGGCCGTCGAGGGGATCATCGGCGGCATCTTCTTCAACCAGGGCCACGTCTGCTGCGCGGGCTCGCGCCTCCTCGTCGAGGAGAGCGTCCACGACGCGCTCCTCTTCAAGCTGCGCGAGCGCATGGCGACCCTGCGCGTCGGCGATCCGCTCGACAAGAACACGGACGTGGGCGCCATCAACTCGCGGGCGCAGCTCGCGAAGATCGAGGAGCTCGTGGCGGCGGGGGAGCGCGAGGGGGCCGCGCGCTTCTCGGTGAGCTGCGCGCTCCCGCAGCGGGGCTACTGGTTCGCGCCGACGCTCTTCACGGGCGTCGCGCAGTCGCACCGGATCGCGCGCGAGGAGATCTTCGGCCCGGTGCTCTCGATCTTGACCTTCCGCACGCCCGAGGAGGCGATCGAGAAGGCGAACAACACGATGTACGGGCTGTCGGCGGGCGTCTGGACCGGCAAGGGCTCGAAGAGCTTCTGGGTCGCGCAGCGCCTCCGCGCCGGCGTCGTCTGGGCGAACACGTTCAACAAGTTCGATCCCAGCGCGCCGTTCGGCGGCTACAAGGAGAGCGGCTTCGGCCGCGAGGGCGGGCGCCAGGGGCTGCTCGCCTACCTCGAGGTGGACTGATGGCGCTCGGCAACCAGGACAGCGGCGGCGACGAGCGGTGCACGTCGATCGGCGAGTGCGCCGGCGCGGCTGCGCTCGACGCTCCTCCGGGCGAGGCGCGCGCGCGGGTCGGCGTGCGCAAGGCGTACAAGATGTTCGTGGGCGGCGCGTTCGTGCGCTCGGAGTCCGGGAGGTACACGCAGGTGCGCGATCACGGAGGCGCGGGCGCGGTCGAGAACATCCCGCGCGCCTCGCGCAAGGACGGGCGCGACGCGGTGCTCGCAGCGGCCGGCGCGCTCGGCGGCTGGTCGGCGCGCACCGCGTACAACCGCGGGCAGATCCTCTACCGCCTCGCCGAGATGCTCGAGGCGCGGCGCGCGGAGCTCGCGGCCTCGCTCGAGCGCGGCGGGCAGGGCGCCGGCGCCGCCGAGCGTGAGGTCCTGGCGGCGATCGATCGCGCGGTCGCCTATGCGGGCTGGGCCGACAAGTACCAGAGCCTCTTCGCGAGCCTGAACCCCGTGTCCGGCCCGCACTTCACCTTCACGGTGCCCGAGCCGATGGGGGTCGTCGTCATCGCGGCGCCGCCGCGGCCGGCGCTCCTCGGCCTCGCGGGCGCTCTCCTGCCGGTGATCACCGCCGGCAACACCTGCGTCGTGCTCGCGAGCGAGGCGGATCCGCGCACGGCGCTCGTCTTCGGCGAGACGCTCGCCACGAGCGATCTCCCGGGCGGCGTCGTCAACGTCCTCACCGGCCAGCTCGCGGAGGTGCTGCCGCACCTCGCCGCGCACATGGACGTCGCCGCGCTCGATCTGCACGGCGTGGACGCGGCGTTGACGAAGCGCCTCGAGGAGGCGGCCGCGGCCAGCGTCAAGCGGGTGCGCGCCCGCTCGCTCAGCGAGGCGGAGTGGTTCGACGACAAGGCGGCGACGTCCCCCCGCTGGATCGAGCGGTTCGTCGAGATGAAGACGATCTGGCACCCGGCCGGGCCGTGACGCGGGCGGCGCTCATCGACCGGGCGCCGTGAACGGCGCCCGGGGCGCTCATCGACCGAGCACCATCCCTGCCTGGAGCGTCCGCCCGGCGACGAGGTCCGCCGCCGCGAGCGGCTTCCGCCCCTCGGCCTGAGCCCGCACGATCTGGATCGCGCCGACGCCGCAGGCGACGACCACGACGCTGCGGCCGGCCATCACCACGGTCCCCGGCGGCGCTCCGGCCTGGTCGGCCTCGCTCTCGACGCGCGCGGCCAGCACCTTGAGCGCCTTGCCATCGATCGTCGTGAAGGCGCCCGGCCACGAGGTCATCCCCCGGATGTGGTCGTGGATCTGCCGGGCGCTCCGCTCCCACCGGATGCGCCCGTCTTCCTTCTTCAGGAGCGGCGCGTGCGTCGCCGCCTCGTGGTCCTGCGGCGTCAGCGCGAGCGCGCCGTCCACCGCGCGGCGGAGGTCCTCGCGCACGACGCGCGCGGCGAGCGCCCCGAGATCGATCGCGAGCTCGTCGGCGGTCGTATCGGGGCCGATCGGCGTCCGGTGCACCGCGTAGACGGGCCCCGTGTCCATGCCCTCGTCCATCTGCATCAGCGAGATGCCCGTCTCGGCCTCACCCCCGACGATCGCCGAGGTGATCGGCGCGGCGCCGCGGTAGCGCGGCAGGATCGACGCGTGCAGGTTCATGCAGCCGCGCCGCGGCGCCTCGAGCACCGCCTTCGGCAGGATGCGCCCGTAGGCGATCACCAGCGCGACGTCCGCTCCAGCGCCGGCGACCCACGCGGCGAACTCGGGTGTGCGGACCTTCTCGGGCTGCACCACGGGCACGCCGAGCTCCAGCGCCTTCACCTTCACCGGCGGCGCCTTCAGCTCGAGCCCGCGGCCGGCCGGCCGATCCGGCTGACAGACGACGCCGACGACGTCCGCGATCGACGCGAGCGCCTCGAGCGAGGGTACGGCGATGGCAGGGGTACCGAAGAACAGGGCGCGCACGCCCTGGCTTCTAGCAGGACCTGCGCCCGTCGCGCCGCCTTCTTCGCTCGCGGCGAGCGCCGCCGTGGAGGCGTGGCCTCAAGGCCCGGTCTCAGCGCCCGCCGCGCACTTCGTTCGCCTAGCGCGCCGCCGCGCCGGCCGTGGGGCGCGGATCGGCGCAGCAGCGGAAGCCGGTCTCATAGAACACGAACTTCGGCTCGTGCGCGTCGTTCGTCCCGCGGCAGCCCGTCCACGGCTTGGCCCAGAAGCCGCCCATGAGCGCGCCTGGCCACCGCCGGCCGCGGCGCGAGGCGACCCACTCCTCGACGTTGCCCATCATGTCGAAGATGCCGAAGGTCGAGGCGCACCCGGGATGGGAGCCGCTCGGCGCGCCCTGCCAGAGCCGCTCGACCTCGCGCTGCGCCACCTCGCCGGAGGCGCCGAGCTTCCGCTCGTCGACCGGCCGCCAGGCCTTGCCGCTGTTGCAGACCGTCTTGTCCACGCGCCAGCCGTAGGCGAGGGGACGCCGCTCGGGGCCCTCGCACGCGAGCTCCCACTCCTGCTCGGCGCACACCCGCTTGCCGTGCGCGGCGCACCACGCGGTCGCCGTCTCGAACGACTGCATGACGAGCGGCTTCGCCCCCCGCTGGTTCGGCGCCTCGAACTGGTCCATGCACACGGAGATCTCGGTCGCCGGTCCTTCCTCGGCCGTGATGTCCTCCCAGTACGCGAAGCAGTGGGTCGCCTTGCCGCTCTTGGCCGGCTCCACGCAAACGTGCTGCACCTCGTCGCGGTGCGTGCCGGTGACGAGCCGCATGTCCGCCGGGCACGCCGGGCTGGGCCCTGGATCGAGCGACGGCGCCGCCGGCAGGCCGAGCATCGCGATCGCGAGCGCGCCGAGGCCGAGCAGGGGATCGATCATCGTTCAGCGAGGGCCAGGGTGTCGCTCCGTGCCGGGCGCAGCCTCGGCCTTGCCGCGCCGCGCGGCAAGGCCGAGGCGCGCCTCCTCGTCGGCGCCGTCGCCGGCCGCGGAGGATCCTGCGCCGCGTCGCGCGCGCCAGGTGGTGACGAGCGTGACGAGCGAGCGCTGCAGGTCGGAGTCGGAGCTGACCACCCGCAGCGTATCCTCATTCAAAAAAATGGCCAGGGCTGTGGCACGCGGCATGCGCCGTGTCTATGGTGAGTTCCCGTAGCCTCGCGGGCTGTCTTCCACCAAGAGCTGCCAGCAGGGCTCCGCGTTGCACCATCCGCATCCGTCTGGATGCAAGCCAAGATGACCGGGGCGCGCGTTGGCCGCGCGGCCCGGCTGCGTGTTGATGAAGGGGTTTACCTCCCCCGGTCGGGTGCCTAGAGGAGATCGCCATGTCCGAGAAAAAGAACCCGCCGATGCCGCCGCGCTCCGAGGAAGAGGTCGTCTTCGGCGACGAGCTGCCGGTTCTGCCGATCCGCAATGCGGTGCTGTTCCCGGGCGCCGTCGCGCCCTTCGATGTCGGCCGCGAGAAGTCGGTCGCGCTGGTGGAGGATGTCGACAACCTCCCCGGCCCGGTCATCGCGATCTTCGCCCAGCGCGATCCGTCGACCGACGATCCCGGGGCGGAGGACCTGTACCCGATGGGCTGCGCCGCGCGCGTGCTGAAGGCGCTGAAGCACAGCTCGGGCAACTACTCGTTGATCTTGCAGGGCCTCACGCGGATCAGGCTCGATAGCGTCACGGCCCACACGCCGTACCTGCGCGCCAAGATCCGCCGCATGGACGAGCCGGCGACGGAGGACGTCGAGGCGGAGGCGCTGGCGATGAGCCTGCGCGACATCGCGAAGCAGGTCATCCAGCTGATGCCGGAGCTCCCGCGCGAGGCGGGCTCGCTCATCGACTCCATCCAGGCGCCCGGCGCGCTCGCCGATCTCGTCGCGGCGAACCTCGACGCTCCGGTCGAGGAGAAGGCGCAGCTCATCGAGACGATCGACGTCAAGGAGCGCATCCGCAAGGTGCTGCGGCTGCTCACGCGGCAGCTCGAGATCCTGAAGATGCGCGAGCGCATCAACTCCCAGATCAAGGAGGAGATGGGCAAGAACCAGCGCGAGTACGTGCTGCGCCAGCAGCTCAAGGCCATCAAGGAGGAGCTGGGCGAGGACGACGGCGATCAGGGCGATCTCGACGGGCTCGAGGATCGCATCGCGAAGGCGAACCTGCCGACCGAGGCGGAGACCGTCGCGAAGAAGCAGCTGAAGCGGCTGCGCACGATGCAGGTCGGGTCGGCCGAGTACACCGTGGTGCGGACGTACCTCGACTGGATCCTCGACGTGCCCTGGACGCAGTCGACGCAGGACAACCTCGACATCGGCAGCGTCCGCAAGGTGCTCGACGAGGACCACTACGGCCTCGAGAAGGTCAAGAAGCGCATCCTCGAGTACCTGGCGGTCCGCAAGCTGAAGCAGGACAAGAAGGGCCCGATCCTCTGCCTGCTCGGGCCTCCCGGCGTCGGCAAGACGTCGCTCGGCCGGAGCATCGCGCGCGCCCTCGGCCGCAAGTTCCACCGGGTCTCGCTCGGCGGCGTGCACGACGAGGCGGCGATCCGCGGCCACCGGCGCACCTACGTCGGCGCGCTCCCCGGCCAGATCATCCAGGGCATGAAGAAGTCGGGGACGATCAACCCGGTCTTCATGATGGATGAGGTCGACAAGATCGGGCACGACTTCCGCGGCGATCCCTCGGCGGCGCTGCTCGAGGTGCTCGATCCGGAGCAGAACAACACGTTCGCGGATCACTACCTGGAGATCCCGTACGACCTGTCGCACGTGATGTTCGTCGCGACCGCGAACGTGGCGGATCCGATCCCGCCGCCCCTCCGCGACCGCATGGAGATCCTCGAGATCCCCGGCTACACGCGGAAGGAGAAGCTCGCGATCGCGCGGCAGCACCTGCTCCCGAAGCAGCTGTCGGAGCACGGGCTCACGACCGAGCAGCTGGAGGTCACGGACAAGGCGCTGGAGGAGATCATCGATCACTACACGCGCGAGGCCGGCGTCCGGTCGCTCGAGCGGCAGATCGCGGGCGTCATCCGCGGCGTGGCGGTGAAGGTCGCCGAGGGCGACACGCAGAAGCGGCGCGTCGACAACGAGGACGACCTGCACGAGTTCCTCGGCCCCGCGAAGTACACGAGCGAGGTCGCGGAGCGCACCGCCGAGAGCGGCGTCGCGACGGGCCTCGCGTGGACGAGCGTCGGCGGCGAGATCCTCTTCATCGAGGCGACGCGGATGTACGGCACGGGCAAGCTCCAGCTGACCGGCCAGCTCGGCGACGTGATGAAGGAGTCGGCGCAGGCGGCGCTGTCGTTCGTGCGCAGCAACGCGTCGAGGTACAGCATCGCGAAGGACTTCCTCGAGAAGAGCGATCTGCACATCCACATCCCCGCCGGCGCGATGCCCAAGGACGGGCCGAGCGCGGGCGTGACGATGTTCACGGCGCTCGTCTCGCTCCTCACGGGGATCAAGGTCCGCCACGACGTCGCGATGACGGGCGAGATCACGCTCCGCGGTCGCGTGCTCCCGATCGGCGGCCTGAAGGAGAAGGTGCTGGCGGCGCACCGTGCCGGCATCAAGCGCATCATCGTCCCCGAGCGCAACCGGGCGGATCTCGAGGAGGTCCCGAAGGAGGTCGTGGACGAGCTGCAGTTCTTCTTCGTCAGCCGGATGGAGCAGGTCCTGGAGGCCGCGCTCGAGCGGCTGCCCGAGCCCGCGCCCGCGACGGAGGAGTCGAAGGACGGCGAGAAGAAGGAGATCGAGAAGTCGGAGAAGAGCTCGATCGCCAGCAACTGATGACGGCCGTCGCCAGCGATCGCTGAGCGACCTATCTCCGGGGCGCCGCGCGGCTTGAACGCGCGGCGCCTTTTTTCGTCGAGAGGCCCGCGCGTCGGCGACGGACACCTTGCCTCTCGGTGAGCTTGGCGCGCCCCCGTGGCAGCGAGTGGCAGCGAGTCCGTATCGCCCGCGCAGCGCACGCCGAGCGCGCGCGGCGTGCTCGCGTCCGCGGGCGGCTTTCGCCTCGACGGATGTCAAGCGAATCGGTAGCCTCGTGATCGCATGAGGCCGTGTCCGAACTGCGCGTGGATGCTCAAGGAGACCGACGCTGCCTGCTCGATGTGCGGTACGAGCGTGGCGGGCGGATCGCCGGGAGCCTCCGTTCCGGTCGCGCCTCCGCCGGTGCAGGCGGGGGCTGGCGCCTATGCTCCGCCTGGCCCGCCGGGCTATCCAGGGCAGCCAGCCGTCTCGGGTTATGGCGGCGCGGCGTCGCCAGGCTACGCGGCAGGGGGCGCGCAGGGCGCCTATCCGCCTCCTCCGCAGGCGTACGGGGTGGGGGGAGGCGGGCTCTCGGTGCCTGCGTCGCCGGGCGGAAGCGTCGCCTTCTCGACGGGCGGGGAAGCGCCTTTCCCGGTCTCTCCCTGGGCCCGAGCGGCCCCTTCTGCGGGGCTCACATCACAGCCGGCGTCTCCTCCGATGAACGCGCCGGGCGTCCCGCCGGCCCAGCCAGCGCTCGGGGCGCCGGGCCCGGGCATGGTGTCTGGCGCGCCCATGGGTGGCGCGATGGGGCAGCAGCCCGTGGCGCCGGCGCCGGTCTTCGGCGCGCCTCCGCAGATGGTTGCGCCCCCGCCGATGGTCGTGCCGACGGGGGCGTCGGGGCTGGTTGCGCCGCCGATGGTGCAGGGGGGCGCGCTCGCGCCGCCGCCGATGGTGCAGGGGGGCGTGCTCGCGCCGCCGCCCATGGTGCAGGGGGGGGCGGTCGCGCCGCCGCCGATGGTGCAGGGCGGGGTGCCGGCGGTCGCTCAGGCCAGGGCGCCTGCGATCGTCGCGCCGCCGATCGTCCAGGGCGCGGTCTCCGGCGCGGTGCCGCAGGTGTCGGCGCAGCCCGCGCGTGTCCTTGTCGGCTTCATCGTGACGTTCCAGAACGATCCCGGAGGCAGCTTCTGGCCGATGTACAGCGGCCGGATGCAGGTGGGGCGCGCCGGGGCGGACGCCGCGACGGAGATCGGGCTCTCCGATGCGAGCGCCTCCTCACGGCATGCGTCGATCCACGCGGACCCGACGACGGGCCAGGTCTTCATCGAGGACGACGGCTCGCGCAACGGCACCTTCGTCAACGAGCAGCGCCTCGGGCAGGGCGAACGCCGGCAGCTGCGCGACAACGACCGGCTGCGCCTCGGGAGCACGACGTTCGTGGTGAAGGTGCTGGTCGCCTGAGCCGAGAGCGGGGCTACTGGCCGCCGGCGCCGCCCGAGCCGCCAGTACCCTCTGCGCCGCCAGCGCCGCCAGCGCCGCCCGCACCGCCAGTACCCTCTGCGCCGCCACCGCCGGCTCCGTCCGTGGGCGCTGCGCATTTGGAGAAGCCATCCACGATGACGCACTCGAACCCATCCGCGCAATCATTGCCGCCCCTGATACAGGACTGCCCATCACCGCACCGCGCGGTGCAGAGCGTGCCGCCACAGTCGATGTCGGTCTCCGTGCCGTCCTTCACGCCATTGAAGCAAAGGGGGAGGGCAGCCGGGATCTCGCAGTTGAAATACTCCACCACCTCAGCCGAGGGGGCCGCGTCGGAGCCCGCTCCACCATCGCCCCCGCCGCCAGTACCCCCACCCTGCCCAGAAGCAACGATAGGTGGGTAGTGGATGCTGAAGGAGATGAAACCATTGTATTCATCGAGATCGTTGGGGTCCGCCTCCGGGGGGGGCTGTTTGCCCAGGCTCGTTTTGAGTATGGCCCTTGGAAGGAGCGCGTCGTAGCCGCCGCACTTCGCTTCGGCTTCGAGCCGGTTGAAGTGGTACTGCGTGCCTTCCGAGCAGCTCACGTCGAGTGTTTCGCGGTCTTCCGGTGTGATAACGGTCACTGTACCGCCGTCCACCTCGGCAGCGTCGTCGCCACCCCCGCCAGTGGCGCCACCCCCGCCGGCACTTGCGTTCTCGCATTGTGGGATGGCACCACCGGCACCGCCGCTACCACCGGCGCCGCCGCCACCATCACCACCGGCGCCGGTGCCATCCCCGGGCTGGACGCATGGATTGATGGTCACCGAGTAGCTGAACTCCCCCGAGTACGTGAAGGAGCCGCATTCCTGCGCCTGGGCGTCGAGGCGCTTGAATGCGATGCTCTTCGGAGGGAATGATGCGATGTCGAGCGGCGGGTCGAAGACGACCTGACCTCCCTCCGTGAGGAAACATATGTCGAGGGTTTCGCGGCTGGCGAACTGGCCGCTCGGCCCGTTTCCTGCGCCAGGCGCACCGCACCGATTCACGACATCGGCATGAAAATCTGCGTAGCAGTTGCTGGTGTCTTCGAGGAACGCGCAGACGTCATCGAATTCCTCTGCGCAGCCGGGCATGGAGACGGCTGCGGTCACGGCGAGGATCGGTGCGACGGCGGCGGCGAGCAAGACGTAACGGCGCATGGGCGCAGTCTACGCGTTCTCCCCGAGCGTGGGCCAGCTTCGCAGTGGTCTGCCGACGGCGCGCCGGCGGCGTGCGCCGCCGCCCCGCGCGCCGCCAGCTCCGCTCACAGCTCGGCGTAGGGCCCGGGGACGACGTACGCGTCGTCGTTGGCCGCGTACGTGAAGACCCCCCAGCAGACGAGCTTGTACTTGATGGCGAACGCCATCGCCTCCCTCAGGCTCGCCTTCGGCGCGAGCACGGCGAGGTTCGAGCGGCGGACGCCCCACCAGCCTGGCCCGTGCTGCAGCACCGCGTCGTGGAGATCCTGCGTCGCGTGCTTGGAGTCCTCGAGCACCGCAAGGCGCAGCCGGACGAACGACTTGTCGCGCGCGGGGAAGTCGAACCAGTACAGGTTCGACCTCGCCAGCTTCGGGGTGATGCTCCCGGCGCCCTGCGCCGCGAGGAAGCGGCTGAGATCCTCGGGCGAGAGCTTCTGCGTGACCGGGTGCGTATCGACGCCGTTGCACGTCTCGGGGCTGATCTTGAACTCACCCAGCGCGAGCGGCGCCTCGGGGCCGTTCTCGGGAGTCAAGAGGTTCCGATCGATCGCGGGCAGGTCGTTCGGGTACTCCACGCCGGCGTCGATGCCGCTGCACGCCGGGGCCCCCAGCGCAAGCGCGAAGGCTGCCGCGAGCGCGGGGCGCCGGGGCGCAGGGCGGCTAGGCGCCGGACGCCCGCGGCCAGGGCTCGTGCTGGTGGAGGGGGGGCTCGGCGCGCGCGCCGCCGGTGCTCCGGCGGGCTCGCCCTTGCGACTCGGTATGCTTTCGTTGGACATGGCTCTCTCGCGGCACGGGGGTACCGCCTCGATCGGCGGGCGCAGCGCTGCCCGGGCCGGGCAATCATTCAATGCCGGGCACCCCGAGGGCAAACTCCTCGGCGAACATTTGGCTGGCGTGCCCTCGCTGGCCTAGAGTTCCCCCGATGAGGCACCTCGGAATGCCGATGCTCGCGCACGTCCCCGCCTTCCGCGCCCGCCGTCCGCTCGCCGCCGGGGCGGGGCGCGCCGGCGCGGCCTGCGCCGCCGTGGTTGCGATCGCGCTGCTCGCCGGCTGCGGCGGCTCGCCCACCGCCCCCAAGCAGGACGACGTCTTCTACCTCCACGGCGCGGCCGGCGCCCTGAGCAAGGACTCGAGCTTCGAGGTGTACTTCCCGCCGCTCGACGCGCCGGCGACGGACCGGGTGCCGCGCAGGATCGGCGTGGGCCTCATGAACGGCGACGTCCGCATGAGCCGCCCGATGGACTGGAACGTCGGCGGCGCCGACTACACGCCCGAGCGCCGCTTCATCACGTACCAGTCCCCGCGGCAGTTCCTGTTCTCCATCTATGAGCGCATCGACAGCCCCGAGGATCCGTGGCCTGACGTGCTCAAGCGCTACGAGGCGGACCTCGAGGAGCAGGGCGCAGAGATCCTCTCCGGTCGCGCGCCCGTGGCCACGGCGAACACGCAGGGGCGCAGCTACCTCGTCAAGGCGAAGATCCCGTCGAAGCCCGTCTCGGATGCCTTCGCCCACGAGATCCTGCTCCGGAGCCCCCGCCGCATCCTGCTCGTGCAGATCGTGCACCACGAGAACGTCGACGCGAACGCCGACGAGATCGCGGCCGCGCTGCAGAGCCTCACCGTTTACTGAGCGCAAGGCGGGCCAAGGCGGGGCCGCGGAGCGAGCGCCGCCGCGCCTCGGCCTCGCTCACATCGGCGGGGGCTCGCCCCGATCGTCGTCGTCCTCGTCGTCGCCGCCCGCGAGGTGCTTGTCGTCGAGGGGGATCGTGATCACGAGCCGCTCCGCCGCAGATCCGCCGATCCACGCGGTGCGCTTGAGCGTCGCGGCGCGCGGCGAGCCGAGCTGGAACCGAGGCGCCTCCTCCGTGTCCACGTGGATCTCGAGCATCACGTCGTGGATGCCCGGCGTGAACGTCTCGATGACGCCGCGGACCAGATCCTGCCGCCGGCCCCCGGGCAGGAAGGAGAGGTACTCGTCGTAGCCGACCGGGCCGAGCACGACCTTGTAGCGGCCGGAGCCGTCGAACACGTAGCGCCCCAGCGTCAGGCTCTCGCCCAGCTGATGGTTCATCACGCCGAGCTTGTTCCTGAACGGCTTCTCGATCTTCGTCCAGTGGCCGACGAACTGCTCGATCTTCACGCCGATGTTGCCGAGCATCTCCGACAGGACCGTCTCCAGGTTCCTCGCCGAGCGCGACTTCGAGGCGAGGACCGACGCGTAGCGGAGGAAGAAGAAGCGATCGAGCGGCGTCTCGTAGCCGCGGAAGCCGTCGATGCCGACCGCGCAGAGCATCCGGCGCGAGAAGGGATCGGCGCCCTGCTTGCGGTACGTGACGGGCAGGCGGTACTTGGTCCACGCGCGGTAGAGCAGCGACAGGAGCCGGTGGTGGAAGACGTCGAGGAGCTCGCGGATCGGCTGCGGGCCGCCCTGGTAGTCGGCCTGCGCGATCTGTTCGATGAAGTACGCCGGCAGCGGCGACACCGAGCCGTACAGGGCGAGGAACGTTGTCGAGACGCGGGCGCGCTCCACGTCGTCAGCGGACTTGACCGGCGCGAGCTCGCTCACGTCGCTCGAGGCGAAGATGAGCGAGGGGTCGCCGCGCAGCCGGACGCGCTCGTCCTGCACCGGCCCGAGCTGGCCCACTGGCGGCGAGGCAGGGAAGAGCCGCTCGAGCAGGTAGATGAGGCGGTAGTACGAGAAGCGCGGCGCGGTATCCGCGAAGCGCCGGAGCGTCTCCAGCGCGACGGGGTCGGCGCTCGCGGCGCCTCTCGGCGCAGCCGGCCTCAGATCAGCGTCAGGCTGCCGCTCTTCGGGTCCCATTTGTGCACCACGCGTGTATTCGTGCCGGTGACCGTCAGCTGCGTGAACGAGTTCAGCGAGACGTAGGACCCGAGCATCTCGTTCAGGATGCTCGCGAACAGGTACATCTCTCCCTCGCCGACGAACCCGCCCTCGTCGAGCTCGATGTCGACCGCGACGCCGCGCACGGGCGCCCCTCGGTACAGCCGATCCGTCGGCCGCACCCGGATCGACTTGATCGCGGCCAGGCGGAGCTGGTTCGCGCGCGCCGCCTGACGATCGACGATCGCCTGGAAATTGTAGAGGTCGACCGTCGCCCGGAGCACCTCGAGCTCGGTGATCGAGCGGTAGCTCATCGCCATATGGGCCAGCACGCGCCACTGCAGCTCGCGCCCGAGCGGCGGCGGGAGCGGTGCGGTGACGCCGGTGAGGTTGGTGAAGCTCGCCACGGCGGGCGAGGTCGCCGTCGGCACCCTGAGATCGCCGAGCTTCAGCTGCGCCGGCAGGCGGCGGTTCGTGCTCGTCGCCTCGATGCTGATCACGTCGAACTCGGGGAGGGCCCCCGCGTCCTGCGGGGATCCGAACGAGAGGTACATGTCGATGCCGTCGCCGATCGCGGCCGGGCGGAGGTGCGCCTGGTAGAAGATCGTCCGCGCGGCGGCCTCGGGATCGAGCTCGTGCTGGAAGCTGAAGAACGAGGGGATCTCGACGCGCTGGCTCGTGCGTCGGGCGATGCCGACGACCTTGTCGATGCTGTGGATCTCGAAGGCCGCGGGCGCCGCGCCCGCCGGGCGGCAGAGGTACTCGTGCTTCGTGGCCTCGGGCTTGATCGGATCGCTCGTGTGCTCGAACAGGTTCACGACGGGCGAGCAAAACAGCCGGATGTTCTCCCTGCTGATCCGCGTCCCCGGCGGGAGCCCGTCCTTGAACTGCAGCAGGATCGCGAACCGGTCGGAGATGCGCTCCGCCGAGAGCGCCTGCAGGCCGGTCACCTCGAAGAACGCGAACTTCTGCGGGAGCGTGAAGAACTCCTGCAGGAGCCGGAACCCCGGGTAGACCGTCTTCGGGTACGGGATCAGCGACTCTTCATCGGAGAAGCCGGTGAGCCGCACGGCGCGCGCCGGGAGCGACGCGATCGTCGTGTCGCGCCCTGCGGCGTCCACCGCCGCGAGCGCGACGGTGTCGACGTGCGCCCCGACCCAGAGGCGGAGGTCGTCCTGCAGCCTGCGCTCGCCGTGGATGTAGAAGCGCAGCGAGGAGAGCGACAGGCCCGACAGCGCGGCTCCGCCGGTCAGACGGAGCTCGATGCGGAGCGTCTGCGCGAGCTGCGCGCCCGTGTCGACGCGCACGTCCTCCACCGCCAGCGGGACGAGCTCGACGTCCTGGGTCGTGCGGAACCGGCACGAGACGCCGTCGACCGGCACCGACCCGACCTCCGCGTCCCGAGCGACGACGAGCTTCTCGCGCACCACGTTCGGGAGCGGGGTGAACTCGATGATCGAGGTCGCCGGGATCTGGCGGAGGTAGTGCGGAAAGAGCAGCGACGCGACCGAGTGGATCACCTCGGGGAGCTCGTCGTCGAGCTTCTGGCGGATCTTGCCGGTCAGGAACGCGACGCCCTCGAGCAGGCGCTCGACGTCGGGGTCCCCGCCTTTCTCCGCGAGCATGGGCGCGATCCCGGGGTAGGCGGCGGCGAACTCGCGCCCCAGATCCCGCAGGTAGGTGAGCTCGTCCTGGTAGTACTTGTTGAACATCCTCTCGCCACCGCCAGTCGACCGCCGAGGCCGAAGGCTGTCAACCGCCGTGAGCCAGGCCGCCGGGCGGGGGCTACGTCATCCGGACATTGCCGCTCTGGTCCACTGCCGCGCCGAGCCGGAGCGCCTGCCGCCGGCCATCGGGAAAGTGGATCTGCGCGGTGATCTCGAACTCGAGGACCATCGACTGGATCGCGTCGGTGCGCAGGTGCCGGACCTGCACGTTCTTCAGCCGCGGCTCGTAGGTCTGGATGCAGTTCTTGAGCGAGCGCTGCACCAGGCCGATCGCCTCGGGGAACTCATGCAGCACCTCCGAGACCTCCATGAGGCCGTAGTCTGGGCAGGTCAGCGAGCTCCCCTGGCGGGTGTTCAGCATGTGCCCGAGGTGCGTCAGGATGGCTGACTCCAGGTCGTGATCCCGGTAGGTGTGCCGCTCCGTCGAGTGCGGATCGGCCGCGTGCGCGATTCGGGTGAGGAGGGAGGCACCGGCCACGGCAGGATCGTAGATCAGCTCGCGCCTCGAGCGGAAGCCCGCCCGCTCAGCGCGGGGTGAGCCAGTCGTCCTCCGCCGACGCGCCGCCGTCGTTCCAGGTCCAGATGACCTTCTGGTACGTGAACGCGACCTCCTCGTGCTCGGGCACGCGCGCCTGCGCCGGGCTCCTCACGTTGAGCATGTGGAACTGGATGCTCGAGATGTTCGCGTTCGTGAGCTGGACCGTGAAGATCGGCTTCTCGATGCCGATCGCGATCGATCGGTAGAACTGGAGCTCCCAGAGGGGGATGCTCTCGTTGTGGCTGAGGACGTTGAGGAGGAGCGGGGTGGACCGATCGAGGTCCTTCGTGACGATGAAGGGCTTGTGCATCCGCTTGCCCGTCGGGCGCCCGGTGACCGGGTCGCGCGGCCCCACCAACGAGTGGAATACCTCGGTGACGAGGATGCTACCTTCTCGCCCCTTCTGGGTGACGGAGCCCCTGATTTCCCCTTGTCTTTCGCCGGTGAGTCTGAGGTAGGCGCTGAGGGGCATGCCAACATTCTGAGCTTGCTGCGCGTGAAGGCCATGCCTGATTTTGAGGAACCCCCGGATGCCCCAACGTCAGGACGACAAACGCAACCGGGCGACCCGAAGGTCGCCCGGTGCGACGAGACCTCAGCTGCTAGACGCTACTGGTTCGGCGTCTCCCAGTCGTCGTCCGCCTGGCGGGCGCCGCCGCCGTCATCGTACGACCACTCGATCTTCTGGTACGTGAAGGAGATCCGCTCGTACTCCGGCCGGTCCTTGCTGCCGTCGGTGAGGCGGGTGTTGTCCATGTGGAAGTCGATGCTCGCGACCGTCGCGTTCGTGAGCTTGACCGTGTAGTGGTTCTGCTCCTTGCCGACGTTGCTGGCCGCCTTGGTGCCCGGAGTATAGAACTTGAGCTCCCACTCCGAGATGCTCTCGTTGTTGACCAGCGCGTTGTAAAGAAGGGGGGTCGCCTTATCGAGCTCCTTCGTGATCACGAAGGGCTTGTGCTGGCGCTTGCCGCTGGGCATCCCGGTCGCCGGGTCACGCGGGCTCACGACCGAATGCTGCACCGCGATGATCGCGATCGTATTCTCGCGACCCTTCTGGGTGACCGAGCCGTCGATGGGGCCCTGGGTAACGCCCTTCAGCTTGAGATGAGATTGCAACGCCATGATCAGATGCCTCTTCCTTCTTGAACTCGCCGCCTGGGCTCAGTCTACGCCCCATTGCGCGCTGGCAGACGGTCCGCCCCGTCGGGACTAGGAGTTTGGAGACGCAGAGATAAGACTCTTATCGTATCTCTACCCCTGTTCGTCTCAGGGAGTCCAGAAGGTAACTCCCTCTTTGGGAGCGTCAAGACTTTTGTGTCCCGAAGCAGCGCGGGTTTCTTGGCATTCGGTTCGCTTTTGGTTCGGGTTTGGTTCGGGTTTGGTTCCTGAGCGCGCGCAATATTCCGTCACGAAGCCATCGCTTCGATAAGAGGGCGCGGGCATGTCCATCGCGTTGCGGACGTGTGGGGAACGTGACGACGCGCGGGGCGGCAGCGTGATCTGGCATGCGCGCGACCGTCGACACGCAGAACGAGGCGAGCTGGCCGGCCAGCGCCGTTGGCCGGCCAGAGCCGTTGGCCGGCCAGAGCGTTAGGTCGCGAACTCGCCTTGGCGACGCCTTGCATGATACGAAGAGCGCGTGAGCATCGTTCGCTTCGGCTCCGTCGTCGGCCTGGGGCTCGCCGCCGCCCTCGCGGGCTGCGGATCGTACCCCGAGCAGCCACACGGCGAGCTCCAGACACGCAAGCAGAATCCGATCCCGGTGTGCACGACCCAGCTGCCGCCTGCGAAGCGCGGGGCAGGCGGCAAGGCGGCCGTCCGCACCCTCGACCCAGACCAGTGGCTGAGCGTCGTCATTCCCGGCTACAGCGAGGAACGCGGGATCGGGCCGACCGACGTCGACTGTACCGGCCACTACGTGTTCGCCAACGAGACCCTGCGCGGCGGCATCTCCAAGTCCGGCTGGCCGCGCAAGATCGACCCCGACGAGGTCGAGATCCGCTCCGGGCCGGAAGGGCTTCGCGCCGTGTGGGTGCGCGTCCTCAAGTTCGAGAACGGCGACGAGGGCGGCCTCGTGGCGCTCGTGCGAGCGGCCGGCGATCGCGCGGACGTCTACGGGGTCGGCAGCTTCCGCGCGCCCGCGAAGGGGACCAAGCTTTCCCCGGTGCGCCTCGGCAACGACAACCTCGTCGTCGCTGAGACGAAGAGCTGCCCAGATCCCGACGACTGCCGACAACGAGCCCACTTCTACCTCGCGCGAAGGGGACGGCTCATCGAGGCGGCATCCGTCGACCTGGAGCGGACGGCGGTGGTGCCCTCCGTCACCGAGCGCGGGCTCTACGCCCGCTACGCGCTGCGCACCGACGTCTCCTACAAGCCGAACGGCATTCAGCTGCTCGAGCAGGTGCGGGTGAAGATCGTGAAGCACGACGACGGCAACCGCGACAGCGACCGCGAGCTCCGCCGCGTCGAGTTCCAGCGATTCCTCCGGGTGGAGCGGGATACGATCTTCTCGTCGAACGATCCGCTCTGGGAGCGCGTCGTCGGACAGGACTAGAGCGACGGTCACCCGCTTCGGATACGGGCCCACCTCGACGTTTTCGGTGCTCAGCGCACCGGAGTGCGCTTGCGCGCCGAAAACGCCGATCTGGGCCCGTCTCCTGTGCGGGAGACCGCCGCTCTGCTCTGCATGGTGCAGAGGTGGGCGGAAACCGCTGTAGAACAGCAGCCGCGGCCAGGGGGTCGTAGAGGGAGCGCGGGGGGCGGGGGGGGGCCCGCCGGACGCGCGTCTTGCCCGCGCATGGCGCGCACGCGGCGCGCGTGATCTGCTCGAACGTCGGCCTGCCCCCCGCTCCCCCACGACCCCTGGCCGCTCCAGCGAGCGAGCGCAGGGAGGCTTGCTAGCGAGGGGAGTTGGGAGGCCTGCGGGAGAGGGGAGGGAGGCCTGCCGGAGAGGCGGCTACCAGCAGAACAGCGCGTTGCCGTAGCCGCAGTTCGGGCGCTGGAGCATCGCGTAGGCGGTGCCGACGGCGAGGCCGCTCAGGAAGCCGGTGACGCCGCCGATCGCGATCTGACCGGCGTTCTCGTGCGGTCGCGTGTCGCCGGGGGCGACGCTGCGGGCGATGGTGGTGACGACCGAGGCGGTGAGGGGGAAGGCCACATTGCCGATGAAGGCGCCGGCGTTGAAGCGGCCAGACGAGTAGCGGAACGTATCGACCACGAAGATGCCCGTCCCCGCGCCCGTCGCGCCCCAGGAGGCGAACGCGTGCGTCGACGGGCCGCCGAACGACTCGCAGCCCGAGTCGGACACCGCCGCATTCGTCTCGTCGATCGAGCAGCCAGGGCGCGTCGACTCGAGCGCGTTCTTGATCGGCAGGTCCACGAGCAGCGTCAGCGCGGTCATCGTCATGGCGGGCGCCATGACCGAGAAATGCCAGCGCCCCTTCCAGCCGACCGTGGCCTCGGGATCGCTGTAATAGACACGCGGCATCAGGAAAACGACGGAGCTTCCCAGCACGAGGCTCACGTCCGAGACCGTGGCCCAGTTCTTATCGCGTTGGACCGTCGTCTGCGCGGCCGCCTCGCGCGGGGCGAGGAGGCACGCGGCGACGGCCAGACAACCTGCTGCTACGACTTTCTCCGTGATTCGCATGAACGGCGCCTCGCGTTCGGCCGCGCCTCCGGCGAAGATCGGCGAGCCCAAGGCGCGGCTCGCCGCGCGGAGCCCCGCCGTTGTGGGGCGCTAGCGTTTGTTCGGATTCCCAGAGCCGGGGAAGCGGACGATGCTCCGGCCTCCCGGCTCGCCGGACGACCCATAGTCCTCTGCGGCGGTCGCAGCGTACGCCCGAGAGAACTGCTCGCCAAATATTTCCCGAAAAGTCTCCTTGTCCTCCCCCGAATAGTCGCCGTGGCGGCGCTCGTAGAGCTTCCAGAGCTCCTCGTACTTGTTCGAGAACAGCCCGCCTTTCTTGCCCGCGCGCTCGAGCTTCTCCTCGAGCGTCTTCGGGGAGAGCTTGACGAGCAGCGACCTCACGCCCCCCATCACGCCGTTCAGGAGCGCGATCTGGTGGCTCATGACATCCACGAAGATCTCGTGGAGGTGCCGCGCGGCGTCCGGGCCCCCGACCGGCGTGAGCAGGACCGTGCCGAGCTCCTTCGCGTCCTGCGCGTTCGCGACCTTGTCCGTCTCCGCGGAGCGATCGCGCGCGAGCACCTCGGCCTCGAACTCCTGATAGCCGTCGCGCAAGCTCACGAAGCACTTCAGGAAGACCTCCATCGTGTCGCGGAGCCGGCGCGCGAAGTTGACGATGCCCGCGACGTCGTCCGGGGGCTTCGTGCCGGGCGCGAGGGCGCTCGCCAGCTCCGAGAGCGCTGCGAACGCCGCGTTCGCCGGGGCCAGCTCGCCGAGCGTGCGGTAGTCCACGCCGTAGTACTGAGAGATCTTCTGGAAATCCCGCTCCGCGAGCACGCTCGGGTGCTCCTCGCCAAGCCGGCGCAGGTAGCTCTGGCGCGCGTCGGGCGGGAGGCGCGCGAGGTGATCCCAGATCATCCGATAGACCGCAGCCCACGCGGTCCGGTACGCCTCCAGGTACGGGACCACCTGACGCAGGTAGGGGTCTTCACCGCCGGGAGCTGCGCGCTTCTGCGGGCTGATCAGCGCGGAGAGGTTGTCTCCGCCCGTGCCGAGCAGCGTGCCGTCGTTCGGGCTCTCGGACTTCAGCGGCGCCTCGATGATCGCGAGCCGGATCTGGATCGGGCCGATCGTGATCTCTGGCTGGCCTGTCACGTCCACCGAGGTGTCGCGCGCCAGCCGGTGCCCCGCGAACATCGTCCCGTTGGTGGAGCCGAGGTCGCGCACGAGGATCCGGCGATCGCGGACGTCCACCGCCGCATGGAACTGGGAGATGTAGGGCCGGTCGATGTGAAGATCGTTCAGCTGATTCCTGCCGATCCGGACAGGGAAGCGCTCGAACGAAGCGTCGAAGCTTTGGTTGGCCTGGGTGTCGGACACGCGGGCCGAGAGCGCCGCCGGCATGGGTGCAGACTAGCAGACCCGCTCCGCCGGACGGGAGTGCCTGACGTCCATCCGCACCATGCGGCCCGCCAGTCGGCGTGCAGCCCACCCAGCGGCCACGCCGAGGCCGGCCCGCGCAGAGGCCCAGAGGCCGCCGAGGCCGGCCCGCCCAGTGGCCACCGAGGCCGGCCCGCCCAGTGGCCCGCCAAGCCCAGCCCACCCGGTCCGGCCGGTTTGTTGACCGGTTTGCCTACATGGTGCGACCCTAAACCACACGCACATGAGCCTCGTCCACAAGATCCCTCCCCTGGTCTCGGCCCTGGCGTTTGGCTACGGGGTCGGGATGGCGGCGCCCCAGTCGGCGATCACGTCGGTTCAGTCGGCGGTGTCGACCTACCAGCTGGGGGCGCCGCGGGCCACGGCGGCGGTCGGGGCGCTCGCCGCGGCGCCGCCCCCGTACGCGGCGCCGGCGCGCGGGCTCGACGGCCCGGCAGCGCCGCCGGGGGGCGAGTCGCGGGAGCTGTGGCGGCTGCGCGAGGCCGCGGGGCGCGACGCGCGGGAGGGCGCCGCGTGCGAGCTCGATCGGCCGAGCTTCTCGCGGCCGCCGCGCGCGTTCTCGGCGGAAGGCAGCTACGCCGATGACGTGGACGACCTCGACTCGGCCGGCGCCGAGGCGCTCTCGAAGCTGCAGCTGCCGGACCTCCGGCTCGCCGTGTCGCGCCGCACCCTCAAGTACGTCCGCTTCTTCACGCGCACCGACCGCGGGCGGCAGATGTTCGAGACGTGGCTGAAGCGGAGCGGGCGTTACCAGGAGATGGTCCAGGCCGAGCTCAGGGAGCGACGGCTTCCGGAGGATCTCATCTGGGTGTCCATGATCGAGAGCGGCTTCGATCCGCGGGCGAAATCGCCGGTCGGCGCCGTCGGGCTCTGGCAGTTCATGCCCGCCACCGGCGCGGTCTACGGGCTTCAGCAGACGCGGCACCTCGACCAGCGGAAGAACCCGCGCCTCGCGACGCAGGCGGCGGCTCACCACCTGCGCGATCTCTACCTGCGCTTCGGCAGCTGGGACCTCGCGCTCGCGGCCTACAACATGGGCTACGAGCAGCTGCTCGACCGCATCGATCGCTACGGGACGTCCGACTTCAACGAGCTGGCGCGCCAGGAGGCGATCCCCTCGGAGACGGCCGCTTACGTGCCGAAGATCGGGGCGGCGGCGATCGTGGCGAACAACCTGGAGCGGTTCGGGTTCGATGAGGTCGCGGTGAGCCGGCCGATCGACGCCGCCGAGATCGCGGTGTCCCCGGGGACGCCGCTCAAGACGCTGGCGAAGGCCGCTGGCGTGGGGACCTCGACGCTGCGGAAGCTGAACCCCGACATCCTGGGGGACCGCGTGCCGCCCGGACGAGGAGACTTCCTCGTGATGCTCCCGTCGGACACGCTGGCGCGCGCGCAGGCCGCCCTGCCCGCGATGCTCTCCACGGAGGTGCTCTCCACGGACGACGCGTCGATCCTCGATCCGGTCGACCTGCTCGGCGGACGCGACTTCGCGCCGCGGAGGGGGAGCCGGGACGATGAGAGCCTGCTCTCGCTCCTCCCGAAGCCCGCGCGGAAGCGGACGGCCGAGACGGCGGAACCGGACGTGGACGACGACGAGCGGCCTGCGCCCGGCAAGCGACGCTCGATGCGCGATCCCGTGGCCACGTCCTCGCTCGACGATGGCGCGGAGGGCTCGTCCGACGACGATGCGGACGATGTCCCGCTGCGGACGCGCGCCGCGCGGTCGCGGTCGCGGTCTGCGCGCGAGGTGATGCTCTACCGCGTCGCGCCCGGCGATACGCTGATCGGCGTGGCGCGGCAGTTCGTCATAGACGTCGAGGACGTCGCGCGCGATAACCGTATTGAGCCGGACCAAAAGCTCCGCGTTGGCGCCCTGCTCAAGCTGCGGATACGGCCCGACATGGTGGACCGCGTCGCGGCCGGCGAGCCGCTCGCCGCGCAGGAAAAGGACGACAGCGCCCGCGACGCCGCGCCGGCGCCGCGCGGCGACGCGACCCGCGGGGGGGCCAAGCCGCCCGAGCGGGAGCGCGGAGAGGCGAGCGGGGCCGAGGGCCGCGCCCCGGAGGTCGCGGAGAAGAAGCGCAAGGGGCGAGGCTGACGAGGCGCTTTCGGACGAGGGCGCGCCTCGGTTAGCATGCCGCGCATGCAGCTCGTCGACACCAAAGCCATCGTCAAGCGACTCACCAAGAACTGCACCTCTGCCCTCGAGGCGGCGATTGGCCAGTGTGTCAACGCGCGCCACTACGAGGTCACGCTCGAGCACCTGCTCCTCGCGCTGCTCGACGACGCGAACTCCGACATCGCGTTTCTCGTATCCCACTATGATCTCGACCCATCGCACCTCCGCGCCGCGCTCCAGCGCAGCCTGGAAGAGCTGAGGAAGGGCAACGCCGGGAGGCCCGTGCTCTCGCCGACGATGCTCGAGTGGATGCAGGACGCCTATCTCGTCGGATCCATGGAGTACGGCTACCAGCGGGTCCGGAGCGGCGTGCTCTTCCAGCGCCTCGTCCAGCAGCCGACCCGGTACTCGGTGAGCAGCATCGGCGCGTACCTCGAGGGCATCTCGAAAGACGATCTCAAGAACAACCTCTCCAAGATCGTCTCCGGCTCCAAGGAGGAGGCCGAGGCCGCGGCGGCAGCGGCGGGCGCAGGCGCCCCCGGGGCCGGGAAGCTGCCGGCCGGGATGGCGAGCGCGGGGCCCGATTCGGCGCTGGCGAAGTTCTGCGTCGACTACACGGGGAAGGCGCGCGCGGGGCAGATCGATCCGATCTTCGGCCGCGAGCGGGAGATCCGGCAGGTCATCGATATCCTCGCGCGGCGTCGCAAGAACAACCCGATCATCGTCGGCGACGCGGGCGTCGGGAAGACGGCGCTCGTCGAGGGGCTCGCGCTGCTCATCGTCGAGAGCACGCCGGAGAACCCGAAGGTGCCGCCGCTCCTGCAAGGCGTCGACATCCTCGGGCTCGACATGGGGCTGCTCCAGGCAGGGGCCGGCGTGAAGGGCGAGTTCGAGAACCGGATGAAGCAGGTGATCGCCGAGGTGAAGGGGTCGTCGAAGCCGATCATCCTCTTCATCGACGAGGCGCACACGCTGATCGGCGCGGGCGGCCAGCAAGGCGGCGGCGACGCGGCCAACCTGCTCAAGCCGGCGCTCGCCCGCGGCGAGCTCCGGACGATCGCGGCCACGACGTGGAGCGAGTACAAGAAATACTTCGAGAAGGACGCGGCCCTGGAGCGGCGCTTCCAGCCGGTGAAGGTCGACGAGCCGAGCGAGCCGGCGGCCGTCGTCATGCTCCGGGGGCTCCGGCCGAAGTTCGAGGCGGCCCACAACGTCATCATCCAGGATGAGGCGGTGACCGCGGCCGTGCGGCTGTCGGCGCGCTACCTGACCGGGAGGCAGCTGCCGGACAAGGCGGTCGACCTGCTCGACACCTGTGCGGCCCGGGTGAAGGTCGCGCTGCAGCAGCGCCCCGCCGCGGTCGAGGACGCCGAGATCCTCATCGTGAACACCGAGACCGAGCTCAAGGCGCTCGAGCGGGATCGGGACAAGGGCGTCCACATCGATCAAGAGCGGGTCGCGGAGCTCAAGGACAAGCTCGCCAAGGCGAAGGCCGAGCTCGAGTCGGTGCGCGCCGATTACGCGAAGGAGACGGCGGGCACGCAGCGGGTCATCGACGCCCGCAAGAAGATGGACGAGGCGAAGACGAACGAGGAGCGGGACGCCGCGCGCCGCGACGTCGTGAAGGCCCTCGACGAGCTCAAGCAGAGCCAGGGCGAGGTGCCGCTGATCCGGCCGGACGTCGACGAGGCCATGGTCGCGAGCGTGGTCGCGGCGTGGACGGGCATCCCGGTCGGCAAGATGGTCCAGGACGACGTGAAGGCGCTCCTCGAGATGGAGGACCGGCTGACCCGGCGGATCAAGGGGCAGACGCACGGCATCGTGAGCATCTCGAAGGAGCTCCGGAGCGCGCGCGCGGGCCTGAAGCCGCTGAGCACGCCGCAGGGCGTGTTCCTGCTCGTGGGGCCGAGCGGCGTCGGCAAGACGGAGACCGCGCTCGGGATCGCCGACCTCATGTTCGGCGGCGAGCGGATGATGACGGTCATCAACATGTCCGAGTTCCAGGAGAAGCACACCGTCTCCCGGCTCATCGGCTCGCCCCCCGGCTACGTCGGCTACGGCGAGGGCGGCATGCTCACCGAGGCCGTGCGCCAGCGGCCCTACACGGTGGTGCTCCTCGACGAGGTCGAGAAGGCCGACCCCGACGTGATGAACCTGTTCTACCAGGTGTTCGACAAGGGCATGCTGAGCGACGGCGAGGGGCGGCTCGTCGACTTCAAGAACACGGTCATCATCCTGACGAGCAACCTCGCGACCGACAAGATCACGAACATGACGGTCGCGGCGCGGGAAGAAGACCCGTCGCGGCGCCTCGACGCGGACGGCGAGTTCATCAAGGAGATCGTCGAGTCGATCAAGCCGACGCTCTCCGCGCACTTCAAGCCGGCGCTGCTCGCGCGCATGACGACGGTGCCGTACCTGCCGATCTCCCCCGACGCGCTCGGCGAGATCACGCGGCTCAAGCTCGACGCGCTCGTCGACCGCCTGCGCAAGAGCCAGCGGATCGAGGCGTCGTACTCGGACGCGCTCGTCGAGACGATCGCGGCGCGCTGCACCGAGGTCGACACGGGGGCGCGCAACATCGACCATATCCTCCGGGCGTCGCTCCTGCCGCTGCTCTCGGTCGCCGTCCTCGAGAAGATGGCGGAGGGGCCGCTCCCCAAGCGGCTCCAGATCGGGGTCGACGCCGAAAAGAACTTCACGATCGCGTTCTCGGACTGAATCGGACCGATCGACGCCGCCCGCGCACCGAAAGTTGTACGGGCCGCAAGACTCCGCATAAATTGGGCGGAGCATGGTCCCGTTCGCCAAGCTCCTACAGCGTTCGATGTGGATCGGGGCGCCGCGTTCGCCCTCCCCCGCAGGGGAGGGCTCGGCGCGCCAGCCGGGGCCTCGACGTCGGCCGGCGTCGCTCCTCCGCGGGGCGGCTCCGGCGAAGGTCGCGGCGGCCATCGCGGCGGCGACCTTCGCCGTCGGCCTCGGCGCCGCGCTGCCCGCCGCGCTCTCGGGCTGCACGTCCGCCGCGCCGCCGCCCGCGGCCCCCGAGCCGTGCGACGTCCAGATCGTGACGCTCTCGATCTACGCGTCCGACAACATCAACCCCAACGAGAACGGGAACCCCCGGCCCGTGGTCGTGCGGCTCTACCAGCTGAAGAGCAGCGCGCGCATGGAGAACGCGACGTACGACCAGATCCTCCTCAAGGACAAGGAGACGCTCGAGGACGACCTCGCCAAGGTCGACGAGGTCGAGGTCTTCCCGAACGACCTCGTCGAGGTGAAGTTCGAGCGCCTGCCAGACGCGAGCCACCTCGTCGGCGCCGCCCTGTTCCACAGCCCGAAGGGCAACAGCTGGAAGACCTTCTACGAGTTCCCGCTGCCGCCCGGAGAGGCGCAGTGCGGCGGCCGCGAGCCCGACGCGGGTCCGCCCGTGGCCGATCCGCGGGTCGCGTTCTTCATCGACTCGACGAAGATCGACAACGGGGTCGAGTTCGACGAGTCGATGTTCCCCAACGCGAGCGCGGTTCGCCGGCTCAGCCTGCCGAAGAAGGTGGCCGCGCCAGAGGCGCCCGCCCGCCCGGGGAAGTGATCGCCGTGGCGCGCGCAGGTCGTTCTCCCAGCGGCAGTCCACGCGACGTGCGCGACGTGACCGCGCGGCCCCCGGCGACGACGAGCGGGCCGATGCGCGCAGCGCAGCGTCGGCGCTCCCTGCGCCCGACCCGCTTTCGCGACGCCGTGCACGGCACATCTGATAAGACTGGACGGGCGACATGATTCACCCGCGCAAGCCGGTCTGGACCGAGGGGCTCTTCATGACCCCTCAGCACCTGCAGCAAACGGACGCCTACCACGAGACGCTGCTCCAAGCGCGCCTCCACGCCGTCGTGGGCTACGACTGGGGCATCACGTCCGCCCAGTTCGATGAGCGCGCGCTCTCCGCCGGGCAGTTCAAGGTGGTCAAATGCCACGGCGTCTTCCCCGACGGCACGCCGTTCTTCATCGGCGATCGCGGTGAAGACCAGGTCGAGGCGCGGCCGCTCGAGGGCGCCTTCCCGGCCGCGCTGAAGACGCTCGACGTCTTCCTCGGCATCCCGAACCTGCGCGAGACCGCGGCGAACATCAGCCTGGACCCGGCGAAGGCAGGCCCCGCCCAGCGGTTCGTCGCCGCCCAGACGACGGTCCCGGACGTGAACTCGGGGCGCAACGAGCAGTCGGTCACCTGGGCCCGCACCAACCTGCGGCTCCTCTTCGGCACCGAGCCGCGCGACGCGTACCAGACCGTGCGCATCGCGCAGCTCGTCCGCGACAGCGCCGGCGCGATCGCCCTGCGGAAGAGCTTCATCCCGTCGGTCCTCCGCATCAACACGTCGGACCACATCATGTCCGGCCTCCGCCGCGTGCTCTCGGCGCTCGTCGGCAAGCAGAAATCGCTCGTCGAGGGCCGCCGCATGCGCACCGCCGCGTCGGTCGATTTCCAGGCCTCGGACCTCACCAAGTTCTGGCTGCTCCACACCCTGAACTCGTACATCCCGATCGTGTCGCACCTCGTTGACCACGGCGGTGCGCACCCGGAGCAGTGTTATGTCGTCCTCGGCTCGCTCATCGGAGAGCTCTGCACCTTTGCGGCCACCGACAGCGATCCGACGACGATCCCCAAGTTCAACTACCTCGAGCTCGATGGCGTCCTCGACCCGATGTTCGACCGGGCCTGGAGGCTCATCAACGAGGTTGTGACGGAACAGTTCGTCATCGTGCCGCTCGAGAAGCGCGAGGACGGCATGTACCTCGGCAGGTTCGACGACCCGAAGCTGCCCCGCAGCCACGAGATGTTCCTCGAGGCGAAGGGCACGGACGAGGCCACGCTGCGCGAGCGGCTCCCGCGCCTGCTCAAGATCGGCTCGTGGACGCAGATCGGGCACATCCTGCACTCCGCGACGCCCGGCGTGAACGTCGCCATCGAGTACCGGCCGCCGGGCGCCATCCCGATCAAGCCGGGCCTCGTCTACCTCCGCGTCAACCAGAACGGCGATTACTGGAACGATATCCTCGGCTCTGGCACGATCGCTATCTACCAGCCGATCGAACCGCAAAAGGTCGATCTCCGGCTGATCGCCGTGCCGGCAGGAAAGTGAACGTGTCAGGCCGCCCCTTCCGGGTGAGGAGCCCATGAGCCTCTCGCAGACGATGTACTTTGTGTGCTCCGACGTGCTCTCGCTGATCCTGCAGCTCAGGAACTCGCGCGACCTCCCGGCGCCCGACATCCTCCAGCGGCGCGTGCTCGGTCTGTTCGACACGATGATGCAGAACGGCCGGGAGGCGCGCATCCCCGAGCAGGACATGATCGACGCGAAGTTCGCGCTCGCGGCCTTCGCCGACGAGGTGATCTTCAACTCGAACTGGCCGGGGAGGACGCAGTGGCTCCAGAACCCGCTGCAGTTCCAGTTCTTCCAGCTGAACACGGCCGGCGACGGGTTCTTCACGAACCTCGACAACCTCTACGGCCAGCGCGGCAGGAACCACGTCGCGCAAATCTACTTCCTCTGCTTGGCCCTCGGCTTCCAGGGGAAATATCGTCTGCGCCAGCAAGAGGGCCTCGGCGCCGTCATCGAGGGCGTGGGCAACCACGTCGCTGTCGCCGAGGGCGGCGGTGAGGTCCTCGCGCCGAACGCGGAGCGCAAGGACGGCGGGGCGAACGCGGTGCGCCGCGAGCTGCCCTACCTGGCCATCGCGCTCGGGCTGCTCGTGCTGGCCGTCCTCGTGGTCATCGTGCTCCGGCTCGTCGTGGCCTCGGACGCGGAGGGCGTGGCCGACCAGATCAAGAAGCTGATCAGCACGGGGACCTAGGCGACTCCGCCGTCCTCTGCTGTTCCCGAGGGAGACTTCCGATGTGGCTGTGGATCCTGAGCGCCCTGTTCCTCACCGCCGTGTGGGGAGTGTGGTTCATGCTGCGCCCGGCGGCAGGGGAGGGGGCCGAGGCGTTCCCGATCGAGATCCCGCTCGTGGCGACGGCGGTCGTCCTCGCCCTGCTCGTCGGGCTGGCGATCTATAGGCGCATCCGCGCGGCGCGCGCCGCGCGAGCGCTCGAGAAGGCGATCGCACAGCAGGCGCAGGAGCAGGTGATCAACGCGAAGCCGGAGCGGCGCGCGGAGATCCAGGAGCTCAACCGGCAGATGCAGGAGGGCATCGCCGCGCTCAAGGCCTCGAAGCTCGGCGGGGGCAAGCGGGGCGCCGACGCGCTGTACGTCCTCCCCTGGTACGTGATGGTCGGCCCGCCCGGGGCAGGCAAGACGACCGCCCTCCGGCACTCCGGGCTCGTGTTCCCGTACATCGACCCCGAGCGCACCGGCGTGCGCGGCGTCGGCGGCACCAGGAACTGCGAGTGGTGGTTCACGAACGAGGCGATCCTCCTCGACACCGCCGGCCGGTACACGACCGAGAGCGACGACCACGACGAGTGGATGGCGTTCCTCGAGACCCTGCTGCAGCACCGCGAGCAGAAGCCGCTGAACGGCGTCATCGTCGCGGTGAGCCTGAGCGAGCTGCTCGACGCGAGCGACGAGCAGATCGATCAGACCGGCAAGAAGATCCGCGCGCGCATCGACGAGATGCAGCAGACGCTGCACATGGTCCTGCCGGTCTACGTGCTCTTCACGAAGAGCGACCTGGTGGCGGGCTTCACCGAGTACTTCGGCGACCTCAAGAAGAGCGAGCGCGCCCAGGCGTGGGGCGCCACCGTGCGGCTCGACGAGAACAAGGACGAGCCCGGGAAGATCTTCGACCGCGAGTTCGACGTGCTCGTCGAGAAGCTCCACGCGCGCCTGACGAAGCGGCTCATCGGCGAGCGCAACCGTGAGGTGAAGGAGAAGAGCTACCAGTTCCCGCTCGAGTTCGCGGCGGTGAAGCGCAACCTGTCGGACTTCATCGCGGCGGCGTTCGCGCCCAAGGCGGGCGCGGCGCCGACGCCGGTCCTGCGCGGGTTCTACTTCACGAGCGGCGTCCAGGAGGGGCGGCCGATCGACCGCGTGGTCGGGGCGATGGGGCGCGCGTTCGGGCTCCGCGCCGGGCTCGGCGAGGGCGAGGAGGACGCCGCGGCCCCGAAGGAGTCGAAGAGCTTCTTCCTGCACGACGTCTTCACCAACGTCGTCTTCCCGGATCAGGACCTCGCCGCGCGCTCCGAGGCGGAGCTCCGGCGGCGGCGGATGCAGCGGATCCTGGTGGCGGCGGCCGCGGCGTTCGTGGCGCTCCTGTTCCTCCTGCCGGCGGTGATCTCGTACTTCAACAACAAGGCGCTCGTCGCCGAGACCCGGCGCATCTCGGACGAGATCGCGTTCGTGGACTGGTCCGGGCGGAGCGGCACGCCGCCGAACGTGCGGGCGAACATCGACAAGCTCGATCGGCTGCAGGAGCACGTGGGGCGGCTCGACGGCTACGTCGAGAACACGCCGATCGAGTACGGCTGGTTCATGTTCCAGGGGGACAAGCTGTTCCCGCCGACGATGGGCCAGTACATCACGAGCCTGAAGCAGGGCTTCGTCAGCCCGGCGAAGGCGCAGCTCGAGGCGAAGCTCGACAAGGTGCGCGATGGGGAGTTCCTGGACGGCTACAACGCCCTGCGGAGCTACCTCCTGCTCGGCAAGGGCTACCAGGACCACATGGATGAGCAGGCGGCGCGGTGGCAGACCGGGCGGCTCGTCCAGGTCTGGGCCGACACCCTGAAGCCGTTCACCGATCTGCCCGAGAGCGAGCTCAAGGAGCGGCTCACGCCGCACGTCGCGTATTACATCGACCTCGTGCGGCGGAAGAAGCTCGAGGCCGAGGAGCTGAACGAGCCGCTCATCGCCCGGGCGCGCGCCGACCTGCTGCGGGTCGACCCGACGAAGCGCTACTACGATCAGTTTGTAACGAGCCTGATCGATCAGAAGTACGACGAGTCGGGGCCGAACACGCCGGAGAACCTGAAGTACCCGCCGGTGTCGCTCAACGAGATGTTCGCGGATCGGTCCGAGGTGCTGACCGTCGTCCACAGCGCGCAGAGGAACCGGGGCGGGACGTGGTTCGAGGTGCAGGGGCCCTACACGGCCAAGGGGCACGCGCAGGTGCTCGAGTCGCTGAAGGAGGGGAGGAAGAAGCTCGAGCGCGAGCTCTGGGTGCTCCCCCTGTCGAGCGACGAGAAGCGGCAGGGCGACCAGATCCAGAAGGAGCTCGACCGCGTCCGGCAGGACTACGACAACGCGTACATCGCGCAGTGGGAGGCGTTCTTCCGCGACATCCAGGTCGACGTCCCGAAGACGAACCGGGACGCGATCCACGAGTTCAGGGTGCTCTCCACGCCCGATTGGCCCTACCGGCGGCTGCTCCAGCGGCTCTCGGACGAGACGCAGTTCGGGAAGGACGAGAAGCCGAGCCTGCTGACGGCGGACGGCGGCCTGCTCGACAGGGCCAAGGACATGATCGCGCAGAAGGTCGACCAGCGGACGGGCGTGCGGATCGACTCGATGCTCGCGGGGAACCAGCGCGAGCACTACGATCCGGTGCCTGACAAGTTCGAGTCGATGGCCAATTTCGGGGTGCCCCAGCAGCCGGCGGGCGAGGGGCAGCCCCCGCCGCCCCCGCCCAAGCTCGGCCAGTACGTGGGCCACCTCGAGCGGCTGGCAGGGGAGATGAGCATCGTCGAGGACGGGCCGCCGGACGCGGACACCTCGAAGGCCACGGAGGCGTTCCAGGACGCGGTGAAGGAGACGCAGGGGCTGCTGCTCTCGATGGACCAGAACGGGCAGCGGCTGATGGAGCCGCTCCTCATGAACCCCCTCCGGCAGGCGTACAAGGCCGTCGTGCGGCGCGCAGGCGGCGCGGCGAGCGGGATCTGGGAGGTCGAGGTCTGGCCGCACTACCGCGACAAGATCAAGGACCGCTACCCGTTCAACCTCGCGTCGTCACGCGACGCCTCGCTCGAGGACGCGATGGCCTTCTTCAAGCCGAAGGACGGGGTGCTCTGGGGCTTCTACGAGACGTACCTCAAGGGCTTCCACTACCAGGTCGGGCACGAGTTCTTCCCGAAGGCGCACCTCTCGGGGCAGCCGCAGGCGGCGAAGCCGTTCACGCCGTTCAGCGCGAACCTCTACAACTGCCTGAGGCGCTCGAACGAGATCTCCGACGCGCTCTTCGGGAGCGGCGGCGGGGAGGGGCCCAAGGTCGTCTTCCACATCAACATGAAGACCGTCAGCCCGATCGTGAGCGAGGTGGTCTTCGAGGTCGACGGCCAGAAGAGGCTCTATCGCAACGAGAAGGAGTTCTGGCACACCTTCAACTGGCCGGGTGACGGCGCGAAGGGCGCAAGGATCCAGGTGCGCGGCGCGGGCGGGCTCGACGAGGAGCTCGTGCGCGAAGGGCCGTGGGGGATCTTCCGGCTCTTCGAGGCCGGGACGACCACCGCCCAGAAGGACAACGACGAGCTGTTCACGGTGACCTGGCAGATGACCGCGCCGCCTGTGACCGTGACCATGGAGATCCGGCCGACCCGCGGGAACCACCCGTTCCCGACGAGCTTCTTCCGGGCGACCAACTGCCCTGCCAGCATCGGCGATCGCTTCGGCAAAGGGTGAGCTAGGCAGCAGCAGCAACGGAGCCAGCGGGGGAGGGGGCGTCGTGCGGGGGGCCGGCGGGGGCCCCTCCCGCGAACTCGCGCCTTTTGGGGGGCTATGGCCGGCTGAACGGCAGAGCCGATCCGGGAGGGCGTCGCACGGAGCGGGCCGGCGCTCGGGTTCGCGGGGCCCTACCCCGCCGGCCCCCCGCACGACACCCCCTCCCCCGCTGGCTCTTTGTGAAAAGGGGGGAGAGAGGGTGAGGGGCGGCGCTGAGCTTCGATGGCATCGTGCGGGGGGCGCTCGCACGTTCCTGCCGCAACCGGGAAGGTGGTAGCGCTCGGTGAGCGGTTCGTGGTTCACTCCCAGCAGTCATGTTCTGGCGCCGCAAGAAGGGCCCTGCCGCTCCGCCGCAGATCGGCTGCTTCGGCAAGCTGCCCGCCACGGGCGATTTCATCCGGCTGAACGCAGGTGGAGAAGAGCTCGCGGCCTTCGACCGCTGGCTGGGCGCGTCCATCGATTTCGCCCGGCGCGCCATGGGCGCCCATTTCGATGCGCACTACCAGACGGCCCTGGGCCTCTTCGTCTTCCACGGCGAACCGAAAGGGGACGAGCCGCCCACCCGCGGGCTCGTGGGCGCCTGGGCCGCCAGCGGCGATAACGCTGGGCGGCTCTACCCGATGGTGGTGTTCGGGTCCTACGATTACGATCAACTCGTCTCCGCCGGGCCGTCGCTCCCCATCACCCTGTTCCCCCTCCTCGCCGCCGCCCACGACGCCGCGACGAACGGCAGGACCCTGCCCGTCGACGCCTTCCTCCACCGCGTATCGCAGATCGTGCCGCCGTCGCTCGACGATCCCGACGCGGCGCACGCCGCGTACCGCGCATGGCTGAAGACCCAGCCGATGAAGGCGCTCTGGGACGCCGGCTTCGGAACCGACGCGAGCCGCTTCTGGGTGCTGCAGAACATCCTCGACTCGGTGATCCCATTCCGAGGTCAAGAGCTCCCGAGGACAGGGCTCGCCCTCAGGCTGCCGCTCGGCGCAGGAGACGCCTACGCCGCCGCCGTGTGGATGGACATGACCCGCCGCCTGTCGAAATGGGGACGCACGCTGATGAACGCGTTCTGGACACCCCAGCGCACCCTGCTCCTCCACCTCGGCACCCCCCACGTGGGCTCGTTCCGCGAGATGATCGCGCCCACCACCCAGGCGGAGCACATCGCGGATCTCTGCGGACCCCCACGGGTCGAGGAGCATATTTCCCGACATGCGCTCGGGCCAGAGCTCGACGCGCTCGTCGCCCGGACCGATCTGTCGCTCGACAGCTTCCTGGAAGCCCTCGGCTGAGCCGATGCCCGAGCCGACGGCACACGCTCCACCCCGCGCGCGGCCGCTCCGGTGCGCTGTCCAGCTCCCCGCCGGAGTCGCCATGCAATCGTCGTCTGATTCGCCGTCCACACCCAGGACGCCTTGATATCCTGCGCGCCCCATGGCCGCTGAAGACGCCATCCAACAATCCAAAGAGCGCATCGAGGCGCTGTTCGCGCCCATCAACGGCGGCGTCGGCGCCGACGTCACCTACGACGAGGCGTTCGAGGGCCTCAAGAACGAGGTCGACAAGCTGCAGTCGCTCGCGGGCGGCAAGGTCGACTGGGGGCGCATCGCGAGCGTCGCCGATGAGCTCCTGAGCGAGAAGTCCAAGGACTTTCGCGTCGCGCTCTACTACGCGGCGGCGAAGTCGCAGGTCGACAAGCTGCCCGGCCTGCTCGACGGGCTCGTGCTCGTGCAAGAGCTGAACAACGCGTTCTGGGACACCATGTATCCCGCGATCAAGCGGCCCAAGGCGCGCGGCAACCTGTGCTCCTGGTTCGGAGACCTCGCGGCAGGGACGCTCACCGGCATCACCGTCTCCGCCGCGGACCGCGACGTGGTGAACGCCATCGACCAGGTGAGCCGCGCCCTGGACGTCGACCTCGCCGACAAACTCGGCGACGCCTACGGAGGGATCGGCCCGCTGCGGAACGCGATCCGCAGCGTCGTCGCGAGCCTGCCCGCGGAGGCGCCGCCGCCTCCGCCGCCTCCTCCGCCCCCGCCGCCTCCTCCTCCGCGGGTCGAGCCACCGAAGGTCGAGGCGCCGCCGGCGGCCACGGTAGCGGCCGCCGCGCCGCCGCCCGCGCCCGCGCGCGTGGCTGCCACGGGCGATCCGGCGCTCAGCCTCGAGGCGATCGTCGACGAAGACGCCGCGCTCACCGCCCTCGGCAAGTGCTCGCTCCTGATGGCGCGCGCGGGCGACGCGCTCCGGGCGGCGGATCCGAAGCGGGCGTCCGCGTACCGCATCCTCCGGGTCGGGCTCTGGGTCGACCTCCTCGACGATCCGGGCGCGTCGTCTCCGACGGGAAGCACGGCGATCCCGCCGCCGCCCGAGCACGTGCTGCAGACGCTCCCGGCGCTCATGACCCAGGGGGCGTTCGCCGACCTGCTGCAGGTCGCCGACGAGTACGCGCAGAGCTATCCTCTCTGGCTCGATCCGCACAGGTACGTCGCGAGCGCGCTCGATCAGCTCGGCGACGACTACGCCGACGCCAAGCGGGCGGTGCTGGTCGAGGTGGGCGCCCTGCTGCTGCGGGCGCCGCTCCTGCCGACCCTCAAGTTCAGCGACGGTACGCCGTTCGCGGACGGCGAGACGCAAGCCTGGCTC
Source organism: Sorangium sp. So ce726 (assembly GCF_051521405.1). Lineage (NCBI taxonomy): Bacteria > Pseudomonadati > Myxococcota > Polyangiales > Polyangiaceae > Sorangium > Sorangium sp. So ce726. The sequence goes on along the minus strand of NZ_CP150349.1, from coordinate 7,493,508 downwards.
TCGTCCGAGGTCGCGGCCGCGCTCGGCGGCTCGGGTGCGAGCGGCGCCGCAGCCCCGGCGAGGGCGCGGAGCTACCTCGACAAGCCGCTCTCCGAGGCCCGAGGGCTCGTCGCGAACCAGCAGCCCATCGACGCGATGGTGCTCCTCGAGAAGGCCGCGGCCGCGGCTCCATCGGCGCTGGACCGCTTCCGCGTGAGGCTCGCGATGGCCCAGATCAACATCGAGCTGTCCCAGTTCCTCGTGGCGCGGGCGCAGCTCGAGGCGCTGGAGCACCTCGTCGACCACCACCGACTCACCACCTGGCAGCCGGATCTCTGCGCGGAGCTCTACGCCGCGCTCCACACGTGCTACCGGGTCCTGAACCAGGGCTACGAGGCCACCCCCGAGGCCAAGGCGAAGGAGACGCTCTGCTTCGAGCGCGTCTGCCAGCTCGACGCGGCGCTCGCCTTGAAGATGTCGCTGGGGGAGTGAGCGGGATGCCGGGGAACCGACGAGGCCGAGGTGGGCGACGAGGGCGAGGAGCGCGGATGCGCGTCGCGCCGAGAAGCTTGCCCGAGGGGCGGGGATTTTGTTCTATGCTCGTTCGGCCTGCGGGCGCTCCGCCCGCTGCTGACGGGGAAAGGAGCCTACGATGAGCGGATCGAAAGAGGGATCGGTCGCGCCGAAAGAGCGCGTGAACATCACGTACAAGCCGGCCACCGGGAACGCGAAGGAGGACGTCGAGCTGCCGCTGAAGCTCCTGATGCTCGGCGACTACACGCAGCGGCCGGATCCGCGGCCCCTTGAGGACCGCAAGCCCATCAACGTGGACAAGGACAACTTCCAGAAGGTCATGAGCGAGCAGAAGCTCGCGCTCACCTTCAACGTGAAGGACGTCCTGTCCGAGCAGGAGAACAGCGAGCTCACGGTCAACCTCAAGTTCCGCCGGCTGAGCGACATGGAGCCCGAGGCGATCGCGAACCAGGTGCCGGAGCTCAAGAAGCTGCTCGATCTGCGCGCCGCGCTGACGGCCCTCAAGGGCCCGCTCGGAAACGAGAAGGCGTTCCGCAGCAAGATTCAGCAGATCCTGAGCGACCCGGCTCAGCGCAACAAGATCGTGAGCGAGCTCGGGCTCGACAAGGAAGGGGAGTAAGCGATGGCGACGGAGACACAGGCCGCGGGGAGCGCGGGCGTCCAGACCCTCGAGGGGGGGTCGCTGCTCGACGAGATCCTCGCCGAGACGAAGATGACGCCCGGCGACGAGGGGTACGAGATCGCCAAGCGCGGCGTGCAGGCCTTCATCTCGGAGCTCGTCGCCCCGCGGCGCGAGGGGGAGAAGGTCGACAAGGCCTTCGTCGACGCGCTGATCGCGGAGATCGACGTCAAGCTGTCGCGGCAGATCGACGAGATCCTCCACAACCCGACCTTCCAGAAGCTCGAGTCCGCGTGGCGCGGCCTCAAGTTCGTCATCGACCGGTGTGACTTCCGCGAGAACGTCAAGGTCGAGATGCTCAACTGCTCCAAGGAGGACCTCCTCGCCGATTTCGAGGACGCCCCCGAGGTGCCGAAGAGCGGCCTCTACAAGATCGTCTACTCGGCCGAGTTCGGGCAGTTCGGCGGCAAGCCGGTCGGCGCGATCATCGCGAACTACGAGTTCGGCCCGGGCCCCCAGGACATCGCGCTCCTGCAGAAGTGCGCCGCGGTCGCGACGATGTCGCACGCGCCCTTCATCGCGGCGGCCGGGCCGCAGTTCTTCGGCCTGAAGGACTTCCAGGGGCTGCCCAACCTGAAGGACCTCAAGGCGCTCTTCGAGGGGCCGCAGTACACGAAGTGGAACGCGTTCCGCGAGACCGAGGACGCGCGCTACGTCGGGCTCGTGATGCCGCGCTTCCTGCTCCGCCTGCCCTTCGGCGCCAACACCGTCCCGGTGAAGGCGTTCAACTACGAGGAGGAAGTGGTCGGCAAGCACGACGCGTACTGCTGGGGCAACGCGACGTACGCGTTTGCCACCCGGCTCGCCGACAGCTTCGCCAAGTACCGCTGGTGTCCGAACATCATCGGCCCCCAGGCGGGCGGCTCCGTGGAGAACCTGCCGCTTCATCAGTACGAGGCGATGGGCGAGATCCAGACGAAGGTGCCGACCGAGATCATGCTCACCGAGCGGCGCGAGTTCGAGCTCTCCGAGGAGGGCTTCATCGGGCTCACGTTCCGCAAGGACTCGGACAACGCCTGCTTCTTCTCGGCCAACTCCGCCCAGAAGGCGAAGTTCTTCGGGCAGAGCGACGAGGGCAGGGCGGCCGAGATGAACTACCGGCTCGGCACGCAGCTGCCGTACATGTTCATCATGTGCCGCATCGCGCACTACCTGAAGGTGCTGCAGCGCGAGCAGATCGGTACGTGGAAGGAGCGCGTCGATCTCGAGAAGGAGCTGAACGACTGGATCGGCCAGTACGTCGCCGATCAGGACGTCGTCTCCGCGGCGACCCGCGGGCGCAGGCCGCTCCGCAAGGCGAGGATCATCGTCACCGAGGTGCCGGGCAACGCTGGCTGGTACAAGGTCGACATGCAGGTGCGCCCGCACTTCAAGTACATGGGCGCCTTCTTCACGCTGAGCCTCGTCGGCAAGCTCGACAAGGAGTGATCCGCCGGCCACGGCACCGCCGCCATGCGGGGGTGCAGGCCGCGGCGCGGGAGTGCCAGGGCGCGCCGCCGGGGGGAAGGTTACTTCCCACGGCGCGCCGGCCCACCGATCCCCGCTTGGACGAGCTCGCCCGCCGGCGTAGGCTCGGGCCCATGAGGACGCTCTCCAGGATCTGCGTTTACTGCGGGTCGAACCCCGGCGCGTCGCCGGCCTACCGCGAGGCGGCCGTGCGGCTCGGTGAGCTCCTCGCGGCGAGAGGGATCGGGCTCGTGTACGGGGGTGGCCGCGTCGGGCTCATGGGCGCGGTCGCCGATGCGGCGCTCGCGCGCGGCGGTGAGGTGATCGGCATCATCCCGGGGTTCCTCAACCAGCGAGAGATCGAGCACCGCGGGCTGACCGAGCTCCGCGTGGTCGAGACGATGCACCAGCGCAAGGCGGAGATGGCCGCCCTCGCGGACGCGTTCATCGCCCTGCCGGGGGGTGTCGGGACGCTGGAAGAGCTGTTCGAGGTGTGGACCTGGACGCAGCTCGGCTCTCAGGACAAGCCGGTCGGGCTGCTCAACGTGGCGGGGTATTACCGCCCGCTGATCGCCTTTCTGGATCACGTCGTGGCCGAGCAGTTCATGAAGCCGGCCCACCGCGCCGTGCTGCAGGTCGCCGAGGATGCGCCGGCCCTCCTGGAGCTGCTCGCGGCGTGGCGCCCGGGCGCCGAGCCCAAGTGGATGGCGCCCGGCGAGCGGTAAGCGCCGCGCGAGGCGCGCCGCGCTGAAACGGCTGCCTTCTGCGATTCTCGTCATCCGAGGGCGCTGCCCGTGGCCTCGGCGCCCCATATACGCCCTGCCATCCACGAGAGCAGCAGCACACCCGCCGTATCCGCCGCGAAATCGGCGAGCGACGAGGTCCGGCGCGGCGACAGCCCCTGCGCGAGCTCCTCGAGGCCGGCGCCGGCGAGCACGAGCGCCGGGCCGAGGCGCGGGAACGGGAGCACGCGGTGCAGCGGGCGGTGGCCGAGCGACCCGTCGACGCAGACGGCGAGCAGGCCGAAGCCCAGCGCGTGCATCGCGAGGTCGGCGTGCGGGACCGACGGAAGGGACGTGGGGAGCAGGCCCGTGTAGGCGCCCGCGGAGGCGGCGGCGACCAGCGCGAGCTGGACGCAGAGCAAGAGACGGAACTGGCTGCTTCGTGCGGTGATCATGCGCCCGGCATAACGGCGCTGCGCGCTCGGGCAATCCGCGGTCAGCGGCCTCCACGGGAATTCCTCGAGCGCCACGGCTCCGCCACATCTCGTCCGCAGCGCCGCCTCGCGCGCCGGTCGCGCTTCGCGATGGCTGCGGGCTCAGAGCACGCGCGCGAGGACCACGACCGAGTAGCCGACCGCCGGCTGCTTGCCGGTGTTGTTGTACGAGTGGCGCTGATCGCCGCGGAACACGGCGACGTCGCCCGCGCCGAGCGTGAACCGCTCGCCGCTGACCACGAGCTGCAGCTCCCCCGACTCGCACGTCAGGTACTCGCGGGTGCCCGGGGTGTGCGGGACGCCCGTCATCCGCCCGCCCGGGGGGATCTCGATGCGATCCATCTCCATGCCCGGGATCGGGTCCGGAAGGAGCTTGCGGACGAGCGCCTGCCCGGGAGAGCGCGTGGGGAGCGCGTCGCGCGCGTAGAGCTGGCACGTGGCGCGGGGCTCGGAGAGCATCTCCTCGATCGAGACCTGGAGCGCGGCGGCGGCCCGGTGCAGCACGCCGAGCGTCGGGTTCGCCGCGCCGGACTCGAGGTGCGCCCAGGTCGCCCGCGGCACGCCGGCGAGCTTGGCCAGCTGCTGCTGCGTCAGCCCGCGCGCCTCGCGCAGCTGTTTGATGTTCTTCGCTAGCCGCCCCGAGAGCTCCGCGTCCTGGTCCATGCCCGGAGATTAGCACTCTTCCAGGATATTGGAGCCCGCTCCAACAGGAGAACCGGCGCGGATTAGGCTGGTGTCGAGGAGGAAGGCACCATGAACGACGAATCGACCGGAAGCGAGGCGCTGATCCAGGCCGAAGCGAGCTCCCCCCCGTCGCTCCCCCGCGCCGCGCGGGGCGAGCGGTTCGCGCCGCGGGCGGCGCTGGTCACCGGGGCGAGCCGCGGGCTCGGCGCCGCGCTCGCCTGGGAGCTCGCCCGGCAGGGCGCAAAGGTGGTCCTCGTGGCGCGCGAGCGCGCGCCGCTCGAGGCCGTCGCGGCGGAGATCGCCGCGCAGGGCGGGGTGGCGCACGCGCTCGCGGCGGACATCGGGGACAAGGGCCAGACGCACGCGATCGCCGGCGCGGCGGCGGCGCTGGTCGGGCCGATCGATCTGCTCATCCACAACGCGAGCACGCTCGGCAAGACGCCGCTGCCGATCCTGCTCGACACCGAGTGCGAGGATCTCGGGCGCGTGCTCGAGGTCAACGTGGTCGGGCCGTTCCGTCTGACGAAGGTGGTCGCCGGCGCGATGGCGCTGCGGCGGCGCGGGGTCGTCGTCCACATCAGCTCGGACGCGGCGGTGAACGCGTATCCGCGGTGGGGCGCTTATGGCGCCTCGAAGGCGGCGCTCGATCACCTCTCGCGCACGTGGGCCGCCGAGCTCGAGGGGACGGGCGTCGCGTTCTATGCGGTGGACCCGGGTGAGATGAACACCCGGATGCACGCGGAGGCCATCCCCGACGCCGATCCAAGCACGCTGGCCGATCCGGCCGACGTGGCGAGGCGCATCGTCGCGCTCGTCGGCCGCGCCGGCGAGGTGCCGAGCGGCGCGCGCCTCGAGGCCGCGCGCCTGCAGGAGGCGCCATGAGCCCCGCCACATGGCCCCGCGACAACCCGCTCGAGGAGCGGCTCCTCCACGTGGACCCGCGAGGGGGGCGCCTGCGCGACGCGCGCATCGCCGATCTGCCCGCGCTCCTCGAGCCGGGTGATCTCCTGGTCGTCAACGACGGCGCCACGCTGCCGGCGTCGCTCCACGGCGCGACCGAGCGCGGCGAGGAGGTGGAAGTCCGCCTGATCGGCGAGCTGTCCGAGGGGCGCTACTCGGCCCTGCTGTTCGGCGCCGGCGACTGGCACACGCGCACCGAGGATCGCCCGGCGCCGCCCGCCCTCGGCCCGGGGGACGCGGTGACGTTCGGAGATGACCTGTCGGCCACGGTCGAGCGCCTGTCTCCGGCCTCGCCGCGCCTCGTCGAGATCGCCTTTCGCGAGCGGGGCGCGCCGCTCTGGTCGGCGCTCTACCGGCGGGGGCGCCCGATCCAGTATGCGTACGTCGCGGCCCCGCTCGCGATCTGGCACACGCAAACGCGCTACGCGAGCCGGCCTAACTGCGCCGAGCTCCCCTCGGCCGGCCGGCCGCTCGTCTGGGGGCTGCTGCTCGAGCTGATCCGCCGCGGCGTGCGCGTCGCCTCGCTCACGCACGCCGCCGGGATCTCGTCGACGGGCGAGCCGGCCCTCGACGCCCTGCTCCCCTTGCCGGAGCGCTTCGACATCCCGGAAGAGACGGTGGAGGCGGTGCGCGAGGCCAAGGCGCGCCGGCGCCGCGTCATCGCGGTCGGCACGACGGTGACGCGCGCGCTCGAGGGCTGCGCTGCCCTGCACGGGGGTGAGCTCCAGGCCGGCCCGGGCGTCACCGATCTGGTGCTCCACCCCGGCTTCCGGCCGAGGGTGGTCGACGGGCTCTTGACCGGCGTGCACGATCCGACAGAGAGCCACTTCCGGCTCCTCGAGGCCTTCGCGCCGGCCTCGCTGCTCCACCGCGCGAACGCCCACGCGGAGCAGGCAGGGTATCTCTGTCACGAGTTCGGCGACTCCTATCTTGTCCTGAGTTGACCCGGGCGACGGAAAATCATCGCGCGGAAACCACGGCGAAACCCCTGTCCGCGCATCGTCGTCGCGGTGTGCGCCGGCCTCGACCGGCGCGGCGGACCCGAGCGCAGCGGCCTTCCCGGCGCGCTCTCGCGCTGAGAGGGCGTGTGGTCGGGCCGCCCCGCCGTCGGGCGGGCGATGGCGTTCGTCCGGCATTGCCGTCGTCTCGGAGCGAGCCATGGAAGGAAATCCGGTTCGGGTGAGTTTCGTCGCGGGTTCCGCCGGGGAGTGGCGGGTCGAGCGGATGATCTCGGTGCGAGGCGAGGGGTTGCCCGCGGCGCCGCGGCTGCAGCGTATCGAGGGGGGCACCTTCGTCGCGGCGCCGGAGGCGACCTGGGTGCTGAGCGGCGTGAGGAGCAACGAGCGTTATGTCGAGCTCGACGAGAGAAAGCGCCTCGTCGCCGTCCAGGAAGACCTCGGCCGGGCGTCGAGCACGCAGGCGGCGCTGATCCCGCTCAGGAAATCGAAGGCGTGGTGGGCGCTCGCGCAGGACGAGCGGCGGGCCATCCTCGAGGCGCGGTCGCGCCACATCAAGATCGGGCTGGAGTACCTGCCGGCCGTGGCGAGGCGGCTCTACCACAGCCGGGATCTCGGCGGCCCGTTCGACTTCCTGACCTGGTTCGAGTTCGCCGAGGGCGACGCCGGCGCCTTCGACGAGCTCGTGGGCAGGCTGCGCGAGACGGAGGAGTGGTCCTACGTGGAGCGGGAAGTCGAAGTGCGCCTGTCGCGCGCGTAGCACGGAGTTGCCGAAGGATGATCCCGCCCGCGCGTCGTGCCAGCGGGACGGGGGGGCAGCCCTGCGACATCCGGGATACTTGTTGAGCTCGCCAGCTCCCTTTGGTACCCTCTGCAGGAGAGGCGGTCGCCATGGGGAACGTCGATTTTGTCTGGGATGGCAGGCAACTCCGCGATATGGCGGCGTTCGATAGCTACCTGTCGACGCTCGGCAAGCGGGGCCCCGCGTGGGTGAAGGGCATCGTCATTCACCACACGGAGGGATTCCGCAAATCGTGGAATGGGAACGTCGACATGCCCAATCTCATGGCGACGTACAAGGCCAAGCCCAACTGGACCGCCGGCCCCCACCTCTTCAATGCGCCGGATGGCATCTGGGTCGGCACGCCTCCGAATCAGGTGGGCATCCACGCCGGGGAGTGGAACGCCCGGACGCTCGGCATCGAGATCGTAGGAAACTACGACAGAGAGACGATGTTGCCGGATCTCCGTAACAGAGCATTTTGCATGATCCGCTCTCTGATGCGGTGGTGCGAATTGCCCTTCAACGATATCACGGCGAACACGGTGCCTGGGCATCGCGAGTGCTCGTGGAAGGACAAGGCGACCGGTGCGATCATGTATCCGCCTACGTGGGACGGCAAAGGGATCAAGACGTGCCCGGGCCGGAACACCGATATGAACGTATTTCGGACCGACCTGGCCCGCTTTCTGAGGACCTACCGAGCGTCGTCCATCGGAGCCAACGTCTACACCGTGGACGCTCCGTCGCGCCCTCGGAAGATCGTCGGCAAGCTGAACCGCGCAGCGCTGGTCCAGGTCACGAGCTTCACCTCCGGTGGCAGCTGGGCGCTGCTCGACCCGAAGATCCCGCGCATGGCGGGCTTGCCCAGCGGCCCCATGTGCGTGGCGAAGAGCGATCTTACGGACATCACCGAGTCCCCTGGCGCTTCGAACGCCGTGATCCTCCAGGCCGACGCCTGGTCCACCTCCCTCTGTGGCCGGTGACACCGCCGGAGGGCGCGGATCGCGGGCAGGCTGCGCGGGACAGAGGAGTGGTCCTACATGGAGCGGGAAATCGAAGTGCGCCTGTCGCGCGCATCGTACCGAATCGGCTCGCGATGGCCGATCCGTCTTTGCGGTCGTTCTCGCCTCGAGGTTTTCTGCACCCTGAGCACGCCGACAAAACGAAGAAGGCGCCGAGGTTGCCCCGGGCGCCCCTCTACGCTGTCGCGATCACTCGCAGACGTGCGTCGTCGTGTTGCAGGTGGCCGGCGAGGTGCAGCTCGAGTTGTCGTTGCACTCGACGCACGTGCCAGCCGCGAGCTCGCTGCCACACACCGTCTTGCCGGGCTGGCCGTCGGCGGTGCAGTCGGTGCCCGCGGGCGCCATCGCGAAGCTCGGCGTGGCCGGCGTGCCCGTGCATGCGGGGTCCCTCAAGCAGACGGTCGCTGACACCGGGGTATCGGTGACGTCTTCGTCCGTCGTCGTGCCACCGGCGCCGTTGCATACGCGCCTCAGGCAATCGCCCGGTGTCTGCCCGGACGGCACCTCCGTGCCTGCGGCGTAGCGCTGGCAGGCTCCCGTACCGCTGCAGAACCCGTTGGTTCCGCACGACGCCGCGCCGGTGTCCGGGCAGTCGTTGTCCGGATCGCTGCCGGCCGCGATGTAGCCGCAGGCGCCGTCGGCGCCGCCGAGCTTCTTGGCCGTGGAGCACGCCTGGCAGGCGCCGGTGCACGCCGTGTCGCAGCAGACGGCGTCAACGCAGTGCGCGCTCGCGCACTCGGCGTTGATCCCGCAGGACGCGCCGTCCGGCTTGGCCGCGCAGGTGCCGCCGCTGCAGAAGCCTGCGGTGCAATCGCTCGCGATGTCGCATTTCTTCCCGAAACCGCACTTGTTGCAGGCCGGAGCGCCCTGGAAGGACGCGCCGCCGCAGTCGATGTCGGTCTCGTTGCCGTTCTGGTCGGTGTCCATGCAGCTGGGCGTCGCGCACCTGCCGGCGGTGTTGCAGTAGCCGCTCGCGCAGTCCGAATCGAGCGCGCACTCCAGGTTGTCGGCGCAGGGCGCGCAGCCGGAGCCGTCGTCGATGCCGCCGCAGTCGACGTCGGTCTCGCTGCCGTTCTGCGCGCCGTCGGTGCAAGACACGTCCACGCACGTGCGCGTGCCCATCGGATCGCAGACCTGGGGCGCGGTGCAGTCGGTGCTCGTGAGGCAGCCAACGCACGCGCCGCTGCCGTCGCAGACCTTGCCGCCGGTGGTGCATCTCGTGCCCGCGGTCTTCGGTGAGCTGCCGGGCGTGCCGCCCGCGCACGTGCCGACGTTGCATTCGTCGTCGGCCGGCCTGTCGGTGTTGTCGTTGATCGACGTCGTGCCGCCGTTGCCGCCGCAGACCTGCTGCTTGCAGTCGCCCAGCGTCTGGCCCGCCATCGTGGCGGTGCCGTCAGGCACGTTGGTCGTGCCGCAGCACCGCGCTTCGCACGTGGCCTTGACGCACTCCGTGGTCGGGATCGGGCAGTCGCTGATCGCGTCGCACGGTGTCACGCCGCCGGAGCACGTCATTGAGCCACCGGTGCCGCCGGTGCCATCCAAACCACCGGTGCCGCCGGTGCCATCCGAGCCGCCGGTGCCGCCGGTGCCATCCGAGCCGCCGGTGCCGCCGGTGCCATCCGAGCCGCCGGTGCCGCCGGTGCCATCCGAGCCGCCGGTCCCGCCCATGCCGCCGGTGCCGCCGGTGTCTGACGACGAACTGGCGCTGCTGCTCGTCGTTGTGTCGCTGCCGGAGCCACCGGTCCCGCCGGCGCCGCCTGTGTCGGCGATCTTGCTGCGATCGACGGCGACGATCGCCTCGCAGCCGGTCACGGTCACAGTGAGCGCGCCCGCCGCGAGCACCCATGCGGTGAGGAAGGTCGTTTTCTGGTTCATGCCAAGATCCTGGATCGGAAGGTCGTCAACGCAGCGGCGCCACCGCCCTGCGGGCTGAAGTACGGCGTGACGAAGCCGCGCACGGCGCGCTCCTTGTGCGGGTGCGCCGTGCCGGTCCTGGGCTGCTGCGGTTTCCCCTGCCCAACCGCGGTTGTGGTGAAGGGAATCGCCAGACCCGCGACCATCACCGCTGCCGTGGTCGCCGTCATCTCGATCGCAGAGCCCAAAGCCATCTTGAAACCCATGGTCGCGGCCAACTGACGCTCACGGGGCAAGCGCGTACAAGCACGCTCGCCACGGTGCCAGACCTGACCTGGGGCCGAGCCTACAGCAAAAGGCACAAGGGATCGCCGGTTTTCTCCGGTGAGTCGAATCGGTGGGGTCCGGCACCGCTCGCTGCGCGATCGCCCCTTGTCCGCGGCGCCGAGCTCCGCGTCCGGCGCGCCCTGCTCTGAAGGCGGCACGTGGAGCCCACATCGGGCCACAGCGGAAGAGGACCCAGCCTCCCGGGAGGCATGGGCCCAACGCGGGCCGACCGCCCGCGCCCGAGAGGGGAGAGCCCGCGCCGGGCGCCCTGTCCCCTCGCGAAGGGACGTGGCCAGGTCGCGCCCTTGACCGCCGCTGGTTCATGAGTAAATAAACATTTACCTGATGCCGGGAGACGAGAAAAAGGAGACGCGGCGGGCGCTCCTCGACGCCGCCGCCGAGGAGTTCGCGCGGCATGGGCCTGACGGGGCCCGCGTGCACGCCATCGTGGGGCGCGCCGGGGTCAACGAGCGCATGATTTACCATCACTTCGGGAGCAAGGATGGCCTCTACCGCGCGGTCCTCGAGGACCAGTGGTCCGGCCTGATAGAGGGGTGGCGGCCGGCGCTCGAGGCGTCGGCGGCGCTCGAGCCGCGCGAGGGGCTCTGGCGCGCGTTCACGATGTTCTTCCGGCTGCTCCTCTCGCGCCCGCTGTGCATGCCGCTCGCGATGCACGAGGCGATGAGCGGCTGGCGATCCGCGCCGCCCGCGACGCTCGCGAAGCTGCCATCGCAGCTGCGCGATCTCTACGAGCGAGGTCAAGCCAGCGGGGTGTTCCGGCGAGACTGCGATTTCGAGCTCCTCTATTGCACCGTCGTGGGCGCGCTGGCCGCGATCGGCATCTTCGGGCCGCGCTTCTCGGACCTCCGGGCGCGCCTCTCGAGCGACCCCGAGCACGCCGCGCGCCTCGGCGAGCAGACCGTGAGCCTCTTGCTGGACGGCGTGACCGCGCCTGGATGGGGCGGCCGCGCGGGCGCTTCAGAGGCCACGTGACGTGAGCCTCGTTCATCCATCGTCGGCCACGGGCCGTCGCTGAACAGTCGTTGTCAATCGATCGTTGCTCAACAAGGAGAGCGCGTATGAACGTCGATGTCGTCATCGTGGGCGGCGGTCCGACCGGGTTGATGCTGGCGTGTGAGCTGCGGCTGGCCGGCGTGCGCCCCGTCGTGCTGGAGCGGTTGCCCGAGCCCACGGGGCTCTCCAAGGCGCTCGGCCTCGGCGGGCGCGGCGTGGAGATCCTCGACCACAGGGGCCTGCTCGATCGCTTCCGCGGGGAGCAGAGCGCCGCAGAAATGACGCGCTTCGTGCACTTCGGCGGGATACCGCTGGCCCTCGGCGGCGACAACGCGCGCGTCTCCAGGCGCTTCCTGACCATCCATCAGGCACGCATAGAGTCACTGCTGGAAGAGCGTGCGCGCGAGCTGACGACGGAGATCCGTCGAGGTCACGAGCTCATCGGGCTGGATCAGGACGCGGAGGGCGCGACGGTCGCCGTCCGAGGCCCGGACGGCGACTACCCGCTTCGAGCGCGCTTCGTGGTGGGGTGTGACGGCGGCCGCAGCGCCGTGCGCAAGCTGTCCGGGATCGGCTTTCCTGGCCTCCCGCCCTCTCGGCTCCTGCGCCTCGCCGACGTCACGCTGGCCGAGGGCGCGACGGAGGACGGGCACCTCGTGCTCTCCGGTGGCCGCCGCGTTCGGTTCGGGCTCGGCGGGATCGCCCTCGTTCCGCTGGGAGCGGGCGTGTTTCGTGTGGTCACGTCGGAGCCGTATCCGCCGGACTTCGATCGCGATGCGCCGATGACGCTCGATGAGCTCCAGACCAGCGTTCGCGCGGCGCTCGGCGAGGATCTGCCCATCCGCGAGGTGCGGTGGTTGTCTCGGTTCACCGACGCCAGCCGCCAGGCGGATACGTACCGCGCGGGCCGCGTGCTGCTCGTGGGCGACGCGGCGCACATCCATCTTCCCGCCGGCGGGCCAGGCCTCACCACCGGACTGCAGGACGCGGCCAACCTCGGCTGGAAGCTGGCCGCGGAGGTCCACGGCTGGGCGCCGCCGGGGCTCCTCGACACCTACCATGCGGAGCGGTACCCCGAGGGCAAGCGCGTGATCATGCACACCCGGGCGCAGGGCGCGCTGATGATGCGGGACGAGCGCGTCGCCGCGCTGCGCGAGCTGCTCGGCGAGCTGCTCAAGCACGAGCAGAGCCTGCGGTATATCGTCGAGATGCTGGACGCGGCCGACGTCCGTTACGAGATGTCGACCGAGCCCGGCGAGCAGCATCCGCTGCTCGGGCGATGGGCGCCGGACGTCCCGCTGACCACGCAGAAGGGGGAGACGCGGGTCGCGCAGCTCATGCACGGGGCCAGGGGCGTGCTGCTCGACCTGACCGGCGGCGCCGCGCTCGGCGGCGTGGCCGCGCCCTGGGGCGATCGCGTGGACGTCGTGAGCGCGCGCTGCGCTGCGCTTCCGCGCCCCGCGGAGGCGCTGCTGATTCGCCCCGACGGCTATGTCGCCTGGGCGGCGGCGGCAGGCGAGCCCGAGGCCTCCGCCCACCGCCGGCTGCGCCGCGCGCTCATCACGTGGTTCGGCGCGGCCTCCGGCAGCTCCGTCGCGGCGTGAGCCAGCGGCGTGCAGCGCCGGCGCAAATCCGGTAGAGGGCATCGCCCATGGCCGAGCCCTCCGAGACCCCTTTCGATCTGCTGGGCGGCGAGCCGGCGGTGCGCCGGCTCGTCGAGCGCTTCTACGACTTGATGGGCCGCGACGAGCCGGCGCTCACGCGCCTCCACGTCTGCGACGAGGGCGGCCAGGTCGCCCGCGAGAGCCGCGACCGATTCGCGCTCTTCCTGATCGGCTGGCTGGGCGGGCCGCAGGACTACATCGCGGCGCACGGCCACCCGCGGCTGCGGATGCGCCACGCCCGCGTCCCGGTCGATGTGGCGATGCGCGACGCCTGGATGCGCTGCATGCGGGCGGCCATGGCCGAGCTCGACGTGCCCGCGCCGCTCCGCGCCTTCCTCGACCAGCGCTTCGCCGAGGTCGCGGACTTCATGCGAAACCGTCCGGGCTGACGGGAAGCGCCGGCCGGCGCGGCGCGCGGGGTCGCGCGTCCGGGCGCCCCCATCGCTCCCCGATTTTCCGTACGATACGTCGTCCGCTCTCGTGAGGTCGCGCGAGACGCCTGCCGCCAGCGCACGGGGATCCGCTGTGCCACGGCGGGCGTGCGGCGCCTGGAACCCGTGCGGGGAACGATGTCCCAACCGAACGAGCACCCGATGACCAAGCCCACACCGCCGGACGACGGGCGCGCGCTGAAGCAAGGGAGCACCCGCGCCGGTGACGCGCCGCATCGGCAGGGGCCGCGCAACGGGGAGCGCAGCCCGTGGCCATGGGCAAGGCGCTTGCTTGGCGAGCTGCATCCGCGCGTTCGGCGGCTCCTGGTGCCCTACTGCCTGATCGTTGCGGCGGTGCTGTTCAGGGTGCCGCCGAAGCTCGTCACTCCCGTCTTCGAGCAGCGCGGCGCGCTCGCCAGCGCGGCGGCGCACGCGTTCCCGATCACCTTGGTCTTCTTGCTGTCCATGGCACCTCAGGCGGTTGTCCTGTGGAGCTTCTTCCGGCGCCCGCCGCAGGATCCACCCCCAGCAGCGGGCTCGGGCCGGCTGAAGCCCATGAGCCGCGGCGGGCTCTTGATCGCCGTCGCTCTGCTGGTGACCACGTTTCTCACGGTGTGGGGGGTGGCGCTGTGGTACGCGGTCCACGGGAACGAGCACACCAACCTGCTGTACAAGGCGGGTTGCTCGTTCATCGTCTTCCTGATGCTGATCCTCGGCACGCTGCTGACGATCCTGCAATCGTGGGAGTCCGCCGAGAGGCCTTCGAGGGACGAGGCCGTGTACCCCGACATCGGTCGGCTTCGCGCGCTCGAGGCCGAGTGGATCCAGGCGCGGCGCTGCGCGGCGAAGCTGAAGCACGAGGCCGCGGGCGACGGCGATCCGCGCGGCGCGCACCTCGTCGGGCTATCGCTCTCCGGCGGAGGCATCCGCTCGGCGACCATCTGCCTCGGCTTCCTGAAAGGGCTCGCCACGATCCCGACGAAGAGCGGTGAGGTGATCCTCAAGTACGTCGATTACATGAGCTCCGTGTCCGGCGGCGGCTGGGCGGGGGGCGCGCTCACGGCTCGGACGTCCGGCCCTCGCCCGGAGGGGGACGCAGAGCGTGAGCGCCGCTTCGACCCGCTGGAAGCCGCCTCATGGAACCGCCTCCTCGACAGGATCCGCTTGCGAGGCGACTACCTCATTCCCGGCGGAATCGGCCTCACCGCCAACACGCTCCAGCCCGTCCTCATGATCTTCGTCGGCGCGATCGCCAATGCGCTGTCGCTCCTGACCGCCGGGTTCGCGGCGATCGTGTTCCTCCACCACTCGAGCGCAAGGTCGCCGAAGGCGTTCCTCGCGCGCGTTGTCGAGCACGGCGTGACCACGGTCGTCTGCCACGTCGACGGGGCGCGATCGCTCTTCTTCACCACGGCCTTTGTGGAGCCTGGCACGTTGCCTGGCGCGATCGCGAAAGAGCTCCCCGTGCTCGACCTCCTCGTGTTCGTCCTTGTGTTGATAGGGGGTGTCCTTCTCGCCGCCCTGCTCGTCATGTACCTCGGGATCCTCTTCTCGTGGCCGTCCGTCCACGAGGCGGGGACCTGGCTCGCCGCGCGCGCGGCGCTGCTCGTGGTGCTCACGTGGGGCTCCCTGCTCGCGCTGCGGGCCGATCCCCTGCTCACCCTCCTCGTGCTGTGCGCTTCCCTGGCCGTCGCGCTCGCTGTCCTGCTGAGTCGCCTGAAGCGCGAGCAGCTCCTCGCGGTCATCGGGGTCGTCATCAGCGGACAGGTGTTCGCGCTCAGATTCACCGATCTCTACAATGTCGTGAAGGGCGTCACGTCGACATGGGCGAGCGCGCTTCAGTGGCTGCTCTTCGCGCCGATCGAGTTCGCTCGGTCGATCGATGGGCTCGTCCACGTGCCTGTCCAGCAGGACCCGATGAAGGTCGTCGAGCTGACGTTCGGGGCGATGCTCTGCCTGGTGTTCATCGGGCTCAGCTTCCTGACGTCGAGGAACTACGCGGGTATCAACAGGTTCTGGGGCAACCAGATCCGCCGTGCCTACCTGTCGCTGCCGGGCGACTCACACCGGGCGGCCAGCGATTCACCCTCCGCCTGGCCGCTCGCGGCGCTGCGGCCCTCGGACAAGTCGCGCGTTAAGAGGACGTACGCGGCGGACCCGGCGCCCTGGAACCTGGGGGGGCCGCACCGCGGCGCGCCGCTCCACGTCGTGAACGCCACGGTCAACACCCCAGGTTCGGACGATCCTGTCCTCTACAAACGGGGCACCGCGCGGTTCGAGTTCAGCCCCTATGCCGTCGGCGGGCCCGCGACCGGGTGGGGGCCGGCCGAGGCTTATGGCGACGCGCTCACCCTGGCCCATTCGATCGCCATCAGCGCTGCAGCCGTGAACAGCCAGGGCGGCACGTTGATCCCGCGGTGGGCGCGCGTCGTCCTCACCCTGCTCAACTGCGGTCTCGGGGTCTGGGTCCGGAACCCGCGCTTTGCGAGGCGCGCCGGCAAGCAGCTCGTGCTCTTCCGGAAATGGGCGCACTTCTGGAGCGCCTATCATGTCAAAGAGATCTTCGCGCGGAACAAGGAGAGCGACACGCTGGTCTTCGTCTCCGATGGCGGTCACCACGACAACCTGGGACTGACCACGCTCGTCGAGCGAGAGTGCGAGCTCATCCTGTGCATCGACGCCGGCGCCGATCCCGAGTGGACGTGCGACGAGCTCGCGAAGGCGGCGCGGATCCTGCGCGTGGACCATGGGCTGAACTTCGAGCTGAAGCGCGAGGACCTCGAGCGCGTTCGCCCGAAGGATCCGCGAGGCACCTGGGAGCAGCGCACCCCACGCACGCCGATCCTGGTGGGGAAGTTCACGCGGGATCAGGGCGCAAAGACCGAGCCGGCCAAGGAGGTCGCGGTGGTCTACGTGAAGGCCGGCCTCTTGCCCGGACTGCCGCTCGACGTCCAGCGTTATGCGGAGTCTTACCCCGAGTTTCCGCACCAGACGACCGCGGATCAGTTCTTCGATGAAGCCCAGTTCGAGGCGTACCGGCTGCTCGGCGAGGCGCTCGCTCGCGAGGTCGTGTGCACGCTGGACGACACGACGGGGAGCGCAGGCCGGATATGGGCGAGCACCGTGGAGGATCTTCGCCCCGAGCCTCGCGCCGTCGGACCCGGCGACGTCGCCAGTCGCGTCACTCCGGCTTGAGCGCGGCGAGCGTGGCGCGGGTGAAGATCTCCGCGATGAGCCCGATGGCGCGCTCGTCGAGATCGAACGCGTGGTGGTGGTGCGGCGCCGCGCTCGGCCCGCCCGCGCCCACGGTGAACAGGCAGCCCGGGACGCGGCTCGTGAACTCGGAGAAATCCTCGCTCACCGTGAGCGGGCCGGGATCCATGACCTCGGCGCGCTCCGTCGCCCGCGCGGCGGCCGTCACCAGATCCACGGGCGCCGCGGCGTTGGCCGTGACCGGCGAGCTCGACAGCACCCGGAACTCGCACGAGGCGCGCAGCGCCGAGCACACGCCCGAGGCGATCCCGTGGATGCGCTCGAGCGCGTGCTCCCGGCTCGGCTGCGAGAACCAGCGCACCGTGCCCTGGAGCGCCACGCGCTCCACGACGACGTTGGACGCGTTCCCGCCGGAGATGGCCGAGATGCTGACGACGAGCGGCTCGCCCG
Organism: Sorangium sp. So ce726; assembly: GCF_051521405.1. NCBI lineage: Bacteria > Pseudomonadati > Myxococcota > Polyangiales > Polyangiaceae > Sorangium > Sorangium sp. So ce726. The sequence continues at coordinate 7,476,295 of NZ_CP150349.1, read as the reverse complement.
GCTTCGTCTCGCGCGCGACGATCGACTGGAGCGCGGTCACGACCTGCGCCGCTGTGTAGATCGGATCGACCGACATGTGCGGCAGCCCGCCGTGGCCCGCCTTCCCGACGACGGCGATCTCGAAGGTGTCGATCCCCGCGAAGAACGGCCCGGTCCGCGTCGCCACCACGCCGAACGGGAAGGGGGAGATCACGTGCGCGCCGAGCGCCTGATCGACGCCGTCGAGCGCCCCGGCCTCGATCATCTGGAGCGCGCCGCCGGCGAGCTCCTCGGCCGGCTGGAAGAGGAAGCGCACCCTGCCGGCGATGCGGTCCCGGCGCGCCGAGAGCAGCGTGGCCGCGCCGAGCAGCGCGCTCACGTGGGCGTCGTGGCCGCACGCGTGCATCACGCCCCGCGTCTCGGACGGGAAATCGTGGCCGGACTGCTCCTCTACCGGGAGCGCATCCATGTCGGCGCGCAGCAGCAGGGTGCCGCCGGGGCGCTCGCCGTCGAGGTCGGCGATGACGCCCGTCCCGGCCACACCCGTGCGCACCGACAGGCCGAGCTTGCGCAGGCGCTCCGCGACGATCTGGGACGTGCGCACCTCGGTGTAGCCGAGCTCCGGGTGCCGGTGAATGTCGCGCCGTACGGCGACAAGATCGCGGTCGAGGAGCTGCACGTCCCTGCTCAGGTCATCGGCCATGCGCGATGCTAGCACCCGCCTGGATGCGTCGCGTAGGCGTGGACGCATCGCGTAGGTGTGGATGCGTCGCGCAGGATGGATGCGTCGTGCAGGCGTCGCTCGGTCGCTTTCTGCGCCATCGGCGCAACGATTTCGTGAATCCTCCACCCCGCGTCGGGGCTTCTCCGGACGAAGGATGGAGGAGCTCATGAAACGCAATGTGGGGAACATGGATCGGTTGCTGCGTGGTCTGGGTGCGCTTGCGCTGCTGGCGTGCGCCTGGGCGGCGCCGCTGACGCTTGTGACGCGCCTCGCCGTGTTCGGTCTGTCGGGCGTGTACATGATATTCTCGGCGCTCTCGGGCACGTGTTTCGGGTACGCTCTGATGGGCAGATCCACATGCCCCCTCCAGCGGAGCTGAGGCGTTGAATGGAAGCATCGAGATCCCACGATCCGGTCTTCACGGCGGCGGCGCGCGGCGATGACGGCGCGCTGGAGCTGCTCGTCCGCGCCTACCACGACCGCGTGTACCGCTTCGGGCTGCGCGCGTGCCGCGACGCCTTCGACGCCGACGATGCGGTCCAGGAGGCCTTCACGAAGCTCGCTCGCCGCCCCGAGGTGGCGCGCGATCCGGGCGCCCTCTCCTGGCTGATGACGGTGGTCCGGAACGCGTGCCTGCGCATGCTTCGCCCCTTCGCGCGGGAGCGCTCGCGGCTGGGGGATCGGGTGGACGACATCGATGCAGTGCCATCGGGCGATCTCGACCCTCACGCGGCATTCGAGCGCTGGCGGCTGGTCCGCGCCGTGCATGAGGCGATCGGCGTGCTGGAGCGGCCCTATCGGGAGGTGCTCGTGCTGCGCGACGTCGAGGGTCTGACGGGCGAGGAGGTGTGCCAGATGCTCGGGCTCGGCGAGGCGGCCATGAAGAGCCGCCTGCACCGGGCGCGGCAGCTGGTGCGGCGGGAGGTCCTCCGGCAGGAGGGCGCGCCTTCCGCCTCATGGGTGCGGGGAGGGGAGGAGAGGAGAAATAAGCCATGTTCATGAGCAGGAGCCTTGTGGAGCACTTCGCGCGCGGGGCGATCTTCCTCGCGGCCCTCGTGGCCTCGGTGCTCGTCGCGCGCGCTTCCCTCTGGCTGGCGATGGCGCTGTTGCCGGTCGCGCTGGTGGCGGTGGGCGGATGCCCGATGTGCTGGACGCTGGGGTTGATCCAGATGGTCAGCGCCAGGGCGCGAGGGGAGCACCTCGAAGAGCCGTGCGACGACGGCGGATGCGCCTGGGCGCCGCAGAGCCGTCGGTGAGCTAGCGCGTCATCCATCGATCTCGCCAGCTATCCATCGACCTCGCCAGGTCGCGTCGCCGGCTTCGTGCTCCTCGGGCGGTAGCAGCGCGCCCACGGTGAAGAGGCAGCCCGGGACGCGGCTCGTGAACTCGGAGAAATCCTCGCTGACCGTGAGCGGGCCGGGATCCAATGCGGTCCCGGCGCGCCGAGAGCAGCGTGGCCGCGCCGAGCAGCGCGCTCACGTGGGCGTCGTGGCCGCACGCGTGCATCACGCCCCGCGTCTCGGACGGGAAATCGTGGCCGGACTGCTCCCTCGATCGGGAGCGCATCCATGTCGGCGCGGAGCAGCAGGGTGCCGCCGGGGCGCTCGCCCTCGAGGTCGGCGATGACGCCCGTCCCGGCCACGCCCGTGCGCACCGACAGGCCGAGCTTGCGCAGGCGCTCCGCGACGATCTGGGACGTGCGCACCTCGGTGTAGCCGAGCTCCGGGTGCCGGTGAATGTCGCGCCGCACGGCGACGAGATCGCGATCGAGGAGCTGCACGTCCCGGCTGAGCTCATCGGCCATGCGGCGATGCCAGCACTCCACCACGGTTCGTGAAGGTCGGAACCGCCCTGGGGTCGAGACGTCCGAGCGAAGATCCATGTTCGATCCATCGCCTCGATTGACCATCGATGGTCGTGAAGTAGGATGTTCGATCGCGGCTGGCTCGAGCCAAGGGGGAGGCGTATGAGAATCGATATTGCAGCTGTGCCGGAGGAGGACGAGCGTGACGTGGAGGCCGAGTCGAACTCGAGGGGTTTTGGCGATCGGTTCATCGATCACCTGTTCGAGGTGCGGCAAGGCCTATATGACCACAAAGCTGCGCACATCATGTCGCTCGTTGCGTCCTGGTCGTACTCCGATGTGACCACGTTTGCCGATGTGATGAGCCGTCGCGGGTTCGGCGGAGGAACTGCGGTGTCCGTCAACCTTCAGAACGACGCCATGCTGGTGGGCACGACAGCGATCCTCCTCCAGAGCGCGGATAAACGCGTGGTGGTGCTCTCGTTCCGCGGGACAGAGCCGGGCAGCCTGATCAGCTGGATGGGGAGCATCAACGCCAAGGTGGAGCTGTTCCAGGCGATGGGGTATGTGCACGGCGGGTTCTATCGGCCTTTTCTGGCGTTGTGGCCCACGCTTTCGCGGCTGCTCGGCGCCGCCATGGCAGGGACGTCTCTCTTCGACGCGAGCAATCGGGAGGTGGAGAGATTCAACTCTCGTCGTGCTGGTGCCGACGCTGCTATCTCCAGCGAGATCGTCGAGCCAGACCGCGACGACGAGCGCGACTTGGGGGCTCCCATGCTCTCGAAGGTCGGAGCCTCCCGGGCCGGCGACGCTCCGGCCGCCGGGGACAAGGACGAGCGGGCGCTCTATATCACAGGTCACAGCCTGGGCGGCGCGCTGGCCGTGCTCGCTGCGGCGCGTCTTTTCACCATAGGCTCCCTGTACAGGAAGCACTGGAAGAACCTGCGCGGCATCTACACGTTCGGTCAGCCGATGGTCGGCGATCCCACTTTCGCTCGGCGGTACGAGCAGGCGTTCGGACATACGCTCTTCCGGCACATCTACAAGAACGACGTTGTGCCGCGGATGCCTCCACGAACCGCTGGTGAATTCAAGCACATCGGCGAGGAGTACCACGCGGGGGACGATGGCTGGGCGTATCGAGGAAAGTTCGTGAGCCAGGCGTCCAGCTTCGTCGGAAGCATGCTCACCGGCGTCACGGACTTCTTCAGGGACCAGCTGGGCGGCATCCCCGGACTTGCGTGGATACCCTTCCCTTACTCCTGGATGGCTCACTCACCCGTCAACTATCTGCGCGTCTCGCAGAGGAGCCGCGCCGCCGCGGGGGTATATGGTGCATGATCGGCTCGACAGCGCCGGCCAGCGCGCGGCGGCGGCCCTGCTGTGCGACCGCGCCCAGCCCTCCGGCCGCCCGTTGCGCATCGCGCGGCACGCGTCGATCTCCTCGCCGGGCGCTGCCCGGACCTCGTCCGGTCGGGGCGCGAGCGTCGCGCGGTGACGATTTCCTGAATCCTCCGCCCCGCGCCGGGGCTTCTCCGGGCGAGGGATGGAGGTGCTCATGAGACGCAATGTCGGGAAGATGGATCGTCTGTTCCGTGGTCTGAGGGCGCTCGGCTTGTTGACGTGCGCGTGGGTGGCGCCGCTGCCGCTCGCCGCGCGCCTTTCGGCGTTCGGTCTGGCGGGCGTGGGCACGCCCGCCGCGCCCCGCGCGCGGCGGGGCGGAGAAGGAGGGTAGCGGCGTGTTCGCCAGCAGGAGCCTCGCGGCGCACCTCGCGCGCGGGGCGATCGGCCTCGGGGCCCTCGTGGCCGCGGCGTTCCTCGCGCGGGTGTCCCTCTGGGCGCCGGTCGCGCTGCTGCCGGTCGCGCTCATGGCGCTGCGCGGGTGCCCGATGTGCTGGACGGTGGGGCTGATCCAGATGATCGCCGCCCGGGTGCGGGGGGAGCGCCCTCGCGGGCTGTGCGACGACGGCGGGTGTGCGACGGCGTCGAGGAGGCGTCGGTGAGCTAGCGCGAAGCGCTGGTCCCGGGGGCGCGCTCGGCGTATGGACACAGCCACCATGCATCGGGTCTTCATCGACGGACAGGAAGGTACGACCGGGCTCCAGATCCGCGAGCGGCTGCAGGGCCGCCGCGACCTCCAGCTGCTCGAGATCGACCCGGAGCGCCGCAAGGACCCGGCGGCGCGCCGCGCGCTGATCAACGAGGCGGATGTGCTCATCACGTGCCTGCCCGACGACGCCGCCCGCGAATCCATCGGGTGGATCGAGAACCCGAGGACGCGCGTCATCGATCCGAGCACCGCGCACCGCACGGCCGACGGCTGGGTGTACGGCTTCCCGGAGCTCCGCCCCGGCCAGCGCGAGGCCGTCCGCGGCGCGCGGCGCGTCGCCGTCCCCGGGTGCCACGCGACCGGGTTCCTCGCGCTCGTGGTGCCGCTCGTCGACCAGGGGCTCCTGCCCAGGGACGCCCGCGTGATCGCGCACTCGCTCACCGGCTACAGCGGCGGCGGGCGCAAGATGATCCAGGCCTACGAGCAGGCCGACGGCGCCCGCCGCGAAGCGCTCCGCGGCCCGCGCCCGTACGGGCTCACCCTGCAGCACAAGCACCTGCCGGAGATGCGCGCCATCGCGGGCCTCGACAGGGCGCCGCTGTTCCAGCCGGTCGTGGGTGACTTCTACAAGGGCATGCTCGTCTCGGTGCCCCTGTTCGTGGACGCCCTGGCCCGGCCGGCGACGCCCGCCGCGGTCCACGAGCTCTACGCGTCCTATTACGCCGGCGAGCCGTTCATCCGGGTGATGCCGCTCGGCGGCCAGGGCGCGCTGGAGGACGGTTCCCTCGGCGCGGTGGAGTGCAACGACACGAACCGACTCGACGTGTTCGTGTTCGGCAAGCCGGACCAGATCCTGGTCGTGGCGCGCCTCGACAACCTCGGCAAAGGGGCCTCCGGCGCGGCGGTGCAGAACCTGAACCTGATGCTGGGCACGCCGGAGGCCACCGGCCTCGACTGAGCCTCACCCGGGTCACCCGGGTCACCCGGCGCGCGTGTAGAGCCGCGGCGCCGAGCCCTCGAGGGCGGCGAGCAGGCGCTCCGCGGCGTCGGCCGACGCGCGCCGGAACGCGATCCGCCAGGGCCGGCGGAGCGGGCCGGACGAGAGCCGCTTGACCAGGAGGTCGCCGCCGTCGAGATAGGATTCCGCCACCCACTCCGACAGGGCCGCGATCCCCATCCCGGCGCGCGCCGCGTCGATCACGGCCTCCGTGAGCGGGAAGCGCAGGAGCTCGAGCTTGGGCCGCTGGCGCCCGAAGACGGCGCTCATGAACCAGCGCGCCTCGGCCGGCGGCGCGTTCGACGTGATCAGCGGGCCCTTCCGGAGGTGGTCGCGCGTGAGCGACGACCGCCCGGCGAGCGGGTGCGAGGTCGAGATCACGAAGACGACCTCGTCCGAGAAGAGCGGCCGCTCCACGAGCGCGCAGCCCGCCTCGCGGTCGCTCGGCAGCGGCGATGTGGTGAGCAGCGCGACGTCGATGTCCCCCCGGACGAGCGCGGCGACCGGATCGTGGGTGTGCTCGACCGCGAGCACGATATCGAGGCGGGGCAGCCTTCGCCGGAGGCTCGTCATCGTGGAGGGCAGCCAGCGGTACGCCGTGTAGCACTCGCACACGAGGCGGACGCGCGTCGTCGCGGCGACCGGCGCCGCGACCTCTCGCTCGAGCTCCCGGAGCTGCGCGAGGACGAGCCCAGCCCCCGCGATGAGCCGCTCCCCCGCGGCGGTCGGCGTGACCCCGCGCGCGGTGCGCTCGAAGAGGCGCGCGCCGACGCGGTCCTCCGCCTGGGCGAGCGCCCGGCTCACGGCGGACTGCGTGATGTGCATCGCCGAGGCGGCGCCGGCCGTGCTCCCGGCGGCCGCCAGCGAGAGGACGAGCTCCAGATCGCGGATCTCGAGCTGAGGTCGCGGTCCGATCGCAGGAGGCGCAGGTGAAGAAGGTATGCGTGACACGCATAGACCTTATCACGACGATGCGTTGGACGCACAGCCTCTCGAGGCGCACCTTGGGCGCCGTCAGGAGGTTTTCATGAAGCTCTATTTCGCTCCGCTCGCATGTTCTCTCGCCACGCGCATCGCCCTCTACGAGGCCGGCGCGGAGGTCTCGTATGTGGAGGTCGACCTGAAGACGAAGCGGACCGAGGGGGGCGCCGACTACCGTGCGATCCACCCGCTCGGGTTCGTCCCCGCGCTCGAGATCGAAGGAGGCGAGATCCTCGCCGAGAACGCGGCGATCCTTCAGCTCGTGGCGGATCGGTTCCCGAAGGCGGAGCTCGCGCCGCGGGATCCGCTCGGCCGGGCGCGCCTCCAGCAGTGGCTCGGCTTCATCGGGAGCGAGCTCCACAAGGCCGTCTACACCCCGCTCCTGGACAAGACGGCCTCGGCCGAGGTGAAAGCCTATGCGCTGGCCGGGGCACCGCGCCGCCTCGGCTGGTTGGCCGAACGGCTCGAAGGGCGGGAGTTCCTTCTCGACCGTTTCTCGGTCGCCGACGCGTACCTGTTCGCGGTGCTCAACTGGTCCGTGGTCACGCCGATCGACCTGAAGTCCTGGCCGGCGCTCGCCGCGTACCATGCACGCCTCCACGGACGTCCGAGCGTGGCCCGCGCCTTCGCCGAGGAGCGGGAGGGCTACTTCCGGGAGCAAGCGCGGCACGCGAAGGCCGCCGACGCGCCGGCGCCAAACGGTTGACCCGAGCGGATCGCGCCCGGCGGCGGTGAGGTACTTACCCCACCCTGCCGGAATGATGGAGCCGCCAAGGCGCCATAAGATGCCAAGATTATTAAATTTTCTTGGCGTCTTATGGCGCCTTGGCGGTTCAAAAAAACACCTTCAGCCAAAGTACCCCACCACCCTCCCGGCGGGGGGCGCTGGGCCCGCCGCGAAGGCGGAGCCGCCCGGGGCGACGATCGCTTGCGACGCAAGCCGACAGAGGAGGACGGGATGCGAGAGGAGGCGATAGCAGCCGACAGGCGAGGCGCGCGATGAGAGGCGGCGATGCGATGACCGGGGGACTCGATGAATGATGGGAGGGGGCAGCGCAACCAAGGTATCGGCGCATGGCCACATGGCCGGCCAATGGCCGGCCGATGGCCGATGGCCATTGGCCGGCCGATGGCCAATGGCCGCATGACCGATGGACGCGCGACGTCATGGCGCCCTCACGAATCCAGCTTTTCACGCGCGACCGGCTCTGATACGAGGGTCATTATGAGACACTTGCGACAACTCTTCGTATGTTCGGTCCTGGCCATTGCTGCGATCCCGGTCGGCTGCACGGCGGACGCGCCGGATGACGCCGAGCAGGAGTCGGATGTCGGCTCGCTCAGCCTGGCCCTCGTCGGGAGCAGCTCCTCGGGCGCGACGTACCGCCTGTCCCAAGCGTGGTTCGATATCTACGGCCCGACGGCGCGGACCCTCTACGGAGGTGGCGACACGCCGGCGCTCACGGAGGTGCTGCCGGTCGGCGGTTATAACGTGATGCTCCAGCCGGGCTGGGTCCTCGAGCGGTGGACCGGCGGCGGCTTCCAGCCCGTCTCGGCGTCCCTCACGTCGGCCAATCCGGTCGGGGTCTTCATCGGCGAAGGCACGACGACGACCGTGGCGTTCCAGTTCCGGGCAGACGGCGATGTCATCTCCGTCGGGCAGGGAAGGATCGACATCGTCATCGGGGTCGACGACACGCCGCTGTACGAGAACAACTATGTGGCCTGTAGCAACGGCTACGATGACGATCTGGATGGCCGCGCGGATTGCGCCGATCCGGAATGCCAGGGGCAGCCATTCTGCGCGCCGCAGCGCGAGGACACCGAGTGGGCGTGCAGCAACGGCTACGACGACGACGGAGATGGCCTCCCGGATTGCGCCGATCCGGAGTGCCAGTGGATGCCGCTCTGCTCCCCGTGGCGCGAGGACACCGATTGGGCTTGCAGCAACGGCGCCGATGACGACGGGGACGGCCTCGCGGATTGCGCCGATCCGGAGTGCCAGTGGATGCCGTACTGCGCACCGGTGCGCGAGGACACCGACTGGACGTGCAGCAACGGCGCCGATGACGACGGGGACGGTGCAGTGGACTGCTCCGATCCGGACTGCCAGTCGCAGCCGTACTGCATGCCGTGGCGCGAGGACACCGATTGGGCCTGCAGCAACGGCTCCGATGACGATGCGGACGGTCTCACGGATTGCTCCGATCCGGACTGCCAGTGGTTGCCCGTCTGCGCGATGCCGGGCCTCGTCATCGAGGACTTCGAGGACGGCGATTTCCTCTTCTCCCCGCCGTACGCGGGCAGCGCCCCGCCGTTCACGGGGCCGTGGGCGACGTACGACGACGGGACCGTCCCGCCGGTCGACCTGTTTCCCGTTCCCGGGCCGTTCGGCTCGACGGCGCTCGCGGCGTACTCCCCGGGGGTGCCGACCGCGTCGGGCGCTGGCGTGACGCTGTCCTTCGAGATGTGGCCCGTCGATGTGTCGCCGTTCCAGGGCATCCGCTTCCACATCCGTGGCCAGGGCACGCAGGTTCGCTTCGACGTCGGCACGCTCCTTACGACGCCTGAGGGCGGGCTCTGCTCGGCTTGCTACGACAGCCACGGTATCGACCTCTGGGTCGGACCGGAGTGGGTCACCGTGGAGCTGCGCTGGTGGGATCTGAGGCAGCAGGGGTGGGGCACGCTGGTGCCGTTCGAGCCCTGGAGCGTCATGAACCTGAACTGGCGCACGCCCGTGGGACAGCCGCTGCGCATCGAGATCGACGACGTCCAGCTGTTCTGAGCTCGGGCGCCCAGGGAGCAGCGCCAGCGCTGGTGCTGCTCCCGAGCGCCTCGTCCTCCGCAGTCGTGTTATGCGACGTCGCGGGTGGGCGGCGCCGGGCGCGCCGTCAAACGCCGCATGCAGTGCATAAGGCCGGCCCGCAGGTTGGCCTTGGTCACGATGGCGCTGAGGTCGAGCCCCAGCGCCACCATCGTCTGCGCCACGGTCGGGCGGATGCCGCAGATGATCCCCTCGGCGCCGAGCAGCTGGATGGCCCGCACGAGCTTGATCAGGTGATCGGCGACCTTCGTGTCCACCATCTGCACGCCGGTGAGATCCAGGACCGCGAAGCGCGCCCCGCGGCTCGAGATCGCCTCGAGCAAGCTCTCCATCGCGTCGGCCGTCCTCGCGCTGTCGACGACGCCGATCATGGGCAGCGCCAGCACGCCGTCCCATACCTCGATGATCGGCGCCGCGAGCTCCCGGATGACCCGCTGCTGCGCCTCGATCACGTCGAGCTTCGTCTGGAGGGCCTGCTGCGCGCGCTGGCCCTCCGTCACGTCGAGCGAGAACCCGACGACGGAGCTGACGTTCCCCTCTTCCTCCGCGAGGGGGACCATCCAGCTCTCCCATACACAGCCGTGCGCCTCGGCCAGCCCGTGCACCGGGTTACCGGCCAGCGCGTGCGTCACGGCGCCCTTGGCGTCGCCGTAGAGGTCAAAGATGTTCGCGCCGACGAGCTGCCCAGGTTGATGGCCGACAGCCTCCAGCCCCTTGCCTTCATGGTAGAGATACGTTCCGTCAGGATCGACGGCCCACATCGCTATCGGGAGAGCGCTGATCAAGGCGCGGAGCATCTTGTCCCGCGCCCTCAGCTCGGTCAGCTCGTCGAGCGCGCCGTCGCCGACCGGCGCGTCACGGAACGAGCCGTAGACCAGCCCATCCGAACGCGCGCTGCGCACAACGCAGGCGAGCGGTTTGTAGCTGCGCTCCGCGCTCATGACGCGGCCGTGGACGTGAATGGGGGCCGTGCTCTCGCGCACTTGCTCCCACCTTGTGGTGACCGCGCTGCGGTCCTCCGGGTGGAAGAGCTCGGTCAATGGGGTTCCTTGCGCGAGCGCGGGCCCGATCGTCTTGCCCAGCGCGTCGCTCCATCGCAGCAGCGCGCCGTCGCCCCCGGCGACGAACAGCATCTCCGTGGAGTGTGCGATAAAGTCATCCAGCGAGCTCAGTGCTCCGTTTGCGTCAGCCATCGTATTCCCCTCCGCAACCGGACAGGCATACCGGGATTGCGCATAACAAGGTAGATCGATGACCGCACACGAATAGTAGGGCGCAATCCGCGACGCGCACGAAGGCAAGACCTTAAACCAATCGTCGAGCGCACGAGGCGGACATACCGCCTCGGGCGACGCTCGCCGCGCGATCTCCGGCGATCTGTATGACCGGTACGTACGGGTTCGTCCGCGCCGGAGCGGCTCAGCCGCCGGAGCCGGCGTCGCGGGTAGGAATGCCGAGCAGATAGAGCTTCTTCGCTCTCCCGCCGGTCACTCCCTTCTCCCATCTGTAATCTTCATTCCGGAGCCCGCTCAACAGCTCATCCAGGTCATCGAGCGTGTAGGTCCTCGCGTTCGAGACCGCTCCGTCCCATGCGAAGCACAGCGGGATGATCGGCACGATATAGGTGAAGACGAGCTGCCGTACGGTCATGGGCCTCGCCAGGGGCGTGATGAGGAGGCACATGACGACGTTGATCGGGAGGGCGAGCCAATTGAGGAGCAGCGGATGACTGTTGTCGCTGATCTCGAAGATACAGATAGGCTGCCTGCTCTTCTGGGCCGACTCCAGTATCTTCCTCGCGTCGTCCGGCCTCATGTGATGAAAGCTGCTGACCATTGTTCTAAGGCCCCTGAGGCCGGCGGTTTGACCGTCGATCTTCGTGGCGTCCACCGGGCTCGTCTGGTAGGATACGTTGCTCCCTTCCTGGTTGTTGATGAGCTCCGCCGCCTCCTTGCTCGGGTACAGATCCGTGAGTGTCAGTTGTATGCCCTCGAGCCCGGGCCTCTCGCGCAGGATCCGCACGACGTCGATCATCGGCCCGCCGCTCCCGGAGCAGAGGTCGATGATGTTCGATGTGTTCGACTCCTTCAGTGCTCTGGCGATCAGCTCGGCCAGCGCCTCGCGCGTGCCCAGCGCTCTGTGCATGACCACGATCAGGCGTGTCAGGCAGGCCCGTAGCCACCCGGGAAACCAGCTGAAATCCTCTAGCTCGAACAGGTGTATGCGCTTCATTCGCTCCTCGGGGTCGTGCAGCCTGGCCGCGCGCAGCAGCGCGGGTCGAGCGCTGGCTCCGTCGGGCGGCCGGTCGTCTCTCCGGCTGCCCGCTCGGATCGAGTCTATTCAATTTTGCGTTACGGCGCGATGGCCTGGAGGTGCGGCGTGAGGCGCATGATCTTCGAGATGGAGACCGCGGACCCGGATGACTTCATGACGCTGCTCTGGCTCGCCGATCACCCCGACGTCGAGCTGCTCGGCGTGCTCGTCACGCCCGGCTCCGAGGATCAGTGCCGGCTGGTCCGCTGGGGTCTGGATCGCTGCGGGCGGGCGGAGGTCCCGATCGGCGCGCTGCACGGCCCCGCGTGGTGGGCGACGAGCGAGGGCAAGAAGGCGCGGGTCTCCGGCTTCCACCAGGCGTGCTACGGCCCCGGCATCCTGGAGCACCCGGCCGGCGAGGTCGCGGTCGGCCCCGCGCTGCTCGCCGAGCTGCTCCGCGAGCCGGACGCCACGGTGCTCGTCGGGGCCGCGCCCAAGAACATCGGCAAGGCGTTCAAGGACGTCCCCGGGCTCCGGCTCGCTCGCTGGGTCCAGCAAGGCGGCTTCGCGGGCGACAACCTGGTCGCCGAGCCGCTCGAGAAGTTCCGCGGGCGCCTCACCTGCCCGAGCTTCAACCCCGGCGGCGCGCCCCGGGAGACGCTCGCGCTGCTCGCCTCACCGCAGATCGGAGAGCGGAGGTTCGTGTCGAAGAACGTATGTCACGGGGTCGTCTATACCGAGGCCATGCGCGAGGCGCTGAACCGCCGGGTCTCGGGGCGATCGCCGCGGAGCGGCCTGACGAGGATGATCGAGGCGCTCGATCGGTACCTGGCAGACAAGGGCGTGGGCAAGGCGATGCACGATCTCGTGGCGGCCGCCTGCGCGCTCGACGAGCGCGTCTGCGACTTCGTCGAGGTCGAGATCTATCGCGAGAAGGGCGAATGGGGGGCGCGCGCCATGGAGGGCACGAACACGCGGATCTCCGTCGGGTTCCACGAGGAGCGCTTCCTCGACGTGCTCGCGCGCTGAGCCGCCGGCGGAGCCCGCCTCACCGGGCTGCGCAGGTCTTGCGGAGGGCGCGCGCCCTGTCGATGCACGCGGCGAGGGTGTCCTCGGGCGGCTCGTCCGGGCACGCGGCCTCGAAGGCGCGGATGGCGTCGCGGAGGCCCCCCGCGCCGCCGACGCCCAGATCGAGCTTGTGCTTGTTGTCGTCGTCGTCGTCGCCGCCGACGAGCAGGAGCGTTCCAACGACCGCCCCCACGACGACGACGCCCGTGACGACGCCCGCCACGATCACGCCTGTCTTGCCCTCCACGTCCGGCGGCTCCGCGTCCGGGACCGACGGCGTGCCCGCCGGGATCGGCGGGGCCTCGAGGCCCGCAGCGAGCGCGGTGGTGGCGATGCCGCCCGCGAGCCCCAGGCCGCCGATGACGAGGCTCGACAGCGTGAGCGCGCTGGGCCCCGCGTCCGCGCGCGCGCTCACGCTGGCGGAGAGGCGCACCTGCGCCGCGTTGCACGCGGCGTAAGCGTCGAGGCGGTGGATCTCGAGCGATGCGCGGGGCGCGGTCTCGGGCGGGAGCTTCGCCGCGAGGATGATGTCGTCCGCCGAGCGCCGGAACGTGAGAGGTGCGAGCGGCTCGGGGGCGGCCGCGGGCGGCGTGGAGGCCTTGCCGCCGCAGCCGGCCAGTCCACACGCGATGAGCAAGAGCGTCGTGCAGCAGAGGGCATGATCGCGCCTTTGGGTCATACAGCCACGCTACGCCGATCGAGCGCGGTTTCGTCGAGCGAAATTGGCCTCGTCGCAGATCGGAACGACCGCCGGCGAGCGGGCTGAGCCTGGATGACAACGTGGTGTGGTCGACGCGCCGAGGAGCGGAAGGTGCGATATGCGCAGGCCTGTTGACCGTCCCGAACGTGAGCTCCACCGCGTGTGTTAAGATACCGTTCCTGTCGACCGGTCTCGCGTTTCGCGGGAAGAGGGCCGGTCCCGGCGAGGGTCTTCGCAGGATGGGATTCGAGCAGGCGTCGCGCGAGGTCAGGAGATGAGCACGGCCGATCGCCGGCGACCGGTGGATGTCCTCGAGGCGCTCGTCCGGGAGCCGCAGCTTCGCGCGCTCTGGCAGGCGTCGGCCCGAGCGCTCATGGCGCTCCGCCGCGGTCCGGTGCCCGCCGAGCTCTCGGCCGATCTGCTGGTGCGGGTCCTCGCCGTGCGACGTCCTGCCGAGGGGTACGACGAGAAGCTCTATGCACGTCTGGACGTCGCGCACCTGCGCGGACACGTGGCGCGCGCGCTCGGGAGGATGGGCCGTCGCGCTGCCGTCGCGGTGCCGGTGCTCGTCGAGACGCTGCGTGAGCCGCTCGGGGAGCGGTGCTCGCCCATGTGCTGCTCGGCCTCGTCCGTGCGTCACGAGCAGATCCTCGCCCGGGTCAGCGTGCTCGATGCGCTGCGCCGGCTGGGCCCGCAGGCGGGGACGAGCGTGCCGGCCGGCGTCGTGGCGGAGCTCCTCGCGCCGGCGTCCCGCAGGATCGCCCTGAGCGCGGCGGAGCTCCTCGCGCGACATCCGGAGAGCGCGCTTCACCACCGCGCGGCGCTGCTCGAGGCGCTCGAGCATCCGTACGCGCCCGTGGTCGAGGCGGCCGCGCGCGGGCTCTCGCGGGCGGCCTCGAGCGCCGCGCGCGAGGCGGTGCGTCCCCTGACGAAGCTGCTCCGACACGAGCAGGGCGCCGTGCGGCGCGCCGCGATCCGGGCGCTCGTCGCGATGCGCCCGGACGCGAGGGGAAGCGAGATCGCGCGGGCGGAGGAGCGCTTCGTGGGGCTCGCCGAGCGCGATCCGGACGCCGCCGTGCGGGCGGTGGCCCGCCGCGCTCTCGGGTCGCGCGAGGGCCCGTCGGGGGCCGACGGTGGCTAGGACTTCCGCTCGCCGCCGTCGCCGAGCATCCCCTCGGGCTTGAGCCCGACCACGAACTTCCCTCCAGCTTTCGCCATCTGCGGGTGCGTCGGCCCCTCACGGGGTGAATGCCCGCAGGAGCCGATCGCGCTGCGCCTGCAGGTAGCGGATGTCCTCTTCGTACAGCGCGGGGTGCCCGGCCGCGATGTGCGCCTGGGACGCGACGTCGCCGGCCGCGGCCCGCGCGCGCATGGAGGCGAGCAGCGCCGCGAGCCGGTCAGCCACAGCGTCGAGCAACAGGGGCCCTGGCGCGAGGCCATAGGCGCGGCAGAATTGAGCTGCGTGCCGCGCCTGGTCCTCGGGGCTGCCGGCGCTGTCCGGGTTGCTCGGCGCGTGGAGCGGCGCGAAACGGTAGACCGCGTACCCCACGTCCCAGAGGCGCGGGCCTGGATGAGCGGTATCGAAATCGATGAAGCCGACGACCCGGCCGCCGCGGACGACACAGTTGTAGGGCGCGAGGTCGCCGTGACAGATCACCTCGGCCGGCGAGCGGGGCGGGAGCTGCCACCGATCGTCCGGCCCCGGGACGAACGTCGCGCTCGCGTCGTGGAAGCGTCGCAGCAGGGTGGCAGCGGACGTCAGGAGCTCAGGAGTGCGCAGCTCGGCCGGGAGCGGGTTGTGCACGTCGCCATCGAGGTACGACAGCACCTCGTTCCCCTCGTCGTCGTATCCGAGCGGCTCCGGCGCCGCGTCAAAGCCCGCTGCCCGGAGGTGCCGCAGCAACCGGTGGATGGCAGGCGCCGCCGACGTCGCGGGCCGGTGCACCCTGTCGCCGCGCCGGCGCACGGTGTTCACGCCGCCCTTGAATACCGTCTCTTCGACCATGCAAGGCTCTCTGATCGCAGCGCCAGCCCCCAGGGCGAGCGGCTCGGCGGGGTGGTTTCTGGATGCTCACTTGTCGCATACCCGCTCTGCGCTCGTTTGTACATGACCCATTGCGCGCGATGGGTTCTTGTCCACGGAGATGACGATGAGCTGTTCACTCGCATCCTCAGGGCACAGGACGGTGCCTGGCACAGCGACTGGAAGCCGGGCCGGGAAGCGAATCGCCATGATGTCGAGCGCGCCGAGCAAGGCCGCGCAGCCAGAGCGCCGCGAGCAGCGCGCACAGCCACGCGGCGCCGTAAGCGGCCGCCGGGGACATCCACGCGAGCCCCACGTGGAGCGCCACGAAGAAGGAGGCGAAGCCGAGCAGGCCGCGCAAGAAGCCCGCGAGCAAGGCCACCGTGGCGGCAGCGCCGTGCCTGGGCAGCGTGAAGCACGGCAGGACGTTGCCGGTGATCGGGATCGCCATCAGCAGGCCGCTGAAGCCCGCCGGCGCGGCGCCAGCGCTGCGCACGATGCACCAGGCCATGACCATCGCCGCGACAACGCGGCAGGCGAGCTCGACGCGCGGGATGGCCACCGCCGCGGGCGGCTCGCGCAGGCGTGGCAAGGCGAGCGCGCCCAGGGCGGGCGATGCCAGCGCTGCAGCGCACGCGAGCGGCGGGGGCAACCGCAGCGCGAGCAGCGCCGCGCCCACCGACAGGAAGGCCGCGTTGGCCGTGAGCAGCGCCACGCCCCAGCGCCACCCCCGCCGCGCGCACCAGGCGAAGGTGAGCACATGGACGATCGTGGCCGGGACGCACACAAGCGTCGCGAGCGCGATCGCGCCCGCGTGGGCTGGCGTCTCCTGCATCAGCACGAAGCCCATGATCGGGCCCACGATCATCGGCAGTCCGGCGAGCGTGCCGCCCACCGCGTGACCGAAGCGGCGCGCGGCGAGCGAGGAGAGCAGCACCGACGCGCCCACCAGCGCGAGCTTCAGCAGCACGAAGGCCCGTGCCTCCATCGATCGCGCCGCACGACACGCATGGCTCGCGGGGCCCTGTAGGGCCGCACCCCGTGTGAGACAATGCCAGAGGCTCTCCTGCTCGGCGCCTCGAGGTGGTCAGATCTCCGGCGCGGCGAGACCGGGCCACGCACCGCGGCGAGGCCGGGCCTCGAGGCGGCGAGCGGCAACAAACGACGCGACGCCGAAGGGACGCGTCACGCTGCGCCCGCCCGCCGGAGCGAGGAGCTCTCCTCTCGCCAGTTTGCGACGCTCGGGGGCTCTGGGCTGCGCCGGGCTCCCCGTGTACGCTCTCCGTGGTTTTCTCATGTCGACATGCCCTACGTGCCGAACCGAGCATGCGGACGGCGTCGCTGCCTGCCCGACGGACGCCGAGACGCTCGCGGCGGAGCCCGCGCCGCCTGGCGCCGATCCGGAGCTCGCGCCGGGCACGCCGGTCGGTGAGTACCGCGTCGAGGCGAAGATCGGGGCAGGGGGCTTCGGGACGGTCTACCGCGCGATCCACCCCGTCATCGGCAAGGCGGCGGCCATCAAGGTCCTGAGCCGCCAGTGCTCCGCGAACCCGCAGCTCGTCTCCCGCTTCGTCGCGGAGGCGCGGGCCGTGAACCAGATCAGGCACCGCAACATCATCGACATCTTCTCGTTCGGCGCCCTGGAGGACGGCCGGCACTACTACGTGATGGAGCTGCTCGAGGGGATGACCCTCGACGCCTACCGCCGCAAGCGCGGGCGCCTCCCGCCCGCCGAGGCGCTGCCCATCCTCGTCAAGATCGCGCGCGCGCTCGACGCCGCGCACGCGGCGGGCATCGCGCACCGCGATCTCAAGCCCGAGAACGTGTTCCTGGTCTTCGACGAGGACGGCGCGATCTTCCCGAAGCTGCTCGACTTCGGCATCGCCAAGCTGCTCGGCGAGTCCTCGAGCACCGTGCACAAGACGCGGACGGGGCACCTGATCGGGACGCCGCTCTACATGTCCCCCGAGCAGTGCCGTGGAAAGAACGTCGATCACCGGACGGACATCTACTCGTTCGGGATCCTCGCGCACGAGCTGCTCGCAGGCGCGCCGCCGTTCGACGCCGAGAACGCGTTCGACCTCCTGATCAAGCACACGTCCGAGGCGGCACCCCCCGTGTCGACCGTGGCGACGCACCTCTCGCCGGCGCTCGACGCGCCGCTCCTGCGGATGCTCGAGAAGGAGCCCGCGAGCCGCCCGGCGTCGCTGCTCGAGGCGACCGCGGCGCTCGTGGAGGCCGCGCGTGGCGCGGGGTACGAGCTGCCCGGCGGCCTTCTGCGGGCGAGCGACGCCGCCGTCGGGCGCGGCGCCGGCGGGGCCGCCGCGCGGGGCCGCGCGCGCGGCGCGGCCGCGGAGGCGCTGGACGCTGGGCTCGCGCCGACGCAGCGCGGCCCCGCCGCGGAAGCGACCACGGGGCTGCACGGGAACGAGACGTTGCTGCAGGGATCGCTGCCGAGCCAGCTGGAGAGCACGCCGGCCATGGCGTCGCGACGGAAGGCGGCGCTCACGGCGGCCGCCGTCCTCGGCATCGGCGCGGCCGCGGCGCTCACGCTGCACCTCGGGCACATGCACCTCGGGCACGGCGAGCCGGCGGCCGACGCACCGCCCGCGTCGGCCGCGCCCGCGTCGGCCGCGGCGATGCCGAGGACGGAGGCCGCGCTGGTCGCGCCGGTCCTGCCGGCTTCCGCCGTCGCCGCGGCCGCGCCGGAGTCGGCCGCGCCGTCTCCATCGCTGGAGGCGACCGCCGCGCCTGCGGCGAGCGCTGACGCGGCGCCGCCCGACGTCGAGCTCCGGATCCAGGCGACGCCGAAGGAGCTCGAGGTGTGGAGCGAGGGCAAGCTCATCGGCAAGGCGCCGGGGCCGCTGCGCCTGCCGCGAGGGCGCGCCCTGAAGCTCACCTTCAAGGCGCCCGGGTACCAGGAGCAGGCGCAGGAGGTCCCGGCCGAAGCGGACGGCGCGATCACCGTGGCGTTGAAGAGGGCGGCGTCGACCGCGAGGGGCGCCGTCAGGAAGGGCGACCTGGAAAACCCGTTCCAGTGAGCATGCGCGCGCGGACCAGCTTCAGGCGATACGTGCGGGCGATCGGGGGGGCCGCGGCGCTGCTCGTCGCGGCTGCCGGCTCCGCCGGGTGCGAGGACCTCGCCGAGATCTCCCCGGGCGTGTGCGGCAACGGCGTCATCGAACCGTCGCGCAACGAGGACTGCGACTGCTTCGAGAAGAGCGAGC
This sequence comes from Sorangium sp. So ce726, assembly GCF_051521405.1. NCBI lineage: Bacteria > Pseudomonadati > Myxococcota > Polyangiales > Polyangiaceae > Sorangium > Sorangium sp. So ce726. The sequence continues at coordinate 7,457,665 of NZ_CP150349.1, read as the reverse complement.
CCTGCGAGGTGAAGACGCAGGATGCGCAGGGCGCGACCTCGACCACCTGGTGCAACCCGCGCGGAAGCGAGAACGAGTGCCGCTTCGTGTGCAACGACGCGGACCAGACGTGCCCGAGCGGGTGGGGCTGCGGGGTCGACGGCGTGTGCCGCGTCTCCACGGGCAATTTCAAGCCGCTCGGCGCCGCGCTGCCGCTCGGCGCGCAGCGGCTGATCACGGGTGATCTCGACGGCGACGGCCGCGGCGACCTCGTGGGCGTCGGCTCGACGAGCCTCGAGGCGCTCTATTTCGATGCGAACAGCACGGTGGGGACCCAGGTGTCGATCCCCTCCGCAGGGGACACGCCCGCGCTCGCGCGCCTCACCGACGACGGGACGACGGACATCGCGCTCAGCGTGGGGCCTGGCGTGGCGATCCTGAGCGGCGAGCCGGGCCGCACGTTCGCGCCGGTCCCCGTGCTCGCGTCGGTGTTTCACCTGGGTTCGTTGCTCGGCGCGGCGTCCGAGACGACGACCCTTCGCGGCGCGCGGCTCTTGCCCGTCGGTAGCACGCGCGAGGATGGCCAGACGTGGGTCGCCCTGGTCGTGGGGACCGACACGGGCGGGGCGGCGCCGGAGGATGTCATCGCCGTCGTGCAGGGGGCGGAGAGCGGCCGGTTGTCGTTCATCGATCGGCAGCGCGGGCTGCGCGACGTCGCCGGTCCGCTCGTGAGCGCGGACCTCGGCGGCGGCCCGCTCCACGAGGTGGTCGTCGCCCTCGCGGACGACTCGGCCGTGCACATCTACTCGCCGGACGACGGCGCGCACTCCGCGGTGGAGCTCCCGGCCGGCGCGCGGATCGCGGGCGCGGCCTTCCTCCGGGATGTCACCGGCGATGGCGTCCTCGACCTGCTGGTCGGCGCCACGTGCGCGCAGCCTGACCCCCGTTTGTCCGCGGGCGCGCCTTGTTACGAGCTCGACGTCGCGGAGGGCGCAGGCGGCGGCGCGTTCGGCGGCATGGCGCCGTACGGCGATCTCTCGTACCCGGCCGGCGACATGAGCTCCGAGCGCTTGCCCGGCTTCGGGGCTCCCGTCGCGATCGGTGATCTCAACGGCGACGGGGTGATCGACATCGTGGACCCGGACGCCGTGAGGCTCGGAAAGGCCCCGCCGTCTCCTCCCTACCAGGTCGAGTTCGACCGGCTCGCGCCGGCGAACGGCCGGCGCTGGACCAGCGCGGTGATCGCAGACCTGACCGGCAACGGCGCGCCCGACGTCGTCGCTGGCTCCGCGGACGCGACGGATCTGACGTTCTTCAACGGCGTCCCCGGCGCGCAGGCCTCCGACTTCAAGCTCAACGAGCTCAAGATCCCGACGCTGGGCAACGTCTCGAGCTTCGTCGTGGGCGACTTCGACGGCGATCTCCTGCCGGACCTCTCGTTCGCCGAGAGCGCCGGGAGCTCGCTGTCGAGCGCGGACCACCCGACGCTGGCCGTCTGCTTCGGCCGGTTCATGAAGGCGCCGGAGGCGCCGGTGCGGCTCGGCGCCTTCGAGGGGCTCCTCGACATCGCGGCGGTGCGGCTTCCCGAGCCGGACGACGCCGTGGACGACATCAGCGTGCTCTTCTCGCACGGCGGGGACATCGCGTTCAGCCTCATCGAGGGCAGCAGCTCGCGGTCGCTGCTGCCGCCGTTGCCGCTCGTCCGCTCGGGCGACGTGCGGCATGCAGGCGAGCTGCGCGCCGTGAGGAGCATCGCCGGCCGCTTCGGGGGCGATCGGGCGGAGGTCGCCTCGCTGACGATCGCTCCTCCGAGCCCTGGCTCCTCCCGGGGCTCGGCCGAGCTCTGGCTCTTGCCGGCGGTCGACTCGGGCGCGATCGCCATGGTCGACGAGGCCAAGCACCGCGTCTCGCTCCCCGCGGAGCTCGTTCCCTCCCGGGAGCCCGCGTGGGCGCTGGATGGGGTCGCCGTCGATCTCGACGGCGACGGTACCGATGAGCTCGTCCTCTCGCTGCCGATCGAGGTCGCGGAGGAGGACGCGGCAGCGGAGCCGGGGACGCCGGCCCTGGCCGGCGCGGTCGCCCTCGTGCGCCGCGGCGCGAGCGGCGCCTTCGAGGCGCCGGAGGCCGCCTTCTCGCCCGCGCCTCACACGCTGTACGGGGGGCTCCGCGCCGGCGACGTGGACGGCGATGGCCACGTGGACGTCGTGGGCATCGCGTACGAGCTGGCGCCAGGGACGCGCACGATCACGGCGAGCCGGCTCGCCGTCTTCTGGAACACGGGCGAGGGCGCGCTCGACGCGCCGATCGAGCTCGAGGCACCCGACCCGAGCCTCGAGGACCTGGCGAGCGAGGTCACCAGCGCCGACTTCGCCCGCGTCGACAAGGAGACGGGAAGGTCGCTCGTCGTGCTCACGCGCAGCGCGGCCTACGCGCTCGACGTGTGCGGCGACGGCGCGGCGGACTGCCATGACCTCGGCCAGCACCAGCTCCGCAAGCTGGACGGCATCCCCGGCGGCTCCGCGGTCGCGACGTGCGACGTCCTCGGCGATGGGGTCGACGATCTCGCGGTGCTCAGCGACGGCGCGCTCCGCGTCCACGAAGGAGTCCCGATCCGCCGATGAAGACCTCGCTATGCGTCGTGCTCATGGCCTTCGCGGCGACCGCGCTCGCGCCGAGCGCGGCCTCGGCGGAGGAGGACATCGAGCAGGCGAAGGCGCTCTACAACGCCGGCGCCCAGGCCTACGCCGCGACACGGTACCGCGACGCGGTGCAGTCGTTCGAGGCGGCGTACAGGAAGGCGCCGCGCCCTGCCCTCCTGTTCTCGCTGGCCCAGGCCTACCGGCGCCTGTACGTGGTCGAGCAGAGCCCCGAGGCGCTGCGGTCCGCCATCGCGAACTACCGGCGCTATCTGGAGCAGGTCCCGCAGGGCGGGCGCCGCGCGGACGCGACCGACGCCCTGAGCGAGCTCGGGGTGATCGCCGCGCGCCTCGAGGCGAGCGCTCCGTCGTCGCCCGACGCGCCCGCCGCGCCGGAGGCGGCGCCGCCCGACGCGAGGCCGCGGACCCGCATCAACGTCACGTCGCCGACCGCGGGGGCCCGCGTGTCCATCGACGGCGGCGCGCTGGCCGACGTGCCGCTGATGGCCGAGGTGCAGCCGGGCAAGCACCGGATCAAGATCACGGGCGACGGCCACGTCGACGAGGAGCGCGAGGTCGTCGCGATCGAGGGGGACATCCTCGGGATCGACCGGGAGCTGCGCGAGCGGCCGGCGCTCCTCCAGGTGAAGGCCCCCGTCGGCGCGCAGGTCACGCTGGACGGGCGCCTCGTCGGCACGACGCCGCTGCCGCTCCTCCAGGTCGCCCCGGGCAAGCGGTTCTTCGTCGCCACGAAGAACGGCCACAGGCCGTTCTCTCGCGAGCTGTCGCTCCGCCGCGGCGAGCGCCGTGTCATCGAGGTGGGCCTCACGAGCTCGTTCCAGCGGAAGATGTCCTATGGCCTCGTCGCGATAGGGGTCCTGTCCGCCGGCGTCGGCGTGCTGACGCTGTCCTCGAGCCTCGCGGAAGAGGAGCAGGCGCGCGAGATCGCCGAGAAGCGCACGGGGCAGGGGATCTCGGAGGGGGAGCTGGGCGAGTACCAGGCTCACCTCGACACGCGCGACGAGCTCGCGAACGCCACCATGGGCCTGTTCGGCACGGCCGCGGCGTTCGCCCTCGGCGGCTTCGTGTTCTACGCGTTCGACACGCCGAACCCGCCGCCGCTGCCCGCGCGCACGGACCCGGCGCCCGCGCGCACGGGCGGGCCGATGCTCGAGCTCTCGGCCGCGCCGATCCTCGGGCCGGGGCTCGGCGGGGCGGGGCTCGTCGGCCGGTTCTGGTGAAGGCACCGCAGGGCCCCGGGCCGCTGAGGGCGGCCATCGCGGACGAGCGGCGGTCGTCGATTCCGAGCTAGCGGCGGTATCTGGGAGGAGGTCGACCCGAGCGACGCGCGGTGCGGCGCCGGCGTCGCGGGTGCGCGGGGGAGGCGTCGAACGACGCCTTCGCCCCGCGCGCCCGCCTTGGCTCGATCAGTTGGGGAACCCGTCGAGCTGGCAGGTCAGGCTGCAGCCGTCGCCGCCCGTGCGGTTGCCGTCGTCGCACGCCTCGTAGAGGCTCTGCACCTTGCCGTCGCCGCAGTACGGGCCGTAGACGCAGCCCGGCGCGCACTTGCCGTAGCCGCCGGTGTTGTTGCCGTCGCCGTCGTCGCACTGCTCCGGGCCGTTGCGGATGCCGTCGCCGCAGCGCGGGCCGAGCTGGCAGCGCGGGCCGCACTGGCCGTAGCCGCCGTCGTTCTTGCCGTCGTCGCACTGCTCGCCGGGCTGGACGACGCCGTCGCCGCACTGCCCGCCGAGGCGGCAGTTGTTGCTGCAGCCCGTGGCCTCGTTCGGGGGATCGCACTGCTCGCCCCACTCCTCGTCGACGCGGCGGTCACCGCACTTCGCCGCCGGGCTGCAGTCGGGCATGCAGCTCCCGTAGAAGCCGTCGTTCACGCCGTCATCGCAGGTCTCGGTGCCGTTGACGCGGCCGTCGCCGCAGTACGGCCCGTACTGGCAGAGGGCGTCGCACCCGTTGTATTCGCCGCTGTTCTTGCCCTCGCCAAGATCGCAGTCCTCCTCCTCGGGCTGGACGATGCCGTCACCGCAGCGCGGCCCGAAGATGCACGAGGGCCCGCACTTGCCGTACTCGCCGTCGTTGATCCCGTCGTCGCACTCCTCGCCGAACTGCGGCTGGATCACCCCGTCGCCGCAGTGCGCGCCGAGCCGGCAGCTCACGCAGTTCGGGTCGGTCGTGCTGTCGCACTCCTCGCCCCACTCCGCGTCGACGCGGTTGTCGCCGCATTTCGGCGCCGGCGCGCAGCCCGGAGCGCAGGTGCCGTAGGTGCCGTCGTTCTTGCCGTCGTCGCACGCCTCGGCGCCGTTCGTGATGCCGTCGCCGCAGTACGGCCCGTAGTCGCAGGTCGCGGTGCACCCGCCGTACCCGCCGGTGTTCTGCGCGCTGCCGAGATCGCAGTCCTCCTCGGAAGCCTGGACGATGCCGTCGCCGCAGCGCGGCCCGTTGAGGCACGAGCGCCCGCACTGGCCGTACCCGCCGTCGTTGACGCCGTCGTCGCACTCCTCGCCGAGGTTCGGCTGCGTGATCCCGTTGCCGCACTGCTTGGGGAGCCGGCAGCTCACGCAGCTCGGGTCGGCCGCGTTGTCGCACTCCTCGCCCCACTCGGTGTCGACGCGGTTGTCACCGCACCTCGGCGCCGGCGTGCAGCTCGGGTTGCAGGTGCCGTAGGCGCCGTCGTTCTTGCCGTCGTCGCACCCCTCGGCGCCGTTCCTGATGCCATCGCCGCAGTACGGACCGTAGTTGCAGGAGGCGGTGCACCCGCCGTACCCGCCGGTGTTCTGGGCGCTGCCGAGGTCGCAGTGCTCGTCTTCCTCGAACTGGACGATGCCGTCGCCGCAGCGCGGCCCGTTGAGGCACGAGCGCCCGCATTCACCGTAGCCGCCGTCGTTGACGCCGTCGTCGCACTCCTCGCCGAGGTTCGGCTGCGTGATCCCGTTGCCGCATTGCGGGGGGAGCTGGCAGTTCAGGCAGTTCGGGTCGGCCGCGTTGTCGCACTCCTCGCCCCACTCGGTGTCGACGCGGTTGTCACCGCACCTCGGCGCCGGCGTGCAGCTCGGGTTGCAGGTGCCGTAGGTGCCGTCGTTCTTGCCGTCGTCGCACCCCTCGGCGCCGTTCCTGATGCCATCGCCGCAGTACGGACCGTAGTTGCAGGAGGCGGTGCACCCGCCGTACCCGCCGGTGTTCTGCCCGCTGCCGAGGTCGCAGCGCTCTTCCTCGGACTGGACGATGCCGTCGCCGCAGCGCGGCCCCTGGAGGCAGAAGCGCCCGCACTGGCCGTACCCGCCGTCGTTGACGCCGTCGTCGCACTCCTCGCCGAGGTCCCGCTGCGTGGCCCCGTCGCCGCAGTGCTCGCCGCGCTGGCAGCTCACGCAGTTCGGGTCGGTCGCGCTGTCGCACTCCTCGCCCCAGTCGGCGTCGACGCGGTTGTCGCCGCACATCGGCGCCGGCGTGCAGTTCGGGTTGCAGGTGCCGTAGAAGCCGTCGTTGACGCCGTCATCGCACCCCTCGGTGCCGTTCCTCTTGCCGTCGCCGCAGAACGGCCCGATCTGGCACTCGCGCGTGCAGCCGCCGTAGCCGTTCGTCGTGTTGCCGGAGCCGAGATCACACGCCTCGTACGGCGCGTTGACCGCGCCGTCGCCGCACCGGGGCGGGGCCACGCACCCCGGCGCGCAGGCGTTCGAGGCGTTGGCGTACGTGCTGTTGTTGACCCCGTTGTCGCAGGTCTCCATGCCGTTCCTGACGCCGTCGCCGCAGTACGGCCCGAGCTGGCAGTTGTTGCACTGGCCGTAGCCCGTCCCGTTCTTGCTGCCGTCGTCGCACTCCTCGCCCGGCGTCAGGACCGGCGGGTCGACCCCGCACTGCGGCGTGCACACCGACGTGCCGGCGCTGAAGCCCGACAGCGTGAGCTGGTAGTTCGACCCGGTGACGTGGCGCTCGGCCTGGAACACCGCGATCTCGTAGACCTTGCCCGGCTCGAGGTTCAGGTCGACGTCGTAGGGCGTGCGGGCGTCTGCAGGGCAGGTGTTCTGGGTGCAGGGGGTCACGCGGGCGTCGCCGTTGTCCAGGATGGTCACGCTCTCCTGGAGCTGCCCGTGGATGCCGCCGATGTCCGCGGTCAGCGTGTTCTTGATGAACACCCAGACGTCGTCATCGCCGAAGAAGGTGAGCACCGGATCGGCCGCGGCGCCGTTCGGCGTGAACTGGAACCAGTACCGGACCTCGCTCGTGAAGTAGTAGTTGTGCGAGGGGTTGCTCTGCGCCTTCTCCAGCCCGGCGGAGACCAGGTTGTTGAGCCTGGGATCGCCATTCGGCGGGGTGGGGTCCACCGGCCAGAACGGGCTCCGCTGGTACACGTACCTGCCGGCCTGCGGGGTCAGCTCGATGGTGGTGACGAGCGTCCTGTTGTACGTCGCGCTGTCCCGGTACCACCACTGGAAGTTGTTCTGCCCCGTGGTCCAGCCGTTCGCATCGCTCGGCGTGACGAAGGCGGGGCCGAACCTGCTGACGGGCCTGCCGGCGGCGTCGAGCGTCGGCTGGACCATCTTGTCGATCTGATTGCCGCTGGGCTCGATCTCGAAATCGAAGTGCCCGACGAGGCTGTCGTTCAGGTTGTTGTCGCACGCGGTGTTGCTGACGCTGCGGTCGTACGTGGTCGGGCACCAGCCGATGAAGTCGCGGATGACCATCGGCAGCCGCATCTCGCTGGGCTGAACGGCGCAGGTGTAGCCCGGCTCGATCGTGCACGTGGCGGAGCAGCCGTCGCCGCTCGCGGTGTTGCCGTCGTCGCACGCCTCGGTGGGGTCGTTGGGCAGGAGCATGCCGTCACCGCACTTCGAGATGCACGCGCCGCCGCTGCAGTTCGGCTCGCCCTTGCAGTCCGGCGTGCAGCCGTCGCGCCAGTTGCCGTTGCCGTCGTCGCAGGGCTCGGTGCCCTCGCGAATGCCGTTGCCGCAGACGGAGAAGCCCGTGCAGTCCTGGGGCTCTCCGTTGTCGCAGACGCTTCCGGGCTCGATGCGGCAGGTCTCGTCGCAGCCGTCGTCCGAGAAGGGATTGCCGTCGTCGCACTGCTCGGCGCCGTTCTTGACGCCGTCGCCGCAGACGGTCTTGCAGGGGAACCCGACGCGCGAGCAGTCCCACCCGTCCTCGATCGTCTTGCAGTCGGCGCTGCATCCGTCGCCGCTCGCCGGGGGCTGCTTCCCGTCGTCGCACACCTCGGTGCCGCTGATCTTGCCGTCGCCGCACACGGGCGCCGGCGGCGGGTTGCAGCGCCCGCCGCCCGGCGGGCACGTCCAGCCGACCTCGATCTTGCATTGCGCGGTGCAGCCGTCGCCGCCGACAGGGTGTTCCCCGCCGCCGTCATCGCACTGCTCGCCGAGCTGCACCGTGCCGTCGCCGCAATAGGTCCTCACGGTGCAGGGCTGGCCGGGCTTGCAGATCCAGCCCTCCTCGAGCCGGCAATCCGCGGTGCAGCCGTCGCCCGACGCGGGCGGGTCGTCGCCGTCGTCGCACTCCTCGCCGTTGTTCACCCGCCCATCGCCGCACTGGTAGACGAGGACGCAGGCCCTGCCCGGCTCGGGGCACACGTACGCCGGGTCCACCGTCTTGCAATCCGCGCTGCAGCCGTCGCCGCCCGCGGTGTTGCCGTCGTCGCAGAGCTCGCCGGGGTTCACGGCGCCATCGCCGCACCGGAACAAGAGCACGCAGGGCTGCCCCGGGGTCGGGCAGTTGTAGAAGGACTCCTGCCGGCACAGGCTCGAGCAACCGTCGCCGCCCGCGGTGTTGCCGTCGTCGCACTGCTCGCCGGTCTCCTTGAGGCCGTTGCCGCAGGCCGGCAGCCGCGTGCAGGGCTGACCCGGCCGGCTGCACTGATACCCCTGCTCGCGCATGCAGTCCGCGCTGCAGCCGTCGCCGGACGCAGGCGGGGAGTCGCCGTCCTCGCACTGCTCGCCGTCGTTCACACGGCCGTCGCCGCACCAGTAGTTGAGGGTGCAGGGCTGACCCGGCGTTGTGCACGTGTAGATCGGGTCCACCCCGCTGCAGTCGGCGCTGCAGCCGTCGCCGCCCACGGTGTTGCCGTCGTCGCAGACCTCGCCCGGGCTGAGCACGCCGTCGCCGCACCGGATCAAGAACTCGCAGGGCTGCCCCGGGGTCTTGCAGTTGTAGAAGGCCTCCTGCCGGCACAGGCTCGAGCAGCCGTCGCCGCTCGCGGTGTTGCCGTCATCGCACTGCTCGCCGGTCTCCTTGAGGCCGTTGCCGCAGGCCGGCAGCCGGGTGCACGGCTGGCCGGGGCGGCTGCACTGATACCCCTCCTCGCGCATGCAGGTCGCGCTGCAGCCGTCGCCGCTCCGGGTGTTGCCGTCCTCGCACTGCTCGCCGTCGTTCACGCGGCCGTCGCCGCACCAGTAGAGGCGGGTGCAGGGCTGACCCGGCTTGGGGCACGTGTAGATCGGATCCACCGCGCTGCAGTCGGCGCTGCAGCCGTCGCCGCCCACCGTATTGCCGTCGTCGCAGACCTCGCCCGGGTTGATCTCGCCGTCGCCGCACCAGTAGAGGAGGGTGCAGGGCCGGCCCGGTGTCGGGCAGGTGTAGAAGGACTCCTGTCGGCAGAGGCTCGAGCAGCCGTCGCCGCTCGCGGTGTTGCCGTCATCGCACTGCTCGCCGCTCTCCAGGGCGCCGTTGCCGCAGACCGGCAGGAGCTCGCACGGCTGCCCGGGCCGCGAGCACACGAAGCCGGGCTCGCGCATGCAGGTGGCGCTGCAGCCGTCGCCGGAGGCGGGCGGGTCGTCGCCGTCCTCGCACTGCTCGCCGTTGTTCACGCGCCCGTCGCCGCAGCGATAGAGGAGGATGCAGGGCTTCCCCGGCTCGGAGCACGCGTAAAGCGGGTCCAGCGCCTTGCAATCGGCGCTACAGCCGTCGCCGCCCTGGGCGTTGCCGTCGTCGCAGATCTCGCCCGGATCCACCGCGCCGTCGCCGCACCGGATCAGGAGCTCGCAGGGCTGTCCCGGCGTCGTGCAGACGTAGAAGGACTCCTGTCGGCAGAGGCTCGAGCAGCCATCGCCGCTCGCGGCGTTGCCGTCGTCGCAGAGCTCGCCGGCCTCCTTGACCCCGTTGCCGCAGACAGGCAGGCGCTCGCACGGCTGCCCGGGCCTCGGGCACACGAAGCCTTCCTCCCGCTTGCAGTCCGCGCCGCAGCCGTCGCCGGCCCGCTCGTTGCGGTCGTCGCACTCCTCGGAGCCGTTCACGCGGCCATCGCCGCAGTCGTAGAGCAGCGTGCACGCCTCGCCCGGCCTCGGACAGACGTACGAGGGATCGACGAAGATGCAGTCTGCGCTGCAGCCGTCGCCGTCTGCGGTGTTGCCGTCGTCGCAGAACTCGCCCGGATCGACCACGCCATCGCCGCACGCGATGGTCAGCACGCACGGCGCGCCGGGCGTCGGACATGCACAGTAAGGCTCGATCTCGCACAGACCGGAACAGCAATCGCCGGGCAGGCTGTTGCCGTCGTCGCACGCCTCGCTGGCCTGGTTGATCTCGCCGTCACCGCAGGCCGGCTCCTGGGGCAAGAGGCACTCGGGGGGCGGATCGTCGCCAGCGCACGGATCGGGCGCGCCGCCGCTTCCACCGCCGCCGGAGGCGACGCCCGAGCCGAAGTCACTGCCGCCGCCGCCGTCGCCGGAGCCGCTGGAGGTCACGCTCCCCGCGCCGCCTACGCCAGGCTCGCCCGTGGTGGAGGGCGCTCCCCCTCCACAGGCGGCGACTATTTGCAGCAATCCCACGGCCAAAGCCAGATAAGACGTTCTCAACCTCACGACACACCTCGACGGACACGAGCGGCTGCGCTCGGGCAGGACCAGGACGAACACGAGCGGCTGCGCTCGGGCAGAAAGGCCGACGACCCGTTTCCAGGGTAGCCCGGCCGCCCTTCGCACCTCTAGACGAAAATCACTTCATCCTGCGCCACTCGGCCACACCCGCACGAGTTCCCGTTCGCAGCGGAGTCTGCGGAGCACCGCTGACGAATGACGCGCGTTGCGCGACGCAGCGACGGATGGACACGGTGTTTCATTTCAGCTGCTGGTGCACGGGCGCGCGAGCCAGGCTGGCAGCCCGGTTCGGTCTTGACATTCGCGCTGTGACGGGACGCCGGAGATGGTTTGTGTCCCAAGAAGGTGCGGAGATCTCCGTGCCCCGCGGATCTCGGCTGCAGCGCGCTATCCGCCGGCTCGCTTGAGCACGCCGCCGAGGCCCATCCACTCGATGTACGCCCGCTGCACGTCCGCGGTCCTTCGGTTGATCTCCTCCACGGCGCCGTTGCCCAGCGGGTCGAGCACGGTGCGCAGCGGCCGCTCCCCGGCCGGCAGCGCCGTGAGCTTCAGGATCGCGTCCGCGACCTGCTGCGGGTCGGGCGGGCCTTGGCGCTTCATCGTCTCGGTCACCGGCCTCCACAGCTCCGTGGCGAGCGCGAACAGGGCGCCATACTCCGCCGCTCGGGCCTCGTCGGCCTGCATCGCGTTGGTGATCACGCCGGTCGTCGGGAACGCGCCCGGCTCGACGATGGCGACGTCGATCCCGAGCGGCGCGAGCTCGTAACTGGTGCACTCGGCCATCGCCTCCAGCGCGAACTTGCTCGCGCTGTAATGGCCGAAGAGCGGCGTCGCGACCCGCCCGACGACGCTGCTCACGTGGACGAGGAGGCCGCTCTTCTGCCGCCGCATCGCGGGCAGCACGGCGCGGTTGACGCGCACGGCGCCGAGGTAGTTCACCTGGAACGTCGCCTCGGCCTGCGCCACGGTGAACGCCTCGATCGGCCCCTGAGACAGGACGCCCGCGTTGTTGATCACGACGTCGACGCCGCCCGCCTCGTCGAGCACGCGCGCCACGCCCGCCTCGACCGAGGCGTCGCTCGTCACGTCGAGCTCGAACACGTGGAGGGCGAGCCCCTCGCGCGCGGCGAGCTCCGCGAGCTCGGACGCCGGCCCCGCGTTCTTCGACGTGATCGCGCGCATCCCGGCGAAGACGCGGTGTCCCGCGCGGGCGAGGGTGACGGCGGTCGAGCGGCCGAAGCCGCTGCTGGATCCTGTGATGAGGGAACAGAGCTCTCGGGTCATTCTCACGCTCGCTTTCGAAAGGGGGAGCAAGGAGAGTATCGCGCTGGATCCCCCCGGTGGCACCGGCGAACGGCGATCGTCGGAGTGGCCGCGCGCCGACACCGATGTGGCAGGCGGCCCGCTCCCTCCGCGCCTGTAGGCCCACCGAGCTTCCAGGTTCAGCGGCGCGGTCGTGGAGCGGCGGACAGCCAGAGCGATGATGCGGTCAACCGGGTTGTCGCTCGCTCGGACGACGTCGAATCCGCCCGAGGTGCGCGGGACAATTTGCCACGCCCCAATTTGCCACGCCCTCATTTCGGTATCGTCGCGATAGGATCGATTTCAATGCGAATTGCAGAGGTTAAATCGCAGGCTCGCGCGTGTGCGCGCCCAGATAGTTCCATTGGTCCTGGAGCGGCCGATTCGGCAGATGGCCGGGCGGCGCGATCCCCCCACGGATTGCCCGCCTTGACCCCTTTGGGCTGAACCGTATAGTCAGCCAGACGGTCGGGCTGCCCACAAATCGTGTCTGCCGGACCGTCGAGCACACGGCCGCCGCCCTGCGCGGGTTGTCGACGTGTGCGCCGTGGTTGCATCGTCCACCATCACATCATCGGAGGTTCGAATGGAACACCTGATTCGGCAGATCGCCCAGGATCGTCTCTGGAACCAGTGGATCGCGGCCAACTCGTCCGGCGGGCCGACCCTCGACGCCGGCTGCATCTCACGGAAGGAGGGCTGTATCTCGAAGAAGGCCGGCTGCGTCTCGCGGAAGGCCGGCTGTATTTCGAAGAAGGCCGGCTGCATCTCGCGGAAGGCCGGTTGCATTTCGAAGAAGGCCGGCTGCATCAGCTGACGGAGCCGCCGGGGGCCGCGAGCGAGGCGGCAGGGCCATGTTCATCTTCCCGTGGTCCTCTGCCTCGCTCGCGCGCGCCCGGACCGATGGGTGCTGCGCTTCTCGATGGCCGTTCAACCTTTTTCCTGGAGTCGACCGATGGACGCCCACGGACCGACGCTCGCAGCGATGATCGATCAGGTCAGGGACATCCCTATCTACCGACAGTCGATCGAGAAGGGCTCCTTCCCGATCCTGGAGAAGCCGGAGATCGCAAGAGGCTTTCCGGACAACTGGATGACCCCGCGGCTCGCCGAGGCGCTGAAGGTCGGCGAGGCGGAGCTCGTGCTCTCGACCGGGACCAACCACGCGCGGATGCAGATCATCCGCCCGCCTTTCTTCCTCCTGAAGTCGTATTACCGCCTGTGGAGCGAGCACCCCGACATCGCGGTCACCTGGCATGAGGGCTGCCAGCGCGTCTCGATCACCACGGTGCTGGCGACCGAGCACGTGGCGCGGCTCGCCGCGAGGCGGCGCGGCGCCGAGGTGCCGGCGCTCCCCAGCCTCGAGGATCGCCGGCTCGACGCGAGGACGCTCTATATCAACCTGCAGCTCGACCCGGCGCTCTGGGAGCGCGGCGATGTCGAGCGCATGCTCGCCGAGATGGCCGCCGTTCGAGAGGCGCATCCTCGACGCCTTTACCACCTCGACTGCGATGGCTACCACCTCGCTCACCTGGTGAAGAAGGCCATCGACTTCGGAGCGTGGGAGCGCTTTCCGAGGCCGGCCAGCATCGTTCACGCCTACGAGCTCACGCCGACGAATGTACGGCGGTTCCTGGCGCGGCACGTCGAGTGCCCGATCGTCGACCTCTTCGGCAGCACCGAGCTCGGGTATCTGTACTACAGCGATCGTCACGGCCGCTACTGGCCTTACCTCGACAAGATGCACCTGGAGCTGATCCCTGTCGAGGAGGGCAGCGCGATCTACAGCCTCATCGTCTCGAGCGTCCGCAACCCCTGCATGCCGCTCATCCGCTATCGCTCGGGCGACTGCGCCGAGACGGTCGACGGCTCCCCCGATCCGCTCCGGATCCGCCGGTTCTGCGGGCGCGAGCGGGAGCTCCTCTGGTCCCAGAAGCGGGGCCCGATCTCGCAGGCCGATCTCGATGACTGGATCGCCGTCTCCGCGCCGTCCATCTTCGTCTATCAGCTCCACGCGGAGGGACAGCGGCAGGGCCGATTGCTCTATACCACCTTCGACGGCGTGCCCGTCGCTCCGGCCGCTGCGCGCGCGCTGCGAGAGCGGATCTGGGAGGGCGCCGGCCTCGACTGCGTCCTCGAGCACCGCGCCCACATCGCGATCGGCAAGTCCGGGAAGTATGCATGGCTGGTGCAGGGCGGCGAGGCCGCGGAGCGAGGTGGCTCGTGACGATGGAACGACCCAGGGTGACGGCCACCGCGCTGAAGGCGCGGCTCGACGACGCGTTCTTCTCCGGCGTGGTGCGCCATTTCGTGCAGACCACAGGCGAGGAGCCCGCGACCGTCGAGCGTCAGGTGCTCGAATGCCTGCGGTACCTCTACCTGATATCGCGCTATCCGGAGCCGCTGGCCGGGCTCTTCTTGCCCGTGGAGCAGGCGATCGACGAAGTCTGGCACTACCTGATCTTGCAGACGCGGGAGTACCGTGAGCTGTGCGAGGAGCGCCTCCCGGGGCGCTTCTTCATCCATCACCGCAGCCTGCCCTACGAGGACTATCAGGAGGCGCAGGCCAGCCGGGAGCAGGCGATCGAGGAGGCGTTGCGCTGGCTGCCGCTCTACCGCGACGAGTTCGGCCCTTTCGACGAGGGCGCGCTGCCTCACTGGACGATGGTGCGCTTCCTCCATGAGCGCCTGGGCCTCTCTCTCGAGGCGATCGCGGCGCTCGACGGGGGGAACGAGGCCGCCCTGCCTGGCGTGGAGCGCGTCCGTTGAGCCGTCAGGCTGTCGTCACCGCGCCCGCGCCCGCCACGTCCGTCAACACGCTGGTCCTGCTGCTTTGCCAGGTGCTGGGGATCGCTTCTGTGGTGTCGATCCAGTTTGCTGGAAGCGTGGTGGGTGAGCGGCTCGCCAGGGACATGCGGCTCGCGACGCTCCCGGTGGCCGTGCTCGTGCTGTCCTCGGCCCTGGGCACCTGGCCGGCCAGCCAGCTGATGCGCCGCTTCGGGCGCAAGCCCTGCTTCATCGCCGCGGCGCTCCTGTCCGCCGGCTGCCTCGCGCTCGCGGCGCGCGCGGTGGACCGCTCCGATCTCCCGCTGTTCTGCGCGGCGGTCTCCGGCGTCGGCCTGCACGGCGCCTTCGTGCAGCAATATCGCTTCGCGATCCTCGAAGGGCAGGAGAGCCACCGGGCGCCGCGCCTCTTGACCATGATCCAGCTCGCCAGCGCGCTCGGCATCGTCCCTGGCATCTCGCTCTTCGGCCTGCTGGAAGGACGGACCTCCAGCGAGTTGCCCTCTGCCCTGCTCGTCCTTTCGGCGCTCCAGGTCGTCGCGGCGCTCGCGTTCGTGTCGTACCGGCCGCAGGAAGCGCGGGTCGCGGAGGCCTCCGCCACGCCCGACGCGGGGGCTCGCGCGCTGTACTGGCCCATGGTGGCGATGGGCGCCGGCGCTTTCCTCGTGATGAGCCTGATCATGGTGCCGACGCCCCTCCAGATGTGCGGCGTCGAGCAGAGCTCGATCCAGCAGGCGGGCTGGGTGATCGAGGTGCACCTCCTGAGCATGTACCTGCCTTCGCTCTCGGTCGGCGCCCTCCTGAAGCGGATGTCGATCGCGGCGCTCCAGGGGCTCGGGCTGCTGTTCTTGCTCGCGGGGTTCGTGATCAGCCTGGCTCCAGGGTTCGAAGGGCACCTGGTCGGGCTCTCGCTGGTCGGGGTCGGATGGTGTTATGTGTTCGTGACGGCGACGACCCTGGTCGCGCGCAGCCGCTCCGGTACCGAGCGTTTCCGCGCGCAGGGCGTCAATGATCTGTGCGTGTTCGCCGCCAGCGGCGTCGCGTCGCTCACGTCCGGTGCGCTCCTGTCGGCGCTGGGGTGGAGCGGCCTCGTGCACCTCGGGGTGGTGCTGGTCCTGAGCTTGATGGCGCTCGCCCTCCGCGTCCACCGCGCCTCACGCCCGGCGCCGGCGCAGGGCGGAGCGCGTCTCTGAAGCGAACGCGCCGGGGCCTCGAGCGGCCTTTCGCGCACCGATGTCCGGAGAGGGAGGCGAACATCATGTCTGACGTGCAGTCGAATCGTTCAGGAGACAGCCCGGCGCCTCTGGGCCGCGTCGACGCCGTCGTCGTCGGCGCCGGGTTCGCGGGCCTGTACATGCTCTACCGCCTGCGCCGGCTCGGCCTGTCGGTCCGCGTCTACGAGGCGGGCGGCGGGGTGGGCGGCACCTGGTACTGGAACCGCTACCCCGGCGCGCGCTGCGACATTGCGAGCATGGACTACTCCTATTCGTTCTCTCCCGAGCTCCAGCAAGAATGGACGTGGACCGAGCGATACGCCACGCAGCCGGAGATCCTGCGTTATCTCGAGCACGTCGCGGACAGGTTCGCGCTCCGCGCGCACATCCAGCTCCGGACGCGGGTGACCGCCGCCGCCTTCGATGAGGCGACGGATCGGTGGGTGATCCGGACCGACGACGGCGCCAGCGTATCCGCCGGGTTCTTGATCATGGCGACGGGCTGCCTGTCCGCCGCGAAGGTGCCCGACCTCAAGGGGCTCGAGGCCTTCCGGGGCGAGCGATACCACACCAGCCACTGGCCGCACGGCGGCGTCGACTTCACCGGCAAGCGCGTCGGCGTCATCGGCACGGGCTCGTCCGGCGTCCAGGTCATCCCCGCCATTGCCGAGCAGGCGGCGCGCCTCTTCGTCTTCCAGCGGACCCCGTGCTTCAGCGTGCCCGCGCGCAACGCGCCCCTGGACGCGGCCTACGAATCGTGGATGAAGGCGAACTACACGGAGCACCGGTGCAAAGCCCGCGAGACGCGCGCCGGGGTCATCATGGATGTCGACCCGCGGTCCGCGCTGGAGGTGCCGCCCGAGGAGCGGGAGCGCGCGTATCAGGCTCGCTGGGAGCAGGGCGGCACCGGCTTCCTCGCGACGTTCTCGGACGTGATGCGGTCCCGGGAAGCCAACGAGACCGCCGCCGAGTTCGTCCGATCCCGGATCCGCGCGACGGTCCGCGACCCGACCGTCGCCGAGGCGCTGTCGCCGAGGGGGTATCCGCTGGGCACCCGGCGGCTCTGCGTCGACACCGGCTATTACGAGACCTTCAACCGGGAGAACGTCACGCTGGTCGACGTCAAGGCGTCGCCCATCGAGGAGATCACGAAGGCGGGGCTCCGGACGCGGAGCGCGGAATACGCGTTCGACAGCCTCGTGCTCGCCACGGGCTTCGATGCGATGACGGGCGCCTTGACCAGGATCGAGCTCCGCGGGAGGGGCGGCGAGCCGCTCATGGCGAGGTGGGCTGACGGCCCGCGCACGTACCTCGGCGTCGCCATCGCCGGCTTCCCGAACCTGTTCACGATCACAGGCCCCGGGAGCCCGTCCGTGTTCAGCAATGCGATCGTCTCCATCGAGCAGCACGTGGAATGGATCGCGGACTGCATCGCTTACCTGCGAGAGCGAGGCTTCGCGTGCATCGAGGCCACCGCCGAGGCGGAGGACAGGTGGGTCGCGCACGCCAGAGAGGTGGCCGACGGCACGCTGTATCCGCTGGCCAGCTCCTGGTACGTCGGGGCGAACATCCCTGGCAAGCCGCGCGTCCTCATGCCCTATGCCGGGGGCGTCGGCGCCTACAGGAAGAGGTGCGAGGCGGTCGCGGCTCAGGGATACGAGGGGTTTTCTCTCTCGAGGGCAGGGTAGCCGCGTCCAACCAGGGTGGGCTCTCGGGATGGATGCGATCGGCGCGGACGCCGCGCACGGCGGTTCCCGCTTGCCCAAAGCGCCCCATCGGCGCGGTTCGCTGGCTCGAAGGAAGACGTGCGAGGGGGCCCTCTGCAGCGCACGGCCGTCGGCTGCCCATCGCCTGACAATTGTGGTAGCTGACCGCGGTGCCAGCCACACATGAACCGTCGTACCTGGTCCCGGAGGCCGTTGTCGCCTTCGACGAGGGCGCGCGCCAGGCGGTCTACGACGTCATCGCCCTGCGGCGCGACGTGCGGCAGTTCGAGCCGGGGCGCGCGCTCGACCGGGCTGTCCTGCGGCGCATCCTCGAGGCCGCCCACCTGGCGCCCAGCGTGGGATTCTCCCAGCCCTGGGGCTTCGTCGTGGTGCGTGACGAGGCGCAGCGCGCGCGGATCCGCGAGAGCTTCCTTCGCTGCCGTCAGGCGGAGGCTGCCCGTTTTCCGGAGGGCCGACGCGAGAAGTACCTCTCCTACCGCCTCGAGGGCATCCTCGAGGCGTCGCTCAACGTGTGCGTCGCCGTCGACCTGAGGCCGCGCGGGGAGGCGATCCTGGGCACCATTGTCCAGCCGGAGGCGGTGCGCGCGAGCGCGTGCTGCGCGGTGCAGAACCTCTGGCTCGCCGCGCGCGCTGAAGGCGTCGGTGTCGGCTGGGTGAGCATCGTGGAGCCCGCCGTCCTCCGCGCCGAGCTGCGCCTCCCGCCGGGCGTGGAGCCGATAGCGTATCTCTGTCTGGGCCACCCCGTCGCGTTCCGGCGGCGACCGATGCTGGAAGAGAGCGGCTGGCGAGAGCGGCGCGCGCTCGATGAGGTCGTCCACGAACATGGCATCTGGCAAGACCGCGACGACGCCAGCACGCCTGCGGCGGGCCGCGCGAGCGAGCCGCCGCGTTCATCGCTCCGGACGACGGCGATCTCACCGCTCGACGCCGCCGCCATGGACGCCTTCCGTGCGCAGCAGGCCACGCTCGGCCTGCCGGCTGGCAGCCTGGGGCGGATCGAGCAGCTCGCGGCGTGGTGGGCCGGCGTGCGTGGCGAGCTCCCGCTCCCTTTGCCCGCGCCGGGGCTGGCCGTGTTCTGCGCGGACCACGGCGTCGTTGCGGAGGGCGTGAGCGCAACCCCCTCGTCGGCGACGACGGCGAGGCTCGCGAACGTCATGGCCGGGGGCGCGGCGGTCTCGGCGCTGGCGGCGCGCCACGGCGTGCGGCTCGTGGCGGTCGACGTCGGCCTGACGGGCGATCTCTCGGCGCTGCCGTGTGCGCCTGTCGTCCCGCTGGCGCCGCGTGTGGTGCGGCGTGGCACCGGGAACCTGCGGCGCGAGCCGGCGATGACGCGCGACGAGGCGGCATGCGCGATGGAGGCGGGCGCCGAGACCGCTCGCGCGCTCGCCGCGCAGGGCGTCACGCTGGCGGGCGTCGGCGACATCGGCGTCGGCAACACGACCGCATCGACAGCGATCCTGTGCGCCCTCACAGGCGCGCCGCCGGCGAGCCTCGCGGGCCCGGGCGCCGGCCTCGACGCGGAGGGCGTCGCGCGCAAGTCCGGCGTCGTCGCCGACGCGCTCGCGCTTCACGTGCCCGATCCCACGGACCCTCTCGATGTGCTGGCGAAGGTCGGTGGGCTGGAGATCGCCGCGATGGCCGGCTTCGCGCTGGAGGCCGCGCGGCTGCGCATGGGCGTCGTCGTCGACGGGCTGACGGCGTGCACCGCGGCCCTCTGCGCCGTCAGGATGGCCCCAGCGCTCCGGCCATGGCTCCTCGCCGCGCACCGCTCGGCCGAGCCGGCGGCGGCCCTCGCGCTCACCGAGCTCGGGCTCGATCCGATCTTTGACCTGGGTCTAGGGGTGGGCGAGGGGATCGGCGCCGTGCTCGGGCTGCACCTCGTCGGCACCTGCGTATCGACGTTGAGCGGGCTCGACCCTCGTCGGGAGCTCGCGCGCGGCTCCGGTGCTCACGGGGTCGTGGCCTCGGGCTCCGTCTCCGGCGGCGGGTCCTTGTAGAACGCCACGTCGTCGATCCACACGCTGAATTGACGGCTCGCATTGAAGCGAAACTGGACGGCCCAGATCTGCGTCAGGTCGATCGCCTCGAACTGCTGGCCCCAGTTGGACTGCTTGAGGGTGGAGAAGGGCACCTTGATCTGAGTCCAGCAATTCGTCAGCGTGATGGTCTTGGTGAAGTGATCGTCGCACTTCTCGCAGATGCCGCCGTCCCGCCAGGTCTGCACGTCGACGACGTCCACGAGCACCTTCGTCGTGGAGCCTGCATCGGCGTAGCCAAAGAAGGTGATGCCGCTGAACTCGGAGGCATTGTAGAGGCCCTGCTCCGACGGCGAAGCGCTGTTCACCTGGAAGCCGAAGAGGGCTCCCCAGCCTGAGAACATGTCGTCGGCCACGGCGTGCACTGCCATCGTGCTGTCGCCGCGCGCCGGTTCGAGGAGGCTCATGAGGAACGGCTCGCCCACTCCGGGCGTTTGCGTACCCTCGCCGTCGTTCGCCACGTACCAGGCCCCTTGGCGGGGGTTCGTTTCATCCGCCACTTCGATGATGGTGTCGTTGTCATCTTCCATGTCGTCGATGACCGACAGTTCCAGGGTGGGGTCGCCCGTCGGCGGTTCCCCACATTCAGCACCCTCTCCGCCACCTCCCGCGTTCCCGCCGGCGCCGCCTTCGCCGCCAGCGCCCCCGCCTCCCGTGTCCGAACCGCTGCTACTGCCGGTAGTACTGCCTTCGCCGCCAGCGCCCCCGCCGCCCGTGCCCGCGCCGCCGGTGCCGCCTTCGCCGCCAGCGCCCCCGCCTCCGGTGTTGCCGTGCGCGACCTCGTATAACTTATCGAAGCCGAAGATCTGGGCACATCCAGCCCCGAGCACCGCAATGAGGCACCCGCTGGTCCACCGCACAAAAGCCAGCTTGCTGTTCATGGTCATGGATAGGGATCTCCGAGATGCTTCAGCCAATCACGATAGGACGCTGCGTGCCAGAATGGAAGCGCGTCCATCGCGACGCGAGCCGCCGCGGCGCGGGCTCGAGACTACCTATGGCGGCCGCTCGCCGGCCCAGCGCTGCTCGGCCTGTCGAATCAAGGCAGCTCGGCAGCGCGCGCGTGGAGCGACCGTTCCCTACATGAACTGTCGGCGTGAGGAAGCCTCCGCCATCGCCTGTTGGCGACTCGGTAGCTCTGGCGAGCTCGGTGGCGACAGCCCTGTGGCGCCGACCGTCTCACGGCGCTGCGGGAGCGCTCTTCCTCGAGCGCGCATTGGCGAGGTGGCGCTCGACCAGGGCGACGAGCTCGGCGTGATCGAACGGCTTGGAGAGGTAATCCGCGGCGCCGCGATTCACGGCATCGACGGCCGCCTTCACGGTGGCGTAGCTCGTCATGAGCACGACCGGCGCGCTGCCGCACCGGCCGACGAGCGCCGTGCCTGGCGCGCCTGGCAGGCGCACGTCGGCCAGCACCAGATCGAACGCGCGCAGATCGTGGGCCGCCGCGGCCTCGGCGATCGAGCCCGCCTCGATGACGTCGTGACCGTGGCGGGCGAGCAGCCGGCGGATCTCCATCCGGATGACGACCTCGTCCTCGACAAGCAGGATCCGGCTCATCGCGTCACCTCGGGTGCGCGCCGCGCCCAGATCGCTTTTTCGTGGGTGTCGCGGCGCAGCGCTCCGCGGGCGAGCGGCGCGAGCGGCGCGAGCGGCGCGAGCAGGCGTGTCGCGCTGGCGTCCGCTCCGTGTCCTCCGTGCATGAAACAAGGCTACTCAATACCGCAACGGCTGAATATGCGCGGACGCACGGCGCGGCGTGTTCGAGCGAAGTCGATGAACTGACCGCGTTACCGATCGTAGCGCGGCATGACCGGGTGTTACCGATCGTAGCGCGGCATCCGTCAACACGCGCCTTCGGCGCGGCGGCCGCGGGCCGCGCCGGCGAGCGCGAGCCCGAGCAGCGCTGCCTGGACGAGGCATGTCTCCACCGCAGGGTAGATGCCGAGCGCGGTGAATCGAGGGAGCGGCAGCCGGTGGAGCGGCAACAACCCGCAGAGCTGGAAGGCGGCCACAGCGCGGCCGGCGAGCGGGACGCACAGCAGACAGGCGAGCCAGGCGGGAGGGCTCGCCCAGCGGCGCGCGGCCGCCCGGCTCGCGCGGGTGACCAGCGCCGCGGCGGCGGCGAGCAGCGCGAGCGTGATCAACACGCCGGCCACGGCGGGCGGCGCGACGGGGAGCGACACCCCGAGCGCGGCGTCGAGCGCCGAGAACGCCGCGCCGAAGCCGGCCAGCAGCGCGGCCGCGAACACGGCCGCTCGGCCGCCACGCGACAGGCCGTCACGCGGCGGATCGTGCGAGCGCATCTCCCGCGCGTCGCGCCGCCAGGCGAGCGCCGCCGCGCCGGCGAGCGCCGCGAGCGCGACCGAGATCGTCGCGCCTGCCGTGAGCGTTCGCCAGAAGCCGGCCATGTGCCCGAGCGCCGCCGCGACCCAGGCGGCGAGCGCGAGCAGCAGCGCCGCGCCCGACGCGACGTGGACGACACGCCGGCTCCGTGACGAAGCGACGGCGGCGAGCGCGCCGAGGAACAGCGCCGCAGCGGCGAGCTCGCGCAGCAACAAGCGGCTCGAGACCTGGGCCACGAGCCGACCTGGCGCGCCCCCGGACCGCGCGAGCGCGACCTCGGCGTAGGTCGCGTCGCGCAGGAGCGTGGCCATGCCCGCGTCGAGCGTGTCCGCCGTCGCGCCTGCCGCGAGCTCCGCTCGCAGGGCGAAGGCGCCATCGCCGAGATCGTTCGCGAGCCCCTCCTTCACGGTGCGGACGCTCGCCTCGGCCGCGTCGATGCCGTCGAGCTGGGCGGTGCTGAGCGCCTCGCGCGCATCGACGAGCCTCCCCTCGCGCAGCGCGGCGCGCCCCCTGTCGAGCGCGGCGCGCGCGATGGAGAGGGGATGTGAAGCGGCCTCGCGGCCATAGGCGACGCGCCGCCGGAGCTCCGCGAGGAGCGCCGCGTGCCGCTCGGCGGGGATCCCGCGCGTGGAGAGCTCGGCGCGCAGGTCCGCGTCGGAGCGGACCGCGAGCTCGACCATGGAGTAGTCCGGCAGATCGAGCGGCCTCGGGGTTTCGCCGGGCTGCGGGTGGTGGAGGCCGGCGACGTGGAAGGCGAGGTCCCAGCGGTCGCGGGCGGAGAGAAAGGTGAACGGCACCATGGCCGTGCCGGTGACGCCGAATCGAACCGCGGACTCGACACCGACGGGCGCGAGCTGCTCGGCGATGATCGCGTCGTGGAAGTTCGCCGGGTGCGGGACGAGGGTCGCCGCGCGCCGGGTATCGGCGTACCCCGTCGGGCCGTGGCAGGTGGCGCAGTTCTCCTGGTAGAGGGCCGCGCCGCGCTCCGCGTCGGGCCGCGAGAGCGGCGCCTCGGCCAGCCGGAAGGCGGCCGCGACCCGGTCGCGCGCGCCCCTGGCCGCGATGGCGACTTGATCCGCAGCGACCTTCGCCTCGACGAGCTCACGCACGCCGACGATGCCCTGCGCGAGGTCGCCCGCCCCGCTCTCGAGCGCGGACGGCTGGATGCGGGAGGCGACCTGGATCGCCTCACCGAGCAGCGCCAGCTGCTCGTCATACTCGATGACGCTGGTGACGGCGCCGTTCGCGACGCACCCGCCATAGTCCATGGCGACGTAGCCGAGCACATGGACGAGGCGGCGCGCCTCGACCTCGGCCGGCTCCCCCGGGTCTGCCAGCGCAGGGCGCTCGCCCAGGAGCAGGACGGCGGCCATGGCGGCCGCGCTGACCGCCGCCATGGCGGTGAGCCTGGCCGTCGCTGCCCGCGGGCTACTCGGGAATCGTGGAAGTCGCGGGGTGGCGCCGGCCCGCGTCGGCGATCCAGCGCACACCCCCGTCGCGATCATGCGCCCAGGTCGCGCGCGGAGAGGAGTGAGAAATCGCGATGACACATATCCCTCATACAATCGAAATAGAGTTCATGCTAGCTTCCCTCGATCGTGCAGCGACCCCGCTGCTCGACGACAATGCTTTGAGGTCCTCCTGATGATGATCCTGCCGCGTGGCGCTCAGGGGCGCCGCACCAGCTGGCCAGGAAGCAGAAAGGTTTTGCAAGACTGACCTACCGCTGTCGCTCGAGGTGGCTACGGGCGAAGGCCCCAGCGTCCATTCTCCGTGCGAGCCTCGGTGCAAGAGCAAGCGGACGCGGCTGACGCGGCTGAGCGCTGGGACGACGAGCGCCAACCGTCGACGCCGGGCACGCATTCAGTGTTGGCCGGTGTTGGCGCGCGTTCGACAGTGGCGACGGAATTCCATTGTGCTTTGAGTACGCCCTGACCAGTCACTGCCCTCCGGCGCCGCTCAGAGACAGAGACCAGAGTGGTCTGCCGTCGGCGCGAGGCTCTCCGATTTAAGATGATCTCTCAAGTGTGTTTTCGGTAAGATGGTAGCAGCGCGTTCACGTCCGATGCGCTGATCGCGCACGGTATCAGGCGCGATGCGATCGCTTTCGTGACCGTGCCGGGAAGGCGCCCGGCTCGCCGCATGGCGAGCGTTTGTTGGAGGCAAGGCGGGATGAATCAGGAAGCTCGGAGGGTGAAGCAATGAAATTGAACCCCGGACATCTGGCCGCAGCGTCGGTGGCAGTGACGATGGCGTGGGCCGGCCAGGCGGCCGCCCAGTCGGTGATGAGGCAGCCCTATCTGCAGTCGTTGACGCCCAACTCGGTCTACGTGGTGTGGACGACCGACGTGGGCACGAACAGCCGCGTGCGCTACGGGACCGATCCGGCGAATCTGACGCAGACGGTGGATCTCGGCGCGCTCGCGACCCAGCACGAGGTGTTCATCGGCGGTCTCACGCCGAACACCCGCTACTACTACAGCGTCGGTACATCGAGCGCGGTGCTGGCAGGGGGCTCCTCCTCCTTCTACTTCGAGACGGCGCCGACCGTGTCCACGCCGAAGAAGTTCCGGGCGTGGATCATCGGCGACACCGGCTACGGCGGCACAGCGCCCTGGGCGACGCGAGACGCGATGCTGAACGCCGTCGGCGCGTACCGCCCCAACCTGTTCCTGCACATGGGGGACATGGCGTACAACTTCGGCACCACCGAGGAGTTCACCAACGGCTTCTTCAATCAGTACGCGACGATCCTTCGCAACACGGTCGTGTGGCCGACGTTCGGCAACCACGAGGGCCTGAGCTCCGACTCGGCGACGCAGACCGGTCCTTATTACACCGCCTACGTGCTCCCCGCCGCCGGGGAGGCCGGCGGGGTCCCCTCCGGTACGGAGGCTTACTACTCATACGACTATGCGAACGTCCACTTCGTCGTGCTCGACGGTTATGGCTCCTCGCGTTACTCGACCGGCGCGATGGCGGCCTGGCTCGCCGCCGATCTCGCCGCGACGGATCAGGACTGGATCATCGCGTACATGCATTTTCCGATGTACACGAAGGGCACGCACGACTCGGACGATGACTGGCTGATCATCGAGCACCGGGAGAACCTCGCGCCCATCCTCGATGCGGGCGGGGTCGACCTGGTGCTCGCGGGCCATTCGCACAATTACGAGCGCTCGTTCCTCGTCGACGGTGCCTACGATACGCCGACCACGGCGGCGGGGCACATCGTCGATGGGCACGATGGCAAGCCGCTCGGCGACGGCCCCTACGTGAAGCTCCCTGGGAAGGGGAGCCACGAAGGGGCGGTCCATGTCGTCGCCGGCCACGGCACGTACGTGGGCGGCTTCGGGGGTCACCCGCTCATGTACTTCAGCGAGCAGCAGAGCGGCTCGTGCCTCCTCGACGTCGAGGACAACCGGCTCACGGTCTCCAACGTTCGCTACGATGGCGTGATCAGCGATCGCTTCGCCATGGTGAAGGGAACGGCCATCGACGTCGCGGCGCCCGACGGCGGGGAGCGCCTGCCGCCGGGCGGCATCTACCCGATCCGCTGGGCGACCGTCGGGAACATCCCCTCCGTGCGGATCGAGTACACGACCGACAACGGCGCGACCTGGACCACGATCGCGAGCAGCGCCGCGAACACGGGCCGCTACAACTGGGTGGTTCCCTCCATCGACACGACGACGGCCCTCGTGCGCGTCTCGGACGCCGAGCACCCGCTGCTCTCCGACGAGAGCAACGCCGGCTTCACGATCCAGAGCCTCCCCCGCACGGCGGTCTACTTCGGCGATTACTGGGTTTACGACGACCTGGGCGTCGACCGGGGCACGGCCTGGCGAAACCTCACGTACGACGACTCCTCGTGGAAGGGGGGCTGGGGGCAGCTCGGCTACGGCGACGGCGGGGAGAGCACGGCCCTCTACCGGGCCACGCCGTCGTATCCGACCGCCTACTTCCGAAAGATCATCCCGATCGACGGGCCGGTCGCGCAGGCGACCCTGAAGCTCATCCACGACGACGGCGTGGTCGTCTGGCTCAACGGCACCCAGGTGGCCTCGAAGCGCGTGACCGGCACGGCCTACGGTGACTATGCGTCCGCGGAGTCGCGCGACGACGAGCTCACCACCGTGACGCTCTCCCCGAGCTCTTTCGTGGTCGGAAGCAACATCCTCGCCGTGATGGTCAAGCAATCGGCCCCCAATTCGACCGATCTGTCCTTCGACATGGAGCTGACGCTCACCTATGCGCCACCGGGCAGCGGGAGCAGCAGCAGCTCGAGCTCGTCCAGCAGCTCGAGCTCGTCCAGCAGTTCGAGCGTATCCAGCTCGAGCTCGTCCAGCAGCACGAGCAGCAGCACGAGCGTATCGAGCACGAGCAGCAGCAGCACGAGCGCCTCCAGCACGAGCAGCAGCAGCAGCACGAGCGCCTCCAGCACCAGCACAGGCAGCGTCATGATGAGCAGCGCGATGAGCGTGGGCAGCAGCGGCTCGGGCGGGGCGGGCGGCGCCGGCTCCGGAGGCACGCCCGTGTGCAGGACCGTGCAGCGCGGCGTCTTCGGCACGGTCTGGGACGCGACGCTCTGGTCGGCCTCGCCGACCTACAAGGAAGGGTCGTACCCGTCGATCTATACGGGTGGAGCCGGCACCGGAGGCTTCCGTGCTGCGCTTGTCTGGTTCGACCTCTCGTTCATCCCCGCGGGCGCGCCGGTCTACTCGGCCACCTTGACGATCAATCAGGTGTACAAGTCGGCGGTCACCACCGTTCGTCTCCACGAGGCCCTCGCGCCCTGGGGCGAGACGACCGTGAGCTGGTCCAGCTACAACCAGAGCTGGGAGTCGCTCAGCTTCGCGTCGATCGTCACCGTCAACGGCACCGGCGATCGGACCGCCAACCTCACCGACCTGGTGCAGGACTGGGTAGATGGCGTCCTCCCGAATTACGGGTTCGTGATGGAAGAGGACGTGGCGGGGGCGACCCAGTGGCGGGCCAGCGAAGACACAACGGCGTCGCGCCGCCCGCGCCTCGAGGTCTGCTACGCACAGTGACCGCGCAGGGCAGCGCCCCGGCGGGCATCGCCGGGCGACCTCGTCGCCCCCTGCGCGTCCAGGGTCTCCCATCCATCCTTGTTGAGCGCTGAGCGCCGCGCTGGCCAGCTTGGTTGCGCGGCCCAGCCGCACTGTCTACGCTCGTCCGCCGAACAGCGAGCGATCCGCGAGCGCCGCGGCGGGCTGTCGAGGCCCGCCGCTGGCGCGCGGTGGCGCTGAAAGGGAGGGGATCGTCCATGTGCGGCATTGCTGGATGGGTGGACTACGAGCGCGATCTGACGCTGGAGCGCGATGTCCTGCAGACGATGACAGCGACGATGAAGCTCCGCGGCCCGGACGACGAAGGGGTATGGCTCGCCCCGCGCGCGGGCCTCGGGCACCGCCGCCTCGCCATCATCGATCTCGAGGGGGGCCGCCAGCCGATGATCGCCGACCAGGACGGCGCGCCGGTGGCCGTGCTCATCTACACGGGCGAGGTCTACAATTTCCGCGAGCTGCGCGCCGAGCTCGAGGCCCA
This sequence comes from Sorangium sp. So ce726, assembly GCF_051521405.1. Lineage (NCBI taxonomy): Bacteria > Pseudomonadati > Myxococcota > Polyangiales > Polyangiaceae > Sorangium > Sorangium sp. So ce726. The sequence goes on along the minus strand of NZ_CP150349.1, from coordinate 7,430,235 downwards.
GGGCCATCGCTTCAAGACGCACAGCGACACCGAGGTCGTGCTCCATGCGTATCTCGAGTGGGGCGCGGGCTTCCCCCGGCGGCTCAACGGAATGTATGCCTTCGCCCTCTGGGACGTCCGCGCAGAGGAGCTCCTGCTCGTGCGGGATCGGCTGGGCATCAAGCCGCTGTTCTACCAGCGGATCGGCTCGGCGGTGCTCTTCGGCTCCGAGCCCAAGGCCATCCTCGCGAACCCGCTCGCGTCGCCGGTCGTGGACGTGGGCGGCCTGCGCGAGCTCCTCGCCTTCGTCAAGACGCCGGGGGCCGGCGTGTTCCGCGACATGCGAGAGGTCCGCCCAGGCCATGTCGTGCACGTGCGGAGGGACGGGATCTCCGAGCGCCGGTACTGGGCGCTCGAGTCCAGGCCACACGAGGACGACCTGCAGGCCACGATCCGCACGGTCCGCGGGCTGCTCGAGGACACCGTGGCGCGACAGCTCATCTCCGATGTGCCCCTTTGCTCCCTCCTGTCCGGAGGGCTCGACTCGAGCGCCGTGACCGCGCTCGCGCAGCGGGCGCTCAGGGCAGAGGGCGCGGGGCCCGTGCGCTCCTTCTCCGTCGAGTTCGCGGGGCACGCAGAGCACTTCACGCCGGACGCGCTGCGGAGCACGCAGGACACGCCGTACGTCGCCGAGGTCGCGCGGCACGTCGGGTCGGACCACGCGGGGATCGTGCTCTCCGCAGCCCAGCTGGCCGACCCCGAGATCCGCGCCGCCGTGGTGCGCGCCCGGGATGTCCCGATCGCCTTCGGGGACCTGGATACGTCGCTGTACCTCCTCTTCCGCGCCATTCGCGAGCGCTCCACGGTGGCGCTCTCCGGCGAGTCGGCCGACGAGGTCTTCGGCGGATACCCTTGGTTCCACGACCCGGAGATGGTGGCGGCGGAGACGTTCCCCTGGATCGCCATGCGCATGAAGATCCGGGGCGCGAGCGCCGCCGCTCAGCTGCTCGCCCCCGCGCTCCTCGCGCAGATCGACCTTCCTGGCCACGTCGCCGCGCGCTACCGGGAAGCCCTCGCCGAGGTCCCGCGCCTGCCGGGCGAGGACGGAGCGGAGCGGCGCATGCGGGAGATAGGCTATCTGCACCTGACGCGGTTCCTGCCGATCCTGCTCGACCGCAAGGATCGCATGAGCATGGCGACCGGCCTCGAGGTCCGGGTCCCGTTCTGCGACCACCGGCTCGTGGAGTACGTGTTCAACGCGCCCTGGTCGATGAAGACCTTCGATGGGCGCGAGAAGAGCCTGCTGCGCGCCGCGTCCGAGGATCTCCTGCCGCGCTCGGTGCTCGACCGGCGCAAGAGCCCGTATCCGGCGACGCAGGATCCAGCGTATACGGAGCGGCTCCGAGGCCAGCTCGCGGGGCTCCTCGCCCGGAAGGACGCGCCGGTGCTGCCGCTCCTCGACATGGACCGCGCCCGCGCCGTCGCCTCGGAGTCCGGGGGAGCGGTCGATGAGCTCGCCCGGTCGAGCATGCATCAGGTGCTCCTCCTCAACGACTGGCTGACGCGTTATCGGATCAAGCTCGCGCTCTGAGCCGCCGTGGCTGGCGCCGTCGGCGAGCGCGACCGCGGCCGCGCCCGGAGGGCAGGCTCGCGCCGTCGAGCCGCCGGCGGGCTCATGTGTCAACCGCCGGTTGACATCGTTGACGGCGGCCCATGACAGCGGCGAGCGTGCCTGTTCGCCGAAGCGGGTGAAACGCTGTCCTTCAGCGGAAAAGTGCAATCATGGTGCCCTGAGCTGCGGCCGCGGGGGATGGCGCGCTGTGGCCTGGGCATTGCTCTGACGTGGAGACACGAAGCCATGACAAGACATCACGTAGACATCGCGAGGACATGACGACCCGTGGGGGAGGGGTGCGGAGAGGGAGTGAAGGGTGGGAGTCGTCGGTCGCGCGCAACGTTAAAGATTGAGGGATAACATCATGAGCTTGAGATTGACCTATGCTTTCGGTACCCTGCTGTCGTTTGGTCTCGTCGGCTGCCTTGCGGCAGACGGCGCCGACCTGGATGTGGACGTGGACTCGGCGAGCGACGCGCTCAGCGCCGTGAGGATAGAGGCCGAGAACCAGAACTGGTCCATCTCGTCGGGCGACAAGATCGAAGACAACGCGGACAACGTGAAGCTCCGCGCCAACCAGAGCGGGGATACCTTCAAGTTCTCCGCGTCGGTCGCGTCCGGCACATACAAGATCGTCCTTCGTTACGCCAAGCGGAACGTGTACGGCAAGTACGAGCTCGCCGTGAAGGGATCGTCGGTGAAGTCCTTCGACGCTTATGGCTCCTCCACCGGCGACAGCTGGACGACCGCGACGCTCGGGGAGAAATCGCTCTCTGGCAATGTCGAGTTCGCGCTCAACTGCAAGGGCAAGAACTCCTCGTCGTCCGGGTACGATCTGAAGGTCGATTACATCGAGCTCGTGCCGGTGGGCGGCGGCGACTCTGGCGGGAGCTCGGGCGGCAGCAGCTCGGGCGGCGGCACCACCACGGCGGGGAACGGCGGCGTCGTCAGCTCGACGATCATCGTGAAGGCGGGCGAGACGTTCGACGGCGGCGGCAAGCGGTACATCGCCGACAAGAACACGCTCGGGGACGGCAGCCAGGCCGAGGATCAGAAGCCGGTGTTCAAGCTCGAGGACGGTGCGAAGCTGAAGAACGTGGTCCTCGGCGCGCCGGCGGCCGACGGCATTCACACGTACGGCAACGTCACGCTCGAGAACATCGTCTGGGAGGACATCGGCGAAGACGCCCTGACGGTCAAGAAGTCCGGCACCGTGGTGCTGAACGGCGGCTCCGCGAAGAACGGCGACGACAAGGTGTTCCAGATCAACGCGGCCAGCACGTTCAAGGTGTCGAATTTCACGGCGCAAAACGCCGGCAAGTTCATCCGGCAGAACGGCGGGACCGACTTCAAGGTCGACGTCTTCATCGACCGGTGCGACATCTCGAAGATGAAGGAGTCCATTTTCAGGACGGACAGCAGCAGCAGCAGCGTGACGATGACGAACACCCGCTACAGCGGCATCGGCAAAGAGCTCTTCATGGGCGTGAGCTCGTCGAAGATCACGACGTCCAACAACACGCAATACTGATCCAGCTGCCCCCGCGGGATGACAGGGGGTGGCGGGAAAGGCGTATTGACCCCCTGAAGGGCTGGAGTGGGACGCCCCGGCGCCGGGCGAGATCTCGTTGGTTCTGCACATTTCCGCCAGGGCAGGAGCGTCCTCGCGCGCGCTCCCGAGCGCTCTTGCGCGGTGTCAAGGGTCAAGGATCCTCCGCGCCGGCTCCATCTCTTCGGCGGAGTGACGAGCCCCGCGGAGCGGTGCGTCGTGATGAGAACGTTCACACGGGTGTTGCGTACTGCCTCCATCGCTCAGCGCTCCGGGAAATGTACCGCAAAATTGCGGATCTTTAGTCGCGAGGCGAAGCGACTGCCATCGCGGTAGGAACGCCGGTGTGGCATCATGCGCCAATGCGTACCATCACGGATAGGCTCACACGTAGCGCTCGATACCTCGCCTTCGCGGCCATGCCATTCGCCGTACTGAACTGCTCCAGCAGCGATCCCGATGTGTCGGGGGACGGCGGGAGCACCGCGGCGAGCACCGGCTCCCCGAGCGCCAGCAGCAGCAGCGCCAGCAGCAGCAGCAGCGCCAACAGCTCGAGCTCGAGCGGAGGCGACCCCGCGACCACCACGACGTCGGGGGCCGGGGGCAACGGAGAGGGGGGCGCGACGGGAGCAGGCGGAAGCGGAGAGGGCGGCTCGGGAGGGAGCGGCGGCGCGCCCTCCGAGGAGTTCTCGCTCGCGAGCACCAATCACGCGGAAGGCGCCAAGTTCGCCGACAAGTACACCTGCCAGACCGCCGGCTTCCAGAACAGCGTCATGCCGGAGCTCCACTGGACCCCGGGGCCTGCGGGCACGAAGAGCTACGCCATCACCTTCATCGATGTCACCCTGGCGCACGCGACGCCGTCGCAGCCCAACGGCTATCACTGGGTTCTGTACAACATTCCTGCCACCACCACCTCGCTGCCCGAGGGGTTCAAGCAGGCGGACGCGACGGCGCTTGGCGCCAAGCAGAACTCGAACTACCTCGGGCCCTGCCCCAACTTCGGCAGCAGCACCGGCGCGAAGACCGACACCTACGAGTTCACGATCTACGCGCTCGCCGAGGAATCGATCACGATCACGGGCACCAGCACGGCTGCAGTGAGGGACGCGGAGACCAAGCTCGAGGCGAAGCACCTCGAGAGCGCGAAGCTCACCGGCACGTCCAACGCCTTCTCGACTCGATGAAGCGGTAGCGGGCGTCGACGCCCGCGGGGGCCTTGCGGCCGCAGGACGGCACGAGGCCCCCGCGCTCGCCGCGCGAACTCGCGCGGTCCTTCGTTCAGCGGTGTGAGGGCGATCCGCTCACGGACGCGGAGGTGGCCGATCTCATGGCCTTCCTCTCCTCGCTGACGGATCCCAGCTCGCTCAACTTGCACCACCTGATCCCGGAGAGCGTGCCGAACGGGCTGCCCGTCGACGATTGAGCGGCAGGAGCCACGGCCGTCTGGAGCTCTCCCATGCTTTCTCGATCCTGAAGCATCCTCTCGAATGTTTCGAGAGATTCACAGGGAGGCGGGGAGGCGAGGAGTAAAGTCCCATGAATCTCCCTGTCTCCCCGCCTCCCTGTTCAAATTTCTCTTCCCCAAAATGCCAACAAAATGAGGGGATTTGTCAGCTCTCGATCCTGACCCCGGGGTCGCAGGTGCGATGTCTCGATGACCGTCGTCGGACGCGCAGCGCCTGCTGATGCTCGATCCGTCCGTCATCCAGAGGTGGGCTCCCGGCGGCGGCCCTCCGGACGCTTCGGGGTCTGCTGCGGGGAAGACAGGCTCTCTGCCAGCTTGCCGCTCCCCTGTTCGATCAGCTTCTTCTCGTACCAGGGCCGTGTGGCCTGCGCGCGAGCGAGATAGGCGAGCGCGATGACGCCGAGGAGCGGCAAGGCGGCGTAGGCCACGGAGTGGGCCGTCACGTCGGGGCCGATCGCGCTGGCTGAGCTCCACGAGGGGACATGGCGCGCCTTCACCGTCTCGCCCTCGCGGAGCCGGGCGAATGCGCCGTGGGACACCTCATCGGAGAACGCGGCGCCGCTCTCGCCCCGCATCGTGACCTCGAAGCGGGTGTGGTCGCCGTCCTCGTTCTCCTGGAGCTGCGTCACGCGGACGTCCACCGTCTCCCCCAGCCAGCGGCGCGCGTGGAAGGCCGCGAACGCCATGTTGAACGCGAGCGACGCGACGGCCGCAGCGATGGCCCACCGCTTGTGGAACGCCGCCCTGCGCGCGAACCGCTCGCCGAGCGGCTCGGACGAGAGGAGCATGCGCCCCCCGCGCAGGGGCACGAGCAGGTATCCCTGCGCCTGCTCGCGGTACCCCTGGGCTTGCGCCTCGGGATCGGGCGCGCGCCGGAGCTCACCGATCGCGAAGACCCGCTCGCCTGGCATGAGCTCGGCCACGCGGACGCGCCGGGTGAGATCGACCCGGATCATGCCGTCGAGCACGTCGACGAGCTTCACGTCCTCGCCCGGCTCGACCCGGATGCGCGCGCCGGACGCGTGGCGGAGATAGAAGGGGTGGACACGGACCTTGCGGCCGGTCTCGGCCCACTGGTGGCTCCAGATCCCGGAGGTCTCGGACTCGGACCCCTCCTGCTCGACCTCGACGCGCACCGCCACGTCCACGCCTTGCTCCCGCTCGACGGTGCCCACGACGACGGCCTCGCCGGGCGCGAGCGCGGCGCCGGGCATGAACGAGGCCTCGGCCTGCGCGGCGGCGCGGCGCTGCCGGCGCGAGAGCCGGAGCGCGAGCGCCGCGAGGACGAGCAAGCCGACCGTCGCGACGCCGTCCACCAGGAGCGACGACAGCTCGGCGTCGAGGTGGTATCGGCTCACGAGCAGCCAGATCCGGGGTTCCATGGCCCGCCATGAGAGCGCAAACCGGCGCACCCGTGCGAAAAACCCGGCGCGCGCCTACCTTCCGGAGGAACGATGCCTGCCACGCCGCCGCCCTTCCGCGTCCACGAGCCTGACACGGCGGGGCCGATCGTCGTCGAGGTCCCGCACGCGAGCCTCGTCGTGGACGAGCTCGCGGCGCGCTTCACGCGCGTGCCGGAGCGCGCCCTCACGGCCGACGCGGACGTCGCGGCGGACGCGCTCTTCGGCGACGTCACGCTCGAGGGGGCCGCGCTCGTCGTGGCGACGGCGAGCCGCTTCGTCATCGATCTCAACACGGCCCCGCGCGTGCCCACGCCCTACGAGGACAAGCTGCCCTACGGGCTGCGGGAGGTGCGGCGGCGCTCCGCGAGCGGCGAGCAGTGGCTCGAGAGCCCGCCGCCGCGCGCGGAGGTCGAGCGCCGCGTCCGCGACGTGTTCGAGCCGTACCACGCGGAGGTCGCCGCGCGCCTCGCCGACGCGCGCGCGCGCCACGGCGTCGTGATCCTCGTCTCCGGGCACACGTACCCTGACGTCATGTTCCCGGGCGCAGCCGATGTCGTGCTCGGGACCCGGCGCGGCGAGAGCGCGGCGAGCTGGGCGCGCGACGCGGTCGCCGAGGTCGCGCGCGCGCACGGCCTCTCGCTCGCGCTCGACGATCCGTTCCCCGGCGGCCACGCGATCGAGCGGCACGCGCGCCGCGACGAAGGGGTCCACGCGCTCCAGATCGAGATCGCCCGCAGGCTCTACTGCGACGCGCGCACCCTCGCCCTCCGTCCCGACGATGTCGCGCGCCTCCGGGGCTTTACCCGCAGCGTCATCGCCGCGCTCACGAGTGCAGCCGCGCGATAACGCGGCACGCACACGGTACGGCCGCAGCGCGCACACGGTACGCGCGCAGGACGCACACGGTACGCGCGCAGGGCGCACACAGACACGGCGCGCGCGCGGTGAGGGCACGGCACACGCGCGGTGATGGCGCGGCGTACGCGCGGTGAGCGCGCGGCACACGACCTCAACGAGCTCGGCAGGCGCGCAGCATCGAGCCTGCGCTGCTCGGCGAACGTCGCACAGGTGCGCGCTCGTCCCACCACCGGATCCGCTGTTCCACAGCACTCTCGTGGCGCATGCAGACGTTGACACCGCGACACGATGCACGGAGATTCCGCCCTCAACACCAGGCCAGGGATGGGGAGGCTCTCCATGCGCCCAGACGGTTTTTCGCTCTCGTGCTCGGCGCTCGCCAGCGTCGCTTTCATCGGCTTCCGCGGTACCGAGCACGTCTCGCAGCCGTATGAGTTCGAGCTCTTCTTCTCCGTCCCAACGAGCACCGACGTGCGCAAGGCGGTGGGCGAGCGGGCGACGGTGCGCGCGAGCCGCGGCGACGGGAAGGACCCGCTCGTCGTGCACGGCGTCATCGCGAGCGTTCGCCTCTTGCACCAGAACGCGGAGCGGGCGCTGTACCAGGCGCTGCTCGTGCCGAAGCTCTGGTTCCTGCGCCACTTCTGGCGCAGCCACGTCTTCACGAACCAGCCCGTCAAGGAGTTCCTCTCGGCGACGCTCCAGAACGGCGGGCTCGCGGGCAGCGACTTCCGCTTCTCGATCAACGACGGCGACTACCCGGTCGAGGAGTTCGTCGCGCAGTACCGCGAGACGCACCTCGCGTTCTTTCACCGGTGGCTCGAGCGCGAGGGCCTCTACTACTTCTTCGAGCACCCGGAGGACGGGCCCGGTGAGGTGCTCGTCATCGTCGACGATCGCGGGCTGCACGACGATTTCCCGGGGGGCGGGGTCGTGCGCTACGTCCCGCTCTTCGGCGACGACGTGACCGCGCCGCCGGGCCTGCACCACATCGAGCAGAACGTGCAGTGGCTGCCGAAGACGGTCACCATCGCCGACTACAACTACTCGAACCCGTCCGCGTCGGTGAAGGGCGAGAGCAGCATCACCGCGAACGGGGTGGGCGCGATCCGCGAGTACGGCTTCCGCGTCTTCGTGCAGAGCGACGCCGAGCGCCTCGCGCAGGTGCGCGCGCAGTCGATCGGCTGCCGCGAGGTGACCCTGCGCGGGAGCGGCGACGCGCTCGGGCCGCGGGCCGGGTACCGGTTCTCGCTGGACGATCAGCCTGCCGACATCGTCGACCAGTGGCTCGCGCTGGAGGTGCAGCACAGCGCGTCGATCGCCGGGATCACGCCCGAGATCGCGCGGCTGACGGGGCTCTCGGGCAAGGACATCTACGCGATCAAGCTGCTCGCGATCCCGGCCGACGTGCAGTTCCGCGCGCCGCAGGCGACGCAGTGGCCGCGCATCTACGGGTTCGAGAACGCGATCGTGTGCGGCGCCGCCGACAGCCAGTACGCGCAGATCGACGCCGACGGCCGCTACCTCGTGCGCTTCGAGTTCGACACGAGCGGGCTGCCCGACGCGCGCATCTCGACGCGCGTGCGCATGATGCAGCCCCACGGCGGGACGACGGAGGGCTTCCATTTCCCGCTGCGCAAGGGCACCGAGGTGATGATCGCCTTCCTCGGCGGCGACCCGGACCGGCCCTTCATCGCCGGCGTCGTGCCCAACGCGCACCGGCCGAGCGTCGTCGCGGAGCGCAACCTCAGCCAGAACATCATCCGGACCGGGAGCGGCAACCAGCTCGTGCTCGAGGACGAGCAGGGCAAGGAGTTCATCTTCCTCCACACGCCGAACAACCGCACCGGCATCTACATGGGGACGCCGAGCGGCAACCACGGCTCGGTCTACACGGGCGACGGCGACACGCAGACCGGCACGTTCCTGTCCCCCGAGAACGCCGATCCGGCCATCGCCGGCAGCAGCCTCGTCGACGTCACGTTCAGCTATCTCGAGACGACCTCGGGGGACGGCGGCTCATGGATCGGCGGCGACTCCTGGGAGAACGTCAGCGGCAACAAGTTCAGCATGGTGGTCGGCAACCTCTGGGCGGGCGTCGGCGGGACGTACACGTACCAGGTCACCGGCGCGGCGACGGAGACCTACTACGCGACGCGCACGACCACGATCAAGACGGGCCGCGTGGACACCGTGGAAGCCGGCGGGATGAAGCAGACGATCACCGACGGGATGACGCTGACCATCACGAGCGGCGGGATGAAGCACGACGTCCACGGCAAGTTCGAGCAGACGATCGAGCCGGAGGGGTCGTCGACGGTGACCGGGCCGTGGATGCACAAGGTCACGGCCGAGAACTTCGACGACTACAAGAGCTGGAAGACGGAGGTCGCCACCACCTGGAAGGGCCACTTCGGCGGGGACGTCGACCTGAAGTCCGACACGAACTTCCTGATCAAGGCGCCCAACGCGAAGATCACGGCCACCAACCTGAAGTGGGAGGTGCTCGGGCTGACGTTCGACCTCACGCCGAACAAGCACGAGCTCTTCTTCTACAAGGGCGCGAGCGGCGTCATCAAGACGGACCACGCCGTGCTCGCCCAGCAGGCCTACTTGCTCAAGCTCGAGACGTCGTTGATCAAGCTCGACTACTTCGCGTTCGATAAGAAGGACGCCGCCGCCAAGATGGATCAGTTCGGCACCTACCTGAAGCAGCAGGCCATCGCCCTGACCCTCGCGGGGGTCATCGCGTGGAACAGCGCCTTCACGAAGATCTGAGCGCGGATGCGAGTCGTCAAACCCCTCAAGGTCCCGGCGCTCACGCGCGTCGTCGAGGTCGCGCGGCGCCCCAGGTTCCACGTGGGCGCCATGCTCGCGTTTCCCCTCGACGCGCCGCGCGCGCTCGTCGACGAGATGACGTTCTGGCAGGCCGCGACCGCGCAGCTCGGGGGCCTCCCGCTCGACGACGGCATCACGAAGGCGCGCGGCGAGCTGCTCGTCGCGGGCCGGTGCTACGCCCCGGAGGGCCGCCGCGTCGGCGCGTCGTTCGTCCGCGCGCGGCTCGGCTCCGTCGACAAGCGCCTGGCCGTGCTGGGCGACCGGTACTGGAGCGGCCATGGCTTCACGGAGCCGGAGCCGTTCTCGGAGATGCCCATCGACTGGGCGCGCGCGCTCGGCGGGCCGAAGGACGCGGCGAACCCCTACGGGAAGGGGATCGAGGAGGTCGAGCGCGGCGGGCAGCGCGTCCGGCCGCTGCCGAACGTGGAGCACTACGGCGCGCTGATCCGCTCGCCCGGCGACCGGCCAGGCCCGGCGTCCTTCCTCGCGATGGACGTGACGTTCGGCCAGCGCCGCGCCCGCGCAGGGACGTACGGCGCGGACTACGCCGAGAAGTGGGCGCCCAGCCTGCCGCCCGACGTCGATCCCGCCTTCTTCAACGTCGCGCCGAACGATCAATGGCTCGCCGAGCCGCTCCGCGGCGACGAGGCGTTCCTCGTGGAGAACATGCACCCGACGCGCCCGCGCATCGAGGGCGCGCTCCCCGGCCTCGCCGCGCGCGTGCTCGTCACCCGCCGCGACGCGAGCGGGGAGGCGTTCCAGGAGCTGCCCGTCCGCTGCGACACGGTGTGGCTCCTCCCCTCGGCCAACCTGGGCGTGGTGATCTTCCACGGCTCGATGCCCGTGGCCGACGACGACGCCGGGGAGATCGTCGACCTCGTCGTCGCCTGCGAGGAGATCGGACGCCCCCGGCCGATCGAGCACTACCGCGAGGCGCTCGCCCGGCGGATCGACAAGGATCGGGGCTCGATCGCGTCCCTCAGCGACAGCGATCTCATGCCGCCGCGCGAGTCGGGCGTCGCCGCGAACGTCTCCGGGATCGAGATGGTGCAGTGGCTCAAGAGCGAGAACCTCGCCGCGCAGAACCTGCGGCGCGGCACGGAGCGGGAGCGCGAGCGCCGCCGCGAGGAGCTCCTCGCGGACGGCATCGACCCGGCGCGCTTCGGCCTCGACGCGCCGCTGCCGGAGGCGGAAGCGCCCCCGCCGGTCGACGATCTCGACGCGCTGGTGACCTACCTCGACGCGGCGTCGCGGAAGATGGAGGAGGAGAAGGCGAAGGCCGAGCGCCTGAAGAAGGAGGCCGAAGAGCGCTTGAAGGCGCAGGCCGCCGAGATGGACGTGTCTGAAGAGGCGCTCCGGCGCGGCCAGACCGGGGAGGAGCCGCCCGGCGGCCCGCCGCGCTTCTCGGCCAAGGCGCAGCTCCAGCAGTACACGGAGCTGGCCGAGGCGGGGCGCCTCGGCGGCGTGCCGAACCTCGAGCTGGAGGCGATGCTCGCGGATCCAGGGTTCCCCGAGCAGCTGCGCCGCCTCGAGCAGGCGGCGCGCGAGGGCTACCGCGGCTCGGCTCACCTGAGGTCCGCGGCCCTGCCGATGACCGCCGAGGCCGCGCAGATGGCGCGCGTGGTCGTCGATGCGGCGCGCGAGGCGAGCGAGCCGCTCGACGAGCGCGACCTCACCGGCGCCGACTTCCGCGGGGTCGACCTGCGGGGGATGCGCTTCACGCGCGCGTTCCTCGAGGGGGCCGACCTGCGCGGCTGCGACCTCTCGGGCGCGGTGCTCGAGGGTGCGGTGCTCGCGAAGGCCGACCTCTCGGGCGCGAACCTCACGGGCGCGCGGCTCCGGGGCGCGAACCTGGGCAAGGCGAACCTCGAGGGCGCGGTGTTCGACGACGCCGATCTGACCGAGGCCGTCCTGATGGGCGCGAGGCTCGCCGGGGCGAGCCTGAAGCGGGCGCGGCTCGAGCGCGCCGACGCCCTCCAGGTGAGCTGGGCCGGCGTGGATCTCTCGGGCGCGGACCTCTCGCTCTGCTCGTTCCTCCAGACGAGCTTCGCCGGGGCGAACCTCGCCGGGGCGAACCTCGAGCGGGCGACGCTGCTCGAGTGCAAGCTCGACGACGCGGACTTCTCGGGCGCGCGGCTGCACAAGACGTCGCTGATGAGCTGCACGGGGGCGAAGGCGCGCTTCGCGGGCGCGCGCTTCTCCGAGGGGGTCGCCGTCCACAAGAGCGGCTTGCCGGAGGCCGATTTCCGCGACGCCGTGCTCGACAAGACCTGCTTCCGGACGACGGACCTGCGCGGCGCGCGCTTCGATCGAGCCCAGATGACGATGACCGATCTCTCCGAGGCGGACGCGACGGGCGCGAGCTTCGACCGCGCCGTGATGAAGAACGCGCTCCTGATCCGGACGAACCTCGACCGCGCGTCGCTCCGCGGGTGCAACCTGACGGAGGCGATCCTCTCGAAATCGCGCCTGGCGGGGGCCGACTTCACGGGCGCGCAGCTCTGCCGGGCCGATTTCAGCCGCGCGCGCGGGGACAACCGGACGACGTTCGCCGAGGCGAGCGTCGAGTTCACCCGGTTCGACCGGCAGGCGGCGCCGGCCCCTGGAGGCGCGACATGAACCGCGACGAGGTGCTCGACAAGGTCCACCACGGGGACCCGATCCAGGCGGTGGACATCTCCGGGCTCGACCTGACGGGCGCGGATCTCTCGGGCGCGGTGTTCGACCGGGTCCGCATGCCGCGCGCGATGCGGGGCGCGCTCGTCAAGGAGTCGACGTTCTCGGAGTGCGATCTGTCGGGCGTGGACGCGGCGGGCGTGGACCTGCACCTGACGACGTTCTTCCGGAGCCGCCTCGACGGGGCGACGCTCTCGGGGGCGAGGCTCATCGGCGCGAGCTTCATCGAGTCGACGTTCGAGGGCGCGGTCCTGTCGGGCGCGGCGGCGCCCATCGCGACCTGGACGACGTGCTCGCTCGAGCGCGCCTCGTTCGAGGGGGCGAACCTCGACCGGGCGAACCTCGTCGAGGTCAAGGCCGGCGGCGCGAACTTCTCTCGCGCGAACCTCGAGAAGGCGACGTTGTACAAGCTCGACCTGCGCACCGCGCTGCTCGACGGCGCGAACCTGACGCTCACGACGCTGGTCGAGGCGGCGCTCGGCGCGCGGGCGTTCCAGGGGACAAAGCTGTTCCGCACGCAGTTCATGCGCGGCAGCGTCGCTGGCTCGAGCTTCGCGGGCTGCGACGCGACGCAGTGCAACTTCACCGGGGTCGACGTGTCCGACTGCGACTTCTCCGATGCGGTCCTGACGCAGGCGCTCTTCGGCGAGGCGAACGCGGCGAAGGCGCGGTTTTCGCGGGCGAAGCTGCAGAACGCCATCTTCGAGCGGGCCGCGCTCGCGGAGGCCGACTTCTCGGGGGCGGAGCTCGTCGAGGCGTACCTCGCCTTCGCGTCGTGCGCCGGCGCGCGCTTCGTCGGCGCGAAGCTCGCGTACGCGGACTTCTCGCACTGCGATCTCTCGGGCGCGGACTTCACGCAGGCAGGGATGTTCCGCGCCAAGCTGCACCGCGCTCGCCGCGACGGGGCGCGGGTGCCGGCGGGCGCAGGCTGGCTCGGCGACGACGAGAAGCTCGCCGCGCTCGAGGACTGGAAGCCGCGCCGCGGCGGCGAGCGCGACGGGCAGCGCGCGTGATCGTGCCTGCTGCGCGCGCCGTGCGGAGCCACGAAACCGTGCGTAACCACGAGGCCGCGGCCGCGACCCGTGAGATGTCGGGGCGAGACCGCGTTCCACGAAACCCGTTGATTCCTGCCGTGAAATCATTGAAACTAGCGTTGCGGCGCGCACGTCCTGACCGGGCGGATCCAGGCCGAGGAGACCCGAGATGCAGAGCATGGCGGCCCGCGAGCCCCTGACGGTGGCACACGACGACAGCGCGCAGGACGACCTCCTGGCCGCGGTGGATCTGCCGGCGATCGAGCGCTCGCCCGCGCCGCGGCGCGTGCCGTCGCTGGAGACGGGCGTCGTCCGGGGCACGGCGTCGGGGCTCGTGATCGAGCTCGGCGGCGGGCCGGTCGCGGCGCGGCGCGCGAAGAGCTGCCTCGTCGCGCCGGACGCGGGCGATCGGGTGCTCTGCGCGGTGGACGGCGAGCAGGTCTTCGTCCTCGCGGTGCTGGAGGGCGAGGCGGGCGCGACGACGCGGATCGTCGCCGAGGGCGACATGAAGGTGCAGGCGACGGGGCGGCTCGGGCTCGGCGCCGGCGACCAGATCGAGATCGCCGCCGCCAGGGAGGTTGGGCTGTTCGCGGGCAAGCTCCAGGTCCGCGCGCAGGCGGCGGCGGCGGCGATCGAGGAGATCGGGCTCGTCGGCCGGTCGCTCGAGGCGCACCTCCAGAAGGCCGTCGTCGTCGCCGAGCGCATGGAGGCGCGCGCGGATCGGCTCGTCCAGCGCGCGAAGCAGGCGTTCCGCTTCGTCGAGGCGCTCGAGCAGGTGCGCGCGGGCGTCTTCGATCTCCGCGCGGAGGGCCTCGCGGCGGTCCGCGGGGAGAACACGATCGTCGCCGCGCGGACGCTCGCGAAGCTCGACGGCGAGCAGGTCAAGATCGGCTGAAGGGGCGCGCCGCGGGGCCGCGGGCGCCAGCAACGACGAGGGGTAAAGCGATGCTCGCGAAGACGACCGCAGGGGGGATGTGCCTGGCGTTCCCGGACGTGTGCCTGACCCCGACGCCGGCCCCGGTGCCGATCCCGTACCCGAACATCTCGCTCCACCCGATGAGCGTGCTCTTCGTGCCGAACGTGCTCGTCACGTGCGCGCCGGCGCACAACATGCTGACGGTCGCGCCGCTCACGATGGGGGACAACCCGGGCGTCGCGCTCGGCGTCGCGTCCGGGATGGTGATGGGCCCGTCGCGCAACGTGACCGCGGCCTTCACGGTGATCGTCGGCTGCGCGCCCATGACGCGCCTGACGAGCGTCTCGATTCAGAACAGCACGAACGCGCCGGGCATGGCCATCGTGCCGAGCGTCACCACCGTCCTCGTGCTCGCGCCGTGACGGTCGCGAGCAAGGGGTCCACCACGGATTCAGGGACGGCGCCGGAGAAGAGCACGCTGACGGAGGCGCTCGCGAAGCTCGACGCGGCGATGCGCAGGCCGTCGGGCAGCAGCGCCGATCCGGATCGGCGCCGCGTGGCGGCCCGGCTCGCGGATCTCGTCCGATGCGAGGACGACGAGCTCACGGCGTTCGCGAGGCGGCACCTGCCCGACCGCGCGGCGGACGAGGCGGCGCTGCGCGCTGCGCGGGAGATGCTCCTGGCGATCGGCCGCGTCCTCGGTCCGGAGGGCGAGAGCGCCGAGGCGCTGGTCGTGCTGAAGGACGCGCACGGGGCGCTCGACGAGCGGCTGGCGGAGGCGAAGCGGGCCGCGGCGCAGCGCGCGGCGGACGAGGCGGCGGCGAAGCGCGCGGCGGAGGAGGCCGCCGCGACGACGGGCGCGCCGGCGCTGGTCGAGGCGCAGGGGCCGCTGTCTCGCCTGGGCGGAGGGCTGCCCTTCGTGCCGGCGACCGCGGCGAAGCGTGAAGCGGAGGAGGTCACCGCGACGACGAGCGCGCCGGCGCTGGTCGAGGCGCAGGGGCCGCTGTCTCGCCTGGGCGGGGGGCTGCCCTTCGTGCCGGCGGCGGTGCTGGCGCCCGCGCCGATGGCGGCGCCGATGGCGGTGCTGGCGTCAACGGCGGTGCCTGGGCCGGCGCCGCTCGGCGTGCCTGGGCCGGCGTCGGTCGGTGTGCCCGCGCCGGCGTCGGTCGGTGTGCCCGCGCCGGCGTCGGTCGGTGTGCCCGCGTCGATGGCAGTCGCCGCGCCGGCACCCATGGCGGTACCCGTGGCCGCGCCCGAACCGGTGGCCGAGCCCGAGCCCGCCCCGGCGCCTGCGTCCACACCCGCGCCCCAATCCGTCACCCAGCCCGCGATCGTGCCTGCACCCGCGCCTGCGTCGGCTCCTCGGACGGAGCCGCCGGTGAGCGGCGCGGAGTCGAAGCCTCTGGGCAAGACGCTCCCGGCTACGCCGCGGGCCATCGACTCCGCGCTGCCCTTCATCCCGGTGGCCTCCGAAGAGCGCTCTCGGCCAGCCGTCACTCGTTTCGACTCGGCGCTGCCGTTTCAGCCCGTCGCCAGCCCTGATGGACAGCCGGTGCGCGAGCCTGGTCCGGCGCCCGCGCACCACTCCCAGGCGATGCCGCTCCACGACGACGAGCGTCATCCCGTTGCGGCCACGCCGAGCGCGCAGGCCGCTGCCACGGCGAGCCCGCTGCCGGTCGCCGCGTCGAGCGCGCTGCCCGCTGCCACGGCGAGCCCGCTGCCGGTCGCCGCGTCGAGCGCGCCGCCGGTCGCCACGCCGAGCGCGCTGCCGGCAGCCACGCCGAGCGCGCCGCCGGTCGCCACGCCGAGCGCGCTGCCGGTCGCCACGCCGAGCGCGCTGCCGGTCGCCACGCCGAGCGCGCTGCCGATTGCCACGCCGAGTGTCCCGCCTGCCTCCACACCGGCCCCCGCGAGCGCGGGCGACCCGCTCAGCGCGCGCCCGCCACCCTCGCTCACGCTCAACCAGTACGCCGGCCTCGTCGTCGCGTGCGAGCTGTACCCCGCCTACGTGGAGAGCACGAACGCACGCTACGGGGTACCGACCTCCGCGGCGCGCGCTGCCCTCGACGCCTTCTGGGCAGGCCGCTTCGCAGCAGATCCCGCGCTTGCCCAGCGCTGGCCCGAGCTCTGCGAGGCCGCGCGCAGGTACTTCCTGCAATCGCGCTGAACGCTGGCGCCCCACGCGCAGCGCCTAGCGTTCAGCCGGCGCCGCTCGAGCAGGCTCGGATGAGCTCGGTCACGAGCGGCGGCAGCCGACCGGCGAGCGCGGCGCGCTCCGGCTGGAACAGCGTGGCGACGAAGAACGGATGGCCGTCCAGCTCCACGGCGCGCACGTCGCCGGCTTCGTCCTCGGCGCCGATGCGCAGCGGGCCCGAGACCAGCGCGGCCTGGAACTCCGGGTTGAGGCCGTAGCGGCACCGATATCCTTCCGTGGCCTCAGGGCGGCCGTACGCCCGCGCGATGCGGGTTCCGGCGCTGAAGCGAATCGTGCCGGTGGCCTCCACCAGCGAGCACTCCAGCGGCGCGATCACCGCGCGTTGCGCCTCTGGCGCCGTTTCCGCGTGCTCGGCGTCCGACCAGCCCAGCACATGGCGCGCGTACTCGATGATCGCGTGCTGGAAGCCCCCGCAGGTGCCGAGGAACGGGCGCCGCTGCTCGCGGGCGAAGCGGATCGCGCGCAGCGCGCCATCCATGCTCCGGTACGGGCTCGCCGGCACGCACCACAGGGCGTCATAACGAGCCACCCGCGAGGTGTCGGTCACCTCCTCGGTCGGCACCCATTCAAATGAGAGCGGCGCGGATAGCGCCTCTCCCGCCATCCGCAGCGCCACCGGGATGGCCCTGTGAGCCGTCACCGCGTCGTCGCGGTCACCGATGAGCCCAACATGAAGCATCGGCTGGATCATGGCCTCAACGCCGCCAGGTATACGGCGGTGCGACCGTCACCTCGGTGACCGTCGAGACGCCCGCCCAGTCGTCGGGGACGAACCCGTAGAACGTGTTGCTCGATTTCGACGTGGCGACGAACTCGACATCCCCGAGCAGCCGTGCTGTTCCGGAGACGGACTGGCGATCGCCGAACCAGCCGAGTGGATAGAAGGTGGTCTGCACGTTCGCCGAGCCGCTCACGTTGAATCCGCGCGCCTGGATGCCCGAGCCGCGCTGCCCGACGAGACTGAGCGCACCGACACGGCCGCCGGAGATCACGCCGTTGACGATGGTCGCGTGATCCTCGACGCGGACGTCGCCGCTCACCTCGCCGCCGAGGATGGTCGCGTAAGGACCGACGTAGACGCTCGACGGCGTGCCCGCGGGCGCGCAGCCGCCGCCGTTCGCGTGCCTCGCCGTGCCCCGCGGACACGCGTCGAGCTCACCGTCCTGGAACCCGGCGGGCCACGCTCCGTCGAGCTCCACCATGTACGGATAGCGATAGATCGACGGGTATGCTTGCCCGTCCGAGGGGTTCGTCCAGACCAGCTTCTGGTATTCGGTCGGCGTCGCGACCACGACCAAGTAGACGTTCTCACCTGGGCTAATGCAGAAGTCCATCTCGCCGTCGCTCCCCCGCTGCAGCGGGCTGTAGCGCGACGTGGTCAGCTCCGGGTCGGTCGCGACGAGGCCCCAGCGCCAGCCGGAGTCGGCGCCGGTCTGCGTCACGCCCCGGAAGACAACGCGCACGCTGGTCGCGTCCGATTTCGGGTGCAGGCGCACGATGTTGTAACCCCAGCGCTGCGGTGCCCAGTGATACGGCGAGACGAAGCGGCGATTCTGCGCCCAGTCCGCGTCGAGCGCCTCGAGCCGCGTGAGACGAAGCCGCCGATCCGTGCGGCCGTTCGACGTCATGTCGGCCTCGATCGAGCCGTATTTCCGTCGATACACGCTGGATGGATCGCCTCCGTCCGTGGGCGGCGGGTCCTTGTAGTCCCAGGTGATGTTGTGCATCGCCCACTCGCCGAACTCGTCGTTGAGCCGCTCGATGTCCCAGCCACGGCTCAGCATGAGCTTCTGCCACGGGTCGCCCTGGCCGCGTGGCGCCTCGTAGGCCCACATGTCGTTGACGGCGCTGTAGCAGTGCTTGTCCTTCAGGAACTCGAAGAACTGCCAGTTGCAATAGCGGTTCCGGGTGTTGCCGTAATAGAGGTGCGGCATGTTCGGCAGCATGTCTGAGCAGTGCACGTTGTCCCGCCATATCTGGTGCGGCATCCAGTTCGCGTGGCTCTCGAAGATCCAGCAGCCGGTGCCGCCGCAATCGGGGAATGCCTGCGTCATCGACTGCACGCCGTGCATGAACTCATGGGCGAGTCCCCACGGGTCGCTGGCGGCGCCGGGGCCGATCCACATCCCCATGTAGTTGACGCCGTTGCGGCTCCACCCGCCGCCCCAGAGCGGGAAGCTGTTGTCGAAGTGGACCGCGGCCTTCCACTTGTCCGCCGATTTGCAGTACGGCTCGGGGAAGAAGATAGGGCTGCCGAAGTACGCGCTCCAGATGGTCTCGAGCGTGTCCGCCGCCTCCTCCGCTTGGCTCAGGTTGATGTCCGTCCCATCGGGCCAGTAGAAGGCGAAGTGCGCCGACTCGTGGCGCAGCGGCGCGCGCGTCTCCCCGCCGTCGCGCGGCGCCTTCCATGTGCCTGCTGTGCAGCTGGCCCCGGTGGTCTGGCAGCTCGTCGCCCACTCGGTGCTGGTCGTGCCCTGCTCGCAGGCGCCGGGGTTGCCGCCTGCAGTCCCTGTCGAGCCGCCTGTTCCTGCCGCCTCGCCTGTGGATTCACCGGTGCTGCCGGTGCCGCCAGTGCCGCCGGCGTTGCCGGTGCTGCCGGCGTTGCCGGTGCTACCGGCGTTGCCGGTGCTGCTGGCGTTGCCGGTGCTGCCGGCGCCACCTGCGCCTGAGGTCGACGTGGTGGCGCCGCCGGACCCCGATCCCGAAGCAGCTTCCTCCGGCGCCTGACCGCACGCGGCGAGGAGCGCGGCGACAGCGAGTGCCGAGCCGTTCACGAGAAGCTGCTGGAACGATGTGCGAGTCGCGCGACGAACGCCCGCGGGTGTGCGGAATATGTAAGTGAAGCTCTCACGGACTGCGTGTTTGTGTATCGAGGATGAGTCATAAGCTTGGTCGAGCATGCTGTATTCTCGTTCGAGGCGCGCTCGCCATGCAAAAGAAAACAAAGCGTGGCGAGGTCCCTTCCGCTCCATGGACGTGACCGGCGCTGCGTGGCCGCAGCTCGTGACGGATGCTGGGGGGTGAGACCCGACCCAGGTTGGACCCATCCAGACCCGACCCAGGTTGACATAGACCCGACCCAGGTTGAGACCCGACACCCAAATCTCAACCCAGGTTGGACCCATCCAGACCCGACCCAGGTTGACATAGACCCGGCCCAGGTTGAGACCCGACACCCAAATCTCAACCCAGGTTGGGTTGTGGCATGGCGGCCGCCACCTCTGGCGCGATAATCGCCACCTGTGGGGTGTGGCAAGTGCTTGAAATGATTGATAGCAAACTCTGGCACAGCGTTTGTTGGTGTGGACGGGCCATGAGCCACCCTCGCGAGATCTCGCCCGGCGCTACCTATATGATTACCCGTCGCGTCTTGCGCCGGCATCTGCTCTTGCGGCCGGACGCGGCCATCACCCAGCTCTTGGTTTATGCCCTCGCGGTCTCGGCCCGTCGCTTCAGGATCGAGGTTCACGCGTTCTGCGCGATGTCAACGCATCTGCACCTGGTCGTGACGGACGTGAATGGCGTACTGCCGCGCTTCTTGCAGTTCTTTCATCGCCTCGTGGCGCTCGGGACCAAGGTGCTTCGCGCGTGGGAAGGACCGGTATGGGACCACGAGGCCACGAGCGTTGTGCGCCTCCTGACGCGCGCTGCCGTGGTGGAGAAGATCGCCTACGTGCTCGCGAACCCGGTGGCCGCTGGCCTCGTCCGGCATGCGCGTGAGTGGCCTGGTGCGAAAGTCGATGTGAGAGAGCTCGGCTGCGGCGTGCTGCGTGCGGCGCGTCCTGTGGCGTATCTTGACCCGGAAAATCCACAGTGGCCCGAGGAAGTGACGCTGCCTCTCGCGTTGCCACCGTCGGTCGAGCAGGACAGCCTCGATGACTTTCGCCACTCGGTCGCCGCATCTCTCAAGGAACAGGAGGCGCAGGCCCATGCGGCGCTGCAGCAGCAAGGGCGTCGCTTTCTTGGTGCTGAGCGAGTCAGCAAGATCTCCCCGTACGAGCGCGTCACGAGCTTCGAGGCGCTGGGCGAACGCAATCCGACCTTTGCGGTTGGCCGCCATCAAGGCGATGCGCGGCGAATCGCTGGCGCTGCGGTGCGGGCGTTTCGTGCGTCGTACCGCGCGGCGCTTGAACGGTGGCGCGCCGGGGTACGCAGTGTGGTGTTCCCGGCGGGAACTTGGTGGATGCGCACGTTCCACGGCGCCAGCGTGACGGACCTCGGACTCCTGGTGTAGATATCGCGTGGTGCTGTTTCCGGCGATGCGAGAAATGCGGGAGCGAGTTCGACCCGCTGCTGCCGTGTTGTGGGGAACGTCCGTCTGGAGAAGCTGGAGCGGGCGGACAGCGCGAGTGTCCGGCGCTGCGCGTACGCGTACGAACGGGGTGTACCGAGTCGAGTGCGTACGCAGCGATTGGACGTGTGACTTCAGATCGACTCTGACTGACAGAACGGGACGGTTATCGACCGGTAGGTGGCCGAATCGATTGAATCAATCCGGGTCAAGCCATGGATTGGGGGCGTGCAGATCCGGTGACGGTCAACCCGGGTCGAGTTTCCTTTGCGTGTGCTTTCGTGCGGTGGCTCAACCCGGGTCGGGTCGATGCTCTCACGGGTCGGTCGGGTCGGGCCGCTGGGCCCCTCTTACCTGTACATACGGTCGATCCGCTCTTCGGGGGCGCGTGGATCGAGCAGCAGGAGCGTAAGGTAGAATGCCCACTCCAGCGGCTTCATCGCGAGGTAGACGAGATCGGCAGCCCAAGTGGCGCCGATATATCGGCTCACGGGCAGCCCCATCCGGTCGTAGAGCCGGCGTGCCGCGCGCCCGAAGCGCGGCCAGCGCTCGTGCAGCAGATCCTCGAAGGCGTTGGCGATGGCGAGCTGGCGATTGACGAGGATCGGCGTGCCGCCCCGCCGCCCGAGCCGGATCGGGCGCACAAGCCAGGCGTGGCCGCGCGCTGCGACGGTGCACAGGTAATGGCAGTCGCCGGGTAGCTTCACGATCGGGAGCTGCGACAGCGTGTATCCGCACGTGCGGGTGAAGACCTGGAGCGCGGCTGCTGGATGTCCCAGCCAGGCCGCGTGCAGGACGGCGTGAACCCCGAGCAGCAGCGGGGAAGCCGCGAGGGCGCGCCACAACGTGGGTCGGTGAATCGCGGGCGGTGGCGGGAGCGGGACCTGCGGCGGCCCCGCGCGATAGGCGGGATCGGCAGCGGCCAAGGGAGCGGGCCCGCTGGCCTCGACGCCCCGCCGCACGAGGCGAGCGCGCAGCTCGGCGGAATAGAAGACGACGGTGACCACCGGCGCGACGCACGGCAGGAGCAGCGGCGGCACGAGCAGGCCGGCCGCGACCCAGGGGCCGAAGTGCACCGCCAGCAGGACGTGGAGCGTAATTCCGACGATCAGCGCTGCGTGAACGACGAGCTCTGCGGGGCCAGGCAGCGCTTCTTTCCGGCGTCGTGACACGACATAGGCGAGCGCGGTGAGGGCGTGCAGCGCGATCAGGCCGTGGACTTCCGGCTCGGCGAGCGGCCGGAACGCCGTGGTGCCGACGTCGCATGCCTGGACAGTGCACGTCCCAGGGGCCTCATGGCTGTATGCCATGCCCCAGGCGGGCAGGAGGAGCAGCGTGAGCACCTCGGCCGCCACCTGGAAGGGGGCGCGTCCCCGGCGTCGTATCGCGCGGTATGTCCAAACGGTCAGGCCGATCCAACCGGCCAGCCCGAGCGCGCCGGCGACGAAGATCGCGGCATCGAGTCGCACCAGCTGCCCCGCGCCGAAGAGCAGCGCCGCGAGCACCGGAACGCCGTAGCCGGTGGCTACCAAGGCGGCGATGGCGCCGTCGGTCAGCGAGAAGGGCTGCTCGGGCGGTGACTGCTGTGGCTCGGGCGGTGATTGCTGTGGCTCGGGCGGTGATTGCTGTGGCTCGGGCGGTGATTGCTGCGGCATGCGTCCACCATGCTAACGGCTCCAGTCGCAGGAGATCCATCCTGCGAGGTGGAGCGCGCGTCCTTCGCGAGCCGCGTCGCACGTCGGAGAGTGACCCGTGCCGGCTGCTCGCGCAGGGAACCCCCGCGTCGAGCGGATGCTGATAGGATCCATGGGATCTGGCATGAGCCCGGACCGCAAGCGCCGTCCGCGCCCCGCAACCTCCGCCGAAGGGCGGCCGCTCCGACGGCGGGCGCACGCGATCGTCGAGGCGCTCCTTACGTCGGCCATGAGCCACGAGGAGCAGGTGGGGCTCGCGCGCACCGTGCTCAGGTCCGGCTCCCGCGAGGCGATCAACCGGCTCTTCGAGTACTTCCAGCGCTGCCAGGCCGAGACCCGGTGGGGAAGAGACAACCCCCTGCACGAGATCGCCGGGGCGATGCGCGTCCAGGCGATCCGGGCCCTCAGGGGCCCGCCCGGGCAACACAGCCGGAATCACAGGAGCGCGCTCCTCGTCCTGTGGGTAGCCGGTCGCCCAGGCGATGTTCCGCTCCTCGCGTCGCTCCTGGCAGCGCAGGATCCAGACGGCCTGGGTCGCGACCTCTTGCCGGTGCTCCAGCACGTCATTTCGGGCTACGAACCCAGCGATCCCCACCTCATTGCCGCGATCGAGCGGTTCATCGAGCGGGCGGCTTCGCTGCAGGACATCCACGCCGCGTCGCTCGTCCTCCGCGAGTACCGCGTTTCCGAGGCCGAGTCGGCGCTCCAGCGGGCCCTCGCCTCTCCGGATCCGTGGCGGCGCGCTCCCGTGATGGCGGCCCTGGTCGTCAGGAATCCAGGACAGCACTGGCACGTCGGCGAGGCGTTGCTGGCCGCGCTGAAGCTCGAAGCGCGGGCGGCGGAGACATGGGACAAGGATTCGGTCCAGAGGGCGCTCGCCGAGGCGCTCGACGGGGCCAAGGAAGCGTTCGAGTCCGGGGAGGAGGCCAGACTTCCCCCGGTTCCCGAGGCGTGGATCGAGGAGCTCGACAGCGTGCCCGACGAGGACTGCGCTGCGTTCCTCGATCGGCTTGGACGGGAGTTCACCCTGGATCAGGCGCTCCTGCTTCCGCGCCTCCAGACCGCCTCCCTCGCCCGGAAAAGGGCGCTGCTCCGGGCCCTCGGGGCCGTGGCGACCGGCGGAACCCCGTTCTTTCATGCGGTATGGCCTTTCACCTCCGATCCTGACGAGGAGATCGCGGCGCTGGCCATCGCCGCGTGCGGGGCCACGCGCTCGGATCAGGCGAGGATGCGGCTGACGGCGAGGCTCATGGGCGCGATCGCGAGAGGCGATGCCGCCGCAGCAAGGCCGCTCCTGACCGGCCTACGCGGCTGTCTCTACGACGGCGCGGTGTGGAGCGCGGCGCTGTCCCTGTCGTGTGAGATCGCCCGGAGGCTGGCGATCGAAGGCATCGAGCACGCCGCCGTCCTGCGCGGGCCGGCGATCGAGCTGCTGAACGAGGCTGCGAGGCGCGAGAGCAACGAGGCGCTTCGTCGGCGGATGGCCCGGCTTCTCAGGGATCGCTGACCCAGGCAATGGCGGCGGGGGCGTCTACAGCCATCGCCATCGCCCGCCATCGCCCGTGACGTGGTTGGGTCCCGCGCAGCCATCGCCATCGCCCGTGACGTGGTTGGGTCCCGCGCAGCCATCGCCATCGTCCGTGACGTGGTTGGGTCCCGCGACGCCCGTGACGTGGTTGGGTCCCGCGGCGCCCGTGACGTGGTTGGGTCCCGCGGGGTCCCGCGACGCGAGGGACCGCGCGGACGTGGCGCTAGCGCCCCGCGGGATCGTGCACACGCCCCTCGGTTGGAGGCGTCGGCCCGGAGGGCGTCTCCAGCACGAGCTCGCCGCCGTGGGTCAGCACGTGCCAGCGCGCGTCCCGCGGCTCGGGCGACGGGGACCCCAGCCTTCCCTGGACGTCCGGCGCAGGATTTGGACGCACGCGGAACCGCACCCGCCCGTCCCGCATCTCCATCAGCGTCAGGTCCTGGTCGACATCCACGTCGCGCGCCAAGGTGAGCGCCGGCTGCCCTGGGCGATCCAGCGACACATCGAGGCGTCCGCCGGCCGAGTCCGTCGGCGAGCTCGCGATGAGCGCCGCGCCCCCGGGAGCTGGAAGCGCCGCGACGCCGTCCGGCGCCGTGACCCGGCGCCACGCCTGCGGTGCCCCGAGCGGCAGCGGGCTTCGCACGAGCGCCTGCAGCGGCTCGCGCTGCCGGGCGCTTGCGGGCGGCGTCGGCTCGAGCAGGAGCAGCGTGCCATCCGGCGCTGCGGCGATCCACTTGAGGGCCTCGGCCGGGGTCGCCTGGCTCCCCTCCGCGTGCCATGCACCTTGCGCGCCCCGCACGAAGAGGACCGCGCCCCCGCTGCCTCCGCGGCAGATCAGCACGCCGATGCCGGCCGCGTTGTGCAGCGCGACCGGCTGCGGGCACCCCTCGGGCGCCGCGACGGGCGTCACGTTGCTCGCGATGTGGTCGACGACCGCGAACGTCGGTGGCCGCGTGAGGTGCGCGGCGCAGGCGCTGCCGGGCGGTCGCGCGCTCGTCGGTTCGCATATCCCGTCGCCGAACGTCGCGATCCGTGTGCGCGTCGGCTGTGGCCGCGGCGTGGCGCTTTCGAGCAGGCAAAGCGCCCCTCCGCACGAGTCGCCAGCCGGGCCCACGAGTCCGATACCGCCCACCATGCCCTCGTCGTCGCTTTTGCACGGCGGCTCCCGCCCGACCGCGGTGTTGCCGCGTCGGGGCGGCTCGGGCGCTGGCGGGACGACGGACGAGCGGAACGAGCCGACCTCGATGGCGCGGATCGCGGGGGAGAGGTGCAGCGCGACGCCCAACGGGGGTCGGGCGTAAAGGCCAGCAGCGGCCCTGGTCCACGCCTGGCCGTCGCGGCTCAGCACGGCGGGGCAGCTCGCATTGCCGTTCCAGATCCAGGATCCCGCTCGCTCGATCGATCGCGGCTGGAACGCAGATCGCTTCCAGGTCTGCCCGCGATCCAGCGAGAGGAACGTGTCGGGCGCCGCCGGCTGCTGGCCGCGCGCCGGCGCCTGGACCACGGCCGCGAGCACGCCGTCGGGTCGCACGAGCACCGCGCGCACCGTCTTGCCGGGCGCAACCACGGTCGAGGTGAAGCTGCGGCCCTCGTCGGCGGAGACGCTGACGCGCTCTCCCGCCGCGGCCGCGATGAGGGTGCCGGCGGCGTCCCAGGCCGTCGCGCCAGGCACGCTGCTACGCGGCACGAAGCCTTCCGGCCTCAGTGCATCGCGGACGCCGGCAGCGCGGTGGAGCACGCCCTCCGGCGTGGCCCCATAGAGCGTGTCGATCTGCGGGCCGGCAACGCCAACCCAGGTGAAGTGAGCGGGCAGCTTCAGGGGGCCGACGACGCCAAGCTTCTCGTCGACCGCGAAGGCTCCGCCCGCGGGGTCGGCGCCGCCTTCCTTCGCCGCGAAGATCGCGACGTGCTCGCCGAGGGCGATCTCGGTGTGCTCGCGGAACGGGTCCCGACCGGCCCTCGCCCGCTCCTGCTCTCCGAGGGGCGGCTCGACCCAGGTTGCCGGCGGGATCGCGGCGATCGGCAACGTCAGCGGGGCCGAGGGATCCACGGCCGGCGCGCCAGCGGCGCGCGCGGGCGCTTCCAGCGGGGCGGGGGGGATGGCGACCCAAGCCGGCGCGAGCGCCGCGGGGGCCGACCCGGCGGCGGGACCACACGAAGCGACGAGAAGCAGGAGGGGGAGGAGCGCGAGCCGCGAAGCCATCATGCAGGGAGGGTCTCCTGGGCCACCCTTACCAGGCTCGCCGACGGGGATCACCAGGCGGGCGCTCGCGGTGCTCCTCGCTCGCCATCGCCACGGCCATCTGCTGACCTGGACTCGTGCGCACACCGCGAACGCCGAGCCCTGTGAGCCCATGCGGCGAACGAGCCGCTGGCGGCGCCCGCTCGTAATGCTCCTTCGGTGCCTGTGGCGTCGGAGCGGGGGATCCAGTCAATGACGAGCAACCTCGAGGCCGGTGGGGGCCAAGAGGGTCGCGGGATGCCTGGAGGCGTCCTCGCGCGAGGCGCGCCGTGACTGCCACCCTTCTTCCGGGGATCTCCTGAAGATCGCGTCGAGCAGCACGCCGGCGAGGCGGCCGACCTCCGGGACCTCCCTGGCCCGGGGGCGCGGCAGATCGACCGCGACGCTCTCCACGATGCGCCCCTCGTCGAACACCAGCACGCGATCACCGAGCAGGACCGCCTCCTCCACGTCGTGCGTCACCAGGATGGCCGTGAAGCGGCGCTGCGCCCACAGCGACTCGACAAGGCGTTGCGCCCCGATCCGCGTCAGGGCGTCGAGCGCGCCGAACGGCTCGTCGAGCAGCAACACCTTCGGGTCGTGCACGAGCGCGCGCGCGAGGGCGACCCGCTGTCGCTGACCTCCCGAGAGCACGCCCGGGTAGTCGTTCAGCCGATCTCCGAGCCCGACCCGGTCGAGCACGTCGCGCGCACGCGCGTCGCGCCCTCTCGGCCCGCCGATGCACGTGTTCTCCAGCACCGTGCGCCAGGGCAGCAGCCGGGGCTCCTGGAAGACGACGCGCACGGCCTCGCGCGCTGCGACCTCCCTCGACGTCAGGACGCGCGCCGCGCCGCGCGTCGGCTGCTCGAGGCCGCACAGCACGCGGAGCAGCGTGCTCTTGCCCGAGCCGCTCCGCCCGACGATCGTCACGAACTCGCCAGGGCGGATGTCGAGCTCGATGCCCGAGAGCGCGAGTCGGTCACCGTACCGCTTGTCGACCTGCTCCAGCACGACGCGCGCGCCGGCGGTTTGATCGCCCGAACCGCTCATTCGCTCACCTCGCGTCGAGCCGCTGCAGCGGCGGCTGCCACGGTAGGAGTCGGCGCTCGAGCCACCGCGCCAGGGAGTCGGCCAGCTTGCCGAGCAGGGCCCAGAGCACGATCGTGAGCACCAGGAGATCCATCTGCATGAACTCGCGGGCGTTCATCGCGACATAGCCCAGGCCCTGGCTCGCGCCGAGGGTCTCCGCGACGATGAGCACGAGCCACGAGAGCCCGAGCGCGAAGCGCAAACCGACGAGGATCGAGGGGAGCGCGCCAGGGAAGATGACCTCGCGGTAAAGCGCGAACCCCCGCACGTCGTAGACCTGCGCCATCTCGATGAGCTGCGGATCCACGCTGCGCACCCCGTGGAACGTGTTCAGGTAGACGGGGAACAGCACCGTGATCGCGACGATGAAGAGCTTCGCTGTCTCGCCGAGCCCGAACCACAGGATCACGAGCGGCACGAGCGCCAGCGCGGGGATCGCCCGGAGCATCTGCAGCGGTCCGTCGATGACCAGCTGGAGCGGGCGCGAGAGCCCCGTCCCGAGGCCGAGCGCGAGCCCGACGACGGCGCCGACGACGAGCCCGCCGACGGCCCGCAGCGCGCTCACGCCGAGGTGCGCGGGCAGCTCGCCGCTCCTCGTGGCGCCCGCCGCGGCGACCAGCACCTCCACGGGCGACGGCAGCAGGCTCTTCGGGATGATCTGCAGCCGCGACAGGACCTCCCAGAGGATCACGAGGGCCAGCGGGGCCAGCCAGGGCGCGATGCGCACGCCCAGCCCGCGCACCGCGCCGCCGCCCAGCGCTTCAGCAGCCGTCATCGCGCGCCTCCGCTCGCGGCGCCCGGCAGGAGCGCCTCCTCGATGCGGATGTCGCGCGGGATGATCGCGAGCTTGTGGAACGTATCGGCGATGGCTTGCTGCCTTTGCACGATCTCGGGCGTGATCGGCAGTATCTGGAACGCGCGCCGGTGCTCGGACCGCAGGAATGCCTCGTACGAGATCCCTGAAGATTTCGCGAGGATCTGCGAGGCTTCCTCGCGGTGCCCGTCCTCCCAGGCGCTCAGCGCGCGGTACTCGTCGAACACGATCTGCAAGAGCGCCTGTTGCGCTTCAGCGAACTCTCGCCGCACGACGTAGAAGAGGCGGTTGTCGACGAGCCCCTCGCCGTCCTGGAGGACACGGGCCCCGGCGAGCTCGGCCGCTGCCAGGAACGGATCCCAGATCACCCAGGCATCGACATTGCCGCCCTCGAACGCGGTCCGCGCGTCAGCGGGCGCGAGGAAGACGACCTGGATGTCGTCCAGCGTCAGCCCGGCGCTCTCGAGGGCTCGAACCAGGAGGTAATGGACGTTGGAGCCGCGGTTGAGGGCGACGCGTTTGCCCTTCAAGGCTGCGAGCGTGCGGATCGGAGAGTCCTTCTTGACGACGATCGCCTCGGCCTTGGGCGCCGGCGCGTCGCTGGCGGCATAGACGAAGGGCACGCCGCCCGCCTGCGCGAACACCGGCGGCGTCTCGCCGACGTGGCCGACGTCCACGGCGCCCGCGCGCATCGCCTCGAGCAGCGGAGGACCGGCTTGAAACTCGACCCACTCGGCGCGGGCGTTCCTCGCCTCGAGCGCCTTCGTCAGGGCCTCCGCGCGCTCCTTGAGGAGAAACGGCGTGCCGATCTTCTGGTACCCCAGCCGCACCACCACCGCCGTCCGCGTGTCCTCGGCCGCCTGCCCGGCGTTCGCCGCCTTCTCGCCCGTGGCGCCCGCCTCGCCGCCGTCGCGGCCGCACCCGAGCAGCAACAAGCTCGAGAGAGCTGCGCAGCCCAGCAGCGCGGAGCGGGCCGTCGTGAACGAGATGTACCTGATCATGAGGGCTCTTTCGCCTCCTCTACAACCCACGTCAGCACGTAAGGATGATATTTATGATGTAAAATTGCATCTGTGACGGATGCGTGGTGTAAACCTCGGTCCAGCAGCCGCTGTGCCAGGTCGAGGCGTGGCGCTCCGCCGGGGAGGACCCGTGGAGGAGCGGTCGATTGCTGATTCAGCAGCAGTCGATCAGCAGTTTGTGTTGCTGGAGCAGCAGCGGCGGCACCGCGGCATGCCCGGCGAAGTTCCCTGGCGCCGTGGGCCCCAGCGCGCAGCGGCGCGCGGTGCGGATCGTGCCCTCGCGCGCCTGACCCGGCGAATCACGGGCGAGGAGCTTCTCCATCGATGAACGTCTTCTGGTTTCTCCCGACGCACGGGGACGGCCGCTACCTTGGCACCGCCGAGGGCGCGCGCCCCGTCACGCTCCCATATCTTCGTCAGATTGCGCAGGCCGCCGACGACCTCGGCTATCACGGCGTGCTGGTCCCCACCGGGCGGTCGTGCGAGGACGCCTGGGCGGTGGCGTCGGCCATGATCCCGCTGACGCAGAGGCTTCGCTTCCTCGTCGCCGTGCGGCCGGGCGTCGTGTCGCCCACGTGGGCCGCCCGCATGGCGTCCACGGTCGATCGCCTGTCCGACGGCCGCCTGCTCGTCAACGTCGTGACCGGCGGCGATCCGGCGGAGTCCGAGGGGGATGGCGTCTTTTTGAAGCACGACGAGCGGTACGTCGTCACCGACGAGTTCCTCGGCATCTGGCGGCGCGTCATGGCCGGCGAGACGGTCGACTTCACGGGGCAGCACCTGCGCGTGAAGGGCGCGAAGATCCTCTTTCCACCGCTCCAGGCGCCGCACCCGCCGCTCTACTTCGGGGGATCGTCGCCCGCGGCGCACGCGCTCGCGGCGCGCCACATCGACGTCTACCTGACCTGGGGAGAGCCTCCGGCCGCCGTGGCCGAGAAGATCGCGGACATGCGCCGCCGCGCGGCCGCGGAGCAGCGCACGGTGCGCTTCGGGATCCGCCTTCACGTCATCGTCCGCGAGACGGCCGAGGCGGCGTGGGCCGCCGCGAACGACCTGATCCGGCACCTCGACGACCGCACCATCGCCGCGGCGCAGCAGGCCTTCGGGCGCCTCGACTCCGAGGGGCAACGCCGCATGGCGGCGCTGCACAAGGGGCGGCGCGATGCGCTCGAGGTGAGCCCGAACCTCTGGGCCGGCGTCGGGCTCGTCCGCGGCGGCGCCGGGACGGCGCTCGTGGGCGACGCAGATACAGTCGCGCGCCGCATGAAGGAGTACGCGGAGCTCGGGATCGAGACGTTCATCCTGTCGGGGTACCCGCACCTCGAAGAGGCCTATCGGGTCGCCGAGCTGCTCTTCCCGCGGCTCCCCGTCGAGCGGAGGGCCGCAGGCGTCAGCCCGAACCTCACGGGGCCGTTCGGCGAGATCATCGCCAACGACATCGTCCCGCACCGATCGCAGAGCTGAGGCGGAAGGCCCCGTCCCGAGACGTCATTCGAGCTCCTCGGGATCGGCGTTATCGAGGGCGCGCCGCAGGAGATCGAGGTCGCTCATCGCCCTCTCGATGCACGACGCAAAGGCATCGAGGAGGGCCGGGTCGGGGCTGTCGATGAACGCGTTGTCGCCCTCGCCATCGATGACGAACTCTCCCTCGATCGGCGGCTCGGCCAGCCTGGCGAGCGATCGGAGCACGGCGATCCACGTGTAACCGCCGCCTTGCAGCCCGCGCTCGTCGAACAGCGCGTGGACCTCGGGCGGGGCGTCGGCGACGACGAGGAAGTGGCGACCGTCGTCGTAGGTTCCGCGGGTGAGGTACTCCATCGACGATCACCTTGTCAGATAGGCCTCCCAGGTTCCAGGCTCGCGGGCGGCCGGTCGATCCAGATCGAGGCTCCCCGTGTTGTCGGCGTGGGCTTCGCTGCCGACATCTCGGCTGCCACGTGGGAGACGATGGGCGCGGCCATCGAACTCCCGTCTATCGTCTATGTGAATTAAATTACAAATGTGCCCCATCTAAAAAACGACGGGACCGCCACAGATCGCGTGAAGGATGGGCTCGCTCACCTGCATTCAAGGAGTGTGCAGCGCTCCTCGATGACGATGACCAGCGCACGGCGCCCGCCGTGCCCTGGCTCATCGCCCCAGAGACGGGCGCGCGCAGGCTATCGCAGGACGGTCAACTCGATGCGTTGTTGATGCCGTGCTGTCATGGCAGCGCGGGAGCGGCGACGCGCGCTCAGAGATGATCCTGCGCGCTTGATCTGCTCATCAGGCAGGGCGCGGCGTTCTCCCGCGCTCGCCTGGACTCCGTCGCTCTTCGTCCGCGAGCGTCCCCCGGGGGCGTAGCTCGTCACCGTGATCGTTTCCAGGAGGTCTCATGTTGTCCAAGCGTTCGAGGTCGAGGTGTTCGGTGCGCTCAGGGGCTGGTCTTGGCTCCGCCTGGGCGTGGTGGTCGGCGCGAAGCGCCGCGCTGGCCACGCTCGCGCTCCTTCCTGCCGCGTGCTCGGACCTCGGGCCGGAGGACGGCGGACTGGCCGAGCCCGGCGAGCTTCTGGATCTCGCGGAGAGCGAGACCGCCGAGGCCGCCCAGGAGGTCATGCTGCCGTTCGCGATCGATCCGCGGAAGTCGCTCATCGTCACGGACGTCGACATCGTGTCCCAGTTCTCCCTGCAGCAGGTCCTGCAGCAGCTGATCACCCAGTCGGGCGTCACGGGCCTGACGCCCCTCACGCTGTTCCGTAGCTTCATGGACACCCACCGGACAGGTGCGACCGGGCTCTTCTCCGTCCCGCACTGTGATGATACGGCGGCCAACACCGCGGATATTTACCCCCCGGGCGCCTCGAACCCACCCACCGGCTCGATCAACGGGTGGCCGGTCCTCTGCCCGCGTGCTGTAGGGAACGAATCCGCGAGTGATCCTTTCGCGGATCCGAACGCCGACAGCGCGTACATGGCCACGACCCTCACGAACCGCTTCGACCTCGCCCCGCCGGACGGCTCCAATTGCGGGGAGTACCGGATCGTCTTCGCGAGGCGCGGCGGCCGCCTCGATGCGAACAGCCTCCAGCGGAACTTCATCATCTTCGAGGCCCGGCTGCCCAACCCGAACCCGAGCCTCGGCCGGCAAGGTTGCTCCTCGGTCGTCGACTTCTGGCTGAACCAGTCGAATCCCGCGAAGAGCGTGGCGACGCGGACGAACGAGCTCCTGAACTTCTACTTCAATGGCCTGGATGGG
This sequence comes from Sorangium sp. So ce726, assembly GCF_051521405.1. NCBI lineage: Bacteria > Pseudomonadati > Myxococcota > Polyangiales > Polyangiaceae > Sorangium > Sorangium sp. So ce726. Next base: position 7,397,793 of record NZ_CP150349.1, on the reverse strand, counting down.
TTCGAGCCCGTCATCCACATCGACCACTACGGCCACGCTCCCGGGGCCGAGCACGGCCAGATTCGAACCAACGATTTCCTGAATGGCTCGTTGCCGGTGGGGGCCTGGTCGCTCCGTGAGTTCAGGCTCGTCCACGGCACCAGCACCCCCTCGCTGAAGATCACCCCGTCCTTCGTCAAGGACAACCCGGCCGCGAGGGTCTTCTCGCCCGCCTCATCGAGCGATTGGCGGGTCAACAGCTTTCAGGGCACTCTCTTCCCGCAAATGGTGGAGCGGCTCGCCGCTGCCGACGATGTCAATCGCTTCGCTTACAAGTTCCCCATGACCAGCAATTACAACGGGGGGGAGAGCCTGATGATCCCCCTCCAGAACAACTACTTGAACGCGCTCGGGACCGGGGCGTCGACGCTGAGGAGCACTATCCAGGCGAAGCTCACCGCCATGGGTAGCTCGCTCACGCCGGACCAGATCGTCGGGCGCGCGCAGGCCCTCTCGTGCTCGGGGTGTCACGAGCCGGCGGACCGCAACGGCGCCGGGACGAGCAACTTCGATGTCGGCCTGTCTGCTCCGTTCCCGACCACGCTGGTCTTCACCCACACCTCCGAGAAGACGGAGCCGATCGACTCGAACAACCCGAACGGCCCAAGACGCTTCCTTATCTCGCCGGCCCTCATCAACGTGTTCCTCCCGTTCCGCCAGCAGGTGATGACCGACTACCTCCTCAACGACCCGGTCCTCGGGTTCGAGACGCCGGGCGCGTGGACCTCGCCGCAGACCTCCCTCCCGCTCCACACGGGCCGAGTGAGAGAGGGCATCTCGTCGCTGGAGGTCCGGACGCCGGCCTCGATCACCGAGATCGTCAGCCCGAGCTTCGGCACCTCGGCCCTGCTGCCGGTCGGCGACAGGATCAAGCTCGAGCTCTTCGTGTCCGTCGTCCAGCCGAACCCGAGCTCGATCGGCACCCTCGAGGCGCGGATCGAGATCCCGTCCGCCGGCATCCCCGAGCAGTCGGTCGGGGTGGTCGGGCTCGATGGCCTCACCCGGGGCGCATTCAACACCGTCGCGTTCCCGCAGCTCCCCGGGAACATCGTGAGCGCGCTCCTCGCAGCGCCGAGCGACGTGAAGCTGAAGTTCAGATTCGCCGTGACCCCGATGACCCCCACGTCCGGTTCCTACTACATGGACAAGGTTCGATTCGAGAACTGATCCGCGCCGCGCCCTCGTGAACGGGGCGTCTGGCTCTCGCCACGCGCGGCTCTTCCGGCGGTCTCCGCTCAGGTCTGCGCAAGCTCGCCGCCGGAACAGCCCGCCTCAGGAGGTCAGCGACGCCGAGCGCTCCCCGGGCTGACCGATGGCAACCCGAGCTCCTGCCGGCCGCTGCGTCGCGACAAACACCCCGAGCCCGAGCACGAGCGTGGCGGCGACCCCGATCACCGGGAAGTACTCCATCCATGTCGCCTCGGCGCCATCGGGTCGCGGCCAGGCGATGTTCGCGATGAGCGCGACCCCCCAGACCACGGCCGCGGCGTTCAGCGCGAGCCCGGCCCGGCCGAGGGAGAACACCCCGGCCGGCGCCCCGGCGAGGCCCGGCCACCCGCGCAGACGGCGGAGGAGCATCCCCGCCGTCACGACCAGGTACGAGAGGTTCACGAGGAGCACGGCCGTCTCCGTGATGAGCACGAAGAGCTGCGCCTCGCCGTAGTTCACGACGAGCATGCCGCACGCGAGCGCGCCGACCACGATCGCCGGGGCGACGGGCGTCTTCGTGCGCGGTGACACGCGCGACAGCGCCGGCGCACACGGCAGCGCGCCGTCCCGCGCCATCGAGAAGGCCAGGCGCGAGGCGCCGGTCTGGATCGCCAGCGTGCAGACGCACACGGCCAGCGCCACGTCGACAAGGAAGACCTTGCCCAGCGTCGGGCCGAGCGCGCCGACGACCACGTAGGCGAGGCCCTCCGTGGCGAGGCGGCCGTCGGTCAGGCTCGGCGCGGCCATCAGCGCTGCGAGGAGGAGCAGCGCGCCGCCCACCCCGGAGGCCACGACGGCCTTCAGGATCGCCCTTGGCACGATCCGCCGCGGGTTCTGGGTCTCCTCGGCCAGCGAGCCGGCTGAGTCGAAGCCGTACAGCACGTACGCTGGCATGAGCGCGGCCGCGAGCAGGCCCGCCACCCCCGTTCCCAGCGACGACGGCGGGCCGTAGATGGGCTCCAGCACCACCCCGGGGCCGCGCACCGCGCTCAGGAACAGCGCCACGAGCAGCAGCGCGACGCCGCCGAGCTCCGCCATCACGCCGACGTCGTTGACCCAGGCCATCACCTTCACCCCGGCCATGTTGATCGCCGTCGTCAGCACGATGAGCCCCGCGCCGAGCACCACGGCGTTCGCGGCGCCGTCGCGCGACGTGAGCGACGGGTCGCCTCCAAGGAACTGGAACCCGCTCCAAACGCTCGGCAAGATCGCTTGCAGCGCGATGGCCGCCGCGGCGACGCTCACGACGTCGCCGATGAGCTTCAGCCAGCCCGCGAGCCACCCCGGAGCGCCGCCCCAGACGCGGCGCCCCCACGGGTACACCGAGCCGGCCACGGGGTAGCGCGAGCCCATTTCGGCGAGGTTGAGCGCGACGGCGAGCTGGCCGAGGAAGACGACCGGCCACGTCCAGAAGAACCGGGTCCCGCCGAAGGCGTACCCGATCACGAAGAGCTGGAAGACCGTCGTGAGGATCGAGACGTAGGAGAAGCCCGCGGCGAAGGCGGACAGGCTGCCCAGGTCCCGCCGGAGCTCCTGGCGGTAGCCGAGGCGGGCGAGGTCGTCGGCGTCGCCGCGATCCTCCGCGACGAGCGCCGATGCCGGTGCGGCGGTCGAGATCGGGTCACGCATCGGCCGACACCCCCACGAGCGGCTGGCCCGCGCTGACCATCTGGCCCGGGCGGCAGCCAATCCAGCCGACCGCTCCGGCCACGTCGGCCACCACGGGGAACTCCATCTTCATCGCCTCGAGCACGGCCACGCGCTGGCCCGCCTCGACGCGCTGCCCCTCCGCCACGTCGACCTTCCACACGCACGCGGTGAGCGGCGCCGTCACCGGCAGCACCCCGGCCGGGAGGGCGTCCTCGGCGGCGGTCGACGCGCCCTCGAGCCGGGCGCCCGCGCGGCGCACGCGGTCGAACTCGCCGTCCGCCTCCCAGCGGGCGCGCTCGGCGTCGAACGCCGCCCGCTGCCGCGCCTGCGCCGCGCGGATGGGCCCGGCGTTGTCGGCGAGGAAGCGGTGGTGCTCGCCCAGGTCGAACGTGGTCTCCTCGATGCGCACCTCGCCGCGCCCGGCCACCATGTCGGCGCGGAGCTCGAGCAGCTCCTTCGCCGACACGAGGTGGAAGCGGAGCTGGTCGAAGAAGCGCAGGAGCCAGGGCCGCTCGCGCGTCGTCTGCCGGAACGGCCGGTGGCGGCTCCAGACCGGCACGGTGCGGCCGAGGAACTGGTACCCGCCCGGCCCCTCCATGCCGTAGATGCACAGGTACGCGCCGCCGATGCCGACGGCGTTCTCGGGCGTCCACGTGCGCGCCGGGTTGTACTTGGTCGTGACCATCCGGTGGCGCGGATCGATCGGCGTCGCGACCGGCGCGCCGAGGTACACGTCGCCGAGGCCGAGCACGAGGTAGCTCGCCGCGAGGAAGAGCTCCTGGACCGCCGCGATGTCCGGCAGCCCGTTGACCCGGCGGATGAACTCCAGGTTGCTCGGGCACCAGGGCGCGTCGTCGCGGACCGCGCGCATGTAGCGCTCGATCGCCTCGCGCGTCGCCGGGTCGTCCCAGCTGAGCGGCATGTGGACGACGCGGCTCGGGATGCGGACCTCGGCCTGGGCGGGCAGGTCGGCCTCGACCTCGCGGAGCAGGTCGAGGGCCTTGGCCACGGTGAGGCGCGCGCCGTCGACGTGCACCTGGAGGGAGCGGATCCCGGGCGTCAGGTCGACGACGCCGGGTATGCGGAGCTCCTCGAGCCGCGTCATGAGCAGGTGCGCGCGCACGCGCAGGTCGATGTCGAGCACCGGCGGGCCGAACTCGACGAGCACGTAGCGGTCGCCGCTCTGGCGGAAGACCACCGCGGGCCGGTCGTCGCGCGCCGGCACGCGCCCCAGCACGGGCTCGCCGCGCGGTCGCCGCGGCGCGGCCGGCGTCGCGGGAGCCGCGAGCGGCGCGGGCGCCAGCGCGGCCCTCGCCGCGACCGGGGTTGCGCCGTTCGCTCTGGCCGCGAGCGGCGCGGGCGCCTCCCTCGTGGCTCCGCCGCGCAGGGCCACGAGCGCCTCGCACCGCTGCGCCAGCGCGTCGGCCTCCGCGGGCACGATCGACCGGAACCGCACCTTGTCGCCGGCGCTCAGCTGGCCGAGCTTCCACCGCTCGGCCGCAGCGACCGTGAGCGGACAGACGAAGCCGCCCAGGCTCGGGCCGTCGGGGCCGAGGATGACGGGCATGTCGCCGGTGAGGTCGACAGCGCCGATCCCGTAGGCGTTGTCGTGGAGGTTCGAGGGGTGCAGCCCTGCCTCGCCGCCGTCGGTGCGCGCCCATTTCGGCGCGGGGCCGACGAGGCGGACGCCGGTGCGGGCCGAGTGGTAGTGGACCTCCCACTCGGTCTCGTAGAAGTGCTCGATCCCGTCGCGCGTGAGGAAGTCCGGCGCGCCGTGCGGCCCGTCGAGCACGGCGAGCTCCCAGGACCTGCCGATCTCCGGCCGGGCCTCGGGCGGCAGCGCGCCGGGGTCGAGGGAGGGGTCGACCTCCTCGCCGAGGCGCAGCACGTCGCCGGGGCGGAGCGGCCTGCCGGCGTGGCCGCCGAAGCCGCCGAGGGTGAACGTGGCGCGGCTGCCGAGGTGCGCCGGCACATCGATGCCGCCGCGGATGAGCAGGTAGGCGCGCGCGCCCGGCCCCCGCACCGGCCCGCAGGCCACGGTGGCGCCCGGCGCGACCTCGACCGGCGTCCACGGCGCAACCTCGGTGCCGTTGACGAGCACGCGCATCGCGGCGCCCGCGGCGCACACGACGGCGCGCCGGTGGAAGACCAGCGTGGGGCCGTGCACCTCGCACTCGAGCCCCGCGGCGCCACCGGGGTTGCCCACGACGCGGTTGCCGAGCCGGAACGACAGGTCGTCCATCGGCCCGCTCGGCGGGACGCCGACCGACCACAGGCCGAGGCGCCCGGGCCAGTCCTGCACGGTCACCGCGCCCGGCGAGGCGGTCACCTCGATCGTCGGCGGGCGGAACGGCAGCGACGCGAACGTGCCCGTGTGGTGCCGGACCCCGCGGAAATCGGGGTGATCGAGCGCGACCGCGACCCACTCCCGGTTGGTCTCGATCCCGCCGATCCGGGTCTCCTCGACGGCGCCGCGCAGCGCCGCGACGGCCGCGGCCCGGTCCGCGCCGTGCACGAGGAGCTTGGCGAGCAGCGGATCGTAGAGCGCGGAGACCTCGGTGCCGGTCTCGACCCACCCGTCGACCCGCACGCCCCCGCCCTCGGGGGTGCGAACCTCGGTGAGCAGGCCTGCGCTCGGCAGGAACCCCCGCGCCGGGTCCTCGGCGTAGAGGCGGGCCTCGATCGCGTGGCCGCGGAGCGCCGGGTCGCCGCCGGCGAAGAACGCGGTGTCGCCCGCGGCGATGCGCAGCATCCACTCCACCAGGTCGACGCCGGTGCAGAGCTCGGTCACGCCGTGCTCGACCTGGAGGCGCGTGTTGACCTCGAGGAAGTAATGCTCGGCGCGGGCCGGATCGACGAGGAACTCGACCGTACCCACGTTGCGGTAGGCGACCTTCGCGGCGAGGGCGCGGGCCGACTCGGCGAGGGCGGAGCGCAGCCGCGGCGGCAGGTCGGGCGCGGGCGCCTCCTCGAGGACCTTCTGGTTGCGGCGCTGGACCGAGCAGTCGCGATCGCCGAGGACGAGCACGTTCCCGCGGCCGTCGCCGGCGATCTGGACCTCGACGTGCCTGGGTGCGTCGAGGAAGCGCTCGAGGAACACCTCGCCCGAGCCGAAGTTCGAGCGGGCGAGGCGCTGGACCCGCTCGAACGCGGCGGGGAGCTCCGCCGGCCTGTCGCAGCGGGCCATGCCGATGCCGCCGCCCCCGGCGCTCGCCTTGAGCAGCACGGGGTAGCCGATGGCCGCGGCCTCGGCGGCGGCGTGGTCCGCGTCCCGGAGCACGCCGGTGCCCGGCAGGAGCGGCACGCCCGCCTCGACGGCGATCTCCCGTGCCCGGTGCTTGCTCCCGAAGGCCTCCATCTGGCCTGGCGTCGGGCCGATGAAGACGATGCCCGCGTCCTCGATGGCGCGCGCGAAGTCCTCGGACTCGCTCAGGAAACCGTAACCTGGGTGGACCGCATCAGCGCCGGCGCGACGGGCGGCGTCGAGCACGGCGTCGATGCGGAGGTAGCTCTCGGCGGGGGTCTGGCCGCCGAGGCGGACGGCGTGGTCGGCGAGCCGCACGTGGAGGGCGGCGCGGTCGGCGTCGGAGAACACGGCGACCGACGCGACGCCGAGGCGCTTCAGGGTACGGATGATCCGGCACGCGATCTCGCCGCGGTTGGCGACGAGGACGCGGCGGAAGGGCGGGGTCATGGCGCTCATGGCCGCACCACCACCGCGCGGATCGGGGTCGGGTTGAACGCGTTGCAGGGGTTGTTGATCTGCGGGCAGTTCGAGACGAGCAGCAGCAGGTCGAGCTCGGCCCGCAGGTCGACGTGTTTGCCGGGCGCGGAGAGGCCGTCGACGATGCCGAGGGTGCCGTCGGCCTCGACGGGCACGTTCATGAACCAGTTGATGTTGCCGACGAGGTCGCGCTTTCCGAGGCCGTAGGGCGTAGCGGCGAGGAGGAAGTTCTCGACACAGGCGTGCTGGTGCTTGGTGTGGTGGCCGTAGCGGACGGTGTTCGACTCGCACGAGCAGGCGCCGCCCGAGGTGTCGTGGCGGCCGCAGGTGTCGTCGATGAGGGTCATCATCACGCGGCCGCGGTTGGAGCGGAGCCGCGCGCCGGTGGTCAGGAAGATGTTGCGCTGGGCGACGAGGGTATCGGCGGCGCTGTAGCGCTCGGCGGTGTCGGCGAGGACGTAGGCGAGGAAGTCGACGGCCTGGTTGCCCTCGAGGTCGATGACGCGGAGGATCTCGCCGGCGCGGACGATCTTGGCCCACGGCGCGCGCGCCGGGACGATCTCGTCGGAGACGAGGGCGCCGGACAGCCCGGCGAGGGCGGGGTCGCGCAGGGCGGCGACCGGCTTTCCGGGGGTGGCGGCGGGGCTCATCGCGCGCCTCCTGCCCGGAGGCCGAGCGCGAGCTCCTCGGCGGTGTTCTCGAAGGCGCGGCGCGCCTCGGGGGTGGCGTTGCGCACGGGGTCGTCGTCGGCGGGGGGGCGGCCGCGCCATGCGGTCACGCGGACCTTGCCGGCGCGGTAGGTCGGGCGCGGGTCGAGGCGGTGCGGCACGACGGCGACGCTGACGAGGACGTCCTGCTCGGCGCGGAGCAGCACGTGGGCGCCCGGCCGGGAGGAGTCGGGCAGGAAGGTGACGGCGCCGTCGGCCTCGATGCGGACGCCCTTGAAGAGGTTGATGGCCGTGGGCAGGTCCCGCTCGGCAAGGCCGTGCTTGGCGAGGGCGAGGAGGAGCCGCTCGCGGCCGGAGCGGAGGGCGCCGCCGTGGGCGTCGCTGCCGTGGCGGGACTCGATCTCTCCCGGGAGCGAGGTGCCGCAGAAGGTGTCGTGGCGGCCCGCGGTGTCCTCGAGGAGGGAGGCGAGGACGCGCCCCATGTCCGAGAGGAGCAGGTAGCCGGGGCCGGGATAGGCCTGCCACTGGAGCTTCACGGTGTCGGGGAGGCAGAGCCGCTCGATGGGGCGGTCCGCGCGGTGGAGCACGAGGGCGACGCAGGTGTCGCCCTCGAGGTCGACGAGCCGGAGCCGGCTGCCGACGGGGAGCGTGCGTGCCGCGTAACCGCCGGCGCCGAGGGTCTCCTCCCAGAGGACGTCGCGCGCTTCGACGCCCGCCGGCGGATCGCCGATCGACGTGCTCGGTACGGTGGGTTGCGTCTCGACGACGCTGCCTTCCTGGGCGCGCGCGTGCTTGCGCGCGGCGTACGTTGTGGCCGTTTCAGACATCGACCGCCTCACTTTCGATAGAGAATCGAAACTACGGGCCGACTATCCGGGGCCAGGGTTTCCAGGCTGTTTCGCGGGGGTAAAATGCAGGGCGCGCGCGCTTTTTCCTGGAAGTGTTGAATTTTCTTGATGGCAGTGTGGGTGGTGGATTGGATGAAGAGCGGATGGCGCAGGGGGGCGAGCGCGGAGCCGATTGACGCGCGGGAGGGCGAGGCGGCATGAGGGCGCGGCGGCGATCGCGCGGCTGCGCGAGGGCCACCCCCGGCGATGATGATGAAGACAGAGATGGCTCCTCCCGCGAAGACCGACGGCAAGCACGGCGTCGAAGGAAGGCAGCAGGCGGAAGCGGGGCGGAACGCCGGAGGCGAGCAGAAGGCCGAGGGGAGCCCGCGCCGCATGGGCCGGCCGCGCAAGGCGCCGCAGCGGAGCGATCTCGCGCCGCGGGAGCAGATTCTGCAGGTGGCGGGCCGGCTGTTTGCCGAGCGGGGGGTCGCCGAGGTGTCGATGCTGGAGGTCGCGCAGGCGGCGGGGCTCCGGCAGTCGTCGCTGTACTACTGGTTCCGGCGCAAGGAGCTGATCGTCGCGGAGATCCTGCAGCAGGTGAACCGGCTGCCGCTGTCGTACGCGCGGAGCCTGGAGGCGGCCGGCGAGACGGCGGACGTGCAGCTATGGCGCTTCGTGCGCTTCGACGTGCAGACGGTGTGCGGGTTTCCCCTGGAGATCACGGAGATCCACCGCTTCAGCGAGCGGGATCCGGCGGCGTTCGCGACGTACTGGGCCGAGCGGCGCGCGCTGACCGAGGCCGTGGCCGCGATGGTGGGGCGCGGGATGGGGGAGGGGAGGTTCCGCGAGGTGGACGCCTACCTGTGCGCGCTGACGGTGCTGGCCCAGGACGAGAGCGTGCAGAACTGGTGCCGTCCCGAGGGAGGAGGGCGCCTGCATCCGCTCGCGGCCAGCGATCCGGCGGCGGTGGGCTACGGGCCGGAGCAGATCGCGGAGCTCGTCGCGGATCAGACGGTCGGCGGGCTGCTGGTGCGGCCGTCGAGGCTCGCGGCGCTCCGGAGGAAGGCCGGGGGAGCCGACCGAGGTTGAGGCGACCCGACCGAGGTTGGGGCGACCCGACCGAGGTTGAGGCGACCCGACCGAGGTTGAGCGGACCCGACCGAGGTTGAGCGGACCCGACCGAGGTTGAGCGGACCCGACCGAGGTTGAGCGGACCCGACCGAGGTTGAGCGGACCCGACCGAGGTTGAGCGGACCCGACCGAGGTTGAGCGGACCCGACCGAGGTTGAGTGGACCCGACCCAGGTTGGGACGCCGGGGATTGCAGGCGACCCGACCCAGGTTGAGGCGACCCGACCCAGGTTGGGATCGCCGGGGCGCTCAGAGCGGGTTGAAAGGCGCGAGCCCCGGGAGGTCCTTCGGCTTGCGCCCTCCGGCGCCGACCGCCGGGACCTCCTTGATCTTCTCGCGAGCACGCCCCGTGCCGTCATCCACCACGGTCCATTCGTTCCAGAAGTGACCGTCGACGACGAACAGCTGCGGGTGATCGAATGGCGCCTCCTCGAACCGGACCCGCTCGTCCGTGAGCGTCGCCAGGAACGCCACGAGCGCCTTCTTCTCATCTTCCGTCAGCCCGAGCGGCTGAATGTTCGGAGCGAGGTTCGTCCCGTTGGGCCCGAACCCAGTCGTGTCCCCACCCTCCCGTTCGCGCCGGCCGCCGCCAGCGTTGTAAAATTCGACGACTTGCCGCAGCGTCAGCGCGCCTCCGTTGTGGAAATAGGGGCCCGTCAGCTCGACGTTCCGGAGCGTCGGGACCTTGAACGCGCCGTCGACCGTATCGCGCTCGCCCGGCGCGATCGGCACGCCTGGATCGACCTCGAACGACGCCGGGTCGATGTGGAATACGTCCGGGGCGCCCTCGCCCGCAGCCAGCAGCTTCCCTTGCCGCGTGAACGAGAACGGATGACCGAAGGCATCGACCCCTCCGACGCCGAGGTCCTCCTCGGTCGGCCGAACGCCAATGTTGTAATAGCCCCTGTCGTAGAGCGCGGCGCCGCCGTCCCCGACCGGCATCCGCGAGATCAAACCGCCCACCTGCGCCTCGCGCTGCAGGCGGGTGGCGGCGTTGGTGAACTCGGGACCATGGTGGCAGTTGCTGCACCTGCCCTTGCCCTGGAAGATCGCGAGCCCCGCGCGCTCCTCGTCGCTCAGGGCCGCGCTGTCCCCGTCGGCAAAGCGATCGAACCGGCTGTTGTCGGACACGAGCGTGGCCTCGTAGAGCTGCATGGCGAGACCAAAGAAGAGCGAGAAGTTCGCTTCCACGAGCGACCGATCGCCGACGCGCTGGTCCGATCGCCAATATGCGTCCACGAAGGCCCCTTCGACGAGCTCCCCATACGACGGAGCGAGCCCTTTCCCGCTCGAATCGCGGAGCTCGCCGAGGATGCTGTCCGTGGGGTCCACGATCTGGCCAGCGAGCGGCTTGCGTGCCAAGAGCTTCGCGGCAATGTCAGCGTACGTCCTCCCCTCACACGACATCTCGAAGGGGTTGATCGGCGGGCCCACGGCCTGAGATGCGAGGCTCGAGTTCTCCAGGTCGACCTTCTCGGGGACCAGGATGCTGTCGCGCACGGCGTGGACGGCGGCGTCCGGATCTCGCCTGCCGAACGGGTTCACTCCGTTGAAATGGTTGCTCGCGCGTCCGTCCCAGAAGTTGCGGAAGTTGAACACCGCGTTGATGACGGTGGGCGTCTGCCGCGGCTCGACGCGCCGCACGTTCACCCCTTGCACCTGGAAGACGTCCGGCAGCACCGTGCAGTCGTCCGTCGCGCTCTCGGGCACGATGCTGTTGAATCGAGCGTGGAACACCCCCTGCGAAGAGATGATGTCGTCTGCATCTGCGGGGAAGTCGCGGCGGAAAGTCCAGTCGCCCGCCACGAGCGCGTAGTTCGGTCCGCCCTTCCCGTCCGACCTCGTGGCTTCGAACCGCGTGCGCCGCTCGGGATCCTGGTTGTTGAGCCCGGGGTTGATCTGGTTTCTCTTGCGGTGGTCGGCGCCGGCGTGGAAGTGGCACGTCGCGCACGCCACGCCGTCGCTGCCGACCTGCATGTCCCAGAACAGCGCCTTTCCGAGGGCGACGGCCATCTGCCTGCTCTTGACGTACCGGGACAGCTCGCTCGGCTCAGGGATGGGAACGCCTCGGAGCGAGCCGAGGGAAGGCGGCGGAGCGGCTGGCGCGGGCGTCGCGCCGTCGTCCGGCGGATCCGACGGCGGCGAGTCACCGCCTCCGGGCGCGACCGGCGACGAAGACCCGCCGTCCCCGAGCGACGAAGACCCACCGCCCCCGAGCGACGATGAGCCGCCGTCCCCGAGCGACGAAGACCCACCGCCCCCGAGCGACGAAGACGGTCCGGGCCTTGCGCATCCCGAGCACGGAGGCTCGCGTCCCTCGGGCCAGCAGCCGGTGGTTGACGATAGACCCATCAGGACGCCGAGGATCCACGCCCCGATCTCGCCGGTGCGCGGGTCTTCAGAACGAGCTCTAACCATCACGAGGAAGCCTCCTTCGCTGCTGCGCGAGTGAATGACAGGCGGCGCGAGCCAGCGTCCTCGCGGGACACCGCGGGTCGCCGGTATGTTCGTCCGTCCTGCGATGAGCGGATGTCGCGAGCGCCGACGCTCGACGGGGTTCCGCCCGGCATCGTTCGAGTCTCTTCAAGCCATCCGATCTTCAGAAAGACAGCGCGTGTCCAGGGCGCGCAACGACGTCTCGTCCTGCCTCGTCTCGGCCGGGCGTCTCCTCGTGTCGCGAGCGCATCGGCTCGCGCGGGGGATTCGAGGGAGAAGACGGCCTCTGTCGAGGACCGGACGAAGTGGGATGAAGGGACAGGACATATCCCCTCATCGCGCCGTCACCGCGCCGAGCAGGCGCGGCCGTGTGCGTCGCCGAAACCCTGACTCATCCACCGAGTTCGGGCAATGTCGTCGATGAGGAAGCGCAGGAGTGAGCTGATCGAGCGCGGAGCGCCTGGTGAACGCGGCGAAGGCGAGAGGGCTAGACTCTGGTCTTCGAGGAGGCCTCGAAGGATCGGAAAGCGCGCCGCGGGAGCTTCGCTGTCCGCGCCCGAGGCGACGTGGCGCCGCGCGACCGACCCGGGCGGAGCGCCCCCGTCCTCGACGGCGCTCCCCGGCGGGCGTCCCGCGTCAAGGCGCCTGGATCTTCTGCTTCACCCACCGCCCCGACTCGGTCAGCTGGCCATCCGACCACGGGCCGCCGGCGCTCGCTCCGGGCCTGAGCGCGGCGCAGGACTCGGCCTTGTCGACGATGGACCAGTTGAGCCAGCTGATGTTGTTGCTGGCCATGAAGTCGAGCCACCGCTGCGCCTCGGCGAGATCCAGCGCGCCGTCCCCGCTGGAGGAGCAGGTGCCCCACTCGGTGACGAACAGCGCGAGACCCGCGGACAGCGCGGTCCTCGCCTTGGTGCGCAGCGCATCCTTGTGCGTCGCCGCATAAAAATGGAGCGTGTAGGCGATGTTGCTGTAGCTCGTGATCGGGCTTCTGGAGGCGACGTCCACGTCCTGCGACCAGTTCGGCGACCCGACGATCACGAGGTTGTCGGAGCCGGCGCCGCGGATCTCCCGGATCACCTCCTCGGCATACGCCTTCACCTGCGCCCATGTCTCGGTGTCCGGCTCGTTGAACACCTCGAAGATCACGGCGGGCTCATCGCCGTACTCCGCCGCCATCTCCCGGAAGAAGCGCTTCGCTGCCTCCTTGTTCCGGGGCTGGACCGCGTCGTGATCGTGCCAGTCGATGAGCACGTAGATGCCTTTGGCGATGGCGGCGTCGACGATCGCCTTGACCTTCCGCTTCTCCGCGTCCGGGTTGTTGACATAGCCAAGCCCCGATGTGTTGGCGGTCATCGCGGCGCGGACGACGGTCACATCCCAGTCGTTCACGAGCGTGTCGACGGCGGACGCGTTGTAGAACTTCTCTCCCTCCCAGACGCTCCAGAACATGCTCATGCCCTTGAGCTGGAGCTCTTCGCCGTGCTCGTCGACGACGCGGTTGCCCATCACCCTCAGGCGGCCGTGCCGCTCCACCGGCGTTCTCGCGAGGGGGCCCGTGCCGGTCGAGGTGGTCGAGCTCATGCCGCTCGAGGTGGTGGTCACGCTCGACGTCGAGGCATCGCCGCCACCCATGCCGCCGCCGCCGCTCGAGGAGGCCGACGAGGACGCCACGGCCGACGTCGAGGCATCGCCGCCGCCCGCGCCGCCGCCGCCGCCCGAGGAGGCCGACGAGGAGGCCACGGTCGACGTCGAGGCATCGCCGCCGCCCGTTCCACTGGCGCTGCTGGCGCTGCTCGAGGAGGCCGACGAGGAGGCCACGGCGGACGTCGAGGCATCGCCGCCACCCGCGCCGCTGCCCGAGGCGGCCGACGAGGAGGCCACGGTCGACGCGTCGTCGCCTCCAGTGCCGCCAGCGCCGCTCGTGCCACCCGTGGAGGCCGACGAGGACGCCACGGTTGACGCATCGTCGCCGCCGGCGCCGCTGTTACCGCCTGAGCCACCGATGCCGCCCGAGCCGCCATTGCCGCCCGAGCCGCCATTACCGCCCGAGCCGCCATTGCCGCCCGAGCCGCCATTGCCGCCCGAGCCGCCATTGCCGCCCGAGCCGCCATTGCCGCCCGAGCCGCCATTGCCGCCCGAGGAGGCCGACGCCGTCGTGTCGACACCGCCGCTCGAGGAGGTCGACGCCGACGCCACGCTCGATGCGTCGCCGCCCCCTGATGCCGAGTCTTCCGACGGGCCTCCGCATGCGAGCAGCACCATCGCCGGCAAGGCGAGCTGCAGAAGGCCGCGCGTCCACTTCGGCCCGGTGAACAGTCCAGGGGTCAAGTCATGGCTCATCGTATTCTCCAAGGAAGGCGCCTCGCACGGCGCGCCCGGCGTCTATCGCGGGCGTCAAGCAAGGACATCGGCAAAGAAGGCGATCCCCTGCATAGCAGGCCCAGCGCGGCGGGTGAAGGTGAAAGTGGGAGAACCACCGAGCTGTGCACGCCTGGACGCGCGATCCGCACGACGCGCGATCCGCACGATCCCTCGCAGGATCGCCCTGCACCCCGCTCGTGGGCGTCTCTCTCGGAGCCTGCCTGCGCGAGGGACCGGCGGCCCCTCTCTACGCGCGGCGCACGATGTCGTGCAGCGCGCTCTCCAGCCGGCGCTCGATGTCGGGGTCGTCGAGCGCCGGCGTGATCTCCTCGGGCACGACGCGCGCGCGCATGATGACCCGCGCATAGATGAACGCGTCGCGCGCGTTCGGAGGGTCCCTGTCGCCGAGACAGGAGCGGAGCAGCTGGTACGCTCGGCCTCTCACCGCGCCTCCGCTGTCCGCGCGCGCTCGACGGTGGTGATGATCCGGCGCACCGCGGACGTCGCGGTCTCGTGCGCCGCGAACGCGTCCCGCACGACGTGCGCCGCCCTCGCGGCGGCGCCCTCGTCGAGCGTGCCCCCGAGCACGCTCTCGGCGAGCCGGACGAGCGGGCTGATCTCGACCATGTCCCGCGTGAGGGACCGCGTCGCCTGGGCGAGCTCGGACGCTTCCTCGGCCGGAGCGGAGCGCGAGAGGGCCATGGCGTCGTCGGCCAGCTCGGCCGCGATCGCGAACATGTCCCGGTAGCAGTCGACCGCCGCGCGCAGATCGTCCGGGCTCGGCGCGATCTGCGCCGCCTCCGGCAGCGTCGCGGCCGCGCGCTGCGCCTCGGCGATCACGGGAGCGATGGCCATGAGCGCGCGCTCCAGCGCACGCGCGGTCTGCCCGAACCGAGCGAGGCGCTCCTTCGCGGCGCGGCTCGGTGGCGGCGTGTCGCTCTCCAGCGCCTCGAGCCGCGCGCCGGCCTCGGCCGCGAGCTGATGGAGGCCCTCGACGACGCCCGGCTCGAAGGTGCGCGGGACGAGGTCGATCACGCAGAGCGAACCGACCACATGCCGGCGCACCCGCACCGGCACACCTGCGTAGGCGCGGATGCCATAACGCTCCACCAGCTCCTTGGGCACGCGCTCGTCGTGAACGGCGTCCTCGACGACGAGCGGCTCCTCGTGGCGCACCACGAGCTGGCAGAACGAGCTGCTCCGTGAGGTCGCGCAGCTGACGCCCAGGTCGGGTGGCAGGCCGCGGTGCGCGCGGAACAGCTGGATGTGTCGGACCACAAGGCTCACGAGCGCCATCGGCGCCCGGGCGAGCTCGGCCGCCCGCTCGACGCAGGCGTCCAGGATGGCGTCCGCGTCGTCGCGCAGCAGCACGTGGTGCAGCTCGGCGAGGCGCGCGGGATCGTTCAAATCGGCCATGGGGGTGCTCTTGCCGAGGCGACAGGGCGGGCTCAACCGCGAGCGCCGCCATGCCTGCGCCCGGCGCACGACCTTACCGCAACCCGGCGCCTCGAGGTGACCCCGCGGGCGCTTCATCGGCTCGGCGCTCCAGGAGACACGACCCCACCGGCGTCCACCTGCGGCCGGCGGCTCCGCTGCCCCGGCCTGGAATAGCGGAGCGGCGCGCTCCGGCTGGCTCGGTTGACTCAGTCGCACGCCACGTGCACGCCGACCGGCTTCGACATCCCAGCGCCGCTCGAATCCTTGACGTGAAGGACGAAGGTGACGAGGCCGCAGCTGTCCGCGGAGAACACCGCTGATTTCCCCGATATCTTCACGGCGCTCTGGCCAGGGCCGCTCACCATGTACGTCGGGCTCTGCGTGTAGCCAACGAACGCCTTGCCGAGGTCGATGGTGACGTCCTGTCCCTTGCTGGTCGAATGGTGGGCGTTGGCCATCCACTCGAGGTAGTCCTCGAGCTCGGTGTAGCCGTCCCCGTCCTCATTGCGATTGCCGTCCGAGAAATCGCCGGCGGGCGAAGACGTGTTGAGCCCGCGCTCCCCCTCCCACCAGTCGGGCAGACCGTCGCCGTCGCTGTCCCAGTCGGCCGCGCGCTTCGCGTTCGGATACGACTCATAGCCGCCGACGTCGTTCTCGTGATCGGGCAGGCCCGGCTTGCCGGAGCGGCTCCCCTTGTAGGTCGTCGTGCCGTTGAGGGTCTCCTTGATCACGCGGACGTCGTGGTCGTCGAGGACGGGCGAGGTGCAGCCGACGTCCGAAAGGACGCTCTTGTAGGCGTCGCCCGCCGGCTCGATCGTCGCGTGCGACGGGAAGAAGGGCGCGTCGACCCAGGGGCTGTATCCCCCCACGGGGGTACCCCGTTGCTGCCTTCCGTCGGCCTGATTGCTCTCGGAGAAGTGCCCGGGCATGACGTTGCCCTTGATGAAATACTGCTGTGGATTGGCAGCCTCGTAGTCGGCCGACAGCGCCACGAAGATCTTCGAGGCCGCGCCCGGTTTGTAATAGTTCCCGACGAAGTTCACCTCGTGCGCCCCGCCGTCCGTGGTCCGGCCGCCCCAGTTGTAAACAACGTTGTTGAAGATGTCGAGTCGTCCGGCGGCGACCCCGTACCCGTCCAGGCCACCCCCCATGCTCCAGTTGCGCCCTTCACAATGCGCGAGCAGGTTGTGGTGGAAGCTGCCGACGTCGCCCCCGATCGTCGCCGCGTACCCGTGGGCTGTCCCATCGGGGTAGTTCTGGTGTCCGGCCACGTTGAGCGCCTCCGAGATCAGCGTGCGCTGCAGGGTGATGTTCTTTCCGCCGCGCGAGCTGAAGGCCTCGTCGATGGTCCAGCTGATCGACGCGTGGTCGATGATCGCGTGATCGCTCCCGGTCATCCCCATCCCGTCGAAGGTGGTCCCAGCGCCGAGGCGAACGCGCACGTGTCGAATGATGACGTCCTGAGCGCCGCTCATGCCGAAGGGCGCCGCGCGGATCACGATGCCCTTGCCCGGGGCCGTCTGCCCGGCGACGGTGACATAACGGTCGTTCAGGACCAGCCTTGAGGACAGCTTGATGATGCCGCCGACGTCGAAGACGATGGTCCGTGGGCCGATGTCGTTCTCGATCGCCTCCCGGAGGCTCCCGGGGCCAGCGTCATCGAGGTTGGTCACGTGCACGACGACGCCGCCGCGCCCCCCGCGCGCGAAGCGCCCGTGACCTTCCGCGGCCGGGAAGGCGAGCTGCCGCGGCCGGAAGTACCAGACGTCACCCTTCGTGCCGTGGTTCTGAGCGTCGATCTCGTCGACGCGCCAATAATAGGTCTTCAAGCTCGAGACGCCGGTGAGCGTCCAGCTCGTGCTCGTCTGGTTGCCGCGAAACAGCGGTGAGCTCCGATCGGCGGCTTCCACGGCCTCCCGGTCCTCACCGACGTAGACGTCGTGCGTGGCGGCGAGGTCGCTGGCTTCCCAGGAGAGCGTCACGCTCCCCGAGTCGCCATCGACGTGCTCGTCTCCGTACGCCGGAGAAGGGTTCTTGGCTTGCTCGATCGCGTCCGGGGTGTCGAGCTCGATCCCGTTGATGAGCACGTTCTTCTTGGGTGCCTTCGACGACGTGTCCGCGCGGAACACGATGACGATGTCTTCCCCCGAGGCCACCTCGAAGCGCACATAGGCCGTCCTCGCTGCATAGGCCGACGCAGCGCGACCCGTCGGGACGATGCCGCTCGCGGCAGGGGAGCCGTTCACCTCGATGTCGATGGGCGCATAGGCGTCTGTCGCCGCGTCGCCCAGCTCGTTGAGGAAGGCGAGGAGCGAGTGCGCGCCCGGGGCGAGGTTCTCGAGCGTGAGGCGCACCTCGGCCCCGGAGTCGCCGCCGTCCACGGTCACTCCATCCCCCACGAGACGCGCATACGTCGGCGCCTGGACGAGCCCCTTGACCCAGGTGCCTTTCAGCTCTGTCCCCGCTGGCTTCGAGCTCTCGAGGCGAAACGTCACTCCATCGAACGTCTTCTCGATCTCGCGGGCGGCCTCGATCGGCCATGCGTTGTACCCGAGCTCCGTCACCTCGGTGGACGGCCGACCCGAGACGTCGAAGTCGATCTTGAGCGCTGGACCAACGGCCTCGTCGAAGGTGGGAGCCGGCCCCAGATCGACCATCCCACCGCTCGAGGTCGCCGTGCCAGCCCCTGTTCCCGTCGCGTGGGTTGTCCCCACCGCGCTGCTCCCTCCACCGCTGCCGGGAGAGCCTCCTCCGGCGCTCGCGTCCTCCGAGGGAGCCGTGGCGCCGGAGGCGCAAGCGGCGGCGGTGAGAGACACGATGCCGAGGACGGCGGCGGCACGGTTGGATCGAGCAGAGGCCAGGGCCCGGGCGGAGGTGGTAAGCAAGCTTGTCATGCCCTGCAGTTGCTCCGGGCGCTGCTCACCTTTCACGAATCGTCTGGAGCGCTGCGGCAGCGCCGCTTGGGCCGGGGCTCGTCTCTGCCTCGTCGCGCTCCCGCGGCTCAGAGGCCGAGCTCGGGTCTCGGCCCTGCGCACCTGGTGAGCAGGGCTTCGACCTCGTCGGCGGGATCGAGGGAGTACTCGTAGAATTCGCTCGGATCGAAGAAGGAATACGAGGCTCCGGTCGACTCCTTGGTCCCCGTCGTGGAACGGTAGATGTTCCCCGCGGCGACCAGCGTGCCCTCGTCGTAGTAATGGGGGCTCTTCACCGTGTCGAACACGCTGTTCTCGAGCACCATGTTGGTGCGGTTACGCGCGTAGTTGCCGTAGGAGCCGATGCGCTGCAGCCAGTTGTTGTAGAGATGGGCGCGGAGCACGTTGTCCGTGCTGGGATTGCGCTGGTTCAGGTCGCGGAACCAGTTGTGATGGATGGTCATCTGCGCGGTCAGGTTCTCCGTCCAGCCGATCCCGAACGCCTTGTTGTGGTCGCTCAAGATGCTCCAGGACACGGTCAGGTACGAGGTATCCTTGCGGCTGTCGATCATGCCATCGCCGATGTGGTGGAGATGGCAGTGATCGATCCAGACGTGGTGAGCCGTGTCCATCTGGATCCCGTCGAAGTCCTGCGTCTTTCCTTCCCAATCCCCTTCGACGAAGGTGTCGCCGATGGTCAGGTTCCGCAGGATGACGTTGTGCACGCCGCTCCCCAGGAAGAACCCTCCCTGGGAGATCTCCGCGGTCGCGCCGGCGCCCACGATGGTCTTGTTCGACGCGACCGAGATCTCCTTGCCCTTGGGGGACATCGTGATCTTTCCCTGGACCCGGATCACATAGGGCTCGGGCGCGCCGGCGTAGTGTTCGAGATCGGCCTGGGTCGTCACGGTGACCGTCGCGCCGTCTCGTCCCCCATAGGTCCCGTCCTGGCCCTCGCCGCTCACGCTGGCAAAGCCCTCCAGCGTCAGGGGACACCCCTCGCTGTCGACCGTGCCGTCCGCTCCTCCGGTGCCGCCGCCGCCCGTGCCACCCGAACCGGCGCTCGATTCGCCGCCGCCCGATCCCCCGGAGCCGGTCGCCGATCCGCCGCCAACCCCGCCGTGAGGGCCCGGGTTTCCACCCGTCGCCGATCCGCCTCCGCTCGCTTCACCTCCCGTCGTCGAGCTTGTGCTCCCGCTTCCTGCTGCCAGCGAGCCAGCGCTTCCCGAGCCGTCGGGCTCTGAAGCCCCACAGGCAAAGGCGAAGCCGAGAGGAGAGACAGCAAGGAGGAAGGAGGCGACGAGGTTCTGCGTCATGGCGCCCTGGCCTTTCTTTGGTCGCAAGCGAGGAGGGGTGACGAGAGGCGCTCTCAGTCCGCAAACGTGGGTTTCCAGGGCGCGAGCATGTTCTCGACCGTGTAGCCCGCTGCCTCGGCCGCGCTGAGCTGGCTGGACTCGGGGGCTCGCTGGCTCGGCTTCGCGCCGGGCCCCGTGGTCATGTGCTCGGCGAAGCGCGCCGTCGCGAGCGTGTTGTCGCCCATGCGGACCCAGCCGACGGGCGCGATGTGCGCGCCGAGCTCGGTCCCGAGGTAGGTGGTCGCGCCGTAGGGTCGCCAGTTGCGACCCAGCGCGACCGAGCCGGACTTGACCGATCCGGCCGCCGTGGCCTGTCCTCCGAGGAACACGATGCCGAAAGGCGTCGATTCGTCTGTGCTCGGCGCTGTGATCGCCGACCCTCCCGCGGCGTTATGCATCGTGCAGTCCTCGAACACCGCGGTGGCGCCGCCGAAGATGAAGTCGACGCTGCCCTCGACATAGCAATCCCTGAAGTACTGTGTCCCGCCCTTCACGTAGAGGGTGTCCTGGTAACCGAGGGCCCGGCAGTGGCGGAACTGCACGCGACTGCCGGTGACGAGGAGGGCCACGGCCTGCACCCCTGGGCCCGTGCTGTTGGCGAAGGTGATGTTCTCTGCGGAGACGTCGCTCGCGGAGATATTGACGCTGAAGCTCCCCGACGTGCCCAGCGTGCCACCTGCGCCGTTCGAGGTGTTCGCGTTGTCGCCGTAGGTGAGCACCGTCGCCTCCACCCGACCTGTCTGGCCGCAGAGCGTCACGTGGGGACGGTCGACGACGAGCTTCTCGGCGTAGGTCCCGGGGGCGATGCGGATGACGGTGGGCGTCGCGTTCGACTTGGCGACGCTGTTGATCGCGGCCTGCACCGAGGTGAAATCCCCGGATCCATCGCGGTTCACCTCGATGAGGGCTCCACCTGTCACGCTGTTGCAGTCGGACGTACCGCCGCCTGAACCACCCTCACCTGAACCGCCTTCACCTGAACTGCCGCCGCCGCCTGAACCAGCTTCACTTGAACCACCCTCACCTGTACCGCCGCCGCCGTCGCCGCCGGTCCCCGCGCCGGAGGCTCCGCCAGCGCCAGCGCCTCCCGAGCCGCTGGACGACGCCGCGCTGCCGCTGCCCGTCGTGCCGCTCGATTGCCCGCTGGAGGCGGCGGATGAGCCACCTCCGGCGGAGGAGGCCGGATCATCGGCGCCCTGCTCGCTCGAACAGGCGAGAGCGCAAGAGAGCGCGAGAAGGGAAGGGAGTGCAAGGTAGAAGCGAGGACGCGGCATAGGGAAGTTCTCCGGAACAGAAGCAGGTGCGCATCACGTGCACCTCAGGAGAGCGAGTTGCTCGAGGAAGGTCAGACCCGCCAAAAAAAGGAAGGCCTCAGGCGGAGCGGCCCTCGCGGCTTCGCGCGGGAGGTGTGGAGCGGCGCGGTCTCGGCACCGCGCGGTGATGCCTGAGCGAGCCGCGCTCTCCGGGGCGGCCTGCTCCCGCCATGCCTCGTCAGTCGCGCGCGAGCGGCAGCGCCCAGGGCCCTCCGGCTCCGGCGCGAGAGATCACCTGGGGCAACGCGTCGTTCGCCCGCTCGGGCGCATAGTCGTAGGGGGGCGTGAAGACGTCATCGGCTGGCTCCCCATTCCCGCCCAGGTGAACGTCGCTCTCGTCGCGGTAGAGGTTCGAATCAGGGGCGGCCAGGAGGAGCCCGCGGCCCGTCCCGTCGCTGCAGTCCGAGCGCCGCGTCGCTGCCTCGGCGTTCTCGAACACGCTCGCCTCGAGCAGCACCTGCCCCTCACAGGAAGCACCGACCGCCCAGTCCGAGATGTTCGAGAACACATTGTTGAAGAGGTGGAGGCGCGCCAGGGAGCCAGTGGCGAGGGGGGCGCGCGTGCTCACTTCATCGAAGCGACAGTGGTGCATCGTCACCTCGGCGTCGGTGATCGTGCAGGCCCAGCGCTCGCGGCCGCTGCACTCGGCATCGCTGCTGCCGTCGAAGTGGGCGTAGGAGAAGGTCACCCCGCTCGTGCCCGCGAGGATGTCGGCAAAGGCGTCGCTGATCCACTTGGCGGTCGTGTGATCGATCCAGACCCTGGAAGGCTGCGTCAGCGTGAACGCGTCGCCCGCTTCGTGCAGGTGCGCGTTCAGATCGTAGAGGGCGAGGTTGCGGAGGATCACGTTCTGGCTCCCGTCGAGAGCCATGCTCACGCCCGGCAGCGCCGCGCCGCGCCCGAGCCCGACGAGGGTCTTGTTGGAGCCGAAGTGGAGGACGCGATCGTTCCGCGTCGCTCCGACGAGCGCGCGCTCGCAGGTCGAATCCCCGGTGAGGACCTGATAGACCGTCTTCTCGGGATCCTCCGAGCAGGTGCTTGGACAGACCTCGATGTCCTCGACCTCCGAGCCTGTGCGGCGGAAGTCGTGGATGCCTTCGGCGAGCAAGATCACGGCCGGCTCCTCCGAGCGGGCGAGCGTCTCGAGCTCGGTCCAGCTCGAGACCAGCACGGGCGTCGCCCCCGCGCCCCCCGTGGTGCCCTCGCCAAAGCCGATCGCCTCGACCCGTATCACCTTGCGGAGGGCGATGGGCCCCCCCGTCCCGGGCGCGGGCCCGATCCAGCGAGCCTCCGTGCTCGCGGGGAAGGCCGCCTCGGGATCGCAGCCCGGCAGATCTCCAGCGCTCCCCAGCTCGCGCGCCGCCGTCCAGCCGCTGTCGTCGTAGCCGGGCGCGGTCCAGTCTCCTTCCGGCGCGGCGCTCAGCTTCCAGTCGCTGCCGCTCCCATGGCTGCGCTCGAGCTCGTCGAGGTGGATGAGCGCCGCGGGCGTCCCCGCTGCGGCATGAACGCTCACGGCGATCACGTTCTCTCCCGGCAGCAAGGAGAGGGGCACGAAGATGGGAGCGCGCGCCGACGCGCTCGCGGCGATGAGGTCCCCGTTGACATAGACGCGGAAGGTATCGCGCGCCGTGATGGAGAGACCCGGGCCCTCGAGCGCGCCGTAGCTCGCGCTGACGAGCGGCGAACTCGCGAGCTCGTCTCCCTCTCCGAAGGCGGTCCCCGGAGGGAGCTCCGTTGCGGGTGGCTCGCCGTCGCACTCCGTGAGGGAAGGAGAGCCGCCGCCGACACCCGCGCTCGCCGGGGGTCGGGTGGCCGTCTGGATGAGCTGGTCCTCACAGGAGAGCCCCCAGGCCAAGGCCGAGAGCGCGGCGACTCGGAGGAGCCAGGTGCGGCAGGAGAGGCGCATGGCGAACAGGGCAAAGCTGCGGGGCGATGCCCGAGAGCGCAACCCAAATGCTCCGAGTTGCCTGCTCCGATCCGGCGTCCTGGCGGCGGGCGAATTTTTCTGGAGGGTCGGGACGGCCCCAAGTAACTAGGAGAGAGTGGCTCAACCCACGCGCTCCGCCCCGCCGCCCGGACCCACCTTGGCCCGCTTCCCCGCCGACAAGCGGTCGGACGCGAGCTTGGTCGCTGGCGCCGCCGCCGGAGAGCGCGAGGCCCTCGCCGTCATCTGGGATAGGTATTCGGGTCTCGTGCGAGGTGTGCTCTACGGCGCCCTCGGTCCCGATACGAGCCTCGAAGATCTGGTCCAGGAGGTCTTCCTGGGCCTGATCCAGGGCGCCGCGCGCATCCAGGACGGGGGGGCCCTTCGCGGCTACCTTGCCTCCATGGCGGCGCGGCAGGCGGCGCTCGAGATCCGGAAGCGCAAGATACGCCGCTGGGTGGGCCTCTCCCCGAGCGGAGAGCTCCCCGAGCGCGCCCTCGAGCGCGTCGACTTCGAGCATCGCGAGGTGCTCAGCGCCCTCCACCGTGTGCTCGACAAGCTGAGCACACGGCGGCGCATGGCCTTCGTGCTGCGCCATGTGCAAGGCCTCGAGATGCTCGAGACGGCAGCGGCCCTCGGCATATCCGAGTCGACGGTGCGCCGCGAGCTCGAGAGCGCGCGCGCGTTCTTGCTCAAGGCGCGCGAGCCAGCCCTCCAGGAGTTCCTGTCCCGGTGTGAAGGACTTTGGCCATGAGCGAACCCGAACGACAGCTCGATCCCGTCGCGGCCCTCCTGCAGAGAGCCGCTCAGCTGAGCGAGCCAGAGCGCCGCGAGGCGCGCGCCGCCTTCCTGCGCCGCGTCGACGAGGAGCAGGCGCGCTCGAGCAAGGCGCGGGTGGTCGTCCGCTGGGTGGCTCCGCTCGCCTTTGCCGCGAGCGTGCTGATGGCCGTTTTCTTCTTCTGGCGAACGGAGCGAGGTCTCGATTACGTCGTCGAGGGCGCGGTGAACGAGAGCGGCTATGTGCGCGTGCCCGTCGATCACCCGGCCGCCATCACCTTCTCCGATCAGACGCGGATCCAGGCCGCGGCAGGGACGCGGCTTCGCATCGACGAGACCAAGAACGAGCACGGTGCCCGCATCTCGGTCGAACGCGGCCGGGTCGAGGCCGAGGTCACGCACACCGGGCACAGCGATTGGCGCTTCGTCGCGGGTCCGTTCGTTGTCCGGGTGGTGGGCACGCGCTTCGAGCTCCTCTGGGACGCCGACCGCGAGCGGCTCGAGGTGATCCTGCGCGAGGGTGCGGTCGAGGTGGAGGGCTACTCCGGCTCTGGCGCCGTGAGCGTGCGCGCGGGACAGCGCTTCGTGGGGGACGCTCAGGCGAGGACCCTGCACGTCAGCGACACAACAGCTCAAGCCCCCGACACGGCGGCGCAAAGCCCCGACACGGCGGCGCAAGGCGCCGAGCCCGCGCTTCCTGCAGCGCAGGGACCGCACGCCGAGGTCGCAGCACCGCCGCCGGAGCCCGCTGCTCCCCCGGCGCCGAGCTCCGCTGAAACCCCTGCGCCCCTGGTCGCCCCGCCGAGCACCAAACTGCCCTGGAGCAAGCTCGTTTCCCAAGGCGAGTTCCGGCGCGTCGTCCAGGAGGCCGCGGCGCGGGGCACGCAGAACTGTCTCACCTCCTGTGATGCTGCCGATCTGAACGCCCTGGCCGACGCCGCTCGCTACGTCGGGCAGAACGAGCTCGCCGAGCAGGCCCTGCTCGCCCTCCGCGCGCGCTACGCATCGACCGCGGGGAGCCGTGCAGCCTTCTTGCTCGGGCGCCTTCACGAGAGCCGCGGCGCCGCCGCGCGCGCCAGGACCTGGTACGAGACGGCCCTTCGCGAGGCGCCGGGCGGCGCCTTTGCCGCCGAAGCGCTCGCGGGGAAGATGCGCACGGTCCAGAGCCTCGAAGGACCGGCCGCCGCGCGCGCGGTGGCGCAAGAGTACCTGCGCCTCTATCCGAGCGGGGTCCACGCGAAGACGGCTCGACAGCTCGCCGCTCAGCCCTGATCCATGGTCCGGCGGGCGCGAACGCTCCTCGTCCTGCTCCTGCTGCTCGTCTTCCCTCGACTGGCGTGGGCGCAGCGCGTGCTCGTCGTTCGACCGGACCCGCGCGATTCCACGCTCTTCGAGGCCTTCGGACGGCTCTCTGCCGAGCTGGAGCTGCAGTCCTTCGAGGTCATCGTGCTCGGGAGCGCCGCGCGCTCGACCGGGGCCGAGGAGCTCGAGCAAAAGGCGCAGGAGAGCGAGGCCTTTGCGGCTGTTGCGCTGCAGCGCGACGGAAGCGGCACGGCCGCCGAGGTGTGCATCGTGGATCGCGTGACCGGCAAGACGACCACACGCAAGCTCCTCATCGATCCCTCCAGTGATGGCCCGATGCTCCTCGCCGTGCGCGCCGTCGATCTCCTGCGCGCAAGCCTCCTCGAGCTGGGCTCGGGCCAGGCTCCCGCTCGGGATGTGCTCGGCGTCGAGGCCCAGCCGCCCGCCCCCGAGGTGCTCCGCTTTTCCCGGGAGCCGCCCCGCTTTCACGTGCGCGCGGGAGGCCTCGTCCTCTTCACACCTTCGGTGGGCGGCGGCGTCGGCGCGCAGATCGGGGCGCATACTCGCCTGGACGAGCGCTTCCGTCTCGGCCTGCTCCTGGGCGGTCCCCTCTTTGGCGCCGAGTTCCGCGCGGCAGGCGGCGCCGCGCAGGTGCGCCAGGAACTCGCGCTCCTCCGGGCCAGCTGGAACCTCGGGCAAACAGCTGCCGGTCTTCACTGGGAATGGGGGCCGCTCCTTGGCATCGGCGCCTACCACCTCCAGGCCACCGGCGATGTCGAGCCGCCGCTCGTGGGGCGCAGCGAGGAGTTCTTCAGCTTCGCCGCGGACGCGGGGCTGAGCGTCCAGTACTTCTTTCATCCGAGCGTGAGCCTCGGCCTCGAGCTCACCTGCCTCACGCTCCTGCCGCGCCCCATCATCGCCGTCGATGAAGACCGCACCGCTCCGCTCATCGCTCAAGCCCTGGGCACGCTCAGCCTGGGGGTCTCGTTCTGAGGGAGCATGGCGAGGCGCGCGTGTCCACGAGGCGTCACGGGACGAGGGAGTTGATGTACTCCTCGAGGTTCGTCCAGCCGTCGCCGTTGCGGTCGCCATTGCGATCCTCCGGGTCGCCGGGGTCGAGCGAGGCGGAGACCTCCCACGCATCGGGCATTCCGTCCTGATCCGTGTCCTTGGGCGCAGTGCCCCCCGGGATGTCTCCAACGACGTTGGGGAGGCCGAGGCTCTTCTCGTCGCTGATCGTGGCGCCATCGGTCCCGAGGGACGCGAGCTCTTCCATCACGAAGTCGTCGACCGGGTCACGCCAGAGAGACGCCCCGGCGTGCTTCATCACGTGGTCGAAGGCGTCCTTTGCGCTCATCGCGGGCACGTCGGGAACCTCGACGCTCGGAGTCGTCTCCCAGGTCACCGAGCCGAAGTCCCCTTGGCCGAGCAGGCGGCCGTTCAGGACACCGTCCTTGTTGCTGTCGTACCAGTTGTCGACGGCATAGAGGTGGTACTCGGGCGTTGGGCTGTCCAGGGTACCGCCCTTCGTCTCCGGGCCGGGGATCAGGGTGTTGCCGACCATCGCCCCATCCGAGCGCCCGCTCGTGTCGCCCAGGATGTACCCCGAGGTGACCCAGTTGTAGACGACGTTGTTGACGAACTGCAGCGTCCCGCGGGCCTTCGGGTTACGGGAATTGTTGTCGATGTACAAGGACCGGATGATCGACGTGGCGCTCGTGTTGACGAGGCCGCCCGTGCTGTGGGTCTGGAGCCCTTGAGCGACGATCGAGTCCTGCAGGGTGATGTTGTAGAGCTCTGCCCCGCTCTCCCGGTTGAGATCGAAGGTGCCGTCGCGCCCCCAGCTCAGGGAGCAATGGTCCCAGATCACATCGTGACCGTTGGCCATGGTGACGGTGTCCTTGCCGGAGTCACCGATCTTGCCCATGCGAAACCGCACGTAGCGGACGATCGTGTTCGATGCGCCGGAGAAGGACGTGCCGTTCCCGTAGATGGTGATGCCGCCGCCCGGCGCTGTTTGCCCGGCGATCGTCTGGTTGCTCTTGAACACCAGGCGGGAGTCGATCTTGATGACGCCGCCGACGTCGAAGACCACGGTGCGATGTGGCTGGCTGATGGCATCCCGCAGGGAGCCGGGCCCCGAATCGTTCAGGTTGGTGACATGGTACACGTCGCCGCCGCGGGCGCCGGTGGCCATCCGCCCGAACCCCTCGGCGCCGGGAAAGGCCCCGAACTCGACGGCACCCGACCCGCCCGTCGCAGCGCTGCCGCCCACTCCGGGGTCCGGTGCGCCGCCGCCCGCACCCGGGCTCGGCGCACCGCCGGCCCCTCCGGGACCCGTCGTCACGCCGGAGGCGGAGTCGCCGCCCGATGCTTCTCCGCCCGATGTCTCTCCGCCCGGCGCCGCTCCGCCCGTGCCAGCAGGATCCACCGACGGAGCTCCGCCGCTCCCGGAGCCGTCGTGCGGCGCCCCAGAACACGCCCACGCGGCGGCACCCAGAGCATAAAGTGACAGCCAAGAAATGCTCGCCCGGCCTGGCAGGCGTCGCGCCCAGGTCTTCATGCCCCCGGAGTTGATCGAGCCCCCGCTCAACTTTCAGAAATCGTCACCCGCGGCGCAGGATGGCGTGCTGCGTCGCACGCGATACCGCCAAGGTCCAGGCAGTGTTGCCAGCGGGCGCAGCCGACGCGGGCGCGCCGACCTCAACGTGGCTGGCTCAACGCAAACGCGATGCCGCTCTGGAGCGAGCCCATCGTGACGATGCTGCCCAGATCAACGCCGAGCGCCACGAGGATCTGCGCGACGTCGGGACGGATACCGGTGAGGACCATCTGCGCGCCGAGCAGGCGTACGGCCTTCGCCGTCCGGATGAGCGCGTCGGCGACGTGTGAGTCCACATTCGATACGCCCGTGATGTCGAGGATCACCACCCTGGACTGCTCGGCGCTGACGCCCTGGAGCAGCCGCTCGAGGACCGCCGCGGCGCGGCTCGAGTCCACCGCGCCGATGAGCGGCATGATGACGGCCCGATCGCTGATGCGGAGAAGGGGGGTCGAGAGCTCGCGGAGCGTGGCGGCCTGGAGCCGGATCATCTCGTCCTTCAGGCGGACGCGCTCCTCCTCGGCGCGCTTGCGATCGGTGAGGTCCGCCGTCACGGTCGCCAGCGCCATGGGCTCCCCGGTCTCCGGGTCCCTGATCATGAAGGAGTTGTAAAGGACCGGAATCGCAGCCCCGGTCTTGAAGTGCCTGAACCTGAACTCTCCGACCCAGCGGCCGTGCTCCATCGTCGCGGGCATGATGTGCCGCTCGATGTAGGGGAGGTCGTCGGGGAAGAAGAAGCTGCCGATCGTCACCTGCGGCAGCTCGCTCGCCTCGAGGCCGACGAGCTGCCTCCCTGCCTCGTTGAGGTACTGGGCGACCCCTTCCATCGAGGCGATGCCGATGAAATCCGAGCTGTTCTCCGCGACGGCGGCGAGCCGCTTCTGCTCCGCCTCGATCTTGAGGAGTTGCGCCTCGCGCTCATGCAGCGCCCCGATCTCCCGCTTGTGCTCCGCCAGCTCCCGCTCGCGCTGGGCCAGCTCCTGCTCCAGGCGGACGACGCGCTCCCGCAGGGCCGAGGCGTCGCTCGGATCGAGTCGGCCATCCATGCTCATGGCGCTCCCCTCATGCTAGCTTGTTCACACACGCTCGCCCCTGCGCGGCGCACAGCATCGCAAAACGTATTCCTGCGAGCCGCCGTCTCCCCGAGGCGTGATGAACTATAAGCGAGAGAACGGTCCTCGATCTACTGGAAAGCCAGGCTGGATGTTCTCATCGCAGTCGTCGGCTTGCCCACATTGAAGCCCAGCCATCAACGTTGCAGGTTTTCCGCTCGGCGGCCGGACGCTGGTGGCACGGTGCGCGCATGGCTGTCGGTCCCGATCGTGCTTTACGACGCGGGCAATACCTGTCGCGCTATCTCTTCTTCACGGCCCCGATCTGCTCGGAGGCGAACTCAACAACGCCGGATCCTTCGACCAGACGGATCTCATGGCGTAGGACATGAGCACGCGACGCGCCCAGATGGCTCTCGATTCCTGGGGTGCAGTGCGGGTGACGTGCGCCCTGCTGCCGTCGATGCTCCTCGGATCGCCCTGGCGCGGCTCGGGCGATGGTGTATCTTTGACCTCGCAGAGGTAGCGCCATGAAGGTCTTCCGGTAGCAACGCGGTCACTTCCGCCGGGCGGGGTTCTTCCCGCTGCCCGCGTTGCTCGCGCGCCGGCGCCCCGTTGCCGTCCGCCCTCCGCTCGCCTCGCGCCAGCGGGGCGGCGTGTGTTCGACCTTCGACCTCCAGCCATCGGGCGATGCTCGTACGAGCCGAGCGCCGCCCGGAGAGCGTGCATCATGGCGCCCCGTCTTCCGCTTTCCATCAAGCTCACCCGTCGCGCCGTTGTGCGACGAGACCTCTTCTGCGAGCTGGTGCAGAGGGCCGTCCGGCCGTCTCAGGCCGACGCCGCCTTCGCCTTTCACGCGTTCGCGTTCAAGGCCGATGAGGATGAGTTTGCGCGCGAGCTCATGCACCGCCGGACCGAGCTCTGGCTCTTCCGGTCCAACCAGCGCGCCTCCTGCGGCGACTTCCTGGCCGTCGACATGTCGAGCCCCTGGGCGGCGCGGCGGCGATCCTACGTGATCGAGCTGAAGCGCGGGATGCCGGTGCGGATCGGCGGCGGCGCGGTGGGCGTGCAGCTCCAGAAGGCGGCGAGCGCCGTGCAGGCGCTCGCGCAGAAGGGTGATGTGCTCGGCGTCGAGGGGGCGTATGTCACCGTGGCCGGGGATGGAGCGGAGATCATGGCGATGTTCGCGAGGGGCGCGCGGCTCTAGCCTGCTCGACAGGCAGCGACGCTATTCTGTGGACTCAGCGAACTCCTGGGCTCGCGAGCAGGACGGGGGGCGCGGGCCGCAATATACTTGGCTCCGAGCCATGCGCGCCCTCGTCCTGAGAGCCCCGAAGAGCCCGCTCGTGCTGGAGGATCGGCCCGCTCCGCGGCCTGGGCCCGGTGAGGTGCTGCTCCGCGTGCGCGCCTGCGCCGTGTGCCGCACCGATCTGCACGTGGTCGACGGCGAGCTGCCGGACACCAGGCTGCCGCTCGTGCCCGGGCACCAGATCGTCGGCGAGGTCCTCGAGGAGGTGCCCGCGCCCGGCGAAGGGCCGCGGTTCGCGCGAGGCGCGCGCGTCGGCGTGCCCTGGCTCGGCTGGACCTGCGGCGCGTGCGCGCATTGCCGCGCAGGGCGGGAGAACCTCTGCGACCGGGCGCGCTTCACCGGGTACCAGATCGACGGCGGGTATGCGGAGCTCGCGGTCGCGGACGCGCGCTTCTGCTTTCCGATCCCCGACGGCTTCGCGGACCTCTCGGCCGCGCCGCTGCTCTGCGCCGGGCTCATCGGGTACAGGACGCTCCGTCTGGCGGGGGACGCGGAGCGGATTGGCATCTATGGGTTTGGCGCCGCCGCCCACCTCGTGGCGCAGGTCGCCCGCTTCGAGGGGCGGCGCGTCTTCGGGTTTGTCCGGCCGGGCGACGACGCGGCCTGTGCGTTCGCGCTGTCGATGGGGGCCGAGTGGGCAGGCGCATCCTTCGACGCGCCGCCCGAGGAGCTCGACGCGGCGCTGATCTTCGCGCCGGCCGGCGAGCTCGTGCCGGCCGCCCTGCGCGCCGTACGCAAGGGCGGCGCCGTGGTCTGCGGGGGGATCCACATGAGCGACATCCCCTCGTTCCCTTATTCGATCCTGTGGGGCGAGCGGGTCCTGCGGTCGGTGGCGAACCTGACGCGCAGGGACGGCGAGGAGTTCCTCGCGCTCGCGCCCCGGGTGCCGGTGCGGACGGAGGTGAACGTCTACCCGCTTGCGGCGGCCAACGAGGCGCTCGACGATCTGCGGAACGGCCGCATGTCCGGGGCAGCGGTGCTCGTGCCGCCGTGAAACCAGCGCTCCCCGCTCGTCGTGCCGTTCAGCGGTAAAAGGAGTGCTGTGCTGTCTGGGACGTGTCGGCGAACCGTTCGCGACGCGTGACTCAGGCGCGCCCTGGTATTCGTTCCCACTTTGTCCGGATACGTAGTTAGTCCAACAAGTCAATTCCATGGAGGTTCGTAAGGACATAGGCTGGCCAAGGGGGGGTGTTGCTCATGATGTATCGAAGCGTCCTGGTTCTGTGTCCTGCCATGATGACGTCGCTGGCCGCTTGCGTGGGGCTGCAGGAGGGGGAGGACGACGACGTCGGCGTTCTGGAGCAGGGCGTTCTCGTCGAGAACGCGCTGACGTCGAACGCGCTGACGTCGAACGCGCTGACATCGAACGCGCTGACGTCGAATGCGTTGACGTCGAACGCGCTGACGTCGAACGCGCTGACGTCGAACGCGCTGACGTCGAACGCGCTCCGGGATCCGCTCGCGCGCGAGCTGCTCAAGTACGTCGTGAGCTGCGCCTTGCCGAGGGGTGCGCACCTCGACGTCAACATCGACGGCGTCGTCCATGGATTCGATGGTGAGCTCGGTCTCCACAAGAACTGGGGCGACATGGGCGGCTCCTGCGACAACGCGTGCAAGACGTGGGTGTCCGCGTGCGTCCTCTCCAGGATCAATCACCTCGGGATCGCGACCCCGATCTCGATGCGAGGGAACAAGAGCGAGCTGTCCTCCGACTGGGCGGAGCGGATGGCGTACCCGAGGCGCGAAGGGGCATACTATGGCAATATCTTCGCGAATCCGCCGATCTACTACGCCTGCCTATCGCCCGAGCAAAACTCGATAGAGCGCGTGTGCGGGCCATCGCTGGACGACTGCGCTCTCACGGTCGTCGGCACCTGCCGCGACGCGTGCGACATACCGCAGGGCGATGGGAGCTACCCGAACTGCCGCGATCACGTGCGCAATTGGTGCGGCAGTTTCCCGAGCGGCACGATCGCCTACTCCAGCTCGGTCACCATCTTCTTGAAGTAGAGGACGCGATGGCGGGAACAGCGAAAGCTGCCATTCTTTGGATGAGAACGGCATCGCCCATTCGGCTGCAAAGCACGGGTCGGCGTGGTCGTTCTGAAGCGTGTTCGTCTGGCCAAGCGGGTCGAACCCGACCCCCGCTTGATCGTCGAGGGGAACGTCCGCCTCGGCGCCGAAGCTGACGAGCCCCTCGTAGACATCGCCTCCTGGCAGGAACGGTCGCCGGGCGCGCCGTGAGCTCCGTCGATGCCCGCGCCGGGCACACCAGGAGAAAGGGGCGCTCGTCCTCCGAGCGCCCCTTTCAGTCTTACTGCGCCGTGCGATGCAGGAGACGAACCGAGACCAGGTTCGCGGCGATCGGGTTACAGCGCTTGCACCCGATGTTCCCGCAGGGGCCCGCCGCATGTTGCCTGGTGCGGACTGTCGCCTTTCGCAGCCGCTTCGCCCGGAGCTTCGCGCGCCGGCTCTTCGTGTTCTGCCCCGCTGCCTTCCACGCTTCGTACTTCGCTCGCTCGGCGGCCTTGCGCGCGCGCTTCGCCGCCCTCCGATACCGCTTGGCCTCGGACTTCTTCTTCTTACTCATGGGACCACCCAACGCCGCTTCAAGGATCTTGCGGAGTAGGCGGCCGGGGACGGCGCCCGCGGCTCATCTCAACCGGGCGCAGCGTCCCCGAGCACGCCCGGATACGGGGTACCGGGCTAGCGCGTGACGATGCCTCCGCGTGACAACGTCACGCGCAGAGGACGAGGGTGTTCTTCATCGAGCTCCTCCGGTCGAGTCGCAGGTCGAGGATTGACGACGCCAGAATGAGAGAGGCCGCCTCCGGATCCCCGGGGCGGCCTCTTGAACGCGTCGCGCGCTTCTCAGTCGCCCGTCAGCGGGGCTCGCTCGCGGGATGGGCCGTGAGCGAGAAAGGGGAGGCGGCAACGACGAGCATAGCGACGGCGGAAGGATGCCTCGAATCGGGCCGGTCGTCAAGGGGCTTGAGTCGAATCACCACGGCTTCCACCTCTCCACCTCCATCCTCCATCCTCCATCTCCATTCCGCGCTCCGTTCCTCGTCGTTCCTCGTCGTTCCTCGTCGCCCTCGCGGAGGATGGGAAGCGCCGGCACCGCTCAGCGCCGCACGGGCAGCGCGCGGAGGCAGACCTCGATGCCGGCGCGGAGGTTGCCGTGCGTGGTGACGCCGGAGAGGTCGACCCCGATGCCGCACATGGATTGGGCGACGGCGGGCCCGATGCCGGTGAGGACGCCGCTCGCGCCAAGCAGGCGGATCGCGCGGACGATGCGGACGAGGTGGTCGGCCGTGGCGGCGTCGACGCTCTCGATGCCGGTGACGTCGATGATGGCGAAGCGAGCGCCTGTGCGCACGACCTCGTCGAGGAGCTTGCTGGTGACGTCGGCCGCGCGGACGTCGTCGAGCGCGCCGATGAGGGGCACGGCGAGCACGCCTTTGGCGACCTGGAGGATGGGCGTGGACAGGGCGCGGATGAGCGCCTGTTGGCGCTGGATGACCGCGAGCTGACCGGCGATGGCCTGCTTCTGCCGTTCGAGCTCGGCGATGGTGGCGGTCATGTGCTCCTCGTGCTCCCGCTGCGCCGTGATGTCCGTTCCGATGGCGAGGATGTGCGTCGTGCCGTCCTGCTCGACGAGAGGCACCTTGACGACGGACATCCACCGCGCCTTGCTGTTCGGGCGCGTGACGGAGTGAACCCTCGAGACCGGCTGCATGCGCGCGAGCACCTCCCGGTCCATCTCGCTGATGACGGAGAGCTCGGCGTTGTAGCGTGGCAGATCGGCAACGGTCTTTCCCACCGCGCCCTCCACCGTGGTGTCGTACAGTTCGGCGTAGCTCTTGCTGACGAGCTTCATCTTGCCGTCCCGATCCTTGACCGTGACGACGAGCGGGATGGTGTCGAGCACGAGGCGGATGAACTGCCGCTCGCGCTCGAGCGCGAGCTCTACCTCCTTGAGCGCGGTGGTATCGATCCGCAGGCCGACGAAGCTGCCGTCGGGGAGGCGGCCGCTCTTGAGGGTGATCCAGCGGTCCCCAAACCGTCGCACGTAGACGTCCCCGGGGCGGCGATGCTCCGCGAGGCGAGCGGCGACCCACTCTTCTTCGCTGAGGCCGCTGTGGAGGTGGATCCCGTTCCGGCA
The DNA here is from genome assembly GCF_051521405.1 of Sorangium sp. So ce726. Lineage (NCBI taxonomy): Bacteria > Pseudomonadati > Myxococcota > Polyangiales > Polyangiaceae > Sorangium > Sorangium sp. So ce726. The sequence goes on along the minus strand of NZ_CP150349.1, from coordinate 7,363,595 downwards.
GCCCTCGCGGACGACATCTTCGAACGAATTGCCCATCTGAATGGCGGCGACACATTCGGGGTAGAGCGATTTGTAAGCGGTGTTGAAGAAGCGGAGCCGCTCCTCGGCATCGTAGATGACGAAGCCGACGTCGAGCGCCTCGACGGCCGCGTGCAGGCGCGCTCCTTGATCGCACGCCGCCCGCTCGGCCCGGCGTTGCTCGGTCACGTCGCGCAGCGCGAGGAGGACGGCGGCGCACGCGCCCGCAGGGTCGACGAGCGGGCTGAGGCTCCCTTCGGCGAGGACGACGCGCTCGTTCGCCAGCTGGAGGGTGAAGTCGGGCGGCAGGGCGCGCGGGGCGCGATCGCGGAGCACCTGATCGAGCAGCGTGCCGAGGGGCGCATCGGGCCGCAGGACCTCATCGACGGGCCTTCCGCGCGCCGTCGCCCCGGGAGTGGAGGAGAGGCGCTCGGCGGCGGGGTTCAGCGCCAGGATCCGACCGCTTCCATCGAGCAAGAGCAGCGGGTCGACGCTGCAGGTGAACGCGAGCGAGTAGAGATCAGCAGGAGCGTCGCTAGGCATCGGGAGGAGCGTAGAGCAAGAGCCCCTCAGGGTGTCAGCCTCCGTGACCCCGCGGCGCATCCACAGGCAGCGGAGCTGCTGGCCGAGCTCGGCATGGGCTCGATGCCTTGAACCGCTGGAACCGCCGGACGATGGCCGCTGCCGACGCTGCGCCACCTGGACCACCGCGCGCCGTGGCACACTGGCAGGCGGTCCTGGCATTGCCCGCCCATGCACCCACACACTGTGTGACTCATCCCTCCATTCCTTTCCTCGTTGCTGAGCTCGTCAGGTCACGTGCGCTGTTTTCTTCACGCTAAAGGCCATTGGCCGCAGCGGGACGTTGGCCGTGAGTCGCCGCAAGAGCGAGAGCGGATCCATAGAGCACCGCTCCACGCTCTCGACGACGATGCGCGTCGACGCGCCCAACAGCGCATCATTCTGGGTGAGCCTGCGCCGCCACGGAAACGGAAACGTCAGAACCGGCGTCTACTGCAAGCGGCTCCAGCGCTTGACGGCCAAAGCGACGGATCGCGACGGTTCGGCATCACAAAATCGTTACCCAAGGACGAACTTTCAGTGGCAGGGGCCCAGCGCGGGTCCAACCGGCGGGCCCGGCAGGGAGCAGGCGCCGGCCGATCCCTCTCCTCGGGCTGCCGTGCTTGCCGAGCACCCTGAGCCATGCCTTCGTCCTCGAGGATGAGGTGACGGCCCGGGTAGTTCACGAGGCGATCGGCCGGCTGCCCGGGCTCTCGGCGGGACCGGAGGGGTGAGCAAGCCATGGCGACAAGCGTCATTCTGCCATTCCATTACGAGCACTCGAGTTAATCCTTGTGGTGAACCGGTCCTGGTGAAGACCTTGCGGTGGCTGGCGGCCGGTGCGGCAATGGCGCAATCGCCAGGAGGGGACCAGAGTCTTCCAGGGGAACGGTGCTGTTTGAGCGAGGAAGGCCGCTTGCTGCGCAGGAAACCACCGCGGCTTCGAATGCGATCGAATCCGTGCGGGAACGACTCCGGGAGATGTCAACCTGCAGGCGCCTCCCCGGCAGACCCGGGGAGTATCAACGGCGCGCGCCCTCGCCAGGCCACTCGGTGATAAGCTGGCGCAGGCTGTGCGCGACATTGGCCCAGGCGTCGTCTGGATCAGTCCACCGCGTCACCGGGATCCGGTCTCTGGGCAGCGGTGTCAGCTTTGCGAAGGGTGCGCTTACCCAATCGCAGGGCCGCAGGAGCAGCGGCACCACCTTGGCTTTGCCGATCTCGTGCCGCGCGAGCGCGCGCGTCATCTGCGCGTCCCAGCACTCGTCCGACGCGAGAAAGTCCGGGCTTACTAGAAGCAGCACGAGATCGGCTTCGTCGAGGTGCCGGTCGATCTCCGCACGCCCTACGCTGCCAGGGAGTAGGCGCTGCTGGTACCAGGGCTCGATCAGCCCCTGACGCTCCAGCAGCTTTAGGTGCACGTCGAGTCGCTCGCGCAGGGCCTCGTCCATGGCAGCATAGCTGTAGAACAGACGTAATCTGCGTCGGACCGGCGCGACCGCGGGCTCGGTCTGGAGAAGGCGTTCGTAGATGCGATACCGCACCGGGTGTGTTCCACGCTCACCCTGCTGCACAAGCCCCTGGCGAATGAGGGCGTCCAGTGTCTTGCCGTCGACGCGGGTCGCCGGATCCTTCGCCAGGGAGGCGAAGGCCTGCCCGAGCTCGGGCGAGGCGTTGAGGCGGGTCCGGTGCTCATAGAGATGATCGGCGGCAAGGCTGCGGCCAAGCGGCGCGCCGGAGGCGAGATCGACGAGGGTGTAGCGCTGGCCGGCAAGATCGAAGAGGACGGCGCGCACGAGGTAGGGGTGGCCGCCGGCAAGGCTCATGAGGCGGTCGAGATCGGCGTCGGATAGCTGGAGGCCGTGGCGGTCGGCGAGCTCGGCGATTTGGGCCCGTTCGAGGTTCATGACCTCGATGGGGTCGCTGAGGTTATAGAAGAAGGATTGGTTAACCTCCGTACTAAGACGAGCGGGCGGGGTAGAGACGGAGACGAGGAGGCGGAGCTTTTTCCAGGGCCCTTTGGCGACCGAGCTCTCAGCCCAGCCGCGTAGCAGGCCGGAGAAGTCATTGTAGAAGGGCCGACCGACGACGAGGTCGGCGCGGTCGATGATGAGGAGGAGCGGGCCCGGTACGAGGCGGAGGATGGTGCGGGCAAGGAGATCGTTGATCTTGCGTTTCGGGTCGCCCTTGAGGGAAGACCAAGTGGCTTCCACGGTGGCATAAGCGTCGGTTCCGATGCTATCGTCGAGTGCTTCGAGCAAGGCAATGGCGAAGGCGCGCAGACAAGCATCGAGATCAGTGAAAGCGTCGGCGTCGAAGGTATGAAGGTAGACAACGGCGACCTGGCGGAAGTCGTTTGCGGCGGCTCTCCATTGCTCCGAGATATGGGTCCAAAGCCAGGTGCGGCCCTGGCGGCGCGGGCCCCAGAGGAGGACGGGCTGACCATATTCGAGGTAGTTGAGGGCGAGTTGCTCCTCGTGGGGACGAGCGACGTACCAGGCGGAGCGGTAGGGGGTGCCGGGGGGTTGGAGCGGGACGAGCATGGGGGCTTAGGGCGACGTGGGGGCTTCGGGCCACTCGGTGCAGGTTTGTCGATAAGAGTTGCCAGACATGAATTGGGACCATTCGGCGCGGGTGAGATTGCGAGCGGCGTGGGCGCAGGCGCGCTGTAAGAGACGATCGATTGAGATGGTCCAGACGCGCGCCGTCGTATCCCAGGACGCAGTCAGGACGCGAGCACCGTCAGGGCTGAACACCGCGCTCAAGATCTCGCCTTTGTGACCCCGCAGGACGATGGGCTCGCCCTGGCCATCAACGCGCCAGATGCGCGCGGTGTTATCCAAGGATGCCGTCAAGACGCGAGCACCGTCAGGGCTGAACAACACGCTTCGGACTCCGCCCTCATGGCCGCGCAGGACGATGGGCTCGCCCTGGCCATCGGCGCGCCAGATACGCGCCGTCGTATTCGAGGACCCAGTCAAGACGCGAGCACCGTCGGGGCTGAACACCGTGCTCCAGAGCTCGGGTTCGTGGCCGCGCAGGACGATGGGCTCGCCTTGGCCATCGGCGCGCCAAATGCGCGCCGTTTTATCCCCAGAAGCGGTCAGGACGCGAGCACCGTCAGGGCTAAACACCGCGCTCAGAACTCCGTCTTCGTGGCCACGCAGGATGATCGGCTCGCCCTGGCCATCGGCGCGCCAGATGCGCGCCGTCTTATCCCAGGACCCGGTCAGAATGCGGGCACCTTCCGGGCTGAACACCGCGCTCCCGACCGCGTTTTCGTGACCACGCAGGACGATGGGCTCGCCTTGACCATCGGCGCGCCAGATGCGGGCCGTGTTATCCAAGGACGCGGTCAGGATGCGAGCACCATCCGGGCTGAACACCGCGCTCAGAACTCCGTCTTCGTGGCCACGCAGGATGATCGGCTCGCCCTGGCCATCGGCGCGCCAGATGCGCGCCGTCTTATCCGCGGATGCGGTCAGGATGCGAGCACCATCCGGGCTGAACACCGCGTTCCAGAGTGCGCCTTCGTGGCCGCGCAGGACGATGGGCTCGCCTTGACCATCGGCGCGCCAGATGCGCGCTGTCTTATCCGCGGATGCGGTCAGGATGCGAGCACCATCCGGGCTGAACACCGCGCTCCCGACTCCGCGTTCGTGACCGCGCAGGACGACTGTCTCGCCCTGGCCATCGGCGCGCCAGATACGTGCTGTGTTATCCAGGGATGCGGTCAGGACGCGAGCACCGTCAGGGCTGAACACCGCGCTCCCGACCCCGCGTTCGTGACCGCGCAGAATGATGGGCTCGCCTTGGCCATCGGCGCGCCAGATGCGCGCCGTCCTATCCCCAGACGCGGTCAGGACGCGAGCACCGTCAGGGCTGAACACCGCGCTTGAGAGCACGCCTTCGTGGCCGCGCAGAACGATGGGCTCGCCTTGGCCATCGGCGCGCCAGATGCGCGCCGTGTTATCCAAGGATGCGGTCAGGACGCGAGCACCGTCGGGGCCGAACACTGCGCTCCATAGCGCGTCTTTGTGGCCGCGCAGGACGATGGGCTCGCCCTGGCCGTCGGCGCGCCAGATGCGCGCCGTGTTATCCAAGGATGCGGTCAGGACGCGAGCACCATCGGGGCTGAACACCGCGCTCAGGACGCCGTCTTCGTGGCCACGAAGGACGATGGGTTCGCCCTGGCCGTCGGCGCGCCAGATGCGTGCCGTCTTATCCCCAGACGCGGTCAGGACGCGAGCACCGTCAGGGCTGAACACCGCGCTCGAGAGCACACCTTCGTGGCCGCGCAGGACGATGGGCTCGCCTTGGCCGTCGGCGCGCCAGATGCGCGCCGTCTTATCCAAAGATGCGGTCAGGATGCGAGCACCGTCAGGGCTGAACACCGCGCTCCAGAGCACGCCTTCGTGGCCGCGCAGGACGATGGGCTCGCCTTGGCCGTCAGCGCGCCAGATGCGCGCCGTCTTATCCAAAGATGCGGTCAGGACACGGGCGCCGTCAGGGCTGAACATTGCGCTCGATACCTCACCTTTGTGGCCACGAAGGACGATGGGCTCGCCTTGACCGTCGGCGCGCCAGATGCGCGCCGTTTTATCCTTAGAAGCGGTCAGGACACGGAGGCCGTCAAGGCTCAGGGCCACCGCAGTGACCGCCGAGTCATGCCCGGCGAGCAATCGCTCCTCTCTGACATCACGTACGGCGTCACCGAGCGCCTGCTCCGCCACGGTGACAAGAGGACTCCTCGCATGCTCCCCCGCTTTTACGGCCTCGACGGCTAGCAGCAACTGCCGCCGCTTTAACCCAGAAGCCCCCGCCAGGTCAGCCAACGCCGCGAGCCGCCGCGCATTGACCGAGGCAGCCTGGCGCTGCACCTCACGGTTGGCCTTCTCCTTTTCATGGGCTTCGTGCTGTGCCCGTATCGCCGCCTCTTGGGCGCGTTTTCTCTCTTGCTCTTTCAGGTCGCGCTCGTGCAAGGCGTCGCGCCTGGCTGCTTCCTTCTGATCTCTCTCCGCATTGGCCTTGTCCGCTTCGCGCTTCGCGTGCTCCTCGGCGATTCTCGCCTTTTCCGTCTCTCTCTTCGCTTCCGTCTCGGCATTCTTCGCCCTGTCCGCCTGCCACAGCACTGCCGCGAACGCCGTCATCAGCAGCGCAATCACCGCGATCAGGACCGCATTCAGCCGCCGCAGCGTCCGCCTCTTCTCCTCCTCGGCCTGTCGCCGCTCCTCGCCCCGCGCGGACTCTTGCAGAAAGTCCCGCTCCTCCCCGGTCAAATCCTGCCGCCCCTGCGCCCACGCGCGCATCTCTTCGAGCCGCGCCCCGCGCAACAGGTAATCCTGCTTGCGCCCGCTCGTGAGCCACTGGGAAAGCGGCTCGACTATTGCCCGGTCAGCCTCTTTGGCCCGCACCCACGCCGCGTCGAACACCTCCGCAAAGATCCGGTTCCGTACCCCGAGCGTCCGCTGCCCGCCCGTGCCCTCGCGCTCCGCCGCCATCCCGGTCAGCCGAAGGGCGAGCTGATCCGGCTCGCTCCCCTGCGCCGTGACCTCCTCGCCCGTGAGCAGCATCTTGTAGAGCCGCAGCGTCCGCGGCACCCGCTCCGCCTTTGCTCCCGCCCGCGCCTCCTCGAACCAGCGCGCCGCGTAGTGCAGGTTTGGATCTTCCGTCCTTCCCCGCTCCAGGAAGCGCACGCACACCGCGTCGTCCACCGCCTGCCCCCGCCGCGTGCCCGCGAGATCCTCGCAGAGCCGCAGCGTCATGTACGGGTGTCCATACGTCCACGCGAAGATGGCATCGATCAACGCATCCGGGTCCTCGGTCACTCCCTCGAAGCCCTCGCCAAGCGCCGCGGCTTCCTCTCGGGTGAAGTCCTCGAGGCGGATTGAGCGGCCGACGTTGAGCGTGGTGCGGGTCGGATCCTCGACAAGATCCCCGGGCGCGGCGACACCGAGAAGGCAGAAGGTGAGCCGCGCGCCCTCCGCGCGCTCCAAATGCCGGAGGTACAGCGCGCGCACCGCGGTGAAGAAGTCGTCGCGCGAGAAGGGCAGCGAGAGCGTGGCGTCGATCTCGTCTACGAAGACTACGACTGGGCGGTCCGCCCGCGCGAGCACCTCGTCCTCGAGGTAGCGCGACCAGCAGTGCACGGGGCCGAGCATCTTGTGCGCCTCCCAGAAGGCGTCTGGCCGGGGCAGGTCGAGCTGCTCGGCGATCTCCGCGGCAAGGCCGAAGTACCAGGTCTCGGGGGTGGCGGTACCGGTGCCCAAGAGGGTGAGGTCGATGTGCACGCAGGCCACCCCCTCGGCCTCGAGGGTCTTGGCCGCACGCAGGCGCAGGCTGGACTTGCCGATCTGGCGCGTCGCTAGAACGAAGCAGAGCTCGCCGAGCTTGAGCGCCTCAGGGAGCTCGCGATCCGCGGGGCGCTCGACGTAGAGCGCGTTGTCCCGGACCGTGCCACCGGCCTGAAAGCGACGCCGCGGGGTCGATCCGGACGAGCCAGGGATGGCAGCCATAGGTGAATGGTCGCCTCCTCGAGGTGAGCTCGTCAACGTAGCCGGACAACAACTCCAAGACGCCCTTCCCTCGCCTCGACACCGCCCCGCCAGGCGCTGGCCCAGGGCGATGCTGCCGCCCCCACCGTGATGGACGCTAAAGCTCCCAAAAGGCGGCCGGTCGCTCCCCGTTGGGCCATTGCGGAAGTGAACCCATCTACCCGTGTTCTGCGAACCTATTGATATCGCTTAACTTTCCGTCGTTCGTTCCCTAGCACCAGGGGAGGGGCTCAAGTTCGCCCTTGATTGTGCGCTTCCGGCCGGCAGGCGCCCGGGGAGGAAGCTAGGCGAGATTTCACGCTCGACCAGGGATAGGCGACGACGCGCTACTCGCGGTGCCACACCACGATGGCGATCGTCAGCGAGCCCAGCACGCCCGTGACGTAGATCGCGGCGGCATGCTCCCGGAAGACCGCGGCGGCCGCCGCGCACGCCGCACAGAGCGCGGCCGCTATGCAGCTCGCCCTCGGCAGGCTCGGCGCGGCGGTCGCGTGGACGGCCGCGAAGAGGAGCAGGTTCGTCGCGAGCGCGCGCTCCACGGGGTCGTCGGTGATCATGGCGAGCGCCCGGTGAAGGAGCATCGCGACGAGCAGCACCTTCACCACGTGGCCGATCCGCCGGTTCACCGCGCTCTTCGAGAGCGGGCGGCGGAAGACCCGGAGCAGCGTGAACCCCGCGAGCGCCGTGACGCAGCCCATCGCGAAGAGGTCCACGGGGCGGACCACCGGGACGACGCGGCCGATACCCACCGTCGCCATTACCGCGCCGAGAGCGCCGATCATGAGGCCGAACCGGATGCGCTCTGCTCACCGATCTCGTAGATGGGGACGACGTTCGGGGGCGAGAGCCTGGCCATCCGGCGCGACCCGATCCTGCGGCCACCGCGCCCGCCTCCGCCCCGACCCCATCGCGGCAACAAAATTACTGTCGCCTGACAACGGCTCGCCTCGAGGCATAGGCGGGTATGCCTATGCCTCGAGCCAGAGGGCTCGGGTACGAAGTCGTTGCAGTCACCCGCATCGGGTGATGCGAGGACGGACGGCGATCTGCGACCAGAGAGGCGAGGAGGAATGACAACGCTCGGCAATCTCGGCACGAGCGCTCCAGGGGGCGTTGCACTGGCGGCGTCCGCGACGGTGGCCTGATCCAACCGGGGATGCGGTCGTCCAGGTCGCCCCGGACTTCGAGGTCGGGAGCTCGTGCTCGCCGAAGGGCGCGAGCGTGTTCACCGGGTCCGTCACGCTCCACCAGCTACGTTCAATCACCGCATCTGTTCGGCTGCGGCCAGCTGCAACCATCCCGGGCAACGGGAACGAAACGGGAGGTTTCCCCATGGGCGCATCGCCCCCTCACGCGCCGCGCGGCGCCGTCACGCTGTCGCTGTGCTTCTTGATCGCGCTGCTGGAAGGGTTCGACATCCAGGCCGTCGGCGTGGCCGCGCCCCTGCTGATCCCCGCCCTGGGCCTGACGCCCGGGCAGGCCGGCGTCGTGTTCGGGGCCGGCATGGCCGGGCTGGTCTGCGGCGCGCTGGCCGGCGGCTGGATGGCCGACCGCATGGGCCGCAAGCCGCTGCTGATGCTGGCCGTCGCCGTTTTCGGCCTGTTCACGCTGGCCACCGTGGTGGCGGGAGGACCGCTGTCGCTGGGCCTCTACCGGCTCCTGGCTGGGACAGGGCTGGGGGCGGCGATGCCCACCCTCGTGGCTGTCGCCCTGGAAATCGCCCCGCCCGACCGGCGGACCCGCACCACCACCTTGATGTTCAGCGGCATGCCGGCCGGAGGCGCGCTGGCGGCGCTGTTCGCGGCCGGTTTCCTGGCACGGTTCGGCTGGCACAGCATCTTCCTGGCCGGCGGCGTGATGCCGCTGCTGCTGCTGCCGGTCATGGCGCGGCTGATGCCCGACAGCCGCGCAGCAGCGGCCAGCGGCGCCCAGCGGCCGGGCGGGGGGCAGGCGCTGTTCGGCCATGGCCGGCTGCTGGTCACGCTGCTGGCCTGGTTCACCTTCGGCCTGACGCTGCTCGTGCTGTATCTGCTGTTGAACTGGCTGCCATCGCTGGTGGCCGCCAAGGGCCTTGGCGGAGTCGGGGGTGCTGGCGCCGCGTTCGCCTTCAATGCCGGCAGCATCGTCGGCTGCTGGGTCATCGGCATGCTGGTGGACCGGCTCGGGCCGCGCCTTCCCATCATCGCGGCCTATCCCGCCCTGGCCCTGTCGCTGTTCGGGCTGGCGGGGGCAGACAGCCTGCCGCCGGTGCTGGTGCTGGCCGGCCTGGCCGGCTTCTTCTTGCTGGGCGCGCAATATTCGCTCTATGGCGTCATCCCGCTCTATTACCCGGCGCAGGCGCGCGGGCTGGCCACCGGCGCCTCCATCGCCGCCGGCCGGCTGGGTTCCATCGGCGGGCCGCTGGTGGCGGGACACCTGCTGGGGCAGGGCTGGGGCCCCGCCGGCGTGGCCATGGCCATGGTGCCCGTGGTGCTGTCGGCCGGGCTGGCCGCGGCGGTGATGACCATTCGCGGACGTTATGCCGGTGATTGAGGAGATGGCGGGGGCGATCTGCGCTGGGCGCCATCCGGGTGGCTCGGGTCGGAGAGATTGTTACGGCCCATGACAATGGGCGGCGTCAAGCCGCGTGGTTGCGGGAGGATCTCATGCAGGTAATCGTCGTGGGCGCCGGGATCGGCGGCCTGGCCGCGGCTCTGGCGCTGCACGCCTCGGGCCATGAGGTGACGGTGTTCGAGGCCGTGCCTACCATCCTGCCGCTCGGGGTCGGCATCAACCTGCTGCCCCACGCAGCCGAGGTGCTGGACGAGCTGGGCCTGGTCGAGGCCTTGATGGTCCACGGGGTGGCGACCCGGGAGCTTGTCTATTTCAACCGCTTCGGCCAGCGCATCTGGGGCGAGCCGCGCGGCCGCTTCGCCGGCCACGCCGCGCCGCAGATCTCCCTGCACCGGGGCGCCCTGCAGGGCGTGCTGTTCGACGCCGCCGTCGAGCGGCTGGGGCCCGACCGGATGATCTGCGATCGGCGCCTCCTGGACCACGAAGAGGGCGAGGGCCGCATCGTGGCGCGCTTCCTCAACCGCGAGGGCGTGGCCTGGAAGGTGTCCGCCGATCTCCTGATCTGCGCCGACGGCATCCATTCGGCGGCGCGCGCCGGCCTCTATCCGGACGAGGGGCCGCCGGTCTATGGCGGCCGCATCCTGTGGCGGGCGACCAGCCTGGCGGCGCCGTTCCTCACCGGCGCCAGCATGATCATGGCCGGGCATCAGGACCAGAAGTTCGTCGCTTATCCCATCTCCCCACCGGGGCCGGACGGCCGCCAGACGATCAACTGGATCGCCGAGCTCATCGTCGCCGAGAGCCTGCGACGGGAGGACTGGAACCGGCGGGGCGATCCCGCCGACTTCCTGCCGAGGTTCGAGGCCTGGCGCTTCGACTGGCTGGATGTGCCCGGCCTGATCCGGGGCGCCGAGGTGATCTACGAGTTCCCGCTGGTCGACCGCGATCCGCTGCCGCGCTGGAGCCATGGGCGCATGACGCTGCTGGGGGACGCCGCCCATCCCATGTATCCGATCGGCTCCAACGGGGCGAGCCAGGCCATCCTGGACGCCCGCGCCCTGGTCCGCGCGCTCGCCGCCCACGCCGATCCGGTGGAAGCGCTGGCCGCTTACGAGGCCGAGCGCCTGCCCGCCACCGCCGCCATCGTCGCGGCCAATCGCGGCAACGGTCCGGAGCAGTGCATGCAGATCGCCCAGGATCGCGCGCCCGACGGATTCGACCATATCGAGGACATCTTCGCCCCGGGCGAGCTGGAGACCATCGCCGCCCGCTACAAGGTGCTGACCGGCCTGAAGCGCGCCTCGGAGCCCCGCGCGTGAGCCCTCCCCTCGTCCCCTTGATGACGCTCGATGTGGCGGTGGACCCGCCGGTCACCGTCAATCCGAGCTCGCCCGGCCGGCGCTTCATCCCGATTGTCGGCGGCACGGTGGCCGGAGGCCTCGAGGGGCGGGTGCTGCCGGGTGGCGACTGGCAGACGATCTGGGCCGACGGGCGGATGGACATCTCCGCCCACTACATCCTCGACATCGCCGGCCATGGGACGGTGGAGATCCTCTCCGAAGGCGTCCGCGCCGGGCCGCCGGAGGTGCTGGCGGCGCTCGGGCGCGGCGAGGCCGTGGACCCCGGGCTCTACTACTTCCGCACCGCCATCCGTATGCGCACCTCGGCGCCAGGGCTCCTGCGGCTGAACGCGGTGCTGGCCCTGGCCGTGGGCGAGCGGCTGGCCGATCGGGTGCGGCTCACGGTGTACGAGATCGGCTAGGGGGCGCGAGCGTGGCTGAGATCTTCAAGACCTCGGATGTCCTGACACGGAGAACGCATGAGCACACAGACGAGAGCGGCGAGACGCCGGGGCGATGTCGGCGCAGGGTTCTTGGCCGTCATTCTCGGCATCACTTCCTTCCATCGCTCGGTACGGGCACAACCGCCGCCCGAGGCGCCGCCGGCGCCCACGGGCGAGACTCCGACGATCGCGGCTCCTGCTGCCGACGCGAGCGCGGCGCCAGCGCCGTCTGCGGAAGCCCACGCCGGCGCGCCGGCGCCGCAGGGCGCTGCCGGGCCCGGTCCAGCTTCGACGGCACCGCCGGCGGAGAAGGAGCCGTGGAAGAAGCCGGTCAGCGTCGCGGCCTGGGCCCGCGTCGGAGGTCGCTTACAGAACCCCGGCGCGCGCGAGAAGATGGACCGGCTGCTCGGGGAAGGAGAGCTGGATCTGTTGTTTTCAGGCGAGATCAACCGATTCATCGGCCTGCAGGGCGCGATCGTCGCTCAGTTCGGGCCGACCCCAACGGGGGGCAACATCACGGGCAGCGCGACCATCCGTGACGCCATCGCCAAGCTCCAGTTCCATGATCTGCTGAACGTCTGGATCGGTCGAATGATCGTGCCGTCGGATCGCTCCGCCTTCTCCGGGCCGTGGTCGATGGGGCCGTGGAACTATCCCGGATTCTTCGAGCCCTATGCGCCGCCGATCGGGCCAAGACAGGGGCCTTTCGGGCGCAACGATGGGGTAACCACCTGGGGCAAGGCAGCGGGCGGCCTGTTCAAGTATTACGTGGGTGCTTTCAACCTGCATGACTCTTCGGTGAGCCCGCTCTACACGGTGAGGCTCAACTTGAGCTTGCTCGATCCAGAGCCAGCCTATTACCAGAAGGCCACGTACCTCGGGGAGAAGAGCATCCTAGCGCTCGGCGTGGGGGGTGAGGTGCAGAGGGAAGGTTCGGTCGAATCGCTGCCGCCTCCTGCGACGGGCGAGCCCGCAGGCACCCCGCGCAAGGACACCTATGGCGAGGTCAATGCCGACCTCCTGTTCGAGAAGAACCTCGGCGCGGCGGGCACCCTCACGCTCGAGGGCGCATTCTACAAGTACTTCGGCGACTTCGAGAGGTTCGACCATTCTTATTTTGCGCTCGCGAGCTACCTCACGCCGAGCAACGTCGGCGTCGGGAAGTTGCAGCCTCTGGTCCGACTACAACAAGCGAAGCCGAAGAACGCCGACCCCTATCTTCTCATCGATGCCCAGATGGGCTACATCATCGAGGGGCACGCTGCGCGTGTCGCGCTCGGCTATCAAAGAAGCGATCTGTCGGGGGCGAAAGGGAACGCCCTGTTCCTCGGCGTCCAGCTGCAAAAGTGATCCCCAAGACGATGGGGTTTCGCGGAGCTCGAGAGATCCCGCAGCTGCGGAGTGATGGCGGCCCTCACATCGCGGCATAGGCGAGTATACCTATGCCGCGAGCCAGAGGGATCGGGTACGAAATCGTTGCAATCACCTCCATGGCGCGCTGCGCGAGATCGTGGGGCGTCGTGAAAACATCCAATCCGGTGTTCATGCGGATCCATTCAACCGGTTACTCGGTGCACCGTGCGCAAACGAGGACGAGCCCTGGCAGGCGCGACGGGGCTCCTGCTCGTCCAGCGGAGGCGAAGAGACTGCCGGGGCGCCACGAGGAGCTCGCACGCGCATGAAGCTCGCCTCTCTCCGCGGCCCCGGCCGCGACGGCACGCTCGTCGTCGTCCGTCGCGACGGCCTCGCCTACGCGCCCGCCGGCGCGGCCTTCCCCACGCTCCAGGCCGCGCTGGACGACTGGGAGCGCGCCGAGCCCGCGCTCCGCCGCATCGCCGACGATATCGAGCGCGGCGACGCGGTGGTGACGCCGCTTGCCGTGGAAGATCTCGCCGCGCCGCTGCCCCGCGCGTACGAGTGGATCGACGGCTCGGCGTACATTCACCACATCGTGCTCGTGCGCAAGGCGCGCGGCGCCGAGCCTCCCGAGACGCTCACGACCGATCCGCTGGTGTACCAGGGCGGCTCCGGCGTCCTCCTCGGCCCGACCGACGACATCGTCCTGCGCGACCAGGCCTGGGGCCTCGACTTCGAGGCCGAGGTCTGCGTCGTCCTCGGCGACACCCCGCAGGGCACGCGCCGCGACGAGGCGCACCGGCACATCCGCCTCTTCCTGCTGGCCAACGACGTGACGCTGCGCAACCTCGTGCCCGCCGAGCTCGCGAAGGGCTTCGGGTTCTTCTGCTCCAAGCCTGCCACCGCGTTCTCCCCGTTCGCGATCACGCCCGACGAGCTCGGGGACGCGTTCCGCGACGGACGCGTCCACCTGCGGCTCCGCTCGAACTACAACGGCGGTCTCATCGGCGATCCCGAGGCCGGCCCGGAGATGCATTTCTCGTTCTTCGAGCTCATCGAGCACATCGCCCGGACCCGCAGCTTCACGGCCGGGACCCTCCTCGGCAGCGGCACCGTCTCCAACGAGGACCCGGCGCGCGGCGTGTCGTGCCTGGCCGAGAAGCGCACGCTCGAGATCCTCGCGCACGGCGCGGCCACGACGCCTTTCATGAAGCCAGGAGACACGATCATGATCGAGATGCTGAATCGCGCGGGAGAGAGCCTGTTCGGGCGCATCGCGCAGCGGGTGGTATCCGGATGAGCGCCAAGGTGGAGTCGATCGGCATCAAGCGGGTGGAGGCGCTGCACTACTACGTGCGCGACCTGGAGCGGAGCCGCAGGTTCTACACGGAGAAGCTCGATTTCCAGGAGATCGCCGCGAGCTCGCCGGAGCTCACCGCGGCGGCGGCGCAGCAGTCGGTCGTCTTCCGGGCTGGCGAGTGCGTCGTCGTCTGCTCGCAGCCGATCGGCGAGGGCGGGCGGGCGTGGCGCTACCTGCGCAAGCACCCCGACGGGGTGGGCACGGTCATCTTCGAGGTGGAGGACATCGACCGCGCCTTCCGGCTGCTCGACGGCCGCGGGGGCACGCCGATCGACGAGATCCACAGGGCGACGGATGAGGGCGGCGCGTTCGCGTCGTTCTCGATCACAACGCCGTTCGGAGACACCACCTTTCGCTTCGTGGAGCGGCGCGGATACCGGGCGCTGTTCCCGGGCTGCGTGGCCTACGGCGCGCCGCGCGGCGGCGAGAACCGCTTCGGGATCGCCCGGTTCGATCACGTCACCTCGAACTTCCAGACGATGGCGCCCGCCCTGCTCTGGATGGAGCACGTGCTCGGGCTCGAGCCGTTCTGGCAGATCGCCTTCCACACGAACGACGTCGCGAAGGGCGCCGCTCACGGCTCAGGCCTGCGCTCGGCCGTGATGTGGGACCCGGCCTCGGGCGTGAAGTTCGCGAACAACGAGCCTTATCGGCCCTACTTCAAGAGCTCGCAGATCAACGTCTTCCACGAGGAGCACCGCGGCGACGGCGTGCAGCACGTGGCGCTCGCCGTGGAGGACATCCTCGCCGCCGTGCGCGCGATGCGCGCGCGGGGCGTGGAGTTCATGCCGACCCCGGCCGCCTATTACGACATGTTGCCCGAGCGCTTGCGGCAGCTCGGCATCGGGCAGATCGACGAGGACGCGGCGGCGCTGCGGGAGCTCGAGGTGCTTGTCGACGGCGACGGCGCGAGGTCGTACCTCCTCCAGATCTTCCTCAAGGAGTCGTCGGGCACGCACCGCGATCCCGACGCGGGGCCGTTCTTCTTCGAGCTCATCCAGCGAAAGGGGGATCGCGGCTTTGGCGCCGGCAATTTCCGGGCGCTGTTCGAGAGCATCGAGCGGCAGCAGAGAGCGGAAGGGAGCGGCTGATGCTCGATCGCATCGCCGTCGGGGCCATGCCCCCGAAGCACCACATCGCTCTGCGCAGCGAGGCGGGGGACCTCCGCTACGAGGAGTGCCTGACGCGGGCGGGCTTCGACGGCCCGTTCACGATCGCCTACCACGAGCGCCGGCCGCACGAGCACCGGATCGCGGAGGCCGCGCACGGCTTCGCGCTGCCGGTCGCCGCGCCGGCGCGCCCGCTCGCGAAGCGGCACTACCGGTCGCAGGATCTGCCGCGGCGGGGCGGGCCCGCTGTCGACTGCCGCGTGCCGCTGCTCTTCAACGACGACGTGGTGATCGGGCTCGCCCAGCCGGACGCCGCCGATCCGGTGTACTTCGCGAACGCGGATGCCGACGAGCTGTTCTTCATCTTCCACGGGAGTGGCGTCCTGCGCACGATGCTCGGCGATCTCCGCTTCGAGCAGGACGACTACGTCGTCATCCCGAAGGGGCTCTTCCACCGCTTCCTCCCGGACGCCGTGCCCCAGCGGTGGCTCTCGATCGAGGCTGCGGACATCCACCTCCCGCGCAAGTGGCGCAACGAGGTCGGCCAGCTGCGGATGGACGCGCCGTACTCGCACCGCGATTTCCGGCGGCCCACGTTCGTCGGCCCCCTCGACGAGGGCATCCGCGCGCTCGTCGTGAAGCGCGGCGGCGCCTTCCACGGCTTCGCCCTCGAGCGCTCGCCGCTCGATGTCGTCGGCTGGGACGGGGCGGTGTACCCGTTCGCGTTCCCGATCCAGCGCTTCCAGGCGCGCGTCGGGCTCGTCCACCTGCCTCCCGACTGGCACGGGACGTTCGCCGCGCGCGGCGCCCTCGTCTGCAGCTTCGTGCCGCGCCCGACCGACTTCCACCCGGAGGCGATCCCCTGCCCGTACCCCCACTCGTCGGTCGATTGCGACGAGCTCCTGTTCTACTGCCGCGGCAACTTCACCTCACGCCGCGGCGTCGGCCCCGGCAGCATCTCGCACCATCCGGCCGGCGTCCCGCACGGGCCGCACCCCGGCGCGTACGAGGCGAGCCTCGGCGCCCGCGAGACGAGCGAGCTCGCGGTCATGCTCGACACGATCCGCCCGCTCTCGGCCACCGCGGCCGCGCTCGCGGTGGAGGACCCGGGCTACCAGGACAGCTTCATCGCGGGCCCATGATCGAGGTCAGGCGCTCGGCCGACGATCTTCTCGTTGGATTCCAGCATGCGCCGGACGCCTCGTGGACGAGCGCGGTGGGGCCGAGGGTCTGCCCGGCGCGGAGGTGGCGGACGCGTGGCCGGGCCGACGAGCCCGACCGCACCCACGCCGCGACAGCCCGGGGCGGGACGCCGGCGCGCCGCGCGCCGCCCCGCCGGTCGACCGGCCGACAGCCATCGAGGGACCCTGCCCGTCCGCCGCTGAGGCCCGCGCCAGCCGCCCAGCCGCGCGGCGCCGCGGTGGTTGCCTCGACGTCGCGGTCACCTTGACGCTGGAGGTGCTCGGCGTCGCAGCGTTGATGATTCCGTGCGACGAGAATCTCAGTCGGTTCATCCCCGCGCGGCGGCGCGCCAGAGAGCGTCCGAGCTTCAGCGAGTGTCCGAATCGAAGATGGATATCGCATGTTCTGCGAGTTGCGCGGCTCCTGGGTGCGGAGTAGTAAGCAGGGCTCTCGCGAGTTCGGGCGGGCGAAGGAGCCGCTGCGCCGAGCGCTGGTTGGCGCGGAGCGCTCCCTTCGGCGGCAGCTCCGCGCTGCCACTTCAATGCGGGCGATGAGCGCGAGCGCGGGTATGTGCTCGACGGCGCGTTGGCCCAAGGAGGAATGATGCGTTCCCCACGATCGAACGTTGTTCGTGCTGCACTTCTCCTCGCCGCCTCGCCAGCGCTCCAGGCGTGCTCGGAAGGGCCGGAGTTCGACGGCGCGCCGTTCGCGAACGGCCCCGAGCTCGCGCTCGGCGGCGTGACGGAGAACGGCGTCACGCCGCCTGTTCGCACCGCGAGCATCGCCCCGCACCAGGCGCTTACCGGCCGCGCGTGGGCGAATCTCGCCGAGCGAGCGTCCTCGTCCCGTTGGCCGGAATACACGCCGTCGATCCGGGCGCTCGGAGAGAACGTTCAGGTCAACGACCCAGCGCTCGACAAGGTGTATGTGCTCTCCACTGATCCGACGATCCCTCCCTTCGTCAACGTGACCCAGAGCGAGACCTCGATCGCAGCAGATGGTCGCAATATCGTCGTCGCCTACAACACGTCCTCGGGCGCGAAGCCTGCTCTGGTCGACGGCGCGGTCGCGCTCAATCCCGTGTACTTCTCGGGCTTCTCGACCTCGCATGACGGCGGCAGGACCTGGGAGAGCGGCTTCATCCCTCCGCTGCCCGGGAGCACGACCACGCTCGGTGATCCCGTCGTGCGTAGGGATCGCCATGGGTTCTTCCATTTCGCTGGGCTCACCCAGGACGCGCAGGGCCATCGGGGCGTGCAGGCGAACAGGTCGACCAACGGCGGCCGCAGGTGGAGCGAGGCGGCGCTCGTGGCCCAGGACGACGGCGCCGACAAGGGCTGGCTCGCCGTGGGCCCCGACCCGGTGCGTCGACGCCGAGACAACCTCTACGTGACCTGGACCAGCTACCAGCCCCCCCAGGCACCCGTCCGGACCGAGCTCCGCTTCGCGCGCTCGACCGACGGCGGCAGGACATGGACATCAAAGGTCATCTTCGCTCCGGAGCCCACGCCCCTGCGGCAAGAGTTCCAGTTCACGAACCCCGTCGTGGATCCCGACGACGGCGCGCTCTACGTTCCGTTCCTTCACATCACCGGCTTGAACACCGATTTCATCAAGATGCTGGTGTCCCGTGACGCCGGCGAGACGTTCGAGTTCGTGGAGTTCAACGTCGCGGGAGCCCCGGACCCGACGCTCCTGCCCGTGGTCCAGCCCGGCGAGCTCATCGACTGCGGCGATCGCGGTGGACTCCGCCTGGCCATCACCGACGGGCTGCCCCTCCCGGGGCGGCTTGGTTTTCCCACGTATGTGCAGGCCTCCCGCCTCACCGTTCAGCCAGCGCTCGCGGTGCGACGCGGGGTCCTTTACCTGGCCTGGTCGGCCTCGACCAGCGGGAACCGCGGCGAGGCGCGCTCGGGCTCGAACGTGTTCCTCATGCGCTCGGACGATCGCGGGGAGACATGGACGCCTCCGATACCCGTCACCTCCACGACCGAGGACATCCATCACGTGCTCCCGGCCGTGACCATGGGTGACGAGCCGAGCGACATCCACATCCTCTACTACACGCAGCACAGCGACAGGTCCGTCGACGTGGAGATGGCGAGCTCGTTCGAGCGAGGGGAATCGTTCGGCGAGGGCGACAGGCAGCGCGTCACGGACACCTCCTTTCGCCTCTCCCCGACGAACATTCCGCTGCGCGAGCCCGCCGGTCTGAGCTACCCGACGACGAACTTCGATCAGGTCGTCCCGCCTTGCTTCAACCTCGGCGAGTATCTCGACATCACGTCGGAGGGGAAGAAGCTCTATTCGGTCTGGGGAGACCTGCGCAACCTCATCACGGAGCCTGAGCACCCCGGTAACCCGATCTCGGGCCAAACGCACTCGCAGGCCGACGTCTTCTTCCAGGCCTTCCAGGTGCGCTGAGCGCGCGCCGCGCGGCCCTCCGTCGGCGCCGTGCCGTGCCCATCGCGCCCCTGGTGATCTTCACTTCGCCTTGCGCTTGCCCGTCCGCGCTTTCTGCTGCGTCCGCTCGGGCTCCGCCGTCTTCTCGGGCCGCGTGGCCAGGGCCACGACGCGGCCGAGCTCCTCGCGGAGCGCGTCGGCCCTGCTCTCGCCGAGCTGCTCGCGGACGTGCTTCTGCGTCCGCTCCCACAGCGGGAACGCCGCCTCGATGGCGCGCTCGCCCTGACGCGTCAGGCAGATGATCCGGACGCGCGCGTCGTCGGGCGCCCGCGCCACGCGGAGCAGGCCCGCCTTCTCGAGCGGCACGAGGTTCCTCGTGAGCGTCGTGCGATCCATGACGAGCCCGTCCGCGAGCGCGCTGAGCTGCACGCCCTCGTCGCCGCACGTCGCGACCGCGGCGAGCATCGTGAGCTGCGTCGCCTGGAGCCCCGCAGCGCGCAGGCTGTCGTCGTAGAGCCGCGTCAGCGCGCGCGACGCGCGGCGGACACGCACGAGGGCGCACTGGCTCGCGATGATCTGGGCGGCGCGGGCAAAATCGGTCACCAGTGTATCTACACCGTTTCGATCTGGTCCGTCAAATCGCGGCCAGGATCGCGGCTTGACATCCGTTCAGGTGTAGCTACACCTATCTCGTCCTCGACGACGTGGATCCGCCTCGTCCGCACGACGCCTGCTCGGCGTCGGCGGTCCTGGCGGCCCCGGCGCGCGCTGGCCGATCCCTCGATCGATCGGTCATCTGTCGCCAGGGGCACGGCGGCGCCGAGGCGAGCATCGCGGCATCACTCGCGCAGCCGGGGGCCATGGGCCCGCGGCGCGCTCTGAGCATTTACGTGTAGGTACACTTATTCGAACGGCCCGAGCGGCGCAGCGGTGAGGAGCGCACGAAACATCGGCTGGCACGCGGTGCCAGGCGTGTGTCGACGCCGCGCGCGGGCGGGCCGCGTGGAGAGGATCTATGGGCGAGTTCTTCGTCGTTCCGTACTGCGTGAAGTTCGAGGACAGCATGGCCTATGGCAGCCATCACTACCTCACCAACTTCCGCTTTCAGTGCATCGCGCGCGAGACGCTCTACTTCGCCGAGGCCGCGGACGGCACGCTCCCGCACGAGGAGGATCGCGCCGCGATCCGGCTGCTCACCACCGAGGGGTACAGCCGGAACCTCGCGCCGGTGCGCGTGGGCGAGCGCGTCGCGATCTTCATGAGCCTCGGCGCCGTGACGCGCTCGAGCGCGTACGGCTACTTCCGCACGGTCCGCTTCGACGGCGAGCCCGTGGCGTGCGGCTACCAGCGCATCGTCGCCGTCGCCGCGGCGAGCGACGAGCTCGCGCCGCTGCCCAGGTCGGTGACGGCGCACGTCGGGGTCCTCGACGAGCGCGTGCCGCACCAGCGCTTCGTCGAGCTCTGCCTGCGCGGCGGCTCCGCGCTGCGTGAGCTCTTCCCCGAGCGCCTGCTCCGGCACGCCGCCGAGGTCGCGCGGGGGCCGCTCCACGAGGCGCGCCCGCACAGGGCGCGGTGGGACGCGGAGGCCGCGGCGGGCGTGGAGGCGGCGCCGGGGCGCTCCGGGGAGGCCGCGCGGGAGGGCGGCGGCGTCGCCGGCAAGATCGCGCTGCTTCTGCCGGGCCAAGGCTCGTTCGATCTCCGGCTCCTGCGAGCGCTCCACGCGCGCTTTGACGCCGCGCGCGAGGCCGTCGCCGCGGCCGAGCCCGCGGCGCGCGAGCTGCTCGGCGCCTCGCTCGCGGCGCTCGTGACCGCCGGCGAGGCGGAGGCGCGGGCCGCCCTCGAGGCGTGCGTCGATCTCGATCAGCTCGGGATCCTCGTCCAGGACCACGTCGCCGTCGCGCTGCTCCGGTCCGCCGGGCTCGAGCCCGACGTCGTGGCGGGGCACAGCCTCGGGGAGATCGCCGCGCTGGCCGCGAGCGGCGCGTTTCCCCTCGCGACGGCCGCCGAGGTCGTGTGCCGCCGGGTGCTCGCCCTCCGCGGCGCGCCGCCCGGCCGCATGCTCGCTGCGCACACCGGCGCGGAGCGTTTGCGCGACGAGGTGCATGCGCTCGGCCGGGACGACGTGTTCGTCGCGGTGGTCAACGCGGCCGATCAGGCGGTCGCGTCGGGCACGGCGGACGGCATCGCCGCGCTCGAGCGGCGGCTCACCGGCGCCGGTGTTCGCGCGACGGTGCTCGCGAGCCGCTACGCCTTCCACTCGCCGCTGCTCGCGCCGGCGGTCGGTCCGTTCGCGAGCGCCCTCGTGCGCGCCGGCGCGGCGCGCCCCGCGCTGGCCACGTACTCGCCGATCGATCGCGTCCACTACGGCGACGGCCCGCTCGCGCCCGCGCGCCTGCTCCCGATGCACCTCGTGACGCCGCTCGACTTCGAGGCGGCCGTGCGCGACCTCCACGCGGCGGGCGTTCGCACCTTCGTCGAGTGCGGCGGCGGCGGCGCCCTGACCGCGCTCGCGCGGCGGAGCGCGCCGCCCGGGCCCGATCTGCGCGTGATCTCGACGTTCCGCGCCGGGGAAGACGTCGTGGCCGAGCACCGGCGCGTGATCGACGCGCTGCGCGCCGCGGGGCGCGCGCTCACGGCGCTCGCGCCGCTCCCGGCGGAGGAACCGGACGGCCGCCGCCCGCGCGAGGCCGCGAGGCCTGCCGCCGCGAGCTCCGCGAGCCCCGCCGCCGTCGCGAGCTCCGCGAACCCGGTCGCCGCCGCGAGCCCGCGCGAGGACGCTGCGGGGGCGACGCCGATCGCGATCGTGGGCATGGGCGCGGTGCTGCCGGGGGCCGGCGGCGTCGACGCCTACCTCGCGCAGCTGTTCGCGGGCACGTGCGGGATCGCCGACACCGGCGAGCGACACCCGGAGCTCGCGACCGACTTCCTGAACCGCGGCCGCGCCGCCGACAAGACCTACAGCCTGCTGGTCGGCACGGTTGACGCCCTCGGCCCGTACGCCGAGCAGACCGGCTACGACGCGCGCACGCTCGAGCGGCTGCCCAAGACGGCCCGCATGCTGGCGTGCGCGCTCGCCGAGGCCCGATCGCACGCGTCCGTGCTCCGCCACGGCGCGCCCCTGCGGATCGTATGCCTCCTCGGCTCCACGGCCGACGGCTCGATCGAGCACGACGAGGCCACGCTGCTGCTCGGCGTCGAGCGCGCGCTCGGGCGCGCCGCCGCGGACGAGGCGGCCCGCGCCGCCGTGGTGGACGCGCTGGCGGCCGAGCTCGGGCTCGACGCCGGGCGGCGCGCGGCGTGCCGCGGCCACCTCGAGCCGCTCGCGCGCGTCGTGCGCGACGTGGTGGGGGAGGGCGCGCGCACCGTCATCGTCGACGCGGCCTGCGCGTCGTCGATGCACGCGGTCCATCTGGGCGCCGCGATGCTCCGCCGCGGCCTCGCCGACGTCGTGATCGCCGGCGGCGCCTACCAGCCCGGCCCGACGAACGCGTGCCAGTTCTCGCAGTTCGGCGGGCTCTCCGCGACCGGCAGCCGCCCCTTCGATGCGTCCGCCGACGGCGTGGTGTTCGGCGAGGGCGCCGCGGTCGTCGTGCTCGAGCGGCTCGACGACGCCCGATCGCGGGGCGATCGCGTCGACGCCGTGCTCCTGGGCAGCGGCCTGTCGAGCGACGGCCCGAGCCCGTCGGTCACGGTGCCGCAGCGCCGCGGGCAGGCCCTGGCGATGCGGCGCGCCCACGCGCGGGCCGGCGTCGAGGCGCGGAGCGTTCAGTACGTCGAGGCGCACGCCACGGCGACGCCGGTCGGCGACGCCACCGAGTTCCAGGCGCTCGCCGAAGTGTTCGCGAGCGACGCCGGCGACCCGGGCGCCCCGCGCATCGCCCTGGGCAGCGTCAAGTCGCTGCTCGGCCACACGGGCTGGACCGCGGGCGTCGCGTCGCTCATCAAGGTCGTGCTCGCGATCCGCGAGCGCACGCTCTTCCCGCAGCACGGGTTCCAGGCGCCGAGCGCGCGGATCGATCTGGCGCGCTCGCCGTTCGCCATCTCGACGGCGGCCGCCCCCTGGACCGCCGAGGGCGGGGCCCCGCTGCGCGCCGCGCTCGACAGCTTCGGCTTCGGCGGCACCAACGCCCACCTCGTCGTCGAGGAGCACCGCGCCGACTGCCACCCCGCGCGTCCGCGCCCGCGCGGAGGATGCCGCGCGCTGTGCGTCGTCGGGCTCGGGTCCGTGTTCCCTGCCACGGGCGGCGCGACCGCGGGCGCCCCGTCGGACGTGCTCGCGTTCGACGAGGGCGCGCTCCGGCTGCCGGCCCGCGCGCCGGTCCTCCCGGACGCCCTCGAGGCGATGGACCCGACGCAGCTGCTCGCGGCGATGGCCGCGGAGGAGGCGCTCGCGGCGCTGCCTGCGCGCGAGCTCTGCGAGCGCATCGGCGTCGTCGTCGGCCACGAGGGCAAGACGCGCCGCGGCGCACGCGCCAACGAGCGCATCTTCGCTGACCGCGTGGCGCGGGCGCTCCGCGCGCGCGGCGTCAGCCCCGCGCTGGCCTCCACGACGGCCGACGCGCTCCGCGGGGGATCGCCCGCGACGGGGCCGTACACGCAGCCGGGCAACATGCCCAACGTCATCTCCGGGCGCGTCGCCAACGTCTTCGGCCTGCGCGGGCCGAACTTCGTCGTCGACACCTCGGCGACCTCGCTGCTCGACGCGCTCGCGGCCGCCGATCTCGTGCTCGATGAGGACTGCGACGTCGTGCTCGCGGGGGCCGTCAACGCCTTCAGCGACGACGTCGCGCGGGGCGCGTCCGCGACCCATGACCCGCGGCCGGTCGGCGAGGCGGCGCTGCTGGTCGCGCTGTGCACCGAGGACACCGCCGCGCGCCACGCCTGGCCGGTGCTCGCTCGCCTGCACCTCGTCGCCGGCGCGGCGGAGGGCGTCGCCGGCGAGGCGGTGCGCGGCCCCTCGGCCCGCGAGCTCGCGGTCGGCGGATCGAGCGCGCGGCTGCGCGGGGCCGAGGGCGTCGTCGAGCTCCACGCGGCGATCCGCGGCGCGCGAGCGCACGGCGCCGCCCTGGTGCGCTGGCCGTCCGATCCCCGCGCCGTCCAGGTCACGCCCCCCGAGGCCGCGCGGGTCGCGCCGGAGCGACCGGCCTCGGGCTTCGCGACGGGCACGCCGATCCACGGCTTCGTCCCCGAGATCGCCCCTGCGCCGGCGACAGGGCCGGCGGCGCGCGTCCCGTCCCGCGTCCTCTACGTCTGCACCGACGCGGCGCTCGCCGCGGAGGTGCGGCGCGCCGCGCGCTCCGACGAGGAGCGAGCGCGCGTCCTCGCGCTCGCCGTCGAGGAGGCGTCCGGCACGGTGGAGCCCGGTAGCCCGCGCGACCTTGCGGCGCCGGGGGCCGAGGCGTCCGGCGGTGCGCCCTCGCTCGACGCCCGCGACGAGGCGCGGCTCGGCGCGTCGTTCGCGGCCCTGGCCCCCGATGACGTCGACGCGGTCGTCGTGCTCACCCGCGCCGCGGACGCGCTCGCGTTCGTCGACGGCGCGCCGGGCTCGTACAGGCCGGCGCTGCGCGCGCTGTTCGGCGCTGCGCGCCGCTATTACGACGCCATCGCGCGCGGCGAGGTGGCCCTCGCCGCCGTCGTCGCCTCCGCCGTGGACCTCCACGGGCGGCTCGCGCCGGTGAGCGGCGCGGTCGGCGGCTTCGTGAAGTCCCTGGCGCGCGAGCTCCCGGGCGGCGACGTGCGCGTCCTCCACACCGACGCGCACGACGTTGCGGCCGCGCTCGGCGCGCTCTCCGAGGAGTGGCGGCGCGCCCGGCCCGCCGTTCCCGAGGAGGTGGTCGATCTCGGCGGCGCGCGGCACACCGTGCAGCTCGCCCGCGCCTCCGCGAGGCCGCGCGCGCGCGCCGTGCCACAGCTCAACGCCGATTCGGTCGTGCTCGTGACGGGCGGCGCGCGCGGCATCACGGCGGAGTTCGTCGAGGGCCTGCTCGGCCGCTTCGGCTGCCGCGCCGTGCTCCTCGGCCGCTCGCGGCTGGAGGACGCTCCTGCCCGCGCGCTCGCGATGACCGACGCGGACTTCGACGCGTACGAGCGGGACTTCTACGCCGAGGCCCTGCGCGAGAGCCCGGGCCTGCGGATGGGCGTCCTGCGCGACCGCTACGCGCGCCTCCGCGCGGCCCGCGAGGCGCACCGGGTCCTCGCCCAGCTGCGCGCCGGGGGCGCCGGTGGCCGCGTCGTCGACTACCACGCCGTCGACGTGACGCGCGGCGAGGACGTCGACCGCGCCGTCGCGGCGGTCGCGGCGGCGTACGGCCGGGTCGATCTGATCGTGCACGGCGCCGGCATCCAGGTGTCGAGCCGGCTCACGTCGAAGCCGCTGGAGCTGTTCGAGCGGATCGTCGACACGAAGCTCGCCGGCCTCGCCCACCTCCGCCGCGCCCTCGCGCACCACCTGCCCGCCGCGCGCCCGCACGTCCACCTCGTCACCTCGGCGTTCAGCGTGCTCGGCAACGACGGGCAGCCGGACTACGGCGCGGCGAACGAGGCGATGAACCGCGCGGCGGCGTACTTCGCCGCCGAGGCGGGCGCAGGCCCGTGGTCGAGCCTCGCGTGGCTCGGCTGGAACGGCGTCGGTATGACCGCCGGGTCCGAGTACAGCGCGCTCGGCGCGGCGCGCGGGCTCCGGGGCGTCGAGCCGGAAGAGGGGAGGCGGATCTTCCTCGACCTCGTCGCCGATCCGCCCGCCGGCGCGGCCCAGGTCCTGCTCACCGACAGCGAGATCGAGCGCTTCGCCCCGCGCATCGTCGCGGCGGACGCGGCGGTCGCGTTGGCCGCCGCGGACGGCGCGCCCGAGAGCGCGCCTGTGAGCGCGTGGACGCTCGATCCACGCGTCGATCCGTGGCTCTCCGACCACCGGGCGCGCTCGAGCGCCGTCGCGGCCGGGGCGTTCCTCGTCGACCTGGCCGTCCGGCACGCGCTCGCGACCTCGGGCGGCGGGGCGCTCGTCCGCGAGGTGCGCGACGTGCGCTTCCTCGAGTTCCTGCGCCTCGCCGACGACGCGCCGCGCGACGTGCGCGCGGTGACGACCCGCCGCGAGCGGCTCACCGGTGGCCGCGTCGCGTGCGCCGTCGAGGTGCGCGGCGACTTCGTCCACCGGTCGGGCGTGACCCTCCGCGCCGGCGTCGTCTTCGCGACCTGCGTGGTCGAGCTCGGCCCGATCCACGTCGACCGCGGCGGCCTCGCTCCGCGCCACGCCGGGCGGGTCGACGGGCCCCTGGTGCGCGACCCGTATGCGAGCCCTGGCTCGCCGGTCCGGCACGCGGGCTGGTTCGATCACCTCGGCACCTTCGTGCTCGGGCCCGCGCTCAAGGAGGCCCGGTTCCGCCTCACGACCGACGGCGCCCTCGCGCGGCAGCGCGGGGCCGCCACGCCGTTCCTCCTGCTCGACGCGCTCCTGTCGCTGGGCACCCTGCGCCGCGACGAGGCGGGCGCGTTCCCGGTGTGCGCCGCGGGCGGCGTCGACCGGATCCGCTTCGGGACGGCGGCCAACGACCTCGCGCTCCGCGACGCGGGTGTCCCCATCCGGCTCGTCGCCACGGTCCCGACCGCGGCGGGCGATCGCGTCCTCGGCGCGTGGGCGCAGGCGCTCGACCCCTCGGGCGGCGTGCTTCTGGAGGTCGAAGGGCTCGAGGGGCGCGTCATGGGGCGCGTGGCCGCGGACGCCCGCCCGGCGGCGCAGGCGACGCTGACGCTGGGGGCGCCGTGACGCCGCCGCTCGCGATCGCGGTCGCGCGGGCGGACGCCGAGGCCGCGGCGCGCCTCGAGCCCTACCTGACACCCAGCGAGCGCCGCGCGTGCGCCGCGCAACGCGTCGCGGCCCGGCGGGCGCAGTCCGCGTGCGCGCGCGTCGCGGCGAAGTGGCTGCGCCTCGAGCTCGCCGCCGGCCGCGGCGCGCCGCTGGTCGCGCTGGACGCGGCCTCGCTCGAGGCGCACCCGCGCGCGGACTACCTCGCCTGCGCGGTGACGGGGCCGTCCGGCCGTTGCCCGCGCTTCGAGGACGGCGCGTTTGCGGTGTCGCTCTCGCACGCCGGCGAGCTCGCGGCGGCCGCGGTCACCACGGCGCGCGCGGTCGGCGTCGACGTGGAGCGGGTCGAGGCGCGCGCGGCGGGCTTCGCTGACGAGCACTTCACCCCGCGCGAGCGCGAGGGCCTCGCGCGCGGCGCCGCGGCGGGCGTCGACCGCGCCGCCCTCGAGACGTTGCTCTGGAGCGCCAAGGAGGCGCTCTACAAGACGGGGGCGCTCGCGCTGCCGGCGCGGTTCTCGTTCCGGGACATCGACGTCGCGTTCCCGCCGGGCGGCGCGCGCCTCGCGCAGCCCTCGGTCCGCTCCTTCGCGCTGGGCGCGCGGGGCGGGCAGTTCTTTGGCCGGGCCGTGCTGACCGGTGCGTTCGCGCTCGTCGCGGCCGTCCCCGTCCCGCCGGTCGCGGCTCTCGGATGAATGGCACTCACCAAACACGAGGTTTCGACGATGCAATCTCATGATCTTCTCGACCATGTTCGCTCCGTCTTCGTGCGCATGACGCGCTACCCCGACGAGGTCGTCGTCGCCGACGCCGATCTGGAGCAGGACCTCGGCATCGACTCCGTGAAGCGCGGCGAGATCCTCGCGACGCTGCGCGCGGATTTCGGTCTCCCGAACGCCCTCAAGGCGGCGCCCGACGAGCTGCGCACGGTGGCTCGTGTCAGCGAGTTCCTGTCGCGAACGATCGCGGCCAGCGCGGAGGCCGGAGAGCACGCCAATGGTCACGTGGAGCCCGGAAACCACGCCAATGGCCATGTCGAGGCCGGATGGCACGCCAATGGTCACGTGGAGACCGAAAGCCACGCCAACGGCCATGTGGAGGCGGCGAAGCACGCCAACGGCCATGTGGAGGCGGCGAAGCACGCCAACGGCCACGTGGAGGCCGGAAGGCACGCCAATGGCCACGCGGGCGACGCGCTCCATGTCGTGGTCCAGGCGCTCGCGGACGCGACCCGCCACCCGGTCGATCTGCTCGTCCCCAACGCGCGCCTCGAGGAGGACCTCGGGGTCGACCGCCGCCGGCGCGACGAGCTCCGCGCGCTCCTCTGGCAGCATGGCGCCCAGCCGGGCGCGCTCGAGGTGGCGCTCGACGAGGCCCGCACGGTCGGCGATCTCGCGCGCCTCGTCGACTCCGCGCCGCCCGCGCAGGTCACCGCGGCGCGCGCGCCCGCGGCCCCTGCGGCGCAGCGGGCGCTCCCTGCCGCCGGGGTAGCGCTCGCGGGCAAGACGGTCCTCGTGACCGGATCGAGCCGCGGGCTGGGCCGCGCCATCGCCGCGAAGCTCGGGCGCGCCGGCGCGCGGGTCGTCGTCAACAGCTTCCACTCGCGGGACGACGGTGAGGCGGTCGCCGACGAGATCCGCGGGGACGGCGGCGACGCGGTGCACGTCTGGGGCTCGGTCGCCAACCCCGCGCACATCGACAGGCTCTTCGATGCGATCGCGCGCGACGTCGGCGAGCTGCACCACTTCGTCAGCAACGCGTCGAACGGCCGCTTCGGCCCCCTCGAGCAGACGACCCCGGAGCACTGGGAGCTGGCCTTCCGCACGAACGTCATCGGCTACCACCTGTGCGCCATGCGCGCGGCGCGCCTGATGGAGCGCCACGGCGGCGGTCGGATCGTCGCGCTCTCGTCGAACGGCTCGTCGAGGTACCTCGAGCACTTCGGCGCCATGGGCGCCGTGAAGGCCGCGGTGGAGTCGCTCACGCGCGCGCTCGCCGTCGAGCTCGCCCCGCGCAACGTGCAGGTCAACTGCGTCTCCGCCGGGCCGATCTATGGCCACGTGACGAGCAACTACCCGGATCACGAGCGGATCCTCCCGTACTGGGAGTCGCGCACGCCGGGCGGCCGGCTCTGCACCGAGGACGACGTCGCAGAGGCCGTCCTGCTGCTGCTCTCGGACGGGGCGCGGAGGATCAACGGCGCGACCCTCACCGTCGACGGCGGAGGCTCGCTGTGCATCTGACGCTTGCGATGGCCGGCGCCGGTCAGCGCTCGGCGCAGGTAAGCGCTGAACAGCTCACGTCGGCTTCCTTGGAGCTCGCGAAGAAGGAGGAATCATGAGTGCCCATCTCGACCCGCAGCCCCCGGGCCCCGGCCCGCTCGCCAGCCTTCGGTACCTGGCGAATTTCAGGACCGGTAACATGCGTCATTACGAGGACCTCTTCGCGCGATATGGCGACGTCGTGCGCCTGCGGGCGCCCGGGGCCGAGGACTTCGTCATGGCGTTTCACCCGAACGACATCGCGCACGTCCTTCGCACGAACGTCCGGAACTACCCCAAGGGGAAGCGCTACCACGAGCTCGCCCCCGTGCTGGGCTGGGGCCTCGTGAACAGCGAGGGGGAGCTCTGGCGGCGCCAGCGCAGGCACGTGCAGCCCCAGTTCAACCACGCCAACACCCTCAAGTTCGTCCCCCTCATCGTCGACCACATGGAGGCGGCGCTGCGGCGCTGGGACGCCCAGCCGGGCGAGTTCGAGCGCGACATCAACGACGACATGATGGACGTGACGTTCGGTATCGCGGGCGAGGCGTTCTTTGGCGCCGCGCTGCAAGCCCACACGGACACCGTCCGCGAGGCGTTCAAATATGCGCTGTCGATCGCGCTGAAGCGGATGTACTCCCTGGTCAACCCGCCGCTGTCCTGGCCGCTGCCCAGCCACCTGCGCTTCCGCCGGGCCATGGACCGCGTGCACACCGTGATCGACGGCATCATCGACGGCTACCAGCGCGGCGCGGGCGGCGAGGACAACGTGCTCGTCCGCCTCATGAACTCGGTCGACCCCGAGACCGGCGCGAAGATGGACCGCGCGCAGCTGCGGGACGAGATCAAGACCATCCTGATGGTCGGGCACGAGACATCGAGCGTCACCGCCTCGTGGGCGCTGTACCAGCTCGCGCAGCACCCCGAGGTGTACGCCCGCCTCACCGACGAGATCGATCGCGTCCTCGGCGGCCGGTCTCCGACGGCCAAGGACATCGAGTCGATGCCTTACCTCACCATGGTCTTCAACGAGTGCCTTCGGCTCCTGCCCTCCGTGCCGTTCATCCTCCGCAGCCCGCTGGAGGACGACGTCATCGGCGGTTATCAGGTCGCCGCGGGGTCGACGGTGGCCATCGTCCCGTGGGTCACGCACCGGCACCCGGAGTTCTGGAGCGATCCGCTGGAGTTCAAGCCCGAGCGCTTCGCGAACCACCGGCGGAGCGCGGACGACAAGCTCGCCTACATCCCCTTCGGCGCCGGCCAGCGGATCTGCCTCGGCGAGTTCATGGGGCAGCTCGAGGGCAAGATCATGGTCGCGATGGCGCTGCAGCGCTATCGGCTCCGTCTGGTCCCCGGCTTCGACCCGCGTTGCCGCGGCTTCATCTCGCTGCAGCCGGTGAACGGGATGCGCATGATCCTGAAGCGGCGGGAACCGTCGAGCGTCGTGCGCGCGGCGCCGGCGGGGCGGGGGGAGCCCGCGGCGGCGGAGCCTGTGGTGGCGGAGCCCGCGGCGGCCGCCGTCATGAGAGCTCACGGCTGCCCGTACAGCGCCAGGGCCTGAGGGCCTGGGCTCGGCGCACCGGCCGGCGGCGCGATCGCCCGGCCTTTCCTCCCAGGCGGAGCCTCCGCCCTCATTTTTTCTCTCGGTCCATGTCAGGCCCCGGGGAGCCGCGGCGAAGTAACAGGCAGGCAGGCGGACGGCTCGGGGTGAACCCCTGAGCGCTGCCTCCTTGTACGGCACTGGCACAGCCGGCGCGCTGCGCGCTCCGACGACGAGCGCGCGCGCCAGGCGAGAAAGGCATCCCTCCCCATGCGGACTCCCATGCACACGGTATCTCGATCGATCGTCCTCACCCTGGCGGCGAGCCTCGCGGGCTGCGTCGCGGCCGGCCCTGCGGATGAGCCTGAAGACGAGGCGATAGCTGCGGCCTCCAGCCCGCTCGTGGCGGACCGGGCCAGCCTGCCGACACCGGCGGCCTACTGGAGCTTCGACACCTGCGCGGCCGGCGCGATCACGCGTGTTCGCGAGGACTCGGGCCGGGGGGCGTTCGGCGTGATGTCCGGCCGCCGCCTCTGCAGCCCTGGATGGTCCCTGTCAGCCGGCGACTTCGACGGGGCAGGGGATCGGGTGGAGATCAGCAGCGAGGGGAGGAGCTACCTCCACTTCCAGGACCGGATCACCGCGGCGGCCTGGGTCAACCCGCGGAGCGTGACGGGCAGCCGCACCATCGTCAACCAGTGGTACGCGGCAGATTCATTCCTGCTCGGCATCGACAACGGCAAGTACTTCTTCTCCGTGGCCTTCCCCGACGGAGGCGCCGGCCGGCGCGCGACCGTCCAGGCCCCGGCCGTCGCCAACGCGTGGGCGCACGTCGCCGGCGTCTACGACGGCGCGGCGCTCAAGCTCTATGTCAACGGCGTGCTCCGCGCGTCGACGCCCGCGTCGGGCGCACTTCAGCAATCGACGCGGCCGATCGTCATCGGCGGACACCCCAGCTGGAACGCCTACAATGGCCTGATCGACGAGGTCCGCCTCTACCAGCAGGCCCTGAGCGACGCGCAGGTGGCGCAGCTCGCGGCGGGCGAGGTCTACCCGGTGAGGGCGTATTACGTCTATCCGAGCGACCAGCCGTATCACCAGGAGTACGTCGACGCCATCAACACGTACCTCGACGAGCTGCGCGGCTGGTACCGCGACGAGTCGGGCGGCTCGTTCCACCTTGTGGGCTTCGTCCAGCCGGTGCGCTCGTCCCAGGACTACCTGACCATGCGCTGCGGCTCGACGCCGACGAGCGCCTGCCGGAGCAACCCGCAGGAACTCCCGAACTGGCTCAACGCGGTGTCACAGGCCGTCGGCGGCTTCCCGGCGCGGCAGTCCACGCTCGTCTTCACGCAGGGCGGCGGCGGCTGGGCGGGCGCCAACCTCCAGGGCGATTTTAGCGGATACGCCCTCGTGGGCGACTGGGTGCTCGAGCCCCTCTCGGGTGTGCGGGAGCCGCTCGCGCTCCACTGCGGATACGCCACGTGGCAGTGCAGCGGTGGCGTGCCGAAGGGGACCGTCGCCCACGAGATCGGGCACTCGTTCGGCCTGCACCACCCCGACGGCTACTCGGGCACGACGATCATGGCGTGGCACGGCGACTATCCGACGACCGACTTCCTCGATCACGAGCAGATGATCCTCCAGGAGAGCCCGATGCTCTCGTCCGGCGTGTTCGTGCGCGGCGGGCTCTGGCTCGACTTCAACAACGCCGACGTCATGCACTGGAACACGACGGTGAGCCTGACCGGCTCGGGCTTCGGGCCCGGCGCGCAGGTCGAGTTCGTGGACGCCACGCACACCGCCCTCGCCAGCCCGACCAGCATCAGCGCGACGAGCCTCACGGTGCAGGTCCCGAGCGGCGTCGGCCCCGGGTACATCCGCGTGCGCAACGGGAGCGGCGCGAGCAACAAGGTGCCGGTGAACTTCCACCCCTGAAGGGTGCGGTCCTCTAGTACGACTGCGGGACGTCGACCCGGATCGGCAGAACAACCGCCATGCCGCCAAGGACGCCAAGGGGAGAGAGGAAGTGCCGTCTCGGCATTTCTCCATCCCATTCCCCTGGTTTCTTGGCGCCCTTGGCGTCATGGCGGTTCACTCCCTCATCTTGCTTCGCGCCGCAGCACCAGGTGACGCCGCGGTGCTGACAAGCGGCGTCATCGCCGGCCGTCGCTGTCTCTCGAGCAGCGCCGATGCGGCGCGGGCCGTCGCTCTTCGCTCCGACGGCCCTACCCCCGCTCTTTCTTCAGCCTCCGACCCTCATTGCTGGCCCAGGACGGCCCACCCGCTCCACGTCGTCTGCACGCCTGCGCGGAGCTCCTGCGTTGCGCCCTGGTCCAGCCATCGCACGCTGGCCCATCCCACGTCTTTGACGAGCCCCTGGTCCACGGCGTAGAGGGCCTTCGCGGACCCGTCGGGTTTCGGAGCGACCTTGTAGGTCGCGAGCGGCACACCCCTCGTCGAGTAGAGCGTCATCGAGATGTTGGGCATCGACTCCCTCTGATCGATGAACAGGTACAGCGTCCGAGTGCTCAGCACGTACGCTGCGCACGCGCCGCACTGAGGATCTCTCGGTTGCATGGGTTCGTCCTTGATCCTGCGTGGCGACTGCGGCCGCACACCGGATGACAGCTCCTGCGCCGCCTGGCCGGTGTCCGCGGCCGACTCGACAGGCGTGGCGTTCATCGTTGGACCGCAGGCGATGAGGACAAGGGCGCTCAGACCGAAAATCGAGGTTCGCATCGTTCAGATCCTCCGTATGCCGTTTCCGGGGTCGATCTCTTCTTCGCGGTTTCCTCCCGGCCTCTGACAGATCTCGATCCATCTCCGGGGCGGTCAGGGGACCAGCGCCCGGAAGCTCGCCCAGTCGCTCGACGGATCCGCGCGCAGCGCCGCGAGGGTCGCCTCACGCAGCTGCGCGCCCGGATCTCCTCGCTCTCCGGCGTAGAGCGCGGCCATCACCCGCTCTGCCAGCGCGTCGTCGACCGGGCGCGTCGCCGCGATCACCGAGCGCGCGCCGGCGATCAGCAGCGCCTGGGCCAGCCCGAGCCCGAGCCCCCGCGCCCCGGACGCCGCCTCCGTGCGCGCCGTGTCGCAGCCGGACAGGACCGCCCGCGCGGGCGCTCGGCGCAGCGCCAGGATGTCGCCCACGGCGAGCTCGCTCCCGCCGGAGAGCGCGAGGCTGCTGTCCCAGCCGTCGAGGCCCCCGAAGACGCCGTGGCCCGCGTAGTGGAAGAGCGCGAGCCCGGGCTCCTCCAGCGCGCCGGCCACCGCTCGGCGCGTGGCGAGCCCGCCCGACAGCCGCTCGACGCGCAGCCCCTTCCCGGAGAGCGCCGCCGCGACCGCGTCCGCCTCGCGCCGCGCGGCCGGCAGATCGCGCCGCGGATCCGCGACGACGAGCGCGCGCTCCGGCGCTTGCCCCGCGCCGGCGCCCTCCGCGGGCCGCGCCCCGCGCCGGGGCAGATCCAGGCCGTACGTCACCGGCATGCGCGCGACGAGCGGCGCGCCGTCCCAGGGCAGGGCGTGGAAGTCGACGCGAGCGAGCTCGCCATGGGCGGCGACGCGGAGGCGCGTCGCGGCGCGCAGCTGCGCATCGAATGGCGCGAGCAGCCGCGGGGCCAGCGCCGCGGCGGGGGCGGACACGTCGAGCGCCGGCAGCCGCTGGGCCACGACGCCGTCGCGGGTGACGGCGAAGCCGGCCCATCCTTCGCGGATCGGATGGACCACGAGCATCAGCTCGCCCTCTTCCAGCGCCGGCGCCGCCTCGACCTCCACCGCCGCGGGCTCCCCCTGTCGCACCAGGAGCAGCGCCTCCTCCAGCCGCGCGCGGATCGACCCCCCGCGCGCGGCCCGGGCGACCCGGACCGCCTCGAGCTCGTCGGACGAGAGCCGCCAGTCGTCGCGCCCCTCCTCGTCGAAGGCCGCCCGCGCGTCGCGGTACGCCGCGAGGGCGCGCTCCCAGCGCGCCCTCTCCTCGCCGCCGAGCGCCTCGATGCGGTCGATCCAGCGGAGCGTCGCGAGCGCCCGCGCGCGCGACCGCC
This sequence comes from Sorangium sp. So ce726, assembly GCF_051521405.1. Lineage (NCBI taxonomy): Bacteria > Pseudomonadati > Myxococcota > Polyangiales > Polyangiaceae > Sorangium > Sorangium sp. So ce726. Next base: position 7,329,077 of record NZ_CP150349.1, on the reverse strand, counting down.
GGGCGGCGCGCACGGCGCGGCGCGGATCGCGCCGGAGCAGGAGGTCGACGAGCCGCCGCGCGCTCTCCTCGAGGCGGCCGAGGTAACCGCCCCGGCCCTGCCCGAGCGGCACGAGCGCGCCGAGGTCGCCCCGCAGCCCCTCCGCGCGCTCGTAGGCCTCCGTGGCCGCGTCGAGCCGCCCCATCGCCTCGAGCGCCCGCCCGCGGCCGAGCGCCGCGCGGTAGCGGCCTTCCGGCAGCTCGCTCGCGTCCGCGAGCCGCGCGAGCCGGCTGTAGATCTCCAGCGCTCTCGCAGCATCGCCGCTGCCCAGCGCGACGCGCCCCTCGATCTCGAGCCAGTACATCGCCACGCTGGCGTCGGGGCGCGCGTCCGTCCGCCGGGCCTCGTCGAGGAGGGCGCGCGCCGCGTCCGCCTGGCCGCCTTCCAGCTTGGCGAGGGCCAGGTTCGTCAGCGCGTTCGCGCGCTTGGCCGGCTTCGGGCACGCGGCCCCGTACAGCTCGAGCGCGGCCGTGAGCGGCGATTCGGCGTCCGCGAGGGCTCGAGGCCGCTCGGCGCCCGCAGGCGGCTCGCTGGACCCGCCGCTCGCCCACGCGACCTGCAGGGCGTTCCAGCCGAGGTCGTTCAGCAGGGAGGCTCGCTCGCACGGGGCCCCCCCGGCGGGGGAGGACGCCTGCACGTCGCGCAGCAGCGCCCGCGCCTCCAGCGGTCGGCCCAGGGTCTGGAGCACGTCGGCGCGCTCCTGGAGCACGTGCAGCCGGTGGTCGCCCAGGCCGAGGCGCTCCGCGCCCGCCGCCGACGCGTCCAGCTGCCGGAGCGCCGCGCGCAGGTCGCCCGCCTCGGACGAGAGCAGCGCCGCGTAGTACGGCTTCACGGCGCGCCCCTCGGGGTGGCTCGCCTCGAGCGGCCCGAGCGCGTCGAGCGCCGCCCGCGCCTCCGCGAACCTGCGCCCGTTGTAGAGGAGCGCGTACGAGAGCGCGAAGCGGTCGAGGAACTCGTCGGAGATCCGCCCCGCCGCCCGGTGCGCCCGGATCGACGCCTCGAAGCCCGCGATCGCCTCCGGGATCCTCCCTCGCGCGAGGTCCACGCGCGCGCGCTTGCCGATCGCCAGGGCCTGGACGGCGGGGTCCGCGCCGGACGCCAGCGCGTCGAGCGCCGAGGACGCCGCGTCGAGGTCGCCGCTCCGGCGCAGCGCCTCGGCCTCCTTCAGCCGGGGCGCGTCGGCGGCCGGGCGGAGCTCCAGGCGGAACGACGCGCGCCCGCCGCCCCGCTCGGCGGTCACCGAGAGGGCGCGGGCCCCGTCGGGGACGGGGACGCGCGCCAGCACGCCTCCCTGGACGGGCGCTCCATCGAGCGCGGCGAGCGGGGTGTCCGCCGCGACGGCCGCGTCGACGGCGATCACGACGTGGGCGTCCGCGGGGGCCTTCACCCAGATGCGGAGGATCCGGTCGTCTGGAAGCGCGCAGGCGGGTCCGGCGTGCACGGCGCCGCAGCCGGCGAACTCCACCTCGAGGGGCGGCGCGGGCGCCGCGGCGGTCGCCAGGGCCACGGACGCCCCGGAGGCCGCCGGTTCTGCGGGCGCCTTCGCGCGGCGCTCCTCGCCTCCCCGCGAGAGCGCCACCACGCCGAGGATCGCTGCGCCCAGCAGGGGCCAGAGCGCTCTCCGGCGCGTCACGGGTCCTTGGAGGGCGCGTCGGGTCGGGCGGTGGGGAGGGGGCGCGGCGCTGCCGGCGGCAGGAGCAGCACGTTGAATCGTAACACTCGGAATGTACTATTATTTTTGCCATCGTGCGGCCGCGCGTCCCGCGCCTCGGCCGCGCTGGCTGGCAGCGCCGCTGGCCGCCCGATCGCGACGGCGATCTCCCACTCGCCCACGGGCACCCCGTGGAAGAGCGTCTCCGTGTCGCCTTCGATGCGCGCCGCGCCTTGCTCCGAGACGTCGGCGTGCACGTCCCAGGGGCGCGCCGCGTCGCCCTGGATCAGGAAGGCGCGCACCGCGACCGGGCCGTCGACCCGGGTTGCGGGCCGCAGGGCGATCTCGAGCCGCGATCCGGGGCCGAGCCGCGCGGTCGCCGTCGCATCGGCGCCGTTGGAGGCGGAGCGCTCGCTGACCTCGCCGCCAGCGAGCGTCATGGCGTAGGCGGGCACCGGGAGCATGGCCACCGCGCCCGGATCGTCGAGCAGGCCGCGCCGCTGGTGCCTGTCGCCCTCCAGCGAGAGCCGCACGACGAGGACCGCCGCGGCGGCCGCGGCCAGGGCCGCCGCCGCGATCCGCCAGGGCGCCCGGCCAGGCTTTCGCGCGAGCGGGATCACCTGGCCGCCGCGCGCCGAGGCCGTGCGCTGTCCCGGAGGTGGCGGGCCTGTCGTCTCCGCGCCGGCAGCAGCGGCGCCTGCCGCCTCCGCGCCTCGCTCGCCCGCGCTCGCCTGCAGCCCGGCCAGGATCTGGTCTGCGATCCGCGACCGCGCGTCGCCGTCCAGCGGGCGTGACGCCTCCCATGCCTCGCGGTCCTCCGGGGAGCGCTGCGCCTCCGTCTCCAGCGCATCGCGCTCGCTGGCCGCGAGCGTCCCCAGCGCCCTCGCGGACCAGCGCGGATCGCTCGCCCGGTCCTGCTCGCGCGCGGCGCGCGCCAGCGCCTTCAGCAGATCGTCGTCGGTCATCGTCCCCCTCCCGGGCTCGCAGCGCTCGGCGAGGCGCTGTGTCCTCTCGGCTCCGCCTCGGCCGCGAGCTCCGCGGCGATCTGCCGGACGAGCCGGGCGATGCGGCTCCGCCACGCATACACGGCGTCCGCCGTCATGCCGGTGATGGCGCAGGCTTCCTCCGTGGATCGCTCGTCGACGAGCAGCAGGTAGAAGAGCTCCACCCCACGCTCGCTCAGGCGATCGCGGAGCTGGCGCGCGATCGCCGCGAGCAGCTCCCGCGAGATCGCCGCGGGCTCCGGTGACACGGAGGCGCCGTCCACGCGCTCGAGCGCGTCGTCCTCGGTGGGCTGCTCGGTCCAGGGGTTCCTGCGGCGGCTGCGCAGGATCGAGCACGCCTCGCGCTCGGCCACGAGCCCCACGAAGCTCGCGAGCGGCAGCCCCCGGCCGGCGTCCCACTGGCGCAGCGTGCGCCCCTGGTCCGCGAAGAGCGCAAGGAACACGCTCTGGGTCAGGTCCTCGACCTCCTGCCTGACGTCGCGGTGCCCCGCGGCCCGCCGGCGGCGGAGCAGCGGCCGCATCACCCGCTCCTGGATGGTGGGCGTCAGCAGATCGACGAGCGCCCTCACCGCGGCCGGCTCTCCCGCCACCGCCCGCGCGATGAGCGCGGCCTCCGGGCTCGGCGATGCGGCACCTGGGGCTCCCCGCCGCGCGTCCTCGGCGATCGTCCGCGGCTGCGCGGGCAGGGGAGAGCTCGGGGCCATCAGCGCACGGATAGACGCGCGCGACACGCCCGTCAATCGAGCCACGTCTTCGCCGCGCGGGCCGTGGTCGAGTGAGCCCACCGGGATCGCTCGCGATCAGCCGCCGCAGGCGAGGGGGATCGTCAATCTCCACATGTCGTTGAGCAGCACCGGCGCGAACTCCGCGGTCGCTCCCCCGAAGATGTAGAGCTCGTAGGCCGTGGCGGTCTTGCGAGAGAAGTAGAACTGGCCGAACCTCGGCGCCGGCCCCGTCATCGCGGTGCCCACGCGAGTCCAGGTCCCGGCGTGGAGATCGAAGCACCAGACATCGGACAGGGTGGTACCGTCGAACCGGCTTCCCCCGAAGAGCCAGATGCGGTCGTTGTGCTCATCGGCGATCCGCTTCGCGTTGTCGCGGTGGCCCGGTCCACGAGCGCGGCCGGGCCAAAGGACCGCGATCGGCCTTGGTTGTCTTCTCCTCTCCACGAGCATCTGTCGTGCCCCAGCGTGGGTTGACAAATAATCCTCGCATACGCGATGCTATTCATCTCAGCCATGAAGGAAGCGCACTTCGTGACCGGGTTTCTTGGCGCCGTGCTCGCGTGCGCCCGGCGCGCTCGCGTTTCACCGAGCTCGCGTCCGGAGAGCAACGCGCGTTGATGAAAGGGTGTCAGCCTGGTTTCGCCGCGCTCGCGGAGCTGTATTCCGCGGAGGTCGCGGAGACGGCCATGGACGGGGCCCCGACCTGAGCGAAACCCCATGGAACACCCGCACGATCTCGTCGGCGCCATCCCCGAACGCCTCGATCCCCGCGATGTCCGTCGATTGTCGGTGCTCGCGCCAGCCCGGGCGTTCGCAGCCATCGCGGTCGAGTGGTCGATCATCGCGCTGGCGATCGCGGTCGCGACCCGTGTCGATGCGTGGCCCGTGACCCTCCTCGCGGTCGTGGTGATCGGCGCGCGCCAGCACGCGCTCACGGTCATCGCCCACGACGCCGCGCACTTTCGCCTCTTACCCCATCGTCAGCTCAACGACTGGGTGGGCAACGTGCTGCTCGCCTGGCCGATGTTCATTTCGGTCCAGGGCTTTCGGCACTACCACGGTGAGCACCATCGCCACCTCAACCGCGAGGGTGACGGCAACCGCACGCTGTGGAGCACCCATGACGCCGAAGGTCGCCTCACATGGGAGTGGCGCTATCCCAAGACGCCCCTGGGGTACGCGCTGAAGCTCGCGCGTCGCGTGTTTCTCTTGACGGGCTTGTTCTGGATCGTCCGTGGGCTGATCGGCGGCTTCATGTTCGGTGTCTCGCCGCTCGGCCATGTCGTGCGACTCCTGTTATGGGCCGCCGTCGCCTGGCTGTTGACGGTGTTCGACGCCTGGCCGGAGCTCCTCGTGTACTGGGTGGTCCCCTACTGTACCTGGCACATCGCAGCCCAGTACATCCGCCTGACGTGCGAACACTCGGCGATCCAGTCCGAGGATCCTCGTTATGCCGATACCCGCACGACGATCCCCGGCTTGATCGGACGTTTCTTGGTCCTGCCGCGCAACATCGGCTATCACATCGAGCATCATTGGTATCCGAGCGTGCCGTTCTATCGGCTGCCGGAGCTGCACGCGCTGCTGGCGCAACGGCCGGGGTTTCGAGCGCACGCCCAGTGCGAGCGATCCATCCTTGATTCGCTGCGCCGCTGCGTCACGCCAGGCATCCGCGACCGCCTCTTGCCGCGCTGAGATTCGACGCACGCCGTACTTCGGAAGCTCAGCGTGGTGTAGACAATAGTACACGCCGAGTGAACTCGTTGGATTCTGGCGGACGGTCCTTCGCCTGTGCTGCCTGTGCCCGCCTTCCTGGAAGCGCCTCCTGAACAGGGACCTCGAGTTCGAGACGTACCTGCGGCGACGGGGGGAGCGCAGGGTTACGACGGGCGTTTCCCTCCCAAGCTCCGCCCTCGTCGTCGGTATCATCGCCTCATGAGGCACCGCCGGGGACCGGGATCGAGGGGGTGGCCGTCACGGCGGCTCGGGCTGACAGGACCGCTGGCCGTCGCCGTCCCGCTCCTCTGTGCCTCGCTGTGGCCGGCGGTGGCCCGCGCCGACAGCTACGAGCGGTGCGTCCGCGAGGCGGCGACCCAGGCCGAGATCGACGCCTGCGCCCCCAAGGATGAGCCCCTCGAGGTGAGGGTGCGGGCGAAGCCGCCGGCCCGGAGCGCCTCGGACGTCGAGGCGGACGCGCAGGTCCTCGCCGCCGCGCCGCACGGCTCGGGCGCCGATGTGCTGCGGGTCCTCCCGGGCGTCTTCATGAGCGATCGCGGCCTGCCCGGTCGCGCGCCGCACCTGTCGCTGCGCGGCTTCGATGGCACCTCGGGTCAGGACGTCGAGATCTTCGCCGGCAACATCCCGATGAACCAGGTCTCGCACATCCGTGCTCCTGGATATGCCGACATGCGGCTCATCATGCCGGAGGTGGTCCGGTCGGTCCGGATCGCCAGCGGCCCTCACGATCCGAGGCAAGGCGATTTCGGCGTCGCCGGCTCGCTCCGCATGGATCTCGGCCTGGAGGCGCCGGGCTTCTGGTTGAAGGGGGGAGTCGGCTCGTTCGGGACAAAGCGCATCCTCATCGCGTTTGCGCCCGAGCACGACGAGATGATGGACACGTTCGCGGCCTTCGAGACGGACGCCACGGACGGGCCGGGCGGCGCGCGCGGCGGCGAGCGCAGCTCCTTCGTCGGGCAGCTCGGCGGGGGCTCCAACCAGGTCCAGTTCCGCGCGACGGTGGCCATCGGCTCGGCGCGCTTCGACTTTCCCGGCTACCTGCTGCAGGGCCCCGTAGAGCGGGGCGCCGACCCCTACGCGGCGCAGCGGCCGCTCGGCCGCGATCGGACATCACAGGCGCTCATCGGCTCCGATGTCCTGTGGAGCCTCGGCGAGGGCACGATGGGCATCGGCGGGTTCGCGGGCAAGACCAAGACGACGTTTCACCAGAACCTCACCGGGTACGCGCTCGACCAGCTCGCCGGCGAGCCGATCGTCGAGAGCGACGACAGCGAGATGGTGAACGACGCCTCGACCTTCGGCCTCACGGTGCTTTACCGCCATGGCGTCGAGATCACGTCGAAGCGCGATTCCATCGAGATGGGCGCCTACGCGCGCGTGGACACGGTCGACCAGACCGACACGCGCCTCTTCGAGGACGGCACGAAGAACGCCGCGCTCGTCGACGCGACGATCGACGCCACGAACGTGGCCGCCTATGCCGATCTCTCGCTCTACCCGATCAGGCGCGTGGTCGTCCGTGGCGGCGCGCGCCTCGACTCGCTCTCGTACGGCGTGCGGGATCGCACCAGCAACGCCGGGCTCGAGCGCACCGCGCAGGGCTTCGTCGTGTCGACCAAGGCCATGGCCGACATCGCGGTCAGCGGCGGCGTGCACCTCGTGGCGAGCTACGGCGAGGGGTTCCGTTCCCCGCAGGCGCGCGACCTCGACGAGGGCGAGCGCGTGCCGTTCACCAAGGTGCGCAGCGTCGAGGCGGGCGTCCGACTCAAGGAGGGCAAGACCTTCCAGGGCTCGGCCGTGGGGTTCTGCTCGTGGCTCGGCAATGACCGCGTGTTCGACGCGGCGTCCCGGCAGAACATCGAGGCCCCGCCGTCGGTGCGCGCCGGCGCGCAGGTCGTGATGAGCGCGCGCTCTGGCCCGTTCGGCGCGCACCTGAGCGGGACGTACACCCACGCTCGCTTCACCGGGTCCGACGCGCGCTTCGCGGAGGGCGACCCGGTGCCCTATGCGCCGGCGTTCGTCCTGCGCGACGACGTGTTCGCCTCGGGGGTCGTCGGCCGGCTCTCCGGCAAGGAGGTGACGGTCCGCGTGGGCGCCGGCGTCGAGGGCATGGCCGGTCGCACCCTCCCGGGCGGGCGGGACGGCAAGGACGCTGTCAGCCTCGATGCCGTCGCGGCGGTCGGATGGCGCGGCATGGAGCTCGCCCTGAACGGCACGAACCTCCTGGGCCTGCAGTATTACGACGCGCAGTACGTCTACGCTTCGAGCTTCGTGAAGGACAGCGCGCCCCCGCTGCCGTCGCCGCATGTGCTCGTCGCGGCGCCGATCGCGTGGATGCTGACGCTCCAGATCCATCTCCGCGGCAAGGAGCGCGAGCCGCAGCCGGCTTATTAGCCGGCTGCCGGAGCGGGGTGCAGATTCGTGGGAGTTGGGTCCAGCCGCTAGCCCAGCGCGAGGCTGCTGCTGTCTTCCTGATCGGACGTCACCCGATCTCGCGGTAGTCGAACCAGTCGAAGTCCGCGTGCAGGCGTGTGCCGGCCAGGTCCTGGCATGCCATCCCGACGAAATTGCCCGTGAACCCACAGGGCACCGCGTGCTCGTCCGACAGGATCGACGCGTCGTGCTCCCAGCCCACCGCGTGGTAGGTGACGCCATCCCGGGAGTAGAAGAACGATATCCGATCGTCTTTGATCTCGAGCCGCAGGAAGATGTTCTCCACCCCGTCCAGCACGTACTCCTTCTCGACCGGGAACGTCAGGTTCCCCCGCTCGCACTTCATGAGCGCCAGGGCCTTCTCGGCGTGCTCCGCCCGTGAGACGTAGAGATAGTAGAACGAGTCCGTGCTGTAGAACGCAACGAGGCCCGCCATCTGCTGAAAGTGCTGAGGGGTGAACTGCATGCACGTCGTCGCTTGCACATGTTTGGCCTGCTGGCGCCGCGCGACGAGGCTCTGCTCGAAGTTCGAGCTGATGCTCTCGCGCCCGATCAGGCGCAAGTACCCAGGTCGAGCGGCGAGGCTGCTCACGTCTGCCGGCAGCACGCGCGGCGACTGCCACTCGATGCCCAGCACGGGCTTGTCGAAGTTGTCGCGCTCAGGCGTCTTTGGCCATTCGTGGCGCGGCAGGTTGGGCCCCTCGTAAACGTCCAGAGGAACCTGCCCGCCGGACGCCAGCCGCGGCCACCCCTCAACCCAGGTGATCCCCTGGAGCGCCGTCTCGCGCCCCAGCGTCGACCGACCATTCTGCAGCGGGCGGCGGCAGAGGTGCGCGAGCGCCCACGAGCCGTCCTTGTTCTCCACGAAGCTACCGTGACCGGCGCTCTGGAGCCGCAGCTCGGGGTGGGACGCGCTGGAGATGAGCGGATTGTTGGGCATGACCTCGTAGGGGCCGTGAATCGAGCGAGAGCGGGCCACCGTCGCGGCGTGCGTGATGAACGTGCCCCCCTCCGCGGTGAGCAGGTAGTAATAGCCATCTCGCTTGTAGATGTGCGGCCCCTCCACGAGCCCCAGCGCGGTGCCTCGGAAGATGTTCTCCACCGGACCCACGAGCTTCTTCTCCTTGGGGCTGTACTCCTGGAGCAAGATCCCACCGAACGGGTTGTTGCCCGGCCGGTGATCCCACACCATGTTCACAAGCCACTTGCGGCCGTCGTCGTCGTGGAACAGCGAAGGATCAAACCCCGAGCTGTTCAGGTAGATGGGCTCCGACCACGGACCTGTGATGGAAGGCGCGGTGACCAGGTAGTTGTGTACGTCCTTGAACGACCCTGCCCAGCGTCGCGAATTGGTGTAGATGAGGTGAAACAAGCCGTCTGCGTAGGTCAAACACGGCGCCCAGATCCCTCCGGAATTGGGGTTGCCGCGCATGTCCAGCTGCGAGTACCGCTCCAGCGGTCGCGCGACCACCCGCCAATTGACGAGGTCTTTCGAATGGGAGATCTGGACGCCCGGGTACCACTCGAACGTCGAGGTCGCGATGTAGTAATCGTCCCCCACGCGCACGATTGACGGATCGGGGTTGAACCCCCTCAGTGCCGGATTTTCCACCTTGCTCATTCACTCACCTTGATTGTCTCGTTTTGTTCCAGCGCAGCCAGTCGTGCTTCCAGCGCTTGACCGATACGCTCGGCATCGTAGGTGCATCTTGCCCAGGTCCCACCGCTCGCGCGCTGGCGTGAGGCGCGAGAGGTGCGTATCCACAGGCAGCTCGGGGTGCGGTGCGAGCTTGGGGATGCGGCGCGGAGGGAGAAGGCATCATAGGGGAACGTGGCGTCCGCAACGTCGCCCCTGCTGGTTCCTGCACCTGCCGGCCATGGCCGCGCAGCAGGACCCGCCGGAGGAGCTCCGCCGTCGGCGGGCGAGGGTAGCACCGTGCTCGTGCGTGTCCAGGCGCTTCGCCCCACGGCGCGGGCTCGTCCGGCGGGCTTGAGCGACCGCGCGCCCGGTCATCAGTCCGCTGCCGCCGCGAGTTGCGCCGCATCCGCCGGCCGCGCGCGGTTCCATGCGGACGCGACGGCGGCGAGCGACGCCATGTCGGCGTCCCCGTGCGTCCCCGCCCCGAAGCTGCGCTTGCGCCCGACCGAGATGGCCACATAAGCCGCCGTCTCGTCGCCGGCGCTCCTCGGGAGCGCGTGCGCCGCGTGCTCGTCCACCGCGATCGCGATCCCCGCGTGGCGCGAGAGCGCGCTCGCGAGCGCCTCGACGGGGCTGCCGCCGGCGGCGCTCAGCACCTGGGCGACGCCTCGGATCTGCACCTGGAACTCGTGTCGTTCGTCCGCGCCCTGGCCGACGCGCCGGTGCCGGGTGACGCGGAGCGGCCCCGCGCGGTTCACGTACTCCCGCTCGAAGATCGCCAGGATCTCGGCCTTCTGCACCTCGCCCTCGGTCCGCTCCGCCCTGCGCTGCACGGCCTGGCTCACCTCGATGGCGAGCCCTCTCGGCAGCGTGTAGCCGTGGTCGTGCTCGAGCACGTAGGCCACGCCGCCCTTGCCCGACTGGCTGTTCACGCGGATCACCGCCTCGTAGCTGCGCCCGACGTCCTGCGGATCGATGGGCAGGTACGGCACCTCCCAGAGCGGGCTCCCGCCCTCGCGCAGCGCCTTGAACCCCTTCTTGATCGCGTCCTGGTGTGACCCGGAGAAGGCCGTGTACACGAGCTCACCGACGTACGGGTGGCGCGGGTGGACCGGCAGGCGGTTGCAGTGCTCGACCGTCTCCTTGATCGACTGGACGTCATGGATCTCGAGCTCGGGATCCACGCCCTGGGACAGCAGGTTGAGCGCCAGCGTCACGACGTCGACGTTGCCCGTGCGCTCGCCGTTCCCGAACAGCGTGCCCTCGACGCGGTCGGCGCCTGCCATCACGGCCAGCTCCGCCGCGGCCACGGCGGTGCCGCGGTCGTTGTGCGGGTGCACGCTCAGCACGATGCTGTCGCGCTGCTTCAGGTTCCTGTGCATCCACTCGATCTGATCCGCGTAGATGTTGGGTGTCGACATCTCGACGGTGGCGGGCAGGTTCAGGATGATCTTCCGTGATGGGGTGGGCTCCCAGACGTCCATCACGGCCTCGCAGATCTCCTTCGCGAAATCGAGCTCGGTGCCCGTGAAGCTCTCGGGGGAGTACTCCAGCACGACCTCGGTCTCGGGCATCCGCGCCGCGAGCTCCTTCACGAGCCGGGCCCCGCGCACGGCGATCTCGGCGATGCCCGCGCGGTCCAGGCCGAACACCACGCGTCGCTGGAGCGTGGAGGTGGAGTTGTAGAGGTGGACGATGGCGCGGCGCGCCCCGCGGATGGCCTCGAAGGTGCGCTCGATCAGCTCGGCGCGCGCCTGGGTGAGCACCTGGATCGTCACGTCGTCCGGGATGAGCCCCTGGTCGATGATCCAGCGCACGAAGTCGAAGTCGGGCTGCGACGCGCTGGGGAAGCCCACCTCGATCTCCTTGAACCCCATGCGCAGGAGCTCGTGCCACATGCGGAGCTTGCGCTCGAGGCCCATGGGCTCGACCAGGGCCTGGTTGCCGTCGCGCAGGTCCACGCTGCACCAGCGCGGCGCGCTCTCGATCACGCGGCTGGGCCAGCGGCGATCGGGCAGATGGATGGGCTGAAAGGGCTTGTACTTGTGGACAGGCATCGTGGACATGACAGGACTCCCTGAAAGCTAGCGATGGGAGTCGTCACGACACGACGACGAGGCGGAGGACCCCCATCGGGACCAAGAAAACCGAGGGGGCCGTACTGCGAGGAGCGACGTCGTCAGCAGCGCGCGCAAAGGCCCCCGGGCCGTAGGCCTAGGCAGGGGCGTAGGGAGCGCGCGCGAGGGACGGACATCGAGGTGCAGCCTAGCGAACATTCGCGCGCCTGTCCAGCGCTGCGGTGAGCGTGGCGTTCACCTCCGACGGCGCGACGCTTTGCGCCGGCTCGGACCTGACCCTTTTCGTGTAGGCTCGTCTGTCGGGCGCTGCCGGCGCGCGGTCACGGAGCGTGCAAGACCGAGAGTGCGAGCGCGGGGGGGGTGAAATGTGGAATCCACGATCGCTTGAACGATGGTCGCTCGCTGTCGCGACCGGGGTTGTTGTCTCCGCCTCCGGGCAGGCGCGCGCGGACGACGACTCACCGCCTGCTGCGCCGTCCATGCAGACGCAATTCCCGCCGGCTCCTCCGCCTCCGGGCTTCCACGGCGGTCCCGGTGCCCCGCCCGCGGGCCCGAAGGTGCTCCCCTGGAGGGAGGGTGAGCCGGTGCTGCCCGGCTATCATCCGGAGACGCGCGTCCGCAAGGGGCTCGTGATCAGCGGCGCGATCGTCTTCGGAACCGTCTACCTGTTCACCGCGTTCGGCGGCGGCGACGCGGTGTACCGCGGCTCCCCGGGGTACGCGGCGCTGTTCGTGCCGTGCGCAGGCCCCTTCATCACCCTGGCCACGACCCAGCAGGACGACCTCGAGACCATGGCGCTCGTTCTCGACGGGCTCGTCCAGATCACGGGAGCCGCCCTGCTCGTCCCCGGCCTCCTCGTTCCGCGAAGGGTGCTCGTCCGCGACGACGTCAGCCAGCCGTTCGTGCTCCCGGCGCCTGTGGCGCTCGGCCCGAGCAGCGCCGGGCTCGGCCTTGTCGGTCGGTTTTGAGCGAACCCGGCCACCCGCTGCGAGTGCGCCGGGTGCAATTTTGAACCATGATTGCGAGGAGCTCTGGCGCGTTCCAGCCGAAACGGCCGCGTGTGTCCGCTGGCCTGCTTTGGCGCTCGATCATGTGATCTGTTCAACAGGGTACCCCGGTGGATTGACGCGCTGAATGAATTGACGCGCTGAATGAATTGACGCGCAAAGGTAGATCGGCGAGCTCGCATCGCAGGGCCCGTCGCTTTCCTGCCGCGCCGGGGGGCACGCGCGGAATTTGTGATCCGCCGCCTCGCACGCGGAGATTCATCTTATATCGCCAGAGCCCGACCGGGCTCCGCCAGCGGCGAGTAAAATCTCATCCACGAGTGATCGAGGCCGCCCCCGATGACGGCCTTCGCCCAAGAATCGAGAACCGCGACGACGGTCGCCGAGAGGTTCCCCGATGCGTAAGATGGCTTATTGGATGGCTTTGAGTTCTGCAGCTGTGATCGCGGGCGCCCTGGCGACCGGCTGTACGGCGATGATGGGTGAGCCGGGGCCGTCCGGCTCCGACGAAACGACGTCTGGCGGGGGCCCGACAGGCGGCAACAACAGTTCCTCGACGGGGGGGAACACCACCACCAGCGGGGCTGGCGGCAGCTCTTCCGGGGTCGGCGGGGGGTCCAGCGGCGTCGGCGCCAGCGGCAGCACCGGCGTCGGCGGGTCGGAGCCGGTGGCGGGCTGCGCGGCCGGCTACAACGAGCTCCCCAACGGCAAGGGCGGCGTCAACGTCGAGGCGGTCTGCTACACGGACGAGATGGGCTTCGACAAGGCCAGGTCGCTCGAGGCCTTCAAGACGACGGTCTACCCGCTCTTGACCACCAACTGTGCGGGCTGTCACAGCACGGCGACCCGCGCCCAGGCGCCCATCCACGCGGACCTCGACCCGGCGCTGGCCCACGAGTACGCGCTCACGCGCGTGAACTTCAGGAAGCCGATCGACTCGAAGCTCGTCGTCCGGATGGGCATCGACCGGCACAACTGCTTCGGGCGGGATTGCAAGGACGCGAGCACGCAGATGCTCGCCGCTGTCGAGCAGTGGGCGGCCGCTGTCGTGCCGTCGCTCCCGGAGACCCCGCGCTCCGTCCCGGCTAGCGAGAAGGTCACCGAGGCGCAGGTCAAGGAGTGGATCGCGGCGGACAAGGCCAAGGTCGCCGCCGCTGACGCGGAGTTCATCAAGTACACGTCACTGCACGAGATCCACAACGCGGGCGTCACCGCGGATGAGCTCAACGTGGCCCGCGTCGGGCTGGCCAAGGCCCTGAACTCGACCGCGCGGTGGGCTCCCGAGATCGTCAACCCGGTGGACATCAACGGCAAGGGCATCGTCTACCGCTTCGATACCCGCGACTACTGGGGCCACAACAAGGGGGTCACGAAGCTCCACTTCGGCGGCTCGGACGACGACGTCTTCTTCGGGAGGACCAGCGTCAACTACCTGGGCGAGAAGGTCGGCAGCGACGTCACCACGAAGGAGAAGTACAGATACGCCGCGGAGGTCCAGGTGGACCCGAGCTTCGCGAAGCTCGTCTGGGGGCGCGTCAAGGCTGGAAACGTCGAGGGCGCCACGGACAGCAAGGTGCTGCCGCCGTACGTCGATGGCTTCAAGACGGACTACATCGAGGCAAGCCAGCTCGTTTACACGCTGACGCGCCCGGACGTGTACAACGCGATCATGGCGATCCCGTGGTACGCCCAGGACCTCGAGGACGAGCTCGGCGTCATCAAGGACGACGGGATGAAGTCCTACGAGTACATGGTCACGAAGCAGGCCATCACGATCGACTCCCGCATGTACTGGCGCGCCAGGACGAAGAGCGGCGGGTACTACTGGAAGACGTGGGATATCTTCACCGGCCAGCTCGAAGGCAACGTGCAGACGATCGAGCAGGCGTACGATCAAGGACAGATCCGGTTCCCCTTCTGGGCGCACCCGATCCCGAAGTTCATCGCAGGGACTGGCGGCGGCGTGACGGCGGCCACGCTCAGCTTCGTCGCGACGCTGGCGCAGCCGTTCAACTCGGAGCCGGCCGGGTGCGACGGGCAGCCGAACTACGGCGGCTCGCAGTTCCTCAACTGCCGTTACTACACAGGGACCGAGGGGCTCCAGCAGTCGGCCGAAGAGGTCATCTGGGATCTGCCGAACGGCCTGCAGGGCTACTCGCTGTGGGGCGGCTTCAACCAGCGCCGCGTCGACGCCTTCGTCAACATCGTCCGTGATCCGCGCATCACCCGCGAGGACGCCGACGCCGTGATCACGAGCCGGATCGGCTTCGCCAGCACGGATCGCCGCCTGAACACCGGCAGCGCGTGCATCGGCTGCCACGCGGACGGCATGAACCGCGGGGACAACGATCTGCGCGACTGGCTGGACGAGGGCGGCGCGCGCCTCCCGAAGGGCCAGCACGGGGTCGACGGGTGGATCGACGACGAGAACGTCGTGTCGCAGGTCAAGGAGCTGTACCCGCCCTCGGGCGTGATGCGGCCCCGGATGGAGGACGACCGCAGGGTCTTCCTGGCGGCGATGTCGAAGATGAAGCGGGAGATGATCCTCGGCTCGGACAAGAACGTGTTCGTCGAGCCGACGATCTGGACCATCGAGTGGGCGCAGAAGTTCTACAAGTACGCGCCGACCCGGTCGAACTGAGGCGAGCTGCGCGCGGGCACGCTAGAGCGACAAACGGGTTGAACCCGCGTGAAACGAGCGGAATTTCGAACCGCCAAGCACGCCAAGCACGCCAAGGGCGCCAAGAGAGAAGAGAATGATTTTTTTTCTTGGCGTCCTTGGCGTCCTTGGCGGTTGATCTCTCGGTCGAACAACGTGATCGGCATTCTAGGCCGGCGCGGCGCCGCGCTCCTCCGCCTCCGGCGGGTTCAGCGGGAGCTCCACCACGAACGTCGCGCCCGCGCCCGGCTTGCTCTCCACCCGGACGGCTCCGCCGTGCGACGCCACGATCGAGCGGACGATGTAGAGCCCGAGGCCGAGGCCGCCGAAGTTGCGCACCGACACCGCGCGCTCGAAGCGCTCGAAGATCCGGCCCTGATCGGCCTCCGCGATCCCGATCCCCTCATCCCGGACGGCGAGCAGCGCGCGATCGGCCTGCCTCCGCACGCCGACGAGGACCGGCCTGCCTGCCCCGTACTTCATCGCGTTCGACAAGAGGTTCACGACGACCTGCTCCAGGCGATCTGGATCCCAGTACCCGACCACGGGCGCTTCCAGATCCAGCTGCGTCCGGCAGTGGGACGCCGCGAGTTGCTGGCGCATCCGCTCGACGACCTCGCGCGCTAACGCCGCCAGATCGACCGGCGCGCGCGCGAGCGTCAGCCGTCCGGCGTTCAGCCTCGTGACGTCGAACAGCTCGTCCACCAGGTGCCCGAGCCGCGACGTCTGGCGTCCGAGGATCTGGACCATCGCCTCGATCCGCTCCGGGGGGACGTCCGCGAGCGGGCGGCGGCGCAGCCGTCGCTCCATTGTCTGCGCCTGCATCTTCAGCGACGTCAGCGGGGTCTTGAGCTCGTGAGAGGCGACGACGAGGAACTCGTCCCGCCGCTGGATCGCCACCTGGGCCTCGGCGAACAGGCGGGTGTTGTCGAGCGCGAGCGCCGCGCGGCGCCCGAGCTCCTCGGCCAGCCGCAGCTCGGCGGGGCCATAGCGGCGCTCGGGCGCGGTCGCCAGCAGGGTCATGACGCCGAGGTACCGGTCGCGCGCGACCAGCGGACCCCGCAGGAAGGAATGAACGCCGAGCTGCTGCCAGAGAGGCCTGTCCCGCGGGTCGAGCGAGCTCACCTGCTGTAGTAGCGACGCGACGCGGCCGTTTCCCTTCTCAGCCCCATCCGGCGGCGCCTCGGCCAGCAGGCGTAGCGCGTTCTTCAGCGCTTCCAGCTGCTCGCCGCACACCCCCGCAGCGACCGTCCGGCCTGTCGTCGCGTCCTCGCCGAGCACCTCGATGACGCACTGATCCGAGAGCTCCGGTACCGGGAGTTGGGCCACGCTCTCGAAGGTTGCGTCGTAGCCCAGCGTCATCAGCTTGCGGCTCGCCTCGGCCAGGAACCGCTCGGCCTGCTCGGCCCGCTTGCGCTCGGTGATATCCGTGGAGATGCCGCAGAGCCCGTGCGGCACGGCACCCTCTCCAGGAAGAGGGAACTTGACCGACAGGTACGTGTGCAGCCCGTCCTGAAGCGGCACCTCCTCCTCCCACTCCATCGGCGCGCCCGCCTCGAGCACCAGCCGGTCGTGCTCGCGGATCGTCTCGGCGACGGGAGCAGGCAAGATGTCGGCGTCGGTCTTTCCGAGCATCTGCTCGCTCGACAGCCCCAGGTTGGTCCTCACCAGCCGGTTGGCGAGCAGGTATCGACCCTGGTGATCCTTGAGGTAGATGGACGCTGCCGAGTTGTCGACGATGGCCTGGAGGGTCGCCTGGTTGGATTGGAGCGCGTGCTCCGCCCGCCGCCGCTCGACGTTCTCCTGCTCCAGCTCGGCGTAGAGCATGGCGTTCTCCAGCGAGATGGCCGATTGCGAGGCGAGCAGCTCGATGACGCTGAGCCGCCCGGGGGTGAAGGCGCCGGTGACGAGGTTGTTCTCCAGGTAGAGCAGGCCGATCAGCCGGGCCTGGCGCACGATCGGGAGGCACAGCACCGATCTCGAGCGCTTGCGCCGGAAATACTCGTCCTCCAGGAAGGGGTGCCGGGCGGCGGCGTCGTCGAGCAGCACGCGCTCGTGGCTCCGACGAACGTAGTTGAGGACGGACTGCGGCAGTGCGGCCGGCTGTGCCTCGCCCACGCCGAGCAGCCGCACCGCGCCCCCCGGCGTCTCGATCGCCGCGGTCCACAGGCGCTCATCCCGGACCAGGAGGACGCGTCCCTCCTCGGCGCCTGCGTGCTCGACCATCGTGTGAAGCAACGTCTCGAGCAGCCGCGGGAGCCTGAGCTCGCCGGAGATGCTCTGTGCGGCCTTCACCACCGACAGGACGTCGAACTGCTCGGCCCGCACGGCGAAGGTGATCGTGGGAGCGATCGGCCCGCGCGGGGCGAGGTGCGGATAGCGCTGATCGAGCTGCTCCACCTTGGCGTGGGCGCCCCACGTGAAATAGGCGGCGCGGGCCTTTCGCAGGTAGCTGTCGGCGGGCGTCGCGAGCCCGCGCGCGTGGTAGAAGCCCGCCGCGAGCTCGCACGCGATCGCCTCGTGCTGGACGAAGCCGCCCTCCCGCGCCGCCGCGATGGCCTGCTCGTAGAGCCGACTTGCCTCCGGTTCGTGCCCGAGGAGCCGGGCCATCTCGGCGCGGACCAGGGCGTGCTTGTGGAGGAAGTTGTCCGGGCCGCCCCTGGCCCACTCGCCGAGCCGCCGCTCGCACTCGATAAGCTCTTCGGGGAGCGCCAGCAGCGGAGGATCCCGCTCCGCGTGCGGCGCGTTGACGAGGGCCGCGCGTGAGAGCGCGAGATAATAGAAGCTCTCGGCGAGGGGCGCGTACATGAAGGGGGACTCGGTGATGACGCGGGTCGCCGCCCGAGACGCCTCCCTGGGAGAGCCGAGCACGAAGAGCACCTGAGCCTTCAAGCTGTAATAGTGGCCGCGAGCGCGCTGAAGATCCCCCTCCTCCAGCTGCGCCTCGAAGGCCGGCGGATCCAGATCGGACCCGTCCAGCATCGAGAAGCGGACCGGCCTCCCTCGCAGCGCCTGGATCATGGCGTGGCTGCCGGCGAGGGCGCTGTGCGGGAACGCGTAACCGGCTCTGCGCACGAGGCCGAGGCGCTCGTCGACCTCGTGGAGCACGTCCTCCAGCGGCTCGCCAGAGAGCAGCGGGAACAGCGCGGCCCAGATGCAGTTCAAGCAGACCATGTGCAGATCACCGGACTCCACCGCGGCGCTGAGGCCGGCGCGCGCGTACGGAGACGTCTCCCGGTAGTGGCG
Source organism: Sorangium sp. So ce726 (assembly GCF_051521405.1). NCBI lineage: Bacteria > Pseudomonadati > Myxococcota > Polyangiales > Polyangiaceae > Sorangium > Sorangium sp. So ce726. The sequence continues at coordinate 7,310,859 of NZ_CP150349.1, read as the reverse complement.
TGTCCAGAAGGCGACATGCGTTCCAAAGAGGTAGAACACCACCGATTTCGTGCTGAGGAGGCCGCTCCTGTCCGCGAGGTCGCAGCCGAGCTTGCCGAATCGATAGGCCTCCTGGTATCGCCCGAACCTCGGGCCGATCAACCTCGCGAAGGCGGCGTAAGCATGCGCGGAGCCCTCGGCGTTGCCGTGGCGCAGGCTGAGCTGGACCATGCGCAGGATGACGAGATAGTGAAGGTCCACGTCCACGAAGAACGCAGGGGCGGCCATCGCCTCCACCACGGCCATCGTGAGCTTGATCTCCGGGTCAGCCATGGGGGCGAGATGGATCAGGTCCTCGATGGCCTTGTCGCCCAGGGCCAGCCAGACGCTCTTCATCTCCTCTTCGAGCTGTGCGCTGGTGGGGTGGAGCGGAAGATCCATGTCGCAGGCGCTGAGCCACGTGAGGCCGATCTCCACCGCGAGGGCGCATTGCCCGCGGAGCATGTAGAAGCCGAGGGCGAGCTCGACGACGGCGGCCGTCTCGCTCCTGGTCCTCGCGCGCTCCATGAGCTCCTCCAGGAGCCGCTCGGCCTCGTCGAAGCCGCCAGTGATGTACGCGATGCGCGCGCGAGCGAGGGTCAGGCCGTAGGTCAGCTCGCGCTGCGTCTCCCAGGAGTCCGGCGCGAGCAGGCCGAGGCCCGCGGCGAAGAGCGCGGCGGCGGCGTCATAGGCCGCGGTGGCCTTGGCCTTCCTGCCGGCGCGGAGGTTCAGCGCGGCGAGATCGTCCCGCTCCGCCTGGGAACGCAGGAGCGCGGCGCCGCGGTTGAGATGGCCGACGACGTCGAAGAGCGCCTCGTCGCGCTCCTCCGCGCGCTGCGCCAGCGCCGCGAGGAGCAGCCGGCCGATCTCCAGGTGCATCTCGGCGAGCTGCTCGGCCGGAATGAGCGAGGTTGCCGCTTGCTGCACCCGGTCATGGAGGAACCGATAGGCAGAGCCCCGGCGGAGCAGCAGCCCCTCCTGCACGGCCTCCTCGAGCGCGTCGCGGACCTCCTCCGCTGGACGGCCCGCGACCACCGCGAGGGCGTCGACATCCACGCTGCTGCCGAGGAGCGCGGCGAGCGTGAGCGCGTCCCGCGTCCGGTCCGAGAGCCGCTTCAGCTTGCCCGCCATCAGCTCGACGACGTTGTCGGTGAACCCCTTGTCGCGGATCGCGCCGATGTCCCACCGCCACGCGCCCTCGTCGGCGTCAAAGGCGATGAGCCCCTCCTGGTGCAGCACGATCAGGAACTGGAGCACGAAGAACGGGTTGCCGCCGGTCTTCTCGTAGACCAGCCGCGCGAGCGGCTCGACCTGCTCTGCGGGCGCATGGACCGCCTCGGCGACGAGCGCCCCGACGTGGGCGGCCGAGAGCGGCGCGAGGACGAGCTCCGAGACGGCAACGTCGCGCCTCCGCGCCTCGGCCAGCATGAGCCGCAGCGGGTGCGCGGGGCCAACCTCGTTGTCGCGGTACGCGCCGATCAGCAAGAGGTGCGCGGGCCCCGCATAGAGGGCGAGCTGCTCGAGCAGCTGGAGGCTGGCCGCGTCGACCCACTGCAGATCGTCGAGGAAGAGCGCTACGGGGTGCTCCTTCTGGGCGCACGCCGCAACGACGCGCTGGAGGGTCGCGTGCAGCCGGCTCTGGGCCTCGGCGGGCGGCAGCTCGGGCACGGGCGGCTGGGGGCCGAGGAGCAGCCCGAGCTCGGGGAGCACGTCGGCGAGCAGCCTGCCGTTCGGGCCGAGGGCCTCCCGGAAACGCTGCCTCCAGCGCTCGACCTGCTCCTCGCTCGCGCACAGGATCTCCTGCAAGAGCGCCCGGAACGCCTGATGGAAAGCGCGGTAGGGGACGTCCCTCGTCGTTTGCTCGAACTTGCCGGAGAGGAAGAACCCCCGCTCCCTCACGATCGGCCGGTGCAGCTCGGCGACGAGCGACGATTTCCCGATGCCAGCGTAGCCCGACACGAGCACCAGCTCGGGCCGGCCTTGCGCCACCACCCGCTCGAACACGGCGAGCAGCGCCTCCACCTCGCGCTCGCGCCCGTACAGGCGCTGCGGGATCTGGAACCGGTCGGACAGGTCGCGCTCACCCAGCGCGAAGGGCCCAATGGCGCCGCTCGCCCGCCACCTCGCGAAGCACTCGTCGAGGTCGTGCCGCAGGCCGGCCGCGCTCTGATAACGCTCCTCGGCGGCCTTGGAGAGCAGCTTGAGCACGACCTCCGACAGGAGCGGTGGAATCGAAGGGACGAGCCCGTGCGGCGGGTCCGGCCTCCGCGCGATATGGCAATAGACCCACTCGACGGGATCGCCGGCCCGGAACGGCAGGGTGCCCGTCAGCATCGCGTAGAAGGTGACGCCGAGGGAGTACAGATCGGTCCGCTCGTCGATCCAGCGGTTCATCCGGCCCGTTTGCTCCGGGGCCATGTAGGCCAGGGTGCCCTCGATGAGCCCGACGTGCTCGAGATGCTGGAGCTCGCGAGGTATCCGGGACGCGATCCCGAGGTCGGCGATCTTCACCTCGCCGGTGGTGGGGTTGAGGAGCAAGTTTTGAGGCTTGATGTCCTTGTGGACGACGCCATGTCGATGCAGCCCGGCGAGCGCCTCGACCAGGCGGACGGCGAGGGGGAAGAAGCGCTCGAGCGGCATCGGTCCGTCGAGGAGGCGATCGAGCGACACACCGCCGAAATCCTCCAGGACCAGCGCCGGCTGATCGCCGAGCATCTCGAGCGCATAGGGCTTGACGATGGCCGCGGTCTCGAGCGCCCGGGCAGCCTCGTACTCGTGACGCAGCCGCTCGCGGGCACGGGGGCTCGCGTGATCACGCCGGAGGACCTTGAGCACCACGGGAAGGCCGTCGTCTTCGCGCACACCCCGGTAAAGAAGGGTGTCTGAACCCTCACAGAGGATCTCGACGATGGCGTAGCGGGACGACGCCCCGGGAGTGGAGCAGGCGGGAACGGTGTTCACATGAGCCGTACGACGGACAATGTGCGGCTCCATGCTGCCATGGTCGGCGCGCCTCGCCATCGCTTTGAGCGGGCGAGGCGGCGGTCACGCCGAGCTCGTCCGCTCCTGCGCTGCGGCGCGGCGGCGTCGAGGCGGGATCACTGACTCACGGAACTAAGGCTTGTCGAACTCGGGGATGAGCTTGCCGATCTGGCGAATGCTGCTCATGACCTGCTCGTGCGACAGGCGCCCGACCTGCTGGAAGCTCAGCAGGCGATCGATGCCGAGCTCCTTGTAGAAGTTGATCTTCTGCCGGCACGTCTCCGGGCTGCCGACGATGAGCGAGTTCTGCTCCTTCAGGGCGTCGAACACCTCGTCGTTCGGGACCTCTTCGTTCTGCATGATGCGGGCGAGGACCGCGTTGGCCTTGCTCTCGGCCGGCGTCTTCCCCGCGCGGTCGCGCAGGAGCTGGCCCACGAGGCCGCCGCCCGCCGGGTCCTTGGCCAGCGCCTGCTCCTCGGCGTGGGTCCGCAGAAAGTGCTCCTTCGCCTCGAAGAACGTGAAGGACCCGTTCGTGTACCACGCGGCGGCGGAGGCGGCGCCGTTCTCCATGGCCTGCTGATCCGTCTCGGCGCAATGAGCGAACGTGAAGAACCCGACCTGGTTGTTGATGAATGCGCCGACGGGGCGCTCACACCGGCGGATGGCTTCGCGGTAGATACCGATCCACTCCTTCACCTGGTCGGGCGGCGCCCACAGCGTGACGCCGAGCGCGCCGACCCCGTTGCGCCCGGCCTGCTCGAACGAGGCAAGGCTCGAGCAGGCCTGCCAGAGGGGCGGGTGGGGCTTCTGGTACGGCTTCGGGATGATGGGCACGTTATTGATCTCGGCGTCCTCGCTCTTCCAGGAGAACCGCTCCTGCGTCCACATCTTCGGGATCATCTCGAACGCCTGCTGCATCTGATCGCGCGTCCGGTCCGGAGGGATGTTGAACGCGCGCCACTCGGGGATGGTCGAGCGGGCCAGGCCGAGCTCCAGGCGCCCGCCGCTCAGGTGATCGAGCATGGCCGCGCGCTCGGCGACGCGGATGGGGTGGTTGAACCGGAACGGCGACAGCACCGAGGAGTGCCCGAGCCGCATCGACGTCGTGTGCTGCGAGATCGCCGCGAGCATCACCTCCGGCGCCGACGAGTAGCTGAACTCCTCGGCCGTATGGTGCTCGACCTGCCACCAGCAGCCGTACCCGAGCCGATCGGCGAGCTTCGCCTGCTCGAGGGTGTTCATGATGACCCTGTGCTCGTGGTCCTCTGACCACGGACGGGGACTCTGCATCTCTGTGAACAGGTCGATCTTCATTACTTCCTCCCTCGCGAGTGCCGCGCGCCAAGCATCGATCCGTCGCGTACAAATCGGCAATGTGTGGTTTGACGCACACCGATGTACATGTCGATGGATGACCGCGGGCGGGTGCTCAGCGGCTGTGATGTGCGTGCCGACCTTGGCGGGAGACGTCCTGTGGAGGGCTTGGAGGGCTGTTCGGGTGGCGGCGATCCCGGCCCCGGGGCGCTCCGGAGGGCGCGGGCGATCGCCACGTCTTCGCCACAACCTCTCCGCGTTTGTTCCTTGTCGGGCGCGCGGGCGCGCCTCACCCCGGGGGTACGCCCAGGGAGCTCTGCGGCGGCTGTGACCACGCCGCGCAGCGTTCACCCCCATGGAGGTCCTCGTGCAGGCGCAAGCTTCCTGTCTCCCTGTAACGTCATCGCCCGAGGCCGGCACGGACGCCGGCGCAAGAGAGCCCGTGGAGCGTCGAGACGACGCTCCCGCGGCCCCCGTGTCCGGCCCCGCCGCGGAGCCGACGGCGGGTGCCGGACACCGCAGCTGGACGGCCGCCCTCCTCGCGGAGCGGCCTTCGGTCTCGCTCCGCGACGAGCTGTCCAGGTTCGGCGTCGGCGTCGGCCTCGCCTCGCTGTATGGGCTCTCGCTCGGCGCGCGGCAGGGCGGCGTGTCGTTGGCCTACCACGCCGCCGGCGTCCCTGCGGCCATGGTCGCCGTCGCCTGCGTCGGCGTGCCGGCGCTCACGATCGTGCTGACCCTCTTCGATGCGCCGCTCGACCCGTCCCGCGCGCTGTCAGCGACGGCGCGCGCCGCTGCCTCGACGGGCCTCGTGCTCGGCGGCCTCGCGCCCGCCGCGGCGCTCTTCGTCGTGACGGGCGGGTCGGACGTGACGGCGGCCCTCATGGGGCTGCTCGGCCTCGCGGTGGGCGGCGTGGTCGGCGTCGGCGTCCTGCTGCGCGATCTCGGCGCGGCGCTCCGGCGCGACGGCGGCCTCGTCAGGCTCTCCGGGGCGACCGCGGCGCTCGTCGGGTTCGCGGTGTTCGCCGCGGTGCTCGCGCTGCGCGTGTGGCTGGAGACGCTCCCGATGCTGAAGGGGGGTGCCTCGTGAGCGCCTCCGTCGTGAGCCGTCTCCTCCGGGCGCCCGCCGAGGTGGCCGCGAGCTGCCGTGAAGACAGGGACATCCGCGCCATCGCGCTCGCGTCGCTCGGCGCCATCGCCCTCGGCTCGGCCGTGTTCGGCGGCGTGGTCGGCAGCTTCCGCGGCAGGGAGCAGATCGTCTATGCGGCCATCAAGGTGCCGCTGGCGATGCTGATCACGCTCGCGCTCTCGGCCCCGGCGCTCCACGCGTTCTCGGCCGTGCTCGGCCGCCCGTGGCCGATGCGGTCCGTCATCGCGCTCGCCCTCGCGTCGGCGGCGCGCTCGTCGCTCGTGCTGCTCGCGTTCGCGCCCGTGCTCTGGCTGGCCATCGACGTGGGGCTCGGCTACCACGCGTCCTCGGTCGCCGCCTGGCTCGTCTACGCCGTCGCGGGCCTCGCGGCGGTCGGCGTGCTCGTGCGGGGCATCGGCGCGGGCCGGGGCCGCTGGCTCACCGCGGTCGCCTTCATGGCCGTCTTCTTCGCCGTCGGCGGTCAGGCCGCGTGGATCCTCCGGCCCTACCTCGGGCGGCCGAGCGAGAAGGCGGTCCCCTTCCTGCGGGCCAGCGAGGGGAGCTTCTCCGACGCGCTCTTCCGGAGCTTCCGATCTGCGCGCGGGATCTATGACGACGACGGGCGTCCGCCCTATCCGGGCGACTACCCGCACGGCTACCCCTACCCGTACGAAAACGAGGACGGCGTCGCGGGCGACGGCCAGGCGGGGAGCGAGCGATGAGCCTGCGCGACCTGGCGGTCCTGTACCTGATCGCGGGGCTCGCGTGCGCCGTGGCGGTCTACCGCGGCGCGCGCCCTGACGGCCACGGCGCGCGCCGCCGCGCCGCCCTGTCCGCGGCCCTCTGCGTGCCGCTCTGGCCGATCTGGGCGCCCGTTGCGCTCACGGCGGGCCGCGGAGAAAGCGGTGGGCGCCCTGGCGGCGCCGGGGGCGAGGCCGCCGCGCGCGTCCTGGGCGCGCTGCGCGAGGGGGTCAGCGCCTGCGCCGGCACCTCGTTCGAGGCGCTCCTGTCGCGCGAGGCGGCCTCGCGGATCGAGGCCGAGGTGGCGCGCGCCGCCGCCCGCCACGCGGAGCTCGACGCGCTGCTGCGCCAGAGCGGCTTCGACGAGGGCGCCGCCGCGGCGCGCGTCGCGGAGATCGAGCGGGGCGGCGGCGGCGCGGGTGCGCGGTCGCTGGCGACGGCGCACCTCCACCTCCAGAACGTCCGGCGCCTGCGGGCGATGCGCGACCGCGACGCCCGTGCCCTCGACGAACTCGCGGACCTCGTCCAGGCGCTCCGCACGCAGCTCGTGCTGGCGCGCTTCGCCGGATCCTCGGTCGAGGGCGTCGGTGGTATCGTGACCGAGGTCTGGGCGCGCGTGGAGGGCCTCGGCGCGGCCATCGACGGGCACGGCAGCGCCGAATACGAGGAACCGATCAAGACGTGAGCAAGCACATCCTGGTCGTCGACGACGAGGCGCGCATCCGTGAGGTCCTGCTCTACGCGCTGCAAAAGGAGGGGTACGCCGTGACGGCGGTGGCCGACGGGCGCGCCGCCGTCGAGGCGGCGGGGACGGGCACGGTGGACCTCGTCGTGCTGGACGTGATGCTCCCCGAGCTCGACGGCCTCGAGGTGTGCCGGCGGCTGCGCGCCGGGAGCAGGACGCCGATCCTGTTCCTGTCGGCGCGCGCCGACGAGGTCGACCGGATCGTCGGCCTGGAGCTCGGCGGCGACGACTACCTCACGAAGCCGTTCTCGCCGCGGGAGCTCGTGGCGCGGGTGCGCGCGCTGCTCCGGCGGACCGAGGCGCCCCCGCCCGCGCCGGCGGAGGTGCGCGCCGCGGTCCTCCGCCACGGCCCGATCGAGGTCGACACCGAGCGTCACGAGGCGCGGTACCTCGGCCAGCCGGTGTCGCTCACGGCGACGGAGCTCGGCGTGCTCGGCGCGCTGCTGGAGCGGCCTGGGGTGGTGCTCTCGCGCGGGCAGCTCATGCAGCGCGCCTACCGCTACGACAACCTGATCACGGAGCGCACCATCGACACGCACGTTCGCCGGATTCGCGCGAAGTTCCGCATGGTTGGCGGCGACCCGATCGCGACCGTCCACGGCGTCGGCTACAAGCTGCAGGGGGCGTAGCCGGGCCGCGATGCCGGGCCGTACGATGATCGAGCGCCTGCGGTGGGAGCTCGGCCGGATCCGCGTCCGGCTGCTGGTCGTGAACCTGGTGGTGCTGCTCGTGCCGGTTGCGGGGCTCGAGTTCGCGCGCCTCTATGAACGGCAGCTCCTCGGCTCGCTGGAGCGCGACATGGCGAACCAGGCGGTCCTGGTCGCGGCGATGCTCGCGTCGGATCTCGACCGGGGGCTCGAGCTCGACGCGCCCGAGCACGGCGACGTCTTGACCCAGGCCGCGAGGCACACGCGCACGCGCGTCCGGATCCTCGACAGGGCGGGCGCGGTCGTCGCCGACTCGCACGAGAACGGCCCGCCCGAGGGGCCGGAGCCGGCGGCCCCCGCGCTCATGCCGACGCGCGGCCATCGCCCGAGCTCGGCGGACTTCCGGGAGCTCGCCGACAATGTGCGGCCGATCGGAAAGGGCGCGCGCGAGGTCTGGTCGGAGGTCCCGGACCGACCGGAGGTGCGCGAGGCGCTCGCTGGGCGTCGCGCGGCGCGGACGCGTGTCCGGCAGCAGGAGCTGGCGGTGTTCCTTTTCCTGGCCGAGCCTATCCGGCGGGGCGGAGAGGTGGTTGGCGCGGTCTACGTGGTCCGCTCGACGCAGCCGGTGCTCGTCGAGCTGTACCGGATCCGCTCGGGGCTCACCAAGGTCCTCGTGGTCGCGAGCCTGTTCACGGGCCTCGTCACGCTGGCGCTCGCGTGGTCGATATCGAGGCCGCTCGGCAAGCTGTCGCGCGCGGCAAAGCGCGTCGCGGCCGGCGAGCGCGACGTCGTGGTGCCCGTGTCGGGGAGCGGCGAGATCCGCGAGCTCGGCGAGTCGTTTGCCGCGATGAACGAGCGGCTCGGGGCGCGGCTGCGGTACATCTCGGATTTTGCGGCCGATGTGGCGCACGAGTTCAAGTCGCCGCTGACGTCGATCCGGGGCGCCGCCGAGCTGCTCGACGAGGGGGCGGCGGACGATCTGGAGGCGCGGCGGCGCTTCCTGCGGAACATCGAGCTCGACGTGGCGCGGCTCGACCGGCTCGTGTCGAGGCTCCTGGAGCTGAGCCGGATCGAGGCCTCGAGCGAGGCGATGACGGTGCTCGATCTGGAGGCGCTCGTGGCGCGCGTGGTGGAGCGGCGCGCGAGCCCCGGGCAGCCGGTGGAGCTGCGGTACGAGATGCGGATACGGCTGCTCCGGGCGCGGCAGACGGACCTGGAGACGGCGCTCCTGAACCTCGTCGACAACGCGGTGAAGTTCTCGCCGCCGGGAGAGGCGGTGGTGGTGACCGTCGAGGGCGGGGAGGGGCGGGAAGGGGGGAAAACGGCGAGGATCTCGGTGCGCGACCGCGGGCCGGGGGTGCCGCCGCAGCACCTGCCGAGGATCTTCGACAGGTTCTTCACGACCGACGAGGGCCGCGACGGGACGGGGCTGGGGTTGGCCATCGTGAAGAGCGTCGTCGAGGCGCATGGCGGGGCGGTGACCGTGGAGAGCGCGCCGGGGGAGGGGGCGAGCTTCGTGGTGGAGCTGCCGGTGAGGCAGTGAGGAGCGAGCGACGGGTGGCGGTCGTGGCGCGCCGCTGGTGCCGTCGGGGGTGTCCGCGGAAGCGGGGAGCACCAGACCGAGCGAACCTCAAGGCCCGCGCTTCTTCCGTGCGCGCTCCTTGAGAACCGCAGCCACTATCTCGCCCACGCGCTCCGTTTCATCATCTACGAGCTTTTCTAGTCTGCGCTGAAACCAGAGCCCAAACGGACCATCGATAGGGAGCGGCAGCCCGATGTCTCCGGGCTCCTGACCTAGCCATGTGATCGGCAGCCCGCATTTCTCTAGCGCGTGTCGCGCATACCGCATGGCGCTTTGGATTGCCTGGACGGCGTCGACCCCTTCGGCATACTGGATGTCCGGCTCCAGCCCATCAAGAAGAACAGGGCACGTCCACGAGCCGCTGGGCGAGACAGGTTGTATTGGTTCGCCGATCTTCAGGACGATCTCGCGACCTGGTTCACCTTCGACGCTATACCGACGAACGGCTATGACCTTGTATTTTTGTCGAGCCACCCACGCAGGGTAGCTAAAATTCGTCGTTGAGGCCCGACCCAGGTTGAGGCACCGCGCCGCTGCCGCCCACCGGGGTTGAGGTTCCCGATCTCGGCGCCGCCCGCGCGGCAACGATCGCGCGCCGAGCTGCCATGCCCACCCCCCTCGCCTCGCCGAGCGCGCGCGGCGCCCTCCTCGACCGCCACGCCGGCGCGTCGACGTCTCGCGGGACGTTGCCAGGTCGCGATCGCTTCGCTATCTTCTCGCTTGCCGAAAGAGGTAGGCCGGTTCAGGCGAGCCCCGGCCACTCCCATGACGGGAGCCCATGTCCCCTCCACCACGGAGTGAGGTCCCACGGCACCTGGACGCACGTGCGTCCTCCGTGGAGGCTCCCATGCAGCTCAATCACATCGATCTCCAGGTCCCCGACGTCCTCGAAACGGCTGCGTTCTTCGAGCGGCACTTCCAGTTCGAGGTCCACGGCAACCGGCACTCGCCGGCGGTCGCCATCCTCACGGGGCCCGGCGACTTCACGCTCGTCCTCCAGCGCCGGCGCGAGGCGGACGGCCCTTATCCGGAGGGCTTCCACATCGGCTTCATCGTCGGTGACGTGGCCACCGTGTACGACAAGCACGCGGCGATCGTTGCGGCGGGCATCGACAGCGGTCCCGTGAGCGAGAACGGCCGCGGCGTGATGTTCTATTTCAAGGCGCCCGGCGACATCCTCATCGAGGTGAGCTGCCGGCGCCGCCCGCTCCCCGCGGTGCGCGCCGACGGTTGACGGCGACGCGCCGCTGGGACGCGTGGTGATCGAGGCAGGGAGAGCCCGAGATTTCGAGGACATTCCGCCGCTTCCACCTCCCGCCCACCGAGGTTGAGGTTCCGGAGGTTGAGATTCCGCCACATCACGAGGTGCTGTTCGGACCCCTCCCGGTGCTCGACCAAGATCCGAAGCTCGCCCCCGCCGGAGCGGACTGGGCCAAGCGTGCTGTGCGTTGCTCGGCCACCGAAAGCGGGGCGAGGCCAGCGCGGCCTCGCCCCACGTGTTCGGTCCGGCTACTGCAGATTGACGAACTTCGCGACCGACGGCACGCCTTGCGTCGAAACGACGAAGAGCATGTAGTAGCCAGGCGGCGCGACCTTCGCGTTCGACGGAGCCGTGAGCGTCAGCGTGCTGCCCGACTGCCCGGTGATCGCGAGCTTCACGGCGCGCTGGCTCTGGTCGAAGCCGTGCGTCACCGCGCCGGGCGACATGAGCATCGCGCTTCCGATGCCCGTGGCGGACACCGCCGAGGTCAACGTCACCGAGATGGACTGGCCGTACGACGCGCTCGAGGCCACCGACTGGATCACCGGGCGCGCGCTGCCGTTCAGGAGATAGGGGGGCGTGAAGATCTCGACCCGCCGCTCGGGCCACTTGTAGGGGAGCTCGTTGAACGCGTGGTCCCGGCCCGCGGTGAGCACGCGCGCGTCGGGCAAGAGCAGCGCCGTCGAGTGATAGAGCCGAGCCACGCGCATCGGACACATCTTGGTCCAGCTGTCATTGCTCGGGTCGTAGATCTCGGGCGTCATGACCGGCGAGGCCGCATGGTCGGCCGAGCCGAGCGTGCTGCCTCCCGCGACGAACACCTTGCCGTCCGGGAGCAACACAGCGGTGTTCAGCACGCGCGCATAGTTCATCGACTTCTTGGAGGCCCACGCCGGCGACGCCGCGCCGAGGTCGAGCATCTCGGTGGTGGCCGTGGCGGGAATGGGGCTGTCGTTCGGATCGCTCTTCCCCGAGTTCGAGACGGCCCCGCCTCCGCCGATGACCATGACGCGCGCGCGGTAGTTGTCAGTCGGCGAGAGCGGCAAGAGCACCGCGCTCCCGTATCCGGGGTACGTGCGCGAGTTGGCGTACTGTGTCGTGTACTGTGTCGCGCTCCAGGTGTTGTTGCTCGCCGTCAGGAGCCGCGAGCCTCGGCCCGAGTGAACGAGCACCTTGCCGTCCGGCAGCTGGAAGACGAACGGGTAGAGCTGGATCGAGAGCCCGTCGCTCGTGAACGGGTTCGGCACCGACTTCTCCGCGGAGAGCGTGCCCGCCGTGTTGAGCGTTTGCCAGGTGCTGTTCACGGGGTTGGTGCTCGAGAGGCGCCCGGTCTTCGTGGCGCCGGAGATGGCCATCACCGAGCCGCTGTCGAGGCGCGTGAGCGTCGGGTACCAGCGCCCGTTGGGCATGTCCGTGAGCATGGACCACGTCGAGCTCGACGGGTCGAACCGGTGCGAGTTCTTGACGTGGGTGTCCCCATGGCCTCCTGCGACCCAGAGGCGCCCGTCGCTCAGGAACGCGTGGCCGGAACAGAAGCCGTGCGGCTGCATTCCGCTCGGCGAGGTCGCCTGACCCGTCGCCGGATCGAACAGCTCGGAGTACCCCTCATCCGAGTCATCCGTGAACCCGAAGAACAGCACCTTGCCCGTCCGCTGGAGCGCCGCGTGGATGCCGATTGCCCCCGAGTTGATGGGGTCGCTCCACTGCCCTTTCGTCGCAGGGTCGCAGCACGGCTCACCGCCGAAGACGGCGCCCGACCACACGGTGGTGCCGGAAGCGTTCTTGCCCTGTCTCTGCCAACCACCATCGTAATAGAAGGCCGCCAGCGACCCATCGGCGCTCCGCCGACCAACGACCTCCAGGTGATCGTACTCGCTCCAGATCACGCCCGCAGCCGAGTACGAGTTGATCGGATCGACCCACGTGGCCGACGTCTTCCAGGGGTACGTGCTGTCGTCGTTGTCGCGGTAGTAGTGCCGCAAGCCGCCGGTCGAGAGCGGCACGACGAGCTCGAAGTTCCCCTTGGTGCCGCCCTCTCCCTGGACAAACTGGTGCACCCCGGTCGCGGAGATCGCCTGGTTGCTGTCCACGCGGATCTCGTTCGGCGTCGTCCAGGTGCGGTCGTCCCTGCGATACAGGTGGTAGAGCGTCGACCCCGAGCGCGCGATCACCTCCAGGCGGTTGGTGCCGAGGTTGCTCTCGACCAGGCTCACCGCGGAGTAGGTGCGGCCTGTCGCGAACGTGTTCGGCCCGTTCCATGGATGGGACGCGACCGAGTTGTCACGCCAGTAGTGGGCGAGGCCGCCGCTGGCGAGCGGCACCACGACCTCGAAATTGCCGGGCGATAGCTTGGCCTGTACGAACCCCGGCTGCCCGGTGACGCCCGTCCCGACCGTCGTTCCGCTCGACCAGTCCTTCGTGGACTGATTGCGGTAGTAGTGCACAAGGCTGCTGCCTTGTACGGCCATGACCTCGAGGTTGTGGCCGCTCGAGTTCTCGAGCATGCTGATCCCGTTCACGTCGGCCGAGCCCACCTTCTTCGGGCCGAACCAGGTCGGGGTCGACACGAGCGCGGTGGTCGCGTTGTTTCGGTAGTAGGCCGAAAAGCCACCGCCAGTGTGCGGCACGACGAGCTCGAAGTTGTGGACCGTCCCGGTGCCGTCCGAGCCCTGCACGAGCCCGATTCCGAACGTCGGGCTGCATGTGCACGAGGCTCCGCTGCACACGAGCTCGTCGCTCTCGGCATCCAGACTGAGCTCGTCCCCGTCCATCAATACGGCGCAGCCTGCACCACCCAACGCCAAGCTGCCGAGCGCCAGTAGCGTTCTCGGCGCACACCTCCACCCACCGAGCAATCGCATCATCTTGCTTTTCATGTTCTCCTTGGTGCGTAAGTGCGAAAGAGGGGCGGAGCCTCGGATGAACTCAAGCTCCAGAGCGAGCGACATCTTGACGTCCTGCGCGCTGATCGACGCTTCCTACCCCGTCCGGCGCGAGCATCGACGACGATCGAGAGCTCATCTCATCCCGGGGCTCTTACGTCGGGCAGCGCTCACACATAGAATGCCTTGTCAGGGGCGGCCGAGCACTAATTCTTTTGTGTTTTTGCGCTGGCGCAAGTTTGCTTCGGCCGCGAAATTCCCACGGACGACGTGTTGTGGGGATCGATGCCACGGGCGTCGGGTGTCATGTGGCCTGCGGCTCCCTGGTGCTGTTGGGACGACCTGTTGAGGCCTTTGCGGGTGCGTTCGGGTTCGAGGCGACCCAGACGAACTGCTACCGGCGTCTCTTCGCCAGCGCCGCGCCGAGCGTGGCGAGCTCTTTCTCGCCGGCAAACCAGGAGAGGCATTCGTGGCGCGTCTTGCGTTGTATCGCGGAGAGGCTCTTTCCATTGTCGAGCTTCCCCGCGAGCACCTCGAGCAGGAATGCCTCGGTCGAGGGGTGCCATGCGTAGAAGAGCGGCCAGAGGGACTTCGCCGGCAGGCGCGCCAGGCCGTAATGACCTGGCACGGATTGCTCGCGGCGGATGAGCTCGATCAGCGCCGGGGCGAGCTTCGCGCCGTCCGCCCGCTCGAGCGGTCTGGCGAGCTTCACCCAGGCCGGCCGCGGCGTGGCGAAGGATGCCCAATCGTTCCGGAAGAGCTGCTGGTAAGCGGCGAGCGCCGCGGCGACCGCCTCCATCGGCGCGCCCGCGTGGACCGTCGCGTCGAAGACGTCACGCAGCGGGTCGAGCTCGTCGAGCTTGGCCTCGAGACGCCGCCTCACGCGGCTCCACGCGCCATCGCTGAGCGCGGAGAGGACCCGCTCCTCGTCGATCGCCTCGGAGTCGCCGAGCGCCTGCAGGAAGGCGAAGAAGGGCGCGCGCTCGGCCTTTTCATGGCGGGGCAAGGCATCGAACGCGATCTCGTGCGCGTCGTCGAGGACGTGTTCCAGACGGTCGGCGTCGCGCCGGTCGGCGAAGCGATCGAGGAGCGGTCGGGCCCGCTGCGCAAGCTCGAGCCGATCGGGCAGCTTCACGCCGTCCTCGTCGCCGAGCTTCCACAGGGCCGCCGAGTGATCGATGATGGCCTTGACCAGGGCGAAGGCGATCGGAATCGACGTGCCGCGCTCGCGAGCGTCAGGGACCACCCGCCAGGGCTGTGCGCACCAGACGGCGGCCGCTCGGCTGCGTTCGTCGTCGCTGCGCTCGCTCGCAAGGAACCAATCGGGGTCGAAGCTCTCCGGGATCGCGCCGCCAGTCTCCTTGCCTGCACGCTCGAGGCGCCGGATGTCCTCCCCATGGAGGTCGCCTTGCCAGGAGAGCCCGGCGGCGGTAGCGAGCGCCCGCGCCCGGCGATAATCGTCGAGCGCGCCCGCGGCGTCTCCCGATCCTTCGCGGACCAAGGCCCGCGCGGCGAAGATGCGCACCTCGAAGCCGCGATCCGTGACCCCCTGGCCGGCGCGGGCGCGCGCCTCGTCGCCTCGAGCGCGCTCGTCGACGAGGGTGACCGCCTCCTCGGCGAGCACGCGCGCCCTCGCGAGGAGCGATGAACGCTCTGTCTCGGAGGTGGCCTTGGCCTTCTTCGTCTTCGGGCGGTCGCGGCAGGGGTCTTCCCCGCCCGCGACCTTCCCGAGGGATCGCGCCACCCGCGCGAGCCCCATCGCCTTTCGATCCTGCCGGTCGCCCCGATAAAAGAAGCCGAGCGAGAGTCCTTGCGCCGGGTCGTCGATCGGCTCGGCCGCGCGCCAGTCCTCCGCGGCGGCGCGCTCGTCGCCGCGGTAGAGCCGGCATTCCCAGCGGGCGCGGAGCAGCTCTGCGCTGGCGATCCCCGCGTCGCGCGCCGCCGACAGCCACGGCTCGGCCTCGGCGTAGGCGCTGCGCTCGAACAGCTTGTACCCGAGCATCTCGGCGATCCCCACCGCCGTCTCGAAGACGGCGCCGTCCCCCTCTTTCAGCCACGCCTGGAGCGCAGGCTGGATGTTCTTCATGAACGTGAGGTGATTGTCGTTCGAGAGGTGCTTCGTTGTGGATCGATAATGCTTGGCCACGAAGAGGCGCTCGCGAGGATCGCTGCTCCCGGCGTGAGACGCGAGCATCTTCAGGTGGCCGCCGAGCGAGGAGGTCGAGCTGGTCCGCTCCTCGAGCTCGGACAGCTTCGCGAGCACCTCCTTGCGGAGCCCGTTCGGCACGGCGCGCTCGAGCTCGAGCCAATAGCCGGAGTCGACGTCAAGGACGTGCCGGAGGAGGAGGAGGACCGCCTCTTCGTGCGCATCGTCGTCGAGCGCGAGGGCGATCCGGCCCACCGCGGGCAGCGCCGCCTGCTGGAGGTTCTGCCAGTTGTTCCATTGCGTCGAGAAGCTGAGGGGATACGGGGTGAGCGTCGGCAGCAGGCAGCACAGGCCGTGCCCCTCGCTCACGCGGGCCTCGGCCCAGAGCCGCCCGGCGAGGAGATAGAGGGCGGAACCCCGCTGGCGGATGATGGACGTCCCGCCCTCGCCTGCCTGGAGGGTCACTTCGATCGACGCCCCGACGAGCCTCGCAGTGAACGGGGGGACTTCGCGCGTTCCTTGGAGGAAATTCGATGAAAAGAGCGAGAAAAACTCCGCGAGGGCGTCGTGCAACGCTGCATTGGCCTGCATCGGGAGCGACCGTAGCACGTGCTCGGCGATGGGTATGCGGGCGGCGAGCCGATGGCGGGCCTGGGTGAGACCGACCCTGCTCGACGTTTCGAGGTGCCGGCGCGCTGAGGCCCGTGAGACTCGACCGCGGTTGACCCCCTCGAGCTTGACGCCCCGGCGGAGCTTCCGACCGAGGTTGACGTCCTCATCAACTGAATCGGTTCAGTTTTTCTGCGCCTCCGTGCTATGGCCGGTCGTGGTTTCCACCACGCGGCCTGACGATCAACGCTCCGGGCCGCGCAATCACCCGACCCGCTCGTGCAGCGGCAAGGAGCCAACATGCGACAATCTTCGTTCTTGAGCCTTGGTTCGTCAGGCACGCTCGCTCTCCTCCTCGCGGCGTTCGGATGCGACTCGTCGGACGGGTCGTCCTCTGGCGCCGGCGGTCAGGGCGCCGGCGGTCAAGGCGCGACGAGCAGCGCGAGCGCGAGCGGCTCCGGCGGCGCCGGCGGTCAGGGCGCGACGAGCAGCGCGAGCGGCTCCGGCGGCGCGGCGGGCACCGGCGGCGCTGGCGAAGGGGGCGGCGGCGCGGCAGGCACCGGCGGCGCCGGCGGCGCTGGCGAAGGAGGCGGCGGCGCGCCGCCGGCGCCGCTCTGGGACTGGAGCGGCATCGTCGGCACGGGACAGAGTCTCTCGGTCGGCGCGGAGGGCACGCCGCCCCGCACCACGACGCAGCGCTTTCACAACCTCAAGCTGTCCCTCGGGAACGCCAGCGTGCCCCCCTTCGATGCGGCGAACGCGGCCCTCTCCCTGGTGCCGCTCGTCGAGCCGATCCGCGCGTTCGCGACCACGTACCCCAGCGCTTATCCGAAGAACATCTATGGCGAGACGCCGCACACGGCGATGGCCGACCAGATCTCGTCCCTCGCCGAGGCAGCCGCGGGCGGCGATCACATCACGGTGCACACGGTCGTCGGGGAGAGCGGGCAGCCGATGACGGTGCTCCGGAAGGGCGCCACCCAGACGACCACGGGCGACACGTCGATGGGCCGCGCCTACGCGGCGACGCTGTTCGAGGCGGAGGCCATCGCGCGCCTCGCCAGGGAGGCCGGCAAGACGTACGGCGTCGGCGCCATCGTGATCACGCATGGCGAGGCCGACGCCGGCAGCGCGACCTACGGGGACGACCTGGTAAAGCTGTGGTCCGACTACAACCAAGATCTCCTCCGGATCACCGGCCAGTCGCGGAGCATCCCGCTGCTCGTGTCCCAGCAGAACTCGGTGCACACCGACGCCGGGACGCGGTCGACGTCGACGCAGGCGCAATGGCGCGTGGGCGTGGATCACCCGGGCGATATCGTCTGCTCGGGCCCGAAGTACCAGTATCCGTATGCGAACGATCACATCCACCTGAACGCGAACGGGTACCAGCAGCTCGGCGAGAAATTCGGCCAGATCTACTTCGAGAAGGTCGTCCTCGGGAAGGACTGGCAGCCGCTCCAGCCGACGCGCGTCGAGCGCAGCGGCAACGTCGTCACCGTGCACTTCCATGTCCCGGTGCCGCCGCTCGCCTGGGACAGCGCGCTGCCGTCTCCCCACCAGACCGCGTTCACGGAGTGGGCGCAGGGCCGCGGCTTCGAGCTCTGGAGCGGCAACTCCCGGATCCAGATCAGCGGCGTGGAGATCTCCGGCGATTCGGTGCAGATCACCGCGCGGAACCTCCCCGCGTCCGGCGTGATGGTCGGTTATGCGATGACGACCGACGGGACGTCGATGACGGGCGGCACGATCCGCTGGGGTCAGCTGCGCGACTCCGATCCGTTCGTCGGCTCGACGACGGGCAAGGCCCAACCGAATTACAGCGTCGCGTTCGAGCTGAACGTCCCCTGACGGGGCGCCTCCGGCGCGGCGTTCAGACAGGAGAGCCTGCGGGCGGCGGCCCGCAGGTGCATCTCCGCACGCTTGACAAGACAGACCTGTCTGTCTAGATCAGCGTCGTGCGGGACGCCAGGCGTCACATCCTCGAGGTCGCTGAGCGCCTCTTCTACGCCGAGGGGTATCGCGCCGTCGGCGTCGATCGCTTGATCGCCGAGGCGGACGTCGCCAAGGCCACCTTCTACCGCCACTTTCCGACGAAGGACGACCTGCTCGTGGCGGTGCTCGACGCGCGCGACGCGCGCTTTCGCGAGTGGCTGGCCGGGCGAGTCGAGGCGCTCGCGGACGATCCGCGGGACCGGCCGCTCGCGGTCTTCGACGCGCTCGCCGAGCTGTTCGCCGCGGACGACTTTCGCGGCTGCGCGTTCCTCAACACGATGGTCGAGGTCGCGAGCCGGAGCCACCCCGCGCACGAGGCCGCGCAGCGCCACAAGCAGCGGCTCATCGACTATTTCGAGCGGCTCTTGCGCGAGGCCGGCGTGCCGGCTGCCGACGCGCTGGCGTCGCAGCTCCTGTTGCTGATCGACGGCGCGATCGTGACCGCCGTCCGCGAGGGGGGACCGGGCGCCGCCGCGCGCGCGCGGTCCCTCGCCGAGAACCTCATCGCAACAACGCGGCCAGGAAGGCGACGACGATGAACCGGATCACGCGTGTCCCGAGCAGGTGGAATGGACGTGCAGAGCAGCTCCCGCAGCCCGCCGGGGCGGAGCCCGGCGCAGGCGCGCCCTCGACAGGTCGCCGGCGCAAGCCGCGAGCGCCCGTGGGGTCGATCATCGCCGCGCTGCTCGCGCTCTCCCTGACGGCCTGTGCTTCGCCGGACCGCGGCGGAGCCAGCGCGCCGCCGGCTGGCACGGCGGCCGCGAGCGCGCCGCCGGCCGGCACGGCCGCTGCGGAGGAGGCCTCGAGCGGGCGCCTCCAGTGGCGCGGCGGCCCGACGGCGATCCTCGAGCGCGACGGCCTCCGGCTGCTCACCGATCCCGTCCTTGGCCCGCGCGGCCCAGCGGCGTTCGTGCTCCCCAAACACCCGTCGACCGGCGTCGAGAACGCGCCTGTCGCCCGCTATACCGATCCTCCTGCGGAGCCGCTCGGGCACCTCGACGTCATCCTCCTCAGCCACAACCATGCTGATCATTTCGACGCTGTCGCGAAGGAGACGCTCCCGAAGGACGTCACCTTCGTCCTCCCTCCCGACGCGGTCGAGGCGGCGCGCGCCGCCGGATTCACGAAGCTGACGCCGCTCGATTGGGACAACGAGGCCGTCCTCCCGACCCGCGCCGGTCGCCTGCGGATCCTCGCCGTCCCGGCGAACCACTCCCACGATGCGGCGCTCGACGCGACGCTCGGCAAGGGCAACGGGTATGTGCTCCGCTGGGAGGGCGCGGCGCCCTATTCGGTCTACTGGACCGGCGATTCGGTCTTCACCGAGCCGATGCGCGCGGTGGCGGCTCGCTTTGCGCCCATCGATCTCTGGCTGCCACACCTGGGCGCGGTCGGCGTCGACGGCGCGCGCGGCCTCCGCACGATGGACGCGGAGGAGGCGGTCGCCGCCGCCGCGCTGCTCCGCGCCCGCCACGTGATCCCCATCCACCACACCACGTTCGCCCACTACCGCGAGCCGGTGACGGCGTTCACCCAGCGCGCCGCCACGAAGAGCCTGCCCGCGCATGTCCACGTCCCGACGGACGGCGCGTGGATGCCCCTGCCGCGCTGAGCCCGCGGCGCCGCCGCGCCGTTCAGACCAGCCACTTCAGGAGGAAGAGGCCCACGGTGGTGGCAAAACCGACGAACCAGACCATGCTCCGGGCAGAGGCCTTGTCGCCGAGGTACATGACGAGATAGAGCCCGCGCGCGGCGACATGGGCGACGGCGAGGATGGCGCTCCAGCGAGCGTCGGCGCCCGCGAGGTGGGCCGTGAAGACGCCGGCGGCGAAGGGGGCAAACCCCTCGAAGGCGTTCTGGTGGGCGGCGAGGGCACGCCGCCCGACGCCGGTGAGCTTGGCCTGCTGGTCGCGCGGGTTGCGGTTGTCCAGGCCCTCGGGCTGCTGCGCCTGCGCCCTGGCGACGAACAGGCGGGGCACGTAGATCAAGACAAGTGAGATGAAGACGCAAGTCAACGGAATGGTCATCTGATCCCTTTCGAGCGCGCAGGCTCCTCGGAGCGCGGAGCGACTCTAACGAGCTCCCGCCGCCAGCGCGAGCGCCAAGCGTCGCGGCCGCTCCCACGGCGCCTGCGCCGGAGCGGGCAGGGCGATCCCGCGGGGGCGGCGCGCTCCAGCGACGGACGCGCGCCGGTGGCAGGACGGGAGCGGCCGGTCCGCGGTACGGCCCTCGGGAGCTCCGCGTGAAAAGGGGTTGCCGGGGATGGGCGATTCGAGGAAGGTTCGTTCAGGTGCACCTTGAGCGAAGATCCTGTCGTGTCGCGCCCGCCGCTGCCGCCCTTCACCGCCGAGACCGCCGCGCGGAAAGCGCGGCTGGCGGAGGATGCTTGGAACAGTCGGGATCCCGCGCGCGTGGCCCAGGCATATACCGTTGATAGCCGCTGGCGGAACCGGGCGGAGTTCTTCCAGGGGCGGGCGGCGATCGAGGCGTTTTTGCACCGCAAATGGCAGCGGGAGCTGGACTACCGCCTGATCAAGGAGGTCTGGGCATTCACCGGGGACCGGATCGCGGTGCGCTTCGCCTATGAATGGCACGACGACAGCGGGAACTGGTACCGGTCCCATGGCAACGAGCAGTGGGAGTTCGATGCGCAGGGGCTGATGCGGCGGCGCGAGGCGAGCATCAATGACGTGCGGATCGCGGCAGAGGAGCGGAAGTTCCACTGGCCGCTCGGGCGGCGACCCGACGAGCATCCGGGGCTGAGCGAGCTCAGCTTGTAGCGGTTGTCGCTGCACCGGTCCGAGATTGCCTCTGCGGTAGGGCTCGCCACTGGAATGCTCGGATGATGTGCTGTTGACACGGCCGCCGTCCCCCCGATAGACTTCCCCAGCGTCGAGGGCGTTCGGCTGACCGGGAGGCCTTCGCGATCCTGGTTGACGGCGTGTCCTTGGGCGGGTGAACGACACAGGATGCCGAGCGAGCTCATGTCCAGCTCTTCAGACAAGCCCGAGATCGCCACGGCCTACGATCGCTGGGCCGCGACGTACGATGACGATTTCAACCGGACCCGCGAGCTGGCGGCCGAGGTTCTCCGGCAGCGCGGCCTGGCGCTGGCCGGCAGGGACGTGCTCGAGATCGGCTGCGGCACCGGGCGCAACACGCAGTGGCTCGACGAGCACGCGAGGAGCGTCCTCGCGCTGGATTTCTCCGAGGGGATGTTGCGTCGCGCGAGGGCCCGCGTGTGTTCTCCCCGCGTCCAGTTCGTACAGCACGACATCCGCGTTACCTGGCCCCTCGCGGAGGGCTCGTCGGACGTCGTGATTGCCATGCTCGTGCTGGAGCATATCGAGCACATCGACGCTGTCTTCGCCGAGGCTGCCCGCGTCTTGCGCGCGGGAGGAGAGCTCTTTCTGTGCGAGCTGCACCCTGTGCGACAGATGCGCGGGGGCCAGGCCAATTTCGTCAACCCCGAGACGGGCCAGCCCGAGCGGGTGACCGCGTTCCTGCATGACGTGTCACAGTACGTGAACGGGGGCCTCGGGGCCGGGTTCGAGCTCGTTCACCTGGGCGAGTGGCGCGACGCGGAGGCGGTCAGGAGCGACCCGCCGCGGCTCCTGTCCGTGCAGCTCAGGCGCACGGCACGCCATCCGCCTGGGACATGAGCAACGTCCTCATCAGCGGTTCCTGTTCCTTAACAACGCTCGGCATCGAGGCATACTCTACGGTGCTCCGGGCCGTCCCATCAACCCTGCGAGGGAGATTGCAATGAAGCTCTACTACAACCCCCAGAGCCGTGCAGCGATCACCAAGTGGATGCTGGATGAGTGCGGTGCCACGTACGAGCTCGTCCCCGTCAGCCTCGAGAAGCGGGAGCACAAGACGCCGGAGTTCTTGAAGATCAACCCGGCTGGCAAGCTGCCCGCGCTGGTGGACGGCGACACCAGGCTCTTCGAGAACGCGGCGATCTGTCTTTATCTGGCGGACAAATTTCCCGAGGCCAGGCTGGCGCCGCGGATCGGCGAGCCGCAGCGGGGGCGTTATCTGTCGCTGATGGTCTACTCGACGTCGCAGCTCGAGCCGTCGATGGGCGACCACCTGATGAAGCTCGAGACGCAACCCCAGCGGGGCTGGACGGATTTCGCCACGGTCATGGACGTGATTGAAGGCGAGATCGGGGACGGGCCTTATCTGTTCGGCGACTGGTTCACCGCGGCCGATGTGATGATCGGCTCGATGTTCATGTGGGCACGCCTGTGGGGAAATGCGACGGGGCGGCCCAGGCTGGAGGCCTACGTCGATCGCTTGCAGGCGCGTCCGCACGCGATGAAGATGAAGTAATGAGTGAAGCGCCTGGCCGAGGTGGACGAGGTTGACGACCTCGCCGAGCTCGGTGGCGCTGCGCCACGTCGCGCGCGGAGCGCGCGGCAGCGATCGCCGTTCGGGTGACGTGGGTCGGGCCAGCGGTCTAGGATGGTCTCCATGAAGCTCTCGTCACGCCGGCGCCGCCGCGTGCTCGCGTCCTCATTCGTCGTCACGGTGGCCGGCGGCGCGGCGGCTTGCGCCACGGCCCAGCCGCCGTCCGATAACCCGCCGCGCCTGGATCTCCCGCTGACGACTTCGTCGGGCGTGGGGGATGCCGTCGCGCCCAGCGACGCCGGGACGACGGAGACGCAGGACGCGGCGGCTCCGGAGACGTCGCAGGACGCCGGGACGACGCCGGCGCCGGCCGCATCCGGCGCGTCGCACGGCGCGGGGGCGACGGCGGCGCAGGGCGAGGAGGGACCGCTTCCGCAACCCGCGCAGGGGGGGAGGGTGATCCGGGTCCCGGACGGCACGTGCAGGCAGTTTTTCCCGAACACCTGCCCGCCGCCTCAGCCTTCTCGCAACGGAGGCCCTCCCGTGGTCGTCATGTGCAACCCGCCGCCGCCCCAGAGGGTCGCGTGCCCGCCGGAAGGCAGCCATCCCTGACCGCGGGGCTGCCCTCTGAAGTGGGCGATACGACTCCCGTGGATCCCGCCCTCCTCGATCGCGCTCTTGCGCTCTATGGCCTCGATCCGGCGACCTGCCGGTCTATCGGCGGCTTCGAGAGCCACGTCTTCGAAGCGCGGCGGTGCGACGGTACCTTCGTCCTGAAGATCGGGGATCCCGGGCGCAGGTCCCCGGACGCGGTCGAGGCGGAGTGCGAATGGCTGGAGTACCTGACGGCACAGGGCGTCCGCGCCGCCCCGGCGATCCGGGCCGCCGACGGCAGCTACGCGGCGTTGCTCGGAGGGCCCGGCCAGGTCGTCTGCGTGCGCGCGTACGTGAAGGCGCCCGGCGCGCCGCTCTCTGCCGACGATCTGACGCCGGACGTGGCGACCGCCTGGGGGCGGCTCCTGGGGCGACTTCACGCCGCGACCAAGCTGTATGTTCCGCCGTCGGCGAGGCGGCGTCATGCGTGGCATGAGGACGGCGACTTCACCAGCGCGCGGGAGCTCTTGCCGGAGGACGAGCGCGACCCGATCGGCGGTCGGCTCCAGCGGCTCATCGCGGAGCTCCGGGCCTTGCCGACGGATCGCGACGCCTTCGGCCTGGTGCACACGGACGCCCACTTCGGGAACGTGCTCAAGGACGGCGGCGCGCTGACGCTGATCGATTTCGACGATTGCGCCTATGAATGGTTCGCGAGCGATCTCGGGATCGTCCTCTTCTATGTCGCGATCGACCCGCTCGGCCCCGGGCGGCCCCCCGAGCTCCTCCGGATGTTCCGTGACAGGTTCCTGGACGGCTACGCCCGGGAGAACGTGCTCTCCGCGCGGTGGCTGGCGGAGATGGACCGGTTCATGAAGCTGCGCGAGCTCGTGCTCTACACGGCGATCCGCCGGGTCAGCCGGCGCGAGGCGCCTGACGCCTGGTGTCGCGCTTATCTGGAGCGCCACAAGCCGCGCATCCTCGGCGATCAGTCGGCGTGGCCGGAGGCTGGCTGAGAGCGCGTCGCTCAGCTGCCCTGGCGAGCCGGCCCGCCGCCCGCGGGCGGCCGCGGCGCGAGCATCGGGTGCAGCTCGGCGATCCCGAGCCGCGCGCGCCCCGCGAACTCGTAGGCGTCGTCGGTCGCGGCGATGTGCTGCGTCGCCGCATGGATGTCCCGGAAGCACCGCTGCAGCGGGCTCGCCGCGTAGAGCGCGCTCCCGCCGCCGGCCCGGTAGGCGAAGCCCGTGACCTCCGCGGCGACGTCGGTCACATACGTCTGGACGAGCCGGATCGCCGCCCAGTCGTCGATCGAGAGCGCCTCTCCAGCGCGCGCCTGATCCCACATCCGCCCGAGCGCATCGAACGCATAGGCCCGCGCCGCCGCGAGCTTCGCCTCCGCGCGCCCTAGGTCCATGTGGAAGGCCGCGTGGCTGCCCAGCGCGAGCTGCGGCCACGCCTTCACACGGCGCGGGGCGACGGCGGCGATCTCGTCGAGCGCACGCCGTCCGACGCCGAGCGGGAAGCCGACGTGACCGGCCGCGAGCAGGGCCAGCAACGGCAGCGAAGCCAGCGCGCCGCCGCGCCGCTGAGGAGCCGCCGGGAAGGGGCACGTCCGCGCCTCGGGCACGAGCGCGCCCTCGATCCGGTAGTGGTCGCTCCCCGTGCCGCGCAGGCCGGCCACGTCCCACGTGTCCTCGATCACCACCTGCTCGCGCGGGACAGCGAGGCTGATCATCTCGGGCGGCCCCGCCGGAGGAGCTCCGCCCTCCGGCGCCACGATGGCGCATGTGAACACCCACGACGCGTGCCGCACGCCGCTGCCGAAGGCCCAGCGGCCCTCGAGCACATACCCGCCGGAGACGCGCCGCGCGAGGCCGGTCGGAATCTGAAGCCCCGCGAACGTCGGGAACGGCCCTGCGAACACCTGGCGGGCCCCCTCGTCCGGCAGGGTGCCCCCGGCGAGCGCGGCGAGCAGCGCGCTGATCATCAGCGACCACCCCGCCGACGCGTCCGCGCGCGCCATCGCCTCGAAGACCTCGACCTGCGTCAGCGGGTCGCTCTCGACGCCGCCGAGGGCGCGCGGCGCGGCCATCGCGAGCAGGCCGCTCGATTGCAGGGCGTCGACGACCGCGGGCGCGAGCGTGCGCAGCCGCTCGGACGCCTCGGCGTGGGCGGTGGCGACGCCGCGGACGCGCTCCACGGTGGCGAGGAGGCGTTCGCGCTCGGGGGATCGACGGGGCTCGGACATACGGGGCTCCTTTCCTGGATCAGGTGCAGCGCGCCGGCCACCGGCCGCCCGCGCGACCGATGATGACACTGACAACATGGGGAAAGTTTCCACTGCCTACATTTTCTTCGCGACCGCCTGCAGCTCCTGAGCTCGCGGCCCTGCGCCCCGCGGGTCGGTGGGACCGCGGTCTTCGTGGTATCGTGCGCCTGCGCTGTGGCTTCCCCCGCAAGGCGCCGCCGTCCGCGCGCGCACACCTCACCCGCAACCGTGTCGCGCGCCTCACCCGCGCCCGCGTCGCGCCCCGTCGACAGGCCCTACCACCACGGCGACCTCCGGCGCGCCGTGCTGGAGGAGGCGCTCTCGCTCATCGAGGAGCAAGGGAACGCGAGCTTCACGCTGCGCGAGGTCGCGCGGCGCATCGGCGTCTCGCACGCCGCGCCTTACCGCCATTTCGCGGACAAGCGCGCCCTGATGACGGAGCTCGCCGTCCAGGCGAGCGCGGCGCTCGGCGCGCGGATCTCGGCCGCCCTCGAGGGCGCCGGGGGCGACCTCCGGGCGCGCTTCCTGGCCGCCGGCTTCGCCTACGTCGCCTTCGCGCTGGAGCACCCCGCGCCCTTCCACGTCATGTACTCCGGCGAGGTGGACGTGGACGACCCGCGGGTCGCGGCGGCCACCTCGCAGAACCTGGGGGTGCTCCTCGGGTTCATCGAGGAGGCGCAGCGCGCCCGCGCGTTTCCGCCCGGCGACCCGTGGGCGCTCGCGGTCCCGATCTGGGCGATGCACCACGGCCTCGCGACCCTCGCGGCGTCGGGGGCCCTGGCCAAGGCCGGGCCGGCGGCGCTCCGGAGCCTGGTCGACGACGCCCACGCGCGCCTGCTCGACGGGCTGCTCCTCGCCGCGCCGGGACCGTCGCGCGCCTGACGTCCGCGACGGATTCCCGTGCCCCTCGGCCCCGGCTACGCTCGCGCCCCTCATGCGTGCCCCCGCCGCGCTCGCCCTGTCTGCCTTCCTCGTCGCCGTCTCGTCCTCGCCGTCCGCCGCCGCCGACCCGTCTCCCGAGCTCACGTACCGGCCCGAGATCGATCTGCCCATCACCGTCGTCGGCGGCGCCGGATGGATCGCCTCCGAGTTCGCGAAGAAGGGCCTCGCCCCCGAGTCGTGCCGCTGGTGCGAGGCCAACTCCCTCGATACGTCGATCCGCGACGCGCTGGTCTGGAGAGGCAATCCGAACACCGCTCATGATGTCAGCAACGTGATGGTCCTCGGCGTCGCGCCCGCCGCGGCGCTGGGCCTCACAGCGCTCGCCGCGTGGTACGACGGCCGCTCCGACAACATCGCCGCCGATCTCGTGATCGTGACCGAAGCGATGGTGGTGGCGATGAACCTGAACCAGATCACCAAGTACATCGTCGGCCGCCAGCGGCCCTATGCCCATCACGACAACCTGGATGTGCTCCGCGCGGGCGAGGGCACCTCGGGCCCCCTCCCGCACGACGACGATCTCTCGTTCTTCTCCGGCCACTCCACGGCCGTCTTCTCTCTCGCCGCCGCGAGCGGCACCGTGGCGTCGATGCGCGGCTATCGCGCGGCGCCGTGGGTATGGGCGAACGGAATGGCGATCGCCGCGCTCTCCGGCTACCTGCGCATCGCCGGCGATCGCCATTATTTCACCGATGTGCTCACGGGCGCCGTATTCGGCGCCGCCTCCGGCGTGCTCATCCCGGCTCTGTTTCATGCCCCGCGCCCGGGCGTTGCCAGTCCCGGCACGCACCGTTTTCGCCTCTCGCTCGCGCCTGCGCGCGGCGGCGCAGGCGTGGGCGTCGCCGGCGCATTCTGAGCCGAGTAGGGCAAATTCGGCGATCGGCAAGTGGCAGCGCTGCGTTCGGACGGCGTAAGTAAGCAGTGTTGACAAACCGATAGTTCATTTTTACACTACGCCTGTCAGCTAGGAATGCTGGCGCTCGGGCCGTCGTTGCTGGAGCGCTAGCTCACTACGTCGAATACGCCGTGCCGCCCTGGCGGCCATGGCGACGGCGAGCTGCGGTCCCGCAATGGGCACGCGCGCTTTCGCGGGCCCGTCTCGACGGGGTTCCGTCAGCTCGGCCCCATGAAGGAGTCGACGACATGCATGTCGTTCACCATTCGTCACACACCCGGTGGATCGCGGGAGGCCTCGCCGCCCCGCTCCTCGCCCTCCTCGCAGGTTGCAGCGATCAAGCGCTCGGGGCGCCCGTGGCGGCGCCCAGCGCCGAGCTGCCGCCTCGGTCCGCGCCCGGCGTGGACGGGGAGCTGCCCCAGGGGATCGCCGGTCAGGGCGAGCCCACGCTTCGGTCCGCCGCGACAGCGGCTGCGCTGCTGGAGCGCGACGAGCTGATCCGGGAGGCCGGGCGGCTCGCGGAGATCAGGGCGGTGTTCGCGCGATCGCCGGAGGCGCCGCTCGCCCTGCTCGACGAGCACCGGGCCGAGTTCCCGGAGGGGCGCCTCGCGGCCGACCGGGAGATCGTCGCGATCGACGCGCTGCTGCGCAGCGGGCGCGCCGACCAGGCGCGCACCCGCGCCGGGGCGTTCCTCTCGCATTTCCCGGCGAGCCCCCACGCGGACCGGGTTCGCCGCCTGACCGGCGCCGCGCCATGAGACGATCTCGATACCGCCTCGCGGCGCCCCCATAACGCCGGACGGGCATCGATGGAGGCTCGCGGTCGCAACGGCTGCTGAGCCTGGGCCCCCGCGCCCGCGGGGGCTCAGCCCGCGGGCGCCGGCTCGGCCGGCTCGGATTCCGGCGGCGACATCCCGTCGACCACGACCGGATCGCTCTGCTCGACCAGGTGCGGCTTGCCCCACGTGTCGATGAAATGCCCCGATCGCTTCGCCTTGGTCTCCAGGTAGAAGCGGTTGTGATCGTTCGGCGGTATCACGTGCGGGATGCGCCCGGCCACGGAGACTCCGTATTGCGTCAGCTGCTGGACCTTGTTGGGGTTGTTCGTGATGAGCTCGATCGATCTCACGTTCAGGCTGCGCAGCATGTGCGCCGCGACGGCGTAGTCGCGCTCATCGTCCCTGAAGCCGAGCGCCAGGTTCGCCTCGACCGTGTCGAGCCCCTGGTCCTGCAGCGCGTACGCCCGGATCTTGTTGATGAGCCCGATCCCTCGGCCCTCCTGGCGCAGATAGAGCAGGATGCCCCGATCCATGCTCTGGATCTTCTTCAACCCTTCGAGGAGCTGATCGCGGCAGTCGCAGCGCAGCGAGCCCATGACGTCGCCTGTCAGGCACTCGGAGTGCAGCCGCGTTGGCACGTTCGAGGCGCCGATGACGTCGCCGTGCACCATCGCGATGTGCTCCTTCGCGTCTCGGTTGTTCCAGAACGCGACGATGCGGAAGTGGCCGGCGCGCGTCGGCAGCTCGGCGACGCCGACCACCCGCACGCAGACGTTCACGTGGCCAACCCCATTGCAGTCGTGCTCTCGATCGCGGGCGACGAGCTCCAGCAGCGGGTTCATCGAGTCGGTCATGTCCTGCCTCCGCAAGGAGCCTCCTTGCGAGCCGATCCGTCGTGGGTAAAGGCGCGCACTTCTTACCAGAACACGACGACCAGGCAACGCCCCGCCGCCGCGCGGGGCGGCCCTCGGCCGGAGGAGGCCTGTCAACGGCATCACGGCTCGTTCGTCCTGCCGACACCGGCCCTCGCGCGGCGCGAAGCCGTCGCCGCCGTCACGCGCCGGAGCGAAGCGGCGGACTCAGCTGTTCAGGCGTCTTCGGGGTGCCCTCGGTGGGCCGCGCCGGCCGCGGCCACCTCGGGCAGCGACCCCGAGCGCCCCGCGCGCAGCACGCGCAGGATCAGGCGAGGATCCAGGAGCGCCTCCGGCCCGTCGAGCATGTGCAGCGCACGCACGAAGCGCACGTAGACCTCGCGATCGACCTGCGCGGCCCGGTGCAGCATCCCGGTGTACCAGCGCATGATCGGCTGGAGGAACGGCCGCCGGCCCCGGGTCTCGGGGTAGGCGAGATCTTCGCCCGTGGACATCCGCCACGGCAGGTCGACCGCCCTCGCCGCGGCGGCGTGGTAGCGGCGGGTGAGGCCCGCGATCGCGCCGCGCCCCGCGCGGCGGCGCTGCTCCTTGAGCGCGGCGTCGAGCGCCAGCGCCTGGAGGCAGGCCGACGTCATCCCCTGGCCGTAAACGGGGTTGAAGCTGGCGAGCGCGTCGCCCAGCACGGCGAGCCCCTCGGGCATCCGCGCCATCCGCTCGTAGTGCCGCCGGAGGTGCGCCGGGAACTTGGAGACGGCGACGTCCGTCACCGGCTCGGCCCCGAGCAGCGCCCGGTAGAGCGCGTCGTTGGGCAGGCCCCGGGCGAACTCCAGGAAGCCCTCGGGATCGGCGGGCGGGTGATCGCCGAACAGGCCCGCCAGCACCACGATCCAGCGCCCGCCCTCGATCGGCGCGATGCAGCCGAACCGCCGGCTGTCGGACGGCGAGCCGAGGACGTACAGCGACTTCCACGGGAGCTGCGCCGGATCCCGCGGCCGGTACTGCCGGCTGGCATACCCCACCCGGACCTGGATGGTCGACTCGTCGGGCCGCCGGTAGCCGAGCGCCTCGAGCCACGCCGGCGCGCGCGAGCCGCGCCCGCTGGCGTCCACCACGAGCTCCGCCGGCAGCTGCTCGATCTGGCCCCCCTCGTCGCGTTGCCGGACCACGACGCCCGTGATCCGGGAGCGATCGGGAGACGCCGAGAGCTCCACCACCTCGCGCTGGTCCAGGCGCCGCACTCTCGGCAGCGCGAACGCGCGGCGGCGCACGTGCGCCTCGAGCAGCGGACGGGTCATGCACACGGTCCGCACCCCCGTCTCGAAGCGCGGCTTCCAGGCGCCGTGGTGGTGCCACGCCAGGCCGAGCCCGAAGTCGTACGCGACGGCTCCGTCCTGGAGCAATTCCCCGGTGAAGCCGGGGAACAGGTCGTTCAGGATGCGCTCTCCCTGGGCGAGCAGCCCGTGGAGCTGGCGAGCCTGGGGCACGCCCTTGCGGGCCTCGCGGAGGTCATCCGGGATGGCGTCGCGCTCGATGACGGCCACCTCGCCGAAATGGTCGGCGAGCACGCGGGCTGCGACCAGGCCCCCGATGCTCCCACCGATCACCACCGCCCTGCGGCCGGCGAACGGGCGATTGGAGCGGATGTCCTCCTGGGTGCAAGGCTTCATGAAGCCGCCAGGATTGCAATCCTCGGGCCGTCCCTGAAGATTGCAAGGCCGGCGCAATGCTCGCTTCGTGATGAGGCGATCAACGCGCGTTGCGCGCGCCGCGCACATCACGCGCAACGCGCCAGGGCCCGACTGAGCAGCTGCGCAACTACGCAACTCGGCGCGCTCCGTCGAGATGAAAGCGACGATCACTCCTGCGCTCTTCGTCGCCATCAAAGCAGGGCCTCCGGTGCGACAGGCGCGGAGAGGCCGTATCGGGGCGCCGCCCCCCGCTGGCGGCTGGCCGCTCCGCGGCGCGTGTGAGAGAGAGCACCTCTCACGATCCGGTCCTCGCGTCTTCGCGAGAAGCGAACGACAGGCATTACAATGCCATGCGCCCGGAGCCGCGCGACGTGACCCGTCGTCCCCAGCGATGGGCGCCGGGCTACTTCTTGCGGCAGCCGCAGTCGGACGTCGGGGCCTGCGGCGCTGCCGGCCGCTGGCACGTGGTCACGAGGGTGCTCAGGACAGCGAGGAGGATCGCGACGCGGAGCCGCATGCCGGCGATCCTCCCCCGCGCGCCGGGCGGCGTCAATCCGGGGCCGTGGGCTCAGCCGAGCGGCATCTCGAGCGACACCTCGTCGAGCCCGACGCCGAGGAAGCGGCGCGGGCGCACCGTGACCGCGATCTGCGCGCCGCCCTCGCCGCGGCCCGCCTTCACGGTGAGCTCGACGCTGGCGGGCGGCGCATTCTCGAACAGCGCCCAGAGGGCACCCTCGACGACGGGCTGGACCTCCGCCGGATCGCTGTCCGGGGGCAGCTTCGAGCAGAGCGCGCGCAGGAACTGGACGACGCGCGCGACGAAGAGCTGATCGACGAGCGAGACGCGCTCGAGGCGCTCCTCCGGCTCGGCCGTGGGGCTGTCGTACGTGAGCTTCTCCGGCGGGACGTAGGCCGTCGGCGCGGCGAGGACGTACACCGCGTCGCTGTTCGGGGCCGACGCGAGCAGGAGCACGCCGCTCTTCGAGAGCTCGCGCTGGGTGTCCGTCGACACGAACGCCTCGGTCGGGATCGCGACGCCCTCTTCGCCCTCGTACGCGCCCTTGACCTCGTGCACCGGCAGATCCCCGAGCGTGCCGCCGCCCTTCGCGCCCGTGACGCGGCAGGGCCACGTCGTCTCGCGGAAGCTCCCCGCGATCAGCGCGCCGACGACGTACGCCGGCGAGATCCAGACGCGGCCGCCCTCATCGCCGGGCTGCTCGGCGATCGCCGCTTCCCGGATCCGGGAGGTCGACCGGTCGTACGGAAGCCGGCCGAGCACGCGGTTCATCGCGATCGCGACCCACCGCGCGCCATGCCGCGCTGCAGCGGAGCGCCACGGCGCGCGGTGCGGCGCCCGGAACAGCGCGGCCTTGTTGTCGAGCCGCTCGACGCCGCCGAGATCGTCGACCCCGAGCAGGCGCGCGTCGCCGTTCACCACGGCGGGGAGCGCGTGCGCCTCGGCGACGCGCGCGATCTCCTCCAGCCGCGCGAGCGACGCGGCGCTGCCGTCGATCGCGACGTCCACGATGGCGACCGACGCCGGCGGCTCGGAGCTCGCCGTCTGCGCGAGCACCCGCACGAGCGCGGAAGCCGCCTCGTCCGGGCGCGCGCTGACGACGTCGAACCGGACGCCCTCCGCCGCCTTCGCGCGATCCACGAGCAGGCTCAGCCCGCGCCACGCCTCCTCGATGCGCCGCACCTCGGGGTGCTGCAGGATCGCGCCGAGCTGCGCGCCGATCGCGCGCTCGAGCTGCGCGATCGCCTCCGCTGGCCGAGCGGGCTGGCCCGCGCGCGGGCGGGCGCTCGCCGCCACGGTCGCGATGAACTCCGAGAACCGCCCGGCCTCCGCCGGCTTCTGATCGAGGCTGCCTGGCGTTGCGGGTGGAGGCGCCGCGTCGGCGCCCTCGCCCCCGCCGAGGTCGACCATCGAGAGCAGCGCGTCCACGTCCGAGCCGGGCGCGGGCGCCGGCGCCGCGGGCCGGTTCGCAGCGGGCGCCGCGGAGCGGTCGGGCGAGGCGTCCCGGCGCTCCGGCAGGAGGCCCAGGATGTCGCGCACCAGCGGGGAGCCGCCCCAGAGCCGATCGAGCTCGGCGCGCGCCTGGTCGAGCGTGGCCGAGCCGTCGCGCAGCCGATCCAGGACCCGGCGGCCGTCGAGCAGCGAGCGCAGCAGCGGCACCTCGGCGCACAGCGCGTCGGGCCGGAAGCTCTTCAGCCCGGCGGGCGCGAGGTCGACGCGCACCGCCCGGCCCGCCGCGAGCACGCTCGGCACC
Source organism: Sorangium sp. So ce726 (assembly GCF_051521405.1). Taxonomy (NCBI): domain Bacteria; kingdom Pseudomonadati; phylum Myxococcota; order Polyangiales; family Polyangiaceae; genus Sorangium; species Sorangium sp. So ce726. The sequence continues at coordinate 7,278,146 of NZ_CP150349.1, read as the reverse complement.
TCGATCGCGAGCCGCGGCCGGAGCATCGTGAAGAGGTTATCGAAGCGGCTCGCGTCGACGCGGATCGCGCCCGAGGGCGGGCTCGCGCCGGCGTTGTGCGGATCGCGCGGGGTGAGATCGGCGACGACGAGCACGCGCAACGGGAGCAGCGGCCCCCGCTCCACGGCGCCCCCGTCCTCGCCCACGTGGAACCTGAACTCGTCGCCCAGAACGCCCTTTTCCGTCATGGCCAGCGCAGCATAGGCGTCACCTATCGGCGCGAGAAGCGCTAAGCTCCGCGCGCATGAAGACGGAAGGCGGTCCGCCCTTGAACTTGAACCCTGAACCCCACGCCGCCAGCGATCGCAGGCGCCTTCGCGGGGGCGCCCCGATCCAGATCGGGCTCCTCGGCTGCGGGACGGTCGGCGGCGGCGTCCTGCGCCTCCTGGCCGAGAACTCCGGTTATCTGGCGGAGCGCGCAGGCGTCCCCCTCGTCGTGAAGCGCGTTGTCGTGCGCGACCTCGAGAAGGAGCGCGTCGCCGCCCTGGATCGCGACCTGCTCACCACGAACCCCGAGGAGGTCGTCGACGACCCCGCGATCGACGTCGTCGTCGAGGTGATGGGCGGTGACACGCCCGCGCGCGCGCTGATCGAGCGCGCCATCGACCGCGGCAAGGGCGTGGTCACCGCGAACAAGCTGCTGCTCGCCGCCCACGGCCCCGCGCTCCTCGCGCGGGCCTCGGCGCGCCAGGTCGATCTCGCGTTCGAGGGGGCGGTCGGCGGCGGCATCCCGATCATCCGGACGCTCCGGGACGCGTTTGCGAGCGACTGGGTCGAGCGCGTCACCGCGATCCTGAACGGCACCTGCAACTACATCCTCACCCGCATGCGCGACACGGGCGCGTCGTTCGACGCCGCGCTGCGCGAAGCGCAGGCGCTCGGCTACGCCGAGGCCGACCCGTCGCTCGACGTCGACGGCCACGACGCCGCGCACAAGCTGATCGTCCTGGCGATGCTCGCCTTCGGGGCCCAGGTCGACAGCGCCGACGTGCACACGTCCGGGATCCGGACCATCGAGGAGGCCGACCACCGCTACGCCGATCGGTTCGGCTACACCATCAAGCACCTGGCGATCGGCCGCGACCTCGGCGATTCCATCGAGCTGCGCGTGCACCCCACGCTGATCCCGAAGGAGAGCGTGCTCGCCAACGTCTCCGGCGTGCTCAACGCCGTGCTGCTCGAGGGGCGCGCCGTCGGCCCGTCGCTCGTCTACGGCCGCGGCGCTGGCGACCTGCCGACCGCGGTCAGCGTCGTCTCCGACATCCTCGACGTCGCGCGCTCGATCGCGTCGGGCGTCGCGGGCATGCAGGGCCGCGGCATGTCGATCAAGCCCCGCCCGGTCCGCCCGCTCAGCGAGATCGTCTCCCGGTACTACCTGCGCTTCGCGGTCGAGGACCGGCCCGGCGTCATGGGGCGCCTCGCCGGCGCGCTCGGCGACGCGGGCGTCAGCATTGAGCAGATCGTGCAGCAGGGGCCGACGAACTCGAGCTCGGGCGCGGCGCCCGCTCGTCAGCCCGCGGTGGACGTCGTGCTCATCACGCACGACGCGCGGGAGGGGCTCGTGCGGAACGCGCTCGACGCGATCGCGCGCGAGCAGTTCCTCCGCGAGCCGGTGCACCTGTTCCGCATCGAGGAGCCGTGACGTCCCACAGCGACGCGCCGCTCGGCGTGTTCGACTCCGGCCTCGGCGGCCTCACGGTCGTGCGCGCGCTGCGCAGGCGCTGCCCGGCGGAGGACATCGTCTACCTGGGCGACACGGCGCGCGTCCCCTACGGCACGCGGTCGCCGGAGACGGTGGTCCGCTACGCGCTCGGCTGCGCGCGCGTGCTCATCGGCCGCGGCGTCAAGGCGATCGTGGTCGCGTGCAACACGGTGAGCGCCGTCGCGATCGACATGCTCCGGGTCGAGCTGGATCTGCCTGTCCTCGGGGTCATCCTGCCCGGCGCCCGCGCCGCCGTCGCCGCGTCACGCGGCGCGACGATCGGCGTGCTCGGGACGGCCGGGACCATCGCGTCCGGCGCCTATCCCCGCGCCGTGGCGTCGCTCAGCACCCGCACCGAGGTCGCTGGCCAGGCGGCCCCGCTGCTCGTGTCGCTGGCGGAGGAGGGATGGGTCGAGGGCGAGGTCCCGCGGCTCGTCTCGCGGCGCTACCTGGAGCCGCTCATCGGCGCGGGCGCCCGCTCGATCGTGCTCGGGTGCACGCACTTCCCGCTCCTCCGCGCCGCGATCGAGGCCGAGACGGCGTCGCTCGCCGGCGGCCCCCTCCCGATCGTCGACAGCGCGTCGGCGACCGCGGAGGAGGTGGCCTCGTTCCTCGCCGAGCGGGGGCTCGCGACCTCCCGGAGCACTCCGGGCGGCCTCTCGCTCCTCGTCACGGATCTACCGAAGAGCTTCGCCACCGTGGCGGCCAGGTTCCTCGGGGAGCCGGTCGTCGCGGACGGCGCCGTTCACTCCTCGACCCAGGTTGGCGCCGCTGTCCGCTCCCCGACGCAGGTTGGCGGGGATGCCGCTGGCCATCCTTCCAATTTTTCCGCCCAAGGCGTCGACGTGGAGCAGATCGACCTGTAATACGCAGCAAGCTTCGCCCGGGGCTCTGGGCGCAGAGGAGGTTTTCCACACGATGACGCAGCTCAGGTGGCTTTCGGCCGGTGAGTCGCACGGGCCGGAGCTCGTGGCGACCGTCGAGGGTATTCCGGCGGGCATGCCGCTCCTTGCCGAGGACATCGACGAGGATCTGGCGCGGCGCCAGCGCGGCTACGGGCGCGGCGGGCGGATGAAGATCGAGACCGATCGCGTCCGCCTCGTCGCCGGCGTGCGCGGCGGCGAGACGCTCGGTGGCCCCATCGCCATGGTGATCGAGAACCGCGATCACGCGAGCTGGGCCGGGCGGATGGGCCCCGAGCCGTTCCCCGAGCCGCCCGAGGCGCTGACCCGCCCGCGCCCCGGCCACGCGGATCTGGCCGGCGGCCTGAAGTACGCCCGGCGGGACCTGCGCGACGTGCTCGAGCGGGCGAGCGCGCGCGAGACCGCGGCGCGGGTCGCGGTGGGCGGCGTCTGCCGCAAGCTCCTCCGGTCTGTCGGCGTCGAGGTCTTCGCCCACGTCCTGTCGATCGGCCCTGTGACGTCGCCGACCTCGGCCGCCTCGGGCGGGGGTGAGCTCCCGCTCGCCGAGCTCCGGGAGCGCGCCCGCGCCTCCGATCTCGCGTGCGTCGACGCCGCCGCCGCGCAGGCGATGCGCGACGCCATCCGCGAGGCCGCGCACCGGGGCGACACGCTCGGCGGCGTCTTCGAGGTGATCGCGACGGGCCTGCCGCCCGGGCTCGGGAGCCACGTGCAGTGGGACCGCAAGCTCGACGGCCGGCTCGCGCAGGCGCTGATGAGCATCCAGGCGATCAAGGGCGTCGAGATCGGCATCGGCTTCGAGGCCGCGCGCATCTCGGGCTCCGAGGTGCACGACCCGATCGCCTACGATCAGGGGGCGCACGCGTTCACCCGCCCGTCGAACCGCGCCGGCGGCCTCGAGGGCGGCATCACGAACGGCATGCCGCTCATCTGCCGCGCCGCCATGAAGCCGATCGCGACGCTCAAGCGCGCGCTCCCGTCGGTCGACGTGCGCACCAAGGAGCAGTTCGACGCCGCCTTCGAGCGCAGCGACGTCTGCGCCGTCGCGGCCGCCTCGGTCGTCGGTGAGGCGATGGTGTCGATCACGCTCGCCGCTGCCCTGCTCGAGAAATTCGGCGGCGACAGCCTCACGGAGCTCTCGCGCAACGTCGACAGCTACCTCCAGCAGGTCCGCTCTTACTGAAGGCCATGGAATTCCCTCCCGACGCACCTCCGCTCCTGCTCACCGGCTTCATGGGGGCAGGCAAGTCCACCGTGGGCCGCATCGCCGCCGCGCGCACGGGGCTCCCGTTCCTCGATCTCGACGACGCCATCGTGGAGGACGCCGGCGAGAGCGTCCCGTCGCTCTTCGCCACGCGCGGCGAGGCTGGCTTCCGCGCGCTGGAGGCGGCGACCCTGCGCCGGCTCCTCGCGGCGCGCGGCCCGCGCATCATCGCCCTCGGCGGCGGCGCCCTGGTCGATCCCGCGCTCCGCGCCGAAGCGCTCGAGCGCGGCTGCGTCGTCGCGCTCACCGCCACCCCGCGCACGATCGCCGCGCGCACGCCGAACGGCAACCGCCCGCTCCTCGACGGCGCGCCGGATCGCGAGGCCCGCATCCGCGAGCTCCTGGCCGCGCGCGCCCCCGTCTATGCCGACGCCCACGCGCGCGTCGTCACCGACGGCGTCTCCCCCGCGGACGTCGCGGCGCGGGTCCTCCGCGCCTACGCGGATCGCCCGCTCTTCGTGCCGCTCGGCGACAAGAGCTACGCGGTGCGCATCGCCTCCGACGGGGCGGCGTCCACGGCGGACGCCATCGCCGCGCTCGCGCCGACGGCCGTCTTCGTCGTCACGGACGAGAACGTGAGCCGCCTCTGGGGCGCGCCGCTGCTCGCCGCGCTCGCGGCGCAGGGGACGCCGGCCGCGGCCGTCACGGTGCTCAAGCCCGGCGAGGAGCACAAGCGGCTCGCGGCCGTCGAGGCGGCGCTGACGGCGATGATCGACGCCGGCGCCGACCGCGGCGCGGTGGTGCTCGCGCACGGCGGTGGGGTAGTCACCGACATCGGCGGATTCGTTGCGTCCACGCTGCTGCGGGGCGTCCGCTGGGTCGCGGCGCCGACCACGCTCCTGTCGATGGTCGACGCCTCGGTTGGCGGAAAAACCGGGGTCGACCTCGGGCCCGCGAAGAACGCCGTCGGCACGTTCCACCAGCCGTCCGCGGTCGTCGCGAGCCCGGCGGCGCTCGCCACCGAGACCGACCGCGCCTACCGGAGCGGGTTCGCGGAGGTGGTGAAGTCGGCCTGCATCGGCGATCCGGAGCTGCTCACGCTGGTCGAGCGCGAGGCCGACCACGTCCTCGCGCGCGACCCCGGCGTGCTCGCCGAGATCATCCGCCGCTCGATCGCCGTGAAGGCGGCCATCGTCGCCCGCGACGAGCGTGAGTCGGGCGACCGCGCCCTCCTGAACCTCGGCCACACGCTCGGGCACGCCCTCGAGGCCGAGGGCGGGTTCGTCCGGCTGGCCCACGGCGAGGCCGTGGCGCTCGGCATGGTGGCCATCTTCCGCGTCGGCTGCGCGCTCGGCGTGACCGACCGCGGGGCGGCCGACCGGGTGACCCGCCTGCTCGCGCGGCTCGGTCTGCCCACCCGGATCGAGGACGAGCCGGTCTCCGCCGCGCTGCGCTTCCTGTCGCTCGACAAGAAGCGCCGGGGTTCGTCGGTCCGGACGGTGCTGATGCGGGACATCGGCAGCACGTTCGTGGAGCCGATGCCGCTCGATCGCCTCGCCTCGCTCCTCGAGAGAGCGGCCGCCGGCGCGACCTGATCCCTTCACGCCACGACCGCCTCCGGACGCGCGACCGCGTTCGGTCCCGGGCGCTCGCTCCCGCGGTGCCTTTCGGGGCTGCGTGCTCGGCGAACGCTCCAGGCGGCGCTCTCCGGCGCAGGCCGAGCTGGACGCCGCATGGTTTTCCGCGGGGCGGCTCGGCAGGAGGCGTGTCGGCGCCGTCGCGGTCGGTCCTTTTCGAGGCCGAGCGGTCTGCCTGAGACAGCCCTGCTCCGGGCGAAACCCCTGCGCGCCAGCGCCGCAGGGCCACGTCGCTGAGCGCCTCCGGCGCAGACGGCGCTTGCGCTGCCGGTGAATAAAATCGATGCGTTTCCAACGTTCTTCGGAAAAAAATCCCGGCACACCGCCCGCGTCGTCCGCTCCGCGCTATCTTTCCCGGCGCCGATGGTGACCGCGACGAAGAAGAGAATCCTGGTGGTGGAGGACGAGCAGGACACGGCGGCGATGATCGCCCGGTTCCTCGGCGACGAGTTCGACACCGTGGTCGCGACGAACGGGGTCGAGGGGCTCGCGCTGGCCCAGCAGGAGCCGCGGCCCGATCTGCTGATCGTGGACATCATGATGCCGAAGCTCGACGGGGTGAGCATGACGAAGCGGCTCCGCGAGCACGAGGCAACGCGCCGGGTGCCGATCATCTTCCTGACCGCCAAGTCGGATCCGATGGACGTCATCGCCGGCATCCAGGCGGGCGCACGCCATTACATCACGAAGCCCTTCGTGCTCGACGATCTCAAGAAAAAGGTCCGCAAAGCCGTCTACGGCCGTTAGAGCGGCGGTCACTCGCTTCGGATACGGGCCCACCTCGGCGTTTTCGGTGCTCAGCGCACCGGAGTGCGCCTGCGCGCCGAAAACGCCGATCTGGGCCCGTCTCCTGTGCGAGAGACCGCCGCTCTGCCACGGCAGACAGCGGGGCGGGGGGAGCCGCTGCAGGGAGCGGGGCTGGCTGGGGCTTTGCGGCGGGGGCGGCGGTGGACGAGGGCTGTTTCAGCGAAGCTTCGCTTCGGAACCCGCGGCGGGGGCCGTGCTGGTCAATGAGTCGAACGCTGAAGAGGCCAAGCGAAGGGGAGAAGACCGATTGGCGATCTCGGCATGTTCGAGGTTTCTCTCGTCCAAACGGGCCGTTTCTCGCGTGCTGCGCCGTGGGGTGAGCCAGGAGTCACGATGGTTTCTGACGCGGTCACGCGCCGGCGCCGTGCGGCGCTCGCCTTGAGGTCTATGAGGTTTCTTCGGAGATCTCGTATCTCCGTCGGGGGGCCGGCGCAGCGGCGGGGCGCTGCCGGGAGGCCGGGTCAGCTGCCGCTGCGGCTCGGGACGCTGAGGGCCTTGAAGGCGCGCTCGAACAGCTCGAGGGAGCGGGTGATGCTCGACTGCACCCGGCGCATCTCCTCGCCAGAGGTGGTCGCGAGCTTGACGATCTCGAGCGCCTCGCGCGGGTGCGCGTCATCGTAGTTCGCGTGCGCCGCGAGCCACGTCAGCGACTTGCTCCCCTCGCCGTAGAGCTTCGTGAAGGCCGGCATCACCACGCGAGACCACTCGCCGGTGATCCCCTCGATCGCGTAGTTCACGGCGCCGACCGCTTCCGCGAGGGAGCCACGGTAGGAGATCGACCAGAGCCAGTCGAAGAGCGACGCGACCTCCGGGCTCGGGCGGTGGCTCGTGATCTCCGCGGTGCTGATCCCGTGCCCCGCCGCCCAGTCGAGGTACCAGCGCACGTGCAGCGCCTCGACCCGGATGTTGCCGATGAGCCAGTCGCGCACCAGGAAGTCGCGCGGTGACTGGCCATACGTCGTCTTGGCAAGGCTGAGCCCCATGTACTTCGGGAACGCCTCGACCACGCAGAAGAACTCCCGGAGGAGCACGCTCCAGGTCTCGTGATCGACCGGCTCCGTCAGCGTTCGCGCGATCGGCGGCGTGTAGACCGCGGCCTTCCACTGGTCGGCCAGGGACTCGAGCATGTCTTCGATCCAGACCGGATGCGGCGTCGCCTTAAGGCTGTCCTTGACTTCCTTGTGCCGCTGCGAGCGAGGTGACAACATGAAATTACCTGGAGGGTTGCTGGGTCAATCTCCCTCGTGGCTGCCCGCCGGTCTCTACCCCACCGAATCGCCTCAGTCTGACCGGCCAGCGGCCGTCAGGAGACAATCCGCGGCGCAGGCACGATGCTGACCCCCGAGCACGACAGAAAAAAGGGCCAGCACGACGACCTCACCATGAGAGGCTTCGTGTACATGTGTCCCGCCTGCATCCAGTTTGGATCAGGGTGAAGGAGCAAGTCAATAGACAAACGCGGGCGCAGCCGCGACGACACAAGGGCCGATCTCGCTCAGGTCGCTCACCATACGACCTCGGAGAGGCACTCGGTCGCGCCTCGGAACCGGCACCGCTGGTGGGTTACCTTTGGGGTGGACGCGCCGCACAGGAGGAGCGCCTGCTCCACCCAGCCGCAGACACCTTCTCCGCAGTTCATCGCGGAGGGCCCCTCGTCGTCGCCGGTCGGGCCTGTAATGGTCAACACCCATTCCCGCGGCTTCACCATGCGCGGGAAGACCTTCCCGGAGTCGAAGTAGCGCGACCAGAACATTCCAGTCCGGGCGACGATCGTGTCGGGCATGGCGATCGAGAGCGCGAACTTCAACACCGTATTGAGGTCGCGATCCGCGACGTAGCGGGCAAACCGCTTGATCTCTGCGGCCTGGTCGCTCGCAGTCCGCACGTGCGTTCGCAGGGCCCGGTTCCAGACGCCGATCGGATACCAGCTGCTCACCAGCAGCGGCTGATAGAGTACGTCCCGGTCTGACTTGGGCAGCGACGTCACCAGGCGCTCCCATGCACCGGCGTCGCGGTTCGTCGTGACGAACGACCGGAGGTTGACCAGCAACGTTCCTTTGCATCTGCCGGCGGGGATCGAGGTCTTGGTCTTCGTCTCGTGCGTCTTCATCGCGGCGAACCTACGGCGGGAAGGCCCCGGCGAAGCTGAGCCCGATCGCGGGCGCGGCGCACGTGCCCTCGGGCGGGAAACCCTGCCGGGGAGCACGTCGTCGGGACAACTCCAGGAGTCGTGGTTGTACCTTGCAGGGGAGCGTGAGTCGGGCTCGATGGCAAGAGATGATTACGTGGGAGCAGCCGTACGACACGAGCCGACGTGGCCCTGGGCAAGATCACGCCGGTTGTCCAGCTCTCCTTTCGACCCGAGATGCCAAGCCTTGGGCGACCGCCGCAGACGTCAGCGTGCGCAATGATGTAATGCGTATTACGTGATTTCGTTCCGCGCCCATCGGTCGTCGTGGCCGTCGACGGGCGCTCGTCGCGGCGACGGGGGCTCGCGGCGGCGACGGGCGCTCGCGGCGGGGGCTGCGCGCGGCCTGCGGAGGTGCTGCGCCTTGCAGTTGCCGTCCTCCGCGAACCTCGGTACCCCTACGCCCATGAGCGAACCCACCACGGGCCGGCCCGCCGCCGGCCACGCGGAGCCCGAGCTGCCGCACATCGACGTCACCGAGCGGGGGGCGCCGCGCGACGGCCGGCCGCAGGTCATCGACCGCCGGCTGTTCATGCAGCTGCTCGTGTTCCGTTGCTCCGGCGACGCCGATCCGGCGGAGCTGACCCGCGCAGCCGGCCAGGCGCTCTCGTCGCAGCGCGTCGGCGCGGTCGTCTACGAGGACATCAACGATCCCCGCGGGATCGCTGTGCTCACGTGGGCAGAGGACCCCGCCGTCTTTGTCCAGACCGTCCGCCCGGCGCTCAACCGCAACGAGCTCAGGGCCCTGGAGCTTCGCCCCGATTTCACGATGCTGGGGCGCACGTACTCGACCGGCTACGAGCAGGATCTCGACTTCTGGCTGCTCCGGCGCCCCGCGGAGACCGTCTTGAACCCCGCCTGGCCATGGGCGGTGTGGTATCCGCTCCGCCGCAGCGGCGCGTTCTCCAAGCTCGAGGGGCGCGAGCAAGGGAGCATCCTGCGCGAGCACGGCACCATCGGCAGGGCCTACGGCGCCCAGGACCTCGCCCACGACATCCGCCTCGCGTGCCACGGCCTCGACGCCCGCGACAACGAGTTCGTGATCGGGCTCGTCGGCAAGGAGCTCCACCCGCTCTCCCACATCGTGCAGACGATGCGGAAGACCCGCCAGACCTCGGAGTTCATCAGCCAGATGGGCCCGTTCTTCGTCGGCCGCGCCGCCTTCCGCAGCCCGGGCGGCTGACGGGAGCGCTCCCCCTCAGCCGATCCCGGCGAGGCCCGAGAACGCCCGGGCCAGGGCGTCGAGCCGCGCCGTCGCGCGGGCCTCGGCGTCGCCCAGCGGCTCGTCCGCGGCGACCTCCTCGCGCACGTCGAAGTAGAATTTGATCTTCGGCTCCGTGCCGCTCGGGCGGGCGATGAGCCGGCTCCCGCCGTCGAGCTCGTACACGAGCACGTTGCTCGGAGGCAGCACGAGCGGCTCGACCAGGCCGTCGCTCGTGGTGCGCGTGCGCGCCTCGAAATCGCGCCATGCCGCCACGGGGACGCCGCCGATCGCGGCCGGCGGGCTCTTCCTCAGCGTGGCCATGATAGCGGCGATCTTCTCGAGGCCGTCGACGCCGCGCAGGGTGTACGAGCGCTGCCCGCTCATGTAGAGGCCGTACTTGCGGGTGATCGCCTGGAGCTCGTCGAGCAGGGTCCTGCCCTCGGCCTTGCGCACCGCCGCGAGCTCGGCGACCAGCGCCGCGGCGCTGATGCCGTCCTTGTCGCGCACGACCGGGCCGACGGTGTAGCCGAGCGCCTCCTCGAAGCCGAACACGAAGCGGGCGCCGGTCGAGCGCTCGATGTCCATCGCCCGGTTGGCGATCCACTTGAACCCGGTCAGCGTCTCCTCGTAATGAACCCCGAGCGCCGCGGCGATCACGCCGAGCATCGGGGTCGAGACGCAGGAGGCCAGCACGAGGCGGCGCTCGTCCGCGCCCTGCGCCCGCCCCTCGGTGAGCAGGTAATGGCCAAGGAGCACGCCGACCTGGTTGCCCGTGAGCTGCACGTACTCGCCGTCAGGGCGCCTCACCGCCACGGCGAGCCGGTCGACGTCGGGATCGTTGGCGAGGACGAGGTCGGCGCCCTCCCGCTTCGCGAGGGCGAACGCCAGGTCCATGGCGCCCTTCTCCTCGGGGTTCGGGAACGCCACCGTGGGGAAGGCGCCGTCTGGCTCGGCCTGCTCGGGCACGCTCGCCACCCGGGTGAAGCCGGCCTCGCCGAGCGTCTGGCGGACCAGGCGGTTGCCGACGCCGTGAAGCGGCGTGTAGACGATGCAGAGGTCGCGATCCCCGTCGCTCCGCACCGCGAGGCCGCGGATGGCGCCGAGGTAGCTCCGCTCCAGCGCCTCGGGGAAGTCGCGCACGAGGCCGAGCCTCCTCGCCTCGTCGAGGGGCATGCGGGGGACCTGATCCGCCGGTGGCGAAGCGTCGATCGCTGTCGCGATGCCGGTGTCGTGGGGTGGGATGATCTGCGCAGCGTTGTCCCAGTACACCTTGAAGCCGTTGTACTCGGGCGGGTTGTGGCTCGCCGTCACCATCACGCCCGCGGCCGCGCCGAGGTGGCCGACCGCGAACGCGGCGATCGGCGTGGGGCAGGGGGCGGGCGAGAGGTGGCTCGGGATGCCCGCGGCGGCGAGGGCGCAGGCGGTGTCCTCCGCGAACTCGCGGCTCATCCGGCGACCGTCGTAGCCGATGACGACGCCGGCGCTCCGCGCCTTGTCGCCGAGCGCTTCGAGGAGGTGACGGGCGAGCCCCGCGGTCGTGCGGAGGATGACGGCGCGGTTCATCCGGCTCTCGCCCGCCCCGAGGACGCCGCGGATGCCCGCGGTGCCGAACTCCAGCGGGCCGGCGAAGCGCTCGGCGAGCTCGGCGCGGACGCCGTCCTCGCCGGCTCTGGCCGCGTCGATGAGCCGGCGCAGCTCGCTCTGGGTCTCCGGATCGGGATCGTGGGCAAGCCAGCGTTCGGCGGGCTCGAGGACGAAGTCGTGGCTCACGCCTGGTATTTAGTTCATGCCGGCCGTGGTTTGCACCACGAGCGCGCGATTCAGCGCGGCGGCAGCGCGGGCGGCGACCGCCGCGCGCTGGCCCACCCGGCCCGGCGCCGACGTAGCCGGCGGCTCCCGGCCAGCTCGGTCCGCTCGGCCGAGCGTCATCCCGCCTTCTTGCCGGCGGCGAGCGCCTCGGCGAAGCGCGTGTCGTACTGCCCGCCGCGGAAATCGCCGGCGCCCAGGATCTGGCGGAGGAACGCGAGGTTGGTCGCGGCGGGCCCTGCCGGACCGGTGAGCTCGATCGTCGTCTCGGCGAGCGCCCGGTCGAGGCGAGCGATCGCCTCGTCACGGGTCGGGCCGTGGGCGACGACCTTGGCGAGCAGCGGGTCGTAGAACGGCGTCACCTCGAGCCCCTCGGCGATGCCTGTCTCGATCCGCAGGTCGTCGCTCGCGGCCGGCCAGCGGAGCGCCGTGATGCGGCCGGGCTGGGGGGCGAACTTCTTCGCCGGATCCTCCGCGTAGAGGCGCGCCTCGATGGCGTGGCCGCGGTAGGTGTGGCCCAGGACCTCCGGCGCGAGCGGCTCGCCCGACGCGATGCGGATCTGGTGCTCGACCAGGTCGAGCCCGGTGCACATCTCCGTGACGCAGTGCTCGACCTGGAGCCGCGCGTTGACCTCCAGAAAGAAGAGCTCGCCGGTCTCCGCTGCGACGAACTCGACAGTACCGGCGCCGACGTAGCCGGCGGCCGTCACGACCCGGAGGGCGCTGTCGTGGAGCTCCTTCCGGCGGGCCTCGCCCGCCGCTCCCTGGAAGAACGCGGCCGGCGACGGGGTCTCCTCGACGATCTTCTGGTGCCGGCGCTGCGCGCTGCACTCGCGCTCGCCGAGCGCCACGGCGCCGCCCTTTCCGTCGCAGAGCACCTGCACCTCGATGTGGCGCGGGCGCTCGATGTATCGCTCCATGTACACGCGCGGGTCCGCGAACGCCGCGCGTCCGCGATCGGAGCACGCGGTGAGGGCGCGCGACAGCTTGCCCGGATCGGTGACGATCTGCATGCCGATGCCGCCGCCGCCGCCCGCGGCCTTGACGAGCAGCGGGAAGCCGATGCTCTCGGCGGCGCGCTGGGCGGCCTCGACGTCGGCGGGGTCGACCGGACCGCCCGTGCCCGGCGGTGGGAAGACGTCGGCCGCGCGTGCGTGATCCCGCGCGAGGATCTTGTCGCCGAAGGCGTGGAGCACCGCGGGTGGCGGGCCGATGAACGTGACGCCGGCCTCGATGACGGCCTCGGCGAAGGCCTGGTTCTCGCTGAGCAGCCCGTACCCGGGGTGGACGCCGTCGGCGCCCGTCGCGCGGGCCGCCTCGACGATCGCATGGATGACCAGGTAGCTGTCCCGGACCGGCGGCGGCCCGATGCGCACCGCCTCGTCGGCCATCGCGACGTGCGGCGCGCTCGCGTCCGCGTCGGAATACACGGCGACCGTCGCGATCCCGAGCCGTTTGCAGGTCCGGAGGACGCGGCAGGCGATCTCTCCACGGTTGGCGACGAGAATCTTCTTCAACACGGCCGACAGCTACGCCCCCGCGCGGCGGCGCGTCAAGACGCCCGCGGCAGGCAGCGCTCGCTCGCGCGCTTCCGGGGGGCGGCGCGCGTGATCGTGCGATCGTCAGCCGAGCGCCCGCCGCACCTTCGGCTTGGCCCCGAGCAGCACGAGCTGCCCGCAGGCCGCCGAGACGTCATCGCCGCGCCGGCGACGAACGAAGCAGGAGTATCCCGCCTGAGTGAGCACCTCCTGGAACGCCGCCACGCGCTCGTGGGCCGGAGGACCCAGCGAGGAGGCCTCGATCGGGTTCATCGGGATGAGGTTGATCTTCACCGGGAGCCCGCGAAGGAGCTTCGCCAGCCGCCGCGCCTCGGCGGGATCGTCGTTCTGCCCGGCGACGAGCGTGTATTCGATGGTGATGCGCCGGCGCCGCGGCAGCGGGTAAGCGCGCAGCGCCGCGAGCAGCTCGTCGAGCGGGTGCTTGCGGTTGATGGGCATCAGCGCCGAGCGGGTCTCGTCGTCCGCTGCGTGCAGCGAGATCGCCAGCGCGATCTGCCCGCCAAAATCCGCGCCGAGCCGCGCGATCTCGGGCACGAGGCCCGACGTGGACACCGTGACCCGCCGCGTCGAGAGGTTGATCCCTTCCGGGTGCGTGAGCAGGCGCAGCGAGCGAGCGGTCGCTTCGTAGTTGTGGAGCGGCTCGCCCATGCCCATGTACACGACGTTGCGGAGCTCCTCGCCCTCCTCGAGCATCGCCCGCCCGAGGAGCACCTGGCCCGCGATCTCCTCGGCCCCGAGGTGGCGCTTGAGCCCCGCCACGCCGCTCGCGCAGAAGCTGCACCCCATGGCGCAGCCGACCTGCGTCGAGATGCACTGGGTGACGCGGACGCGCGGCGCGGCGTCCGCCTCCGCGGCCGCGTCGTCGTCCTCGTCGTCGGCGGCCGCCGCGTCGGCGTCGAGCTGCGCCTGCGAGCCGGGGCCCGACACCGACGGGAGCAGGACCGTCTCGATGGTCGCGCCGTCGCGGAGGCGCAGGAGCAGCTTGCGCGTGCCGTCCTCGGAGCGATGAACCCGCTCGGGCGTCAGCACCTCGCCCAGCCCCTCCGCGGCGAGGTGCTCGCGCAGCCGCGCCGGGAGGTTCGTCATCGCGGCCGGATCGAGGACGCCGCGGCGATGGATCCAGTGGAATACCTGCTTCGCCGTGAACGACCGCTCTCCGCGGGCAGCCAGCGAGGCCGACCAGTCTTCAGGCAGCCGGGCGACGGGGTGAAGCGGCGTGGAGCGCACCTGCCTGGCCTACTGCGCGCCGCCCCCAGCGGCAAGGGGAGCAGGCGGGCGGCCAGGCCAAAGCGTCAGCCGCTCTGGCTCTCGACGTGCGCCGCCGTGACCTGCCCGTCGCGCTCGCGGCGCGCGCGCGTCCGGCTGGCGGCCTCGAGGACCTCGCGGGTGTAGCGCTCGAACGACTCGGCCCGGTGCATTGCGGTGTGCTCGGCGAAGACGCGTTGCCTCGCCCGCTGGCCCACCGTCAGGCGCTTGTCCTCCTTCATCTCCCTGAGCTTCCGGAGCACGTCCTCCGGCGAGCGCACGAGCAGGATCTCCTCGCCAGGCTGGAAGAACGTCTCGATCCCCGGCCAGGTGTCGCTCAGGACAGGGGTCCCGCAGGCGGCCGCCTCGAACAGGCGCGCGCTCGGCGACCACCCGGACTCCACCATCGCACGGCGGGTCAGGTTCAGCGTGAAGCGCTGAGAGTTGTAGAAGATGCGGTGCTCGTCCGGCGGGAGGTGCTCCGTCCGGGAGACGTTCTCCGGCCACGCGAGCGACGCCGGGTACTGCGCGCCCGCCACCGAGAAGCGCCCGCGGCGCATGCGCCGCGCCGGCTCGAGGAGGAGCCGCTCGACGGCCGCCTGCCGGTCGTCGCTGTAGGTCCCGAGGTAGCCGAGATCCCAGCGCATCGGCGCCGGCTGGGGATGGTAGACGTCCGTGTCCGCCGAACAGTAGAGCGCCCGCGCGCGCACCGCGCCGTGGCTGCGCTCCAGCCGCTCCAGCGTCGGGCCCCCCGTCGCCGACAGATAGAGATCATACCGTGGGATCAGCGCCGGCGTCAGGTACGCGTGGTCCCCGTGCGCCAGCCGGCCCAGCGTGACGGGCGTGTCCAGATCGTAGAACGCGGCCTTTCCGCGGGCCTCTTCCGTGATCCACGCCCCGACCGTTGCCCCTTCCGGCACGAACGAGCCGACGATCACGAGATCGGCTTCGCGCACGGCGCGTGAGAATCTATCGCGGAGCTCGGTAATGCTCGAGTACTGCTCGGTCGTGCCGTAAGGCGGGTTGGACAGGTCGCGGTGCTGATCGTAGATGGGGAGGTTCCGCTCCAGAAAGAGCACCCGGTGGCCGCGCGACGCGAGCGCCCGGAGGAGCGCTCTGTACGTCGTGGCGTGGCCGTTGCCCCACGAAGACGTGATGGAGAGCCCCAGGAAGACATAGCGGTAGGTAGTTGTCGTCATAGCGTGGTGGCGGCAAGGGTTGAGAGATCCCAGACGGCGTGCCGGCCCGAAATGAGCTGGTCCCGAGGTACACCGCGGCGGACCCGGAGAGGCGAAAGACGCCTCGCGGACGCACGCGCGACATGCGCAACACGCGCAACGTGCACAAAACGAGCGGCACGCCGATCCAGTTGCCCTGGCGCCGCGCGAGAGGGCGCGGCGACGAGCGCATCCGGGATTAACATGCGTGCTCACCCTCTGCAATGCTGTGAGATGCAGTTTCTTGAACGAAGGTGCGTATTCCTCGTCAGACGCCAGGCGGTAAGGCCCGCCCTTTTCCCGTGACGACGAAGCGCGCAGAATCACCGCTTGCTCCGGGATAACGCGGCTCGTTCGGGCAAAGCACCCGACGGCAACCGTCCTCGCATCGCAGAGGAGCCGGCCTGTGCGGTAAACGCTGTTCGGAAGCGATGATGGTGAGAAAAAGAGGGACGTTGTCGCAATGGTCGGTGACGGCCGCTGGTCGAACGGAGCGTCGACGGGGGAGCCCTGCTCCAGAACGCCGGGGCAGCGCTGGCGAAGCGCCGCCCAGGCCGGCGCGCGCTGTCGGACGCGTACGCCGCGGTGAGCGGGCGCGGCTTTCGGCAGGGGATTCCCCCGTCCAGCTGAGCTCGCCAACGAGCTGGCGGCCTCGGCCGTACACGGGCGCCTGGCCTTGCGGAGAAATCGGGCAGGGGAGCAGGAAGGCAGGAAGCGCGCGGCGCTGTCTGGGTGCCTTCCTGTCGATGCGGGGATGCTGCGGTGGAATCGGCAGGCCGGGTGTCCAGCCTTCAGCGGCGGTGGGGCCGCGCGAGAGCCGTCGAGACGTTCAGGTGGCGGGGCTCAGCGCCTGCCAGCCCTGGATCACTTCGGCGATGTTCGCGAAGCGGCGGTCCGGGCTGTGCGCCAGCCCCCTGTTCACGAACACCTCGATCCCCCGGTCGACCGGCGGAGGCATCAGGCTGCCCAGGCGGCGCGGCGGCGTCCTCGTCTTGAGATCGGCGAGCATCATCAGATTGCGCGCGGCGTAGGGGAGCTCGCCGGTAAGCGCGTGAAAGATCACCGTCATGGCCGCGTAGAGGTCGGCCCGGTGATCCACCGTCTTCCCCTTCGTGAGCTGCTCGGGTGGCGCGAACCTGAAATCGCCGAGACACCGGCTCGGCAACGTCAGCTCCGCGTCGGAGAGCCCGGGAGGGAGCTTGCACGAGCCGAGATCCAGGAGCGTCAGCCGCTCGCCGTCAGGGCCCTGGTCGAGGAGCACGTTCGTGGAGCTGATGTCGCGGTGGATGATGCCAATCTCGTGCAGCTCGGCGATCGCCGACCAGAGCTGCTCGCCCAGCGGGTGAACGGTGCTGAACGGGAGTGGCCCCTGTCGGGAGATGCGCTCGTTGAGGAGCTCCCCCTCGCGCAGCTCGAACACGAGGAGAGGACCGTGCGCCGGGTCCTTGCCGCCGTCGAGCGAGGGCAGTGTGTGTGGGCCCCGCAGCCGCTCGCACGCCACCGCCTCGCGCCGGAAGCGCGCCTCGGCCTCCTGCTGGGGCATGCGCTCTGGCGTGTTGAGCACGCCTCCCGGTTCCTGGCGCACCGGGGGCTCACCGAGCACCTTGACCGCGACGCGCCGGCCGGCGCTCGCGTCCTCGGCGCTGAACACCTCACCGAGGCCTTCGCGGCGGAGATGACGTACCACGCGGTAGCGCTGGAGCAGAACGGTTCCGGGCACGATTGACAAGAGCGGCCTCCTTCGCTTGACAAAAGGGGGTCCAGCGCGTTCCGGTCGCCTCCCCCCTCTCCCCAGACAAGCTCATTTATCACGCAGACGCGACAGAGGAAGCGCCGCGCGCAGCGTCACACGACGAACGGCCCCCACGCCTTGTTTTCCGGGCCGCGCCACCTCACATCGGCCGCCCGTCGCACCCGAGGTCGCCTGGACGAAAAAGCCGCGGGGCACGGGAAGTTTGGACGCGGTCCACGCCACGCGCGCCCGCGGGACAACGGGGCGCAGGCGGTCCGGGCAGCCGGGAGCGCGGGCCGCCGGCCGAGGCGCGTCGCGGCGGCGGGAGCGGCCAGCGACTTGGCCACCACGGCCCCGCCGGTCTCAGCGGCTGGGCCGCCACGGCCGCGCCGGTGTGCCGCATTGCTATCGTCGCGCGCCGCCGGAGGGCCGGAGCGGGTGCCTCGCCGGAGCGCGCTCCGGTGGATGGCGGTGGAGCACCGGACTGTCCTCGTGGCGCCGGACCGGAGACCGCCGGGCGCTTCGACGCTGCAGAGTTGCCCCTGGCCGCGCTCTCTGGTGACGATGCGCACCTGAGCGCGGCAATCGGTGGTCATTACATGACGGCGGCGGCGCCTCGCGGCGCCCGCTTCCGGTGACACGCCCGTGACCCCGAACCGCTGGCCATTCAGGTGAACTTCGCGTAGCTCCCACACAGGCGGACGATCCGGAGCGACGGCAGGCAATGCGAGCGGGAGACGTCATCGACGGCCGGTTCGAGATCATGGAGCTCGCGGGCGCCGGCGGCATGGGCCACGTCTTCCGCTCGCGCGATCTCAAGACCGGCGAGACCATCGCCCTCAAGGTCCTCCAGAACGCCGCCTCCCAGGACTCGAACCGCCTCGCGCGCGAGGCGCAGGCGCTCGCCACGCTGCGGGTGCCCGGGGTAGTGCGGTACATCTCGCACGGCCGCACGGAGCACGGCCACCCCTACCTCGCCATGGAGTGGCTCACCGGCGAGACCCTCTCCCAGCGCCTTGCCCGGCAGGCGTTCACCCTGGAGGAGAGCCTCAAGCTCGCCCGGCGCGTCGCGACCACCCTCGGCTCCGTGCACCGGCTCGGCGTCGTCCACCGCGATCTCAAGCCGAGCAACCTGCTCCTCGTCGGCGGCACCATCGACCGCATCACGCTCATCGATTTCGGCGTCGTCCGGATGTCCGGCATCGATCAGCAGCTCACCATGCCCGGCGCCATCCTCGGCACCCCCGGCTACATGGCGCCGGAGCAGGCCCGCGGCGAGGCGCATGTCGACGCGCGCGCCGACGTCTTTGCGCTCGGCTGCGTGCTCTACAAATGCATCTCGGGGCGCGCCCCGTTCCGCGGCGCGCGCGGGCTCGCCGTGCTCGTCAAGGTGCTGATCGAGGAGCCGCCGTCGCTCCGGTGGCTCCGCGACGACGTGCCCGAGGCGCTCGACGAGCTGGTCCTGCGGATGCTGTCCAAATCGCCCGAGGGGCGGCCGAGCGACGGCAACGCGGTCGCGATCGAGCTCGCCGGGCTCATGGATCCTGCGGCGATCTCCGTCCGCCCGCCTGCGATGTCCGTCCGCCCGCCGGAGCTCACGACCGGCGAGCGCAAGGTGATGTGCCTCGTCCTCGCGCGCGACGGCCTCTCCGCCGCCGATCCGTCCCTCCCCGAGGCCGACGAGCAGGCGCGGGCGCAGGCGCTCTCGACCACGGCGGCGCGCTACAAGGGCCAGCTCGAGCTCGTCGACGCGCGGCTGCCGCTCGTCGTGCTGTCCGGCGCCGGCGCGACGACCGACCTCGCGGCCCGGGCCGCCCGCTGCGCGCTTGCCGTCCAGGCGCTCCTTGGCGGCGCGCCGGTCGCGGTCGTCACGGGCAGGGCGGAGATCGCCTCGCGCATGCCGATCGGCGATCTCATCGACCGCGTTGTCCAGCTGCTCCCCGAGGGCCGCGCCTCGTCCCGCGCGCCGGCGATCCGCATCGACGACGTGACGGCCGGGCTGCTCGGCACGCGGTTCGAGATCACGTCCGACGGGGGCGGCTCCTGGCTCCACGGCGCGCGCGAGGAGCCGGAGGCGCCGCCCTATGTGCTCGGCAAGGCGACGTCGTGCGTCGGGCGCGAGCGGGAGCTCGCGCTCATCCGGGACGAGCTCGCCCGCTGCATCGAGGAGTCGACCCCGAGCGTCGTGCTCGTCACGGGGCCGGCGGGCATCGGCAAGTCGCGGCTCCGCCACGAGCTCGTCCGCGCGATCCGGGAGGACGGCGAGCCGGTCGAGGTGTGGCTCGGCCAGGTGGATCCGATGAGCGCCGGATCGGCCTTCGGCCTGCTCGCGCACGCGCTCCGGCGGGCGATCGGCCTCACGGACGCCGATCCCGTCGAGGAGCGCCGGCGCAAGGTGCGGGCGCGGGTCGAGCGGCACGCGGCGCTCGACGCCGCGCGGGTCGCGACGTTCCTCGGGGAGCTCGTCGGCGCGCCGTTCCCGGACGACGACGTGCAGCTCCGGGCGGCGCGGCGCAACCCGATGCTCATGGGTGATCAGCTGCGCCTCGCCTGGGAGGATTTCCTGCGCGCCGAGTGCGCGGTGCAGCCGGTCCTCCTCGTGCTCGAGGACCTGCACTGGGGCGACCTGCCCACGGTCACGATGGTCGACGCCGCGCTCCGGAACCTGAAGGACCGGCCGTTCATGGTCATGGCGCTCGGCCGGCCCGAGGTGCACGAGCTCTTCCCGAAGCTGTGGGACGAGCGGCGCGGGCACAAGCTCCGCCTCGCGGGGATCTCGCGCCGGTCGAGCGAGCGGCTCGTGCGCCAGGTGCTCGGCGAGGGCGAGAGCCCGGCGCTCGTGGCGACGCTGGTCGAGCGCGCGGACGGCAACGCCTTCTACCTCGAGGAGCAGATCCGCGCGGCCGCGGCGGGCAAGGGCGTGGACCTGCCGGAGACGGTGCTGGCGATGGTGCAGGCGGAGCTCGACGCGCTCGACGTGGGCGCGCGGCGGGCGCTGCGGGCCGGGGCGATCTTCGGCGAGACCTTCTCGCGGAGCGGGGTGGCCGCGCTGGTCGGCCGGGCGGAGGTCGAGCCGCTGCTCGCCGAGCTCGAGGTGCGGGAGCTCATCGTCCGGCGTTCTGTGGAAGGCGCGCCGGAGGCGGCCGAGTACCGGTTTAGGCACGCGCTCGTGCGCGAGGCGGCGTACGGGATGCTGACCGATCACGATCGCCGCCTCGGCCACCGGCTCGCCGGCGAGTGGCTCGAGCGGACGGGCGTGGCGGATCCGATGGCCCTGGCCGAGCACTTCGAGCGTGGCGGCGAGCCGGCGCGGGCCGCGGCGGCGACCCTGCGCGCGGCCGAGCAGGCGCTGCTGGGGAGCGACCTGGGCGCGGCGATCGAGCGCGTCGAGCGCGGCATCGCGCGCGGCGCCTCGAAGGCGACAGCCGGGGCGCTGCGGCTCTGCCAGGCGGAGGCGCACCTCTGGCGCGGCGAGTTCGCGCTGGCGGAGCGGCGGGGGACCGAGGCCCTGGAGCGGCTCGCGCCCGGGTCGGCGCCGTGGTTCTCGGCGCTCACGCAGGTGATCCTCGCCGCCTCGAAGCGCGGCAACCACGACCAGGTCGAGGGCCTGCTGCGCCTGGCGCAGGGCACCGAGGCGCGGCGGTCGGCGCGCCCCGCGCGCAGCGTGTGCCTGTGCGCGGGCGCAGGGCGGCTCGTGTTCGGAGGGCGGTACCAGCTCGCGGACGAGCTGCTCGACGGGATCGAGCAGGACGCCGAGGAGACCGAGCAGGAGGTCGAGGTGCTGGCGCGGCTCCACGAGGCGCGCGCGTACCGGGCGATGGCGGTCGGCGATCCCGGCGCGTGCCTCGCGGGCTTCGAGGCGGCGCTCGCGGCGTTCGAGCACGCGGGCGATCGCCGCAACGCCTGCTGGGCGAGGAACAACCTGGGCTCCTGCTACGCGGAGCTCGGCGATTTCGAGGGCGCCGAGGCGGCGCTGCGCGCGTCGCTCGCGGACGCGGAGCGGATGGGGCTGTCGGACGCCCGGCTCGGCGCGCTCCTCAACCTCGGTCCGGTGCTCGCGCAGCGGGGCCTCGTCGAGGAGGCGCAGCAGACGGCGGAGGAGGCGATCGCGACGTCCCAGCGCCTCGGCGACGCGCGCGGGGAGGGCGCCGGGCGGGCGTGCCTGGCGAGGATCATGCTCCAGGCGGGCGATCTCGAGGGCGCCGAGCGCGAGGCGCGCGCCGCGGTCGCGATCCTGTACGGCGCGCCGCCCTTGCGGGCCTTCGCGTACGCGGTGCTCGGGCGGGCGCTGCTCGACGCGGGGCAGGCGGTGGACGCGCTCGCGGCGACGACCGAGGCGCTCTGCCTGCTGGAGTCGATGGGGGCCGAGGTGGGCGAGTCGCTGGTGCGCCTCTCGCACGCCGAGGCGCTCTCGGCGTGCGGCCACGGGCGGGAGGCGCTGATGGCGATCGCCTCGGCGCGGGAGCGCCTGATCGAGCGGGCGCGGAAGATCGGCGATCCGGTGTGGCGCGGGAGGTTCCTCGGCAATGTGCCGGACAACGTGGCCACCCTCGAGCTGGAGCGGCGCTGGCTGGAGGCCTAGGGGCCTAGGCCGCCGGCGCGCTCAGAGGAACTCGCAGAAGTAGCCGGTGGGCTGGGTGGCCCTGACGTCGAAGCCGCTCTTGCCTGCCACCTCGAACGACGTCCCTGCCGGATAGGCGCGCCACTCCGTGGAGCCGTCGATGCGGATCGCGAGCTCGCCGGCGACGACCGTCATCCGCTCCGGCGCCTCGGTCGAGAAGTGGAACTCGCCGGTGTCGATGACACCCACCGTCTGCCGGCGCCCGTGGCGCTCGAAGCCGACGCTCTGGACGTTGCCGTTGAAGTAGCTGTTGTGCTTGAGCATGGCGCCCTCCTACCGCGTCCCGCCGCGAGAGACCAGCCCGGACGGGCGTGCTAGCCGGAGAGCGCGACAGGTGTGCTCGGCGTCTGCTTCCGTCTGCTTCCGTACTTCCGTGCTTCCTTGCCCGGCGAGCGGAGCCGCGGCGGTCAGCCGCGCGCGTCGTCATGGGCCTTCGACCAGCGCTCGGCGGTGACATCGAGGCTCGCCTTGAGCCAGTCGTCGAGGGCGCGCAGGTCGAGGTCCGCGAACGACGCGGCGTGCTGCCGGGCGAGGATGCTCACCTGCGCCTCGAGCACCGCCCGGAGGTCGCGCTTGCCGAGATGTTCGAGGTCGAACGAGGCCCTGCCGAGGCGGTCCCGAAGCAGGTAGACGGTCCGGCCCACCTGCACCTCGACGTGGTAGGGGGCCGTGAGCCCCCGCCATATCGACGCCTTGGCGCGATCGAGGCGCCCCTCTTCCTCGTGCAGGAAGTTGCTCCAGCTCGTGGCGGCGTGGGTGGTCTCCTTGAGCTCGAGCAGGCGCAGCCCCTCGCGCCGCTCGTCGCGCGCGAGGACGTAATAACGGTCGAGGCCGCCCGAGCCGCCGCCCTCCCGCGCCCGGCGGGCGACCTCGATCATCTGGAGATGGGCGTTCGACGCGAGCCCGCCGAGGGCCTCGACGAGCTGCTGGCCGGTGCCCGCGTGCACGCGAGAGAGCTTGAGTCCGGGCTCGTCGAACCGGAACTCCTCGCCGTCCGTCCATCTCGCGAGCTCGTGCGCGTCGCTGGCCGCGATGTCGGGGATCATCGCCGCGGAAAGCTCGCGCGGCGGCTCGTTCCCCTGAACCATGTCCTCGTAGAGCTCCACGAGGCCTTCGGTGACCTTGGCGGCGTCGAGGAGGAGCCGGAGCGTCGTGAAGTACCGGAGCGCGTCCAGCGCGGCGAGGCCTGGGCCCGCGTCGTCGAGATCGTTGAAGACGTAGCGCGGACCTTCCTCGAACGTGACGAAGCCGAAGTTCTCGGGGTGCGCGTCGCCGAAGCAGAGGCAGCGGCCGCCGGGCACCTTGCTCCGCGGGACGTCGAGGAGATCGACGTGCCACGCCTGAGGAAAGCTCCGCATGAAGCGGAGGGGCGACTTCATGGCTGCCCGCCACTTCTCCTCGAACTCGTCGGAATCGAGGTGCGGGTTCACCGCCCGGAAGAACGACTTGGTGAGTGTCTTGACGGGGCGGAGGTCGCCCTCCTGGATGGGTTGCATCGGTCTCCTCGCGGGGCGCGCGCCTCGAGCGAGATCTGGTGTTCACGAGAGAGGTGGAACGGCCTCCCTGTCAGATCTTCGCATGATTCCAGGGGGACCTGGGGGCGGCGAGCGCCAGCGTTTCAGGGGACGGGACGACCCTCTCGTGATGGTATGTCGGCGGCGGCGCTGCCCGGCGCGGCCGTCGTCGCGCCGGGCAGCTGCAGGGTTATCCGGGCAGCGCGCTCGCGTCGCCGCGCTTGCCTTCATCCGACGCCCCGGGCGGGGCTCCGCTCGGCTCGGTGGCGGGGATGCCCGCGTCGTCCTCCTCCGGCGCCTGCTCCGGCTTGCTGTTCGCGTAGCGCCTTCCTGCGCGGCTCGAGGCCCGGAGCAAGGGCCCACGGATGATCTCGATATCGCGCGCCGGAGCGCGGGAGAGATCGAGGTTGGAGAGCACCAGCGCCACGATCTTGAACCACTGGCTGCGCGCGGCCTGGATCGTGGTCTTGCTGGCGGGGGTGGTGGTCTCGGTGGCCTCGATCTCCGCGCGGGCGCGCTCGAGCGTCTGGAGCTCCCGGCCCTTGGCGAGCCAGCGCTTCACGACATCGAGCAGCGACGCCTTGCCGTGGGCGGGGACGGACCTGAGAAATGTGCTGACGGCTGGCTCGTCCTCGAGGAGGCGGGCGATGCGCGTTGTGTTGCCCGCCTCGGCGAGCGTCGAGGCGTTGACGATGGACAGGCCGCCCGGGAAGAGCTGCTTCTGGACGTCATCGCACTGCGCGGCGCGGGCGGCGTCCGAGGGCTCTCCGGCGAGGCAGAGCTCGCGGTGCGCGTCGATACCGTAGGATACCGCCCGCGCGAGGTGGTCGTGGCGCCTGTCGACCTCGCTGGTCTCGTCGACGATGGCGCGCAGCTTCGACGACACGCGGCCTCCGCGGTTGCTCGGCTGGACCGCGAGCACCGCCTCGTGGGCCTCCACGACCCGCGGGTGGAGCGCCGCGATCTCGAGGATCGCCAGGAACAGCCGGCGTTGCTCCCGGTCCTCGACCCACGGGGAGAGGAGCGCGACCATCTCGTCGATATTCAGATGCTTCAGCATGAGAGACACCTCCTGATGGGGTGATAAGGGCAATGCCTGAGGGCGCATTGCTGACGAACAGGCAAGGGAAGTCCTGCTGTGTCGTCCGTCAAGGGCGGTGCTGCGCTGGTTTCGTGCGGTGTTCGCGCGGGAGCTGGGCTCTTGTGTGCGGTTTGAAGCGTCCGGAATGGGGGACGGTAGGGGGAGTGGGCCTGAAGGGGGCGTCTCGTGCGGGAGATCGCCTTGGAAGGCGGGCGGGTCGGTGCGGGACCGAGGTGGGCGGCCTCGGAAGGCGGCGCGGAGAGGTCGCGACGTCGCGGGACCGGCTCGGGAGGGGGGCGGATCGGTGCGGGACCGAGGTGGGTGGCCTCGAAAGGCGGCGCGGAGAGGTCGCGACGTCGCGGGGCCGCTTCGAGGGGCGGCGTGGTCGGTGCGGGACCGAGGTGGGTGACTTCGAAAGGCGTCGCGAAGAGGTCGCGACGTGGCGGGACCGGCTCGGGAGGGGGGCCGATCGACCTGGGATCGAAAAATACGGCCTCGGTGGGGGGCCGGTCGATCCAGCCCGCCGGCCCTCCGCTCAGCCCCCCGCGCCGACCGGCAGCCGCAGCGCGACCTCGAGCCCGCCGCCGTCCGCGTTCCTCGCCTCGACCTCGCCGCCGTGGATCCGCACCGCCCGCTGCGTGATGGCCAGCCCGATCCCCGTGCCGCCCGCGCCGCGCGCCCTGTGGTCGTCGACCCGGTAGAACGGCTTCCAGATGTCCCCGAGCGCGCCCTCCGGGACGCCCGGGCCGCGATCGCGGACGCGCACCTCGGCCGTCCCGCCGGAGCACTCGAGATCGATGCGGACGGCGGTCCCCGGCTCGGTGAAGCGCACCGCGTTGCGCACGACGTTCTCGATGGCGCGCCGGAGCAGCTCCTCGTTCCCGTCCAGCGAGCACGCGTCGCGCGCCCCGAGCTCGACCGAACAACCCCGCTGCTCGGCCTCGAACGCGGCGTCCTCGACAAGCTGCTCCAGGAGCGCCGTGAGATCGACCCGCTCGGTGCGCTCCATGCCGCGGCCCGACTCCAGGCGGCTCAGCGTGAGCAGCTCGCCGATCATCCCGTTGAGCCGCTCCGTCTCCCGCTCGATCCGGTCGAACGCAGGCTCCACGTCCGGCGGCGAGCGCCGGCGGACGAGCTCGAGCGCGATGTTGAGCCGCGCCAGCGGCGACCGGAGCTCGTGCGAGACGTCGCGCAGGAGCCGGCGCTGCGTCTCCAGGAGCTCGTCGATGCGCTCGGCCATCCGGTCCATGTCGCGCCCGAGCGCCAGCGTCTCGCCGTCCGCGCCCGCGAGCTTCTGCGAGACGCGCACCGAGAGATCACCCGCGGCCATCCGCTGCGTGGCGCCGCGCAGGATGCGGATCGGTCGGGACAGGTACCGCGCGAGGAGCACCGCGACGAGCCCGGTGACGGCGACGATCGCGAGGAGCCGCTGGGGCAACGTCTCCGGCACGATGAAGAACATCCACGGCGACCGGACCGGACCGGCCGCGATCGCGGCGAGGGCAGGGTCGCGGCGCAGGACGACCGCGACGAGCTCACGCTCCTCGCCGACCTCGATGGCGATGCCGTCGCCCGAGCGCTTCGCCCTCTCCTCGACGAGCGGCGCGCCCTCGATGGACTCGCCCATCACGAGCGCGCCGGCCCGGTACACCGCGACGCGCTGATCCCGCGGATCGAGCGGCGCGAGGCGCTGCTCGCAGCCGGGGAGCCCGTCCCGCGCGCAGGCGAGCGCGCTCTCCGCCCGGAGCTCGATGCTGCGCGTGTTCAGGCGGCGGCGCAGCCCGCTCGGCTCGGCGGAGAACGCCCAGCCGTGGATCACCGCGAGCAGGCCGGCGAGCAGCGCCATGGCGAGCCACAGCGAGACGAGGAGGCGCAGGAAGAGGCTCTTCACGGCCGCCCTCCGGGGAGGAAGCGCTTCACGTGCGCTCCCTCGCGAGGATGTAGCCCGCGTTGCGGACCGTCTTGATGCGCTCGCCGCCGTCCGGCCCAGGCCCGAGCTTGCGGCGGAGGTTCGAGACATGCATGTCGATGCCGCGGTCGTACGCCGCGAGCCTTCGTCCGAGGACGCGCCGCGCGAGATCCTCGCGCGAGACCACCGTCCCCGCCTGTCGCGCCAGGACCTCGAGCAGGTCGAATTCGGCCGTCGTGAGCCGGACCTCCTCGCCGCGGACACGGACGCGCCGCGCGGCGGGGAGCACCTCGAGATCGTCGACCGTCAGCGCGCCCTGCGCCTCCGCGGCGGAAGGACCGGCCGCCGCTCCCGCGTGGCCAGCGTGAGAGGCGCGCCGGTGGAGCGCGCGCACGCGGGCGACCAGCTCGCGCGGGTTGAACGGCTTCGGCAGGTAGTCGTCGGCGCCCATCTCGAGGCCGACGATGCGGTCGACGTCCTCGCCCCGCGCGGTGAGCATCAGGACAGGGACGCGCGAGCTCTGCCGCAGCCGCGTGAGGACCTCGAACCCGTTGAGCCCTGGCAGCATCACGTCGAGCACCACGAGCGTGAACGGCTTCTCCCTCTCCTCCTGCGCGCGCGCGAGGCCGGAGATCGCGTCGCGCGCGCTCTCCACGGCGTAACCCTCCTGACCGAGCAGCTCGGCCAGGAGCTCGCAGAGCTCGGCGTCGTCGTCGATGACCAGGATCTGGGGCGGATCCGTCATGTCGCGACTGTAGCGCGCCTGTCGCACCGCCGTGTAAGGCCTGGTCAAGAGGCGTCTTGACGAATCTTTACACGACCAGGACACCTCTTGAGACACTGCCCTTTAGCTTGCGGTGCATGACGTTCACTCGCTCCGTTCCCTTGACGTGGCTGGCGTCTCTCGCCCTTGCCGCCACGTGCTCGCTGAGCGTCGCGGCGCGCGCCGAGACGCTCACCGCCGAGGAGGCGGTCCGCCGCGCAGCCTCCCAGAACCCGTCCCTCCGCGCGGCGCTGCTCGAGGCCACCGCGGCGCGGCAGGCCGTCGCCGCCGAGGAGGGCGCCCGCAGGCCCACGCTCTCGGCCTCGGTGACCGGAGAGTACAACGAGCCGTTCCGCACCGGCGCCGACCCCATCGACGCTGACGGCAACGGAGTCCCCGACACCGACGCCGACGGCAACCCGCTCACCATTCGCATGCTCAAGCGCTCCAGCGGCACGTCCGTCGCGTCGAACGTGGCGCTGCGGTACACGACCGACGTCGGGACGAGCCTCGAGGTGGGCGCGTCCGGGCGCGCGCCCGCGGACGGGACCCCGGGGCCGAACTACGGCGCGCAGGCCTACGTCTCCGCGCGGCAGCCGCTCCTCCGAGGGGCCGGGACCGACGCGGTCCTCGCGCCGTACGTGCAGGCGCAGGCGTCGGCCGTCGCCGCGGAGCAGGACCGCGAGCTCGCGGCGAGCCAGACCGCGCTCGACGTGCTCGGGGCGTACTGGGAGCTCTGGTACGCGGAGCAGGCGATCCTCGTGCAGGAGCAGGCGCTCGCGGCCGCGGAGCGGCTGCTCGCCGACGCGAAGGCGCGCGCCGAGAAGCTCGGCACCGGCACGAAGGTGGACGTCCTGCGCTTCTCGACCTCGGCCGCGTCCATCGCGGACTCGCTGTCGCAGGCGCGGGCGACGCGCGCGGCGCGGGCCATCGCGCTCGGGCGCGCGCTCGGCATGCCCCCGGCGAGCGCGGCGTCGCTCGCCCCGACCGGCGCGCCGCCGTCGCTCGGGGCGCTACCGCCGGCCGACGCGCTCGTGCGCGCGGCGAGCGAGCGATCCCTGGAGCTCGCGGCGCTGCGCGCCGACCTCGATGCGCAGCGCGCGCGGGTGAGCGCGGCGGAGGACGCGGACCAGATCCGCCTCGACCTGTTCGCGACGGCCTCGATGGACGGGCAGTGGGTGCGCGACGGCCTGCCGGGGCTCTCGCTGCCCGGCGGTCGGCCCGCGTTCGGCGTGCTGGGCGGGATCGAGGTCGAGCTGCCGCTCGGCGGCAGCCGGGCGTCCGCCGACGCGGCCCGCGCGCGCACGCAGCTCGCGGCCGCGGAGGCGCGGTACCAGGCGCGCGCCGAGGCGATCGCGGCCGACGTCAGCTCGCTGCGGGCGAGCCTCGAGGCCGCCGCCGAGCAGGTCGCGCTGGCCACCGAGACGGCGCGCATGGCGGGCGAGCTGGCCGAGGCCGAGCGGCAGCGGCTCTCGCTCGGGACCGCGACGTCGGCGGACGTGGTGCAGGCGGAGCAGACGCGGAGAGAGGCGGAGCTCCGCAGGCTGCGGGCGGCGGTGACGGAGCTGACGTCGCGCCTCCAGCTCGATCACGAGACGGGCGCTCTGCTCGTCCGCTTCGCGTCGGTGCTCCCCAGGAGGTCGTCATGAACAGGAACAAGAAGCGCTACCTGATGTCCGGCGTGGCCGCGTTGGCCGTGGCGAGCTTCGGGATCGGCGGGTACGCCTGGTACAAGCAGCCCGCGAAGACCCCCGCCGGCCCGACCGTCGAGATCCGCCGCGGGAGCCTGACCGAGACCGCCGCCGCGTCCGGGAAGATCGAGCCCGACGTCCAGGTCGAGGTGAAATCGCGCGTCGCGGGCCAGGTCGTCGAGGTGCTCGTGAAGGAGGGCGATACGGTCGAGGCGGGGCAGCTCCTCGTGCGCCTCGACCCGACGGACGCGGAGCGCGACCTCGCCGAGGCGCGCGTGGCGCGCGACCGCGTGAAGGCGGACCTCGCCGCGGCGAACGCGTCGGTCGCGGTCGCGGAGCTCGAGCGCAAGAACAGCCAGGCGAGCCAGGAGGTCGCCGAGAAGAGCGCCGAGATGGGCCTCGGGTCGACCGACGCGGCCCGGACTGCGGCGCACTCGACGAAGGTCGCGGGCGCGAACATCACGCTGCGGAAGGCGCAGCTGAGCTCGTCGCAGGCGCAGCTGAAGACGGCCGAGCTGGCGGTGCAGGACGCCGAGACGCGCCTGAAGGAGACGCAGATCTACGCGCCGATCGCCGGGACGGTGCTCGACGTGGCGGTGGAGAAGGGGACGCTCGTCTCGTCGGCGCTCACCAACGTGAGCGGCGGGAGCGCCGTGATGACGCTCGCCGATCTGTCGAACCTGCGCATCGTCGGCGCGATCGACGAGGCGCAGATCGGGCGCGTCGCGCCGGGGCAGCGGGTCGACATCCGCGTCGACGCCTACGGGGACCGGGTGTTCCAGGGCGTTGTCGACCGGGTGAGCCCGCTCGGCAAGGAGGTGTCGAGCGTCGTGACCTTTGACGTCGAGATCGTCGTCAAGGACAAGGACGCGTCGCTGCTCCGGTCCGGGATGAGCGCGGACGTGGAGATCGTGACCGCGGAGCAGAAGGACGTGCTGCTCGTGCCGCTCCTGGCCGTGCAGTCGCAGGGCAAGCGGCGGTTCGTGCGGCTCGCGAACGGCGAGGAGCGGCCGATCCAGACCGGGGCGACGGACGGCTCGCAGATGGTCGTGACCGCGGGGCTGAGCGAGGGCGACGACGTGCTCGCGAGCGCGCCCGCCGCGAGCGCGGCGGGTCCGCAGGGGCAGCCGCCGGGCGGCGGCCAGAACCCGATGCGCGGGATGGGCATGGGGATGGGCGCTGGCCGAGGGGGGCGCTGAGATGGACGTCCCGGTCCTCGTGAGCGGGCTCTCGAAGGTGTACCACGCCGATCGCGAGGACCTCGCGGTGCGGGCGGTCGACCGGATCGGCTTCGAGGTGCGCCGGGGCGAGTCGGTCGCGATCATCGGGCCCTCGGGCTGCGGGAAGTCGAGCCTGCTGAACATCCTCGGGTGCCTGGATCGGCCGACGGAGGGCACGTACCGGCTCGGAGGGCGCGACGTGGCGGAGCTCGACGACGACGAGCTCGCGGCGCTCAGGAACCGCCACATCGGGTTCGTGTTCCAGAGCTTCAACCTGCTGCCGCGGATGACGGCGGCGGAGAACGTCGAGCTGCCGCTGCTCTACGGGGCGGTGAAGAACACCCGCGCGCTCGCGGAGGGCGCGCTCGAGCGCGTGGGGCTCGCGGCGCGCGCGCGGCACCTGCCGTCGGAGCTCTCCGGCGGGCAGCGGCAGCGCGTCGCGATCGCGCGGGCGATCGTGACGCGGCCGTCGATCCTGCTGTGCGACGAGCCGACGGGCGCGCTCGACAGCAAGACGGGGCGCGACGTGCTGGAGCTGCTCCTGTCGCTGAACGCGGACGGGACGACGCTGATCATGGTGACCCACGACCTCGGCGTGGCGCGGTCGCTCTCGCGCGCCATCCACATGAGGGACGGCCACATCGTGGCCGACGGCCCGTCGGGCGACGTGGTGTCGGCGTTCCACGCGGGCGAGATGGAGGCAGCATGTTGATCAAGGAGACGGCGAAGAGCGCGTGGCGCTCGCTCGCCTCGAACCGCATGCGCACGCTGCTGACGATGCTCGGCATGATCATCGGGACCGCGGCGGTCGTGGCGGTGCTCGGGATCGGGGAGGGCGCGCGCAGCAGCGTCGAGGGGCGGATCCGGTCGCTCGGCGCGAACCTGCTGACGGTGCGCCCGGGGTCGGCGTCGGCGAGCGGGGTCCGGTCGGGCACGGTGAAGACGCTGACCGAGGGCGACGCCGAGGCGCTGAAAAAGCTCGACGGCGTGGCGGCGGTCGCGCCGGAGCGGAGCGGCAACGCGCAGCTCAGGTACATGGCGAGCAACCTGAGCGCGGCCGTGACGGGGATCACACCGGCGTACCTCGACGTCCGCTCGCTCTCGGTGGCGAGCGGCGTCTCGTTCTCCGACCTGGACGAGCAGCAGCGGGCGCGCGTGGTGGTGCTCGGGGCGAACGTGGCGAAGCAGCTCTATCCGGGGGCCTCGCCGCTCGGGACGCGGCTCCAGATCAACGGGAACGCGTTCCGGGTGGTCGGGGTGCTGACGGAGAAGGGGTCGGGCATGGGCTCGCCGGACGACGGGGTGTTCGTGCCGATGTCGACGCACCGGTCGGTGCTGTTCGGGCAGGATCACCTGTCGACGATCTCGCTCCAGCTGAAGAGCGAGGATCGGTCCGAGGCGGTGATCGCGCAGCTCAATCAGCTGCTACGCCTGCGCCACCGGCTGCGCGCGGATCAGGCGAGCGATTTCGAGGTGCGGTCGCAGGCCGAGATGCTGGCGACGATGGGGCAGATCACGGGCACGTTCACGACGCTGCTCGGCAGCGTGGCGGCGGTGTCGCTGATCGTGGGGGGTATCGGGATCATGAACATCATGCTGGTCTCGGTGCGGGAGCGGACGCGCGAGATCGGCGTGCGGATGGCGGTCGGGGCGCGGCGTGGGGACATCCTGCGGCAATTCCTGGTCGAGGCGGTCGTGGTGTCGCTCGCGGGCGGCGTGGCCGGGGTGGGCCTCGGGTACGGGGCGGCGGTGCTGCTGTCGCGGTTCGGGCAGTGGGCCACCATCGTGCCGACGTACGCGGTCGGGCTGGCGCTAGGGGTGTCGATCCTCATCGGGATCACGTTCGGCGTGGGCCCGGCGAGGCGCGCGTCGAGGCTCGATCCGGTGGAGGCGCTGAGGTTCGAGTGAGCGGGCAATGGGGGAGGCACGGGTTGAAGGGGCGAGTCTCGGGTATGCTGGATGAACAACGGACATGACCAAGACACATCACCGCCGGTCGTCGTCCCGAGAACCGATATCGCTCGCCTGAAGGCCTCGTTCCCGCCGCCCGCGCCCATCGCGACGGAATACAGACGTCGCTCATTCTGGGCTGCTCATCGCTCCACGCACACCCGAACCCACGCCGCAGCGCGGCGGTCCGTTCTGGCCGATCGCGCAGTGTTTGCCGGCGCAGCGCTGAGCTCGCCATTGCTTTTCAGTACCGGCGCGCCGCCGGCTCGCTATCCTGTGGTGGGATGGATGTCCTGCTGCAGAACGACCACCTGACGGTCACCCTCGATCAGGAGATGTCGATCGTCCGCAGCACCCGCTCGGAGCTCCCCTATCCGTCGCCTGACGATTTCATCCGGGTCCATACCGAGGCGGTCAAGGTCTACGAATCGCTGGATCGCTGGTGCCTCGGCCACCTGATCGACCTCCGCCGGGCGCCCATGAACAACGATCCGGCGTTCGAGGCCGCGACGATGCGCACGCGCAGCATGCTCGTCAGCGAGTTCGCGTGCGTCGCCATTGTCGTGCGGACGGCGGTCGGCGCCCTCCAGGTGAACCGGCTCCTGCGTGAGGAGAGCAACGACCATGTCGTCGTGCTTCAGGACGACGACGCCGCCGTGGGAGTTCTCCTCGAGGAGCTCGGAAAGCAGGTGCGCCGGTCCAGCGCGCCGCCGCACAGCCGCCCCCGGAGCTCCCATCCCCATCCCTTCATGCGCCCCGCCAGGCAGCGCTGAGCCCGAGAAGCCAGGCGACGTGAAGGCCGTTCTGGCGCCCGGAGCGAGGGCGCCTGTCGCGGCGCTTCTCGTGAGCGCTCCGGGCGTCTAGACTCCCCGGGTGCGCGCCGATCGCAGCACGTGCCCGCGCTGCGGCCTCCTGATCAACGCGGAGGGGCGCTGTTACCTCGGGTGCCAGGGGCCGCTCGCCACCGTGCGCTGCGGCGGCTGCTACCAGCTGAACCTCCCCGACGCGGAGCGCTGCGACGGGTGCGGGCACGAGCTCGGCCTGGAGCCCATCCCCGAGCCCGACGCGCTCCTCTGCTCCGATTGCGGCGTGCCCTTCTCGGCGTTCCGCGCCGCGGCCGGCCTCCTCCGCGACTGCTGCCGGTGCGGCGGCCAGCTCGTCGACCACGCGCTCTTGCGGGATCTCCTGGAGCGCCGGGAGAGCTATGGGACGAGCGCGCCGAGGCCGCCGCGGCAGCCGGAGCACGTCGACGTCCGCGTGCGCTACGTCCGGTGCCCGGCGTGCGGCCAGCGGATGAACCGCAAGAACTTCGCCGGCAAGAGCGGCATCATCGTCGACATCTGCAGGGAACACGGCACCTGGTTCGACCGGGGCGAGCTCCCGCAGCTCCTCGCCTTTGCCGCGTCGGGCGGCACCGCGATGGCGCGGCAGCAGCAGATCGAGGAAGAGGAGCGGTCGCGCCGGGAGGCCGAGAACGCCAGGGAGGCGGCGCGTCGGGCGAGGGCCGTCGTGGCTGCCTCGTCCTGGGAATCCCGCTGGGAAGGCCGGCGGGCCGGCGTGCAGGAGCTGCTCGAGCTCTTGTGGCAGATCACCCGCTGAGCGTTCGCGCGCGCCGGCCGCGCCGGTGAAGAGACGTTAAGGGGCGTGCAGGACGGACGGGGGCGTCGTATGACGTGCTGCCACGACATGACGTCCCTCGACCAGCGCCTGTCGGCGCTCGATCTGTCCGTCCTGCCGACCTGGGTCTACGACCACGGCCGGCACCGGTTCCCCTGGGTGAACGCGAAGGCCCTCCAGTTCTGGCGCGCGACGGATCGCGCCGAGCTGCTCTCCCGCGACCTCTCGGACCTGTCGCCGGCCGTCCGCGCGCGCCTCGACGGCTACCTCCGTGTCCTCGCGGAAGGGGGGACGGTCCTGGAGGACTGGACGGTCTACCCGCGCGGGACGCCCGCGACCGTGACGCTCCATGGGCAGCCGATCGACCTCGATGACGGGCGGCTCGCGATCCTGTTCCAGGCGCTCCCTCAGGCCGCCAGCGTCGGCGCCTCGATGGTGCGCGGCGTGGAGGCGGTCCGCCACTCGTCGGTGCTGGTCAGCCTCGTCGACCGGGAGGGGAAGGTGCTGTTCCACAACCCCGCGGCCCTGCACGCCCTCGGCGACGCGCCGACGATCGACGCAGCGTTCCCGGACGAGGGCGTGGCCGCGGCGGTCCGCGGCGCGATCGACGCCGAGGCGGCGTGGGCAGGGGAGGTGCGGGTCGTCACGACCCACGGCGAGCGGTGGCACCAGGTGGAGGCGCGCCCGACGACCGATCCCGTGACCGGCGCGCGCGCGGTGCTCGTGCAGCAGCTCGACGTCACGGCGCAGCGGCGCGCCGAGGGGCAGGTCGAGGAGCAGGGCCGGCTCATCGACCAGCTGAACCGCTCGCTCGCCCTCGTGGAGGAGCAACGGCGGCAGATCCTCAACCTCTCCGCGCCGATCCTCGACGTCGGCCGGGGCACGCTCGCGGTGCCGCTCATCGGGCGCCTCGACGCGGAGCGCGGCAGCGAGCTTGGAGAGCGGCTCCTCCCCGCGATCGTGGCGCAGCGGGCGTCCCACGTGGTCCTCGACGTCACCGGCGCAGAGGCGCTCGATCCGGACGGCGCCGCGGCCCTGGAGCGGCTGGCGCACGCGATCCAGCTGCTCGGCTCCAGGCCGATCCTCACCGGCGTCCGCCCGGAGGTCGCGCGCGCGCTCGTCGACGTCGATCTCGGCGAGGAGCTGCTCGTCCTGCGCAGCCTCGGCCGCGGCCTGGAGGTCAGCCGGAAGCGCGCGCGTGGAGACGCGCGACGGCGGACGTAGGCGCGGGCGCGCGCGGCGCCATCTGGAGCGGCGTCCCGGCGGCGCCTGCGTCCGCTGCGCGCTTTTCGAGCTGCCAGGACGGACGGCCTCTGCCATAACGGCCGCCATGACGCTTGAAATTCGTGGAAAGTGGGCGCTTGTCACCGGCGCGAGCCGGGGTATCGGAAAGCGGATCGCGCGCGGCCTCGCGGATCTCGGCTGCAACGTCGTCCTGCACAGCCGCGACGCGGCGCACACGCGCGAGCTCGAAGGCGAGCTCGCCGGCAAGGGGATCCGGGTGAGCGCCGTCTCGGGCGAGCTGTCGGATCAGACGGCGGTCGACCGCATGCTGGACGACGCCATCGCGGCGTCGGGCGGGATCGACCTCCTGTTCAACAACGCCGCCATCATGACGCCGTTCCGCGCCTCGCACCTGCAGACACCGGCGGACGATTACCGGCTCAGCTTCGAGGTGAACGTCATCAGCCCGATACGGATCACGTACCGGCTGCTGCCGACGATGCTGGAGCGCCGCTTCGGGCGCATCGTCCAGGTGACCTCCGGGATCCAGGATCAGCCCGAGCTGATGGCCTACGCGGCGTCGAAGGCCGCGCTCGACAAGTTCGTGCGCGACATGGCGCCTTCGCTCCGTGGCACGGGCGTGCTGATGAACCTCCTCGACCCGGGTTGGCTGCGGACCGATCTCGGCGGGCCGAAGGCGCCGAACGACGTCGAGTCGGTGCTGCCTGGGGCGCTCGTTCCGGCGCTGGTCGACGGCGAGGTCCACGGAGTGCTCTTCCGCGCGCAGGATTACGTGCGTCCCGCCGCGCGCTGACGCACGCGGGGGCGTGCTTCTGACGTACCGCGCGCCTCGCGTGAATCGCGCCGGCTCGACAAGTTGTGCCGCGCCGCCGGTGCGTGTCTTGCTAGCGTCGTGGGAGATGAACGAGAGCTCGGGACCTGGGGCGGACACGAGACCTCGCGCGGGCTGCGGCGCGGCGGAGGCTCCCACGGCGCTCGCGACGGCGGCCGTCGCGCGTGCAGCGCGATGGGGCCGCTGGGGGATGCTCTTGCCGGTGCTGGCCTGCGCGTGCTCGTTGGAGGGGTTGTCCTCCGAGTGGGACGCCTCGTCGGCGCCCACGGGAGGGGGGAGCAGCTTGTTCAGGATCAGGATCGAGGCCGAGGACTGCGAGCTCTCCGGCCGTTTCGAGCGTGTGGACGACCCGCTGGCGAGCGGCGGGACGTTCGTGGCGGTCCCCGAGGAGGCGAATTGCGAGAGCGATCGGGTCGACTGCTCGTTCGAGATCGGCGAGGCCGGCACGTACCAGATCAGGGCCAGGGTCGCCACGGGGCCCGACGAGAGCACGGACAACTCGTTCCTGGTCCGCATGGACCATGAGCCGGAGCTCGGCACCAGGTACGACTTCAACGGGACCGAGTTCCACGAAGATTACGTTCACGACTCGGAGGACGCGACAGGGCTGCTGCTCAAGTTCGAGCTCGATCCCGGGATGCACATCGTCTCGTTCGGGTGCCGCGAGGACGCGGCCAGGCTCGACTGGGTCGAGCTCGTTCGAATCGGCCCCTGATCCCCGGGAGGAGCCGCGGCACCGAGCACCGGGCGACGCCGCGGCGCGCGATATCGCGGGCATCGGACAGCGCCAGGGCGGATGACGCGGTGTTGCACGCGTCCACCGTGTCAACCCGTGGTTGACAGCCTCGGTCGCGGCGCCGCCCTGGGGCCTCGGGAGAGAGGCGCGGCGCAGCAGCGGTTCCTGCGAGAAATGCGGTGGAACCGCGCGATCCAGACGGGGCCAGTCCGCCCTGAACTGATGGCATGTGCGTTGCTGTGAAGCTTCAGCGAACGGCTTGTGTGCTGTCCGGCGTCTCCGCCCGCGTCGCGCGAGCTGCTTGGCCTTGGCTCATCACGGAAAGGTGACTTGCTCATGAAGTGCGAATCTCGAGTCGCTTGGGCTGCGCTGATCGCGCTCGGCATCCTCGGCGTTTCGGTGGTCGGGTGCGGCTCGGAGACGTCAGAGCCGGAAGACGATGCGGGGCAGTCGACGAGCAGCGGGAGCGCCGGCTCCACGGCGAGCGTCGGCACCACCGGCACCGGCGGAACCGGCGCGGGCAGCGGTGCTGGCATCTCCAGCGGCGGGACCGGGGGCTCCGGCAGCGGGACCGGAAGCTCCGGCAGCGGTGAGGGCGGCTCGGACGAAGGCACCGGCGGCTCCGGCAGCGGTGAGGGCGGCTCGGACGAAGGCACCGGCGGCTCCAGCTCCAGCAGCGGCGCGGGCGGCTCTGGCAGCGGCGCTGGCGGCGGCGACCCCGGCGCGGTCGACTTCAGGCTCTACGGCTATGCCACGACCGGCGACGGCACCACCGGCGGCAAGGGCGGAGAGGTCGTCTCCGTGAGCTCGCTCGACGCCCTGAGGAGGGAGGCCTCGAGGGAGGGCGCCGTGATCATCCAGATCACCGGCAAGATCAGCGGTAGCGGCGACGACGTGGACGTCACCTCCGACAAGACCCTCGTGGGGGTCGGATCGAGCGGAGAGCTGGAGGGGATCGGGCTCAATCTAAGGAGGTCCTCCAACGTCATCGTCCGCAACCTGAAGATCCACCACGTGCT
The DNA here is from genome assembly GCF_051521405.1 of Sorangium sp. So ce726. NCBI lineage: Bacteria > Pseudomonadati > Myxococcota > Polyangiales > Polyangiaceae > Sorangium > Sorangium sp. So ce726. The sequence continues at coordinate 7,240,688 of NZ_CP150349.1, read as the reverse complement.
GGCCAGCAGCGGCAACGGCGACGGCATCCACATGGACGAGAGCCACAACGTCTGGATCGACCACTGCGAGCTCTGGGCCGAGTCTCCCGCTGTGAACTCCGACAAGGACAAGTACGATGGCCTCATCGACGCGACCCACGAGTCCTCGAACATCACGATCTCGTGGAGCTACCTGCACGACCACTGGAAGGGCATGCTGGTCGGCTCGTCGGACAAGGACGACAGCGATCGCCGCATCACCTTCCATCACAACCGCTTCCGCAACGTGAACTCCCGTATCCCGAGCTACCGCGGCGGCAACGGGCACGTCTTCAACAACTACTTCGAGGACATCGCCACGTCGGGGGTGAACTCGCGGGTCGGCGCCTGCCTGAGGGTGGAGGGCAATCACTTCTACAAGGTGCAGAACCCCATCACCACGCTGGACAGCCCGGCCGGCGGTACGCACCGCATCGACAACGTGTTCGAGGAGACCACCGGGACGCAGGAGTCGGGTGAAGACTGCTCCTGGACCGCGCCGTACGAGTACCCGCTCGACCGCGCGGCCGCCGTCAAGGCCCTCGTCCTGGAGCACGCAGGCGTCGGCAAGACGGATCCGCTGGCGAACCTGCCCTGAGCGCCGTCGCCGGAGCGCCCCTTGTCCCGGCGGCTCCAGGCGGGGGCGCGCCCGAGCTCGCGTCCGCCGGCTGAGCCATTCCCGGCCTGTCGGGGTACATAGTCAGCATGAACCCCGAGCCGCCGCTCCGCGCGTGGGTGCGACCGCCCCTCACCCAGGGGAGCGTGGCGCGCCAGTGGCAGCGCATCGAGGAGCGGCTCGAGGCCCGGGGCGCTCGCCATGGCCGCCGGTGGCTCTGGGCCGGCTCCCTCGCAGGAGCGCTCGCCCTGGGGGCGGCCGCGCTGTGGGTGGGGGCGCGCGACGGCTCGTCCAGCGCGCCGCCGGTCGCGGTCGCGGCGATGGGCTCGGTGCTGTCCCTGTCGGACGGCTCAACGATCTCGCTCGACCAGGGCGCGGAGCTCGAGGTGCAGCGCGACGAGCCTCGCCACATCGCGACCGCGCTGCGCTCGGGCGCGGCCCGCTTCGAGGTCGTCCCCGACGCCGCGCGGTCGTTCACCGTCGTGGCGCGCGGCGTGGAGGTCCGCGTCGTCGGCACCGAGTTCCGCGTCGTCGTCGACGGGGCGACGGAGGAGGTCTCCGTCACGGTGACGAAGGGGATCGTCGAGGTCCGTCACCCCGCGCGGCCCGACGACGTGAAGCGGCTGCACGCGGGCGAGTCGTGGTCGACGAGGCCCGAGCCCGCGAAGGCGGAGCCGCCCGAGGGCGCGGTGCCTGCTCAGCCACCGCCCGCCCAGCCGCTCGCCACGGGCGCCCCGGCGGCGGCGCCGGCGCAGGGGAACGCAGCGGCCGCGCCCTCCGCGCCGAGCGCCGACGCCGCGCAGAAGCTCTTCGATGCGGCCAACCAGGCGCGGCGGGCAGGGGATCTCGCGCGCGCCGCGACGCTGTACCGGCAGCTCGTGGCGAGGCACCCGGGCGACGCGCGGGCGCAGATCGCGGCGCTCGAGCTCGGCCGCATCGAGATGGAGCGAGGCCAGGGCACGAACGCCGAGGACGCGCTCAAGACCGCCGCCTCGTCGGCGGCAGGCTCGTCGGTCCACGAAGATGCGCTCGCCCGCCTCGTCCGGCTCTACGATGGCCAGGGGAAACGAGCCGCGTGCGAAGAGGCCCGACGTCGCTACCTCACGACCTACCCGAACGGCGTCCACGTCGCCGCCATGAAGGCCGCCTGCGCGCAGCGGTGATGGCGGCGGGGCGCAGTCTCGCGCTCCCGGCCCTCCTCGCCGCCACCGCCGGGGTCGCGCGCGCCGAAGGGGTCGCGCGCGCCGAAGGAGACGCCTGCGGCGGCGATGCGCCGCCGATCGCCGTGCTCGTCGAGGGCGCGACGCCGGAGCTCGAGCGCGCGATCTTCGTGGACCTGGCAGCCGAGCTTGCCCGCACCGACCTCTGCGCGCGTCTCGAGGCGGGCGCCTCGCCCGACGCGCGCGGTGCGGGGCACGAGCGGGCGATCGCGCGCGTGACCATCCGCATCTCGCCGGAAGGCGTCGCCGCGGTCCGCGTCGACGACGCCATGACCCAGAAGCGCCTCGAGCGCACGGTGGACGTGGCCGGGCTGAAGGACGACGGCCGCGCGCTCGCGCTCGCGATCGCCGCCGACGAGCTCCTCCGGGCGAGCTGGGTCGAGCCCACGCTGAGGCGGCGGGCCGCGATGGCGAGCGCCGCGCCAGCGCCGACGGCGCCCGCGGGCGGGCCCCGCGAGGCCCCGGACGCTGGCGGCGGAGCGGATCGGCGCGCGACCGAGATCGGCGTCCGCGCGACCGTGGCCGCGTACGGCGGCGGCCAGGTGCAGCTCGGGGGCGCGCTCCTCCTCCGGCGGGACGTGCTGCCCTGGCTCGCTGGCTCGGTGTTCGTGTACGCGCGCGAGGCGCTCCCCGCGTCCGCCGCGATCGGGACGGTGCTCGGGCACGCCGCGGGCGGCGGCGCCTCGCTGTCGGCGTACGTCGCTCGGACGGGGCGCGCCCGGCTCGGCTTCGAGGCGGCCGTCGAGGCGGGCTACGTGCTGTTCGAAGGGCGCGCCGAGGAGGGCGCGTCGGCGTCGCGCTTCGGAGGGCCGACCGCGTTCGGCGCGCTCGGCGTGACCGCGGACGTCGACGTGCGGCCCGTGCGCTTCGGCGCGAGCGTCGGCGCGCTTGCGCCCTTCATGATGGTGGAGGCGCTCGCGGGCGACGCGGTCGTCACGCGCATGGGCGGCCCAGGCGTGCTCGCCGCGCTGGGCGCGGGGGTGGCGTTCTGACACGGCGCTCGACGTGGCTGCAGGCGTGGCGCGCGATCGCCGTCGCTGTCGCCGTGGGGGCGTGCACCCAGAGCGGCGTCGTCCTCGAGGCGGGGCCGGGCGGAGCCGGCGCGGGCGGGGCCGGTGCAGGTGGCGCCGGAGCGGCCCGCGCGGGGGCGGGGGGAGCCGGTGCAGGTGGCGCCGGCGCGGGCGGTGCTGCCCAGGACACCGTCTGGCGCGTCGACGGCCTCGCCGCGGGCCCGTACCACACGTGCGTCATCCAGGGCGGGCGGCTCTCCTGCTGGGGGGCCAACGACGAGGGGCAGCTCGGCGTCGGCGACACGGAGGACCGGACCACCCCGGCTGCGGTCGAGGGCGACGGCTGGGCCGAGAGCGCCATCGGCGAGCTCCACAGCTGCGCGAGGCGCCTCGACGGCAGCCTGTGGTGCTGGGGCGCGAACGGCGAGGGGCAGCTCGGAATCGGGTCCGCGGCCTCCGAGGCCACGCCCGTGTTGGTCAGCAGCGCGCCGCCGATGGCGCAGCTCGGGAGCACGTACCTTCACACGTGCGGGGTGGACGTCGACGGGGCGCTCTGGTGCTGGGGTGACAACGAGGAGGGCCAGCTCGGCCTCGACGATCCCTTCCCGGAGGACGGCGTCGACCGCGACCAGCCCACGCGCGTCGGGTCGGCGAACGACTGGACGCTCGTCGACGGCGGCCAGGGCCACAGCTGCGGTATCCGCGCGCCGGGCCACCTCTACTGCTGGGGGCGCAACACCCGGGGCGAGCTCGGCCTCGGCGACGACGCCGAGCTGCAGCTGCGCGATCCGCACCGCGTCGGCGACGCCACGGACTGGATCGACGTCCGCACCGGCCAGAACGGGGCCTGCGGGCTGCGCGACGTGGGCCGTGGTGGCCACGAGGGCGCGCTGTACTGCTGGGGCGAGAACTCGTTCGGCGAGGCGGGCGTCGGACACGAGGAGATCCTCCGGGCGCCGGCGCGCGTCGGTGCGCTCGACGACTGGGTCAGCTTCTCGATCGACACCTTCCACACGTGCGGCGTGCGCGCGAACGGTGAGCTCTACTGCTGGGGCTACAACCTGGAGGGCCAGCTCGGCCTGGGCGACATGAGCGATCACACGACGCCGGTGCGCGTCGGCGACGCCTCCGACTGGGCGTCGGTCGCGGCCGGGCGACACCACACGTGCGCGCGGAAGCGCGACGGCGCGGTCCTGTGCGCCGGGCTCAACGATCGCGGCCAGCTCGGCACCGGAGACCTCGAGCGGCGCCTCGTCTTCACGCCGGTCGCGAGCGCGCCGTGAGCGGTCGTCACGCGCCGGGCTTGCGCGGGCGCCCGGCCTGCGCCGAGAGGCGCTCTTCGGCGGCCGCGATGCGCCGCTTGACCGTCGCGAGCGACGCGCCCGTGGCCTCGGCGACCTCTTCCAGCGACATGCCCTCGACGCGCCGGAGCAGGAGCGCGACCCGCTCGGCGACCGGGAGCGCCTCGACCTGCACGTAGAGCTGCCGCACCTCGACGGCGACGTCCTGCGGGCAGTCCGAGCCGACGACTTCGTCGAACGACACGTCCCCGCGGCGCGCGAGCCCGAGCCGCTCGGCGACGCGCTGGCGCCGCAGCTGCTTGTGCGTGAGCCGCACCGCCATCGAGGCGATCCACGAGGCGAAGGCCTGGGGGTTCTCGAGCTTGTGGAGGGAGACGAACGCCGTGAAGAACACGTCCTGCACGACGTCGTCGAGGTCCGCGCGGTTCGGGATCAGGCGCCAGAGGATCCCCGAGACGTACGACACATGCCGCAGGAAGAGCGCCTCCTGCGCCCAGCGCTCCCCCGCGCGCGCGGCCAGGACGAGCGCCGCGTCGGAGGGGCCCGCCTTGGGCCCGGGCGGCGCCGGCGGGCCCCCGCGTGCGCTGGGCGGACTCTGGCTCACGACGACGATATACAATAGGGGATCGTCGCCGGACGAACTGTGAGCTCAGGGGAGGGGCGCGGTGCGCTTCCTGACGCTTCCCGATCTGGAGGGGTTCCGGGCGGTCACGTCAGCACGCGGGCGGCGCTAGCGGCTCGCCGATTTCGCCCCGGCGGGGCGCTCGTCGAGCCAGAGGATGGCGGTGACGCCGCGCGGGTAATAGCGGCTGCCGACAGGCACGCCCCGCTGCATCTGGTCGGAGAAGGCCCAGTAGCCGGAGCCCTCGATCTGCCAGCGGACGTGGGCCTCGTCGTGGCGCCCGTCGTCGGAGAGGTCGGCCTTCAGGATCGCGCGCGCGATGTGCTGGCAGAGCGCGATCTTGCTCATCCAGGAGTTGTCGCTGCTGCTCGAGAGCTTCCAGCCGCCCTCGGGGAACAGGCACATCCCGGGCTTGAGGATGGCCTGGAAATGCCGGCGGAGCGTCCGGACGAGCTCGCCGTGCTCGCCCTCGGCGGCGTTGCCGTCAAGCAGGCCCATGGCGTGGGGATAGAGGAGCCCCTCGATCGCGGGGATGATCGCGCTCTTCGAGCTCCCGTCGAGCAGGGCGGGGATGTAGCCCGACGGCTCGTGGAAGGCCGACACGATGGCGCGCGCCGACCGCTGGCTCGCTGCCCTGGACTCCGCGGCCTGGGCGGCGTTCCCGCAGCGCTCGAGCAGGTGGGCGAGGATCACGTACGACGCCCACGTCTTACCGGCCAGGTACAGGTTGCCGCGCGCGCGCCCGAGCGAGTGGTCGAGCGAGTCGTAGGTCGTGATCTCGGCGCCGGTCCCGCAGCGGCTGCTGTCGAGCGACATCACGCCGGTCCGCGCGCCGGGCTCCGGGGCGTCGCGGTGGAGGAGGCTCGTGAGGAGCTCGGCGAAGAGGCCCCGGTGGCGGTCGAGGAAGCCCGCGTCGCCGGTGCGCGCGATGTAGACGCCGGTGCAGCAGATCCAGTTCGTGAGCTGCTCGTGCGTCATGTGGCTGAAGCAGGCGGCGTCGAGGTTCGGGCGCTACGTGATCCGTCCAGCACGGATTGTGTCGGTGGCCCAGCCGAGCTCGCGGCGGATGTCCTGCTCGCCGAAGACGCGGCGCATCTGCGTGTCGTACGTCAGCGGGACGCCGAACGGGACGTCCGAGCCGGCGGCGCTGCTCGTATCGAAGTAAGGGAGGCAGAAGAACTGGCCGTTGCCCTCGCGGTAACCGATGTAGACGTTCGACCCTCCCGGGCGGCCGACCTGGGAGGCAAAGGCGCCCCGTCGGTTGAAGCTGCCGAGGGTGAAGGAGGCAAAGGCGCCGACCGGCGCATGCTGAACGTTGTAGGAGGAGCTCACGGCGGCACGATACAGGAACCGCCTTGCGAAGCGCCCCTGTGGACTGGCGTGCGACGCCGGCAAAAGGCGCGTCGCACGGCGGAGCTGCCCGCGCGGGAGCCGAGTATGGCGAGCGCCGACGATGTAGTCCGTTCAGCGCCAGAGGTCGTCTCGAAGGTGTGTCGTGGCGTCCGGTGATTCCGTCGTGTCCTGATGTATAAGGGCCTATCGGGCCCCGCCGAATTGGGCGATGCGCCGCTCGGGGAGCTCAGCTCTCTCGAACGGCCCGGAACCTGGGGGAAGATCTCGTCATGTTGACCTTCGCGGCGCTTTGTGCTCAGAGCCGGGCGATTTCACGGATGGCGTTCGATCGGAAGTATCCGCACGCCTGGTTGCTCCGGGAGCTCGGCCCCGATGACCAGCCTCCTCCATCGTTCAAGACCCTCGTCGCCGGCACCGCGCCTGGCATGAGCGGCCAGCCGATCCCGTCCCGTCACCGGATCTCGTCAGGGATGATCTCCACATCGCACGGCTGCGAGCTCCTGCCGGTGGCGAAGCGCCCCGAGAGCCCCTGGCAGGATCGCATCCTCATCGGGCGGGCGCTGAACAGCGATATCGTGCTCCGCGACGCGTCCGTCTCCAAGGTCCACGCCCACATCTCGGTGCTGGTCGCGGACACCCCGATGCTCCACGCGAGAAAGAGCACCAACGGGACCTTCCTGAACGACCGGCTCCTGGCGCCGGCCGGGGACGGCGTGCCCCTCCGCAGCGGCGACATGCTGCAGCTCGGCAACGTCGTCTGCGAGTTCATCGTGAACGCCGATCTCTACCGGCTCATCGCTCGCTGAGGGCGGGGCTTCCCCGCGGCTCCGCTCGCTCGTCTGATCGCCCGAGCCCTGACAGATCGCCGGCGCCGCCGCCGGGATCAGCTCCGCTCCGGGTGGGGCGCGCGGAAGAGCACCTCCACCGGGCCCGCGTGCGTCTCCACGACGTAGCTCGCGTCCACCGGGGCGCCGCCGCGGAACGCCTTCGTGACCTCCTTGCGCCGCTTCATCAGCTCGACCAGGCCGAGCGCGAGCGCCTCGGAGGCCGTGAGCTCCTTCGGCGTCGGCTTGCGGCCGATGAGGTCCTCGTCGACCATCGCGAGCGTGGGGTAGGCGTCCGGGTCGGCCAGCTCCCAGCGCTGCTCGGCGACCTCGGCGCGCAGCGCGGGGTGCAGGTCGCTCGCGCGATCGAAGCTCAGCGAGAAGAAGCTCGCCGGCAGCGACGCGGGGGGCGCGTCCGGGAGCTTGGCGGTCTCGGCCAGGTAGAGCTCGAACCCGCGCGCGCTCTCGAACAGGAGGACGCCGTGGCTCTGGCCAGCCTGCCCGACGACGCACAGCGCGAGATCGCGCGCGCCGAGCGATGGGATCGACAGCGCCATGATATCCGCGTCGCTGGGCACCGCCTTCCAGGGCGTCACGCGGTAGAGCGCGGCCGCCGCGCGGAAGAACGAGGCCATCGCCGGCGCTTCGATGCCGCCCCCGAGGAAGCTCGGCGTCAGGCGGCCGTCCCGCGCGCCGAGGTGCGCCTCCAGGTCCTCGGCCACGACGTCGATCTCCGGCGTGGGCGCGACGCGGACCTCGACCTTCGGGCCGAGCCGCGCCCGCAGGGCCTCCGCGAGCGCCGGCGAGGCCACGCGCACGCGCTCGGGCAGGCGCGGCTTGCCCTCCAGGGGACCTTTGGCGGCGGCCTCGAAGCTGTCGACCGCGCCCGTCACGACGTCGCCGGGGCGCAGGGCGGCGCAGCTCAGGACGAAGCCGCGCTCGGTCATCCAGACGACCGCCTCGGGGCGGTACGCGTCGTCGCCCTCGTGCACGAAGGCGCGCAGGGAGAAGAAGCCGCCGATCCACTCCTCGTCCCTACGAGGCAGGGGGCGCGCGCTCTTCTTGGACCGCTTCTTCTTGGGGGCTGGCACGGAGGACATCAGGGCACCTGTTCGCGAGGGCGCTCCAGCCGGTACGCTCGACGACCTGGGAGCGAGGGGCGAGACCGGAACCACCGGAACCGAGAGGAACTGAGAGAAACGAGAGGAACCGCGAGGAACCGAGAGGAACCGAGAGGAACCGAGAGCGGAACGCTAGCGCAAAGGCCGCGTGCGTCGAAGCGGGAACACGGCGCAACGGGCGCAAGGAGCGCAAGGAGCGCAACGGAGCGCAACGGAGCTGCGTGGCGGCTGGCGCGAGGGTCTTTCGTCTGGCGCTCGTCGCGGTGCCCTGTTATCGGTCATCGTGGTCCAGCGCGGGGACCTGAAGCAGGTGTCGCTCGCCGACCTTCCAGGGGACTCGATGCCTGAAGCGATCAGCAGAGGTTCCCGGCGCTCCGCAAAGGGTGTGGGGCGCGCGGGGCGAAGGGGGCTCGGTCGCCCTGCGCTCGGGCTCCTCGTGACGCTGGCCGCCTGGGCGCAGGCGAGCGCGGCCCAGGCCGAGCCGACCGCCGCGGAGCGCGCGCAGGCCGAGGGGTTGCCCGCGAAAGCGGCCGGCGCGGCCCGCCCTGTCGAGCCGGGGAAGCACAAGGGCATCGCGGCTGCGCCCGCGAGGTACGCCCTCGCGCGCGACGTCGAGGTGAAGCGGCCGGGAGAGGCCGTCGAGGACCCCGTGAGGGCGCTCGCGCCCAGCGCAGCAGCGCCGGCTCCCGCGCCTTCCGCCGGCGACATCGAGCCGCGCAGGCCGACGCCCTACGGCGTAAGGCCGGATCCGATCCACCGGAACCTGATGTGGGTGACGGGCGGGCTCACGCTGGCGGGCATCGCGCTCGGAAGCACCTTCGGTGGCCTGGCGATCTCCACGTGGGACAAGGTCGACGACGCGGCGAAGACGGCGTGCGCGAATCCGAGGCGTTACCGGGACTGCGCGCACCCGGTGCCCGATCTGGCCAGCAAGGCGATGTCGTATGCGACCGTATCCGATTTCTCCTTCATCGCCGCGAGCGTGGCGCTCGCCGGCACGGCCGTCCTCTGGCTGACGCTGCCCTCGGACGGGCCGCGCGCGACCGCCCGCGTCCAGCTCGCTCCGGGCGTCGTCGGTGGCTCCGTCGTCGGGGTGTTCTGATGACGATGAGGCTCGAAAGGCGCGCCCGGCTGTGGCTGGCGGGCTCTCTCCTCGCGGCGACCAGCGCGGGCTGCGCGGAGATCGTTGGCATTCAGCTCATCGACGAGCAGGGCGTCGGGGGCGGCTCGTTCAGCGAGCCCGGCTATACGTGCCAGTGGGTGATGTCTTTCGGTGACGCCGAGACCACGCTCGGCGGGATCGCGGCCGACGAGGACGGCACCCTGTGGCTAGCGGGCGGCTTCAAGGGGGACCTCACCGTCGCCGGCGGCGCGCCGCTCACGGCGGGAGGCGCCGGCAAGGACGTCTTCGTGGCGCACCTCGCGCGGGACGGGAACCACATGTGGAGCGAGCGCTTCGGGAACGCGGAGAACGACACCGCGACCCACGTCCATCAGGCGACCGCGATCACGCTGGGCGGCGGCAGCGTCTACGTGGCGGGCGACTTCACGGGCAGCCTGTCGTTCGGCGCGGACTGCGGGCTGCCCGAGGGCGCCGGCGCCGGCGACGCGTTCGTGGCGCGGCTCGACAAGAGCGATCCCGACGGGGTCGCGGCGTGCGTGACGCACGGGTCCAGCGGTCTTGACGAGGCGAAGGCGGTTGCGGCGGAGGGCGACCGCGTCTTCGTCCTGACGTCGCTCCAGGGCGGGTTGGACATCGGGTTCTCCAGCTACGATGGACAGACCCTCTTGAATCCGTGCAGCGGTGTCTTTGCGGGCCGTGAAGGAGCGCGTTCCTGGCCTCGCGACCTCCGTGTGGCCTCCGGCGACGCGTTCGTGGTCTCCGATTTCGAGGGACGGGTGAACGTGGGCTTCCCGGGCTTCGAGAGCGCGCTGCCGCCCGGCGGCGCGGCCTCGGAGGGGATCGACGCTTTCCTGGCGTCGTTCCCGGCGTCGTGGATCTGCGATGGATGGAGCCCCGAGGGGGCGGACGTCTGGTATCGACACTACTCCGCCCTCCGCGGCGATCAGCGCACCAGCGCCGTGGCGTTGCACGAGGCCGGCGTCGTCCTGACCGGCTCGTTCGAGGGGCAGATCGATCTCGCCGGAGAGATGGTCTCCACCGGAGAGGACGGCTTCGCCGCGCACCTCGACCGGAGCGGCGCCGCGACGTGGGCCAAGCAGCTCGGGGGCAGCGGGGCTCAATCGGCGCAGGTCGTCGGGGTCGACGAGCTCGGAAAGGTCGTCGTGGCCGGGCATTTCGATCAGCAGATGAGGATCGATGACGTCGAGATCGGCGGGGAGGCGGGCGAGGGGGACGCCTTCCTCGCGCGGCTCCGGGCCACGGACGGCGAGGTGGAGTGGCTGGGCGCGCTCGGCGGCCCTGCGCTCCAGCGGATCCTGGCGCTCGCCGTCTCCGGAACGGACGTGTTCCTCGCGGGCACGTCCGGCGCCGACTTCGCGCTCCTGAACTGCCCTGTCGAGGCCGCGGACGGTCAGCTGTTCGTCGCCAAGCTGTCGGTCTCCTCGCGCTGACGGCCGTCCGACGAGCGCGGGCGGCTGCGCTCGGCGCTGTCGCCGCCGCGCGAGAGCAGCGCCCGCGCGCAGGGAGCGATGACCTGAGCGAGCGCGCGCTCCCGGATCGCGTGCCGGTGCTGCGGGGAGAGCACGCCGAAGCCGAGCAGGGGGCCGCTGTGGCTGGCCTCGCTCGGGGCGGGGAGCTCCGAGGAGGCCGCGGCGAGCTCGTCGACGATGGCGCTCGCCAGGGAGGGATCGCGGTCGAGGGCCCAGGCCGCGAACCGGAAGGCGAGCTCGGCGTGCCGCGTCTCGTCCTCGGCGATCTTCTCGAGCGCGCGCCGGACCGCGGGATCGGTCGCATGGAGGGCGGCCTCTGCCGCCTCGATCGCGGCGATGGTCTCGCCGATGCACCCCTCGCGGAGGGTCGTCACGAGGATCTCGCGGGCGCCTTCGCCGCCGAGGGCGCCGTCGATGGCGAGGGGCCCGGGGCCGACGCCGCGGCCGGCGAACGCGCTGGCCAGCTCGAAGCACGTGCGCGCGTGGTCGGCCTCGTCGCCCATGGCCGCCTGCGCCGCACCGACGAGCTCCGGCGGCGCGCCGAGCGACAGGAGCTGCAGCGCGAAGCGCGCGAACGCGGCGATCGACGCGTGCTCGAGGAGGGCGGCGCGGGTCCAGTGCTCGGCGAGGGCCGCCCGTTGCTCGACGGACAGCTCCTCCAGGCGAGGCGGCGCGTCCGGAGCTGCGGTGCGCCAGTCGTCGCGCGCGGCGGGCTGTGCGGTGCGCACGACGCCTTCCACGAGGAACGGCCGGCCGATCACGCAGATCTGCTCCGTGCAGGCGTGCCGCAGGGCCTCGAGCGAGCATTGCTTGTCCCCTGAGCAGTCCTGGTCGCTGGCGCACTCGTCGGCGGGCGTCTGGCACGCGAAGGCGGTCCCGCCGCATCCGGGGTGAAGGACGTAGCTGGAGCAGAGCAGCGTTCCACAGTCCTGGTCGCTTGTGCACCGCGCGAGCACGCACCGCCCGACCGGATCGCCGCACAGGCAGATCTGCGCCTCGCCGCAGTCGGCGTCGGTCGTGCATCCGTACTGGCAGAAGCACCCTGGCGCCACCTCGCCCCCGGTCATGACGTCGCAGTAGCCGTGTGGCTGCTCGGTGCAGTCGGCGTCAGATTTGCAGTTCCCCGTCGCGCCGCTCGGGTCCGCGCAGGCCTTGGCACGCGGGAGCGGGCTGGGACAGGTGACGATCTCCGCGCGGTGGATCCAGCCGCCGGCGCAGCGCACGTAGCCGGTGTTCTGGTCTGCGACGACGATGGGCTCCGGATCGTCGCAAGCGAACGGAAACCCTTCCGGTGGCAGGCCTCCGGTGCTGCTGGAGGTGCCTTCGCCTGCGCTGCTGGAGGTGCCTTCGCCTGTGCTGCTGGAGGTGCCTTCGCCTGTGCTGCTGGAGGTGCCTTCGCCTGTGCTGTTGGAGGTACCTCCGCCTGTGCCGCCGCCCGAGCCTTCAGCCGGCGTGACGTTTCCACCGCAGCTCAGCGCAGGCGCGATCGCCAGCACCGAGAGCAGCCTCGCACCCCAAGAGTCCATCGAGACGAGCAATCGCATGGTATGTCCCTCGTTCGAGGATCTTACCCGGGTTTGGCGCCGCGGTCGCGGGCGCCACGAGCGTCGTTGCCGCGTCCGGCGCGCCATGCGAGCGTCGCGTGATGCGGGTGTTGATCGCGGGCGGTGGGATCGGCGGGCTGACGGCGGCCCTGAGCCTGCACGCGGCCGGCATCGATGTGTGCGTTGTGGAGGCCGCGCGAGAGATCAGGCCGCTCGGTGTCGGCATCAACCTCCTCCCTCACGCTGTGCGAGAGCTGACGGAGCTTGGCCTCGCTGATGCGCTGGTGGCGACAGGGATCCCGACCGCCGAGGTCGTGCACCACGATCGGTTCGGGGGTCGGATCTGGGGCCAGCCGCGGGGTATCTCCGCCGGGTATCGCTGGCCACAGGTGTCTATCCACCGCGGTGAATTCCAGTTGATGTTGCTCGCGGCGGTGCAGCGGCGCCTGGGGGCCTCCAGCGTGCGCGTCGAGTTGGCGGTGGAGGGGTTCGAGCAGACGACGTCCGAGGTGCAGGTTACGGTGCGGGATCGGCGGACCGGTGAGCGCGACGTGGTCGCTGCGGACGTGCTTGTCGGGGCCGACGGTATCCACTCCGTGGTTCGCGCGCAGCTCCACCCCGCGGAGGGGCCGCCCAGGTGGAATGGCATTCACATGTGGCGTGGCGTGACCGAGGGCGAGCCGTTCCTCTCGGGGCGCAGCATGATCATGGCCGGCAGCAACCTGGCCGCCAAGTTCGTCGCTTACCCGATCTCCCGCCGCGCGGAGCTCGGCGGCCGGGCCGCGATCAACTGGGTGGCGGAGGTGCGGCTGCACGAGGGGGCGGCGGTCGCGCCGGGGAGCTGGAACCGGCAAGGGCGCCTGGACGACGTGCTGCCCCACTTCGCGGCGTGGCGCTTCTCCTGGCTCGACATTCCTGCGCTCATCGCTGCGGCGCCCGTCATCTTCGAGTATCCCATGATCGACCGCGATCCGCTGCCGTCGTGGGGCGCTGGCCGGGTCACCCTGCTCGGCGACGCTGCACATCCCATGTACCCTGTCGGTTCCAACGGGGCTTCCCAGGCGATCCTCGATGCTCGCGTGCTGGCCTGGCACCTCGCCCAGACGAGCAACCCCGAAGAGGCGCTCGCCGCCTATGAAGCTGCGCGCCGTCCGCCGACGAGCTCCCTCGTGCTCGCGAACCGTGCGATGGGCGCCGACCGGGTCCTCTCGATGGTGGAGCAGCGAGCGCCGGCGGGCTTCGCCCGGATCGAGGACGTGCTGAGCAGCGAAGAGCTCGAGGAGATGGGTCGCAGCTACACGAAGATGATTGGAACCGACGTTGAGGAGCTCAACGCCCGGCCGTCGTGGGGCGTCGGTTGGGGACGGAAGGTGCCGGGAGAGCAGAACGGCTCCAGCTGATCGGCGCGGTCCGGTGAGCCTACCGTCCGTGGCGGATGCACTCGCGCCTGCTGGCGTCTTCAGGCGCTTTCTCAAGGAAGGTGATGGAATCTCTCCATCCTCTCGGCGATCGGCGCGACGACTGACGGGCTTCGCTGCCATGATCGGGTAACGGCGCCTCCGGTCCGCGATATCCGCGGCCTTCCTAGCGGGTCCAGCAGAACTCCCGAGTTGAGCAGCTTTTCGTCGCCAGAGATTCGACGAATCACCATGGACGGATCTCGGCCCGTCCGGAGCGCGTCACCGCCTGCTCGAGCGCCATGAAGGCGCCGCTCTATGGCGTGCGTAGGGCGATCGGCATCAGCGTCGATCGGCCGCAAATCGCCGAGGTTGCGGCCGACAGTGACACAAGCACAGTGCGGGCCCGACGCGAAGACCCGGCGGGGGGCACCTACAGGGGCCGCACCAGAAGCCAACGTGGGAGAAGCGTCAACAATACCCGCTCTTCCACACCTACGTCCCAGTCGAAGTCACGGCAAAGCGGCTTGATTCGCGTTTCGAGATGGCATACTAATTTTTATGTATGCTGCCTCGTAAGAATCTATTTTCTTTCACCTCGAAAGACCCTTCGGCGTTCGCGATCCATCTCGCCGCTGCGGCGAGGGAGCACTCCGTCTATTTCGACGAGGGACTCGGCGTGCCGGTCGTACTCCGCGGCGCCGATGTGGCCGCGGTGCTGCGCGACAGCGAGACCTTCAGCACCCGGGCCTACGACACCGGGATCATGAAAGGGACGCTCGTGACGCTTGGCGGTGAGTCGCACACACGCATGCGGCGGCTCTTCAACGCGGTCCTCTCCCCACGCGTGATCTCCCGCTACGAGGAGGCGACCGTGACCCCGGTGGCGCGCAGGGTCGTGGAACGACTCGTGCGGAAGGAGCGAGCGGATCTTTTCGATGATTTTGCGATGTCGATGCCCATGGGCGTGACGAGCGCCCTCTTCGGGCTCCCGGAAGAGCGGATCGCCGAGAATGACGTGCTGATTCGCAAGATGATCCGCAGCGTCGTGATGCCGCAGGACCCCGTCGTCGTGGCCGAGGGGCGGAGCGCCCACGCCGCGATGGAGGCGCAGCTCCGGGAGATCGCTGAGCGCGAGGTGGCGCACCCGAGCGATACGCTGCTCGGCGAGATCGCGCGGGCAATCGTGGCGGAGGGGCTGGGCGGTGTGGAGGCGTGCGAGGGGGTCGTGCTCACGTTGATCCTCGCCAGCTACGAGACGACCAGCTGGATGCTGGCCAACCTGCTCGTGGCGCTGCTCGCCCACCCTGACGCGATGAACCAGCTGCGTCAGCAACCTTCGCTCCTGCCGCAGGCCATCGAGGAGTCGACCCGCTGGTGCAACAGCGCGGCGGGCATCGTGCGGTTCGTCGAGCGTGAGGCGACGATCGGCGGCGAGACGCTGGCTGCGGGGACGATCCTCTACCTGTCGCTGATCGCTCGCCATTACGACGAGGAGATCTACCCGCGCCCGGAGATCTTCGACATCCATCGACGACCCGTGGGGATGCTGAACTTCGGCGGCGGTCCGCACTACTGTGTCGGTGCGCCGCTCGCGCGGATGGAGGCGAGGATCGGCGTGTCGCTCCTGCTCGAGCGCTTTCCGGCGCTGCGGGCTGATCCGACCCTGCAACCGACGTTCTCGACGGCGCCGCGTGGCGCGGCGGCGTTCGGACCTGATCAGATTCCAGCGCTGCTTGTGTAATTTTCGCGCGATTCTCCCGACCCCAACCCGTCGCGACCCGACCCAGGTTGACGCCGACCCGCGCGCGACCCGACCCAGATTGGCGGCGGCCCGACCCCGGCGGCCCGACCCTGGCGACCCGACCCAGGTTGCGGCGATCCGACCCAGGTTGTGGACTCTACCCGAGTAGGGCGATCCGGGTGCCATGGCGGCCGCCACCTATGGCGCCGATGCCGCCACCTGCGGGGCGCGGCAATTGCTTGAAATGATTGACTGCGATCTCTGGCACAACGTTTGTTGTGTGGACGGGCCATGAGCCACCCCCGTGAGATCACGCCCGGCGCCACCTATTTGATCACCCGTCGCGTCTTGCGTCGGCACCTGCTCTTTCGCCCCGACGCAGCCATCACCCAGCTCTTCGTCTACGCCCTCGCAGTCTCGGCCCGCCGCTTCGCGATCGAGGTTCACGCGCTCTGTGCGATGTCAACGCATTTGCACCTGGTCGTGACGGACGTGCATGGAGTCTTGCCGCGCTTTTTGCAGTTCTTTCATCGCATTGTGGCGCTTGGTACCAAGGTGCTTCGCGCGTGGGAAGGACCGGTATGGGACCACGAAGCCACCAGCGTGGTGCGCCTCCTGACGCGTGCTGCCGTGGTGGAGAAAATAGCCTACGTGCTCGCGAACCCCGTGGCCGCTGGCCTCGTCCGGCATGCGCATGAGTGGCCGGGGGCGAAAGTCGATGTAAAAGAACTCGGCTGCGGTGTGCTGCGTGCGGCGCGTCCTGTGGCGTATCTTGACCCGGAAAATCCACAGTGGCCCGAGGAAGTGATGCTATCTCTCGCGCTGCCGCCGGCGGTTGAGCAGGACCACATCGATGAATTTCGACAAGAGGTCGCCGCCGAGCTCAAGGTACAGGAGACGCAGGCCCATTCGGCGCTGCAACAGCAAGGGCGTCGTTTTCTTGGTGCTGAGCGAGTCACCAAGATCTCCCCGTACGAGCGCGTCACGAGCTTCGAGGCGCTGGGCGAACGCAATCCGACCTTTGCAGTCGGCCGCGAGCACGGGGACGTACGGCGAATCGCTGGCGCCGCGGTGCGGGCGTTTCGCGCGTCGTACCGTGCGGCGCTCGAACGGTGGCGCGCCGGGGTACGCAGTGTGGTATTTCCGGCGGGGACTTGGTGGATGTGCACGTTCCACGGCGCCAGCACGAGGGAATTCGGGCTCGCGGTGTAGATATCAGGGCGCCAGTTTCACAGCGGTGCGGAATAGGAGGGGCGGTTTCGACGCGCTGTTACCGTCTCATGGGAACATCCGTTTGGAGGAGCTGACGCGGGCGGGCGAAGTGTTCATAGCGCGCTGCGCGCTCGCCTACGAACGGGGTATGCGGTGTCGAGCGCGGATGGATCGGCCCCGGGTGACGCTGATTGTGCTTGGTTCGCGGACGCCGATGATCGATTTCGGCGGACACATCCAGTTGATGGGACGATCTGGAGCGGCTCTCCGTGCAGAACGCATGCTTGGCATCCGCTGAGCCGGGTCGTTGCGGACAGTACCGTTGCGGTCAATCCGGATCGCGCATCCGACTTGTTCCGACTGTGAGCTCTGAGAAGGCCGCCGCGAACCGGCGCCGGAAATCCATATCCGCGATCAGCTTGTCGCGCAGGGTTCGGGACATCTCAACATGGTAGAACGGCGCGCCCATCTGGCGCGACCAGCGTGCTTGCACGTTCGTGGCACCCCCCAGCCTATCGATCTCCGTGGGGTAGGCGAGCACCTTTCCATCGTTGACGATCGCCCGCAGAGGGGCGAGCAACCGCTCCAGCGCGGCGCCATGCCCCACCGCGCTGGCGATGACGGCGGCGTTCGGAGCCGAGCGGTCTTGAAAGCCGTGCAACTGCACTGTGGGCGTGCCGGGGAAGCTCTGGATCAGCGCCCGGTGCACGGACAGGAAGAACGAACGCTCGGCATGGGCTACGTCTGCGAAGGCGAGCGACGCAATCAGCCGCTCTCGGGAAGCACGGTTATCCCCACGAGCGCTGCCGCCGGTGTCCTGGGCGCCGTCCTGCACGGTCTTGCCGTCGACGGCTTCATCACCGCCGTCCTCGCCACCAGCGCCTTCCGTGCTCTCGTCATCAGCGGTGTGACCCGGGTTGCGCCCGCCCCCGACAGCGGTACCGAGGTTGGGGCGTCCGCCTTCTGCGCCCTCATCGTCGACGCTGGTGTTGCGCGGGTTGGGACGCCCGCCGTACCGGTGCGACGTATTCACGATCAGGGCGCGCGCCCGTTGCGCCTCGAAGATGGCCAGCGCGATGGGCAGCGTTCCCCGATCGAAGAACGTGTGCGGCGCCTCGACGATCAGCGGCACGGCCGCTCCTACGCGCAGCACGACCGCAGCTGCCCCGCGGCGGCGCGTGCCGTCCTCGGACAACACCCACAGGTCGCGCCCGCGGACCGCCCGCAGCGCGAACCCCGGTGGTGCGGCCGGCGGCGGCTGCCTGTTCTGCGCGGCGAGCCCTGCCGCCGCGATCCATGCGGCGTACGTCACCTCCTCCGCGTCGTCCGGCGGCTCCGCGATGAGGTGGCGCCCGCCCTTGCGCAGCGGGGCGATCTCCTCGTCCAGTACCTCCTGCTCGCCGCTGTTGACCAGGGCCGCCGTCACGGGCTCCTCCGCCGCTGCTCCCGGGTTCGGCGCCGTGCCCGGCGCGCTCCCGATGCTCCGACACACCCCCTGCGAGCAGCCGGCGATCGCGAACAGCACCACATAGCCTGCGCTCTTCATGGTCGTCCTCGTCGTCGGCGCCTCGATGCCCTCCGTACTTTTCTCATGCTACGGGCTTGGAGGCCAGGATGACGCTCTGCGATAGGGCACCCTCTGCATCGTCTCCTCTTCGTCTTCCTCTGCTTCCGGAGCGGGGGTGGTTTGCGCTAGTAGCACTGCATGCCTCGTTCCTTCGAGCCCGTGGAGGCTCCGCCGCTCCCCGAGCAGGCCGGTCGTACGTTTCCGCGCATGGTCGAGCTGATGCAGCGGCTCCTCGCACCCGACGGATGTCCTTGGGATCGCGAGCAGAGCTTCGCGACGCTCAGGCGCTACGTGCTTGAGGAGGCGTGCGAGGTCATCGACGCCATCGACGGCGGCGACCGCAAGGAGCTGTGCGCCGAGCTAGGCGATCTCTTGCTCCAGGTCGTCTTCCAGGCCGAGCTCGCCCGGGCCGAGGGGGCGTTCGGGCCGGACGATGTGATCGCTGCGATCTGCGAGAAGCTCGTGCGGCGCCACCCGCACGTGTTCGCGGACGAGAGCGCCGAGAACGCCGACGAGGTGCTCCAGAACTGGGAGCGCATCAAGGCGGACGAGCGGGCAAGGCAGGGGAAGGAACGCGGCGTGCTTGGCGGCGTTCCCCGCAGCTTGCCGGCGCTGACCCGGGCGCAGCGGGTAGGCGAGAAGGTCGCGCGTGTGGGTTTCGATTGGCCGGACGCGCGGGGCTCGCGTGCGAAGGTGGACGAGGAGCTCGGAGAGCTCGATCGAGCCCTCGATAGCGGCGATCCCGCTGCGATCGAGGAGGAACTCGGGGACGTGCTCTTCGCGCTCGGGAACCTGGCGCGCCACGCCGGCGTCGACGCGGAGGGGGCTCTGCGTCGGACGATCGACAAGTTCACCCGGCGCTTCGACCACGTCGAGCGGCGGGTCATTGAGCGGCACGGCGGCTGGCCCGTCAAGGCGTCCCACGACACGCTCACGCTGGAGGAACTCGACGGCTACTGGGACGAGGCCAAGCGCGGCGAGCGGCAGACCTGAACAGGTCGACCCGACCCAGGTTGGGAGCCGGGACGAGCGGCAGACCTGAACAGGCCGACCCGACCCAGGTTGGGAGCCGGGACGAGCGGCAGACCTGAACAGGCCGACCCGACCCAGGTTGGGAGCGGCCGGCAGACCTGAACAAACAGGCCGACCTAGGTTGGGGAACAGGCCGACCCGGACCAGGTTGCCGACCCGACCCAGGTTGGGGGCCCAGGTGAGGCCTGGTCAGGTTGGGGCCGACCCGACCCAGGTTGGGGTAAAATGGGCGAGATTCCCGCGGTGGAGGCTTCCGCGCCCGATGTGCCCGTTTCGCTAGGCTCAGTCGCGAAGCGCGGTCAGCACGAACCGCTCACGTACGCGCGCCTCGTTCGACTCGTGACGGACGTGGATCTCATAGCGGCCCGGCTGGGCGACGGCCACGCTGAGCGGCGTGTCGCCGCGGTAGCGCGTCAGCCGGTGCGAGCAGCGCCGCTGCTGGCAGTGCTGCTCCAGCGCGCCACCTTCTCCGTCAGGCAACCGCACGAGCACGTTCTCGGGCACCTCGAGCTGCACTTCCGCCGGCTCGTCCGCGTGCCGGTGGGTCCACAGATCGAGGTGCATCCACGCGTGCCCATCGTCAGGCAAGGTGACGGCAAGCTCCTCGGAGCGCTCGATCGCCGGAGTTGTCGCGCCCCTGTCGCCCGCCACGAAGGCGGTGGTCGCCAACGCCGCGAGCGCCGGGGCCACGAGGAAGACCCTCCACCCCCAGAGGCTGCTCGCCCGCTGCGACCGCGCCCCTTCTGCCGCAGCCTGGCGCTCCGGCCGCTCGGGGAGCTTGCTCAGCGCGCGCTCGACGAGCGCATCGGAGGGGTTCATCGAGCGCAGCGCCCGCACGCTCGCCTCGAGGTCCCGCGGAATCGGGGGTAGATCGCGGTCGTGCCCGCTCACGTCGAACCCTCCCGCGCCGCGACGACGCGCGGCGCCGCCAGACGCTCGTAGGCGTCCCGCAGCCGCGCGCGCCCGCGGGCGTGACGGCTCTTCACCGTCCCCTTGGGGATCCCGAGGATCTCGGCCACGCTGTCATAACCCACTTCCTCGATGTCGCATAGCACCACCACGGTGCGAAATTCCTCCGGCAGCTCCTGGAGGCACGCAAGGAGTACCCCAGTGTCCTGGCTCAAGATCGCGGCCGTCTCCGGGCTCGAGACCTCGGCGCGAGGCAGGATGCCGAGCGCCTCGGTGCACACCTCGACCAGCCGATCGAGCAGGCCGCGGCGCCGCGCCTCGGTCCGGTAGGCCTCCAGGTACTCGTGCCGAGCGATCCCACACAGCCAGACGCCGAGGTCCGAGCGCCCTTCGAAGGACGCCGCGTGCAGGTATGCCTTGAGCAACGCGTTCTGGAACAGATCGTCCGCCTGGTCTCGCGCGCCGCAGAGCGAGGCGCAGAATCGATAGAGCCGAGGGAGCACCGGGCGCACCGCTGACTCGAACTCCGCGCGCGATTCGCCGAGGGGGGGTCGCGATTCGGTCATGAGGGCCGTTCGAGCATCTAGGGCGTCGAAGGCCGGAACTCTAGCGTGGATTGGACGGAGGGGTAGCGCCCGCTGCTCGCGCCACGAGGGGGCGGGCGACGTGACCCCGAAGGAGGAAGAAATGTGCATCGGCCGCCCTGGGACGGAACGGATCCGCGCCGAGGTTCCTGGGCGCCGCACGAAATCGTCACCCCGAGCGGGAACCTCGGGCCGAGTGGTCCCGTCCTGGGCCGTGTTCTGACGAACAGCGGGCCCACATGGTGCCCCATCTCCAAGGCGAGCACCGCATGTCCAATCCGAA
This sequence comes from Sorangium sp. So ce726, assembly GCF_051521405.1. Classification (NCBI taxonomy): domain Bacteria; kingdom Pseudomonadati; phylum Myxococcota; order Polyangiales; family Polyangiaceae; genus Sorangium; species Sorangium sp. So ce726. The sequence goes on along the minus strand of NZ_CP150349.1, from coordinate 7,219,718 downwards.
TATTTCGAGGGCGTCGACGTCCTCGGCGTCCACATGGAGGAACGACCTGGTTTCAGGGTTCCTCGTTTTCTTGATCGCCCTACCGCTCTGCCTGGGCATTGCCATGGCGAGCGGGTTCCCCCCCATCGCGGGCGTGCTCACCGCCGTCGTCGGTGGCATGGTCGCCACCTGGCTCGGCAGCGCGCCGCTGACCATCAAGGGGCCCGCGGCGGGCCTCATCGTCATTGCGCTCGGCGCCGTTCAGGAACTCGGCGGTGGGGACAACGCCGTGGGCTACCGCCGCGCGCTCGCCTGCATCGCCGTCGCCGCGGTGACACAGATCGCCTTCGCCCTGGCGCGCGCAGGCACGCTCGGCGACTTTTTCCCCTCCTCGGTGGTCCACGGCATGCTGGCGGCCATCGGGATCATCATCTGCTCGAAGCAGGTCCACACGCTCGTCGGCGTCACGCCTTCGGCAAAAGATCCGCTCCACCTGATCCTGGAGATCCCGCGCAGCCTGTTGCGCCTGAACCCCGAGATCGCCTCGATCGGCATCCTCTCGATGATCCTCCTCTTCGGCTATCCGGTGGTCGCCAAGAGAGCTCGCTGGATGCAGAAGATCCCCGCGCCGATGCTGGTGCTGGCGCTGTCCATACCGCTCGCTTATGTGTTCGATCTCGAGCACGAGCACACGTACACGCTCGCGGCGACCCAGACGACGTACGCGATCGGGCCGAACTTCCTCGTCAACCTGCCGGGCAACCTCGTCCAGGCGATCGTCTTCCCGGACTTCAGCTACGTCGGCACGCCCGCGTCCATCAAATATATCGTCATGTTCTCGCTGGTGGGCAGCATCGAGTCGCTCCTGTCCGCGAAGGCCGTCGACGCGCTCGATCCCGCGAAGGGCCGCTCCGACCTCGACAAGGATCTGCTGGCCACGGGCGTGGGCAACCTCATCGCGGGTCTGCTCGGCGGGCTGCCGATGATCTCCGAGATCGTTCGCAGCTCGGCGAACATCGGCTACGGCGCGAAGAGCCGGCTGTCCAACTTCTTTCACGGGACCTTCCTCCTCCTCTTCGTGGCCTTCGCGCCGGGCCTCATCCACCGGATCCCCCTCGCCGCGCTCGCCGCGATGCTCACCTTCACGGGCATTCGCCTCGCGTCGCCCAAGGAGTTTGCGAAGACGCTCCGCATCGGCAGGGAGCAGCTCGTCATCTTCGCCACAACGGCGGCAATGTGCATCGTCTCCGATCTGCTGGTCGGCGTCGCGGCCGGCATCGCCGTGAAGCTGCTCATCCACCTGACGAATGGCGCGCCGCTGCGCGTCCTCTTCCGCTCCGAGGTGGACGAGCGTGTCGAGGAGGGGCGGGTCGTGCTGCGCGTCAAGCACGCCGCCATCTTCAGCAATTACCTCAGCATCCAGCGGAAGATCGCGAACCACGCGCACGTTCCGAACGTCGAGATCGACTTCGCGAATGCCCGTCTGGTCGATCACACGGTCATGTCCAACCTGCATGAGCTCCAGGGCGTGATGGAACGAAACGGGCGGACCTTGACCCTCGCCGGCCTCGGCGATCATTTCCAGATGTCATCCCACCCGCTCTCGGCGAGGAAGCGGCCTGTCATCAGCCCCGTCGCCGAGCGCTGAATCGAGTCGAGACACCATGGCGCGAGAGGGGGAAGCGCGCGTGGGGCTCTCCAGGAACAACCGCCACTCGGGAACCCCATGAACAGCGAGCTCTCTCAGGATCTTCGCGCGAGCGCCGCCCGGCAGAAGCACCTGTGCGACGTGGTCGAGCACGCCGGACACCTCCTGCCGGCGCAGGGGCCGATCGGCGTGTTCGTCCACCACAACACGTTGCACGCGTTCCAGCACCTGCCGTTCCATGACGCGCTCGCCGCGGCGAGCGCCGTCTTCGAGGCCGAGCCGTATCTCTCCGAAGCAGATTACCGCGCGCACATCGCGTCGGGTCGGATCGGCGACGAGGACCTCGAGGCCGCGCTCGCGGGGCGGTTCGCCGCGCGACCGGACGAGCGCCGAGGCCCGCTGTCCCGGCACGAGATCGAGCAGCTCGCGCTGCGCCATCCGATCGACGCCGAGACCGCGGCGGGCCTCCTGTGGCGTATCTCCGAGGCGGGGGAGACGCGCAGGCTCCGGGGCGACGTCCCCGACGAGCGACGCCGGCGCATCGTCCAGAGCACGGAGCGCTGGCTTGAGGCGAGCCCGGACATCGCGGCGCGCCTCCTCGACCGGGGGGGCCGCGATCCGGAGTCGCGGGCGGCCCTCGCGCTCTGGGACGCGTGCCGCGCTGTGCTGCTGCCGCCCGCCCCGCCCGTGGAGCCGCCGCTCGTCGAGCGCGTGGGCGCCGACCGGTCGCACCGCGATCTGCTGGTCGAGCTGGCTGGCGAGGATCCGGCTGAGCTCGTCGATCCGCTCATGATCCGGTTCCTCGGCGCTTACCTCGACGAGGGCATTGCACACTGGACGATGCCCGATCGAGCGCAGGGGCTCTGGCGCTGCTTTCGCGACATGGCGCTCGAGGGCTCCCGGCTGGCCGCCCCGGCCTTCGTCGGGCTCGACGTGGAGCTTCGCCGGTTCGACGCGGAGGCGCTGTCGCCGGCCGCCATCGCCGCCCGCGCCCTCGAGGAGCTCTCCGTCGCCGAGGATCACTGGGACGTGTACGTGACACGCGTGCTGCTCGAGCTGCCGGGCTGGGCCGGCATGATCCACCGCCTCGAGCACACGCCGAGCGATCGGCCTCCGGGATCGCCGCCCGTGTCGTTGCTCGAGTACCTCGCCGTGCGCCTGACGCTCGCCCGGTACGCGCTGCGCGACGTCGCGCGCCGGCGGCTCGGGTACCGAGGGCCCCTCGCCGGCCTCGTCGAGCATGCCCGGCGCGCCGCGCGGCCGCCTGTGCCGCCGTCGAGCTCGCCTGATCACGCTCGGCCGTTCCGCCTGTTCCAGCTCGCTCAGCTCGCTGGCCTCTCGGCCGCCGAGATCGCGCCGCTCTCCAAGGCGGAGCGCGTCTGGGCGCTCGAGGCGCTCGAGGCGTTCGATGAGATCGCGCGGCGCCGCGTCCTGCACGAGGCCTACGAGCACCACCACCGGACCGAGGTGCTGCACGGGATCGCCGCGAACCTCCGCCGCCCGGAGGAGGAGCGCTCCGTGGAGGCGCCCCGCTTCCAGATCGCGTTCTGCATCGACGACCGCTGCGAGGGGCTCCGGAGGCATCTGGAGGAGCTTTCGCCGCGGCACGAGACCTTCGGCGTGGCCGGGTTCTTCGGCGTGCCGATCCGCTACCGCGGGCTCGACGACGCCGGCCACGTGAGCCTCTGCCCGGTCGGCGTGGAGCCGGCGCACGAGATCGTCGAGCGGCCGCACGAGGAGGAGGCGGGCTGGCGCAGAAAGGCTCGCCGCAAGCGCTGGGCGCGGCTCCTGCACGCGCTGGGGCGCGGTACCCGCACCATGGCGCGCGGCGTGCTGCTCACCCCGACCCTGGGCCTCCTGTCCACCGTCCCGCTCGTGGGACGCACCCTCTTTCCGCGCGCCGTGGCGCGGCTGCGCCGCGCCCTCGAGCGGCGCCTGCTCCCGCCGGTGCTGACGCGGCTCCACAGCCCGCATGACGAGGGCTCCGCCGCGGGTGGGGAGGGGCAGCCGTTCACCGCCGCGGCCAAGGCGGCCCGCGTGGCCGCCACGCTGGAGAACATGGGGCTCACGCGCAGCTTCGCGCCGATCGTGGTCGTGCTCGGCCACGGGGCGACCAGCGTGAACAACCCGCACCAGTCGGCGTACGACTGCGGCGCATGCGGCGGCCGCCACGGCGGCCCGAACGCGCGGCTGTTTGCGGCCATGGCGAACGATCCCGAGGTCCGCGTGCTGCTCGCAGCGCGCGGGATCGACATCCCGGAAGGGACCTTCTTCCTCGGCGGCATGAACAACACGACGACGGACGAGATCGTCCTCTACGACCAGCACCTCGTGCCGGCGTCCCACCGCGGCGAGCTCGCGGCGCTGGTCGGAGCGCTCGACGCCGCGCGCCAGCAACACGCGCACGAGCGCTGCCGGAGGTTCGCGTCGGCGCCGCGCGAGGGCGACGCCGCGCGGGCGCTCGCGCACGTCGAGGCGCGCGCCGCGGATCTCAGCGAGGCGCGGCCCGAGCTGGGACACGTGACCAACGCGGTCTGCGTCGTCGGCCGCCGTTCGCTCACCCGCGGGCTGTTCCTCGACCGCAGGGCGTTCCTTGTCTCGTACGACCCGACCCAGGACCAGGGCGGAGCGATCCTCGAGCGCATCCTGCTCGCGGTCGGCCCGGTCGGGGCAGGGATCAACCTCGAGTACTACTTCTCCTGCGTGGACAACCGCCGTTACGGCGCCGGCACCAAGCTCCCGCACAACCTCGCCTCGCTGCTCGGGGTCATGGAGGGATCGCTGAGCGACCTGCGCACCGGGCTGCCGAAGCAGATGATCGAGATCCACGAGCCGGTGCGGCTGCTCGTCGTCGTCGAGGCGAGCACGGACACGGCCGCCGCGCTCTACGCCCGGCAGCCGGCCCTCCGCGAGCTCATCGGCAACGGCTGGATCCAGCTCGCCTGCGTCGATCCGGCGACGCGCCAGATCGCGTGCTTCACGGGCGACGGCTTCGCGCCGTTCTCTCCACCGCATCAACCCTTGCCTGCGGTCCAGCGCTCCGCCGACTGGTACGCCGGGAGGTCCGGCTTCGTTCCGCCTGCGCTCATTCGAGCCGCGTCCACGCGGCCACGTGAGGTCGTCGACCATGCTGTCTGATGTGCTTCTCGGCAAGCTCGCCGCGCTCGCCGTGCTCTCTCCGGCGGCGGCGTTCGCCGCGCTCGGTGCCTACCTGCTGCTCCTTCGCACGCCGAGCGAGCGCGTCGTGTCGCGCGTCGTGCTCTCCACGCTCGCGCTCTCGCTCGCGGCCTCGCTGGCGATATGGCTCTCCGCCGTCGCGGCGCCCTACGCGTTCGTCCCGGTGGCGCTCGGCCACTGGTTCGAGCTCGGCGGCTATGCGTTCGAGGTCGTCCTGCTCGTCGATCGGCTGTCGGCGACGATGATGCTCCTCGTCTCGCTGATCGCGCTCCTGGTCGGCAGGTTCTCGGTGGCGTACCTGCACCGCGAGCCGGGCTTCGCGCGCTTCTTCCTGCTCCTCGCGCTGTTCTCGACCGGGATGCTGGGGCTCGTGTCGGCGGGCACCGTCGACCTCCTCTTCGCCGGCTGGGAGCTCGTCGGCGCGACGAGCGTGCTGCTCGTGGCTTTCTTCCACGAGCGCGAGGCGCCGCCGCGGGCCGCGGTGCGCGTGTACATCACCTACCGGCTCTGCGACATCGGGTTGCTCGGGGGCGCGGTGCTCATGCACGAAGTCGCCCACTCCTCGCAGTGGGGCGAGGTGTTTGGCGGCTCTCCCTGGCCCGGGACCGCGGCGTCGCTCGGGCCCGGCGCGGCGACGGCGCTCGCGTTGTGCCTGTTCCTCGCCGCGATGGGCAAGAGCGCGCAGTTTCCTCTGGGCAGCTGGCTGCCCCGGGCCATGGAGGGGCCGACGCCATCGAGCGCGCTCTTCTACGGCGCCATCTCGGTGCACGCCGGGGTGTACCTCATGCTCCGCGCGGCCCCGCTGCTCCAGCGCTCGCTCGCCGCGAGCGTGGTGATCGCCTGCGTCGGGGCGGCGACGGCCGTCTACGGCACCATGGTGGGGCGCGTTCAGGCGGACGTGAAGGGCGCGCTCGCGCACGCGACGATGACGCAGGTGGGGCTCATGTTCGTGGAGATCGGGCTCGGGCTCTACTGGCTCGCGCTCATCCACCTGTTCGCCCACGCCTGCCTGCGCTGCCTCCAGCTGCTGCGCGCCCCCTCGGCGCTCCGCGACGCGCAGGACATCCGGGCCGCGCACGCTGGCGAGCCGCTGCCGCACCTCGGGCTCGCTGGCCGGCTCCTGCCGGCGGCGCTCGTGCGGCGCGCGTACTGGCTGTCCCTCGACCGCTTCCACCTCGAGGGGCTGCAGGAGCGGCTCGTCGCCGCGCCGCTGATGCGCCTCGGGCGCCTGCTCGATCAGAGCGAGCGCCGCTGGGTGGCGGCGCTGAGCGGGTGGCCTGAGCGCACCCCCGCAGAGACCGGCGACGAGGACGCGCGCGGCGCGACCGGGAGCGCGGCGGCCTTCCAGCCCCGCGCGCGCGACACGAAGAGGGCTCGCACGTGAACGCCTTTCCGCTCCTCGGGACGCTCATCCTCACTCCCGCGATCGCGGCGCTGTTCGCCGCGCGGGCGCGCAGCGACGAGCGCGCGCGCCGCGTCGCCCTCATCGGCGCGGCGCTCACCCTGCTCCTCTCGCTGCTGCCGCTCGCGCTCTCCCACGCCGGCGTCGCGCTCACCGCCGGGGGGCCCGCCCTGCCGCTCCTCGGAGCGCGCCTCCGCCTCGGCCTCGACGGCTTCACCATCACCCTGCTCCCGCTGCTGGGCTTCGTCCTGCTCGCCCTGCTCGCCGCGAGCCCGCGCGCCGCGATCGATCCGCACAGCGCCGCCGCGCTGCTCGCCACCGGCAGCGCCATTCTCGGCGTGTTCTGCGCCGTCGATCTCGCGGTGCTCGCGGCCGCGTGGGTCGCCGCGCTCGTGCCGGTGGATCGCCTGGTCGCCAGGAAGGGCGCCCAGGACCCGCTCCTCCGGCGCACCTGCCGCATCTTCCTGCTGGGGGGCACGGCGCCGCTCGTCCTGGCGATCGGCGCTATCGCCGTGCTCGCCGCGCGCCACGGCGCCGCCCTGCCGTTCGACGTCGAGGAGATCGCCCGCGTCGGCGTCCCCGAAGCATGGCAGTCGCCGCTGTTCGCGCTCGTCGGCATCGCCGTGCTGATGCGCATGGCCGCCGTGCCGTTCCACGGCTGGCTGCCGGTGCTGCTGGAGCGGGGGCCGCTCGGCGTGACCATCCTGCTCGCCCAGATGCAGGTCGGCGTCTGCGTGCTCGTTCGCGTGGGGGTGACGCTCCTGCCCGTGGGCTGCGCCGACGGCATGCCGATCCTCGCCGTGCTCGGCCTGATCAGCGCGCTGCACGGCGCGGTGCTCGCGCTGGTCCAGACCGATCTGCGCCGGATGCTCGGCTACCTCGTGGCGAGCCAGAAGGGGCTCGTGCTCCTGGGCGTCGCCTCGCTGAGCCCGCAGAGCGTGAGCGGCGCGCTCCTGCAGAGCGTCGCCTTGTCGATCGCGATCACGGGGCTCGCGATGGTCGTCGGCGCGATCGAGGCGCGCGCCGGTACGGCGGACACGCGGGAGCTCGGGGGCCTCGTCGCCCGGACGCCCCGCATGGCCGCCTTTTTCTTCCTGCTCGCGTGCGCCATGATCGGGATGCCGGGAGCGCTCTCGTTCGTGAGCGAGGACCTGCTCCTGCATGGAATCTTGCACGCCCATCCCGTGCTCGCGGTGCTGGCGCTGACGGCGGCGGCGCTCAACGGGATCACGCTGTTCCGGGCGTTCCAGCGGACCTTCCTGGGGCCGCTCCGGCGCCACCTGAAGGGCGCCGCGCTGGAGGCGCTCGTGCTCCGCGAGCGAGCGTTCCTGCTCGCGCTGGTCGCGCTCACCGTGGTCCTGGGGGTGGCCCCGGCGCGGCTGATCGCGATCCATGAGCCGGTGGTCGAGCGGGTCATCCACGAGGTGGCGCACGGCGCGCAGGCGCGCCTCGCGGCAGCGACGTACCGCCGATCCATCGACGCGGACGGCGGAGCGCCCCGTCGTGACGGACGGCCGTCGCCATGAGCCGCGTCCGGCAGATGGCGCGCGCTGCGCGCCGCCGCCGGATGTGGCTCAGAGCAGGTAGCGTTCTCCCGAGTCGGGCAGCACGGTCACGATCGTCCCGCGCACCCTGCGCGCGATCTCCACGGCCGCGTGGACGTTGGCGCCGGAGCTCGGCCCGACGAGGAGCCCCTCCTCGCGGGCGAGCCGCCGCGCCATGCGCGAGGCGCCCGCTTCGGTCACCGTGAGGATCTCGTCGATGAGCGACCGCTCCAGGATCGCCGGGACGAAGCCGGGGCCGAGGCCCTGGATGCCGTGGGGGCCGGGGCCTCGCCCGGAGAGCACGGCGCTCTTCGTCGGCTCGACGGCGCAGATGCGGACAGCGCTGCCGAGCTGATCCCGGAGCACGCGCCCGCAGCCGGTCAGCGTGCCGCCGGTGCCCACGCCGGCGACGAAGGCCGCGATGTCGCTGCCGGTCTGCGCGAGGATCTCGAGGCCGGTGGCGCGCGCGTGGGCGCCGGGGTTCGCCGGGTTCTGGAACTGCTGGCTCATCCACCCGCCGGGGGTCGCCTCGCAGATCTCGTTCGCGCGGGCGACCGCGCCGGCCATGCCCTGGCCCTCGGGCGTGAGGACGATCTCGGCGCCGTACGCGCGGAGGACGTGCCGGCGCTCGACGCTCATGTCCTCGGGCATGACCACCACGCAGCGGTAGCCGCGCACGGCGGCGATCATCGCGAGGCTGATCCCCGTGTTGCCGCTCGTCGCCTCGACGATGGTCGACCCTTTCCTGAGGATCCCTTCGCGCTCGGCGCAGAGCACCATGCCGAGCGCCGCCCTGTCCTTGACGCTGCCGCCCGGGTTCATCGACTCGAGCTTGCCGTAGACGACACCTCCGCCCTCGGGCGAGACCCGGGCAAGGCGGACGAGCGGCGTGCCGCCGATGAGAGACAGGGCGTCCGGCACGACCGGACCGACGCGGACCGCACCAGCAGGCGGAGGCGCCGAGCTCTCACCGGGCGCGTCGGGCGGACTCGGCGGTCCGCCGCCCGGTGCTCGAGGGGACGACATGCCGCCAGTGTACACGTGAACAGGGCATCCCCGGGCAACGTGCCGGAGCGCACGCCCCTCCAGGGGCGCCGGCCCCGCTTTACATCGAGACCTCCGAGAGAACCCCGTAATGATCCGAAGCGGCGACGCCGTTGCGGATCTCCTCGAAGACGACCCTCGATGAGAGCGGCTTGCCTCGCCCCTGCGCGTCCGGGCCGCGGACGAAGACGTAATCGATGCGGCGCGGGTACTCGTTCGTGATGGCCGCGAACGGGTTCCGCACGGGATCGAAGGTGAATCCGGGGCCCTTGCCCGTCTGGTCGAAGGTGTCGGCGAAGTACACGCTCTTCTGGTTCAGGGCGTGCAGCCCCTTCATGAACCGGATCTCCGTGGCCTCGGGCTGCGCGTTGAAGTCGCCGACGACGATGGGCGGCAGGCCCTCCATGGGCGCCTCGCGCATGACGATGTCGGCCACGGCCGCGACCTGCGCCTCGCGCACGGCGCCGTGGTGGAACTTCCAGTTGAGGTGGGTGACGAAGAACGGGATCGCGCCGTGGGGCGACCCGAGCTCGGCGAGCAGGATCGAGCGCTTCTCGTCGGTCTCGCCCGTGGGCAGGGGGAACGCCTGGCTCCGCGCGATCGGCCAGCGCGACAGCACGGCGTTGCCGAAGAGCACGCCGCCGCCGAGGTCGTGTGCGGCGCCGAACGCGGCCTCGTAGCCGAGCCCGTCCGCGATGCCGTCGGCCAGCGATCGACCCTCGTACGACAGCACCTCCTGGAGGCCGACCACGTCGGGATCGAGCTCGCGGAGACCCTCCCGGATGAGCTCGAGGCGCGCCTCCCACGGGTCGTGGCGGTTCCAGATGTTCAGGGTGAGCACCCGGAGGGAACTGCGAACACGGATGCCGGATCCGCCGTGCGGGGAGCCGCTGACCCCGGAGCCTTCTCGAGGACGTTCCATGCCGACGGGCTACGCCAGCTGCGCGCCCGGATCCAGCCGTGATACGAAGGGCCCGGCGCAGGCCGCTGCCCCTCCGGCGCGGAAGGGCGGCCTTGACCGGGAGAACCCTGAATGATCACGTGTGCTCGTCGACGCGGGCGGCCTGGATCGGCCTCCTTCCGACCTCGGACCTCGCTCCGCATGACCGCGAGCTTCCTCCTGCTCGCGCTGGTCGCCGGTTGCGAGAGCAAGATGGATCCCAAGGAGTGCGACAAAGTCCGCGGCGACGCCTTCGAGATGGTGAACAAGGCGCAGCACTGCAACACGGACGCCGACTGCCGTCAGAGCGAGTGGCCGGGCTGTGCGAAGCCCATCAGCAACGCGACCTTCGACAAGATCAAGCCCCTCTCGGAGAGCTACAAGACGGGCAAATGCGAGGAGCCCAAGGTGGACTGCAAGCCCCCGCCGGACTCCTACTGCAAGCAGGGGCTCTGCGTGCACCGCGAGATCGGCACGCCGGAGGGGGCGGGCAACACGCCCACCGACCAGATCCAGATCCAGTGATCCCCGCCACGCCGTCCGCCAGCGAGCCCTGCGGGCCGCTGCGCGGCGGCGCTGCCCGAGCGCGGCGCGCGCCGGCCCGCGCCGCGCTCGGGACAGCGCTGCCGGGCCCAAACGGGCGCGCCGCCTCGGTACGCGCTTGACGCGCGAACCCGCAGAGGCCACGGACGCGGCCGTGAGCGAAGGCTTCTATCGCGGCAAGCGCGTCGTGGTGACCGGCGCCGGCGGGTTCATCGGCAGCCACCTCGTCGAGGCGCTGATCCGGGAGGGCGCGCGGGTGAGGGCGCTCGTCCGGTACACCTCGGGCTCGCGGCGCGGGCACCTCGACCAGCTCCCCGAGGACGTCCTCGCGCAGGTCGAGGTCGTCCCCGGCAACGTGGAGGACGCGGGAGCGGTCCGGTCGCTCGTGCGCGGCGCCGACGTCGTGTTCCACCTCGCGGCCCTGATCGGGATCCCGTACTCGTACGTGGCCCCGCAGCAGTATGTGGCGACGAACGTGCAGGGCACGCTGAACGTCCTCGAGGCGGCGCGCGAGCACGGCGCGCGCGTGGTCCACACGTCGACGAGCGAGACCTACGGCACCGCGCGCTACACGCCCATCGACGAGGCGCATCCCCTGACCGGCCAGTCCCCGTACTCGGCCACGAAGATCGGCGCCGACAAGCTGGCCGAGAGCTATCACCTCTCGTTCGGCCTCGAGGTGGCGACCATCCGGCCGTTCAACACCTACGGCCCGCGGCAGTCGTCGCGCGCGATCATCCCGAGCGTGATGCAGCAGCTCGCCGCCGGCAGCGCCGTCCTCCGCCTCGGGAGCACCACGCCGGTGCGGGACCTCAACTTCGTGACCGACACCGTCGCCGGCTTCCTCCTCGTCGGATCGAGCGCGCGGGCCGTGGGGCAGACGCTCAACGTCGGGAGCGGGCGCGCCATCTCCATCGGCGATCTGGTCCGCCTCATCTTCGAGGTGACGGGCAAGCGCGCGGAGCTCGTGACGGACGAGGCCCGGGTGCGCCCTGACGCGAGCGAGGTCATGGTGCTCCTCGCCTCCTATCGCCGCGCCGCGGAGCTCGTCGGCTACGCGCCCCGCGTGCCGCTCGAGGAGGGGCTCGCGCGGACGTACGCCTATGTCGAGCGTCACCTCACCGATTACCGGCCGCGCGAGTACGCGATCTGACGCACGCCGCCGCGCGGCCGGGGGCCAGCGCCTCGCGCGCCCTCTCCGCGAGGCGCCGGCTGGATGGATGGAAGGCCATGTGGAAGATACCTCTCAGCGATCTCTCGTTCGGGCCTGAAGAAGCCGAGGCCGCGCGGCAGGTCGTCGCGTCGGGCTGGTTGACGATGGGGGAGCGGACGGCGCAGTTCGAGCGGGAGCTCGGCGAGGCGCTCGGCACCCCGAGGGTGCTCGCCGTGACGAACTGCACCGCCGCGCTGCACCTCGCGTACACCGCGCTCTCCGTGGGCCCCGGCGACGAGGTGATCTGCCCGAGCCTCACGTTCGTGGCGACCGCCAACGCCGCGCTCCTGTGCGGGGCCAACGTGGTGCTCGCCGACATCGTCGGCGACGATGACCTCAGCATCGATCCCGCCGACATCGTCCGCAAGATCACCCCGAGGACGCGGGCGATCGCGGTCGTCCACTACGCCGGCTACCCTTGCGACATGGACGCGATCTCCGCGATCGCGGCCGAGCGGGGGCTCGCGGTGGTCGAGGACGCGGCGCACGCGCCGCTCGCGACCTACCGGGGCAGGGCGCTCGGGACGCTGGGGGACGTCGGCTGCCTGAGCTTCTTCTCGAACAAGAACCTCGCCGTCGGCGAGGGGGGCGCCGTGATCGCGAGGGACGACGCGCTCCACGCGCGCATGCGGCTCCTCCGCGCTCACGGGATGACGACGCTCACCCTCGATCGGCACAAGGGGCACGCGTTCACCTACGACGTCGTGGACGCGGGCATGAACTACCGCATCGACGAGATCCGCAGCGCCATCGGCCTCGTGCAGCTCGGCCGGCTCGCGGCGGGCAACGCGCGCCGGCGCGACCTCGTGGCGCGCTACCACGAACGCCTCGCCGGGGTGCGGGGCCTCGGGCTGCCGTACCGCGACTTCTACGCGCGCGGGCTGGGGGAGAGCGCGCACCACCTCATGCCGGTGCTCCTGCCCGAGGGCACCTCGCGCGAGGCCGTGATGGAGGCCATGAAGGCGCGCGGGATCCAGACGAGCGTGCACTACACGCCGATCCACCGCTTCTCGCACCACGGCGCCTCCGACCGGGTGCGCAAGGAGGGGCTCTCGCGGACGGACGCGATCGCGGGCCGCGAGCTCACGCTGCCGCTCCACCCGCGCATGGCCGACGCCGACGTCGACGCCGTGTGCGAGGCCCTCGCCGCGTCACTCGGGTAGGTACCGCTGCCGGTTCTTCTCGAACTCGTCCTGCGCTTCGGCGAAGTCGTCGCTCCTTCCGATGTCGAGCCAGTGGCCCCGGAACGGGAAGGTGGCCACCGGCTCGCCGGCGCCGAGCAGCGCGTGCATCAGGTCGTCGAACCCGAACGGCCGGCCCTCGGGGATGAAGCGCAGCACGCCGCGGCTCATCGCGTAGATGCCCATGCTGACCCAGAACGTGTAGGTCGGCTTCTCGCGGAAGCTGACGACGCGCCCGTCGGGGCCGAGGTCGAGCACGCCCAGGTCGATCTTCGAGGCGCGCTCGCAGACGGCGACGGTGAGCGGCGATCCGGTCGACGCGCCCGTGCGGTGGAGCGCCGTGAAGTCGAGATCGCTGAGGATGTCGCCGTTCATCACGAGGAAGCGCTCCGGCAGGTCGCGCTCGATGACCCGGAGCGGACCCACGGTCCCGAGCGGCGTGTCCTCGCGCTGGTAGGAGATGCGCAGCCCGTACCGGCTCCCCTCACCGACGACCGCCTCGATGAGCGCGGCCTGGTGGCCGACGCACATCACGACGTCGGTGACCCCCGCCCGGGCCAGCTGCCGGAGGAGGATCTCGACGATCGTGTGATCCCCGATCGGCATCAACGGCTTCGGGATAAGGGCGGTGTAGGGGCGGAGCCGGGAGCCTTTGCCGCCGGCAAGCACGACTGCCTTCATGCGATGACGTATACCCACGCGCTGCCTGGACGGGGGACCATTCCGCAGAATTTCACGCTCGCCCGGCCCGCCGCGTCCTCTCCGATTGACTCTCTTCGGGCTGCTCTATTACTGGTTGGAGAGCGTCCCGCGGCAGGTCAGCCCCGGCGTGGGGCGATTCACCCTTCACAGGCGACGTGGGCAGCAATCATGACGATGGTACCTCCGTCTCGTACCCCCGCCAGGAAGCGCCGGAAGCTCGGATATCGAGGCAGCGGCACCTTCGCCATGTGCAGCGCCGGCCCGCACCCGGGCGGTCCGCTCTTCCGGCAGCTGTGCACGCTCGCTGACCGCTTCAACGCGTGCGAGGACGATCCGGCCGCGGCGCAGATCGGGAGCGTGCTCTCGCTGCTCGCCCTCTACGCGACCAAACCGAACGACCGGGATTTCCGGTTGCCGTTCGGCTCCTTCGTCATGGATCTCGCCCTCGCCGACGAGGCGCGGGCTCGGGCGCCGGGCGCCGGACCCATCCCGTACGGGCGCCCGTTGCTCGCTCGCTGACCTGGGCTTCATGAGCACGCGAGAACTACCGACACGACCAGCGGGGCGCAGCAAGCGGACGGCATCGGCCTCGGTGGTGCTCATCGTGAGCGCCAGCGAGCAGCTCGCGGAGCGTTGCCGGCGGCTGGTCTTCGTCGAAGGCGCCGACCTGCTCGCCTGCGATCTCGTGTCGCTGCGCGGCAGCGCGGCATGGCTGAACCCGCTGGCCATCGTGATGACCCAGGACGTGCGGGCGTTCGATCCGGAAGGGTTCATCGAGCTGTCGCGGCGCATCGGCGCCGAGCTCGTGGTGCTCCCCTCCGAGAGCGTGCCGGATACACAGCTCACCGCGATGATCACGGCGGCGCTGGACATCGCCCAGCGCCGCCGGACCGACTGACGGCGACGAGCCGCGGTCGAGGGCGCGTCAGTCGCGCGGCGGGAGGACGTCGCCGGACCGGCTCGCCCGCAGGCACCCCTCGTCGAGGCCGAGCTTGCACGCCTTCGTGAACAGCTCGACCGCCTTCCGGTCGTCGCGCGTCACGCCCTCGCCCTCCGCGTGGAGGTGTCCGAGCTCGACGCAGGCGGGGGCGTTCCCGCGCTCGCAGACGCGCTGGAACAGCGCGGCCGCGCGCCCGGGATCGGCGCTCGCGCCCTGGCCGTGGAGGTAGGCCCTGCCTGCCGCGAGGCATCCGAGGTTCGCGCCCGCGTGGCACGCGCGCGCGTGCCAGTAGAGCGCCGCCTCGTCCGCCCCGCTCGCCCCGCCGGCGTCCGCGCGCGCGAGCCGATCGTGGTAGGCGTCGCCGAGCCGCAAGCAGCCGCGCGCGCTCCCCTCCGCGCACGCCTTCTCGAACAGCGTCATCGCTCGCTCCACATCGATCGAGACGATCGCTCCGCCCAGGTACATCGATCCCAGCGTCACGCAGTCCTCGATCTGGTGGTCGGCGCAGCCGTTCGTACAGCCGACGAGATCGTCCGACTCGCACGGCAGCCGCAGCGGTGGCGGGGCCGCCTCGGCGCTCGCCACGGCTCGCGGCGTCGCCGCGCGCCCTTCGGGTGCAGGTCGACCCGGGTCGGCGGGGCGCCGCGCCGCGGTCGCGCTGCTGCAGCCGCAGAGGAAGAGCGCGCCGAGGAGCGACTGGGCGAGTTCGCGCACGTGCATGCTCGAACTCATGACACACAGGGAGCGCTCTCCCAATGCCGCCCATCGGGCGCGTTCAACGCAGCCTCTCGGGCGCGTTTGCCCCGGGCGCGCGGGGTACGGGGGACGCTCCAGGGCTGGTCCCGCGCCGGGCCTCGGTGTACACGGAGCCGATGCCCCAGATGAGCCCTCCTCCGCTGAAAACGCTTGATGAGCCGAACCTCGAGGCGCTCGTCGAGCTGATGTTCCTCGCGGCGTTCGCCGACGGCGAGTTCAGCCCGGAGGAGAAGAGCCATTTCGCCCGGAGCGTAGAGTCGCTCACCGATCGACGGATCCCGCAGAGCACCATGGACACGCTCCTCCAGACCGTGGTGGAGCAGCTCCACAAGGAGGGTCGCGCGGCCCGGCTCGCGTCGCTCAAGGAGCGGCTGGCCAGCCCGCAGGCCCGGAAGGTCGCCTTCTTCCTGGCCGCTCAGGTCGTGGTCGCCGACGGGATCGTCAGGACCAGCGAGCGCGAGCTCTTGCTCGACGTCGCCGCGGCGCTCGAGCTCGATCAGGCCGAGGCCGCGGAGATCGTGCGGAAGCTCGCCGCTTCATGAGCGGCCGGCCGCCCTCGGCATGTCGCGTCCGGGGGGCCATGGGCGCCCCCTGCGCCGCGAAGGCGGACCGCTGCGCGGGGCGCGTGCGGCGGGGTGAACGGGCGCCGTCGTTTTCGGTTACGATGGGCCCGCCGTGACCTGGTCCTCCACTGGCAGCTTCCTGATCCCGTTTCCGGTGCCGGGCTCAGCGCTGACCTCCACCCGGGGGACGTACGTGATCGGGGCGCTCATCGGCGACGGGCAGTATGGCTCGGTGTACGAGTGCAGCGGGCCGTTCGATCAGGTGTACGCCCTGAAGATGCTGCGTCCGGCGAACAAGCCCTACCAGGTCGTCAAGGAAGAGTGGTCGCGCGAGATGCTCCGCCTGGAGAGCTTCCGCCACCCGAACATCGTCTACATCCACGACGCGTTCGAGGTGAATTACCTGTTCTACCTGGCGCTCGAGCGGTGCGACACGAGCCTCCGGGCGCTGCTCGGGGCCCCGTTCCAGCCGCCGCTGCTCCTGGAGCTCGCGCGCCAGCTGCTGATGACGCTGCAGTACCTGCACGATAACGGCGTCGTGCACGCCGACCTGCACGCGGGCAACGTGCTCATCTCCCAGCTCGACCACAGGCCGCTCGTCAAGCTCACCGACTTCGGCGTGGCGCACCAGCTCGACGGCGTCACCCGCTGGTTCCGCCCGCAGGTCGCGAACCCGAAGATCCTCGTGCCAGAGCTCGTGACGGCGGGCTACACGACGACGCAGAGCGACCTCTACCAGCTCGGCCTGCTCATGTACCAGATGCACACCGGGCAACCGGCCATCGACGTGAACGTCGCCTACGAGGAGATCACGCGGCAGATCGCCGAGGGCACCCCTCGGCAGAAGGCCGAGGCGCTCGGCACGCCGCTCAGCCAGGTGATCGCCAAGCTGCTGCGCCGCCGCGACGCTTACCGCTACCACTCCGCGCGCGATGTCTGGGACGATCTGCGGCAGCTCCGCTGGGCGTAGCGCAATCTCCGCTGCGTCCTGCGCGCGTTCCGGGCTAGATCTCGCGGCATGATCGCCGCCGAAACGCCACGCGTCGTCTCGCTCACGCCCGCGGTCTTCCACCTGCCGGACGCGGTGAACCAGGTCTCCCGCACCTACGGGGAGAGCCCGATCGTCCCGCGTGGCCCCCGGCTCCGGCCGCTGCTCGACCGGGCACGCCACGGCATCGTCGAGGCCCTCGGCGCGCCCAGCTACGAGGCCATCCTCCTCACGGGCTCGGGATCGACCGCCATGGCCGCCGTGCTCGGCTCCTGCTTGCGGCGCGACGAGCGGCTCCTCGTCGTCCGGAACGGCGCCTACGGCGACCGGATCTTCGAGTACGCCGCCACGCTTGGCCAGCCGGTTGTCGACATGTGCCTGCCCTACGGCGAGAGGCCGGACCTCGCGAAGATCGAGGCCATCCTGGCGGCGGACGAGGTCGACGCGGTGGCCATGGTGTACGGGGGCACGTCGACGTGCACGTTGAACCCCTTGCCCGAGGTCGGCGCGCTCGCCCGGAAGTACGGCAAGAAGCTCCTCGTCGACGGCATCAGCTCGCTCTTCGTCGAGCCGCTGGCCCTCGAGGGCTCAGGCATCGCCGCCGTCATGGGCTCGTGCAACAAGGGCCTGCACAGCCACCCGAACCTGACCGTGGCGCTCGTCCGCAAGGACCTGCTCGCCGAGATGGAGCGGATCCCCGCCCGCGTCCCGAGCCTGGAGCTCCACAAGACCTGGCGCGCCCAGCAGGGCGGCGCGCACCCCTACACGATCGATCCGATGAGCCTCTGCCAGGTGATCGCGGCGCTGGATCACCTCGCCGCCACCGGCGGCGTCGCAGGGCGTCACGCCGTGTACCAGGCGCGCTGCGCGATCCTGCGCCCCGGCTACGAGCGCCTCGGGCTGACGATCGCGCGTTGGGAGAACATGCCGCTCCAGTCGATCGGGACGGCGCTGCACATCCCGGCCGGGCGGACCTACGACGAGATGGCGAGCCGGCTCGCCAGCGAGCCGGTCGATGGGCACGTGTTCGAGATCTACGCGGCCCAGGGGAAGCTCTCGAACCGGCTGTTCCGGATCTTCCACATGGGTGAGTACCCGCTCGAGGCCTACGAGATCTTCCTCAAGGCGCTCGCGCGCGTCGTCTGAGCGCGGCGCTCGAGGCTCACTTCGCGCGGCCGCCTGCGGCTCACTTCGCCTCCTTGGGCGCCTCCTTCTTCTCGGCCGGCGCGGCGGGCTTGTCGCCCTTGGCCGCCTTGTCGCCCGCGGGCTTGCCCGCCTTGTCGGCCGTGGTCTTCCCGGTCTTGTCGTCCCCGGCCGCGTCCTTCGCCGCGTCGCCGACGCCGAGCAGCTCGATGTCGAAGACCAGCGTCGCCTTGGCCGGGATCTTCGGCGGGCTACCCGCGTCGCCGTAGGCAAGGCGGGAGGGGATCGTGAGCTTGCGCTTGCCGCCCACCTTCATTCCGGCCACGCCCTGGTCCCAGCCCTTGATGACCTCCGACGCGCCGAGCGTGAACTCGAACGGCTCGCGGCCGACGGAGGAGTCGAACTCCGCGTTGTTCTTCAGCAGGCGCCCCGTGTAGTGGACGCGGACTTTGTCGCCGTCCTTCGCCTCCGGGCCGGTGCCCACGACGGTGTCTTCCTTGATGAGATCGGCGGGCTCCGGCTCGACGGGCTTCACCGCCGGCACGGCGCTGCCCGGGGGCAGATCCGGCTCGGGGACCTTCTCCTCGCAGCCCGCGACCGGGCCGAGGAGGACAGCGCAGGAGATGGCGATGACGATTTGGAGAGGCTTCATGGCGCCACCTCTTACGCACCCGGCGCGGGGCGATCAACGGTCACCCGACGCGCCCGGGGCTTCCCGGCCGTCCGGGTTTCCGTTGCAGCGCTCCTGCCCGCGCGGTTAGGGTGCGGCCACCTTGGCTCGCGCGTTCTCCGTCGCTGCCCTGGCGATCGCCGAGGGGGGCGCCAATGCCGTTGGCGCGGTGCGCTTCACCTGCGCCGAGGCGGAGCTCGAGGTCGAGCTGGTCCGCGTCGCCGGCTACGCCGAGGGGTTCGCCCTGGGCGCCGTGGCGGCGCCGGTCCGCTTCGGGGTGCCCTACACCGCGATCCGCGGCCTCTTCCGGCGCGGCAAGGCGCTCTGCGTGGCGCTCGATCCGTCCGCGTGCTCGCCGCACAACTGCTTCGTCCTCGCGCGCTTCGAGGGCGATCTGCCCGGCGTGCCCGGCGTGACCTCGCCGGCGGCGATGGAGGCGATGGAGAGCGCCTACCGCGCGCGCCTCAACGCCCGCATGGCGAGCTGGATCGCGCCGGCGCCGCTCGGCGTGCTCGCGGCCGCCCTGTCCCCCGACTATCTCGCGAGCGGCCCGCTCGGGACCGCGTCGCTCGCGTGCCTCGTCGCGCTCGCGACCTGGCTCGCGCTGCGCTTCGTCGCGCGGCTCGCGACCTGGGGAGGGCCGCCCTCGGACCGCCTGCGCGACGTGCTCGTGGCGGAGATGTCGAGCCGCATGGGCTTCGCGTCGGAGCGGCTCGCGGCCTCGTCCCCCGGCTCGCCGGCTGCGCCCGTGTTCGCGCCCCGCCCGACCCCGCTCGGCGAGCGGCCGGGGCGCGAACCAAGGCGCGGCGTCGAGGAGGGGATCGACGCGCTCCCGCTCCGGGCCCGCGTGCTCGTGCCCGCGGCGCTCGCGGTGATCGGCATCGTGGCGACGATGGCGTTCGTGCAGCGGTTCGCGGCCCCTCGGGAGCAGTCGCCCGCCGAGCGGCAGGCGGCGCGCGGCGTCGGGCAGGCGACCCGGGGAGCCACGGCCGCGCTCGTCGCGAGCGAGGTCCAGGAGCGCGCCGAGCCGTCGTTCCCGCACTGCCTCTGCGATCGCGCCGACTCGCCGCTCTGGCGGGCGGGGGTGCCGATCCTCAGCCTGCTCGGATCGACCGGGCCGGACGACGGCGCCGGGGTGATCGCCCCGATTCTGCGGCGGGACCGCGCGGACGATGACGCGGAGAGCGAGGCCGGCGCAGGGCAGGGCGACGCCGCCGGGGAGCCGGGCGACGCCGGCGCAGAGCCAGGCGACGCTGGCCGGGACGGCGGCGCGACGCGGCCAGCGCGCGGCCGCTACGATTTCGAGCTCGCGGTCGTGAACAACAGCGGCGCGCCCGTCAGCGACTTCCGCGTGCTGCTCACGTTTGCGCGGCGCGATCGCCGCGGCGAGCGCGCCGGCATCACCGAGCGCGGGCTGTTCTGGGAGGGCGCGCTCGGGCCGGGGCGCGCGGTGAAGTGGCACGTCGAGGCGCCCGGGACGGAGGTGAAGATCGAGCCGGGCGTGACGGGCATGCTCGACGGCGAGACCGGCGTGGCGTCACCCGATGCCTTCTTCCAGCTGACGCGCGCGCGCTACCGCGTGGTGCGCATCCACGCGGCGATGATGCTCGCCTGGCTCCGCGACCCGCGCGCCCGTGACGCGCTCGTGTCGCTCCTGCCCGCCGCGCCCGCGGAGGAGGCGATGCTCGGCCGGATCCGGCGCGCGACGGCTGACGTCATCCCGTGCTCGGCCGCGGTCGTTGAGGGGCGGCTGCGCGCGTGCCTCTTCAACGGCGGCGTGAATCCGGTGCGCGGCGTCACGCTGCGCGAGGTCGCGGCGGGCGAGGGCAGCGCGCCGCGCTCCTGGCCCGTCGCGGCGACCCTGCCGGTGCACGAGGGGGTGGAGGTGACGCTGCCCCTCGAGGGGAGCGCGGCGCCCGAGGAGCTCGAGGTGGTCCCGCAGGACCGATGAGCCAATGATGGAGGAATGAAGAGAGGCTTCAGGGCCGCGCTCGCCCTGGTCGCCCCGCTCGCCGCCGCGCTGGCGCAGCTCGCGGGGGCCCGCGAGGCCGCCGCATGGGCGCCGCTTGATCTCGAGGTCGTCCCCCGCTGGCGCGAGCTGCCGGCCCGCTACCACATCAACCGGGGGACGATCCCGGGGCCGCTCTCCAGCTTCGCCGCCGCCAGCATCGAGGCCGGCTTCGCGGCCTGGTCGAGCCCCGGATGCACGGCGTGGGAGACCGAGCTCCTCGGCGACACGGGTGACGGCTACGACTTCGACGACGGCAAGAGCGTATTTCTCTGGATCAGCGACAGCTGGCCTGGCGAGCTCGGGCAAGCCGACTCGGTCATCGCGGTCACGATGCCGGTCTGGGATGCCGACGGCGTCATCGGCGAGGCCGACATGATCTTCAACAACGTCGGCTTCTGCTGGAACGACACGGGCGAAGGAGATTGCATCGATGTGCGATCGATCGCCACGCACGAAGAAGGGCACTTCCTCGGCCTGGGTCACACGAACGTGCGCGGCGCGACGATGCTGGGGTTCTACCCGGGCGGCACGTCGGCGCGCACGCTCGAGGACGACGACATCGAAGGGGTCTGCGCCCTCTACCCGATCGCCGGGACGAGCGCCGCGAGCTCGGGCGGCGGCGGCTCCGGCGCGGGCGGGACGGCGGCCTCGGGCGGATCGGGCGGCGCCGCGTCGGGGAGCGAGGACAGGCCGAAGAGCGGCAATATGGACGAGGCCGGGGGCGACGCTGGCTGCTCCTGTTCGGGCGCTGGCCAGGCGCCGAGTGCTCCCGGTGCCCTGCCGATGACGGCGCTCGGCGCGCTGCTGGCCTTCTGGCGCCGGCGGTGGCGATGGCCGGGGCGGCCGCGCCAGACCTTGCGTGAATGGCAGCAATCGGGCGGGGCAGGAGAGCGCGCCCCCCGTGTTGGCGCGCGGACGGGCGCGCTTTACAACCCAGCGCAGCCGGGGCAAACGTCCCGCCATGCCCGAGCCGAGCACCGCAGCATTCGAGGCGGAGGTCGCGCATGCCCTCCGCTCCCTTGAGGCCGACAGCTCCGTTCCCGCCCTCGATCCACTCGGCGATCCGGTCGGGGCGGCGCGCGCCCTTTCGGCGGAGGGCGGCGGCGCGCCGCTGATCCTCCGGGTGGCGCCCGAGCTTGGCGCGCTGCGGCGGGAGCAGGATACAGGCTTCGGTCCGGCGCCCCGGGACCCCGTATGGCTCCGGATCGAGCGCGGCGCGAGCGTCCTCCGGCTCGCGCCGCTGAGGCTCGCGGGCGCCCGCCACGCGCGGCCCGAGGCAGGCGGCGCGGGCGGGGCGGGGGAGGGCACGGCCGAGCCTCGCGATGCGGTGGGCGTCCAGGTGATCTCGGAGCGGCGCCCATGCTGCGGCGCCCCCACGTGTGCGCGCGAGCGGACCTACGTCGCCGCATGGCTCGCGCTCGCCGCGCCTGCGCGCGCCACGGCGGCGCGGCGCCTGCTCGTCGCCGAGGCGCAGGATCTCGAGGCTGCGCGGGCGGAGGCGCTCGTCGAGGCGGTGGCGGCGCCGCTCGCGGCCGCGCTGGGCGTCCCGCTGGAGACGGCGCGGGGGACGGAGCCGCCCGGCGCCATCGCCCCGCGGCCCCTCCCGGAGCCTGCCCCGACTCCGCTGCCAGCGCTGCCGGCCGCCGCGCTGTCGCGGTTCGCGATCCGGAGCGAGGGCGAGCTCCTCGTCTTGCGGGACCACGCGAGCCACGGCCCGCGCAGCTCCGCGGCCCGCAACGCGCTCATCGGCGCCGCGCTGCTGCTCGCCGCGCTCGCGCTCTGGATCCAGGCCATGCGGAGCGCCTCCGCGGGCGACAGCGGCATCGCCATCGGCGTCGGCAGCGCCGCCGCGCTGCTCTCGCTCGCGGGCTACGCCTTCCTGGGCGTCGCCAGGTTCTCGTCCCGTTACGCGGCGCGCTCCGCCCCGGTCGTGTCGTTCGGGCCGGGCCGCTTCGTCGTCGCCCCCTGGGTGAGCCGCACCGGCGCGATCGACCTGCGGCCCGAGGGCCGGCTCGGGGCGGCCATCTCCGCCGGGGAGGTCCGCGACATCCGCGTGCTCCCCCGCGGCGACCGGTTCGCGGTCGAGATCGAGACCGATCACGGGCCCATCGACGCCCTCCTCACAGAGGGCGAGGACGTCGCGCGCTACTGGCGGGACGCGATGGATCGCGCCGTCGCCTCGGTGCGCCACGCCGGCGGCCCGTCCGCCAAGCAGCGCCTCCGGGCGCGCGCCCAGGCGCAGCAGGCCCCCGCGGCGGGCTGAGCTGTCCCGGCGATCGTCGCCTGCGAGGGGCGAAAGGGAGCGGAACGAGCGGAATGAAAAAAGATGTCCGGCGCGGCGCCGCTCGAACGTCGTAGGGGCGAAGTACCTGCGAAGGAGAGAGGCATCATGAACGAGTTCTTGTTCTTGTTCCGCGGCGGTGACATGTCCGGATCTCCGGCCGAGATGCAGCAGCGCATGGAGAAGTGGTTCGCGTGGGCGAGGGAGCTCACGGAGAAGGGCCACCTCAAGCGTCCCGGCCAGCCCCTCGAGCCCACCGGCAAGCTCGTTCAGGGCAAGCAGAAGGTGGTCGTCGACGGGCCCTTTGCCGAGGCCAAGGACCTCATCGGCGGCTACATGGTCCTCGAGGCCGAGGATCTCGCGCACGCGGTCGAGCTCTCGAAGGGTTGCCCCGTCTTCGATGGCGGCGGGGCCGTCGAGGTGCGCCCGATCCTCAAGCTGAGCAGGTAGTGGATCCGGTCGACCCCGTCTTCCGGCGCGAGGCCGGGCGCATGCTCGCCACGCTGACGCGCCTCTTCGGGGTCCACAACCTCGCGCTGGCAGAGGACGTCGTGCAAGACGCCCTCTGCCGCGCGCTGGAGGTGTGGAACTTCCAGGGGGTGCCCGAGAACCCGGCCGCCTGGCTCATGGCGACGGCGAAGCACCGCGCGCTGGACGTCCTCCGGCGCGAGCGTACGGCACGCACCTTTGCGCCCGAACTCGCGCGGCTCATCGAGGGTGAGCAGGCGCTCGCGCCCGCGGTCGACGAGCTCTTCGGAGCGGCCGCGATCCGGGACGATCAGCTGCGCATGATGTTCTCGTGCTGCCATCCTCGCCTGCCGGAGGAGGCGCAGGTCGCGCTCGTGCTTCACATCCTCTGTGGCTTCAGCGTGAACGAGGTGGCGGGCGCCTTCCTCGCCACCGGGGCGGCGATCGAGAAGCGCATCTCGCGGGCGAAGAAGGTGCTCGCCGGCTCGATGCGGTTGTTCGATCTCACGGATGACGAGTTCTCTTCCCGCCTCTCGGCCGTTCGCCGCGTGCTTTACCTGCTCTTCAATGAGGGCTACCACGGCGCCTGCGCGAAGGAGGCGGTGCGAATCGAGCTCTGCCGGGAGGCGATGCGCCTCGCCGCGCTCCTCCTCGAACACCCCCTCTCGTCGACGCCCGCCACGCACGCGCTCGCCGCGCTGATGTGCCTCCACGCGGCGCGCCTGCCGGCGCGCGTCGACGCATCCGGCAACCTGATCCCGCTCGTCGACCAGGACCGGTCGCGGTGGGATCGGCAGCTCCTTTCGGAAGGGCAACGGCTCCACGATCTCTCGGCCACCGGGCCGGAGCTGACCGAGTACCACGTTGAGGCCGAGATCGCGGCCGTCCATGCGAGCGCTGCGCGCGCGGAGGATACGCGCTGGGGAGCTGTCGTGTCGCTCTACGACACGCTGATGGCGATCCGTCCTTCCCCGGTCGTCGCCCTCAACCGCGCCATCGCTGTTGCGCAGCACGAGGGCCCTGAGCGCGGGATCGAGGAGATCGACGCCATCGAGGGCCGCGATCGCCTCGCAGCCTACCCGTTCTATTTCGCCGCTCGTGGCGAGCTCGAGCTCCGCCGCGGGCGGCGCGAGATCGCGCGCGAGCACTTCCGAGCAGCGCTTGCGCTCGCCCGCAACGCGATGGAGCGCAGGTTCTTCGAGCAACGCCTGCGCGCGTGCGACGAGGGAGCGCCTTGACGCGCGCCGCGGCGGGCACGACGGGACAGGGAGGAGGCATGGCAGGAGCAACGAAGAGGCCGAAGAAGAGCACTCCGGCGGCCACGCTGCCGGGCGCCTCGCCGGCCTTCGAGCGGGTCGTCGCCGCGATGAGGGGTGGGGACGGGATCGAAGAGCCGAGCCCCTTGAAGCGGGCGTTCGGATCGAACGGCCTGAAGGTGAACGGCAAGCTCTTCGCGATGCTGGTCAGGGGGGCGTTCGTCGTGAAGCTGCCGAAGGACCGAGTTGACGCGCTCGTCGCCGCAGGCGCGGGGACCCACTTCGAGCCGGGCCCGGGAAGGTTGATGAGGGAGTGGATCGCGCTGCGAGGCGGCGAGGACGACTGGCTCGATCTCGCCCGAGAGGCGCTCGCGTTCGTCAAGGCCGGAGCACGGTGACCACGTCCATTCGCTAGCGCGCACCGGCGCCGGACGGACGCCCTCAACCTCGGTCGGTCGGACGCAGGTTCGGACGACCTCAACCTCGGTCGGTCCCAACGTAACCCCGGTCGGCCGGGGACCCAACCTCGGTCGGACGTCCACCGGCCGGGGGCCCAACCTCGGTCGGACGTCCACCATCGCCCTCAACCCGGGACACCACTCAATCCCGGACACCCTCAACCCCGGTCGGGTCGGACGCCCCAACCTCGGACACCCAACCTCGGTCGGACGGACGCCCAACCTCGGTCGGTCGGACGGACGCTCTCACCCCGTTGCGCGCGCTCGGAGGCCCAACCTCGGTCGGTCGGACGGACGAACGCCCTCAACCCCGTTGCGCGCCGGGCTCAATTCTCCTTGTGCGCCCCTCCTTTCCATGTAATGAACTAGTTCAGTGAACGCGTTCACTCAAAAGCCCGGCCGGCGCGACGCCCAGAAAGACGCGACGCGCGCCCGGATCCTCGAGGCCGCGCGCGACCACTTCGAGCGCCACGGCTTCGAGGCCGCCAACGTCCGCGCCATCGCCGCGGACGCGGGCGTCGCCGCCGGCACGGTCCTCCTCCACTTCGCCGACAAGCGCGACCTGCTCCACGCCGCGCTGTTCGACGACCTCGCCGCCACCGCGGCCGAGGCCATCCGCGACGAGGAGCCCGGCTCCCTCGAGCAGCGGCTCCACCGGCTCGGCGCCGCCTTCTTCGCGTACTACGCCCGCCGGCCGGCCTTGTCGAAGACGCTGCTCCGTGACGCGCTGTTCGCCGACCCGCCCTGGCAGGCCCGCTTCACCGAGCAGGTCGCCGCCGCGCACGGCCGCGTCGTCGAGCTCTTCAACGCCGCCCGCGCGCAGGGGGAGGTCGCCGACGACGCCGACCCCGCGCTCTTCGGCGTCGCCTTCTTCTCCTTCTACTACTTCGCGCTGATCGCGTGGGCCCAGGGCGCGCACCCGTCGCCCATCGCCCTGCTCGATCGGCTCATCGCTCAGCACCTCTGCGGCCTCCGCCCCGCAGCCAACGTCAGGAGGGCTCGATGACGTCATCCATCATGTTTCGCAGTCCAGAGGCGCGCGCGCGCATCGCGGCGTGGTTCGACAGGTTCCACGAGAAGCTCCCGATCCCGACCCGATCGCGCGAGATCTCGACCCGCTTCGGCGCCACGCACGTCCTCGTCGCCGGCCCCGAGAACGCCCCGCCGCTCGTCTGCCTGCACGGCGCGCTCGCCAGCTCCGCGCACCTCCTGCCCGAGCTCCGCCCGCTCCTCGCGAACTACCGTGTCCACGTCGTCGACGTCATCGGCCAGTCCGTCAAGAGCGCCGACGTCCGCCTGCCGATCGACGGGCCTGCCTACGCCGAGTGGCTCACCGACGTCCTCGACGCGCTCGGCCTCGCGCGCACCCACCTCCTCGGCGTGAGCTGGGGCGGCTTCGCGGCCCTGCGCATGGCCCAGGTCGCGCCCTCCCGCATCGACCGGCTCGTCCTGATCGTGCCGGCGGCCCTGGTGTCGGGTTCGGCGTGGCAAGGCCTCACCCGCATCGCGATCCCGATGGCCCTCTACCGCGCCTTCCCCTCGGAAGAGCGCCTCGCGCGCCTCGTCTCCGGGCTGTTCTCCACGCACGACGACATGTGGTGTTCCTACTTCGGCGACGCCGTGCGCAGCTACCGGCTCGATTTCCGCCCGCCGCCGCTCGCCACACCCGCGTCCCTCGCCGGGTTCACGCGGCCCGCGCTCGTGTTCGGCGCCGACGACGACGTGAGCTTCCCCGGCGCGAAGCTGCTCGCGCGCGCGAAGGAGCTCCTGCCGCACGCCCAGACCGAGCTGCTCGAGGGGTGCCGCCACTCGCCCCCCACCGACGACGCCTTCCGCGCGCGGCTTTGCGAGCGGATCTCGCGCTTCCTCGGGAGCGACGCCGCGCGTGACGCGGCCGACGTCGCGCCGCCCCCCGCGCCGCCCGGGCTCGCCGTGCCGGTCGCGTGACCCCGCGCTGCGCTCCCGCCGGCGAGCGCCCCTCAGTGCCCCGACACGTCGTCGACCTGCGCGAACGCCTCGACGAGGCGCTCGCGCGCCCGCGCCGACAGCGGCGGCGCCTCGATCGATCTCACGTTCTCCAGGAGGTGCTCCACGCTGCTCGTCCCCGACAGGATCACGTGCGCCCCGGGCTCGTCCCTGCAGAAGCGGTACGCCGCGTCCGGGAGCGACGAGGCGACCTCTCCTTCCAGGAGCCGGTCCAGCCCCTCATCGCCGAGCTCGGGCGACACCTTGCCCCGCGCCGCCAGGTCGGCGAGCAGCTCCCGCAGCCGATCGGGCCGGCTCAGCGCGCGCCGGACCGCGAACATGATCAGCGTCCCGATGTCCTTCGCCCGCGTCAGCGGGAACACCCGCGCTCGCGCCGACTGGTTCAAAAGGTTGAACCCGACCATCACGACGTCCCACACATCGTCGCGGAGCGCCTGATCGAGCATCGCGTGCGTCGGATCGGCGGCGAACGCCTCCGTGATACCCAGGAAGCGGATCTTGCCCTGCTCGCGCAGGCGCAGCAGCACGGGGACGATCCGCTCGCGCAGATCGGCGTACTGATTCGGCAGCACGCCGTGCAGATGGTAGACGTCGACGTGATCCGTGCCGAGCCGATCGAGGCTCGCATGCAGCGACGACACCACGTCTTCCGGCCGGAGCGGCGCCTCGAGGCGCGTCGTCTTCTTCGTCGAGAGCACCACGCGATCGCGCGGCACCTCGCGGAGCGCCTTGCCGATGAGCCCCTCGGTCCCGTACGCCTCCGCCGTGTCGATGAAGTTCACGCCGCGCTCGATGGCCGCACGGATGAGCCGGAGCGACTCGGCCTCCGCGATGCGCCCGGACCCGAGCCGGCTGTCGCCGCCCGCGCCCAGGCCGAGCACGCTGACCTCAAGGCCGGTCCGGCCCAGGATGATTCGATTCACGATCGTCCTCTCCCTCGATGAACGGTGATCTTCACGGCGCCCACGCCGGGCGCGGGCTCACTCCTTCGGGGCGACCTTCCACGACGTGAACCGCCGCTCGACGCGCATGAGCAGGTGATTGAACGTCAGCCCGAGCGCCGTGATCGTCAAGATCCCGACATACATGCTCGGGATCTGGAAATTGTATTGCGCGTAGATGATCAGGTATCCGAGCCCCGCCTTGGCCCCGATCATCTCCGCCGCGACGAGGACGAGCAGCGAATACGCGCCCGCCAGGCGGATACCCACGAAGATCGTCGGGACCGCGGCCGGCAGGATGACCTTGCGGAACAGCTGGAGCGGCGACAGCCCCATCGTGCGCGCCGACTTGATGAGCAGCGGATCGACCCCGCGCACCCCGCTGATCGTGTTGAGCAGGATCGGCCAGGTGCACGAGTAGATGACGAGCGCGATCTTCGAGGACTCCCCGATCCCGAGCAGCAGCAGGAACACGGGCAGGAGCGCGAGCGCCGCCGTGTTGCGCAGCACCTCGAGCAGCGGGTTCAGCGCGTCCGCCACGCCCTTGTACCACCCGATCGCGAGCCCGAGCGGCACGCCCACCGAGATCGCCAGCGTGAAGCCGACGAGAGAGCGCGACAGGCTCGCCTTGATGTGGCTCAGGAGCTGCCCGTTCTGGAGGAGCTGCCATCCGGTCGCCAGCACCTCGGACAGCGGCGGCAGGAACGCCCCCTCCACGAGGCCCACCCGCGGCGCCGTCTCCCACAGGGCGGCGACCGCGAGGAGGATCCCCGACCGCGCGACGGCGCGGCCGATCCACCGCGCCGCGTCGCCCACGAGCTGCCCTTGCTGCGACTCCTCGGGCAGCGGAATCGATTGCTCCAGGCTAGCCATTGACCGCCACCACGCCCGCCACAGGGCGGCTCTCCGCCGCGCGCTTCTGCCGCTTGCTCCGCTCCTGCTCCTCGGCCTTCAGCACCTCCTCGCGCAGCAGCGTCCAGATCTCGTGCCGCAGCCTCCCGAACTCCGGAGTCGACCGCGCGTCCTCATAGCCCCGGATCTCCTCCGGGATATCGATGACCCGCTTCACCCGGCCGGGCCGGGACGTCATGATCGCGACCCGCTGCCCGAGGAACACCGCCTCGTCGATGCTGTGCGTGATGAACAGGATCGTCTTGCGCGACTTCTCCCAGATCCGGAGCAGCTCGGCCTGCAGCGACTCGCGCGTCTGCGCGTCCAGCGCCGCGAACGGCTCGTCCATCATCAGCACCTCCGGGTCGTAGGCGAGGCTCCTCGCGATGGCCACCCGCTGCTTCATGCCGCCCGACAGCTCGTGCGGATACCGATCCTCGAAGCCGGAGAGGCTGACCAGATCCAGGTAATTCTGGGCGATCTCCTTGCGCCGGCTCTCCGGGATGCCCTTGGCCTCGAGCCCGAACTCGACGTTCTCGCGCGCCGTCCGCCACGGGAACAGCGCGTACTGCTGGAACACGATCCCTCGGTCGAGGGCCGGGCCCGTGATCGGCTTGCCGTCGAGCAGGAGCTTGCCGCTGCTCGGCTTCGACAGGCCGCCGAGCAGATCGATGAGCGTCGACTTGCCGCACCCGCTCGGCCCGACGAGGACCATCAGCTCGCCGGCCCTCACGTCGAGGTTGAGGTCCTCGATGGCCGTGAACCGCGCGCCCTCCTTGGTCCCCGCCGGCCCCTTGACGGCGAATGTCTTGCTCACGTTGTGGAACTGGATCTTGTTGCTCATGGCTCCTCCTGCTCCCGAACCTCGACGAGGGTGGGGCCCCTTCACGGACCGCCCTTCCAGAATGGGTTGAACTCGTTGGTGTACAGCTCGCTCCGCTGCACCTGCCCCTGCTTGAGCTCGCCGTCCCTCACCAGCCAGTCGATCCACACCTGGAACTCGCTCTCGGCGATGAGCCCCCCCTTGCCGGCCACGCCCGTGCTCCGCCAGTACCTCAGCGCCGACGCGTCCTCGTTCCGGGCCCTCTTCGCCACGATCTTCTCGAAGCGCGCCACGACCTCTTCCCTCGGCGTGGTCTGCGCCCACGCGATCGCCCTCGCCACGGCCTCGACGAACTTGCGCGTCGTCTTCGGGTTGTCGCGAATGAACTCCTTGGTGAGCACGTAACTGCCCGCGGTGAACGCGCCGAAGAGGTCGTGGTCCGTGAACAGCGGGTGGATCCCGCCCCGCTCCAGGGCCTTGTCGCGCAGGATGCCGCCGAGCGTCGCGACGTCCACCTGCCGCTGCCGGAGCGCGAGCTCGCCGTTGATGGGCGGGATGACCACCAGGGTCACCTGACTCACCTCCTCGCGGCTCAGCCCGTTCCGGAGCAGGTACTCCTTCAGGATGAACTCCGAGTGTGCGCCCAGCGTGTTGACCGCGATCTTCTTGCCGATGAGATCTCTCGGGCTCTTGATGGCGCTGTCGTCGAGGACGTAGAAGCCGCTCCACGTCTGCTGATCGACGCCGTAATACCCGATCACCGCCTGGATGGGCGCCCTGGCCGCGAACAGCTTGATCACGGCTCCGTTGAACGCCCCGCCAAAATCCGTGTCTCCCGTGACGACGGACTGGATATTGTGCGGTCCGCTGATGGAGCTGCCCACGAAGCTCAGCTTGATGGGCGCGAGGAAGCCTAGATCCTCGGCGAGCTCGGGGAACGTGACGCCCACCCCGCCCTCGTAACGGAGCTCCAGCGTCTCGAAGCCCTCGGCGTCGCCGCCGCTAGACGGCGTGGAGGACGCCCTGGAGCAACCGAGCGAGGCGAGCGCGAGCAGCAGCGCGGCGAGGCTCCGCCAGGCGATCTCAGCGAGGGAATGGCGGCCGTCGGGGGTGGGACGAAGAGGTCCAAACGCATTCGGAAAGTCAAGCCCATCCAGCATAGAACGACCGCAAATCCCGCAATCCCGTGCGCACCGTCGCACCGCGATGAGGCCCATTCAGGCGCGGTCGTGGAGCGCCATCCTCGACCGTTCCGGTGGTCTTCAGCGTTGAGCACGCCCCGTACCAAGCCTGAGCCGGCTCCCTAGACGCAAATCCGCTATAACAGATGGCGGCCTGCTGCTGGAGCAGCAGGCGCTTGCTCGGGGAGTGTTGCTACAGCAGCAATGGATCCGTCCGGAGGGGTCAGAGCAGCCCCGGAGGGCGTCCGATGGGGACGAATGGCAGTTATTTCGACGAGCGGGGAACGCCCGGGGTAAATTTCCACCCATGACCGCCGCCACCACGTCATGGGGAGAAGTCGACGCCGAGAAACTCGCGGGCAAACGCGCACGCCTCTTCGAGCGAGCGCCGGTCGCGATCGTCCAGTACGGCAAGGAGCTCACGATCGAGGACTGGAACGGCGCGGCCGAGCGCCTGCTCGGCCACGCGCGGAAGGAGGCGCTCGGCCAGCGCGTGGACGAGCTCCTGCCGGCCTCTGGCAGCCCCGACGCGTGGCCGCAGCTCCTCGCCGAGGACGGGGCGGCCCCCCGGGTGTGGAGCCACGTCAAGAAGGACGGCGCCGTGGTGAGCGTCGAGTGGCGCCACGAGCGCATCCTCGACGAGCACGGAGAGGTCATCGGCGTCGGCGTGTTTGGCCAGGACGTGACGGAGCGGACCGAGCAGGCCCGTCGCCACCATCAGAGAGAGGTGATCCTGCAGGCCATCACGCAGTCGCTCCCGATCATCGTCTGGGCCGTTGACCGCGAGGGGATCTTCACGTGCCACGAGGGCAAGGCGCTCGAGGGCATCGGGCTCCAGCAAGGCGCACACATCGGCAAGAACGTGTTCGACCTCTACGCGAGCAACCCGCACGGGTGCGAGATGCTGCGGCGGGCGCTCGCGGGAGAAGCGAGCCATTCGGAGTCGCTGACGCACGGGGTGTTCTGGGACAACTGGGAGGTCCCCATGCGCGACGAGCAGGGAGAGGTGTTCTCGGTCGTCGGCTTCACCCTCGATATCAGCAAGCCAAAGAACACCGAGCAGGAGCTCCGGTCCAGGCTGGAGCTCATCGAGCGGCAACAGCGGGTCATCCGCGACCTGTCGACTCCCATCATCCAGGTGTGGGAGGGCGTGCTGACCCTGCCGATGATCGGCGTGCTCGACAGCGCCAGGACAGCGGAGGTGATGGATACCCTGCTCGAGGCGATCGTCCGCACAGGCTCGCGCTTCGCCATCCTCGATCTCACCGGCGTCGAGCTGGTCGACACGAAGACCGCGAGCTACCTCCTCGATCTCGTCGGCGCGATCCGGCTGCTCGGCGCCGAGGGCATCGTCACGGGCATCCGGTCGAACGTCGCCCAGACCATCGTCAGCCTCGGGCTCGATCTGGCCAACATCACCACCCTCGGGAACCTCCGGGCGGCGCTCCAGTACTGCATCCGTCAGATGAGCAAGGAGCGCGCGGCCGGCGCGGCGCACGCTTCGCTCCAGGGCGCTGCTCCGCGGCCCATGTGACAGCGCCGCGTGGACGACCGCTCCGGCGCGGCGCTCCCTCGGCTCCCCTGCGATCCCGCACGATCGCCGCGCTGGCTCACGGCTTCCGCGCCGTCGGCTTCGACGTCTCCGCGGCCCCCATCGCCTTGGCCAGCGCATCGACGACGACGCGGACCGCGGCGCGCGCGGGCGCCGCGTAGACCGCGAAGCTGGCGCGCTTCGAGGTGCCGTACTCCGGCAGCACGCGCCGCAGCGCGCCGCTCTCGAGCTGATCCTGAACGACGTAATCGGGGAGGTTCGCCAGGCCGACGCCGGCGACCGCGGCGTCACGCAGCGTGATCGTGTCGCTGGTGCGGAACGTGCCGCTCACCGGGACGACGCGCTCGCCCTCGGGGCCCACGAGCGTCCACCGGGCGACAGGCTCGAGGTTGAGCGTGATGCAGTCGTGGTCAGCCAGGTCCTCGAGGCAGCGCGGCGTCCCGTGGCGCCGCAGGTACCGCGGGCTCGCGCAGAGCACGCGCAGGTCGTCGGCGAGCCGCCGCGCGACGAGGGAAGCAGGGGAGATCTCGGCGGCCAGGCGCACCGCCACGTCGACGCGCTCGGCCACCAGATCGACGATGCGGTCGGTGAGGTCGAGATCGATGCGAAGCTCCGGGTACTTCGCGCGACAGGCAAGCACCGCGGGCGCGACGCGGATCGAGCCGAGGACCGTGGGCGCCGAGATGCGCAGCGTCCCGCGCGGCGTCCCGTCGAGATCCACGACTGCCCGCTGCGCCTCCTCGACGTCCGAGAGGATCCGGCCTGCGCGCTCGGCGTACAGGTTCCCCGCCTCCGTGAGGCTCACGCGGCGCGTGGTGCGCCGGAGGAGCTGCGCGCCGAGGCGCTCCTCCAGCCGCGCGACCTGCTTGCTCACCGACGACGACGTGAGCCCGAGCGCCCTCGCCGCCGCCGAGAAGCTCTGCCGCCGCGCGACCTCGAGGAACGCCCTCATCTCGTCCAGGTGACCGCCCAGCGGATCCATCCCATTTGTTCCTTCCGCGACGCAATCCTCGTCGGCCGACCAGGATTATCACGCGCGTGCTCCAGATCTAGTTTCCTGGAGCGCGAGGCGACCGCCTCGCCGCGAAGGAGGCATTCATGCTCACGCAGGCTCGCGGGCACACGGGCGTCGCGCTGCTGCTCTTCATCCTGGCCGCCACCCTGGTCGCAGATCGGCTCGCGGCGACGCCCCCGGCGCAGGGCGGGTCGACCCCGCCGAGCGCGCGGTACGACCTCGCGCAGATCGACCCGCGGGGCCGCGCGAACGGCGGGCCGGTCGCCGCCGGCGCTTCGGCGGCGGCTCACGCCACCCGATCGATCGCCCCCTCCACGCCTTCCTGCTTGGAACAGTGCGCACAGCAGTAGAACGCCCCGCCGGCCTCGATGCCGTGCCCCACGATGCGGCAGGCGCAGTGGGCGCACACGGGCGCGAGCTTGTGAATCGCGCACTCGAAGCAATCGAAGGTGTAGTTCGTGCCGCCCACCATGACCTGGAAGGCCTTGTCGTAGCTGTTGCCGCAGCAATCACACGTGTTCATGGAAACCTCTCGACGGTTGGGTGATGACGTCACACCGCCGACCGAGCGCGGCCGGCTCTCGTGAACGCGCCGGGCCGCTCGGTCGGCCGGTCCGACGCCGGAGGATCCTTGATCTCCGGAGGCCGCTCTCCGGGCTCGGGAGGAGGGGGTGGGGGATCCCGGCGCACAGGTTCGTGCGGATCGGGATCCCCTCGGGGAGGCTCGGTCGGCGCTGGATCCCGCGCCGGCGGGCCCTGCTCGGGCTCGCCGACCGGCGCGGGGCGGGGTGTCCCCCGGGACGGGGGCGGGTTCACTGGCATCGATGGTCCTCTCCCTCGCGCGTCCTCTCCTGAGCTCGTATTGACGCGGTGCAAACAGGGCTGCACGAAGCGCGCCAGAAGCGGTCGCGAGCAGAGCGACTCGGCAGGGCGACGTGATGCGCCCATTGCGGCTCGCCGAGGGGCGCGAGGGCGCGCATTCCTGTCACAGTGAGGCGTCGCTGTATCGTCCCGGGATGGCGAGGGGCCCGCGATCGCTGGGGCGGGCGCTCGCCGCAGGGACGCGCGCTCGCAGCGGGGGCCCGTCCCGAACACGCGCGCGGGGCGAGCGCGTCGAGCGAGCAGGAGCGGAGCCGATGGGCCCGCCCGCCGACCGTCAGCGCTTCACTTCGGGAGGAAATCGAGGATCTGCCCGAGCGCCTTGGTGAAGCTCGCCGCTTCCAGCACGTCGGGCAGCACAAGCACGCCGAGCACGCTGAGGCCGATGCCCATCAACGAGCCTCCGGCGATCACGCCTGCGCAGATGGCCTCGGTGTTCTGCGCGGCGAGCGCGTACCAGGGCCGCGCGGGCGGCCCGTCCGCGCGCCCGCCGGGCGCCGTCTCGGAGAGCCGTGTCTCCTGCTCGCGCTTCTTGTGCCAGAGCGCGGCGCGCCGCTCGAGCAGCCAGAAGAGGAACGAGCCGAGGAACATCGACCAGATATCGGTGAAGTTGAGGATGAACGCGAGCCCCAGGGCGACCGCGGAGAGGGGGAATCGGTTCTTCGTGACCTGCCTCGTGATCTCGACAAGGATCCCGACGATCGCCCCGACCACCACCGCGGACTTGGCGGTCGGGTGGAGGAAATCGAGCCCCTTCATCAGCACCTCGGCGACGGCCTTCCACGTGAGCGCGCTCGGGACCGGCAGCCGCTCCGTCCCGTAGCGGCCGATGTCGCCCTGGATGAGCACGAGGTACCAGACAGGCACCGAGAGCACGAGCCCTGAGACCGTCCCGAGCACGTGCCCCATCGCCTGGTGGCGCGGCTTGCCGCCGAGCATGTAGCCCGGCTTGATATCCATCAGCAGGTTCGCGGTGTTGCTCGCGACCTCGGCGGTGATCCCGGCCGTCATCAGGTTCGTCGTGATGTTCTTCGGCGCGAGGGCGCCGTAGGTGAGCTGCGTCAGCTTGCCGAGCGCCCCGGTCGGGGTGATCGCCGTGATACCCGTCGAGTTGACCGCGATGAGCGAGAAGATGAAGACGAGCGGGATCGCGAGCGCCCCGAGCCACCAGGAGATCCCGAACCAGAGCTCCCCGAGCACCACGATCACAGCGCCGACGACGGGTATGCCGATGATCGACAGCTTCACCGGAAGCTCGATGTCCGCGAGCACGTCGGTCGCTCCGCCCTTCTTGGTGAGGCCCTTGAACGCGTCGAGGATCACCTTGGGCTTGGAGAAGAAGGCGTAGAGTGAGGACGTCGTCATGCACGCGACGCCGCCCCACAGCGCCCAGAGGGTGATCGCCCCGAACCCGAAATGCCCGTTCTTCGGCAGGATGATCCCGCGCTCGATCAGCAGAGGGGCGAGGATCCAGTAGTTGAGGATCCCGCCGAGGAGGAGCGACACGCCGGTCCGGATGCCCATCAGGCCGCCCGTGGCGACGAAGATGATGCTCGTGTCGAACCGGATGGTGAGCTCGTTCAGGGGGGTGCCGCGGATGGCCGGCGAGAGGCCCCAGCGCTTGAGCAGATCGGCGAAGCGCCCGCCATAGAGGAACTCATCGTAGTAGTGCGGGATGTTCTTCAGTGCGAAGAGCGCGCGCATCACCTTGTCGTCGCGGAGGAGCTCGAGCGCGGCGCTCAGGAGGCCGCCGCCGAGGAGGAGCTTCGCCTTGAAGAGGCCCTCCTTCTCGTCGCTCTCGTGCAGCGCGTCCATGACGACGCCGGCGGCCATCCCCTCGGGGAACGGCTGCTGCTCGTCGTTGATGAAGCGCTTCTTCATCGGGAAGGCGAAGAGCACGCCGAGGATGGCAAGGACGAACATCCAGATCATCGCCTGGCCCATGGGGATGATCGTCGTCGTGACCATCGAGTAGGCCGCGAGGCTCGTGAAGAGCGGCGCGTTCATGTATCCGGCCGACGTCGCGATGGACTGCATCGCGTTGTTCTCGAGCACGGTCATGTCGCTGCCGAGGCCGAGCCTGGAGAGCACCTTGAAGAGCCCGAATGCCAGGATCACGCTCGTGATCCCGACGCCGAGCGACCAGCCGGTGCGCGCGCCGATGTACAGGTTCGTGAGCGACAGGAACGCGCCGAGGAGCATGCCCGTGATCGCCGAGCGCCACGTGAGCTGGGGCATGTCGCCGCGGTAGACGTTCTTCAGCCACCATGTGTCCTTCTCTTCGAGCGACATGGTGTGGACCTGCTCTGGCGTGAGCTGTTTGATGGCCATTGCGCGGCGACCTCCTCGCACCTTGTACCATGGTGGGCGACGCGCCGTGCATCTCTTCGGCGAGCGCTGGCGGCGCAGATGTCGCCGATTCCCCGTTCGCCGTAGCTCCCGCGCGCCCATCGCCGATCCCGGCGAACCCATGCTGCGACGGAATTGCTGGCCCCGTGTCACGAGGCTCGCGCCCGTCGGCGCCGTTCGCGGGCCCGGCCGGAGGCTGTCTCACCTCCGTGGAGCGCTCCTGTCTACCTCGACACCATCATTGCTCACCCATCGCATCCGCCAATCTGAGTCGAGCCGCCCGCGCGAACCGGGGTCGGGCTGTGCTAACGTCCGGTCGAGTCGGCGCCCATCATCCGATCCGAGAGGACCTCTTCGTGACCACCACGACGTACGCCGTCACCGTGCCCGACTGCGGGCCTGCCGATGTGACCGTCGCTGCCCACGGCGAGGGGCGGCCGATCCTGCTGCTGCACGGCGGCGCCGGCCCTCAGTCGGTGGACCGCTTCGCCCAGACCCTCTCCAGGCGCGAACACGCCCGGGTGATCGCGCCCACCCACCCCGGCTTTCGCGGCACCCCCCGACCGGAATGGCTGGACAGCATCCCCGCACTCGCCCGGCTCTACGGCGCCCTGCTCGATCAGCTCGACCTCACCGAGGTCACCGTCGTCGGCAACTCCATCGGCGGCTGGATCGCCGCCGAGCTCGCGCTGCTTGGCAGCCACCGCATCCACAGCATCGTCCTCGTCGATGCCGTCGGTATCCACGTCGCCGACCAGCCCGTCGCCGACGTGTTCAGCTTGCCCAAGGGCCAGCTCGCCGAGCGTAGCTACCACAACCCTGCGCCCTTCCGCATCGACGTGTCCCGCCTCAGCGAGGCCCAGCGCGCCGCCATGGAGGCCTCGATCGCCAGCAACTTCGCCGCCCTGCGCATCTACGGCGGCAGCATGACGGACCCGACCCTGCGCTCCCGGCTGTCCGCGATCACCCTGCCCACCCTCATCGTCTGGGGCGACAGTGACCGCATCAGCACGCCCGACTATGGCCGCGCTTACGCCGCGGCCATCCCCGGCGCCCGCTTCGAGCTTCTCGCCGACACTGGCCACCTCCCGCAGATCGAGAACCCCGAAGCGTTGCTCGCCCTGGTCTGGAACTTCGCCGTCACCCACGCCACGAGGAAGCCGGGGGTCCCGTGCTAGAAAGGGCCCATGACGAAGTATCAGTTCACCAACTACCGCAAGATCGACGGCGCCGATTACAAGGACAAGCGCGTCTGGGCGGGCCCGTGGTTGAAGGCCGAGCAGTTCCGTGATCATGAGGTCGCGCAGCTGCGCGCCGTGCTGAAGGAGTACGGGATCAAGGGCGACGACCCGTTCGCGATCCCCTGCGGCAAGTTCGATGGTCTGGCCGAGGTGCCGCTCGAGCGCTGGACGGTGACCGAGGGCGGCAAGCCCGTCTTCGACGTGTGGAATTACACCGATAGCGGTACCGTCTTCCACCACGGCGGCACCGACATCGTTGGTGTCTTCGTCCAGTTCGGTGGTGAGTTCGAGGACGAGGCGCTCGCCGCCGCGCTCGAGGCCAGTCGCAAGGCCGCCAAGGCGGCTGATCCGAGCGCGTCGCTCCCGCACAGCTTCACCTGAGGTGAGGACGCCTCCCTCCCGGAAAAGCGACACGGGTTCAACAACCTATCTATTCATCGAAGGGGCCGCGTTCGCTCCACAGCCTGCGGGCGTCATGGCGACGATGACGGTGCTTCGCTGGACGGGTACGAAGAAGGCAGGAGGCGACCGACTGCCGATCGCGCCGAGCGGCGCTCTAGCGGCGCCGCCGCTGCTCGGCGACCGCCGCCGCGGCCTCCGCCTCAGCCTCCGCCTCCGCCTGGACGGCGACGTTGTCCGGCAGCGGCAGCGCCTGAACCGCAGGGAACCGCGCGCCGAACACGCCAGCGCCCGCGTCGACCGGCGCCATGCGCTCGCTCGTGGTCCGTGCGTCGAGCTCGACGATCCGGTTCA
Organism: Sorangium sp. So ce726; assembly: GCF_051521405.1. Classification (NCBI taxonomy): domain Bacteria; kingdom Pseudomonadati; phylum Myxococcota; order Polyangiales; family Polyangiaceae; genus Sorangium; species Sorangium sp. So ce726. The sequence continues at coordinate 7,181,200 of NZ_CP150349.1, read as the reverse complement.
CCGTGCGCTGCATGGCGATGGCGACGAACAGCCAGGTGATCGGGCCGGCCAGGAGCTGGATGTACGGGATGACGCTCGCCACACACGCCGCGATGACCAGGCCCCGCGGCACGCCGTCGGGCATGCCCCGCAGGCGGCACTGCAGGTTCACGCGATCACAGAGCCGGAGGCCGTTCCAGAAGACCCAGTAGTAGTTGAAGTACGGGGCGAAGTGCAGGCCGATGGCCTTCCCCACGGTGGGATCGTCGCGCTCCGCCCGGGGCAGCTGGGCGTGCATCGCGTTGAAGCGGACGAACGACACGATTCCGAACGTCACGACGTGCAGCAGCGCCGTGGCCCACACCGGAAACGCCTCGAGCTGGTGCCGCGCGAGCGCGACCCGCTCGCCGGCACCCAGCCAGGCCACGCCGCCGCGGTACGTGTTGGAGGCAACAGGCTGCCCGCCGACGCGCTGCGCCAGCAGCGCGTGACGCATGGCCTCGTTCTGCCGGCGCAGGCGCTCGTTCTCGGCCTGCACGTCGTCGAGCTTGTCCGCGAGCGCGTCTCGATCGGAACGGAACACGGGGCAAGTATAGCGCCCCGCCCGGGCCCAGCAGGCCGAAGCGGAGGGCCGAGCGAGCGTTCAGGCCCCGATGGCGCGCGCGACATGGAGCGCCGTGGCGCTCTCGGCGCAGGTCAAATGGGGTATCAGTCGCCGTCTCGGCCGCTGCCGGCGAATCCCTCTTCCCGGCGCGCGAAGAGGACATTGAACGTCGTGAGCGTCCCGTAACAGCCTGTGATGTACGCCTGGAGCTGAACCTTCTCGGCGTCGCTCAGCCCCTCGTGGGCGTTGATCTTCTGCTCCAGCACGCGCAGCTTGTCGCGGAGCATCACGATCTTGTGGAAGAACACGTCGAGCGGGATGCGCTTCTCGGCCGTGCCCTCCTTCCCGGGCCGGAGCACGATCTCCCCGCCTTCCCAGCGGCCGCCCAGCTCCGCGCGGCCGACGCCGAGCTCCTCGGACAGCACCTCGCGCAGCACACGGCGGAACTCGTCGATATCCATGTCGATGTCGATCTCCCTTGGCAGCGGCGAACGGAAGGGCTGCGGCGCCGCGCTCGGCCGGCGCTCCGGCGACGGGGCGCGCTCGGGCGCCCGCGGCCTGGCGCCAGAGCCGCGCGGCTGGCCCGCCGCCCGGGGTGGCGGTGGCGGAGGAGGCGCGCCCTTGGCACGGTAACGGGCGCACGTCGCTGTCGCCTTGATCGGCGGCGGGTACACCTCGAGGGCGCACTCGCCGACGCGGCCGCGCGCTGGATCGTCGTGCGCCCGGGTGAATGCCGCGCAGCTGCCGCACCGACCCGCGTAATCGTTCACTGCGGCGGGACTGTACCAGCTTTGCGGCTGTCGGGGAGCGCCTTGTCGACGCACGGAGGGGCCTGCCAGCGACGCCGCGATCCGGCCCGGATGCCCGCGCCCGCCTGTCGCAGCAAGGGCGAGCCCGCCGCCGTTCGGCTACCATGGTTCGCCGTGCGTGCCCCGGCCCTGCTCCCCGCCCTCGTCTCCGCCGCCGCCCTCGCTGCCTGCGCCGTCGAGCCGCCGCCACGCGCGCCGGCCACCACTCCGGCCGCCGCGCCACCGCCGCCAGCCGCGGCGCCCTCGCCCGCTGCCGGGCCGGAGCCGGCGGCCGCGCAAGCGCCGCTCGAGTTCATCCACGACGACGTGCCTCGGGCGCGCGAGAAGGCCCGGACCGAGGGCAAGGCGCTGTTCGTCGATGCGTGGGCGCCGTGGTGCCACACCTGCCTGAGCATGAAGCACTACGTGCTGACCGATCCGTCGCTGCGCCCGTTCGCCGATCGGGTGGTGTTCGCGGACGTCGACACGGATCGACCGGAGAGCGCGCCGTTCCTGGAGCGGCACGAGGTGACGGTGTGGCCGACGTTCTTCGTCCTCGAGCCGGCGGGCGGCGAGGTGATCGGGCTCTGGCGGGGCGCCGCCTCGGTCGAGGAGCTGCGCGAGCTGATCCGGGAGGCGCTGCTCGCGATGGATTCCAAGGCTGCGTCGGCGCTGCCCGCGGACGATCCGAACCGCCTGCTTGTCGAGGCGAAGCGGGCCCACAGCGCCGGTGACCACGCCGCGGCGGTGTCCGCCTACCGGCGCGCCCTGGCCCGCGGCGGAGAGGTCTGGCCGCGGCGCAGCGAGGCGCTGCTCGGCCTCCTGGCGGCGCTCTACCGCAAGAAGGACGCCGCGGCGTGCGTGGAGCTTGGCAGCGCGCACGTCGGCGAGGTGAAGGGCGCGGCGCTGCCCGCCGATTTCGCGAGCGTCCTGCTCTCCTGCGCGGCCGCGCTCCCCGGCGGCAAGGCCCAGCAGGCCGCGCGCGAGGCGGCGGTCGCCCGGCTTCGGTCGATCGTCGCGAGCCCGCCCGCGGACGCGAGCGCGGACGACAGGGCCGACGCGTGGGGCCTGCTCGCCGAGGGGCTCGAGGCGCTCGGCGACGCGGGCGGGGCCCGCGCTGCGAGCGAGTCGAAGCTCGCCGTGCTGGAGCGGGCCGCGAAGGAGGCGAAGACGCCCGAGGCGGCCGCCGCGTACGATTACGGGCGCGCCATGGCGTATATCGCGCTCGGCCGCGGCGAGGAGGCGGTCGCGATGCTCACGCAGCGCGAGGCGCAGATGCCTGCCTCGTACGAGCCGCCCGCGCGGCTCGCGCAGGTGCTCCACGCGATGGGCCGCGAGGCGGAGGCGCTCGCCGCGGTGGAGCGCGCCATCGGCCGCGCCTATGGCCCGCGCCGGCTGCGCTTCCTGAAGCTCCGCGCGGAGATCCAGCAGCGGCTCGGGCGGAGCGCGGAGCAGATCGCCACGCTGCGCGAGGAGGTGGCCGGCTACGAGGCGCTCCCGAAGGGCCACGCCAGCCAGGCGGCCCTGGACGACGCGCGGCGGCGGCTCGACGAGGCGGAGAAGGCCCAGCGGGGCGGGAAGAAGCGCTGACGGAGGCTTCCGGCGTCAGCGCCGCGCGCCCGGCCGAGCCGGCGGCCAGGCACTGCGACGTGGGCTGCCTCCGTCGCGCTGCGCCTGGTGAGCCGCTGCGGTTATCGGCACCCCTTGTCGACGGCCACGCCGCTCGCGCGGAGATCGGCGGTCGCGGGCTCCTCCGGGAACGTGACTGTGATGTCCACGTCGAGGGTGCACGGTGCGGACGTTCCTGGCGAGAGATCCATCGTCAGGGTCCCTTTGGCGCCCGTCGCGCGCACGCCCTCTCCGCTGGGCATCGTATCGCCCGGCGCGCAGCCGGCCGCCCCCTTGCTCATCACAATGCGCGACACGTTCCAGCTCTCCGGGAGGGTGACGATCTCGAGGCCCGGCCCGGGCTCGACCGGCGCGTCGGCATAGAGGATCACGCACCGGTCCGCCTCCAGCTCGGCTTTGTAGAGGATGAGGTGATCGAGCCCGCCGGGCCAGAAGGTCGCGGTGTAATTGCCCACCTCGGGCTTGCTGCATGAGGTGCTCGCCGAGACATCCACCCCGGCCTGCTGCGCAGCGCACGCATTGCAATAGAACTGGTGATCGCACCCGCAGACGCCCGGGCAGTCCTCCGGGCAGCCCCCGGGCCGGGGGGTGCACCGGCCTATGGTATCGAACGTTCCGCACGAGTCGTCGGGGAAGTCGCAGAAGTCCTCCTCGCCGCAGATCCCGCCGCTTCGCCCTCCGCACGCGAGCGGTGTCCCGCCGCTCGAGGTCGAGCCGGCGGAGCCGCCAGCACCGCCGGTGCTGCTGCTGTCGCCGGTGTCGCCAGCGCCGGCGGTGCCACCAGCGCCGCCGCTGCCGGACGGCATATCGACCGTGCCGCCGCAGAGGTTGCGAAAGTCGTCGGTGCTGCCGCTCGACGGGATCTCGACCGTGCCGCTGCAGGCAGTGAGAAAAAGCCCGAAGAGAAGCGAGGATGGGCGTGCGTGACTCATGCGCGCAGTATGCCACGCGCGGCCGCCCGCCAAGCGAGCCCCTGCCGTTTGGCGGAATGAAGCGGGGCTCGCGAAGCTCGTGACGGAAAGACATGCCAAGATTCCAGAAGACGCCAAGGTGGAATTCCAACCTTGGTGTCTTCTGGCGTTCTCACGGTTTCATCGACTTACCGTTCGCTTCACAGTGTTGGCAGCACGCCGCGATCCCGGCCGAGCGGGAAGGCCGTCTCGAGGCGGGCGATGTCCTCGCTGCTGAGGTGCAGATCGCCCGCGGCCGCGTTGTCCAGCGCGTGCGCGGCGTTCGCGGCCTTGGGGATCACGAAGACCGGCTGGTGGCGGAGCAGGAAGCGCAGCGCGACCTGCCACGGCGTCGCGCGGTGGGCGGCGGCGATGGACGCGAGCACCCTGCCCGCCGTGCTGCCCGGCGCAGGGAACCGGCCCGAGCCGAAGGGGCTGTAGGCGACGACCGCGATGCCGTGCCGCTCGCAGAGCGGCAGCACCCGGTGCTCGATCGACCGCTCGAGCAGGTGATAGAGCACCTGGTTGCAGGCGATCTCGCGCGCTCCGGCGATGGCCATCGCCTTCGAGAGCTCCGCCTGGTCGAAGTTGCTGACGCCGAAATACCGGATCTTGCCCTGGTCCCTCAGGACCTTGAAGGCGCGGAACGTCTCCTCGAGCGGGTGCGGTCCGGGCCAGTGGAGGAGGTAGAGGTCGAGCCGGTCGGTGCGGAGCTGCTCCAGGCTGCGCTCGCACGCGGCGATCGTGCCGGCGTAGCTCGCGTTGCTGGGCAGCACCTTGGAGACAAGGAACACCTCGTCGCGGCGGCCGGCGATGGCCTTGCCGACGAGCGCCTCGACCGCGCCCGAGCCGTACATCTCCGCCGTGTCGATGTGCGTCATGCCCGCGTCGATCCCCCGCCGGATGGCGTCGATGCAGGCCGCCTCGTCATCCATCTCCATCTGCCAGGTGCCCTGTCCGACGACCGGGATGTTGACGCCCGTAGAACCGAGTGCGCGCTGCTCCATGATGATGATCCTCCGCTTTTGTCACCGGGGGCGGCACGCGCCGCCCCCGCCCCGCCCCCACGCGGTCCGTGCTGGCCTCCCTTCACGGAGAACCTCATGGACACAGCGTTTTCTACCTGATCGGCGTTCCAGAGGCGCCCCTCCGCCCCGGGTGGGATCGCTGAATTCACCACGAAAAGCAAGCCCGAGCGCCTTTACCGGGCTGAGCCCGGCGGTTCGCGACGTCGGTCGCTGGCGCCATATCCGTGAAAAATTCCTTGCTTGAGGACGTCGCAGACAGGCGATGAGCCGCTGTGTAGATTGCGCTGCCCGCGGGCTCTGAGGAGGTAGATCGATGCGTTGCATGCTGATGGGATCGTTCGTACTGGCCGCCGTGATGTCGTTTGCTGGCGTGAGCCGCGCGCACATCGACCTCACGTCCCCCGCGCCGAGGCACGCGGACGACCAGCAGAAGGTGGCGCCTTGCGGTGCTCGCGGCGATGCGCGGGGCGAGACCGTCACCGTGTTCGAGCCGGGCGAGACCATCACGGTGACGTGGAACGAGACGATCGATCACCCCGGGCATTTCCGGATCATGTTCGACGACGACGGCTTCGACGATTTCCCGGAGCCGGCCAACGAGAACGATCTCTGCGAGCCGGGGACGGACAAGGGCTGCCTGCTCGACGGCATCGCCGACAAGCGCGGAGGGTCGTATTCGGCGGAGGTCACGCTCCCGGACGTGGAGTGTGACAACTGCACGCTTCAGCTCATCCAGGTCATGACGGACAGGAGGCCGGCCACCCTGTACTACCGCTGTGCGGATCTGGTGCTCAAGTCCTCCGACCCTGGCGCCGCGACGAGCGCCGCGAGCTCCGGCGCCGGCACGGGCGGCGGCGCGACGGGCGCGGGCGGGGACGCGGCGACGAGCGCGAGCAGCAGCGCCACGGTGGGCGCAGGCGGGGGCGCGACGACGGGGGCGGCCGCGGGCACGGGCGGGGGCGCGACGACGGGGGCGGCAGCGGGCACGGGCGGGGGCGCAACGACGGGCGCTGGCGTTGACGAGGGATCTGGCGCGGCGGAGGACGACGGCGGGTGCAGCTTCGGCGGCGCGGCGGGCGGGGCTCCGATCTCGGCGGGGCTCGGCGCGCTCGCCGCCCTTGCGCTCGTGGCGCGCGGGCGGAGGCGAGGCAAGCTGGCGCCGCGGCAGGGCGCTGCCGGTCGCGGGCCGCGGCGCTCGTGATCGCGGGCCGGCGCGCCGTCAGGAGCGGCGCGTCGGCCCTTCGGAGAACCTGGCGATCTCGATGATCTCCGTGGCGCGGTCGCTGGCCGGCGGAGCGAGCCAGGGGCCGTCGAACCGCGTGACCAGCGCGGTCACGTTGTCGCGGCCTCCGGCGGCGAGCGCGGCGTCGATCAGGGCGCTGGCGGCTGTCGCGGGGTCGGGGTGGGCGTCGAGCGTGGCGGCGATGTGCCGATCATCGACGAGGTCGCTCAGCCCGTCGGTGCAGAGCAGCAGGGTGTCCTCGCGGCGGAGCTCGACGGCGGAGAGCGCGATCCTGAGGTGTTCGCGGAGCCCGAGCGCCTGGAGCATCACGCCCCTGTGCTCGAAGGTGGCGGCCTCCTCGGGCCGCAGCTTGCCGCTCTCGAGCAGCGACTGGAGGAGCGTCTGGTCGCGGGTGAGCTGGGTGAGAACACCGCTGCGGAGGAGGTAGGCGCGGCTGTCGCCGACCTGCGCGAGCAGGAGGCGCTCATCGCAGAGCGCGGCCACGGTCACCGTCGTGCCGCTGTTCCGGTGCTGTGAGCTCCGGCGGGCGTTGTCGCGGACGGCGCGCCCGGCCTCGCCGATCGCCTCGAGGAGGCTCCGCTCGAGGGCGTCGCTCGATCGGGGCGCGGAGCGGGTGAGGATGTCGTGGACCATGCGCGCCGCGAGCCGGCTCGCCGCGTCGGGGGACGACGCGCCGCCGGAGCCGTCGTAGACGCCGAGCGACAGGGCGAGCGGCGGGTCGACGGACGCCTGGGCGGCCGCGGGCCCGTGGGCGAGCCCGCGCGCGAGATCGCTGATCAGGAAGGTATCCTCGTTGTGCTCGCGGCTGTGGCCCACGTCGGTCTGGGCCGCCACGGCGACCGCCGCGGCGTGTTCGACGGCGGACGTGCGGTACACGGGCATGCGCGCAATGTACCGCGGCGGCGCTGTCCGAGGGAGGGCGCTCGACGCGCGGCGCGCCTCGTGCCTCAAATGAAGACAGACCGCATGAGGCTGCTTCCCAACCCCGAGCGCGCGTGGGAGCGCGCCGCGCACGTCCAGACCCTCGCTCGCGCCGAGATCGAGCGGCGCATCACGCCGTTCTCCGGCGAAGCGGAGGTGCTCTCCGGCGGGCACGCCAACGTGAACGTGCGCGTCGACGCCGAGCGCGTGCTGCGGGTGTACCGCCGAGACGCGACCGCGGCGCCGAAGGAGGCCAGCCTGCTGGCGAGGGGCTGGCGGTCGTTCCGCGTCCCGGCGGTCCTGTCGGCGGGTGAGGACTTCCTCGTCCTCGAGCACGTCCCACACGGACCGCTCCAGGACACCGCGACGTGCGGCGCCGCGGTCGGGCGCGCGCTCGCGGAGATTCACAGCGTCGGCTACGACAGCGCGGGTTTCCTGGGGCCGGAGCTCGCCGTCTCCGGGCCGTTCGCCGACTGCATCGGCGCGCTGCGGGGTTATGTGGACGCGGTCCTCGACAGGCTGGCTCCTGCCCTGCGCGGCGAGCTGAGCGAGCACGTGCGCGACTTCCTCGACGCGAACACGGAGGCGCTTCGCGCGCTGGCGTCGGCGCCCGTGCTGCTCCATGGGGATTTCAAGGCGTCGAACCTGCACTGGCTGTCGTCGGGCGAGCTCCTCGTGCTCGACTGGGAGTTCGCGTACGCGGGACCGAGCCTGATGGACGTCGGCCAGCTCCTGCGCTGGAGCCCGGGGCCCGAGTTCGTCGCGGCGTTCGCGGGTGCTTACCGCCAGAGCGCGCCGCTTCCCGAGGGGTTCGAGCGCTGGGCCGCAGCGTTCGACCTGTTCAACCTGGTGGGCCTTCTCGACGGGGTGGAGCCAGAGTCGCGCCGGGCGGCCGATGTCTGTGGCCGCATCCTTCAGACCACAGGGGAAGCGAGGGCTGAGGTGGCTTGAAAACGTCGAGCCCCGCATGGCTCGGTAGTGCATATTGGCGGGCGCCGCAGCGTGGAGAGTCGTTTTCGTGATGAGCAGCTCGGCGCGCGGACGCTCGACGAGCTGCTCGGCGCCCCGAGCTAAAGGGCCGAGGAGGGCCCGCCGCGCCGCCCGGCCGTCCGGCAAGCACGGCCGCGCAGGGGCGGCAGCGATGCACCGGCGTCCCCGGCGTCGCCGACCACCCCGTCGCTTCTGCGCAGAAGACGGCCCGCTCAGGGCAGGCCGGCAGGCGTCAGGACGACACCTTCACCCAGGCGGGGCGCTCGCTGATCCGCTTCCACCACGCTGCGACGTTCGGCCGATCGCTGATGAGATCCCCGAGCTTCGACACCACGAGACACTGGAGGTACGGCATCCACGAGATGTCGGCCAGCGAGTAGCTCGAGCCCGCGAGGTACTCATGGCCGGCCAGCGCCTTCTCGACAACGTCGAGCGTCCTCGAGACATCGGCCTTGGATGCGTCGACGATGGACTCGTCGCCCTGCTTGCCCTGCATCGGCAGGAAGACCCGCTGGAAGACGATCTTGACCGCCGGGGTGGCGAAGTACGATTGCTCCACGCTGAGCCACTGATCCATGAGCGCCCTGGCCCTGAGCTCGGTCGGCGTCAGCGGAGCTCCCGGAAGCTTGTGATCGAGGTAACGCATGATCGCCCTCGACTCGTAGAGCGTGAAGTCCTCGTCCTCGAGCACCGGGATCACGCCGAAGGGGTGGCGCGCGAGGTGATCGGGCTGCTTGTGCGCGCCCTTCGTCAGGTCGACGAGCACGAACTGCGCCTCCTGGCCCTTCTCGGCGAGCACCGTCAGGACCTTGCGCGTACACGTGCTCATGGGATGTCCGTAGATCTTCATCGCGTCTCCTTGTCCTGTGTTCCGTCGCGAGGCGCCGACCGGCGGCGGCCCCCGCGGCGCGCTAGCCTAAACGGATTTCTCCGACCGCGAGCGCTCAGATGACGCGGGCCGACCGCGGCGCGCGATCAGCCCTCGCGCCGCCGGTCCTCCTGCCACTCGGCGTCGCGGGCCGCGGCGAAGACCGGGAGGCGCGCGAGCCACCGCTCGCCGGCGTTCGGGCGCTCGAGCGCGATGCGCAGCGCCGCGATCAGCTCGAGCGGCGCGGCGTCGAGGCCCTGCTCCTTCGCAGCCCATCCCAGGCCGGCGAGGACGGCGTTGGCGACCTCGTAGCCCGGGCGGTGCATGGGCGCCGTGGGGACGGTCGCTGGCGCGGCGAAGTGGCGCTCGCACGCGGCGGCGTCGAGGGAGCTCCAGCCCGCGCACACGATCGGGCGGACGGCGTGGATCGAGCAGGCGCCGCGCTCGTCGAGCAGCGGGCAGGGGACGCCGGCCTCGGCGCGTTCCAGGCGGGAGAGCCCGCGCGTCGCCGCGTCGGCGGCGCGGACGCGCTCCTCCAGCGCGGCGAGCTCCGCCGGGCTCCGCGTGGCGCGCAGGTGGGCCGCGATGCGGAGCACCTCCGGCGCCAGCACGAGCACCTTGCTGACGCAGCAGGTCGCGCAGCCGGCCTTGCAGGCGATGGGCCGCTCGGGCGGCTCGGCGGCCGCCGAGGCCCCTTGCAGCGCCTCGGCCCGCGCGAGCGCCGAGGCCGCGGCCGACACCGCGCCGGCCTCGGTGCGCGCGCTGAGCGACAGCGCGAGCGCGGCGCGCTCCCCGTCGGCGATCCCCTCGAGGACGGCGGGGGTGTACCGCGTCCCGGGGGCGAGCGGCAGGGAGCGCTTCCGCCGCGTCATCGCGGCGCTACGCGGTCTCCGGGAGCCGCCAGTCGATCTCGTCGGCGCCGCGGGCGCGGAGGGCGCTGTTGATGGTCGAGAACGGCTTGCTGCCGAAGAAGCCGCTCCTCGCCGACAGCGGCGAGGGGTGCGCCGCCTTGATGACCGTGTGGCGTTTCGCGTCGATGAGCTTTGCCTTCTTCTGCGCGTGGCCGCCCCAGAGCACGAACACAACCCCGTCGGGCCTGTCGTTGACCTTCTTGATGACCGCGTCGGTGAACGACTCCCAGCCCTGGTTCTTGTGGGAGTTCGGCGTGTGCGCCCGGACGGTGAGCACGGTGTTCAGCAGCAGCACGCCCTGGGTCGCCCACGTGGTGAGGCAACCGTGGCTCGGGATCGTGAAGCCCGGCAGATCCGAGACCGCCTCCTTGTACATGTTGGCCAGCGACGGCGGCGGCGTGATGCCCGGGCGCACGGAGAAGCACAGCCCGTGGGCCTGCCCGTCGTCGTGGTACGGGTCCTGGCCGAGGAGCAGCACGCGCACGCTCTCGTACGGCGTGAACTTGAACGCGGCGAAGACGTCCTCCTCCGCCGGAAACACCTGGTGCGCCTTCCGCTCGTCCTCGACGAAGCGCGCCAGCTTCTTGAAGTACTGCTGCTCGAGCTCTCCGGCGAGCACGCGCTCCCACGAGGCAGGTAGATCGATCTTCATCTCTCGTTCAGACCCCTTCCTTCGGACAGAACTCGCTCATCCGGCATTCCCCGCACTTCGGCTTCCTGGCGACGCAGGTGTAGCGGCCGTGCAGCACCAGCGCAGGGCCGAAGAACGTCCATTGATCCTTCGGCACGATCTTCATCAGATCCTCCTCGATCTGCTCGGGCTTCTCGCGCTTCGAGAGGCCGATGCGCCCGCTGAGGCGGGCGACGTGGGTGTCGACGATGATCCCTGAGGGGATGTCGAACGCCGTGTTGAGCACGACGTTCGCCGTCTTCCTGGCCACGCCCGGCAGCGAGGTGAGCTCGGCCATGGTCGCGGGCACCTCGCCGCCGAAGCGCGCGACGAGCTCCTTGCAGGCGGCCTGCACCGTCTTCGTCTTCTGGCGGTAGAAGCCGGTCGGCTTGAGCTCTTCCTCGAGCTCCGCCGTGGGCGCGTCGGCGTACGCCTGCGCCGTCGGGTACTTCGGGAAGAGCGTGGCGGTCACCCGGTTGACGCGCTCATCCGTGCACTGCGCGGCCAGGATGGTCGCGACGAGCAGATCGAGCGGCGTCTTCCAGTCGAGCTCGTAACGCGCGTCGGGGTGCTCCTCGCGCAGCTGATCGAGGAGGAGGGGGATGCGGTCTCGGGCGTTCATGGGGGTTATCGCAGCGTAACCCAGCCCCGGGCCGCCCGTCAGCGGGGCTCGGCCCCTCAGCGACGCCGGGCCACGGGCCCCGGGCGCCTCCGGCCGAAGTAGGTCTCGAGCAGCTCGCGCCCCACGAGGTTCGCCTTGGTGCGCCACGCGATGTCGTTGGCCAGCATCACGGAGACCGCGATCTCGGGGCGATCCGACGGCGCGAACGAGGCGAACCACGAGAACATCCGCGACGGGCTGCCGCCGACGAGCGTGCCGGTCTTGGCGGCGACGGGCATGGTGCCGAGGGCGCGGGTGCCGTCCGGCTTGCGGAACGCCTTGGCGCAGGTGCCTCGCCGCGTGGTGATCTCGAGCATCGACCGGAGGGTGCGCGCGACGTCGGCCCGGAGGCCGCGGCCGTCGGTGCTCCGCGGCGCGAGCGCGCCCGCGTCCCCGCGGTCCTGCGCGCCCGGCGGCGCGAGCAGCGAGAGGCGGACGCGCTCGCCGTCGTTGGCGATCGTCTGCATCGCGAACAGGGCGCCGAGCGGGCTGAGCCGCCCGCTCCAGAAGCCCGCGGCCGCGCGGGCGAGGCCGAGCCCGTCGGCCGGGATGTGGGCGGCGCTCGGCGCGACGGGGATGTCGATCGGGACCTCGCCGTCGAAGCCGAGGTCGCGGGCCTTGTTGCGCAGGTCGTCGGCCGTGAGGTGCTGGCCTGCGAGGCGGGCGAAGACGCCGTTGATGCTGCGGCCGAGCGCCTCGCCGAAGACGGTGCAGGTGGCGCCGCGGCCCTGGAGATCGGCCGCGGTGATCGCGCTCATGCCGCCCGTGTAACAGACGGGCGTGGCGACGTTCACCTTGCGGCCCTCGAGCAGCGCCGCCGCGGTGACGATCTTGAAGAGGCTCGCGCTCGGTGCGAGCGGGGTGGCGACGTAGTCCCGGTCTCCGCGGCTCGCCCACACGAGGATGCGGCCGGTGCGGACGTCGGAGGCGACGATGGCGCCCTCGGGGGCGCCGGAGCGGGCGAGGAGGCGCTCGGCGGCGCGCTGGAGCTCGGGATCGAGCGTGAGGCGCACCTGCTTGCCCGACGCGCCGACCGTGGCGTGGACTGCGCCGGCCTCGACGTGGAGCTTTCGGACGCCCGGCGGCGCTGGAGATGCCGTCGCCGGCGCGATCCCGACGGCGATCGCGGCGGCGAGCGCGAGGAAGAGACGCGATCGCACCGCGCGGAGATGCCAGGGGGCGCGCGGGAGGGCCAAGTTCCGGGCGGCGTTCGCGACGGGTGCCTCGTCGCCCGGGGATGAGGGTCGGGAGCGGCTCGTGAGGTGCTGCGCCCGCTCCCCGGCTTCGCCCTGGAGCGGCTCAGCGCTCTTGTTCCAGGGCGATCCGATGGCCGTCGGGATCGACGACCGTCACGGGCGAGCTGCCTTCGGAGCCGATGGCGCCAACCACCGCGCCCAACGCTCTGAGCGACTCCAGGATCCGATCGAGGTCGGAAACGACGAGCCCCAGACGGAGACCGGACGTCGGCCTGTCCGAGAGCGGATAGAGCTCGAGGATCATCCCACCCACGTTGCACGAGTAGTGCTTCGGTCCGTTGCCGTGTTGCTCCGGGGACAAGCGCAGTCCAAGGCCTTCGTAGAACTGCCGCGAGCGCTCGAGGTCCGCGCACCGGAGAACCATGTAGGCAATACGTTGCACGCTCATGGGAGGGGAGCCGCGCGCGCTGACCGAGGTCAGCGCCGCCCTTCCGGCACGATCGTCTCACCGCGCGCCAGCATCTCCACCAGCGCCGCGATCTTCTTCGCGCGCCCGGCGGGCGTCTTGATGTTGTTCATGCGAAACGCCAGCGCGAACAGGTTCTGGCGTCCGAGGGTCTGGAACGTCTTGCGCGCCCGTGGGTTCGCCTCGATGGCCGCGCGAAGGTCGTCGGGAAGGGTGTCTTCGGTCGCCCTGCGGATGGGGGCATAGGCGGCCTCCCAGCGACCATCCGCCTTCGCGGCGTCCACCTGCCGCTGGCCGTGCGGGGTCATTCGGCCGGCCGCCGTCAGCCGAGCGATGTGATCTGTGTTGATCTGGCTCCAGACGCTCCTCGCCTTGCGAGGGGTGTACCGCTGCAGAAACGAGACCTCGTCGAAGGCCTTCCGGATGCCGTCAATCCACCCCCAACACAGGACCACGTCCAGCGCCTGCGCGTAGGTCACCGTCGGCATGCCCGAGTCCTTCTTGTGAATCTTCAGCCACAGCTCGGTCTCGCGGGCGTGGTTCGCGACCATCCAGGCTTCGAAGGCCGCCTCGGTGGGGAAGCTCTTGATCTTGTCTGGATTGGGAATGATCGGTGCCATGAAAAAGGTCCCGGTTGAAGTCTATCGATCAAGGAGCCAAGGGGGCCGGCGCGCCGGATTCACGGCGATGATTTAGGCATCATCGCCTCCCCACCGCCAGCGGGGAGCTTCACCCGTGAGCCAGCAGATGGCGATGAGCGCCGCCGTGAGGACGAATACGTAAATGACGTAGACAACGGTCCCGCTTGTGGCGTGAACGAACGGAATGCCACCAAGGACCACCACGAAATAGATAAGGAGGACGACCCAGCCTTGCCATGCAGAGGGCAGGCCCCACCCCCAACCATAGCGCTTGGCGGGAAACCAATACTTGGGAGTGTCCTTAGAAGACATGTGAATCCTGCCTGCCCATGTGATGCCTGACGAAATAGCGTTTTAGCGCCTCTCGCCGCGAAAATGCTATTTCGTTGGGCGGCCGCATCGCTCAATCCTCGGGCGGATGCCAACCCGCGATGACCCAGCCTCGCCGGGCTTCCACGAGCTCGGCGCGGTTCAGGCGAACCGCAGCGGCCAGTCGGCGTCTTGCCGATGATCAGAGATCCCTCTGTGTTCCAACCGAAATGATCCAACCAGACCTGCTGTCGTGGATTGAAGAGACGCACGACTTCCCCGGTGTGCGGGTCGGGAGCAGCGATTCGATTGCCGTTGTGATCGTTGCACATCGAGCATGCGAGCCAGAGGTTTTCCCTGGCAGTAGGTCCGCCCAGAGACTCAGGGATAATGTGGTCGATCTCCATCGGCGTGCCGATAATACGCGCCGAGGTCAGGCAGTAGCCGCAGCGATGGCGCGCCTCACTGGTGACCTGCTCACGCAGCGCCCTCCCGATGTAGCTACGGCTCATGTCCTTGATGAAGCCCCGAGACGTCATGACCTCGCTGCTTGAGCAGCGCGGCAGATCGGGAGCGAACCAGCATGATCCGCGTATACTCCTTCATGAGCGTCGCGAGCTCCTCGATGTCCGACGCGGAGAGCCCTTCGCTCTGGCGCTTGATGTGCAGATCCTCTAGTTCTGCTGCCTTCTCCGCGGCGAGGCTCTGCCTGGCGGCCCGCCAGAGATCCTCGTCACCTAGCAGGTGCAGCGCGGCGATGGCCTCCGCCATGTCGACCGGCAGCTCGTCGGGTTCGTCAGGGAGGGAGGTTGCCACCGCGTCGACGAGCTCGGCCTCGACGGTTCGTTGCGTTTTCTGCGCGCGGCGAGCCAGGCGCTCGTACAGCGGCTCGGGCAGGTTCACGGTAACGGCTTGAACGGCCATATCCTAGTTTACGATGGGCCGTCGAGGCCAGCAAGCTCGGCGGTACAAGGCACAGCGCGACGCGCAGCCGGCCGTTCTCCTCTGCCGGGCCATGATCGGTATCATCGTCAGCCCAACGGGTAGTCGACTGGTCAACCGAAGCCAGCGGCCCAGGCCGGAAGGGATGGCCTGGTCCGACGGATCCGCGTGCGGGAGGCGCGCCGCCGCGGCGGTCGTCGCCGAGCGCCGGGTCTGGTAGGGTGCACGCAGAGGTGCCTGTGCTCAAGCTGCCGAAAGATCTCGTCGCCGATCCGCGCCATGACGCGGTGTTCGAGCTCCTCACCAAGCACGCGGGTCTCTTGTGGGAGAGCGGCCGAAACCAGGTGGCGACGCTCCCGATCACCGACGCGCTGGCCGCGGAGCTCCGCGGCGCGCTCGCGGCCGAGCACGCCTGCCACGGCCTCGAGCTCATCGCCGACAAGCTCGCCAGCGAGCAGAAGGGGCTGGACGCCGCGGCCAGGAGGGCCCCGGAGAGCCCGCAGAACGCCCGCGCGTCGCGCATCCTCTTTCTCGCGAGCGACGGCAGCACCCGCTTCTATCGCGACTGCGACGCGCTCCTCTCCCGCTACCCGCAGCGCCTCCTGGCCTGCCGGCTCGAGATCCCGGGCGAGGGGCTCGGCGAGAAGCTCACGGGGAGCGCAAGGATGATCCGGAGCGTGCTTGTCCTCGACAAGAGGGTTGCCGCCAGAGCGCTGCTCGCCCTGCTCCCGCCGGGTTGACGTCCTGCTCCCGCCGGCCTGACGCCCCGGCGGCGCCACGGCGCGCTCCAGCGCAGCGCGTCCTCCGTCTACGCGGCGCTCGCGCGCAGGCATCACCGTCGGCCCGCCGTCCTGGAGGGGCACGCCTCTGCGCCTGGAGGTCATGGCCTCCAGGCCACAGCCTCCACACCGGCGCCTGGAGCATTTTAGCGGGGCTGTTGGCGTGCTCCCGTTCCGGCGCTCGCTCCACGAGCGCCCCCCTCAAGATCACCCGAAATCAGCGCCCGCCGAACCGGCACGCAGCGTGCTCAGCGTGCTCAGGAGGAAGGACAGTCCGTCGATCAATCAATCCTCGACGGAGAAAACCCATCATGAAATCTACCGCATTCATCCTCAGCAGCCTCGTTGTCCCCTTCGCCCTCGTCGGTTGCGTCTCGGGCTCCGAACCTCACGACGAGGGGCTCATGGACGTCGAGGAGGCCGCCGCCTTCCCCGAGGCAGCGCGCGCCCCGGTGGAGGTGCAGCCGTCCGAAGGCCTCGGCGCGCAGAACACGGCGCCGGCCGCGGACGCCCTCGTCCAGCAGACGCCGACCCCCGTCGCGAAGTCTGGCGCAGAGATCGTGGTCAGCCCCGGCGGCAGCGCGCAGTCCCTCGTCCTCCTCCAGCTCCCGATCGTCAACCTGCTTTATAACCCCGGCTTCGAGAACGCGCAGGCCGGCATCCCGTCGGGCTTCATCGATCATGGCAACGCCAACGCCTCATGGTTCGCCGGCTGGGGCACCGCGGCGGACTCCTGGCCTGCCACGAGCAATGACCTGAACTACGGCGCCATCGCGACGTGGCTCAAGACCGACGTCGTGCACACGGCCAACAGGCGCAGCCTCCTCGTGTCCGCGACGACGACCAACGGCGGCATCGCCCAGCAGTACTGGACATCCGCCAGCCCGCCGCCGAACAACGCCTACCTGCGGTTCAGCGTCTGGGTCTATACCGTGACCGGGCAGGTGACGATAGGGCTCGGCAGCGGCGGCACGGGTTATAATACCAGGACCTCGACGCAGGCCGGAAAGTGGGAGTACCTCCAGACCTGCGGCACGTCGTTCAACAACGAGGTCTATATCTACACGATCGGCGGGCCGGCCGTGTACTACGTGGACGACGCCAACGTATCGGCGACACCTTCGCCCCTCCTCGACCAGTATTGCTCGCCCGGCGCCGTCGTCTTCTGATCCACGCCTCCGCCGCTCGGCGCGCGATCCCGGGCGAGCCGGCGTCAAGAGGTCGCGGGGGTATCGCTGGACCTCGAGGGGCTTCGCCGTCAGACGCGCGGCGGCGGCGGGGAGGGCCAGGTCGCTCCGTCGTCAGTCACCATGGATGCGGTTCTGAACGAGCTTCTCCATCACCCGGTCGAGGTTGAACGCCGCCGGCTTCTGCCGGGGAGGAAACCGCTCGAACGACTCGAGGAGCTTCGCGACGTACGCCTGGCAGGGCACGACCAGGAACACATGGTCGAGGACCCAGTCCCAGTACGTGTTCGAGCCCTCGTCGGCCCGCTCGAACGGGTCGCGACGGAGGTTGAAGATCTTCGGGATCCGCAGCTGGACGAAAGGCTCGGCCCAGAGCTGCAAGCGCGTGGCGCGCTGCTCCATGAAGACGAGCTTCCAGTCGTCATAACGAATGGCCAGCAGATCGCCGTCGTCGCCCACGTAGAAGAACTCCTTTCGCGGGCTCTCCGCCGCCTCCCCGGTGAAGTAGGGGAGCATGTCGTAGCCGTCGATGTGCACCTCGAACTTCTTGCCGCCGGCCTCGTGGCCGCGAAGGAGCTTCTCCTTGATATCGGGGACGCCCGCGGCGGCGAGCAACGTCGGCAGCCAGTCCTGGTGGGAGACGATCCCGTTGAGCACCTTCCCGGCCGGGATCTTCCCGGGCCACCTCACGAACGCCGGCACGCGGAACGCGCCCTCCCAGTTCGTGTTCTTCTCGCTTCGGAAGCAGGTGATGCTGGCGTCCGGCCAGGTGTTGAAGTGGGGCCCATTGTCTGTCGAGTACAGGACGATGGTGTCGTCGGCGATCCCGAGCTCGTCGAGCTTGGAGAGGATCTTGCCGATGTACTCGTCATGCTCGACCATCACGTCGTTGTAGTCGCCCTGGCCGCTCTTCCCGCGGACGTTCTGCTTCGGGTGCGTGCGGAAGTGCATGTGGGTCGTGTTGTACCAGACGAAGAACGGCTTTCCGTCGCGGTGGGCGCGTTCGAGGAACTCGAGGCACCGGTCCGTGATCTCGTCGTCGATGGTCTCCATCCGCTTGCGCGTGAGCGGGCCGGTGTCCTCGACGCGGCCGTCGGCGAAGCAGTGGAGCACTCCCCGCGGCCCGAACCGCTTGCGGAACGCTGGATCCTTGGGGTAGTCGGGGTGCTCCGGCTCCTCTTCGGCGTTCAGGTGGTAGAGGTTGCCGTAGAACTCGTCGAAGCCGTGATTCGTGGGCAAGTGCTCGTCCCGGTCGCCGAGGTGGTTCTTGCCGAACTGCCCGGTCACGTAGCCGAGCGGCTTCAAGAGCTCGGCGATCGTCGGGTCCTCGGGCCGGAGGCCGACCTCGGCGCCGGGCATCCCCACCTTGGTGAGCCCGGTGCGCATCGGGTTCTGGCCGGTGATGAACGCGGCTCGGCCAGCGGTGCAGCTCTGCTGACCGTAGTAGTCGGTGAAGGCGAGCCCCTCCTCCGCGATCCGATCGATGTTCGGGGTGCGATACCCCATCATCCCGCGGTTATGGAAGCTGATGTTCCAGACGCCGATGTCGTCTCCCCAGAGGATGAGCACGTTGGGCTTGCCATCGCGCTTCTTCGTCGTCTTCGGAGCAGCCGTACCAGGTGTCGACATGGCGATGGAATGGCACGCGAGCGGTGTCCGACAAGTCGGGAGAACCCGCAACGGGCGCACCGAAGATGGACTCCGCTCTCCGCCGCTGCTTGACCCCGTGGTGGACGGTCGCCTTCGTGCTGTCCGGACGCATCGCTCAGTCGGTGCAGCACGGCGCCCCGCCGGGGGCGTCGCAGGTCGCCGGATCGTTGCTGCACGGCAGCCCCCACTCCACGGTGGCGCCGAGGACGACCTCCACCTGCGCCGTGTGCTTCGTCGAGCCGTCGTCGTTGCGCGCCTCCGCCGCGAGGATCACGTGGGTCCCTTCCTTGAGCACGGCGTCCGGCTGCCACCGCGTCCCGGGGAGGAAGGCAATGAGCCCGAACGCGTGCGGGAACTCCCCGGGGAGGAGCTCGACCATCCCCTCCTGCGGCACGCCCGGCGGGAACATGTCCCCGGTCGCAGGGTCCTTGACGCTGTACCGCACGCGGACCCTGGTGCCGCAATCGCTGCAGCCGACGGCGAACCAGAGATGATATCCCCCCTGGGGCCCGGTGATCACCGGGAGCGTGGCGCCCTCCTCGATGCTCTCGAAGCAGGTCTCGCCGGTCCCGATCTCGAACACCGCGGGGTCGTCCGGCAGGCGGCACCCGCCGCCACCGCCCGCCCCCGTGGAGCTTCCGCTGCCGCCTTCCCCCGTGGAGCTGCCGCCTTCGCCTGAGGAGCTTCCGCCGCCTTCGCCTGTGGAGCCGCCAGCGCCCGATCCATTCGAGCTTCCGCCGCCGCCCTCGCCGGTCGAGGTGCTGGCGACGCTCCCCTCGCCGGTGGAGCTACTGCCGCCGCCGTCGTCGGCCGAGCCGCCGCCGCCCATCGGGTCCGCCTCGACGCTCGAGCTGCAATGGAGACACAGCAGCGCGAGGGTGAACACGGGAGTCGCTTGCCAGCGGGTCAATGCGCGAAGGAAAGATCTCATGGGGAGCACCTGGAACACGCGAGGGCGCTGTAAAGGGGAGAACCGGAGCGCTCCCTCCTTCAGGCGCGATGTCCCGGAGGGCCGCGGCGGGCTCGACGCGAGCGTCGGCCCTGGCCGACTTGGCAGCAACCGTTCCATCGCGGCTCCGCGCAATCCGGGCGCTTTCCCGAGCGCGGTTGCTAGCGCGCTGCGCCACGTGTGCCAGGCGCAGACAGCTCTGGCACAGGGACCAGGCGCCCACGGCCCGGCCGGCGCAGCGTGCGCGCTGGAGAAGCGCGGCGACGACGCGCCCGGCCCAGGCGGGCGTCTTCGAGACCCACGCCGTGCCTTGGCGCGCTATGGTGTTGTCTCCCGGCCGGGGGCCGGGGGTTCCTTGCCGCCCATGCCGACGACCCGCCTGTTGCACAGCGCCGAGATCCCCCAGGCCGACAACCTCGCGAACGTTCGGCGCGTGCTCGAGGCGCTCTCGGGCGGGGTGACCGAGAAGGAGCAGATCTCCGAGCAGACGGGCATCTCCTTGCGGCACGTCGGCTATGCGCTCGCCGCTGCCCGCGTCCTCGGCTGGCTCGGCGACGACGGCGCCTCGATCACGCCTGCGGCACGCGAGCTGCTCGCCACCGCGTCCGGCTCTGCCGACGAGCGGACACACCTGCGGCGCGCGATCTTCGCGTGCGAGGTCGTGAAGGAGGTCGCGCCGGATCTCTTCGAGCCCGCGGCGCCGACGCGGGAGGCGCTCGCGCGGCGCATCTTTCGCTTCACCGCGGGCATCGGGAAGGAGACGGCGCGCCGGCGCGCGCAGACCCTGCTCGCCTGGCGGAGCCAGGTGCTGGAGCGGCAGCTCCCGCTCTTTCCGAAGCGCCCGAGGAAGCGCGGCGCCGCGGCGGCAGCGAGCGCTGGCGAGGAGACAGCGCCAGGCGGGGAGACGGCGTCCGGCGAGGAGACGGCGCCGCGGCGCTGACCCCGCTGCTACCGCGCTGCCGGCGGCTTGCGCGCCGCGCGCGCGGCGCGCAGCTCGTCAGGGCTCAGCTTGCTGTCGCGGTTCGCGTCCGCCGCCTTCACCCGCTCCCAGCGCTTGTCACCCACCTCGTCCCTGGTGAGGAAGCCGTCGCCGTTCTTGTCCTTCTTGGCGAAGCGCGCCTTCTGCTTCGCTTGCCGGTCCTTCATGCGCTGCTCGGCGTGCGCCTTGAGCTCCTCGGCCGACAGGGTGCCGTCGTTGTTGGTGTCCGCCTTGCCAAGCCGCTTCTGCGCCTTCTCGGGGAGCTCTGCGACGGTCAGCTTGCCGTCGCCGTTCTTATCGAAGCGCTTGATGAGGCGGGCCGGGTCCTTCGGGCCGTGCTGGCGGCGGGCGTCCTTGCCCTGGCCCTGGTGCGGCGCCGGCTTGTCCCCCGTGCCGCCCGCGCCATTCGCCGCGTAGGCCGCTCCGCCGCCGGCGAGGACGGCCGCGGCAAGGAAGCTGCCGAGGGCGAAGCGACGGATCGCGCTGTGGGTCTTGCTGGAGAAGAAGGCGAGGGTCATCGGGGTCGTGCTCCTTGGTGCAAGGGCCAGCCTGTTCTTGCCGGCATCTGTTCCTGGGACGCTCCCCGGGCCGCCCTCCCTACGCGCTCCTCGATCTTTTTTCAGCGGGCGCGTCCGGGGGCGCGGTGGGTGCCCCGGTTCGAGGTCGAGGACGACGTTGCCCGCAGGTATCCTGTGCAAATCCCGCTATTCCGGGTCGGGGAGGGCGCATAACCTGGGAGCCTCGCCGCGCGGCGCTCTGCGGGACCGCGCCGGAACGCGCGCCGAGAAGGAAGAACGCATGAACCCTTATGCACCTCCGACCGCATCCATCGAGCCTCACGCCGCGAGCGTCGAGCAGATCAGCCCGGAGCAGCGCCTCGAGATCCAGAAGAAGCTGAGTCGCTCCAGCACCTTGAGCTTCCTCTTCGGGGTGCCGGGGTTCCTTCTGCAATCGGTGGGTCGCGCGATGGACAACGCTCCCATCACGCTCCTCGGCGTCGCCCTGTTCATCACCGCGCTCGTGTATTACGCGAAGATGCGCGGCCGGAGCGGCGCGTGGGGGATCGTGGGGCTGGGCACCTGCATCGGACTGGCGCTTCTCTACTTCCTGCCGAAGCACTGCCTGAACTGCGCGGCGAAGCACTCGTACCGATCAAAGGATTGCAATCGCTGCGGCGCGCCGCTCGGCTCCTGAGCGGGCGCGCTCGGCTGCTCTCCGGCGCTGCCGCTCGCCGCGCCGTTTTCTGGGCCGCTCTCCCGACGTGCCGCGACGCTCGCACTCGCTCGGCGATGAGCTGCTCCGGTCCGCGCCGGAGCCATGAACGGAGCAGGCCGACCATGGCTCTCCGCGTCGCGCGCTCGCCTCGGCGCTACCGCGCTGCCGGCGGCTTGTGCGCCGCGCGCAGCTCGTCGGCGCTCACCTTGCCGTCGCGGTTCGCGTCCGCCGCCTTCACCCGCTCCCAGCGCTTCTCGCCCACCTCGTCCCTGGTGAGGAAGCCGTCGCCGTTCTTGTCCTTCTTGGCGAAGCGCGCCTTCTGCTTCGCCGCCCGGTCCTTCAGGCGCAGCTCGGCGTGCGCCTTGAGCTCCTCGGCCGACAGGATGCCGTCGTTGTTGGTGTCCGCCTTGCCGAACCGCTTCTGCGCCTTCTCGGGGAGCTCTGCGACGGTCAGCTTGCCGTCGCCGTTCTTATCGAAGCGCTTGATGAGGCGGGCCGGGTCCTTCGGGCCGTGCGGGTGGCGGGCGTCCTTGCCCTGGCCCTGGTGCGGCGCCGGCTTGCCCCCCGTGCCGCCCGCGCCGTTGGCCGCGTAGGCCGCTCCGCCGCCGGCCAGGACGGCCGCAGCAAGGAAGCTGCCGAGGACGAAGCGACGGATCGCGCTGTGGGTCTTGTTGGAGAAGAGGGCGAGGGTCATTGGGTCGTGCTCCTTGGTGCAAGGGCCAGCGTCTTCTTGCCGGCTTTTGTTCCTGAGACGCTCCCCGTGCCGCCCTCCCTACGTGCCCCTCGATCTTTTTTCAGCGGGCGCGACCGTGGCCTGGGGCGCCTCGCTCCGTCCCGGCCCACCACCACCCGCCCTTGGCAGGGGCCGCGCGCGGCCCGCTGGTGTGAGCCTCCGCGCATCGCGTCGAGGTCGCAGCGTCGGCTCCGGCAGACGGACGCTGAGATCCACGTCCAGCGGGGGTATAAAGGAAGCAGAGACGACGATGATCTTGTACCGACCCGTGGGCCTCGCCGAGCTCCGGCTCATCGCAGAGGCCGGCTATCGAGCGTTCCCGCCGCGCCTGCCGCATCAGCCGATCTTCTATCCGGTGCTGACGGAGGAGTATGCGCGCAAGATCGCCCGCGACTGGAACACCGTCGATGAGACCTCCGGGTTCGCGGGGTGGGTGACGCGGTTCGAGGTCGAGGACGACTTTGCCCGCAGGTATCCCGTGCAGATCGCGGGCGGACGCTCCCACGAGGAGCTCTGGGTGCCCGCCGAGGAGCTGGAGGAGTTCAACCGGCATCTCGTCGGGACCATCGAGGTCACCGAGGTCTATTGCGGACCGAAGTTTCAGGGAGACATCGATCCTGCGACCCGTCTCCCCAACGGTTGGCTCCGCAACCCGCCAACGAAGGTCAGTTGAGGCCATGGAGTTCTCCAGCCCCGCAGCCAACCCCCCTCCCAGCGAGATGGAGTTGCGCCTGGAGCAGCACCGGCAGGAGCTGACCGGCCACTGTTACCGGATGCTCGGCTCCGCGTTCGACGCGGACGACGCCGTGCAGGAGACGATGGTGCGGGCGTGGCGGAGCTTCGATCAGCTCGAGGGCAGCGCGGCGATGCGATCGTGGCTGTACCGCATCGCCACCAACGTGTGCCTCGACATGCTGCGGGGCCGGTCGCGGCGGGCTCGACCGATGGATCTCGGCCCGGCGGGCTCGGCCGAGAACCCGGTCCTCGACACGCTGGCGGAGGCGACGTGGGTGCTGCCGATCCCCGACGGTCGGGTGCTGGCGGCGTCCTGCGACCCGGCGGAGCTGGTCGCGTCGCGGCAGACGATCCGGCTCGCGTTCGTGGCCGCGCTCCAGCGGCTCCCGCCCCGGCAGCGCGCGGCGCTGCTGCTGAAGGAGGTCCTTTCCTGGGAGGCCGCGGAGATCGCGGAGCTGCTCGGGATGACCATCGCCTCGGTCAACAGCGCCCTGCAGCGCGCCCGGGCGACGCTCGGCCAGCAGGAGAAGGCCGACCTCCATGAGCCGATGAACGAGGCGCAGCGGTCCCTGCTCGGCCGCTACGTCGCGGCCTTCGAGCGGCAAGACGTCGACGCGCTGGTCTCGCTGCTCCGCGAGGACGCGACCTGGTCGATGCCGCCCTACCGCCTGTGGCTGCGCGGGCGTCCCTCGGTGCACGCCTGGCTCCTCAAGGTGGGAGAGGGGTGCAGAGGTTCGCGGCTGCTGCCGGTGGCAGCGAACGGATCGTTCGCGCTGGGGCAGTACCGGCCGAGCGGCCCTGGCGGCGCCTTCGTCCCGTGGGCGATCCAGGTCATCGACGTGTCCGCCGGGGAGATCGTCGGGGTGTGCTCGTTCCTCGACGCCGAGCGGCTCTTCCCGCTCTTTGGCCTGCCCCTGCGGCCCGAAACCTAGCCCCGAAAAAAATCTTCCGGACGACCGATGAATCGGGCGCCGTCGCGGCGTCCTAGGGATCGAATCGGCCGCGCCGCGCCGCCATGACGCCGGGGCGGGAGGACCGATCTGTCCAGAGCGAGCCAGGAGGAGACGATGGAGACGAGCGCCTTGATGTCGCAGCAGCACGTGGAGCCGGTGGTGGTGTCGAACAAGAAGGTCTGGGCCGGGCGGATCCTTAGCGGCCTGTCGGTGGCGTTCCTGCTCTTCGACAGCATCGGGAAGCTGATGATGGTGCCCCAGGTGCTGGAGGGGTCCGAGCAGCTCGGCTATCCCCTGAGCTCGGTCCGCGGCATCGGGCTCGTCCTGCTGGCGAGCGTCGTCACCTACATGATCCCGCGCACCTCCGTGCTCGGCGCGATCCTGCTGACAGGCTTCCTGGGCGGCGCCGTCGCCACGCACGTGCGCGTCGACAACCCGCTGTTCAGCCACGTCCTGTTCCCTGTGTACGTCGCCGCGATGATCTGGGGCGGGCTGCTCCTGCGCGACGAGCGGCTGCGCGCGCTGCTCCCGCTCCGGAAGTAGCGGGTATCGAGGAATGATCGCGCGACCGATGAATCCGAGCGGCTCGCGCAGTCTGTGATGAAGGAGCGCCCGCGGCGCCGGGCGAGCACCCAAGGAGAGACGACGATGCGATTCTTGATGCTGTATCGACCTGACAAAAGCCAGGAGCTCTGCGCGCCCGATCCGGAGCACATGGCGCAGATGGGGAAGCTCATCGACGAGATGACGCGGGAGGGCGTGCTCCTCGGCACCGACGCGCTCCTCCCCACCGCGATGGGCGCGCGCGTCCGGAGAGCAGGCGCCGAGCTCACCGTGAGCGACGGGGCGCTCCCGGACATGAAGGATCCGATGGTCGGCTATGCGCTGATCCGGGCGGCCTCGAAGGAGGAGGCGATCGCGGGGGCAAAGCGCTTCCTTCAGGTCGCCGGGGATGGCCACTGCGAGGTGCTTCCGCTGATGGATGGGCCTCCGCCCTCCTGAACGCGCTGGCGGCGAATGGTTTATCGTCATCTGAATTGTTCAGTGTGACGGTTGTCTGAAGCCTCCGGTTTGAATTTCAGCTGTCCCGGGAGGGTGTGTTGGCACCCTCCAGCCGGTGGTCCGAGCGCGGTCGAACCGCCCCTTGACTCCGTGCGCGCGCTCACTTCTACGTGGCGTGCGTCGCCACCGCCTCTCCGCGGCGTCAAGGAGCCCAACCATGCACACACGCAAGCTCGGAACTCTCCAGGTCTCCGCCCTCGGCCTCGGCTGCATGGGCATGAGCGATTTCTACGGCGAGCGCGATGAGGCCGAGTCGATCGCCACCCTTCACCGCGCCATCGAGCTCGGCGTCACGCTGCTCGACACCGCGGACATGTATGGTCCCTTCACGAACGAGGAGCTCGTCGGCCGGGCCATCGCGGGCCGGCGCGATCGCGTCATCCTCTCGACCAAGTGTGGCATCGTCCGCGACCCGAACGACGTCACGGTCCGCGGCATCAACGGCGCGCCGGAGTACATCCGCTCGGCCTGCGACGCGAGCCTGCGGCGCCTACGCGTCGATGTGATCGATCTGTACCAGCTGCACCGCGTGGATCCGAAGACGCCCATCGAGGACAGCGTCGGCGCGATGGCGGACCTCGTGAAGGCCGGCAAGGTGCGCGCGATCGGCCTCTCGGAGGCGAGCTCGTCCACGCTCCGGCGCGCCCACGCCGTGCACCCGCTCGCGTCGGTGCAGACGGAGTACTCGCTCTGGACGCGCGATCCCGAGGACGACGTGCTCGCCACGTGCCGCGAGCTCGGCATCGGCTTCCTCGCGTACAGCCCCCTCGGCCGCGGCTTCCTCACGGGGCAGATCCGGCGCTTCGAGGATCTCGCGCCGGACGACTACCGCCGCATCTCGCCGCGATTCCAGGGCGAGAACTTCCAGCGGAACCTCGACCTCGTCGCGAAGGTCGAGGGCATCGCGCGGGAGAAGGGCGTGAAGGCGTCGCAGCTCGCGCTCGCGTGGGTGCTCGCGCAGGGGGACTTCATCGTCCCGATCCCCGGCACGAAGCGCCGCATCTACCTCGAGGAGAACGTCGCCGCGGAGGCGATCGAGCTGACCGAGGGCGATCTGCGGCGCCTCGACGCGGTGGTGCCGAAGGGCGCGGCCGTCGGCCTCCGCTATCCGGAGCTCGGCATGCAGCTCGTGAACCAGTGAGCGACGCCGCCTGAGCGCCGCGCGACGATCACGCCTCTCCGGGCGTGGGGTCAGCGCTCCCTTTCGGGCGAGCGGCGGGCCACGCCTCTTCGGGCACCCCGGGCAGCCGGAGGACGCGCAGGGGGCCCTCGCACGAGAGCAGGCCGGCGAGCGCCGGGTCGGTCATCACCTCGAGCAGGTCGCGCTCTGCGTCGTCGACCGTGCACCGTCGCCGCACGAGGCGAACGACCTGCGAGTAGTCCACATGATCCGGATTGTGCGCGAGCCCGAGAGGTTGCCACAGGGTGTGCTGGCCGTACCTGTGGGCCGCGCCCGGGTCGAACCAGCCGTAGTTGGCGGCCCGGTCGGGGCGGTCCGCGAGGTGGTTGGTGAGTACCCAGTGCTTGCCCACGTTCTCGATGAGCCCGGTCCGCCCCGCGAGCTGCTCCTCGACGCGGCGGTGGTGCTCCAGCATGCGGGAGGTGTTCGCCATCGAGGCATCCGGGGCGCCGATGCACGGCGGGATCCGCACGGTCGCCTGCTCCCACACGAGGTCGCAGAGGCGCGTCGTCAGCATCGCGCACTCGAGCAGATCCGCGATTCGCTGGGTCGTCCGCGCGGAGGCGTTGACGCGGACGGAGTCCTCCGCGTCGCCGATGCGGAGCGCGTCGGCGCTCACGAGGAACGTCGCGCGGCGCTCGTCGAGCTGGCTGTACACCGGGACCCACGAGATCGGCGCCAGGTGGCCGGCCTGCACCGCTTCGAGGATGGCCTCCTCGCGCGCGGCGCACGCGTGCTCTGGAAGGCCTGCGACGAAATCGGTGCCTCTCAGGACGTCTGTCATGCTCCCCCTCCCGCGAGCGCGACCGCGGCGCTCGAGGTGGAAGCGTGAGCGGAAGCGGACGCGGCAGGAAGAGGTTTCGCTCTCTCGTCTGCGGCGTGCCCACGGCCGCGCGCTCCTGCGCCGCTTTGCGCTGCCCGTCCGCCCGCCCTAAGCTCCGCCCCATGTCGCCCCCGGCGAGCCGTCTCTCCCCGCGTCCATCCCGCGCGTCCTGCGCATCCCGCTTCCTGCTCGTCGCCTGCGCCGCCGTCCTCGCCGCGCAGGCGGTCGGCTGCGGATCGAGCGCTGCCCGGGGGCCCGAGGCGGGCGCCGCGATCTCGTCGATCGACGCGCGTCTGCGCGGCAGCTTCAGGCTCGTCCGGTTCGAGCCCGAGGTCCCGCTCGAACCGATGCTCGCGTCGATGCTCGAGTTCCAGTACGCGCACCTGGTCGTCCGCTTCGATGGAAAGCGCATCCTCGCCGACTCACCCGGCCTCCACGTGGACCGCGCCTACGAGATCCGCGACCCCGCGTGGGATCGGTTCAAGATCGTCTCCTATGACGAGGCGGGCGTCGCCTACGAGGCGCTGTGCGAGTTCTCGGGCGAGGGAGAGCTCGTCGTGCACGCGCAGACGCCGCCCTGGAAGGGCGTCGCCACGCTCCGGCGGGCGCAGTAGCGAGCGCCCAGCCCTCTCGCGCCGACGCCGGCGAGCGCCGAAGCGGGAGCAGCGCCGCGCATGACGCGCCTGACGTGCTCTCTCGATGAGAAGAGCGGACGCAGGATCGTGGATGCTTGAACTGGTGCGCTGCGGTGCGTCGATGGAATGAGAGGGCGTGCGCTGTAGGCAGCGCCACGCGCGACTTCGTCGCTCGAAGTTCACCCGGCGGGGTCGTCCTTTGATAAGATAGCTAGGACGGACGTTGCTGTCCACACGGCGCTCCAAGGAATCACCGGATCATGAACGACGGCGAAGCGGATGTTGTCGCTACGATGCGAGCGGAATTGGAGGTGCTCCGCTGGCGCAACGCCGAGCTCGAGCGGGAGCTCGCCGAGAAGCAGCGCGTGGAGAAGGACCTGCGGGAGAGCGAGGCGCGCTACCGGGGCATCGTCGAGGACCAGACCGAGCTCATTTGCCGCTTTCGGATGGATGGCACGCTGACTTTCGTCAACGACATCTACTGCCGGTACTTCGAGAAGACGCGGGAGGAGCTGGTCGGCCACCGCTTCATGCCGATGGTCCCCGACGAGGACGGGCCGCTCCTCGCTCGGCAGTTCGCGAAGCTCGGCCCCGAGAACCCGATCGTCCACACCGAGCACCGCGTCATCCTCCCGAACGGCGCGGTCCGGTGGATGCACTGGACCAACCGCGCCCCGCTCGGTGAAGGGGGGCCGCTCGCCGAGTTCCAGGCGATCGGCGTCGACGTCACCGAGCGCCGGCACGCGGAGGACGAGGTGAGGCGCCTCAACGCCGAGCTCGAGCTGCGCGTGGCGGACAAGACGAAGCGGCTCGAGCAGATGGTCCGCGAGCTGTCGACCCCGCTCATGCCGGTGGCGGATCAGGTCATCGCGGTGCCGCTGATCGGCTTCCTCGACAGCGACCGCGCCGCGGCGACGCTCGAGACCGTGCTCAACGGGGTCGTCACGCACAGCGCCAGGACAGTGGTCCTCGACATCACCGGCGTGGGGGTCATCGACTCCCAGGTAGCGGACTCGCTCATCCGGCTGGCCAAGGCGGTGAACCTCCTCGGCTCCCAGGTGGTGCTCACAGGCATCCAGCCGCGGATCGCGCAGACGCTGGTCGCGCAGGGCGTCGGTGTAGGCGGCGTCGTGACGCTCCGGACCCTGAAAGAGGGTATCGCGTTCGCCCTGCGACGCGGGCTCACCGCCTCTCGACCTTCGGCCCGCCAGGGCAGCTAGCTCCGAGCCTCGGAGATCCCGCGAGGGATCACCGCACCACGGAACCAGAACAACCGCGGAGCGGACGCCGAGGCTCGGCGCGTAACACCGAGGAAACAAAGGAAACAAAGCGAGTGCCGCCCGCGCGCGGCGCCGCGAAGCGGCCTGGGAGTCTGGACCTGCCAGGCCGGATGGAGCGAGCGAGCCGCAGGCGACGCGGCGCGCTGCGCCTGCTCGTTCGGGCTCACCGGACAGCCGGCGTGCGCCGGCGAAGGTGCGTCTGTCCACTATCCCGTCTCACGGCCGATCGTGTAGCCTCATCGACGATGGCGCACACGCAAACGACTGCTCAACCCGACGTGCATTCGGCTGCTCACGGTGCGAAAGCCAGCGAGGGCTTTCAGGAGATAGGAGGGGACATCGACTCGCGCTACATCAACGAAGATATCGCGCCCGTGCGCTTGGACCAGCGCAAATGGGGGATGAAGGACATCGCTGCGCTGTGGGTCTCCATGTGCGCCTGCACCCCGACGTACATGCTCGCCTCGGGCCTGATCGCCGAGGGGATGAGCTGGGGGCAGGCCGTCCTCACGATCCTCCTCGGCAACGTCATCGTGCTCATGCCCATGATCCTCAACGCTCACGCGGGCACGAAGTACGGTATCCCGTTCCCCGTTTACTGCCGGAGCGCCTTCGGCGTCCGAGGGGCGAACGTGCCCGCGGTGCTGCGCGCCCTCGTGGCCTGCGGCTGGTTCGGGATCGGGACGTGGCTCGGCGGGTGGGCCATCTACAAGATCGTGGCGGTCTTCATCCCGTCGATAGAGCAGATGCCGCCGACGGCGCTGGGCATCAACGTCCCACAGCTCGTCTGCTTCCTGCTCTTCTGGGGCGTCAACGTCTGGATCATTCACCTGGGCATCGAGTCGATCCGGATCCTGCTGAACATCAAGGCGCCTCTCCTGATCGGCCTCGGCCTGGCGCTGCTCCTCTGGGCCTATAGCCGCGCCGGCGGGTTCGGCCCGATGCTCGAGAAGCCCTCGTCCTTCGGGGTGGGGCAGCCCAAGGAAGGCCAGTTCTGGGCCTTCTTCTTCCCTGCGCTCACGGCGATGGTCGGCTTCTGGGCCACCCTGGCCCTCAACATCCCGGACTTCACTCGCTACGCGCATTCGCAGCGCGATCAGGTCATCGGGCAGGCGATCGGGCTTCCGCCCACGATGGCGTTCTTCTCGTTCATCGGCGTCGCCGTCACCTCCGCCACGGTCGTCATCTACGGCGAGACGCTCTGGGATCCGGTCGTCGTCATCACCCGCTTCGAGAACCCGGTCGTCTTGATCATCTCGCTCGCGGCCCTCTGCATCGCCAACCTGGCGACCAACATCGCCGCGAACGTGGTGAGCCCGGCCAACGATTTCTCGAACCTCTGGCCGTCGCGGATCTCCTTCCGCACCGGCGGCCTCATCACCGGCATCATCGGGATCCTGATGCAGCCGTGGCGGCTCGTCAGCGATCCGACGGGTTATATCTTCACCTGGCTCGTCGGCTACTCCGCGCTGCTCGGCCCCCTCGGCGCGATCTTGATCGCGGAGTACTACGTCGTCCGCAGGACCAACCTCGATCTCACCCAGCTCTACAAGCGGGAAGGGATCTACTGGTACGTGGGCGGGTGGAACCCCGTCGCGATCGTCGCCCTCGTCCTCGGCGTCTTGCCCAACCTGCCTGGCTTCCTCGGCACCATCAAGGTCGCGACGGTCTCCAAGGCATGGATGGATCTCTATAGCTACGCCTGGTTCTCGGGCTTCGCCATCTCGTTCGTCGTCTACGTCGCCCTCTCGCTGATTCGCCGCCCGGCCAAGCTCGCCGCGGCCTGATCCTCGTCGCCTCGCGCCGAGGCGCGAGACCCCGCCGCCCGTCCAACTCAGCATCAGCGCTGTCAGCTGCGAACGCCGCGTCTTTCCCGCGGCGCGAGCCCCCTGGGACGCCCTCTCCCCTGGGAGCGCCGCCGGCTCCTCGCCGGCGCGCGCCGCCCCGATGGGTCGCTCTTTTTTTGTACGCGGGCATTCATCTCGTGATCAAAGACGAGAGTCGCCGATGGCAACAACGTTGTTGTGGGGCGAGGCCCCACCGTGGGAGACCTGTGGTGTGTTGTGGAGCGCTCCCGCCGCCGAGGCACTCCGCGCTTTAAAAGTGTCTTGCCAAACAACGTGGGTAGATTCCATTCGTCTGTCTCTTGCTCCGTGGGCGCCTTTCGATGGATCATGAAATGTCGCTCTTCTCCCGCCTTCGAGGTGCCCATGAACAAGATCGTCCTCTGGTCGCTCCCGGCTCTCGCCCTGGCCGCATGCGCTGATAACGGCACGCCTGTCGACGAAACTCGGACCGTCGCGGGCGCCCCGATCACGGTCGCCGCCGCCCGGCCCTACTCCCTCTTCGAGAGCGGCCAGGTCCGCCCTCTCGCCCTCTCCCCCGACGGCTCGCTGCTCTTCGCCGTCAACACGCCTGATAACCGTCTCGAGATCTTCAAGGTCCGGAGCGGCGGGCTCGAGCACCGCGGCTCCGTCGCCGTGGGCATGGAGCCGGTCGCCGTCGCGGCCCGCAGCGACGACGAGGTCTGGGTCGTCAACCACCTCTCCGACAGTGTGAGCGTGGTCGACGTCTCGAGGCCGAGGAAGCCCCGCGTCGTGCGCACGCTCCTCGTCGGCGACGAACCTCGCGACATCGTGTTCGCCGGCGTCGGCAAGAGCCGCGCCTTCATCACCACAGCGCACCGTGGGCAGAACAGCCCTGTGGATCCGGCGCTCACCACGCCGGGCGTGGGCCGCGCCGACGTCTGGGTCTTCTCGGCGGCGACCCCGAGCTCTGCGCCGCTCAACATCATCACCCTCTTCAGCGATACGCCGCGCGCGCTCGCCGCCACGCCGGACGGCTCACGCGTCTATGCGGCGGCCTTCCACTCCGGGAATCGCACCACGGTGATCGAGACCAACGTGGTGAACCTGGGCCTCGGCCTGCCCCCGCCGACCACCAACGCCGCCGGGGTCGTGCAGCCCAAGGCGCCCCTCATCGTCAAATTCAACGGGATGCACTGGGTGGACGAGCTGAATCGATCCTGGGACGACGAGGTGAACTTCTCGCTGCCTGACAAGGACGTCTTCGTCATCGACGCCCTGGCCAGCCCGCCCGCGCCCGTCGATGGGCCCGGGGGCGTGTTCCGGGGGGTCGGCACGGTCCTCTACAACATGGCCGTCAACCCGGTGAGCGGGCGCGTCTACGTGGCCAACACGGAGGCGTTCAACGAGAATCGCTTCGAGGGCCCCGGCGTCTTCGCCGGCCACACCGTGCGCGGCCGCTTCAACCACAACAACATCACGGTGATCGATCCCGCGACGGGCGGCGTCGCCCCGCGGCACCTGAACAAACACATCAACTACAGCACGTGCTGCGCCCCGGTCCCGAACGCCGAGAACCGCAAGAGCCTCGCGCTGCCCACGGGCATGGCCGTCTCCAGCAACGGAAAGAAGCTCTACGTCGCCGCGCTCGGCTCGGACAAGATCGGCATCTTCAACACCGCGGCGCTCGAGGCGGACACCTTCGTGCCGAGGCTCGCGCGCCAGATCCCGGTCTCCGGCGGCGGGCCGACCGGCGTGGTGCTGGACGAGGCGCGAGGGCAGCTCTACGCCCTCACGCGCTTCGACAACTCCATCTCGATCATCGACGTCGGCGCCAAGGCCGAGGTCGCGCACGTGCCCATGTACAGCCCCGAGCCGGAGAGCGTGGTCCGCGGCCGCCGCTTCCTCTACGACGCCTCGTTCACGTCGAGCCACGGCGACTCGGCCTGCGCGAGCTGCCATGTCTTCGGCGACCTCGACAGCCTGGCGTGGGACCTCGGTGACCCCGACGCGGTCAACACGCCGATGCCAGGCCCGTTTGCGCTCGATCCGGCGATCTTCGGCGCGCCCCGCGAGTTCGCCGCGCTCAAGGGGCCGATGACGACGCAGAGCCTGCGCGGGATGGCCAACCACGGGCCGATGCACTGGCGCGGAGACCGCACCGGCGGGAACGACGCGCCGAGCGCGCAGCCGGACAGCGGCACCTTCGACGAGGAGGCCGCGTTCAAGAAGTTCAGCGTCGCCTTCGTCGGCCTGCTCGGGCGGGACGCGCCCATCCCCGCGGCGGACCTGCAAGCGTTCACCGACTTCGCCCTGCAGGTGATGTATCCGCCCAACCCCATCCGCCAGCTGGACAACGGCCTCACCGCCGATCAGGCGGCGGGCAAGGCCTTCTTCACCCTGCCGGCCAGCGAGGGCGGCGCGTGCGCTTCGTGCCACGTGCTCGATCCCACGGCCAACGCCGAGTACGGGGTCGCGTTCCCCGGCTTCTTCGGGAGCGACGGGCGCTACACGTTCGATTTCATCTTCCAGAGCTTCAAGGTCGCCCAGCTCCGCAACGTCTATCAGAAGGTGGGGATGTTCGGCATGGTGGAGAATCCCCGCTTCAACAACCGGAATTTCGAGTTCCAGGGCGATCAGATCCGCGGGTTCGGCTTTGGCCACGACGGGACGATGGATACGGTCTTCCGGTTCCACGATCAGAACGGCTTCAACGAGGCGCCGGGGATCGCCGGCTTCCCGCCGGGCGCGGCGGGCGACGTGCTGCGCCAGCAGGTGACCAAGTACCTTCACGCCTTCGACAGCAACCTCGCGCCCATCGTGGGCCAGCAAGCGACGCTCGCCGGCACGGGCGACACGGCCGCCGAGCTGCGCGTGGATCTCTTGATCGCGCGCGCCGAGGCGGGGGAGTGCGATCTGGTGGCGAAGGTCCGCAGGCACGGGGAGGAGGCGGGCTTCCTCTATCAACAGGGCGTTGGTACCTTCCAGCCGGACAGGGCGGCGAGCGCTGCGATCAGCGAGGCGGCGCTGCGCGCGATCGCGGCGTCGGGCAAAGCGCTGACCTTCACTTGCGCGCCGCCGGGCTCGGGGGTGCGGATGGCGCTCGATCGCGACGGCGATGGGGCGCTCGACGGCGATGAGGCGGACGCGTTGACCGACCCGGCCGATCCGGCGAGCACGCCCTGAGGCCCTGAGTCTGAGCCCGCGCGGCGATCCCACGCCGCGCGGGCGTCTTCGCGCCCGCGCGCGCCGCCGTCACATCACCTCGGCCGAGGCTTCCTCGCGAGCCACGCACGCTCGCCCCACGGGCACGTGAAATCCTGCGGCTTCGTCAGGATCCAGAGCACCGGCAGGGGCGGCGGCGCCGGGGGCGTGGGCCCCGCGCCGTCCGTGAAATAGACGACGCCGGAGACCTTGCGCGCCGCCAGGAACTCCGGGGCGAACACCGGCCGCAGATCGGTCCCGCCGCGGCCGCCGACCTCGTCGAGCCGCCCGTCGAACGCGTACACGCGCCCGATCTCCACGTCGCACTCGACGACGGTGATGCGCGCCGACTCGCTCATCACCTGCAGCTGCCGGGCGATCTCCGAGAGCTCCTCGCGCCGCATGCTCATCGACGTGTCGATCGCGACGAGCACCGACGGCTTCGTGATCGCGCGGGGCGCGTACGTCCTGCCGGGGACCTCGCCGATGCGGCCCGGGAAGCGCCGGTTCGGCCGCGCGTACGTGTGCACCGGCGCGCGCTCCCTCGCCACGAACATCCGCAGCGCGGTCTTCCAGTCGAGCGGGTGCGCGGGCGGGCCCATCGCGTCCGTCAGCTCCTCGATGAGCCGTCCTGGCGTCTTGCCCGCGAGCAGCAGGCCGGGCACGTCCGCCGGATCGCCGTCGTTCGCGAGCGCGTCGGCCTCCTCGGCGGCGCGCAGCAGGAGCTGCCGCGTCTGCTCCACCGCGCCCGGCTCCCGCGAGGGGCGCCGGAGCACGCGGTGATCGTCGACGGCCTCACCGCCGCGCTGCGGGAGCTTGCCCTCGCGCGCGGCGCTCACGAGCAGCTCGTAGCGCTCGAGCGTGCTCTGGCCGCCGCGCAGGCCGATCGAGGCGTAGGGTTGCCAGCGGATCGGATCGGGCAGCGGCTCCTCGATGTACTCGTTGGCCGACATCTCCAGGGCGAGGTCCATGAGCTCCGGCTCGTCCGCGCCTGCGAACTTGGGGTGGCACAGGTGCCCGAGCGCGACGTGGTGCACCTCGTGGAGGAGCACGCCCCGCAGGAACACGGGCTCGTTCATGAACGACTCCACGTTGACGTGGAGGAAGAAGCGGCCGTCGAACAGCGAGACGGCCATGCGCTTGACCGAGGGGTCTGCGACCGGCGCGAGCCGCGCGAGGATCGCCGCGTAGCAGGGGTACCGGTCCAGGAAGCCGGGATCGCGCACGAAGGCGTCGAGCCACGCGGCGAGCGCGTCTTCGGGCACCTCGCGCACCTCGCCGCGCCCCGCGGTCTCGCTCATTGCGGCCGGACCGGCGTGACGCCGTGCTTCTTCAGCGCCCCCGCGAGCCGCAGGGCCCAGCGCTCCGGCAGCTGCGCGAGCAGCTGGCCCAGGCACACGCGCGCGACGTTGCTCCGCCGCACGTCGACGAGCTTCGCCTGCTGCGCGAGGTGCGCCGACAGCGCGGTCACGACGAGCCCCACGCGGTGCTGCCGCAGCGGATCGGCGCGCCACGCCAGCACCTTCTGCTCGGCGGCGCTGCCCGCGTAGTTCTGGAGCAGCTCCTCGGGGCGGACGTCGATGAGCTGCGTGGCCGTCGCGTTGCCGCCGAGCGCGTCCTGGAGGCGCTCGCGGTGATCGCCCGGCAGGTCGGCGAGCAGCGCCTCGAACGCCCCCAGCGACAGCTTGCGCTGCGCCGCGAGCACGCCGACCTCCGGCCCCTCGAGCAGCGGCGCGAGCCGCGTCGTCACCTCGTCGAACCGGTCGGTCTCCCCGCGCTCGCGCGCCCCGCGCAGCACCTTGCCCGCCGGCGAGCTCGGCCCGTAATCGGCGAGCAGCGCGCGCAGGTCGAACGGCAGCCGCGTCGACCAGGTGTCCTTCGACGCGAGCAGGAGCTCGACCCAGCTCGGGGGCAGGTACCCGCCCAGGGCGTCGCGCAGGAGCACGCCGTCCGCGAGCTCCTCGGGGCGGAGCGCGCTCAGCACGTGCGACGCATAGGTCCAGGTGCGCGGGGGGACGTCATCCAGGACGCGCTCGTGCCCCTGCGCGAGGGCGATCACGCCCGGGTGGAGGCCGTTCACCTGCGCCCAGGCGAGCCAGGACGCCCGGTCAGCGCGGACGTTCAGGTGAAGGAACCGTGCGCGGAGCGCGCGATCGAGGGGGGTCACCTGGTAATCGGCCGACTCGGGGTTGACCGCGGCGAAGCACACCCAGCCCGCGGGCAGCTCGTACTCGTGCAGCCGCCGGGCGCTGAGCAGCTGCAGCGCCGGCTGCTGGATGTACCGCTCCGCCCTGTTGAGCTCTTCCAGCATCAGGATGCCGGCGCCGTCCTGGGGCAGCACCGACGGCGCCGCGTAGGTGGTCCGGCTGTCCCGGATGACCGGCAGGCCCACGAGGTCGGGCGGCTCGAGGAGGCTCAGATCGAGCACGACGGTGGCGATGCCGAGCCGCTCGGCGAGCTGCCGGACGAGCTCGCTCTTGCCGATGCCCGTGGGCCCCTCGAGCAGCACCGCGCGGCGCGCGCGGTAGGCGAGCTCGAGCACGGCCTCGAGGCGCGGCCCGACCGGGATGGGCGCAGAGCGTCCCTCGAGGAGGTTCGGTGAAGTCGCCGGCGTCGGCCTGCCCGGCGCGTTGCCATCGGATCTGGGCTTCGTCACGGATGAAGAGGGGGTGCCGCGCGAGGGCGCGAAGAAAGGACCGCCGAGGCCCGGGGCCCAGGAGGCTCGGCCCTTCCGTACCCGACGGGCTTCCGGCGCGCTTCGTCTTTCTTGCCGGGTCGCCCGGAGCTCTAGCAGCCGCTGCGCGACCTGTCATTCGCCACGCGACGGGGCGGGGCTGCGCCGCGCTCACGCGCCAAGGAGCAGCCCGAGGGCGGCCGCGAGCGCGGCGTCGCTCCACGAGGACAGCCCGCGGGGCAGGAGGACGGTCGCGTGATGAGGCTGGCCTTCGCAGCTCCGCGACCCCTCGTAGGTGCGCCCCGTCCGCGTGAGCTCGTAGCTGCAGCGCCCGATCGTGCCCGTGAGCCGCCGCTCGTCCAGCCGGTAGTCGGAGAGGGCGCCAGCCAGGAGGCCCTGCGCGCGGAGCCCTGCCTCCGCCCGGGTCACCGAGAGCTCCAGCGGCATGGCACCGACGATGCCGGCCGCGCGCTGGCCCGTCGCGGTGACGTTCACGGCCTGGTCGAACGCCACGCCCCGGACTGTCTGCCCGCCGCGCCCTCTGTCGGCGGCGTACACGCCGAGGTTCACGTCCGGGCCGACGACGCGCCCCGGCTCGATGTCGGCGCTGACGAGCTCGCCCCGGGCGGTCAGCAAGATGAACTCGTTCGGCCCCGCGGCGCGGAAGATGTCCTCGCGCGCAGGAGATTCCGCGGCCGGCGCCGTCCCGCACGCTGCGGTGAGCGACAGCGCGAGCGCGAGTAGCCAGTGAGCGCGCACGGGGAGAAGGTTCATCCGCATCACAACACCTCGCCGCCCGATCGGGTGTGCCCGATCGACCACGCGCAACCTGATGCCAGCGATGCCAGACCGGTAGACGCCTGTACCGCCGGCAGCGCGCTTCCCCGATCCGTTCCTGATGACATCAGGAACGACCCTGACGAGTCCGTCCCGAGGGCTCCTCCGACCCCTTCAGGGCGGGTGCAGATTCGTGCGCTACGGGCTCAGCCGCCAGGCAGGCGAGTGAGACCCAGAGCGGCGCTTACATACAGAGCAGAGCGGCGGTCTCTCGCACAGGAGACGGGCCCAGATCGGCGTTTTCGGCGCGCAGGCGTACTCACGTACGCCGAGCACCGAAAACGTCGAGGTGGGCCCGTCTCCTGTGCGGGAGACCGTCGCTCGCGCTAGCGGGGGAGATCGAGGGGGGCGCAGGTCGATACGCCGGCGCCGACGATGCGGAAGCCGATGTTCGTCATGTAGTCCGTGTCGATCGAGCCGTCGGACGGGCGATAGCGGCTCACGTTGGTGGTCCGCGACGAGGACCCGAGCTCGCTCGGGGCGGTGTAGAAATAGAAGTCGCCACCCCAGAACGAGAACGCCCAGGAGCTGGGGGTCTCGATGCCCGGCAGGTCCGTGGCCTCGATGATCTCGCCGGTCTCCTTGTCGATCTCGGCCAGCTGCACCGGGGTGGTCGTGAAGAAGCCGAAGAGGCGTCCATCCCCCGTGCCGGTGAGCTCCGCCGAGATGTCGCGCATCGAGCCGCTGAACTCGCCGACCGGCGTCACGGACGCGCCGTCGATCCTCCCCAGCCCGATGCCCGGCATGCCCGTCGCGCCCGCCACGAAGAGCTCCTCGGTGTCCGGGCGCGAGAGGTCGCTCGAGAAGCCCATGCCGAGCCGGGACCACCCGTCGGAGAGCGTGGCCCCGGAGGGCTCGCAGCTCGCGTCCTCGGTGCTGACCTTGAACAACGTCCCCTCGCTGTCGTCGGGCTCGACATAGTTGACCCACGCCACCGCGTTGCGATCGATCGCCATCGAGTTCGGATCCATGCCGGTCCGGCACCCCAGGACACCAATCTTCGTGAACTCCTTACGATCGGGCCTGAAGCTGTAGAGCTCGTTGTCCTGTGAGAGCACATACACGAGGGATGCCCGCTCGATGCACCCGTTGTCAGGGGGCCCACTCCCGTTGTCCCCATTCCCGACGTCTCCGCTGTTCCCGCCGATATCGGCGCCGGAGCCAAACGGATCGTCCTGGCCGCCCTCGCCGCTCCCTGCACCGCTATCTCCGGCACCCGAGGACGGGTCGGTCTCCGTCGCGGACGTGCCGCGGTTGGACGCGCTGCAGCCGGCCGCGGCGAGCGCGATCCAGAAGCACCATCGTGCGATTCGCATATCCGCTCTCCCTTTCGCGTGATTCGCTCTTATAGCCGCGAAGCGCACGCACAGGTACACGAAGTCGCACCCTCGCTTCAAGGGGCGTCCAGGTCGAACAGCCCTTGGCGAGCGGGGTCATCAGTAGATAGGGATGACCTCGTCTGACTGGCAGCAATAATAGACCGGGCTCTCCGGTGTCACCTGGCCCATGGCGACTCCGCCGGTCGGGGCGCATCTGCCTGGGTCGTCCCTGAGCCATCGCGCCTCCATGCTCTCGAGCCGCAGATCCGGCCCCGCGACGCACTTCGGCCCGGCCATCGTCACCGTCTCTGCGCCGAGGAGCTCGCGACAGCCGTCGTCCTCGTAGACCGAGACGAGCGCGGCGCACGTGGCGTCCTCGAGCTCCTCGCACGCGCAAGGCGTGCAGCTGCGCGTGTCGTCGAAGCCCTCGGCGACCGCCAGCAGATCGGGATACGGCTCAGGGCACTCCGGCGTGCGCTGGCCGAGATAGCGGATGCACATCGTGAAGCCCTGTGACCGCTGCCAGGGGGCCGCGACACACATCTTCGAGGGATCTCTGCACTTGTTCTTGTCGGCCGTGCCGGTGCACGCGCGCACCCGGGTGCTCGCGGGGGCGGCCAGCTCGGGCGGCGCTCCTCCGGGATCGTGCGTCGGGGCGCACGCGCTCACCGTAGGCGCCAGGATGAGGAGCGAGCTGAGCTCGCCCGAGGTCGCCGCGGCCGGCGCCGTACACGCGCCGCTCCACCCCACGGGGGCGGCGAACGACGTGGACGCCGTCGCGCCGCACGTGGCCGAGGCGCTCCCCACGAGGCCTGATGGCAGCTCGCAGGAGGGCTTCGTGCAAAGGCACGTTGGACACGCGTGTTCGCCGTTGAAGCCGCTGTAACCGTCGAACACGAGATCCGGCGCCTCCGCCGGGCACTCCGGTGGGGACGTCCCGCCGGTCGCGTCGCCCCTCCAGAGAACGATGGGATCGTCGAACCCGAGGGCCGGCGGCGGCACGCACGCGCCGTCGCACACGGGGCACGGATCATTGCACTCGTGGGCATCCAGGCTGAAGCAGGGCTCATTGCACGAATAGATCTGGACAGCGCCGCCTTCCCAGCAGCCCGCGAAGCTGCCGGCGCCGGCGAGCGCGAGCGCGATGCCGAACGGGTCCTTCCTTCTCCTCATCGTGATGGTCCTTCTCTCACGTGTCGCGTTTCGGCTCGTCGGCAGGGGGCACCGCGCCGACCGCTCGGCGCTGCCCCAAGCCTCTCTCTTCCTGCTCCTTCACGCCGGCGAGGCGACCCGACCGGGGGCGCGCGGCGCCCTTGTCACTTCGGAGCCAAGGAGAGCTCGCACTCCTATTTCATACTTGGGTCAGCGAGGACAAGGAAGCCGAATCTGTCATGAAGCAGCGATGAATCGAGTGTATATCGAGTGTATTTCGATCGAGTGTATTTCGATAGGCCCCGAGAAATTATCAGCATTTGTTGGTCGTGCGGTTTTGGTGAGAATCTCACCGCCGATGGTGGAAAGCACGGTGGCGCTGCCGCGCTGCCGGCGGGGATCGGGCCGCGCCGGGCGTGGCGGGCGGCGCGTGCAGGGAGGTGCGGGGCAGCGTGAGCGGCGCCGGGCGAGAGCAACCTGAGGAGCCGAGGGCCTCGCGTGGCTCCGGAGCGTCCGTGGCGGAGCGCCACAGCCACGGTCCCTGCGCCGTACGTTCAGTGAGGAGCAGACGCTTGTCCAGGTCAATACCATACCGTATGGTATGGTTTGAAAGTGAGGCCCCGATGGATCCACGTCTCTCGAGCGCGGCGGTCGTCGCCGCGCTCATCGTGCTGGTCGCCGGCGTGTCCCGGCTCGGAGCGCCGCGCGGGGTGTCTCCGTGGACGCTGCTTGGCCTGCTCGCGATCCTGTGCGCTGCAGGGGCGCTGGGCGTCGGGGTCCCACGGCGGGACGTGCTTGCCCTGGCATCGGGCGGCGCCCTCGGGGTGCTCGCGGCGATCCACGTCTACTGGGGCCTGGGAGGCGCGTGGCCCGGGGATGCTCGGCACGAGAAGGTGGAGATGGTGGTCGGCTTGCCGAAGGGGAGCCCCTTTCCTTCCCTGAGCGCGTGTCTCGTCGTGGCGTGTCTCCTCGCGTCGTCTGCCGCGCTGGTGCTGGCGCAGCGGTACGGCGGCGGCGGTTCGCCGGCCCTGCTCCGGCTCGGCGCGTGGGCTGTCGCGCTGGTGCTCGGGGCGCGGGGCGTCGGCGGCTACTTCGACGCTCGCCTGCGGCCCGGCACGCGCGCGCTGCCGTATCACCGGCTGAACCGCCTCGTGTACTCGCCGCTCTCGCTCACCCTCGCGGCCGCTGTCGCGGGCGCCACGCTCGACTGACCCGCATGGCGCGCACCTCGAGGAACGACTGGCTCGACCAGGGGCTCGACGCGCTCCGCGACGGCGGCGAGGGCGCGCTGACGATCGACGGGCTCTGCGCGAGGCTCGGGCGAACGAAGGGCTCGTTCTATCACCACTTCGAGGACATCGCGGCGTTCCTCGCGGCGCTCCTCGCTCGCTGGGAGGAGCGGCAGACGTCGGCGCCGATCCACCACGCCGAGGCCGGCGGGAGCCCTGAGCAGAAGCGGCAGCGGCTCTCCGCGGTCGTGCGCTCGCTCGACGGCCGCCTCGAGCTCGCCGTGCGGGCGTGGGCGCTCCGCGACGAGCGCGCCGCGGCCGTGCTCCGGCGGGTCGACGCGCGCCGCGTCGAGTACCTCGCGTCCCTGTACGCCTCCGAGGGGCGCGCGCGCGGCGCCGCCTTGCTGCTCGCGCGGCTGGAGTACGCGGCCTTCGTCGGCGCGCAGATGCTCTTCTCCGACCTCTCGGTCGAGGGCGCGCGCTCGCTGGGGGTCGCGCTCGATCGCGCGCTCGAGCTCCTGGCCAAGGACGAGCGTGTCACGCGTCCGCCGGGCGCGACACGGAGGCGGCGAGCGACGTGAGGCCTGGCGCGGGCGCGCCTATCGCTGCGACCGCTCGAACGCGTCCACGGCGTCGAGCTGGGGCCGGAGCTGGGCGCGCTCCTCGTCGGAGAGCGGCGCCTCGTCGATCTCCTCGCGCAGGGCGCTGGCGCGCGCCTGTTCGCCCAAGGCGACAGCGAGCTCTAGCCGGGCTGCGAGGGCGAGGGCGCGCTCGAACGGGTCGTCCGGCCCCTTCCGGGCGAGCGCCACGTCGAGGACCTTGGCGGCCGCGGCGTCGTCGTTCT
This sequence comes from Sorangium sp. So ce726, assembly GCF_051521405.1. NCBI lineage: Bacteria > Pseudomonadati > Myxococcota > Polyangiales > Polyangiaceae > Sorangium > Sorangium sp. So ce726. The sequence goes on along the minus strand of NZ_CP150349.1, from coordinate 7,139,180 downwards.
TGAAGTCGCGCAGCCGCGCAGCCGCGCGCAGGGCCTTACCTAGCCTCGAGTCCGAACGCGATCCGGCGGCCCCGTCGTCGTCGTCCGGCGCGTCCCGCCGGATGAAGATCACCGAGTTGCCCGCGACATCGACCACCGTGAAGCGGCTCTGCCCCTTCTTCATGCGCGATATCCGGGGCAGGCCGGAGATCGGCAGCTTGCCGTACGCCCGCCGCAGCCCCTCCGCGAAGGTCTCGTGGAGCCGCTCGACCTCGGGGACGATCACCAGGCACGCGCTGTACGCTTGTCTGGGATCCAGCCCCTTGAGGCCCATGAAGTGCAGGTGGACCTCCCCGCGGCGCGTCGCCGCATACACGTTCGGCGCCGTCTGCTGGTGGGTCACCTCGAAGCCAAGGGCGCCGTAGAACGCCAGGGTCTCGGGCAGCGACACACACGGAAGCACGGGAATCGTCATCGCTCCGCTCATGGGATCACGCCTTTCGAGCGGGTCGCGCAGGCGACGCCGCGTCCTCTTCGAGCACACGTCGGGCCTGTCGCAGCACATCGATGGCCGCGTGCAGGCTCGACAGATCGAGCCGCTTGCCGATCCGGTCCGCCCACGCGGCGTGGCGCGCTTCTACCTGCCGCAGGGCCTCGCGCCCTGCCGCCGTCATCGCGATGAGCTTGGCCGTGCGGTGGTGCGGGTTCTCCACATACTCGACGAACCCCTCGCGCTCGAGGGCATCCGCTATCTGCTGCACGCCCTGGCGAGTCAGCCCCATCGTCCGAGCGACGTTCGAGACCGGCGCCGGGCCGTGGTCCACGACGCCGAGCACCTGCCAGCGCGCGCTCGTGAGCCCCGCCGGCCTGGCCAGGGCGTCCCCGGCCTCGAGCGCCAGACCATTCAAGCGGAACACCTCGACAACCAGCTCGCTGAGCGCGGTCGCCTCCGCGGTGAGCCTCGTCATTGGAAGTAACCTGTCACATTGACAATTACTTGTCAATATGAGCACCGTGCCGGCGTCTTCGGCCTGGCTCGCAACTCAGGGAGCTCGCGCGGCAGGGAGGCCTGGCGGGATGTTCCAAGGCGCGGATCTCATGCCAGGTTTGAAAGCAGAGATCTCAGAATCGAAAGGCGTCGGGGGTGCCCTTAAGGGTAACCCCAGGAACGTAGAGGGGAGGAGCCTTGGCCCGTGTCCTGCTAAACACGGACATCAGAGCGCCCGTGACGGCTTCCCCCCCGCCGTCGAATGGGCGCTCTGTTTTTTGTGCTCCCGGATCGGGGAAGGGGACGCGCCGCCGATCGTGGCTGGCGCCTGGTGAGCGCGGGGATGCGCGTCCAGGGCGCATCGGTGGTTGAGCGTCCATGGACTCCCTGGCTTCCGCCGAGCCGCTGGATTTGATAATCCCGGGGCGCCACGGGGGAGGTTCTCCCGGCTGCCCGGCGGCGCATTTACGACATTCGCGTGAGATCCCCAGGCGCACTCTTCTCCCTCGCGCTCGCCGCTGCCGCCACCTTGCATGCGGGCGAGGCGCGCCCTCAGCCGGCAGGTCGCCCGGCCGGTGAGCCGGCAGGAACCGAGGCGGCGCCGGCGCCCGGCGCACCCCCGGCCGAGCCGCCGGCTCCCGTGGTCCCCGACGGACCGGCCGCCGCGCCCGCCGGGATCGAGGTCACCGTCGAAGGCAACCGGGCTCCGCCGGGCTCCGTCTCGCTCACGCGGCGCGACGTCCGCGAGCTGCCCGGCGCCCTCGGCGACCCCTACCGCGCCATCGAGATCCAGCCCGGCGTGACCTCCATCGCGAGCGGCATGCCGTACTACTACATCCGCGGCGCGCCGCCGGGGAACATCGGCTACTTCTTCAACGGCATCCAGGTCCCGCTCCTCTTTCACGTGGGCGCCGGCCCCAGCGTCATCCCGGCCGCGATGGTCCAGCGCGTCGAGATGCACCTCGGCCCCTATCCCGCGGACATCGGGCGGCTCGCGGGCGCGGCGATCGAGGCCGAGAGCGCGCCGCCGTCCGACGTCTGGCGCGGGGAGGGGAGCCTCCGGTTCGTCGACCTCGGCGGCGTCGTGGAGGGGCCGATGGACAGGGACACCCACGTCCTCGTGGGAGGGCGCTACGCCGCCGGCGCGGCGCTCACCTCGGCGCTCGTCCCGAGCGTCGACGTGGGCTACGCCGACTACCAGGGCCGGATGACGTACCGGCTCGGGCCGGAGGAGCGCTTCACCGTGTTCGCCTTCGGCGCGTACGACTACCTCGCCAGCATCGGCGAGGAGGACGGCGCCGAGGAGACCGATGTCCTCCTCGACAGCGACTTCCACCGCCTGGACCTGCGCTACGACCGCGACGACGCCGCCTCGGGCGCGCGCGTCAGGTCGGCGCTCACCCTCGGGCTCGACCGGTCGCGCGGGGTCGGCGTGGAGAGCGCCGAGGCCTGGAAGCTCAACGCGCGGATGAGCCTGGCCCGGCCCCTCCTCGGGGGGCGCGCGCTCCTGCGGGTGGGCGTCGACGCCGCGGTCGACCGCTACGTGGTGACGCCGCGCCCCAGCGCATCGGACGGCGAGGCCGAAGGCGGCGCGTCCACCGAGGAGGACACGCCCGCCGAGGGGACGGCCCAGCTCGACGAGAGCTTCCCCGAGCTCTTCCGCAGCCGGCTCGACCTCGCGCTGGGCGCGTGGGCGGACGCCCTGCTCGTGCTCGACGAGCGGTCGACCCTCACGCCCGGCGTGCGCGTGGACCACTACACCTCGCTCGGCAAGAGCGCGCTCGCCGTCGATCCGAGGATCGTCGGCCGCTTCGGCGTCGGCGACCACGTGCGGCTCATCCCGGCGTTCGGCCTCGCCTCGCAGCTTCCCGGCCTCGCCCCGCTACCGGCGCTCCAGATCGGCGGCATCCCGGGGGGTCTGCAGCGCAGCCTGCAGTCGAGCTTCGGCGTCGAGGCCGACGCGGGCCCGGTCAACTTCAGCGCCACGGTGTTTCGACAGGCGACCTTCGGCCTGAGCGATCCGATCGGGACGGGCCGCGGCACGAACCTCAGCACGGAGCGCTTCCTCACGCGGAGCCTCGGCGACACGTACGGTCTGGAGCTCGGGGCGCGCGGGGCGCTCCGCCGCGACATGTTCTTCCTGGCGTCGTACACGCTGTCGCGCTCCACGCGCACGCGGGGCAGGTCGACGATCCCCTCCGCCTACGACCGGACGCACGTGGCGCACGTCGCGCTGCTCTACGACCTCGGCAGCGGCTGGCGCGGCGGGATCCGCCACGTCTTTTACACCGGCTTTCCCGCCGACGAGGCCGCCCCGGGCCGCCCCCCGCGCGAGCACCCGGATCGCATCGCGCCGTTCTACCGGCTCGACATGCGCCTGTCGAAGCGCTGGGCGCTGGGCACGCGGAGGTACCTCGGGCTCGTGCTCGACGTGCAGAACGCGACGCTGGCGAAGGAGGTGTTCGACGTGAGCTGCGATGACAGCGGGTGCACGCCGCGGAAGATCGGGCCTATCACGATGCCCGGGCTCGCGATCGAGGGCGGTTTCTGAGGGCAAAGCGGCCGGCGACTCCGTGGTAGACCGGCTGATCCGGCGGCTCGCAAGCTACCGGTGAAGCACCTCGAAGAGCTGCTTCAACATGAGGTACGTCAGCCCCCAGACGACCCGCTCGTCCACGAGCAGGCATGGGAGCTGGAGGACGTTGCCCTCGTGCGTGTACGCATAACGCGAGGTGCGCTCGCCGCGCGCGAGCGGCCCGAGCGGCGTCCAGACCGCCTCGGCCACCTCGCCGCTCAGGGTGAGCTCCGGCGTGGAGCGGAGCGCGAAGACGAACGGGGCGACGATCATCCCGGCGCGCCGCCCGCGCGCGACCGCCGGGACCTCGGGCAGGCGCGCGAGCAGGGTCCCGTGCGCCGCGAGGTCGATCCCCACCTCCTCCCGCGTCTCGCGGATCGCGGTGGCGAGCAGGCTCTCGTCCGCCGGTTCGCGCCGCCCGCCCGGGAGCGCCATGTGCCCCGACCAGGGATCGGCCGGGTGCTCGGCCCGGCGGATCAGGAGGAGCTCGGCCTCCCCGGGCTCCCGGCCCCCCGCAGGCTCGAGCGCCGTGCCCAGAGGCCCCGCCGGCGCCCGCAAGATCGCGGCGACCGCGGCCTGGCGCTCCTGCGTGAGCAGGTCGAGCGCGGCCTCGCGCCCGTCGAGGCGGGCCATGATGGCGGAGAGGTCGTAGGAGGAGAGCACCGTGATCAGGATAGCATAATATCTACCGGTATTTAGAGCGCAGCGGCCGGCGGCGCTCAGGGATCGCGCTCGCGGCGGGCCCGGATGCAAGGCGCGCAGGCCGCTCGTCGGGCCTCGGCCATGGCGCGGCGCACCGCGGCCCGCCGTGCGAGCACCGTCAGGGAGCCGCCGTGGCGAAGGTGTCCCACGCGTCGCAGAGCTCTCCCTTCAGGCCGGCCTGCGGAGCGAACTCGAGATCGAGGGCGAGGCTCTCGTCCCCCTCCGCTTCATACCTCGGCCACGCGACGGCGCCCTCGCCGTTGGGGTCCCCGCTCGCCGCGTGGCGCGACCAGTACCCCATGATTTCCTGCGACATTCCGAGCTCGTCCTCGGTCAGCGGTTCCGGCAACACCAAGGTCGGGTTGCCGAACACGAACTTGATCTCGGACGAATGGAAGGAGCCGAGATCGCCGAGCAGCGAGCTCTCGGGCGCATAGGTGAAATGATAGAGATACGTCGCTGCGCCGCCGCCCGCGATCGCGCGCGCCGCCCGCCGCGTCGGGCACACGAACATCGAATCGCCCAGCGCCGCGATCGCCGCCGCCTGCGCCGAGCCGTAGGTCTCGCTCGGGTAGAGCGCCACCACCTCCTCGCCATGGCCTGGGGCGAGCGTCTCGGCGAACGCCTCGAACGCGGCGTCGTCGGCGACCGTCGCGGACTCGCCCCAGAGCGTGACGAAGAGCGTGCCCTCATCCGCGTTGCTGCCGAGGATCGTCGGCACCTTCTCGAAGCTCCCGGCCTCGAGGAGCTTGCCCGGCGCGTCGGGGAGGTTCCATCCGTCGACGACCGGGAACCACGTCGGGCCGGCGCCCTCGAGGAAGGCCGCGCCCCGCGGCAGCGCGCTCATGATCTCCTCGGCCGACTTGCCGCGAAGGCACTCGAGGACGGAAGGCGCGTCGGTGCAGCCCAGCGCCTCGACGAACTCTTGCCCCTGCGCGCTGGCCGTCGCCTCGTCCGCGGCGGAGTCGCACGGTCCGCTCTCGATGATGGCGCGCTGGAACAGGCCTTTGCTCCTGGGCGACACCAGGTGCATGCAGACGCTGATGCCGCCCGCGGACTCGCCGAACAGGGTGACCCCGCCCGGATCCCCGCCGAACGCGGCGATGTTGGCCTTGACCCACTCGAGCGCGGCGCGCTGGTCCTCGAGGCCGTACCCGCCCGTCGAGGGGTGATCGGGATCCTCCGACTTGAGCTCCGGGAGGGCGAGGAACCCGAGCGGGCCGAGGCGGTAGTTGAAGGTGACCACCACCGAGCCGGTCGCTTCGGAGAGCGCCCGGCCGTCGTAATCGGCCTCTCCGCCGCTGCCGAGCTCGAAGCCGCCGCCGTGAATCCAGACGAGGACGGGCAGCGGCGAGGACGCCGGGCGCTCGGGCGTCCAGACGTTGAGGGTGAGGCAGTCCTCTCCCGAGCTCTCATTGAAGCCCGGGGTGAGCAGGTTCAGCTGCGAGCAGGGGATACCCACCTCGACGGCAGCCCGCGGCTCGGTCCACGGCTCGTGCGGCGCGGGCGATCTCCAGCGCAGGTCCCCGACCGGCGGCGCGGCGTACGGGATGCCCAGGAAGGTGCGCGTCGCGCCGACGCGCGCGCCCTCCACCGGACCCGCCTCCGTCTCGACGAGCAGCGCAGCCTCCTCGCCGCCGCCGGACCCACCGGCGCCGCCCGAGCCACCTGCGCCGCCCGAGCCGCCGGTGCCGCCCGAGCCGCCGGCGCCCTCCAGAGCCGGTTCGCTCGAGCTGCAGGCGGCAGCGAGCAAGCCAAGAAGAATGGTGTGCGACAATGAAGGTCGAATGGGCATGATCTTCTCCGTCATGAGCAAACCCTGAACGCAGAACCGTGGGAAGAGGAGAGCGCGGCGCCGAGGACGCAGGGGGCGATGAAGGCCGCCAGTCGGCGGAGCAACGTTCTGTGCACGCGGAATTCAACCATGAAGCGCGAGCGGTGGTACTGGAATTTGACGCCGTTGCCTGAGGAGCTCCCCCTGTGACAGCTTCGTGCAGCGGGGCAGGGCAGTCTTGACATGGCGGATGGCGCGAACTCCTTCTGTGCGCATGGCAACTCATCGGAAAGACGGGATCGAGGGCGGCGCCGGGCGTCGAGGGGCTCCGGCGCATAGGTACCAGGGCCGCGCGGCCCGCATCGGGAGATCAGGCTGGTCCGGGCTGCTGACGTGCATGGTCATGGCCGGCGCCCTGGCCGAGAGCGCGTGCGGCTCGGATCCGGACCCCGGGGGGGCCGGAGGAACCGGCGGCATGGCCGCGTCCAGCGGGAGCGCGGGCGGCGAGGGCGCGACCACGGCGACGGGCGCGGGGGGAGAGGGGGGTGGAGGCGAGATCACGCCGGTCATGCCCGATATCCACCCCGAGGTGTTCGGCACGTTCGACACGTCGGAGCTGACGGTGTTCGCGTTCAGCCAGGTCGAGGTACACGAGGCGGATCCCCAGGTGATCGAGCTCGCCCCGGACATGGTGCCAAGAGCGTGGCAGCGCTGGCGCGACACCGGGATCCAGGCCGACGATTATGACGCCGAGTACCTGGCGAGCTGCCGCGAGCGTGGAATCCGTTTTGTCGCGGGCAGCACCGCATCCATCGTCTTCGACGACGAGGTCGACAGCGAGGAGCAGTTTCTGGAGCAGACAACGCGCAACGCCGCGGGCGAGCTCGTCGCCCACGACCAGATCGTGCCAGGCGCCCACCGGTCGAGCATGGCGTCCCCGAGCTACCGGGCGCGGCTCGTCGAGATCGGCAAGCTCCAGATCGACCTCGGCGTCGACGGGCTGAACTTCGACGAGATCAACGGCGGCTACGGGGGCGCGGAGTACGACGGCAACGAGGGGTTCGACGATCACCATGTCGCGGACTTCGGCAACTACCTCTGTCGCAAGCACGGCCGCCGTCCGGACGGCTGGCAGCAGGGGTTCGATCTCCTCCCGGAGGACGGGCTCGACTGCGGAGGAGCGCCCGAGACCGCCGGGAGAGGCTTCGATTTCCGCGGCTACCTCCAGCGCGTGAACGCCACGGTGAAGCCCTTCGACAGCGGGAACAAGCTGCTCGTCGAGGAGTGGGGCCGGACCGTGGGAAACCGGCCAGACCCGCAGCTCGGGACCTTCGTCGAGGTCTATCCGGCGCTCGTCTACTGGCAGGAGGTCGTGCTCGAGCTCCGCCGCTACGCGCGCGAGCAGCACGGCCGCGAGATCTTCATCTCGTCGAACGGCATCGTGCCGTTCGTCGACCTGCAGAGCGTGGGTCTGTACGACTGGAACATCGACGGCGATGGCCCGCGCGGCATGAACTGGGTGCCTGTCGTGGAGGGACACCTCGACGGGACCGTGTCATTCCAGGCAGCCCTGCGGGGGCTCAAGGCGCGCTCGAAGCGCGTTCAGGAGCTCGTCGGCGGCAAGGAAGTCCCGCTGATGCTGTTCCTGGACTGGCCCAACGACATGATGAACCGCTACTACGGGCTCCCGCTGGAGGAGCGGAAGGACTACTTCCGCATCTTCGCCGCAGAGGTCTATGCGAACGGCCTGTACTTCGCCCTGCCGCTGCACACGACAACGGACGAGAGCACGGCGACCGCGCTCGAGATGATGGAGTTCTTCGCGCGCTTCCGCGACTTCTACAAGTCCCACGAGGATCTGTACCACGGAGCGACCGACCTCCCAGGGCCGGCGACCCTCTCCTTCGAGGAGTGCGCGTCCGCCGAGCAGCCCGAGACCTGCGCGGGCGAGAAGAAGATGAGCCACAACCTCGTGCGGCTCGCGGACGGCCGCACGGTGCTCCACGTGATCAACCACGAGTACAGCGCAGGCGTGGTGGAGCAGGAGGGGGTGACGGTGAGCTTCCCCGCCGACGCGAGCCCGACGCAGGTCACTGTCGCGTCGATCGACTTCGAGGAAGATCGCGTGGTGCCCTTCTCGTACGAGGACGGCGTGGTCACGGCGGAGATCGGGGCGCTCCCGGCCTCCGTCGCGATCGTCGCCGAGTGAGCTGGGCAGCGCCGCAAGCTCAGCTGTCCACCCGGGGCGCATCGCCGACCTTCTCCGGGCCAGGCCCGCAGCCCAGCGCGACGAGCCTGAGGTGGGTCTGGCCGCGCGCCATGCCGCTCAGCAGCGCTATGGCGCAAGCGGCGGCGCGTGCTCGCCTGTGCGGGTGGCACCGGAGCGCGGCTCGACCGACATCTCGCCGGTGAGCACCGTCAGCGCGACCTTGATGGCGATCGTGAGCACCATGAAACCGACGGCCCAGATGCCTGCCGTGATCTTCCACTCGGCCATCGAGGGCACGTACTCGACGAGCTCGTGAAGGGTGCTCGGCACGAAGCCGGGGATGATGAGGCCCATGCCCTTCTCGATCCAGACGCCAGTGAAGGCGGCGACGCAGGCCGCGTTGAGGTAGGCACGGCTCCCGCGGCTCGCCGGCAGGTGCAGGAGCGCCGCGGAGGTCATGTTCAGCGCGACGGCCGACCAGATCCACGGCACGAGCGCGCTCTTGCCGTGCAGGCCGAAGAACAGGTAGGTCACCGCAGTGCTGTGCGTGCCCCCGGTGTAGAGCGACGTGAAGAGCTCCGAGCCCAGCATGAACAGGTTGAGCAGGACGGTCACGCGGAGCACGGAGGTGAGCGTGCGGATCGGCCCGTCGCCCACGTGCAGCCGGGTCAGCCGGGCGACGAGCTGCAGCAGCAGGATCACGAAGGCCGGGCCCGTGATGAAGGCAGAGGCGATGAAGCGGGGGGCGAGCAGCGCCGAGTTCCAGAAGGGGCGCCCGCCGAGGCCCGAGTAGAGGAACGCCGTCACCGTGTGGATCGAGACCGCCCAGCCGATGGACAGGAACACGAACGGCAGATACCACTTTCTGTCCGGCTTCCTGCCCAGGTACCTCGTGTAGATGAGGTAACCCGAGATGTGCAGGTTGATGAACAGATAGCCGTTCAGGACGATGACGTCCCAGGTCAGCATCGAGATTGGCCAGTTGAACCGCCCGAGCCCGGGCAAGATGTGCCAGAACCTGTCGGGGCGCCCCATGTCGGCGACGATGAACAGGAGGCACACGACGATGGCGGCGATCGCGAGGAGCTCGCCGAGGATCACGACGTCGTGCATCTCGTGGTCGTCGTAGAGATACGCCGGGATCACCATCATCACGGCGCCCGCCGCGAGCCCCACGCCGAAGGTGAAGTTCGCGATGTAAAGGCCCCACGAGACATGGTCGCTCATGCCGGTGACCCGCATGCCCTCGACGAGCTGGTGGGCCCAGGCGTTCGCCCCGACGAGGGCGATCGCCGTGAGCACGGTCATCCAGAGGTAGAAGCGCCACGAGCCCTCGAAGCTCTGGCCGATCACCCGGAGGAGGAAGCGCGGGTAGGTGATGGCGTGTGTGTCCTTGCCCATCGTGGCTCCGCTCGCTCAGACGTCGAAGAAGTAGAAGAACCGCGGCCGCGTGCCGAGCTCCTCCTTGAGGACGAAGATCCGCTTGTTCTCGAGCACCCAGCGGATCTCGCTCTTCGGATCCAGGAGGTTGCCGAAGACGCGCGCGCCCGTGGGACAGGCCTCGAGGCACGCCGGCATCCGGCCCTCGCGCGTCCGATGCAGGCAGAAGGTGCACTTCTCCACCACGCCCTGAGGCCGGATGCGGTTCGACAGGTAGCCCTGGTCCGGGTTGATCTCGTCCGCGGGCACCTCGGGCTTCGTCCAGTTGAAGCGCCGCGCGTGGTAGGGGCAGGCGGCCTCGCAGTAGCGGCAGCCGATGCACCAGTTGTAATCGACCGCGACGATGCCGTCGGGCTCCTTCCAGGTCGCCTGGACGGGGCAGACCTTGACGCAAGGCGCGTTGTCGCACTGCTGGCACTGCACCGGCAGGTAGTACTTGCCCTTCGCGGGCACGGCGTGCTCGTACGTCGCGTCGCCCTTCTCCATGTCGAAGCTGCCCTGATCCATCTCGAGCACGCGAATGTAAGAGTTGTTCGTGCGCCGATCGTGGTTGTTCTCCAGGTGGCACGCCTCGGCGCACTTGCGGCAGCCGATGCACACGCTCAAGCTGAGCGCGTAGCCGAACTGCACCCCTTCCTGCGGGCGAATGTCGCGGATCGTGACCTCGCGGCCGTACTCCTCGCGCGTCTCTCGCTCGAGGCGGCGGATGACCTCCGCGAGCTCATCGCTCGTGAGCTCCTTGTAGTGGCGCTGCAGGAACTGATCGAGCGAGAGGTCCTTGCTCCACGCGCGGAGCGGCTCCATTGCGTGGGCGAACGCGGAGGCGCCGAGCGTGGCTCCGAGCACCTTGAGCGCGACGCGCCTTGTGGTCTGGGTCATCGGTGGGCTCCTTCTCCTGTGCCGCGCGCCTCCACGAAGCGGTCGCGCGGGGGCAGGACGGGCATCGACGGCTGGAACGCCGGCACGTGCGGATCGTGGCAGTCGACGCAGTGGTTGCGCACCCGCGCCCCGCCCGCGTAACTGCCGTTCATCCCGCCGTGCGCCCCGTTCGCGTAGTCGCGGAGCTGGGGGCCGTGGCATTGGGCGCAGAGCTGCATGGCGTCGCGCATCGGGAGGAGCGTGCCATCGGCCTTGCGCAGCGTGTCCTGCTCGCCGATCACATGGCACGAGGCGCAGCTCAGCCCGCCGTGCTCGAACCTCAGCCCTACGTGGAACTCGTCGAGCTCCGCCGTCGAGGTCGGCAGCGCATCGGGCCTGCGGAGCGAATGGCACGTCACGCACGCCGCGCGGATCGGCCGGCCCAGGGAGTCCCGTTTGTCCGTCGAGACACCGGAGAGCTTGTCAGGGCGGTGGATGCTCGCGGAGGCGATCGGCGTCGCGTCGAGCGCGGGGCGCAGCCCGGGCGGCTGGTCGCGACCCTGGCAGCCTGCCGTGTGCGCCACGCACAGGAATCCCAGGATCGCGGCGGCCCCGGGAAGAGGAAGAGAGGAGTGCACGGCTCGATCCACATCGCACGCCACGTGCCATCGCGCGCGTCCGGGGCGGCGCCGCGGCCCGCGGCGGAGCACGGTGCAGGGCGCGCGTCGCGACGCACCGTTTGCGCATCACGGCGGTCCTCGTGCGCCGCGGATCTCCAATGGGGCGCAGGGACAGGCCGCGATGCGCAGGCGTTCCGGCGACGACCTCGCGTGGCCCGGACGTTGCGAAGCTGCGATGCGACGCTCGACCCGCTCGACCGCATCCACCCGAACAACCCCAACCAGGCGTGCCGATGCCCATCAGTGCTCTTGTCATCACGCTCTCCGATGAGCCCAGCGCGCGAGCGCGCGCGTGTCGCTCGCTCGCCGCAGAGGCGGCGCTCTCGCTCGGTCCTCCGTCGGGTTCGAGGCTACCCGCGATCGCCGAGACAGCGACGCTGGTCGCCGGGGAAGAGCTCGTGGAGCGGGTGCTCTGCACCGACGGGGTGGACTTCGTCGACGTGGTCTCGGTCGACTTCTCGGACCTGGAGCCATGATGGATCGCCGCGAATTCCTGAGGTGCTCCGCGATGGGCGCGGCGACCGTGGCCGCCAGTCGGCTCGCGCTGGGCAAGGACGGGGTCGCCGCCGCCCAGGCGGCGCCCGCGGCGGGGATCACCTCCGATGTGGTCTGGAACAAGGCGCCGTGCAGGTTCTGCGGCACCGGCTGCCACGTGCAGGTGGGCGTGAGAGGGGGCCGCGTGGTCGCGGTCGCGGGCGATCAGAGCGCAGACGTCAACAAGGGCCTGCTCTGCGTGAAGGGGTATCACGTCGGCCTCGCCCTCTACGGCAGAGACCGGCTCACGAGGCCGCTGCTCCGCAGGAACGGCAAGCTCGAGCCCATCGGCTGGGACGAGGCCATCGCGATCGTCGCGCGGCGCGCGATGCAGAACCCGGCGGGGTTCGCGCTCTACGGCAGCGGCCAGTGGACGATCCCCGAGGGGTACGCGGCGAACAAGCTCGTGAAGGCGGGGCTCGGGAACAACCAGATCGACCCGAACGCGCGCCTCTGCATGGCATCGGCGGTGACAGGCTTCCTCTCCACCTACGGCGTGGACGAGCCGGCCGGCTGCTACGAGGATCTCGACAGGTGTGATGTCCTCCTCATGTGGGGGAACAACCCGGCCGAGATGCACCCCGTGCTCTTCTCGCGCGTCGTCGACCGGCGATCGAGGGGCGAGCAGGTGCTCCTCATCGATCTCACGACGCGGCGCACGCGCACCTCGGGCTTCTGCCAGCACACGCTGTATTTCAAGCCGAACACCGATCTTGCGATCGCGAACGGCATCGCGCACTTGCTCGTCGAGCGCGGGACGTTCGACCGGGCGTTCGTCGACCGGTTCTGCAACTTCCGGAAGCGGACCGAGCACCCGACCCTCGAGGGGCAGCCGATGAGCTTCGAGGAGTACAAGATGGCGCTGGCCGAGTACACGCCGGAGCGGGTGGAGGCGATCTCGGGCGTCGCCGCGAAGGACATCCGGATGCTGGCGGATCTCTTCGGTCGCCGCGATCTGCGGATCACGAGCCTCTGGTGCATGGGGATGAACCAGCACACCCGCGGCACCGCGATCAACGATCTGGTGCACGGCGTGCACCTGCTCAGCGGCCATTTCGGCAAGCCCGGCGACGCTCCGACCAGCCTGACGGGCCAGCCGTCGGCCTGCGGCACGGTGCGTGAGGTGGGCACGCTCGCCCACGGGCTCCCCGGCGGCCTCGTCGTCACGAACGCCGAGCACCGGAAGGAGGCCGAGCACCTCTGGAACCTGCCCGAGGGGCGGATCAACCCGAAGCCCGGCTACCACACGGTCGACCTCTGGAAGCGCTTCTCGACCCCGAAGGAGCAGGGGGGCGACATCGACACCATCTGGGTGATGGTGACCAATCCAGGCCAGTCGTTGCCGAACACGAACGAGCTCTTCGACGCGAGCCGCAAGATCCCGGGCAAGTTCCTGATCGTGTCCGACGTCTACCCGACGGCCACGGTGCGCGCCGCGGATCTTGTCCTGCCCTCGGCCATGTGGGTCGAAAAGAACGGGATGTTCGGCAACTCCGAGCGCCGCACGCAGCAGTGGTTCAAGATGGTCGAGCCGCCCGGCGAGGCGCGGGACGATGCATGGCAGATCCTCGCCGTGGCGCGCAAGCTCCACGACATGGGCTTCGCCGGGATGAAGGACAAGGACGGCCGTTTCCTGTTCGACATCCGGAAGAACGGCAAGGAAGTGCCAGTCTGGGACTACAAGCATTACCACGACGTCAACGTCGACGAGCAGCTCTTCGAGGAGTACCGCGAGTTTACCCGGTTCAAGCACAAGGACCTGGCGCCGTACCGCGAGTACGTCAAGGCGCGGGGCCTGCGCTGGCCCGTGGTCGAGCAGCCCGACGGCTCGTGGCGGGAGACGCGGTTCCGCTTCGCGAGGTTCGACGACCCTTATGCCACGAAGGACGAGATCCAGTTTTACCATTCGGTGACCAAGGACGACCGGGCGCTCATCTGGTTTCACCCCTACGAGCCGCCGCCCGAGTCGCCCGACGCGGAGTATCCGTTCTGGCTGTGCACGGGCCGCGTCCTCGAACACTGGCACACGGGGTCGCTCACCATGAGGATACCCCAGCTACAGCGGGCGATGCCGCAGTCGTACCTGGAGATGAACCGCGAGGACGCGCGGAGGCTCGGTGTCGGCGACGGCGAGGTCGTCCTCCTGGAGAGCCGGCGCGGCGCGCTCGAGCTGCCTGTCTGGATCGAGGGCCGCGGCGCGCCGCCGCCTGGCACGGTGTTCGTGCCGTTCTTCGATGAGACCGTGATGGTGAACCGCGCGACGCTCGAGGCGTATGATCCGCTCTCGAAGCAGCCGGACTACAAGAAGTGCGCGGTCAGGATCCGGCGCAGGCCGCAGGGCAAGCGGGGAGAGGCGCGATGAAGGACGCTCGCGGCCTTCACGTCGGCCTCGCCGCGATCGTCGCCGTCGCGGCGGCGGGCTACTTCTCGGGGGTCCGCGGCACGGAGCAGGGGGTGGCGGTGCTGCGCGGCGACGCCCCGCTGCCCTCCGCGAGCGTCGAGGCGCGCAGCTACGCCGACATGCGCGAGCGCGCGCACGGCCCGAACGCGAGCATGTACGAGGGCGCATTCGCCCGGCTCGAGGCGGCGCACGCCGATCTCTACGCGCCTGTCGAGCCGTCGGAGGCCGATCGAGAGGCGGCGCTCGAGCGGCGCGCTTCCCGCCGCGCCTATGACGGCGCGCCGCCCACGATCCCGCATCGCATCGAGCAGCTCGGCGTCCCGGATTGCCTCTCGTGCCACGAGCGCGGGCTGCGCGTCGCGAACCTCACCGCGCCCATGATGAGCCACCGTCGCTATGAGAGCTGCACGCAGTGCCATGTCGTCGGCGCCGACCCGAGGCCGCTCGCGGAGACGCCGCCTCCGCCCGACAACACCTTTGCGGGCATGGCGTCGCCGCGGCGAGGCGCCCGCGCCTACGAGGCCGCGCCGCCCACGATCCCGCACCCGACGCTGATGCGCTCGGAGTGCGCGAGCTGCCATGGCGTCCATGGCGCCCTCGGCATTCGCTCGACCCACCCTTACCGGCAGAGCTGCACCCAGTGCCACGCGCCTTCGGCAGAGCTGGATCAACGCGCGCCCAGGCCTCTCCCCGCGTGGCCACCGCCGAGCATGGGAGCGGACAGGCCATGAAGCTCCCCTCCATGAAGGAGACAAATAACGATCCCGAGATCGCGCTGCCGCCCTTGCAGGAGGCGGTGCTCGACGAGGAGACCCTCGATCAGCTCTTCTTCGACATCGCCGAGGCAGCGGAGCTCGTCTCGGTGTCGTTCAAGGCCGGTGCGACCGCCCGCGCAGGGGACCTCCCGCGGGCCGGAAGCGGAAGTGGCGAGCTCGCCCTCGCCCGCCGCGCGCTCCGCGATGGGACGGCGCTCGGCGTGCAGATCCGTTATCGCTTCGCGGGCTCGGAGTGGTGGGACACGCTGCTCCGGATCCCCTCCGGCGTGCGCCTCGTGCGCGTCCGGATCGAAGACGCCCTCGGATAGCGCATCGCGCCCGCGCGGCGCCGTCAGTCGGTGACCAGAGAGCGCCTCAGAGGCCGACGGTCGCCCGGAAGAACTGGCCGTGTCCCTCGATGGCGTAGGTCCCCGACGAGAACGGGACGAAGATCGAGCCACCCTGGCGGAGATCGCGGGCAGCGCCGCGCGCGTCGACCAGCGAGGCCTGTCCCCGGGTGCAGAGGACGATCTCGGGGCCTCGGCGGTCATCGGTCCTCCAGGGGGCCGCGGCGTCGAGGTCGATGCGGGAGAGCCGGAACTCCGGCGCTGGGGTGTCATAGAAGGACTCCACGCCCACCGGGCGCGGCACGATGGGCTCGACACGCCACGGCGCGAAATCGAGGACGCGAATGAGCTCGTCGACGTTGACGCGCTTCGGCGTGAGCCCGCCGCGCAGCACGTTGTCGGAGCTCGCCATGATCTCGATCCCGACCCCTTGCACATAGGCGTGCAGCCGGCGCGGCGGGAGGTACAGCGCCTCGCCCGGCTCGAGGTGCACGTCGTTGAGCAGGAGCGCGATCACGACGCCGACGTCGCCCGGGTAGAGCTCGTGCAGGCGGAGCGCCCAGCCAGCGGCCCGCGCGAGCCATCCGCCCGCCTGGGCGCGCGCCCTGCACGCCTCGACCACCGAGGACACGAGCTCGCGCCGGGCTGCCGGTTCGAGCGCGAGCAGGCCCTGGACGAGCCGCGCGACCGCGGCCGCGTCGATCGCATCGCCGCTGCGCGGGACGAGCGCGTCCCCTGGCCCTCCGGCGAGGAGCTCGAAGACCTCCGGCAAGGCCGTGGCCGGCCGGAAACCGCAGAGGGCGTCGAACGGGGTGAGCGCGCAGATGAGCTCGGGTTTGTGGTGCGGGTCCCGGTAGGTGCGCTCCGGGGCGTCGATCGGGACGCCGGCAGCGTTCTCCGCGTCGAACCCACGCCGCGCCTGCGCCTCGTCCGGGTGTGCCTGGAGCGACAGCGGCTGGTCGGCCGCGAGCACCTTGAGCAGAAAGGGGAGCCGAGCGCCAAAGCGATCGCGCGTCGGTCCGCCGAGGAATGCGTCCGCACGCTTGGAGATCGCGTCGATCAGGCGCTCGCGGCCCCCGTCGAGCTCGATGCACGAGGAGGCCGCCGGGTGGGCGCCCATCCAGAGCTCGGCCTGCGGTTTGTCGGAGGGGCGCTGTCCGAGCAGCGTCGCGATGGCGTCCCGGGAGCCCCAGGCGTACTCCTGAACACGGTTCTCGAGCGAAAACATTGGGATAGCGTGCTCCTGCAAGGCGCCACCCTACCTCATGGCACCGGAGAAATCAGCTCTTGAGCGGGCTTTGAGCAGGCGCCGTTCCGGCTTTACGGGGTCGTGCGAGCGCTCTACGCTCGCCGGATGACGATGCGCCAGGACGACGCGAGGTTCACGCCCATCCTTGCGAGGCTGCGCGACGCCGCGCTGGCCTATCCCGAGGCCGTGGAGGAGTTCCCCTGGGGCGACCGTGTCGCCAAGGTGCGCGGGAAGATCTTCGTCTTCCTCAATACCCATGAAGGGAAGCTCCATGTCACGGCCAAGCTCCCGCAATCGGGCGAGGCCGCGCTCATGCTGCCGTTCGCGGAGCCGACGGGGTACAACCTCGGCAAGAGCGGCTGGGTGACGGCGCGCTTCGGGCCGAAGGACCGCGTGCCCGAGGCGATGCTGCTCGAGTGGATCGAGGAGAGCTATCGCGCGGTGGCGCCGAAGCGGGCTTTGCAGTCGCTGGATGGCGCGGCGCCGGGGAGGCCAGGGAAGCCAGTGAAGACGAGCGCTCCCGGAGAGCGTGCGGCGGCGAGCCAGCGAGGGGCGCAGGCGACCGCCGCTGCAACGGGGAAGGCCTTGGCGAAGAAGGGGATTCCCGTCAAGAAGGCGGCGGCGGAGAAGGGAACTCCGGCGCAGCCGGCGGCGAAGAAGGGGACTCCTGCCAAAAAGGTGGCGGCGAAGAAGGGGACTCCGGGGAAGGAAGCGGCGGCGAAGAAGGGGGCGCCTGCCAAGAAGGCGGCGGAGAGAGCGGCTTTCATCAAGAAGGCGGCGGAGAAGGAGAGCCGGCGAAGCCCATAACGCTTGTGCACGAGGCGGCGCCAGCGGAGGCGGCCAGCGCGCCCGGCCGGTGAGGCTGAGTGTGTTCGTTGCCGCCCCCGCGCGTCGAGACGGGCTCTACACGCCGACGGAGGAACATCGATGCGCCACCGCGAGCCATCCAGGGATGCGTCGTCCGAGCCGCAACCGCATTCCGCCAGGCGTCCTTCGTCCCCACCACGGTGGCGCCGGGTCCGGTCCGTCGTGCTCGCCCTCGCCGTGCTCTACCTCCTCGCGGTGGCGTCGATCTGGCTCGCACTGCCCATCCTGGGCGACCGGTGGTGGCCAGGGACGCTCTTTCTCTTCGGCCCGCGCAAGATCGTCGCCCTTCCTCTCCTCGTGATCGTGCCCGCCGCGCTCCTCGTGCAGCGCCGCGCTCTCCTCCCGGCGGCGCTGGCGTCCGCGATCGTGGCCGGGCCGATCCTCGGTTTCACGTTCTCGCTCCGGGCCCTTTCCGGAGACGCCGATGACGCCGATCTGCGCGTCGCCTCCTTCAACACGGGGAGCCGCGCCATGAACATCGATCGACTCAAGGGCTTCGTGGCCGAGACTCGGCCCGACGTGCTCGCTCTGCAGGAGTGTTCGGCGCCGGAGTCGGAGCTGAGCGCCGCATTTCCGGGATGGTCCGTCCACGTTGATACCGGGATGTGCCTTGTGAGCCGGCACCCTCTCCTCAAGGTCGAGTCCAGGGATCGCCGCGACGTCTGGGATAAAGGCGGCCACGGCGCGATCCTCCGCTACGCCATCGCGCTGCCGGACGCGCTACGGCCGAGCTCAGAGGAGCCGCGCGGGACCCGTGTCTTCAGTTTCCTCAACCTGCACCTGGAGACGCCCCGCGAGGCGATCGAGGCGCTGATGCACGGCCTGTGGAAGCAGGCGGAGGAGCACGACCGCGTCATCGCATTGCGTGCCTGGGAGTCCGAGCTGGCGCGGCAGTGGGTCGACGAGGCGCCCTATCCGGTCGTCATCGCCGGCGACTTCAACATGCCGGTCGACAGCGCCATCTACCGGCGCTTCTGGGCAGGCTTCGAGAACGCGTTCTCGCGCGCCGGCCTGGGGTTCGGCGCGACGAAGCGCACGCGCTGGTTTGGCGTCCGCATCGACCACGTGCTCGCCGGGCCTGGCTGGACGACCGAGCGCGCATGGATCGGCCCGGATCTCGGCTCGGATCATCTCCCCATCGTCGCCGACCTGCGCTGGAGCGGTACCCCGCTTTAGCGCGGCGTCGCCGCGACAACGAGCGGGGGAAGTTCGAGCCAGCCCGTCATGCGTGCGCGGGGCGCGGGCCGCACAGCGGGCGCAGCGCCTCGCGCTCGGCCGCGGACAGCACCGTGATGGGGTACTTCGGATTGCCGCTCGCGCGATCGAAGAACGGATGCGGCCACGCCTTGCCGCGGAGCGTCCAGCCAAGCAGCTTCCGGGCCGCGTGCGCGAGGAAGCGCACGCTCGGCCTCACCGACCCGGGCGGCGGCTCGCCGATCGCGAACTTGCCCATGATCGCGCCACGCGGCGCGCCGAAGACCTCGTCGCACGGGCGCGCGCTCGGGGCTTGCTGGAACAGCTCGGTGACGATGCCGACGAACGGCAGTCGCGGCGTCAACGTGTTGCCGAGCGGCGTCTTGCAGCAGCTCGCATACCAGCGATAGAGGCCCTTCGGCGTCAGGCGCGCCGCGGCGACGAGCTCGCCGCCGCGGTCGAAGGAGATCGCCGAAGGAGCCACCTGCACGATGTCCGTGCCGCCGTGCTCATCGAGCAGGTCGGCGCGGCCGAGATGGTGCAAGAACGCCTGACAGTCGTCGCAGTAGCAGACGGCGCGGTTCACCGCGTCCGGCGATGCATCGCGCAGCCATCCATGGACCTTTCCGCATCGACACTGGAGCTCGACGTCTCTGGACATTCGGCTCGCATAGCACGGCTTGACGCGCGCCGCGCGCACTTCTGGTCGTCAGCGGTCGAGGAAGTCCATCAGCCAGGTCATGGCCGGCCGCATCGTGCCGTTCGGCTGCTGGAGGCCCGTGTTGGCCCTCCAGGTGGAGCCGACGATGTAGCCCCACAGCGTGATGCCAGGGACGGAAGGGTGATTCCAGAACATCGTGAACTGTTCCTGCATCACCCGGCGCTGATCCTCGTCGTTCGCGATGCCGATGTCGTACTCGGTGATGTACACGGGCTTGCCCAGGGACGCGAGCTTGTCGATGTACCCCTTCACCGTGTTGGTGTTGAGCTTGTATGCGTCGTGGGCCTGCGCGCCGAGCGCGTCGACCGGGGCGCCCGCGTTGATCACCGCCCTCGCGATCCGCATGAAGTTCTGGTGCTCGCCCTCGTACTCGATGTTGTTGTAGTCGTTGAGGATGAGCTTCGCGTTCGGGCAGAACTCGCGAGCCCACTTGAAGGAGTTGACGATCCAGTCATAGCCGCTGGCGCCGTCGCCGCCGATGCCGTTCTTGTAAGAGGGCGTCGTGTGCGGCGGCGGCTCGTTGACGACGTCGATGTACTTCGTGTCGGGGTAGCGCGTGCAGAACGACCGCATCCAGTCCCTCACGGCCGCTTGCTGCTCCGACGCGGAGAGGCTCGCGATCCAGTCGGGCTGCTGGCTTCCCCAAACGAACGTATGCTGTTTGAACGGGATGCCGTTGTCCTTCGCGTACTTGTAGATCGCGTCGAGCTTGCTCCAGTCCTTCTGGCCGCGGGCCCTCTCGACGGAGCCCCACTTGCCCTCGTTCTCGGGGGTGATCTGGTTCCAGTAGTTCGCGAAGCCGGTGCGCACGGCGCCATTCGTCGTGATGTTGCCGACGAACTTCGCGCCGGTCGGGGTGCCGCCGCCAGAGCCGCCCGAACCGCCGGAGCCACCCGCGCCGCCCCCGCCGCCGGAGCCGCCTGCCCCGCTGCTCGTCGAGGAGCTCGAGGACGAGCTCGAGCTGCTGCTGCTCGATGAGGAGCTCGAGGACGAGCTCGAACTGCTGCTACTCGATGAGGAAGTGCTCGAGCCTCCATTGCCCTTGACCGAGACGATCGTGGGGCTCCCGGTGCCGTTCGCGCAGAACCCCCATGCCGTGGAACGGCCCGCGGCCAGCGAGCCATTGTAGGTCTCGTTGGTGACGTTCAGCTGCCCGCCCGACGTCGTGGCGCGCGCGTTCCACAGGTTGGCCAGCGTGGCGCCGTTGAGCCCGATGACCAGACCCCAGGATGTTGCCGGGCTGTTGCTCGTATTCGTCACGGTCACGTTCGCGCAGTAGCCACCGGTCCATTGCGACTGGAACGTGAGCTCGGCTTTCATCGTGTTGTCCGGGCTGCTCAACCCCGACTCGAGGGTGTCGCTGTCCTCCAGGTCAGCAGGTTCGATGGCACAGGCGACCAGGCAGCACGCGAACGAAAAGGAGATAGAGCCAAGTAAGCGATCGATACGCATAAGGTTCTCCATGATCCGGCCGGCGGAGCCGCAGGATTGCGTCCAAAGCGAATAAGTAAAACAGAGCTACGTCTGCGAGCCCTGCCGCCCATCGGGTCGAATTTGTAAGATTGCGGCCAGAGCGATATGCAATCGACAATGGCCGTTGCACGATCACACCGTGACTGTCGAAGCAAGAATTACACACGCCATGCCCGGCGCGAGACGAGGCCGAGCATGGCATGTGACTTAAGCATGCAGATGGGATCCGATGTCAAGCGCTTCGCGCGATCGGTTTCCTGATACAGTCACGTTGCATTCACTGGCCCGCGACGGAACGACGTGCGCGCCGTACGCGCCGTCCGCCCTCGTGCAGCAGCAACGATGGCTCGATGGCCGAGCTGTGTAGTCAGGAGGATACCGTTGCTTCCGCCGTCTGCGGGCGCGAGGTCAGAAGCCTGGGTGGATGTGTGGCGCGCGGGCCGCGCTCACCCCGCGGGGTGTGTCTCGGCGTCCGCGCAGCAGCGGAAGCCGACCTCGTAGCCGTAGTCGTCTTCCTTGTGAAAGGTCGTCATCGGGCGGCACTGGCTCCGGATCGGACCCCACCATCCGCCCTTGAGCCCGCTTCGGTAAGGGGCCTTCTGGTCGGTGCGCACAACCCACTCGTTGACGTTGCCGTTCAGGTCGAAGACGCCCGCCCACGAGGCGCACTCCGCGCGCCCGCCGGCCGGCTCGCGGCCGTCCAGGCGCGCGAGCTCGGCGGCGCATCGCGCGTTCTGCTGGCACGCTGCGTAGTGGAGCAGCCGCTGCGAGTGATCCGGAAAGCGGTAGTCCCGGTCCTGGTTGCACGTCTCGGCATTCCGCTCGTAGCCGTAGACATAAGGCAGCGATTCGGGACCTTCGCAGGCGAAATTGAACTCGGCCTCGGTGCAGAGCCGCTTGCCCTCCGCCGCGCAAAGCCCGGCGGCTTGCTCCCACGAGGTCAGCGTGCGCGGCAGCGCGCCCGGGACGTTCGGGTACTCGTACCGATCCATGCAGAATGAGAGATGCTCGGTCTTCTCAGCGACGCACCGCGACGGCTCGCGGAATCGCAAGCATCGGGCGGCAACCCCCGGCTCGCCGTGGCGCTTTGTCCATTCGGGATGGTACTCGAGGCATTCCTGCACCACGGCGCTGCAATACTCGCCCTCCACCCGCACCATCCCGTCGGGGCAACCCTGGGTCGAGCCGGGCAGCGCGATCGGCACCTCGATCATCGTCGGCTGGTCCAGCGGCTCGTCATTCTCTGCGGCCGCAGGCTCGACCGCCAGCGGGTCGGACATCTCTGCCTCCGTCGCCGGCGTCTCGACCGGCAGCGGGTCGGACATCTCCGCCGACTGCTCGGGAATCTCGACGTGCCGGGCGTCGCCTCCACCTCCGCCCCCGCTCCCGTCGCTGTACGAGGGGCCGCTGCAGCTCAAGGTCGCAACGCCAAGCAGTGTCATTACCGTGAAACCCAGGATACGCACGTTAACCTCTTCCCACGTTTGGCTACATCAGCCTACAGGCGTGGGCCAAAATTGATGCTGACCCGGGCTCGCCTCGATTTCTCGCGAGCGTCGGGAGCCACGGGGAGGCATTGCAAGATCTCGGCCTGCTGCCGTACCCCGGAAAAGCCCTGCTACGGGGCTGTTGGCCGTGGCTTTGTCCCGTGGCGTGGCCGCCCGGTGGTCCAGGCTGGCCGGCCAGCGCGGCCACCCCGGCCCACCGGCCCACGCGCGACCTGCGCGCCCTGCGTCCTCATTGCGCGGCTGGCTGACCGCCGGCTGTTGTGGGCGCTCCGCGGGAGTCCGCTTGAATCCTGGTGGAAGAGGTCAGAGCGCGTCCAGTATCCGCGGAACTGCATGGCCAGTTGCAGGTCTGGAAGTCTCGGTGTGCGCCGCGATCGCTGGCGCTGGCGCCGGCCTCCGGCGGCCGAGCGATGCGAACGGGCACCGAGGCGCCACGGCCCTCGACGGGGGATGCGACGATGGATCGAGCTCGGAACCAATTCGCCAAGCCCGCTTCATCGAGCTTTGCAGAGGAGCGGGCGCGAGCGCAAGAATGGGTAGGGTTATGTTACGTTATGGTGAATTGCACGAGGTAATGAGTTGACCCTTGGCGGGCATCGGGGTCAGGGCCGCCGCTTCTACACGGGGTTCCCCTCGTCGTCCCACGTGGAGAAGCCGGGCGCGTCCGGGTGATGGGTCCTCACCACGCAGAAGCGCTGGCCGGTCGGCGCTTCGAGCACCCACCATGTCGATGCCTGCGTGACCCGCTTGGCGCCGACCCGCTCGAGACGGCGCACCTCGGCTTCGACATCGTCGGTCTCGATATCGAGGTGAACGCGGCTCCCGTGCTTCACGCTCTGCACCTCGACCGAAAGATCGCGCGCAGACGCGTCCAGGCGGACGTAGGCCTCGCCGTCTTGGCCGCGCGATCGCATCCCGAGCGCCGCGCTCCAGAAGCGCGCGGCGCCGTCGAGATCGTCGGTTCGGCAGTCGATGATGAACCCAGCCAGGCGACTCTTGTGCATGCGGTCTGTTAGCACGGCTACCACGGTGCGGCCGTGACGTGACGCGCCCAGGTGAGATTGCTGCCTACGCACCAGCGGATGGGGTGCGTCGCCGTGGTCAGAGGTCCAGCGTCGGCTCCTGGAGCATCAGGCTCACGTCCGCCACGCCGGGCAACGCCTGCAGGCTCGTCACGAGGCCGGCCCGCATGTCGGGGTGGCGAACGCGGATCTGGTAAGCGTGCTCCATGACGGCGCCCTGCGCCGCCTCGCGCAGGGTGACGAGCGAGAAGGTGCCGCAGTGCTCGCGGAGGATGCCCGCGATCGGGCCGGCGATCTCCGCGCCGGCCTGGCCAGCCGGCGCCACGAACCGGAGCAGCCCGTCCGGCTGCCGGCGCGACCCATAGCCGGTGACGTGGAGCAAGAGCGTCGCGACGCCGAACATCGCCGCCCCCGCGATCGCCGCGCCGTAGGCCCGCGCGCCGCTCGCCATGCCGATGGTGAGCGACGCGAAGACGAACACGACATCGCGCGGATCGCGCATCGTGGTGCGGAACCGGATCGCGGAGACGCCCCCCGCGATCCCGATGCCAGCCGCGATGTTGTTGCCGACGGCGAGCATGAGCGTGCACGTGATGATGCTGCCCAGCGCCATGCTCTGCACGACCGTCCGGGAGTACGAGAGGCCGCGGAACGTGAGCATGTAGACGCCGGCGATGCCCTGCGTGAGCCCGAAGGCGACGAGCAGGGCGATGAGCGCGTCGCGCCACTCGACGGCCTGGCCGTGCGAGAGCGCCGCCAGCCAGTCCATCATCGCCACCCTGCGACCCGGGTCGCCCGCGCCTCCGGGAGCGTCAGCTGCGCGGTGACGCCGTAGCAGTACTTGGAGAACGAGTGCCGGACGAGGTCGAGGCGCCGCACGAGCGCCACCATCCACGCAGGCGGCCTGCGCTCGAACTTGAGCTCGAGGACGCAGACGGGCTCCGGCGTCTGCGTCTGGACGGGGTGGTCGACCGGGCGCCAGCCCCCCTCGGAGGCGTCGAGATCCATCGTCTCCCTGCGCTGACAGACGATCTTCCGGTCAAACGTCAGGCGCGCGTAGGTGTCGAGGGTGCTCTCGTACGCCTCGCGCTCGTAGTCGACAAGGAGCGTCGGCCTGAGGTCGTGGCGGTGGAACGCGCCGATGAACTTCTCCGCGGCCTTCCGCGCGCCCGGCGAGAGCCGATCGAGCGAGGCGGGGCGGCCGGGCGCGAGCAGATCGCGCCACTCGCTCGCTGGCGCCGCCGCGCGCGACTTGATGATCACATCCTGGACGCGCCGCTTCACCTCCAGGAAGGCCGGGCTGGTCTTCCCGGGATAGGTGCGCACCCGCAGCTTGAAGCGGTCGCGTTGCTCGCGGGCGTTGGCCCAGTAGAGGTCGAACCCGCGGGTGTCGAGGTAGAGCGACCGGATGCGGTATACACCGTCCGGGCCGGCGTACCGGTCGAGCCGGCCGATCGAGCAGGCCGTGGCCCGGATCGCCGGGACCAGACGCTCCGGCACCAGGTACTTGAACTCATATCGTTCGATGACGTCCAGGACTCTCGCCTCCTCGGTCGTCAAGGGCAAGCGCGTCGCGCTGCGGCGCGTCGCGAAGTTGTTACGGTAACCACGCAATAATGACACAAATTTCGCCGGCGTCCGCAAGCGGAATCATGGCCGGCTCCCCGAGATCTTTGTGCTTTCCCTGCAACCTGCGCGCCTGCGGCAGCGCTGCTGGGGGAGCGCCCGGCGCGGCTCGGGGCTCGCGCTGGCCCTGTGCCTCGCCCTGGGCTGACATCGGCCAGGGGTCGGTGCCGGCGGGGTAGACAACCGGCTGCCGAGGTGACAGGGCGCGGGCGGAGGTCGCTGCCTGTCTGTGCCACGAGCGCCCAGCTCATGATCGCGTCGTCATGAGTCGAAGTCGAGTTCGTGAGCGGTTCCTCGCGGGCGGCGACGCCGTCGCGACGCACCACGCTTGCGCTGATCGACGCGTGGTGTCGGCGCATGTGCCCGGTAGTCAGCGCGTCGATGTCGCTCTCGGCTCGGGTGGCGCGAGCGAGCGGTTCGGCTCGGCTGTATCGTCGTAACCGGCGCGCGCTGCGCCGCCTCTCGGCTGCGCAGTCTCTCCGACCTCCGATTGACCCGATCGACTGACTACGCGCGAATTTGTTGAAGGCCGCCTGGATCCAGGCGAGATCGTCGAACGACCCGCATGCGTCAGGTA
Source organism: Sorangium sp. So ce726 (assembly GCF_051521405.1). NCBI lineage: Bacteria > Pseudomonadati > Myxococcota > Polyangiales > Polyangiaceae > Sorangium > Sorangium sp. So ce726. The sequence continues at coordinate 7,113,701 of NZ_CP150349.1, read as the reverse complement.
CCCGATCTCCTCGCCGTCCTCCAGCAGATCGTGCGGCGGGCCATGGCCGTCCTCCCACATGCGCCGCGCGGTAGCCTGCTGCTCCGCGAGGGCGACCGCTTCGTGGCCCGAGCGCTGGTCGGGTTCGACGCGCCACCTGGGTTTTCCTCGCGCGCTCCGGTCGGCGCGGAGCTCGAGGGGGGCGCGCTCGGCACGGCGGCGCCTTCTGATGACGGCGCGCACGCGAGCCGCATCGTCGATGCGCGGGCCTGGTACCGGACGTACCTGCCTTTCGCGCTCGAGGCGGGCTGCGGCGTCCCCGAAGGCGCCGGGGTGCTGGTCGCGCCCATCCAGCTGTGCGGCGAGCCGGCCGGCTATCTCGCCATCGAGCTGGCCACCCTGGAGTCTCCGGGCGAGGAGCGCTGCGCCACGATCGAGGTCCTGGCGGGCACGGCCGGAGATGCGCTGGAGCGGCACAGGCTCTATGACGACAAGGCGAGCGCGGCGCAGGAGATCCGCCTGTTCGAGCGGCTGCTCCACGCGGTGGGCACGACGCTCGCGCTGCACGACCTCATCGAGACCATCGCGCACGGCATCAAGAGCGTGCAGCTCGATCCGAGCTGGAACACGGTGGAGATCTGGCTGCTCGAGGAGGACCACGTCGGGGACGGCCCTGGGCACGCGCGGGGCGACCTGTGCGCCCGCGTCTACCGCGCCCCGGCGTCGGAGCCGACGACGTACTTCCAGAACATCCGCGCCGGCGCGGACAGCGCCGCGCGGCCCCTCGGCGTCTCCATCGACTGGCGGACCGGCGACGGCGGCGACGGCGAGGGCTCTCAGCGCGCCCTTCTCGACGAGGCGATCCGCCGGCGCATGTCCGGCATCATCATCGCGCCCAGCAACCCCGAGAGCGCGGAGGAGGCGTTCCGGCAGGCGGCCGAGGTAGACATCCCGGTCGTCGTGATCGACACGCCTCCGATCCAGGGCAGCCGGGCGCCGCTCTACATCGGGACGGACAACGTGGCGTCGGGCAGGTTGGCGGCCGAGGTGATGAAGCGCCTGCTCCCGGGCGGCGGCGTCGTCGCGTCCCTCGGCGCCGTGGGGCTCGCGCTGAACATCCGCGAGCGCGTCGAGGGCTTCCGCGTCGCGGCGCTCGGGTCGAACCTCACGGTGCTGCCGACGATCCCGTGCGACTGGGATCAGGAGGCCGGGACGAGGCTCGCCACGGCGGCGCTCGAGGGGCGGTCCGACGTCGCGGGCGCCTTCGGCGCCGCGGCGGACAACGGGCCGTCCTGGGGCCGCGCGGCGCGAGCCCTCGGCCGGGCGGGAGATCTCAAGATCGTCGGCTTCGATCTCGTCGCCCGCACGGTCGCCCTCCTCCGGCAGGGGGCGATCCACGCGACGATCGTCCAGCGGGAGGACGACATGGGCTTCCGCGCCGTCGAGACGATCCACCGGATGATCACGCGCGGCGTCGGGCCGACGCTCGCCGAGCTGCCGCCTTCCCGTGTCCTCCACACCCGCGTCGATTGCGTCACCCTCGAGCAGACGCCGTGGTCCACGACGCTCAGCGATTACCTGTCTCTCGAGGCCGCCCGCCGGGCCGCGGCCGGGAACGGCGGTCGGAGCGCGCCCGTCGCCTCTGCGATCGAGGTCATGATGATCGGGCTCCTGCCGCCCTCGAGCTCCGTCGTCGAGGACCAGGTCTCGATCCCGGCGCGCTCGCTCGTGCGCCGCGCGATCGAGTCGGGCCGCCCGGTCGTGATCGACCCCGCCGAGGGGGGAGCGGACGCCGCACTGCCTGCCGCGCACGACGGCGCGCGCACGGCCGTCGCCGTGCCGCTGCAAGGCCGGGGCAACGTCCTCGGCGCCCTGGTCCTGAGCAGCGCTCGCAGGGAGGCGTGCGGCGCGGGCGACGTGGCGTTCCTGGTCCGCGTCGCCGGCACGGTGGCGATCGGCGTCGAGAACGCCCGGCTGCTCCGCCGCATCTCCGCGCGGAGCGAGGAGCTCGAGCGCGCCAACCTGCAGCAAGCGGCGATGCTCCAGACGATCCGCGAGCTCTCGAGCCCCGTGGTGCCCATCGCGGACGGCATCCTCGTGATGCCCGTCGTGGGCGTCATGGATGCCCAGCGCTCCGGCGACTTCATCGCGTCGATGCTCCGCGAGATCGACACGAAGCGCGCGCACGTCGTGCTGATCGACGTCACCGGCATGGCGTTCGTCGACGTGACGGCGGCGTCCCGGCTCGTCGAGGCGGCGCAGGCGGCCGCGCTGCTCGGCGCCGAGGCGGTGCTCGTCGGCATCCGGCCGGAGGCCGCGCAGATGATGGTCCGGCAAGGCCTGGACGTCGGCTCGATGGCGACGCACTCCAACCTGGCGAGCGGCTTCCGCTATGCGCTCGCGAGGGTACGCCGCCGCGAGGCGAAGCGCGGCTGACCGCGCGGCGGCTACTCCGCCCCGGCGGGCGGCGCCTCGATGGGGTGCGGCTCCGCGGGCTTCGCCTCGCCGGCGCGCGAGGCGCGCCGCTGCGCCTGGGCGACGTGCACCACCTGGTCGAAGACGACGGCCACGAGGATGACGGCGCCGATGATGATGAACGTCCAGTTCGGATCGAGGCGCCAGATGCGCGGCACGCCGTCGTCGTTGTGACGGATCTGGAACATGTTGATGCCGTTATCGATGACCCGCATGAGGGCAGAGCCGATGAGGATCCCGAGCGCGCTGCCCTCGCCGCCGCGCAGCGAGCAGCCTCCGAGCACGGCGCCTGCGATCGCGTAGAGCTCGTAGCCCATCCCGACCTGCTGCGACATCTGGCCGATGTAGGACGCGTAGCAGATGCCCGCGATCCCGCCCGTTGCCGACGAGATGACGTACGTCGAGACCTCCACCCGGCGCACGTCGATGCCCGAGTATTCGGCGGCCTCGCGGTTGCCCCCGAGCGCGTACATGTAGCGCCCGAGCACGGTGAAGTGCAGCACGTACGCGCCGGCGGCGAGGACCACGAGGAAGATGACGAGCGGGTAGGGGATGAGCGCGTCGCCGGAGACGCGCAGGAGACCGCCGTTGGCGAGCCCGAGGAACGGCGAGTCGCCGAAGCTCAGCGTGCCGCCCTCCGCCACCGTCTGCGAGACGCCGCGCACGAGGAGCATGCCGCCGAGCGTGACGACGAACGGCTGCAGCTTGAGCCGCGTGATGAGGAGCCCCTGCGCGAGCCCCACCAGCACCGCGGCGGCGAGCGCCGCCGGGATGCCGACCCAGAGCGGGTAGCCCAGGCACCCCATCCCCGAGGACGAGATCTTGGCGAGCAGGACGCCGGTGAGGCCGATCACCGAGCCGATCGAGAGGTCGATGCCGCCGGTGATGATGACGAGCCCCATGCCCATCGCGTAGATGCCGAGCATCGCGATCTGGCGCGTGGTGTTGACGACGTTCGATTGCCCGAGGAAGTCGGGGTTGGAGATCCAGAGCCCCGCGCACATCAGGACGAGCACGAGGCTCATGCCCAGCTCACGTCTCATGCGGTCACCGCGCCTTCTACGTCCCCTTCCACGCCCCTCGCGCTCCCTGTCATCAGCGCGGCGATGCGCTGCTGCGTCAGCCCTTCGCGCGGGAGCACGCCCGTGATCCGCCGCTCGTGCATGACGACCACGCGATCGCTCATGCCGAGCACCTCCTCCATGTCCGAGCTGACCATCAAGAGCGTGATCCCTTCCGCGGCGAGCGCGGCCATGTGCCTGTAGATCTCGGCCTTGGTGCCGACGTCGATGCCGCGCGTCGGCTCGTCCAGGAGCAGGACGCGGGGGCTCATCGACAGCCATTTCCCGAGGACGACCTTCTGCTGGTTGCCGCCGGAGAGGTTCACCGATCGCTGATCGAGCGTCGGCGTCTTGATGCGGAGCCGGTCGACCTCGGCGCGCGCGGCGCGGCGCTCGGCGGCGCGGTCGAGCCAGAAGGCGCGGGCGAAGCGGGCGAGGCCCGGCAGCGAGGCGTTCTCGACGACGGTCATGGGGAGCACGAGCCCGTGCCGCTTGCGATCCTCCGGCGCGAGGCACACGCCGCGGTCGATCGCGTCGCGCGTCGTCCGCGGCGCATAAGGCTCTCCTGCGAGCGTCATCGCGCCGCCGAGCGCCCGGGTCGCCCCGAAGATCGCCTCCATCAGCTCGGTGCGCCCCGAGCCGACCAGGCCCGCGAAGCCGAGGATCTCCCCGCGCAGCGCGGTGAAGCTCACGCCCGCGGGCGCGCCGGGGACGACGAGGTCGCGGACCTCGAGCACGGGCTCCTGCCGCGGGCGCGCGCTCCTCTCCGGGAAGTAGCGGCCGCTGAGCTCCCGCCCGACCATCATGGAGACGATCCTGTCGTGCGTCGCCTCGGTCCGCGCGAGCTCGCCGACGTGCCGGCCGTCGCGCAGCACGGCGACGCGATCGGCCAGGCTCAGCACGTCGTCCATGCGGTGAGAGATGTAGATGACGCCGATCCCGTCGGCGCGGAGCCGCTCCACGATCGCGAAGAGCTCCCTCGACTCGCCGGCGGTGAGCGACGAGGTCGGCTCGTCCATGACGAGGATGCGCGCGCTGGCCGAGAGGGCCTTGGCGATCTCGACCATCTGCCGCTGCCCCGCGGTGAGCGCCGACACGGGCGTCGTCGGAGGCAGCGGGAGGCCGACGCGCGCGAGGAGCGCCGCCGCCCTCGCGTTCAGCTCACCGCGCCGGAGCGGGGCCAGCAGGCGGGGGGTCAGCGCCTCGCACCCCTCGCGCCCCTCGCTCCCGAGGAAGACGTTCGCGGCGATGTCGAGGTTCGGCGCGAGCATCAGCTCCTGATGGATCAGCGCGATGCCGAGTCGCTTGGCCGCGCGCACGCCGCTCAGCGACACGGGCGCCCCGTCGATGAAGATCTGCCCCTCATCGGGCGGGCACGCGCCGCCGAGGATCTTCATGAGCGTGCTCTTGCCGGCGCCGTTCTCCCCCACGAGCGCGAGCACCTCGCCGGCGCGGAGCGAGAGCGACACCCCTGAGAGCGCGGTGACGCCCGGGAACCGCTTGACGATCCCGCGCATCGCGAGCAGGGGTGGGAGATCGGGAGTCGACGTCATGGGCCGAGACCGCGGGGCTCGATCGAGGGGGCGCCCCCGATCGAGCCGCCGGAGAGCAGGCTATTTCTTCAGCTCCACGAGCTTGGCCTTGAACTCCGCCACGTTCTCCTTGCGGATCACGTCGACGCCGGTGTCGACCATCTTGTCCTTGGGGATGGCGGCCATGGCCGCGTCGCCCTTCGTCGCGAGCTCGTGCATCCACTTGCTCGACAGGTAGCCGAACTGGAACGGCTTCTGCACGACGGTGCACGCCACGGTGCCGTTCTCGATGCCGCTGAGCGTCGCGTCTTCCTCGTCGAACACGGCCGGGATGACCTTGCCCTTCTTCCCGAGCGCCTCGACGGCCGCGATGATGGCCGGCCCGTTGTACGACCAGAGGCCGGTCGCGACGTTGAGGTCCGGGTGGGCGTTGATGATGTCTTCGACGTTCGAGCGCGCCTTGGCGCGATCGGCGTTGTCCTCGCGCTTGTCGACGATCTGGATGTTGTGCGCGGTGACCACGTCCGAGATGCCCTTGAGGCGCTGGGTCGCGTTGTCGACCGCGAACATGCCGACGAAGACGGCCATCTTCCCGCCGCTCGGCAGGATCTTCACGATCTCGTTGCCGAGCGCCTTGCCGGCCTCGTAGTTGTTCGTGCCGATGTAGAGCAGCCGGTTCGACTTCGGGGCGTCGGAGTCGAACGTGATCAGCTTGACCTTCTCGGCGACCCTGTTGAGCACAGCGACCTGATCGTTCGGCGCCAGGACGGTCACGGCGACGGCGTCGTATCCCTGGCTGGCGAGGCTCTCCAGGATCTGGTTCTGCTCCTCGGGCGTGCCGTTCGGCGGCGCCTTGATGTCGACTTGAATCTTCGCCTCTTGCTCGTACTTGTGGACTCCGGCCCCCGCGATCCGCCAGAACTCGCTCGTCCCGCTCGTCACGAAGGCGAGCTTGACGACCTTGGCCGTCGTCGGGGCGCTCTTGCCGTCGCCGTCGTGGCCCTTGGCCGCCTCGTCTCCGCCCCCCTGAGCGCAGCCGGCGATCCATGTCATGGACAGCACGGCGAACGCTGCAAACGCTAGCTTCCAGAAACGATTCTTGTCTTTCACGGCAGTTCTCCCCGCCTTGCCTGCGAAAGGCGTGTCGATGTCGATGTCGCTGAAACGCGACACAGAAATTCCCCGAAGCGAGGTTAGCGGACGTACCCGGACCATGTCGCGCCTCGCGTGAACGACCCAAACGGAAAAATCAGGGGTAACGTGTCGGATTTTTGGATACCGCAGGGCTTCAGGTCGTCTGTAAACCCACCTGTTCCAGGGAGCGATGGCTACAAGAGTTCATGATGTGGGGTGGGGTGTGGCCATTGATCCACGGTGGCTCAGCCTGGGGAACCGCGGCCCGGGGTGACCTGACGGAGGGCCCTGTTGGAGATGGGCTCCCGGAGGCCGAGACGCCTCAGGGACATCGCGGAGCGACGGCTATTGCGAGCAGCGCTGAGGATCCGACTGGCATTGGCACTGATTCCTGCGCTCGGTGTCATTCCATTCGCAGTAGCCGCACAATGCGTGCCTCTGGCTCTTGCAGTACTGGTCGCACGCCGCGCCCCCGAGGAAGCCGAAGTCGCAGACGTGAGGAGCGTCAGACCAGGACACTGGCCTGGCGAGGTTCTCCAGCGGCGCGTGGCTGAGGGCGCTCTGGGCCGGCGTGGTCTCTGACGGATCTTCGTCCTGCGGTGTCTCGTGGTAGGCTGAGCTGTCGACGACACAACCGATGAGCGATCGCGCGCCAAGAGCGATGCATGCCCACAGCGCGGCATGCTTGAAGATGATCTTGCTCGTCATTTTTGGCCCTGTCCTCCCCTGATACTTCGTTGATTCCGTGTTTCCACACGAACGCCGTCATCGCCTGCACGACGTGCTTGCGCGGGCGTTGGCCGTGTCCATGCGGCGCCGTGGCCGCGAGAGGCAAGCGGGAGCGCCCTGATCGACGGCAGCGCGCTCGTGGAGGTTGACGGGCGTCTGGCTCTGACGAGGGGGACGGTGGCGTCTCTGGTGAGCTCGTGTCGCCTGAGCTTTTGTGCTTGGCGAACGGTACGGCGGTGGAGGCGCCCGTGGGATCCCGAGGGGCTCAGGGATCCACGACGGTCACGGAGAACGCGAGATGCCCTGGTTACGTTGATTGGGTTCGTGGAGGGATGTATCGGATGCCGCCACCAGGCGCGTCCGAGGCCGGCACACTCAGTCCGGGCACGCGGCGGCGCACTCCTCGCCGCCGCAGTCGACGCCGGCCTCGTCGCCGTTCTTCACGCCGTCGGTGCAGGTGGGCGCCTCGCAAGTGCCGCTCCAGCACACGCCGCTCAGGCAGTCCGCGCCGGTCTCGCAGCCCCTGCCCGGCGGGCAGCGCGGGCAATATTGCTTGCCGCAGTCGACGCCGGCCTCACGGCCGTTCTTCACGCCATCACTGCACGTCGGGATCATGCAGCTTCCGTTCGTGCACACGCCGCTCTCGCAGTCCGTGGCGGCCTCGCAGCGCTCGCTCGATGGGCAGGGACGGCATGAACCGCCGCAGTCCAATCCTGTTTCGCGGAGCCCCTCATCTCGCGCACCGTTCACGCAGTGCTCCGGCACGCACCAGAAACCATCACACGCGAGCCCGCCAGGGCACAGCGGCGTCGGGTCTGTGTCCACGCACTGCACGCACGCGCCCTCATGGCATCGTCCGGCGCCCGAGGCGGGACATGCGACACCATCCAACAGGAAATGTCGCGGCTCGTCGATCTCGCAGGCGTCGAGGGTGCACTGGTTGCCGTCGTCGTAGGGGTCGACGGCCGCCACGCTGACCACGTGGCCGTCGGCCGTGCACTCCTCGACCTTGCAGTCGCCGCGGATCTGCGAGGTGATCGGGCCCCGCTCGATCTCCACGACGCACGCGCCGTCCACGCACCTCCCGACGCCGCACCGCGGGTCCGGCGGGCCGGGGCACTCCGCGTCGCCCTCGCAGCCTCCGGGCGGAACCTGCACCCCCGAGCACTCCTCCGTGCCCTCGGCGCACTCGTCGCAGGTCCGGCACTCCTCGAAGCAGTTCGGCGTGTCGTCACCGCGCGCGCAGCAGATGACCTTCCCCGGCTCGCCACACTCGCAGTGCTCATCGACGCAGATCGTGCCCGGCACATTCTGCTGGTCCGACTGGCAGTGGTCCGTGGTCGCGCACCTTCCACCCACGTAGGGCCCATCGCCGCACGCAAAGAAGGTCGCCGAGGTGATGAGAAAAAAGAGCAGAGCAGCAGCACAACGCGCGATGGGTCTACCCATGCGTCCAGTCCTCCGGCACGAGGCTGTGGGCGCCGGCACCCAGGCGGCCCCAATCCGCCGGGGTGTCGTTTGCCAGGTCGTCTCGGGGCGCAGTATGCCGCGGTCAGGCGGCCGCCGTCACGCAAGTTTTCGCAAGATCGCGCAGCGTGCGAAGCGTCCTTCGCTCAGAGCAGGCGCACGGTCGAAGTGCACATCAAAACGTGCTCGTCAATGTAAGCCCCTTGGCCGACACCGTGATCTCTGCCGGCCCGCGCGGATAGAACGTGTAGCCGAGCGTGGCGGCCAGGACGGCCCCTCCCGCGATGAGGCCGGCGATGCCCACGCCCCTGTAGGCGATCGCGTCGTCGTAGGCCGACGCCGACTGCTGGCAAATCGGCTGGGTCAGCCGGAAGCAACGGTTCGGACCTGCGGAGAGCGCGGCGGTGTCGCCCGCGTCGTCTTTCTTCGCCGCGCCGACGAGCATCACGCCGCCGATCGCCGCGAGGGTGGCGGAGAGCCCGAAGCCGCCGGCGACGAGCTCCGGCCGCGGCCCGGGCCGGGGAGGCGGGGGGGCGAGGGGAGAGGCGCGGGGGCCGGGAGGCGGCGCCGGCGCGCCTGCGGGCGCGGCCGGGGGGCCTGGCAGCGGCGCAGGGACGCCGGCGGGCCGGGCAGCGAAGGTGAGCACGACTTCCCGCGTCTCGCCGCGCGGCACGTCGATCTCGGCCGTCGCGACGTTGCCGTCCAGCATGGCGCGCACCACGTGGTGGCCGGGGGCGACGGGGACGGGCTTGTCGCCCTCGATCTCGGCGGGCGCGCCGTCGATCGTGACCTTCGAGCCTGCGGGGGCGACCACGTGGAGCTCGCCGGCGAGCTGCCGCGCGCGGGCCAGGTCGCTGAGCCGCGACGCGACGAGCGCGCGCTCCGCGGGCGTCCTGGGCGCGCGCATGATCTCCTGGCAGAGCGACAGCCAGCGCACGGCGGCCGGCGCGTCGCCGAGCCGGAGCGACAGCGCCCCGATGTTGCACGCGGCGACCTGGGCGCGCTCCAGCCGCCAGACCGCCATCCACAGGTCGCGCGAGTCGGCGAGCCGATCCTCGCGAGCGGCCGCGTTCGCCTGCGCCATGAGCCGGGCGACCGCCTCCGAAGGGGCCTCGGCGCGACCCTCCGCCGCGCCGGCCAGCAGGGCGATGCACAGCGGGAGCGCGGCGACGCGGCGTGTGTTCCTTAGCACGGGTGCGGATCTCCTTGGCCGAGCCTCGGTCTGAAGGGCCGCTCCGGAGCCAGGGCTCCGGGCGACGGCCCCACGTACCAGAAGGAGGCTGTCGGTGGAAGCCCTGGAAGCCGCCAGGATGCAGGGGGGCCAGGCGAGGGAGGTTGACCAGGCGCGATCTCGCGCGCTGTGGCGGGGCGCGCCAGATCTCCAGGCGCCGTCGAGGGCTGATCAACGGCGATTCTTTACAATGTTCGTCTCGGTGCCTGGCGCGAGGTGGGATATCGGTCGCTCTCAGGGGCCGTGGGCGAGGCGGGCGAGTGGGCGAGGCGGCGCCCGGCGCAAGTCACCAGGCGGTCTGGTTCGCGCGCTTGCCGGGCGACGTGTTGCCCGTGCCCACGGTGTTGTGGTTCGCGAACGACCCAGCGGCTGAACCGTCGGGACTGCGGTTCTTCGACAGCCCGTCCGTGGGGGTCGAGCTCCAGCTGTGCGTGCCCTTCACCGCGCCGCTTCCATCCTTCACGGTGACCGAGTCACTCCCATTGGCGAGGCTGAGCGTGCCCGTCGAGGCCGCCGCGGCGTTGGTCAGGCCGCCCGGGATCGCCGAGGCGCCGCCGAACACCACGATGGCCTTCCCCGCGAGGAGCGTCGTGCCCGCCGGGAAGGTGTGGCGCACCTGCGAGCCGTCGGAGATCGTCCAGCCGGCGATGTTCGCGGAGGAGCCGCCGACGTTGACGAGCTCCACGAACTCGCCGGCGGTGTCGCTGCCAGCCTCGTTGGCGAGCACTTCATTCAGGATCACGTTCGCCGGCCCCCCGCCGGCGGTGATGGTGAACGCGGCGTTGCTGAGGTCGAAGATCGCGGCGTTCGCGGCGTCGCTCGCTCTCACGAAGGCGTTCGTCGAGGCGCTGTTCGGCACCGTCCAGGCCAATGTGCCTGCGGACGCCGGCGTGCTGGCGGTGATCAGCGACCAGCCGGCGCCCCCGTTGAGGGAGTACTCCAGCTTGACGTTCGTGAACCCCGACGAGGTCCAGGTGATGTTGGTCGAGCTCCCGCCCACGAAAGACTCACCGCCGTTCGGCGCGGCGACGGTCACGGTCGGGCTGCCGCCGCCGCTCCAGGTATAGCGGCTCAGGACGGGGAAGTGATCCGTGGTGGTCGTGCTATAACTCGGGATGTAGCTGTCGACCCGATAAGCCTCGACGGAGCCGGCGACGTAGGTCGCGTACGCCTCGTTGGTCGTGAGGTGGTGGTCGATCGCATCCGGGTAGCCGGCGGTCGTGGAGATCCCGGCGTCCGTCAGCACCTTGCTCGGGAAGGTATAATCGGCGCTATCCGCGACGAAGTTGGCATACGGCGAGGGGGAACCCGGTGTGATCGAGGTGTCGAGGTCGTCGTTGAAATCGCCGAGCACCCAGACCTTCTGCGTCGGGTACGTGGCGTCGAGGTACGCCTTCAGGGCGTTCGACGCGTTGGTGCGCCGCTGGTGGCTGGTGCTGTCGCTGCAGCACTTCGCGTGCTGCACGATCACGATGATGCTCTGGGTGGATCCGTTCAGCGTGACATTCATACCGACCTCGAGGGGAGGGCGGCCGCCGAAGTCGTAGTCGTTCGCGGTGAGGATCACCTTCCTGCTGGTGATCGTCACCATCGAGCTCTTGTAGATGAGGCCCACCTTCTGCTCGGCGTTGCTGAAGTCGCTGTAGTAGGCGGGCCCGTTGACCACGCTCGGGTCGTTGGCCAGGAAGCCGGTGTAGCCGGAGAGCTGCGCCAGGAGGCTATTGAACTGGGTGGCGCTGACGACCTCCTCGACACCCCAGATGTCCATGTCCGCGCCGCTGATCACATCGCGGACGTTGTTGAGCTGTTGCGTCTCGTTCGACGGCCCGTTGGCGGCATCGCCGAACCACTCGATGTTCCAGCTGCAGATGTCGAGCGTCGTCGCGGTCCCCTTCGCAGGGATCACGATCGCCTCGCTGTCTTCGTCGACCGCCTCGATCTCGTCCCAGTCAGACCCGTATCCGATGCAGCCGGTGGCGCCGATGAGGCCCGCGGCGGCGAGGTACGAGAGGTGGGGTACGAGCTTCCATGTGGCTGACCTGTTCATATGATCTCCGAAAGAGGGCGATGACTCACCGCTCAGCCTTGGGGCCTATGCCCAGGCTCCCCGTCCCAGAGGCTCGGCCGGCTCTGCCTACATCGACAGGTGAGCGACGACAGGATCGCGCGATGGGACGACGCGCTCTTGTATACGAATGCTCGAACAATGGATGTGAAGATTCGATTGCGGCGGGGTACCGCGGAGATGGCGTCCGCCTGAGGTGCGTGGGTACAGCGCCGGGTGTCACGAAGGGCTTCGTCCGTGGTCACGGCGGCTCCCGCTGTGGGGAATGGTGACGTGGGCACCAGAACATGGCCGACGCCGTCTGGCTTGGCCATATCGGCGCCGCCACGTCGGTCGGGTCGTCTGACCGTCTCTCACGCGAGACTTGACACATCCGAGGAGCCATCGGGCCCGATAATTCGCCCGCCTCGGCTTCTATCTCCACGAGAGCCGAGCTCACGTTCGCGCTGGTGCAGCGCGCAGGCGCGGCAGCCTACTCGACAGGCGTCGCGACGGGCTCGTCGAGCCACTCGCGCGCCAGCTCGAAGGTGCGGATGTTCTCGGGGACATTGGCGAGAAAGCGTTCTCTGCACGCCGGGTCAGGGATCTTGCGGGCGGTGGTGAGCAGGCGCTCGCGTGCCTCGGCGATGGCGGTGCGCGCGGCTCCGCGAGCACCGCTGGCGCGAAGCGCTTCGGCATGTACGAGGCGCATGAACGCGCCACGAAACATGCCGCACGCACCCGCCATGGCTTCGGAGCAGGACCGCGCCTCCTCGGCGGCGGCGAGCGCGCTGGCTGCGTCTCCCTGGGCGAGGCGCAGCGCGGCCAGCGTCGCCAGGACACCGGGGTAGTCGAGGGGCGAGGCCGCCGCTAGCAACGTGAGCGCCATCTGGATCTCACGCTCCGCGCCGGTCATATCGCCGGCGCGGCGCAGGACCTCCGCGAGCACCCAGCAGCCTCGGCCCTCGTCCAGAGGGAGATGATGCTCGATCCCGAAATCTCGGAGCTCTGTCGCGGGAAGACGGGCCTCGTCGAGCGCACCCAGATCGGCGCGCACCCAGGCAGTACTGAACCGGCGAAATGCACAATGCACCGCCAGGCCCGTGTCGACGAACTCCGCCAGCCCCGAGAGGAGCCGCTCTGCTTCCTGGGATGCACCGAGGAACCAAAGATTCAACCCCTGCACCACCTGGCTGGATCCGACGAGGAGCTCGTGGCTCACCGATTTCGCGAGCGACAAGCTGAGGTTGGCATGCTCGAGCGCCGCCCAAGGGTCCTCGCGCGCCACCGCGGTCCTCAGGGCCGACATCGTATTCCACCAGATCCAGGCCAGAGATGACTTGTCCCCGAACGAATCGACGATGTCCGCGAGCCGAGCCATGCACGCGCTTCCCTGGCGAATCTGCCCGCGGATGTCGAGCGCTGACGTGACGCTGAGGAGCGTCAGCGCGATCGGGCTCAGCGCTTCCTTGTACGGGTCGGTCTCTTGTAGCACCTGACCCATGGCCAGGACCTCGTCGAAGCGGTCTCCTATGAACGCGGCGCCCATCTTCGCGAACGCGCCCTGCGCCCAGGGGACGGAGCCTCGCGGTGAGATGCGCATCACTTCTTCGGCGTGAGGAATGGTGGTATTCCACATATGCGGAGTCCAGGTGAGCGCTTCACACAGGATGCCCAGCAGCGCGGCCCGGATCCCCTGCGGCCCCGAACAGGCGAGCCCAAGGCGCGCACGATCGGCTGCCGAGCCTGCGTCGCCGATACTGTTCGCCTGCTCTGCCGCGCGCAGGTAAAATTCCGCGGCCCGCGTGAGCTCGCCGCCCCGCTCGAAATGCCCTGCCAGTACCATGGGATCCGTCTCGCCGTGCTCATGGAGCCACTCGCCCGCGATCCGGTGGCCGAGCTTCTTGTCTTTCTCGGTGAGCATCGCATACGCGCCTTCTCGTAGCAGCGCATGGCGCGACGCGAACTCTCGCTCGTGAGGGAATCGGCTGTTCGTTCGAGCGACCAGCACCTCCTCCTCCACGAGCTTCGTGAGCCAGTCGCGCACGAACCACGAACGCTCTCCCCCGCCGAGCAACGCGGCGACGCTGGTTTCCCAGCACACCTCACCGAATACGCTGGCCGCGCGCAGCACCCGCCGCGCCTCGGCGTCGAGCCGTGACAGGCGCGCCTCTACCATCGCGATCACCGTCTCTGGCAGGAGCTCGCCTCTGCGTTCGGCGGCCGCGCGGATCAGCTCTTCGAGATAAAATGCATTCCCATCCGCCTGTTTGATCAGGCGCTCCACCAGCTCGGCGCCTGCCCGCTCTCCGAGCACCTGCTGCACCAGCCGTTCGCTCGCTTTGCGTGAGAGCTCCTTCAGGCGAATCTCCTGGACGTTTCGTTCGACCCAGAGCTTCGGGAAGACATCGTGGACCTCGGGGCGAGCCATGGCGAGCACCATCAAGGGCTGGTCCCGCAGCTCGCGCAGCGCCGCATCGATGAACCGCACCGTGGACAGATCGCCCCAATGCAGGTCTTCCAGCACGAGGAGGACGGGGTGAGCTCCGGTCTCCGCTCTGAGAAAATCGAGCCACGCTCGGCGCAGCTGCTCGCTCATGAGCTGCGCGTCTTGTCGCGCTGCCAGGAGCGGCGGGTGCTCATCGTCGGGGAAGGGTATGCCGACGATCTCGCCCAGGAACTCCGCGACCCTCCGCTGCTCCGCCGCGGGTACGCGCTCGGCCACTCGGGATTGGATTTGTAGCCGGCGCTCGTCCATGGAGCCGAGGGACTGCACGTGGAGCATGCTCTCCAGCACCTGTCCCAGCAGGCTGAACGATGAACCTGCCCGGAGCGAATCGACCCGGCCGATCCAGATCTCGACGGTCATGGCTCGTTGTCGGATACGATCGGTGAACTCGTATGCGAGCCGTGATTTGCCCATTCCAGCGGGTGCCGTGACGACGACCGCGCGGGCCGCCGGTTCGTCGATCGACTCCGCCAGCACCGAATCGAGCATCGCGAGCTCCCGGTCGCGACCTACGCATGCCGTCGGCTTGCCAAGCAGCGTGCGCACGCCCTCCGCGATCTTGTGCTCCGAAAGGAGCTCAGGGCCCAGCTCGGTCTCGACCACCTCGAAGCGGGCGTCCAGCAAGGCGGCGGTCACCTCGTCGATCGCGACGGGGGCGATGGAGATCGCGACGGGAGTCACGGAGCTCACCTCCCCGGGCAGGAGCGTCGCATGATCGGCCGCGACCCGCTTCGCCATGATCTGGGCGGCTCGATCGATCGCCTCACCCACGGGAATGTCGTCTGTCACTTCAGCATGTCCAGTCGCGAGCACGACCGTGCGGTCGAGAACGAGGTCGCGCAGGGCAAGCGCGCAACGAGCCGCCTGTATGGCCTGGTCAGTCGCGGTCTGGCCTGTCCGTAAGAGCGTGACTATCGCCTCGCCGTCGGCCAGAAGTTCGAGGTTGCCGCCGTGCGCTTCGGCTTCCGCTCGCAAACGGTCCTGGCTGATCGAGGGGTGCGCCATGCAGAGCGTCGGTGCAGACCTGTCGATAGGCGGCTTCTGGCCGAGCACCACCACCGAAAGCACCCGGCGTTCGCTGGCCGTCAACGTCGAGGGCAGCGCGCCCGGGCTTGGCTGTGTTCCATTCACGGGAAATGCGTGTGCTGCGCTGACGGCCTCGACCACCGCAGATCCATCAGCAGGTCGTTGCTCCGGATCCTTGGCGACCATCCGGCTGATGAGGGCGTCCAGCGCCGCCGGGACGTCGCCGCGCAGCTCGCGCACGCGCGGAACCTCCTGAAAGATGATCTTGGCCAGGACGGCCATGAGATGATCTCCGCTGAATGCTGGAGTCCCGGTCAGGCACCTGAACAGCACGACGCCCAGCGAGAATACGTCGGCCTTCGCGTCCACACGGGACTGGCCGCGAGCCTGCTCCGGTGCCATGTATCCGGGGGTCCCCAGCACGGTCCCAGGCTGCGTCATCGTCGTCGCACCGCCGAGCCGCGCGATGCCGAAATCGAGGACCTTCACCCGCGCAACATCGCGACCGACCAAGAAGAGATTACTTGGCTTGAGATCGCGGTGGACGATCCCTCGCGCATGGGCCATCGCCAGCGCCTCGCCGACCTGTTTTGTAAGCGTCACCACCTCATCAACGCGGAGCACACCGCGCTTGAGTCTTTCAGAGAGCTCCTCGCCTTCGAGCCACTCCATCGCCAGGTAAGATTCGGCCGCATCGGTCTCGCCATGCGCGATGTACCGCACGATTCCCGGGTGGTTGAGCTCGGACAGCACCACGGCTTCCCGTGCAAATCGTTCGCTCGCGTCCGGGCCCGTAGTGTGCAGGATCTTCAACGCGACAGGCTCTCCCGAGCCCTGATCGTGTGCCCGGTAGACCTTCCCCATTCCGCCCGAGCCCACCAGGCGCTCGATCGCGAACCGCCCTGCAATGACGTTCCCCCGGCGCATCGCGCCCCAGTATCGCACAAGGTCTGTGCGGCTAGCCACATATTCCGGGGAAGCAGGGTCGTCGGAACGTGGCGATATCGACGAGGCGGCCGCGCGCGTGCATCAGGGATCGCGCTGTCAGGTCGCGCTCGGATCGGCCAAGCTGAATCGGGCTTGGACTGCGGGCGCGGATCTCCGCTCTGGGCGGTTCGAACGAGAGCCGATGCCGTGGCCATGCATGCCGATTCCACCTGCGCAAATGGCAGAGCGGACGGATCTGGGAGCCGTCACGCCGGCGCGCTTGGTCGAAGGCCGCGTGCTCTACCGCCTGGCGGGACCATCGAGTAGCCGGAAGCCGCGTAATGCGGCGGCCCGGGAGACCATCGGGAAGCCGTGTGCAGGAAGCCCGCGCGCACGGTTTGGAAGGGGGTCTTGCCCTTCATCGATCGGCTTCACGACCCGGCAGGAGAACGTAGGATCCAGCAATGCCTGGTCTTGCGCTACGTGGCCGCTTCTGAGGGGCAGCCCGAAGCGAAAGGCGACGTCGAAGACTGGCCAGTACTCCGACTAGGGCGCAGCCCGTCTTCTCCCTGCCGACCCACCTCCCGAAATTCTCGGCGCATCGGCGTACGACCTGCCTGCCCGGTCTCGCCCGCGCTCAGCCGACCGCCGGCCCGGCCTTCCGCTGCGCGCTGTCGCAGACCCACCGGACCACCCCAGGAATGACCCCCTGCGCGATCGCGCTCACGCGCGAGCCCACGTCGGGGTAGATCTCGAACCGGCCGCGCGCCATGCCGTCGGCCATGCTGCGCGCCACGGCGTCCGGCTCGAGCGTCTTCACGTTGCCCGCGATGGCCTTCGTCTCCGCCGGCTTGTACTGGTTCTCGAACGCCAGCTGCGGTGTGTCGGTGTCGGGCGGCATGCACACGCTCACCTGCACGCCGTGCGGCCACATCTCCGCGCGCAGCGCCTGGGAGAAGCCGATCAGCGCGAACTTGCTCGCCGCGTACGGCGTGTAACCGTAGATGCCGATCACGCCCGCGAGCGACGAGACGTTGAGCACATGGCCGCTGCCGCGCGCCGCCATCGCCGGGAGCACCGCCTTGCACAGGTGCACGGCGCCAAAGAAGTTCACGTCCATCATGCTCCGGAACTGATCCATCGGCAGCTCGAGGAAGCGCCCCGGCATCACCACGCCCGCGTTGTTCACGAGGTGATCGATCGGCCGCTCGGCGAGCCGCGACTCCATCGCCCGCGCGACGTCGTCCGCCCGGCTGATGTCGAGCTCCAGGACGTCGACCCGCGCGGACGGGTGCTCGCGCCGGATGCCCACGGCGGCCTCGTCGAGGAGGGCCCGGCGGCGCGCCACCAGCGTCACCGCGGCGCCGTACCCCGCGACGAGCCTCGCGAACGACAGCCCGATGCCGCTCGAACCGCCGGTGATGAGAACGCTCTTGCCCTGGAAATAAGTTCGGGTGTCCATCGGCGGCCGAACCTACCCCAGGACCGCCCGAGGCGCGAGGCGCTCGTGCAGGCCCGCGGCGGCGCGCCTCAGCGGTCGCGCCGCCGCTTCTTCAGCGCGTCCTTCAGCAGGCCGCCCGCGGCGGAGCCGATCGTCTCGACCGCGAGCATCGCGGCCGCCGCCGACACCGCCTTGACCGCCTTCCGGAGGGCACGGCGGGTCTTCTTCTTCATCGGCTTCATGACGGCTGCGCCAGCTCGACGTCGGGGTGAGCTCTCCCCGATACGCCATTGGCCAGCTTCAAACCGCCCAGCGCGCTCGCCAACGCCCTCACCTTCCGGCTCACGGCGGTCCTCGCGCTGTTCAGATAGCTTCTCGCCTCACCGCTGTACAGGCCCGCCGCGAACACCGCTGCGACGCTCGCCGCCGTGGCCACCGGCCGGAGGGCCCTCCGGCCGAGCTTGTTGAGCTTCCTCTTTTGCTTCTTGGAGAGCTTCGTCTTCATGATCCCATCAGCTCAGCAGGGGTCGTGCCACGGCGTCTGAAGCCGAAAGGCGGTGACGAGCGCAATGCGCTCCCGTGACGCGAGCCACGCAAACAGGACGTTTTGCCTCGGTGGGGTGAAATGCGCCTCCCCACGCCGGCGCTCAGGCGCGCAAGGCGGTTGGGGGCGCGAGCCCCAGCCAGGGTTGTCAGGCCTCTCTGTTTCCCACGCTACCCGACGCCCGGTGCTTCCGCTGCGCTGGCATGGGATCACGGCCGCCCGCCGCACAGGGCACACGGGGCACGCCGCCCGCGCCCCGATGAATGATGTTGGGCAGCTCACAGCCAGGGCGGGGGCACGGCCGCCGGCGGACCGCCGCGCCCGGCCGCTATGGGCGGAGTCGCTGGCGATCGGAGCCGAGTTCGTTTACTCCGTTGTAAGCAGGCTCATGCGAGGTCTCAGGTAAGGCGGGGACGAGATGCGCGTGGGAGACGTCATCGACCGTCGCTTCCTGATCGAGCGCCTCGCCAGCTCGGGCGGGATGGGGGACGTCTATCGCGCCAGCGATCTGGTCACGAACGAGCCGGTGGCGCTGAAGGTCCTGCAGCGGCGAGGGCTCCAGGAGGCGATCCGGTTCGCGCGCGAGGTCGAGGCGCTCGAGGCGCTCACCGCGCTGCGGCACCCGGGCATCGTGCGCTACATCGCACACGGCGCGACCGAGGCGGGGCAGCCCTACCTCGCGATGGAGTGGCTCGCCGGCGAGACGCTGACCGAGCGGCTCACCCGCAGGTCGCTCACGATCGCCGAGAGCGTCGCGCTCGCGTCGCGCATCGCGTCGACGCTCGGCGTGGTGCACCGCGCCGGCATCGTCCACCGCGACCTCAAGCCGAGCAACCTGCTCCTCGTGGGCGGCGCGATCGAGGGGGTCACGCTCATCGACTTCGGCGTGGTGCGCCTCGGCGCGATGGACCGGCACCTCACCATGCCCGGCACGATGCTCGGCACCCCGGGCTACATGGCGCCGGAGCAGGCCCGCAGCGAGCCGAACATCGACCCCCGCGCCGACGTCTTCTCGCTCGGCTGCGTGCTCTTCAAGTGCCTCACCGGGCGCTCGGCGTTCCAGGGCGCAGACGGGCTCTCGGTGCTCATCAAGGTCATCCTCGAGGAGCCGCCGCGGCTCCGGGAGCTGCGCGGGGACGTCCCCGAGGCGCTCGACGACCTCGTCGCGCGCATGCTCGCGAAGCCGCCGAAGGACCGGCCCCGCGACGGCGATGAGGTCGCGGCGGAGCTCCTCGCGCTCGACGACACGGGCGTCGGCGCCGCGAGCAGCCGCCCGTCGAACACCCTGCGCGGGGGCGAGATCACCACGAACGAGCGCAAGATGATGTGCCTCGTGCTCGCGCGCGACGCGACCGGCGACGCCGAGGCGACGCGCTCCCAGGAGGAGGACCTGGAGCGCAGCAAGGCGCTCATCGCCGTCGCCGAGCGCTACCAGGGCGAGCTCGAGATCCTGGAGTCCCGCTCGCCGCTCATCGTGCTCACCGCCGGCGGCGCCCCGACCGACCTCGCGGCGCAGTCCGCGCGCTGCGCGCTCGCGCTGAACGCGCTGCTCGGCAGCGTGCCGGTCGCGCTCGTGACGGGCCGCGCCGAGATGTCCGCGCGGTTGCCGGTCGGCGAGCTCATCGACCGCGCGGTCCACCTGCTGCCGCCCGCGCACGCGCCGGCCGGCGCGGACGCCGTCCGCATGGACGAGGTGACCGCGGGGCTGCTCGGCGCCCGGTTCGACGTGACCCGCGACGCGGGCGCCCTCCGCCTGCACGGCGAGCGCGAGGAGCTCGCCTCCACGCCGCCCCTGCTCGGCAAGCCGACGCCGTGCGTCGGGCGCGACCGCGAGCTCGCGCTCCTGGAGGCGGCGTTCTCGCACTGCGTCGAGGAGTCGACGCCGAGCGCCGTGCTCGTGACCGCGCCCGCGGGCGCAGGGAAATCCCGCCTGCGCTCCGAGCTGATCCGGCGGCTCCGCGACCGCGGCGAGGACCTGGAGGTGTGGATCGGGCGCGGCGACCCGATGAGCGCCGGCTCGGCCTTCGCGCTGCTCGCCCCGGCGCTGCGGCGCGCGATCGGCCTCTTCGAGGGCGAGCCCATCGAGGCGCGGCAGCGCAAGCTCCGCGCGCGCGTAGCGCGGTACGGCCACGCCGAAGCCGCGCGCACCGCGGCGTTCCTCGGGGAGCTCGTCGGCGTGCCGTTCCCCGACGGTGACAGCGTGCAGCTGATGGCAGCGCGGCGCAGCCCCGTGCTGATGAGCGACCAGATCCGCGTCGCCTGGGAGGAGCTCCTCCGGGCCGAGTGCTCGGCGAGGCCCGTGCTCCTCGTGCTGGAGGACCTGCACTGGGGCGATCTGCCGAGCGTCTTGCTCGTCGACTCGGCGCTCCGCAACCTCGGCGATCAGCGGCTGATGGTGCTCGCGCTCGGCCGGCCAGAGGTGCGGGAGCTCTTCCCGAAGCTCTGGGCGGGGCGCGGCGTCCACGAGGTGCAGCTGTCGGGCCTGCCGCGGCGCGCGAGCGAGCGGCTGGTGCGCCAGGTGCTCGGGGAGGACGTCGCGCCGGAGCTCCTCGCGATGATCGTCGACCGCGCCGACGGCAACGCGTTCTACCTGGAGGAGCAGCTCCGCGCGGTGGCCGACGGCAAGGGCGCCGACCTGCCCGAGACGGTCGTGGCGATGGTGCAGGCGCGCATCGAGGCGCTCGACATCGAGGCGCGGCGCGCGCTGCGGGCGGCGAGCGTCTTCGGGCAGACGTTCTGGCAGGGCGGGGTGTCGGCGCTCGTGGGCGGGGCGCAGGTCGCGCCGAAGCTGGTCGAGCTGGAGCAGCGCGAGGTGATCTCCCGGCGCGGCGAGGGCAGCCTCCCCGGCGAGGTGGAGTACAGCTTCCAGCACGCGATCGTGCGGGAGGCGGCGTACGGGATGCTGACGGAGGGCGATCGGCGGCTCGGGCACCGGCTCGCGGGCGAGTGGCTGTCGCGCGCGGGCGCAGGCGCGGTGGACGCGATGGCGCTCGGCGAGCACTTCGAGCGCGGCGGAGAGCTCTCGCGGGCCGCGGCCGCGTACTGCCGCGCGGCGGAGCAGGCGCTGCGGGCGCAGGACCTCGCCGCCGCGATCGAGCGCGCCGAGCGCGGCGTCGCGTGCGGCCCGAACGCGCAGGCGCTGGGCGCGCTGCGCCTCGTGGAGGCCGAGGCGCACGTCTGGCGGGGGGAGCTCGCGCTCGCGGAGCAGCGCGGGAGCGAGGCCGTGGACCGGCTGCCCGTCGGCTCCGCGGCGTGGTTCTCGGCGATCAAGCAGGTCGCCATGGCCGCGGGCAAGCTGGGCGGCTTCGAGCGGGTGGAGCGCTGGATGAGCGCGGCGCAGGCCGCCGCGGCGGAGGCGGAGGGCGCGCTGGTGGCGAAGCACATGTGCCTCGGCGAGGGGGCGCTGCTGCTCGTGTTCGGGGGGCGCTACGCGTTCGCGGACGCGCTGATCGAGGCGATCGAGGGCGACGGGACGGATCTCGCGGAGCGGGAGGTCGAGGTGGTGGCGCGGCTGCACGCGGCCCGGTCGGCCCGGGCGCTCGGGAACGGCGACCCCAGCGCGTGCCTCGCGGGGCTGTCCGCGGCGCTCGCGGCGTTCGAGCGCGCGGGTGACCGCGGCAACGCGTGCGCGTTCCGCATGAACGTCGGGTACATGCACGCGGAGCTCGGGGACTTCGCGGGCGCGGAGGAGGTGCTGCGCAGCGCGTTGTCGGGCGCGGAGCGGATGGGGCTGCATGATCTCGTGGTGGCCACGCTCAGCAACCTGGGGCATGTCCTCGGCTACCGGGGGCGGCTCGAGGAGGCGGAGCGGACAGAGCGCGAGGCGATCGCGGCGTCGCAGCGGCTCGGGGATCCGCGCACGGAGGGGAGCGCGCGGACGTACCTCGCGCGGATCGCGCTGCTCGCGC
The DNA here is from genome assembly GCF_051521405.1 of Sorangium sp. So ce726. Taxonomy (NCBI): domain Bacteria; kingdom Pseudomonadati; phylum Myxococcota; order Polyangiales; family Polyangiaceae; genus Sorangium; species Sorangium sp. So ce726. Next base: position 7,091,694 of record NZ_CP150349.1, on the reverse strand, counting down.
GGGACTTCGAGGGGGCGGAGCAGGAGGCGAGGGCGGCGGCGGAGATCCTGCAAAGCGCGCCGCCGCTGCGCGCGGCGGCGGTGGCGGCGAGGGCGAGGGCGCTGCTCGGGCTGGGGAGGTTCGACGAGGCGCTGTCGGCGGCGGGGGAGGCGTTCTCGATGCTGAACGCGATCGGGGCGATCGAGGAGGGGGAGTCCGCGGTGAGGAACGTCTACGCGGAGGCGCTGGCGGCGAACGGGATGGAGGCCGACTGCGCGGCGGCGATCGCGGCGGCGAGGGAGCGGTTGATGGAGAGGGCGGGGAAGATCAGCGATCCGGTGTGGAGGGAGCGGTTCCTCACGATACCGGAGAACCAGCGGACGCTGGAGATGGCAGCGAGGTGGGCGGGATAGAGAGAAGAAGCCCGCCCCCCTCCACCATCGGTCACCAACGTGGACGTGAACGTTTACGTGGACGTGGTCGTGGTCGTCAACGGTAGGCCGTGAACGACCACGACCACGACCACGACCACGTCCACGTAAACGTCCACGTCCACGTCCACGTAAACGTCCACGTAAACGTCCACGTAAACGTTAGGATGTAGGAGAACGCGACGCGAAGCGTTGGTTAACGCCTACGGGGACGGGGGGCTCAGCCCTCGCGCGGCTCGGCCGGCAGGCCGGCATTCTTTCGGAGGGTGGCGATCAGGCGGTCCATCGCCTCGCGGTAGCTCTTCTGGGCCGCGGCGATGCGCTCCTCCATCGTCTCGTCGATCTGCTTCGCCTGGGTCGCGGACGAGTCGAGCAGCGCCTTGCTGCGCCCGAGCTCCTCGATGCGCGCCTCCGACGCCTTCTTCTCCTCGTCGGTGCGTTTGCCAGAGGACTGGAATGCTCGCTCCGCCTCGACCGCCTCGTCGATCGACTTCTTGATGGTCTCGATCTCCTCGAGCATCCGGCGGAGCCGGAGCTTGTGCTCGACCATGTCGATGTGGACGACGTAGCTCACGAAGCTCACGGCGTCGGCCTGCTTCTCGAGCGTCGCGGCGTTCTCCTTGCCGAGCGAGGCGCGGTAGCGCTCGATGCGGCGGTGCGCCTCGCTGCGCTCGCGGACGTACTTCTCGAGCTGGCGCTCGACGCCCTCCTCGAGCGCGTGCGCCGTGGCGCCCGTGACGTCGACGTCGCACCCCTTCTGCTTGACGACGTACTGCGCGGCTCCGCTCACCTTGCGGGTGAGGTCCTCCTTGTTGTCGTTGAAGAACGCCGCCGCGCCGTCGACGGCGCGCACGCGCTCCACGTAGTCGTAGCTCCGGCCCGCCGCGTCCGCCTGCTCGATGACGTCGAGGACCTGCTTCCAGTCCGGCTTCTTGAGCTGGTCGGGATAGCCCGCGAACTGCTCTGTGGCGCGCTTCGCGAGGTCGTCGCGCTCGCCGAACGACGTGGCCGTCGCCTGGAGCTCGGCCGGGTAGCGCTCCGCATAGCCGCTCTGCGAGGCCGAGGACGCGATCTCGGGCTCCGGCTTGGGGGCGCTGCAGCCGAGCGCGAAGAGCTGGCCGGCCAGGAAGAGCGCGCCGGCGACAAGGTACGGTCGGTTCATAAGCGCACGCCTATACCCCAACTCCGCCCCCGCCGGTCGCGCTCTGCAGCAGCCCCAGAACGGACCGAATATACGCGAGACGCGATGCGTTATGTGACGTGGATTACTTATGTGCAGGCGCCTTCGCGGAGGGCATGCTGCTAAGGTGGCTGTCTCGACGGTGCACACCGTGATTCGTCGTCCCGTGGTGCTGATGGTGGGACTCTGGCAGAGATTCATAGAGTGGCTTCAGCCGCTTCCCTCGTTCGAGGACATTCGCCAGATGAACCTCCAGGCGCCCTCGACGTTCACCCGCGAGCGCGTGATCGCGGAGCTCGAGCGATACCCGTTCTCGTGCGGCGAGGCGCGCGACGAGATACTCCTCCTCGCCCGCTCACGCCCGTTCGACGCCGCCTCCCGTGCTCGGTGCCGCGCGTTGGCCGGGCTCGACGGGCCGCGCTACGGCCGCCCGGGGACCATCGAGGAGACCTGGTATCTCGAGGGGCTGATCGAGAGGTTGCTCGAGGTCACGTGACCCACATCCGCGCAGCCCGGCGCAGCCAGGGCGACGCACGCGCGACACCACGGCACAAGGAGCCATGTTGCGCATTGTGTACGTATCGCGTGCGTATCGCGTGCGCGTCGTGTTGAAGCGCGGAGAACGCCGGAATCGCTTCCCTTTCTTACCCGCCCTTGGCATCGTCACAGGCCCGCTCTGCGCGTTCAGTTTGCGCTCCAGACGGTCGAAGGCGGTTGTTCCTTACTCGGCGTCTCACAAGCGCCGGCGCCTGTCACGGAGGCGCCGGCCACCTTTGGGAGGGATGGGAAGCATGGGAGCTCTGAAAGACAAGGTCGTCATCGTCACGGGCGCGAGCTCGGGCATCGGCAGGGCGACGGCCGTCGCGCTGGCCGCTGAGGGCGCCAAGGTCGTCGCGAGCGCGCGGCGCGAGGCGCAGGGGCGCGAGCTCGTCGCGGCCGTCAAGGATCGCGGCGGGGAGATCACCTGGGTCACCGCCGACATGCGGGTCGAGGGCGACGTCGAGGCGCTCGTGAAGGCCACGGTGTCCACCTACGGGCGCCTCGACTGCAGCTTCAACAACGCCGGAGCCGGCTTTCTGGTGCCGCTCGCTGACGTGTCCAACGCCGACTACGACCTGGTCATGGACACGAACCTCCGCGGCGTCTTCTGGTGCATGAAGTACCAGATCAACGCCATGCTCGCGAGCGGCGGGGGCTCGATCGTCAACTGCGCGTCGGTGGCCACGTCGCGCTTCTTCCCCGGGCTCGCGATCTACGCTGCCTCCAAGGCCGGCCTCGTCGCGCTCACGCGCACCGCCGCGGTCGAGTACGCGCAGAAGGGGATCCGCATCAACGCGGTGAGCCCCGGCGTCGTCGAGTCGGAGATGGCGACGGCCGGCTGGCGCCTCGACGATCCCCAGGGCCGCGCCTTCGCCGCGTCGCTCCACGCCATGAACCGCGTCGGCGGGCCCCACGAGGTCGCCGCGCTCGTCGCCTTCCTCTTCAGCGACAAGGCCTCGTTCATCACCGGCCAGGAGGTCGCCGTCGACGGGGGCCTCCTCTCGGCGGCGTGGCCCGCCAACTACGCCGGCGGGGGCTGAGCCGCGCGCCTCGGCGAAGCCCGGGGGAGCGCGCTGCGGCGGAGCCCGGCCGGAGGCCACGCGCCTGACCGTGCTGCGCTCGGATCCTTCGAATCCCGGGTTCCCGAGCCTCCGGCGCCCCATACTTCGACCATGGGTCAGCCTGAAGCGGAGCCGCCCCCCGCGGCGGGTCGTGGCGCGCGCCCGGCGGCCTCCCGCTCGTCGCTCGTGCGCGCGCTCCGCCACCGGAACTACCAGCTCTTCTTCGCCGGTCAGCTCGTCTCGCTGGTCGGCACCTGGATGCAGTCGGTCGCCCAGTCGTGGCTCGTTTACCGGCTGACGGGCTCGTCGCTGCTGCTCGGCACCGTCGGGTTCGCGACGCAGATCCCCGTCTTCCTGCTCGCCCCGATCGGCGGCGCCGTGGCCGACCGGCGGAGCCGCCACCGCATCCTGCTCGCCACGCAGTCCGCCGCGATGGCGCTCGCCTTCGGGCTCGGCGCGCTCACCCTGAGCGGGCGCGTCCAGGTCCCGCACATCCTCGGGTTCAGCGTGCTCCTCGGCGTCGTGAACGCGTTCGACATCCCGACGCGGCAGGCGTTCGTCGTCGAGATGGTGGGCAGGGAGGACCTCGCCAACGCCATCGCGCTCAACTCCTCGATGTTCAACGGCGCGCGGATCATCGGCCCGGCGGTGGCGGGCATCCTGGTCGGCGCGATCGGCGAGGGGTGGTGCTTCGTCGCGAACGGGGTGAGCTTCCTTGCCGTGCTCGGGAGCCTCCTGGCGATGCGCGTCGCGCCCCGCCCGGCCGCCGCCGGGCGCGGCTCCGCGTTCTCCCACACGGTCGAGGGCTTCCGGTTCGTCGCGCGCACCAGGGCCATCCGCGCGCTCCTCCTCCTGCTCGGGGTCGTGAGCGTCACGGCGATGCCGTACGCGGTGCTGATGCCGATCTTCGCCGATCGGATCCTGCGCGGCGGGGCGCAGGGGCTCGGCATCCTGATGGGCGCGTCGGGCGTCGGGGCGCTGCTTGGCGCGCTCGTCCTCGCCAGCCGGAGGCAGCTCCGGGGCCTCGGCCGCTGGGTCGCCGCGGCCTGCGCGGCGTTCGGGGTGGCGCTCGGGCTGTTCGCGCTGTCGCGGTCGTTCTGGCTCTCGGCGCTCCTGCTCGTGCCCGTCGGCTTCTCGATGATGGTGCAGATGGCGGGATCGAACACGCTCGTGCAGGCGATGGTGCCGGACGCGCTCCGCGGGCGCGTCATGGCGGTCTACGCGATGATGTTCATGGGGATGGCCCCGCTCGGCGCGCTGCTCGCCGGCTGGCTGGCGGGCAAGATCGGCGCGCCCGCGACCGTCGCCTCGGGCGGCGCGTGCTGCGTCGCCGCGGCGGCGGTGTTCGCCGTGAGGCTCCCCGGGCTGCGGCAGCAGGCGCGGGAGCTGATCATCGCCCAGCAGATGGCCGCCGGGACGCCCTCGGAGCAGCTCACGCAGCCGGTCGCGGTGGAGGCCGCCTCGGAGGAGCAGGGCGCGGCGCGGCCGGCGTGAGCGGGCGGGGCCGGCGCGCTCCGGCACCTCGCATGCACGCAGCGGGTCGCGGCGGGCGTGTGTGCGGTGGACGCACTGCGCGCCGGGCGAGGGAGGGGATCATGGGGCAAAAGGCCAAGCAGCGGTCCGAGGCGCAGGCGCAGGAGAACGGGCGTATCGACAAGGTCGATCAATCGAAGGGGATCTTCCGGCTCGACGGGCCGCACCCCAAGGACGCCGAGCTCCGCGCGCCGGGCTCGCTCGGCGGCGGGCCGTACGAGGAGTCGGGCCGCGGCGGTCCCGCGGGCTCGCTCGAGCTGCGGGAGACCGGCGCCGAAGCCACGGCCGCGGGCGCGGCGGCCCCGCCCGAGGAAGAGCCGCCGCCGGAGAGCGGCGCGATCGAACAGGCGCAGCCGAGAGGCGCGTTGCCCCAGCACGAGGAGCCGAGCGCGAAGGACCGCAAGGCCGCCGGGCAGAGGTAGCGGGGCGCGGCGCCACGGCGGCGCTCGCGCCAGCGGGAGGTGTCTCGCATCGTCCGCCGGCCTGTCACGCCTCCTCCAGCGTGCATGGGTCACCATGCGCTCATGCGGAGGTGCAGGGGGCCAATCGCTGTGTGGTCAGCGCTCGCGCTCGTCGCGGTGCCCGCGTGGGCGGATGCGCCCGTGCGCTTCGGCGCGTCCGACGTGCGCTCCGTCTTCTTCGTCGCGAAGAGCGAGAATCGGAATCAGGTGCACTACGCCGTGCGCCTCGACGCGAACTGCATGCCGTTCGGGGAGCGCCCTGTCTTTGCCTACTGGCGGGAGCTCGAGCACGGGCCCGACAGGACGTCGCTGCTCACCGCGTGGGAGGAGCCGGCGTACGGCGTCGCGAGCCAGGAGGTCGCGTCGCGGGAGGCGACAGGGGCCGTGCGCCTCGCGTTGCGGGCGCTGCCGTCGCGCCAGCTCGTGATCGAGACGACGAAGCGTGACGGCGGGTGCAAGGCCGTGGCGTCGCTCCGGATCGCGGGGGCGACCGCGCAGCTCAAGCGCGTGTTCGTGCAGCTGCGATGGCCGTTCGGGGTCGATCACGTCGTCCTCTCGGGCGTGGGCGCTGGCGGGCGCGCGGTGACCGAGAAGCTGACGCCGTGAGGGCGCGCCGCGCCAGCGCCTCGCGCGCTCACCGCGGGGCGACGGCGCTCGCGACGCCGAGGGCGACGTATTTGCCGACGGTGCCGGCCACGCCCATCGTGTCTCGGAGGCTCTTCATGAGCCGCTCGGGCAAGATCAGGTCGTCGAGCAGGAAGCCGCCGAGCGCCGACAGCGCGCCCGTGAGCGCGCCGCCGCGCCGCCCCGCCGCGTCGAGCGCCTTCTCGTAGCCGATGCCCCACACGAGCAGGCCCCCGGCCAGCGCCGCGACCCCTGCGGGCGTGGCGACCGGGTCGAACCGGTGCTTCGCGCGGCGACCCCCGAGGCCGACCGCCGCTGCCATGGCGTTCATGGCGGCCCAGGGCGAGCCGCGCTTGATGGTGGACGCTGCCATCATCGTGCACATCGTCGCTGCCGTCAGCACGGCCCCGGTCCGCAGCCCGCGCGTGACGATCTCGCTCATCGGGGTCGCCTGCTGAGGGCGCTGCGCCGTTGCGCGAGGCGTCGCCCAGGGAGACCAGGGCATCGCCGCGGGCGGCAGGACCGTCGCCTCGGGCGGCAGCACCGTCGCCTCGGGCGGCGCGGCGGCCGCCGAGGCGGCTTCGGGCGGCAGGGATGTCGCCTGGACAGGTGAAGTCACCTTCTCGGAAGGCGGGACCAGCGCCTCGGGCTGATCCGGCTCTGCGCCCTCCCGGCGACCGACATGGAGGTAATCCTCGCGACCGTCATGGTACGTGTAGGGGACCGGCCTGGGACCCTGGTGCTCCGGCTCGGCCGTTCCTGCGGCGCGTCCCCGGTTCATTCGATTGTCCATCTGGCACCTTTCAACGATTTCTGCGGATACGTGGGATCCTCTTCTCAACATGTGCCAACTCCATGCCAGGTCCGACCTGGCCAGCTCATGGAGTCGGGGTGCTGACAGATCGCGGCCGGCGAAGGCGCCGCGGTCCGACGGCGGCGAACCGGCCGCTCTGCCGGCCTGACTGATCCGTCCTCCGCCGCCCGACGGCTGTGGTTTGCCGCTCGCATGGGCGCGCTCAGGAGGATTTCATGAGCACAGCCCGCCCGTTCGAGATCACCACCGCAACGAGGACATCACGCGCCGTGAAGACGGCGGGGGTGATCTTCGGTATGGGCGCAGGTGGCCTGATCGACGGCATCCTGTTCCATCAGCTCCTGCAGTGGCATCACCTGATCTGCTTCAGCTGCCATCCAGGCGCGACCATCGACGATGTGAGGCGGAACATCTTCGCCGATGGTCTGTTCGGCGTTGTCGCATTGGGCCTCACCGTGGCAGGTGTCATCAAGCTCTGGAGCGCCCTGCGCGCGGGCGGAGCTGAGCTCCCCGGACGGATGCTCCCCGGCGCCGCAGCCATGGGCTGGGGGCTGTTCAACCTGGTCGAGGGGGTGATCGACCATCACCTTCTGCAGATCCACCATGTCCGTCCAGGTCCGGGTCAGCTCGGCTGGGACCTGGCCTTCCTTGCGTCCGGCGTCCTGCTGGTGCTGGGCGGCCGGCGCCTGACGCGCGAGGCGCGCCCGTCAGTGGCCGCGCCGGCTCGGATCTGACTCGCCCCCGCGCCAGGCCAGCTGAACCAGGCGGTGCAGCAGCGACAGCGAGGGCGCCTGAGGGCCCGCCTCGAGCGACGGAAAGGCGCTCGTCATCTGGGTCGCGGCGAACGGCGTCCGCCTGGCGATGAGCAGCTCGCAGCGCCCGTTGAACGCCGCGGAGTCCCGGGGCGAGGCGGGGGCGTCCAGCGAGAGCCCCTCCGGGAGCTCTGCGACGGCTCGCCTCAGGTCGTCGAGCTCCTCGAGCGCGAGGCGCCTCTCGTGTGGCGCTTCTGCGCCGTCGCCGCCCGCGCGCAGCAGCGCGTTCCCGCTGGCCTGCGAGCGGAACGGGCCGTCCGAGGAGGGGGACAGCGAGAGCTCGACCTTGACCCAGCGGCGCCCTCCGCCGGCCGGCGCGATGCCCTCGAGGACGAGCAGCCAGTCGGGCGCTGCGGGCCGGCGCGCCAGCGCGCGCCTGGCCCAGCGACGCTGCGCTGCTGGCCCGACCCACGGCGAGAGCCCCGCGTGCCACGCGCGGAACGCGAGCTCATCGCGGTATGCCGCACCCGGGAGCCACCCCCTGGCCACGCCGATCGACTCCCAGACCGCGAGCCCCGCCGCGAGCGCCGGACCCACGCCGATGCACTGGACCAGCCCCGGAATGCAGGCGCCGGCCGCCGCGAGCACGGCGCCTCCGGCCGCCGCCGAGGCGGCCAGCTGGACCGCGCCGAGCCCGAGCTCCCACGGCTTGCAGCCCCGGCACCGCTGCCGCAGCTCGGCGGTGCTCAGCTCGCTCGGATCGCGCACGTCGCAGGCCGCTCTGGTCATATCCCTCGTCGCCGCCCGGCGCCGGACCGGAGGCGAGCTCTGCCAGCATACCGCGGATCCGGCGCCGCGCGCGTTCAATCCGCGTCACCGCCAGGCGACGCGTTCAGTCCGCGTCGCCGCCAGGCGACGCGATGGCGCCGACCTTCGCCCTGGTCGCGCGCAGATAATCGCCGGGAGCGACGAGGATCTGCGTGCCGCGCACCCCGGCCGAGATGGAGACGACCTCGAAGAGCTCGATCGTCTCGTCCGCAAAGACGGGATAGGCCTTCTTCGCGCCCAGCGCCGTGACCCCGCCGCGCACGTAGCCCGTGAGCGGCTGGACCTCCTTCAGCGACACGGTGTCGACCTTCCGGTCGCCGGTGAGCCTCGCCATCGCCTTGAGATCGAGCTGGGCGTTGCCCGGCACCACCGCGAAGCAGACGCCGTGGCGATCGCCGCGCGCCACCAGCGTCTTCCACACCTGCTCCGGCGGCAGGCCGATCTTTCTGGCCACGGTGCCCGCGGTCAGGTCGCTCGGGTCGACCTCGTAGGTGCGCAGCTCGTACGGGATGCCGAGGCTGTCGAGGATGCGCGCGGCGTTGGTCTTCATGGGGGTGAGCCGGGCCATGCTATACGCGCCGGCTGCGCCGATGACGACCGAGAAGAAGCTCCCCGAGGGCCGGCTGAACCGCTTCGTCCGCCTCGCGGGCCTCGGGGCGCGCGCGGGGGCGGCCCACCTGCTCGGGCGGCGGGGCGACGCCGCCGCGGACGCCGCGGCGCACGTGGCCGAGGTGCTGGGCACGATGCGAGGGCTCGCCGCGAAAGTCGGCCAGATGGCGAGCTACGTCGACGGCTTCGTCCCCGAGCCAGAGCGGGCGGCGTACGAGGCCGCGCTGCGCTCGCTCCGCGCCGCAGCGCCGACGTCGTCGCCCGAGGCCATCCGCGCGGTCGTCGAGGAGGACCTCGGGGCGGAGATAGGCGAGCTCTTCGCGGCCTGGGATGACGCGCCGTTCGCGAGCGCCTCCATCGGCCAGGTGCACCGCGCTGCGCTCGCGGATGGGCGCGAGGTCGCCGTGAAGGTGCAACACCCGGGGATCGACCGGGCGCTCGCGAGCGACCTCGAGAACGCCGGCGTGCTCCAGGCGATCGTCGGCGTGGTGGGGCCCAGGGCGCTCGACTCGAGGCGCGTGCTCGAGGAGGTCAGGGCGCGTTTCCTCGAGGAGCTCGACTATGTCCTGGAGGCGGAGCGACAGCGCTATTTCGCGGGCATCCACCGGGGGGATCCGACCATCCACATCCCCGAGGTCGTCGCGGGTCGCTCGTCGCGGCGCGTGCTCACCGCGGAGCTCGCGCGCGGCGCGACGCTGGAGGAGGCCGCGACGCGCGACGAGCGCACCCGGCGCGCCTACGCAGAGACGCTGTGGCGCTTCGTCTTCAAGGGCAACCTCGTCGGCGGCATGTTCAACGCCGATCCGCACCCGGGCAACTACCTCTTTCACGCGGACGGCCGGGTCACCTTCCTCGATTTCGGCTGCGTGGAGCCGCTCGACGGCGAGCGGCTCGAGCACGGGCGCGGGATGCACATCGCGGCGCTCCGCAAGGACGAGGCGGCGTTCGCGCGCCACGCGGCGCTCATCCTGGGCACGCGCGGCGGGCGGTTCGAGGAGCTCTCGCTCGCGTACACGCGGCGGTGCTTCGAGCCGCTGTTCAGCGCGCCGTTCCGCGTCTCACGTTCGTATGTGATGGGCCTCGTGGAGGGCGTGAAGGCCATCAAGCAGCAGATCCTCGTGAAGGACAGCGGTTTCGTGCAGCTGCCGCCGGGCATGCTCTTCCTGAACCGGCTCCAGTTCGGGTTCTACTCGGTCCTCGCGCGGCTCGACGTGGAGGCCGACTACGCCGCGGTCGAGGGCGCCTTCTTGCGAGAGGCGGGGCTGCTCGGGTAGGCGGCCTCGCGCGCGGCGCCGGCTCAGCGCGGGCGCCGGTCGTGGAAGAGGAGCATCTCGATGGTGCCGGCCTCGCGGAGCCAGGGCTGGTCGTGCGGGCCCGGCAGGACGCGGAGGGTGTGGGGGATGGACCGCTTCGCGAGCTGCGAAGCGAGGGCGGTGTTCGCGTCGCGGAACGGGTCTCCCTCGCTGGTGAGCAGGTGGAGGTCCCGCGGGCCCGCCGCGGCGATGGCCCTGGCGAGCCGGTCGGCGTAGGCAGGGGCGCGGTGGGCGCTGATGGCGGACTGCACGCCGCCGAGGGCGCCGAAGAGCTCGGGCCTGCGGAGGAACACCTCGACCCCGACGTAGCCGCCGAGGGAGCAGCCGTCGAGCGAGGTGCGGGCCGCGTCGTCGAACGCGGGCGCCTCGGCGCGGGCGCGGGGGAGGACCACCTCGGCGAGCCAGCGCGCGTAGCCGTCGAGCGCCGCGGAGGGGTTCGAGGCCTTGTGGACGTTGGGCGTGAAGGGGCACGCGATCGCGAGGCCGCGGAACGGCCGCGCCGCGAGCGCGGCGTTGACCTCGGCGAGCCGCGCGTCGGTCCAGTCCTTCCGGCGCGAGGTGCGCCCGAGCGGCGGGCGACGCAGCCGCTCATAGGCCGACCCGAGGCCGTAGCGCGAGAGCCACGCGAAGGCGCCGAGGCGCTCGTCGCCGGTCTCGCCGAGGCCGTGGAGGAGCACGAGCAGCGGCACGCGCTCGCCCGGGGCGAGGTGCTTCGGGACGAGCAGCGTGAACCGCCGGCCGAGGGCGCGCTCGCCGGGGACCTGGAGGTCGCGGACGTCGTAGGCGGGCGAGGAAGCGGGGGGAGGCGGCGAGGGTGGCGCGGGGTCGGCGAGGGCGGCGCGCGGGGCGAGGGCGGCGGCGCACAGGGCCAGGAAGGGGCGCCGGTGGAGGAGCATGCGCCGAGTGTCGCAGCTCCGCGGCCGTCAGCCAGCCCGCACCCGCGCATCGAGGCGCGCGGCGCGCGGCGTCTGCGAGCGGCGTCCGGGAGCGGCGCTGCGCGGGCGGTGGCCTTTCGGGATCTGACGCCAGGTCATCGAGCCCCAGAGTTCCTGGGAAGACGCTCTTCCAACGCACGTCCAAAACACCGAAGCACCGGAGTCGCCCCCTTCGCAGCCCGCGGCTTGACTCGGCTTTATGCGGTCGTAGGCTCCCTGCGACGGTGTCGCGCCGCTGCGCGCTGTTCTGGATGGACCGCGGCGGCGCGCGGATGGAACCGTATCGTGCTCGACAGAGCCGATCAGGGAAAACGAGCTATCGACATATTCTGACATGCGGTGTTGGCGGCCGCGGGCGGCGCCACCGGGGCTTGTCGAAGGGGGACGGTCATGTGGATCCAGATGGGGGCGATCGCGCTCGCGGCGGTCGCGGCGGCCGGTTGCGCGCACGCGAAGGGGGGCCGAGGCGCGGGCGATGTCGTGTACCTCGACCAGGGATGGGGCGACGAGGAGCGCCGGATCTTCTACCGTACCTCCCAGGGCGCCAGGCTGGTCCCGGTCGGGTGGTTCTTTGCGCTCGAGCGCGAGGACAGCGCCGAGCGGCTCGCCGCGAGCGACTATGTGGCGCGCTATCACTTCATCGAAGATCCGGACGCGAAGAACAACCCGGAGCGCCTCCCGGTCGGGTTCGCCAGGGACGTCGACCCCGCGACGGGCGAGGTGTACGTCGGGTTCACGTGCGGGACTTGCCACACCCGCCAGATCTCCTATCGTGGCGCGAAGATCCGGATCGACGGCGGCCCTGCGGTGATCGACGTGGTCGCCTTCACCGATGCGGTCTTCGGCGCGCTCGACCGCACGCTGAAGACGCCGGAGAAGCTGGATCGCTTCGCCAGGGCCGTCCTCAAGGACCGGTACGGCGAGGACTCCACGCGTGCCTTGCGAGCGCAGATGGAGAAGATGCTGGAGGGGGTCCGGCTGCAAGCGTTTACCGGGGGCGCGGCGGGGCCCCACGCCGCCGTTGCAGGGTTTGGCAGGCTGGACGCGCTCGGGCGCGCCGGCAACCTGCTGTTCGGTCAGCTCAATCCGGAGAACCTCCGCGCGGCCAACGCGCCGGTCGACTATCCCCACCTCTGGGATGCGCCGACCTACGACTGGGTCCAGTGGAACGGATCCATCCTGCAGCCGATGGGGCGCAACATCGGGGAGGCCCTGGGGGTGGGCACGCACACGCGGCTCGACCCTGCGCCGCAAGGGGCGAGGGTGCAACTCCAGTCGAGCATCCGGGTGGACAACCTGCATCTGATCGAGCAGCAGGTCGAGAAGCTCCGCGCGCCGCGCTGGCCAGAGCACCTGCTCGGCAGCATCGATCGGGAGCGGGCGTCCCGCGGCGGGCATCTCTACAGGATGCGCTGCGCGAGCTGTCATGACCCTGGGTGGACTCCCCCGAGCGAGCACGGCAAGCGCTTCCGGGTAGCGACGATGTCCCCGCTCGAGCTGATTGGCACCGACCCGACCCACGCCGTGAATTTCAACGAGCGCACGGCGGATCTGGGGGCGCTCGGGCTCGGGAAGATGGGGATGGCGCAGGCGCTGGAGCTCGGCACGTCGGCGATCCGCGACATGAAGTACGAGGAGTACGGCCTGTCGGCGGCGCAACGGCTCGTGTGGGACGGGTATCGCCCGAACCGTTGGCGCGCGCCGCGGGCGTACAAGGCGCGCGAGCTCAACGGGATCTGGGCGACGGCGCCGTACCTCCACAATGGCTCCGTCCCGAGCCTGTACGAGCTGCTCCTGCCGGCGGAGCGGCGCTCGAAGAGGTTCTACCTCGGCAGCGCGGAGTTCGACCCGAAGCACGTGGGTCTCCAGGTGAAGCCCTTTCAGGGAGGGTTCGAGCTCGTGACGGACATCCCCGGCAACTCCAACGCCGGGCACGAGTACCGCGACGGGCCGCTCGGAAACGGCGTCATCGGGCCCGCGCTGACCGAGCAGGAGCGCTGGGATCTTGTCGAGTACCTGAAGACGCTGTGACGGGCGCGCGCCTGGCGAGGCGCGCCGGGCCATGGCGGTGCGGGGGGAGCGCCGCCTGCTGGCCTGCCGGAGGGGGCTCGAGGGTCGCCGCGGAGGAGGTCCGGGCTGCCAGGGGCTGACAGGAAATGCCCGAGACGAGCGCGGCGGGGTGGACGCGCCGGGCGCGCAGCGGGTACACCGACGCGCCCATGGACACGACGCACGACGCGACGGACGACGAGGTCGGGCAGACGCGCCCGATCCACCCTGAAGATCAGGACCCCAAGCTGTGGAAGGGGAACGGGTGGACGGCGCGGGTGATCAAGAACGAGGACGACGACGGGTGGGCAGTCGAGATGACCTGCGACGGCCAGAGCGAGCCCTCGCTGGTGGGGCCGTGGACGATGGGGCGTGACAAGAAGAACCCGAAGCCCCTCGACGCGAGCGCCTTCGCCACCCTGGTGAAGACGGCGAACGAGATCCTCTCGCGGCACGCCCAGCAACGCCGGGCGCAGCTGCACCGGAGCGTGACGACGGTCGTCGAGGGCGGCGCCCGGATGCGGGTGGACCTCGACATCGTGCCCGACGAGGACGATCCGCACGCCATCCTCACCGGGCGAGACGCGGCAGGGGAGACCGTGAAGCAGTCGAGGGTGCCCCCGAACTTCAAGCTCACCGCCGACAGCGCGCGGATGTGGCTCGAAGGGGGCGTTCCCGAGCCGTGACGGGCGCGCGGCCGGCGATGGTCCGGTGATCTGGCGATGAGCGAGGCCGAGCTCCGCCTGTGCCAGCTCAGGGGGGCGCTGGCGCAGCCGCAATGAGCTGCAGCACAGCGGGATTCAGGCTCAGCCCGGGTGGATCGGCGTCCAGGCCGGCGGGTCGCTCGCCGGGAACGATTCGTCCGAGGCCTCGTCCACCGGCTCCCACCCCTCGCGCTGCGAGAGCGCCCCGCCGCGATCGAGCGGTGTCTGCGGGCTCCGCTCCTTCCGCGTCTTCTCCCTCGTCGCCTCGGGTCCGGCCGCGGCGCCTTCAGGCGCTTCCGGCTGTCGCTCCGCTGCCTTCTTCTCCTTCGCTCCCATGCCTCACCCTCCGGCGCTCCCGTGCCCGACACGACAGGTGGAGCCGCCGAGGCGTGCCGCAAGGGGACCCCGGGCTGGATCGAGACCGCTTTCGCTCGCTCCTCCTCGCTCAGCGCGCCGGCTCAGCCTCGACGAATCGCTCGAACACGGCCTTGCGCAGCAGCTTCGGCGGCAGGATCCCCTGGGCGAGCACGAAATCATGAAATCGCTGCGCATCGAAGCGAGGGCCCATCATGGACTCGACCTCTGCCCGGAGCTCCATCAGCCGGGTGAACCCGTAGAAATACGACGTCGCCTGTCCCGGCGCGCGGAACGTGTAGCGCTCCACCTCGGACTGAGCGAACGGCGCCGACAGCACCACTTCCTGCTCCAGGAAGGCGCGCGCGGCCGCAGGCGTGATCTTGCCGGCCTGGAGCTCCGGGTCCAGGAAGGCGCGCGCGGCCCGCAGCAGGCGGTATTGCAGCGAGACGAGCTGACCGTCGGGCGGCATGAACGGGAACACCAGGGCCTCGGAGTACAGCCCCCACCCCTCGGTGTTGGCGCTGTTCATCGCGAAGACCACCCGGGCGATCGAGACGCCGCGCTCGACGAGCGAGGCGAACTGGAGCTCATGCCCGGGGCGCGCCTCGTGCGCGGTGAGCGTCCACGACGCCGCTGCATGGGTGAAGTCGTCGATCTTCTGCAGCCCGTCCGCGGCGCCGGGGGGGCTCGGGAGGCTGAGCGGCAACACGAACTCCCCCTCTTCCCCCTGGTTGCCGAGCAGCCGCGGCGGCCGCATGTGGGGCGCTGGCGACTCGGCGCTCTCGGCGGCGGTGCCGAGCCGGATGCGCGCAGGCCGCTCGGGCAGCGTGACGAGGCGCTCTTTCCTGATGATGTCCTCTATCTGGGCCAGCCGCGCCTTGTAATGCGGCAAGATGGCCTCGCCCACCAGCTGCTCTTTCTTCAGGGCGCGGATCACATCGCGGTAATCCGCTTCTGGCAGCTTTCGCGCCCTGGCGACCGAGCTCGAGAGCTCCTGCATCTGCGCCGTCAGATCCTCGAAGGCGGCGTGGGCCAGGGGCGCAAGCTCGGTGGGCGGCAGATCGACCCCATGCGACTCGAGCGCGAACGCATAGAGCGGCCGCGGCAACGCGAAGTCGGTCCGCGCCCGGGGGAGCACCTCGCCGCGCAGCGCCGCGTCGTACGCCTCGAGCTGGCGATTCAGCGCCGCGAGCGGCTCGTCATGGCCGCTGATGCCGTATTTCCTGAAGAGCTCACCGATGCCCTCCCGCACGCGGGCATTCGTGGCGAGGTGCCGCTCGATCTCCATCCTGGGCGGGGCGAGCAATCCGGGCTTCCCGAGGTCCTCGCGGAGCCTCGCCAGGGCCTGCTCGGCGATGGGCACGTAGCCCGCCTCCATGCCGGCATAGCGCCGCAGGCGCGTGCGGGCCGCCGCCCGCCGCGCCGGTGGTACCCGGTCGTCCAGCAGGTTCGAGATCCCCTCGAACACGAGCCCCGTGACATGCACGTACGTGACGCTGTACTTCTCCTCGAGCTCCGAGCCCCGCACGGCCCGGGCCGCGGCGTCCAGCAAGATCTGCAGATCCTCGGCGACCGCCGGGTCCTTCTCGGTTTCTCGTCGCTTCTGGAGCTCCACGATGGCCGCGCGGTAGGCCGTGCGTTTCTGCGCCTCGACCCCGGGCGAGAGGTCCGCGATCTGCCGGTCCGCGCGCTCGATCCCCAGATAGCCGGCGCGCTCCGGCGAGAACCGGGCGAGCACGTCGAGCAGGATCTTCGCGTGCTCGTTGCTGCGCTCGACCCAGGCCGGGAGTCGCCGGGCCGCTGCAGGTGCCGAGCGCGCGGCGGGCGCCGTGCTCTCGGCCGCCGAGGGCGCCGGCGAGGGCAGGGGAGCCGGCGCGGCGGTCGGAGGCGGGGCGCCGCGGGCGCACGCAGCGGCGAACAGGGGAACGAGGACGAAGGTGCGGAGCGCGCGCAGGGCCATACCGCACACCTTGCGACGCCGTCGCCGCGCGCCAACGGCAACGCGGGGCAAATGCAGACGGCGTGAGCCCAGCTCAGCTGTGCTCGAGCGGGAGCCCCGCTTTCACCCAGCCGCTCGTACCGCCATCCAGGTTGTAGAGCTGATTGAACCCGAGGCGCTCGGCGAGCTTCGCCGCCGTGAGGCTGCGGGCGCCCTTCGCGCACACGAACACCACCCGATCGCGCGGCAGGGCCCGCTGCGGATCCGCTCTCAGTTGATCGAGGGGCACCAGCCGCGCGTGCGGGACGTGTCCGACCGACCACTCGCGTGGCTCACGCACATCCACAACGTCCACCTCCCCGCTCTTGATCAGCTCGTCCGCGTCCCTGGGCGATATCGTCTGGATCATGCGTCCATTATAACGGACGCGTGCGACGGTGGCAACCCGGGGGACACAAGTTCGCCGTCGAGACGAAAACCTTCGAAATCCCGTGTGTTCAGCCTGTTTCGAAGATCCAACCAGGGGGTTGAGCGGCGAGGGCGGCTGACAGAGGCCAGCGGTGTCCGTCTCAGCGGATCCGTCTCAGCGGATCCGTCTCAGCGGACAGCCGCCGGGCGGCCAGGTCAGCGCGACCTCCCGATCTGGATCCGATGCAGCGCGTCAACCAGCGCGTCGATGTCCTCGCACGTGTTGTAGGGGGCGAGCGACGCGCGCACGGTGCTCTCCAGGCCGAAGCGGCGCAGGATCGGCTGCGCGCAGTGGTGGCCGGAGCGCACCGCGATGCCCTCCCGGTCGAGCGCCCCGCCCACGTCCTCGGTGCGTTGCCCATCGAGGACGAAGGAGAGCACGCCCGCCTTGTCGGCCGCGGTGCCGATGAGCCGCAACCCGGGGACGGTCGCGAGGGCGTGGGTGGCGTAGTGGAGCAGCTCGTGCTCGTAGCGGCTGATGTTCTCGATCCCGATCCGCGTCACGTAGTCGAGCGCGGCCCCGAGGCCGACCGCGTCCGCGATGTTGCCGGTGCCGGCCTCGAAGCGCGCGGGCGGCGGATGGTAGATCGTCCGCTCGAAGGTGACGTCCGCGATCATGTTGCCGCCGCCCTGCCAGGGCGGCATCGCGTCGAGCACCTCGCTCTTGCCGAAGACAGCGCCGATGCCCGTGGGACCGAACACCTTGTGGCCCGAGAACACGTAGAAGTCGCAGTCGAGGAGCTGCACGTCCGCGCGCATGTGGGACACCGCTTGCGCGCCGTCCACGACCACGCGCGCGCCGTGCCGGTGCGCCATCGCCACCATCTCGCGGGCGGGCGTGATGGTGCCGAGCGCGTTCGACACCTGCGTGATCGAGACCAGGCGCGTCCGCGGGCCGAGCAGCTTCTCGTACTCCTCGAGGATCACCTGGCCCCGGTCGTCCACAGGAGCGACGCGGAGCCTGGCACCCTTCTCGGAGCAGAGCTGCTGCCACGGCACGATGTTGGCGTGGTGCTCGAGCCACGTGATGACGATCTCGTCGCCCGGGCCCACGTTCCTCCGGCCCCAGCTCTGGGCGATCAGGTTGATCCCCTCGGTGGTGCCGCGCACGAACACGATCTCGCGCGTGGACGGGGCGTTGATGAAGCGGCGGGTCGCCTCGCGCGCCGCCTCGTACGCGTCCGTCGCGCGGGCCGCGAGCGCGTGCGCCGCGCGGTGGATGTTCGAGTTCTCGTGCTCGTAGAAGTACGAGAGCCGATCGATGACGGCCCGGGGCTTCTGGGTCGTCGCCGCGTTGTCGAGCCAGACGAGCCGCTTGTTGTGGACCCGCTCCTCGAGGATGGGGAAGTCGCGGCGGATCGCGTGGGGGTCCAGGATGCCGGCGGAGCCGCTCACGCCGCGGACCAGCGCCGGATCCACGGCGCTGATCTCGTGCGCTTCGACCTGGGGAGGGCCGACGGGCGACTCGATGCCCAGCGCTGGCGCGCCGGGCACGAAGTAGGGGTCGGCGTCGCGGTTCGCGAGATCGCCCAGCACCGGGATGCGGAGCACCTCGTCGGCCGCTCCCAGGCTCAGCGGATCGGAGCCCACGAGCGGAACGCGGACGAACCCGGCGTGCACCGCCGAGTCCGGCAGCGACAGCTCGCCGGGGAAGGCGGGCGTCGCGCCGGAATAAGCGGGGACCGAGCCGGGAGCCGGGGGCGCCGCGGCGGAAGAGGCGGGGGCTGACCCGGGGTAGACGGGGGCCGCCGCCGCGGACGGCCCCGCAGCAGCCGGTGGCGTCGCGCCAGGCGCCTGCACGGGCGGGGAGGGCGACAGCGACGGCGAAATGCCGGGCAGCGACGCCTCGCCGGGGGAGGTAGGCGCCGCGCCGGAAGACGTGAGGACCGAGCCGGGAGCCGGCAGCGCCGCGCCGGAATAAGGGGGTACCGAGCCGGAATAGGCGGGTACCGAGCCAGAATAGGCGGGGGCCGACCCGGGGTATACCGGGGCCGCCGCCGCGGACGGCCCAGGAACCGGCGACGGCGACGCGCCAGCCGCCGCCAGGTGCGGGATGGGTGACTGCGACGGCGCCGCGCCAGGCACCGGCGCAGCCTGCGCCGCCGCCCCCTGCTTCAACGGCGCGCCGAGCATCTCGTTCGCGAGCTGCGCGATCACCGCGGCCAGGGAGGCGGGGTCGAAGCCCGGGACGTCGGGCGCGGACGCGGGCGCGACGCCGCCCGGCGCCGAGAGCGGCACGTTCGAGGGCGCGATCCCAGAGCTCCCTACGGCGCGAGTTACCTGCGGCAGAGCACCCTGGAGATCCGCTGTCAGGATCTCACTTGTACTCATAGTAGCTGTCCACCTGGACGCCCTCGAGCACGCCGAGCGCATCTTCGGTCAGAACGGCCGCCGAGCAGTACAGGGACGCGAGGTACGAGGCAGCCCCGAGCTGGTTGATGCCCATGAAGCGAATCGACAGGCTCGGGCTCACCTCGCCCGGGATCCCCGGCTGGAACAGGCCCACGACACCGCGCTTCTTCTCGCCGGTGCGGACCAGCAGGATATCGGTCTTGTTGCCCGCGAGGTGCAGCTTGTCGGTGGGGATGAGCGGGAGGCCGCGCCACGTGAGGAACGGCGAGCCAAACAGGGTCACCGTCGGCGGCGGAACACCGCGCTTCGTACATTCGCGACCGAACGCCGCGATGGCCCGCGGGTGCGCGAGGAAGAAGGCGGGCTCCTTCCACACCTTCGCGATCAGCTCATCGAGATCGTCCGGCGTGGGGCCAGCGCCGCGCGGCTTGATCCGCATGCTCTCATGCACGCTGTTGAGCAGGCCGTAGTTGCCGTTGTTGATCAGCTCGTCTTCTTGCTTTTCCTTGAGCTTCTCGACGAGGACGGTGAGCTGCTCCTTCACCTGATCCATGGGGCTGCGGAACAGGTCGGAGATCCGGGTGTGCACCTGGATCGTCGTGGTCACCGTGTTGAGCACGTACTCGCGCGGCTGCTCCTCATAGTGGATGCGCGCCACGGGCAGCTCGGCCGCGTCATCCGGGCTGCAATCGACCGCGAAATCGTTGCTGGCGACCCGGTTGAGGCGGTACACGCCTGCTTCGACGGGTGTCCAGGGGAGCAGCTGTACGAGCCAGCGCGGGGTGGCTCCGGCCCACTGGGGCGGAGTCTTGCTCGTGTTGGCGTGTTGCCTTGCGGCGCGCTCGCCAAGCAAATGGCTCTCATGGTTTGTCATGGCAGGGCTCTTCCTCGATCTCTGGCGTGTGGGGGGGATTATCTCCGCCAAAGCTGGGCCATTACTACAACTTCTACTCGGGTTGGCGCAATGGCGCTCATGATGCCCAGGACGCTTTCCTCCTGTAAAGCAGATGTGTTTTCCACCATGCTGGACTCCTCTAAAACGGATGGTTTTCCATGATCGTGGAGTACAACCGCGCGCGCCGTGGTGGATGGTGACGCTGGGGGACCTCTGTTGAGGTCAAGGCCCAAGGGTGTTGCGGCAGCGTTGCGGCATCGTCGCGGCGGCGTTGCGGTGTTGAGGACAGAAGCCAGGCGATGGAGTGACAGCCTCGAGCCACCGGCGCGCCACCGACCCGTGAGCGGCGACGGCATCGGCGGGCACAAAGTGCTTGGCGGATTTCGTCCGTTATGTTAGAGGAACATCCGTTGGTAATCAAGCGCGGCGTGCGCTGCCCGCTCGACGTCCTCCGACCTCGAGGGCGCTGCGGCATTCCGTCGCACCCCAGGGGCCCCATGTCGAACGTCACACGCGGCTGGTTCGAAGACAACGCAGAATCCATCGGCCGCACGCCGCTCGTGCGCCTCCGTCGCGTCGTCGACGGCGCGAGCGCGCTCGTGCTCGCGAAGATCGAGGGACGCAATCCGGCGTATTCCGTGAAGTGCCGCCTCGGCGCGGCGCTCGTGTGGGACGCCGAGAAGCGGGGGCTCCTCGGTCCGGGGAAGGAGATCGTCGAGCCGACGAGCGGCAACACGGGGATCGCGCTGGCCTTCGTCGCGGCGGCGCGCGGCTATCCGCTCACGCTGACCATGCCCGAGACGATGAGCATCGAGCGCCGCAAGCTCCTCGTGGGCTACGGCGCGAAGCTGGTGCTCACCGAGGGGGCGAGGGGGATGAGCGGCGCCATCGCGAAGGCGGAGGAGATCGTCGCGTCGAACCCGAGCCGGTACGTGCTCCTGCAGCAGTTCAAGAACCCGGCGAACGCCGCGATCCACGAGCGGACGACGGGCCCGGAGATCTGGGACGACACGGCCGGGAAGGTCGATATCCTCGTGTCCGGCGTCGGGACCGGCGGCACGATCACGGGCGTTTCGCGCTTCATCAAGAACCAGAAGGGCAAGGCGATCACCTCCGTCGCGGTCGAGCCCACGCACAGCCCGGTGCTCACGCAGACGCGCGCAGGTGAGCCGCTCAAGCCGGGGCCGCACAAGATCCAGGGGATCGGCGCGGGCTTCGTGCCCGACGTGCTCGATCTGTCGATCGTCGATGAGATCGAGCAGGTGACCAACGAGGAGGCGATCGCCTATGCGCGGCGGCTGACGCGCGAGGAGGGCATCCTCTCGGGGATCTCGTCCGGCGCGGCGGTGGCGGTCGCGGCGCGGATCGCGAAGCGCAAGGAGAGCGAGGGCAAGACGATCGTGGTCATCCTCCCCGACTCGGGCGAGCGCTACCTGAGCACGGCCCTCTTCGAGGGGCTCTTCGACGAGAAGGGGCTCGCGACATGAGCGAGGCCGATCACGGGGTTTATCGCGCGCCCGCCGCGCCCGCCGCGCCCGCCGTGTCCGGCGCGTCCTGGGCGCTCGGCTCGGTGGTGGCGGAGCTGCGCGCCGCCGGCCGGGGGATCGACGGCGCGCGCAAGAAGCTCGGGCGGCAGGCGCTGCCGTCGCGCGAGGTGCTCGTCGGCATCGCGCGCGATCTGCGCGCGGTGTTCTTCCCGGCGCACTTCGGGCCCGCGGATCTCACCGAGGAGGGGACCGACTACTTCGTCGGCCACACGCTCGACGCGGCGCTGCTCGCGCTCCACGAGCAGGTCCGGAGGGGCCTTGGCTTCCCGAGGGAGCTCGACGCCCGCGAGGCCGCCCGCCGCGAGGGCCGCGCGGCCGAGATCGTGCGCGACTTCGCTGCCGGCCTCCCCGCGGTGCAGGAGCTGCTCGAGACCGACGTGCGCGCGGCGTTCGAGGGCGACCCGGCCGCGACGAGCATCGACGAGGCGGTGTTCTGCTATCCGGGCATCACGGCGATCATGCACCACCGGATCGCGCACCTGCTCTACACGCTCGGCGTACCGCTCATCCCGCGCATCCTCGCCGAGATCGCGCACGCCGACACCGGCATCGACATCCACCCCGGCGCCGAGATCGGGGCGAGCTTCTTCATCGATCACGGGACGGGCGTCGTCATCGGGGAGACGTGCCGTATCGGCGAGCGCGTGCGCCTGTACCAGGGCGTCACGCTCGGCGCGAAGAGCTTCCCGCGCGACGCGAGCGGGAACCCCATCAAGGGGATCGACCGCCACCCCATCGTCGAGGACCAGGTGGTCGTGTATGCCGGCGCGACGATCCTCGGGCGCATCACCATCGGCCGCGGATCGAGCATCGGCGGCAACGTGTGGCTCACGCGCAGCGTCCCGCCGAACAGCCGTATCAGCCAGGCCCAGGTGCGGAGCGACGTCTTCGAGGACGGCGGCGGCATCTGACGGGTCCGAGCGCGTCGTGACGGCGCGCTCGGCGCAGGCGAGATCCGGCTCGTCCCCGGCGTCGACGCGGTGTATGAGCGCCGGGCGTCCGCCGAGGCCGCCCCGCGATGATCCCCCGCCGCCGCCTGCACCGCGCCGTCTTCGCGCTGGCTGCCCTCTACAACGCCTGCTGGGGGCTCTACGCCGCCGCCGACCCGCAATGGCTCTTTCGCTTCGCGGGCATGGAACCCCTCAATCACCCGCCGATCTTCGCCTGTCTGGGGATGGTCGTCGGGGTGTACGCCATCCTCTACGCGGAGGTCGCGCGCGCGCCCGAGCGCGGGTTCCTCCTTGCGGGCGTCGGTCTGCTCGGCAAGGTGCTCGGGCCGATCGGCCTCGTGGGGCTGCTCGTCACCGGGCAGTGGCCGCCTCGGTCCGCCGTGCTCTGCTTGACGAATGATCTCGTCTGGTGGATCCCCTTCGGCCTGTACCTCCACGACGCGTGGCCGTTCTTCGTGCGGCAGTGGAGGGATGCGCCGGGGAGCCCGTAGCTCTCCTGGGGGCTGACCTGCGGAGCGAGCCGGGGACGAGCTCGGCCGGCATGTGTCGTTCGCGCGGGCCAGGACGGGCTACGCTGCCGCGGTTCGCCGGCGCGAGGGCCGGCGGGAGGGTGTGCGTTCATGAGCTCGAACAAGGCAGCGGTCGTCGTCGGCGTCGGCCCCGGACTCGGGGCCGCGGTGTCGAGGCGCTTCGCGCGCGAGGGGTTCTCCGTCGGCCTCATGGCCCGGACGGCCGCCGCGTGTGAGGCCGTGCAGCGCGAGATCGAGGGAGCCGGAGGGCGCGCCTTGAGCGTCCCGGGGGACGCCACCGACGCGGCCGCCGTCAGGGCGGCCTTCGCGCGCGTGGAGGAGTCGCTCGGGCCGGTGGAGGTGCTGATCTACAACGCCAGCGCCTTCCGCGTGGCCGGCGCGCTGGAGCTCACGCCGCGAGAGCTCGAGGACGACTGGAAGATCAGCTGCCTCGGCGGTTTCGTGAGCGCGCAGGCGGCGCTGCCCGGCATGCTCGAGCGCGGCCGAGGGACGATCCTCTTCACGGGCGCCACCGCCTCGCTCCGCGGCGGAGCCCGCTTCGCGGCCCTCGCCGTCGGCAAATTCGGCCTGCGCGCCGTCGCCCAGTCGCTCGCGCGCGAGTTCGGCCCGCGCGGCATCCACGTGGCGCACGTCGTCATCGACGGGCTGATCGACACCCCGCGGGTGCGCGCGATGGTGCCCGGGAGGAAGGCCGACACCCTGCTGTCGCCGGAGGCGTTGGCAGAGACCTACTTCCAGCTGCACGCCCAGGCGCCGAGCGCCTGGACGCTCGAGATCGACGTGCGCCCGTCGGTGGAGAAGTTCTGACCCTGCCCTGAGGGGCGCGGTCACCGACCAGCGTGTGATGGTCGTCTCGAGCGAGAAGGGGTCGTGTCGATCGCTCGACAGGCCGCGCCATCGGTCGCGGGCTCCGCGCGCAGGCGCGCTGCCAGGCGGGCCCGAGCGCGTCGGGCGAGATCCCCGATCCATCTCGCGGAGCCCGGGGTAGAATCGTGGTGAGCTGGCCGTGGCGCCCGTCGCCGCGCGTGCAGCCGCGGAAGCGGGCGCGCCCAGGCGCGGCCCGCTCGCAAGGAACGAAGGATGACAGAGAGAGACAGGCAATCGACCCCCGCGGCGGCGGAGCCGTGGGGAAACGGGCGCGGTTACGGCCCGATCTCGCCGCGGCACCCGCTCGGCGGCGAGATGACGGACGTGGTGCGCGGCATCTTCACGCGCCTCAGGCTCCCGTGGCTCCTCCAGCGCTACTCCAAGATACCGGTGCTCGCGGTCTTCAGCTGCGTGAACGGGTTCGTGAGCATCGGCCTGATGGCAACCCTCGCCGTGGTGACGAAGTCGCCCTTCGTCTTTCCGTCGCTCGGGCCAACAGCATTCCTGTTCTTTTACACTCCAACGGCGGCGTCCGCCGCGCCGCGCACCACCATCCTTGGGCACAGCATCGGCATCGCTGTCGCGTACATGAGCCTGCTCATCACCGGGCTCACGCACGCAGGTCCGGCGACCGCGACCGGCGTGACCCTCCCGCGCGCCATCGCCGCGGCGCTCTCGCTGGGGCTCACGGCCGGCCTCATGGTGCTCGCCCGCGCGCCACACCCTCCCGCGGGCGCGACGACGCTCATCGTCTCGCTCGGCATCCTGTCCCAGCCGCCGATGCTCCTTGTGCTCCTCGGCGGGGTCGTCCTGCTCACGCTTCAGGCCATCCTCATCAATCGCCTCGCCGGCGTCGACTACCCGCTGTGGGCCCCGCGGCAGGCGCGCCCGGAGCAGGATCCGCCGCCGCCGCCTCCCCCTTAGATCCAAGGGCCTCCCGTCGCCGGGCGGCGCCAGGATCAAACACTCGGTGGTCGGGTACTTTGGCTGACGATGGCGTCGTGTGAACCGCCAAGCCGCCAAGGACGCAAGAAGACCTCAAAAAACTTGGCGTCCTTGGCGTCCTTGGCGGTTCCATCATCCCGGCAGGGTGGGGTGATTCTCCCACTGGTCATGGGGCGCGGGGGAATGAGGGCGAATGTGCGATCGCCGCGTCCGTCTCCGCTCCCGCCTCCCGCGAGCGCGCCGGTGGAACGAGATGCGGTTGACGGGAGCGCGCGCGTCGACGCCGGCGCGCCTTGACGTCCGGCGAGCGCTCGTGTGCTCTCGTCCTGCTTCGCGTCGCGCGACGTCGAGCGGCTCAACCAGGAAAGGGAGGATCATGCTCACGCACAGCTACACCTATGAGGCGACCCTGGCGGATTCGCACAAGATCACCTGGCGCGTCGAGGACATCATCGGCGGTGACAAGCAGCTCGACTTCTCGAAGCCCTTCCTGCCCGAGTCGCTCGCGGGCACGGCGTCGATCCGCTGTCTGAGCGCGCGAGAGAAGCTCCTGCTCAACCAGATCCGCGGCAACAGCTATCTTTACCTCTTCGGCTTCGTGGAGGAGTTCATCCTGCCGTTCGTGCTCGATCAGGCGCGCACCGCGGTCCACGGCGCCGACGCGGTCGAGGTGCGCGCGCTCGTCACGTTCGCCGACGAGGAGGCGAAGCATATCCACCTCTTCCGCCGGTTCTCTGCGGAGTTCGCGCGCGGCTTCGGCGCGGAGTGCGGGGCGATCGGCCCCGCGAAGGACGTCGCGGCGGCGATCCTGAAGCACGGCGCGCTCGGCGTCGCGATGGTGACCCTGCACCTCGAGTGGATGACGCAGCGCCACTACCTCGACAGCGTCAAGGAGGGTGACGCCGAGGGCCTCGACCCGCAGTTCTCGAGCCTGCTCCGCCACCACTGGATGGAGGAGGCGCAGCACGCCAAGCTCGACACGCTGCTCGTCGCCAAGCTCGCCCGCGAGGCCGGGCCGGAGGGCATCGCCCAGGCCTTCGACGACTACGTATCCATCGGCACGATGCTCGACGGCGGCCTCGCCGCGCAGGCCAAGCTCGACATCCAGGCCCTGGAGCGCGCCGCCGGCCGCCCCCTCGCCGAGGCCGAGAAGGCCGAGATCTTCGAGGCGCAGCAGCGCTCCTACCGCTGGACGTTCCTCGGCTCGGGCATGACCCACCCGAACTTCGTCCGCGCGCTCGGCGAGCTCAGCCCCGCCGGCGCCGAGCGCATCGCCGCGATGGCGAAGGCGTTCTCCTGAGCGCCCCCTGGGCAGCAACGCTCCGCCGGGCGGCGCGCCCGGCGCCGCGGCGTCACTCCGCGAGCGCAGCGTCGCCCAGCGTGTTCACGTATCCCGACTCGATGATCCTCTTGAGGAGCATCAGGAACACGCCAGCGTCGCGCCAGCACGCCGCCGGCAACCTCGCCACGCCGCCGCGCACGATGTCGACAAATCGCGCGACGACGCGGCCATCCCCGGCGCTGTCGTCGGCGGCGAGGTCGCGCAGCGTCGCCGCGATGACGTCCTCGTCATCGACGCCGACGAACCGCATGAGCGCGTCGACGAGCCCTCGGTTCGGATGGTTGAAGAGGTTGAGATCGAACCGGCCCCGGGGGCCTGAGCGTCGATCGACGTCCTGATCTCCCACGTCGTCGAAGATGCGCGAAGCAGCGTCGGCGAATCGCTCGCACACGCGCCTGACCGCCGGGGCGGCCAGCACCTGTCCGATCGTGGGGAGCTCGGGGCTCTCGCTCCGGTAGAGGCTGTAGACGACAGCGACCGTCCCGGCCGTCTGTATGCTCCCGATCGCATGCGCGACGAAGTCGTCGGCGTGGTCGTCCCAGAACGCACCCTCTTCGCGCTCGAGATAACGCTGGCTGAGCTGCCGCATGGCGGAGCCATGGCTCAGAAAGCCGGCGACAGGCGACTCGATCAGCGCGCCCGCGTCCTCCGGAGAGCTCAGGCGACGCAGCAGGCGCGCCACCTCCGCCAGCGGTCGGGCGCGCGCCGCGACGATGGCAGGATCGGGGCGCGGCGCCCTGGCCGCGTCAAGCTCGCTCCGGAGGACGGCGGACGCCAGCTGCTTCGTGTCGTTCGACGCAGAAACGAGCAGGCGCGGCGCGTGAACCTCGATGAACCGGTGCGTTGCGACCACCATCGCCAGGTCCCCGTCATCCATCAGGCCATCGAACAGGAACAGGAGTCCAAATACGATGGAGACTTCGGCGAGACGCTCGACATCCTCGATTTCGATCGCGATCGCGGCGCAGAACGCGGTCGCCTTGGGGCCGATCTGGCGCACGATATGCTCGATGTGCTCCGGATCGAGCTCGGGTAAGGCGTCCTGGACGATCGGGCGAAACCTCTCGAGAAAACACGCGTGGACGGCGCGCATCCGCTCGGAGAGCGCGCGACGGTCGACGGCGGTCGGGTAGGAGTCACCAAAGACATGGCTCTGCCACGTCCTCTCCATCAGATCGTCTAGCTTTCCCATGACGGTTGCGACACGAGGAGCGCGCCGAGGACCCACGCGCGGTCCACCCGCGCCGGGCAATACAGCTCCTTGCCGATCCAGCGGAGCTCTTCCTGGCCGGCGCCGATGTCGTGGTTCGACATCAGCCAGTCGCTCCCCCGTCGCCAGGCGCCCCGCGCCATCGATTCGAGCTCTCGGTTCCTTCGCGCGGCGCGGAGCGCGAGCACGGCGTACGCCGTCTCTGCCGCGGTGGGCGCGCCGCCGGCTCCCCAGCCGCCGTCGCCGCGCTGGGCGCGCAGCAGCGCCTCCATGCCGCGCTTCACAGCGGGCAGCTGCCCCTCGTGCGAGAGGGCCAGGATGACCTGGCTGGTCGTGTAAAGCCAGGAGCTGTGCCATTTGTCGCCAACCCACCGCCCGTCCGGCTGCTGGCGCTCGAGGAGGTACCGCGCTGGCTTCGACGCCTTCTCCCCGCGGGACGCGAGGGCGTGGATCGCGTGTGCGTTGGTCGTGAGCGAGGGCTGCAGCTCGTGCGTGTACGTGATGAACATCCCGCCTCGCTCGAAGCGCCGCAGCGTCTCGATGGCGCGAGGCGCCCCGAGCTCTCCCAAGGTGGCTATGGCCGTCGAGGTGATGTCGCCATCCTGCGTGAACGCGTCGCTCATGCCGATGCCCTCGGGGCGAAGCGCAGCGCTGAGATCGAGCAGCTGCGGCCGCGCGACGTCGCCCAGCCGGGGATGGTCAAGGAGATCGAGGACCCGCAGCGCATACAGGACCCAGGCCTGCTCGAACCGGTGGATGGGCCACACCGTGGGGACGATGCCGGGAATTCCGACCTCGGTCGCGTCGCTCGCTCGAAGCAGGTACTCGCGCGCCGCGGCTCGTGCGCCTGCGAGGCCGACCTTGTCCCGGGATGCGTGAAGCCAGGCCGCCGTGGCCGCAGGGCTGTGCCCGACGCCGCCGCTCGCGTCGAGGAGGTCAGGCGAGGGGCCGCTGCCCCAGCCCTCCCACGAGTGCGACGCCGCGCTGCCGGCCGCCGGCCGGGCCTTACCGATCAAGGCCCGGCGCCGCTCGCCGAGCGCGATGAGCGCCCTGTACGGGCCCCAATCGACGCCGAGGCCGAGCGAGGAGGCCCGGTCGAGGAGCCTGGGCATGAGCAGCTCCAGCCCGACAGGGATGTCGTCCGGCAAGGACGTCCCCCAATGAGCTGCCTGGTTGCGCAGGAACTCCAGGCCCCCCTCACAGGCGCGGCGTACCTGCGGCATGAGCTCGCGGTAGGGATGGAGGGCCACGATCGACGCCAGCGTCGGGAGATCGCGCGCGCGCGGCACCGAGGGCAGCCCCCAGCCCGCGTCCGACCGCTGCTGCTCGAGGAGCCAGGGGACGATGCTCGCCCTGGCATCGGGAAAGACATCGAACATCAGCACGGTGGCGGTGTCGTACACCGACGGACTGACGAGACCTCCGCCTCGCCCGAGCTCCGCCACGAGCTCGCGAAGCCCGGCCAGAGCGCGATCGGAAGGACTCGAATGCGGCGAGGTATTCATGTGCTGATCCACCCAGTGAGGGCCGGCTGCCGCCGGCGACCGTGTTGATGGTGAGCAGCGTCGTCCCGTCGGAAATCGTGGTCGATGGCTCGATGCGTTGGCGCGCTCGAGCTCTGCCCGTCAGCACGGGCGAAAGGCGACCCGTGTCGCCGCTGTCGGATGCCCCAGCGGGAGGTACACGTGCTTCGGTGACACTCCCTCCAAGTGTGGAACGAGCCCGGCGCTGCGCAACGCCCGGACGAGGATGAACTGCAGCTGGAGCGCCTCGATGCAAGCGACGTTGTATCCAAGACAGAAGTGCGGTCCCCCGCCGAACGCGGCCAGCTCCAGCGGCCCCGGTGGGCTCGTGCGATCTCTCCAGCGGCTTAGATCGAAGCGGTCGGGGTCCGGGAAGAGCGTGGGATCATAACCGAAATAGGTGGGGCTGAAGGCCAGCGGTGTACTTCGAGGTATGCGCCTACCGTGCAGCGTGATCGCGTCGGTGACCGTGCGAAAGATGAACCAGCCTGGCGCATACAGCCGCAAGACTTCCCGGAAGATGGCGTGGGCGACGGGGAAACGCTGCGCCTCTCTCGCAGACATGGGAACAGATGCGTCCGGCGCGGCGGTGTGCTCCTCGCAGAGCGCGCTCCACAGCTCGCTCTCACGCGACAGGACGATGATGATCCAGGCCAGGATCGAGGCGCTGGTCTCGTGGCCGGCGAGCAATATGGCGCGAACGTTGTCGATGATCTCCTGATCGGACAGGGGCTCGCCCTCGTCGTCCCGAGCGTTCGAGAGCATCTCGAGGAGAGAGCCTGCCGCGCCGCCCCCGCGAGCGAGCGCGAGGAGCTCCCGCAAACGGTCATCGATCCAGGCGCGCGCCCGAGCCGAACGGTACGCGGGCAAGCCCGGTAGACGGCCCGGGATCGGATAAACACTTAAGAGTAGCTCGTGATACGCACGGTTCCAGGCGCGCAGCTCCGCTGTCGGAACGCCGCAGATGCGAAGGATGATCTCGAGGGCCAAGTCCCGCATGGCGGCGTGGATGGCGAAGCTCTCTTGTTGGAGCCAGGCGTCGATCCTCGATGTGAGCACGGAGGCGATGGTGGCGGAGGCCTCCTTGGCGAAGCCACGCGGGGAGAACGATGGGTTGATGGCAGACCGCATGTGTCGATGCAGCGGCCCATCCTGCGCAGCCATCGAGCGGCCCACGATCTTCTCGAGGTTCTTCGGATAATCCATGACCATTTCGGGCATGCGCAGGAGATCGAGGGCGTCGGCTCCGACATAGAAGAGCCTACGGTGCGCGAACCCGAAGTTGACCCAGAAGAGCGGACCCAGCGCGCTGCTGCTGCTGCGCAGTAGGCCGATGGCGTCTCGGTGGAGGAAGGGCAGATGACCGACGAACGGCAGCTCGCCGGCCGCGGTGGGGATCGTGCCTCGGTCCGTTCGACCCAGGGAGAGCATGACAAACCTCGTTCTCGCTGCGACCGCGGTTGCGGCGCCTGTCTCGTCGTCCTCACGAACTCGGCCGCACGCCGCCGGAGGTGCTTGGGGTGCTTCCCGGATTGACGATGCCGAACGCCAGCGCCGCGCGGGCCGCGCAAGCGCAAGGGGAGGGGCCGCGGGTCAGCGGCCCGACGCCCCGTTCGTCGCCGCCGTCGTCGCGACCTGACGCATCTGGTTGATGCAGAACATGATTCCAGCCCGCAGGTTCGACCGCGTCACCATGCTGTTCAGATCGAGGCCCAGCTCGACGATCGTCTGCGCGACCGACGGCCTGATGCCGCAGATGATCCCGCCCGCGCCGAGGAGCCGGATGGCGTTCACGAGCTTGATCAGATGGTTCGCGACCTGCGTGTCCACCATCTCGACGCCCGTGAGATCCAGGATGGCATACCGCGCGTTGGTGCGGACGATCTCGTCGAGCAAGTTCTGCATGACGTCGGCGGTCCTCACGCTGTCGACGACGCCGACCATGGGCAGCGCGACCACCCCGTCCCAGACCTGGATGATGGGCGTCGAGAGCTTGCCGATGACCTCCTGCTGCTTCTGGATCTGCAACAGCCGTAGTCGGAGCTCCTCTTCCGCTCTCTTCGCCTCGGAGACATCGAGCGAGAGCCCGATCACGGACTCGACGTTCCCGAGCGGGCTCTGGATCGGCACCATCCAGTTCTCCCAGAACGAATTGTTGGTGGGGACGTGGCTCATCGAATGGATGGGAGACCCGCGGAGCGCCCGCCTCACGTGGTCCGTGCCTTCCGGAGCGTTGGCATAGACGTCGAAGAGGTTCGTCCCGACGAGCTGCCCCCGCTTGAGGCCGAGCCCGGCCAGCCCCTTCCCGTCGTGGCGGGTGATGACCCCCTCCGCATCGCACGACCAGACGATGACGGGGAGGTTGTCGGAGAGGGCGCGGAGCATGTCCGCGGTCTCTCTCTTCCCGGAGTCAGCGCCGGGGTGATCGTCGGCGCCGGACGTCGCGTGCAGCGAACCGTACACCGCCTGGCCGTGCGGCGCCCTGCGCAGCACGCAGGAGAAGGACGCATACACGTTCCCGGCCGTCATCACCCGCCCGCGGAGCTCGACGGCCCCGGTCGCCTCCAGAAGCCCGGACCACTTCGCCCGGGCCGCCTCGCGATCTTCGTCGTGGAAGAGCTGGAGGAACGCCGTCCCCGGCGTGGCCGCGTGCCCGACCGTGTGGCCGAATGACTCGCTCCAGTGCGACAGCGTGCCGTCGACGTTCGCTACGAACAGCGCCTCGGGAGAGTATAGATAGGCTGCCTCCCATGTGTCGCGTGAACTCGTGTAATGCTGTGTCATGACGAATGTTGCCCTCCCCCAAGCCCGATTCAGGCCTCCTACCGGTGCTCACCTCGTTCGTAGGGGCCGTGGATCGCGCATGTCATTGACCAAGAATCGGCATCAGCAGACTCACCCCTCTCGGGACCCACGAGAGCGATGACGAGCGCTCGGAGATGCGCAAACGCTTCGATCGCAGCGAGGGTTCCAGCTTGCATTGCGAGATTACAAGCCGCACATCTCCACCTGAGGCCGGGTAGATCCGGAACTCGCGCTAAGGCCATTCCCGATGCGTGATCGTGGTCGGCGTCCAGGATGCTGTTCAATCCGTTCGGCCCGGAAACGCCGCGAGGTAAGGGGGTTCAGACGAGATGCGAAGATCGAGCTCCTCATGTCGGCCGCCACGCCGTGAGGGCGCCGGCGACATCGTAGGAGCTCCGCGTATTTTCCAGGGGCTCGCGATCATTGCTCGCTCGACGATGCCGTCCGGTGGCTGTCCCGCGATCGTACCTCATGACGGTGATCGAACGGACGCCGCCCGGCGTTCCACGGGGTCACCTATGCTGTCGTCCCGCCAGGGGAAAGGACTTGACTTCCACGAACCGCTTGGATGTCCTGTCCGGTAGAGCGGCTGCGCCGCTGTGAGCTTGAGATGGAAACCGAGACCGCCCCGAGCCCCTCGCCCGAGCAGATCGACCTCTCCGCGCCTTCGGTGATAGCCGATCCTTACCCCGCATACCGCGCGCTGCGAGGGCGATCTCCGGTGCTCTATGCGCGCGTGCCCGCAGGCGGCGCGGCGGGCCTCGGCGAGCCAATCCGTGCCTACGCGCTCCTGCGCCACGCGGAGGTGCTCGCCGCGCTGCGGGATCCCCAGACGTTCTCGTCGAACGTCACCGACAAGATCCGTGTCCTGCCGCGGATCACGCTGCTGCACGACGATCCGCCACGGCACACCCACCTCCGCAGGCTCGTCAGCCGAGCGTTCACGCCGCGGCGCATCGCAGAGCTCGAGCCGTGGATTGGCCGCCTCGCCGCCTCGCTGCTCGAAGCGACGGGCGACGGGCCGTCAGACCTCATGGGCGCCTACGCGATGCCCCTGCCGATGATGGTGATCGCCACCCTGCTCGGCATCCCGGCGGAGCGTTATGCGCAATTTCGGAGCTGGTCCGAGTCCGTGGTGTCCTACAGCGGTATACCGGCCGAGGAGCGCGCGAGCCGCGGCAAGGTGATGGTCGACTTCTTCGCGGCCGAGCTCGCGGCGCGACGGCGCGCGCCGTCAGGCGATCTCATCTCGGCGCTCGTCGAGGCCGAGATCGACGGCGCGCGCCTCGACACACCCGAGGCGGTCGGCTTCTGCGTCGGCCTGCTCGTGGCCGGCAACGACACCACGACGAACCTCATCGGCAACATGGCGCACCTCCTGTCCGAGCGGCCCGAGCTCTACCGGCGCGCGCGGCAGGACCGGAGCTTGGTGGCGCCGATCATCGAGGAGACGCTGCGCCATTCGAGCCCGGTGCAGCGCCTCTTGCGTGTCGCCACGCGGCCGGTGGACGTGAGCGGCGTGATGATACCGGCCGGGCACCTGGTCGACGTCGTGTTCGGCGCGGCGAACCGGGATCCGGCGGTCTTCGAGGAGCCGGACGCGTTCCGGCTCGACCGGCCTCCGGTGGAGCACCTGGCGTTCGGGCAGGGGATCCATTTCTGCATCGGCGCGTCGCTTGCGCGAATGGAGGCGCGTATCGCCCTGAACGCGCTCCTCGACTGCTATGAGTCCATCACGCCCGGGGAGGCGCCTCCGCTGCGGCAGACGCGGGCGATGATGCCGCTCGGGTTCGAGTCGCTCCCGCTCGTGCTGCGCCGGAGGCGCGCCAACCCCTGAACTTCGAGAGCGCTTGAGCCGCTAGAGCGTGAGATCTTTCTCGATCTCCGCCAGCGTGATCCTGGCCATCGCTAGGTTGGCTCGGTTGCGGTCGAGGGCCACGTAGAAGAAGAGCGATTGCTTGCTCCGCAGCGGCCTTATCAGGTGATATTGCTTGGAGAGCGAGATCAGGATGTCCTCGATCTCTTCCTTCAGGTTGAGGTTGCGGATCGCCTTGCGCTTGGCCCTCACCACCTCGGTGTTGCTCGCGCCGGCGATCTCGAGGTTGAGCGAGCCGCCGCCCTCCTGGCCGAGCAGCATCCCGCTCTCGGAGTCGACGAGCGCTGCGCCGATAAAGCCATCGATGCTGTTCAACCTGCTGAGGCATTGCTTGACGTCCATGGATTCCTCCTGCTTTGGTAAGGTCTCGTCATCCCAGATCATGTCGAGAATCAAATGATCGCCGCTGCTAGGGCTCGCGGGCGGCGCCGCTCCGACGCGCATCGTCGGCGGGCCCGTGGCCGAATGTCCCTCCTGTGCGCTCGCGCCAGACATGGTGGCGAGGCTCCACCCGGCCTTGGAGGCCGGTCCGGTCGAGGACTCCAGCGTGCGCCGGCGCTCATCGATGAGCCGGCAGCTCTCCATGATGAGCTCGGTCCAGCTGGCGTGGATCGTCTGCTCGGGCGCCTTCAGCCCGAGCTGCATGGTGAACTCGCCCCCGCTCCAGAGCATGACCTGGTAGAAGGCGTCGACGCCGGTCGCCGTGGAGGTCGACGCGTGGACGATCCTCCCGCGCTCGAACCAGATCCGGCCCTCGCCCGTCCGGTGGCGGACCCGGAGCACGCCGGTCGCGTTGGACAGGGCGTAGAGCTGCACGATGTCGGGGAGCGTCTGGACGGAGATGGCCCCGGAGAAGCCGACCCGCTTCCGCTCCAGCACCTCATCGACGCTCCGAAGGAAGCGCTCGAACTCGAACGGCTTCTCGAGGTACTCGATCGAGCCCCGCATCGCGACCTCCTGGCGGATATCGGCGGTCGGATAGGCCGTCATGACGATCACCGGCAGCGCCGGCAGGAGCTTGCGCGCGGCCATGATGAGCTCGAGCCCGTGCATCCCCTGCATGCAGATGTCGGTGATCAGCAGATCGACCGGCCCCGACTCGAAGAGCCGGAGCGCGGCGTGGCCGTCCGTCACCGACTCCACCGCATAGCCGGGTCGCTGCTTGACGATGCGGTTGGACAGCGACCAGACGAGCGCCTCCTCGTCATCGACGAGGATGATGCGCAGCTTCGCGTTGTCCATCGATTCGTCGCTCATCGCTTCGGACTCCGTCGGATGGCTTGCGCGTGCACTCTCGTCGGACAGGTCAAGCAGGCGCCGTGCCGCGCGCCGCCTCCATGCCGAGGCGCGGTATTCGCGAAGAATCACGGATCCGCAGCGGGCCGACCGTGACCGGCGGTCACGCACGTACCGGCTCGGCGTGGACCAGCCGGTCAATCGCGGACCAGCCGGTCAATCGCGGACCAGCCGGTCAATCGCGGATCATGCCAGCCGTCGCGGACCACCGCGGCGCGAGCGCGCGCGCCGCCGCGCGACGCGGATGTCGCTGGGACAGCGCCGAGCCACCCGCGCGGTGGGCTCAGGTGCTCGCCGCGGTCCGTTCCTGATCCGTGAGGTAGAGTCGCAGGTGTCGCCGCAGGCAGACGCGGGTGATGCCGAGGGCGCCGGCGGTGCGCGTGACGTTGCCGCTGTGCGCGGCATAGACCGCCAGGATGTGACGACGGACGGCCCCTTCGAGCGACAGGGTGGTGTCGGCCGCGGGCGCCACGGCGGCAGGAGGGAGCGGCGCGACGTCGGCCGCGGACGGCGCAAGGGGCGCGGGCGCGGTGGCGCCGATCTCCGGTGGCAGGTGCTCGATGTCGATGACGCCGCCGCGCGCGAGCACGAGCGCGCGCTCGATGACGTTCCGGAGCTCGCGGACATTGCCGGGCCAGCCGTAGAGCTCCAGCTGCGCGACCGCGCGCGGCGCGATCGTCGTCGCGCGAAGCCCCATCTCGGCCCCGAGCGCCGCTATCCAGTGCACGACCAGCCTGCGGACGTCGCCTGTGCGGTGCCGGAGCGGCGGCAGCGACAGCTGGAACACGCCGAGGCGGAAATAGAGATCCTCCCGGAACGTCCCCGCCGCCACCATCGCTTGCAGGTCGCGGTTCGTCGCCGAGACGACGCGCACGTCGGTCAGGAGCTCCCGTTGCCCGCCGACCCTGCGGAACGGGTGGCCCTCGAGGACGCGCAGGAGCTTCGGCTGGAGCTCGAGGGGGAATTCGCCGATCTCGTCCAGGAACAGCGTCCCGCGGTGGGCCAGCTCGAACAGCCCCTGCCGCGACGAGCGCGCGTCGGTGAACGCCCCGGCCTCGTGGCCGAAGAGCTCGGATTCGAGGATCTGCGCCGGGAGGCAGGCCGCGTTGACGGTCACGAAGGGGCCGGCGGAGCGCGGGCTCGACGCGTGAAGGAGGCGCGCGACGAGCTCCTTTCCGGTGCCCGACTCCCCCGTGATCAACACCGAGGCGCGCGAGCGCTCGGCCAGGAGGTGGAGCTCGTCGAGCACGCGAGTCCATGCCGGGGAGGCCCCCACGAGGCCTCGGTCCTGGATGGCCTGCCTCGCCTGCTGCACCTCGCGGCGCAGCGCTGACTCCTCGCCAGCGCGGGCGACCGCACGCAAGAGCTCCTCCCGCTCGAAGGGCTTGACCAGGTAATCGGCGGCGCCCGCGCGCAGCGCGCCCACGGCCGCGCGCGCGTCGTCGCGGCCCGTCAGGACAACGACGCGACAGCTCGGATCGACGCCGAGGAGCGCGGTCAGGACGGCGACGCCGTCCGCGTCCGGCAGCCCGAGGTCGAGGACGACGACGTCGACGGTCGCTTGCGTCGCGATGGCGAGCGCCTCGCGCGCCGTCGCCGCCATGAACATCCCGCTCGCCTGCTTCTCCAGCGCCCGGGAGATCGCGTGTCGCACGTCATCGTCGTCATCGACGACGAGGAGCCGCGTCATCCAGTCCCCGGCAGCTCGATGGAGAAGACGCTGCCGCGCCCCACCGTCGACCGGACCCGGACCCTCCCCTGGTTCTCGCGGAGCAGCTTGAGGGCGATCGAGAGGCCGAGCCCGGTCCCTCTGGCCTTGCGCGTGAAGAAGGGGTTGAAGATCTGGCTCAGGATGTCGTGTGGTATCCCCGGGCCATCGTCCTCGATGTCGACGAACAACCGCCCGCCGCGGCCGCTCGATGGCTCGCCGTCCTCGGCCGGTCCATCGTAGATGCGGACCCGGACCTGATCCGCGCTGCCGGCGGCCTCGATCGCGTTCTCGAGCATGATGACCAGCACTTGCACCATCTGGTGCTCATCGATGACGACGGTGGGGGCCTTGGCGTCGCACGAGACCCGGATCGGCCCGCCGGGCGTCGTGCGCAGGCGGGCGCCGAGCAGCTCCAGGGCGCTCGCCACGAGGAGGCACGCGTCGTGCTCCTTGCGGATGGGCCGCTCGGGCTGCACGAGGCGGAGCGAGCTGCGCACGAGCCGCTCGATGCGGGCAATGAGGCCGCTGAGGCGCGAGATGTCCCGGCCCCACGGCTCCTCCGCCGCGGGCTCTGCCGAGAGATCCTCGACGATGGACTTCAGCGCCGCGAGCGGATTGCGGACCTCGTGCGCGAAGCCGGCGATCATCTGGCCCATCGCGGCGAGCTGGTCGCTCGACGGTCCGCCCGTGGCGCCGGCGCCGTCGGCCGGCGATATCAGGCACAGGTACCGGAGCGGGCCGCGCCCCGACAGGCGCCGGACGGTCAGCGTGGTCGGCCGGGGAGTGCCGTGCTCGTTCCAGAGATCGAGGCTGTAGGTGTGAACGCCTCCGTCGCGGTTGCTGAGCTCTTCGCGGAGGCTGCAGCTGAAGTTCAGCACCGCCTGGGCGGGCTGCCCTTCCCAGCCGTACGGCCCGAGCCGGAGCAGCTCCCGCGCCCTCTCGTTCGCCACCATCACGAGCTCCGCGTCGTCCAGCCCGAGGATCGGGGCAGGGATGTCTTCGACTCCGACCCTGTACCCGTGGACGTAGTTGGCCGGCTGACCCGACATCGCGCCTTTCATGAGCGCGTTCAGCACGGCCATCCCCGAGTCGACCGTTATCTCCCGCGGCGTCGCGTCCGGGTGCTCAGGCGGTGATACGCAGGCACGTTCGGTGAAGTGCATCAGAGCCCCCTCCTGCACGTTCAGATTCCTGCGGACGGACTCGCTGGGACCGCCCTCGTCGATGTTGGAGAGTCCATGTTACGCCTCCGTTCAGGGCTTGAAAAGAGTGAACAACCCGGCGGGCTTGTGTGCTTATGTCCGCGGCGCTTATGCGCTCTCGGCCGAGCTCGCTTGGACGATGGCCTGCAACATCGACGGAACGCTTGATTTACCGCTGCTCCAGGCGATGGGCCGCTCGTGTGATGTGCCCTGGAGCACCCGGAACGGTCGCGGTGCGAAGGCCTCCCACGTCGCCAGACGAGGGCGGGGCAGATGCGCTCGCCCTCGCCTCATGCGTCGATCCGTGCACAGCGACTCGTCTCATGCGCCGGCGCGCCGACTGGCGTGCAGCGACGAGGCGCGCCGGCTCGTCACGCGCGCGAGAGGAACGTCACCTTGCCGGTCTCGAGGGCGTACTCGGCGCCCACGATCAGCATGCCTTCCTCGGCGCACAGGCGCTCGAGCAGCCGGCTGCCGTGCCGGAGGTGATCGCACGAGTTGCGCACGTTGGCGCGCACCGCCTCGCGCAGGAGAAAGTTTCTGTCGGCGTCGCGGCCGGCGGCGCTCACCACCGTCTCGACGGGAGCTCGGCAGCGCTCGACGATATCGCGGATGTTGTCGGTGAGGGGGCCGCCGTGGTCCTCGTCGAGCAGCTCGCTCAGCGTGGCCTCGATGGCGCCGCAACGCGAGTGGCCCATCACCACCGCAAGGCGGGTCCCGAAGGCGGCGGCGGCGAACTCCACGCTGCCCACGAGCGAGGGCGCCACCACGTTGCCCGCGACCCGGATGACGAACAGGTCCCCGAGCCCCTGGTCGAAGATGAGCTCCGACGGCGCCCGCGAGTCCGAGCAGCTGAGGATGATGGCGAAGGGCTGCTGCCCCTCGACGAGCGCGGCCCGCGCCCGCGGTCCCATCACGACGTGCTCGCCGCGGATATTGTCCACGAAGCGCCGGTTGCCCTCGATCAGGCGTTCCAGCGCCTGATCGGCCGGAACGACGGGAAAGGCGGGCGGAGCGTTGCTGAGTCCCATGCTGACCGGCCACGGTGGGGGACCGGGCCGCGGGCGTCAATGGGTGAATATTCCGCCTTACATGTTAGCCGCCTGGCCCACGGCTTCACCCAGGGCCACCGCCGCGCCGCCTCCGCATCGCAAGCGCCGCGAGCGCCGCGGCGGCCCCGAGCGCGGCCAGCGGCCCGCGCGGCGCGTCCCCCGGGATCGCGCACCCGCACGCCTCGACGGGCGCCGCCGGCTCCTTCGCCAGATCGACCACCACGCTGA
Organism: Sorangium sp. So ce726; assembly: GCF_051521405.1. Lineage (NCBI taxonomy): Bacteria > Pseudomonadati > Myxococcota > Polyangiales > Polyangiaceae > Sorangium > Sorangium sp. So ce726. The sequence continues at coordinate 7,052,786 of NZ_CP150349.1, read as the reverse complement.
CCTGGTCGGTCGCCTCGAGGATCCCGTCGCTGACCGTCACCTCGAACGCCAGGGTCGTCGTCGCGGCGGCCTCGGGCGCCACGAAGGTCGCCCGCGCGCCCTCGCCGGTCAGCTCGACCTCGGGCCCCGCCGTCTGCACCCAGGAGAACGTCAGCTCGTCCTCCTCGGGGTCCGAACTCCCCGAGGCGTCGAGCGTCACGAGCTCGCCGATCGCGACCGCCTGGTCCGCCCCCGCGTCGGCCACGGGCCCGCCCTGGCAGGAGGCGGTGTCCTCGACCACCGTCGCGAACGGCTTGTTCTTCAGGCCCGCGAACCCGATGTCGTCGAGCTCCCAGCCGGTGTCGCCCGCGGCCGCGTCCGTGCCGACGCGGAACCGCACCTGCACCGTCTTCCCGGCGAACGCGGTCCCCAGGTCGATCGCCACGTGGTCGACGTCGGGCCACGAGGGGCTCTGGCCGACGAAGGCCCTCCGCCTGCCCAGCGGATTGCCCGACTCGACGGTGACCCTCCCGTTGTAGCCGGGCTGCGCGCGACTCCCGATGTCCCGCCATGTCTCGCCGCCGTCGGCGCTGATCTCGACGACCGCGCCATCCCAGAACGTCTCGTCGCTCGTCTCGAACTGGTGCCGGTGCGCGAACGTCAGCACGAAGCGCTCGGTATCGCTGACCTCCAGGGCCGGCGACACCAGCGCCGTGTCGGACACGCTCCCGAGGTTGACGCCGCGCCACACGCGGTTCGGCGCCGTCCCTTCGGTGCGCGACCACACGAGCGCGCTGGAGAGCCCCTCGACGCTCCAGGTCGTGCTCTGCGCCTCCACGTCGTCGACCGCCGAGGACCCCGGCACCTCGTCGAAGTTCACGCGGCGCACCAGGGCCTCCACCCGCACCGGCGTGCACGCCGCGGCGCTCTTCAGCGTCAGGCTGAGCTTGAGGTCCTCGGCGGGCGCCACGGTCCGGTCGAGCTTCACCGCCACGGTCGCGGTCCCGGTCGCGAACGGCGCGATGTCGCCGAACGACGCGCGCGCGCCGTCCGGGAACGTCACCCCCGCGGAAGGCACCTCGATGGACGCCACCGCCCCGGTCAGGGGCGCCGCGCCGCGATTGACGATCTCGATCGCGATCGTGCCGGACTCCTCCGCGTCGAGCAGCCCGTCGCGGTCGCAGGAGCCGGCGCTGTCGTCGAGATCCGCCCGGACCAGCGAGATCTCGGGCTGGACGCTGAAGCTCTCCACGACGCCGGAGAGATCGTGCGAGTCGGCGCGCGGGGACACGGCGCACGTGCCGGCGCCGCGCCGGGCGAACGCCTCCGCCAGCGCGAGGAAGTCGCCCTGATCGCTGGCGAGCGCGGCGGCGAGGAGGGCGTCGCGCTGCTCGGTGTACGTCGGGCTCACCGGCGCGAGCTGCATGCCGGCCACCACGTAATCGCTCATCCGCCGCCGGGTCTGCTCGAACGCGCGCGGCGGGGTCAGGCCGCTGCCGTGCCGGATCAGCCCGACGTAGGCCTCGAACAGCATGCTCGCCCAGACCTCTCCCGCGTTGTGCTCCTCGGAGTTGTCGGAGAACGAGGAGTTGAGCGGGTGGTCGGGGAGGCGGGCGCCCTCGGAGATGTGCTTGAACGTCAGCCCGTTCCTGGTGAAGTCGACGGAGTAGGGGGCGCGGCGGATGCCGAAGTAGCTGTCGCCGAGCGCCGCGCTCCCGTAGCTCGAGAGCGGGAAGGCGCCGTCGAGGTCGTCGCCGTCACGCAGCGCCATGTGCAGGGCGATGAAGTCGCCCCACCCCTCGCTCTGCGCGCCGCACATCTTCGTGCCGCACGCGACCTGACGGAGGTGGATGTAATGGCCCCACTCGTGCGCCACGATGGTGTTGTCGATCGTGCCGTCGCGCTCGACGCTGGGCTCGCGGGTCATGGTGACCGTGAGCGGCGCGTCCGAGGCGGCGAGCGCCGCCTTGAGCGCGCTGCCGTCCTCCTGCGAGATGCTCTGGGCGGGGGTCGTCACCTCGGGGGCCTCGCCGAACAGCCGCGGGGCCCCGTCGCTCTCGCGGTTGTTGGCGATGATCACGCCGATGGCGCCCGCCGCCTGCGCGCTCTTCGCCTTCTCGGGGAAGGTGCACCCGCCCCGGTCGACGAGGGCGATCTTGCCGGCCACGTCGCTCGTGATCGGCCCGCACGCGTCGCCGCGGGGCTCGGCGCCGTCCTGGGCGAGGGCGAGCTCGCCGGTGATCTCGTAGCGCTGGGGCCCGAACAGGGCGGTGTTCGACGCGTAGCTGGCGTTCTGCGGCGTGACGCTCAGCGAGCGCTGGTCCGGCCCGGACCACAGGTACATCTGCATCCGGGGTGACGCGCCGTCGTACGTCGCGTCCATGTTCGCGTTGTCGCGGCTGCCGCCGGTCGCGTCGTCCTGCGCCTCCGCGAGGAGCGGATCGCCGTCGAGGCCGCCCCGACCGAGGTTGTCGCGCTGGGCGTTGCCCGCGGCCTCGGTGAAGCCGGAGTCGTAGTACCAGTCATGGAGCCAGTTGGTGACGTAGAAGATCTGGGTGACGGCCGCCATGGTCTGCTCGGGCGTGGCGAGCGGGTCGGCGAGCGGGTCATAGAGGTAATCGAACGAGCCCGGCCCCGAGAGCGCCGCGCGTATATCGCCGCTGGAGAACCCGTCGGGCGCGTTGTGGTCCGCGTAGGCGTCGACGTTGTTGCCGCGGGTCGAGGTCGCGCCGGCCGGCAGCCAGGGATCGGCCCCGCCGTCGAGGTTCGTGTTGAAGCCATCAATGGAGATGAGGCTCGGCGCGACGTACCGGGAGACGTGGCCGTCGGGTCGCCCGGTCGGGTGCGGCGAGAGATCGGCGAGGGGGCCGTCGAGCGGCCTGTGGTCGCCCCCTTCCTCCGCCCAGACCCGGTAATCGAACGCGGCGTGGGAGAGGTTCTCCCGGTAGAGCATCTGCCCGTCGCTGGCCCCGAACACCCAGGCATACGCCGCGGAGCTCGTGCCGCCGGCGTCGCCCGAGACGAGCTCGACGAAGTAGCCGGCGATGAGCCGGTCGGGCAGCGGAAAGAGCACCTTCCTGACCCGCGCCGGCTGCGTGAAGCGCAGGTTCCCGGCGCGCTGGCGCGCGTGATCGGTGTCCGCGATGTCGAAGAGCCGATACCCGCCCTTCGCCTCGCCGAGCTCGCGGAGGTCGGCCGTCTTGATGTCGATGCGGTGCGCGTCGCGCAGGGCGCGGACGACCGCCTGCGCCGGCGAGCCGGAGAACGCCCGGCCGCGGAGCGAGCCGGCCGCTGGCGAGGCGGCGCCGGGCGGCAGGGGGACGGCCGACGCGTGGAGGTTGCCCGCGAGGGCGACGAGCCCGAGGTCGCGCTTCATGAGCACCTTGAGCCCGCTCCGGAAGACCGGGGTCCCGTCGACGTCCTGGCCCAGCGTCACGACGATGCCGCCGCGCCCGGTGTCGTGGACGTGGCGCACCACGGCCGTGTCGAGCGCGGCCTGCGGAAGACCGTAGAGGCGCGCGTACCGCTGCACGTACCACCGGGCGGCGGCCTCGGGCGTCGCGTGGCTCGCGGTCAGCGGGCGGTGCGCCGGGGACGTCGCCCACACGAAGGTGGGCACCCCGCGCTGCGGATCGGTCGACGCGACGACGGCGCCCGGCGCGGCCTCGTCGACGCCACGCGCGGCGCGGGCGGGCGGCGCGGGCGGGGCCTTGAAGTATGCGTCGTAGTTCGGGCGCTCTCGCGCGTGGGCGATGGGGCCTGCGAGCAGCGCGAGCGATAGCGCGGTGTACCGAACTGAGACCTTCATGTTCCTCGATTCTCCGACTCCGAGGGGACGACGCATGACCGGCCGCGCGCGGGCAGATCGCGCGCTGCCTCCCCGGGCGCCTCGCGCCCACCCGTCGAATCCGCGGCGCAAGGCAACCTAGCCGCAGCGTGCACGCAGGGAAAGCGGGACGGCTCTCGCGCTGTCCGGCGTCGTAAGGCGCCTCTCATGCGATCTCGTCCGGACGCTCCACAGAGCGCGAGTCACGCGGAGCCGAGGCCGGAATGGAATAGAGAAGCAATCCTTGTTGTCACATTGCATGAATCCATGAATTGCCGTGTCATGTGTCCTCGCGAGGCGAGCTGAGCATATCGCTCGGTCGCCGCGTGGTGCAGGAGGGTGGTTGTCGCGCCCGCGATCTCCTCCGGGACCTGGTCGGCGTTGGGTCGGCTCGCGCGGCGCGTCGTACAGCGCCGGCTCGTGGGGTGCGGACTCACGCGGCGCGTCGTGCAGCGCCGGCTCGTGTGGTGCAGGCTCTCAGAGTGCGGGCTCGTGTGGTGCGGGCTCATGCAGGGCTGGCCCCGCGAGCCAGCTCACGCGTGGGGTGCTGGTATGACGAAGCGCTGACATGGCGTCCGACCCCCGGCGATTATCTTCGCAAAACCCAACGTGATCCACGCCTTGCACGTCGAGACCAAGCTCGTCTCCGAAGAGCTTTGCGTACTGTTGCGTCAGGTCGATCCCGCCGTCTTCGTCTTCCATGACGAGCCCGAGGTTCGCGCCCGGGTCGAGCGGGTGGCGTCGCGGCTCCGCGAGCTCGTCGTGGCGGCTGAGCGCGACGACGCTGGGGGCAGGCTCGAGCGGCTCCGCGAGCGGCTCCGTGTGTTGCTCGCGGCGGTCGAGCGGGCGACCCCGACCGGTACACCCTCGCCCAAGGCGGCGTGGATCGCGTTCCAGCGAGAGGTGCAGCCTGCCTACGAGTCGCTGCTGCTGACGCTGCGCGGCGTGGTCGCCGCGCCGCCGAGCGTCAGGCCGACGAACCATGTGCGCAGCCTGTGGCATGTGGGCTCGGGGCTCTCGGTGCTCGGGCTGATCCAGCTCCTGCCGGAGCGCGGCTGGCTCGTGGCCGCGAGCGGCGCGTTCGTGGTGGCGGTGTGGTCGATGGAGATCGCCCGCCGGGTCAGCGAGCGCGTCAATGAGCGGCTGATGGGGGCCTTCCGGCTCGTGGCGCACCCGCACGAGCGCTACCGGGTGAACTCGTCGACCTGGTACGTGACAGCGCTCTTCTTGCTGGCGCTGTTCGGGACGCGGCTGAGCCAGTCGCTCGCCGTGATCGTGCTGGCGGTGGCCGACCCGGCGGCGGCCCTCATCGGCCGCCGCTTCGGCCGCACGCGGCTGCGCGACGGCCGCTCGCTGGAGGGCACGCTCGCCTTCTTCGCGGCGGGCGCGCTGAGCGCCCTCGCCGTGATGTGGGCGCTCGGCCCGGCGTCGCTCTCCTCGCGGCTCCTCCTCGCCGCCGTCGCCGGCCTGGCCGGGGCGGCGACCGAGCTGTTCTCCACGCGGATGGACGACAACTTCACGATCCCGGTCGCCGTGGCGGCCGCGGTGACGGTCGCCGGCGCGGGCTGACGTCAGTTGACGGCAGTTGACGTCAGCTTACGTCAGCTTACGTCAGAGGCCATCTCGCCGCCGATCTCCAGCGCGAGGCGAGCGAGGTACTGTCTCATGAACTCCGCGCGTCGCGCGCCCTCGCGGCGCCCTGCGGCTGTCTTGAGGCTCTCGGCGGTCTTGAACAGCTTCACGTGGAAGTGGTCGATCGCGTTCACCCGGTCGTCCCACGGCCTCCGCTCGGCGAACGGATCCCCGGGATCATAGAACCGCACGCCGAGCAGGCCGCCCACGGCGAAGCAGCGGGCGATCCCGATCGCGCCCAGGCCGTCGAGGCGGTCGGCGTCCTGGACCACCCTGGCCTCGAGGGTCGTCGGCTCGATCCCCGCGCTGTAGCTGTGGCTCTCGATGGCGTGGGCGATGTCGGGGAGGAACGCCCCGGGGTACTCCACGCTCCGCAGGAAGCGCAGCGCCTCCTCCGCGGAGAGCCGCGACGCCTGGGAGCGCCTGGGGTCGTTCTTGGGGACGTTGACGAGATCGTGCAGCCACGCCGCGGGGACGACGATCTCGAGCCTTGCCCCTTCGTCCGCCGCGAGCGACCTGGCCGTGGCGACCACCCTCGTGAAATGCGCCAGATCATGGGCCGGATCATTGCCGAGGTCGGTCTCCTCGAGCTTCTTTGCGAAGAGCGCTTCCCAGTCCTTCATCTCCCGCCTCATAGACGCGGACCCCGACCCGCGCAACGGCTCAGCGCGGCGCCCGCGCTCTCAGGGGCGCCAGCCCCGTTCGCCCTGAAGCATCCTTTCTAATTTTTTCGGGAGAATTCACAGGGGGGCGGGGAAACGGGGAGTAAAATCCCATGAATCTCCCCGTCTCCCCGCCTCCCTGTTCAATTTCTTTTTCGCTGAGTCACCGGCGCACCTCGAATTGCCCCAGGGGGTGCGCCACGCCGTTGACCAGCACATCGATGCTGTGGCGACCGGGGTAGTGACGGCGGGTCGTCATCTCCTCGAAGGAGACCTTGCCGGTGATCTCGGCTCGACCCGATGGCGGCAAGGCGAGCTTCCGCAGCTTGAAGACCTTCGGCCGCGTCGAGCCGTTCGCCTTCACGAAGTGCACGGCGCAGTCGACGATCAGCTCCTGGTCGCGCGGGGCCGTCGACGTGAGCTCGAACGAGAAGCGGAGCTCGCCGCCGAGCTTCACCGATCGCGGGGACAGCGCCGCCGAAGCGATCGCGACGCTCGGCGCCGCGCCGAAGCCGAGCGCGTCGAGCGCGCCGCGATCACCCTTCTTGACGAGCGACCGCAGCGCGTGGCGCACGATCCATTGCCGCCCGGGCGGCGCGCCGTCGAGCCAGCGCCGGCAGAGGCTCGCCGCGATGCTCGGATGGTCCTTGCCGATGTCATTGATGTTGTTGGCGACGGAGCGCTGCACATAGCGCTCCGGATCGTCCTTCAGGAGCTCGAGCAGCTCGATGACCGGGCCTGGGTCCCGCTGGAAGGCGCGGAGCCGCGGGGCCCACGGCAGCCGTGGGCGCGTCCCCTCGGAGACGAGCCGGCGGATATGGACGTTCGGGTCGGCGGCCCACGCGCGGAGCCGGCCGAGCGTCGCGTCGGGGTACCTCGTCAGGAACGCGCGGATGCTGAACTCGGCGGAGAACCGCTTCGTCAGCTCGTATTGCGCGGTCATCGCGTCCTCGAAGTGATCGAGACCGCGCTTTGCCACATAGAACACGTGCGGCATGTACTGCAGCGGCTCGAGGCCGAACGCGTCGCTCCGAGCCAGCTCAGGCCCGAGGGAGGCGACGATCACGCGAGCTGCCTCCGGAAAGGGCTGCGGCAGGTGGTGGTGCATGACGTCCGCGATGTGGGAGGCGCGGCCCGTGAGCTCCAGATCGGAGAGGCCGGCCAGGCAGCCGCGGGCGAAGCCGCGCTCGTCGAGGCCAGGGTGCGCCGCGCGGAGGTTGCGGGCGATCGAGCGGACGCACCGCTCGTCGAAGAGGTCCTTCAGCCGGTCAGCCATGGGCATCTGTCGGTGCGAGGACGCCGAGGCCGATTGGCCAGGTTTTCGTCAGGTTGGACATGGGCGTTGACTAGCGCGGGACCCTGACAGATTCTGTCACCATATGTCGCGCGCCGTCCGCGTCATGGAGCTCTCCGACCTGCTTCGCGCGCGGGGAGCGACGACCGTCGGCGAGCTGGCCGCCACGCTCGGCGTCAGCGCCCGCACCGTGCGCAGGGACCTCGCGACGCTGCGGGAGCGCGGCCTCAACATCGAGGGCGAGGTCGGCCCCGGCGGGGGGATCCGGCTCGACGCGGGCCGGGGCGTCACCGCCGTGCACCTCTCGGTCGCAGAGATCGTGACGCTCTGGCTCTCTGCGCGCCTCTCTCAGGCCGCGAGCGATCTTCCGTGGAGCGACGCCGCCAGCTCCGCGCTGGCCAAGCTGCTCAGCAGCCTTCCTCCTGAACGAGCGCGAGAGCTGCGCGCCCTCTGCCGCAGGGTCATCGTCGGCGATCCGGCGAGCGGGCCAGTGCGCGCCGGCGCCGGGACGCCTCCAGCAGAGCTGGTGAGGCTCTTCGAGGAGTCGTTTTCCTCGCGCATCGGCCTCGGGTTCGACTACAGCGACCGCGAGGGGAGGACGTCGAGGCGACGCGTCGAGCCGCACGGCCTGCTGGTGCAGAGCCCTGTCTGGTACGTGCTCGCCCTGGACACGGGAAAGAACGAGCCGCGAATGTTCAGGATGGATCGCATCTCGACCCCCCGCGTCCTGCCGGAGATCGCGTTTCGTCCGAGCGCCGACGTCATCTGGGCGCTCTTGCCGGACGAATGCGCGTGGCGACCGCTCCTCGGCGACCGACCATGAATGCCGGCCAAAGCGGACGGACACCGTTCAGGCTCCGAACCTGTGCCCACCACGTATCGACCCAGCGAGCCTGGGACCCACCGTGTCGCACGGTTGCGCGTATCGGCTCTGCCTGATAGCTTAGGTTTGATACAACACACGACATCTTGGCGAGTGACCAGAACGAAGAGCGACGTCCGGTACACGGAGTGAGTGCTCGATTCCGGGCGAGTGCAGAGAGAGCTCTCGCCCAGGAGTGACCACCGATCGATGGCGCACGGCCGACCTGCCCCCTGAGGCCGTGCTCGCCTGCGCGCGGTGGCCGGTGTCGCACGGGTAGATACGGGCTTCGCGCTCGCCGAGGTTGTCGATGCATGCATCTCGTCGTTGGATGGCCCCCCATCCAGTCGACGATCGAGGGGCCATTGTGTGTGATGGCCATTCTTGAGGACTCGAACCAAGGAGCTTGAATGAACCGTTCAGCCGCGAGATGGGCGTCCATCTCCTTCGCTGCCCTGACTGCCTCTCTGCTCGGAGGTCCAGCGTCCGCGCACGTGCCGGCAGCGCAGGGAGATCCGCCAGACAGGGACGCGGTCCTCGACTGGAACGCCGTCGCTCTGGACGCGGTCGCAGAGGACACAGCCCGCGTACGCGGGCGGGACCAGCACGGGCCGACGCGCGTCTCACGGGCTCTCGCGATCGTTCATGCGGCGATCTTCGACGCCGTGAACTCGATCGTCCCGAGTTACGAGCCGTACTCCGTCCTCCTCGACATGCCGGATGCATCCGTCGACGCGGCGGTGGCCACCGCAGCTCACCGCACGCTGACGGCGTTGTTCCCGAGGCAGAGGGCGCTGCTCGACGTGAGGCTCGACGAGTACCTGGCGGAGATCCCCGAGAGCGACGCCAAGGAGGACGGTCGTGCGCTGGGCGGCGCTGTCGCTGACGAGATCCTCGCGGAGCGGGAGAACGACAGGTCAGACGCCCCGATGCGTTACACTCCAGACATCGCCCCCGGTCGGCATCGCGTCGATCCGCTCTATCCCGATCAGGGGTACTTGACCCCGAGATGGGGGACGGTTCAGCCGTTCGCCATCGAGAGCGGCGCCGAGTTCCGGTCTCCGCCACCGCCGCCGCTGGGGAGCCTGGAGTACGCGTTGAGCTTCTATGAGGTCTTCCTGCTGGGTGGCGACGGCGAGCGCACTCCGACCGTGCGCACTCCGGAGCAGACCGTCATCGGGATCTTCTGGTCGTATGACTCCGCCCCGCGCCTCGGTGAGCCGCCCCGGCTCTACAACCAGATCGCGCGGGTCCTCGCGGTCGAGGAGCGCAACTCGGAGATCGAGAACGCTCGTTACTTTGCTCTGGTGAACATCGCCTTGGCCGACGCCGCTATCGCCACGTGGGAGACGAAATACTATTACGAATTCTGGCGGCCGATCGTCGCGATTCGTCGGGCCGACAGGGATAGCAACTCGCTCACGATAGCTGACAGGAGGTGGACGCCCCTCGGATCCCCCGGCAGCAACCAGGGCCCGCCGCGCATGACCCCGGCGTTCCCGGCGTACACCTCCGGGCACGCGAGCTTCGGGGCTGCCATGTTCCAGGTGTTGACCCGTTATTATGGGACAGATCGTATTCCCTTCTGCTTCATGTCCGACGAGTACAACGGGGTAACGACGGACGAGCGGGGCAATGTCCGCCCCGAGATCACGCGCTGCTATTCCAGCTTCCACGAGGCGTCCTGGGAGAACGCGATCAGCCGCATCTACCTGGGCGTCCACTGGCGGTTCGATGGAGTGCACGGGATCCGTCAGGGCAAGAGCGTCGGTGACGCCGTCTTCGACAGGATCCTCCAGCCGCTTCCTTGACGAACTCGCCAGGGAGCCGCTCGATCCATCGAGAGGCGACCCCTCGCCTCGTGGCGGGTCTCCCCAGCCCCGGCCCGCCTCTCAGTTCATGAGCCGGGAGCGAGCGGGCGCCCACCGCTCGGGCCGCGGCGCGGAGAGCGGGCCCGCGTGGTGGTGGACCATCTTCCATTGCCCGTCTTCGAGGACGAACACGTTGGTTGCGCACAGGTGGGCAGGCTCGTCGCCGTTCGCCTCGAGGCACGTGACGAAGGCGAAGTCCCCGAAGAGGTGCGCCGAGGCGCCCTGGCAGCGCATGCGCAGGGGCGAGGCCTGGCGCAGGATCTGGCTCCAGCTCTCGAGCACGCTGGCGCGCCCCGAGAGCGCCTCCGTGCCGGGATGGGCGCAGGCCACGGGCGCCCGCTCGGCCCACACCCGGCACATCGCCTGGTAATCCCCGGCGCGGAACGCCTCATAAAAGGCCTCGTTTGCGGCCAGGACAAGCCGCTCCACCGCGACGCGCTCCCCGAAGCTCATGCTGCGACCATGCTCCCCGGCCAGCGCGGGCGCAAGAGCCTCGGCGGCGCGGTCTCGGCGCCTCGCCCGCTCGACCACACGCCTGGGCTGACTGCTCCCCGCTTCAGGACGGGGCCTTGCTCCGCTGATGGAGGACCAGCTGCGTCCGGTTCATCAGCTTGACGCCGGCCGCGTCGAGCTCCTCGAGCGCCGCGACGCGGAGGCTGTGCATGCTCCCGTCCTCTTCCACGGCGCTGTACCAGGCCGTCAGCGTGAGGTCGAGCGAGCCGTCCTCCATGTCGGTCAGGAACACGGTGGGGGCCGGGTCTTGCGCCACGCCGCTGGCCCGCTTGCCGGCGCGCACCAGGGCCTCCATCGCCGGCCCGAGGTCGCGCAGCCGGCCCTCCACGGTGAGCGTGACCGCGCCGCGCAGCAGCCCTCGATCCGAGTAGTTCACGATCGGGCCGTTGGTCACCGAGGCGTTCGGGATCACGATCTTCTCGTTGTCCGACGACACAAGCGTGGTGTTGAAGAGCCCGATGTCCTCGACGATGCCTTTGTGGCTCCCGATGGCGACCTTGTCCCCGAGCTGGAAGTGCTTGAAGAAGAGGATGAGCACGCCGCTCGCGAAGTTGCTCAGGCTCCCTTGCAGCGCCAGCCCCACCGCCAGCCCCGCCGAGGCGACCACGGCCACGAGGCTCGTCGTGTGGATGCCCACCGTCTCCATCGACGCGATGAACGTCGCCGCGAGCACGGTGTAGCGGAGCATCGACGCCAGGAACCGCGCGAGCGCCTGATCCAGGTGCGTCTTGGTCAGGGCCGTGACGGCGAACCGGTACGCCCACTTGCTCGCGAGACCACCCGCGGCGAGGATGATGATGGCGGTGGCGATCGCCCTGAGCGTGTCGGCGGAAGGTACCAGATCCTCGAGGTGCATGGTGCGGTGGCGCGCCAACGGCGTGCGCGCACCCCGGGCGTAGAGGATCTGCCAGCCGGCCTCAAGGGCTGCCGAGCAGCGCGCCACCCGCGCCTGTCCGGCCGCATGCGGGCAGGCGGCGCGCGGGCAGGCCGCGTGGTCGACAGCGCGTCAGGCCGTCGGGTGGATCTCCGAGCCTGCGGCGCGGTGGGGAGGCGCCGCCGCGAGCTGGTTGATGTGCACGTGCTGGCTCGGGACGGGGAGCCCCAGCTTGCCGAGCTCCTCGCGGATGATCTTGGTCGTGGCGAAGTAGACGTCCCAGTAATGATCGGTGTGGCAGAAGGGCCGGACGGCCAGCACGGGCCCGGCGAGGGTGAAATCCAGGATCTCGACGCTGGGCGCAGGGTCCTTCGCGACGTTGGGGATGAGCGCGAGGTGCGCCTTGAGCCGCGTGATCGCCGCCTCGTGATCCGCGCCGTGGGCGAGCTGCGCGGTGCAGTCGACGCGGCGGACCGGGTTCGTGCTGAAGTTCTGGATCGTGTCGCTGAAGATCTTGTTGTTGCCCACGATGGTGCGGACGTTATCGGGCGTGTCGAGGGTGGTCGCGAAGAGGCCGATCGAGTGGACGGTGCCCGTCACGCCGCCGGCCGTCACGTAATCCCCCGTCTTGAAGGGGCGCAGGAGGATCATGAAGACGCCCGCCGCGAGGTTCGACAGGAGGCCGGACCACGCCATGCCGACGGCGATGCCGATTGCGGCGAGCAGGCTGGCGAAGGTGGTCGTCTCGACGCCGAAGACGCTGAGCACGGCGATGACGAGCAGGATGTTCAGCAGCACCGACGCCGCCGACTCCAGGTAATGAGCCAGCGTCGTGTCGAGCTTCTTCAGCGCGGAGCTGCGCTGCATCATCGACAGGATCCCCCGGACGATCATGCGGCCGATGACCCAGACCACGATCGCGCCCACGATCTTGCCGCCGACGCTCACCCCGAGCGCTACCCCCATGTCCACGTACCGCTGAACCCTCTCGTCCATCTCAAGCCTCCTGGCGACGTGTGCGCCGCTCGCGGGGGCCCCGTGCAAGGCGCATGCGCGACGCGCCTTGCTGGATCTGCCCCCCGGCGGCCAGCTTTATCACACCGGCGGGTCGCTCCGCGAGGGGCGTGACCGAGATTTTCGAGCCTCAGCGTTGCGGCCTGCGGACATCAGGCGGCCGCGGAGCGGATACCTGGTTGTAGCGAAGGAGCAACGGGCGGCGGGGCCGCGCGCGGCGTGCGGCGTGCGGCGTAGATCGCGCGGCCGACGTGCAGGCGCACGGGAGCAAGGGAGCTCGCCAGGCGAGTCGCCGCCGAGGTGACGGTCGAGGAGGGGAAAGCGGACGCGGGCCAGCGGCACAGGGGGAGAATGGCGTGGCTGGCGTCTGGGGCTCTGAGCGGGCTCAATGAAGACTATGTCCGAAGGCTTTCGGGTTGATCGGGAATTTCAAGCCAATGACCAACCCGTACTCCGTGCCGTAGGAGGGCATCGTCGCGCCACTTCCCCCGTCGAAAGGAAGGGCGAGTCGAAAGCCCGCGTACGCGATGGGGATCGCGATGAAGGGGACGATCTGCGCCCCATACGTTCGGGCGTTCGACCGGCCCGCGCCCTCGGTGTACATCGAGAGCTCGGCGCCGATCGGGCCGAACCCACCCTGGAAACCGAGCGCCAACCTCTCATGGACCGGTCCGTCGGCGACGAGCTGCGCCTGCGCAACGGCGCCTATCCAAACGAACGAGCCCTGTGCGTACCATGCGAAGCTACCCTCGACGCCGGCGCCCACGGCGTCATCGGCGTTCTCGCGGCCAGTATAGCTGAAGAGGCCACCCACGCTCACGACCGGGTCGCCAGGACGCCCCACGTTGGGCCAGCCTTCCCCGGGATATACCACCGGGGGAGGGCTCCCCGCGGGGGGCAAACCGTCCGCCTGCGCCGACGCAGAGCCAAGGAGAAGGCAAGAGGCGACAAGAACCGCCGTGGCTGCCGGGTGCTTCATGCGTCTGTGATCTAACCGATGCAACTCGGCCAGTCACCACGAAGGCGTAGGCGAACGGAAGACGCGCTCCGGGAGCGCCGTGCTAGGCTCCCCGGCCATGGTGCAGCTCTCGCGCGCGGAGCAGGTCGCGGCGCTCGCGCGCATGATCGCCGCGCTCGACGACCGGCCGGCGCCGCACTTCGACGCCTTTGCGGCCCTGTTTCACGGGAAGAGCCTGCGGAAGGGCGAGGCGTTCGTGCGGGCGGGCGAGGCGAGCGACTCGGTGGCGCTCGTCAACTCCGGCATCGCGAGGATGTTTTACACGCGGAGCGACGGGAAGGAGTTCAACAAGGGGTTCATCTCCGCACCGGACTTCATGTCGGTGCTGGAGGCGCTGATCACCAGGGAACCCGCCCGGCTGACGATCCAGGCGCTGACCCCGATGCAGATCTTCGTCGCGCCCTACTCGCGGCTGAGCGAGCTCTGTGAGCGCGACATCTACTGGGAGCGGGTGAGCCGGCGGATCGTCGAGCGGGTGTACCTGAAGAAGGTGCGCCGCGAGGCGTCGCTGCTGATGGATCCGGCCGCCGAGCGCTATCGCGCGTTCCTCGCAGAGCACGGGGCCGTGGCGCGCCGCGTGCCCGACTACCACATCGCGGCGTACCTCGGCATCACACCCGAGGCCCTGAGCCGCCTGAAGCGCGCCGCGACCAGATCCGCTGCTTCTTGACCTAGGTCAAGGTGCGATTTCGCTCCGTTGGTCATGATCTCCCGCATGACGACGGAACGAACGAAGCGAGACGGCGAGCGCACAGCAACGGAACCCACCCGCGGCCCAGGGCGCCGCAGAGCGCCGCGGGGCGCGGTCCGAAGGACGGCGCTGATCGCGGGCCTCGCGGTCCTGCTCGTCGGCTCGGCGCTGGTCGCGTGCGGCGCGGCGGCGCCGAGGCTCCACCCGGTGTTCCCCGAGCGACCGGTGGAAGAGAAACCCAGAGGGAAGATCCTGTTCGTCCTCAGCGCCGCGCGAGAGCAGACGCTCGCCGACAGCTCGAAGCGCGCGACCGGCACCTTCCTCGGCGAGTTCTACGAGCCGTACCTGGCCCTCACCGGCGCGGGGCACGAGGTCGTGTTCGCGACCGACGGAGGCGCCGCCCCGGCGATCGACCCGGAGAGCCTCGATGAGCGGTACTGGGGAGACGGAGCGCGGCGCGCGCAAGCGCAGCGCTTCGTCGAGCGCGCCCCGGAGGTCCGCGCGCCGCTCAGCCTGAAGGCGGCGCGCGCCGCGGCCGACTCGTTCGACGGCATCGTCGTTCCGGGCGGACAGGGCGTGATGGTCGACCTGCTCGACAACGCGGACCTGCACGCGCTGCTCGCTCACTTTGGCGCGAAACACCAGCCCGTGGGGCTCATCTGCCACGCGCCGGCGGTGCTCACCCGCATGCGGCAGCCGAACCCGCTCAGCGGTCGGACGGTGACGTCCGTCTCGTCATTCGAGGAGTTTTATATCGAGACCTTCGTGATGGGGGCCGACGCCCAGGTGCGGGGCATCGGCGAGCAGCTCGAGGACCACGGCTACGAGCACGAGGCCGCATTCCCGGGGAGGGCCCACGCGCAGCGGGATTGCAACCTCGTGACCAGCCAGAATCCCTTCTCCACCGATCGGTTCAGCGCGCTCTATCTGGAGGCCCTGACCGACTATCGGCGCGGCGCCCGCTGCGCGGAGCCAGAACGTATCTAGTCCAGATGCGATCTTCGCACGGCTCACCCCTGTGCTCGACTGCGCGGTGCTATTGGAAGGTCACCGAGAGCGTCGGACGCCTCGCGGCATTGGACACCTCGCTCGAGCAGATGCGCAGATCCTTGCCGGTCGCGGAGTTGGCGAGCACGAGGCCTTGATTGGCGGCGCTGCTCCGGACCCACCTCTGCACGCTGCCGGGGTCGAGCGCGATCGATCTGCGCTGATAGCCGCTGGCGTCGATGTTCAGGAACTGAAAGGTCGGTCCCTGCACGTCGCCCGAGCCGATGCCCGGCGCGGTCCAGTTGCTGCCCGCGCCCCCGCTGGTAAAGCCCAGCGTCGCGGAGCTGTAGCTCCACGGCGTCTTCATGAAGTTGCCGTTCAGGGTTTGCGGCCCAACCCAGCTCTCGAAGGTCACGTCGAGCGTGGCGGCCGTCACCGTGGCGGTGGTGGGGATCTGCGATACGTCGAAACGAATGAGCGCCTTGGTGATGCGTCTGCGCGTGTCGGCGAGAAGCACGTCGTTGGTCCTGTAGACCGTACCGACAGGGTTGCTGGACGAGTAATTCAGGCTGGAGATGCTCAGATCTTGCACGCCGGTATAGCCATTGACGCCCTGAGTGAAGGTCAGAGTCTGCGCTGTCCCGCTGGGCGTCGTCGGCGTCGGCTCGGTGGGCGCCGTCGGTGTCGGCTCGGTGGGCGTCGTCGGCGTCGGCTCGGTGGGCGTCGTCGGCGTCGGCTCGGTGGGCGTCGTCGGTGTGGTCGGCGTCGACGTCGGAGGCGTCGAGGAGCCCGCCGTGACAGCGCCGGTGGCGCTGACCTTGAAGCTCAAGGTCCTGCTGGCGCCCGACACCTGCAGCGCGCCGCCCGCGCTCACGCGGATGCGCCACTTTCCGCCGGAGGCGACGGCCGTGACCGCATATCCGGAGCTCGAGGGCGCAACGTCGACCAGCACGTGCTCGGCTGCCGTTTGCGAGACCAGGTACTCCGCGCTCGACACGGTGCCGGTCGCGGCCTGATCGGCCGAGAACAGCACGACCTGATTCTGCGGCGCCGAAAGCTCGACGCCCACCACGTCGCCGGCGATGACGTTGCCGTCCGCAGACGACAGTCGCGTTTGCTCGCCGAGCGTCGCGCCCGCCGAGACGACGGTCAGCCACTGCTGCGCCGCCGCACGCACCGGAGCGTGCACCTCGATCCGCGCCATCGAAGCCGGCAGAGTCGTCGTCGTCGTGCTCGCGCTCTTCGGCAGCAGCGTGCGCACGCTTCCAACCAGCGTGGTACCCACCACGACGTCGAAGCGCTTCTGTGTCGCATCGTCGGTGGTCACCTGACGCGGCGCCACGGGTGTGTGAAAGCTCATCCACTGGTCCGCGCTGGCCTTCGCCACCGTCGTGCGGTCGAACAGCACGAAGCTGCCTGGACGGAAGAACACCACGTCGCGCGTGAACTGCGAGACCGGCTTGGCCGTGGGGCTGCCGTACTGGTCTCCGAGGCCCGTGGCGCGCGCGCGCACGAACGCGCCGCGGTCCTCGTACCGCTCTACATGGGCGTTCGAGTCGACGGGCGAGAGCGCATTTTGTCCGGGGTTGTACCGGTTCGTGGCGTCGTCGACGAAGAAGGTATTGTACAGCCGGCGCTGGCTCTTGCCGTAGCTGTCGTCGTTCACCATGGTCTCGCAGGTGTTGCCGCAGTTCTGGGGCAGCCAGCCGGTAGCGTTCATCAGCACCGGCTGATCGCCGACCACCACGCTCAGACCGCCGGCGTTGAACATCTGCTCACCGGAGTAGGCGGCGTTGATGTACGCGCCGCCAGACAGCGCCCCCCACACGGCCGTCTTGTCCCAGGACGAGCGCATGACGACGTGGCCAGGGCCGGCCGCGAAGTACGACAAGCTGCTCGACTGGTACCCGCTCTTGGCGGCGCCCGTATCGCCGTACAAGAACTTGGACCACGGCGCCGAGTCGTCGCCTGCTGCCGCGATCACGTCGGCGGCGAAGCCGCGCGCGACGGCGGCCGAGGTGTCACCCTGCTGCTCGAGCATGGTCGCCAGACCGAGGAACAGCGCCGCAGAAGGACGCATGTCGATGCCCGCGCGAATCGTGCCCTGGTCGTCCATGTGCTTGAGTGAAGGCCACGCGAAGTACCGAGCATAGGTCGCCTCCTCGCGGGCCAGCGGCAGCTCCTTCCACCAGTCGAGGCCGGTCGCCGTCTTGGTCGCCCACAGCGCCTCGACCATGTACAAGACGGCCCTGCCGCCGTAGCCCCAGCCCTCCGGCCAGCCTCCGCCGCCCATCATGCTCGTGAACTTCGGCTTCACGAGCTGTCCCCACATGCGCGTCACGACGTCGTTCCAGTACGCGCTGGCCTTGGCGTTCTCGCCCTCGGTCGCCAGCGCCGCCGTGGTCTTGGCCAGGTAGTAGCCGGCGAAGTAGTTGCCGATCGGGTCGTTCTTGATCAACCCGCTCTGGTCGTACCAATCGATCCACGCGTTCATCGAATCTACGAGGCGCGTCTTGGTCGCGGCCGGCAGCGCCGGGTAGAGCCAGTCGTAGCCGAACGCCATACCGACCACGTAGTTTCGGATGCCATAACCCTGGTCCGTCGACGGCTGCTGCCCCCCGGACGCGACCGGGGTGCTCATGGCCTCCAGCAGGCGAACGCCGGCCTCGCCGTAGCGAGCCTGCGCGGCCGTGTCGGTCGTCACGCGATAGCAGATGCCCAGCGCGCGCACGACCGGCGGATACTCGTCACCTTGATAGCCTTGCCCGACGTTCGGGTAGCCCGGGTAGGTACTGCCGTTCGGCGGGTACATCGTGCCGGTCGTGTAATCGTCGCAGCGCTTCTTCAACGCCGTCCAGGCGGCGTCGCCAGCCGCGGCGCGCGCCTTCAGTCGCGCGACGACGGAGTCGGTCAAAACGAGCCGCGCGGCGGGGCGCGCTACCAGCATTTCCTCGCTAGCGCCTACGTCTTCTTCAGCCGGTTCAGCCAGCTCGTCCGAATCGGGGTCGCCCAAGCAGCCGAGCAGGCCGGAGGTTCCGGCCAAGAAGGCCAAGGGAAGGAAGTGACTGATTCTACGCATTGAGTCTCCTTTGACTGAAGGCACACACGTGCCCCGTCGCAGACTTGCTTCGTCTGTTGGGGTTACCCGTTCAGCGACTGACTTCGAATCGGAGCCTGGGCGGCTCCTCCGCAGTCACGTCCTTATCGAGCGGCGCTCAACGATCGACATCACCACGAGCGAGGTGATGAGCTTCTCGGCGGCAAACGACCGCGACCCAAAGCCTCGAGAAATCGAATGCATGGCTTTTCCTCCCCGGCGTCGTCGAACCGCTGTGGTGGACAGGACCGTGACGGGCGAAAGCACCAGGGGGCCGAAGAGGAGCCTCCCGCTGCGTGCCTTCGCGCCGCGAACCATCGGTGCAGACCATCCAGCACCAGAGGGCGCGGATACCGGCGCTCTCGTCAATCGACTTATTCCCGGATCGATACGTCCGGTCAAGACGAATTACTTTCGAAGCTCAAACGATCGCCCAATTAGGTCGCATACTTCGGTCGTTCTTCACATCAAGGTTGCAAATTTTTGATGCAGGACTGAAGCGCTCAGCCCGCCCGCTGATGTGAAGTAAGGTATAGAGAAGCGATCGTTTGCTCGCTTGAATGTATGAATGCAGACGAAATCCACAGAAATGTTGGTGAACACCCAGCGCGACTGGGTTATCCATGCCAGCCAACGAACGTTATCTACCTGACCCCGCATTGGCTGGCTCGGCGGCGGCTCCCGCAAGGACGCATGTGGTGGGCGCTGGAGCTGGACAATGACGGGAGTGCTCGTGGGCGGCCCGCGCGCGGCCTCCGCTTGGCGCTACGTCGTGAGCGACAGGCCGCGCACGTACTCGGCGAGCGCCCGCTCCGCGCTGGCCACCGCCTCCCGCGCGCCCGGGAGCTTCGCTGCCACCGCCGCGATCCGGTCTTCCTGCTCGCCCAGCGTCTTGAGGTAGCGCTCATGGAGCGCGCTCCCCGGGGGCACGACCTTGAGGTTGTCGCGCACGCGCGCCTGCTCGGCGCGCAGCGCCTCGATCTCGGACTTGAGGGCCGAGAGCGCGCGCTGCCTCTCGGCGACCGCGGCCTTGAGCTCCGCGAGCCGCGCGAGCGCCGCGCGCAGCGCCTCGGGGATCTCGCGCGACGACAGGTACACCTCGATCTGCTCGCTGGAGAGGCTCGTGAGCGCCACCGTGTGCGAGATGGGCTGCTCCAGCGCCACGGTCACGCGCGCCGTCTCGCCCGCGGCGACCTCGCGCCGGACGCGGTAGCGGTCGCTGGTCGTCTCGACGCCTTCCCTCGGCTCGGCGAGGTCCCAGCCGGCGATGCGCGGGTGCTCGATGAGCAGGACGCGCGGCTCGCGCGCCGCGCCCACGATCGTGTAGACCGTCACCTTGCGGGCGGTCCTGACGATCTCGAGCATGCCGCCCTGGATCTTGGCGCGCGAGAACACCTCCTCGCCCCGCTCCTCGCGGTCGATTCGCACCTTCCGGTCCACGGCGAAGCTCACGATCCGCGACTCGCCCGGCGGCAGCGGCGAGAGGCGCGCGTCGCCCACGTAGGTGACGACCCCCCGGCCCGAGCGCTCGTAGACCGTGATCGCGCCGGGCGGCAGGGTCGTGTCGCCGTCGTTCCTCAGGCGGACCGAGGCGAGCGGGCTGCGCGCGCTCGCCTCCGGCTGATAGAGCCACAGCCGCTCTGCCGGGATCTCGCGCTGGATGATCGGGAGGAGCGCCGTCTGCCCGCTCGCGATCGTGAGCGGCGCCGGGAAGTGGAACACGACCTGCGTCGCCGCCTCCGCGGGCTCCGGCTCGACCTTCTCGGAGGGCACGGTGACCGCCGCGGCGGGCGCGCGGGCCTCGTCGGCGCCCCCGCCGGCGCGGTAGCCCATGCGCCGCGCCGCCCTGGCCGCGAGCCCCGCGGCGCCCTCGTCGAGCCGCGGCAGCACGCGCTCGGCGACGTCGACGGGCACCTCCGGCCGAGCCACATAATAGATCTCGTAGAGCGCCTGGCGGAACGTCACGGGGTCTCCCGACACCAGGGTGAAATCCACGTTCTGCCAGTCGCTGCCGCTCTGGTTCTCGACGACGGCCCACCCGGCGAGCGCCCCGGTCTTCGCCTGCGCGTCCTCCGGCACCGTGAGCCGATACGACGTCTTCCAGAGCGGCACCTCGATGACGTAGGCCACACGGACCACCCGCTCGCCCTCGCCGGCCGTGCGCACGACGAGCTCGCGGCGGTTGCGCTCCCGCCGGCTCGAGAGCCCGACCAGCGCCGCGCCGACCTGCTGCCGCAGGCGCTCCTCGACGAGCTCCACGCTCTCGAGCTCCTCCAGGACGACCTGCTTCAGCGCGCCCTCCGACATCACCGCGAGGCGGTGCCGGTCCTCCGAGCCGCCGTGCGGCAGCGCCGCCTGCGCCGTGGTGACCGCGACGATCCGCCCGGTGATGGCCCCTTGCACCCCTCGCGTCCGCACCTCGGCGCCGCGGAGCGCGTTCAGCAGGGCGGCCTCGGACTCGAGCGCGCCCTCGTCGAACGGCAGCTCGCGGAACAGGTCGCGCAGCGGCTCCCTCCCGGGAAGCGTGATATTCCCTATCACGCCGCGATCGTCATAGACCACGATGCTCTTCAATACATCGTCGACCTGATCCAGCCGCACCTCGAGCCGGAGCTCGGCGTCGCCGCGCACGCGCGCCTCATGCTCGAAATACCCGACGCCGCCCGTCGAGAGCACCACCCGGCGGAGCAGCAGCGTGTCCGACGCGGCCCCCGATCGGGCCGGATCCATCGCGGCGGCCCTCAGCGTCGCTGTGGTCCTCAATCCATGGTTCATCGTCGCCTCCCCCTGGCGGAGGCGTGCGATGGCCCCGCCCTGGGGGTGTCCATAACGCCCCTCCGGAGGGCGTCAACGACGGTGGCTGGCCGGGAGATGGGGCGCGGCGCCGCGCGTCAGCCGCGCCGCGAGGCCTCGAGCTGCTTCACGACCGCGAGCGCCTCGTCGACGTGGCGGGTCGCGCGGAGCTGGGAGGAGAAGGCATGTCGCACAATGCCGTCGCGATCGATGACGAACGTCACGCGGCCCGGGAGGAGGCCAAAGAGCGACTTGACGCCGTAGCGCGCGGCGGTCTCCCCGCCAGGGTCGCTGAGCAGCGTCATGGGCAGGCGGTATTTGTCAGCGAATTGCTGGTGAGACCCCGCCGAGTCGGCGCTGACGCCGAGGACCTCGGCGCCCGCCTCCGCGAACGCATCGTAATGGTCGCGGAACGCGCACGACTCCGCCGTGCATCCAGGGGTGTCGTCCTTGGGATAGAAGAACAGGACAACCGTCTTCTTGCCCCGGAAGTCGGAGAGGTTGACCGTCTCCCGCTTCTGCGATTGCAGGCTGAAATCAGGGGCTGTCTCACCGACGGACAGGGTGGATTTTCCGAGCATGGTGTCTCCTCTACCCGATGCGCCGCGCCGCGTCCAAGGCCCCAGCGGAGCGCGGCGGCTCGCCGGCTGGCCGCCGCGGGATCGCCTGCCGTGGCGGCCTCCTGCGCCCCGGATCAGGAAGAACTTGAGGAAGCGGTCATGAAGGCGCGCTGGGCGCGACAGACGCCGGCCGCGGGCTGGAGATCGGGTTACCCTGAGCGCCCCATGGCCACCACGTTCGCTGCGTTGATCTTTCGACCCGCCGAGATCCCGGACCGCGCGCTGTCCCAGGGCTTTGCCGTGGCGCTCGGTGGCTGGGACGTCGCCTCGCCGCGCCTGTTCATCGCGCCGCTCCCCGGCCTGCCCGGGCACGCCGCCGCGTTCTACTCGAGCGGCGAGCCCGCTGGCGCCGGGGATGACGAGCTCGACCACCTCGCCGAGCTCTTCGAGGACGAGCTCTCTCCGCCCGTCGCCGTGCTCGACGCGGCCGCCGAGCTCGGCCACCCCGGCGCGACGGTCTTCGCGCTCGTGTTCTCGGAGGACGTCCTCCACGACGACGGCTGGCGCTTCGAGGCGAGCGGGTTTGTCCGCCATTTCGTGAGGGAAGGGGACGAGGGCGTCGAGGCCGGCGTGGAGGCGCCCGACCGGAGCGACATCGTCGAGGTCGACGTCGACGTGCCGGAGGGCGCGACCACGGCGGAGGAGCGCGAGGCCATGGACGGGGCGATCCGGCCGCACCGCGGCTCGACGTTCCTCGCGGCCGAGCTGGGCGCCCCGGTGCTGGGCGCGCTCATGAGCGGCCTCTTCGCGCCCGAGCGCCGCGTTCAGGTGCACCTCGTCGCGCCGGGGCCGGGGTCGATCGCCGACGAGGTCGCGCGGCTCAACCGGGTGCTCCGGCGCGAAGACGGCCGCGGCGCGCCCGCGTCCCCGCCGCCCGTCCGCGGCGTCGCCCCGCCGGCGACGTATGCGGCGTTCATGCGCGCGTACGACTGGGCCGATCCGGCGGATCCGGAGGACCTCTTCCGCGAGCTCGCGATCGGCTCCATCGAGGGCACGCTGCGCTTCCTCCGCGAGGGCGAGCTCCTCGGCCACGACCGCGAGCCGGGCTGGGAGGCGGCGGCGGCGCGACAGCTCTACCCGATCGCGCGGCTCTCGGGCTCGGCGCTCGGCGGCGGCGCGGCGGCTCGACCCGAGCGCGCGGTCGTCGCGCTCGGGGCCGACGGCGAGCGGCTCTGGGTCGTCCGCGGCGGCACGAGCGCGGCGCTGGCCGGACCGACGTTCGGCGAGCTGCTGCGCTACCTCTCGCTCGGCTGGTCGCGCCGGAGCGACGCGGAGGAAGACCTCATCGGGGCGCTGATGCTGCGCGCGCGGCTGAGGTCGCTCGGGGGTTGAGCCCGCGCCCCGGCGTGTGATCCGCCTGTCGGGGTGAGGCGCTTTGCCTCGCGACGTGCGCCTCGGCTCAAAACGACGTGTCGTACGCGTGGTGCCGGTGGGCTTCTGTGTGGAACGACGTCATGTGCGGGTCGTCCAGGACCAGATGGAGCAGGCCGACGTCTCGCTCGCTTCGGGCGAAGACGCTCACGAGGATCCCGCCCTGCCGGACGCCAGCCTCGTAGCGTTCCGCCCAGTGCTTCGGGACGCCTGCGGTGAGGAGGATCTCGCGCAGGCCGCCCGTGATCCCGGCGCCGACCGCGCTGGCCACGACCGCGGCCAGCGGCCCGGCGACCACGAACCCGAGGTCGGGGACCACGACGCTCATCGCGACCGCGGCGCCGAACGTGTTCGACGGAGGCACGACGTCCGGGCTCGGAAAGCACCTGTCGCGTGTCGCCTCGGTCATCAGCAGGCTGACCTCCTGTCGTGTGTAGCCGCAGTCGATGATGCGTTCCGCCGCGGCTTCCGCCTCGTCGTGCGTCTGCACCAGGCCAATTACGAGCTTCTCCATGTGGAAGAGACCTCCTTCGCGTTGAGCGCGTCCCCGCTCTGGGCCCCGGCGACGGATACCGCACGCTCTGTGCCAATCCGAAATTCTCACGCCTCGGTGCGTTCGCGCCGATTTCTGTGCCCCTTCCGCTGGAGGAGCGAGGCGGGATGTCGCAGTGCGCCCCGTGGGCCTCACCTTCCGATGTCGACATCGCCCGTGCCAGCGCGGGTGATTCCATATTTTGCCGTCGAGCGGCGCGAGCGCCCCATTTCAACGGGCTCCGTCTGACCAGGTCGTCCGAAGGCCGCGTTCATCGGCGCCCGGGGCGGCCGGAGCGCGATGACGCCGGAGGCCGCGTCAGAAGCCGATCGTGTCCTCGACCGGCGCGGGCGGCTTCGTCCCCGTCGGGCGGCCCGTCGACGCGTCCCGTGGCGTGGCGCGGCCGCGCCCCTCCGAGGTGCCGCGCGGCGCCGCCGTCGCACCCGGCCTCCCTGCTGCGCCGGTGCGGACAGCGCCCGCCGGCTGCGCGGTCGCCGCCGTGGCCGCTGGCTGCGCGCTCTCGGCCGCGGGGGCCGCGCTCGCCGGCTCTGCCGGCACCGGCGCGGCAGCGCTCGCTGGCACCGGTGCGGCAGCGCTCGCTGGCGCCGGCACCACCGGCTGCGCCGGGACGGGCGCGGCCTGCTGGGCCGGAGCCTCCGACGAGGGGGTCACCTCTGCCGTGGGCGATTTCTTCGTTGCCAGGAAGACGACCGCCGCCACGAGCGCTCCGAACGCGAGCGCGGCCGCCAGGATGGCCGGCGCCCACCTCCGGGCCCCGTCCGTCCCCGAGGTCGCCATGCCGGCGAGCGTCCGCCCCGGCGCGCCGTCCGTCGAGAGCCGCGCGCCCGGCGCGGACGACGGCGGCGTGCCGGTCGTCGAGAGCCGCGCGCTCGGCGTCGGCGGCAGCGGCGTCGGCTCCCCGAACAGCACCGGCTGCGACGCGCTCCCGTGGTGGGCTCGCTCCCCCGCGGACGAGGGCTCGGTCGTGAACGCCGTGCGCGCGATCCCGAGGACCGCGCGCTCCAGCGCCTCCGCCATCTGCCGCGCCGACGCGAAGCGCGCCGCGGGATCGTGCGCCAGCGCCTTCTTCATCCAGGCGTCGATCGCCGGAGAGAGCTCCGGCCTCACCTCGCTCGGCGGCGTGAAGATCCCGGTGTGGAGCACCACCGACAGCGCGCCCAGCGTCTCGCCCCGGAACGGGACCTGCTCGGTGAGCGCGTGGTAGGCGACCACCGCGAGCCCCCAGAGATCCGCGCGGAAGTCGACGTGCTTCGCGCTGAGCAGCTGCTCGGGGCTCATGTAGAGCGGCGTGCCCAGCACGCTCCCGGTCGACGTCATGCCGAGCTCGCCGTGGACCCGCTTGGCCACCCCGAAATCGAGCACCTTCACGAACAGCTCGCCCTCGACGTCGAGCAGGAAGATGTTGTCCGGCTTGATGTCCCGGTGGACGATCCCGACCTGGTGCGCCCGGCCGAGCGCCTTGGCCGTCTGCGACACGATCGCCGTGACCTCGACGGGCGGCAGCGCGCCCAGCCGCTGCATGCGGCTCTTGAGGTCCTCGCCCTCGAGCAGCTCCATCACGATGTACGGCACCCCGTCCGGCGTGACCCCGTGGTCGAAGACCTGCGCGACGTGCGGGCTCTTGATCTGCGCGGCCGCCATCGCCTCCCGCCGGAAGCGCTCCACGAAGCCGGTCTGGTCCGCGTAGGCCGGCGCCATGAACTTCACCGCCACCTGCGTCCCGAGCGCGAGGTGATCGGCCACCCACACGCTCCCCATCGCCCCCTTCCCGAGCTCGCGCGCCAGCCTGAGCGTGCTCGTCACCTGCTGTCCGGGGTTCATCGGGGGTCCCTCTTCGATCGGCCGAGCCGACGGCCCTGGGGAGGCGTCCTGTGCGGGCGGCGCGGCGCTCTGGTTGTTGGCGCGTGTCGGCGCGTGTCGGCGCGCACAGCGTACAACAAACACCCTGAACCGTCACCACCGAGCGCTCGCGCCGCGCACCTGACGGGAGCTCTCGGATAAGCTGGCACCATGCGCGAGGGCACGCTGGTCGCAGGCCGGTTCGAGGTGCACCGCCTTGCCGGCGCCGGCGGGATGGGCACGGTCTACCGGGCGATCGACCAGCTGACCGGGCGCCCCGTCGCGCTCAAGGTCGCGCCCCCGGAGCTCGCCGCCCGCTTCCGGCGCGAGGCGCGCATGCTCGAGGCGGTGCAGCACCCGCTCATCGTGCAGCACATCGCGCACGGCACGGGCGACGACGGCGCCCTGTGGCTCGCCATGGAGTGGCTCGAGGGCGTCACGCTCGACGCGCGCCTCCAGGACGGGGCGCTCCCCGTGGCCGACGCGCTGCTCGTCGCGCACCAGATCGCGGAGGCGCTCGCCGCCATCCACGCGATCGGGATCACGCACCGCGATCTCAAGCCGAGCAACGTGCTCCTGCGCGACGGCAGGGTCGACGGCGTGGTCCTGCTCGACTTCGGCGTCGCCCGGGCGGCGGCGTCGACCTCGCTCGTCACGGAGGCCAGCTCGCTCGTCGGCTCGCTCGGCTACGTGGCGCCCGAGCAGGCACGCGGCGACACCGAGGTCGACGCGCGCGCCGACGTCTTCGGGCTCGGCGTCGTGCTCTTCGAGTGCCTCGCCGGGCAGCGCCCCTTCGCGGCCGACGACCCGCTCGCCGAGGTGTGCCGCATCCTCCTCGAGGAGGCGCCGCGCCTCGTCGAGCGGCGCCCCGACGTGCCGCCCTTCATCGACGAGCTCGCCGCGCGCCTCCTGGCGAAGGACCCGGCGGCGCGCCCTGCCGACGGCCGCGCTGCGGCGGCCGCGCTCGCGGAGGCGCGCGCCCTGCTCGCGCGCGCGTCCAGCGCGGGCGCGGACGGCGCGCCGGCGTCGGTCACGGACGACGAGCGGCGGCTCATCAGCGTCGTCCTCGTCGATCTGGGCGCCGCCGACCCGGAGCCGGCGAGCGATCGCGGCGTCGAGCGGATCGTCGCGGACCTCGCCGAGGCGTTCGGCGGCGAGCGCGTGCGGCTCCCGGCCGGCACGCGCATGGTGCTCCTGTCCTCGCAGACCGACGAGGTGTTCTCCGGCCGCGGCGGCGGCGCCGGCACGATGGCCGCCTTCGACCTCGCGGCGCGCGCCGCGCAGTGCGCGCTCGCGCTGAAGGCGCGCCTGCCCGGGCGCCCGGTCGCGCTCGCCACGGGCCGCGCGCAGGTGGGCGAGCGCCTGCCCGCGGGCGACGTGATCGACCGCGCGGTCGCCCGCCTGCGCGAGGCCGAGGGCGACGTGCGCATCGACGAGGTCACGGCGGGGCTCGCGGCGCCGCGCTTCGAGGTGATCGGCGACGGCCCCTCGTTCCTGCTGAAGGGTGAGCGCGACGGCACCGAGCCCGAGCGCACGCTCTTCGGCCGCGTCACCTCGTTCGTCGGGCGCGACCGCGAGCTCGCGACGCTGCGCGGCCTCTTCGAGCAGAGCGCCGACGAGCCCGTGGCGCGCGCCGCGCTGGTCCTCGGCGAGGCCGGCATCGGCAAGACGCGCCTCCGCTGCGAGCTCGTCCGCGCCGTACGCGAGCACGACGCGCGCGCGTCGGTCTACGTGGCGCGGGGCGACCCCCTCGGCGCGGGCGCGCCGTTCGGCATGCTGGGCGAGATCGTCCTCGCGGCCGCCGGCTGCCTGCCCGGCGAGGCCCTCGAGGCGCGCCGCGTCAAGATCCGCGAGCACGTCGCGCGGGCCGTGCCCGCGCCGGCCGACGATGCGCGGCGCGTCGCCTGGTACCTCGGCGAGATCGCGGGCACGCCGTTCGACGATCCCGATCTGGAGCTGCGCGTCGCCCGCGGGGACGCGGTCGCCGTGGGCGATCAAGCCCGCCGCGCCGTGCTCGAGTGGCTCGCCGCGCGCTGCGGCGAGGGGCCGGTCGTGGTGGTGCTCGAGGACATGCACTGGAGCGATCACGCCTCGGTCTCGGTGCTGGACGAGGCGCTCCAGGCGCTCTCGGATCGCCCGCTCCTCGTGCTCGGCTTCGCGCGCCACAGCGTGATGGAGACGTTCCCCGGCCTCTGGGGCTCGCGCGGCGTGCAGCACATCAAGCTCGGCGCGCTCAGCCAGCGGGCGGCCGAGCGGCTCGTCCGCAGCGTGTTCGGCGAGGAGCTCTCGCTGCCCGAGGTGGCGCGGCTGGTCGAGCACGCGGACGGCCACCCCTTCTTCCTCGAGGAGCTCATGCGCGCGCGCGCGGAGGGCCGGAGCGACATGCCGCCCACGGTCGTGGCGTTGATGCACGCGCGCATCGAGGCGCTGCCGGCCGAGGCGCGGCGCACGCTGCGGGCGGCGAGCCTGTTCGGCGGCAGCTTCTGGCCGGACGGCGTGCGGCAGCTGCTCGGCGCCGGCACCTCGGCCGAGTCGCTCGACCGCTGGCTGAAGAGCCTGCTCTCGGAGGAGCTCGTCGCCCGGCGCGGCGTGTCGCGCTACCCGGGGCACGACGAGCTCACGTTCCGTCACGCCCTGGTGCGCGACGCCGCCTACGGGATGCTCACGGACGGCGATCGCGCCGCCGGCCACCGGGGGGCCGCGCGCTGGCTGCGCTCGGTGGGCGAGACCGACGAGCGGGTGCTGGCCGAGCACGCCGAGCGCGGCGGCGACGCCCCCACGGACAACGAGGGCCTCGTCGCCCGCGGCCCTGCGCAGGACCGCGCGCGGGAAGGCGGGGGCGGAGGAGGACAAGGCCGCCCCCCGGAGCGCAAATCCGAGCGTGAACGGAACGAAGCGCAAGGGGGCCAAGGTTGATGATCTTACATTGACGTGATAATCCGCCGCCCAGAGCATTGAGCATGGACTCGACTGATCTGGGCACCGCCGGTCCTTACGAGCTGCTGTTGCAGCTCGCCAAGGGCGGCATGTCCGAGGTCTTCATCGCGCGTCGCGCCGGCGCTGCAGGCAGAGGGGACGCGGGCGGCGCGGCGGGGGCGGGCGGCGCGGGTCTGGAGCGCGAGTCGCTCGTGGCGGTGAAGCGGATCCGGGCCGATCTGCGGTACGAATCGAGCTATTCGTCCATGCTCTTCGACGAGGCGGGCATCGCGTCGCGCGTCGCGAGCCCGCATTTCGTGCCCGTCCTCGATTACGGTCTCGACGAGGGCGCGCCGTACATCGTCATGGAGCTCGTCGTGGGGGTCACCCTCAAGCACCTCACCCGGGCTCCGGGGGCGCTCGGGATCGGCGACGCGATCGAGCTCATCGCCCAGGCCGCCGAGGGGCTGCACGCGGCGCACGAGGCGCGCGACAGCTCGGGGGAGCTGCTCCAGGTGATCCACCGGGACATCTCGCCGTCCAACGTCCTCGTCGGCGTCGACGGTCGGGCGTCCATCTGCGATCTCGGGCTCGCGTATGCCCTGCGCCGCACGACGCGGACGAAGACCGGAATGGTGAAGGGGAAGCTGAGCTATTTCTCGCCGGAGCAGGCGAACGCGCGGCCGCTGGATCGGCGCTCGGACGTGTTCTCGCTCGGGGTCGTGGCGTGGGAGGTGCTCGCGGGCAGGCGGCTGTTCGCCGGCAGCAACATGGTCTCGACCCTCCACGCCGTGCTGGAGCGCGAGGTGCCGCCCCTCTCGAGCGAGCGCGAGGGCGTGGGCCAGGCCGTCACGGCCGCCGTCGCGCGGGCGATCGAGCGCGATCGCGACGCGCGCTGGCCCACGGCGGCCGATTTCGCGCAGGCCCTCCGGGCCGCGGCCGAGGAGGAGGGGCACGCGGCGTCGCGCGACGCCATCGGCGCGCGGGTCGCCGAGGTGCTCCCGCCGCCCCTGAAGCCGCTCGCGCCGTCCTACGTTCCGGGCGGGCCGTGGGTCACGGAGGAGATCGTCGCTGCCTTGCAGTCGATGGGCGCGGCGGGCGAGGGGGACTCCGGCGGCCTGGCCGTGGCGCGGCGGCCCTCGCGCGGCTGAGCGCGCTGCTGCAGCGTCGGCCTCCGCGGGGGAGCCCGGAGCCTGGGCGCGCGCTGAACCCCACGACCAGGAGAATCATCCCGTCCATGTGTGGACGAGGGCAGGGGGCGAACCTCGGTGCGCCCCGCAGCGTCACCTTGCCCCACGTCGATAGGCGTTGACATCGGCAATGTGAGCGTTCACATTGCGGTGGTATCCTTTTGCTTCGCTCTGGGTGGGTCGTCATGTGCACCGCGAGCTTCGTCGTCGGGTATCGGGTCGATCCTGGCGCCGGCTCCGTTCGTTCGGTCGTCGCGCAGACGAGCGTCGAACGATGGTGATCGGCGTTTCACCAGGAGTGAGCGACCAGAGAACGCGACAGACATCGCCTGTTCCACGATTGTCGCGAAAAAATCATGGGTATTGCTCCCCGTAGCGTGCCCGCAGCGGGCGAAGAGAGAGAACCATGCATAGGCCCTCAGATCATGAGCAGGCGCGTCCTCTCCTGGGCTCTCGGTCAGCTGTCTCGATCGCGTTGATCGTGGCCAGCGGCTGCACGGGAGACCTGGGCGGGCTTCATGCCGAGGATTCCACGACGACGACGACGGACCCGCCGCCCACCACGGCGGGCCCGTCCGCTTGCGAGGACGGCGCCGTGTACCCCGGGCGAGCGCCGCTGCGGCGGTTGACGCGCTTCGAATACAACAAGACAGTTCGCGACCTCCTGGGCGATACGACCGAGCCAGCCTTTTCACTGCCGAGCGAGGATGTCGGGAACGGCTTCGGCAATGACGCGGACACGCTGTCGGTCTCGAGCCTGCTCGCCGAGCAGCTGGGCACCGTCGCGGAGGGCGTCGCCAAGCGCGCGACCGCCACCCCGGAGGCGCTCGCGAAGCTCGACCCTTGCGCGAGCAGCGTGACGGCGGAGAACGAGGAGGCGTGCGCGCGCACGATCATCGAGCGAATCGCGCCGCTCGCGTATCGAAGGCCGCTCGCCGCCGGCGAGGCGGACGAGCTCCTCGCGCTGTACAGCGCCGGCCGGACGGATGCCACGTTCGACGCCGGCGTCGCGACGGTGATCGAGGCGCTGCTTCAATCGCCGGATTTTCTCTACCGCATCGAGTTTGGCACACCCGACCCGGAGCGCCCCGAGCTCCGCCGGCCCACGGGCGACGAGATGGCGACGCGCCTATCGTACCTGCTCTGGGGCACGATGCCCGACGAGGAGCTGCGCATGGCGGCGCAGGCAGGTGAGCTCTCGACCAAGGAAGGCGTGCGCGCTCAAGCCGAGCGCATGCTCGACGATCCTCGGTCCCGGACCACCGTCCGGTACTTCTTCGACAACCTGCTCCCCATCAGCAACCTCGCGGATCTCGAGCGAAACGCGGAGTCGTTCCCGACCTTCTCGCGGACGATCGGTTCGCTCCTGCGTGAAGAGACGCAGCGATTGATCGAGCACGAGATCTTCGAGGAGAACGGTACCTGGGGGTCCGTCTTGACGGCCCCGTACACGTTCATGAATGGACCTCTCGCGGCGTTCTACGGCGTCTCCGGCGTGACGGGCGACGAGTTCCAGCAGGTGCAGCTCGACACGACCCAGCGCCTCGGGCTCCTCACCCAGGCGGGTGTGATGGCCGGGACGACGCATTCGAACAACACGAACCCCGTGGTCCGCGGCGCGTTCGTGCTCGACAAGCTGATGTGCCAGAAGATCCCGCTCCCCACCGGCGACATCCTGGAGAAGGTGAAGCCACCGGATCCGTACACCGGCGCGACGGCGCGGGAGCGCTTCAGCCAGCACAGCAAGGACCCGGTCTGCGCGGGGTGCCACCAGTTCATGGATCCGGTCGGGTTCGCGCTCGAGAACTACGACGCGGTCGGGCTGTACCGCACAACGGAGAACGACGTCCCGATCGACGCGAGCGGCGCGGTCCCGGGCACGGACATCAAGGTGAGCGGGCCGATCGAGCTGGTGCAGGGGCTCGCCCAGACCGAGGCGGTGCAGAGCTGCTTCGCCACGCACTGGACCGAGTACGGCTATGGTCTCACGCTTCGCGCCGAGGACGCTTGCACCAAGAAGGCTGTCACGGACGCCTTCAAGGCGTCCGGATACAATGTAAGGCAGCTCCTGATCGAGCTCACGCAGACGGATGCTTTCCACTACATGGCTGCCCAGGAGGAGTGATGGTTATGTCGAACTTTCGTTTGAGCCGACGTGCCGTGCTGCGCGGCGCTGGCGCCATCGCCATCGCGCTCCCCTGGCTCGAGGTCATGGGCACCGAACGCACGGCGAGCGCGCAACCCGCCCCCGCCAAGCGTTTCCTCTCCGTCTACACGCCGGGTGGGACCGTGATCAACCGCTGGCGGCCGACCGGCACCGAGACGAACTTCACCTTGGGGCCCATCCTGTCGCCGCTCGCGCCGGTGCAGGACAAGCTGCTCGTCGTCGACGGCCTCGACATGAAGAGCGCGGTCGGTGAGCAGCACCAGGCCGGGATCATCGCCTGGCTCACGGGCATGGCTCAAGGTCAGGCCGGCGGCTACGGGAACGGGCCGTCCATCGATCAGGTGATCGCCTCCCGGATCTCCGCCGGTCAAAAGGCGAAGGCGAGCATCGAGATCGCGGTGCGCTGGGCGACGGGCAAGTCCCACGGCCTGCTGTCACCGATGAACGCCGCGAATTTCGAGAGCGCCGCGCCGTTCAGGCCGATCCCGCCGCGCCTCGATCCGACGGAGATCTTCACCGAGCTCTTCGGCACGCTGGATCCCAGCGCCGGCAACGATGCCGC
This sequence comes from Sorangium sp. So ce726, assembly GCF_051521405.1. Lineage (NCBI taxonomy): Bacteria > Pseudomonadati > Myxococcota > Polyangiales > Polyangiaceae > Sorangium > Sorangium sp. So ce726. The sequence continues at coordinate 7,020,455 of NZ_CP150349.1, read as the reverse complement.
CCGTCGACTCGCGCGGAAGAAATCGATCCTCGACTTCCTCGACGGGCGCTACTCCGCCCTGTCCACGCGGCTCGGCGCCGCCGACAAGCAGAAGATCGACCAGCACCTGACGAAGATCCGCGAGATCGAGATGGGCCTCAGCAACGTCCCGGTTGAGACGAGCGCCTGCAAGGCGCCGGAGAGGGTCGACACGTCGGACTACAACCCGCGCACGGGGTTGAACTCCTCCGACAACGGCTCGATCAAGGACACCTCGACCGACGCGGCGATCCCCAAGGTCGGCAAGCTCCTGATGGATATGCTGGTGATGTCGCTCGCCTGCGACATCACCGCGGTCGGGACGCTGCAGTGGAGCGACACCGAGGCGAAGCACACCTTCCCCTGGCTCAACCTGACCGAGCACCACCATTTCTACCAGCACGACGGCGGCTTCAGGGCGGCCGAGTGCGAGCTCATCTGCAACTGGTATTCGAAGCAGCACCTCTATCTCCTGCAGGAGATGGCGAAGGTCGACATGGGTGGACACTCGCTGCTCGACGAGAGCGTCGTCTTCTTCGGGTCCGAGCTCTCGGATCCGCCGAGCCACAACAAGTCGAACATGCCGTTCTTGCTGGCCGGCGGCGGCGGAGGCCTGCGCACTGGACGCTGGGTCCGGTACTCCAACCGCCCGCACAACGATCTGCTCGTCTCGATCTTGAACCTGTTCGGCGACAGCCGAAACACATTCGGCGACCCGAAATACTGCACCGGGCCGCTCACGAACCTGACGTAGCCGTCGCAAGGGCGGAACGCCGGCCGGCGCGAACTCAACGACGCCGGCCGGCGCTCCTCGAGGTACAGGCTGGCGCCGTCACGGGGCGCGGCGCGCGCGGGATCGTCGCCCGGGGAGGGCGCGACCGCGACGTCGCCTCACCGCAGCAGGTCGCCGATCGCCGCGTACCAGACGTTCGCCATGCGCGCGTAGCCGGGCTCGTTCGGGTGTATCCTGTCCGGGAGCTCCGCTGTCGGAAATCCGGTGTGCGTTCGCCTTTCGATTTCAGCGGAGGTACGGACTCAACGCCTGGAACCAAACCTCGGCCATGCGGTTATACCCTGCCTGGTTCGGGTGGAGATTGTCGCCGAGGAGGGACTGCCTGTAGTTCGTGTCGTTGGTGAACGCTGTGTACATGTCCACCAGCACGATGTGCTGCCCCTTGCTGACGCGCGTCGAAACCAGGTCGGGCATGGCCGCGTTGTAGGCCTTGATGGCGTTGTTCGTGCCGTCCGTTCTCGTCGGCACGATCTGCGCGAGCACCACGAGGATGTTCGGATCACGCATGAAAATCGAGTCGAGCAGCTTGCCCAGGCGATTCGGTGCGTCCGCAAGGTTGATGTTACCGTTGATGTCGTTCGTTCCGATCATCAACGTAATGATGTTGGGCTTGTAATTCGGAATGCTGGTGCCCACGAGCTGCGCGATGCCGTTGTTGCCCTCGATCGTCCAACCGCCGTGACCCTCGTGGTTCCTCGGGAACGTCACTCCGTCCACCATGGGCACGCTGTAATCACTGGCGGAACCGACGAAGGTGATGTCGCGGTTCGCTTCGAGCGCGAGGTGGAACAGCGGGGCGCGGTAGCCGCCGGCGACGTTGAAACCCTGCGTGATTGAATCGCCGAAGGGCATGATCTTACAGGAGCCGCTCGCCGGGCAGGGCTGGAATGACGGGCCGCCGCCCGCGCCAGCGCTGCCCCCTGCGGCACCTCCGTCGCCCGTGGTACCTCCGACACCGTCGGATGCGCCGCCCATGCCACCCGAGCCCGCTTCGCCGGCGCCCCCGGTGCCGCCGCCGTCACCGCCGCCCGAGCCTGTCGAGCCGCTCGTGGCGACTCCCCCTCCAGCGCTCCCGCTGGTCACGCCGCCGCTCGTCACCCCCTCGCTGGTCGCGCCCGTCGTAGCGCTTGCGCCGGCTCCGGAGCTGGTCGACGTCGCTCCTTCCGGATCATCGGAACACCCGCTGAACATCGCCACCAGCGCGGCAGTCCCCACCAGCGTGGCCCACGTCGAGCGGCGCGGTCTCCGGATCTCCGCATCGTTCCGCTCGCGCGACCCACACAGCGAACCATTCCCTTGAACCATACGCATCGCATTCCTCCGTCCCACGCACGCCGAAGCGGAGCGCCGCCGGCAGGCGGGCTCCGCTGCGCCGTCGGGGTGATCGACCGAGAGCCTCCGAAAAGACACGCAGGTCGGTGGTTTGATGAACTCGACATGTCGCTTCACCGGGCGACGCGCGGGCGCTCCGTGGGCCGGAGCGCGTGGGCGATGCCGCTCTGCAAGGTGCCCATCGTGACGATGCCGGTGAGGTCCGCGCCGAGCTCGATCAGGGCGCGCGCCACCTCGGGGCGGAGGCCCGTGAGCACCACGCGCGCGCCGACCATCTGCGCGGCGCGCGCGGTCCGCGTCAGCGCATCAGCGACGAGCGTGTCGACAGCGCGCACGCCGGTGATGTCCAGGATCGCGGTGTGGGCGCGCTGGCTGCCGATCCCGGTGAGCAGCGTCTCCATGATCTGCCCCGCGCGCGCGCCGTCCACCGTCCCGACGAGCGGCATGACCAGGACGCCGTCGGCGAGCGGAATGAGCGGAGTCGACAGCTCCCGGAGCGCCTCCTGCTGCGCGGCGATGATCTGCTCCTGGAGCGCGGCCCGCTCCGCCTCCGCGCGCCTCAGGTCGGTGTCCTCTCTCACGACGCCGCCGACGCCGACCAGCTCGCCGCGCTCGTTGCGAACAGGGAACTTGACCGTGAAGAAATAGAAATTCTGGCTGCCGTAGTCCAGGACCTCCTGGTAGCGCATGGCCTGGCCGCTCGCGAACACCTCCCGTTCCTTCGCCACGATCCGGTCGGCGACGCCGGGCGGCGTGGCGCCGAACTCATGCTCGTCCTTGCCTAGGAACTCGATGGCGTGCCGCCCGAGGGCCCGCGCATAATGGCGGTTGAGGAACACGTAGCGCCCCTCCGCGTCCTTGATGAACATGACATTCGGCGAGTTGTCCACGAGCTGCAGGAGCATCTGATAGCGCTCGTGCAGCAGGCGCTCTCTCCGCTGCGGATCGTCGCCTTCATCCACGATGGCCGCGATCTCTCGGACGTCGCCTCGCTCATCGCGCAGCACGGCGTAGGTCCACCGGCAGGTGATCCCGTTTCCCTCTCTCGTCCTGCCCGTGCTCGTGGTCGTCGCGAAGAGGCTCTCGCCAGGATCGTGGTTGAACGCCTGCACCTCCTGGGGCGACACCGGATCCGAGGCCACGAGCTCGGAGAGCCGGCGGCCCACGGCCTCGCCCTCGCTCCAACCGAAGAGGCACCTGGCGGCGTCGTTCCAGCGCGTCACGGTGCCATCCAGGCGCCAGTGGATCAGCGCCGGCACCTGCGTGGCGCCCAGAGCGAACGGCGCGTCGAGGTGCGCCGCTGCCGCGCTGACCAACCCCCTCTCACGCCGGAGCTCGCCGCGACGACTGGCCAGCTCATGCTCCAGCTCCGCGACGCGCGCGCGCAGCGCCACGCACTCTGCCTTGTAGTCAATGTCGTCATCGATGTGCACGGACACCCCATACGCGCTCGCCGGAAGCGCCGGTCGCGCGCCGCACCCTCAGTCGATGTTCTTCGACTCGATCGTCCATGCCCGGTCGGTGCACAGGCCGCAGCTCGCGCCGACGAACATGCCCTTGCCGGTCGCCCCCATGTCACCCTTCAGCTGCCAGCCCAGCCAGGCGACGCCGACCCTGCCGAAGACTCCGCCGTTGTCTTGGCCGTACGTGCCGCCGTGGCCCACGTTGGTGCTCGCAAGGACGGCGGGCACGCCTTCGGTATTCTGGTAGTCCCGGGTCCCGTTCGGGTAAGCGATGTCATCCGGGCCGCCGAGGATGAACGCGATCGGCGCGTGGAGCGCGTCGAGGATCTTCGGATCGGGATTGATCATCCCGCTGCTCCAGATCACCGCGGTCGTCACGCGCGGGTCGCCGGCAGCACCTTCGGCCATCAATCCGCCACAGGACCAACCCATGACCGCGGTCTTGTCGGCAGCCAGGCTCCGGTAGTACTGGCTGCACGCTCGCCCGTTCTCCTTGATGGCCCAATCCAGGGAGTCGATCAGGGGCTGCCCCATGGCCTTGTAGTCGTTGACCATGGGCCTCGATCCGGAGCCATTCGGTTCGCCATCGGAGATCACCAGGTACCCGTGCGACGCGAGCTCGCCCAGAAAATCTGGGTTGGTGGTGCCGTTCAAGGAACAGGCACCCTCTCCCCACGCAACGATCGGGTACCTCTCGGCGCCGCCCAGGTCCTTCGGCCTGTAAATCGTGCGGCCAGACAACCCGGGGTCCTTTTCGACCACGACCTCGTGGGAGCCGGTAAACGCGGCTCCCATGGCTCTCACGTTGACCGGCGTCGGATCGGGGGTCTCGTCCGCGGGGTCACACGTCGCCGCGCCGCCCGCGCCCGCGCCCGCGCCACCCGCGCCCGCGCCGCCCGCACCACCGTTGCCCGCCGCTTCGCTGGAGCCGCCCGCCGCTCCGTCGGACGCGCCCCCACCCGCCGCGCCACCGGTCGCGCTCACACCGCCGCCGCTGCTGCCCGCGGACCCAGCGCCTGTGGTCGCAGCGCCGGCAGACCCGGTAGAGCCGGCAGCTCCGCTCGAGCCCGCCGGGGTGCCAGCGGCCCCCGAGGGCAGCGCGTCGTCAGCACCGCAGCCGAACAGGATGACGGCGATGGCCGCTGCCGTTACTTGCGTCACTGCTTGCATCAAGGTCTCCTCTCGTGCGATCCCCACGCGCACGACGTGCTTCTTCGCCTGCTCACGGGTCTCTCCCGGAGCCTATGTGATCGTTCACAACTCTGATGCCAGCTCCAGGGAGGCACACCGCCGGCGATGCCGCTCAGGCGAGCATGTCGTCGATGGGCCCGGAGCCCTTGCCCTCACCGAAGTTCTCCGTCCACTCGGCCTTGTCTCGAACGGCGGCGGCGATGAGGCCGTTGAAGAGCCGGTTGTTCGTCACGTCTCCGGCGTCGATGAACGCCCCCTGCTTCAGGTAGCCGCCGCCGCTCCCAGCGATGATCGTCGGAACGTTGCGGAAGCTGTGCGACGGGCCGTCCGCCACGTGGTTCGTCCACAGGATGATGGACTTGTCGAACAGGCCGCGCGCCTTGAACTGATCGAGGCCGTGGAGCAGCGTCTGCATGCGGAGCACGTCGATCTCGGCGTGTGCTTGCTCGGCCGTCGGATTGCTGCCCGAAGCGGCGTCCGATTGCACACGATGGCTGAGGTGGTGGAAGGGCCACCCGAGCTTCTCGTTCGACGGCACCGCATACTTCGTCTGATCCGTGCCGTCGCCGTGCTGCAGCGTCGCCACGCGGTTGAAGTTACAGGCGAACGCCAGGGCCACGAGCTCGAGATGGAGCTTCGCGACGTCTTCTATCATGCCGTCCGTCTTGAACGCGAAGCCGCCCTCGAGCGCCTCGAGCTCCGACGTCGAGAGGCCGGCCTGACTGCAGGCCCCGGCCATCTCGCCCATCGTGACCTCGGCGTCGCGGATGGCGTCGAAATGCTGCTGGAGGCGCTGCTTGTCGGCGGAGCTCAGCGCCGACATGCGCATCAGGCTGTTCAGCTCCTCGCGCACGAAGTCGTTAGCGCTCTTGCGGCTGCGGATGAGCTCCTCGGCGACCTGCCCGCCGCTACCGCCGCTCTTACCGCCGCTACCCGCCAAGCCGACGAGCTTGGAGTAGAGCGTGTACGGGTTGTCGTCCGCAGAACGCACCTGTCCGGAGCCGCCGCCCTTGAAAGAAATACGCTCGGCGATGTACCCGTTCTTGCGGTTGCCGGCGTAGAGCGTGAGCGGCTCGGCGCCCCCCTCGTTCACCAGCTGGGCGACGACCACGTCCGCGGACACGCCGCTCGAGGCCGCGGTCCTGCCGCCGCCCTGCGCCGGGCGCGCGGTGAGCGCCTGACACAGGCCCTGCGCGTGGCCGCAGTTGCTGGGGCCCCCCATCGGGAAGTTGATGCCGCGGAGGAACAGCAGGTTCGGGGCGTGAGGCGCGAGCACGTGCGTCGCCTTGTCCGTCATGGCGGCGAGCCCGTCGGTCGTGAGCTGGCCAGTCTCGTCCGGGAAGAACGACTTACCCACCACGCCGCACGCCGCCACGATGTAGAGGCTGAACACGGGCGAGCTGTCCGCGGCCCAGGCGGAGCGCGACGGCAGACCCTCGAGGAACGGAAGGGCGATGGCAACGCCGCCTGCGCGCAGGAACGCGCGCCGATTCATGCCGCGCCGGTGCGCTGCGTTCGGAGGAGCGAGGTTCATTGCGATCTTGGGGTTCACAGCGTACCTCCCATGCGAGTCCGGAATGCTTCCTTCTTGACGAGCTCGAGCATCATCTGTTTCACCGAGCCGCTGGCGCCGCGGCTCACCTCGGCGAGCGTCTCGACGAGCGGCAAGTCCGACGGGACGACGTCGCGCTGGAGCGCGAAGCTCGCGAGCTTCTTGGCGTAGCAGAGGTGAGCCTGCTCGCCCTCCGCCATGTGGTGCATCAGCTCGCCGGCGTCCGCGAACGACCTGGCCCCTTCGGAGAACGTGTAGACACCGCTGCTGTCGATCGGCAAGCCTCCGTTCTCCTCGTCCCGAGTTTGCCCCATGCCATCGAAGTGCTCGAAGGCGAAGCCGACGGGGTTGATGAGCTGGTTGTGGCACGTGCCGCCGCAGGCGGAGGTGAGCCGCGTGATGCGTTGACGGTTCGTCTGCCCAGGCTCGAGGGGCGGGACCGGCGGAATGTCGGGGGCCGGCGCGCCGAGCGGCGCGCACAGCACGTCGAGGTTGATGCTGACGCCGCGGTGGATCGAGTCCGACTCCTCGTTCAGAGCGTTCAGCGTCAGGTGAGGGAGCTGCGAGAAGAAGCCGACGCGATCGGGACCGAGGTCTCGCTCCACGACGCGGCTCCCGTTCGGCGTAAGGCCGTAGAGGCTCGCCATTCCCGGCCCCACGAAGCCCTTGGTGGACGTGAGGATCTCCTTGACGCCGAGACCCTCGGTGAAGATCTTGTCGAAGAACAGGTACGCGCTCTCCTCGTACTCCGCGTTCAACGATTCGTCGTAGCTCGGCACGCCGAGCTTGCTGATCGTGGCGTAGCGATCGAAGTGGAGCAGCTCGCGATGGAAGTACCGCATGCCCTCGACGGCTGTGGGCTCCTCCACCATGGTCTCGGCGACCGCGGCGATCGCTTCCGGTGTCGTGAGCGTGGGCGCCTTGTCGAGCAGCTCGTCGCTCGGCGCGGCGTCGCGCAGCCAGAGCGAGAGCTTCGCCGCGATCTCGTAACCATCGAGCGGCTTACGATCCTCGCCGAGCTCTGTGCGGTAGAGGAAGTGCGGCGACTGGAGCATCGTCCGGATCACGAGCTGCGCGCCCTTGGCGAACGTGCTCTTGGTGCCGGACATCGCCGTTCCGGTCTCGAAGAGGGCAGTGTATCTGGCGATCTCGTCGTCCGTCAGCGGGCGGCGATACGCACGGCGCCCCACGGCTTCGATGAAGCCGGCCGCGTCCGTGCCCGGGTAAACATCGGCGAGCGCCTCATCCGAAGCCGTCACCTCCTCGGCGAGCGCCTCCGCCGCCGACTGGTAGTCGCTCCACGAGCGCTGGTTCACGCTCAGCAAGTGCTCGTTGTTCGTGAAGTCCGTCGTGCCGGCGACGGGCTTCTCGAACCCGTCGGACAGCGACGGTGGATCGGCGAGGTTCAGGACCACCTGCACGCTGCGCGCCCACTGCGAGTTCGTGAGGCGCACGAACCGGTGGTACAGCGGCCCACCCGGCATGTCGATGCCGCGCGCCACGCCACCGGTGGCTGGGCCGCTCCCGTCCGGCGCCGGGCCGCCGCTCCCCTCCGGATCGCCCACGGAGCCCGTGCATCCCTCGAGCAGGAGCGCGGTGACGCAGAGCCCCGCGCCCAGCGCCCGCCTGCAGCGTGGCAAGCCGGTCATCAAAAAAGACGGTGGGGTCATCATTGCCTCCTGACCAAGCTCGGGTGACAGATCAGCTATTTCAGCGCAGTTACAATGCAACCATCATCGAGTAACTGTCTTGTTCATCTGAACATCGAGAATCCATGCATCGAAGAGATCGCGTTCACTCCACCGCCTGCGGGAGGCCGTGTTCACTCCACCGCCTGCGGGGCTCACTTGAGCGACTGGAAGAAGCGCCAGGCTCGCCCGCCCGCGCCGGACGGTACGGAGTGACCGCCGGGGTGCGTGCAGTACACGACCGGCTGGCCCTCCTTGCAGCCCTGGTACTCGACGCACGCGTCGCCGAAGCTCGACCGCATCGTGGTCGCCTGGCAGCCGTTCCGGCCGCGCCAGAAGTCTCGGGTCGCCTGTCCCAGCTGGGGGGTCACGGTCCCATCGGTGTCGCCTTGCGTTTGGATCAGCGCGTGCGCGGCGCTGGCGTCGCTGCACGTGGGCTGCGATCCGTTGGGCCCCCACCCAGCGACCGGTGCGAGGCCGCGGAACACGGAGGCGCGCTGGCAGCCGAGCGTGTTCGTCATGAAACCACCTTGGCTGAACCCGACCGCGAAGACGCGCTTCGTATCCACGCAGTAGTTCGTCTTGGCGTGCTCCAGCATGGCATCGAAGAACGCCAGGTCGGCCGTCATGCGCGCCTGATTGGCGTTGGGCGGCGGACCGCCCCAGTTGGAGTCTGCAGTGCCCCACTGCGATTCGGTGCTCGGAGGCCTGGATTGCCCGTCCGCCGGCAAGCCCTGCGGGTAGATGAGCAGCGCCTGGTTGTTGGTCTCCTGGATGAGCTGGAATCCGCTGTTGTCGTGAGCAGCCCACACGTTGTTCATGTTCAGGCCGTGGATACCGAAGACCAGCGGCAGCGGCTTGCTCGGGTCGTAGTTCTCCGGCACGTGAATCAGGTAGTAGCGCGTCACCCCACCGACCATCAGCGTCTGCTGCGTGCGAGGGTTGGGGCGCGTCACGGCCTTGCCGCAGCCCACCGAGCCGCCGTCGCCAGCGCCCGTCGAGCCGCCGTCGCCGGCGCCCGTCGAGCCGCCGTCGCCGGCGCCCGTCGAGCCGCCGGCACCGGTGCCGGACGAGTCGCCGCCCGTGCCGGCAGCGCTGCTCGTGCTCGCGACCGTGCTCGAGGCCGTGCCCCCGCCCCCGCTAGCCCCTCCGCCCGACGTCGCTCCCGAGGTGGAACCGCTGCTCGTGGATGCGCCAGAGGAGCCACCAGCGCCGGGGCCGATGGGATCCGCCTCTGAGGAGCATGCGGCCAGCCCTGCCGCCACGCCTACAGTGAAAAGAACGCTCAGTCCAAAGACATATCTACTCATAAGGACACCACCTCGCCAGGTGCTGCTCGTCGGTGGCTCGGGCGAGCGCGCGTCATCCGCCCCGCTCCCCCGGCCGGTTGATGAATACGTCAAGCGCCGGGCGCCGCCCGGTCAATCACGTTCTCAAAAGGTCGAGAACAGGCTCCAGAGGAACTTGGGCGCGAACGCGGGCCAGCCGTGATTGGTGTTGCTGTAGTTCGGGTCGCCGTGCTGGCACCAATAGACCGGATAGTCCTCGTCACAGCCCTGAGCCAGGACGCAGTTCGAGAGATCGTCCGTGTACCCTTCGACAGGCGTCGTGCTCGCCTGGCAGTGGTTTAGCTCGGTATAGAAGTCGCGCGTCTTCGGGCCGTTGTCCGTCCCGACCACAGAGTCGCGCTTTCCGTGGATGACGACCGCAGTGACCTGCCCGGTACACTTTCGGGTGCTGGCGTTGAGCGGGTACTGGGGTACGTTCTTGGTGGCGCACGGGCCCACCGCGCGCAGCTTGTCCGCGTGCTCGCAGCCGAGGATGCTCGAGAAGTCGCCGCCCGAGCTTTCGCCCGCAGCGAACACGCGCGCTTTGTCGATGCAGAAGTTGTCCGTGATCTGATCGTAGAACGGCTGAAAGAAGGAGACGTCGTTCGCCCCCCAGCCCGAGCCGGAGTTGGCCGGGTGAGGGTAGACGCGGATCCAGGCTTCCTTGGGGCCGGTCGCCTCGAAGCCCGCGTTCTGCTCTGCCCAGCTGATCGGGTTGCCCGTCGGGTTGAACATGATCATCACCGGATACGGCTTGCTGGCGTCGTAGTTGGTCGGCAGCTTCACGTAGTACTGGTGACCCGATACGGTGAGCGGGCTCTGTGCGCTGCCCGTCTGCGGATTGGCCTTGTCGCAACCGGTGCTCGGCTGCGGGGGGACCTTGCCTCCCATCGATCCGCCTGAGCCGCCTGCTCCTGGCGAACCGCCGCTTCCGCTCGTTCCTCCCTCGCCGCCCGCTCCACCCGCGGACGCGCCGCCGTCGCCGGTCGTGGTGCCGCCGCTGGTCGTGGTGCCGCCCGTCGTGGTGCTGCCGCTGCTGCCTGAGACGGCGGCCCCGCCCGCTCCGGGGTGAGGGTCGTCACCTGAGGTGCTCGCGCCGTCATCACCGGCTCCTCCGCAAGCCGAGAGGGCGCAAGCGCCGGCCAGCGCCGCGAACAATGTGGCTCGAACGAGTGTAGGCTGGTTCGTCATTCGAATACCCAGGCGCGATTTTTCCCCGCACTGGCAGCGTTCCACGAGGCGCGCCCGCAGCGTGAGGTCGTTTCCAGTTGATTGAAGGATCCGAGTCCGACCGCGGAGCCAGGATTCAGCGAGCTTGCGCGACGTTCATGTAAACAAGCCGTCTCGCTGGATTTTCGCTCGCCGCGATCGCGGCAAGGTGCGCATTGTGATCGTTCACATTCACGATGTCAACTCTTGTCGACGGGACCGTGGAGCTCCTCGAGCCCGAGGGAGGACAGGGCTGGCGTAGCTCCTCCGACGAAGCGGCGCGTCAATCGGGGGCACCGGGCTGCGGGCCAGTGGAGGGCCTGTACGACGAGAACGCCGACGGGCATCGTGGCCGTCGCCCCGCAGCGGTCGGCGGCGGACGCGCTCCGCCACGTTATCTTCGACCAGCCAGATCGCTCGGGATCGAGGAGAGCCGCGGCCTGGTCAATTTTGTTTGACGCCCTGAATGTGATCGTTCACGGTGCGCCCTCGGGGGTCCTGCTGCTTTGCCTTGGATGGGCCGTTCTGCCCAACGTGCCGTTCGTCCTGGGCTCAAGATCGGACCTCTGCGCTGGCTCTGTTCGCTCGGTCGTCGCGGGCGCGAGGTAAGGATGAGGTCGCGGGAGCAATGCTCGTTCCGTGCCCGGCGCGAGGTCTCACCTGCGACCCGCGCGCGCAACGCGCTCCGCATCGCGTGATGGCGCAAGACTGCTGACATCCTAAACTGAGCAGGCACACGAGCCGCGATGCGCGAATGGATGGTCCATTGGAGCGGCTCAAGGCATCGCGCTGGGTGGCGCCGGACTCTGCGGGGGCCAGCAGCTCGCTCCTGACGTGAACCTGGCTGGTGTCAGTGCATTTTTCTGCGCGCCGTGAAGAAGCGATCGAGTCGCGTTCCAAGAGGCCTCGGAGAACCACGATCGCTCAGCAGCGCGCCCAGAACGGGCTGATCTTGTCCCCGGAGTGAGCATGACGACACGTCGATTCCTTTCGTCACTGGCCTGCATCGGCTGCGCGCTGTCGCTCGCCGCTTGCGGGAGCGATGATGCCGGCAGCGGCGCCGCCTCCACCGGCCAAGGTGGCGGCGGCGCCAGCGCGCCGGACGCCGCCTCTAGCGGCTCCAGCGGGGGGGCTCCTGGAGGCGCCTCGGCGAGCGCGGGAGGTCAAGCGGGCGCCGGCACGGGCGGCGAAGCGCCCGGCGGCGGGACGGCGGCGGCCGGCGGCGAAGGCGGCGCCGCAGGGGCGGGCGGGGCGGACGAATTCGAGCCGGTGACCATCTCGTTCGGCACCACGCTCGATCCGCGCACCCAGGTGCTCGAGGCGCGAGCGCTCGCCGAGTCCGTCGCCGATCCCAGCTCTCCGCAGTGGCGCGCCAAAGGCGACCAGCGCAGGACGTATCGCTTTCCAGAAGCGGGCGCCGACGTTCCTTACCGCGTCTGCGTCCCGAATGGCTGGGACGGCACGTCGAAGCTGCCCCTCGTGATGTTCTTGCACGGCGCTTCGAACGACGAGAGCTCGTACCTGGATCAGAACAACAGGCAGATGGTGAATCTGGCCGACCAGCATGGCGTGCTCCTGGTCTCGCCGCTCGGCTATCAGGGCGCCTACGGCAACTTCCTGCGGCTGCCGGCCGTGTTTGGGCAACCCGAGGAGGCGGAGAAGCTCCTGGCCATGCGTACGCCCGAGCGAGAACGCGACCAGGAGCTCAGCGAGAAGGACGTCATTAACGTCCTGGAGCTGGTGCTGCACGAGTACCCGATCGATCGCAGCTCGATGTTCCTCACCGGACACTCGATGGGGAGCGGCGGCACCTGGTACATCGGCGCGAAGTACGCCGACTACTGGAAGGCTCTGGCGCCCATGTCCGGACCGTTCGTCCAGGAGTCGGGCTATCCTTGGGACCGGCTGCGCAACGTGCCCATCTTCGTGACGGAAGGGACCCGCGGCACGCCTTCCCTGACCGGCAGCCAGGAGCTGCGCGACTGGATGACGGCTGGCGGCTACACGATCACGTACAAGGAAGTCGATGCGGATCATCCAGGGATGGTTCCGCTCGTGCTGCCCGCCGTCTTCGACTTCTTCGACCGCTAGCAGCCTCCGCGATGGTCGCGCGCCTTCACGTCGCTCGGCGTACGCAACGGCGCTCTCAGCATGCGTGTCACTGGCGGAAAGTTCCAGTCCTCACGGCCCCGCGTCCATGCCAGCGTCCTGGCTTGGACCGGAGGAACCATGCGGGCGGGTCGATTGGGTTTGACATCGATCATGTGATCGTTCACATTGCTCCGGAGCGGTATCCTTTTGCTTCGTCTTGGGTGGGTCGTCATGCGGACCGAGACCTTCGTCCTTCGATGGATCTCGGCGCCGGTGCCGTTCGTTCGGCGGCGCGTGTCGCGGGCGGCGGACCGGCGCACCGCAGGTCGCCGGCTGTCGGGCCGCCCCCTCGAGACCGCGTGATCTCTCGTGATCACGTTCGTGCGCCAGCCCACGAGTTCTGATCGTGGTTGAATCGTCCAGCGTTGAACGGTTGCGGGCCACATGCAACAGGCAAGATCGACCCGCGCTTGATGACGGCGTGAACACGACGGTTTCCGTTGGATGGTAGGCGCGCTGATAGCGACGCTGAGCTGGCCGCTCGGTCGCCGGCGCTTGACCAGGAGAGGGAGAGAGGGATGACCCGACCGTCTTTTTCGATGATCCTCCTGCCACGCTGGAGGCGGGCGCTGGGCGCGCCGCTCTGCGCTGCGGCGCTCCTGCTCGCGGGGTGCACGGGCTCTCTGGGCGCCCACGATGAGGGCGACGGCCCCTTGCCGGGCGGCGCGGCGGCGCCGCAGGTCGCCGAGCGCAGCATGTTCCCGCGGCTGAGCCACGCGCAATGGGAGAACACGGTGCGCGATCTCCTGCGCCTCGACGACAGGCCCGGTCTCTCGGCGTCCTTCACGAGCGATCCGCTCGGCGGCGTGTTCGACAACAACGAGGCTGCGCTCCTCGTGACACCGGGCCTCTGGAGCGATTATCAGCGCGCCGCGGAGGAGCTCGCGGCGATGGTGACCGCCGACGAGGGCAAGCTCGGCCGGCTCGTGCCCGCGGACCTGCCGGCCGAGCCGGAGGCGCGGGCGCAGGTGTTCGTCGAGCGGTTCGGCGAGCGGGCTTTCCGGCGCCCCATCACGGACGACGAGCGGGACGCGTACCTCGCGCTGTTCCACCGCGGCAAGGAGCTCTTCGAGGGTGAGGAGCCGTTCGCTGCCGGCGTGCGCGCGGCGCTCGAGGGGTTTCTGCAGTCACCCCATTTCGTCTACCGGGTCGAGCGCGGCGCCGGGCCGGCGAAGGGCGGGCTCATCCCGCTCGGCGGCCACGAGATCGCGGCCAAGCTCTCGTACCTCTTCTGGAACACGATGCCCTCCGACGAGCTCCTCGAGGCGGCGAAGGCGGGCGAGCTCTCGACCCCCGAGGCGGTCCGCGCAACCACGGAGGGGATGCTCGAGGACCCGCGCGCCCGCGAGGTCGTCCGCGCGTTCCACCGGCAGCTCTACGATTACGAGCAGTACCACGACCTCAACAAGGACCAGGCGCTCTACCCCGAGTTCGTCCCCGAGATGGGCGACGACATGCAGCGCGAGGCAGAGCTCTTCGTGGATCATGTCGTCTTCGAGAGGGAGGGTGGCCTCACCGAGCTGCTCACCTCGCGCACCGCGTTCGTGAACGACCACCTCGCGGGGGTCTACGGCGTCGAGGGCGACTTCTCGGACGAGTTCGAGCGGGTGGAGCTCGACGAGGCCGAGCGCTCGGGGCTGCTCACGCGCGTCGGCTTCCTCGCGGCCAAGGCGACGGCGCGGCAGCCAGACTCGATCCATCGCGGCGTCTTCGTGAACCTCAGGATCCTCTGCGCGGCGCTGCCGCCGCCGCCTGACAACGCGACGTCGCTGCCGCCGGGCGAGCACGCGACCAACCGCGAGCGCGTCGAGGCGCACACGGGCAAGGGGACGTGCGGCGCGTCGTGCCATGGGGTGCTCATCAACCCTGTAGGGTTCGCCTTCGAGCATTACGACGCGATCGGCAAGTACCGCACGACCGACAATGGGATGCCGGTCAACTCCGCCGACGCCTACACGCTCGGAGGCCAGTCGCGGAAGTACGCGGATGCCATCGAGTTCAGCCAGCTCCTCGCCGAGAGCAGCGAGGCGCACGCGTGTTATGCGGAGCGCTGGCTCGAGTTCGCCCACGGCCGCGACGCGGTCGTGGAGGACAAAGCGTTCATCGAGCAGCTCGGCGAGGCGTCACGCGGCGGCGCCGCGACCAAGGAGCTCCTCCTCCAGATCGTCTCATCCACTCCCTTCCTCGCTCGAGTCCCCGCGGAGGCGCCATGATCACCCGGCGACGTGTGCTTCGAGGCCTCTTTGGCGTCACGGTCGCGCTCCCGTTCCTGGAGACATTCGCCCCGCGGCGCGCTTCGGCCGGCACGGGTGACGTTCCGCCCTTCGCGATCTTCATGCGCCAGGCGAACGGCGTGGCGCAGGCGACCGGCGACGAGCCCGAGATGTTCTGGCCCAGCGAGACGGGCGCGCTGACCGCCGCGTCGATGGAGCGGGACAGCGACCGCGCGGTCAGCGAGCTCAAGGACCATGCGAGCAAGCTCATCATGCTGCGCGGCGTGGATTTCGCGTTCAAGGCCAACGGGTGCGGCCACTCCGGCGGCGGCAACCAGTGCCTCACGGCTGCGCGCGTGTCGGACCAGCCGGCGGGCAACGAGTCGCTGGCGATGGGCGAGTCGATCGACAACCGCATCGCGACCGAGCTCAACCCGGCGGGCGTCGAGCCGCTGACGCTCTACGCGGGCAGGATGGCCGGTTACATCAACGAGGTGCTCTCGTACCGCGGGCCAAAGCAGCTGCGCGCCGCCGAGCGCAACCCGGTCAACGCATACCAGAAGCTCTTCGGGCTCGCCGACGTGGACACCGAGGTCCAGCAGTCGCTGGCCGAACGCCGCACCAGCGTCAACGACCTGGTGCGCGGGGAGATGAGGGCGCTCATGAGCCGGAAAGACATCAGCAAGAGCGATCGCGAGCGGCTACAGCTCCACTTCGAAAGCATCCGCGATCTCGAGGTCGCGCTCGCGTGCAAGCTCCCGGAGGTGCAGGTCGCCGAGATGGAGGCGATCTCGCCGAACGTCGGCAAATCCGAGAACGTGGAGGCCGTCACGCGGATGCAGATGGACATCATCGCGCTCGCGATGGCGTGCGGCGTCACGCGCGCGGCGACGCTCCAGGTGGGCGACGGCAATGACGGGACCGAGTACACGATCCACGGCGTCCGGCAGAAGAGCTACCACAAGATCTCCCACCGCATCGACAGCGACGGCACCTCGGGCCCGCCGATCGAGGGCGCTCAGGAGCTGCACCACCAGATCGACCGGATCCACGCGCGGCTCTTCAAGCACCTGCTCGACAGGCTCTCGTCTTACGAGCTCGGCTCTGGGACGCTCCTCGATCACGGCGTGGCGGTGTGGCTCAATGACAACGCCGACAAGTACCACGGGTTCCGGAAGGTCCCCTACATCCTCGCCGGCGGCGCCGCGGGCTACCTGAAGACCGGCCAGTTCGTCGACGTCAAGATCACCAACAACAAATTGCTCAACACGATCGGCGCGGCGGTCGGGTGCACCAACGGCCAGGGAGGCCCGCTCGACGACTTTGGCGACGAGAGCCTCGAAGGCGGGCTCGTCGACCCGATCATCGCCTGAAGAAGCAAAGAATCCAGACGTTTCGGAGCTCGAGCCGCTGCCTGTCGGCTCGCCGCTCAAAGCATCGCCATCTTCAATCGCTCAACTTGCGGAAATTCAACATGAACAAGAATCATTCTTCTCGATGGCTGCGCGGTACGACGTGGATAGCGCTCGGGGTCGCGACTCTCTCTGCATGCGGCGATGGGGGCGACAGCGGTGGCGCGGGCGGCTCGGGGGGAGCTGGCAGCACCACGAGCGGCGCGGGCACGACCAGCAACAGCACGAGCGGCGCGGGCACGACCAGCAACAGCACGAGCGGCGCAGGCACGACCAGCAACAGCACGAGCGGCGCGGGCACGACCAGCAACAGCACGACCAGCGCCAGCACCGGCGGGTCGAACGAGGGCGGCGGCGGTTCGGACGCCTCGAGCAGCACGTCCACCGGAGCCGGCGGCTCCGAGCCCACGGGGAAGTTCGTCGGCAACATCACGACGCGCGGCGCCGTGCGCGACGGCTTCGCGAAGTACTGGAACCAGATCACGCCCGAGAACGAGGGCAAGTGGGGCTCCGTCGAGAGGACCCGCGGCCAGAAGGACTGGAGCGCGCTCGACAGGATCTACAAGTACGCGCAGGACAACAACATCATCTTCAAGCACCACGTCTTCGTGTGGGGCGCCCAGCAACCCGACTGGGTCGGGCGCCTCTCCGGGTCGGAGCAGCAGGCGGCCGTGCGGGATTGGATGAAGTCGTTCTGCGAGCGCTACCCCAAGACGAAGTACATCGACGTGGTCAACGAGCCGCCGCCCCACACCACGCCCTCGTACAAGAACGGCATCGGCGGAGACGGCGCCAGCGGCTGGGACTGGATCGTCAACTCCTTCAAGTGGGCCCGCGAGTTCTGCCCGAACGCGGTCCTGATCCTCAACGACTACAACAACATCGAGTACCAGAACGACCACAATAACTTCATGAGGATCGCGCGGGCGGTGATCGAAGCGGGCGCCCCGGTCGACGCCATCGGCGCGCAGGCCCACGACGCCTACAAGATCAACACCAACACCGTCAAGGGCTTCATCGACGGGCTCGCCTCGCTGGGCAAGCCTGTATACATCACCGAGTATGACATCGGCATCGCGGACGACAACCAGCAGAAGCGGGTGATGGAGGAGCAGTTCACGATGTACTGGAATCACCCCTCGGTAAAGGGCATCACCTTGTGGGGTTACATCGTCGGCACCACCTGGCGGGACAACACCGGCATCCAGCACGACGACGGCAGGATGCGGCCGGCCATGCAGTGGCTGATGGACTTCCTGGAACGCGGGTGATTGATGTCACGCTGAAGAACGGGAGCAGCAAGGATCCAAGAATGGCAACGAGCACGATATCTCTCCAGCGTAAGCTCCTCGGGGCGGCGTTGTTGCTCCGTGGCGTGACCGCATTTCCGTCCGTCGCCCTGGCAGACAATCCCATCGTACAGACCCTTTATACAGCCGATCCTGCTCCCATGGTCCACGATGACACGGTATACCTGTATACCGGGCATGACGAGGACAGCGCCACGGACTGGTTCGGGATGAACGAATGGAGGGTGTATTCCTCCAAGGATATGGTGAACTGGACGGATCACGGGTCGCCGCTCAAATTCAGCGATTTCAGCTGGGCAAAGGGGGATGCGTGGGCAGGCCAGGCCATCCACAGGAATGGGAAATTCTACTATTACGTCCCTGTCACGAGCCGCTCGCTGAACAGGATGACCATCGGCGTGGCCGTGTCGGACAGCCCCACCGGTCCGTTCAAAGACGCCCTGGGACGGCCGTTGATCACGGCCAATTGCGGAGACATCGATCCGACGCCGTTCATCGACGATGACGGCCAGGCTTATCTGTACTGGGGAAACCCCAGCGTGTGCTACGTGAAGCTGAACGAAGACATGATCTCCTACCAGGGAGACGTCGTGCGCGTGCCCATGACGGCGGTGAGCTTCGGACAGCGCACCGGAAATGACGATGGTCGCCATACGACCAAGTACGAAGAAGGCCCGTGGCTCTACAAACGCGATGGGCTGTACTATCTGGTGTACGCGGGCGGCCCTATCTCAGAATACATCGCCTACTCCACGAGCAGCAGCCCCACCGGCCCGTGGACTTACCGGGGTGTCATCATGCCCACGGAGGGCAGCAGCTTCACCAACCACGCGGGCGTCATCGACTTCAAGGGGAACTCCTACTTCTTCTATCACAACGGCGCCTTGCCGGGCGGTGGAGGTTATCACCGTTCGGCGGCCGTCGAGCGGTTCACGTTCAACGCCGACGGTACATTCCCGACGATCAAGATGACCAAGGAGGGCCCGCCTGGCGTCGGTAACCTGAATCCGTATGTCATGACGGAGGCCGAGACCATCGCCTGGGAATCCGGGGTCGAGACCGAGGTATGCGGCGAGGGGGGAATGGATGTCGGGTCGATCGAAAACGGGGACTACATCAAGGTCAAGGGCGTCGATTTTGGCACCGGCGCTGTGTCTTTCGACGCGAGGGTGGCCTCGGCGACCAGCGGCGGCAGCATCGAGCTGCGCCTGGACAGCGCGACGGGCACGCTGGTGGGAACCTGCATGGTTCAGGGTACCGGTGGCTGGCAGACCTGGGTCACCACGTCCTGTGCGGTCGACGGTGCGACAGGAATACACGATCTGTACCTGAAGTTCACCGGTGGGAGCGGGTCCCTGTTCAACGTCAACTGGTGGAAGTTCACTCCGCTCGACGCCCCGGATCCGACCGGCGCGGGGGGCGCTGGCGCCGGGGGCGCTCCGGACGTGGGTGAAGGGGGAGCGACGGGCAGCGGCGGATCGGGCGGGGATGTGAGCGGCAGCAGCGCAGCGACGACCGGCAGCGGAGCAACGGCGGGCAGCGGAGCAACGGCGGGCAGCGGCACGGGCGGCGCTGGCGGCACCCCCGCAGGCGGCGCCAGCGGCGACGAGGGTGGGTGTGCCTTCCGGGTCCAATCGGGGCCCAGCTCCCCAGCGGGCGCGGTCGCCGCCTTGATCGCGCTGGGCGCGGTCGCCGCGCGGCGGCGTGCCCGAGGAGGCGAGCCGAGCGGGGCCGCCGCGAATTGACGGTCTGGTGCAATCCTTGGAGGTTTGATCATGTTCACGAGAATCCGCGCAGGTCTGATGCTCGCCGCTGCCTCGCTGGCGCTCGCGGTCAGCGCGACCGCGGCAGCGAAGCCTTACAAGGGCGCAGAGCTTTACTCGGCCCAGAGCTATCTTCACGGTCGCATCGAGATGCGCATGCGCATGGCGCGCGGGAGCGGCATCCTGTCGACCTTTTTCACCTACAAGAACGGCTCAGAGATGTCCGGCGCGTTCTGGGAGGAGATCGACATCGAGGTCTTCGGGAAGGACAACGCCCAGAGCTGGCAGTCCAACATCATCACCGGGATGGGCACGAGGGTGACGTCGGAGGGGGTGCACAACGCGGGCGCCTCCCTCGCGGACGGCTATCACACCTACGCGCTGGAGTGGACGCCGGACTACGTGGCCTGGAGCATCGACGGGCGAGAGATCAAGAGGTCGACGGGGGCGCAGGTGACCGCCCTGAAGAATCCCCAGTCTTTCCGCTTCAACACGTGGTCCTCGGATGCCACCGAATGGGTCGGACCGTTCGACGATTCCGTCCTCCCGCAGCACCAGTTCGTCAACTGGATCAAGTACTATCGCTACAACAACGGGGGCTTCGAGCTCGCGTGGCAGGACGACTTCAACTCCCTGGACAGCGCGCGATGGAGCAAAGCGGACTGGACGTTTGACGGGAACCGCGTGGACTTCGACCCACAGAACGTGACGGTGAAGGACGGCACGCTGGTGCTGTCGCTGACACGGGAGGGGCAGACCGGGTTCACCGGAAATGTACCCCGCGATGAGGACACAGGGTCGGGCGCCGGCGCTGGCGGGGCGGGGGTGACGGCCAGCTCCTCCGGCAGCGGCGAGGGCGGGGCGGAGACGGCGACCTCCTCCGGCAGCGGCGAGGGCGGGGCGGCGACGGCGGCCAGCTCCTCCGGCAGCGGCGAGGGCGGGGCGGGGGTGACGGCCAGCTCCTCCGGCAGCGGCGTGGGCGCGGCAGGGACGGCGGCCAGCTCCTCCGGGGGCGCCGGCGCACCGGGCGAGGGAGGTGGGAGCGGCGGAACCACGCCGGACGAGGAGTCCTCCGACGGAGGTTGCGGGTGCGTCGTCGCCGGAGGCAGCTCCACGGCGAGCTCGTGGGCCGCGGCGCTCGCCGTGGGGCTTTCCGCCCTGGCGATGCGGCGGCGCCGGCCCCGCGGCTGACCTTGCAGGATGCTCGCAGGCGCCGCGGGGCGGGGGAGGGCGCCCTCGCCGCCGCGGCCGTGACGAGGGCGGGCGCCGCGGGGCGCGGCCGGTTCTGCGTGCAACGAATCCCGCCAGGATTTCTGAGACGTCGAGGCGGAGGCGGACGAAATATTAATAATTTCAATCTGTTCTGTCTGATCCGCAGCCGGATCGCTCGCCGGCGTGGCCCAACGCGGGCCCAACGGGCCGCCTGCAGCCACCGGGGCGCCCGCTGCGGGCTGGCCGGCGTGGTCAACCACCGCGCCCGACGCTCGGTGGTGCCGCGCGCGGACAAGGGACGCGTCGTTGCTCGGCGACGGCGAGCCCGCCTCCGGGCCCGCGGACATGGGATCACTTCCACCTGAACGGCCGCCCCTGCCGTTCAGCTCGGGGATCGCCTCGTCCAGAGGAGCGAAGTCCCCCAAGCCGAGCTCAGCGACCTTGCGCGCCGCGCGCTTGTAGTGGTGGATCTGACGGCTCGACTTATGCCCGGTCCGATCGGAGATCCACGTCTCCGTGCGGCCGTTCGCGAGCTTGATCGTGATGAAGGTCGCGCGGGTGTCGTGCAAGCGGATATTCAGCCGTGACTGCGTGGTCTCGAACAACTCGGACCGATCAATGCCAGCACGGCGCAGGTGATTTCGAAAGTTGTGCGCCCCACTGCGCCCCGGCAGGGGCCCGCTCGGCCCAATGAAGACACGCTCCTTCGGGGGACATATGGCGAAATAGGTCCGAAGCGCGCGCACGACGTCGGGTGAGAGTGCCCAGGCGCGAGGGTCATCCGTCTTGTTCTCGTCGAGCACTACGGCGCCGCGCTCGAGATCCAGGTCGGACGGCTCCAGCCTTCCGGCCTCGTCTGCCCGCATTCCCTCGCGAATCAGGAAGCCATAATAGATCCGATAAGACAACGGAATATTCACCGCCGCCATGAGGCGCCTATCCTCATCGGGATAGAGGGAGCCTTTGGCCTTGTTGTCCTCCGCCTTGGGGATCCATCCACGTGGCAGCGGATTGCTGGCGATGATGCGCGCCGGATAGGTCGCGAGCGCGAGTATCCGATGGATGACCTTTGCGACTCCTTGACGCGAGGAGTCCTCAAGATGTCCTGGCAGCATGGAGATCGCTCGATCCGCATGATCGAGCGTCAAGCGAGAGAGAGAAACGGGGCCGAGTACCCCTAGAACATGATTGAGCTTATGCCGGTATTGCTCCGGATGGCGAAGCGCTTTCACATGCAGTGGGTATTGCTCGGCGAGCCTTCCAGAAACAACCAAATCGGCGAACTCAGCGAAGGTTGTTTCCCCGGACGCGCGAGCACGCGCTTCGCCCCTGCAGAGCTGCTCGATGGCAAGCCGGACGTCGCGGAGCGCGCTGCCCTCGCGCGCCGCAGCCCGCTCTAGCAGTGGCAAGCCGAGGACGATCTGGCCGGCTGCGAGCAGGCGCCCGGCCAGCTCGGACAGCACCTCCAGGCGCGCATTGGCTTCCTGCTCGGTCCGGCACGTCGGCAAGCTGAACGTGGATCGACCGGCCTCGCCGAGACTGAGGCGCGCGGTCCACGTCTTCCCGCGCAGCCGGACGGACCCGGAGCCGTTGGCGCGCTTGTCTCCTGCGGGCCTGCCGGGTGCGCGAGTCGCCAGCTTCGGGTGCTCCGTCGTGCTCGCCGAGCCCGGCGAGTCTGCGGCGCCCGCCGCTGCTTCCGCCACCGGAGTGGCACGTCCGGCGGAGCGGCTCGAACGCAGACGCCGATCAGTCGATGCCGGTGCAGGGAGGGATGAGGCGGGGGACGACGCCGAGCGCTTGGCGCGCACCCGTCGCTGGGGTACGTCGGTCATGGGTCGGTCTCCGGTGAACGCGGGGGTCGATCAAGGGCCCGTCCGGCGTTCCAGCGCCGAGCGGGCCCGCTCTACTTCGGCGGCAGCCTAGCACGGCTTGTTGCTGCGGGAGGAGCGCTCGCCCGGTCGGTGCGCGGGCATGGGACAGATTCGAGGCCGGCAGAGGCCAGCACGGCGGCAACCCGCGTGCGCTCATCCGCCTCTGTCGTGTGACGCGAGGCCGGCTCACTGGCCAGCGCCCGCAGGTAAGCCACGAACGCCTCACGCTGGACCAAGCGCAACTTGCCGAGTTTCGTGATCAGCAGGGGAAAGCCCGGCGCGCGGATCGTGTCGAGGAAGACGCGCGCGGGGATGCCGGTCACCGACTCGACGTTCTTCTGTGAGAGCATCTCCGGCGGCGGCGCAGTAATCGTCAGCCCATCCAGCGGGATTGCAAGCGTTGCGGTTGCCGTCGTCGTCGCTGTCTGGTCGATCACCTTCGGGCTGGACCATCCGCCGGGGGGAAGCTCCAGGCTCTCTCTGTAGCTGGCGCGCACGCCGCTGCCGGCCTGACGAAGAGCAAGCGGTGCCGATACACGGGCGAGAGCCGCTCGTGTCATGCTGTACCTCCATCTGTGTTGGGTTCGTGTGCAATCGTGACCGACGCCGCCAGAAGGTGCCCGAAAAGGTATCTCGGAGCCGACGGTATCTCACTGCGAGATACCCGCTGTGCGCGTTTAAGAAAACACCGCGTCGTGTCGCGAGGTTAGGTGTTCTGGAGGGCCCCGAAGAGGGGCCGGAAGATGGGGGGAGCGAAGGGCGTCATTTGGTATCTCGGAGCGACCGGCCGGCACCGCCCGGGGAGGTCGCGCCGCGTCGCGCGCTGAGACCGGCTGCGATCGCGGGTGCGGCCGTGCCGTGGCGGTAAGAGGCATCGGCGGCATCGTGTCATCGCCATCGCCGATCGGCACACGCTGCCAACGCAACGGCGTCAATTCCGTGCGGTACCGGTCGTGGGGCACTCCTCGTCGGCGACGAGCTCGGGCGGCCTCCAAGCGCCCGGCGCGCTCGGCGAGCACCTCCAGCCGCGGGTTGGTTTCGTCCTCGGTCCAGTACGCCGGCAGGCTGGCGGTCCAGGTGTTCCCGCGCAGCCGGACGGAGCCCACACCGTTGGTGCGCATCACTGTCGTTGGTTTGCGGGCGGCGCGAGCGTCTGGCTTCCGGCATTCCGCCAAGCTCGCCGGCTCGGCGACGCCGCGTCGGGTGCAGCTGTCTCCCAGCACGACGACGGGCCCCCGCCGCAGCGGCTCGAGTGCGCCCGCCGGTTCGGCGGACGACGGCGCGGGGAGGGACGCGGCAGGGAGCGAAGGCGAGCGCTTGGCACGCGCCCGCCTTCGCTGGGCGAGATGATTCATGGGTCGTCTCCGGTTGCCTGGGGGTCCGATGACGGGCTCGCGCGGCATTTTCAACGCCGGACGAGCCCACCACGCGTCCGCCGCAGCCTGCCACCGCCTGCGCCGTGCGGAGGCGCGACCGCTCGGCCGGTGCGTGCGCACGGGATGGGCTCCAGGCCAGCAGCCGCCAGCACGGCGGCAACGCGCGTTTGCTCATCCCCCTCTGCGTCACGGTGCGACGCTGGGTCACCAGCCAGCGCCTGGAGGTAGGCGACGAACGCCTCGCGCAGGACCAGGCGCAGCTTGCCGAGCTTCGTGACCCGCAGGGGGAAACCCGGCGCGCGGATCGTGTCGAGGAAGACGCGTGCCGGGATCCCGGTGACCGACTCGACGTTCTTCTGCGAGAGCATCTCCGGCTGCGGCGCTGTGACCATGAGCCCGTCCAGCGGGATCGCGAGCGTCGCGGTGGCGGTGGCCGTGGGCGTGCTAATCCTGGGGCTCTGCGATCCTCCGACGGGCGCCTTCAGGATCGTCCTCTCCATCGGGCGTATGCCGTTGTCAGCCTGACGATGAACAAGTTGTGCCGATACACGCGCGAGAGCCGCGGATGCCATTCCGTACCTCCGGCCGTTTTGGGTTCGGGAGCAACCGTGACCGACGCCGCCGGAAGGTGCCCGAAACGGTAGTTCTGCGCTCCCGGTAGTTCAACGCGAACTACCGGTGTACGCGCCCGGAAAGAACATCAAGCGATGTCGCGGGGTTAAGTGTTTTTGGAAGCGCCGCTGAGGGGCCGAAAAACGGGGAAAATGAAGGGCGCGATTTGGTAGTTCTGCGCGGCCCCCCTCGGCGCCTCGCGCGGAGGTGACATCGGGGGGTGTGCGTTAGGACATCAGGCCGAGCACGAAGAGCGCGTCGGCCCAGAGCGGCCAGAGCGTCCGGTACGGATGCGTCGCCAGCATCACGCCGCCGCTCGGCAGGCGGCGCACGTGGAAAGGCGCGTGCTCTTCGAGGAAGCGGACGTGGCTAGCCGACGTGACCCTCGCGCTAAACGCGGGCGGCCCCTGGCCCGCTGGGGCTTCCCCGAGTTGGCGGAGCAGCGCCATGATCTCGTGCGCCTCGGGCTCGGCGGCGCGCCACGTATCGTCGGGCACCGCTGCCGCCTCGAGGGCATCGAGCAGCGCGGCCGGCGGCGTCGCGATCGCCTTGAGCACGGTCTCGCGCGACAGGGAGCGTGTGAGCTCGCTCGTGCCTTTCATGGGCACGCGCGCCCCGCGCGGCGCGGCGTCGATGCGCGCGTGCAGCGCATCCAGAGACGTGCCTGCGATGCGTGAAACGCTCTCCTTGTCGTGAAGGCTCAACCACGTGAGGGCCAGATCGCGCGCGATCTCCGCGGCGTCTGCGTTGTAGGTGGCGCACATCTCGATGGGGGCTAGCCAGTCCTCCTTGTCAGTGCAGGCGCCGGTCAGCACGCGCCCGCTCGTGTCCGGCGCGCAGAGGCGGAGCAGGAGGTCCTCGATGTCACCTTGGACCAGGTGGCAGGCGACCGCGGCCTCGGCCTCCACGAAGCGTGGGCTGTAACTGCCCACGGCAATCTCGAACGGGAAGAAATCCCGCTTCTCGCACATTCGCAGCTTGAGAGGGCCGCTTGGAGAGCGACGTTCGCTCTCTTCGGGGTAGCACGCGATGCCGGCACAGATGTCGCGCTCGGAATCGCGCAAATTCACGCCGGACAGTATGTGAGCGCTCTTCAAACCTCCGAAGTGGGCGCGGACCATGGCGAGAACCTCGTCGACCGAATGCGTCTCGCACGATATGCTCGCGCTCATCATCAGGCCGATGAGATCCCCCGGGATGACGAGCGCCGATAGCGCCGCGGCGAACGCATCGAGCCGTTCTACCTCGTCACACCACGCAAAAAAGTGCGGACCTGATTCGCTCATAGGCGGATCACCATGATGAACTTGTTGAAGTCTATCAGGGGCACGGCCTTGCCCTCGTCCGAATCGAACAGATAGCCATCCTTGACCGTGTACTTTTTCGGTTCGAACTCCGCGCCCTGCTCCATGATAAGCTCGACCCGCTCCACGTCTCCATCGAGCCTCTTCTTCTTCAGGGCCTTCATCGCGTTTGACAGCTGGTTGCGCACGTCGTCAACATAGATCTTTCCGCCTTTCGCTTCGCTGATGATCAGCTTGTGCCCCTGGGATATTGACACGAAGTCGGGAGCCATCGCTTCCTTCGTTTTGGGGCGCGAGGTCTTCGGAATGCCGACCACCTCGCGCACGCCGTCGTCGCCGACTCCGACGAGCGATCGGCCGTCGTCCACCAGGAACTTCGCCGCCTTCTTCTCGAAGATGTTCACCTCGAACTTCGTGATCGCCCCAGTGAGCGTCTTGTACCCCCTGACGCGGTTCGTCTTCACGATCTTGGCGAACACCTCCTCGATCTCGGCGATCTCCCCGGCCACCCGGATCGCCGCCGGCCGCAGCCCGCTGCTGATCTTGACCGCGCGCCACATCGGCCCGACCGCGCCGAGCCCGAACCCCATCCCCGAGAAGATCCGCTCCTCGTCGCTGAGCTCCTCCCCCGACGGCAAGCACCACGCCTTCCCGGTCACCGCCTCGCACAGGTCGAGCGCCGGCCCGACCACGGGCACGAACCCGACCCCAATGCGCGTCGTGGCGTGGACGAGCGTCTGCATCACCTCCGCGTACGCCTCGAAGCCCTCGGCGACCGTCGACATCGCCCCTGCGAAGGCGCTGATCGTCTGGTAGAGCTCCGTCTGCTCCAGGTCGAGCCCGTCCCCCGTCCACAGGTTGAGGTTGTCCTTCATCTGGTCCGCGAGCGCATCGAACCGTGGCTTCAGCACCGTGTCCACCTGCGCCCGCAGGTCGGCAGGCACGGGCGAGTCCTCGAACCAGTCCGACGCATCCATGAACTGCCGCACGAACCCGGTGATCCGGTTCTGCGCCTTCAGGAACGCGTTGGTCTCCGCGAGCGACACGCCCATCCGGTCGCGCAGCGCGATCTCCAGCGCCGCGCTGTTGGCCCTCCACGCCCGCACGTTCGCCACGAAGTCCGCCCGCAGGACCACCACCCGGCCGCTCACGTCCGCCTCCAGCGCCGCGAGCACCGCGTCCGCGTACGCGGCATAGGGATCCCTCCCCTCCTCGAACGCCCCCTCCACCTCCGCGATGTCCGGCACCTCGACCCACGGCACCTCGCTCTCCCCGAGCGCGTACGCCTGCGGGTCGTCCGGGTCCCACCCCTCGGCGCGTGCGTCTTCCGTCGCCAGGTCCGCCACCTCGTCGGCCTGCGCGCCGAACTCGTCCATCAGCCGCGCGAGCTCGTCCTCGAGATCGCCGACGCTCTGCTTCAGGTCGTCGATGAGCTGCTCCATCGCCGCGCGCGTCTCCGGCGCGACCGCGTCCTCGTACCGGTCCAGGATCGCGTCGAGGTCGGTCCGCGAGATCTCATCCAGCGGCCGGCTGACCAGGTCCTTCAGCTCGGTGTCGAGCTGCTGGAGCAGGTCCATCTTCTCCGCCAGCAGACCCACCGCCCGTGCGTTCGCCACGAGCGCCGCACGCTCCTTGGCGATCTCGGCCAGCAGGATCTCGATGTCGCGCGCCAGCGCCGGGTTGATCTCCGCGAGGCTCAGGTCGAGGGTCGTGGCGCCGGAGAACGCCGTCCCGCTGCGCCGCACATGGAAGAGCGGCTTGTTCAGGCCGAGCGGCTCCGAGACGAGGCTCACAAGCTCGTGCGCGTCGGTGCACCAGTCGTCACCACCAGCGTTCCGCACACCGAAGTGGAAGTCGTTCGCTCCGAACCGGAGCAGCACCGAGTCGAACTCCGCCTCCGCCTGGTGGCTTTGCGAGCCGTCATCGTGGGTCACCAGCGTGTCCGGAACCTCGTAGGTGGGGAGCGGCGTGTCGTTCACATGGAAGTACGTCCCTCCGTTGTGAGCGAGGAAAGGGGCCTCGCACGACGCGCTGGATTCCGTGCTAATCCAGTCCAGCCTGTACGGCGTGCCGGCCCACGCGAACGAGGGCGCCACTACCGCCAGCACCGTGACCAGCGCGACGAGCCTCTGGAACACCGCGGCGCTCCGGCCGCGCAGCGCAACGTCCTTGCAGCCTCTCATGTCCCCTCCGCGCCGCGCACGGCGGCGTCGTACGCAATCGCGGCGCCCTTCACGTCCCCCGCGTCGAGCCTCGCCTGAGCCGCGTCGAGCTCCGCCGCGGCCATGCCCCTCTCCCGCAGCGCCGCGAGACCCACCGCGATCTTCTGCGGAACCCCCGTCCTGAGCTCGGCCTCCGCAGCGTCGAACCTTCCTCGAAGCTCCGCACACCCGGCCTCGCGCCAGGACGACCCCGCCGCCTCGCAGAGCGGTCGCAGCTGCGCCAGCGCCAGGAGCTCCCCGCACCGCTCGGCCAAGAGCGGCAGCCCGAGCTTCTCGCTCACCGGCGGCGCCGCCGACAGCGCCGCGACCTGCGCGCGCGCACGCTGCTCGAAGGCGTCCGACGCCTTGCGCGTCCGCGCCCCTGCGACGGCCTCGCGCGCCCCCTCGTCCATCTGCAGCACGCGGAGCGCCTGCCGGCGCAGCGCGATGCCGCCGAGCAGCGCCGCCGCGGTCGCGTCGCTCCGGGCGACGCGACCCTTCACGTAACCCAGCATCGCGTTCAGCAAGCGCAGCGCGCCCGACGTCATATCCGGCAGCACCGCGCCGTGCGTCGCGAGCAGCTCCCTGTGCGGCGCCATCGCCTCATCGAAGGAGGCCGCGAAGACCTGGAGCGTCGCCGACCACCTCAGGATCTCCGCGGTGAGCTCGCCGGGCGAGCGGCTCGCCTCGCGCGCCGTCTCGAGCACCGCCTGCTCCACGCCGTCGAGGCCGTCGATGTCCGACCGAGACGCCTGCGCCGAGAGCGCCGCGTACGCCGCCGTCTCCGCCGCCTCGGTCGCGCGGTACGCGGCGAAGCGCGCCGCGACGCCCGCGTATTTCGATCGCAGCGGCGCGACGTCGCTCCGGGCCTGGTCGAAGATCACCTGCACGGCCGCCATGGCCTGCCTGTCGGCCGCGAGCGCGGCGGCGAGCGGCTCCCGCTCGGCGCTGGCCTTGTCGATCATTGCCGCCTTGAAGTTGCCGGCCGCGTCGACCGGCGCCTCCGCGAGCAGCACCCTCTGGCGGTCCCTCGCCTCGTCGAGTAGCCGTGCGAGCTTGCCCGCGAGCGTCGCCCGCAGCGACTCGGCGTTCCTCGCGTCGTCGCGCACGAACGCGATCGCCTCGTCGATGTGGCCGAACCATACGCCGAGCGAGGTTTCGCTCGCGACGATCTCCTCCGGCGTCTTGTTGTTCGGCCATGTGGCCCACACCTCGATGGGCAGCGCGCCGTCCTTCTCGGCCTGGGCCCACGCGACGCCCGGACCCTGATTCTCGCCCACGCAGTGCTCCTCGCCGCCCACCGCCGCCGCGCAGAAGCTCCCGAACGTGTCGTCCCCGAACTTCCACAAGCACCCGGCCCCTGCCGTGCCGAGCGCCAAGGCGGCCACAGCGACCGCAAGGATCGTCCTCCGTCGCCTCGGTCTGGATCTTTCGCTCATGCGCATTGCCTCCACCCCGCGATTTTTCTCGCCCGCGCACGCTCGCCCGCACGTTTTCCAGAAGCAAGCGTCCCCACCAAAGCGCTAGGACATTGCTCGGCCGTGGATCGCGCCCCGAGCGCCAGGTTGTCCGTCCTCAATGCGCGGACAGTCGCGGAACCGGAGAGGTGTGCTTGGGGGTGCGTGGCGCCACGGCCTGCGGACCGGCCGCGGGGTCGAGGCGGAGGCCGCTGAGCTCGTGGCCCTCGCCGGCGAGCTCCGCGAGCGAGGTCTCGGCGTCGTGCTCTTGGGGCGCCGCGCGGCTGTCCACGTCGCCACCAGCAGGCCCGCGGGCGCCCTCGTGGAGCTCCGAGCGTGCCACCGTCGGCGCCCTGTCACACCAGGGTTCGCCTGAAGTGTCGTGATCCTATTCAGGGAAACGCTGCGTCTCGACCCGGATGCCGTCCTCCCCCCGGATCTCTTCGCCAGACCAATCCCAGCTCACGCCGCCCTTGCCTGGCAGCCCCAGCTTGTAGGTGACACCCTCGATCGTGAGCTGGTCCTCATCGAGGTAGGCGATGCCGATCGAGTCGCCGCCGCGCCCCGGGCCGCCGTAGCCGCCATCGCCACCTCGGCCGCCGTTGCCGCCTTCACAGCCCCACCTGCCATCGCCCACGGCCCCGCCAGGTGCGCCTCGGCCGCCTTTGCCGCCATCCTCGGGCTCCCCGCCGTCACCCCCCGTCCCCGCGTCGAGCGTCTCGATCTCGCTATCGCGCACCGTCAGCTTGGCGTGGAGCGCGACGATGCCGATCGTCGGCTGGCCGTTCCCGCCCCCTCGGCCGCCTCGTCCGCCGCAGCCCCCTGCGCCGCCCGAGCCGCCGCCGGCGCCTCCCTTCGAGGCCTCGCCGCACACGACGAGCCCGCCGCGACGGCCGCCGCCCCCGCCGCCGCCTTGGCCCGGCATGCCGCGGCTGCCCTCGGCTGCCCCATCGCCCTCCCATCCGGTCTCGGTGATCCGCCCGATGCCCTCGCCAACCGCGCCCGGTGTTCCCCAGAGGCCAGGACTGCCGTGGAATCCACTGTCGCAACCGCCGTCTACTTCGCGGTCTCCGTCCCCGCCCCGTCCTGAGCTGGTGGGGTCGGACGCAAGGACGGGCGTGCCGGTGTCGCCATCCTCCGCGCCGTCGGGAAGCCCGTCACCCCCCTTGCCACTGACGCTCGGCATTCCGCCGTCGCACGGGTTGACCACCGCCGGCCCGCCGACGATCGTGGCCGCCGAGCACGCATCCCCGCCGTACATGCCGTGCGGGCCGTCCGCTGCCTGGGATGGCCAGGGCCACTCTTCGCCATCGCGGCCTCCCAATCCCCAGGATGCGCGGATCTTGCCCCGGGTGAACTCCACCACGGTATCCGACCGGACCAGCATCCCGACATGAATCCCGCCCAGGACGGTCACATGGTCGATCGTCGAGACGCCATCTGCTGCCCCGGTGTCGCCCGCGCCCGCTGGCTCGACGATCAGCGCGATGCTCCTACCGGAGCGGGGGACGATCTTGGTCGTATCACCCGGCCCACGTCCCCAATCGACGAGCTGGAAGCCTCCATAGATATCCACGCCGGAGGGCAGCGTGACCTGCTCGTCAAGGCTGAGGTTGGTTAGGAACACGCGACCGCGCCCGGTGCGTGCGAGCTCGATCCCGCGCTGCATCGAACGAACCGGCCTGTCCTTCGTGCCGGGGTTCGCGTCGTCGCCGCCGAAAAACGGGTCAGTGACGAACACGCCGCAGCCATCGATCACCTGATCCATGGCAAGCTGCTCGATGCATAGCGATTCTGGGACCGCCTCGCCGGGATCGTTCACCCCTGGCGTGGTGCCGCAACCGGCAGCGACGAGCGGAACAACAAGGAGAACGAAGAACGTTGAATTGGACATCATCGGCATCCCTCGACGGCAGCGCTGCGGTGAGCGACTCAGCGGGGTAGCTCGTTTTCCGCACCGAAACGATAGAGTTGACCCGATGGGCCGGGCCCGCCTTTGCCCACCTCGTCATTGGCATCGGCGTTTCCTGCGGGGCCGCCGTCTCCAGCTCCCCCAACCTCGATGGTCGTGCCGGGCAGGATGGCGAAATGGGGGACCACGTAGGCGATGCCGACCGAAGCGCCGCCGAGCCCGCCACCGGCATCACCGCCGCGGCCACCGTCACCCCCCCGGCCGCCGTCGCACGCGTTCCACATACCATTACCAAAACCCAAACCGCCTTGACCTCCCAGTTGACCGACGCCGCCCAGTTGGCCCGTTCCGCCAACCCCGCCCTTGCCACCGTTGCCCGCGACAACCAGCGTCGCCGCCAGCTCTAACTCGGTGTCCTCCAGTGCAATGATGGCGATGCTCGCGCCGCCATAACCGCCGCCCCTGCCCCCCGTGCCGCCGCAGCCGCCACTTCCGCCCGAGCCACCGGCCGCACCACTTTGGGGGCGGCTTGTCGGACACGCATACATGGGCCCGCGCGACTTGCTGCCGCCACCCCCGCCGCCCGCTTGGCCGACGCCGCCCGTCTCTCCGTCTTCGCCCAGAACGCCGACCCATCCGTGGATGTTGAGATACCCTTCACCAGCCGCGCCGTCAGCGCGACCACGGTCGGCGCCCGCCGCGCCTTTCGCCCCGTCTTTGCACGGTGCGCTGCCTGCACCGCTTCCTCCAAGGCCTTTGCCCTCGGGATTTTCCGCGGGCTCGGGCTGTCCTCGCGTGCCATCGCCACCGCCGTTAAGCCCGCCGTCGCCGCCGTATCCGCCCGTCGACTCGATGCCGTCGTCGCACATGTTGGCCACCGGAAGGGCGCCCACGGCGGCGTCGGCCGTGCAGGAAGACGCGCCATCGTTCCCCTCCACGCCATCCATCGCTCGATAGCTCGGCGCGTCCTTGCCCGGCTCTCCATCTTTGCCGTCGCCCGCGAGAATGGCGCTCTCCCGCACGCTCGCCCTGGCCCCCGTGCTCAGAATCATCCCGATCGACGACTTGCCATCGCGCGCCGAGGCGTCCGCCGCAACAACGCGCACGCCGGCGATCACCGACGTCGCGTCGTTCCCCGCGAGCGCCGTACCCTCCTCCCCGAGGATCCGCAGCGGGATCCCCCCCGGCGGAGCGATGATTGTCGGGTGATCCGGCCCTTCGAATGAGCCCTCGTACGACCAATCCCCGCCGTCACACCGACGCCCTCCCCAGAGGTCGACGCCCGAGGGCAGCGAGATCGTCTCCGTGAACTCCCCGCCGCACGCGTACACGCGCCGGGTCGGCTCCTCGTCGTGGCTTCGCCCATGCGCGGCGAGCCCAATCGCGTGTTGCAGGGTCTTCACCGGAGCGTCCTTCGTTCCGGGGCTGTTGTCGTCGCCCTGCTCGCTGACGAACACCCCGCACTCGTCGAGCGCCATTGCGGTCACTGGGTCGCCGTCACAGAAAGTCGGCTCAGGCGCAGGGACACACTCCATCACTTCCCAGCAATCGTCACGGTACGAAGTGCAAGCCATCAGCGTGCTGCTCGCTCCCCACGCACAGACCACGACAGCAACGGCGGCGGCCAACGCTCTTCGGCGTTCCCGTGGCCGCATCCCCTGGGTACCCGGCATGCTCACCACACCCCCTCGATCCTCACGCCCCTCTCGTGCCCGGTCACGACGGGCGATACATTGACCCGCTCCTGAGCAGGCGTGCGTCCCAGGAAGGAGAAGTCGGTGAAGAAGGACGCGGCGGTGGCCGCGCCGATCACGCCGCCCGTGATGACCAGGGCCATGCCCACCCGGTCGGACAGGTTGCGCGCGTCGCGCAGCCGCCGCAGCTCGCCGCATGGCGAGCGCTCTGGCGCTTGCCAGCACATCGACGAGCTCGAACCTGGGTCGGTCATGAGCTGGTCACGCCGAGCGCTCATATCCTGATCGAGCTTGCTGGCGCTGATCATGAGGATGGCGCCTGTCGATACGGTGCCCGTCGCGAGCGTGATTCCCACGACACGCAGCGTCCCCGGCCAGGAAGCCCACGGGCTGGGGGCCTGCGCGCGCGGAGGGGGCAAAGCACGCACGGGAGTCGGCGTCGCGGTCGCGGTCCCCTTGGCGCCGCTCGCCGCCGCACACAGCAACGGCATCGTGAACTCGTGCTCCGCGCCCGCCACGGCGCGCAAGGAATGAAGAGCGTCCTTGCAGCCCGTTGCACGGCCCCGCACCATGTGCTGGCCCGGCTCGAAGAACAGCGTGTAGGTCCGCGCGGTCCGGCCGATGCGCTGGCCGTCGACGAGCACCTCGGCGTCGGGCGGATCGACGCCGAGCACGAGCCGCGCGACGTGCGGCGCTGCGTTGCGCTGCCCTGCCTCGAATCGCTGCTGGAGCGCTTCTGGCAACGCTTCGCGCTGTTCTAGGCTCCTGGCCAGGTGCTCGGCCGCGTCGCGGTACTTGTGCAGCGCGAGCTCGCAAAGGCCGAGCTCGCCGGCGAGCTCCGCGCGCTCCACCTCGGTGCTGGTCGCCGCGTCCGCGGCCTCCAAAGCTGCCTTGTATTCAGCGGTTGCCTCGGTCCACAGCCCGGCCTTGCGCGCTTTCTGACCACGGCGAACATGCTCCTTCACCGTCGATCGGTCGCTCGGTCCCGCCTTCGGATGGATATCGTCCGCGCTGGCCGAGTTCGGGAAGCCTGTTGCGGCCCCGAGCGCAAGAAGAATCGAGAGCGAATGCGCAATGCAACGCATGCCGCGACGGTACCGACGCCGGCTGCTAGGCGTCAACCGGCAGAAACCGCCACGTCTCGGCGGCTTCGGTGGGAATTGGCGGTCGGATGAGGGAATGCGTTCAACCATCCGTCAGACATGGCCAAGCGTAGTCTAAGAGACTACATGGCGGCACATTGTCCGACCGAAGTTGCTCCTCGACTCATTTCTCTGAACCTTTTGGGCCGCCTCGCGTGTGCTGCTTACCGTGGCCAAGCCAGCGACCGACTCTACCGGCTTCGAGCTCTTCCGGCGCCTGGCCAGGCGCCACGGTGTACCGCCGCGAAACGCCGAGGATGTCGCCCAGGAAGCGCTGCTGCGGGGGCTCGACGCCGACCAACGGATCGAGCCGGGCGGAGACCCGGGGCCCTACCGCGTCACGATCGCCGTCAACCAGGCGCGCAATCACGTCCGGGACGCGCGCTGCCGCGGCGAGGTGCTCACGTCGTTCGATGAGGGCGAGATCCGAGATGAGCTCCCCACGCCGGAAGAGCTGCTCCGCAGACGGCAGCGGGAGGAGTTCACCCGGCAGCTGATCGACCAACTCGAGCCCAAGTACCGGGATCTCGTGATCAAGCACGACCTCGAGGAGGTCCCGCTCGCCGAGATCGCCGCCGAGCAGGGGCTCCCGCTGGACACGGTGAAGACGCGACACCGGCGGGCCCACAAGGAGCTCGAGGTGCAGGGGGGACGGTGGCAGGCGCAGGAGCGCTCTCAGGGAAGGGACGGGAGCATCTGCGTGCCGCTTGCACTGGGGTTCGGCCGTCGCGCGTGGTGGGTGGCCTCGCTGCGCCGGCTGGGCCTGAGGATCGTCGTTCAGGCCGCGCTCGTCCTGCTGACCGGCGCGCTCGTCTCCGCTGTGCCGCCATTGCCCGACGTGGAACCGTGGATCAGGGCGGCGGCGGTCCGCGTCCCTGCCACCGCGCCCGCGGAGCAGGACGCCGTGGCGCCCCCCGCGCGAGATGGCGCCCAGAGCGCCGCGGGGCCCGCCAGCGGAGATGGGGCGCTCGGCGCCGCGGCGCCCGACGCGGCGACCGCGCACGAGATCTCGTCGCGCACGGAACACGGAAGCGCGCACGGCGAGGCGATGGCGACCGGCACGCCTGCACCCCCGAACGCGACGACGAGAAGTCACCGGGCCGCGCCTCCGGCGATCGCCGTTCGACCGACCGCCGGCGAGGTCGAGAGGAGCCTGGTCAACCAGGCGCGGAGGGCCATCGAGGCCAACGACGTCATGGCCGACGTCGAGGCTCGGCGGCTGCTTGAGGCCCACGCGCGGCAGTTCCCGCGAGGGCGGCTCGCCGCCGAGCGCGAAGAGCTGTTAAGGCAGCTTCGCTGAATCGTCGGCTACCCATCAACAGCTAGGCAGGCGGGGATAGCGGTGCTGCTGTCGCGCAGCGCAACGCCGAGATCCGCGTTGTGTCGGACAAGAACGCTCACGTCCAGGAGGCGAAAGATCATGGAAGACATGCTGGGTGCGATGTGGCTCGTGTCGCCGCTCGGGCTCGCGATGATCGCGTGCGTCGCGATCGGCTTCGCGGTCACCGCGCGCGAAGCGCTGGGACGCGAGCGCGGGCTTCGCGAGGCGCGCGAACACGCGCATGATGACGAGGAGGCGGCCCTCACCGATGCGAAGGAGCAGGCAGCCGGGGAGCGAGACCGATATCGGCGCCTTCTGGACTGTCACGTCGACGCGGCGCTTGCAGAGCTGACAGACGCCCGAGCGCGCCCCGCTCCGCGGCCGGGGAGGGTCCTGGAGTCGTTCTGTGCGACGACGCCTTCGTGGAGGAGAAAGCTGGGCGAGAGCACGGGGCTGGAACCGAGGGAGGTGGAGCGGTTGCTGAGGAGCGACCTGCCGATGACACCCGGCCTCGCGCGGCAGCTGGAGGCCTTCACCGGCGCGCCGGCGCGGTACTGGGAGCGCATCGGGCGGCTGCACGACGACCACCGATCGGACGCGGAGGAGACCGTGGTGATCCAGGTGGGCGAGCACGTCACAAAGCGCGAGAGCTCGGCGCGTCCGGCGGAGTCGCCGGCCCCGAGTTTGGCGCCGCCGACTCCGCCGACGGTACCTCCCCGCGCGCTCGACGTTCCTCCGCCCGTGGTGCCGTCTCCCGAGCTTGTGGCCAGGAGCCCGCGGGCGAAGCTCCCGCCGCCTCCACTGCCGCGGCTTCGGTCGCCGCGCCCTGTTCGTGCCGTCGCGGGGGAAGAGCTCGCCCGTCGTGCTGCCACCCTGACGAGCTTCCCGCTACAGCCTGACGAAGGAGGGGCGAGTTCCGCCAACGGGTCCGATTGGGAGGACGCAGAGCGCTCGCCGCTGAACACTACGCTTCCGGGAGTAGGAGGCCATGGGTGAGCGCCGCCGCGGCTTGCAGCTACACGCCATCAGGGGCCTGCTGGCGAGCACGCCACCGCTACGGGAATTGAGCAGCTACGGCTGACGTCTTCCTTTGGTAGCGGACGGGGAAGACCGCGAACCGGTGCCGCAGAAGTGCGGACGCCCGGCATCATCCGCTTACGGGTGATTGCCCGCGGGGGAGGGTAAAGCTATGGGTCGTCTGTCGAATGACGACGAGCGCGCCGCCGCGCATGCGCGCTTATTTTGCCCGGCGCTGGTTCGTGCCGTGCTGGGCTGGCTGAGGAGGCTGGGAATCCCACGGTGCCATCGTACCGACGTCGCAGGCCAAGTCTGGCTCAACGCCTGGCAGAGCTGGCCCAGGTTCGATCCGAAGCGCGGCAGGCCGGAACGCTGGTTGAACGCGATCACTGTACACGTTGCCTCGCACTATCACGAGCGTATGCGGCGTCGCAGGGAGGAGCTCGTCGCCTTGATCGATGTGGCCGATCCAGCGCCGGATGCCGCTGCTACGATGGAATCCGACAGCATCAGGGCGGGCGCCATCGATGCGGTGAACGAACTCGAACCGAAGCTGCGCTTCGTTCTCGTGGCACACGACCTGAACGGAGTTTCCATGGCCCATATCGCCGAAGAGGTGGGGCTACCCCTCTCTGTGATTTACAAGCGACGCACCCAGGCCATCCGCGCGCTGCGCGACATCATCGAACTTCGGGAAAACACGGAGGACTTCGCCCGGAGAGCGGGGCAGCAATGACCATCAAAGGCCTGGTTGTTCACTTCCGGCCAAGATCACCTCGACGATGCCGCAGTGGTGGTGGAGCGCGTTATCCATCGTTGAGGGAACTGAGAATGCGTCGCTCGAAGCGGCTCGCGCGGCGGTGCTCCAACGTCTGCGCGCCCTCGGATGCACCTCAATCTCGAACCACTGTGATGAAGAGACCCGCCGCCGAATGCCAAGCACCTGAACTCCCTCGCTCCGGGCCGAGCAAGAACCCGGGCCAGTGGGCGCCCGAGAACCCGAGCGCCGCGACGCCGAGGCCTGCGGACACGCGCGTCCGCTGTGAGGTGAACCACCACCGCCGCGCGCCGATCGCCGGCGTCCAGCCACCGGCGGCTGCTCGTCGCCGAGAACCACGCGCGTCGTGCCGACCTCGACCGACCACGGGCGCTTGCGCTCCTCTGCGGCGGCGTGGCCGACGAGGAGCATCTCCGCGGCGAGCGCTGACAGCGCCGCCCTCACGGATGGTCCCCTCCACGCCGGGGGTCGCACGGATGCGCTCGTGTGGTGCGGTCGGGTCCGATGCGCGGGCGCCATGACCTCGCGGAGGCCAGCACCCCCGCGGACTTTAGGGTATGGAAGCGCGGCGGGACGCTCGCGACGAGACGCCATAAGAGCGAGAGCGGAGCCATATCGACCGCGATCGTTCCGTCATCAAGGGCGCGCTTGAGGGAGAACCTCACCAGCCCGTCGTTTTGCAGCGCGACGCGGTCTTGCGCGAGCGGGGGGAGTTCGTGACCCCCCCCGCCGGGGTTGCCAGCCCGCTCGACTCAGGCAAAACTTGCCGGCCGTGCCCCCTGTCGAGGAGCCTCCCCTCCGGCTGCTGATCAGCTTCGCGCCCGAAGACCGCGATCTGAAGGACCAGCTCATCCAGCACCTCCAGGTGCTCGAGCGCTTCGCCGGCCTCAAACTCTGGGAGGCCGATCGGATCCGGCCGGGCGACACGACGCTGCAGGCATTCGATGCCGCCCTCGACCAGGCCGACGTGGCGTTGATGCTGATCAGCCCCGACTTCCTCGCGTCCGATCTTCTCCAAGACGTGGAGGTACCGAAGCTCTTCCAGAGGCACGAGCAGGGCGGGCTGAAGGTTATCCCGGTGCTGCTTCGAAGCTGCTGCTGGGAAGCGCATCCCTGGCTCGGCACGCTCAATCCGCTGCCGACCAGCGACGAGGCCATCGCCTCGTTCGAGGGAGATCGACGGGACCGAGCCCTGACCGAGGTGGTGAGGGAGATCGTGGGGCTTGCGGCAAAGGTCACAGGAAGCACCATCGAGAATCAGCGCGTCAACTCGCCGCAGCGGAACGCGATTGCGGCCAACGTCACCGATGGCAGTAGGGGAGCATTCAGGACGTCGGGCACTTCACAGGCAGCGACGGGGACTGTCCCGACCTACCCCGATGCCGAAACCCGCCTCTTGAGCGAGAAGTTGGTCACCACTCAAGCTCGGAAGCGGCGGCTTCAAGAGCATGGCGCCAACACCGCTGAGGTCGAGCAAGAGATCCTCGATCTAAAAAGGCGGCTTCGAGAAGGAGGGCAACTCAAGCCTGGAGACTCTCTTGGCGATGGCCGCTATTTGCTCCTCGACGTGCTCGGTCGAGGAGGGTTCGCTACGGTGTGGCGTGCCCACGACGCGACGCGAAACGAAGTAGTCGCCATCAAGGTGTTGCACAGCAACTTGACCGGAGATCGGGTGCGCCTCGATCGCTTTAAGCGCGGGGCGCGAATCATGCAAAAGCTAAAGCAAGAGGCGGTGGTCCGTGTTCTGGAGCCGTATGGCGAGGACGGGGGTTGGCACTACTTCGTGATGGAGTACTTACCTGGAGGAGACCTTCGGCAGGCAGTGCTCCAGACGCGCCTCGAACAGAGCAAGATCGTCCTGCTCATAACACAGGTCTGCGAAGCGGTGGCGGCTGCGCACTCGCAGAGCATCATTCATCGCGACATTAAGCCGGCCAATATTCTTCTGGACGAACGTGGACGCCCTAAGCTCACCGACTTTGATCTCGCCGCTGCCGCTGACACGACGGGTGGAACGAGGACTGGCGCGATGGGAACTATAATGTATACAGCGCCGGAATTGCTGAAGCATCCCACTGATGCTCGCTCTAATGCTGACGTCTATAGCCTCGGCATGACAACTTTATTTTGCCTATACGGACACGATCTACCTATGGAGGTCCTTCGTGAGCCTGAGGTTGTTTTTGACTCGATCTTCTTGACTGATTCACTTAAAGAGGTGCTGGCCCGCGCCATTAGCTGGAATTGGCGGGAACGCTATCCAGATGCCGGAGAATTTCGCGATGCCCTTATGGAAGCCGCGATCAACCCGAACATGGTAGGCACCGCTACTGTGCCGACGTCCGAAGAGTTTGTCGGCGACGAGGCAGCCTATCCACCTCGCTTAGCGGAGACCCAGCACCTTTCGGAACCGCCCGAGCTGCACGCCGGGATCGAATACAAGCGCATGCACAATAGTCGATTCGGTCTTGCAGTGGGGAAGAACGCGCCGCGCATGCAGCAACGGTTCCGGGGGGCGGTACCGGAGAACGTTGTCGATCCCGTCTACCTAGTGCTGGACTTCGAAGGGCAGGACTTGTCCGGGCAAGACTTCTCCGGAAAGGTCCTGCGTGGGGCCAATTTCCGGCGAGCGAATCTCACTGGCGCGACGCTCATCGGGGCAGATGTGCGCGGGGCGAAGTTCGTTGGGGCAAAGCTCTTGCGCGCCGATTTGCGGCGTGCCCTGTTTGAGGGGGCGGACCTGAGCGACGCGGACCTGTCGTGGGCCAACTTGATCGAGGCAGATCTCACAGCGGCGAAACTCGTGGACACGCAGTTACGGCGGACGAAGCTGCTTGGCGCAAAGCTGCCCAGGTTGGTAGAGAAGGAAGCGCTCGGAGCGGCCCTGACGGCCGACGAGGCACTGCCGATGTGGGCAGCGCGCGCGCGCGTGCTTACGCTGGCACTCAGCCCGGATGGGATGCTGCTTGCAACCGGCCACGCGTACGGGGCCGTGTGGCTATGGGACGTCGCGACAGAAGTGCCGCTCAGAATGCTGGAAGGGCATGAAGGACGGGTCTTGAGCATTGCGTGGAGTGCGGACGGCAGGATGCTGGCCTCAAGCTCGAGCGATAAAACCGTGCGATTGTGGGAGGGCGGCACGGGCAAGGCGCTGCGTGTGCTCGGGGGTCACGAAGGAGGCGTCCTCAGCATAGCTTGGAGCGCTGACGGTATGACGCTCGCCTCAGGCTCGCGCGATAAGACCGTACGGCTGTGGCAAGGCAGTACGGGCACAATGCTGCGCGTGCTCAATGGCCATAAAGGACCGGTCCAGAGCGTAGCGTGGAGCGCGAATGGTACAATGCTGGCTTCGGGCTCGGACGACAGGAGAGTGCGGTTGTGGGACGGCAGCACGGGCAAGGTGCTGCGCGTGCTCAAGGGCCATGAAGGACCGGTCCAGAGCGTAGCGTGGAGCGCGGACGGTACAATGCTGGCTTCGGGCTCGGACGACAGGACCGTGCGGTTGTGGGACGGCAGCACGGGCAAGGAACTGCGCGTGCTCAAGGGCCATGAAGGAAGGGTCCTTAGCGTAGCGTGGAGTGCGAACGGCGTGATACTGGCATCGGGCTCGGACGATATGGTACTGAGGACGTGGGACGGCAGCACGGGTATGGCGCTGGGGGGAAATGCGGGCCATGACAGCGGAATCCACAGCGTGACATGGAGCGCGGACGGCGAGACGCTGGTCTCGGGCTCGCAGGAGAAAGTCTGGTTGTGGCATCGCAGCAATGGCAATACGCTGCGTGCGCTCAAAGCCATTTTAGAGCGGGTTTGTGGTGTCGCGTGGAGCGCTGATGGCGTGACGCTGGCATCGGGCT
The DNA here is from genome assembly GCF_051521405.1 of Sorangium sp. So ce726. Classification (NCBI taxonomy): domain Bacteria; kingdom Pseudomonadati; phylum Myxococcota; order Polyangiales; family Polyangiaceae; genus Sorangium; species Sorangium sp. So ce726. The sequence goes on along the minus strand of NZ_CP150349.1, from coordinate 6,979,278 downwards.
CGGACGACAAATCCGTGCGGCTATGGCATGGCAGCACGGGCAAGGAACTGGGCGTACTCAGAGGCCATCAAGGATGGGTCCAGTGCGTAGCGTGGAGCGCGGACGGTACAATGCTGGCTTCGGGCTCGGACGACAAGACCGTGCGGCTGTGGGAGGGCATCAAGGAGCTGGGAGTGCTCAAGGGCCACGACGGCTGTATCCGTAGTGTAGCGTGGAGCGCGGATGGCAGGACGCTGGCCTCGGGCTCAGATGACCATACGATTCGGCTGTGGGACGGCAAAACGGGCGAGACGCAGCGCGTGCTCAAGGGCCATGACGGCTGTGTCCATAGCGTAGCGTGGAGCGCGGACGGCAGGACGCTGGCCTCGGGCTCAGATGACCATGCGATTCGGCTGTGGGACGGTAGCACGGGCGAGACTCCGCGCGTGCTCAATGGCCATCACGGCTGTGTCCGTAGCGTGGCGTGGAGCGCGGACGGCAAGATGCTGGCCTCGGGCTCGGATGATAAGACTCTGCGGCTTTGGGAGGGCAACACGGGCAAGGAGCTGGGCGTGCTCAAGGGCCATGAAGGACGGGTCCTTAGCGTAGCGTGGAGTGCGGACGGCGAGATTCTGGCCTCGGGCTCGGCCGACAACACTGTGCAGCTGTGGGAGGGCAGCACGGGCAAGGAGCTGGGCGTGCTCAACGGCCACCAAGCAGAGGTCGTGAGCGTGGCGTTCCACCCCGACGGCCGCACGCTCGCTTCCACATCGTCGGACGGCACTATCCGGCTGTGGAACGTCGCTATCCAGCGATGTCTCGCCATTCTCCTCGCGCTCCCCGAGGGCTGGGTAGCCTTCACCCCCGATGGCCGCTACAAGTTCGGGGGCAATCTCGCCGGCAACTTCTGGCACGCCGTTCACCTCTGCCGCTTCGAGCCCGGGGAACTCGGCCCCTACGTCCCCGGCCTCCGCCTTGAGGAAGACAAGCCCCTCCTGACCGCAACCCCGCGCAGTCCGGGATTCCCCTGATCTGACCGGCTCTCCGAAATTGCCTTACCGCGTCCCTGTTGCCCGCCCACGGTCGCGCCATGCCCGCCACGACGGGTCCCGGTCTCGGCGTTGACCCTTCCGCCATGGCATGAGGGATCCATGCCGGAGCAAGCTCTCTCGCTCCCATCTCCGACAACGCGGTCTTGATCCACGCGCACTCTGAGCGTGCGAGGCGCTCCGGCGTGGCTGTGGTGCTGGCCATGGGACCGGCGGCACGCACGCGCCGCGCTCCTTGGTCGACGTCGCCAGGGCTCAAGATCCGCACGCAGACGGTGCTGTGGCTCCGCTCCCCGTGCAAGGAGTTCGGCCCAAGGGCGTCCGACAAGCCGTGATAGTTCGCGATGATTTTAAAGGCGGCCTCGCAAGGCGACGGAAGGCTCAGCGCGAAGGGACTCGCCGCTTCGTGGCTGGTGGTGGGTTGAGCAGCTGACCGATCGCCTCGTGGACAACCCTGGCCGCCATCTCATCACCAAGGGCGACGGCGCGGCTCAGGGTGCTGGCGAGCGAGGCGACCACGGTCGCCCGAGGCGACGGCCCGGTCACGGCGAGCTCCCCAGGCCGAAGGCTTGACGCTTGGGCCCGGGTTGGGCCCTCGCCTTCCGAGGGGCTGCGATCCGTCGTCACGTCCTCCCAAAACCCCGGGGCATCCGACGGATCGCAACGGTTCGCCCCCGCGGAAGAGTCCCGCCAGAAAAGCCGGTCGATGACGAGCGGTCGCCGGAAACAGTGGCAATTTTGATAGTTTCCGACTGTCTCCCCGCCGAGGGCGGCTCCGGTGTGGCCCAACGGGGCGCCCTCCGCCGTCGCGTCCCCCGCGGTGAAGAGCCCGCGGCATCACCGATCGGGGTCGGCACCTGGCCTGGCGGCGCAGCGCCGAGGGATTCTCCTTCGCTCGCCACCCTGTTGCCGGGCCCTTCGATGCGCTGCCGCCTGTTTCGGGATCGTGCCTGCGTCCCCGCACTCTTCCGGCCCAACGACTGGAGTTGAGCTGCGTGGTCCCGAGCGAAGCGAGGGCCATGTCAGCTTCGACTGCCTAGTTAGGCAGCTTCCGTCGCGGCTTCTCACTCAGGCCCTCGAAGGGCTATGAACGTGTTTTTTGTGAATCTATAAATCCTAGCGAGGGCGAGACCCTACCTGGGGAGGAGCTCAGCGTGGCGTAGACAATATACAACAGCCGAGTGAACTCGTTGGATCTGTTGGTTCTTGTAGGCGGATCAGTGGTTCGTACTTTTGTACGTTATGTCAATTGCCGATCGTTGACGGGCAATTCTTGACAGGTCGGAATAGCTTTGCGCGGGCTATCCTCCGCTGTTACGGCCGACGCGCAAGCCACGGATCGCGTCCGCCGTCGCCTCACCCAGAGGCTCCTTCGGACTACGCGCCCGGAGCGGGTCGAGGAAGACCACACCATCGTGATCAGCGCGATCATGAGCGTGATCCCGCTGATCACGATGGTGCATCCTGGCGATCACGATGCGCTGATCTGAGCGATCGCGATGCGGTGATCTCGGTGATCACGATGGCGTGAAATCCGCATCGAGGCACAGCGTAGCTGCTGCGGCACGGCAGAGTGGACCTCGGCGAGCTCGCCGAGGTCCACTCTGCCGCGAGGAGGAGCCGGGCCTCACACGCCTGAGTATGGACGTCAACTCGCGGTTGACAGTGTAGATCGGAGCAGTTTACGCAGTCCGGAGCGCCATTGGTCTTCCTTATATGGAAGAGAGGTATCCCCGGTGGTTCAGAGATTGCATGGCCGGCCGCAGAGGTCGTCATGAATAGGAAGATAATTCTTTTGGGGCTGTTCGGCGGGGTCTTTGCTTCAGCAGTCTCGTGCGGTGGCAATGAAGGGAGCGAGTCGAGCGAAGCGGGCGGCACGAGCTCGACCACCGGCGATAGCAGCGGAAGCGGTGGCAGCCAGGTGGGCGTGGGTAGCTCGGGCTCGACCGCGAACGGCTCGGGCGGGTCGGGTGGCTCGGGGGCCTCGGGCGGCTTGGGTGGCTCGGGGGCCTCGGGCGGCTTGGGTGGCTCGGGGGCCTCGGGCGGCTCGGAGGCCTCGGGTGGCTCGGAGGCCTCGGGCGGCTCGGAGGCCTCGGGCGGCTCGGAGGCCTCGGGCGGCTCCGACGGCTCCGGGGGCGGTGACGGTGGTGGGGGCGCGGACCAATGCAAGCCCATCGGCTGGGCCACGCGCTCAGGTCGCAATGGTGGCGCCTTCAATGTCACGGGCGGAGGCAGCGCCGAGCCCATCGTCGTCAATAACTTCGCCGATCTCCTGAAGTACGCCAAGGATGGGGAGGCGCGGGTGATTCACATCGACGGCACGGTGGGCGGTGGTTGGTCGGGGACTTCCGGGGATCGACTGGAGATCAAATCAAACAAAACCATCGTCGGCCTCCACGCGGGTACGCAGATCAAAGCGGCTATCCATATCAAGGACGCGAGCAACGTCATCCTGCGCAACATCGTCGTCCGTGGGCCGGGCTCCAACGGCGACCAGGCCTGGGACAACATCAGCATCGAGGGCAACTCCAAGAACATCTGGGTCGACCACGCCGAGTTCTGGGACGGGCAAGATGGCAATGCCGACGTCGTCAAGGGGGCCGACAACGTGACGTTCACGTGGAGCATCTTCGGCTATAGCAAAAGAGGCGATCACAACCTGTCGAATCTGATTGCATCCTCGGACAACGAGCCCGTGAGCGAAGGCAAGCTCAACATCACCTTCATGTTCAATTGGTGGACCGGGGTCGCAGAACGCCAACCCCGCTGCCGGTACGGGTGGATCCACGTCGTCAACAACCTCTACACGGAGGACACCTCGGTCGGCCCTTCGAGTCTCGGCGTGTCGAACGGCTTCAAGTGCAACGTGCTGACCGAGAACAACCATTTCATCGACCAGAACGAGCCGATTGACTTGGGCAAGCAGAAGGGAGACGGCTCCGTGCAAGAGGCGACGGGCAACCTGTTCGAGGGCTGCTCCGGAAATCAAATGGGCAGCGGCGACGCCTTCAACCCTCCGTACGAATACAAGTCGTTCCTGGTGCCGGCCTCCCAAGTGAAGGAGCTGGTGCAAGCGCATGCGGGGGCCACGCTCTCCAGCCCGACTGCTTGCTCGCCGTAGAAGCGGCCTTAAGCTGCGGACCTCGTTAACGATGGGGCCCCCACGGCGCGAGAGGGGCATCCCGATCGCGCCCGTGCTGACGGAGCTGCTCGTCGAGGCGAACAGCTTGCTACCGTCGGCGCGACCTTTCTCCCCCCTCCCGTGCTGGCACCAGGCCGAGCAGCCGACCGATGGCCTCGTGAACGATCCGCGCCGCCTCCTCATCCCCAAGGGCGACGGCGCGGTTCAGGGTGCCGGCAAGCGAGGCAACCACGACGAGCCGAGGCGACGCGCCGGCCGACGCGAGCTTCCCAGGATCGAGGCTCGCCGGCTGGGCCCGGGTTGGGCCCACCCCCACCGACGCGCTGCGATCCGCCGTCACGGCTCCCTGAAATCCCGGGCAAAGCACCGGATCACACCGGTTTGCCCCCGCGGAATCGTCCCGCCAGGGATTTCTGCGACAGCGAGAAGGGGCCGGAAGATAGCTCGGCATTTCCAACACTTTCCGTCTGTCTTTCCGCCGAGCGGGGCTCGGCCGTGGCCCAACGCGGCGGTCGCGGCGGTCGCGGTGGAGCGCGCCGATCTCCCGCTGTTCTGCGCGGCGGTCTGCGGCGTCGGTCTGCAAGGCGCGTTCGTGCAGCAGTATCGCTTCGCGATCCTCGAGGGGCAGCCGAGCAGCAAGGGCGCCGGGCCTGCTGGCCATGATCCAGCTCGCCAGCGCCGCTGGCATCGTCCCCGGCATCTCGCTCTTCGGCCTGCTGGAGGGGCGGACGTCCAGGTACATGCCCGCTGCCCTGCTGATGCTCGCGGCGCTCCAGCTCATGGCGGCGCTCTCGTTCGCGGCGTACGGGCCGCAGGAGGCGCGCGCCGCCGAGGCCTCCGCCGCGCCGGACGCGCGTGCCCGCGCGCTGTACTGGCCCATGGTGGCCATGGGCGCGGGCGCCTTCCTGGTGATGAGCCTCCTCATGGTGCCGACGCCGCTCCAGATGTGCGGCGTCGAGCAGTGCTCGGTCCAGCAGGCGAGCTGGGTGATCCAGGTGCACCTCCTGAGCATGTACCTGCCCTCGCTCTCGGTCGGCGCCCTCCTGAAGCGGATGTCGATCGCGCAGCTGCAGGGCGTGGGGCTGCTGTTCCTGCTCGTGGGGTTTCTGGTCAGCTGGGTTCCGGGGTTCGAGGGGGCACCTGGTCGGCTGGCGCTGGTCGGGGTCGTGTGGTGTTACGTGTTCGTGACCGCGACGACCCTTGTCGCGCGCAGCCGCCCGGGCTCCGAGCGCTTTCGCGCGCAGGGCGTCGCGCGTCGCCTCCGGGGTGCTGTATGCTCGGCCGAGATCAGGCTCGGATCGGTACGGGAGCAGCGGAGCGCATGGAGTCCTCGGAGAGAAAGCCGGCAAGTCCAGAAGATTCGGTTCGCCAGATGCTCGTCGAGTTCGCGCGCGCCTTCGAGCGAGGCGACGTGGACGCGTTATGCGACATGTTCGTACGTGACGATGCCCTGATCTTCTACGGCACACACGACAAGCTGCACTTCACGCGCTGGGCCGAGATCGAGGCCTCGTTCCGGCGGCAGAGCGAGATCCTGAAGGACCTCGTGTGCAGGATCACCGGCGATGTCCAGGTGCGTCTGCTGGCCGGGGGAGCGGCCGCCTGCGCCGGGACGGCCGGCTTCGGTATCCACGCCACCATGGGCGGCGTGCGCTTCGACCTGCCCGCGCTCCGACTGACCTGCACGGTGGAGCGCCACGGGGATCACTGGCGGTTCGTGCAGCTCCACCTCTCCGTGTCGGACAGGCCGTTCCTCGACAGCGTGCGCCACGTGCTCGAGAGCGCCTGAGAGCGCCTGAGAGCGCCTGAACGCCGCGCCGCCACACCACGCCGGTGCGGCGGCGCGGCCCGCGCCTCACGTGGGGACGTCGCTCGACTCCGCCAGATCCCGGAGCGCCCTCTCGCTCCGGCGCAGCGCCTCCTCGGTCCGCTGGACCTTCAGCGCCTCCTGCTCCAGCTCGCCGCGGAGCACGGTGTTCTGCAGCGACAGCGCGGCCAGGAACTCGAGGAGCGGCAGCCGGCGCAGGATGAACGCGCCGTGGACCAGCCGGTTCTCCAGGTAGAGGAGGCCGCCCACCTCGCCGGGGTTCTTCATGAGCGGCATGCACAGCACCGACTTCGGCCGCTCGCGCACGAGGTACTCGTCCCCGGCGAAGGCGCCGCTCGCCCCGACGTCGCTGAGCACCACCCGCTCCCGCGTCCGCTCGACATAGTTGACGATCGACGCCGGGACGCGGGTCGCGAGCGGCGCCGTGCTCCGCTCGTACACGCGGATGCTGATGCCGTCGCGGTCCACCACGGCCTCGGCGGCGAGCCGCTGGCCGTCCCCGGTGAGCAGGAGACAGCACCGCTCCGCCCCCTCGTGCTCGACGACGAGCCGCATGAGCGACTCCATCATCTCCTTCGGCGTCATGTCGCTCGAGAGCGACCGCGAGACCTTCACCGCGGTCTGCGCGTCGATGGCCTCCGCCGCCATCGTCATGACGCCGCGGCTCGTCGCGCGGCGCTGCTCCTGATTCAGGACGAGCGCATGCCGCTGCTCGAGCTGCCTCACCTTCTCGCTCGCGCCCCAGCGCGAGTACGACGCCACCGCCTCCCGCAGGTAGAGCCCCGGCAGGCCGCTGTAGCCGCGATCCAGGTAGAACCGGGCGGCGAGCTCGCTCGCGAGCGCCTCCTGGTGGATGAACCGGGACTCGCGGAAGGCCACGATCGCCTTATCGTAGAGCGCCGCGGCCTCGTCGTGCCTGCCGTCGACGCGCGCGCGCTCCGCCGCTACGAGCGCGTGTTTGCCGGCGAAGTTGTCGGGGCAACTCTCGGCCCAGACGCGCAGCTGCTCCTCGTGGCCGGCGAGCGACCGCCGGAGCCCGGCCTGCTCCTCGGCCGGGGCCCCGGAGAAGCGGGCCGCCCGGGCGAGGGCACAGTAATAGTGGCACTCGGCCGCGAACAGCGACCCGCTACCCCCCGCGATGTTGCGCTCCGACGCCTCCGCGGCAAGGGCCGCCCCCTCGTCGTTGCACGCAAGGAGGTGCTGCGCGGTCTTCATGATATAAAAGACGAGCCGCACGCTCGGGAAGCTCTCCTTCTCGAGGCGGGCCTCGAACGCCTGCTCGTCGAAGTCGTCCCCGCTCATCGTGCCGAGGTGGCGCGTGGCGCCCCTCAGCGCCTGGACCAGGCGCAGCATGCTCGTCACGGCGTCCACGGCGAACGTGATCTTCGCCTTCGTCGCGTAGTCGAGCGCGCTCACCGCGACCTTGTACGTCTCCTCGATCGGGTCGCCCCGCACGAGCACGTTCAAGGTGAGCTGGATGTTGCTGAAGCTCCCCCACGTCAGGTTCCCGACCTCGTTCGCGGCCTGGATGCTCGCGAGCTGGCAGGCGATCCCGGTGTCGATGTGGCGCGTCCAGACCGAGATCAGGCAGCCATAGAGGTTGGCCACCTCGGGCTTGTAGACGAGCGCGTTCATCTTCTCGGTCAGCTCGTATCCCACCCTGCCGATCCGGTCGCCGTCCTGGTACGCGTTGAGCCTCACGCACAGCGCCTTGCCGAGGCTCGTGTACCCGATGCCGGTCGACTCCGCGTTGCCGTGGAGCAGGCTGAGCCGGACCATCTGACAGACCAGGAGGTCGTTGAGGTTCGGATCGGTGTAGAACGACGAGGCGTACATCACCGCCATCACGCCCATCGCCGCGACCATCGGCGGCGCCGTCATCCTCGGCTGGCCCAGGATCTCGTCGGCCGTGCGATCGCGCAGCGCGTCGCGCAGCGCCGTGATCTCCGCGGTCACCTCCTCGTCGGCCGGCTGCCTCCGGAGCTTGATGCCGAGCAGCGCGAGGCACTCCAGCCCGACGCCGATGCACGCGTCGTGCTCCGACCGGGCCATGTGGTTCTGCATCAGGACGCGGTAGGCGGCCGCCTTGTCGAGCTGCGTGCGCGCGCGCTCGAGGAGCACCGAGCAGAGGCCGACGGACCGATCGAACTCCCCGTTCACGCTCGCGCTCTCGGCGAGATCGAGGTGCAGCGCGAAGGCGAGCAGATCGTCGGCTCCCGCCCAGTCGTCCTCCCCGATCAGCGCGCAGCCCGCGGCGAAGTAGGCCACCGCGGAGCCGTAGGCCCCGGAGGCCCTCGCCTTCCTGCCGGCGCGGAGGTTCAGCTCGGCCGTCCTGCGCCGCTCGCCCGGATCGGTGATGAGGGAGGCGCCGATGTTCAGCTGGTTCGTGATCTCGAACAGCCGGTCCTCCAGCGCCTCCTCCGGCGTCTGGACGAGCAGCAGGCGCCCGATGCGCAGGTGCGTCGAGGCGTGGTTGCCCTCGCGGATGAGCAGGTACGCGGCCTGCTGCACGCGGTCGTGGAGGAACTTGTACGTGCCGCCCCGGCGCGCCACGAGCCCCTCGCGGATGGCCGGGGTGATGGCGGCGTGCGTCGCCTGCGTGGACTCGCCGTACATGGCCGAGAGGACCTCGGCGTCGAAGCGGGCGCCGAGGCAGGCGGCGAGGGAGAGGACCCGCTGCGTCTCGCCGTCGAGCCGCCTGAGGCGGGTCAGCACCAGATCGACGACGTTGTCAGTCAGGTTCTGCGCGGCGATGGCCTCGATGTTCCAGCACCAGACGGCGCTCACGGGGTCGACCCAGACCAGCTTCTGGCGATAGAGCTCCGTCAGGAACTGGCCCACGAAGAACGGGTTGCCGCCCGTCCTCTGGACGAGGAGCCTGGTGAGCTGAGCCCCCTGCTCGTCCTCGCAGCGGAAGGTGTCCATGACGAGCTCGAGGACGTTCTCGTGCGGGAGCGGGTCGAGGCTGAGCGTCGAGACGCGCGCGCCCGTGGCGTGGATCTGCCGGAGCACCTCCATGAGCGGGTGCGACGGGCTCACCTCGTTGTCGCGGTACGCCCCGATCACGAGCAGGTGCCGCTTCTCGGGCACCGCGACGATGTCGCGGATGAGCCTCAAGCTGGCGGGATCCGCCCACTGCAGGTCGTCCACGAACAGCACGAGCGGGTGCCGCTTGCGCGCGACCACGCCGAGGAACGCATGGAACACGCGGACGATGCGGCTGCGCGCCTCGTTCGGCGCGAGCGGCGGCACCGGCGGCTGCTCGCCGAGGATCAGCGAGAGCTGCGGGATGATGTCGGTGATGACCCGCCCCTCCTCGCCGACCGCGTCGCTCAGCCGGTGCTTCCACCCCGCGAGGGACTGCGGGCTCTCCGTCAGGAACTGCCGGACGAGCTCCCCGAACGCCTGGGCGATCGTGCGGTAGGGGATATCGCGCTGGAGCTGATCGAACTTCCCGGAGATGAACGCCCCGCGCTCGCGGACGATGGGCTCCTGCACCTCCTTCACGAGCGAGGTCTTTCCGACGCCCGAGTACCCGGCGACGAGCACGAGCTCGGCGGTGCCCGTGACGACCACGCGATCGAACGCCTCGAGCAGGAGCGCGCGCTCGCGCTTCCTGCCGTAGAGCTTCGTCGGGAGCTGCAGCCGGTCCGGGATGTCGGCCGTCCCGAGCGGGAACGAGTCGATCATCCCGAGCTCCTCCATCTCGGTATGGCACATGAGGAGATCCGACCAGAGCCCGCGGGCGGTCTGATAACGCTCCTCCGGAGACTTCGCGAGGAGCTTCATGACGATGTCGGAGACGATCCGGGGCACGTCCTGCACCACCTCCGCGAGCGGCACAGGGGCCCTCGCGATGTGGGCGTGCGCCCACGCGGGCGCGTCGTCTGCGTCGAGCGGCAGCTTGCCGGAGAGCAGCTCGTACAGCGTGACGCCGAGCGAGTAGAGATCGGCGCGCTCGTCGATCGGCCAGTCGACGCGGCCCGTCCGCTCCGGCGCGATGTAGGGCAGCGACTCCGGGTTGATCTTCGCCTCGTCGGAGAGGCCGAGATCGCCGCGTACCACGGCCAGCCCGCCGTCGAGCGACACCTCCCCGCTCTCCGGGTGCACGGAGAGGTTCGCGGGGCGGATGTCCAGGTGAAGGGTGCCTGACTTATGAAATTTAGATAGCGCCGATGCGATCTGCACCGCGTATGCGAGGAACGGACGAAGATCCATGGGAGCCCTGGAGATCGTCGACAGGACGATCCTGAGTTGACGGTACTAGAAGCAAGATCCCTGTCAATCTTTCCTCCGGCCTCGCCGGCCCGACGCCGGCCGCCGGAGCGCCTCGACATCGACCCGCTCCGCGCGGACGTCGATCACGACGCGTCAGGGATCCTCGTCGTGTGGAGCACGAGCGCTCTCCACTCACCGCCCTGGAGCTCCCAGACCGCGGTGAAGGCGATGGTGTTATCGAACTTGACACCACCCTTGATCTCGGCGCGTGAGCGGTAGACTCCGGTCACGATAGCGACGTCTCCGCCGGCGATACGCACGTCGCACTGCCGGAGCTCCTGCGTGTACGTCAACATGCTGTCGACGAGCTTCAGGTACTCGTCCTTACCGCGTTGCACTCCGCTGTAATCGACGTACCTCCAGCCCTCGGCCAGGTGGCGGTCGAGGAAGCCGTAGTCCTTGACGGCCCCCCCCACCGCCTTTGTCCACGCCTTGAGGAGCGCGACGTGCTCGTCTCTCGCCTGCTCCGCGGTGATCTTCGACATTCTCCACCTCCGCCGCGCGCCCTGGCCGTGCTCGAGCCCGCGCGACCGCGCGGGGGCGTCGCCGTCGCCGCTCCACACCCATGGTAAAGAGCCCGCCGGCCGGGCGTCAACATCAGCCCTGATGTCCCGCCGCCTCGAGGGCCGCGCGTAGATGATCGGCCATGACTTGCACGTTCGGCTGCAAATTCATGGTGATGTGATTGCCAGGGACCTCGTGGACAGTGAGCTGGCCCTGGATCAAATCGAGCCATCCCCGCGCCGGGTTGTTCACGGTCATGGCGTCGCGCTCGCTCGCCTCGAAGAAGAGCACGTCACCCGGGTAGGGGCGGGGGACATAGCGCAGCATCGCCTGCAGGTTGGCGGTGACGATCGTGCGGAACGTGGCGAGCTCCTGGAGCGCCAGCTTCGGGAACATCCGGGAGACACCCTTCTTGCGCTGGAGCACGTGGAGCAGCTGCTCGTCCGGGGAGAGGTGCCGGATCTCCTCCGCGGGGACGGGGAGACTCGCATCGCCGCTGATCAGGTAGGCGAGGCGCTCGGGGGTGTCGAGATCCTCGGGGAACACCGCCGAGGGCGCGGGCGTGTCGATCATCATGAGAAGCGCGACGCGCTCGCCCCCGGAGATGAGCTGGTGCGCCATCTCGAAGGCGACGACCCCGCCGAAGGACGACCCGCCGAGCACGTAGGGGCCCTCCGGCTGGATGTGCCGCCGTACCGCCTCGAGGTAGCGCGCGGCCATCTCCTCGACGCGGGTCAAGGGCGGCGCCTTGCCTTCGATGCCCTGCGCCTGCAGCCCGTACACGGGCTGCGCCGGGTCCAGGCAGGTGGCGAGATCGTGGTAGAAGTAAACGTGCCCTCCGACCGGGTGCATCAGGAAGAGCGGCCGCCCGGTGCCGGGCTTGATCCGCACGAGCGAGGGGGGCAAGAGGCGCGCGGGAGAGCGCCGCGACATCGAGGTGGATGAGGGCGAGTCGGACTGCGCGATGAGCTCGGCCAGGGCCGCGACGGTCGGCGCGTTGAGCAGGCTGTGGCCGGGGAGATCCATGTTCACGACGTTGCGCAGCCGGGAGATGAGCTGGACGGCGAGCAGCGAGTCGCCGCCGAGCGCGAAGAAGTCGTCGTGCACGCCGATCCGCTCGATGCCGAACAGCTTCTCCCAGGTCTCGGCGACGGCGCGCTCCAGCGGATCGCGCGGCGCCACGTAGGCCGTGCCGAGGTCGGGCCGCGGGTGGACCGATCTCGGGATGCCCTCGGACTCGACGTCCCGCGAGGGCGGCGCGATCGAGCTGGCCGAGGGGCGCTGCTTGGCCTGCGCTTCACGCTTCAGGACCAGGACGTGGGGCGTGGGGCTCGTGAGGACGCGCATCCAGGCGTCGAGCGCCTCGTCGCGCGAGATCCCCTCCTCCGCGGCGGCCGCGCCGCCCTCGCTCGAGTCGGCCGCGGGCTCGGGATCCTTGCCGCGCGAGGCGTCCTGCCGCTGCCACGGGTCCGACTCGATCGCGATCGTGAGCGGGCCGTCACCGGCGGCCCGCCGCTGCGCGAAGGCGCCGAGGAAGGCGGTCGCGGCGCACTGGCCCGCGAGGTCCGCCCCGCGGGCGCCCGCGGTCCGCGCGGCGCACAGCGCGACGAAATCGGGCCGGAGGCCCCGGAGCGCCTCGTCGAGGACGAGCGCGCCGTCGAGCTTCGGGGCGAGGAGCGCCTCGCCCTCCTCGCGCGTCATGCGCTGGAGGGGCACGGCGCGGCGGGCGCCCGCCGCGTGGATCACGCCGTCGATCCGCCCGAAGCGCTGGAGCCCCTCGGCCACCGCGCGCTGCATGTCGTCGAGCCGCGTGACGTCGGCCGTCACGAGCAGCACCTCGGCGCCCAGCCGCTCCATCTCGAGCACCGCGCCGATCTTGCGGCGTAACGCGTCGGAGGCGCCCGCGCCGGCGAGGTCGCCCCAGGCCTCCCGGGGCGGGAGCGCCGTCCGGCCCGCGAGCACGAGCTTCGCGCGCGCGACCTTCGCGAGGTGCTCCGCCATGGCGGAGCCGACGACCCCGAGCCCGCCGGCGATCAGGTAGACGCCGCCCTCCCGCAGGCGCGGCGGCAGGCCCTCGGCGCGGTCCATGCGCGCGGGCTCGAAGATCCGGACCCAGCGCTCCCCGTTCCGGTAGGCGATGACGGGCTCGGTCTGCTCCAGCGTGACCTCGGCGAGGAGCTGGTCGATGAGCCTCGCCTCCTGGAGCGTCCGCGGCTCCGGCAGGTCGATGTCGACGCTGATGCACGAGATGTTCGGGTACGCCCTGGGGATGGCCTCGCACGGGCCGAGCAGCGTGGCCTTCTCGGGGCAGAGCACCGCCGGGTCGGTCACCTTCTGCATGTGGCTCGTCACGACCCCGAGCCGCACGTCGTCGCGGAGCCCCGCGTCGCTGATGCCCTGGGCCAGCGCGACGAGGCTGGCGAACCCGAGCCGCTGGGCGTCCGCGAGGCGGGCGGCGTCGAGCGGCGCGCGCGCGGGCTTCGTCACGCCCCACAGGAACATGATGCGCGAGGGGGAGACGCCCGCGGCGCGGAGCGCGCGGAAGAGGGATGCGTGGTCCTCGCGGCTCGCGGGGGCGACGGTGAACTCGCCCTCGCCCGTCGCGGCGAAGCCCTCGCCCGGCCGCACGGTGATGACCTTGTAGCCGTCCCGGCGGAGCCGCATCTCCATGCGGGCGCCCAGCCCGTAGCTGTCGGCGAAGACGACGCAGCACTGGGCCCTCGGCGGCCGGGCCGACGCCTTCATCGACCCCGACAACACCGAGCGCTTCCAGGCCTGGAGGTGGATCAGGCCGGCCGGCTCCGGCGCGCTGCGCGCCGGCCGGCGCGCGGCGGTCGTGGCGGCGGGCGCGGGCGGGTCGATCCAGTACCGCTTCCGCTCGAACGGGTAGGTCGGCAGGGACACGCGCCGGCGGGGCTCGTGGGTGTACAAGCCCGACCAGTCGAGGCGGACGCCGGAGAGCCAGAGCTGGCCCAGCGTCTCCAGCAGGAACCCGATGTCGGACTGGCGGTGGTGGACGTGCCGGATCGACGAGAGCATCACCCGGCGGGCGCCCCGCGCGGGGTGATGTTTGGCCAGAGTCGCGAGCACCCGGCCCGGGCCGACCTCGAGCAGGGCGCGGGTCGGATCGGCGAGCACCTCCCCGAGCCCCGCCATGAAGCGCACCGGCTCGCGCACGTGCCTCGCCCAGTACGCGGGGTCCTGCGCGTCGGCCGCGGACAGCCAGGTGCCGGTGACGTTCGACGCGATCGGGATCTTCGGGGCGCTCGGGCGCGCGCGGGCCACGATCGCGGTGAACGCGGCGAGCATCGGCTCCATCATCCGGGAGTGGAACGCGTGCGAGGTCTGGAGTCGGGTGCACTCCAGCTCGCGCTCGGCGAAGAGCCGGTCGGAGAGCGCCTCGATCGCGTCCTCGGGCCCGGCCACGACGCAGGCGGACGGCCCGTTGACGGCCGCGAGCGAGAGCGCGCCGCCGCCCTCGTCGAGCAGCTGCTGCACCTCGGCCTCGGGCAGCGGGACCGCGAGCATCGCGCCCGGCGGCATCTCCTGCATCAGCTTGCCCCGCCGGGCGACGATCCGGAGCGCGTCCTCCAGCGAGAAGACGCCCGCGAGGCAGGCCGCGACGTACTCGCCGAGGCTGTGGCCGATCATCGCCGCGGGCCGGATGCCCCACTCCATCCAGAGCGTGGCCAGCGCGTACTCGATCACGAAAAGCGCGGGCTGGGCGAAGCGCGTCTGCTTGAGCATCTCCGCCGCCGCCGCCTCCCGGCCCGGGGGCGGGTAGATCACCTCGCGGAGATCGAGCCCGAGCTCCGGCTGGAGCATGGCCGCGCAGAGATCGACGCCGGCGCAGAACGTGGGCTCCAGCTCGTACAGCTCGCGCGCCATGCCGGTGTACTGCGTGCCCTGCCCCGGGAACATGAAGACGACCGGGCGGTCGACGGCCTCCTCGACGTGCGCGAGGACCCGCCGCTCCCCGAGCGTCGACAGGAGGCTCACCGCCTCCTCCGCGTCGTTGCAGACGAGCATGCGCCGGTGCGGGAACGTCTTGCGGCCGACCTGGAGCGTGAACGTGACGTCGGGCAGGCTGACGTCCGGGTGCGCCTTGAGATACCCGACGAGGTTCTCGGTGATCGTGTCGAGCGCGGTCCTCGTGCGGGCGGAGAGCAGGAGGAGCTGCCAGGACCGCCCGCCGGGCGCCGCCGCCGCGTGGGGCGCCTCCTCGAGGATGGCGTGGGCGTTGGTGCCGCCGATGCCGAACGAGCTCACGCCGGCGCGGCGGGGCCCGTCGCCGGGATCCCAGTCCGCGAGCGCCGCGTTGACGTAGAAGGGGCTGTTCGCGAAGTCGATCTCGGGGTTCGGCGTGTTGAAGTGCAAGGTGGGCGGGAGCTGCCGGTGGCGGAGCGCCTGGACGACCTTGAGCAGGCCGGTGATGCCGGACGCGACGTCGAGGTGTCCGACGTTCGGCTTGGCCGAGCCGAGCGCGCACCAGCCCTTGCGCTGGCTGCGGGAGCGGGCGTGGAACGCCCTGGTCAGGGCCGCGACCTCGATGGGATCCCCGAGGCGCGTGCCCGTGCCGTGGGCCTCCACGTACGAGATCGTCTCCGGATCCGTGTTCGCCATCGCCAGCGCCTGCGTGATGGCCTGCACCTGCCCCTCCACGCCCGGCGCGGTGAACCCGATCTTGGCCGATCCGTCGTTGTTGACGGCCGAGCCCCGGATCACCGCCTCGATGTGATCGCCGCTGTCGAGGGCGTCCTCGAGCCTGCGCAGCACGACAACGCCCGCGCCGTTCCCGGCGACCGTCCCCTGCGCCTCGGCGTCGAACGTGCGGCAGCGCCCGTCGGGCGAGAGGATCATGCCGTGCCGGTAGAGGTAACCCGACCGCGTGGGGACGTTGATCGCCACGCCGCCGGCCAGCGCGATGTCGCACTGGTACGTGAGCAGCGCCTGACAGGCCATGTGGACGGCGACGAGCGAGGTCGAACAGGCGCTCTGCACCGCGACGCTCGGCCCCCGGAGGTTCAGCTTGTAGGACGTCCGCGTGGCCAGGAAGTCCTTGTCGTTGGCGATGTACATCTGGTAGTCCATCGCCTTCCTGAGCTCGTGATTCGGGTAAAGGTTGCTCAGGAAATACGTGTCGTGGCCGCTCGCGCCCGCGTAGACGCCGATGGTGCCTTTGAACGCCTCGGGGTTGTAGCCGGCGTGCTCCAGCGCCTCCCAGACGCACTCCAGGAAGAAGCGGTGCTGGGGGTCCAGGATCTCGGCCTCTCTCGGGGTCATCCCGAAGAAGGCGGCGTCGAACCACTCCACGTCTTCGAGCACGGCCCGCGCGCGGACGTAGCTCGGGTCCGAGGCCACCTCCGGGGGCACGCCCGCCGCGGCGAGGTCCTGATCCGAGAGCGCGACGATCGACTCGACTCCATCGCGCAGGTTCTGCCAGAAGGCGTCGACGCTCCTCGCGCCCGGGAAGCGGCCCGCCATCCCGATGATCGCGATCTGGTCCTCGGGGACGGGTTGATCAAGCGGATCCATTCTGTCTGCTCTTGGCTGCTTGCTTCTTTCGTTTCAGGATCTCTCGCTGCTTCAGCGCCCGCGCGTCGGCCGCCGAGAGCTCGCTCCCACGGCCGCTGCTGCTCGCGAGGAACGCGGCGAGGTCGGTGACCGTCGGGCGCGCGAAGATGTCGACGAGGGAGAGATCGCTCCCGAACGACTCCCGGACGCGCTCGTGGAGGCGTACCAGGAGCAACGAGTGGCCGCCCAGATCGAAGAAGTTGTCGTGCACGCTCACGCGCTCGATGCCGAGGACGTCCTGCCATATCGCGATGAGCCGCTCCTCGAGCGAGCTCCGCGGCGCCACCATCGGCGCGCTCTCGGGGCGGAGCTCGCCGGGGGCCGGCAGGGCGCGGCGGTCCACCTCGCCGTTGCCCGCGAGGGGCAGCGCGTCGAGCAGCACGATGGCCGAAGGGTGCATGTAATCGGGCAGCCGCCGCTGCGCATGATCGCGGATCGTGCGCTCGAGCCCGCCCGTCGGATCCGCCGTGAATGGGCGCGCGCGGGCCCCGGCTTGCCTGGGCGGCGCCGCGGCCCTGCTGCCGTGAGGGACGACGTACGCCACGAGGCGCCGGTCGCCCGAGCGCGCCGGCTGCGCCACCACGACCACCTCGCGCACGGCCGGGTGCTCGCCGAGGACCACCTCGATCTCGCCGAGCTCGATCCGGTAACCGCGGACCTTGACCTGCTGATCCATGCGGCCGAGGAACTCGAGCTGCCCGTCCGGCATCAGGCGGACGCGATCGCCGGTCCGGTACAGCCGCCCTCCCGGCTCGCCGCCGATGGGATCGTGGATGAACCGCTCCGCGGTGAGCTCCGGCAGATCGAGGTAGCCGCGCGCGAGGCCCTCTCCGCCGATGCACAGCTCCCCGGGGACGCCGGCCGGGACCTCGTTGAGCTCCTGGTCGAGCACGTGCACCCTCGTCCCGGAGATCGGGCGCCCGATGGGCACCGCGTGGCCGACCGGGCGTTCCACCGTGGCGCAGCAGGCGAACGTCGCGGCCTCCGTGGGTCCGTAGCCGCTGATCATCCGGCACCCCGGGAGCTCGGCGAGGACCCGATTGACGTGCTGCGGGGACAGGACATCCCCCCCGGCGACGATCTGGCGCAGGCCGCGCAGCGCCGTGATCCGCTCGTCCACGAGGAGGTGGAAGACGCCGGCGGTGAGCCACACCGTGGTCACCCCGTGCTGGCGGATAACGCGATCCAGGTCGTCGAGCGACGCGGGCACGGGGGGCATGACGACCAGCCGTCCTCCGTTGAGGAGCGCGCCCCAGATCTCGAACTGCGATGTGTCGAACGAGATCGACGCGAGCTGCAGGAAGACCTCGTCCGGCGCGAAGCTCGCGTAGGTCGTGCCCTTGACGAGCCGGGCCACGCCCCGGTGGGGCACGGCCACGCCCTTGGGCCGGCCGGTGGAGCCCGACGTGTACATGACGTAGGCGAGCTGGTCTGGCGTCGCCGGCGCCGACGGGTTGTCGTCGCGCGCCCGGCCGATCTCCTCGCGGTCCGCGTCCAGGCAGAGGACGCGCGCGCGGCACCCCGGCAGCGCCTCGCCGACGCGGGCCTGGGTCAGCATCACGCGGGCGCGAGCCTGCTCCATCATGAACGCGAGGCGATCGGTGGGGTAGGTCGGATCCAGGGGCACGAAGGCGAGGCCCGCCTTCAGCACGCCGAGGAGCGCGACGATCATCTCGACCGACCGGTACATGCACACGGCCACGCGATCTTCGGGCGCGAGGGCGCCCTCGTCGGTGCGCGCGAGGGCCCCCTCGTCGGGGCAGGGCGCGGCCCCGGACCCCGGCGCCTCGCGGACGCGGAGGCCGAGCAGGGTGTGCGCGAGCTGGTTGGCCCGCCGGTTCAGCTCGCGGTAGGTGAGCGACGTGACGTTCCCCGCGCCGTCGTCGAAGACGACCGCGACGGCCTCGGGAGAACGCTCGACCTGGGCCTCGAAGAGGCGGTGAATGCACACGTCCGACCCGGGGCCGGCCGGGGCGGTGCCCCACGCGCGGAGCGCGCTCCGCTCCTCGGGCGTGAGGAGCGGGAGCGCCGAGAGGGGCAGGTCGACGTCGCGCGACGCGCCCTCGAGCAGGGTCTCGTAGTGGCCCGCCATCCGCTCGATGGTGCGCGCGTCGAACAGCGCGGCGCTGTACTCGATGCGCCCGATGATGCCGTCCTCGCGCTCGTCGAGCTCCAGCGTGAGATCGAACTTGGACGCGCCCGTGTCCACGTCGAGCTGACCCAGGGTCCAGCCCGGATCGATCGCCGGCACGGGCGGCTCCAGGATGAAGGCGACCTGGAACAGCGGGTTCTGGCCGGGGACCCGCTTCGACTGGAGCGCCTGCACGACGCTGGCGAACGGCACGTCCTGGTGCGAGAGCGCGGCCTGGCTCACCGCCCGCACGCGCCCGAGCAGCTGCCGGAACGTGGGGTCTCCGCGCAGGTCGGTGCGCAGCACGAGCGTGTTCAGGAAGAAGCCGAGGAGGTCCTCGGTCTCCGGCGGATGGCGGCACGACGCGGACGTGCCCACGACGATCTCGTCCTGCCGCGCGTACCGGCAGAGCATCGCCTTGAAGGCCGAGAGCAGGACCACGAAAAGCGTGACGCCCTGCTCCCGGGCCAGCGCCTTCAGCCGGAGGGTGAGCTCCCTGGACAGGGCGACGCAGTGGCGCGCCCCCGCGAGGTTCGGGGCGGCCGGACGTGGCCTGTCGGTCGGCAGCTCCAGGGTGGGGAGGTCGGCGAGCTGCCGTCTCCAGTAGTCGAGCTGCGGCTGGTGGGCGCCGCTCAGCTGCTGTTCCCGCTGCCAGACCGCGTAATCGGCGTAGTGGATCGCGCGCTCGGGCAGCGGCGACGGCCTGCCCGCGGCGAACGCCTGGTAGAGCGCGTGGAGCTCCCTCGGGAGCACATCGAAGATGGAGACTCCATCCATCAGGATGTGGTGCACCACGACGAACAGCACGTGTTCGGCCTCGTCGAGCCGGACCAGCGTGGCCCGGAGCAGCGGGCCGCGGGCGAGATCGAACGGGCGCCGGGCCTCGTCGGTGGCGAGCGCGACGGCGCGCTCCCACCGCGTTTCGGCCGACAGCGCCGGCAGCGCCGTCAGGTCGACGACGGGCAGGTCGAGCGGCGCCGGGGGCTGGATCTGCTGCACGGGCTCGCCGCGGACGACGGCGACGACGCTCCGGAGGATCTCGTGGCGCCTGAGGAGCTCGTCGAGGGCGCGCCCCAGGGCCGGGACGTCGAGGGGCCCGCGGAGGCGCAGGGAGAACGGCTCGTTGTAGAACAGCGCGCCCGGGTGGAGCGCGGCATGGAGCCAGATCTGCCGCTGCCCGTGCGAGAGGGGGATGGGCCGGTCCCGCGGCGCAGGCGGGATGGCCGCGGCGGCCGGGCGCTGCTTCGGCCGGGGGAGCGACGCCACGAGGTCGGCCAGCGCGGCGACCGTGGGGGCGTCGCACAGGCTCTGCAGGGAGAGATCGACGCCGAGCGCGCGGCGCAGGCGGGACAGCACCCGCGCGGCGAGCAGCGAGTGCGCCCCGAGGTCGAAGACGTCGTCGTGGACGCCGATGCGCTCGATCCCGAGCGCCTCGGCCCACGCCGCGGCGATCGCCGCCTCGATCTGGTTGCGCGGCGCGAGGGGCTCGCCGTCGCCGCGATCGGGCCGGGCGGCGTCCGGCGGCGGCAGGGCCGCGCGGTCCACCTTCCCGCTGGGGCCGAGCGGCAGCGCGTCGAGCAGCACGAACGTCGACGGGATCATGACCTCGGGGAGGCTCTCGCGGAGGAAGCTGCGCAGCGCGGGCACGACGGCCCGGGGGGCGGCCGGGGGCGCGTCCGGCGCGTCCGGGCGCGCGACGACGTAGGCGACGAGGCGGCCCTCGCTGGCGACGGCCACCGCCGCGCGGACGGCGGGGTGGCGCCCAAGCGCGGCCTCGACCTCGCCGAGCTCGACGCGGTGGCCGCGGATCTTCACCTGCTGGTCGACGCGCCCGAGGAAGGCGAGATCGCCGCCGGGCAGGCGGCGCACCACGTCGCCCGTCCGGTAGAGCCGGGCCTCCGGGAGGGCGCTGAACGGATCGGGGACGAACCGGGCCGCCGTGAGCTCGGGCTGACCCAGGTAACCCCGGGCCAGGCCGGGCCCGCCGAGGTAGAGCTCGCCGGACTCGCCGTCCGGGACCGGACGCATGGCGGCGTCGAGCACGAAGCAGCGCGTGTTCCTGATCGGTCGGCCGATGGAGAGCGGCTCGCCGGGGTCCCGATCCGGGTCGAGCCCGTCGGCCATCGTGGCGCACACGGTGGACTCGGTGGGACCGTAGGCGTTGATGAACGTGCGCCCCTCTGCCCAGCGCGCGGCGAGGTCGGCCGGGCAGGATTCGCCGGCGACGATGAGGGTCCGGAGCGCGGGCAGCGAGCGCTCGGCGCCCTCGGGGAAGGCGGCGAGCGCGGAGGGGGGGAAGGTCGCGATCGCCACCTCCTCCGCGCGCATCCGATCGAGGAGCGCGCGCCCGGGGATCATCTCGAACTTCGTCCCCATCACCAGGGTGCCTCCCCGGGCGAGCGTCATCGCGATCTCCCAGACCGACGCGTCGAAGCTGAGGGACGCGAACTGGAGCACGCGGCAGCCCGGCGCCACGTCGAATCGCTCGGCCAGCGCGCGGGTGAGGTTGGTGAGGCCGCGGTGCGTCAGCAGCGTGCCCTTGGGCCTGCCGGTCGAGCCCGACGTGTAGATGACGTAGGCGAGGTCGTCGGGGCCCGTGGTGTCCGGCGGGTCCTCGCCGCTGAAGCCCGCGGTCAGATCGCGATCGCCGTCCAGGAGGACCACGCGCGCCCCGTGGCGCGGCAGCGACGGGAGCAGCCGCGCCTGGGTGAGCAGGACGGGCGCCCCGGCGTCCTCGAGCATGAAGGCGACCCGCTCCCGCGGGTACGCGGGGTCGACAGGGACATAGGCGCCGCCGGCCTTGAGCGCCGCGAGCAGCCCGATGAGCGCCTCCAGGGAGCGCTCGGCGCAGAGCGCGACGAGGACGTCGCGGCCGACGCCCAGGCTCCTCAGGTGGTGCGCGAGCTGGTTCGCGCGGCGATTCAGCTCCTGATAGGTGAGCCGGTCAGGGCCGAAGGATGCGGCCACGACGCCGGGCGTGCGCCCGGCCTGGAGCTCGAACGAGCGATGAATGCTGGCGTCCTCGGAGCTGAAGTCGTGATAGGTCATGTCGTGTGTGGTGGCAGGAGTCTCTTCAGGGGCAGAACATCAGCCGCCGTGTGCGAGCCCGAGCAGCGACGCGAGGGCGTCACGCATCTCGTTCAGAACCGTCCCAGGAGCACCGGAGTGAGCTCCAGGGCGGCAGCCGGTGACACGGGCGCGCCCCCGACGTTTCAGGGGCGCGGTCGGCACGGATACCATGCTGCATCACGCTGGTACTCACGCTTCGATGGGCGAGTCCATCGACGCCGTGGCAGGGTGACGGTCCACAATTCAAGGCTATTCGCAGCGCAGCCGATTACACACAACCGCGGAATGAAGGTCAAGCGGGACGTACGGCTTTTTTCGGCGTGGAGGGGCATGTGGTCGCGGCGCTGCGTCATGAGGCGATCGCTCCCGGCCGGCAGTCTGGCCCGCGTGGCCCGCGTGGCCCGCGACGACCGCGCCGGGCTCGCACACCGCGACGGAGCCCGCCGCGAACGAGGCGTCGGGAGCACTCGTAATCAGGTGGTGATCGACGATGTCCCGATTGCCGATCGTACGGGTTTCATGAATCGAACATCGCCGTTCTTCAGAGGTCGCCGAGAGGGGCTGTCGAGCGTCCGCCCCGGCCCCGACCGCACCGAGACATCCCTCGCGCGGAGCCCTGCCGCGGGGCGGGCCCGCGGCGCGTCCATCGCCGGCGCCGCCTCACCGCGCCTCCGCGGCGGACGCGCCGCGACCCGGACCGGCGCCGCGCTCACCCGATACCCACGCGCTCCTCGTTGAAGCCCTCCGTCCGCGTCATCGCCGACTGGAAGAGGCTCGCCAGCACTTTGACCGGCCACGACAGGCTGTCCATCGACCGGCACCACTCGAGCGCCAGGAAGCCCGCGGCCCCGACCGCGAGCAGCACCGCGGTCGTGATCAGCACGACCCGGCTGTGCAGCGACAGCCGCGGCGGGCGCTCGCCCCGGAGCCGCAGCCTGGCCCGGCGCAGGAGCTCGTCGTGCACCGGGAAGCCGAGGCCGCCGAGGATCACGAGCGTCATCACGACGATGCAGGCCGCGGGCGTCGCGGTGGACTATGGAATACATCATGGACGCCGCTGCGGAGGAGCGGCTTCAGCAGTACATTGACGGCATTGGCACGGTCCTCGGTCATCCCAAGCGCCGGGAGGCGTTTGCGAGCTACACGCTGGGGCTTCTCAGCGATCTGGAACGCAAGAGCGTTGAGCCGATCGCCGCGTTGGGAGTGTGCCAACGATCCAAGTCGCCGGCGCGAAGCGCAGATCCCTGACGGCATTCAGTTCAAGAGCAAGGTGGATCTGGCACTCGACGCGATCGAGCGCGCTGCGGCCGACAACGTGCCGGGTCAGCTCGTGCTTGCGGACGCCGTCTACGGTCGCTCGGCAAAGTTTCGCGACACCGTGCGCCTGCTCGGCTTCGACTACCCCGCTGTGGCTGCTCATCGAGTGGCCGTTCGGCGAAAGCGATCCCTCGAAGTTCGCGGTCACGACGCTGGGGACCAAGATGTCCAAGAAGCAGATCGTACGCCAGTACAAGGAGCGCTACCGAACTGAGCAGGCCTACGAAGAGATGAAGGGCGAGCTGGGGCTCGATCACTTCGAAGGGCGGCGATTCCGAGGCTGGCACCACCATGTTTCCGTCGTCCTGTGCTGTTACGCCTTCATCGTGGCCGAGCGTGATCGGTCTTTTTTTCCCTCGGCAGACGCCGAAGGTCACGCCCACCCGCTCCGCTTCGCGGCCTGAGCGTCACTTCGCCGACTCGCTCGCGACCGTTCGCCGCGCGATCGCTCGCGCCTTGATCGCGTGGCTGCCTCGTTGCCCTGCGTGCCACCGCCCGCCGTTACGCCGCGGCGCGCATTGGTTCGTGTCCGCGCCGCGCTGACACAGTAGTGGTAGGCTCTTCTGGCTTCGCAGGGCGCGGTCCGATGCGCTTGCGCGCCAACGTGGGCGACTTGCCGAGGCGAGCACGCCAGCGTACTTGACGGTGTGAAAGCGCGGCGGCGGGACGCTGGCCGCGAGGCGGCACACGAGCGAGAGCGGATCCATGTCCACCGCGACAGTCCCGTCAGCGAAGGCGCGCCTCCGCGACAGCCGCACCAGGCCGTCCTGCTGCGGCTCGACGCGCTCCTTTGCGCTCGGGGGTCGCAGCACGTAATGCAGCAGCGCCTCCCTCGCCGCGGCATGGTGCGCACCGGCGCGCGTCGCTGCGTGCGAGGTGAAGCCATCGAGCGCAGCGCACAGCGGCTTGTCGTACGCGAGCGCGCTCGGAGAAGACGGCGAGAGCCCGCGGAGCCACTGCGGGGCGACGACGTATGGCGCGGCTCTCGTCCCGAGACGGCGGAGGCACAGAGCGCTGCCTCGGGCTCGTCGTCCTCCTCGACGTCGTGCTCGAGCTCGAGATGCCCGTGCCGCCGGAGGTAACGGAGCATCCGCCCGACGGCGTGCTCTAGGACCTGACCGACCTCGCGCTCGCAGGTGACCGAGTTCGTTCCACACGAGCTCGGTGCCGTCTTCGTGATAAGCCCCGTCGAGGAAGACCACGTGCAGATGCGGATTGAGCCGCATGTCGCCGGACGTGCGTTGCACGTCGGTCACCGCCGGGCTATCGCCCATGGCGGAGCGGCGGGCCGGGGGGCGGCGGGCCGCGACGCGCGCTGCCGCGGCGGCGGAGGCGCTCGCCGAGCACCCGGCTCGCGCTCGATATGTCGGCGCGCGAGAACGCAGAGCGCGAGCGGGCAGCGTTGCAGGAGGAGATCATCCGGGTGCAGCAGAGCCGGCTAGCGGAGCTGTCCACGCGATGATCCCGATCACCGAGCAGGTGATGGTCATGCCTCTCATTGGGACCATGGATGAGCAGCGTGCCAGGCACGTGCTTGAATCTGCGCTCTCTAGCGCCGAGGCGTGGTGCGCGTGCCGCCTTCGTGCCAGCATGCAGGAGCCGCTTCGCCACTCGTTTTCCCACCGCTCCCCGCGGCGTCCGCAGTTCCGCCATGGCGTCGCCATGCAGCATCGCGGCGAGAGAGGGTCGTCGCCTGCGCACGCCGCCGCGCTTGCCTCCCGGCACAGGCCTGGTGCTTGCCGCCAGGATCTCTGCGATGACGAGACGGAGGCAGACGAATATTAATAATTTCAATCTGCTCTGTCTGATTCGCGGCCGGGTCGCCGTGAATCGACCCGAGGGGTAGGGTCACGGGCTGGAAGGAGAGCGCGCGCCTTGCGCGAAGATCCCGCTCGGGCTGGTCGATTGGGTTTGACATCAGAAATGTGATCGTTCACATTTCGAAAGGGGTATACTTGTGCTTTGCCCTGGGTGGGTCGTCCTGCGTGCCTTTGCGCGGGCTGTCCTCCCATCGGATGGGCGCCTCCGTCGAGTCAGCACCAGGGGTGCGGGGCGCCGGCAATTTCGCTCGCGAGAGGATTCAACGTGCGCCTGAACACAACGTGGTACCGAGCAAGAAGAATGACCCTGTCGGCGATGGCGCTGGCCATCGTCGCCGCGATTCCGTCCCCCGCTCGGGCGGACAACCCGATCGTGCAGACCTCCTACACGGCCGACCCCGCTCCCATGGTGCACGAAGGCAGGTTGTACCTCTACACGTCCCACGACGAGGACGTGTCGGTGAACAACTTCTACACCATGAACGACTGGAGGTTGTACTCCACCACGGACATGGTCAACTGGACGGACCACGGCTCGCCCGCGGGCTACAAGACCTTCAGATGGGGAACCGGCGATGCGTGGGCGCCGCAGGGTGTCGCCAGGAACGGCAAGTATTATCTCTACGTGCCGCTGAACAACGCCACCGGCGCGAAGATCGGCGTGGGCGTATCGGACAACGTGGCAGGCCCGTTCATGGACCCGCTGGGGAAGGAGCTGGCCCAGAAAGACAGCGGCAACATCGACCCGACGGTGTTCGTCGACGACGATGGACAGGCGTACATGTACTGGGGGAATGGCACCCTCCGGTACGTGAAGCTGAACTCGGACATGATCAGCACCTCGGGAAGCATCACCAACGTGTCGTTGAATGGCTTCACCGAGGGGCCGTGGTTCTACAAGCGAGGGTCGCTGTACTACCTCGTCTACGCCGCCATCTCCGGGAGCGAGAAGATCAGCTACGCGACCAGCAACAGCCCGACCGGGCCCTGGACCATCCGCGGCGACATCATGGGCGCTGGCCGCACCTTCACCAATCACGCAGGCGTCGTCGACTACAAGGGGCACTCGTACTTCTTCTATCACAACAGCGCATTGCCGGGCGGCGGTGACTTCAAGCGCTCGGTGTGCGTGGAAGAGTTCAAGTACGGCGCCGACGGCAGCATTCCGAGTCTCACGATGTCCACGAACGGACCGCCCGCCATCGCCACGCTGGATCCGTTCAAGCAAGTCGAGGCCGAGACCATCGCCTTCTCGTCCGGGCTCAAGACCGAGGTGTGCACCGACACCGGCGCTGGCATGAATGTCACGTCCGTCAGCAATGGCGACTACATCAAGGTGAAGGACGTCGATTTCCTGGACGGCGTGACCTCCTTCGAGGCTCGGGTATCGTCCGCAGCCGGCAACGCGAAGATCGAGCTCCACCTCGACAGCCAGAACGGCACGCTGCTCGGGACGTGTGACGTCTCGGGCGCGTCGTCCTGGACCACCAAGACCTGCGCGGTCAGCGGGGGCAGCGGGAAACACGACTTGTTCCTGAAGTTCGTCGGTGGCGGCGGCGACCTCTTCAAGTTCAACTGGTGGCGGTTCACCGGACCCACCATGCCGGGTGACGGGGGCGACGGAGGCGGCGGAGGCGGTACCGGCGGCTCGGACCAGGGAACGGGCGGCAGCGGTGGCAGCGACGGCGCCGGGGGCGGGGACACGACCTCGGGCACCGGCGGCAGCGCCAGCGCCGGGGGCACGACCTCGAGCAGCGGCGGCTCGGTCACCGCAGGCACCGGTGGAACGACCGGCACCGCTGGCTCGGCCAGCGCCGGATCCTCCGGTGGAAACGACGCGGCCGGCGACGACTCAGACAGCTCGTGCGCTTGCCGGACGGGCGCGAGTACCGGGAACGGCGGACTCGCCGCCGCTCTCTGGCTGGGCGCTTCTGCGCTCGTTCTTCGGCGTCGGCGCCGGTAGGCGCTCGCGATCCGGTTGCTGTATCAGGTCGTCTGGCAGCGCGCGCTCTACGCGATCTACGGCATCGACATCCTGTCGGTCACGATCGTCGTCACCGCGTTCATGCTTGGTCTCGGCCTCGGGAGCCTCGCAGGTGGGGCGCTTTCGCGCCGGTACCCGCAAGCTGCGGTGACGCTGTTTGCGCTCTCCGAGCTCGGGATAGGCCTCTACGGCGCCTTCAGCCTTCGCCTCTTCGCCCTCATTGCAGAGGTCACGCACGGCATTGGCCATGTCGCCACGGGTGGGGTGGCCTTCGTGCTCGTGGTGCTCCCGGTCATGCTGATGGGAGCCACACTTCCCCTCCTGGTCGCGCACGCCACGTCGCGATCGCATGACGTCGGTCGCTCGCTAGGTAACCTGTACTTCACCAACACGCTGGGCGCTGCGTTCGGTGCCTTTCTGGCGGCGCGCTACCTGCTGGGCGGGCTGGGCCTCCGGGCCACGGCGGAGGTTGCCGCGGCGCTCAACGTATTTCTCGGTGTGCTCATGATGGTTCTGCGCCGGGGGCGTCGCGGCGAGCCATGAGGCTCCTCGTTGCCGTCCTCGTCGCCACGCTCGGCGGTTATCTCGCGCTCTCGCACGAGGTCCTCTGGGTCCGGGTCTACGGCTTTACGCTCGAAGGCGCTCCGGACGCCTTCGGCTTTCTGCTCGCGGCCTACCTCGCCGGTCTGGCCGGTGGATCGCTCCTCGCCGGTCGCTACTGCCGGAGCGCGGCGGCGGAGCGCTCTGGACAGCTCTACCGGGTGGGCGGGGTGATCTTCGCCGGGGCGCTCGCGGCCTTCCTCGTTGCCCCCGCCGTCGCGCACCTCGTCGGCCGCGGTGTGGAGCCGGCCTCGACGCTGCCTGTCTTCGCGCTCGCCAGCGCCTGCCTCGGCGCGGGGTTCCCGCTCCTGTGCCACTTCGGGATCCGCGCGGGCGAGCTGGTCGGCGCGAGGCTGTCCTATGTCTACGTCGGCAACATCGTGGGCTCGACGCTGGGCAGCCTGGTCACCGGCCTCGTGCTTCTGGATGTCTTGCCTCTGCGCGAGCTGAACGTGGCCCTCGCGATCGCGGGCGCCGCGATCGGCGTGATGCTCATGCTCTCCGCGTCGACGACGGCGCGCTCGCGCGTGTTCAGCGGCGCCATCTTGGCCGCCGCCATCGCGTCCTTCGTGGGGTCGGCGCCCACGCTCTACGGCGACCTCTACGAGAAGCTCCTTTACGGGGAGGAATACCGCGAACACGGTCGCTTCGCCCACGTCATCGAGCGTCGCGAAGGCGTCGTCACCGTCTCCCGGTCGGGCACGGTGTACGGCGGCGGATCCTACGAGGGCATCACCAACGTCAGCCCGCTGCCGGAAAAGGACGAGAACCGGGTGCTGCGGGCCTATCTGGTGTCCGCGTTCCATCCCCAGCCGCGCGACATCCTCATGGTCGGCCTCGGATCCGGCTCCTGGCTTCAGGTGCTGGCGAACGACCCCGACGTCGAGCACCTCACCGTGGTCGAGATCAACCCCGGGTTCGTGGAGGCGGCGCGGCGCGCGCCCGTCGTCGCGAGCGCGCTGGACAACCCCAAGGTGGAGCTCCTCATCGACGATGGCCGGCGCTACCTGGGGCGGACCTCGCGGCGCTTCGACGTCATCGTCGAGAACACGATCGTGTACTGGCGCTCGTATGCCTCGATGTTGCTCTCCCGAGAGATGATGGATCTGACCCGCCGTCACCTGAAGCTGGGCGGCGCGCTCACCCCCCGAGGCGGGCGCAGTACCTCACGAGCCGCTCCCGTCCCTCATCGTCCCATCCCTCGATCCGTACCGCAGCTTGCACATCGAGCCGTCGAACTCCGCCGTGAGCGGTCTCCGCCGCTTCGCCTCTAACCTGGCCTCTCCGGCGCCCTTGCGTTGAGATCTCTCTCCGGATCCTTGGCCGGACCTCTGGCGGGCGGAGCTAGATCTTCTCCCAGCGCCTGCTCTCGGCGGAACGGAACAGCGCGTCGATGACCCGCATGTTGCCGACCGCGACATCGATCGAGTTCTCGACCGGGCTGCCCGTGCGGATGGCGCGCGAGAACGCCTCGCTCTGCAGGTGGTACTGGTCGACGACGGGGAACGAGGTGACCTTGGCCGAGCTGCAGTTCAGCGTCGAGCCGTCATCAAGGAAGATCTTGCACGGCTGGTCGGCGGGGGCGTTGAACGGGATCTCGATCTCGATGCGGCCCTTGGTGCCGAGCGCGTTCACGCGCTGGTAGGCCACCGCCTGCGTGCTGCACGTGAACGTCAGGTGCGCGCCGCCGTAATCGAGCAGGCCCGAGGTCAAGCGGTCGGTGCCGAACTCGGGATCGCGCTCGACGAGCACCATCGCCCGCACGGGCTCGCGTCCGAACAGCAAGCGCGACGTGTTCACCGCGTAACAGCCGATGTCGTAGAGCGCGCCGCCCCCGACCTGTTCCCTGTTGCGGATGTTGGTGGCGTCGCGGTTGAAATACGAGAACGCCGCCTGGACGCTGACCAGCTCGCCGATCCGGCCGCTTCGCACCCAGTCCCTGGCCTGCTGCCACTGCGGGTGATAGCGGATCATGAACGCTTCCGCGATCCGCTTGTCCGTCTCGTGCTGGACGTCGACCAGCGCAGCGGCGTCCTTGGCGCTGAGCGCGATCGGCTTCTCGCACAGGACGTGCTTGCCGGCGCGGGCCGCGCGCGCGGACCACTTCACGTGCAGGTGATTGGGCAGCGGGATGTAGACGGCCTCGATCTCCGGGTCGTCGAGCAGCTCATCGTAGCTTCCGTACGCCCTCGGGATCCCGAGCGACTCTGCAGCGGCGCGCGCCTTGCCAATGTCGCGCGATGCCAGCGCGGCGATCTCGGTCAGGGGCCCCCGCCTCATGCTGGGCAGGCTGACCTTCACCGCGAAGTTGCTCGCCCCGAGGACGCCCCAGCGCACGGGGGTGATGGACTCGCTCGACTTCGGATCTAGCGCGGATGTGGACATGGGCACCTTGCAGCGCGCGACGCGGGTGGCCGGCGGCGCGCCTGTAAACGCTCGACGTGAATCGACCCGACGGGCAGGGCCAGGGGCTGGAAGCGGGAAGGAGAGCTCGCGCCCTGCACGAGGAGCGGAGAGGGCGAGAGGGCAGGGCGCGGCGCGTCGGAAGGCGGCGTCACGGCGCTTCGCCTTGTACTCCGCCTTTGTCTGGACCCGTCTTGATCCAGCCCTGCGTCGGACAGGCTATCTGTCCTTTGGCGCCACAGCCGGAATCCTTCCCCTCAGTGACCGATGCGGAGACGTCCGCTGTCCCGCCCGCGGCCCACGCTGCGCCCGCAAAGCCGCCCGCAAACCCGCAGGCAAAGCCAGTGCCGACGCTCACCATCACGGCACCCATCAGCTTCACGCTCATCCACATCCGACGTCTCCTGATCAGGGAAGGGGCAAGCTCAGCCACATGTTCGCAGCTCGGATACAGATTGTGATCGTTCACATGTCAGGGTCAATCAAAATAGATCGACGCGTGGCCATCCTCGGCCCCCATCGACGCGTGATCGACGCGTGGCGGCGGCCGGCCGCGGCGCCCGCGTGAGCTGTCCCACGAGCTTGGCTTGTGCGAGGTCGCAGGTTCCGGGGAGACCAGAGGGGGCTCCCGTGCAGCGCCGGCTCGGCCTCGAGCAGGATGCGCGCGGCGCTGGAGGGCCCCGCCAGCGTCCTCCGTCCTCGGGCTCGAGGGGACCCACATTCCGGTCGATTGGCGTTGACTCACGAAATGTGATCGTTCACATTGCGTTCGGGGGTATCCTTTTGCTTCGCCCTCGGTGGGTCGCCCTGCGCGCCGAGACCTTCGTCTTCTGAGCGGTCCCGGCACCGCTTCCGTTCGCTCGGCCGTCGCGGAAGCGATTGGCGATCGATGGCGCCTGGCGTCTCGCCAGAGGTGATTCACGGGAGGCCACGGTACACCCTGCTGACTCGACGGCTGTCATGAAACCTCAGGTATCGGAGAGCAAGATGAAGAAGCCGTCATGGCACGAACTCCGTTTCTCGAGAGAAGTCGCCGCCGTTTGCGCGCTCGCGTTCGCGGCCGCGTGCACGGGCGCGCTGGGTGACCCGACGGAGGGCGCTGGGGCATCCTCTGCCGGGGAACCCGGGGAAGATGAGACGCCGGCGGGCTCGGACCCGCCGCAGTTCCAGCCCGCGGCCGGGATGCTGCGCCGTTTGACGAGGACGCAGTTTCGCAACGCCGTGCGTGACATGCTGGGCGTCGAGGTCGATATCCAACAGCTCGACGCCGACAGCTGGAACGGTAACTTTGCGGTCATCGGCGCCGCGACCGTCGTGACCTCGGAGCGAGGCGTCGAGCAGTACCACGCGGCCATCGAGAGCGCCGTCGACGCGGTGTTTGCGGATACCGCGAGGCGAGACCAGTTCATCGGCTGCACGCCCAGCGGCGCGGAGAACGACGCTTGCGTGCGCGGTTTCATCGAGGCGCTGGGGCTTCGTGCGTGGCGTCGCCCGCTCGAGGCTGCCGAGGTCGACCGGCTCGCGGCCGTCGCCGCGAAGGCCGCGACCGAGCTCGAGAGCGCCGTCGAGGGGGCCCGCTGGGCGACGGTGGCCCTCTTCGCGTCTCCGAACTTCCTGTACCGCCCGGAGCTCGGAGCTCCGAGCGCCGACGGGTCGCTTCGCTTGACGGGCTACGAGATGGCGTCCCGGCTCGCGTTCCTTGTGTGGAACAGCCTGCCAGACCAGGAGCTGCTCGACCAGGCCGCGAGCGGGGGGCTCGGAACGGTGGAGGGGATCCGCGCCGCGGCGACGCGGCTGCTCGAGGCGCCTGCCGGGCGCGAGGCGGTCGGCGCCTTCGCCGAGGAGTACATGCGGCTCGATCGGATCAGCACGCAGGCAAAAGACACGGCGCTCTTTCCGGAGTACAGCCCCGCGCTGCAAGCGGCGATGGTCCGCGACATGCGAGGCACCTGGGAGGTCCTCGCGTTCGACGATCGCACGAGCGCGCTCGACCTGTTCTCGACCACGAAGGCCGTCGTCAACACCGAGCTCGCCCAGCTCTACGGTATCGACGCCGCCGGCCTGAGCTCGAGCGCCTTCGAGGTCCGCTCGTTGCCTGCGGACGGCCCGCGCGTCGGGATCCTCAGCAAAGCAGGCTTCCTCTCGCAGTTCGCGAACCAGAAAGAGGGCTCTCCCACCCTGCGCGGCAGGTTCATGCGTGACGCCCTCATGTGCACGCCCATCCCGCCGCCCCCCGGCGACGTCGCCCTCGAGCTCCCGGAGCCACCTGCGGACAAGCCCCTCACGAAGCGTCAGCGGCTCGAGATCCACCGGACCGAGCCCGCCTGCGCCGGCTGCCATTCGTACATGGACCCGCTGGGCCTGCCGCTCGAGACGTTCGACGCGATCGGCCGCTTCCGCACGACCGATCACGGCCTGCCGATCGACCCGAGCGGCGAGTTCGACGGGGTGCCGGTCGCCGACGCGCGCGCGCTCGGCGTGACCCTCAGCTCGAGCGCGTCGGTCGCTGAGTGCCTCGTCCGCAAGTACTACACGTATGCAGCGGGTCACGAGGAGAGAGACGTGGACGAGCGCGTGCTGGACGCGCTGACCGCTTCGTTCGAAGGGTCGGGGTACAAGCTGCGCGAGCTGGTCCTCGACGTCGTGACGAACGACGCTTTCTCGTCCGTCGCCCCCCAACCCTGATCGCAGGTACCCCCAATGACGAACAAAGCTTTGAACCGACGAACTGTTCTCCGGGGCATTCTGGCGACGGGCGCCGCCGTCACCATCCCGCTCCCCCTGCTCGAGATCATGCTGAACGAGAGCGGCACGGCGCACGCTCAGACGAAGACCCCGGTCTCGCCGCTCTACGTCACGTGGTTCTTCGGGAACGGCACGCTGCCCGGTCGCTGGAAGCCGACGCGCACGGGCTCCGGTCAGGCCTGGGATCTCAGCCCCGAACTGGAGCCGCTCGCGGACCTCAAGTCGTATCTCACGGTGATCAGTGGCCTCGAGAACAAGCTCGTGGTCTCCGGCGTCGAGCACCCCACGGGGTCGGCGGGGGCCACGACCGGCGCGCCGCTCAGCGGGAACGCCGTGCGGGCCGCGTCCATCGATCAGGTCGTCGCGAACGCCATCTCGGAGGGGGCGCCGTACCGCTCTCTCGAGGTGGGATTGACCCCGGCGACGCCGGGCGGCCCTCAGGACTCGCTGCATACCGTCTCGCACAGGGGGCCGAACGCGCGCAACAACCCGGAGTTCGATCCGAAGGCCGTGTTCAATCGATTGTTCATGAGCGGCTTGCCCGAGCCCAGCGACGACGGCGCGGCGCAGGCCACGAAGCTCGCGAACGTCCGGAAGAGCGTGCTCGACTCCATCCTGCAGGACGGCGCGAGCCTGAAGCAGCGGCTCGGGGCGGCCGACAGGCATCGTATCGAGGAGCACCTCGAGTCGATCCGGGCCATCGAGCAGCGCCTCGATACCATGTCGTCCGGCGGCGGTTCGACCGCAGCGTGCAAGAGCCCGACGGCCCCCACCGCCGGCAAGGACTCGCAGAGCGAAGCGCCCCCTGCGGTGAACACCGCCATGGTCGAGCTCTCGGCGCTCGCGCTCGCCTGCGAGAGGACCCGCGTGCTCTCGTTCATGTTCTCGCTGCCCGCCGCGCACGTCTACTATCGGCACCTCGCGCAGGACATGAACGACGACTTTCACGACACCATCTGCCACGGAGATGCCGGAGATCAATCGAGTCAGCCTCGCGTCGACAAGGGCGTGATCTACACGATGCGCTGCCTGAACGAGTTCTTGACGAAGCTCAAGGACACGCCGCACGGCAGCTCGAACCTGCTCGACAGCTCGCTCGTGTACGTCACGTCCGACACCGCCTGGGGTAAGATACACACGAAGATGGAATGGCCGGTGCTCTTCGCCGGGAAGGCCGGAGGGCGGCTGCGCGGCGACGAGCACCGCAACTTCCCCGGCGACAACCTGAGCAAGGCGCTCCTGACGGTCGCCCAGGTCATGGGCTTGAACGTGAAGGAGATCGGCGTCGACGCGGGGCGGGTCACGTCGCCGCTCGCGGGCATCCAGGTCTGAGCGCGGCGTCGCGGCGCGTCGAAGAGGCGCTCCGCAGGCGCCCGCTGACCGGCCCGCGCCGCCGCATCGTTCCCAACGGAGAATGGTGGTTTTATGAACTCGATTTCATCGTTCGTTACAGCGCGGCTCGTCTACGCGAACCGCACTGCCATCGATGACCCCGGTCCGAGTCCCGATACCGCCGGGATGCGAAGTATCTGCGCAACGCCGGCGATGGCTCTGCTTGCGCTGCTGCTTACGGTCGCCGGATGCAGCAGCTCCGAGACGGGCGGCACGGGGGGAGCCGGGGGAACCGCGGGAGCAGATCCGGGCGATGCCGGTACGCATGACGCCGCGTCGGGCTCGGGTGGCGGTGGTGGCACGGGTGGCGGCGGTGGCTCAGGTGGCGGCGGTGGCTCGGGTGGCGGCGGTGGCTCGGGTGGCGGCGGTGGTTCAGGTGGCGGCGACGCCGCTCCAGACCTGGCAAGCTATGCGAGCGGGTTGGACAAGCTGTTTGTCGATGCCCCATGCGACCCGTCGACGCCCTTGCCGCTGGCCCCCATGGCGACGTGCAATCATCCGCCCAACACACAGCGCATCGAGAAGCAGGTGATCTTCGGCGGCGATCCGAGCACGACGTACTCGGTCAAGCTGCGGGTGCGCGGGATCTGGGAGCCGACGGACATCGAGGGGGGGGAGATGCCCATGAAGCCGTTCATGATCGGCGGCAGCATTGGCCCCAGCGATTCCATCAACTACCAGCAATATTCGATTGAGGTGAGCGAGCCGCACCAGACGTACTGGCTGAACAATTATCAGTACCGCGCTCACGACATTCACAAGGAGGACTACGAGGCGACGATCCAGATCAACGGCGGCGCCATGGTCAAGGTGGTGATGAACGATGGCAACGAACGCCAGATCGCCAATTGGACAAGGGACTATTTCGAGGGGCTGCCACCGTACGACACGGCGCCGACCCCCGGCCAGATGCTGCGCCTGGACGTGGTGTCGGTGAGCAAGTAGGGCGGCGCGTCGGCAAGCCTGCTGCGCGCCCCGAATCGTCGCTCGCTCTCCCTCAAATCGCCGAGGATTCCTCGGTCGGGCTCGGTGGCTTCGGGAGAGACCTGTTCGACATCCGGCGCGCAGCAGCGGGCCAGAATCTCGAGGCGGCCCAGCAAGCTGATCGAGGAGGTGGGGCAACCTGTTGGAGCTCGATGAACTCCAACAGGTTCGGCCCGCTAGCGAACTGCCTTCAACAGGCCAAGGCGGTACGGGAGCTGCGAGTATTCGCCGCCCGAGCCCGGATTGCGTCCTTGATACAGGAACTGCAGATTGCAGGTGTCGAGCGTCGCGGTTTCGTCGTTGCCATCGCGCAACAGCTCGCCATGGCTGACGTCGTCGCTCCAGTCAGCTACGCCTGGCGCGTAGGTGACGTTGTTTTGACCTGCGAACGGCGCGTTCCAGGTATGCGCGAGCGGGGTCCACGCGCCGTCGAGGCGATCCGCGGTGAACGAGCGATAGAACCTGGCGCCCGTCGGGCCGATGGCCTCGATCACGGTCAAGTACTTGTTCATGCCTTTGATCTTGTACGTGGAGCTCCCCTCGAACAGGTTGTTGCGATTCGAGTCCTGAAGGGCGACCGAGACCTGGCCGAATCCGTTCGGAAAATTCTGCAGGGTGGTCTGGCTGCGGTACATCCGACCGTCGTCGCCGGTGAAGAAGAGATAACAGCTGGCGCTGTCGCAGATCACCCAGTAATCGATGGGCAGGCTGGGCATGCCAGCAGGCGTGGACGCGAAGAAGTTCTGGGGTCTGGTCCAGGTTTCGGGGCGACTCGGGTCGCTGGTCGTGGAGAACTGCGGCGGCTGCGATTGATAGATGAGGTACCACTTGTTCTGAGGCCTGAAGAAGAACATCTGCGGCGCGCACCGATAGCCGCTGAAGCCAGGCGTACGATCCATGTAGTAATGCGATGCGGACGCGGCCTGGGACCAATCGGCGAAGTTCAGGTAAGTCATCTGCCAATTCCCGGCGGTGTTTGCCGTGGTGGCATAGACGTGCCATCGGTCGTTGAAGAAGGAGACCGTCGGATCTTTGATGGACACGATATTGTGAGTCGCGTCGGACTTCGGGCTTACCAGCGTGCTGCTCGACTGCCAGCGGAAGGTGGTGGGCAAGCCGCAACCTTCGCCGCCCCCGCTTCCGCCGGCTCCGCCGGCTCCGCCGGTCCCGCCGGTTCCGCCGCCCCCGCTGCCACTGCCCGAGCTCACGGGCGTGATCCGGAATTGCTGATTGGTCCCGCCGTTCGACGCCCATTGAATCAAGGCGGTGCCGTCCGCGGTGCCGCGGCCGTAGACGTCCAGGGACTTGCCGCTGTTGCGCGCGGTGAGGCGCACGACGCCGCTGGCGACGTCCGTGAACGACCACTGCTGGTTTTCCCCGGTCCAGCAGGAGTATTGCTGGACGCGGGCGCCGTCGCTGGTGGAGGCGCCCGCGACGTCCATGCAACGGTTGCTGTTGACGTTGCGGATGCGATAGTAGCCGCCGCCTGCCGATTCCATGCGGAACTGTTGCCGCGTCGAGCCGTTGCAGCTGGCGATCTGCAAGGCCGCTGCGTCCGCGGTGCTGCCTCCGGCCACCTCGACGCATTTTCCGCTCTGGACCCCGACGATCGTGTAGGTCGCCGCGGTGTCGATGGTGACGCTCTCGGCGAGCTCATCGAACTCGTGGCCGTCTTCATCGAGCTGCTCGGCGGAGACGCACGCGGCCGTGGCCGCGATCGTCGTGAGCAGCGACCATCGTCTGAATCGGATTCTCATCATCATCCCCTCTGTTCAAAGGCATACGAAGCGGGAAGGAAGACACATGGAAAGGCGCCCGGGATCGGCTGCGCAAGCTCTGGCCCTAAGGGTAGACTCGTCGACCTACGACCGAGCCGACGAGCCTGCGCAGCGATCTCCGGGCGCGTGGATGTCCGTGAAACGCGCGTCAGCGCGTCCGGGGTCAGCGCCCCAGGTAGCTCATCAGCCAGGACATGGCGGGCCGCATCTGGCCGCTGCTGCTCATGAGTCCTGAGTTGGCCACCCACGTCTGGCCGCTGATGTACCCCCACAGCGTGATGCCCTTCACGCTCGGATGCTCGTAGAACATGGGGAACTGGCTCTGCATCACGTTGAGCTGCTGCGTGTCGTTCGCCAGGTTGATATCGTACTCGGTGATGTAGACCGGTAGGCCGGTGCCGGCGAGTCGGTCGAGGAAGCCCTTGACGGTGCTGGTGTTGAGCTTGTACGCGTCGTGAGCCTGAGCTCCGATGCCGTCGATGGGAGCCCCTGCCGCCCGGATCCGATTGACGATATTGAGCGTGTTCTGATTGTCATTGCTGTACTCGATGTTGTTGTAGTCGTTGAGCAGCAGCTTGGCGTTCGGGCAGTACTGCCGCGCCCACTTGAACGCTTGCACGATCCAGTCGTAGCCGCTCGAGCCCGCGCCGCCGAGGGCGTTCATGTACGACGGGGTGGTGTGCGGGGGCGGCTCGTTCACGACGTCGATGACGGCGACGTCCGGGTAGCGCTGGCAGAACGCCTGGATCCACTCTTCTACCTCTGCGCGTTGCTCGCTCTGCGACAGATTGGCGATCCAGCCCGGCTGCTGGGCACCCCAGATCAGGGTGTGGCCCT
Source organism: Sorangium sp. So ce726 (assembly GCF_051521405.1). NCBI lineage: Bacteria > Pseudomonadati > Myxococcota > Polyangiales > Polyangiaceae > Sorangium > Sorangium sp. So ce726. The sequence goes on along the minus strand of NZ_CP150349.1, from coordinate 6,941,864 downwards.
TGTAGGGAATGCCCTTCTGGCGAGCGTAATCCCGGACTCGATCCATGCCGGACCAGTTCATGACGTCCCGCGTGCCTTCGACGGAGCCCCACTTGCCCTCGTTCTCTGGGCTGATCTGGTTCCAGTACCGGGACAGATCCGATCGCACCTGCCCGCCGGTCGTGATGTTGCCGACGAACTTGCCGCCGGTGCCGCCGCCGCTGCCGCCGGTGCCGCCGCTGCCGCCGGTGCCTCCGGCGCCGCCGGCGCCGCCGGTGCCGCCGGTGCCCCCGGTGCCGGTGCCGGTGCCCGAGCTCACCGGCGTGATCCGGAATTGCTGATTGGTCCCGCCGTTCGACGCCCATTGAACGAGGGCGGTGCCGTCGGCGGTGCCGCGTGAGTAGACGTCCAGGGACTTGCCGCTGTTGCGCGCGGTGATACGCACGACGCCAGTGGCGACGTCCGTGAACGACCACTGCTGGTTTTCCCCGGTCCAGCAGGAGTATTGCTGGACGCGGGCGCCGTCGCTGGTGGATGCGCCCGCGACGTCCATGCAACGGTTGCTGTTGACGTTGCGGATGCGATAGTAGCCGCCGCCTGTCGATTCCATGCGGAACTGTTGCCGCGTCGAGCCGTTGCAGCTCGCGATCTGCAAGGCCGCTGCGTCAGCGGTGCTGCCTCCAGCCACTTCGACGCATTTTCCGCTCTGGACGCCGGCGATCGTGTAGGTCGCCGCGGTATCGATGGTGATGCCTTCGGCCAGGTCGTCGAACTCGTGGCCGTCTTCATCGATCTGCTCGGCGGAGATGCAGGCGCTGAGCGCGAGCGTCGCGAGCAGGGGCCATCGTTCAAATCGCATTCTCATGAGGTTCTCCTGTACCCAAGCGGGCATGTCCTAGGCCGTGGCGTGAAGCGGCCCCTTGGGCGCATACATAAGTCGTTGCTATGGCGTCGCTTCTTCATGGGGCGGGCGTGCGGGTCGCCGTGGAGACGAGGCCTCGCGCCCAGCGCTGCTGAGGCACGACCGCGACGTTCGCGAGCTCACGGTTGCTCGTCCGTGATGGCCGAGCGAACCCAACCGATGCCCAGATCGATCGGCTGGCGAAGGTCTCGGTGCGCATGACCGCCCTTCCGAAGCGAAGCAAAAGAATACCGACGGGCCTCAATGTGAACGCTCACATATGGGATGTCAATCACAGAAGGCTGTTGGGTGAAGGCGGCCCCGTCGATTCATGGGTAAGTTGTCGATACGGTGTCGCTTTTTCAGAGAGGCCGGATTGCATCGCAAAATATTCTGTCAGCCCAGGGCAGCTCCCGCAGTTGGGACTTGACATCTCCGAGGGGGTTGGACGTCTTTCTCCCTCTCCACACTGAACTTCTCTTCCTCCTACATTGGACTTCCTTCTCCCCCAACAGGCGCGAGCTGCGCCGCGCGCTCTGGCGGGGGACGGCCGCGCTGCCGGCGGCTGTGCTCGCCGCCACGCCAGGGCGTGCCCGCGGCGGGGGCACCGGCTCACCGCCATCCGCGCCGGGCTGGAAGATGACGCCGAGAAGCTCGCGAGCGCCATCCGCGCCGCCGCGCTCGTCGCGGACCGCGGCCGCGCGCTCGCCAAGGAGGTGCGGGCGCTCTCGCAGGGGCTCGGCGGGCGCCTCCTGTCCGGCGCGGACACCGCCTCGTCCGAGGGCGGGATGACCATCGAGCTCGAGCACCGGAGCAGGCTCTTCACCGTGGAGTTCGGCCGGGAAGGGGGGAAGGGCGCGTTCGGCACCCGCGTCCGCGCGGCCCGCGCCGCGTCGCCCTCGGAACGATTCACCCTGAGGCGCCGGCCCGGGCGCAGCCCGCCCCGGGGCGCGCCCGATCCGTCTGGCGACGACGCCCTGCCCCGGGCCTAGGAGCTCCTGACGGAAGCGCCCGACCGGGTGGCTCCGCGCCTCGGTGAGGAGCTGCGGCGCGAGATCGCCGCGCTCCGGCCGGCGTCGATCGTGGGCGACGAGGCCGCGGTCACGCTCGCGTTCGGCCACCTCGAGACGGGGCGCGAGCGGATCGAGCGCGCGATCGCGATCGTCTCCGCGCTCGCGGCCCCCGAGCCGCGCGGGCCCTATCGCTGATCGCCGCGCGACGCGCTCCAGGTCGGCGGGGCGCGGTCGATCCTGTACCCGCAGCAACGACCTGCTGTTGCAGCTGGCCAAGGGGGGCATGGGGCTGCGCCGTATCACCCCTGTCACACCTGACACGTGCCACACCGGTCAGTGTGGCAGGCACCCGGCCGCCGCGCGTGTGCGCGCTGGCGCTCCCGGGAGAGGGGGTGTCCTCTGGGCGGGAGGGGGCAGAGCGCGAAATTCATCGGACATGGCCGCGTGTCGCGCGATATCGCGGCCTGTCATCGCTGCTGGCCCCGCTCTTGCCATCTCCTGCGGTGAAGGCCGCCGCGACGCGCTGACGAGCCGACAAGCCCGCAGGGTAGCCCGCGGGCGCGCCGCATTCGTCGTGATCGAGGGTGTGTCGCGCGCCGGCCGCCGCGCGGGCGGGAGCCTGCGCTCAACCCACGTCTGACCGAGGAGAATGACCATGACCTTGAATTCGATGCTCCGTGATGTCTCGATGGCTCGCACCGCCCGCCGCGCCGCGGCCCTCGCGCTGGGGCTCTGCGCCTTCAGCGGCTGCGCCGTGGGGCAGGAGCCGGCGGACGAGGCGGTCGAGGAGGGGCTCGCCCCGATCACGAGCCTGCAGCTCTCGAACGGCGCCGAGGTTCATTTCTACGAGCCGGAGGAGGGCCGCGTCCTGGCCTTCACCACCGGCAAGCTCGCCGAGTCCATGGAGCGGCTGCCCCCCGTCGCGCTCTACGAGGCGCTCTCGCGAGAGGCCGCGCCGCCGGCGCTGATCGCGGCGCAGGACCGCATGGACGCGGCCCGGCTCGCGGGCGGCGCGCGCCGCGCAGCGATCGCGCCCGGCGTGGACGTGATCGAGGAGGCGAATCCGGCGCCGCGAGCGGGAGAGGAGCTCGGGACCGCCGCGCAAGCGCTGACGGCGAGCGATTTCGTGGCGAGTTATTGCAGCGCGAGCAGCGTCGATTTCGATTATTGCTGGACCGACAGCACCGTTGGCCGCACGGTCGAGGTCAAGGGCACCAAGTGGTATCACGCCCACGCGGACTCCACCTCGGGCACCATCCAGATGGCGGTGTACTACAAGAACATGTGGGGCAACGATGTCCTGGTCTTCCTCCGGACCGTCACGTCGACGGGGGGCGTGTTCTCGTACGAGACCGAAAACAACGATACGTACAAGGTCGTCATCTCGCAGGTGGACCCCGGCAACACCTATCATCTCTCGGTCCACGGCGATCAGTAGGCGGCGGCCCGTCGCGCCCTTCTGCGCGGCGAACCGCCCAGGCGAGATCGGCCGCTCTCGGGCCGGTCTCGCCTGGGCGTACCCTCGCGGGGGCGATACCCTGGGCGAGGATGGAGCCCATCTTCGTCCTGATGATCATCTCGGGGATCGCGGGGCTCGCGCGCGTCTTCGCGCACGCGCGCAAGGACGCGCGGCGAGCGGCCGAGGCCCGCTGGCGGCTCGCACGGCCCATGTGGCAGCGCGCGGCGGCCCTCGTCGGGGGGGAGTTCCGGTCGGGTCCGGGCCCCTTGGGGGACCCGCGGATGCAGATCTCCGTGGTGCTCGACAGCGTCGCGCTCCTCGTCGACCACGACGTCGATCGCAGCGGCGCGGCCGCCGTTCGCTACAGCACCCGCATCACGGGCACGGTGAGGAACCCGTCGGGCCTCAGGCTCCGGGTCAACGAGCAGCAGCTCGACCGGCCGAGCGGCGGGGACTTCCGGGCGCGGCGCGTGGACGTCGGCGACCCGGCGGAGGACGGCGCCTTCGTCGTGCAGGCGAGCAGCCCGGAGCTCGCGCGCTGGTGGTTCACGCGGGAGCTGCGCGAGGCGCTCCGCGCGGCGACCGACTACCAGCTCACGCTCGAGTCGCACCGGCTGACCGCGATTCGCGCCGGGCTGGAGGACGACGCCGAGAAGCTCGCGAGCGCCATCTGCGCTGCGGCGCTCGTCGCCGGCCGCGGCCGGGCGCTCGCGAAGGAGCTGCGGGCGCTCTCGCAACAGCTCGGCGGGCGCCTGTCGTCCGGCGCCGGGACCACCTCGTTCGGAGGAGGCATGACCATCGAGCTCGAGCACCGCGGCCGGCGCCTCACCGTGGCGTTCGGCCGGGATGGAAGGCGGGGGGCGTTCGGCACGCAGGTGCGCGTCGCCCGCGCCGCGTCCCCGTCGGAGCGGTTCATCGTGAGGCGCCGGGCCAGGCGCGGGACGGACCCGGTGATCTCCGGGCAGCCCGACGACGGCGGCCTGTCGCGGGCGTACGAGGTGCAGGCCGACGCGCCGGACCGGGTGGCGTGGCGCCTCACCGACGAGGTAAGGCGCGAGATCGCCGCGCTCCGCCCGGCGGCGGTCGTGGGTGATGAGGCTGCGGTCAGGCTGGTGTTCGGCCGCATCGAGACGGGGCGCGACCGCATCGAGCGCGCGATCGCGATCGTCTCCTCCCTCGCGGCGCCCGCGCCGCACGGGCCCTACCGCTGACGGCGCGGCGAGCTGCCATGTCAGCTCGCGGCGCTGCCACAGGACAACCAACGCGTGCGCTTCGCGCGCCTGAGCTTGCTCCACTGGCTGGCGGGGCGTGATAGATCGTGGGCCTGCGGCATGCAGCCTCGGGTCGATTCCCTGGCGCCTCCTCCGTGCGCGGCCTCCCAGGGGCGGAGAGGGGCAGGATGAGCGCGGGTCGGGACGAGCCGACGACGCTGGTCCGCACCCGGCGGCGCGCCGGCTCCAGCGGCGAGCCGCGGCCGTTCCTCTTTCTCGTCTTGCAGTGCCAGCGGCCGATGGATCCGCCCGCGCGGCTCTCGCTCGACGGGGTCGACGAGGTGCGGTTCGGGCGAGGCCCGGTGCGCTCGATCGACCGGCGGACCGAGGCGGACCGGGCGCTGCTCGACGTGCGCCTCGAGGACGGCTGGGTGTCGTCCCGCCACGCGCGGATCACGCGCGACGGCGGCGGCCAGCTCTGCCTGGAGGACCTCGGCTCGACGAACGGCACCTTCGTGAACGGCGTGCCACGGCGGAGCGCGACGCTCGCCGAGGGGGACCTGATCGAGCTCGGGCACACGTTCTTTCTGTTCCGCGAGGTCGCGGTGCCCGACGAGGCGGCGAGCGACGCGGTCCAGGCGGCGGATCAGCCGTTCGGCCTCGCCACCTTCTCGCCCGAGCTGTCCGAGCGCTTCGCCTCCCTCCGGGCCGTCGCGCCCGCGCCCATCCCCGTCGTCCTCCAGGGCGAGAGCGGCACCGGCAAGGAGGTCGCCGCGCGCGCCATCCACGCGCTCTCGGGGCGGCCCGGCCCGTTCGTCGCCATCAACTGCGGCGCGCTGCCCGAGAGCCTCATCGAGTCCGAGCTGTTCGGCCACAAGAAGGGCGCCTTCTCCGGCGCGGCCGAGGACCGGCCCGGCCTCATCCGCGCCTCCGACCGCGGCACGCTCTTCCTCGACGAGATTGGCGATCTACCCGCGGCGTCACAGACCGCGTTCCTCCGCGTGCTGCAGGAGTCGGAGGTCGTCGCGGTGGGCGCGACGCGCCCTGTGAAGGTCGACCTCCGCGTGGTCGTGGCCACGCACCGCGACCTCCCGGCGATGGTCGAGCGCGGCGACTTCCGGGGCGATCTCTTCGCGCGCCTCTCGGGCTTCGTGCTCGAGCTGCCGCCCCTGCGCAGGCGCCGGGAGGACCTCGGCCTGCTCATCGCCGCGCTGCTCCGCCGCGCCGCCCCCGACCGGGCCGCGTCGATCTCGCTCGGCTGCGAGGCGGCGCGCGCGCTCCTCCTGCGCGAGTGGCGGCTCAACGTCCGCGAGCTGGAGAAGTGCCTGGCGACGGCGATCGTGCTCGCGGGCGGCGGCCGGGTGGAGCTCGACCACCTTCCGCCGCCCGTCGTCGTGCCGCGGAGCAGCCACCCGCCCGAGGCCTCGAAGCCCGACGCCCAGCCCGCCGAGCGCCAGCGGCCCGCCGAGGAGGACCAGCAGCGGCGCGAGGCGCTCATCCGCCTCTTCCGCGAGCACCGCGGGAACGTCAGCGCCGTGGCGCGGGCGATGGGGAAGGGGCGAACGCAGATCCACCGCTGGATCGCGCGTTATGGCATCGAGCCAGGCGACTACAGGGACGGGTGAACGCGCGCTTGGGCGACCGCGCGGCCGCGCGCCCGCGCGGCGGCCACCGTTCAGGGACAGAGCGGCGGGTTGACGGACAGCACGCTGCCGGGCAACAACGGCGCGAACGGAGAGAACGGGAAGTCCCGGACGACATCCGACGGGTGATTGAGAAACACCGTGATCGGATGGGGCCATGTGCCCCCGTCGCCCTCGCACTGCTGGAAGTCCCGGTCGCCCTCCACGAGCCCCCCGTCGTCCACGGAGCACTGGTGGAGCGGCGGACAGTCCGTCACGAGGTGCGATTCGCCGCAGGCGCCGACCGAGGTCGCGACGCAGTCGACCTCGCCCTCGGCGCCGGCGCAGAGGCGTTCCCCCACGTACGCGGCGTGATCGCTCCAGTATTCACCCGTGCAGGCGAAGGCGTGCCGATAGATGGCCTGCCCGGAGAACTCCAGGGGGGCCGGAGCAGGGTGGAATTCGCCCTTCTCGTCGACTTCGTTCATCCCCACCGCGAGACGGGGGTGGAGGGGCTCATTGCCCCACAGGTTCCCGTAGAACGCGCCCTCGCGCCAGCCGAAGACATCGGCCTCCGCCGCCGGATACACCGCGGCGCGGAACGTCGCCTCGGCGATGGAGACGGCGCCGGGCGGTGGCGGAGGGCTCGGCCGCGGGTGGCTCGCGACGCTGAAGCGGCGGTTCCTCTGGAGCACCGCGGCGACGCCTCCACCCGGCGCGAGGAGGCCAACGCGGCCGGTCGTCCGCGGGCCGCTCATGAGGCTGAAGTAGCCGCTTTGAGGGCAGACGAAGCGGAGCGCGGGCTCGGCGCGGCTGTCGCAGCGCACCTCGCTCGGATCGATGTGATCGGGGGAGTCGGCGTCGCAGCCCCGGATACCGCTGCAGACGCGAAGCACCGTATCGCTGACGGGCAGCCCAACGGCGCTCGCCGGGTCGTCGGAGCAGTCGGTCAGGGGCGCGTCGCCGGTCGCGATGAACACGGTCGAGCCCGGGGTGCAGGAGCCGACGTGCTGGGCTGTCCATCCACAGCTGCGCGACGCGCCCTGGGACTCGGTCGCGCACCGCCTGAAGCTCGGAATGGTGTCGCCGTCCTCCGTGTTCGTCACGACGCGGACGGAGGGCGCCGGCGTGAGGAGCCCCGGCCGGTGCTCCGGGAACGCCTGGCCTCGCATCGAGACGGTGATCGAGCGGCCCATGGCGTTCACGAGCGAGAGCATGCACGCCGAGACGAGCTGCTGGCACTTCGCCCCCACCGGGCCCGCGGCCCAGGCAGGGCAGATCCCGATCTCGCCGTCAAACGTGAATTCCTCGCCTGTCGACGTGTCGGTGTACGACACGCTCTGGCCTATCTCGAGGGCGCAGGCGACGAGGTATTTCATCACCTCGCGCGTGGGTTCGTGGCGGAGCTGGCGGCGGAGCGCGGGATAGGGCCCGGTGTCGGCGTAGCTCTCGGTCGCGAGCGGGCGGAGCACCATGGCGGGATTGGCGCGCGGGTTTGCGATCAGCGCGTTGCGGGTGAGCGCCTCGGCAGAGAGGCCGTTGCCATAGACGCCCTGCACGGCCTCCGCGAACGCCGCCACGGCCACCCCGCTGGCCGACCCGCCGCTGGCCGACCCGCCGCTGGCCGGCCCGACGGCCGACCCGCTCGAGCTGCCGCTCCCCGCCGGCGCCGCGTGCGGCGCCCCGTCGAGCGGCGAGGCGTCGTCGCCGACGCCGGCGCAGCCCGCGCCGGCGCTCGAGAGCCCGAGACAGAACACAAGCAGCCCAGGGATCCGGTAGATCATCACGCGGTCAGGTTCCTTTCTCGTCCTGGCGAGCCGATGATCGGTTCACGCTTCGCCGTTTTCGCCGTTCGATTCCGGCGGCAGGAGCGCGCGCTCGATCTCGTCGAACCGCTGCTCCCAGAAGCCCGCCGAGACCGCCCTTGCCTCCCGCACGAGCGCCAGCGCCTCGCTGGCGGCGCCCGCCCGGAGGGCCGAGAGGGCCGCGCCGTGCAGCGCCTCGGCGTGCTCATGGAGGATCGCGGTGTGCCGCGCCTCCTCCACGAGCGCGCGCCACGCCGCAGCGTCGAACCGACCGGCTGCCCGGTCGTCGAGGGCCTGTTGCACCAGACGTGCCAGCGTCCGGGCACAGGGGGTGAGATCGCCCTGGGGGATGCCCGCGCGGGCCTCGGCCAGGCGGCGGGCCGCCTCGTCGTGCTCGCCGCGGGCGACGTGGATGCGGGCGAGGAGGAGGACGTCGTCCGGCGAAGGGCGCTGGTTGACGTAGCGCCGCTGGAGGTCGAGGCTGCGGCGCGCGAGCGGCAGGGCCTCGTCGGGCGCGCCCATCCAGTACCGCAGCTCGGCCAGGTTCAGCGTGGCCCAGCGCTCGAGCTGGGCGTGGCCGAGCTCGCGGGCGAGGCGGACCGCGTTCCGCTGGTCCTCGAGCGCGCGGCCTTCCTCGCGCCGCTTCACCCACATGAAAAGCCGGTTGATGTACGCGGTGCACAGGTGGAAGGCATCGCCGACGCGCAGGCAGGCCACGACGACGGCCTCGCCGTGGCCCTCGGCCTCGTCGAGGCGGCCGGCCACCGAGAGCGCGCCGACGAGCAGCAGCCGGGCGATGGCGTGCGCCTCGTGATCGCCGAGGGCGAGCGCGCCGCGGGCGGCCCGCTCCAGCTTGGGGATCCCCTCGTCGACGCGCTGGTCGCGGCAGTCCGAGCGGCCGCCCGCGAGCAGGCAGCGCGCGTCGAGGCGCGCGTCGCCGAGGCCGGCGCAGAGCTCGGCGGCGCGCGCCGCGACCGCCGCGGAGGCGGGGAAGTCCTCGAGCCAGTCGAGCGCGGTCGCCTCCTCGAGCAGGAGCTCGGCCGCGCGGGCCCGGTCGCGTGCGGCCTCGGCCAGCGCGCGGGCGGCGCGCAGATCGGCGAGCGACTCCTCGAAGCGCTGCAGGCGGTAGCGCGCCCGGCCTCGGCCCGCGAGCGCGCGGCTGCGGGCCTCGGGGTCGTCGCGCTCGAGGAGGCCGACGAGGCGCAGGGCCGCGGTGAAGCGCTGCTCGGCCTCGACGACGTCGTGCCGGGCGAGCGCCTCGTCCGCGAGCTCGGCGTGCGCCGCCGCCGCCGCGGCCAGGTCTCCCGAGGCGGCCGCGTGCCGGGCGATCCGGGCGCGCGCCCCCGCGGCGCGCGGCGCGCCAAGGAGGCCCTGGAGGACGGCTGCGTGCAGGGCGCGGCGGCGGGCGGGCGGGATGCGCGCCTCGACGGCCTCGCGCAGGAGCGGGTGCCGGAAGGCGTAGCGCGGCGGCGACGCCGAGAGCGCGACGAGCACGCCGGCCCGGGCGAGGCGCGCGAGGCCGACGCCGGGGTCCAGCGCGCCAGCCGGCGGCGGCGCGGCCGCAGCGCGCAGGGCGGCCTCGAGCTCGGCCGGGGAGAGGTCGTCGCCGAGGATCGCCGCGCGCTCGAGCAGGTCGACGAGCGGCGGCGGCAGGGCCGCGAGCGCGCGCTCGGCGAGGCGCTCGCCGAGCGGCGCGGCCGACAGGGAGAGCAGCTCGTCCGGCGCGAGCGTCCAGCCCTCGCCGCCCCGCGCGCGCTGGATCGCGCCGCCGACGCGCAGGGCGCACGCCACCTCCACGAGGTCGCGCGGGACGCCGCGCGCCAGCGCGTGGAGGCGATCGAGCACGGCGCGGGGGACGAACTCGACGGGGCGGAGGTGGTCCTGGAGCAGCGCGCCCGCGGCCTCGCCGTCGAGCGGGCCGAGGTCGAGCGCCACGCGGCGGGCGGCGCGCTCCCCGAGCCCCGGACGGAGCGACGCGATCGAGGGCCGCGCGGCGAGCACGATCGCGAGGCGCGCCGCGCTGCCCTCGGCCGTGGCGAGCTCGATCGCGTCGAGCGCGGCCGCGTCGGCGCGGTCGGCGTCGTCGAGCAGCAGCGCGAGCGGCCCGGCGGCCGCGAGGGCGGCCGCGAGCGCGCGGGCCTCCGCATGGCGGCGCGCGCCCGGCGCCTCCAGCAGCGGCGCGGCGGCCGGGTCTCCTGGGGCGAGCCGCCCAAGGGCGAGCCCGACGGCCGGCCACGCCCGCGCGGCCTCCGGTGCGCCGAGCCGCTGGAGGAGCGCTTCCTGGGCGCTCGCGTCGCGCTCGCCGCTGGCCGGCAGATCCAGGGCCGCCCGCAGGAGCGCGGCGAGCGTCGCGCCGTGCTCGGCCGCCTCTGGCCGGAGGGCCGCCGCGGCGTGCACGGTCGCGCCGCCGGCGTGGAGCGCCGCCGCGAGCGCTCCGAGGAACCGGCTCTTGCCGTGCCCTTCCGCGCCGAGCGCGGTGACGAGCGCCGGGCCGCCGCCGGCGAGCGCCTCCTGCGCGGCGGCGAGGGCCGCGCAGAGCGCCGCATCGCGGCCGCGCAGGGAGGTCTCGCCGGGCTCGTCGGGGGGCGCGTTGCGCGGATCGGGGGGCACATCGCGCGGATCGGGGGCCGCATCGCTCGGAGAGGGCGGGGTAGCGTGCGGGCCGTCCGCGAGCGCGTGCCGCGCTTCGGCCGTGAGGATCGCCGGCGGCATGGCGTCCGCATCGCCCGGGCCGGCCCCCCAGGTCTCCGCGTTCTCGAGCGCAGCGCCCGCGAGGGTGACGCCGTGCGTGCCCTCGCGCACCCGCAGCGGAGCCAGGTGGACCACGAGGGGCGGCTCCGCTGCGCCGGCCTCGGCGAGGCGCCGGGCCACCCGCGCCGCCGCGCGCACACCGTCGCCTGGCGCTTCGGCGGCGGGGAAGGCGAGCACCATGCGCTCCCCGCGAAAGCGCGCCAGGATGCCGCCGTCGGCGCGGGCGATGTCGACGAGGGCATCCGCGCGCTCCCGCGTGCGCAGGGCGAGCAGCGCCACCATCCGGCGCAGGCCAGCGGTGGGAGTGGGCGCGTCGGAGCGGCCATGGGGCGCGTCGGATCGGCCTTCGGCGATGTCCGATCGGCCTTGGGACGTGTCGGATCGGCCTGAGGGCGTGTCGGATCGGCCTGCGGGCGCGCCGGAGGAAGCCGCGCGCCCTCGGGACGGGGCGACCCGCGCTTCGACCGACGCCGCGAGCGCGCGCGCCACGTCGCTCGCGCGGTCCGGGCGGGCCTCGGGATCCTTCGCGAGGCAGCGGAGGACCGCCTCGTCGGCGCCCTCCGGCAGCTGCGCGATCGACGACGGCGGTTCGGGGCGGCGCGCCACGTGAGCCTGCCGCACCTCGGCCGCCTCGCCGACGAACGGCGGCCGTCCGGTGAGCAGCTCGAAGATCATCGCGCCGAGCGCGTAGATGTCGGCGCGCGTGTCGACGGCGCGCGCGAGGCACTGCTCCGGCGCCATGTACGCCGCCGTCCCAAGGATCGTCCCCGTCTGCGTCAGGTCGGGGCCGAGCGCCGCGCGCGTATCACCATCGGCGCGCGCCTGCGCGGCCAGGCCAAAGTCGATCAGCGCGACCTCCCCGCCCGGCCGGAGCCACACGTTCTCCGGCTTGAGATCGCGGTGCACCAGCCCGGCGCCGTGCACCGCGTCCAGCGCGACCGAGAGCGCGCGCACGATCGCTGACGCCTGCTCGATCAGCATCGCGCCGGTGCCCGGCAGGTCCGCGAGGCAGCGCGCGAGCGAGCTGCCCTCGAGCCGCTCCAGCACGAGGAATGGGCCGAGCTCTCCCGAGAGCCCGCGGCCGAGCAGCGCGGGGACCAGCGGCGGCGCGAGGCGGGCGAGCGCCGCGGCCTCGCGCTCGATCCGGCCGTCGTCCTGCCGGCGCGCCACCTTGAGGGCCACGGCGCGGCCGTCGCCCTCGCGCGTCGCCGCGTAGACGCGCGCGAACCCCCCTTGCCCGAGCAGCCCCTCGATACGGAACCCTTCGACGAGGAGCCCGGGCACCAGCGGCGACGGATCCTGATCGAGCGCCTCGTGCTCGCCCTCGCCGGCGCTCGTCACCGACGATGTGGCCAGGGGGTGCGCCGGGCACGCGGCGCCGGCCCGCCCTGGGAGGCGGCGATGGCACTCGGAGCAGCGCATGGGGCGCGAGTATAGTGGGGTAGGGTGCCATGCGGCCGCCTGCCGAGCTCAACCAGGACGAGACAGCCGTCATCTCGGGCCGAGCGCTGGAGCTCGAGGCGAGCGCCGCCGGCGACGCGCTCCCTGCCGGCGCGGTGGTCGGGGGTTACGTGCTCGACGACGTGCGGCTCGGGGGCGGCTTCGGCGTCGTGCACCGCGCCGTCCCGGTCGGGGGCGGCGCGCCGGTCGCCCTGAAGGTCCTCCGCCGTGGCCTCTCGCTCCTGCCGGCGATCCTCCGGCGCTTCCAGCGGGAGGCGGAGGTGCTCGCGCGGCTCAAACATCCGGCGATCGTCGAGGTCCGCGGCGTGGGCGCCCTGGACGACGGCCGGCCATACATCGCGATGGAGTGGGTCGAGGGCCGGAGCCTCGCGGCGGAGCTGCGCGCGCGGGGCGCCTTCTCGCCGTCCGAGGCGGTCGCCCTGCTCGAGGAGGTCGGCGGCGCGCTCGCCGCCGCGCACGCGATCGGCGTCGTGCACCGCGACGTGAAGGCCCAGAACGTCATGGTCTGCCCTGGCGCGGGTGCGCCCGGCGCGCCGGGCGTGAAGCTCGTCGACTTCGGCATCGCGAAGCTCCTCCGCCCGCGCGATGTCGATCGCGCGCGCGGCGGCAAGAGCAGCAGCCTGATCCTCGGCACGCCGCTCACGATGGCCCCGGAGCAGATCCTCGGCGGCGCGGTGGACGCGCGCACGGACATCTACGCGGTGGGCCTGCTCGCCTACCAGCTCGTGACGGGTGAGCTGCCGTTCCAGGGCGCCGATGCGGTCGAGACCGAGGAGATGCACCTGCGCGCGCCGCCGCCGTGCCCGAGCGACCGCGCGCCCGTGTCGGCGGCGTTCGGCGCGGTGGTGCGCCGCTGCCTCGCCAAGGAGCCAGCGGACCGATACGCCGGGGTGCCCGAGCTGCTCGCCGCCCTGCGCCGGGCGGTCGGCGCGCCGGGCCGCCAGGCCGTGGCGCCTGTGGCGGGCTCGCCGGTCGACGCTCGCCTCGCGGGCGCCTGCGCGCAGGGGCAACGCGCGCCGCAGGGGCTGTGCGCCGCGCTGCTCGTCGAGGCCCGGCTCTCGGCGCCGGACGACGCCGGCGACGAGGCGCTCGCCGACGTGGAGCGCCTGGTCCAGGCGGCGCGCGCGGCGCTCGTCGGGCTCGGGGCGACGCTCGTGGTCGAGAGCGCCGACGCGCTCCTGGCCGCGCTGCCCGCGCCGTACGATCGCGCGCCGGAGCGGGCGCTCGGCTGGGCCCTCGAGCTCTGGGCGGAGCTCCGCGCGCGGGATGGCGCGAGCCCCGAGGTCCTCCCGCGCCTCGCGCTGCACGCGGCCGAGCCCGAGGCGCTGCGCGGCTGGGCGCCCGCCGCGACCGGGGCGGGCGTGTTCGTGACCGACGCGTTCGCCGAGGGGCTCGCCGGGGAGGCCGGGGAGGGGGAGGCAGGGGAGGCGGGGGAAGCGGGGGAGGCGGGGGAGATCGAGCGTGCGCCGCGCCCGGCCGAGGGCGGCGCGCTGCGCCGGGTGGCGCCGTGAGCGCCGCGGCCTGACCCGGGCGGCGCGCTGACGCGGCCGCTGCCACAGGGTGTCACAGGGGCGGTGTGGCAGGGGACAGCCGGGATGTGGCAGGCAGGGGGCCTGCGCGGCGCGGAGCCGTCCTGCGCGAGCGCGGCGACGGCGGCGAGGGGCGCGCCGGCTGCGCGTCGCTCCCAGGTTTCCGGGTGATCGGTGGGAATCGCCCTCGGCGGGCGACGCGAGGCCGCCGGCGCCGCGCGCTGGCAAGCCGCTTGCGATGGGGCTCCGCCGCGAGGCGCCGCCGCGGCCGCGCCGCTCCTGGCGCGCTGCGCGGCTGGCTGCCTTCGGTTCGACAACAAGAGAGCTCAAGAGAGCTAAGGAGATCCCGTCATGCGCATCGTTCGCTCTGCGTTCCCCCTCGTCGCCCTGTTCGCCGCCGGCTGCGCCGTCGAGGCGGCCGACCCTGAGCTCATGGAGGACGCCCCGTCCCTCTCCGAGACCTGGACCGTCAGCAACGCCGCGGTCAACGTGCGCTGGGACTCGGGCCTGAACGCCAACCTCTCGGCCTGGGAGTATATTCACTGCCACATAGAGAATGGCGCTGGATTCATGTTGACCGACCTCAGCGCGTTCCAGGAGCCCCTCACCGAACCTGACGAGTTCATCGCCAGGATGTCCGGCGTGTGCCGGGAGTTCGACCTCCTGCTGCCCAATCTCCCGCGGACCGGCGCGATCGACGCGGAGACCATCTTCTCGTGGCCGGGCGGCTTCCGCGCCGGCGCGCTCAGCACCGCCATCCCGGCCGCCAACTACCCCACGGGTCTGCAGCTCAAGGTGGACGGCGCCAGCACCTATGTGAAGGACGTGCGTATCAACTACGCTCCCAGGAACGCGGCCAATACGGCCCTCGACCTCGCCTCGTCTTCCCACACGAGCTATGCGATCGGGTACGCCGGGAACAACGTGACCCTGAGCTGCCCGGCCCAGCAGGTGCTGACAGGGCTGGATCTCCGCTACGACACGGTCGAGGGGAAGGTCCGGGTCCTGGAGATCCACTGCAGAGCGCTGCAGCCCTGAGGGGCCAGCGAGGGGCAGCGCGCTCTCGTTCTGAAAAAGGAAAAAGAGAGCTCGCTGCACATGGCAGCTGCGCGCCTTTCCGCCCGCGGCGTTCCACGAGACGGGGCGAACACACGCCGGCGACGAAGTGGCGCGGCCATCGCGGCCTTCATCACCAAGGTATTCCACGAGGGCCCCGGGGTTCCGTTGAAGGCGGCGCAGCCGGCGACATTCACGATCGACACCTTGACCGGCGTGTCAGAGTAATCCACGATACCGCACTTCCGGTTGACCGTATTCACGGGGATTGCCGAGTCGCGCGCTGTCGAGGTGCTTGAAGTGCCTTTGGGCCTTGACCAGAGTGGGTAACTGCTCGCGCGTCGAACGCCGGCCTTCGAGCGAGTCCGCCACGAACAGCAATAAGAAGTTCGCGATCTTCTACGCGTCATATCACGTTCTGAACAGCGTCTTCCCGCGGAGCAACCCACGACCAACAGGTCGATCCGCAGGCGGATCTAGATGCCCATGACGTTGACCGTCCTGTTGCCGGTCTTGAGATGGTTGAAGGGCTCTGGGACCACGCGGTCGATGCCCAGCTTGTACAGCTGTCCCCTCTCGAAATCGCGTTCTTTTACGCTGGTCATCTCCGTGTAGCTGGGAGGTGGCCGCCGACGCTGACGCTTGACGCGCTCGACGTCGTGCACAAGAGCGGACCCATGATGGGTATTCGAACGCGACAATGGCTGGGTCGAACGCGACAATGGCTGGGTCGAACGCCACCATGGCTTGGTCGAACGGGACAATGGCTGGGCGTCGGGCTCCTCGCGGCGCTCATCGTCCTCGGCACGCAGCTCCTCAAGCGCCGCGCAGGAGCTGGAGGCCGCTCCGTCGCCACGGTGACGTATGTCTGGATGCAGCGGAAGGGGCCTGATGGGCCGAACGTCAGCGTCGATCTCTACGCGCCGCCGCGCGCGAGCAAGCGCGGCCCGCTGGTCGTTTTCTTGCAGGGAAACGAGCCCTCGCAGCCCGACGAGCGATTCGCCTTCGCTGCGAACGTTGGCGACTCCCTACAACGAAACGGGGTCACCGCCGCCGCCGTCTCGTTCAACATCCACTCGGGCTACACGCTGCGCGCGTGCGCTGCGGACGTCGCCCGGGTCCTGCAAGAGGTGACCGACGCGCGCAACCCGACGCGCCTGGTCCTCGCCGGTCGCGGCCTCGGCGCGTGGATGGCGTCCATCCTTGCGCTCGATCGGCGGCTCCTCGAGGGGGCCGGCATGGATCCGAAGCGCGTCGATGGCGTCATCCTGTTGCGTGGCACCTACGACCTCGGCGAGGCGGCGCTCGAGGGGCACCCCGACGCGGCGTTCCTCGCGGCCTCGGTCGAAGATCGCAGGGAGTCCTCGCCCATCACGTACGCGCGGTCCGATGCGCCTCCGTTCTTGATGCTGTTCGGCTCGGAGGACGACATCGGCTGGGCGCGTCTCGGTCGCCCCTTCGCGCGCGCGCTCCAGAATGCGGGCGCGCCCGACGTCGACTTCTTCGTCGTCCCCAGGCGCGATGCGCACAGCATCTTGCACTGGGCCGGAAGGGGAGACATGGTCGGCGATCTGGTGTTCCCCTTCATTGCCTCGGGCTTCAAGGACATCCCCATCGACAACCCCTTCGGCGTGCTCCGCCGCTGGGGTGCACGGCCGCCGCTCGACCTGTCGGAGCTCCGCAAGGATCCCCGGGCCATCACCACCTACCCGGTCGACGCCGCGCTACGGGAGACGATAAGCGGCCTTCTGGGCAAGGGGGGGCTCGAGCACTACCCCTTGCCCGGCAGGACGTATCAGGCCATCGATCTGCTCGCCTACCTGGCCGAGCGGCCGAAGTCCGAGGTGGGCGAAGGGGACTGGCTGGTGGTCTCGAACCTCCGGGGCGAGCAACAGTACTTCTCGCGCGAGGTGCTGAAGAAGGCGCAGGCGGTCATCGTGGTCGGACTCGACGACGAGGACAATCTCTACCGCATCGTCGACTTCTACCGGCTGAAGCGCGCCTACTCGTGGATCAAGGGCGAGGAGCCAATGCCCATGATGATCCGGCCGCTCGGCGCGTTCCTGCACTTCCGGACGCCGCCCGCGGACCTGGGGAACAAGACCTACGCGGCATTTGGGCTCGGTACGGCGAGCTTTCACTGGGTAGAGGGCGATCCGCTCGCGCCGCTCCGCTCGCTCCCCGGCGGACTGCGCGAGGTGCTGATCGGCGAACAAGGGTGCGTCAAGTGCCACAGCTTCCGTGGCGTCGAAGCGCGGGCGCACCACGCGCTGGCGCTCGACGGCACGCCGTACGGAGCGTTCGCGCTGCCGCTCGAGGACTACCCGAGCGAGGTGTTGCGGCGCTTCTTGTTCGAGCAGGACGCGGTGGCAGAGAGCTTCGGGGTCGTGCCGATCCGGGTGGAGGAGACCGTCGCGCGGCAGCTCCTCGACGTGGTGAACCACGAGAAGAACGAGAAGAACTAGCTGCCCGCAACCTCAGGGTTCTACTTGTTCGTAGAGCGCCGCCGCCCACTCGGCGTGAGCGCGCGCCGAGGGGTGCAGGCCGTCGCTGGCGAGCATCTGCGCCTCCGCCTGCCTGTGCATGAGCGGATACAGGTCCACGTAACGCGCGCCGGCGGCTCGTGCCTCGTCGCGCAGAATGGTGTTGAAGGCGACGATATCCGCGCCGATCTGCCGCGGATCTCCGAACGAAGCGGCGGCCGGAGAGAGCGACCAGTCGGGCTGCGGGAGCGCCACGATCCGATCCGGCGCGACGCCTGCGTCGATGATCGATCGGAGGAGCACCCGCACGCGCGATCGGTAGGCGTCCGCGCTCCAGCGACGCACATAGTCGTTGGCGCCCGCCGCGAGCGTCACCAGCGTGGGGCGAAAGGGCGCCACCTCCGGGATCTCCCGCTCTTGCACGTCTTCCGTGGTGTAGCCGTTGACCGCCACGTTCTTGAGGGTCACCCGGCGGCCCTGCGCGCGCCAAAGCTCAGCGAGACGCGAGGGGAACGCGTCGGCAGGCTGGTTCCCGGTCCCTGCCGTGAAGGAGTCGCCGAGCGCCAGATAGCGGATCTCCTGGAGCCCGCGCGTGGGCGCGACATCCTCGCTGGCGCCGGTGGGCGCGCTCCGTGGATAGCCACCGCGCAGAGTCAAGGTGAGCAGGAGAATCCCACCGAGCAGGAGCAAAACGGGCAGGAGAAGCGGGCGGATCCAGCGCATCAAGAAGAATAGCATCACTTCATCACCGATCTAGATATCCTTCGAATCGCTCCTTGCGGATTGACCACGGGCTCGGCCAAGGCTCATGGTGCCGTGGACGATTCGTCGATTCAGAGCGCGCCGTCTGTCCGAGCCTGGCTGCGACGCCACCCGCGAGCTTCGAGATGACCTGTTTGTCGAGGACATCGATAGCCCTCGGCGTCCTGGAGATCCACTGCAGCGCGCTGCAGCCCTGAGCGGACCCGGGTCGGCGTGGGAATATCTTTTCACGGCGGGATCGTGCATCATCGAACGAGGGTGCCCCGGAGACGCGCCGCGATCCCGCGGCGGCATCGGACGGCGGACATGGCTGGATGACATGAGCATATGACGACCCCTCTCCGCGCCGAGGAAGCGCTCGCGAGCCTGCGCCGCGCGGGGCTTGCGACCCAGATCGACGCCGCGGCCTTCGCGGCGGCGTGCGACCAGGAGCGAGGCGGCGCGCCGCTTGACGCCGAGATCGCGCTCTCGGCGCTGGCCTCGGTTTACGGCGTGCGCGGTCCCTCGGACGCGAGCGCCGTCGACCGCGCGTTCGTGGTGGACGAGCACGCCGCGACCGACCCGGCGGTCCTCGGGGCCGTGTGGCTCGCGCTCGAGCGATGGCTCGAGCACCCGATCCCCGTCTCGGTAGCGACGGACCTCGACGAGCTCGTCGCGTATGCGGGCGACGTGTGCTTTCTTCGCCGGCACGCCGACGCCGCGGGCGAGGCGCCGTATCTCTTCTCCATCGACAGGTGGCGCACGGGCGATGACACGCCCTACTCGCTCTACGCGCTGCGGAGCGACGGCAAGCCGCTGTACGCGCTCGGCGTGCCCGTCCAGTTCCACGTCCATCCGGACACGGAGGCAGCGGCCGCCGGCATCTTCCGCACGGATGGCCTCACGCCGAGCTACCGCGAGCACGCGCCGGCATGCGCCGCGTGCCGCGACGCGCTCCGGCGTGCCGCGGATCGAGGCGTCCTGCCCGACGTGTTCCGGCCGCTCCTCAGGTAGGGTAGGGACCGGTGGCCTGGCAACGGTTCAGACCGGCAGCCTGGGTGGCTCCTGGACGGGCGAGGGATTGCACCAATGCGTAAAAATTTTATTTCGATTGGACTGCTCACATGCCTGCTCTGGTCTTGCGGCTCGCCGACGTCGGGTCCGGATGATGCGGCCCCAGGAGGAAGCGGGGTGGGCGGCGCGAGCGCAGGTACCGCGGGTGTTGCCGGATCGAGCGGGGTTGCGGGCGCTGGCGGTGCTGGCGGGATCGACGACATGGCGGGCACGAGCGGCGTCGCCGGAAGCAGCAGCAGCGCGGGCGGCGGCGGCACAGCGGGCGCTGGCGGCATGGACACGTTCTCCTGCGCTGTTGGTCCCGTGCCCGAAGCGATCCGTCAGGCGTGGGACGTCGATCCGTTTTATCAAAAGTACGCCGATGCGAACGGGATCCCGGTGATGTCGTCGAATGCCCCGTCGGACGCGTCGGTCGAGCTCGCGTGCCGGCTGGTGATCGAGATGGTGAGCATGCGGGACGACGCGCGGCTCGCGCTGATTGAAAATCACACGTTCTTTGCGATGCTCGGGGTCGACGAGCTGACGAACGATATCCCCGAGTATGCGTACATGCCGGACTCGATCAACGAGCGCGCTCGGGGGCTCGGAGGCAATCCGGGGCTGTGCTCGGAGGAGGGCATCCTGTGCGGGCCGACGGATCGCTGGCGCGGCGAGAGCATCTGTGTGCACGAGTTTGCGCACACGATCTCGCTGTATGGCTTGTACGACGCCGATCCGACGTTTGAGTCTCGTTTGGAGGAGGCGTACCAGAACGCGCGCGACAAGGGGTTGTTTGCGGACACGTACGCCATGGAGAACGCGCAGGAGTACTTCGCCGAAGGGGTGCAGGACTGGTACTACACGAACCTCGAGTCCGATCCGCCGAACGGCGTGCACGGCCCCATCGACACGCGGGAAGAGCTGCTCGAGTACGATCCGGCGCTCTACGATTTGATCAGCGAGTGGCTCTCGACGAACGTGAGCTGGGAAGACTGCTACCGCGACGGATGAGCTTCCCGCGCGCGCTCGCTCGCGAGCAGCAGCGAGTGTTTGGCTTTTCGGAGGCCGTTTGCTCGTCCGTCAGGGCGCCTTCACCTCGACGGGGATCGTGGAGCTCGCCCCGGCGCCGTCGCCGAGCTGACCCAGGGTGCCTCTGCCCCAGCACAGGACCTGGCCAGGGCCCGTGGGGCCGCACGCCCCCTCGACGATCGCGCACGTGTGGAAGAAGCCGGCGCTCACCGCGACGACCTTGGCGAGCGCGGTGCCGTCGCCGAGCACGACGGGTTCCATTCGCGTAGTATCGGCCCTCGTCGGCGTGCTGCGACCGAGCTGCCCTTGCTCGTTGCTGCCACGGCAGCGGAGCTGCCTCTGGTCGTCGATCGCGCAGACGAAGACGTAGCCGGTGGACATCGGACCCCAGACACCCGGGATCGCGGCCGCCGTCCCGGCCGGGGGAGCCTCGGCGCCGTGCTGACCTGAGCTGTTGTTCGTCCCCCAGCAGAAGAGGCCTCCCGCGTCATCGCGCGCACAGCCGAAGTTCGTGCCGTAGGAGATCTCGGAGAAGGGCAGCGTCGCGCCCGCCGCGATGAGCGGCGTGTGCGCGCTGTAGTTCGCGCCGCCCTCGGAGCCGGCGGGGTCGTTCGTGAGGATATATCCGCCGCCGATCGCGCCCCAGCAACGCAGCCCGTCTTCCACGACCCCGGTCGAGAAACAGCTTCCTATCGAGCCGATGCCCGGCGCGAGGATGGCTTTCGGACCGGCCGTCGCGGTGAAGTTGAACGCTCTCACCGGGACGAGGCTCTCCTCGCCGGTCGCCTCCGGCCCGAGGCTCGAGAACAGGTTGGACCCCCAGCAGTAGATGCTGCTGGTCGAGGTGAGCGCGCACGCCGAGTACCACTCTGGCGCGATCTTGCGCACGAGCAACGGGGCCGCGCCGTCATTGACGATCGCCGGGGCGTCGTGGGCCATCGCGTCCTTGGAGCCATTCGCGAGGATGCCGGTCTCGTTGTTTCCCCAGGTCCAGAGTCGGAGCTGGCTATCGATGGCGAAGGTCGCCTGCTCGGTCAACGCGATCTGCGTGATCGTCGCCGCGCCGAGCGACGCGGGAAAATGCACTCTCACCGGCGTGCTCGAGGAGACCGCCATCGCCTGCGGAACACCCAGCTGGCCGAACGAGTTGTCCCCCCAGCAATAGAGGGAGCCGTCATGCCGGATCGCGCACGTATGGCTGCCGCCCGCAGCCACCATGATGGCGTCGGCGAGCGTGGGGCTGTCTGGCGGGATCTGGCATCCAGGATCACCCCCGCCGCCGCCGCCCCCGCCGGACGCCCCAGCGCCGGACGTCCCACCGCCGGACGCGCCCCCGCCGCCCCCGCCGGGCGCGCCGTCGCCTCCGCCGCCCTGCGAATCGATCGGGCCGCCGCCTGTTCCGCCACCCGCGCCGCTGTTCGAGAAACGCCGGTCGGGAGCGGTGCATCCTGCCCCCGCAGCGAGGGTGGCGGCGACGACGAGAAAGGAGCAGATGTTCGGTCGCATCTGGGTGTTCCTCTTCATCTCAAGCATCCGGTTACACTCCTGGCGTCCTTTACACAGCCTTACCGCACAGAGGACAAGAAGTCCAGTTGGGGCAGGATCACCGATGTCCCCGCTTTCCCGGAAGCCTCAGGGGCGCTTCAGGTGGTGCGGATCGACGCGACCACCTCGACGTCCTTACCGGGGCCGGCGGCCCCGACTTCGCCGGCACGGTCTCGCGATCCCAGGCGCCGTCCCCCCGCGACCACAGCAGGGTGCCCCGCCCACCGACCGCGAAGAGCCGATAGGCCGGGCTCGGGTACGCGGGGACGGGCGGGACGACCGGCGGGGCCGCGGCCGGCGCCGTCGCTGCGCTCGGAGGGACCGGCGCGGGTTGGGCGGCTTGAACGCGCCAGGCGAGGACCGCGAGCCCCGCCACGAGGACGACGCCGCCGACGACCAGCAGGAGCAGGAGGGACATGGCGCGAGACTATACGCGGGGAGCCGTCCGGTCCTTGAGGTTCATGCCGGCGCTCGGACGTGATGGGAGGAACACCCCATCGCCGCGCTCATCGAGGACCTGTCAGCAGAGATATGCGTAGAAGTTCCCGAGGGCGCGAAGCGGCTCGACCACTTCCTTCTTGCCGCCCGCCAGAGCCGATTGCCTCCAGCGAATCGCTCTGTCGAGCATGGCTGCAATCCTCCGCTCGAGCTCGGAATCCCTCATGAGCGGCGCCCAGAGAAGCATGCCTGCGCCGTCGACACCTGCGCCACCGTATGCGACCCAGGTGGCGGGATTCTCCCGCCTGAAGTGGAGCAGAAACCTGTGAGCCGATCCGTCAGAGAATTCCAGACAATTGATCGTGCCTGATCGCCACGTGACCAGGTCAGCCACGTCGAGCCCGTTCATCACGGTCGATCGCCAGGTTGCTCCCAGGTCATCCGAGCTCCTGACGGCCTCGGGTACGAGCCCGTCACCAACGTTGAGCTCCACCGACGGCAGCGCTCCCACGAACGCCCAGGTGCCGAACAACGCGCCCCGACGGTGTGAGCCTCGCAGGGGCTCCCCACAGTCGCAACGAATCGTCCACCGCCCGTCGTCCAACCGCACCGGCTTGCCGAGGAGCGATGCGAGCGGCAGGCCACAAGCGTCGCACGCCGTGGGAGGTCGCCAACCGGGAACACCCTTGCGCGCACCGAACGGAAGCCGCGAGAAACAGTTGTCGCAAAGGGCAATGCCTGCCAGCTGGATGCTTCCCGCGGTAAACGGGCATTCGATGTGCGCGTTGTGCAAGCCGGTGGCTGTCGAGCCTTCCAAATGTCCACTCCTTTGCCGGACTTGGTCACGGACGTGGGGCCAGGAAATCCAAACGGGATTCGAAAGTCAAGCTCCTCGTAAGGGCCAGATGGCCCGCCGTTCGGCTGAAAGAGCCTGTCTTCACAAGGCGGACAAACGCTCGCGTCGCCAGAAGTTGATTCACTGTCATCTGAGCTTTCCATGGGCACGCGGCCTGTTTCTCCGTGAATTGGCATGGTTCTGACGGGACCTCATCACCATGCCCGTCCGCCTTTCCGCCGTGATGAGCGAACCAGGCGCGCGCGGGGGCGAGCAACGGCGCAGCCGAGCAGCAGGCGACGGCGGGCAGTGTGCGCCGTGGGAGGAGCTGTCCGAGCCGCCGAGGTGCTTCGTGGGGGGCCACGCTGGCGACCCGCGGCGGCCGCGGATATACACCAGGTTGATGCCTCCCGCGCCGTCGCTGGTCGATGCCATCCACAGCCTGATCTCCGCGTTCGGCGCGAGCTTCGCGCCCGGCGACGCGGCGCCTCTGTACGAGGTGAGCCTCGACGGGCCGAGGATCCGTCTGACCACGAGCCGCGGTGTGATCGAGGAGCACGCGTCCGAGTGGAAGCGCCTGTGCGGCCGGCTCTGGGTGCAGGCCCTGCCGGACGAGCGCGCGCGGGCGCTCGAGATCCTGCTGCCCACGCTCTCCGACTTCGATGGCGCGGTGTGGGCCCCGATGCAGCGCCTGCTCGAGGCGGACGCCGTGGCGTCGGCGCTGCGCACGCTCGAGGCGTCCCTGCCGGATGCGCTCGAGGCCCTCGCGTGTCGATGCTCCGCCTCGTTCGCCGAGTCGATCCACGGCGAGCACCCGTTCGTCCGCGGCGCGATCCCGGCCGCGCAGGACGCGGCCTTCGCGAGGAAGAGCGCGCTCTCGCCCGTGGAGCTCGTGAAGATAGCGCTCGAGTTCCTGGGCAGCGCCGTGCCCCTCGAGCGCCTGGAGGCGCTCTACTGGCTGCGCGAGGCCATGCGCGAGAACCCGACGAAGGTGCTGGGCATTCATCGCCTGCTCGCGCAGCACGTGCTGCCCGTGTGTCGCCAGGGCGTGGGGCTCTGGCGCGAGGGCGCCGTGGGCGTGATCGAGCGCTGGGTAGCGCGCCTGGTCTCGCGCGCCGCCTACCCGGAGGCGCTGCCGATGCTCGACATCCTGCTGGCGTATGGCGTGGCGATCCCAAACCTCTTGCCGCTGCGCTACGAGGCCCTGCTCGCCTCGAACGAGCCGGCCGAGGCGGAGCGCACGCTGCTGCGCCTGCGCGCCATCGCCGACGCCTCGGGGCACCTGCGCTCGCCCTGGGTGCGGGCGGACAGCCACGTGGACGACCTCTGCGCCATCGCCTCGTGGAAGGCCGCCAAGGTGTTCCGCCAGGTCGCCGACGGCGCGCACCCCTTCACGGAGCGGCGCCTGAAGAACGAGCCCGGTCCGCCGGCCGTCACCGCGTCGGAGGCGTCGGAGATCAGCCGTGGCCTCGCGGCACACGCCCTGGAGCTCTTCCAGCGCCGCGCCGCCCAGCCGCCCGCGGTCGCGTATCCCCCCCGCTACGACGTCTACATCGCGTGGGCCAGGCAGCTTGCCGACCATGGCCAGGATCCCCGGGCGACGCCGGAGTGATCCCCGAAGGGTCCTCACGCGCCGAAGAAGCGCAAATAATAGGCGCGGTTCTCTTCCTCGGAGAGCGCCCGGACGCCGAAGTGCTCGAGATCGTCATCCGGAAGGCGCAGCGATTGTAGCGCGCGTCCGACGCGCTCACGGACGCGAAGCTCGCGGCCGTCGTCGATGGTGCCACCCGCGCTCGGCGCGTCCCCGGCGCGGATTCGAACGACGCCGCCCGGGAGAGAAGCCATCTCCACGGACGGCGCGAGCGAGGCGAGCTCTTTGTTCATCCGTTTCGCGAAATCAGGCCCGAGCAGCGTGATCCACCCGACGTGGAGCAGATAAGGTTGATTGCCCCAGATCGAGTACACGAACGGCTCTCCCACGGTGATCCCCGGGAAATCGCGGATCCACGAGGCATAACTCGGGAGCCCTCGTTCACGCAGGGGCCCCCACTGGTCCTCGAGCCATCGCTGCGCGTCTCCGTCGGGGCCGAGGTACTGTGAAACGCCGCACCAGCCGGAGGTGAGCTCGAGGCCTCCGCAGAGCTCGTCCACGAGGGTCGCGAGCTCGGAAGGGCGCGACGCCCACGCGATCGGGAGGCACCCGCGGGCCGCGGCGCCTTCGGGCATGAGCTCCCCGACGAGCGTCGGGGGCTCGGGAAGGCGCACATTTTTCCCTGCGGCGAGCGAATGAACGCCCCCGACCCGCCGATTTTTTGCGTCGAAATGGGAGGACCACGACGCCTGGGCCTGCGCGACGCTCGATGCCCGATAGGCCTTGTGGTCTCCCCCCTTCGAGAGGAGGCCCGTGTCAGGGAATCGCGCGAGCCAGCGCGCGCCGAACTCGCGGACCGCGGAGCGCACGGTCGCGTTTTCCCCGGCCGCCACCACCACGATCTCGATGCAAGGAAGCACGAGCACCTCCTGTGTGTCGGGATGGCGAAGGGCCAGCGGCTCGAAGGCGCCGAGCGCCGACGCCTCGGTCGCTCCCGCGGCACGCCTTTCCGCGGCGACGCCTCGCGGCGGCCGCTCGGCGCGCACGGGCGCGAGCTCCTGATGCAGTCGAAGCTCGACGAGCGCTTCACGCCACTGGCTCTGGAGTCGCGTCCGAAGCCACGTGCTCGCCTTGGGCGGAAGGACGAGGCCTTCCACGGAGCACTCCACGTCGTGATCACTGGACCAGAGAAACGACGCGCCCCCCGACAAGCCACCGTGCCGCGACAGCTCGTCGAGCAGGTGGAGCACGCGCGACTCGACCTCGGGTCGAGAGATCCCGTCGGCATCCGCCGCAAAACGAAGGCTCAGGAACGCGGGTTCGGTGGGCTCGACGCTCTTCGGCCAATCGATCGTGGCGGAGGAGCGGGCGGGGCGGTTTGCCATGGCGCCCGCCCCGTAGACCATGCCTCGATGTGGCGCAAGGGCCGTCGCGAGCGGCGAGCTCGCGACGCCTCGGCTCGCTCTCACAGCCGCTTCAGAAACGCCACCAAGTCGCTCTTCTGATCGGCGGTCAAGGCTTCGGGAGGGCCGATATCACCATCAGGGTCCGGCTCCTTCTCCCCAGGTAGGGTGAGGGATGGAAATCTGGAGAGCAGGTGGTCGCTGTAGACTTCAACAACCCTCTCCAGGGTGTCCGCGGCATTGTTGTGGAAGTAGGGGGCAGATTTCCCTATTCCACGCAATGTTGGTACGTCGAATGCCTCAAAATCGTTGGGGCTTCCGGTAATCATGGAGCGACCCGGATCGGCAGAAAAAAGTTGTAGCCCGAAGTTCGGCCCCGCGACGGGGTTGCCATCGCTGTCCAAATTGTCACCGAATCCCGCGGGGGCGCCATCGCCGTCCAGATCGTCATCGAAGCCCGGCGGGGGAGTCGGAGGCAGGTCCGCGGCGATCTCTTTTCGAGAATCGTTCGTGTAGAACCGATACCGGTAACGTGGAAAGCTTACATCTCTTGTATAAACATGCGAATCAGGGTCTAGCTGACCCATAAATGTTTCGTATGCTGACCCAATATTCAAAAATTCGTTCTTGGGTTGAGCTGCGAGCACCGGGGTTGGGGGATCCGTAGCTGGTACTTCATAAAGGACGGTTCCGTCGGGTTTGATCACTGGGAAGGCCAGATCGTGAACATCCCGATCCACGATGGTCGCCTGGTTGCTGCCCCCATGGCATGCCGCGCATATGGCCTTGTAGACCTCTCGTCCCCGCTCCTCCGTCGGAGTGAGATCGAGCTCGTCCTCCACGTTGGGCGCGTCCTCCGGGGCACCGCCGCCGGCGAGATACTCCGCGACGCTGCGCGCCCGGTCCGAGGAGAAGACATCGCGCTCGAACGCGGCGATGCGATCGAGCTCGCTCCGGGGAGCCTCGCCGCCTTCGCTGTGCCCGGTGATGGCTCCCTGGGCTTGATCCTCGAGCGTTGCCATGCGTCCATCCAGCTGAAAAGGCGCGGTCAACGCGGAGTCAGCGATGGAGGGCACTCCGCGCCATACGAAGAGCTTGCGATCGCCGGGGGTGATCACGTTGCCATCATCGTCTATCAGGTCCATGTTGTCGGGCAATGTGAGCCACACGCGCACGAGGCCCTTTTTCAGGTGTTCGAATGTGAGCTTTTCGGCCGTGGGGTCGTCGGCGTCGATCGCGTTGAACAGCGGGTCGTCCGGGTTCGTCTCCAGCAGCCGCGCCACGTGGGCGGGTGTGAGCGTGAAGTTGTCCTCCGGTACGTGGCAGGTGGCGCACGAGCGGCCGTTGGTGTGCGGGAAGGGCGTGCTGAAGAGCTGCTCTCCCGTGAGGTCCTCTCTGCTGGTGTTGCGTGTGCTGCTCGTGCCACAGGCGCTCGTCGCCACCAGCACGACAGCGGCCCAATGCCAAGGGGGAGCCACGAGCCGGCCTGGACGCGAGCCACCGGACGGCTCGCGCTCTCTGCGGAAGGAGTGTTGGGTCATGGTTTGTCCGTCTGAGCGAGTTGGCTTAAGGATTTGACTGGCCTTCTCAGCTCTCCCATTGGGCGCGTGGCTCGGCCATGCACTTCCGACGAGCCGGCTGTACCTTCCGACGAGCGGTCGCTCGGTGCGCACGAGCCGGTGAGCGCTCGGTTGCGGCCCTTCTTTCCGTCATCGTGCGAGCGGAGAAGGTTGTAGACCGTCTCCCCGAATGGTAGTTGTTGCTTCATGGAAGGATCTGCTTCGCGCGTGCCGCTGACGCTCCACACGCGACGACGTTGGCTCCTCGGCATGGCCTCGGCGATTGGCGTCGGGGTGCTCCAGACCGCCCCTGATCTCGGCGGCGGGGAGCACATCGTGAGCATCGTCATCAGCTTCTCGCTCTGGCTGGTCGCGGCGCCGGTGGTGCTGCTCGCCCTCGCCGTCGCCTTCGAGCGCGGCGTCGAACGCCGTTTCAGCCCGACGAGGTTGTTGGTCGTCAGCCTCCTCGCGGCGGTCGTCACCGGGGCCCTGTTCGCGCTCGCGTTCGTGCTCGTCTTCGAGGGGCTCCTCGGCTTCGAGCTCGACGAGAAGGGGCCGCTCTCCCCACCGCTCGTCGCGGGGTTCGGCGCCGTGATGGGCCTCGTGCTCGCCGGCATCTGGGGGCTCGCCTTCGTGTCCCCGCACGTGACCGAACAAGCCCAGCGCCGCGCGCTCGAGACGGAGAAGCTCCGCCTCGAGGCGGAGCAACTCCGGGTCTCGGCGGAGCTCGCGCGCTTGCGCTCACAGCTCGAGCCGCACTTCCTCCTCAACACGCTCAACACGATCGCGGGGCTCGTCGTTCACGATCCGCGCGAGGCGCGGCGCTTGATCGGGTCACTCGGAGACCTGCTCCGGGACTCGCTGCAAGGGGAGGACGAGATGCAACCGCTCGACCAGGAGATCACGTGGCTCAGGCGCTATGCGGAGATCCTCGAGTCACGCCACCGTGACGCCCTGCGCTTCGACTGGGACATTCCAGCCGGCGTCGGCGGCGTGCTGCTGCCCCGACTCTTGCTGCAACCCCTGGTGGAGAACGCGGTCCAGCACGGTGCGCTGTGTCGCGCAGGCGGCGGGCGGGTGACCGTGCGGGCGGCGATCCATGAGGCTGGCACTTCATCGAAGCTCGTATGTACAGTGACGGACAACGGGCCCGGCCTCTCGGCGAACGAACCGCGCTCGGGCGCGCTGGGCCTCCACACCGTGCGTCGACGACTCCAGCTGAGGTGCCCTGGATCAGAGCTGCGCCTCTCGTCGTCGAGCGAAGGGACCGCTGCAGTCGTCGAGGTGCTGATGACTCGAGGAGCAACGGCATGAGCACGGAGAGCGACGCGAAGCTACGTGCGCTCGTCGTCGAGGACGAGTGGGCGGCGCGCAACTACCTCGTCGAGCTCCTCGATGGGTCGAACCTCGCGCAGGTCGCGGGCGCCGTATCGTCCGCGGAAGAAGCGCGGGAGATCCTCCTCGGAGAAGGGCGCCACGCCTTCGATGTGGTGTTCCTCGACGTGCGTCTCTCCGGCGGCCGCAACGAGGGGCTCGACATCGCGCGCGAGCTCGCGGCGCTGCCGGGCGCTCCGTTGCTCGTGCTCGCGACCGCGTTCCACACGCATGCGCTAGAAGCCTACGATCTCGGCGTCTCCGACTACCTTCTGAAGCCCTTCACCGAGCAACGTGTCGAGCAGTGTCTGAAGAGGCTGCGGGCCCGCGATCCGCGGCCGGAGCGCGCGAGCCCGCTGCGGATCGCCGCGCGACGGAACAAGGGTCTCGTGCTGTTCGACCGGGACGAGGTCTGGGCGTTCGAGGCCGCGGAGCGATTGACGCAGGTGCACACGGCCCACGGCGTCTTCGACATCGACCTCTCGCTGACGGCGATCGAGTCGTCCTTCGGGCGGTCCTTCGTGCGCGTGCATCGCAACTGGCTGATCAACGTGGCGCACGTCAAAGAGCTCACGCGAGAGGGCGAGACCCGCGTCTGGGTAGGCGAGGGTCTCGCAGCGCACGGTCGCGGTGTCCACGCGCCGGTCGCGCGTGAGCGCGCGCAACAGGTGCTCGACCTACTGCTCGCAAACACCACTGGATTGCGCCGCGGAAACGAACCCACGCGAGCGAGACGGCGCGGAGATGCGTGAGCGCCGCGACCTCAGGATCGATTGCCCTTCGCCTTCGTCGCTGCTTTCGTCGCTTTCGTCGTCTTTATCGCTGCCTTCGCCTTCGTCTTCGTCGCTGCCTTCGTCGCCTTCGGCTTCGTCTTCGTCGTCTTTGTCGCGGCCTTCACCTTCGCCTTCGTCTTCGTCGCTGCCTTCGCCTTCGCAGGCGGGGGCTCTTCGCGAGCCTTGAGCCGCCGCGCGCGCGACATGCTCTCTTGCTCGACCTCCTCGATGACGTGGCTCGGCATCTTCACGTCGCCCTCGCGCACGATCATCCGGCCCTTCGCAACCTCGACCCGCACCCCCGAGTCTTGATCGAACACATGATGCAAGAGCACCTCGCCCTTGGCGTCGAGCTCCGCGGCGACGCCGAGCACCGCCGTGACCGTGTCCGCGTCGTCGCGATGCATGAAGCCGCGGAACGTCACGACGGAGCCGTCAGCGATGGCATCGAAGAAGTACGCCGCGCGCTCCCCCGCCGGAGCGCTCGGGTCGAGCAGGGCCTCGCGTGAGGTCCACTCGAGCGCTTGGCCGACCTTGAGCTCCAGGTGGGGATGGGAGCGTTGTGCCAGGCCCGTGGGCCATCTGCTGTCGGAAAGCGGAGGGAGCCGTGGACGACGTAGAACCAGACCATCGGGCTGCGAGCCTACCCGGCTCGGAGCTCCGCGTCTCGATAATCCGAGGACGATCAACCTCGACGTCGTGTCGAGTTGGCCCGACGTCGAGGGAGCCGCGTCGACGCAGCCCTCGGCTTCCGGGCGCCGAAGAGGTCAGCTCTCGATGGTGTAGCAGTCGAACCGATAGGCGCCCGGCGCGGCCGCCTCGACCTCACGCGCGACCTTCATTCCGAGCTCTTTCCAGGTCTCGTCCTGGTCCGCCATGACCTCTTCGGGCATGCCGTAGTAGTTGTAGGACGAATAAAGGAGCACGCAGAGAGCGCCGGCCTCGGTCTCCCCGTAGTCATGGCGGCGAGGCTCGATCGCCTCGTCGTGCTCGTCCGTCACGCCGAGCGTTCGCGTTGCCTGACGCACCAGCTCGACGATGGCCTGTTGCTCCCGCTCGTCGAAATCCTTGCCGTCGGTGCGTCGAACGAACAAGGCGGGACCAAAAGCGGACATGCCCAAACGGTAGTCGAGCCGCCTGATGCTCGTCAAGCATCGCGCTCCGACCTCGCGTCGCCGATGACGCGGTGGGGCGGGACCAAGGCGCGTCGATCTTGTCGGACGAACACGCGGTGCCCTGTGGGTCACGGGCAATGTTGTCGGGATGGCGTGCCAAGATCTGGCCGGCACACGCCTGCACGGAGACTTCGATTGGTCCGTATATCGAGAGAACGGAATGGGTCTGCATAGCGCTCACTGCACTCCCGCCTGCTCGCGTCGAGGTGCTCGACAAGCTGCTGGCGGACTCTTCCAGTCGCCGCCCTTCAGGTAGCGCTCGCTGAAGGCGCGAAGTAGCAACTCCGCTTGGTTGCGCCACGAAGCGTGCTCCGGCGTGAACGGCGCTCCGCAGCCCGATCCCGAGCAGCGATGACCCGCCCTGCAGCACGAGCAGGTGCCCGAGCATCGAGCTGCCGGACGCCTGCTCCTCACCGCCACCGCCTTGCCGCGCCGCACATCCCCGGGCAGGCTTCCGCCATGGGCCAGCCCGCCGCCAAGCAGCGCCGCGCGACGTACGCCGACCTCGAAGCGGTCCCGCCGAACAAGGTGGCGGAGCTCATCGCGGGCACCTTGCATGGGTTCCCCAGGCCAGCGCCGCCTCATGCACGCGCATCGTCTCGCCTCGGCATTGAGCTAGGCGGTCCGTTCGATGCAGGGAAGGGGGGGCCTGGCGGCCCGGCCAGCGCTCTGCGTGCCGGTACAGCTCCACGTCCATCCGGACGCCGAGGCTGCGGCCGCCGCATCTTCCGCACGGACGGCCTCACGCCTAGCTACCGCGAGCACGTGCCGGCGTGCGCCGCGTGCCGCGACGCGCTCCGGAGCGCGGCGGATCGGGGCGTCGTGCCCGACCTGTTCCGGCCGCTCCTCGGGTAGGGAAGAGATGCCGGCGTGACGGTGCCTGACAGGACCTGGCCAGCTTCGCTCCGTGCCGCAGTGTTCGCACCGTCGCGCGCTACCCGCATCTCGGGCTCGTTCAAGACCTCGTTCGCGCTGTTCTCGGGAGCGCCTTCTGGTTACAACCGGGCAGCAATTCGGCCGGTCGAGACAACTTGTGGTGTATCAAATAGCGCCCGTGCCAATTTGCTTAAGTAACAATTGAGGTTGATCTACGAACATTGTGCGCTAAGCGGCGCCTGTGTCCGCCCTCCTCGATCTCAAAATCAACCGCATCACCAATCGAAAGATCGTCGATTTGAAGCGGAGAATTGAGGTCCGTTTCGCGAAAGAATGCTCGTTCTCCGAATCGAGGTTTCACGAAACCCCAGCGATTCCCGGTATCGATCTCTTCGACCACGCCGGATTCCATGGGCAACTGCACATTTTTCGATTCCACGTAGTCGATCGCCCGAGCTGTCACGTCGACGGGGTGCTCGCCC
Organism: Sorangium sp. So ce726; assembly: GCF_051521405.1. Classification (NCBI taxonomy): domain Bacteria; kingdom Pseudomonadati; phylum Myxococcota; order Polyangiales; family Polyangiaceae; genus Sorangium; species Sorangium sp. So ce726. The sequence continues at coordinate 6,909,720 of NZ_CP150349.1, read as the reverse complement.
ATGCTTGCGTTTGAGCTGCTCGGTGGGAGCTCCCCGCGAGACGCTCGCATGAAGGCCTCACAAAAAGAAGACGCACTGGCGGGCCGCTCTACCGGTTCCCACGCGATTGCCTGCCGCAATACGTTTTTTACCGCGCTGTTGCATCGCAAGCCATCCAGCACCCGCTCCGGTGCGCGCATCACGATCGGTGGCAGCTCCGCCCCGTGCAAACAGAACATGGCTGTCATGCCGAGACCATAGATGTCGGCCCTTGCGTCCGCGTCTTGCGGCCGATGCATGCATTCCGGCGCAGAGTAGATGAACGTCCCGAGCGCGCCCGTCCGCGTTCCACCCGTCGTATACCCCGCGGCGACGAGATCGAAGTCAGTCAGCTTCGGTTCGCCATTCTCATCCAGCAAGATATTTGCGGGTTTGACGTCGCGGTGGACCAGGCCCTTCGCATGGGCGAACGCGAGCGCTTCCCCTACCCTCAGAATGACCGACGCCACGCGGTCCGGTGTTAACAGATTCTTCAGGATCGCCCGTTGAAGGTCATCGCCCGCCACGAACTCCATCACGAAATAGTGCCAGCCTCCATCCTCGCCGCGCTGCTCGAAGACGCGAACCACAGCGGGATGCTCGAGTTCCGCCATGATCCGTGCCCCACGAAAGAAGCGCTCTCGCCTGTGCGGATCACCGGCAAGGTTCGAGTGCATGACTTTGAGCCCCACCGTCTGGTTCCGCTCGCGGTCGAATGCCTTCCACACGAAGGCGAAACCGCCGCGACCGACAGGCTCGAGCAGGAGGTAGCGCCCATCGCCGAGTGAGTCACCAGCCCGGAGCTGGCCGCCATCGCGAATCTGCCGCTTCAGATTCAGGATCTCTCGGTTGAGGTGGGCTGCGCTGGCGCCGATAGCTCCAAGTCTCGCCTTGCGGGCGAGCGCGTCTTCAAGCTGCTCGCTCAGTAGACGCGTCGCATCATCGGGGTACTTCGGGCTTGGTCCCCGCTCCGGGCCGGGGCCTCGACCATTCCTGTTTCCGCTCCCGATAGCCCATGCATCGCCAAAAGGCTCGGTGGTGTCGAGCCGGGGCGGGGAAACCGCGGTGGATGAAGTCGCTCGTCCAAGCTTGTTAGTAGCCTCCCGAATCGCCTGGACCACGTGCGCCCAAGCCTCGTCGCGGTTCGGCCAACTCGCGATAGGCTTTCCGCCGCGCGGGAGCACCTCTATCTTCCGGAAAGGTGCCCCCGTCCAGTCGCAGGCCCGCAGTATGATCGGTATGACGAGCGCTTGGCCGGTATGGTGGCGCTCTATCGCTCGAGCCACCTCGACGTCATAGCAATCATCGGAGGCGAGATAGTCGCGGCTCACGAGGAGGAGGAGCACCTGAGCCGCTTTGAGCTGGATGGCGACCGCGGCGGCTCGATCCTCGCCGGCATTGATGCGCCCGCGGTGCCACGTTCGAATCATACCGTTCCGCTGCATGAGGGCGAGACTGTTCTCGAGCTCGATGAGCAGGGCCTCATCTTCCGGGGCGTAGGAGATGAAGATTGCGACCGGTCCGTTCGCCGCTGTCTCCGTCACGGTCCGTGGGGTGGATCGTGCCCGCGGCATGGCGACCTTCCAGGGCGGCATCTCTCCGACGACAAGACGCTCGTAGTTCTCGTGTAGCCACCAGCAGAAGGTCGATCGGCGAACGTGCTCGGTGAGATCCTTCTCTTCACCGAGCACGGCCCGTAGCCGCGCGCGCACCTTCACCTGCCCCGAAACGCCCCGCTCGCTCGCGGCGCCGAGGAGCAGCGACGCGACATGGCGGTTGGCATCGGAGCCGAGCACGCAGGTGAGCTCTCTGGGTAGAAGCGCACCGAAGAGCCGGTGGAGCTTGGCGCTGGGTCTGCGCTTGAGGTCGCGTGCGACGGCCATCGCGAGGATACGCTCGAACTCAGCCTGGATTGCCGCCGCGCGCGCGGCGGTATCGGCCGGCCACGTGTGCATGCGTAGCCCGACGATGACTTGCACGACCTCGGGGGCAGTGAGAAGCGATCGGACGTCGACTGCGTCGCCTCGGCCCGCGGGCGTGATCGCCCGCGCGTTCCATAGCCTCTTTTGGGCACTCTCCACGCTCAGCTCGGCGGCGGGCGTCACGTGCACCCAGGCCATGAAGTCGAGGTAGCGCTTCTGCCACTCGGCCCAGCCGGGAGGGTCGAAGCTATTCCAGACGGTGATGAGTTGTTCGTCCGTCAGCATGTTGATCCTACAGCCTGGTGCTTCACGAGCCCGCCCGCGTCCCCCGCCGGGCATTCCGATGGCAATCGGCACCTCTGCCAGGGCGTAGCCGGCGTCGTGTGCGACGCTCGGCGATGATACCTGGCCGTCCGAGCGCGGATGGCGCCCTGAATACGTGCCCGTTGGCCGGATGCAGCTGACGACGCGCCTGGGTTCCTGGACGGCCCCGCCCGGTTCCTGGACAGGCGTACCTGGGTTCCTGGGTGGCGCGCCCGAGTTCCTTGACGGCCCCGCCCGCGTCCTGACGAGGCGGACGCGGCGCGAGATCCGCGATCAGGGCGTTGTGCCCTGGCGTTCCAGAAGGCGCGCTGTCATCGCCTGCGCGGCGTCGGCGACGCGGGCGGCAGCGCGCGCCGCGTCGCTGACCACCTCGTCCACACGGCGCGCGCCGTCGCTCCCGGCCCGCCCCCAGAGCAACGCCGCGGGCAGCGCGATCCCGAGCGCCACCGCCACCGCCACCGCGGCCGCCGCGACGCGCAGGGGCCGCCTCCGCGCCGCTGCCGGCGGCGCCACCGGCACCCCTGCCGCGGCCTCGAAGGCGGAGATCATCGCCTGGACGCTGGGGAACCGCTCCGACGGGCTGATGGCGAAGGCGCGCGCGAACCACGCCTCCAGGGCGGGCGGCGCGCCCGGGCACAACGTGGCCAGCGGGGGGCGCCCGCTGACCAGGATGGCCGCGAGCACCGCGGCCAGGTTGCGGCCCGGGAACGGCTGCCGCCCGGTCAGCGCCTCGTGCGCGACGACCGCGAGCGACCACATGTCGAGCTGCGGGCCGCCCAGGCCATCACACGTGTGCTCCGGGCTCAGGTACGCCGGCGTGCCCAGCACCACGCCGTCCGCGGTGCGGCGGCGGAAATCGGCCGGCCGATCCTGGCCGACCCACTTGGCGATCCCGAAGTCGGTGATCTTGGCGCAGAGGTGGCCGTCGCTCCCCTCGACAAGAAGGATGTTCGACGGCTTGATGTCCCGGTGCACGACGCCGAGGCCGTGCGCCACCGACAGCGCCTCGCCCAGCTGCCGCAGCAGCGACGCGAGCTCGATGGCGGGGATCGTCCCTCGCTCCTCCAGCAGCTGACGCAGCGACCTGCCGCGCACGTGCTCCATCACGATGTACGGGCCCGCCGCCAGGTCCTCGCCGGCGTCGAGCACGGCGACGACGCCGCGGGTCTTCTGTCCGAGCTGCGCGGCGACCCGCGCCTCCAGGCGGAACCGCTCGATCGCATCGACGTTCCGCCCGCCCCGCGCCACCGTGAGGAACTTCAGCGCGACATCGGCCCGCCGGACGCCGTCGTGCGCGCGCCAGACCTCGCCCATCGCGCCGCGCCCGAGCAGCTGTTCGACCTGGTAACGCCCGTCGATGAGGCGGCCTCGCAGCCGTACGGAGCGGCGCGAAGAGGCAGGGCGGGAGTCTGCCGGTCGATCAGCGAGCGCGACAGCAGCGCGCGCGCTGTCTCTCCTCTGGGAGTCAGGTTGTGAATCGAACGAGGAAGGATGGAACACGATCGAGCACCTCCGTGCCGCCTCTGTGTCCCAGCCACGTCGGTGTCCCTCTCGGGCGACGCGCTGGGGCCAGGGACCGGGGCATGCCCAGAGCGTATCGCGAACCTGGCACCCTGGGAATCCCGGACAGCACACCTCCAGCAGAGTGCCAATCGGGGATATGTACTCACAAGGTCGTACGGCCGCGCTGGATGTCGGGCCGGGAGCGCAGCGCGGCGCAGAGCCGGCGCGTCGCCTCGCGCAGCTCGCCTTCGTCGAGCGACGCGAACCCGAGCCGCGCGGCGCGCGGTTCGCCCCCGCGGAAGCTGAAGCGCGCGCCGGGGTAGAACCCCACCCCGTGCCGGGGGGCGGCGCGCGCCGCGACCTCGGTGTCCACGCCCTCGGGGAACGAGACCCAGAGGCTCATCCCGCCGGCCGGGACGGTGAGCTCCGCGGCGCCGCCCAGCTCGGCCCAGAGCGCCTCCGCGAGCGCATTCCGCCGCGCCTCGTATATGCGCCGCATCTTGCGCGCGTGGCGCGAGAGGAGCCCGTCCTCGATCAGCGCGGCCACGGCCCGCTCGAGCGCTGGGCTGCCGTGTCGGTCGGCGCGCATGCGCTGCGCGGCGAGCGCCTCGACGAGCGGCCGCGGCCCGGCCACCCACCCGAGGCGCAGCCCGGGCGCGAGGATCTTCGACAGCGTGCCGACATAGATCACCGCGCCCATGTCCGCGGCCGCGAGCGGCAGGACCGGGCGGCCGTCGTAATGGAACTCGAAGTCGTAGTCGTCCTCGAGGACGGCGATCCGTCGCGCGCGCGCGACGTCGAGCAGCTGGAGCCGCCGCGCCGTGGACAGCGTGACCGTGGTCGGGAACTGGTGGTGCGGCGTCAGGTACAGGAGCCGCACCGCCCGCCGCGCGGCGAGCGCCTCCAGCGCGTCGACGCGCAGTCCGTCGCTGTCGACGCCGATGGGCAGGAGCTCGGCGCCGGTCGACGCCAGCGCGTCCCAGGCCGGCGGATAGCCGGGGTCCTCGACTGCGACGGCGTCGCCCGGCCCGAGGAGCCGGCGCGCGACCAGATCGATCGCGCCCTGGCTGCCCGCCGTGACGAGGAGCTGGTCCTCGTCGCACGCGAGCCCGCGCGTCTCCCGCAGCAGCGCCGCGAGCGCGCGCCGGAGGTGCACGTCGCCCCGCGGATCGCTGTACCCGAGCGCGGCGCGGCCGCCCGCGCGCGCCGCCGCCCGGTACGCCCGGGCCAGCTCATCGGCGGGCGCCAGGCGAAGGTCGGGCAGCCCCGCCCCGAAGTGGAGCACGCCCCGGCGCGCCGGATCCGGCGCGAAGGGGCGCCACGCCGGGCGGGCAGGGATGTCGTAGCCGAGCTCGCCCCGGGGCGCTGCCACCCCGCGCGGGCGCGGCGGCAGCGCCGCGGAGACGCGCGTGCTGCGCTCGGCGGAGCTGAGCCAGCCCTCGGCCTCGAGCTCGTCGTAGGCGACCAGCACGGTGTTGCGGTGCACCCCGAGCGTCTGCGCCAGCGTGCGCGACCCGGGCAGCACCGCGCCGGGCCGGAGCCTCCCGCGGGTGATGTCCGCGGCGATCCCCCGGGCGATCTGCCGGAACAGCGGCTCCGCCGAGCCCGGGTCGAGCGAGACGGGGAAGGTCCACGGGCGCATGGTCCAGCCATCATGCCAGAAATGGACCTCCTCGCTGGACCACCCCGGATCCAGCTTCCGGGGCGAAAGAGGAGCCATGACGATCTCGCATTCCGCCCCGCGCCCCGCTGATCCTGCCGCCGTTCTCGCCGCCCGCGGGCTGCGCCTCGCCCCGCCGTGGGCTTCGCCCCGCTTCGCCTGGGCGAGCGCGCTGCTGCTCCGGCTGGGCCTCGCCGCCGCGTTCCTGTCGGCGGTCGCCGACCGCTTCGGCCTGTGGGGGCCACCCGGCACCGGCAACGTGGCCTGGGGCGAGTGGGGCCGCTTCGTGGCGTACACCGGCGCGATCAACCCGTGGGCGCCGGCCTGGATGGTCCCGGCGCTGGCCTGGTCGGCGACCGCGCTGGAGACGGCGCTCGGCGTCGGCCTGATTGCGGGCGTGTGGACGCGTGCGGTCGCGTTCGCGAGCGGGATGCTGCTGCTCGCGTTCGCGCTGGCGATGACCTTCTCGGGACGCGGCGTCGAGGCGGTGCTCTCGTACTCGGTCTACACGGCCGCGGGCGGGGCGCTGCTGCTCGCGGCCGCGCCCGCCGTGCCCTACCGCGCGCTCGCTCGCGGGGGCCAGCGCGCCAGAACCCCTTGAACCGGGCCCTCGCACCGACGACGTTACGCCGCCCGTCATGCCCGGCGACACCCAGGCCGTTCCCGCCATAGCCTCTGCGGCGCCCTTCGAGACCCGCGCGGCCCTCCTCGCCTGGCTCGCGCAGCACGGCGTCGCGCACCTGGCCCGGCTGAGCCTCGAGGCGGTGGCGCCGCGCGTCGACCCCACGCTCTGGCCCGAGCTGCAGCTCCTCGGCGCGCGGCGGCGCCTCATCGACCTCGCGAGCGCCGAGTCGCTCGCGAGCGCGCTCGCGTGGCTCGCGCCGTCGCGCCTCCGCGACGTCCTGCCGCCGCTCGTGGCTCGCTTTCTGGAAGACGAGCGCGACGACGCCGCGCTCGCGCGCGCCGCGGCGCCGTCGCTGCTGCGGGCGCCCGAGGAGCCGCGGGCCCTGTCGGCGCACGAGCGGCTCTGCGAGCTGCGCGCGCGTGTGCCGGACGCGGCGGCCCCGCGCCCCGAGCGGGCGCTCCGGGGCGCGGCGCTGCGGTTCGACGCCGCGCTCCCCGGCTTTCGCCTCGACGACCCGCGGCCCTTCGAGGCGCACCGCGCGGGCGCCGGCTTCGTCAGGCCGGAGGCGCGGCTGACCCTCGCGCCCGGGGCCCTCCGCGCCGAGTGCGACTGCGGCGCGGGCGGCTGCGTCCACGTGCTCGCGGCCATCGACGCCGCGCTGCTCTGGCTCCGCCAGCCCTCGAGCGAGGCCTTCTTCCAGGCGCTCGACGAGCTCGGCCGCCCCGCCTGGGAGCGCGCCTTGCTAGCGCTCGACAGGGCCCTCGACGAGGGCCCCGGGGCGCGCGGCGGCGTCGAGCTCGCCTTCCGGCTCGACGTCGTCGAGGCGGCCGGCGCCGTGGTCGCGCCCTGGATCCACCGGCTGGGCAAGAAGGGGCAGCGCGGCGCCGGGGCGCGGCTCGGCAAGAAACGCCTGCTCCTGGAGCACGGCGGAAAGCTCTCCACCGAGGACGCCCGCATCGCGTCCCTCCTGCCCGAGGGCAACGCCTTCGCCTCGCGGGCGCTGCTCGAGGCGCTCATCGGCCACCCGCGCCTCTTCCTCGACGAGGCGCCCGACGTCGCCGTGCGGATCGAGCGCGCGCCGGTGGGCGTCGTGGCCGAGGAGCGCCACGGCGCCGTGCGGGTGAGCGCCGGCGTCGAGGGCACGGCGCTGCCGCCCGCGCTGCTCGATCGGGCGCGCCGGGCCCGGCCCGAGGAGGTGCTGTTCCTCTGGGACTGGGACAAGGGCGCGCGGCGGCTCACGCTGCTCGACGTCAAGGCCGAGATCCGGGCGCTGCTCGACGTGCTTGCGCGCGAGGGCGACGTCTTCCCGCCGGAGAGCCACGGCGCGCTGCTCGCCGCGCTCTCGCGGTGGGCGCTGCGTGTGCCCGTGGCCATGCCGCGCAGCGTGATGGGCGAGTCGGTCCCGCCGGAGCTGCTCCCGGTGCTTCGGCTCACGGCCCAGCCCCGCGGCGCGGTGGAGGTCGAGCTGCGCGTGCGGCCGCTCGCGGACGCCCCGCCCCTGGTGCCGGGCGCGGGCGCGCGTGACGTTCACGTGCGGCGCGGCGATCGGACCCTTCACGCAGTGCGCGACCTGCGCCGGGAACAGGACTTCGCCGCCGCGCTCGCCGCCGAGCTCCCGCTCGCCGGGGCCGAGCCATTCGAGGACCGCCCGTTCCACTACCGCTTCGCCAGCGCGCAGGGAGCGCTCGATCTGCTCGCGGTCTGCGCGCGGCGCGAGCCGCCCCCGGAGCTCGAGTGGGTCAGCGAGCCCCTGCGCGTCGTGGGCGACGGCGGCCCCCGCGCGCTCAAGGTCGTCCTCGAGAAGCGGCGCGAGTGGTTCGGCGCCCTCGGCGGCCTGAGCGTCGCGGGAGAGCGCGTGGAGCTGGCCCGGCTGCTCGATTCGGCGCGCCGCCACGAGCGCTACGTGCAGGTCGAGGGCACCACCTATGTGGAGCTGGGCGAAGCCCTGCGCGCGCATCTGGAGCGCCTGGCCGACCACGTCCACGACTTCCGGCACGGCCTCTCGGTGGGTCCCTCGGCCGCCATGGTGCTGTGGGAGCTCGAACGAGCGGGCGCCGCGCTCGAGGCGGACGGCGCCTTCCGGCGGCTCGTCGAGCGGGCCGTGGCGGCCGGCGAGCTCTGCCCCGCCGCGCCGGCGGCGCTCGTGGGTGAGCTCCGCCCTTACCAGCTCGACGGGTATCGTTGGCTCGTGCGGCTCGCGGCCTGGGGCGCGGGGGGCGTGCTGGCCGACGACATGGGCCTCGGCAAGACGGTGCAGGCGCTCGCTGTCCTGATCGAGCGCAGCGAGAGCGGGCCGGCGCTCGTCGTCGCGCCCACCTCGGTGGCCTTCAACTGGCAGGACGAGGCGCGGCGCTTCGCGCCCTCCCTCCGCCTCACGCTCTACGCGGACGAGGCCGATCGCGACGACGCGCTCGCGCGGCTCGGCCCGGGCGACGTCCTGGTGCTCAGCTACGGCCTGCTCGTGCGCGACGCCGCGCGCCTCGCGGCGCGGCGCTTCGCCACCGTCGTCTTCGACGAGGCGCAGAGCCTGAAGAACGCGACCACCCAGCGCTTCCGCGCCGCGAGGGCGCTCCAGGCGGACTTCAGGTTCGCGCTCTCGGGAACGCCGATCGAGAACCACCTCGGCGAGCTCTGGAGCCTCTTCGCGCTTGTCTTCCCCGGCCTCCTGGGCGGCTGGGACGCGTTCCGGGACCGCTACGCCATGCCGATCGAGCGGCAGATCGACCCTGCCGCGGGGCCCGCGCTCGCGCGCGTGCTCGCCCCGTTCCTCCTCCGGCGGACCAAGGCGCAGGTGGAGGCCGAGCTGCCGGCGCGCACCGAGGTGCGCGTGCCGGTCGTGCTCTCGGGCGCCGAGTGGCAGCTGTACGAAGACGCGCGCCTCGCGGCGCTGTCCGACCTCGAGACGCCCCGGGCGGTCCGGCGCGAGCAGGAGCGGCGCGTCGAGGTGCTGGCGGCGCTCACGCGCCTCAGGCTGCTCGCCTCGCACCCGCGCCTCTACGACGCGCGCTCGACGCTCGACTCGTCCAAGCTCGCGCGCTTCCTCGGGCTCGTCGACGAGCTGTGCGCGGAGGGGCAGCGCGCGCTCGTGTTCAGCCAGTTCACGTCGCACCTCGCGCTGGTGCGCGAGGCGCTCGAGGCGCGCGGCGTCGCGTACGTCTACCTCGACGGCGAGACGCCCCGGAAGGCCCGGGCCGAGCGGGTGCGCGAGTTCCAGGAGGGGTCGGCGCCGCTCTTTCTGATCTCGCTCAAGGCGGGGGGCTTCGGCATCAACCTCACGGCGGCCACCAACGTGATCCACCTCGACCCCTGGTGGAACCCCGCGGTCGAGGATCAGGCCTCGGACAGGGCGCACCGCCTGGGCCAGCGGCGGCCGGTCACCATCTATCGCCTGGTGGCGCTCGGGACGATCGAGGAGAAGATGCTGTCGCTGCACGCGGAGAAGCGCTCGCTCGTGGCGCAGGTGCTCGGCGGCAAGGACACCGCCGGCAAGCTCTCGACGCAGGAGCTCGTCGGCCTGCTCTCGGCGCAGCTCCGGGGGCCGGACGGCGGCGAGGGCGGGGACGGTGAGCTCTCCGACTCAAGCCCTCCGAGTCGGTGATGGGTGAGGGGGGTTGAACCGCCAAGCCGACAAGGATGGGGCGATTCCCCCCATCGGCCACCAACGTGAACGTTTACGTGGTCGTGGTCGTTTACGTGGTCGTGGTCGTGGTCGTGGTCGTTCACGGCCTACCGTTGACGACCACGACCACGACCACGTAAACGTAAACGTAAACGTAAACGTTGGGATGTAGGAGAATGCGGCGCGAGGCTTGGTTAACGCCTATGGGGATTCCCCCACTACCCCGAGTCGCGCTCTTCCTTACCGGAGCGAGATCTGGTGCGCGAACTGCGACTCCTCGAAGGAGTAGGCCCAGAGCGACGTGTCGCGCTCATCGTAGAGCCAGGCGTGGACGCGCGGCCCGCCTCCCTGCGCCAGGAGCGGGTAGGTGAGCAGGTGATCGAGCTGGGTCAGCACGTTCTCCTGGGCCGTCACCTCGCGGAGGGCGTCACGGTGGAGGCCGCCGTAGTTGTGGCGCACGAGCTCGATCGTCGCGCGCGCCGCGGGCACCTGGGACAGGAGCCCGAATGTCTGTCGGTCGCGTTCCCCGTCGAGGAGCACCTCGAGCGCCGCGCACCGGACGTGGCCGCAGATCACGACGTCGTGTGTCTCCCGCATCGAGAGCGACAGCAGGAGCGAAGCATTCTCGCTCTCGGCGTTGTTCTTCCAGGGCGCCACGAGGTGCGCCGGCGATCGGACCTGCGCGCAGGGCACCCCGTCGGCGGCGAGCCCCATCCGTCCGAGGGGGAGCGCGGCGTCGAAGCATGAGATCAGCAGCGTATGGCGGGGATCCAGCGCGGCGGTCGCGCGCCGCCGCCGCGTCGAGGCCGGGGCCTCGGGTGACGTGCTGTTCCAGAGCTGCATCGGTTCTCCTCGCGGACCAGGAGCGGTCCCCGCATGAGTCGGAACGAGCGCGCGCGAGGTTCCCGAGCCCTGCGCGTTATCGGGCAAGGGGAAGCGGCGCCGGGCGAACAGGACGAGGGAAACCGGGCGCGCGGCCATGGCGCGAGGCGGCCGAGCGGCGGCGCTCAGAGACCTTCCGCCCTGCGCGGCTGCCTCCGCGCAGAGGGGCCGCCTCGCGCGGGCGCTTCGCCGCCCTCACACCTCTCCGACCTCGCTCGCAAACGCCTGCGCAGGGTCGGCCTGCCTCGCCGGGTTGCCCGGAGGCGCCTTCTGAACGAGGGGCCGCTTCCATCGCCCCGAGGCGTAGTACGCCGTGCCGGCGACCATCGACACGATGAAGCTCGCCGCGATGGCGTACCAGACGCCCTTCACGCTGTGCATCTCGCGCGAGAGCCAGTACGCGAGCGGGGCGCGGACGACCCAGAGGCTGAGCAGCGTTGTCGCGGTCGTGATCATGGTCGCGCCGGCGCCGTTGATGATGCCGTTGCTCACGAAGGTGAGGCCGAAGAACACGTAGCACGCGCCGACCGTGTGCAGGTACGACACGCCGAGCTCGATGACGGCCGGATCGGTGATGAACACCCTGAGGAGCGCCTCGGGGAACGCGACCGCCATCGCCGAGATGAGGAGCGTCATGCCGCCGCTGAACACGCACCCCCACGCGAAGATCTCGCGCACGCGGCCGTGGTGCCCCGCCCCCAGGTTCTGCCCGGCGAGCGTCGATATCGCCATCCCCATGTTGATCGCCGGCAGGAAGGCGATCTGGTCGATGCGCGAGGCCGCGCCGAACGCGGCGGTCGCGACCTCCCCGAACCCGTTCACGATCCCCGTCACAACGACCATGCCCAGCGCCACCACCGACTGCTGGACAGCCGCCGGCACGCCGATACGCAGCGTCTTTCGGATCGTCGGCCCGAGCTGGCCGAAGCGCGGCCAGCTCGGCGCGATCAGCGACCCGCGCGACCTGCGGGCGTGGAGGTACAGGTTGAGCGCCACGAGCGCGACGGCCTGAGAGAAGAGCGTGGCCCAGGCCGTCCCGTTCAGGCCGAGCTCCGGCAGCCCCAGCCGCCCGAAGATGAGGAGCGGGTCGAGGACGGTCGTCAGCACGACGGAGCCGAGCAGGAAGTAGAGCGGCGTCTTCGAGTCGCCGGTGCCTTGCAGCATGCTTCGGAGCGCGAACATGCCGAAGCTGAACGGCAGCGAGAGCAGGTAGATGCGGAGATAACTCACCGACGGCGCGAAGACGTCGGCCGGCGTGTCCATCGCGCGGAGGATCTGGGGCGTGAAGAGCTCTCCGAGGGCGGTCAGCAGGAGGCCCAGGCCGTAGATCAGCACGGTGGAGCCGTCGACCACGCGCCGCAGCTCATCGAACCGCCTGGCGCCGAAGCTCTGCGAGACGAGGATGTTCGTTGCCAGCGTCATCCCCATCCCGACGCCGAAGATGGTGAAGACGATCGGGAAGCTCACGGTGACGGCCGCCAGGGCCGCCGTGCCCAGGTACTGACCGACCCAGATGGCGTTGATGAAGCTGTAGGTCGTCTGAAGGAAGCCCCCGATCAGCATCGGGAGGGAGAACGTCACGATATGTCGCGGGATGCTGCCCGTCGTCAGATCGGTTCCAAACTTCGATGGCATCAGGTTCCTCGCTTGGGCGCGGCTGGAGAGCGGCCTCGTGGAGGGTCGTTCAATCGCGGCGTAACGTAGTGAACGCGCGGCGACAGTCCACCCGTCCACCCCGCTGGCGCGCAGCTTGCAATCGGCTGACGCCGCTGAGCGCTCCAGCCCTGTCCACGAGCGCCAGCGAGGAGAAACGACATGCCGAAAGCGAAGTCCGCGAACGCTTCCCGGAACCCGGGAGCACGGCCCGCGTCGTCGGAGCCTTCCGGGGCGTCCCTGCCGCTGGCGCTCACCGCGGCCGAGCAGGATCTCCTGGGTCGCGCCCTCCGGTTCCTCGTCAACATCCAGGCCGCGCCGTTCATCGCGCGGGCGCGTCGCGAGGGCTACGCGGCGAACGAGCACCGCGAGGGGTGGCGGCTGTTCAAGCTCGCCTCCGGCGAGCAGCGCCCGCTCGAGCACCTCTTCGCGGAGGCCGCGGTGGAGGCCGTGAGCGGCGGAGGCGTCGAGGGCGCCGAGCGGATGCAGCTGCTCCGGGAGGTCGACGTCTTCGAGAACACGTGGTTCCCGCGCACGCGCGCGATCATCCGCCGCGTCGTGGCGCGCGAGCGGCGCGACGGCTTCGAGGCCGCGTTCTTCAAGCACCTGGAGCCGCAGCCGCTCGGGTCGACCGTGATCATGGCGGTCGGGACGTACCTTCGACGCCTCGAGGGGCTCGCCAGGAACAGCGATGGCGACGCGAAGAAGGTCCACAAGACGCTGGCGGCGCGCGGGCTGACGGAGGCGAAGGTGCAGCAGGTGCGCGATCTGCTCGCGAAGCTCGAGGCCGGCGCCGGGGCGCGGGCGCAGCCGCCCCGGGTGCCGGCGGCCGAGCTGGCGAGGGCCTGGCGGGAGCAACGGGAGGGGCTCGAGGGGCTGCGGGACTGGTTCAACGACTGGGCGACGACGCTGCGGCAGGTCTTCCCGGTGAAGGCGCAGATCCAGCTCGGCCTCACGGCCGTGAAGCGCACGGCGGCCGCCGGAGAGGTGATCGAGGAGGACGTGTCGCTCGACGAGGACGAGGGCGCCGAGGGGGAGGTCACCGGCGCGGAGCCGCTGCTCGGCTGACGCTTTTCGGCCGCCGCGGTGCCGGACCGGCGCCCGCGGCGCCCACGCTGCCAGCGCAGATCCCGTGCGCAGGCGCACAGACCACACAGGTGGCGGGGATGGGAGCTCGTGCGGCGCCAGGCCGCAGAGGCGGTTACGCAACCGCTTGCTCTCTTCCGCAATGGATTGCGGCATCCAGCAAAAGGTCGCGCTCCGAGGGTCCCGGCGGAACGTCCCGCACGGCACGAGCACGGCTGCGTGCAGGCGGCCGCGCTGCGGGAGAGGCTCGCCCCGTCGACTGGGCTTGTCGTCGGAGCCACGACTCGGTTCTTCGTCGGAGCCACGATTCGGGCTCGTCGCCTGAGCCACAGCCCGGTTCCTCGCCTGAGTCTGAGCCATGACTGGGCTCGTCACGTGAGCCATGACTGGCTCGTTGCCTGAGCCACAGCCCGGCTGCTCGCGTGTACCACGACTCGGTGCCTGGGAAATGCCGCAATGCCGAGCGGCCTGAAATGGCGGAAGAAAAGGAGGAGAACGGCGGGAGCGCTGGTGTGAGCTGGTGTGAAGGAGAGGGGCTGACGCATCCGAGGCGCCGACACCGGACGATGTGGGGGGGTATGCTATAGAACCTTCCAGCAGGCAGCGACGGTTGGCTGCTTGAGCATCGGTCCGGGTACGCCGTCGGGTTCTCTCGCCAGAGCGGCGCGACGAGCTCGACATTCGGGAGCGTTGCGTGTCGATAGGGGGTGGGGACGTTTCGTCCGGAGCCGCCGCGCGGGCGTGGCAGCGATCGGAGGGGCCAGGATGAGCCGTGAGACCCTCGCGCCAGGGACGGTGTTCCAGGGTCGCTATGAGATCCTGTCCTGCTGCCGAGCGAGCGGCCGAACTGTCGTTTACAGGGGCCGGCGCATCGGGGGCGGTCGGCCTATCGTCCTCCAGATTCTCCATCTGCCTCGCGATGGAGACGGCGGGCACCCTGCGCGGCGCTCCATCTCGCGGTTCCTGCGGGAGATGCGCTCTGGCACACGGCTCCAGCACTCTCCGATCATCCGGCCCGTCGACTGGGGGCAGGCCGGCGAGGGGCGGCTCTATACCGTCTTCGAGCTCATGCCGGGGCACACCCTGCGGGAGGTGATGCCCTCGCAGGACGACCTGCAGCAGCACGCGTTCGGCGCGACCCTGCCGCAGGCGACGCTCGAGCTCAAGGAGGCGCCCCGCCGCGACGCCGAGGCCCAGGAGCAGAGACAGCCGGACCGGCCGGGATCGAGCGGAATGGGTGACAAACCGGACGAGACCACGCTCGCGCTCGCCGGACTGGCACCCACAGAGGCGTCGGCCGGCGTGACGCCCGAGGAGCGAGCGCGCGAGGCCGCAGCGCCGTCGGTGCACGTCGCGCACGACGCGCACGGCGCAACCACGGTGGGGGGAGCGACGCCGACGGGGCGCGGTCCGGGCTCCGCGCTGCCGGACGTCGGCGGCACGATCAAGCATTACGAGATCATCCGCAAGCTGGGCCGGGGCGGCATGGGGATCGTGTACCTGGCCCGCGACACGAAGCTCGGGCGCCTCGTGGCGATCAAGCTGCTGCTCGAGTTCAGCGGACAGGGGAACGAGCGCTTCCTGGACGAGGCGCGGGCCACGGCGCGCTGCCGTCACGAGAACATCGTGGTGATCCACGAGGTGGACGAGATCCGCGGCCACCCGTACCTGGTGCTCGAGTACATCAAGGGCCGCACGCTGAGCGAATGGCTGACCCAGCGCGAGCACCCGAGCGCGCCAGGGCCGCTCGCCGCGATAGGGCCGTCCGGCCCGATGTCGCCCGGCCAGGTGGTCGAGCTGATGATCCCGGTGGTCCGCGCGCTGGTCTGCGCGCACGAGCTCGGGATCGTGCACCGCGATCTGAAGCCGGAGAACATCCTCATCGACGACGCCGGGAGCATCAAGGTGCTCGACTTCGGGATCGCGAAGCAGCTCGATGTCAGGGTGATGTCGACGCTCACGGGCGCGCAAGCGACGCTCGCGCGAGGCCACGGCGATGGCCACCGGAGCGGGCTCATCGGCACGCCGGCCTACATGTCGCCCGAGCAATTGCTGGGCGGGGACGTCGATCCTCGCAGCGACCTCTGGGCCGTGGGCATCCTCCTGTACACGCTGCTGGTGGGGGCGCATCCGCTCGACCCGTTCTCGGTCGCGCGGCTCGCGGACATCGTGAAGCTCGATCTCCCCATGCCGCGCGTGAGCGCGCGGCGCCCGGACGTGGGCGTGCTCGGCGATCTGGTCGATCGCTGCTTGAAGAAGCGCAAGCACGAGCGCATCGGCTCGGCCAAGGAGCTGCTCGCGGAGCTGGAGGCGCTGCTGCCCGGTCGAAAGGCGCTCGAGCTGGGCGACGACGAGAGCCCGTTCGCGGGGCTGTCCGCGTTCCAGGAGTCGGACGCCGCGCGCTTCTTCGGCCGTGATCGCCAGATCGCCGCCACGACGACGCGGCTGCGCTACCAGCCGCTCCTCACGGTCGTCGGCCCGTCGGGGGCGGGCAAATCGTCGTTCGTGCGCGCGGGGGTGATCCCTGCGTTGAAGCGCGGCAGCGAGCGGTGGGAGACGTTCATCGTGCGGCCAGGGCGCCGGCCGCTGTCCGCGCTCGTCGATGTGCTCGTGCAGGTGGCCGAGTCCGAGGTGGCCAGCACGGGGTCCGGGTCGGCCGAGCTCGCCGACCACGACGCGATCGTCGCCACGCTGCGCGCGCAGCCTGGGCACCTGGGCGCTCGGCTGCGCGCGCGCTGCCGCCGCGAGGGGACAAGGCACCATGTCCTGCTCTTCGTCGATCAGTTCGAGGAGCTGTACACGCTCGGCGCCAGCCGCGAGGAGCGGGCCGCGTTCGTGGCCTGTCTGGAAGGCGTGGCCGACGATGCGTCATCACCCCTCCGCGTGCTGCTCGCCGTCCGCTCGGACTTCCTCGATCACATGGCCGATGATCACGATTTCGTGATCGACGTGACGCGCGGTCTGTCGCTGCTGCCGCCGATGGGGCGCGACGGCCTGCGCGACGCGCTGACGAGGCCGCTGGAGGCGGCCGGTCATCGCTTCGAGACGGCCGAGATGATCGAGGACATGCTGGGCACGCTGGAGAGCACGCGGAGCCCGCTGCCGCTCTTGCAGTTCACGGCCGCGAAGCTGTGGGAGGCGCGGGATCGCGAGCACCGGCTGCTGACGCGAGACAGCTACGACAGGCTGGGCGGCGTGGCCGGCGCCCTGTCCGCGCACGCGGACGCGGTGCTCTCGGCGCTGCCGGTGCGCGAGCAGCGGCTGGCCCGGGCGGTGCTCGTGCGCCTTGTCACGCCCGAGCGCACGCGCGCGGTGGTCAGCCTGGAGGAGCTCCACGGGCTGGCGCAGCACGGCGAGGGGCCTGCGGGCGAGGCGATCGAGCAGGTGGTCCAGCACCTGGCCGGCGCGCGGCTGCTGCTGATCGAGACCGGGGGCGAGCGCGAGGGCACGACGGTGGAGCTTGTGCACGAGTCGCTGATCGAGCGGTGGCCCAAGCTTCGGCAGTGGCTCGCCGAGGGCGAGCAAGACGCGCAGTTCCTGGCGCGGCTGCGCGCCTCGGCGCAGCAGTGGGAGGCGAGCGGCAGGGCCGAGGGGCTGCTCTGGCGCGACCGCGCGGCCCAGGACGCGAGGGCGTGGTACGAGCGCCGGCGCGCCGCGCAGGGCGCCGAGGGGCGAGCGGGGCTGGGCAAGCGCGAGGAGCGCTATCTCCTGGCCGTCGTCGAGCTCGCCGAGCGCGCGCGGCGCTTGCGGCGGCAGTTCGCCATGGGCGTGATCGCGACGCTCAGCGCGTTTGCGATAATGGTGTCGTACCTGGCGATCCGCGCGCAGGCGGACGCGCTCCTGGCGCGCAACGCCACCCGCATGGCGGCGGCGCGCGAGCTGCAGTCCGATCCCACGACGGTGCTGGCGCTCTTGCGGGAGGTCGAGCCGCCCGAGGTGCCGCGCGGGTGGGCCACCCTCGCGCGCTGGGCGCTGCACAGCTGGGTCGCGCGCGTGGTGCTCACCCATCCGGATTTCGTGATCCGCGCGGCGTTCAGCCCCGACGGCAAGCACATCGCGACGATCTGCGCGGACAGGGTCGTGCGGGTGTGGAACGCGGACGGCACGGGCGAGCCGCTGGTCTTTCGTGGCCACGACGCGCCGATCAACTCGGTGGCGTTCAGCCCCGACGGCGAGCGCATCGTGACGGCGTCCGACGACAGGACAGCGCGGGTGTGGCGCACGGCGGGTGTGGGCGAGCCGCTCGTCCTCCGCGGTCACGAGGAGGGGGTCTATTCGGCGGCGTTCAGCCCCGATGGCGGGCGCATCGTGACGGCGTCGTTCGACCGGACCGCGCGGGTGTGGAAGGCGGATGGCACGGGCGAGCTCGTGGTCCTTCGGGGGCACGCGGAGCCGGTCTATTTCGCGGCGTTCAGCCCCGATGGCGGGCGCATCGTGACGGCGTCGTTCGACCGGACCGCGCGGGTGTGGAAGGCGGATGGCACGGGCGAGCCGGTGGTCCTGCCCGGTCACGAGGATGCCGTCTACTCTGCGGCCTTCAGCCCGGATGGCAAGCGCGTCGTCACGGCGTCATGGGACAAGACGGCGCGGGTGTGGAACGCCGATGGTGCGGGCGAGCCCCGGATCCTGCGCGGTCACGAGGATGTCGTCTACTCTGCGGCGTTCAGCCCGGATGGCGAGCGGATCGTCACGGCGTCGTGGGACAAGACGGCGCGGGTGTGGAACACCGATGGTGCGGGCGAGCCCCGGATCCTGCGCGGCCACCAGGATCGGGTCTATTCGGCGGCGTTCAGCGCCGACGGCAGGCGCATCGTCACCGCGTCCTATGACAAGACGGCGCGGGTGTGGAACGCCGAGAGCACGGGTGAGCCCCTCAGCCTCCGTGGTCACGAGGATTCCGTCTCCTCGGCGGCGTTCAGCCCGGATGGCAAGCGCATCGTCACGGCGTCGTGGGACAAGACAGCGCGGGTGTGGAATGCCGAGGTCGCGGGAGCGCCCGTGACCCTCCGTGGCCACGAGGATGCGGTGTTCTCGGCGGCATTCAGCCCTGACGGCAAGCGCATCGTCACCGCATCCGACGACAAGACGGCGCGGGTGTGGAACGCCGACGGCTCGGGGGAGCTGCTGGTGCTCCGCGGTCACGACAACAGGGTTCGCTCGGCGGCGTTCAGCCCTGACGGCAAGCGCATCGTCACGGCGTCCTTTGACAAGACGGCGCGTGTGTGGAACGCCGACGGGTCTGGAGAGTCCGTGACGCTCCGTGGTCACGCGGACAGGGTGCGTTCGGCGGTCTTCAGCCCCGACGGCGGGCGCATCGTCACCGCCTCGTATGACAACACGGCACGTGTATGGAACGCCGATGGCACGGGCGAGCCCGTGGTCCTGCGAGGGCACGATCGTTGGGTCTTCTCCGCGGCGTTCAGCCCTGACGGCAAGCGCATCGTCACCGCGTCGTGGGACAAGACGGTGCGGGTGTGGAACGCCGACGGCACAGGCAAGCCCGTGATCCTGCGTGGTCACGAGCACCTGGTCAATGCTGCGGTGTTCAGCCCTGACGGCAAGTACATTGTCACCGCGTCCGACGACAGGACGACGCGGATATGGAATGCCGACGGCACGGGCGAGCCCCTGGTGCTGCGCGGGTCCGATGCGCCCGTCAACGCGGTGGCGTACAGCCCCGATGGCAAGCGCATCGTCACCGGTTCCGACGACAAGGTCGCGCGGGTGTGGACCGACCTCGAGCCGCTCCGCGGCGTCGATGACCCGAAGCTGTGGATGGCGACGACCTACTGCATGCCCGTCGAGCGGAGGATCGAGCTCCTTCGTGTGCCCGAGTCGGCCGCCCGGGCGAGCCAGGAGGCCTGTCTGCGGCAGGTCGCGGCGGTCCGCGCGGCCGCACCGGAAGGTCAGGCGGATTCGGGGGGCCGGCTGAGCGGCACGGCCGGCCGATGACGAGCCTTATCGATGCGGGGTGAGGATGTTTCGCCTGAAGCTGGCGAGCGTGGCGGCGGCGAGCGGAGGGGCCAGGATGAACCGGCGGATCCTCGCGCCAGGGATGGTGTTCCAGGGCCGCTACGAGATCTTGTCATGCTTCCGGGCGAGCAGCCGAGCGGCGGTCTACAAAGGGCGGCTGATCGAGAGCGGTCAGCCGATCGTCGTTCAGATCCTGCGCCTGGCGCGGGATGGAGCTGGCGCGCATCTGGTGCGGCGTGGCCTGGCGCGATTCCTGCGGGAGATGCGTTGTTGCACGCGGCTCCACCACCCCCGCATCGGCTGGCCCATCGACTGGGGGCACGCCGGCGAGGGGCGGCTCTATGCCGTCTTCGAGCTCCTGCCCGGACGTGCGGCCGGCGCGGAGGGTAGCGGGCGGGAGGGCCTGGAGCCGAGAGGAGAGGGGGCGAGCGGAGATTCCGAGATTCCGGCGCGGCGGCGGCCGGACCGCCCGAGCGCGAGCGGAGCTCCTGGCGAAGAGGCCGTGCCCACGCTCGCTCTCACCGGCATGGCGCCCGCGGAGGCCGCGGCCGACCCGATGCTTGCGGAGCAAGCGCAGGAGGCCGAGCTCCCGCCGACGCAAGATGGGAAGATGCTGGTGGGAGCGACGCTGGCGGAGCGCGCTCTGGATTCCGTGCTACCGGACGCAGGCGGCACGATCAAGCATTACGAGATCATCCGCAAACTGGGCCGGGGCGGCATGGGGAGCGTGTACCTTGCGCGGGACACCAAGCTCGGGCGCCTCGTCGCGATCAAGCTCCTGAGCGAGCACAGCGGGCAGGGGAGCGAGCGCCTTCTGGCCGAGGCGCGGGCCACGGCGCGCTGCCGGCACGAGAACATCGTGGTGATCCACGAGGTGGACGAGATCCGCGGCCACCCGTACCTGGTGCTCGAGTACATCAAGGGCCGCACGCTGAGCGAATGGCTGGCGCAGCGCGAGCACCCGAGCGCGCCAGGCCTGCTCGCTGCGATAGGGCCGTCCGGCCCGATGCCGCCCGGCCAGGTGGTCGAGCTGATGATCCCGGTGGTTCGCGCGCTGGTCTGCGCGCACGAGCTCGGGATCGTTCATCGCGATCTGAAGCCGGACAACATCCTGATCGATGACGCAGGATGTATCAAGGTGCTCGACTTCGGGATTGCCAAGCAGCTCGATGTCCAGAGGATGTCGACGCTCCCGGGGGCGCGGGCGGCGCTCGCGGGAAGCGGTGTTGAGGGCCATCGGAGCGCGATCATCGGCACGCCGGCGTACATGTCGCCCGAGCAATTGCTGGGCGGGAATATCGATCCTCGCAGCGACCTCTGGGCTGTGGGCATCCTTCTGTACACGCTGCTCGTGGGGGCGCATCCGCTCGACCCGTTCTCGGTCGCGCAGCTCGCGGACCTCGTGAACTTCGATGTCCCAATGCCTCGCGTCAGCGCGCGGCGCCCGGACGTGGGCGCGCTCGGCGACCTGGTCGGCCGATGCCTCAAGAAGCGGAGGCAAGAGCGGATCGGCTCTGCCAAGGAGCTGCTCGCCGAGCTGGAGGCGCTGCTGCCCGGCCGAAAGGGGCCCGAGCTCGGCGAAGGAGAGAGCCCGTTTGCAGGGCTATCGGCGTTCCAGGAGTCGGATACCGCGCGGTTCTTCGGTCGCGATCGCGATGTCGCCGCCATGACAGCGCGGCTGCGCTACCAGCCGCTGGTGACAGTTGCCGGCCCCTCCGGGGCGGGCAAATCGTCGCTCGTGCGCGCGGGGGTGATCCCGGCCTTGAAGCGCGCGAGCGAGCGGTGGGAGACGTTCATCGTGCGGCCGGGGCGCCGGCCGCTGTCGGCGCTCGTCGACGTGCTCGTGCAGGTGGCCGAGCTCGAGGTTGCCGAGCACGACGGGATCGTCGCCGCGTTGCGCGCGCAGCCGGGCCATCTGGGGGCTCGGTTGCGTGCGCGCTGCCGCCGTGAGGGGACGAGGCATCATATCCTGCTCTTCGTCGATCAATTCGAAGAGCTCTATACCCTTGGCGTCGCGCCCGAGGAGAGGGCCGCGTTCGTCGCCTGTCTGGAAGGTGCGGCGGACGACGCGTCGTCGCCCCTGCGTGTCCTGCTCGCCATTCGCTCAGATTTTCTTGATCGAATTGCCGATGATCACGATTTCATGGGCGATGTGACACGCGGCCTCTGCCTGTTGCCGCCGATGGGGCGCGAGGGCCTGCGGAACGCGTTGACGAGGCCGCTGGAGGCGGCCGGTCATCGCTTCGAGACCACGGAGATGGTCGAGGACATGCTGGGTACGCTCGAGAGCACGCGGAGCCCGCTGCCGCTCTTGCAGTTCACGGCCGCGAAGCTGTGGGAGGCGCGGGATCGCGAGCGCCGGCTCTTGACGCGAGACAGCTACGAGAGGCTGGGGGGCGTGGCCGGGGCCCTGTCCGCGCACGCGGACGCGGTGCTCTCGGCGCTGCCGGCACGCGAGCAGCGGCTGGCCCGTGCGGTGCTCGTGCGCCTTGTCACCCCCGAGCGCACGCGCGCGGTGGTGAGCCTGGACGAGCTTTACGGTGGCGCGACGGGCGTCGAGGAGGGGGCGCTTCTGGCGATCCCGCAGGTGGTCCAGCACCTGGCCGGTGCGCGGCTGCTGCTGATCGAGACCGGGGGCGAGCGCGAGGGCACGACCGTGGAGCTGGTCCACGAGTCCTTGATCGAAACGTGGGCGCGGCTCAGGCAGTGGCTTGCGGAGAGCGAGCAAGACGCGCAGCTTCTGGCCCGGCTCCGAGCCGCGGCCCAGCAGTGGGAGGCGGGCAGGCACGCCGAGGGGCTGCTCTGGCGCGACCGCGCTGCCCAGGAGGCCCGAGCATGGTACGAGCGCCGCAGCGCTGCGCAGGGCGCCGAGTGGCGCGTCGGGCTCGGCAAGAGGGACGAGCGCTATCTGCTGGCTGTCGTGACCCTCGCCGAGCGAGCGCAGCGCTTGCGGCGGCGGCTCGCTATGGGCGTGATCGCCGCGCTCGTTGTGATCGCGCTCATCGTGTCGTACCTGGCGCTCCGCGCCGACAAGGAAGCGCAGCATGCGCAGACCGAAGCCCTTCAGGCGCGCAATGCCACCCGTATGGCCGCTGCGCGCGAGCTGCAAGCCGATCCGACGACCGTGCTCGCGATCTTGCGCGAGGTCGAGGCGCCCGATATGCCGCGAGGCTGGGCTGCTCTCGCGGGTTGGGCGCTGCACAGCTGGGTCGCTCGCGCGATGCTCACCCATCCGGACGGCGTCGTGTGTGCGAGCTACAGTCCTGACGGCAAGCGCATCGTGACCGCATCCTTGGATAAGACCGTGCGTGTGTGGAACGCGGAGGGTGCGGGCGAGCCCCTGGTCTTCCGAGGTCAAGACAGCGTTGTTCGTTCGGCGGTATTCAGCCCTGACGGCCAGCGCATCGCAATGGCGCTGTATGACGAGACTGTGCGTGTGTGGAACGCGGATGGTACGGGCGAACCCCTGGTCTTCCGGGGTCATGAAGCCCCTGTCCATTCGGCGGCGTTCAGCCCCGACGGCAAGCGCATCGTCACCGCGTCCTGGGATAAAACCGTGCGGGTATGGAACGCGGAGGGTACGGGTGAGCCCCTGGTCTTCCGGGGTCATGAAGCCCCTGTCCATTCGGCGGCGTTCAGCCCCGACGGCAAGCGCATCGTCACCGCGTCCATGGACAGGACCGCTCGCGTGTGGAACGCGGATGGCACGGGCGAGCCCCTGGTCCTCCGCGGTCACGAGGAGGGGCTCTATTCGGCGGCGTTCAGCCCCGACGGCAAGCGCATCGTCACCGCGTCCTTGGACAGGACTGCGCGCGTATGGAACGCGGATGGCACTGGCGAGCCCCTTGTCCTCCGGGGTAATGAGGAGCAGGTCTCTTCGGCGGCGTTCAGCCCCGACGGCAAGCGCATCGTCACCGCGTCCTTGGACAGGACTGCGCGCGTATGGAACGCGGATGGAATCGGCGAGCCCTTGGTCCTTCGTGGCCACGACGATGTCGTCTACTCGGCGGTGTTTAGCCCTGACGGCAAGCGCATCGTCACCGCGTCTTTGGACAGGACCGCGCGCGTGTGGAGCGCGGGTGGCGCGGGCGATCCCTTGGCGCTTCGCGGTCACGAAAATCCGGTCGTCTCGGCGGCGTTCAGCCCCGACGGCAAGCGCATCGTCACCGCGTCCTTGGACAGGACCGCACGCGTGTGGAGCGCGGAGGGCGTGGGCAATCCCTTGGTGCTTCGCGGTCACGAGGCCCCGGTCTTTTCGACGGCGTTCAGCCCCGACGGCAAGCACATCGTCACGGCGTCAGGGGACGAGACCGTACGTGTGTGGAGCGCGGATGGCGTGGGCGATCCCTTGGTGCTTCGCGGTCACGAGGCCCCGGTCTTTTCGGCGGCGTTCAGCCCCGACGGCAAGCGCATCGTCACGGCCTCCTGGGACAAGACCGCTCGCGTGTGGAGCGCGGATGGCGTGGGCGATCCCTTGGTGCTTCGCGGTCACGAGGATCCGGTCGTTTCAGCGGCGTTCAGCCCCGACGGCAAGCGCATCGTGACTGGGTCATGGGACAAGACCGCTCGCGTGTGGAACGCGGACGGCACGGGCGAGCTCCTGGCCCTTCGTGGTCACGAGGGTCCGGTCTTTTCAGCGACGTTCAGTCCCGACGGCAAGCGCATCGTGACTGGGTCATGGGACAAGACCGCTCGTGTGTGGAACGCGGACGGCACGGGCGAGCCCCTGGTTCTGCGTGGTCACGAGCACTGGGTCAGTTCGGCGGTGTTCAGCCCCGACGGCAAGCGCATCGTCACCGCGTCCCGGGACCATACGGTGCGGATATGGAATGCGGATGGCACGGGCGAGCCTCTGGTCCTGCGCAGCTCCGATTCCCCGGTGAACAGCGTCGCGTTCAGCCCCGATGGCAAGCGCATCGTCACCGCGTCGGACGACAAGGTCGCCCGGGTGTGGACCGACCTCGAACCGCTCCACGGCGTCGATGACCCGAAGCTGTGGACTGCGACGACCTACTGCATGCCCGTCGAGCGGCGGATTGAGCTCTTCCGCGTGCCCGAGGCCACCGCTCGAGCCCACCAGCAGGCCTGTCTGCGCCGGGTCGACGCAGCCCGCGCGGCTGCTCCTTGAAGTCGGCCGGACTCGGCCGCCGGACCGCGTGGCACGCCCGACCGATGACGGGTGTTGTTCCCCCGCGTTGTACATGCTGCCAGGGCGGGCCGGAACGCAGCGCGGAATCGGGGGCTGCCCGTCGGCCAGGTTGCTCACCCGAGGTGCGACTGCAATAACAGGGTGCGACGACCAACAAGACCATTGCGCGGAAATCGCTGGAACGTCGAGTGAACTGAGATTGTGGGGAAGGGAGCCGCCCGGGCATCCAGCAGAGCGGCGATGCCGGACGGGGCGGGGGGGCGATGCCATCGAGCAAGGATAGGCAGCAAGGCTGCCTGAGCGTCGAGCCGGATGCGCCGTTGAGCTCTCTCGTCTCGAGCAGCGCTCCTGGTGAAGAGGCGGTGCGCACGCTCGTGCTCCCCGAGCTCGCGCGCGCGGGGCCCGCGGCTGGCTCGATGCCCGAGGAGCGAGCGCAAGAGACCGGGATCCGGCCGACGCCGGCGTCGAAGACGCTGGCGGGAGCGACGATGGTGTACCGCGCCCGGGGCTCGACGCTCGCGGACGTCGGCGGGACGATCAAGCACTACGAGATCATCCGCGAGCTGGGGCAAGGTGGCATGGGGATCGTGTACCTGGCTCGGGACACGAAGCTCGGGCGCCTCGTCGCGATCAAGCTGCTGCTCGAGTACAGCGGGCAGGGGATCGAGCGCTTCCTGGCCGAGGCGCGTGCCACGGCGAGCTGCCGGCACGAGAACATCGTGGTGATCCACGAGGTGGACGAGATCCGTGGACACCCGTACCTGGTGCTCGAGTACATCAAGGGCCGGACGCTGAGCCAGTGGCGAGCCGAGCGCGAGCGCTCCGGCGCGCCGGGTCCGATGCCGGTCGGGCTGGCGGTCGAGCTGATGATCCCGGTGGTCCGCGCGCTGGTCTGCGCGCACGAGCTCGGGATCGTGCACCGCGATCTGAAGCCGGAGAACATCCTCATCGACGACGCCGGGAGCATCAAGGTCGTCGACTTCGGGATCGCCAAGCAACTCGATGCCAAGCTGCTATCGACGCTCACGGAGGCGCCGGGGGCGCTCGCGGGAGAGGATGAACCGAGCTTTCGGAGCGCGCTTGTCGGAACACCGTCGTACATGTCGCCCGAGCAATTGCTGGGCGAGGACGTGGACGCTCGCTGCGACCTCTGGGCCGTAGGCATCCTGCTGTACACTCTGCTTACCGGGGCGCACCCGCTTGACCCATCCCCGATCGAGCGGCTCGCGGACATCGTGAACTTTGATGTTCCCATGCCCCAGGTCACCTCGCGCCGCCCGGGCGCGGGCGCGCTGGGCGCCCTGGTCGACCGGTGCCTGAAGAAGCGGCGGGACGAGCGCATCGGCTCGGCCAGGGAGCTGCTCGCCGAGCTCGAGGCGCTGCTGCCCGGTCGCAAGGCGCCCGGGCTCGGCGAGGACGACTGCCCGTTCGCGGGGCTGTCCGCGTTCCAGGAGTCGGACGCCGCGCGCTTCTTCGGCCGCGATCGGGACGTGGTCGCCATGACGGCGAGGCTGCGTTACCAGCCGCTCGTGACGGTCGCCGGCCCCTCCGGGGCGGGCAAGTCGTCGTTCGTGCGCGCGGGGGTGATCCCGGCGTTGAAGCGCTCCAGCGATCGCTGGGAGACGTTCACCCTGCGCCCAGGGCGCCACCCGATGTCGGCGCTCGTCGATGTGCTCGCGCAGGTGGCCGAGTCCGAGCGCGCGGGCGCGCCGGCGGGCCCGGTCGAGCTCACCGGGGACGGTGGGATCGTCGCCACGTTGAGCGCGCAGCCGGGCTATCTGGGCGCCCGGCTGCGAGCGCGCTGCCGCCGTCAGGGGACAAGGCACCACGTCCTGCTCTTCGTCGATCAGTTCGAGGAGCTGTACACGCTCGGCGCGAGCCGCGAGGAGCGGGCGGCCTTCGTCGCCTGTCTGGAGGGCACGGCCGATGACGCCTCATCGCCCCTGCGGGTCCTGCTCGCCATCCGCTCGGACTTCCTCGATCGCATCGCGGATGACTACGAGTTCATGACCCACGTGACCCGCGGCCTCTCGTTGCTGCCGCCGATGGGGCGCGAGGGCTTGCATGAAGCCTTGATGAGGCCGCTGGAGGCGGCCGGTCTTCGCTTCGAGACCGCCGAGATGGTCGAGCACATGCTGGATACGCTGGAGAGCACGCGGAGCCCCTTGCCGGTCCTGCAGTTCACGGCCGCGAAGCTGTGGGAGGCGCGGGACCGCGCGCGCCGGCTGCTGACGCGGGACAGCTATGAGCAGCTCGGCGGCGTGGCCGGGGCCCTATCGGCGCACGCGGACGCGGTGCTCTCGGCGCTGCCGGTGCGCGAGCAGCGGCTGGCTCGGGCGGTGCTGGTGCGCCTTGTCACGCCCGAGCGCACGCGCGCGGTGGTCAGCCTGGACGAGCTGTGTGAGCTCGCACAGGACAGCGAAGGCCACGCCGGTGAGGCGATCGCGCAGGTGGTCCAGCACCTGGCCGGTGCGCGGCTGCTGCTGACCGAGGCCGGCGGCGAGCGCGAGGGCACGACCGTGGAGCTGGTCCACGAGTCGTTGATCGAGAGGTGGGCAAAGCTCGGGCAGTGGCTTGCCGAGAGCGAGCAAGACGCGCAGTTTCTGGCCCGGCTGCGCGCCGCGGCCCAGCAGTGGGAGGCGAGCGGTCACGCCGAGGGGCTGCTCTGGCGCGATCGCGCAGCGAACGAGGCCCGAGCGTGGCGCGAGCGCCGCCGCGCCGAGCAGGGCGCCGAGTGGCGCTCCGGGCTTGGCCAGCGCGAGGAGCGCTATCTCCTCGCCGTCGTGGCCCTCGCCGAGCGCGCGCGGCGTTTGCGGCGGCGGCTCGCCATGGGGATGATCGCGACGCTCACCGCGATTGCGCTCATGGTGTCCTACTTCGCGATCTGCGCCGACCGGCAGGCCAGGCGCGCCGAGCAGCAGGCCGCGCGCGCCGACCAGGAAACGGCCCGTGCGCAGGCCGAAGCCCGAGAAGCGCGCAACGCCACCCGCATGGCCGCGGCGCGCGAACTGCAGACCGACCCCACGACAGTGCTCGCGATATTACGAGAGGTCGAGCCGCCCGGTGTGCCGCGAGGGTGGGACTTTCTCGCGCGCTGGGCGCTGCACAGCTGGCTCGCTCGTGCGGTGCTAACCCATCCGGATGGGCTCAATTCTGCAGCGTTCAGCCCCGACGGCAAGCGCATCGTCACGGCGTCGTGGGACAAGGCGGCGCGGGTGTGGAACGCCGACGGCACGGGCGAGCCCGTGGTCCTGAGGGGCCACAGCAAGCCGATCTGGTCCGCGGCGTTCAGCCCTGACGGCAAGCGCATCGTCACGGCGTCCTGGGACAAGACGGCGCGGGTGTGGAACGCCGACGGCACGGGCGAGCCGCTGGTCCTTCGTGGCCACGAGGAGCGTGTCGCGGGCGCGGCGTTCAGCCCCGATGGCAGGCGCATCGTCACGGTGTCCCAGGACAAGACGGTGCGGATATGGAACGCCGACGGCACCGGAAGTCCCCTGATCCTTCGGGGCCATGAGAATCTGGTTTGTTCCGTGGCATTCAGCCCCGATGGCAAGCGCATCGTCACGGCGTCGTGGGACAAGACGGCGCGTGTGTGGAACGCCGATGGCACGGGCGAGCCGCTGGTCCTTCGTGGTCACGAGGACGTGCTCAACGCTGCGGAGTTCAGCCCTGACGGCAAGCGCATCGCCACCGCGTCCTCGGACAAGACGGTGCGGATGTGGAACGCCGACGGCACGGGCAAGCCCTTGGTCCTCCGGGGGCACGAGCAGGAGGTGTCCCATGTGGCGTTCAGCCCCGACGGCAAGCGCATCGTCACCGTGTCCCGCTGGGACAAGAGAGTGCGCGTGTGGAACGCAGATGGCACGGGCGAACCCATGATCCTTCGCGGTCACGAAAGTGGGGTGTACTCGGCGGCTTTCAACCCCGACGGCACGCGCATCGTCACCGCGTCCAATGACAGGACGGTGCGAGTATGGAATGTCGCGGGTACGGTGGAGCCGTTCGCCTTTCGGGGACATGAGAATGCGGTCTATTCGGCGGTATTCAGCCCCGATGGCAAGCGCCTCGTCACCACGTCGTATGACAAGACAGCGCGGGTGTGGAACGCCGATGGGTCGGGTGAACCGTTGATTCTCCGTGGTGAGGCTCCGATCTATTCGGCGGAGTTCAGCCCTGATGGCAAGCGCATCGTCACCGGGTCGTATGACAAGACAGCGCGGGTGTGGAACGCCGACGGCTCCGGTGAGCCCATCGTGCTGCGTGGTCATGAGGACCGGGTCTGCGCTGTGGCGTTCAGCCCTGACGGCGAGCGCATCGTCACCGGGTCGTATGACAAGACAGCGCGGGTGTGGAACGCCGATGGCTCCGGAGAACCGACGGTGCTCCGTGGTCACGACGATTGGGTCCATTCTGCGGCGTTCAGCCCTGACGGTAGGCGCATCGTCACGGCTTCCCGCGACGAGACGGTGCGGGTATGGAATGCCGATGGCACGGGCGAGGCGCTGGTCCTTCGTGGTCACGAGGCTCAAGTCAGCAAGGCGTCGTTCAGCCCCGATGGCACGCGTATCGTCTCGGCGTCATGGGACAAGACAGCGCGGGTGTGGAACGCTGACGGCGGGGGCAAGCCCCTGGTCCTCCGGGGCCATGAGCACTGGGTGAGTGCTGCGGCGTTCAGCCCCGATGGCAAGCGCGTCGTCACCTCGTCCGAAGACGGAACGATACGGGTATGGAATGCCGATGGTACGGGCGAGGCGCTGGTCCTCCGTGATTCGGAGTCTCCCGTCAACAGCGTAGCGTTTAGCCCCGACGGCAAGCGCATCGTGAGCGGGTCGGACGACAAGGCCGTGCGGCTGTGGACCGATCTCGAGCCGCTCCACGGCGTCGATGACCCGAAGCTGTGGACCGCGACCACCTACTGCATGCCGACCGAGCGGCGGATCGAGCTACTCCGCGTTCCTGAGGCCGTGGCCAGGGCTCATCAGGAAGACTGCCTGCGCCGCGTCGAAGCGGCCCGCGTGGCCGGCCCCGGGGCTCAGCCAGGCTCAGCTGGGAACCCGAGCGGCAGCGCCGGCCGATGACGGGCATCCCGCCGTCGTACCGCACCCGCCACCAGGACGGGCCGCTCATGGCGCGACGGTGGGTAGGACCGATGCTACAATCGTGGACGGAAAATACGGTTGCCTGAGCATGAGGTCGGGTACGTCGTTGAGCTCTCCTGCCAGCGCGGCGCGGCGAGCTCAACCGTCGTGATCGTTGCGTATCGATGCGGGGGGGACGCTTCGCCCGAGGCTGGCGCGCGAGGCGGCAGCGATCGGAGGGACCATGATGAACCGGGGGATCCGCGCGCCACGGACGGCGTTCCAGGGTCGCTACGATATCCTGTCATGCTTCCGGGCGAGCAGCCGAGCGGTCGCTTACAAAGGGCGACTGAGCGAGCGCGGTCCGCCGGTCGGCCTCGAGATCCATCGTCTGGCACGAGACGGCGATGGCGCGCGCCTCCTGCGGCGTTGCGCGCGGCTACACCACCGCCGCATCGTCCGGCCGATCGACTGGACACGTGCCGGCGACGGGCAGAACCATGCTGTCTTCGTCGAGCCGGGCGCACCGAACGACGTGGAGGGGAGCAGGCAGGAGAACCGGGAGCCGAGAGGAGAGGAGGCGAGCAGCGGTTCCGAAGCGCTGGTGCGGCGGTCGCCTGATGACGCGATATCGAGCCCCGCTCCTGGCGAAGAGGCGGTTCGTACGCTCGCGCTCACCAGCCTCGCGCGCCCGCGGGTCCCGGCTGACGCGGTGCCCGAGGAGCGAGCGCAGGAAGCCGCGCGTCGGCCGGTGGAGGCGGCGACGACGCTGACGGGAGCGACGTTGCTGGACGGCGCTCGGGGCTCCCCGCTCGTGGGCCTCGGGGGCACGATCAAGCACTACGAGATCATCCGCTCGCTGGGGCAGGGGGGAATGGGGATCGTGTACCTGGCCCGGGACACGAAGCTCGGGCGCCTGGTCGCGATCAAGCTGCTGCTCGAGTACAGCGGGCAGGGGATCGAGCGCTTCCTGGCCGAGGCAAGGGCGACGGCGCGCTGCCGGCACGAGAACATCGTCGTCATCCACGAGGTGGACGAGATCCAGGGATACCCGTACATGGTACTCGAGTACATCAAGGGCTGCACGCTGAGCCAATGGCTGGCCCAGCGCGAGCGCCCCGGCGCGCCAGGCCCGCTCGCCGCCGTCGGGCAGGCCGATCCGATGGTGGCCGGCCAGGTGGTCGAGCTGATGATTCCGGTGGTTCGGGCGCTGGCCTGCGCGCACGAACTCGGGATCATTCACCGCGATCTCAAGCCGGAGAACATCCTCATCGATGACGCAGGGGGCATCAAGGTGGTCGACTTCGGGATCGCCAAGCAACTCGATGCCAAGCTGATATCGACGCTCACGGGCGCGCGGGCGGCGCTCGCGGGGGGTGAGGCTCAGGGCCCTCGGAGCGTGATCATCGGCACGCCGCGCTACATGTCGCCCGAGCAATTGCTGGGCGGAGACATCGATGGTCGCAGCGACCTCTGGGCCGTGGGCATCCTGCTCTACACGCTGCTCGCGGGGTCGCACCCGCTCGACCCGTTCTCGCCCGCGCGGCTCGCGGACATCGTGACACTGGATGTCCCCATGCCGAGCGTCGGTGCGCGGCGCCCGGACGCGGGCGCGCTGGGCGCCCTCGTCGATCGGTGCCTGAAGAAGCGGAGGAACGAGCGCATCGGCTCGGCCAAGGAGCTGCTCGCCGAGCTGGAGGCGCTGCTGCCCGGTCGAAAGGTGTCGGAGCTAGGCGAAGGAGAGAGCCCGTTCGCGGGGCTGTCCGCGTTCCAGGAGTCGGACGCGGCGCGCTTCTTCGGCCGCGATCGGGACATCGCCGCCATGATAGCGCGGCTGCGCAATCGGCGGCTCCTCACGGTTGCCGGCCCCTCCGGGGCGGGCAAGTCGTCGTTCGTGCGCGCGGGGGTGATCCCGGCGTTGAAGCGCTCCAGCGATCGCTGGGAGACGTTCATCCTGCGCCCCGGGCGCCGCCCGCTGTCGGCGCTCGTCGATGTGCTCGTGCAGGTGGCCGAGTCCGAGGTCGCCGGCGCGATGGCGGGCTCGGTGGAGCTCGCCGAGCACGACAGGATCGTCGCCACCTTGCGCTCGCAGCCGGGCCACCTGGGCGCCCGGCTGCGAGCGCGCTGCCGCCGTGAGGGGGCAAACCACCATATCCTGCTCTTTGTCGATCAGTTCGAGGAGCTGTACACGCTCGGCGCGAGCCGCGAGGAACGTGCGGCGTTCGTCGCCTGTCTGGAGGGCGCTGCCGACGACGCCTCGTCGCCCCTGCGCGTCCTGCTCGCCATTCGCTCGGACTTTCTCGATCGCACCGCGGATGATCACGATTTCATGGGCAACGTGACACGCGGTCTCAGCTTGCTGCCGCCCATGGGACGCGAGGGATTGCATGACGCCTTGACGAGGCCGCTGGAGGCGGCCGGCCATCGCTTCGAGACCGCCGAGATGGTCGAGCACATGCTCGATACGCTGGAGAGCACGCGGAGCCCCTTGCCGCTGCTGCAATTCACGGCCGCGAAGCTGTGGGAGGCGCGGGACCGCGCGCGCCGGCTGCTGACGCGGGAAAGCTATGAGCAGCTCGGCGGCGTGGCCGGGGCCCTATCGGCGCATGCGGACGCGGTGCTCTCGGCGCTGCCGGTGCGGGAGCAGCGGCTGGCTCGGGCGGTGCTGGTGCGCCTTGTCACGCCCGAGCGCACGCGCACCGTGGTGAGCCTGGACGAGCTGTGTGAGCTCGCACAGGACAGCGAAGGCCGCGCCGGTGAGGCGGTCGCGCAGGTGGTCCAACATCTGGCCGGGGCGCGGCTGCTGCTCATCGCGACCGGCGGCGAGCGTGAGGGCACGACCGTGGAGCTGGTTCACGAGTCGTTGATCGAACGGTGGGCAAGGCTCGGGCACTGGCTTGCCGAGAGCGAGCAAGACGCGCAGTTCCTGGCCCGGCTCCGCGTCGCGGCCCAGCAATGGGAGGCGAGCGGTCATGCCGAGGGATTGCTCTGGCGGGATCGCGCGGCGAACGAGACCCGAGCGTGGCGTGAGCGCCGTCGCGCGGAGCAGGGCGCCGACTGGCGCATTGGGCTCGGCAAGCGCGAAGAGCGCTATCTCCTCGCCGTCGTGGCCCTGTCCGAGCGCGCGCGGCGTCGGCGTCGGCGGCTCGCCATGGGGATGATCGCAATGCTCTCCGCGATTGCGCTGATGGTGTCGTTCCTCGCGGTCCGCGCCGACCGGCAGGCCAGGCGCGCCGAGCAGCAGGCAGCGCGCGCCGACCAGGAAACGGCCCGTGCGCAAGCCGAAGCCCGAGAAGCGCGCAACGCCACCCGCATGGCCGCGGCGCGCGAGCTGCAATTGGATCCCACGACGGTGCTCGCGATCTTGCGCGAGGTCGAGCCGCCCGGTGTGCCGCGCGGGTGGGCCGTTCTCGCGCGCTGGGCGCTGCACAGTTGGCTCGCTCGTGCGGTGCTAACCCATCCGGATGGGCTCCACTCTGCGGCGTTCAGCCCCGACGGCAAGCGCGTCGTCACGGCGTCGTGGGACAGGACGGCGCGTGTGTGGAACGCCGATGGGACGGGCGAGCCCGTGCTCCTCAACGGTCACGAGGAGACGATATGGTCGGCGGCGTTCAGCCCCGACGGCAAGCGCGTCGTCACGGCGTCGTGGGACAGGACGGCGCGTGTGTGGAATGCCGATGGGACGGGCGAGCCCCTGATCCTTCGCGGTCACAAGGAGCGGGTCTGGAGCGCGGCATTCGGTCCCGACGGCAGGCGCATCGTCACGGCGTCGCAGGACAAGACGGCGCGGGTATGGAACGCCGATGGCGCGGGCACGCCCGTGGTCCTCCGGGGGCATGAGGATCTGGTCCGTTCGGCGGCGTTCAGCCCCGACGGCAAGCGCATCGTCACGGCGTCGTGGGACAGGACGGCGCGTGTGTGGAATGCCGATGGGACGGGCGAGCCCCTGATCCTTCGCGGTCACAAGGAGCGGATCCACTCTGCGGCATATAGCCCCGACGGCAGGCGCATCGTCACTGCATCCTCGGACAAGACGGTACGTGTGTGGAACGCCGATGGGACGGGCGAGCCCTTGGTCATTCGGCACGAGCATGAGGTTTACTCTGCGGCGTTCAGCCCCGACGGCAAGCGCATCGTCACGGCGTCGTGGGACAAGGCCGCGCGGGTGTGGAACGCCGATGGGACGGGCGAGCCCTTGGTCGTTCGCGGCCACGAGGACGGGGTCTGTTCGGCGGCGTTCAGCGCGGACAGCAAGCGCATCGTCACGGCGTCGTGGGACAAGACGGCGCGGGTGTGGGATGCCGAGGGGAGGGGCGAGCCCCTGGTCTTTCAGGGTCATCAGCTGGGCATCAAATCGGTGGCATTCAGCCCCGATGGCAAGCGTATGGTCACCGCGTCTTACGACAGGACCGCGCGGGTGTGGAACGCCGATGGGTCGGGTGAGCCCTTGATCCTTCGTGGCGACGCTCCGATCTCTTCTGCGGCATTCAGCCCCGACGGCAAGCGCATCGTCACCGCGTTGATGAACAAGACAGCGTGGGTGTGGAACGCAGACGGTTCAGGAGAACCGATCGTGCTTCGTGGTCACGGGGAGCGGATCCAGTCGGCGGCGTTCAGCCCGGATGGCAAGCGCATCGTCACCGCATCATGGGATAAGACCGCGCGCGTGTGGAGCGCCGATGGTTCGGGAGAACCGATCGTGCTCCGTGGTCACGAGGATTGGGTCGATTCTGCGGCGTTCAGCCCCGACAGCAAGCGCGTCGTCACCGGGTCATGGGACAAGACCGCCCGCGTGTGGAACGCCGATGGGACGGGCGAGCCCCTGGTCCTCCGGGGGCACCGGCATTGGGTCCATTCTGCGGCGTTCAGCCCGGATGGCAAGCGCATCGTCACCGGGTCATGGGACAAGACCGTTCGCGTGTGGAACGCCGATGGGACGGGCGAGCCCCTGGTCCTTCCGGGACATGAACACTGGGTCAATTCTGCGGCGTTCAGCCCCGACGGCAAGCGCATCGTCACCGGGTCTCAGGACCAGACGGTGCGGGTATGGAGCGCCGATGGTACGGGCGAGCCCTTGGTTCTTCGCGGCTCCGATTCCCCGGTCAACGTCGTGGCATTCAGCCCCGATGGCCAGCGCATCGCCAGCGCGTCCGACGACAAGGTCGCGCGGCTGTGGACCGATCTCGAGCCGCTCCACGGCATGGATGATGCGAAGCTGTGGACTGCGACCACCTACTGCATGCCGATCGAGCGGCGGATGGAACTCCTCCGGGTGCCCGAGGCCATGGCCAGGCCTCATCGGGAAGACTGCCTGCGCCGAGTCGAAGCCGCCCGCGTGGCCGCCCCGGGATCCCAGCCGGACTCGGCCGGCCAACCGAGCGGCACTGCGGGCGGATGACGAGCACCCCTCCATTGTACCGCACCTGTCGCCAAGCCGGCTGCCCATGGTGTGACGGTGTGTGAAGACGATGCTATAGAGCGTGGACAGGCAGCGAGGCTGCGTGAGCATGGGGCCAGGTATATCGTTGAGCTCTCCCGCCAGCGCGGCGCGATGAGCTCAACCGTCGGAATCGGTGCGTATCGATGCGACGTGAGGACGTTTCGTCCGAGGCTGGCGTGTGAGGTGGCAGCGATCGGAGTGGCCATGATGAACCGGGGGATCTTCGCGCCGGGGACGGTGGTCCAGGGCCGCTATGAGATCCTTTCATACATCGGGGAGAGCAGCCGAGCGGCCGCCTACAAGGGGCGGCCGAGCGATAGCGGTCTGCCGGTCGTCCTCGATTTTGCGATCTCGAGCCGTCTTCCTGAACAGGCGGTGCGCATGCGCGCGCTTACCGGCCTCGCGCGCACGGGGCCCCGGCTGACGCGGTGCCCGAGGAGCGAGCGCAGGAGGCCGCGCTTCGGCCGGCGCAGGCTGCGATGACGCTGGCGGCAGCGACGCTTCTGGGCCGCGCTCGGGGCTCCCCGCTCGCGGACGTCGGGGATACGATCAAGCACTACGAGATCATCCGTACGCTGGGGCAGGGGGGAATGGGGATCGTGTACCTGGCCCGGGACACGAAGCTCGGGCGCCTGGTCGCGATCAAGCTGCTGCTCGAGTACAGCGGGCAGGGGATCGAGCGCTTCCTGGCCGAGGCGAGGGCGACGGCGCGCTGCCGGCACGAGAACATCGTCGTCATCCATGAGGTGGATGAGATCCATGGATACCCGTATATGGTGCTCGAGTACATCAAGGGTTGCACGCTGAGCCAATGGTTGGCTCAACGCGAGCCCCTCAGCGCGCCCAGGCCGCTCGCCGCCGTCGGGCAGACCGGTCCGTTGGCGGCCGGACTGGTGGCCGAGCTGATGATTCCGGTGGCGCGCGCTGGTGTGCGCGCACGAACTCGGGATCGTTCACCGCGATCTCAAGCCGGAGAACATCCTCATCGATGACGCAGGGGGCATCAAGGTGGTCGACTTCGGGATCGCCAAGCAGCTCGATGCCAAGCTGCTATCGACGCTCACGGGCGCGCGGGCGGCGCTCGCGGGAGGGGAGGAACAGGGTCATCAGAGCGGGTTCGCCGGCACGCCGGCCTACATGGCACCCGAGCAATTGCTGGGCGGGGACATCGATGCTCGCAGCGACCTCTGGGCCGTGGGCATCCTTCTGTACACGTTGCTTGCGGGGGCGCACCCTCTCGACCCGTTCTCCTTCGCTCGGCTCGTGGACGTCGTGAACCTGGATGTCCCCATGCCCAGCGTCAGCGCGCGGCGCCCGGACGCGGCCGCGCTGGGTGCCCTCGTCGACCGGTGCCTGAAGAAGCGGAAGGACGAGCGCATCGGCTCGGCCAAGGAGCTGCTTGCCGAGCTGGAAGCGCTGCTGCCTGGTCGCAAGGAGCTCGAACTCGGCGAGGACGACAGCCCCTTTGCGGGACTGTCGGCGTTCCAGGAGTCGGATGCCGCGCGCTTCTTCGGCCGAGATCGGGATGTAACTGCCATGACGGCGCGGCTTCGCTACCAGCCGCTGATCACGGTCGCCGGCCCCTCCGGGGCGGGCAAGTCGTCGTTCGTGCGCGCGGGGGTGATCCCGGCGTTGAAGCGCTCCAGCGATCGCTGGGAGACGTTCATCCTGCGCCCAGGGCGCCGCCCGCTGTCGGCGCTCGTCGATGTGCTCGTGCAAGTGGCCGAGTTCGAGGTCGCCAGCGCGATCGCCGGCTCGGCCGAGCTCGCCGGGCACGACGGGATCGTCGCCGCCATGTGCGCCCAGCCGGGCTATCTGGGCGCCCGGCTGCGAGCGCGCTGCCGGCGTCAGGGGAAAAGGCACCATATCCTGCTCTTCGTCGATCAGTTCGAGGAGCTGTACACGCTTGGCGCCAGCCGCGAGGAACGGGCTGCGTTCGTCGCCTGTCTGGAGGGCGCGGCCGACGATGCGTCGTCCCCCTTGCGGGTGCTGCTCGCCATCCGCTCGGACTTCCTCGATCGCATCGCCGATGACTACGAGTTCATGACCCACGTGACCCGCGGCCTCTCGTTGCTGCCGCCCATGGGGCGCGACGGCTTGCATGACGCCTTGACGAGGCCGCTCGCGGCGGCCGGTCATCGCTTCGAGGCCGAAGAGATGGTCGAGCACATGCTGGACACGCTGGAGAGCACGCGGAGCCCGCTGCCGCTCCTGCAGTTCACGGCCGCGAAGCTGTGGGAGGTGCGGGACCGCGCGCGCCGGCTGCTGACGCGGGACAGCTATGAGCAGCTCGGCGGCGTGGCCGGGGCCCTATCGGCGCACGCGGACGCGGTGCTCTCGGCGCTGCCGGTGCGCGAGCAGCGGCTGGCGCGGGCGGTGCTCGTACGCCTGGTCACGCCCGAACGCACGCGCGCAGTAGTGAGTTTGGACGAGCTGCGCGATTTGGCCCAGGACGGCGAAGGCCGTGCTGGCGACGCGATCGCGGAGGTGGTCCAGCACCTGGCCGGCGCGCGACTATTGCTCATCGAGGCCGGCCAGCAGGACATCGGTGGCGAGCGGGGTCGCACGACGGTGGAGCTGGTCCACGAATCCTTGATCGACACGTGGCCGAGGCTTGGGCAGTGGCTCACCGAGGGCGAGCAGGACGCGCAGTTCCTCGCCCGGCTGCGCGCCGTGGCCCAGCCGTGGGAAGCGAGCGGTTATCCCGAGGGGCTGCTCTGGCGCGGTCACACGGCGGAAGACGCGAGGGCGTGGCACGAGCGCCGCCGCGCCGAGCAGGGAGACGCCCTTGGCGTCGGGCTCGGCAGGTGTGAAGAGCGCTACCTGCTGGCCGTCGTTGACCTCATAGAGCGCGCCCGGCGCCTGCGCCGGCGGCTCGTCACCGGCGTGGCCGCTGCGCTGGGTGCGATCTTGGTGCTCGTGTCGTACCTGGCGATCCGCGAAAACCGGCAAGCCACGCGCGCCAACCAGCAGGCTGCGCGTGCCGACCAGGAGGCCGGGCGCGCGCAGACCGAAGCCCGTGACGCACGAAACGCGACCCGCATGGCCATGGCTCGCGAGCTAGAGGCCGATCCCACGACCGTGCTCGCGATCCTGCGCGAGGTCGAGCCACCCGATGTGCCGCGAGGGTGGGCCGTTCTCGCACGAGCGGCGCTGAAGAGCCGGGTCGCCCGCGCGGTCCTCAGCCATCCGGATCTCGTCATGCATGCGGGCTATAGCCCTGACGGCAAGCGCATCATCACCGCCTGTGCGGACAGGACCGTGCGGGTATGGAACGCCGACGGCACGGGCGAGCCTGTGGTCCTTCACGGTCACCAGGATCGGGTCTCTTCAGCGGCCTTCAGCCCCGACGGCAAGCGCATTGTCAGCGCATCACTGGACAGGACCGCGCGGGTCTGGAACGCCGATGGATCGGGCGTGCCGATTGTCCTGCGCGGTCACCAGGGAGACGTCCACACGGCGGCGTTCAGCCCCGACGGCGAGCGCATCGTCACCGCATCTTCGGACCGAACTGCGCGGGTCTGGGACGCAAACGGTGGCGGGGAGCTCGTGGTCCTTCAGGGGCACGAAGAGGCGGTCCTGCACGTAGCGTTCAGCCCCGACGGCAAGCAAATCGCGACCGCATCATCGGACAGGACTGCGCGGGTGTGGAGCGCTGATGGGAGAGGCGGGCCCATCATCCTTCGCGGCCATGGGGGAGTGGTCAGTTCAGCAGTATTCAGCCCCGACGGCAAGCACATCGCCACCGCGTCCTGGGACAGGGCCATACGGGTCTGGAACGCAGACGGGAAGGGCGAGCCCAGGCTCCTTCGCGGTCACGAGGAGGAGGTCTATTCGGTGGAATTCAGCCCCGACGGCAAGCACATTGCCACCGCGTCCTGGGACAGGACCGCACGGGTCTGGAACGCAGACGGCAGGGGCGAGCCCGTGGTTCTCGGTGGCCACGAAGATGGCGTCTTCTCGGCGGAATTCAGCCCTGACGGCAAGCGCATCGTTACCGCGTCCTGGGACAAGACCGCGCGGGTGTGGGACGTCGACGGTACAGGCGAGCCCAGAACTCTCCGCGGACACCAGGAAGAGGTCTATTCGGCGGCGTTCAGCCCAGATGGCAAGCGAATTGTCACCGGGTCACCGGACAGGACCGCGCGGGTGTGGAACGCCGATGGGACGGGCGAGCCCTTGGTCCTTCGCGGTCACGAGAATGAAATCTATTCGGCGGCGTTCAGCCCGGATGGCAAGCGCGTCGTGACCGCGGCAATGGACAAGACCGCGCGGGTGTGGAACGCCGATGGCACGGGTGAGCCTCTGGTCCTTCGCGGTCACGAGAACGTTCTCTACTCGGCGACGTTCAGTCCCGACGGCGAGCACATCGTCACCGCGTCCTTGGACAAGACGGCGCGGGTGTGGAACGCCGATGGCACGGGTGAGCCTCTGGTCCTTCGGGGCCACGAGGATGGGGTTTCTTCAGCGGGGTTCAGTCCTGACGGCAAGCGTATTGCCACCGCCTCCTGGGACAAGACCGCGCGGGTCTGGAATGCCGACGGCACAGCCGAGCCCATCATCCTTCGCGGCCACGACAACCGGGTCCGGGTGGCGGCATTCAGCCCCGACGGCAAGCGCATCGTCACAGCTTCGTATGACAAGACCGTGCGGGTCTGGAATGCCGACGGCACGGGCGAGCCCATCATATTTCGGGGGCACGAGCATTGGGTCCTGGGAGCAGCGTTCAGCCCCGACGGCAAGCGCATCGTCACCGCGTCCCAGGATAAGACGACGCGGGTGTGGAATGCCGACGGCACGGGTGAGCCCCTGGTCCTCCACGGCTCCGACTTTGCGGTCAACGACGCGGCGTTCAGCCCGGATGGCGAGCGCATCGTGACAGCGTCGGACGATAAGGTTGCACGGGTGTGGACCGATCTCGAGCCGCTCCACGGCGTCGATGATCCGAAGCTGTGGACGGCGACGACCTACTGCATGCCCATCGAACGGCGGATTGAGCTCCTCCGCGTGCCCGACGCGTTGGCCCGGACCCATCAGGAAGCATGTCAGCGCCGCGTCGACGCCGCCCGCGCGGTCACCCCTGCATCTCCGCCGGGCCGGGCTGCCCGACCGAGCGACACCGCCGGTCAATGACAAGCACCCTCCGTCGAGCGCGCCCTCACCCCGCCCGCAGCCGCCACACCGCCGGCCGCAGCAGCAGCAGCGGCGCGGCGAAGCCCGCGATGACGAACGCCCAGACCGTCGCCTCCACGCCGATGCGCCCCGCGAGCCAGCCGGCCGCCAGGGTGCCCGCCGGCAGGAGCGCCCCGGTGAGCACATGGAGCGTGGCGTCAACCCGGCCGAGCACGTGCAATGGCAGTATAGATTGCCGCGCGCTCACCGCGTGGATCATGAACGCCATGAGGAACGCGTCCCCCACGAGCTGGTGCACCACGAGGGCAGGCACCGCGAGCCGCCCGAGCTGCGCGGCCAGCGGGATGAGCGCGCAGCCGGCCTGACTCACGAACAGGCTGAGGATCATCGCCGGCCCGGCGCCGAGGCGTCGGCCCAGCCAGCCCGCGAGGAAACTGCCGCCCAGCGCGCCGATGCCGCCCACGCTGATGATCAGCCCGACCGTGGTCGTGTCCAGCCGCAGATGCTCCAGGAGATAGAGCATGTACAGCGCGGAGAAGACCCCGCCGAGCAGGAGGGCGTGGGCGCCCATCGC
Organism: Sorangium sp. So ce726; assembly: GCF_051521405.1. Lineage (NCBI taxonomy): Bacteria > Pseudomonadati > Myxococcota > Polyangiales > Polyangiaceae > Sorangium > Sorangium sp. So ce726. The sequence continues at coordinate 6,869,078 of NZ_CP150349.1, read as the reverse complement.
CAGGAACGTCGCCCCGACCACGGGGTGGCCAAGGCCGTGGCGCAGCCCCACCCGGAGATCTTCGATCAGCGAGGCGCCCCCATCGCCGGCGCCGCTCGCGGGGACGGCCGGCGCCTCCGCCGCCCGGATGCGCCCGAGGAGCGCCGCCGACACGAGATACGACAGCGCGTCCACCACCATCGTCACCGGCGCCGTCAGCGCCTGGATCAGGATGCCCGCGGCGCCGGGGCCGGCGATCTCCGCGGCGGCCTCGGTCCCCTCCAGCCTGGCGTTTGCCTTGACCAGGTGCTCCTGCCCCACCAGCGCCGGCAAGTAGGCGTTGTCGGCTATCTGAAACAGCGAAGTGGCCATGCCCACCAGCGCGGCCACCACGGAGAGGTGGAGCAGGGTGAGCGTTCCGGTCCAGGCCGCGATCGGGACCGAGAGGATCAGCGCCGCGCGCACCAGATCCGCGCCGACGAGGAGCGGCCGCTTGCGCGAGCGATCGACGACCCCGCCCGCGAAGAGCCCCACGAGGACGCCCGGCGCGGTGGACACCGCGGCGAGGACCGCCACGCCCGACGCGTCGGCCCCGAGGCTCATGATGGCGATCACGGGCAGCGCCGTCCGGCTGATGCGGCTGCCGACCGCGCTGACCGCCTGCGCCGCCCAGAGGCGCAGGAAGTCGGGATGGTGTGAGAGGCCGGCAGGGGGAGGGGACATCGTCTGGGGCGTGAGCAGAGCAGAAAAGAGGAGGGAAGGAGAAGCGCGCACTATCGAACACGGCTGATCGGTGGCCATGCGATCACCGCTCACGGTTTCGTCAGGTTCTCGGAAGACACCGCCCTCCTCCCCGAACCGTCCATCGAGAACGCAACTCGCTGGATTGCGCCCGGGCGCCTGCATCCCGCTCGCCTCTCCGGGCAGGCGCGGCTACGAAGGCAGGCCTGGAGTCCCACGCGACCATGCCCACGCTGCTGCGTTCACCGGCCACGAGGCTCGGCGCCGCGCTCGTCGCGATCGCGATGGCGCTCGTCGGCTTCCTGCCCCTCTTCGACGGCCCCGGCTACGAGAGCGCGCTCGCCGCCGGCCTGATCGTTCCGGGCGCCGCGGCGATCGTGACCGCCCTCGACGTCGCCGCGCATCGGCCGCCGCCTGTCGAGGCGTTCCGCCGCGGCGTCGCGAGCGGCGCCCTGCTCGCGGTCGTCGCGTACGCCACCACGCTGGCGCACGGCCTGCGCGCCGGCTTCTGCGACGTGCTCGGCGGCTCGGCGCACTTCGCCCTGGGGCCCGGGCTCGGCGCGGCGCTCGGCGGCGCCTGGGGCGCGGTCGCGGGCGAGCTCGCCGCCGGCATCCGGCGCGACGACGCCGCGCCTCCCCGCCCGGCGTGGCGGCGCCGGCTCATCGCCGTCGTCGCGGCGCTCGCCGCTCCCCTCGGCTCGATCGGCGTGAGCGCCGTCCGCTTCTACACGAGCCCGATCGTCTTCGCCTACGACCCCTTCGCCGGCTTCTTCAGCGGCACGCTCTACGACACCGTCGTCGACGCGTCCGGGCTGCTGACGTACCGCGCAGGGACGCTGGCCACCCTGTTCGCCGCGTCGGCGCTCGCGCAGCACCTCGTGCACGACGCGGGCGGGCGGGTGTCGTTCCAGCCGCAGGGCCGGCCCGGGCTGCTCCTGCTCGGCGTCGTGTGCGCCGCGCTGAGCGCCGCGACCGTCCTGGAGGGCGCGCGCCTCGGCCACTTCCAGACCTCCGAGAGCATCGCGGCCGAGCTCGGCGCGCTCTCGAAGGGCCAGCGCTGCGAGGTCGTCCACCCGCGCGGCATGCGCGAGGCCGACGTCCAGCGCTTCGTGCGCGAGTGCGACGCCCACATCGAGGCCGGCGAGCGCTGGCTCGGGGCGCCCGCGGTGGTCGACGGCCAGCCGCTCCGGGTCCGCGCCTACCTGTTCGAGAGCGCGGCGCAGAAGGGCGCGCTCATGGGCGCGTCGCGCACGTACGTCGCGAAGCCGTGGCGCCGCGAGGTGTACCTGCAGGCCGCCGGCTACCCGCACCCGACGCTCGGGCACGAGATCATGCACGTGCTCGCCGGCGCCTTCGCCCGCGGCCCGTTCAAGGTCGCCGGGCGGCTCGGCGGGTGGCTCCCCGACCCGGGGCTCATCGAGGGGATCGCCGTCGCCGGCTCGCCCAGGGAGGGCGAGGACCTGAGCCCGCGCGCGTGGGCCAAGGCGATGAAAGATCTCGGGATCCTGCCGCCGCTCGCGCGCCTGTTCGCGCTCGGCTTCCTCGCCGAGAACTCGTCGACCGCCTACACCGTGAGCGGCGCCTTCGTCGGCCACGTGCGCGCGACGTACGGCGCGGACGCGGTGCGCGCCTGGTACGGCGGCAAGGCGCTGCCGGAGATCACCGGCGCCTCGTGGGCGGTGATGGAGCGCGCGTGGCACGCCGATCTCGACGCGCTCACGCTCCCCGACGCGGCGAAGGCGCAGGCGAAGGCCCGCTTCGATCGGCCGGCGCTCTTCGAGCGGCGCTGCCCGCACGTGGTCGACGCGTGCACCCACGAGGCGGAGGAGCTGCGCGCGCGCGGCGACCACGAGGGCGCGATCGCCGCGTACCGGCGCGTGCTGTCGCTCGACCGGAGCCCCGCGCCGCGCATCGCCATCGCCGAGACGCGGCTCGCCAGCGACGCGCCCGGCGAGCGGAGCGAGGGGATCCGCGAGCTCGAGGGCATCGCCGGGGACGGGTCGATCCCGCGCCACCTGCGCGATCGCGCGGCGGAGCGGCTCGGCGACGTCGCGCTCGCGGCGGGCGACCGGGAGCGCGCGGCGGCGTGGTACAGCGAGGTCGCAGGCCGGCTCGTCGACGAGGACCGGCTCCGGACGCTCGACGTGAAGATCGCCGCCGCGAACGACGAACGCGCGCGCGCGGCCATCGTCGAGCTGCTGATCGGCACTCGCGGCGGCGCGCCCGACAGGCTCCGGGCGGCGGAGCTCCTCGGCGCGTGGGCCGCGCAATCTCCCGGCGACGGCCTGCCGAACTACCTGCTCGGCCGCCATTACCTGAGCGACGGCCGCTTCGATGAGGCAGCCGATCGCCTGGATCGGGCGCTCGCGGCCCACCTGCCCGTCCAGCGGGTCTGGATCGAGGCCGAGCGGCTGCGGCTCGTGGTCGCGTGCGGCGTCGAGGACGTCGAGACCGCACGCAAGATGTTCGCCCAGTACGCAGCGCACGATGGGGCCGCCGGCACGGGGCCCGCGGTGAGCGAGGAGCGCCGGGACGCCGCCCTCCGCCTGCTCGAGCGCTGCGCAGGCGCGCCGGGCCTGCCTACGTCCCCGGCGACCGCGGGCGACCCGCCGGCCGGACAAAAGTGAAGAATGCCTCTCGTCCCTGCGCGCTGACGTGGTGAGATGTCGTGGAAATGCACGCTGAGCCTGCGAGCGAGAGGGTTGGCCGCCTCGTCGCGCTGAACGCCGTCCTCACCGTCGTGGCCCGCCACTCGAACCTGCTCCTGCCGAGGCCGTTCGAGGAGCTCGCCGGGGCCGTCGGCCGGTTCGCCGCGTTTCAGCTCCTCGCGGTGGTGTTCCCTGAGCCGGAGGGCGGGCTCCGCGCGTACTCGGTCTTCCGCGGCGACGCGCTCTCCGCCGCGCCGTTCGGCGCGCGCCTGCCGGCGCCCGCGGCGCTCTTCCGGCGGGTGTTCGCCGAGGGCGAGCCGTTCTCCTGCGACGACACCCGCGCGGGGAACGCCCTCGCCCAGATGGGCGCCAGCGAGGGGTGCCTCTCGTACGTCGCGCTCCCGGTGCGGGCCGCGCCTCCGGGCGCCGAACCCGGCCAACTCGCCGCGCGCTCCGGGCCGGCCGGCGCCGGGGCCGGCGGCTTCGGCTGCCCGATCATCGCGGCGCTCGTCGTCGGCTACAGCGACGCCGGCGCGGCGGCCTCGGCGCCGAGCCCGCTCCTCGAGCAGATCGCCGACGCGCTCGGCGCAGGCCTGGATCGCTCGCTGCGCGTCGTCGCCGGGGAGCGCGAGGCCGCCGAGCGGCTGCTCAGGATCCGCGAGCTCGAGGAGCAGCACCGGAACCTCCTCGACAACGCGCCGCTCATCATCTTCCGGCTCGATCCCGAGTCCGGCGAGCTCTCGTTCCTGAACCGGCACGCCGAGCGGCTCCTTGGCGTGCCGGTGGCCGAGGCGCTCAAGACGCCGGGCTTCCTCGGGGAGGCCCACGCCGATCCGGAGGGCGTGATGTGCTTCGAGGACGCGGTCGCGCGCGCCAAGCTCGGCGCGCCGTCGGCCTCCTACGAGGCGCGCCTGCGGCGGCGGGGCGGCGACGCGATCACCGCGCGCGGCACGGTGTACCCGCTCGTCTCGGATCGCGGCCGCGTGGTGGCGATCGAGGGCGTCCTCGCGGACGTGAGCACCGAGCACGCGGCGCGCACGCGGCTCATCCAGGTCGATCGCCTCTCGACGCTCGGCACGCTCGCGGCCGGCGTGGCGCACGAGATCAACAACCCCGCGGCGTTCATCCTGCTCGGCCTGGACATGCTCGACCGCCTCCTGCGCGGCCCGAACGTGCGCATGGAGGGCAGCGCCGCGTCCAGCGCGTCGGAGCTCGTGAAGGAGCTCCGCGACTCGATCAAGCGCATCGTCGACATCGTCCGCGATCTCAAGCTGTTCGCGAGCCCCCCGCAGCCCGAGGGCTCGCGGCGCACGCTGACGGACGCGAACCGCACGGTCGACTCCGCGCTGAGCCTCACGCGCGGCCAGATCATCGAGCGGGCGCAGATCGTGAAGAACCTTACCGAAGTGCCGCCGATCCTCATGGATGACGGCCGGCTCGGCCAGGTCATCGTGAACCTCCTCGTCAACGCGGCCCAGGCGATCCCGAAGCCGAGCTCGAAGCACGAGGCGCGCGATCAGACGGTGACGGTCGAGACGCGGAGCGACGGGGAGACGGTCGAGATCGTGGTGAGCGACACCGGCGCCGGCATCGCGGAGGAGAACCTGCCGCGCATCTGGGCGCCCTTCTTCACGACGAAAGGTCCGGAGGTCGGCACGGGGCTCGGGCTGTCGATCAGCCGCGAGATCATCGAGCGCGCGGGCGGGCAGATCACGGCCGAGAGCCCGGTCCCGGGGCGCGTCCCGCCGGGCGGCGCGCGCTTCATCATCTCGCTGCCCGCGGCGGGGCGGACGGACGAGGCGACGCCGAGCGTCTCGCCGGTGCCGCGGCTCGTCTCGAAGCGGGTGCGGGTGCTCGTGGTGGAGGACGAGGCGTCGCTCGCCCGCGCGCTGTCGGATCAGCTGGGCCGCGTCCACGAGGTGGCGCTCGCGCCGAGCGCCGACGCCGCGATGGGGATGCTCGCGGGCGGGCAGCGCTTCGACGTGGTGCTCTGCGATCTGCGCATGCCCGGCATGTCGGGCGACGTCTTCTACACGCGGATCCGCGAGAGCGATCCCGCGCTGGCGCAGGGGTTCATCTTCATGACCGGCGTGGGCTTCGGCGCGGACGTCGAGCGGTTCCTCGCCTCATCGGGCCGCCCGCTCCTGGAGAAGCCGTTCTCCGCCGAGGACGCGCTCTCCGCGATCGCCGAGGTCGTCTCCGCGAACTCCGCGCCCCGCGCGGAGGCGCGCGACAGCAGCAGGTAGCGGCGCCCGCGCTGTCGCCGTGCGTCCGCGCGGCGCGCGATCAGCCGAGGAGCTGCGCGCAGAGCTGCTGGAGCTCACTCAGCGTCTCTGGCGTCGCCTGGAGCGTGATGCGGGAGCGGAGGTCGCCCTCCTGGTAGCTCAGCGTGAGCACGACGACGGGGGCGGCGATCTTCGCGCCGCGGTTGGCGGTCGCGATCGTGTCGATGCGCCAGTCGATACCGGTGAGCAGCTTGCCGTGATCGAGCAGCGCGCCGCGGACGATCTCCCGCCGCACGAGCGCCCTGGCCTGGTCGTAGCCGGCGAGCAGGACGGCCTGGATCTCCTCGGCGTCCTGGCCGGGCGCGAGCGCGGCGACGTCGGCCGCGAGCGCGGCGCGGTCAAGGTCGACCTTGCTCGCCTCGCGGATCAGGAAGCGGCACGCCTTGAGCACCCGCGCGAGCGCGTCGGACGCGACCTCATGCCGGCGGCAGAACGCGTCGAGGAGCCGCTCCACGGCGGCGGGCACCGGCTCGGGAAGGCTGGGCCCGAGCGCCTCCCAGAGGCGCTGCCGCGCGCCCTCGGGCAGCTCCAGGAGCCGGCGCAGGTCGACGGCGAGCTCCGGGGGCGGCGGCGCTCCGCCGAGGCAGCGGAGCTCGGCACCGCGCGGGCTCATTGGCTCAGCTGGATCGGGACGTAGAGCGCCCGCATCGTCGCCGCCGTGCCCGCGCGCGTGTACCCGGCGAGGCCGAACAGGACGTTCCACCAGTGACCGTCCGGGGTCTCGCCGTACGAGAACAGGGGGACGAGGTGGAACTCCCACTCCTTGCCGTTCCGCACCCGGTGCTCCCGGTACACGGTGTTCAGCGCGACCTGCGTCACCGACGTCGGGTCAGCGAACCGGAAGAAGAACGGCAGGGCCACCGTGGTGCGCGACGTCGGCGACGCGAAGTCCCAGAGGAACGGCGCCGCGACGAGGTGCGTCGAGTCGCGGTTCCTCCCCGAGTAGAAGAACGGATAGATGTCCGTCTCCCAGCCGGTGAGATCCCGCGTGTGCCGCACGAGCGGCGTGAGCCACGTGGTGTCGCTCAACCCGTGGCGCTTGAAGCGGCCATAGAACGGGAAGAGGACGAGATCATCGCTGCGCGGCGAGGTGCCTCGGTAATAGAACGGGAGCAGGAACGTCCGCTCGAGATCGATCGCCGGATCCCGGTATTGCCAGAAGAGCGGCGTGATCATGTCGAGCTCCGTCCGCCCTCGGTAGCGAGCGTAGCCCCAGGTCGCGAAGGTGCTCTCCCCCTCCTCACCGCGCGCCTTCAGGAAGAGCGGCGTGACGAGCAGGCTCTTGTTGCCCTCGTACCCGTAGTGGAAGAACGGGAACAGCGTCGTGCGATCGTAGTTCTTGCCCCAGCTGTGCCAGTAGAAGGGCATGACGTTGAACACGTCGCCCTTGCGGGAGTGCTGCCACATCAGCGGGCCCCACACGTTGGTGGAGCGGTCTCCGACGTCGCTGTAGTGGTAGTAGTGCAAGAGCGGCGGGATGACCTCGTACTCGCTGCTCTCGTCGCGGCCGTAGAAGTAGAGGGGGGCCAGGCCGAGATGGATCTTGTCGGCGGAGCGCACGTCGCACGCAGGGCCGCCCTTCCAGCTGCAGTAGAGGGGGCCGACCAGGTTGAAGCCGCTCTGCGCCGTGTGATGCGTGAAGGTCAGCAGGGGAGGGATGTGGAAGTAGCCGCTCCCGTCGTCGCGCTTGCCCTCGAAGAAGAGCGGCGCGAGCCAGTTGTCGTGCCGGCCCGGCTCGGCCTTCCGCCCGGGGCTCGCGGGGCGACCCTCGGACTCGCGGTGCATGAACGGGCCGACGATCGTCGTGTACGTGTTCTCGTCGCGGAGCTTCCAGAAGAAGGGGAAGAGCACGTCGGCGTCGACGTCCTTGCTCCGGCGGTTGTAGTAGAGCGGCGTCACCATCGTGGCGCGGTCGCCGGGCATCCGGCGCTCCGCCCACAGGGGGAAGATCGTCCTGAACTGGTAGCTGCCGCTCCGCTCGCTGTAATAGGGGCCGTACCAGTCGCGCTGGATCTCCTCGGCGCGCCCGCGCTCCCACTCGCCGACGTCGTTCGTGCCGATCTGCTTCTTGACCGCGGGCGGCACCGCCAGCGGGTCCTCCGGCAGGGTCGGCTCCTGGGTCTGGATCGGGCTCTCCTCGGACGTCGGCGCCGCGTGCGTCTCCGGCGTGCCGGGCGGCGGCTTCGGCGCGCTCGCGGGCGGCGGCTGCGCCATGCCGGGCTGGCCGAAGCCGAGCTGCGCCGCCGCGACGGACGGCGCGGCGAGCGCGGCCAGCGCCGCGGCGAGCGACAGCGCCGATCCCGCGCGGCGAGCGCGGCTCCGTGCCTCGCCGCGCGCCCCTCGCGAGCAGCCCTGCGCTCCCATCGCCTTGGAGGTCAACGCGCTCCCCGCTGGCCGCCGGGCGACGCCTCGAGGGCCCGATCCGCGAGCACGCGCGCCGCACCCTCCAGCGGGATCTCCTCCTGCACGTGCGCCACGAGATCCTTGATCTGGAGCACGCCGCGCTCGATCTCCGCGTCGCCCAGGATCACGCAGAGCCGCGCGCCGAGCGAGTCCGCGCGCCGGAGCATCGCCTTGAGCCGCCCGCCGCGCCCGTCGAGCTCGACCGGGACGCCGAGCGCGCGCAGCTGCTTCGCCAGCACGAGCGCCTGATCGGCGCCGCTCTGGCCGAGCGGGGCGAGGAAACAGCCGGGCCTCCGGCGGGGCGAGGCGCCGGGCATCATCGTGAGCAGCCGCTCCATCCCCATCGCGAAGCCGATCGCGGGCACGCTCGGCCCGCCGAGCCCCGCGACCATGGCGTCGTAGCGGCCGCCGCCCGCGAGCGTGCTCTGGGCGCCGAGATCGCCCGCGGTCGCCTTCACCTCGAAGAGCGTGCGCGTGTAGTAGTCGAGCCCTCGCACGAGCGACCGATCGACGACGTAGTTCACGCCGAGCACGTCGAGGCAGCGGCGCACGCCGTCCCAGTGCGCCCGGTCCGCGTCGTCGAGCAGGTCGAGGATCGACGGCGCGTCGCGCGACACCTCGTGATCGCGCTGGTCCTTCGAGTCGAGGATGCGCAGGGGGTTCTTCTCGAGGCGGCGCTGCGAGTCCTCGCTGAGCTCGCCCTTGCGCGGCGTGTAGTGGGCGAGCAGCGCCTCGCGGTAGCGCTCGCGCGTGCCCGCGCTGCCGAGCGAGTTCACGTGGACGACGAACTCGCCGATGCCGATGTACTGCAGGAAGCCGGCGACGAGGTCGATCGTCTCGGCGTCGCAGAGCGGACCGGGATCGCCGAAGAGCTCGCAGCCGGCCTGGTAGAACTGGCGGTAGCGCCCCTTCGCCGGCCGCTCGCCGCGGAACATCGCGCCGAGGTAGTACCAGCGGGTGACCGGCTCCTTCGCGTGGACCGCGTGCTCGACGTAGGCGCGCGCGGCGCCGGCGGTGCCCTCGGGGCGGACGGTGAGGTGATCGCCGTGGCGTTCGAAGGAGTACATCTCCTTCTCGACCACGTCCGTCGTCTCCCCCATCTGGTGCCGGAAGAGCTCCGTCGGCTCGAGCAGCGGCGTGCGCACCTCGGCATAACCGTGGAGCTCCGCGTGGAGGCGGAACGCCCCCTCGAGCTTGTGCCAGCGCTCCACCTCTTCGGGGAGGATGTCGTTCATCCCCCGTACCGCACGCAGTTCCATCGCGCGGCGCTTATGGTCGGTGCTGGCGAGCGGGTCAAGCCGGTCGGATGCTTCCTGGTTACGCTCGGGCCTCGCCGGCGCGTCGCCCGAGGGCTATGGGGTCTTTCCAGAGGCATGGCGAAGGCGAAGGCACGCGCTGCGGCGATCGATCTTGGGAAGGCCCGCGTCGGCGTGGCCGTGACCGACGAGCTCGGGCTCTACGCGCACCCGCGGCCGCTGCTCGACGGGCGAAACCGGAAGGCGCTCCTGGAGGCCCTTGCGGCGCTCGCCCGGGACGAAGGCATCACCCGGTTCCTGGTGGGGCTGCCGCTCGAGATGAACGGGGACGAGGGGCCCGCCGCGCGGCGGGCGCTGGCCTTCGCGCAGGCGCTGGCCGACGCGGCCGGCGTCGAGGTGGAGCTCGTCGACGAGCGGCTGACGACGGTCGAGGCGGCACGGCGGCTGCGCGACGGGGGTGTCTCGGGGCGGAAGAGCAAGGAGCGCGTCGACGGGGCGGCGGCGGCGCTGCTGCTCCAGGCGTGGCTGGACCGGCGCTAGCCGCGCCCGGGGCGATACGGCGCGCGGCCCAGGGGTCGCCGGGCCGCGGGGGGCTACCGGCTCTCGCTGCGGAGCAAGAGGTACGCGCCGGCGGCGCCGACCGCGCCGACCGCGAACAGCACGACGTCCCACATGGGCCACGCGACGCCGGCCGCGCGCCGGAGGACGACGGCCTCCACCACCCGCACGAGCAGCGACGCGAAGCCGTACGCGCACAGGCCGACCACGATCGGCCGCCGCAGGTTGTCGGCCAGATCGACCGCCTTCATGCTGTTGTTCCAGACGGTTCGGCGCACGTGGCTCGCGCTGATCAGCGCAGGGGTGATCAGCGCGAAGCCGATCCCGGACGCGAGTAGGACCGCCTCGAGGCCCGTCAGGTTGTCGGTCACCTGGCCGCCGCGCGACAAGCGGATGATCGCGGTGACGAGCGTGATGAGGCTGCCGGCGACCCAGAAGAGGCCGAGCGCGAAGAGCAGCAGGATGAGCGGCCTCGCCATGCTCACCTGCTGCGCCTGGCGGAGCTGCATCGTCGGCGCCACGCGCGGCGCCGACGGCATCGACGTGCGCGGCCCGGGTACGCCGGGGACGTCGAGCTCCTTGGGCTCTGCCTCGCTGGTGTCGTAGAGCGCGAGCTCCGCGTCGAGCTCCTCCATCGTCTGGTACCGATGGCCGGGCTCCTTCGCCATGGCCCGCTGGATGATCATCTCGAGCGGCTCGGGGATGCTCGGCTCGAGCGAGCGCGGGCGGGGCGGGTCCTCGGTGAGCACCGCGGTGAGCGTCGCGGTCGGATCGTTGCGGTCGAACGGGCGGCTGCCGGTGAGGGCGCAGTAGAGGATCGCGCCGACGGCGTAGATGTCCGCCCGATGATCGACGCGCTCGCCGCGGGCCTGCTCCGGCGCCATGTACGAGGGCGTGCCCATGATCATGCCGGTCTGCGTGAGCGCGGCGCCAGGCGCGTCGTCGACCTTGGAGATGCCGAAGTCGATCACCTTGGCCGTCGGCATCGCGAGGTCGCCGGTGAGGAACACGTTCTCCGGCTTCATATCGCGGTGCACCACGCCCTTCGCGTGGGCCGCGGCGAGCGCCTTGCAGATCTGCCGGACGATGCGCACGGCGGGGCCGGTCTTCATCTTGCCGGCCTCGTTGAGGTAGTCGGCGAGCTCCTTGCCCTCGAGGAACTCGTTCACAAGGAACGGACGGCCCTCCGCGGTGCGGTGGACGTCGAAGACGGTGACGACGTACGGGCTCTGCACTGCGGCCGCGGCCTCGGCCTCGCGCTGGAAGCGCGAGATCACCTGCGGCTGCCGCGCGAACTCCGGGTGCAGCATCTTGATCGCGAACCGCTTGCTGGAGATCCGCGTGTGGCGCGCCTCGTAGACGCGCCCCATGCCGCCCTCGCCGACGACGCGCACGACCGTGTACGTCTCGTTCAGCGTCTTGCCGACGAGATCGTCGCGGACCGCGTCGTCCTCCGACTCATCGAGCGTCGCGGCGTCGCGCGGGCAAACCCTGAACTCGGCCGGGTACCGGACCCCGCAGGTGGGGCAGACCTTGGGGGTCGAGTTGTCGCTCCCGGGGGTCGAGAGCGCAGTGGCGGAGGAGGAGAGGCTCGTCATCGCGTTCGCGATATGAAGGTCCGACTGCGAGCCGCGCGCGTCCGACTGCGCTCGGGAGGCTTCGTCGGGGGGCCGGATGGTGCCGGGCATCGCCGACCGAGGGTAACCAATCGGCCGTTCTGGGGGTGACAAATCGCGCGGCCCGTGTCGACCGCGTTGACGGACCGAGGCACCTGCGTATACTCGCGCGCTCCTCAGCTCACTGGCCTGAACTTCGCGGGCTCCCGCCACTACGGGCGTGGGGCTCACATTCAGGCGTCACTTGGCCAGCCGCCGGTCCCGTTCTTCCGTTTTCGGAGAGGACGAGCCGGCCCGGACGCTCGGTAGCGCACCGGCAGGGCCATGGAGAGCCAGCCATGCTGCACTCGGTTCAGAAGACGGACATCATCCAGAAGTACGCGATCCACGAGGGCGACACCGGGTCGCCGGAGGTCCAGATCGCCCTCCTCAGCGAGCGGATCAACCAGCTGCAGGAGCACTTCCGCACGCACCAGAAGGACCACCACTCCCGTCGCGGCCTGCTGAAGCTCGTGAGCCAGCGCCGCCGTCAGCTCGACTACCTGAAGCGCGTCGACATCGAGCGCTACCGCGGCCTCATCAGCCGCCTCAACCTCCGCAAGTAGCGGATTTTCGGGCCGATCAGGCCTGCCGCCCCGGCGCGAGGCGCGCCTCGCACGCCCGGGTCGACATGCGAAGCATGCCTCGCGCGCTCGCTTGGGTGCGCGGGGCGTGCATCGATCGGGCGCCCGTGCTGCGCGAGGGCAGGCAACCTCGTCTGCCGTCTGCCCGCTGGGACTGTCTGTCCCACCTGCTGCTCCACCTCATCACCAACGGTCCCGCCACCAGCGGCCCACCCACGTGGGATGCACCGCGTGCGGTCCGGCTGATCTGCGGCTCCGCGCGCCTTTCCGCTCGAGCACCCGTGCGCGCGCGGCCGTTCCAGCCCCTTCCGTTCGGGAGGTTTTGCGTCACGGACCCCTGAACACCTGCGTTTTGCGCTGGCGAGAGTGGAGCGGACGCTCTAAGGAGGTCATTCATTGACCACGGACCGGCGGGGCGATCGGACCTCGCCGTTCCCGAGCGCGGGCTCCGCGCGTCTTCGTCTTCGCTTCGTGCGCAGCAGCTCAGCTCCTGCGCAGGAACCGAGGAAGAAGAGCAGCCCCTCGCGCTCGGCGTAGCGCCGCACGCAGCGGCCCTCGCGATCGTGCGAGAGAGAGCTGAAATCCCAATGTTCGTTCGTGAATCCGTCATGGTGGGTGGCCGTGCCCTCACCCTCGAGACCGGCCGCCTGGCCAAGCAGGCCCACGGGGCCGTGCTCGTCACCTACGGCGATACCATGGTGCTCGTGACCGCCGTCTCGCAGGACGAGCGGCCGGGCCTCGACTTCTTCCCCCTCACCTGCGAGTTCGTCGAGAAGACGTACGCCGCCGGCAAGATCCCCGGCGGCTTCTTCAAACGTGAGGCGCGCCAGCGCGAGGAGGAGATCCTCTCGAGCCGCCTCATGGATCGCCCGCTCCGCCCCCTCTTCCCGGAGGGCTTCAAGCGCGACACGCAGATCATCGCGACCGTCCTCTCCAGCGACAAGCAGAACAAGGCGGATGTCCTCGCCCTGACGGGGGCGAGCGCCGCGCTGCACATCTCGGACATCCCCTGGCACGGGCCGGTCGTGGGCGTGCGCGTGGGCCGGCTCGATGGCGAGTTCGTGGCGTACCCCACGGTCGCTGACATCGAGCGCTGCGACATCGACCTCGTCGTCGCCTGTTCGCGCGACGCGATCGTGATGGTCGAGGGCGGCGCCGCGGAGGCGACCGAGGCGGAGATCATCGACGCGCTGATGTTCGCGCACGAGACCGCGCAGCCGGTCATCGATCTGATCGAGAAGATGCGCGCCGCGGTGGGCAAGCCGAAGCGCGAGTTCGTCGCGCCGGCGCTGCCAGACGAGATCAAGCGGCGCGTCGCCCAGATCGTCGACGAGGACCTGAAGGCCGCGACGAAGGTGACCGACAAGAAGGCGCGCTACGACGGCTACAGCTCGCTCAAGAAGAAGCTGACCGAGACGCTGAACGCCGAGCTCGGCGCCGAGAAGCTCCAGCCCCTCCAGGGGCTCGTGAAGGCGGAGTTCGAGGAGCGCAAGGCGCACGTCGTCCGCACCTACGTGACCGAGGAGGGCAGGCGCATCGACGGCCGCGACGGCAGGAGCATCCGGCCGATCATGTGCGAGGTCGGCCTGCTCCCGCGCGTGCACGGCAGCGCCCTGTTCCAGCGCGGCGAGACGCAGGCGATCGTCACGACGACGCTCGGCACCTCGACCGACGAGCAGAAGATCGACGGCCTCATGGGGGAGACGTGGAAGCGCTTCTACCTCCACTACAACTTCCCCCCCTTCTCGACGGGCGAGACGAAGCCGCTCCGCGGCCCCGGCCGGCGCGAGATCGGCCACGGCGCGCTCGCCGAGCGCGCGCTCTCCCGGATGATCCCGGCGCCGGATCAGTTCCCGTACACGATCCGCATCGTGTCGGAGACGCTCGAGTCGAACGGCTCGTCGTCGATGGCGGCCGTCTGCGGCGGGTGCCTCTCGCTCATGGACGCGGGCGTGCCGATCAAGTCGCCCGTCGCGGGCATCGCGATGGGCCTCATCATGGAGGGCCAGCGCTACGCGGTACTCTCGGACATCCTGGGCGACGAGGATCACCTCGGCGACATGGACTTCAAGGTCTGCGGCACGGCGCGCGGCGTGACCGCGATCCAGATGGACATCAAGATCGCGGGCCTGAGCCGGCAGATCCTGGCGCAGGCGCTGGATCAGGCGCGCGAGGGGCGGCTCCACATCCTGGGCAAGATGCTCGAGACGCTGCCGACCACGCGGCCCGAGCTCAGCCAGTACGCGCCGCGGATCACCACGGTGCGCGTGAAGCCCGACCAGATCCGGCTGATCATCGGCCCCGGCGGCAAGACCATCAAGGGCATCGTCGATCAGACCGGGGTCGCGATCGACGTCGAGGACGACGGCACGGTGAACGTCGCCTCGGCCGACTCCGACGCGGTGAAGAGGGCGCTTGACATCATCAAGGGCCTGACGGCCGAGCCCGAGGTCGGCGCGACCTACAAGGGGACGGTCAAGCGCATCACCGACTTCGGCGCCTTCGTCGAGATCCTCCCGAACACCGACGGCCTGCTGCACATCTCGGAGATGGCCCACACGCGCGTCGAGCGCGTCGAGGACGTCGTCAAGGAGGGAGATTCGCTCGACGTGAAGGTTCTGAGCGTCGATCGCGAGGGGAAGATCCGGCTGAGCCGGCGCGAGCTGCTCCCGCTCCCGGAAGGCGAGGAGGGCGATCGGGCGCGCGAGCGCATGGCGCAGGCGCGCGACGCCGGCCCGCCGCCGAGGCGCGATGGGCCGGGCGGGCGAGGTGGCGATCGCGGCGGCGATCGCGGATCGCGCCCCGGCCTGGAGCGCGACCGCGGCGGACCGCCGCGCGAGCGCCGAGAGCGCCGCTCCTAGTCACACGGCCCCAGGCGGGACCTCATGCCGCGCTGCGGCGCGAGCCCGAGCCGTCCCGCCGCTCACTCCCCTCAGAGAGATCTCCGATTCGCAGCGATCCGCGGCCGTGTGCGCGGATCGCCGCCCGCTCGCGGGCCAGCGCGCTCCGCTGCTGCGTTGACGCACGTGCGTGCGCCGCGCCGCGCAGCGGCTCATTTCCCAGCTGCTTTATTGGAATCCGGTGAAGTCCGCATGGCCCGTTCACAATCAGGGTAGTGTCGCGACCCCTGCTCGTGGCATGCTCCGCCCGTGCTCGTACGCAGAGCGAAAATCGTCTGTACCATTGGCCCTTCGTGTGACTCTCAAACGACGCTGGAGCAGCTCATCCGCGCCGGTATGGATGTCGCTCGACTCAACTTCTCTCACGGCTCGCATGAGGATCATGGCAAAGCAATCGCCACGGTCCGTGCGGCTGCGGAGGCTTGCGGGAAGCCTGTGGCTATCCTGCAGGACCTCTGCGGCCCGAAGATTCGAGCCGGTCGCTTCCCCGGCAACACCTTCGAGGTGACTGACGGGGCTACCGTTTGGCTGACCGAGGCGAACAGGGACAGCCCTGTCGCGACGCCCGGCGAGATCCCGATCCTCTATGAGGGGCTCGCGTCCGATCTGCAGCCGGGTGACGTCGTCCTGATCGACGACGGCCGCGTCGTCGTCACCGTGACCAAGGTCGAAGGGGACCGCGTCCAGGCCGGCGTGACGCAGGGCGGACGTCTGCGCGATCGCGTAGGCGTTCACCTGCCCGCCAGGCGTGTGCGCATGTCCGCGCTGACCGACAAGGACAAGGCCGACCTCAGCTTCGGCCTTGCGCAGGGGGTCGACTACGTCGCCCTCTCCTTCGTCCGCAACGCGGACGAGGTCCGGCACGTCCGTGACATCTGCGAGGCCTGGGGTCGCCCGACGCCGATCGTCTCCAAGATCGAGACGCCAGGCGCCATCGACAACCTCGAGGCGATCATCCTCGCCTCGGACGGGGTGATGGTCGCGCGCGGCGATCTCGGCGTGGAGTTCAACCCGGAGCGGGTGCCGATCATCCAGCGCGAGATCCTCGGCCTCGCCCGCGTGCACCAGAAGCCGGTCATCGTCGCCACCGAGATGCTCCAGTCGATGGTGACCGCGACGCGCCCGACGCGCGCCGAGGCGAGCGACGTGGCGACGGCCGTCTTCGACGGCACCGACGCTGTCATGCTCTCGCAGGAGACCGCGACCGGCGCGCACCCGCCGCTCGTCGTGCGGATGATGGCCCGCATCGTGACGGAGGCCGAGCAGAGCTCGTTCTACCGTTATCTCTCGAGCGAGCAGCCCGGGCAGCGGGCCAACGTCCCCGAGGCGACCGCGCGCGCCGCCTGCGACATCGCGAAGGACATCGGCGCGAAGCTGATCGTGGCGTTCACCGAGAGCGGCCTCACCGCGCGGTACGCGTCCAAGGCGCGCCCCGTCGTGCCGATCGTCGCCTTCTCGCCGAACGATACGACGCGCCGGCGCCTCGCGCTGCTCTGGGGCGTGGTGCCGTTCCCCGTCGACGCGCTCCGGAACTCGGACGAGATGATCGAGCGCGCCACCGGGTACCTGCTTGCGAACGGCCTCGTCTCGCCGGGCGACAAGCTCGTCACCATCTTCGGCGCTCCTGTCGGCGTCTCGGGGTCGACCAACACGATTCGGGTGAAGGTCGTTGAATGAGCCTGCCCGCCCGCGATAGGGGCTCGTCGGGCGAGCAGGAATCCCTCTCCAGAAACGCGGGCGCAGAAGGCCTCCCGAGGCTCGAGAAATACGAGCTGATCGAGGAGCTAGGCCACGGCGGGATGGCCACGGTCTACCGCGCCCGCGACCCGCGGCTCCGCCGCGAGGTCGCCGTCAAGATCATCCACAAGCACCTCCGGGAAAACGCGGAGGTCGGCACCCGCTTCGTCGCCGAGGCGCGCGCGGCGGCGAAGCTGCGCCACCCCGGCATCGTCGAGGTGTACGACGTCTCCAGCGAGCAGGACCGCGAGCGTTACCTCGTCGTCGAGCTGCTCCGCGGCGCCACGCTGCGCAAGATCCTGGGTGCCCACCGCGAGATGCCGGCCGAGATCGGCGCCGCGGTGGTGCTCGAGCTCTGCGACGCGCTGGAGCACGCGCACGCGTCGGGGATCATCCACCGCGACGTGAAGCCGGAGAACGTGCTCGTCGAGCTGCCCTCCGACCGCGCCGGCGAGAGCCGGGACGGCGCGAGCGTGGTGATCAAGCTCACTGACTTCGGCATCGCCAAGATCCTCGACGCCCAGGGCGTCACCTCGACGGGGCAGGTGCTCGGCTCTCCGGCACACATGGCGCCGGAGCAGATCGAGGGCGGCGAGGTCGACGCGCGCACCGACGTGTTCGCGCTCGGGGTGCTCTTCTACGAGTGCCTCGTCGGGCACCTGCCGTTCGAGGGCAAGAACCCGGCGCAGGTGCTCCGCAAGGTGCTCGAGGGGATCTACCCGGAAGCCGAGCGCGAGCGATCCACCGTGGGCGCGCGCTGGAGCCGGATCGTCGCGGGCGCCCTCGCGCACGACATCGCCGCCCGCCTGGCGAACCCTCGCGCGCTCGCGGATCAGATCAAGGCCGAGCTCACGGCGCTCGGGATCGCGGAGCCGCGCGCCGAGCTCGCCGCCTACTTCGCCGACCCGGCAGGCTACGCCGAGCGGCACGCCGCGCGGCTCGTCCCGCGCCTCGTGGCGCGCGCGGAGGCCGGCCGCAAGCGCGGCGACGTGCCCGGCGCGGCCGCCGATTACAACCGGGCGCTGGCCCTCGCGCCGAACGACCTCGCCATCCTCAAGCGGCTCGCGAAGCTGAACGCTAGCCGCAACCGGCAGAAGCTCGCGCTGCGCGCGCTGCTCGTCGCGCTCGGGTCGGTGGCGCTCGGCCTCGCCGCGTTCACGATCGCCCGCGCGCTCCGCGACCCGCCGCTGGTGGACGGGGACGCGCTCGCGGCGGCCGAGCCGCCGCCGACGCTGTCGACGCCGCCGACGCACATCGACGCCCTCATCCCGTCGCCGAACGTGCGCGCGGTCGCGCCGAGCGCCACGGAGCCCACGAGCGCGCCGCGGCCCCGCCCGCGGGCACCGCTACCGCACATCGCGCCCTCGGCCGCGCCGACGGAGGACGTCCCGGCGGTGCGCGACGTCGTCTTCCAGATCGTCCCGAGCGGCGCCAAGCTGGTGCTCGATGGCGCCGAGGTCAGCTGGTTCGGCGCGAACAAGGTCACGCCGCTCAAGATCGGCGCGCACACCGTTCACATCAGCGTGCCCGGATCGAGGTGCTGCAGGCCGTACGCGGGCGTCATCTCGGTCGTGGCGCCGAAGCCCGGCGTCTCCGCGCCGCAGCGGATCATCCACAAGCTGGAGATCCTGCCCAGCACGGTCGTCCTGAGCGGCGCGCCGCCGAGCGCGCAGGTCGCGTGCCCGCAGATCGGCCTGATCGGCTATGCCGGCACCCCGCAGGCCGTGACCTTGAGCGACGTGTCCTGGAGCGGGACCTGCCTCTTCACGCCCGCGACGCCGGAGGCCGCGCCGCGCGTCGGCAACGTGACCTTGGTGGCCGGCGAGCCGAACACGGTTTCCTGGCCGTCCGGCTGACGGCATTGCCGTCATTGTGGCGTCCGCTCCGGAATTCTCAGCATCCCCGTCCAAACTCCGCTACATCACGGCGCACCCCTTCCGCATGGCTGCGCGAACTCCAGGCAGGAGATCTCCCGGCGCTCGCTTCCCATCGGTCGGGGGCTGCCGCGCCCTGCGCGCGCCGCGGCGCCTCGCGGCGGCGGCCGCCGCCGCCCTCGCGCTCTGCTTTGCGGCGCCGGCGCGCGCCGACGACGTGCAGCAGTTCGAGCTCGCCAAGACGCGCTTCGACGCCGGGCACTACGAGGAGGCCGTGAGCCGCTTCGCGGCGATGCTCGATCCCGCGAACGCGCCCTGCGAGCGCGGCCCGATCGAGGCAGAGGGCAAGCCGTGCAGGATCTCCGAGCCCGGCCTTGTCGAGCGGGCGCGCGGCCTCGCCGCCGCCGCGCTCGTCGCGCTGCGGCGCGCGAGCGAGGCCGACGCGTACATCGAGAAGATCCTCCTCGACAACCCGGTGTACTCGCCGAACCCGGCGGTGTTCCAGCCCGAGGTCATCGATCGCTTCACCGCGGTCCGGGCGCGCATCCGGGCGCGCATCGAGGAGGTGACGCGGCAGAAGGCCGAGGCGCAGCGCGCGGCGCGGCTGCGGATCGAGCGGAGCCGGGAGGATGAGCGCCGCTGGGTCGCCGAGATCCATCGCCTCGCTGGGCGCGAGCGGGTCGTGGCGCAGAACTCCCGCTGGACCGCGATGCTGCCCTTCGGGGTGGGGCAGTTCCAGAACGGCGACGATGGGCTCGGCTGGTTCTTCCTGGTCAGCCAGGCCGTCGCCGGCGGGACCTCGATCGTC
Organism: Sorangium sp. So ce726; assembly: GCF_051521405.1. NCBI lineage: Bacteria > Pseudomonadati > Myxococcota > Polyangiales > Polyangiaceae > Sorangium > Sorangium sp. So ce726. The sequence continues at coordinate 6,849,650 of NZ_CP150349.1, read as the reverse complement.
TCGGCGATCGCGCTGGCCAGCTACGAGAACGTCGATATCTCGCCGAGGTCCTCGGGGCAGGGCGGCGGCCCGATACAGAGCGTCGACATCGACGCGCTGAACAGCCGTATCGGGACCGCTGCCGCCGTCAACCGCGTGGCCTTCGGGGCGTTCGCGACGCTCGTCGCGGCCGGGATCGCCCACGCGCAGATCACGTTCGTCCCCGAGCGGGTCTCCTTCCGGACGCGCCCCGTGCCGTCGCCGCCGCCGAGCTTCACCGCCGCGCCGACGATCTCCGTGGTCCCCGGCGGCATGGTCGCGGGGCTCACCGGCCGGTTCTGACCGGGGGAGCCGCGCGGCTCACGCCTTGCGCGCGGCGGCGATCCAGAACCCGCCGAGCTGCGCGAGCGGCGTGTCGCACAGCGCCCACTCCGCCCGGTGCAGGAGGCGCCCGAGGCCCGGCACGCGCATCGCGGCCGCGAACGGCGTCACGATGCGCACCCCGCGCGAGGCGACGACGCGCACGCCGTCCGGCATCAGGGCAGTGGCGGCGCTCGGCGCGTCGAAGCGCGTGAACACGGCGCTCTCCCGGGTCGTGTTGCTGATGGCGCCCGCCGGGCCGAGCCGCTTCACGAGCCCGCGAAGGCTGTAGGGGTTGTAGAACTCGGCGATCACGTGCCCGCCGGGCCTCACCACGCGCGCCATCTCCGCCAGCGCGCGACGGACGTCCTCCACGTGGGCGAGCACCTTGAACGAGCACGCGACGTCGAAGCTCCCGTCCGCGAACGGCAGGTCGGTCGCGCTCCCCTCCACGACGTCGAGCCCGCGCTCCCGGGCGCGCTCGAGCATGCCGGGCGAGAGATCGACCCCGCGCGCCGCGCGCGCGAACGCGCCGATCCGCGCGAGCAGGAGCCCGGTCCCACACCCCACCTCGAGCACGTCGCGGCCCTCGCCGAAGCGGCGCACGAAGTCGACCTCGAGCGCGTCGACGAGGTCGTGGTAGCCCCCGGGATCACGCCCTCCGCGCCGGGCTTCGTAGCGCGCTGAGAACTCGTCGTAGTACGCCCGCGTCGCGCGCAGGTGCTCGTCCGTGCCGACCTCTACCGTCTGGGCTCGCATGGGCCCGCTATAGTACTCCGCGCCGCGCGCTGCCCGCGCTCCTTGCGCTCCTTGCGCTGGCCCGCGCCGGGCCGCATCTCTCCCTGCGAGGTGACCCATGAAACCCGGCGACCATCCCGATTTCTTCCGCTTCGCGCCGCCCCCAGGGACCTCCCGCGAGAGCTCGATCCGGCTCGATCGTGAGGGCCGCTTCTGGCACGACGGCGCCCGGGTCGACCATCCGGCGATCGAGCGCGGGCTCCGGTCCTGGATCGGGCGGCACCCGGACGACGGCCGGCCGATCCTCACGAACGGCTACGACTGGTGTTACTTCCAGGCCGACGATGCGCCGCTCTTCGTCGACGCGCTCCGGATCGGCGAGGGCGGCGCGGTCTCGCTGCTCCTGTTCGACGGCACGGAGGAGCCGCTCGATCCGGCGACGCTCTCCCTCGGCGAGGACGGCGTCGTGTACGCGCGCGCCCGGAGCGGCGCGCTCGAGGCGCGCTTCTCGCGGCACGCGCAGACGCAGCTCGCCCCGCTGCTCGTCGAGGCCGAGCCGCCCACGCTCTGCGTCGGCGGGCGCGAGGTCACGCTGCCCCCGCGGGCCGCGCGCTAGCCCCGCGCGCAGGAGATCCAGAGGGGGATCGCTGTCGCGCGGGGCCGAGGCGGCCGCGCTCGGCTCAGTACCGGTACTGCCAGAGCAGGTCGAGCATCCCCGAGGTCGTCTGGCGCGCGTCGACGCCCACCGTGCCGCGGAGCGTCCAGTGCTCGCTGAAGCGCCAGTCGACGGTGACCTCGGTCCGCGTGCCGCGCTCGCTCGCCGTTCCGCCAGGGGTCGGCCCGCTCGATCCCGTCGCGGCGCTCTGCTGCGCGCCTTCCTGGAAGGTGGCCAGCGCCGTCAGGTTGTCGCTTAGCCGGTAAACCACGCTCGTCCGCAGCGTGCCCTCCGAGGTCGTCCCGAACCGCGTCGTCAGCCCGCGCAGCGGCGCGATGCCGCTCAGCAGCGCGTTGAACTGCGCCGACGCGATCTCGCTGCCGAGCGACGCCGCGACGCCGCCGGCCGCGAGGCCCGCGGGCGTCTCGGCGCCCGCGGCCTGCGCGCCCTCCGAGAAATCGGCGCCGAACAGGAGCCGCGCGAGGATGTCCTGCTGCGAACTCGGCGGGCTCGAGGTGAAGCGCAGCGTCCTGTCGGTGATGGGCCGGAGGTTGCCGTTGAAGGCGACGTGGATGCGCGTGCCGTCGGGGGCGTCCCAGTGCGCGGTGACGTTCAGGTGCGGGTTCGACGCCTCCTCATCGCGCAGGCGCACGCGCCCGCCCTCGATCTCGAACGCCTTGCCGTAGATCTCGAGCTCGCCCCGCGTGATCACGATGCCGCCCGACACCCGCGTGTCCTCTCCGATCACGACGCGCGGCGGCGCGTCCTCGGCGCTCTGCAGGCGCAGCCTTAGCCCCGCGCCGCTGACGAACGCGTCGCGCACATCGAACGTCGCGGAGTAGCGGAGCGCGTCCGCCGCGCGCCGCTGCTTCTCCGGCCCGAGCGGCTGCGAGACGGAGATGTCGGGGTTGTCACCGAGCGGCTGGACGTCGCGGCTGCTCGTCGCCGGGAGCGAGACGCGGAGCGTGGGGACCGTCGCGTACAGGGCGAGCTCGCCCGGCTTCTTCTCCGCGATGAACGACAGCGCCCCGGAGGCGGTCCCGAGCGGCACCCCCTCGAGCGTGAGCGGGAGGGCCTGGTCCTCGGCGATGGTCAGCGCCCCGGCGCCGTCGCGCAGCGCGAGCCCGGCGAGCCGGAACAGGGCCCAGCCCTGCGCCATCCCGGTCGTGCCCGCCGCGCGGAAGCCCTCGATCCGGAGGACGCCGCCCTCGGCCGTGATGCGGGCGGCCACGTCGCGCAGCTCCTGCCCGAGCTCCGGGATGTGCACGACGCCGTCCCTGACCTCCAGCTGGGCGCGGAGGTTCCCGTCGGCGTCGGATGGGCCGCCGAGCTCGATGCGGAGGTCGCCGTCCAGCGTCCCGTCGACCTTGCTCAGCAGCCCGCCGACCAGCGGCTGGAGCGCCGCGAGCCGGAAGCGCTCCGCGGAGATGGCGAGGTCCGTGCGCTCGCCGTCGAGGACCGGGATGAACCCGTCGCGGAAGCGCACGCTGGCGAAGGCGTTCGCGCGGAGCTTGCCGCCGCGCCGGCCCTCGAGGGCGAGCTCGGTGACGCGGAGGTGCCCGCGCCCGGCCTCGCGCATCGGATCGATCCGCAGCGCGAGCACGCCGCGCTCGAAGGCAAGGTCGCTCCCGAGCGTGACGCCCGGCACCGTGAGGCGCGCCTTGAGCGACGGCGCGATGTTGAGGCCGCGCATCTCGATCTCGCCGCTCACGCGCCCGGCGATGCCGCTGTCGGCGAGCAGGGGGATCTCGCCGAGCGGGACCTCGCGCAGCGTCGCGCGGAAGGAGCCCGTCCACGCCGGGGGCGGAGGCGCGCCTTTGAGCGCGCGCGCCGGGACGTCCGCGAGCAGGCGTTCGAGCGGCGCGAGCACCTCGGCGCTCACGGTCGCGATCTCGGCCGCGCCGCGCGTGACGTGCGCGTCCAGCGTGGCCTTCTCGCTGTCGTACGTGAGCCACGCGTCGAGGTCGGTGGGGAACAGGAGATCCGTCGCGCTCGAGGCGCCCGGCGGCGCATAGGTGAAGCCCCACCAGAGGGTGCGCGCCGTCAGGAACGGACGCTCGATCGTGCCGCTGGCGTACGCGTCGATCCGCACCTCGCCGGCGAGCGGCGGGAGCGCCTCGCGCACGAACGAGGGCAGCGTGGCGAGCTGGTCCATCCCGCGCCGCGGGATGGAGGCGTGCGCGGCGATGGGCGAGCGCAGGAGCGACGACCACCGGTCTGCGGCGGGCCCCGTGAGCGCCTCGAGATCGAGCTCGATCGCGCCGGAGACATCGGCGAGCAGCCCGCCGTCGTACAGGGTCAGCGCGGCGTCCGCCCTGCCGGTCGCGCCGCTGAACGAGCCCTTGAGCTGCGCGTCGACGAAGCGCGACTCCCAGGCCGGGCGCTCGGCGCCCAGCCGATGAGGCCCGGCGAGCGCGAGGCCGTGCGTCCGTACGAGCACGTCGTGCAGCGAAGGCAACGGCTCGCCGGCCGCGCGCGACACCCCGAAGCGGGTCGTGAGCGTGCCGCGCACCTCGCTCACGATGTGCCCGATCGGCATGAGCTGCGCGAGGCAGCCGAGGTCCCAGTCGTCCGCGGCGACCTCGGCCTTCCCGACCAGGGTGGTCCAGGTCTCCGCGCGCAGGAGGGGCCCTTCCAGCGTGCCCTCGGCGCCGGACACGCGCACGCTCGCGAGGGTGCCTGCGCACCGCGGCAGGGCGTCGTTCCACGCGCCGTTCGGCGGCTGCCCGCCGTTCCCGTTCGGTTGCGGCGATTTCGCGTCGATGCGCACGGACCCGTCGGCCTTGACCTGGTCGCGCTCGAAGGTCGCCGTGAGCTGCGCCGAGATGCCGGACAGGAACGCGACCTCGCCCCCCGTAAGGCCGAGCCGCACGTGGCCCGAGCGCCCGGTCGCGCGGTCCCGATCGAGCGCGACGTCGACCTCCGCGCGCCCGCGCACGCGGACCGGGATCCCGAGCATCCGGGCCACGCGGCCGACGTCGATGCCATCGCCCCGGAGTCGCCCGGTCACGTCATCGCCCCGCACCGCGAGCCGGCCCTTCAGCGAGCCGAGCTCGGCCGAGGAGAGATCGAGCCCCTCGACGGCGAGCCCGCCGGCCGAGGAGGTGATCGCCGTGATCTTCCCCGCGACCGCGGCGCCGTCGCGCTTCAGCTGGAGCTCGACGTCGCGGAGGGCGAGGGGAGTGGAGCTCAGCCGCGCGGAGGCGCTCAGGGAGTCGTCGCCGTCGGTGAGCGTCGCGCGGAGCTTCGGCGAGGCGAGCGGGCCGGAGATCTGCGCGGTGACCTCGTCGAGCGTGTGGCCGCCGGCGAGCGCCTCTTTCCCGGTGAGGGAGGCGTCGATCGAGAGCGCGTCGATCGGCCCGGAGACCCGCCCCGCGACGCGCGCGCTGGCGAGCGCGACGTCCTGGCCGACGCGGAGCCCGGCGAACGCGCCTTCGACGCGCGCGTCGAGCGCTCCCTCGCGCAGGCTCCCCTCGACGCGCACGCGGCCGGCGCCGTTGACGGGCCCGGCGAGGCGTGGGGCCGCGGCGATCGCCGGGATGTCGGCCGTCGCCGCGAAGTGAAGGCCCTGGCCGCCCGGCAGGAAGGAGACGGTGGCGTCGATCGGCGCGCCCGGCTCGTGGAGGTGCACGCGCGCGTGGAGCTCGCCGCGGTCGAGCACGAGGTGGACGTCCGCCGCCGGCACGCGCTCCCCGAGCAGCGCTGTGGGCTCGGTCCGCGCCTCGACGGAGAGCCGGAGCAGGTCCCCGAGCTCGACGTGCACCCGGCCGTCCGCGGTGATCAAGGGCGCCGGCTCGGAGCCGCGCTCCAGCGCGGGCTTCGCCGCGGCAGCGCGGAGCCGGCCGGGCGCAACGCGGGGCAGGGCGGGCGCGGCGTGGGTCAGGGAGGGTACGGCGCGGGGCAGGGCAGGCGCAGCCGGGGCGGGCGCCGCGCCGGCCGGGGCGGGCACCGCGCCCGTTTGCGCCGGCGCCGCGCCGGCCGGGACGGGCGCTGCTTCGGGCGAGAGGCGCACGCCGAAGAGCCGCAGATCGATGTCGCGCGCCTGGACCTCCGCGTCGAGCCGCACGGGCCCCGTCACGTCGAGCCGCCCTGTGAGGGCAAGGCCGCCGCCCGCCGGACCGGCAGCGTCCGCCGAGGCCGAGGCCACCACGTCGAGCTGAGGGAGATGGCCGTTCACGGCCACGCGCGCGGAGATCGGCTCGGTGAGCGGGTGGTCCGGGAGGAGGCTCCGCAGCTGCTCCGGCGTGGCGCGCGGGACGCTCGCTTGCGCCTCGAGGTGCTCCTCGTCGAGCACGGCCCGCGCGGTGACCTCGACGTCGGCGAGCCGACCGGCGAAGCTGCTCCACATCCGGACCTTGTCCCCGGCGCGGAGGTGGTAGTTCGCCGTGCCCGCCGTCCTGGCCGGCAGGAACGCGCGATCCACGAGGCCTGTCTGATCGACGTCGACCGCGACGCCCTCGGGCCCGACGTGCACCGACCCGAAGAGCCGGCTGACATCGGCGTCGAGCGCGCGCGGCGGCGCGGCCTGCCCGTGGACCCACCCGCGCCCGATCTCGATGTGCGAGAGGGCGACGACGACGTCGCGCGGAGGCCCCTCGGACCTGGACGAGGGCGGAGTTCGCGGCGGCAGCGGCGTGAACGTGTCGCCGAGGGTGACGCCCCCCGCGCCGTTGTCCTGGACCAGCACGTCGGCCTGCTCGACCCGGATGTACGGGACCTCGATGCGGAGCGCGCCCGCGCCGAAGAGCGCGCCGCGGAGCATCGGGAGCACGTCGGCGCGCGCCTCGAGGCCGCTCGCCCGGATCACCTTGTTTCCCTGCGGATCGAGCGCGACCGCGGATCGGATCCGCACGCCGCTCAGGCTGAGCGCGTCGATCTCGTCAGCGACGATCCGCCCCTGGAACAGCGAGCCGAGGAGCCGGTTCGTGGCGTCGCGGGCCACGCGGCGCGCGGCGGGCGTGTCGAGGTGGAGCGCGACGCCGACGGCCGCGGCGCCCGCGAACGTCAGCGTGAGCCCGAGCGCCGCCGCGACGGCGGACGCAGCGCGGCGCACGCGTCCCGGCGCGCGCGGAGGCGAGGAGCGCCGCACCTCGGGTGCGGGGTCGGGCGTCACGGCGGGTAGCTTAGTACGCACGGGGCGCGGCGACCGTGCTGGCGCGCGGCGCGACGGCAGGCGGCGGAGGAAAGCCGCGCCGCCGGGTCGAGCTCCGCGGGGGCGCGCCCGAGCCGGATCCACGCGCGCCGCAGGGAGGCCCTCGCCAGAGCCCCACGACCTGCGACACGCCGCCACGGTGTGCGCCGGAGGCGCGCCGGGGCGGAGCGGTCAGCCGGCGAGCCGCTCGAGCTCCACGAAGAGCGTGCCGAGCTCCGGCTTCGATCGGAGCGGCGCGCAGAAGCGGCTGGCGAGGTGGAGCAGCTCGGCGTCGAGCTGATCGACCCTCCGCCCGATCTCGGCGATGCGCTCCTGGGACTCCCGGCGCCGCGCCTCGAGCTGCCTGTCGAGCTCTTCGAGGCGCTCGCGCAGCTTCTTGATCTGCGCGTCCACCTCGGCCACCTCGTGCTCGCGGGCGATCGCCTCGCTCTCTGCCTCGTAGTCCGCCTTGCGCGACGCGTACCAGCCCTCGACGAGCTCGGCCAGCTTGCGGTAGCTGGCGGCGAGCTCGAGGTAGGGCTCGGCGAACCCGCACCGGCCCTCCCAGCGCACGGCCTCCTTGTGCGCGACCAGCACCTCGGGGACGAACGCCTGCGTCGCGGCGTTGAGCGGCGCCACCCTGGCGCGGAAGGACCGGGCCTCGTCGCGCGTGAGCGAGGCGTCGACCGTGAGCGCATCCATCGCCCGCCCGATCTGCATCCGGCCGTCCCGCCACTCCTCGGCGACGCCCTCGAGGCGCCGCTGCTCGTCGAGGGCCCTCGAGCGGAGGTCGGCGTGCTCCCGCACGACGCCGCGCAGCGCCTCGATCTGCCGCTGGATGTCCACCGGCGCCGACGCGCCGAACGCGCGGGCCGTCATCCGCTCGAACAGCTCGAGCCGGCTGACCCAGGGATCGCGCCCGGCGCCCCTCGAACGCACCGCCGAGTCGCGCGGCATCGCCTCCGGCGGCGGGGGGAGCGCGATCCGGCTCGCGGCCGCGATCTCCTCGAGCTCCGCGAGCACGCGGTACGCGTCGACGGGGCGCTCGGAGGGCTCCTTCGCCATCAGGGCGCTGACGAGGCGGTCGAGCGCGTCCGGCATCTCCGGGGCGAGCTCCTTGAGGTGCGGCGGCTGCTCGTTCATGTGCTTCAGGATCCAGCTCGCCGGATCCGGCGCGTCGAACGGCAGACGCTGCGTGATCATCTCGAACATGATGACCCCGAGCGAGTAGAGGTCCGCCGGGGGGCCCGCGTCGATCGTCGTGCTGCGCTCTGGCGCCATGTACTGCGGTGTGCCGAAGATCTCGCCGAGGTTCGTGAGACGCGCGTCCTGCGCGCAGCGGGCGATGCCGAAGTCGAGGAGCTTCACCCAGTCGCCCTTCAGCAGGAACACGTTCTCCGGCTTGAGATCGCGGTGAACGACGTCGAAGTCGTGCGCTCGGCCGAGGGCGCGCGCCATCTGCACCCAGATGGGCAGCGCCCGGGCGAGCGGCACCCGGCTGCGCTCCACCACGTCGGCGAGGCTCGTCCCCTGGAGCAGCTCCATCACGAGGAAGGGCAGCCCGTCGTCGGTGTCGCCCTGATCGAAGATCTCGATGATGTTGGGGTGCGCGAGCCGCTGCGCGTGCCGTGCCTCGCGCCGGAAGCGCTCCCGCGTCGTCGTGTCCTGCGCGAACTCGCGGTTCAGGATCTTGATGGCGCACGGGGTGCCGATCAGCTTGTTGTACGCCCTGTAGACCGTGGCCATCCCGCCGATCCCGAGGCCCTGTTCGATGACGTAGCGACCCGCGATCGATGTCCCGATGCGGGGATCCTTCTCGGAGACGAGCGACGAGCCGTCGATGAAGCAGAAGGCGCTGTCGGCCGGGTAACGCTGATGGCACTGCGGGCAGGTCTTCATAGCGGGCACGTCGGCTGCAAGGCTACACTCTACGGGGGGCCGCTCTCGAGGGTCAACGCTCGGCGCGCGCCTCGGCGCTTTGTCGAGTCGCGGTGTGCTGCGCTGCCTTGCGCTGCGTGATTCCGCGTAGCCCGGTGTCTCCTCGCGTGGCCCCGCGTCCTCCCACGTGGCTCACGCGTCTCCTCGCAGCCCGCGGTCTGCCCTCACGTGGTCTCACGTCTCCTCGCGTCTCCCCGCGTCTCCCCGCGTCTCCCCGCGTCTCCCCGCGTCTCCCCGCGTCTCCCCGCGTCTCCCCGCGTGATTCCAGCGCGGTTTCCACGTGATTGCCGACAGGGCGGCGCGCGCCCGCGGGGCTCTCCGCGATATGTTCTCGTGACGTCATGGACGAGGCTCCCTTGCGCGCGGTGGTGATCGGCTCTGGCGTCGGCGGCGCTGCCGCGGCGCTCCTCCTTGCGCACGCCGGCATCCCGACCCTGCTCGTCGAGAAGGAGCGCCGCCTGGGCGGCTCCTCTGCCGCTTACGAGAGGGACGGCTTCCGTGTCGACACAGCCACGCACATGCTCGGCTGTGGCGAGCAAGGCCCGCTCGGCGACGTGCTCCGCCGCGTGGGCCAGGGCGACGCGATCACCTTCCGGCAGAGCGACGAGCCGGCGGCGCTCTGCTTCGCAGGCGCCCGCGCCGGGGCCGCGCGCGCTCGCCGCGTCGTCCTGCAGGCCGATCTCCTCCGGCTCGCCGGGACCGCCCTGGATCTCGCGCGCGGCCTCGACCTCACGCCGCTGGAGGCCGCGGGCGCCGCGCGTCTCTTCGCGCACGCGGCGGCGATGCGCGACGTCGATCTGGCCGCGTGCGACGACGTGACGGCCGAGGCGTACGTGGCCGGCTTCATCCCGCGCGCCGCGGCCGCCGCTCGGCTCGGCGGGCTGCTTGGCCTGCCGCTGCTGCTGCCAGGAACCGAGGCGTCGGCGGGCGAGGCGCTGTTCTCCTTGCGCCGGCTCGCCCGCGCCGGCCGGCAGCGTTATCCCGAGGGCGGCGCGTCGCGGATCCCGGAAGTCTTCTGCCGCCTGGCCCGGGAGCTCGGCGCTGCCGTGTGGACGGGCGCGACCGTGCGCCGCGTGGTGGTGCGCGATCGTCGCGTGCAGGGCGTCGAGCTCGAGGACGGAACGGCGCTCCCCGCGCGCATCGTGGTGAGCGCGGCCGGGCTCCTGCGCACGGTGTCGGGCCTCGTTGGCGAGCCGCACTTTCCCGAGGCCTACGTTGCGCGCGTCCGTGCGATCGCGCCCCAGCCGAGGCCGGTCGAGGTCAAGATCGGGCTGCGCAGGCGGCTCGTCCCGGCGGGCGCGCTCGCCGGTCTCGCCGGCGGCGCCGGCGCCGCCGCGCTCCCGTTCTACTGCCTCGCTCCGACGCGCTTCGACCCGTCGCTCGCGCCGCCCGGGCATGAGCTCCTCTGCGCGTGCGCCGTACCGGGTGGGAGCGGCGGCGCCTCGCGCGGCGGATCCGGCGCGACGGTTGACGAGCTTCTGCGCGCGCTGTCGGTCGCGGTGCCCGGCGTGCTCTCGCAGGCGATCTTCGTCGACAGATCGCCCGCGGACGGAGGCGGAGAGGCGTGCGCCGCAGGCGGCGCGCTCGCGTCGGGGACAGCGCAGACGCCTGGCCAGGTCGGCCGCGCGCGGCCGGCGGTGTACACGCCCGTGCGGGGGCTATACCTCGCAGGGCGCGCGGCCGGCGGGCGCGGCGCGGGGATGGATCTCGCCGCCTCGAGCGCGATGGAGTGCGTCGACCGCATCCTCGTCGATCTCGGCCGCGATCTCGGCGCGCCCGCGCCTCCCGCGCTGGTCGCCATCGCCGGCGATCTGCTCGGGCGCGCCGCGGGCTCTACCGTCTCGTGGCTCACGCGCCCCCGCTAGAGCGGCGGTCACCCGCTTCGGATACGGGCCCATCTCGACGTTTTCGGTGCTCAGCGCACCGGAGTGCGCTTGCGCGCCGAAAACGCCGATCTGGGCCCGTCTCCTGTGCGGGAGACCGCCGCTCTGCTGCGGCTCTGCTCTGGATGGTGCAGAGGTGGGCAGGAACCGCTCTGGCCGGCGGTTCAGCGCGTGGTCGTGGTGCCCCGGTTGCCCCGCGCGAGCGCGTCGAGCGGCAGCTTCTGATCCTCGAACACGGCATCGAGCTCCTCGCTGCCCCGCTCTCGCACGCCGGAGCGCGGCGACAGCTCGGGGCGCACCGAGGACGCCGGGGCCATCCGCGCCGATAGGGGCCCCATCGTCTTGATCGACGGCGGGGGCTCGGCGCTCGAGAGCATGCCGGGCGGGACGGACCGCACGGAGGGGGGCGAGTTCGCCATCGTGCGCAAGGACGGCGGGCTCGGCAGGCTGCGCGTGGAGGAGGGCGGCCCTGCTTGCCCGCTCGACGGCGTCGGCGTGGGCCGCCGCGCCGCAGGGCCCCCCGGCAGAGGGCGCGACGAGGGGACCGGCGGCGCGCTCGGCTGCGCGCGCGTCGACGGAGGCGGACCCGACAGGAGCTGTGAGCGCATCGACGGGGGCGGGCTCGACAGGGGCTCGGGCCGCGACGACGGGGGCAGGCTCGACAGACGGCCGCTCGCGGCGCTCTCCGCGTACGCATGCGCGGGGCTCGACAGCGGGCGCGCAGAGGGCGGCGGTGCCGATTGCGACACGCCCGGCGCGTACGCGCTCGGCTGCGTGCGCGCCAGCGGCGGCGCCGAGGGCACCGACGGCGGGGAGCGAAACGACGGCGGCGCGCTCGACGGGGGCACCGGCGTGAACGTGTGGCTCGCGAGGGGCGCCCGGGCCGACGGCGGGGCGGCGGAGCGCGCCGAGGGCGGCGGCAGCGTGCTCTGGCTCGTTGACGACTCGCGGACCCGCGGCGCGAGGCGGGGATCCGAGCCCGCCCGCTGCGGTGCGCGCGAGTCTGCGCTCGAGGCCGCCTTGTGGCCGAAGGTCTCGCTGCGCTGCGCCCCGATCATCGTGTAGCGCCCGCTGGCCTCGTCGCGCCGAGCCATGTCGCGCTGCGCGTTCATCTCACGCGTCTCGCGCAGCGCGCCGTTCAGCATCGCCTCGAGCTCTCGCTCGCTGACCTCCTCATCGAGCCGCAGCAGCGTCGAGTGGACGTCCCGGGCGAGCGCCTCGAAATCGGCCGGATCCCTTGCGTAGATGCTGTTGGACAGGAGGATCGCGAGCGGCCGCCGCTCGGCGGCGATCGTCGCGGCGGTGGCCGCGTCGCACCGGTGCAGGAGCACCCCGCAGCCCGGCGCCACCGCGAGGCACAGGCTGAAAAGCGCCGGCCACGCGGGATCAAGGACCACAAGAATGCTGGGCACATGAAGCGGGGTGGCGGTGATCTGCGCGCGGCGGTCCATGGCAGCCCGAGGATAAACGAAACTGCCGGAGCGATCGTAGTTCTCTTTCTCTGAATCGGTCATTTTTACTCTGCTTGTGCGTTCTGCGATGAGGCCAGAGGCGTCGATCTCCTACAGCTCGATTGCGTGTGCGCCATTCATTGCGGCGTCGCGTCATCACGTGGTCGCGTCGTCGCGTCATGGCGTCACGGCGTCGTCGTCGTGACATCGACCTTTCGGCTCCCGCGTCCACGCGTCCAACCGGGGCGACGGGCTCCTGCACCGAGCCGGGCGCGAGCGCTGCGCGCCCCCCGCCGGGATGAGCGGCGGAGGGCGCGCGGCGTTGCAATCTCGGTGTTGCGGTGGGCGTCGTGGGCTCGGTGGACGCCGGGAGACGACGTGGTGCGATGTCTGCGCGGCGCCGCCCCGCCCGGCGGCGCCGCGATCACAGCCCGGTATAGATGGTGGCGAAGGAGGCCGCCTCACCGCGAAGAAGCAGGCTGAGCCGCGGGTTCGGCACCTTGAAGGTGTGAATCTTGGCGTTCCGTACGTCGAGCACCGCGAAGGCGCCGCCCGGCGTGCTCTCCGCGAGCCCGTTCATGAGCAGGTTCAGCACGACGGAGACGCGCTTGGACGACAGAGGCTCCCCGCGGAAATACATCTTGATGACATGCGGCGTCCCATCGATGAGGAGCCCGAGCTCCGGGTTGACGTTGATCTCGAGATCGCCGAGGCGGTACGTCGACGCCGGCGGCTCGAACCACGTCATCTTCGTCGAGGCGAGGAACTTGCGATATCCGTTCACCACCGACGGATAGATGCGACGGCGCCGCTCGTCGTGCTGCGCGGCGAGGAAGCCGTCGAGCACGCTGGTGGGCTTTCCGCTCCTGTGCATGTCGACGATCGCCTCTCGCACCTGCCTGTAAAAGTCCGTGTGGAGCTCGTCCTTCCGCTCCTTGAACTCCCTGACGCCCGTCAGCTTGGGCGTCCCGGCCTTGAGAACGAAGTCGACAAAGTACGTGAGCGAGATCTTTTCCATGAAGTCTCCTCCAAAACGAAGCATTCCGGCGCGCCATTTACACGCTCGTGCGAGAGACACGCCGTCGCGCCGCGTCCTTGATGTCTACCATGGATAGTCATCTTCGACCCGTCGGGAAAGGGATCGATCGGACGGACATTGTCCCAACCTGTCAGGGGCGGACGGCGGCGCCTGCGGTCAGAAAAATCATTGTAATTACGTGTATTTATGTGTTTCGTCGGGCGCCGGTTCGATCTGCGGCGCGGGCCTCCGCTAGGCTGTGCGAATGGCCATGACGACAAGACGCGCGCGCGGCGAAGGTAATCGACAGAATCCAGCTGTTGTCCAGGGGATGTCCTGTGGAGAACGCCTGTGGAGAACTGGAGAGGAGGGGGCGTTATCGAGGCGTCGACCTGGTCGGACATGGTCTGTCCTAACCGCGTCCTCTTTGGCGCTTGACGCTGCTCGCTGGTGGGGGATCGCGCCGGACGCTGCCCCTTGCGCAGGCGGATCGGCGGAGGGGCGTTGGCCCGGCGGGGTGCGTCGATGATGATGGACGTCAGGCCCGAGCGCGCGGGGGATGAAGCGGGGATCCGCGCCGTTCACCTCGCGGCGTTTCCCTCCGCGCTCGAGGCGGATCTCGTGGACAGGCTGCGGGACGCGGGGCGCGCGGCCGTCTCGCTGGTCGCGGAGGCGGACACCGGCATCGTAGGACACGTCCTGTTCAGCCCCGTGACGATCGCCGGCGACGGCGTCCGCGGCAAAGGCCTCGGCCTCGCGCCGCTCGCGGTCTCGCCTGGGCTTTCGGGCCGCGGCATCGGCTCTGCGCTGGCGCGACGGGGGATCGCGGCGTGCAGGGACGCCGGCTTCGCGTTCGCCGTCGTCCTCGGATCGCCTGAGTACTACGCTCGGTTCGGTTTCAAGGAGGCCAGCCTGTACGGCCTCGGCAACGAGTACGCGGCGGACGAGGCGTTCATGGCGATCGAGCTCGCGCAGGGGGCGCTCGAGCGCGCTCAAGGCGTGGTCATCTACAGCCCCGAGTTCGGCGTCTTCACGACCTGAGCCCGAGTCCGGCGTCTTCACGACCTGAGCTCGCGTCCTCTCCGCCAGATCGCCCGGCCCGTCCCAACGGTGGCCCCACCCCGCGCGCCCGGCGCCGACCAGGTGACGATCGGGCTTGCTAACATACATTCGAGAATGTATACGAAGTGGGTGCGACGGACGAAGGAGGAAGCAGCGGCGACCCGCGAGCAGATCCTCGACGCGGCGCTGCGCGTCTTCAGCCGCAAGGGATACTCGGCGGCGACGCTGCAGGACGTCGCGGCGGAAGCCGCGTTGACGCGGGGCGCGGTCTACTGGCACTTCAAGGGCAAGGTGGAGCTCTACTCGGCGCTGATCGGCGAGCGCTTCGCCAAGGCGAACGAGGTCTTCGCCGAGGCGCTCTCGCCCCGGTACGCGCCGCTCGAGTCGATCGAGCGCCTGCTCACGCGATCGCTCGAGTACCTCGAGGAAGATCCGGAGTACCGCGCGGTCCTCTCGATCACGCTGTTCAAGACCGAGCTCACGCCCGAGCTAGAACCGGGATTCCAGCAGAAGATCGCGAACGCGCGCCGCCTCGTCGACATGGTCGCCGACCTCGTGCGAAAGGGCATCGCGGCCGGCCAGATCGACCGCGCCACCGACCCGAGGGCCGCGGCCCTCGCGGCCGTCAGCCTCGTGCACGGAGCGACCGCGCTGCACCTCATGGACCCGACGGCGCTGGAGTCGAGGGCCGTCGTGCGCCGCATGGTCGCGACGTTCCTGCGCGGGCTCCGGCGCTGAGGGCGTTTTTTTAGGTCGATTTACATACATTCATGAATGTTTGCTGGAGGTGAGGTCATGTTCCTCAGGGAGTACTGGTATGTTGCCTGTGCGTCCTCGCAGCTCGGGGATGCCCCCCGCGCGGTCCGGGTCCTCGATCGGGACATCGTTGTATTTCGCGGAGACGGCCGCCGTCCCCGCGCGCTCGCGGATCGCTGCTGCCACCGCGGCGTCAAGCTGTCTCTCGGGCGCGTGACCCGGGGAGAGCTGGCGTGCGGATACCACGGCTGGAGGTATGGCGGCGGCGGCGAGTGCGTGCACATCCCGTCGCTCGCGGGGGGCAGGCGCATCCCCGAGAGGTGCGGTGTCCCCGCGTTCCCGTGCGCGGAGCTGGATGGGTATGTATGGGTCTGGCTTGGCGAGGGCCACGGCGGAGCGCCGCCGCCCGCGCCGGGCATCGACGGCTTCGCGGCGCACCGCTGGGATCAGGGCTCGGTGGAGCTCGGGTGCTCCTCCATCAAAGGCCTGGAGAACAACCTCGACTGGTGTCATCCAGCGTTTGCGCACCCGTGGACCCACTGGCAGTTCTACACAGCGCTCTTCCGCGGCCTGCGCGAGGAGCTCCTCGAGCTGCGGCCGACGCTCGACGGGATGACGCTGCGCGGGCCGGTCCGCGAGGACGGCGGCGCGACCGGGCAGCGGTCGCTGCAGACGCTGCTCTCGTTCAAGCTCCCCGACCGCGTCGAGGTGCGCTCGCTGGGAGGGCCCTCGCGCCGGATCGTCCTGCACTTCGTCCCGACCGCGCCCGATCGGTGCCGCCTGGAGTGGATGAGCGCGAGGGCATTGCCCTTCGGGGCGCGCGTGCGCTTTCGCCAGGAAGAGCCGGCGATCCTCCGGCAAGACCGGCTCCTCCTGGAGAGCGCGGAGCTCGCCTGCGCGGAACAGGGGGCCCTCCGCGAGCATCACGTCGAGTCGGACGCGCCAGCGCTGCTCCTGCGCCGCATCCTCGAGTCGGCGGCGCGCGGCGAATGGGAGCAGCGGCGGGCGAGCCTGCCGGAGCGGCGGGTGATCCGCGTGACGGCGTGACGTCGCGTCCGCGCAGGCTCCAGGCTGCGCGGCGCTGTGTGCGAGAGCTGGCGGGGGCCGGCTCAGGGGGCGCGGCCGTCTTGCGGCGCCGCGCGGCGGATGGGAAGCGTCCGGCTCAGGGGGGCGCTGTCGCCGCGCGCCACGCGGCGGCCGCGTCGAGGCCGTGCTCGCCGAAGCGAGGCACGTAGTCCCGCTCCACGGCGCGCTCGAGGATGTCGCCGTACCGAGCGGGCGGCATCAGGCCCCAGGCGCGGTCGTCGTCGGAGATCGCCGCGCGCCTCGCGCCGCCAGGGGGCATGTAGCTCCTGCGTAGCCGCGTGAACATGGCGTGGAGCTCGCGCTCGACCAGCTGCCGCACGGCCGGCGCGCACGGCAGATCGAGCAGGTAACGGAGCAGCGTCCAGCCGAAGTCGCGGTGCCGCACCTCGTCGCGCAGGATGCGGTCGAGCGCCCGGCGCGCGACAGGCACGGTGCACCCCTCGCGGAGCACCTTGAAGAGCGGGACCGCGACCGTCTCTCCCAGGCAGAACACCTCCACGCCCGCCCGGGCGACGGCCATCTCGAGCGGCTCGTCTCCGCTGCTCCTGAGCCCGAGCGTCTCGCGGCGGAGCGCCGGCAAGGCGCCGCCGCCCGCGCGGGCGTGGACGCGATGGCTGAGGCGCGCGTGCGCGAGCTCGTCCTTGACGATCCGGAGGCCGTCGTCGATGAGATCCGGCGACGCGCCCATCTGGATCAGCCAGAGCGTGAGGTGCTGCGTGATCGCCGCCGAGCGGTACTCGGCCTCGACGCGCCGCCCCCACTCGGCGCGCACCGCGTCGCTCGCGGGAGGGAGGGGGGCGCGCTGCCCGCGCGGCGCCTCCGCGTCAGCGTCGCTGTCCTGCTCTGCATCGGAGGCGTCCGTCATGGGATCACGGTAGGCGGGGAGTCCGGGGGCGGCAAGACGGCTGGCGGGCGCTCACCGCCCCCGAGGCGCTCATGGCGACGTGCTGGGGCGCCCGCCAGGCGGCGCGCACACCTTGATGGTCGAGCCGCACGCGTCACAGGCCTGCTTGTAACAGGGGTTGATGACGACCTCCTGGCAGAGCGTCCCGCCCGGGCACGCCTCGTTGACCTCGCAACCCTGGCTCGGGAAGCAGCCCGCCTCGGCCAGCACGGGGGTACTCGAGGCGTCGCCGCAGCCTGGCGTGAGCCAGCGGCACGTCGGCCCGAGGTTGGTGCACGCGTCCTCGGTGGCGGCGTTGAGACAGACTTCGGGGGGCGGCGGGTTGCAGAAGATCTCGTGTGCCTGCCAGCGCCAGGTGCCCTTCTCCTCGACGCATACGGCCTCGGTCGGCATCGGGCCGCAGCCGGTCATCATCTCGTAGGGGCAGGTCCCGCTCGCTGCTGTGCAGGGATCCCCGTCGGTCGGCATCACCTCGGGGCACACCGGCGCCGGCGGGTTGCAGGCCGGCGAGATCGGCTCGGACCACGTGCCGTCGTCACCGCAGCTCACCACTGCAGGGCAACCGGTGTCGTCGTAGTTGCAGGTCGTCCCGGGCTCCGCGCAGGCGCTGCCGGCCTTCGGCACCTCCACGGGGCACTCCGGCGGCGGCGGGTTGCAGGCCGGCGAGATCGGCTCGGACCACGTGCCGTCGTCACCGCAGCTCACCACTGCAGGGCAACCGGTGTCGTCGTAGTTGCAGGTCGTCCCGGGCTCCGCGCAGGCGCTGCCGGCCTTCGGCACCTCCACGGGGCACTCCGGCGGCGGCGGGTTGCAGGTCGCTGTGGGCTCCTGCTCCCACACCCCGCCCGAACACGTGAAGTCGATGGGGTTGCCGCACCCGTCATCGCCGTAGCCGCACGAGAGGTCGTCCCCCTCGCAGGCCGAGCCGACCGCCGGCGCCGACTCGGGACAGCTGCCGCTCGTCACCGTGGGATCGCACCCCGGCAAGACCACCGCGCCCGTGAACGAGGCCGCCGCGGCGATGGTCATGATGAACGGCGCCTTCAGCACCTTTCGCTTCTTCTGCATGGGCATGGTTCAATGGGTCCTTTCTTTGGCACAGGTTGGCGCAGGGTTACGTCCTCGCGCGCTCCAAGGCTGGGTCGAGCAAGCGAGGTGCCAGGGCGATCCATGGCGGACCCGGGAGCGACGTTTGTCAGCAAGAAAGGAAAATGACGCTATGGGTGTGTCTTCCCGCTGCGTTCGTGGGCACTCGAGGGCGTTCTCCCGCGCGGGCCCATGAGCCGGCTCAGCGGCAGGCGCTGATCTGCACGTCGTCGATGTTCCAGCCCGACATGGGCGCGCCGCCGAAGGCGATGACGGCGCTGTAGCCGAACCGCACCCGCAGGTTCGAGCTCTTGTAGGGCGTCAGATCGTAGGTGACGCGCTTCCATCCGGACTCGGTGACATCGTCGTGCGGAGACTCGTAGACGATCCGCCAGCGCGATCCGTCGAAGATCTCGACGCGGGCCTTGTTGCGGTAGGTCGTGTTCAGCCATCGCCAGAACGACAGCGTGACTCGCCCGCTCACGAGCGCGTCGACGGCGGGGCTCGTCAGGTAGCGCTGCGGGTGCGGCGCGGTGACGCTCGGGCTGCCGCCGAGGACCACGCCCGCCACGCCGTTGTCGCCGGCCTCGGTGTGATCGCTCGCCGGATCGGGGAACCCCGCGCGCTGGTCGCTCGACGTCCTCGCAGGCCCGATCTCCCACCCCGCCGCGAGGCTCCACCGGGTCGCCTTGTCCGCGAAGGCCTCCGTGAAGAGGACCCGCGCGGAGCACGGCGCGCTCGGGTCGACGTTCCCGGGGGCGCCGCGGAACGCCGTCGGAGAGGCCGCCGCCCAGTCCAGCGCCAGAGACCCGTCCCCCTCCGCGAGCCATGGCGCGTCCGCCGGGCCGGGCGTGCACGCGGCCGCGGCGAGGCCGCACAGGACAGCGGCCCGCCCAATCCACGTCTTCATGATCGCTCCTACGAACGTTCAATGCCGGAGGCGCAGACACCCTTCCGCAGGGCCGTCGCGCGGCACCGAGAGCACGTGTTTGTAGGCCCGAACCAGGGCGGCGGATAGCCCACGTGAGCGGCGCCAGATGCGGTGAGATCGGCGTCGCGCCCTCCGGCGACAGCCGAGCTCCCGCGTCGCCCCGCCGAGCTCGATCGCGCGGTCATCGCGACGCGCGACGGCGCCGCGCGCCCATCGCGACGCCGGCGAGACCCCGTCGCCGCGCGGCGGCGGCCCGCTACGGACCGCGCCGGCGGGCGCGCTCGCGCGATGGACGGATCATCGGGATGCGGCCGTCATCGGGGCGCGGCCGTGGCCCTGGGCAGCGCGGATGGCGGGAGCGGCCTGCGCGAGATCGCCTCGCGGCTCGTCACGTCGCTGAGCATCAGCGTGAGCAAGAGGCCGAGCAGGAGCGCCGCCACGATCATCGGGAGCGCGTTCGCGAAGCGTTGCTCGATGAGGTGCATGAAGAAGAGCAGCACGAGCACCGTCTTCGCCGTGGCGATGAGCAGCGCCGCGACGACATCGGCCTGGCCCAGGTGGGCCAGCGAGAGGAGGTACGACGCCAGCGTGAGCCCCATCAAAAGGAGCCAGACGATCACGTAGGTCCGCGAGGAGAGGTGCTTGACGGTCATGGGCGCAACGTCCCGTTAGCGGTGCATCAGGTAGAGCATCGGCCAGAGGAATATCCAGATCACGTCGACGAGGTGCCAGTAGAGCCCGCCGAGCTCGACGTGCGTCTCGTTGCCCGCGCCGTACCGGCGCCGGAAGCACCCCCACGCGAGCCAGCCGAGGACCACGAGCCCCGCGGTCACGTGGATCGCGTGGAGCCCGGTCGTCAGGTAATAGAGCGTGAAGAACATCTTCGCGCCGGCATACGGGAGCTCCTCGAAGCGGTAGCCGGCGCCGGGGAAGATCCCCTCGTGGAAGTGCGCCGCGTACTCGACGCCCTTCAGCACGAGGAAGGCGACGCCGAGCGCGATCGCGCCGAGCAGGAGGCGGCCGGCCCTCGCCGGCCGGTCGAGGCGCACGGCGTAGACGCTCAGCGCGACGAGCAGGCTGCTCGTCAGGAGGATCCCTGTGTTGGCCGTCCCGATGACGGCGTTGTTGTGCTCGATGCCAGCGGTGAACTCGGGGCCGAAGACCGCGCGGTAGGCGGCGTACAGGCCGAAGAGCCCGCCGAAGAGCAGGACCTCGCTGGCGAGGAAGATCCACATGCCGAAGTGCGCGGCGTGGGTCTGCTTCTCGAGGTCCTCGAACTGCATGGCCAGCCGCGCCGGGGCGAGCGGCTCAGCGGGCGGGTGAGACTCGGGCATGGGCCTCCTCGTCGGTCAGGTGGTAATCGTACGGGCCGCGATCGACGACCGGTGTCACGGGGAAGTTGTGCTCCGGCGGGATGGGTGGCGTCATCCACTCGTAGCTCCGGGACCTCCATGGATTGGCGGTCGCGCGCGGCCCCCATCGCAGGGCGATAAGGAGGTTCACCAGCGTGAGCAGGAGCGCGCCGGTGAGCAGGAAGGCCCCCCCGGTCGAGAGCACGTTGAGCCACTGGTACTGCTCCGGGTAGCTGTAATAGCGGCGCGGCATCCCGGCGTTGCCCGCCAGGAACTGGGGGAGGAACGTCAGGATGAACCCAAGGAACACCCCGAACGACGTGAGCAGCCCCATCGACTCGGAGTAGGTGCGGCCGAACATCTTGGGGAACCAGTAGTGCGCCGCCGCGAGGAACGCGGTGAGCGTGCCGCCCACCATGATGAAATGGAAGTGGGCGACGACGAAGTACGTGTCGTGCCAGTGGACGTCGAGCGACTGCGTGGCCACGGCGACGCCCGTCATGCCCCCGAAGACGAAGAGGAACAGGAACCAGAAGAAATAGAGCATCGGGGTGTTGAACTGGATGGCCCCCTTGTGCAGCGTCGCCACCCAGGTGAACACCTTGATGGCGGAGAAGATCGCGACGAACATCGAGAGCGCGCCGAAGATCCCGGCGTCGAGCTCGCTGATCCCGGCCACGAACATGTGGTGCCCCCACCCCGTGAACCCGATGAACGCGATGCCGAGCGACGAGAGGGCGATCGCCCAGTAGGACGCCGGCTGCCGCTGCGCGAAGGTGCAGACCACCTCGCTGATGACCCCGAGCGCCGGGAGCACCATGATGTAAACGGCCGGGTGGGAGTAGAACCAGAACAGGTGCTGGAACAGCACGGGGTCTCCGCCCAGCGTCGGGTCGAAGACGCCGAAATGGTAGATGTGGTCCAGCCCGACGAGCAGGATCGTCAATCCGAGGACGGGCGTCGCGAGCAGCATGATGATGCTCGTGCTGTAGATGGCCCACACGAAGAGCGGCACTCGCCCCCAGCCGATCCCGCGGGCGCGCATCGTGTGCGTCGTGGCGATGAAGTTCACCGCCGTCATGATCGACGAGGCGCCGAGGATGAAGATGCCGATCACGACCGGCAGGACGCCCGCGGGCGTGGTCGTGCTGTACGGCGGGTAGAACGTCCAGCCGGTGTCGGCGCCCCCGGCGATCGTCGCCGCCAGCGTGATGACGGCGCCGAACGCATAGACGTAGAGGCTCGCCAGGTTGAGGCGCGGGAAGGCGAGATCCTTGGCGCCGATCATGAGCGGGAGGGCGAAATTCCCGAAGATGTTCGGGATCGACGGGATCATGAAGAGCCACACCATGACCACGCCGTGGAGCGTGAACATGCGGTTGTAGGTCGCCGCGCTGATCACGGTGGGCCCGGGGGTCAGGAGCTCGGTCCGGAGGACCAGCGCGAAGGCGCCGCCGAGCATGAGCATCGGCACGATCAGCGCATAGAACATGAGCCCGATGCGCTTGTGATCGGTCGTGAGCAGCCACGAGCGCACCCCGGAGCCGGCTCGGAGATAGTCAGCGTCGTGCGCGCCGTGGAGTGGCGCGGTCCCCTCGATCTCGTGGGCCATCATGGCGTCACCCCCTCCGGTGCCGCAGCGCCGGTCTCGCCGACCCCGCCGTCCCACGGCACGACGGCGCCGTGCGGCACGTCGCGGATCGATTTCATGAGCTCGATGATCGCCGCGACGTCGGGCGGCGTGATCTGCCCCCGGAAAGACGGCATGACCGGCGTGAACCCGCGGTGCACCGCGGCGAGCGGATCCATGATCGACTCCGTGATGTAGGCCTCGTCGGCGATGCGCTCGCCGCCGCCGTCGAGCGGCACGACCGAGCGGTAGAGCCCGGCCCAGGTCGGGCCGACGTGCTGTGTTCCGTCGAGGGTGTGGCAGCGGAGGCAGCCGTGCTTCGCGGCGGCGTGCTCGCCGCGGCTCGGCATCGTCGGCTCCGCCTCGGCGAGCTCGTTCTCCGCCTCGGCGGCGGCCTCCTGCGCGAACGCCGGGGCGCTCGCCGCCCCGCCCGCGAGCCAGCGCTCGTAGTCGGACGGGTCGAGCGCGATCACCTGGCCGCGCATCTCCGAGTGGCTCGTGCCGCAGAACTCCGCGCAGAGGATGGGGTAGGCGCCCGGCTCGGTCGCCTCGAACCAGGCCGTGGTGTACCGGCCCGGGAGGACATCCTGCTTGATGCGGAACGCGGGCACGTAGAAGCTGTGGATGACGTCGCGCGACGTCATGATGAGCCGGACCGGCCTGTGCGCGGGGACATAGAGCACCGAGATCTCGCTGTCTCCCCCCGGATAGCCGAACTTCCACATCCACTGCTTGGCCGTGACATAGACGTCGAGCGCGTCCTCAGGCGGCGTGCGCAGGTCGACGAACTGGCGCGTGCCGATGGTCCAGAACGTGAGGAACACGAAGCCCAGGCCGAAGAGCGATATCGTCTCGAGGAAGAGCGCGGGCCGCGCGAAGGCCCCGGGGTGCGGCCGAGGTGTGTCCTCCAGCCGGCGGCGATAGCGGATAAGGAAATACCCGCCGATGAGCGTGATGAGGGCGGCGCCGCCCATCGTCACCAGGATGACGAAGTAGTGCAGCCCGTCGATCTCGCGGGCGAGCGAGGAGCGCTGCTCGGGCAGGAAGAGCAGCTGGCGCAGGAGCTCGTTCATCGCGCGCGCCTCTCTCCCCTGCGCCGCCGCCCTTGCCAGCCGAAGAAGGCGATCACCGCGGCGGTCCACGCCAGGATGGCGGCCCCGCCGAGCCGCAGGAAGCCGGCCACATACGGGCCGTAGCGGCGGCTCGCGGGGTCGTAGCGATAACACGTCATGAGGACGCGCTCGAGGGGGGTGCCGATCTGCCCGCGGCTCGCCTCGAGGAGCGCGAGGCGGAGATCGAGGGGGGGAAACTCGATGCCATAGAGGACCCGTGAGATGCGGCCGTTCGGCGTGAGGACGAAGATGGCGGCGGGGTGCGCGTATTGCTCGGTCTGCGGGTCGTACCCGAACCGGAAGCCGAGATCGCCCGCGAGCGCGCGGATCTCGGGCAGCGCGCCGGTCAGGAAGGGCCAGGTCTCCGGCGTCGGCGCGCCGGCCATGCCCAGGGCCGACAGCGCGGATGTCCTCTTGCGCGCCGCGGACGCCGGGGTGTCCCGCGGATCGAAGCTCACCGTGAGCGCGCGGTAGTGCTCTCCCAGCCGGTAATCGAGCTTCGCCATGCCGGCGACCAGGCCGCGCAGCACGAGGCCGCAGAGCGTCGGGCAGCGGTAATAGGCGAGGACGAGGACGACTGGCCTCTTCCCGTCGAAGTGCTCGGCGAGCGGGGCGCGCCGCCCGTCCATGTCGGTGAACGGGAGCGTCGTGTCGATGGCGTTCCCGAGGCGCTCGTCGATGTCGGACTCGCGCGCCGCGGGCGGGAGCGACGGCGGGTCCGCGGCGGCCGCGAGCGGCGCGCGCATGAGCGCGAGCGCGACGAGCGCCGTGGTGGACAGGTGTTGCATCCTCATCAGCGGCTCTCCTCCACGATGAGATTCATCGCGTCCTCGATCGGGATCTGCACGAGCCCGCGGTCGCGGTCGGCCCAGCCGAAGCGGCCGAGCTCCTCGCGCTTCCGGTGATTCAGCGTCTCGCCGACGCCCTCCTCGCCCATGGCCTGGCGCCGGAAGATCCGCTGATCCACGCCGGCCGCCTCGCCGCGCGGCAGGGCGATCTCCCGGGCGCGCGCGTCGCTCGTTCCCGCTGGTCCGAGCTCCGCGCTCTTTCCTGAGGGGCGGAGCTCCGCCTCGCGCCCGTGCAGGAGCATCCAGGACCAGAGGCCCAGGACGGCGAAGATCACGACGACGGCGAACGCGACGGCGAGGATCGTCTTCCAGGGGACGACATCCTCTTCCTGGCGCACGTCGGGACGGCGGTAGTGGGACGTCATATGCTCTCGTAGCGGAGCGCGGCCGGCAGCGCCGGGTCGTTGACGGGGACGAGCGGACTGCCGCGCACCCGCAGCGCGGCGAACGCGACGCACGGGCCGATCACGGCGAGGAGCGCCGCGATGTCGAGCCAGTGGAACGGCGCGCGAGCGCCCGGGACCTCGGGCACGACGAGCCAGTGCATGTCGAGGTAGTGCGCGACGAAGATCCAGGCGGCGACGGCCGACAGCCAGGCTGGGCGCCGCTTGATCCCGTAGTTGAGCAGGATCGCGAAGGGGATCACGAACCGCGCGACGACGAGGATGAGGGACGCGATCGCCCACGGGCCGTGGGCGCGGAGCACGTAGAACTCCGCCTCTTCGGGCTTGTTCGCGATCCATATCAGCATGAACTGGAAGAACGCGGCGTAGGCCCAGAAGATGGTGAACGCGAGGAGCAGCCGGCCGAGCGCGTAGTAGTGCGACGCGCTCAGCCCGGGCAGGAGCCCGGCGCGCTCGGCGGCGAACGCCAGCACCGTCAGCAGCGCTATCGCGGCGACGAAGCCGCCGGCGAACACATAGACGGGGAACATCGTCGACACCCACGTCGGCGCGAGCGACATGAGCCAGTCGAAGGCCGCGAACGAGAGCGTGAGCCCGACGAGCGGGAGGCCGACGACGCTGATCACGCGGAGGCGGTGGCTGTCCGCGAGCGCCGGGGTCGCGTCGCCCTGGATCGAGCCGCGCCGGAGCAGGGCGCCGAAGATGAGCCACACCGTGAAATAGATCCCCGTCCTCACGAGGAAGAAGGGGAGGTTCAGGTAAGGCGTCTTGTGGAGCACGATGGCTCGAACGTGCTCGTCGCCGATCGACTCGGGGTGGAGCCACTCCCCGTAGAGCGCGCCGAGGCCGAACAGGAGCGGGACGAACAGCACGCAGAGGAGCGGCAGCGCTCCGACGATCGCCTCCGCGAGGCGGCGGACGGCCACAGGCCATGTCGCGCCCATGGCGTGGCAGATCATGAGAAAGAGGAGCGCCCCGACCGCCGTGGTCACGGCGAAGGCGTAGGCCGCGAGGTACGCGTAGAAGAGCCGCTCCCTGTCCACGAACGCCCCGACGACGAGGAGCAGGGTGCCGAGGAGCGCGAGGCCGAGGGAGCGCGTCACGATCGCGCGGCCGCCTCGGAAGACGGGAAATCGCCGGTTCACGGGAGCTCCTTCAGGGCGCGCTCGCGGAGGGGTGGGGGGAGCGCGTCGAGCGCCGTGCCGCGGCTCTTCCCGAGTGCCTTCACATAGGCCACGATCGCCCAGCGCTCCCTGAGCGCGACGTGCGGCGCGTACGAGCGCATGAGCCCGTAGCCCTCGACGATGACCTGGTAGATTCGTCCGGGCGGGAACGCCTGGACGCGCGGGTCGACGAGCGACGGCGGGCGCCGCAGCGTCATGTTGCGCGCGACCTCCGACTCGCCATCTCCGGCGACCCCGTGGCAGGCAGCGCAGAAGATCTCGTAGCGCTCCTTTCCGCGCCGGAGCAGCTCGATCGTCACCGGGACCGGGACGCGCGCCACGTACGCTCCGTCCGCGATCCCGCGGGTGAGCCCGGGGTCGCCGAGCACGCGGTCGGTCGGTACGGTGCCCTCGGGCGGGCGGCGCATGGCCGAGCCGTCGTCGAAGAGCTGTGTCTCCTGGTAGGCCGTGTACCGCCGCTGGCGGAGCATGCGCTCGAGATCCAGGAGGTCGATCTCGCCGGGCTCGGCGTCGGGCGAGGTCACCGGGGTGCACGAGAGGCAGAGCGCCGCGGCCAGGCAGGAGAGCGAGAGAGGCCGTCCGCGCGTCATGAGCGCTCCTTTCCAGCCCAGGCGACGGTCATGGCGCCGAGATCGGTGAGATCGCGCTCGGTGATGGGGCTGAGGAGCGCCGGATCGCGGGCGTCGATGCCGATCCAGAACCGATCGATGGAGGCGCGCTCGAACCCGGGCACGTCGAACACCGGGTGCCAGAGCTCGGGCAGCCGCGAGAGGACGAGCAGGATGACGAACCCGGAGAGGGCCGCCGAGAGCACCATCATCTCGAAGGTGATCGGGATGAACGCAGGGGCCGCGTGCCCCGGCCGCCCACCCACGTTGAGCGGGTAGGCGTAGGCGTTGCAATACCACTGGACCAGGTAGCCTCCCGCGGTGCCCGCGAGCGCGAAGGGCAGGACCATCCAGTTGAGCGGCGAGCGGCGGAACCCGAGCGCCTGCTCAAGGCCGTGGATCGGATACGGCGTGAACGCGTCGAGGCGACGGTATCCGCGGCTCCTGAGCTCCGCGATCGCCCGGAGCATCGCCTCGGGCGTCTCGAACTCGGCGAGCAGACCTCTCCTCATCTCAGTGCTTCTCCTTGTGGCGGAGCTCGTGGTTCAGCTCCTTGACCTCGGCCACCGGCACGAAGGGGAAGAGGCGGAGGAAGATCAGGAAGAGCAGCAGGAAGAAGCTGATCGTCCCGGCGAACATCGAGATATCGACCCACGTCGGGTGGTAGGCGTGCCACGCCGACGGGATGAACTCGCGCTGCAGCGACAGGACGATGATCACGAACCGCTCGGACCACATCCCGACGTTCACGAGGATCGAGATGATCCAGAGCACGATCATGTTCCTCCGCACCTTCGGGAACCAGAGCAGCTGGGGGACGAGCACGTTGCAGATCATCTGCGCCCAGAAGACAGCGGCGTTCGGTCCCGTGGGGCGCGCGACGAAGAACTGGTAGATCTCGGCCTCCGATGCGCTGTACCAGGCGGCGAAGAGCTCGATGATGTACGAGTAGATGACGATCCAGGCGGTGACGAGCGTCATCTTGCTCAGGTTGTCGATGTGCCGCTGGGTGACGACGTTCCCGAGGTGGAAGATCCGACGCGCCGGGATGAGCAGCGTCAGCACCATCGCGAAGCCGGAGAAGATGGCCCCGGCGACGAAGAACGGGGGGAAGATCGTCGCGTGCCAGCCCGGCACGAGCGCCATGGCGAAATCGGTGCTCACGATCGAGTGCACCGAGAGCACGAGCGGCGTCGCGAGCCCGGCGAGCAGCCCGTAGAGGAGCCGGTAGTGGCGGTACGAAGACGCGGAGCCGCGCCAGCCGAGCGACAGGACACCGTAGATGATCCGGCGGCGGCGGTCGGGGGCGCGGTCGCGGAGCGACGCGAAGTCGGGGACGAGCCCGACGTACCAGAAGACGAGAGAGACCGTGAAGTACGTGAAGATGGCCGCCGCGTCCCACGGGAGCGCGCTCTTGAACTGGGGCCAGGTCTTCAGCGTCGAGGGGTAGGGGACGAGCCAGTAGGCGAACCACGGCCGGCCGAGGTGCAGGAGCGGATAGAGGCCCGCCTGCATGACGGCGAAGAGGGTCATCGCCTCGGCGAACCGGTTGATGCTCGTGCGCCAGCGCTGCTCCAGGAGCAGCAGGATGGCGGAGATGAACGTCCCCGCGTGGCCGATGCCGACCCAGAACACGAAGTTGATGATCCCGAACGCCCAGCCCACCGGGATGTTGTTCCCCCAGACCCCGATGCCGGTGGTGATGGTGTAGAGGATGGAGATCGCGAGCAGGACCGTCCCGGCGCCGGTGAGGGTGAACGCCGCCCACCACAGCCTGGATCGCGGCTTCCAGACGACCGACAGGAGCTCTTCGGAGAGCGCCTCGTCGGTGGGTCGCCCGAGGAGGAGAGGCTCCGTCACGGCTCTTCGATCTCCGGGTTCTTGTTGTTGATGCGCGCGAGGTACATGGTCCTCGGTCGGGTGCCCAGCTCGTGGAGCACCGCGTAGCTCCGCGGCTCGCCCCGCCATGCCACCATCGCTGTCTCTTCGTGCGTGAGGGAGCCGAACTGGATCGCCTGCGTCGGACAGGCCTGCTGGCAGGCGGTGACGACCTCTCCCGGGCGGATCAGGCGGTCTTCCACCCGCGCGGCGATCTCCGCGCGGCGAATCCGCTGGACGCAGTACGTGCACTTCTCCATGACGCCGCGCTCCCGCACGGTCACGTCGGGGTTGCGCTGGAGCCTCGAGAGCCCGGTGTTGTACCCGCGGAGCTCGCCGTAATCGAACCAGTTGAAGCGGCGGACCTTGTACGGGCAGTTGTTCGAGCAGAACCGCGTCCCGACGCAGCGGTTGTAGGTCATCTCGTTGAGCCCGTCGGGGCTGTGCGTCGTCGCGTTCACGGGGCACACGTACTCGCACGGCGCCTTCTCGCAGTGCTGGCACATCATGGGCTGATGGACGACGGCCGGGTCGCGCGGGTCGTTCGATGCGTACGAGTCGATGCGGAGCCAGTGCATCTCACGGCTGTTGAGGACCTCCTCCTTGCCGACCACAGGGACGTTGTTCTCGGCCTGGCACGCGACGACGCACGCGCTGCAGCCGGTGCAGATCGTGAGATCGATCGACATGGCCCATTGCTCCTTCAGCGGGCCGGGGGCAACCGCGGGCATGAGGGACGGCTGGGGCCCCTTCAGCGCCTCCGTGAAGCCGGGGTGCTCGCGGTAGACGGCGAGGGGGACCGAGAGCGCGACCGGGCGCCCCTCCAGGCTCCAGTGCAACTGCGTCCGGGCGAGCTTGTGCTTCTGGTCGGGCCGCTTGGTCACCGAGACGCCCGCCGCGAAGAACGGCGCGGCCGCGGTGCGGAGCCGGTACGCGTCGGACCCCACCCCGGCGGCGATCGACTCGGCGCCGCTCCGCCCGTAACCGAGCTTGAGCGACACCGTCCTGTCGGCGTGCCCCGGCGCGACGAGGACCGGTATCGATATCTTCCGCCCCCCGAGCTCGAGTTCGACGACATCCTCGCTCTCGACGCCGAGCGCCTTCGCGGTCTCCGGGCTGAGCAGCGCGGCGTTGTCCCAGGTGAGCTTGGTGATGGGATCCGGCAGCTCGAGCAACCACGGGTTGTTGGCGAACCGGCCGTCATAGACGCTGGCGTCGACCGAGAAGGCGACCTCGATGGCCTCCGCCGGCGGCGGGGCCGCCGCCGCGAGCTTCGCGAGCGCCGCGATCACGCCGTCGAGCCGCAGCGAGGCATTCTCACGCGGGGCCGCGGTGCCCTCGACGAGCCCGCGCCGGAGCGCGTCCTCCCAGAACGCGTCGAAATCGGCGCCGCCGCGGCGCGCGGCCCAGGCGTCGCGCAGGAGCTCTCGCGCGCTCTTCTGCGGCTCGCCCGCGAACACCGCCAGCACCTCGGAGGCGGTCTTGCCCTGGAAGAGCGGCTCGATGAGCGGCTGGACCAGCGAGGTCGTGCCGTCGTACGCGCGCGCGTCCCCCCAGGCCTCGAGATCGTGCGCGGCGGGCACGAACCAGTCGCAGCCCGCGGCGGTCTCGTCCTCGTAGAGACCGAGGTAGACGCGGCTCGGGACGGAGCGGAGCAGCGCCGCGAGCTCGAGATCCGCGGGCGCGGTGTACGCCACGTTGTTCTCGAGGAGCACGAGGGTGTCGACGGCGCCGCGGCGGATCTCCTCGGCGAGCGCCGTGAGGTCCTGCTCGGCGGCGCCGGCCGTGATCAAGGTCCCCGCGGTGGTCCACGCCGCGCGGTCGTTGCGGAGCGCTGCGTTCATGAGGTGCGCGAGCGCGTGCACCGCCGGAGGCTGCCGCTCCCCCGCGACGACGACGCTCGCGATGCCGCCGCGCGCGAGGTCGCGCGCGAGCGCCCGGACGAAGCGCCTCTCCGCCTCGCTGATCCGCGCCCGGAGCGGCTCGAGCGCGCCGAGCGCCTGGGGAGGGATGAACCCTGGGCGCGCGCCCTCGGTGAGGAGCAGCTCGGCGGCGACCGCCGCGGCGATCGCCGCCACGTCGCTCGGCCGCTTGCGCAATCGGTGATCGGCGATGCTCCCCGTCGGGGTCAGCCCGGGCTCGATCACATAGAGTCGGTTCATGGTGCCCGTCGGCGAGCCGAGGCGCCTTCGCTCCGAGAACTGGCGCGCATACCGCGCGTGGAAAGGCATCGACGCGAGGAAGTCGGCGTCGAGCGCGAGGATGACGTCCGCCGTCCGGAAGTCGTACTGCGCCTGGAGCGGAGCGCCGAAGGCGAGCTCGGCCCCGCGCGCCGGGTGCGCCGACCTCGCGGGCGCGTGGAACGTGAACCGGGCGGCCGGATAACGCGCCTGGACGCGGCCGATGAGGTCGAGGAGGAGCGGAGAGCCGGTGGGCCGAAGGACGAACCGGAGCCCGGCGCCGCTGTCGCTCCGCGCGCCCCCGAACTGCTGGACGAACGCGTGCCACGTCGTCGGGTCCTGGCCGCGCCGCGCCGCGCGCGCGCGGTGTTGATCGTACAGGCCGAGCACCGACGCCTGCTCGTAGACGCCGGTCGAGCCGAGGCTCGCCGGGTGCTCCGGGTTGCCCTCGATCTTCGTCGGCCGCCCTTCGTGGCTCTCGACGAGGACGCCCGTGGCGAAGCCATCGAGCTCGAGGCTGGTGGCGTAATACCGGAGGACGCCCGGCGTCACCTCGGGCGGCGTCGTCACGTAAGGGACGATCTTGTCCGCTGCCCTCGATCGGCACCCGGACACGCCGGCGAGCGCCATGCTCGCGCCGAGGAGCTTGAGCCAGCTCCGCCGGCTCACCGCGGCGGGCTCGCCGCCGCCCCCCGGGAGCTCCCGCGCCGCGGCCTCGCGGAGCTCCGGTGACTCGAGGAGCTCCGCCAGGCTGCGCCAGTACGCTTTACCGGTCTTGCCGTCGAGCGCGGCGCTCCACGGGGTCTGTCTCTGATCAGCCATCGTCCCTCTTCAGGTCATCGGTGGATCGGCGCCGCCGCCGTGGCGGTGCTCCGCTGTTCGCCGCCTGTTGGCCCTCTGTCTCGCGTGCTCTCGCAGGCTCCCTTTGTGTCTCGCGTGGATCCCTCGTTTGCCACTCGCGCTGCGCCTGCGCGCTCACCTGTGGCAGGTCGAGCAGTGGACGAGGCTCCGCGCGCCGACCTCCTGCGCGATCTGCCGGCCGATCCGCTCCGCGTCGGGGCCGGGGTCCCAGTCCATGTCCACGATCGCGGAGAGCGGGCGGAGGTGACGCTCCGGCGCCCTGTGGCAGC
Source organism: Sorangium sp. So ce726 (assembly GCF_051521405.1). Lineage (NCBI taxonomy): Bacteria > Pseudomonadati > Myxococcota > Polyangiales > Polyangiaceae > Sorangium > Sorangium sp. So ce726. Next base: position 6,818,346 of record NZ_CP150349.1, on the reverse strand, counting down.
CGAGGCACCAGCCCATCGTCATCGGCGTCGCCTGGCGGACGTCGGGCATCTGGTCCACGCGGCCGTGGCACGTCACGCAGCCGACGCCCTTGTTCACGTGGATCGCGTGGTTGAAATAGACGAAGTCGGGCACGTCGTTGACGCGGTTCCAGACGATCGGCGTGTCCGAGAAATAGCTGTTCCGGACGAGCTCGAGCTTGGGGCTCTGATTCCAGACCTGGCTGTGACAGCCCATGCAGTCCGCGGTCGACGGCATGCCCGCCGTGGCCGCCCGCTCGACCGAGTGATGGCAGAACCGGCAATCGATGGCGTCGTCCTGCACGTGGTGCCTGTGGTCGAACTGCACCGGCTGCTGCACGGGCAGGTTCTGCCCGGTGTTCCAATCCGAGCGCACGTAGATCATCGGCGCTGACACGGCCGCCGCGCCGCCGAGGAAGACGGCGGCGATGGCGAGTCGGAAAGCGGTGTTGCTCCAGCGCGGAAAAACGGATGCCATGCTCTCGTGTGCTCGGCCTCGCTCGAAGTGCGGCGATGGGGCCAGCTCCATCGATATCGATGCGTGGATCGCAGGGCTCGTTTCGCGATCTCGCCACGCCCCGAACGCCGGCGTAGGCGCGTCAGGTGGGCCCGCAGCGGCGCCGTCCGGCGTGCGCGCGTGGCGGGCGCCCTCGATCGTGCGCGGGGCGCGCGGGGGCCTCCAACACCGGATCTTCGCCGCCCTGGGCTTCGATCTACGATATCGTCCGGCCATGAGGCCGTCGAGCTCTGCCCTGTCGCCCGTTCCGATCATCGCGCTTTCTCTGGCGGCCGAGCTCGCGTTCATCGCCTGCTCGCGCGAGGAGTCGATTTCTCCGCTGCCGCCCGGCACGACCGGCGGGGCCTCGTCGGTCGCAGCCGGCGGAGCGGGCGCGAGCGGGGGTGGCGGCAGCGGGGCTGGCGCGAGTGGGGGTGGCGGCGGCGGGGCTGGCGCGAGCGGGGGTGGCGGCGGCGGGGCTGGCGCGAGCGGCGCTGGCGGCAGCGGGGCTGGCGCGAGCGGGGTTGGCGGCAGCGGGGCTGGCGCGAGCGGCGCTGGCGGCAGCGGCGGGAGCGGCAGCGCCGCTGGCGGGAGCGGCGGCGGTGAGCCCGCTGAGGGATTCAGCTGCGCGCCGCCGAGCGAGGACGAGGGCGCGCTGAAGCTCACCACGCTCGTCTCCGGCCTCGATCACCCGCTCCTCGTGAAATCCGCGCCGGGCGACCCCACGCGGCTCTTCATCCTGACGCAGCCTGGTCAGATCCTCGTCCTCGACGATGGAGCGGTGGAGCCCAGGGTGTTTCTCGATATCCGGGATCGCGTCCTGTTCAATGACAACGGTGAGCGCGGCCTCCTCGGGCTCGCCTTCCACCCGGATTACGAGGACAGCGGTCGCTTCTTCGTCCACTACACGGACAAGGCGACGGGCGGCAACGCGCGTGTGGTCGAGTTCGCGCGGGGAGAGCGACCGGACGTGGCCAGTCCAGACCCGGTGGCCACGTACCTCGAGGTCGTGGATCTGCATCGGAACCACAACGGCGGTTCGCTCGAGTTCAGCCCGATCGACGGCTTCCTCTATCTCGGGCTCGGCGACGGCGGGGACAACAACGACGCCGGCCCCAACCATGCGGACATCGGCAATGGCCAGGCGCTCACGACGCTGCTCGGGAAGATCCTTCGCCTCGACGTCTCGACACACCCGTACAGCATCCCGGAAGGGAACATGACGGGCGAAGGCGTCCTGCCCGAGATCTGGGACTATGGCCTGCGGAACCCGTACCGCTTCAGCTTCGACGCGTGTACAGGCGATCTCTACATCGCGGACGTCGGCCAGCGCCTCTGGGAAGAGATCGATATCGAGCCGGCCGGGCAGGGACGGAAGAACTACGGCTGGCGCCGGATGGAGGGCGCGCACTGCTTCATTCCCGCGGAGAGCTGCGATCTCGACGGGACCATCACGCTCCCTGCCGTCGAGTACGGCCACGCCGGGCGGGTCATCGAGGATTGCTCGGTCACCGGCGGCTACGTCTACCGGGGCAGCAAGATCCCGTGGCTCCGGGGGAGCTACTTCTACGGTGATTACTGCAGCGGCAGGATCTGGACGCTCACCTACGAGGGCGGGGTGGCCTCCGCGCCCGTCGACCGAACGGACGACCTCGGATCGTTCGGCTTCAGCATATCCAGCTTCGGGCAGGACGGCGCTGGCGAGGTCTACGTGGTCGATCTCGGCGGTACCGTGTACCGCATCGATCCGGAGTGAGCGCTCACGGCCCCCTCGCTGCGCGCCGCGCCGGCGCAGCGCCGCGCGCGCCGGGCTGGCGCAGCGCTGTGCAGGCGCTCACATGGACCAGCGGAGCCCGGCGTAGCGCGGGCCGATGACGAGCTCGGGCGGCGGCGCCGGCGCGGAGGCGGCCTGCTTCTCGGGCTGCACTGGCACTTTGCGGCCGCCGATGATGGCGAGCGGGATGCCGACGCCGGCGAGGATGAGCCCGCTGACGACGAGCCCGACCCCGGCGCCATCCGTGTCCTCTTCCTCGTAGACGCTGGAGCTGTCGTACCCGCAGCTGTCGCCGGAGCACGAGGTGGTGGAGGCGATCACCAGGCCCCCGCCCAGGACGGCGACGGTGCCGAGGCTCGTCAGGACGATGCCTGTGACCATCATCCCCTTGCTGCGGCGCTTGGTCAGCGGCGCAGCCGGGGGGGGCGGCGCATACGCGGCGACCGGGGCGCCGCTCGCTCGCGGCGCGGCGGCGCCCGCTGGCGCCAGGGCGCTGCTCGGCGGGGGCGCGGCGGCGCCCGCAGGCGCGGGGGGGCCGCTCGGCGGGAGCGCGGCGTCGCGCGCCGGCGCGCCCGCGGGCAGCGGCGGGACGGCCAGCGTCTCCGAGGCGCCCGCCCGGGTGAGCTCCACGGACCTCGCGAACGGCGCTCGGCCGGCGGCGGAGGCCTCGACCGTGTGCTTCCCGGGATCCACGGGCACCGGCGTGCCCCACTGCGCGCGGCCCACGAGGGCGCCGTCGCGCTTCACCTGGAGGTCGGCCGGGGCGTCGGCCGGCGCCGTGATCGTCAGCCGGATGAGCCGCGGCTCGAGCGCGGCGGCGCGCTGCCGCGCGACCTTCTCGCGCTCCAGCTGGCCGGCGGCCTTCGAAGCGCCGGCCACCTCGAGGAACATCGACCAGGCGCTCGCCGTCCGGCCGAGCTGCTCGTAGCAGGCCGCGAGGTTGAACTGCGTGCCGATGCCTGGGTCGAGCCGCTGGCTCTCCTCGAGCTTGGGGCACGCGTCGGCGTATTTGCCTTGGGCCATCAGCTGCTTGGCCGCGTCGAACAGGGCCTGCGCGGCCGCCGTATCGGCCCTCGCGTCGCGGCCGCCCGAGAGGAGGGCGGCAAGGAACATCGCGAGCGCCAGCAGGCGCCCGAGGTGCTGCACGGGCAGGCTCGTCATGGTGGTGTCCTCACTTGCGATCGTCGAACAGGTTGCCGCCGGGCGGCGCAGCGGCCGGGGCGGCGGGCGGCCGGGTGGCCGGAGCCTGCTGCGTCGCGGCCGCGGGGCGCGGTGAAGTGCTCGGCCGGCGCGGCGCCGCGGGCTTGGCGCTGGCTGGCGCCGCGGGGGGGATCTCGGCCGGGCCCGGCGCCGCCGTGCGGTCGTCCGCTGGCGCGGGATCCGCCGGCGCGGGGGCCTCGGCGCTGCCGGGCGTGACGGTCGGCGAGAGCGACGCGGGCGCGGTCGGCGGCTGTGCCGCGGCGTCCGCCGGCGACGGCGCGGCCGAGGCGCTGGCGGATGGCTCGGTCGCTGCGCCGTCGCCGCGTGAGCGGGACGTCAGGAACGCGAAGACCGCCACCGCGGCGATCAGCGACACGCCGGCGCCGGCCGCGACGGCGAGCCCCACCGGCCGCTTTCGCGTCACGACCGTCCCGCTCCACGTCGGCGAGGTGTTCAGCGACGTGTTCACCACGGTCGGCGAGGTCACCCCGCTCGCCGAAGGGAGCTCCGGCCGCGGGGGCCCCGAGCTCCGCGAGATCCCGCTGATCCGGTCGATGGAGAGCCGGGCCCGCCCGGTCGCGAACGGCGCGAGCGCCTCGGCCAGCTCCCCGACGTGGCGGAACCGCTGCTCCGGCAGCTTCTCCAGGCACTTGCGGATCACCGCCTCGAGCGCTGGGGGCACGTCGGAGCGGAACGCGGCGAGGGGGCTCGGGATCCCCTGCATGATCGCCACGCAGAGCTGCGGCATCGTCGCGCCGTCGAACGGCGGCGCGCCGGTGAGCAGCTCGAACAGGATGACGCCGAGCGACCAGATGTCGGTGCGCGCATCGACGTCGCGCGAGGACTTGAGCTGCTCGGGCGACATGTAGAGCGGCGACCCCATGATGGCCTTCGTGTCGGTGATCCGCGGGTCGGAGCCGCCGCTCACCACCTTCGAGATCCCGAAGTCGAGCACCTTCACGCACGGGGAGCTGTCCGCGCGCCGCGTGAGGAACAGGTTCGCGGGCTTGAGGTCGCGGTGGATGATGCCCGCGGCGTGCGCCTCGGCGAGCGCCTCGCAGGCCTGGAGGACGTACTCGACGGCCGCCTGCGGGGTCATCGGTCCGCCCGCGCGGAGCGCGTCGGCGAGGTCGCTGCCCGACAGGTACTCCATCACCATGTACGGCGTGCCGGAGTCGAGCGTCCCGACGTCCGTCACGCGCGCCACGTGCTCGCTTTTGACCTTCACCGCGGCGCGCGCCTCGCGCACGAAGCGCTCGGCGAGCGTGCGGGACTTCGCCGCCTCGGGCAGGAGCAGCTTGATCGCGACCCGCTCCTCCAGCTGGAGGTGGGTCGCGGCGACGACGACGCCCATGCCGCCGGCGCCGATCACCCGCTCGACGCGGTACTTCTCGGCGATGACCTGCCCCGGTCGCACCAGCCCTTCGGCTTCGTCGTGTGTCGGCGCGGTGGTCGTCATGGCTCGGTCCCTTCGCGCGCCGGACCGCGGATCCCGTGAACAGCGCGATCTTCGCGGAAAATCCGGTGCAAAGCCAGCCCACGATAGCCGCCGGACGGACGGCAATCAATCTCGGGGCTGGGCTCCGTCGCGCCGGCGCGGCCCGCGCGCCGTCGGGTTCGTGCCATCGCCAGCGCGCCGCTGCGCCCGTGCCAACGCGCCACCGCACCCGTGCCCGCGCGCCGTGGCGTCCCCACGGTCCCTCCCGGCCGACCGCCAGGACGCTTCCCCCGGCCGTGAATCCGGGAGAACATCGCTCACCTCATGGAGCACGGTTACCCCGGCGGCGCCAGTGAGCGGCGCCAGCGGATCCTCGAGGCGACAGAGCGGCTCCTCCGCCGGTACGGGCCTGCCAAGACCACCGTCGCCGATATCGCGCGCGAGGCCGAGATCGCGGTCGGCGCCGTGTACCTGGAGTTCGCCTCGAAGGACGCCATCGTCGAGGAGCTCTCCCAGGGCGAGCACCGCGCCGTCATGGCCGCGATGCGCGCCGCCGCGGCCGGGGACGACGTGCCCTTTTGCGACCGGCTGCGGGCGGTGTTCGACGCCCGCGCGCGCGCTTTCCTGGAGCTCGCCGGCTCGGGCGCGCACGCGTGCGATCTCGTGCATTGCCAGAGCCGCGCGGTGAAGGCCGCGCACGCCCGCTTCCTCGACGAGGAGCGGGCGCTCCTCCGCGATCTCGTCGCGCGCGGCGCCTGCGCCGGCGAGCTCGACGCCGCCGACCCTGAGCTCACGGCGCGCGCCCTCCTGCGCGCCTATGCGAGCTTCGCTCCTCCGTGGCTGTTCCAGGGCTCCCGCGAAGAGGTCGAGTCCATGCTGTCCGCGGTCCACCGGATCGTCCTTTACGGCCTCGTCGGCCGCGGGCCTGTCCGCAAGCCGGGGGGCTGACGCCGCGCCGTCACATCCCCGCTCGCGGGCCACCTTGCCTGTCGGCGGCGGCCCTCACGCATCGATGGAGAGCCGTTCTCCTCGGAGGGGAGGGATCGTGCGACGCGGGCGGGCGGCGGCGGCTCAGCCGCCGGGCCTGCGCAGGCTCGCGGCCTCGGATACGCCCCAGTCCCTGAAGGCGGCCACCGGCTTTCGCCGCAGGCTCGCGCGCGTGCTCACGAGGTAGTAGGCGAGGCCCGTCGGCAGCGCCGGGAGCCTGGGAAAGAGCAGCACCAGGCGGCCGAGCTCGAGCTCGGCGGCCGCGAGCGACCAGCGCACGAGCGCCACCCCCTGACCACGCACCGCCGCGTCCACCAGCATCGACGAGTCGGTGAGCTGGGTCTGGCGCACCCGGGCCGGCAGGCGGCGCGAGCGCTCGCGAAACCAGCGGCCCCAGGCGTCGGGGTGGTCGTCCCCGAGCAACACCTCGTGGCTCAGGTCCTCGACGCGCCAGCGCGCGCGCTTGCTCGCGACGCTCGGCGCGGCGGCCACGATCAGGGCGTCGTCCGCCAGCTTGACGGTGACCAGGCCCGGGTAGCTGCCGAGGCCATAACGAATGCCGATGTCCACCGGCTCTCTCGCGAGATCGACGAGGCGTTCGGTGGCGGAGATGCGCACGTCCACCTCCGGGTGGCTCACAAGGAACTGCCCGAGCCGCGGCACGAGCCAGCGCGCCCCGAACGACGGCGTGACGCTGACCGATACGGCGGGCCGCGCGTCCACGGCGGGCCGCCGCAGGCGGGCGTTCGCCTCACGCAGCCTGGCGAACACGACGCCCAGCTCCGCAGCCCAGCGCTCGCCGTCCTCCGTCAGGCTGATGCCGTGGGGCGAGCGCCGAAACAGCGCCGTCTCCAGCGTGTCCTCGAGGGCGCGGATCTGGTGGCTGACGGCTGTCTGGGTCACGCCCAGCTCGCGCGCTGCGTGGGTGACGCTCGAATGGCGCGCCGCGGCCTCGAACGCCTGCAGGGCGGTGAGGGACGGCAGCGGCGGAGGGCGATCCCCCGGGGCGGGGCTGGTCATGAGAATTTCTCATGGTTCATGGAAAACATTCGTTCGCTCGTCCTGGTGCGCCGGGGTATCCCGGGAGCCATGAAGCTCTACCGACTCCGATATAGCCCGTTCGCCCGCAAAGTTCAGATGCTGCTCGACCTGCTGGGTCGCCCGTACGAGCTGGTCGAGGTGCCGTACGATGATCGCGACGAGCTGGCCCGCGTGACCGGCGGCTATATCTACGTGCCCGTGCTCGTCGGCGACGACGGCCGGGTGACGGTCGAGTCGCGGCGGATCTGCGAGCTCCTGCTCGAGGACCCTGCCGCCCGGCGCTTGACGTTGGACGTCCTCGAGGGCCCGGTCTGGGCGTACGCGGACTTCTGCGACGGACCGCTCGAGGACGTGCTGTTTCGAGTCGCGTCGCCGCGCATCCGCGACGCCTGGGAGCGGCCGGGTCAGCGCGCCCTGTACACGCTGATCAAGGAGCGCAAGTTCGGCGCCGGCTGTATCGAGCAGTGGGAGCGCGACACCCCGGCGCTGCTCGAGCGCGCGAAAACCCTGCTCGCGCCGACCGTCCGGACGCTGAAGCGAGCGCCGTTCCTGTTCGGCGAGGCCCCGAGCCTCGCGGACGCGGCGCTTTACGGCAACCTGGCGATGTTGTTCGAAGCGGACCGGGCGCTGCCTGGAGCGCTGGCGGCGGAGCTGCCGGGGTACATCTCCCGGCTCGAGCGGCTCATCCCGTCGCGGTGAGCCTGGGCTCCCCCGCTGCGCTCATTGCCCCGCTTCGCAGAATTCACCAATTCGGCGGTCAGGAGCGGGGCTGTGGGGAGGGGAGCGCGCAACTTGACGAGACGCACGATGGGGCGCGCTTCGAGCTCAGGGCTCTGCGCGCCCGGGGAGCGCCCCGCGGCTCAGATGCAGACGCCCTCGACGCACTCGCTGCCGCTCGGGCAGTCGCAGTTCGCCTCGCAGGAGATGGCCGGCTCCGGCGGGGGCGCGCAATAGCCACCCTCGCACGACTCGCCCTCGGGGCACTCGCACGAGGCCGCGCACGGCGTCTTGCAGGTCCCTTCGACACACGCATCGCCGCTCGGGCAGTCGCACGCCGCCTCGCAGGCGCCCGGGACTGGTGAGCTCTCGCCGCCGCCGCTCGCGCTGCTCTCGCCGCCGCTGCTCGCGCTGCTTTCGCCGCCGCTGCTGCTCGCACCGTCCTCACCGTCGGGTTCCTCGGTGTCCTCGTCCGGATCCGGGCGCTCGAAGTCGGGAGCGTCGGGTGCGTCGATACAGTCATCGTCCCAGTCGCAGTCCTCGCCAGTCTCGATGTAACAACCGACCGTCGTCATCGAGAAGAAGGACAAAGAGAGACCGAGACCCCACTCGAAGGCCGTGCGCATGCTCATGTGTCATCACTCCTGATCAGCGATGGATCCAGGGCAGCGGCGCGGCTCGTCGGCGCGGCGCCCTCTGCCCACTCGGAGCTGCGTGCCCGCTGCTGCGCGCTCCGTTCAACGGGTCGCGCGCCTGCGCACGATCTCGACGGCCGCCGGTCCGGAGCTCCCGGGCGGCGGGATGGACCCCGGCGGTCGATCGCGCCCCTTGCCCGTCGATTTCAGCCGTCCGGACCCCGGCGGTCGATTTTGTGGACCGGGGTTGAACGTTCCGGACCCCTCCGGGCACGAAACCGACGCGCCGACCATGAACGCTCTCTTCCACGCCGGGCACGACGGGGTGTGCCTCATGTCGACCCGGGCTCTCCGACGCTTGTTGATGGCAAACGGGCGACGCCGCCGAGCGCGTTCGGGTGTAACGATGATGGCGCAGGGATGGACCGAGATGGGACGGAGCGAGCAGCGGGTTTTCCGGGCGCAGAGCCGCCCGACGCCGACGAGCCCCCGCGCGCCGGGGAGAGGTGGCGCCCGATGAAGACCATGGCGCTCCTCATGCCGTTCTTCTTCTCCCGCGGCGCCGAGCGCGCGCAGGACGAGGAAGAGGACCTCGTAGAGCGGCTGCGGCGCGGGGATGCCGCGGCGGTCGGGGAGGCGTACGACAGGCACTACGGCGCGGTGCGCGGGTTCGCCCGCCGCCTCACCGGCGACGACGCGTCCGCCGAGGACCTGGCCCACGACGTCTTCATCAGCCTGCCGCAGGCCGCGCAGCGGTTCCGCGGCGGCTCGTCGCTCAAGACGTTCCTTATCGCGATCGCGGTCAATCATGCCCGCCACCACCTCCGCTCGGCGGCGCGGCGCCGCGCGGCCATGGAGCGGCTCGCCCTGGAGCCGGACGAGGACCACGCGTCGAGCCCCGAGCGGGAAGCCGGCCGCGCCGCGCTCGCCCAGGCCCTGAACCGCGCCCTCGACGCGCTGCCGACGGCGCAGCGCGTGGCGTTCGTGCTCTGCGAGGTCGAGGAGCGCAGCGCGCGAGAGGCGTCCGAGATCACGGGCGTGCCCGAGGCCACCGTGCGCACGCGGCTGTTCCACGCCAAGCAGAAGCTCCGGACGCTGCTGGAAGAGAGGGCGCCGTGAAGGAGAAGGACGACGTGCTCCGCGATGCCGCGCGAGCGCTGCGCGCAGAGGCAGACGGGTCGCGCGGCCGCCGCGACGAGACGCGCGCCCGCGTGATGAGGAGCCTGAAGGCCCAGCGCGCCCGCCGCCTCGCGATGGTCCGCGTGGTGGTCCCGCTGGCCGCCGTGCTCGTCGGATCGGTCGCGTGGGCCTCGGCCGCGCGCTGGTTCCCCGGCGGCTGGGACGACGTCGCGTCGCGGCTCGGGCTGCGCGTCTCCGAGGCGCCCACCATGCCGCCCGCGCCGCCGCCGCAGCGCGCGCTGTCCGGGCCGCGGCACGCGGCCGAGGCGCCCGCACCGCCGGAGGTCGAGGCGCCCGCGCCGCCGGCGGCCGAGGCGAGCGCGGAGGCGGTCGCGCCGGAGCCGCCGCCGCTGCCTGCGCCGATCGCGGAGCCCCCGATCGCCCCTGCGCCGCCGCGCGCGCAGGTGCTGGCGGTCGCGCCGGTCCGGTCGGCCTCGCGCCCGGTCGCGGCCGTCGCGCCGAGCGCCGCGCGCCAGCCGACCGCGCCGCGGCCGGCTGCGGGTGATCCGCAGGCCGTCGGGCGCCCGCCGGCCGGCCCCGACGCGGACGCGCTCTATCAGGCGGCGCACCGCGCGCACTTCGTCGAGCGCAACCCGACGGCCGCGCTCGACGCATGGAACGCGTACCTGGCCGCCGCCCCGCGCGGCCGCTTCGCCGTGGAGGCCCAGTACAACCGCGCCCTCTGCCTGGTGCGCCTCGGCCGCACGGACGAGGCGAGGCGAGCGCTCGAGCCGTTCGCGCAGGGCACCTTCGGTGGCTACCGGCAGACCGAGTCGCGCTCGCTGCTCGAGGCGATGGGAAGCGCGGACGAGTGAACGTCGCGGCGCGTGAACGAACGCGCTGCGAGCGGGCACAGCACGGTCGATGAACACACCCGCCCTCGCACCTCTCCCCGCGCCGCCGCGGGGCTCGCCGCGCCGCGATCGGAAGACGTCCGCGCGCGGCGCAGGCCTCCGCGCGGGCGTCCTCCTTCTGCACACGCTCGCGGCCGCGGGCGCCCTCGCCGCGGTCATCGCGCCTCCCGCGCGTGCCCTCGCCGAGGAGCCGAGCGCCGCGGGCGTCGATCTCGTCGTCGACGGCGCGCCGTGGACGCTCGATCCCGACGCGGTGCGCGCCGCCATCGGGCGCGAGCTCGGCGCCGACGTCACGCTGGCCCGCGCGGCGACCGCCGGGCGCTCCACGCTCGTCCTCCGCGGCGAGCCCGACGGCCGCGTCACGCTGAGCCACAGCGCCGCGGACGGCCGCCGCATCGAGCGCACCATCGACGTCCCCCAGGATCCCGACCGCGCCGCCGAGGCGATCGCCTTGCTCGCGGGCAACCTCGTCCGGGACGAGGCCGCGGAGCTCGCCGCGGCGCTCGGCAAGCGCCCGCCCGAGGCGCCGGCGGCGGCGCAGCCAGCGCCCGCGGCGCCCCCCGCGCCGCCCGCCGCCGGCAGGCCGGCGCCGCCTCCCCGCGCCGCGCGCCCCGCGAAGGACGCGCGCCCCGCCCCCGCGCCACCGGAGCCGCCTCGGTGCGTGTCCCCCGGCGCGACGACCGTCCTCTTCGGCGCCGACGTCCTCCCCCTCGTCGGCTCCTCGACCTCCACCGGCACGAACGTGGTCCGCCACTACTCGCTGAGCCTCATCGCCGGGTACACGGCGGGCACCACGGGCATCGAGCTCAGCGCGGGCGCCAGCATCTCCTCGTCGTTCCTGTGCGGGGCGCAGCTCTCGACCGCGGCCAACCTCGTGTTCGGTCCGGCGCGCGGCGTGCAGGTCACGAGCGGCGTCAACCTCGTCGGCTCGCTCCAGGGCGCGCAGATCGGCGCGGTCAACGCCGCCATCGGCCCGGTCGCGGGCGCGCAGGTCGGCGTGCTCAACGCCGCCGGCCAGGTCGACGGCGCCCAGGTGGGCGTGGCCAACCTCGCCGTGGGAGCGTCGATGGATCTTCAGGTCGGCGTGGCCAACGTCGCGGTGAGCAAGGCGACCGACGTTCAGATCGGCGTGGCCAACGTCGCCGTGGGCGAGGCGACGGACGTGCAGCTCAGCCTGGTCAACGTCGCCGCCGGCGGGTCGGTCGACCTGCAGGCCGGCCTGACCAACGTGGCCGCGGGCGAGTCGACGGACGTGCAGATCGGGCTCCTCAACGTCGCCACCGGCAAGGTGGGGGGCGCTCAGATAGGCCTCGTCAACTACGCCGACGACTCGCCGTTCTCGCTCGGGTTGTTCAACTTCATCCGCAAGGGCCGCCTGCACGTGGACGTCTGGGGGCTCGAGTCCGGCATCGTGGTGGCCGGCGTCAAGCACGGGAGCGACCACTTCCACAACATCTACGGGATCGGCCTTCGCACGATCGGCAACCGCCCTCTCCTGGTCTCCGCGCTCGGCCTGGGCGGCCGCGTCTCCATCCACCAGCGCGTCTATGTCGACCTCGACGTGCTCGGGTACACGCTCCACGAGCCCTCGACGCTCGAGTCCGCGGCCACGCTCGCGCAGGCGCGCGCGCTCCTCGGCTTCCGCCTCTTCCCGGAGCTCGCGATCTTCGGGGGCCCCAGCTTCAACGTCTCGTTCAGCGACACCCCGAAGGACGCCCAGCTGAGCCCCTACGGCAGCGCCTCCCTCGGCTCCGACGGCGCCAGCAGCACCGAGCGCGTCTGGCCTGGCCTCGTGCTCGGCGTACAGGCGTTCTGATCCAGCCGTCGCGCTCGCCGGGGGGGCGGGTTGACGGGCGCGTGAACGAATTTACTTTTCGTTCATCGATTCATGGAGCTCGCCCGAGCGGTTGCTCGCGGCGGTCTACGTGAGCCCATCCGCGCGCCGCGCTGCCCTGACGGGCGGAGGCGCGGCGCGCTGTCCACGCAGTCCACCGAACCTTCCACCGATCCGGCAGGGATGGCGCGAGCCGACCGCTGCCACAGGAGTTCGCATGAGCCAGCTTCGCAGCGGCGCCAGCGCGCCTCGTTCTCCCTTTCCCCTGCTCCCGCTCCGCACCGGCGTCCTCTTTCCCGGCACCGTGCTCACGCTCCCGGTCGGGCGCCCCCGCTCGGTGGCGCTGCTCAACGCCGTCCACGCCGGCGACGTGATCGGCGTCATCGCGCAGCGCGATCCGAAGCGCGAGGATCCGCGGCGCGAGGACCTCCACGACATCGGCACGTTTGCCCGGGTCGTCGACATCTCGCGCGTCTCGAACGGCTACCGGCTGGTGATCGAGGGGCTCGATCGCTTCGCGCTCTCGGCCCTGGTCGAGAGCGAGCCGACGTGGCGGGCCGAGGGCACCCTCGCGCCTGAGTTCCTCGGCGACGCCGAGGAGGCGCGCCTGCTCGCGGCGTCGCTGCGCGAGCGCGCCCGCGAGGTCGGCCCGAAGACGGGGACGAACCTCGCCGAGATCGCCGCGACGAGCCGGGCGGAGCCGGGCGTCTTCGCGGATCAGGTCGCCGGCGCGCTCGGCCTGCCCACCGAGAAGGAGATGGAGGTGCTCTCCGAGCTCCGCGTGGTGCCGCGGCTCCAGCGGGTCGCCGGCCTGCTCGCCGAGGCGTCCGCGCTGGCGGACCTGAAGAAGAAGATCGACGGCGACGTGCGGCGCGAGCTCGGCAAGGGCCAGCGCGAGGCGATCCTCCGCGAGCAGCTCCGGGCCATCCAGAAGGAGCTCGCGGGCGGCGAGGAGGGCGAGGACGAGCTGTCGGCCCTCCGGCGGCGCCTCGACGAGGCCGAGCTCTCCGAGGAGGCGCGCGCGGTCGCCGATCGGGAGCTCCGCCGGCTCGAGTCGGTCGGCCCGCAGAGCGCGGAGCACAACGTGATCCGCACGTACCTCGAGTGGATCGCGGACCTGCCGTGGAGCGCGAGGGCGGAGGTGAAGGACGACCTCGACGCCGTGAAGGCGAAGCTCGACGAGGATCACCGCGGCCTCGACGACGTGAAGCGCCGCATCCTGGAGCACATGGCGGTGCTCAAGCTGACCGGGAAGGCGCGCGCGACGATCCTGTGCTTCGCGGGCCCGCCCGGCGTGGGCAAGACCTCGCTCGGCCAGTCGATCGCCGACGCCACGGGCCGCCCGTTCGTGCGCATCTCGCTCGGCGGCGTGCACGACGAGGCGGAGCTGCGCGGCCACCGGAGGACGTACGTCGGCGCGCTGCCCGGCCGGATCGTGCACGCGCTGAAGAAGGCCAAGGTGAAGAACCCGATCGTGCTCCTCGACGAGGTCGACAAGCTCGGCGCGGGGTGGCGGGGCTCGCCCGAGGCGGCGCTGCTGGAGGTGCTCGATCCGGAGCAGAACCGGACGTTCGTCGACCACTACCTGGAGCTCCCGTTCGATCTGTCGGAGGTCGTCTTCCTCTGCACGGTGAACGATCTCGGCGCGCTCTCGGCGCCGCTCCGGGACCGGCTCGAGGTCATCGAGCTGTCCGGCTACACGCCGGACGAGAAGATCGCGATCGCGCGGTCGCACCTCGTCCCGAAGCAGCTCAAGGAGCACGCGATCGACCCGGGGTCGCTGTCGATCACGGACGAGGCGCTCGCGGCGATCGTGCGCGACTACACGCGCGAGGCCGGGGTGCGGCAGCTCGGCCGCGAGATCAAGAAGCTCTGCCGGGCGGTGGCGCTGGAGATCGCGCGCGCGGCGGACGGCAAGGCGCCGCGGGTGGTGGTCGAGGCGGGCGATCTCGGGACGTACCTTGGCAAGGTCCGGTTCTTCAGCGACGTGGCGGAGCGGACGAGCGTCGCTGGTGTTGCGACCGGGCTCGCCTGGACGCCGGTGGGCGGGGACATCCTGTTCATCGAGACGTCGCGGATGCCGGGGAAGGGGAGGGTCGAGATCACGGGCCAGCTCGGCGACGTGATGAAGGAGTCGGCGAAGGCGGCGCTCACCTACGTGCGCAGCCACGCGGTCGAGCTCGGCGTCGACACGGCGAAGCTCGAGGCGGAGGACCTGCACATCCACGTCCCTGCGGGCGGCGTGCCCAAGGACGGGCCGTCCGCGGGCGTGACGATGTTCACGGCGCTGACGTCGCTCCTCTCCGGGAGGCGGGTGCGCTCGGACACGGCGATGACGGGCGAGTGCACGCTGCGCGGGCGGGTGCTGCCGGTCGGCGGGATCAAGTCCAAGGTGCTCGCGGCGCACCGCGCCGGGATCACGCGGGTCATCCTGCCGCAGAAGAACGCGCGCGACGCCGAGGAGATCCCGAAGGAGGTGCGGGCCAAGCTGGAGCTCATCTTCGTCGAGGACATGAGCCAGGTGATCGCGGCGGCGCTGGAGGAGGCGCCTATCGAGGCCGCGGGCACGGGCGGCGCGGCGGGGGCGGCGGCTGGAGAGCCGGCGGCGGCCGCGTAGCGGAGAGGGGCTGAGCCGAGCCGCCGCGCCGGCGGGGGGCTGTGCGCGGCGGCGCGCGGGTGGGCGCTCGGCCATCCGCCAAGACGGGGGCGGGGGAGCTTGCGCATGAACCACCGCCCGGCATGTCTCACTTCGGGCCATGCCTTCTGAGACGTTCCGTCGCGCGCCACACAAGGCGCGCCTGGGACGTGGAGCCTCCTGAGAGGTTATGGCACCTCGTTCGGTGCTCGCCGCGCCCACCCGCGCGCCGCCGCGCACAGCCCCCCGCCGGCGCTCACGTGGTTTTGGGGGAATTGGGGGAACCGGTCGAAGGGCGCCGGTTCATGACGTCGGCGCGAGCGCGGCGAGGGCGGCTTCGACGGCGAGCGACTTGACCTTCTCCATCGGTACGTCGGTGAACTCGATGACGCAGTCGGAGAGGCCGCCGATGGCGACCACGGCGCGGGCGCGGGCGGCGAGGGAGGGGCGGGGACCGATGAGAAGGCGCATCAGGCGGCGGCGCCACTCGATCATGCGCATGCCAAGGTCGAGGTAGGCGAGCGTGGCGAGGTCGCGGACCACCATCGTGAGGGTGTCACGGTGGCGGTGCAGGAGATCGAAGTAGTCGGCGAGCAGGACGCGCGGGTCAGGCTGCGGGCCGCCCTCGCGCTCGGCGACGAACGTGTCCATCTCCGCGAGCAGCGGTTCGACGATGCTGGCGACCAGCGATTCGCGCGAGTCGAAGTGGTAGTAGAGCGCGGGCTTGGTGATGCCGAGGTGATCGGCGATCTCGCGCAGGCTGGTCCGCTGGACTCCCTGGCGCGCGAACAGCTCGCGCGCCACCGCCTGGATTCGCGCCTTGGTGTCGGAGGGCCGGGCTCGGGGCACCCGCGCAGCGTAGCCGCTTACTTACCGTTCGGTAAGCCTTGTGCGAGGCGGGGCCGCGTGCTTACCTATCGGTAAGTAAGGAGGGGCTCATGGAGATCCTCATTTCGGGGGCCAGCATCGCCGGTCCGGTGCTGGCCTACTGGCTCAAGCGGCACGGGTTTCGGCCCACGGTGGTGGAGCGCGCGCCGACGCTGCGCAAGACGGGCGGCCACGCGGTCGACCTGTTTCGGCCAGCGATGGACATCATCGAGCGGATGGGTGTGCTGGCGCGGGTCGAGGCCAAGAAGACCGGCACCGAGCGCATGACGCTGCTGCGCGAGGGGGTGCAGGGGCAGGTCGACATCGACGTCGGACGGTTGATGCACGCGGTGTCCGACCGCCACGTCGAGATCATGCGCGACGATCTCAGCGAGATCCTCCACGACGCGACCCGGGGCGACGTCGAGTACGTGTTCGGCGACTCGATCGCGTCGCTCGCCGAGGATAAGGCCGGGGTCGACGTGACGTTCGAGCGCGGCGCGCCGCGGCGCTTCGATCTGGTGATCGGCGCCGACGGGCTGCACTCGAACGTGCGGCGGCTGGTGTTCGGCGAGGAGCGGCAGTTCGCCCGCTTCATCGGCGCTTACCTCGCGGTGATCTCGATCCCCAACGATTGGCAGCTGCACGACCACGCGATCGTGCTCGGCGGGGTCGGGCGGATGGCGGCGATCTACGGCTCGCACACGATCGACGACGCGCGCGCGGTGTTCCTGTTCCGCAGCCCTCGGGAGCTCGATGTCCACCACCGGGACGTCGCGCGGCAGAAGCAGTTGCTGCGCGAGGCGTTCGCCGGGGCCGGCTGGGAGGTGCCGCGGCTGATGGGCGAGCTCGATCGGACCCCGGCGTTCTACTTCGACTCGATCACGCAGCTGCGCATGGACTCGTGGTCACGCGGGCGCGTCACGCTGACGGGTGATGCCGGCTATTCGCCGGGGCCGGCGGTCGGTGGCAGCACCAGCCTCGCGGTGGTCGGCGCCTATATCCTCGCCGGCGAGCTGGCCGCGGCCGGCGGCGACCACGCGCGCGCGTTCCAGGCCTGCGAGCGCAAGCTGGCCGACTACGTGCGCCGCAGCCGGGTGTTCGCGCTGAACGCCGCCAGGCGCCTGGTCCCGGGCAGCCAGTTCGAGCTGTGGGCGCTGGCGCAGGTTGGCCGCCTGGTCAGCGTGGTGCCGCGCGGGGTGTCGCGCGCGCTGGCCAAGCTGAGCAGCCACGGGGTCCGGCTGCACGACTCGATCGCGCTCAAGGAATACGCGCGCGCGCCGACGGCGGTCCGCCAGTCGGCTGTCTTCGCGGACAGGCTGTGATGTTGGCGGATCCTGGTGCGCCGCTCCGCGGCGTCGAGCTGAGCCGAGCCGAGCCGCCGCGCCGGCGGGGGGCTGTGCGCGGCGGCGCGCGGGCGGGCGCTCGGCCATCCGCCAAGACGGGGACGGGGGAGCTTGCGCTGAGAACACCGCCCGGCATGTCTCACTTCGGGCCATGCCTTCTGAGACGTCTCGTCGCGCGCCACACAAGGCGCGCCTGGGACGTAGAGCCAGCTGGGACCTTATGGCACCTCGTTCGGTGCTCGCCGCGCCCACCCGCGCGCCGCCGCGCACAGCCCCCCGCCGGCGCTCCCGTTGTCTTGTGGGACCGTTCACCGATACGCGTCGAGCTGCCGGGGGCGCAGGCCTGAGATGTCCAGGCCTGCCGAGCCTGCGCCGGTTTGAGGGGAGATGCACCGGTTTGATCTGAGCCGAAAAATCCAGGTTGCGCATGCCGAGCTCGCCGGTAGATGCTCGGCGCGCCGAGGCATCGTGTTGCAGCGGGACCCCAGGTCGCGCGCCTCGGCATCCTCAATCCAGCGTTGCCCGCCCGCTACCTCGTCGTGGAGGTGATCCATGTCCGACGACCGTCTTACCGCCGTTGAGCTCGGCGAGATCTGGGCGGTGCTGTCCCCCGAGGAGCGCGCTGAAGGCGTCGAGCACCTCGATCGGGGCGAGGCGCACAGCTTCTTTCTCGGCCTCTCGGAGCAGGAGCAGGCGGCCGTCCTCCGTGCGATGAAGGCCGGTGAGCGGAGGCTCTGGATGCGGCTGCTCGCGCCCGACGACGCCGCGGACGTGATCCAGCTCGTTCCGCAGGAAGTCCGCGCCTCGCTCCTGGAGACGCTGGACGAGCCGACGCGGCGCGAGGTCGCGGCGCTCATGGCGTACGCCGAGGACGCGGCCGGCGGGCTCATGAGCCCGCGGTTCGCGCGGCTGCGGCCCGACATGAGGGTCGGCGAGGCCATCGGGTACCTCCGGCGGCAGGCCCAGGAGAAGCTCGAGACCATCTACTACGCGTACGTGCTCGACCAGGAGCAGCGGCTCCTGGGCGTGGTGTCCTTTCGGGACCTCATCACCGCGCGCAGCGACAAGGCTCTTTGCGAGGTCATGCGGCGGGACATCATCTCGGTGCCCGATACGCTGGACCAGGAGGCGGTCGCGCGCGTCATCGCGCGCCATGACCTCAACGCGATCCCGGTCGTCGACGCCGAGGGCCGGATGAAGGGCATCGTGACCGTCGACGACATCGTCGACGTCGTCCAGAGCGCGGCGACCGAGGACATCCAGAAGCTCGGCGGCATGGAGGCGCTCGACACGCCCTACATGCAGACCGGCATGGTCGCCCTGGTGAAGAAGCGCGCCGGCTGGCTCTCGGCGCTCTTCCTCGGCGAGATGCTGACCGCGAGCGCGATGGGACATTACGAGGACGAGATCGCGAGGGCGGTCGTGCTCGCGCTCTTCGTGCCGCTCATCATCTCGAGCGGCGGCAACTCCGGGTCTCAGGCGACGACGCTGATCATCCGCGCGATGGCGCTCGGCGAGGTCACGATCAAGGACTGGTGGAGCATCGTCCGCCGCGAGCTCACCGCCGGCCTCTCGCTCGGCCTCATCCTCGCCACGATCGGCATGATTCGCATCCTCGTGTGGCAGGCGCTCTTCCACACGTACGGGGAGCATTACATCGAGGTGGCCGTCACCGTCGCGGCGAGCCTGGTCGGCATCGTCGCCTGGGGGACGCTCGCCGGCGCGATGCTGCCCTTCGTGATCCGCCGGCTAGGATTCGACCCGGCCAGCGCATCCGCGCCGTTCGTCGCGACCCTCGTCGACGTCTCCGGGCTCATGATCTACTTCAACGTCGCGCAGATCGTCCTCCAGGGGAGCCTGCTGTGACGCCGCGGAGAAGCTCATCCGCCTTGCCCGCGGGCCAGCTCCTCCAGGGCCCGCGGCAGATCCTCGTGAGCGACAAGGCGCGCCCGGCCCGCCGCGCCGCCGGCAGCGCGGCGCCCTAGAAGAGCTCCCCGATGCGCCGCAGGAAGCTGCCGCTCGAGAAGAGCGCGCGCATGCCTCGCTTGAACCAGCTGTACGACGACGCGGTGTAGGGGAACCAGGTCGGGTCCTTCGACCCCAGCGCGATGCGGTCCGCGTTGATGTGCTTGACGTCGCACATCTGCCGGAGCCCGTCCTCGCCCATCACCCGGCCGAAGCCGCTCTGCTTGACGCCGCCGAACGGCGCGTCGGGGAGGGCGCCGTTCATGAGCACGTCGTTCACCAGCACGCTGCCGGCCTGCAGGCGCTCGGCGAGCCGGCGGGCGTGATCGGTGTCCTCCGAGAAGACATAGGCGTTGAGGCCGAGGTGCGACTCGTTCGCGAGGCGGATCGCCTCCTCCTCGGTCGCGACCTGCATGAACGGCACGACCGGCCCGAAGATCTCCTCGGTCATCACCGTCATCGCATGATCGCAGCCGGCGAGGATCGTCGGCTCGAAGAACTGGCCCTGCCCCGGCGCGCGCTTGCCGCCGGCCTTCACGCTCGCCCCCTTGTCGACCGCATCCTTGATGTGCCGCTCGGCGACGTCGATCTGCGGCGGGAAGATGATCGCCCCCACGTCGACGAACTCCTTGCCCGGATCACCCTGGTTCAGCCCCTTCGTGATCTCGACGGTCCGCTCGAGCAGGCGGTCGTGGATCTCGCGGTGCGCATAGACCCGCTCCACCGCGACGCACACCTGCCCGGCGTTCGCGAAGCCGCCGAAGACGATCGCCTGCGCCGTGCGCTCGATGTCCGCGTCCGCGCAGGCGATGAGCGGCGCCTTGCCGCCGAGCTCCATCACGCACGGGATGAGGCGCTCGCCGCAGGCGGCGGCGACCTTCCTTCCGGTGCCGACGCTGCCGGTGAACAGGAGCATCTGGATGCCGCTGTCGATGAGCGCCGCGCCGGTCGGCCCGTAACCGGTGACGACCTGGAAGAGATCCTCGGGCATCCCCGCGCCGTCCCAGATCTCCTTCTGCTTCAGCGCGATGAGCGGCGTCACCTCGCTCGGCTTGAGCACGGCGGCGTTGCCGGCGACGATCGCCGCGAGCACGTCGCGCAGCGCGAGCTGGAACGGGAAGTTCCACGGCGAGATCACGCCGACCACGCCGCGGGGGACGTAATGGACCCAGCTGCGCCGGTGCTTGAAGAGGTGGAGCTTGATCTCGTGCGGCTCGAGCGCCTTCGGGGCGACCTGCGCGAAGTACGTCGCCATGTCGGCCGCGACCAGGACCTCGTGCAGCAGCGCCTCGTGGCGCGGCTTGCCGCACTCGCGCGAGAGCAGATCGACGATCTCGTCCGTCCGATCGACGATGGCGTCGCGGAAGCGAAGGACGCGCTGGCAGCGCTCCTCCACGGGCAGCGCGCCCCACGCCTCCTGCGCGCGCCGCGCCCGGGCGACCGCGGCACGCACCTCCTCGGCGCTGGTGTTCGGGGCCTCTCCAAGGAGCTCCCCGGTCGCGGGCGCGTAGCTGCGGATCGCCGCGCCCCCGTGCCCGTTCATACCAGGACCGCTGCCGTTGCCCCCCATCGGGCGTTCGCTCACCACCTGACCCATGTTCGATCCCTCCGCCTGTCGAGCCCGCGTCGCTGCCGGATGGCCTCCGTGGCTCGCTGCTCGACGCCGGGACCCTACCCTTCCCGAGAAGGTACAGCAAATGAGCATTTGCGCTGTTTCCCGATGAATCCCGACGATTTTCGGCGTGCGCGCGGTCGATCCAGCCCCCGACATCCGCTGTTGCGTTGCGGACAAATGGTGAGCACACCGTGGTTGCGCCAGGGGGGACCGGCGCCGCAGGCCGCGCCGGTGTGCCCGGGTGAGCCTGGTCGGCGTCTCGGGCGGACTCTCGGCATGACGTCGGCGAGTGGAGCCGCTATAGGCGGACCCCGACATGTTGGAACAACGAGAACTCGATCTCATCGCGGCAGTCGAGCATCCGGATCCGCACCACGTGCTCGGCGCGCACGAAGACGAGGACGACCTGGTGGTCCGCGTCTTTCGGCCGGACGCCACCGAGATCGCGGTGGTCCCGAGCGACCCCAGGCTCCGGAGGCAGCCGATGGAGCGCGTCCACCCCGCAGGTATCTTCGAGGCGCGCTTCCCCGGCGTGTCCTACCCCGCGGACGGACGCTTCCGGTACCAGCTCGAGCTGCGCTTCGCGGACGGCAACTCCTCGGTGGAGCTCGACCCGTACTCGATGCCGCCGACGCTCGGGGACATCGATCGCCACCTCCTGGCCGAGGGGCGGCATTGGGAGCTCTACCGCGTCCTCGGCGCGCACGTGCGCGAGGTGGACGGGGTCTCCGGGACATCGTTCGCGGTCTGGGCCCCGAACGCGCGGCGGGTGAGCGTCCTCGGCGACTTCAACTACTGGGACGGCCGCCGCCACGCGATGCGCCGGATGGGCGAGGGCTTCTGGGAGCTCTTCATCCCGGGCCTCGGCGAGGGCGCGGTCTACAAGTACGAGATCAAGACGCCGGAGGGGCACATCACGGTGAAGACCGATCCCGTCGCCCAGGCGATGGAGCTCCGGCCGGCCACCGCCTCGCGCGTCTACACGAGCCGCTATACGTTCCAGGACGGCGACTGGATGCAGGAGCGCGGCAAGCTCGACTCCCGCAAGAAGCCGATCACGATCTACGAGGTCCACGCCGGCTCCTGGCGGCGCGTGCCGGGCGAGGGCCCGCCGTACGAGGGCGGGATGCGCTGGATGACGTACCGCGAGCTCGCCGATCACCTCGTCGAGTACGTGGCCGAGCTCGGCTTCACGCACATCGAGCTCATGCCGGTCATGGAGCACCCCTTCGACGGGTCGTGGGGCTACCAGGTGGCGGGCTACTTCGCCCCGACCAGCCGCTTCGGCGATCCCGACGACCTCCGCTACTTCATCGACCGCTGCCACCAGCGGGGGATCGGCGTGATCCTCGACTGGACCCCCGCGCACTTCCCCAAGGATGCGTGGGCGCTCGGGCGGTTCGACGGCACGGCGCTCTAT
Source organism: Sorangium sp. So ce726 (assembly GCF_051521405.1). Lineage (NCBI taxonomy): Bacteria > Pseudomonadati > Myxococcota > Polyangiales > Polyangiaceae > Sorangium > Sorangium sp. So ce726. The sequence continues at coordinate 6,796,325 of NZ_CP150349.1, read as the reverse complement.
GAGCACCTCGACCCGCGCCTCGGCGAGCACCGCGAGTGGAACACGTACATCTTCAACTACGGCCGCCACGAGGTGCGGAACTTCCTTGTGGCCAACGCGCTTTACTGGCTCGACCAGTTCCACATCGACGGCCTGCGGGTCGACGCGGTCGCCTCGATGCTCTACCTCGACTACGCCGCGCAGGGCGGCGACTGGGTGCCGAACCGGTACGGCGGCCGCGAGAACATCGAGGCGATCGACTTCATCCGGGAGCTGTCGAACCGGGTGCACGAGCGCTGTCCGGGCGCGATCATCTGCGCGGAGGAGTCCACCGCCTGGCCGTCGGTGACCCACGCGACGTATGTCGGCGGGCTCGGCTTCGACTTCAAGTGGAACATGGGGTGGATGCACGACACGCTCGACTTCTTCAAGCACGAGCCCATCCACCGCGCGTTCCACTACCACCAGCTCACGTTCGGGCTCATCTATGCCTTCTCCGAGAAGTTCCTCCTGCCGCTGAGCCACGACGAGGTCGTGCACCTCAAGCGGGCGCTGCTCTCGAAGATGCCCGGCGACTACTGGCAGATGCTGGCGAACCTGCGCGCGCTCTACGGCTATATGTGGGCGCACCCGGGCAAGAAGCTGCTCTTCATGGGCGGCGAGATCGGTCAGTTCGCCGAGTGGAGCGAGAAGACGGAGCTCGACTGGGGCCTGCTCTCGGTGCCCGAGCACGCGGGGCTCAAGCGGCTCGTGACGGAGCTCAACGCGCTCTACAAGAAGTATCCGGCGATGTACGAGCTCGACGACGAGCACCACGGCTTCCGGTGGATCGACTGCACTGACCACATGCAGACCGTGATCTCGTTCATCCGCTACGGGGACGGCGCGGGAGATCAGATGTCGCCCTCGGGCACGCACGTCGTGTTCATCGGCAATTTCACGCCGGTCCCGCGCCATCCGTACCGGATCGGCGTCCCGCGGCGCGGCGCCTACCTGGAGGTGCTCAACACCGATGCGGTCCAGTACGGCGGCAGCGGCGTGGGCAACCTGGGTCGCGTCGAGGTCGAGGACGTCCCCAGCCACGGGTTCCCCCAATCCATCGTGCTGTCGCTCCCGCCGCTCGGGGTGCTCTGGCTCGTCCCCGAGCGGGACGCGCCGGGCTGAGACCTCATCCGGCGCCCTGGTATCTAGGCACCCAGGGCGCCGTTGCTCGTCGGGGCGAGCGCGCTCCGCGCGGGGCGCGCGCTGGTTTACTGGGCCTGGGCTTCGTCGGCCGGCGCTGCCTCGCCTCGCCGCGCGCGCCTCGGCAGCCACATGTCCACGGTCGAGACGACCGCCATGGCGCCGAGCGACAGCAGCATCGCCACGCCGGAGATGGGCATCAGCGCCGCGGCGCCGGGCGCGCTCCGGATGAGCCATGGCGCCGCGATGTGCAGCCCGCTCGTGACGACGGCGGCCGCGACGCCCGCGGTGTGGAGCCACGACGGCAGGCGCGCGAGCAGCCAGAGGTGCGCGAGGATCAGCACGTAGACCGGCACGGAGAAGAGGTGGAAATGGGTCACCTCGAGCAGCTTCCGCTCGGAGATCTGCTCGACAAGGACGCGTGGCGCCTCCGGCGTTCCGGGGAGCTCGAGCTCCGGGCCCAGATCGAGCGCGGGCCCCTCGGCCGCGGAGGGCGCCTGGGTCGGGGCAGGTGGCGGCGCAGAGACGGCCGCGCCCGCGTAGTACGCGGCGGCCCCCGCGTCCTGCACCATCGCCCCGTAGAGTCGCCACGACACGAGCAGCCCGATGATCGACGCGAGCGCGAACGCCGAGTAGAGGAGCTTCGCGCCGAGCGAGAGCGACCTCAGCCGACCGGCTGAAGCTGTGAAATCCCTCACAGAGCGCCGCGCTTCAGCGCGAGCTGGAGGACGAGCGTGTCGCGCTTGACGCCGAGCGCCACGGAGCGGGACGAGATGGATGCGCCCGACACGATGTCGATGTCCTTGCCCGCGGTGATCGGGTCGCCCGCGGTCTTGCCGCGGAACTGGGCGCGGAAGCGATCGCCGCGGACCTCGTCGCCGTACGCCTCGCGGTACTCGAGGATCTCGATGCGCCCCACCGCGCCGGCCGTCGAGAACTGCACGGCGAAGTCGATCGGCTCGTGCATCCCCTTCTCTTCGTCCTTGATCGCGTAGCCGTCGATCTTGCCCTCGGACTCCGCGACGTACACCACCCACTCGCGCTTGACCGGCGCCCCCAGCTTCTTGCCGAGCTCCTGCGCCTCTGCGTCGTCGAGGACGACCTTGCGATAACCGACCTTCTTCGAGCTCGCGAAGAAGCTCTTCAGGACAGCAGGGACCGTCCAGTACGTCGCGCCGTGGGCGGGCAGCGCCGCCAGGATGAACGTGAGCGCCGCTGCTGCAGCGAAGTGGGCGGTACGGAGGTCACGAGAAGGACGCATCAAGGCTCCGACGAAGCTGTCATTCGTGAAAGTCAAAGTCAACGGCGTTTGGGCCGCGGATTTGCGGCGCGCAGGCTTCAATCGCGCACCTGGACGTCCAGGTAGCGCTCGGCGTTCAGCGCCCACGCTTCCGGGCTGCGGCCGGCCTCGACGTGCGCCACCGCGTCGGCCGCTATCGCGGCGCAGTGATCGAGGTTGCAGTGCAGGAAGAGCGCCTGCCGCCCGAAGGGGACCACGCCGAGCGCGGCGGCGCGGCGCATCGCGGCGCGCCAGTCCCGCAGCCAGCCGCGCCGGTAGAGCGGGTACACGCGGGGCACGAAGCGCTGCCGGGCCTCGATCGGCGCCACCCCGCGCGGGGCGATGCCCGCGCGCACGAGCTGGTCGAGCAGCGCCTCGAGCGGCGGGCCCGAGGCGAAGTCGCGCCCGCTCCCCCAGGCCCCCTCGGGGATCTCGACGCACAGCACCGTCTCGCCCGGGCGGCGGAGATCGGGCGCGTAGTTCTGCAGCTCGGAGACGCGGCCGAACCAGAAGCGCGGGTCGGGGCAGTAGTACGTCTCCGGGGCGCCGAGCCGCGCGCGCGGGTACGCCAGGTAGACCAGGTAGAGCCCGCGGTGCTCGAGGGGCGCGTCGGGCACGAGATCCGCGAGATCACCAGCGAACAGGATCGGCGCCACGCCGGCGCGCGCGCCCGCCCCGGCCAGATCGAAGGCGGTCCCGCACTCGGCCTTGACGCCGGCCTCCGCGAGGCGCGCCTCGAGGTACGTGATGAGCGACGAGATGCCCGCCGGCGGGTAGATGAACCGCGCGAGATCCGCCGCCGCGCCGCCGCGATCGCGGGCGAGCCCCTTGAACAGCGCGAGCGGGGTCGTCGTGCTGATCCGCTTCTTCGCGACGCTCTGGGAGAGCTCGGACGGCGGGATGCCCCAGACCTTCTCGGCGTAGGGCCGGTAGAACGACGCGTAGGCCGCCGCGCCGACGCGGTCGCGCACGAACCGCTCGAAGCCGACGTCCTCGCCGGCGAGGGCGCGGTCGTGCTCCCAGCGGGCGAAGGCCGCGCGGCGGCCGCGCTGCGCCACGAACCCGAGGCCCATGGCGGCGCCGGCGCGCAGGCCGAGCGCGCGGAGCATCGAGGGCGCGCTCGGCGGGTAGGGGACGTGGCGCCCGCCGAGCACGAGCACCCCGCGGCGCGGGCGCGAGAGGAACGGGGAGCGCGCGTGCACCTCGCGGAAGAGCGGCTGATCGAGGGCGGCCGGGTGGAGCCGGTGCGAGCCGAGATCGCACGGCAGGCCGCGGAACGTCTCGGCGCCCGCGAGCCCGCCGGCCCGCGCTGCGCGCTCCAGGAGGCGCACGCGCCGGCCGGCTCGCGCGAGCAGCAGCGCGGCGTAGAGGCCGGAGATGCCGGCGCCGACCACGAGGCGCTCGGGCCCGGCGTCGTCTGGGCGGAGTGACATGGTGTGCCCGCGTTCGGCGCGCTCAGTACATGAACCCGAGGCCGAAATTGAGCTGCGTCTGGTCGAACCCGAGGGTGCGGTCGCGCAGCTGGTAGTCGGCCTTCACCACGACCCCCTGGGTCGGCCGGTACGAGGCGCCGAGCGTGAGCTCGCGGACGCCGTACGAGGCGTTGGCCTTGTAGCCCTCGGGCACCGCGGACTGCGTGTCGTACGCCTCGACGCGCGCGAACGGCAGGAGCTCGTGGCCCACGCCGAGCGGGCGGAGCACGTCGAACGCAGCCTCGACATAGCCGCCGCGGATCCGGGAGGCCACGGGGCTCGTGGGATCGATGAAGTTCGGCGCGCCGCTCTCGTTGAACGAGACCATCAGGGCGCGCGCCTCGGGGAGGTGCCACTCGGCGAACAGGATCCTCGTCTCCAGGCCGCTCCTGCGCCAGCGCGCGTCGAGCGACCAGCCGAGGACCGGGACCGAGAGATCCACCGGGGTGCCATCGCGAAGGAAGAATTTGCCCTCGCCGTTCGGACCAGCGTCGCTCGCGTACACCGACGCGCCTGCGACGACCCCGAGCAGCGGCTCGGCCTCGACGCGGGCGACGGCCGCCCATGCGTTGGCGCGGGCGAGCCCGCCGTTCTGCCGCCCGCCGGCGAGGCCGCCCGCGCGGAAGCCGAGCGGATCGAGGCCGGTCATGGCGTAGGCCTCGAAGCGCAGCCAGTCGAGCGGCTGCCCGAACGCGCCGATCCCGATCTCGCGCCACGTCGAGGGGATGACGATTGTGTCGACCTTGGGCCTGACCACGCCGTGGAACACCGGCGGCTCGTGCCACTGGTTGATGATCCCCATCGGGACGAGCACGAGGCCCGCGCGCAGCCCGAGGGCGCGGCCTACAGCGTTCCACTCGAGGTATGCCTGCTCGAGCTCCGCGGCGCCCGGGCAGCTCGCGCAGGAGATCGAGTGCTCCACCTCGAGCTCGACGTAGGACCGGATGTCGGCCGTGAACTCGTGCGCCACGAAGAGCACGAGCCGGGGGATGTCGGCGACCCACGCGCGCTCGCCCTCGCGGCCGGTCGTCGTGCCGCGGACCTGCACCTCGCCGTAGCCGCCGACGGAGGTGCTGCTGGCGCTCGCCCCGGCGCTGCGGAACCGCTGCTCGGTCAGGCCGCGGATGAGCTCATGCTCGGGCGCCTCTCCGGCGCCGAGACCGACGGCGGGCTTCCGGGGCTCCGGCGGCGGCGCGGCGTGCTCGGGGGGCAGGTCGAGGACCGGGCCGTCCGGCGTGGGTTGGGCGGTGGGTGCCGGCTGCGCGGTGGGCGCCGGCTGGGCGGTGGGTGTCGGCTGCGCGGTAAGCGCGGGCGGCGTGGTGGGCGCCGGCTGTGCGGCGGGCGCCGGCTGCGTGGCAGGCGCGGGCTGCGCGGCGGCGGTGAAGGGCAGCAGCGCGCCGAGGACGACGCCCGCGGAGCGAGGCCACAAGGACGAGATCGCTTTCATGACGAGGACCGGGAGCCCGGGGGGGCGGGAGTCTGCGCGCCCTTGAAAACGGAGGTCAACCTCGTTTTCAGCGAGGGGGCGCGCCGTGGGGCGCGCGTGAGAGCGCGCCGCCTGCCGGAGGTCCGGCGGGCAGCGCCTCGAGCAGGGCGAGGTCGCTCCACAGCGCGTCGACGTAACGCGAGCGCGGGCGCGCGAAGCGGATCGCGATCGTGTAACCGCGGCCTGCGAGCGCGTCGCGCGCCTGCTGCGACAGCGCCTCACTGGTGATGAGCGCGCCGCCCGGCCCGGCCTGCTCGACGCCGCGGACGAGCGCGGCGTCATCGCCGGCGCGCACCGGCAGCCGGCCTGGCGCGCCCTCCTGGATCATCCGGTCGAGGTCGCGCGTGAGCACCGGGCGCTGCTCTTCGCCAGCGTCGCGGAGGAAGCGCACGATCGCGGCCGCCGGCGAGGGCGCCTCGTGCTGGCGAGCGAGCGAGATCGCGTCGGCGAGCCATTGCGCCGCGAGGGCCGCGACGAGGGCGAAGGGCGCGGCGCCGCCGAGCGCGCGTCGGCACGGAGCGCCCTCCGCCGCGGGGCGCGCTGCCGAGAGGGCCGCTGCGCCGGCGGCCATGGCGACGAGGAGGAGCGGGACGAGCGGGAGCCAGTGCCGCGGCTTGTAGGCGATGTTTTGCCCGAGGAGCGCCCAGAGGAAGTAGGCGAACGCGGAGGCCCAGAGCTCGGGTTGCTCGCGCAGCGCGCGCGCGGCCCGCTGGAGCGACGCGACGCGGAGCGCGCCCGCAGCGAGGAGCGCGACCAGCAGCGGCGCGCCGAGCCAGCGCGCCGCCGGCGCGTCAGGCCACGCTCCGCCGAGCCCGTTGGCCCAGATCCCCCAGATCACGCCGCGGAGGCGATCGAGCGGCGACGAGACGGTGATCGCCGTCCCTCCCCAGCGGGTGAAGTGCCCGAGCCCCTGGACCCACGTCGTCGCGACGAGGTCGCGCGGCGTCGCGATCAGCACGAGCGGCACGAGCCACGCGAGCGCGCCAGCCGCGAGGTCGCGGCCGCGCGCGAGCCACGCGAGGCGGCCGCCCTCGCCGCGGGCGATGACGGCGATGCAGGCGAGCGCGAACGGGAAGTAAGAGAGCCGAACGCCGAGCCCGACGCCGAGCAACACGAGCGCCCAGGTGCGCGTGCGCGCCGCCGCGGCGGCGGCATCCAGCGGCGCGGCGGGAGCGGCGATCTGCGCGCCGCGGAGGCGCCTCGCGCGGGCGCACAGCCAGAGCGCCGCGGTCACCGCCGCGGTGCCGGCCATGTCGCTGAGGAGCTTCTCGGACGACAGCCAGAGGAACGGCGAGGCGAGCGCGAGGACCCCGGCGAACACCGCTGCGCGCCGCCCGGCGACGTCGCGCGCGAGCAGGGCGGTGAAGGCGACGGTGGCCGCGCCCGACGCGGCGCTGACGAGGGCGAGCGCCGCGCGTGGCGTCGCGCCGAGCAGCGTGAGCCCCTTCGCCGCCGCGATGAACACGGGGTAGTACGGCGCGTGCGGGCGGAGCGCGGCCACGTCGAACCGCTCCACGCCGAGCGCGAACCGCAGCGCGTCGATGTCCTCGTCGTGATCGATGCGGAAGAGCAGGCGCGAGGTGAGCGCGGCGGCGGTGAGCGCGGCGAGCGCGAGGAGATCGCGCCGCTCCTCCCTCACGAGCCCGAGCCGGATCCCGAGCCAGGCGCGTGCGTCGGCGCGCCGCAGTCCGGCTGATCCACGCTGGCCGCCCCGGCGCTGGTGGTGGCGCCCGAGCCGGACCCCGAGCCGGGGAGCGGCGCGGCCGGCGTGTCGCACTGGTCGAACAGCTCCTCGCCCGCGTAGTCGAGGCACGCGGTCGCGAGCGACGCGACGACGAACGTGGCGCCCGCCACGACGAACGCAGTGCGAAGCGATGCCCAGGAGCCCAAGCCAGCCACGCAAGCACCGTGCCGCTGACCCAAATGACTGTCAAGCACGTGTGTCTCCCGAGTTGCGCCTGCGCGGCGGGGCGGAGCGTCGCTCGTTTTTTGCTCCTTCCGCCGCTGCGCGCGTAGGGTCGCGCGCATGGAGTGGCTCGAGTCGATGCACCGCATCCGCGCGCTCAAGCTGGAGCTCGCGCGGATGGATCCACGGCGGGGAATGCCGATCGCGCCGCCGGCCGGGGCCTCCGAGGAGGCGATCGCCGGCGTCGAGCGGCGCCTCGGGATGGCGCTGCCGCCGAGCTACCGGGAGCTGCTCTCGCGGCACGACGGCTGGCCGCAGCTGTTCGCCGGCGCCAGCCTGCTCGGGGTTCGCGCGCTCGCGCGCGGCTCGTACATGGACGTCGGGCGGATGGTGCTCGAGCACTGCGACGGCGAGGAGGTGCGCGGCGCGGGCGAGCGCGACGGCGCGCCGGCGACCGTGCGCGGACGCTATGGCGCGCGGAGCGCGCTCGTCCCGTTCGGCATCGACGCGGCGGCCGAGACGGTCTTCGCGTGGGATCCCGAGGTGAGGACGCCTGACGGAGAGCTCGAGATCATCCTCTGGACGAACGACGTCGGGCTGCGCCTGTCGGGCTTCCCGGAGCTCCTCGACATGGTGAAGGACATGCTCGCCGCGGAGCTGGACGATCGCCGGAGGCGCGCCGTCGCACAGGTCGCACAGATCGAGCCCGCGGCGCTCGCGCGCGGCGCGGTCGCGTCGAGGAGCCGCGTGCGCGCTGTGGCGGTGCCGCTCACACCTGCACCTCGCCCGCTCATGCGGAGCGCGCTCACGGGCTGAGCGAGCCTCGCCTCCCGAGCCCGGCCGCTGCGATGCCCGCATCAGGCTACGTCCGGGGGGATAGGGAGGGCGCGCGCGCGCTCGTTGCGGGCCGCACTCTTTGCGCGCATCGCCCGCGGACTCCGATGAAGACGAGCCGGTTGTTTCCGCGCGCAGCGTGGGACGTGGTGTACTAGGTGGACCATGACGGAAGCCCACCAGCAGCAGCGCTACCGGGTCATCGAGCGGCTAGCTTCGGGCGGCATGGCCGAGGTCTTCCTGGCGGAGAGCGCCGGGATCGAGGGGTTCAAGAAGCAGGTCGCGATCAAGCGCGTGCTCCCGCACCTCAGCGAGAAGAAGCGCTTCATCGCGATGTTCCTCGACGAAGCGCGGCTGTCTGCGCACCTCTCCCACTCCAACGTCGCGCAGGTGTTCGACATCGGCGTCGGCGACAACGCGTACTTCATCGTGATGGAGTACGTGGACGGCGCCGACCTGAAGGCGGTCCTCGAATCGATGCGCAAGGCCGGGCGCACGCTCCCGGTCGAGTCTGCCGTGTTCATCACGGCGAAGCTCTGCGAGGGGCTCACGTACGCCCACGAGCTCAAGGCGGCCGACGGGCACCAGCTCCAGATCGTCCACCGGGACATGTCGCCTCCGAACGTGCTCATCACGAAGTACGGCGAGGTGAAGATCGTCGACTTCGGCCTCGCCAAGGCGACGAGCCAGCTCGAGAAGAGCGAGGCCGGGATCATCAAGGGCAAGTTCAGCTACCTCTCGCCCGAGGCCGCGCAGGGCCAGGAGGTCGATCACCGCACCGACATCTTCGCGCTCGGCGCGATCCTCTGGGAGATGCTCTCCGGGAAGCGGCTCTTCCTCGGCGACACCGACTACCAGACGGTCAAGCTCGTGCAGCAGGCGCAGATCCCGCCGCTCTCCGAGAGCAACAAGGCGGTTCCCCCCGAGCTCGATCGCATCATCGCCCGCTCGCTGGCCCGCGATCCCGGCGAACGTTATAGCTCGGCGCGCGAGCTCGGCCGGGATCTCACGACCTTCCTGTACAGGTTCGGCAGGCCCGTCAGCGCCTATGACATCGCCGAGCACGTCCGCAGCGCCATGGCGCTCCGCAAGCGGGCTCCCACGTCGGACAAGGCGTCGTTCATCGACCGGCTCATCGAGGAGACGCTGCTCGAGTTCACGTCGCTCCCGGACGACAAGGCGGCGCCGAGCACCACGCGCCTGAACGAGCCGCTCAAGATCTCGGCCTTCGAGGACATCGGCAAGTGGGCCGACGAGATCAAGCTCTCGGCGCCGGGGGACAAGCTCTCGGCGCCGGGGGAGGACGTCATGCGGCGGTCCCTCGCCACCGTGTCGGTCGAGGAGGGCAACCTCGCCGCGCTCGAGGAGACGGGGTTCGGCCTTCCGCTTGCCCCTTCCTCCAGGGCCCCCTCGTCCAGGCCCGCGGGGGCGCTGCTCGCACCGCCCCCGCCGGCGCATCCGCCGCTTGAGAGGCGAGCCGTGCCGACCCTGGCCTCCCCGCAGCCCGTACCCGAGGTGCAGCGCCCTGCGCCGCCCACGCCGGCGCCTATTGCGCCGCTCGTCCCGGCCGCGCCGCGCGACCTGGAGCTGGATCTGGCTGCTCCCGCCAGGACCGGGGGCGGCGCGGTGAAGGCCGTGCTGCTCGTCGCCGCGCTGGCCGCCCTCGCCGCAGGCGCGTGGTTCGGCGGCCTGATCCCGCACTGACCCGGCGAAGGGAGCGTGCTCCCTGCGGCGCCCACGGCCGAGCCATGGGCGCGCTGCGTGCCGCGCGGCGGGCGAGGTGCCCAGCGCACGAGCGCTCAGCGCATGTCAGCGCGGGTCAACACGCGACGACACGCCGCCCCTGCGAGGCGCGCCGCACCGTGATCGGCGTCGTGGCGCGCTCTCTCGCCGGATGCGTTACTCGGTCCCCTCCGCCTCGTCGTCCTCTTCGTCGTCCTGCTCCTCGAGCTCCCTCTCGAGCTTCTCGATCTCCTCTTCCTCGGTGTCGTCCTGGGCAGGAGCGGCGCGCCCTTCCTGGATCGCCTTCTGACGCGCCTTCTCGGCGGCGGCGCGGGCCTGGGCCACCTTCTGCAGGATCGCCGGCTTGGGCGCCATCATCAGCGTCATCGTGCGCTGCTCCATCATGGGGCGCACCTCGACGTTCGCGATCTCCTCGCAGTGCTGGACGATCCAGTCGAGCTGCTCCTGCGCCTTCTCCGGGTGGGTGATCTCGCGGCCGCGGAAGCGCACCGTGAACTTCACCTTGTGGCCTGCGCCGAGGAACCGATGCGCAGCTCTGGTCTTGAACTCGAGATCGTGGTCGTCCGTCTTGGGACGGAGCTTGATCTCCTTGATCTCCACCACACTCTGCTTGCGCTTCGCCTCGCGGGCCTTCTTCTTCTCGTCGTACTTGTACTTGCCGAAGTCGAGGATCTTGCAGACCGGGGGATCCGCCTTCGGGTTGACCTCGACGAGGTCGAGCCCCTTCTCCTGTGCTCGGCGCAGCGCCTCGTGGGTCTGCATGATGCCGAGCATCTCGCCATCATCACCGATGACGCGGATCTCCGGGACGCGGATGCGCTGGTTGATGCGGATCTGCGGCCCCCGCTGGGCCTGCCGAGGGTCGAAGCGTCTCATCGCCATGTGATATTTCGCTGCCTCCTTGTGTTCTGTGCTCTTGAAAGCGACGGGCCGCCGCTTCGCGACCGAGCCCGGTCGTGGCGTCCATCACCACGACAATGTCGCCTGACTCTGCGCCGCAGGCAACGGCAGCAAGCAGGACGAGCGCCGTGGCGCATGGGCGCTCCGGGCCATGGCGCGCCGGGCTCGACGGGGGTGGGGAAGGGCCTGCCGGGCGAGAGAGGCCGGCCGGAGCGGCAGGTCACGAACCCGATGCGCTCACGGCGAGCCGGGGGAGCTTCGACTCCGCGGCTCGCCGGTCGGCGAGCTCCTCGAGCGGCATCGCTCCGAGGGCCTTGTCGAGATCGCGCGACCGCGGGGCGGCCACGACGTTCGCCGAAAGGCCATCCGGAGCGCTCGTCCGGACCGGCCCGAGCCGGGCCGAGTCGTCGCAGTAGAAGGGTGTGTGAAGATCGATGAGGCGCCCGTTGACGTGAGCGCCGAGGATGGGGCGGTTCTTGGCGATGTCGTCGGCGAGAGCCTTGCGCACCGTGGTGCGGGCCGCCGAAGCGGCCAGGGCTGTCTGATCGATGGCCATGAAACCTCGCAGGCTAGGTCACCTGCTGATTTGTAGGCGCGGCCGGTTTCGAACCGGCGACCCCTACCGTGTCAAGGTAGTGCTCTACCACTGAGCTACGCGCCTATGTCCCGCCCGCTCGGCCCGAGGCCGACGAAACGGAGAGCGCCTCCTATCAAGGGGGGCGAGGTCCGTCAAGCGATATGTTTCGTGGGGTCGCTTTTGTCGTGGCGGCCTGGTGACGGATTCCCGGTGAAGGCTCGGGCGGCGGCCGTCCTCGCTCCCCCGCCTTGTCGAGCAGCCGGCTCGCCGAACCGTCGATGCCGTCGATGGGTCGACGAGGCCGGCGCAGCCACAGGCCTGGCGCGGCAGGCTTCTACGGCGTGCTTACGGCGTGCTCGACGCGCCGGGCGAGCGACCGCTCGGCAGCGGCGCGCGGCGGAAGCTCATTGCGCGGTGGGAGCGTGAATTCTCGGAGTTACGTCCGGACACCGACAATCGCGATCGCCGCGCTACTTCAGGCCGGTCGCTGCGCGGAGGCCGATCGCGCTCGCGCTTGACCTCGCGTGCGGCTCGGGCGACGAACGATGGGATGGCAGGACCTGACGGTCTAGGCTCGCCGCCGGATCCGGCGGCGGTGATCGCACATGTCGAGGTGGCCGCGGGGAGCGCGCTGTTCGCCGCGCACGCGGCGGTGCCCGGCAATCTGCCGATCGAGCGCGCCGCGTGCGCCACCGAGGCGATCCGCGGCGCCGCTGCGCGCACGCGCGCCGGGCAGCGCGCGAGCGTGGTGCTGGGCGCCCACGAGCTCGTCGGGGCGCTCGCCGCGCTCGGCGAGGCGGCGGCGGTGCGGACGCCGGTCACCGTGCACGTCATCGAGCGGCGCGGCGGGCTCGCCGTCGGGCGCGACGAGCTCGCGCCTGCGCTCGACGTCGGCGCGGGGGTGCTCGTGACCTGGAGCAGCCAGGAGGCGGCCGACATGACGCTCGTGGCGCGGCGCGCCGCCGAGGACAGCGAGACGCCGTTCCTGCACCTCGTCGACGCGCTGCCGTCGGACGTGTCGGCTCTCGGCGGGGCGCGCGAGCTCGCGGCGCGCTTCCTCGGCTCCGAGCGGAGCGCGCCGACCTTCACCGACGCAGCGCCGGGCGAGAGCGATGGCGACGGGGGGCCTCGCCCGCAGGGGCGTGGCGTCGTCCGGAAGCGGGCCGAGCGGGGCTTCTGCGCGCGCGTTCCGTTCGCGCTCGCCAGCGCAATGCGGGAGCTCTGCGAGCTGACCGGCAGGCCGCTCGGCGCGATCGAGCGCGTCGACACCGCGGACGCGGAGGAGATCATGGTCGTCGTGGGCTGCGCGTTCCCGGCGGCCCGCGAGGTCGTGCGCAGCCTGCGCGCGCAGGGCCGGCGCGTCGGCCTCGTGGGCGTGCGCGCGCTCCGCCCGTTCTTCGGCGCCGACGTGGTGAAGACGCTCGCGCGGGCCAAGGCCATCGTGGTCCTGGAGCCGCTCGACGTGCCGCTCGCGCCGTACGGGCCCGTCGCCGCCGGGGTGAAGGCAGCGTTCGCGGACGCGCTCACCTGGGCGCCGGGCTTCCCCAGCGTCGGGCGCATCCCGCCGATCCTCTCCGCGACGTTCGCGACGATCGACGGCACCATCACCGAACGCGACGTGCGCCTCTCGCTCGCGGAGATCGCGAGCGGGGAGCGCGCTCGCCGGCACATCGTGTTCGGCAGCGACGGCTGACGCCGCGCGGCAGCGGAAGGGCGGAAGAGCGGAAGAGAACGCAAGCGCGGAAAGGGCCGTCAGGCTGCATTCCCCGGACGCCCGGGTGAGCCTGCCCGCCTAGCTCCTTGCGCGACCCCTGGATCCTGGGTATGGAGGCGGGCCCCGGGGGGTTGGGAGAGGCCCGCAAATTGCGGGCGAGCCCGTCGGGGCCCGGAGACACGCGTCACCTTGGCAAGCTCAAACTGGTTCCAGCCGAACGCCGCCCCCGGGCGAGCGGGCAATGCGCCCGCGACGCCGGTCGAAGGTCAATCGCCGCCGTCCGGAGGTCAGGAGGCGCCGCCTTCTTCGCCGTTCGGCGGAGGGGCCTTCCAGTTCCTCATCCTGGCGCTGCCGCTGCTGCTCATCTTCGTGATGACGCGGAGCCAGAGCAAGAAGCAGAAGCAGCTCGAGTCGAGCCTCAAGGCGGGCGACCGGGTCGTCACGCAGTCCGGGCTCCTCGGCAGGATCATCGACATCAGCCCGAACTCCCCCAGGGTCAAGCTGGAGATCGCCCCTGGCGTGAACGTGCAGGTCCTGAAGAGCGCGATCCAGGGCCCCGATCCGGGCGAGGTCGCGGCGGCGGACGCCAAGGTCGCCGACGCGGCGAAGGAAAAGAAGTCGTAGGCCGGCGCTCGGCCCAACAGGAAGCTTTTTTACCGCCCCCGCGGCGCCACACTCCATGCTCCTAAACATCTTCCAGTACGGGTTCGCCGGCGTCGCCGGCCTGTGCCTCCTCGGCGCCTGGCTCAGCCGATCGAAGCGCAGCGTCTTCGCCTGGGCGGCACTCTCCGCCGGCGCCGCTGCGATCGCGGCCCACTACCACGTGTTCTGGGCCCTCGCGACCTTCGGCCTGATGGTGCCGTGGGCGCTGCTCTGCGTCGGGCCGTGGATCGATTTCGGGTGGCGGGTAAAGACGGGCTTCGTGCTCTTCCTGGCGCTCGGCTCGGCGCTCGCCATCTACCCGACCTACCACGACGAGCGGTACGGCCGCCCCGTCCACACCGGCCTCTCATCGGAGGAGGTGGCGGAGCAGGAGACCCGGGCGAGGGCGGGCGAGCTCGGGTTCAGCCGCTTCCTGACGTCGAACATCCCGTTCCGCCTGGTGCGCGGGCTGGATCTGAAGGGCGGCCTCCGCCTCGTCTACACGGTCGACGTCGACGAGGCGATCAGCGACAAGCGGGATCGGTACTACGACGACCTGCGCGCGGCGCTCGCGAAGTCGTTCGGGTTCCACGAGGGCGACAAGCCGCCGACGATCGAGGAGATGCAGAAGCTCCAGACGAAGCTCCGCATCGAGAAGTCGCGCGAGCAGGCGGACACGATCGCGATCACGTTCAACGACCCGGCGGACTCCGAGAAGATCAACGACGAGTTCCTGGCGAAGTTCCTGCACGAGCTGCAGCTCCAGCGCTCGGCGGATCGCCGCGTGGCGAAGTTCCGGATCCGCGACGAGGTCTCGAGCAGCATCCGCGACCGGGCTGTGACGCAGGCCAAGGAGACGGTGCTCCGCCGCGTCGACGGGCTCGGCCTCAAGGAGGCGAGCGTCTCCACGCGCGACGAGGACGTCATCATCGAGGTCCCCGGCGACGACGAGAACGCGTTCACCACGATCCGCGAGATCATCAGCCAGACCGCGCGGCTCGAGTTCAAGATGGTCGACGACGACCACGACTTCTTCGAGCCGATCGCGAGGAGCGCCAAGGAGGAAGACCTCCCGAAGGGGCTGACGTTCTCGATCGAGAACGCGCCGGTCGGCCCCGGGAAGACGAAGCCGGTCCACTTCGCGCGGATGGTGCGCGCGGAGCACGAGGAGATGCGCGACACGCTGAAGCGGCTGCGCGAGTGGGTCGGGACGCTCCAGGTCCCGGCGGACAACGAGGTCGGCTACGGCAAGCTGTACGAGTACAACGAGGAGAAGGACGCCATCGAGGAGATCGGCTGGCGGACGTACTTCCTCTTCAGCAAGGCCGAGATCACGGGCGACATGGTGCGCGACGCGCAGGCGCTCCCGGATCAGCGCGATGGCGGCCTCGGCGGCTGGTACGTGTCGATGGATTTCACCCCGACCGGCGCCGACCGGTTCGAGGACATCACCGGCAGGAACGTCAAGCGGCGGTTCGCCATCATCCTCGACGAGAAGGTCGAGAGCGCGCCGGTCATCCAGACGAAGATCGGCGGCGGCCGCGCGCAGATCACGATGGGCTCGCAGAACCCCGATCAGCAGCTCCAGGACGCGCGCAAGCTCGAGCTGGTGCTCCGATCGGGCGCGTTGCCGGCCCCGATCTCCCCCTCGAACGAGCAGCGCATCGGCCCGTCGCTGGGCAAGGACGCGATCCAGCAGAGCATGAAGGGGGCCATCGCGAGCGGCGTGCTCGTCGTCGTCTTCATGGTGGTGATCTACAGCCGCGCCGGGCTCATCGCGGACATCGCCGTCGTCTTCAACCTCATCCTGCAGATCGCCGTCCTCGCGATGTTCGGGGCGTCGATGACGCTGCCCGGCATCGCCGGCCTGGTGCTCACCATGGGCATCGCCGTCGACGCCAACGTGCTGATCAACGAGCGCATCCGGGAGGAGCTCAGGGCCGGCAAGAGCCCGCGCGCCGCGGTCGACGTCGGCTACGACAAGGCGTTCAGCGCGATCCTCGACGGCCACGTGACCACGCTGCTCTCCGGGCTCATCCTCGCGCAGTACGGCACCGGCCCCATCAAGGGCTTCGCGATCACGCTGATCGTCGGCATCGCGATCAGCCTGTTCACCGGGGTCGTCTGCACCCGCCTGATGTTCGATTGGGCGGTCCGCGGCCGAAAGATCAAGACGCTCTCGCTCGGCTGAGTACGGGGGCGCGCGAGCCGATCTCCGACCTTATGAGGGAGAACGCGCGAGCGGATCTCCGATTGAGACACGACGATGGAACTCATCAAACCTGGCCGTCAGTTCGACTTCATGAGCAAGCGCTGGCTCTTCATCGGGCTCAGCGGGGTGCTGCTCATCCTGTCGATCATCTCGTTCATCGTGCCGGGGCCGAAGCTCGGGACCGATTTCAAGGGAGGCACCGAGGTCGAGGTCGCCTTCCGGGCTCCGGTCTCGAGCGCCGAGGTCCGTGAGGCCGTCACCAAGGCGGGCTTCGACTCCCCGGACATCGTGTCCGTCGCGGATCAGGCCAACCCGAACCGCTACCTCATCCGGGTCCACGAGGTCTCGACCCTGTCGGAGCAGCAGAAGGCCGCGGTGCGCGATCGGATGTGCCTGCCGCCGGAGAACGGCTCCGTCCCCGAGGACCGCTGCCCGCACGCGGTGCGCGCCACCGAGGTCAAGTTCAGCCCCGGCGGCGACAAGATCTCCACGCGCTACGACACCACGCCCGACCTGGAGGGGATCAAGAAGCAGCTCGAGGGCATCGAGGGGGTCGAGCTCAGGGCCGGCGGGAACAATCCGCTCATCGTGAGCGAGCGCGACCACAAGGTCGAGCTCCACCTGAAGTCGAAGGGCGACCAGCTGATGGATGGCCTCCGGCAGCACCTCGGCGCGGACAAGGTGCCGGAGCAGGCGCTCCGGGTCGAGTGGATCGGCCCGAAGGCCGGCGCGCAGCTGCGCGACGCGGCCATCAAGAGCATCGCCATCACGATCTTCTTCATCATGGCGTACATCGCGTTCCGGTTCGACATCCGGTTCGCGCCCGGCGGCATCGTCGCGCTCGTGCACGACGTCGGCATCGCGCTCGGGGCGATGGTGATCACGCAGCGGGAGATCACCCTCTCCACGGTCGCCGCGCTGCTCACGATCGTCGGCTACTCGATCACGGACACGGTCGTCGTCTACGACCGGATCCGCGAGAACCTGGGGAAGCACCGGGACATGAGCTTCGCGGCCGTCATCAACTTCTCGCTCTCCGAGATGCTCGGGCGCACGATCCTCGTGTCCATGACGACGCTGCTGTCGCTCGTCATGTTCCTCTTCTACGGCACGGGCGTCATCCGGGACTTCGCGTTCACGCTCGTCGTCGGGATCGTCGTCGGCACGTACTCGTCGATCTACGTCGCGGCGCCGCTCACCGAGTGGATCGACCGCCGGTTCTTCGGCGCGAGCTCGGGCAAGCGCAAGAAGGTCAGCCGCGTCCGCACGCAGAAGCGCGCCGACGCGGTCGTCTGAGCGCCTCGCCGTGGCCGCGCGGAGCCGCGCGGCCTGAACCGCCCCAGGTCATGGACGCATCCATCCCGCCGGTGTACCCGCTTCTGTGATGAGCACGGCCACGGAGGCGTGGAGGGAGCTCGCCGAGCGCGAGGCGCCGGGCTCGGCTTCGCCCGGCGCGCGGGGCGCCGCGCCCGTCGCGGATCCGGGCGAGGCGTCCGCCGAGGCGCTCGTGATGGCGCGCCAGCTGGGGCTGTCGATCACGGTAGCGGACATCCTGCACCGGGCCGGCTGGGCGCCTGACGACGCGACCCGGCGCTTCCTCGACCCGCGGCTCTCGCACCTCACGTCGCCCGACGCGATGGCCGATCGCGAGGCGAGCGCGGAGCGGATCGCGCGCGCCGTGCGCGCCCGCGAGCGGATCGCCGTCTTCGGCGACTACGACTGCGACGGGATCACCGCGACCGCCATCATGACCGGCGGGCTGCGCGCCCTCTCGGGACAGGTGGTGCCGCTCCTCGCGACGCGCGCCGAGGGCAGCTACGGCCTCTCGGTGCCCGCGCTGGAGCGCGTGATGCGCGCCGGTCCCACGCTGCTCATCACGTGCGACTGCGGATCCAGCGATCACGAGCGGCTGGCCGCGGCCCGCGCGGCCGGCATCGACTGCGTCGTCATCGATCACCACCTCGTACCGGCCGAGCCGCTCCCCGCGATCGCGTTCCTGAACCCGCACCGCGCCGATTGCGGCTTCCCGTACAAGGGGCTCGCCTCGTGCGGGCTCGCGCTCTCGCTCCTGGCGGCCGTGCGCAAGAAGCTCGGCTCGTCGCTCGATCTCCGCCCCTACCTCGATCTCGTGGCGATCGGCACGGTCGCCGACGTCGCTCCGCTGACCGGCGACAACCGCGCGCTCGTTCGGGCCGGCCTTGGCGTGCTCCAGACCGGGCCCCGTCCAGGGCTCCGCGCGCTCGCGGCGCTCGCCAACCTCGATCTCGGGCGCGGCGCGTCCGCCGAGGACGTCGCCTTCCGGATCGCGCCTCGCCTCAACGCGCCCGGTCGGCTCGGCGATCCCGACATCTCCCTGGAGCTCCTGCTCGCGCACGACGGCGTGACCGCCTCTGCGCTCGCCGCCACGGTGGAGCAGGCGCAGATGAAGCGGCGCGCGATCCAGGACGAGATGCTGACCTCCGCGCTCGCCGAGATCGAGCGCGCCGGGTTCGATCGGGATCCTGCGATCGTCATCGCGCGGCAGGGTTTCCACCCCGGCGTGGTCGGCATCGTCGCTGGCAGGATCACGGGTCGCTACGGCAAGCCGACGATCGTGATCGCGCTCGAGGGCGCGAAGGGGCGCGGCTCGGTGCGCGGTCCGGCGGGCGCGCGGCTCCACGACGCGCTCACCCGCTGCCGCGCCGAGCTCGTCGGCTTCGGCGGCCACCAGGCAGCGGCCGGCGTCGAGGTGCGCGCCGATCGCGTCGAGGCGCTCCGGGCAGCGTGGTGCGACGCCTTCCGCGAGCAGGACCTCCCGGCCGCCGCGGCGTTCGCGACCGCCCACGTCCGGCTCGACGATCGCGACGATCCGGCGGCCGTGGCGCGTGATCTCGAGCGGCTCGAGCCGTGCGGCGAGGGCAACCGCCCGTCGTACGTCCTCGTGCCGGGCGCGGCCGTGCGCTCCGCGAGGAATCTCAAGGGCCACCTCAAGCTGGAGCTCACGTTCGCCCGACGCGAGATCTCGTGCTTCGGGTTCGAGATGGGCGAGCTCGCGCCGCGGTTCACCGGCAAGCGCGTCGACGTGGTGGGCCGCCTCCGGCGCGACGCCTGGCGCGGCGGGGACGCCGTCGAGATCAGGATCGAGCACGTCGCCGCGTCCGACTGAGCGTTCGCGGCGGGCCTTCGCGGCGTGCTAGCGTGAACGCGTGGCTGAGCCGCTGATCCGGTTCTCGCGTGTGCGCAAGGCCTTCGGTCCGAAGGTCATCTACCGCGACCTGAACCTCGAAGTGTACCCGGGCGAGACGATCACCATCATGGGCGGCTCGGGCGTCGGCAAGAGCGTCATGCTCAAGCTGCTCATCCGGCTGCTCGACGCTGATGATGGATCTATCCAGTTTCACGGTGAGGAGATCACGCGCCTGAGTGAGTCGCGCATCGCCGGGGTGCGTCAGCGCATCGCGATGCTCTTCCAGGGCGGCGCCCTGTTCGACTCGATCTCGGTCGGTGAGAACGTCGCTTACGGCCTGCACGAGCACTACCGCAAGGAGATGACCGAGACGCAGATCGCGGATCGGGTCAACTGGGCGCTGTCGCTCGTCGGCCTGCCGGGCATCGAGCAGATGCGCCCGGGAGACCTGTCCGGCGGCATGAAGAAGCGCGTCGGCCTCGCGCGCGCCATCGCGGTGCAGCCCGAGGTGCTGCTCTACGACGAGCCGACGACCGGCCTCGATCCGATCAACACCGAGCGCATCAACCACCTCATCAAGGGGCTGAAACAGGCGCTCAACGTGACGAGCATCGTGGTGACACACGACATGAAGAGCGCGTTCACGATCTCGGATCGGATGGCGATGATCTTCCGCGGCGAGGTCATCGCTACCGGCACTCCGGATGAGTTCCGGGCGTCCACCGATCCGCATGTCGCCGATTTCATTACCGGGACTGCTCCGGTGAATGAGGACGTCCAGACGCTTCTCGGCGCGTGACGATCCCTCCGAGATCGCGCAAGATGCCCTTCTGCATGGGCAGAGCGCGCGATCTGAAGGTCGGACTCTTTGTGCTGGCGGGCCTCGTACTCTCCGCCGTAGTCATTTTCCTGATAGGTGACGAGCGGCGGCTCTTCGATTCCTCCGTTGGCTTCACGACGAACTTCGCCGATGTGCAGGGGCTGAAGCCGGGCGCGCCCATCCGCATGGGAGGCATCGACATCGGTCACGTCGCTGAGGTCGGTTACGGCCCTGATCCGAAGGACTCCCGGATCTATGTGAAGCTCGAGATCGTCGAGAGCGAGGCGAGCCGGATCAAGACGGACAGCGTCGCCCAGATCGCGAACAAGGGCCTGCTCGGCGACAAGATGCTGGAGCTCACGAAGGGGCAGAGCCCGGATTCGGTGCCGCCTGGCGGGCACATCCCCGGCGAGGTGCCGACCGACGTGATGGGCAAGGTCACCGGCATGGCCGAGAAGGCCGAGGCGACGCTCGACAACATCCAGAAGGTCTCGGAGAACATCGCCGACGAGAAGCTCCAGAGGGATCTCCGCGAGACGGTCGCCTCGGCGAACACGCTGATGAAGCAGGTGACCGAGGGCGAAGGCTACCCGCACCGCTTCCTGACCGATCCCGAGGAGGCCGAGCGCATCTCGCGCACGGTACAAAGCCTCGATCGCCTCAGCACGGAGCTCGCGAGCACGGTGCGCGAGGTGCGGGGGGTCGTCTCGCGGGTCAAGGAGGGGCCGGGGTTCGCGCACGACGTCATCTACGGCGACGGCCCGCAGAAGCAGATTCAGCAGTTCGGGAACGCGGCGGACGAGGTCGCCATGACGCTGCGGGGCATCCGCGAGAGCGACAGCCTCGCGCACGACGCGCTCTACGGCGGCAAGGGTGACGGCGCCGAGGCGCTCGCCAACGTGACGGCGATGACCGGCGATCTGCGGGCGATCGTGCACGACATGAGGGCGGGCAAGGGGACCCTCGGCGCCCTGCTGGTCGATCCGTCGATCTACGAGGACATGAAGAGCCTCCTCGGAAACGTGCAGCGCAACGACGTGCTCCGCGCGCTCGTGCGCTACTCGATCAAGCAGGACGAGCAGAAGCCCGCGGTCCAGGTCGGCGGCGCCACGCCGTCGCCCTAGCTGCACATCCGCGCCGCCCGCGCAAGCGCCGGAGCGGTCGCGCCTTGCGTTATCTCAGGCCGCCCTTTATTCCTCAGTGTCTCGATGCCCAGGAAGCTCGCTGACCGTCTGTCGGCCGTCGCGCCCAGTGCAACGCTCGCCATGGCGGCGAGGGCCGCGCGCCTCCGCGCCGACGGGCACAAGGTCTACTCCTTCGGCGTGGGCGAGCCTGACTTCGATACGCCCGAGCACATTCGCAGCGCGGCGAAGGCGGCGCTGGACGCCGGCGCCACCCACTACACGGCCGTGTCCGGCATCGCCGAGCTGAAGTCGGCGATCTGCGCCACGACCGAGCAGCACCGCGGCTGGCGGCCGCTGCCGAGCCAGGTCACCGTGAGCTGCGGCGCGAAGCACGCGTTGTTCAACCTCGCGACCGCGCTCTTCGAGCCGGGAGACGAGGTCGTCATCCCCGCGCCTTACTGGGTGAGCTACCCCGAGCAGGTGCGCCTCGCCGGCGCCACGCCGGTCATCGTCAACACGACCGAGGAGATGGGCTTCCGCCTCACGGCGGACGCGCTCCAGGCCGCGCTCTCTCCGCGGGTGAAGGCGATCATCCTGTGCACGCCCTCCAATCCGACCGGCTCAGCGTATGCGGAGGAGCACCTGCTCCCGCTTCTGGGCGTGCTGCGGCGCTACGACTGCTGGATCATCGTCGACGAGATCTATGCCGATCTCACCTACGACGGGTTCCGGCACGTCTCGCTCCCCGCGCTCGCGGAGGACCTCGCGCCGCGAGTGATCGTCGTCGATGGGGTCAGCAAGACCTTCGCCATGACCGGCTGGCGCATCGGCTGGAGCATCGCGCCGATCGAGGTCGCGAGGGCGCTCGACGTGGTCCAGGGCCAGAGCACCACGAACGCGGCGGCCGTCTCCCAGGCGGCCGCCGTCGCCGCCCTGAACGGGCCCCGCGACGCGGTGTTCGCGATGCGCGCGGCGTTCGCCCGGCGGCGCTCGCTGATGGTCGAGGGGCTCAACGCCGTACCGGGGGTGCGCTGCAGGATGCCGGAGGGCGCCTTCTACGCGTTCGCCGACGTGCGTGGGCTCTGCGGGCGCGCTTTCCAGGGGACGACGCTCGCGAGCGACGAGGACGTGGCGACGTGGATGCTCGAGCAGGCGCACGTCGCGGCGGTCGCCGGCACCCCCTTCGGCGCGCCTGGGTACCTTCGCTTCTCGTACGCCTGCGATGAGGACCACATCGAAGCAGGCCTCGCTGCGCTCCGGCGGGCCGTCGCGACGCTCGATTGACCGCGCGCCTCGCTCTGCGTCGGTGTCCATGCGCGCGCTCGAATGGCAGCGGGGCCTGTCCCCGCTCGCTCGAGCGCGACGCCGCGCGGGCGCGGTAGCCCGCCTGGCTCCGTCCCCCGTCGCTCACGGCTGGCGCACAGCCGGCGCGCGCGGGCTCAGCGGCCGGCTCGCTGGCCGGAGCCGGAGCCGCCAGACGCGCCTTCACAGGCGACCCGCCGGTTCCGGGTCTGCCCCACGGGCCGCCGGCTCCGGGTCTGCCCGAGCGCCGCGAAGAAGTTCGACATCGCCAGCGAGTTCTTCTTGTCGAACGCCGATGTTTGGGTTAAAAGCGCCACGTCTTTCCGAAACGGCCGGGTGACAACCGGCTGGCATCGGGCGCATAACTCAGCGGTAGAGTGCGTCCTTCACACGGACGAAGTCGCAGGTTCAAGTCCTGCTGCGCCCACCCCGATTCGCTCCCCTGGTGAGCTGGTTCCACGCGTCGAGCTGTCTGCGTGGCCGTGCCGCTCCCAGCGGGTGTTGAGCGGCTGCTTCGGAGCATTGAGCCGCCCACGCGGCCGTGCCGAGGCACTCCCTTCGTGCGGGCAGCTTTGCGGGGGTAGCGCGGCGCGGGCCGCTCGGCGCCGTCACGTCGACGCGTGAAGGCGGCGAAGCGAGGGACGGAGGCTGCTCCGGGGTTGCGAGACGAAGGCGCTCAGCGAGCGGCGCTCGCAGCGGGCGGCGCTGCCGCCGCCTTGTCGTTCTTGCGCTTCTCGATGGCGCTGGCCGTCGCGCGAAGCTCCTTCTGGAGGGGGCCGCACCTGAGGCACTTGCGCGTCCGATGGCCCCGGCATGGCTGAGGGGTGCCGAGCGCCTTGATGTAATGGAGCGCGCGGATATCGCCTTCTTCGCGCACCCTGGCGAGCATCGCCTTGGTGGGGCACTCCGTGAGGCGGCGCAGATCGTCGGCGACGAGCAGCGCCGGCGACGCGAGCTGCCGCACGCTGCTCTCCATCAGCCGTGTGCTCGCGTGGTCCCTGGGCCAATCGCCGAATTTCGGCGCGGTCACCACCTCGTAGAGCAGGTCGGGACCGCGGCTTCCCATGTGCTTGGCCATCAGATCGAACGCCGTGAGGGCGAGGTCCGGGGTGCCGTTGGCTGCCCTCAGGATGATCTGCTTGAGCTCGTCGTTCCCGGCCTCCTCGGGAGCGAGCTCGAACAGCCGCTGCGCCGTGAGCAGCGCGGTCGCCATCGCCTTCTCGCGCCCCTGCGCGACCGCGAGCGCCCGGAGGACCGCAGGGTCTTCCGGATACCGCTGTGCGAGCGCGCCGAGCGCCGCGCTCCCCGCGGCCTGGGCGCTCTCGAGCTCCGCGGGCTGAGCGCGGGCAGGCGGCGCCTTCGCCGGGGCTTCGGGCTCCGCGGGCGCGAGCGCCGGCGCCGGCTCGGGGGCCGGCGCGCTGCTGCTCTCGCGGCTGCTGCTGTTGCTGCTGCTGCTCGGCGCGGCGGCCGGCGAAGGGCTCGACGAGGCGCTGGCGCCCTGCTCGAGCGCCGTCACGGCCGTCGGATCGCGCAACGCTACCGCGCCGCAGACGAGCCCGGTCGCGGCCAGCAGGCCCAGCGCGGCCAGCGTGGCGGCCGCCTTCGGGCGGCCCAGCCCTGATTCACCGACGTGACTCACCGAGCCGCTCATCGCAGCTGCCTCTCCCGCGGAGGACCCGCGGCCTGGTCATCAACCGTAGGGATCGTCGTTCTTCGGCGGCCTCGGCGCGGCCGGCCTGGGCCTGGGCGCCACCGGCTTGGGGGCCGCGGGCGCCGCCGTCGCCGTGGGCGCCGCGGGCTCTGGCGTGGGCGCCGCAGGCTCCGCCGTCGCCTTCGGCGCAGCGGGCTCCGCCGTCGCCGCGGGGGCCGCAGGCTCCGCCGTTGCCTTGGGCGCCGCTGGCTCCGCCGTCGCGGTGGCGCTCGCTGTCGGCGCCGCCGGCGCTTCGGCGGTCGTCGTGGGGGCCGCCGTGGCGGCGGGCGCAGCCTTGTCCGTCGCTGCGGGCACGACCTCCGTCGGCTGAGGCTTCTCCGCCGGAGCCGCAGGCTTCTCCGCCGGAGCCGCAGGCTTCGCTGCAGGCTGCTCCGGCGCGGCCGGTGGGGTCGCGGGGGGCTTGTCGCTCTGCCCGAAGACGAGCCAGAGCGCGCCGCAGAGCGCCGCCGCGACCAGCAGGATCGTGAGCAGCCGCCCAGTGCCGCTGCTCTCCTCTTCCTGTGCGAGAGGAGCCTGGGCCGTTGTTGCGGCCTTGGCCGTGGCCGGTTTGTCTTCCTTCGGTTTGGCGGCCGCTGGCTTCGCCTTCGCCTGATCGTCGGCCGCCTTCACGTCCTGGCGCGCAGGCTTGCCGTGCAGATCGTCTGCCGGCGCCCTGTCCGCGACCTCGGCCGGCCTCTTGGCCGCGGCCGCCTTCGCTGGTCTCGCCTCGGCCGCGGGCGCATCGTCCCGCGCTTCACGCTCGTTCGCCAGCTGAGCGACCGCCGGAACGGGTATCGCCGCCGGCTCGGCCAGGGGCCTGACATGCTCCTCTTTCGGCGCCGGAGCGGGCTCGGCCTTCTTCGGCGGGGCGGCCATGAGCGGCTCCTTCGACGGGCCGATCTCGTCCAGCGAGCCGCCGGCGTCGGCGAGCGCTTGCTTCAGCAGCTCGGCCGCCTGCTTCATCATCGTCCGCTCGTCGGGCGGCGGCATCTCCTTCTCGGGGTTCGTCTGCGGGAAGAAGCTGCCGCCCTCCGCGACGTCGGCCTTCTTGGCCTCACCCTTGCCCGCGTCGCCCTTCGCCCCGATCGAGCCGAGCCCCAGCATCGTCGACGCCCGCTTCACCTGCTGGGCCTGCGCTGCCTTGGAGGCCGCGGGCTCGGCCTGCGGCGCGCTCGCGGTCGCCGACGGGGCCGTGATCTCCTGCACGTCGTCGCCCAGATCCGCGCGGTCGGTGATGCCGGCCTCGAACGCCGACCCGGCGCCCGCTTGCGCGTCGACGAGCCGGGTGATCACGGCCTTGGATTTCTCATCGATCTTGATGAACTTCACGCCCATGCCCGCCGGATGCGCGTCGCTTCCTTGCGCGGGCTCGCGCTTCCACACGACGCGGCCGACGCCGGCGATCACGGCTTGCTCGTCCTGTAGACGGATCTCGAACTTGAGCAGCGTGCCAGCGGGGAAGGGCGACGGCGTCTTGATGAAGATGCCGCCACGGCTCACGTCATGCGAGTGGTGCTCGATGAACTCGTCGACCGTGGCGCTCTTGTAGCGGACGGTCATCTGCAGCACTCTCGCTCGCGGATCTTTGCGTGTGTCCTGGGCCATCAGGGTAGAACTCCCGTCTACTTCGCGACTCGCTCCAGCGGATGTGGTCCGCATGTTACCGAAGGTTCGCCGCGAAGCCCAAAGGCTAACACGTGACGGTCGCTTTACCGAACGCAGCCATGGGCGACCGGGCGAGCATGCTGTTCGCGCGGCGCGTGTCGCCACGCCCGCGCCCGCGCCCCTGCGCCGCAGGGCTTGGCGAACCGAGCGTGTGCGCGCGTCTCTCGTGATATGTTCGCGTCGACTGGAGAATGCGCCAGGATGGCTGTCCGGGACCACTTTCGCGTTCACGCGAGGCGACGCGTCGATCTTGGGGCGACGCTGCGCGATCGGCAGTCGATCGAGGAGCACGGCGTTCGCATCCGCGATCTGGGGCTGGGCGGCGCCGGCATCGAGCTGTCCGAGGCCCAGCTCGCGTCGGAGCTCCTGGATCCCGAGGCGTCGGTGACGCTCGAGGTCACCGCCCCGAACCTGTGGGATCCGCTGAGCCTCCGCGGTCGTATCGCCTGGATCCGCCGCGGTGCGGCGGGGCGGCCGGCGCGCGCGGGCGTCCGCTTCGAGCACCACGACGCCGGGTCGCTCTACGGCCTCTACCAGCTGCTCGGCACCGAACACTTCGATCTTTAGCGCGGGGGGCGACCGCTTCGGATACGGGCTCATCTCGGCGCTTTCGATGCTCGGCGTATGTGAGTACGCCTGCGCGCCGAAAACGCCGATCTGGGCCCGTCTCCTGTGCGGGCGCCCCCCGCGCTGCGGCTGGGACGGGGGAGGGAGGAGGGGCTCGGATGCACCGACGCGCTGCGCTGCGGCGGGGATGGCGTGCTGGAGCACGCTTGCGCGTCGGCAACGTCGCTGTGGGGGCGGGAGACGGAGCTAGAAGGCGAACACGGGGCTGACGGTGGGGGCCAGGACGAGGCCGAGCGTTGGCCACATCAGCATCACCTTCATCTCGGCAGAGACACCGAAGTTCTGGGTGATGCCATAGACCACACCGGCGCCTAGCGCCGAGAAGTTCCGCCCGGTGATCTGGTAGGCATCGAGATTCTCGACGTAGCGGGTGTTCGCCGGACACCTGTTGCTGCTGCTGGTGTGCAGCAGATCCCCTTCCTCGGTGCGGCGATCGCACACATCCACAGGCACCGAGGCGTTCGCCTGGGCCAGCCCGATGGGCGAGGCGAAGGCATAGGGGCGGAACCCGCCCTTCTCGACAATCCGATCCCCCAGGAGGAAATACGTGGCGCGGAGCTCCCCATGGAGCGGTAGGAAGCTGAGCGCCTGGAGATGCGGGTTCTGCAGATCATTGCCCGCCTCGTCCGTCCACGCGCTCGGCCCGTTCTTGGAAGACGGCGAGCCGCCGAACGCGAACCCGACCCGCACGCCGAGGAGCAGCGGCAGATCCGAGAACAGCTGCCGATCGTACGACAGCATCACCCGCCACCCAGCGAGGCTCAGGCCGCCCTTGACCCCGTTCGTTCCCTCGAGATCCGCGGGCTCACCATAGAACTGCCGGCCGTCGCCGCCCGGATAGAAGCAGGCGTAGGCGGCGTCGCTGCCCGAGCAGACGTAATCGGTACCGCGCACCAGGAGCAGGTCGAGCTGGCCGGAGACGCCGACCACGTTGCGGTTACCCTTGCCCTTGCCCTTCGGCGCCCCGCCCGCCTCGTCGCTCCCCTGCTCGCAGGTCCCGTTCACACAGGCGAGCCCCGACTGGCACTCCTCGGTCGCCTCGCAGGCCGAGCCCCAGGTCTTGTCCCCGCGCTTGCCGCCGGCCTCGGGGCAGCCAGGCAGGCCTGGCGGGCAATCCTCCTTCGCGGCGCACCGCTTCGGTGGCTCCTGGCCAGGCAGCGACGGCTCCTGGTCGATCTCGTTCTTGATCGGCACCCGGTGAGGGGCTTGCATCGAACCGGCGGTGCCCACCGGATCGCCCGCTTCGTCCCTCAGGATGACAAAATACCGGATATCGCCGGTCGTCGTGACATCCTCGCAGGGGATCTCCGCCCCGAAGCCGCTCTCGATACGCCTCATCTCGAGCGACTTCCACTTGGGCGAGCCGAACGGCTTGTAGCGGACCGTCGCCTTGGACGCGTCGATCTCCTCCGGGATCTCGACATAGACAGGCACCGGCGTATTCACCGCCTGCTCCGCCACCGGCGTGTGGGGAACGTCGCCCGCCGCGGCCTTCGTGCCCTTGCCGCCGCCGTCGCCAGGCGCCTTCCCGGCCTTCCCGGCGGCCTGCGCCTCCTTCTGGGCCTCCTTGAACGCCTGGGCCAGCTCGGTCGTCGTCAGCGCGTCGATGAGCGCCGCCTTTGGATCGGCCTGGAGCGCTAGCACGAACTCGGCCTTGGCCTGATCGAGCTTGTTGCCGCCGCCGTACACCGTGCCGAGCGCGATGTGCAGCTTGCCGACCACCGGCTTCGAGCAGGCGTTCTTGTCGCACTTCTTCAGGGCGTCTTTGAGCTTCTTCTCCGCCTTGTCGAACTCGACAGAGAGGTAGTCATCGTCCATCGCCTGGTTGTGCAGCTTCATCGCCTCCGCGTCCTTTTCGCCGGCGGCGCCGGCGACCGCCGGCACGCCGAGGACCCACAGCGAAGTCAGTGCAGACGCGAGACGAGCGCGGCGCGAACGACGGAAAAACACGGGTTCAGACCTCCAGGGTGTGCTGGGGAGGGGCTCTTGCTTTCAGGATGAGGGGGCCGGGTCCGGCCCCCTGGACTGCTGCGCGGTCGAGAGCGACCGTACCCCGACACGCCAGGCGGCGCCCCCGCGACGGCTCGACTACTGCGCGCCCTCCGTGCGGACGAACTGCACGCGCCGGTTCAGGGCGCGGTTCTGGTCGGACGTGTTCGGCACGATCGGCTGCTCCATGCCGTACCCCTTCGATGTCAGCCGGGCCTCGTCGATGCCCTTGGCCACCAGGTACTTCTTCACCGAGGCCGCACGCCGATCCGACAGCTTCTTGTTGTAGGCCGCGGCGCCCTTGTTGTCCGTATGCCCCTGGATCTCGATCTTGATCTTCGGGTTCTGCTGAAGGACCTCCACCACGGCGTCGAGGATCGGGAAGCTCTCGGGCCGGATCTTGTCCTTGTCGAACTCGAAGTGGATCTGCTGCGTGATCTTGATCTCCTTCTCGGTGACGATGACCAGGCTCGGCTTCTTCGGGCAGCCCGGCTTGTCGCCGCCGACCACGCCCGGCTCGTTCGGGCACTGGTCCTCGAGATCGACCACGGTGTCCTGGTCGTTGTCCGGCTCGGGGCAGCCGTCGGCGTCCTCGTAGCCGTCCGGATCCTCCGGATCGTTCGCGCAGTTCTTGCCCGTGCTGTCCTTGTCGTTCGCGTCGAGGATCGTGTCGAGGTCGTTGTCGAGCTCGGGGCAGCCGTCCTCGTCGAGGTAGCCGTCCTTGTCCTCGGGCAGGAGCACGCAGCTGTCCTTGCCGTCCGTGAGGCCGTCGCCGTCCGTGTCCGGATCGTCCGGGCAGCCGTCATCGTCCTGGAAGCCGTTCCAGGTCTCGGCGTCGCACGGGCACTTCTTGTCCTGCGGATCCAGCAGCCCGTCGCCGTCGCAGTCTCCGGGCTTGGGCGGCGGCGCCTCCTCGACGAACCCGCGCTCGGCGCACTTCTGCGGCGGCGAGAGGTCGTACGCGGCGTGCGTGTTCGCCTTCGCGATGTCGAGGTGCTCCTTGGCCCGGGCGAAGAAGCCCTGATCGAGCTCGACCGAGGCGAACGACAGGTGCGACTTCGCCATCGCCAGCTCGCGCGGCGCACAGCGGAGCGCGCCGTTGCGCTCCGCCTGGCTCGCGATCGTGCTCAGCGCCTCGATGTCGCCGCGCATGACCGGCACCTGCGTGCACGAGAAGGCGGCTCCGGCGATCGCCACGACAGCGACGGCGCCTGCGCGACGGGCGCGGCGGGAACTGCGGCGCGTCATTCCAATGCTCATCGACCCGCGCCCTCGTGCGCCTGTTTCGCTAGGGTGATCGCCTTGTCCGCGTACTCCTCTGCGACGTCGGCGAAGTCGATCGCGTCGCCGTAGTCGGCGGCCGCGGCCTCCTCCCGAGCCTTCCAGAGGTGCTCGCGCGCGGTGTAGTACTCGTACGGCGCATACTTCTCTGCGCCGAGCGCCTCGGCCGTCTCGAGCTTGCTCGAGGCCGAGTTCGCGGTGAACGCGTAGAGGGTGCCGCCGCAGCCGCCCGTGAGGGCCGCTGCGAGCACCATGCCCGCGCCTGAAATCCAAGTCCCGAATCGCCGCCCGTGCGTCGTCACGATCGCGTTCTTTCTGGAGCGGGCACCTAAGACCGTCTGCCCGGCCGTCGCGACGCTATCAAGGCCGCTCGGCGCGCGTCAACCGGCTCGGGGAAGGGAAGGGTGAGGTCAGAGCTTCCGGTAGACGCCGACGACCACGCCGAGGAGCATCGCGGGCTTGAAGTCGCTCGCCCGGACCAGGATCGGCGCCATCGCCGCGTTCGCCGGCTGGAAACGCACGTAGTCCTTCTCGGGGAAGAAGTACTTCACGGTCGCCTCGTCGCCGATCAGCGCCACCACGATGTCGCCGCGCTGCGCGGTGAGCTGCCGGCGCACAAAGATGTAGTCGCCGCTGAAGATGCCCGCCTCGATCATCGAGTCGCCGGTGACGCGCAGGCCGAACACCTCGCGCCCGCCGCGCACGAGCGTGCGCTCGATCCGGACCGTATCGAGGACGTGCTCCTCGGCGAGGATCGGCAGGCCCGCGGCGATCCGGCCGACGACCGCGATCTCGACGAGGTCGTCCTCCTGGTCGTTCGCAGGGGCGTCGTTCCCACCGTTCACGAGCGCGCCGCGGAGATCGGCGCCGCCGCCGGCGCCCGCGCCATCGAGATCGCGCGGGCGGAGCGCGCGCGACTTCATGTCCTCGCGCGTGAGGTAGCCCTTGCGTTCGAGCGCCCGGAGGTGATCGTTCACCCCGTTCGTCGAGCGAATCCCCATATGCGCGCCGATCTCGCGCAGCGTCGGCGGGTAGCCGCGCTCGCTGATCGACTGCCGGATATAGTGAAGCACCTGCTGTTGTCGCTCGGTGAGCCCCTGCATCGGGCGGAACCTACTGAACGGTTGGGTAGATGTCAAAAAAGTGTGGAGCCCCCTCGCTATGGGCTCGATTCTACTGCGATTTTCTGGATGCCAGCGGCGCCCGTCCGCCCGTCCGTCTCGCCTCCCGCCGCGCCGCGCCGTGAGCCCCGAGGCGCGTCGAGCGTGCAGGGTGAACCGAAGGGCAGGGCTCCGCTGTGGTCAAGGCTGCTTCGGGCCGTTGTTCCGTGAGCTCACCGCCTGACGGGGCTCCAGCATCGCCCGGATCTCTTCGCCGTCGGCGGCCGCGGCGAACGCCTCCTCCAGCGTGATCATCCGGCGCTGGTAGAGGGACACGAGCGACTGGGCCATCGTCTGCATGCCGCTGCCGGACTGGCCCACCTGCATCTGCGAGTAGATCTGGTGGAGCTTGTCCTCGCGGATGAGGTTCCGGATCGCCGCGTTCGGGATCATGACCTCCATCGACATGACGCGCCCCGGGCCGTTCGCGCGCGGCAGGAGGAGCTGCGTCATCACGGCGACGAGCGTGAAGGAGAGCTGCTGGCGCACCTGCGACTGCTGGTGCGGCGGGAAGACGTCGATGATGCGGTTGATCGTCGAGATCGCCGAGTTCGTGTGGAGCGTGGCGAACACGAGGTGACCGGTCTCGGCGATCGTCAGCGCCGACTCGACGGTCTCGAGGTCGCGCATCTCACCGACGAGCACGACGTCCGGATCCTGGCGCAGGGCGTACCGCAGGGCGTCCTTGAACGACGCGGTGTCGGAGCCGATCTCGCGCTGGTTGACGAGCGACAGCTTGTGCGGGTGCAGGTACTCGATCGGATCCTCGATCGTGAGGATGTGCAGCCGCTGCTCCGAGTTGATCTTGTCGATGATGCTCGCGAGCGTTGTCGTCTTACCCGAGCCCGTCGGGCCCGTCACGAGCACGAGGCCGCGGGGCTTGGCGGTGATGTCGAGCACGACCGGCGGCAGGCCCAGCTCGTCGAAATTCATGATCCGGAAGGGGATCTGCCGGAAGGCGGCCGCCACGGCGCCGCGCTGCATGTAGATGTTGGCGCGGAAGCGGGCGAGCCCCTTCATGCCGAACGAGAGATCGAGCTCGTTGCGCTGCTCGAACGTCGCCACCTGCTCCTCGCTCAGCACCGAGTAGCAGAGCTGCTTCGTGTCGCTCGGCATGAGCGGCGGGAGCTTCAGCGGCACCACCGTGCCGTCGATGCGCAGGAGCGGCGGCGTGCCGCTCGTGATGTGCATGTCGCTCGCGCCCTTCTCCACCATCGCGCGGAGGAGCTGTTGGAGCGTGTACCGGAGGCCTTCCTGCTGTCCGACGAGCTCGGTGGTCATGCGCTCAGTCCCCCATCGTCACGCGGCCGACCTCCTCGGTCGTGGTGACGCCCGCGAGCACCTTCTCGATCCCGCTCATCCGGAGGGACAGCATCCCGCCCTTGACCGCGGCGGCCTTGAGCTCGGCCGTGGACGCGCCCTGGAGGACCATCTCCTTCAGCGCGTCGGTGAAGCGCATGACCTCGTAGAGCGCGACGCGGCCCTTGTAGCCCGAGCCGTTGCAGGTCTTGCAGCCCGCGCCGCGGACGAGCTCCGCGCGCGCCACCTGTTGCTCGGTGAAGCCGAAGTCGAGGAGCACGTTCGCGTCGACCTTCAGCGGGACGCGGCAGTCGGGGCAGATCTTGCGCGCGAGGCGCTGGGCCAGCACGAGGTTCACGCTAGCGGTGATCAGGAACGGCTCCACGCCCATGTTGAGGAGGCGCGAGATCGTCGACGGCGCGTCGTTCGTGTGCAGCGTCGAGAGCACGAGGTGGCCGGTGAGCGCGGCCTTGACAGCGATCTCGGCCGTCTCGAAGTCGCGGATCTCGCCGACCATGATGATGTCCGGGTCCTGCCGGAGGAACGACCGCAGCGACATCGCGAAGTTCAGCCCGATGTCGTCGTGCATCTGCACCTGGTTGATGCCGTGCAGGTTGTACTCGACCGGGTCCTCGGCGGTGCTGATGTTCGAGCCGATCTGGTTGAGATCCGAGAGCGCCGAGTAGAGCGTCGTCGTCTTGCCGGAGCCGGTCGGGCCGGTGACGAGGACCATGCCCCACGGCTGGCCGATCGCCCACTTGAAGTCCGCGAGCGGCTTCGGATCGAAGCCGAGCTTCGCCATGTCGAGCTGCAGGTTCGACTTGTCGAGGAGGCGGAGGACGATCTTCTCGCCCCAGATCGTCGGGAGCACCGAGACGCGGAAGTCCATCTCCCGGCCCCTGCCCATCTTCAGCTTGATGCGGCCGTCCTGCGGGAGCCTCCGCTCGGCGATGTCGAGCGAGCTCATGATCTTGAGGCGGCTCGAGATCGCGTTCTTCAGCTTGATCGGCGGCTGCATCTCCTCCATCAGCACGCCGTCGATGCGGTAGCGCACGCGGAGCTTCTTCTCGTACGGCTCGACGTGGATGTCGCTCGCGCCCTTCTTGATGGCGTTCAGGAGGATCGCGTTGACGAGCCGGACGACGGGCGCGCCCTCGGCGGCCTTCTCCAGCTCGAGGACGTTGACGTCGTCGGCCTCGACCTGGAAGCCGACCTCCTCCTCTCCGAACTCGCTCAGCACCTCGTCGTAGGAGGGGCCGACGTTGTAGGCGCGCTCGATCGCCTCCGTGATGCCGGTCTCCGACGCGACGACGGGCTCGACGTTGAAGCCCGTGAGGAACTTGATGTCGTCGATCGCGTGGAGGTTCGTCGGATCGGCCATCGCCACGACGAGCGCCGTCCCCGACCTGGAGATGGGGATGATCTTGTGCTTCTCGCAGACGTCCCGCGAGACGAGGCGCGAGACCTCCGCGTCGATCTCGTACTCGTCGAGGGCGACGGCCGGGACGCGGTACTGCGTCGAGAGGAAGCTCGTGATCTCTCCGTCGGAGATGTACCCGAGCTTGGCGAGCGCGTACCCGAGGTTCTGACCTGTCTTGCGCTGCTCCTCTTGGGCTTGCCTGAGCTGCTGGAGGTTGATGAGCTTTTCGCGGACGAGCAGTTCGCCGAGGCGGTTCGTTGTCGACATCGAGGCCGCAAATCCTGCGGGTGACGAGGAAGGGAGTCAACGCTGGCGGTTGGGGCCGGCGCGCATCAAGGGTAGGATGTCGGATGGTGGCGAGGATGGCGCTGCGTGAGTCTCTTTGAGTGGTTCGGGCTCAGGCGGGGGGACAGCCGACGCAGGGCGGCCGAGGCCAAGGAGCTCGCCGGCGATCTCGCGGGGGCGGTCGAGCTGTACCTCGACGCCGGGATGCCGGACGACGCGGCCCGGGTCCTCCTCCTCCGGGCGGACGCCGAGCGGAGCGTCGAGAAGCGGATCGCCTTCTGCGCGTCGGCGTCCCGCATGGCGGAGAGCCCGGAGCTCAAGCGCGCGGCGCTCGGGCGCAAGGCGCTTCTCGCCTTCGATCTGGTGCGCGCGCGGGGCGCGAGCGTGATGCGGAGCGAGGCGCTGGCCGTCGCGCGCGAGCTCGAGGAGGCGGGCGAGCTCGAGCGCGCAGCCGACGCATACGCCCTGGTGGGCGACACCGAGTCGGAGACGCGGGTGCTGGCCGCGGCGGGCGCGATCGAGCGGCTCGAGGAGCGGCTCCGCTCCGCGATGACCGTCGAGAGGGACCAGCGAGAGCTCGCCGCGGTCCTGCGGGCGATCGCGGATCTCGACCGGATGGCGGAGCGCCGCGAGGCGATCGCGGTGGCCGAGGCGTGGATCGCGGGGAACCGCGGCGGCGAGCAGGTGGCCGACGCCCTGCGCGCGATCCGCGCGCGGCTCCTCTCGGGGCCGATCCTCTCGATCGAGCTCGGCGGCGCCCTCCTGCGGTGCGCGCTCGGCGACGAGGTCACGATCGGTCGCGGCGAGGCGACCATCGTCATCGCGTCCCGCGCCGTCAGCAGGACGCACGTGCGGATCCGGCGCGGCCCGTCCGGCGTCGAGGTCGAGGATCTCGGGACGCGCAACGGCACGACGCTGGCGGGCGCGCGGCTCACGGGGCCGCTGCCCGTCGGCCGCGGCGTGCAGCTCTTGCTCGGCGGGGAGGTGCCGTGCGCGATCGCGCCGGGGACCGGCGAGGGGTGCGTGGTGGAGATCGCGGGCGATCGCTTCGCGGCGCCGCTCGGCGATCTGCCGGTCGGTCCCTGGCGGATCCGCCTCGATCAGGCGGGGGCCTCGTCCTTCGTCGCGCTGAAGACGCCGCCGGGGGCGCCGCCGCCGTTCCTCGGCGATTACCAGCTCGCGCCGTCGGTCGAGCTCTGCGCGGGCGACGCGATCGCCTCGGCGCGCGGGGGAACGGCGGTCTTCCGGCTACCCCCGGCGGGCGAGGCTCCGTCGATCCGGCGCGGCGGCGCCGAGGGCGGCCCGGCGTGAGCCTGTGGCGGCGGCTCAAGGAGCGCCTCGGCGGCGCCGCGGCGGACGGCGGTGCACCGGCGGACGCGCGCGGCGGCGCTGCGTCGGGAGGGGCGGACGTTGGGGGCAGCGCGCATCCGGCGCGAGCGGATCGGCCGCAGGCGCATGCGCGCGCGTCGCGCGACGGCGGAGGCGACGAGATCGCGCGCCTGCGGAGCTCCGGCGCGCGGGACGGACCCTCGACGGACGAGGTGATCGCGGTGCTCCGGCGGGCGCGCGGGACGCTCCGGGAGGCCGAGGCCGTGGCGCACCTCGTCGCGGCGATGGAGGAGCGGGTGCTGCCCGATCCGATCCGCGTGGCCTGCGCGGATCTGCTCGCGGCCCGGGGCGACGAGCAGGGCGCGCTCGCCGTGCTGGAGGGCGCCGCGTCGCGCGAGCGCGGGGGCGCGTCGCGCGCGCAGCCGGTGTCCTCGACCGAAGGCCTCGTCCTCGCGGCCGATCTTTACGCCTCGCTGGGGCAGCTCCCGCGCGCGGTCGGCGCGATCGAGCGGGTGCTCGTCCGGGAGATCGGCGCGCCAGGCGCGCGCGAGCGCCACCAGCGCTGGCGGGCGGCGCTCGGCGCGGATCGGCCCGCGATCGCCCGCGTGGAGGACGCGACCGTGATCGCGCCCTCGGCGGGCAAGAGCCCGTTCCGCCTGCTCCGCGAGGTGGCGCGCGGCGGCGCTGGCGCGGTTTACGAGGCCGAGGACGAGGTGCTCGGCCGGCGCATCGGGTTCAAGGTCTACCATGGGCGGGGCGGCGACCGGGCGCACCTCACCCGCGAGGTCCGGCTCGCCACGGCGCTCGCGGGCCCCGGCGTCGTGCGGGTGTTCGACGCGGACCCCGAGGAGGGGTGGATCGCGCTCGAGTGGATAGCGCGGGGGTCGGTGAGAGACGTGCTCCGCGCCGGCGACGCGGCGGCGCTCGCGCCGATCGCGCGGTGGGCGCGTCCGCTCGCGCGCGCGCTCGCCCGCATCCATGAGCGCGGCTACGTCCACGCGGACGTGAAGCCCGCCAACGTGCTCCTGCGCAACCTCGGCGAGCCCGTGCTCACCGACTTTGGGCTGGCCAGGCCCCGTGGCGCGCCGTCCGCCGGCGGCAGCCCAGGGTACGTCTCACCGGAGCGGCTCGCCGGGCGGGCGAGCGATCCGCGCGATGACATCTACGGCTTCGGCCGCGTGCTCGAGGACGTCCTCGTCCACCTCGAGCCGCTCGGCGGCGAGGGGCTCGCTCCCTGGAAGGAGCTGTCGCTCCGGTGCCTCGGCCCGGACGACGACCGGCCGCCGGACGGCGCCGCGCTCGTCCGGGCCGCCCGCTGAGCGCCGCGGCGAGCTCAGCAAGCTTCGAGGCAGCGCTGGTACCGATCGAACGCCGCCGCGTCGGTGCCATCGAACGCGCCGCAGGGAGCCTCCGCCGCGCACGCCGACGCGCACCGGACGCGGCCGTCGCACGACGCCTCGGGGGAGATGCCGCTGCCGTGGAAGCCGCACTCCTCGGTATGCTCCGTCGCCTCGTCGCACACGCTCCCGCAGCCGGGCGCGAGGGCGACCGCGAGCGCAATTGACGCGGCTGACGCGGCGCGAGCTGCTCGTGCGCTGCCGGGTGCTTCCGTCCACCAACGACGCCTGCCTTCGCTCATGCCTGCTCTCTGCCGGGCTGATCTCTCGTGCGGGGGACCTCACGCTGCGGCGGGGTTCGGCGCAGGGTGGCAACCCGCTTCGCTTCGGGCGCGGCCCTGGGTAGATTGCTCGCCTGCATGCGCGTACGCAACGAGAAGAGGGCGCCCTGATGCGCTTGGCCATCGTCGCCACGCCTAGCTTGCACCGCGATCAGCGGCCAGCGCCCGGATCGCTGGACGGAGATCTCATCCGGGCCCGCCTCTCGCTGGACGACGCGGGCTTCCGGGTGATCGACGTCGACCCCGCCCGGGATCTCGCGGAGCAGCTCGACGCGCTGTTCGACGAGGTGGTTGCGACGCGGAGGACCCTGGTCGACGCGGAGGACGCCGCGCGCGACGACGCCTCCACCCTGTTCCTCTTTTACGCCTCCAGCGCGGTCGCGCTGTCGCCGGACGGGGAGCTCTTCCTCTGCCTCGACCCCGAGAACCCCGGCGTGGGCGACGCGCTGAGCGACATCGCCGCGGTGTTCCGCGATCGCGCGCGCGGCGAGGTGCTCTTCGTCATCGAGTGCCACCACGGCCCCGGGGCGACCTCGCGCGCCGTCGTCGCCGCCGCGGAGCAGGCGGTGGCGTATCCGGTGACAAGGGTCGAGCTCCTCGTGGCGGCCCACCCGATCGGCTCGCTCGACGCCGATCTGCCGTCGGTGCTCACCCGCGCCTTCGTCGAGCACCTCGACGAGGCCGAGCCGGAGCGCGGCCTCACCGCGGAGGCGATCTTCCGCCGCGTGGAGGGGAACGCCGAGCTCGCCAGCGCGATCCCGTGCTTCGCGCGGACGGGCGGGCAGGGCTCCTTCTCGGTGCTCGTCCCGCGCGGCGGCGCCCCGGGCGCGTCCCCGGCGAAGAGGCCCGAGGCAGCGCTGATGGACGTGGCGGACGAGCGGGACGCCGCCACCACGCCGGCGCCGGCGCCGGACGATCCGGTCGCGCAGTACCTCGCGGCTGGCGACATGCTCGCCGCCGCCGCGGACCTGGAGGGCGCGCTCACGGCGTACAGGAAGGCGCTCGCGCTCGTCGGTGTCGCGCACCGGGACGCCCGCGCGGAGGTGCATCTGCGCATCGCCCAGACCAGGTGGCGCCAGGAGCGGCATCGCGAGGCGATCGAGAGCTTCGACAAGGCGCTCGCGCTCGCGCCGGAGCACCGGCCCGCGCTCGAGGCCCTGGTCGAGCTCCACGTCGCCGGGCGCGACTTCGTCCGGCTGCGCGTCGCGGAGGAGCGGCTGCTCACGCGCGTCGAGGGGGACGGCGATCGCTTCGGGTTCCTCGTCCAGTTCGCAGAGCGCTGGGAGAGCATCGCCGGGGAGCCGGCGCGCGCGCTGGAGCTCCTCGAGCGGGCGCGGGAGCTCCGCCCCGACGACGCCGCGGTCTTGCGCAGCCTGGGCCGGCTCTACCAGGCCGCGGGCGACGTCGAGGCGTCGATCGAGGCGCGCCGCTGCCTCATCGAGCGGATGGAGGAGCCGAGGCAGCGGGCGGTCGCGCTCCTGGAGCTCGCGCGCGCCGCGATGCAAGGCGAGGCCCGCGCGACCTTGACCGAGGTCACGCGGGAGCGGGACGGGATCGAGCTGCTCGAGCGCGCGCTGGACGCAGATCCCACGTTCCTCGATCCGCTCTCCCTCATCGCGATCCTCCTCTCGGCGCGGCAGGAATGGGGCGAGCTCGAGCTCGCGTACCGGCGCATGCTCGATCGGGCGCAGCGCATCCCCGACCTGCACGTCCGGAGCGACGTCACCTGGGAGCTCTGCCGCCGCCTCGGCATGCTCTTCCGCGATCACCTCGAGGATCCCAGCTCCGCGCTGGAGGCGTTCGAGGGCGCAGTGGACGAGCGACCGGACGACGTCCCCGGGCGGCTCAGCGCGGCGTCGCTCGCGCGGACCGCCGGCCTGCTCGAGCGCGCCGCCGCGCACCTCCAGGCCGCGGCCGTGCTCGACCCCGGCAACGTCCAGGTGTTTCACGACCTGTTCGACACGTTCCAGAAGCTGAGGCGGGTCGACCAGGCCTGGTCCGCGGCGAGCGTGGCCGTTTACCTCGGCGCGGCCGAGGCGCGGGAGCGCTTCATCTTCGAGGAGCACCGCCCGGCGGGCCTCGTCCAGCCGGCGCGCGGGCTGAGCATCGGGACGTGGGACCTCCTGCGCGCGGGCGATCGCGATCGCGCGCTCGAGGAGGTCCTCGCGTCGGTCGCCGGCGCGGCGATCCGCGCGCGGTTCGCCCAGCGCGTGCGGGAGAAGCGGGTTCCCCAGCTCGATCCGGCCGCGCGCGCCGACGCAGAGCGGAACGCGGCGGGCGTGGTTCGCCTGTTCTCGTGGGCGAGCCGGTGTCTCGGGATCGCCGCGCCGGCCGTCTACCTCCGCAAGGACGCGCCGATCGCGGTCGCCGCCGTGGCGGTCGAAGAGCCGAGCGTCCTCGTCGGCGGCGAGGCGCTCCGCGGGAGGACGGCGGCCGAGCTCGCGTTCCTGGTGGGCAGCCACGTCGCGTACCACGTAGGCCCGCACCGGCTGCTGCTCCATTTCTCATCGCTCGAGGAGCTCGGCGTCTGTCTGGCCGCGGCCGTCAAGGTGGCGCGGCCGTCGGAGCTTGTCCCTGTCGATCTCGAGAGCGCGGTGCTCGCGCTGGTGCCCCTCCTCGACGAGCACCTGACGGAGAGCGAGCGTGACGCCCTGGAGGCCGCGGTGTTCGAGCTCTACGAGATCCGCGCGCCGCTCGATCTCGCGCACTGGGTGGGATCGGTCGAGCGGTGCGCTGCCCGGGTCGGCTATCTGCTGACCGGCGAGCTCTCGGTGGCGGCGTCGTCGCTCTCGCGGGGAGACGCGCCGGGCGTGCTGACGGCCGAGGAGAAGATCGGCGATCTTCTCTCCTTCACGGTCTCGGACGCCTACCACGCCTTGCGCGAGGAGCTCGGCGTCGCG
This sequence comes from Sorangium sp. So ce726, assembly GCF_051521405.1. NCBI lineage: Bacteria > Pseudomonadati > Myxococcota > Polyangiales > Polyangiaceae > Sorangium > Sorangium sp. So ce726. Next base: position 6,756,664 of record NZ_CP150349.1, on the reverse strand, counting down.
ATCGAGCCCTGAGCTTTCCCCGTCAGGGGTCCGGCCGCGGATGGCTGGACCCCTGCGTGGCTGCGCGGCCGAGCGCACGGCGCTGGCTTTGTCGCCTCCCAGCGCTGCGTCCGCTCCGCGGCCGGCCCGTTCACTCCTTGCCCTGGAGGTAAGCGAGGTACGCGTCGTGGCTCGGCGGCCGGCCGAGGAAGCGGGTGACGAGCGCTCCCGCCTCGACGCCGCCGCCCTTCGCGAGCACCTCGTCGCGGAAGGCGCGCGCGACGGCGGGGTTCAGCAGGCCTTCCTGCTTGAAGCGGGTGAGCACGTCGCGCGAGAGCGACAGCGCCCACTGGTAGCCGTAGTAGCCCGCGTCGTAGGTGATGAGGTGTCCGAAGCTCGACTGCAGGTGCGTCCCCTTCACGAAGGCGAAGGACTCGTTCGCGCGCTGCGCCTGCTCCACGACCAGGGTCGCGTCGAAGCCCGGATCGCGGGTGTGGAGCTCCAGATCGATCGACGCGAGGGTGAGCTGCCGCTGCGTCGCGAGCGCTCGACCGAAGCCTCGCGCGCGGGTCATCGCCTGGAAGAGGGCGTCCGGGATCTTCTCGCCGGTCGCGTGGTGCTTCGCGAACAGATCGAGCACCTCGCGCGACCACGCCCACTCCTCGAACATCTGGCTCGGCGCTTCGACGAAGTCGCGCACCGTCGCGGTCCCTGAATAGGAGGCCAGCTCGGAGCGCGTCAGGAGGTGGTGCAGCACGTGCCCGAACTCGTGGAAGAACGTCACCACGTCCTCGTGGGACATCAGCGCCGGCTGCGCCCCCGGCTTCGGGAAGTTGCACTCGAGCGCCGCGACGGGGGTCTGCCATGACCCGTCGTCGAGCAGCTTCGCCGTCCGCACGGTGAACATCGCCGCGTGTTTGTACTTGTCGGGCCTGCTGTAGAGGTCGAGGTAGAACTTGCCGATCAGCTTGCCCTCCGAGCGCACCTCGTACGCGGTCACGTCGGGGTGCCACGCCTTCGCGGGGACCTCCTTGTACTCGAGGGCGTACATCTTCGCGGTGATGTCCATGAGCCCCTGCTTCACCGCGCCGAGCTCGAGGTAGTCCGAGAGCGCCTGCGAATCGAACTGGTACGTGGACGCGCGGACCCGATCCTCGAGGAAGTAGCGATCGGAGGGGGGGAGCTTGTCGGTCGGCTTGCCTCCGAGCCGCACGTGCTCCTTCATCAGCGCGGCGAACTCGGCCTTGGCGGGCTCTTTCAGCGCGGTCCTGACCTGGTCAAGGAAGCCGCGCACGGCGCCGCTCGTCCTGGCCATTCGCGGCTCGATGGCGTAGTCCGCCCAGCTCTTGTAGCCGAGCATCTTCGCCTTCTCGGAGCGGAGCGCGAGGAGGCGATCGATCAGCTTCACGTTCTTCTCGCCGCCGCGGTTGGTGAACAGGACGTAGAGCTCGAGCGCGGCCTTGCGGTCCTTGGCGTAGGTGACGAACGGGAAGAAGTCGGGGTAGTCGGTGGTGATCTCGACCTTGCCGTTCGCCTTGGGCGCGTGCTTCGCCACGTACTCCTTGGGCAGCCCCTGGAGGGACGCGGGCGCGATCTCGATCGATGCGGTCGACGCGGACAGGTTCGACATGAACTCCTGCCCCATGCGGGTGATCTGCTCGTTCACGTCGCGGAGGCGCTGCTGTCGGTCCACCGGCAGCGACAGCCCGTTGCGGCGGAAGTCGCGGAGGACATCGGACAGCAGCCGGGCGCGCTCGCCTTTCAGCGTCTCGCGCGCGTCGCCTTTCGCGGCGTACGCCTCGATGACGGCGGCGAGATCGGCGTCCAGCCACATCGCGGTCGTGAACCTGTCGACCTTCGGCTCGCAGAGCCTCGCGGCCTCTCGCACCGCCGCGTCCGGGTGCGCGACCCCCATCAAGTACGGGAACTCGCCCGCGCTGTTCACCTCGAGCGCGGCATCGTCGAACCGCCCGAGCGTCGCGGCGTAGGTGAGCTTCTCCGGCGGCGCGCCCCGGAGCGCCCTGATGGCGTCGAGGTGCCCCTGTGCTGCGCGCAGGTGCTCGTCGCAGAGCTGCTTCACGCCCTCGACGGTGAGCCCCTGCGCCACGGGGTCGAACTCGGCGCGCGGCGGCGTCTCGGACGGCGCGGTCGTCGCCGGCGTCGACGTCGCTCCCGGCGGCGTCGCGCTGCCGGCCGTGGCCGGCGAGGAGATCTCACCGGTCTGGGTGCCAGCGTTGCAGGCGACGAGCAGGAGAAGTGAGAGGAGCCCTGAGCGCGCGGGTGTGTAGCCGACCTTCATGTCGGTCGGGCTATACCACGGGGAGCGGGGAGGCCCGGGGGGAGCCGCCGGCAATCTGCGCCCGCGGGTCTGCCGACGACGGAGCGCGCGGTGCCGGCCTTCGAGCGCGGTCCGGCGCCGCGTGCTCCAGAGCACCCGGCGGCGCGCGCCCGGTGCACGGGCGCTCACGCCGCGAGGTGCTTCAGATTCTCAGTTGGTCTCCGGCGGCAGGTAAGCGAAGAGGCAGTTGTATCCCCGGCTCGTCACGTCGGCGGCGGGGGTTCCGGCCGATACCCTGACGAGCAACCGGTTCTCCGCTGCGCCCTCCGGGATCGCGACGCGCTCGATGTACAGGTTGTCGTCTTCGGTCTCCTTGGCCGAGTAGGTGGCGGCGTCGATCGGTGTGCCGTCTCCGTTCAGCACCTCGGCGCTGAGCTCGCGGACCCCGGACCCGTTCCGCTGCGCTTCGCAGATGACCGAGAACGTCCAGCCCTGTTCCACATCGTCGAGGGGGACCGCATAGATGTCGAGATCGGCGGTCTCTCCGTCGGCGATCTGCCCCTCGATCGCGTAGCTGACGCCGCCTCCCCCGTTGGGGAAGGAGACCAGGCCGGCTTCCGGCGTCTCCACGACACCGTTGGTCTCCTCCTCGGCCTCGAGGGGATCGGAGCTCGTGCGGTTGTGCAGCAGGATGTAGAAGTCGTTCTTTCCTACCTCTCCCGCAGGGCGCTTGACGAAGACGAAGTACTCTTGCCCGGCTTCCACGGGGAGGGTGATATCGCCGCCCGTCGACGGGTCCACCTTCGCGTACGCGTTGGTCAGATCGGTCGAAGCGAACAGGGCGATCTCGCTGACCTTCACCGTCGAGCCGTTGCCCTCGATCCCTGTCGGCTGGTCGGCGATCAGCTGGGCGAGGATGGCGTTGTCGACCTCGGGGGTCTCCGGCGGGGTGAACGAATACACGTCGACGTCGGTCGCGCTCTCGAAATTGCCGAACGCGAAGGTTGTGAAGTAGCCCGACTCGTCGCTGTTCAGCTCATAGTGCAGCTGCACGGCCTGCTCGGAGTCATTGTTGGGCTCGGTGTCGCCGATGAGGCTGTCGGTATCGCTCTCCGCCACATCGAGCGGGAGGAGCGCCACCCCGTAGTCGAAGCTCAAGACCTCGGCGGGGTCGAAGCAGCCGTTCGGGAAGGCGAAATCCGGGAAGGCGGCGTTGCAATCCTGGACGACGATGAAGTAATCGCCGTCTGCTGGTAGGACGGTGAGGAGCTCGCTGTCATTGGTGAAGCCCAGGGCCGGGTCGTCGTTCTGCGCGAGCTGGTTCCCGTCGGCGTCGAGCAGCGTGATGACGGTATCCGGGTATGTCGGATCCCTCTCGTCATCCGCAGGCCTCGCGTCGCTCAGGATGTACACCGGCTGCCCCTTGGTGCCGGTGAACCTGTAGTAGTCAGCGTCCTCTTCGAGCGGATCGAGCGTCCCCTCGAGCCAACCGTCCTCGGGTTGGATCGGCTCCGCTTCTTCGGGGCTGTCGTTCCCGTCGTCCACCTCGCCTGAGCCCGTGGAGGTGCTTCCGGCGACGGCGCCGGTGGTCGCGGAGGACGTCGTGGTGCTCCCGGCTCCTCCCTCGCCGCCGCCGCCGTCGCCCTCGTCGTCTCCGCCGCAGCCTGCGGCGGTCGCCGCGATCGTGCTGAGCACGAAGAAACCCAGAAAATGCATCGACTTCATGGCACCTCCAACGTTTTCTATCCCACAGCGACTCCTGGTGTAGCGGCGTGGGAAATATACACCTACGCTTCTGCTCGTCCTGCGCGCCATGGGAGCGCACGCTTTTGACGGGCGGAGATCTGGAGCATACGTAATGGCCGGGTGCTGCTCCACAACCGAATGGTCGAGGTCGGATCGGCCTGTAGAGTTCGGTGGTTGGTGAATCTGGTCGCAATGGCTCCGGGTATGACTCCCTGAGAAGAGATCCCGATCTTCGTTGGTGCGCTTAACGACTCGGGCGGAACACGGAATTCGCCGGTGGGCTCACCGGCTCGATTCGCGTCCGGCGGCGCGTGCTTCCAGCAGGGAGGGGCGAGGTGAGCCGGCGCCGCGCGGCCGCCCCCTGCTCGCCTCTCGCCGCCGGCTCGACCGCGTGCTCCGATGGCCGCTGGAACTTTCGCCATGCCCCGTCCCGCGCTCGTCCTGGCCCTGCTCTTCGCTCTCACCCCTGGCTGCTCGTCGGACATCGACGCGTGCGAGGTGGTCTGCACCAAGAACGCCGAGTGCCAGACCGACAGCCCTGGAAAGGACACGTGCGTCGCGCTGTGCCTCGATCTGTCCGACCGCGCATCCTATGCCACGGCCATCGAGCGCACGGCCGAGTGTTACGAGGAGGAGGACCGGTCCTGCGCCGATCTCGCGGGTGGCGTCTGCGACTACTCGCCGGAGGATTGATCGACGAGGCCCCCGCCTCGCCGGTGCGCGGCGCGCTTCCTACTCGGCCGCCATGAACGGATAGGCGACCGCGCGCGGTGGGGCGAACGTCTCCTTCACGACCCGCGGGGAGACCCAGCGGAGCAGGTTGAACAGGCTGCCCGCCTTGTCGTTCGTGCCGGAGGCGCGCGCGCCGCCGAACGGCTGCTGCCCGACCACGGCGCCGGTCGGCTTGTCGTTGATGTAGAAATTGCCCGCGGCGAAGCGGAGCGCGTCGCTCGCCGCCTCGATGAACGCCCGATCCCGCGCGAACACGGCGCCGGTCAGGCCATACGGCGACGTCTCATCGCAGAGCGCGAGCGCCCTGTGCTCCTCGCCGTCGGGGTAGACCCAGACCGTGAGCACCGGCCCGAACAGCTCCTCCGCCATCAGCGGGTGGCGCGGATCCGTGGTCTCGATCAGCGTCGGCTCGACGAACCAGCCGTCGCTCCCGTCGTGCGCGCGCGCACCGCCGCCGCACACGATCGAGCACGCCGCGTCCGCCTTCGCCGCGGCGATCCGCCCCGTGAGCCGGGCGTGCGCTCGCTCGTCGATCACCGCGCCCATGAAATTGCGGAAGTCAGCGACGTCCCCCACGCGGATCGCCCGGATGTGCCCCACGAGCCGGTCCTTGAGGGCCGGCCAGAGCGAGCGGGGGATGTACGCGCGCGACGCGGCCGAGCACTTCTGCCCCTGGAATTCGTAGGCGCCCCGGACCAGCGCCACGGCGAGCGCGTCGACGTCGGCGCTCGCGTGCGCGAAGACGAAGTCCTTCCCGCCGGTCTCACCCACGATCCGCGGGTAGCTGCGGTAGCGCCCGATGTTCTCCCCGATGCGACGCCAGATCGACTGGAAGACCGCGGTCGAGCCGGTGAAGTGGATGCCCGCGAAGTCCGGATGATCGAGGCACGCGTTCGAGACGAGCTCGGGCTGGCCCATGACGAGGTTGATGACGCCGCGCGGGAGGCCCGCCTCGATCAGCAGCTCCATCACGAAGTGCGCGGAGTACAGCGCGTTCGCGGACGGCTTCCAGACCACCGTGTTGCCCATCAGCGCCGGGGCCGCGCACAGGTTGCCCGCGATCGCGGTGAAGTTGAACGGCGTCGCCGCGAAGACGAAGCCCTCCAGCGGGCGAGGCTCCGCGAGGTTCCAGATGCCGGGCGCGCTCGCCGGCTGCTCCGCCGCGATCCGGTGGGCGAAGTGGACGTTGTAGCGGAAGAAGTCGATGAGCTCGCAGGCCGAGTCGATCTCGGCCTGGTACGCCGTCTTGCTCTGCCCGAGCATCGTCGCCGCGTTGAGCGTGGGGCGGTAGCGGGTCGCGAGCAGCTCGGCCGCCTTGAGGAACACGGCGGCGCGCTCGGTCCACGGCGTCCTCGACCAGGCCGGGTGCGCCCGCCGGGCGGCCTCGATCGCGCGCGCGATGTGCTCGGCGCCGCCTTGATGGGCGCGGGCGAGGAGGAGGTCGCGCCGGTGCGGCGCGCGGACCTCGTCGAGCGCTCCGGTCCGGATCGCCTCCCCGTCGATGACCATCGGGATCTCGATCGTCTCCCGCGCCCGGCGATCGAGCTCCGCCTTGAGGGCCGCGCGCTCCGGACTGCCAGGCGCGTACGTGAGGACGGGCTCGTTCAGAGGGCTCGGGGGCGTGGCGATGGCGTCGATCATGACGCGAGTCTAGCGGGGGAGCCGAGGGCGCGCAGGCTCCGGCGCCGCTGCTCTCCGCCGCGGCGTGAGCCAGATGGCCGCGGAGGAGAGCGCTCGGCGCAATTACGCGATTCGCACAATTCTAACGATGTCAGGTTTCCGGCGTCGCTCGCCTTGGGCAGCGACCACGTCGCCGCTACTCTCGTGAGATGCGCGAGCTCATCACGCCGCCCGATACGATCCTCGACCCGATCACGGGAGCGGCGCGCGTCGGGTCGTACCGGGGCGATCTCCCGCGCGTCGACCCGGCGCTCCTCGCGCCGCGCAGGCTCGATCGGCTGCGCAAGCACAAGCGATGGGTCTACGTGGCGATCGCGTCCGACGAGGTCTTCGTCGCCGTCGCGGTCGTGCACCTCGGCTACCTGTCGATCGCGTTCAGCGTCGTCTTCGACAAGGCAGGCCGGCGGTTGCTCGTGGACCGCGCGACGTTCGGGCCGCCCTTCGCGGCGAGCGTGGGCGACGCGAGCGGCGAAGGCTGCTCCGCGCGCGCGTGGCTCCCCCGCGCGCGCGTGCGGATCGAGCGGCCGCGCAGGGACGCGACGACCGCGGTGACCGCCGCGCTCCGCGGCATCGAGCTCGAGGCGCGGCTCGACAGCCGCGGGGCTCCGCCTGCGCTCTCGGCGATCGCGCAGGCATCGGACGGCGTCCTGGTCACCACCGAGAAGCGCCTGCTCCTCGGCGTCGAAGGCGAGGCGTCGGTGCTCGGTCGCCGCATCTCCCTCGACGGAGCGATCGCCAGCTACGACTACACGGGCGGCCTCCTGCGGCGCCGCACGACCTGGCGCTGGGCCCTCGCGCTGGGGCGCGCGGAGAGCGGCGAGCGCGTCGGTCTTAACCTGGGCGAAGGCTTCGTCGGCGACGCCGAGTGCGCGCTCTGGATCGACGGAGAGCTCATCCCGCTCGCCGAAGGCCGTTTCACCTTCGACGCGGCGCGGCCGCTCGACCCATGGCGCGTCCGGACCGCGGATGGCGCCGTGGATCTACGCTTCGTTCCCGGCGCGGCGCACTCGAACCACACGAACCTCGGCTTGCTCGCGTCGGAGTTCATGCAGCCGATCGGCCTCTACTCGGGCACGATCCGCCTCCCAGACGGGCGGCTCCTCGAGCTCAGGGACGTCCTCGGCGTCACGGAGGACCAGGACATCACCTGGTAGGGGCCGACGGGTCGAGGTGGCGGCTCCGCTCGGTCAGCCGCCGCGGCGCTCGGCGATGAGCTTGTCCAGATCGTCCTCGGTGACGAGCTTCGTGCCGTACTTGCGCGCCTTCACCGCCTTGCTCGACGTGGACGCCACGTCGGCGATGACGAGGTAGTTGAGCTCCTTCGTGACGCTGTTCAGCACGCGCCCGCCGTTCGACTCGACGAGGTGCGTGAGCTCGCCGCGGGGACGCGCGCCCGCGCCGGTGAAGCAGAACGTCAGTCCGGCGAGCGGGCCTTCGGCCTCGGGCGCGACCGGGACGATGCCGCCGGCGAGCAGCCGCGCGATCTCTTCGCTGCGGGCGCGCAGCCCTCGAACGATGCTCGCGGCCTTGATCGCGCCGAGGCCCGGGATGCTGGCGAGCTCGTCCTCGCCGGCGGCGAGCAGCTTCTCGATCGTCGTGTACCCCGCCGACACGAGCAGCCGCGCGGTCTGGATCGCGAACCCCTCGATGCCGAGCGCCGCGAGGAACACCGGCAGCGCGAGCGGGAGGCGGCTCTTCAGCTGCTCCAGGCACTTCGTTGCGCTCTTCTCGCCGCGCCGATCGAGGTCGGCGATGCTCTTGACCGTGAGCTTGTAGAGGTCGAGCGGCTCTCGAACGAGACCCGCGGCCACCACCTGCTCGATCAGCTTGTCGCCCCACTCCAGCGCGCCGATGGCGTCGATCCAGTTGTGGATGCGCCCCTCGATGAGCGCGCGGCACGCGGCGTTCCGGCAGAGGAGGTACTCTCCCTCGACGACGAGCGGCGCGCTGCAGACCGGGCAGACCGACGGCGGGACGGCGACGGGGCCGCGCTTCTCGACGACCTCCTCGACGTACGGGATCACGTCGTTGCGCCGCGAGACCAGCACCTCGTCGCCCACCCCGATGCCGAGGCTCCGCACGTTGGCCGAGTTGTGCAGGGAAGCGCGCCGGACGTTCGCGCCGGCGAGCTCCACCGGCTCGACGATCGCCACCGGGGTGACCCTGCCGCTCGGCCCGGTGTCCCACTGGATCGCCACGACCGTCGTCACCTTGGCGGGCGACGCGAACTTGAAGGCGACCGCGCCGCGCGGCCGGCGGTTGACGTCGCCGAGCAGGCCCTGGAGGTGGAGCGAGTCCACGTAGACGACGAGCCCATCGATCTCGTAGTCGAGGCCTGCGCGGAGCTCGCTCGAGTAGCGCCGGTAGAGCTTCACGACGTCCTCGACGCTGCCGTGCGCGGTCTGCGGCGTCGCGAAGCCGAGCTCGCGCAGCCAGGCGAAGCGCGCTCGGCACGTCGGGATCTCGAGGTGCTCGGCGACATCGTAGAAGAGCACGGTGCAGTGCTCCGCCCCCTGGCCGTCGAACCGCTTGGCGGCGCCCGCGGCCATGTTGCGCGGGCTGGTGACGCCGGGGAAGTGGCGCTTCATGTCCGAGAGGCGAAGGATGATCTCTCCGCGCACGGACAGCCGGCCCTTCTCCCGGATCCGCGAGGGGATCCCCTTCATCCGCGCGACGTTCGCGGTGATCCGCTCGCCCCACTCACCGTCGCCGCGGGTGATGGCGTCGACGAGCTTGCCGCCCTTGAAGATGACCTCGATGGAGATGCCGTCGAGCTTCTCCGCCACGAAGAGGTCACCCGCGACGCTCGAGGCGGCGGCGTGCGCTGGCGGCGCGGCGCCCGTGCCGCCGTCGCCGTGCCCGTCCTTCACGAGGATCTCGTCGCACCGGGCGACCCAGGCCAGGAGCTCGTCCTCGGAGACGACCTTGTTGAGCGAGCCCATCGGGATCTCGTGCCGCGCCTTCTCCCACTCGGTGATCAGGGAGGCTGAGCCGACCCGGGCGAGCACCGGGTGCGCCGGATCGAGGGCGCGGAGCTCGTCCTCGAGGGCATCGAACGCCGCGTCCGAGATCTCGGGGCGCCCTGCGTAGTAGCTCGCCCTGTATTTCTCGATGCGCTCGGCGAGCTCCTCGATCCTTGCCTTGTGCTTCGGATCCGTCGCGAGCCCGCCCTGCAGCGCGTTGCGCGCTCCGGCGTCGTCGTGGTGTGCCTGCGTCATCGCTTGCCTCGGCTCACTCGAGCTCCGTGTCGCCGGCGCGCCGGGCGGCGGCGAAGAGATCCCCCATGTCCATCGCGAGCTCGGACGGGAGCTCGTCTTCCCGGAACAGCCTGACCTCGCGGATCTCGAGCGGGTTTTGCGGAGGGCGCGTCGGCGCGGCGATCCGGGCGGTGACGACGACCGTCACGGCGTGGAAGCGGATGTCGCGATCAGGCCGCGAGTACACGCCCACGACCCGCCCAAGCTCGACCTCGGTGACGCCGGCCTCCTCGGCGAGCTCCCGCACGATGCTGTCGCGGAGCGTCTCCCCCCATTCCAGGGTGCCTCCCGGGAGCGCCCATGTTCCGGTGTCGCTGCGGCGAATGAGCAGCCAGCGGCCGTCGGCGGTCTGAGCGGCGGCGGCGATCCCGACGACAGGTCGCCGGAGCAGCGCGCGCGCGACCTCCTTGGCAAGGGCGAGCACAGAGCGCGGCAATATCGACAGGGGAGCGATTTCCATGAGAATTTTTGTGACGTGCGGGGAAAGCATAGGAGCGATCGGGCGCCGCCGGGAGAGGGTTCCGTGCGGCCTCGGCGGATCGTGCGGACATCCATGAGCCATGCGGCTCAGGCTCGGTCGCGGGAGAGAGGCAGGCTACGCTCGTCCCCATCATGGCGATCGTGCGGAGGGCGATGCGCGCTCCTGTCGGGTTGTACGGCTGGGCTTTCCTCTGCGGTGTGATGGCCTCAGGGGCGGCGCTTGCGCTCGCGTCGCTCCCGAGCTGCACCGAGGAGCGGCTCCCGTCGCCGCGCCCTCAGGCGGGCAGCTCCACCAGCGCGGGCGCCTCGGGGGGAGCGCTGCCCGATGCGGGCGCCGACGAGGGGCCGGCGAACGTCTGCGAGTGCCTCGCGGCCTATGGCGGCGAAGCCGGGCGCTGCGGCGATTGCTTCAACGAGCATGCGTCCCGCGGTGGGCGCTGCGAGGCGGAGCTCGCGGCGTGCGACGGGGAGCCTGAGTGCAGGCCGATCAGCCTGTGCCTCAAGGGGTGCGGCCACAACAAAGCCTGCCAGATGGCGTGTGTGTTCCCGGACGATGCGGGCGCCGCTCACCGGATGTTCCAGCGGGTGCTCGCCTGTGTGTGCTCCGCGTGTGACGCCAGGTGCACCTACTCAGGCGCGCCGCTCGAGTGCGCCGCGCCCGCCGAGGTGGATGGCGGCGGTGGAGCCGCGGGCGCAGGCGGGGCAGGTGGCGCTGGCGCCGGCGGCGCTGCGGGTGGCGGCGGGGCAGGTGGCGCTGGCGCCGGCGGGGCTGCGGGTGGCGGCGGGGCAGGTGGCGTTGGCGCCGGCGGGGCTGCCGGTGCCGGCGGGGCAGGTGGCGCTGGTGCTGTCGGGGCTGCGGGAGCGTCCGGAGATCGAGGAATCTGACGAGCCCTGCGCTCCCGTCGGCGTGTGGTCCACGCCGGTTCCCCGTGCGGTAGGCTTGCCGCATGGAAAAACCGGTGATCTGGGCGGCCCTTCAGCTCTCCAGTCAGGAGAACGTGAGCGAGAACCTGGCGCGGGTCGAGGTGCTCGTCGTGGAGGCGGCGCGCCGCGGGGCGACGACGGTCGTGCTGCCCGAGAACTTCGCGTACATGGGCAACGAGGAGGGGAAGCGCAACATCGCGGAGGACCTCGACGCTGGCGGCGGTCCGATCGCGCGTCGTCTCGCCGACGCGGCGCGCTCCGCCCAGGTGACCCTCGTGGCCGGCGGCTTCCCTGAGCGCGCACACGATCCGGCGCGGCCCTACAACACCTGCGCGGTGTTCGGGCCCGACGGCCGGCTCACCGCGCGCTACCGGAAGATTCACCTCTTCGACGTCGAGATCGCCGACGGAACGAAGTACCGCGAGTCGGCGTCAACAACCGCCGGCGATCGCCCCGTCGTCACCGAGATCGACGGCGTGAAGCTCGGGCTCTCGATCTGCTACGATGTGAGGTTTCCGGAGCTCTACCGTGCGCTGTCGTCCGCGGGTGCAGAGGCCATCGTCGTCCCTGCGGCGTTCACGTTGCTCACCGGCAAGGACCACTGGCTGGTCCTGCTCCGCGCCCGGGCCATCGAGGCCCAGGCGTACGTCGTGGCCGCGGCACAGTGGGGCAAGCATCCTGGCGGGCGGGCGACGTTCGGGAAATCGTGCGTCATCGATCCGTGGGGTGAGGTGATCGCTCAGGCCTCGGAAGGGGAGGGGATCGCGATGGCGATGCTCGACCCCTCCTACCTCGATCGGGTCAGGGCGAACCTACCCTCGCTCACGCACCGTAGGCTCTGATCGTCGTGTCATGGGGGTAAGCACTTTGTCCTCGCACCGGAGGTGGCAGTGCCGGCGCTCCGTAGGGTCGATCTCTGCCGTCAGCTCACTCGGCAGAGGCGTCGCTCGGCTCCGACTCTCCGGCCGGGGGCGGCGTGCTGCCGCGCTTGGACAGGAGGGCGCGGAGCTCCGCAGGCCTGCGAAAGCCGATGCGGCGGGCGACCTCTCCCTCGGTTAGCCCCTCATGCAGCAGCGCTCGCGCGCGCTCCGCACGCACCTCATCGTAATAGACGTGGGGCGATGACCCGAAGGCGGCGCGGAAGAGCCGTGCGAAGTGAAACTCGGACAGATCGAGGTCCAGCGCGACCTCGTAGGAACGGATCCTCTGGCCCGCTTCCGCGGCGCTGCGGATGCGGTCGCGGCCGAGCAGGATTCGCTCCGAGGTACTGCGCGGGAGCGGGGCTGCCGAGCGCGGTGGTGGCGTGGATCGGGGGACGCCGGTCGCTCGCGGCGGCTGCGCGCTGTGGATCGGCGCAGCGACACCAGGCGTGGGGAGCGACGCCGGCCGTGCGGCAGGCGCGCCGCTCGGAACCGACAGGGAACATGCGGCCGGCATGCTGTGGGACGAGGAGGGTGCGAGCGGAGTCGAGATGGGAAGCGCAGTCGTCACGAGTACCTCTCCAGCGGTGAAAGGGCGGTGTCTCGCGGTCATCGCGGCCACCGGCGCGACGTATTGCAACCAGCAGGCCGCAAGCTGACGCAGCGAACTCGGCTCCCGTGGATCGGCATTCAGCAGCACAAAATGTCGCGATTGCCCGGCAGCCTGCTCGCGATGTCCGACGGGGTGTGGCCTGCCGTTCACGTGGCACAGGCGCCAGAGATCACCCGCGGTTGGCACATTGTGTCTTCGCGACGTGCACGCCATGGCGGTCGCCTGCATTGCGACATCCTCGCGGCGAGCTCATGGCGGTCAGGGAGGATGAATGCAGGAGCGCGGCCCCGCATCCAACGAGGTCCGCGCGAGGCGCGAAGTCGCCGGGACCTCTCGAACGAGGGATCGATGTCAGACGTCGATCTCGGCGTTCGGCGCGCGCTCCATGATGAAGCGGAAGCGCGCCTGGGCGTCCTTGCCCATCAGCTCGTTCAGGATGCGATCGGTCTCGATCTCTCCCTCGATCACGATGCGCAGCGCGCGCCGGCGCCGGATGTCGAGCGTGGTCGCCTTGAGGTCCTCCGCGGGCATCTCGCCGAGCCCCTTGAACCGCGAGATATCCGCCTTGGCCGTCTTGGGGAGCTTCGCGAGGACCCGGTCGCGCTCGGCGTCGTCGAGCGCCCAGTGCGTCTCCTTGCCGACGTCGATCCTGTAGAGGGGCGGCTGCGCGAGGAACACGTGCCCGCCGCGGAGCAGGCCGGGCAGGTGCCGGTAGAAGAACGTCAGCAGCAGCGTCGCGATGTGCTGGCCGTCGCTGTCGGCGTCCATGAGTAGAAAAATCCTTCCGTACCGCAACTTGGAGGCATCGAAGTCCTTTCCAAAGCCGCAGCCCAGCGCGCTCACGATGTCCTGGAGCTCTTTGTTGCCGAGCACCTTCGAGGTCGAGGCCTGCTCCGCGTTGAGCACCTTGCCGCGGAGCGGGAGGATCGCCTGGGTCCGGCGGTCCCGGCCCTGCTTGGCCGAGCCACCTGCGCTGTCGCCCTCGACGATGAAGAGCTCGCTCTCGCTCGGATCGGTCGAGGCGCAATCGGCGAGCTTCCCCGGCAGGTTGAGCCGGTGCGACACCGGCGTCTTGCGCAGGACCTGCTGGGTCGCCTCGCGCCGCGCCTCCCTGGCGCGCGCCGCCAGGATCGCGCGGGCCACGATCGACTCGCCGGCCGTGCCATTGTGGAGCATCCACTGCTCGAGCGCCGGCCGGACCATGCCCTCGACCGCCGGTCCAGCCTCCGTGTTGTTGAGTCGATCCTTCGTCTGCCCCTGGAACTGCGGGTCCTGGATGTAGATGGAGAGGACACCCACGATCCCCTCGCGGATGTCGTCGGCCGTCAGCGTCACCCCCTTCGGCTGGACCTTCTTTGCGTCCATGAACGCCCGGACCGCCTTCACGATCGCGGCGCCGAAGCCGGACTCGTGCGCCCCGCCCGCGTGCGTGGGGATGCCGTTGACGTACGACTTCACGTACTCGTCGGTCGACTCGGTCCACTGGAGCGCGGCCTCCAGGCGGATCTCGCCCTCGCGCGCGACGTAGAAGATGGTCGGGTGCGTGACCGTCTTGCCGCGCTGGGCGACCAGCTTCGGCAAGAAGTCCGCGATGCCGTTCGGGTGGAGGAGCTCGATCGACTCTCCGGACGAGAGATCGCGGAACACGATCTCGAGCCCTCCGTGGAGGTACGCCTTGGCCTCCAGGCGCTCGCGGATGGTCTCGGAATCGAAGCGCCGGCCCTGCCCGAAGATCTCCGGATCGGGCCGGAAATGGATGCTCGTGCCGTGCTTGCGGGTGGGCGCGCCCTTCTTGAGCTTGCTGGTCGGCGCGCCGCGCGAGAACGTCTGCTGGTGCTCGAAGCCGTCGCGCAGCACCCGGACATCGACGAGCTCGGAGAGCGCGTTGACGACGCTCGAGCCGACGCCGTGGAGCCCGCCTGAGACCTTGTAGTTGTCGCTCCCGAACTTCCCGCCCGCGTGCAGCGTGCAGAGGATGAGCTCGAGCGCGGGGCGCTTGTACCTGGGATGGATGTCCACGGGGAAGCCGCGTCCGTCGTCGGTCACGGTGGCGCCCTGGAGATCGGCGTCGAGCGTCACCTCGATCCGCTTCGCGTGCCCGTTGATGGCCTCGTCGACGGCGTTGTCGACGATCTCCCAGAGCAGGTGGTGGTAGCCCCTGACGTCGGTGCCGCCGATGTACATGGCGGGGCGCTTGCGGACGGGCTCCAGCCCCTCGAGCACCTCGATGTCAGCGGCCGTGTAACGTGCGCCGGAAGCGGCGCGGACCGGGGGATTCGTGGCGGCCATGTTCAGCTCACCTCCAGCGTCGGTACGACGACGGCCGGCGGCACCACGCGGACGAAGCGGTCGCGTCGTGCGACCGGCTCGCCTTGGGTGCCGCGCTGGCCGGCGATTTTGCTCGCGGTTATCTCGAGCGTCTTGCCCTTCTCCGTCTCGACCGTGATCGCGTCGCTCGGCCCGAGGGCGAGCGCGGCGCCGATCAGGCGCTCCCCCTCGGCGACCCGCATGACGACCGAGCCCTTGCCCGGGCCGGAGAGCAGGGCGAGCTCCTCCACGGCCACGCTGAGCGCCCAGGCGTCGCTCGAGGCGCAGAGCACCCGGTCGGCGCCGTCCACCGCGTGGACGAACAGCACCTCGTCGCCCTCGTTCAGCTTGGCGAAGCGGCGCCCGGAGCGCGTCGATGGATCGCGGTGCGGCCGCAGCGAGAACCTGAAGCCGAGGCCTCCTCGGGTGATCGCCAGCGCGAAGGGCGGCTCCGGCTCGACGGAGTCCGGGGTCTGCGCCGGGACGTCGAGCGCCCTCGGATCGAAGGACATCAGCGCGATCAGCCGCTCGCCGTCGGCCAGCTTGAACAGCTTCTGCACGGGATCGCCGTAGCCGGTCGACTGCGGCACCTCGTGGATGCGGCACACGTAACACGCGCCGAGGTTCGAGAAGAACGCGACCGTCGACCGCGTCGAGCCGGCGACGGCCGCGAGGACGCTGTCTCCCTCGCGGATGCGCGTCGAGGCCAGATCCTTGACCTCGCGGACCCGCTTCACCCAGCCTTGCGCCGAGAGGATCACGTTCGCGTCCTCGGCCACGATGAAGTCCTCCGCCTGGTACTCGGGCTCGTCGATCGAGCCGACCACCTTCGTGCGGCGCTTCTCGCCGTAGGATCCCTTGATCTCGACGAGCTCGTCGCGGACGATCCCCCAGCGCTTCGCGTCGCTACGGAGCAGCCCTTCGATCCGCTTGGCCTCGGCGCGCTTCTCGCCGAGATCCTTCTGCACGAGCAGGATCTCGAGCCGCGCAAGCCGGTAGAGCTTGAGCTCGAGGATCGCGTCCGTCTGCTCCTCGTTGAGGGTGAAGCGCTTCATCAGCTTCTCGGCTGCGTCGGCCTTGCCCTCGCTCTTGCGGATGATCCGGATCACCTCGTCGAGCGCGTCGAAGATCTTCTCGAAGCCTTCGAGGATCGTGATCCGCCGCCTCAGCTCGCCGAGCTCGAACTCGAGGCGCCGCGTCACCGTCGCGTAGCGGAAGTCGAGGAACTTCGTCAGGATCTCGTGCAGGCCGAGCCGCCGCGGCGCGGCGATCTCCGCGTTGTCGGTGGGCACGAGACAGGTGAGGTTCACCTGCACGTTGATGGCGAGCGGCGTCTGTTTGTAGAGGTACGCCATCACGAGCTGCGCGTCGGCGCCGCGCTTGAGCTCCATCACGATGCGCACCTCGCCGGTCGACTCGTCGCGCACGTCCACGAGCGTCGGCAGCTTCTTGGAGAGGATCACCTCGGCGATCTTCTCGACGATCGCCTTCCGCTCGATGCCGTACGGGATGGAGGTGATCACGATCTGCGGAGCGGCGCCGCGCTTGCCGTCGCCCTCTTCCAGCTGCCACTCACCGCGGAGCTTCAGCGAGCCCTGGCCAGCCGTGTAGACGGCCTCGAGCTCCTTCTTCGTCGCGTGCAGCTGACCTCCGGTCGGGAAATCCGGCCCCTTCACGTACGAGAGCAGCCGGTGCGTGGTGAGCTCGCGGTTCTCGATCAGCGCGACGCACGCGTCGATCACCTCGCCCAGGTTGTGCGGCGGGATGCTCGTCGCCATCCCGACCGCGATCCCCTGAGAGCCGTTCACGAGGAGGTTGGGGAAGCGCGACGGAAGGACGATCGGCTCGAAGCGGGTCCCGTCGTAATTGGGACGAAAGTCCACGGTGCGCTGGCCGAGCTCGCTGAGCAGCTCCAGCGCCAGGGGCCGGAGCTTCGCCTCGGTGTAACGCATCGCGGCGGGCGCATCGCCGTCCACGGAGCCGAAGTTCCCGTGGCCGGCGATGAGCGGCGCCCGCATCACGAAGTCCTGCGCGAGCCGGACCATCGCGTCGTAAATCGCGACGTCGCCGTGCGGGTGGTACTTGCCCATCACGTCACCGACGACGGCGGCGCTCTTCCGGTACTTCGCGTCCGGCCCGAGGTGCAGGTCGTGCAGCATCGCGTAGAGGATGCGGCGCTGCACCGGCTTCAACCCGTCGCGGACGTCGGGCAGCGCGCGCGACGTGATGACGCTGAGCGCATAGTTCAGGTACCGGCGCTGCGCCTCGTCGGCGAGCGAGGTGTCGGGCGCCGGGGGCGGCGGCGGCTCGCTGTCACCGGGCCGGCCGCCACGGCGGCCCTTGCGGGACGCGTCACCGTCGGACGGAAGGGAGGGGGTTCGAGACACGCGATGCTCCAGGGAGTGCGCGGGCACCGGACGAACAGGTGCTCCGATGTTCAGGTGAACGCTGGCGAGCCTCGGCAATTACCCAGGGGCTCGCGCTCGGTCAAGGCTGCCTCGCGGGAATTTCTGGCAGCGCGTGCTCGCCTGCGCTCGTGCGGACCCTGGCATAGCGTCAGATGGCCGCGAGATCGACCCGAACACAGGGCAGCCGAGCGCGCGCTGACGACGACGCCTTGATTTCAGCGTCCGCCCTTGAGACTCACGGCGCGCTGGGCTACGGGGTGGCGCCTTGTACGCGACAGGCACCCGTCCCATGCTTCGCCTTCTCGGCCGCTGGCTGCGGCTTGTCTGGCTCGGCCTTTTCCTGGTGTTCGTTGCAGTAGCGGCGCTACGGCCCCGGCTCGCGGCAGCTCAGGTGCCCGGAGGTGCTCCAGGCGCGCAGCCGCCCAGGGGTGGCGCCACGCCGCCTCCCGCCCCGGCAAGCGCTGCGCAGCCGCCCGCGCCGGCCGACGCGACCGTGGGAGCCCAGCCTGGCGCCGTTACACCTGCGCAGGTCGCCGCCGACGCCGTCGAGCCGACGATCCATCTGGCGCCCACGGAGGCCGAGCTCGCTCGGGGGCAGCCGGTCGTTCAGGTCGCCGTCGCCGGCAACCGGCGGGTCTCGACCGAGGACGTGCTCGTCTACCTCGGGCAGACGCGGGTCGGCAGGCCGTTCACCCCCGAGGGGCTGGCGCGCGACGTGCGCGAGCTCTGGGACTCCGGCCTGTTCGACGACGTCGAGGTCGACCTCACGCGCCGCGACGACGGCGTGAGCCTGAGGGTGCTGGTCCGCGAGCGCCCGAGCATCAAGGCCATCGAGTTCTCCGGCAACAAGGAGATCGACAGTGAGGACCTCACCGAGGCGCTCTCGGTCGAGATCAAGACCGGCACGATCCTGAGCTACGCGGCGATCCGGCGTGGCGTTCAGAAGCTCCGCGACAAGTACGCCGAGGAGGGCTTCTTCCTCGCCGAGGTCAGCTACGAGGTCAAGCCGGAGCGGGAGAACCAGGTCACCCTCAAGTTCACGATCAAGGAGCACTCGCCGGTCACCGTCCGGCGCGTCACGTTCATCGGCAACCACAACATCCCGGACGAGGAGCTCCGGGAGGTCATGATCACGGGGCAGGGGGGCTTCTTCGCCTTCGGCACCGGCGGTCCGTTCCGCCAGGACGCGTTCGAGCGCGACGTCCTCGTGATCAACGCGCTCTACTACGATCGTGGCTTCCTCGCGGCGCAGGTGGCGACGCCCAGGGTGATGCTCACGCCCGACCGCACGGGCATCGAGGTCACGATCACGATCAACGAGGGGCCGCGCTTCCGCATCCGCTCGCTCCGCGTGTATGAGCGCGACGCCGACGGCCGCGAGATCGAGCCGCTCGGCGGGCGCCGCGCGCTGCGCGAGATGGTGCGGGCCAAGCCGGGCGACTGGTTCAACCGCGCCGAGCTGGCGAAGGATATCGGCGCGATCCAGACGCTCTACCGGGACGCCGGCTACGCCAACGTCGAGGGGTTGCCCGACACCCAGCTCGACCCGGACAGGCGTGAGGTCGACATCACCGTCGCCATCCGCAGAAACCAGCTCGTCTACTTCGGGCGCATCGAGATCCGCGGCAACACGAAGACGCGGGACAAGGTGATCCGCCGCGAGATGGAGGTGGAGGAGCGGCGGCTGTTCAGCGAGACGAAGCTGGAGCGATCGAAGCAGCGGATCACGGCGCTCGGTTACTTCGAGCGGGTCGACATCTCCACCGAGCAGGGCGACGACCCCCAGCACATCAACGTCAACGTCGACATCGGCGAGAAGCCGACGGGCACCTTTCAGATTGGCGCGGGCTTCTCGAGCGTCGAGAACTTCATCGCGACGGCGCAGGTCCAGCAGGCGAACCTGCTCGGGAGCGGACAGTCTCTGTCGCTCCAGGCGCAGATCTCCGGATCGCGGCGCCTCATCGACGTCCGCTTCTTCGAGCCGTACCTGTTCGACAGCCCGTTCTCCGCGGCGGTGAGCGTCTACAACCAGCTGCGCACCTACACGGAGTTCTCGCAGACCTCCACCGGCGGCTCGCTCACGCTCGGCTACCCGCTCATCGAGCCGGAGCTGCGCGCGCAGCTGACCTACACGCTGGAGAACGACGAGATCTCGTCGGCCAAGAATACCGGCCTCGGCACGGCAGAGGAGCGAGCCTCGTTCCAGCGGCTCCCGCTCTACAACCTCTTCAACGCCGGGCTCACGTCGAGCATCCGCCCTGCGCTCACCTTCGACACGCGCAACAACCAGCTCTTCCCGACCTCAGGCATTTACCTGCAGGGCTCGGTGGAGCTCGCCCACAGCGCGTTCGGCAGCGAGAACGAGTTCCTGCGGTACCGTGCCACGGGGAGGTTCTACTACCCGATCACGGACAGCCTGGTCCTCAAGCTGAACACCGAGGCCGGCATGGTGACGAGCCCCAACCCGCAGGGCGTGCCGATCTTCGCCCGCTTCTTCCTGGGCGGCATCCTCGATGTGCGCGGCTTCGAGATCCGGGACATCGGCCCGCGCCTCCCGCTCCGCGAGTCGCTCGATCCGAACTCGCTGCCTGTCGCGAACGGCGCGAATATCGGCGGCAACCTGATGTACTACCAGAACCTCGAGCTGGAGTTCCCGATCCTCGAGGCCGTGCAGATCAAGGGCGTCGTCTTCACGGATCTGGGCAACGCCTGGAATCTCGAGAAGCTCTACTGCAACGCCGCCCCCGCATCGCCGCACGACGTCACGAACCCGTGCTTCTCGGCCGAGCGCCTCCTCGACGTCCGCACCTCGTGGGGATTCGGGCTCCGGTGGTTCTCCCCCCTCGGACCGCTGCGCTTCGAGTGGGGCTTCCCGTTCAAGCGGCTGCCCTACGAAGAGACGTACAAGTTCGAGTTCAACATCGGCAACTTCTTCTGAGCCGCTAGCCAGCGGGCGCAGCAGGGACGTGCGCGCTCCCGGGGGGGTTGCCCGGTGGCTGGTGCGCGGCCGGGCGGACCCTGGCTCGGAGCGTCCTGGATGGCGCGCAGCAGGCGTCGCGACCGCTGGAGGGCGGTCGGCGCTGGGCGGATCGCCGTGGAGTCCGGGGGCAGCGGTTGCTCGTCGGGGGCGCCGCTGTTAGGTGGAGATCCATGCGCCCGGAGCACAGCTCGATGGGGTTCCCCAAGCCAGGCAAGGCCCTGCTGGGGATGATGATCGCGATCGGCTGTATCTGGGTGATGTTCACCCTGGGCCTGAACTGGGGGGGCGCTGGCGAAGGCGTGCTCGAGCCGTTCCTCGGCATCAGCGAGAAGGTGCTCCACGGCCAGGTGTGGCGGCTGCTCACCGCGCCGCTCGTCCACAACCCGAGTGATCCCTGGCACTTCGTCACGACGCTGCTCGGCCTGTATTTCCTCGGTGCCTCGCTCGAAGAGCGCTGGGGAGCCAGACGTACGCTGGCGTTCCTGTTCGGCTCTGCCGCCTTCGCGTTCGCGCTCCAGGTGGCGGTGGGCGCGCTCCTCCCGAAGGTGGCGCGGCCGGTCTTCTACGGCGGGCTCGGGATGATCGAGGCGGTCGCCGTCGCGTGGGCGCTCGCGCACCGACATGCCACGGTCCGCCTCTTCTTCGTCCTCCCCGTGACGGGCACCATGCTGCTCGTCTTCATCTTCGGGATCTCGGTGCTCAACGTCATCGCCATGCGCGCGCCCCCCGAGGGGCTGATCACGCCGTTCGGGGGCATGCTCGCGGGGTATCTCTTCGGCGACTTCTCCCCGCTGCGCCGCTTCTATCTACGGATGCGCTTCCGCCAGCTGCAGGCGCAGTCCGCCGCGCTCCGCCGTGTCCCTGCGGCGCGCGGCCGCTCTGGGGGCGTCCCGCTGAGGGTCATCCCCGGCGGCCAGAAGGACCCCCCGAAGGACAAGCGCTATCTCAACTGAACGGGTCGCGGGGCGCCCCGCCTCGGCCGCGCTCCCAGGTGTTCAGGGCGTGGCGCACCGGCGGAGCTCTTCGAGCGTCTTCGCGCGGGTAAGGCAGCCGAGCTCGCCGGGGTCCACCCTGCTCCCGGCGAGCTCCCGCTTGCAGTCGGATGTCCACTCCGACGAGAGCCTCTCGCCCTCGCTGTGGATCACCACGGAGGCTTTCCCCGCGCCCCCTGGAGCGGTGGACCCGACCCGCTTTGCCTCCGCTGCCCATGCGGCGCGCATGCCCTCGCCGATCGTGCGGCAGTCGTCTTCGGACATCGTCTTGCTGCAGCCGCTGAGGACCGCGCTTGCGAGCACGAGGAGGGCCACGGCGGCGCGCTGCTCGCCAGGCAAACTCCTGCCCACGCGAGCGCGTGCTTGGCCAGCGAGAGGCCAGCAGCGCGGCCCGCGCGGGAGAGTTGCCTCCGGTTGGCGAGCAGGCCAGCCCACGGACTAGCTGTCGATGAAGCTCTTGAGCTGCTTCGAGCGGCTGGGGTGCCGCAGCTTGCGGAGCGCCTTCGCCTCGATCTGCCGGATGCGCTCGCGGGTGACCTCGAAGTCCTGACCGACCTCTTCGAGCGTGTGGTCGCTCTTCTCGCCGATGCCGAAGCGCATCCGGAGCACCTTCTCCTCGCGCGGCGTCAGCGTCTTCAGGACCTTACGGGTCTGCTCCGCGAGGTTCATGTTGATCACGGCCTCCGCGGGCGAGATCACGCTCTTGTCCTCGATGAAGTCGCCAAGGTGCGAGTCCTCTTCCTCGCCGATGGGGGTCTCGAGCGAGATCGGCTCCTTCGCGATCTTCAGGACCTTCCGCACCTTGTCGAGCGGGAGCTCCATCTTCTCGGCGATCTCCTCGGGGGTCGGCTCGCGGCCGTACTCCTGCACGAGGTAGCGCGAGGTGCGGATCAGCTTGTTGATCGTCTCGATCATGTGGACCGGGATGCGGATCGTCCGCGCCTGGTCCGCGATCGCGCGGGTGATCGCCTGCCGGATCCACCACGTCGCGTACGTCGAGAACTTGTAGCCGCGCTTGTACTCGAACTTGTCGACGGCCTTCATGAGGCCGATGTTCCCTTCCTGGATGAGGTCCAGGAACTGGAGGCCGCGGTTCGTGTACTTCTTCGCGATGGAGACCACGAGGCGGAGGTTCGCTTCGACCAGCTCCGCCTTGGCGCGCTCCGCCATCCGCTCGCCTTCGCGGATGTTCTCGTAGGTATCGCGGATCGCCGCGACGTCGATGTTGAGCTCTTCCTCGACCTTCTTCAGGCCCTTCTGGGCGTTCTTGATGGTCGATTCGAAGTCGTTGAGCTCTTCGCGGTTGACGTTGAGCTTCTTGGCGAGCCGCCCCTCGAGGGCGCGGTTGCCCTTCACCTTGATGAGCTCGCGCTTGAGCTCGCCCTTCGAGAGCCCGGTGCGCCGCTCCAGCTCCGTCGCCCCCGCCTCGGCTTTCTCGACCTTCGAGATGAGGCTCTTCAGCTTCTGGACGATCTTGTCGATCGTCCGCTTGTTGAGGCGCATCTCCTCGAGCGTCGTCACGAGCTCGGCTGTCGCCTGCGTCACCTCGACGTCGATCTGCTTGCGGCGGACCTCCGTCTTCACCTCTTTGCGCTCCTCCAGGAGCTCCGCCTTCTTCTTGTCGACGCGCTTCACCTTGTCGATGAGGCGGATGATGCGCCGGTCGGCCTCCTCCTCGTCGAACTCCTGGTCGTCGTTCTCGGCGTCCTTGATGAGCTCCTTCACCCGGATCTTGTGCTTCCGGAGCTTCTCTCCGAGATCGATGATCTCGCGGACGGCGATGGGGGAGTCGAGGATGGCGGCGTTGACCTTCTGCTCGCCGATCTCGATCCGCTTCGCGATCTCGACCTCGCCCTCGCGGGTGAGCAGCGAGACGCTGCCCATCTTCCGGAGGTACATCCGGACGGGGTCGTTCGACTTCGAGTAGTAGTCGACGTCCTCTTCCTCGCGGTCGGGCGTGACGACGAGCTTCTTCTCGCCCGCCTCCTCGTCCGCGATGCGCTTCGGCGCGATCTTCACCTGGGTCGCGCCGTCGACGATCTCGATGTCCTCGTCGCCGAGGGCGCCCACCACGTCGTCGAGCTGATCGGGCGCGACGTCCGCGGGGAGCGCGTCGTTCACCTCGTCATAGGTGAGAAAGCCTTTGCTCTTGCCGGTTTCGACGAGCTTTTCCAGCGTCTTTCGGTCCTTCTCTGACCGCTCGGCCCGGATGCCCGCGTCTCCTTTGTTGCTTGGGCGTGCCCCCGGCTCGCGTGTCGATGCGTGCCGCGCGCCGTTCAGCGCGCCGCCCCCCGCCGCCCTCGCGACCCCGCCTGCCCGACCGGAAGATTGCTTGGCCTTGCTCGCCATTACCTCATGCTCCACTTACGGCGATCAGCTCGCCGCGACCGACAAGACACCAAATGACTCCGATAAACTCTAGGGATCACGCACGTCGGGCCGCCACGGCGAGGCGACCCGGAACGCATCAAGGAAGACCGAGACCCCCCGCTCTTCGCTGGAATAGCTCACGCAGCAAAGCGTTTTCAGCATCAGCGTCGACCGCGCTCTTCTGAAGCTGGCTCACGACGGCTGCTTTTTGTCGCGCCAGGGCCTGTCTGCTCAACTTTTGTGAATTCTCCAAGAGCGTCGCCTTGGCCGTTGAGGCCGCTTCGAAGACAGGCGAGACCAGCCGTCCAGCCGCGAATGAATGGATCGGAGCCGGGACTTGCGCAAGAAATTCGCTGGCGGCAAGACCCATTTCAAAAGTGAAATTTTGACGCGCCGCAACAATCGCCAGGGCGACGTCGCCTTCGAGGCACTCCAGCGCTGTCTGGAGATCGTCGTCGGCCAGAAGCTCGGGAAAATCGAGGAGTGCGCCCAGGATCTCCAGGCTTACCTCCTGAATTTGCGCGCGTGAGCGCGCGCGCTCCCACGTCTCGGTCGTCTGTCCGGAGGGGATCACCTCGCGGGTTGGCTGGTTCCGCGGGCGGGAGAGGGACTCCTCGACGACGCGCTCCAGCTGCCGGAGGTCGTCCGGTGAGCGGCCGCCGATCACGAGCTTCGAGGAGAGGCGATCGGCGTAGAGCTTCGCCATCATCCTGAGGTTCGGGTCGTCTTCTTCGGCGAGCAGCGAGGTCACGGCGCGCACGCGGGCGAGCTGCTCGGGCAGCGACGAGCCTCCGAAGCTGTCGCCGTCGAGCGCCTCGTCGATGAGGTGCTCGAGCAGGCCGCGCGCCGCTTTGACGATGCGCGCGATCGCCTCTGGGCCGTGCTTGCGCGCGAGGTCGTCCGGATCGACGCCGGAAGGCAGCACGGCGACGCGCGCGCTGAGCCCCGCCTCGCGGCACGGGGAGCGCGCCGCGCGCGTGGCCTTCTTGCCGGCCGCGTCGCCGTCGAACAGCAGGATGACCGCGGGCGCGAAGCGCTTGATGAGCTTCGCCTGTCCGGGCGTGAAGGCGGTCCCGAGCGGAGCGATCGCCTGGCCGATGCCGCGCGCATGGAGCGCGACGACGTCGAAGTTGCCTTCCACGAGGATCGCCTCGCCGCGCTGGCGGATCGCCTGGCGCGCCTGGTGCAGCCCGAAGAGGTGCTCTCCCTTCGTGTAGATGGGCGACTCGGGGCTGTTGATGTACTTCGCCGGCGCGCCGTCGGCCTGCGGCGCAGGGCCGGTGAGGCCGAGCGACGAGAGCTCGGGAGGGCTGGGATCGGGCAACGCGCGTCCGCTGAACGCGATCACCCGGCCCATCACGTCGGTGACGGCGAACATGAGCCGGTGCCGGAAGCGGTCGTAGTGTCCGCTCCCCGACGAGCGCGGCACGAGGAGCCCGACGCGCTCCGCGAGGACCGGGGAGACGCCTTGCTGTCGCAGGTACGTGGAGAGCCCGTCCCAGCCGAACGGGGCGTAGCCGATCCGGAACGCCTGGAGGGCGTCGGCGATCGGATCGGCGGCTCCATCGCCGTCGCGGAGAGGCAGGCCGCGCCGCAGGAGCTCCTCGTGAGCGTAGCGCGCGAGTGGGTGAGGAGCGCTGCCCGGCCCTCCGCGGAGGCTGTGCTCGAAGAACGTCGCGGCGAGGTGGTTGACGGCATAGAGGTCGTCCTTCGACCTGCGCGCCGCCTGCGCCTCGCGGCGCTCGGCCTCGGTCAGCGACTCCGCCACCTCGATGCCGGCGCGCTCGGCGAGCGCGCGGACCGCCTCGGCGAACGTCCGGCCTTCGAGCTTCATCACGAAGTCGATGGCGCTGCCGGTCTCCTTGCAGCCGAAGCAGTGGTAGAACCCGCGGTTCGGGCTCACGTGGAAGCTGGGCGTCTTCTCCTTGTGAAAGGGGCAGAGCCCGGTGAAGGAGTGCCCTCGGCGGGCGAGGCGCACGCTTTCGCCGATGAGCGCTACGAGATCCGTGCGCTCTTTCACGAGCGCGATCGTCTCCGGAGAGATCATGGGCTGCCTTGGGGGCTCCGTGCGTGCGGGGCCCGCGGATCATCACGGGTGGACTCAGATGGCGTGGCGGCGTCCGCGCCAGCGCCTCGATGGTGCGGATGGCTCGCGAAGCGGGAGACCCCCCAGTCCCTCGCGGCCTGTGTGAAGACCAGTGTCCTGTGCGGCGGCCGCACGTGCAAGGCGGTAGCCGCCAGAGACGTCACTTCGGATCGGGGAACGGAGAGCCGGGCTTCTTGTGGTCCGTGAGGCTCTCGTCGGGCTGGGAAGCCTCGACCATCTCGTCGACCGGCGGCGCCTCGGCGTGCTCGGCCAGGAACCGCGTGTCTTCGCGGACCATCGGAGGGGGCGGATCGCCGATGAGCTCGAGCTCGGTGGCGAGCCACTGCTCCTCTTCGATGAGCGCCCTACGGCGCGGATCAGTCAGGTCGCCTTGCCAGTGGTCGAGCTCGGTATCGACCTCCTTGAGCCGGCGGCGTACCCTCACGACGTCTACGTCGTCCTTCACCGCGAAGCGCTCGGTGAGGAGCAGCGCGGTGTCGTCGGCGACCTCGACGAAGCCATGATGGACGGCCAGGCGGTGCTCCTGACCGTTCTGGTGGTAGGTCACGAGGCCGGTCCGGAGGGCGGCGAGCAGCGGGAGGTGACCCGGGAGCACGCCGAACTCGCCGGCGACGCTCGGCGCGGTCACGTCCGTGACCTGCTCGCGCAGCGCGACACCGGTCGGCGTCACGATCTCGAGGAGGATTGTGTCGGCCATGGCTGCGTCAGGACGCCCTCTGCGACGCCTTGGCCTTCACGTCCTCGATGCCGCCTACCAGGTAGAAGTCCTGCTCCGCGACATGGTCGAGCTTGCCGTCGAGGATCTCCTCGAAGCCCGCGATCGTGTCCTTGAGCGGCACGAGCTTGCCCTCGAGCCCGGTGAACTGGGCGGCGACGAAGAACGGCTGCGACAGGAACTTCTGGATCTTGCGGGCGCGCGCCACGACGAGCTTGTCGTCCTCGCTGAGCTCGTCCATGCCGAGGATGGCGATGATGTCCTGGAGGTCCTTGTAGCGCTGCAGCGTCTGCTGAACGCGCCGCGCGACGGAGTAGTGCTTCTCACCGACGATCTGGGGATCGAGCATCGTCGAGTTCGAGTCGAGCGGATCGACGGCCGGGTAGATGCCGAGCTCCGAGATCGCGCGCGAAAGCACGGTGGTGGCGTCGAGGTGGGCGAAGGCCGTGGCCGGCGCGGGGTCGGTCAGGTCGTCCGCGGGGACGTAGATCGCCTGGACGCTGGTGACGGAGCCCTTGGTCGTCGAGGTGATGCGCTCCTGGAAGGCGCCCATCTCCGTCGAGAGGGTCGGCTGGTAACCGACGGCGCTCGGGATGCGGCCGAGGAGCGCGCTCACCTCGGAGCCGGCCTGGGTGAACCGGAAGATGTTGTCCACGAACAGGAGGACGTCCTGCCCCTCCTCGTCGCGGAAGTGCTCGGCCACGGCGAGCGCCGAGAGCGCGACGCGGGAGCGAGCGCCCGGCGGCTCGTTCATCTGGCCGTAGATCAGCGCGGCCTTCGAGATGACGGGGCTGCCGTCCGCGAGCTTCGACTCGCTCATCTCGAGGAAGAGGTCGTTGCCCTCGCGCGTCCGCTCGCCGACGCCGGCGAAGACGGACACGCCGCCGTGCGCCTTCGCGACGTTGTTGATGAGCTCCAGGATGAGCACCGTCTTGCCGACGCCAGCGCCGCCGAAGAGGCCGATCTTGCCGCCCTTGCGGTAGGGGGCGATCAGGTCGATGACCTTGATGCCCGTCTCGAAGACCTCGACCTTGGTCGACTGCTCGATGAAGGGGGGCGGCTCTCGGTGGATCGGCGCCACCTTCTTGGCGTGCACGGGCCCGGCTTCATCGATCGGCACACCGACGACGTTCAGGATCCGGCCGAGGCACTCGTTGCCGACCGGCACCATGATGGGCTTGCCCGTGTCGCGGACTTCCATCCCGCGCACGAGGCCGTCGGTGGAGTCCATCGCGATCGTGCGCACCGACGACTCGCCGAGGTGCTGGGCGACCTCGAGCACGAGGTTGTCTGGCTCAGCCGAGATGCTCGGGTTGCTCAGCTTGAGCGCGTTCAGAATCTTGGGCAGCTGGCCAGCCGGGAAATCGACATCGACGACCGGTCCGATGACCTGGGTGATCTTTCCAACAACCATGGAGCGGGAGCCCTCCTCGTACGTGCTTTGACGAGTCGCGGGGCCCACTAGCACGGACCTGCGCGTCCGACTAGTGCCGTCTGCCAGAAATTCTGCGGGATTTTTGACAGCCACTCCGCTGCGGACGCGCAGCATTGGGCGTGTTTTCCGGGGCTGGGCTCCACACGGGACGTCCGGGTGCGACGTCCATTCGCGGCCGCTCTCCGGCTCTGGCGAGGGGGCGCCGGTGCGCGGCGGGCGCTCAGCGTCCTCTGGAGGCGGCGATCCGCGCAAACGCCTCCACGCTGAGCGTCTCGCCTCGCGCGTCGAGCGAGATGCCGGCGTCCTTCGCGTGCTGCTCGAGCTCCTGGGAGGACCAGCCATAGAGGTTCTTCCAGGCGTTCCGGAGCGTCTTGCGGCGCGCCGAGAACGCGGCGCGCACGGCCGCGCGAAAGGCGTCCGTCTCCTCGGCGCGCCGCGGGCGCCACGGCGTCAGCACGACGACCGCCGAGTCGACCTCGGGCCTCGGGTAGAACGCGCCGGCGCGCGCGATCAGGAGGCGGCGCACGTCGAACGCGGCCTGCACGAAGACCGAGAGCGCGCCGTAGTCGGCGCTGCCCGGGGCGGCGACGAGGCGCTCCGCGACCTCGAGCTGCACCATGAACACCGCGCGATCGATCTGATGCGCGACGGTGGTCGCCTGCTCGAGGAGCCGGCCGGTGATGTGGTACGGGAGGTTGCCCGCCACCGCGTGCGGCCGCGCGTGGCCGGAGAGCGCGCCGACCCAGTCGACCTGCGCCGCGTCGGCCTCGAGCAGCGTCAAGCGGCCTTCCTCGATCGGTCCAGCGAGCTGCTCGCGCAGGATCGGGACGAGGTCGCGATCGCGCTCGATGGCGACGACGTGCGCGGCGCGATCGAGGAGCGGCCGCGTGAGCGCGCCGAGCCCTGCTCCGATCTCGATCACCGCGCCGCCCTCTGTCGTTGTGGCCGCCTCGGCGATTCGGCGCGCCGCATCGACGTCGACGAGGAAGTTCTGCCCGAACCCCTTCTTCGGGGAGAGACCGCGTGTGCGCAAGAGCTCTGCGATGGCCATCTCTCGCCCTCAGATCTGTGGTGGGTGCGCCCCGTCGTGGGCTGCGTCTGCGGCTCTGCTCGGCGCGGCCGCCGCGCGCAGCCGCACCACGCGCACGCCGACCTTACGGAGCACGGCTTCGCGGCGGGTCTGAGCCACCCGCGCGCGGATGAGCACCGCCTCGGCCGCGATCGGCGCTAGCTCCTGGAAGGCCTTGTTGGCCGGCGTGGGGCCGCTCTGCCCCTCGTCGCCGTCGCTCTCCTGCGGCCGCGGAGCCTCCCAGGGAGGGCCGAGCCCTGGCTCGAGATCCGGGAGCGTCCACACCACGTGGACAGCTTTCCGAGAGAGCCGACGCACGGCCTCCGAGAGCTGGCTCAGCTGCGCGTCGGCGGGAGGCGGCGCGAGGACGTAGACCATGCTCGCGCGCGGCTTGACGCGCGCGATGTGCGTGAGCGACTCGGCGACCGCCACGGCGGGATCGCGCCGATCCGGCTCGGCGCGCGCGGGCGACTCGATGCCGTAGCTCGCGAGGTAGCGGCGCAGCGTCCGTTCGCGCTGCGAGCGTCCGAGCGGCGCAGGCGCCGAGAACGGCGCACGCGCGCGCATCGACTCCGCGCGGGCCGCCAGCCGGTCGAGGTCGCCGCGGCGCAGATCGTCGAGGCCGCGCGCGTCGAGCGGCCTGAGGTGCTCGATGACGCGCGCCGCGACGTCCGACTCGTCGAGCTCGCTCCGATCCGCGTCGTACGTGCCGCACCCGACGGTGAGCGCTTGCGCGATCTTCTGGCCATGCCCTGGGCCGTGATCGGGCGCGATCGTCACGCGCGGGCCGGGCGCCAGGATGATGAGCCCGACACGATCGCCGCGCCCGAGGTGCCTCGTCGCGATGGCCGCGGCCTCGTCGATCATGAGATCGAGCGGCGCGCGGCCGAGCGGCCCCGCCCAGAGCTCCACGGCCGCGTCGACGAGGACCCAGACCACATCCCGCTCCTCGCGCTCGAACTCCCGCACGAGCAGTGTGCCCCGGCGCGCGCTCGCCTTCCACGCGATCTTCCGGAACGGGTCCCCCGGCTGGTGCTCTCGCAGCTCGCGCAGGTCGTCTCCTTCGCCGCGTACGCGCCCGGGCTTGCCGGAGGCAGCGAGGAGGTGACTGCGTCCTCCGCGCGGCTGCGTCAGGTACGGCATGAAGGGCCGCGGGAGCACCTCGATGCCGTACGGGTTCGCGAAGGTCAGGGGTACCTCGAAGAGGCCCGGGGCGCCGTGCACCTCGAGCGCGAGCCCGTGGAGCCCGTGCTGGCCGACGCGCGGCGTTCGCACGATGACCTTCACCTTGAGCCGACCCGAGGCGGAGACCTCGCCGCGGTTCGGCTCGATGCGCACGTCGAGCTGCGACGAGGCGATGGTGCGCAGCTTGACGTAGCGAGCCGCGAGGGTGTCGCGGTTCCGAACCTCGGCCTCGATCTCCACGGTGCCTCCGCGCGCGGAACGGAGGATCCGCCGCGAGCCGCCCCAGAGCATCTCGAACCCGGCCGCGCGGATGCGCGCCACCGACACCAGCGTCACGCCGCGGGCGAGCGCGATCGCGACCAGGATTGCCCCGCCCCAACCGACGATCGCCGGCTCGCGCGCGATGAGCCCGGCGCCCATGACCGCGACGCCGGCGATGGCCAGGTGGGCGGCGGTGCGCGTGGGGTAGAGCTGCATGCGGATCTACGCCGGCCGCGCCGCGCGCCGGTACCCCACGCGCTGAACCGCCTCGTCGATGATCGTGTCGCGCGCCTTGGGGTCCACGTCGGCCTCGGGTACCAGCACCAGGCGATGGGCCAGCGTCGCTGGCGCCATGCCGCGCACGTCGTCCGGCGTGACGAACGGGCGCCCGCCGATCACCGCCGCCGCCTTCGCCGCCTGGACCAGCGCGAGCGTGGCCCGCGGCGACGCGCCGAGCAGCACGCGAGGGTGCGTGCGCGTGAACGCGGTGAGGTTCACCGCGTACTCGTACAGATCGTCCTCGACGTGGATCCTTCGCGCGACGCCCTGCAGCATCAGGAGGTCCTGGACGGAGAGCGTCGCCCGCGCCCGCGGCGCCTCGACGTTGTGCGCGCGGAGCATCGCCACCTCGTCCTTGTGCTGCGGGTAGCCGAGGCTCACGCGGATGAGGAACCTGTCGATCTGCGCCTCGGGCAGCGGGTAGGTCCCCTCGAGATCGATCGGGTTCTGTGTCGCGAGCACCATGAAGGGCGACGGCAGCTCGAAGCGATCGCCCTCGATCGTCACCTGTCGCTCCTGCATGGCCTCGAGCAGGGCCGACTGGGTCTTCGCCGGGGCGCGGTTGATCTCGTCGGCGAGCACGAGGTTCGCGAAGATCGGACCGGGGCGCAGCGTGAAGGTCCCCTCTTTGGGCGACAGGACATAGGTTCCCGTGATGTCGGCGGGCAGGAGGTCGGGCGTGAACTGGATCCGCCGGACCGACGCGCCCAGCGTGGCCGCGAACGCCTTGACCAGCGTGGTCTTCGCGACGCCGGGGACGCCCTCCAGCAGCACGTGCCCCTGCGCGAGCAGGGCGGTGAGCATCAGATCAATCGCGCGCGGCGATCCGATGTAAACGCGCGTGATCTCTCGCCGGACCGCCTCGATCCGCTCCTTGGCCGCGGAGATTTCGTCGACGGCGACGGCCTGAACCTGGTTCATCGAGCGCCTTTGTCTGAGTGGGGTGGTGCGAGCTTCGCGTCTGTTGGCGACGGGGACGCCGTCGCAGGATCGGGGGGCGCGCTGGGGTGACGTCCGCGCGGCGGCTTCCGGCCGTCGGCGCCGCAGGCGGCGAGGACGTTCCGCACGACGTCGGCGGCGTGCATGAGCGCGGGCCTGGACACGTTCGCCGGTTTGCCGGCGACGACGGACGCTTCGACTCGGTACATGGTGCCCAGAACATCCTTGAAGGCCGAGAGGGCTCGCTCGTCAAGAGATCCCTCTCGCGCCACGAGCCGCGCGACCGTCTCCTGCGCCGGATTCGCCTCCAGGCCGAACCGCAACGACAGCGCCTCGAACAGGGCGCTCTTCAGCTCGAGGAACGCGAGGCCCCGCGGGGACGAGGGGGCGGCGAGGACGGCGAAGCGCCCGGCTGCGCCTCCCTGGGCGACGAGCGGCGTCGGGCGGGCGTACCGGGGGAGCGGGCTTCGGTACGGCCGTGCGGAGGCGCGCGCCGTCCAGATCGCGAGGCCGAGGCCGGCGAGCGCAGCGAGCGCGAGGAGGGCGCCGCCCGGAAGTCCGTCGCGGCGGGCGCCCTCGACGGCGCTCGCGAGCGCCTTGACCTGCGCGTCGAAGTCCTTGCGGAGCGACGTCTCGCCGCCGAACGAGCTCTCTTCGTCGAACCGGTTCGCGACGATGTGGAGCCGCCCTCGGCGCGGCTCCGCCCCATCCTCGTCGACCAGGTAGCGGGTCAGGCCCGAGGCGAAGGCGCGGTTGCCCGGGTACCTGAGCATCATGTTCATCAGCGCGGACGGGTCCCCCATCGCGAAGAGCCGGCCCTTGCCGACCTGCCCGGCGACGGCGAGGATCACGTCCGGCTCGCTGACGGCGCGGATCCGCAGCACGGGCGAGAGGTTCGGGTGCCGGAGGCCGGTCGCGTGGTTCGTGACGAGCCGCTCCACGTGGCTGACGACGGGGTGCCGGCCGACGGAGTGGCCCCCGACGGTGTCGGCGACCGGCTCCGCGATCGCGAGGGAGGGCCGGTTCCGGAGCGCGGCGAGCGGCCGGGCTGGCGTCGGGATGCGCTCGATCTGGAACCGCCGGAGCGTGTCGTCGCCGCGGCCGAAATCGTCGATGATGGCGAGCCGGCCGCCGGCCTTCATGAAGGAGGTCGTGTCGTCAGCGTCCAGCGTTTGCAGCGGGTGGAGGACCAGGATGCCGTCCTCGGGGCCGACCTGGCTCCAGTCGAGCACAGCGACGGGGTGGACCCTCGCGGCCCCCAGCTCCGCGCGCGCGATCTCGAGAAGCTCCGAGCAACCCTCCCAGCTCGGGTCGTTCACGTCGAAGGCGGCGCCCGCTGCCCGGGCGGGCGCAAGCAGCGCCATCAGTGCGACCAGCACCGCCAGGAAGGAGCAGGATGTGACCTGCGAGCGCACTGGCCGAC
This sequence comes from Sorangium sp. So ce726, assembly GCF_051521405.1. Taxonomy (NCBI): domain Bacteria; kingdom Pseudomonadati; phylum Myxococcota; order Polyangiales; family Polyangiaceae; genus Sorangium; species Sorangium sp. So ce726. Next base: position 6,723,585 of record NZ_CP150349.1, on the reverse strand, counting down.
GCCGATCTTCCCGAACAAGTTCGGAAGCGGAGCCGGAACCAGAAGCAGAACCCGACCCTGAGCCTGAGAAGCATGCGTGCGAAAACCACGCGCCGTGCCGCGTCATGAGCGCCGCGAACATACCACTGTCGGCCCGACCGATAACCTTGACCCGCCATCCCACATTGCTAGATTCGCTTCTAAGAGCGGGGTGCTTTCTCGCAGACCTCGTTCCACCAATTCAGCCGAGCACTCTACGAGGTGGAGGGGTTAGTCGATGCTTCCTCCGTTCATCATCGAGCAAATACGGCAGCGCGAAGAAGAGAAGGATCGGTCCAGAAGAGAAGAAATTCGACCGCGCCTCGAGCTGCCGATCGAACGCTACCCTGCACCTCGTCGTCTTCCGGACTCGGAAGAGGACGATCCCAACCGGGGTGTCATCATCCTCGATCTGGGCTGACGCCACGTGTAGCACGCGCTTCCGCGTGAACTCGCTGGAAGCTCTGCTCCAGCAACGTGTCCTGGACGACGTACCTCCGAGACACTCCCCGTTCTTCTCGCGAATTCCACGAAATTAGTGACCGTTCTGGCACGCGGATCTCGGCTCCGCGCTTGCACCAGGCTCGTCCGGCGAGGACGGTTGGCGACGGGGCGAGAGGGGCTTTGAGCGGGCCGCCGTGGTCCGGAAGTTGTCCGCTGCAGACGTGCCCTGCTTGTGCGGGGTTGACCCCCGGCAGGATCTTCGCCTAGGTTGCGCCCCCACTTCTGGCGCCGAGCACTGAACGAGCTACGCTCCGGCGCCTCCAGAGCAGGCCGTGCACAACGTGCGCACGGGCTCTTCCATATCGATCGAGGTTCTACAGATGGCCGTTCATATTCGCCTCGCCCGCGCGGGCACCAAGAAGACGCCCTTCTACCGCATCGTCGTCGCCGACCAGCGCAGCCCGCGCGGCGGCAGGTTCATCGAGCGGCTGGGCACGTACGACCCGCGCAGGACCGAGATCCGCCTCGATGTTCCCCGCGTGAGGCACTGGATCTCGAACGGCGCCCAGCCGACGCACACGGTGGCGCTGCTCCTGAAGCACCCTGGGCTGGCCCAGGCGGCCGCTCCTGTGGACGTCGCGAAGTAGCATGGCCTCGTCGACGTCTCCGCTGGTCGATCTCGTCGCGCTGGTTGCACGCGCGCTCGTCGATCAGCCGGACCGGGTCGTCGTGCGCGAGGTCGCGGGAGACCGCTTCCCCCGGATCGAGCTGACGGTCGCTCGCGAGGATATCGGCAAGGTGATCGGCAAGGACGGGCGCACTGCGCAGTCGATCAGGACGTTGCTGAGCGCCGCCGCGAGCAAGTCGGGGCGCCGCGCGCACCTCGACATCCTCGACTGAGACGAGCACGACGTGGAGCGACGCTACGTTCCCGTCGCGGAGGTCGCCCGTCCGCACGGCGTCCAGGGGGAGCTGCGGCTGCGTCTCTACAACGAGGCGTCCGACCTGCTCCTCACGCGCCCTCCGATCAGGCTGCGCCTTCCCGACGGCTCTGCGCGGGACGCGAAGATCGTCGCGACGCGGCCCGTCGACAAGGCGCTGCTCGTGCGGATCGTCGGGATCGACGATCGGGACGCGGCCGAGGCCCTGCGCGGAGCGACGGTGTGCGTGCCGCGGGATGCGTTCGCGCCGCTCTCCGAGGGCGAGTTCTACGCCTGCGACGTCGAGGGGGCGCGCGTGATGACGCCCGACGGCGACCTGCTCGGGCACGTGAGGTCGCTCCAGTCGTACCCGACCTGCGACGTGCTCGTCGTGGAGAGGCAGGGCGCCGATTCCATCGAGATCCCGCTGACCGAGAGCTTCGTCAGCAGCGTGGACGCGGAGCGGCAGGTCGTCCAGCTGGCGACGCTGGAAGGCCTGGTCTGAGCCGCCGTTCCACGCAAGGGAGCCCGCCTCGGCAAGTTTGATGCGCATCGACGTAGTCACCCTGTTTCCGGAGCTCTTCGAGGGGTTCCTGGCGATCGGCATGGTCGGGCGCGCGCTCGCGTCGGGGGCGCTTGCCGTGCGGACACGTAGCCCGCGCGAGTTTGGTCTCGGTCGGCACCGGAGCGTGGATGACACGCCTTACGGCGGCGGCTCCGGCATGGTGATGCGCGTCGACTGCATCGTCCGCTGCATGGAGGCGCTCGACGAAGCCACCGCCGAAGGCGACGCGTCGAGCGCGCCTCCCGGGGCCGAGGCGGCGGCGTCCTCGGGGCCTCTGCCGCGCGCACACCGGGTGCTGCTCACGCCGCAGGGGCAGCCTTTCCGTCAGGAGAAGGCCATCGAGCTCGCGGCGCGCCCTGCCGTTGCGCTCGTTTGCGGTCGCTATGAGGGGTTTGACGAGCGGGTGCGCGCGTTCGTCGACGAGGAGATCTCGCTCGGCGACTTCGTGATGACCGGCGGCGAGGTTGCGGCGATGGCGGTGATCGATGCGTGCGTGCGCCTGCTCCCAGGGGTGCTCGGCAATGCTGTGTCGGCGGAGCACGAGTCGCACAGCCCCGCGCTGTCAGGGCTCCTGGAGTACCCGCAGTACACCCGTCCCGTGGAGTTCCGTGGGCACAAGGTGCCCGATGTGCTGCAGCAAGGAAACCATGCGGCCATCGCGCGCTGGCGACGAGCGGAGGCCGAGCTGCGCACGGCTCAGCGCAGGCCCGACCTCTGGCGCAAGGCGCGGGGGGGAGAGCCGCCCCCGGATGAGAGCGGCGAGGCGCGGCGATGAGGCTCGCGCTCGCGCTCGTTCACTACCCCGTGCTCGACCGGTCCGGGGAGACGGTGACCACGGCGATCACGAACCTCGACCTGCACGACATGGCGCGGAGCGCGCGCACGTACGGGGCCGAGCGGCTCTTCGTCGTTCATCCGGTCGCCGCTCAGCGCGCGTTGGCAGAGCGGATCAAGGAACACTGGGTGATCGGCTCCGGCAAGCGCCGGATCCCGGATCGCGCGGTCGCGCTCGATGTGCTGAGCGTGGTCTCCAGCCTGGACGACGTGTACTCCGCGCTGAGCAGCGCAGGCCGGGGCGGCGTCGAGGTCTGGACGACCGCGGCGGCCTCGCGAGGGCTCCCGGTGACGAGCTACGCAGCGACCCGCGCGCGCCTCGCGCAAGCGAGCGATCCGGTGGTGATCCTGTTCGGCACAGGCTGGGGCCTCGCGCCAGAGGTCATCGCCGATGCCGACGTCCGGATCGAGCCGATCAGGGCGGAGGCGAGCACGGGCTACAACCACCTGAGCGTGCGCGCGGCGTGCGCGATCACGCTCGATCGGCTGCTCGGCGACCGGAACGCGGGGTGATCTCGCGTGGCGCCAGCACCGCCGCGCGCCCTTCCGGTCCATCCTCCTGCGATGAGCGAGCGCGATGCCCATCCTCCCGCCGGGGAGGCGAGCGCGGCGCAAACGACGCCGGATCGGCTGGTGCGCGAGCAGGCGTTCGCGCTCGGCTTCGATGTTGTGGGCGTCGCCCGCGCCGATGAGCCGCTCGGGGTCGAGCACGCACGGTACCTGGAGTTCGTCGCGCGCGGCATGCACGGGGAGATGGGTTACCTCGCGGAATACGCGGAGCAGCGGCGCCGGCTGGACACGAGCGCGATCCTTGAAGGGGCACGCTCGGTCGTGTGCGTCGGCCGAAGGTATGCCCGGCCCAAGGAGAGCGAGCGGCGCGACCCGACGCTCGCGCAGAGCGTCGCGCGGTACGCGCGCGGGCAGGACTATCACAACCACCTGAAGCGGCGGCTCCGGCGGCTCGCAGCGTTCATCCGATCGCTCGCGCCATCCGTGCTCGCGCGGCCGCTGTGCGACGTCGAGCCGGTGATGGAGCGCGTCTGGGCGGCGCGCTCTGGCATCGGCTTCGTCGGCAAGAACGGGCTGATCATCACGCCGGGGCAGGGGAGCTACCAGCTGCTCGGCGAGGTGGTCACCACGCTGGATCTCGTCCCCGACGTGCCCATCGCGGAGCGCTGCGGATCGTGCACGCGCTGCCTCGACGCGTGCCCGACACAAGCGTTCGACGCGCCCTTCGTGCTCGATCCGCGGCGCTGCATTGCGTACCTGACGATCGAACAGAGGAACGCGCCGGCCGAGGCGCTGCGGTCCGGCATGGGTGAGCATCTCTTCGGCTGCGACGTCTGCCAGGAGGTCTGCCCCTTCAACAAGACCGCGCCCCCGCCCCTCGAGCGCACCGCGCCGTTCCATCCTCTGGCCCGATGGGAAGCGCGGGACGTCGATGACCTCGTGTCGCTCGACGAGCAAGCGTTCGACGCGCTGACCGTCGGGACGCCGGTCCGGCGCGCGCGACGCGGCGGGCTCGCACGGAACGCGACGATCGTCGCTGCGAACCGGCTGGCGAGCGGCGCAGAGGGCGCCGCAGCAGCGAGCGCGAAGCGCGCGCTCGTCGCGGCGCTCGCCCATGACGACGCCTCGGTGCGCGCCGTCGCCGCGTGGGGGATGAGCCACGCAGGGGGCGGCGAGCCGGCGAGCCCGGGCGCATCGAGGCCTGACGGACCGAGCGAGGATCCCGGTGCAGGTTGAGGCGCGCTGCCCGCCGCGATCGAACGCGGCGCGGAAGCGCGGCGGTGCTCGGGCGCTCTTCGCGGGCGCCCGATGATCCGCTACGGTGTCCGCCGGCAAGGCGCCGCGCGCACGAGCACCAACGTGGATCTCCCCTCCAGGCTCCGAGCGCTCCTCGACGATCTACGCCGGCACGATTCCGTCCTCTGGCGGCGGGCAGTCGACGCTGGGGTGACCTATGGCCCGGACCTCCTCGTCCGGCACAGCCCTGCGTTGTTCGGGCTCGTCGTCGGGGCGGTGTTGCCGGAGCAGCGGAGGGCCGTGCGCAGGAACCTGCGGCTGGCGCTGGGCGAGCGAGGGAAGCTCGACGAGTACCGCGACGTCGCCCGGGTGTTCATCAACTTCGCTAGCTGTCTCACGGACGCGTTCATCGCGGGCAGCAGCCGGCCCGATCGGCTCACCGGCCTGTGCGTGAACGACGAGCACTTCACGAACGCGTTCCGGCGGGGCCTCGGCGTGATCGTCGTCACGGCGCATACCGGCGGCTGGCAGGCCGCCGCGCCGCTGCTGCGATCGGTGCACGCCGCCGACGTGCTCATCGTGATGCAGCGCGAGCGCGACCAGCGAGCGCAGGCCATCCAGGACGGTACGCGAGATCGGGTCGGGGTCCGGATGCAGCACGTGGCCGACGATCCGCTCGCGGTGCTCCCGCTGCTCGCGCACCTCAGGCGGCAGGGCGTCGTGGCCATCCAGATCGATCGACTTCCGTCCGGGATGCGCGGGCGCGACGTCGAGCTCTTTGGGCGGCCCTGGCGCGTCCCGGAGGGCCCGCTTCAGCTCGCGGCGGTCAGCGGCGCGCCGATCGTCCCTGTGTTCACGCGGCGGACCGGCTTCATGGAGTACGAGATCTGCATCGCGCCGCCCATCTCGCTCCCCCGCAAGCCAGGATCGTCCGAGCTCGACGTGGCAGCGCGGCAGATCACGGCGGAGATGGAGCGTTTCCTCCGGGACAACCCGACGCAGTGGTTCCACTTCGAATAAATCAAGGATTTTGCTCCCCAAATGAGAAATCGCGCCGCCGTCGGGCACGCGCTGCATCGGCGCGCAAGCTGGGTTAAGAGTCCGCGCTGATGGCCCGCCTCCTCGTCGGACTGCCCTCGCTCAAGGGGGATATCCAGAAGTACAAAGATCGCTTCGATCTGGTCGAGCTCCGCCCGCTCGATACGTCGCTGCCTCGCGTGACGACGCTGCGCAAATGGCGCAAGGCGGTGCCGCCGGGCTTCGTCTTCAGCGTGGTGCTGCCGCGCGTGGTCGGCGAGCTCGCCGACGGGCGCGAGCTCGACGAGGCGCTCTCGGCCTCGCTCGAGGTGGCGGCCGTGCTCGAGGCGCGGTGCGTCGTGCTCCAGACGCCGGCGTCGCTCCGGCCGACGGCGAGCAACCGCAAGAAGCTCGCGGCGCTCTTCGAGCGCCTGCCCGCCGAAGGGGTCGTGCGCTGTTGGGAGCCCTCCGGGATCTGGGAGCGCGACGACATCGTCGCGACCGCGCGCGCCGCGAAGGTCATCCCGGTGCTCGACGTGGCTCGCGACGCGCCGCCGCCGGGGCCGATCGTCTATACACGGCTGCGAGCGCTCGGGCGCTCCTCGTCGATGGGAGCGGCCGCGCTCGAGCGGGTCGCCGAGCGTCTGCGCGGGCGGCGTGAGGTGTTCCTGGTCGTCGAGGGAGACCGCGCGCCGCAGATCAAGTCGCTGCTCGCGGCGGCGCTCGCGCGCACGCCCGATCGCTCGACGGCGTCGGCTGTGGTAAGGCCGACCATGCCCATGCCCAGCACCCTCGTCGCCGAGGACGAGGAGCAGTGATCCGCGGCGCGGCAGCCACCGCGAGCGATCCTTTTGCGGCTTCGGCCGCTCGGGCCACGCTCGAGTCCTCCGGCAGCGCGATCGACGCGATCGTCGCCGGCTTCTTCGCTGCAGCTGGCGCTCAGCCCGACGTGCTGCTCGCGCCCGCCGTCGCGCTGGCGGCCGGCGTCGGCGTGGGCGCGAGGGCGTTCGATGGACGGGCGATCCAGCCTGGGCGCGGCGCGCCGCGGCCGCGCGGGTTCGTCGACGGGCAGAGCGTCCCGGAGGCCGCGCACGTCGCCGTTCCGCGCTCGCTCGGCATGCTGGTCCTGCTGCACGGCTACCTCGGACGCGCGCGGCTCCGCGAGCTGGTTCGCTCCGGTGTGGCCGCGGCCGAGCGCGCGGGCGCGGCCGGGCGCGCTGCGCTGCTCCGCGAGGTCGGCTCGCTTGGCGCGGTGGCGCTCCGGGCGCGCGATGTGGAGCGGGCGCTGCTGGCCGTCGGCGGGGCGGTCGCAGGGGGGACGCTGACCGCCGAAGACCTCGCTGAAGCGGTACCCGCCGAGGTGGAAGCCGCGTCGACCACGATCGCGGAGGGAGCGACCGCGCTCCAGGCGCCGTGGCCGGTCGGGGATGTGGCGCGACCCACGGACGCCATCGTCGCCTGCGACGGCTGGGGCACCGTCGCAGCGCTCGCGTACACGCGCACCGACGATGGCGTCACCGTCCCCGAGCTCGAGATCGTGCTCGGCCGCGACGCCGTCCCGGTGCGCCGCGGGATCACGCGCCTCGCCCCGGGCACGCCCCTGCCCGCGGCCGCGCCGATCGGGATCCTCCAGCGCGGCGCCTTCGCGGCTGCGATCGCGCTGGCAGGCAAGCCCACGATCGAGGTGAACGTCCTCACCGCGCTCCTCGGCGGCACCTCGCTCGAGGCTGCCCTCCATGATGTCCGCACGCAGCAGGGCGCCAGCGCCGCCATCGCCGTCCTGCGTGACGAGCGCGACGCGCGCACGGCCAACCTCGCAGCCGGCTTCATGGCCGGGGCAGGGACGCAGCCGGCAGAGGGGTGAGGCGCAGCGGGCGTCGGTCGGCCGAAGCGGAGATCGGTCGGCCACCCGGCTTCCGTTCGCCTACGCGGCGCGGGCCATCGGCTCCGTGGAGGCGCGTTGACGCTGCAGCGAGGCGCAGCGAGCCGCCGCGCAACGTGCGCTGCGGCCGACGCCTGCCAGCTCGCGCCGGCTGCATGCGCCGCGTGCTGTGACGCACACGGCACTTCTGAGGCTGGGAATGGATGGAGGCGAACCCCGAGAGGGGGAGAGCCGAGCGCGGCGTGTAGCCAGCCGCGAAGCGGCGGCCGATATTCAGGCCGCCGCGCTGACGCTGGGCCTAGAGCGGGGAGCAGGTCCGAGGTGCACGCTGCTTGCATCCCCATGGCGGGAGGGCAGCAAGGATGCGACCCTGCGGACTCGACCTTCGAGAGCGCATCGTCAAGGCGTACGAGAATGGGGCAGGATCGGTACGCGACCTGGCCGAGCAGTTCGAAGTCGCACCGAAAACCGTGCAGTCCTATCTCACGCTCTACCGGACGACCGGCAGCGTTGCGCCGCGTCCTCGCGCCAACGGGCCGCGACCGAGGATCGACGGGCAAGCCCTGGATGACCTGAGGTCGCTCGTGGCGACGTCCTCCGACGCGACCCTGGACGATTTGGCTGACCAGCTCGCGCGCCGTGATCACATCGTAGCCAGCCGCCATACCGTCGGCCGGGCGTTGCGGCGGCTGAACATCACCCGGAAAAAAAAGCGCTCCACGCAGCCGAGCGCGACACGGAAGGTGTGACAGCGGCTCGCAAGGCCTTCGCGAAGAAGCTCGCTCGACTCGATCCACAAGAGCTGGTTTTTATTGACGAATTTGGGACCAATCTGGGTATGACACGGAGGTACGCATGGGCGCCACGGGGAGTCCGTGCCCACGGTGCGGTGCCGATCAACACCGACCCCACGATCACGCTCACGATCGGGCTGGCCCTCGATGGTGCCGTCGCTCCCTTCGCGTTCGAAGGCACGACGGACGGCGTAGCCTTCCGCGCGTACGTCGAGGGACAGCTCGTCCCGGCGCTGAGGCCAGGCCAAGTCGTCATCGCAGACAACCTCGGGTCGCACCGCACGCGGGGCGTTCGCGAAGCGATCGAAGGTGCTGGCGCGAAGCTGATGTACCTGCCGCCCTACTCCCCGGACTTTTCTCCGGTCGAGAATTGTGGTTCCAAGATCAAAGAGTCGATCCGAGCGGATGCGCCTCGATCGCCCTCAGCCGTCTACAAGTCGATGGGACATGCGATCGGCGCGATCACTCCGGTGGACGCTCGCGGCTGGTTCAACCACTGCGGGTACTGTATCCCTCGGACCTGCTCCCCGCTCTAGAGCGCGACGCCGTAGCGCTTCGCGTAAGCGACAACGCCGATCTTGTCGATCGTGCGGATGTCGCGCGTCGTGAGGTTGAGCTTCACGAAGCGGTTGAGCTCGGGGACCCAGACGCGCCGGGTCTGGATGTTCACGAGCTGCCAGCGCTTCGTCTTGATGTTGGAGTGGGAGACATTCTGCGCCAGAAGCTTCCGCTTCCCAGTGATGTCGCTCTTCGCCATGACGTCCTCGGTTGGAAGGGGCCCTGCGTCGGTGCCCCGACCGTGAATCGAACTAGCTGGCCGGGCGCACGCCCTGCGCGGGGGAGCAGGGGGGCTCGGGAGCGCGGGAAAGTGAAGGAAGCCGGGGGACATGTCAAGCGTCCTCCGGGGGGTTCATTGCTGCAGCGGGCCGGAAATCTCTATCGGCGAGGTCGATCGCGCGCTGACGCCGGCCGGACGCAGGAGGGGATGCGGGGAAGAGCAGGTCGCAACCCGACCCGGACGAGCCTCTCCCCTCCGTGTCCCCGACGCCCTACGCGCCGGCTGACGCGCGGCCTAGGTCAGCCACTCGCCGCCCGAGGGCGGACGCCGATCCCGCCCGTCCTTCTCGTTCTCGGGGCGGCGTGAGTGCAGATCGATACGCCGGGCGTCGGCAGCCAGGCGCCAGGCCAGGATCTGGAACAGGCCGAGGCTCGTGATGGCGGACGTCGCCGCGAACGCAAGGCCCGCGGAGAGCACGATGACGAGCTCCCGGGGCGAGAAGACGTCGAGAAGGGCAAGCCTGCCGACGACCAGGTCGGCCGTGAAGGCGAGCACCACAGCGACAGCAAGGAACGACCCGGCGCCCGTCGTCTCCGCGCCCATGAACCCGGTAAGGCTGGACAGGACCGCCAGGATCACCAGCAAGGCACCGAGATGGCCCAGGTGTGGATCGTGCAGAGCCAGCTGTCCTATCGCATGCCCGAACGATGGGAGCGTGACGAGGAAGGCGGCGACGAGCAGCCACCGCGCGCCGCTGTAGGCCCTGTAGCGAGACCGGAAGACGAGCGCCGCCGGGAGCGCTATCGCCGCGACGGCCCGGGCGGTTCCCCAGCCGACCGCGGTCCCCGAGCTCTGGAGGCCGATGACGGTCGCGATCGCCCCGAGCACCACCATGGCGACGGCGCGTTGCCGGTAGCTCACCGACGTGAGCGCGGTGAACAGGGCGACGATGCCCAGGACAAACGCTGGCGGTCCCGCGACAACGCCGTCCGGGCGGAGCCCAGCGATCGACAGGCCGCCGAGCAGAAGGAAGCCGGCGCCCACCGCAGCACACCAGATCCGCGCTGCGTCCTGCGCTGGGCGCATCGGCGCCAGGTCCTCCATGAGCGCTTCGGACGCGAGCAGCGGCTTGGTGACGGGCTCACGCGTGCTCGGGGGCGCCACCTCCATCGGGATGGCCGGGTTCGACTCGTGGCGCCGATCGACCGGAGCAACGCTGATGGACGCCGCAGCCGGTCCTTCCTGGGCGCGGTCGGCCGGGCTGTCGCCGGCTGTGGCGCCCTCCGGCTGGGCTGGTGCTGCCTTTTCCCGTTCGGCGATCGCGCGACGGCTCGCTGGCGGGCGGTCGCGGCTCGCCTCTCCGAAAGGCTTTTCCATTGATGGAGCTGGATCAGATCTCACGGGCGTCGAAGGGAGGGCTGCTGCGGAGCTGACCGAGCAGCTCGGCTGAGGTGAGCCGCGCGACCAGGGTGCGCCCGAAGTCTCGCACGGCAGGGAATCCTTGCCCATCCATGGCAAGGGATTGCTCGTCCATGTACAGCCGGCGTGCAATCTCGATTTGCACGGCGTGGACGGCACGGTGCGGTTGGCCGTAGTGCGCGGTGCTGAAGCCCCCTTTATAGGGGTCATCATGGCGCACGGAGAAGCCGCAGGCGCGCGCGTGCTGATCGACCGCGTCGATCACCGCGCTCGCGGCGGTCGTCCGCCCGCGCGTGCCGGGGACGATGTCGGCCCGACCGATCGCCGCCTCCGCGTGGCCGCGGCGGCCCTGGCTCGGCATCGAGTGCGCGCAGAGGAGGATCGCGAAGCCGAAGCGCTCGCGCTTCCGGGCGAGGAGCGCGCTGAGTGCGCCGTGATAGGGGCGGTAGAAGCGGTCGAGCCGGCGCTCCAGCTCCTGCCGCGGCAGTCGGGCGGCAAGGATGGGCTCGCCGTCCGTGGTCATGCGCCAGATGAGCCCCCGCGGGTAGGGCACCCGGCCGCCGCCCTCGACCGCGTCGCCGTCGCAGTCGGCCTCGCTCCGGTTGAGGTCGACGACCAGCCGGCTCATCCTGGAGAACAGGAGCGTCGCCCCCTCGGCCGGAGCGTCCTGGAAGAGCGCGTCGACGTACAGGTCCGCGTCGCGCCCGATGCTGCGCGCCGGTGCGATGGTCCAGGACAGCGACTCGGGATCCACGTGGACGCCCGCGTGCGGTACCTCGACGAGGACCGGGCTTTCCGCTCCGCGGGGCTCGATGACCTCGAAGGCTGACACCACGGGGCCCACTGTGACGCATTCCGCGTCCGGCTGGAACCAGGACGGGGAGGTGAAACGCCGGAAGGGAGGAAGACGTATTGCCGTTCGGGGCGTTCTGGGCCGATTCGCTCCAGCCCGGCTTTCTGGCGCGCTTCGCCGCTTTCGAAGTACCGTTGGCCGTGGACCTCGCGACCTGGGTGGACGCCTACCTGGATCACCTTCGCGTCGAGCGGGCTCTGGCGCCGCTGACGCTCGAGGCGTACGGCCATGATCTCGCCAAGCTCGTCGCCCATGCAGAGGCGAGCGGGATCACGACCGTCGACGGGCTCGACCAGGCGCTGATCGGCACCTACCTGGTCGCGCTCGGCCAGGCAGGCATCAGCGCCAGCTCGGCGGCGCGCCATCTCTCCGCGGTCCGCGGGTTCATCCGCTTCCTGCTCCGCGAGCGCCGCATCGAGCGGGATCCGTGCGCGCTGGTCGAGCGACCCAGGGTCGGGCGGCGGCTGCCCAAGGTGCTCTCGTTTGACGAGATCGCGCTCCTCATCGAGGCGCCCGAGCAGGGGACGTTCAAGGGGCTGCGCGATCGCGCGATGCTCCACGTGATGTACGCGGCCGGTCTGCGCGTCAGCGAGGTGGTGCGCCTCAAGCTCGCGGACATCGACCGGCGCAAAGGGATCGTGATGGCGTTCGGCAAGGGGGGGAAGCGGCGGCTCGTGCCGCTCGGCGAGCCGGCGCTCGCCGCAATCGACGCCTACCTGGAGCTTCGCGCCACGCACCCGCGCAGCGCGGCGACCCAGGTGCTGTTCCTCTCGCCGCGCGGCGGGGCGCTCACCAGGCAGGCGGTGTGGAAGCTCCTCGGCGGATATGCGCGCGCCGTGGGCATCGCCAAGCCGAGCTCGCCGCACAAGCTCCGCCACTCGTTCGCGACGCACCTGCTCGAGGGGGGCGCGGATCTCCGGAGCGTCCAGGCGCTCCTCGGTCATGCGAACGTCGTGACGACCGAGATCTACACGCACCTCGCCGACGATCACGTGCGCGCCGCGTACCGTCGGGCGCACCCTCGCGCGTGAGCGCGCGCAAGATGGCTATTTGCAGCGTTTGAGGAATTTGCCGCAAGGCTTGCTCGCCGCCTGCCCCGCTGGCTGAGCCGGGGGGATCTCGGTGAGCTGGAACTCTTGCACGAGCGGCGTTCCGGCCTTGACGACCACGCTCATGCTCCGCGGGAAGTAGCCGGTTCGCTTGACGCTCACCTTGTGAACCCCAGGGGTGAGCCCGAGCTCGACCTCCGGGGCCTGAGTCACCTTGCCGTCGATGGTGATCTCCTCGCAGGCGACGGGCTTGCACGAGATCTTCACCGTCGCGTCGGTCGCCACGCCGGCGTCGGTCGAGGCGCCGGCGTCGATCGGGGGCTCGGCGCTCGGGGTCCCGGCATCGGCGGCCGGCGCGCTGTGGGCTGGCTCAGGCGGAGCGGGCTCGGCCGACAGCGCGGGGGGAGCCGCCGCGGAAGCGCTGGTCGAGGCGCTGGGGCTCGGCTGCGCCTTGTCCTTGCGGTCCAGGACGTACCACGCGGCGGCCGTGCCCCCGACGAGCAGCACCGCAACGATGCCCACCATCAGGGAGGCCGCCTTGCCCCACGGCGACCGGGGCGCGGTGCTGACCGCCGTCAGCGCGGGGATGCCGCTTCGACGGGATGCTGTCGGGCTCTGGGCTGATAGCGACGGCGCTTGTCCGGCGGGGGCCTCGGCAGAAGGCTGCGGCGAGGGCGCCAGCGGCGGCGAGGGCGAAAACGGCGCGTGTGACGGCTGCGGCGAGGGTGAAAACGGCGAGGGCACCAGCTGCGTGGCGTCGCCGGGCGGCAAGGGCGCGGGCGCGCTCCCCGCGGTGACGGCAACGGCCGGCGGCGCAGGAGCGACCGCCTCGTTCACCGAAGGGGACAGGGCGAGCGTCGAGCCCACCTCGATCGCGGCCGCCGAGAAGCCGCTGAGCATGGCCGCGAGCTCGCTCGCGGAGCGGAAGCGCTCGCGCGGATCGTGCGCCAGCGCGCGCGCGAAGGCGCCGTCGAGCACAGGGCTCAGCGGGACGCCGAGCTCCGCGGCCCGCACGGACGCGGCGAGGCGCGGCGCCATGATCTCGCGCTGCCAGCCCTGAACGTCCACCTGACCCTGGCAGGAACGCCAGTACGAGCGGCCCGTGAGCGCGAAGAAGGAGACCAGCGCAGCGGAGAAGATGTCGGCGGCGGCCCCCGCCTGGCCGCCCGGCTGAAGCTGCTCGGGCGCTAGCCACGGCGCGGAGAGGACGTACCCCTCCTGCGTCGGCAGCATGCTCCGCGCAAGGGACGGCCCGAAGTCGCTGAGCTTCATGCTGCCCGGCGCGCTCGGGTCGATGAACAGGTTCGTCGGCTTGAGGCCGTGGTGGGGGACCTCGCGGGCGTGGGCCGCGTCGAGCACCGCCGCGAGAGAGCGGAGCATCGAGCCGACCTCCTCGAAGCCCATCGGCCGGCGACGCACGAGCTCGGCGAGCGACGGGAACGGGATCATGTCCGTCACCGTGAAGGGCGCGGCCGTCGTCGGGTCGTAGCCGGCCTCGAGGATGTGCGCGGCGAGCTCTGGCGGCAGCCTGTTCGTCTCGGCCACGTACCGCTGGAGGTGCTGCATCGCGTCCGCGCGCTGGCCGACGACCGGCGAGTACAGCTTGAGAGCGACGTCGCGCGCTTGCGCCGTCACCGCGCGGAAGGTGGCCGTCGCGCCCCCGTAGCCGAGGAGCGAGCGGACCGAGAACCTCCCGGCGATGACGCTGCCAGGCGCGACGTTCGGTGCCGTCACGAGATCACTCCGCCGCCACCGAGATCGACTCGATCGATTGCAGGATGGTCTCGTCGGCGCCGGAGTTGTCGTCCTCGGGGACGAAGCCGAGCCCCAGCACGATCTCCCCGTCCTTCCCGGTGTCGCCGAAGATCAGCAGCGGGCCTTTCCTGGCCCCGCGGGTCGCGCCTTCCTTCTGCCACAGGCCGATCTTCCGCCCGGCGACGTCCTTGATGTCGTCGGGCTTCTTCCAGTTCACCTTCTTCTTCGGCAAGGTCACGTTGATCTCGCGCGCCAGCGCCTCGAGCGCGGCGTCGCGCTTCTCGATCGCCTGCTTGCCTTCGCCCGCGTCGATCTGCGCCGTCGCGAAGGCCGGGCCCTCGTCCGCGGCCTGCGCGATCGTGGCGCTCTCCGCCTGGGCGTAGGTCCAGCCCTTCGCGGGCGTGAACACGAGCGAGCTCTGGGCGATCTTCGCCCGGGTCGACGCCTCTGCCTGGCACTGCTCATCGAGCGCCTTGCACGGCTTCGGAGCAGGGGGAGGCGGAGGCGGAGGCGCCGCGGTCACGGTCGGCGGCGGCGCTACGGGTGGCGGTGGAGGCGGCGAGCTGCACGCCGCGGCGAGCGCCGCCGCAGCGCCCAGCGCTAGGGTAGGCAATCGTCGGAAGAACATTGCGCCCGAGCGTTGCAGGACCGGACCCGGTACGGCAAGTAAAGAGCGACTGGGGGGGGAGACAGCTTGCGCCGCAGGGCGCGGCCGGCGCCGCGCGGAAGGCTGACCGCGCCGGCCGCGCCGGCCGCGCCGGCCGCGCCGGCCGCGCCGGCCGCGCCGGCCGCGCCGGGGCGGCTGCACCGGCGCGGCCGCCCCGGCGCAAGGGCTACTTGACGACGGCGCCGACGTCCTGTTCGACCTGCTCGGCGACGCCTACCGGCACCTTGCCGTAAAGGCGGGTGCGCTCCGTGACCAGGAAATAGTCGGGCTTGCCGCTCGCCCCGGGGGGCCCCTTCACGAGCTCGGCGAAGCCGATGTCGCCGGAGCGGCCGGTGTACTCGAGCCGCACGACGACCTCCTTCTGCTCCGGGGCAGCGGCCACGTACTCGGTGGGACGGAGACGGTCGAGCTTGCTCATCCAGTTGCCGACCGTCTCGTCGTTCTGCTCGGGGCTCGCCGGATCGGCCCAGAACTTCTTGCCCTCATCGCCGCTGCGCACGAGCTCCCGGCGCTTGTCCCCGGCGATGACGCGCGCCCTGGCGAGGTCGACGTCCTTCCACTCGTGCAGATCCCGCTCCAGGAGCCGTGACTCGGCGGTGTCGAGATCGCGGTAGATGTCGCCCTTGATGGCGTACACCTCGCCCGTGGCCTCGTCGCGCGCGTACCGGTCCGCGCCGCCGGGCGTCGCGCCGCCGAGGACCAGCTTGCGCTCGGCGCCGCGCAGCTTGACGGTGAGCGTGCCCTCCGGCTCGGTCAGTCCGAACTCGGCCGCGCGGTCGTCCGCGATGCGGCCGATCGAGCGCAGCGCCTTCAGCGGCGCGATCGCCTCGGCGAGCTTGTTGCCGGCGGCCACCGAGACGAACGTCGTGGTCTTGACCGTCGGCCCAGGCTCGGCGGGCGGCTCGTCGTCCTGCGCCTCGTCATCGGGGTTCTGGTGCGGGTCCTTCGGCTTCTCGGCCGGGGGCGTCGTCTTCCGCTCCGCCGTGCCGACGAAGTAGCGGCCCTCCTTGTCCTTCTTCGCCTCGAGGACGACCGTCTTCGATTTCCCCTCGAAGGCGATGCGCTCGACGTCGTCGGCGCGGCCGGTCCAGACGGTCACGTCCGCGACCGAGAGGGCGGCCGCCTTCTCGTCGCGCGTCCAGACGAGGACGGCGAACAAGGCCGCGACCACAACAAGGCCGAGGTGCACGAAAAAGCTGCGTTCCAACCTCATGCGCGCCTCCCGCTCGCGCGCCGCCCGCGGCGCGTGATGAAGAGCCCGAGACCGAGCACCATGGCCGGCGCCACGAGGATCGTGGCCCAGAACCAGACCTGGTCCTTCTCCTTCGTGTGCTCGATCCGGACGTCCTCGCTCGTCGTGATCTCCCCGGCGTAGCTCTCCTCGCCGCCGAGCCACCGGAGCGCGTCGAGCGCGAGCACGATGTTGGGTTCGTTCCTGAACGCCGCGTCGCTGAACACGTCGGCGTCGGCGACCACGAACGCGCGCAGCTCCTTCTTCTCCTTGTCGTCCCCGCCGGGCGCGAGCTCCTTCGAGACCGCCGCGGCGAGGTTGTAGACGCTGCGCTTCTCGCCGCCTTCGTCGAACTTGAAGTTGCCGTTCGCGTCGGCGAACGTCTCGCCCAGCGAGCGGACGACGAAGTCGATCTTCAGGTCACCGTCCTCGCGCTTGTCGAGCGACGACGCTCCCGGGAAGATCGTCGGCGCTTGCTGCGAGTGGCGGCTCAGCGTCGACACCGAGGCGTGCGAGGAGTACCGCGTCGTGACCAGCATCGCCTGGTCCGAGTCGTTGTAGCGCCGCCGCACATAGACCCGATCGTTCGCCAGGACCTCGGGCTTCCACGTGAGCCCCACGGCGCCGGCGAGCGGATCCAGATCGACCTTGGCGTCCGGATCGAGCGCGAGCAGGAGGTGCCCGCCCTCGTCGGCGTGCCGCTTGAGCGCCGCGACCTCCTCCGGGAGGAACGCCTTCTGCGGGCCGAGCACGATGACGACGCTCGCGTCCTTCGGGATCTCGCTGCCGAGCCCCTGGGCGAGCCCGAGGTCCTTGATGATGTAGTTCTGGGACTCGAGCAGCTTGCGGAGGTTCTTGGTCGTCCGCCCCTCGGGGGAGCTGGTCGACTCGTTCAGCTCGCCGTGGCCGACCGTCAGGTAGGCGGTGCGCTGCGGCCGGATCACCTTGAGCAGCACCTTCTGGAAGTCGGCGTCGAGGCTCTTCAGCTTGGCGCCCGCGCTCTTGATGTCGGAGCCGACCGTGAGCGTCTCGCGCGAGCCGTCGCGCGAGAGCACGATGACGCCGTCCTGCGTGACCTTCGCCTCCTTGGCGAGCGCGGGGACGAGCAGGCGATCCTGCACCTCCACGGTGATCTGCGGCGACGCGGCCTTCACCTCGCGCAGGTAGCCCTCGACCTCGGCGCCGACCTCGTTCTGCTGCGGGTAGAAGGCCGTGATCTTGAGCGGCGCGGTCAGGCTCTCGGCGACGCGCTTCGTGGACTCGCCCGGGCGGGCCGTGCGGTAGTACGAGAAGTCCGCCTTGAGATCGAGCTTGCTCGCGGCGAACACGAAGAGCGCCGAGTAGACGGCGGCGAACCCGAGCGTCAGGCCCGAGAGCGTCGCGGCGCGCACCCGCCGGCCCTCGATGCGCTCGGCGCGCCGCATCGGCGCGAGCGCCGCCTCGCCGAACAACAGCGGCACCGTCGCCATGACGAGGAGCGCGACCCAGGCGACCGTCGTGGCCGCCTCGATGCGCGCGCGCAGCTCGGGCGCGGCGCGCGAGACGCCGAGCGTGGCCTGCCCCGCGTCGGTCGTGGTGAAGTAGGCCGCCACCGCGACGACGCCGAGCGCCGACAGGATCGCGAGCGCGCGCTCGACCGCGCGGCGCTCGCCCGTCTCGCGCACCGCGGTCGCGAAGCGCAGCGCGGTGACGAGGACCAGGGTCAAGAACCCGAGCCCCGACAGGGCATAGCGGAGCCACTCGACCGTGGGCACCACGCGCTCGCCGAGGAAGAGGGCGAGGAGCGCGCCCGCGTACGCCGGGACCATCCAGCCCCCGGCGCGGAGCGCAGGCGCCGCGCGCGGCGCGGCAGGCGCCGGCTCGCCGGCCGGCGGGGCCTCTCGCCCGGCGTCCGGCGGGGGCGCGGAGCCCGCTCCCTCACCGCGGTTCTCGGCCTCGTCGGCCTGAGCTTGCTTGTCCTTCACCGCCACCTCCGCGCCTTCAGGGTGTGGGTCGCGGCGAGCAGGAAGAAGTACGCCACCGCGACGTAGTACAGGACGTTCTCCAGCCGGAGCACGCCGTTCAGGAACGGCTTCTGGTTGAGCGGGTAGAGGTTCAGCGCGCTCACGAAGTCGTTGAGCGGCGGCTCCGTCACGCGGGCGACGAGGAACAGGAAGCCGAGCGTCCCGAGGATCGCCGCCCCGAGGATGACCGCGATGACCTGGCTCGCCGCGAGCGTCGAGGCGAAGAGCCCGATCGCGAGCGACGCGGCGCCGAGCAGCAGCACCCCGGAGTAGCCGACCAGGATGTGCCCGACGGACACCTTGCCGTTCACGAAGATGAGCAGCGGCATGTAGATCGTGATCGCCGTCATCAGCGAGACCAGCGCGAGCGCGGCGAGGAACTTGCCGACGATGATCTCGCCGTCGCGCACGGGCGCGGTCTTGAGCAGGATGAGCGTCCCGCTCTCGCGCTCGCCGGCGATGAGCCGCATCGAGAGGATGAGCGCCGCGACCATCGTGATGAACGCCGTGCCGTCGAAGAACTTGAGCAGCACCTCCGCCGACAGCCGGGCGCCCGAGCCGAGCGCCGCGACCTGGAAGTAGATGCCGTCGATGAGCAACGCCGCGGCAGCAACGACGTACCCGAGCGGTGATCTCAGGTACGCGGACAGCTCCCGCCGCGCGACGAGCAATGTCCCTCTCATGTCTCGCCCTCGCCTTCCTCCGCCTGCTCCTCCGCAGGGGCCTTCCTTGCCTCGCCGCCGGCCTTCGCCCTGTCGGCCGCCGCGGACCTGTCCTTCGCCCCGGGCGTCGCGCGCGTGGCGAGCCGCAGGAACACCGACTCGAGCTCGCGCTCGCTCCGCTTCACCTCGAGGATGCCGATGCCCGCCTGCACGAGCTCGGCGCACAGCGCCGCGCGGACGTCGCGGTCGGCCTCGACCGCGAAGCTCATGACGTCGTTCCCCGGCTCGGTCGTGGTGAGCGGCTCGACGGACGTGACGCCCTCCACCTCGCGCGCGAGCTCGAGCGCCTTCGCTGCCTCGCCGCGCGCCACGCGGTAGCCCGCGCCCTCGGCCGCGGGGCCGCGCACCGTGAGCTCGACCCGGACGCCGTGGAGCAGCTTGGCCGAGAGCTCCTGCTCGGTCCCCTGCGCGCCGATCTCGCCGTCCCGGATCACGAGGATGCGATCGCACGTCTCGCTGATCTCGGAGAGGATGTGGCTGGAGAGCAGGATGGTGTGCTTGCCGCGCAGGCTCCGGAGCAGGGCGCGCATCTCGACGATCTGCACGGGATCCAGGCCGCTGATCGGCTCGTCCAGGACGAGCAGCTGCGGCTTGTGCACGATCGCCTGCGCGATGCCGACGCGCTGCTTGAAGCCGTGGGACAGCGAGCTGATGGGATCCGCGGCCACGTCGTCGAGCTGCGTCACCGCGAGCGCCTCGGCCACCCGCGCGTCGGCCGCGCCAGCGTCGACGCCGCGCAGGCGCGCGGCGAAGTGGAGGAAGGCGCGCACGCTCATCTCGTCGTAGAGCGGCGGCCTGTCGGGGAGGTATCCGATGCGGGACCGCACCTCGTGGGGGTGGTCGACGACATCCAGTCCGTCCACGAGCACACGGCCCGCGGACGGGAGCAGATCGCAGGCGAGGATCCTGAGCGTCGTCGTCTTGCCCGCGCCGTTCAGGCCGAGCAGACCGACGATCTCTCCCGCCTCGATCGAGAACGACAGGGGCCCGATGGCCTTCCGGTCACCGTAGTACTTGTATAGGTCGCTGATTTCGATCACGGCCGTGCACCCCTCCGCGAAGGGAAGAAGCTCTCCGCGCCGGCGATTCCGATGCCGCAGAGCGCGGCGATCGAGGCGCCAGCGGCCCCTTACAACAGCGGGAGGCGGAAATCATTCCCGACGCGGCGCGCGCGGGGGCTTGCTCCGGCGGGTGGTCTCTCCCTCCAGACGCATCGAGCGGAACACTCGGTGAAGCGGTGAGCGAAGCGACCAGGACGTGATGGATCTCTGCCTGCAGCGCCGAGAGGTCGGCGATCCGGCAGCGCTCGCCCCGCCGTCAGCAGTGCTCGGCGATGATCGCCCAGCAGGCGTCCGCGAACTCGCGGTACGTCGATCGATCGAGCGTCGCCTGCGTCACCGGCATCACGTCCTGGTGCTCGGCGAGCATCGGGCGCAGCGCGCCCTCGATGTCCGCGCTCGTCTCGATCCACAGGAACTCTTCGATGCCGTCGGTGATCTGGCCGCGGATGAGCTTCGGCACCTCGCTCAGGCGGACCTTCTTCGGGCTCCGCCGCGCGATCGACGAGGCAATCTGCTCGGCGTGCGCCGGCCACCGCTTGAGCGCGTTATGGAACGTGGAGCCGACGAGCCGCAGGATCTGCTGCGCGAGCATCGCCACGCGCGGGCGCTGCACGCGCTCCTCGTTCTCCGCCACCATCGCCAGGTAGTCGTCGCTCAGGAGCTTGCGCAGGTCGCTCGAGAGGATCTGCTGCGACTCCGGCGTCATCCGCAGATCCGCGATGTGCGCGAGGAAGATGTCCCGCAGCAGGGTCAGCCGCGCCGTCACCGAGCCGGTCGGGGTCGTGTCGAGGATCTCGGCGAGCGGGTCGATCAGCCGGCGCCCGAAGGTGGTGAGGATGTGATCGAGGATTCGCTTCTGGTGCTGCTTGTGGCCGAGCACGGACAGCGCGCGCGCGATGTGCGCCTTGCTCGGCGCGTCGACGAGGATCTCCAGCGGCTGGTCTTGCGGCTTCCCCTCGTACATGCGCAGCGACGCGAACATCTCGCGGAACGCGTCCGCCGCGGCCGCCCCCTCGCCCGATTCGCCGTAGACCCGGATGACGAGCCCCGAGTCGGGGCCGGCGTCGAACAGCCGCCGGAGCTCTTCCCGGATGTCCTCGTCCGTGACGAGCGGCCCCGGAGGGAGCGATTTCCCGCGTGAATCCATGAGCCTCCAGCCTACGGCAAAGCGCAGCGTACCTGAACCTCTGTGCCCCGAGAAAGCGAGCGCCGGGGGCGCGCTCGCGGTCCAGTGAGGACGTGCGTGCGGCGATGTCGTACTCCCAACCCCGGCAGGTGTGCGGCTGGGATGTCCTGATGGGCGGCTGAGGTGTCCTGATGCGCGTCGGGGGCTGAGGAGGTCCTCCCAGCCCTGGCGTGCTCCATCCGACGATCAGATGAATCAGATGAAGACGACGGGCTGCTCCCAGATTGCGAGGACGATGCAGCCCTCGGCGCTCGAGACGCTATGCCGGCTGCCTGGGGCGTTCATCACGAGCGTGCCGGCGCGGTGATGCCCGCGCTCGTCCGACTGCGAGCCTGCGAGCACGAAGATGTGCTCATAGCCACGATGGACGTGCTGCGGCACAGATGCTCCCGGCGCATAGCGCAGGAGCGCGGCCGAAGCACCGGTGTCGCTGCTACCGTAAAGACGATGAATATCGACGCCCTCCCGGAAGCGCCTCCAGGGGACTGACTCCGGATGAGCGGCCATCGTTGCGACATTCGCAATGATGAACGGCAACTGCACAGGCACGAAATCCCGCGTCGCTGCTGGAAGTGTAGCTGTCATCGCGAATCTCCAGTGTTGATGGAACCATGCCACAGCGCGCGGTGCGCGCTCAACGGTAATCACGCGAAGCGCGCAAAATTCACGCGTGGGAAAACTTCTAGAAATGAGGAGTCGCGTACACATCCATGGCGTGAAGAGTACATCGAGAACTCCTCTGTTCCCCGCGGCCGTCGTGGCACGGGGGCAGCGCTTCCTCGCCGTCCTCCGTCCACTGCTCCTCTCGCTCTCGCTCCTGCCGGCGGCCGGCTGCAGCAAGGAGGGGTCGAGCGATCAGCCGCTCACGGTGGGCTTCATCTACGTCGGCCCCAGGGACGACTATGGATACAACCAGGCGCACGCCGAGGGGGCCGCCGCGCTCGCCAAGCTGGCTGGCGTGAAGACCCGTGAGGAGGAAAACGTCCCCGAGACGGTCGCCGTGCAGAAGACGCTCGAGAGCATGATCAACCTCGATGGTGCGACGGTGATCTTCCCGACGTCGTTCGGCTACTTCGATCCGCACATCCTCAAGGTGGCGGAGAAGTTTCCGGACAAGACCTTCCTCCATTGTGGCGGCCTCTACGACGCGTCGAAGCACCCGAGCAACGTCGGCAGCTATTTCGGTTACATCGACGAAGCCGAGTACGTGTCCGGCATCGTCGCCGGGATGACGACGAAGAGCGGCAAGCTCGGGTTCATCGCGGCAAAGCCGATCCCGCAGGTGCTCCGCAACATCAACGCGTTCACGCTGGGCGCCCGGAGCGTGAACCCGAGCGCGACGACGGCCGTGATCTTCACCGGCGACTGGTCGATGCCCGTCAAGGAGGCGGAGGCGGCCAACAGCCTCATCGATCAGGGCGTCGACGTCCTCACCGCCCACGTCGACTCACCCAAGGTGATCATCGAGCTCGCGGAGCGGCGCGGCGCGTTCAGCACCGGCTACCACACCAACCAGGCGACGCTCGCCCCGAAGGGGTACCTGACCGGCGCCGAGTGGAACTGGTCCAAGGTCTACACCGACTACCTGACGTTCATCCGCGAGGGGAAGCCGTATCCGCACCTCCTGCGCGGTGGTTTCAAGGAGGGGTACATCAAGATCTCACCCTACGGCCCCGCCGTCTCCGAGGAGGCGAAGAAGAAGGCCGAGGAGGCGAAGGCGAAGCTCACGGACGGCACGCTCACCATCTTCAAGGGACCCATCATGAGCAACGAGGGCAAGGTGGTGATCGCCGATTCGGTCGCACAGCAGCAGACCGACATCGCGCTCGAGAGCATGGACTACCTCGTAGCCGGCGCCCTCGGCTCCACCCACTAGAGCAGTGGCCACCCGCTTCGGATACGGGCCCATCTCGACGTTTTCGGTGCTCAGCGCACGGGAGTGCGCTTCCGCGCCGAAAACGCCGATCTGGGCCCGTCTCCTGTGCGGGTGACCACCGCTCTGGAACGGCCATTGAACAGCCGTCTCCTGTGCGGATGACCACCGCTCTGGAATGGGCATCGATCAGAGCGCTTCGAGGACGGCGGCGGCGGGGGCGGTCCAGCCGATGATCGCGCCCTGGGCGCGCACCATCTCCAGCGTCGCCGCCTTGAACTCGGGGAAGTAGCTCTCGGTGGCGTCCTCGATCAACAGGCACTCGTAGCCGCGATCGTTCGCCTCGCGCATCGTGGTCTGGACGCAAACCTCGGTCGTCACGCCGGCGATGATCAGGTGGGAGACGCCGAGCGCCGCCAGCCTGGCGTCGAGGCCCGTCCGGTAGAAGGCGCCTTTTCCGGGCTTCGGTACGACGAGCTCCCCGGGCGCTGGCGCGAGTTCGGGCACGAAGTCGTTGCCCGGCTCGCCCAGGACCAGGATGCGCCCCATCGGCCCGACATCGCCGATCCGCATGCCGGGAGCACCCCGGCTCCGCTTCGCGGGAGGGCAGTCCGAGAGATCCAGCCTGTGACCCTCCTTCGTGTGGATGATGGGCAAGCCGTGCTCACGGAAAGCGTCGAGGACGCGCCGGACCGTCGGCACGATGCGCTGGAGCCGCTTGACATCGTTGCCGAGCGCCGCGCCGAAGCCCCCGGGCTCGAGGAAGTCGCGCTGCATGTCGATGACGAGCAACGCCACGGCGTCCCGATCGGCGACGCGGAAGGGGTACGGCTTCGCCGCGATCTCGAGGGGCCGCGCCGTCATCGGTGCCCCGCCATCGCGCGGCCAATCTCCGCGACGTCGGCCGAAGCGATCGGCGACTCGAGGACGATGCGGCCTTCGCTCATCACAAGGACACGGTCGGCCATGGCGAAGATCTCGTCGAGATCCGCGCTCACGAGGAGGACGGCGGTCCCGCGGTTGCGCGCCTTCAGGATGCGGGAGCGGATCTCGGCCACAGCCGCGAAATCGAGCCCGAAGCAGGGGTTTGCGGCGACGAGGAGCTCGATGTCCTCGCCCATGCCGAGCTCGCGCGCGAGGACGGCGCGCTGCACGTTGCCGCCGGAGAGCTTGCCTATCGGGGCGTCGACCGAGGGCGCTTTGATGGCGTACTCCGCGGCGAGGTGCTCGGCCGATCGCCTCAGCGCCGCGCGGCTCACGCCCCAGCGGAGCCTCGTGAAGGGCGGCCTGTCGAAGACGCGGAACCCGATGTTCTCCGCGACGGACATCGCGGGGACGCAGGCGTTGCGCAGCGGCTCCTCGGGCAGGCACCGCACCCGGTGGTGCAGGATCTGCGCGCGCCCGGCGCCGTACGGCTCGCCATGGACAAGCACTTTGCCCGCCCGCGCGAGCCGCTGCCCGGCGAGGACCTCGACGAGCTCCTCTTGCCCGTTGCCGGAGACGCCGGCGATCCCGACGATCTCGCCGCGATGGACCGTGAGCGTCACGCCGTCGAGCGCCGGCCGACCGCGATCGTCGCTCGCGGCGAGCCCCTCGATGCGCAGGATCGGCTCCCCGGCCGGCGCGTCGCCGCGCGCCGCGGAGACCTGCGCCGGCTGCGCGCCGACCATCATCTCGGCCATGGCCGCCGGCGTGAGGTCCTTGACCTTGCCCCGGCCGGCGACCCGGCCGCGCCGCAGCACCGTGACCTCGTCCGCGAACGCCGTCACCTCGCGGAACTTGTGCGAGATCATGAGCACGCTGAGCCGCTGCTCGTCGGCCATGCAGCGGAGCATCCCGAGCACCTCGTCGGCCTCCCCGGGCGTGAGGACCGAGGTCGGCTCGTCGAGGATGACGATCCTGCTGCCGAGGTAGAGCTGCTTCAGGATCTCGAGCTTCTGCTTCTCGCCCGCGGCGAGCGCGCGGACGGTCCGCTCCGGATCGAGCCGGAACGGCATGCGCTCCATGAACGCGCGGATCGCCTCGCGCTCCTTCCGCCAGTCGATCACGAGGGGGAGCGACGCGCGCGCGAGCACGAGGTTCTCGGCGACCGTCATGTTCATCACGAGGGTGAAGTGCTGGTAGACCATGCCGATCCCCAGCGCCTGCGCGTCGCGCGGGCTCCTGATGGACAGGGCCGCGTCGCCGACCCTCACCTCGCCGGCGTCGGCCTGGTGATAGCCCATGATGCACTTGACCAGCGTGCTCTTGCCGGCGCCGTTCTCGCCGAGGAGCGCGTGGAAGCTCCCGGGCGCGAGGCGCAGCGAGACGTCATCGAGCGCGAGCAGCGGCCCGAACCGCTTCGTGATCCCCGCGGCGGAGAGCGCCGGCGGCGGCGTGGGGGGGCTGGGCTCCCGGGCGGCGGCGCGGGGCGGCCTCGCCGCGGGGCTCGAGAAGACGCGCGGGTCCATGGTCACGGGAGCGCCTCCAGCAGCGCGGCGGAGGTCGAGACCGCGCCGAACACGCCGTTCTGCATCTTGATCATCTTCAGCGCCGCGGCGTGGTTGCCAGGATCCGTGGCCGCGCAGCAGTCGGAGAGCAGCAGGCACTCGTACCCGCGGTCGTTCGCCTCGCGCATGGTGGTGTGCACGCAGACGTCCGTCGTGATCCCCGTGAGGATCAGGTTCTCGATGCGGCGCTGGCGGAGGATGAGATCGAGATCCGTCGCGCAGAACGAGCCTTTGCCCGGCTTGTCGATGATCGGCTCGCCGGGCAGGGGAGCGAGCTCCGGGATGATCTCCCACCCAGGCTCTCCGCGGACGAGCACGCGCCCGCACGGCCCGGGGTCGCCGATGCCCACGCCCGTGCCGCGCCCGCCGTCGGTCCGGCGGGAGCGCCACCGCTTGTTCGCCGGGAGATCGGAGAGGTCCGGCCGGTGCCCCTCGCGCGTGTGCAGGACGTGATAGCCGCGGCGGCGCAGCTCCGCGAGCGTGCGCTGGATCGGCGCGATGCACGCCCGCGTCAGGGAGATGTCGTAGCCGAGCAGGTCGATGTACCCGCCCTTCCCGCAGAAGTCGGTCTGCATGTCGATGACGATCAGGGCCGTCGTCTCGGGGCGGAGCGCGCCGTTGTAAGGCCAGGCGTAGGGATCAGCGGCCACGTAGGGCATGGGTCGAGTCCTCCTGTCATTCAGCCGTTTCGCTCGTCTCGTACGGTTCGCTCGTCTCGCGGGGCTCGCTCCTTTCCTTCGCTACATACGGTTCACACGGCTCGTACGGCGCGCGCCGCCTCGCGCGATCAACGCGCGAGCGTCAGCTCGGCGGGCTGATCGCGCAGGGTCTGGGTCGCGGAGCTCGCAGCGACCATGATGGCCAGCGTCACGATGTACGGCGCGGCGTTGAAGAGGTGGTATCCCCAGGTGATCCCCACGGACTGGAGCGCCGGCCCGAGGGCGCTCGCGCCGCCGAAGAGCAGCGAAGCGAAGAGGCAGCGCACCGGGTTCCAGCGCGCGAAGATGACGAGGGCGACGGCCATGAGCCCCTGTCCGCTCGAGAGGCCCTCGTTCCAGCTGCCAGGGTAGAAGAGCGAGAGGAACGAGCCGCCGACTCCGGCGAGGAAGCCGCCGGCCATGGTCGCGCGCTGCCGGACCAGGTTCACGTCCACCCCCATCGCGCGGGCGCTGTCCGCGCTCTCGCCCACGGTGCGGAGCACGAGCCCGAAGCGGGTGCGGTTCAGCGCCCAGAGCAGGAACGGGGCGAGCGCGGCCCCGATGAGGAAGAGCGCGTTCACCTGGAGCGCGGAGCGGACCTGGGGGAGATCGCTGAAGAAGCCGAGCGATATCGCGGGCAGGCGGGGCGCCGTCGGCTGGATGAGCGGTTTGCCGAGGAAGAAGGCGAGGCCGACGCCGAAGAGCATGAGCGCGATGCCGACGGCGATGTCGTTGACGCGCGGCTTTGAGCACAGCCACGCGTGAAGCGCGCCGAGCGCGGCGCCGATGGCGCCGGCGGCGAGCACGCCGAGCCAGGCAGAGCCGGTGAGGTAAGAGACTCCATAACCTCCCATCGCGCCCATGACGAGCGTGCCCTCGAGGCCGAGGTTCACGCGGCCGCTCTTCTCGGTGAGGCACTCGCCGAGGCTGACGAAGAGGAATGGCGTGCTGATGCGGATGGCCCCCGCGGCGACCGCGAGGGGGATGCCCCAGAGACCGAGTGCAGATGCGTCGCTCATCATGCCACCGAAGGCGCCGGAGCCGCCTGACGGACCTTGGGCTCGCGGGCAGAGAGGGAACGGCCGTAAAGCGTCTCGCTGGCGAGGATCGCGATGAACAGGATCCCCTGGAGCACGCTCACCGTCGCGTCGGGGAGCCGCGCCGTCCGCTGCAGCAGGCCGCCGCTCGCGCCGATGCCGCCGAGCAGGAGGGCGACCGGCATGATCGCGAGCGGGTTGTGGCGCGCGATGAACGCGACGAGGATACCGGTGTATCCATAGCCGCTGATCAGCGACGCGTTGGCCCGGCCGTGGACCGCCGCGACCTCCACCATGCCGGCGAGCCCAGCGCACGCTCCGGCGAGCGTGCAGGTGAGCACGACGAGGCGCTTGACCGGCAATCCGGCGAGGAGCGCCGCGCGGACGTTGCCGCCGCTCATCGCAGCGCCGAAGCCGAACGTCGTCCTGTGCATCAGCACATAACAGAGCGCGCAGGCGAGCACCCCGTAGGCGAGGCCCCAGTGGACCTCGAGGCCGGGCAGGCTCCCCAGCGCGTTCTCGGCGCCGATGGAGGCGGTCGAGGGCTTGTTGAGGCTCGCCGGGTCGCGCAGCGCGCCCTCGACGAGGTGGTTCAGGATCGCGATTCCGATGTAGTTGAGGAGCAGGCTGCTGATCGTCTCGCTCACGCCGCGGTAGACGCGCAGCGCGCCGGCGAGGCCGATCCAGAGTGCCCCGGCGGCGAGCCCGGAGACGAGCATCGCGGCGAGCACGGCGGCGGGCGGCGCGCCCCATGCCCGTGAGGCCAGCGCCGCCGACGCGGCCGAGAGCCCGCCCATGACGAGCGCGCCCTCGCCGCCGATGACGATCAGGCCGAGGCGCGCCGGCAGCGCCGTGCAGAGCGCGGTCAGCATGAGCGGCGCGGCCCGAAGGAGGGTGTTCTGGAACGAGAACCACGTGCCGAAGGCGCCGCGGTACATGTCGTAATAGACGCTCAAGGGGTTCGCCCCCTGGGCGGCCACGAACGCGCCGAACACGAGGAGCGAGGCCGCGAGGGCCCCGAGGGGGATGGCGATCGCTTCGGTCGTCTCACGCCCGAGCAGCCCGTGCGAGATGACTTTCACGCTGCCGAGGATAAGGCCTCCATTATTTCCACACGTTTTCGGGGAGCTTGCTGGTCGTGACAGGACGGACAAGATGGGCGCCCCGCGCCCGGACAACCCGCTCCGGCCGGCGAGCGGCGCGCCGTTGTCATGACGTGCGACACCCCGGGGGCCCACCGGGTCGAGTGATGCTGTGATGTGGTGACCGCGCTGCAATGTGGCGGTCGTGCTGCGATCGGGTGGCTGCGATGTGGTGGCCGCGCTGCGATGTGGTGGCCGCGGCGACCGCGAACGGTTCGCACAGCGCGGCGGTCTCCGCCTTGCACTCGCCGTCAGCTGCCGGTGAGTTTGCTTGGCGATCATTGCGTAGACGGCGAAGAGAGCGGCGAGCGCTCGCGCACCTGAAAGATCTGGGAATGCCGAGGTCCGCGCCGTGCGGCCCCGGCGAGCCTCGTTCCTGTGCCCACGTGCACAGCGCGCCGCGCAGAGGACCGCCGATCGATCCCACCCGCGCACCCCTGACTGGAGGTAACGCTGTCATGCGGTTCGAACGATCGATTTTGTTCCTGCTCGGCGCTGGCGTCCTCATGGCATCTCGCCCGGCGGCGTCGGCGGACCTGACCTGCTCGTCGAGCGCGACCCTGGAGGCGCTCGTGACGTGCATTCGCGATCAGATGCCCGGCAGGGACTCAGGCATCTTCGTCACCCCGAGCTCGACGCAGTTGACCGCGTGGCGGAGCGTCGTTCGCACCATGATGGGCGGCAGCTGCACTATCGTGCTTCCGTCCAGTCTGTCGTCTACGCGGATCCGGCTCCTCCGCGACGTCAACAATGGACGAAGATACTGTGTGCTCATGGAGGTCGGCGATCGGAACAGCGACGGAATCGTCGATCTCGGGCTGGGCACGTTCATCGTGGACGCGGCCGCGGAGCGAGAGCTCGCTCATTCCGCGCCGCATGCGACCGCGGACCTGGAGACGGAGATCCAGGCCGTCAGCATCTTCAAGGCGACGAGATCCCGCAGCTTCCTGATGGCCGGCGCTCACCGCGATGCGAGCTTCACCGACAGCGTTTGCCAGAGCTCGACCATGAGCTCGGACGTGGCCCACAACGTGACGAACGCGTTTCACGCGACCTATCTGGAGCTCGCGGCCTTTTACGGATCGAATCCCTGGTGGGCCATTCAGTGGCATGGCATGGCGAGAGATACCTGCGCGGAGGAGGTGTTCGCCTCGCACGGCATGGATGTCACCCCCGCCTCGGGTGACAAGATACTGGACCTCAAGCGCAACTTGCTCGCCAACAAGCCCACCTGGCGGGTCGGCGTTCCCGGCAGCAGCGATTGTTCGCTGAACGCGACGACCAACGTTCAAGGCAGGCTCCTCAACTTCGTCTCGGCGAGCCAGGTGTGTGGTCGCCCCGCCGCGAGCTATAGCGGACGCTTCGTGCACATCGAGCAAGATCCGGCCTTTCGCCTCGCGGACTACTGGATCAATGCGGTCAAGGCCACCTGGCCCTGAGCGCCGCTCCTCGGCCGCGCGCTGCGGAGCAAGCCTGACGATGAAGAGAAGGATCGTATGGGTCTCGCTCGCGCGCTCGAGTTGTGCGCATCGTGGAAGATGCCCTGGGCATTTCGCGTCGCGTTAAGGAAGCCCGGGTGAGCGGTCGCGCGGGAAGAAAGGTTTGCCTCGGAAACGACGGAATCTTCCAGCGGTAACGAAGTTAATGCATTGCCATTGGTACGGTGACGTGCGCGCGCGATCCGCATATGCTCGCCGTCATGACATTGCCCCTTATCCCACTACGCTCTCTGGGTGTCGTCGCTGCCGGTGCCGTCCTCGTCGTCGCGACAGCCGCCTCGTGCGGTGGAGGTAGCTCGAGCTCGTCCTCGTCGGATGGCGGATCGGGGCCTGGTGGCGCCGGAGCCGGAACCGGAACAGGAACCGGAACAGGAACAGGAGCCGGAACAAGCCAGGGCCCTGCGAGCAGCTCGTCGACAGGGGAGGGCACCGGGGGCGCTCCACCCGCGGTGGGCTCCGGCGGCAGCGAAGGCGGCGGTCCGCCGGCGCACGTGCCGGGCGAGCCGATTTCCATTCCTTCTCAGGCGTGGAGCAGGGGTATCACGGACGGCGTCTACGAGGACGGCGCGCCCATCGGCGGCTTCGGTGCCGGGACGATCACCTGGCGGTTCGACGGCAGGTTCTACAAGGGTCGCCTCGATATCGGGAGCAACGACCAGAACGTCGACAACAACGCGGGCTTCTTCATGTACCAGAAGGCCGAGGGGGGCGCCGCGGCGACGAAGCGCCTCGACAAGGACGGCCTGGGCCAGGGGCAGGCGACGTATTCCTCGCTCTTTCCGCGCTCGTGGGTCGATTACCACGGCGCGGCATTTCCCTGCAAAGCGAAGGTCGAACAATACAGCCCCATCATCCCGGGCGATTACAAGAAGACCAGCTATCCGGTCGGCGTCTATCGGTGGGAGATCACGAATCCGACCGGAGCGCCTTGCGATGTCGCCGTGATGCTGACCTGGAAGAACGATCACGGCGGCAATGGCGCCATGGTGCAGACCTCCGGCGACGACGTCGGCCTGGTCCTCACGCGCGGCGGCGGGGCGCCGAACGCCGAGGGACAGGGGGAGTTCACGCTCGCCAGCCGGAACGCGCCGGGCGTGGTCGTCTCGTACCAGTCCGCCGACAGCGTCGCCGCCCTGCAGAGCGAGCTCGCCAACGACGGCGCGCTCGCCAACACGACGGGAGGGCACTCGCTCGGGGCGATCGCGTTCAAGGCCACCGTGGAGCCGGGGAAGAGCGTCACTGTGCCGATCGTGCTCGCGTGGGATATCCCCGTCACGCAGGCGGGCTCGGGGGACAGGTGGTACCGCGCGTACACGCGCCACTTCGGGCGGACGGGGAACGCCTCGTGGACGATC
Organism: Sorangium sp. So ce726; assembly: GCF_051521405.1. Classification (NCBI taxonomy): domain Bacteria; kingdom Pseudomonadati; phylum Myxococcota; order Polyangiales; family Polyangiaceae; genus Sorangium; species Sorangium sp. So ce726. Next base: position 6,692,548 of record NZ_CP150349.1, on the reverse strand, counting down.
GCGGCGGAGGCGCTCGCCGAGCACGAGCCGTGGCTCTGGGCGATCCAGGACTGGCAGGCGAGCGTGCTCGACGATCCGAAGTACCCGGAGTGGCTCAAGGGCGCTCTGTTCAACGAGCTCTACTACTACGCCATCGCGGGCACGTACTGGGAGGCCGGCGCGGCGTCCGGCCAGCCGGACGACCCGGACGAGGACATGTTCACCAGCCTCGAGTCGTACATCTACCCGTTCTACGGGACGTCGGACGTGCGCTTTTACGGCTCATGGGCCCTGTTCGCGCTCTGGCCGGACATCGACAAGCAGGAGGTGCGGCAGTTCTGCGACAGCGTGACGACCACGCGCTCCGACAGGCCACGCGCGCTCGGGACGACCGCGCACGATTTCGGAGACACCGACACCGTCTTCCGCAAATGGAACGCGTACACGTACCGCGACTCGACCAACTGGAAGGATCTCAACTCCAAGCTGGTCCTGATGGTCTATCGCGACTGGGCGCTCACCGGGAAGAACGACAAGGAGTTCCTCGATTACTGCTGGCCCGCCGTGAAGATGGCGATGCAGAAGGTGAAGGGCCAGGACGGCGACGGGGACGGGCTGCCGGAGAGCAACGGCATCGATCAGACCTACGACGACATGGATCTGCACGGCAACACCGCGTACTGCGGGGGCCTCTTCCTCGCCGCCAGCGAGGCCGCGAAGGAGCTGGCGACCGCGGTCGGTGACACCTCGCTCGCGGGCACCTACCAGACGTGGTTCGATCAGGCCAAGGGCGGCTTCGAGTCGAAGCTCTGGACGGGGTCGTATTACAAGATCGACACGGGGAGCCGGGACACGAACCGGATCATGTCGGACCAGCTCGCAGGCCAGTGGTATGCGCGCGCCCTCGGGCTGCCGCCGATCGTCGACCCGAGCCACGCCGTGTCGGCGTTCACGAAGATCTACGAGAACAACTTCAAGCGGTTCGACGGCGGGACCCGCGGCGTCGTCAATGTCATGACCGCCAATGGCTCGGTCGACGGGACGAGCAACCAGACACGGGAATGCTGGGTGGGCACGTCCTGGGGCGTGGTGTCCGGCATGATCCAGGAGGGGCTCGCCGCGCAGGCCGGCGAGATCGGCGCGAGCCTGGTCGACACGATCTGGAAGACCGACGGCCTGTGGTTCCGCACGCCGGAGGCATGGGAGGGCAACGGCAGCATCCGCGCGCCCTACTACATGCGCGCCACCACGCTGTGGGCGGCGAAGCACGCGTACGATATCGCGCCGTAGACTCGCGACATCGCCCTCGCGAACACGGCGTTGCTTTCGACTCGCCACCCATAGAGCGGGGTGCAGATTCGTGCGCTACGGGCTCAGCCGCTAGGCAGGCGAGTGAGGCGTACGAAAGTACGCCGCAGCGAGCCGAACGACGCGGATGAGCCCGTAGCGCACGAAGATGCGCCCCGCGATAGAGCTGCGGCGGTCGCGGCCGGAGCCCGGGCGCCCGCGCGTCACCGGCGCTCTTGGGGTGTGTCTCGCCTGCCACATCGCGCGCCCGGATCCCGCCGCGGACTCGCCTCTTGCGCCCGCGGCATCCCCATTGCTGAGTCGCGGCCATGTCCGTCGCTCCGCGCCTCCGATCTGCGCCCGCCGTTCTCGCGGTCATCGCCCTCAGCCTGGCGTGCGTTCAGGGCGCGCGCGCCCCCAACGTCCCGCCCCGAGGGACGCTCGCGCCCGGCGCGCTCGATGCGGGCGGAAAGGCCGCGGCAGGGCCGTTCGCGGTGGTGTTCGGCGCGCCCCGCGGGCAGACCACGAGCCCCGCCGAGATCAGCCTGGTCTTCAACCGGCCGATGCGATCGCTCGATCTCGCGGGCAGCGAGGCCGCGGCGCCCGCGGTCCTGAAGCCTTCCGCGCCTGGACGCTGGCGCTGGGTCGGCACGAGCGGCCTCACGTTCGTCCCCGAAGGGCGCCTGCCGCGCGGCACGGAGTTCACCGTCGAGGTCCCGGCGGGCACCCGCGCGCTCGACGGCAGCGCGCTCGCCGAGCCGTACTCCTTCACCTTCCGCACCGAGCTGCCCGCGGTCGCGCGCGTCGAGCCCTGGTCGGGCAAGGACGACCTCAAGCCGGAGGCGCGGTTCGAGCTGCGGTTCAACCAGCCGGTCGACACCGCCGAGATCGCGCGGCGCGCGTCCCTCACGGTGGGCGACCGGAAAGACAAGGTGGCGTTCGAGGTGCGGCGCCCCGACGCGAAGAACGAGATGCTCGCCGAGCTCGTCCCCCGCGCGCCGCTGCCGCGCGACAGCGAGATCGAGATCGCCGTGGCCGAGGGCCTCCGCGGCCGCGAAGGGCCGCTGCCGGCCGGCGAGGAGCAGCGGTTCACGTACCGCACCTACGGGCCGCTCCGGGCGCTGCGCCCCCAGTGCGATCGCGACACGCCGAAGGGGGGCTGCGCGGCCGACGGCGGGTTCACGCTCGCCTTCTCGAACCCCATCAAGTTCGCGGACGCGAAGCGGGCGATCTCGGTGGAGCCCGCCGTCAAGCTGCTATGGCCGTCGTGGATCGAGGACGACGAGCCCACGAGCCACATCCCCCTCGGCGGCGCCTTCGCCCCGGGTCGCAGCTACCGGGTGCGCGTGGCCGCCGGGCTGCGCGACGTGCACGGGCAGGCGCTCGCCGACGTCGTCACCGAGGAGATCGCCTTCGACGATCGCTGGCCCGAGGCGCAGATCGGCCTCGTCGGGAGCGTGTTCGAGCCGGCCCAGCGGCGCGAGATCCCGGTCGTGTCCGTGAACGTGCGCGAGCTCTCGCTCGCCGTCGGCGCGATGACCGAGGAGATGATCCTCGCGCTCCAGGGCGATCCGCACAGCCCGGGGCGCAGCCCGAAGATGAACGAGATCGCGGCGCTGCCCTCCGGCAAGCAGACGGTCATGCGCCCGGCCGCCGCGACCAACACGCCGGCGACGCACCTCGTGCGCGCCGCCGAGGTGCTGGGCGGCGAGGGCAAGCGCGGGCCGCTCGCGATCGGGATCAGCTACACCGCCCGGCCCGGGACGCGGCACGCGCGCACCACCTCCGAGGCGGTGATCGCGCAGGTGACCGACCTCGGGATCAGCGCGAAGGTCTCGCCGAACGGCTCGCTCGTGTGGGTGACGCGCCTGTCGACGGGCGCGCCGGTGCCCGGGGCGCGCGTGTGGATCCGGGCCCCGGGCGCGCCCGCGCCTGCCGCGGTGTCCACCGACGCCGAGGGGGTCGCGATGGTCCCCGCGACGGCGCGCGGTCCGGAGGCCACGTCGACGCTCGGGCGCAGCGTGGTCTTCGCGCGCGCGGGCGACGACTGGACGTACCGGAGCGTCGCCGAGTCGCTCAACGGGTGGCGCTTCGGCGCGGCGTCGGACTTCAGCGAGGCGCGCCCGTTCGGGATGATGTTCTCCGATCGCGGCATCTACCGGCCGGGCGACACGGTGCGGGTGAAGGGGATCTTCCGCGAGGAGGGCGCGCGCGGGGCGAGGACGCCGGCGGGCAAGAGCGTCGCGTTCAAGGTCGAGGGGCCCGACGGCGACGCGCTCGTCTCCCTCTCCCCGACGCTCGGCGCCTTCGGCACGTTCTCGGCCGACGTGAAGATCCCCGAGAGCGCGCGGCTCGGCACGTACAGCCTCGCCGCGACGGTCCAGGGCGGCGAGGCGGGGTGGCCGGATGTGTGGGGCAGCGTCGAGGTCGCCGAGTACCGCCCCGCCGAGTTCAAGGTCGGCGTCGAGAGCGACAGGCCGAGCTATGTCCGCGGCGACAAGGCGCGCTGGACCGCGCGCGGCGATTACCTGTTCGGGGCGCCGATGACGAACGCGGAGGCGTCGCTCTCCGTGACGCGCGCGCCTGCGTCGTTCTCGCCGCCGGGGATCGAGGGGTTCACGGTCCGCGAGGACGAGCTCACCGACGCGCTGCGCGACCAGGCGCCGCGCGAGTTCGAGGTGCAGAGCGCGCGAGAGAAGCTCGACGCGGCCGGGCAGGCGGCGCTCGGCGCGGCGCTCTCCCTGCCCGGGCAGCGCGGCACCGAGCTCGTCACGTGCGAGGCGTCGGTCACCGACGTGTCGCGGCAGACGATCGCCGGGAGCTCGACGGCGCTCGTGCACCCGGCCGAGTTCTACGTCGCCCTCAAGGAGCCCGAGCGCTTCGCGAAGGCGGGCGATGTGCTGCGGCCGGAGATCCTCGCGGTCGATCCGAAGGGGGCGCGCGTCGCGCAGGTCGCGGTCCGGGTCGAGCTCGTGCACCGGACGTGGACGCTCGCGCGGGAGGAGAGCGGCAGCGCGTACCGCAGCGTGAGCGCGCCGGTCGACAAGGTCGTCGCGCGGTGCGGCGTCACGACGGCGTCGGCGCCGCGGAGCTGCGAGCTCACGGTCCCGTCGGGGGGCTATTACCTCTTGCACGCGACGGCCAGGGACCGCCGCGGCAACCCCGTCGGCGCTGCAGCCGGGGTCTACGCGCTCGGCGAGGGCGGCGGGGGCTTCGGCGACAGCGACGAGCTCAAGGTGGACCTCGTGGCCGACCGCGACAGCTACGAGATCGGCCAGACGGCGCGCATCATCGTGAAGTCGCCGTTCGCCTCCGCCGACGCGCTGGTCACGGTCGAGCGCGCCGGGATCTCCACGCACCGGAAGGTGACGCTGTCGGGCGCCATGCCCGTGATCGACGTCCCGATCACGGAGGACCTCCGGCCGAACGCCTTCGTCTCGGTGCTGCTCCTGCGCGGGCGGACGAAGCCGCAGCCCGCGCCGGGGAAGGGCGGCGCGCCTGGGCCGGACGTCGGCGCGCCGGCGTTCCGCCTCGGCTACGCGCCGCTCCGCGTGAACCCGGAGGCGCAGCGGCTCGCGGTGCGCGTCCGCGCCGACAAGGCGGACGCGCGCCCCGGCGATCCGATCCGCGTGGATGTCGACGTCCGCGATCGCGCCGGCCAGCCCGCCCGCGCGGAGGTCACCCTCTACGCCGTGGACGAGGGCGTGCTGTCGCTGACGGGGTACACGACGCCGGATCCGATCCCCGTGTTCGGCGCGCCGCGCCCCTTGAAGGTGGCGACGATCGAGACGCGCGAGGCGCTCGCCCGCGTGCGCAATCCGTTCGCCGACCTCGGCGCCGACAAGGGGCGCACGGGCGGCGGCGGCGCCGCCGAGGGCGGCACGGGCGTGCGCCGCGATTTTCGCCAGAGCGCCTACTACAACCCCGCGCTCGTCACCGACGCCTCCGGGCAGGTGCACGCGAGCTTCAAGCTGCCGGACTCACTCACGACGTACCGGGTCATGGCGGTCGTGGCCGCCGAGGACGATCGCTTCGGCTACGGCGAGTCCCGGGTGACGACGAGCCGCCCGCTCATGGCCCGGCCCGCGCTGCCCCGCTTCCTCCGCGCGGGCGACGCGATCGACGCAGGGGTGGTCGTGACCTCGAAGGGGCTCGGGAAGCCGGCGACGGTCGAGGTGGAGGTCACCGTGTCGGGGCTGACGCTCGCGGGCAGCGCCAGGCGCGCGGTCGAGCTCGCCCCGGGCGGGTCGGCCGAGGTCCGCTTCGCGCTCTCAGCGCCGCGGGCTGGCCCCGCGACGCTGCGCTTCCGCGCGACCGGCGGCGGCGCGTCGGACGTGGTCGAGGTGAACCGCGAGATCAAGGCGCCCATGGCGCCGGAGGCCGTCGCGCTCTACGGCGACACCACCACGGCGAGCGCGGAGCGGCTCGGGGAGCTGTCGGCGATCCGCGACGACACGGGCGGGCTCACGGTGAGCCTCGCGCCGACCGCGCTCGTGGGCCTCGGCGGCGGCGTGGAGCAGCTCCTCGAGTACCCGTACGGCTGCACCGAGCAGCTGACGAGCCGGATGGTGCCGCTCCTGTCGCTGCGCGACCTCGCGAAGGCCTACGGGATCGCGCTGCCGAAGGACCTCACGGCCGTCATCGGCAAGACGGTCCGGGAGATCCTCTCGCACCAGCGCGGGGACGGGGGCTTCGGCTTTTTCGCCGAGTCGGACAGCGCGGACCTGTGGACCACGGCGTACGCGCTGTGGGGCCTCACCGAGGCCAGGCGCTACGGGGTCGCGGTGCCGCCCGACGCGGTGGAGCGCGCGACGTCGTACCTGCGCCAGGAGCTCAACCGGATCGGCGCCGACCCGCTCCTCCGGGCGACGGCGCCGTTCCTCGTCGACGTCCTCGCGGCGAGCGGCACCCCCGACCCCGGGCGCGCGAGCCAGCTGTTCGACGAGCGCGACAAGCTGCCGCTCTTCTCGAAGGCGCTGCTCGCGCACGCGATGGTGATCGGCAAGAGCGACAGGGCGTCCGTGGATCAGCTCGTCCGCGAGCTCGAGGGCGCGCTGCGCCTCGACGGCCCGGTGGCGCGGGCCGTCCACAACCAGGGCGACGCGTACGCGGTCCTCATGGACTCCGAGGCCCGCACCTCGGCGCTCGTGCTGCGTGCGCTGCTCGCGGCGCGGCCGGCGCACCCGCTCGCGCCGCGGCTGGCGGCGGGGCTGCTCGCGGATCGCCGCGGGGGCACGTGGCGCAGCACGCAGGAGACGGCCTGGGCGCTGCTCGCGCTCGATCAGTACCGGAAGGCGCAGGAGAAGACGGCGCCGGACTTCGACGCGCGGGTGTTCCTGGGGCAGGCGGAGCTGTTCTCGGCGCCGTTCCACGGCCCCACGACGGAGCAGGTCAAGACGTCGATCCCCGCGGCGAGGCTCGCGACCGCCGGGGGCGCGCCGCTCGCGTTCGCGGTCGACGGGCGCGGCCGCCTGTTCTACGAGGCGCGGCTCCGCTACGCGCGCAAGCAGCTCCCGACGGAGGCGCTCGACCGCGGCTTCTTCATCGAGAAGTCGCTCCGCGCGCTCGCGCCCGAGGACCTCGCGTCCGTGGTGGGCGGCGCGTCGACGTCGAGCGAGCGCGCGGCCCCCCCGTCGGTCGCGTTCGCCGGCGGCGACCTCGTGCTCGGCGAGATCGTCGTGGTGACGCCCTCTCCGCGCGACTTCGTGGTCATCGACGATCCGCTGCCGGCCGGCCTCGAGGCGGTCGACGCGCGGCTCGCGACGTCCGCGCGCTCGCTCGACGTCGACGCGGCGGAGGCCCAGGCCGAGGCGGACGACGCCGACGTCGATCAGGACGATCTTCGCGCGACCGGCCGCGTCTATGACCCGAGCCGCTTCGTCCGCGAGATCCGCGACGATCGCGTCCTCTTCTTCGTCGATCACATGGCTGCCGGGATGTACCGGTACCGGTACCTCGCGCGCGCCACGACGCTCGGCTCGTTCGTGGTCCCGCCCGCGCGTGCGGAGGAGATGTACAGCCCCGAGGTCTTCGGCCGGACGGGCGCCGTCACGGTCCAGGTCTCCAGCCGAGCGCCGGACGCGGCGCCGCGTCCACGCTGAGCTGTGCGCGCGCCTTCCCCGCCAGGGCCCGGCTGCGCAGGGCGGTGGCTTGCGCGCTTCGGCCCGCGCCCGCGCGCGCGGCGGATCCTGCGCCGCGCGGCGCAGATCGCGCTCGCCCTCGCCGTCGCGCCGTGGCTCCTGCTCGCCACGCTCGCGGCGCTCACCCCGCTCCCGCCGGAGCTCGCGGCGCCCGAGGACCACGCCGTGTCCACGGTCCTGCTCGACCGACATGGCACGGTGCTCCGCGAGCTCCGCGCAGGAGACGGCACACGCGCGCGCTGGCTCCCGCTCTCCGAGGCCGGCGATCGCATCCAGCGCGCGCTCCTGGCCGCGGAGGACAAGCGGTTCGCGCGCCACCCCGGCGTCGATCCGATCGCGATCGCGCGCGCCGTCGGCCAGCTCGCGGCGGAGCGGCGCGTCGTCTCGGGCGCGTCCACGATCACGCAGCAGCTCGCGCGCACGCTCGTGCCGCGCCCCCGCACCACGCGCGGCAAGCTCGGCGAGGCGGCGCTCGCGTTGCGCATCGAGGCGTCGCTCTCGAAGCGCGAGATCCTCGAGCAGTACCTGAACCGCGTCGCGTTCGGCCCGGGCCTGCGCGGGGTCGAGGCGGCGAGCCGCTTCTACTTCGACAAGCCCACGCGGGACCTGTCGCTCGCGGAGGCCGCCGCGCTCGCCAGCATGCCGCGCGGCCCGGCGCTGTACGATCCACGCCGCGGCACCGGGCCGCTCGAGCGCCGCAGGAACCGCGTCCTCGATCGCATGCTCGAGGCCGGCCTCGCCGGCGAGGCCGAGGTGGCCCGCGCCCGCGCGGAGCCCATCGCGCTCGCCCCGAAGGGGGGCGGCCTCGGCGCGCCGCACCTCGTCCGTGCCGTGCTCGGCGGCGCGCTGGGCCCGGGCGCAGGTCTGGACACCGAGGGCCCCGGCGCCGCGTCGCCCCGCGGCCGGGCGACCTCGATCACGCTGACCATTGACCGCGGCCTCCAGCGCGAGATCGAGGTCCTCGCGCAGCAGACCGTCCGCGGCCTCTCGGATCGCGACGTCGGCGCGGCGGCGGTGGTCGTGATCGAGAACGCGACCGGCGAGATCCTCGCGTACGTCGGCTCGCACGACATCGAGGACGCCGCCGGGCTCGGCCACAACGACGGCGTCCTCGCGCTGCGCCAGCCCGGCTCTGCGCTGAAGCCGTTCGTCTACGAGCTCGCCATGGAGCAGCTCGGGTTCACCGCCGCCACCGTCCTGCCCGACGTCGAGCTCTCGTTCCCGACGGCGGACGGCAACTACGCGCCGCGGAACTACGACGGCCGCTTCCACGGCCCCGTCCGGCTGAGGGACGCGCTCGCCAACTCGTACAACGTCCCTGCGGTCTGGGCGGCGGCCGCGCTCGGCCCCGAGCGCATCCTCGCGCGGCTCCGGGATCTCGGCCTCCGCTCGCTCGATCGCGAGCCGTCGCGTTACGGCGTCGCCATCGCGCTCGGCGACGGCGAGGTCCGCCTGGTCGACCTGGCGAACGCTTATGCAACGCTCGCGCGGGGAGGCCTTTACCTGCCGGTGCGCGCGGTGCGCTCGTTCGCCTCCGCATCGCCTCCATCGCCCTCCTCGCAAGCGGCCTCTTCCGTATCGCCCGCGCCCAGCGGAAGCGGCGCGCCCGCCGAGCTGCCCGCGGCGCCTCCCGAGGGCGGCGCGCGCGTCCTCGACGCGGCGCGCGCACGGGTGATCGTCGACATCCTCGCCGACGACCGGGCGAGGCTCGCGTCGTTCGGCGAGGGCAACGTGCTCGATCTCCCGTTCCCTGTGGCCGCGAAGACGGGCACGTCCAAGGGCTTCCGCGACAACATCGCGGTCGGCTTCACGCCCGACGTCACCGTCGCCGTCTGGGTCGGCAACTTCGATGGCTCGCCCATGGGCGGCGTCAGCGGCATCACCGGCGCGGGCCCGCTGTTCCGCGACGCCATGCTCGCCGCCGCGCGCGTCCGGCCGCCGCGCCCCTTCGATCCGCCCGATCCCGAGCAGCTCGCCGAGGTCGAGGTCTGCGCCCTGTCCGGCATGCGGCCGACCGCCGCGTGCCCGCACCGCCGCCACGAGCTCCTCCCGCGCGGCGACGCCGCGGCGCTCTCGCCGTGCGACATGCACGAGACCGTGCGCGTCGATCGCCGCAACGGCCTGCGCGCCGGGGCCTGCCCCGACGCGGTGGTCGAGGAGCGCGTCTTCGAGCGCTACGACGCGGAGCTCACCGCGTGGGCGCGCGCCGCCGGCCGCCCCCTCGCGCCCGAGGCGGCGTCGCCCCTCTGCGGCGCGCTCCCCGGGGCGCCCGGCGCTCCTCCGTCCGGCGCCGGTGCGCGCGTCCGCGTCTCGTACCCGCCCGACGGCGCCCGGTTCGTCCTCGACCCCTCGATCAACTCGCTGCAGGCGATCCGGCTGCGCGCCGGCGTCCCTCCGGGCGTGCCCCGCGTGCGCTTCGTGCTCGACGGGCGCCCCATCGAGGTCGGCCCGCCGTTCGCGCTCGACTGGCCGCTCGTCGCCGGCGCGCACCGGCTCCGCATCGACGCGGACGGAGCGGCCGCCAGCGAGGAGATCGCGTTCTCGGTGGAGTGAGCGGCGGGCGAGGCGACATCCCGTCTCCTCGCCCGCCCGCTCCGATGAAGTCACCCGCGCTGCAGTCGATGGCGTCGATGGCGGCGCGGCGCGCCGCCCGCGGGCCACATCACCCGAAGATGGGCAGGTCTTCTTCCTCGGAGAGCGGGAATCGCTCCACGAGCGGATCGCTCGCGATCCCCGCCAGCTTGCGCAGCGCCTTGTGGATGTGCCCCGGCTTGAGCCGGACGCCACCCTCCTTGGGCGCGAGCGTGACCGGATCGACGTCGAGCGGGTTGTGCCGCTCGTCCGTCGCGCCGATCACCCTGTCCCCCGCGATGCCTGCGCCGGCCAGGATCATGCTGGTGATGTTCCAGTGGTCCTTGCCGTTGCCCTCGTTGTAGCCCGGAGTCCGCCCGAAGTCCGAGCCCACGACGAGGACGATCCGGTCCGCGATGCCCTGCTCCTCCGCGGCGGTCAGGATGAAGTCGATCCCGTCGCAGATCTCGGTGAGCCGCGGGATGTGGTTGTCGTCGTGGTTCCCGTGGGTGTCGAACCCGCCCACAGACAGGTTGGCGCTCACGCAGATGCCGGCGCGGTAGGCCGCGAGCGCGACCTGCGCTTGCCGCCGCAGCGAGGCCTGCTCGAACTCCGCGGGCAGGTACTGGATGAGCTGCTTGAGCTCGTTCTGCCCGACGCGCGACGTGAAGAGCGTGCTCATCGCCTGCTTGACGTGGGGCAGCCGCTGCTGCTCGAGCTTCGCCGCGTGCCGCGCCTGCCGCGCCTCCAGGATCCGCGTCATCGTGGCGTCGGTGTGGTACTGCTCGCGGTTCTCTTCGTTCCCCGGATCGATCCTGTTCGGATAGGCGAGCCGCTGCAGGAGGCCGGTGTCGGGTATGCGGGTGACGGCCACGACGTTCGCCGTCGTGTCGTAGCCGCCGTTGCTGATGAACCCCATCGGCAACGCGCCGCCGTGGACGCCGGCCACGAGCGCCGCGAAGCCGGGCTTGCCCTCCCGGAGCGTGCCGCACCACGTGTTGCGGACGCCGGCGTCATGGCTGTTCGTCCCGGTGTCGATGCCGTTGATGACGAGCAGCTTGCTGTAGTGCCTCTTGAAGAACGCGTCGTTGCCGCCGACCGGCGCGTACTTGAGGTTGCCGGCGGTCCCGATCGCCTCGCTCAGGTAGCTGCGGTTCATCGCTTCCCGCGTCTTCTGCTGCTCTTCGTCCGTCGCGCCCTTGGGATCGCAGAGGCTCGTCGGGTCCCAGCCGCCGCTCGCGTGGATGTGGACCCAGAGGGGGCCCGCGTAGGGGCCGGCCGCGGCGGCGTCCTTCGACAGCACGCCCCCCGCGACGACGCCGAGGCCCGCCATAGATGCCAGTTTGAGGAAATCTCGACGTTCCATGGCTGCTCCTACTGGTAAAGAAACCTGAAGTCCGAAAGGAGATAGGTCATGACGCTCATCCACGCGCGGATCGTGTAGTTCTCGTCGCGCGTGAGCTTCTCTTCGTCGGGGAGCCCCTCTCGAGTCCAGTAGTCGTTGTGCACCTGGCAGGGGCCGGGCAGCGACCTCGAGAGTCGGCCCTCTTCGCCCTCCGGCTTCGCCATGCCCGCCTTGCCCTCCTCCCACGTCTCGAGGAAGACCTTGTACGTCCGCTCGATCTCGGGATCGCCGAGCTCGAGCGACTCGCCCAGCACCCGCTTGTGGAGGTACTGGATGTTCTGCTTGATCCCCTCGACGGCCGGCAGCACGTCGAAATCGTTCGTGTCCCGCGGCTCGAACGTCGTCTCGACGTACGGGAAGAGGAGCCGCTCCTCCTGCGGGAGGTAGAGGTCGCGCGGCACCGAGATGCACGCCATCTCGTTCGCCATCCGGTCGGCGATGTTGGCCATGATCCCGTTCGGCTCCGTGATCCGCTGGATCACGTCCTGCGAGTCGATGCCGCCGTACAGCATGCGGTAGGCGTCGCGCCGGAGCAGGAAGTCGTAGCGATTGCCGTCGTCCTCGAACGCCCGCGGGCGCCACGGATACCCCGTCACCGCCCAGATCTTCCGGTGCAGCTGCTCGGGCCCGAGGAACCGCGTGCCGCCGAGCTGCGTGAGCGCCTCGCCCCGAGACGCCTGCGCCACGTTGCGCGCCCGGAAATAGGGGCTCTTGACGATGGCCTTGACGACCGTCTTCAGGTTGTAGCCGCTGTCGGCGAAGTCGTGCGCCATCGTGTTGAACGCGTGGTACTGGGCGAGGTACGCCCGGAACTTGGCGTTGAACTCCGGATCCTCGTTGCTCGGCGCGGCGAGCGGCTGTTGCCCGGTGAGGCCCGCGTACATCGTATAGACCGCCGAGAGCGCGAAGCGGGGGTCGTCGGCGACGCGCTTCGCCACCCACGAGAGCGCGCTCGGGAACTCGCTGAACGGCACCGATTCGGCGCCGAAGCCCGGCGGCCGCATGTCCTCGTACCAGGTGTCGTCCTCCTTGTACCGGCCCGCCGAGTCGAAGCTGTGGAACCCGCCTGACAGCGGGTCCAGGGCGGCGTGGCAGACGGTGCACGCCGCGTTGTTCATCGTCGGGTTGAAGTCGGTGATCTTCGTCTGATCGAGCGGCTGCTCGGCCGTCTTCAGGATGTCGGTGCCGAGGAAGAACTGATAGACCATCCTCGCGCGGTGGCGGTTCCTGTTGGTGTTCGTCGTCGGGTGCCTGGACAGGAAGACGGGGGAGGTGAGCACGCCGGCGAGCGGGATCGGATCGCGCTTCGCCGGGACGAACTCGTCCGGATCCGCGTCGTTCTTGAACTCGGCTGTCACGCCGTACGCCTTGGCGGAGAAGGGGCTCACGACCGTGTAATCGGCGGTGAGGACCTCCTTGAAGGACCTGTCGTTCCGCACGATGTAGGCGATGAGCTCGAGCGGCTCCCTCCCGACGGCCCGGTTCGTCCAGCTCTTCAGCTTGTTGGCGACGTCCTCCAGGTCCCGCGCGCCGTATTTCGCGACCAGCGTCGGATCCTGCGGGAGGCTGTTGTACCACTTCGGATCGTACGCGTCGCTCCGCAGCAGATCGACGGCCTCCTCGCCGTTCAGGTAACGGTCGGTGAGGAAGAGATCGTTGTAGATCTCCTTCAGCCGCACATAGAACGTCTCCTCCGTGAGCATCTGGTCCAGGATCGGATCCAGCGCGGCCATGCCGCTCTGGGCGACGGCCTCCTCCTCGGCCTCGGTCGGCAGGCGCCCGGCGAGCTCGAGGCTCGCCGTGCGGAGCGTATCCTCGGGCCCGCTCATCACCACCCCGGCGAAGGAGGCGTTGACGTCCGTCTCGCAGGACGACGGCTCCTTCGTGCGCTCCACCATCGCCCGGAGCGCCTCGACCTCGGCGCTGTCCGAGGCGAGGACCTGGCCGCCGCCGTGCTCGATGGCCTTCGTCGGCTTGAGGAGGACGTACGACTCGCCGCCGAGCTCGAGCCCGGCGAGCGACTTGAACGTCGCGAGGTTCTTGTCGAGGAACCCCGCCTCGCTGCTCCCGGCGAGGATCAGCTTGGATTCCGCCGCCTGCCCCTGAGGGTTATGGCAGCCGATGCACTTCGTCGAGAGGATGGGGACCCACACCTTCTCGGCGAAGAATTGCTCGTCGGAGATGCACGGGCCTTCGGCCTCGCTGCTGCAACCGGTGGACACGGACGCGAGCGCGCTCGCACCCGCAGAGAGCCCCAGGAGCCCCAGGGCCGTCGCGGCGCGCTTCCGGAGTAACCATCCTATTCTCGGCATAAGCATCCTCGCCGGGAGCGCTCGCGCGACTCCCACGTTGAGGGGACCGGGAGAGCGGAGCCCCGAATCGCGTTGAAAGAACACACACCGACAGCCCTATCGCAGGGCGCATCCACCCCGCGATGGTCGGGTCCTCGTTCATCGACCATCGACACCCGATGAGGCGAGCTGGACGAACGCCCGCTTCATCGCTTGCGTAGACCACGTACTCTAACCTCTCGGGGGCCTCTCCCGCTATGCGCTCAGCACATTGCTTGATCAGAATTTCTTGTCGATCGTGACGACAGTGCGTCGATTCCTCTCGTGGCTCTGAAGTTTTTCGACGAGAGGCTGCGGCTCCTCCGGAAGCCACGTACCCGGTGCGCCCAGGTGGGCGCTCCTACCCGTATGCGCGCGGGGCGTGCGTGGATGTGGTCAAGACCAGGGAAATCGAATAACCGTTGGATATGAGCTCGACGAGGGATGCGACCCGCGCTCGCGCGGTTCAGTGGTTTGTTCGCGGCGGCACGCTGCGCTCGACGGGCCGGGATCCCGTCAAGATCGGCATCGCGCCGATCGTCGTGGGGCGCGATCCGAGCTGCGGTGTGGTGGTCGACGATCCGGAGGTCAGCTCGACGCATTGCGATCTTCGCGCGGAGGGGCCGGGCGTGCTCGTCCGCGATCTCGGCAGCAAGAATGGGACGTTCGTGTCGACGGTCCGCATCCGCGAGGCGATCTTGACGGCCGCGTGCGCCATCCAGATCGGCGGCTCGGTGCTGAGCTTCGAGCCGCTCGACAAGGAGCGCGTCGACGTCGGCTTCGACGAGAGCTTCGGCCCGCTGATCGGCGCCTCGCCGCGGATGCGCCACCTGTTCCGCCTGCTGCGCGAGGTGGCCTCGACGGAGCTCTCGCTGCTCATCACCGGGGAGACGGGCACGGGCAAGGAGCTCGCGGCGCAGGCCATCCATGACGTCTCGAGCCGGCGCGGCGGCCCGTTCGTCGTCGTCGACTGCGCCTCGCTGCCGGGTGCGCTCGCCGAGAGCTTCCTCTTCGGGCACGAGCGCGGCGCCTTCCCGGGGGCGAACGAGCGGAGGAGCGGCGCCTTCCACGAGGCGAACGGCGGGACGATCTTCCTCGACGAGCTGGGCGAGCTGCCGCCGGATCTCCAGCCGAAGCTGCTGCGCGTGCTCACCGAGCAGAAGGTGAAGCGCGTCGGTTCGCGGATCTACGAGCCCGTCGACGTGCGGATCATCGCGGCGACGCGCCGCGACCTCGGCCGCAGCATGAACACCGGGCGCTTCCGGAGCGATCTCTTCTTCCGGATCGCCCAGATGCGCATCGAGCTGCCGCCGCTCCGCGAGCGGCGGGAGGACATCCCGCTGCTCGTCGAGCGCGTCTGCGAGCGCCTGGGGTGCCCCGAGCGCGCCGTGGAGATGGTCAATCTCATCACCACGACGCTCGGCCAGCACGATTTCCCTGGCAACGTCCGCGAGCTCATGAACGTCACCAGCGTGGCCGCGAGCCTCCCGCCCGGAGCCGAGGCGATCGCCTCGATCCTACCGCTCGAGGGCGGCGGCGACGTGGTCGTGCCGACGTCGGCGTTCGGCGAGGCGAAGCGGAGCGCCGTCGCGGCGTTCGAGCAGCGCTACTTCAGCGAGCTGATCCGCGCGACGGGCGGCAACGTCAGCGAGATGGCGCGCCGCGCTGGTATGGAGCGCCACCACGTGCGGATGTTCTTGAGGAAGCACGGGCTCACAGCGAAGCAGTGAGGGCTCGGAGCGGCGAGGGCGCCGAGCGTGTCCTAGGCGCCGCCTGCGCCGCCGTTGCCGCCCGCGCCGCCGTTGCCGGTCGGGCCGCCGCCCGCACCGCCGTTGCCGGTCGGGCCGCCGCCCGCGCCGCCGCCGCCGGCCGGGTCGCCGCCCGTGCTGCTGCTCGTCGTGGCCGCGGCCGTGGTCGTGGCCGGGTCCCCGCCGCAGCGCTCCACGCCGCGGCAATCCGCGCACGAGCACCCCTCGAAGTACTCCGCGCACGAGCCGTTGTCCGTGCAGTTATCGGTGCACCGCGGGGTGCTCGTGCAGTCGGGGCAGGTACAATCCTCGTTGGTGTTGCACCCCTCGTTGTCGTTGCACCCGCGCCTCGGGCTGCAGGCCGCGACGGTGCCCGCGCAGTCCTGGCAGGTGCAATCCTCGCCGTCGGGGGAGTCCGGCTGCATGTCGCAGGCGCCGTCGTCCTTGCAGCGGCCGAGGCAGCTCGCCGTGTCGGAGCAGTCGGGGCAGCTGCAGCTCTCGGGGACCTGGGCGAGGATCGTACACCGCCCATCCGGGCTGCCGCCGAAGCAGCCGAAGCCGAGCGAGCCGCCGGCGCCGGCGACCGTGGCCGCCGTCGTCGTCGAGGTCGTGTCGGTCGCTTCATTGCTCGAGCAGCCGCCGCTCGCGGCGAGCCCGAAGACGATGGAGGAGGCGAGGAGTGCAAGAAAGGCGCGCATGTCTGGCAGCATCCCTCTCCAGCGCGCGTCACGTCAACACCGCATGTCGCGCTGCACCAGGAAGGCGCTCAGCGGAATGCCACGCTCCTGTCCGCCGTCTTCGCGCGGACGGCCGCGCGCTCGCGCACGAGGAACTCGCGCACCGCGGCGTCCAGGCGTGGATGCGCGATGTGGTGCGCGCTGTGGGTGACACTGGGTGCGAAGCCGCGAACGAGCTTGTGCGACCCTCCTGCGCCCGGCTCGAAGCGGCGCAGTCCACGGGTGATGCAGTCCTCGACCGGGTGATAATAGCAGACGTTGAAATGCAGGAACGGGCGCTCCTCCGAGGCGCCCCAGTAACGGCCGTAGAGCGTCGTCGGCCCGGCGAGGTTGAGCGCGCCCGCGATGGGGCGTTTGCCTTCCCGCGCGAGGACGATCTCGACGCCTCCCTGGGCCCCGCCGCCGCGCAGCCGGGCCGTGATCTCCTCGAAGAAGGCGCGGTTCAGGTACTGCCGGCCCCAGGCGAACTTCTCCACGGTGGAGACGTAGAAGCCGAACATGGCATCGACGATCTCCGGCGTGATCTCCGCGCCGCGCAGCGTATCGATCGACAGCCCCTGCCTCGTGGACTCGCGCATTTCGCGCCGGATCTGGTGCCGCCGCTTCGCGTTGAAGCGCGCGAGGAAGTCATCGAGCGTCTGATACCCCTCGTTCTCGAACTGGAACTGGACGCCGCAGCGGTGCGCCATGGCGGCGTCGGAGAGGGCGGCGGCCTCGTCCTCGGTCGGGAACAGGACGTGGGCGCTCGAGATGCGGCTCCGCGCGACCAGCTTGCGGAGCGTCTCGGCGAGGACGGGGAGGAGCGCCGGGCGGTCTTCCGGCCGCCGCACGAGCAGCCGCGGCGTCGTCGCGGGCGTGAACGGCACCGCGACGACGAGCTTCGGGTAGTACGGCGCGCCGATCTGGTGGGACGCAGAGGCCCAGCCGTGGTCGAAGACGAACTCTCCCTCGCTGTTGTCCTTGAGGTAGGCGGGCGCCGCGGCGAGCAGCGCCCCCTCGGCCCGGAGCGTGATGTGGTGGGGCAGCCAGCCCGCCTCCTCGCCCACGCACCCCGTCCGCTCGAGCGCGTCGAACCACGCCCAGGTGAGGAACGGCGCCTCGCTCACCCCATGGAGCGCGTTCCACTCGCTCTCCGGGATGTCGCGGATGGTGTCGTGGACGTGCGCTTCAAGCTCCATGGCCGATCATAGCAGCGCGCGTCGCGCCGCCTGGCCGGCTCACGAGGTCCTGGATCGAGCGCGCGCCGGAGCGGGCCACGAGGTTCGACAGCCCGCGCGCGATCGCGGCGGGGAGGAGGGGGCCGCCGTAGATGAAGCCGGTATAGATCTGCACGAGATCGGCGCCCGCCTGGAGCTGGTCCATCGCGTGCTCCGCCGACTCGATGCCTCCGGCGCCGATCACGGTGACGCCGCTCCCGAGGCGCGCGCGGATGCGCCGCACCATCGCGAGCGAGCGCTGCCGGAGGGGCGGGCCGCTCAGCCCGCCTGCGCCCATCGCCTCGACGGCCTCCGGGCTCGTCGCGAGCCCGTCGCGCCGCACGGTCGTGTTGGTCGCGATGACGCCGGCGAGGCCGACCTCCTCGACCACGGCGAGCAGCGCCTCGAGCTCCTCGTCGCCGAGGTCCGGGGCGACCTTGATGAGCAGCGGCAGCGGCGCCCTAGCGGCGCGGTTCTCTCGCGCGATCGCGGAGAGCAGCGCCCGCGCGATCGCGGGCCCCTGCATCGCGCGGAGGTCCTTCGTGTTCGGCGACGACACGTTGATCACGACGAAGTCGGCCGCGCGCCGCGCCTCCCGGAAGCTCGCGAGGTAGTCGTCGATCGCGGGCTCGATGGGATCGAGCGGCGCGACCCTGGATTTGCCGATCGAGATGCCCACCGGCACGCCGACGGCCGCCGCGCCGCCGCGGCCGAGGAGCCGCTCGGTGACGCGGGCCGCGCCCTGGTTCGGGAACCCGAGCCGGTTGATGAGCGCCCGGTCGGCCGGCAGCCGGAAGAGGTTCGGCGGCGGGTTCGCGGCCTGGGGCTGCGCCGTGACGGTGCCGAGCTCGACGAAGCCGAACCCGAGGGCGGCGAGCGCGCGGGCCCGGCGGGCGTCCTTGTCGAAGCCGCCCGCCACGCCGAGCGGGGAAGGGAAGTCGAGCCCCATGGTGCGCACCGCGATGCGCCCGTCCCGGGGCGCGAGGCGGGCGTGCACGAGGGCGCGGAGCGGCGCTGCGTGCTCGAGCGGGGCGAGCGCGAGCATGCCGAGCTCGTGCGCGAGGCTGGGCGGCAGCGTGAAGAGGAGCGGTCGGACGAGGCGGTACATCGGGGCGCGTCTCCGTTGCGGGTTGCGGCGTGCGGCGTGCGGCGTGCGGCGTCGGAGGAGGTCCTGCGAGCGGCGCGGTGGTGGCGGATACCATGGCGCACCTGCCGCGTGGGCCGCCATCGCGGCGTGCGGCGTGAACGAGCGCGCGCGTCCGCGCGCCGGGCGAGGCTCGGCGGCTCTGCTAGACTCCGCGCCCTCCATGACGCCCCCCGAGATCCTCGATCGCGCAGGCGATCCCAGGCCACTGACCGACCTTGGCGAGCGCTTCGCGAGGAGCGCGGACGAGATGGCGGCGCTGCGCGAGCGCGGCGTCGCGGCTGCCCGCGACCTCTGCGCGTTCATCGATCGCTCGCCGACGCCGTACCACGCCGTGCGCGAGGTCGCCTCGCGGCTCGTGGCGGCCGGCTTCTCGGAGCTCGGGGAGCGCGACGCGTGGGCGGTCGCTCCGGGCGATCGCCGCTTCGTCATCCGGGGCGGGTCGACGATCGTCGCGTTCGTGGTCGGGGCCGAGCACCCGGCGCTCGGCGGCTTTCGCGTCATCGGCGCGCACACCGACTCGCCGAACCTCCGGGTGAAGCCGAGCGCCGAGCTCTCGCGGAGCGGCTACCAGCAGCTCGGCGTCGAGGTCTACGGCGGCGTCCTGTACTCGACCTGGCTCGACCGCGATCTCAGCGTGGCCGGCCGCGTCCATGTGCGCAGGGACGGGCGGATCGAGCGCCTCCTCGTCGACCTGGGCCGCCCGGTCGCCCGCGTCCCGAACCTCGCGATCCACCTGAACCGCGGGGTCAACTCCGAGGGGCTCGTGCTGAACGCGCAGAAGCACCTCGTCCCCGTGATCGGCCTCGGCAAGGAGGCCGATCTCAGCGCCCTGCTCGCGCGCGCGGTCGACGCGCCGCGCGACGCCATCCTCGGCTTCGATCTCTGCCTGTACGACACCCTCAAGGCGTCGCTCGGCGGCCTCTCCGACGAGTTCCTCTTCGCGTCCCGCCTGGACAACCTCGCGAGCTGTCACGCCGCGACGGCCGCGCTGCTCGGCGCCGCTCCTTCCGCGGCGACGCGCGTCATCGCGCTCTACGACCACGAGGAGTGCGGCAGCCGGAGCGCCGTGGGGGCGGCGGGGAGCGTGCTCCGCGACGTGCTCGCGCGGATCGTCGACGTCTACCCGGGGCGTGAGCCGCAGGCGTTCGCCCGCGCGATGGCCGGGTCGCTGCTCGTCTCGGCGGACATGGCCCACGCGGTGCACCCGAACTACGCCGATCAGCACGAGCCGCGCCACGCCCCGCAGATCAACCGCGGGCTCGTGATCAAGTCGAACGTGAACCAGTCCTATGCGACCGACGGCGCGACGGCCGCCGCGCTCGAGGCGCTCTGTCACGACGTGGGCTACGCCCCCCAGCGCTTCGTCGTGCGCAGCGATCTCCCCTGCGGCAGCACGATCGGCCCGATCACGGCGGCCTCGCTCGGCATCGCCACGGTCGACGTCGGCGCGCCGATGCTCAGCATGCACTCCTGCCGGGAGATGGCCGGCACGCTCGACGTGCACCTCTCTATCGAGACCTACCGCCGCGCGCTTTCTTGAGGCGGGCCCCCGCGGCGGATACGGGCCCACCTCGGCGTTTTCGGTGCTCAGCGTACGAGAGTACGCTTCCGCGCCGAAAACGCCGATCTGGGCCCGTCTCCTGTGCGGGGGCCCGCCGCGATCGCCTCGTTGGGGGGGAGTGCGCGCGGGAGGGGGCTGACGCGCTTGCCTCGTTACCGGCTGCGGGTGTCGTGGGAGAGGAGGGTGAAGCCGATGAGCTTGTACAGGAGGCGGGCGCCTACGTTGCCGTCCCAGTCGTCGGTGTCGTCCTTCGGCGCGACCTCGTTCAGGTCGAAGCCGACGATGCGCCGGCCGCTCTTCTGGATGCGGCCGATCAGGGCGACGGCTTGCTGGAACGTCAGCCCGCCGGGGACAGGCGTGCCGGTGCTCGGACACAGCGTCGGATCGAGGCCGTCGATATCGAAGCTCACATAGACGTCGTCGGGGAGATCCTCCACGATCGAGTCGGCGATCAGGTGGAACGGCTCCCCCTCGAAGAGCCGATCGGCGATCGAGGCGTCGATGTGGGCGACGATGCGGCCGTTCGACTCGCGGATGAAACGGAGCTCGTCTTCGCTCATGTCGCGCAGCCCGACCTGGACGATCCGCGGGATCTTCGGGTGGTGCGTCGCGACGTTGTGCATGATCGAAGCATGGGAGTCGGTGAATCCCTCGTACGCGTTGCGGAGATCGGCGTGCGCGTCGATGTGCAGGATCCCCATTCCCGGGTAACGCGCGGCGTGCGCCGCGATCGCGCCGTAGGGGGAGGAGTGGTCGCCGCCGATGACACCGACGACCTTGCCCCGCTCCATCCATCTCATGGCGATCTCCGTGACGCGCTCGTTCAGCCGGCGAGACAGCGCGTTGACCGCGGCGAGGCGCGCCTCCAGGTCCCGGTCGCCGGCGACCTCCCCGTGCGCCGCGATCACCGGCTCGGCCGCCGCGCACGCCTCCGCGTTCCAGCGCACGATTTCCGGATCGACGTCGAGCATCGCGATGCCCTGCTCGTACGGTCTGCCCGTGTGCAGGTCGAAGAGGTCGACCTGCCGGCTGGCCCGCAGGATCGCCCCGGGGCCCTTGGCGGCGCCGCGGCGGTAGGACACCGTCGGCTCCCACGGCACCGGGACAAGGACCACCCGGGCGTCCTCGGCAGTGTGTGGCAGCCCGTAAATCCCGTTTCCGATGGCGGGACCGTTCGGATCGAAACCGACAGGGGATGAGCTCACGCGGCCACGTTGGCGGTTCGCGACCAGGTCGTCAAGCGCGAGCCGCCTCCGGCCCAGCGCACGCCGGAGCGCACCGGAGCGCGCCGGAGCGCTCCACCGCACGCGCCGCCGAGCACCGCCGGAGCGGCTTCCTCACCGGCACACCGGTGGAGCGGTTCCCTCACCGGCACACCGGCGCAGCGGCTCCCACGCTTGCACACCGGCGCGAGGTGCGTAGAGACGATCGCACCGAGCGCGAGACATCGGCGTGAAACACGGATGTCAGGTGAGGATGGCGCGATGCGCTCGTCGGAATGCAACTTCCGGCTTCCAGCTGCGACGAAATGCGCTAGGAAGAGCGCCGAGAAGATGGGCCGCTGCGCCCGTCCGGGCCGGCCAGCGCTGCTCGGCGCTGCCGGTCGGTTCGGCGCGTGGTCCTGGTAGTAGCAGCGAAGAACAGCCATGCTCCGGTACCGCGCCGATATCAAGACACTCCTCTTCGTCGCGACGTATTTCGTGCTCGTGGCGGTGCAATGGGTCTACGCGCCGCGCGCGCTATGGCTCGCGATTCCGCTTCTCGCCACGACGTGCGTGTTCTCGTTCCTCGGAGCGGTCGCGACCCACAACGCGGTCCATTGCCCCGTGTTCCGGCGGCGATGGATGAACCGCGCGTTCCAGGTCGTGCTCACGCTCACCTACGGGCACCCCGTCAGCGCCTACGTCCCTGGCCACAACCTCAGCCATCACAAGTACACGCAGTCCCGGCGTGACGTGATGCGGACGACGAAGGTGCGTTATCGCTGGAACCTGCTGAACGGCCTCTTTTTCATGAGCCGCGTGGTCCGGGACATCCTGCCCGCCGACATGCGCTACTTCAAGGCGATGTACCGGCGGAACCCGCCGTGGTTCCGTCAGATGCTCCTCGAGTCGGCGGTGTTCCTCGGCGCGATGGGGGCCCTGCTCGCGCTCGACTGGCAGAAGTTCCTCGTCTACGTCCTGATCCCGCACCAGTACGCCGCGTGGGGGATCGTGACCATGAACTACCTCCAGCACGACGGCTGCGACGAGGACAGCGAGTACGACCACTCGCGCAACTTCGTCGGCCGGCTGGTCAACTGGTGGACGTACAACAACGGCTTTCACTCCATCCATCACATGGAGCCCGGCCTCCACTGGAGCCTCCTGCCGGCCGCGCACGCGAGGCGCGTGGCGCCCTTCATCCACCCGGGCCTCGACCAGCCTTCGCTCCTCGCCTACCTCTTCCGCAGCTTCGTCTGGCCTGGCAAGCGCCTGCGCTACGACGGCGCCCCGGTCGTGCTCCCGCCGGAGGAGCCCGACGAGGAATGGATCCCTGGCCCGAAGGAGACGCCCAGCGACGTCTCGCTGGGCGCGATCGCGCCCGGCTGAACCGCCGGCTCCTGCCCGCGCTCGAGGCTCGGCGCGGCCCTCCTGGGGCGGCGCGCCGGGCGCCTGGCCGAGATGTGCGGGGGCGGCCACGCCGGCGCGGCGCGCGCGGTCCTGTGGCACCTGGAGACCTCCCGAGGGGCACCTCGCGGCGACGACCGGGAGGCCAGGGTCGTGGCCGTCGCGAGGGGGCAGGGAGCTGGCCCGGCGCCCCCGGCGCCGGGCCCTGCGCGTTCCCCGGTCAGCGCGGCTGGTTCTCCCGCGGCTGGTCTCCCCGCGACTCACCGCCCCGACGGCCGATCTCGGCCATGTGCTGGCGATCGCCGCTCACGGCCTCGCCGCCTTTGCGGCCGATCTCGGCCATGTGGGCCCGGTCCTGGCTCACGCGCTCGCCGCCACGGCGACCGATCTCGGCCATGTGTTTGCGGTTCTGGCTGACGACCTCGCCGCCCTTCTTGCCGGCGGCGCGCGCTTCGTCGCGCGTGAACTCGTGCGCCGTGCCCTTCTCGTGGGCAGCCTTCCCGCCCTTGCTGGCGATCTTGCGCTGACGGTCCTCGTCCATGGCGGCGAAGCCACGCTGCTGCCGCTCGTTGGCAGCCCGCTGCGACGCTGACGAAGGCGGGGGTTCGCTCGGCGAGGCCCCTCTCTCCTCCTGGCCCTCCTCACTCCTGGAAATCATACGATCATCCATGCTCGCCATCATCCTCTCCTTACGGTTGGCTCGCTCGATTCAGGTCTCCGAACGGGGCCTGCGAGCCGGTAAAGGACGGCGTTCCCCCCGTCCCCTCCCGGGCCGGTCGAGACCGGCGATGGCCGCTCTCTTCCGGTGCTGGTCGGGGAGCGGCGTTCACCGTCCCCTTCCGGCGCTGGTCGGGGAGCGGCGTTCGCCGTCCCCTTCCGGCGCTGGTCGGGGAGCGGCATTCACCGTCCTCTTCCAGCGCTGGTCGGGGAACGGCGTTCGCCGTCCCCTCCCGGTACTGGTCGGGGAGCGGCGTTCACCGCCTCCCTCCCAGCTGCGGAAAGGCCGACAGACCCTTTCCGCGAAGGCCTGTTGTGCCGGGCGGAACAACGTCAAGCGGGCTGAAGGTTGGGACGCGACGAATTAGGGGGAGGTTCGCCGAGCGTGTTTTGGAAACAGCGGTGAACCTGGAATACCGAGAACGTCGTGCTCCCGCAGCGAGTCAAGCCCTCTTGGCGAAATCCCGCATGAACGCCGTGAGGCGCTCCACCGATGCAACGGGTACTGCGTTGTAGATCGAAACCCGGATTCCCCCGGTCGATCTGTGTCCGGCGAGCCCCACCATACCCTCCTTTGCGGCCTCGGCGACGAAGCGTTTTTCCATCTCCTCGCTGGCCAGCCGGAACACCACGTTCATGAACGAGCGGCTCTCCTTCTCGACCGGCGCCCGGAAGACGTCCGGGTGCGCGTCGATGGTTTCGTACAGCAGCTCACCCTTCTTGCGATTCCGTCGCTCGACCTCCTCGAGCCCACCGATCTCAAGCGTATACGCGAGCACGTTGCGCATGAGGTAGATTGCGAATGTCGGAGGTGTGTTGTAGAGCGAGTTGTTGGCAGCGTAAGTGGCATAACGGAAAATGACGGGAATGTCTTTTCGCGCGCTGTCAACGAGATCCTTGCGGGCGAGCACGACCGTGATCCCGCTCGGTCCAATGTTCTTCTGGGCACCGGCGTAAACCAGGGCAAACCTGGAGATATCCATCTTGCGCCACAGGATGTCGGACGACATATCCGCGACGAGCGGCACGTCGCCCGTATCGGGCAGCCAGTGCCACTGCGTGCCGAACAGCGTGTTGTTCGTCGTCATGTGGACGTAAGCGGCGTTCGGATCGAGCGAGAGCTCTCCCTGGTGGGGGATGCGGGTGTACCGCTTGTCGACGGCGGTGCTGGCGGCCACGCGCACCGTCCCGACGCGCTTCGCCTCCTCCAGGGCCTTCTCCGACCAGCCGCCGGTCAGGATGTAGTCGGCGCTCTTGCCGGGCGGCAGGAGGTTCATCGGCACGACCGCGAACTGCATGGCCGCGCCGCCCTGCATGAACAGCACGTGGTAGTCGTCCGACAGGCCGAGCAGCTGCCGGAGCAGCGAGATCGCCTCGTTGTGCACCGCCTCGAACGCCTTGCCGCGGTGGCTGTGCTCCATGATGGACATGCCCGTCCCCTCGAAATCGAGGAGCTCGCGCTGCGCGCGCTCGAGGGCGGGGAGGGGGAGCCCGGCAGGGCCGGCGTTGAAGTTGTGGACACGCGCCATGGTGCTTCTCCTGAGGTTCAAGTCGGCGGTTCCTGATGCCGCCGTGTCGGCCGTATACCACGGGGGGCGCCGCCTCCGCCGGACGGGCCGAGCAGGAGCGCCGCCGCGGCGGATCGCGCCGCGCCGGGCCCTTCGCCTCGGACCTGCCGGCGGCCGTGATCTGGGCTAAATTCACCGCTCCGGAGGGCGAGTGATGCTGGTGACCCGCGAAGAAATGGCGTTCGATTTCCAGGGCGCCAAGCTCGATCCCGTCAAGGACAAGGACGTGATCGTCTGGGCCGTGCAGCAGTTCCTCTACGGGGAGATCACCGGCGTCCAGATAGGGCACTGGCTCTACAACGCCCCCGACCTGGAGTCCGCGCGCTTCCTCGCGCGCCAGGCTGTCGAGGAGTTCCAGCACGTCGGCAACTTCCTCCGCATCCTCGAGATCCTGGGCGCGCCGCCGGACAAGGCCGCCTGGAGCGTGCGCTTCCTCGCGACGGGGCTGATGGGCGGGGACTGGGCCGAGCACGTCGCCCTCGAGATGGCCCTCGGCGAGGGGCTCGTCCTCCAGGCCTTCTACGCGATGATCGAGACCGTGGATGAGCCGGAGATCGTCGCCATCCTGAAGCGCGGCGTGCGGCAGGAAGAGCGGCACGTCGACTTCGGCGAGCAGCAGACGAGGAAGGCCATCGCGGGCAGGCCGGCGCTCCGGAGGCGGCTGCTCGGCCTCGCGCTGGTGTCGCTCTGGGGCGTGTCGCGGCTCGAGGCGTTCATGAAGAAGCGCCTGCCGATGGACCACCCGGCGCTCAAGCGCCTGCCCGATCTGGTGCGCCACACGGTGCGGATCGCGGAGCTCCGGCTCATGCGGATCGGCCTGACCGAGGCGCCGATCTCGTCGATGTCGGCCGGCCGCAAGCTCGCGCTGGTGGCGGAGGCGTACGGGGGCAAGCTCGCGCTCGGCCTCGCGTCGTGGGTGCTCTCGGTGCTGCTCTTCCCGCTCCGGCTGCTCGGCCTCGCAGGGCCGAAGCGGCTGACGGACACCTACCTGAGCGATCCTCTGGTCGCGCGCGGCGGCCGCCTCGGCGCTGGCACGGAAGCTGGTACGGAAGCTGGCGCGAATAGCGCGGAAGACGACCCTGGCGACGCCGGTGAGCAGGCGGGCCCGGGCGGCAGGCAGGCGGGGCACGGCGCGGCGGCGCGCGCCTGAACGCGAGAACGCGAGGTGGAGCGTGGCTGACGGCGAGGACGAGGAGCGAGCCACCCGCGCCGGGGCGATCGGCGCGGCGGGGCCTCCCGGGGCGCGCCCTGCCGCCTTGCCGACGTTGCCCGCGTCGCGGGAGCTGCCGCTCTTCGCCGAGCTGCCCGAGCTCTCGGGGCAGGTCCCGTGGCGCCCCCTCGCGCACGCGCCGACGCCGGTCGTCCCGTGCGCCGCGATCGAGGGGTACCTCGGCCGCGGCGGCGTCTGGGTGAAGCGCGACGATCTGAGCTCGCCGCTCTACGGCGGCAACAAGGTGCGTCGCTTCGAGTTCCTGCTCGCGGACGCGGAGCGGCGCGGCGCGAGGACGCTCGTCACCGTCGGCGGGCTGGCGTCGACGCAGGTCACCGCCACGGCCCTCTTCGGCCGCGCGCTCGGCTTCGCCGTCACCGCGATCCTGTTCGATCAGCCGATCACCCGGTTCGGCCGCGGCGCGCTCCTCGCCGACGCGGCCAGCGGCGCCGAGCTCGTCCATGGCGGCGGCTACGCGACCACCGCGGTCCGGGCGATCCGGGCGCTGCGACGGGCCGACCGGCCGTATTTCATCCTGCCAGGCGCCTCGTCCGCCCTCCCGTGCCTCGGCTACGTCGACGCGATGCTCGAGCTCGCGGAGCAGGTCCAGCGCGGCGAGGCCCCCCGGCCCGATCGCATCGTCGTCCCCTCGGGGACGGGCGGCACGCTGGCGGGGCTCACGCTGGGCGCCGCGGTGCTCGGCTGGCCGACCACGATCGTCGGCGTTCGCATCACCGAGCGCATCGCGTCGAACCGCGCCGTCGTCCGGTACGAGATCGGCAGCATGAAGCGCCTGCTCGCCCGGCGCGCGCCGCGCTTCACCCGGCGTCGGCTCCCGCCGGTCCGCTTCGAGATCGATCACCGCGCGATCGGCCCCGGGTACGGCATGCCGACCCCCGCGTCCATCGCCGCGATCCCCGAGGTGGAGCGGCTGATCGGCGTGCCGGGGGAGGTCACGTACAGCGCCAAGGCGCTCGCCGCGCTGCGCGGGATCGCGCAGGAGCGCCCGCGGGAGACGATCCTCCTCTGGCAGACGCTCTCGAGCGCGCGACCGCCGCTCGCGGAGGGCGGTGCGGCGGCGCTCCCGCCGGCGTTCGCAAGATTCTTCGAGGGGGATGTCGCGTACTGAAGGCGCGCGCCGGATGGCGCTCTCCTGAAGCCGCGGCGCGTGGTCGACGCGCCGCGCTGTGGCGTCACTTCAGACGCAGGCTGTTCACCAGCTTGTCGAAGTCGGCGCGCGCTCCGGTGACTGTCTTCTCGGGGCCGGTCATCTTGAAGAACCAGAGCCCGCCGGAGGGCGTCTCGGCGATCGCGCCGAGGAGGGCGTAGTTCGGCTTCGGATCCGAGGCGGGCATGCCGGGCATCCCGGAGCCGGCGAACGTCCCCTTCACCTCGACGATGCTGACCTTGAGATCGCCGGCTTTGAGGTCGGTGCGCTTGGGGGAATCGTCGCTCTTCTGGGAGAACTGGCCGGCCCAGCGCGTGATGTTCGCGTCCACGCTGCCGCCCGCCTGGCTCACGCTGAGCTCCGCGTCCTCGGTGTCACCGGCGGCGCGCTTGATCTTGTACGTGGCCTTGCGCATCGTGTTGGGGTTCGGCGCGCTCTCGAAGCTCGCGGGGGCGTCCCACGCAAGCTCGCCTCCGCCCGCCTGCTGGCCGCTGGCCGGCGCCGGCTTCGGAGCGGGCGTCGCCTCGGCGGGCGCGGCGGGCTTGCTGGTCGCCGGCGCCTCGGGCGCTGATGTGGCTGTCGGCTCGGGGGTCTTCGAGCACGCCGCGGCGAGCGCGGCGACGAGCGGCAAAACGATGGCGGAGCGGAGCTTGATCATCGTGGGAGGCCTCGGCGGGGTTCGCGGCGACTGTAGTCGCCGTGCCCGCGGCCTCAAGCCGGATCGGACCGCGGGGAGGTCCCGGTGCGCTCTTGCTGGAGGCGCCCGGCGGGTCGTTCAGCCGCGCGCGTTGCCGTGATACCACCAAAATACAAATACATGGACCCCACCTTCCGGCGCGCGTTCAACGCTGCCTTCGGGCCGTCGACCTACGCGGACTACCTCGGTCGGCTCGAGCGGCGGCTCGGGTGCGCGATCCCGTTCCGTGTCGCCGAGACGCCGCTGTTCCTGCCCGACAGGCTGCGCGATGACCTCGAGCGCTCCGCGACGGAGATCGTGCGGCAGATCTCGAGCCCCGCGCTCATTGCGCAGATGAAGCGCGCCATCCCTGCGCACCTCGACGTTCCGGGCATGGATCCGCTCCCCAACTGCGCGCAGGTGGACTTCGCGATCGTGCGCGGCCCCGACGGCGAGCTCACGGGCAAGGTGGTCGAGCTGCAGGCGTTCCCGTCGCTCTACGCGCTCATGCTCATCCAGGTCGAGATCATGGCCGAGGTGCTCGCCGGGATGCCGGGGCTCGACCGGCGCTGGTCGTGCTGCTTCGGCGGCCGGAGCACCGCCGACGTCCTCGCGCATCTGCGCCGCGCCATCCTCGCGGGGGAGCCCGAGGAATCGGTGGTCCTGCTCGACCTCGCGCCGGAGAAGCAGAAGACGTACCCCGACTTCGTGGCGACGAAGCTCCTTGTCGGCATCGACGCCATCTGCCCGACGGCGCTCGTCCGGGAGGGGAACCGGCTGTTCCGCCGCGTGGGCGGGCGGCTCGTCCCCGTCCGCCGGCTGTACAACCGCGTCGTGTTCGACGAGCTCGAGTCGAAGCGGGTCGAGCTCCCGTTCCGGTATGGCGATCCGCTCGACGTCACGTGGTGCTCGCACCCGAACTGGTACTGGACCTGGTCGAAGTACACGCTGCCCTACATCGATCACCCCGCGCTCCCGCGGGCGTGGACGCTGAGCGCGCTGGACGACGCGCCCCTGGATCTGGAGCGCTACGTGCTCAAGCCGCTGTTCTCCTTCGCGGGCTCCGGGGTGAAGGTCGACGTCACGCCCGAGGACATCGCCGCGATCCCGGAGGGGGAGCGATCGGGCTGGCTGCTCCAGGAGAAGATCGCGTACGAGCCGGCGCTCGTGATGCCCGAGGGGAACGGGGTGAAGGCCGAGGTCCGGATGATGTTCCTGCGCGCGCCGGACGAGGCCGAGCTCTCGCTTGTGCTCAACCTGGTGCGCCTCTCGCGCGGGAGGATGCTCGGCGTCGATCAGAACCGCGACCTGACCTGGGTCGGCGGCACCGTGGGGATCTGGCCTGTCGACTGAGGTCGCGTTACGGCGCTGAGCGCGCGCCACGCGCCGAGGATGAGCGCCGCCGCGGTCGCGCGCTCAGGTGATGAGCGCGATCTGCCACGCGCCGAGGACGAGCGTCGCCGCGGTCGCGCCCAGCGCGACCTGGACGAGGGGGCGCCGCGGCGCGGGCCGGTTGCGCAGTGCGAGGCCGGCGACGACCCCGATCGCGGCGCCGCTGAGCAGCCCGAAGGCGTGCGCGCCGAGGTCGGAGCGTGGGCTCGCGCCGAGGGCGCCGAGGAGGGCGAGGCCTCCCACGAGCGGCGCGACGAGGTGGAGGAGATGGCGCTTCTCGCCGTTCTCCTTGTCGTGCGCGCGGTCGAGCATCAGCTGCGTGGCGGCGAGCAGCCCGATCGCGCCGAACACCGCGGTGGAGGCGCCGATCGAGGCGTGGTGCTGCCCCATGCTCTGGTGCCAGAGCGCGTTCGCGAAGTTCCCGATCGCGCCCGAGGCGACGACGGCGAGCGCGGCGCCGCCTGGCCCGAGCCGGCGCTGCACGGCGGACGCGAAGACCGTCCCGGAGATGACGTTGCCGAGCACGTGGGCCGAGTCGGCGTGCAGCGTGAGCGCGGTGATGGCGCGCCACGGCTCCGGTCCCACGACGAGGTCGGCGACCGAGGCGCCGCGCTGGAACCAGCGTCCGCCGCCGCTCGCGGGCCCGGTGACGAGGAAGAAGAAGAGGGCGAGCGCGGCGAACGCGACGCCCGCGACCATGGACGGAGGGTGGCGCAGTCGCTCGCGCGGGCGGAGCGGGGGCCAGTTGCGGTTCTCCGCTTCGTACCGATCGATCGAGCCTGCGGCGAGGGCGTAGTCCTCGTCGCGCACGAGGACCACCCAGCCTGCCGGCGTGTACCGCACGGCGTGCCAAAGCTCGCTCGACTGGAGGACGAGGGCCCACTCGCGGATCTTGCGCTCCGGCATGACGGGGCCGATGGCCGTGAGCCCGAGGCCGTGATTTTCCGCCTCTCCGGAGGTGGGATCGCCGTTCTGGATCATCGCCGCCCTCTCGCCGCGCCTCGGCGGCAGGATCGCGATCGGGACGAACGGCTCGCCAACTGCATCTCGAACACAGACACGGTTCTGTTCGCCCACGGCGGGTCCTCCACGGCTCGTCGACCCAAGGTTCATCGAAACGTGCGGACGAGCCCGGAAGCTGTCAACGCCGCGTCTTCGGGAGCCTGGCCGTCTTGTCGTCACGCCCAGCGCGGCTCTCTCCGCCGGCTCTGTGCGCGCGGTGCGCGGCCGGGCCCTTGTGCGCGCGCCGCAGCGGTGGCAGTGCGTGGTTGTGTCGACGGCCATCACGCAGGGCATCCGGGTCACCGTCTCGACGGTCTACGTCCCCACGCAGTCATCCCCGACGGAGCACCGCTACGTCTTTGCTTACACCGTGCGGATCGCCAATGAAGGCACCGAGCCCGCCCAGCTGAGGACGCGGCACTGGATCATCACGCACGGCAGCGGAAAGGTGGAGGAGGTGCGCGGCCCTGGCGTCGTCGGCCAGCAGCCCTCGCTCAAGCCTGGCGAGCACTTCGAGTACACGAGCGGCTGTGTGCTCGAGACCCCGCGCGGCACGATGCGCGGCACCTACCAGATGCACCGCCCCGACGGCCGCGTCTTCGACGCCGAGATCGCGTCGTTCACCCTAGCGATGCCCCACTCCCTGAACTGACCCCCCCGCCCCCTTGGAAGAGCCAGCGTGGAGGGGGTGCCCGTGCGCGCGGGCGGCGGGGTAGGGCCCCACGAACCCGAGCGCCGGCCCGCATCGCAGCCTATCCCTCCCGACCCACCTCTCCCGTACCCACGGCAATCGCCTCCCAAAAGGCGCGAGTTCGTGGGAGGGGCCCCCGCCGCCCGCGCGCACGGGCACCCCCTCCACGCTGGCTCCGTCGCTGCCGTCCTAGCCCACGGCCTCCGGCTCGACCGCCGCCCCGTTCGCCTTCGCCTTCTCCGCCTCCGCGCCCCCCCCGCTCGCTGACGAGAACTTGAACGTGAACTCCTCGCCTTCGAAGTCGACGGTGACGTTCCCCCCGTTCTCGAGGGCCCCGAAGAGCAGCTCGTCCCCGAGCCGCCGTTTGATGTCGTTCTCGATGACGCGCCCGAGCGGCCGCGCCCCGTTCGCCGGATCGTACCCTCGCGTCGCGAGCTCCGCCCGCGCCCGCTCCGTCACCTCGACCGTCACCGACCGATCCGCCAGCATCGCCGCAAGCTCGCCGATGAACTTGTCCACGATGCTGCCCATCACCGCCGGATCCAGCGCTCGGAACATGATGCGCGCGTCCAGCCGGTTCCTGAACTCCGGGCTGAACGTGTTCTTGTAGGCCTTGTCGTCGTCGCCCGCCGTCCCTCGCTCGCCGAAGCCGACGCGCGCCTGCGCGAGCTCCCGCGCGCCCACGTTGCTCGTCATGATCAGCACCATGTGGCGGAAGTCGCTCTTCTTGCCGTTGTTGTCGGTCAGCGTGCCGTGGTCCATCACCTGGAGCAGGACCTGGAACACGTCCGGGTGCGCCTTCTCGATCTCGTCGAGCAGCAGCACCGCGTGCGGCGTCTTCGCCGCCGCCTCCGTCAGCAGGCCGCCGCGGTCGAAGCCGACGTAGCCGGGCGGCGCGCCGATGAGCCGGGAGACGGTGTGGCGCTCCTGGTACTCGCTCATGTCGAACCGCAAGAACCCGATGCCGAGCGCCTTGGCGAGCTGCTTCGCGAGCTCCGTCTTGCCGACGCCGGTCGGGCCCGAGAACAGGAACGACCCGATCGGCTTCTCCGGCGCGCGCAGCCCCGCGCGCGACAGCTTGATCGCCGACGCGAGCTGCTTCACCGCCTCGTCCTGGCCGAAGATCACCGAGCGCAGCGACTGATCGAGATCCTTGAGCTGCGCCTTGTCCGACGTCGACACCTGGCGCGGCGGGATCTGCGCCATCTTCGCGACGACGAGCTCGATGTCCGCCGCCTCGACCGTGTACCCGTCGCCGTGGCGGAGGCGCGCCGCCGCGCCCGCCTCGTCGAGCAGATCGATCGCCTTGTCGGGCAGCCGGCGATCTTGCAGGTACCGCGCCGACAGCTTGGCCGCGGCATCGATCGCCTCGGCCGTGTACGTGATCTTGTGGAACTCCTCGTAGCGCTTCTGCAGGCCCTTCAGGATCTGCGCCGTCTCGTCGACCGAGGGCTCCGACACCTCGATGCGCTGGAAGCGCCGCGCGAGCGCGCTGTCGCGCTCGAGGTGGCCGCGGTACTCCTGGAACGTGGTCGCCCCGATGCAGCGCAGGCGGCCCGAGGCCAGCGCGGGCTTGAGCAGGTTCGACGCGTCCATCGTCCCGCCGCTCGCGGCGCCGGCGCCGATGATCGTGTGGATCTCGTCGATGAAGAGGACCGACCCCGGCTGCTTCTCGAGCGCGCGCAGCACCGCCTTGAGGCGGTTCTCGAAGTCGCCGCGGTACTTCGTGCCGGCGAGGAGCGCGCCCATGTCGAGCGCGTACACGGTCGCGTCCTTGAGCGGCGCGGGCACGTCCTTCTTCTCGATCCGCTGCGCGAGCCCCTCGACGATCGCCGTCTTGCCGACCCCGGCGTCGCCGATGAGCAGGGGGTTGTTCTTGCGCCGCCGCGCGAGCACCTGGATCGTGCGGGCGACCTCGTTCTCGCGGCCGACCAGCGGGTCGATGCGGCCCTCGGCCGCCTCCTTGTTGAGGTTCGTCGTGAACGCCGCGAGCGGATCCTTGATCGGCTGCGCGGCGCCGGGCTCGCCGCCCTCCTCCGGCGGCTCCTCGCGGAGGCCGTCGTCCTGGCCCGTCTTCGAGATGCCGTGCGAGATGTAGTTCACGACGTCGAAGCGGCTGATGCCCTGCTCGCCGAGGAGCGTCACCGCCGGGCAGTCGCGCTCGGCGAACATCGCCACCAGCACGTTCGCCCCCTTGAGCTCCTTCTTGCCAGAGGACTGCACGTGCATCGCGGCGCGGCCGACCACGCGCTGGAACCCGAGCGACAGCGTCGGGCTCGTGTCCGCGTCCTCCGGCAGCACCTCGATCTCCTCGTCGAGGAAGCGCTCGAGCTTCTTCTTGAGCAGCGGGGTGTCGCCCCCCGCGTGCCGGAGGACCTCGGCCGTCTCCTCGTCGAAGAGCAGCGCGTAGAGCAGGTGCTCGATGGTCACGAACTCGTGCCGGCGGCGCGAGGCCTCCCGGGTGGCGAGCGAAAAGGCGATCTCAACTTCGGGGCTGATGCGCATGGTCATTCCGGCTCGGCGGTCAACCGAAGGGGCATCGCGTGCTCCTTGGCGAAGTCCTGTACTTGGGCGACCTTGGTCTCGGCGACATCCTTCGTGTACACGCCGGCGACCCCGTGGCCGCGGTGGTGCACGCTCAGCATGATGTGCGTGGCCTCCGTCTCGGTGCGGTGGAAGAACTTCATGAGGACGAGCACGACGAACTCCATCGTCGTGTAGTCGTCGTTGTGGAACACGACCTTGTAGCGGCGGGCCTTCTCGACCTTCCGTTCCCGCTCGGTCGCGAGGTCGCCCTGCTTGTCTTCTCTTTCCTCAGGATCGTTCGGCATAAATCCGTCGGGAAGGATAGCAAGAGCCCCGCCCCGGCGAGCGGCCGACGAAGCTGGCTCATGCCCCGGAAGCATGCTCCGCCGCGGCGCCTTTCGCCACGCGCGGGCCGGGATTTTCCGTCCGCCGTGGCGCCCGGCTCATGGAACCGGGCGGAGGGAGCTGCTGGGTTCGTTCGCAGGTGCCGGCGTTGTCCGGCTGGCGGGGCGCCGCCGCCCCGCCGCGAGCGCGCGAGCGGCCCGCGGCGGAGGGCGCGCCGGAGTCGTCACACGAGCGACATGGCCGCGCCGAGGTCGATCTCGACGGGCGTGAGGCCCCAGATATCGCGCGCGTACTCGCGCACCGTGCGGTCCGAGGAGAACTCGCCCACGCGCGCGATGTTGAGCGCGGACTTGCGCAGCCAGCTCTGCCGGTCGGCGTAGGCCGCCTCGACCTCGCGCTGACAGGCGGAGTAGGCCTTGAAGTCGGCCAGCATCATGTATTCGTCCCGGCCGAGGAGCCGGTCGAGCAGGGGCTGGAAGAGCTCGCGGTACTCCGGGGAGAAGAAGCCCGACGAGATGAGCTCGATCACCTCGCGCAGCTCCGGGTCGGCCGCGACCGCGGAGCGCCCCTCGAAGTGCTCGCTGCGGCGGGCGATGACCTCGTCGGCGGTCAGGCCGAACAGGAAGAAGTTCTCCGGGCCCACCGCGTCGCGGATCTCGATGTTCGCGCCGTCGAGCGTGCCGACGGTGAGCGCGCCGTTCAGCGCGAGCTTCATGTTCCCGGTCCCAGACGCCTCCATGCCCGCGGTCGAGATCTGCTCGGAGACGTCGGCGGCGGGGATGATGCGCTCGGCCAGCGAGACGCGGTAGTTCGGCATGAACGCGACACGGAGCCCGCTGTGGCGCCGGTCCCCGTTCACGACGTAGGCGACGGCGTGGATGAACTTGATGATGAGCTTCGCCTGCCGGTAGCCGGGCGCCGCCTTGGCGCCGAAGATGAAGGTCCGCGGCACCACCGGCTCGCCGCGCTTCTGGCGCAGGTAGAGCGCGACGATGTGGAGCGCGTTGAGCAGCTGGCGCTTGTACTCGTGGAGGCGCTTGATCTGGACGTCGAAGATCGAGGAGGGGTCGACGTTGATGTCGAGCTCCTGCCCGATGACCTTCGCGAGCGCCACCTTGTTCGCGCGCTTCACCGCGGCGATCCGCTCGATGAACTCCGGATCCTCGAGGTGGCGCTCGAGCTCGCGCAGCCGCTCGAACTCCGTCACCCACTTCGGGCCGACCTTCTCGGTGACGAGCGCGGCGAGCGCGGGGTTACAGGCGAGCAGCCACCGCCTGAACGTGACGCCGTTCGTCTTGTTGTTGAACCGCTCGGGCCAGAGGTCGTAGAAGTCGCGGAGCAGGTCGCGCTTGACGAGCTCGGAGTGGAGCTTGGCCACCC
This sequence comes from Sorangium sp. So ce726, assembly GCF_051521405.1. Taxonomy (NCBI): domain Bacteria; kingdom Pseudomonadati; phylum Myxococcota; order Polyangiales; family Polyangiaceae; genus Sorangium; species Sorangium sp. So ce726. Next base: position 6,657,163 of record NZ_CP150349.1, on the reverse strand, counting down.
CGTTCACCGAGTGCGAGCCGACGACCGCGAGGTGGGCCATGCGCACGTGGCGCTCGTGGCCTTCCTCGATGAGCGACATCCTCGCCACGCGGTCCTGGTCCTGCGGGTGGGCGTCCATGACCTCACGCAAGAACCGCCGGTTGATCTCGTAGATGATCTCGAGGTGCCGCGGCAGGAGCCGCTCGAAGAGCGCGACGGGCCAGCGCTCGAGCGCCTCCGGCAGCAGGGTGTGGTTCGTGTAGCCGAAGGCCCCGACCGTCTGCTTCCACGCGTCCTCCCAGGCGAGCAGGTGATCGTCGATGAGGACGCGCATCAGCTCGGCGATCGCGATGGCGGGGTGGGTGTCGTTCAGCTGGATCGCGTTCTTCTCGGCGAAGCGCGAGAAGTCCGGGTGGACGCGGTTGTAGCGGTTCACGATGTCGGCGATGGAGCAGGCGACGAAGAAGTACTCCTGCCGGAGGCGCAGCTCCTTGCCCTTGTCGAAGTTGTCGTTCGGGTAGAGGACCTTGGAGATGACCTCCGACTGGTTCTTCTCGTGGACGGCGTGCACGTAGTCGCCGGCGTTGAAGAGCTCGAAGTCGAACTCCTCGCCCGCGCGGGCCGACCAGAGGCGGAGGGTGTTGACGGTGTTCGACTGGTAGCCCGCGATGGGCGTGTCGAACGGGACACCGATGACCTGCTCGGAGTGGCGCCAGACCACGCGGAAGCCGCCGCGCTTGTCGGGGACGCGCTCGGTGTAGCCGCCGAACGAGACGGGGACGGCGTGCTCGGGGCGCTCGATCTCCCAGGGGTTGCCGAAGCGGAGCCACTCGTCGGCGCGCTCGACCTGGTAGCCGTCGCGGATGACCTGCTCGAAGATGCCGAACTCGTACCGGATGCCGTACCCGTAGGTGGGCAGGCCGATCGTGGCCATGGAGTCGAGGAAGCAGGCGGCGAGCCGCCCGAGGCCGCCGTTGCCGAGCCCGGCGTCGGGCTCTTGCTCGACGAGCTCATCCAGGTCGAGGCCGAGCTCGCCAAGCACGGTTTTGAAGCTGTCGTAGATGTCGAGCGCCTGCAGGTTGGCGACGAGCGCACGGCCGAGGAGGAACTCTGCGGAGAGGTAGTAGCCGCGCTTGACGTCCTGCTCGTAGTAGGTGTGCTGCGTCTTCGTCCACCGGTCGACGAGGCGGTCGCGCGCCGAGAGGGCGAGGGCGACGTACCGATCGAACGGCGTGGCGGACATCGACTCCCGGGCGCGCGAGTAGTGCAGGTGATCGGCGAAGGCGCGGCGCAGCGCGATCGGGTTCATGCCGGTGCGGGCGTCCGGCGCCGGGTTGCCGCGGAAAAATGCGGCGGGGGTGTCGCGCTGCTGGGCGTTGCCGTCTCTCTGGGCGGAGGTTTCTCTCTGACGGTTGGGGTCGGCGTCGATCGGGTTGGCCATGGCCGGCCACTTTAGACGGATCCGGCCCGACCTGGTTGGCTGCGCGACGTGCTCGGATGAGGTTCCGTGTGGGCGGGGGTTGCCGATGGTCCCCGGTCGCCGGTGTAGCAGGAGCGGAATCCGGCCTGGCGATCGGGGGCGTTACGAGACGGTTGCCAGCGGGAGCCGTGAGGCCGTGAGGAGGGCGAGCGGCACGGCCGACGACGAGCGGGCGGAGCTGGGGCGCGGCCCCGTGCGGGTCATGGATCGGCGGTGATCCCCGGCGGCGCGACCGGGGCGCGCGCGGCGCTGACCGGCTTCGCCTTCGCGGTCGGCTGCGCGGCCGAGAGCGACGGGGTGCGGGTGCCGATCGGCGGCACGTGGGCGTCGAGCTGGCGCAACCCGAACACGGCGACGCCGGCTTCTCGCAAGTGGTCGTAACGCCGGTTCACGACGGTCCGGATGATGGCGCCGACCAGCGAGGTCGTCGCGCCGTCTGAGGAGGCATCGGAGTGGCGAAGGTCCTCGGAACCGCCCTGTCCGGGGGGCAAGGGGGAGCCGCGATGCCGGAAGCCGTAAGCGGAGCAGGCGGGGCCGGACGTGCTCTAGGTGATCTCACGGCAGCCGAGATCCGTCAAATCCAGGGCGTCGTCGATAAGGCCGGGCGTCCCCTCGAAGTCGTAGGATCCGCAGCAATGGGGGCGAGGCGAGGCGTCGGAAGTAGTCTACCCATCGGAAAGGGGCCAGGAACTCGCAGTGATATCGACTTCCTTGTGCCACCTTCAAGCCATCCCTATTACAGGGGGCTCGAAGGAGGCCTGCCATCGCTAGATCCAGGAACGGGACTCATCCCGGGAATCCACAATCCATACATCGGGCCGGCGATTCGCTTCGAGCCCGGAGCTGTACCCTACTTTGTTCCAGGAGCGCTATAGCCATGTTTCGTCGATTCTGGTTCGAGTTTGTTGTTGATAATCCTGCGGATCTGCCGCCTGGTGTCAGGGTCGGTTGCGGGGTGACGGCGTCCTCCATTGAGGAGGCTATGGTTTTGATTCAACAGCGTGTTTTTGGGGGTGCTCCAGTTCCACAAGTACGAAGGGCCGTGTCGGACGTCGATGTGTCGACCTTGGATCGAGGGCATGTTCGGCCCAATATGTCGAATCCCGCGATTCCGGGTATCTGGTTTCCTCTGGGCTACTGAGACGATGCGTCGTCCCCCCCGTCATGGCATGCACCCCGGCGATGGTCTTGTCAGCTCGAGGCCGCGAGGCTGCGCGGGGCGATCGGCGACGCGAAGACTCGATGGCCTGAGATGTTCGACCCGGAGGCACATGGAGTCGTGTTTGTGGCACGCGAGTAAGCGACTCATTCTACGATCTATTCCTGTGCGAGAATTCAGGAGCGAGCCCGCTGAACGCGGGCCGGCTTATCCTCCGACAGGCGAGGACGTTCGGTTCGATCGTCGTACCCCCTCGTGGAGCGCACCGCGCTGCGAATCAGCGCAAGATCTGCGGTCAGTGTCGACGATGCCCCTGGGGCGCGACGCTCCACGTCGCATTTCGTGAGAATCGGGCGGCGCTCACCGGAATGCGTGCCTACGCTCCGGTGAGCGCCGTCGGCACGTACTCCGCCAGCCCATGACACCTATACGCGAGCGGCGGCGAGCAGTACGCCATCCTCGCGCGCGCGTCCAGGCGTCGTCGACCACCGGCCTGCCTGCTGGCAGAGCTCACTGGAATGCATCGCCGCACTCCGGTGAGAGACGACCGATTACCACGTCACGTGAAGGTCGCTGCATCCACGCGCAGGCAGAGCCCGGCGTGCGACGGGCGGGGACGCGCCTGCGCGATCGTCGTGATGGATGAGATCGACGCCGATAGCTTTCGGACTACTCTCTCCCCTGAAGGAGTCCCGGCGGGATGGCCGATTGACCTGCGAATCGCACCTGGCGGAGCTTGAGGCGTGCAACAATGTCAATCACGAGCGTGGGCAGATCGACAATCCGAATGGGATCGGCTGGCGCGGCGACCATGCGGTACGGCCCGCCATGGAGGTCTGAGTCGAAGGCGAAGAGCCCGCGCTCCGCCGCCATCCGCCACGTGTTCTTCAACCCCGGGGGTAGCTCTGGCGCGAACCGCGCGACGGTCGAAGCGGGGGATGCAAGGACAACATCGATCGCCGCATTGTGCGCATCCGTGTCCCGTAGGAACTCATCCGGGGCGTAGCCACCGCCCGCGGTACTGAACAGGGCAACGAACCCATCAGCATCGCTTGCTAGCCAGTCGAACTCTAGGCCGAGAATCTCTTCGGCGGATTTTGTTCCTGTCTTAGACATCACTGCCCTCCTCGGTCGGTTCGAAAACGTGTGGCTGGATCTGGAAACGCACTGCGGCCATACGTCGATTCGCAGATTGGCATACATCAATTGGTTGCCCCGTGCGAGGCCTCACGGCCGGCGTGAAACGGATGTCGGGCGGATGCCCGAGAGCTTCGGAGCAGACGCCCTCTGCGCAGCCAAGTCCGCCACCCCGATTGGCTCCCGCTAGCGTCGCGAGCGCTCGATCTCGTGCCAGAAGGGCGTCAACATCCGCTGACCGAGGCGCGTCTCCGCGGCTTCCACGCGCACGAGCAGGCGGCGCGGGAGGGCGCGCCGACCCGCCCGGAGACATGTCTCCACCCGCTCCGGCAGTGACGCCGGACGCGCTCGCGTCGCCTCAGCGCTGGCAGCCGCCGAGCAGCGGCGCCCCGAGCAGATCGAGCTGCTCGACCGCGCGCTGCGGCCGGCGCGCGCGCAGACCCGCGCCCGTCCCCGGGGCGGCGCTCCAGGAGCTCGCCCGCCGGACGAGCTCCTCGCGGAGCGCCACGAGCTCGCGCGCCGGCAGGGTGCTTGTGTTGGTCACGAGCCGCGCTCCGTCACGGTAGCCGGTCCACACGGTGTAGCCGTCCCGTGTGACCTCGATCCCGAACCTGGGGCCATAATCCGTGATCTCGTAGCTGCGCCCCAGGGCCAGGAAGCTCCACTTCTTCATCGCGACCGTCTCGCCAGTGTCCGTCGAGGCGGCCGGATCGGCCAACAAACCGGAGGGCGGGCCCCACGCGCTGCGGTCGGCGCTCGTGATCTGCGCGGAATCCGTGAGGAGTCCGGGTCACCCGGGCCCGCGCACCGAAGCGGCGCGCCCGCACGAGGCGGCCTCCCCAGCCGCTTCGCTTCGCGAGGCGCCTGACGTCGTGGGGTACCTGTCGTGATGGCGGACCCACGCCATCGTGTAAGGGAGCGCTGCCTCGTCCCGGCCCAGGGGCGTGAGATCCAGGTAGTTGTAGGTGCCGATCAGGACGTCGAGCCCGCGCGCGTAGGTCGAGTAGGTGTGGAAGACCTCGTCGCCTTCGCGGGCGAAGACGCTCAGCCCAGGGGCCTCGGGGAAGGGGGAGCTCGCCTTCTTGAAGTTGTACTCCATATCGCCTCGAGCGCGCTCCTCCTCACGGAACGAGACGTGATAGTCATAGTTGAAGTCCGTCTCACCCGCTGAGACCCACGGGAATGTCCAGCCCATTCGCGCCTTGAACGCCTCGAGCTTGGCGAGCGGCGCGCGGGAGACGGCGCAATACGCGGTGTCGCGGGCGGCCAGGTGGACGTGGCCACCCTGGATGTTGTCGGCCACATACGAGCAGCTCTTGCAGCCCTCCTCCCAGCTCGGCGCGAACATGAAATGGTAGACGAGGAGCTGCCGGCGCTCGCCGAAGAGCTCGCGCAGCGTCAGCTTGCCTGAAGGGGCGTCGAACACATAGGCCTTGTCGACCCTCACCCACGGCAGCTCGCGGCGCGCGGCGCTCAGCGCGTCGCGCCGCCGGTCGTGCTCTTTCTCTCGCTCCAGCAGCGCGAGGCGCGCCGCCAGCCACTCTTCCCTCGAAACGACGTTGGCGCGGCTCATCGGCGCTCTCCCTTCGATGCGGGGGCGCCGGCGGCGCTCCTGCTCTGGTTCCGGTTCCGGAGCTTCTTGACGGCGATCGCGGTCACGGCGCCGGCGGAGGCCGCCTGGGCGAGGACCCATCCGATGGACGCGAGGCACGCAGGGCACATGGGGATCTCCTCCTGTGGGCGGCTGGCGCGGCGCCTCGCCTCGCCAGCCGTTGACCCGTGGAAATGACCACGGCGCCTGCGGCCGCGACAGCAACATCGATGTCGCGATCCGTTGGCGCGCGCCGCCGGGCGTGCGACGCTGCCGCGATGGATGCGATGGCCGAGGTCCCCGCCGAGCTCGGCGCGCTGGCGGCCCGCTCGCTCGCGGCGGGCGACGCGCTCGACGCGCTGAAGGTGGTCGGCCCCTTCGGAGGTCCACATGCGCTCGCGCTCCGCGGGATCGCGCTCGCGCAGATGGGCGCCTATCCGGAGGCGAAGGCGGCGCTCGGCCGCGCCACGCGGGCGTTCGCGGCGGTGGGCGCCGAGCGCGCCCGGGCGCGCGCGAGCGCCGCCCTCGCGGAGATCGCGCTCGCGCAGCGGGAGATCGGCGAGGCGTGGCAGGGGCTCGTCGAGGCGGGTGACGCCCTCGAGCGCGCCGGCGATCTCACGAACGCGGCGTGGGCTCGCCTGGGCGCGGCGCGGGCCGCGCTCCTCGAAGGCCGCGTCGCCGAGGCGGAGCGGGCGCTCGCGGCCGCCGAGGCCACGGTCACGAGCGACGCGCCGGTGTTCACCAGGGCCGCGCTGGCGCTCGTGCGCGCCGAGGTCCACGCGCGGCTCGTGCGCGCGTCCTCGGCGCGGCGCGCCGCCGAGGAGGCCGCGGAGTGGGCGCGGGCGAGCGGACATCCGCTGCTCATCGCCGAGGCCGAGCGCTTCCTCCGCGCGCACGACGAGCCCGTGGCGCGCCTCATCCAGGGCGGCCGCGACGAGCCCGTGCGCCTCGCCGACGTCGAGGCCCTGGTCGCCGCGCCCGCGGGGCGGGTCGTCGTGGACGCGCTCCGCCGCCGCGTCCTCGACGGCGGCGAGGTGCGGGCCGACCTCGCGCGCCGGCCGGTCCTGTTCGCCCTGCTCGAGGCGCTCGCGCGCGCCCACCCGGCGGCGATCGCGAGCGACGACCTCGCGCGCGCGGCGTTCGGCGTTCGCGCCGTCAACGAGTCCCACCGGCGGCGGCTGCGCGTCGAGGTGGGGCGCCTGCGCGCCGCGATCAACGGCGTCGGGGTCGTGCGAGCGCTCGGGAACGCGTACCGCTGGGAGCTCGGCGCGGGCGTGGAGGTGGTCCTCCTCACGCCGCTCGATCCGGGCGACGCGGGCGCCATCCGCGCGCTCCTCTCGGACGGCGCCGCGTGGAGCGCCGCGGCCATCGGCGCCGCGCTCGGCAAGAGCGCGCGCACGGTGCAGCGCGCGCTCGCGGAGCTCTCGCTCGCGCGCGCGGTCGAGGTCACCGGCAGCGGCCCCTCGCGGCGCTACGCGAGGCCCAGAGCGGCGCTGTCGATCGCGTCACAGATGTTGCTCCTCGGGCTCGCGCTCCCTGGTTGAGTGCGCGGGGCGAGGGAGGAGTGGACCATGAAAGCCCGGCAGGCCGAGATCATCGCGGAGCGCACGTTCGAAGGGGTGGAGTCGATTCATGGGGTCACGTTCGACGGACAGGCGGTGTGGTTCGCGCACGGAGATCGCGGAGACCTCCTGTCCGCCGAGCCCGAGAGCGGCCGCGTGCTGCGTCGCCTGAAGGCGCCCGCCAGCGCCGGGGTGGCGTTCGACGGGCACCACCTGTGGGTCGTCGGGGGCGGTAGGATCCGGAAGATCGATCCCACGAGCGGGGCCGCGGTCGGCGAGGTGCCGGGCTTCGACGCGACGCCCGTGAGCGGGCTCGCGTGGGCGGACGGCGCGCTCTATGCGGGCATCTACCGCGAGCGGAAGATCCTCAAGATCGATCCCGAGCGCGGGGCCGTCCTCCGCACGCTCGTCTCGGATCGGCTCGTCACCGGTGTCACGTGGACCGACGGCGATCTCTGGCACGGCGTGATGTGCGAGGAAGAGGGCGCACCGTCGGAGCTCCGCCGCGTCGATTCCCAGAGCGGCGAGGTCCTGGACCGGCTCGCGCTGCCGGAGAGCGTGCGCCTCTCCGGCGTCGAGGCGGACGCGAGCGGCCGCCTGTGGTGCGGCGACCCGGCGACAGGCAGGCTCCGCGCGGTGAAGAAGCCGCGAAAGGCCGTCTGATTCACCCTGGGTTCGACCTGCCGGGCGCAGCGGGGCAGGGTTTCGAGACAAACTTACAGCATGAGTGGCACCGCGCCGAGCCGACAGGAAACGGCTGGATCGCTGCGCGCGGCGATGATCAGAACCGAACCCTTCGGGAATGTGAAGGCGCGTAAGGCGCGCGCAGATTTCTGCGTCGATACGATGCCCTCCAGGAGAGGCGGTTCGAGAATGCGGCGACACCGGGCGCCGCGAGTCGCCGAGCTCTGACTCATCACGCCGGGACTGTCGTCAGGCAGCTGGAATCGGATTTCCCGGCGGATCGTGTCCACCTGGGCATGCTGAACCACGGCGTGCTGACTGCGCGGCGCGCGCGAATCTGCGGATAGGACGACAAAGGATCGTGGCAATGAAGCTTGTACGAGAATCCACCATCACCCTTGGGCTCGCGCTCCTTGTCGCTGCTTGCGGCTCGGAATCCGGCTCGACTCCGCGAGATGGCACCGGGGGCAGCACGGATCCAGGTGCGAGCGGGACCACGGCAGCGGGCGCGGACGCTACGGGGTCGGGCGGGCTGGGCTCGGGTTCTGGATCGAGCACGGGTTCGGTTTCGGGCTCAGGCGGCGCGGGCACGGGCGGCTCGTCGAATGCCGGCGGCAATCCAGAGGGCGGGGCAGGCGGCTCGTCCTCCACGGGCGGTGAGCCGCCGGTTCAAGAGCCTGTGCTCGTCACCTCCAGTCAAGAGGCCTACTGGCAGCAGGGGGAGGTGACCGAGGTGGCCGACGGGAACGCCGATGTGACCGTCGACGACAGCTCCACGGCACAGACCTGGGCCGGCTTTGGTGGGACCTTCAATGAGAAGGGCTGGGAGGCGCTCTCCGTGCTCAGCGCCGACGACAAGGAACGAGCGATCAAGCTCCTGTTCGACGCGGTGGACGGAGCGAAATTCATCTATGGGAGGATCCCGATCGGGGCGAGCGACTACGCCACGAGCCGCTACACGCTCAACGACAAGGCCAACGATACGTCGATGGAGAGCTTCTCCATCGCGCGGGACAAGGAGAAGCTGATCCCGTACATCAAGGCAGCGATGGCCGTCAATCCTGACATCCACTTCTGGGGCAGCCCCTGGACGCCTCCACCGTGGATGAAGGACAACAACGCGTACGATCGCGGGAACATGAAGGACAACGCCGCGAACCTCGACGCGTATGCCGTCTACCTCGCCAAGTTCGTGGAAGCGTACGGCAAGGAAGGCATCACGATCGAGGCGATCCACCCGCAGAACGAGCCAGGCTTCCCTCAGGACTATCCGTCCTGTCTCTGGACGGGAGCGTTGATGGCCAAGTTCATCGGGAGCCATCTGGGGCCGACGTTCGAGGAGCGGGGCGTCGACGCCGCGATCTTCATCGGCACGATGTCGAACTCCCAGACGGACGGCAACATCGTCAAGACCGTCATCAGCAACGCGGCGGCGAAGTCGTACGTCAAGGGCTACGGCTTTCAGTGGGGAATGCTGGACACCTTCAGCGGTCTGGGCTTGGACAAGAGCCTTGCCATATGGCAGACGGAGCACAAGTGCGGCAATTACCCCTGGCAGAGCGGGACCAACCAGAGCAAGGCGCCGAATGACCATGCGTATGCCGTGGAGAGCTGGGGCCTCCTCAGGGACTGGATCAAGAAGGGGGTGAACGCCTACTCTGCCTGGAACATGGTGCTGGATACGGTGGGCAGGAGCCTCGACACCGTGCGGCCATGGGCGCAGAACGCCCTCCTGACGGTGGACGTCTCTGCGAAGAAGCTGAACCCCACGCCGGCGTATTACGTCTTCCGGCACCTCTCCCAGTATGTCGACCCGGGGGCCAAGGTCGTCGCGACGAAAGGCGGTGATGCGCTCGCCTTCAAGAACCCTGACGGCGCCATCGTCACGGTCCTGTACAACTCGGGGGCGGCGAAGAAGGCGATCGTCGCGGTGGGCGGCAAGAAGCTCCAGTTCGAGCTGCCTGGCAGAGGGTGGGCCACCGTCAACTGGAAGTGAGGCCCGCAGGGGCGGAATCAGCGGGAGACGAGATCCTTCATCCAGGACACATCGTCGGGCGTCGCGTTCTTGAGCTCGCCGGCCCACTCCTGGTCGGTCATGCGCTCGAAGTCCCCGGTGATCTTCTCGAAATACGACGAGGCGAGCCCCACGAACGCGCGTGAGGCGCCGCCGCACGGATCGGCCGTCACGACCATGAGCCGCGGCAGGCCGGTGCCCACGTGCAGCACGCGACCGACCGGCGTGCCGCCCTCGTCCGTCGGCTGGGTGTGCACGTCGGCGATCGTCGGATCCTGCGTCACGCTCTTGAGCGCATCGTAGAAGAGCTGCGCGTACCACCCCGTGGCGCCAAACGGACTGCCGCAACCCCGCTGGACCTTGACGGCCTGGTTGATGAAATCGAGGTGTTCCGGCGTGAGGGGCAGACCGGCGCGCTCATTCGCGGCCATCTCGCCGAGCGTGCGCGCGACGTCGCGGAGCTGCGAGAAGTACCCCGACAGATGCTGCTCGAGCTGCGGCTCGAACGACGGCGGGTTCGAGAGCTCGAGCGTGCTGACGATCTCGGCGCCGTGCTCGGCCATCTCGGCGATGCGCGCGAAGAACGCCGGGTACGGGTCGACGTAGGCGTCCGGGAACTCGCACTGGGACCCGCCCGTGTACGACTGCTTGGCATAGAGCAGGGTGTCGTGGCGGAGCTCGGCCCAGGAGGCGAGCTGGGTGTTCAGCAGGCGCCGGCCCCATGCCTCGGTCTTGGCCACGCCGGGCAGCTTCTCACCGTCGCCAAGCGCCTGCGCCGGTGACAGCTCCCGCAGCGCGCCGAGCCAGCGGTTGTAGAGGTTCTTCCCCCAGAAGTCCCCGGGGTGCGCGTCGACGAGCACGCGCATCATGTGCAGGTCGGGCGCGTAGGGGAACTGCTTGAGCTCGGGGGCGAGCATCTGGCCCGCTTGATCGTTGCCGAGCGCGGCGAAGCCCACGTCGAGCGTGCTCGGCATCATGCGCTTGACCGTGCCGCCCTTCACCCGGTCGAAGACCACGTTCGAGAAGACGTGGGAGTCGACCACGTACCGCTGGCCGAGCAGCGCGAAGCTCGACGAGAGGGGCAGCGTGCCCTTGTCGAGCCCGTTGATCATGATGTGGCTCGAGATCCGCTGCGTGCCGTGGCGCTCCTTCACGATGACCTCGGTGAGCCGCTCGTCCGAGACGCCGGCGAGGCCCGAGGCGTCGCTGAGGCCGAGATCGGCGAGCAGGTCGTCGAGCTCCGGCAGGGTCATGTAGTCGCTCTCGCCGACGAAGGCCTGGATCGCGTCGTCGATGCGCTTGTAGCGGGCGAGGGTCTCCGCGCCGGTGAGGGCGCGCAGCACGTAGGCGCCCTCGATCTGGCGCCGCTGGAGGAGCTGCGAGCCGTCGCCCTGGGTCTCGAGGAAGCGGAAGTCGACGCGGCCGAGCCACATCATGCTCCGGAAGTAGCGCGCGAGCTCCGGAAGCAAGCTGTCGACGTAATGGCCGCGAGGCTCGAACTGCGAGAAGTCCATGAGCCGGTCGGAGCCGAAGAGGCGCACCCCGGCCATGCCCTGGTGCGCCTCGGCGCTCGCGACGAGCTCGTCGATCGTCGCGGCGCTGGCGCCCGCGACGGGGGCGACCGGCGCGCCCTCGAGCAGCGCGAGCGCGACGGCCGTGAAGAGGTCCGCGTCCGCGCGCGCCTCGGCGCCGAACTCTCCACCGGCGCCCTCGGCGAGCCGCGCGCGCATCTCCTTCAGCATCGCCCCGAGATCGGGCGCGAACGAGGCGTACTCGAGGGTCTTCAGGATCGAGTCATACGAGCGGTGGACCGCGTACAGGATCGAGTCCGCGGACACATAGAGCGGCAGGTCGAGCGCGTAGATGCTCTCGTAGCCGTAGACGAACGTCGGGAAGGACTTCTTGTTCGAGATGACGAAGCCGTTCTTGGAGAGCTTCGCGAGCTCGTCCTCGTCGAGGGCGAGCGCGGTGTCCTGGAGGAGCGAGAGGCCCTCGGCCTCCGCCGGCGCGTAGGACAGACCCGACGCGAAGGGGACGGGGTACTTGGCGGCGAAGTCCTCGGCCGTCATGTTCGCCGAGGCCTCCCGCTCGGCCAGCAGCGCGCCGAACTCCTCCTGCTGCTCGGGCCCGAGCGGCTGATCGGGGAGCTGATCGCGCGGCGGATCGGGCGCCTGATCAGGCGGAGAATCGGACGGCTGATCTGGTGGGAGATGGCTGCCGTCGGCGCCGGGGTTGGGCTGGCTCCCCCCGCCCGAGCAGCCGGCGGCGAGGGCTATGAGGACAGGGATGACGTGACAGCGAAGAAGCATGTGGCGCATCGTGTTTCCGCTTCCAGGGTAAGTCCCTGCGCCCGGGGCACGGCGGCCCCGCCGAGAGCAAAGACGAAGAAGGTGCAGCGGGCGAGGGGAGCGAGGCCGTCCTTCTGCGACAGGATACCACAATCCCGCTCTGGCCCTACCGGAGATGAGATGTACCCACGTCGAGTACGCGTCGTCGCCATCTGCAACGCGTCACGCCCGCGAGCGCGCGACTGCCCGTGCTCGCGCGGGATCCATCTCTCCATCTCTCCTCGGCGATTCGACCCCTGTTGCCTGCGAGCCGGGCAAGAGGCGTGACCGCTGTCGATATGCCCGAGCAACAGATTTACGATGCTCCTGCGCGCTGTCGCGCAGGGCCCGCGAGTCCGCTGGATACGATTTTCCAGCGAGCCTGGCCGCATCGGCCATGACGCCGGGCACGGCACCCGCTTCTCTTATGCAGCTCTGGAGAAGATCCGCTGGCGTCGTCATCGATCGGGATCGAGGAGGGCCATGGGCGGGCCGATTGGAGTTGAAATCGACTATGTGCTCGTTCACAGTCCGCTCGACGGGCACCGTTCTGCTCGGCTCTGGATGGGTCGTCTTGCGCAGCGGCACCTTCGCCACCCACTGCAGCGCAACAATGATGCTGTAAGAGGGTAGGCGGCTTCGGGCGGTTCGACTTGCGGAGTGCGTCTGGACTTCCGGCCTCCTCGACGGGAGCGGTCTCGATTGGCGCCGCGTGCCCATGTGGAGATCCGATATGCATCTTCGATCGTTTGGCTGGATCTTCGTTGTGGGTTCCTTGGCGCCCGCCTGCACCGGGCAGCTTGGCGATCCGTCCTCGGGAGCGGCTGGCGGCGAAACCGAAGCGGCTGGCGGCGAGACCGGCAGCGACGTTCCCCCGCCGCAGGCCGACGGCAGCTTGCCGTACGCGGCGCCCACGCCCGCCTCCACGGCGCTGCGCGCCCGCACATGGCTGCTCACCCCGGAAGAGTACGGCCGCTCCGTCCAGGACCTGCTCGGCGTGTCGATCGACGTTTCGGACATGGAGCCTGTGCCGGACAACGGCATCTATCCGAACATGTCCACCAGCGGGCTCGTCCGCGTGACCCTGGCCGAGCAGTACGCGTCCAAGGCCGAGGCCGCGGTGCTCGCGCTCAGCGATCGGCAGCTCAGCGCGTTGATTCCGTGCGGCAAGGTTGACGCGACGTGCAAGGCGGACTTCGTGCGCGCGGCGGTCAGCAAGGCGTTCCGGCGGCCCGCGACGGCGGAGGACCTGACCAATTATGGCGAAGTGTTCGATCTCGCCGCCGAGGCCGGGGATCCGGCGCTGCCGTTCCGCTGGGTGCTGAAGGGCGTGCTGAACTCGCCCTATTTCTTGTACCGGACCGAGATCGGCGCGCCGAGCGACGAGGCGAAAGCCGCGTTCCGGCTGACGGACCACGAGATCGCGACCTTCCTTTCGTACAGCGTGCTCGGCGAGCCGCCCTCTGCGACGCTGGTCGCCGCCGCCGATCGCGGTGAGCTGGCCGATCCCACGCTGCTTCCTGGTCACATCGAGCAGCTGCTCTCGACGCCGGGCGCCGCCGACCAGCTAGGGTCTTTCCTCGTCCAGTGGTTGCGGTTGCACACGTTCGAGGCCGAGGTGGAGAAGTTCGAGGACGTGTTCCCCGGCTTCGCGGATGTGAAGGGGACGATGTTCGCCGAGACGCAGAGCTTCCTCCGCGCGAACGGAGGCATGGAGGGCTCGATCGCGAGCCTGCTCACGGCGCCTGTACTCGAGGCCGATCAAGCGCTCTCCGCGTTTTACCGCAGCGACGCCTCGGGCGCGACGGACACCGCGCGGAGCGGCCTGCTCTCCCTCGGCTCCGTGCTCTCCAAGACAGCCAAGCAGTACCTCACGTCCCCGACGCTCCGCGGCCTGTTCATCCGCGATCAGCTGCTGTGCCAGCACATCACGTTGCCCGAGAACTTCACGCCGCCGCCGATCGAAGAGAGCGAGCTGCGCTTGGCCCCGAAGACCACGCGCGAGCTGTACGAGACGCACAACGCGCAGGCGGCCTGCAAGACCTGCCACTCGCTGATCGACAACGTCGGCTTCATGCTCGAGAATTTCGACGGCGCGGGCCGCTATCGGACGCTCGAGCAGTACAGGAGCCCGTCGCTCACCGCGCCCATGGCCGCGCCGCAGCCGATCAACGCGGCGGGCCGGCTGCTCAACACCGACGTCGACGGCGAGTACGACAGCGCCGCGGGGCTGGGAGAAGCGCTGTCGCGCAGCACCTGGGTCCGCGAGTGCGTGGCGCGGCAGGCCTTCCGCTTCTATTTCGGCCAGGTCGAGGCTGCGCGCGGTATTCCGCCGGTCGTGGAGGGCACGGCGGCGCTGGATCGCACCGGTCTCCTGCGCGACCTGCTCGTGGCGCTCCTCTCTTCGCCGAGCACGGTGGAGCGCGTGCGCGAATAGCTACGGCCATCGAGGATCGAACATGCCCAAGCCCTTCGACGTATCCAGACGAGACATCCTGAAGACGGCGGCCGGCGCGATCTTCCTGGCGCCGCTGCTGCGCCACCGCGAGGTCGAGGCGCAGACCCTCGTGCCCAAGCGGCTGGTGCTGATCTTCACGCCCGACTCGCACCCGCCCGAGTGGTGGCCGACCGGCAGCGGATCGACGTTCCAGCTCCAGGAGCCGCTCGCCGATTTCCGCGGCCTCGAGAGCAACATGTTGTTCTTGCGCCGGCTCGACCACGCCTGGACGGTCGGGAATCACCACGAGGCGGGCATGGCGCAGCTGTTCACGGGCGCGCGCTTCATCGACGAGAGCTCGCACCACGCGAACGGTCCCTCGCTCGATCAGATCCTGCTCAAGAACTCCGATCTGCGCGGGGGCACGCCGCTCGCGAGCATTCACCTGTGCGTCGCCGATCGCGGCGGCGCCGACAAGCGCCATATCATCTCGTACAGCGGCCCCGGCCAGCCCATGACGCACACGGCCGACCCCGCGCGCGCGTTCAGCACGATCTTCAGCGGCGTCACCTTCGACGGCGCCACGCCGACGCCCACGCCTGGCGGGGTGCCGGATGCCGTCGCGGAAGCGAAGCGCAAGGCCGACCAGCGTATCCTCCAGATCAACACGGGCGAGCTCAAGACCATCCAGCGCTTCCTCGGCCAGGCCGAGCGCCAGAAGCTCGAGCTCCACGTGGAGGCGCTGTTCGAGCTCGAACAGCGCATCGCGGGCATGGGCGGCGGCGGCACGTCGGTCCCGGCCGGCGCGGCGTGCGAGCGCGCGGACACCTCCGGCTACAACGGCAGCACCAACAACGCGACAACGATCACGCGCTGGGCGCAGATCCAGGCCGATATCATCGTGAGCGCGTTCGCGTGCGATCGCACGAGGGTCGCGGACTACCACTTCAGCTTCTCCGGCGGTCACCATGAGGGCCTTCTCGGCTTTGGCCAGAGCTGGCACGACGTGGTCGCGCACGTCAGCCGCACGAACGACAGCGTCAGCGTCGGTGGTGAGTCGATGACCACGCGCCAGGCCTTCATGCTGTTCGATCGTTTCTGGGCGAGCCATATCGCGTACCTGGCGAAGAGGCTCGCGGGCACCCGCGAGGGCAGCGGCACGATGCTCGACAACACCATCCTGCTCTGGGGCGTGGAGAGCGGCACGAACCACAGCCACAACCCGCGGGACATGCAGTACCTGGTCATCGGCGGGAAGAACCTGGGCGTGAACGTGGGCCAGTACATCAACAACACCACCGCGCAGAGCTCGAACAAGCTGCTCACGTCGGTGATGAACGCGCTCGGCCACGCCGCGACCGGCATCGGCATCGAGCCGAATTGCGGACCGCTGTCAGGCTTCCTCGCCTGACGCCTGCTCGTCGCGGTGCGGCGCTGGCCGAGTCGAACAGCGATCAGCGGCCCAGCAGCGTGTCGAACATCCCGCGGTATCAGAGGACAGGCGTGCCGTAGTCGTGGCCGGAGTCGGCGAGCAGGGTCACCGGCGCCGACGCGGCCTCGAGGACCAGCCCGCAATGGGCGCTGGCGGCGAGCTCGCCGCCGATCGAAGGGCTGCCCTGCATGATCCAGGGCACGCTGCCGGTCAGCCGGAGAGTCCCATCGAACGACATCCGGTTGCCGACCCGCGTGTTGACGGTGATCGCCGGGATCGGGGCCGGCGCCGGGCTGCGGAGCGAGCTGAAGCTCCAGTTGGCGGTGCTGGTGGAGCCGTTGACCGTGAAGTTGCAGGTGCTGGAGGCGACGCCGTTGCCGGAGGCGGTCGCGAGGCTCCTGGTGTCGACCCGGAAGGTGAGCGTCACCGGCGTGCCCGCCGGCAAACCGGAGAGCACCACCGCCGAGTCCTTGAACCGGGCCGCGCTCGAGGCGCCTGGACCGTAGTTCGGGAACTGCGTCGAGTCGCGCTTGTCGCCGGCCGCGGCGATCTCCACGTCGAGACCGCCGAGCTGGGCGAGCGATCGACCGTGGGCAACTCCGGCGACGGTGCGGAGGTAGTTGTTCCAGACGATGGGACCGGCGTCGATCTCGGCGACGGCGGCGGGCTCGCCGTAGAGCGGCCCGACCTGGTGAGTCGGCGGACCGGGCATCCCCTGGATCAGCGCGGAGGCCTCGACCATGGTGCGCGGGGTCTGCGCTGCGGCGGGCGAGACGCCGAGGGCGAGGGCGCTGAGGGCGGCGGCGGAGGCGAGTAGGCCGTGAGTGTGCATGTTGATCTTCCTCTCGATCGCGAGCGAGGTTGTGTGTTCGATGTCAGGGTGGAGGCGCCGGCCGGCCGTCGGTCGTGCGCGGCGGCCCCGCGTCACGAGGGCGAGGCCACCAGCGGCGCGATCACGGAGCGTTCGGGGACAGCGATCCTGTCCCCCGGCGCGGCTTGCTGGAGAAGGAGCCGAGTCGTGGACGCGTCGGCGATGAGAACCTCAGGCGACGCTCGTGGCGCGGCGGTCGTGTAGCCCTTTGGCAGGAGCCGTGCCGTGCGGGTTGAGAGGGGTCGGGCGGCCAGAAATCGCCGATCGGGGCGTCTTTCGCGGTGTCCAGGCCGTCCGGATCGCGCGGAGGCTCGCTCCGTTGCGCGAACGCTGCGCAATCTGGGCGGTGGTGGCCCGAATAGCGCCGTGAATCTCGTATCTGGACCCGCGGGTGTGGAGCGAATGGGGCCCTTCGCGACCTCGCGCCGACGATCGAGCCCGCCGCTCGCCTCGGGTCGCCGCTGGAGGCGCTCTTCGAGACCTTCATCTCTTGCGTGAGAGACCGGGAACAAACCACCGGGACCCCGTGTTCCATCGGCCATGGCGCGACGTGTGATGGGCTGGGTGCTGATTCTGTTCACGCTGGCCCTGGTGGGGTGCGATCATGCGACCAAGGCGGTCGCGCAGGCGGCGCTCGAGCAGCGAGGTCCCCTGTCGATCGTGCCGGGGGTGCTCGATCTCCGCTACGCCGAGAATCGCGATATGGCCTTCAGCCTGCTCCGGGGCATTCAATCGCCGGCGAAGGTGGCGGTCCTCTTCGTGTTCTCGATGATCGCCATCGGCGTGGTGATCCTCGGCTGGTGGAGCAGCCGCCGCGCTTCGGTCACCGAGCAGGCCGGGTACGCGCTCATCGTCGCCGGCGCGTTCGGGAACGCGATCGATCGCGGCGTCCGCGGCTACGTCATCGACTTCATCCACCTTCACCGCTGGCCGGTGTTCAACGTCGCTGACATCGCCATCGTGGCGGGCGGGATCCTGCTCGGGATCGCGATGTTCAGGCGTGCGCGCCAGGAGCCGCGCGAGGTGTCCTGAGCTCCGCCTCGTGAGACAGTCTCGCCCGAACATGCCGGCTCCACGAGCAGCTCCGCCAGGGGAGGCATGACCTGGAGGAAGAGCCTGCGCGCCGCATGTCTTCCGGTCCGATGTCTGGGATATCTCAAGAAGATTGGCCGTGCGGTCGCGCCGCTGGGCTCAATTACAGAGCAGCTTCTTCAGCTCATCCGTTGTCTTGGTCTTCGCGCCCGCCAGGGCGGCGGAGGCGATCTGCTGCGTCTCCTTTGCCCTGGAGCAATCGTCAGGCCGGTTGGGCGCCTGCTCCAGCAAGGGGCCGAGCTTCTCCGTGGGACCTTTCGCGTGCTTCTTGCTGCAGAGCACGGGCTCACCCTCGTGAAGATAGTACCGGCGCTGCGTGACGTTGGTCGTCGTCGCCGGCTTGTCCGGCGTGCCCCTCGTCTCGTCAAAGGCCCAGGATCCATCGCCGTGCAGCGCGAAGACCAGCTTGCCCTGGTCGTAGTAGAACTGGTACGTCGACTCGCCGTGCCCCGCGTCGGAGGCTGCGATCTCCGCTTTCTGGATCGCGCCGTCCGCCTGGTACAACCGGAGCTCGCCGCGTCCCTCGCCGCCGGCGCACTCAAAGCGAAGCTCGCTTCGCTTCAGGTCCTTGCGGGCCTGGATGTCCTGATACCGGGCCCTGATCTTCTGGATCCGCGGATCGTCGAGGCTCACCTTGGAGCCCTCAGCTGTGTCCGTGGTGGCCTGGGGTGCTGCCGCCGGCGTCGGGCTTTGTACGGCGGAGGTGCCGGCCGGGGGCGTGGTCGCGCCGGGCGCCGGAGCTCGGCCTGGTTCTGCAGGGGCCGCGGAGACTCTCGCCGTCGAGGTGGACGACGGCGAGCTACACCCGATGCCGACGGCGACCAGCAGAGCGATGGAGGACCGGATCATGAGGACCCAGAACGCTCGGTGCAACCGTCCCATTCGGCGGGTCGGGTCACCCGCCCTTGCGTCGAAACTCCACGAAGAACCGCACCGGGCCGTCGGGGTCGACGTGGTGCAGCACCTCGGGGGCGACGATCCCTGGGCTCTCTGGATCAAGAGAGAGCTCTCGACCGCCGAGCCCATCGATCCGGTAGCGGAGCCGCCCCGAGATCACGTGGATCACCCCCCATACGCCGGGCTTGGTGGAATGGTTCTTTCGCAGGCCGGAAGGGATCGTGACCTCGTCGAAATCGGCCGTCCGCTTGTACGCGACCAGCCCGTCAGGCATCTCGAGTCGATCGCAGCGCACGCAGTCGAGCTCGGTGCCGAGCATCGATGCGCGGCCCTCGGACGTGACGACCCAGGGGCGCGAGAAGAACGGTGGCTTGTGCCGGACGTGCTGGCCATGTCCACAGCTCAGCTCGGCCACCCAATCGTTCACATCGTCCTGATGGTATCCCGTGATCGATCGACGCATCGTCTCAATCTACTTGCTACTTACCGTTTTCTGGACGTCGTTCCACTCGATCCGCGTGTCCGGAGCGAGCTGCGTCTGTCTATCGTCCATACCCCCGGGACACGTCGGATCGCGTCCTTGCTACGACCACGCGCCCAGCAGCGCGGCCATCGCCGGTGCGATGACCTCCGCGACCGCGCGGCGGTGGGAGGCGGCCAGCGCCGCGCCGTCAGGGCGCCCGTGCGCGGCGAGGGCGCCGGCCTCGGCGTCCGGCGCCGTGGCGGCCGGAGGAGGCGAGGTGAGGGCCGCCTCGAAGGCCTCGGAGACCGCCTGGCGCACCGGCTCGCCGCCCGTCTGGAGCGCCCAGGCCACGAAGCGCCATGCGAGCTCGGCGTGCCGGGCCTCGTCCTCGGCGATCGTGGCAAGGGCGCTCCGGACCGCGGCGTCGGTGGCGCACGAGAGCTGCTCGCTGGCTTGCACGGCGGCGAGCGTCTCGCCGATGCAGCCCTCGCGGACGGCACGCGCTGCGATCTCGGGCAGGTCCGAGGCGACCTCGACCCGCCCGCCAAACGCGAACGGCGCCGGCGCGAGCGCCGCGCCTGCGTACGCGCTCGCCAGGCCGAAGCAGAGCGCAGCGTGGCGCACCTCGTCGCCCGCGGCCTCGTGCGCGGCCGCGAGCAGGTCCGGGGGGGCCCCGACCGCCATCAACTCCAGCGCGAACCGCGCGAAGGAGGCGACGGACGCGTGCTCGAGCAAGGCATCGCGGAGCCATGCCTCGGCCAGCGCGGCGCGGGTCACCTGCGTCAGCGCCGCCGCGTCCGGCTGCGCCGCGGCGCCCCACGCGCTCGCCGCTTGCCGCTCTGCCCGCGCGGTGCGCGCGCGCTCGCCCACGAGGAACGGACGGCCTGAGCCGCCGCAGGTCGCGGTGAACTCGTAGCAGCACTCGCCGCCTCGGAGGACGCCGTCACCGAGGCTGCTGTACCAGCACCCCGCGGGCGCGCCGGACGACGATCCCGGGAAGGAGGTGCTGTAGGGGTCGAAGGTCGGGCACGTGACCGCGGGTGAGCCGCCGATGCCCCCCTCGCCGGCAGTCCCCCCTTCGCCGGCAGCGCCTCCGGCACCGCCCTGTCCTCCCTGTCCCGAGGGGCCCAGGGCGACACAGACCGTTCCTTCCTCGGTCCACTGGACGCCGCCTGCCTGGATTGACGTGACGGTTTCGCCGCTTGGCCCGCCATTCCCGCCCATCCCTCCACGCGCCCCCGAGCTCTCGTCGCCCGACCCGGGGCCACCACCTCCGCCCGACGCGCGCTCCAGGGTGACGTCGCCGCCGCAGGCGGCGCCTCCAACAGCCACGTTGAGCGTCGCCGTGGCGAGGATCGCGCGTGTCAGCTGATGAGCGAGCGCGATCCGAAATTGAGCCGGAGAAGAGGGGGTACTGGCCATGTTGCCAGAGAACAGCAGCATCCGTACCAGCGCGGGATCCGCGGGCGCAGCCTTTCAGCGGGAATGGCCGGCACAGCATGGCACAGGCCTGGTCTGCATCGATTGCGTCGCTGCCGCGGCGAGCCCTCGCGGGCAGCGTTGCCCGCGCGCCCGTCGGGCGCTGCGCCGGGCCCGCCTGGCATCGAGCCGGCCGTCCGGGTCCCTGCGCGACGCAGCGTCTCCGGCTGCGCTCGGCTCCGCGGTCGCGCTGCGTTTGGCTCCGCGGATGCCGCTGCGCTCGGCTCTGCGGTCGCCGCTGCGCCGAACCACGGTCGCCGCTGGTATAGAGGCGCTCATGACCCTCCTCCGAGACGTCCTTTCAGCGCTCGAGTCGATCGCGCCGCTCCGGTTCGCGGAGTCCTGGGACAACGTCGGCTTGCTCGCGGGCGACCCGGCGCGGCCCTCGTCGGCGGCGCTCCTCGCCATCGATTACACCCCCGAGGTCGCCCGGGAGGCGCGCGATCTCGGCTGCGATCTCGTCGTCGCCTACCATCCGCCCCTCTTCGAGGCCGTGAAGCGTGTGGTCGCGCCGAGCCCCCTCTTCGCGGCCATCCGTGACGGCATTGCGCTGTACTCGCCCCACACCGCGCTCGACGTCGCCGAGGGGGGCACCAACGATGTCCTCGCCGACGCGCTCGGGATGTCGGCGGACCGCGCGCCGCTCAGGAGGGCGCCATCCAAGGCGTGGCAGCACAAGCTGGTCGTCTTCGTCCCGGAGGATCACGCCGATGCGGTGGCCGATGCCCTCGCCGAGGCAGGCGCGGGCCGGATCGGCCGGTATTCGCGCTGCAGCTTCCGCACGCTTGGGACGGGCACGTTCTTCGGGGAGGAGGGCGCGAACCCCACGGTCGGCGAGAAGGGCCGGCTCGAGCGCGTCGCCGAGGTGCGGCTGGAGATGGTCTTCCCCCGCGACCGGACCGCCGCGGTCGTGCAGGCGATGCGCGCCGCGCACCCGTACGAGGAGGTGGCGTTCGACCTCGTCGAGCTCGCCGCCGAGCCGCTCAGGGCCGGCATCGGGCGGATCGGGCCGCTCGCCGGCGCCGCGCCGGTCTCCGAGCTGCTGGGCCGCATCAAGGAGGGCCTGGGGGTCGATGCCTTGCTCGTGGCCGGCCCCGAGCAGCGCGCCATCTCCCGCGCCGCCACGTGCGCCGGCGCGGGCGGCGCGCTGCTCGACGACGCCATCGCGCAGGGCGCGGAGCTCTACCTGACCGGCGAGCTGCGCCACCACGACGCCCTCCGCGCGGCGAGCGCGGGCGTCACCGTGGTGTGCGCGCTGCACTCGAACAGCGAGCGCGCCGCGCTGACGCGCCTCGCCGAGCGCCTGCGCGCCGCGGTGCCGTCGCTGCGCGTCGAGGTCAGCGCGCGCGACCGGGATCCGTTCTCGATCCGCTGACGGCGCGGCGCTGCGCAGGGAGGGAGACGGGACGCGGTGCGCGTCAAGGCTCGGCGCGCGTCCCGTGTTCCGAGCTCCCTGGCACGCTCGGGACCCGCCGAGGACGGCAGTTTTGGCAAAGGCGTGCAACGCCGCTGGACGAAACGGCCCCCCGCGATCAGCTTGCCGGCCCTCATGCGCGACAACGGCACGCCACCCGCCTCCGACCTGCGCGCGGACGCAGTTGGACCCTCGCCGCCCTCGCCCGGCTCGCGCCGCGGCGCGGGCGTCTGGTCCACGCTCCGCGACGCGGTCCGCGGCGGCGAGCACGACTTCACCACAGGCTCCATCGACCGGGCGATCGCCTTGCTCGCGATCCCGATGGTCATGGAGATGGTCATGGAGTCGCTCTTCGTCGTGGTCGACGTCTTCTGGGTCTCGCGGCTCGGGGCCGACGCCATCGCCGCCGTCGGGCTCACGGAGTCGCTCCTCGCGCTCGTCTACGCCGTGGCGATGGGCCTCGCGGTCGCCGCGTCCGCGACGGTCGCGCGGCGGGTCGGCGAGGGGCGCCCCGAGGAGGCGGCCGCCATGGCGGGGCAGGCGATCGTGCTCGGCCTGCTCATCTCGCTGCCCATCTCGGCGGTCGGCGCGCTCTTCGGGTCGCGGCTGCTCGCGGCGATGGGGGCGACGCCCGGGGTGATCGCGATCGGCGCGCCGTTCGCCTCGATCATGCTGCTCGGCAACGCGACGATCCTGATGCTGTTCGTCATCAACGCGATCTTCCGCGGGGCGGGCGACGCGGCGCTGTCGATGCGGGTGCTCTGGCTCTCGAACGCGCTGAACATGGCGCTCGGCCCGTGCTTCATCTTCGGCCTCGGCCCGTTCCCGGAGCTCGGCGTGGCCGGCGCGGCGGTCGGGACGACCCTTGGCCGCGGGACCGGCGTCGCGCTGCAGGTCTTCTTCCTCAGGCGCGGCAGCGGCCGGGTGAGGGTGCGAGCGCGGCACCTCGTCCCCGACCTGGGGGCGCTCGCGGCGCTGCTCCGGCTCTTCGCGAACGGCGCGTTGCAAAACGTCATCGGCATGGCGAGCTGGAGCGGCCTGGTGCGCCTCCTTGCGCCCTTCGGGAGCGCGGCGCTCGCCGGCTACACGATCGGGATGCGCGTCATCGTGTTCGCGATCCTGCCGGCGCTCGGGCTCTCGAACGCCGCCGCGACCCTGGTCGGGCAGAACCTTGGCGCGGGGCGCCCCGACCGGGCCGAGGCCGCCGTGTACCGCGCGGGCATCTGGACCACCGTCATGCTCGGCGCGGTAGGCGTCGTCTTCGCGGTGGGCGCGCGCGCCATCGTCGGCGCGTTCACGGACGACGCCGAGGTGCTCCGGTTCGGCACGCAGACGCTGCGGATCATCGCGTGCGGGTTCCTGTTCTACGGCTTCGGCCTGGTGTTCACGCAGGCGTTCAACGGCGCCGGCGACACCTGGACGCCCACGCTGCTGAACTTCGCCTGCTTCTGGCTCTGGGAGATCCCGCTCGCCTGGGGCCTCTCGGGCGCAGCGGGGCTCGGCCCGGCGGGCGTGTTCGTCGCGATCGCGGTGGCGTTCTCGACGTTTGCCGTCGCGGGCGGGCTCGTGTTCCGCCGCGGCGCGTGGAAGCTGCGGCGCGTCTGAGGCGCCGCTACCGCGCCGGCCGCGCGAGCCAGGCCTCGATGAGCTTCCGGGCAATGCTGAGCGACGGCGGCAAGAGCGGCAGCGCGTCGCGGTGGAACCAGCGCGCGTCCTCGAGCTCGCGCGTGTCGACGCGGAGCTCGCCGCCGGCGTAGCGCGCGGTGAAGCCGACCATGATCTGGTGGGGGAAGGGCCACGGCTGGCTGCCGAAATAGACGAGTTCGGCGACGTCGACGCCCGTCTCCTCGTGGACCTCGCGCGCGGCGCACGCCTCCAGCGTCTCGCCCGGCTCGACGAACCCGGCGACGAGGCCGTACATGCCCGCAGGGAACCGCGCCTGGCGCGTCATCAGGACGCGCGGGCCGTCCTCGACGAGCACGATCGTCGCCGGCGTGAGCCGGGGGAAGTAGTTGCTCGCGCAGCGGAGGCAGCGCTTGACGCGCTCGTCCTGCCCGATCTCGAGCGCGGCGCCGCACGCAGCGCAGTACTGGTGCGCCCTGTCCCAGTGCTGCACCTGGTACGCCGTGCCTGCGATCTCGAACAGCTCCGGATCGATGCGCCCGTGGAGGCGCCGCAGCGAGACGTAGGCGTATCCCGCCGGCGCCGGCGCGCCCTGCGCGAGCTCGGCGGAGCGGCAGGCGCGGCCATCGAGCTCGCCGAGCGGCTGCGCGCGCGTTACGGAGACGCCAAGGTCGGCGAGATCGGCCGCGATCGGGATGTCGAAGCGATCGGCGCCGTCGCCCGGCGCGCGGACGAGGAGGTCGTCGCCGTGGAACGCGAACCACGCGATCTCGGCGGGCGCCGAGCTCGGACGGCCGAGCCCGGCGCGGAAGCGGGAGGACGGCATGGCGTTACCTGGGGCAGAGCCGCGCGGGCCCCCCGTCGAGGCGTCGCTCAGGTGAGCCGATCGGCTGCATGCGGGGGAGCCTAGCGCTGCGATGGAGGGAGGGATACCGCGACCTCGCGCGAGCGTATCGGCTCGCTCCCAACGTGAGCGCGGGGCGTCCTCGCGGCGAGAGATTCAGCGAAGCGGAGGCCCGTGGCCGCGGGCCGAATGCCACACCGCCATGATCGTCACGGTCCGGGTCGCGTCGTTGACGACGTAATACACGTGGTAGCTCGTTCGTGGCAGCAGGACGCGGCGCACGCCGTCGATGTCGCTCTCCTCGTACGATGTGCCTGCGTCAGGGAACGCGCCGAGACGAGCTGTGGCGGCGGTGAGCTCGTCTCGGAACAGCGCCGGATTGCTGGGCCGGTTCTCACGCCACCAGCGTGAGACGGTCTGCATCTGGGCACGGGCGTGCGCCGTGCTCTGGACGCGGTAGCGCATCACTCGGGAGGACCCGCTCTAGAGCTCCGCCAGCACGTCCTCGACCGGTACGACCTCGCCTCGCTCCAGCTCGGCCCGCGAGGCTCGTAGCGCTTCGTGCAGCTGGGCACGGTCGGCAGCGTCCAGGCTGTCCTGTTCTTCCACGAGCACCATGAGCTCGACCTCGGTGTCATCGGGCAGATCGAGCGGGGCGTCGACGAGAAGCCGACCGCGCGAAACACGGCCACGCACCAGGACGCTCACCCTGTCGAGCCTACGCTGTCCGCGCGCGTTCGCCAAGCGTGGGCGCAGGCCCGCAGAGGCGCTCCGTCTCCGTGGAACACGAGCTCAGGACGGAGGCGCGCTGTACTGCATGGAATCCCTGCAGCGAGCTGGGCTGCGTTCAGGATCGCCTCAAGCGTGCGCACCGGACGCCGGACGGGCTTCGGGGCGAGGTTGCGGACGTCGCTCCGCAGGCTCACGCGGGGCCGGCGAGCGTCGCGGCCCAGGCGAGCGCGACGAAGGCGACCTCGACGTCGTTCTTCTTCGGGACGAGGCGCCTCGTCTCGATGCCCTCGCCGGCGTGGAGGGGGAGCTGCTCCAGCGCCGCGAGCTCGGCGGCCTGCGCGGCGTGGAGGTCCCGGAGCGCGGCGTCCGCCTCGGTCCATTCCTGCCGCGCGCGCTCGAGCTTCGCGGCGGCCTTGTCGCGCTGGGTCCCGGCGCGCCGGGCGGTGTCCCGGCCGGCGACGAGCCCGAGGAGCGCGGCGCCCACGGCGCCGGGGAGCGCGGCCACATCAGCCTCGGCCTGGTCGTACCGCGCCTTCGCGGCGGCGATACGCTCGCCGAGGCGCGCGATCTTGGGCGCGAACCGGCCGACGACCTGCTGCTGCTCGGCGGCGGCGAGCCGGGCCGCGGCGGCGCGGCAGCGGGCGGAGAACGCCTCGAGGGGCTCGCCATCGTCCTGCGCGAGCCCGAGCTCCTTGTGGACGGCCACGGCGGCCTCGGTCGTGCGGTAGGCGTGCTCCCGGAGCGCGCGCGCCGCGGCCTGCGCGGTGGCGCGCTTCGCGAGCGGGGCGGGCAGCTCGGCGAAGCGGGCGCCAGCGGCGGGCGCCGTGGCGAGCAGCGAAGCGTCGAGCCGGGTGACGCGCGAGAGGTCCGGCTTGCCGTCGGGCAGGAGCGGGGCGGCGAGGAGCTGGTTCCGGTTGAGGGCGACGCCTAGCTTCGTGTCGCGCAGGTGGGCGATCACGGAGGCAGCCACCCAGGGGATGTAACGGAAGCCCTCCGGCGCGGCGGCGGGGGCGTGCGCGTAGAGGCTCCGCCAGCCATCGGGCGCCGACGGGGGCGCTGTCGCCGCCGGGGGCAGCGGTGCCGGTGCGGGTGGAGCGGCGTCCGCACGAGCGGCTCCTCTGCGGCGCGCGGGCTGCGGTGCGGCGGGCGTGTGGCGCGGGTCGAGGAGGATCGTGCCGCCTGGGCCAACAGGTGCGCGCTGGGCGGGGCTCGACGGACCGAGGGCGGCGCGTGTGGGATCTGGATAAGCACGCGTCGGATCCAGAGAATTGTGTGTCGGATCGGGGTGATCGCGCCTCGAATCCAGAGAATCACCTGTCGGATCGGGGTGAATGCGCCTGGGATCCAGAGCATCGCGTGCCGGAACGGGCGCGGGCGCTGGCGGGGGAGGGGAGATGCTCCGGACGAGCCGGCCCACCTCGCGCCGGGTGACCGGGCCGCGCAGCCACGACAGGCTGAAGCGCGTCTCGGCGAGGAACGACGGCGGCTGCATGTGGACGTCGCGCACGAAGAACGTGCGCGGGGGGAGCGCCTTCAGCGTGGCCGAGAGGGCCGCGGCCTCGACGCCCCCGGCGCCGCCGTCCGCGCCCGAGAGCCCCTCGACGACGCGCTCGCGGTCGGCGTCGGTCTGGAGCCGGCCCACGAACCAGGCGCCGGCGTTCGAGAGCGCCTTGTAGTCGAGGTCCATCGGGTTCTGCGTGGCGAGGACGACGCCGACCCCGAAGGCGCGCGCCTGCTTCAGCAGCGCGAGCAGCGGCCGCTTCGTCGGCGGGTTCGCCGGGTGCGGGGGCAAGAAGCCGAAGACCTCGTCGAAGACCACGAGGGCGCGCAGGTCGCTCGTGCCGGAGAGGCCGCGCACCCACGAGAGCAGCTGATCGAACAGCAGCCCGAGGACGAGGAGCCGCTCGTCGTCGTCGAGGTGCGCGACGCTGACGATCACCGCCGGCGTTTTGCTGTCGCCGCCGTCGCCGCCGGCCTGCGGCGTGAGCCACGCCGCGACGTCAAGCGGCGCGCCCTTGCGCCACGTGGCGAACGTGGGAGACGCGAGCAGGGTGTTGAGCTCGCGGGCGAGCGCCTGGCGCTCCTTGGGGGCGAAGAACTCGTCGACGCCGAGGGCGCCGACGGCGGCGATCGGCGGCTCGGCCAGGTCCGCGAGCAGCTCCTCGAGCCCCGCGGCCCGCCGCGCGCGCAGCCGCCGCTCGGCGAGGTGCGCGAGCAGCACGTGCTCGCGGCTCCGGGCCGGATCCGGGTCGCGGCCGACGAGCCGGAGCAGGAGCGACAGCGAGGCCGAGAGCGCCTCGCGGGCGGCCTCCTCGTCCTCGTCCCAGAGCGGCGAGGGCGTCTCGAGCGCCGAGAGCACGTGGACCGGCTCGCCCGCCGTGGTGCCCGGCGTCAGCAGGCGCGGGGCCATGCGGGCGCGGAGCGCGGCGACGTCGGCTGGCCCGAGCCCCGAGGAGGCGAGTCCGTCACGCCAGCGCGCCGCGAGCCCCTCGGCGACGTCGGCCGTCGATCGGCCGTCGCGCGCGGCGGCGGAGGGGTCGATCCACGGCTCGAACTCGGCCGGGGAGAGCTCCGGGAACGTGAAGAGCAGGTTGGGCAGGTCGCCCTTCACGTCGACCATGAGCACCGGGACGCCCGAGCGCAGCGCCTCCTCGACGAGGACCATGACGAGCCCGGTCTTGCCGCTGCCGGTCATGCCGACGACCACGCCGTGGGTCACGAGGTGGTGCGCCGGGAGCTCGAACGGGCGCGCGCCAGCGGCGCCTGGATCGCCCGAGAGCGGGCGGGAGCGGCCCAGGGTGAAGGGGCGGGTCGGCATGAGGGCGGGCTCGTGCCATGGCGAGAGGGCTGTCGCAATGCTGGAGGGGGGGCGGGAAAGGCGCCGCAGGCGAGGGGGCGCGGGCAAGCCCGGCGAGGGCGGCGTCGTCGCGTCGCGCGTCCTTGTGACGCGTGACGAACCGTGACGCGCGGCGGGACCCCTCGAGCAGGGCGCCTCGTGCGGTACGCCGTTCTTGCGTTTGCCACGCCTCGCAAGGGAGTCACCATGAAGTTCGCGCGACGGCGATGGCGCCGGACGCGCTAGGCTCACCCGAGCCAACGCAGCGCGAGGTGCCATGTCGTCGATCACCCTGGACGTCCCTGACGAGGTTGCCGAGAAGCTCCACGCTCTGGCGGATCGATTGCCTCGGATTCTCGACCTCGGGCTGCGTGCGCTGAGCGCCGAAGCATCCTCGGAGTACGAGGGGGTCGCGGATGTCCTGGAGCTCCTGGCGACCTTGCCGACGGCCGAAGAGGTGCTGGGCCTCCGGGCAGCCCCGACGTTGCAGCATCGGATCCAGGAGCTCCTGGAGAAGAGCCGTTGCTCAGGGCTCAGCCCCGAAGAGCAGCTCGAGTGGGAGCGGATCGACTACATCGAGCATCTGGTCCGGATCGCCAAGGCGAAGGCAGCGATGAAGCTCAAGGACAGATGAGCCCCACGCAAGTCCCGGCCGCGTTGCGGCGGCTCGTCGGCGAGCGGGCCGGGGGTCGCTGCGAGTACTGCCTCATCCCGGAGCAGATGACGCTGGCGGCGCACGAGGTCGATCACATCGTTGCGCTGAAGCACGGTGGCGCGACCACACCGGAGAATCTCGCCCTCTCTTGCGTCCTGTGCAACAAGCACAAAGGGACTGATCTCGCTTCCATCGATGTGGAGACCGGGGAGCTCACAGCCTTGTTCAACCCGAGACGGGACGCCTGGAGCGATCATTTCGAGGTGCATGGGGAGGAGCTCGTCCCGAAGTCCGCTGTGGCACGGGTGACGGTGCGCCTGCTCCAGCTCAACCACCCGCGCCGGCGCGCGGAGCGACTGTTGTTGGCCGCGGCAGGGTTGCTCCCAGGGCCGCGGTAGCTGTCACGGGCGAGCGCGGGAGGCGCGTGAGGACGTCTGCGCCTCGCGAGCCGTGCGTGGCCGACGGCGCCCACCATGGGAGTGATGGAAGGTGCGCGGCCCGCCCACGGAATCCCCGCGATCGCCTTCCGCTGCCCCCGCATTCTGTCTCCTCCCCCCGACGCCCCGCATCTTCGCGTCAAAAAAGGTGGGAGCGCGGCTATAGTGTGCCCATGGAGGTCGGGCCATCGGAACCGGATGCCCCCGCGTCAACGGCGGGCATTCCAGCGATAGGCGAGGTCTTCGCGCAGAAATACCGCCTCGAGCGCAGCCTCGGCCGGGGCGCCATGGGCGTCATCTTCGCCGCCGAGCACGTCTCGCTGCGCCAGCGCGTGGCCGTCAAGTTCCTCCTCCCCCGCGCGATGACGCTGCCCGGCGCGAGCGCCCGGTTCCTGCGCGAGGCGCGCGCCGCGGCGGCGATCCGCAGCGAGCACGTCGCCCGCGTCATCGACGTCGGCACGGCCGATCTCGGCGTCCCCTACCTCGTCATGGAGTACCTGCGCGGCCGCGATCTCCAGCGGGAGCTCGAGGCGCGCGGCCCCTTGCCCGTGTCCGAGGCGGTCGACTACGTGATCCAGGGCTGCGAGGCCATCGCGGAGGCGCACGCGCGCGGCATCGTCCACCGGGACCTCAAGCCGGGGAACCTCTTCCTCACGACCGGCGCGACCGGCGCGCCCATCGTCAAGGTGCTCGATTTCGGCCTCTCCAAGTCGGCCGCCGCCGAGGACGACGGCAAGCTCACGGCGTCGGAGGTGATGCTCGGCTCCCCCTGCTACATGTCGCCCGAGCAGGTGCGGTGCTCGAAAGACGTCGACGCGCGCACCGATATCTGGTCGCTCGGCGTCATCCTCTACCAGCTCCTGACGGCGCGGTTTCCCTTCGAGGTGTCCAGGATCTCGGCGCTCTTCGTCGCCATCGCCATGCAGGCGCCCACGCCGCCGCGGGTGCACCGGATGGATCTGCCGGCCCGCCTCGAGGACATCATCCTGCGCTGCCTCGAGAAAGAGCCGGAGGTGCGCGTCCAGACCGTGGCGGATCTGGCGCGAGAGCTCGCGCCGTTCGGCACGGAGCACTCCGCCCGCGCCCTGGCGCAGATCGAGGCGATCGCCCGGGGCAAGGCCTTTCCCTCGTCTCGGCCCCTCGGGCCCTCGGGCGACGGCGTCGCGAGCACGCTCCCCGCCGCGGCCAACGACGGCCCCGGCGCGTCGTCGACCCTGCCGGACGCCGACAGGGGGGCGGGAGCCGGGGCAGGTCCCTGCTCGACGGCGCTCGCGCCTGGCGGCGACCACGTGACCACCCTGCCCAGCCAGGGCGCTGCGGCGGCGACCTCGTCCGGCGCCGACGCCCCGTCCAGCGAGCGTCGCACGCTCCCCATCGTGGCCGTCGCCGAGCGGCCCACGCTGACGCTGGCGCGGAGCAACGGACCCACGACCCCGGCGCAGGACAGCAGGCCGACGCTGAAGATGGCGCGGAACGACCGGTCCTCGCCCGGGGGGAGCTCCGAGGACGGCCCCACGCTGACGATGCCGCGAAGCGACGGCCTCGCGCTGATGCTGGCGCAAGGCAGCGGTTCCGTGGTGGCGACGGCGCAGGGGAGCAACGCCGCGCTGAAGATGGCGCAGGACGTCGGCCCCGCGCCGGCGACAGCGCAGGACAGCGGTGCCGCGCTGAAGACGGCGCAGGACAGCGGCATCGCGCTGAAGACGGCTCCCGAAGACGGTCCCACGCTGACGATGGCGCGCGAGGACGGTCCGACGCCGACGCCGACGATGGCGCGCGAAGAAGGCCCCACGCTGACGATGGCGCGCGAGGACGGTCCGACGCCGACGCCGACGATGGTGCGCGAGGACGGCCCTACGCTGAAGACGGCTCCCGAAGAAGGCCCCACGCTGACGATGGCGCGTGAGGACGGCCCCACGCTGATGATGGCGCGCGACGACTCCCCCACGCTGACGATGGCGCGCGACGACTCCCCCACGCTGACGATGGCGCGCAAGCGCGGGGCGTCGCCGCGGCGGTTCGATGCGAGCAAGCGGGCGGTGCCGCTGATCGAGCCCGACGGGAAGGAGAGCGCCGGGAGTCCGTACGACGGTACCGAACGCCGCCGCGATCGATGGCGCACCCGCGCGTTCCGCTGGCGCCGCAACGCGGGCGCGTGGATCGCGGTCGCCGCCGTTCTTCTTGCCGCGGTAGCGCTGGGCGCGGCGCGCTGGACAGGGAACGCGGACGCGCCGGTGGCCGCCAGGTCACCGGCGGGCCAGGACGCGCCGATGACCCTCGCGAGCAAGGCCGGCCCCGCGCCGTTCGGCACGCCCGCGCCCTCAGACGTCGAGCATGCACCGGCCCCGGAAGCGCCCTCGCAAACTGCGGATCCGGCCGTGGCCGACTCGCCCTCCGCGGTCGACGCTGCCGCCACGGCGCCCGACCCCGCAGCGCTCCCCGAACACCGCTCGCCGGGGGGGCGGCCTCCCAAGGTGCGGCGGCCCGGCACCCTCGCGCCCTCGCGCTCGGGCCCCGTCTCGCCAGAGCGCGCCGTGAACGGCGGAGGCGCCGAGGACGTGTACGAGGGCCTGGAGCCGATCCGCGACAAGCGGTAGACCGGCCCCGCGCTCCCCGCGCGGGTCGGCGTCTCCGCACCGGCGGGCCGCAGGGACAGGCATCATGGCGAAGAAGAAGCTCTCGGCCCGCGCCGCCCGGCGCGAAAGCGATCGCACGTCGGCGAAGCTCACCCGCGATATCGAGCGGCTCGCGCTGCTCGAGCCGGGCCACACCCCCGGGCGCGCCATCGCCCTCGACGCGGCCTCGCAGGTCGAGGTGGCCGCCCGCTCGATCCCGTGCCCGCGCTGTCGCGGCGCCTTCCGCGTGGAAGACCACACGGCCGAGACGCTCGATGGCGTCCGCCTCCGCGTCGCGAAGGTCGTCTGCAGCGCGTGCGGCGCAGGCCGATCGCTCTACTTCCGGCTCGGCGCCGCCTCGCTCAACTGAGCTCGCCGACGCGGGATCAGTACCGCGGGACGCTCTCGTCGATGTGGATCGACCACGCGTCGATGCCGCCCTGGAGCGAGGCGACGCGCTCGTGGCCGAGCTTCTCGAGGAGGGCGGCGGCCGAGAGGCTCCGGACGCCATGGTGGCAGTAGGCGACGACCAGCGCGCCCTCGCCGGGCGCGACCTCGTCGGCCCGCTCGACGAGCTCGTTCAGCGGGATCAGCGTGCTGCCCGGCAGCGCGGCGATCTCGTGCTCGCTGGGCGTGCGCACGTCGAGGAGGTACACGGGCTCGCCCGCCTTCAGCTTCAGAAAGAGCTCTTTCACGGAAATCTGTTGGACCATGGCCGTGCTCGCGCCATCCCGCCGTGGACGGCGCCGTAAAGGCTTCTACCTAATCCAAGGAGCTCCCCCGGAGCAACCGCCGCTCATTGGCTCGTCCGATCCGTCGGATTCGTCGGTTCCGTCGGTTCCGTCGGATCCGTCGGTTCCGTCTGATTCGTCCGACCCGTCCGATCCTTGGTGAGCGCCGCGATCACCCCCACGAGCTCCGCCGGATCCAGGGGCTTGGCGACGTGCGCCTGGTACCCGGCGCCGAGCGCCCGCGCCTTGTCCTCGGCACGAGCCAGCGCGCTGAGCGCGACGGCCGGCGTCGCCCCGCCGCGCGCCTCACCGAGGCCCCGCACCCTGCGGATGAGCTGGAAGCCGTCCTCGCCCGGCATCCCGAGGTCGCTGACGAGGACGTCGGGCCGCTCCTGCGACAGGATGGCCAGCGCCTCGGCGGACGATCCCGCGGTCGTGACCGTCGCCTCGCACTCCTCCAGCACGCGCTGGGCGACCTCGCGCGCGTCGGGCTGGTCGTCGACCACCAGCACCCGCAGGCCGGCGAGCGACGCGCCCGGGTAGTCGGCCAGCGCCTCGGCGCACGCCTCGCTGGGGCGCGCCGCCGCGTCCGGCGCCTCCTGCGAGACGCCGGCGAGCGGCAGCCTCACCGTGAAGGTCGCGCCCAGATGCTCGCCCCGGCTCGCGACCTCCACGGTGCCGCCGTGCAGCTCGACAAGGTGCTTGACGATCGAGAGCCCGATGCCGAGCCCGCCGTGCTTCCTCGTCGAGGACGCGTCCGCCTGCCGGAAGCGCTCGAACAGGTGAGGGAGGAACTGCGGGGCGATGCCCATCCCGGTGTCGGTCACCGACAGCGCGGCGTGCGCGCCCGCGCGCCGCAGCGCGACGTCGATCCGCCCGCCCGGGGGCGTGAACTTCACGGCGTTCGACAGGAGGTTCCAGACGACCTGGTGGATCCGCGCGGGGTCCCCCCTCAGCGAGCTCGCCTCGGGGTCGATGCTCGAGCCGACCGCGATCCCCTTGGTCTCGGCCGCGAGCTGGATCGCCTCGAGCGCGCTCCGGATGACCGACGGCAGGTCGACCGGCTGCACGTCGAGCCGCAGCTTCCCCGAGACGATCCGGCTCATGTCGAGCAGCTCGGACACCATGTCGGCCTGGAGCCGCGCGTTGCGCTCGATGACCTCGAGCCCCCGCGCGAGCGTCTGCGCCTCGGGCGCCCGGCCCCGCAGGATGCGCGCCCAGCCGAGGATGGCGTTGATGGGCGAGCGCAGCTCGTGCGAGAGCGTCGCGACGAAGTCGTCCTTGACCCGGCTGACGCGCTCCGCCTCGTCGCGCGCGGCGCGCTCGCTATCGAGAAGCTTCTGGCGCTCTTCCTCGGCCAGCCGCTCCGCTGTGACGTCCTCGGTGATCCCCATGAACGAGTCCACGGTGCCGGTCGGCCCGAGCTCGGGGATGATCCGGGCGCGGAACCTCCGCTCGCCGAGGCTGAACTCCATCCGCTGCGGCCTGGCGGTCGCGAGCGCCTCGCGGCACGCGGCCTCGCTCACCTCGATCACGTCGGGCGGGAGCCCGTTCTCGCGAGGCGTCTTGCCGATGTAATGCTCCGGCGGGAACCCCATCACCGTCCCCGAGGTGGGCGACATGAAGGTGCAGCGCAGGCCGAGGTCCAGGCGGTAGATCACGTCGGGCGAGTTCGCCATCAGGGACGCGAGCTCCCGCTCGCGCGCGCGGAGCTCGTCCTCCAGGCGCTCGCGCTCGGCGAGGACCCGCTGCGCCTCGTCGAGCGCCGCGAGGAGGCGGCCCTCGCTCTCGCGCAGCGCCTCCTCCGTGCGCTTGAGCTTGCTGACGTCGAGGCAGATGCCGACCCAGGCGGTGATCTTGCCTTGCTCGTCGCGGACCGGGACGCCTCGGTTGAGGACGGGGTGGACGGTGCCTTGAGGGCCGAGGTAGCGGAGCTC
The DNA here is from genome assembly GCF_051521405.1 of Sorangium sp. So ce726. Lineage (NCBI taxonomy): Bacteria > Pseudomonadati > Myxococcota > Polyangiales > Polyangiaceae > Sorangium > Sorangium sp. So ce726. Next base: position 6,622,735 of record NZ_CP150349.1, on the reverse strand, counting down.
CTCCTCGAACGGCTCACCCGTCTGCACGCACCGCTCGAAGATCGCGACCTTGTGCCGATCCTCGGGGTGGAGCGTCTCGATCCACCCGTGCTCTGAGCACTGCTCTTGCATTATCCCGGCCATCCTGAGGAATGCGTTGCTGGCGTAGACGTTCCGCCCATCGGCGTCGCTGACCCAGACGCCATAATCGATGGATTCCCCGATGGCGCGGAAGATCTGCTCGCACCTCCGGATCGCCGCCTCCGATTGCCGGAGCTCCGTGACGTCGAGCACGATCGCGAAGCCGGCCTCTTCGTACCGCTGCCCGGGCAGCAGACAGCCGCTCACCAGCATCTTGATGCGCGTGCCGTCGCGCAGCACATAGGTCCTCTCGAAGGGCGTGAACGCCCACCTGCTCGACCGCAGCTCCGCCAGGGCGCGGTCACCGGCGGCGCGATCCTCCGGCAGCCTGTCGGCATCCCAGCGGACCAGGCCGGCCGCGACCTCTTCCCGCGTGTGGCCCACGAGCTTCAGATAGGCGTCGTTCGCCTCGATGATGCGCCCGTCATGCGTCCAGAAGGCCATCGGGGCCATGTCGCTGTAGAAGATGTTCCGCAGCCTGGCCTCGCTCTCCGCCAGCGCCTGCTCCGCGGCGAGCGCCCGCTCCTCCGCGTTCCTTGGCTCGGTGATGTCCTCGACGAAAACCACCGCGCGATACGGCCTCTGCCGGACGTCACGGACGAAGACGCCGGTCACGTGGAGCCAGCGGACGCCGCCGTCCTTGCAGCGGCAGCGCATCTCGAACGTGAGCTCCTCCTCGCCCGTTTCGAGGAGCGACCGCCACGCCGCCAGCGAGCCCGTGCGATCTTCCGGCTGCGCGAGATCCGACAGCTTCTTCTGGCGCAGCTCGTCCTCCGAGTAGCCCAGCAGCTGGCAAAGCGAGCTGCTGACGTGCAAGAGCCGCCCGCTCGATGCGTCGATCTGCGCGGTCCCCCTGCTGGGCGATCGCGTCGCCCAGACTGGCTGTCCGGCCGTCTCCCCCATCCGCCGCCCGCCCTGATCCTCCATGCACCCGCCCGCTCGGCCGTGTGTGCATGGCGTTTCCCCCTGTTGTTTCGTCCGGCCACGCTATCACGATCGCGTGACGCTGCGGGCGGTATGGCGCCCCGATCGCCTCCGTCCTCTGCTCGTCCGGATTGCCTGGGCGGAGCCTGCTGCGTCCGCTCCGCCCCTTCCGTCTGCTGTGTCGGTTGCGCCAGCGCGACAGCGGTGTCGGTTGCGCCTGCTGCGTCGGCCCCGTTCCGTTCGCGCGTCGCTGGCGATCCGACCTGGACATGGAGGAGTTTGCTTGCATTCTCGCTGAAACCAGGCTTCTGCATGGTGCGCCCGCGCCCACGGGCGCGCGCCCGACAGCCGCCATGGATCAAGCCTCCGCTCCGCTCCTCGCCCGTCTCCCGCCGTCACCTCACGACTTCACGGCGGACGACCTCCTGAACGGCTTCCTCGACTACGTCGCCGAGCGGGGGCTCGAGCTCTACCCGGCGCAGGAGGAGGCCATCCTCGAGATCTTCGGCGGCAAGAATGTGATCCTCAATACGCCGACCGGCTCGGGCAAGTCGCTCGTCGCGGCCGCCATGCACTTCAAGGCGATCGCCGAGGGGATGAAGTCGTACTACACGTGCCCGATCAAGGCGCTCGTCAGCGAGAAGTTCTTCTCGCTCTGCAACGACTTCGGCCCCGAGAACGTGGGCATGTTGACGGGCGACGCGGCCGTGAACCGCGACGCGCCCATCATCTGCTGCACCGCGGAGATCCTCGCGAACATCGCGCTCCGCGAGGGCGAGAAGGCGCTCTGCGACTACGTGATCATGGACGAGTTCCACTACTACTCGGATCGCGATCGCGGCGCGGCCTGGCAGATCCCGCTGCTCACGCTGCCGCAGGCGAGGTTCTTGCTCATGAGCGCCACGCTCGGAGGCACCGAGTTCTTCCAGGAGGAGCTCACGCGCCTGACGGGCGAGCAGACCGCCGTGATCAAGTCGACCGTGCGCCCGGTGCCGCTCGACTTCGAGTACCGCGAGACGCCGCTCCACGAGACCGTCGCGACCCTTGTGAAGAGCGGCAAGGCGCCGATCTACATCGTGAGCTTCACGCAGCGGGGCTGCGCCGAGGAGGCGCAGAACCTGATGAGCCAGGACTACTGCACCAAGGAGGAGAAGCGGGCGATCACCGCCGCCCTCGCGGGCGCAGTGCCGGGCTCCGCGTTCGGGGGCCCCTTCAAGTTCTCGAGCCCCTACGGCCGCGAGGTGCAGCGCTTCGTGAGGCACGGGATCGGGCTCCACCACGCGGGGCTCTTGCCGAAATACCGGCTGCTCGTCGAGAAGCTGGCCCAGCAGGGGCACCTCAAGATCATCTGCGGCACGGACACGCTCGGCGTCGGCGTCAACATCCCGATCCGCACGGTGCTCTTCACGAAGCTCTGCAAGTTCGATGGCGAGAAGACGGCCATCCTGAGCGTGCGCGACTTCCAGCAGATCAGCGGCCGGGCCGGCCGGAAGGGGTTCGACACGCAGGGGAGCGTCGTCGCCCAGGCGCCGGAGCACGTCATCGAGAACATGAGGCTCGAGGCGAAGGCGGGGAACGACCCGGCCAAGCGGCGGAAGATCGTCAGGAAGAAGCCGCCGGAGAAGGGCTATGTGCACTGGGACCGGCAGACGTTCGAGAAGCTGATCCAGTCGCCGCCCGAGCCGCTCGTGTCCCGGTTCCAGGTCACGCACGGCATGCTCGTCAACGTGCTCGGGCGCGAGGAGGGCGGCTGTCAGGCGCTGAAGCGGCTCATCCGCAGCACCCACGATCGGCCGGCGGTCCGGCGCCAGCACGGCAGGACGGCGATGCTCCTCTTCCGCTCGCTCGTGGAGGCGCGCATCATCGAGTTCGTCCCCAGGGAAGACGGGCCGGGCAAGCGCATCCGCATCAACGCGGATCTCCAGGAAGACTTCTCCCTGAACCACGCCCTCTCGCTCTACGTCCTCGAGACGGTGGGCAAGCTGGATCCCGACAGCGGCACCTATCCGCTCGATCTCTTGACGCTCGTCGAGTCGATCCTCGAGAACCCCGATCTCATCCTGCAAAAGCAGCTCGATCGGTTGAAGACCGAGAAGCTGGCGGAGCTGAAGGCGGCGGGCGTGGAGTACGAGCAGCGGATGGAGGAGCTCGAGAAGCTCGATTATCCGAGGCCAAACCGCGAGTTCATCTACGGGACCTTCAACGACTTCGCGCGGCGGCACCCCTGGGTGGGGCAGGAGAACATCCGGCCGAAGGGCGTGGCGCGCGAGATGTACGAGCAATACCTCTCGTTCAGCGAGTACATCCGGGAGTACAACCTGGAGAGGGCGGAGGGGCTGCTCCTCAGGTACGTCTCCGAGGTGTACAAGGCGCTCGTCCAGACGGTGCCTGAGTACGCGAAGGACAGCGACACCATCGACATGACCGCCTATTTCCGGGCGCTCATCCGCGGCGTGGACTCGAGCCTGCTCGACGAGTGGGAGCGGCTGCGCGATCCTTCGTTCCAGCCGCGCTCGGCGGCCCCGGGCGGCGCCGTCGAGCAGGCCGCGTTCGACGTCACGCGGAACGTCAAGGAGTTCACGGTGCTCGTGAGGAACGAGCTCTTCTTCTTCCTGCGCGCGCTGGCCCGCCGCGACTACGAGGTCGCCGCCGAGATGGTGGAGGGGGAGGAGGCGCCGTGGACGGCGGAGCGGCTGGACGAGGCGCTCCGAGCCTATTACGCGGAGCACGCCGCGATCCGCACCGATCCGGCGGCCCGGAGCCCGAGCAACACGATCATCCACCCCGCCGAGGACGGCGGCTCCTGGGTGGTCCAGCAGATCATCGCCGATCCGGAGGACCACAACGACTGGATGCTCGACTGCAAGGTGGATATCGATCGCTCGCGCGACGCGGGGCGGCCGGTCATCGTGCTCCGGCGCATCGCGAGCTGAGAGGGATCTGTCTCGCGAGCGAGGAGAGATTCAACGCAAAGGCGCAAAGACGCAAAAATGCATGAAATTTGTTCTTTTTTGCGCCTTTGCGCCTTTGCGCCTTTGCGTTGAAATCTCTCTCCGGATCCCCGGCCCTCCTCCTGGAGGGTGGAACTACGGCTCGACTCGAGTTCCCTTGAGCCGGTAGCCCACGCCGGGCTCGGTGATCAGGATCTGCGGTCGCGCCGGGTCACGCTCCAGCTTGTGCCGGAGCTGCGCCATGTAGACGCGCAGATAGTGTGTCTGCCCGGCGTAGGCAGGGCCCCACACCTCACCGAGGAGCTGGCGGTGCGTCAGCACCTTCCCCGCGTGTCGGATCAGCGTCGTGAGCAGCTTGTACTCGATCGGTGTCAGGTGGATCTCCTCGCCCGCCCGCAGCACGACCCGGCGCGCTAGGTCGACCTCGACGTCCTGCACCTTGAAGCTCGAGTTCTCCGCCTTCGCCCCGTGCGCTGCGTGGGCGGCATGGCGCAGCGCCACGCGCAGCCGCGCCAGGAGCTCGCCCGCGCTGAACGGCTTGGTCAGGTAATCGTCGGCGCCGCCGTCCAGCGCGTCGATCTTGTCCTGCTCCTGGCCTCGGGCCGACAGCACGATGATCGGGACCGCGCTCCACTCCCGGAGCCGCCGGGTCACCTCCAGGCCGTCCATGTCAGGGAGCCCGAGATCGAGGAGCACGAGATCCGGATTGCGCGTCGTCGCCTGGGCGATCCCGTCGGCGCCCGTCTCCGTCTCCACGAGCCGATAGCCGCGGGCCGCCAGCATCGCGCGCAAGAAGCGGCGCATCTGCGGCTCGTCCTCGATCAGCAGCACGAGAGGAGACGCTTCCGCCATCGCCCACCCACGATATCAAGCGCCCGCGGCCGCCGGCAGCTCCGGGGCGGCGAGGTTCGGCGGGCGGCCCTCGATGGGCAACGTCACGCGGAAGACCGCGCCCCCATGAGGCCGATTCTCGGCCGTGATCTGTCCGCCATGCGCGGCCACGATGCCTCGGCAGATGGTGAGGCCGAGGCCGAGGCCGCGCTGCGTCTGGCCCCGGCCCCGGTGGAATTTCTCGAAGATGGCCTCCTCCTCGCCGGGCGGCAGGCCTGGACCGCGATCCGCGATCTCGAGCATCGCCATGCTCCGCTCGGTGAACCCCCGGATCCCGATCGGGCTGCCGGCGGGCGAGTACTTGAGCGCGTTCTCGAGCAGGTTGATGAGCACCTGCTCCATCAGCACGCCATCCATCGGGACGAGCTCCGCCGCCCGGTCGAGCTCGATCGAGACCTCCCGACCTTCGAGGTGCTCCTCGACCCGGTTCAGCGCTGCCCCCACGAGCTCTTCGAGCGGCAGCCACTCCTTCTTCACCGCGAGCGCGCCGGACTCCAGGCGCGTCATGTCGAGCAGGTTGCGCACGAGGCGCTCGAGCCGCTGCGCCTCCTCCAGCACGGTCTGCGTCAGGTCGCGCCGGGCCGCCGGGTCGAGCGCGGCCCCCTCGTCGAGCAGCGCGCCCGCGACGCCCGTGATCGTGGCGAGCGGCGTGCGCAGATCGTGCGAGACCGAGCTCAGGAGGGCGTTGCGGAGCTCCTCCGCCTGGGCGTGGAGCTGCGCGCGCTGGGCCTGCCTCGCGAGCAGGGCGCGCTCCAGCGCGAGCGCCGTCTGCGTGGCGAAGGCGCCGAGCAGCTCGCGCCGGCTCAGGTCGAGGGACTGCCAGGATCCGCGCGGCCGGACGCTGAGGACGCCGATCGGCCCGGTGGACCCCTGGAGCGGCAGGTGCATCGCGCCCGCGCTCGGGAGCGTATCGGTCCCGGCCCCCGCGGCCTTGCCGCGCGCATACGCCCACTCCGCGACCGCCCGCTCCTGCTCGCTGGCGACCAGATCCTCCGCTGTCCCCGCGCAGACGGCGAGGCGGCCGTCGGGGCCGGGCAGGAGGACGACCGCATCCGCCTCGAAGACGTCGCGCACGTGGCGCGCCGCCGCGAGGCTGAGCTTGTCGGTCTCGCGCAGGGCGGTCAGCTCCCTGCTCATCGCGTAGAGCGCCGCGGTGCGCTGCTCGCGCTGGCCGGCGCTCTCGGCGTCGAGGCGGATGCGCACGGTGAGGCCGGCGATGATCAGCGCCACGAGCAGCATGATCGCGAACGTAAGGAGGTACCGGAGATCGCTGACCACGAAGGTCAGGTACGGCTTGACGAAGAAGTAATCGAAGGCGGCGACGCCGAGCACCGACGCGAGCACCGAGGGGCCTCGCCCGAAGCGGCTCGCGACGAAGACCACCCCGAGCAGGTAGACCATGATGAGGTTCGCCAGGTCGGAGAACGGGTGCATGGCCCACGAGAGCAGCGTGCAGAGCGCCACCACGCAGGCGCTGAGGGCATAAGCCAGCGGCGCGACGCGGCGCCGCTCCGGCGGCCCGACCTCGGAGCGCTGCGCCTCCGCGGTCCCCTGGATGACGTAGACGTCGATGTCGCCGCTCTGGCGCACGAGATCGTCGAGCAGCGAGCCGTAGACGAAGTCCTTCCAGCGAGGGTGGGTCGGCTTTCCGACGACGATCTTGCTGACGTTGTGCTGCCTGGCGTACCGCAGGACCTCCCCGGCGATCTCCGCGCCGTGGAGCTGGACCGTGCTGGCGCCGAGGCGCTCCGCGAGCGCGAGGTTCCGGTCGACCCGCGCGCGATCGGCCGCGGTGAGCCGCGCCTGCGCCGGCGTCCGCACGTACACCGCGTGCCACTCCGCCTTCAGGCTGCCGGCCATCCGCCGCGTCGCCCGGATGAGCCGCGCCGACATGGGGCTCGGGCCCACGCAGACGACGATCCGCTCGGCGACGGCCCACGTCTTCTGGATCCCGTGGGCGCGCATGTAGCCGCGCATCTGATCGTCGACCCGCTCGGCGGTGCGCCGCAGGGCGAGCTCGCGCAGGGCGATCAGGTTGCCCTTGCGGAAGAAGTGGGTCGCCGCGCGCTCGATCTGCTCCGAGAGGTAGACCTTGCCCTCGCGCAGCCGCTCGAGGAGGTCGTCCGGCGGGAGGTCGATGAGCTCGATCTCGTCGGCGCGCTCGATCATCGAGTCGGGCACCGTCTCCCGGACCACGACGCCGGTCACCTGGGCCACCACGTCGTTCAGGCTCTCGATGTGCTGGACGTTGACGGTGGTGTAGACGTCGATCCCCGCGTCGAGGAGGTCCATGACGTCCTGCCAGCGCTTCGGGTGCCGGAGCCCCGGCGCGTTCGTGTGCGCGAGCTCGTCGACGAGGAGGACCTTCGGACGGCGCTTCAGCGCGGCCTCGAGGTCGAAATCGCGCAGCGTCCTGCCGCGGTGCTCGACCTCGATCGGTGGCAGGCGGGGCAGCGGCGGAGGCCCGTCGAGGAGCGCCTCCGTCTCGGCGCGCCCGTGCGTCTCGACCCACCCGACGCCGACGTCGACCTCATCCTCGAGGAGCGACCGCGCCGCCTGCAGCATCGCGTACGTCTTGCCGACGCCGGGCGCGGCGCCGAAGAAGATCTTGAGCTTGCCCTTCCGCTCGCGCTCCTCCTCCTCGCGCGCCACGGCGAGCAGCGCCTCGGGATCCGGCCGGTCGTCGCGTGCGTCCTCCACCGCTCGCGCTCTCCTCAGCGGGCGCCGTCGAGGGCGAGGTTCAGGAGGAGCACGTTCACGTGGGGCTCGCCGAGGAGTCCGAGCCAGCGCCCCTCCGTGTGCCGCGCGACGAGCCGGCGCACGTCGTCCTCTGCCAGGTTCCGCGCGCGCGCCACGCGGCGCACCTGGTACTCCGCCGCCGCGGGGCTGATGTGCGGATCGAGGCCGCTGCCGGAGGCGGTCACCAGGTCGACCGGCACCGGCGCGGCGCCCTCCGGATCCGCGGCGCGGAGCGCCTCGATCCTGGCCTTGACCGCCTCGGCCAGGGCAGGGTTCGTGGGCCCGAGGTTGCTCCCGGCGGAGGCCTGCCCCGCGTAGGGGGCAGGGCTCGTCGCCGAGGGGCGGCCCCAGAAGGTGCGCGGATCGTTGAACGGCTGGCCGAGCAGGCTCGATCCGACCACGCGGCCGCCCTGGATCATGAGGCTGCCGTTCGCCTGGTGGGGGAACGCGGCCTGCGCGACGGCGGTCGAGAGCAGCGGGTAGGCGAACCCCGTGAGGCCGGTGAGGACGAGGAGGAGGACGAGGGCGGGTCGCAGGTGCGCGAGCATGGTGTTCTTTCCTTGGGGCCTCAGGCGAGGCCGAGGGCGGAGAGGAGCAAATCGATCCCTTTGATCCCCACGAACGGCACGATGAGCCCGCCGAGGCCGTAGACGAGCAGGTTCCTGCGGAGCATCCGCTCCGCGCCGACGGACCGGTAGCGGATGCCCCGGAGCGCGAGCGGGATGAGCGCGACGATGACGAGCGCGTTGAAGATCACCGCGGAGAGCACGGCGCTGCGCGGCGTGGCGAGCCCCATCACGTTGAGCCGCCCGAGCGCAGGATACGTCGAGACGAAGGCCGCCGGGATGATGGCGAAGTACTTCGCGACGTCGTTCGCCAGGCTGAAGGTCGTGAGCGCGCCCCGCGTCATCAGGAGCTGCTTGCCGATCTCGACGATCTCGATGAGCTTGGTCGGGTTCGAATCGAGGTCGACCATGTTCCCGGCCTCCTTCGCGGCCTGGGTGCCCGTGTTCATGGCGACCGCGACGTCCGCCTGCGCCAGCGCCGGGGCGTCGTTCGTCCCGTCGCCGGTCATGGCGACGAGCCGTCCGCCCGTCTGGTAATCGCGGATCAGCGCGAGCTTGGCCTCGGGCGTGGCGTGCGCCAGGAAGTCGTCGACGCCGGCCTCGGCGGCGATGGCGGCGGCGGTGAGCGGGTTGTCGCCCGTGATCATCACCGTCTTGATGCCCATGCGCCGGAGGTCGCCGAAGCGCTCCTTGATGCCGCCCTTCACGATGTCCTTGAGGTGGATGACGCCGAGCACCGCGCTGCCCTCGGCGACGACGAGCGGCGTGCCGCCCTTCCGGGCGATGGCCTCCGTCGCCGCGCGCACCGCGGGCGGGACCGCGCCGCCCTTCTCCTTGACGTAGGCCTCGATCGCGTCGACGGCGCCCTTCCGGATCTCGCGCGCGCCGCTGTCGACGCCGCTCATCCGGGTCTGCGCGGTGAAGGGGACGAAGCGGGCGCTGAGGGTCGAGAGATCGCGCTCGCGCAGGCCGTACTTCTCCTTGGCGAGCACGACGACGCTGCGCCCTTCGGGCGTCTCGTCGGCGAGCGACGCGAGCTGCGCGGCGTCGGCGAGCGCCTGCGCCCCGATCCCGTCCGCCGGGATGAGCTCCGTGGCCTGCCGGTTGCCGAGCGTGATCGTGCCGGTCTTGTCGAGCAGCAGCACGTCCACGTCGCCCGCGGCCTCGACCGCGCGCCCCGACATGGCGATGACGTTCGCCTGGATCATGCGGTCCATCCCGGCGATGCCGATCGCCGAGAGCAGCCCGCCGATGGTGGTGGGGATCAGGCAGACGAGCAGCGCCACGAGCACGGTGATGCTGACCGGGGTCCCCTGCGCCGCCGCCCGGACGCTGAAGATCGAGTACGGCAGCAGCGTCACGGTCGCGAGGAGGAAGACGAGGGTGAGCGCGGCGAGCAGGATGTCGAGCGCGATCTCGTTCGGCGTCTTCTTCCGCTTCGCCCCTTCGACCATCGAGATCATGCGGTCGAGGAACGCCTCGCCGGGGTTGGCGGATATGCGGACGATGAGCCAGTCGGACAGCACGCGTGTCCCGCCGGTGACCGCGCTCCTGTCGCCGCCGCTCTCCCGCACCACGGGGGCGCTCTCGCCCGTGACGGCGCTCTCGTCGACGGACGCGACGCCGACGGCGATGTCGCCGTCGCCGGGGATGATCGCGCCTGCCTCCACGAGCACGAGGTCTCCTCGCCGGAGGCTCGACGCCCGCACGGTGGTCCGCGCCGCGTCGCGCTCCGGGGCGGAGAGCTTCACGGCCTCGACATCGCGCCGCGCCTTGCGGAGCGTGTCCGCCTGCGCCTTTCCGCGCCCCTCGGCCACGGCCTCCGCGAAGTTCGCGAAGAGCACGGTGAACCAGAGCCACAGCGAGATGGCGAGGGTGAACCCGGCCGGCTCGGCGCCCTCACGCTCGTGGTGAAAGAGCGCGTGAACGAACAGGGCCGTGGTGAGCGCGCTCCCGGCGAGGACCACGAACATCACCGGGTTGCGGACCTGGTGGCGCGGGTCGAGCTTGCGGAACGCGGCGACGATCGCCGGCCTCAGGATCGCGGGATCGAGGAGCGGCCTCGCCGCGGTCTTCTTCCCCTCCACGTCGCGGGACGGGTGGCGCGGCCTCGGCGGCGGCGACAGCTCGGGGAGCACGGGAGCAGGCGCGCCGCGCCTGGGGCTCGCCTCGCCGGTGCGATGAAGATCCATGGTCATCGGGTCATCTCCAGGTGCTCGACGATCGGCCCGAGCGCGAGCGCGGGGACGTACGTGAGCGCTCCGACGAGCACGACGGTGCCTGTCAGGAGCGCGACGAACAGCGGTGTGTGCGTGGGCAGCGTGCCCGGGCCGGCCGGGACGAGCTTCTTCCGCGCGAGCGCGCCCGCGAGCGCGAGCACGGGGACGATCAGCGCATAACGGCCGATGAGCATCGCGACGCCGATGGCGGTGTTGTAGAACGGGCTGTTCGCGCCGAGGCCGCCGAAGGCGCTGCCGTTGTTGTTCGCGCCGGACGAGAACGCATAGAGCACCTCGCTGAACCCGTGCGGCCCGGGGTTGAAGACGCCCTTCTGGCCTCCCTCTGTCATCACCGCGATGGCGGTGCCAAGGAGGACCGTGATCGCGGGGAAGAGCACGACAAGGGACGCCATCTTCATCTCGAACGCCTCGATCTTCTTGCCGAGGTATTCCGGGGTGCGGCCGACCATCAGGCCGGCCACGAAGACGGCGATGACGACGAACATCAGCATGCCGTAGAGGCCGGAGCCGACCCCGCCGAAGACCACCTCGCCGAGCTGCATGAGCCAGAGGGGCACGAGCCCGCCGAGGGGCGTGAAGGAGTCGTGCATCGCGTTCACCGCGCCGTTCGAGGCTGCCGTGGTGGCGGTCGCCCAGAGGGCGGAGCTCGTGATCCCGAAGCGCGCCTCTTTCCCCTCCATGTTGCCGCCGGCCTGGAGCGCGCTCGCCGCCTGATCGACGCCCAGGCCGGAGAGGGCGGGGTTGCCCGCCTGCTCCGAGGCGATGCAGGCGACGAGGAGGACCGCGAAGATGGCCGTCATCGCGGCGAGCACCGTCCAGCCCTGGCGCCTGTCGCCCACCATCCGGCCGAACGTGTGGCAGAGCGCGGCGGGGATGAGGAGCAGCGCGAGCATCTCGAGGAAGTTCGAGAGGGCTGTGGGGTTCTCGAACGGGTGCGCCGAGTTCACGTTGAAGAAGCCGCCGCCGTTCGTCCCGAGCTGCTTGATCGCGATCTGCGACGCTGCGGGCCCCATCGGGATCACCTGATGAACGACCGCGCTGCCGCCCTGGTCCTTGACGGCCTGGAGCAGCGACGCGCTCTGGTAACTCCCGAAGCCCTGCACGACCCCCTCGGACACGAGGAGGATCGTGAGCAGGAGCGAGAGCGGCAGGAGGATGTAAAGGGTGCTCCGGACGAGATCGACCCAGAAGCTGCCGACGGTGTCCGCTGTCTTCCGCGTGATCCCGCGGATCAGCGCGACGAGCACGGCCATTCCGGTCGCCGCCGAGACGAAGTTCTGCACGCCGAGCCCGGCCATCTGCGTCAGGTAGCTGAGCGTCGACTCGCCGCCGTACGCCTGCCAGTTCGTGTTGGAGGCGAAGCTCGCGGCGGTGTTGAACGCGAGATCGGGCGGGACGGCGGCCATGCCCTCCGGGTTCAGGGGCAGGGCGCCCTGGAGCCGCTGAAGGGCATAGACGACGAGGAGCCCGGCCAGGTTGAACGCGAGCACGGCGAAGGCGTAGTCCTGCCAGCGCATCTCCTGATCCGGACGCACGCCCGCCGCGCGGTAGATGAGCCGCTCGACTGGCCCGAGCACGCGGACCATGAGGCCGCGCTCTCCCTGGTAGACCCGCGCCATGTAGAGGCCGAGCGGGACGGAGAGGGCAATGAGGACGGCCAGGTAGAGCGCGACCTGCAGCGCCGCGTTGGCTGTCATGACAGGCTCTCCGGCTTGAGGAGCGCGAAGAGCAGATAGACCAGCAGACCGAGGGCGAGGATGCCCGAGATCCAGGTGAACGCGATCATGGCGCTCAAACCCTCTCGCAGAGCTTGATGAGCCCCGCGAACAGCGAGAAAAGGAGGAGCGTCAGCCCCATATAAACACCATCCATGGCGACCTCATCGGCCGCGTGGAGCGCGCTTGCGTCCGTGCCGGCCGGGCGGGACTGAACGTAGTGCTCCGCGGGTCAAAGAGCCGTCAAGATGGGGGAGGGGCGCCATCAAGAAAGTATCAAGACGAAGGTGAGCTCGCGCGCCTCGGCCTTTCCCGCGGCGCGCAGCGCTGTTTGACATCGCCATGGCGACGGGAGAGAAGCGGCCATGCGAAGTCCGCTGGTTCCCGCGCGCTTTGGGTTGCTCTCCGTCCTCTCGGTCGCCGCGTGCGCCCCGCCCACCGGCTCGTCCCCGCCGAGGGCCGCCCCGCCCACCCAGGCCGCCCCGGCCGGGGTCGCCGCGGCGGTGAAGCAGGCCGCCTCGCCGGAGAAGACGCGCATCGCCGGACCGGAGGCGAGCCGCATCACGTATGCCCACCTCGGCCGGCAACCCCCGCTCGGGGCGCGGCTGCCCAGGGCGATCCAGTACGCGCCCGGCGGCAAGCTGATCACCTACCTCCAGCGGCAGGCGGACGGGCCGGAGCAGGCGCTCTTTGCCTTCGACACCACATCGCGCGAGATTCGGCAGCTCGTCGCATCGGGCGATCTGCTGAAGGACGCGAAGCCGCTGTCCCGCGAGGAGGAGCTCCGCCGCGAGCGACAGCGCATGTTCTCCAAGGGGATCACGGCCTATTCGTGGGCGAAGCGGGCGGAGGTCGCCCTCATCCCCTTCGGCGGCGACCTCTTCTTGCGTGACTTGCGCGATTTGCGCGACCCGAAAGGGGCGATCGCGCGGCTCACCGACACGCCCGAGCCGGAGATCGATCCGAAGGTGTGCGACGGCGGCGAGCGCGTTGTGTTCGTCCGCGGGCGCGAGCTCGTCATGATCGACGTCGCCTCGCGGCGCGAGACGGCGCTGACCCGGGGGGCGCCTGAGGGGGTCTCGCGCGGCCTGAGCGACTTCAACGGTCAGGAGGAGTTCGATGAGCCGAGCGGCTTCTGGATCTCCCCCGGCTGCGATCGGGTGGCTTACCTGGAGGTCGACGAGCGAGAGGTCGAGAAGGTGCCGGTCCTCGGCTTCCGCGACGGCAAGGAAGATCTCATGATGGCGCGTTACCCGCGCGTCGGCGGCAAGAACCCCCGCGTCCGGGCGGGCATCCTCGATCTCGCCACCAGGAAGACGACATGGCTCACGTGGAAGGGCGGCGGTGGCGAAGACGAGCGCTACCTCGGCCGGTTCGCCTGGGCGGAAGACGGCAAGGCGCTCTGGTTCCAGACCCTCTCGCGCGACCAGAAGCGCCTCTCGCTCCTCCGCGCGAGGCCGCGTTCGGGCGAGGCCGCCGAGGTCGTCGTCGAGACCTCGCCGACGTGGGTGGACTTCGCCGATATGCGGCTCCTCGAGCGCTCGCCGAGGTTCGTCTGGTCGACCGCCGAGGGCGGCCATCGCCACCTCGCGCTGCGGGACGCCGACTCGGGCGCCGAGCTCGCGAGGCTCACCCAGGGCGACTGGGACGTCACCTCGCTCCTCCCGCCGGACGAGGAGCGCGGCCTCGCGCGCTTCGTGGCGACCAAGGACGGCCCGACCGAGCGCCACCTCTACACCGTGCCGCTCGCGGGCGGCGAGGTGAAGCGGCTCACGTCCGACCCGGGGATGCACCAGATCACCGTGGATCCGAGGGGGCCGGGGTACGTCGAGCTCCACGCAGCCCTGGATCGCCCGTGGAAAGGGGCGGTGAGGGGCGCGGACAACGCCGAGATCGGCGCGCTGCCGGCGCCCGTGGACCGCGAGCTCGCGGAGCTCGAGCTGCGCGCCCCCCAGATCGTCGAGGTGCGCGCCGCGAGCGGCGACACGCTCTACGGCGCGCTGCTCGCGCCGCGGAGGATCGAGCCCGGCCGCCGCTATCCGGTCGTTGTGAGCGTGTATGGAGGGCCCGGCGTCCAGACGGTCTTCAACTCGTGGTCGCCATGGCTGCTCTGGAATCACCTCGCGGATCGCGGGGTGGTGGTCTTTCAGCTCGACAACCGCGGCTCGGCGAACCGCGGGCGCGCGTTCGAGTCCGCCATCTACGGGCGCCTCGGCGAGGTCGAGCTCGCCGATCAGATCGCGGGCCTCGATTTCCTGAAGACGCTTCCTTACGTCGACGCGGGCCGCGTCGGGATCTACGGCCACAGCTACGGCGGCAGGATGGCGCTGGACGCGCTCCTCATGGCGCCGGACCGCTTCCACGTGGGCGTCGCGGGATCACCGGTGACCGACGATCGGCTCTACGACACGGGCTATACGGAGCGGTACATGGGCCTCCTCGACAAGGAGGCCGCGCGGTACGAGGCGACCGATCTCACGAAGCGCGCGGGCAACCTGCGCGGCAAGCTGCTCCTCATGCACGGGCTCATGGATGAGAACGTGCACTTTGCGCACACGGCGAAGATGATCGAGGCGCTGATGGCCGCGGACAAGCGGTTCGACACCCTCGTGTTCCCGGGCGAGCGGCACGGCTACCGGTCGCCGGCCGCGAGCCATTACGCGAACCGCGCCATCGTCGAGTACCTGACAGAGCACCTCTGATCGCCCGCGCGCCGCGCCCGGCCGGCGCTCTGCCCGCCTCGCAGGCGCGGCGCGCGGCGGCCTGCGAATCGCATACGCCCCGGTCGGAGGCATCCATGAAGAAGCTTGCACAGATGAACAGGGACAAGGCCATCGACCTGCTCAGCGAGCGGCTGACCTTCGAGCGCGCAGGCGTCAAGCTGTACGACTCGGTCGTGGAGAAGATCGGGCGCGCGGCCGATCCCCTCCTGATGACCCGGCTTGGCCAGCTCAAGGAGCACCGGGACCAGGAGAAGGAGCACGAGGAGTGGCTCGAGGCGCAGATCCGCGCGCTGGGCGGGGACGCGCACGCCGAGACGGACATGTCGCGGCTCATCACGGTCGAGTCGCGGGGCATCGAGCAGATCGTGCTCGACGGGGACATGAACCCGACCCACCTCTTCCACGCGCTGCTCACCGCGGAGCTCGTCGACAACGCCGGCTGGCAGCTGCTGCTCGAGCTCGCCGACGAGGCCGACGACAACGAGGCGAGGCAGGCGTTCCGGCGCCGCCTGCACGAGGAGGAAGATCACCTGATCTTCACGCGCAAGGTCGTCGAGCGGCTCACGCGCAAGGAGCTGCTCGGGTTGACGGGCGAGCCGTTCACGATGGCGCACCCGGCGTGATCCAGCGCCGGACGGCGCGTGTCCTTCAAGGGAATGCGGGAAAAAGACAAACCGCAAGGACGCAAGGGGCGCAAGGGATGAGAGATGAGAGAGTTCCTGCCTTTCCCTTGCGCCCCTCGCGCCCTTGCGGTTTGTCTTCTCTTCTGTCGATTTCCCTGAGACCTCTCATGGGATCGGTGTTCTAGGCTCGCTTCGCGGCGGCGGGCTTGGCGGTGGCCTTGGCGCTCCTGCCGGCCTTGGCGGGCTTCGCGGCGGCCTTGGCGGGCTTCGCGGCGGCCTTGGCGGGCTTCGCAGCGGCCTTGGCCTTCGCAGCGGCCTTGGCGGGCTTCGCAGCGGCGGCCCTGGCCGGCTTTGCGGCAGGCGCGGCGGCCGGCTTCCTGGACCAGATCGCCTCGATGTAGGAGGTCGCGTCGGGCGTCTTGCAGCTCGTCTCGCCGTGGTCGATCTCGACCTTGCCGATGCGCCGCGCCGCCGTGAGCGCCTTGCCGCGCAGCGGCTCGTTCCGCCCGCCGATGCTGATGAGCGCGCTGTTCATCCCCTCGCGGGCGCGGTTCTTTGCCCGGTGGATCGACGCCTCGATCACCGAGAGCCGCTCCTCGAACACGCTGTCGGGCAGCGACGGGTCCTCGGTCGCGAGCAGGCCGAGGAGCGTCCAGCCCGCGCGGCCGAGCCACTCGTCGTTCGACGCGGTCCAGCGCGCCATCGCGTCCCGGGCGAACGGCGTCTTGAGCGCGACGCGCTTCATGAGCAGGTCGATGAGCACCGGAGAGCGCAGGCCGTGGAGCCACGCCTCGAGCTTGTCCCAGGTGAAGCGCCCCGGATCGGCGATCGACACCGCCAGCGTCCTCGCGTCGGCGTTGCCCGTCGCCCAGAGCGCCTCGGCGAGCTCGTGGTCGCGCTTGATCCGCTTCTCCAGCGCGTTCATGTGGGCGAAGCTCACGCCGAAGAGCGGATCGGTCATCCCGTGGCGCCGGTAGACCTTGCGGTTCTGCTCGGTGCCGAGCCGCTCCAGCTCGCTCATCACCTTGGTGACATCCATGGGCCACACCTAGCCCTTCTGGCCATCGTGCGCCATTGCTCGCCCGCCGCGCCCCTCGGCGGCGCCGCGGTCTCGGTCCGCTCCGCGAGCGGCCGCTCACCCCGTCGGCGGCAGCCGCCCCCCGTGGCGCCTCGGGTGGGCGCTCCCTGTCGGTCCGTTGCCCTCACCGGTGCCCAGCAGCGCCCGGCGCACCAGGGCGCTCCGCTCCTCGGCCACCCGGACTTTCTCCTCGAAATGGGCCATCATCTGCGGCTGGTTCCGCTCCGCCGCGCGCGCCGCCATCCTGCGCGCCAGCGCCGCGCTGTCCTCGATCGTGCGGAGCGCGATCCACAGCGCCGCATCGAGCGCCGAAGCCTGCTCGTCCTCCAGACCCTCCGGAGAGTAGCGATGGCCGACCTTGCACCTGAAATGGAGCATCGCGCCGTCGTCGCTCCGGATCAGGTTGCCGCCGCACCCCGGACAAGTGAAGTCGCTCTCGATCGCATCCACCTTCGCTCTCTCCGTCCCCGCTCGCGCCTCTGCGGGGGAGCGGCTGGCCTTCTGGTGCACCAGATCCGTGAGCAGCGGCGATAACCGCGCCAGCGGGACACAGTGGTCCACCGGGACGTTGTCGAGCGCGTTCTGCGGCATCTCCGAGAACAGGGCGTCCTGCGGATCCTGAACGACAGCGATACCGCCGTAGCGCTTCACGTCGAGCAGACCGGCCGTGCCGCAGTCGCGCATGCCGGAGAGGACCACCCCGATGACGCGGACGCCGTACACCTCTGCCGCGGTCCGGAACAAAGGGTCCACGGCCGGCCTGTGCCCGTTCTCGCGCGCGCTGTGCACCACGCGCACCACGCCATCGCCGAGCAGGAGGTGGTTGTCCACCGGCGCGACGTAGACCCGCCCTCGCTCGATCGGCTCGCCGTCGACCGCCACCCCCACCTGCAGGCGGGTCGACCGCCCGAGGATCGTGGCGAGCATGCTCCGCGCCGTCGGCGGAAGGTGGAGGACCACGAACAGAGACGCTGGCAGATCGGCAGGCAGCCCCCCGAGGAGCACGATCAGCGCCTCCACGCCTCCAGCCGACGCCCCGATCGTGATGATGTCCGGTTCCGGCACAGTGCGCCTCGCTGGGGAGAAGGGGGAGAAGGGGGAGAAGCGAAGCAGACGAGGAGCAGACGAGAAGAGGAGCGATGCCGCCCCGCTCGCAGGCGCCGCCTACGAAGGCCGGCGCGCCACCCGCGCCACGGTGGAGAGGAGCACGCCCATGCTCGCCGGCTTCTGGATCACGGCCGCCGCCTTGAGCTGCTCGGCCGCTGTCCGGAGATCATCGGGTGTCCGCGCCGAGAAGAGCACGATGGGCGGCCGATCCGACACGCCCTGCAGCCGCTGGATCAGCTCCTCTGTCGTCGCGCCGGACACGGTCAGATCGAGCAACGCGGCGTCGTAGCGCCGCTCCGTCATCGCGGCGATCGCCTGGTCGGCGGTCTCGGCCGACTCGACAGCATAATCGGCCATCCCCAGCAGCTCCCGGAGCATGTTGCTCGAATCCAGGTCGTCTTCCACCACCAAGATGGTCCCCTTCATGGGCCTGGTCCCTCCCCGCAGCGCCGCCCGACCGGCCGCGTGCGAGCGCAGGAGAGCGGGGTCGATTCAGCGCATCAGTCGTGTGCTTGTCGGTCCTCGATCAGGGGCAGCCTGACTGTGAAGGTCGCCCCCTTGCCTTCCGTGCTGCGCACAAAGATCTGGCCGCCGTGCGCCCTGACGATCTCCCTGCAAATGAAGAGCCCGAGGCCCATGCCGCCGGAGGAGTGGCCGGCTCTCTCCACCTGGTAAAAGCTCGAGAACAGGTGCGGCAGGTTGGCCGAGGGGATCCCCGGGCCGTAGTCCTCCACGTCGAGCTCGGCGCCCCCGCCGGCGCGCCGCAATCGCACCTCGATCTGGGGGGTGGCGCTCGCGTGCTTGAAGGCGTTGATGATCAGGTTCATGAGGACCTGCTCCAGCCGCGCGGCATCGCCCTTCACCACGAGCGGCTCCGCCGTGCCTGGGGGCAGCACGACGTGGATCTTTGGCGTTGTCGCGAGCGACTGGGCGCCCTCGGCGGCGCTCGCGACCAGCGGGACGAGGTCCACGTCCTCGAGCTGGAGCTCGAACTTCCCGGTCTGGATGCGGCTCGCGCTCACGAGATCGTCGACCAGCCGCGCGAGGCGCTCGCTCTGGGTGCGGGCGAGCGAGGCGAACCGGTGAAGGCGTGGGTCGCCGTCCGTGGGGAGCAGGCTGAGCAGCATGTCGAGGTAGCCGTGGAGGGGCACGAGCGGCGTGCGGAGCTCGTGGCTCGCGATCGCGATGAAGCGATCCTGCAGCTTGCGGAGGCTCCGGTCCGTGATGTCGCGGATGACGATCACGCCGCGCTCCGCCGTCTCTGCGGGGCGCGGGCTGGCGGTGTCGATGGGCTGGCCGGTGGCCTCGAAGTGCCGGCTCGTGCCGCCCGGGCCGGGGATGGAGAACTCGATCTGGAACTTCTCGCCTCGCGCGGCCCGCTGCTCCGGCGCGTCGTGGGCGGGCAGCAGCCGGCCCTTGTCGTCCATCGCGACCGGCCGGCCCTCACCGAACATCGTGAAATACGCGTCGTTCGTGAGCACCGGACGCCCGGCGCCGTCGACCACGAGGAGCGCGTCGCCCATGCTGTGCAGGATCGCGGAGAGCCGCGCCCGCTCGTTCTCGATCGGCGCGGAGAGCTCCTGGATCTCGCGGCTCCTCGCCTCGAGATCGGCGTTCGTCGTGTTCAGCTCCTCGATCGTCGCCTGGAGCTCCTCGTTGACGGTCTCCAGCTCCTCGTTGGTCGCCTGGAACTCCTCGTTCAGCGTCTCGACCTCCTCCATGGCGGCCTGCGCCTCCTCGGTGGAGACCATCAGCTCCTCGTTGAGGGCGCGGAGCTGCTCGTGCGCCGACGTGAGCTCCTCGTTGGCCCGGAGCAGCTGCCGGTTCTGCTCCGATAGCCGCCGGATCATCAGCCTGTCCTCCTCGCCAGCGCGCTCCGCCTGCGAGCGCGCGGCGGTGTGCGCGTCGACCTCGGAGCGCACGCGATCGAGCTCGGCCACCGTCCGATCGAGCTCCGCCTGGAGCTGCCCCGCCTGGGCGATCGCGTCGTCGCTCGCCTCCCGGCGCTGCACGGCCGCGGTGATGTCCTCGATCACCAGCAGCGCGACGCCGAGCTTGCTCGGGTCGAGCTCGATCTGGGGCGCGAGGCAGGAGAGCTGGATGGTGGTCTGCTCGCCTTGCGGCGTCGGGTCGAGGGCGATCTCGATCGGATCCCGCGCCTCGCCCCGGAAGGCGGCGTCGATGGCGTCGAGCAGCGGCCGGTGGGGGATGACCTGCGCCAGGTGCACGAAGTCCTGCCCGAGCGCCGTGCCGTGGATGCCGAGCAGGCGCCGCGCCGCGAAGTTGATCTCCAGGATGTCGTAGCGGCTGTCGATGACCACGAGGCCCTGGCGGAAGCCAGAGAGCAGCAGGTCGATGGACAGGCGGGCGCGCGGCTGCTCCCTGAGGGGCCGCATGGTCATGGGGAGGCTCTTGCCGCGGGGAGCGCGCCTGGGCAGCACGGGGGGGATGGAGGGCGCGGGGGGGATGAGGATGCGCTCGCCGCGGCGCACGTAGATCTTGTAGTGGATGTCGTGGGGGACGAAGTACTCGCTGAGCGGGCTCGTCGTCTCGGCCTTGCCGAGCACGAGGTAGCCGCCTTCTCGCAGGGAGAAGGCGAAGAGGTGCAGCGTGCGGCGCTGGAGATCGCTCGTGAAGTAGATGAGCACGTTGCGGCACACCACCAGATCCAGGTGCGGGAAGGGCGCGCGCTGGCCGAGGTCGTGCTCGCCGAAGACGGTGAGGCTGCGGATGCGCTTCTTGACCTGGTACTGGCCGTCGACGGCGACGAAGTAGCGATCGAGCAGGCCGTGGGGCAGGTCCTCGACGGCGCTCGCCGCGTAGATCCCGCGGCGGGCGAACGCGATCGCCTCGCTGTCGACGTCGGTCGAGAAGATGCGGATGTTGAAGGCGTCGAGCTCGTCCCCGAGCAGCTCGCTGACCAGGATGGCGAGCGAGTACGCCTCCTCGCCGGTGGCGCACCCGGCCGACCAGATCCGCAGCGCCTTGTTGTCGCTGCGGGCGTGCGCGATGAGCCCGGGCAGGATCACGTCCCGGAGCTGCGCGAAGAGATCGGGGTCGCGCATGAACTCGGTGACCTTGATCAGGAAGCTGTTGATGAGCCGCTGGAGCTCGTCGGGGTGCTCGGCGAGGTGCTGCCGGTAGGCCTCGATGGACTCCGTGTTCGTGGCCGCCATCCTGCGCCGGAGCCGGCGCAGGATGGTCGCCTGCTTGTACTTCCTGAAATCGATCCCGCTCCGCTCGCGCACGAGATCGAGGAGCTCCTGGAGCCGCTTCTCGTCGTCCGCAGGGGGCTCGACATACGTGCCCGTGAGCAGCTCGTTGAGGATGGGCCCTATCCGATCGAGATCGGCCACGATGTCGACGGTGCTCGGGGCCAGCGACTCGGGCATGCCCGGGAAGCTCGCCGTCTGGGGGTTCTCGATGATGACGGTGCCGCCGCTCTTCTTGACGTGGAGGGCGCCGGCGCTGCCGTCGGAGCCGTTGCCGGTCAGGATGACGGCGACGAGGCCCTCGCCGAAGACCTCCGCCGCGGTGCGAAAGAGCATGTCGACCGACGGCTTGGGTCGATCGGTGTTGTCGGGCCGGAGCCGGAGCTCGTGGTCGCTGATCTCCACATCGCGCCCCGAGGGCACGACATAAACGACGCCGTCCTCGAGCGGGGAGACCGTGGCGACGCTGCGGACGGGCAGCGCGCTGCGGCGGGCCAGCACGTCGACGAGGTGGCTGGGCCGTCGGGGGTCGAGGTGCTGGGCGATCACGATCGGCGCCGGGAACGGCGCCCTGAACGTGGAGACGAGCGTGCTGAGGGCCTGGATCCCACCCGCCGAGCAGCCGATCACCACGAGCTGAGGTTTGACGCGGGGGTCTGCCATGAATCTGTAATGAGCTCTTATATACGAGAACCTCAGGACGGATGAGGTGCGATGGGGCGGTTATGTTCAAAATAGGGTCAAAAAACACGGGCGCTCCTGAGCCTGGTGCGGCGCTTGGTCAGGCGCGTGACCGGCGGGCGCGGCGGCGTCGCGCCTCCGGAGGGGGTTCGAAGAAGGACGAAAATTCGCTGACAGCCGCGAGAGGATGGAGTGAAGAGCTCGTGATTCGCTAGAAGAGCTCGCGGCTCGCGGGCCGCCCTTGTGCGCCATTGCGCGCTCGTCCCGAATTTTATCATGCAGAGTTCTTCCGGGGTGCGCCTGTCGGCGCGGCGCGGGGGCGGAAGGCGCAGAGCGCGCCGGGAGCGGCGGGCCGTCGGTGCTCCTGGCATCGTCACGGAGCTCCGTCGCGGCCGGTGTGGGGCCGTGGTACGGGGGGCCCTCCGCGACACGTTCGACCGCGAGGGCGACGAGCGGTACTCTCCCTGGAGGAGCGACGCATGGCCTTTCAGAGCGACACCTCGTTCGTCCCGATCCCGCCGCCCGGCGAGGACGAGCTGCCGTACGATGACGGGGAGCCGATGGAGTCCGAACGGCATCGCAAGCAGATGGACCTCCTCATCGAGGCGCTGGATCTGCTGTGGAAGGAGCGCGACGACGTGTACGTCGGCGGCAACATGGCCGTCTACTTCAGCGAGCTCCAGGCAAAGAAGAACGACTTTCGCGGGCCGGACGTGTTCGTGGTGCTCGACACGGTGAGGCGCGAGCGCAAGTCCTGGGTCGTTTGGCAGGAGGACGGAAGGACGCCCGACGTGGTGATCGAGCTGCTCTCCGAGAGCACCGAGAAGGTCGATCGCACCGACAAGATGCGGATCTACGCGAAGCTCCTGCGCGTGCCCGAGTACTACCTGTTCGATCCGTTTACCGGCGTCCTCGAGGCCTACGTGCTCGATCTCGCCACGATGGCGTACGCGCCCGTCGCGCCCGGTGCGGGCGGCGACGTGGCGAGCCCGCGGTTGCACCTCCGGCTCGGCGTCCGCCGCGGCACGTACCACGGCCTCGAGGCCGACTGGCTCCGCTGGCTCGACCCAGAAGGGCGCGTGGTGCCCACGGGCGAGGAGCAGGCGCGGGCCGCCGAAGAGCAGGCACGCGCGGCGCAGCACGAGGCGACGCTCCTCGCAGCGCGGCTGGCCGAGTACGAGCAGCGGTTCGGCAAGCTGCCCGGCGGCGGCTAGCTCTGGTCGGAGGCTGTCGGGAGCCTCTTGGGAGAGGTGAAACTGAATTCCCCCTCCCGGAGCGCCTCGGGCAGTGCCGACGCCACGGCGGACCTGCACGCCTCCATCGCGGCGTGCAGCGCCTCGGGCGACGCCCCCGGCGGGTCGAGCGGCGGGTGCACCACGACCCGCACGACGCCGGGCGCGGCGGCATAACGCCCCTTCGGCTGGAGCGCGCCCGCGCCGTCGAGGGTCACCGGCAGGATGCGCGCGCCCGCGGCCGAGGCGGTCCGGAACGCACCCAGCCGGAAGGGCAGGAGCCGGCCCGTCGCGCTCCGCGTGCCCTCGGGGAAGAACACCGTCGACCACCGCTGCATCACGTTGCGCCGCGCCTCGCCGAGATCCGCGAGCGCCCCGCGGGCGCGCCGCCGGTCGACTGGGGTGTGGCCGTACAGGCGCATGCCCCAGCCCAGCACCGGCACGTGGAACAGCGCGCGCTTCGCCAGGAAGCGCATCGGTGTGCGCCCCTGCAGCACCACCAGGAGCGCGAGGATGTCGAGCGCGCTCTGGTGGTTCGCCGTGATCACGTAGCGCTCGCCCGGCCGCACGTGCAGGACGCCCTCGGCCTCGACCCTCACGCCGACCAGCCAGAGCGCCCCGCGCGCCCACACGACCGAGAGCCGATCGTGCATCCGCTGCCGGGGATCGAAGGGGAAGCAGAGCAGCCCGACCGGGAGCAGCACGACCAGAAACAGCATCGCCCAGATGTGGGCGAGCGCTGTGCGCACGATGTCGACTGGGCCGGCCGGCGCCGCGGCAGCGCTCGCGCCGCGCGCGTCACGCTCATCACGCGCGTCGGGCTGAACGAGGGATCGCACCGGCCGCGATGGTACCATCCCGGGCGCCGCGCCAGGGCTCCTCCAGGGCGACCCCCAGGACCTCGGGCGCAGCGCGCAGTCCACGAGCGCTCGGAGGCTCGCGATGGCCGGCCGCGTCGATATCTACTTCGATTACATCTCGGGTTACGCGTACTTCGCCTGGCTGCGGATCCAGGAGATCTGCGACCGCCGCGGCGTCGCGCTCGACATCCACCCGGTGCTCTTCGCCGGCCTGCTCGAGCACTGGAGCCAGCTCGGGCCCGCCGAGATCCCGCCGAAGCGGGAGTGGGCCTACAAGGACGCCTTCCGCCACGCCCGGCTCCACGGCATCGAGCTCTCCTGTCCCAAGGTCCACCCCTTCAACCCGCTGCTGGCCCCGCCCCAGGGGAGCCGACCGGCGCAAGGTGCGCGGCACCGGCGACGGCTGAGCGCCGGCCGCGCTGCGCCCTGGCCACGCGCAGCGCCCCCCCGGCAGCGCGCGCAGCGCCCCCGCTGATCCGCCGCGACGCGCACGGCCCGCGCGGCGCTGCACGCTCCCTCATCGCCCAGCGCGTCGAGCGCCTCGGCGTGGCGCTCGAGCGCCGTCACCAGCAGCATCCGGTGGCCCGACGCGCGGATGAGCATCGAGCGTCTCCCGGCCTTACGGCGCCGGCGGCGCTCTGCTCGGCCTCGGCGCACAGGCCAGACGCCAGCGAGCTGGCGTCATGCCCTGCTCTTGCCGCGATCGTGTCAGTGACGACAAGCCCCTACGCTACGGCACCTTTCCGGACCCCCAAGTGGCGGCCCGAATACCCGTGTCGAGAGTGGGGACGGAATGTATTGATACCCACATTTTCGGAATGAACCACTGGGGTGTGCTGGACTTCGACGGCCCCGGCGGCGGCGTGCTGAGCACGTCCACCACCGCTGGCTTCGTCGCGAAGTTCGATCACGGCGGCAGCCACATCTGGAGCAAGAGCTTCGATGAAGTGCACGTCGTCTCCGTGGCCGCGGATGGCGAAGACAACGTTTACATCGCCGGCTACACCAGCCAGGACGTCGACTTCGGAGGAGGAACGCTCTCCGTCGGCGACGGCACCGCGCTCTTCGTCGTGAAGCTCGACAGCGACGGCGATCACGTCTGGAGCAAGGTCTACGGCGGGGTCGATGTCTTCGACAGTGCCGGCGTCAACAGCATCGCGGTCGACTCCGCAGGCGACGTTTACATCGCCGGCTATTATTCGTACTACCTCACGATTGGCCTTGACACCAGCTGGGCGGACACGCTGGACGCCTTCCTGGTGAAGCTCGACGGCGCTGACGGCAGCCCGGTCTTCGGCAAGTTCTTCGGGGTGCCCTACGGGACCATGGCGGCGTCCTTCGGCGTCGCCGTGGATCCCGACGACAGCGTCGTCGTCTCGGGCACGTACTCCGGTACCGTGAATTTCGGCGGCAGCTCGTTCACCGCGAACAGCGGGGGACCTTGGATCATCGACTTCAACAAGGGAGACGCGTTCCTGGCGAAGTTCGAGAGCGACGGCGATCACCTGTGGAGCAACAGCTTCGGCGACGACGACTACGCGGGCGCCAATGAGGTCGCGATCGACGGCGCCGGGAATATCGTCGTGATCGGCGATTTCGGCGGCAGCGTCGACTTCGGCAGCAACACGGCCACGCTCACCGACCCGTGGAGCAGCGATATGAACGTGTTCCTGGCGCAATTCAGCGCCGCCGGCGTCGACCAGTGGAGCGACGGCTACGGAGGCACGGGTTGGGACGAGGGCCGCGGGGTCGCGGTGGACAGCGCCGGGAACGTGAGCGTCGTGGTGGCTTCCTCCGGAGCCGTCAACTTCGGTGGCTCAACGCTGACCAGCGCAGGAAACATGGATATCTTCGTCGCGCACTTCGATGACGCCGGCGCCCATGACTGGAGCAACAACTACGGCGATTCGAGCTACCAGGTCGCGGACGCCATCGCGCTGGACAGCTCCGGGAACGCGACGATCGCAGGATCGTTGATCGGTAGCGCCAATTTCGGCGGCTCGACGCTGACGAGCGCCGTGGGGGGATATAGCGACGTCGTGCTCGTCCAGTTCGAACCCTGACGCCCTCGCGGGGCGGGCGGCCTGCAGTTGACCGTCGCGACGGCGGCGGCGTTCCACATCCGCGAGGCATGAGTCTACGCGGTTTGAATGTGTGACGCTCCGCCGCCTCACCCGCTCCCCGCGTTGCTCCCTTCCCGGGCGCCCGCGCGGCGCCGCCGTCCTCCGCCGTCACTTGGCGACCGGCGGGGCCTCCGGCCCGTCGAAGCGCGGGACGAAGCCCTCCACCGAGGCCAGCGTCTCCAGCAGCGTGACGTGGCGGAGGCGCGGGATCGCGACGATCGTCGGCCCGCCGAGCTCCTCCTCCGGGACCGCGATCGTCGCCGCCGCCGCGAGCTCCGCCACCGTCACGCCCACGACCTGCGTCGTGCCGACGTTGCTCGGGCCCGCGCTCCGGACCTCGCGCGGCAGATCGGCCCAGTACGCCCGCGGGGGGCCCTGGAACGCCGCCTCGGCCGGGACGCGCGGCCAGAACGTCGGATCCGTCAGGCCGAGCTCCGCGACGAGCGCCGCGCGCTCGGCGCGGACGCCGCTCGCCGCCCTCGCGTCACCGAGCGCGTCGAGCGCCTCGGCGTACCGCTCGAGCGCCGTCACCAGCAGCGTCCGGTTGCCCGACGCGCGGATGAGATCGAGCGTCTCCCGGCCGTACGCGGCGAGCAAGCCAGCCTGGCCAGCGTCGCTGGCGTCGTTGGCGAGCAGCGCCCGCGCGTGAATCCGGCCGACCCGGCCGAGGCTCACGGCGTACGCGTCGCCCGTCCCCGCCGAGCCGATCTCGATCGCCCGCTCGTAGGCGGCGAGCGCCTCCGGGAGCAGGCCCTGCACGAAGTACACGTCGCCCAGGTAACCCTCCGCCCAGCCGCGCCCCATGCCGATGCCCAGCACGCCGCTCAGGTTGACCGCGTTCGCGATCAGCACGCGGGCCCGCCCGAGCTGGCCCATGTGGAACTGGTGCCGGCCCGCGTACATCGTTCCCATGTACAGGTAGAGACCGCTCAGGCCGTGCTCCTCGGCGTACGAGAGCAGCTGCGCGGTCGACCGGACCCCGAGATCCCAGTCGAACCGGCCCTCCGCGAGCACCGCGTGGTAGAACCACGTGCCGAGCAGCCGCACCGGGTCCCGCAGGCGCTCGGCGAGGCGCGCGGCGTCCGCGGCGTTCTGCTCGGCCTCGGCGTAGAAGCCGGCCTGGCTCAGCGCGACGCAGAGGATGCCGCGCGAGTGGCAGAGCTCGACGTACTCGCCCGCCGCCTCCGCGAGCTCGCAGCCGCGGCGGAGCGGCTCGGTCGCCGGGCCCACCTTGCCGGCCGCGCACAGCGCGCGCCCGAGGATGTTCGCCGGCAGGCACTGGTACGGGCGCAGCTCCGGGCTCGCGCCGATCGCCTCGAGCGCCTTGCGGCTGTGGGCCACCGCGTCGGCGAACTCGCCCCGCACGTAGTGCACGCGCGACAGCGCGCTGGAGAGGGCCGCCGTGACGAGCGGCGTCTCCGGCAGCGCCCCCTGCGCGCGGCGGAGCAGATCGAGCGGCTCCGCCGTGCTGCCGAGCAGGCACGCCACGCGCGCGAGCTCGTGCGCGCAGCGCGCCCTGAGCTCGATCCGCGCCGGGTCGAGCGGCAGCCGCTCGAGCAGCGCGAGCGCCTGCTTCAGCCGCCGGCTGGCGCCGTGCGGATCCTGGAGCCGATCGGCCTCGCCCGCCGCGAGCAGGTACGTCGACGCGGCGCGGTCGAGGTCGCCGGCGCGCTCGACGTGGTGCGCGAGCGTCCCCGGATCGCCGCCGCGCAGCTCGATGCGCCGCGCGATGCGCCCGTGGTAGTCGGGGCGCTCCTTAGGCGGGACGCGGGCGGCGAGCTGCTCGCGCGCCGCGTCGTGCGAGAACGACGTGAGGCCCCCGTCCTCGCTGAGGCAGACGTAGTGCGCCGCGGCGTCGCGCAGGGCGCTGTCGACCTCCGCCGGGTCGAAGAGCCCGAGCTCGACCAGATCGTCGCGCAGGAACTGGCGGCCGATGAGCGCGGCGACGCCGAGGACCTGGACCGTCGTGGGATCGAGCGCGTCGATGCTGCGCGAGAGGACGTCCGAGACCGACGCGGGCGCGAGGTAGGTCGCATCGGCGCGGGAGATCTCGAGCGCGCCGCTCCGGCTGCGCTGCAGGAAGCCCTCGGTCTCCATGTTGCGGACGACCTGGATGTTGAAGAGCGGGTTGCCCGCGGCGAGCAGCGGGACGCGGCGCACGAGCTCCTGGACGAGGTCGTCCCCCGCGCCGCGGCCGAGCGAGGAGAGGAGCGCCCGGTTCGCCTCGGGCCGGAGCGGGCCGAGGTCGAGGCGCTCGACGTCCTTCCACGCGAGCCACCCCGCCGAGCGCGGCGTCATCGGCGACGAGCCCGGGCCGCGCAGCGTGGACGAGCCGGGCGGAGGCAGCGACGAGCCGGGCGGAGGCAGCGACGAGCCACGAGCGAAGGGCGGCCGCGCCGTGCCGAGCAGCAGCACCGGCATCTCGCCGAGCTGATCCGAGAGGCGCAGCAGCACCTCCTGCGTCGCCTCGTCGGCCCAGTGCACGTCCTCGATCGCGAGGACGACCGGGATCTCCTCGGAGATCGCGCCGAGCAGCCGCAGGATCAGATCGGCGATCCAGCGCGTGCCGCCCGGGCCGATGGCGCCGCCCTCGTCGGCGAGCCCGACCGCGCGCGTCAGCTCCGGCACGAGCCCCTGGAGCAGGGCGGCGTCGTCGGCGATCACGAGGCTCACCAGCCGGCGGATGCGCGCCGCCCGGCTGTCGCCGTGCCGCTCCAGCCAGAGCGCGATCTGCGTCAGCGCCTCGCGGATCGCGGAGTACGGCACGAGCCCGGAGAGCTCCCTGCAGCGGCCGTACGCGACGATGGCCGTGCCCGTCTGCTCGGCGCTCCGGAGCAGCTCGGCGACGAGGCGGCTCTTGCCGACGCCCGTGTCGCCGACCACCACGGCCGGCCGCGGCTCGCCGCGCACCGCGCCCTGGAGGAGCTCCGTGAGCCGCCCGAGGTCCTGCTCGCGGCCGACGAACGGGGCGTCGTCGAAGGCCTCCGGCGCCGCGGCGTCGCGCTCGGGCGCCTCCGCCTCGGCCCCGGCCGGGGGCTGCGAGGTGCCGTGGAGCGTGACGTAATAGAGCTCCTTGAGCCGCGCGCAGAGCCGGGCCGCGCTGGAGAAGCGCCGCGCCGGGTCGCGCTCCAGGAGCTCCTCGACCAGCGCGACGACGGGCGCCGGCGTCTCGGGCGCCGCGTGGGCGAGCGGCACGAGCGTGCCGTAGACCTTCTGGTTGATGACGCTGTTGACGGTGCCGTCCGAGAATGGAAGCCGGCCGGCGAGCAGCTCGTAAAGCATGACCCCGACCGCGTAGAGGTCCATCCGGGGGCTCGGGCGCCCGAGCGCGCCGCGCTTCAGGCACTCGGGCGCCAGGTACGCGATGGTGCCCGCGTTGACGCGCGCGTGCTCGGGCTGAAAGCTCACGGTGAGCGTCGCCAGGCCGAAATCGAGGATCTTGAGCCGGGGCTCGTACGGATCGGTGAGGACGATGTTGCTCGGCTTGAGGTCGAGGTGGAGCACGTTGAGCGCGTGGCAGTGCGCGAGCGCCTCGGCCACGCGGCGCGCGATGCGCAGGGCCTCGATCGTGTCGAGCGAGCCCATCCGTGCGAGGTACCGGTCGAGCGTCTCGCCCTGCACGAGCTCCATGGCGAGGTAGAGGCCCACGCCGTCCAGGACGCCGTACGAGGAGAGCTTGACGAGCGAGGGGTGGCGCAGGCGGAGCAGCGCCTCGATCTCGTTCTGCTGGGCGAAGAGCTGCCCGGCGTTCTGGGCGCTCACGTCCTTGAAGATCTTGATGGCGGCGTCGTTCCCGGCCCCGTCACGGCCGCGGAACACGGCGCCAAAGCCGCCCTCGCCGAGGCGATCCTCGATCGTGTACTCGCCGATCCTGGCGCCGCGCTCGATCAAAGGATCGCCGACCATCGCTCCTGCCCTTCCGAGTACCCCGTCATCGTTCGCCGACGCACCATGATACTCCGGACGAGCGCCGCGATAGCGCGCAATGGCCCGGCCGCCTCCCGGAGGCACGCCGCCTCAACGGCTTGCCGCATCGCGGCTGTCTGGCCAAGAAACCTGCCTGCAACGTTGGGCGGCGAATCGGGCGCTGATCTTGACCCTCGCGCCCCGCGCGCGGCGACCGGAAAGGTGAGCTCGCACCCAGATCTGCGCCGCGAGCCCGGGATTCGGCGCCTGAAATGACGACGGCGGCAGCCCCCAGGAGGGGACCGCCGCCGCGTCCGCGCTCAGGCCGCGCCGGGGATCAGGTCCCGCCGCTGGCCGAACCGCTCGCCGAGCCGCTGACGCTCGCGCTCGCCTTGATGTTGATGTCGATCGAGGCCGACGCGCTGGCCGACGCATCGACCGCGGCCGCGACGCAGGCGACC
Source organism: Sorangium sp. So ce726 (assembly GCF_051521405.1). Classification (NCBI taxonomy): domain Bacteria; kingdom Pseudomonadati; phylum Myxococcota; order Polyangiales; family Polyangiaceae; genus Sorangium; species Sorangium sp. So ce726. The sequence goes on along the minus strand of NZ_CP150349.1, from coordinate 6,592,583 downwards.
GCCTTGCCGCCGGCCTTGAGCGCCACGTCCTTCACCTCGACGCCGGCCTTGCCGACGCCGGACACCGCCGCCGCCAGCTTCTTGCCGGAGCCGAGCTGCACCTTGGCGATCGCCGGGAGCGACGTCCGGAGCGCGGCGACGAGCTTCTGCGCGTCGGCGTTCACCTTGCCGTTCGCCACGATGCGGACGTTCGGCGCGTCGCACTTCGCCTCGCCGGCGGTCTTCGCCGTGCACTGGATCTGGCAGCTCGGGTCGACGCTCGGGGGCTTGAACTCGCCGGAGCACTTCGGCTCCTTGATCTCGGCGCTGCAGCCGCCGGAGCAGGAGCCGGAGCACTTCGCCGCGGCCTTGACCTCGCAGGAGCCGGAGCAGCTGCCCTCGCAGGTGCCCGAGCAGGACCCCTCGGCCTTGGCGTCGCACTTGCCCTCGCAGGAGCCGGCGCACGCCGCGCCCTTCGAGTCCTTGCCGTCGCACTTGCCGTCGCACTTGCCGCCGCAGGTGCCCTTGAAGCCGGCCTCGCACTTGCCCGAGCAGCTCGCGTTGCAGGTGCCGGTGCACGCCGCGCCGGCCTCGACGCTGCACTTGCCCTTGCACTCGGCGTCGCACTTGCCGCTGATCTCGCCGCCCTCACAGCTCGCCTCGAGCTTGCCGGGCTGCACCGGCGACCCGCAGTCGCCGAGGCACTTCTGCATGGCCGTGATGTCGGCGTAGCACTTCGGGGGATCGATCTGGACGGTGATCTTCGCCTCGGCGTTCGCCTTCACGGCGGCGTTCACCTTGGCCGAGACCGCGCCGCAGACCTTCTCGGCGCCCTTGCCGCCGCTCGGGTCGGCCTTGAGCTCCGCCTCGCTCATGCCGAGGTCCTTGCCGAGCTTGCCGCACGAGGCGATCAGGTCCGCCTCCATGGTGGCGGTGAGCTTGTCGAGCGACGCAGCCGCATCGAGGAAGCCCTTGATCTTGCCCTCGACCTCGGCGCCGCCGTCGAACTTCAGGTTCGCGATGCCGCCGTTCTTCAGCTCGTCGCAGCCGCCCGCGGCCGACGCCAGGTCACCGGCCGGGCCGGGCAGGCTGTCCGCGCCGGGGAACCCCTTGCCGCCGCAGTTCACGAGGAGAGGCGAGGCCAGGCCGAGAAGGGCCACGGGCATCGCGAACAACTTCCATCGATTGACGCTCATCTCAGAATCCCTCCGGCACCTCGATCGGTACCCCATGGAGCGCGGACCCTACACCAGCAGCCGCGACCTTGAAAGCTGGGACAGCCGCGATCCTGCGCGACGGTCACTCGCAATGCCGAGCAGCCCCCGCACTGCGGGCTCCAGCGACGGACGGCCCTAATTGCCCCAAGTCAGGATGGCTGTAAAGAATCAAGCTGAGCTCATCGCGCGGGGATGGCGGTCTGCATCGCAGGTGGCGCGAGAGGCTTCACATATATATATCGCGAGGGGGTTCACATATATATATCGCGCGAGGGGTTAGACATGGCGCGCACGGCAGTTCGCCCGTGGCGTCTCACGCGCGGCGCGCGCCCCGCCGCGCGCCGTCCCTTGCCCGCTGCGCCCTCTCGGGCGCCGCTCACTCCTCGTCCTCGTCGAAGGGGAGGTTCAGCTGGGCGAGCGGGCGCGCGCCGACCGCGGGACCGCCCTTCTTCTTGAAGAGCAGCTGCTCGCGCGCGATGTCGGCCTCGATGAGGTCCTGGTTGTCGTACGCGAACGCGAGCGCGTCGAGCACGCGCGCGGGCCCGAGGTTGGGGTAGCGCTTGAGCAGCGTCTCCACCGACGCGCCGCCGCGGTGCCACGCCCAGAGCCGCCGGACCGGGACGCGCGACCCGAGGACGTGGGGGCTTCCGGCGAGCACCTGGCTATCGCATCGCACGTGGGGGTGGGGGACGCGGATTCGCGGGAGCACCGGCGCGGCCATCGCGCGGAGGAGCCTAGTACCGGTCGCGATCGGATGGAAGGGCGCCGCGAGCCGGCGGGCACGCTCGTCGCGGGTGCCGGGCTGCGTGGGCGCCGGGCTGCGTGGGCGCGCTCCGCCCGCACGCCCGCGCGCGGTCGTCGCCGCGTCGCGGCCGCGTCGCGTGATCGCCGGCATCGTTCCGCGGCCCGCGCGTGCGATCCGGACTACCCTACGCCGCGGAGGCGCGCGAGCATCGTGCCCGTCGTCGTCACCGACCGGAGCTCACCCACCATGACCCAAGCCGAGAAGAACCCGCTTCGCGAAGGGATGCCCGAGGAGCGCACCGCCTCGCCGGCCGCGCTCGTGATCTTTGGCGCCTCGGGCGACCTGACCCGGCGCAAGCTGCTGCCCGCGGTCTACAACCTGACGCTCAGCCGGCTCCTCACCGGCGGCTTCGCCGTCGTCGGCGTGGCGCGGCGCCCGAAGCCGGATTTCGCGAAGGAGATGCGCGAGGCCGTCGGGAAGCACTCGCGGCGCCCGCTCGAGGAGGCCACCTGGAGCGAGCTCGAGAAGGGCATCAGCTACGTCCAGGGGTCGTTCGACGAGGCCGAGACGTACGCCCGGCTCGCCGCGGAGCTCGAGCGGCTCGACGCAGAGCGCGGCACCCGCAAAAACCGGGTCTTTTACCTGGCCGTCGCGCCCGACCAGTTCGCGCCCATCGTGCGCGGCCTGCGCGCGGCGAACCTCGTCGCGCCGCCGTCGCACGAGAAGGACGCGCCGTTCCAGCACGTCGTCGTCGAGAAGCCGTTCGGCGAGGACCTGGAGAGCGCCCGCACCCTCAACCGCGACCTGCTCGCCCACCTCGCGGAGTCGCAGATCTACCGGATCGACCACTACCTCGGGAAGGAGACCGTCCAGAACCTCCTCGTCCTGCGGTTCGGCAACACGATCTTCGAGCCGCTCTGGTCGCGCCAGCACGTCGATCACGTGCAGATCACCGTGGCCGAGGAGATCGGCGTCGAGGGCCGCGGCAAGTTCTACGAGAAGGTCGGCATCACGCGGGACATTGTGCAGAACCACGCGCTCCAGCTGCTCACGCTGGTCGCGATGGAGCCGCCGTCGTCGTGGGACGCTGACGCGGTGCGCGACGAGAAGGTGAAGGTGCTCCGCACGCTACGGCCGATCGAGGGCCCGGACGTGCTGTCGTCGACGGTGCGCGGGCAGTACGGGACCGGCATGGTGCGCGGCGAGAAGGTGCCCGGCTACACGGAGGAACCCGACGTCGCGAAGGACTCGACGACGGAGACCTACGTCGCGATGAAGCTTCACCTGGACAGCTGGCGCTGGGGCGGCGTGCCGTTCTACCTGCGCGCCGGCAAGCGGCTGGCGAAGCGGGTGGCCGAGGTGGTGCTGCACTTCAAGCCGCTCCCGCACGGCCTGTTCAAGGGCGCCCCCGGCGCGACCGAGGAGCCGAACGCGCTCGTGATGCGCCTCCAGCCCGACGAGGGCATCTCGCTCCGGTTCGCGGCGAAGATCCCGGGCGGCGGCATCGCGATCCGCGGCGTCACGATGGATTTCCGGTACGGCGCCGCGTTCGGCTCGAGCACGCCCGAGGCGTACGAGCGGCTCCTGCTCGACGCGTTGCGCGGCGACGCCACGCTGTTCACGCGCGCCGACGAGGTCGAGGCGCAGTGGGGCTTCGTCGATCCGATCTTCGAGGGGTGGCGGACGCAGCGCGCGCCCATCGCGCGCTACGCCGCCGGCAGCTGGGGCCCGCCGGAGGCCGACGCCCTCGTCGAGCCAACGTCGGATGACGCGCGCGCGGTGTGCGGGGCTGGCGACGGGGGGAAGGCCCCGGAGCGGGCGTGGAGGCGGCCGTGAGCGCGGGCCGCGTCGCCGAGGTCATCAAGCGGGTCGAGTCGGAGCTCGCCGAGTTCTGGTCCGCGCCTGACGAGTCGCGGGCGGAGCCGGCCCCGAAGACGCGCGCGTCGACGTTGAACTTCGTGGCGGTGGGGAGCCGCGCCGAGGTGGAGCGCCTGAAGGAGCAGGCCGAGGACCTCGCCGAGACGCACGCGGGCCGCACCTTGCTCATCACGCTCGACGACCGGCTCGACCCGCTGACCGTCCAGGCCGACTGGTCGGCCACGTGCCGCCGCGCGGGCGAGGTGCCGATCTGCTACGACCGCGTGGAGCTGACGTTCGGGGTGGCCGCCGCCGAGCGCGTCGCTTCGGTTGTGAGCGCGCTCACGATCTCCGATGTGGCGGTGATCGTCGAGCTCGCGCCCGGCGCGCCGAACGTGCTCGGCGACGCGCTCGCGCCGATCTGCAATCGGCTGGTGTTCGACTCGGCCGAGACGTGCATCGAGCGCATCGCGGAGGTCGCGCGCGGGACGAGGGCGCCGCTCGCGGACCGGGCGTTCGTGCGGACGTTCTCGTTCCGCGAGCTCGTGGCCCGGTTCTTCGACGACATGCCGGAGGCGTGCCGGGCGATCCGGCGGGTGGAGATCGCGCGCAGCGCGGGGGCGAAGCCGGATCCGGCGGCGCTGTTCCTCGGCTGGATCGGCTCGCGGCTCGGCTGGACGTTCGAGTCGCGGGGGCCCGCGCAGCCCGGCGGCGGCGTGGTCGGGCGCGCCCGCGGCGCGGACGGGGCGCCGATCGAGATCGCGCTGATCGACGGGCCGCCGGCGGACGCGCAGGCGTGGCGGCGGCTCGACGGCGTGCGCCTGTGGACGTCGCTGCGCGGCGAGCCGCTGACGCTCGGCTGCGTGCGGCTCGACAAGGCGCCCGGCACGGTGCGGTGGACGATGGAGGGGGCGCGGTCGGCGGAGCACCTGCACCCGCTCGGCTACCGGGACGAGACGTGGGTGCTGGCGAAGACGATCGACTCGCTGGAGGGCGATCGGCTGCTGCGCGAGGCGGTGCTCACCGCGGCGAAGTGGAGCGCCCTTTGACGAGCGCCGACAGGAGGACCGAGATGAACGGTGGTGAGGAGACGCTCGTCGCGGCGGACCCGGCGGAGCTGGCGCGGCTCGGGGCGGAGCTCATCGCGCGCGCCATCGCGGCGGCCGTCGATGCGCGCGGCGTCGCGCGCGTCGCGCTGTCGGGCGGGAGCACGCCGTCGGAGGCGTACCAGCGGCTCGCGGCGCTCTCGCTCCCGTGGGCGCAGACCGAGTGGTTCTGGGTGGACGAGCGCGCGGTCGCGCCCGATCACCCCCGCTCGAACCACGGCGCCGCGCGCCGGGATCTGGCGGCGGCCTCCATCCCGGAGGAGCGCTTCTTCCGCATGGAGGGCGAGTCGCCGGACCTCGCCGGGGCCGCGGCGCGGTACGAGCGGCTCCTGCGGGCGCGGTTCGGGGTCGCGTCGGCTGTCTCCTTTGACGTGATGACGCTCGGGATCGGCGACGACGCGCACACGGCCTCGCTGTTCCCCGGGACGGGGGCGGCGGGCATCGAGGACCGCCTGGTCGCCGCGATCCCCGCGCAGCCGGACAAGGGGCTGGAGCAGCGGCTCACGCTGACGGCGCCGGTGATCCAGGAGGCGCGGCTGAAGCTGCTCCTGGCCCGCGGGGCGGGCAAGCGCGGGGTCGTGGCGCAGGCGAAGCGGCCCGGCCCGGCCGACGAGGTGCCGGCGCGGGTCGTGCGCGGCGGGCCGGGGCGGCTCGTCTGGCTGCTCGACGCCGCCGCGGCGCAGGCCGGGTAACGAAGAGCGAGCGCATGAGCTCGTGCAGCGCGGCGCGATCGGCGCGCCGCGCGTCCTGTGCGTTCAAGCGACGCGCGTTCAGGTGATGTTGACGCGGGAGCCACCCCGCGGCAGCGCGGCCGATGGGAGCTTTCGGCAGGCGCTCTATCGCCTGTTGCGCCTATTGCCGAGCGATCGAGTCCGAGAGCCCGAGCACGCCGACTTGCTTCAGCAGGGCGACGAGCCTGACCTTCGTCTTCTCCCTGGCGTCCTGGTGCTCGGCGACGAACCTCTCCTGGGTGTCATCGACGATGCGATCGATCTCTTCGGCGCTGAAGCCCTGTGCGGCGAGCACCTTCCGCTCGAACGCGCGGTTCAGGTCGACGCCCAGAAAATCGTCGAGGTAACCGGGCACCATCGCGCGGAACGTCTCCTGCGTCTCCCGCGGGAGCCGAGCCCAGCTCGACTTCAGCAGCTTCGCAAAATACTTGGAATGCCGCCCTTCATCGAGGACGTGGTCGCCCATGACCCGCGCGAACGACCTCGCGATCTCCTTCTCCTTACCCAGGCTCGCGATCTCCGCGGTGAGCACGTTCTCGGCGAGCGTGACCGCGAGGAGCTGGAAGTCCATCCTCATGCTCTCGGGCAAGCTCGCGCTGGCACGCGCCGCCGCGTCGAGCTTCCAGTTCGACTCGGGAACCAGTAGCGGCTCGACTCCAATCTTCTGCTTCATCTGGACGATGTAATCGAGCGCCACGTAGGCGTGGTACCCTTCGTCGATTATCACCGTGAGCGCCTGCAGCTTGTCGACATCGCCGACGCCCTTGATGTGGTTGTGGAGAATATTCAAGCTGCAGTCGATGACGAACTTCGTCTCGAGCAGCCCGACCCCGTAGAGGAACTGATACGCGGCCTGGGCCAGGATGTACGACTGCACTGTACTTCCGCGCGACGCGACCAGCGGGTGATCACAAACGATGCTACGCGCGGTGGGGTAGAGCAGCTCCCCGCTGGAGCGCTCCGGGATCAGGATCCGTTGGGTGTAGCGCACCGTCGCCTTCTCATACCACGACGCTACGGTGTCGCCTTCCGGCGCGCTGGCCTCGACGTGTTGCATATCGCTCCTCTATCACCTCGACGCTGACATCCCGACTCCGGGACGAACGACCAACAGGGTCTACGAGGTTCGGGGCATCGGGTACCACGAGGTCAAGCCCACCGCAAGCGACGATGCCCATCATCGATGTCGGCGTGGATGCGTGGATGCGTGCATTGGTTCCTCGATCGCGCCCGAGTGTCGCTCGATGTCAGAGGTGTGAATTCTATCAATCCGTGAAGAGATTCCGCCGACCTGCACGAGCTCCTCGAGATATCGACAGGGGACGCCGGCGGATGTGGACGAATTTGTTGAAGCGGCAATCGTTGATGAGCGCTTGCTCCACGCGCCGGCCGACCAGCTCGCGAAAGGCAAGATCATGGCATCGCTCGTCGATCAATTTAAGTTGATCGCGAACAGACCCATGATATGCATTGTCGGCCGTCCTGACATGCCATCCTTATCGCTCTGATGTGGGTCCGCGGCGCGGTCAGTAGTGCCGGTGTACCGGCACGCTGCCGCTGAATCAGGGCGCTGGAGGCATGTGCCGGAAGATGAGCCGATCTCCAGGCAGCGGTTAAATCCGATGCTTGCGGGCGAGGAGGGTCTTCCGAGCGGATGCCGTATGGCACGGTAAACCCTTTCCGTGACGAGGCGCGCGGTGGCTTGTAGAACCCTGATCATCGACAACTTCGATTCATTCACCTACAACCTGTTCCAGTACATGGGGGAGGTCTGCGGCGAAGAGCCCACCGTTGTGCTGAATACGGAAGATTTCGCGGCGCTCGACATCGCGCGGTACGACTGCGTGATCGTCTCTCCCGGGCCAGGGACCCCTGCGCGGCCGGTGGACGTGGGAATCAGCGTCAAAGCGATCTTGAATGCGCAGGTGCCGTTGCTCGGCGTGTGCCTCGGCCATCAGTGCATGGCACATATCCATGGTATGGAAGTCGCGCATGCCCCGGCGCCGATGCACGGCCGGGTGAGCGCGATCCATCATGATAATGAGGGGGTATTCAAGGGGTTGCCTCGCGAGCTGAGCGTGGTCCGCTATCACTCCCTCGTCGTCCGCGACCTGAAGGATCCCTTCGTCATCACGGCGTGGGGAGAGGATGGAATGATCCACGGCATCCGGCACAAGACCCGCCCGCTGCATGGCATTCAGTTTCATCCGGAGTCGATCTGTACCGAGGCCGGTATGGATTTGCTGCGCAACTTCCGGGACATCGCGATGTCTCACAAGGCGCGCCGCTCGGTGCAGAACAACTATCTCGTGGCCTGACGGGGGTAGCCGTGACGTCCTTGCGCATCCACCATAGAAAAATCGGTTATTTCTCCGAGACCATCGATCTGTTTCGGGCCGAGTTCCTCCGCTCGGAGAGCGCGTTCCTCCTGGAGAGCAGCGTGACCCGGTCCGGCTTCGCGCGGTTCTCGTTCATGGGGGACGCTGACGGTCCTCTTGGCGAGACCGTGACGTATGACACGAGCACGCGGCAGGCAACGGTCGTCCGGGGAGGGGAGAGCCGCACCGTCGAGGTGGAGAGCGTCTTCGACCTGCTCAGGTCGAAGCTTGTTCAGAGCAAGGTCGAGGTCCCTCAAGGATTACCCTTCGATTTCAACCTCGGCTACGTCGGGTTCCTCGGCTACGAGCTCAAGGCGGAGACCATCGGCTCGGCCGCGCATCGCTCGCCCACACACGACGCGGCCTTCATCTTCGCGACCCGGGTCGTGGCCTTCGACCACGCCGAGAGGACCTGCTACCTCCTGCACCTCATCACGGACGACGAGACGGGCGGCGCCGCCGAGGCGTGGTTCGACACCGTCGAGGCGCGGATGAGGCGTGAGGCAGAGGCGCCGAAAGCAGCGCCGCCGGCCGCGCGCGCGTCAAAGAGGATGTCGCTGGCGGAGGTCGAACGGTGGATCGGCGAGAACGCCGTGATGCGCTTCGGCAAAGAGGCGTACATCCGGAAGATCCACGAGTCGCTCGTCGAGATCGTGAACGGGGAGAGCTACGAAGTTTGCCTGACGAACATGATCGACTTCTCGTTCGAGGAGCCGCCGTTCGAGCTGTACTGCGTCATGAGGAGCCTTACGCCCGCGCCTCACGCGGGCTACTTCCGCATCGGCGACTTCCACCTCGTGAGCTCCTCGCCCGAGAGGTTCCTCAGCGTCGACAGGAACGGGCGGGCCGAGGCGAAGCCGATCAAGGGGACCCGGCCTCGAGGTCGAACCGAGGACGAGGATCGCACGCAGGCGGAGGAGCTCCGGGCGAACGAGAAAGATCGCGCCGAGAACCTCATGATCGTCGATTTATTGCGGAACGATCTGGGACAGGTGTGCACCATCGGCTCGGTCCACGTGCCGAAGCTCTTCGACGTGGAGACCTACTCGCACGTTCATCAGCTGGTCTCGACCATCCGCGGCCAGCTCAAGCCGGGGGTCTCGGCGGTGGAGTGTGTCCGCGCGGTCTTCCCCGGCGGCTCGATGACCGGAGCCCCGAAAAAGCGCACCATGGAGATCATCGACCGGCTCGAGGAGGGCCCGCGCGGCGTCTACTCGGGGGCCTTCGGGTGGCTCGGGCTCTCTGGCGCGTGCGACCTCAACATCATCATCCGCTCGGTCCCGATCGATCGAGGGCACGCGTGGATCGGCGTCGGCGGCGCGATCACGGCCCTGTCGGATCCGAACGAAGAATTCGCCGAGACCATCGTGAAGGCGCGCGGCGTGGTGGAGGCCGTCGAGCAGCTGCGGAGGTCTCAATCGTGAGGAGCGAGGCGTCCATGAAGAACGACGCGAACGCGGCGTCGACCAGGTGCGTGGTCGTGGGGGCGAAGGGCTCGATCGGAGCGTTCCTTGCGACGCGGCTCTCGGGCGAGGGCCTCGACGTCACCGGCATCGACATCTCCGATGCGGCTTACGTCAACCCCACGATCGCGTTCCACGCCGACGACATCACCCGCCCGAGCGACCGCACGTGCGCCGCGCTGTCGCAGGCGCGCACGGTGGTGCTCGCCCTGTCGCAGAGCGTGCTCGAGAGAGCTCTCCCGCAGGTCCTGCCGCACCTGCACCCGGATTGCCTCATCGTCGAGACGCTGTCGATCAAGACACCATTTCACGACCTCCTCGATCAGCACCGGCCAGCTCAGCCGGTGCTCGGGATCAACCCGATGTTCTCGGGCGATCTCGACCCCAGAGGCCGACCCGTCGCCGCCGTGGTTCACCGGAGCGGCGCGGCGATCGCCGGGTTCTTGTCCCTCCTCGATCGGTGGCAGTTGAGGGTGGTCGTCATCGAGCCGCACGAGCATGATCGGACGATGGCGACGCTGCAGTCGCTGTGCCACGCGGCCATCCTGTCCTTCGGGAGGGCGCTGTGTCAGGCCGGGGTCTCCGCGTCGTCCATCGCCGCCCTCGCGCCGCCGCCGTTTCGTGTGCTTCTGTCCCTCGTTGCGCGCATGACGCAGAACCACCCCGACGTCTACTGGGAGATACAGTCGGCGAACCCTTACGCCGGGGAGGCGCGCCAGAGATTGCAGGCCTCCCTTCAGGCGCTGGACGCCGAGGTGTCAGCCGGAGAGCGCGAGCGATTCCATGACGAGCTCCACCAGATAAAGGCGGTTCTCATCGAGCAAGATCCGCGCTTCTTACAGACCTGCCGTCGGATCTTTCAAATCGTCGATACTTGATGTGTCGCTGCGCGCGTGAAGCGCGCATTACCAGGGGATAGCCGAGACCATGACACTTGACGGCTTCAGGGACCAGATCGACCGCATCGATGACGAGCTCGTCGACCTCCTCGGGCGCAGGCTGCACATCGTGCGGGAGGTCGCTCTCGCCAAGAAGATGAGCGCCACGCCCGTCATGCAACCCGCCCGCGTCATCGAGGTGAAGCGCCGCTGCAGGGAGCGGGGGAGCCGCCATCAGCTTCGAGGCGAGTTCATCGAAACCATTTATCAAGCGATCATCGATGAGGCGTGCCGCATCGAGGATGACCTCCTGAGGGGCTGAACATGTCTGACGCGAAATTCGAGGCGATGAAGGCCGCGAGCATCCTGAGCGACAACCTCCAGCGGGACTACCGGTACCGGGAGCGGACCCTCAGCCTCACGGCGAACGAGAACTACCCGAGCGCGCTCGTGCGCCTCACGTCGAGCGCGACCGCCGGCGCCTTCTACCACGTCTCGTTCCCCTTCGACGTACCGCCCGGAGAGTGGTATTTCCCCGAGTCCGGCCAGATGAACGAGCTGGCCGACATGGTCCGCGCGCTCGGGAGATCGCTCGTCAAATCCGAGACGTTCGACTGGCGTCCGAACGGCGGTTCTCCCGCGGAGCAGGCGCTGATGCTGGCCGCCTGCAAGCGCGGCGACGGCATGGTCCATTTCGCGCACAAGGATGGTGGCCATTTCGCCCTGGAGGCTCTGGCTTCGAAGGCGGGCATCGAGATCTTCCATCTCCCGGTCGACCCGAAGTCGCTCCTCATCGACGTCGCGCGGCTCGACGACATGGTGCGGAAGAACCCTCGCATCAAGATCGTCATCCTCGATCAGTCCTTCAAGCTCCGCTGGCAGCCGCTCGACAAGATCCGAGCTGTCCTGCCCGACTCATGCACGTTGACGTACGACATGAGCCATGATGGCGGGCTCATCATGGGCGGGGTCTTCGACTCGCCGTTGCGGTGCGGCGCGGACGTGGTGCACGGCAACACGCACAAGACCGTGCCCGGCCCGCAGAAGGGCTACATCGGATTTCGATCCGGCAGCCACCCCTTGCTCGCAGAGACCTCCATCTGGCTGTGTCCGCACCTTCAGAGCAACTGCCACGCCGAGCTGCTCCCGCCCATGTGGGTGGCGTTCAAGGAGATGGAGGTGTTTGGCCGCGAGTACGCGCAGCAGGTCGTCAAGAACGCGAAGGCGCTGGCTCGGCGCCTGTACGACCTGGGCTTCGACGTCTCGGGAGAGGAGTTCGGTTTCACCGAGATGCACCAGGTCCATTTCGCGGTGGGCACCCTGGACAAGGCGCTCAACCTCTGCATGAACACGCTCCATCAGGGCGGGATCCGCTCGACCAACATCGAGATCCCCGGCAAGCCCGGTGTGTACGGCATCCGCCTGGGCGTCCAGGCGATGACCCGTCGCAACCTCGTCGAGAAGGACTTCCAGACGGTGGCCGGGTTCATCGGTGACCTCTACTTCAAGAAGATCGAGCCCGCCGTGGTGGCGGCGCGGATCGAGGAGTTCCTCCGGGGCTTCCCGCTCGCGCCCCTCAAGTACTCGTTCGACCAGGGGCTCGATCAGGACATGTTGACCGCCTTGTGCCGTGGAGCCCTCAAGTGACCGCCGCTCGACCCATCGCGTTCATCGAACAGCCGTTCCCTCGTGCCTCCGAGGAGATGACGCTCGGCCAGCTGGTCGGCAACGTCCTCCTCGAGCACGGCATCGAAGATCTGTTCTGCATTCCTGGCGACTTCACGATGCAGCTGTCGCGCGAATTCGATCGTACGAGCGGGCTGCGGCTCCGGACGATGTCGCACGAGTACGGCACGACGCTCGCCGCGCTGGGCTACGCGGTCGCGCGACGCGTCCCGGGCGCGCTGTGCTTCACCTACGGCGTGGGGGTCCTCAACGCCACGAACGCCATCGCGCAGGCCTATGTGGAGCGGGTCCCCCTGATCGTGGTGTCCGGCGGCCCTGGCAAGCGCGAGCGTGAAGCCGAGATCTTCCTCCATCACCAGATCACGGATCATGACGCGCAATACCGGATCATGCGCGAGGTGACCGTGCATCAGGCGCGGATCCACGATCCGCACGTGGCCGCGGAGCAGATCCGCGACGCCCTCCGCGTCGCCCTCGAGGCGTCGCGCCCGGTCTACGTCGAGATCCCTCGGGACCTCTACCTCACGAAGGTTCGCTACGTCCCGAGGAGGCCGCCCGCGCCGCCGGCGCCGGGGCGCTTCTCCGCGGACGCCTTCAGCGCCGCGCGCCACGCGATCGAGCTGCTGCGCGAGGCCGCGAGGCCGGTGTTCGTCCCAGGGCTCGAGCTCAAGCGCTTTCGGCTGGAGGGGCCGGCCGAGCGGATCGTCGATGCGCTCGGGCTGCCTTGGGTGGCGACGCCCATGTCGCAAGGGACGCTCGACCCTGCCCACCCGAACTACCGAGGTGTCTTCGCTGGTCCGGCGTCGCCCGACCTCACCACCCGTACACTGGTCGAGGAGTGCGATCTGCTCTTCCTCGTCGGCGAGCCGAACTCGGACGTCAACATGGGCGTGGCGGGGAACGTCCCCGTGGGGCGGCTCGTTCACGCCTACGACGGTCGTGTCCGGGTCGGCCGGAAGATCTTCGCGGCGACGACGATGGAGTTTGTCTCCGCGCTGGCGGAGGTCGCCGCGTCTCAGCAGGCCGGGTCGCCCCGCTCTCTCGAGGCCAGCGAGGCGCCGTCGAGCTCCGAGAGGGACGTCCGCGACCAGCCCGACAGCGAGCCGCTGACCCCGTTCACGGTCACCCAGGAGCTCGAACGGTATTTCGCGGCAGAGCGGGATGCGGTCCTCATCGTGGATTGCGGCGACTCGTTCTTCATGTCGCTCAGCATGTGCCCCGCCGACGTCCTCACGTCGTCGCTCTACATGAGCATGGGGATCGCTGTCCCGGGAGCGATCGGCTATCAGCTCGGCAGCGGCAAGCGCCCCATCGTCCTCGTCGGCGATGGTGCCTTCCACATGACAGGGATCGAGCTCATGCACGCGAAGCGGTTCGGCGTGAGCCCGATCGTCATCGTCCTGAACAACAGCAGGTGGACGTCGCTCTCGACGGACGAGAGCGATCACGCGCTGATCCGGCAGGAGCACCTCGAGTTCTCGAGGCTCGCTCACTATATCAATGTCAAGTCGTTCACCGCGCGGACCGGCGCCGATCTCCGCCGGCAGCTCGCGGAGGCGCTTGAGCTGAACGAGCCGATCCTCATCGACGCAGTGATCGACCCCTCGATGCGTTCGTACCTCTGCGAGCGCTTCTTCCACGGGATCAAGCAGCAGCAGCACCTGCCCAAGCAGTGAGCCTGGCCAAGGAGCGGAAGAATGTCTCAGGTTGCCCGCGTACTACCGCTTTCCCCAGCCCAGCAGCCGATCTGGCTGGGCCACCAGCTCGATCCCGAGAGCGCAGCATACAATGTCGCGAGCGTCATCGTCGTCGAGGGGACGCTCGACCATTCCACCCTCTTGCGCGCCCTCGCCCGGGCCGTGAACGAGGCAGACGTCTTGCGCGCTCGGTTTCGCGAGGTCGACGGGGACGAGCAAGGCGCTCCGGTCCAGGTGATCGAGCCCGAGCTCGCCTTCGACTGCCCCCTGAGCGACCTGCGAGCTCATGCCTCGCCGGAGGCGGAGGCCAGGGCCTGGATGGAGCGGGATCTCGCCGCCCGGATCGACCTCGGCGGCGGCTGCCTGTTCTCGACGCGCCTCTTCCTGCTCGGAGAGCGCCGCTCGTGGTGGTACTTCAAGTCCCATCACATAGCGCTCGACGGCTTCGCGATGTCGATGTTCTTCAAGCGCGTCGCCGAGCTCTACTCGTGCCTCGCCAGCGGAAAGGAGATCTCGCCGACGCCGTTCGGTCCCCTCGCTGCCCTCATCGAGGGTGAGCAGGCGTATCAGGGATCGGACGCGCACCGGCGGGACCGAGCGTACTGGCGCGACAAGTGCTCCCGGGGGACCGACGTCGCGAGCTTCACCAGCGAGGTCGCGCTGCCGTCGAAGCGCTTCCTGCGGTGCGACGCAAGCATACCGCAGCAGACGGTGGCGAGGCTACAGCGCATGGCCGAGGGAGCATCCGCCCACTGGGTTCCTGTGCTCATCGCTGCCTTCGGCGTGTTCCTGAGCCGGGTGAGCGGCCGGCAGCAGGTGGTGCTCGGGGTCCCCTTCCTCAATCGCCTCGGCTCGGTCGCGACGAGGATTCCTTCGACCATGGCGAACGTGCTTCCCCTGCACGTCCGCGTCCGGCCGGCTGATACGGTGCGCGACGTGCTCGCCAGCGTTTCAGGCGAGCTCTCGCAGATGCGCCTCCACCAGCGGTATCGGGCGGAGGATGTCCGCCGCGATTGCAACCTCCTCGGAGAGGATCGCCGCCTGACGGGGCCGCAGATCAACGTCGACCTCTTCACGTCGGACCTGGACTTCGGCGGGCAACGGGGAGCGCCGCAGATGCTGAGCGCCGGACCGGCCGATGACCTGTCGTTCCTCGTCCAGCCCGGGGCCGAAGGCGAGGGACTGCGCCTCGTCGGCATGGCCAATCCGGCGCTCTATCGCGAGGAGGAGCTGCGCCTCAACATCGCGCGCTTCCTGGAGTTCCTCGAGCGGTTCGCCGAGGGCGTCGACACGCCGGTGGGGCGACTCGACGCATTCACCTCGGAAGAGCGCCGCTTCTTCTTCGTACCGCAGCCGGCGGCCAGCGCGGCGCGAGCGGCGGGCGGCGTGGAGACCGGGACGCTGATCGCCGCGTTCGAGCGGCGAGCGCTCGAGGCGCCAGAGGCCGTCGCGCTCACCTTCGGGGATGAGCACATCACCTACGCGGAGCTCGACGCCCGGGCGAGCCGGCTGGCGAGCGCCATGGCGGACGCCGCCGATTTCGTCGGCGACCCGCGGGTCGCCCTGCTGATCGAGCGGTCTGTCGAGACGATCGTCGCCATCCTCGCGACGTTCAAGGTCGGCGCTGCCTACGTGCCGATCGACCCTGACGCGCCTTCCGGACGCATCGACGCGATCCTGGCCGACACGCGGCCTGTCCTTCTCCTGGTCGACGCGCACAACAGGCCTAAGCTGGGATCACCGCCCTACAAGACGCTGGTCATCGAGCCGGACAAACTCGCGTCGGCGCGGCCAGCGACCGACGCCCTCACGCCGTGGAGGCGCGCGGCGGGGCGCCCGTCCGCCGACGACCTGGCCTACATCATCTATACCTCCGGCTCTACCGGCAGGCCCAAGGGCGTCAAGATCACCCATCATAACGTCGTACGGCTGTTCAAGACCACCGATCGCTGGTTCGAGTACCGGCGTGACGACGTCTGGACGCAGTGCTTCTCCTACGTCTTCGACGCGTCGGTCTGGGAGATCTGGGGTGCGCTGCTGCACGGGGCGCGGCTCGTCATGGTCCCGCCCGAGATCGCGCGCGCCCCCGAGGCGCTGCTCGAGCTCATCGTCAGGGAGAAGGTGACGGTGTTCGGACAGATCCCGTCGGCGTTCTACCGTCTCATGGAAGCCGAGGAGGATCGCCCGGAGCTCGCGTCGCAGCTCAGCCTCCGAGTTCAGTGCTTCGGTGGCGAGGCCTTGGATCTCGGTCGCCTCAAGCCCTGGTTCAGGCGCCACGAGGAGGGCAAGCCGAAGCTCCTGAACATGTACGGCATCACCGAGACGACCATCAATGTGACGTATCAGTTCGTCACGAGGTCGCAGGTCCTGGCCGAGAGCGGGAGCCTCATCGGCAGGGCGTACGACGATCTGCGCGTCATGGTGCTCGACGACGCGCTGCGCCCCGTGCCGGTCGGCGGCTACGGTGAGATGTACGTCTCCGGCGAGGGGCTCGCGCCAGGGTACTTGAACCGACCCGACCTCGACGCGGTCAGGTTCGTCGCCGACCCCTATGGCCCTCCTGGGTCACGCATGTACCGGAGCGGTGATGTCGCGGTCTTGCACGAGGACGGCTTGCTCGAGTATGTGGGCCGGAGCGATCAGCAGGTGAAAGTACGGGGCTATCGGATCGAGCTCGGGGAGATCGAATCGCACCTGCGCGACCACCCCGCCATCTCGGACGCCGTCGCGTCCGTGCAAGTCGACACGTTCGGCGATCCGAAGCTGGTCGCGCACGTGGTTCCGGCCGTGGACGCCGCGTCGCCACGCGCGGTCGACGCAGACTCGCTGCGGGACTATCTGCGCGAGCGGCTGCCGCCCTACATGGTGCCGCACGCCATTGGGGTCCTCGCCGCGATGCCGTTCAATCAGAACGGGAAGGTCGATCGGCGAGCGCTCCCCGAGATCAAGGTCACTTCGGAACGTCGCGTTGAGCCCGCCCGCGACGCCCTCGACGAGCGCGTCATCGAGGTCTGGCGCGGCCACCTCGGGGTCGAGCGGCTCGGCATCGACGACAACTTCTTCGAGCTCGGAGGCGACTCGATCAAGGCGATCCGTGTGTGCCGCACCCTGAGTATGCCCGTGATGACCCTCTTCAAGGATCCCACGCCGCGCGCTTGCGCCGACTTCCTGCGCGCGGGCGGATCTGCCGCCGAGCAGGAGCAGGAGAGCTTCCTCCACGCCTTCGGCCGCGGCGCCGCCGACTCCGGGATCAACCTGCTGTGCGTGCCCTTCGCCGGTGGCAACGCGCTCGCGTTCAGGCAGCTCGCCGAGGGCCTCCCCGGATCCGTCGCGTGCTGGTCGGTCAACTTGCCAGGTCATGATCCCACGCGACCCGGCGAGGAGCTCCTGAGCATCGACGCGGTCGCGGATGGCGTCGTGAAAGCGGTCATGGCGAGCATCAAGGGGCCGATCGTCGTCTACGGGCATTGCGCTGGGAACGCGATCGCCCTGGCCGTCGCGAGCAAGCTGGAGAGCGCCGGCGCAGAGCTCGTGGAGCTCGTGATCGGCGCGATGCTGCCAGATGACGATCCCCAGGCGGTCCTGTCTGGCGTATCCGGACGGACGGGGCGCGACATCATCACGTTCCTGCGCAGCCTCGGTGGGTTCAAGGACGTGCTGGACGAGGACACCCTCGCGGCCATCGCCGACATGACGAAGCACGACTCGATGGAGACGGCGACGTTCTTCGCGACGAAGGCGAGCTCGCCTCAGCGCCTCTCGGCGCCTATCCACGTCGTCGTCGGCGACAGCGATCCGCTGACCGAGGGCTATCAGGTCCGCTACCTCGATTGGCGAGCGTTCTCCGAGCAGGTGAGCCTGTCCGTCATCGAGGGAGGCGGTCACTATTTCGTGACGGATCGCGCCGCCGCGCTGGCGGAGATCCTGGAGAGGCGGCTCCTCGCCCACGCCTCGCTGAGAGGCGGTCGCGCGCCGCGCAAGCTGCGGCCGTTCTATAACCCCTTCGACGAGGCCGACAGCTCGTTCTGGCTGCTCGCCAACGAGAAAGGCCAGCGCTCGCTGTGGCCGCAGTTCGCCGAGATACCTGTCGGGTGGCGCGTCGAGCTCGGCCCCGCGTCGCGGGAGGCATGTATGGAGGCTCTCGCGCCTCAAGGAGGGCTGTCGTGAGCGATGCATTCGAGTTTCCGAGGTGGCCCGAGTCGTTCGCTGCGGCGTACCGCGCCAAGGGATACTGGACCGGCGAGACGCTCGGCGGAATGTTGAGGAGGGTCGCGCGAAGCGTGCCGGACCGTGTGGCCGTCACGGACGGGCCGGTGAACCTCACGTACGCGGAGCTTGACGCGAGGGCGGACCGGTTGGCCGGCGGGTTGGCGGCGCTGGGGCTCTCGCCAGGCGATCGCGTCGTCGTCCAGCTCCCCAACACTGTCCAGTTCGTCGAGGTGATCTTCGCGCTCTTCCGGCTGGGAGCGATCCCCGTCTTCGCCCTCCCGTCGGATCGGATCTCGGAGATCACCCATATCTTCCAGATATCGGGCGCGAAGGCCTATGTGATCCGGGACAGGGCGCTCGGCTTCGACTACCGAAAGATCGCCGAGGAGGTCGTCTCGCGGATCCCGCGGGTCGAACGGGTCATCGTGGTCGGAGACCCGGGGGCGTTCGTCCCTTTCGAGACCCTCTATGGGCGCCCAGACGAGCGGCCGGAGCGGGCAGGCAGTGACCCCGCGCTCGTCACGCTCTCTGGCGGCAGCACCGCCCTGCCGAAGCTCATCGCGCGCACACACGACGACTACCTGTACAGCGTCAGGGCGAGCGCCGAGATCTGCGGGCTCACGCCCGAGAGCGTCTATCTGTGCGCCCTGCCGGCCGGCCACAACTTCACCCTGAGCTCGCCGGGCATCCTGGGAACGTTGTGCGCGGGGGGCCGGGTCGTCATGACGACCGATCCGAGCGGAGCGACCGCGTTCTCCCTCATCGAGCGAGAGAAGGTCACGTTCGCGGCTCTCGTTCCTAGCCTCGCGCTGGCCTGGCTCCACGCCGAGCGGACGTGCGATCTGTCGAGCCTGCGATTCCTCCAGGTGGGCGGCGCCAAGCTCGGCGCGGAGATGGCTGCTCGCCTGGAATCCTCGCTCGGGTGCCAGCTGCAGCAGGTCTATGGCATGTCCGAGGGGCTCGTCTGCTACACGCGGCTCGGTGACCTCTCCGAGAGGGTGCTGAACACGCAGGGGCGGCCCATCTCCGTGGACGACGAGGTGCGCATCGTCGACAAGGACGATCAGCCGGTCCCGGACGGCACCCCGGGCGAGCTCCTCGTGCGTGGGCCCTACACGATCCGCGGCTACCTCAACGCCGAGGAGCACAACGCGCGGGCCTTCACGGCCGACGGCTTCTATCGGACGGGCGACATCGTCGCGCGGCGGGACGACGGCTACCTCGTCGTCGCCGGGCGCTCGAAGGACCAGGTGAACCGCGGCGGCGAGAAGATCGCGGCGGAGGAGGTCGAGGGGCACCTCCTCGCGCACCCGCGCGTACGGGAGGCGGCGATCGTCTCGATACCGGACGTCTACCTTGGCGAAGCGTCGTGTGCGTTCGTCGTCGCGGACCCGGGGGGCGAGCTGAACGCCGCGCAGATAAGGGCCTTCGTGCGCGGGCGCGGCGTCGCGGCGTACAAGGTGCCCGACCAGGTCCGGTTCGTGCAGTCGTTGCCGAAGACGACCGTCGGGAAGATCGACAGGAAGGAACTTAGGAAGCAGCACGGCGGCTCTGCCGCTGCGTTGCCTTGAGGACGATATGGGAATCCCGAGAATCAAGCCCTATGACCTGCCCACCGTGGTCGATTTCGCGCGCGCTCCGCACTCCTGGAGGGTCGAGCCGGCGCGCGTAGCTCTGCTGATTCATGATATGCAGAACTACTTCCTCAAGCCGTATGAATCAGCGGCGTTCACCGGCGCGCTGGTCGCACAGATCCACGCGATCCGGAGGGCGTGCAAGCTCCGCGACGTCCCGGTGTTCTACACCGCGCAGCCGGGGGGCCAGAGCAAGGCCGAGCGCGGGCTCCTCCTGGATTTCTGGGGGCCCGGGATGCCGGAAGACGGGGAGGCCCGGAGCATCGTCGGCGGGCTGGAGCCGTCGCCCGGCGACCACATGATCGTCAAGCATCGTTACAGCGCGTTCAAGCAGAGCGAGCTGCTGGAGATGCTCAAGCGATCGGGTCGAGGACAGCTCATCATCTGTGGCGTCTACGCGCACATCGGCTGCCAGGCGACGGCGCTCGACGCCTTCATGGCCGGCGTCCAGCCGTTCGTCGCCGCGGACGCGCTCGCCGATTTCTCGCTTGAGCATCACCGCATGGCGCTGAGCCAGATCGCGAGCTGCTCAGGGAAGGTGTCGACCACCGCCGAGCTGATCGAGCAGCTGGGAGGCGCGTCTTGAGGCTGGAGCTCGGCGAGAGCAGCCTCACGCGCGACCGGTTCCTCGCCGACGTGGCCGAGGTGCTGTGCGTGAGCGCGGAGGAAGCGGCCAGGATCGGCGATCCGTTCGACGCTGGTCTCGACTCGGTCCGCCTCCTCGTGCTCGCGGAGAAGTGGCGCAAGATGGGTGCCCGCGTGGGGTTCGTGGAGCTCGCGGAGCGGCGGAGCCTCGACGAGTGGTGGGACCTCGTCCGCTGAGGCCCACCCGCGGCCCGAGCTGGCCGCCCGGAGAGGAGCGGGGAGGCACGAACACGTGACACATCCGATGAAGCCGAGATTCGAGAGCAAGTCCTTCCTGGTGACCGGGGCCGCGCAGGGTATCGGGGCCGCGGTCACGCGCCTGCTCGTCGCGCAGGGGGCCTTCGTCCACGCCGTCGACGTGAAGGGCGACGCCTTGCAGGCGCTCGCGGCCGAATTGAACCAGCGCGAGCGCGCCGTGGAGCCGCGCCGCGTCGACCTCCGTGTCCCCTCGGAGGTGGAAGCCGTCGTGGCGGTCGCCGATGAGGCGCGCCCGCTCGACGGTGTCGTCAACGCAGCCGGGATCCTCGTGCCGGCCGCGTTCGAGGCGGCCACCCCCGAGAGCTGGAGAGAGACCTTCGACGTCAACACGAGCGGCGTCTTCTTCGTCTCGCAGGCCGCCGCGCGGCGCATGCTGCCGCGGAGATCGGGCGTGATCGTCACGGTCGCATCCAACGCCGCGAACACCCCGCGCGTCGGAATGGCGGCCTACTGCGCCTCGAAGGCAGCGGTCACGATGCTCACGCGGTGCATGGGGCTCGAGCTGGCCAGGCACGGCATCCGATGTAACACCGTCTCTCCTGGCTCGACGGATACGCCCATGCTCCGCGTGCTCACCGGGGACTCCGCGGAGTCGCATCGAAGGCTCATCGAGGGCGATCCGGGCCGTTATCGTGTCGGCATCCCGCTGGGCCGCGTCGCCGAGCCAGACGACATCGCGCGAGGGGTCGCGTTTCTCCTCTCGGACGAGGCGCGCCACATCACGATGCACGATCTCGTCGTGGACGGCGGCGCCACCCTTGGTTGAGATCACCGTAGAGAGGGCACAAGTGGAAATGAACAATCTTCAGCGCCGCGAGCAAGAGTATTGGCGACCGCAGGGTTGGCGAACCATGGAACAGCGCTGCGTGCCGCCCTACGCCGGCCAGGAGGTCGCAGCGGTGACCGGGCGGCTCTCGGAGCTCCCGGGCCTCGTGGACGCCGAGGAGGTGCGCCGCCTCAAGGCGGAGCTCGGGGCCGTGGCCGAAGGACGAGCGTTCGTCCTGCAGATGGGCGACACCGACGAGCGGTTCAGGGAGTCGAGCCCGCGCAACGTCCGCGCGCGCATGGCGACGCTCGGCTCGATGAGCAACTACGTGGGTTTCATGCTCGACAAGCCGGTGATCTCCATCGCGCTCGCAGCGGGGAGCTACGCGCAAACGCCGCTTTGCGCGACGGAGGTCGTCGATGGCGTGACCATCACGAGCTACTACGGGGAGATGGTGAACGATCCGTCGCCACACCCGTGGGGCCGGACGCCCGACGCGAGGAGGATGCTCTGGGCCTACGAGGCCGCGCAGGCGACGCTGGCGACGATGCGCCAGTGCGGGCTCCGGGTCTTCACCTCGCATCAGGTGGCCAATCTGCTCTTCGAGGAGGCCCTCGTGCGGAGGTGCTCGTCCGCGGCCAGCTATCACGCTGCGAGCGCGCACCTCCTGTGGCTCGGGGCCGAGCACCTTCGCGCCGGGAGCGCTTATCTTGAGTTCCTTCGCGGCGTGGACAACCCGATCGGCGTTCGCGTCGGGCCGGAGCTCTCCGCGTCGGAGCTGCTTTCCATCTATATGGCCCTCAACCCGAGGAAGGAGGCGGGGAAGATCGTCGTGATGACCAGCCTCGGGAGCCAGCTCGGACCCTTGCGGGAGTACGTCCATGCGTTTCAGGGCGCTCACGCCCCCGTCGTCTGGATGTCGGCGCCGGTGCATGCGGACTCGATGGCGCAGTCGCTCGACGCGGCGATGGCGGAGGTGGGCGCGGAGGTCGAGAGGACCGCATCCGCGCACCTGACCGAAGGGAGCCGGCTCGGGGGGCTGCACATCGAGTCCTCGCGCAGGGCCCTCGCAGAAGGGGAGGCTGACGAGCGCGACACCGCGCCCGCCGAGCGCGGGCGGCTATTCGAGAAGACGCTCCAGGTTTGCAGCAAGGTCGCCCACGTATGCGCGAGGACCCAATGAAGACGACCCGTGTCATCACGTTCGACAACCCGCACCCGGAGGTGACGGTCGACGTCTACGCGTCGGCGGTGGCGCAAGCGCTGGAGGCGCGCTACCCGGCCTTCGCTGACGAGTTCCTCGGGCTCTTCAGCCACACCTCCGAGGAGGGGACCACGTCGATCGTAGCCGTCGGGAGCGAGCTCTCGATCGAATGCCACAACGCAGGCGACGTCCTCGAGCTGCGGCTCGTGAACGGGGAGACGGTCGAACGCGAGTGCTCGTGCAAGCTCGACGATGAGGCCGATTTTCACGAGCAGCTGTTCAGGGCCGTCGCGGCCTTCGTCGACGAGCTCAGGCCTTTCCTTGCGCGCCACCACGGGCTTCTGCCGTCGACCCTCTTGCTCGGTGGATGGCGGTGCGGCATCGATCCCAAGAGGCCGGGCGAATTGCTCGCCTTCACGATCCCACGCATCGCGTGCCGGTTGGCCGCGGGCGAGTGCAGCTTCACCCACTTCGAGAGCGACGAGCTCCACGACGTCGGGGCGCGGCTCGTGACCTTCCCTTACGAGTTCAGCCTGTCGGCCAACCCGCGCGTGACGAAGCGCCAGCTGATCCCCGAGTGCCGCGAGTACGTCGACGCGCTCGTCGGCCTCATCCGCGAGCTCTCGGGTGAAGCCGCGGACAAGGTCGTCATCGGGCGTGAGGTCCGTCTCACGCTCCAGACGAAGATCTCGCCGATCCTGCTGCTCCGGCTGACCGCCCCCGCGCGCGGCAAGAAGTATGAATACGTCTTTCGCTGGCGAGGCGGGGACTCGTGGGTCGGTGTATCGCCAGAGACGCTCCTCATCAAGGAGGGCGCCGACATCGTCGTCGAGCCTCTGGCAGGCACGCGAAAGGGCTCCGACGCGAGGGAGAAGAGCAGCCGGTACCGCGAGGAGCTCCTCCGTGACGCGAAGGAGACGGAAGAGCACGAGACGGCTGCCAGGATGTTCCATGAGAACCTGAGCGCGGTGTGCGTGCCTGGGTCGATCAAGCGGGTCGAGTCTCGCAATGTCATCGATCTCGGCTACGTCCAGCACCTCAAGAGCACCATCACCGGAACCGTCAAGCCGGACATGAACGTGTTCGGCGCGCTCTCCGCGGTGTATCCCCCGGCGACGATCTGGGGTAAGCCCATCGCATTGAGCGGGCAACGCATTCGCGCCTACGAGAAGATCGATCGCGGCTTCTATACGGGAGCTTTCGGTTATTTCACTCTGGACGACGACGCAAAATTTGCGCTCGCGATCCGCACTGCGAAGATGAGCGGTAACGATATTCATGTGTACGCTGGCAGTGGAATCGTGAAGGGGAGTGACCCGTACCGGGAATGGCTGGAGACGTCCCTCAAGATGAGCCCATTCCTCACGAGCGAGTTTCTCGTCGGCTGATGCTGGCGAATCTGGCTTGAAACGAAGGGAAAGCAGGTTTCTTGGATGAGCGCATCGTCTCGCACTCTCACAACCGTCGGTCTGGCACTCGGGCTATTCCTTGCCGCCCTCGAGTCGACCGTCGTGGCCACCGCGATGCCGACCGTCATTGGCGAGCTGGGCGGCCATGCGTGGTACGCACTGCCGTTCGCCGTCTACATGCTGTCGATGACCGTGACGAGCCCGCTGTGGGGACGCGCCTCGGACCGGCTCGGACGGCGTAGGCTCTACCTGTTCGGCGTGTTCCTCTTCCTCGCCGGCTCCGCGCTGTCCGGCGCGGCGGGATCCATGCTGACGCTCATCGCGGGGCGCGTGGTGCAAGGCCTCGGCGCGGGGGCGCTCGGCACGTTGACCTTCGCCATCGTCGGTGAGCTCTATCCGCTCAAGGAGCGCTCCCGGATCCAGGGCATGTTGAGCGGTGTCTGGGGCCTGTCAGGGCTCATCGGCCCCCTCGTGGGGGGCTTGCTCGTCGATCATGCGAGCTGGCGGTGGGTCTTCTACCTCAACATGCCCTTCGGCCTGATCGGCGCGGCCTTCGTGGGGCGATTCCTCGAAGAGTCGCCGATCCCCGAGAAGGCGGCCCCCCTCGATCTCGCGGGGGCCGCTCTGTTCACCGCGGGCAGCGGCGCGCTCGTATGGGGCCTCGAAGCGCGCAACTGGCCCTTCCTGGTCGCCGGCGTCGTCGTGCTCGCCTGGGCGCTGCGCATCGAGAGCCGACACCCCGCGCCGCTCCTGCCGTTGCGCCTCTTGCAGGCGCGACTCCCGCGGGTCGCCGTGATCGGCAACTTCCTGGCCGGCGCAGCCTTCTTTGGAACGGTGTCTTACCTCCCCCTCTATGCTCAAGGCGTTGCTCGCACAGGGGCGACCGCGGCCGGTCTGCTGCTCACCCCGATGGTGCTCGGGTGGACCCTTGCGTCGATGAGCCTCGGCACGGTCCTGCCGCGGCTCGGCGTACCGCGGCTCGCGCGGCTCGGCGCCGGGCTCCTCGTCGCGGCGTTTGCGGGGTTCGTCGCGCTCACCGGAGCGCCTCTCCCTCTGATCGGCGCGTGCGGCTTTGTCGCCGGGACAGGGATGGGGGCCATCATCCTGAGCCTGCTCGTGGGCGCTCAGGAGTGCACGCCCAGGCAGGAGCTCGGCGCGCTCACGGCGGTCCTCATGTTCGCGCGCAGCCTCGGCGGCGGCCTCGGCGTCACGCTCATGGGCGCGCTCATCGGCGACACGGAGGGCGTCGACCCCACGGATCTCGCGCGAGGTCTCCGCTTCGCCTTCGTCCTCGGGCTGGCGTTCGTGGCGCTCGGCCTGGCGTTCGTTGCGCAGCTCCGAGCGGCGGATCTCAAGCGGGCAGCCGAGGCCGCCTGACGCCGGGGGGCTCTGGAGAAGAGCCCCTCTCAAACGGGCAGCCGAGGGCGCCTGAAGCCGGGGCCCTGGAGAAGGGCCCCACGACGCCGCGGGTGAACGTCAGGTCACGACGGGGACCGCGCACTGCTCGCGCAAGAACTCGGCGAGCGCCTCGGTCGGCATGAAGCCGCGGTCGCTCCCGTCACGCAGGCGGACGGTGGCGCCTTTCGCCTCCACCTCCTTGTCGCCGACGACCAGCATATGGGGGATCTTCTCGACCTGCGCCTCGCGGATCTTCGCGCCGAGCTTCTCCGAGCTCCGGACGAAGCTCGCCCGGATGCCCCGAGCGCGCAGCGCCTGGGTGACCTGCTCGGCGTGGTCGTTGTGTTTGTCCGACACCGTGACGACGCGCGCCTGCTCCGGTGAGAGCCACGCCGGCAGCGCGCCCGCGTGGTGCTCCAAGAGGACGCCGATGAAACGCTCGATCGAGCCGAGCAGCGCCCGGTGGAGCATGATTGGCTGCTCGAGCTCTCCCTTGGCGTTCACGAACCCGAGCGTGAAGCGCTCCGGGTTGTTGAAGTCGTACTGGAGCGTCGAGCACTGCCACCTCCGGTCGAGCGCATCGACGAGCTTGATGTCGATCTTCGGCCCGTAGAACGCCCCTCCGCCGGGGTCCACCTGGTACTCGAGGCCGAGGGTCTTGAGGGCCCCCTCGAGGGTGCTTTCGGCCTTGGCCCAGTCCTCGAGGCCGCCGACGTACTTCTCCGGCCGTGTCGAGAGGTTGATGTCGAACTGCTCGAAGCCGAACGTGCGGAGCATCTTCAGGATGAAGCGGAGGACGCGGTGGATCTCCTGCTCGACCTGGTCCGCGCGGCAGAACAGGTGCGCGTCGTCCTGGGTGAACCCTCGCACGCGCATCAGGCCGTGCATGACGCCAGCGGCCTCGTACCGGTACACGGTCCCGAGCTCCGCGAGGCGCATCGGGAACTCGCGGTAGCTCCGCGTCCGGCTCTTGACCATGAGGATATGAAACGGGCAATTCATCGGCTTGCAGCAGTAGTCGTGCCCGTCGACCGACATGGGGGAGAACATCCCCTCCCGGTAGAAGTCCCAGTGGCCCGAGGTCTTCCACAGGTCCGCCTTGGCGATGTGCGGCGAGTAGACGATGTCGTAGCCCTCCTCGAGGTGCATCTTGCGCCACTGGTCCTCGATGATCGTGCGCAGGAGCCCGCCCTTCGGGAGCCACATGACGAGGCCGGCCCCGATCTCCTCGATGTAATGCGGCTCGAAGTGCACCTCGACGTCGGCGTCCTGCCGGGCGCTCACCGCGGTCCTGAA
Organism: Sorangium sp. So ce726; assembly: GCF_051521405.1. Classification (NCBI taxonomy): domain Bacteria; kingdom Pseudomonadati; phylum Myxococcota; order Polyangiales; family Polyangiaceae; genus Sorangium; species Sorangium sp. So ce726. The sequence continues at coordinate 6,566,027 of NZ_CP150349.1, read as the reverse complement.
GGCGCTCTTCGACTCCTGCGCCGCCGCGCCGCGGAGCCGGACGTGCAGGCGCGGGCGCGCCTCGTCGTCGCTGCCGCCCGCGATGCCCGGAGGCGCCTTCGGCGCCTCGCCGAACTTCACCGTTCGCCGGATGGTCCGCCCGGGGAACGTCGAGGCCGCGGCGCCGAGGGCGTGCTCCACGAGCGCGCGGTCGAGCGGCGCGTCCGCGTCCACGCCGACGTAGAGGTCGATCTCGTCCTTCTCGGAGTACGCGTGGGAGTCGTAGCGCTCGGAGACGAGGTAGAGCTCGAGATCCCGCCCGAGCGTCCTGTGGTCACGCTTCTTCGCCTCCTCCAGGCGGCGCACGTACTTGTCGAGGTCCTCCTTGTTGGGGAAGGCCACGCCGCGCACGCGCTGGAGCGACTGCTTCGTGGCGTCAGCGCGCCAGTAGGCCGCCGAGGACGACGTGATCTTGAGCCCCTTGATGAACCCCGCGTGGGGCAGGTGCGGGCCGCGGCAGAAATCCACGAACTCGCCGCAGCGGTAGATCGACACGCTGTCCTCGGGGATCCAGGACAGGATCTCCGTCTTGTATTCGTTCTTCTGCCCGAGCCCCTCGAAGACGCCCAGCGCGTCCTTCTTGGCGACGAGCTGCCACTCGAACTTGATCTTCTGCTCGATGAGCTTCTTCACCTCGGCCTCGATCATCTCGAGGTCGGAAGGGGTGAAGGTCCGACCGGCAACGTCGAAGTCGTAATAGAACTCGTCACCATGGCTCTTCGGGCCCATCGTGACCTTGGCGCCCGGGAACAGCCGCAGCACGGCCGTCGCCAGGAGGTGCTCGGCGGAGTGGTTGATCGTGTCCCTGCCCTCGGGCGTATCGGCCTTCAGCAACTCCAGCTTCGCGCCGTCCCGGAGGGGCGCGCGGAGGTCCTGGATCACCCCGTCGACGCGCGCGACGACGACGGCCTCGGCGAGCCTCGGCGAGATGGCCCGGGCGGCGTCGAACGCCGTGTTGCCATCCTGGAGCGCGAGGGCCTTCCCATCAGGTAGAATGACCGAAGTTGCCATGACGTGACCTTTCTTTCCTTTTACCCGACTGTACGAGCGTCAGGTGGGTCGGTCTTAAAGCACCGTGGCTCCAACGTGTCAACGCCGCGAGGCCGCGCGCGGCCGCTCGATCCAAGCGTGAGGCCAAGCGTGAGGCCAAGCGTGAGGCCAAGCGTGAGGCCAAGCGTGAGGCCAAGCGTGAGGCCGAGCGCGAGGAGCTCGTCCGCTCATGCTCGGATCGTGCCCGGCGCGAGGCGGCGCCGCGCGATATGGCCTCTTGCCACCTCTCGCCACCTCGGGGCGAACTCGCGCTCATCCGCCTTGGACCGACGGCGCCGAGTCGACAAGAGACATGGAGTCGCGCGCGCGACTCCACGCCTCTGTCATGGGCACGAGGACACGGGGGGTCAGGACCTCCGGGACGCCGCGCGGGCCCGGGGCTGCTCCGCGGCGGCGAGCTCTCTGGCGTAGGCGAGCGCGCCCCGCACGCCGACCAGGGGATCGGTGACCACCGCGACGGGCACCCCCTCGAGGAGCGGCGTGAGGCGCCCCTTCTTCAGGAAGGACTTCATGAAGAGCTCGCGCCTCTGGGTGACGAGGCTCCTCGCGATGTTCCCGAGGACGAAGACCCCGCCGAGCGCGAGCTCGCGCAGGGCGAGGTTGCCGGCCTCGGCGCCGTAGATCTCGACGAACAGGTCGACCGCGCGCGCGGCGGGCCGGAACGCGCGGGCGAGCCCGAGCTCGGCGATCGCCGCGTTGCGGTCGCCCTCGGCGAGGCGGCGCTCGATCGCGCGCGGCACGCGGGCGGTGCGGGCGAAGAAGTCGAAGAGGGCGCCGAGCCCGTCGCCCGAGAGGACCCGCTCGTAGCTCACGTGGTCCGGGTGGCGCTCGGCGAGGAACTGCCACAGCTCGGCCTCGACCGCGGTGCGCGGGGCAAAGTCGGCGTGACCTCCCTCGGTCGGGAGCGTGACGTGGCGGGCGCCATCCCAGAGGAGCCGCGCCTCGCCGAGCCCCGTTCCGGCGGCGATGACGGCCAGGTTGTTCCCCTTCGGCCGCGGCCTTGGTTCCGTGAGCGGCTCGATCGACGCGCGGGGGACGTGCAGGCAGCCCGTGGCGCCGACGGCCAGGTCGTTCGCCAGGAGCACGCGCGCGATCTTGAGCCGGCGCGACAGCTCGCGCTCTGCGAGGCGCCAGGGCAGGTTCGTGACGGTCGCGACCTGGTCCTTGATGGGACCCGCGACGCCGAGCACGGCGACGGCGGGGTGGGGGGCGTCGCTGCGCACGAGGAAGGGGAGGGCGATCTCCTCGAAGCTCGCGTGCTCGCGGCTGCGGAAGACGGCCTCGGAGAAGGGCCGGCTGCCGGAGGCGCTGTAGAGCGCGAGCCGGGTGTTGGTGCCTCCGATGTCGCCGACGAGCAGCGATGGGGCCACCGATCTCTTGGTCCTTGCCACGCGGGCGCCCTGCCAGCGCCCTGCCTCGGCGGCAAGGCGATCCATCATCGAGCGAGCTCGGAGGGGTCGAGGTTTCCGGGCGGACTCGAGCGCGCGTGATCGCCTGGAGGCGACCACGCGTGGCTCGCGGGCTGTCTGCCGAGGCCGCCTCGCGTCCTGCGCCGCTTGACCGGCGGCCTGCCTCCGGCCGAGAGTGCCTGCGTGCAGCGGCTGTTCCCCGCGCTCCTGGTCGCGCTCGCCGGCCTCATCGCTCCCGCTGGCGCTGCGTTCGCTGGGCCGGCGCAGGCCGCGTCCGTGCCCTCGCAGGCCGCGTCCGCGCCGTCGAAGGCCGCGCTCGTGCCCTCGCAGGCCGCGCCCGCGCCGTCGAAGGCCGCGCCCGCGCCGTCGAAGGCCGCGCCCGCGCCGTCGAAGGCCGCGCCCGCGCCGTCGAAGGCCGCGCCCGCAGCGTCGCAGGCCGCGCCCGCGCCGTCGCAAGCCCCGCCCGCGCCCTCGCAGGTTGCGCCCGCTCCCTCGCAGCTCGCGCCACCGTCGGCCGCGTTCGAGCCCACGCAGCTCGCGCCCCCGCCGGATGCGGTGCAGCCGCCGCTCGTCCAGGTCTTGCCATCGCCCGAAGCGGCCGCGCCGGCGTCCGCGCAGGTCGTGCTGGCGCCCGCCCCGGTTGCGCGGCCTCCCGCGCCGCCGCCTGCGCCGGTCGCGCCGGCGTCCGCGCCGGTCGCGCCGCTGGCCCCGGCCGCTGCCGTTGACCAGCGCGAGCCGGCGGCTCCTGACCCCCAGCCTTCGCCCCCCGTGGTCGAGCAGCCCGAGGCGCGCGTCGAGCTGCTCGGCAGGACGGTCTTCGCCCTCCGCGTGCACCGGGGCAGCCTCTCTCCCCCGGAGCGCGCCCGTGAGGCGGCGCGCGTCCTGGAGGGCGCCGCCCAGGAGAAGGCGGTCCCCGAGGTCCGCATCGACGAGCAGGACGGCGTGGCGGTCGTCTACGTCGGCGATCGCCCGCTCGTCCACCTCGGTCCCGAGGACGCGGCGGCGGCGGGCCACACCACGGTCGCGGCCCACGCCGCCGCGGTCGCCGGCACGGTGCGCGACGTCCTCGCCAAGGAGCAGAGCCGGAGCCGCCTCGCGACGAGCGTCTTCTCGTTCTCGCTGCTCGTCTTTTCCGGGCTGATCGCGCTGCTCCTGCTCCGCAAGGTCGGCGAGCTCGTCGCGCGAGGGCGCGCCTGGGTCGCCGAGCACCCGGAGCGGCTCCCGGCGCTGCACGTCCGCGGCATCGAGATGCTCCGGCCCGCCGCGTCGCAGGGCGCGCTCTCGGTCGCGCTCGGCGCCGCCGGCGTCCTCGTGCGGCTGGGCATCGCCTACATCTGGATCCTCTTCGCGCTCTCTCTGTTCGCCTCCACGCGCGGCACCAGCGAGAAGCTCACCGGCTTCGTGCTCGCGCCCATGTCGGAGCTCATGGGGCGCATCGCGCGGAGCGTCCCGGTGCTCGTGCTCGCGATCCTCGCGACGCTCGCGGTCATCGTCCTCATCCGCTTCGTCGGGCTGTTCTTCGGGAGCGTGGGCCGGGGCGAGACGTCGCTCGGGTGGCTCCCGTCCGATCTCGCGGTCGCCACCGGCGTCCTGGTCCGCTTCGGCATCCTCGTGGCCGCGCTGCTCCTCGCGGCCCCGCTCATCACCGGCACCGACGAGGGGGCGCTCACGCGGATCGGCTTCGTCGTGCTCGCGGCGGCCGGGCTCGCCAGCACGCCGCTCATCGCGTCGGCGGCCGTCGGCCTCTCGGTCATCTACGGGCGGCGCCTGCGCGTCGGCGACATCGCCGACGTGGGCGGCCGCGCCGGGCGGGTCCGCGAGCTGACGCTGATCGAGGCGCGCCTCGAGGACGAGGACGGCTGCGTCGTGCGTGTGCCGCACCTGCTCAGCCTGTTCCACCCGACGCGCATCCGCGGCCGCCCTCCGGTCGTGGCCGTCGAGATCAGCGTCGACCCCGCCGCCGATCTCGATCGGGTGCGCGAGCTGCTCGTGAAGACGGGCTCGGGCCTCGGCAGCCGCGCCCGCGCCGCGCTCGTCGCGATCGACGAGGGGGGCGCTCATTTCCGGGCCACGATGGCCTGCGACGGCGACGACGTGCGCAGCCGCTGGCTCACCGCGGTGGCGCAGGCCCTCGCCGCCGCGGACATCCCGCTCGGGCGCGCGCCGGCGTCCTCCGGCGGCGCGCGGCGCGCCGCGCCCGCGCCGGTCGATCGGAGCGCCGCCTCGTGAACGCCGTCTGGCTCCTGATGGGGCTCCTCGTGCTGTCGTACCTCGGCAGCTCGCTCGTCGGCGGCCGCGTGCTCCGGGGCATCGGCCTCCCTTCCGGCGCCGAGTACGTCGTGCTCGGCTTCGTGCTGGGCCCCTCGGCGCTCGGGCTGCTCGAGCCCTCGTCCCTCGCCGCGTTCGAGCCCGTGGCGGGCGTCGCGCTCGGCTGGCTCGCGCTGGTCGTCGGCCTCGACTTCGGCTTCGTCGGCAGCCGCCGCGTGCGGCCGTCCCGCATGGCGCTCTGCGTGCTCATGAGCCTCCTGACCGGCGGCGCGGTGGCCGCCGCGGTCTGGTTCGCCGCGGCCTACGGCGCTCCCTCGCTCGATCGCGGCGACCGCGTGCTGCTCGCGGCGGGCGTGGGCGCCGTCTCCGCCGAGACGACGCGGCACGCGGTGCTGTGGGTCACGCAGCGCTACAGCGCGAGCGGCAAGCTCTCGGACCTCATCGCCGACATCGCCGACTGCGACGATCTCGGCCCGCTGCTCATGATGGGCGGCGCGTTCGCGCTCGTCCCGCAGGCGACGGCCCAGTGGCCGATCCCGTTCTGGGGGTGGACGGTCGTGACGGCGCTCATCGGCGTGGTGCTCGGGCTCATCGCGGTCGTGCTCCTCGGGAGCGATTTCCGCCTGATCCAGAGCTGGGGCGTGCTGCTCGGCACCTCGCTGCTGACGATGGGCACGAGCGCCCGGGTCGGCCTGTCGCCGCTCTTCGCGGCGTTCGCGATGGGCGTGACGATCGCCGCCATGTCGCGGCACCGCGACGAGATCGTCGCCATGGTCGCGCCGACCGAGCGGCCGGTCATCCTGCCAGCGCTCCTGCTCGCGGGCGCGCACGTGAACCCGAAGGCGGCGCCGTTCCTGCCCTGGATCGTGGCGATCGCGCTCGGGGCGAGGCTCGTGGGCAAGCTCGCGACAGGGCTCGTCTTCCGTGTCGTGTCGCCCGAAGCGCGCGAGACGTCGCCGTGGCTCGGCCTCGGGCTGCTCTCGTCCGGCGCGGTGGCGATGAGCGTCGGGCTCGCCTTCGCGCTGCGCTTTCCGGGCCCGGTCGGGCACACCGTCCTCTTCGCCGCGGCGGCCGCTGCCGTGTTCGGCGAGCTCGTCGGGCCGCAGGCGCTGCGCGCCACGCTCCGCAAGGCCGGCGAGCTCGCCGCGCCCGAGCGGGAGTCGCTCTTCTTCGGCCGCGGCCCGGCCCGCGCCGGGCGCGACGCCGCGCCGGGCGAGGGAGGCGAGAGGGGCGGCCCGCCGTCGCCCGCGGCGCAGCGTGGGGGAGGGATGAGGAATGAAGAGGTGTCACCGTGAGCGCCGCAGCACTCCCTGACGTCGAGCCCGCTTCGCCCGCCGGTCCGGCCGCGCCGGCCGATCCGGTCGCGCCCGCCGAGCAGCACGGCGCATCCTCCGCGCGCCACCACGGGTCGGCCCCCAAGGGGCCGCTGAACCACCTCACGCACGCCGTAGCGCTCGTCATCCTGTTCGGGCTGCTCTACGCCACGACGCGCGCGGTCCCTCACGAACACGGGCCCGCAGGGGCGGTCGCTTCGATCGGCTTCCTCCTGCTCGCGGGCACGCTCGCGAGCGAGCTCGTCGAGCCGCTCCGCCTGCCGCACATCTCGGGCTACATCCTCGCGGGCATCGTCGCCGGCCCGCATGTCCTGGAGCTCGTCGACCACCACGCCGTGGAGGAGATCTCGCGGGTCAACGCGCTGGCGCTGGCGCTCATCGCGCTCGCGGGCGGCGCCGAGCTGCGGATCGACGTCGTCAAGAAGAGCCTGAAGAGCATCCTCCTGCACAACCTCGTCCAGACGGCGCTCGTCTTCGTGGCGATGACGGGCGTCTTCTACGCGGCGCGCTCGCTGGTGCCTTTCGCCGCCGAGCTCTCGACCACGGCGGCGTTCGGCGTGGCCGTCCTGTGGGGCGTCATCGCGGTGACCCGCAGCCCGTCGGCCGTGCTCGGGATCCTCTCCCAGACGCGCGCGACCGGCCCCGTCGCGATGCACACGCTCGCGTTCGTGATGACGTCGGACATCATCGTCATCGTCGTGACGGCGGTCGCGCTCTCCACGGTGCGGCCGCTCCTCGAGCCGGGCACGACGATGTCCATGCACGAGATGGAGCTGCTCGGCCGCGAGATCCTGGGGAGCATCTCGATCGGCACGACGCTCGGCCTCGCGCTCGCCGCCTACATGCGGCTGATCGGCCGCCAGCTCATCCTGGTGTTCGTGGCGCTCGGCTTCGGCGCGACGGAGGTGCTGCGGTACCTCCGCTTCGACGCGCTGCTCGTGTTCGTGGTGGCCGGCTTCGTCGTGGCGAACCTGTCGAAGCAGGGCGAGAAGCTGGTGCACGCGGTCGAGGACGCCGCGAGCGTGGTGTTCGTCCTGTTCTTCGCGACGGCCGGCGCGCACCTCGACCTGCCGCTCTTGCGGCAGATGTGGCCTGTCGCGCTGCTCTTCGGCGCGTCGCGCGCCCTGGTGACGTGGGTCGCGAACCGCATCGGCAACCGGCTGGCGGACGATCCGCCGCTGTTGCGGAGGTGGTCGTGGTGCGGGCTGGTCTCGCAGGCCGGGCTGACGCTCGGGATCAGCCTGACCATCGAGCGCGCGTTCCCGAGCCTCGGCGCCGGCTTCCGCGCCCTCGTCGTCGGGTGCGTGGCGCTGAACGAGGTGTTCGGCCCGATCCTCTTCAAGTACGCGCTCGACCGCGCCGGCGAGACCGCGGTCGAGGCCTCGCGCGGGTCGCTGCCGAACCTCGGGCGCCACGGGTGAGCCGCGGCCCTGTCACGGGGTGAACCGGAGCGAGTAGCTCACCACGGTGGGGCCTTTCCTCGGCTTGAGGAAGTCGATCCGCTCGAAGACGCCGACCACACATTGCGTGAACGCCTTGCCCTTGAGCGCCGTCCGGGGCTTGCGCACCTCGGCCTTGCCGCCGTCCCTCTCGATCCGGAGATCGATGCCGAAGTCGCCGCCCTTGGTCGGGTCCTCGGCGAGCGCGAAGCAGCGGCGGAACTCGTCGAAGTGGGGCGCGACCGAGCGCTTGATCGGCTCCTTGGTGAAGTCGTCGTGCGGGCCGCCGCCGATGTGCATGCCGATGTTGGCGACCTTGACCTTCGGGAGCGGCCCGGCGTCGGCCGGCGCCGCAGGATCGGGCGCGGCGCTCGCGGCCGGGGCCGCGCTGGGAGCGGCCGTCGTCTCGGCGGCGGGCGCGGCGCTGGCGGCCGGAGCCGCGCTGGCGGCGGGGGCAGCGCTGGCGGTGGGAGCGGCGCTCGAGGCCGACGCGGCGGGGTCGGGGGGAGCGGACGGAGCGGTGGTCGCGGAGGCGGCCTGCGTCACTTCGGCCGGGGGCGCGGTGCGGGGCGAGCAGCTGGCGATAGCGGCAGCGAAGGCGAGGGGAGCGGAGAGCGCGAGGAGGAACGGAGCGGGACGGCGCATGATGGCGCGCGAATCTACACCGCGGCGCGCGCAGATCCAGGAAGCGGGGCGCGGCGCGACCAGGACCGAGGCGACGAGCGAGACGACGCGCTGATCTCTCGTGGATCCGAGGGGCGATCAGTAGGGCTGGTCGCCGACGATCCCGGCGCGCTCCATCTTGCGCACCGCAGGCCAGTAATCCTGGACCGCGTAGTGCTGGGTGCAGCGGTTGTCCCAGAGCGCGACGCTGTTCTTCCTCCAGCGGAAGCGGACCTGAACCTCGGGGATCGCCGCCTGGCTGATCAGGTAGCTCAGCAGGTGGCTCGCCCCGGGCGCGAAGTCCTGGCCGACGCGAACGTTGTCCGGCGTGTGGAAGTTGACGAAGTGCGTCGTGAAGCTGTTGACGAACAGGACTTTTTCGCCGGTCTCCGGGTGGGTGCGCACCACCGGGTGCTCCGCGTCGGGGTAGCTGGCCTTGAGCGCGTGGCGCTTCGTCATCGGCACGGCGGCGCCGAAGGTGGCCTCCATGCTGTGCCTGGCGCGCAGCCCGGCGATCTGCCGCTTGATGTGCTCGGGCAGTCGTCGGTACGCCTCGACCATGTTGACCCAGATGGTGTCGCCGCCGACGTCCGGTGTCTCGATGCAGCGCAGGACGCAGCCCATCGGCGGCGCTTCGCGCCATGTAGCGTCGCAATGATAGGAGTTCTCGTAGTGCTCCGGCGGGCTGTTCAGGTCCTTGTAGATGCGAACCAGCCCCGGATGATCGGGATCGCTGCCGGCGACAGGGTGGTCCTCGAGCTCGCCGAAGCGCCTCGCGAACGCGACGTGGTCGGCGCGGGTGATGTCCTGGTCGCGCAGGAACAGGACCCGATGCTTCAACAGCAGCGCCTTGATCTCGGCGAAGAGCGCGTCGTCGCGCGCGGCGTCGGCCAGGCTCACGCCGCGGAGCTCGGCGCCGATGGTGCAGGTGAGCGGCTCGACCTGGATCGATCCGCGCGTCACCGCGCGGGCGGCGCCCGACCCGGCAGTCGCTGATCTTGTCATGTCTGGTCCTCCTCGATGCCCTGGCGTCGGCGCAGCGATCTGCGGCCCAAACACGCGCTACACGACGAAGATCGACGAGCCCGTCGTCTTGCGCGACTCGAGATCCCGGTGCGCCTGCGCCGCGTCCTCCAGCCTGTAGCGCTGGTTGATCTCGATCCGGATCCGCCCCGCGGCGACGTGGCCGAAGAGCTCGCCTGCGAGCGCTCTCTTCTCCTCGGGATCGGCGATGTAGTCGGCGAGCGCGGGGCGCGTGACGAACACCGACCCTTTGGCCCCCAGCTGCGCCACGTCGAGCGGCGGCACGGGGCCCGAGGCCGCGCCCAGGCACACGAGCAGGCCGCGCCGCTTCAGCGAACCGAGCGACCCGGCGAACGTGTCTTTGCCGACGCCGTCATAGGCGACCGACACGCCGGCCCCGCCCGTCAGATCGCGCACGCGCCTGGCCACGTCGCCGCGGCCATAAATGACGATGTGATCGGCGCCGTGGGCGCGCGCGATCTCCCCCTTGGCCTCGGTCGACACCGCGCCGATCACCGTGAGCCCGAGGAGCTTTGCCCACTGCGAGACGATGAGGCCCACGCCGCCCGCCGCCGCGTGCAGCAAGATGCTGTCGCCGGCCTTCAAAGGCCAGATGCGGCGCATCAGGTACGCCGACGTGAGCCCCCGCATGGTCATCGCAGCGGCCGTCTCGTGGCTGATGCCCTCTGGCAGCCGGATCAGCGGTGCCGCGAGGACGATCCGCTCGGCGCAGTACGCCCCGAGCGTGTCCAGGAAGCCGGTGTACGTCACCCGGTCGCCCGGCGCGACGTTCGTGACTCCCTCGCCGACCGCCTCGACCACGCCGGAGGCCTCGACCCCGATGCCGCTGGGAAGCGGGACGGGATAGACCCCGGTGCGAAAGTAGGTATCGGCGAAGTTGAGCCCCACCGCGACGTGCCGGACCCGCGCTTGGCCGGGGCCCGGGCTGCCGACGACGACCTCCTCGGAGCGCAGCACCTCCGGGCCGCCGGTCTCGTGGAATCGGACTGCCTGTCCCATGAAACGTCCCCCCATTCCGCGCCGCCGCGCTCTCTCTCGTCCCCGGCGGCCAGGAACGCAAGGGCACCGCGTGGATGAGCACGGCCGAGGACGCAGCTGCGCTATCCCTCGGACGCGCTCGTCTCGTTCGACGGCTCCGTGTCGGTGCCTGAGGGCGCCGCCTCGCGCAGGCGAGCTCCCGTGTCGCGCCGCCCGCGCCTAGGGCGCCGTCGCGTCGCGGCGCTTTTGCACGGCGTCGTTGTGGTCGTCCAGGCTCTCGCTGAACCGATGGCGGCCGCCGCCCGCGGCCACGAAATAGAGGTACTTCGTCGCCGCGGGCGCCAGCACGGCCGCGATCGACGGCGCCCCGGGGTTGGCGATCGGCCCGGGCGGCAGCCCCGGGTGCGCGTAGGTGCTGTAGCGGTTCTTCGGATCCCGCACCACGGCGGGCGTGGGCTTGCCACCCCAGTCGGCGCACGACGGCGCCTCCTCGGGCCAGGCGACGCAGCCGTAGAGCGCCGTCGCGTCGGACTGCAGCTTGCGAGAGCGGAAGCTCGGATCGAGGAGCCGGTTCAGGAACACGCTCGCGATGAGCGGCCGCTCCTCCTCGACGACCGCCTCCTTCTCGATGATGGAGGCCAGCGTGAGCACCTCGCGGCGACCCCAGCCGAGCGTCGCCTGGAGCGCCGCGAGCCCGTCCTTGCCCTGCGCCGCGAGCGCGCTCCACCGCCGGTCGGACTCGGCGACGAGGCGCCGCGCCACGTCGCGCGCGTCGGAGTCCAGCGCGAGCTCGTACGTCGCCGGGAAGAGGTACCCCTCCGCGCTCTCCGCGCCCACGGCGCCGCCGCGCTCGATGCCGAGCGCGTCGAGGAGCGCGCCGTCGGCGGTGGCCGCGAGGAACGTCTTCCGGCCGGCGATGCGCAGCTTCTCCAGCCGGGCGGCGACGTCGAAGCGGCTGAAGCCCTCGGGGATCGTGAGCTTCGCCGTGGGGCGCCCCTCCGCGCGCGCGAGCAGCTGCCGGAGCTCCCGCGGCGTCGCGCCCTCGAAGAGCAGGTGAGGGCCCGGCACGAACGCCTCGGTGCCGCCCGTCGCGCCGAGGTAGAGCGCCATGGTGCGCTCGCTCTCGACGAGCCCCTCGGCCGCGAGGAGCGCGGCCGCCTCGCCCGCGTCGAGCCCGCCCGGCCAGTTGATCTCCACGACCCGGCCCCGGTCCGGCGCCCTCGCGCGCCCGAAGCCGAACACCAGCGCGAGGAGCGCCGCGCACGCCGCCAGGACCACGCCCGCGAGCCCGAGGAGCAACGCGCGCCCGCGCCCGGCCCGGGGCTGGGCAGGGCGCCGCGACACCGGCGCCCGCTGCCCCGCGCCGCGCGCGCGCCGCGCGGGGGTCGCCTTCCGGGTCGACGGCGGCTCGCGCGGCGCCGAGCCCTGCGCGCCGTCGCCACCCGTCCGGCGGTTTCCCGGCCGGCTCGCCCTAGGTCGAACGCCCACCGCCGGCAGTCAAAACCCGAAAGCTCGACGCGTGTCAACGCCCCGCGTCGCCGCGGGGCGGGGGCCGGAGCGCGCCGTCCGCGTCGTCCGCGCCGAGCGCCGCGCGTCAGCGCGCCAGATCGAAGGCCTCCGCCTCGTTGCGGCGGACGGCGCTCTTGCCCTGGCGGGACTGCGCCGGGGCGGGCCGCGGCGCCGCTGCCGCTGGGGCCTGCGCGAAGCCGCCCGGCTCCGCGGCGGCGGCCGGCGGCGGCGTGGCGAACGCCGGCGGTGTGGCGAAGTCCGTGCCCGCCCGCTCCAGCGCGGCGAGCTGGCCCTCGAAATCGGACGCCACGTCCTTCGCGCGGTTCGCAGGGGCGCTGCGCTTCGCCTTGTCGGCCTCCTTCTTGAGCGACTCCTGCTGCGCGTCGAGCTTGCTGCGCGCCTCGTCGAGCCGCCCCTGCTCGAACAGGAAGTTGGCCTGCTTCAGCGTCGCCGCCGTCTCGCTGCGCTGCACGCGCCCCGCGACGAGCGCGTCGAGCTCGCTCGCGTCGGCGTCGCGGTCCGCGATCGCGACGCCGAGCTTGCCCACGCACCGGGCGTCGGTCCTGGCGACGAGGTCCCTGTAGGTGAGGCCCACATCGGCGACGGGAGAGTCGCCGCGCCCATCGCTGCCGAGGCCGCCGAGGCGCACCTTGAGCAGGACCGTCTTCACCTCCCCCGCCGCGAACGCGCCGAGCGGCACGATGACCTGACCGCCGGCCCGCCGGAACGAGCGATCGAAGACCCGGTCGAGCTCCACGCCGGGCGCGAGGTCGATCGCGAGCTCCGCGCCGCTCGCGACGGACGCCGTGAGCTGCTCGGCCTCCGCCTCGAAGATGCGCGCGAGCGCGGCGTCGTTCTCGACGAAGTAGTGCCGGCCGTTCGAGTCGAGCGCGATCGCCGACAGGATCTTCTCGTTGTAATCGACGTCGACCCCGATGGTCGTGATGGCGACGCCGCGATCGCGCGCCCGCTGCGCCATCGCGCGGAAGCCGGGGACGTCGCGGACCCCGTGGTTGGCGTCGCCGTCGCTGAGGACGAGCATCCGGCTCACGCCGCCGCTCGTCTGGCCGAGCAGCGAGAGGCCCTCCTCGATGCCGCACGAGATGCACGTGTCGCCGCCGAGCGAGATGCCGCGGACGCTCGCGAGGATGCGGCCGCGCGTCTCCGGCCCGACGGTGGTGGGCGGCACGACCACGCTGGTCCTCGTGTCGAAGGTGACCACCGACACGACGTCGCCGTCGTTCAAGCGGCTCACGGCGGTCGTCGCCGCCTGCACGGCGTTGGTGAGGCGGGTGCCCTTCATCGAGCCGGAGCGATCGATGACGAGCGAGAGGTTCGCCTGCGCCTGCGACCTCGCGGGCGCCCCGTCACCGCGGACCTCGAACATCAGGAACGTCTCTTGCGCCGACCGAGGCAGGCGGGCGTGACCGACGCGCCCCTCCAGCATCAGCCTCGATCCGGTGGTGAAGCGGCTCGGATCGATCGCCGCCACGGCGCCGCCCGCCACCTCGGGGACCCGGCGGGGCGGCTCGGTGATCACCTCCGGGACCGCCGTCACGGAGCTCCCCCCGCCGGACGGGGCCAGGGAGTAGACGGAGAGACTCGTGAACATCATGCCGAGGGCGGAGAACAGGGCGACGTGGGTCGGCTTCATGGCTCCTCCAAAGAACGGCCTGGGCCCCCCGAGCTTACGATGGACTCACGGCGCGGGGACCGCGGGCGTGGTCCCTTGTACGTCGCCGAGCTCGGAACGATCTGACGGCTCCGCGGTCGGCCGGACACCGGCGGCGCGGAGGGCGCTCCACGGCGGGATGCTCCCGATCAGCACGAGCACGGCATCGCAGGGGTGCGCCCGGGCCCCCGACGGCGACGCGAGGGTCGCCACGAGCGCGCCGCCCGGATCTGCGGTCAGGGCGGAGACGTCGGTCTCGAACAGGAGCGAGAGGCGGGACGCCGCTGCAAGTCTGCGTAACTCCTCGATGTTTCGGGTCTTCCCGCGGCGGAACCCGGCGCCGCGGTAGACGACGGTGACGTCGGTGGCCGGCTGGCGCGACAGCGCGATCGCGGCTTCCATGGCGACATCGCCGAGGCCGACGATCAGCACGCGGCTGCCGGCGAGGCTCCGGGCGTCGGCGAGGTGGTAGTACACCCGACCTTCCACCTCGGCGGATAGCTCGAACGGAAGCCTGCGCGGCGAGCCGCGCTGGCCGATGGCGAGCAGCACGCGCCGCGCATGGCGCTCGGTTCGCGGTCCGCCGTCGCGCGGCTCGGTGACGACGACGAAGCCGGCCGTGGCCTGCGCCTCGGCGGACGCGCCTTTGCCGGCCGCGCGGGCGACCGACACCATGCGGGTGTCCTGCAGGATCGGGAGCCGCTCCTTGCGCACGATGCGGAGCCAGTGGGAGAGCAGCTCCTCCTTGGTCGACTCCTTCAGCCACAGCTTCCCGGTCATCGGCAGGTCGAGCGGCTGATCGAAGACCAGCTTGCCGCGAGGGAAGCTCTGGATGCTCTGCGCCACGCTGCCCTGCTCGATCACCTCGAACGAGAGGCCGAGCTCCTTGGCGCGCAGCGCGGCGCTGATCCCGGCGGGCCCTGCGCCCACGATGATCAGATCGAGCTCCTGACCGCTCGCGCCGCGCGGGCCGGCCTGCTGCAGGTCCTCCGCGATGCGCGTCGCGGCGTGCGCGCCCTGGTGGATGGCGTTCTTGATGAGGGGGAGCCCGGTGACGTCGCCGGCGAGGTGCAGGCCCGGCACGTCGAGGCTGCCGAGGTCGTCGCCGAGGCGCGGGCGATCGGCGATCGGCGCGCCGCCCTCGATAGTGAGCGACCCGTTGGGGCAGCGCTGCTCGCACAGGGTGAGGCCGCAGCACGCCTCCGGGCGGGCCACGACGGCGACGTACTTCTCGATGGCGAGCACGTCGTACGGGCACGCGTCGACGCACGCATAGCAGCCGAGGCAGGTGGTCGTGTCGATCCGGGGCAGGCGCACGCGCGCCGCGGGGCGGAGCATCGCGTCCTCGCCCCCGGCGTCGCGCGCCGCTCGCCGCGCGCGGCGCGCGCGCAGCGCGTGGCCGCCGCGTGCGCCCGCGAACGCGAGGGCGGCGGCGGCGAGGCCTGCGCCCATCCAGAGCAGGGCGGGCGCGCCGGGCGAGGCGCCGGCCTTCACGACGGGCAAGGCCGCGGCGGCGTCGCGCGCCGCGTCCCAGGCGAGGGCGCGGTCCTCGGTGTGCTGGCCGCTGCAGACGCCGGCGGGGCTGGTCTCGCCGCCTGCGCGACCGGCGTTGCGGCCGGCGGCGCGTGTGTCGCCGCCGGCGCGGCCGGTCGCGGCGTCCTCGGGGAGGGCAGGGCGGTGCTCGTCGAAGCAGGTGATCGGACGGGCGTCGCCGAGCGGCGCCTGCGCCGCGACGAGGCAGCGCGCGATGGGATCTCGCGGCGCGGCGAGGTCGTGGCACGGCGCGCAGCTCCCGGCCGTGACGATCGCGACGGTGGCCGGCTGGCCCGGGCGGAAGGCCGATCTCGGGAGCTCGACCTCGGCGCCGGGCGCGAAGCGCACCGGCGGCCTCGCTGGATCGAACACGACACCCTGATCGCCGCGGTGGATGGGGTGGCAGGTGGCGCAGCTCAGCGCACCGCTCGCGAGCAGCTGCCCGTGGCTCCTGCGGGTGGAGCCGTGGGCGCCGTGGCACCCCACGCAGACCTGATCGATGCGGGCGCCTGCAGCGGCTCCGCGCGAGGGCGCGGCTTCCCGGGCGGCGGCCTCTCGAGGCGCGGCGGGCGCCTGCTCGGCGTGGCACGACGCGCACGCGAGCTGCGCGCGCGCGTGGGGCAGCGAGAGCGGCCCCGGCGCCGCGTGCCCCCCTGGCGGCGGGAAGAGCAGCGCCGCTGCGCCCGTCGCGACGGCGCCGGCGAGCGTGGCCGGCAGCACGCCCCGGAAGCGGGTGACGTCGGAGGTCGCCTCGGCGCGGCGCGCGGCGCGCCCCCGCACGACCTCCCGCGGCTGGGCGGCGCGCTGGCGCGGATCGGAGAGATCGGCGCGGTAGAGCGTCCTCGTGGGATCGGGAGGTCGCGCCGCGTCGTCCGCGCCGCCGTCCGGCGGCCCCGCCGTCCGGCGGCCTCCGCCGGTCGGGCTAGAGGAGCGTGACATTCAATCGATAGAAGAAGGTCGCGTCGGGGACGAGCGACGCGGCGCGGACCTTCACATAGTACGTGCCCGCGGCGAGGTCGGTGAGCGACGCGTAGGAGCAATTGCCGACCCCTGAATCGTCGTCGGATGCGAGCACGGTGGTCCCGTCCTCCCCGAGGATCTCGATGTAGCTGTCGAGCTGCCCCTGCCGGCAACCATCGGTGCCGTTGTCGATGACGTTCGCGTGCAGCGTCGAGCGCGGCCCTGGCACGGTCACGGCGACCACGTCGACGTCGCCTGCCGGCGCGATCTCCGCGAGGAACGGGTCCGCATACGCATTGGCCTGCGCGGGGGCGCCGTTGGGCTCTGTCTCGTCGAGCTCGAAGCGGCAGGTGGCGCTGCATCCATCGAGGGGATCCGTGTTTCCGTCGTCGCACTGCTCGCCGGCGCTCATCGTGCCGTCCCCGCAGAGCTCGGAGACGAGCGTCACATCGAGGCGGTACGGGAACGTCTCCGCCAGGGAGCCGAGCACGGACGTGACGCGAACATAGTAGTCGCCCGCCGCGAGCGCCGGCGCGACGGCGCGGGCGCAAAGGCCGTTGTCCCCGCGGTCGCGTCGTACGATCAAGTTGCCGCTCTCATCGAGGATCTCGATGACGCTGTCGAGCCGGCCGGTCAGGCAGTCCGAGCTCGTGACAGCCGCGGTCTCCGCGGTGAGGACCGTCGGCCCGCTCGGCACGGTGACGCGCACGACATCCACGTCGTCGGCCGGATCGATCGCGGCGAAGAACGGCGCGTCGTAGGTGTTGGCGGAGGCGATCTCGCCGTTGTCCTCCTCCTCGGTCGGCTCGAGCTGGCAGCTATCGCTGCAGCCGTCGCCCGGCTGATCGAGGGGGGTGTCGCACTGCTCCGTCGGATCCTGGATGCCGTCGCCGCAGGCGGTCTGTCGACTTCGCACGACGATGTCGAACGCTCCTGCCTGGGTCGCATCCGCGCCGGTGACGACCACGTAGAATGCATCACCCTCGCGGACGGGCACGGTCAGCCGGTTCTCGATCCCCGCGCCGGCGCTGGGCCTGCCGCACTCGCCCACGACCGTGGGGTCGGCGCAGGCGCTGCGCAGCTCGGCGACGAGCTGCGCGTCCGTGCGTGGGGTCAGCACCACGTCGAGGAACCCGGTGGTCGTCGCCGTGAACGTGTAGGCGATGCCCGGGCTCCCCGACCAGCACTCGCTCTCGACAGCCGCGTGGCCAAAGGTATCGCCGGTCGCGGTCCCGGGATCCGGGAGCGCCACAGGCGCGGCGCACATGTCCGCGCAGGCCGCCTCACACTCCAGATCGCCGCAGTCGATGCTGTCGTCTCCGTCGTTGTCCCGCCCGTCCTGGCACGCCTCGACGCCCGAGCAGCTCGACGTGTCGACGGTGCACTCGGGGCTGCACCGGACGTCGCCGTCATCGAAGCCGAGGCTCTGGCAGGTCGTGCCCCTGAGATCGGGTCCGTCGCACGCCTCACCCTGCTCGGCGACCTCGTTCCCACAGTCGCCCGGGGGGGCGCCCCCGCTGCCCGCGCCCCCGTCGCCGCCTCCAGCCGCGCCGGCGCCGCTCGAGGCCGACGGGGGCCTCGGCCGCGACGCATCGTCATCTCCGCTGCACGCCGCGACCACCCCCGCAGCGCAGAGCAGCGCGGCCACCATGGTGCTTCGGCTCACTCGGTATCTGGACATGAATACGTGATCTCCCAGTCCTGCACCTGAACGCCGCCCCCTCCGCTGCTCGTCGGATTGAGCCTCATCCGGACCTCCAGGTACTCTGTTCGAGCGTCCGGCAGCTCTTGCAGCACGTCGAAGAGATCGATCGCGCACGCCGGCATCGAGGTCTCATCGCAGATCCGGGTGTCGGTCGGCACCGCGTGGGCGGTCGCCGCGAGCCTGACCGTCGCCGAGGCGAGGTCGGCGGGGTCATCCGCCGCTCTCACGAAGAACTCGACGCTCGAGTTGCCCGGGGTCGTCGTCCTGTACCTGAGGTATCCCCACTGGGTCTTGGTCCCCGGCGGACAGACGCCGTGGTACTGCTCCCACGCCGTGGTCATGGCCGTGACGCTCGTCGTCGTGCACGGCACGACGGCCCGGACCTTCCCGCCCGGGTTCTCGCGGACGGTGGAGCAGGTCGCCGGACAGAGCTTCACGTTCGTGTTCCCGGAATCGAAGTACCAGCCCCCCGCGCCGCAGCTGCCGACCCCGGCCCGGGGCGTGAGCGTCGTCTCCACGCCGGCGGCGTTCTCGTAAACGACGGACACCGACGCGGGATCCGAGACGCCCGCGATGGGGACGGTGACGTCACAGGGCAGCGCCTCTCCGCGGATCGAGAGCAGCGCATTGAGGAGGGTACCTTCCAGCGCCGAGCCAGCGCTGAGGTTGAACGCCTGTCCTCCGCCTTGGTCCGCGATGAGGTTGATGATCTCCGCGTTCGAGTTGCCGAAGCCCACCGCGTGCACGCGAACGCCGTGGTTCACGAAGGCGTTTCGTGCCAGGTTTCCGATCGCGTTGGGGACGGTGCCGCAGCTCGACGGGATGCCGTCGGTGACGAACACGACCGCGACCTCCTCCTCGGGATGGGTGTCCTTGTAGTTGTTCGCCCAGGCGGTGGCGCCGTCCAGCGCCGGGTACATCGGCGTTTCGCCGTTGGGCGTCGGGAAGTTGATGAAGGCCTGCATGAGCTTGATCTCTTGCTGGTCCCCCATCGCTGCAGACTCCTCGGTCAACCTGTCGGCTGCGGCGCCGTTGAACGGGACGAGCGGCAGCGCGCAGCCGCCGCCGCCGGCAGGCGGACAGGCAGGGGTCTCGTTGCACGGGCCCGGGTTGTCGAGTGGCCAGAACCGGAACGCGACACCGAGCCCCGCCGACGCCGGATCCTGGAAGAAGGACTTGAGCGCGTTCGTCGCCGGAATCCATCGATCCGCGCTCACGTCCACCCCCGACAGCGTCTGCCGCATCGAGGTGGATCGATCGAGCGCCACGAACAGGGTGACCGGCCTGACCAGCGACACGCTCGCCGTGGCAATGCAGGCGGGCGACTCGCACATGGCCGATTGATAGATGCTCCCGTTGTTGCCGCACCGGCACTCGGCGATATGCCCAGCGCCAGGAGGATTGACGATGAGCTCCACCCCGTCGGCGACGCCAGTGCAGCCCGCCACGCTGATGCACTCACCGGGGGCGATCGGCTGCGCTGTCGTGCAGGCGAGGGTGCCGCCGGTCGGGTTGCACGCGTTCAGGACCCGGCTCGGGGCGGACGATGGCAGCTGGTTTGCGGTGGAAGCGTAACGGTGGATGGCGATTCCCGCCGGGGCCGGGGTGGTGCCGCGGTTGCAGACCGGGATCGTCCCGCCGCAGGGCACGCCGATCGTGAGGTCCGGCTGGGTGCACGTGGTGTCCGTCTCGTTCGGCTGGTACGACTTGCAGAGGCCTTTTTGCGGGCAGGTCTCGCCGCAGACGCTCTCCACGAGGTCGACGCAGCTCTGTGACCACTCGCCTCCCGGCGCGCAGCAGCTCGGCGACACATCGCAGACCTGCGACACGCAGGTGTTGCAGCTCGCGTTCAACCGCGCGCCGGTGTAACACTTGTCGTGCGCGCACCCCGGATCGGTGTCGCAGGTGGAGCCGCACAACGACTCGGCCAGGGCGACGCAGCTCGCGTCCCAGCTCGGGGCAGGCGCGGTGCATGTCTTGGGGGCGCACTCCGTGGCGACATAGCCCA
Source organism: Sorangium sp. So ce726 (assembly GCF_051521405.1). Classification (NCBI taxonomy): domain Bacteria; kingdom Pseudomonadati; phylum Myxococcota; order Polyangiales; family Polyangiaceae; genus Sorangium; species Sorangium sp. So ce726. The sequence continues at coordinate 6,546,416 of NZ_CP150349.1, read as the reverse complement.
CGCAGGTCGAGCTCCAGATCCCGGTGCAGCGGCCGCCCGACAGCTGGGTTCCCGCGGGACATATGCCGCCGGGCGCGGTGCAGCGGCCTGGGAAGGCGCAGGTGCTGCCCGCACCGATGATCGCAGTGCACTGCGCCGTCGTGGTGCACGTGATATCGCAGCAGCGCGGATGGTTCGCGCAGATGTTCGCGATGCACGCGTCGCCGCAGGTCGTTGTCATGTTGGTCGCGGCGCCGGGAGCCGCCTGGCAGGCGTCGTGACCGCAGTCGGCCGGGATGGTCGTGAAGGTGCAGCAGCTCGACCTCGCGTTGCAGACCTTCGTGGCGCAGCCGCTGCAGTTCGACAGCAGCGACAGGCCGGTCGCGCACGGGTCGTGAACGCACGCGCCCCTCGCGGGGTTGTCGCAGTACTGGTCGAACTGGCAGTCCTCGCTGGTCGTGCACGGCTGGTGCGTGCCCTCCCGCGCGACGGCCTCGGGCAGCTCGTTGATGTCGCCGACCGACCACGTGTACGTCGGGCCGGTCCCCGCGAGGGTGATGGGCCCCCCGTCCGGCGTCTCCTCGAACGACTGGCACGTCGGATCGCACGGGTTGGTCGCGCACAGGCCGCCGTCGGAGGCGTCGGAGTTGGCGAGCGGGCGGGGATACCCGCTCTCACCGCTCCCTCGCGGCGCCGAGCCGAACGGCGACCTCCGCATCGTCATCGTCCCGTCGCAGCTGCCGTAATGCCCGTCCTCGCAGCGCCGGATCCCGTCTAAGCACGTCAGCACACCTTCGTGCTCGCCGACGGTGACGTGACACTCCACCTCTTCGCCGTCGACGCACGGGTCGCCCGTTCCCGGCCCACCGTCGGGCCAGTCCGTCCCCGGTTGCGGCGGCTCACCGGCGTTGTTGCCTCCATGGCACGATCCGGCGATGAGGGCCGACGCGGTAAGCAACGTCACGAGCAGCAGCGCTCTCGGCGCCCACGCGCTGGCGGAGCCTGATCGGGAGAGCGCTCCCATCCACTTGGTCGAAGGACCAGCCATCGGCTTCTCTACCTTCCACTAGGGTGCTGTCGGGAAAATTGTACCTGGGCGCAGAAGGCAAAGTCCAGGCCTCTCGCCTGCGCGCTGCGTGATGCGCGAAAAGCGGTCGCGGCGAACACGTGCGCGCGTTGACGCGCGCGTCGCCGCGCCGGAGGAGACGCGCGCGGCGCACAAAGAAATGCCGTGCCTCGCAACCATTTCATAGCGAGTCCGGGGCGTGTCGGTGCTCTGTCGCGCGCCGCGGCAGCCGCGGTGTGGGGCGGCGTGCGCGCGCTCCCGGTCCGGCGCGCGCTCATCGAGGCACGCTCGCCGCCGTCATCGCGTGGAGCACGAGCAGCGCCGCGGCGACGCCGAAGGTGATGATGTGCGCCGGCAGCCCTCCGCGGAGCGCGGCGAGGAGCGCGCGCTGGGCCGGGAGCGCGCGCAGCTCCACGGCGAGGCGGATGAGCTCCGCCAGGCCGGCGAGCCGCTCGGCCCCGCGCCCTTCGAGGACCGCGTCGATGCGGGCGCGCAGCGCGCGCTCCTCCTCGCGCAGGCCGCGCCCCGAGGCGAGCAGCGCGAGCGGGCCGAGGGGACTCTGCAGGTAGGGCACGAGGACCTTCTCGACGATCTTCTTGACCAGGTCGCTGCGCCCGCTCACCTCGCGGTAGAAGCGGTCGAGCAGCTCGCGCCGGGCGGCGCTGAAATCCTCGGGCAGCGCTGCGGTGCGCTCGATCCTGGCGAGGCGCCGCGGCGCGAGCTGGTATGCGATCGCCGTGAAGGCGCCGGCCGCCGCGGTGGCCCAGAACACGAGGTGCAGCGCCGCGCCCAGCGTCGGGCGGCCGGACCGGGGCCACGGCGCGTGCGCGAGCGCGAGGCCGGCCGTGACGAGGCCGATCGCGAGGTGCCCGGCCAGCTGCGGGCGGAGCCGGCTCTTCACGGGCGCGGCATCGCCGCCCTCCACGGCCGTGCCGCCGCGCCGCCTGGGCCGCATCCACGCCCATCGCCCGGCGCGCTTGGGGACCGCGTAGAGCAGGAGCAGCGCCATGCCGACCGCGGCGGCGACGCCCGCCGAGAAGGCGGCGCCCTCGCCTGGGCGCGCGCCGCCACGCGCGTGCGCCGACAGCCCCGCCGCGCCGAGCCCGGCCGCCGCGAGCGCGCTGCCTGCGACGAGCGCCGCGCCGCTCCGTGGCGCCGCCGCGCGCTCCTGCTCGCGCCGCGCCCCGCCGAGCAGGTCGCGCACGTCGGCGATCTCCTCCGCCGGGTTGACGCGGAAGATCGAGCCGGTGGGACAGGCCTTCACGCACGCGGGGCCGTCGTAATCGCGGCAGAGATCGCACTTCACGGCGATGTCCGCGAAGTCTGCGCCTCCCGGGCGCGGCGCGGCGGCGGGGCGCGGCGCCATCGCGATGTTCTCCCACGGGCACGCCTTTGCGCAGGCGCCGCAGCCGGTGCAGAGCGCGTCCCGGATGAACACCTCTCCCCCGGTGTCCTTGCCAATGGCGCCGGTGGGGCACTCGATCATGCAGGCGGGGCTCTCGCAGTGCTGGCAGGAGTTTGGCAAGAGCAGGCTGCGCGGCGCCTCCTTCTGCGCGGCCGGCTCCGCGTCGTCCACCCGGGCGCGCACCTTGTCTCCGCGGCGCACGAGCCGTGAGACCCCGTGCACGTCGGCGCACGACCACGCGCAGTGTCCGCAGCGGGCGCACGTCTCGAGATCGATGACCAGGAGCGACCGCGCGACCTGAAGGCGATAGAGGTCCCTGAAGATGTGCGCCGTGTGATTGCGCGCATGGCCGGCGATGACCGCCTCCTGCCTTTCGTGGTGCTCGCCGGTGATGCGCCGGAGTCGGGGGATCAGATCAGGGTGCTTCCGCGCGAGCGCGGCGAACGTCTTCGACGGTACGGACAGGAGCGCCGTGGCGCCGCTGGCCACGGCGCTCGCCGCCCGGCAGCGGCCCTCGTCGAGCTCGACGTCTCCAAAGAAATCACCTCGGGTGAGGTACGCGCGCACATGAATCCGATCTCCGTCCTCGGTCTGAATTTGCACCATCCCCTCGGCGATGAGCCACAGCTCGGCGGCCGGATCGCCTGTGCGGTAGATGGCCTGACCGCGCTCGAAGCGCCGATGACTCACTGCGTCAAGCAGTATTTCGACGTCGTCTGAGTCCAGGTCACGCGTGAAGGCGAGGGTGCTGAGGAGGTCGCGTGTCGCGCTCCTCCGCAGCGCGCGCTCGAGCCTCTCGGCGATCTCGGTCTTGCCGGAGCGGCCGGCGGCGCGGCGGAACAGGTGGACCGGGATCTCGGCGAGCACGCTGGGGGCGAGCGCGACTGCGGTGGTCCTGCGCGACATCCCCACGACCGCCTCCTCGCCGACGACGTCGCCCGCGGCGGCCGTGCGCACCTCGGTATCGCGATCGTCTCCGCGGCGTGTCGCGCGCAGGGCGATGCGCCCGGAAGCGACCACGAAGAAGGCGTCGCCGGCGTCGCCCGCGCGATAGGCGGCCTCGTCCGGCGACAGGGAGCGGAGCCGCCCCGCCCCGGCGATCTCACGCCGGGCGCGCTCGTCGAGCCCTCGCAGCAAGGGGGCGTCGAACACCGCCGGCGGCCACGCCTTGGGGCGGTCAGACCCGGCGTCGCGCGCTCCGCCGTGGGTGTGGTCCGATGAGGGCATCAGCAGGTCTCCTGGTCGAAGGACGCAGCCCGCCGCTCCTCCCGACCCGCCCTCGCCGCGCGATCACGGCCCGAGCCGCCCCGCGGAGCGAGGTCGAAAGGAGCAGGGCAACGCGCGCAAGGCGCGCAAGGAGCACAACCGGCGCGAAGAACGCGGACGTGGATGTGGACGCGGAGCAGACGAGGCCGGCGTGTCATGGCGTCGGATACCGTCGCTCCACACCGTCGCGCATCCGCTGTCTTAAGGGACGACATGGTCTTACTTCACGTTCAAGAAGGTGCAGAAAAAGGACGAGCGTCCCGAAAATGCCTTGACACCCAAGCCGATTACAGTGAATATCCATCCTGCTAGACTCGGCATCTTCGGCGCCAGGGTTCGTTTGAGGGTTCGGCATGAAATGACTAGCATCTGTTCTTGAGTGCACATGCAATGTCATTCCAAATCAACGAGGTAGAAGTATGAGTAGGCGCACGACGAGTTTGGCTGTTGCTTCCCTGGCTGCCGCGTCTTTCATCACGCTCGCTTCGGCTTCCGCGAGCGCGAAGGGCCCCGAGGACTGGGCGCTCGAGTTCATCGACAACGCCGTCAGCAACGAGTGGGGCACGGACCCCGAGTGCTTCCTGAACTGGGACGACGAGGACCCGAACATTGCGTGGACCGGCATGACCAAGGGCGCGTGCTTCTTCACGCTGTCGCTGCAGAAGGCGATGGGGTACACCCAGCAGGACATCTCTTTGATGTGGGGCAAGAGGAGCCCGGGCTCCGATTACTATTACGCCCTCGTCAACGCGAGCCCGGCGGTCGGCGCGATTCCTACGGGGATCGAGACGTACTTCCGCCGCGTCACCCGGGCGATCGACATCCAGAAGGGCGATGTCTTCACCATCGGCGCCGTGGGGGACTGCGCCGCTGAAATGCCCACCAACTGCTACCCCGGCCACACGATGATCATCACCGGCGCGCCGGAGGAGATCCGCCCGCAGATCATGCCCATATACTCGGGGACGAAGCAGTACGCTGTGCCGATCGCGGACTCGACCGGCTCGAACCACGGGTGCACCGCGGGCAAGTACAAGGACAGCCGGTGGAGCGGGGCGTGCATGGGCGGCAAGATGGAGGCGGGCGCCGGGACGGGCTACGTGCGTGTGTACACCGACTCGCTCACGGGCATCCTGCTCGGCTACACGTGGAGCGTCACGGCGTCGACGTCGAGCTACTACTCCCCCTCCACGCGCCCCTACCGGATCGGTAGGCTGTTCAAGCTGCCCGCTCCGGTCCCGACCGATCCGCCCCCGCCTCCTGAATGACGAGCCGCCGCCGCCTCCTCTCTGATCGACGGCGACGCTCTTCTCATGATCACGGCGCGCTGAGCTCGTCAGCGCCTGACCAGCGAAGCCCTTACCCCGCAGGCCGGGGTAGGGGCTTGCCCCTTTTTGTCCGCCGGCGAGACGAGGTACCTGCCTCGTCCGTCGCGGCCATGGCGTCTGTTGCGTCCGTTCCTCCATCGCGGCGACCTCGGTTCAGGGGATCTCGACCTCGGCCCGCGCGAGCTCGACGATCTCGAGGCGTTCGAGCATCGCGTCGGTGACCAGCGGGCCGGTCGGCCGCAGGCCGCGCCGCGCCTGCTCCCGCTCGTACGCGGCGAAGGCGCGGATCAGGAACGGGGGAAACGCCCGGAAGAGCAGCCTCGCCTCGGCCCGGAGCGGGCCGCGCCGCTGGCCGGTGCGGAGATCGTAGGTGTACCGGATCGGCACGCCGGGCGGCACGGAGCGCGTATCGATGATCGCGTCCGGCCCTTTGACGGCGCCGCGGCTCGCGTCCAGCGCGCCGACCGGGAAATAGGTCTCGAGAAAGGCGTTCTGCCCCGACAGGTTCGAGCCGCAAGCGCCGGTGTCGAGGTCGTAATCGCCGTCCGCGAACCGGTCGGCGTGGTGCAGGCCCTGGCCGGGCCCGGCCTGGCAGGTGCCGTCTGCGGCCACGACGCCGATGCATCGGACACAGCGCAGAAAGCCGTTCTGAAAGTTGATGAGCCCCCGCCCCCGGAACGAGGTGCCGCCGAGCCGTGGAGGTGGAGTCCAGAGGGGGACATCAGGCCCGTCGCGCACGTCCGCGCCGAACAACCCGCCTGGAGCGCCTGCCAGCGTGAAGGGGCTGTTCGCGTCTGGATCGGTGGTCACCCGAGCGAACACTTTGTCTCTCAGATCCTCGTCGGCGCGGTCGATCCGGCCGACCTCGTAGACCATACGCCCCTCTCCATCCCTCACCACGAGGTGAACCCAGAACTCGCGCTCCTGGCTGAAGCCGGCCGGCACCTTGTGCCCGGCGCCGGTGTTCTCGATCTCGACGGGGATCTCGACGCGATCCCCGGCCTCGCCGGCGCGGCGCGCGGCGCCGAGCTCGAAGCGGAACGTGTGGCGGAGCAAGAGATCGCGGCGGAGGCGCGCGCCCGCCGGAATGCCGTGTACGTCGAGCGACGGCTCATCGATGAGCGCGTCGGGGAACTCGTCCGACAGCGGCACATCCACGCCGGAGAAGTAATGGGTCGCGACGTCCGCCAGAGCGGTGGAGTGATCCGCGATCCGGCTCCGCGGGCGCACGCCGGGCCTCCGCGGGGCGAAGCGCGTGCCGGGCGGGCACTCGGGATCTCCCGGCGACGCCTGCGCGGCGCCCGCCGCCGGGGCCGCCTCGCAGACGCCCGGGTAGGTGCTCATGTGGCAGTCCTGGCAGGTCGCCGCCGGGCGGCCCGCGCGCTCCTCGGACCTTGCCCAGTCCGACCACTCGCTGTAGGCATTGCGCAGCCGCTTGAAGTGCTCGCCCCGCGCCGCGGCGAGGCTGTCGCTGCCGAAGAGGCGCACGTCGTGGCACGCCCCGCAGAACTCGCTCGAGCGCAGGTACGCCCTCGCGCTCGCCGACGGCCGACCGTGCACCACGGGCTCGACAGCGCCCGCCGATCCCGCCGGCTGGAGCCCGGCGCGCGCGGCCGCGCCCTGACCCGAGGGGAGCAGCAGCTCCTCGGGTCGGAGGTCGTAGCCGCTGTTCGCGATCCCGAACAGGCCGCGGCCGTCCTCGGGGCGCGCAGCGAAGACGGCGCCCGTCACGAAGGACGTCCACGTCGGGTTGCCCTGGTACCCGGCGCGCCCGCGCGGGCCGACCGGGCCGTGCACCTGATGGCAGAAGCTGCAGGAGATCCCCTCCAGGCCGCGCCGGGTGAGCAGGTCGCGCACGGGGAGGCGCGCGCGGGGATCGCCGCCGGCGCGGCCGTCCCACGCGGGCATCGCGGCGTCGAGGTTCTCCGCCGGGCTGTGGCAGTTCACGCACCAGTGCTCGCCGCCCGAGCCGGTGACGGTGACGCCGCTCCGCCCGTTGCGGCAGGCGCGCGCGGGATCGGCCTTGCGCAGGATGCCCGCGCCGTTCGGGCAGTCGACGGTGCGCCCGACCTGCTCCTCGATGAGGCTCTCCAGCGCGTTGAAGAGCGGGCTCTTCACCGAGTGCGCCATCACCGAGCGGCGCCACTCCGCGGCCTGGCGGCCGTGGCACGCCGCGCAGTCCTCCGCCGCCGTCCGCGCCTGCGCGAGCGGCACGACCGGCGCGACGGCGACCGCGCGCGGCGCCGCTGGACCGGGCTCCCCCCGCGAGAGCGCGAGCGCGGCCGACGCGATCAGCGCGCCGGCGCCGAGCGGCGCGATCCGCCACAGCCGCGCCGCGGCGCCGGCTGGGCCGCGCGACGGGCGGCGGTTGCCCGCGTCGCCCGCGTTGCTCGCGTCGCCCAGGCGCGCGCGCTCGCGCGGCGCGGGGCCGGTCCTCACCGAGGTGGCCGCGCCAGCGCGACGGGGGGGCCGGGCGGCGTGCGCCGGAAGCGCCGGCGGGCGCTCGTCGAGGAACCCGCTCAGCGCATCGGCGATCTCCTCGGCGCGCGGCGGCCGCTCCGACGGGTCCGGATGGAGCAGCCGCAGCACGTAGCCCTGCAGGCCCGCGGGGAGCGAGGTCGCGACGCCCTCGATGAACGGCGGCGGCTCCGCGCGAGCGGCCTCGCCGAGCGCGTGCCGCAGGCCAGCGCCCGCGAACGGGTGCTCTCCCGCGAGCAGGCGGTAGAGCACGAGCCCGAGCGCGTACCGGTTCGCCGCGCTGTCCCAGATCGCGCCGTCGGCCTGCGCGGGCGGTGTCCAGAGCGGCGGGATCTCCGAGGACACCCGCGCGCCCTCGGCGCTGGACGCCGTGGCGGCGCCGCGGCTCGCCGACGCCCCGACGAGGGCGGCGACGAGCGCGCTCGCGGGCAGCGTCACGCGGCCCGCGTCGTCCACGAGGACCGCGTCGGGCGAGAGCGGGCCGGGGAACAGGCTGGCTCGCTCGCACGCGGCGAGCGCGCGGGCGACCTGGATGGCGAGCCCGAGCGCCTCCTGGAAGGGGACGGGCCCGCGCCGCGCGCGCATCCAATCCGAGAGGGGCGCGCCCGCGAGCCGCCGCGCGAGCCAGACGCGCGCGCCGTCCGGGCTCGCCGCGGCGGCGCGCTCGCCCTCGGCCGGCGAGGCGATGCCGCCGTCGATGAAGCCGCCGACGCCGGCGCTCCCGAGCGACAGGAGGCGCGCCGCGACGGCCTGGGGCTCGGGCCCTGCCGGAGCGTCCCGGTCCGCCGCGCCGAGCCGCCACAGCTCTTCTCCTGTGGCCGCGCCGCAGCGCCATCGCGCGGCGCAGCCCATGGCCGGGAGGGGCGCGCCTTCCGTGTAGCCCGCCTGTTCCGGCGACGCTCGCCTCACCGCGCCCCCTCCGGGGCGGCCGGCGCCGCGGTGCTGGCGGGCGGCTCCGGCGCGCCGTTCGTCGAGCGCAGCGCGCAGGTCCCGAGGCCCGCGAGCGCCGACAGGGTCGCGATGATCGCGATCGCGAGCCTGGTCGGGACGTCGCGCGGCCGGTCGATCTGCTCGACGAGCGCGATGGTGTCGGCGCGAGGCGCGTCCGCTCCGCCGGTGACGCGCGCGGCGCTGGGCGAGCTCGCGCGATCGTGGTCGTCGGCGCGGTGCGGCACGCTCGCGCGGTCGCGGTCGCGGTCACCGGCGCGGTGCGGTGTGCTCGCGCGGTCGCGGTCGCCGGTGCGTTGCGGCGCGCTCTCGCGGTCGTGATCGCTGGCGCGCTGCGGCGCGGCCGCGCGGAGGCGATCGCCGGTGCGGAGCGGCGCGCTCACCGCGGTCTGGAACGGCTCCAGCCGATCCACGATGTCCTGAGCGAGGTACGGCCGATCCTCGGGCGCCTTCTCGAGCAGCTGGAAGAGCAGCTGCTCGACGCCGCGGGGCAGCCCGCTCCGCACCTCGTCGCTGAGCGGCGGCGGCTCTGCCGTGCACTGCAGGTTGAGCAGCTCCCGCGGCGACGCCGACTGGAACGGCGGGCTGCCGGAGAGCGCCTCGTACAGGATGAGCCCCAGGCAGTAGAGATCCGAGCGGTGATCGATGGATCGCGCGTCGATCTGCTCGGGGCTCATGTACTGCAGGGTGCCGACGCTCTGCGTGTTGGTCTGGTTCATCGCCTCCACGACCTTGGCGATGCCGAAGTCCATCACCTTCACGCCGCCGTCCCGCTGCACCATGATGTTCTCGGGCTTGAGATCGCGGTGGATCACGGGCGGCTGCTGCCCGTGGGCCGCCGCGAGGGCGCTCGCCACGCTGGCCGCGATCCGCACCGCTTCCGGCCAGGGAAGGCGGCCCGCGGCGCCAAGGACGGACCGCAGCGTCTGGCCGTCCAGGTACTCGAGCACCATCACGAGCTCGCCGGAGGCCTCGATGCTGGCGAGGCTCCGGACGATGTTCGGGTGCTCGAGGTGCGCGAGGATCTGCATCTCGTTCAGGAAGAGCCGGCGTCCCTGCTCGCTCCGGGCGAGCTCGGGGCGGAGCACCTTCAGCGCGACGCGCCGGCGCGACAGGCGCTCCTCGCCCTCGTAGACCTTGCCCATCCCGCCCTCGCCGACGAGGCGTCGAACGAGGTACTCGCCGATCTGATCCATGCGCGCCGTCTCCTCTCCCTCTCCCTGGCCGGGGCGTCTCTTCTACGTGCGAGCAGGGCCGATGGCTTACACCTGAGCCCGCGCCCGGATCGCCGGCGGGCCCCGCCAGCGAGCGCAACGTCCCCCGCTCGGGCGCCTCGTCGCCCGAGGAGAGAGGATCGCGGTTCCCTGCCGCGCGGGGTATCGAAATCCTGCGCCTCGATGGAGGGCGCGGTGGTAGAACCGCCCCCATGCTCCCACGCCGGGTGTCGTTCGCTCGAGCAGCGATCGTGGCGCTCGCGATCTCGGCCTGCTCGAGGACCCCGGCGGAGCCGGAGCCGCCGCCGGCCGTCTCCAGCGCGCCAGCCGCCGCGCGGCTCGCGTGGGACGTTCCGGGGAGTTGGGCTGCGCTCGACGTGCCGCGCGCCGACCCGCGCAAGGCCCTCTACAAGGTCCCGAGGGCGGCGAACGACAAGGAGGACGCCGAGGTGCAGGTCCTCTCGTTCGGTCTGGGGAGCAAGGGAGACGTCGACGCGCGCTTCAACGAGTGGTTCGCGCAGTTCGATGGCGACGCCGGGGCGAAGGCCAAACGCGCGTCGTTCGAGGTGCGCGGCATGCCGGTCGAGCTGGTCGAGGTGGCCGGCACCTACAAGATCGCGCTCGGGCCGCAGTCCGGCGCCCGCAAGCGATCGCCTGTGGAGATGGTGAAGGACAACTACCGGCTCGTCGGCGCGGCGGTGAGGACGCCGGATCGCGGAAACTGGTTCTTCAGGATCGTCGGCCCTGACGAGACCGTGCAGTCGGCGCGGTCGGCGTTCCGGAGCATGATCGAGTCCGCACGGTGAGCGAGCGAGAGGCGGAGCGGCTGCGCGGCCGTGCGCGCTGCGAGCGAGGCGCGCGGCGCTCGCAGCGCGCCGAGCACATGATACGTTGCGCGCCATGGACGACCGAAAGCAAGAGGCGCGCACGCCGGCCGAGATCTTCCGTGTCGAGGCGGAGGCCGAGGCGGAGCAGAGCCGGCTCTGCGAGGAGAGCAAGCACCAGCTCGCCAACCGCTGCCCGGAGTGCGGCAGCCTCGGTAGCATGGAGCTGGTCGATGGGCTCATGCGCTGTATCGATTGCGACGAGGTGGTGGCCGCAACCCGCCAGCTTCCCGGCTTCGGCCGCCGCTGAATCCCTGTCGTGTCGCCGCGTGACCTCCCGCTGAAATCCCGATGAAATCCCAATAGATCCCAGTGGAAATGGAAACCGACGCCTGAGCCTCTGCCGGAAAGAACTCACCGGGCGTGGCGCTTTCCAGGTGATTTTCAGTCGAATCCGTGACTATTCTGCGAACATTGGCGTTCTCGCGCCCGGTTCAGTTTTCGCCCCAGACGCGGTGCACGGAAGTCCACGCAGGTCACCCGGCTGGGGCGTGAACAGCAGGACTGAAGTCTTGAAGGAGTTGGAGATGAAGCGGATCGCAGCGGAGAGCTCGGACCACCCGTCGCGGGAGACAAGTCAGGGATCCCGGGCGAGGACGGCACGAGGCGCGAGCGGGGGCCTGCTCATCCTGATGATCGAAGACAGCGCGATCACCAGCTTCGCTACGACGCCAGAGGGCGAGTCGACCAGCGGTCCGCGCCGGTCCCGTCCGAAGCACTGACCCGGAGCGCCGCGAGGCGCCTTGCGGACGTGCGCTCCCGCCGGAGCGCCGGCACATCGCGACGCGGTGCTGCCCCACATCAGGGATTCCCTGATGAAATCTCGGAACCTCGGGGTGGCGGCGCCCCGGACCCCACGTCCAGTGCGCGGCGACGATCTCCCGTGAGCTCGGCGCGAGCCGCGGGGTCGCTGGCTGTCGGGTTGCCGTTTTTTCGCCCCCTCTGCTGAATCGTGGCACCTCGTCGGTGTGGACACCCGGGGAACGACACGGAAGACCATGGTCCTGGCGCTCGTCGCCGCCGCTCTCGGCGGGGCGGGGCTCGGTTGCAGCGATCCGAGCGAGGCGATCGCGCGGATCTCCCGGGAAGAGCTTCCCGCGCTGAGCCGCGCGGCAGAGGGGAAGCCGCGCGGCGGGTCCGAGGGGCAGGCGAGCGCCGCCGCGGCGGGCGAGGCGCGATCGGACGCGGCGGTGCCGGGCCGGGTCGCCGCGAGCGGCGCTGCCGCGGAGGAGGGCCGCAGCGACGCAGAGCGCCTCGACGAGGCGGGCGCGTCGCCCGCCCGCGGCCCGGCGCGGGAGCGTCGCCGCAGGTCGGGTTCGGCTCAGGAGGCGCGTACCGCCGCGGGCGCGGCGCAGGGCGGCGTGGGAGAGGGCGCCGCTCGGGCGCCGGAGCTCCAGGTGGTGCGGCTCGTCGTCTCCAAGGGCATCGCCGGCCGCGAGCCGATCGAGCCGGCGACCTCGTTCGCGAGCGCGGAGATCGATCGCCTCTACGCCTTCGTCGAGCTCTCGAACAAGGACCAGGCCACATCGGAGATCAGCGTCGCCTTCACGCCGCCCGATGGCGGCGCGCCGCTGCGCATCCCCCTCGCGGTCGGCGCGCAGCGGCGTTTCCGTACGTGGGCTGCCACGCGGAAGGCGCGCGCGGCGGGGCTCTGGTCGGTGACGGTCAGCGACGCGGTGGGCAAGGAGCTCGCGCGCGCCTCGTTCACGATCACGAAGTAGGAGGCGCCCGTGGCTCGCATGTTGTGCTCGCGCTCTTCCGCTCTTCAGGGCGCTCGCCGCGCCGCCGTCATCGCCCTCGCGCTCGGTGCGGGAGGTTGCGTCTCCCGAACCGCGTCGGCGCCCGAGCTTGTCGGGACGCCACGCCCTCCTGCGATGGCCCCCGCCGCCGGCGCGCAGGTGGGGTGGTTCGGCTTCCTGGTGCCCGACGGTCCCGCGGCCCGGGTGCTGTCGCTGCACGTCCAGGAGAACGACGAGGTCGAGCCCCCCGACGCCGAGCCCTCCGACGACGAGCCGCCCGCGCGCGCTCCGGCGCCCGGCGCGACGCCGGCGGAGGCCGACGAGGAGCGCCGCTACGCGGTCCTGCCCGGCGTCGAGCTCGCGCCCGCCGTGGAGCAGAAGGTCGCGGAGATCGCGTCCGCCTACTTCCGGCGAACCGGAAAGGAGCTCGTGGTCACGAGCGGCACGCGGGATCCCGCGCGACAGGCCGAGGCGATGCACGAGCTCTTCCGGCATGGCGCCGATGTCCTCGGCCTCTACAAGGACAAGACGGCGGCGCGCGAGATCAAGAGCGCCTACGAGGAGGGGCGCTCGGCCGAGCACCCGCCGGAGGCCATGATCGCCGCCCTGGAGCGGGTGATCCGCGCCCAGATCGATCGCGGCGTGTTCATCTCGGCGCACCTCCGGGAGGGCGCCGTCGACATCCGGAACCGGGACATGACACCCGCGGAGAAGCGCGCCTTCCTCGAGGGGGTCGACGAGGTCGGGGGCGTGTTTGCGCTCGAGGAGTCGAGGCCGCCCCACTACCACCTGCAGATCGATTGAGCCCAGGAGGGCCCACCGGTCCGCGCAAGGCGGCCGCCAGGCTGGCGGCTGCGCGTCACTCGTCGTTGAAGCGGACGATCTCTCCCGAACCGGTGTTCGTCCAGTAGACGCCCGTCCCGTCCGCGGCGATGCCTGCCGGGCCACCTTGATTCGTCGCGATCACCTCCGGAGCGCCGGCGGCGCCGTCCTTGCGGAGCCGGTAGACGCTCTCTGCCTCCTTGACCGTGATGTAAAGGTAGTCCCCATAGGTCGCGATCCCGGTAGGAGGGCTCGGTAGTCCATCCTTGAGGAGGCGCACCGCGACGTCTCCGTCCGCTCCGCTCCGCGAATACCGCATGACGTTGTCTCCGGTGAGCCAGTAGAGGTTGGCTTCATCCAACACGAGCAGTCCCGGATCTGTGAGGTTCGAGAGGAGCTCCTCCTCGAGCGCATCGCTGCTCGTGTCGATGACGGAGAGCGTGTTCTCCGCCAGATCAGTCCAGTAGACGAGGGGGCCGTCGGTCGCGACGCCGCGCGGCTTGCCGCCCGCCGCCGTCAGGTCCCTTCGAGTGCCGCCTCGCTTGGGCACCCAGGTGATGCGGTCGGCGTTCGGCCGAGCGCTGTAGACGTTGTCGGCGCTCAGCGCGATCGCCTCTGCGGCGCCGCAGCTGCCCCACAGCACTTCTCCGCCAGCCGCGGGAACCGGCGCTGCTTTCGGTAGCTTCCACAGCTTGTCTCGCTCATCCCCGTCGGCGCTGACGCATTCGCCTTCGAAGGCGGCGTCGGTGCTCGACCAGTAGATGTGCGTCGCGTCCAGCGCGATCGCATCGGGCACCTCGCTGGAAGGCGCGAGCAGATCGACGACCTCCCAATCATCCTTGATCTGCCTCCGGAGCGCGCCGCCCGTGGAGCTGCCCTGCGCCCCGTCACTCCGCCCGTTGGTCCAGTAGATCGCCTCCTCGTCGAGCGCGATGGCGCGAGGTTCTGCCTGGTTCTGGGCGATCACGAGCAGCGGGATCACCTGGCGATCCTCGAGCCCCGCGATCTCCGCGCAGCCGTTGAGGCCCAGCGCGAGCGCGGCGAGCGCCAGCGTCACGGCAGAGCACTTCGAGCTTCGCATCACCACTGGCCTCCGAGCACCACGCGCCCCCCGTCCGATGCGACGCTGGGCGCGACCCACACGCGGTCGACCGTGGCAGCCTGCTCCGGCGAACGAGGGGACATCAGCACCATCGCGACGCCGGCCCCGAGGCACACCAGCCCGGCGCCGAGCGCGATGTTGGAGACCATCGCGGTCGTCCGGGCGCTCTCGTTCGCCTCGACGTCCGCGCGGCTGCAGCGGAAGCTGCCGCTGCACCCCTCCTCGACATCCCCGGCTTTCTGTATCGTCATCACCCCGAACACCGCCCCCACGCCGATCCCGGCGATCCCGACGCCGCCAGCGACGAAGCCGAGCGTGCGCATCGGGTTGCCGGTCGCCTCGGACTTCGCGGCCTCCGGACGGGCAGACGGCGGGCGCGGCGGGGCAGGGGGAGCCGCCTTCGCCTCCTGAACCGCGCCGTCGGCGAGCGTCGGAATGGTCACCCGCGTCGTGCTGGGCCCGGGGTCGAGCGTCACCCGCTGCGACCAGGGCTGCTTGCCCGGCGCCTTGGCCTCGATCGTCGCTGTGCCCGGATCCACGGGGATGCCCGAGCCCGTGGCTGCGGCGGCGCTCAGCTCCTTGCCGTTCAGCGTGATCATCATCGCAGGAGCCGCCTGCATCGCCTGCGTCGCGTCCAGGACGAGGCGCGTCAGCCTGGCCTCCAGCTCGGACGCGCGCTTGGCCGCGAACTGGGCGCGATCCTGCTGCCCGGCGCCCGTCGCGAGCGAGGTGGCTTCCGTGAACTCGGCCCATGCGCTGGCCGTCTTGCCCTCCTTCTCGTGGCAGACCGCCAGGTTCAGCAGCGTCCCGACCGTGGGATCCACGCGCTGGCTCTCCGCGAGCTTCGGACAGGCCTCCTGGAGCTTGCCCTCGTCCATGAGCCTCTTGCCGTCCTGGAACAGCCCCTCGGCGAGCGCCTTGTCTGCCGCGGTCGGCTGCGCCAGGAGCGGTGAGGTCAGGCTGGTCCCACAGAGCAGCGCGAGCCATGCGCCCGCGTGTCGCGCTCGTAACGATCTCAATGGCGGCTCCTCAGCATCTCGTCCTCGCTGATCGACCTCGGCGGTCTCGGCGGGTGCCCCGGCTTGAGCGGCGCTCCGGAGGCGGTCGCCTTCGGGCGCGCGTCGGCTGCAGCGCTGCCCGTGGGGGCCGCGCTCGGCGCAGGAACCGGCGGCGCCGCCGGGCTCGACGCCTCGGCCGTGGCGCTGGCGGTCGCGGCCGGAGCGCCCGGCGCTGCTGCGGGCGACTCGGGCCCGAGCGCGTCGACCGCGGCGCGCTCGGGCGGGTGTGACACGGCGGCGCTCGGCGCTTGCGACGCCACGCGCACGCTCGCGACCAGCCATACGCCCGCTCCGGCCGCGCTGGTCAGCAACACGGCCACGCCAGCGGCGACGAGCAGCCTGCGCCGCGAGCGGCGCCGGTTGCTCGTGTGCGACCATGACGCGCCGGACAGCCTGTCGCTGTCCTCGGCCGCCCGCGAGTTGAGCAACGTCTGGCCGGCCGGCGACGCCGCGCCGATCGCGCTCTGGATGCGCGAGGTCGAGAGCTTCGCGAAGCTCGACCCGAGCGGCTCGAGGGCCTGCGCGAGCTTGCCGACGTTGCCGTACCGCTCGCTCACGTCGCGCTCCAGGCACCGCGAGACGATCCGCTCCAGCGTGGCGGGCGCGTCGCTGCGCTTGTCGCGCAGCCGCGGCACCGGCTGGTGCAGGATGTTCGCCATCACCGCGGCGACCGTCTCGCCCTGGAATGGCGGCTCGCCCGTCACCAGCGTGTAGAGCAGCACACCGAACGACCAGACGTCGGCGCGCCCATCGACGGTCCTCGGCGCCATCATCTGCTCGGGCGACATGTACCCGGGCGAGCCCATCACCTGCTTCGTCGACGTGAGCCCCGGCTCCGCGGGCGAGTCGAGGCCTTGCCCCTTCGAGATGCCGAAATCGAGGACCTTGATGTGCCGTGTGCCGTCCGCGTGCTCGGCGAGGAACAGATTCGAAGGCTTGATGTCCCGGTGGACGACGCCCGCCGCGTGCGCCTCGGCCACGGCCTCGAGGGCCTGCAGTACGTAGTCGACAGCGTCCTGGATGGACAGCGGACCGTGGGTATCGATGACCTGCTGGAGATCGAGCCCGGTCAGGAACTCCATCACCATGAAGGGCACGCCGGTCTCGGTGGTGCCGACGTCGAACACGCGCGCGACGTGCTCGCCCGACAGGCGCGCCGCCGTCCGCGCCTCCCGCAGGAAGCGCGCGACGGCCTCCTGGTTCGCGAGGGCGTCCTGGCGCAGGATCTTGATGGCGACCTTCTGGTCGAGATCCTCGTTGCGCGCCGCCAGCACGACGCCCATTCCGCCGATGGCCACGACCCGCTCGACGCGGTACTTGGCTGCGATGAGCTCTCCCGGCTGGGCCAGCGGTGCGAGGAGCTGCGCGGTGCGATCGGGGGTCACGGCTGGCGTTCAAGCCTACATGAACGGACTCGGTTTTCCGAGCGCCGCGCGACGCCCAGCGCCCTTTGTCGCGCGCCCGCTGGTTTTGGAGCGTCGCGCGCTGCCCGCTCGGGCCATGGGCGCGCTCCGGACGTCACCGCACGTCGCCGCACGCCACCTCGCCGCCATTCTCCTGCGGTTCGCCCGTCAACCACGCGGCCCATCAACCACGCGGCCCATCAACCGCGCGGCCCATCAACCACGCGGCCCATCAACCGCGCGGCCCATCAACCGCGCGGCCCATCAACCACGCGGCCCATCAACCGCGCGGCCCATCAACCACGCGGCCCATCAACCACGCGGGAAGAGACCGTGCCTGCCCGCCGCGCGGAGCTCGTCCAGCCCGGTCTCCATACGC
This sequence comes from Sorangium sp. So ce726, assembly GCF_051521405.1. NCBI lineage: Bacteria > Pseudomonadati > Myxococcota > Polyangiales > Polyangiaceae > Sorangium > Sorangium sp. So ce726. The sequence continues at coordinate 6,529,345 of NZ_CP150349.1, read as the reverse complement.
GCGACGATCCGCGCGAATGCGCGCTCGACCTCGTCCGGGTCGCTCGCGGCCTCTCTCGGGAGCCCGAGGTGCAGCGGGCGGAGCACCCTCGTGTGGATCTTCACCGGCAGGGGCACATGGGGGATCGGGATGCCGGCGATGAGCCCCCACGGCAAGGCGAGGCCGAGCGGCGCGACGTTCGAGCGCGCGAGCTCGGGGAGGCGGAGCCACCTGGCCAGCCTGCTCCCATCCGTGGCGATGTAGAGGGATTGGTGCGCGCCCACGCTCACGATCGGCACGATCGGCACGCCCTCGCGGATGGCGAGCCGGACGAAGCCGCGGCGCCGGCCGAATCGGATCGTGTACTGCGCCGAGGTGGGCTTGCACGCGTCGAGATCGCCGCCGGGGAAGACCAGGACCGCCGCGCCGCGGGCGAGCGCTCGCCGCCCGTTCTCCGGGCTCGCGGCGATGGCGCCGCAGGCGTTGAGCCAGGCGCCGGCCTTCGGGACGTTGAACGGGAGATCGTGCATCAGCCCGTAGGACAGCCGCGAGGGCCCATAAAGGCGCCAGAACGCCGTCATGTGGCAGTACATATCGGGCATTCCCGTCATCGCGTTGTGGTTGCTCACGGCGAGGAAGGGGCCGTCGGGCAGCTGCTCTTCGATCTCGGTCTCGCAGCGGAAGTAGTCGTCGTAGAGGAAGCCGAGCAGCGGGAGCACCCGGGCGATGAACGCCGGGTCGCGCGCGTCGAGATCGTCCGGGCGGGCGCGCCCGCGGCCCTTGAGCGCGAACGCCGCGATCGCGTCCTTCACATGGTCAAGGCTGGGGCGAGGCTCTCTCGGTAAGGTCAGCACCGTTCACGGTGCCCTAGCGTGCGGCCGAACCGAGGGGAAGCGGTTCGTTCAGGACGCCTGTCGCGAGGCCGCGGCGCGGGATCGCGTCCGTCACCCGCGGCGCGCCGCCTGCGGTCGCGCGTCTGTAGCGCGCCGCCTGCGGTCGCGCCGAACGTCTGCAGCGCGCCGCGCCCTCGATCCGCTGCGGTGTGGGTCGGAGCGTCGCCGCCGGGTCGCTCACTCGGTGTCGCGACAGCACCGGAAGCCGGTCTCGTAATAGCGGAACCCGTCCCCGTGCGCCGGGTTCGTGGAGCCGCACCGCGGCTTCGCGCCGCCGAAGCAGCCGGACCAGTAACAGCCCTTGAGGACGTGAGGATACTCGTTGACGTGGTATTGGGTGCGCACCACCCACTCCTCGACGTTCCCCGCCATGTCGTGGACGCCGAACGCGCTCGCGCACCCGGGTCGCGAGCCGCTCGGCTCGGCCTGGTACAGCGCCAGGACCTCGGCCAGCGCCTCGTCGGAAGGCCAGGAGCTGAGCGCGCCCTCGTCGGGCGCTCTCCACGTCTTGTTGTCGTTGCAGCGCTCCGCTTCGTGGGTGTTCCCGTACGGATAGACGAACGCCTCGGGGCCCTGGCACGCCGTGTCCCACTCGTCCTCGGTGCAGAGGCGCTTTCCGCGCTCCTCGCACCAGGCGCGCGCCGAGATGGCGCTCTCCATGACGAGCGGCAGGGCGCCTTCCACGTTCGGCGCCTCGAAGCGATCGATGCAGTATCCTTCGACCTCCGCCATGTCGGGCGGGCAGGGCGCAGGGGGCGTCGTGTCGAGGGGGAAGTCCTGCTCGTCGGTTCCGCCGCTGCCTCCCCCGACGCCGCCTTCTCCGGGGCCCCCGCCGTCTCCCGCGCCGCTGCCTCCGCCCGATGTCACGGAGACCGACGAGGACGACGAGGACGACACCGCCGCCGCGCCCCCGCCGCCTGGGGCGTCGTCCATGGCGGCGCCGAGACCGCCGTTGCAAGCAGCGCTGAAGAGGGCCACGAGCCCTAGCAGCGAGGTGAGCCGAGCGGCGAGGGGGAGAGCTCCAGAGCGCATTGCGGGCTCCTCATCGAACAACGTGTCAGAGCGGCGGTCGCGCGTCGAGCGTACGCCGCGCTTCCCGTGCTCTGCACCGTGGTTCATGGCGTCAGATCGTCCTCGACATCGACCTTCGTCCTCCGCCTTCTCCCTCATCGATCCTCGCAGCGCTCGGACGGAGTCCACCCGCAGGGGACGGCAACGCGCGACAGCGGTGCTCGGAAGCGACAGCGCCGGGAAAAAGCATATCAAGCGTCGAGCCGTGACGGGGGTACCTTGAACGCCAGGAAGAGAATATTTCACGGCTTGTTCGCTTCATTGGTGCCGTACCGATCTCTCCTCCCGGGATTCGGGTTCTGGGTTCCCGGTCGCGGGACCTGGCGCGGCTGAGCGACGCGCTAGAAGCGGAGCTTACAGCGGAGGATCGCGCTCGGCGTGACACGCGCGGCGGTCAGCCGGCTCGCGCGCGCGTCGACGCGGACCTGGACCGCCACCGAGCCCGCGAGCGCGCGGCTCACCAGGTCGCGCGCGAGCAGCCCCACGGCGCCGGTCAGGTGCGACATCGCGGCAGAGCCGGCCAGGAGCGAGCATGGGATGGATCCAGATAGATCCATCGCGATCGCGGCGTCCGCGCCGTTGCGCTCGACGGTGCCCGTTCCTTTGAGCTTCAGCGCGCCGGCGGCGACCTCCACGCCGCTCAGCGCGACGCGCTGGCGGTCCGCAGAGAGGCTCGCGTCCGCCTTGACGGTCGTGGTGTTGCCGAAGAGGAGCCCGTCGAGCTCCTTGGGGTGGGGCAGGGTGAAGCCCTTCACCGTGAGCGCGATCGGCCCTTCGAGCGGCGCCGTGGACAGGGCGGCCCGGTCCGCCCCGTCCGCGAGCCGCAGCTCGAGCGTTCCGGCGACGACCATCGTCGAGGCGCCGACGTCGACGCCGAGGAGCGCGCCCACGGCGGAGAGCGGCGTCGGCGTGAGCTCGATCGAGGCGCTCGGCGAGGGGCGCGGCCGGAGCTCGGCCCTGAGCGGCGCGGAGACGAGGTCCTCGCCGCCGAAGCCCAGGGAGATCGACGCTGCGCCGATGGACCAGGCGATGTCGGTGCGCGCGATCTCCTTGCCGGCGACGAGCACCCGAGCCTGCTTCAGGGTGCCGATCTCCGGCCGCGGCGCGCCGGGCGGCGCGGCGGCGCCCTCGACCGGCGCGGCCGTGCGCCGCTCGAGGGCGCCGTCGGCCAGCACGAGCACCTCCGGTCCGCCTTCGCGATCCCGGAGACCCAGGCGGACGCGGCCCGTGGTGAGCGGCAGCGCCGCCGCGCGCGGGCCGTACTGCGCGACCCACGCCGGCAGATCCTCGAGGGCGTCGGTCCCCACGAGGGTGAGCTCGACGCCTTCTGTCGCGATCCGCGCAGGCGAGAGCCCGCGCAGCTCGATGGTGGCGCGCGCGACCTTGCCCGAGATCCCGCGCACCCCGAGGAGAGAGAAGCGGCCGTCGCGCAGGCGGATAGAGCGGAGATCGACGTCGACCACGCCAGGATCGAGCGCAACGCCGCGCGCACGGGCCTCGGCGACGATGCGCCGGCGGAGCGCGGGCGGACCGAGCACGACGAGCGCGGCGACGGCGGCCGCGACGACGGCGACGACCACGAGCGCCGCGATCAGGGCGCGGCGGCGCCGTTTGCCGCGCGCGCCTTGCGGCGCGCCGCCGTTCTCGCCAGGGGCATGCGGCGCGCCGTTCTCGCCAGGGGCATGCGGCGCGCCGTTCTCGCCAGGGGCATGCGGCGCGCCGTTCTCGCCAGGGGCACGCGGCGCACCGTCGCTCTCACCGATGGCGCGCGGCGCGGCGAGCGGCACCTCCGCGTCGGTGTCGGGGGAAGAGGCAGAGGAGGGGCGAGGGGAGGGCGCCACGAAGTGGAATCCCTGTAGCGTCGTTCGAGCGCCGTCGCGAGCGCTTCGCGCGGCTCAGCGCGCTTGCAGCCGAGCCCTCGCCTGCGCTACGGGTCACAGAGCCGCCTGTAGTCCGGTCCCCGGAGCCCGGTATGAAGATCACCATCATCGCGAGCGGGAGCGGAGGCAACGCCACGCTGTTTGCTTCCCGCGGCACGCGGGTCCTCGTGGACGCGGGCGTCGGGCCCAGGGTGCTCGAGCAGTGCCTCTCGGCGGCGGCCGCGGGCGGCGCGGACGGCAGGCTGCTGCCCGACGCGATCGTCATCACCCACGCGCACGCCGACCATGTCGGCGTGGCCGCCAGGTACAACAAGAAGCACAAGATCCCGATCTACGCCTCGGAGGCGACCGCGCGCGCGGCGGAGCTCGGCGATCCAGAGCGCGTCCGGGGCTTCTCGTCGCGCGAGCCGTTCGCGGTTGGCGCGCTCACCTTCTCGCCGAGGCCGCTGCCGCACGACGCGGCGCAGGTCGCGCTCGTCGTCGACGACGGCGCGCGGCGGGCCGCGCTCGTGACGGATCTCGGCGAGGTCCCTCCGGGGCTCCTGGAGCACGTCGCCGGCTGCGATGTGGTGATGCTCGAGTCGAACTACGACGCGGAGCTGCTCGACGCCGGCCCGTACCCGCCGCACCTCAAGCGCAGGATCCGCTCGGCGCGGGGCCACCTGTCGAACGCGCAGGCGTGCGAGCTGCTCGCGGCGCTGCCCGGCGGCACGCACACGGTCGCGCTGATGCACCTCTCCGAGGTCAACAACCGCCCGGATCTCGCGCTCGACGCCGCCCGTGACGCGCTCGCCGGCCGGCGCACGCGCCTCGTCGCCGCGCCGCCTCGGGGGCCGCTCGTCCTCGACACGGCGGCGCCGCCGGCCCTTCCGCCCGGCGCGGCGCGCTCATCGCTCGGGCCGCCGGCTCCCCCGCGCCAGCTCGGTCTGTTCACGGGGATATAGATCGACGCTCCGGCCGAGGAGCCGCCGCTCGGGCGGGCGTCAGATCCCCTCGATCCGCACCTTCTGGCCCGCGACGACGCCGTGGCGCCGCGCCCAGCCGGCGTTCAGCTCGAGGACGTACGTCGACGGACATCCGACGTCGAAGGTCGAGTCGGTGAGCGTCGGGGTGTTCTCCTCGATACCGACGATCGTACCGTCGCTGTCGATGAACAGCATGTCGAGCGGGATGCACGTGTTGTGCATCCAGAACGAGTGATTGTTCCGCTGCTGGAAGACGAAGATCATCCCGCGGTTCTCCCCCATGCTCGTCCTGTACATGAGGCCGCGCATGCGCTCTTGCTCTCTCCTGGCGATCTCGACGGTGACATCGGGGGCCTTGGCCTCGAGGAAGGTCACCTTGCCGGTCGCGAGCTGGAACGGGCCGGTCGGGTCGTCGGGGCACGCCGGATCCGGGCCGGTGAGCTTCGGGGACGGCCGTTCCGGCGTCGACGGCGTCGGCTGGATGCAGCGGCCGGCGTCCCGCTCCCCCGTCGAGGCGGGCGGCGTCCCGGTCGAGGCGGGTGGCGTCCCGGTCGAGGAGGGCGGCGCAACGTCGCCCACGTTGCTGCTGGGCGTGAGCGGGAGCGGCTCGTCGACGCGGCGCTCGCACGCGCCAAGGGCGATCCCGAACAGCAGCGCGCCCAGGGCGGGAACGAGCGAGCCGAGCGCGGCGGGGATGGCGAGCGAGGCGGACGTGGTGGACGTGAACGGACGGGTCGCGAGGGCGCAGCGCGAGCTCATGCCGCTTCCTACCACGGCGACGCTCGTCCTTGACCGCTGGACCGCAACGCGGGAAATCGTCGCACGATGAACGCTCGAACCCTCGCCATTCAGTCCATCGCCACCCTCGCCACGCTCTCGGCCCTCGCGGGATGTTCGAAGACCCCGGAGCCCACGGCCGAAGAGGCGCCGAAGCCGAAGACCACGCCTGCGTCGACGGGGCTGGCTGGAGGCAAGGCGGAGACGGCAGAGAAGGAGCGCCCTCAGCCGCAGAAGCGCAAGGTCACCGCGAAGCCGGTCGCCGAGGTCAAGCCCAGCGAGGACGACCCGGTCAAGGGCAAGTGGACGCTCGACGACGCCACCAAGGGGCTCCCGCCGGGCAAGGCGTTGACCGCGTCGATCGAGACCGATCTGGGCACGCTGTCCTGCAAGCTGCTGGACGACAAGGCGCCGATCACCGTCGCCAATTTCGTCGGCCTGGCGCGAGGGATCAGGCCCTGGAAGACGCCGGAGGGGACATGGGAGAAGAAGCCCGCTTACGACGGGACCATCTTCCACCGCATCATCAAGGGATTCATGATCCAGGGCGGCGACGCGAAGAAGAACGGCACCGGCGAGGCCGGTTACGTCATCCCCGACGAGGTCTGGGAGGACGGCAGCCACGATCGCGCAGGGCTCCTGTGCATGGCGAACCGCGGCAAGAACACGAACTCCGCGCAGTTCTTCATCACCGACGCGGCGGCGTTCCACCTCGACAACGGCTACACCATCTTCGGTGAGTGCGGGCCCGAGGAGCTGGTCCACAAGCTGGCCGGCGTCGAGGTCAAGGGCGAACGCCCCGTCACCCCGCCGGTCATCAAGAAGGTGACGATCACCCGGCAGTGATCGTGTCGAGGCGCCCCGCGCCGAGCCCGGGCCCCCGCGCGAGGAGCCGAGCTCGGAGCGGGCGCGCTCACGGGCAGTCGTTCTCTTCGCCGGGCGTCGGCGTGGACGCCACGGTGAAGCTGATGTCGAGCCACTCGCTCGTCTCGTCGTGCCCGGTGAGGCCGTTGCCCTCGGTCAAGAGCTCGCCGAACTCGAGATCGCTACAGCGGACCATGCTCGCTCCGCTATCGGCGGCTGCGGCCGGCCGCTGGCTGCTGCGCGCGGTGTCATCGGCATAACCGGTCTTGCCCGTCTTGTACGCCATCGCCGAGTTGCCCAGCTCCTGGCCCCAGATGACGTAATCGACGTCCTTGACCGGGCTGCGCTCCGTGCCGTCCCACTCGAAGAGGATCACCATCTCTCCGCCGTCGGTGAGCAGCGCGCCGGATTGCGCCCCGAGGGCGCCGTTCGTGGGCGCGATCATGGGCGGCACGTCCTCCCCCTCGCAGGGGATGGGCGACTCGTCCAGGGCGAAGTCGGCGCACCGCTGGAATTCGAGCTCGAAGCCCTCATCGCTCGCCAGCACGAGGCGTCCGCCCGCCGCGATCATGGTCCCGGGGGGGAACTGGACGAGGAAGTCCGTCCCTGTGCTGCCGGTCGGCGCCCACGCGGTACCCGTGGTGATGGCATAATAAACGCTGTTGTCCGAAAGGTAGTAGTTGGTGAGGTCGATCTCGGTATCGGTCGGGTTCCAGATCTCGATGAACTCGGCCGCTCCGGGTTTGACGGCGAGCTCCGAGATCAGCAGGTGGCCGGCGGGCTCACCGGGGACCACGCCGCCGCCACCGCCGTCTCCGCCGCCAGCACCGCCAGCGCCGCCTTCGCCGCCTTCCCCGCCGCCGCCGGCCTCACCGCCGCCGCCGCCTTCGCCGGAGCTGCTCGAGGTGGTGCTGGAGGAGCTCGCTCCACCGCCTCCCGTCTCGTCGTCACCGCCGCACGCCATGAGGGGGGCGAGCGCCAGAGGGGGAGCTGCGAGGAGTGCGATGGTGAGCAGGTTGCGCGTGTGCATTGTTGAGAGATACATCAGAGCGCCGGCCAACAGGCAAGTGGGATTGCAGCCTGGGGGAAACGATCCACCGCTCGTCGTGGCGTCAGGACTCTGCCATCTCTGCCAAATGCATGGCGGGCGCGCGAGGAATCGATAGCATGGCGACATGCGACGGTGCTCCTCGCTCCTCCTGACACTCCTCTGCGTACCGCTCCCTGGGCTCGGTCTCGCTGTCGGTTGCGGCCAGACAGTCATCGTGGACGATCCGTCCGCAGACGGCGGGGCCGGCGGCGAAGCCGGCGCTCCGCCCGTTCCGACCGGCGGGGGGGGCGGCTCGGACCCCGGGAAGGATCCGCTCGAAGAGTACGAAGACCCCGGCTGTCCTGACACCGAGCCGCCGATCACCGATTTCGCGTGCGATCCGTACGATCAGTCGAGCGGCTTTTGCGCCCCGGGAGAGGGGTGCTTCATCTACGTGCAGTATCCGGACGAGCCGTGCGGGCAGGAGATTTACGGCGCGTACTGCGCGCCGTCCGGTCCAGGCCGACAGGGCGATCCGTGCAGCGGCGGCAGCCAGTGCGGCGCCGGGTTCGCCTGCGTGGTGACCGGCTCGGGCACCCAGTGCGTCGAGCTCTGCGCGCTCAGCGGCGACGACAACTGTGATCCAGGGTTCGTGTGCGAGCCGATCGACGTCGCGGGGATGGGCGGATGTCTGTGACGACGTACGCCCTGGGTCGGCGCGCGCGCCGGAAGGCGGCGCTGGCGGCGGCCCTGCTCGGGACGGTTCTTGGCGGCGGGTCGCTCTCAGGGGGGTGCGGGGCGCGGACCGGGCTGAACATCCCGCCGCCCGCGCCGGAGTGCGAGGTGGACGCCGACTGCCCCGGCATCAAGGATCTCTGCAAGCCTGTGTTCTGCCAGCTCTTCGAGGCGGAGCAGCCCGACGGCGGCGCGGCGCCCTCGCCCGAGGGCGCGGCCCCGCGGCGCGGCGGGGAGTGCGTCGCGCTGGAGCCGGTGGATTGCGACGACAGCGATCCCTGCACCAAGGACACGTGCGAGAGCGCGACCGGAGCGTGCATCTACGGGCCGTCGACGCTCGACATCGACGGCGACGGCTTCCGCGCGGCGCTGCCCGGCACGATCCCTGGCGAGCCGCTCGCGTGCGGCGACGACTGCGACGACGCGAGCGCCGCGGCCTTCCCTGGGGGGATCGAGATCTGCGATGGCGTCGACAACGACTGCGACGGCACCGTCGACAACGGGGCCCGCTTCGTGCCGCTCGACACCGACGCGACCCGCATCTCGGGCGATATCGCGCCGGCCGGCTCTGGCGGGCTCGCCTGGAGCGGGACGTCGTACGCGTCGCTCTACACCGGGACCACGCAGGGCTTCAACGTGTACCGCTCGATGATCAGCGTCGACGGGCAGCCGCTCGCGCCGGGCGAGGAGGTCATCACGCCGAAGAACGGCGACGCCTCCGGCGGGCCGATCGTGTGGGTCGGCGATCGGTACGGCGCCGCCTGGCAGGACCGGCGCGACGGCGACTACGAGGTGTACTTCTCCCTGCTCGACGAGGCCGGCCAGAAGGTGGAGGGGGGCGATCGGCGGCTCTCGAAGGCGCCTGGCTTCTCCGTCAACGTGACGCTCACCTGGAACGACGCGGAGTTCATCCCCGTCTGGCAGGACGAGCGCAACGGCCTCTTCGATCTGTTCGCGCAGCGCATCGACATCGACGGCAACCTGATCGGCGAGAACGTCCAGCTCACGGAGTCGTCGAACGGCTTTGGCAACGAGGCGCCCTCCGCCGCGGCCGGCCAGGGCGGCATCGGGGTCGCGTGGTCCACGGGCGACGCGGCCACGCACTTCATCCAGTTCCGGACGTTCACCGCCGAGCTCGATCCGCGCTCGGAGGTCGTCACGCTGACGACCGGCGAGACCGACGCGGTCTATCCGACGGTGGTCTGGAACCGCGATCGCTACGTCATCGCGTGGTTTGACAAGTCGGCGAGCCTCAAGGCCATCTATGCGGCGGCGGTCTCGGAGGACGGCCAGCTCCTCACGCCGCCCACGCCCATCTCGGACCCTGGGCCCTTCCACTCCAGGTACCCGTTCCTGCGCCCGCTCGGCGATCGGCTGCTCGCGATCTACTCGGACGACCGCGATCAGAACGACGGCTACGAGCTCTACGCGGTCACGGTCAACCCGGATCTCGTGCCGATCAGCGCGGAGCAGCGGCTCACCTTCGCGCCCCGCGACAGCATCAGCCCGGTCGCGACGTTCGGGCCGGAGGGCGACGTGGGCATCCTCTTCCGCGACGATCGCGAGGGCGGCGAGCACCACGTCTTCTTCACGCGCCTCGGGTGCATCGCGGGCGACTGACGGCGGCCTCGCGGGCCGGGCGCGGCGCGTCGCTCGACGCCGCGCTGGTCCCCGCTCAGTCCCGGGTCGGCTGGCGGCGCAGCCGGAACGGGCCGGCGCGGTGGACCTTGCCCGGGAGCGGGCGGCCGATGACCTGCTCGGCGACGTTCCCCGCCTCGATCAGCTTGTCGAGATCGACGCCGGTCCGGACGCCCATCCCGTGGAGCATGAACACGAGGTCCTCCGTCGCCATGTTGCCCGCCGCGCCCGGCGCGTAGGGACAGCCGCCGACGCCCGCCACCGACGCGTCGAAGTCGCGCACCCCGAGCTCCAGGCCGACCAGGATGTTCGCGAGCGCCGTGCCGCGCGTGTCGTGCAGGTGCAGCGCGAACCGCTCGGGCGGCATCGCGTCGAGGAAGCGGCGGACGATGTCGTGCGTCTGCCGCGGGGTGCCGATGCCGATCGTGTCGCCGAGGGAGACCTGGTAGCAGCCGAGGTCGATGAGCCGCTCCGCGATGCGCACGACCCGGGCAGGGTCGACGTCGCCCTCGTACGGGCAGCCCCACACGGTCGAGACGTAGGCGCGCACGGCGAGGCCCGCCTCGCGCGCCGGAGGGACGATCTCTGAGAACACCGAGAGCGTGTCGTCGATCGACTTGTTGATGTTGGCGCGGTTGTGCGCCTCGCTCGCGCTCAGGAAGACGGCGATCTCGCGCAGGCCCACCGCGAGCGCGCGCTCGAGGCCGCGCGCGTTCGGGCACAGGGCGCTGAAGGTCACGCCCCGCTCGGCCGGGAGCGTCCGCGCGAGCTCCTCGGCGTCGGCGAGCTGCGGGACCCACTTCGGAGAGACGAAGCTCGTGATCTCGATCCTGCGGAGACCGGCGCCGACGAGCGCCGCGATGAGCCGCCGCTTGCCCTCGATCGGGATCATCGCCGCCTCGTTCTGGAGCCCGTCCCGCGGGCTCACCTCGAAGATCGAGACCTCGTCGGCGACGCGGGCGAAGAGCGGCGCCGAGGCGGCGGCGCGATCCGCGCGCTCGCGATCGGCGGTGCCCTCGGTCATCGGAGGACCCTCGGCGCCGGAGCGGGGCAGCGTCAACCGCTCACCATCCGTAGCTGCCGGTTCGGCGCGGCCGGCGTGAAGGCGATCGGGTAGCTCCCGGAGAAGCACGCGTGGCAGTAGCTCTCCGCCGACGGCCGCGCGCCCGCGGCGTCCGCGGCGCGCACCTCGAGAGAGCGCACGCTCTCGACGAGGCCCTCCAGCGACAGGTACCCGACGCTGTCGGCCGTCAGGTAGCTGGCGATCTCGTCCACCGAGTGGCTCGAGGCGATGAGCTCCGACCGCGTCGGCGTGTCGATGCCGTAGTAGCAGGGCCAGCGCGTGGGCGGGCTCGAGATGCGGACGTGCACCTCGCGCGCGCCGGCGTCGCGGATCATCTTGACGATCTTCCGGCTCGTCGTCCCGCGGACGATCGAGTCGTCGATGACGACGACCCGCTTGCCCTCGATCACCGCCCGGTTCGGGTTGAGCTTGAGCCGGACGCCGAAGTGCCGGATCGACTGCTGCGGCTCGATGAACGTGCGGCCGACGTAGTGGCTGCGGATGAGCCCCATCTCGAAGGGGGCGCGCGCGCGGTCGGCGAAGCCGATCGCCGCCGGCACGCCCGAGTCGGGCACGGGGATCACGACGAGATCGTCTCCGGGCTCGATCGGCTGCTCGGCGGCGAGGCGCCGGCCGAACGCCTTGCGGACCTCGTAGACGCTCACGCCCTGGATGGTCGAGTCGGGCCGGGCGAAGTAGACGTGCTCGAAGATGCAGAGCTTGCGCTGCTCCTGCGCGAAGGGGAACTCGGAGCGCACGCCGTCGGCGCTGATGATCAGCATCTCGCCCGGCGCGATGTCGCGCACCTTGCGCGCGCCGATGAGGTCGAACGCCGTCGACTCGCTCGCGACCACGTGGGCGACGCCGCTCCCGCTCGCCATCTCGCCCAGGCAGAGCGGCCGGATCGCGCGCGGATCGCGCACGGCGATGAGCTCGCGCTCCGTCAGGAAGAGCAGCGAGTACGCGCCCTCCACCTGCATGAGCGCCTCCGCGATGCGATCGCGCAGCTCTTCCTTCTTGCTCATCGCGATGAGGTGGACGATCGACTCGGTGTCGCTCGCGGTCTGGTAGATCGAGCCGCGCGCCTCGAGCCGATCACGCAGGGCCTCATGGTTCGTGAGGTTGCCGTTGTGCGCGACCGCCAGCGAGCCGCGCGCGTAGTCGACCCCGAGCGGCTGCGCGTTCTTCAGGTGCGAGCCGCCCGCGGTGGAGTAGCGGACGTGGCCGATGGCGCGATCGCCGGGCAGCGTCGAGAGATCGGTCGGAGAGAAGCCGGACTGCACCCGCCCCATGGCGCGGTGACCGAAGAGGCGCTCCCCGTCGCTGCTGACGATACCCGCCGATTCCTGCCCTCGATGCTGGAGCGCGTGCAAACCGAGGTAGGCCATGTTGGCCGCCTCGGGGTGGCCAAAGATTCCGAACACACCGCACATGCCGCCTATCTAGTACGAAAACGGTGCATGACCCACCGTCATGGCGATCTGTCGTCAATGATGAGGCGGCCGAGCGCCGGCGCAGGCTGGAAGTGGACGCTGGTGCGAGATCGGAGCGCAGGCAGGCCTCGAGGCCGCTCCTGCTGAAAGGTAAGTCGGCTAACGAACGTCCGACGAGCATGGCGACGAGGTTTCGCCGGATTCCGTCGTGCCCCGCTGCTGGACGAGCGCCTTGCGCGTCGTTCAGGCGGCTCCCGTCATTTCGGGATGTTCCAGAGTTTCTCGATGATCTTGGTCTCCATGGCGTCGCCGTGACACGTGCCGCACTCCATGTCCTCCTTGTTCGCCCGAGAAAGCTTGTGCTCGTACTCCTCCTCCATGAACGCCTGCAGGGCCTTCTTGTCCTTGCGGTTCAGGACGTGCTCGTTCCCGGCGTGGCAGCTGTCGCAGAAGAGGGTTCCGCCGCTCTCGCTGCGGAGCGGCACCACGAAGTTGCGCCACATCTCGCGGGCGATCTTCATGTCCCGCGTCTCTTTCTTGAAGTCGCCCTCGACGTGGCAGCCCTCGCAGGTGTCGTAGCCGAGCGCCTTCTGGAGCAGCGGCATCACCTTCTTCTTCTGCCCCGCCGGGAGCTTCTCGAGTTCGGGGATCTTCTTGAGGTTGATCCCGATCTTCTTCAGATCCGCCTCGAACTTGGTCGCCTGGAGCGGCGTCGACTTGGCGGGAGCCTCGTGCTCCTCCTCGTGCTCGTGCGCCTCCTCGGCCTTCTCCGGCTTCGCGGGCTTCGCGCCCTCGGCGTCGGCGGTCGCCTTGCCCTGGTCCGGGCTCGACTCGCCGTCGAAGTCGTTCTTGTCGGCCGCCGTCTCGGGCGGCGGCGTGCTGGAGCCACAGGCTCCTGCGAAGGCGCCCATCCAGAGCGCGAGGGCGAGCGCTGCGTGCTTCATTCTGGCTGCCATAGTCCTCCAAGGAACGTTGAGTTCGAGCCGAACGCCGCCCTCCGTGCGGCAGGCCGCGCCGCGCAGGCGCGCTCCCACGGTCGCCGGGCGATCTGGCCGGCACTCTACTCGAATTTGCCTGAGACGGAGAGGAACGTGAGCTTGTTGTTCGTCTCGCGGAGCCGCTGGACGAGCATCCGGACGACGTTCCAGAGGACCTCGTACGCGAGCTCCTTGTGCAGGAAGAGCAGGTCCTCGAACGCGTCCTTCGACACGGTGAGCAACCGGCAGCGCTCGTGGACGCGCGCGTCGGCGGAGCGGGGGGCCTCGTCAAGCAGCGCCATCTCGCCGAACACGGCGCCCGGGCCGAGCACCGCGAGCGCTTCCTCGCCGATGCCGGCGATCTCGCGGCTGATGCGCACCTTGCCTTCGAGCAGGATGTAGAGCTTGTCGCCCGGATCCCCGTGCTGAAAGATCTTGGTGCCGAGGGCGTGCGTCTCTTCGCTCGCGACGCGCGAGATGAGCTCCAGCGCGGCCGGGGTGAGGCCCTTGAAGAGAGGGACCTTCGAGAGCTGCTCGATCCGTTCGGGGACGATCACAAGCCGCCGACGAGGATAACCGAGGCGAAGGGCGCGGAGCGAATTTAAAGGGAGCTCGCGGGGAGCTAGCGCGTGAACGTCACCGTGATGGGCGGCGTCGTGGCGGCAATCGAAGCGCCCGAGCGATCTTTGCCGGGGTTGTAGCGACGGCCGAGCGCGCACATGCGCGCGGAGCGACCGAAGCCGTGTCCGGGATCACTGACGACCTTCACCGAGAGCGGGCTGCCGTCGGGGCGCACAGTGACCATGAGGACGACCTTCGCCTGGTCGATCTGGTCGACGTCGGCCTCCGGAGGGAAAGGACAGTTCCAGTTGCTGCTGCCGATCAGCCCGGGCGGTGCGGAGCGGTCCGGCCCTGCGGGGGGCGGGGGCGGGACGGGGTCGCCCGTGCCCTTGCCGCCGACGACGCCTCCGACCTTGGCGTTCGGGTTGAACGTGGGGGTCTTCGCCGTGCCCGCGCCGGCCACCTGGCCGTAGCCGACGCCCTGCCCCTCGCCGCTCGCGATCCCGCGATCGGTCATGTCGAGGACCTCGTCTGGATCCGGCTCCTTCGTCAGGACCTTCGCGGCCTCGGCGGCGGCGGGCGGTGGCTCGTACGGGTCGTCCTTGGGCGGGGTGTTCGCCTGGGGAGGCGGCGCGACCTTGGGGACGGGCTCGGGCTCAGGCGCGGGCGGAGGCGGCTCCGGCTCCGGTGGCTTGGGCTCCTCGACCTTCGGCGGCGGTGGGATGTCGACCTCGTAGATCGCCCAGAGGTAGTCGTGGATGCCGGTGCGCATCTCCTCGACCACGTGCCGCATGTCGCGCAGCGACCCCGAGACGATGGCCCGGGCCGAGGCCGCGCCGTGGCTCGTGACCGCCAGCGTGACCCCGAGAAAGGCGCCCACGCGCGACGCGCGGCCGCCGAGGGCGAGCACCGCGGCGAGCGGATCCGCGCCGCGCCGCCGATCGACGGCGCGGCCCGGCGCCGGCGAGGCGAGGGCGGTCGAGGGATCGAGGGCTCCCCCGGGCTCAGCGCCGTCGCGCCTGCCTCGGCGGCGCCCATCGTGGACCGCCCCCGCGGCGCGATCGCTCGTCACCTGGCTCATAAGGTCTCGCTCGGCGCGCTCACGGCGCGGGGCTCGGGGTTGCCGGCGCGGGGGCTGCCGGGGCAGGGGCGGCAGGGGCACCCGCCGCCGCACCGGGAGCCGCGCCGGGCTCGGGCGCGATCGGCGTCACGCCGAACGCGATCTTGGAGACGCCGGCCTGCTTCAGCAGATCGAGCGCGCGGATCACCCGGCCGTGCGGGACCGTCGTGTCGGCGCGGATCACGGCGCGGAGCTCCGGGTTCTTCGCCTGGGCCTCGCGCGCGATCGGCAGGATGGCGTCCTCGCTCGCGAGCTTCTTGCCGTCGGCGAGCGTGTCGCCGTTCGCGTGCAGCTCGAGCCCGAAGATGAGCTGCACCTCCTGCCCCTGCGCCGCCTTCGGCAGGTCGAGGGGGAGCGACTGCGAGACGATGATCTTCGCCGTCACCATGAAGATGATGAGGAGGACGAGGGTGATGTCGACGAGCGGCGTGACGTTGATGCCGCTGATCATCTCGTCATCGTCGTTGCGGCTCGTGGCGGCCATCAGCGCTCCTCCTCGCCCGCGCCGCCCTTCTTGTGATCCTCCTGCCGCGAGGCCCTCGCGGCCTTGCCGCGCGGCTGCTCGACGGCGGCGGCGGGCGCGGCCCCGGCGAACGCCGGATCGATCTTGAGGTGCGCGAGCAGGACGCGCGTCAGCGCCTCGGTGTTGGCGAGCGTCGACTTGATCATGCGCTGGAAGAAGTTGTTCGCGGCGACCGCCGGGATGGCGACCGCGAGGCCGACCGCGGTCGCGACGAGCGCCTCGGCGATGCTCGACATGACCGCCTGCGGCGCCATGGCCTGCGACGTGGCCTGCGCCACGGGCGTCTTCGCCGCCTGCCCGAGCGCATCGAAGGCGCCGACGACGCCGATGACGGTGCCGAACAGCCCGATGAACGGCGCGTTGTTGCCGAGCGTGCCCAGGTAGGCGAGGCGCCGCTCCAGCTTCATGCGCTGGAGCGCCGATGCGCCGGCCATCGCCTCCTCGGCCGCCTCGGGCCCCTGGTGCGCCACCGCGAGGCCGGCCACGACGACCGCCGCCTCGGCCGAGGGCGAGGCGTCCATCCGCCGCCGCGCCGCCTCGATCGAGTCGTCGAGGGACGTCTTGAGATCCCGCGCGAGGACGGTGAGATCGTCGCGGAGCGACCAGAAGAACCAGGCGCGCTCCAGGATGATGGCGACCGAGACGACGCTGAGGGCGATCATCAACCACATGACCCAGGCGGCCCCGAATCCGACCATGATGCGCTGCAGCCACTCGACGAGGTTCATCTTGTTCCTTGGTGCCTTTCCGATGGGGGTGGGTGGGAGCCGCGCTTCGAAGACGATCTACGGATCGACGGCGGGCTGCCCTTCCTCGACTTCGTCCTCCTCCGGAGGAGGGGCGCTCGCCGCCCCCGGCCTGCCGATGGAGGGCCGGGGGGCGGAGGCGTCGACGAGCCGGAAGACTCGCCCAAGGACGGTCGTCGCGTAGCCGCCCTTCGGTAGCACAAACGAGACGACGATTCCGTGCCGTACATCCGGATTGTCCGCAGCTCCTGGCGTGGTGGCGCACACCGGCGCCTCCCCGGCGGCCGCCTCCACGGCGGACACCTCGAGGCCGTCCACCTCCAGGCGCAGCGGGCGCCGCGTGCCTTCTCCGGCGTGGGCAAACGCGTCGAGCCTGCGTGGGTCGCCGATCGCCGCCGTGAGCACCTCGCGCTCCAGCGCGCCCGGGGCGCCCTCGGGCCAGCGCATCTTCCGGCCGAACATCGGGCCCGTCGCCGAGATCGCGAGCGCGGCGGCGCGCGCCTCGGCGTCCGCGAGCTCGGGGCCCTCGAGCGGCACGAGGAACAGCCCGCCGCTGTCGTGCTTCTTGGCGAGATCGCCGGGGAGCACGGCGCTCCAGGTGCCGTCCGCCTCGCGGCGCGCGAGCACCTCGTTGAACCAGAGCGACTGGAGCGCCGAGAAGAGCAGCCGTTGCTCCCGCTTGTCGCGGGGCCCGCGCTCCCGGCCCGCGATCCACGCGAGCGCGCGCTCGGGGTTGTCGCCGTTCCTCCCGAACCGCTGGGGCCCGAACGCGTTCGGCACGCCGGCGCGGCCGATCTCGGCGAGGAGGCGCTCGGCGAGCGGGAGCGCCGCGGGATCGATGCCCCGGAGCGTGATCCGGAACCGGTTGCCGAGGAGGTGCCCCGGCTTGAGCTTGTTGTCGTGCCGGGCGACCGCCAGGACTTCGATGCCGGGCAGCTCGGCCTTCTCGAGCAGGGGCGCTGGATCCTGCGCGAGGGGGAGCTGGAACGATGCGGTCTGCGTTGTGATCGCGTGCCGGTCCTTCATGCCCGCGAAGCCGGCGCTGCCCGGGTCGGCCCCGAGCGCGAGCGCGATGGCCCGGACCGCGTCGAGCGTGGTGCGCCCCGTCTTGCGGAAGGTCACGAACACGTGCTCGCCGCGGCCGCTCGGCGCGTAGGCGGGGAGCTCCTCGACGACGAAGTCGGCGGGGGAGCTGCGGAGCAGGGCCGTGGGAAGAGCGCCGGGCGAGCCCGCGGGCGCGGGGAGGTCGACGGGCGAGCCCGCGGCCGTGGCGCCCGCGGCGGGCGGGGCGGTGGCTGTCATGGGAGCGCCAGCGTGACCGAAATCGCCCGCTCGTCCAGCGCCAGCAGCGCGCGCGCGTCCGGGCCCGCCTCCGCCAGCTGCGGCGATTTGCCCACCGCGCCGGGGATCGGCTATGGCCAGGAGCTCGCCCCGGGCCTGAGCCTCTCCGCGATGCGACCGCCTCTCCCGCCTCACCCCCTCGCGCGCCGGCCCGTCCTGTCGCTCGCGCGCTCGCCGGTCTTCGCCGCGGGCGTCGCGGCGCTCGGCCTCGCGGTCCTCGGGCTACCGAGCCCCCGGACGGCGGCCGCCGCGCGCGCCGCGTGCCCCGCGGGAATGGCCTCGGTGCGTGGGACGTTCTGCATCGATCGCTTCGAGGCGAGCACCGTCGAGCTGCTCTCCGGCGGCGGAAAGCGCCGCCACTCGCCGTTCGAGCCGGTCGGCACGCTGAAGGTGAAGGCGGTGAGCCGGCGCGGCGTGAAGCCGCAGGCGTACATCAGCCGGGATCAGGCCGAGGCGGCCTGCCAGAACGCCGGAAAGCGGCTCTGCACGGACGACGAGTGGGTCACCGCGTGCAGGGGCAAGCGCGCCACGGTGTTCCCTTACGGGCGCGAGCGGGAGCGTGGCGCCTGCAACGATACCGGCGTCTCGTCGTTCAACCGCTACTTCGGCCAGGGGGGCGAGGCCCCACAATCGGCGTTCACGTGGGCCAACATGAACGACGCCCGCCTGAACCAGCTCCCGGGCACGCTGGCGCCCTCGGGCGCGTTCCGCCGCTGCAAGAGCAGCTTCGGCGTCCACGACATGGTGGGCAACCTGCACGAGTGGACGAGCGCGCCGCGCGGGACCTTCCGCGGCGGCTACTACCTCGACAGCGCCAAGCACGGCGACGGCTGCGAGTACAAGACCACCGCGCACTCGCGCGGGTACCACGACTATTCGACCGGCTTCCGCTGCTGCAAGTAACGCGGCGCAGGCGCGCACGCAGGCCGCGCGCTGCGCCCCCAGGCTACTTGGGGATGGGGGGGCGTCCGCCGCCGGCGCTGCCGGACATGGGCCCCACCGTCGTGCATTCCTCGTCGCCGATGTCGACCGTGGTGACGTCGTAGCAGCAGAGCTCGCCGTCGAAATCCGCCTCGCTGTCGATGGACTCGATGGAGCTCACGCAGCCAGGGTTCTCGAAGAACACGCGCGCCTCGTCGCTCGACGGGCACGCCCCTTCGAGCTCGGACCAGTGAAAGCAGGCCCGCTTGCCGCAGCCGGCGGCGCCGGCGAGGAAGAGGGCGGGGGCGACGAGCGCGACGAACAGCGGGCGGGGGCGGGCGATGCTCATGGCGATCTCCTCATGCGGCGCCCGCGCACCGGCGCGGAGGCCTCGGCGATCAGAGCTCGTGCGGCATCAGGTCGCGCGGGCTCCGATAGTACTGCAGCGGCGAGTAGGCGAGCAGGTTCGAGACGCGGGACGTGTAGATGCAGGCGTACTCCTCGACCTGATCGCCGAAGCTGGACGTCTCGTTCGCCTCCTTGAGCAGCGAGCCCCAGTAGGGGTGGAAGCGGCGGGCGATCTCGCGCTCCAGCTTGCCGACCTCCACGTCGACGGCCCGGAGCTGGCCGCGGATGCGCTCGACCGCGCGCTTGGTGCGGCCCCGCTCGGCCTCGTAGAACGGCGTCGCGTAGTCGATCTGGACGTGCTCGCCGTTCGCCTCCGCGAGCAGCGGCGCTCCGCCCCCGTTGGCCGCGCCGTTCCTCTTCTGCTGCTCCTCTTCGATCTTGCGGGTGAGGTCCTTGTAGCGCTGCTGGTAGAAGCGCAGCTGGTCCTCGAGCTCCTCGCGGCGCCCCTCGAGCAGGGCGCTCTCCAGGTGCTCGCGGCGGCACGACTCGTGGGCGGCGACCTCCGCCTCCATCTCCTGGATGATCATCGCCGTGCGCCACGCGCTCTCCTTCTTGGAGCGGAGGATGTCGCCGTAGATGTGATCGCCGACGTAGAGGACCCGGTCGCCGGAGATGTTCAGGAACTTCTCGAAGTCGTGGAGGTTGCCGCCCTCGTAGATGGCGCCGCGCTCGAGCGGGGCCGTGGCGGGGCGGGGCTCGGCGCCGTCGCGGATGAGGAGCGGGCGGCGCTCCTGGAAGAACGCCGGCTTCTGCGCGGCGACGACGATGACGTCGAAGTAGTGCCGGAAGCTCGGGTACTCCGGCATCGCGTCCCCGAGCAGGTACGTCATCATCTTCTCGGTGAACGGCCAGCGCGAGTTCGTGAGCAAGAAGAGCTTCTTGCCCGCCGAGCGGAACTTGTGGAGCGTCTGCGCCAGGTTCGGGTCGCGCTCGACGAAGCGCGGCAGGTCGGACAGGACGACGTCGAGGATGGTGCCGTCCCGGTGCGCCTCGTCGATGCACTCGCGGATGTCGGTGAACAGCCGCGCGTAGTCGAGCGCGACGCCGCGCTCCTCGAGGGCGTCGACGATGCCGGCGTAGAGCGTGGCCTCGCTCAGCGCGTAGAGCGTGTCGATCCAGTGGTAGCGGGCGGTGTTCGGCCGGATCTTGCGGTGCTGGTAGAGCGACCGGAGCTCGTCCTTCGTGAGCTCCCGGAGGCCGTGGTACCCGCGCTGGACCACCTTGAACCGGTCCATCTTGAGCACGTGGCCGAAGCGCTTGTCGATCAGCAAGCCGCGGATCGGGAAGTGGATCGGGTAGCGGAGGCGCCGCAGGAGCTCCTCGGGGTAGCCTCGCGCGGCGAGCTTCGTGACGGTCCCCTGGATCGAGAGGTTGTCCATCTCGGTCTGGTTGTAGATCGCCAGGGTGTAGTCCATGTCGAAGCCGACCCAGTCGATCCCCGCCAGCTTGAGGTTGCGGTTGACGAAGACGCGCCGGGTCCGTGGGATGCGCGTGGGTTCGGTCTGGGGATAGAGCCCTCCGAGGGGGAGCTCGAGCTGCTCGAAGAACACAGTGGGTCGACTATGGTATCCCACCCGGGGGGGCGTACAAAGGGCGCCACGGCGACGAACGCGCGTCTCGCTCTGCGCGGGGGGCGTTGCGTGGCGCTGCGCAGCGTCGCGTACGGTTGCACGGCGTGCGAGTGACCCCCGAGCGACAATGCCCCCCGGGTCGTCCGCCCGGCGCGGCCCGGCGCGGCCCGGCGCCGCCCGTCGGGGCCGTCGTTCGAGTGAGCGCGCAGGGATCCGTCGCCCCCGAGCAATCTTCCGCCCTCGGCGCGCGCTCGGGCGCGTCGCGCTCCCGCCGCCGAGCCCCCGCCGTGGCGCGGGGCGCGGGAGCTGACGGACGCTGAGACTGCGTGAATGGCGCGTTAATGGCGCGTGCTTGGCGCGCGCACGGCGCGGAGCGGTCGTCCCGGCGCGCACGGCGAGCTTCTCTCCGGGGCATTGTAAGCAGTACACTTGAAGCTCCGGCGTCGTGGGGCCCGCGTGGGGCGGGTGACCACGGCGTGGCGGGGCGTCGATGGTAGGCAAAGAGCAGCGCCGGAGCGGTCCAGAGAGCAGCCCCGGCACGAGGAGCAGCGAGTCCGCGGAGCGCGCGCTCACGCCGCAGGAGCCAACCGCGCGGCCATGGGCGCTCGTCCCTGAAGAGGGTGAGGCGAGCGCGGTCGCGCAGATGCGGCACGAGATCCAGACGCTGCTCAGCGGGATCGTCGGATTCAGCAGCCTCTTGCTCGACAGCGAGCTCGATCCGGAGCAGCGCGCCTGGGCGCGGCGCATCCGGAGCAGCGGCGACGCGGTGCTCTCGATGGTCGACGATCTCATCTCGCTCGGCCAGCCGGACGGCCGCGGGCTGCACGTCGATCACGCCGACTTCGATCTGCGCCGGGCGATCGAGGACGCGGCGGAGCTGCTCGGCGATCGCGCGCATGACGAGGGGACCGAGCTCGTGCTCGACGTCGAGCCGGACGTGCCGTCGGCGGTGCGCGGCGACGCCGCGCGGCTGCGGCAGATCCTGACGAACGTCGTGGCGACCGCGATCGGCGCGGCGCCCCGCGGCGAGGTGCTGGTGCGCGCCGCGCTGGACGCGGCCCGCCACGACGAGGCGAAAGGCAGGCTCGACGGTGCGCCTGAGCGATCGCGCGCGCGGGTGCGCTTCGATGTCCACCTCGCGGGCGGGGCAGGGCGCGCGGACGGCGCGGCGGCGCCGGGGGCAGCGGGCGCGCCGGGCGGGGGAGCGCGGCCCGCGTCCGGGCGGGATCTCGGCGTGACGTCCGGTATGGCCGTCGCGAAGCGCCTGGTCGTCGCGATGGGCGGCGAGCTCTGCGAGCCCGCGGACATCGACGCCCGCCGGCATGGGATCTCGTTCGCGCTGCCGTTCGAGCGGCGCGCGCGCGGCGCGGAGCGCGCGCTCATCCCGCGCATCGACCTGCCCGGGAAGCGGGTGCTCGTGGTCGACGACAGCGGCTCGGTGCGTCAGGTGGTGCGAAGGCTGATCGAGGAGCTCGGGCTCGCTTGCCGCACCTCGGGCAGCGGCGCCGCCGCCCTGGCGGCGCTGCGCGAGGCGGCGGACGCCGGCGCCGCCTACGACATGGTGCTGATCGACCTCGAGCTGGCCGATCTCGACGGCCTGATGCTGCTCCAGCGCATCAAGGCAGACCCCGCGATCGCGCCCGTTCGCGTCGGCCTCATGACCTACCCCGGCAGGGAGGCGCCCAGCCGCGCCGAGGTCGACTCCATGCTCATCAAGCCGATCCGGCGCGCGCAGCTGCACTCGAGCCTGCGGCTGCTCGCAGGGCTGCCGCCGGAGCACGTGTCCGCCGGGGCGCGCGCGCACCCGCCGAAGTCGCCGCGAGCGACGGCCTCATCGAAGCCGCCGAGGCAGGACGAGGCCGACCGCGGGCGGCGGCCTCCCGGCGCGACGTCGCGGTCCGGCGCGTACGAGGCCGCCCACCCCGACGGCGCGCCGCCGAGCGTGGAGCTCGCTCCGCCGACCCTGGTCACGCCCTCGCCGCCGTCGACATCGAAGCGCGGCGAGCCCGCCTCCTCGCGGCCGCGGGGCGGGCTGCGCGCTGTCGAGCCCGACGTCGTCACCGAGGTGATCGAGCTCTTCCTCACGGAGGCCCCGACCCGGGTGGCCTCGATGCGCGAGGCCGCGGCGCAGGGCGCGCTCGGCGAGCTCGAGCGGCTCGCGTGGGCGCTCTACGAGAGCGCCGACGCGCTCACTGCCTTCAGCCTGAAGGAGCTCTGCGCGCGGCTCGATCGCGAGGCGCGCGCGGGGACGCTCGAGAGCGCGACGGAGGCGGTGCGGGCCATCGGCCGGGAGGTCGAGCGCGTGCAGTCGTCGCTCGCCGCGGAGCTCAAGAAGCGGGGGTTTCGGTGAGCCGGGGGCCCCTTCCGTTCAGGTGAAGCCGACGAGCCGCGAGCTCATCTCCCAGAGCCGCGAGGCCGCCTCTGCGTCCGTCGCCATTCCCTTGAGAGGCCTCGCCCTGGTCCGCTCGAAGAAGGCGGGGCTCCCGGCGGGCGCCGTGTTGGCCAGGATCGCGAGGAGGTTCGCGGCCGCCTGCGCCGGGGTCGCGCCCACGACGTCGATCAGCGCCTTGAGGACGCGCGAGGTCCCCTCGAACAGCCCTGAGCGCACGAGGCCAGGGTAGTAGCAGAGCACCTGGGCTCCGGTGCCCGAGAGCCTCTCCGCGAGGCGGCGCGCCGCGAGCACGAGCGCGAGCTTCGACCGCGCGGAGGCGGAGAGGAACGAATAGGAGCGCTTCGACATGAGATCATCGAAGTCGAGCCGGATGCTGTCCACCGGCGCGACCAGGTTGACCACGCGCGCGTCGCGCGCGGCCTTGAGCCGGTCGAGCAGCAGGTTCGACAGCAGGAAATGCGACAGGTAGTTCACCTGGAACGTCATCTCGAGGCCGTCGGCTGACTCCGCGCGTTCGCGCAGGAACACGCCCGCGTTGTTCACGAGCAGGTGAACGACCCCGCATCGATCGGCCACCTGGCGAGCCGCGGTGCGCACGGACGCGAGCCGGCCGAGGTCACACTCGATGAGGTTGACCTCGCCGAGCACCTTCAGCGCGGCGAGCTTCCTCGCGCCGTCGGAGCCGGTCCGGCGACAGAGCACGGTCACCCGGGCGCCCTGCCGCGCCAGCGCGGATGCCGTCGCGAGCCCGATCCCCGAGGTGCCCCCCGTGATCACGGCGACTTTCCCTCTCATGCTCCCCGCACCCCCCATCCCCCGTCTCCTCGTCCTCGTCCATCTCATCGCCTGCGGCGGGCCGGTCCCGGCGCTCCGGGAGCTCGTCGGGACAGGAGCACGCGCGGACGGACACCGATGCGCCGGCGGGCGCGGTGCCTGCCGAGAACCCGAAATAGGAAGAGTCGTCGCCCCCGCTGGCGACACAGGTACGACCGTGCGTGCATCACGTCAAGAAAGCTTTGCGCAATGCAGCACAGTGGCAGAGAAAACCAGTTTCCAGGCTTTCTGATGCAGGAAGCCGATCTGTCCGCGTCACAGCCGTGCACGTGGACGGCGCCCGGGAAGCGCCTGGCGAGGAGCGTCAGGGGGCGGGCGTCTCTTCGAAGACGCGCAGGCCGTACTTCTCGAGACACCAGAGCACGCCGATCATCAAGCTCCGCTTGTCGTCCACGAACGACGGCTTCTTCCCCTCGAAGTAGTGGCCCACGAACTGGAAGCCCCAGCCCGTCGTGAACATCGCGGCCGCGAGCGGGAGGCCGATGAGCGTTGCGCCCACGGGGAAGCTCGCGACGATCAGCGGTATGCCGACCTGGTGACACGCCTGGTTGCGTGGATCCTGGTGGTCTTCCTTGTACCGGCGGAGCACCTGTGTCCATTCGGCGTTGAGACGGAGCATCCGACCTTCTTACCATGCGGACGCCCCTCGCGGCGCCCCCGGGTCTTCGACGAACGCGCGCGCGGGCAGCGAAAGCGCGGGTGGTCGGCGAACGCGCGCGGACACGCGGCGAGGCCAGCGCCTGGCTGACTGCGCGCGCTTTCGTCGACCCGGGGCGCTTTCATCGAAGACCCAGGGTGCCGCCGCTTCCCGGTTGCCGTTGGGAGGAATGAGGCGTAGTTGGGCAGTGTGAGCGGTTACAGGACCGGCCCCATGGCGACGACCGCGCCGCTGTCCATCAAGACAGGGGAGCTTCTCCAGAGCGCGCGCTCGGAGAAGCGGCGTGTGCTCCTGCTCGTCTATCATCATGACGGCGTCGAGATGGCCCCGATGAGCCCCGGCGTCGGCGTCGTCGTCGGCAGGGAGGCCCCGGCCGACGTGGTGATCCGGGACAGGAGCATCTCGCGGCGGCACGCGCGCTTCACGCTCGTGGGCGGCGAGGTCGTGGTCGAGGACCTCGGCTCGCGCAACGGGACGCGCATTTCCGGGCAACGGGTCGAGAGCGGCGTGGTCAAGGCCGGGGACGAGGTGCTGCTCGGCGGCATCGTCGCGTCGGTCCATGTGCTCTCCGGGGGCGAGATGCCCCCGTTCGGCCTGGAGGGCTCCGACGCGCTCCGCTTCGCGCTCCAGGCCGAGATCGTGCGGTCCAGGTTCTTCGGCCGCAAGTTCGCGCTCGTCGTGGTCCGCTCGCTCGGCGCGCAGGCGAGCCACCTCCGCCACTGGGGGCTCCGCGTGCGCGAGGCGCTGAGGCCTGTCGATCGCGTCGCCTTCTACAGCGCCGACACCCTCGAGATCCTGCTCCCCGAGGTCACCCCCGAGCTCGCCGAGGAGCTCGCGAAGACGATCGTCGCGCGCCGCGAGGGAGAGCCCGTGCTGGTCTCGGGGGTCGCCGTGTCCCCCGACGCCGCGACGTCCATCGACAAGCTCATCGAGGTCAGCCACGAGGCGTCGCGGAGCGCCACCCCCGCCGAGCCCGTGCGCCTCGCGCCCCCGGAGGGCGCGCTGGTCTACGTCACGCCGAAGGTCGACAGCACCCGGCCGCCCGACGAGGCGTGCCCGCCGGGCGCGCCGCCGGAGAGCCAGTGGGAGGCCGACGGCCACCTCCTCGCGACCAAGAGCCCGCTCATGCGGTCGCTCGTCGAGGTGGCGCTACGGGCCGCGCGCTCCTCGATCCCCGTGCTCCTGCGCGGCGAGACCGGGACGGGCAAGGAGGTGCTCGCGAGGTTCATCCACGACGGCAGCCCGCGCCGCGGCGAGCCGCTCATCTGCGTGAATTGCGGGGCGATCCCGGCGCTGCTCGTCGAGAGCACCCTGTTCGGCCACGAGCGCGGCGCCTTCACCGGGGCGAGCCAGCAGCACAAGGGCGTCTTCGAGGCGGCCGCCGGCGGCACGGTCCTGCTCGACGAGATCGGCGAGCTGCCCGCGGCCGCGCAGGCCGCGCTCCTGCGCGTGCTCGAGACCAAGCGGGTGACGCGCGTCGGCGCGACCAAGGAGCTGGAGGTCGACGTCCGCGTGATCGCGGCGACGCACCGTGACCTCGACGCGATGTGCGACGCGGGCACGTTCCGGCTCGATCTGCTCTACCGGCTGAACGCGATGACGCTGAACATCCCGCCGCTCCGCGCGCGCCGCGACGACATCGCGACGCTCGCGGCGGGCTTCCTGGCGCAGGCGAACTCGGCGAACATCAGCAGGGTCCAGTCGCTCGCGCCCGAGGCCCTGGCGCTCCTCAAGTGCTACTCGTGGCCCGGCAACGTGCGTGAGCTCCGGAACGCGATCGAGCGGGCGGTGGTGATCGCGGAGGGCGACGCGATCATGGCGCGCGATCTCCCCGAGCGCATCCGCCTGGCGGTGACCTCGCCCAGCTCGCCGCCCACGCCCTCTCGCGCTGTCGACGTCTCGCGCTCCTCCGAGCCCGGCGTCGCGCCGGCCCTCTCCCAGCGCGCGTCCGAGCCGCTGCCCTCGCGCCCGTCCGAGCCGCTCCCCCCGCGCGCGTCCGATCCGGGGCAGGCGGCGGGCCCCCCGGTCGGCCTCAAGACGCGCCTGGAGCAGATCGAGGCCGAGCTCCTGCTCGAGGCGCTGCGCGCGTCCGACTGGAACCAGACGGAGGCGGCGCGTCGCCTCGAGCTGCCGCTGCGAACGCTCCAGCACAAGATCAAGGTCTACGGCATCAAGAAGCTCGGGTACGGCGTCGCCCGTTGACCCCCGCCCGGGCGTCCGGCCGATGGGGGGCCGGACACGCCCGCTGGCGTCGTTTTGCCGGGATCACTGAGAGAACCCTTCCAGCATGTAGTGCGCCTCGATCCGCTTGAGCGCGAGCACCATCGCGGCGAGCCGCATCGGCAGGCGCTTGCCCAGGACGAGCCCGGTCGAGTCGTGATCGTCCGAGCGGCGCGGCCGGTCCTCCGCGATGTCGCAGATCAGGCGGTAGTTGCTCTTGATGGCGCGCTCCAGCCGCGCGTTCACCTCGCCCTCGGTCCAGTGCTCCATGCGCTTGTTCTGGATCCACTCGTAATAGGAGACGGTCACGCCCCCCGCGTTGCCGATGATGTCGGGGATGACGCTGATGCCGCGCTCCGCGAGCACCTTGTCGCCCTCGGTCGTGGTCGGGCGGTTGGCGCCCTCGGCCACGAGCTTCGCCTTGAGCCGCTCGGCCACCTCGCCGGTGATGGCGTCGCCGAGCGCGGCCGGGATGCAGATGTCCGCGTCCACGCTCCAGAAATCGTCCCGCGCGATCGCCTGGGCGCCGCTGTAGCCGGCGACCGACCGCCGGAGGTTCTGCGGGTTCTCGTTGACGTGGGTCATCAGCGCGCCGACGTCGATGCCGTTCGGGTCGTAGATCGCGCCGTCGGCGTCCTGCACCGCCACACACCGCGCGCCCATCCGGCACAGGATCTCGGCGGCGGCGGAGCCGACGTTGCCGAAGCCCTGCACGATGAAGCGCGCCCCCGCGAGGGTGGCGCCGCGCTGCGCGTACCACTCCTCGATGCAGTAGGCGAGCCCCTGCCCGGTCGCCTTGACGCGCCCCTCGGAGCCGCCGATGCGCACGTCCTTGCCCGTGACGACGCCGCGGTGGTTGACCCGCTCGCGCTCGCCATCGCTGTACTGGCGCAGGAGCCACGCCATCACCTCGGCGTTCGTGCCCACGTCCGGCGCGGGGATGTCCACGTTGGGCCCGATGAGCTGCTTCAGCCGGTACATGTACCGGAGCGAGATCGCCTCGAGCTCCTCCTTGCTGTGCTCGCGCGGATCCATGCGAATACCCCCCTTGGCGCCGCCGAACGGGACATCAGCGATGGCCGTCTTCCAGGTCATCTCGGCGGCGAGGGCGTTGAACAGGTCGAGCGACACGGCCTTGTGGAAGCGCAGCCCGCCCTTGTAAGGCCCTCGCGCCTGGTTGTGCTGGACCCGATAGGCCTTGAAGCGCACGAACGCGCCGGCCTGGATGCGGTAAAGGCCCTGATCGGCGAGGCGGATCGCGCCGTCCTGCATGTGGATCGAGCCGGTCCGGAGCGCCTCGGGGCGGAGGATGAGCTTGCCGTTGAAGAGCGGGGTGATCGCGCCCCGGTTCGGGATCACCGACGCAGGGAGCCGCTCGTAGGCCGCGGCCGCCTCTCCGCGGAAGGGGACGAGGCGGTCCTGGAGCTGCGTGGTGATGTAGAAGATGTGCTCGTAGTCGGGCTGCTCGAGCTCCAGCCGGATGCGGGGAGCCAGGCCGATGAGGTCCGCGGCGGTGTGAAACACCGCCATGGATTCGCCGAAGATGTTGGTCTCCGGTTCGCGCTCTAGGAGGGGGGCGTCTTCCATCGCCGTATGCTGCCTCGACCGCGCGGCGCGGGTCCAACGTTTCGCGGGCCCCGCGCTCCGCCCGGGCGCCCTCTCTCGAGAGGCCGGTCGACGGACGGGCCGCCCGCCTCGCGGGGAGCTGCTGTGACTCTCCCCGCAGGTTCGGGCGGACCCTCGTATCGATTCACCACGGCTCGCGGCGGCAGCGTGGCCGTCGCGCCCAAGGAACGACGTCAGAACGATCCAGGGAAACCACCTCCGCCGCAGCACCCCCCGCCGCCGAAGCCGCCGAGCGGCGCGCCGAAGCCGCCGGGGAAGCCGAAGCCGCCGTACGGATAGCCGCCCATGCCGAGCGGCCACCCGAAGCCGCCCATGCCGGGGAAGCCGCCCATGCCGGGGAAGCCGCCCATGCCGGGGAAGCCGCCCATCTGCCCGACCGGGCCGCCGGGCATCTGCCCGACCTGCCCGACGGGGCCGCCGGGGCCCTGGAGCGGGCCGCCGCCCTTGATGGGGCCCTGTCCGATGTCGCCGGGGCCCTGGAGCGGGCCACCGGGGCCCTGGAGCGGGCCGCCGCCAAGGCCGCCCTTGATGGGGCCCTGTCCAACGCCGCCGGGGCCCTGGAGCGGGCCGCCCTTGAAGGGGCCCTGTCCGATGTCACCGGGGCCCTGGAGCGGGCCGCCGCCAAGGCCGCCCTTGATGGGTCCCTGTCCAACGCCGCCGGGGCCCTGGAGCGGGCCGCCGCCCTTGATGGGGCCCTGTCCGATGCCGCCGGGGCCCTGGAGCGGGCCGCCGCCCTTGATGGGGGCCTGGCCGATATCGGTCTTGCCCGGCACCCCGGGCGCGCCGATCAGGCCGCCGCCCCGCGTGTCCTCGTCCGTCGCTTCCTCTTCCTCCAACGCCTGCTCACTCGACGCCACGTCGACGTCAGCCTGGTCCAAGTCGGCCTCTTGCGGAGCCACCGCGTCGACTGCGCACCCGGTCATCAACACAGAAAAGAGCATCGCCGCGTGCGCCATCTTCATATCGATTGAGCGAACCATCCGTCCTCCTTCCATGCCCTGCTACGGCCCTCGGGCCCGCGCCGGCATGTTGAACGGCGTGGAGAGCAGGCTGCGTGCCTGACTCCTCGTGTGCAGAGCCTGCCGCGTCGGCGACGGCGAAAGTGCATTGTCTGAATCCGCACCGGGTGAGCGTTCTGCCCCGTTTCATCGCGCCGGGGCGCCGCCGCGCCGGCGCGCGCCGACGTCGCCTCGCAGCGCCGATGTGGGAGCCTTTCGAGCGCTGGAGAAAGGCAAATGTCGACGCCCATCGCAGGGCGCCCCCCGCGCGTCGCGCGCGGCGGGACGGCATGAGACGGGGGGAGGACGACCCGACTTGCGGCTTTATCGCGCCCGGCAAGCCGCATTTCCGAAGACCTGGTCGATCCCTGCAATCAGGGGCTGCAGCGACTCGACATCTGCGCTCGTCGGCGGAGATGTTCTCATCGCTAGCGGCCATCTGGTCACGCCCTGCTCAGCCCACTTCGGCCGACAAGGGCCCTGTGCGGCGCTCCTCCTGCGGCAACCTCGCCGTCGTTGCGCGCCTGTGCTGCGCTCTGCGCCACGCCGCGCGTCGCCCCGTCGTCCGGAACGACGGCGCGGCCGCCGCCTTCAGCCGCGGACGGCGGGCCCGCGATGCAGCGGGAGCGGCCGCCTTCGCGGGGCGTCCCTGCGCCGCGTTCGCCCGGCTCCGCCCGGCTCAACGTGGTTGACAGAAGACGTCTGACCGACACGCTCGGCCGCGCGCGAGCCTCGGTGTCAGCGAGGTTCGCGCGCCCACGCCCGAGAGACCCGGCGCGGCGCAGCCGTCCGTGGCGCTGCAGCGAAGGGAAAGTCGGCGTGATCACGGCTCCTTTGCCTGGCAGGAGCGCATCTCCCGTTGTAGGATTCATTACGCTACAGGAGCTCGCGCGGCGCCGCACAGGCGCACAGGCGCACAGGCGGCGTCCTCGTCACCCTGGCGCGGGCTCATCGACGATCTCGGGCGCTTGGAGCGCCTGTTCATGGAGGCCACGCGCGGTCTTCGCGCTGCTGCGGGAGCTCTGGAGAGCTGTTCGCCTGCGGAGCGGGATCCCGCGAGGCGCGAGGCAGCGTTTTCCAAGGAGGGGAATTGCATGCGCTTCTGCGCGACGCGCGCGGGTTCATCTTGCCTGGCCGCCTGCATCGCGGCCCTCTTGCCGCTCGTCGCGGCGTGCAGCGACCCATCGGGGAGCTCCGGCGACGAGCTCGTATGCAAGGGCGTCGCGCCGCGCGCGCCGAGCTGCGCGCCTGGGCACGTCCTTGGCCCCGCGGGCGCGTGCATGCCGGTGGGCATCCAGGGGTGCGCCGAGCTGTTCGTGGAGGACGACGGGCTCTGCCATCCATCGATGGAGAAATGCCCTGCGGGGACGATCCCGAAGTTCGATGAGGGCTGTATTCCCGCTGGCATCCCCCGCTGCGCTCCGGAGCTCGCGGGCGACGACGGGCTCTGCAGGCCGGCCATGGCGAGGTGCCCGACAGGCACGTTCGCGACGCCGGAAGCGGGGTGTGTGCCGGTCGACGGCACCGCCGGCTGCGGGCGCGGGCCGTGGGGGAGCGTCCCGCGCGTGTCCGGGAACGTCTATGTGGATCCGAGCTACTCCGGCGCGGACGGCGACGGATCCGAGGCGAGGCCGGTCACGACGATCGAGGCGGCGCTCGGGCTCGTCGCCGACGGCGGGACGATCGCGCTCGCGGCGGGGACCTACGACGAGCCGCTCGTCATCACGAAGCCGATCGAGATCGCCGGCCCGTGCGCCTCGCGCGTGCGGATCCGCGGGGTGAGCGCGGCCGTGCGTCCTCCCGCGATCGTGGCCGTGCTCGACGCAGGGGAGGTGACGCTCCGGGGGATCGAGATCGGCGGAGACGGCGCCGGCGTCGTGGCGACCGGCGCGAGCGCCGTGACGCTCGAGCGCGTTCACATCAAGGACGCCCTGCATGCCGGCGTCGTGTCGGGCGATGGCGCCCGCCTCTCGGTGGCGCAGAGCTGGATCGAGGGGACGCGCGACGGCAGCGCAGGAACCGGCATCGGCGCCTTCGCGGACGCCGGCGGCGCGCTCCTCGTGAAGGAGAGCGCCGTGACGGGCAACCGCGCGGCGGGCGTGGCGGCGCTCCAGGCGGGCGCCACGGCGTCTGTGGTGGGCAGCCTCGTCGAGGGGACCCTGTCGTCGGGGCGCTACCCGGCGGACGGCCAGGGGATCGTCGTGCAGGACGGCGCCGAGGCGTCGATCGAGAGCACGGCTGTCGTTGGAAACCAGCTGTCCGGGATCCTCGTGGCCGCCAGCGCGGCCGCGACCCTCTCTGGCGTTCTCGTCGAGGGGACGGGCCCCGGGAGCTCCGACCCGCCGTACGGCGTCGGCGTGTATGCGACGAGGCAAGCGCGCGTCGCGATCGACTCGAGCGTGGTCCTCGGCAACACGGAGATCGGCGTCGCCGTCATCGGCGAGGGCAGCGCGGCGACGATGACGCGGAGCCTGGTGCAGGGCACGGTGGCGGCCCCGACCGGGTCGTTGCTCGGCGGATTCGGCGTCGCCGTCGCCCGCGGCGCGGCGATGCGCCTCCACGACAGCGCGGTCGTCCGGAACCGCGGCACCGGGGTTCACGTCGGCGACTCTTCCGCCGAGCTGATCGCCGGCGGCAACCTCATCGAAGGCACCCTCGCCGAAGGCGGCTGGGGGGACGGCGCCGGGCTGACCGTGGCGGAGGGCCGAGTGACGCTCGCGTCGAATGCCATTCGCAGCAACGAGGGCACCGGCCTGCTCGTGGGATATGACGGGTCCGAGGCGACCGTGACAGGCAACCTCGTCGAGGGGCATGTCGCGCCGGACCGCCGGGCGCCGGTGGGGCAGGGGATCGTCATCTACCGGGGCGCCACCGCCGTGCTCGAGGGCAATGTCGTGAGCGGCAACCGCTCCGTCGGCGTCTTCGCCGGCACGGAGATCCTCGGCAGCAAGGTCGAGATCATCGGGAACCTGATCGACGGCACCGCGGGCGGCGAATCAGGCGATGACGACGATGACGACGATGACGACGATGACGACGACGACAGCACGGGCATCGGCGTCGCCGCCGCGGGGTACGAGATCCGGCTCGCCTCGTCCCTCGTCCGCGGGAGCCGCACGGCCGGCGTGGTGCTGTTCGCCTCCGAGGCGGAGATCTCGCAGACGGTCGTCGACGGGGTGACGGGTGATCCCGGCGCCGCACAGGGCAGGCGGCGCGACGAGCTCGTCGCCGACGGCGTCCTCGCGCTCGCCGGCTCCACCGTCGCGCTCGATGACGTGCGGGTCGAAGGCTGTGCGCGCGCCGGCATCCTGTACGACCGGAGTACGGGTCGCCTCTCCGGGGTTCGCGCCCTGGACAACCGCTTCGGGCTGGTCGTGCAGGGCTCGCCCGAGCCTCAGCTGAAGCTGGAAAAGGAGAGCGCGTTCCTCGACAACTGCACCGCAGACGAGCTCTTCGGCAGCGAGCTCCCCGTGCCAGCGTCCGCTCCCCCGCTCCCGTGAGGAGCGCTCGCGGCCGCCCGCCTGGCCCGCGCCTGCGCGCGAAACATTGATGACATCGAAGGGAGCCTTTCCTGATACGTGGTACTGACGGCCCACGGCGGAGAGGACCAGCCCATCAGGCGTCGAATCGCGGCCCGCACACCAACGCTGAGCGCACCCGACGCTCGGCCAGCGTCCGCCCCTGACGCGGCCTTCCCTCGCTACCCGCCCAGGAGGGTGTCCGCGCTCGCCGTGGGAGCGTGCCCACCTGATCCACCGGCGCGAAGTTGGAAATTTCTGGTCTTGTAATCGCCCGCGGACGTCTGTATAGACGTGCCCCGGACGCGCGTGGACCGCGGAGCACCCCAGGTGCCTGAACCGACGCGTCTGTGACTGCTTACTTTCTTGCTGCGGCCAAAGAAAATAACAGTGCCAGTGCTTAAGCCATCATTCCTCATGACGCGTGATGACACCATGAGCACCATGAGACGGAGTTGCCGCTGCGAGACATGACGCGCCACGACACCTCCCTTGAAAACGCGCCTGAGTAAGCGGCGCGAGAACTTGACAGCGACCTCGAATCCCCGTTGACACTGCTGTGCGAAAACGGCTACAGTGCCGACGTCTGGATGCTGGTATGGCGCACTGCGTCGCGGTGTCGAATTCCGGCGAGCCGCTCTGCCGCGTGGTGGCTTCCAGGGAGATCGATAAGTGGGAGAGGGACGGTGGGCGCTCGGGCGTAACCACGAGGGCCCCGCGAGGAGCATGCTCATGAGGAACTGGTTGTTGCCGCGTCGGACGTTCGTGTTGTCGACGTTGCTGCTTTCGGTCGGTGTCACAGCGGGGTGCGGGAAGACCGAACCGACCAAGCAGTCCACGGGCGGCGCGAGCACCGCGCCGGGCAAGCCCTCTCCGGCAGCTGACACCTTCCTGACCGTCTCGATCGAGCAGCAAGCGTCATGGGTGCGGAACTTCAATCCTCTGCTCGCACCAGGCAACGTTCGCTGGCCAACCGTCGCTGGCATCTACGAGCCGCTCCTCGTTTACAACACGATGAAGGGCGAGTTCACCCCCTGGCTCGCATCGAAGTACGAGTGGGGTAACGGGAACAAGACGCTCACCGTCACGACGCGGCCCGGCGTCAAGTGGTCCGATGGCCAACCGTTCACGGCGAAGGACGTGGCCTTCACCTTCGGGCTCCTGAAGAAGCACGTCGCCCTCGACCTGCAAGGCGTCTGGAAGTGGCTGACCTCGGTTGAGGCCAAGAGCGACTCCACGGTCGAGTTCACGCTCACGCGGCCGTATGTCCCCGGGCTCGTCTTCCTCGGCCACCAGCCGATCGTGCCGGAGCACAAGTGGAAGGACGTGGCGGATCCGGTCACGTACACGAACGAGAACCCGGTCGCGACGGGGCCCTTCACCGAGGTGAAGACGTTCCAGAACCAGATCTACGAGCTCGGCCGGAACCCGAACTACTGGCAGCAGGGCAAGCCGGCGATCAAAGGGCTCCGTTTCCCGGCGTACCCGGGCAACGACCAGGCGAACCTGGCGCTCTTGAACGGCGAGGTTGACTGGGCCGGCAACTTCGTCCCGGAGATCGAGAAGGTCTACGTCGGCAAGGACCCGACGAATCACCACTACTGGTTCCCGCTCGTCGGCAGCACGGTGTTCGTCTACACGAACACGACGAAGAAGCCCCTCGACGACGCACGGGTGCGCAAGGCGATCAGCATGTCGCTCGACCGCGAGCAGATCGTCAAGGTCGCCATGAACAACTACACGCGCCCGGCGGACGCAACGGCGCTGAGCGACGCGCACGAGCGCTGGCGCAGCCAGAAGACGGTCGAGGCGGGCGACTGGGTCAAGTTCAACGTGGCCAAGGCGAACCAGATCCTCGACGAGGCGGGTTATGCCAAGGGAGCGGACGGCATCCGCGTGAAGGACGGGAAGCCGCTGCGCTTCGATCTCAACGTCGTCACGGGCTGGTCCGACTGGGTGCGCGCGGCGCAGATCGTCACGCAGCAGGTGAAGCAGATCGGCGTCGAGGCCACGCTGAAGACGTACGACTTCAGCGCGTTCTTCGAGGCGCTCCAGAAGGGCACGTTCGACCTGTCGATGGGCTGGTCGAACGAGGAGCCGACCCCATACAACTTCTACCGAGACCTCCTCGGCACCGCGACCGCGAAGCCGGTCGGCGAGACGTCGGCGCGCAACTGGCACCGCTTCGGCGCCAAGCAGGCCGACAGCCTCTTCGAGTCGTTCGAGGCCGCGACCGAGCCGGCGGAGCAGAAGAAGATCATCGAGCAGCTCCAGGAGATCTTCTCCGAGACGGCGCCCTCGATCCCGCTGTTCCCCGGACCGTCCTGGGGCGAGTACAACACACGCCGCTTCACCGGGTTCCCCAGCAAGGAGAACCCGTACGCGAAGCTGTCGCCCAACAACCCGCCGGAGTACCTGCTGGTGCTCACCGAGCTCAAGTCGAAGTGAAGTTGGGCGTGACCTGATCCGGAGAGCAGGTTAAAAGAGAGAGCTTCTGTGCGTTACCTTCTGCGACAGCTGGGCTTGTACTTCATCGCGGCGTGGGCCTCGCTCACCCTGAACTTCCTTATTCCGCGCGCCATGCCGGGCGATCCCGCCTCGGCCATGTTCGTGCGCTTCCGGGGGCAGCTGCAGCCGGAGGCGATCGAGGCGCTGCGGAAGGCGTTCGGGTTCACGGATGAGCCGCTCTACAAGCAGTACTTCACCTACCTGAGCCACATCCTGGTCGGCGATTTCGGCACATCGATCGCGCACTTCCCCGCGAAGGTGACGGAGGTCATCGCGACGGGGCTCGGCTGGACGCTGCTCCTGTCGGGCGCCGCCGTGATCGTCAGCTTCGGCCTGGGGACGCTGCTCGGGATCATCGCGACATGGAAGCGCGGCGGCTGGCTCGACTCGGTCATGCCGCCGGTCCTGATGTTCCTCGGCGCCTTCCCCTACTTCTGGCTCGCGATGGTGTCGCTCTACATCCTCGGGTTCGTGCTCGGGGCCTTCCCGCTGCGCCACGCCTACAGCGACACCCTCTCGCCCGATTGGAGCCTTGAGTTCATCGGGAGCGTGCTCTCGCACATGGTCCTGCCCGCCCTGTCGATCGTCATCGCCACCATCGGCGGCTGGATGCTCGGTATGCGCAGCGCGATGGTCACCGTGCTGTCCGAGGAGTACATCACGATGGCGCAGGCCAAGGGGCTCTCGCAGTGGCGGGTCATGTTCACCTACGCCGCGAGGAACGCGCTCCTGCCCAACGTCACCGGCTTCGGGATGGCGCTCGGCTTCGTCCTCGCCGGCTCGCTGCTCACCGAGATCGTCTTCTCGTATCCGGGGCAAGGCTATCTGCTCATCCAGGCGGTTCGAAACCAGGACTATCCGCTCATGCAGGGGATCTTCCTCACCATCACGTTCGCCGTGCTGGGGGCGAACTTCCTGGTCGACGTGATCTACGTGTTTCTTGATCCTCGCGCCCGCGGGCGCTGACGGCTGGGTCCAGGAGAAGCGATGGCTGCGCAACAAGGCAACAGCGGGGGCGGCGCCTCCCGTTCGGCGGGCTGGCTCCGCCTGCTCCTCTCGAATCGCAAGGCGATGGTGGGCACGCTCATCGTGCTCTTCTTCCTGCTCCTCTCGCTGCTCGGCCCCTCGATCGTGCGCCAAGATCCGCACGCGTTCGTGGGCATGCCGCACGAGGCTCCCTCTGCCGAGCACCTGTTCGGCACGAACGGGCAGGGGCAGGACGTGCTCGCGCAGACGATCGTCGGCGCGCGGACCTCACTGGCCGTCGGCTTCGCCACGGGCTTCGCCGT
Source organism: Sorangium sp. So ce726 (assembly GCF_051521405.1). Classification (NCBI taxonomy): domain Bacteria; kingdom Pseudomonadati; phylum Myxococcota; order Polyangiales; family Polyangiaceae; genus Sorangium; species Sorangium sp. So ce726. The sequence continues at coordinate 6,492,806 of NZ_CP150349.1, read as the reverse complement.
GATCGCGATCGGCGCGGCGATCGGCATGGCCGGGGGCTACTTCGGCGGCTGGATCGACAGCGTGCTCTCGCTGCTCACGAACGTGTTCCTGATCATCCCTGGCCTGCCGATGGCCGTGGTCATCGCGGCCTACCTGCCGGCCGGGCCGCTGACGATCCTGTTCGTCCTCGTCCTCACGGGCTGGGCGTGGAACGCGCGTGTGCTCCGCTCGCAGGTGCTCGCGCTGCGCGACAAAGACTTCGTGTCCGCGGCCCTCGTGAGCGGCGAGAGCAGCGCGCGCATCATCTTCGTGGAGATCCTGCCGAACATGACGTCGCTCCTCATGTCCGGCTTCATCGGCGCGACGGTCTACGCCATCGGCGCCCAGGTCGGCCTCGAGTTCCTCGGGCTCGGCGATCTGAGCGCCGTCACCTGGGGGACGAACCTCTACTGGGCGAGCAACAACGCCGCGCTGCTCACGGGCGCCTGGTGGACCATCGTCCCTACCGGCGTGTGCGTCGCGCTGGTCGGGTTTGCGCTCACGCTCATCAATTACGCGATCGACGAGATCTCGAATCCGCGGCTCCGCTCGGAGGGAGCCTGGTCGCGTCTCCTCAGGAGCCGCAAGGTCACGGCGGGTTCGTCAACGCCGGTGGTGAGGACTCATGGCGCCTAGTCCGCTTCTCTCGGTTCAGGATCTCCGGGTCGAGTTCATCACCCCGACGGGTCCGGTGTGTGCGGTCGACAACGTCTCCTTTGACATCGCCCCGGGCGAGGTGCTCGGCCTCGCGGGCGAGTCGGGGAGCGGCAAGTCGACGGTGGCGATGGCCATCATGCGGCTTCTCCGCCCGCCGGCGGTCATCACGGGCGGGCACGTGTACTTCGCCGGGCAGGACGTCCTTGCGATGAACGAGGAGCAGCTCCGCGCCTTCCGCTGGCGGAAGATGGCGCTGGTGTTCCAGAGCGCGATGACCGCGCTCAACCCGGTGCTGACGATCGGCGAGCAGATCGCGGATCCGATCATCGCGCACGACGGCGTGACGCCCGCTCAGGCGCTGGAGCGCGCGGCCGCGCTGCTCAAGCTCGTGAACATCGACTCGTCGCGCCTGAACAGCTACCCGCACCAGCTGTCGGGCGGCATGCGGCAGCGCGTGGTGATCGCGATCGCGATGGCGCTCAAGCCGCCGTTCCTCATCATGGACGAGCCGACGACGGCGCTCGACGTGGTCGTGCAGCGGGAGATCCTGCAGCAGATCGCCGAGCTCAAGGAGCGCCTCGGCTTCTCGATCCTCTTCATCACGCACGATCTCTCGCTCATCGCCGAGTTCTCCACGCGCATCGCCATCCTCTACGCGGGCAAGCTCGCGGAGACCGCCCGCGCCAAGGACCTCTTCAGCGATCCGAAGCACCCGTACACGCAGGGGCTCCTCGGGTCGTTCCCCTCGGTCCGGGGGCCGCGCCGCAAGCTGCAGGGCATCCCGGGTTCGCCGCCCGACATGCGCAACCCGCCCGCCGGCTGCCGCTTCCATCCCCGGTGTCCGCAGGCCTTCGCGACCTGCCAGAACGAGCTGCCCGTCCTTCGTGAAATCGCGCCCGAGCACCGCGGCGCTTGCCACCTCTACTGACGATGACGATGACGCAACCTTCTGTCTCGCCTGTCCTCGACGTGGTGCGCCTGGGGAAGTACTTCCCTGTCGGCGGCGGGCTGCGATCGCAGCAGCTCAGGGCGCTGCACGACGCATCGTTCTCGCTGGCAGAGCGTGAGGTCATCGCGCTTGTCGGCGAGTCGGGCAGCGGCAAGAGCACGATCGCACGGCTCCTCGCGCGGCTTATGCCGCCGAGCAGCGGGCAGATCGTGTTCAAGGGTCGCGACATCCTGAAGGAGGAGCCGACCCGCGCCTCGCTCGCTTACCGCGGGCAGGTGCAGATGATCTTCCAGGATCCGTTCGGCTCGCTCAACCCGGTGCACACCATCGGTTACCACCTCGAGCGGCCGCTCCTGCTCCACAACAAGGCGCCCACGCCGGCGATCCTCCAGGAGAAGGTGCACGCGCTCCTCAAGACGGTCGATCTGAACCCCCCTGCGGAGGTCGCGCTCAAGTACCCGTACCAGCTGTCGGGCGGCCAGCGGCAGCGCGTGGCGATCGCCCGCGCGCTTGCGGTGGATCCCAGCGTGATCCTCGCGGACGAGCCGATCTCGATGCTCGACGTCTCGATCCGCATGGGCGTCCTCAACCTGATGGAGAAGCTCAAGGAGGAGCGCGGTATCTCCTACCTCTACATCACGCACGACATCGCGAGCGCGCGCTACGTCGCGGATCGCACGATGGTGATGTACGCCGGGACCATCGTGGAGGGCGCGCCCAGCGAGGAGCTGATGCAGCAGCCGGCGCACCCGTACACGAGGCTCCTGCTCTCGGCGGTTCCGGATCCGAACGGCTCGATCCGCGGCGACCTCCCGGCCCGCTCCGGGGCGCCGAAGCTCATCAACCCGCCGCCGGGCTGCCCCTTCGCAGACCGCTGCCCGAGCGTGATGAACACGTGCCGGGAGCAGATGCCGGGGGCCGTCGACGTCGGGTCGGGGCACTGGGTCCGCTGCCACCTCTACGCGCCCGGCTCCGTCATCGCGCCCTCCGCGCTCTACGATCGCACGGTGCCCGCCTCCGTCGAGGCCGGACCTATCTAAAGGAGAACCACAAAGCGACATGCCGTCTCTGAGATTTCCCGACAATTTCGTCTGGGGGACCGCGACGTCCTCCTATCAGATCGAGGGGGCTACGAACGAGGACGGCCGCAGCGAGTCCATCTGGGATCGCTTCGCGAAGACGCCCGGTCAGATCGTCGACGGGACGAACGGCGACATCGCGTGCGACCACTACCACCGGTGGCCTGAGGACATCGCGCTGATGAAGAGCCTGGGCATGATGGCCTACAGGTTCTCGATCGCGTGGCCACGCATCCTCCCGAACGGCCGGGGTGCGGTGAACCAGAAGGGGCTCGACTTCTACAGCCGGCTCGTGGACGGGCTCCTCGCGGCCGGGATCGAGCCGTACGCGACGCTGTTCCACTGGGACCTGCCGCAGGTGCTCCAGGACGAGGTCGGGGGCTGGCAGCATCGCTCGACCGCGGATGCGTTCGTGGAGTTCGCCGACGTGATCTCGCGGAAGCTCGGCGATCGCGTGAAGAAGTGGATCACGCACAACGAGCCGTGGTGCACGGCGTTCCTCAGCTACGAGAAGGGGATCCACGCGCCGGGCGGGCGCGATTTCAAGAAGGCCCTGACCGTCAGCCATCACCTCTTGCTCTCCCACGGCCTCGCGGTGCCCGTGCTGCGCAAGAACAGCCCCGGCGCTGAGGTGGGCATCACGCTGAACATGAACTACGCGATGCCCGCGTCCCCGAGCGCCGCCGACTACGACGCGTGCCGCCACTACGACGGGTATTTCAACCGCTGGTTCCTCGATCCGCTGTACGGCCGGCGTTACCCGGCGGACATGATCGAGGACTACATCGCGCTGGGCTACCTCCCGCCGGAGGGGCTGACCGTGTGCAAGCCGGGCGATCTCGACATCATCGCCACGCAGTGCGACTTCCTCGGCCTCAACTACTACTCGCGGGCGGTCCTGCGGAGCAGCAAGGTGCCCGAGGAGCAGAACCTGCCGAGGACGATGCACGTCGCGCCCGTCTCCGAGCAGACGGAGATGCAATGGGAGGTCTACCCGGAAGGGCTGCGGCGGCTGCTCCTCCGGCTGCACGTGGAGTACGGCGTGCCGAAGCTCTACGTGACGGAGAACGGCGCGGCCTACTCGACCGAGCCGGACAAGGACGGCCGCATCCCGGACACGCGGCGGCTGGAGTTCCTGCGCGATCACTTCGTCGCCGCGCGGCGCGCGATGGACGCGGGGGCGCCGCTCGCGGGGTACTTCGTGTGGTCGCTGATGGACAACTACGAGTGGGATCGCGGCTATTCGCAGCGGTTCGGCATCGTCTGGGTGGACTACGAGACGCAGCGGCGCATCCCGAAGGACAGCGCGCTCTGGTACAAGGGCGTCATCGCCGCCAACGCGGTCGACGACGGCTCCTCGCAGGCCACCTGACCGGCGGCGCGCCGCGGATTGCGGGGCGCCCCGCGGCCCCTGAAGCGGGGAGCAGATTCGTGGGATACGGGCTCAGCCGCCAGGCAGGCGAGTGAGGCGTACGAAAGTGAAAGTACGCCGCAGCGAGCCGAACGACGCGGATGAGCCCGTAGCGCACGAAGATGCGCCCCGCTCCCTCACGTCACGCGGAGCACCTCGTCCAGGGAGGTAAGCCCCTCCTTCACCTTGGCGAGCCCGGCCTCGCGGAGCGGCACGAGCCCTACCTTGCGCGCGGCGTCCCGGTACGCGCGCTTCCCCGCCCGCGCCTTCACGAGATCCCGCAGGTCGTCGTCGAGCTCCAGCATCTCGAAGAGCCCGATGCGCCCCCGGTAGCCCGTCAAGTGGCACGTCTGGCACCCGACGCTGCGCTTCAGCTCGGCGCCCTCCTCGATGAGGACCTTGTCCTCTTCACCCGTCACGGCGGCCTCGAGCTCGTACGTCTCCGCGCACTCCTCGCAGAGCTTGCGGACGAGCCGCTGCGCGATCACGGCGAGCAGGGCGTTCGCCACGATCCACGACTCCGCGCCGAGGTCCACGAGGCGCGCGACCGTGTCCACCGCGTCGGAGGTGTGCAGCGTCGACAGCACGAGGTGCCCCGTGAGGCTCGCCTGCAGCGCGATCTGCGCCGTCTCGGGATCGCGCATCTCGCCCACCATGATCACGTCCGGGTCCTGCCGGAGGATCGCGCGCAGGCCCGTCGCGAACGTGAAGCCCTGCCTCGGGTTGGTCTGCCCCTGCGTGATGTCGGCGAACTCGACCTCGATCGGATCTTCCAGCGTGACGATGCTCAGCTCGCTCGTCTTCATGACCTTGATCAGCGAGTAGAGCGTCGAGGTCTTGCCGGACCCGGTCGGCCCGCACACGACGATCAGCCCCGAGGGCCGGTCGGCGAGCCGCTCGAGCCGCGGCAGGTCCACCTCGGTGAGCCCGAGCTTGTCGAGCGCGATCAGCTGGTGGCTCAGCAGCACGCGCAGCACGAGCGTCTCGCCGTGGATCGCGGGGAACGTCGAGGCGCGCAGGTGGATGAGCGGGTGGCCGTGGAGCTCCAGGCTGAACTGGCCGTCCTGCGGCAGGCGCCGCTCGGTCATGTCCATCCGCGCGAGCACCTTCACGCGCGAGGTGAGCGACGGCGCGATCTCGATCGGGATCTGCCCTTGCGCCACCATCACGCCGTCGACGCGGTAGCGCACGCGGATGCCGTCGCGCTTCGGCTCGACGTGGATATCGCTCGCGCCCATCGAGACCGCGCGGCGGACCAGGTGATCGAGCACCTTGACCGCATCGAGCTCCTCGGACGCCGTGGGGGGGCGGCTGTTGCTCATCGCGCGCCTCCCTTGCCGACGACGTCGATCGTGCGGAGCGAGACCATCTTGAGCTCGTCCGATGGGGGGAACGTCGCCCAGACGCTGACGCCGTAGAGCCCGGGCCGCCCGCGGTCGTCCAGCGGGACCTGGATGTCGAATCGATTGCCGGTCACCTGGAGAGGAATAGGCGTCTTGAAGCCCTTCGGGAAGAACGTCGCGTAGGGGGGCGGGATCGGATATCCGCCCATCTTGAGCAGCTTCTCCGGCTTGATCGGCTTCCCCGGCTCGACCCGCGAGATCCCGACGCCAGCGACCTTCGCCGGCGCGGCGAGCTCGCCGCCCACCCGGATCCGCTCGCCGATCTTCGCCCGCCTGGGCAACGGCTGGTACGTCCCGTAGTCGTCGACGAACTCCTGCGCCAAGCAGGCGATGTCGAACCCCTTCGCCTTGGCCAGCCCGACCCCGAGCGACGTGTGCGACGCTGTGAGCACGTTGCGCCGGTGCCCGTCGGCCGGGGGTTTCTCGTTCATGAAGGCCTTGTGCACGCGCTCGAGGCTCTCCGCGGAGAAGCGCGGATCCGGATCGAGCTCGCGGGGGATCGCGTCGGCGAAGCAGCCGGCGTTCTCCATCGGGAACCCGTCGCCGCCCGCGGCCGTGTAGCGCTCCTCCGGGACCGAGCCGTCGCTGCCCCAGTGGCCGGTGAAGCCGATCCGGACCATGTCCTCGGCGTGCCGCCGCCCCGCGCGCGCCGCGGTCTCGTCCCACCGCACGGGCGGCAGCTTGTGCGCCGCGCGATCGCGGTTCACGAGGCCGAGCACGTACCGACCTGCCTCCGCGCGGGTCATCGGCTGGCCCGGCGCGGGCGGGGACTGGGTGCCCTGGGCCTCGCCGCCGGTCTCCACGCTGGCGGCCTTGCCCTCCGAGGGGCGCGCGCTCTCCTCTGCCGCTCCCTCCCTGGCTTTGCCCCCGGAGGGCCCCTCCGCCGGCTCCTTCGCGGCGCTCGCGCCGCACCCGAGCGCGTGGGCGCTCGCGGCGACGAGCCCGAGCCAGAGCGCCACGGACCGGCGCTCCCGCTGACCATCCATCGCACCTGTCCTGCTTCTCCTTGTGACTCCGATGATCGCGCGCATCGTTGCGACCGTAGCGCTTCGATGCCGCGCACGCACCCGGGAGCGCCGACGCCTTCGGGCGCACCACGGCGTGTACGGCGGCGCGGTCGAGGTGGTAAGCGATGCGCTACGTGAGCACGTCGTCATCGTCGCAGGGCGCGGTCGCCGCGCACCCGTCCGGCGCCTCCGCGATCGTCCTCGCGGCGGAGCGCGAGGGGCGCGCGGCGCACCCGACCGCGGGCGTCCTGTGGATGCTCCTGGCCCAGTCGCTCTTCGCCGTGATGAACGTCCTCGCGCGGCTCTCTTCGGAGCACGCGCCGTGGCCCGAGGTGGCGGCGTCGCGCACGATGGTGGGCGCGGCCACCGCGCTCGGCGTCGCGCTCGTCCGCCGGGCGCCGCTCTCCGTGGGCCGGGGCGACCGGCGGCTCGCGTGGGCGCGCTCGCTCTGCGGCACCGGGGCGATGCTCTGCGGCTTCTACACGCTCGGCACGCCGCAGATCGCGCTGGGCGACGCGGTCACGCTCGGCGCGACGAGCCCGATCTTCGTCGCGCTCCTCGCGCCGCGGCTGCTCGGCGAGCGGACGAGCCCGCGCCTCTGGCTCGCGACCCTGCTCGCCTTCGCGGGCGTCGGGCTGGTCGCCGCGCCGAGGCTCGCGATCGCGGGCGAGATCGCGCTCATCGCCACGCTCGGCGCCGTCTTCTCGGCGTTCGCGATGATCTGGCTGCGCAGGATCGGCGCAGGCGGGGAGCGCGCGAGCCCCGAGGCGATCGCGCTGCACTTCTCGCTCGTGGCGAGCGCCGCGATGGTCGCGCTCTCGATCCCGGTCTGGCGGACGCCCGACGCCCGCGGCGCCCTCCTGCTGATCGGGACGGGGCTCGCCGGCGGCCTCGCGCAGCTCGCGATGACGCGCGCCTACGCGCTCGATAGCGCGGCGCGCATCGGCGCGATCGGTTACGTCGGGGTCGTCCTGTCGCACGTGCTCGCCGCGGCCTGGCTCGGCGAGAGCCCGTCGGCGGACCAGCTGATCGGGGCGGCGCTCGTGATGGCGGCCGGCCTGTGGCTTGCTGCCCAGGCGCTGCGCGACGCGCGGCGGCCGGCGCGTTGAGCGCGCGTTGACCGGCCTCCACCCCGCATGAGATAGCGGATCTCCGCTCAAGGAGGATCTGCATGAAAGCGTTCGCTCTCCAGGGTTCGTTCGGCCTCGACGCGCTCCGCCCGATCGATCTTCCGGATCCTGAGCCGGGGCCTGGGCAGATCGTCCTCCAGATGAAGGCGGCGTCGCTCAACTTCCGTGACCTGCTCGTGGCGAAGGGGCTCTACAACCCGAAGTTCCCGCTGCCGCTCGTCCCGCTCTCCGACGGGGTCGGCGAGGTCGTCGCCGTGGGGGACGGGGTGACGCGGGTGAAGGTCGGCGATCGCGTGAGCCCGACCTTCCACCAGCGCTGGATCGACGGGGAGCTCTCCGCGCACAAGGCGCGGGGGGCGCTCGGCGGGGAGCTGCCGGGTGTGGCCGCGGAGCGGGTGCTGCTCGATGCGGAGGGGGTCGTCGCGGTGCCGCCGCACCTCACGGACGAGGAGGCCGCGTCGCTGCCGTGCGCCGCGGTGACCGCATGGAACGCGCTCTTCGTGGCGAGCCACCTCAAGGCGGGCGACACGGTCCTCGTGCAGGGCACGGGCGGCGTCTCGATCTTCGCGCTGCAGTTCGCCCGGCTCGCGGGCGCCCGCGTCATCGTCACCTCGAGCAGCGACGAGAAGCTCGAGCGCGCGAGATCGCTCGGGGCGTCGGAGACCATCAACTACCGCGCGAACCCCGACTGGGACGCGCCCGCGCGCTCGTTCACCGGCGGCGAGGGGGTGGATCACGTGATCGAGGTGGGCGGCGCGGGCACGCTCGCCCGTTCGCTCCGCGCGGTCCGGTTCGGCGGCCGCGTGAGCCTCATCGGCGTGCTCACGGGCGGCGCGCTGGGGGATGTCGGCCTGTTCCCCATCCTGATGAAGCAGATCACCGCGCAGGGCATCTTCGTCGGGTCGCGGGCGATGTTCGAGGACATGAACCGCGCGATCGCAGCGAGCGGGCTCCGGCCTGTCGTCGACCGCGTTGTCCCCTTCGCCGAGGTGCGCCAGGCGATCGAGTCCGTGGCGAGCGGCTCACACTTCGGGAAGATCGCGATCCGGTTCTGAGGGAGCCGACCGCGACAGGCTGCGTCCCTCCGGCGCCGCAGCCTCGCCTCCGGTGTACCGGCATCCCTCGGAAGTGGCCTCGTCGGCCCAAGTCGTTTACGAGTCGTCTACGAACGGATTCCGCGGCCGGCCACTCGCCTGCGCCGCGCGAGAGGTGGTGGACGATGCGGCTCGATCTGGAGCTCGAGGTCCTGTGTGGTCAGCTCATCGTGGGCGGCTTCGACGGCGCGGAGCCGCCGGCCCGGTACCTGAAGGCCCTCGCCGAGGGGAGGCGGGGCGGCGCGATCCTGTTCCGGCGCAACGTCCCTGACGCGGCCGCCACGGCGCGGCTCTGCCAGGCGCTCGCCGCGGCGGGCGGCCCAGATCGGCCTCCCTTCATCGGCATCGATCAGGAGGGGGGCCGCGTCACCCGCTTGCCCGCGCCGTTCCTGACGCTGCCGTCGATGCGCTCGCTCGGCGAGCTCGCGGACCTCCCGCTGCTGCGCCGCGCGGCGCGCGCCGTCGCGTCCGAGCTCCGGGCGGTCGGCATCAACCTGAACTTCGCCCCGGTGCTCGACGTCGACTCGAACCCGGCGAACCCGATCATCGGCGATCGCGCGTTCGGCCGCGACCCTGGCGCGGTCGCGCGGAGCGCCGTCGCGTTCCTGGAGGGGCTCCAGGAGGAGGGCGTGCTCGCCTGCGGCAAGCACTTCCCGGGGCACGGCGACACGGCGCTCGACAGCCACCTCGCGCTCCCGACCCTCTTGCACGCGCGCGGCCGCCTTGACGAGATCGAGCTGCCGCCGTTCCGCGCCGCCTGCGGCGCCGGGGTCGCGTCGCTCATGACGGCGCACATCGTCGTCGAGGCGCTGGATCCCGGCGTCCCGGCGACGCTGTCGCGCGCCATCTGCACCGACCTCCTGCGCGGCGAGATCGGCTTCGAGGGGGTGCTCTTCTCGGACGATCTCGAGATGGCCGCGATCGCGGCGCACCACGCCGTCGAGGAGGCCGCCGCCGCGGCCGTCTGGGCGGGCTGTGACGCGCTGCTCGTCTGCCACAGCGAGGACCTGCAGGATCGCGTGCTCGAGGCGCTCGTGCGCAAGGCCGAGCGCGAGCCGCGCTTCCGCGAGCGCTGCGTCGAGGCGGCCGCGCGGTGCCTGGCCGCGCGCCGGCGGTGCCCGCCGCGGCCGGTCTCCTCGCCCGCGGCGTTCGCCGAGATCGTCGGCGGGCCCGCGTCCCGGGCGGTGCTCGAGGACATCGAGCGGGCGCGCGCCGCGCGCGCCGCGGGGGCGGCGACGTGACGGCGCCGCCGGGGGCCGCGCGAGCAGAGGCCGCGCAGCACCCTGAGCGCCCGTTCGCCATCACCGCGCGCCGGCTGGTCACCTGCGACGCGTCCCGCGCCTCGGCCGGCGATCCCCTCGGCGTGATCGAGGACGCCGCGATCGTGGTGCGAGGCGGCGCGATCGAGGCGGTCGGCCCGCGGCGCGAGGTCCTGCGGCCGGAGGCCGGCGTGCCGATCGCGATCGAGGCCGCGGGGGTCGTCACGCCCGGGCTCGTCGATTGCCACACGCACGCGCCCTGGATCGGCTCGCGGGACGCCGAGTACGCGATCCGCATGGCCGGCGGCGACTACGAGGCGATCGCCGCGGCCGGCGGCGGCATCGTCGCGAGCATGCGCGCGGCGCGCGCTGCGACCGCCGGCGAGCTCGCGGACACGCTCCGCGCCCGCCTCCGCCGGATGGCCGCGCTCGGCGTGACCGCCGTCGAGGCCAAGAGCGGCTACGGCCTCGACGAGGCGACGGAGCGCAAGCAGCTCGAGGCGGTCGCCGAGGCGGGGAGGGACGCGCGCCTGCCCCGCGTCGTTCCGACGTACCTCGCGCTGCACGCGTTGCCCCCGGAGGCCGGCGGCGACCGCGCCGCCTACGCGGGGACCGTCGCGCGCTCCTGGCTCCCGGCGATCGCCGCGGCCGGCCTCGCGCGTTATGTCGACGCGTACATCGACCGGAGCGCGTTCTCGGTGGACGAGGCGCGGCCCGTCCTCGATCGGGCGCGCGCGCTGGGGCTCGGCGTGCGCGTGCACGTCGGGCAGTTCGCGGACGTGGGCGGCGCAGAGCTCGCCGCCGCGCTCGGCGCCGCGTCGGCCGACCACCTCGAGCACGTCGCGCCGGCGGGCATCGCGGCGCTCGCCCAGGCGGGCGTCGCCGCCGCGCTGCTGCCCGTCGCGAGCTTCACGCTGCGGCAGGAGCCGCCGCCCGTCGCAGCGCTCCGGGCCGCCGGCGTCCCGCTGATCGTGGGCAGCGACGCGAACCCCGGCACGGCGCCGACCGAGAGCCTGCCGCTCGCGCTCGCGCTCGCGGTGCGGCTCTACGGGCTCACGGTCGCCGAGGCGATCCTGGGCGCGACGCGCGAGGCGGCGGCCGCCCTCGGCCTCGGCGGCGTGTGCGGCGCCGTCCGTCCGGGGCTGCGCGCGGATCTCGCCGTGTGGGACCTGCCCCACGAGAACGCGATCGTGCAGCCCTGGGGCGCGCCGCGCGCGCGGGCCGTGCTGCGCGACGGCGAGGTCATCGCGGCGGCGTGCTGAGGCAGACCTCAAGTCAAGCCTGGACGCGCGTGCACCCTGAGCGTATGCCGCGCCCATGACTGAGACGCAGAGCCCTGTCGCTGTCCCGAGCCGCACGGACAGCTCGTTCGATCCGGTCCCGCTCCTGGCCGAAGAGCTGAGCCTCCCGCGCCAGGGGGTCTCGGCGGTGGCCAAGCTGCTCGCCGAGGGGGCGACGGTCCCGTTCATCGCCCGCTACCGCAAGGAAGCGACCGGCGGGCTCGACGAGGTGCAGATCCGCGCCATCGAGGAGCGCCGCGCCTACCTCATCGAGCTCGAGGAGCGCCGCGCCACGGTGCTCGCGGAGATCCAGAAGCAGGGCAAGCTCAGCGACGCGCTCGCCTCGAAGATCCGCGCCTGCCACACCAAGGCCGAGCTCGAGGATCTCTACCTCCCCTTCAAGCCGAAGCGCCGCACGCGGGCCATCATCGCGAAGGAGCGGGGCCTCGAGCCGCTCGCGGATCGCATGTGGTCGCAGCCGGGGGACGGCAGCCCCGAGGAAGAGGCCCGCGCGTTCGTCAGCGCCGAGAAGGAGGTCCCCGACGCGGCGGCCGCCCTCTCCGGCGCGCGCGACATCTGCGCCGAGCGCATCGCCGAGCACGCCGACGTGCGCAAGCTCGTCCGCGAGGCCTACGCGAAGGAAGGTGTCATCAAGGTCCAGAAGAACGAGGAGCACGCGGCCAAGCAGACGAAGTTCGACATGTACGGGAGCTTCGAGGAGCCCGTCGCGAACATCCCGTCGCACCGCTACCTTGCCATCCGCCGCGGCGAGGCCGAGGGCGTGCTCCGCGCCTCGATCGAGCTCGTGCCCGAGCCGCTCGTCCCGCCGATCCACGCCGCGGTGGGGCTGAAGCCGAAATCGCCGTGGGCCGGTGAGCTCACGAAGGCCGCGGACGACGCCGTGAAGCGGCTCCTGCTCCCGGCGGTCCAGAGCGACGTGCGCGTCGACCTCAAGATGCAGGCCGATCGCGCCGCGGTCGAGGTCTTCGCCCAGAACCTCCGCGAGCTCCTCCTCGCCGCGCCCTTCGGCACGAAGGCGGTGCTCGGCATCGACCCGGGCCAGCGCACCGGGTGCAAGTGCGCCGTCGTCGACGAGACGGGCAAGCTCCTCGAGCACACCACCATCTACCTGGTCGGGAGCGGCGACGCGCTCGAGCGCGCGCGCCAGGACCTGCGCCGCATCTGCCGCAAGTACCCGCTCCGCGCCGTCGCCGTGGGCAACGGCACGCACGGCCGCGAGACCGAGGCGTTCGTGAAGGACGTGCTCGCATCGGAGGGGTTGACGGAGCAGACGGCGAACGCCGATCCGCGACCGTCGGAGAAGCTGTTCTGCGTCCCGGTGAGCGAGGCGGGCGCGAGCGTCTACTCGGCGAGCGACGTCGCGCGCGAGGAGTTCCCGGACCTCGATCTCACGGTGCGCGGCGCGATCAGCATCGCCCGCAGGCTGCAGGACCCGCTCGCGGAGCTCGTGAAGGTGGACCCGAAGAGCATCGGCGTCGGCCAGTACCAGCACGACGTCTACCAGGGGCTGCTCGCGCGGAAGCTCGACGAGGTCGTCGAGAGCTGCGTGAACCGGGTCGGCGTCGAGCTCAACACCGCGAGCGCCCCGCTGCTCGCCCGCGTCGCCGGCATCGGCCCGAGCCTCGCGAAGAAGATCGTCGCCCACCGCGACCTGAACGGCGCGTTCAAGAGCCGCAAGGCGCTGCTCGACGTGCCCGGCGTCGGCCCGCGGACGTTCGAGCAGGCAGCGGGCTTCGTGCGGGTCCGGGGCGGGGAGCACCCGCTCGACGCGAGCGCCGTGCACCCGGAGCGCTACGGCCTCGTCGAGCGCATCGCGGCGGACCTCGGCGTGCCGGTCGGGTCGCTCATCGGCGACACGGCGGCGATCGCGCGGATCGATCCGAAGAAGTACGAGGCCGGTGACGTCGGCTCGTTCACGCTGAACGACATCCTGAGCGAGCTGAAGAAGCCGGGCCGCGACCCGCGCGCCACGTTCGAGCCGCCGAAGTTCCGCGACGACGTGCGGACCATGGAGGATCTCAAGCCGGGCATGGAGCTCGAGGGCGTGGTGACCAACGTCACGGCGTTCGGCGCCTTCGTCGACATCGGCGTCCACCAGGACGGCCTCGTGCACGTATCGCAGCTGGCGGACAGGTTCGTGAAGGACCCGAACGAGGTCGCGAAGGTGGGCGACAAGATCAAGGTGCGGGTGATCGAGGTCGACCTCGTGCGCAAGCGCATCTCGCTCACCGCGAAGAAGGGCGGCGCTCCCGCCGGCGCGCGTCCCCAGGCGGGCGGCCCGTCCGCCGGCGGCGACGCGCGCGGCCGCAACGATCGCGGCGACGGCCGCCGGCCGGCCCAGGGGCAGCAGCAGCAAGGGAAGGGGCAGGGGAGCTCGTCGGGCGGCTTCCGCAACAACCCGTTCGCGGACCTCCTGAGGAAGTGAGCGGCGAGCGCCCGCCTGGCCCCGTGCCAGGCGGGCGGGCGGCGCGGCGCTAGAAGCCGTGGTCGGCGAAGAAGCGCTCGATCCGGAGCGACACGAGCTCGGGGAACTCGACCGCGGTGGTGTGGGTCCCGCCGCGGACCACGAGGATCTCCGCCATCGGGATGCGGCGTGCCATCGACTGCGCCAGCGCCCGCGGAGTGAACGCATCGCGGTCGCCGGTGATGAGCAGCGTCGGGACGTCGATCTGCTCGAGCACGTGCTCGGCGTCGTGGGCGTCCAGCGCGCGCAAGTTGCTGAAGAGCGCGTCCATGTCGAGCTGGCCGAACGGCTGCACGAGCTCGGCGAACGCCTCGCTGTCGAGCGTCTTGCCGAGCAGCCCCATTCGCTTCAGCCAGAGCACTGCGTCCGGCGGGCCGACGGCGCTGCCCGTCACCCGGGCCGCCAGCGTGTGAGCGCGCGCCGCGAACGCCACGAACGGCGGGAACAGCCGCCCGAGCCCCGGCAGCGGCCCCATCGTCTCCAGCGGCCGGCGGTAGGTGCCGTTCAGCAGGACCAGGTTCGCGGCGAACCCCGGGAGCCTGTGGAACGCCTCCAGCGCCACCTGGACGCCCACGCTCCATCCCATCAGCGCGCCGTGCCGGATCCCTTCGACGGCGAGGATGGCCTCCAGGTCGCGGACATGGTTCGCGACCGCGTAGGCCTCCGGAACGTCCGGTGACGGGCGCTTCGAGGCGTACGTCCCGCGGTAGTCCCACGTGATGAACCGGTACTGGTCGGAGAGGTACTCGACCTGCGCCCGCCAGGCGAGGTACGGCCCGCCCAGCCCGTTGACCAGGACCACCGTCTTCGCCCCCTCGAACGGCGGCGGCGTCACGCGGTAGGTGATGTCGGTTCCATCGAAGCTCGCGACCCGCCGGGTCTCCATCCGGAGCGATGGCCGCCGCGTGGGCGGCCCCCGCCGGCCCCCGCTGGACGCAGGAGGGGGCGGCGCCTGCCGCCCGCCGCTGGGAGGCGGGGGTGGCGCCTGCCGCCCGTCGCCAGAGGAAGCCGCGGGCGGCGCCTGCGGTCTGTTGCCGGTGGATGAAGCTGGCGGCGCCTGCGGTCCGCTGCCGGAAGGAGAGCGGAGCCGCGGCGGCCGACCCCCGCCGAACTTGAACGAGACCATGAGCGCCCTGCTTCCTACCCGGTCCCTCCGCGGAGGGCCAGGCTGCCGGCGGTGATGGGGGGGACGCCGGCGCAGACCCGGCGAGGGCGCAGCTGCGGGCCGGCGGGGGCTGCCGTGGGGCCGGGTGGCCCGTGTGGCCTGGCGATCGCCTGTCGAAACACATCCTGCGCTGCGATCGCCATCGCGTTGACATTCCAGGCGGCGCGCCGCTAACGTGCCCGGCGGGTTGTCCGCTCGCCCGGCGCTCCCGTCGTGTTGCTGATCTTTCCCTCCCCGCTCCCATGTCGGTCTGTTGGAGGCCGGCCCGTGTCGTCTTCTGTTGCCGCTCGCGCAGGGGCAGCTCCGGTTCGGGCCGTGGTGGGTCGATTCCCTCGGGTGGGCTGGAGTTTTCAGCGCGAAGTGGTGCAGCGATCCCGTCCTCGAGGAGCCGATGGCTGAAGAAAAGAAGAAGAGCAAAATCGATCTGAAGGCTCGGCTTGGCAAAACGGCGGTAGGCGGGGCGCCGGGAGCGGCCGTCCCCCTTCCCGTGCCTGGCCCGCAGCCCGGATCGGGGCCGCCTCCCGACATGAACGCGGGCCCGATCGGCATGCCCTCGCCGCATCCGAGCGCGCGGCCGCCGATGCCCTCCGTGGGAGGCATCGCGCCCCCGCCCGGGATCTCGCCAGGCATCCCGCTGCCTCCGTTCGCGCCGGCGCCGCGTCCTGTGATCCAGACGCCCCCGCCCAAGCCGACGGCGGCCGCCCAGACCATCAAGGTCGAGGTCGGCGAGGAGGTCGAGCAGGAGCGCCGGAAGGCCTCGAAGAAGACGGCGCTCTACGCCGGCCTCGCGGCGGTCGTCGGCATCGGCGTGGGCTTCGCCATCGGCGGCGCGAAGGAGCGCGGCGATCGCGGCAAGCTCGCGGTCGAGGGCGCCGCGGCGCTCGAGAAGGACGTGAAGGCCGCGAACGAGAAGATGGCGGAGCTGAAGGAGAAGCTCGATGCGGGCCGGACGGCGCTCGAGGGGAAGAAGTTCCCCGCGGAGCTCGTGACCCAGCTGGGCGGCATCAACGTCCCGTTCGATGCCACCAACCTGGAGGGCAAGCAGATCGGCGGCCTCCCGGGGCGGGTGATGCGCCAGCTCCTCGCCTACACCACGGCGGTCCAGGATCTCAACAAGACGAAGGACAGCCTCAAGAACGTCCTCACGGCCGCGCAGGCTCCCGTCGAGAAATCGTGGAAGGAGCAGGAGGAGCCGGTCGTGAACTTCTCGGTGGTCTTCCGCCGGGACGGCGACAAGACGCTGGCCGAGCTCGTTCCCAACAAGGCGCCGTTCCCGTTCGGCAAGGACTGGCCGGCGAAGTACACGGTGAACCGCCTCGAGCGCACGCAGCAGGGCATGAGGGCTGCCGAGAAGGAGGCCACCCGCTGGACGAAGGGCGACATCGCCGGCGGCGATCTGCAGGCCCTCCCGGTCGATCCTCAGTCCGTCGCTGGCCTCACGAGCGAGCAGATGGTCTTCAGGCTCGCCAGCGCGATGGCGGACATCCGCAAGACGCTCGATGGCAACAAGGACAACCCCGTCGAAGAGACGCCCGGCCTCATCAAAGAGGGCGACGATCTCGCGAACGAGCTCCACAAACTCTCCCTCGCCCGCTGAGCGGCACGCGCCCGCTGCGGATACGGGCCCACCTCGACGTTTTCGGTGCTCGGCGTACGTGAGTACGCCTGCGCGCCGAAAACGCCGATCTGGGCCCGTATCCGCAGCGGGCGCGCGCCGCTCGGCCGACGCAGATCTGAAGCACCGCGCGCCGCGCGAGAGTTACCGCGGGTTTGGGGGAGCCGAGGGGAGGGGGCGGTGATGGCCCCCCCTGTGCGCTGGTTCGGCGCGGGGTGATTTAGGCGGCGCCGCCGGCGCCCATGGCGCGGGGGCGGACGATCTCGATCTTTCCGATGTGACGCTCGTCGCTGTCGCGCACGATGAAGCGTAGGCCGAACTTGCTCACGGCCGTGCCGACCTCGGGCACCTTGCCGACGTGCTGCGTGATCATCCCGCCGAGGGAATCGTACTTTCCCTCGCGGTCGAGCTCGGCGCCCAGGTAGGCCGAGAGATCGCTCATCGATACGGCCGCGTCGGCGACCAGGCGACCGTCGCCCAGATCCTGGATGGCGGCACCGTCGTCCGTCTCGTCGTGCTCGTCACGGATGTCTCCGACGATCTCCTCGAGCACGTCCTCCAGGGTGACAATCCCCGACATCCCGCCAAACTCGTCGACCACGATGGCGAGGTGCTGTCTCCGGCTCTTCATCTCCCGGAGCAGAGAAGAGAGAGGCTGCGACTCGGCGACGAAATTGGCAGGGCTCCGCGTGATCTCCCGGAGCGTCGTGTTCTTGAGCCGGCGCTCCTCGAGGACCTTGAACAGGTCCTTCGCGTAGAGGAGACCAGCGATGTTGTCGGTCTGATCCTTGTAGACCGGATACCGCGAGTGCCCGCTCTCGGTGACGATCTCCAGCACCTTCTCGAGCGGAGTGGAGATCTCGATGGCCTCGACCTTGGATCGCGGCACCATCACGTCCCGCGCCGTGAGATCGGCGAACTCGAGCACATTCCGGATCATCTCCGCCGGCTCTCGCCCGAAGAGACCAGAGCGCTCGACCTCGTCGACGAGGATCTCGACCTCCGCCTCGGCAACCCTCGGGTCCGACGGCTGCTCACCGTCCCGCGGCCCCAGCTTGGAGCCGATCCAGCCGAGCGGTACGGCGAGCGGCAGCATCGCGATTTCGAGCGGGCGCAAGAAGCGAACCGCCATCGATGCGGCCCGATCGGCGTGCTTGCGGCCCAGCGTGGAGCTGACCTCGTAAAGGGCTCCGCTGACGACGATGGTGGTCGCCAGCCCGAGATAGAGCGCAGCGCCAGGGACAATCCGCCGGAAGAAGAGGTCGAAGCAGGCGGCCGTCAGGCTGGTCGATACGACCCAGCCGAGCAGGTAGCGGGAACGGAGCTTGGCGTCTTCTCGACGAATCCGCTCGTAGGCGGCCTTCGTGGGGCCCGTCGCCTGCTCAATCAGCGCGCCGAGCCTCGTGACGCTCAACGTCGTCAGTGCGGTGTCGGCACCGACGAACAGCGAGCCAAGTACAGCGGAGAGAACTGCAGCGCCGAGCGCTGGCAATGGAACGAAATCGGGACTCAAACAGAGGCTCCTAACGGACGAATCGTAACGGAACAGGCGAGGGGAGCGCAACCGGACCGGGACGCGAAATCCCAGAATATGATGGAACCACGCGTCTTTGCTGGTCTTTTCGGCCGGCGAACTCCCCAGCTCGACCGATCCTGCCGAGCGCTGTCAGTGACATGCGCCGTAGATCTGCCGAAGTCCAGGGAATTGCCGTGTGTTGTGGGTTTCTCTTATCTAGCAGCATTCCCACGCATGTCGGGCGCTCCAGAAAAGCCGCGCAGGACGGAAAATCGAGTCGGCGATGGCGCTGGAAGGCCATCAGCGGCGTTCTCATCGGCGACCTCGGCGGCGCCAAGCGCCACAACACCGCCATCCGGATCGAGCCATACAGCGGCGCCGGCGTGCGCAGGAGCTAGGGAGAAGTCAGATTCGGTGAGCGCTTGTCCCATGCGCGCGCGGCGGGCGCCGTGCTCGGTCAGGCGGGCGACCGGGAGGCTCGCGGCGGCTGCGTCGGCGAGCGGGCGCAGCGACGCGCGCAGCGCCTCGGCGCCGGCGTCGAGGGACACGGCCTGCTCCAGGGTGAAGCTGCCGCTCGCCGTGCGGCGGAGCGCGGACAGGTGCGCGGGGACGTCGAGGTGCGCGCCCAGGTCGCGCGCCAGCGAGCGCACGTAATAGCCCTTGCTCACCCCGAGATCGAGATCGAGGGTGGCGGGCGCAGCGCCCGCGGCCAGCACAGCGCCCGCAGCTGGCGCAGCGCCGGCAGCCGGCGCACCGAGCCCGCCGCGCGAGGCGCCAGTCACCTCGAGCGACCGGACCTCGACGGCCCGCGCCGACAGCTCCACCGCCTGGCCGGCGCGCGCCAGGGCGTAGCTGCGCTGCCCGGCGACCTTGATGGCCGAGTAGGCCGGCGGCGCCTGCTCCCGCCGCGCCCGCTCCGCGTCGATCGCGGCGGCGATGCGCGGCGCCGAGCGCGCCAGCGTCTCACCGCCGGCAGGCCCGCCGGCCCCGGCGAGGGCGTCGAGCTCCGCGTCGAGCCACGGCGGCAGGGGCTGCGTCGCGGTGATCTCCCCGTCCGCGTCGAGGGTGTCCGTCCCCACGCCGAGGACGACGCGCGCCGTGTAGCGCTTGTCCTGCGCGGTCAGGTACGGGGCGAGCTTGGTGGCCTCGCCGACGAGCACCACGAGGACGCCGGACGCCATCGGGTCGAGCGTCCCCGCGTGCCCGATGCGCTTCACGCCGAGGGCGCGGCGCAGGCGGGCCACGACGTCGTGGCTCGTCGGCCCGCGCGGCTTGTCGATCACCAGCACGCCCTCCGGCCGCGCGCCCCTGGTTGTCGCTCGCTCGGGCTCGGCGGGAGGATCCCCTTCGGTTGTGTTTTCGGGCATGGAGTGAGGATTCGCCTCGGAAGATCGCTTCATCCGAACCAGATCGACTTCCGGGTGGCCAGGGTCTCGTCGATGAGCCCCTGGATCGTCGCGCGCACGCGCTCCGCGAGGCGCCGCACCAGGATCTGATCGTCCGCCGCCTCCGGGCCGTACGCGTCGAACCGCACCGGATCGGCCAGGCGGATCTTCCACTTGGTGGGCGCTGGCACGAGGCCCAGCGGCCCGAGCGCAGGGAACGTGGGTGTGATGGGCAGGTACGGGATGCCGAGCGCGCGCGTGAGGTGCTCGACCCGATAGAACAGCGGGTTCGTCTCCTCGGCCCCGACGATGGCGCACGGGACGAGCGGCGTACGCGTGCGCAGGCATAGCCGGATGAAGCCGCCGCGACCGAACCGCTGGAGCTGGTAGCGGTCCTTGTAGAGCTTCCCGCTGCCCTTTACGCCCTCGGGGAAGACCGCGATGAGCCGCTCGCCCGCGAGCAGCCGCTCGGCGTTCTCCTGGCAGGCCCGCACGGCCCCGAGCCGGTTCATGATCGTGCCGGCGAACGGCAGGTAGTACACGAAATCGTCGGCCAGCCAGCGGAGCTCCCGCCGCGCCGGGTGCTCCCGCCGCACCGCGGCCCGCAGCATGAGCCCGTCGTAGGGGATGGGCCCGCCCGAATGGTTGGACACCACAAGGCACCGCCCCTCGGCGGGGATACGCTCGATGCCCTCGATATCGATCCTGAAATAGTACCTGTGCAGGAAGTCGAAGAGCGACCTGTACCGGGCCTCGTACTTGGGATCGAAGCCGAACTCGTCGACCTCCTCCGAGCGGCGGCGCAGGCCGGTGCGGCCCCACTGCCGCAGGTAGAAGTCGGTCGACAGGACATCGCGCGCCGTCCCGGGCTCGGACAGCGGCGGCTCGCTGGCGAAGCCGGCCGACGCGGCGGGCGCTCCGCCCTGGCGCGGGCTCCGCACGGTCTCGGGCACACCTCCCGCCGCGCCGCTCGCGTCGGGCGATGGGCCCCCGGCGAGCATCCGCTTGAGCCGCGCCTCGAGCTCCCCGATCTGGCGCTGGAGCTCCTCGGCTGTCACCGGCACGACCGGGGCGTGGACCTCGGACGACTGCGTCTTCCGCCCGTCCGAGGGCTCCGTCGGGCCGATCGGCGCCAGGTACCGGGCCTCGTCGTCCTCGACGTCGGCGCTCGGCACGACCTGCCTGGGCCCCGTCCGATCGGCGCGCCCGCGCGTCGACGGCGATCCGTTCCCTGCTTCCTCGAGCTCTCGATCGTGCTCCGTGCCCATCGCTCACCCCCCGAACCGCATCACGCAGGCGTCTCTTGCAGCAGGCGCACGTCCCGCAGCCGCTGCGCGCTCGTGTAGTCGAGCAACGCCTCGCGCGTCGTGTAGACCGGCCGGAACCCCATGACCTGCGCCGCTTTCTCGCCGTCCGCCACGCAGAGATAGCGCAGGTACCGCAGGAAGCTGGGCGGGGCGATCGCCGCGTGCGCAGCCCAGAGCGCAGAGACGAGCGGCCCGGCGGCGCTGTGCAGCACCGGGAGCGCCGTCCGGCCCGCGAGGCGCACGATCGTGGAGAGCGGCAGCACGCCGTCGCCCACGATGTTGAAGGTCCCGGGAAAATCGCTGTCGATGGCCAGCTTGAAGGCGGCGATGGCGTCGACCTCGTGGATGAACTGCCACAGCGGATCGAAGCCGAGCATCGTCATGACCAGGCGCCGCGCCAGGAAGCGGGTGACGTAGTTCTGGACGGTCGGGCCGAGGATCGGCGCGGTCCGCAGGATGGTGACGGTCGTGCCCTTGGCCTTCGCGCCGAAGGCGTTGAGCTCCCGCTCGGCGGCCATCTTGTCCGCGAAGAAGCGCTCGTCCGGGTCCGCCCGGAGCGGGTGCTTCTCCGTGAGGAAATTGGGGTTGGTCGGGTGCGCGCCGTAGAGGATCGTCTGGCTCCAGAGGATCAGCTTGCGCAGGCTCGCCTGGCGCGCCCCGTGGAGCAGGTGCATCGTGCCGACCGACTCGAGCTCGTGGGCCCAGGCGGTCGCCGGGGTGGGCGACGAGAGGAAGCAGAGGTGGACGAGCGTGTCCACCTGCTCGGCCGCGAGCACCTCGGCGACGCGCTCCTCGGACGCGGGCTCCGTCAGGTCGACGGTGTGCATGCGCAGCTTGGAGCCGCCCGTGTCCGGCCGCTTGATGTCGATGGCCACCACGCGCGCGATGCGCGGGTCCTCCTCGAGGATCCCGATCAGGTTGCGCCCGAGGAAGGACGCTGCGCCGGTGAGCGCGATGACCCGGCCTCTCGGGCTGGACGACGCGCGCCGGCTGGTCGGCGAGGCCTCCGCCGCTGCGGACGCCGGGGGCTCGCTCGCGCTGGTCGTGGCCGCGCCAGCGGAGGAGGCAGGCGCAGCGTGATCTGCGCCGGCGGCGGAGCTCCGCTCGGCGGCGTCGTGGGCCGCGGCTTCAGGGTGCTCGGACGTGGGAGCCATGCGCGGGGCGCGACACTACCTGGTCGGCCGGCGCACGCAAGCGAAGCGCGAACCCAGCCGGGGCTCGCCGCGGCGCTGTCACAACACCCGGCGCAGGACCGGATACGGCTCGAACGCGTGCACCTCGGCGAATCCGTTCCTCGTGAACGCGGAGACCGGGCCGGTCCACAGCTCCTCGTCGCTCACCGGCTCCTTCGGTCGGCGTGGCAGGGCCTCGAGGGCGCGCGCGCCCCAGGCGGGCGCGAGCTCCACCGCGCCCGCGACGAGCGCGGTCGCGACGCCTCGCCGCCGGTGGCCCGGGTGCACGACGGCGCAGCCGATCAGGAAGACGCCCGTGCGATCGCCCGCGAAGCACGGCAGCCCGCGGTACAGGCGGCGCTCGTACGCCTTCGCCACGGCCGCCGCGGGCGCGACCTTGAGCCACCCGACGACGTGCGGCGCCTCCGGCGCGAGCGCCACGACGCCGCGCGCCTCGTCGCTGCCCGAGGCGAGCGCCTCGGCGAACTCCCGGCGGTTCTCGCCCTGGCCGTCCGAGCACCGCGCGAGCCACTCGTTGTTGGTGCCGCCGAAGTGGTAGTAACGGCAGTAGCAGGGCGTTCCGGCGGCCTCGAAGAGCGCCTCGAGCCCCGAGCGGTGCTCGGGGCCGGCCGCCGCCACGGTGATCGCGGAGCTCATCGGCGCGCTCCGCCCGTCATGCGATCGACGCGCGCAGCCCGCGCACCGGAGAGATCTGCTCCCACGCGTAGGCCGCCTGGCAGAGCCGCGCCTCCTCCAGCGCAGGGCCGATGAGCTGCAGGCCGACGGGCAGCGGAGGCCCGCCGTCCGGCGCCTGCGCGGTCGCGCACGGGACGCTGATCGCGGGCAGCCCGGCCATGCTGGCGGGCAGCGTGTAGACGTCGGCCAGGTACATCGACAGCGGGTCGTCCACCCGCTCCCCCAGCCGGAACGCGACCGTCGGCGAGACCGGCGCCGCGATGAGGTCCACCTCCCGGAAGGCCTCGTCGAAATCGCGCCGGATCAGCGTCCTGACCTTCTGCGCGCGCAGGTAATACGCGTCGTAGTAGCCCGCGGACAGCACGTACGTCCCGAGCAGGATCCGGCGCTTCACCTCCCGGCCGAACCCCTCGCCGCGCGTCCGGCCATAGAGGGCCTGGAGGTCCGCCTTCCCGCCGCGGTCGCCCTCCACGCGCAGCCCGAAGCGCACGCCGTCGAAGCGCGCCAGGTTGGACGACGCCTCGGCGGTCGCGACGATGTAGTAGGCCGCCACGGCGTACCGCGTGTGCGGCAGGTGCACGGGCTTGATCTCGCAGCCAAGGCCGCGCAGACCCTCGATCGCCTCCCGCACCTTCGCCTCGACCCGCGCGTCGATGCCCTTCGCGAAGTACTCCTCGGGCACCCCGATGCGCAGCCCCGCGACGTCGCGGCCGCACGCGGCCTCGTAGGCGCCCACCGGGGCGTCGAGGCTCGTCGCGTCGCGCGGATCGCGGCCCGAGATCACCTCGAGCAGGCGCGCCGCGCCCTTCACGTCCTGCGCGAACGGCCCGATCTGGTCGAGGCTCGAGGCGAACGCGATGAGGCCGTAGCGGGAGACGCGGCCGTACGTCGGCTTGATGCCCACGACGCCGGTGAGGCTCGCCGGCTGGCGGATGGAGCCCCCCGTGTCGGACCCGAGCGAGCCGGGCGTCATCCCCGCCGCCACCGCGACCGCGCTGCCGCCGGACGAGCCGCCGGGGATGCGCGACGGGTCCCACGGGTTCTTCACCGGGCCGAAGGCGCTGTTCTCGTTCGACGAGCCCATCGCGAACTCGTCCATGTTGCACTTGCCCGGCAGGATCGCGCCGGCCTCGCGCAGGCGGGCGACGACCGTCGCGTCGAACTGCGGGCGGAACCCGCGCGCCGGGTCGGGCGACCTCGACGCGCCGTCCGCGCCCGCCGCCGCCCGCGTGAGGATCTTCGAGCCGGCGGTCGTCGGGGCGCCCTCGGTGCAGAGCGCGTCCTTGAGCCCGATCGGCACGCCGGCGAGCGGGCCGAGCGCCTCGCCCCGCGCGCGCCGCGCGTCGAGCGCGCGCGCCGCCGCGACGGCCTGCTCCCCCTGCACGGTGAGGAAGGCGCCCAGCGCGCCGTCGCGCTGCTCGATGCGCGAGAGCGCGGCCCTGGCCACCTCCTCGGCGCTCACCTCGCCGCGCTGCACGAGCGCCGCGAGCTCCGGGATGGATCGATCGAGGATCGCTGTGTCCATCGGCGTCACCCCTCGTCCACGAACGCCGGAACGGCGAACCCGTCGTCCTCGACCCGCGGCGCCTCCCGCAGGGCCACCTCGCGCGGCAGGCTCGGCGCCTCCTCGTCGGCGCGGAGCGGGAGCCGCTCGATCTGCACGTGCGCCGTCGGCGGCACCGCCGAGACGTCGAGCTCCTCGAGCTGCCGGACGTAGCTGAGGATGTTGCCGAGATCACCGGTGAGGCGCTCGATTTCCTCGGCGGAAAGGTCGAGGTGGGCGAGGCGCGCTATCGTCAGCGCCTCGTCGCGGCGGAGAGGGGGCGAGTCAGCGTTCGACATGGGCGCGCCCGATGTAGCACCGCCGGTTCGGCGGACGCTAGCGCCGCGCGCCCCCGAACCTGGCCGCGGTACAAAAACGGTGATAACGGCTGCCGCGCGCGCGTCCAGTCGTTCTCGACGGCCCGGGCAAGAGCCCCGCCCCTCCGCGCGTTGTTCGCGAATGGAGTCCCCGAAAACGCCCTTCCTGCGCCGCGAGCGCATCGGCATCCTCGTCCTCTGCGCGTCCGCGGCCGTGGCGATGTCGCCCGCCGTCGGCGGAGGCGCTCGCGACCGCTCGACCGCGCTCGCTGCGGAGCTCGCGGAGCGGGGCATCGCCGCGGCGGCCAGCGACGTGGTGTGGGTGGATCCGCCGCGCGGCGGCCTCCGCCCGTTCGGCGCTGACGCGCGCGCGATCGCGCGCGGCGTGCGCGCCGGCGGTGAGCGCGGGGAGCCCACCGACCTGTACCTCGTCGACGCGAGGCTCTCGCCGGAGGGCGTCCTGCTCGACGTCTCGGCGATTCACAACCTCACCGAGACGAGCGGCGCGGACGAGTCGAAGCCCGTGCTCCGCGGCGACGCCCTCGCCTACGTCTCGCGCCCGCTGATCGAGGCCGCGTCGCCCACGGTGCACGTGCTCGATCTGGACGGGCAAGAGCTCACGGGCGGCGCGGACTGGTCGCTCGTCGAGCGGCTCCAGCACGCCGTCACGAGCTGGCAGGCGACAGGCCGCCTGCGCGGGATCGGCCGGCGGACCTTCGCGATCGACCTCGCCCGCAGCGAGGAGAACGGCGCCGAGGAGCCGCACCCCGAGGAGCCTGGCGCCGAGGAGCCGCGCGCGGAGGAGCCGCGGAGCCGCCGCGGCCCGGACGCGGGCGACGTCGCGGTCGCCCTGGAGGACGACCGCGCGGTCGTCGTCCGCGCGGGCGGTCGCGAGGCCCGTCTGCCGGTGCGCGGCGCGGACGACGACGCGGCGCTGCCCGCGTGGATCCGCGCCGAGGCGTCCGAGGTCGCGCGGCCGGGGAACCTCGTCACCTGGGCGGTCGACCGCGTGCGCCTCGTGATCGGTGACGCCGCGATGCAGACGGTCAAGGCCGTGGCGTTCACGGCGCTCGATTTCGTCCTCCGCAACAAGGAGGCGGTGACGGGCGACACCGGCGAGGAGGACATCGCCGCGGACCTCGGCCAGAGCGCGCTGGATCCGCCTGTCCGCCAGATCCCGATCGATCCCGAGATCGGCTGGCCGCCAGCGCCGCTCGAGCCGTGGGTGACGCCGCCGCTGCCCGGGGAGGGGCAGTGGAACCCGCAGGGCGGCGACGCCTTCGTGCGCCAGCTCGACGGGCTCCCGCCAGCGTTCATGACAACGTTCCTCCGGACGGACCGCTCGCGCAAGGCGACGCGCGTCTACATCGCGCTCTGGGATCCGCGCCAGGTGGAGCTCCACATGATGGCGGGCACGGTGGAGCCCAAGGGCGCGACGGGCGAGGCCGGGCCGGGGCTGATCCCGCGCACGCCCGAGGTCATGAAGCGCGTGGTCGCCGCGTCGAACGCCGGCTTCCAGGCGATGCACGGCGAGTTCGGCATGATGGCCGACGGGGTGATGTACCTGCCGCCGAAGCCCTACGCCGCGACGGTGGCCGTCCGGCGCGATGGCAGCACCGTCTTCGGGAGCTGGTCGGAGGACGAGAGCGTCCCCGAATGGATGCTGTCGTTCCGCCAGAACATGACGGTCATGGTCGAGGACGAGAAATGGAATCCCTTCGGCCGGACGTGGTGGGGAGGCACGCCGCCCGGGTGGGCCGACAAGACGCACACGGTCAGGACAGGCATCTGCCTGACCCGGGAGCGCTTCGTCGCCTATTTCTATGGCGCCGACGTGAGCCCGGAGGCCCTGGCCCAGGCGATGATCCAGGCCCGCTGCTCCTACGGGATCGCGCTCGACATGAACGCGGGCCACAGCGGGCTCGAGTTCTATCGTGTGACGCCGAGCGGCGAGCTGCCGCCGCTGGGGCGCCCGCTCCAGGGGGAATGGGAGACCGAGGGCGATGTCTCGGGGCTCTCGGGCTACCGGTTCCGGGGCCGCCGGCTCATCCGCGGCATGGGCCTGATGAACTTCCCCCGCTATATCCGGCGGGAGGCGCGCGACTTTTTCTACATGACGCTGCGGCACCTGTTGCCGGGGCCGCCCCTCGCCCCACGCGCCGCGCCGGCCGTGGCGGGGGAGGGCGCCTGGCGCACCCAGGGGCTGCCGCAGCACGGCTTCCCCTATGCGCTCGCGATCACCGAGATCCGCCCCGATCCCGCGCGTCCCGACGTCCGGCTGCGGGTGCTCAAGGTGGACCCGCGGACCGTCACGGCCGCGCCGCTGGGCGAGCCCGGGGCGCCCCCGCCGGCCGGGGCGGGAGCGACCGTGGCGCTCTTCAGCGACGGCGCCGCGGCGCCCGGCGCGGGGCAGGGCGAGGGGTCGAGCATCTGGCACTCGGCTGGGTCCTTCTCCGCCTCGCCGACCTCCCCGGTGCGCGGCGCGGTCCGGATCGCGACGGGGGCGCTCGGCAGCGCGAGGGCCGTGGCCGCGCTGGGCGTCAACGACGAGGACGGGATGCTGATCTACGTCGAGCGGGCCGCGGCGGGGCCGTCCAGCGCACCGGACGCCGCGCTGGCGCCGGACGCATCGGCGCCACCCCCGGCGCCCGCCGACCCGCGCGACGCCAAGCTGCTCCAGGATTTCCTGGCGGGCCTCGGCTGCTCCTCGCGGATCTACCTTCCCCGGCCGCTCTCGGTGGCCCTGGGCGGCGATACCGATCTCTCCGGCGCTGCCGTCCATCCGCCGTCAGGCCCGCGCGCCATCCGGCTCACGCGCGCCGAGGCGCCTGGCGCTGGCCGGATGTTCGAATCCACACCGATCGTTCCGCACAGCGTCTGGTACCCGCTGCAGCAGAAGCGCGTTCGGTACTTCAAAAAGCCGAAGAAAGAGGAAACGGCAGACGGCGATCACTGAGCGCGGCGGCGCCCCGGCCCTTCCCTGACGTGCAGTAGGCGCTTGTGCGCTGGCGGCCCGACCGACTAATACACGGCGGCCGGTGCATCGATTGCGATCCTTCGGAGCTTGCGACATCTCGGCGCGGATCTGCGTGGGCTCGCTGGGCGGGGGCGCGCGCGCGCTTCGCGGGCGGATGGGGCGCGGCGTCGTATTGCGGCGCGCAGCGGACGTCGCGCGCGCAGCGGACGTCGCGCGCCGCATCGCCGGCGGTGGAGCGCTGGATCCGCGCGAGATCGCGGCGTGCGGGGCGCCTCGCTGCCGCCGAGATCCTCCCGATGGCGCTCGCGAAGTCACCGGACCAGCGGTACGCTGCAGCGGATCAGGGGATTCTAGCGCGCTCCGAGCTCGCCCGCGACGAGCGCTTGTACATCGAGTTCACGCTCGTCGCGCGGAGCATGCGCGATCGTTTCCGGGACGCCGCGACGAACGGCGCCGCATATCCTGAGGAGTTCTCGAACATGGCGGACAACAAGGGCGGCAGCGATCTGGACGTATTCGAGGGGCTCGCGAAGAAAAAGTCGCCCGCCACGAGCCCCGCCCTCGTGCCTCCCTCGCCGCCTGCGCGGTCGCGCACCCTCGTCGGCGCGGCGGTGCCGCCGCCTCCGAACCATGCGGCGACGCTTCCCAGCGGCGTGCCGTCTCCGCTTCCGCCGCCCGTGACGCAGAAGGGGGCCGGCCCGTCGTCGCTCCCGCCGCCCGTGCCGTCGAAGGGGGCGAGCCCGGGGTCGCTTCCACCGCCCGTGCTGCCGAAGGGGACCGGTCCGGCGTCGCTCCCGCCGGTCGTGCCGGCGAAGGGGACCGGTCCGGCGTCGCTCCCGCCGCCGTCGCTCCCGCCGCCGTCGCTCCCGCCGCCGGCCGTGACGCAGAAGGGGACCGGTCCGGCGTCGCTTCCGCCGCCCGTGTCAGCGAAGGGGACGAGCCCGGGGTCGCTTCCGCCGCCGATGCCTCCTTCGGTCAAGTCGGGCTCCCTGCCGCCCGTGGTGGCGCCTCGGTCGCGCCAGCCGTCCCTGCCCGCGATCAGCGCCCCGGCCCTGCCGTCGAAGAGCCCGCTGCCGCCGGCGCCCGTCGGCGGGGGCCCGGGCTCGCTGCCTCCGGTGGTCCCTCCGCCCGTGCGTCTGCCGTCGGTGAAGCCGCCGCAGAAGGCGGGTGACGACGCGAAGCCTCGCTCGGCCAAGGGCACCGCAGTCGACATGAACTGGGACGACGACGAGGAGTCGACCCACGTCTACGACAAGCAGGGGAACGACTACAATCATGGGCGCTCGAGCGCGCTGCCGGCGGCGGGCTCGCCGGCGATCCCGAAGGCGGCCGCGGCGCTGGTCGCGAGCTCTGGCGGCGCGGCGTCGGCCTCGCGGGTGCGCACCCCCGTCCCGGCGCCGCCGCCGATCCCGAGCGCCCCGCCCGCGCCGGCGATGCCGCCGGACCTCGGGCTCCGCGCGCTGTCGCGCAAGGACGAGCCGACGGAGATCCGCCCGCGCCACGTGGTGCAGCAGGGCGCCGGCAAGGCGGGCGTGCTCCTCGGCGGGCTCGCGCTGATCGCCGTGCTCATCCTGGCGGTGGTCATGCTGGTGCCCAAGAAGGGCGCGCTGACGATCGACCTGAAGGCCCCGAGCGGCGGCTCCGTCGACCGGGCCGAGATCTTCCTCGACGGCCAGAAGCGCTGCGACACCGTCCCTTGCGTCGTGCGCGATCTCGAGCCCGGCTCGAAGGTGGTCAAGATCCTCGCCCCCGACTTCCCGCCGCGCGACGCCGTCGAGATCGTCGAGGGCGGCAAGGAGAAGGTCGTCGTGATCACGCTCGACGCGGCCAGCGCGGAGCGGTCTTCCTCTAGCGCGCCGACGCCGACCGGCGTGAAGGCGTCGGGCGCGCCCGGCGTGAAGGTCTTCATCGACGGCGAGGAGAAGGGCGCGCTCCCCGTCGAGGTCAGCGTGCCGCCGGGGGAGCACAAGATCCGCTTCGACGGCGGCGAGCGCTTCGCGCCCCTGGAGCAGACGGTGGAGGTCGGCCAGGGCCAGATGAAGGATCTCGGCGCCGTCGCGCTCAAGGTGCTGAAGGGGCAGGTGACGCTGGAGCTCGCCACGTCGGGCGCCTCGGTCAAGCTGGTCAGCGCCAAGGGCACGGAGAAGAAGCTGCCCGATTCGGCCTGGAAGAAGCCGCCGGTCAAGGTCGATATCACCGCGTCCGAGCGCTGGAAGCTCGTCGCGACGAAGAAGGGGTACCAGGACTTCTCTCAGGCGATCTCGTTCGAGGACGGGCAGGCCGAGAAGACGATCCGGATCGCGCTCGACGAGGCGCGCAAGTCCGAGCCGGCCGCCGCCGCGCCCGCGCCCGCGCCCGCGCCTGCTCCGGAGCCGGCCGCACCGAAGTCGGAGCCTGTGGCTGCCGCGCCGAAGGCGGAAGCGCCGGCGGAAGCGCCGGAGCCCGCGGCTGCTGCTGGCGGTGCGACGCTGAACATCAACTCGATCCCGGTCTCGAAGGTGGTCCTCGACGGGCGGCCGCTGGGGAGCACGCCCAAGGTGGGCGTCAGCGTCCCTGCTGGGTCGCACACGGTGATGTTCATCCATCCGGATCTCGGGAAGAAGTCGGTCACCGTCACGCTGAAGGCAGGCGAGACCAAGACCGCGGCCGTCAAGTTCGAATGAACGACTAGCCGGCAGGGACGCTGGGAGAGCCGTCAGGGACGCGGGACACCCGGACGAGCCAGCCAGCGAGTCCGGGCGCTGCATGGCTCTGACCTTGCTGCCTCCGGCGGTTCACTCCGCCCGTTCCGGGGACGCCCGGGCGCCGTGCCGGCGTCCGGCGCGCGCTGCTTCAGCGCCCGAGGCAGCTCACCGCTCGCCCTCGACCCGCTCCGCCCAGGCGCGCCAGGTGGTCGCGCAGCGCGGCTCGTCCGCGTGCGCGCCGCCGGCGCAGTACGCCGGGTCGCGCGGGGGGCCCAGCACGAGGATCGCGGTGTTGCTGACGAACGGCAGATCGTGCCGCCAGAGCTCGCGGAACCCGTCGAGGCGCCGGCGGTACTTCTCTGCGTCGCGCGCGTCGAGGAGCTTGTCGAGCTGCCCGCGGATCTTCTGCTTGAGCTCCTCGTCGTCGGTGACGGCGAGCGTGCGCTGGAGGAACCGGATCTGCGCCTCTCGCTCGCCGGCGCGCCCCAGGATGCCTGCGCCGCCGAGCGCCTGCCAGCTGATGTTCGCGTCGCCGCCGCCGAGCTCCGCGGCGCGCGCAAGCATCCGGGCCCCATCGAGGCGCCACTGCGCCTTCTCCTCGGGATCGGTCAGGTACGTGGCCGGCGCGATGAAGCCGACGAACTGGCCGAGCGCGAGCCAGATCTCGCCGTCGAGGGGGCGGTTCTGGACCCCGCGCTCCATGATCTCACGCAGGGGTCGCGGAAGGTCGGGTCGAGCGCATTGATGGCGTCGAGCAGCAGGGTGAGGTTCTCGAACCGGCGCCGCTCCATGGTGTGCAGGCCCTGCGAGACGAGCACGTGCGACCAGAGCAGATCGGCCAGCGCGGAGCGGTAGCCGAGCGACAGGCGGACCACCTCGTCCGTCGGCGGCAGCACGTACACGTCGGAGGTCTCGGCGACCCGCTGCTCCAGGTCCGCGGCCGGCGCGCGCACGCTCCCGATGGCGACGGCGGCGGCGGCGGAGAGCGCGACAGCGACGAGCGCCTCGCGCGCGCCTGCGAGGCGGGCGAGGAGCGAGCGGGCTGCCGGAGGAGGCCCCGCCCCGGGCGCCGGAGGGTCCCCCATCATTCCACCTCGCGGTCCACGAACATGCCCGGCAGCACGCGGGCTGGCTCCCCGGGGATCCGCTCGCCGCGCACCTCGAACGTGGACAGCACGCCGTCGCCGTCGAGGTCGCCGTGCGCGGTCGCGGTGAAGCGCATGGCCTTCGACGCGTCGAGCTCGCTCGTGAACTGGAAGGAGAATGCGTGGGGCCCATCGAAGCGGAAATCGAGCGACCGCCACGTGAGGTGCTCCCACGACTCGGGCGGATCGACCGCGCGCATGCCGCGCGGCACCTGCGCCGGGGTCAGCGGGGCAGGCGGGGGGAAGCTGATCTCCTGCGGCCGCGACTCGGCGTAGGCGACCGCGCTCGTCACCAGCCGGTCGAGCCCCTCGATGGGCTCGCTCAGCTTGGATGCGCTGAGGTTTCGGAAGAACGCGGGGACGGCGACGGCGAGGACGCTGCCGCCGACCGCGAAGGCCGCGCTGAGCTCCAGCGCGCTCCAGGAGCGCCAGGTCATGGGCTCCTCTCTACCTCACCCCTCCGCGATCGAACAAGCGCGAGGAAGGCACGGTTCGCATCAGTCGGAGTCGATGTTCGTGTAGATCGCCGTACTGGTCGCGATCTCGCCGTCGCGCACCTCTCCGGTGCGGGCGATCGTGTATCTCCGCCCGTCGCCCTTCAGGTCCCCGACCGCGCCCACCTCGAAGCCGTCCGGTCCGGGGATGGGAGCGCCAAGCAGGCCCTGGCTGACGTAGCTTCCGCCGACCTGGTACGAGTACTGGAAGTAGATGGGCTGGCTGATCGAGAAGCCGAGGCACTGCCAGCCCGCGAGCGTCGAGCCCGAGTTGAAGTCGACGCCCGGCGTATCGTTCGGCTGGTACTTCTTCCCCTCGACGGACGCGAGAAGGAGCGGGACCGGCGTCGCCGAGGTGCAGAGGAGGTGAGTGTTCGCCGAGGCGACGCCCGTGGCCGGCAGGATCTGCGAGACGTCGCGCTCGCGCTCGTACTGGGCGATCGCGGTGCGGGTGATGGCGCCGACGACCTGCTTCGCTTCAGCCGTCTTCGCCGTGACGAGGTAGCTGCGCACGCCGTAGATCGCCAACGTGGCGAGCACGCCGGCGATCGCGACAACGATCATGACCTCGATGAGGGTGAAGGCTCGTCCACGGACCGCTGTCGTGCTCGACATAACACGCCCTCTCCGCTCGCAGACGACGCCGATGGACCGGGGCTGCCCGGCTCATGTGAGCCGGGCAGCCGGGAGGTCTCATTCGAACTCGTTGTTGACGAAGACCTGCGTGGCCAGCGCCAGCTCGCCGTTGCTGATGGTGCCGCCGCGGGCGAAGCCGCTGAACGCGGTGCCGTCGCCGTCGATGTCGCCGACGGCGCTCGCCTCGAAGCCGAGCAGCCCGGCGCCCACCGCGGGCGCGCCCGTGAGGGCGGCGTGGGTGTTGTTCGCACCCCGGAGATACTGGTACTGATAGTAGATTGGCTGCGATATCGTGAACTTGAGGCACGGCCAGCCCAGGACCGCGCTGCCGTTGTTGAAGTCTTGCCCCGCGGCCGAGTTCGGCTGGTACTTCGTGCCCTGTGGGATGGCCGCCGGAACCGCTGCGGCGGCCGAGTCGCAGAGCTCGTGGCTCGCGGCCGCCGAGGTGCCACCGCCGGCCAGGATCTGCGAGGCGGAGGTCTCCCGCTCGTAGGCGGCGGCGGCGCCGCGGGTGATCGCGCCCACCGTGTTCTTGGCCTCCGACGTCTTCGCGGTCGCGAGGTACCGGCGCACGCCGTAGATCGCCAGCGCGGCGAGGACGCCGATGATGGCAACGACGATCATGAGCTCGACGAGCGTGAAGCCTCTCCTGTCATATCGCTTGATTGCACGCATGAGTGTCGATCCTCCGTGATGCTTTCTTTAATTGGATGCTTTGCCGAGACTGACCATGATGTCGCCTGGTGCGGGCTCGGCCGGCCCGCAGCGCGAAAACCTCTGCCACGGACAGGCGCTCTCCGCGCCACGCCGAGGCGAACCTTCTTCTACTCCGCGTCGTTCTCCCAGTAGATCTCGGCCATCGTGGATGCCGTCAGGAGCAATGCCAGCGTTCCATCCTCGTCCCTATCGCCGGCCGCCTGGACGACATACCAGGGCCCGTTGGGCAGATAGTTCGTGTTCGTCAACGGGTTCCCGGGGATTCCCGCCCAGGTGAAGCCCGCGTTCGGCGTCACGCTGAAGGCGTTGCCCACGCCGGCCTTCGTCGCATACCCGAAACGGACCGCGCCGTCCGTCGAAACGTTGAGCAGACGCCAGTTGGCTTGGCCGTCACCCGCGCCGCCCCACCCGCGCTTCCGATCGTTGAGAGTCCCTGCAGGATACCATGATTCGAGCGTGGTCGAGACGTCGAGATACACGAGCATCTCGGCCTTGTAGGACTCTTGCGCACCGCGGATGCCTTGGATGACCGCCTTCGGCTCGGCGATGCCCGCCGCGTTCATGTACCTGCGGTAACCCACGAGGGCGAGCGCCGCGAGGACACCCACCATCGCGACGACGACGAGGAGCTCGACGAGCGTGAACGCTCGCCTCGCTGCGCTTCGCTGTCGCCGCGTGCTCCGCATGTGCCCTGACGCTCCAGCAGGTGACGTGCCAAGGAGAGCGCGGCGCGGCGTCGTCTTCGAGTTGCGCGAGAAGCTCATGAGTTGCCTCGGTTTTCCTTGAGGTGAGGAGGGCAGGGTGCCGGAGGTGTGGGGTTGTGTTCTTTTGCGGCGGTGACGAAAACCGTCACTGCAGGGCGCCCGGCGGTGACGATTCTCGTCGGGATCCTCCCTCCGGGTCGTCGTCTCCCTCCCCATCGGCGGCAAGGGCGTGCTTGGCGAGGCGGTAGCGCAGCGACCGGAACGAGACGCCGAGCAGCTTCGCGGCCGCCTTGCGGACGCCGCCGGTGCGCTCGAGCGCCTGGAGGATGAGCCGGCGCTCGACCTCGCCGATCACCTCGTCGAGCGCGCACCCATCGGGCGGGAGCTGCGCGAGCAGCGGCGCCGGGCTCGCGCTGAGGCCGGCGACGGCGCTCGGGAGGTCACCGAGGCCGATCGTGGGCCCTCCGGCGAGCGCCACCGCGCGCTCCATCATGTTCTCGAGCTCGCGCACGTTGCCCGGGAAGCCGTAGGTGTCGAGCGCGCGCACCGCGTCCGTCGTCAGGCCGCGGACGTCCTTGCCGAGCTCGGCGGCGAAGCGGCGGAGGAAGCGCTCGGCGAGCCGCGAGATGTCCCCGGGGCGCTCGCGCAGCGGCGGCAGCTCGATGCGGATGACGTTCAGCCGATAGTAGAGATCCTGCCGGAACCGGCCCTGGCGGACCTCGGCCTCCACGTCGCGGTTGGTCGCGGCCAGGACCCGCACGTCCACCGAGATCTCCGCGGCGGCGCCGACCGGGCGGACCTTCCGCTCCTGGAGCACGCGGAGGAGCTTCACCTGAAGCGCGGCCGGCAGCTCCCCGATCTCGTCGAGGAGCAGCGTCCCGCCGTCCGCCTCCCGGAACAGCCCCATCGAGCGCGCGCCGGCGCCTGTGAACGAGCCCTTCTCGTGGCCGAACAGCTCGCTCTCCATGAGCGCCTCCGGGAGCGCCCCGCAGTTGACGACAAGGAACGGCTTGGCCGCGCGATCGCTCTGGTCGTGGATCGCGCGGGCGACCCGCTCCTTGCCGGTCCCGCTCTCGCCCGTGAGCAGCACGGTGGTGCGCGTCGGCGCGATCTTGGCGATCAGCTCGGCGATCCGCTGCATCGCGGCGCTCGTGCCGAGCGGCTCGCGCGACGGGAGATCGAGCCGCTCGAGCTGCGCGCGCAGGCGCTGGTTCTCCGCGACGATCGAGCTCTTCTCGAGCGCCTTCGCGGCGAGCGCGGTGAGCTCGGCCGGCGAGAACGGCTTGGTCACGAAGTCGTACGCGCCGTGGCGCATCGCGTCGAGCGCGCTCTCCACCGTGGAGTGCGCGGTCATCACGATCACCTCGGTCGCGTTGCTCCGCGCCTTCGCGGCCGTGAGCACCTCGATCCCCGAGCCGTCGGGCATCACGAGGTCGGTGAGGATGAGCGGGAACGGCTGCGGGTTCTGGCGGATGGCCTCGATGGCGGCGCGCGCTCCGGGCGCGACCACGACCTCGTAGCCCTGACGGTGGAAGGCAATGTGGAGCACCTGGCGGAGGCCCGGCTCGTCATCGACGACCAGCACCCGGGTGGCGTTCTGCGGGATGCTCGGCGGGCTCGACGCCATCACGCCAACACCCTATCACGATGCTCCGCTCACGCGTCGATAGCGGCCATCGGGCGCGTCGCGCCGCGTCGTCACGTCACCGCATCGTCACTATCCCACTTCGGCGCATGGGGCTTCGTCGCGCCCTCAGGGGCAGGCGTCGTTCACGACGCCGAGCGGTGTGCGCTCCTCGACGACAAACGATTGCGCCTCGCTCTCCTCGCCTTCGTTGCCCTCCAGCTCCTGCCATACGAGCAGGGTGTCGCAGACCTGGGCCTCGATCTCGAGGAGGTAACGGCCGTTCCTGTCGGTGTCGTCCTCGATCACGCCCCGCTGCGTCCGCTCGTTGAAGAGGCTCACGCGCGCGCCTGGGCTGCAGTTGCCCGAGATCTGCCACACCCCCTCGCGGTCTGCGACGGGCCGCATCGTGTCGGCTGGCTCGGGCGGGGGGAGCGGCAGCGTCGGGCTCAGGCACGCCGCACCGGCGAGCAGCGAGATCGCGAAGGCGACGGCGAGGTGAAGCGCAGCGCGGCGGAGCATCGGCACGGCACGGCGTCATAGCACACCGTGTGCCGCGCCCCCTCCGCCGTGGAGCGCCCTGATGCAGCGGGATTTTCAGCGATCGCGCCGCGACCCGATCGCCGGACCGTCAATTCTGTTGGCGCTCGCGTCCATCGGTTTGCAGCACGCGCAGGGCGACGCGCCGCTTCGCCGTGACGGCGCCGAGATCCGCGGCCGGGGGGAGCCCGGCGCCGCGCCCGCTCTCCTCGTCGTCGAGCAGCTCGCCGACGAGATCGTAGTCGCTCGCCTGCGTGATCCGGACGCGGCACATCTCGCCGGGGCGGACCTCGCCGCCGGAGAGGTAGACCTGTCCGTCGATCTCGGGCGCCTGACCGGCGTGGCGGCCCATCAGCACGTACTCGTGCTCGTCGCTCGTCCCCTCGACGAGCACCTCGAGCTCGCGGCCGATCATGGCGGCGCTCTTCTTGTGCGAGATGCGGCGCTGCAGCGTCATGAGGCGGCGGTAGCGGCTCGCGGCCGTGCGCGCGGGGACCTTGCCCTCGAGCTCGTAGCTGCGGCTCGCCTCCTCGTCGGAGTAGCGGAACACGCCGACGCGCTCGAACTCGGCCCAGCGCACGAAGTCGCAGAGCTCCTCGAACTCGGCGTCCGTCTCGCCGGGGTGGCCGACGATGAACGCGGTGCGGAACGTGAGGTCGGGGACGCGCTCACGCAGCGTGGAGACGACCCGGCGGAGGCGATCGCCGCCGTGGCCGCGCCGCATTCGCCGCAGCATCGCGTCGGCGGCGTGCTGGAGCGGCATGTCGACGTAGGGCACGACCCGCGGGTGGCCGGCGAGCAGGTCGACGAGGTCGTCGGTCATCGTCTCGGGGTACAGGTAGAAGAGCCGCACCCAGCGCACGCCGGGCACGTCGGCGACCCGCTCGACGAGCTGCGCGAGCGTCGCGCGCGCGCCGTCCTCGGCGCGGCCGGCCGCGTCGCGGCCGTAGGCGATCGTGTCCTGTGAGATGAGGTTGATCTCGCGGACGCCCGCCGCGGCGAGCTGCTCCACCTCGCGCACCACGTCCGGGATGGGCCGGGAGCGCTGCGCGCCGCGCAGGTCGGGGATCACGCAGAACGAGCAGGTGCGGTTGCAGCCCTCGGCGATCTTGACGTAAGCGCTGCCGCCGGGGGTCGAGAGGGTGCGCGGATCGCCGGCGTGGATCAGCCACTCCGCGGGGTTGCCGACGAGCATCCGCTCCGCGTCGCCCGCGAGCACACGGCCGAGCTTGAGCATGTCGCTCGATCCGAGGAAGTGATCGACCTCGGGCATCTCGCGGGCGAGCTCCTCGGGGTGGCGCTGCGACAGGCAGCCGGCCACGACCAGGCGCTTGCAGCTGCCGTGCTCCTTGTGCTGCGCCATCTCGAAGATGGCGTCGATCGACTCCTTCTTCGCCTCGCCGATGAAGCCGCAGGTGTTGACGACGATCACCTCGGCCTCGGCGGCGTCGTCGACGTGCGCGTAGCCGGCCGCGCGGGCGACGCCGAGCATCACCTCGGAGTCGACGCGGTTCTTGGGGCAGCCGAGGCTGACGAAATGGACCTTGCGCGAGCTCATGTCGCCGCTCCCTCGCCGTCGACGAAGACGACCCGCCCCGAGGCGAGCGTCATCTTGACGCGGCCCGTGAGCTGCCGGCCGAGGAACGGCGTGTTCTTGCTCTTCGAGCGGAGGCGCGCCGGGTCGAGCACGAAGCTCAGGTTCGGATCGACGAGGCAGAGCTCGGCGCGGGCGCCAGCCTTGATCGTGGGCGCCTCGAGCCGCGCGATGCGGGCGGGGGCGCGGGTGAGGGCGTCGACGAGCCGCCCGAGGGGGAGGGCGCCCTGGCGGACGAGGTCGAGCAGGACCGGGACGACGAGCTCGAGGCCGATGAGGCCGGGCGACGCCTCGGCGAACTCGCAGTCCTTCTCGAGCGTGGAGTGGGGCGCGTGGTCGGTCGCGACCGCGTCGATGGTGCCGTCCGCGAGCGCCTCGCGGAGCGCGTCGACGTCCGCCTGCTCACGCAGGGGCGGGTTGACCTTGCACGCCGTGTCGTAGCCGAGCACGGCGGCGTCGGTGAGCGTCAGGTG
The DNA here is from genome assembly GCF_051521405.1 of Sorangium sp. So ce726. Classification (NCBI taxonomy): domain Bacteria; kingdom Pseudomonadati; phylum Myxococcota; order Polyangiales; family Polyangiaceae; genus Sorangium; species Sorangium sp. So ce726. The sequence goes on along the minus strand of NZ_CP150349.1, from coordinate 6,454,729 downwards.
GTGCGGCGTCACCTCGGCGGTCACGGCGATGCCGCGGGCCTTCGCCTCGCGGAGGATGCGCACCGCCCCGAGCGACGAGATGTGCGCGACGTGGTAGCGCGCGCCGGTGGCCTCGGCGAGCAGCACGTCGCGCGCGACGATGATGTCCTCCGCCACGCGCGGCCAGCCCCGGAGGCCGAGCCGCGTCGAGATCGCCCCCTCGTGCATCTGCGCCCCGTCGGTGAGCGCGTGGTCCTCGGCGTGCTGGATGATCGGGAGATCGAAGGTCTTCGCGTACTCGAGCGCGCGGCGCATGACGGAGCTCGACGTCACGCAGCGGCCGTCGTCGGAGACCGCCACGGCGCCGGCGTCCTTGAGATCGGCCATCTCGGTGAGCTCGGTGCCCTTCTGGCCCATCGTGATCGCGCCGATGGGGTGGAGCGAGGGCCCCCCGATCGCGCGGGCTCGCGCGATCATGGCCTCGGTGATGGATCGGGTGTCGTTGACGGGCCGCGTGTTCGGCATCGCGCACACGTGGGCGAAGCCGCCGGCCGCCGCGGCGGCCAGCCCGGAGGCGATGTCTTCCTTGTACTCCTGCCCGGGCTCGCGGAGGTGGGCGTGGAGATCGACGAACGCGGGGAGGAGCAGGAGCCCATCGCCCTGGATGATCTCGGCCCGGTCGGCGCGGCGCAGCTCGTCGGTCGCTGCGCCGCGTCCCGCCCGGGTGATGACGCCGTCTTCCACGACGACGTCGATCACGTCGTCGAGCTGTTGGGCCGGGTCGACGGCGCGCACGCCGACGAAGAGAAGGAGGGGAGGAGGTGAGCCGATGGCCGCCATGGGAGCGCGCTCCCCTAGCACAGGCGCTCCTCGCCGTGCACCGTTGCCGCGTCAGCGGGGGAACCAACCCGGCAAGGAGACCGCGCGCCAGGGTCAGCTGGCAGCTGGAGGAAACCAGGAGGCCCGGGCAAAGCGAAGGACGGGAACGCGACGGAGGTGACGGATGCGACGGACGGAACAGTCGACGGAAGAAAAACGCTCGGGGCGTGACACAGCGCTTGACGGAACGCGAGGGGGTGAGGTAGTGATGCCGTCCCCGCTCGCGAAGCTGGCGGAATTGGCAGACGCGCTGGATTCAGGTTCCAGTGGGGTAACTCCCGTGGAGGTTCAAGTCCTCTGCTTCGCACCAAGCGCTCTTCTTATCCTGCTTCTCTAGCCACGACTCTTGCCAAAGTCGTGGCCCTGTCACTGCTCGCCATCTCCGGCAGTTCCTGTGATCGCCGCTCCTCCCCCTCAGCGGGAGGAGCCGCGAGTGCAGCCCCTGGTCCGAGCGGCTCGGGGGCGGTCCTCGCAGCAGCCGCTGCGTCGAGCGCCCCGACCGAGCCCGCCGTGGCCACTGCGCCGGCCGAGCCCGAGCTGCCGCGAGGGACCGGCGTCCAGGAGTTCGTGCCCATCGGCTCCCTCGAAGGGTGCAAGGCGAAGTCGGGTGATATCGCGACCTACATCCTGCGCGAGGGGATGGGGATCGCGGGGCGCGCCGACGGCTCGTTCGGCGCCGCGTGGCTCGTGGATCTCAAGGGAGGGGACGCGCAGATCGCGTTCGCCGGCTTCGATAGCGAGGCCCGGCAGGTCGCTCGCGCGAGGGCGATCTCGAGCACGCGAGACGCAGGGCTCCGGATCTTCTCCTCGGGCGACGCGTGGGCGGTCACGTGGTTCGACGCGGAGGGGCTCGCGTATGCGCGGCCCCGCTGGGAGACGAACCCGCCGGTGGAGATCCAGCGCGTCGGCGCGATCGGGAGAGAGGTCAGCGAGCATGTGGCCCTCGCGCCCGCTCCAGGTGGCGCCCTGGTAGCAGCGGCGCCCTTCGGGCCGGAGCGCCATCGCCTGGGGGTGTTCCAGTTCGCGCCGCTGGATCCTGCGCAGCCGCAGCTCAAGGCGGTCGGGGTCACGCGAAGCGCCAAGAAGCCACGCTGGCCGACGGTCGCTGCCGACGCGTCCGGTGGCTACCTCGTCGCCTGGCAGGACGAGGAGGACGGGAGCATCCGGGCCTCGCGGTTCGACGCCGCGGGCAGGGAAGGGAATGCCCACGTGGTTGCGACGCGACAGGGCGGCGACCGACCGGCTGGCGCCGCTCAGGAGACACCGGACAGGGATCAGCGGCTCGGGCTCGTGGCCACGGGCAGCGCCGGCGCGCTGCTGGTCTGGAGCGAGGGAGCCACCTTGATCGCCCGCGCGCTGGACGCCGAGGCGCGGCCGCGCGGGGCGCCCTGGGTCATCGGCAAGGGCAAGTGGCGCGCGCTCGCGCCGAGCGGCGACGGGGCCCTCGTGGCGTGGGTCGGCCACGATGGCAAGGTGGAGGGGCAAGCCCTCCTCGTGAAGCTGGCCGCCGACGGAGCGCCCTCTGCTCGAGGGATCCGGGTGTCGGATGGGGTGTTTCCCGTAAAGGATTCTCCCAGCGTGGCCCTCGCCGGTGAGCGGGTGGGCGTCGCATGGACGGAGCCCATGAGCACCGGTGTGAGCACGAAGCGCGCAGTCTTGCGTGTGCTCGAGCGCACCTGTATCCCCTGAGCGCTCACGCGACGAGAGGGCCCGTGCGGCGGGCGTAGCGCGGCCTCCGGCGCTAGAATGAAGAGCGTGAGCCACGCATTCGGCCCGACTCAGCCACCGCCGAACCGCGATGCGAACGAGCCGCCTGCAGCGCTCAGGGACGTGCAGGCGAGCGCCCTGCCCTGCGAAAGCGAGCCGCCTGCCGGCGCGCTGCCCTGCGACCCGGTCGCGGCCCGCGGGCGCGTCGCGCTCGTGCCGGTCGCTGCGCAGCTGAGCCGCGCGCAGGCGGCGCGGCTGATCATCCAGGATCCCTACCTCACGCCGCCGCCCCCGCCGCAGCGACGGCAGCTCTCCACGCTGGCCGTGAGCTCGCTCGTCGCGGTGCTGTTCGGGCCCCTCGGGGCGATCGCCGCGATCGCCTTCGGCTGGGCGGCTCGCCGCGAGATCGAGCAGGCCCCGGCCGTGCGCAGGGGGTACGCCCTCGCCAGCGTCGGGCTCGCGCTCGGCGTCCTGCTCACCCTCTGCTGGAGCTCGGCGATCGGCTTCGGCGTATGGATGTGGAGCACCCATCGCAGCGGAGAGACCGCCTCCGCCCTCCCGGAGGGGGAGGCCTCGCCGGAGCGGGCGAGCACGGCGTCGCCGTCGATGCCGCTGCCGGAGGCGCCTCCTCCGGCGGTGCAGCCGAGCGGCAGCGTCCCTCAGCACACGACCCACCGGCGCATCGGCGGGGTCTCCATCGTCGATATCGGCGTCGACGTATCCGTGCTCAGCGAGGAGCTCGCCAAGCAGCGCGCGGAGGCATACGCCCAGGGCGAGAAGGTCCTCGTGATGACGACGAGCGATCCCTGCGAGCCATGCCGCGGGGTCGACCGCTCGCTCAGCGATCCGCTGATGCAGACGGCCCTCCGGAGCGTGCGGCTCGTGCGCGTGGACATCGATCTCTTCAAGGAAGATCTCGATCAGATCAAGGTGCCGCGGCGGCTCTATCCGGGCTTCTTCCTGCTCTCGCCGGATCTTTCCCCGCAGGACGGGATCAACGGCGGCGAGTGGGACGACGACATCGCGCGCAACATCGCGCCCGTGCTGGGGGCGTTCGTGCGGGGCCAGTACACGACCCGCCGGCAGCCGTGGAACCCGCTGCCCGGCTCGGGCATGCGGCTCTGAGCCGGGTCGCGCGCGGCGACGAGCCTCTCGCGCGCCGGACAGGGTAAGCTCGAGCTGTGAAGCGCTTCGGCCAGCTCGCCCTCTTCGCTCTCTGCGTCGCGTTCAGCGTCTCGGCGGTCTACAACGTCGTCTCCGACAACGCCGACGTCGAACGGAGGGCGGCGCTCGTCGCGTGCGGCGAGGGCGGCACCGCGAGCGCGCCGGAGCCGCGCCGCGCGAGCGAGGGCTGCAGAGCGCAGATGACGCGGCTGGAACGGACGCCGTTCGGCCAGACCTTCGAGTTCACCACGGCGAAGCGCACGGTGGACGTCAGGTGCGAGCGGGCGCTCATGTTCGCCGGCGAGTACAGCTGCAAGCTCAGGTGATCGCCGCGGCGGCGGCCTTCACCCGGCCCGCCGCAAGACGCCGTTGTCCGCGCGGAAGTTACGCTATGGTGGGCGGCCGTGACGAGCCCCACAGCGCGCTTGCCTCGCTCGATCGGCCCCGAGGCCGGGCGCATCGTCGTGTGCTTCGTCTCCGCGATCGCAGCCGCCGCGGCGGTCGCCCACAGCGCGCCGCCGGCGCTGGCGGCGCAGGTGCCCCCGCCTGCGCCGCTCCGCGCGCCTGTGGTCGCGCCCGCCGCCCCGCCCGTCGCCCCGCCCGCGCAGCCGCCGCAGGGCGGCGGGCCGAGCCCTCCCGCCCCGCAGCCGCTCTCGCGAGACGAGGAGGAGAAGCGGCTCCGCATCGAGCGAGCGACCGCGCTGCACGACGAGGCGCAGCGGCGCTACCAGCACGGCGAGTACCGCGCGGCCATCGTGAAGCTGGAGGCCGCCGTGGCGCTCGATCCCGAGGGCAAAGAGCTCATCTACAACCTGGCGATGATCCATGAGCGGCTGGGCGAGATCGACGAGGCCGAGCGCTACTACCGCCGCTACCTCGACATGGAGGCGCTCCCGAAGGCGCGTGAGGAGGTGCACGCGGTCCTCAAGCGGCTCAAGGGCGCGAAGCGGGAGCTCGCCAGCGCAAAGCCGCCGCCGCCGTCCGCGCCCGCGAAGGCCGCCTCGGTCTCCACGGCGCTGCCGTATTTGCCGCGCTTGCCGCGCCATCCCGTGGCGGTCGGCGGCGCGAGGCCGCGCGCCACGTGGCTCGCCGTCAGCGGGGGCATCGCCGCGGGGTCGCTCGTGGTCGGCGGCGTCTTCGCCGCGCTCGCCGTGGCGCGGGATCCCGGGGCCGGCGAGCGCACCGGGGCTGGCGTTTCCATCGCCGACCTGCAGGCCGACGCGAGCGCCGCTCACCGGTGCGCCGTCGCCGCGGATGTCGCCTTGCTGGTCGCCGGGCTCTCCGGGGCAGCGGCGCTCTACCTGTACCTGTCTCCCGAAGCCCCCGCGGCGAGCCCAGCCTCTCGCGCGGCCTCGGCCGTCGGCTCGCGTGCGTTGACGCCGGGGCAGGATCGCCGTCTCCCGCGCGGCGCCGGTGCGGGGGCGCAGGGGATCAGCCTGTCGCTGGGCGCCGAGGGAGCCCGGCTCCGGGTGCAGTTCTGATGCGCCCCAGCGCCGCGCGGCGCAGGCTGATCCGCGGGCTCGCCGCGCTCGTGTCGCTCGGCGCCGGGTGCGAGGTCCTCGTCGACGGCACGCTGGGCCCGGTGCACTGCACGGACGAGGGCGCGATCGGGCCGCCGGCGTGCCCCGAGGGCGCCGTTTGCAGGGATGGCGCCTGCGCCGAGCAGCAGCTGGAGCGCGCGCTGGGCGCCCGCTGCGCGCGGCACGAGGACTGCGGCGCGCTCGATTTCTGCCTCGATCCCGCGCTGTTCGACGTCGAGGGGCCGCGCGTCTGCTCGCGCGCCTGCTGCAGCTCGAGCGACTGCGATCCTGTCCGGGATGCGGTCTGCTGGATCCCCGACGGCGGGGGGAGCGGCCTCTGTCGCATCGGCCGGGAGGTCGGTCGGCCCGACGTGGGCGCGCGGCTCTCCGGCGCGCCCTGCGCCGCGCCCGGCGACTGCCGATCCGGCGTCTGCAACGACGGCGCCTGCGTCGATGCCTGCTGCTCCGACACCAGCTGCGCCACGAACGGGGCGGCGTGCCGGCTCACGACGGACCTCGTCTCGTCTGGTCCGGCCTGGGCGTGCCAGGACGCCGCTCTGGGCGATGGAGGCTACTTCGAGCCGTGCGATCGGGACGAGGACTGCGCGTCCGGGCTCTGCGCCGAGGTTGAAGGGAGCGGCCGCTGCACCATCCCGTGCTGTGGCTCGGAGATGTGCCCGGACACGCCCGGCGAGGTGAGGCAGCGCGTGGGCTGCGCTGAGCTCGCGATCGACGGACGCTCGACCGTCCGCGCGTGCATCACGCTGCTGTCCGGGGACAGCCTCGCGGCCGTCGGCGTTCCGTGCACCACGCCCGAGGACTGTCGCAGTGGTATGTGCATCAAGCATCCTGAACAAACGCAGCGATTCTGTAGCGACGTCTGCTGCAGCGATGCGTCCTGCGGCGACGCCGCGTTCTTCGGCTGTCTCCCGAGAGCGACAGGCGAGTCGTGGGCCTTGCGGTGCGAGCCCAAGTAACGGACGATCCCCCCATCGCGGTGGTAGTTCGTGCAGCTGACGGCCAGTTCCCAGCCAGCGCCCCCGGGTCGCCCGGCGAGCCCAGCAGGGCCATGGCGCTGATTTGCCCGCGCTGTCACCTCCTCGCGGCCGTCGCTCTGGAGGGGAGGAGCTCGTCCAGCCAGCTCCCGTCCCCCGCCGGCGACCGCGGTTCCCAGGGCGGCCAGAGCGCGAGGCTACCTCGTTGCCCCCACGACGGGCTGGCCCTCGTGAGCCGCGAGGTGCTTGCCGAGACCGACGGAGATCCGTTCCTGGGGATCACGATCGCGGATCGGTTCGTGATCGTGGGCAAGCTCGGCGCCGGCTCGATGGGCACGGTGTACCGCGCGCGCCAGGAGGCGATGGGCCGCGACGTGGCCATCAAGATACTGCGATCGGACAGGGCCTTCGACGCGCAGGCGAAGGCGCGCTTCACCCGCGAGGCGCGCGCGATGAGCCTCCTCCGGTCGCCGCACACGGTCACCGTGTTCGATTTCGGCGAGGTCGTGGACGACGCGACGGACGCGGCCTTCGGCCGCGGTCGCTCTGCAGAGCAGAGCTCGCCCGTGGAGGGGACGACGTCGAGCAGCGGCTCCCTCTACCTCGCGATGGAGCTGCTCGAGGGCGAGTCGCTCGGCCAGCGGCTCAAGCGCCTGCGGCGGCTGCGCGTGGGCGACGCCGCCCGCTTCGCGCGGCACGCGCTCCTGTCGCTGGCCGAGGCGCATGACAAAGGGATCATCCACAGGGACCTCAAGCCGGACAACCTGTTCCTGGCGAGGCCCCCCGCGGGCGAGCACGAGGAGATCTGCAAGGTGCTCGATTTCGGCATCGCGAAGGTGATGACCGGGACAGAGCGGCCGGTCGACGCCCTCGAGACCCAGGCAGGCACCGTCTTCGGGACGCCGCGGTACATGTCGCCGGAACAGGCGCAGGGCAGGCCGCTCGACGCGCGGAGCGACCTCTACTCGCTCGGCGTCCTGCTCTATCAGATGCTGGTCGGGAGGCCGCCGTTCATCGACGACGATGCGGTCGTCGTGATGGCGAGGCACATCAAATCGTCGCCGGTGCCGGCGAGCGAGGCCGCGCCGGACGCCAGGATACCGCCGTCGCTCTCGCAGCTCCTGCAGCGCGCCCTGGCCAAGCGGCCCGAGGATCGGCCGCGGAGCGCCCAGGAGTTCATCGCCGAGCTCGATCGCGCGATGGACGAGGCCAGGCCGAGCCTCGACCGCGAGCGCCTCGGCCCGGCTCAGCCCGCCGAGGTCGGCGCCACGAGCGAGCTGCTCGCGGTCGTGGGCGACGGCGCCGACGCCGCGCAGGCGCCGAGCACGCTGCGTCCCGCGCCACGGAGGCGCACCTCGCGCGTGGTCGTCGGCGCCGGCGCCCTTTCTCTGATCGTGATGGCGCTCGCCGTGCGCGAGCTCCGCCGGCCTGCGGACGGCGGCGCGCGCAGCCTTCAGAAAGGGGTAGCGCTGGAAGCGAGGGCACTCGCGGGCGCGATCTCCCGCGCCGACCCGCCGCCCGCCGCTGCGCTGACCGCACCGGAGCCGCCGCCCGCGCCGGAGCCGCCGCCCGCCGCACCGGCGCCGCCGCCCGCCGCGCCGACCCCGGCGCCCGCGGGTGTCGCCAGCGCGGCGCCTGTGCCCACCGGCGTTCCATCGGCGTCGACACCCAGGCGAAAGTCAGCGCAGCCGCGCAAGCCGTATGTGAAATTCGACTGATGACGGCACGCGCGCGGCACCGCTGCGCGCGGCCGACGTGGGTCCCCGAAGGCCCGCTCTTCCATGGAGTCCCGTCGCGCGAGAGACAGCGGCGCCCGATCGTGAATGGCGCCGAGAGTCGCTGTACGAGCCGGAGGCTAACGTGTAACTTCGCCGCGCACCGATGGATCCCCGGGAGATGGAAACGCTCGTCCAGCGGCTCGTCACGAATCCGCATGACGGGGAAGCCCTGGCGTATGCTCACCGAGCCGGGGAGCAGGACCCACGCTCGTACGCCATGCTGCTCGAGCGCGTCGGCAGCTCCACCGCAGATCCATCGTACGCGGCGCACTGGTTGAGCGAGGCCGCGAACGTGTGGTCGACCACCATCGGCGACGCGCACCACGCCGCGCGGACGCTCATGATCGCGATCGACAAGGATCCGACGCAGCGGACCGCGGCGGAGCGGCTGGCGCAGCTCTACCGCGACAAGGGCGATCAGAAGGCGCTCGTCGCGCTCCTGGAGCGGCTCGTCAAGGCGCTCACGCCGCTGCTCTTCGAGCGGCCCGAGGTGCGCGCGCAGGTCTCGACCCTGCACGAGGAGCTCGGCCGGCTGTGGAGCGAGCCGCCGCTCTCGCGGCCGGAGCGCGCCCTCGAGAACTGGCGCCGCCTGGCGGAGCTCGACCCGCACAACGTCTACGCCATCTACGCCGCACGCGAGATGCTGAAGGCCCAGCAGCAGTACGCCGAGGCGATCCCGTACTTCGCGATGGAGCAGGCGCTCGTCGACGACCCGGAGCGGCGGCTCGCCCTGCTGCGCGACGAGGCTGACATCCGGCGTCGCGCCGGCGATCTCGCGGGCTCCACCGTGGCGCTGAGGAACGCGCGCGCGTTCGTGCCGCACGACGTGGGGCTCATCCAGGCGCTCGGCGTCGCCATCGTCGACCGCATCGAGGCGGGCGAGCCGGTGCCGCAGGCAGAGCGTGACGAGGCCGCGGAGCTCTTCGTGGCGCTCGCGGAGACGTACGACGGAGAGTACGGCTATTCGTACTCGGTCTACGCCCTCCGCGCGGCGCCCGGGCACGATCGCGCCATGCAGCTCGCCGACCACTACGGGAAGCAGCTGGGCCGCATCGCGGAGCTCCGACCGCGCTACCTCGCCTACCTCCAGGTCAACCCGAACGGGTTCATGGCGCCCGAGGCGCGCAAGCGGGCGTCCGTGCCGCCCCCCCCGCGGCTGCCGTCGGTGCCGCCGCCGCCCATGGGCGTGGCTGCCGCTCCTGCGCACCGGTCGTCGGTGCCGCCGAGCGCGGGAGCCGCCCATGCGCACGCGTCAGTGCCCCCCTCGGGTGTCCTCTCGTCGCCGGCTGTCGCTGGGCTGGTCGAGCCGGGGGTGGCCGCGTTCGCGCCGGCGTCTTCGTTCTCTCCCGCGCCAGGGTCGACGGCGCCGGACACGCTGGCTTCGCCTGCGGACGCCGCAGCGCCGGCCTCCGCGGGGGCGTACGGCCTGGCCGGCGCCGCGCCGGCGCCTGGTGCCTTCGGCGGCTCGGCCGCCTCGGAGGCGCTGCAGCCGCCGAGGGAGGAGCCGGCCGAGCTTCGCAAGCCGCTGACGCTCGCCAGGCTCCGCGAGATCCTCAAGGGCGAGCCGGCCAACCCGGACGTGCTCGCGCAGGTCGAGGAGCAGCTGCGCCAGAAGCGGATGTTCGTCGAGCTGCGGGACGTCCTGCTCGCGGCGGCGCGCGTCCCCGAGGCGCCCATCGAGCGCAGGAAGGCGCAGCTGCGCGACGTGGCCGGGCTGTGCGAGGCGCAGCTGCGGGACATCGACTCGGCGGTCCAGGCCTGGAAGCTGCTCTCCGAGCTCGATCCCGGCGACGCGCAGGCCCAGGCCGAGCTAAGGCGGCTGCTCGAGCGGAGCTCGCGGTGGGACGACCTCGCCGCGCTGCTCGAGCAGGACGCCGCGGCGACGCCCGACGTCGCGCAGAGGGTCGAGATCGAGAAGGCGCTCGTCGAGCTCCACGAGCAGAAGCGCCGCGACCCCATCGCGGCCGCGGAGGCGTGGGTGCGGATCGCGGGCCTCACGCCTGACGACGGCGCGGCGCTCCTGTCCGCCGTCAAGCTCTTCGAGCGCGGCGAGCGCTTCGATCTCGCGGCGCGGGTCCTCGCCGACGCGACCTCCTGGTTCCGGGGGAAGCTGAACCATGGGCCGCTCCTTCAGAAGCTCGGCGAGCTCCGGATGCGGCTCGACGAGCCGGGCGCCGCGGGCGACGCCTACGGCCAGGCCGCCGAACTCCTGCGCCAACCGAGGCTGTGGGAGCTCGCGCAGAAGGCCTACGTCGCGGCGGGGCGGCTCGCCGAGGCGGCGAGGGCGCTCTGCGAGCGCGCGCTGCTCGCGGATCGCAAGGCGCGCCCGGCGCTCCTCGTCCAGGCCGCCGAGCTGCTCCTGAGCGCAGGGGACGTCGACGGCGCGCTCGACCGCGTCGAGCGCGCCATCGAGATCGATCCGGCGACCGACGCCGCCCCGGCGATCGAGGACCTCTACCGGCGCGCCCACCGGCGGCCCGAGCTCGTGCGGTTCCTCCTGAGCCGGGCCGAGGTGCTGGGCGACAGGGCGGAGCGCGTCGCGGCGCGACGGGCCGCGGCGGCCCTGCAGCGCGAGCTCGGCGAGCGCGACGGGGAGCGCGCGACGCTCACGCTCCTGCTCGCCGACGGCGACGACGCCGAGGCGATCGCGCGGCTGGCCGAGGACGCCGGTGAGCGCGGCGATCACCAGCAGGGCGCGGAGCTCCTCCGCAAGCTCGGCGACCTGACGGACAGCGAGCCCGGCAAGATCTCGCTCGCCCTGCGTGAGGCGCGCATGCTCGCGGAGGGCCCCGGCGACCTCGAGGCCGCGATCGCGCGCTACGAGGCGGTCGTGGCGACGCTCGATCCGCAGAACCGGATCGCGCTGCGGGGGATCGCCGATCTGGAGGAGCAGCGCGGCAACCCGAAGGGGGTCGCGGGCGCGCTCGAGCGTGAGCTCGTGCTCGTGTACGACCACGACCAGGTCGACATCGCGCAGCGGCTCGCGGCGCTGTACGAGGGCCCGCTCGACGATCCGCGCGGCGCCGTCCGAGCGCTCGAGATCGTCCACGCCGTCGAGCCGGACGACCTCGATGCGGTCGCTCGGCTCCTGCGGCTCGCCGAGCGGCTGAACGACTGGCCGAAGGTCGCGCGTCTGATGGCGATCCTGATCGAGGTGGAGGGCGACGACGACGAGGCGTCGCAGATGACACGGCGCCTCGCCGAGATCCTGGACCAGCAGCTGGGCAAGAGCGACGAGGCGCTGGCGCTCCTGGAGCGGCTCGCCGATCAGGGCGACGAGCCGAGCCGAGAGGCGTACGTCGCGCTCGGCGACCGGATCGGGTGGAAGGGGATCGTCGCGACCAAGCTGGTCGCCTGGAACGAGTCGATCGCGCGCGCGGGGCGCGAGGTCGCCCTGCGCGGGGCCTTCGAGCGCTTCGTGGAGGTCGGTCGCCAGAAGGACGCCGCGCGCGTGGCGATGGAGCTCGCGCGCTCGCGCACCGCCGACGCCGGCCTCGCGGAGAAGCTCGAGGCGATCGCGGTGGAGCTCCAGGATCGCGAGGCCCTCACCGTCGCGCACGAGCTCCTCGCCAGGGATCTCGCGGGCACGGCCCGGGCGGTGGAGCTCGTGCGGCAGGCCGAGGTCCGGGTCTCCGTGGGCGCCGATCCGCTGGAGTCGATCCACCACGGCGAGGGCGCGCTCGCGAGCGTGCCGACCGCCGAGGTCGAGCCGCTGCTCCAGCGGCTCGCGGCGCTCGCCGAGGCCCCGGGCCTCATCATCGACCTCTTCGAGCGCCAGGTGAGCCGGTGCCGCACGCCGGCCGATCGCCTCGCGGCGCTCGTCCGCGCCGCCCAGATCGCCTGCGAGCGCGGCGCCATCGACCGGGCGAGGAGCTTCTTCGAGCTGGCCCTCGGCGGCGGCGTTCAGGAGGAGACGATCGCCACGCTCGAGCAGGTGGCGCGCGACGACGACGAGCGGTCGCGGTCGACGGCGCTGCGCACGGTCCTCGCCGAGGCGCTCGCGGCCGGCGGCCAGGGCTCGCGCGACGGCGGCCGCACCCGGGCGGCGCTCCTGCGGCGCGCGGCCACGATCGCGTACCAGGACCTCGGCGACGTCGACCGCGCCTTCGGCTGGCTGGGCGACGCCGTGCTCACGCAGGTCGACGACGCTTCGCTCGACGCGCTCGAGGCCCTCGGGCGCGAGGTGGGCGATCTGCCCCGCGTCGGCGCGACGCTGGACCGCGCGCTGGACGAGGTCTTTGACGGCCCGCTCGTGCGCAAGCTCCTGCAGCGTCGCGCCAGGCTGCGGCGCGACGTGCTCGGCGACCGGCAGGGCGCCGCGGCGGACCTGAAGAAGCTTCACGACCTGTCGCCCTCGGATCAGGACGTGATGAACGACCTGTCGGGTCTCCTGCTGGAGCTCGGCGATCACCGCGGCATGATCCAGCTGTACGAGGACCAGATCCTCCGCGGCCGCGATCCGGCGCAGCGGGCAGAGCTCGCGCGCAAGGTGGCGCGCCTCTGGGAGGAGGAGCTCGGCGAGGCGCGAGAGGCGGCGGACGCCTGGCGCCGCGTCCTCCGCATGAAGGCGGGCGATCCGGACGCGACCGCGGGCCTCGAGCGGGCCAAGACCGGCAAGCTCAAGCGCACCCCGCCGCCTCCTTCGCTGCCGACCCGGGCGCCGGGCCCGCCGCTGACTGAGCCGCCGCTCGCGCCCCGGGCGCCGGCGCTCGAGACGCTCGGCCTCGAGGCCAGCGCGGTGGCGGCGGCGGTGAGCAACGGCTACGCGGGCTCCGAGGCGCACGAGGGCGTCGAGGCGCAGCAGGCCGCGGAGGCGCAGCAGGCCGCGGAGGCGCAGCAGGCTGTGGAGGCGCAGCCGGTTGCGGAGGCGCAGCCCGTTGAGGTGTACCCGGCTGCAGAGGTGTACCCGGCCGCAGAGGTGTACCCGGCCGCAGAGGCGTACCCGGTTGCGGAGGCGTACCCGGCTGCGGAGGTGTACCCGGCTGCGGAGGCGTACCCGGCTGCGGAGGCGCAGCCGGCGGACGCCGCCGCCTCGCAAGCGCTGCCGGTCGAGCCGGAGCGGCAGGTCTGGGCCTACGGCGTCGCTTCGCACGCCGACGCGGTCGACGCGAACAGCGGCGCTGCCCATGTCGATGTGGTGCTGCGCGAGGGGCAGAGGCTCCCTCTGGATAGCGCCACCCAGGTCATCCAGATTGCTCCGGCTGCGTATTCCGATGCGCCAGCTGCTCCCGCGCACTGGTCGGAGCTCGACGCTCATGCAGCGCCGCCGACGCTCGGCGACGTCGACAACGGCGAGGCCCATCGAGCGCACGATGAGGCACCCCTCTCGGCCCCTGCGCTGCCCGTCGCGCCCGCAGCCCCCATGGCGCCTGTCGTGCCGCCCCTGCCTGGCTCCGACGCGATCGACGTCGACACCGATGCGGAAGACGTGGAGTTGATCGACGACGACCCTGGTGCTCGCTAGCTCTCCCCCGCCGATCCTGCCGCCGGCCCTCCGGCCGGGCGATACCGTCGCGGTGATCGCCCCTTCCAGCCCGTTCGAGCACGTCCTCGCGCGGGTCGGCATCGGCTGGCTCGCCCAGCGCTACCGCGTCCTCTTCGACGCGGGCGAGGGGCCTCCGTTCGACGGCGACGTCCACGGGGGCGGGCCGCCATCGCTGTCGGCGCCCTCCCATCACGGGCTGTTCGCGCGGGCCGGGTACCTGGCCGGCAGCGACGCCCGGCGCAGCGGCGAGCTCGCCCGCGCGCTCTCGCATCCCGACGTCAGGGCCATCTTCGCGGCCCGCGGCGGCTACGGCGCGAACCGGTTCGTCCACCGGCTCGACTGGAGCGTCCTCGCGGCGCACCCCCGCTGGATCGTCGGCTTCTCCGACGTCACGGCCCTCCACGTCGAGGCAGCGCGCGCGGGCGTGGCGTCGCTCCACGGTGTCCACGTCACCGCGCTCGGGCGCGGCGACGCCCGCGCCCGCGCCGCGCTGATCCGCGCCCTCGAAGATCCGCTGGGTGAGCGCCGCTTCGACGGCCTCACCACGCTGCGCGCCGGCGTGGCCGAGGGGCCGCTCTTCGGCGGCAACCTGGCCCTGCTCCACGCCTGCGCCGCCGCGGGACGGCTCCGGGTCCCGGAGGGGTGCATCCTCCTGCTCGAGGACGTCACCGAGCGGCCCTACCGCATCGATCGCATGCTCGCGACGCTCGAGGTCGGCGGCCACCTCGCCCCGGCCGCGGCGGTGGTCCTCGGCGACTTCGATCAGTGCGCACCAGGCCCCGACGGCATCACGGTGGACGAGGTCCTCCGCGACAGGCTGCTCCCGCTGGGCATCCCCGTCGTCGCCGGGCTGCCGATCGGCCACGGCCATCGCAACGAGCCCGCCATCCTTGGCGGCCACGCGCGCGTCCTCGCTCACGGCCCCGAGGCCGCGGTCACGCTGGCGGGCGCCTGAGCGCCCGCGCGCTCACGACATCACGCGCTCACGCGCTCACGCGCTCACGCCATCACGCGATCACGCGATCACCAGAAGATGCTCTTCCGCTCCTTCAGGCCGCGGTTCAGCATCGACTGGATCCGACCCTTCACGAGCGCCACCTTCTCCTGGATCACCGCGTCGTCGTCGTCGGGGTCACCGTGGAACGTCATCGGCTCGCCGAAGTAGATCCGGTATCGGGTCGGCAGCGGCAGCTGGCCGCCGGGGAGCAGGAGCTGTGGGATGATCGGGAACGTCGGCATGCCGAGCGCCTTCGAGACCGACTCGAGGTTGCCGAGCGAGATGTACTGTTCCTCGCCCCCGATGACCGCGATGGGCACGATCGGCGTGTCGGTCTCGAGCGCGAGCCGCATGAACCCGAGCCCGAAGTCGAGCAGCTGATAGCGGCTGGAGAACCCCTTCGAGATCCCCTTCGTTCCCTCCGGGAACACCAGGATCGCCGCGCCCATGTCGAGCAGCCGCCGCGCGTTCTCGGGGACGCCGACGACCTGGCCCACGCGCGAGAAGAAGGTCGCCACGAACGGCAGCGTCTGCGTCCACTTCTCGACCATGCTCCGCATCACGCGCGGCGGCTCCGCGTCCAGGAACAGCGAGGCCGCGATGAGCATGCCGTCGAACGGGAGCTGGCCCGAGTGGTTCGCGATGAGGAGCACACGGCCGGTCGGGACGCGCTCGATGCCGAACACCTCGGTCCGGAAATACAAGCGATGAAAGAACGCGGCGACCCCGACCGCGTACTTCGCCCACTCCCGGTCGAGGCCGAACGGGTCGACCCCGTCCGCCGCGTGCGGCAGCGCGACCCGGCGCAGCCGGTCCTCGAAGTCCTGACCGAGCAGCCGGATGGTGGCGTCGTCGATCGTGCCGCGCAGGCTGTCGACCCCGACGCGCGCGAGCGGCAGCGCGCTGTGGGTGACGAAGTGGCTCAGCCTGGCGAGCGTCGTTCTGCTGGCCATGGGCGGCGGACGATAGCAAAACTCGCGTGGGCCTGCACCGGCACGAAGGGCTTGACCATCGGCCTCCTCGAAGCGACCGTCGCTCCGATGAGCGAACGAATGCTCGGTCGAGGCCGCCGTCCCGCTGCGGACACCGATCCGTCCCTCCGGTCCATCCTCATCACCGGCATTTGTGGTCGCCTCGGGCGGCGCCTGGCGCGGCGCCTCCACCGCGAGCGGCACGTGATCGGCGTCGACCGGCGCAGCTTCGAGGGGCGCCCCAAGGACATCGAGCATCACCAGATCGACATCCGCCGCAAGAAGACCCAGGACATCTTCCGCCAGGAGCAGCTCGCCGCGGTGGTCCACCTCGGGGTCATGCACGATCCGCGGGTGAGCCAGATGGAGCACCACAGCTGGAACCTTGCTGGGTTCCAGCGGCTGCTCGAGTTCGTCGCGCAGTACGACGTGCCCAAGCTCATCGTGCTCTCGAGCGCGAACGCCTACGGGCCGCGCCCCGACAACCCGCAGTTCATCACCGAGGACGCCCCGCTGCTCGGCGGCGCGTCGTTCAGCGAGATCCGCGACCTCATCGAGGTCGACATGCTGGCGCAGTCGTTCTTCTGGAAGCACCCCCAGACCGAGACGGTCATCCTCAGGCCGGTCCACATCCTCGGCTCCGTGCGGAACGCGCCGTCGAACTACCTCCGGCTCAACGTGATCCCGACCCTCCTCGGCTTCGACCCGATGGTGCAGGTCATTCACCAGGACGACGTGGTGTCCGCGATCCTCGCGGCGCTCCGCCCCGGCGTGCGCGGGATCTTCAACCTCGCGGGGCCCGCGCCGCTGCCGCTCTCGCGCGTCATCGAGATGACCGGCCGGGCGCGCGCGGCGATTCCCCACTTCGTCATGCAGACGATCATCCCGCGGCTCTGGCGGTTCAGGGCGACCTCGTTCCCGGCCCCCGAGCTCGATCACATCCGCTACGTGTGCATGGTCGACGACCGGCGGGCGCGCGACATCCTCGGCTACACGCACGAGCACGACATCCAGGAGACCGTGCAGGCGGTCGACGACATCACCTGAAAGGCGTCATGAAGCGAGCGACCCGGATCGAGCGGCTCGTCGACTACTACGAGGACTTTGCGCCCGACTACGTCTCCACCTGGAAAGACATCCAGCACTACGAGAAGCCCGTGCGCGCGTTCCTGCGCGAGGTGGTCACCGAGGGCGCCCGGGTGCTCGACGCGGGCTGTGGTCCGGGCCACCTCACGCGCGATCTCCCGCCGTCCGTCGAGGTCGTCGGCTTCGACATCGCCGAGGGGATGCTCGAGATCGCGCGCAAGAAGCGGCCCCACGGCGCCTATCACCGGCACGACTACCACCTCCCGATCCCCCGCTCCTGGGGGCGGTTCGACGTCGCCCTTGCGCTCGGCACACTCGAGTTCTGCGACGAGCTCTCGCTCGTGCTCAAGAACCTCGCCGGCGCGATGCGCCCCGGCGGCCGCCTGCTGGTGAGCATCGTCGAGCGGCGGCCGAACGTCCGGCTCCACGAGCGCCACGCGCGCCCGCTCTCCGACGCCGAGCTGAGCGGCGTGAAGATGTATCTTTACACCTTCGCCGAGCAGACGGACGCCATCCTGGGTTCTGGCCTGCTCCCGCGCAGCTACCGGCTCCACCCCGGCTGGCGACACACCGAGTACGACGTCGACGTGCTCTACGCGCTCTGGGACCTCGAGGCATCAAGCAGCGGCCGGTGATGCACCGTGGACAGCGCGGCGAGCCTTTCCGCGCCGCGCTGTCCAGGGTATCTCGTGGAGAGTCGTGGAGAGGAGAGCCACGGTTCGATGGAAGTGAAGCTCGGCGGCACCTTCCTGACCTGCGCAATGGGGCCGCTGCACCACGCCGGCGCGTGCATGCAGGCGAGCCGTGTGCCGGAGGGGCTCCGCGAGCTGGCGCCGGAGGGGCTCCTCGGCGGCTTCCAGCGCGGCGTCGATCAGGCCGCGAAGCTCGCGGGCGTGCGCAGGGAGGACGTCGAGCGCCTCCTCCCGATGGCCGACGTGCGCGAGGCCATCGAGCGGCTCGGCGATAGCCAGTCCGAGGCCGTCCTCGCCTGGGACGTCTACGCCGGGCGCATCGGCGGGCTGCTCGAGGGCGTCGCCGAGGTGACCGACCACGGTCGGGCCCCCGACGCTGGCATGTGGCTCGAGCGGCTGGCGAACAAGGTCCGGCGCGATCGCCCGTTCGCGGAGCCGCTCCAGGTGCTCGCCGAGGACATCGCGCAATGGCAGGCGATGATCGGCCGCTGCCGCAAGCTGCTCGACGAGAGCGGCGGCGGCGCGCTCGCCAAGGCGTATCACCGGCGGAGGCTCCGCAGGATCGCGTCGATCGTCGTCTCGGCCCTCGTGATCGTCGCGGCGCTGTCGGTGATCGTGCGGTTCCGCGCCGCCCGCGCGCGCGTCGATGCGGTCCTGGAGCGCCCGGAGGTGTGCGCGGTCCGCGACATCGCAGAGGACGATCTCGGCCGCGCGGCGAGCGAGCAGCAGCGGCGCGTGGCCGCGCGGCTCGATCAGTGCGCCGCGGTGGAGGCCCGCGAGGCGCGCGAGCGCGAGGAGCGGCTGCGCGCCGAGGAGAGAGCCCGCGAGGAGCAGCGGCTGCGCGCGGAGCGCGACGAGAAGTGCGCCGCGCTCGCCGTGCGGTTCAAGGCGGGGGCGTTCTCGGACGACGACGGCAAGATCGCCGGCGTGGAGAACGATCTGCTCCGGCGGATCGCGGGGCGGCGGCTCCTCGCCACCGACGTCGGGCCCGCCGGTCCCGCGCTGCCGTGCGAAGGCGCGCGCGGCGGCGACGAGCTGCGCGCGGCGTTCGCGGACGCCCTGATCGCGTCGGTCTGGACGTGGGCGCCGGCCGCCGATCCCGGCCCGAAGCTCGGCGATTTGCTCGTGGCGCGGCGCGCGGAGCTGCCTCCCCGCGCGCAGACGATGCTCGGGGTCCGGACCGGATACGAGTCCAAGCGGGCCATCGTATCGGGCGATCCGGCGGCGCTCGGGCGGGCGTCGCGCCTGTGCGCGCTCACGGCGAAGCTCGAGATCGCGAGCGGGGCCGGCTGCGCGGCGCTGGCGAGGCTGGCCGTCAAACCGGGGCCGTGAGCCGGCGGTCCGAGGGATCGCGGCGGGAGCTGCGCTGACGTTGGGTCCGTCGGGCGAGCGCGTCGTCGCGGACGCTCATCACCTCTCGCTCGACCATCGCTGGCGCTGCGCAACGAGCAGGGGCTCTTCGAGCCTGCCGTCTTCGCGCGACGACCAGGGATGCGCCTGGGCGATGAGGGTTTAGGGGAGGTGAGGGGAGAGGGGCCGGAGGAGCGCTGGCGGGACGATGGGCGCCCCGCCAGCGAGGCTGCCTACTTGAGGGCGGGGATGGAGTCCGCGTCGAGCACGCACAGGCCCGCGCCAGCGTCGCACTTCACCTTGAGTTCCGGGGAGAGGCGAGGGTTCACGCAGAGGGCATCATCGCCCTTGTCTGTGGGGATCGGAGCGCCCCCGGGCTCGGGATTCGGGGCGTAGACCCGACAATCGATCGCCGGCCAAACTCCGACGACCTTGTACGTCGCCGAGCAGCTCTCCTCCGAGTAGGTGACTTCTGCCTCGAAATGATTGCCGAGGTTGGCGGCTGTCACGTACACGCGCATGTTGCGCCACTCGAGCTTGTGCGATCCCAGCGCCACCGGCGGTACGCCGCCTTCCCCACCGCCGCCCTCGCCGGCGCCACCGTCGCCGGCACCACCGGCTCCGCCAGCGCCGCCTTCCCCGGCGCCACCGGCACCGCCGTCGCCGGCACCACCGGCACCACCGGCACCGCCAGCGCCGCCAGCGCCGCCGTCGCCGGCACCACCAGCGCCGCCTTCCCCGGCGCCACCGGCACCGCCGTCGCCGGCACCACCGGCACCGCCAGCGCCGCCCTCGCCGCCGGGCAGCAACACCACCTCGGCGGGATCGAACGTCGGCACCGTGCAGATCTCGTTGTCATCCGGGTCGCGACTCGCGAAGGCACCGATCGCGAACGGGTTCAGATCCGGGTTCGGGTCGATCGTGGCGCCGCCGCGATACCAAGTGCCGAATTCCAGGGTCTGGATCGCGACGAGCTTCTCATCCACGTCGGGGAGCTTGTCGCCATTCTTGTCCTGATTGTACACCTGCATCCCGACCAGCTCGACAGTTCCGTCCTTCAGAGCACAGGGGCCCTCGGCATCCCCGTCGATCCGGGTAAACTTCGTTGCGAACGCGGACCCAAGGGCGCCGCCGACCGTGCACTCGGGCTTGGGCTGCGAGCAGCCCGGAGACATCGCCGCGAGCGGTGAGAGCGCCGCGAACCCTGCCATCCAAACAAGCCATCGCTTCTTCATCGCTTGCATCCTTTCCCGCGCGCGCCGCGCCTAGAACGTCACCCGCGCGCCGAACCGGAACTGCCGCGGTGTCTGGAACTGCGTGGGCTCGCCATAGTTCGGGTTCACGGCCTTCGGATCGAGCGGCTCGCCGGTGTTGTGGTCTTTCACGCACGTCGGCAGATCTTCCTTCGTTCCATCGACGCAGGGATCGACGTACGCGCTCGTGTAACGCTGGTCCACCTGGATGACCTCCTGGAAGTTGAAGAGGTTGAAGACATCCATGGTGACGGTGAGCTCGCTGTCCTTCGCGAGCTTGACCGAATAGCCGATGTGGCCGTCGACGTTGTGGACCCAGGGGAGGCGGTCGCCGGCGCCTCGGGGCAGGATGAACGACTCGTCGGGGCCGTACAGGTAGTGCGCTCCCCAGTAGTCGATGGGGGCGCCGGAGCGGGACCTGTACGTGAGGCCGACGTCGAGGACCATTCCCTTCGGGAGCTCGATCGCCTTCGCGCCGTAGACCTTGATCTCGTGCGTGTTGTCGCCGGGCAGGGCCCCCTCGCGGTTGACGAGGAGCGACGCCAGATCGAACTCCGTGTTGATGTTCGGATCGAGCTGGTCGGTCTCGGGCTTGAAGAGGCCCGGATAGTTGCCTCGCAGGTACGACAGCGTATAGCTCACCTGGGCGAGCCACAGGTCGGAGAAGGTCTTGTTGAAATAGAGGGTCAGCGCGTCGTAATCGCGCGTCGCCTCCGGGAAGTCCTTGGCGATCCCCTTCCCGGGGTTGCCGATGAAGTAGGTGTTCGCTTCGTCCCGGCTCATGTCCTCGATGACGTTGTTCATCCAGCGCTTCGTGTACGTCGCGCCGACCCGCCCGTTCGGGATGACCTCGTATTCGCCGCCGATCACGATCTCGTCCGACGACTGCGGCTCGAGATCCGGATCCACCGGAGACTTGCCGCCGCCGAACGTGAACCAGTTCTTGTTCGGATCGTAGTTCAGGGCCCCTGGGGCGCCGAAGGCCTCGTCGATCGGAACCCGGCTGTCGTCATTCCGGCACTGCCCTTCGCCATAACCCGTCGCGTCCTCGGGGTTCCCAGGGTTACAGCCGCTGGCGCCGCCCCGGTGGAAGGAGCGGATGTTCCGCTCGTCGCCGAACGCGCGATCCAGCATGTCGAGGGGGACGCTCTCGTAATACCGCGCGTAGTTCGCGAACACCTTCGACCGGCCCTCCTGCGTGATGTCGTAGACGACGCCCACGCGCGGAGACCACTGGTTCGCGAGCGCCAGCCCGAGCTTGCCGTCGCTCGCGTACAGGTACTGCGCGTCGTAGCGGACGCCGATGTTCAACGTCACCCGGTCGAGGATGCTCCAGCTGTCCTGCGCGAAGGCGCCGATCGTCGCCCCGAGCGACGACACCGTGAGCTTGTCCTGGATCACGTAGTCCCTGGCGCCGGGGCCGGTCGCCAGGCCGTCCGGACCGGTCAGGAAGCCGAGCTCTCGCTCGTCATGGGAGGCATCCCACTCTCCCTCCTCCACGTAGGTGGTGCCGCCCGCGTACGCCTTGATGTGCTTGTACGTCGTGATCTCGCCGTCGATGCCGGCCTTGACCACGTGGTGCCCGAGCCCCTCGAAGATGCTCGTCACCATCGCCTTCAGCTGGAAGCGGTTGAGCGCGGCGTCGTCGATGAAGTCGGGGCCGCCTTGCCAGTACTGGCGCACCGCGCAGGGCACCGCGGCGACCTCGCCGGTCTCCGTTTTCAGCGGCTCGCACATGGCCCGGGCCTCGGGCGAGAGCCTCTCGAAATCGTAGATCGAGTACGGGTTCGGGGAGTACCGCTGCCAGACCATGAGGGGCACGCCCGCCAGGCCCTCGCGCGTCCCGAGCTCCGAGCCGTCCGGGGGCAGCCGCGCGCTCCGCTGGTTGTGCCAGCCGAGGGTCGCGTCGAGGAGCAGGGTCTTGTTCTTGAACGCAGACGACCACTTCAGCGCGACGTCGGTGGACGACGCCACGTACTCGTGCGCCATCGCGCCGTACTGGCCGATGATGTTCGAGAGCTCGGTCACGCCCTGCTGCGGGTCGAACCCGAACGTGCCGTTGCCGCCCGAGGTGGAGGGCGAACCGTAGACGGAGAGCGCGACGCTGTGGTCTGGATCGATCTGGTAGGTCAGCTTCCCGAGGTACTGCAGCGTCTGCTCCTCGGCGCGGTAGAAGCGCTGCGTTCCCGGCAGCCGGTCGACGACGTTGAGCCCGGTCGCGCGATCCTCCACCGGCTCGAACGTGGTGGGGTTGTAGCGCGTGGCGTACAGGTTGCGCTCCATCGAGTAGCTCTTGAACGCGAGATCGGCGCCCGCGAAGAACCAGAGCTTGTCCTTCAGGATGGGGCCGCCGACCTCGAACCCGTAGTCGCGGATCGACGATAGGGTCTCGTCCGTCTGGATGGTCTCGCCCTGACGACGGACCGCCTTGGGCGCGCCCTCGAAGACGCCGGGCGTGATGTTGAAGAAGACCGAGCCCTGGAACGCGTTGCCGCCGCTCTTCGTGACGACATCGAGGACGCCCCCGGTCGCGCGGCCGAACTCGGGCATGTACCCGCCGGCCACCACGTTGACCTCCTTGATGAACTCTATGGTGAGCGGCGTGCCGACGATCCCGTAGGCCGGGTCGTTCACCGACAGGCCGTCGATCACGTACTGGTTCTCGGGGGAGGAGGTGCCGGCGATGGACGTGCCGAACTCGTCGGCCTGCGCCCCGGGGACGGTCGCGGCGACCGACTCGAAGGAGCGCGTCGTGGCGCCCTTCCCCGTGGGGGGCGAGACGGCGATGCGCCGGGTGAAGTCCTGGGTGATGCTCTGGCTCACGCTGCTCGAGCCGACGTCGACCGTCGGCGCGCGGCCGATAACGACGATCTCCTCCGCCTTCAGCGCCTCCGGGAGCAGCTCGACGTTGACGCGGAAGGTCGTCGCGGCGCGGACCCCGATCCCTCCGCGCGCGTACGGCTTGAACGCGTCCTTTTCGAAGCGCAGTGTGTAGTCGCCCGGCGGCAGGTTCGGGATACGGTACTGGCCAGTGCCGTCCGTGACGACCAGCTGCTCCCCTTGCAGCGCTGGCGATGTCGCCGTCACGACCACATCGGCGGCCGGCGCCCTGTTCGACGCGTCGACTACCCGCCCGAGGAGCACGCCGCTGCCCGTCTGCGCGAACGCAGGGTACGCGGTCAACAAAGTCATCGCGAGCAGCAGCAACGCCGCCCACGGCCCCAACGGCGCACGTGAGCGCCCTCCGTGTTCCAGCCTCTTTTCGAGAAACTTCACGGAATTCCCTCCAGAAATGTATGCCCCTCGAGTCCTTCCTTACCCTAGACAGGAATCGCGCCAGACAATAGACTTTTTTGTAGGACTCGCTCGCTTGTACACTCCGGGTAGGCGCCGCACGCTTCCATACGTCGCGGCTTCTCTACCTCGATCGGCTCGAGTCCTAGGAGTTACGACCCCTCATGTTCGACTCGGTACTCGGTCGCGCTACCGCCACCCAGGGGCGACTAGGGACGGGGACAGCGCTCTCCATTGTCGCCCATGTGGCGATCGCGGGGGCGATCCTCTGGCAGGCCACACGCCCTCGAACCGAGAAGCCGAAGGACGTCGAGGTCACATTTTTCGCCCCGGCGCCGCCCCCTCCGCCGCCGCCGCCTCCGCCGCCTCCGGGCGGCGGCGCGAAGCGCCCGCCGAAGGTGGAGCGCATCGAGCAGCCGAAGCCCGTCAAGACGCCTGACACGATCTACGACATGCCGGAGAAGCCCAAGGCCAAGGCGCCGGAGCCAGAGCCCAAGCCGGAGCCGGTCAAGGAGGATGCGCCGGAGCAGCCGGGCGGCGTCGAGGGGGGAGTCCAGGGCGGCGTTCAAGGGGGCACCGTCGGTGGCGAGGTCGGCGGTCAGATGGGCGGCCAGCTGGGCGGCAAAGTCGGCGGCCAGCTGGGCAGCACGGCGCCGCCGCAGAACGTGGTGCTTGCGTTCGGCGCCGGAATGACCCGGCCTTCGAAGGTCGCGGGGCGCGACCCGCAGTACACGCGCGAGGCGCTCGCCGCGCGCGTCGAGGGGCTCGCGATTGTCAAGTGCATTATCAAGCTGGACGGCTCGCTGAGCGGCTGCCGGATGGCCAAGTCGCTTCCTCACATGGATCGGGCGATCCTCGATGCGCTCGCGACGCATCGCTATACCCCCGTCATGTACCAGGGGCGCCCGGTCTCGGTGGACTACGTGTTCCCCATCCGGCTCAAGCTCCCTTGACGTCCGGGCGCGCAGGAGTGTTATTGAACCGCTGGAGCATCTAGTAGAGAAGGGTACGGGTAGGTCCGCGCTGCGGTGCTGCCGAGTCCGCTCGGTATCCACAGAGGTGCTGCTCCAGCATCACCTGAGGTGCTGCTCCAGCATCACCTGAGGTGCTGCTCCAGCATCACCCGAGGTGCTGCTCCAGCATCACCCAAACCATCACGCGACATGGGGCGCCAGGAGGCGCGAGAGACGATGCAATTCACGTTGATCGAGCTGTGGGGCCACATGGGGCTCTTCGCGAAGCTGATTGTCTTCGCGCTGGCCATCATGTCCGTTGCGTCGCTGATCGTCTTGGGCGAGCGCCTCGTCGTGTCGTTCCTGTCGCGCGCCGCCTCCCGCGCGTTTGCGGCGCGGGTCGGGCCGCTGCTCGCCCGGGGCGAGCTCGATGGGGCCTGGACCGCCGCGAGGCCGGGCGGCGAGAGCGGTTATCTCGGGCGCGTCATCGGCGCCGGGCTCGCCGCTTATGCCTCAAACACGCCTTCGCGGCTGCCGGCGCAGGGGCACGAGCGCGACGGAGTGTTCGAGTCGGTCTCGCGGGCGCTCGAGCGGCAGGCGCAGCGCGAGGTGCTCAGCCTGAAGCGAGGTTATGGCCTGCTCGCGACGGTCGGATCGACGGCGCCGTTCGTCGGCTTGCTCGGGACGGTCATGGGCATCGTGACGGCGTTCCAGCAGATGGCGGCCTCTGGCTCCGGCGGCCTCGGCACCGTCTCGGCGGGTATCGCGGAGGCGCTCATCACGACCGCCTTCGGGCTCATCGTCGCGATCCCGGCCGTCATGGGGTACAACTATCTCCAGGGTTGGGTCGAAGCCCGGTCGATCGACATCTCGGAGTCGTCGAACGAGCTCCTCGACGTCGTGGCGAAGCGGCTCGACGGGCGCCTCGGGCCGGCCGCTGAAGAGGCTGCTTGACAGAGGACCCGCGCGACACCCCGCGTGCCTCTCCGCGGAGCGCGGCGCCCGGCGCCTCGCCCCCGCGGCGCGGCGCGCGGTGACGCGCCCAGCAGGGAAGCGAGCGTTCCAATGGGGATGGGTGTCGGCCCGCAGAGGGGCCCCAAGAGCGAGATCAACGTCACGCCGCTCGTCGACGTCGTCCTCGTCCTGCTCATCATCTTCATGGTCGTCACGCCGATGCTCCAGCGCGGCAAGGACGTGAAGCTGCCGCAGGCCGCGAAGGTGGACGAGGAGAAGAAGGAGGTGGACCCGTTGATCCTCTCCGTGACGCTGGAGAAGACGGTGTGGGTCGAGAACGACAGATACGATGACGCCGGGCTCGCCGAGCGGCTCGCGCGCGAGTTCGCGGCGCAGCCGGGGCGCAAGGTGCTGGTCAAGGGGGACCAGCGCCTCTCGTTCGGCGACGTCCGCAGGGTGATGGAGACGGCACGCAAGTCGGGCGCGAAGAGCGTCTCGCTGGCGGTCGAGGAGCTGAAGGGGAGATAGCGGCGATGAGCGCGAGCGCGAAGAGGAAGTTCGTCATCAAGCCGGCGGTGCCCCTGAACTCCGACATCAACGTGACGCCGCTCGTCGACGTCGTGCTGGTGCTGCTCATCATCTTCATGGTCGTGACGCCGCTGCTCGAGAAGGACATCGGCGTGCGCGTGCCAGACACCGAGCAGGTCAAGCAGGACACCCCTCCGCCGCCCGACCAGCTCGTCGTCCGGGTGAGCGCGCAAGGTGAGCTGCAGGTGAACGACGAGCGGGTCGAGCGCGCCGAGCTCGTGGGCAAGCTCAGGCCGATCCTCGAGCGCCAGAGCAGGCCGCAGGACAGGATCGTCTTTGTCGTCGCCGACGACGGCGCCGTCTACGGCACCGTCGTGGAGGTGCTCGACGGCGCGAAGGCCGCCGGCGCACAGACGCTCGGCATGATGACCGAGCTCCCCGAAGCGCCGCCTCCCTGACAGCGGCGCGAGCGCTGGTAGAGGCGCGCTTTCTGGCCGGCTCGAGGTCGGGCGGCCAGGCGCGACGCGGCGCTTGCGTCGCGCGCGGTCGCGACCTAAACCGCCCACCTCGAAAGCGAGGTCGTCGATGTTGCGGTCCGAATGGGTGAGCAAGCGCGCCGGGAGCCCGAACCAGAGCCAGATGCACTTCGCGAGGAAGGGCATCATCACGGAGGAGATGGAGTACGTCGCCCGCCGTGAGAAGCTCGCACCCGAGCTCATCCGCAGCGAGGTCGCGCGCGGCCGGATGATCATCCCCGCGAACAAGAACCACCTGAACCTCGAGCCGATGTGCATCGGCATCGCGTCGCTCTGCAAGGTGAACGCGAACATCGGCAACAGCCAGACCACGAGCGACGTCAGCGGCGAGCTCGAGAAGCTGCGCTACTCCATCAAGTACGGCGCAGACACCGTGATGGATCTCTCGACCGGGGGCGACATCGACGGCATCCGCCGCGCGATCATCGCGGACTCCCCTGTGCCGATCGGGACGGTGCCGATCTATCAGGCGCTCGAGGCGTGCAAGGGCACCGCCAAGATGACGGCCGCGGACCTCATCGACATGCTCGAGCACCAGGCGAAGCAGGGGGTCGATTACTTCACGATCCACGCGGGCGTGCTGCTCGAGCACCTGCCGCTCGTGAAGGGCCGGATCACCGGCATCGTCTCGCGCGGCGGCTCGATCATGGCGCAGTGGATGATCGAGCACCACAAGCAGAACCCGTTCTACACCCACTGGGACAAGGTGCTCGAGGTCTGCGCCAAGTACGACGTCACGATCTCGGCGGGCGACGGCCTCCGCCCCGGCTGCCTCCACGACGCCAGCGACGCCGCCCAGTTCGCCGAGCTGAAGACGCTGGGCGAGCTCACGAAGCGCGCCTGGGAGAAGGACGTGCAGGTGATGATCGAGGGCCCCGGGCACGTGCCGTTCGATCAGATCGCGATGAACGTGCAGAAGGAGATGGAGCTCTGCCACGAGGCGCCGTTCTATGTGCTCGGCCCGCTCGTCACCGACTTCGCGCCTGGCTATGACCACATCACGAGCTGCATCGGCGCCACGATGGCCGGCTTCGCGGGCGCCGCGATGCTCTGCTACGTGACCCCGAAGGAGCACCTCGGCCTTCCGAACGCCGAGGACGTCAAGCAGGGCCTCATCGCCTACAAGATCGCGGCCCACGCCGCGGACGTGGCGCGGAAGCGCCCGGGCGCGCGGGATCGCGACGACGCGCTGAGCCGCGCCCGCTACGCCTTCGACTGGAAGCAGCAGTTCGCGCTCTCGCTCGATCCGGAGACGGCCCAGGCGATGCACGACGAGACGCTCCCTCAGGAGTACTTCAAGACCTCGGAGTTCTGCTCGATGTGCGGGCCGAAGTTCTGCTCGATGCACATCAACCGGGTGGTCGACGAGTACAACGCGCGGCAGGAGCCCGAGAACGCGCCCACGAAGCGGTCGCTCTCGATCCTCGATCAGCCGTGAAGCAGGGGAGGGGCCGCGACGGCATCCGCCGCGCGCGGCGGACGGCGCCTGTCGCGGCGCGCCTCGCCTTCGTCGTACCCGTCGCGCTCGTCCTGCTCGCGCCCCTCGGCTGTCGCCGCGAGCAGGGGAGCGCCCCTCGCGCCGCTGCGTCGCCCGCCTCGGCTGCTTCCTCGCCCTCCCTGGCGCCGCGCCCGCCGAGCCCTCGCCTCACCGATCCGCGCTGGCGCCTCGCCGCGGGGGACGACCCGCTGGAGTGTGCCCGGCTGGCCGAGGCCGAGGGCGCCTCCGGCCTCCTCGCCGCGCTCGATGACGGCGGCGACATCGCGCTCACGGCCCTGCGCGCTCTGCCGTACGCCGATGACGCCGACCTGGCGCTCGGACCGCTCGCCGAGCGCGCCCGCGCGTCGTCCGGGCCGTCGCTCCCGCCCCTGCTCGAAGCGCTCCTCGGGATCGCCGGGCGGCCACCGCGCCCGCGCGAGCCGCTCGACCCGGACGGGGCGCGCGGCGCGGCCGCGGCCCTGGTCGAGCTGTCAGGTCGGCGCGACCTCCCCTCGGACCAGCGCGCGCTCGCCGTCTCGGCGGCGCGCGCGCTCGCCGAGCGGGGGCTCGTCGATCCTCTCCGTATTCCGGCAGATCTGGATCCCGAGGGCTCCGTCGCGGGCGCCGCGGGAGGCCCGGCGGCGCCGCGTCCCTGACGTCCCGCGCGGCGGTCCCGGGCCGCGGGGCCGTCCCGCGCGGCGGCGCGGGCGCGCGGCCGTCCCGCGCGGCGGCGCGGCGCCCTCTGGGCTTTCGCCCTCTGGGCTTTCGGTTCGTGCAGCCGCGCTTTGGGCCGGTCGGGTTCCAATTTGGTACCTTGCCCCCCGTGACGACGCCGTACACCTCCGAGGCCTTCCTCCATCAGCTCCTCGGCAAGGCGCTTGCCGCCCACGCCAGCGACATCCACCTCAAGGTCGGTCAGCCGCCGGGCGCGCGGGTGCGCGGCGACATGGTCTACTTCCGCGTCGACAGGATCCGGCCCGAGGACAGCGAGGCCGCCGCGCGGGTGCTGCTCGCCGGGCGCCCTGCGCGCGAGCTGCTCGCCACGCTCCAGGAGCTCGACACCTCCTACGTCGTCCCGGGCCTCGGCCGGTTTCGCGTGAACATCTATCGCCAGCGCGGCTCGCTCGCGATCATCCTGCGGAGCATCCCGCTCAAGATCCCGACGTTCGAGGAGCTGGGCGTGCCCTCGGCCGTCCGGGCGATGGTGGAGCACGATCACGGCCTCGTGCTCGTCGCGGGCACGGCCGGCAGCGGCAAGAGCACGACCCTCGCCGCGTTCGTCGGGCACATCAACGCGACCGTGCCGCGCCACATCGTGACCCTGGAGGATCCGATCGAGCACGTGCACGAGGACAACCGGTCCAGCGTGAGCCAGCGCGAGATCGGCGTCGACACCGCGGATTTCCCGACCGCGCTGCGCTCCGCGCTGCGGCAGGACCCGGACGTCGTGCTGATCAGCGCGCTCCGCGACGGCGAGTCGCTCGATCTCGCGCTTCACGCCGCGGAGACCGGGCACCTCGTGCTCGCGGCGGTCAGCTCGGCGGACGTCACGCGCGCGCTCGGGCGGCTGATCGCGCTCGGCAAGAGCCCGAGCGAGGTGCGCGACCGGCTGGCCGACTGTCTCCATGGCATCGTCGCGCAGCGCCTGCTCCCTCGCCGCGATGGCTCGGGGGAGGTCCTCGCCGCCGAGGTGCTCGTCGGGACGGCAGCGGTGCGCGAGGCGATCCGGCGGCCGGAGGGGAACCCGTCGCTGCGCGAGCTGATGGAGAAGGGGGTCACGCCGTACGGCATGCAGACCTTCGACGCGCACCTCAGGCAGCTCGTCGCCCAGGGGACGATCGCCAAGGAGACGGCGAAGGCGGTGACGGCGCTCTAGAGCGAGAAGCGGGCCAAAGCCGCCAGAAAAGAGCAGAATTTCGAACCGCCAAGCCGCCAGGGACGCCAAGAAATCCCTCCCTATCGCGCCTTGCTTGCGGCGGCGCCTCAAGCCCGGCTATGAGCGAGCCCATGCTCGAAGGGATCGAACGAGAAGCGGCGGAGCACAGGAATGGATGCAGCGGCCCGGCCGGGCACGCCCCGCCGGCGGGCGCGCCCCGCCACGACTGGACCGTCGGGCAGGCGGTCGCCCTGCACGACCTCCCGCTCTTCGAGCTGATCGACCGCGCCCGCGCTGTCCACCGCGCGTTCCACGGCGAGCACGAGGTCCAGCTCTGCACCCTGCTCAGCGTCAAGACGGGGGGCTGCCCCGAGGACTGCGCTTACTGCCCGCAGTCGAGCCATTACGAGACCGAGGTCGGGCCGGAGCGCATGCTCGACGTCGGCGCGGTCCTCGCCGCCGCGGAGCGCGCCCGCGACGTCGGCTCGACGCGGTTCTGCATGGGCGCCGCGTGGCGCGAGGTGAAGGACGGCCCCGCCTTCGAGCGCGTCCTCGACATGGTGCGCGGCGTGAAAGCCCTCGGCCTCGAGGCGTGCTGCACGCTCGGCATGCTCACCGACGACCAGGCGCGCCGCCTGAAGGAGGCCGGCCTCGACGCCTACAACCACAACCTCGACACCTCGCGGAAG
This sequence comes from Sorangium sp. So ce726, assembly GCF_051521405.1. Taxonomy (NCBI): domain Bacteria; kingdom Pseudomonadati; phylum Myxococcota; order Polyangiales; family Polyangiaceae; genus Sorangium; species Sorangium sp. So ce726. The sequence goes on along the minus strand of NZ_CP150349.1, from coordinate 6,424,566 downwards.
GCCTACAAATCCATCATCTCGACGCGCACGTACGACGAGCGGCTCGTCACCCTGCGCAACGTCCGGCGGGCGGGCATCACCGTCTGCTCGGGCGGCATCATCGGCATGGGCGAGTCGATCGCCGACCGCTGCGAGATGCTCGTCGAGCTCGCGCGCCTCGATCCCCACCCGGAGAGCGTGCCGATCAACGCCCTCGTGCGCTCGCCAGGGACGCCCCTCGAGAGCCTCCCCCCGGTCGATCCGATCGAGTTCGTCCGGATGATCGCGGTCGCGCGGGTCATGATGCCGCGCGCGATGGTGCGCCTGTCCGCCGGGCGGGCGGAGCTCTCGCGCGAGACGCAGCTGCTCTGCATGTACGCGGGGGCGAACTCGATCTTCTACGGGGACAAGCTGCTCACCACGCCGAACCCCGGCGAGGACGAGGACCGCGCGCTCATCGAGAAGGCGGGGCTTCAGCCGATGGCGCCCGCCGCGGCGCGCGCTGCCCGTTAGCGAAGCCCCCGGCCGCCGCCGCCTCCGGCTGCGGGCGCTCCCCTCCGCGCGGCGCGACGTGCAGCGTCTGCGTCGGGTAGGCGAGCCGCGACCCGGCCATGTCGATGATCTGCAGGAAGGTGATCAGCATCGACTGCCGGATGTCCCGGAACTCCGCGAAGTCGCTCGTCTGGAACCAGGCCGTCACCTCGACGTCGAGCGAGGACGGGCCGACGCCGATGAAGCGCACCACGATGTCATCGGGCCAGATCTTCGGGTGCTCCCGCAGCGCCCGCTCGCACTCTTCCACGATGGCGCGGAGCTGATCGGGCGATGTGTCGTGCTCGATCCCCAGCACGCAGGCGAGGCGTATCCGGTCGCGCGCCGTGAACGACTCGATCTGAAGATCGGCCAGCTTGCCGTTCGGGATCGTGACGATGGTCCGGTCGAGCGTGCGGATCCGGGTCGAGCGGAGCCCGATGCTCTCGACCGTGCCGAGGAGCGCGTCGACCTTCACGAAGTCGCCGACCTGGAACGGCCGGTCGATGCCGATCGCGACCGAGCCGAAGAGGTTCTCCACCGTCTTCTGCGCGGCGAGGGCCAGCGCGACGCCGCCGATGCCGAGGCCGGCGATGAGGCTCGCCACCGGGTAGCCGAGCTCCGAGAGCACGGCGATCACGCCGATGATCACGATCGCGACCTTCGCGATCCGCCCCATGAGCGGCACGAGCGAGCGCGCCGCGGGGTTATCGCGCGTCGCGGGGGCGGCGAGCAGGCGGCCGCCGACGGCGTCGATCGTGCGCAGGGCGAACCAGAAGACGGCGACGAAGACGCCGGCGCGCAGCACCTTGTCGAGGAACTCCTCGGCCGGCAGGTAGAGCCCGAGCCACGGGAGCGCGGCCGTGATCACGAGGAGCGCCGCCGCGAACGTGAACGGACCGCGCGCCCCCCCGAGGAGCACGTCGTCGAGCGTGGACTCCGTCCGGGCGATGACGCGGCGGAGCGCGGCGCGGATGAGGTAGCTCAGCACCGCGCCGACGAGCCAGCCGGCCAGCGCGAGGACCGGCAGCGCGAGCCACTGCCACCAGAGCAGCTCGCGCGGACCGGGGCGCAGGAGCGCCGGCGGCAGGTGATCGCGGAGCCAGCGATCTTCGAGCCGCGCGTACCACTCGTCGACGCGCTCCACCGTGGCGCGCGAGAAGATCCAGCGCACGCCGTCGGGCGTCGTGCGCCGCACCAGGCGCACCGGCTGGGGCCCCGTCCGCGTCGGGATCTTGCCGAGCTGCTCGACGCCGGCCCCGAGGTTGTCCTGCGTGTCCCCTTGCGGCTGCGGCGAGAGCGTCTCCACTTCCAGCCAGAGGTGCCGATCGAGCACCGCCTTGAGCCTCTGCGCGAGCACCGCGCCGTTCGCCCTCGGCGGCACGTCCAGGTAACGCGCGGCCTCGGCGTAGTCGCCCCCGCGGCACAGCTCGACGAAGCTGCGCATGGAGGCCCGAGGCGAGTCGGGCGCGACCGGGGTCACCTCCGGATCGGGGCCGACCTCGGCGTTCGCTGCGGGCGGCGGCGACGGCGGGGGCGGCGGAGCGGACAGCTCTCCGGCGCTCGCTCCCAGAAGGGCGCACCCGAACACGAGCGCGAAGGCGAACGCGGCGCGGAGCCACATCGCCGGCGGCCAGAGGCGGAGCCGCCTCGGCGCCTTGGGGTGATCGGTCGAGGGCATGGGCCCTGCTATTCCATCGCCCGGCGGCTCTGTCGACCGCGCGGCGCGCGCGCCACGTGCGCTCGCTCGCAGCGGGTTCCATGTGTCGGAGATCCCGGAGGGGATCGCGGACACGCGGAACCGACCTACGGAGCCGATACGCGGCGCTACGTCGCGGCGGCAGGCGGCTCGCCCGGCTGCGCCGCGGCCACGAGCGCCGCGAGCGCGCGGCCGTAACGCGCGAACCGTCCCGCGCCGAGCCCCGGGATGCGCGCGATCGCGGCGGCGATCGCCTCGTCCCCCGCGTGGCCCTCGGCCAGCGCGATCTCCGCGAGATCCTGCGCGCAGTGGCCGGGCAGCACGACCTGCTCGTCCACCTTCCGCGCCTTCGCCTCCGCCCTGCGCCACGCCGCGATCCGGGTCTCCACCGCGCGCCGCGCGGCGAGCTCCTTCCGGGGCGGGCGGGCTTGCTGGAAGAGGGCGCGCTCGCCCTCGGGCACGTCGCCGTCGCCGCACCCCTGCTCGACCGCGCGGAGCCACGCCGCGACGCACGTGGCCGCCCGGCCCGCCGCGGCCCCGCGGATCGCGCGCACGTCGTCTGCGCGGGCAGGCCTCCGCTGCGCGAGCTCGAGCAGCACCTCGCTGGCGACGATCTTGAAGGAGGGCACGTCGGCCCCCTCGGCGGCCGCCTCGCGCGCCGCCACGAGCCGCCGCAGGACCGCCCGGCCCTGCGGATCGAGCGCCTGGGCCCCCTTGATGCGCGCGTAAGCGGGCCGCGCATCGCGCGGCGGCCCGAGGGCGGTCGCGAGCTTGTAGGCGCACTCCTCCTCGATCTCCTCGTCGATCCCGAGGGCGCGGCTGCGCTCCGCGAGCCGCGCGCGGAGCGGGAGCAGGTGGCGCACGTCGTCGGCCAGGTAGCGCAGCTCGGCGTCCTCGATCGGCCTGCGCCCCCAGTCGTGCTGCTGGAGCTGCTTGTCGACCTTCACGTCGAGCTCCGACAGTAGCAGCGCGGCGAGCCCCGTCGCCGCGCACCCCAGCATGCGCGCGGCGACCGAGGTGTCGTGCGCGCCAGCGAGCGGCGCGCCCGCCTCGGCGAGCATGCGCGCGTCGAAGGTGAGGTCGTGCAGCACCTTGGGCGGGCCGGCGGCCCCGAGGAGCCGCGCGAGCGGCGCGACAGGCACACGGAGCGCATCGACGACCCCGACCGCGATGTCGTCCCCCTCGCGGAAGGCGAGCTGGACGGTGCAGAGCCGCGCCCGGTACGCGAACAGCCCGTTGGCCTCCACGTCGACCGCGAGCGCGTCGGCGCGGGCGGCGCGCTCGACCAGCAGGACGAGCTCGCCTTCGCGCTCGACCAGGACAGGAGGGCTCTGGCTCAGCAGGCCTCCTCCCGGCCCGCCCGCGCGGCCGCGCCGCGCCGCGCCCGTACGGCCACGCCGACCAGCGCGAGCGCGGCGAGGACGAGCCCGCCGCCGCGCCCGCGCTGGCCAGCGTTGCCGCGCGGGGCCGCGGCGCAGCCGTCCGACTCCTTCACCACGGGCTGATCCGCGGCGCACAGGGCAGAGAAGCCGTGGCGCGGCGTGGGGTCGCAGCCCTGGATCGGCTCCCCGGGCGGATACACCGCGCAGATCCCGTCGAGGTCGTCCTGCGAGAGGTCGCGGAGCGAAGAGGTCCCCGGCCGGTAGTCGGCGAACATCGTCGCGTCGCGCTCGCTCGAGTGCGAGAGCCCGAGGAAATGGCCAGCCTCGTGGGTGGCGATGCTCAGGAGGTCGAACGAGACGCTCTCGTCTCCCTGGGAGAGCGCCACGTCGAACGAGTTGACCTCCATGTCCGCGTCGTAGATCTCGCCGGTCTTGAGGTGGTAGGTGACGGTCGTGAGCGCGAGGGTGTTCCCGCCGCCGACGTACGGCCACCCGTCGTCCCGGAACGTGATGATGTTCGCGTTCGCCTTGCGCTTGTTGTACTCGTGCGTGTCGCACGCGACCGGGCCCAGGTAGGTGACCTCCATGCGCGGGGTCTGCCCGTCGCCGCAGTCGGCCTCTGTCCACGCGGCGAACGCCTGCTCGAAGATCGCCTCCGCCTCCTGGAGCGACACCTGGGCGGAGGCGTCCTCCTGGAGGGAGTAGCTCACGCACGGCGAAGGCCAGGCGAGCGGGGTGCCGCAGTCGGTGCTCTGCGACGGCGTGCAGACCGCCGCGGTCTCCGCCTTCCCCGACGCCGTCTGCTCCGGCGGACAGACGCTCGTGCGGCAGTAGGCCAGGGCGTCCCCGGGGTAGGCGAGCGCCGCGGCGATGAGCGCGCTGCAGGCTGCGGCGATGGTGGTGGCGCGCGCGGGGTGGCGCGCGCCCGCGGGTCGGGGCGCGAGGTCACTTCTGCGCATGTTTCGCCTTCCATGCCTGGTTCACCGCGTCGATCGCCGTGTCGAGCGTCGCGCCGATGAGCTGTTCGCGGGCCGAGATCGCGGGGCCGGGCCTGGGCAGGACGGTCCCGCTGTCGGGGCTCACGGCCAGCCGGCGCACGGCGATGCGCCGCGCGCCAGCCCCGCCGGCGACCGTCGGCTTCTCCTCGCCGTCGACGACGGGGTAGTGGCCCTGGGCCATCCCGGAGACGACAAGGGCTGAGCCCACCCTGGAGACGAAGACCATCGCCTGCGCGCCGATCGCGATCTGCGCGTCGCCCGACACGTGCTGTCCGACGTCCCCGACAACGCCCCCGAGCGTCCTGACCCAGACCTCGCCGTCGGGCTGTCCGGCCACGGTCCGGTCGATCGACAGGCGGGTATAGGTGACGATCCTCCTGGCCCCGCCGAGCTCTTCCCACTGGCTGCGCTGCTCGATCGCGGTCGCGACCACGACGTACGAGGCCGCGGCGACGAGCTCGTCCAGCGAGAGCTGAATGGCCACGGCCGCCTGCGCCGCGCGCGGACCGGACAGGAGCGCGCCGCGGCTCGCCTCCGCGCGCTCCTGGCCGGCCGGCGCGTGGCTGTCCGCTGTCGGGAGGGGCGTGAGCGTGAGCGCTGGGGGCAACGCGACGAGGAGGGCTATGCCAAAAGCTCTGGGAGACATAGGCGCAAAGATATCATGCTGCCGAGCGAGGCGCGCCGGGAGCGCCGGTTTTCGTCGACGCGCTGGACCCTGTGTCCCGGTCCGACTAGCAGATCGTCTGGGTCGACACCCGAGGAGCCTGCGATGACGAGCGACGCGTTGACGATCGGCAGATACACGTTCACTTCCCGCCTCTTCGTCGGGACGGGCAAGTACAAGGACCTGGATGAGACCCGTCGCGCGCTCGAAGCGTCCGGCGCGGAGGTGGTCACGGTGGCCCTCCGCCGCGTCAATTTGAAGGAGCGGGGCGAGGGGTCGATGATGTCGCTGCTCCAGCAGGGACGCGTCACGATCCTGCCGAACACGGCCGGTTGCTACACCGTCGAGGACGCGGTCCGCACCTGCCGGCTCGCGCGCGAGCTGGGTCTGTCCGAACTCGTGAAGCTCGAAGTCATCGGCGACGAACGGACGCTGTTCCCGGACAACGAGGCGACGCTGGAGGCGGCGCGGATCCTCGTGAAGGAGGGCTTCACGGTGCTGCCCTACTGCATGGATGACCCGATCGTCTGTCGTAAGCTGGAAGACATCGGGTGCGCGGCGGTGATGCCCCTGGCCGCGCCGATCGGCAGCGGGCTCGGCATCCGCAACCCGTACAACCTGATGATCATCCGAGAGACAGCGAAGGTGCCGGTGATCGTGGACGCGGGAGTCGGGACAGCGAGCGACGCCGCTGTGGCGATGGAGCTCGGGTGTGATGGGGTATTGATGAACACGGCCATCGCGGGCGCGCGGGACCCGATCCTGATGGCGCAGGCGATGAGGGACGCGGTGCGGGCCGGTCGGATGGCGTATCTCGCGGGGCGGATGCCGAAGAAGCTCTATGCGACGGCCTCGTCGCCGGAGCAGGGCAAGATCGCCGCGCTGTAGCGCGGCGCCGCGGGTGTGGCCGCGCACCTCGAGCCCCGCGCGCTCGCGTTCCGAGCGTATTCCACCGATGCGGGAGGCGCTTGCGGGCGCGATGAGGGATGATGAGCGAGCAGCCCCGACGTCCAGCACGGCGATGCTGCGGCGCCGCCAAGTCAAGCGAACAGCATCCGCATGTCATGATACGCTCACCTACCTGAGCCAAAATGACACGGAACGCTCATCGCACGGTCGACACGCTGTCGTGGCGCGTCACGGCGCTCCGACGACGACCGCGGCGACCTGACGGTCCGCTCAGGAGAATATGAGCAAGCCCAACGTCTGCATGGTCGTGAACAACCTCGAGGTCGGCGGGCTCGAGAAGGTGGTGCTGAGCCTCCTCGATCGCCTCGGCGATCACGGCTTCGACCTCTCGCTGATCTGCCTGGACGGCGAGGGACGGCTCTTCTCGGAGGTCAAGCTCCCCCGCTCGAAGTGCCTCGTGATCACGAAGGACCTCCGGCCGGTGCTGCCCGGCCTCAAGAGCGATCCAGAGGCGCTGCTCTGGATCCGGCGCTTCTTTCACCAGCGCTCGGTCGATATCGTCCACGTCCACAACCGTGCTCCGCTCATCTTCGCTGGCTTCGCGGCGCGCCTGCTCCGGAATCGGCCGCTGGTCGTCTACTCGGAGCACAACCAGATCAACCGGGCGAAGGGCTTCGATCGGCGCAAGTTCGGCTACTACGCCTACCTCGCCGACGAGATGGTCGCGGTGTCGCACGACCTCAGGCGCATCCTTGTCGACGACGTGAAGGTCCGCGCGCCCGTCCGGGTCATCCACAACGGCATCGACGGGACGCGCTTCGCCCGCGCCCGCGAGAGCGGCGCAGGCGCGCGAATCCGCGCGGAGCTCGGCATCGGCGAGCGGGAGTTCGTGTTCGGGTGCGCCGTTGTGCACATCGAGCAGAAGGGGCTCCGTTACCTCCTCGAGGCGGCGCCCGAGGTGCTGCGGCGCGCGCCGGAGGCGCGCTTCGTCATCGCCGGCGACGGCCCGCTCCGGCCGGAGCTGGAGCAGCGCGCCAGGGACGCGGGGCTCGGCGACCGGGTGATCTTCCCCGGGTATCGCTCGGACGTACCGGAGCTCGTCTCCGCGTTCGACACCTACGTGCTCCCGTCGCTCTGGGAGGGGCTGCCGCTCGCGCTGCTCGAGGCGCTCGCGCTCGGCAAGCCGATCGTGGCGAGCCGCGTCGGCGGCGTCCCCGAGATCATCGAGCACGGCGTCGACGGGTTCCTCGTCCCGTCGAAGGACCCTGGCGCGCTGGTCGAGCACCTCACGCGCGTCGCGCTCGACGGGGAGCTCCGCGAGCGAGCGCGCGCGCGCGGCCCCGCGAAGTTCACCGAGCAGTTCAGCCTGGAAGCGATGGTCGACGCGCACGTGCGCCTGTTCGACGAGCTCATCGCAAGGCGGCGCGGGGGCGACGCCCCGTCCCGGGCGCGCGCATCCTCGACGACCGCGGGGTCCTCCGGGCCGGCCGCTGGACGGGACGACGGCAACCAACGGGTTGGTCATCGGGCTGGTCTGGACGTGTAAGGACATACGATACCAGGTGAGACTGAATCGAACCTGACCAGGCCGAATACGATGCTGAGCGAGGCAAAATGGGACACCGAACGATGCTGAGCGAGGCAAAATGGGACGCTGAACGAGACTGACCGAGATTGGCGAAACGGACCAAGATTGGCGGGATTGACGAGACTGAGCGAGACTGGCTAGACCGATTACGAGACCGAGCGCGAACGACGTCCTCTTTCGAGGCGCTCACCGACTCGGCTCGCTCGGAGAGGAGGAGCTCTTGCGGCGGATGCGCGTTTTGCTGATCACGAAGATCTTCCCGAACGCGGTTCACCCGGACGAGGCGCCGTACAATCGGCGGCAGTTCGCCGCGCTGTCGCGCTACTGCGACGTCCGGGTGCTCGCGACGATTCCGTGGTTCCCCGGCATGGAGCGCCTCTCGAAGTGGCCTATCGGCGCCAGCGCGCCGCGCGAGGAGGTCATCGACGGGCTGCCGGTCCGGCACCCGCGGTACCTCTATGTGCCCAGGATCGCGCCCGCGCTGAACGGCCCGCTGTATGCGGCGTCGATGCTCCCGGAGCTCATCGGGCGCGGTCCGTTGCCCGACGTGATCGTCGGGGCTTTCGCCTACCCGGACGGCTTTGCCGCGGTCTGTCTGGGGCGATTGCTCGGGGTGCCGGCCGTGATCAAGACGCACGGTTCGGATATCGACGTGATCCCGCGCGACCGGCGGCTGCGACGGCCGCTCGGCTGGGGGCTCACGCGCGCCGCCCGGGTGGTCACGGTCAGCCGCAAGCTCGCGGACGGGGTCGCGGCGCTCGGCGTGCCGCGCGATCGCATCGACATCGTGATGAACGGCGTCGACGTGAAGACGTTCCAGCCTCGCAACCGCGCCGAGGCCCGCGCCGCGCTCGGCAAGTCGCCGAGCTCGCGGCTGATCGTCTTCGTCGGCCACTTGAACCGCGACAAGGGCGTGCTCGATCTGATCGAGGCGTTCGAGCGGCTCGCGCAGCTCCACCCGGACATCGATCTCGCGCTCGTGGGCAGCGGCGCCGAGGAGCAGGCGTGCAGGGCGGCCGCCGCCCGGATGGGCGGCCGGCTGACGGTGACCGGCTACTTGCCGCACGATCAGGTGTCGCTGTGGCTTGGCGCGTGCGACGCCCTCGCGCTCCCGAGCAAGCACGAGGGGACGCCCAACGTCCTGCTCGAGGCGCTCGCCTCGGGGCGCCGCGTGGTCGCGACGAGCGTGGGAGGCATCCCCGACGTCCTGCGCAGCGCCGAGCTCGGCGAGCTCATCCCGCCGGGGAACCGGGGCGTGCTGACGGATGCGCTGCTCCGCGCCGCCCGGGCCGACTACGACCCGGTGCGGATCGCGGAGCTCGCCGGCAGGCGCGACTGGGATGACAGCGCGCGCGCCCTCCACGAGTCGCTCCTGCGCGCGGTCCGCGGCGAGCCCCTGTCGAGCACCGGCGGTCAGGACACGGGCGACGCGCCCTTCGGCGCCCCCGCCTCGAAGGGCGGGTTCGAGAACGGCGCCGCCCGGACGGACGCCTCCCTGAACTAGCCCCGTTACCGACCGCCCGGCCGAGCGGGCCCGCGCGGCTCGGCCGGAGGAGCGGCGTCGCCGCGGCCGCGGCGTCCTCTTGACGCTCGCGCTCGTTCAGCGGCGAATGCCGCTCGTGTTCACCGGCTTCCGCGCGGCCTTCGGCTCCATCGCGATCTTCGCCGCTGTCGCGCAGGCTCCTTACCAGTGCGCGAGCGAGGTCGACCCGGATCGCCGCGTGTACGAGGACCCGAGCGAGGCCCTGTACGCGCTGGCCGAGCGCTTCAAGGCGAGCGGCGATCGCCGCGCCCAGGTCGACACGCTGCGTTTCCTGGTCGAGCGGTATCCTGCCAGCCGTTTCGCCCAGATGGCCCGGCAGGATCTCGAGGCGCTCGGCGAGGCGGGCGCCCCGGCAGAGCGCCCGCCGGGCGACGGATCGCGATGACGCGCCGCCGCCGGCGCGCTGGAGGACGGCCATGCTCACCCCGAGGTTGACCCTCATCACCCAGGCGGCGGACGTCCCGGAGCCCGTCCTGCTCGCGCGGCTCTCGGCGTTCGGCGCCCTGCCCCCCGAGGCCCGCGCCCGCGTGGCGGTGCAGCTTCGCGATCCCGAGCTCTCCGGCGCGGCGCTCCACGCGCTCGGCAGGCGCCTGCGCGACGCCACCGCCGCGCTCGGCGCCTCGTTCCTCGTCAACGATCGCCTGGATCTTGCGCTCCTCCTCGGCGCGGACGGCGTCCACCTCGGCCGCCGCTCGGTCGCGGTGGCCGACGCGCGCGCCCTGCTCGGGGCCGGCGCCTTCGTCTCCGTCGCATGCCACAGCGTCGACGACGTTCTCCGGGCGGCCGAGGCCGGCGCGGACGCCGCCGTGCTCTCGCCGATCTTCGCGACGCCCGGCAAGGGCCCGCCGCTCGGCCTCGCGGTCCTGCGCGAGGCGCGGGCCCGCCTCACCGCAGCCTCGCGAGGCATCGCGCTCCTCGCCCTCGGCGGCATCGACGCGGCCTCGGCGCCGGCCTGCCTCGAGGCGGGCGCGGACGGGGTGGCCGCCATCCGCGCGGATTTCAGCGGCGCGCTGCCGGCGCTGTGCGCGGGGTGAGCTGCGCGCGGCCGCGCTGCCCGTCCCGGCCGGCGATTACCGCGCCCAGAGCGCGGCGAGCGGCAGCTCGACCGCCTCGAACGGCTCGGGCCGCAAGATCTCGTCGCCCTCGTAGGTGTCGAGCAAGAACCACCGCCCGTCGTCGAGCCGGTAGACCTCGAGCATCTGCGCAACCGGGTTGAGCAGCCAGGCGTGGCGGACCCCTTCGCGCCGGTAGATCCGCATCTTCTTGCCCCGGTCGACGCGCTCGGTGCGCGGGGAGATCACCTCGCAGACCCAGTCGGGCGCGACGTTGTAATGCGCGGGCGCGTCCTCGGGCCCGAGCGCGTCGGGCATGCGCTCGCGGCGCCAGCCGGCGAGATCGGGGACGATCTTGTCGGGCCGCGGTCCCAGGTGGAGCTCGGGTTCGTCGAGGATGACCCATCCACCAGGTCCACCGGTGCCCAGATCGAATGGTCCCCCGAGACTCACGCCCAGCCGCGACGCCGTCCGCGTGTGCGGCCGCGCTGGCCGCGGGAACGTGTACAGCTCCCCGTCGAGGATCTCGGCGACCATCTCGTCCGGCACGGCCTGGAACGCGGCCTCGACCTCGGGCGCATTGCCTGGAAATAGCGGGTGCTGCGCGCTCATCGTGCGATCCTAGCACCCCTGCCGTTCGTCGCGCGCGCTCCGCGCCGGCCCAGCGCTTCCCTCGACGCTGGCAATGGGCCTTGCTACTAGGCCGGGCCATGTCCGAAGCGTCCTCGAAGAAACCGACCGACGGCCCGCCCGAGCCCCTGTTCGACAGGGTGGCGACCGAGCTGAACTTCCCCGCCGACGAGGCGAAGATCCTCGCCTTCTGGAAGCAGCGCCGCATCTTCGAGAAGACGCTCCGCGCCGAGACCCGCGCCACCGGCCCTTCGCGGGGCACGTTCGTGTTCTACGAGGGCCCGCCGACCGCCAACGGCATGCCGCACAACGGCCACGTGCTCACGCGCGCCGTGAAGGACGTCTTCCCCCGGTACAAGACCATGCGCGGCTACGACGTGCCGCGGAAGGCCGGCTGGGACACGCACGGGCTGCCGGTCGAGGTCGAGGTCGAGAAGGAGCTGCGCATCCACGGCAAGGCCGATATCGAGCGGTACGGCGTCGAGCCGTTCATCTCGCGCTGCGTCGACTCCGTCTTCCGGTACACCGAGGCGTGGGAGAACCTGACCGACAAGATCGGCTTCTGGGTCGACCTCGACAGCGCCTACGTCACCTACCACCGGAGCTACGTCGAGAGCGTCTGGTGGGCGCTCTCCCAGCTCCACAGGAAGGGGCTGCTCTACCGCGGCCACCGCGTCTGCTGGTGGTGGCCCCAGGGCGGGACGGCGCTCAGCGCGGCCGAGGTCGGCTCGAACTACAAGACGGTCGACGACCCCAGCGTGTTCGTCGCGTTCCCGCTCGTCGACGAGCCGGACACCGCGCTCTGCGCCTGGACGACGACCCCGTGGACCTTGCCCTCGAACGGCTACGCCGCGGTCCGGCCCGAGTTCGACTACGTCGTCGTGGACGCGGGCCCGCCCGCGGGGGGCGCGGCGCCCGTGGCCGGCAAGCTCATCGTGGCCGCGGCGCTGCGCGAGGAGCTCGCCAAGAAGTTCAAGCGGGACCTGCCCGTCCTCCGCGAGCTCAAGGGGAGCGAGCTCGTCGGCAAGCGCTACCGCCCGCCGTTCGACGCCTTCTCGAGGTCGCTCTTCGATACCCCCCTGCGCAGGAAGGACGGCAAGGCAGAGCCGCTCTACTGGGTCGTCCTCGGCGCGGATTTCGTCACGCTCGACTCCGGCACTGGCATCGTCCACGTCGCGCCCGCGTTCGGCGAGGACGACTTCAACGCGCACAGGCGGCGGATCGCGGAGCTCGCCGAGCCGGGCGCCGACGTCCCGATGCTCTGCGCGGTGCGGCCGGACGGCACGTTCGAGCCGGGGCTCACGTCGTTCTCGGGCCTCTGGGTGAAGGACGCCGATCCGCTGATCATCAAGGATCTCGCGGCCCGCGGGCTGCTCGTCCACGAGGAGAAGTACCGCCACGACTACCCGTTCTGCTGGCGCGCGGACGACGACCCGCTGATCCAGCTCGCGCGGCCGGCCTGGTACATCAGGACCCGGGACAACATCGACAAGGCGATCGCCAACAACCGCGCGGTCCACTGGCACCCGTCCCACATCCAGGAGGGCCGCTTCGGCGACTTCCTCGCCAACAACGTGGACTGGGCGCTCTCTCGCGAGCGGTACTGGGGGACGCCGCTCAACGTCTGGGTCTGCGCGAACGACGAGGAGCACCAGCTCGCCCCGGCCTCGGTCGCCGAGATCGAGGCGCTGAACCCGCGCGCCTTCGACCACTTCCGCGACGCCAAGAAGGCCGACCCCGGCCTGAACGATCACCTCATCGTCCACAAGCCGTGGATCGACAAGGTGACGTTCCCCTGTCCGTTTACGGCTGGGGGCCCGCCCGGCGAGCCGGGCTCTGCCCCCAGGCCCCCGTGCGGCGGCGAGATGCGGCGCGTGACCGAGGTCATCGACGCCTGGTTCGACAGCGGGAGCATGCCGTTCGCGCAGTGGGGCTACCCGCACGCGGAGGGCTCGAAGGAGCTGTTCGATCGCGCGTTCCCGGCGGACTTCATCAGCGAGGCGATCGATCAGACGCGGGGCTGGTTCTACTCGCTGCTGATGGTCTCGACGCTCGTCTTCGACGAGGCCACGCAGGAGAAGCTCGGGCTGTCGAGGGTCCGGAGCTACCCGCACCCGTACCAGACGTGCGTCGTGCTCGGGCACGTCTGCGACAGGGAGGGCAAGAAGGAGAGCAAGTCGAAGGGCAACTACACGCCGCCCGAGGTCATCCTCGAGCGCGTCCGGATGGAGTTCGCGGCGGCCGACGGCGCCGACGCCGGGCTCGGCGCGGCGAAGGACGGCGTCGCGATCATCGCGCGCGAGGACTACGAGGGGCTCGATCTCACGGGCGACTCGGCGAAGGTGCGGGTCTACCGCGCCGATCGCGAGGGCGCGGCGCTGACGCTGGAGCTCAGGCCGGCGACGGGCAACAAGCGCCTCCCGCGCCGCATCGTCGCGCTCTCCCGCGGAGACCTCGACCGCCTGGGCCTCTCGCCGGCCGACAAGGCGCTCTCGGTGATGCCCAACGACGTGCCCAGGCTGCCGCAGGACCAGCGCGTCTTCATCGAGGATCCGGCGACGCCCGCGCCCGGCGCCGACGCGTTCCGCTGGTTCTTCTACGCGTCCTCCCCGCCGTGGACGAACACGCGCCACTCGCTCACGAACGTGCGCGCGTACCAGAAGGAGTTCGCGGTCAAGCTCCGGAACGTCTACTCGTTCTTCACCATCTACGCGAACATCGACGGCTTCTCGCCCGCGGAGGGGAACCCGGGCGCGACGGACACGTCGCCCGCGGCGCTCGCGGCGAGCGCCGGCTACCGGCCGGCGCGGGAGCGAGCGCTCCTCGACCGGTGGATCCTGTCGGAGCTCGCGCTCTCGACGCGGGAGGTGACGGCGCACCTCGACGAGTACCGGCTGTACGAGGCGGCGCAGCGGCTGGTCGATCTCGTGGACGCGCTCTCGAACTGGTACGTCCGCCGGAGCCGCGCGCGCTTCTGGGCTCCGTCGATCGGAGACGCCCTGGAGATCGCGCCGGGTGCGGTGCGCGCTGCCCAGGACAAGCGCGACGCGTACTTCACGCTGTACGAGGTGCTCGTCGCGCTCGCCAAGCTGAGCGCGCCGTTCACGCCGTTCTTGGCCGAGGCGATGTACCAGAACCTGGTGCGGCGGCCGTGGCCTGCGTCGCAGCCGGAGAGCGTCCACCTCGTGGCGTTCCCCGAGGCGGACGCCGCCGCGGTGGACGAGCCGCTCGCGATCGAGATGCGCGCCGTGCGCGAGCTCGTCTCGCTCGGCCTGCAGGTGCGCACGGCGAACAAGCTCAAGGTGCGGCAGCCGCTCTCGCGGGCCGACATCGTGCTGTCGCAGCAGGGGCTCGCGGCGGCGCTCGCCGAGCACGTGCCGCTCATCGCCGAGGAGCTCAACGTCCACGAGGTGCGCTTCCTGAAGCCCGGAGAGGAGGGGAGCGCGGTCCGCTACGTGCTCAAGCCGAACTTCCGCGCGCTCGGGCCGAAGCTCGGAAAGAAGGTGCAGCTCGCGAAGCAGGTCCTGGCCAAGGCCGACGCGGCGGCGCTCCGCGCGGCGCTCGCGACCGAGGGCAAGATCGCGATCGCGCTCGACGGCGAGCAGGTCGAGCTCGGCCCCGAGGAGATCGACGTGGCGGTCGAGGCGGGCGAGGGGTTCGCGGCGGCCGGCGGCCGCGCGGGGGTCGTCGTGCTGCACACGGCGCTCACGGACGCGCTCCGCGACGAGGGGCTCGGCCGGGAGATCCTCTCGCGGGTGCAGGGGCTGCGCAAGGAGCTCGACCTCGGCTTCACCGAGCGGATCCGGCTCGCGCTCGACGGCGGCGAGCGGGCCCGCAAGGTCGCCGAGGCGGCGCGCGAGATGCTCATGCAGGAGGCGCTCGCCGCCGAGCTCGTGCTGGGCGCGGCGCCCGCGGCGTGGGGGCAGGGCGAGCGGCGCGAGGTCAACCTCGACGGCGAGGCGCTCGCGATAACGCTCGCGCGGACGGCGTGAGGGCGCCGGGGGGGCTCTGCCGCGAGGAACACCAAGAAGGGTGGGGAGGCGCGTACGAGCGCCCCCGCCCGGGCGCTCGGCGCGCGCTCAGTACCGCTCGCTGTCGTTCTTCGGCGCCATCGGCCACGCCGGCGCGCTCTCGCCGTTGATCGTCGTGCCGCCGTTCATGAACGTGCCGGCCAGGCGCAGGAAGCCGGCGGGGAAGTCGAGCGTCGGCGCCGAGAGCGCGTCGAGCGCGGCCACCTGATCGGGCGCGAGCCTGACCTCCAGGGAGGCGAGGTTGTCGTCGAGCTGCGCCAGCGTGCGTGCGCCGATGATGGTGGAGGTGACGCCCGGCCGGGCCACCACCCAGGCGAGCGCCACGCGCGCCGGCGTGGTGTCGAGATCCCTGGCGATCTCGACGAGCTTGTCGACGATGGCGTACGCCTTGTCGGTGAGCGCGGAGAGCACGAACGGGCCGCGATCGGTCTTGTGCTTGCCGGCGTTCTCCCGCGTGTACTTCCCGGAGAGCACGCCGCTCTTGAGGGGCGACCAGGGCGTGACGCCGAGGCCCAGCTCGCGCGCCATGGGGATGAGCTCCCCCTCCACCGTGCGCTCGAGGAGCGAGTGCTCGATCTGCAGCGCGATGAACTGCGCCCACCCGCGGAAGCCCGCCAGACCGTGCGCCTGCGCCACCTTCCACGCCGGGGTGTCGGAGACGCCGACGTAGCGGACCTTGCCGGCCGCCACCAGATCGTGGAGGGCTCGCGCGGTCTCCTCGATGGGCGTGTTCTTGTCCCAGACGTGCATCCAGTAGAGGTCGATGTAGTCGGTCTGCAAGCGGCGCAGCGACTGCTCGCACTGCGCGAAGATGGCCTTCCTCCCGGCCCCGCCGCCGTTGGGGTCGCCGAGGTAGAGGTTGGCGGTGAACTTGGTGGCGATCACCGCCCGGTCACGCTTGCTCGGGTGGCGTCCGATGTGATCGCCGATGATCTTCTCGGAGTGGCCCTTGGTGTAGGCGTTGGCGGTGTCGATGAAGTTGCCGCCGCGCTCGATGAAGCGATCGAGGATCGCCTCGGACTCCTTGACGCTGGATCCGAAGCCGTGGTCTTCGCCGAAGGTCATGGCGCCGAGGCACAGGGGGCTGACGCGCAGGCCGGAGCGGCCGAGGGTGACGTAGTGGTCGAGGTTCATCGTGGTCCTCCTGGGGGTTCGGGCTGAAGAGCCCTATCTGGACGGCACCGTGCGTCCCCGCCGGCGTGCAATCTTGGAGGAAACGGCCGAGACGGGGCCGGGTGGGTTGATGGCAGCCCGAGGCGAGCCCACGATGGCGAACGTGGTGGGATCGATCGAACAGGCCATCGCGCGGCGCGCCCCGCACCCGGAGGCCGGCGCGCCGGCGTCGCGTGTGCTCCGCAATTTCGTCGTCGCCGTCCGCGCCAGCACGCCGCCGGTCACGAACCTCGACCTGCTGCCCGATGGCACGACGTCGCTCGTCTTTCGCCTCCTCGACGCGGACCGCGCCGACATCGTCGTCCTCGGGCCCAAGACGCGCGCGGTGTACAAGCGCGTGCCGCGCTTCCGGCTCGCGGTGCAGGTGGTCTTTCGACCCGGCGGCGCGTACCCCTTCTTCGGCGTGCCGATGGACGAGCTCGCCGATCGCATCGTCCCGGCGCGCGATCTCTGGGGCCGACACGCTGACGCCCTGCTCGAGCAGCTGGTCGCGGTCGGAACGGGCGTCACGCGGGACCCTGCGCGAGCTCGCCTGGAGGTGATCGAACGCGCCCTCGAAGGCCGCATGCTCGGTCCCGACGTGTTCGAGCCCGCATCAGCGGCCGTCGCGCGCGCCGCGCTCCGGAAGCTCTCGCTCGCAGGAATCACCGTGGAAGAGACGGCGAGCGCGCTCCACGTCAGCCCGCGGAACCTGCGGCGCGCCTTCGTCGCGACCGTCGGCGTCTCGCCGAAGCAGTACGCGCGCATCGCCCGCTTCCAGCGCGTCGTCTCGAACGCGCAGGTCGCCCGCGGGTCGTGGTCGGAGATCGCCCTTGCGAGCGGGTACTGCGATCAGCCGCACCTGGTCAGGGAGTTCCGCGAGCTCGCGGGTCTCTCGCCGGTGGCGTTCATGAAGCGACGCTCGACCGGCGAGGTCAGCGGCTCGGGCGGGAGCCGCGGGTGAACGCTCCAAGGGCCCGAGGGCGTTCGGTGAGCGCGCGGATCGCGGGGCTCCGGCTCGATTACGTGCCGGGCCTTACGATCCTGCGGGTGTGATCGCCTCGCAGCGCGGGGCGGCGCTCCTTCCGCAAGGATCTTGTTGCGGACATCGCTGGCGAGGCGTTCGATGATCGTCGTCGGGTGGGGCGCATCGGAGACTTTCAGGACGGTACCGAGACGAAGGGCCGGGTATCGCCGGCCCGTGACGGGCGACAGCCTGCCCGGTGGACGTCCTCGAACCGAGGCTCCGCGCCGCGATGATCACCCACGTCTACGTCAGCAACTACGGCAGCGTCGGGGCTGGGCTCGAGCTCACGCTCGGGTCGCTCACCGCGCTCGTCGGTCCGTCCGGCTCGGGGAAGGGCTGCCTGCTCGACGCGGTGCGGTTCCTCGCCGAGTGCGCCAACGGGGCGTTCGATCTGGCGGCGGCGAACCGGCGCGGCGGCGCGCTGGAGGGCGCTCGCGGCGACGGCGCGCTCACCACGCTCGGGGTCGCGGTCTCCAGGACCGAGGGCCACGGGTTCTGGCTCGTGCAGCTCGCGCCGGGAGAGCGGGAGGGCGAGGCGCGCGTCAAGAGCGAGACGGCCGCGTGGTGGCAGCGCAGCGCGCTCACGCGGCTCGTCAAGCCGGGCCTGCGCGAGGTCTTCGACGCCGGCAGCGACGCGCCCGAGGTCTCCTTCGACCGGCTGAAGGGCAGCCCGAAGGGGTTCTCGCGCAAGGACAAGGGGCGCAGCGGCACGCTCGCGTACCGCGGCGTCGCCCCCA
Source organism: Sorangium sp. So ce726 (assembly GCF_051521405.1). Classification (NCBI taxonomy): domain Bacteria; kingdom Pseudomonadati; phylum Myxococcota; order Polyangiales; family Polyangiaceae; genus Sorangium; species Sorangium sp. So ce726. The sequence continues at coordinate 6,406,644 of NZ_CP150349.1, read as the reverse complement.
TCGCCGTGAGCGGCACGAAGCTCGTCCTGCCGCTGCTCTCCGACGGACCGCTCACCCCGATGCTCGACGAGCTGCGCCGGGCGGTCCTCTACTCCCTCGCGCCGCGCACGCTTCGCTCGCCCCAGAAGCTCAGCGCGTCCCGGCGCCTTAAGGCGAGCGGCGACAACTGGGGCTCGGTCCTCCGCGCGCTCGCGAAGGAGCGATGGCAGGACCAGTTCCTCGCGGGCCTGTCCCAGGTGATCGGCGACGTCGACGGCGCCCGCGCGTCCTCGTCGGGTGGGTTCCTCGTCCCGGAGCTGCGCCACGGCGTCGACGGAGACGGGCGCGAGCGCTGGCGGGCCGCCGTGGACGAGCCGGACGCGACGCTGCGGCTCGCCGCCATGGTCACGGCGCTCTCGCAGGAGCCCCCGCTCGTGCTCGCCGGCTTCGAGCACCCCGACGCGGGCGTCGATCGCGCCGCGCTCCCGGCGCTCCTCGAGTACCTGCGTGGCGCGTCCGCCCAGCGACAGCTCCTGCTCACCACCGAGAGCCCCGCGCTCCTCGACCTCCTGCCGCCCGACGCCGTCTACTCGGTGGAGCGCCGCGACGGCTCGACCGCCGCGTCGGCCATCGACGAGCCGCAGCGGAGAGCGCTCCGGGAGCGGCTCGGCGCCCCGGAGAGCCAGCGCTCCCCGGCGGCGCGCGCCGGGCGCCCGCCCGGTGGCTCCTGAGCCTGCCCGCGCGCCGCTACGACGCGAGCCGCTCCCCGGGCGGCGCGAGCGGCGACGCGTCGTAGCGCGCGAGGAGATCCTCCGGATCGAGGTAGATCGCCGCGCACCCGGCCTCGAGGAGCTCCATCTCGGGGAAGCCTCCGCAGAGGAGCCCCACCGAGAGGAGGCCGAGCTTCGCCGCGGCCTCGGCGTCGGACGGCGCGTCGCCGACGAGCACGACCTCGCGAGGATCGACGCTGCCGAGCCGGTCGAGCGCGGCCTCGAGGACGTCGGGGCGCGGCTTCGACCTGTCCGCGTCGTCGGCCGATACCGTCCACGAGACCAGATCGCCCACCCGGGCGAGCTCGACGCTCGCGTCGAGCTCGCCGCGCGGCGTCGGCGAGGCGAGCACGATCCGGCGCCCGTCGCGCGCGACGCGCTGGAGCAGCTCGCGCACACACGGGAACGCCCGGGCGCCCGGGAGGAGCTCGCGCCCGTAGATCTGGTCGCGCAGCGACGAGATGCCTGCGCCGATCCAGCCCATCTCCTCGGGCGAGAGGAACGTCTGCAGCAGCTGGTCCGCGCCCTTGCCGACCTGGCTGCGCAGCTTCTCCCGCGAGACCTCGCGGCCGAACCGCCGGAAGGCCTGCTGCCAGGCGGCCGCGTGCAGATCGACGGTGTCGAGGATCGTGCCGTCGACACCGAAAATGACGGCGCTGACGCTGACCATGGCGCGACACGTGGCGCAGGGCGGGACGCACCGCCATCGGAGGGCTCCCGACGGCCCCCATCGCGCAGCGCCGGCTGCGCTCGGCCGGAGTCGCGATAGACTGGCCGGGGAGGGCGAGCAGGCAGGGCGATGACGACATGAACATGCGGCTGTCTGCACTCGCGGTCCTCCTCGGCGGGCTGCTTGGCCCGGCCGGCGCTGCAGCGGCCGAGCCGGCGCTGCTCGCGGTCGATCTGGACGACGACGACGCCGACGGCGTGCCGGACGGCGAGCAGCCTCGAGCGCCGCCCGCCCCGGAGCTCCTCGCGCTGCGCGCGCCGCGCGGCGCGAGCCAGGCGCCCGCGGCGATCCCCGCCGGCCTGCGGCTCCTCGTCGACGGAAGCCCGGTCAAGCCCGGCGCGGCGATCCCCGCGGGCGCACGCCGGGTCGAGGTCCAGGCGGTCCGCGCCGGGCGCAGCGAGATCGCGCTCTTCGGCGAGGCGCGGACGATCAGCGCGTTCGAGGTGCGCGCGATCGACGGCGCCGGGCGGCGCATCGACATGGCGCGCTCCCACGCCTCGCTTCAGCGCACGCCCCCGGACCGGCTCGGCGACGATCCGTTCGCGAACCTCGACGATCCCGACGCGATCCGGCTGCTCGTCATCGGCGCGCCGGAGGATCTGCCGCTCACGCTCGACGTCCACTCCGCGGCGCCGTCCGGCGGGGCGATCGATCGCCTGTCCGACGTGCCGCTTGGCCACGTGCGGTGTCCAGAGGATGTGCCGCCGGGCCTCGTGTGCGGATCGACGCGACCCCTCCGGGTGGTCGCGGATGACATCGATCGCAACCACCCGATGATCGCTGATCGCTCCGTGAAGGGCGAGGTCGGCGGGGCGCTCGTCGTCGCCCTGCCCGGCGGGCCGAAGGTCCAGATGATCCGCGTCGCCGGCCCGCGCGCCTCGCCGCTCGGGCCGCTCGGGCGCACGCGCGCGCGCCTCCGGATCGTCATGGTGCGCCCCCGCGCCGGCGGCCCGCCGCCGATGGGCGGCGACGACGCGGGAGCGCTCGCCATCGCGCGCGCGGAGGTCGAGCGGGCGAACGCCTTATGGGGCGCGTGCGGCGTGAGCTTCGGCCCGCCCGAGGCGCTCGACGTCACCTTCGTCGATCCGCCGCGCCCGCACCTGCTCGCGATCGGCTGCGACCACGGCCTGCCGGCCAGCGGCGGCGCGATCCGGGTGCGCGTCGACGGCCACGAGGTGACCGCGGCGATCGCGCCGCGCGCGCGCCCCGACGCGGCGGCCCGGGCCGTCGCCGCGGCGATCGGCGCGGCCGGGTTCTCGGTGCGCCTCTCCGACAACCCGGCGATCGGCGCGGGCGCCTACGGGACCACCGACGTGCTCGTGCGGCGGCCGGGCGGCGCGCTCGCGACCATCGAGCCGCCGGCGGCGGGCGCGCTGAGCACCGACGCGACGCTCACGGCGTGCATCGGCGCCGTGGACCTCGACGACGGCCTCCAGCACTTCAGCGACACCGACGCGATCGCCGGCACGGTCGAGGAGCGGGCGCTGCTCAAGGCGTTCGACGACGGCGACCCCTCGACCGTCGACGTCGTGATGGTCCCGAGCTTCGCGGGCGGTGGGCGGATCGGCGAGTCGTTCATCTTCGCCGACGGCGGCGCGATCCGGAACACGATCATCGAGGATCGCGCCGGCCTGCGCGCGGATCGCGCGTCGTTCGCGCTGTCGCACGAGCTCGGCCACGTGCTGCTCGACGAGCCGGGGCACCCGGACGATTTCGGGATCGACACGCCGACCCGGCTGATGGACGCCGACGCGGCCAACGCCTCCGCGTATGGGCCACGCCGCATCACCGTGGACGAGTGTGCGCGCGCGCTCCGACAGAGCGGCGCGGCAACGCCGCGCCTGGGTCAACCGAGCGGCGCCGCCGAGCCGCGCCTGGGCGGGCACCCGCCGCGCGGCGCGAAGGGCGCCCCGGGGGCCGTGGCGGAGGCGCTGGGCGGCGCGCCCGGGTTCCGGCCGAGCGGCCCCGTGCCGCTGCTCGCGCCGTGGCCGCTCGCACCGCTCGGTCGAGAGAGGTGAAAGGCCGCTTCGCGCTGTGGTAGGAGCGGGCCCATGCGGGTCCCCCAGCGGAGCGGCCTCTTCAGCGGCGTCGCAGCCCTCGCGTGCGCCTCGGTCCTGCTCGAGATCTCGCTCGCGCGGATCTACGCGGCGTTGTTCGGCGAGGTCCACGCGTTCCTCGTGCTCTCGCTGTCGCTCGTCGGCGCGGGCATGGGCGGCGCGCTGCTCTACGTCTTCCCGTCGCTCGCCCGCCCGCCGGCGCTCTTCGCCCGCATGGCGATCCTCGCCGCGCTCGCGTCGGGCGCGACCCTCGCCGCGGTCATCCTGCTCGCGCACCGCGAGCCCCTGTCCGTCCCCGCGCCGGGGTCGCTCCCGTGGCTCGCGCTGTGCTACGCGGCCTCCACGGTCCCGTTCGCGCTCGCGGGCCTCGCGCTCGCGGCCGCGATCCGGCACGCGGCGCCCGAGATGCCGCGCCTCTATCTGCTCGATCTCGTCGGCGGCGCGCTCGGCGGGCTCGCCGCGGCAGGCGCGCTCCGCGCAGGCGCGCCCCGCGCCGCGCTCGCGGCGGCGATCTTCTTCGCGGTGGCGGGCATCTTCTTCTACCTCGGGTCGCGCTGCTGTGAGGGCGAGGAGCGGGCGCCCGGCGGCCTCGTCGCCACGTTCGTGCTCGGCTCCTTCGTGCTGCTCGCCGGCGACGTCGGCGCTCCGTGGCTCCGGCTCGCCGGCATCCGCCGGGGGTCGCCCGATCGGACCGAGCACGAGGCCTGGACCGAGCGCTCGCTGATCACCGTCGATCGACCGAAGGCCGGCGCGGCGCTGATGCGGCTCGGCGGCGCCGCGGCGAGCCCGATCCTCGACGCGAAGACGACGCCCCCGCCGCAGCCCGAGGACATGGCGTACGCGCTGCACAAGGACCAGGGTCCAGCGCTCGTGGTCGGCGCCGGGGGCGGGCGCGACGTGCGCGTCGCGCTCAAGGCCGGGCAGCAGGAGGTGTACGCCGTCGAGGGCGACCGCGGCGTCCTCGAGGTGATGCGCGGGAAGTACGCCGCGTTCAGCGGCAACCTGCTCGACAAGCCCGAGGTCCACCTCGTGGTGGGCGACGGGCGGAGCTTCGCCAGGCGCACGCCGCTGCTCTTCAGGAACATCGTGATCCCGTCGACCGACACGGTCGAGGCATCGACGACCGGCGCGCTCGCGCTCTCGGAGAGCCGGCTCCTCACGCTGGAGGGCGTCGGGGACTTCCTCTCGCGCCTCCTGCCCGAAGGCACGCTCGTCCTGGCCCGAGCGGACGCGGACTTCGATCGGCTGCTCTCCCTCACGGCCACGGCGCTGCGCCGCGCCGGCGTGGCCGCGCCGAAGGATCACCTCTTCGCGTGCAGCGCCGCGCAGAAGACCGCGCTCCTCGCCCGGCGCACGCCGCTCGCGCGCGAGGACGTCGATGCGCTCCGCCGCCACTGCCGCAAGCACAAGTTCTCGGAGGTCCTCGCCCCCGACCGCCCGGCGACCCCGGTCCGCAGCCTGCTCGTCGCGGCGGTCGCGCCCTCGGCCTCCGTGGCGGCCGCGCGCGTCGCCGAGGGCGCAGCCGCGGAGGCCGATCTGACGCCGCCCACCGACGACCGGCCGTTCTTCGCGTACACCGTTCCGGCGCGCCGCCTGCCCGCGGTGCTCGGCGACGTCGGGGCCCTCCGCGCAGGGCACACGGCCCTCTTCGCGCTCGCGCTGCTGCTCGCCGTCGGCGCGCTCCTCTTCGCGCTCGGCGTGCTGCTCCCGGTGCTCGCCGCGCGCCGTCTGCGCGGGCACGTCGCGCCGCATGACGCCGGGGCGCCCGCGTCGCCGTCGACGCCGCCCGCCCGAGCGCTCGCGTTCTTCGCCGCGATCGGCGCGGGGTTCGCGCTCGTCGAGCTCGCCGTGGTCCGGCACGGTCTCCTCCTGCTCGACCTGCCTGCGCACGAGATCCCGGCCGTCCTCGTGATCCTCCTTGTATCAGCCGGCGTGGGCGGCTTCCTCACCGCCCGGGTGGCCCCGGGCGCCGCGACGGCGGTCTCCGGCAGGGTGGCGGAGGCGCTCGCTGTGGCCGCGGCGCTCTCGGCGGTGGGGCTCGTGCCGCTCGCCCGGTGGGGCCTCGGGCTCGGGGCCTTCCCGCGCGCGCTCCTCGCCATCGCGATCCTCGTGCCGTTCGGCGTGCTTGCGGGCTCGCTCGCGCCGCTCGGGGTCAAGATCGTGGACTCGGTCTCGTCGGCGCTGCTGCCGTGGTGCTGGGCGCTCTGCGCCCTCGCGGGCGCGACCGCGATGGCCGTCGGCGCCCTGTGCGCGCTGAACCTCGGCTACAGCGCGCTGCTGCTCGGCGCGGGCCTCGCTTACCTCCTCGCCGCGGCGACCGTGCCGCCCGCCGCGGCCGGGGCGAGCGTCGCGGGCGATGACGAGCGAGCGGCATCGTCCGGCGGCGCCGCCGCCAGCGAACCGCCGCCCCGGGACGCCGCAGGGGCGCAGCCCGAGGCGCTCGAGGCGGCGCCGATCGCCTGAGCGCCCTTCGCCGGCGGCGCCGCCGGCGTTACCGCCGCGCGGCCAGCAGGAGGTGCGCGAGCAGGCCCGCGATGTTGTAGGCGTCGTCGATGCCCCGGTGGTGCGTGCCCGCGAGCGGCAGGCCGGCGCGCTCCAGGGCCTCGGCCATCCCCACCTCGCGCGACAGCGCGTGCGTCACCGCGAAGAGGCTCTTCACGTTGAGGTGGCTCGGCCCGAACGGGAGCGGCACGCCGCGCGACTGGCACTGCCGCTCGAACATGCGCCGGTCGTAGTCGCCGTAGCTCGCCCAGAGGCGATCCTGCGCCTTGAGCTCGCTCCGGAGCGTCGCGCACGCCTCCCTGAACGACACGCCCGCGTCGACATCCGCCTGCGTCAGCGTCGTGAGCGCCGTACAGAACGGGCTCACGCGCGAGCGCTCCGGGCGCACCAGGATCGAGCGCCGCTCCCGGCGCCGGCACGAGGCGACCTCCAGCGGGCACACGCCGATCTCGATGATCTCGTTCTCTTCGCCTGGCGGCGGGTCGCCGTCCCAGCAGGTCGATTCCACGTCGATCACGAGAATGAGATCAAGACGCTTCGCCACGTCGTCGCCCTCGGCATGTAGTGAGGAGTGCGCTGCGAAGGTAACGGGGATCGGGACGCAATTTCCTTCAGGATTTTCCCGACCATCCGGAAACGCCTTGGGCGGTTCGCTTCGTCCGGGCAAAAACTGAGTAGAAACGGGACATAAGCCGGAGGTGCACCCACACGTCGTTGGTCGTTTAGGCACCCAATCCGCTTGCTTGGCGGGCCTGGTCCATGGACACTCGTCAGGTAATTTCTGACGAGGTTCTCTACGTGGATCCTGGCTCCCAACTGCGTTGCTCCTCCGGTTCGGCCAGGGAGAGGTCCGTGATCGCTGAGGCGCTGCCTGACGCTGACGACGCGGGCTGCGGTCCAGCCGAGGAGCGACGGCTGCCTCCTCGTTCCGGGATCGTCCGCCACGCGGGCCGCGAGCGGGGGGCGCCGAAAGCGCTCCCGGCGGGGCGTGGCGCCGGGGCGGTAGGCGGCATCACCACCGGGGCCCCGGCGTGTGGGCGGCTGGCCGTCGACCCGCTCGTCGGTCGTACAGAGCACGGACTGCACATCGAGCGGCTCATCGCCGAGGGGGGGATGGGCGCAGTGTACGCGGCCCGCCGCGCCGCGACGGGGGAGCCGGTCGCCCTCAAGGCGCTCCGGCGCGTGCACGCGGGGGACTCCGGGATCGAGAGCCGGTTCGCCCGCGAGGTGCGGCTCGCCCGCCGCATCGACCACCCGAACGTCTGCCCCGTGCTCGGCGAGGGGCGCCTCGAGGACGGGCGGCCGTTCTTCGTGATGCCGCTCTTCGACGGCGTCACCCTGAGCGAGGAGGTCCGGCAGCGCGGCCCCTTGCCGATCGGCCGCGCGCTCGCCCTCGCGGACCAGATCCTCGCCGGCCTCGCGGCGATGCACGCGGCGAAGGTCGTCCACCGCGACCTCCAGCCGGGCAACATCCTGCTCGTCCCCGGGGCGCGGGGCGCCGGGGCAGGGGAGGGCGCGACGACGGTCAAGCTCATCGATCTCGGCTTCGCGCACGAGCCCGGCGTCGACACGGGCGACGGCGTGACGCCGGACAGCCCCGGGTCGCTCGTCGGCACGCTGCTCTTCATGTCGCCGGAGCAGGCGATGCGGAGCCGCGCGATCACCGAGCGGAGCGACCTTTTCGCGGCCGCGCTGCTCATCTACTACGCCCTCTCGGGCAAGCTCCCCTTCCGCGGCCGGGGCGATCTCGACGTGCTCGTCGCGATCGTGCGGTCCGCGCCCGTGCCCCTCCGGCGGGAGCGCCGTGATGTCCCGCGCGTGCTCGACGAGGTGCTCTCGCGGGCCCTGTCCAAGCACCCCGACCACCGCTTCCCCAGCGCCTCGGCGATGCGCGACGCCCTCGCCGGCGTGCCGGTGTAGCCAAGGCAGCGCCCGCGCTCCGCGCGCTCCGGCGCCGGCCCGCTCCTTGCCACGACGGTGCCGCCTGCACCGCGCCGCCCGGCACCGCGATCCGGGGCTGTGCACGCGCTGCTCAAGCGCGGCGGCGCGAGGCGGTGAGCTTCACGCGAGGGGAACCCCATGGACGCACTCGATCTCTTGGAGCAGCAGCATCTCGAAGTCAGCGCCCTGATGGCGCGCATCGCCACCGAGCCCAGCCCGGGCCTCCGGACGTCGATGGTCGCGCAGCTCTCCCGGATGATCGACGCGCACGTACGCATCGAGGAGACGTACCTCTACCCGGTGTGTGCCGAGCGGATGGCCGGCGACAGGAAGCCGCTCCACGACGCGTACGAGAAGCACGGCCTCGCGCGCTTCGCGGCGGACAACCTGCTGCGCACGCGCGTGACCGATGTGCGCTTCGAGGCGCGCCTCCGGCTCCTGCGGGACATTTTCGCCCACCACGCCGACGAGGAGGAGGACGTCCTGTTCCCCAAGGCGAAGCGGGGCCTGACGGACGAGCAGCTCGACGTGATCGGCAGCGATCTGGAGCGCGCTTACGAGGTGCTGCTGCGCGTCGGCGTGCCCGAGGGCGCCCCGCTCCCGCGCTCGCAGCGCGGCTGGCCCCGGCGCGGCGCCCACGCCGTGCGCGCCCTGCGCCCCGTCTCACGGCGCCGGGGCGAAGCGATCCGCGTCCGCGGCTGCTAAACCGGCACGGGGCCGCCGAACGCGCCGAAGAAGCGCGCGATCCAGACGGTGAGCATCAGGACCGCCAGCGTGATGCCGAGCCGCGTGACCCACGCGCCCTGCATCCCCTCGGCGGCCGCGATGCGGCCGTCCTTCACGTAGATCGCCGCGTTGTACGCGAGCGCGGCGATGACGAGAGGCGCCATGACCGGGGAGAGCGGGTGGAGCCGCAGCGCGTCGGCCAGGTGGCCCTGCGCGAGGGCGAGCGTCGCGCGCGTGAGCCCGCAGCCGGGGCAGGGGTGGCGGGTGACGATCGCGAACGGGCAGAGCGGGGCGCCGCACGCGACAAGGAGCCCGAGCACGGCCGCCGCGGTACCGAGGCGCGCCGCGCGGCCGCGCGCGTGCGCCGCGCTCCATCGGGACAGGGCCGACGGAGCGGGCGAACGAGCTTCAGTCGAGCTGGACGGCGACACGGCGGAGGACCGCGGCGCGGGTCAGGCGGCGTTCGGGTCCCAGACCTCGTTGAGGTCCTTCGCGAGGGCGTAGAGCGGCAGGAAGACGTAGAGCACGATGCCCTCGGCCTGCTGGTTGCGCGAGCCGGCCATCTGCTTGGCCCGGGTCACCTGCTCCGGCACCTTCACCCAGAGGAAGTAGTAGTTGAGGAAGGGGATGAAGAGGTACCAGGGCTTGAACTCGGGGTCCTTCGTCGCCTGCTGGAGCTCGTTGAGCATCGCCCACATCTGCCAGATGGCGTAGAGGAAGCAGACCATCCCGATCACGCACACCGTGACCGGATTGCGGGTCTCACCCTTCGCGCCCGGGGCCATCGAACCGCCGCCGCCGTACACGCCCAGGTTGCTGGCCGCCTGGCCAAACTGGCCGGGCGCCGACATCTGCGCGCCGCCGGGCGATCCGCCGTAGCCAGGATCGCTCACGCCCGGAGGACTGCCATAGCTGCCGGCGGGCGAACCGCCGTAGCCGCCGCCCGGAGGGCTGCCGTAGCCGCCGCCCGGGGGACTGCCGTAGCTGCCGCCTGGAGGACTGCCGTAGCCGCCGCCGCCCGGAGGGCTGCCGTAGCCGCCGCCGCCCGGAGGGCTGCCGTAGCCGCCGCCCATCGGGTCCTGGCCCGGAGGCGGCCCGTACCCGCTGGCGCCGTGCTGCGGAGGCTGCCCGTAGCCGGGAGGCGCGCCGCCAGGCGGCTGCCCGTAGCCGGGCGGCTGCCCGTAGCCGGGCGGCTGCCCGTAGCCGGGCGGCTGCCCGTAGCTGGGCGGCTGCCCATAGCCGGGAGGCGCGCCGCCGAGGCCGCCCATCGGGTCCTGGCCCGGGGGCGGTCCGAAAGGATTCCCGCCCGGGCCGCCCTGCGGGGGCTGCCCGTAGCCGCCGGGCGGAGGAAACGCGCCGGCCGGCGCGCCCGCCCCGCCCATGCCGCCGGGCGGCTGGCCCGGGGCGCCGTACCCGGGCAGCTGGTCGATCGCCATGGTGCCGCCGAGCGGGTTCACGCCCTGGGGCTGCTGGCCGAACGGCGCATAGCCGCCCGACGGGCTCGCAGCCGCGCCGCCGAAGGCAGGGCCAGACGGCTGCTGTCCCGCGGGGGACGGCGAGCCGTAGCCCATCCCGGGAGGCGGCGGGGCAGGGGGAGGCCCCGCCGAAGCACCGAGCCCCGCCGGCGGGACGCCGACCACCGTGCCGGCGAGGCCCTGCGGCGGGCTCGGGATCGCGGCCATGCCCGGCGGCGCTCCCGCCGGAGGCGCAGGAGGCGGAGGCGCCCCCGGCGCGCGCGGACCCGCCGCGCCCGCCCCGGAGGACGGCTGACTCATCAGCATGGTGCCCTTGAACTTCGGCGCGGCCGCGCTCTTCAGGTTGTAGCCGCACTTCGTGCACGTGGACGCCGTTTCCGAGTTTTGCGTCCCACAATTCGGACAGAACACGCACCACCTCCGGAGGGGGGTTCGCTGCTACGGATGCCCGCGCCCCTGCGCGTCGTAATGGGCGCCGAGGGTAGTTGAAGCGCGTTCCGGTTCTCAAGTGAAAGACGAAGAACGCCGCGGACTTCTCCGCAGGCTACGCGGTCTTCGTCAGAAAACCCAGGGAGTACCGCGTGGCCACGTGCTCCAGGCGGGGGGGTGGGGCGGGTCCAGGCGGGGGGGCCGCGTCCACGTCCACGTCCACGACCACGACCACGACCACGTTTACGACCACGATCGCGGGCACGGCCACGTCGGGGGAGCTGTCCGGTTTCTGGGCAGCGGTAGGCTTTGTGTGGTCCGCTTTATGTTTCCCCCCGGCGCGCCTTGACAGTGACCACCGTCGCTCACTAGCGTGCCCGCGCCTCGGGACGGCTCCGTACGACGGACAACCGAATGCCCGGCCGCCGGTGCGCGGGGCTGTCCGCCTCCGGCAGGCGCCTCCAGATCGGAGGCGCACGAGGTAGCGCCCGGTCTGCCGGGCGGACCCTCGTTGAAAGGGACCCGCGTTGCGGGGTCCCGACTGCATGTGGAAGCGGGCACGCCGCGAGCGCGGCGCGCCCAGGGAGCCAGCGGACCGTGCCAACAGCCGACATGACCGAACAATTTGCTCTGAACGCCGAGCGGCGAACCGAGTTCGAGAAGATCCTCGCGCGCTACCCGAACCGCCAGGCCGCGTGCATCCCCGTGCTCCACCTCTGCCAGGAACAGGAGGGGTGGGTCTCCGAGCGCGTGCTCCGCTGGGTCGCCGAGCAGCTCGGCCTCTCCGCGGCGCACGTCCAGGGGGTCGCGACCTTCTACACGCTCTTCAACAAGGAGCCCGTCGGCAAGCACCAGGTCTGGGTGTGCCGGACGCTCAGCTGCGCGCTGAACGGCGCGGACCAGGTGCTCCACCACTGCGAGAAGCGGCTCGGGATCCACGCCGGCGAGACCACGAAGGACGGGAGGATCACGCTGCGCACCGCAGAGTGCCTCGCCTCGTGCGGCACCGCCCCGATGATGCAGGTCGATCGCGACTACCACGAGGGCCTCACGCTCGAGAAGGTGGACGCGATCCTCGATCGGTTGACGAGGTGACGAGATGCTCCGGCTGACGCGCTATCTGACCAAGAACTACGACACGCCCGACGGCCACAAGCTGTCCGTCTACGAGAAGGGCGGCGGCTACCAGCAGGCGAAGCGCGCCCTCGGGATGACGCGCGAGGCGCTCGTCGAGGAGATGAAGGCGGCGAACATCCGCGGCCGCGGCGGCGCCGGCTTCGCGATGGGCGTGAAGTGGAGCTTCATGCCGTGGCCCCCGAAGCCCGAGCGGCCGCACTACCTCGTCATCAACGCGGACGAGGGCGAGCCCGGCACCTTCAAGGACCGCACCTTGATGGAGAAGAACCCTCACGCCGTCGTCGAGGGGTGCATCATCGGGTGCTTCGGGATCGGCGCCCACGCCGCGTACATCTACGTGCGCGACGAGCTGCACCTCTCGAAGGCGCGGCTCTGGGGGGCGATCGAGGAGGCGCGCGCGAAGGGCTACCTCGGCAAGCGCCCGTTCGGGATCGACTACCCCGTCGAGGTCTACGTCCACACCGGCGCCGGCGCGTACATCTGCGGCGAGGAGACGTCGCTCCTCAACTCGCTCGAGGGCAAGCGCGGCGAGCCGCGGCTCAAGCCGCCGTTCCCCGCTCAGTTCGGCGCGTTCGGGATGCCGACGACCGTGAACAACCTGGAGACGATCGCGGCCGTGCCCACGGCGCTCGAGCTCGGGGGGGAGAACTTCTCGAAGCTCTCCTCGCTGCACCACCTGAAGGACGGCGGCTGCCGGCTCTTCGGCGTGAGCGGCCACGTGAACAACCCCGGGATCTTCGAGGCGGCCGTCGGGGTCACGCTCCGCGATCTCATCTACGAGTACGGCGGCGGCGTGAAGCACGGGAAGCTCCTCGCGGTCATCCCGGGCGGCTCGTCGTGCCCGATCCTGCGCGCCGACGAGGTCGTCAACGCGCCGAGCGACAAGTCGCCGCTCCACCCGTGGCACGGCCAGAGCGTGCTCGACGTGCCGCTCGGCGTGGACACGTTCCGCGCGCTCGGGACGATGCTCGGGACCTGCTGCGCCATCGTGCTCAGCGACAAGGCGTGCCCCGTCCTCGCGATGCACAACCTCATGCGCTTCTACCGCCACGAGTCGTGCGGCCAGTGCACGCCGTGCCGCGAGGGCAGCGCCTGGATCCACCGGATCCTCGATCGCATCGTGCACGGCGAGGGGACGATCGAGGAGCTCGATCGGCTGCACGAGATCGCCGACAACATCATGGGCAACACCATCTGCGCCTTCGGCGAGGGCACGGCGATGCCCGCGCTCGGCTTCCTCAAGAAGTTCCGCAAGGAGTTCGAGGCGTACATCCAGACCAAGGGCCGCTCGTCGACAGGGGTGCTCACGCCGTGAAAATCTTCGAGTTCGCCTTCTTTGGGCTGGCGTCGCTGCTCGTCCTGCTCGGCGGCCTGGCCACGGTCGCGGCCAGGAACCCGATCCGCGGCGCGATGGGCCTGCTCACGTCGATCGTCGGCATCGCGGGGCTCTACCTGATGCTCTCGGCGGAGTTCCTCGCCGCGATCCAGATCCTCGTGTACGCGGGCGCGATCGTCATCCTCTTCCTCTTCGTGATCATGCTCCTCGGCCCGTCGGCGACGTCGCCGCGCGACGCCCGCACCGCGGTGCCGCGCTACGTGGGCGCCGGCGTCCTCGGGGCGAGCAGCATCGGCGCGCTCGCCCTGGTCGCGAGCGCGTCGAAGCCCGGGGTCGTGGCCGTCCCGGCCGCCCCCGAGTCGCTCGGGACCATCGAGGCGCTCGGGCACGAGCTCTTCACGAAGGGGATCGTGCCGTTCGAGCTCTCGGGCGCGCTGCTCCTCGTCGCCGTGATCGGCGCCGTCGCCGTCGCCCGCGGCAAGCAGGTCGACCCGACGCTGCTGCCTGTCGGCGAAGGCGCCGGGTCGCCGGAGCCGGGCGACCAGGGGGCCGCGCAGCCGGGCGCCCTCGCGGGACACGCCACCCTGTCGGCCAAGGAGCCGCACTCATGATCTCCGTCCCCATCGAGTACTACCTCGTCGTCGCGGCGGTGCTGTTCGTGATCGGGTCGATCGGCTTCCTGCTGCGCAGGAACCTCCTGGTCCTCCTGATGAGCATCGAGCTGATGCTCAACGCCGTGAACCTCACGCTCGTCGCGTACAACCGGGTGCACCCGCACGATCACGCCGGGCAGATCTTCACCTTCTTCGTCATCGCCATCGCGGCGGCGGAAGCCGCAGTCGGTCTCGCGATCGTGCTCGCGTTCTACCGCATCCGGAAGACGATGCGCTCGGACGACGCCGATCTCCTGAGGAGTTAGCGTGGAAGCCCTGAGAGTCTTATTCCCCGCGTCCGAGTTCGCGCTGCTCGCCGTCATCCTCGGCCTGCCGGCGCTCGGCGCGTTCGTGAACGGCCTCTTCGGCAAGCGCCTCGGCAAGGACGCGGTCCGGCTGATGGCGCTCGCCGCGCTCGGCGGCGCCTTCCTGGCGGCCGTCACGACGTTCCTGATGCTGCCGCACGAGGGCGGCAAGCTCACCTGGACGGCCTGGCGCTGGTTCTCGATCACCGGCCGGATGGGCCAGACGATCCCGATCGACGCCGCCTTCAGCGTCGACGGCCTGAGCGGGACGATGATCCTCGTCGTCACCGGCGTCGGCTTCCTCATCCACCTCTACTCGTCCGCGTACATGCGCGAGGACCCGGGGTACTACCGGTTCTTCGCGTACCTGAACCTGTTCATCTTCTCGATGCTCGTGCTGATCATGGGCGACAACCTCGCCGTCCTCTTCGTGGGATGGGAGGGCGTCGGCATGTGCAGCTACCTGCTGATCGGGTTCTGGTTCAAGGACGACAAGAACGCGAGCGCCGGCAAGAAGGCGTTCGTCGTGAACCGCATCGGCGACTTCGGCCTCCTCGTGGCGATGGCGATGCTCGCCTACTACACGGGCACGCTGAACTTCGACGGCATCGCGGCGAACGCGGGCAACCTGCTCTCCGCGGTGAAGATCTGGCCGATCGGCAACATGTCGGTCGACACCGTGCCCGGCTTCCTGAGCTTCCTCATCCCGTCGCAGCCGGTGCTCGTGTACGCGGGGACGCTGGCCGCGCTCGCGCTGTTCCTCGGCTGCGCCGGCAAGAGCGCGCAGATCCCGCTCTACGTCTGGCTGCCCGACGCGATGGCGGGCCCGACGCCGGTCTCCGCCCTGATCCACGCCGCGACGATGGTGACCGCGGGCGTCTACCTCGTGGCCCGGCTCTCGGCGGTGTTCGTGCTGTCGCCGTTCGCGATGGCGGTCGTCGCGGTGACCGGCGTGGCCACGGCGCTGTTCGCGGCCTCGATCGGGCTCTTCCAGAACGACCTGAAGAAGGTGCTCGCCTACTCCACGGTGAGCCAGCTCGGGTTCATGTTCATCGGCGTGGGCGTCGGCGCGTTCGCGGCCGGCTTCTTCCACGTCCTCACGCACGCCTTCTTCAAGGCCTGTCTGTTCCTCGGCGCCGGCTCGGTGATCCACGCGATGCACGCCCGCATCCACGACACCGACCAGTCCCAGGACATGCGGAACATGGGCGGCCTCAAGAACTACATGCCGCTGACGCGCTGGACCTTCCTCCTCGCGTGCCTCTCGATCGCGGGCTTCCCCGGGTTCGCCGGGTTCTGGTCGAAGGACGAGATCCTGTGGCGCGCCTTCTCCAGCCGGATCGAGTCCGTCGCGACGCGCGGGCAGCCGGTGTGGCAGTGGCCCGAGTGGCTCGGCCCGGCGATCTACTGGGTCGGCATCCTGGCCGCGACGATGACCGCGTTCTACATGTTCCGCGCGTACTTCCAGACGTTCCACGGCGAGTTCCGCGGCTGGACGATCGTGCGCGGCTGGAAGGACCCGCACCCGCACGGCCACCACGACGATCACCACGGGCACGCGCACGGCGAGAAGCTCGAGGGCCCGGAGCCGCACGAGTCGCCGCTGCCGATGACGATCCCGCTGATCGTGCTCGGGGCGCTGTCGGTCTTCGCCGGCTTCCTCATGGCCGAGCCGCTGGTGCACCTCACCCACAACCACGCGTTCGCGCCGCTCGCGCACCTGCTCGAGCCGGTCTTCTCGATGACGTCGCGGGCGGTGACCGCGCGCGAGGGCGTCGAGGGGCTGCTCTTCCCGATGATGCTGCCCGGCGTCGCGGCGTGCTTCACCGGCATCGGCCTGGCGATGCTCGTGTACTGGAACAAGCGCGGCGAGCCCGAGCGGCGCTTCGCCGAGAGCTTCCCGGGGCTCTACCGGCTCATCTACGACAAGTGGCGGATCGACGAGCTCTACAACGCCACGGTGGTGGGCATGGTCGACGCGATCGCCGACATCTTCACGATGGCCGACAAGTGGATCATCGACGGCATCATCGCGAAGCTCTCCGCCGCGCTTGTCGGGTTCTTCGGCACGGTGCTGCGCGCGCTCCAGACGGGCCGCGTGCAGGTCTACGCCGCGTCGATGGTCGTCGGCCTCGCCGGCGTCGGCTGGTTCCTTGTCAAGCCGCACGCGGACGCGAACGTCGACGACGCGGAGCTGCGCCGGTCCGGTGAGGTGAGGCTCTCGGCGGCGCCGGGGCTCGGCTACCGGTACCGCTGGGAGGCGCCCGGCCTGCCGGCGCGCGACTTCTCCGAGGCGACCGACGTCACGGTGAAGCTCGAGCCCGGCGAGACGAAGGACGTCGTCCTCCGCGTGCGGAACGCCTTCGACCGCGAGGCGACCGAGACCTTCTCGTTCTCGAGGCCGGCGAGCCGCAAGGCCCCCGCGGGCCCGACCACCCTGCTGGGCTCGGACGTGCCCGCGCTGCCCCCGGGGGCGACCCCGGCGGAGCAGATCCATGACCTGATCCAGCCGAGAGGCCTGCAATGAGCGCGCTCGACCTCGTAACGCAGTACTGGCCGGCGCTCGCTGCCGGCGTCGTGGGAGCGATCCTCCCGCCGGGCGACGGCCACGGCGCCGACGCCGGCGACGATCACCACGACGGCCATGGTGACGACCACCATGGCGACGACCACCACGGCGACGAGCACGGCGAGGCCCACGCCGCCGCGGGGTACACCCCGTGGCAGCGGGCCGGCCTCGGGCTCATCGCGGCGCTCACGGTGCTCTTCGTGCAGTGGCTCTGGCCGTCCGGCGCGGCCGCCGAGGCTACCGAGGAGTGGTCGTCGCTGCTCAACGTGCTCATCGGCCTGCCCTTCGTGGGCGCCGCCGCGGTGCTGTTCGTGCCGCGGCAGCTGCTCTCGCTGCTCCGGGGCTTCACGCTGGTCGTGCTCGGCGCGGGCTTCCTCGCCTCGCTGTGGCTGCTCACCGTGCCGATGACCGTGGGCTGGCACTTCCAGTCGATCAAGGAGTGGATCCCGACGCTGGGCATCCGGTGGCACGTCGCGATCGACGGGATCAGCCTCTGGCTCGTTCTGCTGACGACGTTCATCGCGCCCATCGCGGCGTACGCGTCGTTCGGCTCGATCAAGAACCGGATCAAGGAGCTCTGCTTCTGCCTCCTGTTCCTGCAGGGGGCGATGCTCGGCGCGTTCGTCGCGCTCGACCTGTTCCTGTTCTTCCTCTTCTGGGAGCTGATGCTGGTGCCGATGTTCGTGATGATCGGCATCTGGGGCGGCGTCGAGAAGATCAAGGCGGCGATCAAGCTCTTCGTCTACACGATGGCGGGCTCGATGCTGATGCTCGCGGGCATCGTGTACCTCGTGTGGGCGAACCAGAAGCTCACGGGCGCCTACACGTTCGATTACCTCGCGCTGTCGCGCGTGGTGCTGCCCCGGGGCGCGCAGATGCTCTGCTTCTGGGCGTTCTCGATCGCGTTCTTCATCAAGGTGCCGATGTGGCCGGTGCACACGTGGCTGCCGGACGCCCACGTGCAGGCGCCGACCGGCGGCTCGGTGATCCTGGCCGCGGTGATGCTGAAGATCGGGACGTACGCGTACCTGCGCTTCTCGATGGGCCTGTTCCCCGGCCCGGCCTCGAGCCTCGCGGCCAACTTGGCGGGCATCGCGATCCTCGGCGGGGTGATCTACGGCGCGCTCGTCGCCTGGAAGCAGTCCGACGTGAAGCGCCTCGTGGCGTACTCGTCGGTCGCCCACCTGGGCTACGTGATGCTCGGGCTCTTCGGCGTCACGCCGAGCGGGATCCAGGGCGCGGTGCTCCAGATGGTGAACCACGGCGTCTCCACCGGCGCGCTCTTCCTCCTCGTCGGCGTGATCTACGACCGCCGGCACACCCGGGAGGTCTCGGAGTTCGGCGGCCTCGCCAAGGTGATGCCGGTCTACGCGACGCTCTTCCTGATCGTGACGTTCGCCTCCGTCGGCGTGCCCGGCACGAACGGGTTCATCGGCGAGTTCATGATCATCATGGGGACCTACGCCTCCGAGCGCCTCGGGACGTTCAGCGGGATCCACACGATCGGCGCCGCGGCGGGCGTCATCCTCGCCGCCGTCTACATGCTGAGCGTGGTGCAGAAGATGTTCTTCGGGCCGCTCACGAACCCGAAGAACAAGCACCTGCCCGACGTGACGCCCCGCGAGGGCCTCGCGCTCGCGCCCCTGATCCTCATGGTCTTCGTGATCGGCCTGTTCCCTGCGATCTTCCTCGATCGGATGAAGGAGTCGGTCCTGTCTACTTACAACCAGTTCAAGGTCGTCTCCGGGCAGGCGATCCTCTTCGCGGACGAACGGAACGCGAAGCTCCTGCCCGAGGACACGTTCTCCCCCGCCTTCCTGAAGGGGGCGCCCTCGCTGGGCTCCGGTGAGGGCGCGGCCGGGGCGGGTGAAGACGAGCAGGCTCAGCGCGATCGGGGCGCGCGCGGAGCAGACGGCGCGCTCGCGGCGCGCGCGGGGGAGGCGGCGCGATGATCCTCGGACCGTACATCGCGGTATCGCCGCTCATCGTCGTCTCGCTCGGCGGCGCGCTGCTGATGCTCGCGGAGGCGTTCTCGCACCGCCGCGAGGAGTCGCACGATCGCCGCTCCGGCCCCTCGTCCGACATCGCGCTCGGGACCGCGATCACGCTCCTCGCCGGGGCGGTGTTCTCGGGCGCTGTCGGGTTCGTCGGCCCCGAGACGCTGGAGGGGTTCGACTCGCTCGCCCCGTACCTGGTCATGGACCGGTTCACGCTGTTCTTCTCCTTTGTGCTCTGCCTGGGCGGCGCGCTCGCGGCGCTGCTCGCCGGGGGGTACCTCCCGGAGCACCGGCTCGACCGCGGGGAGTTCTATCCGCTGCTGACCTTCTCGACGGTCGGGGCGATCATCCTCGCCGGCGCTGGGGATCTGCTGACGCTCTTCCTCGGCCTGGAGACGATGTCGCTCGGGGCGTACGCGCTGACCGGCTTCCGCCGGACGTCGCCGCGGAGCACCGAGGCGGCGATCAAGTACTTCCTGCTCGGCTCGTTCGCGGCGGCGCTGCTGCTGTACGGCGGCGCGCTGATCTACGGGGCGACGGGGCACACCGACCTCGCGGGGATCGGCGAGGCCATCGCGGGCGCGAAGGGGGCCGCGGCGCCGAACCCGGCGCTGCTGCTCATCGGGGCGGCGCTGATGCTCGTCGGGCTCGCGTTCAAGGTGAGCGCGGTGCCGTTCCACATGTGGACGCCGGACGCGTACGAGGGCGCCCCGACGCCGGCCACGACGTTCATGGCGGTGGCGGTGAAGGGCGCGGCGTTCGCGACGCTCCTGCGGGTCCTGCTCGGGGCGTTCGGTAGCCCGGCGCTCTCGTCGTGGGCCGCGGGCTGGCCGCCGGCCGTGGCGGTGATGGCGCTGCTCACGATGACGGTCGCGAACCTGATCGCAGGCCGGCAGGAGTCGGTGAAGCGGATGCTCGCGTACTCGAGCATCGCGCACGCCGGGTACCTGCTGGTGGGCGTCGCGGCGACCGTGCGGGCGAGCGAGGATGGGCAGGCGAGCGTGCTGTTCTACCTGCTCACCTACACGGTCTCGACGGTCGGCGCCTTCGGGACGCTCATCCTCTGCGGCAGCCGTGGGGCCGAGGCCGTGAGCTACGAGGACCTCTCCGGCATCGGCAAGCGGCACCCGGTGGCGGCGCTCGCGTTCTCGCTCTTCCTGCTGTCGCTGGCCGGCGTGCCGCCGACCGCGGGCTTCTTCGGCAAGCTCTACATCGTCAAGGCGGCGATGGGCGCGGAGCTGTACACGCTGTCCGTGGCGCTGCTCCTCAACAGCGTGCTGTCGGCGTACTACTACCTGCGGGTGCTCGTGTACATGTACATGCGCGAGCCGGCCCCGGGCGCTCCGATCGCGCGGCCGATGCGCTCGGGCTACGTCAACGCGGCCCTGGTGGTGTCCGCGGTGCTCGTGATGGTCCTCGGCATCTGGCCGACGACCTCGCTCGGGATCGCGGTCCGCGCGGTCCTCGCCTCTCGCTAGAGCGGGGGCCCACCCGCTTCGGATACGGGCCCACCTCGACGTTTTCGGTGCTCGGCGTACTGGAGGTACGCCTGCGCGCCGAAAACGCCGATCTGGGCCCGTCTCCTGTGCGGGTGAACCCCCGCTCGGCAACGCGGGTGCTGGCCTGGAAGAGCGCTGCCAACTCGTATGGCAACGGGGCGCCGGCGCTGGCGGCGATCGCAGTTCATTCGGCAGCGAATACGCGGTGCTGCGCGGGGCGCGCGAGTTGCTAGAGTCGGCGCCGATGCGAACCGGCGAGAAGCTGCAGAGAAGAGCGGGGGATGGAAGGATGCGAGCGGCGTGCGTCGCGCTGCTCGGAGCGCTCGGGTGTCAGGGAGGGAACGCGAGCAGCGGCGCGACCGCGGGGAGCGCGACACCGGCGGGGAGCGCG
This sequence comes from Sorangium sp. So ce726, assembly GCF_051521405.1. Classification (NCBI taxonomy): domain Bacteria; kingdom Pseudomonadati; phylum Myxococcota; order Polyangiales; family Polyangiaceae; genus Sorangium; species Sorangium sp. So ce726. The sequence continues at coordinate 6,386,148 of NZ_CP150349.1, read as the reverse complement.
GCGCCTGTGGCCACGGGAAGCGCGGCGCCTGTGGCCGCGGGAAGCGCGGCGCCGGTGGCCACGGGAAGCGCGGCGCCGGCGGCCGTGGGGAGCGCGAGCGCCGGCGCGGCGGCGAGCGCGCAGGCCGGGGCGGGTGAGGCGCACGCGATCACGCTGACCTCCGAGGACGTCGCGAAGGTGATGAACCCGAAGCGACAGGCGCCGTACAGCGGGCCCACGGGGACGCTGCGAGGACGCGTCACCATCAAGGGCGACCCGCCGCCCGATACAGGGCTCAGCTTTCCGATCGGCAAGTGCGGCGAGGCCGCTGCGACCTACGGGCGGCTGTTCCGCGTGGGACAGCAGAACGGGGTCGCCGACGCGCTCGTCACCGTCGTCAACTACAGCGGCTACGCGCCGGAGCGCGAAGAGGCGGAGAAGGTGACCATCCACGGGTGCGCGTTCTCGAAGCGGACCGTGGTCATGTCCTATGGACAGCGGCTCGAGGTCGCGAACCTCGATCCCCTCGAGCCGTACATGCCGAACCTCGAGGGCGCCCCCTTCCTGGCGGTCCTCGTCGCCGTGCCGCAAGGCGACCCGGTGAAGTTCTACCCGCCTCAGCCAGGCTACTACCACCTCGTGGACAAGCTGCCGAAGCCGTTCCTCAAGGCCGAGGTCTTCGTGCTCAAGTTCGCGACACACGACGTGACCGGGCTCGACGGCAAGTTCGAGATCAAGGACATCCCCGTGGGCAAGGTGCTCACCGCCGCCCTGCTGCCGGCGATCGAGCAGGACGTGAAGCGGGAGATCGAGATCAAGGAGGGCGACAACACGCTCGATTTCGAGCTCAACTTCGACCTCAAGAAGTACAACGAGAAGCCGCACACCAAGCGCTCGCCTTGAGGTACACGGCGGGGGCACGCGCCCCCGCCGCCCCGATCAAGGCGTGCCGCCCGCGAGCTCCCGGTGGACGCGCCGCTCTATCTCCTGGGACAGCGCATCCGGGGCGACGAGCGCGGGCGGCGGCGGGCCGAGCCAGGTGAGCGCGGCGTCGCGGCCGACGCGACGGAAGAGCAGCTCGGCAAAGAGGAGCCGGGCGAGCCGCGAGGGGGCCACCGTGGGGCCGCCCGCCGCCGCGGACAGGTCGAGGGCGTCGCAGGCCCGGGTCAGCGCGTCGAGATCGCCGCTCAGATCGGCCGCCACCGCGAGCGCCACGAGCGCCGAGGCGCTCGCCGGATCGGCCGCCGAGACGAGCTCGGCTTGCTCGCGGGCCTCGCCGAGGCGGCCCAGCGCGGCCGCGCGCACCGCGACCTCGGCGGGCGTCAGATCCGCGTCGCGCGCCAGGCTGCGGGCGCGGCGCAGCTGGCCCAGGACGAGCGCCTCGTCGACCTCGGCCAGCTGCCCGCCTGACGACATCCGCCGCCCCCGGACGGCTGCTTCCGGCGCAGCCAGCTCCCGCAGGCGCCGCGCAGCCTGCTCGGCCACCGCGCGATCGCCAGTCTCGACGGCCGCCGCGTGCAGCGCGCGCCACGCCTCCGTCGACCACGGGCGCCGCACCACGAGCGCCCGCAAGGCGAGGCGCGCGTCGTCCGTTCGGCCCAGGCGCCGCAGGATCTCGGCCCGGAGAAGGGCGCCGTCGTCTCGATCCGGATCGAGCAGCATCGCCCGCTCGATCCGCCCGAGCGCCGCGTCGAGCCGCCCCGCCGCGAGATCGCAGCGCGCCTGCTCGCGGTACGCCGGCTCGTAGTCGGGTTCGATCGCGCGGGCGCGCTCGAAGGCGGCGCCTGCCGCCTCCCCGCGCCCGAGCCGGCAGCGCACGGACCCGATACGGGTCCAGATGTCCGCGCTGTCGGGGTCTCCGTCCTCCGCCAGCTCGTACGCCTCCAGCGCCGTCGCGAGATCGCCGCGCGCCTCGGCCTCGGCGCCGATCGCATACAGCGCATAAGCGTGCGCCGCGATGGGACGACCCTCGATGATCTGGCCGTCGATCGAGCGCGCGACGCGGGGCGCGGCGCAGCCGGCCATGGACGTCAGCGCCGCGAGTGAGGCGAGCGCTGCGAGCGGGGCGAGGAACACGCGCGGCGCGCGCCGCGCGGCGGAGCGGGGCACGGCTACGCGCACGCGGCGATCTCGGCGAGGAGGCGATCGTTCTCCTCCGGGAGGCCGACGGTGATGCGGAGCCGGTGCGCGAGGCGCCCGCCCGCCGCGTGGAAGCTGCGCACGAGGACGCCGCGCGCCGCGAGCGCCTCGAAGACCTCGCCGGCAGGGCGGCGCGTGCCGATCCAGAGGAAATTGGCGTGGCTCGGCGCGACCGAGAGGCCGAGCTCGGCGAGCCCAGCCACGAGGCGCTCGCGCTCGGCCGTCACGGCGGCGGCGGCGCGGCGGAGCTCGCCGCCGAGCTCCCGCAGGGCGAAGGCGGCCGCGCGCTGCGACGGGGTGGGCAGGTTGTAGGGCTGGCGGACCTTGTCGAGCTCGGCCACGAGCTCCCGGGCGCCGATGAGCCAGCCGATCCGCAGCGACGCGAGGCCGATCTTCGAGAGCGTCCTCAGCACAGCGACGTTCGGGTGCTTGCGCAGGAGGGCGAGCTGGTCGCGCGGGGCGAAGTCGATGTACGCCTCGTCGACGATCACGAGGGCGTCGCTCGCCGCGGCGATGACGGCCTCGAGCCGATCCTCCGACATGAGCGCGCCCGTCGGGTTGTTCGGCGATGCGATGAAGACGACGTTGGGGCGCGCGAAATCGACGGCGCGCACGAGGCCCGCCACGTCGAGATCCCAGCCGGCGTCGAGCGGGACCTCGACGACGCGCATCCCGCGCGCGCGCGCGCTCAGCTTGTACATGACGAAGGTGGGGCTGACCGTCACGACGCTCGCCGCGTCCACGCCCTGCCGCGGGCGGCTGAGCGCTGTGAGCACGATCGAGATCACCTCGTCGGAGCCGACGCCGGCCAGGATCTCGTCAGGCTCGGCGCCGCAGTGGGCGGCGATGGCCTCGCGGAGATCGAGGGCGCGCGCGTCGGGGTAGCGGCCCCAGTCCTCGGGCGCCGCGGCCCGCGCGAGGGCCGCCCGCGCCTCGGCCGAGAGCAGCGGCGGGCTCTCGTTGGCGTCGAGGCGCACAGGAAAGTGCCCCGCGACCGGGGTGTAGGCGTGGAGCTCGGCGAGCTCCGGACGAAGCAGCGCAGGGAGGAAGTCGGGCAGCGGCATGGCTCGGTCCACGGTCGTCGCGGGCGCGGCGATGAGGGAGGAGGAGAGCGGTATACTACCCGCCTCCTTCCAGGACCAGAGGACCTCATGCCCACGATGAGCCACGCGACCGTGCTCGTGCCGTCGCTGTCGTCCCCCATCGCTCGAGACCAGACCCTGATCTTCTCGCCGGATTTCCCTCTGGAAGAGCGAGCGGGAGAGGCGTCCGCCGTGCCGCGCGCCGCCGGGTCGCCCTGGTCGGTCGCGCGCGTCGGCGCCGCGGCAGGAGCGCTCCGGGAGGTGGCGGAGGAGAGCGCGCGCGGGTTCGGGCCGCTCCCTGAGGGCGCGCTGCCGGAGAGCGCGCCTGGAGACACCCTCGGGGCGTACGCGTTCTCGTTCGTGAGCCCCTCGTTCGCAGCGCCCTTCGCCAGCCGGCGTGAGGGGGTGCTCTTCGCCGAGCGCGTCCTGCCTGCGTTCGGGCTCTGGAACGACGTCGACGACGCGACGTGGTCGCAGGCCGCGACGCAGCTGACGGTGCATCGCCACAGCGGCCCCGACGACTTCGTGATCGAGCTGGAGGCCAAGGGGGATGAGCGCGTGGTTGTCGCGCGGTGCCCGCACCCCGAGACGCTCGGGGCCGCCGTCGCGGAGGTCGTCGCGACGGCGCGGAGGCCGAGGGGCTGGCTCGGGAGATGGTTCGGCGTGAAGCCGTTCGACCGGCGCTGTGCGCTGAAGATCCCCCAGCTCGACCTGTGCGCGGCCCGTGTGCACGAGGAGCTCGTCGGCAAGCCGCTCGCGGGCGGGGAGGGGCGCAGGATCGGAGACGCTCGCCATGCCGTCCGCTTCCGCCTCGGCTGGGATGCGCTCCCGCCGACCGAGCCCGGGCCGCTCACCCTCGGGCGCGGCGATATGTACGAGCGCTACTTCGTGTGCGACGGCCCGTTCCTCGTCGTCGTCCTGGGTGCGCCGCCGCAGGACGAGGTGCGGCTCGCCGCATGGATCGGGTCGCCGGAGCCGCTGCAGGGCGCGACCGCCGGCGCGCCCTGAGCGGCGGGGCCGCCCATCACTGCCCGAACGTGTACCAGCGCGGCTTGATGTCCTTGATCAGGTGCCCGCCGCCGTTGACGTGCAGGTTGCCCGGGGCGTTGCCAGACCCGAGGCCGGTGGGCATTCCGCTGACCAGGCCGGAGGCGCCCGCGTTGCCCATCGCCGCAGCGGAGGCCACGCCGGGGACGCCCTTCGCTGTCGCGCCGGACGTCGTCGCTCCGGTCCGGTCCGCGACCGCCTGGGCGACGCTGCGGCCCATGAAGTTCGGCTTCGTCCCGCCGTTGCACGTGACGACGTCCACGCGCGCTCCAGGCATTTTCCCGTTGAACCCGGCGGCGTTCAGCTTGTCCGCGAGCTGGGCCCCCGAGATCTGCTTCCCCGCCCACTCGACGCTGCCCGGCCAGCCGTGGGTGTCGACGACGACATCCGTCTCGCCCTTGAGGCTGCCAGGCACGACCTGGTTCGGCTTGAGGATCGTCGCGCCCGGGTACTTCGCCGCGTACTGCGAATAGTAGGCGTTGTGGAGCTTGGGATCGTTCGAGGCCGTGATGATCGTGAGCAGCCCGAGCGGGTCGATGAAGAGCGTCGGGTTCGGGACGAAGCCGATCTCCTGCAGCGAGCCCGAGAGGCCGATGGGGTCCGGAGAGATGAACACGCGCAGGTCGGGCGCGTAGTAGCGGTACCGGTTGTAGTGCAGGCCGGTGAGCTCGTCGGCGCGCTGCCCGGCGAAGCGGAGCACGCCCGGCTCGCCGCGCTTGTGGGCGACCTCGCCCCAGGTGGTGAGGTCGATCTCGGTGATCTCGCCGGCCGCATCGAGGGTGAGCCACGGCGTCCCTGCGGCGTCGGTCGCCACGAGGCGGAAGCCCGCGCCGCCCTGCGACTCGAGAAGCGGCATGTGACCTGACGCATCGAAGACGCGGCGCGTGACCTGCCCGCCCGAGGCGCGCTCCTCGACGATGCTGTCGCCGTCCCAGCCGAACCACGTGCTCCCCTGGCCGACGATCTCGGCCACGCGGCGGCCGAGCGCGTCGTAGATGTACTGGACCTTCAGCCCGTCGCCGCGCACGGCCTCGGTCAGCCGATCGTTCTCGTCGAAGGCGTACCGCCACGTGCGCTGCGGATCGGGCGCGTCCCGGCCCGAGAGCCGGCCAAGGCGATCCCAGTACAGGACCTGATCGCCCGCCGCGCGCGGCCGTCCGCCGGCGCCGACCGACGCTTCACCCCGCGCGATCGCCGTGCCGTGCGGCGAGTAGGAGAACGCCTCCGTCGCGCCGAGCCCGCGCACGTCCACGGGCCGCCCGTGCGCGTCGAGCTCGTAGCGGCGCTCGCCGCGCTGGCTGTCGATCACGGAGGCCAGCGCCCCGGTCGGGTGCCAGCGGTAGGCGCGGGACCGGACGACGTCGCCTGGCGTGCCCTCCACCTGGATTTCGAGGGGGAAGCCCTCGGCGTTGCGCCGGGTCAGGATGGCGCCGGCGCCACCCTCGCGCCGGCGGGCGCGCTCGCCGTCCTGCTCGTCGCGCTCGAAGACGAAGCGCTCGGCGGCATCCGGATGGCCGACGCCCATCGCGGCGACCCGCCCGTACGTGTCGTGCTCCAGCGTCACGCGCCAGCCGGACGAGTACCGGCGCCCCACGAGCTGGCCGCCCTCGTCGTAGTCGTAGCTCGTGACGAACTTGAAGCCGCCGCAGGTCTGGGTGTCCCGCAGGATCGCGCCGCGCTCGTCGTACGCGAGCTCCGTCGTGCAGGCGCCGTTCGTCGCGCGCGCGACGCGCCCCAGGGCGTCGTACTCGAAGCGCTCGATGAGGCCCGACGAGTACTCCCGCGCGACGACGTTGCCCGCGCCGTCGCGCGAGAGCCGCACGATCGACTCGTCGGGGCGGAGGATCGACACGAGCCGGTCCGCGCCGTCGTACTCGTAGCGGTACTGGAGCCCCGTGAACGTCGTCTCGCGGACGAGGTTGCCGGCCGCGTCGTACTCGAACGAGCGCCGCTCGCCCGCGGCGTTCTGCATCCAGCTCAGCCGGAGGAGCGCGTCGTAGCCCATGGTCCAGCGCGAGCCGTCCGGCAGCACCTGCTCGACGAGCGCGCTGGCCACGTAGCGGTACTGCGCGCGGCCGCCGCCGGGGTACGAGGTCGCCGTGCACATCCCGAGCCCGTCGAAGGCGCGCTCGGTGCGCTGCCCGCTCGGCCCCACGGCGCTGACGATGTTGCCCGAGGAGTCGTACTCGAGCGTGGTCGCCGCGCCGCCGGGCGACTCGATGCGCACGGGCATGCCCAGGAGATCGTACACGTAGGTCCACACGCGCTCCCCCTGGGCGTAGCGGACGAGGTTGCCGTGCGCGTCGTACTCGAGCGTGTCGACAAGGCCGCTCGGGTACGTGATCTTCGTGTTCTTGCCGCGCGCGCTGTACTCGGCCGTCGTCTTGCCGAGCGCGTCCTCGATCTCGACGACGCGCCCCCGGCTGCGCCGCACGGTGGAGCGGTGGCCGTTCGGGGCGATGGTGGTGACGCCCTGCCGCTCCTCGTCCGTCTGGTACCGGACCGTGCCGTCGCCGCTGCTGATGGAGATCAGCCGTCCGGCGAGATCGTGGCGGCGTCGCTGCGTGGTCCCGGCGCCGTCGGTGACGGCGATGAGGCGCCCGACCCCGTCGTACGTGAACAGCATGGAGTAGCCGCGCGGGTCGACGTAGCGCTCGACGAGGCCCAGCGCGTTGCCCTGGTAGCGATGGACGTGGCCGAGCGCGTCCGTCACCGTCGTCTGGTAAGGCTCGGGCCCGTACGCGACGCGCGTGTGGAAGATGCCGCGAGGACCGCCGGCCGCGTGCGCTTCGGGGGCGCCGAGCGCGGCGAGGAGGTCGCCGCCGGGCAGCTCACCCCAGGTCTCCACGCAGCGCCGCTCGCCACCCACGTCCTGGTACACGAAATGGAAGACGACGCCGTCGGCCCGCGTCTCCGAGCGCAGGTAGTGCTCGTCGTCGTAGCTGAACCGGGTCTCCGCGCCGCCCACGTCGATGACCCGGACGAGGTCGCCGCGCCCGTCGAGCTCGTAGGTCACGAGGCGCCGGCGGTGCTCCTTGCCGCCTTCGTCGGCGACGGCGACGGACCAGATGCGCAGGTTCCCGTCGCGGGAGACCTCCGCGCGGCGGCCGACCGAGTCCGTGATGGCCACGACCTCGTCCTGATCCCACTCGATCGTGGCCCTGTTGCCGAAGGCGTCGCGCAGCTCGGCGAGCGCGTACGCCCGTGGATCCGCGGTGGGCCGGAGGACCCGCACGAGGTCGTCGCCCAGGTCGACGACGATCGCGTCCCCGTCGAGGTGCACCGTCCGGCCGTGGGGGAGGAGCAGCGCTTCGCTGGCCCCGGGCAGCGGCATCTCGGTGCGGCGCTGCTGGTCGTCGACGAGCACGAGGTGATCGCCGTTGCGCTCGGCGCGCCAGGCGAGGCTGTGCGACCAGCCCCACCCGAGGCCGCAGCGGTGGCGCACGGCCGAGGTGCTGTAGGTGCGGATCCACTGGACCCAGAGGAACCCGGTGAGCGTGAAGTCGGCCGCCGGGGTCGTGAACAGCGTCCCGGTCACGACATCGATCGGATGGCCCGCGGCCGCCTGGCCCTCCGCGCCCGGCGGCGCAGGCGGGCTCGGCGGCGCGGCGCCGCTGTTGCTGCCGCCGCCGCCTCCACCGCCGTTGCCGCCGCCTTGCGGGCTGCCGCCGCCCGGGCCTCCGGCGCCGCCGCCGCCGCCGCCTCCACCGCCGCCACCCCCGCCTGCGCCGCTCGCGTTGGCGCCGGCGCCGACGGTGATGCTCTTGTTCATCTGGCCCATGCTGCCGGTGATGCCGGCCATGCCGAGCTCGATGATGACGTTCGGCGCGCCGAGCCACGGGAAGCAAGGCCCGGCGGTGTTGAGGCTGACCACCTCCTTGAGCGTGCCAGGCTCGTTGCCGTGGCACGCCTTCATGCAGCCGCCGACCGTGAGGATCTTCGCGCCCTCGATCTTCGTGCGCATGCACGGGTCGATGATCCCCTCGGAGACCGTGCCCATGGTGGGGTAGGGGATCGGCAACGGGCTGGGCGCGGCCGGGGTCAGACACACGCTCACCGCCATACCGGTCATCTGGTGACCGGATTTCTCGGTGATGGTGTCCATGTGGAGGGCGGTGACCTTTCCCATGGTGGGTAAGGATGCTCTCACGCCCCTGAAGGGGTCCGCAACGGCGAGCACGTCCTCAGCGCGCCGCGAGGCGCGACGGCGGGATCAGCGCGTCAGGAGGCGGATCAACGCGCGACGAGGCGCATCGGGGGCGGCTGTGCTGGATGTGCTCGGCCCCGATCTATCCGAGCTCGCTGCGCCGGGCCGAGGTGCCGCTACGGCAGCCAGCGGCCCACCTCCGCGATCGCGGCGGCAGCGCCGACGATCGCCGCCGAGCCGCCCAGCCTGCGCACCAGCGGCGCGAGGTCCGTGAGCCCGCCCCAGCCGATCAAGAGGTCCTCGAAATCCCTCTGCCAGCGGTTCCCCAGCACATCGCAGAGCACGCACGCTGCGTCGTCCAGCGCCATCCACGGCGCACATGCGAGCACGGAGCGCAGCGTGTCGTCGTCGCCATGCTGCCAGTAGGCGTCCATGACCTCGGCCACGGCTCGTCCGCGGAGCGCTTCGGGCAGGTGCGGCACGATCGCCGCGAAGGCGGTGACGCGAAGGACGCCCTCCGTCCTGTCCGCCAGGCGCAAGGCTTCTTCCGGCTCAAGCCCCGCACACGCGGCCGCAGCCCCCTGATGAGGACCGGAGAGCAGAGACCCGAACTCGCTGGGAGCGGCATCGCGCAGCCGGCGCGTGAGCTCCGGATCGGCCTCTGTCGGGACGCCGGAGAACGAGGGGATCGGGCACGGCACGAGCTCGGCGACCTCATCGAGCGCGGCCCGCGCCTCGTCCGCCCACGCCTCCACCACCTCGCGTTCGGCCCCGGTCAGGGTGCCCGCCAGCGTGACGAGCGCCACCGCCCGCGCGCGCGCCGCGCCGGTCGGCTTCGCGAGATCCACGCTCGGCTCCCTGTAGGGGCGGGCGCGATCGTCACGCGGTCCGCGCCGGCTTCCCTCCTTGGCGAACAGCGCACCCTCGACGACGGCGCACCGCGTGATGTGGTTCAACGCCGCCGCGCGCTCCGGCTCGGTGGACGCGCCGAGCAGCGCATCTTCCGCAGCCGTGCGCGCGCGGCGCGCGTCCGTGACGAACCCCACGAGCCCTCCCGGTCTTTCCATCCAGGCGGCGAGCCACGCCGGCGAGACCAGATCCATGAAGGCGGACAGCGCAGGCGCTCGCCGCGTCATGTGGGCCCCCAGGTACTCGACGAGGTACGCAGGCCAGGCGATGGCGCTGCCCTCGGAGGACATGGCCGCGCGCAGGGCGGCCAGGCCTCGAGCGACGATGCCGTCTTCGAGCGACGCACTATCCACCGACGCAGCCCAGCGCGCGCGCGTCGCGTCGTCGCGGAAGCGGCAGGTCCCGTCCTCCGCAAGGACCACGAGATCACGCACCGCGCGCGGCGCGCGGTGGAGCGCCTCGATCGACCCGCTGGACAGCCCGAACGCCGCGATCAAGTCGTCGTTGGATACCGCCGCGAGCGCCGCCGCCAGGGCGTCGAGGCACCGCTCCGCAGCGCGCCCTTCGTCCCCGCTCTCCACCAGGGTCTCCTGCGCCAGCCCTCGCGCCGCTTCCGCTGCAGTCGCCTCCCCTGGCAGGTGGATCACGGCGGAGCGCTCCTCGGTCCACTCGAGAGCATCACGCCAGCCTGAGCTCCGGGCGTAGGGCCCTTGCACGTCCACAGACACGAGGATGCGCACCCTGTCGCCGGCTTCGTCCAGAAAGGGCACCCCCTTGTCAGGCGCCCAGTCCGCCGCGCGATCGAGCCCGTCGACGATCACGAGCAACACGGGATCCTCCATGTCCAGATCCCACCGCAACGCTTCTGCGATCGACCACCGGAGCTCGTTCGGGCCGCGTGGCCGAGAGAACGCCGCTGACGACGAGCTGCGAAACAGGCCGAGCAGCACCTTGAGCGACTCGCGCTCCACCGCTGTCCCGAAGCACGGGCTCACCGGAAGGAAGAGCACCTCTGCGCTGTTCCGCGCCGCCATCGACAGAGCCCATCGCGCGAGCACCGCGGCGCGCCTTGTCTGATCTGCACCGACGACGAGCGCGCAGGCCGGTCCTTCCGCGAACCACCTGTCGAATGCCGTCCAGAGATCGGCGTCTTGCTCGGACGCGGATCGTGCCAGGGCATCGCCTTGGAGCCATCGCCAGAACTCGGCCAGGCCAGCGTGTGACCGCGCGTACCCGCCGTCGGGTCCGCGCAATCGATCCGCGGCACCTGTTCGCATGCGGCCATCCTCGACGGCGCGACGCGAAAGTACAGTGGAGTTTGCGACGCAGCGCGCGCTTCGCCGCCGCGCGCCAGCGCCGTCGACCCGCGTAACTCAGCGCACCACGAGGCGCATCGGGGGGCGGCTGTGCTGGATGTGCTCGGCCTCGAACTCCTCGAGCTCGAACGCCCTGTCCATGTCCATGTCGAGCTCCGCGAGCTCGCGCTGCGTGCTCTCGCCGTTGTCGAGATCGTCGAGCTCGCGCATGAACCGGTCGATCTCCACGCACGTCGCGGGCGAATCCACGGGCGTCATCGACTGCTCGTGCATGAGCTGGATGAGCTCCAGGATGGTGGCGAGCTTCTGCGAGACGACCTCCAGCCCGTCGCGGGTCTGGTTCCAGCACTCGGCGCGCCGGTAGGCGATCGAGAGGCGCCGCTCGGACAGCCCGCGGGTCCGCCCCGCGGACGTGCTCCGGACCGCCTCGAGCGAGCGGATCGTGTCCATGAGCTCGCCGTGGTTGGTCATCGCGAGCGACTCCTGGCCGGCCTTGTGCGCGATCGCGAGGCGGATGTAGCTCATGATGAGGCGGCTCAGGCCGAAGCCCTCGTCGAGCAGGGGCGGGATCGATCCGCCGCGGCGCCGGATGTTCTCGCGGGTGCGATCGATCAGCCGATCGAGCCGCGCGAGCTCCTGCTGGTGCCGGATGTCCATCTGCCGGATCAAGGACTCGCGCGCCCTCGACCAGGCCGCCCGATCCACCTCGTCGAGCTGCGCGTCGATGCTGCGCCGGAAGAAGCCGCGCCAGGGGACGACGCACAGGATCATGAGCTCCGCCCCGAGCCCGAGCAGCAGGAGCAGCGGGCTCCAGCCGATGAAGCTCAGGAGGAGCGCGCTCCCCACGACGAGCAGGTTGTACGGGTGGACCAGCACCCGTCCCAGGTACGTGCTCGCTGTGCGCCTCCGCAGCGGTGCGACCTGGACGCCGAACGCTGCCAGCATGGCCCTCGACTCGGCCATGCTGGCGCCAAGCACATCCTCCAATCGGCAAAGCTCTCGATCGCACGTCGTCATGGAGCCCCCCTCCTCACCTGGTCCTCTGGTCCTCGTGCCACCTCACCCCGTTCACCACCCCCCGCGGCCGAACCGCGACTGACGGTCGGCGGTTCGGCGCGCCTGCGCGCGCCCCCGCGCCGATGCGACAGCGCGCTGTGAACGCAGGTCACGCCCGCCGAGCCCGCGCCGGCAGCCATCTGCCCGCGGAGCCCGCCTTGGAGGGCCGCACGTCCACCGCGCTCATCGGCCGTCCAGGCGGTATCACCATGAAAACTCAAGCTTTCACGGCGGCGCTGCAGCATCGCCAGCTCCACGAAGTCCATGCTTTCCCTGCTGTTCGCGTCCCGAAGGCCTCATGAACGACCGCGGTGCGTCGCCCGAGCGCAGCGCCGCGGTCGATCCGGGAGCGAGCAGAGCGGGCTCCGTGCCAAGCGCTCCGGCACCGCGCGGCGCACGATCGGCGAGGGGACGCGCTCAGGCGGGGAGCGGAGGGGCTGCGTCCAGCACGTGGACGCCGGGCGCGCCGAGCGACATCGGCACGCGATCGAGGCCGGCTTCGCGCGCTGCGGCAAGCCATGCCGTCGAGGGCGGCGCGCCGCCGACGAAGAGGGAGACGTCGCCTCCGCCCGCGCCGCTCGGCGCGATCGCTGCGCCCTCGGCGGCCGCGGCAGGGCGGAGGCGCCTGAGCGCGGGGGTGACGATCGGCGCGCCCGCCCGGTCGCCGAGCTCGGCGAGCGCGTCGACCTGGCGATCCAGCGCGGCCACGAGCGCGCGGGCGTCCGCGGCCATGACCGCGGCGCGCGCGCCCTCGGCGGCCGCGCCGAGCAGCGCGCGGTGCACCTCCGGCTCGCGGGCGGCGAGCGCGCGCACGCGCTCGAGCATGGCGCTCGTGCGCGCCGAGGCGTCGCTGGCGAAGACCTCGATCACGAGCCCGCCCGGCAGGGCGTGCGGCGCCACGTCGAGCTCGCCGCCCGGCCCGAGCCGGCAGCAGAGCACGCCGCCGTAGACGCTCGCCGCGACGTCGACGCCGCTGCCACCGCCCTGCGCGCGCCGGTGCGCCGCGAGCGCATCGAGGAAGAGCGCGCGGGGGTCCCACGCGGGCGCGCGCTGGTCCTCGGTGGATGCGCGCGCCGCCTGTGCTTCCGAGGCCGCCGCGGCGCGCGCGGCGAGCGTCGCGACGAGGATGGCGGCGCTCGAGCCAAGGCCCAGCTTGCGGCTCGCCTCGCGGGGCGGCGCGCCTGGCGAGGCCAGAGGCGGCTCAGGCTCCGCCGAGCGGAGCGCCGACGCATCGAACCACGCCGCCGCGTCGAGCGCGCCCGCGTCGATCGCGGCCTGGACCTCCTCGGTGACGAGCGCGGCGGGCCGCGCTGGATCGGCGAGGACGTACCGATCGACGGCGGCCACCAGCGCAGGCGCGCCCTCGAGCACGGCGTACGCGCCCGAGAGGACCAGCTTGCCAGGCGCCCGGACGATCACGCGCCCCCGGAGCCGGAAGAAGTGGACGCGAGGCGGGCGCCGCCGCCGGGGACCGCCGTGATGGTGCGGAGGACGCCAGGGACGGCGAGCAGCGCCGCGCCCACGGAGGCCTGCGCCTCGGGCGTCGTGAAGACCTTCACGTGCGGGCCGGCGTCGATGGTGAAGAACGCCGGCGTCCCCTGGGCGCGGAGCCTCCGCACCGCGGCGATCACCTCGACGGTGGCGCCGGTCCAGTAGAGCAGGCCTGGCGAGGCGGCGATGCTCGAGGCGTGCATGCACAGGGCGCTCGCCTCGGCCGCGGCGCCGAGCGCGGCGAAGTCGCGGGCGAGGACCGCGGCGCGGACCGCGTCGAAGAGCGACGGCGCCGCGTCCACCCACGCGGGGAAGTACGGGCTCGTCATCGCGGTGTGCCGCATGCCGTCGCTGGAGCCCACGTCCTTCGGGCCCTCGCGCGTCACCGCGATCACGACCGCCAGCGGCCAGTGGTCCTCGGGCGCGAGCGGCGTCGCGGCGAGCGCCTCGTCCCCGGGGCGGCCGGCGCGGAGCTCGACGAAGCCGCCGAACGCGGAGCGCGCGGCCGAGACCGAGGTCTTCCTCGCGAGATCGCTCACCAGCGCGGGCTCGGTGGGCAGGCCCGCGGCGGCGCTCGCGGCGAGCGCGAGCGCGGCGAACGCCGACGCGCTCGAGGCGAGGCCCGCCGCGGTGGGGAAGTCGTTCCGGCTGATCACGCGGGCGCGCTCGCGCTGCCCCGAGGCGGCGCGGACCCGGTCGAGGAGCCCGGCGACCCGGCGCGTCGCCTCCGCGTCCGGCGGCAAGGCCGCGCCGCCGAGGTGGAGCTCGTCGCGGTCGAGCGACGCGTCGAAGGCGACCTCGGTCGTCGTCGCCATCCCGGCGAGCGTCACCGAGAGGCTCGGGACGGCGGGCAGGTTGTGGCCATCGGCCCGCTTGCCCCAGTACTTCGCGAGGGCGATGTTCGGATGGGCGATCGCGGTCGCCCGGCTCACGACGCTCATGCTTGCTCCTGTGGCTCCGTCCTCGTCACGCCCGCCTTCACCCGGGTGACGAAGCCGCTGTACCCCGCGTCGCGCCAGGCGGCGAGCACGCGGTCCGCGGCGCCGTTCGACGTCGCCGCCCCGCCGCCGTCGCCCGGCGGACGCGGCGGGAGCAGCGCGATGACCGAGCCGCCGCCGCCGGCGCCGGTGAGCTTGGCGCCGAGCGCGCCCGACTCGCGCGCGAGCTTGCACAGGGCCTCGATCGCCTCGGTCGAGACGAACATGCCGGCGAGGAGCATCTGGTTCAGGTCCATCAGCCGGCCGAGCGCGACAGCGTCGCCCGCCTCGATCGCGAGGGCCGCGTTCTCGACGAGCGCGGTGATGCCGGCGATGGACGTCGCGGCCAGCGTGGGCTTGCGCTCGAAGAGCCTCGCCACGAGCTCGACCATGCTGCGCGTGGACGACGACACCCCGGTCGAGCCCACGCAGAGCCACAGGTCGTCGCGCGGGGAGACGGAGGTCGCCCCGTGCGCTCGGTTGAACCGGAAACAGCCGCCGCGGGCCGCGGCCGTCGTGTCGATGCCCGACGGGTTGCCGTGGAACACGCGCTCCCAGGCGGCCGCGGCGTCGGTGACGGCGGCCGTGGCTTGCACGGCGGTCGCGGCTTCGGCCGCGGTCCGCACGGCGGCCGCGGGCGCGCGCGCGAGCGCGGCCACCGACCGGGCGATCGCGACCCCGAGCGCCGCCGAGCTGCCCAGGCCGCCGCCGGGCGGCAGATCGCTCTCCGCCTCGACGCGCACCGGGCCGACATCGGGCAGCGCCGCCAGGAGCGCCGCGAACGCCCGCGCGACGTCCTCCTCGGCCGGCGCCGCGCGGAGCTCGCGCCCGCCCAGCCGGAGGGCGCTCGCGCCGGAGCAACGGATCGCCCGCGCGCGGGCGCCGCGCTCGATGCCGGCGGCGAGCGCGGGCGCCCCGTACACGACGGCGTGCTCGCCGAGCAGGATGACCTTGCCGGACGCCTCGCCGAGCGCCTCGGTCATGCGCCAGTCCACCGGAGCGCGCTCGCGGCCCCGCCCAGGATCTGCCGGGCCGACGCGCTCACCGGCAGCGACGTTGCGAGGACCTCGGCCTCGCCGCACAGGGCGGAGAGCCGCTCCTCGACGGCGCGCCGCGCGCCGCACGCCTCGAGCGCGAGCGTCGCGGCCGCCACGGCGTCGTCGCTCGCGTCCTTGCGGCCGAGCGCGCGCTCGACGGCGCTCCGGCCCGCGGCGTCGAGGCGCCCCTCGGCCGCGGCCAGCACGGCGGTGCGCTTGCCGGCGCGCAGGTCGTTGCCGACCGGCTTGCCGGTCGCGGCGGCGCTCCCGAAGGTGCCGAGGAGGTCGTCGCGCAGCTGGAAGGCGATGCCCACGGGCGCCGCGAACCGCTCGAGCGCCGCCACGGTCTCGGCCGGCGCGCCGGCCAGCGTGGCGCCGAGCGCGAGCGGGCCGCGCACCGTGTAGCTGCCGGTCTTGAGCGCGTGCATCTGCTCGACGTCCTCGGCTCGGCCGACCACGTCAAGGTGCTGCCCGATCACGACGTCCTCGTGCATCTTGCAGAACAGCCGGACGGCCGCGAGCGTCGTCGCCGGCGGCGCGTCCGCGCCCGCGAGCGCGCTCAGCGCGAAGCTCCAGGTGAGGTCGCCCGCGAGGATCGCGGACGAGGCCCCGAGGTGTGGATCGCCGAGCGTTTCGGTCAGCGCGACGTGGACGGTGCGGTCTCCGCGCCGGACGGTGTCGCCGTCGATCCAGTCGTCCTGGATGAGCAGGTACGTCTGGAGCAGCTCGAGCGCGACGCCAGCGTCGATCGCGGGGCCGAGCGGCGCGTCGGGCGCGACGCCCTGGTAGGCGGCGACGAGCAGCCCCGCGCGGAACCGCTTGCCGCCGCGCAGCGTGAGGCTCCGCGCCTCGGAGACCATGGCCTCGACCTCGCGGCCATAGCGCTGCACGGAGGCCGCCTTGTCGCGCCAGCGCTGATCGAGCGCGGCCTCGACGCGGGGGCGGATGGAGGAGAGGAAGTCGAGGAACAGGCGCGCGCCGGGATCCGCCGTCCCTTCGAGCGTCCGATCGCCGGCGCCGGGCGCGCTCTCTCCGTCCTTCGTGTGCGCTGTCATGGAATGCGCGGCAGCCTAGGAGCCGGACGCGAGGCGGTCAATCTCGGCCGAGAGCGCGCGGAGCGCGGGGAGTCGCGCCGCGGAGCGGCGCGGCCGAGGTGGCTTGGGTCGTGCAATGCGTGGTGCTCGCGTCGCGGGCCGCGAGCGCCGCGCGGAGGCTCCCTGCGAGATCGCTCGTGCGGAGTTGCGCGCCGAGCCTCGCCGTAGCCGCAGGGAAAGGGGGACTTTGATGAAGAGATCACCGGATGGGGTGTTGGGCGTCTTTCTCCTCGTGACCCTCGGCGTCGCCGGGTGCAGCGGCCGCGACGCCCGCGAGGATCTCCCGGAGAGCGCCGACCGCGGCGTGTTCCGCGCGGCGTCGCCTGCTGCGGGGTCGCCTGGCAGCGAGACGCGATCCCTGCCCGCATACCGCGTGATCGGCGGCGGCGCCGACGTCGCGCGGGCGTCGGCGCTCGCCGGCGCGCTCGGGCTCGCGGAGGATCCCGCGCGGGGAGGCGCCGCCGCGCTCGTGGCCGGCGGCGCGATTCGCTACCTCGACAGCGCGCGATTCCAGCGCTTGCCCACGAGGAAGGCCGACGCGCCCGCGCCTGGGTTCCGCGACGAGCGCGGCTTCGCCACGTCGGCGGGTGATGACGCGCTGGATTTCGAGGCGCTCGCGGCGCTGCACGTCCTGCCGGAGCCGGAAGCGGCGGCGCGGGCGTGGGCCGCGCTGGACGCCGCGGGCCTGTCGGTCGGGCACGATATCGCCGTCGGCCACTCGCTGATCGAGGCGGTCGACGCGGAGGGGCGTTATGTGGCGCGGGCCGAGCTCGACACGCAGGTGAGCTTTCGCGACGAGCTCGAGGGGATCCGGCTGATCGGCCCCGGGGCCAAGGTCCGGGTGACGTTCGACGGCGAGGGCGCCGTGACCCACCTGATCTACGCGCAGCGCGAGCTCGAGCGCGGGGAGGACGTCGCGATCGTCCCGGCCTCCGAGGCCCCCGCGCTGTGTGCTGGCGCGCTGGGCAGCGGCGCGGTGATCGCGGCCGAGCCGGAGCTCGTCTATTACGCTCCGCCGCTGTCCCGCGAGGTACGGCGGATCCTGCCCCATTACGTGTGCAGCGCACGGCGGACGGTCGGCGGGGAGGTCGTGGACGTTCGTAAGAGGATTGTGCCGGCCGTCATAGACGCTCCGAGGGCTGAGATCTCGGTCCGTGTGGACGGCGCGACCGCGCTCGCGGAGGCGAGCGTCACCGGAGGTACTGCGCCATACACGTACAGGTGGGTATCGTCGGCGCGCTCGCTCGACGGGCTCGACTCGGTCGACGAAGGGCGCGAAGGGCGCGAAGGGCGCGAAGGGCGCGAAGGGCGCGAAGGCAGCGCGAGGGTGAAGGTGTCTGGCGTCTCTGGCCTTCGCGGGGAGACGGAGACGCTCTCGCTCTATGTCACGGACGCCGACGGTCTGGTCGCGACGGCCGCGCAACGGCTCTCGCTCGGCCGCGCGTCGGCGGGGCTCGAGGCGGCGCGCCCGCCGACCCCGCCGCCGGTCGACGACAGCCGCGCGGTGGTCGGCGCCGAGTGGGTCGGTCTCTGCGGTGGCCTCGATCACTCGGCGGCGAACGTCGACGGGCTGCTGAAGAGCTTCCGGGAGGGGGGCATCGAGTCTCGCTTCAACTGGGGCGATCAGCGCGCTTGGGAGGTCGATTTCAAGGATCCAGCGCTGGGCGGCCAGGACGCGTCGTTCGCGGATTCGGTGGATCTCACGTTCTACACGGGGCACGCGAACGGCGTCGGGTTCATGTTCTGCA
This sequence comes from Sorangium sp. So ce726, assembly GCF_051521405.1. Classification (NCBI taxonomy): domain Bacteria; kingdom Pseudomonadati; phylum Myxococcota; order Polyangiales; family Polyangiaceae; genus Sorangium; species Sorangium sp. So ce726. Next base: position 6,368,126 of record NZ_CP150349.1, on the reverse strand, counting down.
GCGCGATGAACGACCGGGTCCTCCATTTCAGCGACGCTCGCTGGGGCAACGCCAACCTGGAGTGGATGGTGGTGGCCGCCTGCGGCCCGCTCCAGGACGACGGCGGCGCGTGGCGCTACCGGTGGGCGGGCGCATTCGATGGGCTGCATCTGCTTCTCGGCTATGCGACGGAGTCGTTCGACGACACGACCGAAGGATCCAAGTTCGCGCGCTACCTGCTCGACGACGCGAGCCCGGCGCCGGTGCGGCAGGCGTGGGTGACGACGGCGATCGAGGTCCAGCCGGACGACGAAGTGATCTACGCGGTAATGGGGGCGTACGGGCAGGGGTGGACAGTGCCCAACTACGATGACCATTTCTGGGGGAAGGGGCCGGTTGGGCCGGATCTGACGGGGGCGGCGAGGATCGGGTTCTGGCGGATCTCTGGGCCGACTTAGCCCTATTGCGGGAGGTTGGTCGCGGAAAGAGAGGAGCCGCCAAGACGCCATAAGACGCCAAGAAACACAGAAAAAGTGTGGCGTATTATCGTGTCCTGGCGGCTCCATCACTCCGGCAGGGTGAGCGAACTCAGTACCCGAGCCACTTCGCGTCGAGCTCGATCGAGCAGTGATCGACGAACCGAAACCCGACGCCGCCCCCGTCGGCGCCCCCGATCGTGTACACCGACTCGTTTGCCTGCGGCCGATGGTCTGTCGCGCTGAACGAGATCGGCCCCGCCGTCATCCCGTCGAGCACCACGTTCTTGAAGCCCTCGAGCGCGGCCTTCAGGTCCGCTCCGGTCGGGTGCGTGCGGCCGGCGTCGACGGCGCGCTCGACGGCCTCGCGCCACATGAGCGCCGCGGCGTGGCCCTGGACGTAGGGCTGGTCCTGGTACAGCTCCAGCGGGTGGCCGTCCTTCTCCCGGTAGGCCCTGTGGATCCGCAGCATCTCCGCCATCCCGCTCGAGTGCTGGGTGTCGCCGTAGACGGGCACGGGGAACAGCCCATAGAAGATCCCCGCGCAGTCGGCCCCGCAGATCGCCAAGGTCCTCTCGCCGATACCCCAGTTGTTCGCCATCACGCGAAGCTGCCAGCGGTTCTTCTCCGGCCCCGGGAACGCCTGCTGGATGAGCTTCTGCGCCGCGGCCGCGCCCTTCCCGACGAAGGACGAGGGGAGGACGCTGTTGCCAGCCCAGAACCAGCTCGTCGGGACGTACGACGGGTCCGCCCGCTTCTTCTCGATCTCCCGCTTCACATGGCCGATCACCGCGTCGACGATGCGCCCCTCATCCTCGAGGGACGACGTCTGCGGGACGATCAGATCCTCGCCGAGCAGCATCCCAGGCAGCTCCTCCACGTAGGCTTTGCCCGCGGCGAGCGGATCGACGCAGTAAAGGCACTTGTCGATCGTGTCGTGCACCATCGCGATGCGCCCAGGCGCGATCTTCCAGGCGGCCTTGATGCCGATGCGGATGGCGGTCGAGTAGTCCGTGGCCGGGAAGAAGATGAAGGGATACCCAGGGCTCGTCTTGTGCTCTGTCGCGGCGGCGCTCTGGCCCAGGGCGTTGAACTCGGCATGGGACACGTCCGCCGAGATCGGCACCGGCGTGGCGAGCGAGCCTGCGTACGAGCCGGGAATGATGAGCTTCTTCTCGTCCGTGAGCCTCGGGGCGACACGCGTGGTCGGCCCGGTGCCGAACACGAACAGCGTGGAGACCTCGCTCCACCCGGGCTGCTGCCGCCACGCCTCGATGACCTCCTCCGTCTTGGCGGGGTCGTACTGCGCGTCCTTCATGTCGACGTCGATGGGACAGCCCCGGAGCCCTCCCTGACTGTCGTTGAGGTGACGCAGGTAGTCGTAGACCCCGTAGCTGTAGGGCGGCGAGATGTCGGTGGCCGTCCCTGTGTCGCCCGTCGTGATCCGGACGCGGAGCACCCCGGTGCAGCGAGCGCCGGCGTCCGGCTCGACGAGCACGGCCGCGGCGGAGCCGGCAGCGGGCGCCTGCCCACCAGGGCGGCGCGTGGAGAACGCCGCCGCCGCGACAAGCACGGCCGCGCCGAGCGCCCCGATCAGATAGCTGCGCTGCTGAGGCCCGGCGCCCGTGCGGAGGTTCGACTTCAGGCTTGTCGAGTCCGAGGCGGGGCGCCCGGGGCCCGGCGTCCCCGAGGTCCTCTGCCCCCGCTCCTCGTCGAGGGCGATCACGGGCTGAATGCGCCTTCCTTCTGCGCCCTCGAAATGGCTCACGCGGGAGATGCGGGGCTCGACGGGCGCGCTCGGGCGGTCCACATCCTGCGCGCTCTGATCGAGGTACGCCTTGACCTGCCGCTGCATGCTCGCCCGGCGCTCCGCGAATACCCCCATCATGCTCGCGCCGATCTCGTCCGACCCGACGTCCTCGCCCGCCGCGTGCAGGTAGTCCTCGAGCGCCGCGCGCATCTCCTGCGCTGTCGCGAACCGCTTCGCCGGATCGCGGTCGAGCGCCCGCGCCACGATGGCGTCAAGGGCCGGAGGGATGTCCGGCCGGAGGAGCGAGGGCCGCGGGATCTCGTCCACGGCCGCCAGCTTCCAGAGCGCGCTCACGGCGTCGCCCCCGAAGAGCCGCTCCCGCGTGAGGAGCTCCCAGAGCACGATCCCGGCGACGAAGATGTCGGCGCGTCGATCGGTCGACCCGCTGTCGACAGCCTGCTCCGGCGCCATGTACGAGGTCTTGCCCTTCAGCTTCCCGGTCTCGGTGAGATCGGTGTTGATGGACGCCTTGGCGATGCCGAAATCGAGCAGCTTCACCGCGCCGTCGTACGTGACGAAGATGTTGTGCGGGGAGACGTCGCGGTGGACGATGCCGAGCGGCGCGCCGTCGTAATCGCGGAGCTCGTGCGCATAGTGGAGGCCGCTCAAGAGGTCGGCCACGATCCTGACCAGGACGCCGCGCGTGAAGCCCGCCGCGCCCGGCTCCCCCTCGGCCACCGCCCTCATGATCGCGCTGAGCGGCTGGCCCTCCAGGTACTCCATCACGGTGAAGTAGCCGGCGTCGTCGTGGTCGACCTCGTAGGTCTGGACGATGTTGGGATGGTTGAGACGGGCGGACAGCTTCGCCTCGTCCAGGAACATGGCGACGACCTTCTCGCCGTCTCCGCCCACGCCGCTCACGCCGCGATGGCGCTTGACAACGACGAGCTTGTTGAAAGACCCCGGCCCGCGCGCGATCGCCAGGAACACGTCCCCCATCCCGCCCCGGCCGAGCTTCGCGATCAGCCGGTACTTGCCCATGATCGCCGCCTGGGTCGGCTCCGCGTCCGAGGTGTCTTGACCCGTGCCCACCATGTTACCGGCCGTCCTCAGGGGCGCGCGACGCTCCAAGCGGACTGGGTATATGAGCAAAGCCGGTTATCCTTGTCAACGCCCCCCGCGGGCGGACCCACGGCAGGCCGCCGGCGTCTTGCACGTCGCTGCACGTCGCTTCGGCGTCGCCGGCTCCGACAGGACGGAAAGCGCGGGCGCAGCCAGCGGGAGCTACGGCTGCGCAACGGCGTTCGCGTCCAGCGTGACGGCGCGTCGCCACCGGGATATATCTCGGAGCTCCTTCACCCATTCACGAATGCGCCCGAGGCACAGCGTGCCTCGTCCACGCGCCGCCTGGACGAGGCGCGTGGACGCACCGCGCTCGGCCGGAGCGCGGTGGAGCGAGCAGGGCCCAGAGACCCATGCAAGAAAAGCATATTTACCATCAAGACGAGCTCCCCGACTCCTTCCGGTGGCAGGCCGTGTCGTTCATGCGGGTGGCGTGGCCGTCGATATTCACCGGTCCACTCCGGCTGCTCCAGCACACGTATCCGCCCGACATGGGCACGGTCCACTTCACGATCAGCGAGGAGGGGGTGCTGCTCAGCTACGCTTCGGTGATGCGCCTCTCGCTGCCGCACGCGGGGGAGCAGCACGTCGTCTATGGCCTGGGCAACGTCTTCACATTCCCGCCCTACCGGGGCGAAGGCCACGGGCGGCAGGTCGTGGAGATGGCGACGCGCTTCCTCCAGGACAGCGACGCCGATGTCGCCGCGCTGTTCTGCAACCCCAGCCTCGAGCGCTTCTACGCCGCGTGCGGCTGGGAGGCGCCGCCCGGCGCGATCACGCGCATCGGCACGCCGGAGCGCCACTCCGTGTACAAGGAGCTCCGGATGATGCTGTTCCTCTCGGAGAAGGGGCGTCGCGCCCGGGCGGCGTTCGCACGGGAACCGCTGTACGTGGCGTGGCCATGGTGAGCACCGGCGCGCAGGCACCGGGGCATTGGCGGGCGGCGCGCCTGCCCGCGAGGAAGCCCTCGGGGCCACCCGCTGGACGGATTTCGGGGGATTACGGGCGGATCGACGACCCAGCGCATAGCGCAGGGCTCGCCCCCAGGCGCACCTGGTGCGCGCAACCCTGCTGTAGCGATCGGGCTCAGGAAGAATCAGAGCAGCCTCGCGGCCGCATTTCGGCCAGAATTGCTGTCGAGGGCGGGCAGGGCCTGCGCTTTGCAGAGCGCGTTCGACCCAGAGAGCCAGGAGGGTACGCAAGTGTCCGTAGCAGCCAGCCAGAACAGCCAGAGCTCGTTCCACTCGGAGCCGCCGCCGCCGGTGTCGATCCCCGGCCTGCGGGCGAAGATCGCGAACGAGAAGCTCAGGCAATGGATCGCCGAGGTCGTCGCGCTGTGCCAGCCGGACAACGTGCACGTGTGCGACGGCTCGAAGGAGGAGTACGACGCGCTCTGCGACCAGATGGTCAAGGCGGGCACGCTCATCCGTTTGAACCCGGAGAAGCGCCCGGACAGCTACCTCGCGCGCTCGGACCCGAGCGACGTCGCGCGGGTTGAAGACCGCACGTTCATCTGTAGCCGGCGAAAGCAGGACGCCGGCCCCACCAACAACTGGGCCGAGCCGCAGGAGATGAAGGCCACGCTGCGCCGGCTCTTCGCCGGGTCGATGCGGGGCCGCACGCTCTACGTCATCCCCTTCAGCATGGGCCCGATCGGCTCGCCTTACTCGCACATCGGCGTGGAGCTCAGCGACTCGCCGTACGTCGCCGCGAGCATGCGCATCATGACGCGCATGGGGCGCAAGGTGCTCGAGGCGCTCGGAGACGGCGATTTCGTCCCCTGCCTGCACTCGGTCGGCATGCCCCTCGCCCCGGGACAGGGCGACGTCCCGTGGCCGTGCAACGCGGAGCACAAGTACATCGTCCACTTCCCGGGAGAGCGGCTGATCTGGTCCTACGGGAGCGGCTATGGCGGCAATGCGCTGCTCGGCAAGAAGTGCTTCGCGCTGCGCATCGCCTCGGTCCTCGGCCGGGAGCAGGGGTGGCTCGCGGAGCACATGCTGATCCTGGGGGTCGAATCGCCGAAGGGCGAGAAGACGTATGTGGCCGCGGCCTTCCCGAGCGCCTGCGGCAAGACGAACTTCGCCATGCTCATCCCGCCGAAGGCGTTCGCGGGCTGGAAGGTCACGACGGTGGGCGACGACATCGCCTGGATGAAGCCCGGGCGGGACGGGCAGCTCTATGCGATCAACCCCGAGGCGGGCTATTTCGGCGTGGCCCCGGGGACGTCGGACAAGTCGAACGCGAACGCGATGGCGACCATCCGGAAGGGGACGATCTTCACCAACGTGGGGCTCACGCCCGACGGCGACGTCTGGTGGGAAGGGATGACCGACGAGCCGCCGCCGGAGCTCGTCGACTGGCAGGGGAAGCACTGGACGCCGGACTGCGGCCGCAAGGCGGCCCACCCGAACGCGCGCTTCACGACGCCTGCGTCGCAGTGTCCGTCGATCGATCCGCGCTGGGACGACCCGAACGGGGTGCCCATCAGCGCGATCGTCTTCGGCGGGCGGCGGGCGACGACGGTGCCGCTCGTGGTCCAGTCGTTCAACTGGAGCTTCGGCGTCTACACGGCCGCGACGATCGGCTCGGAGATGACGGCGGCGGCCGCCGGCAACATCGGCCAGGTGCGCCGCGACCCGATGGCGATGCTGCCCTTCTGCGGCTACCACATGGGCGATTATTTCAACCACTGGCTGCAGATGGGGCGCCAGATCGTCAATCCGCCCCGCATCTTTTCGGTGAACTGGTTCCGCAAGGACGACCAGGGCAACTTCCTCTGGCCGGGCTTCGGGGAGAACATGCGCGTCCTCAAGTGGATCGTCGACCGCGTGCATGGCCGCGGCTTCGCGGAGGAGAGCCCGCTGGGCTGGATGCCGCGCTACGAAGACATCGAGTGGCGGGGCATGGACCGCTTCTCGAAGGAGAAGTTCTACCAGCTGATGGCGGTCGACCGCGAGGCGTGGAAGGTCGAGTTCGGCTCGCACGGGGAGCTCTTCGAGCGGCTCTACGACCGGCTGCCCAAGGAAATCCTGCTGATGCGGGAGCTGCTCCTGTCGCAGCTCTGGCGCTCGCCCGAGCGGTGGGAGCTCGCGCCCGAGCGCTACCTCGAGGAGCACGAAGACCACGACGACGTTGACGAGCCCGGCGCCTAGAGGCCTTCCCGGGTGAGGGCGCCCGCGCGGCACACGGCGCGGGCGCTCCTCCGCGTGGGCGTCGAACGACCACATCGGAATTGACGGGCCTCCCCCATGGTAGTGTATCGGTAGTGTATCGATAGAGGGGGCGTGGGGTGGCACGACCGTCGGAGACGGTGACCGGGAACGCGGCGCCCGGCGGGCGCCACGCGCTCACGCCGCCGGTGGGGTTGGGTCGTCTCCGCGAGGCGCGCGGGCTCGACCGCGCCCGGGTCGACAGCTGCCCCCATGTCCTGCCGGACAGCCGGACTCCAACGCTTCGTGGCGCGTCTTCCGCAGGGGGCTCCCCATGGACGTGAGCGCTCCCTCTTACTTGGTCACCGAGACGCTTCACGAGGGCCAGCGGGTCAGCCTGATGCGCGCGGTCCGGAGCGCGGACGGCCTCTCGGTGGTCATGAAGGTCCTCGACCCGAGGCGCAGCCGCCCGCAGGACATCGAGCGGCTGAAGAACGAATACGCGATCGGCAAGCTGCTGGACCACGAGGCCGTCGTGGCGCCGCTCGCCCTCGAGACGCACGAGGGGCTGCCGGCGCTCGTCATGGAGGACTTCGGCGGCGAGTCGCTCGATCACTTCATCGGCGCGCCCATGAACCCTGCGCGGTTCCTCGACATCGCGGTCCGCATCGCGGCCTGCGTGGCGGCGATCCATGAGCGGGACGTCATCCACAAGGATCTCAAGCCGCAGAACATCCTCGTCAACGCAGCCACCGGTCAGGTGAAGCTCGCCGACTTCGGCCTCGCGTCGCGCCTCTCCCGCGAGCAGCCGCCGGCAGGGCCCTCGCGGCTCATCGAGGGGTCGTTGCCGTACCTGTCTCCTGAGCAGACAGGGCGAATGAACCGGGGGATCGACAGCCGCGCCGACCTGTATGCGCTCGGCGTGACGTTCTACGAGATGCTCACCGCGCGCCTGCCGTTCGAGGCGCGGGACCCGCTCGAGTGGGTGCACTGCCACGTCGCCCGCGCCCCGCCGGCGCCGTTGGCGCTGGTGCCTGAGCTGCCCGAGGTGCTCTCGGCGCTCGTCCTGAAGCTCCTGGCCAAGATGGCGGAGGATCGTTACCAGACCGCCCGCGGCCTCAAGCACGACCTCGAGCGGTGCCTCTCGCAGCTCCGGGCCACCGGCCGGATCGAGCGGTTTCCGCTGGCCGAGCGCGATGTCTCCGGTCGCTTCCAGGTCCCTCAGAAGCTCTATGGCCGCGAGGGCGACGTGGCCGCGCTGCTCTGCGCGTTCGAGCGGGTGGTGGCCACGGGAGCCCCCGAGCTCGTCCTGGTCTCCGGCTATTCCGGCATCGGCAAGTCGACGCTGGTGCACGAGCTCTACAGGCCGATCGTCCGGGAACGAGCCCTGTTTCTTTCAGGGAAGTTCGACCAGTACAAGCGCGATATCCCTTATTCCACGCTCGTCCAGGCCTTCCGGGAGCTGGTGCTCGAGATCCTCGCCGAGAGCGAGGATCGGATCGCAGCCTTCCGGCAGCGATTGCTCGGCGCCCTCGGGGGCAACGCGCAGCTCATCGTGGAGGTGATCCCCCAGATCGAGCTCGTCATCGGCCGGCAGCCTCCGGTCCCCGAGCTCCCGCCGTCCGAGGCGCAGAACCGGTTCCGGGTCGTGTTCCGGCACTTCATCGGGGTGTTCGCCCGGAAAGAGCACCCGCTCGCGCTCTTCCTCGACGATCTCCAGTGGACCGATTCGGCGAGCCTCGGGCTCCTCCGGGAGCTTTTGACGCACCCCGAGACGCATCATCTCCTCGTGATCGGCGCGTACCGCGACAACGAGGTGAGCCCCTCGCACCCGCTGATGATGGCGGTCGAGCAGGTGCGGAAGGAGGGCGCGCGCGTCTCGGACATCGCGCTCGGCTCGCTCTCCCGAGAGCACCTCGCCGCGCTCGTCAGCGACGCGCTCCACTGCAGCCGCGAGGACGCCGCGCCGCTCTCGGACCTCGTCCACGAGAAGACGGGCGGCAACCCCTTCTTCGCGATCCAGTTCCTCGCCGCGCTTCACGAAGAGCGGCTGATCGCGTTCGATGAGGGCGCCGAGGCCTTCCGGTGGGATGTGGCGAGGATCCGCGGAAAGGGCTTCACCGACAACGTGGTTGACCTGATGGTGGGCAAGCTCGTGCGGCTCCCTCCGAGCACGCAGAGGGCGCTGCAGCAGCTCGCCTGTCTGGGGAACACCGCGGAGGTCGCCCTCCTCGCGATGGTCCGCGGCCGCACGGAGCAGGACGCGCACGCTGACCTGTGGGAGGCCGTCTCCGCAGGGCTCGTCCAGCGCCTCCCCAGCGCGTACAAATTCATCCATGATCGGGTGCAGGAGGCGGCCTATTCACTCATCCCCGAAGGCGAGCGGGCGGAGGCGCACCTCGGGATAGGCAGGCTGCTCGCGAAGCGCACGGCGCCGGAGGAGCTCGAGGAGAAGATCTTCGAGATCGTCAATCAGCTCGACCGCGGCGCTCCGCTGATCACGTCACGGGAGGAGCGAGCGCAAGGCGCCAGGCTCAACCTCGTTGCCGGCAGGCGCGCCATGGCGTCGGCGGCCTTCGCCTCGGCCCTCACCTACCTCGTCGCCGGCGCCGCGTTCCTGGAGAAAGACCGCTGGGAGCGGCAGTACGAGCTCGCCTTCGCGCTCGAGCTGCGGCGCGCAGAGTGTGAGTACCTGACCGGGGAGCTCGGGGCGGCGGAGGAGCGGCTCGCGATGCTCTCGCGCCGCGCAGGGAGCCTCGTCGACGCGGCGGCGGTCGCGTGTGTGCGTGTGGACCTCTACACGACGCTCGATCGGAGCGAGCTCGCCGTCGAGATCTGCCTCGAGGTCCTGCGACGCGTCGGCGTCGCGTGGTCGCCGCACCCGACGGAGGAGGAGGTCCAGAAGGAGTACGAGCGGCTGTGGGGTCAGCTCGGGAGCCGGCCGATCGAGGCGCTCATGGACTTGCCCCCGATGACCGATCCGGCGATCCGCGCGATCATGGACATCCTCAACTGGGGCCAGGCGCCGGCCTTGTTCACCGACCAGAAGCTGCACAGCCTCCTCATCGGTCGCATGGTGAACCTGAGCCTCGAGCACGGCAACAGCGATGGATCGTGCTTCGGCTATGTCCATGTCGGCGCGGTCCTCGGCTCGCGCTTCGGCGATTACCGCGCGGGGTACCGCTTCGGAAAGCTCGGCCTCGATCTGGTGGACAAGCATGGGCTCGACCGCTTCAAGGTCCGCGTCTACCTGGATTTCGGAGTTCTGGTCAATCCCTGGACGAGGCACGTGCGCACCAGCATCGAGCTCCTGCGGCGCGTCATCGACATGGCGAGCGAGACCGGTGACCTCACCTTCGCTGCCTTTGCCCGCAATGCCTCTCTCGTGATCCTGCTCGCGAAGGCGGAGCCGCTCGGCGACGTGCAGCGCGAAGCCGAGAGCTCGCTCGCGTTCGTGCAGAAGGCGAAGTTCGGTCTCATCATCGATTGCATCATCGCGCAGCTGCAGCTCGTCCGGTGCCTCCGCGGTCTGACGCCAAGCTTCTCCTCCTTCAACGACGTGAGCTTTGACGAAGCCAGCTTCGAGCAGCACCTGGAGAGCGATCCGCGCCTCTCGGTAGCCGCCTGCTGGTACTGGATCTGCAGGCTCCAGGCGCACTTTCACGCCGGCGACTACGCTTCCGCCCTCGCCGTGGCGATGAAGATCGAGCGGCTCCGCTGGGCGGTGCAGTCGTTCCTCCTCGTGACCGACTACCATTTCTATGGCGCGCTCACGCGGGCGGCCTGCTGCGAGGTGGCACCCGCGTCGAACGACGAGCGGAACCAGCACCTCGCGGCGCTCGCCGCCCACCACGCGCAGCTCGAGGTCTGGGCCTCGAGCTGCCCCGAGAACTTCGGCAGCCGCGCCGCGCTGGTCGGCGCAGAGATCGCGCGCGTCGAGGGCCGGACGCTCGACGCCGAGCTGCTTTACGAGGAGGCGATCCGCGCCGCGCGTGAGAACGGCTTTGTCCACAATGAGGCGCTCGCGTACGAGATCGCGTCGAGGTTCTACCAGGCGCGGGGGTTCGACGCGTTCGCCGCGACGTACCTCCGCGACGCCCGCGCCCGCTACGCACGCTGGGGGGCGGACGGTAAGGTCAAGCAGATCGACCAGCAGAATCCGCCCCTCTGGGAGGCGAGGACGCTCGCCCAGTCCGCCTCCTTCGCCGCGCGGTCCGAGGAGCTCGACCTGCTCTCGGTGCTCAAGGCATCGCAGGCGATCTCGAGCGACATCGTCCTCGACAAGCTCCTGTGTACGCTGCTCACGGTCGTCCTCGAGCAGGGCGGCGCGCAGAGAGCTTGCCTCGTCGTGGCTCAGGGCGAGCGCCTCTCCATCGAGGCCGAGGCCACCCTCGAAGAGCGCGGGGCGGCGACGACCGTCGTCTCGCGTTCGACAGAGGAGGTTTCTCGGCGCGTGCCCATGTCGCTCGTCCGCTACGTCCAACGGACGAAGGAGCGCGTCATTCTGCACGACGCGGCCGCGGACGCGGGCAAGTTCTCGGGAGACGAGTACTTCGCGCGGAACAGGCCCAGATCGATCCTCTGCGCGCCGATCCTGAGGCGGTCCGAGGTGGCGGGCCTGCTCTACCTCGAGAACGACCTCCTCGCCGGCGCCTTCACGCCGGAGCGGCTCACCGCCCTCTCGCTCCTGGCCACGCAGGCGGCGATCTCGCTCGAGAACGCGCGGCTGCTCTCCAGGGAGCAGTCCGCGCGGAACGCGGCCGAGGCGGCGGAGCGGCGGGCCGCCTTCCTGGCGGAGGCCGGGGAGATCCTCTCCGGGTCGCTCGATTACGGAGAGACGCTGTCGCGCATCGCGCGGCTGTCGGTGCGAACGTTCTGCGACTGGTGCATCATCGACCTCGTGGAGGGCGGGGTGATCCGCCGGCTCTCCTGGGCGCACCGAGACCCTGCGAAGGAATCGTTGCTCGAGGAGCTACAGCGGCGGTATCCGCCTGGCTGGGATTCGCCGCACCCGGCCCTCAAGGTCCTGCGGGGCGGCGCGCCGCTCCTGCTCGCCGAGGTCTCCGACGAGGTCCGCCGGGAGCACTGCGAGGACGAAGGGCACGCGAGGCTCATCCGCGAGCTCGGGGCAGTGAGCTCGATCACCGTGCCGCTCGTGGCGCGGGGACAGACGATCGGCGTGCTGAACGTCGTCTCGTGCGTGCCGGGGCATCGCTACGGGGGCGCCGATCTCGAGTTCGTGCAGGAAGTGGCGCGTCGCGCGGCGATCGCGATCGACAATTCGCGGCTCTACCGGGCTGCCCAGGACGCCGTCTGCGTGCGGGACGAGTTCCTGACGGTGGCGACGCACGAGCTCAACACGCCGATGACGTCGCTCACGCTCACGCTCGAGGCCGTGGATCGGGCCCTCCAGTCGAGTCGACCCTGGGATCCGCAGGCCATGCGCAGGCAGGTCGACCGCGCGCTGCGGCAGGCTGCGCGCCTGACCCGCCTGAACAACGAGCTCCTCGATGTCTCGCGGATCAACGCGGCTCGGCTGTCGCTCGATGTCGCGGAGGTCGACCTCGTGGCGGTCGTGCGCGAGGTGATCTCCCGGTCCAAGCTGGATCTGGCGCGCGCCGGGTGCTCGGTCTCGCTGCGAGGCGGCGGCCGGAGCCTCGTGGGGCTCTGGGATCGCTCGCGGGTCGACCAGATCGTCTCGAACCTGCTCGCCAATGCGATCAAGTTCGGCGCGGGAAATCCCGTGGAGATCTCCGTCGGGGAGGAGGCGGGGACGGCGCGGCTCGCGATCAGGGATCATGGGATCGGGATCGACCCGGCGCGCCAGGGGCAGATCTTCGAGCGGTTCGAGCGCGCGGTGTCGGACAGGCACTACGGCGGGCTGGGGCTCGGCCTGTACATCAGCCGCAGGATCGCGGAGGCGCACGGCGGCTCGATCCGCGTCGAGAGCGCGCTCGGCGCCGGGGCGACGTTCATCGTCGAGCTGCCGCGCGCCGGGCCGCCGCGCGGGGCCGAGCCGGGCTCCCTGCCGGGCTGAGCGGCGCGCGCGCTGGACGGTCCCGCGTGGTATCCCCATGTCCCGCCAGGCCGCCAAGCCGCCGGGCGCCGGCGCTTCGCGGCGTGTCTTCCCCATCGGTGTCCGCATCGAGATGAGCGCTGTGCCCCCCTACACGATCACCGAGACGCTCCACGAGGGCCAGCGGGTCAGCCTGCTGCGCGCGGTCCGGAGCGACGATGGCCTCCCGGTGGTCATGAAGGTCCTCGACGCGAGGCGCAGCCGCCCGCAGGACATCGATCGGCTGAAGCACGAATACGCGATCGGCAAGCTGCTGGACCACGAGGCCGCCGTGATGCCGCTCGCCCTCGAGACGCACGAGGGGCTGCCGGCGCTCGTCATGGAGGACTTCGGCGGCGAGTCGCTCGACCACCTCATCGGCGCGCCCATGGATGCCGAGCGGTTCCTCGAGCTCGCGGTTCCCATCGCGGCCTGCGTGGCGGCGATCCATGAGCGGGACGTCCTCCACAAGGACCTCAAGCCGCAGAACATCCTCGTCAACGCGGCCACCGGCCAGGTGAAGCTCGCCGACTTCGGCCTCGCGTCCCGCTTCTCGCGCCAGCAGCCGCCGACAGGGCCTCCGCGGCTCATCGAAGGATCGCTGCCGTACCTGTCTCCGGAGCAGACGGGGCGAATGAACCGGGGGATCGACAGCCGCGCCGACCTGTATGCGCTCGGCGTGACGTTCTACGAGATGCTCACCGGGCGCCTGCCGTTCGAGGCGCAGGACCCGCTGGAGTGGGTCCATTGCCATGTCGCGCGCCCCCCGCGGCCGCCCTCGGCGCTGGTGCCTGAGCTGCCCGAGGTGCTCTCGGCGCTCGTCCTGAAGCTCCTGGCGAAGATGGCGGAGGATCGCTACCAGACCGCCCGCGGCCTCAAACACGACCTCGAACGGTGCGCGGCGCAGCGCCGAGCGACCGGCAGGATCGAGCCGTTCCCGTTGGCCGAACGCGATGTCTCCGGCCGCTTCCACGTCCCTCAGAAGCTCTATGGCCGCGAGGACGACGTGGCCGCGCTGCTCTGCGCGTTCGAGCGGGTGGTGGCCACGGGCTCTCCCGAGCTCGTCCTGGTCTCCGGCTATTCCGGCATCGGCAAGTCGGCGCTGGTGCACGAGCTCTACAGGCCGATCGTCCGGGAACGAGCCTTGTTTCTTTCGGGAAAGTTCGAGCAATACAAGCGCGATATCCCTTACTCCACGCTCGTCCAGGCGTTCCGGGAGCTCGTGCTCGAGATCTTCGCAGAGACAGAGGACCGGATCGCGGCCTTCCGGCAGCGATTGCTCGGCGCCCTCGGGAGCAATGCACAGCTCATCGTGGAGGTCATTCCCCAGGTCGAGCTCCTCATCGGCCGGCAACCGCCGGTCCCCGAGCTCCCGCCGATCGAGGCGCAGAACCGGTTCCGGGTCGTGTTCCGGCACTTCATCGGGGTGTTCGCCCGGCAGGAGCACCCGCTCGCCCTCTTCCTCGACGATCTCCAGTGGACCGATTCGGCGAGCCTCGGGCTCCTTGGCGATCTGTTGACGCACCCTGAGACCCGCCATCTTCTCGTGATCGGCGCGTACCGCGACAACGAGGTGCGCCCCTCGCACCCGCTGATGATGGCGGTCGAGCAGGTGCGGAAGGAGGGCGCGCGCGTCTCGGACATCGCGCTCGGCCCGCTCTCCCGAGAGCACCTCGCCGCGCTCGTCAGCGACGCGCTTCGCTGCCGCCGCGAGGACGCCGCGCCGCTCTCGGACCTCGTCCACGAGAAGACGGCGGGCAACCCCTTCTTCGCGATCCAGTTCCTCACCGCGCTGCACGAAGAGCGGCTGATCGCGTTCGACGAGGGCGCCGAGCGGTTTCGATGGGACGTGGCGAGGATCCGCGGAAAGGGCTTCACCGACAACGTGGTTGACCTGATGGTGGGCAAGCTCGTGCGGCTCCCTCCGAGCACGCAGAGGGCGCTGCAGCAGCTCGCCTGTCTGGGAAACACCGCGGCGGTCGCCCTGCTGACGACGGTCCGCGGCGGCCTGGAGGAGGACGTGCACGCGGATCTCCGGGACGCAGCGCGCGAGGGGCTCGCCTTCCGCCTGGACGGCACGTACAAGTTCCTCCACGACCGGGTGCAGGAGGCGGCCTATTCGCTCATCCCTGAAGGCGAGCGGGCGGCGGTGCACCTCGGGATAGGCAGGCTGCTCGCGAAGCGCACGGCGCCGGAAGAGCTCGAGGAGAAGATCTTCGAGATCGTCAATCAGCTCAACCGGGGGGCCGCGCTGATCACGGCGCGCGAGGAGCGTGAGCGGGCGGCGGAGCTCAATCTCATCGCGGGGAAGCGCGCGAAGGGGTCGACGGCCTACGCGTCGGCGCTCAAGTATTTCGCCGCGGGCGCGGCGTTCCTCGAAGAGGACAGCTGGGACCGGCGGTACGAGCTCACCTTCGCGCTCGCGTTCCACCGGGCTGGATGCGAGTTTCTGACCGGCGAGCTCGGGGCGGCGGAGGAGCGGCTCTCGGAGCTCGCGCGCCGCGCCGGGAGCCTCGCCGACGTGGCCGCCGTCGCGTGCGCGCGCGTGGATCTCTACACGACGCTGGATAGAAGCGAGATCGCCGTCGAGATCTGCCTCGATGTCCTGCGGCGCGTCGGCGTCGACTGGTCGCCGCACCCGACGGACGAGGAGGTCCGGCAGGAGTACGAGCGGATGTGGCAGCGGCTCGGGAGCCGCCCGATCGAGGAGATCCTCGACTTGCCCGCGATGACCGATCCGGACTGCCGCGCGATCATCGACGTCCTCACGTCGTGCGACGCGGCCGCGTTGTTCACTGACGAGAACCTGCTCTGCCTCATGAACGCTCGCATGGCGAACCTCAGCTTCGAGCATGGCAACAGCGATGGATCGTGCCTCGCCTACGTCCGGGTCGGGACGAGCCTTGGGCCGCGCTTCGGCGACTACCGCGCGGGGTTTCGCTTCGGTAAGCTCGGCTTCGATCTGGCGGAGAAGCGCGGACTGGTCCGCTTCAAGGCCCGCGTCGACCTGGTCTTCTGGTACGTGATCAATCCCTGGACGAGGCACATGCGCACCAGCGTCGGCCCCTTGCGACGCTCCTTCTATGCGGCGGAGGAGACCGGCGATCTCACGTATTCGTCCTGTATCCCCACGGCCCTGGTCGCGCTCCTCCTCGCCGAGGGAGAGCCGCTCGGCGAGGTGCAGCGAGAGGCCGAGGGCGGGCTCGAATTCACGCGGAAGGCGAGGTTCGGCCTCGCCATCGACACCATCACCACGCTGCTGCAGCTCACCCGGACGCTCCGGGGATTGACGCCGGTCTTCGGCTCGTTCAGCGACGACCAGTTCGACGAGCGCCGGTTCGAGCGGCGCCTCGAGGACGATCCGCGCCTGGCGTACGCCAAGTGCCTGTACTGGATCCGCAAGGTGCAAGCGCACTTTTGCGCGGGTGATTACGCTGCTTCCATCGAGGCCGCGGCGAGAGCGCGGACGGTCCTCTGGATGATGCCGTCGTTCCTCGATGTCGCCGAGTACCATTTCTATAGCGCGCTCGCGCACGCGGCCTGCCACGACGCGGCGCCCGCCGAGGAGCGTGCTCCGCACCTGACGGCGCTCGTCGCCCACCGCGAGCAGCTCGGGGTCTGGGCCGAGAACTGCCCCGAAAACTTCGGCGACCGCGCCGCGCTGGTGGACGCCGAGGTCGCGCGCATCCGCGGCGAATGGGACAAGGCGGCGCAGCTGTACGAGCAGGCGATACGCTCGGCGCGCGAGAGCGGCTTCGTCCACACCGAGGCGCTGGCCTACGAGCTCGCGTCGAGGTCTTACCGGGCGCGGGGGTTCGATCTGATCGCGGACACGTACCTGCGCGAGGCCCGCGCCTGCTACACCCGCTGGGGGGCGGACGGCAAGGTCAAGCAGATCGACCAGCAGAATCCCCGCCTCTGGGACACGAGGCCGCTCGCCCAGGCCGCCACCTTCGCGGCGCGGTCCGAGGAGCTCGACCTGCTCTCGGTGATCAAGGCATCGCAGACCATTTCGGGCGAAATCGTCCTCGACCAGCTCCTGCGCACGCTGCTCACGTCCGTCCTCGAGCAGGGGGCGCGCAGCGAGCTTGTCTCATTCTGTGTCAGGACGCGCGCCTCGCCATCGAAGCGGAGGCGACGCTCGATGAGAACGACCGGGGAGTGACGACGACCCTCCTCGCGCCCTCGCAGGGGGAATCTCCATGGCAGCGGGTCCCCAGCTCGCTCGTTCACTATGTGCAGCGGACGAAGGAGCGCGTCATCCTGCACGACGCGGCCGTCGACGCGGGCAAGTTCTCCAGCGACGCCTACTTCACGCGGAATCGGCCCAAATCTCTCCTCTGCGTGCCCATCCTGAGGCGGGCCGAGGTGGCGGGGCTGCTCTACCTCGAGAACAACCTGATCGCCGGCGCCTTCACACAGGAAAGGCTCTCCGCCCTCTCGCTCCTCGCCACACAGGCGGCGATCTCGCTGGAGAACGCGCGGCTCCTCTCGAAGGAGCAATCCGCGCGGACCGCGGCGGAGTCGGCGGAGCGGCGCGCGGCCTTCCTGGCCGAGGCCGGGGAGATCTTCTCGGCATCTCTCGATTACGGAGAGACGCTGTCGCGCCTCGCGCGGCTGTCGGTGCAGACGCTGTGCGACTGGTGCGTCATCGACGTCGTGGAATGTGGACAGATGCGACGGCTGTCCTGGGCGCACAGGGACCCGGCGAAGGCGCCGTTGCTCGAGGAGCTGGGGCGGCGGTATCCCACCCGCTGGGAGGCGCCTCATCCGGCGCTCAGGGTCCTCCAGTCCGGTGAGCCCCTCCTGATCCCCGAGACCTCCGACGAGGCCCTCCGGAGCCACTGCGAGGACGGCAGGCACGAGAGGCTTCTTCGCGAGCTCGGGATCTGCAGCCTTGTGATCGTGCCGCTCGTGGCGCGGGGACAGACGATCGGGATGCTGAGCGTCGCCTCGTCCGCGCCAGAGCGCCGCTACGGGGACGCCGACCTCGCGCTGGTGCAGGAGGTGGCGCGCCGGGCCGCGATCGCGATCGACAATGCCCGGCTCTACAGCGCTGCCCAGGAGGCGGTCCGCATGCGGGACGAGTTCCTGACGGTGGCGACGCACGAGCTGAACACGCCGTTGACGTCGCTCACGCTGACGCTCGAGGTCGTGGATCGGGCGCTCCGATCGGGCGACTCCTGGGACCCGCAGGCCATGGGCCGGCAGGTCGACCGCGCGCTGCGGCAGGCGGTGCGCCTGACCCGCCTGAACAGCGAGCTGCTCGACGTCTCGCGGATCAACGCGGCTCGGCTGAGGCTCGATGTGGCGGAGGTCGACCTCGGGGAGATCGTCCGCGACGTGCTCGCGCGGTTCAAGCTGGATCTGGAGCGCGCCGGGTGTGCGGTGTCGCTGCGGGAGGGCGGCCGGGTCGTGGGCCTCTGGGATGGTTCCCGCGTGGACCAGATCGTCTCGAACCTGCTCGCCAACGCGATCAAGTTCGGGGCTGGCAAGCCCGTGGAGATCTCCGTCGGCGAGGAGGCGGGGATGGCGCGGCTGTCGGTCCGGGATCATGGGATCGGGATCGACCCGACGCGTCAGGCGCAGATCTTCGAGCGGTTCGAGCGGGCCGTGTCGGACAGGCACTACGGCGGGCTGGGGCTCGGCCTGTACATCAGCCGCAGGATCGCGGAGGCGCATGGCGGCTCGATCTGCGTCGAGAGCGCGCTCGGCGCCGGGGCGACGTTCATCGTCGAGCTGCCGCGGACCGGGCCGCCGCGCAGGGCCGAGCCGAGCGCCCTGCCGGGGTGAGCAGCGCGCTGGATGATGAGCGAGCTCCCGCTTGCCGGACAAGCGTGCGCGAGCTCATGGCCATTCGTCTGGCGCCGTGTGTCCACACCAATCATATGGGTGTGCCCGCTCGGTGAGGCGCACGGACGCGACCACGTCCGAGTCGACGGCTGCCCCTATGTCCTGCTAGACCGCCAGGATCCAGCGCTCCGCAGCGGGCCTTCCGCGCGGGGCTGCCCATGGACATGAGCGCTCCGTCCTATACGGTCATCAAGACCCTTCACGAGGGCCAGCGGGTCAGCCTGCTGCGCGCGGTCCGGAGCGCCGATGGCCTCCCGGTGGTCTTGAAGGTCCCCGACTCGAGGCGCAGCCGCCCGCAGGACATCGAGCGGCTGAAGAACGAATACGCGATCGGCAAGCTGCTGGACCACGAGGCCGCCGTGGCGCCGCTCGCCCTCGAGACGCACGAGGGGCTGCCGGCGCTCGTCATGGAGGACTTCGGCGGCGAGTCGCTCGACCACCTCATCGGCGCGCCCATGGATGCCGAGCGGTTCCTCGAGCTCGCGGTCCGTATCGCGGCCTGCGTGGCGGTGATCCATGAGCGGGACATCCTCCACAAGGATCTCAAGCCGCAGAACATCCTCGTCAACACGGCCACCGGCCAGCTGAAGCTCGCCGACTTCGGCCTCGCGTCGCGCCTCTCCCGCGAGCAGCCGCCGGCAGGGCCCTCGCGGCTCATCGAGGGGTCGTTGCCGTACCTGTCTCCTGAGCAGACAGGGCGAATGAACCGGGGGATCGACAGCCGCGCCGACCTGTATGCGCTCGGCGTGACCTTCTACGAGATGCTCACCGGGCGCCTGCCGTTCGAGGCGCAGGACCCGCTGGAGTGGGTGCATTGCCACGTCGCGCGCCTCCCGCCGGCGCCGTCGGCGCTGGTGCCTGAGCTGCCCGAGGTGCTCTCGGCGCTCGTCCTGAAGCTCCTGGCCAAGATGGCGGAGGATCGCTACCAGACCGCGCGCGGCCTCAAACACGACCTCGAACGGTGCCTCTCGCAGCTCCGGGCCACCGGCAGGATCGAGCCGTTTTCCCTGGCCGAGCGCGACGTCTCCGGCCGCTTCCAGATCCCTCAGAAGCTCTATGGTCGTGAGGACGAGGTGGCTACCCTGCTGCGCGCGTTCGACCGCGTGGTGGCCACGGGCTCTCCCGAGCTCGTCCTGGTCTCCGGCTATTCCGGCATCGGCAAGTCGTCTCTGGTCCACGAGCTCTACAGGCCGATCGTCCGGGAACGAGCCCTGTTTCTTTCGGGGAAGTTCGATCAATACAAGCGCGACATCCCTTATTCCACGCTCGTCCAGGCGTTCCGGGAGCTCGTGCTCGAGATCCTCGCCCAGAGCGAGGACCGGATCGCGGCCTTCCGGCAGCGATTGCTCGGCGCGCTGGGGAGCAACGGGCAGCTCATCGTGGACGTGATTCCCCACGTCGAGCTCATCATCGGCCGGCAACCGCCGGTCCCCGAGCTTCCGCCGATCGAGGCGCAGCACCGGTTTCGCGTCGTGTTCCGGCGCTTCATCGGCGTGTTCGCCGGGAAGGGGCACCCCCTCGCGCTCTTCCTCGACGATCTCCAGTGGGCCGACTCGGCGAGCCTGGGCCTGCTCTGTGATCTGGTGACGCACCCCGAGACGCGCCACCTCCTCGTCATCGGCGCGTACCGCGCCAACGAGGTGACCCCCTCGCACCCGCTGATGCTGGCGATCGATCAGGTGCGGCACGACGGCGCGCTGGTCTCGGACATCGTGCTCGGCTCGCTCTCCCGAGAGCACCTCGGCGCGCTCGTCAGCGATGCGCTCCACTGCAGCCGCGAGGACGCCGCGCCTCTCGCTCTCCTCATTCACGAGAAGACCGGCGGCAACCCCTTCTTCGCGATCCAGTTCCTCACCGCGCTGCACGAAGAGCGGCTGATCGAGTTCGACGAGGGCGCCGAGGCCTTCCGGTGGCGCGTGGAGAAGATCCGCGAGAAAGGCTTCACCGACAACGTGGTCGACCTGATGGTCGGCAAGCTCGTGCGGCTCCCTCCGAGGACCCAGGAGGCGCTGAAGCAGCTCGCCTGTCTGGGGAACACCGCGGAGGTCGCCCTGCTGACGATGGTCCGCGGCGGCGTGGAGGAGGACGTGCACGCGGATCTCCGGGACGCAGCGCACGAGGGGCTCGCCTTCCGCCTGGATGGCACGTACAAGTTCCTCCACGACCGGGTGCAGGAGGCGGCCTATTCGCTCATCCCTGAAGGCGAGCGGGCGGCGGTGCACCTCGAGATAGGCAGGCTGCTCGCGAAGCGCACGGCGCCGGAGGAGCTCGAGGAGAAGATCTTCGAGATCGTCAACCAGCTCAACCGGGGGGCAGCGCTGATCACATCGCGCGAGGAGCGTGAGCGAGCGGCGGAGCTCAACCTCATCGCCGGCAAGCGCGCCAAGGGGTCGGCGGCGTTCGCCTCGGCGCTCACCTACCTCGCCTTCGGCTCGGCGTTCCTGGACGAAGACCGCTGGGAGCGGCGGTACGATCTCGCCTTCGCGCTCGAGCTGCACCGGGCCGAGTGCGAATTTCTGACGGGCGAGCTCGGGGCGGCGGAGGAGCGGCTCTCGATGCTCTCACGCCGCGCCGCGAACCTCGTCGACGCGGCGGCGGTCGCGTGTGTGCGCGTGGATCTCTACACGACGCAGGACAGGAGCGAGATCGCCGTCGAGATCTGCCTCGAGGTCCTGCGGCGCGTCGGCATCTCGTGGCCGCCGCACCCGACGGATGAGGAGGTACAGAAGGAGTACGAGCGGCTGTGGGAGCAGCTCGGGAGCCGCCCGATCGAGGCGCTCGTGGACTTGCCCTCGGTGACCGAGCCGGCCATTCGCGCGATCATGGACATCCTTGGTCGCGGCCAGGGGCCGACCTACTTCACCGACAAGCACCTGTACAGCCTCGTCGTCGGCCGCATGGCGAACCTGAGCCTCGAGCACGGGAACAGCGACGGATCGGGCTTCGGCTATGTCAATGTCGGCATGGTGCTCGGCGCGCACTTCGGCGACTACCGCGCGGGGTACCGCTTCGGCAAGGTCGGCTTCGAGCTTGTGCACAAGCGCGGCCTGGACCGCTTCAAGGCGCGCGTCTGCCTGACCTTCGGGCACCTCGTGAACCCCTGGACGAGGAACATGCGCAGCAGCCTCGAGCTGATGCAACGCGCCTTCGACATGGCGCATGAGACCGGCGATCTCATCTTCGCGTCCTATGCCTGCAATTGCTCGATCATGCTCCGTCTCGCCACGGGGGATCCGCTCGGCGACGTGCAGCAAGAGGCCGAGAGATCGCTCGAGTTCGTGCGGCAGTCGAGGTTCGGCCTCATCATCGATGTCATCACCGCGCAGCTCCAGTTCATCCGGTGCCTCCGGGGACTGACGACGAGCCTGTCGTCCTTCGACGACGCGAGCTTCGACGAGGCCAGGTTCGAGCAGCACCTGGAGAGCGATCCGCGGCTCTCTCACGCCGCCTGCTGGTACTGGATCTTCAAGATCCAGGCGCACTTCCTCGCCGGCGACTACGACTCCACGCTCGCCGCGGCGGCGAAGGCGGAGCGGCTCCTCTGGACGAAGCAGTCGTTCATCGACGTCGCCGACTACCATTTCTACAGCGCGCTCGCGCGGGCGGCGCTCTGCGAGGCGGGAGCTGCGCCGATCGGCGAGCGGTCCCAGCACCTCGCGGCGCTCGTCGCCCATCACAGGCAGCTCGACGTGTGGGCGGAGCACTGCCCCGAGAACTTCGGCAGCCGCGCCGCGCTGGTCAGCGCCGAGATCGCGCGCCTGGAGCACCGAGATCTCGACGCCGAGCTCCTCTACGAAGAGGCGTTCCGCTCCGCGCGCGAGAACGGCCTCGTTCACAACGAGGCGCTCGCCTACGAGATCGCGTCGAGGTTCTACCGGGCGCGGGGGTTCGACCTGTTCGGCGCGACGTACCTCCGCGAGGCGCGCGCCTGTTACGGGCGCTGGGGCGCGGAGGCCAAGGTCAAGCAGATCGATCAGCAGAGCTCGCCCACCTGGGAGGCGAGGGAGCCCGCATCGACCACCACCGTCGCGGTGCGATCCGAGCAGCTCGACCTGCTCTCGGTGCTCAAGGCCTCTCAGGCCATCTCGGGCGAGATTGTCCTCGACAAGCTGCTGTGTACGCTGCTCGGGGTCGTCCTCGAGCAGGGCGGCGCCCAGCGAGCTTGCCTCGTCGTGTATCAGGACGAGCGCCTCTCGATCGAAGCCGAGGCCACGCTCGACGAGCGGGGCGTCTCGACGGCGATCCGGCCGGGTCCGGCGGAGGGCTCTTCGCCCTGTATTCCCATGATTCCCATGTCGCTCGTCCGCTACGTCCACTGGACGAAGGAGCGCGTCATCCTGCGTGACGCGGCGGCCGACGCGGGCAAGTTCTCCGGGGACGAGTACTTCGCGCGGTGTCGGCCCAGATCGCTGCTCTGCGTGCCCGTCCTGAGGCAGGCCGAGGTGGCGGGCATACTCTACCTTGAGAACAACCTCCTCGCGGGCGCGTTCACGCAGGACAGGCTCACCGCCCTCTCGCTCCTCGCCACACAGGCGGCGATCTCGCTGGAGAACGCGCGGCTGCTCTCCAAGGAGCAATCCGCGCGCACCACGGCCGAGGCAGCGGAGCGGCGCGCAGCCTTCCTGGCCGAGGCCGGGGAGATCATCTCCGGGTCGCTCGATCACGGAGAGGCGCTGTCGCGACTCGCGCGGCTGTCGGTGCGATCGTTCTGCGACTGGTGCGTCATCGATTTTGCAGAAGGCGGGGAGACCCGACGTGCCTTCTGCGCCCACAAGGACCCTGCGAAGGAGCCCTTGCTCGAGGAGCTGCGACGGCGATACCCTCCTGACCCGCACTCGCCCCACCCGTCGGCCCGTGCCTGGCGGGACGGTGGGCCCCTCCTGCTCCCCGAGATCTCCGATGACATCATCCGGAGACACGCCGAGGACGACGGGCACGCGAGGCTCATCCGCGAGGTCGGGACGCGGAGCTCCGTCATCGCGCCGCTCGTGGCGCGGGGACAGGCGATCGGGATGCTGACCGTTGTCTCGTCCGCGCCAGAGCGCCGCTACGGGGATGCCGATGTCGCGCTGGTGCAGGAGGTGGCGCGCCGGGCGGCGATCGCGATCGACAACGCGCGGCTCTACAGCGCTGCCCAGGAGGCCGTCCGCGTTCGGGACGAGTTCCTGACGGTGGCGACGCACGAGCTCAACACGCCGATGACGTCGCTCACGCTGACGCTCGAGGCCATGGATCGGGCGCTCCGATCGGGCCGCTCCTGGGATCCGCAGGCCATGGGCCGGCAGGTCGACCGCGCGCTGCGGCAGGCTGCGCGGCTGACCCGCCTGAACAGCGAGCTGCTCGACGTCTCGCGGATCAACGCGGCTCGGCTGAGGCTCGATGTGGCAGAGGTCGACCTCGGGGAGATCGTCCGCGACGTGCTCGCGCGGTTCAAGCTGGATCTGGCGCGCGCCGGGTGCTCGGTGTCGCTGCGAGAGGGCGGCCGGATCGTGGGCCTGTGGGATGGTTCCCGCGTGGACCAGATCGTCTCGAACCTGCTCGCCAACGCGATCAAGTTCGGGGCCGGCAAGCCCGTGGAGATCTCCGTCGGGGAGGCGGCGGGGGCGGCGCGGCTGTCGGTCCGGGATCACGGGATCGGGATCGACCCGGCGCGCCAGGGGCAGATCTTCGAGCGGTTCGAGCGCGCGGTGTCGGACAGGCATTACGGCGGGCTGGGGCTCGGCCTGTACATCAGCCGCAGGATCGCGGAGGCGCACGGCGGCTCGATCCGCGTCGAGAGCGCGCTCGGCGCCGGGGCGACGTTCATCGTCGAGCTGCCGCGGACCGGACCGCCGCCCGGGGCCGAGCCGCGCGCCCTGCCAGGCTGAGCGGCGCGCGCGCTGGACGGTCCGGCGTGGTATCCCCATGTCCCGTCAGGCTGCCGGGCGCCGGCGCTTCGCGGCGTATCTTCCCCAGCGGTGTCCGCATCGACATGAGCGCTGTGTCCCCCTACACGATCACCGAGACGCTCCACGAGGGCCAATGGACCCGCCTGCTGCGTGCGGTCCGGAGCGCCGATGGCCGCCCGGTGATCTTGAAGGTCCTCGACCCGAGGCGCAGCCGCCCGCAGGACATCGATCGGCTGCAGCGCGAGTACGCGATTGGCAAGCTCGTGGACCACGACGCCATCGTGAGGCTGCTGGCCCTCGAGACCCACGAGGGGCTGCCGGCGCTCGTCATGGAGGATTTCGGCGGCGAGTCGCTCGACCGCCTCCTTGACGGGCCGATGAGCGCCGAGCGGTTCCTCGACCTCGCGGTCCCTATCGTGGCCGGGGTCGCGGAGCTCCACGAGCGGGACATCCTCCACAAGGATCTCAAGCCGCAGAACATCCTCGTCAATGCAGCCACCGGCCAGGTGAAGCTCGCCGACTTCGGCCTCGCGTCCCGCTTCTCCCGCGAGCAGCCGCCGGCAGGGCCCTCGCGCCTGATCGAGGGGTCGTTGCCGTACCTGTCTCCGGAGCAGACGGGGCGAATGAACCGGGGGATCGACGGCCGCGCCGATCTGTATGCGCTCGGCGTGACGTTTTACGAGATGCTCACCGGGCGCCTGCCGTTCGAGGCGCAGGATCCGCTGGAGTGGGTCCATTGCCACGTCGCGCGCCTCCCTCCATCCCCCTTGGCGCTGGTGCCTGAGCTGCCCGAGGTGCTCTCGGCGCTCGTCCTGAAGCTCCTGGCCAAGATGCCCGAGGATCGCTACCAGTCCGCCCGCGGCCTCAAGCACGATCTCGAGCGGTGCCTCTCGCAGCTCCGGGACACGGGCAAGATAGAGCCGTTTCCCCTGGCCGAGCGCGACGTCTCGGGCCGCTTCCAGATCCCTCGGAAGCTCTACGGCCGCGAGGGCGAGGTGGCTGCGCTGCTCTGCGCGTTCGAGCGGGTCGTGGGCACCGGCACCCCCGAGCTCGTGCTGATCTTTGGCTATTCCGGCATCGGCAAGTCGTCTCTGGTCCACGAGCTCTACAGGCCGATCGTCCGGGAGCGAGCGTTCTTCCTCTCGGGGAAGTTCGACCAGTACAAGCGCGACATCCCTTATTCCACGCTCGTCCAGGCGTTCCGGGAGCTCGTGCTCGAGATCCTCGTCGAGAGCGAGGACCGGATCGCAGCCTGCCGGCAGCGGCTGCTCGGCGCGCTCGGGAGCAACGGGCAGCTCATCGTG
Organism: Sorangium sp. So ce726; assembly: GCF_051521405.1. Taxonomy (NCBI): domain Bacteria; kingdom Pseudomonadati; phylum Myxococcota; order Polyangiales; family Polyangiaceae; genus Sorangium; species Sorangium sp. So ce726. The sequence goes on along the minus strand of NZ_CP150349.1, from coordinate 6,342,547 downwards.
GACGTGATCCCTCAGATCGAGCTCATCCTCGGGCGGCAGCCGCCGGTCCCCGAGCTTCCGCCGATCGAGGCGCAGAACCGGTTTCGCGTCGTGTTCCGGCACTTCATCGGGGTGTTCGCCCGGAAGGAGCACCCCCTCGCGCTCTTCGTCGACGATCTCCAGTGGGCCGATCTGGCGAGCCTCGGGCTTCTTCGTGAGCTGATGACGCACCCCGAGACCCGCCATCTCCTCGTCATTGGCGCGTACCGCGACAACGAGGTGACCCCCTCGCACCCGCTGATGCTGGCGATCGAGCAGGTACGGAAGGAAGGCGCGCTGGTCTCAAACATCGTGCTCGGCGCGCTCTCCCGAGAGCACCTCGCCGCGCTCGTCAGCGGCGCGCTCCACTGCAGCCGCGAGGCCGCCGCGCCGCTCTCCGACCTCGTTCACGAGAAGACGGGCGGCAACCCCTTCTTTGCCATCCAGTTCCTCGCCGCGCTGCACGAGAAGCGGCTGATCGCGTTCGATGAGCGCGCCGAGGCCTTCCGGTGGGATGTCGCGAAGATCCGCGAGAAGGGCTTCACCGACAACGTGGTTGACCTGATGGTCGGCAAGCTCGCGCGGCTCCCTCCGAGCACCCAGCGGGCGCTGCAGCAGCTGGCCTGCCTGGGGAACAGCGCGGAAGTCGCCCTCCTGGCGATGGTCCAGGGCGGCTCGGAGGAGGAGATGCACGCGGATCTCCGGGACGCAGCGCACGAGGGGCTCGTCTTCCGCCTGGACGGCGCGTACAAGTTCCTCCACGACCGGGTGCAGGAGGCGGCCTATTCTCTGATCCCCGAAGACGAGCGCGCGGCGGCGCACCTCGAGATAGGCAGGCTGCTCGCGAAGCGCACGGCGCCGGAGGAGATCGAGGAGAAGATCTTCGAGATCGTCAATCAGCTCGACCGGGGGGCTGCGCTGATCAGGACGCGCGAGGAGCGCGAGCGGGCGGCTGAGCTCAACCTCATCGCAGGCAAGCGCGCCAAGGGGTCGACGGCCTACACATCGGCGCTCAAGTATCTCGCGGCCGGGGCGGCGTTCCTGGAACTGGAAGAGGACAGCTGGGAGCGGCGGTACGACCTCGCGTTCGCGCTCGCGTTCCACCGGGCCGGATGCGAGTATGTGACCGGCGAGCTCGGGGCGGCGGAGGAGCGGTTCTCGGAGCTCGCGCGCCGCGCCAGCAGCTTCGCTGACATCGCCGCCGTCACGTGCGCGCGCGTGGAGCTCTACACGATGCTGGATCGATGCGAGCTCGCTGTCGAGATCTGCCTCGATTTCCTGCGCCGCGCCGGCATCGCGTGGGCACCACACCCGACGGACGAGGAGGTCCGGCAGGAGTACGAGCGGATGTGGCAGACGCTCGGGAGCCGCCCGATCGAGGGGCTCGTCGACTTGCCACCGATGACAGACCCGGATTGCCGCGCGCTCATCGACGTCCTGATGTCGGGCGAGCCGCCGGCGTCTCTCACCGACGAGAACCTGTTCTGCCTCATGGTCGGTCGCATCGCGAACTTCTGCCTCAAGCATGGCAACAGCGACGGAGCATGCATGGCCTACACCTGGGTCGGGATGGCCCATAGCGCGTACTTCGGCGACCACCGCTCGGGATTTCGCTTCGGCATGCTCGGCCTGGATCTGGCCGCGAAGCGCGGGCCGGTCCGCTTCAAGGCCCGCGTCGACCTGATCTTCTGGTACGTCATCAACCCCTGGATCAGGCACATGCGAACCTGCGCGGAGCCGCTGCGGCGCGCCTTCGACGCGGCGCAGGAGGCCGGCGATCTCGCCTTTGCGTCCTATATCCTCAACGGCCTGCTCTCGCTCATGCTCATCGGGGGAGCTCCGCTCGGCGAAGCGAACCGAGAGGCCGAGAGCTCGCTCGCGTTCGCGCGGAGGGCGAAGTTCGGCCTCATCGTCGACCTCATTGTCGCTCAGCTGCTGGTCATCCGGGCGCTCCGGGGCTCGACGCCGGCGCTCGCGGCCGAGGACGACCCCCTCGACGAGGGGCGGTTCGAGCGGCGCCACGAGGGCGATCGAGGCCTCTCGGTGGCGACGTGCTGGTACTGGATCGGCAAGCTGGAAGCGCGCCTCTTCGCTGGCGATCATGCTTCTGCCATCGATGCTGCAGAGCGAGCGAAGGCGCTCCTCTGGACGTCGCGGTCGTATCTCGTGGTGGCCGAGTACCATTTCTATGGTGCGCTCGCGCGGGCGGGCCGCCATGACGCGGCTCCTGCCGATGAGCGGCCCCCGCTCCTCGTGGCGCTCGCCGCCCACCGCGATCAACTCGAGGTCTGGGCCAGCAACTGCCCCGAGAACTTCGGCGCCCGCGCCGCGCTGGTCGGCGCCGAGATCGCGCGCATCGGCGGCGAATGGGACAAGGCGGCGCAGCTGTACGAACAGGCGATCCGCTCGGCGCGCGAGAGCGGTTTTGTCCACATCGAGGCGCTGGCGTACGAGGTCGCGTCGAGGTCCTACCGGACGCGAGGGTTCGATCTGATCGCGGACACGTACCTCCGCGAGGCCCGCGCCTGTTATGCTCGCTGGGGCGCGGACGGGAAGGTCAGGCAGATCGACCAGCAGAACCCGCGGCTCTGGGATCGGAGGCCGCTCGCGCCGAGCGCCTCGTTCGCGGCGCGCTCCGACGAGCTCGATCTGCTCTCGGTGATCAAGGCGTCGCAGACGGTCTCGAGCGAGATCGTCCTCCACCAGCTCCTGCGGACGCTGCTCACGGTCGTCCTCGAGCAGGGCGGCGCGCAGCGGGCTTGCCTCTTCCTGTGCCAGGGAGAGCGCCTGACGCGCCTGACCATGGAGGCGGAGGCGACCCTCGAAGGGAAGGGCGCGGCGACGATCCTCCTCGCGCCCTCGCTGGACGATTCTTCGTGGCAGCGCGTCCCCGGCTCGCTCGTCCAGTATGTGCAGCGGACGAAGGAGCGCGTCATCCTGCACGACGCGGCCGCGGATGCGGGCAAGTTCTCCGGCGACGACTACTTCATACGGTATCGGTGCAGATCGGTCCTCTGCGTGCCCATCCTGAGGCAGGCCGGCGTCGCGGGCTTGCTCTACCTCGAGAACAACCTCCTCGCCGGCGCCTTCACGTCGGACCGGCTCACCGCGCTCTCGCTCCTCGCTTCACAGGCGGCGATCTCCCTGGAGAACGCGCGGCTGCTCTCCAAGGAGCAGGCCGCGCGGACCTCGGCAGAGTCGGCGCAGCGTCGCGCGGCCTTCCTGGCCGAGGCCGGGGAGATCCTCTCTGCCTCTCTCGATTACGGCGAGACGGTGTCGCGCGTCGCGCGGCTGGCGGTGCTGACGCTCTGCGACTGGTGCATCGTCGACCTCGTGGAAGGCGGAGGGATCCGGCGGCTGTCATGGGCCCACAGGGACCCGGCGAAGGAGCCGTTGATGGAGGAGCTGGAGCGGCGCTATCCTTCTCGCTGGGAATCGCGTCGCCCTGCGCTCCGGGTCCTCCGGACCGGCGAGCCGCTCCTGTTCCCGGAAATCCCCGAAGAGGTCCTCCGGAGGTACTGCGAGGACGACGATCACGAGAGGCTCATCCGCGAGCTCGGGATCCACAGCTCCATCGCCGTGCCGCTCGTGGCGCGCGGACAGCCGATCGGGGCGCTGAGCGTCGTCTCGTTCGCGCCAGGGCGCCGCTACGGGGACGCCGATCTCGAGCTCGTCCAGGAGGTGGCGCGCCTGGCCGCGATAGCGATCGACAACTCGCGGCTCTACCGCGCTGCGCACGAGGCGGTGCGGATGCGCGATGAGTTCCTGACCGTGGCGACGCACGAGCTCAACACGCCGATGACGTCGCTCCTGCTCACGCTCGAGGCCATGGAGCGGGGCATCCGGTCAGGGCGGTCCTGGGACCCTCAGGCCGTGGGCCGGCAGGTCGACCGCGCGCTGCGGCAGGCGACGCGCGTGATCCGCCTGAACCGTGAGCTGCTCGACGTCTCGCGGATCAACGCGGCTCGGCTGAGGCTCGATGTGGCGGAGGTCGACCTCGGGGCGGTGGTGCGCGAGGTGCTCGCGCGGTTCAAGCTGGATCTGGCGCGCGCCGGGTGCTCGGTCTCGCTGCGGGAGTGCGGCCGGGTCGTGGGCCTCTGGGATGGTTCCCGCGTGGACCAGATCGTCTCGAACCTTCTCGCCAACGCGATCAAGTTCGGGGCCGGCAAGCCCGTGGAGATCTCCGTCGGCGAGGAGGCCGGGACGGCGCGGCTCTCGGTCCGGGACCACGGGATCGGGATCGACCCGGCGCTCCAGAAGCAGATCTTCGAGCGCTTCGAGCGGGCCGTGTCGGACAAGCATTACGGCGGGCTGGGGCTCGGCCTGTACATCAGCCGCAGCCTCGTGGAGGCGCACGGCGGCTCGATCTGCGTCGAGAGCGCGCTGGGCGCCGGGGCGACGTTCATCGTCGAGCTGCCGCAGGCCGGTCCGCCGCCCGGGGCCGAGCCGCGCGCTCTGCCGGGCTGAGCGGCGCTGCCAGGCGCCCTCACGCCGGCTCGTCGCGCTCCGGGTCGATGTGCACGAGCACCTCGGCGTCGGGCTCGAGGGCGAGGATGGTGTCGCGTGCGCGGTCGCCGGTCGCGTGCGCGCGCGCGAGGGGGAGGTCGCCCGGGAGCTCGATGTGCACCTCGACGAACAGCGTGCGCCCGGCGATCCGCGTGCGCAGCCTGTGGTGGCCGAGGAGCTCGCCGCGCGCGCGCATGGCGTCGAGCGCGGCCGCGATGGCGCCGACGCGCTCCTCCGGGGCGCTCGTGTCGATGAGGTCGCGCACGCCGAGCCGGAGGAGGGTCCCTGCGGACGTGAGGATGTAGACGGCGACCGCGACCGAGAGGATGCCGTCGATGCGGGAGAAGCCCGTCGCGTACGTGAGGGCGACGCCGGCGAGGACCGCGAGGTTCGCGGCGATATCGGTGCGGTAGTGGACGGCGTCGGCCTGGATGGCGCTCGAACCGGTGCGCGCGGCGACGCGGCCGAGGTAGGCCACGAGCGCCGCGGTGATGAGCGCGGCGGCGGCCATCGTGCCGAGCGTGACGGCGGCGAGGCGGAGCGGCTCGGGCGAGAGCAGCCGCCGGATCCCCTCGATGAGCAGGTAGACCCCCGAGCCGCCGATGAGCAGGCCCTGACCGGCGGTCGCGAGCGTCTCGATCTTCGCGTGGCCGAACGGGTGCGAGCGGTCGGGCGCGGCGTGGGCCAGCTGGATGGCGAGGGCGTTCGCCGAGGAGGCGAAGAGGTCCGTGAGCGAGTCGACGGCGCTCGCGGTCACGGCCATCGATTGGCCGAGCTGGCCGGCGACGAGCTTGCCGAGGGCGAGGCCGCCGGCGGTCAGCGCCGCGATGCGCCCGGCGCGCAGCGCGGCGCGGGCGCGATCGGCAGGGTCGAGGCGGCGGTCTTCGGAGGCAGGGGCGCCGGGGTCGACGGCGCGGGCGGCGGGCGCAGCGCCGGGGTCCGGGCGGGTGGGGTCGGGGAGAGCGCCGGCGCGGGCGGCGGGAGGCGGTCCGCTCATGGCCGGCAGGCTACCCCGCGGCGCCCGCGCTCGTCATGCTCGCGGCGGGCCGGACGCCTCCGCCTGCCTGCGGCGGGCGGTTCAGCGCGCGGGCGGGCGTGCACGTGAGCCCGGGGATCCCTGCGCGTCGGCTCCGGCGAGGTGCAGGGAGGGCGCGTCCTCGCCATGGACATGGAGATGAGCCCCGCCTCGCCATACACCATCGTCGAGACCCTCCACGAGGGCCTGAGGACCAGCGTGCTCCGCGCGGTCCGGCGCTCGGATGGCCGCTCGGTGATCTTGAAGATCATCGACCCGAAGCGCAGCCGCCCGCAGGACGTCGAGCGGCTGAAGAACGAGTACGCGATCGGCAAGATGCTGGACCACGAGGCCATCGTGAAGCCGCTGGCCCTCGAGACCTACGAGGGACTGCCGGCGCTCGTCATGGAGGATTTCGGCGGCGAGTCGCTCGATCACTTCATCGGCGCGCCGATGCAGGCCGAGCGGTTCCTCGACCTCGCGGTCCGTATCGCGGCCGGCGTGGCGGCGCTCCACGCGCGGGGCATCCTTCACAAGGATCTCAAGCCCCAGAACATCCTCGTCAACGCGGCCACCGGCCAGGTCAAGCTCACCGACTTCGGCCTCGCGTCGCGCCTCTCCCGCGAGCAGCCGGCGGCGGGGCCTCCCCGGCTCATCGAGGGCTCGTTGCCGTACCTGTCTCCGGAGCAGACAGGGCGCATGAACCGGGCGATCGACAGCCGCGCCGACCTCTATGCGCTCGGCGTGACGTTCTACGAGATGCTCACCGGGCGCCTGCCGTTCGAGGCGCGGGACCCACCCGAGTGGGTGCACTGCCATGTCGCCCGCGAGCCGCAGCCGCCCTCCGCGTTCGTCCCGGAGTTGCCTGAGATCCTCTCCACGATCGTCCTGAAGCTCCTCGCCAAGATGGCGGAGGATCGCTACCAGACCGCGAGCAGCCTTCACCATGACCTCGAGCGGTGCCTGGCCGAGCTCCGGGCCACCGGCAGGCTCGATCCGTTCCCCTTGGCCGAGCGTGACGCCTCCGGCCTCTTCCAGATCCCTCAGAAGCTCTATGGGCGCGACGACGAGATCGCCGGGCTGATGTCCGCGTTCGAGCGCGTGGTCGGCACGGGGGCCCCGGAGATCCTCCTGGTCTCGGGCTATTCCGGGATCGGCAAGTCTGCGCTGGTGAGCGAGCTGCACAAGCCGATCGTCCGCGAGCGTGGATTCTTCCTCTCGGGGAAGTTCGAACAGCACAAGCGCGATATCCCGTACTCGACGATCGTCCAGGCCTTCCGGGAGCTGGTGCTCGAGCTCCTCGCCGAGAGCGAGGAGCGGCGCGCGGCCGTCCGGGAGCGGCTGCTCGCCGCCCTCGGGGTCAACGGACAGCTCATCGTGGACGTGATCCCGCAGGTCGAGCTCGTCATCGGGCGGCAACCGCCGGTCGCCCCGCTGCCGCCGAACGAGGCGCAGAGTCGGTTTCGCGTCGTGTTCCGGCGCTTCATCGGGGTGTTCACCCGGAAGGAGCACCCCCTCGCGCTCTTTCTCGACGATCTCCAGTGGGCCGATCCCGCGAGCCTCAGGCTCATCGAGGACCTGATGACGCACCCCGAGACGCGGTGTCTGCTCGTCATCGGCGCCTACCGCGACAACGAGGTGACCCGCTCCCACCCGCTGATGCTGGCGCTCGATCAGATGCGGAAGGGAGGCGCGAGCGTACGGGAGATCGTGCTTGCCCCGCTCTCCCGCGAGCACCTCGCCGCGCTCGTCAGCGACACGCTCCACTGCAGCCGCGAGGACGCCGCGCCGCTCTCGGATCTCGTCCACGAGAAGACGGCCGGCAACCCCTTCTTTGCGATCCAGTTTCTCATGGCGCTCCACGAGGAGCGCCTGATCGCGTTCGACGTCTACGCAGACGCCTGGCGGTGGGACGTCACGAAGATCCGCGCCAAGGGCTTCACCGACAACGTGGTGGCCCTGATGGTCGGGAAGCTCATGCGGCTCCCTGCCAGCACCCAGGAAGCAATGAAGCAGCTCGCCTGCCTGGGAAACACCGCAGAGGTCGCGTTCCTGGCGATGGTCCATGGCCGCTCGGAGGGGGTGTTGCACGCGGTCCTCTGGGAGGCCGTCCTCGCAGGGCTCGTCGTCCGCACGGACGGCGCGTACAAGTTTCTCCACGACCGCGTCCAGGAGGCGGCCTATTCGCTGATCCCCGAGGACGAGCGGGCGGCGATGCACCTCGGGATCGGCCGTCTGCTCTCGTCGCGGACGCCGCCCGAGGAGATCGAGGAGAAGATCTTCGAGATCGTGAACCAGCTGAACCGCGGCGCCGCGCTGATCACGGCGCGGGACGAGCGTCAGCGTGTGGCCGAGCTCAACCTCGTCGCGGGCGAGCGCGCCAGGAGAGCCACGGCTTACGCCTCGGCGCGGAGCTATCTCACGGTCGGCGCCGAGCTCCTGGGAGGTGAGGGCTGGGACACGCGGTACGAGCTCGCCTTCGCGATCGAGCTCCACCTTGCCGAGTGCGAGATTGTCACCGGCGCCCCGGCGGCGGAGGAGCGGCTCTCCGCGCTCTGGCGCCGCGCCCGGGATCTCGTCGACGCGGCCTCCGTCGCGCGCGCGCGCGTCGAGCTCTTCACGACCCTCACCTGGAGCGATCGCGCTGTCGAAGCGTGCCTTGAATACCTCCGGCGCGTCGACGTCGCGTGGTCGCCGCACCCGACCGACGAGGAGGTCCAGCGGGAGTTTGAGCGGCTATGGGAGCTCCTGGGGAGCCGCTCGATCGAGGCGCTCATCGATCTGCCCGCGATGACCGATCCGGTCTCGCGGGCGACCGTGGATGTCCTCACGTCGACCATCCCGCCAGCGCTCTTCACCGATGCCAATCTGCTCGCCCTCATCCTGGGTCGCGCCGTGAACCTCAGCATCGCGCATGGCAACAGCGACGCCTCGTCCTTCGCCTACGTCTACCTCAGCACGTGCCTCGGCCCGCGCTTCGGCGACTACCAGGCGGCGTACCGCTTCGGCAAGCTGGGCTTCGATCTGGTGGAGAAGCACGGGCTGCTCCGCTTCAAGGCCCGCGTCTACGCGACCTTCGCGTTCATGGTCCTGCCCTGGACGAGGCACCTGCGCGCCAGCGTCGAGCTCATGCGACGCGCCCGCGACGTGGCGCAGGAGACCGGCGACCTCGCGTATGTGGCCTATGCCGGCAGCTCCCTGGTCTCGCTCCTGCTCTCGGACGGCGATCCGCTCGACGAGGTGCAGCGCGAAGCCGAGAACGAGCTCGAATTCGCGCGGAGGGCGAGGTTCCACCTCATCATCGACCTCTACACCGGAAACCGGCGGCTCATCCGGACGCTCCGGGGCCTCTCGCCGGACTTCTCCACGTTCAATGACGCGGAGTTCGACGAGGGCCGGTTCGAGCAGCACCTCATGAGCGATCCCGCGCTGACGCTCGCCGCATGCTGGTACTGGATCCGCAAGCTGCAAGCGCGCTTCTACGCGGACGACCACGCCGCCGCCGTCGAGGCAGCATCGCAGGCAGCGCAGCTCGTCGGGTCGTCAGCGTCCTTCTTCGAGGCGGCGGAGTACCATTTCTATGCCGCGCTCGCGCGGGCAGCACACCACGACGCGGCGAGCGCCGACGAGCGCTGCCGGCACTGGGATGCCATCATCGCCCACCACCAGCAGCTCGAGCGCTGGGCGATGAACTGTCCCGAGAACTTCGGGAACCGCGCGGCGCTGGTCGCCGCCGAGATCGCGCGCATCGAGGACCGGCACCTCGACGCCGAGCGCCTCTACGAAGAGGCCATCCGCTCGGCGCGCGCCAGCGGCTTCGTCCACAACGAGGCGGTCGCATGCGAGGTCGCGTCTCGGTTCTACCGAGCGCGGGGGCTCGACAGGTTCGCCGACACCTACCTGGGCGACGCGCGGACCTGCTACGCCCGCTGGGGCGCCGACGGCAAGGTGGCGCAGCTCGACAGGGAGAATCCGCACCTCCGCGAGCCGAGGCCCACGCCGTTCACCGCCACCTTCGCGGCTCGACCCGAGCAGATCGACCTGCTCTCGGTGACCAAGGCCTCGCAAGCCATCTCGGGCGAGATCATCCTCGACAGGCTCCTGCGCACGCTGCTCGAGGTCGTCCTCGAGCAGGGCGGCGCCCAGCGGGCCTGCATCCTCCTGAGTCAGGACGGAACGCTCTCGATCGAAGCGGAGGCCGCGCTCAAGGAGGGAAGGGCGGTGGTGAGCACCCTCGAGTCGGGGCCGGTGGCGTCTTCTCAGCGCCTCCCCTTGTCGCTTGTCGACTACGTGTGGCGGACCGAGGAGCGGGTCATCCTGCACGACGCGGCCGCCGATGCGGGCAGGTTCTCCGGCGACGTCTACTTCGCGCGGAATCGGCCCAAATCGCTCCTCTGCATGCCCATCCTGAGGCGGGCCGAGGTGGTGGGCCTGCTCTTCCTCGAGAACAACCTCCTCGCCGGCGCGTTCACGCAGGAAAGGCTCACCGCCCTCTCGCTCCTCGCCTCGCAGGCGGCGATCTCCCTGGAGAACGCGCGGCTCCTCTCGAAGGAGCAGTCCGCGCGGACCGCGGCAGAGACGGCCGTGCGGCGCGCGGCCTTCCTGGCCGAGGCCGGGGAGATCCTCTCCGGGTCTCTCGATTATGGGGAGACGCTGTCGCGGCTCGCGCGGCTGTCGGTGCGATCGCTGTGCGACTGGTGCATCATCGATGTCGTCGACGGTGGAGAGACCCGGCCTGCGGCCTCGGCCCACAGAGATCCTGCGAAGCAGCCTTTGCTCGGGGAGCTACGACGGCGATACCCTCCTGGCCGGGATTCGCCCCACCCGACGGCCCGCGTCCTCAGGGACTGTGAGCCGATCCTGCTCCCCGAGATCTCGGACGAAGTCCTCCGGCGATACGCCGAGGACGACGGGCACGCGAGGCTCCTCCGCGAGCTCGGGTCACAGAGCTCCATCACCGTGCCGCTCGTGACGCGGGGACAGCCGCTCGGGGCGCTGAACGTCGTCTCGTCCGTGCCGGGGCGCCGCTACGGGGGCGCCGATCTCGAGTTCGTGCAGGAAATGGCGCGCCGGGCGGCGATGGCGATCGACAATTCGCGGCTCTACCGTGCTGCCCAGGAGGCCGTCCGGATGCGGGACGAGTTCCTGACCGTGGCGACGCACGAGCTCAACACGCCGATGACGTCGCTCACGCTCACGCTCGAGGCGATGGATCGGGCCATCCGGTCGGGTCGGATCTGGGACCCGCGCGCCATGGGCAGGCAGGTCGACCGCGCGCTGCGGCAGGGAGCGCGCCTGACCCGCCTGAACAGCGAGCTGCTCGACGTCTCGCAGATCAACGCGGCTCGGCTGAGGCTCAGCGTCGTGGAGGTCGACCTCAGGGAGGTCGCCCGCGACGTGCTCGCGCGGTTCAGGCACGATCTGGAGCGCGCCGGGTGCTCGGCCTGGCTCCGGGACGGCGAGCGGATCGTGGGCCGCTGGGATCGCTCTCGCGTCGATCAGATCGTGACGAACCTGCTCGCCAATGCGATCAAGTTCGGCGCGGGCAAGCCCATCGAGGTCGCCCTCGGCGAGGAGGCCGGGATAGCGTGGCTCTCGGTCAGGGATCACGGGATAGGCATCGATCCGGCGTGCCAGGAGTGGATCTTCGAGCGCTTCGAGCGCGCCGTCTCCAACCGGCACTACGGCGGGCTGGGGCTCGGCCTGTACATCAGCCGCAGGATCGCGGAGGCGCACGGCGGCTCGATCCGCGTAGAGAGCGCGCCCGGCGCCGGCGCCACGTTCATCGTCGAGCTGCCGCGCGCCGGGCCGCCGCGCACCGTCGATCCGAGCGTTCTGCCGAGCTGAGCGCCGCTTGCAGGGGGCGGGCGGGCGCCGCGCGCCGCCTTGAGCAGGCGGCGCCGGGCTACGCGACGGCGCGGTCCAGGTGGGCAGGCGCCCCCGCCCGCGACGGGCGGAGCTCGACCTTCACCCACCCGGCGTCTCGCCGATCGAAGGCCTTGTAGGCGTCGATCGCCGACTCCAGAGGCGCTTTCTTGGTGAGGATCGCGGTGGGATCCACCTGGCCGGTCTGCACGAGGTCCACGAGCTTCGGGATGTACTTCCGGTGATTGCAGTTGCCCATCTGGAGGGTGAGGTTCTTGTTCATGGCCTCTCCGATGGGGAACGTGCGCGACGTCTGCGGATAGACGCCGATGACCGCGATGGTCCCCGCCTTGGCGACGCACCGGACGGCCCACTGCAGCACCTGAGACGGCCCGTCGCCGGCGCGGAAGGCGTCGCCCGTCGTTCGCGCGTTGGGGGCGATCTGCTTGACCTCGAGGTCGAACGCCTTGGCCTGCTGCTTCGCCTCCTTGTGGGCGGGGCCTTCATGCGGGCGCTCGGCGTCGACGCCCACGGCGTCGATGGCGCGGTCCACGCCGATGCCGCCGGTGAGGCGCAGGATGGCCTCGATCGGGTCCTCGGCGGAGAAGTCGACGGTCTCGGCGCCCTGCTCGCGCGCCATCTCGAGGCGGTCGGGCACGCGATCGACGGCGATGATGCGCCCCGCGCCCATGAGCTTGGCGCTCGCGATCGTGAACAGGCCGACGGGGCCGCAGCCGAAGATCGCGACCGTGTCCCCGGGCTTGATCTCGGCGAGCTCGGCGCCGAAGTACGCCGTCGGGAAGATGTCGGAGAGCAGGATGGCCTGGTCGTCGCTGACGCCGCTTGGCAGCTTGACGAGGCCGACGCCGGCGAAGGGGATGCGCGCGAGCTCGGCCTGCAGCCCATCGAACGGGCCCGACATGGCGGGGCCGCCGAAGAACGCCGTGCCCGCGTGCTTGCCGTTCGGGTTCGCGTTGTCGCACTGCGCGTAGTACGCGGCGCGACAGTACGAGCAATAGCCGCACGCGATCGTCGAGGGCACGACGACGCGATCGCCCTTCTTGAGGTTCCGCACGTCGGCGCCGAGCTCCTCGACGACGCCGACCGCCTCGTGGCCGAGGACCGTGCCCGGCACCATCCCCGGCATCGTGCCGCGGACGAAGTGGAGATCGGTCCCGCAGATGGCGCTCGCCGTGATCCGGAGGATCGCGTCGCTCGGCTCCTTGATCTTCGGCTCCTTGACGTCGTCCATGCGGATGTCGCCGATGCCGTGAAACACTACCGCCTTCATGGGTTCTCGCTTTCTCCCTTCAGGGGGGCGGCGCGCCGGCCGGCCGAGAGGCGCAGGCCGCCGCGCTCTGCAGAGATGGCCGAGGTCCTGGACGCCGCGTGTCCGTGCCGATCCCGTGCCAGCTTGCGCGTGCAACCGCGGCGCGGAGGGCGCAGCAACCGAGGTGCCAGCGGACATCGCCGGGAGATCCGGCTCCGGCGCGCCGCCCGCATCCGCGGCGCGCTGCTCCTCGAGCGGTGGGGCGATCGTGACAATCTGCCCCGTCCGGGGCCGCCCGCCGCAGGCGAGCCCGGTTATCCGGGCTCGCCCGACCGGACGCGGACGACCTTGCCGTCGAACGCGACGGCCAGCGCATAGATGGGCGCGGCGCCGCTCGCGCGGAGCTCGGCGGCGTAGTCGCGCGCCCGGATCTGCGCCAGCGCCTCGTCGAGCGCCTGATCGAGGCTGACCCGCGGCGCGCGGGCGACCTTGAGCTCGAGCACGACGCCAGGCCGGCCCGGCTGCGCCGGCCGGATCATCACGTCGGGCCGCCCTTGCCCGGACTCGCGGTTGGAGCGCACCTGATGGCCCGGCTCGAGCGCCGCGAGCAGGCCGGCGACGAAGCCGTGATAGACCGCCTCCGGATCGACCCTCGTCGCGTCGTGGTACGAGAGCACGCCGGCGACGAAAGCCTGGAGCTCCGCCTCGAACCCCGCCGCGTCGCCCGAGAGGAGCGCGGCGAGGAGCCGTTGCATGCTGCTGCCCTGCCGCCTGAGCCGCGCCTCCGCCCAGCGGCGGAACGTGCCCGTATAGAGCAGCCGCACCTCGCGGTTCGGGATCTTCAGGGCGTGCGCGGGCTGCTCCCCGTGGCCGCGCGAGCGCTTCTCGGCGCGCAGGTATCCCGAGAAGACCAGCAGCCCGAACAGCGCATCTTCGTTCTGCGCGAGGTCGCCGATGGCGACGTTCTCGTCGAGCACGCGCTCGAGCTCGCCTCCCTCCATCAACACCTCCAGCGCGGGCTGCAGCGTCACGGCGTGCTCCTCGATCACCTTCTGGATGAGATCGTTGGAGCTCGTGCCGAGCCAGAAGGGGAGCGGATCCTGGTCTTGCCCTTCGAGGAAGCTGAGGATCGACCAGGGGTTATAGATGACCGCGCCGCCGAAGTCGTAGCCATTGTACCAGGCGCGGATCACCTCCAGCAGGCCGCGCCGCCCCGCCTTCTCGAGCAGCGCCTCCACGTCGGCCTCCGTGAACCCGAAGCAGGTGTTGAAGTCCGATCGGAGGAGCGAATAAGCGACCACGTTGTTGAGCCCGGAGAAGATGCTCTCGCGCGCCACCCGGAGGATGCCGGTGAGGACGGCCCTGTGGAGGTGCGGATTGCCCTTCAGCCCCTCGGTGAGGAACGTGCGCACGAAGTCGAGGATCCTCGGCGCATAACCGTGCAGATACCCGGCGTGGATGGGCTCATCGTACTCGTCGATGAGCATCACGACGCGCTCGCCATGGAGGCGGTGGAGGTGGCTCGACAGATCCAGCAGCGCCCGGCCATACACGGCCTCGGACGCCGTGCCGTCCAGCACTTCCTTGTACCGGCGCTGCTCCACCTCACCGAGCTGGCCGCTGTCGAGCACGTGGCGGTGCTGGTTGTAGAGCTCGACGATCTTCTCTCGCAGGGCAGCCCAGCAGCGCTCGAACGTCTCCTGTTTCGCTCCCTTCAGCGTCAGGTAGATGACGGGATACCGCTGGAAGTGCTCGCGATAGCGCTCTCCGGCCCGCCATACCGAGAGATCTTCGAACAGGTGGGACAGGTCCTCCTGCCGCTTCTCGAAGAACCAGCGCAGCATCGACAGGTTCAGCGTCTTGCCGAACCGCCGGGGGCGGGGGAGGAGGACGACCTCGACGCCTCCCTTGTCGACGAGCTCCAGGATGAGGTGGGACTTGTCGACGTACTCCAGCCCGGACTCGCGGAGCTTTCGGAAGTCGTCGATGCCGAGCGGGACGCGGAGGGACATGGGATTCCAGCCGTATGCGGCCCGTCCGATAGGAGGTCAAGCGAGCCGCGCCGCTGGCCGCTCCCCGTGGCCGATACGGCCGCCGGGCTGGCGTCGTGGCATCACCGCCCTTCGCGCCGCCGATCCGCGGCGTTCCCCCGCGCAGGCGTCGTGGCGTACCGCGCGAGCGCGCGCCGGACCGGGCCGCGATCGGCGCCGCCGGCGCGCACGGGATCGGCCTCGCCGACCAGCACCGACAGCGCGCGCGCCTGCGTCGTCGCCGCGGCCGTGAGGGCGCGATCGCCGTTCCGCGCGGCGAGCGCCGAGAGCCGCCGCGCCACGCCGAGCGCCGCCGGCAGCGCGCCCGCCGCCACGTATGCGGCCGCGAGCTCCTGGAGCAGCTTGCCGTCGTCGCCGCGGAGCGCCGCCGCCGCTTCCAGGTCGGCGATCGCCTCCTCGCGCCGCCCCTCGCGCGACCGCAGCGCCGCCCGGGCGCGGTGGCCCTCGACGAAGCCGCTCACGTGGTCCAGCCCCACGGTGTACGCGCGCTCCGCCTCGCGCGGATCGCCCGCCCGCTCGTACAGCGCGCCCAGCCCGAGGTACGCCGGGCCGTAGGTCGCGTCGAAGCGGACCGCCTCCAGGTACCGCTGCAGCGCCACATCGGCCTCGCCGGCCGCGGCGCGGACCTCGGCCTGGCGCGTCAGCTCGGCGGCCTGGGCCGTCGCCCAGCCGACCCCGTCCGCCCAGGCCAGCGCGGCCCCGTGCAGCACCGCCGCGGCGAGCCAGGCGGCGGCGAGGGCGCGCGCTCGGCGGCGCGCGCCCCCCGGATCTACGCACCGCGCCGCGCACACCGGGCCGAGCGTACCGGCGCCCGGCCCGTGGAGCAAACGCACGGCTGCTCCGGAAGGCAGCCGCCCGGCGCGAGTTCGCGTAGGATGCGCGCTCATGGGTGAGGATCTGCGCTTCCCGGACGGGTTCCTGTTCGGCACTGCCGCCTCCGCCACACAGGTCGAGGGGCACTGCGCGCAGAGCGACTGGGCCGCGTTCGCTCGCGAGCCGGGGCGCGTCCGCGGCGGCGATACGCCGGACGACGCGTGCGACCAGCTGCACCGCTTCCGCGAGGACGTCGCGCTCCAGGCGCGGCTCTGTATGGGGGCGCACCGGCTCTCCATCGAGTGGGCCCGCGTCGAGCGGGAGCCGGGCGAGTTCGATCCAGCCACGTGGGACCACTACCGGGACGTGCTCGGCGCGCACCGGGACGCCGGGATCACCCCGATGGTCACCGTCCATCACGTCACCCTGCCGCGCTGGGTCGCGCAGCGGGGCGGCCTGCTCTCGCAGGATCTGCCGGCGCTCCTCTCGCGCTTCGCCGAGCGCGCCGTCGAGGCGCTCGGCGACCTGTGCCAGCTCTGGGTCACCATCAACGAGCCCAACATGCTCGCCCTGCAGGCCCACCTGCTCGGCGTCTGGCCGCCGGCGCGGAGCTCGCCCGTCGAGGCGGTGCGCGCCCACCAGAACCTCTTCCGCGCCCACGCCGCCATGTACCGCGCCATGCACGAGGCCGCGGGCCGGCGAGGGCATTCCGTCTCGGTCGGCGTGGCGCACCACCTGCGCGTCATCGAGCCGGAGCGGTTCGGGCGGCTCGCCGACCGCATGTGGGCGGCCCTGTTCGAGCGGCTGTTCAACGACGCCTTCGCGCGCGCCGTCTGCGACAGCGGCCTGCACGACTTCTTCGGCGTGAACTACTACAGCCGCGACCTGGTCCGCTTCTCGCCGGCCCACGCGCGCGCGGGGTTCCTCCGGCGGCTCGTCCCCGAGGGGGCGGAGGTCAGCGATCTCGGCTGGGAGATCTACCCCGAGGGGCTCGGCTACGTGCTCGACGCCTGGTGGCCCCGCGCCCGGGTCCCGATCTACATCACGGAGAACGGCATCGCCGACGCTGACGACGACCAGCGCCCGCGGTTCCTCGTGCGGCACCTCGCGGAGGTCGCGCGGGCGATCGAGCGCGGCGTCGACGTGCGCGGGTACATGCACTGGTCGCTGCTCGACGGCTTCGAGTGGGCCGAGGGGTACGCCCCGCGCTTCGGGCTGGTCGAGGTCGACCGCGTGACCCAGGAGCGCAGCCCCCGGCCGAGCGCCGAGCTCTATGCCCGGATCGCACGCGCGCGCCGCATCGACGCGGACGGCGCGGGCGGCGCGCGGAGCGAGCGCGGCGCCGCGCCCGCGTGACCGACGGCACCGGAAAGGCAGGATCGATGCGCATCGCGCTGCTCTACCCACCGCCCTGGAAGATCCCCGCGCCCGGGGAGGCGCCCGACACGAGCGGGGACGGCCCGCCGGCCGAGTACCGCGAGGGTGACCTCGACCCGGACTTCCACCAGACCCCGTACGGGCTCTTCTCGCTGGGCGCGCAGGCCATCCGCGCGGGCCACCAGGTGAAGGTGCTGAACCTCTCGTCGTACCCGTTCTCGCAGGTCGAGCGGGTCGTGCGCGAGCTCGGCGCGGACGTGTTCGGCCTGTCGTGCTGGACCGCCAACCGGCGCGGCGTGGCGCTCACCGCCCGGTGCATCCGGCGGCTGCACCCCGGCGCGCACATCGTCGTCGGCGGGCCGCACGCGACCCCGCTCGCGGCCGAGATGCTGCGGCACCACCCGGAGATCGACACGGTGACGCTCGGCGAGAGCGAGCACTCGTTCCTCGAGCTCCTCGAGCGCCTCGAGGCCGGCCGGCCCGCGCTCGGCGTCGCCGGCACGGCCTACCGCGTCGACGGCCGGGTCGAGCTCGGCCCGCCCCGGCCCGCGATCGAGGAGCTCGACGCGCTCGCGTCGCCGCACGACCACTTCGCCACGCACATCGTGATGACCTCGCGCGGCTGCGCCTGGGCGTGCACGTTCTGCGGCGCCGAGGCGACCTGGGGCCGCGGCTTCCGGGGTCAGTCGGTGCCTTACGTGCTCGACTCCATCGAGGCCGCCGTGGCGAAGCTGCCGGTGAAGATGGTCCAGATCAAGGACGACACCTTCACGACGAACCGCAAGCGCGTCATCGAGATCTGCCGCGGCATCCGCGATCGGAAGATCTCTTTCCTGTGGAGCTGCGACACGCGCGTCGACGTGCTCGGCGAGGAGCTGCTCCGCGAGATGCGCCTCGCCGGCTGCCAGCGCCTGAGCCTCGGCGTCGAGTCGGGCTCGCCGTCCATCCTGAAGAACATCGACAAGAAGATCACGGTCAAGAAGATCATCGAGTCGACCGAGCTCGCGAAGAAGTACGGGATCCAGGTCCGCTACTACATGATGCTCGGCAACCGCGGCGAGACGGCGGAGACGTTCCGGGAGACGCTCGCGTTCCTGGAGGCGGCGAGGCCGCACCAGTACATCTTCTCGTGCCTGTCCATCTACCCCGGCACGCGTGACTTCGACGACGCCGAGGCGGCCGGCTGGCTGGAGCGCGACGTCTATTTCCGCGGCGACTTTCAGGAGCTCAAGACGCCGTTCGACGCCTCGGAGGAGGACACCGCGCTGATGAGCGCCTGGTTCGAGCAGAACAAGGGGCTGCGCGAGGTCTACCGCGAAGGGGTGGGGGAGCGCCTGGCGATCCTCGAGCGGCTCGGCGATCACCACGCGGCGCACCTGGAGCTCGGCGTCGCCTACCTCGACGCGGGGCAGCTCGACCTCGCGGAGCGGCACGCCGCGCGCGCGCTGGAGCTCGGCCATCCGCTGCCGGGGCTCGCGCTCAACGCGCTCGCGTGCGTCGCGGCGGGCCGGCGCGACTGGCAGGCGATGCAGGACCACTTCACGGCGGCCGCGAAGCGCGACCCGCAGCACGCCGTGCTCATCCGCAACGTGCAGGCGGCGCGCGCGTGGTTCGCGAAGGGCGGGCCGGGCAAGGGGCTCCCGCTCGATCTCGTCGCGCGCTGCGACTTCCAGCTCCTGGAGCGGACGGCGCAGCCAGCGCTCCCGGGGCCGCTCCCGGAGGACTTCTCGGTGTGGCCGCAGGCCGTGGCGCGGCCCGCGCCGCCGCGTCCGGCCGAGGCGGGCGGGCGCGACGCAGCGGCGCAGCGCGGGCGGCTCCGGGTGCTGCCGTCGTAGGGATGGCCGACGGGTCGCCGATGCCGCCGGCGATTCCTGTTGTCGAGCTCGATCGGGTCGTACGCCTCCTTAGAGCCGCTTTTTAATTTGGGGGCGAGCACCAGGCGGCGAGAATCCATCGGGCTCATGACGCAACGTGGGCGACAGTTAATGAGCGCAGGGGAAGGCGGGTGATGGCGGGTATGCACGGGGAAATAGACATTCCGTGGACGCGGTTTTGGATTCCGCGCGACACGAAGCCCGTGCTGGATGGACGGGGGTACCTAGCGGATCCCGAGGGAATGTATGGGCGACATATGAACCCGCAGGCGCGGACGCTGGAGCAGCTCGAGGATAGGCCGTGCGTCGCGCTTCTCGGAGAGCCCGGGAGCGGGAAGTCGTATGCGGTTGGTGCCTATGTATCCGGCCTTCGTGCAGAGCACTTCACGACGCTGCTCCACGTCGACTGTCGGTGGCATCCCGATCTGGAGAAGCAGATCTTCGCGACGGAGGCATTCAAGCAGTGGCTCGCGGATCGCATCGCGCTCACCCTCGTCCTCGACAGCCTCGACGAGCATCCGCTGGGAGCATACGAGGTTGCGTCGCAGCTCATCGACCAGATCCGGTCCGGGCCACTCGACTCCTTGCGGCTGCGCATCGTGTGCCGCACAGCGGAATGGCCCTCCATGCTCGACGAACAACTCCCGCTCCTGTGGAAGCCGCAGGGAGAAGAACCGCAGGCGACCTTCCATGCGCTGGCGCCGTTGCGGCAGAGCGACGTCGAACTGGCAGCAGGGAAGGATGCGGCCGGATTCATCTCAGAGATCGCGCGGGTGGACGCCGGATCACTGGCCGTCAAGCCGATAACGCTGGGCTTCATGCTCGACGAGTACCGGCGGTGCAGGAAGCTGCCGAGCACGCGACTGGAATTGTATGAGAAGGGATGCCGGATCCTCTGCGAAGAGTCGAGCAAATCGCGCCGGGGAGCACGCCGTACCGAGAAGCTGCGAGGTTTGGAGCGCATGGCGATCGCCTCCCGGATCGCGGCGGTCTGCGTCCTGGGACGTCGAAGCGTCGTGTTCACGGGCCTGGATCTCGGAACCATGCCGCCGGAGGCCGTCACGCTCGAAGACCTCGCTGGGGCCCCCGAGCCGAGCGCGTCCGGCCAGGTAACGGTGGATACCGAGGCGCTCGAAGAGGTGCTCAACGTGAGCAGCTTGTTTGCGCCGCGCGGCAGCGACCGGATCGGGTGGGCCCATCAGACATATGCCGAGTTCCTGACCGCTCGGTTTCTGCATGAGCGAGGGCTATCGACGGAGCAACTGGTTGTCCAAGTCTCGAACGGAGCGATGGGACGCGTGGTCCCGGCGCTGCGCGAGACGGTGGCGTGGCTGGCAAGCATGAATAAGGAGTTCTTCCAGCGCATGCTCGTTACGGATCCCGAACCGCTCCTTGCGAGCGACTTCGCGCTGGCAGGGAACGCGGAGCGCGAGGCATTGGTTCAAACTCTGCTGGAAAAGCTCGACCGGCGAGTGATGTCAATCAGGACGATCCTGCACCGACGTGAGCTTCTGGCGCGCCTCGAGCATGCCGGGCTCGCCGACCAGCTTCATCCTTACATCACCGGGCGTGACCGCTACTCCATGGCCCGGTGGGCGGCGCTGGAGTTCATGGACGTATGCAAGGTGGTCGCGCTCCAAGACGCAGCAGTGGATGTGGTGCTTGATGGAAGCGACGACAAGGAAATCCGTATATCGGCTGCGCGAACGCTTGTGCGTATCGGTTCGCGGGAAACCAACAGACGGCTCTTGCCGCTCCTTGGTGGCGATCACGAGGCAGACCCGGAAAACGAGCTGAAGGGATATGCGTTGTTGGCTCTCTGGCCGAACGATATCGCCGCGGCCGATGTATTTGCTAATTTGATGCCATCGCAAAGGCACTCTTATGGTGGGGCTTATGGGCACTTCCTGGATATACTGAACGAAACGTTGCCTCCAGCAGCGCTACCGGAGGCGCTCCGCTGGACTATGGGGTTGCCCTCACGCCGTGAGACACCGCTGGAGCTAGCCGACCTGCTTGACAAGATTCTTCGAATGGCTTGGGAGAGCGTCGAAGACGCCGAGGTGCGTGTGCTTCTCGCGCAAGCCGTGGTTCGGCGTCTGGCGGTCTACGACGGTATCTTCGAGCGTCGCGGTCATCGCGACGACGACACCCCCGATCCAGCGCGGGACGACGCTCGGCGACATCTGCTCGCAACCGCTATGGTCGCCTTGTTGCCCTGGGGGCCGCACGATACGTTCTCGATCGTTCATCACGGATTTATCCTCGCAAAGGACGTGCCCTGGGTCATCGAGCGACTCCGCGCCGGAGCGACGCCGGTAGAGCGTGGGCATTGGTCTGCTATCTTGAGGCAAGTTGTAGTACTCTCGAATTGGACATTTGAAATCGCGAATCCTATTCTTGGAGCATTGGACGAGCTCGACGAGATCCGTCTGGCAATGCCATGGCTCGTTAAGGAGGTTGAACTCGGGTCAGCCCTGTCCCGGTGGATGCGACGCGAGCATCGTCAGTCTCGCAAATTTCGTGGTCGCTTTCGGTTAAAGCCGCGCATATCCCGAAGAGTTCCGCGTGTGCAGAGGCGCATCCAGGGTTGCTTGCGACGGTTTGGTCAGGGCGATGTCGATGCTGGGTGGAGACTGCAGTTGTTGCTTGCGGTAGATCCTAAAGGTGAATCCCATCGAGATTTGCGTGGCGAGGAACTTAGGAGTTTTCCCGGCTGGCAACGCGCTGATGAAGAGACGCGGAGCCGTATTGTCGATGTCGGTCGTAAATATCTGTTATGCGCCAGCGAGCGATCGAGTGAGTGGCTTGGTAAATCGGTTTTGTATCATCCAGCTGCTGCCGGTTACAGATACATCTGCCTGCTCGATGTGCTTGATTCCGTGTGGCTCGACGAGCATGCAGTCGCCGTTTGGGCGAACTGGAGCGCTATCACTCTTGCCTTCGCACTAAACGCGGGCGCGCAAAGCCAGCGAGTCGTATCGCGCGCCTATCGGACCGAGCCCGAGCGCGTGCGGGATGTGCTGCGCGTTCTGCTCGATGAGGATCATCGCAAGCACGGTTACCCATTCCGTCTTCGCCAGATGGAAGCGTGCTGGGATGCGGACCTCGGGCGTTTCTTGCTCGAGTACGTACGACGTCCGGATCTGAAACCTCGATTTTTCGGCGAACTGCTCGACGAGTTGATCGTGCATGGGGTCGAGGGCTCAACGGACACGGCGGTGGCGATCCTGAACGGTCCGGTTCCCGAGTGTGGTCCTGGACGGCTTCGCGCGCATGCGGCAGCCCATGCGCTCATGGCTTTTAACCCCAAGAATGGCTGGCCCGCCGTGCGTCCTCTTCTCGAGGCGGATCCCGCCTTCGGGGAGGAAGTATTTCTCACATTCGTGAAAGAGATCGACCGTCGGCATTCCAGCGCCTGGGGTAAGTGTCTGTCGATTCCCGATGTAACGTCGATCTATGTGTGGATCGAGCGACACTTTTCACGCGATAGTGACCCACTGGACCCGCAGGGTGAGATTCATGAAATCACTTCGCGACACATGGTGGCTGAGCTTCGAAACTCGCTTCTCGGCGAGTTGACGTCGCGAGGCACCTTAGAGGCCGTCGCCGCAGTTGAACAACTCCAACAGACGTTCCCCAATCGCGACTTCACGTGGGCCATTCACGGCGCGAAAGATGCCGCCGCCCAGGGAACCTGGATCCCTCGCACTCCGCGTGAAATCATCGACCTCGGCCCTACCGCCTCCACCGCCGTAGCCGGCCGTCCTCCCCCTGTCGCCGTTCCCAGAGTCTTGTTCCCGGCCGGCCTCGTCGAAGCTTACCGGCAGAACAGGCTTGCCGTGCTCTTCGGCTCGGGCCTGTCCATGGCACGTGACGTCCAGGGGAATTTCCCGCGTTGGAACGAACTGTCCGAGCGGCTGCTTGTGCAGGTTGAGAAGTATGGCACGCTGTCGCCCAAGCAGATCGACGGTATGCGCAGCGTCCTCGGGGACGGGCATATCTCGCTCAAGATGATGTTGTCTGCCCTCGACTTGGTGAAGCAGGCGCTCGGCGAAGTTCGTAAGTACCGAGCCGCGATTAGCGCTGTCTTCCGGCCGCAGAGCGCGGCGCCGGGCGATGTTCATCGTGCACTCACCGAGTTGGATATCGACGTCCTCGTGACAACCAACTACGATCAGCTCCTCGAAGCCGTCGAAGGTCCCCCCGTTCGAGCACTCTATACATGGCGAGAGTCCGATGATGCGCATTCGGATATTCAGGAAGTGCGTAAGGTGCTCTTCAAGATTCACGGCACCGCTGAGCGCGGTGATACTGTTGTCCTTACGCATAGTGAATACGCGAATGCGGTGGCATGTGTTCCCTATCGATATGCTATGAGTTACCTGCTGCAGACGTTTACCTTTCTGCTGGTTGGGTATGGTATCAACGACCCACTCGACCTCGATCTCGTCTTTGAACTTAACGATCGTGCCTTTGGCGCAGCTGCGCGTACGCACTATGCGCTGATGGCGAACCCGAGCCCGAGCGATCGCGATCGCTGGCAGCGCGACTTCAATGTACAGGTCGTACCCTACCAGAACCACGACGACCTCCCGACCATCCTCCGCGCGCTACGAGCGACCAAGCCGTGATCTCCACACGAATCGACCGGCACTGCTACCGGGCAGGACTGCTCGTCGTTGCGCCGGAAGCGCTCGTCGCAGACTGATGCGTACAGCTGTCGGGAACGGCGCTCTGGGATTCGTCTTGCGGTTGCTCGTGCTCCGTCGCAACAGCACTCAGGTCGTGACGGATTCATCGGAAGCAACCCATCGACCAGAACTGGGCGTGCGCTCCGCGATGGCCTACGGTAGATGGCCTACGGTAGAGACGGAGCAAGATGGCCCGATTGCCGGCGCGATGCTACCCGCGCTCCAGTGGCTCGATCGCGAAGCGGCTCGCCGGGCGCTGGAGGTGATGTTGAAGAGTTACGAGTGCCAGAGCGATTTCACGTAGGAAGGACGTCGCGTAGAAGCGTATGTAGGAAGCAGCGCACTCGCTGTCGACCGTACGTTGCGCGTGCGGCATTGCGGTGCCCGAGGCGGCATGCGAGCGCATCGTCGCGTGGTCCAGGAGAACGCGGAGCACCTGGAGCACTGACTTGGAAGGTCGCCAGCGTCGGGGCGCTCACCGGAGTGTTCGACGAGTCGAGCTGAGCTGACGACGAACAGGGGCCGCCCGGAGCGTACCGATTCCGCCATCGAGCAGCTCGAGATCGGTGCGCCGCGCAGCGTCCCCGAAGCGCACGTGCCCCGGTTTCGCCGGCCCTCCCGGCGTGCTACCCGCCCTTCCATGTCGACGAGCACAGACCACGGCCGCCCCGGCGCCGGCCCGGAGCCGGCGGCGGACCCACCTCTCCAGGGCGCGAAGGCGCCGAGCCACGCCGAGCGCTGCCGCACGCTGGCGCAGCGGGCCCGCGCCGCCACGCTGTGCACGCTCGCGCGGGATCCCGCCGGCTATCCGTACGGCTCGCTCGTCGCCGTCACCGTGGACGCGCACGGGCGCCCGCTGCTGCTGCTCTCGGCGCTCGCCGAGCACACAGGCAACCTCAAGGTCCGCGCCGAGGCGTCGCTGCTCCTCGCCGAGCCCGCCGAGGGCCTGGCCGACCCGCTCGCGCTCGGCCGGATGACGCTGATCGGCCCGTGCCGCCCGCTCGAGGGCGCGGATGCGGCCGCCGCCCGGACGAGCTTCCTCGCGACGCACCCGCGTGCGTCGTACTACATCGACTTCACTGATTTTTCTTTCTACCGGCTCGATCCGGTGTCGATCCGCTACGTCGGCGGCTTCGGCCGCATGTCCTGGGTCGAGGCCGACGCGTACACGACCGCCGAGCCCGATCCGCTCGCCGCCGACGCCGCGGGCATCCTCGAGCACATGAACACCGACCACGCCGACGCTGTCCTCGCGTACGCGAAGGTCCTTGCCGGGATCAAGGACGCCACCGCCGCCACGATGACCTCGGTCGATCGTTACGGCTTCGAGCTGGACGTCATCACGCCGGCGGGGCCGAAGGCGGCGCGCCTCTCGTTCGGTGCGCCGGTCTCGGCGACGGACGAGGTGCGGAAGGCGATGGTGGCGATGGTGCGCGAGGCACGCGGCCGCACCGCCTAGCGGCGCGCCGCGCGGGCGCTGTCCTTCCGCCGCTGGCGCGGGGGCGGCCGCCTTCCGCCATGGCGGCGCCAGCCCCGGAGCGCGCTCCTCCTTGCCAAGACGACGCTGATTCCGGCGCTCCGGCCCATGGCACGCGATCTGCCGAGATCGCGCCGCATGGGAGACGCCGACATCACCTTGCGCCACATCGCGCGACGGTTTCCTGACGACCTGGCGTCCGTCTTTGTCCCCGAGGACGGGTCGGTCGAGGTCCTCGGCTGGATAGACACCCAGGTCACGAAGCTCGAGCGACGCGTCGACAAGGCGCTGCGCCTGCGCATCGGCGCCGAGCTGCGCGTGCTGCACGTCGAGTTCTGCTTCGCGTTGCGCGACGACGTGCCCGACCAGATGTTCGAGTACCTCGGCTTCCTCTTTTCGGCGCTCCGGCGCGAGGCTCCCGGAGCGCCGGTACCGCCGATCGAGAGCGTCGCCGTGGTCCTCTCGGGTCGCAGGCGGCGTCTGCCCGCGACAGGGAAGCGCCGCACCTCCTGGCGCGGGCGGCGGTTCAGCGGCACGCACTTTCGTGTCGACGCGGTCTACCAGCGCACGATGGCCGAGCTCCGGGCGCGAGGCAGCGTGTTCTGGCTCGTGTTCGCCCCGCTTACCAGGGACGCCACCGCCGCAGCGATGCGTGAGGTCGTCGCGGAGATCTCCGCGCGGGCGGCGACCGTCGAGGAACGGATCGAGCTATACACAGCGCTCCTGGTCATGGCCGCCATCGACCCCTGGGAGCACAACTTGCGGAAGGAGCTCGTCATGCTGATGGAGGACAGGGAGACGGAGAAGAAGCTGCTCCGGACCATACCGATCATCGGGGAAATGCTCGCCGAGGCCGAACAGGAAGGCGCGAAGGCGGCCGCGAAGGAGGCGGCGCAGAAGGCCGTCGCCGAGCTCCTCGGCCGCCTCTTCGCGCGGCGGGTCGGGCGCCAGCCGACCGCCGAGGAGGAGCGCTCGATCCTCGAGCGCGCACAGGCCATCGGGCCGGGCGAGGTCGAGGACGCCCTGCTCGATCTCGACAGCGATGCGCTGGTCCGCTGGCTCGCCGAGCCGATCCGCCGCTGACCCGAGCTCGATCCTGACGGCGATGTCTCGCCGGTGCGCAGCCCGTCACCCGTCGCGGCGCCGCGGGCTGCCCGACCTCCTCCCGCCGCGGCGCGAGCGCCCCAGCGCGTGGTGGAGCCCGCTCTGGAGCGAGCTCAGCGTGACGAGCTCCCGGAGGTCGATGCCGATACCCACCATCGTCTGCGCCACCTCGGGGCCGACGCCGGTGAGGATGACCTCCGCGCCGAGCAGCTTGACCGCCTGGGCCGCCCTGATCAGCGAGTCCGCGATCTCGGCGTCCACCACCGGCACGCCGGTGACGTCGAGGATGACCGTGGCCGCGCGCTGCGCCACCACCCCCTGGAGCAAGCGCTCCAGCAGCTGCTCGATGCGCACCCGGTCCAGCCTCCCGACGAGGGGCATCACCAGGATCCCCGCGTCGAGCGGGATGAGCGGCGTCGAGAGCTCCCGGATGGTCGCCTCCTGCGCGTCGATCATCTGCGCTTGAAGCGCCGCGCGCTCCGCCTCGGCCCGCCGGAGCTCGGTCACGTCGTACCCCTCGGCGATCAGGAGGACGCTCTGGCCCAGCATGTCGAAGATCGGCTTCATCTTCAGGTCGAGCGTCGCCACGCGCCCGCCGGGCCCGTGGATCTGGACCTCGCACGAGGACGGCTCGCCCGTCGCTGCCCGGCGAACGCACTCCCTGATCCGCTCCCCTGCGCGCGCTCCGCCGACCCAGAACGGCGCCTGCCAGAGCGGCCCGCCGCGCGCTTCGCCCGGCCGCGCCCCGGTGAAATCGGCCATCGTCCGGTTGCACTCGATCAGGTCCCCGTGCGGGGTGAGCAGGCCGATGAACATCGAGGTCTCGTCGAAGATCGCCCGGAACTTCTGCTCGCTCTCGCGCAGCGCCTGCTCGCGCTTCAGCTGCTCCGTGAGGGGGCGCGAGAAGGCCGAGAAGAACTGCTCATCACCGCTCTGGACGAGGTGAGAGCTGACCTCGACGTCGATGAGGTGGCCGTCCTTGTGCCGGTGCCTCGCGAGGAAGCGGAGCGACCCCTTGGCCTTGACCTCGTCGATGACCGTGGCGATCTCGTGCGGCGGCCGCGGGTCGATCTGGCCGATGTTCATCGTCAGGAGCTCGCTCCGGTCGTACCCCACGATGCCGGCGAAGGATGGATTGCAGTCGAGGATCTCGCCGTTCATCCCGACGACGTGGAACCCCTCGCCGGCCGCCTGCAGGATCAGCCGCGTCCGTTCCTCCCGGCGCTCCAGCTGCTCATGGAGCCTGTCGATCTCCTTTCGCAATCCGGCGTTCTCCACCCGGAGCCGCTCGATGCTGTCCTGATCCGTCTCCACGTTCGCTCTTCCTTCCATCCTTCCGGCCGCCCCCCTCCCACCCCGCCGAGGAGCCGCTCTCTCCTCCCGCGCGTCTCCAACAAACCAGGAAGATAGCCGATCCCGGCGTCACGCCGCGCGCTCCTCGGCTGCCCGAGCGCGTCGGGCGCGGTCGACCAGAGCGGTCGAGCCCGCCGCATCGCCGCGGTGTCGCGGCGTGCCGCGGTGTGTCGCGGCGGCGTTGCGCCCATGACATCAGCGCGCGACGCGCCTGCGCGATACGAGCACACGCCCTCGACCTTAGGCCCTCGGCGGCGCCGGAGCGCGAATGTGCGATGACCCTCCTTGCCCGTGACGCCCACGATGAGCCGCTCCCCGGGGCGCGATCCCGCCCGGGCGCGGGCGCCCTCGCGCTGAGGTGGCTCGGGGTCGCCGTCGCGGCGGCGGCGCTCTGGAGCACGCTGCGCGGCGCGGATCTCCCGAGCGTGGCGGCGCTCATCGCCTCGGTGGGAGCGCCGATGATGGCGCTCGCCCTGGTCCCCAACCTCGTCGCGCGGCTCCTCCAGGCCGAGGCGAGCCGGCGCGTCTTCGACACGTGCCACCCCGCTTCCGGGCGCCCCGCGCCGTTCTCCCGGTATCTCGCGCTCACGCTGTCGACCGAGGCGCTCAACATGAGCGTCCCCGCTGGCGCTGCCCTCTCCGAGTCGGTCACGTTCTATCTGCTGCACCGCTGGTGCGGGATCCCGGGGCCGCAGGGCGTCGCCGGCATCGCGGCGCGCAGGGCGCTGATCGTCCTCGCGAACGCGGCGTATGTGGCGATCGCCCTCGCGCTCGGCTTCGGCCACCTGGAGCGCGCCTCGCGCCCCCTGATCGGCGGGCCGGGGCTCCCGTGGCTCGTGGTCCTCTCGGGGCTCGGCCTGCTCGCCGTGGCGCTCGCGCTCGGGGGCGCGCTCCTCTCGGGCACTGTCGCGTCGCGGGTCTTCGCGTGGCTCAAGCGTCTGCCCGGCCAGCGCGTGAAGGCCTATTTCGAGGCGAGGGAGGCGGCCTTCTCCGCGACCGACCGGCACGCGGCCGCGCTCGGGGAGCGCCGCTCTGCGCTCGCGGCGGCGGCGCTGCTGCTGCTCGGGATGTGGCTCGCCGAGGGGGCGGAGACGTACTTCTTCCTCCGGCTCCTCGGGGTCGACGTCTCGTTCGCCGAGGTCCTCTCGTTCGAGGTCGTCCTCGCGCTCCTCCGCGCCGCCGCCTTCATGGTGCCTGCCGGGCTCGGCGTGCAGGACGCCGGCTATGTCGCCTTCCTGACCGCGCTCGGCGTGCCCGCCGCGGCCACGGTCGGCGCCGCCTTCGTCCTCATCAAGCGCGCCAAGGAGCTCGTGTGGATAGGGCTCGGCCTGCTCGTGTTCTTCGGCGGCCGGGCAGCATTCCGCCCGGCGCCCGCCCCCATGGCGGGAAGCGAGGTGACGAGAGGGTGAGACGTCGTGGTGATGAGATGACGCGAACTTAAAATGATGAGGTGAGATGATGTCGAGAAGCAAGGCGCTGTTCATCTGTGGATCCATCAACCAGACGACGCAGATGCACCAGATCGCCCGGGAGCTCCCCGAGGTCGACGCGTACTTCACCCCGTATTACGGCGATCGCGACGCCGAGCTCTTGCGGAGGCTCGGCGCGCTCGAGGGCACGATCGGCGGCAACAAGCTGCGCGGCCGCTGCCTCGACTACCTCGGGGAGCACGGCCTCCCGGTCGACGACGGGGGCCGGCGGGGCGATTACGACCTCGTCCTCCACTGCTCCGATCTCGTGTGGCCGAGCAACATCACCGGGAAGAACGTGGTGCTCGTCCAGGAGGGGATGACCGATCCCGAGAGCCTCCTCTTCCCGCTCGTCCAGCGGATGCCGTTCCTGCCGCGGTGGCTCGCGGGCACCTCGGCCACCGGCCTCAGCGACCGGTACACGCGCTTCTGCGTGGCGAGCCCGGGATACCGCGACCTCTTCGTCCGCCGCGGCGTCCGGCCGGAGAAGATCGTCGTCACCGGGATACCGAACTTCGACGACTGCGCGCGTTACCGCGACAACAACTTTCCCTTCCGGCACTACGTGCTCGTCTGCACATCGGACATCCGTGAGGTGTTCTGGTACGAGAACCGCGAGAAGTTCATCCGCAAGGCCCGCTCGATCGCCGCCGGGCGCCCGCTCCTGTTCAAGCTCCACCCGAACGAGAAGGTGTCGCGCGCGGTGGCCGAGATCTCGCGGTTCGCGCCCGAGGCGAGCGTCTTCACGGGCGGGTGCGCCGAGCACATGGTCGCCAACTGCGATGTGCTCATCTGCCAGTATTCCTCGCTGGCCCACGTCGGCCTCGCGCTCGGCAAGGAGGTCCACTCGTTCTTCGACCTCGACGAGCTCCGGCGGCTCTTGCCCCTCCAGCACGGGCGCGCCGCCAGCAACATCGCCGACGTGTGCCGCTCCCTGCTCGCAGGCGAGGGGCGCGCCGCGCGGGGGCCCGCCGCGGCCGACGCGCCGGCCGCCGCGCGGGGCGGCCGGCGCGGCCTCCCGGCGCGCACGGCCGCCGGCGAGGCGGAGGAGGTGAGGGCGTGACGACGCTCGTCGTGATCCAGGCCCGCATGGGATCGAGCCGCCTGCCCGGCAAGGTGATGCTGCCGCTCGCGGGCCGGCCGCTCCTCCAGCGCATGATCGCGCAGGTCGCCGCCGCGCGGTCGCCCTTCAAGCTCACCGTGGCCACCACGGTCGACCCGGCCGACGACCCGATCGCCGCGCTCTGCGCTGCGATCGGCGTGCGGTGCTTCCGCGGCCACCCGACCGATCTGCTCGACCGCCATTACCACGCTGCTGTGCTCGCTGGCGCCGATATCGTCGTGAAGATCCCGTCGGACTGCCCGCTCATCGATCCGGACGTCATCGATCGTGTGCTCGCGTTCTTCCGCAATACAGAGGGCCGCTACGATTACGTGAGCAACCTCCACCCTGCGACGTATCCCGACGGAAACGACGTCGAGGTCATGACCATCGCGGCGCTCGAGCAGGCGTTCCGCGAGGCGCGGCGCCCGCTCGAGCGCGAGCACACGACGCCGTTCCTCTGGGACAACCCGGGCCGCTTCCGGCTCGGCAACGTCACCTGGGAGACCCGGCTCGACGCCTCCATGTCTCACCGGTTCACGGTCGACTATCAAGAAGATTACGATTTCGTGAAGGCCGTTTACGAAGCGCTCTCCACCCCCCAGAATTCCGTCGTGAGGCTCGGCCCCATCCTCGAGCTGCTCGCCGCGCGCCCGGACATCATGGCCATCAACGCGAGGTACGCGGGCGTCAACTGGTACAGGCACCACCTGGGCGAGCTCAGGACCGTGTCCGCCAGGGAGACGAGGGTGCCTGGAGACACCGCATGAACGAACTCGGCCCGTCCTGCCGCGCGGAGCTCGCCGCGCTCGCGCTCCGCGTCCGGGAGCACATCGTCCGGATGTCGGCGGACGGAGGCTGCTTCATCGGCGCCTCGCTGTCGTGCGCCGACATCCTCGTCTACCTCTACGCGCGCGTGCTCAGGATAGCGCCGGCGACAGCCACGGATCCGGGGCGCGACTACTTCTTTCTCTCGAAGGGGCACGACGTCCCCGCGCTCTACGGCACCCTGGCGGAGCTCGGCTTCATCCCCAGGGCGCGCCTCGAGAACCACCTCAAGCCCTCGGATCGCATCTACTGGCACCCGAACCGCGCCGTCCCTGGGGTCGAGTTCCACTCCGGCTCTCTCGGACACCTGCTCTCGGTGGCGATCGGGGTCGCGCTCGACATCAAGCTCCGCGCCGAGGACGGCCGCGTCTACGTGCTGCTCGGCGACGGCGAGCTCGACGAGGGCTCGATCTGGGAGGCGTGCCTCGTGGCGCACGCCCAGGGGCTCGACAACCTCGTGGCGATCGTCGACAGGAACGGGTTCCAGGCCAACATGGCCACGGAAGATCTCCTCCCGCTCGAGCCCATCGACGAGAAATTCAGGGCGTTCGGCTGGTCGGCGTCGACCTGCGATGGACACGACTTCTCCTCGCTCGCGGCGGCGCTTCGGGGCCTCCCGCGCGAGCCCGACCGGCCGACCGCGATCATCGCGCGGACCGTCCGCGGCAAGGGGCTCCCCAGCATCGAGGGGCGCGCGGATCGCTGGTTCGTGAGCTTCACGCGCGCCGAGGTCGAGGCGCTGCTCGCGGAGCTCCACGGCGGCGGCCCGGCGGCGGTGACGTCCGAAGCGCGGATCGTGAGGTGATGAAGGTGCGTTACGAAGAGGCGCTCCTCGCGCTCTGTCAGGGCGACCCCCGGCTCATGGTGATGACCGCCGAGAACCGCGCGGCGATCCGTGGCCTGCCCCGCCGCCTCGGCGGCCGGTTCATCGACGTCGGCATCTGCGAGCAGACGATGATCGGCGCCGCCGCCGGCCTGGCGCTCCGCGGGCGCATCCCGATCGTCCACGCGCTCGCCACGTTCCTCGTGATGCGCGCCTTCGAGTTCATCCGCACCGACGTCGGCATCCCGGGCCTGCCGGTGAAGCTCATCGGCGCGGTGCCGGGCTTCCTCTCGGAGGCGAACGGGCCGACGCACCAGGCGCTCGAGGACGTCGCGCTGATGCGCGGCGTGCCGGGAATGCAGGTGTTCTGCCCCGCCGACGAGGCGGAGCTCGTCGCCTGTCTCCCCCAGGTCATCGCGAGCCCCGCGCCTTGCTACGTGCGCTACACGGCCCTCCCGCAGCGGTCTCCGCACCCCGAGCCGCCCGCGATCGGCAGGGCTGAGGTTCTCTCCCAGGGGCGCGACGTCGCGATCCTCACGTATGGCTTGCTGGTCGGCGAGGCGCTCTCTGCAGCCGAGTCGCTCGCCGCGCGGGGGCTCTCGGTGCGCGTCGTGAACCTCCGCTGGCTCAAGCCGATCGACGAGGACGCCGTGCTCGACGCGCTCGCCGCGGCGCGCCTCACCGTCCTCCTCGAGGACCACTTCACGACCGGCGGGCTCGCCTCGATCGTCGCGGAGCTCTGCCTCGCGCGCGGCGTCGCCGCGCCCGTCCTGCCGATCTCGCTCGGGGATCGCTGGTTCACGCCCGCGCTGCTCGCCGACGTCCTCGAGGAGGAGGGCTTCACCGGCCGGCAGATCGCCGCCCGCGTGCTGGCCGAGCTCGACCGGCGATCGTCGCGCTCTGCGCCTCCCACCCGCTGAGCCGGAGAGAGATCTCATGAGCCCTCCCAAGCAAAGCCGATCCGATTCGAGCGGTCCGAGCCCGGCGGACGCGCTCCACCCGCAGCACGCCTCGTACCCTGACATCACCCGATCGAACGCGCTGTTCGAGCGCGCCCGCGGGCTCATCCCGGCGGGGACGCAGACGCTCGCGAAGGGCCCTGGCCAGTGGGTCCGCGGCGTCTCGCCGAAGTACCTCGTGCGCGGCCGGGGCGCGCGCGTCTGGGACGCGGATGGCAACGAGTTCATCGATCTCGTGATGGGCGTCGGGCCGATCTCGCTCGGATACGCGTATCCCGCCGTGGATCGCGCGATCGCGGAGCAGCTCGCCGAGGGGATCACCTTCTCGCTCATGCACCCGCTCGAGGTCGAGGTGGCGGAGCTCGTGCGGGAGGTCGTCCCGGGCGCGGAGATGGTCCGTTTCAGCAAGACCGGCGCCGACGTCACCAGCGCCGCCGTGCGGCTCGCCCGCGCCTTCACCGGCCGCCGCAAGGTGCTGTGCTGCGGATACCACGGCTGGCACGACTGGTACATCGCGGTCACGGACCGGAGCGCGGGTATCCCGAGCGAGGCGAGGGATCTCACCTTCACCTTCCAGTACAACGACCTCTCGAGCGTCGAGGAGGCGCTCGACGGCGACACCGCGTGTGTGATCCTCGAGCCGACCGTGTTCGAGGCGCCGGCGCCCGGGTTCCTCGAGGGCCTCGCCGCGCTCTGCCGCGAGCGGGGCGCGCTCCTCATCTTCGACGAGATGTGGACGGGCTTCCGGCTCGCGCTCGGCGGCGCGCAGGAGCGCTTCGGGGTGAAGGCCGATCTCGCCTGCTTCTCCAAGGCGGTCGCGAACGGCATGCCGCTGTCGATCCTGACGGGGCGGCGCGACGTCATGCGCCTCTGCGAGAAGGACGTCTTCTTCTTCACCACCTTCGGTGGAGAGGCCTTGTCGCTCGCCGCCGCGAAGGCCACGATCGAGGAGATCCGCGACAGGGCCGTCCCCGAGCGGCTGGCCGAGCAGGGCAAGAAGCTGAAGGACGGTTACAACGGCCTCGCCCGCGCGCTCGACATGCCGTACACCGCGTGCTCCGGGCCCGAATGCCGCTCGATCGTGACGTTCTCGGGCCCCGAGCCGCTCCTCCTGAAGTCGCTCGTGCAGCAGGAGATGCTCGCGCGGGGCGTGCTCTGGGGCGGCTTCCACACGATGTGCTTCTCGCACACCGACGAGGACGTGGCGCGGGTGCTCGAGGCTTATGGAGAGGTCCTTCCGATCCTCAGGGACGCCGCCCGCCGCGGCGACGTCGCGGCGCGCCTCCGGGGCGAGCCGGTCGAGCCGGTCTTCCGGAAGACCCACAACTTCCACGTCAAGCCGAGGCCCGTGGGCTGAGGAGATCCGATGAGCACCACCGTTGCTTTCTCCCTCGACGGCCGCGTCGCCGTCGTCACCGGCGCCCTCGGGCTGCTCGGGAGGCACCATTGCCGCGCGCTCCGGGACGCGGGCGCCCGCGTGATCGCCGCGGATCTCGACCACGCCGCCTGCGAGCGCTTCGCCGCGGAGGAGGGGCTCGCGGCGGGGCAGGGCGTCGACATCACGCGCCGGGCCGCGGTCGAGCGCCTCACCGACGCGGTGCTCGCGCGGTTCGATCGCGTCGACGTGCTGGTGAACAACGCCGCGGTGAACGACAAGTTCGAGAGCCCCGCGGCCTCGGCCGAGCTGTCCCGGTTCGAGAACTACCCGATCGAGCTCTGGCAGCGCGCGCTCGACGTCAACGTGACGGGCACGTTCCTGTGCTGCCAGGTGATCGGCGCGCACATGGCCCGGCGGCGGCGGGGGAGCATCGTCAACATCGCTTCCACCTATGGCGTCGTGGCGCCGAACCAGTCGATTTACCGGCGCCCCGACGGGACGCAGTCGTTCTACAAATCGGTCGCTTACCCTGCGACCAAGGGGGCCGTGCTCTCGCTCACGCGCTTCGCGGCGGCGTACTGGGGCGCGGACGGGGTGCGGGTCAACGCGATCTCACCCGGCGGCGTGGAGGCCGGGCAAGAGGGGTATTTCATCGAGAACTACGCCAGCAAGACGCCGCTCGGCCGGATGGCGAAGCCGGAAGAGATCACGGGGGCGCTCGTGTACCTCGCGAGCGACGCCTCGAGCTACGTGACGGGCGCGAACCTGCTCGTCGACGGCGGCTTCACGGCGTGGTGAGGCGGGCGCTCCGATGATCGAGCTCCCCGAGGCCGAGCTGCGCCTGCGGGCGCGCCGGATCCGGCTCGTCCTGACGGACTGCGATGGAGTCCTGACGGACACCGGCGTGTATTACTCTGAGCGTGGCGAGGAGCTGAAGCGCTTCTCCCTGCGCGACGGGATGGGCGTGGAGCGCCTCACGCGCGCCGGCGTCGCGTCGGCGATCGTGACGGGCGAGACGTCGCCCAGCGTGCGGCGGCGCGCGGACAAGCTCGGGATGCGGGTGTTCCTTGGCGTCCGCGACAAGGAGGCTCACCTCCCGGCGGTGCTGCGGGAGGCCGGCGTCGCGCGCGGCGAGGTCGCGTACATCGGCGACGACGTGAACGACCTCGGGATCCTGCGAGCGGTCGCCGAGGAGGGCCTCACCGCCGCGCCCGCCGACGCCGTGGCCGCTGTCTTCTGCGCGGTGCACCGCCGGTGCGAGGCGCGCGGGGGCCACGGGGCGTTCCGCGATTTCGCCGACTGGATACTCGAGCTCGCGTCGTGAGCCGCGCCTCGCCGCCCTCCGGGGCGGCCGGCGCGGGCGCGGCGCGCGCGCCCCGCGCGGGCAATGGAAATGGAGGTTAGCTCATGTGGTCATCACCTGCTGTCGTCAAGATCGGCAATCGGCTCGTGGGCGACGGCGAGCCCGTGTTCGTCATCGCGGAGATCGGCATCAACCACAACGGCTCTCTCGAGATCGCGAAGAAGCTCATCGACGGCGCGTGCCTCGCGGGGTGCGACGCCGTGAAGTTCCAGAAGCGCACGCCGGAGAAGTGCGTGCCGCGGGACCAGTGGCACATCGAGCGCGACACGCCCTGGGGCCGGATGACGTACATCGATTACCGGCATCGGGTCGAGTTCGGCGAGCGTGAGTACGCCGAGATCGATCGCTACTGCAAGGAGCGAGGCATCCTCTGGTTCGCCTCGTGCTGGGATGAGGAGTCGGTCGAGGTGATGGAGCGGTTCGACCCGCCCTGTTACAAGGCGGCTTCGGCGGCGCTGACGGATCACGCCCTCTTGCGCGCGATGAAGGCCACGGGGCGCCCGCTCATCGCGTCGACAGGCATGTCGACGATGGAGGAGATCGAGGCCGGGGTCGCGGCGGTGGGGCAGGGCAAGCTGCTCATCGCGCACGCCACGTCGGCGTACCCCTGCGCGCCGGAGCAGCTCAACCTGAGGATGATCGCGACGCTCAAGGCGAGGTACCCGCGCTGCCCGATCGGCTATTCCGGCCACGAGACGGGGCTCGCGCCGTCGGGCGCGGCGGTGGCGCTCGGCGCCACGTTCATCGAGCGGCACATCACGCTCGATCGGGCGATGTGGGGCACCGACCAGGCGGCGTCGGTCGAGATCGTCGGGCTCGTCAAGCTGGTCGCGAACCTGCGCGACATCGAGCGCTCGCTCGGCGACGGGATCAAGCGGGTCTACGAGAACGAGCTCGCGCAGCGGAAGAAGCTCGCAAGGGTGCGCCCGTCGGACGGCGCCACGGCGAGCGGGGCGCGCGCCGACTGAGGCGGAGCGAGGCGGGCTGAGGGGCGATGCTGCTTGACGTGCTTGGTGACTGGAGGGTCCTCTCGCCGCTGCTCATCGCGGGCGCGGCGGGGGGGCTCATCGGCCTGGAGCGGCTGTTCCCGTACGATCCGGGCCAGCGCCTCTTCCGCAAGGGGTTCTTCAACGACTTCTTCCTTTACACGCTCGCGCAGAGCTATGTCCTCGGCCTCGTCATCGACGCGATCATCCGCGCGATCGACGGGGCGGCGGGGCCAGGGCGCCTTCACCTGGTCACGGGGTGGCCGGTCTGGGCGCAGCTCCTCTTCTTCTTCGTGATCCACGACTTCTATATCTACTGGTTCCACCGGCTCCAGCACTGGTCGCCGATCCTCTGGAGGACGCACGAGGCGCACCACTCGGTGGAGGACGTCGACTGGCTCGCGGGGTCGCGGTCGCACCCGATCGAGATCTTGATCAACCAGACGGTCGAGTTCGCGCCGATCGTGCTGCTCGGCGCCGCGCCCGAGGTCGCGCTGATGAAGGCGACGCTCGACGCGGTGTGGGGGATGTACATCCACTCGAACATCGACGTCCGGACAGGCCCGCTCCAGTGCGTGATCAACGGGCCGGAGATGCACCGGTGGCACCACTCGGGCGTCTTCACCGGGTACGGCTTCAACTTCGGGACGAAGCTCGCGGTGTGGGACTGGGTCTTCGGCACGGCGTACCGTCCGGCCGGGGAGAAGCCGCCCTGCTACGGGCTCGTGGGGGTCGAGTTTCCGGAGGGGTACCTGCGGCAGATCCTCTATGCGTTCCGGAGGGAGGAGGGCGTCGCCCGCGACAGCGCGGACGACGCTCCCGAGGCGGGCCCGGCATCGGGGGAGAGGGCTCCGGAGACCCCGACGAAGGGCTCGCCGGCCGCCGTGTGACGAGCCACGCCTGAGAGGGGCCCCGCTCCCTGCGCACCATCACCGCCGGCCATGAGCCGTTGCGAGGCCACAAGACTCACATGGGGCGCGCAGCGAGGCAATTTGCCACACATCTGATATCCGCCCGCCGCCGAAATTCCGGGGATTTTGGCCCCGCTGAAGGCGTTCGCGAGCGGCCCCAGCCTGGGCACGCTTGCTGCCGTCGAGGTCGGCTATGTCGACCGAGCGCGAGGTGCGCGATGCCACAAAGACAAGAACACGCACAGTCCGGCCAGAGGTAGCGCCTTACGTGGTAGGGATCGGCGCTTCGGCGGGGGGGCTCGAGGCGCTCGAGCACTTCTTCGAGAACATCCCGAAGGACAGCGGGATGGCCTTCGTCGTGGTCCAGCACCTGTCGCCAGACTTCAAGAGCCTGATGGACGAGATCCTCGGGCGCCGCACCGAGCTGCCCATTCACCTCGTCGAGAACGGCATGCTGGTCGAGCCCGACCACGTCTATCTGATCCCGCCGAAGAAGGAGATGATCATCTCCGGAGGCCGCCTGCTCCTCAGCGAGCGGGATCGCGACCAGGAGCTCGCGCTGCCCATCGACGTGTTCTTTCGATCCCTCGCGCAGGACTGCGGCCCGCGGGCGATCGCCGTGGTCCTCTCCGGGGGCGGCAGCGATGGCTCGCGGGGGATCCGCGCGGTTCACGAGGCGGGCGGGCTGGTCGTCGTGCAGGACGTCGACAGCGCGCAGTTCGATGGGATGCCGAAGACCGCGCGAGACGCCGGTGTGGCCGACTGCGTCCTGCCTCCCCAGGACATGCCGCGCGTCCTCCTCGAGCACGTGAGGTCCAAGGGACATCGGCCGGAGCGGGACGCGGTCAGCGTCGATCAGGGGATGAGCGCGGTCTACAGGATGCTCGAGGAGCAGTTCGGCATCGACTTCACGCACTACAAACCGAGCACCGTCACCCGGCGCATCGAGCGACGGATCCAGCTCGCGCATACGGACGATATTGAACAGTACGTCAAGCGCTTGAAGAGCAAGTCGAGCGAGCTCGACGTGCTCTACCGTGATCTCCTCATCGGCGTGACGCGCTTCTTCCGGAACGAGGAAGCGTTCGGCATCCTCGAGCGCTCGGTGCTCCCCGAGCTCCTGCGCGCGGGACCGCAGGACGCCCCGTTCCGCGTGTGGGTCGCCGGCTGCGCGACGGGCGAAGAGGTCTATTCGCTCGCCATCCTCCTCCACGAGCTCACGTCCGGGAGCGGCCACCGCCCGTTCAAGGTCTTCGCGACCGACGTGCACCATGGATCGCTCGAGATCGCGACGCGCGGGCTCTACGAGGAGGAGGCGGTGGTGAACGTCTCCCCCGAGCGCCTCGAGCGGCACTTCATCCGGCGCGGACGCAGCTACCAGGTTGTCCCGGATCTCCGCCAGTCGGTGGTCTTCGCGCACCACAACGTGATCAAGGACGCGCCGTTCACGCGCGTCGACTTCATCAGCTGCCGCAACGTGCTCATCTATCTTCAGCCGGCGGTGCAGCAGAAGGTCCTGAGCCTCTTTCACTTCGCGCTCAACCGCGGGGGCGTGGTCTTCCTCGGGCCCAGCGAGACGCCGGGGCACCTCGCGCACGACTTCGAGATCGTCGACAAGCAATGGCGGATCTACCGGAAGTACAGCGACCGGCGGATGCAGGTAGAGCCCCGCTTTCAGCCGGTATCGCCGAAGGCCCGGAGCGCCCCGCGCTCGGGGATCGCCGCGCCCGTCGCGCGCCACCCGGCGTCGCACCTGCTCGGGACCTACGACGCGCTGCTCGACGAGTTCATGCCTCCGAGCCTCCTCGTCAATGACACAGGGGAGCTCGTCCACGCGTTCGGCGGCGCGAGCCGATTCCTGAAGGTCAGGGATGGCAGACAGGGGCTCGACGCCTTCGAGATGCTGGACGGCGACCTCAAGCTGGTGCTGACGGGGGGCCTCCGGCGCGTCATCAAGGAGCGCACGGCGATCGTGTTCAAGGGGGTGCAAGCGGAGGGCGGCGTCTACAAGATCACGATGCGCCGGGTCGAGAGCCGACGAGGCACCTTGCCCCACGTCCTCATCACCTTCGACGCGATCGACGGGGCGCCGCGACGGGCGGCGATGCCGGTGAAGGAGATCGACCTGGACGACGTATCGCGCGAGCAGCTCGGCGCGCTCGAGGCGGAGCTCGGTCACACGAAGCAGACGTTGCAGGCGATGACCGAGCAGCTCGAGGCGAGCAACGAAGAGCTGCAGGCGGCGAACGAAGAGCTCCTCGCTTCCAACGAGGAGCTGCAGAGCACGAACGAGGAGCTCCAGAGCGTCAACGAGGAGCTTTACTCGGTGAACGCGGAGTACCAGCGGAAGATCGCTGATCTGACCGAGCTCGGAAACGACATGGAGAACCTCCTGTC
This sequence comes from Sorangium sp. So ce726, assembly GCF_051521405.1. Taxonomy (NCBI): domain Bacteria; kingdom Pseudomonadati; phylum Myxococcota; order Polyangiales; family Polyangiaceae; genus Sorangium; species Sorangium sp. So ce726. Next base: position 6,302,914 of record NZ_CP150349.1, on the reverse strand, counting down.
GAGCACGGACATCGGCACCATCTTCCTCGATAGGGAGCTCAAGATCAGGAAATTCACGCCGCAGATCGCGGAGAGCTTCAACCTGCTCTTGCAGGACGTCGGCAGGCCGATCGAGACGTTCACGTATGCGGTCGACCACCCGGAGCTCACCGCGGATCTCAAGCGCGTGCTCGCGACGGGGGAGCGCGTGGAGCGCGAGCTGCGCGACCGGCATGGTCGCTCGTTCTTTCTTCGCATCCTCCCCTACCGTGCCAAGGGCACCATCGCGGGGGTCGTGCTCACGCTCATCGACGTGAGCGGCCTGAAAGCGGCGGAGGACGCGCTCTTCCACGAGCGCTATCTCCTGAATAGCCTGCTCCGCAGCGTGCCCGACGCGATCTACTTCAAGGACGCGCGCGGCCGGTTCATTCGCACGAACCACGCCATGGCGGATCGCCTCGGCCTCGCCGATCCAGGCGAAGCGGCGGGCAAGACCGGCTTCGAGCTGCCTGGGTACGAGGCGGCGCTCGCCGTTCACCAGCAGGACGAGGTGGTGCTGCGGACCGGCGAGGCACAGCATTACAAGCTGGAGCAGCGCGTACGGCAGGATGGCGCCGTGGAGTGGGACCTCGTCACGCGGCTCCCGCTCATCGATGCGGCGCGCCACATCGTGGGTATCATCGGGATCTTCCGGAGCGTCACCGCGCAAAAGCGATCGGAGGAACAGATCAAGGACGCCGTACGCAGGCGCGACGAGTTCCTCGCCATGCTGTCGCACGAGCTCCGCAACCCGCTTGGCGCCATCGTCCACGCCACGGCGCTGCTCAAGGAAGACTGCTCCGCGCCGGACGGCGCGTCCGGGCTCGACGAGAAGGTCGTCCAGATCCTCGAGCGTCAGTCCACGCAAATGGCGCGCCTGCTCGACGACCTGCTGGAGGCGAGCCGCGTCACGCAGAACAAGATCGAGCTTCGAAAGCGCGTGCTCGACCTCGGCTCGGTGGTGAAGGACGCCGCCGACGCGGTGAAGAACCTCATGGACACGCGCGGCGTCGATTTCTCGGTCGTGGTCGATCCCGAGCCGATCTGGGTCGAGGGCGACCCTGCGCGGCTCCAGCAGGTTCACGTGAACCTGCTCAACAACGCTGCGAAGTACACCTCGCGAGGGGGTCATGTCACCCTGGAGGCGCAGCGCGTGGACGACCACGCGGTGGTCCGCGTGAAGGACGACGGCGTCGGGATCCCGAGGGAGATGCTCGACACGGTGTTCGAGCTCTTCGTGCAATCGAGCCGCACGCTGGACCGATCGGCGGGAGGGCTCGGCGTGGGGCTCACCCTCGTCCGAGGCCTCGTTGAAAAGCACGGCGGCACCGTGAGCGCGCGGAGCGAGGGGGAGGGCAAAGGGTGCGAGTTCGAGGTGCGGCTGCCGATCTCCGAGCCGTCCTCCGAGGAGGAGGCGACGCGCGGCTCGCTCCTCGGGGAGCTCTCCAGGAGATCGCGGGTCGTCGTCGTGGAGGACAACGACGACGGCCGCGAGGCGCTCTGCGCGCTCCTGACGCGCGCCGGGTTCGATTGCCATGCGACGGCTCACGGGATCTCGGGGATCGAGCTCATGGACGAGGTGCTCCCGCACGTGGCCATCGTGGACATCGGGCTGCCGGGGATCGACGGCCTCGAGTTCGCGCGCCGCGTTCGCGAGAAACCCCAGCACAAGGACGTCTATCTGATCGCGCTCACCGGCTACGGGCAGCAGGGGGACCGCGAGAGGGCGCGTGAAGCCGGGTTTGACGAGCACCTCGTGAAGCCCGTCGATCTCGCCACGCTCAAGCGGCTGCTCGCCGAAGGAGAGCCAGTGACGGGCGAGCGCGGCGCCGGAAGCGCTCGCCCGGCGGGCCCCTCCTGAGCGCCGCGCGTCCTCGCCCAGCGAACAAGCTTATCTGGAGACGGTCATTCGAAGGCGATCGACCAGCCGCTCGAGCCGCAGCACTCGAAGGAGATCTGCCCGTCGTCACCGCCGCCGCCGACCATGCGGAGCGTGGCCTGGCTGGACACGACGCCGCTCACCGCGAAGCTCGTATCGCAAGCGGCGGTGACCTCGAGGGGAGTCGGCCCGTCGAAGGTCACGACGAAGTCGGCGGTCTCGCCGTCGTTGCAGCCGACCGAGATCCCGACGCTCGCGATCCGGTGTTCACCGCCGAGATCACAGGGATACTCGTCGCCCACCAAGATGGAGCCCGCGCCGGGGCAGAGCACCTCGCGAGGCCCGCACGGGGCGCAAGCGCCGCCGCAATCGACGCCGGCCTCGCCCTCGTCCTCCACGCCGTTGAAGCAGGGGTCGTCGCCGAAGTCGCCGAGCCCGTAGACGCAGAGCTGGTTGGAGAACGACGGGAGGAAGACCTTGCCGTCGGCGATGGTGGGCGGCGAGAACTTGGCGAAATCCCCGCAATCGTCGCGCGCGGCGACCTTCTGCGAGGTCCAGAGGACGCGCGAGAGATCCGAGGCATCGAACGCCTCCAGGATCCCCGGGCGCACGGCCTGGTTCGCGTCGCCGCGGAGCGGGTGCGTCGCCCAGAGGATGCCGGTGCCGGGGGCGCCGCCGTTGGCCGAGAGCGAGAGGATCCCGCCGGGCATGCCCGGCGGCGCCGGCCGCTCGCTCTGGCCAGCCGGCTGGAACTGCGCGCCGTCCCAGCGGAAGCCGCGGAGGTAGTTGTTCTCCCCCCACACGTAGATCATCGGGCCGCCCGGCAGATCCCAGACGATGGGGGAGCCGTGGACGTGGTCCGGCGTCACCGGGAACGTCTGCAGTATCTGCGTGTCGCCCTCCGGGTTGAACCCGCCCAGGTCGTGGCGATCGAGCACGTACACGTAACCGCCCTTGCCCGCGCCGACGAGCAGGTTCGAGCGGGGCAGGAGGAGCGCGCCGGACGAGCCGAGATCGAGGTCGAGCTCGTTGAGGTAGTCGACGTTGTACGGCGTGAAGTGATCGAGCACCTCGAGCTCGGGAGACAGCCGGACGACGCTGCTGCCGAAGTTCTCGGCGCCGTCGAAGGTGCCATTGCCGGTCAGGAGGTAGACGCTGCCGTCGGCGTCGACGCTCACCCCCTGCCCAGCCATCCAGATGCCGCCCGCCCAGCCGCCGGGCGTGTCGTTCCAGACCGCGCGCTGCTCGAGCGTCGCCGCGTCATGGGCGAGGACCCAGCCGTGGTAAGGCCCGGTGTCGCAGTAGCCGGCGAAGGCGATGTAGATCATGCCGTTCGCGAGCGTGAGCGCCGGCCTCTGGTTCTCGATCGCCGGGTCGAACGCGAGGGTGCCGTCCACGCTGCCGTCGCCGGTGCCCGGCACGCTGGCCTCGAGGACGACCGGGCTGTTCGGCCGTTCCGCGCCGGTGGCTAGATCGAGCGCGCGGAGCCGATAGACCTGCTCGCCGCCGTTCTCCTTGGTCTTGGCGACCACGTAGATCGTGCCCGTCGCGCCGTCGATCACGGGCGTGCTCAGGATGCCGATGTTGCCGCTGATGTCCCGGTAAACTCCGCACGCCTGGCCGACGTCGAGGTGGTCGACCGGCGTCACGCCGTTCGCCGGATCGTTGAAGTTGACGTGCCAGAGCGGCTCGCCGGCCTGCGGGTCGCGGGCGTCGAACGCGTAGACCGAGTTGTTCATCGTGGCGACGTAGACGACGTCGCGCGCGCCCTGGCCGGGGATGGCCACGCCGGGCACGTAGAGCGGCTGCGCGTAGATCTGGTCGTCGACGGCGCGCCGGAACAGGAGCCCGAACTGGCTCGCGTTCACGTTCTCGGTGGTGAGCGTGGTCTCGGCGAGGTTCGCGCCGGTGCGCTCGTTGTCGTTGTGGAACGTGAGGACGCGCGTGCTGCCCGGCGCGGCGCCGCCGCCTCCGCCGCCCTGCTCCCCCGCTCCGGCGGAGCCGCCGTCGCCGCCGTTGCCGCCGTCGCCGCCGTTGCCGCCGTTGCCGCCTCCGGCGCCGCCCGCGCCCGGGGTCGGCGACACGACCTCCGGAGCGACGCACGACGCGGCCGCGGCGCAGAGCGCCAGGGAGAGCCCGAGCGCGGTGATGGACGTGAGATGCCGGCGCGGGGCGCTCACGCGCCGGCCTGTGGAGAGAGAGCTTGCCATGACGAGCCTTTCGATGAAATCGGACCGAAGCGCGCCGGACGGGGCGGGCCGCGATGGCTCCGGACGACCGGCGACCGACGGACGACCGACAGAGGCGTCGCGGTGGATGCTCGCCTCTCGCTCATGAATACACCCGGCTCATCCGTCCTTCATGTCATAGCGCCCTGCCGTGTCATTTTCGTGTCGCCGGCGTTGGTCACGCCGCGGCGCGGGCGCGCCGTCGGCGAATGCGACAACTACCTTGGCGGATCTTTCAGACTACTTATCAATATTTTCGCACTGGGCTGTCGCTCGTCACGCACTGCCGCTCGCACATCCCGATCCACTCGTTGCAGGCCCACTGGGCATCCCACGTATTATGGCCCCACCAGATATCGACGTAGCCGACGATTGGCCGACCCCACCCCCCATTCGGGTCATTATTAGGACCGTAGCACTTCCATACGGTATGCAGCGCTTGCTCCGCGGTTCCAACCGCCTCCGCCGCGTCGGGGTCGATCGCGTTCGCTGACTCGAGATCCGCCGCCTCCACCGCGTCGGGCTGGGTCTCCTGCCCGTCATCGCCTTCGAGGGAAGCGTCGCCAACGCAGCCACCGAGCACGGCTGCGGCGCCGAGGAGCGCCAACGGGAGTACCATCTTGCTGAACAAGCTCATCTTTTTACTCTCCTGAGAACCTTTGCTGGAGCGGACCGTTTGCATCCCGCTCTTGCCTACCTGGATGCTCCGGTGTCGGGCCGTCCTTCACCCAATCGTGTGCGGCCATTTCTTTTTTTCGAAAGTGGTATATCGCTCCCCAACGGAGCGCGCTCCTGCATACCCACCTTCTCCCGCATCAGTGGCAACCCGCGCCCGGCGACGCGACCTCTGGAGCGACGCATGACGCGTCCGCGAGGGAGAGCCCGAGCGCGGCGATGCACGTGAGATGTCGGCGCGGGGTGCTCACGCGCCGGCCTGTGGAGAGGGAGCTTGCCATGACGAGCCTTTCGATGACATCGGGCCGAAGCGCGCCGGACGGGGCGAGCAGGCACGATGGCCCCGGACGATCGGCGACCGGCGACTGGCGACCGACACAGGCGTGGCGACGGATGCTCGCCTCCGGCTCATGAATGCACCCGGCTCAGCCGTCCTTCATGTCATCGCGCCGGGCCGTGTCGTTTTCCTGGGGCAGCCGTCGGTCGCGCCGCGGCGCGGGCGCCCCGTCGGCGAGGAGACATGAGCCCCTCACGTGAGCTTGGAGCTCACCCGAAGCCCACGACGGGCTTCACGTCCGCCGGCTGACGCGATGCCCGTCGAGGACCATCGCCGGTGCCCCTCCGGCAGCTCATAGGGGAAATTTAACGCTCTGGCCGGAAGTGCGGTGCGGCGAACGGGGGTTTCGGCGGCCATCCAAGGAGATCCAGGGATGGTGCGGGCGGGGTCAGGCGGCGCCAGCGCGGCTCGACGACCGTGCCGGCCGACGCCGGCGCGCTGTCAGAGGCACTCGACGAGGCCGTCGTAGAGCGATCTGTCCGTTCCGGGGAGCGCGGCGTTGATCGCCCGACCCGACGGCGCCGAGAGCGCCTCGACGAGGTCGGTCACGGCGGTCTCCGGGGCGACGGGCATCTCGCAGACGAAGATCCTGGCGTCCACCTCCACATCGCCTGTGGAAGGCACGATCTCCTCGTTGCTCGCGGCGAGGACCCACACGCAGCTGCCTATCGTCCCGGCGTGCTCCTCGACGGAGCAACGGAATCGAAGCGGCTCGTAGTTGGTGAAATCGCCTTCGCAGAACGTGTCGCCGCACACGACGTCGAAGTCGTCTTTCAGCTCGCGAAGCAGCTCGTACCAGGCGTCGATCTCGGCCGAGCTCGTGAAGTACGACTCGGCGTCGACGAAGCTCTTCGCGCCTGTGGAGCCGGCCGGAGCCGCTGCGTCGTCGCGCTGCGGTGTGGTGCTCTCCGGTGGCTCCGGGGTGGCGCCCTGCGCGGTGGAGCAGGCGAGCGCGAGGACAGGGAGAAACATGGACATGGCATGATGAACCGACATGGGTGCCTCCATCCGGGCGCGGCGCGTGACGCCGGCTCGGGCTAGCACGCCGCTTCCGGGCCTCGCGCTGTCCCGCAACGGCGGGACCAGCGCGAGGTCGGACCTCGCGGCGTTCTGGTGGGCACGTATTGCGAGCGGTGTGCCGCGGCCTTTTTGCCGGATCTTTGGGTCCTCTCCGCGCTCCGGGACCTGGCGGCCGCCATGCGCGCCGCCAGCTTCGCCAGCTCGGGGCTATCGCGCGCGCAGCGTTCAGATCACGGGAAGCTCAGGATCTCCACCCAGTGGGGACCGCGACCCACCGGGCACGCCTTCAAGGGCGTGAGCCGGCCGCTCTCGCGGTCGATCGCGTGCACGCGCACCGCATGCGAGAGCTGCCCGGCGGCGACGAGCCAGCGGCCGCTCGGGTCGATCCGGAAGCCGCGCGGCTGCTGCTCCGTGGGCGCGTGCGAGACCAGGCTCAGGCGGCCGGTCTGCGCATCGACGCTGAACGCGGCCAGCGTGCTGGAGGTGCGCTCCGACGTGTAGAGGAAGCGGCCGTCGGGCGTGAGGTGCAGGTCGGCCGCCCAGGGCTTGCCAGAGAAGCCCTCGGGCAGCGTGGAGAGGCTCTGCACCGGCGCCAGCGTCCCGCGCTCGGCGTCGAAGGCCAGGACGTCGACGCTCGCGTCCAGCTCGTTGAGCAGGTAGACGAAGCGCCCGTCGGGAGCGAACGCGAGGTGGCGCGGGCCGGCCTGCGGACGCACCGGAAACGCCGGTGGATCGTTGGGGGTGAGCCGGCCAGTGGCCGCGTCGAAGCGCCACTGCACCACCACATCCGAGCCGAGGGCGCTGACGAAGACGTAGCGGTTCGACGGATCCACCAGCGTGGCGTGCGCGTTGCGGCCGGTGGGCAACACCGCGGCTGGTTCGCCCACCGCGCCGTCGCTGCCGAGGGGGCTGATGCTGGTCATGTGACCGCCATAGGAGGCGCCGAAGAGATGGCGCCCGCTGTGATCGGTGATGAGGTGCGACATCCTGTCGGGCAGCGGCGCCGCCGACAGCGGCGTCAGCCGCCCGCTCGCCGCGTCGAGCGCGAAGCTCTGCACCGCGTGGGGCTCGGTGCGCAGCGCGACGTAGAGGAAGCGCCGGTCCGGCGAGACCGCCAGCGGGCCGGCCTGGCCTTCGATACCGACGGCCTGCACCGGCGCCAGCGACCCGTCGGCGGGGTCCAGGTGCAGCACCGAGATGTCGCAGCTCTCGGCGTTGGAGACATAGACGTAGGTGGCGGCTTGGGTCATCGCGGCGAAGGGGCTGAAGGCCGGCGCCAGTATCCACCATCGGGCCGGCATCGCGCCACAGATCCCGCTCCGGGCGGCGCGCCTGCCCACGTCGCAGCAACGCGCGCCATCAGGCAAGCCGAGCGGCAAGGGCGTGAGGCGCGGCTGCGGGAGAGGCGACGGCAGCGGTGAAACCCCATGGACGAATCGCGCGAGGACCGGCACGATACCTCGCCATGGGACGAAAGAAGCCGCATGCTGCGGCGATGCTCTCGCTCGTCGCGGCGCTCGCCCGGCCCTCGCGCGCGCTCTCGGCGGGGCGAATGAGCCGCTCGCCGCGGGCGTGATGGTCTGTCTCGGTGGTTGGGCGCGGAGGTGCAAGGTCCGATGCTGAAATGGCTGCTCGTCGGGCTCGTGGTGTTCCTCGTCTACCGGTTCGCGATGAAGCGGCCGCGTTACGATCGGCTGTTCTCGCCGGACCACCTGATCGAGCTCTCGCGCGGGCTCGGCCGCGCCAAGGACACCGCCCTCAGGCGCCCCGGGGGGGGCCCGCCCGCGGACCCGTTCGCCGAGGGCAATGCGTTCATCACGTCCGCCGACATCGCCGTGGTGTATACCGTCGCCGAGGCCGGCGAGGACGGACACGAGCACCACGTCTCGCTCTCGTTTCGCGGCGGCGCTCTCGCCCGCGCTGCCGCGGGATTCCTTGCCGCGGCGCTCTGTCGATTGCTCGGCCTGGGGGAGACGCAGCGCGTGCTCGCGGTCTCGAACAGCGGTGTCTACCACCTGATCTTCCAGGTGCCCGCCGCGGACGAGGCACGTTTCGCAGCGCGATCGGTCCAGAAGCTCGACGACGCGTCTGCGCGGAGGCTCGTCGGCGTGGCCATGGAGGATCGCGGCCCGCTGCTCGCGCGCCTCGGCAAGCTCGACGTCAAGGTCCCGAAATAAAGTTCTCGCGCCGCTTCGTGACCGGCGGGAGAGCGGGTGCGCGGCGCTCTCCGACCTCCCCGCCGTGCGCCGATTGACCGCGCCGTCAATTGCCGTCGGAGACACCCCATGAAAACCCCCGGGCCTCGATCGCGTCGAGCAGCGACGCCGTGGAGGGATGGGTGGCGATCAGGGAATCGACCAGGGTGCGGGCGGCGGTCCACGCCTCGGAGCCGTCGGCGTCGAACGTGTGGAAGACGAGCACGTCAATGCCGGCGAGCCGGGCGGCGAGCATCTGGAGGGCGGCCATCAGGACTCGATTTCCGCCGTAGGCGCCGGTGCCCCAGTGGCCGGTGTGCACGACGACGGCAGGGGCTTCGGCGGCGAGCCCCGACTCGAGCACCGCGGCGGAGAAGGCCGTCGTGGCGGTCGTCGTGATCTCCTCGATCTGGGCGCGCGTGTAGCGACCGTTGCCGCCGGGGGGCGCTTCCATGGCGATGAGGTTCGTGATCGTGGGCGGATCGATCCGGGTCGTGGCCTTGCGGATGACGTCCGGGGAGGCGCGGGCGAAGCGGTTCCCGTAGAGGCCATAGGGCATGGCGGCATCATGAGCGGTATCGACAGAGCAGCGGCGCTCGACGCCCCGGAGGAGGATCGGCGTCGGGACGGCGCCGTCGCGGGTGGTCGGCGGGAGCGCCGGATCCTGCGCGGCGAGCAGCGCCTCGCGGACGGAGCCGAGCACGGGGTGCTCGGCGGCCTGCATCTCGTCCTGCGCGAACAGGCGGCTTCCATAGGCCACGAACAGCAGGAGATCGGCGAAGTTGACGTGCCACTCGACGGCGGGGCGCGCGGCGGGCTCGGGAGCGTACGTGTAGACGTCCTCGCGCATGCGGAGCTCGGGGGCGGCGGCGGGCACGGCGGCGGGCAGCGGCACGGCCTGCCACCGGGAGACGACGACGGTGCCGCGGTGCGCAGCGCCGGGCGGACAGGCGATGGAATGGACGAGGCGCTTGTTCGCGTCGGTGATGCGCGGCGGGTGCGCGGCGACGAGGGCGGCGGCGTCGAACTCCTTCCGGGCAAGGAGGCGCGGTTCGCTGGCGGGCATCGAGGATCTCCTGGGAAGAAGGGGAACGAGAATCCTTACTCGCAGTCGACAAACACGACGTCGTAGGCGATGGTCGCCGAGATTCCGGAGACGCTCACAGAGTAGGTGTTGCCGGCTTCAGGGTCCCAACCGTTCGGCACGATGCGGATGGCGTTCGTGGAGCCGTAGCGCCCCTGGAGCGGCTCCACGTTGACGGCCAGAGGGGCTCCGCCGCTCGTGATCGTGACCTCGGCGTCCTCGAGCTGGATGTCCTCGCTCTGGATCGACCAGCCGGTGTCGCTGAGCGTGCTCCAGCGGTCGCCGTACGCCTGCATCGGGAACACCCCGGGCGGAGGCCAGGCCGTCCACTCCTTGCCGGCCCGCCCCGTCCCTCCGATGTTCTGCATGCAGGAGGCGCCGTTCTTCCCGGTAGAGCCGAGGCCGATCGGACCGAGATCGTTCGCAAGGATGATGCGCCGGTGGCCGAAGGTCGTCTCGTTCCCGGGGTCGATCAGATAGCCCTGAACGCTCGCAACGCCGGGGCCACTCGAGATGTTGCTCGTCCTCGCGCCGTCCGCGCCTGTCTTCGAGTAGCACTTCCAGCTCTCCGGCGGCTCGTGCGAGAGCGAATTGTTCGCGTCCATCATGAGCGCGCAGGCCTGGGCCTGAGCGTCGCGGGTGGGCTCGGTCACGACCGGGGGCAAGTCCGCCAGCCAGCGGTACAGGTTGAAGAGCCGGAGCGCGTTCGCTCGACCCTCGGGAGAGATGTCTCCGGGGTCGCACTCGGGATCGAGCGAGCCGCTCCACGTGCCTTCGCTCATGTCGGCAGTGTCGGCGTTGAAGCGCGCGCAGGTGCCTTCCGGCGAGCGATCGCCTGTCTCGGGCGCCGACCCTCCCGAACCCCCCGATGCCGTGCCTGCCGCGCCGCCGCCCCCTGCGCCTGTGCTGACCGCTGACGAACCTCCCGTGGAAATGCCGCCAGTTCCTTCGGCGCTCGAGGCGCCCGAGCCTGAACCCGCACCGCCGCTGCTCGCGGCCGCTCCACCCGTCCCGCCCGACCCACCGGCTGGCGGTGAGCCGCTCGACGAACCTGCTGTGCCAGGATCGGCATCTTCGCTGCCGCAGGACGCGGCAGCCGCGACGAGGAGCGCCGTCGATGCGACGAGTCGAAAGCGAGTGAAAGCCGTCTTCATGATGGAAGGAAATCCAAACGCTCCGGAAACGTCAAGCCCCAAGGGCACGTTCCTCCAGATCAGCGCAGGCGCGGATCACACCTGCGGACTGAGCACGGATGGCACGGCAGATTGCTGAGGGCAGCTCGAATGGAGGGGCTCAGGAGCCTGGGAGGCCGAGGAGGAGCGCCGGCGTGCCGAGCGCGAGGCCACCCGGGCCGTACGCCGGCGCTACACGCTCACGCAGCAGATCGGCGACGGCGGCGGGCCAGCGCGCCAATCCCTGCCACGAGCAATCCGACGAGCGCGCCGCCGGGCAGTTGACCCCTGGAGGCCGCGTTGAAGCTGCACCCACCGTCGTCCGACGCGCTGTCGCCGCCTGTCGTGGTCGGATCGCTGTCTCCGGAAGCGGCGCTTCCACTCGCGCTGCTCGTCGAGCCGCCCGTGGTGGCTCCGCTGGCGGCGTTCGTCGTGCCTCCGCTGGTCGCTCCGCTGCCCGTGCTGCCGCTCGCGTTGCCACCTGTGCCTGACGTGGCGCCGTTTGCGCTGCCACCTTCGCCACCGGCGCCGGAGGCGCTGCTGCCTCCGCCTGACGCGTCGCTGCCTCCGGTTCCATCACCGCCGCCCGCGCCTTCTCCCGTGGACGGAGGGTCCATATCCAGCCCGAAGAAGCGCACGGCGTCGGCCCACAGGCCTCGCCCCGAGAGGTCGTGCGGGGCGCCTTGCGCGGAGTTCGTCTCCAGGACGAGCGTCCCCGCAGCATTCGTGTAGGAGGACCGATTCCAGGTATCCGAGGAACCCCTGAAGCTGCTCGTCTTGCCGTCGGACTGATTCAGACCGAGGACGTTCGTCCACTGCGCGATCTCGGCAGGAAAGTTCGGTTCGTAGTTGAGGGTGGTGTCACCCGTTCCGTGCCAGAGCTGAACCCGAGGCCGTGCGCCGGTGAAGCCCGGATTCGCGTTGCGCACGAGGTCACCCCACTGGGCAGCGCTCCTGTTGGCAGGGGTCGTCCAGCCATAGGCGTTGCCTCCCGTCCAGGCGCCAGCGGGAACACCCGCCAGCACCGAACCCCCAGCGAACACGTCGGGGTAGGCAGCGAGGAGCGCATTCGTCATGCAAGCGCCGGAGGACGCCCCCGCAGCGAAGACTCGGGCCGGATCGGCGTGGTGCTGTGTGACGGCGTACTGGACCATCTTGGTGATGGCCTCTCGCTCACCGCTGCGCGCGGGCGTTGCGTCAAAGCAGTTGCCGCCTGCTTGCGGAGTGATGATGAGGAAGCCGTGCTGATCCGCCAGACCCTGGAACCAGCCATGAGCGTTTCCTGCATTCCCGCTGCAGTAGTGCAGCGAGACCACGACCCCCGGCGAAGCGTCGACCTTATCCGGGACGTAGAGGTCCATGGGCGTGTTCCCGCCGTAGTTGACCCGGGTTTGCCACGAAGCCGCCAACGACGGCGAAATCGCGAGCAACACGGTTGCGAGGGAAGCGGCGGCGGGCGCGACGAATCGAAAGGTGGTGGTCATTGGCTACCTCGCTATCGCTATATCAATAACAGTCGACGAGTAGAACAGAAATCGCGACTCGCCGACGTCCCATCGTTCGCTCCTGATCCTGATGTGAATTGCCGCGACGCGGCTTCCATGTGTAAGAGCATTTGTATCACATTTTTGCAGGCAAGCCGAGGCGCGTAGTCGAGGCAAGCCCGATCGCTGGGCGAGGAGGTGTGTCGTTTCGTAACAATCCGTGGGGGTGTGTCGTTTCGTAACAATCGGTGGAAGGAATGGAAGGGCCCGTCAGCGCCGCGGCCATCGCTGAAGATTAGGTCGTCGTCGCTCTGCTCCCAGCGGGTCGCGACGAGTCAGGTAGGAGCGGCCGCGACAGGACAGGATAGGCCAATCCATCGTACGTAGCGTAGCGCTGCCCGGCTGAGGCCGGTGCAGTGGAAAATTGCATGAGCCTCTCACCATGGCGTGGCATAGTGGATGCCCTTCTGCCGCCCTGGCCTGCCATGTCGAGCCCCGACGAGACCACGATTGCCCCCGGGGATGTCCTCCTCGGCAAGTATCGGGTGGAGAGCGTCCTCGGACGGGGCGCCATGGGGCTCGTCGTCGCCGCGCGCCACCTCGCCCTCGATGAGCGCGTCGCGATCAAGGTGCTGTTGCCGAAGTACGTGCGGGATCCGGAGATCCTCCAGCGCTTTCTGAGGGAGGGGCGCGCCGCCGTGCGCGTCCGCAGCCAGCACGTCGTGCGCGTCGCCGACGTCGGCACGCTCGAGAGCGGCGCGCCGTACATGGTGATGGATCACCTCGAGGGGAGGGACCTCGCCGCCGTGCTCGCGGAGAGCGGGCGCCTCGCGGTGCCCGTGGCCATCGAGCTCGTGCTCCAGGTCTGCGAGGCGCTCGCGGAGGCGCACGCGCAAGGCATCGTCCACCGGGACGTGAAGCCGAGCAACCTGTTCGTCACACGGAACGCGGACGGCTCACCGTGCGTCAAGGTGCTCGACTTCGGGATCTCCAAGATGACGCACGCGGAGGATCACGCGTTGACGCGGGTGGGGGGAGTGCTCGGCTCGCCGCTCTACATGTCCCCCGAGCAGCTCCGCTCGTCGAGCGACGTCGACGGCCGCGCGGACATCTATTCGCTGGGCGTCGTCCTCTTCGAGCTGCTCACGGGGCGAACGCCGTTCTTCGCGCAGGAGCTCGCGCAGCTGGTCTACCTGGTCACGCAGGGGGAGCCGCAGCGGCCGCGCGCCCTCCGCCCGGACCTCCCGGAGCCGCTGGAGCAGGTGATCCTCGCGGCGATCGCGCGCGATCGCGATCGCCGGTTCCCGACCGTCGCGGATCTCGCGCTCGCGCTCGTGCCGTTCGCCCCGCCGCACGCGCGCGCGGCGGCCGAGCGCCTCTTCGGCGCGCTGCGCGGCGCGCTCCCAGCTGGAGCCCTGCCGCCCGGCGCTCCTCCCGCAGCCACGGCGGTCACGGCGGCCGGGGCGACCCTCCCCGCGTCGACCGTGCCCCTCGACGGGGGAGCGCTCACGATCGCGCCGCTCGGTACGACGACCCGCAAGCCAGCGTCGCGCGAGAGGCGCGCCGCCCCGATCGCGATCGGGATCGGCGTTGCGCTCGTGAGCGGCGGCCTGCTCCTCTGGCGCTTCTCGGACGGAGCCCCGAGCGACATCGAGCGCGAGGCGGCATCGTCGGCGAGCCCTCAGGGCGCGGTCCCGGAGCCGCGCGCCGCGCAGCCGAGCGCCGGGCCAGAGCCGCGCCCCGCGCAGCCGAGCGTCGCGCCGGACGCGGCCGTCGGGCCTGCCGCCAGCGCCCCGCCGCCCCCCAGCGCCGCTCCCGGCGGGCCGGCCGAGGGGCCGCCGCCCGAGGCGCGCGCCACGGCCCCCGCACCGCAGAAGCCCGCGAGGCCGGGCGGCTCGGCGCAGCCGGCGAAGCGCGGCGCGCCGCAGGGGAAGCGGCCCTCCAGCGCCGACCCGTTCTCGCGCGATGTCTTCTGATACCTTTGATACCTTCGCCGACACGATGACGCCGTCGCAGACGAAGAGCCGACCGAAGCGCAGGCGCGCCGCGCGCCTCTGCGCGATCGGCATCGGCCTGGCGGCGGCGATCGCGGGAGGGCGTCCAGCGAGGGCCGAGGACAAGGCGGGCGCCGTGGCGCTGTTCCGGGAGGCGGGGGCGCTCGTCGACGCTGGCCAGGCGTCGCGCGCCTGCCCCAAGTACGAGGAGAGCCTGCGCCTCTACGACAGCGTCAACACCCGCTATTTCCTCGCCGATTGCTACGAGCGCATCGGCAAGATGGCCTCCGCGTGGGCGCACTTCCTCGAGGTCGCCGCGCGGGTGCACGCGAGCGGCGACCGGGAGAAGGAGGCGAAGGCGCGCGAGCGCGCGGCGGCCGTCCAGCCGAAGGTCTCGCGCCTCTCGGTGGTCGTCGAGGCCGCGAGCACGCCGGGCCTCGAGGTGAAGCGCGACGGCACGCCGGTCGGCCCCGGCCAGTGGGGCGTGCCCATGCCGGTCGACGCGGGGACCCACGTGATCCAGGCGATCGCGCCGGGCAAGCGGGCGTGGACGGCGCAGGTCGAGGTGAAGCCGGGCGGCGTGACCTCGACCCTCGTCGTGCGCGCGCTGGAGGACGACCCTGCGTCGAGGGACGCGGGCGGCGCGGGGGACGCCCGCCGCCCGATCGCGCTCGTCACGGCAGGCGCGGGGGTCGTGGCCGTGGGCGTCGGGGCGGCGCTCGGCTTCGCGGCGAAGTCGAGGTTCGACGAGTCGCGCCCGTTCTGCAACGGCGACCGCTGCGATCAGCGCGGCATGGACATCCGCAGCGGCGCCGTGGCGCGCGCGAACGTCGCGACCGTGGTCTTCGGCGTCGGCCTCGCGGCCATCGCTGGCGGCGGCGTGCTGTGGCTCACCGCGAGGAGCTCGACCCAGGGCGCGTCGCTCGCGATTTCGCCCGCGGTCGGCGGAGCGCTCGTGCAAGGCAGCTTCTGATGCGCTTCCAGGTGCTCACGGTCGCCCTCTGCGCGTCGATGTTGCTGAGCGGATGCGGCCTCGTCCTTGGCATCTCGCCCGGCGAATACGACCCGGATCCGTTTGGCCTCGATGACGGGTCCGGGGGAGCCGGCGGCTCGGACGTGGGCGCGGGCGGCGGCCCGGGCGGCGCCGGCGGCTCGGACGCGGAGCCCGAGATCCCGGCCTGCACCGCGCTCCTCGACGACCTGGAGGACGGCGACGGCGCGATCCTCCGGTGCAAGGACCGTGTCGGCAGCTGGTACACGTACAACGACGGCACCCGGGGCGGCACGCAGACCCCTCTGCCCGGCCGCCCGTTCGTACCGGTCTCGCCCGGGCACGACCCGAGCGAGTACGCCGCGCACGTCGCGGGGAGCGGATTCGTCTCGAGGGGTGCCGGCATGGGGTTTGATCTGAACTTCGCCCCAGGCGGGGCGAAGCTCACCTACGACGCTTCTGCCTACTCGGGCCTGACCTTCTGGGCCAAGGCGGCAGCGCCGACGCACATCTACGTGAACTTCCCCGACCGCAACACCGATCGCGAGGGCGGCGTGTGTGAAGGCTCCGGCTGCGGCGACCACTTCGGCGAAGGGATCGACATCACGACCGAGTGGGCGCAGTACACGGTCATGTTCGATATCCTCAGCACGGACGGCTGGGGCGTGCCTGCGCCCCCGGCGTTCGACGCTGCGCACGCTTACTCGGTGGAGTTCCACACCGCAAAGTCGACCGTGTTCGATATGCTCGTGGACGACATCGCGTTCGTCCCGTGAGCGCGGGCTCCTGACAGACCGGTAGAAGCCGCGTCTCGCGCGGCTCCATCCTGGATACCCTCTGGACGAAGGGCGGGTCAGAGCTTCAGGCGGTCGCAACGCGGCACCGCGAAGGCCTCAGCTTCAATAGCCGTGCTGATACCAGCCGTCGTCGTCATCATCGTTGTCGTCGTCGTCATCGTGATCGTCGTCGTCATCGTGATCGTCGTCGTCATCGTGATCGTCGTCGTCATCGCGGTCGTCGTCGTCGTCGCAGTCGTGGTCCTTGGGCTTGCCAGAGTGCTTCGTCTTCAGGCTCTGGATGTCCTGAACGAGCTCACCGTCGATCTCTGCAAGGCCGTCATCGTCTGCCCGCGAGCCGGCCAGCTGTTCGTCGCTGGGCTGCTCGCCCCCGCACGCATTCAGAAAGACCGCCAGATAACACATCCCCTTCAACGCGCTTCGCCGCATTGTGAGCCTCCTCACCGCACGCGTGGTGCGCGCGGTCGGGCACCGGTGAGCACCCGGCGTGCCTGACAGCCGCACGCGTGAGCGGTCCCCTCCTCATGAGCATTTCATGATGAGCATGTCATGGCCGCGCCCGTGTGTGTGGAACGCACCGGGCCCTTTTGACCGAGACTTCCGCTCCAGGAGCTGCGTCGAGAAGCCCTCGTATTTCTCCTCCTCGCGGGGCGACCCCACTGCGCGCGGTGTCGAACCGGAGTCGTCGCGCACGAAGCTCGTCGCCGCCCGCTCCACATCTGCTCGCGCAGCGCGCACGGCCCGAGCGGTCGGACCGTCGCCCGGCGGCGAGTCGAGTCCACACAGCACGCAGCGCCGTGCGCCGGCGAGAGACACCCGACACGCGGCCCCGACGGCACGAGCGGCCGATGAACGAGCAACCTCGGCACAGCGACTCACGTCGGCCGGGACGTGGATCACAGCGATGCTGGCGAGACGACCGAGGCCGCGAGTGCATAGATGCGCGCCGCCGGCGCTGCACCCGACGCCCACGACGCATCGCTCTCACCGGCGCCGGCGCTTGAACCCCGTGAACTGGCGAGCTGCCGTTGCTCACGCCCACCGGAAGTACTACTGTCCGCGCCTCTCCTGTTTGCCTATTTTCATGGTCTTACCGCTCGCCACGGGGAGGAATGCCATGGGCACAATCTACTGCGACCGCAGCTCCGAGAACGCCAGAGCATCGTTTGTTCAAAACGGCCACATGGTTACCGACGGCTCCGAACGCGCCGATCTTCTGTGGATTCGAAAAGGTTATCAATCGTACTTCGGCGCGCTGCGCGAAGATCAGCTGATTAACCACATCCCGAACGAACGGCACATGATCAACAAGGGGCTCATGACCCTGGCGCTGAAGCGGTTCGATCAGCGCCCGGCGAGCGGCGATCTGAGGCTCAGGGACTTCTACCAGGACACCTATCTCCTCTTCGATCGCGCCGAGCGCGCCCGCTTCTTCGCGCAGCTGCCCGGCAAGGACAGGAAGGACAACCTCTGGATCCTCAAGCCTGGCAACGAGTCGCGCGGCCGAGGCGTCCGGATCCTCTGGACGCTCCAGGGGCTCCGCCAGGCGTGCGAGGCCGGCCTCCTCGATCGCGCGTTCGAGGACAACCAGTACATCATCCAGCGGTACATCAAGACCCCGCTGCTTCTGGAGAACCGGAAGTCGGAGATCCGCGTCTACTGGCTCATCGCGAGCCTCGATCCTCTCGTCGTGCTCGTGTACAAGGAGGGGACCGTACGGCTGAACACCCTGCCGTTCGAGCTCGACGATTTCGACAATCCGCTGATTCACGTGACCAACGTCTACCAGCAGAAGCGACACCCCGGTCACGACCCGTCCGCGGTCCTGAAGTGGACCTTCGACGATCTGCGGCGCTACCTCGCCGATCGGCGGCAGGTGGCTGGCCCGACCTACCTGGAGGACAGCCTGAAGCCGGCGGTGAAACGGTGCCTGAGCTACGTGGTGCGCGCGTGTCATGGCGCGCTGCTGGAGCGGAGGCCGGCGCGTGGCCACTGCTTCGGCCTCTACGGCGCGGACCTGATCCTCGACGACACGCTTCACCCGTGGTTGACCGAGGTGCAGAAGGGGCCGGGGCTCAGCTTCGACGACCCGGTCAAGCGGACGCTGATCCCGGGAATGCTGGACGAGGCGGCGCGGATCATGCTCGAGATCCAGGGCCGGAAGACACGCCGCGAATCGCTCGCCGGGCTCGAGAGCGTGAAGGGGTTCGAGGTCGTGATCAACGAGGCGCAGGCCTGAGAGCGCGAGAGGACGAGACGGCCGGCGAGCGCACGCGGCCCGCGACGCCGCCGGCTCTCGAGGGCTGGAGCCCCGCCAGGCGGGTGCCTATTCTTCGGTGACGTACATGACGTTGCTGCTGCCGATGTGGACGAGGATCGCGTTGTCGGTCGCGAGGTGGGTGTCCAGTTGAAGGCTGGCGTTGAAGCCCGCGGTACCGGTGCTCGTGGTGCTCCACCCGCTCGTCCCCCGCTTGGCCCGCCAGGGCGCGCCGCTCTTTGTGTAGGCGATCTGCGGGTTGAAGGCGTCATCGAGCACCAAGGAGACATAGGGCCCCGGAACCGACGTGTCGACGGTGCTGACCGTCCAGGCCCCGGTCAAGAAACTCCACGAGGCGGATTTTAATTCATTGTTGCTCGTGTACGCGATCTCGTGGCGGAGCGACCTCGCGTCCATGGACACGTAGCCCCCGCCGTTCGCGTCGATCAGGGTGGTCGTCCAGCTGCCGAGAGCGGGAATGAACCGGCTCACCTGCACCCCGACCGAGGTCTCGGCGAAGGCGACGAACGGCGCCGTGCCCTCGATGGCAATCGCGTCGGAGGCGAGCCTGATCTGGTTCGTGTTCGCCTTGATCGTCGCGATAGACCATGGACCCACGCCGACCTTCTGCGCGTGTTTCAGGCTCCGGACGCCGGCGCTCGTCTCGGTCGTGTAGACGACGTGGATGACGTAATTCTGGATCGCCGAATCGAACCTGACCTCGATCGAGGGCGTGCGAATCGCGTCTGCGGAGACGACCGTCTCGCAGTCCCACTGGCTGAGGACGCCGCAGTTGCCGGCGTTGCCGCCGACCCGCCTGGCGACCTTCAGGCTAGAACTGTCGAGGTCGACGTACGCGATGAACTCGGTGCCGTCCTCCTTGCCGATGGTCATCGAGAGGCCGTGGAGGAAGTCCACGGATTCATCGACCGTCTCTACCACCCAGGGTAGCCATCCGCCCGGGAAGCCGACGTTGGCCTCCCGGCGGGCGACCTTGACGACATCGCCGGTCGTATCCCCGTAGGCGACGCTGTGCCACTTGGTCCAGGCGCCCCCTCCCCAGTCCCTCCACGCATAGCCCTGCGCCGTGTGTCCGGCCGCGCTGGCGCCAGGGATGGTGTTCGTGGACCACGCCATCGCCTCGGAGCCCACCAGCAAGATGGCCGCCGCCATCGTGAACTGAAAACCTCTGAACATGACTCGCCAACCTCCCGTTGCATTGTCCTGTAAGAGAGCCAGACGGAGCGCTGCCCCGTCGGCACGGGGCATCGGCAAGCTGCATGCGAAGGAAGCGAACCTCTCCAAGCACGACGGGTGCCACCCATGCCGGCGCGCCTCTTCGGCCCCGAGGAGCGGCGCTCACCGCGATCACCGAGCGCGACAGGCCGCGAGCGCGTCGGCCTCTCGGTCGCGCTCTGGCGTTCCTACGCATCGAGCGCACCTGCCGGATCCGTGACATGTCACGTGACATGTCACGTGACATGTCACGATATCGAACGCTCGAGATGGCGCTCTGGTGCCTGAAGCCCGACCCCGTGCGCGTCCGCGCCGCGCTCGGCGCTGCGCTGGCAGAGCCGGAGCTCGACGCACCCGCCCCGCTCACCCCGGGGAACGCGCGCCGAGGAGGTGCCGGCGGGCGGCACCGGCGTCGCGTCACATCGCGGTGATCGCGATGTTGTCGACGAGGACCGGATCGCCGGTCGAGACGCGGATCTGCAGGTTGTTGTCGTCCGACGGCGGGGTGAACGCCGCCGAGCAGGTGGTGCTCCAGGCGCTCGAGGGCGAGAAGCTCGTCCACATCACCTGGGTGCCGCCGCTCACGACGCGGAGCTCGGCCTGGGAAGACCCGCTCGCGGTGGTCCTGCGCGCGTCGAAGCAGATCTGGTACGGCCGCCCTGCCGCCAGCGCGAGCTGGCGGTTGCGCACCGGGTAGCCCGTCGCGCTCTGCGTCACGCGAACCGCCCAGTTGGGCGTGCCCGTCACCCGTCCGTCGGGCACCACCTGCGCCCGGCTCCCATCGACGTCGTTGCGCCAGTTCGTGCGCTTGTCGAAGGTGTCGAAGTTCATGACGGCGGTGCTCTTCACCACGCTCGGCGCGGACACGAGGATATCCGCGGTCCCGAACACGCCGAGCCCGAGCGTGAGCCCGTCGGACGGGGCGTTCACCTCGAACGTGTGCATCTGCCAGCCCGATCCCACGGTGTTCGCCACGTATTCGCCCCCGATCCACGTCGCGCCGCTCTTCAGGCCCACCCACAGCGAGCTCGCGTACTGGCTCGCCTGCGTGTAGGTCATGAGCGTGATCCGGTAGCTGCCCGCGGCCAGGTTCAGCTTGCCGTGCGAGAGCGCGTCGGCGTAGCCCGCGCCGGTCGTGCGGTTGATGCGCGCCCACCGGTTCGCCACGTCGAGGGTCGCGAGCGCGGTGAGGTCCCAGAGCGCGTTGCGGCGCTGACTGTCGAAGCCGAGGTTGTACCAGTCGCGCCGCGCCTCGCCGCGCAGCCGCTCGAGGTCGCGCTGGATGTCGAACTCCCAGTCGAGCTCCTTGTCCGCCCAGCCGTAGTAGTTGGCCGGGGTGAGGCCGAGGCTCGTGACGAGCGGGACGTTGACCGTGGGGCCCTGGGCCGCTGGGTCGAAGCTCGGGTTGATGTAACCCCAGTACAGCAGGTCGCGCATCGAGAGGGCGTTGCGGCCCCAGCACCCGCTGGAGCACGCCGTGGAGAGCGGGGCGATGATCATCTTGCCGTTCGCCGCGTTGAAATGGGGCGAGCCGCTCATGCCCCCTTCTCCCCAGACGTTCATCTCGACGCCGGTGTTCGGCGCCGAGGACGGGGTGAACCAGTGCCCCGCGCCGGTGACGCTCGTGACCTGGCCGTTCGCGTACATGCGCGTGTCGAAGGGGAGGCTGCCGTTCTGCTGGTTGTTCGCCGAGATGCTGTAGATCTGCTGTCCGACGACGGGCGGCGACACGTCGAAATCGACGTAGCCGTACTTGTCGCCCGGGTTCTCGCCCGCGGCGTTCGGCCAGCAGAAGAAGAGCACGCCGTCCGTGTCGTTGAACGTCTGCTCCATCGCGTCGCACGTGAAGCCCTCCGTGTCCGACGCGGCCGTGCTGCCGTTTCGGTACGTGCGGAAGGTGATGGTCGTCGGCCCGCCCCCGCAGTGGGCCGCGCTGAAGAAGACGTTCGGGCCGATCATCACGCCGTTGCAGTAGCCGCCCAGCGACGCCTCGGCGAACTGGCTCACCGCGATGTCCGGGTTCGTGGTGTAAAGGCTGGCGGCGTTGACGATCCGCTGGTTTGGGCTGAGCGTCATCTCGGTGGCGAGCGCGCTCTCGGCCTCTCCGACCGGCTCGTCGTCGAGCTCATCGACGCCGGCTGTCGCGGCGCAGCCGGTGGTGACAAGGATTCCGAGGAACGGTGCGGTGCGGAAGAAGTGCTTCGACATGGTCGTCTCCATGGGCTCCTGCGCTCTCGCGCGGCGCCGCGGCGCTGGCTGGCTGACACGCAGCGACGCGCCTGGATCGCTGTGCGTTCGACGCCCGCCCAAGCAATCGACATACCGTCCGTGAACCGTGGAATCTGCGCTGCTATCGGCGAGTTTGTCGCGCGGCCGTCGCACCGCGCCGCGCGGGTGTGGCCTGCGCGACCACAGGCCGGCGGCGCCCCGTGTCGACGTCCCCTTGGACGGCGTCGCGGGATCGATCGGACGGTGGACAACGAACCCTGCGATGCCGCGTACCGTTGCGATCCGGCTGCCCAGGCCTGCGCTCGGGCGGTAGAGCCCGACGTTTGCAGGTTGAAACAGATCAGTCGCAGGTGCCGCCCGCGTAGTTGCCGGTCACCTCGATGAGGAACGCGCCGGGGTCGATCTGATCGACGATGGCCTGGGCCTGGCAAGTCGGAAGCGACTCATTGTCCGTGATCGAGAGCGTTTTCTCCACGGTCTCAAGCGAGCCGAGCGCAGTGAGGCTCGTGAGCATCGGGTTTTGCCTGATCATGAGCCGGGGGACCGAGGTCAGATTGTCGAGCCCCGAAAGGGAGACGAGTCGATCGTTGCCAACGATGTGGGTGTAGCCAGTCACGGCTTCGAGCATCTCGAGTCCGGCGAGGTCGCTCAGCATGGGATTTCCGGTGACCCGCAGGGCGCTGAGGACGTCATTGTCTGGGCTGAGACCGGTGAGGCTCTGGAGATTTGCGTTGTCGGCGATGGAGAGCTCGTCGTGGATCCTGACGTTCTCGAGGCCCTCGAGGTTCGTCACGCCCGTTCCAAGGATCTCGATGCGGTCTGCCCGCGTCAAATTGCTCAGGGCTCGGAGGGACGTGATGCCCGGTGCGCTGACGATCGCAAGGAAGTCGATTCTCGTGTGGCCCCGCAGGACATCGATATTCGTGAGCGAGGCGTTGGCATTCAGCGAGAGCCCACCGAGCAGGACGCCAGCGAGCGCGTCGATATTCTCGAGCGCGTCGTTCGCGAGCACGGAAAGATCCATTATCTCGCTCATGTTTTGCAGGCCGACGAGATCGCGGAGCTTGGCGTTGGCCTCGATGCTTATATTGAATCCGCGAGTGAGGCCGTGGAGGCCGGCGATGCTCAGTAGCTCGCGATTTTGACCGATGTAAATTTGACCGCGGTTTTCGGTCAGCGACGATAGGGCGTCGAGGTTCGTGAGCGAGTCATTGCCGCTGATGAAGAGGTTTTCGGCTCGCTCCACGCGTAGACCGTCGAGACTTTCGAGCGCCGGGTTGTCTTGGACGATGAGATTTTGGGCCTCCGTGAGACCAAGGCCGTCCAAGCTCTCCAGGCTCTGATTCCGGAGGATCTCGAGAGTGCTCGAGTCCTGGACGTAGTGCTCGAGGCCGTGGAGATCGAGCAGGGCGACGTTGTCGAGAATGCTGAAGAAGGAGCCCACGTGACGAAGTCCTTCGAGGCCCGAAAGGGAGCGCAAGGCTCCGGTGTTCCTGACGGTGAGGGTGTTCGTGACCACCTGCAGTCGTTCGAGCCCGCGCAAATCCTCGAGCGAGTCGCTCGTGATGTCGATGGTGTCCGCCCCGGTCAGGCACCTGAAGCGCTGGAGGTTCTTGACGCCCTCATCAAGCGTGATGTTGGCCGCGCTGTGAATGAGCGGCAGCGCGTCGACCTGCGTCTGGGTCTGCACCCAAATTGGAGCGAAATAGGAGACGGAGTTCGCGCACTCCGGATCGGTCGGCTTGCCTGGGAGGCTCTCTCCGCCGCCACCGCCGCCTCCCGTGCCACCACCGCCGGTGGGCTGCGCACCGCCGCCTCCGCCCGCGGCGCCGGCTCCGCTCGTGCCCGTGGCGGCGGCGTCCCCGCCGCCCGTGCCCGTCGCAGCGGCTCCCGCGCCGCCCGTGCCCGTCGCAGCGGCTCCCGCGCCGCCCGTGCCCGTCGCAGCGGTTCCCCCGCCGCCCGTGCCCGTCGCGGTGGTGGTGCCCGGCGGGAACCCGCCCGTGCCCGTCGCGGTGGTGGTGCCCGGCGGGAACCCGCCCGTGCCCGTCGCGGTATCGGGACCATCACCCTCGCTGGGCTCTTCGCCAATCTGGAGCTCCGTCCTGCAGCCGCCGAGGAGCGGCGAAGTCGCCGCAAGCGAAGCGAGAAGGAAGAGGTTCGCGGCGCGCCGCGGGAACGTGGCGCACGAGGAAAAGCGATTCGACATGGGGGTTCTCCGCCGAAAGGACCGCATCGTGCGGTCACCTGGTGCGTGGAGCGATCGGCTCGATTTTTTGAGAGGATCCCTGGATGCCGAGCGATTCGAGCCCACCATCATGCCGGGCCCCTGCCGTATCGGTGTAAAAGTACGCGTCTTGCGCGGTCGGCCCCGCGATCCCGAGCCCGACGGCCCCGAAACAGCGGCCCCACGAAGCGGTGCCCCGCGCCGCCCCGGCGAGGAGCGCGAGCGCCGCGGATCTCACGTCAGGATTTCGACATACCCGTCCGTTCCATGCACGCGGATGCGTTGCCCATCCCGGATCAACCTGGTCGCGTTCTCCACGCAGACGACCGCCGGCAAGCCGTATTCCCGGGCGATCACCGCGCCATGGGTCGTCAGGCCCCCCACTTCGGTCACCAGGCCCTTGATGGACACGAACAAGGGCGTCCAGCTGGGGTCGGTGAAGGTGGTGACCAGGATGTCCCCCGCCTCCAGATCCGCATCGGCCATGTCCAGGAGGACGCGGGCTCGCCCCTCGACAACGCCGGAGGAGACCGCCAGGCCGACCATGGCTCCGGCGGGGAGATCGGCCCGTTTGTGCGCGCCTGACACGATTTCCCCATCGGACGTGATGACGAGCGGTGGCGACAGCTTCTTGTAGACCTCGTGTTCGGCTCTCCGCTTGCCGACCACCTGGTCGTCCAGCTGATGCGTGCGCACGACCTCACGAAGCTCGTCGAAGGTGAGGTAGTAGATGTCTTCGACGTCGCGGATCACGCTGGCCTGCACGAGCCGCTCGGCCTCTTGCAGCAAGGCGTGCTTGTAAACGAAGTAGCGATTGACGAGGCCGTACTTCGGATATTCGCGATAACCGATGAAATTCCGGAGCCGATCGATCATCCGCTGAGCTTCGCTGGCCTTCTGCTCCCCCTCCGGCAGCTGCCTCAACCGGTCGAGCAACACGCGCGCTCGCTGAAAGGCCTCCTGCCGCCCCTGCTCGAACCTCCGCTCGCCGGCGCGAGGCTCGAAGTTCTTGATATTGCTCAAGATCAAGGGGACCAGGGTCGTTGGCTTCTCGCTCCAGCGGGCCCTCGTGATGTCGATCTCCCCGGCACATCGCATGCCGTATTTGTGGAGGTAAGCCCGGATGGCGTCCCGAGCTTCCTTGCCACCGTCGAGCTCGACCAGATCCTCCAGGAAGCCATCGTGCTTCACGTTCTGCAAATAGGAGACCACGTCCGGATAAGGACGGATCACGTCGGCGACATCCAGCAACGCCAGGCCCATCTCCGACGTGATGTTGTTCGACACGGACTGGGAGAGCGTATCCGCGACGCTCCTCTCGCCGAGCCACGCCATCATCTTCTCGTTGATCCACGACGAAGCGTTCATGCCCGCCATGATCACGCCCATGCTCCGTGGCCCGAACATGGACTTGCTCAATCCCTGGATGTCCTCCCGGATGAAGTCGAACAACGCCGTTCCGGTCTTGGTCCGGATGTCGCGCTTCAGCTCCTCGAGCGCGGCCTGGCTGCGCTCGACCAGATCCGCGGCGATCGCCGGGTCGTCCTCGACCTGCGCGTCGAAGCGCCCGGGCGCCTGCTTGCCCTGGCCGGGAGGCGAGGCCGTCGGGTCGCCGGGCAAGGGCTCGATGAAGTCTCCCCGCTCGATGATCGTCAAGAGGGCGTCCTTGAGGAGCGGATGGGAGCGCCCCAGGAGATCCAGGAGGGCGTCCCGGCTGGCCGGTGAGGCCAGCTGCTTCGTGGGATCGACGAACAACCTGCCGCCCGCTGCGAGCATGCGGCCACCGGAGGTCAACTGGAACAACGAGAGCCCCAGGGGCTTCATCGGGTCGGTCATCATCTGTTGATGGCCGACGGAGATGTAGACGTGGTTGCCTCCATCACCTGCTTCGGGGATGGGATACAGGGTCGTGATCGGCCGGCTCTGGACGACGTGGAGCTCCTCCTCGGCCAGGCACCATTCGATGTCCTGGGGGTGGCCGAAATGCCCTTCGATCTGCCGGCCCAGGCGCTCGATCCGCAGGATCTGCGTGTCTGTCAGCACCTGCCCGTCCTGCCGCTCGGGCTCGATCGCCCGTTCTTCGGTGCCGCCCTCCGCCAAGGCACGAGTGGCCAGCGTCTTTTTCGCGATCGCCTTCTCGATGACCTGGCCGTTCCGCACCTTGTAGCGATCGGCCCTCGCCAGGCCGGCGACCAGGGCCTCCCCCAGGCCGAAGCCAGCCTCGATCGACGACACCTTCCGGTTCGACGTGACGGGATCGGCCGTGAAGACGATCCCCGCCGCCTGCGGGAAGACCATCTTCTGCACCACCACCGCCATGTGGATTTTGCGGTGATCGAAGCCGTGCTGGATCCGGTAGGTCACCGCCCGCTCGGTGAAGAGCGATGCCCAGCACCGGCGGACGTGGTGCAGGATCGCCTGCGTCCCGAGGACGTTCAGATACGTATCCTGCTGGCCCGCGAAGGAAGCCCCCGGCAAATCCTCCGCCGTCGCGCTGGACCGTACGGCGTAGGCATCGTCCGCGCCAAGCCTGGAAAGAGCCTGGGTGAGCGCCTCTTGCAGGTCCTCAGGGATGGCCGTCTCTTCGATGATCCGGCGCAGCTCGCCGCTGAGCTCCCGGATCCCGTCCCGGTCCTCCGCCGCGAGCAACGACAACCGATCGAGCAACCCGCCGATCGACGGCGCTTCTCCCATGATCCGCTGGAAAGCCTCGGTCGTGACGCAAAAACCAGCGGGCACGCGGATCCCCTCGATCCTCGAGAGCTCCCCCAGGTTCGCGCCCTTCCCCCCGACCCCCTTGGCCTTCGTTCGATCGACGTCCTGGAGAGCAAGCACATAGGTCCGCATCCGTTCACCTCCATCAGGGGCGTCGGCGGCTCGTTCGCGTCGACAGATCGTCACGCCCCCTCGTCGAAGGGCGCCACTATAACGCGAACCAGGATGGGCTCTACCGGACGAAACCCCACGATGGCGACCTCTTCAGGTCGGCGGGAGGCATCCATGCTTCCGGTGGCTCGACGCGCGCAGTAGCATCGCCCCGGAGGCAACCCCGCAGATGCGCTGCACCCTCTGTCACCGCAGGATCGGTGTCGTCGCGGGTTGCCCGCTGCACGGCGGCATGGCCGCGAGCGCCGCGAAGGAAGAGGCCGGGGCGGTGGAGGTCGCGCCCCGGATCCCGGGGTTCGATGGGCTCCGCCTCCTCGACGAGGGCGGCTTCGCCCGCGTGTTCGCGGCCTCGCGGCGCGAGGACGGCATCGCGGTGGCGCTCAAGATCGCGCGCCACCGAGGCGATCCGCGGTTCTCGCGCGAGGCGGCGGCGCTCCGCCGGGTCGGTCCGCCGGCGGTGCCGCGGCTGCTCGGCGAGGGCGAGATGGAAGGAGGTTTTCCTTATCTGGTCCTCGAGCTCGTCGACGGCGAGACGCTGGCGCGATGGATGGAGGCGCTCCCCGGGGCGGGCGCCGCCGCGCCGGTCGAGGCCATGCGGCTCGTCGATGCGATCGGCGCCGCGGTCGACAGGGTGCACGCGGCCGGCGTCGTGCACCGGGATCTGAAGCCCGAGAACGTGATGCTGCGTCGGATGGGGGGGCCGGCGCCGGAGGTCGCCCTCCTCGATCTCGGGCTCGCGCGGGCGGGGGAGGGGAGCGGCGCGGCGGAGGAGGGGAGCGAGGTCACGCACACGGGGCTCCGGCTCGGCAGCGTGCTGTACATGGCGCCGGAGCAATGCCTCGACGCGCGCGACGTCGACGCCCGCGCGGATCTGTACTCGCTCGGGGTCATCGCCTTCGAGCTGCTCACGGGGCGGCCGCCCTTCGCCGGGGACGCGTCGGCCGTCGTGCACGCGCACGTCTCCCAGCGCCCGCCGCGGCCGTCGCAGATCGCGCCCGTCGCCTGGGGCGCCGACGAGGTGCTGCTGCGCGCGCTGGCCAAGGCGCGCGAGGAGCGCTTCGGGTCGGCGCGCGCCTTCTGCGAGGCGCTCCGGGCCGCGCTCGCGGCGGTCGCGGCCCCCTCGCCGCGCCGGGCGGTCGATCCGGGGCTCCAGGGAGCCGCGTCGCCCCCCCAGGACGCCACGGCGACCGGGCGCGCTCCGCCGCGGAGCCCCGTCGCGCTCGTCGCGGTCCGCGGCAGCGCGCCGATGGACCGCGTCGTCGGCATTGCAGCCTCCTCCGGTGGGCGGCTCGCCAGGGTGCAGGACGGCCTCTACGTCATCGCCTTCCCCGGGCCAGCGGGCCTGCGCGCGCGCGCCGCGTTCCAGGCGGCCCAGCGGCTCGTCGCGTCGCTCGACGGCGTGACCTCGGCCGCGGTGCACGTCGCGGAGCTTCACGCGCGCGAGGGCGCGGGCGGGATGGTCTTCGCCGGGGCCGCGCTCGCGCGACCCGCCGACTTCTGGCCTCCCGGCGCGCCGGGTCCGGTGGTGGTCACCCCCGAGGCCGCCGCCCTCCTCGCCGAGGGCGCCGAGGCCGCCGAGGAGGGCGCCGAGGCCGCCCCAAGCGCGAGCTCCGCCGCGCTGGACACCCCGGCGCTCGCGCTGCCGCTCCGCGGGCGGGACGATCTCGTCGCCGAGGTCGTCGCGCATGCGCGCGGGGCCCTTCGCGACGGCGTGCCGCTCCTCTTCACGCTGCTCGGCGAGGTCGGCCACGGCAAGACGCGCCTCTGCGAGGCGGTGACCGCAGCGCTCTCCGCCGAGCCCGGCGTGCGCGCGATCGCGGTCGCAGCGAGGCCGCCCGACCTCGCCGAGCCGGCTGGCCTCGCCCGCGCGCTGCTCCGCGCCTGCCTCGACGTGGGCCCCGGCGCGGCGGCGGGCTCCCTCCGCGACGCCTGCGTCGCGCGGCTCGGGCCCGAGCTCGGCCTCGCCTCGTGGTCCGCCGTCGCGTTCGCGCTCGACGCCCTGCCCGAGACCGAGCCCGCCGTCGCCGCCATGCTCGCCGCGCCCGGCGCGCTCCGCCAGACGCTCGCCCGGGCCGCCGGCGAGGCGCTCCAGCGGCTCGCGCGGGAGCGCCCGCTCGTGCTGGTCGTCGACGACGCGCAGTGGGGTGACCAGGGCGGCCTCGACGCGATCGAGATCGCGACCCTCGCAGGCGCGCGCGCCCCGCTCGCCGTCCTCGTGGCGGCGCACCCCGCGCTGGCCGCCGCGCGCCCGCTCCTCGGCGAGCGGGCGGCGCGCGCCCGGCAGCAGACGCTCCCGCCGCTGGACGCCGGCGCCGCGCGCGCGTTGCTCCTCGACCGGCTGCACCCGGTCGAGTTCGCGCCGGAGCCGGTCCTCGCGAGCCTGCTCGGCGCCGCGCAGGGGGTCCCTCTCTTCGTGGTCGACCTCGCCGCCGCGCTCCGGCAGGCGGGCGCCATCAGGAAGGCGCGCGGCGGCCCGGGGTGGTACCTCGCCGGCGACGAGATCGCGCGGGGCGAGGCCGCGCCGGTCATGAGCGGCCTCGCACGGCGCGCGCTCGCCGGCTTGCCGCCGCCGCTCGCCGAGCTCGCAGAGGTGTGCGCCCTCGCGGGTGACGAGCTCGCGATCGATGAGATCGGGAGGCTCCTTGACGAGGCGGCGCGCGAGCGCGCGATCGGGGCGTGCGCGGAGCTCGACCCCGGCGTCGGCCTGTCGCGGCTCCTGCGCCGCGGCTTGCTGCGCGCCGCGGACGGGGGGCGGCTCGCCTTCGCGCACCCGCTGCTCCGCCGCGCGATCGAGGCGGAGGTGCCCGCGGCGAAGCGGCGGCGGCTGCACGGGATCGCGCTCCGGGGGCTCCTTGCGGCGCCCAGGGAGGGCGGCGCGGCGCTCGCCAGGATCGCGCGGCACGCGGCGGCGGCGGGCGCGCACGCCGAGGCCGCGGCGGCTTGCTTCGAGCTCGCCGAGGAGGCGCGGCGGCGGCACCTCTACGTCGACGCCGAGCGGCACTACACCGCGGCCCTCGCGGCGCTCGCGGAGAGCGGGCGCGCGGGCGCGGCGCCCGCGGACGCCGCGGCGGCGCTTCGAGGCCGCGTGAGCCGGGGCGCGGCGCTCGCGGGCCGGGGCAAGGTGCGTTACCGCATCCAGCGCTTCGACGACGCCGCGGACGACCTCCGCGGCGCGCGGGCCATCGCCGAGGCTTCCGGGGACGACTCCATGGTCGCGGATCTGCTCCTCGAAGAGGCGACCATCCTGGACTGGTGCGATGACTTCGCCGGCTCGCAGGCGCTCGTGGACCGGGCGGTACCCCTGCTGGAGCGGCGCGCGGATCCCGGCCTCGATGTGCGCTGCGACGTGGCCCTCGGGCGCGGGCACTTCCGCCGGCAAGAGCTCGAGGAGGCCATCGCGCGCCTCGCGCCCGCGGCGAGGCGCGCCGAGGCGCTCGGCGACCACGAGAGCCAGGTGATCGCCCTGCTGCTGGTCGCGCCCGCGCTGGTCTACGCCGGCCGGTTCGAGGAGGCCGAGGCCCGGTTCGACGAGGTCATCGCGCGCTGCGAGCGCGTGGGCGACCGCCTGCACCTCGGCGGCGCCTACCAGAACCGGCTGACGATCCGGTTGATGCGCGAGGACCCGGAGGGCGCCGTGAACGACCTCAGGACCGCGGTCGCGCTGGCACGCGAGCTCGGCAACGCGTACCTCGAGCGCGGCCCGGCCCATAACCTCGCCGAGCTGCTCTACTGGGGCGGCGAGCTCACCGAGGCGCTGCCCCTCGCGCTCCGCGCCCTCGAGCTCCAGCAGCGGTTCTTCGATGCGAGCGCCATGCCCGACTACGCGCTGCTCGTCGCGCGGATCCAGTGCGCGCGCGGCGAGCTCGCCGAGGCGAGGCGCCACCTCGACTGGGTGCGGGCCCGCTGCGATCTCGGCGCTGCCCCGCCGGTCACGCGGGTCCTGGTCCGCCTGTGCGCGCAGGTCGTGGAGGGCGCGGGCGCGCCGGCGGAGGCGTGGGGAGCGCTCGTCGCCGAGGTGCGGGAGGCCGCGCTCCTCAGCGAGCACATCGAGGTCCTCTGCTTCGCCGCGGCCGCCGCGCTGGAGAGCGGCAGGCGCGAGGACGCCCGCCGCTTCCTCGGAGAGGCGGCGCAGAAGACCTGGGGAACACGGTTCTGGAAGGGGCGGCTCTCGCGCCTCTCGGCGCAGCTCGACGGGCGCGAGCTCCCGTGAGCGGCCTCCCAGCAACGTCTGTCGTCGCCCAGGCGACAGGCCCCCGCCGGCTGTCGCGGCGCGCGCCACACCGCGCCCGGCCCCCGGAGAGGAAAGCGCGTATTCCCGGGGCCGAACGGGGTGGCGCGAGGCGTGCTTTAGACGGGCGGCTGACGTGTTGCGGATGTGCTTCCGACTCGATGACCGGAAAGGGGCAACGATGAATCGACGAACGGCTTGTCTCGGAGTGGCCACCCTGTCGCTGGCTGCGGGCATCATGCTCGCTGCCAGCGCCACGAGCGCGAGCGGCGCGCCCCCCGTGCCGCTCATGGTGATCGCCAACCACCTGACGCTCGACCACCTGGGCCACAACCTGCTTACAACCAACCGGCAGAGCCTTCAGGCGCTCGATCGCAATCCGCTGACGACAGCGTCGTTCGCCGCGGGCCCCCTCCATGACGCCCTGCTCGACCCGTGGGCGCGCGATGTGATGAAGGATCTCGTCGAGTGTGCCCTCTCCACAAAACAGCGCGTCGAGTGGACCCCGCCGGCGAACGAGGGAGCATGGGCCCCGACGCCGGAGGAACGCGCTGCGCGCGCGGCGAGCGCGCAGCCCGACAGCGCTCTCTCTTATTCCGGATCCATGGGGCTCTGCCCTGCGTGGGCTGATCCGCAGTGGCCCGCGCGGGACAAGGCGCATAACGCCATGAGGGCGAGCTGCCAGGAGCTGGTCTCGGCCTGCTTGCTCGCCAAGAACAACGCCTTCGGCGCGCGGGTCAATATCTCGGCTCGTGGCCGTGTGCTCCCGGAGAGGCCGGGTGTGCTCCCGGAGAGGCCGGGGGAGACCAGGATGCTCCCGGTGGACGTGGGGGAGAAGACGGATTATCCGTGGCGGGAGGGCGCGTTCTTCGGCAACCTCTTCAATGCGAGCGCGCTCAACACGGATTTCGAGGTCACGTTGGTCGCAGGCAAGGTCGTGCGACCGACCCTGACCACAGCGCACCTCGACGATATGATCTACGGGGAGGCGTTCGTCTGTCACCCGCAAGAGCACGCCGCGGGCCCGCAGTACGACGACTTCATCTACATGCAGCGGCGCGTGTGTGCCAGGTCCACGGGGGGAGGTCAGCCGGGGTGCCTCGCAAAGCATGTCGGCGCGTGCCGGAGCTACGCGGATGGCGTGTCCGGAACCGGAGAGATGGGCCGCGCGAATGTATGCGCTGGAGATCCGGTCGATGGGACGTACACGGGCCCCTGCACCGGCGAAGCCGGCGACACGAGACGGTGGATGCATCCCGTGACCGTGTACCTGCGCCAGCCGTGTGATGTCTTCGGTCCCAGGAGGTGCCTGGAGCTCAACGAGAACGGCTCGGGCCCGGTCGCCGTTCGCAAGCCGCCCGTCATCAACCGGCAGCCGCCGGATCCGATTTTTCGCGTCCCTCAGGGGGACCCGCCTCCCATGCAAGGTCCTCCCCCCCAGGGCAAGGTCGTTCCGACGCAGCTCCGCGGGCCGACAAAGCCGTGACGCTGCTGTCCGGCGGTCGCCCGGCCGGAGCCGTGCTTGGAAGCGTCACCATGGGGCTTGCGCCCCGCGGCCAGCTGCTGCGATCTCGGCAATGCAGTGGCCGCACCGACCCGATCCCTCGACCCCGCCTCCACCCTCCTCGACGAGGAGCCGGGTGCATCCGACGACCTCGCTCCCGGCACCCTCGCCGGGGAATTTCTTGTGGAGGCGGCGCGGAGCCACGGCGGCTTCGCGGTGGTCTACCTGGCCACGCAGCTTGGAACGGGGCGGCCCGTCGCGCTCAAGGTCCTCCGGCGCCGGCTCGCCGCAAGTACGCGTATCCTTGAGCGATTTCAGCAAGAGGCCGCGGCCCTCCGGGGCCTCGCTCACCCGCACATCGTCGCGAGCGTCGGCGTGGGCGACCTGCCGGACGGCAGGCCCTACATCGCGATGGAATGGATCGAGGGCCGCACGCTGAAGCAGGAGCTCCGCGCGCGCGGCGCGTTCGCGGCCGCGGAGGCGCTCGCCGTGCTCGAGGAGGTCGGCGGCGCGCTCTCCGCCGCGCATGCGCTGGGCATCGTCCACCGCGACGTCAAGGCGCAGAACGTCATGGCGATCCCGAGGGACGGGTGGTTCACGACGCGGCTCGTCGACTTCGGGATCGCCAAGCTGCTGGAGCCCGAGCGGCTCGGCCGCGGGCCGATCTTCACGCAGAGCAGCGTGCTCGGGACGCCGGGCAGCATGGCCCCCGAGCAGATCGCCGGCCGCACCGTCGACGCGCGGACAGACGTGTATGCGCTCGGCCTCTTGCTCTATGAGCTGCTCACGGGCCAACCCGCGTTCCACGCCGACAACTTCGTCGAGCTCGAGGAGCTCCAGCTCTTCGCGCCGCCACCTCGGGCGGGCGATCTCGTGACGGTGCCGCGGGCCTTCGACGCCGCGATCGCGCGCTGCCTCGAGAAGTCGCCGGACGCGCGCTACCCGAGCGTCGCCGAGCTCCTCGCGGATCTCCGCGCAGCGCCGCTCGCCACGAGGGACGACGCCCGCGTCTGCCCGGCGGCGGCGCTGCACGTCGCGGTGCAGATCGAGGGAGGGGACGAGCTCGACGAGGCGGCCTTCGACGACGCCGAGGCGGTGCTCGCGGCGGCGCGGCGCGCCGCGGCCGACGCGGGCCTGGTCATGCTGGTCGACGGCGGCGGGGTGCTGGTCGGCGCGACGGCGCTCCCCGGCGATCCGGAGGGCAGCCGCGCCGCCAGGGCCCGGCTGGTCGGGGCGGTGCGCGCGCTCGATGCGACCCTCGCGTCGCGGCCGCGGCCGAGCCCGGCGGTCCAGGTCGCGCTGGTGCTGCACGCCGCGCCGGCGACGGTCACAGGCCCGGACGGACGGGAGCGGGTCGCGGGGGGAGAGCTCTTGCGCCTCAACGAATGGACGGCAGGGCATCCCGGGCGCGGCCTTGTGATCTCGAAAGCCGTGCGCGCGGGGATCGACGAAGGCTAACCGGCCGCGTGAGGCCTCTGTTGAAGATGTCAATTCAGTCCGGCGCGGGTCGAGGGCGATTTCACCTCACGACGAGCTTCCCAGCCGACGTGACACACGATTTGTTGGGCTCAGGCGGCGTGTCGCCAGATTCGCACTCCACCGGCACTTTGTAGTCCTTGCCGACCGTCCCCTTCGGGTACCAGCACTCCGCGTCGAGGTAGCGTGTCAGGTAGTGGTCCCCGTCGGTCGACGACGCCTCGTTCGTCTTCCAGTCCGTGCCCGTGTAGAGGATGATCGAGCCTTGCCCGCACATCCTTTCGGCCTCCTTGACGAGCTCCGGCTTCCAGATGGGAGCAGGCGTCGTGCCCTTCTCCGGCACCTTGTCGCACGCCGTGAGCTCGCGCGAGCCGTCGTCCTGGGCGCGGAGGTTCGTCCGCTCGTTCGTATCGAAGTTCAGGGCGCCGCTCACGGTGGTGGTCCAGTCCATGCCGGGGCGCTGCTGTCCGCCTTGCACGCGGAGCGAGGCATAACCGCAGCCCTGCTCGCCCGAGTCCTTCTTGCGGAGCGCCGTCAGGATCTCGGCGCATTTGTCGCGCGCCTGCTGCACGTACATCTTCCCATCCACGGTCTCGGTCATCCACTCGTTGCCCACCGCGAGCTTGGTCTTGTCCGCACAGCTCGCGGCCACGATGATCGCGTTGAAATACGCCTCGTTCGTGTCGAGGTTCTTCTTCGACGCGGCGGACGTCTCGTTGTACCTCTTCGTGAACTCGTCGAGCTGAGCCTTCTCCTCCGGGCCGAGCGACGCGATCAACGCGCCGCAACCGAGCGGCGCCGCGCACGAGAGGAGCAGAATCGCCGTCAATGCCTTTGACATGGTTCCATTCATGGGGCGGTGCGATAGCGTCGCACGGATATGGCGTCAACGCGAATGCGCGCCGCGCGGCGAGCCGGCGCGCGCCTCCGCAGGTCGCGCGCCGCTCTCCTGTGTGACGGCGCCGCATCTCCGCCCACCTGCGCCGGGTGGATTCACGAAGCCGACACAATCGCCATCGATCGGGGAGCGCGACCTTCAGGACTTCCGCTGCCGCTCGATCTCGGCGCGCAGGCGTTCGTCCTGCTCGCGCAGCTCCGGCGTGAACTCCTCGCCGAAGTCCTCCGCCTCGAAGATCGGTCGAATCTCGAGCTCCCATTCCCCGCTGGGCATGTAG
Source organism: Sorangium sp. So ce726 (assembly GCF_051521405.1). Classification (NCBI taxonomy): domain Bacteria; kingdom Pseudomonadati; phylum Myxococcota; order Polyangiales; family Polyangiaceae; genus Sorangium; species Sorangium sp. So ce726. Next base: position 6,267,825 of record NZ_CP150349.1, on the reverse strand, counting down.
TCGGCGCAGCGCCTGGCCCACGCGACCGCGTCGTCCAGCGACTTCACCTGCCAGAGCCAGTATCCGCCGACGAGCTCCTTGGCTTCGGCGAAGGGGCCGTCGATGAGCGTCGTCCTGCCGTCCGAGATGCGCAGGCGCTTGCCTTTGCTGCTCGGGTGCAGCCCCTCTCCGCCGAGCATGACGCCGGCTTGGACGAGCTCCTCTTTGAACCTGCCCATCTCGGCGATGACCTTCTCGTCCGGCATCCTCCCCGCCTCGGATTCCTTCGTGGCCTTGACGAACACCATGACTTTCACGGAGCTCTTCTCCTTGGTAAAGGCTACTTCGTCAGGACGACATGGGTGGCGTGGCCCGAGGAAGCGTGCTCCGTGCATCGGTAGCCGAGGCTCACCGTATCGATGCCGGCGAGGAGGTGCTCGCCCCGGCCGAGGAGCACGGGGGAGATCACGAGGTGGAGCTCGTCGATGAGCCCCGCGGAGAGGTACTGCCGAACGGCGGAGACGCCGCCGCCGAGCCGGATATCCTTGCCCTGGGCCGCCTCCTTCGCGCGCTTCAGCGCGGCGTGGATGCCTTCGGTCACGAAGTGGAAGGTCGTTCCGCCCTCCATGGTGAAGGACTCACGAGCATGGTGCGTGAGCACGAAGACGGGCACGTGGTAGGGCGGGTTCTTGCCCCACCATCCCTTCCAGCCGTCGTCGGGCCAGGGGCCCCGCTGCGGCCCGAACATGTTGCGGCCCATGATCCAGGCGCCGAGGTTCTCGAAGCCGCGCGCGGCGAAGTCGTCGTCGACGCCTGTCCGGCCGACCGTGTCGCCGATCAGCGAGGCAGCGAAGTCGGCGGACATTTTCTGGAACGTCTTCGTGCCGAGGACCCACTGGTGCAGCGCCATCCCTCCGACGCCCATCGGATTGGCCAGATCCTGGCCGGGACCGGCGCCATGACCGTCGATCGAGATCCCAAACGCGTTTACCCGAAGCCTCGACATGCGCGCAACTCCTTCTGGCGCAGGCATCGCCTGCGGCCCTTCTGACGACCGTTCTCCTGAAGTGGCGACGAACGAGCCGGGGCCGGATCGACACGCCGGCGAAATTTTTCTTTTTTGCTGGCCGATTGTCACATGAAAACGCTGTGTATTCAATGACTTAGGATGTCCCAGGCGGGCGGACCGCTGCTCGCACGGCCGCGAGCGTCGTGGTCCGGCGGAGGCCGTGGTCCGGCGGGGAACCCCGACGCCGGCCTTCCGGAGCGCGGCGGAGACGAGCGGCCGGAGCTCGCCGCGATCGTCCCGGGGCCGAGCGCGGAGCGGGCGCCCCCTCCCAGAGCTGCGTATACGCGGGCCGCGGTCTTCAACGCGGCCGAAACCGCCCCGCGAGGCGCCGTCCCAGGCTTGCCCGCCCGGGTTGCTCACGAAGCGGTCGGTCAATCACCGTCAGGCGGCTTCGCGAGGCTGCAAATCGGCATGCGCTCACCTCACCATGCGTGGCGTGTGCCACGCTGGCGATACCAACAATATATTATATTGTACACTCATTGTGGAGATTGCGGATCAATGACACGAATTCGTTGCATGACACCCATGAGGTCGCTATCATTGGGTCATCAAGCGGTTGCTTGGAGCGCCGAACAAGACTGGACCTCGCCAGGCAGGTGAGGGGGCAGCGCCCGGAGTGCCGAGGAGCCCTACTGAAGTAGGGTGATGAGGCGTAATGACGCGATGCGCGCCCCCTGTCTGCCTGCCTGACGTTGAGAGGCGCTCTTGTTATGGCACCACTATGGGTTGGCTTCGCTGCGCTTCGCTTTGCAGCGTCTTAGACGGGTGAACTTCGATGAAGGGTTACGTCAATGGGCTCTTTGTTTCTATGGTTCTGTTCGCGCTCTGCTCGTTCGTACCTGGAGCTCATGCTTTCCCTAGGGACGGTGAGGCGGTGCCGGACGCGCGCGTCGAAGATGTCGACGGCCGATCTATCGAGAGTAGCTCCTGGAAAGGGAGAGTGACGATCCTTTTCTATGAGAGCCGGAGCTCATCGGAGCAGAACCAGGCGCTCAAAGAAGAGCTCGCGAGGCTGTCGAAGCAGGCGTCGTACCGGTCGATGATGCGCGTCGCGGCCATCGCAGACGTGAGCGAGTACAATTATTGGCCTGTCAAAGGGATCGTGAAGGACAAGGTCCGTGAGCAATCGGCTGCGAGGGGAATGCCCATCTACTGTGATTGGGATGGATCTTTCCGCAAGAAGCTCGAGCTCAGGCAGGACGCGAGCAACGTGATCCTGATCGGCAGGGACGGGCGTGTGCGGGTCGCGTTCGCGGGCACGGGCAAGGCAGCGGACCGGGCGCTCCTCATCGATCGGCTCCGCGCCGAGGTGGAATGAAGGCTCATGACGGCGCCTCGTTCACCTCGAACATGAAATGGACGAGCCGTTCGATGATGCTTCCGTGGGCTCGTGGTGAGAAGCGACGCGTGCGGCCCAAATGACGCTGGTGAGCCGTCCATGGCCGATTGGGGAAACTCCATGATGCTGGGTCCATTCGATCTTTGTCGTGTGCGTCGTGCTGCTTTTACCTTGGTACGCGCTGTTTTTGTCGTACCTGACTCGCAGCGCGCGATCCTTGATGCTCCCTATCAATTCTATGTTTTTGAGCTGTTTCATCGGAGCTGGATCAACAAGCTCTCCCATTTCGTTGGCATTCCTGTCGCGATGATGTGCGCCTATTCCGGGCTGTCCTTGACGGGGGCGGCTGTGCTCGCATCCGTGATGCTTGGCATGCACATCGCGATCGCCCGCGCGAGCAGGCTGGAGGGCCACATTGTCGTGCCGCTCGTCGTCGCGCACGGGCTGTTGTTCTCGGGCGGGGTTTTCGTGGTCGCCCCCTTCAACGGCGCAGGCGCCGAGCTCTACAGGAATCCCTGGCTGCAGGTCCTCGCCTGCTCGGTGCTCCAATACCTCACCCACATGCTCGAGCCGTGCGTCCCCGCGCCGCTCAGCCTGGACGGGAGGATGCAGCCGATGCGGCTGTGGGTGCGATCCCTGACGCTCCGTAGAGCGGTCGGTGTCCTTCTGCTCTCGGTGCCCCATGTGATGGTCGAGCTGATCTCCAGCCCTCGCAACCTCTTTCTTCTCATCGTCTACGCCTGGAAGCGCTGCGGCTACAGCCTGATGTCACTGAGCCGCATGTGGGACTTCATCTCCAGCGAGCTATCGAGCGTCCGGCCGGCGTTCTCGCTGGCTGAATTCCGGCACAGGTTCAACAGCATCCAGTCTTGCTCGGATGACCTCTCATGACACAGATCCCCTCCATGGCTGCAAACTTCGATGCGGAGCGATTTCTTGGCACGTGGCACATCGTCGCGACCAACTATGGGTTCTGGAAGAACCGCATCCACCCCACGGTTACCTACTCTCGATGTCCTGGGCCGGGATTCTGCATGAGCGATAGGCTGTCGTTCGAGGCCCGACCGCTCTTCGGAGGGCAGTATCGACCGGCGGTGCTCGAGGGCATCGATACGCAGGACGCCCAGCACGCCGCGCACTTCGTGTGGCGTGGCGCGGGCATCCTTGGCCTCATCCGCAGCCCTTGGTACGTCGTTGCCGTGGGCGAGGCGTACGACTGGGCCGTCACCTACTTCGGGCGATCCAACGTGGGCACGGCCCCGGGCGTGGACATTTATTCGAGGGAGCCGTCGCTCGCCCCGGAGAAGGTGAAGGCGATCCTCAAAGATCTCCGCGCTGACCCGTTCATGGCGGCGAAGTCCGATGGCATGTTCGCGACCGTGCAACCGGGCGTTCCGCCGGGCCAGGTTGCGTTGTAGGACGAGCCCCCGGACGGACGCGCTCCCGCAGCTACGGCCACACCACGTCGGTCGGGCTGCTTCGATCCGTCGTCGTCCCGTCGCCGAGCTGCCCGTTCGAGTTCGAGCCGAAGCAGCGGATCGCACCGGTGTCGCCGAGCGCGCACGTGTGCAGATCGCCGAGCGCGACCTCGACGACGCCCTCGAGGCTCGTGATCTGGGTCGGCACGTGCCGCTCCGTTTGCGTTCCGTCGCCGAGCTGCCCAACATCGTTGCGACCCCAGCACCAGAGGGTTCCGTCGGACTTTACCGCACACGTGTGCTTGCGTCCCGCCGCGATCTGCACGACGTCCGTGAGGCCCTCGATCGTCGTGGGCGTCGTGTGGAAGGCGGTGCCGCCGTCGCCGAGCTGACCGTTCCGATTGTCGCCCCAGCACGCGACGCCACGGCTCTGGAGCAGGGCACATGAGAATTGCTGGCCGGCCGCGAGCTGCAGCGGATGGTCGATCCCGCCGACGAGCGTTGGTGTCGGCACCGGCTCGCTGCTGAACGTTCCGTTGCCGACTTCGCCCCAGCCGTTGGAGCCCCAGCAACGCACCGAGCCGTCGCCGCTCGCCGCGCAGGTATGAAAATAGCCGAACGCGAGCCGCTCGACGCCGTTGATCGGGAGCGCGGTGGGCGTTGGGTGATCATCGGTATCGACATCGCCGAGCCCGAGCTGCCCGCTGGAGTTGTCGCCCGAGCAGGAGAGCGTGCCGCCGCCGTGTATCACGCAGTTGTGCCAGTGGCCGAGCGCGAAGTCGCCGAGGCGCTCGACGCCGGCGACAGCGACCGGCGCCGGCGACAGCTCGATGTCCGTCCCGCCGTTGCCGAGCGCGCCGTTCGGATTCGCCCCCCAGCAGCTCGCGGCGGCCGCGTTCGTGCGTACGCACGTGAACTCGTACCCGAGCCCGATCTGGACGACGCCAGTGACGCCCGGAACGGCGAGCGCAACGCTCGAGTCTCCGGAGCGTCCCTGGCCGAGCTGGCTCGCGTTGCCTGCGCCCCAGCACCGCACCGTGGTGTCGGCGAGCACGGCGCAGGTGTGTTGCCCACCGGCGGCGATGTGGTTCGGCGCGTTGCCCGATGCGCCCCCAGCGCCGGTGCCGGAGCCAACGGAGCTCGAGCTCGTGGAGCCGCCGGCGCCGGACGCGCTGGAGCCCGAGCTCGTGGAGCCGCCGGCGCCGGACGCGGCGGAGCTCGCGCTCGTGGAGCCTCCGGCGCCGGATGCGCTGGCGCTCGGGCTTGTGGAGCCGCCGGTGCCGGACGAGCCGGAGCCAGGGCCTGTGGAGTTGCACGGATGATCGGTCAGAGCGAGGGAGAGGAGAACGGCGCTGTGCAGTGTGAAGGTGCCGTTCATCTGGGATCGAGAAGGGTTGGACATGGGAACGAAACCTCCGAAACGCGCAGTATACGCCGGACGGGTTTGGTCGAACATCCTTCGCATGACGTCTTGAGCGACTCGTGGATACCTGTCGGCGTGGTGTGGATAACATTGCTCAAACGAGTGAGCCCGCTGGCGCTGTGGGTTCTTGTCGGCGGGTCAGGGGTTCGTACGTTTTGAACGTTCTGGTTGCTGCCGGTGATTGCTGGCAGCACCCGCAACGTCGTGCCGAGACCTTCCACGAGCTCTCGAGGGGCAGGCTCCTCGCCGCCGTTCAGCCGGTGGAAGATGTCGAGGTGAAGCTCGACGCCGAACGAAAGCGGTTCGAGCTCTCCGGTGGGGGATGCGACGGTTTCGTGCCGCGTGATGCTTCGATCAAGCTCGTGACAAACTCCCCCTGGCTCTCGTTCTGGTAGGTTCAACGAACATGAGACGCAGGATCAAGCTCGTCGCGATCGAGATCGCCGGTGCGGTCGCGTTCCTGGTGCCGGCGCAGGCCCTGGCGCGGTCCGAGGGGTCGTTCAACCCCGGCTTCTTGCTGTCCGCCGGCAGCGGCGAATGCCCGGTGGGGGTCGGCACGGAAATCAGCGGCATGGTTTTCCCGAAGGGCGACCCGGGCTCGATCGGTTACGGTGGTTTCTTCCAGGCGCAGACATATGCCGGCGACTATGCGCGCCTGGCGTTCGGGTTTCAGCTCGGGAACGTCGTCGGTGGAGAGCTCGGCCTCGCGGGTCTGACCCGCAGCAATCTCCACACGTCGACGTTCGCGCTGCACACGGGCGTCTTCGCCTCGGCCGCCGTGCTGGGGACGGGGCTGCGCGTGACGATCCCGATGAGCGGCGCCGATCACGGCCTCCCGGCTCACGGCGTCGAAGTGTCGTGGGTCTTGACCCTCAAGGCTCCGATCTACAGCGGCGGCAGGCTCTTCACCTCGTTCGGCCGGCCGCTGCGAGACGAAGAGGGCCCCATCACGGCCGCGGCGCTCGAAGCGAGCGGCTGGGCGGACACCAGCGACCCCGCGCTGGTCGCTCACCTTTCGCCCCGGGAGCGCGAAGAGCTCGCCGCCCTCTGGCTCGAGGCCGCGCTCGTCGAGCACGCCTCGATCGCGACGTTCTCCGCGCTCGCGCTGGAGCTCCTGGCGCTCGGAGCACCCGCAGACTTGCTCGCGGCTTGCCAGCAGGCGGCGCAAGACGAGATCGAACACGCGCGCCTCTCTTTCGGTCTCGCGAGCACGTATGCGGGGCTATCGCTCGGGCCGGCCAAGTTGCCGTTGCCGGCCAGCGCGCTCTCGGGCGACGCCGCCTCCGTCGCGTACCTGAGCTTCACCGACGGCTGCATCGGTGAAACCTTCGCCGCTTCGCTCGCGCGGCGAGCGCAGCGCCACGCCGCCGATCCGGCCGTCGCGCGGGCGCTCGCGCGCATCGCGACGGATGAAGCGCGGCATGCCGCGCTCGCCTGGAGCATCGTCGCATGGTGCCTGACGCTCGACCCGGTGCGCGTCCGCGCCGCGCTCGGCGCTGCGCTGACCGAGCCGGAGCTCGAAACGCCCGCCGCCCCGCCAACGGACGTTCTGGGGCTGCCGATCGCGCCGGCGGCTCGCCACGGAGCGGTGCCCGTCGAGGAGCAGAAGCCGCTACGGCGCCGCGCCGAGCGCACCGCGCGGGCGCGCCTGAAGCGCATGCTGCGAGCGCCGCGCGAAGCGCGGGTCGAGGGAGACCTCGCGCCCTGACCGGGACGCCCTACGCGAGCGCTCGCGCCTGACACACAGGTGAGCCGCCGCGGAGCTGCGCCGCGCTGAGCCGCGCTCCACGCGGGCCGGCGAGGTCCGGCCGCGCGTGCAGCCCCGCGCGCGTTCGCGCTTGACCGACGTATGCACTGTCGTGTATATGTACCGGCATGCAACTGGACGTCTTCCAGGCCCTGGCTGATCCCACGCGCCGCCGCATCATCGAGGCTCTCCTTTCTGGCGAGCAGCAGGTGGCCGAGGTCGTGGAGAAGGCCGGCATCCACCAGTCGGGCGTGTCGCGGCACCTGCGCATCCTCTCGGAGTCAGGTTTCGTCTCGATGCGACCCGACGGGCAGCGGCGCCTCTACTCCCTTCGTCCCGAGCCGTTCCGCGAGCTCGAGGACTGGCTCGGCCGCTACCGGCAGCTCTGGGAGGAGCGTCTCGATCGTTTTGGTGCCGCGCTCGAGAAGAAGCGCGCGCAAGTGCAGAAGAACCCGGCCATTCAAGACGGCCCAACCACGAGGAAGCGATCATGAACAGCGCAGTCAAAGCCCAGGCCCGATCCAAAGTCAGAGTCGAGCGCACCTATCGCGCCACGTTGCAGGAGGTCTGGGACCTCTGGACCACGCGAGAGGGCTTCGAGTCCTGGTGGGGGCCGCGAAACTTTCGAGCCGCCGTGGCGGAGCTCGACGCGAGGCCGGGCGGCACCCTGCGCTACGAGATGATCGCCGCGACGCCCGAGATGGTCCGCGCCATGGCGGAGATCGGCCAGCCACCCTCGCACGGCGTCACCTCCACCTTTGCCGAGGTCATGCCCATGACACGGCTCGTGCTCCGCAATGTGATCGACTTCTTGCCCGGCGTGCCGCCCTACGAGAACGACATCGAGGTCGAGCTCACGGAGCTCGGCGACCGCGTGAAGATGGTGGTGCTGCTCGACACCATGCATAGCGCCGAGTTCACCGAGATGCAGAAGGAAGGCTTCACCAGCCAGCTCACCAAGCTGGACGAGAAGTTCGGGGTGGCGTGAGCGTCATCGCCACGACAATGGCGCCCACGTCACGGGAGCGCGTGGGTCACAGCTTCGAGGCGGCGTGGTCCCAGTTCACCAGGTTCCACCATGCCTCGACGTACTTCGGCCGGGCATTGCGGTAGTCGATGTAATACGCGTGCTCCCACACGTCGCACGTGAGCAGCGGCGTCTTGCCCTCCGTGAGCGGGGACCCGGCGTTGCCCGTCTGCACGATCTCCAGCTTGCCGGAGCTATTCTTCACCAGCCAAGCCCAGCCCGAGCCGAACTGACCGACGGCCGCGGCGCTGAACTTCTCCTTGAACGACGACACGCTTCCGAACGCCTCCTCGATCGCCGCACGGAGCGCGGCGGGAGGCTCACCGCCGCCCTGCGGCTTCATGCTGTGCCAGTAGAACGTGTGATTCCACACCTGAGCTGCCTGGTTGAAGACCGCGCCGGACGTCGTGCGGACGAGATCCTCGAGGCTCTTGCCCGCGAGCGCCGCGTCCGCTGCCACGAGCTCGTTCAGCTTCGTGACGTAGGCGTTGTGGTGCTTGCCGTGGTGGAAATCGAGCGTCTCGGCCGAGATGTGGGGAACCAGTGCGTCTCTGGAGTAGGGGAGCTCGGGGAGAGTGAAGGCCATGGTTCTGTTCCTCTGTTTGCGTGTCGACGGCTGCGCGCTCGTCGCAGCCCGTGGTGAGTAGCTAGGCGAAGACCTTCGGGTGGCGCTCCAGCCACGGATCGAACGTCCGCGCGTCGCGGCCAGACAGCCGCTCCGCGTCGCCGGGTCCGGCGCCAGCCTAGCAACCCCGGTGGGCGCGCGTGGTGTCTTGCCAATGGGTTGGCAGGTTTCCATCCATTTGGAGAGGCGGCCTCCCGGCCAGCGGTTCAGTGGTTCCGCAAGCCTGCCAGAGCCGACCGGGGCCGGCCCAACCGAGCGGAGCGCCCTGACGCATAGGCGTTTGCGGGGGGACTGCGCCGTGGCCCATGGATGAGGCTGCGGCGAGCCGAGCGCGCCCACGCCGATGGCCGGGTCGTGGCCGCCGACTGGGTCGTCGCGCTCATCCTAAAGATGCAGCTCGATGCGAACAGCGAGATGGAGCTTTGTTCCGCGCCTCGAACGCCGCCGTTCCATATCTCCGTATGGCATCGCTCCCGGTAACGCCGCATACTCACGGACGTGATCCTTGAGCGGTTGCGGGGCGGGTTTCATACGCCCACCTCTGGCCCTCCCGCTCCGGTCGTCTCCCCACCGTAGTCGACCCGGTGTGCCCCATGGGCCTGCTCGGAGACGCCGTCGCCGAGGCGGCATGCCGTGATCACAGCGCCCGTCCATCTGCCTGCTGAGAACGCTTGCTTGACCTCGATGGCGCTGGCAGCCGCGTGGCAGAGGCGGACTCCGTCGGCGCGAACGATCGTCTGAGCAGAAGATGATGTGGAGACAGAATGAAGAAGAAAGAACTTGGTAATACGCTGGGTCTCGTGGTCTGCGCCGGCGCCGCGCTCGGCCTCTCCACGGCCTGCTCGGGCGCCGACGTGTCGGACGAGCCGCTCGAGGAGCTCGGGTCGGCGTCGGCCGAGATCATCAGCGGCGGGCTCGCCGAGGCGAGCCCCTGGGCCGTCCAGGTCTTCGACGTGCGCGGGAATACGGGCGACTTCTACCAGTGCACCGGCACGCTCGTCGCGCCGCGCTGGGTGCTCACCGCGCAGCACTGCATTGCGGACGAGGGCGAGACGTCGGCGATCCGCATCGGCAGCAACACGTACCGCGAGGGCCGGCGCATCGCGGTCGATGCCGTCGAGGTGCCCTCGGCCGGCGTCGACATCGCGCTGCTCCACCTGACCGAGGACGCCGGCGGCCCGGTCGTCCAGCTCGCCAACGCGGCGCCGGCCGCGCCGGCCAGCGCGACGATCTACGGCTGGGGGAGCGAGGGCACGCCGCTGGTGATGGCGCCGTCGCTCAAGAAGGCGAGCATCAACATCGATGGCCGGTATTCCGACAACGAGCTCAGGGCGATCGGCGTGACGGGCTCGCCCTATAGCGGCGACTCCGGCGGCCCGTGGTTCGTCAACGGGCGTCAGGTCGCGGTGTACACGGGCTCGATCGGTCAGGACGGCACGAACTTGAACGCGACGCTCATCGGCGTCGACGTCGCGCGCCACCGCGCGTGGATCGACGCGACGATCGCCGGCGGCCCCACCGTCCATCCCGCCAGCGAGGTGGTGCTCTACGATCTCTCGAACTTCTCCGGCGTCTCGCAGGGCTTCGGGATCGGCCGCTACAGGCTCGCGGACATGGCGATCATCGGCAGCGACCGCGCGAGCGCGATCAGGGTCCCCGCCGGGCTCCGGGTCACGGCCTTCCTGGGCGACAACTTCGAGTGGGATGCGCGCGTCTTCACCTCGGACACGGATCTCGTGGCCGCGGGCTTCGACAGTACCATCTCGAGCCTCGTCGTCGCGCGCGCCTCGGACCCGCAGCTGGACGTGGTCACCTTCTACGAGAACGCCAACTTCTCGGGCGACTCGTTCCTATTCGGTGTCGGCGGCGCCCTCTTGTTCGCCATCCCATGGACCCATTGGGACTCGCGGATCAGCTCCGTCCGCGTCCCCCCGGGCCTGAAGGTGACGCTCTCCGCCGGATGGATCGGGTATTTCCCGGTGGAGACGCGCGTCTTCACGGCAGACGCGAACCTCGCTCCCCACACCTTCGACAACAAGACCCGAAGCTTCCTCATCGAGCGCTTGTAGGAGCGCGCGCGGCGCGGGTGGCTCGCGTCGCGCGGTGGGCGCCGAATTCTCCCCACGCTGGCCGCGCGAGGCGAAAACGGCGCTCTCTCGCGGTCCTTGCTCAGTAGGCGCCCTTCGGCTCGAGCCCCAACATGTGCTGGCCGACCATCGTGGACACGGCGTCCCAGTTGAGGGTGATGTGCTGGGCGATCGCGTTGCCGTCCCGCCACATGCGCTGGATCGGTTGACCGAGCTCCAAGCTGCTGCCACCGACGCACGAGAACAACGCGTCAATGGCGGAGTGCGACAGCTTCGCCGCGTAGGCGTGGCCTCGCCGATTGCGGATGCGCTTCTCGATGCTCACGGACCTCCCCTGGGCTGCTGTCAGCTCCACCTCGGTGATGTCGCGGTCGAGGACGAGCCTCGCCGCGTCGACGGCGGCCGCGGCGTCGGCCAGGCGCGACTGGACGTGAGCGAACTGGCAGAGGCGCGCTCCCGCGCCGCCGATGCCGCCGCGCGTGACGCGACTGTCACACAGATCGATGAAGGCATCGATGGCGCCTTGGGCGGTGCCCAGGAGCGGGGCCACGAGGCAGACGGGGATCGCCGAGAGGAAGGAGATGCTGTAGATACGGTTGGGGTTCACCGAGCCCCCTGGAGGCGCGCCGGACGCGGCCTCCGCGAAGGTGAGCTTCCGATGACCCGGGACGAAGGTCGGCTTGTTGAGCACCACGGTCTTGGACCCGGTGCCAGCTTGACCCGCGACGTGCCAGTCGTCCTCGATCGACCAGTCGGCGCGGGGCACGAGCAAGAAGCCAGCGTTGGGGGTGGCGTCGTTCTCCCTCGGAAACTGGACGCCCAGCACGGCCCATTGTGAGTTGTCGACGTTGGACGCGAAGCGCCAGTTGCCCTGGATCAGGTACCCGCCATCGACCGCGTGCGCTGCGGTGATGGGCGAGTAGGAGCCGCACATGATGGCCCGGGGATTTTCCCTCCACACGTCGTCCTGCGCCTGCGCAGGGAACAACCCAAGCAGCCACTGGTGGATCGCCCCGAGCGAGCATGCCCAGGCGGACGAGGTGCAGCCTCGCCCGATCTCGCTGATCACGTCGAGGAGCGCGGTGAAGCCGTACTCGTAGCCGCCGTAGCGAGCCGGCTGCATCAGCCGAAAGAAGCCGGCGCGATGGAAGAGCTGGTTCGTTTCCTCCGAGACGCGGCGCTCGATCTCCGTTTGCTGGGCTCGCTCGCGGAGACCGGGGACGAGCTCGCGCGCAGTGGAGACCAGACTCTCGAGGGATGGCGCGTTGGCGGCGGGGCTGATCCGACCGGGCGCCTTCATGACCACAGCTCTGATAGACGACTGTTCGAAGCTCATAGAGTATCCCTCGCGTGACGAAGATTCGCTGCCTGGCGCGACCCGATCGGCGCGGCCAGGGGCACGCGCGCCGGTCCAGCCGAGTGGGCCGACATCGAGGCTGACGAGAACGGCGCTGGCGACTTTGTCCCTGCAGCCGCGCCAGCGGCTGCAGGGACGGCTGCCTGCTGCTCCCTACCGCGCGGACTGGTGCTCGCTCGACACCATCTTCCGGATGGCGTCCAGCGTGGCGTCCACCGCCTTCACGTACTCCCGCTCAACCACCTCACGGAACTCCCGCTCCCTGGCGCTGCCGGACGGCGCGTCCAGGAGCTGCAGCGCGAAGCTGAACCGCAGGCGCAGGTCGCCGTCTTCGCCGAGGATCTCGTTGACGATGAAGCCGTCTATACTTCCCGACTGGCGAACGAACACGACCTTCTCCTCCGGGTAGAAGGTGACCTTCTCTCTCGCCTCTTCGCCTCGGAAGACGATATCCCGAACAAGGCTCCCGGGCGAGCGCTGGACGACATCACACTTCGCCAGGCCGGGGACGAAGGGCAAGGCGTTCTCGGCCTTCATGACGAGGCCTCTCCAGATTTCGCCTCTGCTGAGCTTCGGATGGGTCGAGGCGGGATCCCGGTTCACGGCGACCTCTCTGAACACGTAGATCATGCTGTCTCCTGATCGATCTTCCCCCCAGATGGCCATGCGCCGGGGGCCGCGAGGCACCTCTATGATAGGATACTACAGCCGCACCTGGTCCGAGGTGCGGTTGTAGGCGTCAAGATCGTCGAGAAATTGGTCTACGTCCGCCCGTCCGCCCGTCCGCCCATCCGCCCTTCCACCCGTCGACCGCCGCCGATGGGCCGCACGTGCGGCTGTGGCGCCACGGCGTGGCCGATGGCGCGCGCTGCGCCTTCAGGATCCCCGGGGAGACCGGCATCGCCGATGGCGGCCCGCGCATCGGCGCGGATCGCCGCGAAGCCGGACGCCGCGCCGGCGCCGCCTCGCTTAGGATCACGTCCGGAGTATGCGAAGATGCCCGCGACGGCGCCAGAGGGCGCCATGGAACGGCCGCGTTCGAGGAGTGGAACGTTGAGGGAGCCCGATGATCTGTCCGGTCTGTCGATGTTCGTGCGCATCGTCGAGGAAGGCTCCCTCAGCGCGGCCGGCCGGGCGCTCGGTCTGCCCAAGGCGACCATCAGCCGAAACCTCGCGCTGCTGGAGAAGCGGCTCGGCGCGCCGCTGCTCATCCGCTCCACGCGCGCGCTCAGCTTGACGGATACGGGCAGGCGTTTCTTCGACAAGGTCCAGCCCATCGTTCGAGAGGCGCAGCAGGCGACCGCCGAGGTCAAGATCCTCCACGCGGCTCCCTCGGGGCTGCTGCGTATCACCGCGCCCGTCGCCTATGGCCAGGCGGCGATCGCGCCCCGCCTGCTCTCGTTCATGAGGCGTTATCCGGCGGTTCGCATCGACCTGCATCTCCATGACGGGCGCGTCAACCTGGTCAACGGCGGCTACGACCTGGCCGTCCGCATGGGGGCGATCGAGGACAGCGAGCTGATCAGCCACAAGCTGGCCGACATCACCATGGTCATCGTCGCCTCGCCGAGCTGGCTGGAGCAGCACGGCGTGCCCCGGAGGCCCGCCGACCTCGCGCAGCATGGCGCCGTCGTCACGCGGCCCGAGCTCGTTCATTGGAAAGTCGGCGGGGAGACCGTGCGCGTCCCCTGGCGCATGAGCACCGGCAACATGATCGTCACGCGGGATGCCGCGAGGGCTGGTCTGGGCATCGCTTTCGTACCCGAGTTCCTTGCGTTGCGTGACCTGGAACGAGGAACGCTGGTACGCCTGCTCCCCGACCTCGATCTGCCGGTGATTCAAGCGACCGCGCTGTATACCCGCGCCGCCAGCCAATCCGTGGCGCTGCGCACCCTGCTGGACGACCTCCTGTCCAGCCGACCCATCGAGGTCGACACCGCGCCATCCCAACCCTGCCCGGGCGCGGTGTGACCCTTGGCGTCTTATGGCGTCATGGCGGTTCCATCATTCCGGCAAGGTGGGGTAATTACTCCACCACCGGCGCGCGCGCATCGGCCCGGGGATATCCCGCCGGCGCGAGCGTCATCACGCGCGGGACCAGCCGCCGGCCTTCAGAACCGATCCGCCAGCGTGAGCTGCGGGTGCTGCGCCGGGAAGAGCACCGGGACGAGCCGGGCGGCGTCTCCTGCAAGCCGGAGCTTCCCCGCGTCGCACACCTCCAGCGGCGCGTCCGAGCCGAGGAGGAGGCGCGCCACCGCCCAGCCGCCGTGGACCGCGCTGCGCGCCCCCGCGGCGCTCCGCCCGCGGACGACCTCGACGCGGCCGCGGTCGAGGCGGAGCGTCGCCGTCTCCTCCGGGCTGGTGAGGGTGAGCGCGCCGCGGTAGCTCGCGAGCTCGGACGCGGCGAGCCGGGCCGAGAGCTCCGGCGCCATCGCCGTGAGGCATCCCGGGAGGTCGACGACCCGGACCATCGCGGCGCCGCTTTCAGCATACCGCTGCTCGTAGCGGCTGTTCAGGGTCCGGAGCCGCGCGGCGAGCGCCGAGCGGAAGGGGAGCGTGTCGAAGCGGAGCTCGGGGAGCGCCTTTCGCCGGCAGAGGGCCGCGAGCGCCGAGAGCACCGCGTCCGGTGCGCCGGTCGCCTCGGCGCACACGAGCCGGATCCTGCTCGCCTGGACGACGACATGCCCTTCGGGGCGCTCTCGATCCGCGCCCCAGCACCAGGCCTCGACGTCCTTGCGCATGCCGCTCCACGAGCGCAGAAAGGTCGGCCGCACCGCCGTGCCGGTGAGGCCGGCGTTCCACCGGTTGTGCAGCCGCACCAGCGCCTGCGTGGGCGCCGCGGGGATCCGGCGCAGCCCGCGCAGCCGAGGCAGCGTGGCCGGGAGGTCGGCGAGCTTCACGCGCCACCGTGACTCGGGCCAGGCCGGCACGTAGCCGAACCGGTGGTAGAAGTCGTCGATCCCGAACAGGATCGAGAGGTGATATCCGCGGGCGCGCATGCGGTCGAGGCTGTGCGGAGCCGTGCGGGCCATGAGCCCTTTGCCGCGGTGGGCCGCCTCCGTGGCCACCGCGCCGATGCCGCCGCAGCGCACCTCCGCCCGACCGATCCGCATACGATAACCCCACACGCCCCAGTGGGTGACCATCGCATCACCGAGGAACCCGATGACCGAGGCGTCCCAGTCGTAGTGGCTGTGGTTCACGTACCAGGCGGCGCAGTCGGCGCGGAAGCGCGCGTAATTGCCAAAGGTGCGCGCCGCGATCTCGATCACCGCCGTCGCGTCGGCGACCGGAGCGGGGGAGCGGACGGTGAGGGGCGGAGTCTTCAGAAGCGTACCCGCCATCGGTAGGAGCGGTTCGCCCACGGCGTGGGATCGAGCATGCGTCCCTCGTATCCGGACCCCGCCAACTCTGGCCAAATTTCTGCTGCGCGGAGCGGGGCCCAGCCCCTGACAGGATCCAGCGGTGTGATGGCGTCGTCGTCGGACATGGAAGATCCGGCAGACGTCACTTATCCTCGGCCGAGCGGAGGTGAGCGTGATCGAGCGTGGGAGGGGGGACAGCCAGGCCATTCGCGCCAACGTGGCGCAGGCATCGCCGGCCCTTCAGGCCTTCTTTCAGGCAGAGCTCGAGCGGGCCAAGGAGGTGCTGGCGGGCGGCGCGGAGAGCCCGAGCGCGCTCGCCGAGAGCGCCGCGGCGCGCGTCGCGCAGCACCTGGAGCGGCTCGGGGTGGCCGACGCCCCGGCGTGCACCCGGGGGTGCTCCTTCTGCTGCCGGGGGCGCGCGGTCGAGGCGCTGGCCCCCGAGGCGATCGCGATCGCGGCGTTCCTCGCCGAGGCGCGATCTGCCGGCGAGCTGGCCCGCCTGCGCGCGCAGATCGCGGAAGCGTCGCAGAGGGCGCGCTCGCTCGACGCGGAGCGGCGCTGGCGTGAACAGACGCCCTGTTTCTTCCTGAACACCGAGACGGGGGCGTGCTCGATCTACCCCGTTCGTCCGCTGGTCTGCCGACTCCACAACTCGGTCGATCGAGACCAGTGCCAGCGCGCGTCCGAGGACATGACCCAGAACACGGCCGTCCCCAGGCATGGAGCCTACGAGATCCTTTATGGCCTCGCCCAGTCCGCGATCATCGTCGCGTGCCAGGACGCTGGGCTCGACGCGCGCTCGCTCGAGCTCACGACCGCCGTGGCCATCGCGCTCGCCGAGCCAGAGGCCAGCGCGCGCTGGGCGCGCGGCGAGGCGATCTTCGAGCCTGCGGCGACGCAGCGCGAGCCGGCGCTCGCGTCCCAGGCGGCGCCTCGGGCCGTCCAGCCAGGCCTGGTGCCGCCCGAGCGCCTCGCCGAAAGCGCGCACAACGCGGCCAGAAACGCGCGCAAGCGGGAGCGGAAGGCGCGCCGGAGCGGACAGCGCTGACGCTCCCTCGCGCGCAGCCCGTCACTGCCTCCTGCACGACCCGAGCGAGCCGCCGCGGCGCTACCCCTCCGGATCGCGCTCCGGCCCCAGCCCGTGCCGGTGGAGCAGGCGGTACAGGTACCGCCGATCCAGCCCCGCCGCGGCCGCGGCCCGCGAGACCTTGCCGTCGTGGGCGCGGAGCAGCGCCTCGAAGTAGCGCCGCTCGAAGTCCGAGAGGACCCGGTCGCGCGCCTCGGCGTACGGCACGCTCGCGTCGACCGGCGGCGGCGCGCTCACCGGCGCGAGCTCGCTCACGGGCGGCGGCGCGCGGAACACCAGGTACTGCTCCACGTAGTTCCTCAGCTCGCGCACGTTGCCCGGCCACGCCGCGCGCTTCAGGCGGGCGATGACCTTCGGCTCCCGCAGCGCCGCGGCCTCCTCCGGCGTCGCGTGGAGCGCGGCGAGGAGATCGTCGAGCAGCGCCGGGATGTCCTCCGGCCGCCGCCGGAGGGGCGGCATCGGGATCCGCACGACCGCGATCCGGAAGTAGAGATCGGCTCGGAAGCGGCCCGCGTTCACCTCGGAGCGCAGGTCCCGGTGCGTGGCCGCGATGACGCGCACGTCGACCTGCCGCGCCGTGTTCGTCCCGACGCGGCGGATCTCGCGCGCCTCGAGCGCCCGCAGGAGCTTCGGCTGGAGGTCGAGCGGCAGCTCGCCGATCTCGTCGAGGAAGATCGTCCCGCCCGACGCCTCCTCGAAGGCGCCGACGCGCTGCTCCGCCGCGCCCGTGAACGCGCCCTTCGCGTGCCCGAAGAGCTCGCTCTCGATCAGGTTGCCGTGGATGGCCCCGCAGTCGACGACGACGAACGGCTTCTCCTGCCGCGCGCTCCGCTCGTGGATCGAGCGGGCCGCCTGGCTCTTGCCGGTGCCGGTCTCGCCCTCGAGCAGCACGGTGACGTCGCGCTCCGCCGCCCGGGCCAGGAGCGCGAACACCCCGCGCATGGCCGCCGACGCGCCCGAGAGCGCGCCGAACCGCGCCTCGTCCCACAGCGGGAGGCGGTTGTGCTCCGTGCCGAACTCGAAGCGCGCCACGGTCTTGCCGACGCGGATGAGGCTGCCCGTGCGCAGGAACGCCTCGACGACGGAGACGCCGTCGACGGCCGTGCCGTTGCGGCTCTTCAGGTCGCGGACGCGCGCGCCGGCCTCGTCGATGCGGATCTCGCAGTGGAAGCGTGAGACGGTGGGGTCTGCGACGACGAGGTCGTTGCCTTCGTCCGATCCGAGCGCGCATCGATCGGCGGAGGAATCCCACACGACGCCCCGGGCCGGCCCCTCGACGAGCTCCAGACGGAAGCGGCGCACCGCGCTCGCGCTGTCATCTGCAGGCGAGCCGGTGTGCGTCAGCGTCTCGGGGCCGCCTTCGGCCGCCTTGCTCGGAGGTCTGCTGGGCACGCGGCCACGGTATCACAGCGGGCGGGGGAGCCATCGCGCCGCGCTCGGGCGGCTCGAGCGCGCCGGGCGTCCGTGGGTGGGACGCCGCGCTCAGAAGAACCCGATCGGCCCCGGCGACCACGCGAACTCCACCGCCTCGCCGAGCGCGGGCGGCGCGACGCGGCGGAGCCTCCCATCGCGCCACGCCAGGATCACGAGCCCCGGATCCTCGAGCGGCGCGCCCAGGTCGACCTCGAGCCGCACGGGCCTCCCGTCCGCGACCTCGGCGACCCGGATCGTGGCGCCGCACTGGCCGACCTCGTAGCCCGCGGCGATCGGCGAGGACGGCGCGCGGTAGAGCGTCTCGAACGCCCCGGTCAGCATCGTCCCGTCGATGCGCCCCAGGGAGAACGAGGACGGGCCTGTGCGCGTGAGGCGGTGCGTGCCCTTGTTCATCGAGAGGATCGACCAGCAGGAGAACGAATCGGGCGACTCCAGGGCGCGGATCGCCTGAGGGTACATGGCTGCCATCGGATCCGAGGCGGCCGCGATGAAGACCCGCTTGCGGGGCGGCGCGTCGATCTCCGCGCTGCGGGCGATGTCCTCGAGCTTGCGGGCGATATCGATGCTCGACGAGGTGGCGGCGAGGAACAGGAGCGGCGCGATCCCGAGGTGCACAGCGGCGAGGAACCAGGCGCCGGCGCGGCGAGGCCATGACGCGACCCCGGGTGAGGGGGCGCGGCGCAGCCCGCGCAGGACGACGACGGCGAGGAGCGGCGCGATCCCGAGGCCCGGCATCAGCAGCAGGCGCGACCCAGGGAAGCCCCCGAGGCTCGTGAAGAACGCGAGGAGCGCCCCGGGGACGAGCCAGCGCAAGGCGGCCCGCTCGCGCTCGGGGACCGCGGGGAGGCAAGCGCGGTAGAGGAGGGCGACGCCGGCGGCCGCCGCGAGCCCGATCGCGATGAAGGGGAGCTTGGGGAGCGGGACGGAGAGATCCGCGGGCACGGCCACGAGGGCGCCGCCGATCAGGATGGGCAGCCGCTCCGCCGCGGTGGCCACGAAGGTGAGGGGGCTGGTGAGCGGGTCGATATAACCGCCGGTGTGCGCGGCGCCGCCGCCGAACGCCTTGTACGCGGCGAAGTACCCGAGGAGGCCGAGCGCCGGGAGCACGCCGGCCGCCCGGGCGCGCCAGCCGTCCGCGCGGCCCGGCGGCACGGGACCGGCGAGCTGATAGGCGATCCAGTACGCCGCCCCGCCGAGCGCCGCCTCGCCGCCGAGGAGCCCGATCCCGAGCCCGAGCGGCCCGAGGTACAGCCCGGGTCGCCACCCTTCCTCGCGGTAGCGGAGATAGGCAAGGAGCCCGAGCACCACCGGGAGCGCCGCGAGCAGCATGTGCTGGCACGCGATCCAGCCGACCGGGTGAACGTGGTTCCCGCTGATCGCGAAGATCAGCACCGCGAGCGCCGCGGTTGCGCCCGGGAGCACCCGCAGGAACAGCCTGCCTGCGGCCGCGACCAGGGCGAGATAGAGCCCGATCGAGACAAGGTGGTACCCGAGCGGAGTGTCGCCGAAGACCGCGCGCTCCAGCGTGAACACCGCGCTCGCCAGGGGGCGGACAAGGTGGATCCTGAGCTCCGGATCGGTCCACCACGGCAGCCCGGAGATGGAGACGGCAGCCCGTGTCTCCTCCGGGGCGCCGGGGAAGAAGTTGTAGAGATCGTACCAGGGAGGCGAGGCAGGGATCAGCTTCGCGAGGTAGCAGAACAGGATGTAGTCATCGGCATAGAAGGCGATCGCCACCGTGGGCAGCGCCAGGGCGAGCGCGAGGAGCAAGACAGCCGGGACGAAGCGAGGGTGGCTGAGCCACCGCGCGAAGCGATCGGAAGGATCCGGTTTCATTCGGGCCCACAACGTAGGGGAGGCTGCGCGCGCCGTGTAGATGGCGCCGAGCACCCGCGCGTGCTCCGCGTGCTCGAGGGGGGTCGATGCGGTCGGGTCAGGGAAGGCTCAACGTCGTCCGGTAGATGATCGTTGGCCCGCCCTGCGCCCGGAACCAATCGAGATCCTCGCCGTCCAGCGGAGAGGTGTAGTTGTACACGGTCATCTCGTGCTCGCCGGCGTCGAGCGCCGAGGCGAAGCACGTGTCCCCGCGCGACGGCAGGTCGAGGACGAAGGAGACCGAGAGCGCGTCCGGGTCGACCTTCCAGAGCGAGCACCGCTTGGGCTCGAACGAGTATTCGACGAGGTATTTCTGCGCCTGCTGCGCCGGCGGGAGCTCATCCATGTCGAGATCGTAATTGCCTGTCTCGTTCAGGTTGCGGCGGCCGATCAGGTAGATCTCCTCGCCGCGGCGGAAGACGAGGGGAGAGTCGTATTTCCGCTTGTCGCTCTTGCACTCCCAGTCGCCGAGCCGCTCTGGCTCGGCGCGGCATATCTTGGAGCCCCACCCGAGCTCGTCGCCGGCCTCGTTGCGCGTCACCGCGATCACCGAGCCGTCGTCCTGGAACACGAAATCGGTCTCGGAGCCGCCGCCGATCTGCACCGTCGGCTGGCCCGGCACGACCGGCTCCCAGGCGAGCCCGTCGCGGCTCTTCAGCCACTTGACCCGGATGGGCTCGCCGTCGGGCTGATAGATGTTCTCGCCGCCCTCGTAGCCGATCATGTAGGCGACCCCGTCGATCACCTTGAGCCTCCAGGGGATGAACCCCGGCTGATCTTCCCACCAGGAAGGCTCGCTGAACCGGCCGGGCCCCTCGTACACGGCGAACATCGTCCCCTGCGGCTCGAACTTCGTCGGATCCTTCCCGAGCACGGCGAAGTAGAGGTACAGCGCGCCGCCGTACGAGAGCAGCCGCGGCTCGCGCACGTCGGTCCCGAGCGCGACGCGGGTCTCCAGCGTCCAGCGCGCCTGGTCGGTCGAGCTGACCACGTAGAGCTCGGCCTTGTCGCTGGCGAAGTGGTTCGGGGCCGTGCGGAACGCCAGGAAGTACCGGCCCTCGTGGGCGACGACGTCGAGGTTGTTGTTGGCCTGCTGCGTCTCGACGCCCTCGGGCGTCGCGGCGAACGGCACGACCTGGATCGGCGCGGCGACCGCCGGGCCGAGGGGAGCGATGCCGTCCTCGGCGCCGCAGCCCGAGAGCGAGAGCAGGAGAGCTGCCGGAGGGAACGAGACAAGAGGCGAGTTCGAACGCATGAGCCCCACTCCTCGCGGCCGGCGGTGCGACCGCGCTCCTGCCGGTGCGGGTAGCACACCCGCCCCTGGAAGACAGCGCGCCCGGGCCGGCGGGCCGAGGGGCCGCGGCTGTGCCCGGACGGCCGTCAGCGCATCTCGGCGGCGGCGCCGCGGATGAGCTGCAGGAGGTCGCGCCGCATCTCGTCGCTCACCGAGTGGCCGACGCCAGGGTAGCTCGCCAGTCTCGCCCTGACGCCGCGCCCGTCGAGCGCCGCGATCGCGTCGCGCGTCGGGCCGATCGGGACGCGCCGGTCGTCCTCGCCGTGCAGCGCGACGAGCGCCGGAGGCGCCGGCGCCGCCGCGCCTGCGCCGGGGAGCACCGCCGGGGGGACCCAGCCGCCCATGGGGAACGCGGCGCCGACAACACGCGGGTGGTGAAGAGCGAGCGCAAACGTGAGCGCGCCGCCCTGGGAAAAGCCGGTCACGATGGCCTTTCCTCGCGTCGGCCGCTCGGCGGCGACCCGCTCGATCGTCGCCGCGAGCGCGGCGGCCGCGCGCAAGATGCCCTGTCCCACCTCCTCGC
The DNA here is from genome assembly GCF_051521405.1 of Sorangium sp. So ce726. Taxonomy (NCBI): domain Bacteria; kingdom Pseudomonadati; phylum Myxococcota; order Polyangiales; family Polyangiaceae; genus Sorangium; species Sorangium sp. So ce726. The sequence continues at coordinate 6,246,173 of NZ_CP150349.1, read as the reverse complement.
TCGCGAGCGCCTGCTGGAGCGGAAACCACGAGTAGCCGCCGCCGTACGGCGTGAGCCCGCGCGGCACGATGAGGCGCACCTTGACGTCGGCGCCCGACAGCAGACCCGCGAACGACTCGGGCCTGTCGCCGAGCCCGTGAATCGCGACGACGAGGGGGAGCGCCTCGTTCCGGTCCGCGCCGCCCGTGATCTCTTCGAGGTACTCGACCGCGGCGGTGGAGACCGTTGCGCTCGCGGATGGCGCGGCGGGAGGCGCCTGCTGCTCGGTGCCCGCCGCGCCTCCCCCGCGCGGGGCTGCCCGTCGCTCGCACGCCGCGAGCGAGACGAGCGACGCGAGCGCCAGCGCAGACCAGGCGTAGCAGCGGCGGAGGCGAGAGGGGCGCATCGAGGAGATGCTTGCTGAACCCGCTGCTCGGCAGCAACAGCGAACTTCCCCCGGCGGCGACACCGCACCCGCCTCGGCAGGATTGGCCAGCCATCGAGATCTCCTTCCATGGCCGGAGTGCACGGGAGATCACACCCACGAGAACGAGAGCTTTTGGTGCCGTTGGATTTGTCTGCTCCACGACGATCGCTGCGCATCTGCCCATGGACCAAGATTTTTTTGGGTTGTTAGTAAAGTGTATTTCCTACATAACTGGATCTAGCTGCTTGGCTTAGAGCGACGAATCCTCTTGTTGCCAGGCAGCCGATGGTCGGCGCGTCGCGTCGTTGCTCCGCGTCGCCCTGCTTCAGCAGGGCGCCTCGTCGCACCTGACGTTGCGCCCACCCTCGGCTGCCTGGCGAGGTCCGGCTTGGTTCGGAGCCTTTCTTCGGGAGAGCTCGGCGACATCACTGGCTTATCAATTGACCACCTCCTCACGGTGGCGGCGGTCAAGGTGTGTCTCCTGCATACACAATCGATCTGCTGATCAGGAGAGCTCTGATGATCTCACCGCCTTGTCGATTGACCGCCTTCCCGCGGTGGCGGCGGCTGCTCGGCGCGCAGCTGAGCGTCGCCGCGCTCCTGATTTCGGGGTGTACGGGCGCCGCGGGCGATCCGGGAGGGGGCGACGGGGATGGCGTCATCCCGGGCGGGCCGACAGGGCCCGAGGTCGCCGAGCGCAGCATGTTCCCGCGGCTGACCCACGTGCAGTGGGAGAACACGGTGCGCGACCTCCTGCGCCTCGACGACCGGCCTGGCCTCTCGGCGTCGTTCACGAGCGACCCGCTCGGCGGCGTGTTCGACAACAACGAGGCTGCGCTCCTGGTGACGCCGGGCCTCTGGGGCGATTACCAGCGCGCCGCCGAGGAGCTCGCGGCGATGGTGACCGCCGACCAGGGCAAGCTCGATCGGATCGCGCCCGCGGACCTACCGGACGCGCCGGAGGCGCGGGCGCAGGCGTTCGTCGAGCGGTTCGGCGAGCGGGCGTTCCGGCGCCCGCTCACGGCCGAGGAGCGGAATGTGTACGTCGCGCTGTTCCACCGCGGCGAGGAGCTCTTCGAGGGCGAGGACCCGTTCGCCGCGGGTGTTCGCGCGGCGATCGAGGCGTTTCTGCAGTCCCCCCATTTCGTCTACCGCGTCGAGATCGGCGCCGGCCCGGCGGAGGGCGGGCTCATCCCGCTCGGCGGACACGAGATCGCGACCAAGCTCGCCTACTCCCTGTGGAACACGATGCCCTCCGACGCGCTCCTCGAGGCGGCGAAGGCGGGCGAGCTCTCGACCCGCGAGGCCGTCCGCGCCTACGCCGCGGGGATGCTCGACGACCCGCGCGCCCGCGAGGTCGTCGGCGCGTTCCACCGGCAACTCTACGACTACGAGCAGTACCACGATCTCAACAAGGACCAGGCGCTCTACCCCGAGTTCGTCCCCGAGATGGGCGACGACATGCAGCGCGAGGCGGAGCTCTTCGTGGATCACGTCGTCTTCGACGAGGAGGGCGGGCTCACCGACCTGCTCACCGCGCGCACCGCGTTCGTGAACGAGCACCTGGCCGCGGTCTACGGCGTCGAGGGTGAATTCTCGGACGAGTTCAAGCGGGTGGAGCTCGACGAGGCCGAGCGCTCGGGGCTGCTCACGCGCCTGGGCTTCCTCGCGGCCAAGGCGACGGCGCGGCAGCCGGACTCGATCCACCGCGGCGTCTTCGTGAACCTCAGGATCCTCTGCGCCACGCTGCCGCAGCCGCCCGACGACGCGACCTCGCTGCCGCCGGGCGAGCTCGCGACCAACCGCGAGCGCGTCGAGGCGCACACGGGCAAGGGGACGTGCGGCGCGTCGTGCCACGGGCTGCTCATCAACCCCGCCGGGTTCGCCTTCGAGCATTACGACGCGATCGGCAAGTACCGCACGATCGACAACGGCGCGCCCGTCAACTCCGCGGACGTCTACACGCTCGGCGGCCAGCCGAGGAGCTACGCGGATGCGGTCGAGTTCAGCCAGCTCCTCGCCGAGAGCAGCGAGGCGCATGGGTGCTACGCGGAGCGCTGGATCGAGTTCACCCACGGCCGCGGCGTGCGCGCGGAGGACCGGGCGCTCGTCCAGGAGCTCGGCGAGGCGTCGCGCGGCGGCGCCTCGACCAAGGAGCTCATCGTCCGGATCGTCTCCTCCACTGCTTTCCTCGCTCGCGTTCCCGCGGAGGCGCCATGATCACCCGACGACGTGTGCTTCGAGGCCTGTTCGGCGTCACGGTGGCGCTCCCGTTCCTGGAGACCTTCGCGCCGCGCCGCGCCGCGGCCGGCGCGGGGGACGCGCCGCCCTTCGCGATCTTCATGCGCCAGGCCAACGGCGTGGCGCAGCAGGTCGGCGAGGAGCCGGAGATGTTCTGGCCCAGCGCGCCGGGCCCGCTGACCGCCGAGTCGATGGCCGCGGACGCCGATCGGGCGGTCAGCGAGCTCAAGGACTACGCGAGCCGGCTGATCATGGTGCGCGGCGTCCGCTTCGCGTTCGAGGGCAACGGGTGCGGCCACTCCGGCGGCGGCAACCAGTGCCTGACGGCCGCGCAGGTGTCGGAGGATCCGGCGGGCAACGAGTCGCTGGCGATGGGCGAGTCGATCGACAACCGCATCGCGACCGAGCTCAACCCGGCGGGCGTCGAGCCGCTGACGCTCTACGCGGGCAGGATGGCCGGTTACATCAACGAGGTGCTCTCGTACCGCGGGCCGAAGCAGCTGCGCGCCGCCGAGCGCGACCCGTACAAGGCGTACCAGAAGCTCTTCGGGCTCGCCGAGGTGGACGCCGCGGCCGCGAAGGCGCTGGCCGCGCGCCGGGCCAGCGTGAACGACCTGGTCCGGGAGCAGATGCAGGCGCTCATGCGCCGGAATGACCTCAGCAAGGGCGACCGCGAGCGGCTGGAGCTCCACTTCGACAGCATCCGCGACCTCGAGGTCGGGCTCGCCTGCGCGCTCCCGCCGGAGCGGGTCGCGGAGATGGAGGCGATCTCCCCGGACGTCGGTGACTACGACAACGTGGAGACCGTCGCCCGCATGCAGCTGGACATCATCGCGCTCGCGATGGCGTGCGGCGCGACGCGCGCGGCGACCCTGCAGGTCGGCGACGGCAACGACTCGACCGAGTACACGATCCACGGCGTACGGCAGAAGAGCTTCCACAAGATCTCGCACCGCATCGACGGCGACGGCGAGGAGGGCCCGCCGATCGAGGGCGCGCAGGAGCTGCACCACCAGATCGACCGGATCCACGCGCGGCTCTTCAAGCACCTGCTCGACAGGCTCTCGTCGTACGATCTCGGCTCGGGGACGCTCCTCGACCGCGGCGTGGCCGTGTGGCTCAACGACCTCGCGGACAAGTACCACGCCTACTCCAGGGTTCCGTACATCCTCGCCGGCGGCGCCGCAGGCTACCTGAAGACCGGCCAGTTCATCGACCAGCGGGTCACCATCAACAAGCTGCTCAACACGATCGGCACGGCCGTCGGCTGCACGAACGGCCAGGGCGGCCCGCTCGACGATTTCGGCGATGAGAGCCTCGAAGGCGGGCTAGTCGACACAATCATCTCTTGAGAGAGGAGCTCGCCCGCGGCGGATACGGGCCCACCTCGACGTTTTCGGTGCTCGGCGTACAGGAGTACGCCTCCGCGCCGAAAACGCCGATCTGGGCCCGTCTCCTGTGCGGGCGAGCTCCGCCGGCGCTTGGGTAAATGGGGGATGGGGACGGGGGCGAGACGGGGTGGCTCAGCCGAGGAGCTCGACCGCGACTTCGATGGTGGCCTTCTCGGCGTTGGGGCCGCGGAGGACGTCGACCTTCACCTTGTCGCCCGGCTTCTTGCCGTCGAGCGCCTGGTACAGCCCGTCGTAGTCGGCGACGGGCGCGCCGTCGATCCCGACGATCACGTCGCCCAGGACGAGCCCGCGGTCGCCCTCGGAGAGGCCGCGCAGGCCCGCCTTGTCGGCGGGGCCGCCCGGGACGACGGTCATGATGATGAGGCCGCGGATGCCGTTGCGCCGCTCGAGGCGGCGGGACTGATCGAGCTGGATGCCGAGGCCGACCTGCTCGGCCTTCCCGGTCCGGATGATCTGCGGGACGATCCGCGCGATCGTCGTCGACGGCACGGCGAAGCCGATGCCGGCCGAGCTGCCGCTCTTCGAGAAGATCATCGTGTTCATCCCGATGAGGTGCCCGCTCGAGTCGAGCAGCGGGCCGCCGGAGTTGCCGGGGTTGATCGCGGCGTCGGTCTGGATCATGTCGCGGATGGTCACCTCGCCAACGCCCTGGACCTGGCGCCCGAGCGCGCTGATGATGCCGGTCGTCAGCGTGTGATCGAGGCCGAACGGGTTGCCGATCGCGATCGCCTTCTGCCCGACCTCCAGCGGCTCGCGCAGGGGCGCGACCTGGATCGGCTTCAGCATGTCCTTGGGGGCGTCGATCTTGATGACCGCGATGTCCTTGCGCGGCTCGACGCCGACGAGCTTCGCCGGGAACGTCTTCTCCCCCTGGAGCCGGACGACGAGCGACTGCGCGCCGGCCACGACGTGGTAGTTCGTGACGACGTGCCCGTCGGCGTCCCAGACGAAGCCCGAGCCCGAGCCCGCGGGCACCTCGACGGCGGTCCCCCAGAAGCGGTCCACCACGAGCCGCTGCTGGGTCACGAACACCGTCGAGGGCGCGACGTCCCGGAACACGGCGATCGAGTTGCGCTCGTCCTCGATGAGCGCGCCCTTCGACGGCGGGACGGGCGGCGGCGTCGTGTCGATCGTCGCCGACGTCGCCGGCGCGTCGGGGACCTTCGTCGCGTTGGGCGACGGGCCGCTGGGGCCGGGCTTCCCCTTGCATCCAGCGGAGGCGGCGAGCGCGGCGACGACGAGGACGGCAGGGAGTCGAGCGTGTCTGCGGTGGCGCATGCGGCGCAATCTAGCTTGCTATCGGCAAGGCGTCTCCTCTGCGGCGCGCGGCGAGATGGCGCGGCAGTCTGCCGCGCGCAACGGATGCGCGGAGCCGATGCGCGGGACGGTCGCGCTCTGGCATCGGCGCGCATTCCACGTGTCGCCGTCGGATCGGATCCTGGGATGCAAAAGGGCAAAGTTGCGGTAGATGTGGCCTTGACGGATGAAGCCCATGACGCCCTCAGCAACGAAATTTCAGACGACCCCCCCTGTCGCGAAGGAGCCCGTCAAGGTGCTCCTGCTCGAGAACATCCACCAGAGCGCGCACGAGCTGTTCCGGTCGCGATCGTTCGAGATCGAGACGCGGAGCTCCGCGCTGAAGGAAGACGAGCTCATCGCCGCGCTCGCGGGCGTGGACATGCTCGGCATCCGGAGCAAGACGCACGTCACCGCGCGCGTGCTGGAGAAGGCGGACAAGCTGCTCTCCATCGGGTGCTTCTGCATCGGCACGAACCAGGTCGACCTCGACGCGGCGAACCGGCGCGGGGTGCCGGTGTTCAATGCGCCGTTCAGCAACACGCGCAGCGTCGCCGAGATGATCATCGGCGAGTCCATCATGCTGGCCCGGCAGCTCGGGGACAGGTCGCGTGAGGTGCACTCCGGCACCTGGAAGAAGGTCTCGAAGGCCTGCTACGAGATCCGCGGCAAGACCATCGGCCTCATCGGCTACGGCCACATCGGCCAGCAGCTCGGGGTGCTCGCCGAGGCGATGGGGATGCGCGTTGTCTACTACGACATCGCCCAGAAGCTGCCGATGGGCAACAACCGCGCGCTGCCGACGCTCCAGGCCCTGCTCGCCGAGTCGGATTTCGTCTCGCTCCACGTGCCGGCCACGCCGGAGACGCACAACATGATCGGCGCCGCCGAGCTCGCGCACATGCGCAAGGGCGCGTACCTGCTCAACGCGAGCCGCGGCTCGGTCGTCGTGATCCCGGCGCTGGCCGAGGCGCTGAAGAGCGGCCACCTCGCGGGCGCGGCGATCGACGTCTACCCGGAGGAGCCGGAGTCGAACTCTGACGGCTTCCTGACCGAGCTGCAGAAGCTCCCGAACGTGATCCTGACGCCGCACATCGGCGGCTCGACCGAGGAGGCGCAGGAGGCGATCGGCCGCGAGGTGTCGCGCGCGCTGACGCAGCTCGTGACCACCGGGGCGACGACGAGCGCCGTGAACTTCCCGAACGTCGAGCTCCCGCCGCTCAAGGCCACGCACCGCATCCTCAACGTCCACCGCAACGTGCCTGGCGTGCTCCGCGACGTGAACCGCATCGTGTCGGACGTGAACGCCAACATCGACAGCCAGGTCCTGTCGACGGACGCCAACATCGGTTACCTCATCATGGACCTGTCGCAGGACGTGTCCGCCGAGGTGAGCCGGCGCATCGGGGCGCTGGAGACGAGCATCCGCACCCGCGTGCTCTACTGAACGTGCGTCGAGCCGGGGCGCCGCCGCGCCCCGGTCCGAGTCCCCGGCCCCGAGAGGTGCCCCGCCTTGTCGCCACCGTTCACGATCCAGCCGGGGCCGCGGCCGCAGATCCGGATCGAGGAGGTCGCCAAGCGCGCTCGCGTCTCGCCCGCGACCGTCAGCCGTGTGGTGAACGGCAGGGGCAAGTACAGCGCGGAGACCCGGGAGCGCGTGCTGGCGGTGATCGACGAGCTCGGCTACGTGCCGAACACCGCCGCCAGGAGCCTCGCGCAGGGGAAGACGGGTGTCCTCGGCCTGCTCCTGCCGAACATCAGCACCGAGTTCATCTCCAGCCTCGTGCGGGCCATCGCCGCCTCGGCGGCCGAGGCCGGCTACGACGTGCTGCTCTCCCTGAGGCCGGAGGCGCCGGCGCGGCGCCTCGTCGGGCGGCACAACACGGACGGGGTGCTCATCTTCGGCCATTACGTCCACGAGGCCGACCTCCAGCAGCTGGTCCACCAGAAGTGTCCGGCGGTGCTCATGTACCAGTCGTCGCCCGCGGACGTCCCGCTGCCCAGCGTGATCATCAAGAACGCCTCCGGCGCGCGCGCCATCGTGGGGCACGTGATCGAGGCCCACGGCCGGCGCCGGATCGCCTTCCTCCATGGCGTCTCGGAGAGCGAGGACTCCACGACGCGCGCGGAGGGGTACCGGGAGGCGCTGGCCGAGCACGGCATCGCCGTGGACCCGCGCCTGATGCGCCGCGGCTTCGACGCGCGGGAGGCGCGGGCCGCGACGCTCGCGTGGGTGCGCGAGGGGGTCGACTTCGACGCGATCTTCGCGTGGTGCGACCACGCGGCGGCAGGCGCGATGGAGGCGCTGCGCGCCGCGGGCAAGCGCGTGCCCGTGGACGTCTCGGTCGTCGGCTTCGACGACGCGCCGTCAGCGCGACACCTCGAGCCCGCGCTCACGACGGTGCGCGCGCCGACGGACGGGGTGGGCTACCGCGCGGTGCAGGCGCTGGTGGACCTCATCCAGACGGGCAAGGCCGAGCGGAGGATCGAGCTGCCGACGGAGCTGATCGTCCGGCGCTCGTGCGGCTGCGATCTCTGAACCCGGCGAGGATCCTTGCTCCGCGGATCGAATTTCCGGGGAATTTCACAGGGAGGCGGGGAGACGGGGCGTAAAATCCCACCAATCTCCCCGTCTCCCCGCCTCCCTGTTCAATTTCTTCTTCCCGCTGCCAATGAATGAGGGGATTTGGCAGGTTTCGACGTTGAGTGCCGCGATGGACCTCGCCGCCGGGACAGCCCTTATTCATTCCAGACCGGGACGCTGACGCGCTCTCCGGCGCTGCGCCGGGAGGCCGGATCGTCGCCCGCGAAGACGACGGTGAACACGACGAACGCGGCCCACAGCGCCGCGAGGTGGTAGATCATCGCGATGCCGCCCGCGGCCTGGTAAATGGCGCTCGACGCGGGAGGGCCGAGGAGCATCCCGGCGGCGTAGAAGACGTTGTAGATCGAGTTCGCGCGGCTGTAGTCGCGCGGCGCGGTGACGACGCCCTGGAGCGCCAGGCTGAGCGGCGATATCGACGCGAGCGTCGCCCCCGCGATGAACACGGCCACGCACATCGCGTCGTAACGATCCAGGTACACGAAGCCGAGGATCATCAGCGTGCCGACCGTGCCGAGCACGCGCATGAGCAGGAGATGGCCGCGGCGGTCGCCGATCCGGCCAAAGACGTTGGTGAAGAGGAGCATGCCCACCGCGAAGTAGGCGGGGATCTGGATCGTCTGATCGCGCGTGACCCCCTTGGACGCCATCAGGTAGAGCGGCAGGAACAGCACGACCGACGCCTGGAAATAGCCGTAGGCGAAGGTCGCGAAGCACGCGGTCTTGATGCGCCAGAGGATCGAGGCGGAGGACGACGAGGGATCCGCCCCGCTCGCCGCGCCGGCCTTCCCGTGGGCCTCGGACATGCCCGGCAGGTCGCGGTCGAGGCGCGCGAGCACGAGGACGGCCGAGAGCAGCGAGATGATGCATGAGAGGAGGAACGCCGAGGGCATCGAGGAGAGCGCGACGATGTGCGGCGCGCAGAGCGGCCCGAGGACGTAGCCGAGCGCCATCGAGACGGCGTAGAGGCTCGTGACGAACGCCTTGTTGTCCTTGTCCGACCGGGCGAGCAGGATCGTCTCGCAGCTCACCCAGATGCCGACCGAGCAGGCCCCGTCGACGAAACGCACCGCGGCGATGGCGGCGAAGCTCGGTAAGAAGGGGAAGGCGCCGACCGCCGCCGCGTACCCGACCAGCGCGAGCACCAGCGTGGCCTTCGCCGAGAACCGGCGGATGAGCGTGTCCATCGGCAGCGAGAGCAGGACGATGCCGAGCGCGAAGCACGACGCGAGCAGGCCGATGTCGGTCTTGGTGAACCCGCGCTCATCGAGGAAGACCGACGTGAGCGAGATGGCGATGCCGTAGGCGAGACCGAGGAGGAAGATCGCCCCGAAGACGAGCCAGATGTTGCGATCAGGGATGCGGCGGAGCATAAGCGCCCGCCAGGTTCGATCGGTCGCTCCGCCGTGTCAAACGGGTACGTGCGGCAGGAAGCGCGCCTCGCCGCGGGTGTCGCCGCGCGCGCACGCGCGAGCGCTGCTCGCGGCACAGCGCGGCGCGACCGCGTGCAGCGAGGGCGTCAGCGCAGGAACTCGAGGAGGAGCTGATTGACCTTCTCCGGCCTGTCGTAGTGCACGAAATGGCTCGCGTCGGGGATGCGGGCGACTCGGGCGTTCGGGACCAGCTTCGGATCCGGCGCGGCGAGCTCGGAGCCGAGATAGCGATCGTGCTCGCCCCAGATCACCTGCACCGGGATGTCGATGCGGGGCGGCCTGCCGAGCTCGCGAAGGCCGCCCGGGCGGAAGAGGGCCCGGTAATAGTTGATCATCGCCGTGAGAGCGCCGGGCTGCGACCATGCCTGGACGTAATGGGCGAGATCCTCGTCGCTCACCGCGCCCGGGCGCCGCGGGTCGTCCTTCACCGACGCGCGAAGCAGGGCAAAATCGTCCCTCCGCGCGGCGAGCTCCGGGAGCTTCGGGAGCTGGAAGAAGAACATGTACCAGCTCTTGCGGAGCTGCTGCGCCGTGCGGAACCCGGCGAACAGCCGCTCGGGGTGCGGGCAGTTGAGGATGGCCAGCCGATCGAGGAGCGCCGGATACTGCGCCGCGAACCCCCAGGCGACGCCGCCGCCCCAGTCGTGGCCGACCACCGCGGCGGCGCGCTCCGCGCCAGAAGCCTGGATCAGCGCGGCCACGTCCGCGGTGAGCTCGGAGAGCGTGTACGCGGCGACGCCCTCGGGCTTGTCCGAGAGGTTGTAGCCGCGCATGTCGGGCGCGATCACGCGGTAACCCGCCTCGACAAGCGCGGGGATCTGATGGCGCCACGAGTACCAGATCTCGGGAAAGCCGTGGAGGAGCACGACGAGCGGCCCGTCGCCCGCCTCGACGTAGTGGAGGCGCACGCCGCCGTGCTCGGTGAACCGGTGCGAGAGCTTGGATTCGTCGAGGGTCATCGTCTCTCCTTGCGCTGATTCCGTCGAACGGCCGCCGGCGCTCTGCCGCGCGGTCACGGGTTGAATCGCTGGTGGCACCATGGTGGTCCGGGGGCGTGGCGAGCGAAGCGAGGGGGCGAGCGGAAGGCGCTCAGACGTCGATGATCTTGCCCGGGTTCATGAGGTTCAGCGGATCGAGCACCCGCTTGATCGACCTCATGATCGCGAGCTCCTCGGTCGAGCGCGAGTAGGGCAGGTAATCCTTCTTGAGAAGGCCGATGCCGTGCTCGGCGGAGATGCTGCCGTGGTACTTCTTCACGAGCGAGAAGATGGCGTGATCCGCCTCGTGGGTGCGCTTCAGGAACTCTTCGCGCGTGAGGTCGTCGGGCTTCATCACGTTGATGTGCAGGTTGCCGTCGCCGATGTGGCCGAAGAGCGCGATCTCCCACCCTGGATAGCGGGCCTCGAAGAGGCTCTCGAGCTCGGAGCAGAAGCCCTCGAGCTCCTGGATGGGGAGGGACACGTCATTCTTGTGCGGCAGCCCGGTCGCCGACAGGCTCTCGCTGATCCCTTCGCGGAGCGCCCAGAGCTCGGCGGCCTGCGCCCCGTGCTGCGCGAGCGTGCCGTCGGTGACCAGCCCGCGCTCGAACAGCGAGGTGATCCACGCCTCGAGCGCCTCGGGCTCGCCGCGCTCGACCTCGATGAGCACGTAGTAGTCCGACGGCGCAGAGAGCGGCACACGCACGTTCCGGTGGCGGCGCAGCCGCGCCTGGCACTTCTCGGTGAAGAACTCGTAGGCCATCACCACGAACGGCCCCGTCCGGGCCTCGCGGAACAGCGCGAGCACGCCGGCGAGGTCGGGCACCGCGAACAGGAACACGTTGAGCGCCTCGGGCACCCGCGTGAGCTTGAGCGTCGCCTCGGTGATGATGCCGAGCGTGCCCTCGCTGCCGATGAACAGCTGGCGCAGATCAATGCCCGTGTTGTTCTTCTCGAGCGCGCCGTTCAGCTCGAGCACGGCGCCGCTCGCGGTGACGACGGTGAGCCCGAGGACCCACTGGCGCGTGAGGCCATAGCGGATGACCTTCACGCCGCCGGCGTTCGTGGCGATGTTGCCGCCGACCTGGCTCGACCCCTTCGAGGCGAAGTCGACAGGCCAGGTGAGGCCGTGCGGCGCGACGTACTGGTGCACCGCCTCGGTCACCGCGCCGGCCTCGACCCGCACGGTCGCGCCGAGGACATCGACCGGGCCCATCTTGCGCATCCGATCGAGCGACACGACGAGCTCGCCCCTGGCCGCCACGGCGCCGGCGGCGAGCCCCGTGCGGCCGCCGGAGGGCACGACCGGGACGCGGTGCTCGGAGCAGAGGCGGAGCAGCCGCGAGACCTCGTCCGTCGAGCGCGGGAGCGCGAGGGCGGAGGGCCTGGGCTCGTGGACCTTGGTCCAATCGCGGCCGAACGTCGCCAGATCGGCGGCGTCCGTCGAGAGGAAATCCGCGGGGAACTCACGCTGGATGGCCGCGAGGAAGGGGCCGGGGAGGCCGGTAAGTGGGGTCATGGTCGGGTCGGTACTGCGGCATCGCCGGGAGGGCAAGGGCAGGCGGTCTTCGCCCTCACCCAGGGGCTGGCGCGCCGAGCGGGTCGCTTCGCCGGCGGGGCGGGGGTCCTCGCGGCGCAGGCGCCGCGCGAGCGTTGCCGCGCCACGACCGACAGGGCATCTTGACCGAGGAGCGCGCATGGACAGGACAGACCGCGCGGCAATCGTGGCAAGCATGGCGGTGCTCGCGCTGGCCGCGTGCGAGCGCGCTGCCAGCGAGGCGCCGCGTGGATCCAGCACCGAGGGCGGCGGGGGCGGCGCCGCCCCGGACCCGATCGCGGCGAGCAGCGGCGCGTCGGGCGCGAGCGAGCAAGGGAGCGCGGGCGGGCAGGGCGGCGGGGGCGGCGAGGGCGGGGCGCTGAGCTGGGAGCCGGTCGAGACGGACTGGTGCTCCGCGGGCTGGATCGGCCTGGACGACCACACCTGCTTCCATGTGCCGGAGACCGCGCCTCGAGGCGCGCCGATCCTTTATGTGCTGCACGGGGCCATGGCGCCCGACTCGCTGCCCGTGGACCTCCAGGCCATCGCCGCGGGGGCCGCCGAGGCGCTCGGGGCCGTCGCGGTGTTCCCGCGCGGGAGACCAGGACTCTGCACCTGGGATCCGTCCGTGGAGACCTACTCCTGCTGGCCGACGCGCCGCGAGACCGTCGACGCCGCGGCGCCCGCCCTGATCGACGAGTGGATGCGCGCAGAGGCGCTGATGGAGCGGATCCTCGGCGAGACGTTCGGCGGGCGTTATGTCATGGGCTTCTCCAACGGAGGCTATTTCGCGAGCTACGTGGCGCTGGAAGGCCTCGTCGCCGTCGACGGCGCTGCGCTCGTCGGCGCGGGGCGCATGGTCATCGAGGAGCACCTGTTCTCCGAGGAGAGGCCGCCGATCTTCATCGCCGTCGGCGAGCTCGAGCTCGCCTCCACCATCGCGAGCGCCGAGAACCTCGCCGACGTGCTGACCCAGCACGGCTGGGAGCACGAGCTCGTTGTGCACCCGGGGCGCGGCCACGAGATCCACGCCGACGACTTCTCTCGAGCCTGGGAGACCTGGGTCGCCGCGCCCTGAGCGGCCCCGCGCCGCCGCCGCGCTCGCCCGGCGGAGGATGGAGCCGATTCGACAGGACCCCTGACGCTCGCGACGCGGGATGCCCGGAGCGTCCTTTTTGAGCACTCTCGCGTACACGAGCGCAGAGGAGATGGGCTGAGCGCGCCGCGCGGGGCGGCGCTGATCGCCTGAGGACGGCAAACGCATCTGCGGTGGTATCGCTCCTTGTCTCATGTTGTCGGCGGGGAGTCTCGACATCGTCGGAGACGCCTCGTCGACGCGCGCTGCGCCGACAAGTCTGCAGCGCGCGAAAGGCGTGTTATTGCCGGAGCCGCCGCGTTGCGCGAGGCGCTCCCGGCGGGCGCCGAGCGCGCCTGGAAGCGCCTTCTCTGCGCAGTGATCCGGCGCGGGGGGACGCGCCGGATCACTGCGGGGTCGTGCGCTGTTTAGGAATGTCGGTTTGTCGTTGCCTCGCGCCCGCAGCGCGCGCCCTTGGGCGGCAGGCTCTGCACACCAGCTCTCGGGCATGAGCGCTGCTCTCTCCGCAACCCGACTGACGCGACGGTCTTGCAGACGTCGCGGGCAGGGCAAGGAGGAGAAATGGTCGAGCTGTTGAATACCAGGTTGATGTGCGTCGCGATGGCGATGGCGGCGCTGACCACCGGGTGCGCGGTGGGCGCGGGCGATGCCGACGTCGACGAGAGTGATGCGGACGAGGCCGTGACGGTGGAGGAGGCCTCCCAGGCGCTGTGCGGCAACGCCGGCTGGCGGAGCTGCGGCGGCGCTCCCGGGATCGGGGGCTTCACAGGCGCGAACCCCTGGGGCTGGAACAACGGGAACTGGGGCGTCCCGAACTGCGGCAACGGGGGCTTCACAGGCGGCTGGAACCCCTGGGGCAGCCAGGGCTGGAACAACTGGGGCAACTTCGGCTCTCCCGGCTGGAACAACTTCGGGAACTCCAGGCCTTGCGGCGGGAACCCTTGGGGCGGCTGGAAGCCGCCGTGCGGCGGCTCCGGCGTTGGCGGTTTCCCCGGCTGGGGCGGCGGCTGCGGCAGGTTCTAGCCCACTGGCCCGGAGTCCAATCCGCGGCGACGAAGGCGAGCGCGGGCCCTGGACCGGCGCGCGACGGGCCCTCGGAGCACGAGGGACCCCCTGCGCGCCCGGCGCCTGAGCAGCGGGTCGTCTGATGGGTCGCCCGGGGAGAGGCACCGGGACCCTGGCCTCCGGGAGCTCGCGGCGAGCGCGCGGCTCCTGGAGGCCAGGCGCCCCGGGGCTGCGGGTCGGCGACGGCCATGCGGCTGACGGCCACATTCAGGGGCCCCCCACCTGTCGCATTTTAGGACATCGCCGCCGGGCAGGCGCACCTGGGTCTGGCGGCTCAGCCGCTGCCCAGCTTGTTACACACCTCGGCGCAGATCGCGCGTCGACGCGCGGTGCCTGCGCTTGCGCCACGCCCCGGCAGCCCTCGTCGCATGGCGGATCGCTTCTTGCTCCCTCCGGAGCGCGCCGGTGCGCCGGCGTCCTTGAGGAATGCTCGCCATGATGTCTTTTGCGACACCCGTCTCGCGTTACATGACCTGTGAAGTCATCGCGGCGTCCGACATGACGCCGCTGCCAGAGGTGCACCGCACGCTGGGCGAGCGCTCGATTTCCTGCGTTCCGATCCTGGACGCGGCGTCGCGCGCGATCGGCGTGCTGTCCCGCACCGACCTGCTCCGGCTCGGCAGGTTCGAGACGAAGACGAACAGCCGAGGAATGCTGCTCACCTTGCCCGATGTCCCGGCGCGGGCCGTGCTGCGCCCGGGCATCATCACCGTCGGGCGCGCGACGCTGGTCGTCCAGGCGGCGAGCGTGCTGCTGAAGCACCGTATCCATCGCGTGTTCGTCCGCGAGGACGAAGCCTTGACCGGCGTGTTCAGCACCAAGGATCTCCTGCTCTCCCTGGTCGAGGCGCGGGACCCGACGCCGATCGCCGGGCTCATGTCGGCGCCCGCGTACACGATCCCGCTCGACGCGCCGCTCGCGCTCGCCGCCGACCGGCTGACGACGGCGCAGGTGAGCGGGCTCGTGGTCGTGGATCCCGGCGGGTGGCCGGTGGGGATGTTCACCCAGACCGAGGCGCTGCTCGCGCACGGCGTGCTGTCCGATTCACCGGTCGAGGACGTGATGAGCCCGGCCATGGTCTGCCTCGACGTCCGGACGCCGCTCCACCGCGCCGCGGCCGCCGCGCACGCGGCGCAGGCGCGGCGCGTGCTCGTGGTGCAGGGGCGGCGGCTCCGCGGCGTGCTGACGGGGCTGGACTTCGCGCGCGCCGTCGCAGGGACGGGCGTGATCTCCATGGCCGCGAGGTCCAGGGCGGGATAACGCCGGCCGCGGGGAGCGCAGCCTCACCGCGCGGCGGCGCGGGTCGCCATCCGCTCGACGACGCTGTCGGGGTCGGCGGTCAGGCGCGCAGCGAGCGCGCGGGCGGCGGCGCGCGAGGCGGACGCGACCCCCTCGACGGCGCCGAGCCGCGCGCGGCGCGGGAGTCGCGGGTCCGCGGCGAGGGCCTGGAGCTCCGCGATCACGCGCGCCGAGGCGAAGGAACGCGTGGCGGCGCGGCCCGCCGCGGTGAGGGCGCGCGCCCTCACGTACGCCGGCACGCCGGGATCGCGGCCGACCGCGAGCAGCCGATCGGCGTCGGCGCCGCCGGCCGCGCGGAGCAGCTCGTCGAAGTCCGCGCCTCGGGCCGCGCTCTGGCCGCAAAAGTGCCCCGCGAGCAGCGCCGCCGCGTGCGGCGGGAGCGCGGCGGTGGAGGCGAGGCGGTCAGGCGCAAACGAGCGAGCACCCTCGCCCGGAGCCGGCGGCGCGATGGGCGCTCCGCTCGCCGGCGTGTCGGCCGGGAGCGGGACGGCCGCCCCGCCGCCCTGCTCGACGATCCCGCGGTAGAGCGCGCTCGCCCGCACGATCGCCTTCTGTTGCGGCGTCAACGTGCCCGAGAAGTCGCCCCCCGTCGGGAACATGAGATTCCCGAAATCCGGGCAGCGCTCCATCAGCGAGTTCACGTCGCCGCACTGCGAGGTGTCGTCCAGCGGGTCGCCGAAGTCCGCGTCGAACTCGGTGGTGTGGAACAGCCCGGCGAGGTGGCCGAGCTCATGGCGCAGGATGACGGTGTCGACCGAGGGCTCCTCGTAGAGCGTGACCACGATGCCGCTCAGGTGGGTGCCGTGCTCGACCGCGACCGAGGGCACGGCGGGCGTCACGCCGGACGCCTGCGCAATGCTCCCCCCGAACGCCGTCACCGCGATCACGTTGAGGGCCGGACGGCCGGGGGCGCCGGCCGTCTGCTCGAGCAGGCCGGGGAGGACCTCCTCGTCGACGAACTCCCACTCCGAGCCGATGTGGTGGACGTTGATGCTGCCCACGCCGAGGCCTACATACCCCTCGTACGCCTCGAGCAGCGCGCGCCGCATGTACTGCTCGGAGATCGCGTCGCCGGCGATGAAGGCGTTGATGTCGATCTTCCCGCCGTGAAAGCGCCCGTCGAGCGTCTGGCGGTGCCACACCGAGAGGCGCACAGGCTCTGCCAGGGGGCCGGCTCCGCCGTTGCCGAGCTTGATCCAGTAGATGCCCGGCGCGAGCGGCGCGGATGCGTCCGCGCCCGTCTGGGGGACGGCCGCCGTGCCGATGCCCTGGTTGAAGAACGCGGCCATCGTGCCTGGGATGGTGTAGTCGGCCGCCAGCAGCCTGCCGTCGGGGCCGCGGATGCTCTCGATCCCGATCGGCTCGAAGCTCGGCGATGACGCCATGATCTCGGCGACGGCCGTGAAGCCCAGGGTGCCCGGCTGGACGCTCACCGGGATGGCATCGTCGAAGCCGACGTTGTTGTGCTCTTCCTTGACGAGGGGCGGAATCGGTGGTGCGCCTCCCTCGCCGATGCTGCCGCCTTGACCGATTCCGGACGAGCCTTCCGACGCGGAGCTCGCGGTGTCTCCGGAGCTCCAGGAGCCACCGGCGCCGTCGGAGCCCTCGGGCGGTGGCTCGAACCCGTCGACCACCACCCTGCCGCCGCAGGCGCCCGCGACGAGGGCGGCGAGGGCGCCCGCCGCGAGGAGACCGCCACGGCGCACCCGCGCTGCCCGGCGCTCGCCGTCCGGCTTCCCGTCCACGCGAGACGGATCGATGGCGCTCGATGCCGGTGCAAGCGACGTTGACATAAGCATGCTCCTGCGTCGGTAAGGGCCCTCCCTCACCGCGCGCGCAGTATGCGCGGGCCATCGCGCGGTGTCACGCGCTGCGCACGCTCGTGACCTCGGCAGGGTGTGCGATGGCGTGAGCGGCGCTCATTCCACTTGCTTGACGCGCATTCTCACCCGACCTGGAGATGCTTCCGTCGCGCCCTCGAAGCGCTCGATGACGATCACGAAGCGCGATACGCCGTCCGCGCTCTGGACGAGCCACGCGGCGTCCTTGGCCGGAGCGGGGGGCGTCGCGCCGGGTTCGAGCCACCGCCCCGTGAAGGCGGTCGCGATGTGGTCGCCGCGGTACGGGACGGCGGGATCGGTGAGGGCCGCGTGGTCGGCCGCGTCGAACCGCGCCTGCTCCGACGCGGCGGTGCGCGCCTCGACGTCGGCGAGCTTCTCGGAGGCCGACGCAGCTGCCTGGAGGTCGGCGGCGCGCGTGGTCCCGGGGCCGCCGAGCTCGCCGTTGACGCTGACGAGCGATCTTCGGAAGCAGACGTTCCACTCCGTCGACGCGCGCGCCTCTTCCGGCGTGAGCATCAGCTGCCGGTTGCCCGCGAGGTCGAGGCAAGCGCTCGGCTCGGTCTCGACCGCGTCGATGCCGCCCGCGGTCGCGTCGAGATCCTGGATGTCGACGGTCGGGCCAGAGCCGTCGGGGAGCACCTCGGCATAGCGGAGCTGATAGAGCGCCGTGACCGGCGCCCCGTCGACCTCCCCATAAAAGGAGAAGATCTGCAGCTTCCAGTACCTGCCCTCGTGCTCGATCGCGTGGACGTGGTAGCGGCTGAAGGCGACGTGCTCCTCGCCGTCGTAGGCGTACCAGCGCGAGAAGGCGCCGCCGGAGTCGTCCGTGAGCAGGAAGGGGGTGCTCGGCAGCTCACCCGCCCTGTAGTCCTCGAGGCCGATCGGCAGCGCCCCGCCTTCGCCGGGGCCGCTGATGCCGCTGTTGGTGAAGACGTCGTAGCCCGAGAGCGCGAGATCCCAGTCGGTGGACGCCGCGCCGTCGCCTTCCGCGACCACGATCTCCGGCGTGGCGAGGCGGAGGAAGACGCGGCCGGTGGCCGGCACGTCGACCTCGAGGAGCGCGCCGTCGTCCGTGGTCCCGGGCTCTCCGCTGGAGCTCCCGCCGTCGCCGCACGCCGGGGTGAGCAGGAGAAGCGCTGCCGCGACCGATCCTCTTGTCATGAGTCCTCCCACGGTAGATCGGCGCGGACGCCGACGTAAAACGTGCGCCCCTCGAGGGGCCGGTGATCGCCGCGGCGATCCGGGTCCTTTTGCGCGCCAAGAAGGTTCCTGACGCCGATATACGCCTGCGACGAAGGCCAGAGCGGCCGCGCGAGCCGCGCGTCGAGCGTCGTGAACCCGGGGGCGTACACGTCTTCCTCGGCGCGCGGGTCTCTCTCGACGAACGCGCTGCTGAGGGTCCGGAGACGGGTGACGAGCTCGAGCCGGAGCGGCAGATCGGCGCGGAGCGCCGCCTGCGCCGTGTGCGGTGGTTTGCCGGAGAGCGGCTGTCCGGGATCGGCCGTGTCGTCGCGTGTCCAGAGGTAGGCGTAGCCGGCCTCGATGCGGAGCCACGATGTGGCCTGGAGCGTGGCCGAGAGATCGAGGCCTGCGGTGCGCGCCTCGGCGATGTTCGTGTAGGTGTACGTATCGACGCCGTCGGAGGAGCTGACGGGGCTCGGGTCGACGTCGATCAGGTTGTCGACCCAGTTCGAGAAGGCGCCGGCCCGCGCCGTGATGCCCTCTCGGGGGATCCATGTGACATCGCCGTTCACGCCCCAGGACGTCTCGGGGGCGAGCTCCGGGTTGCCCTCGAGGATGTAGCCGAGGCTCGAGTGGTCGAACGAGAACCCGAGCTCCTTCGCGCTGGGGGCGCGGAATCCCCGCCCGCCGGAGACGCGCAGCGTGAGCGACGGCGAGGGCCGGTACGCGAGGGCGAGGCGTGGGGCGACGACGCCGCCGTAGCGGACGCGGAGCTCGCCGCGAATGCCGGGCATGAGGGTGAGCTCGTCGGTGAGCTTCCACCCGAGCTGGCCGTAGAGCGCGGCGCTGCCGAGCCGGGTGCTGGGCACCTCGTCGTTCGGTGGGATCTCCTCGGTGCCGGAGGTGGTCACGGCGGTGATCTTGAGCACCTGGTCGAGCGTCTCCACCTCGGCGCGCGCCCCGGCGACCCAGGTGCGCTTCCCGTCGGCGACGGTGGCGATCGCCTCGTAGCTCTGGAGGCTGCCTGAGCGCTCGCGCAGCTCCTCGTAGGGCGAGCCGCGCTGGTCGCGGCCGCTCGAACGGAAGGCCCATTGTTGGCCTGCGGCGAGGCGCAGGCTGGAGCCGCCGCCGAGGTCGAGCGTCTCGGCGAGGTGCAGGGTGATGCGGTCGGTCACCTCGGGGAGGTCGTAGAGATAGACCCCCAGGACGGGCCGCTCCTTCTGCTCGATTCCGTCCTGCTCGTCGTGGATCCAGCGCGCGCGGAGCCGCAGGTCGATGCCCCTGCCGAGCGCGGCGCCGGCGCGCAGGCCGAGGAGGGTCTGGGAGCGCTCGGGCAGGGCGGTGGGGGCGTCGGCGCCGGCCTCGGGATGGGCGAGGTTTTCGGCGGGCTCGACGAGGGAGAGGCTGTCCTCCCGCTGGAACGAGGTGTCGGCGCTGACCCAGGCGCGCTCGCCCCGGTAGGCGCCCGATCCATGGAGGACGAGCCCGGCGCGGCTCCGGCCTTCGAGGCGAGCGCGGCCGCTGAAGCCGGGGTGTTCGGGGGGCGCGGAGAGGACGTTGACGACGCCGCCGATGGCGCTGGTGCCGTAGAGCGAGCTGGTCGGCCCGGTGACGAGCTCGATGCGGGAGACGTCGCCGAGCGGGAGGGCGGAGAGGTCGATGGCGCCGCCGGCGTCGCCGATGACGCGCTCGCCGTCCTCGAGGACGAGGACGCGGTCGAGGTCGAAGCCCTGGATCTGGATGGCGCTCGGGTTGCCGAGCGCGCCGTAGGCGCTCGGGTTGACCTGGACGCCGAGCTCGCCGTCGAGCGCCTCACCGACGTTGGTGGCGCCGCGCCGCTCGGCCTCGTCGCGGGTGACGACGCGCGTGCGCACCGTGGCGCGCTGGCTGCTCTCGGGGGTGCGGGTGCCGGTGACGACGACCTCGATGGGAGGTGGCGCGGCGGGCGAGGGGGGAGGAGGCGAAGGGGAAGGAGGAGAAGCGGGAGAGGGAGGCGGAGAAGCGGGAAGAGGCGAAGAGGAAGGGGGCGCGGCTGAGGGCTGCTCGGAAGGGAGCTGCGCGAGCGCAGGGCGCGAGAACGCGGCTGGGACGAGCGCCGGGAGCGGGCAGAAGGCGAGCAGCGCGGCGCGCGTCAGGCGCCGACGCCGGGGCACGGTCCTCCCTGGGACATCGGAACGGCAGGCTCGAGGCGCGGGGACGGCAGCATGGGGAGAGCTCGGCCTGTGCGGCGTTCGGTCGATGGAGTGAGGTAGGGTGGGGATGGTCGCCCGATTCAAGGCGGTCGTCCAGCGGTTCGGGGGCGGCGGGCGCCGCGGGCGGGGTAGATGGCGTGCAGCGGAGCGGGAGCAGGGGAGGAGCTCGTGTCGTGTCGGGACGGAGGCTCGTGGCGGGCGAGCGGCGAGCCGGAGAGCGGCGATGCCGAGCGACCGACGCCTCGGCGGGTGGCCTGCGGTGCGCCATGAGAGGCCGCGCGGTCGGCGCGCGCCGCGGCTGCGGGGGGCGCGGGCGGGAGCGGTCCCGACGGCGGAAACCCCAACGGGCGACGCGAGTTGGGCTTGCATTGCTCGACAACGGAAGGTAGGGTCCCGCGCCGAATCGCCGGTCCCCATCGTCTAGCCCGGCCCAGGACTCAGCCCTTTCAAGGCTGCTACGCGGGTTCGAATCCCGCTGGGGACGCAATTCATTCATAATTTCAAGCGCTTGGCGACGCGCTGAGCGTCGGCTGGAGGTTCAGGTAGATGCCGCACGAAGGGCGGCAACGCTACTGGGCCGCCGGGTCTCCGAGCGCTCCTTCTCCGGATTCAGGACCGAGCAGCTCCACCTCGCTCCAGAGCGCGTCGAGATCGAGCGAGAGTCCCTCCAGGCCGGGAATACTGCCGACGATCCCGTCGGCCGCCGAGCGCGCGTGCACGTAGCGGCGGTCGGTTCCTGGCTCGAGGAGCTCGAGCGTCCTTTCCTGCGGGTCGATGATCCAATACCAGCGCACCCCGAAAGACGCGTACTCGTGGAGCTTCTCGACACGGTCGCGTCGTGCGTCCACGGGCGCCTAGCTGAAAACGCGGTGCGCCTCCGGACCAAAGGGCATGAGGAGGTGGTCAGGAAGAATTCGTGGGCTGCTCTTCCTGCCGTCCCGCCTTCATGTTGATTCTCTCTGGCTCTCAACCCGATTTCAACGCGCCGCGACGATCTCGTGCGTGAGTGAAATCCTCTACTCCGCGAGCTCGGCGTCAGCGGTCCGTTCCATCTCCGCAGGGCTGGTGGGCTTCGCAGCTTTCACGCGCTTGAAGGGCCGGATCCCGCCGGACGAGACGAGGCTGTACTCGGCGCCCCTCGTTGTCCCGGCTCTCGCCACGCGGCCGCGAGCCACGAGCGCGCGAAGCGTGACGTACACGCTCCCGTTCGGTAGCCCGCTGCGCGTGGCGATCTCCGTCGCCGTCCCTCGCACGAGGGATCGAACGGTTTCGAGCACCACAGCCTCCCGGTCGCTCGCGGAGGCTCCCGTCGCCGTCGTCGTGCCAGCCGTGGTTTGGTCCGCGCCGGATGCCGGTGCGGAGGTCTTCCTCGTGGACGGTGCGGAGGTCCTCGTGGACGGTGCGGAGGTCCTCGTGGACGGTGCGGAGGTCCTCCTCGTGGACGGTACGGAGGTCCTCCTCGTGGACGGTGCCGTCGTCGAGGAGCTTGACGCTCCCGAGAGCGCGCCCTGCTTCCCGCTCCTCGTAGGCGTCGCCACGCTCTTTTGGGCGTGCGTGGGCTTCTTCCGGGGCTTCGGACGGCGCGCCGAGGAGGCGTTCTCCGCTGGCCGTCCCAGATCGGCGAGCATCGTCGTCACAGTCCGGTGCGCTGCGGCGCGGTGCTCCTCCTGAACTCGTTCGACCAGGCTCAGGATGTCCTTTACAAAGCGGTCCACCCGCTCCTTGATCGCGTCAGAGGCGTTCATGGGCGGCGCCTTAGTAGCACGAACGCTCCGACAGTCGAGAGCTTGAAAGCAAGCTGGGCCGGTCTGGGCAACCGGTGGCGTTGACTACGCGCGCCAGGAGCCGGATCCCGAAGGCCGTCCGCGCGCGCCGCGCCGGCATGTCTCCGGCACCGTCGAGCGCGCTCTCGGGTCACTCCCCGCCGAGCGGACTCGCCAGGCGTGCGGGAGCAAGCGTCGGGTCGAATGCCGCTGCCGCGCGCCTCTCGGCACCCGCTCACGCCATGGAGGCGAAGGGAGCGGGGAGGGCCTTCCGGGCATCCTCGGGGTGGCGGCCAGCATCGAGCGCAGGCAACCGATGCGCCTCTTCGCCTCGGCCGCCGTTCAGCGGACCTGGTGTCTTCTTCCCCGGCGGTTCCCCGGCGGCTCGCTCCCCGCTGCAGTAATCCAGCGAGACGACATCACGGACACGCGTTCGGGGCAGCGGTGCAGTTGCCGAGTGCCCCGCACACATAGGAGCGCGCGCACGTCTTGGCGTCATCCTGGGAGTACGTCACGACGTGCTGGGTCGACCTCCCGAAGGGACTGGTGACGCATATCGCGTACGTTCGCGCCGCCCCCGCCGGGGCGAGCTGAACCCCCTGGAGCGCGGCCGTCGCGGCGGCGCATCCCAGCGCCTCCACTTCCGAGTCCGCGAAGATCACGAGCCCCGGGCCCGCGCAGCGCGTGTCCGGCAATGCGGTGTTGAACGTATAGGTGTTTGCCCCACGGCAATCGTTGAAGCTCGGTTCGCGCGTCCGGGCAGCGCCGTCGCGCACACCGCTGGCATCGCCTCGTCCGTCCTCGGCAGGGCCGCCGCCGGCCGAAGGCGATCCGCTCGCGGGGGTCATGGTGAACAGCAAGAAGGCACTCGAGGCATGTAGCGCCGTTGCGAGCAGTCTCATGAATCGTCTCTTATCGTAACCGGCCGACCGAGCTCGCTCAGAAGTCGAGTGTTGGCAGGCAGCACGTTGGTTAGCACGTTGGTCAGCACATCTCGTGCCGCGCCGCAGGGCTCGCGCTTCAACGCCTTTCCAGTGGCGGCGGTCGCAACAAGGGGCACGTTTTCTTGTCCTCTTCCCTGATCGGCGCGGGCAAGAAGCGTCCTTTTGCGCATTCGAGCAAGATCTTGATGCTGGCTCCTTCTTCCTCAGTCCCGACGTTTCGAGCTCGCAATGTCGTTCGGGCTTCACCTGGGGCCGGCTCGTCGGCGCGGATCGCGGGTTGCCTGGGCAATGACAGCGCCTTGAGCGTCGCCGTGGGGCTCGTGGCGCGGCACCCGCGTCTGGCGCGGTCAGGGAGCTACCCCGCAGGACGCCGCAGGCGATCGACCTCTGCCGTTGACACCGCATGCGCAGTGCGGGAGGATGAGCTGAAGCAGCGAGCATGAGGGCTTCGCACAAGCCCAGTCCCTGCCTCACCGTCTCGCCCTGTTCGAACGTTGACGGCGGATAAATCGGAAGAAGACAGACGCGGCGCCTTGCGGGGGGCGGGCGGCACGGCATGGTGGAGGACCACCCAGGGGCAGCACACAGGTGGTGCCCGTCGGCGAGCGTGGCATTCGGCTCTTCCCTTAACAGCGGTCGTAACGCTCTCTCCTGTGCGAGCGTTGGAGTCACCATCTCATGCAAAATACATCTCGATCGCAGTCGGATAGCAGCGCTCCGCAGCCGCTCACCGGCCGCACCCGGCGGAAGATCGTGCGGGCGCTCGTCCGTGCCGAGTCCCGGTCCAACGGGGCGGGGCCGCCGCGGCTGGGGGCGATCGTGCCGGGCATCGGCACGGCGATCGCGCTGCTGGCCGACCCGATCGAGCTCCAGCGCGCAGGCCACGAGGCGCTGGGTGATGTATTTACTCTATCGCTGTTCGGGCTGCCGCTCACGTTCGTCGGCGGCAAGGACGCCGCGCAGCGCTTCATCGACGCGGGTGAAGAGCTGAACCTCGTGGACGCGTACCGGCGGCTCGCCGGCAGGATCCTCGGCGAAGACCTCTTCGTCGAGGTCCAGCCCCACGTGCTCCGCGCGCTCTCCGGCGCGTCCGTGCGTCGCCAGAGCGGCCCTCTCGCGGATTTCACGGCGCGCTTTCTGCGCGCGCGGCTCGCCGGGGGCGGCGAAATCGACGCGCTCGCGCTCGCCAACGACCTCGTGCTGCACATGGCATGTCGGTTCGTGTGCGGCGACACCATCTCCGAGGCGCTGTGCGACGAGCTCGCGCGCCAGTTCCACATCCTCGAGAGCGAGCTGAACCTCACGGGCTTCTTCTTGCCCATCGAGACGCCCTCGGCGAAGCGCCGCAAGCAGGCGCGGGAGCGCATCATCTCGATCTTCATGAGCGAGGTGCGGCGCGTGGCGGCCGAGGGCAGCGCTGATCCGGAAGGTTATCTCCATGCGGTGATCAAGAGCTCCCTCGGAGACGAGCCCACGGCCGCGACGCCCGAGCAGCTCCGCAATGCCGCGCTCGCCGTGATGGGCGCGGTGCTCGGCGCGCACACGAACACGGCCATGAGCCTCGCCGCAAGCCTGTCGGAGCTGCTGGAGCACCCGCGGGCGCTCGCCGCGGTGCTCGAGGAGCAATCTGGCGTCCTCCAGGATGGGCAAGCCCTCGATCTCGGCGCGCTCTGCCGCATGCCGGTGTTGCTCCGCTCGATCAACGAGTCGCTGCGCCTCCATGGCAACGGTGGCCTCTGGCGGGTTTCGCGAGAGCCGGTGGAGCTGGGCGGCCACATGATCCCGGCCGGCAGCCTCATCGGGATGTCGATGGGGCTTGTCAACGGCGACTCGTCTTTCTACCACGATCCCGCTCGCTACGAGCCCGATCGGTATTGCGACATGAAGACGGACGCCTTCCAGAGCCCCGCGGTCAAGGATCGGCGGTTTGGCGCGTTCGGGCTCGGCCATCACCTCTGCCCTGGCCGGACGCTCGCCTACACGATGTTGGGAATTGCGCTCACCGTGCTCCTGCGCGACTTCCGGATCGAGGTGCTTCGCCGGCCGCGCGCGTGGCTCGACCTCATGATGGGCGGCATGGCACGCCCTGTCGGTCAGCTCCGTATCCGTGTGACGCCTGTGCGCCGCGCGCCCGCAGGCGTGATCCCGCGCTCGAGCTCGGTGGACGGCGAGGTCGGTTTACCATGACCCATCAACCAGGCAGCCCCAGGGACGTTGGCTTCATGCAGCTCGCCGTGGACGCCGCGAGCGACACCCTGCGCGCGGGCAACATGCCGTTTGGCGCGGTGCTCGTGCAAGGCGATCAGGTGCTCCAGGTGAGCAGCAACCAGCGGCGCACGGCCAACGCAGGGCAGGGAGACTGCACCGCACACGCCGAGGTGGTGTTGATCCGCGAAGCAACGGCGGCGCACGGCCCGCAAGCGCTCGCGGGCGGCACCGTGTACGCCAGCGGGGAGCCTTGCGCCATGTGCTCGGGGGCGCTGTTCTGGGCGGGGGTGAGCCGCATCGTCTACGCAGCCAGCACGCAGGACATCATCGACGCGCTCGGCGGGCCAGCGCTGCCGGTGCGCTGCCACGAGGTGCTGGCGAACGCCTCTCCCGCCGTGCGCGTGGACGGGCCGATCTTGCGAGATGCCGCTGTGGCGCTGCTGCGGAGCGCCGTGGAGCGCTCGTAGCCCGCTCCGCGACCCGGCGGGCCATCACCCTGCCCGCGCCGCGCCCTTGCCGATCTCGACGATCCGCGCCGCCAGCCGTTCGGCCGCCGGAGGCAGCTCGGCGCCGCGGCGGGTGATGAGCCGGTAACACACGGTCCCCAGCTCGGGCACGGGCCGCAAGATCACCCCGCGCGGCGGCGCGCAGATGCCGTTCACCACGGCGACGCCGAGGCCGAGCGCCGCGAACTGGAGCATGAGCGGCCAGCCGTCGGCCTCGATGGGCGGATCGACCTCGTGGCCGAGGCGCGCGATGGCGCGGCCGATCAGATCGCGGTGCGATCGGCCCGCGGGGGGCAGCACGAGGCGCTCGCCCGCGAGGTCCATGAGGCGCAGCGAGCGGCGGCGCGCGAGGCGGTGGCGGCGCGGCATGGCCACGCAGAGCGGCGTGCGCAGCACGTCGCGCGCAACGAGCTCGGGCGGCACGAGATCGAGCACGCCGACCGCGAGGTGCGCGTCGCCCGCGCGCACCGCCGCGCAGGCCGACGGTGCGCCCAGCGTGAGCAGGCGGAGGCTCGCCCCCTCGGCGGCGAAGCGCGCCAGGGCCGGGCCGAGCAGATAGAGGAAGGCGCCCTCGCCGGCGGCGAGCGTGACCGACTCGCGCTGCGGCTCGCCGCGGAGATCCCGCGCAAAGGCCTCGGCCCGCGCGACCGCGTCGCGGGCGTGCGCGGCCACGCGCAGGCCGCGATCGGTGAGGCGGAGGTGCTTGCCTGTGCGCTCGTAGAGCGGCGCCCCGAGCTCGTCGCCGAGCCGGCGCACCCGTTCGAAGAGCGCCGGCTGCGAGAGCCCCACGCGCCGCGCGGCGTGCGTGAAATTGAGGGTGTCGGCGAAGGCCACGAAGGCGCGGAGGAGGTCGCCGTCAAGTATCGGTCCGGCCGATGGCATATCCGATCATTCTAGTCGACGCCGATGGTCCGGTCCCCCAGATCGAACGTCGAAGGAGGCCACCATGAACGCTTCGAATCCCGTCGTTCTCCGAGACAGCCACGCCTGGTGGGAGGCCGTGAAGAAGGACCCGGAGGCGCTCGTCGCCTGGCTGCTGGATCAATACCGCGGCGAGGCCACCGCGGCCGGCCGCATCGAGATGCTGCGCGACGCGTTCGCGGAGCCCGGGACGCGCGCACACCGGATCCTCGGCGTCATCGCCGGGCAGGAGCGCCGCCACGCTGTCTGGGTGGGAGACCTGCTCACCGCCCGCGGGATCGAGCCGAAGATCGGCGCGAAGCGCGAGCGTTACTGGAAGGAGACCCTCGATGTCGTCCGCGATCTCGAGACCGGGTGCGCGGTGGGCGCGCACTCCGAGCGCATGCGCCTCGAGCGCATCGAGGCCATCGCCGCCGACCCGGAGGCGCCCCCCGACGTGCGCGCGGTGTTCGAGCGCATCCTGCCCGAGGAGCGCTTCCACGCGCGCGCCTTCGCGGAGCTCGCGGGCGCGGAGGCGCTGGCGGCGACGCAGGGCGCGCACGATCTCGGCCGCCGCGCGCTCGGCCTCGCGCCGTGATCCGCGCCGCCGCTCGTTCACGGCGGCCCCCGAAAGCTCGGTCGCCACGCAGCGCGCGGGTCCTCGCGGGGCGAGCGCGACGGTTCCGCTCAGAATACGATGGTGGAGTACGGGCAGCGCCTCTTGATCTCGTCCACATCGCACACCTGAGGCGGCTGGCAGTCAAACGACGGCGGGCAGCTCGGGTCCTGCTCGCAGCCGCACCCGCACTCGTTGGAGACGTAGGTCAGGCCTCCGGTGCAGGCGAAGTCGATGACCGCGCACTCCTTCGGGCTGGTGCTCACGTACTGGCGCCACCACTCGCTCGACGGGTCGCAGCCGCAATAACGCTCGGTGCACGCCACGCCCCCGCCGGCGGTGCAGGTGCAGGTGTTGCAGCCGTCGAGGGAGGGGAAGCTGTCGCCCTGCTCGTACCTCACACCTCCGTAGGTGCAGGTGTCCGGACAGCCCTTCTCCGTGCATGCGACGCTGCCATCCCCGCCGCACGTGCAGGTGTTGCAGCCGTCGAGGGCAGGGAAGCTGTCGCCCGGCATGTACTCCACGCCTCCATACGTGCAGCCCTCCGGGCAAGCCACGTCCGTGCACACGATCTCGCCGTCTGCGTTGCACGTGCAGGTGTTGCAGCCGTCGCCCGGTGGGACCGGCGCCCCCGCCGCGTAACCGATGCCGTCTCGTTCACAGCCGTGACACGCGATCTTGGTACAGCCGATGTTCCCGGACCCCGAGGGATCGCAGGTGCAGGTGTTGCACCCGTCGGACGCCGGGAACGAGTCACCGGGCATGTAGGAGAGCCCGTCGTAGGTGCAGCGGCCGCTGCAGTCCACCAGGGTGCAGGCGACGTTCCCGTCCTCCATGCAGAAGCAGCTGTTGCACCCGTCCCCGGCAGGGAACGACTCGCCCGGCGCGTGGGTGACCCCGCCCCACGTGCAGTCGGAGGTGCACTCCATCAGGGTGCAGGCCACGTTCCCGTCCTCCGTGCAGGAGCAACTGTTGCACCCGTCCTTGTCACGAAATTCGTCGCCGGGGCTGTACTCGACGCCGTCGTACTCACACGTCGTCCAGCCGATCGGTCCGCAGCCCGCGAGCGCGCCGGAAAGGGCGATCGCGAGCGAGAACGCGGGGCCGAAATGAAACCAGGTAGCTCGAAGGTCTGTCATTGGATTCGCTCCTGTGCCAAAGAGTGCCAGGGCCGCGCGTGGGAGAATCCCCACAAAAACGCGCGGTTTGATGCAAGACAGCGCTCAAGAAAAACCTGTGCCAGGCACGTCGAGGGCCACGCGTTCTGACGCACGCGCGAGATCGCCGGCAAGAGGAGAGGCTTGTATTCTAACGGATATTTGTCTAATATAACGGATATGACCCCTCCGCGTTCAATCCCTGCTGAGCTGCGCCGCGCTGCGCTGCGTGCGGTCCTCCTTTTCGCCCTGCTGGTGTCGTGCGGCGCGCTGGGCTGCTCGCGCGACGACGCTTCGCGTGCCTCCGCCCCCGGATCGGAGGGCGAGTTCGAGACGCTCGAGCTCCGTTATCAGGGCAACAACGGCACGGTGACGCCGATCGAGCTCGCGGAAGATCTCGGTTACCTCGCGCCGATCCGCCTGCATTTCGTCGGCAGCACGGTGAGCGGCCCCCAGAGCGTGCAAGCCGTGGTCACCGGCGACACCGACTTCGGCGGCGCCTTCAACGGCGCCATCATCAAGCTGATCGCGGCCAAGGCGCCCATCATCGCCGTCGCGGGCTACTACGGTGTCGACGAGCAACGCCAGAGCGGCTTCTATGTGCTGAACGACAGCCCGCTGCGCACCGCGCGCGATCTGCTGGACAAGACGATCTCCATGAACACGCTCGGTGCCCACAGCGAGTTCATGGTCAGGGAGTTTCTGTCGCGAGGCCAGCTCACGCCGGAGGAGGCCCGGCGCGTCACGCTGCTCGTCATTCCTCCGGTGAACGGCGAGCAGCTGCTCCGCGAGAAGCAGGTCGACGTGGCGACGCTCGGCGACATCTATCGCGATCGCGCGCTCGAGCGCGGCGGCATCCGCTCGCTGTTCTCGGACTATGAGCTCTACGGCAAGTTCACCGCGGGCAGCTATGTGATGAAGACGAGCTTCATCAAGGAAAACCCCAAGACCGCGCGGCGCTTCGTCGAGGCAACGGCCAAGGCCATCGAGTGGGCCCGGGACACGCCGCGCGAGACGGTGGTGGCGCGCTGCATCGCGCTGATGAAAAAGCGCGGTCGGAACGAGGAGGACTCGGCCATCAAGTTCTGGCGTAGCTACGGCGTCGCCGGCAAGGGAGGCTTGATCACGGAGCGCGATTTCCAGGTCTGGATCGACTGGATGGTCAAGAGCGGCGAGCTCAAGCCGGGGGAGATCGCCCTGAGCCGCGTCTACACGAACGAGCTCAACCCCTACGCGAACGACCAGGCCGCGAAATAGACAACGTCGGTCGCCGAGGGGATGGCCTGGCGCACGAACCTGCTCCCCGCTGTAGCGCGGCGGCCGTCGCTCAAGACCGTGGCGCGGAGCGCTGGACGAAGGCGTCGATCAAACGTCGCGCGATGCTCACCTTGGGGGGGAGGTCGGGCAGCTGCTCGCGCGAGAACCAGTCGGCTTCGACGATCTCGTGGCCGTCCGGCGTGAGCGCGCCGCCAGCATACGTGGCCGAGAAGCCGATCATCAGCGAGCGACCGAACGGCCACGGCTGGCTGCCGAAATACTTCAAATCACGGATCTGAACGCCGACCTCCTCGCTGACTTCGCGCGCAGCCGCTTGCTCGAGCGACTCGCCGATCTCCACGAAGCCTGCCACCGCGCTGAAGCGCCCGGGCGGAAAGCGCGCGCTGCGCGCCAGGAGCACGCGGTCCTCGCGCTCCACCAGCACGATCACGGCGGGCGCGATCCGCGGGTGCACGCTCAACCCACAGCTCGGGCAGCGCCGTGTCTGCTCACCGACGCTGGGTTCGCGCCCATCCGAAGTCGCGGCGTCCTGTTGGGTGGCTGTTCCGCACCGCCCGCAGTGGCGGTGCGTCTCGGCGAACTCGACACCAGCAAGCGCGAGCCCCAGGATGTGCAGCGTGGGCTCGGGCAGCTCAGAGAAGAGGGAGCGGACCGAGGCGAACGCGAGCTCGGCCGGAAGCTCGACGCTGGGCCGAGCTCGCGCCGCGTACCAGCCCCGACCCTCGAACCTGCCGAGGAACACGGGTAGATCGGCGAACGCCGCGATGGCATCGCGCTGGCCGAGGAACAGCCCGCCGGCACGCTCCACGACCACCTCCAGCCCGCGCACGATCACCACGAACTCTTCATTGACCATCATAGCGGAGCGACAGGATACCAGGCTCGCCGAGCGCCGTCACCGCCGCGCACGACAGCTCGCAGCAGAAGCTCGGGTCGCCTCCTCCGGCAGCTCCGCTTCGAACTCTTGACTGCGTCAGGGCAGCGTGCGGGGCTTCCAGAAACCTTCGAGCTTCTCCTCTCTCAGGACTTGATCGAGGAAGCTGCGATCGACCCAGGGCTCGAAGTCGAACGTCGTGCGGATCAGGCCCAGGCGCTTGGCGTCGGCGATGCTGTTCTTGTAGCGAGCGACCACGTACGCGTCCACGAGCGGGCTATCTCTGTCGCGCACCGACTCGCCGGCCCAGTCCTCCTTGAAGGCGCCGAACGGGACGCCGGAGCGCGACCAGACGCGGTATGCCGGGCTCAGGTCCTTCTCCTGCTCCGCGAGCCATTTCGCTGCCAGGACGTACTGCCGCACCACGCGCTTGGTGATCTCGGGGTACTTTCGGATGAAATCTTCCGAGCCGATGATGGTGCTGTTGCAGGTGTAGCGGGGGTCGCCCTTGGTCGAGTAGATGATGCGCACGATGCCTTGATCGCGCTGGGCGAGCAGGTCAGGGCCGCCGATGGCGGCGTCGACGTCCTTGGTCGCCAGCGCTGCCTTGGTGGTCGCGTTGTCCATGTTGATGGCGCGGGTGTCGCGCTCGCTGAGCCCGTTGGCCTCCAGGATGCGCGCCGCCGAGAGCTGCAGGCAGGTGCCCTTGAACACCGCGAAGCGCTTGCCCTTGAGATCCTTGATGCTCTGGATCGGCGAGTCCGAGGGTACGGCGATGTACAGGTTGCTCTTCGGCCCGCTCGCGAGGATGCGCGTCTTCAGGCCGCCGGCGCGGCCGATGATCGACGGCAGATCGCCGAGCAGCGAGAAGTCGGTCAGCCCGTTGGCGTACGTCTCGTTCACCGCCGGTCCCGCGCCGCGCAGGAAGTTCCAGCGCACCGGCACGCCATCGCTCTTGAATTCACTCTCGAGCGTGCTGTTCAGGTTGAGCAGCGACCAGGCCGAGCCCCCCACCACCGGGCGATTGCCGACGCCCACGCCCGGGTTGGCGACGCGGATCTCGGTCGGTTTTTCTGCAGCCTGGGCGCTCAGCGCGATGACGAGCGGCGCGAGCACCAGGGCGAGCAGCTTGAACAGCTGTTTCATGCAAAGCTCCCTTTCGTTGGGCGTCCGTCGCGAACTATCGAGCGGACGATTTGTCCACTATAACGGATGAGCTGGCCGAGCGAAAGTGGGCATCGCGCGATGACGCTCTGATCTGGGCAGATCGATGGTCGGCGGCGACGAGCTTGCGGCTCGAGCTGCGGAGGAGCTGCTGCTGGAGCAGCAGGGGTGGTGAGGAGGTGCTCGAATCCGTGCAGCGGCGCAACAACAAATGGCCGCTCCAGCGGCTCCAGGACCACCCTCCACGGCGGAAGACAGGCGATCCGCGTCGCGGCACCTGGATTGCTCTCACGGCCATGCCTGGACCATCCGCCTCCAGTCCTGTCGATCCAGGAGTTCCCGCCATAACCTCCCGCTTTGCCGCGCGCGCACGTTATGCAAGCCGCTCCAGGTTGAGCCCGACGCGCGGCTCTCCGCTTCATGGCGCTCTTCCTTCCCGCGCGCGATAGCGGCAACCGGCCTGCCTCGCGGCGGCGCGCGGGGGCGGGGTGGCGGAACGCGCACAGGCCGCCTAGCGAGGCACCTCGCCGTGGATCACCTGCCGCACCGTCAGGACGACGACGCGGCCCGCGTCGCGCTCCTCCGCGAGCCAGTCCAGGAGGGTGGAGAAGTCCTGGCTGGAGATGCTGTACTTGCCGCAGGCGTCACAGACGTGGTGGAAGATGAGCTGTATCCATCCGCCGTCCTCCTGCGCGCGGCGGATGAGCGCCTTGATCGCGGGGACGCGCTCGCTGCGGCTGAGCGAGCCGGGCGCGCGGGTGGCGGTGAGGTCGCGCGGAGGGATGGACTCTGTCCATGGGCACAAGATGCATGAGGCGAACGCGAGCCCGCCCGAGCGCCTTCCGCTGTCGTAACCACAGGAGCGCACCAGCTCGGTGCTGACGCTATCGTGAGCGCCCCAGGGGTAGGCGAAGTTGCTCACGGCGAAGCCCAGCGCGAGGAGAGCGCGGCGATCATCGCAGATCTGCCGGCGCTGCTCGCTGGCCGTGAGCCCGGGCAGCCGCAGGTGATTGAGGGTGTGGCCGCCGATCTCATGGCCGTCGGACGCGAGCGCGCGGAGCTGCGCGACCGTCAGGTGGCCGGGGCGATCGAGCGCACCGCTGTTCACGAAGAACGTGGCATGCATCCTGTGCTCGGCGAGGACGGAGCGCACGGAGATCTGATCCGCCAGCGTGTCGTCAAACTCGATGGACACGACAAGGGCGCCCGGGGGACGTCGCGTCAGGTGGACCGAGGAGAGGAGGACGGCGGCGAGGCACGCCACGATGAACGCCAGCGCCGCCTGCTGTCGGCGCGTCGCGAGGCGCAGCGCACAGCCCCTCTCCGTGGGCACGATCTCCACGGAACACGTTGCCGTATCATCGACCGTGCCTGGGGCTCCGGCGCCCGTCCGGGAAGACCAGGGCGCTCTGCGCCTTCCAGGAACGGCTGGAGATCTCGCGGGACGGCGAACGACGGCGAGCGGCTGCGGCGTCGGGCGTCGAGACATAGGCCGGTATGCCCATGCCGCGAGCCAGCGGCCTCGGATATGACAGCCACCTGCATCGTGGTGATGCGAGGGCGGACGGCGATCCTGGGACGGGGAGCCGGCGCTGCCTCGCACTTCCGAGGGCGTGACGTGATCACCGGATAGCCGTCTTGTGTTCACCGGACAAAGGTGCTGACCAATGATGTACGGACGAACGAGTTTATCGAAGCAACTTCTGCTGTCAGGAGCGCTTGGCATCTCCCTCTGGGGCTGCGGCGGCGGCAGCGACGGGACGACCAGCGCCGGCGGCGACGGCGGCGGCTCCGCCGAGAGCGCCAGCACGAGCGGCACTTCGGGCAGCGGCGGCGGGACCACGGCGGCGGGCACGACGTCCTCGGCCGGCGGGAACAGCAGCGGCAGCACCAGCGCTGGCAGCACCAGCGCCGGCAGCACCAGCGCTGGCAGCACCGGCGCTGGCGGTGATGGCGCCGGCGGCAGCGGCGCCGGCGCGGGCCCTGCTGGGGCCGGGGGCAGCGGCGCAGGCGCCGGCGGCGGGAGCGTCACCTGCCCGTCGCCCGCGCTGCGCGCCGGCGATACGAACAAGACGATCACGGTCGGCTCCACGAACCGCAGCTATGTCTTGCATGTCCCTGCCGCGTACGACGGCAGCAAGCCGGTTCCCCTCGTGGTGGACCTCCACCCCCTCGGCGGCTCAGGCCCGTCGGAGCGATCGGGCTCGCCGTATCCGGCGCAGACCGACCCGGAGGGGGTGATCATGGCGTTCCCGTCAGGGCTGTCAGGCCCGTCGGGCGGCGCCTGGAACGTCGGGCCCTGCTGCGTGAAGAACACCGACGACGTGGCCTTCGTCAAGGCGATGGTGGCAGAGGTCCAGGAGACCGCCTGCATCGACCCCAAGCGCATCTACGCGGTCGGCTTCTCGATGGGAGGCGGCATGTCCCACTACCTCGCTTGCCACGCGGCCGACGTGTTCGCCGCGGTGGCGCCCGCCGCCTTCGATCTCCTGGAGGAGAACGTCGGCGACTGCAACCCGTCGCGCCCCATCACCGTGATCTCGTTCCGCGGCACCTCGGATCCGATTGTGCCTTACGCCGGTGGACACTCCGCGGTGGTGAGCGGCATGCCCATCACGTTCCTCGGGGCGAAATCGACCCTCGAGAAGTGGGGCGAGATCAACGGGTGCACGGGCTCGCCATCGGCCGAAGACAGCAAGGGCTGCTCGACCTTTTCGAGCTGCGAGGGCGGCGTCGAAGTGGCCCTTTGCACCAAGCAGGGAGGGAGCCACGAGCCCGGCAACGCCGCGGTCGGCTGGCCCGTCCTGAAGCGGCACACCCTGCCGTAACCTCCTCCTGACGCGCGCTCTGCGTGCTCGACGCGGCGCGTCCCACCATTCCCGTGCGCGGCGTCCCTCGACCCTCGCCGCCCTGCTCACACCCGCCTCGACATTCGAGCGCCTCCGCTGACATCGAGATACGACCCGCTGTGGGAAGCAATGACGCTGCGCATCCGCAGCGCGGTCCCTCGGCCTGCAGCGCCATCGGAAGAATCTGTTGCTGATGTGCGAATGTCGCGCGATGGTCGATGCGTCGATGCGACGTGACGCGCGGACTCGCGCGTTGGCGGCTAACGCCTTGATCGATCGAGGTGGCGAGTGATACTTTGCGAGCCTGCCTCCCGAGCGGCCTCGCGGTCCAGCGGCAGGCGTCAACGAGCTTCCCATGAAGGTCAGCGGAACCACAATCCTGACGCGGAAGGCCTTGGTGAGCCGGAGATTCGGCTCGGAAGCGTGGCGCGGTCTCTTTCGAGACATGGCGCTGAGCCACCCGTGGTTCAGGCAGCCGATCACGGCCAGCAGCCTGGTTCCGCTGCCCGAGTTCCTCACGTTCCACGACGAGCTCGTGCGGCGCTTCTATCCGGACCGCAAGGACGCTCTCTTCGAGCTCGGGGCCGAGTCGGCGCGCTGGGCGCTCGTCGATGGCCCGCTGAAGCGCTTCGTCCGAGATCCAGGGATCTCCTCCCTGGTCACGACCATTCCCACGCTCTGGCATCGTTACTTTTCCGAGACCGACAGCCGCTCCGAAGCGGCGCTGCGGGACGCTGGCGTCGAATTTCGAGTTCGCGACCTTCCGGCCTGGCACCCGTATTTCGAGCATTTTGTGATCGGGTACACGAAGGAGATGCTGGAGCTCTATTGCGCCAACCCGATCTGGACGCATCGCCTCGCCGGGGGACGCGGGACGACGTACAACTATCTGCTCGCCACTGATCCCGCTCCGAGCGCTCCTCCGAGCGGCGAGCGCGCAGGCGGCGGTCGCGCTCGGCTCGTCCGGTCACGAAGGGCGCTCACGGGGCGCGAGCTGGAGGTGCTGCGGCTCGTCGGGGTCGGCAAGACCAACCGCGAGATCGCCGTCATCCTTCACATCTCCCAGAAGACCGTGCAGCATCACATCGCCCACGCCTACGACAAGCTCGGCATCTACAGCCGCGCCGGCGCGACGCTGTGGCTGGGCGAGCGGGGGCTCCTCGGCTGAGGGGCGGCGAGACGGCGCCAGTCGTCAGAGGGCCGCGCAGGCCACGCTGCGGGGGCCGGTTGCGCAAGCCCTAGCTCATATTGCGCAGCTTTCGCCCGATCCGGGCGGCCTCTGACGCCGCAGCCGGGCGCGCACGCCGTGGAAACCGCCGCCCGACGCGTGGCCCGACTCCTGCCAAGGGGACCGTGCCCCCGCGGCGCTGCGACCGTCGGCTCGAGGTCTCATCGCAGGTCGGTCGCGTCGAGTGGACTCTCGCGCTCGCCGACCGATCGGCAGGGGGATGACAGGGATCACGCGCCGCGCTCGCGCCCGGCGCAAGGCGCCCTTTCTCTCCAGGGGAGGGGCTCGCGCACGAACATCGCTTTGCCGGGAGCGGCGAGGCGACATTGGAGGAAACATCATGAACGTTCAGGCTTGGTTCAAGGGAAGTCGCATCGCATCCGTCGTCTGGCTCGCGCTCGCCATGGCCCCGCTCGCCGCGGGCTGTCAGGTGGAGGTGGCCGACGATGCGCCCGAATCGATCGTCTCCGAGTCGAGTGAGGTGAGGGGAGGCCGCGGGCCACAGGGCGGCGTCTGCGGCGGCCTCGCCGGGATCGCGTGCGAGCGCGGCTTCTTCTGTGACTACGACATCAAGGCGCAGTGCGGCGCGGGCGATCAGACGGGCGTCTGCGCGCCCATCCCGGCGGCGTGCACCCAGCAGTACAATCCCGTTTGCGGCTGCGACGGCAAGACGTACAGCAATGCATGCTTCGCGAACGCGGCAGGCGTCTCGGTCGCGTCGCCCGGCAAGTGCGGCGCGCCCTCGTGAACGCGCGCCGCGGGGGGCCTGATGTGCCGCGTCCCCCCGCGGCGTCGACTCGATAGCTCCCGCTGCTCTCCCGCGTCGATGTCGGCCTACCTTGCTCTCCTCGGGGAGCGGAGAGGCCTGCGCGATCGTCGCGGGAGGACGCGCGGCGCGCCTGCGCCGCCCTCCTTCCATGTGGAAATCTCCACTGCATCATCAATGGAAAAATCCTCTCCGATTGATGTGAAAAGTTCCACCACGTCCCAGCCCTGCGCCGTGCGTCGATCCGGCCGATGACGGCATGCCGCACGCTTCTGGCGCGAGGTTTCGTCACGCAATCGATGCAGAATTGACATAAGATTGCCCCGAAACGCGAGCTGAGGAGCGATCGATGACCTTAAGAATTCTTCGTTGCCTGTTGCCTTTCGCCACGTTGGCGGCCGCGCCTCTCGTGGGCTGCGGCTCGTCCGACGACCCCGGCGCGACCGGGACGGGCGCCGGCGTGAGCAGCAGCACCGGAGGGCAGGGCGCGGGCGGCGACGGCGCGGGCGGCGACGGCGCGGGCGGCGACGGCGCGGGCGGCGACGGCGAGGCGGGCGGTATCCCCACGGAGCCGCCGGATTACGCCGCCGCGTTCCCGCAGGACCGGGTTCCCCGCATCGACATCACCATCGGGCCCGACCAGTGGCAGCAGATGGTCGACGACATGACGGACATGGCCGGCGAGTTCGGCTCGCAGGCCGGTCCATTCGCACCGCCTCCGGAGTGGGTCACGGCCTGCGATGGTCTCGTGGCCGGCGACGCCTGCACGATAGACCTCTTCGGGGCCGCCACCGAGGGAGCGTGCACGGAGCTCCCCGGCGGCCTGACCTGCCAGCCGATCCCGCAGGAGCCCGGGGAATTCGTGCCGCCGCCGGACTGGATCGCCGCCTGCGAGGGGCTGGCGGCGGACGCCAGCTGCACGATCGATATCTTCGGGACCGCCACCGAGGGAGCGTGCACCGACGTCGAGGGCGAGCTCACCTGCATGCCGCCCGGCCCTGGGGGCGGCGATCCGGGGCTCATCAGCAGCGTCGAGCTGCTCCCGCGCACGCCTGTTTACGCCGAGTGCGACGTCGCCACCGAGGATCGGCAGTGGAAGCACGTCGGCATCCGCTTCAAGGGCAACTCGAGCCTGCTCCTGCCCTGGAACGCGGGCAACTGGAAGCTGCCGCTGCGCCTCAACTTCGACCGATACGAGGACGAGTATCCCGAGACCAAGAATCAGCGCTTCTACGGGTTCGACTCGATGTCGTTCGCGAGCGGGTACCTGGATCCCTCGCTCCTGCGCGAGAAGATCGGCACCGACATCTTCGCCAAGGCGGGGATCCCTGCGCCCGCGACCGCGTTCTACCGGGTCTTCATCGATCACGGGGAAGGGCCCGTCTATTTCGGGCTGTACACCGGCATCGAGCTCCCGTCGGACGAGTCGTTCCTCGACACCCATTTCGGTGGCAACAAGGGCAACCTCTACAAGCCCGATGGCACGGGCGCGCGGTGGGAGACGTGGGACCCCGACACCATCGTCAAGGAGAACAACGAGGACGATACCGATCTCTCGGATGCGCGGGCGCTGTTCGACGCGCTGCACGCCGACAGGACCGACGCCGCCGCCTGGCGCGCGGGGCTCGAGGCGCGCCTCGACGTCGACGGCTTCCTGCACTGGTTCGCGCTGAACGCGGTGGTCGAGGACTGGGACGTGTACGGCCGCCTGCCGCACAACTATTATCTCTACGCGGACCCGAACAAGGGCGGGCAGTTCACGTGGATCCCCTGGGATCACACCTTCGCGTTCTCGGACGCCGACGCGGGCGTGACCATCGGGCTGACGGCGCTGCCCCTCTCGATGGCCGACGTGACCGAGCAATGGCCGCTCGTCCGCTACCTGCTCGACGATCCGGTCTATCTCGAGGTCTACCGCGGCTACGTGGCGCAGGCCGCCGCCGAGGAGTACGAGGCGGCCGCTACAGAGGCGTGGTTCAAGGCGGCGCACGACCTGATCGCGCCGTACGTCGTCGGGCCGGAGGGCGAGATCGAGGGGCACACCCACCTCGCGACGCCCGAGGACTTCGACAAC
Source organism: Sorangium sp. So ce726 (assembly GCF_051521405.1). Taxonomy (NCBI): domain Bacteria; kingdom Pseudomonadati; phylum Myxococcota; order Polyangiales; family Polyangiaceae; genus Sorangium; species Sorangium sp. So ce726. The sequence goes on along the minus strand of NZ_CP150349.1, from coordinate 6,207,267 downwards.
GGCCTCGCGACGCTGATCGCCCACGCCAAGGGGCGGACAGCGGAGGTGGCCCTCTACCTCGAGCAGTGAGGGGCGCGCCGTCACCTCACAGGAGGATCGACGTCACTCCGCGACCGCCTTGACGTGAAGGACGACGGTCCCTGGCGATGTGGCGGTCGCGCCCTTGAGCTCGCTGAAGCCAAGGAAATACCTCGCCTGGCCGCCCGCGTCGGCGGCGAGCCAGGCGGCGCTCGCGGGCGCGACGGGCGACTTCGTGCGATCGAGCCACGCGCCGCCGAACCCGCTCACCACGCGATCGCCCAGGAACTCCTGCTCGGAGAACGCCTCGGCCGACACGCCCTGGAACCGCGGGAGCTCGCCCTCCGCGGTCTTCGCGGAGACCTCCTCGGTCGTCTCCTCGGCAGTCCGAGCGACATCGAGATCGACAGCGCCCACGCCGCGCGGGCCGCCGAGCCCGCCGTTCACGCTGATGGCGTCGCGGCGGAAGCAGAGGTGCCACGCCTCCGACGCGCTCGCCTCCTCGGCCGATAACGTCGTCTTCTCGCCGGTCCCGAGGTCGACGCACTCGCTCGGCTCCCCCGGAGGCGCCTCCCGGCCGCCGGCGGTCCCGTCGATGCCCGCGATCTCGGTCACTTCCCCTGCGCTGTCGCCGGTGATCTCCGCGACCCGGATCTGGTAGAGCCCACCCACGGTCGCGCCGTCCCGCTCGCCGTAATAGCTCATGATCTGCACCTTCCAGAGGCGCTCTCCGTCCTGGATCCCGTAGACGTGGTACCGGCTGAAGAGCGTGTGCGTCGCGTCGTCGTAAGCGTACCAGTCGAGGAAGGCGCCTCCGGCCTTGTCGGCCGAGAGGAAGGGGACGGCCGGGGCCTCGTCCGAGGCGAAGGTGGCCACGTCGAAGGGGCCGATGACCCCGGCGCTGCCGCCCCCGGACGGGCCGCTGTTCGTGAAGACGTCGAACCCCTCGAACGCGAGGTCCCAGTCGAGCGAGGCCTTCGGGTCGCCCGCCGGCTCCGCGATCGCGGGCGTCCCGAGCTTCACGAAGACGCGCCCGGACGCGGGGACGGGGATCTCCAGCGCGGTCCCGGACGCAAACGGGTCTCCTTCTGGACCTTGCCCACCGGATGGACCGCTCGACGGATCACCCGCCGAGTCGCTGCAGCCGATGAGCAGCGACGAGACCAACGAGACGCTCATGAAGATGCGCATCACTCCTCCTCTTCCAGGGGCCAGTCGGCGCGGAGCCCCGCGTAGACGACCCGCCCCAGCGGCGGCCTGAGATCGCCGACGACCCCCGGCTCCTGATGTGAATCAAGCAGGTTCCTGACCCCCACGTACGCCTGAGAGCCCGACCAGACCTCGCGCGCGATCCGCAGATCGACGGTCTCGTGGGCCGGTGATCGGGTGTCCGCGTCGACGAACGCGTCGGACGCGACTTGAGCGCGGAGACAGGCCTCGACCTCCCAGGGCAGGATCGCCCGGAGCGAGGCGGTCACCACGTGCGGCGGCCTGCCGCCGAGCGGCGCGTCGATGACGTCGTTGCGCGTCCAGAGGTAGTCGTAGGCGACCTGGCCGCTCACGCGCTCGCCGAGGCGCACAGACCCCGAGGCCTGCGCGCCGAACGTCCGCGCCTCGCCGAAGTTCTCATAACGATAGTCGACCGTCGCGCCGGACGAGCTGCCGCGCGCCACGTCGAGATCGATGAGGTTGTCGACCCAGTTCATGAATGCGCCCGCGCGCAGCGTCGCCTCGGCCGAGGGGCGGTAGGTGACGTCGGCGTTCACGCCCCACGACGTCTCGGGCGCCAGGTCCTCATTCCCGAGGACGCGGTAGCCGTACGCCGAGTGATCGAAGACGAAGCCGAGCTCCTTGGCCGTGGGCGCGCGGAACCCGCGGCCCACCGAGGCGCGCAGCTGGAGCGCCTCGAAGGGGCGGAACGACGCCGCGAGGCGCGGCACGATCGCCTGCCCGGAGCGCACGTCCGCCTCGGCGCGGACGCCGGGGAGCACCGTGAGCGTCGGGCCGAGCTTCCACTGGAGCTGCCCGTAGAGCGCCGCGCTCCCGAGCGTTTGCGGCGCGACCTCGGTCGCGGGCCGCATCACGACGCCGGTGCTCAGGCTCTCCGTCTCTGTCGACGTCTGCTCGAAGCTCCCGGCCTCGGCGCGCGCCCCGAGCACCCAGGTGCGCGGGCCGTCCGCGAGCGCGGCCACCACCTCTGCGCTCTGCATGCGGGCGCGCCGCGCGTGCCGGGCGCCGATCCGCGAGCCGCGCTGGATGGCGGCCGTGGCGTTGTCCACCCACTGCCGGCCCAGGGTGAGCCGCAGGCTCGACCCGCCGCCGAGATCGATCGTCTCCAGCAGGTGGAGCGCGAGCCTGTCGGTCCGCGCGGGCTCGTCGAGCAGGTACCGCCCGCGGAGCGGATCGGGCCGGGACAGGACGCCATCCAGGCGATCGCGCACCCACCGGGCGCGGGCGCGGACGTCGATCCGCCCGGCGAGCGTGGCCCCGGCGCGCGCTCCGATCGCGCTCCGGGATGTCGCTGGAATGCGGGTGTCGGGGACGCCCGGGGCGAGCGTCACCGCGTCGCCCTGGGTGAAGCTCGCGTCCGCGCCCGCCCAGGCGGACTCTCCGCGGTAGGCCGCGCTGCCCTGGAGGGAGAGGCCGAGCGGGCTGCGCCCCTCGACCCGCGCGCGTGCGCTCGGCCCCAGGAGCCGGGGAGGCGCCGTGAGGATGTTGACGACCCCGCCGATCGCGCGGGACCCGTAGAGCGCGCTCGTCGGGCCGGTCACGATCTCGATCCGCTCGACGTCGGCCGTGGAGATGGCCGAGAGGTCGATGGCGCCGCCGATGTCGCCGATCACCGGCTCGCCGTCCTCGAGGATGAGGACGCGATCGCGGTCGAACCCCTGCACCTGGATCGCGCCGACGTACCCGAGGTGCCCGTACGCCCCCGGGTTGACCTGCACGCCAGGCTGCGTGGCGAGCGCCTCCGCCACGTCGGCCGCCCCGCGCCGCTCGATCTCGTCGCGCCCGACGACGTCCGTCTTCACGGCCGAGCGCTGCGCGCTCTCCGGCGTCCTCGTGCCGGTGACGACCACGGTGACGCCGGCCGTATCGGGCTCGCCCGCCCGGGCGTCCTCGCCGCGGGCGCCGCGCTGCGCGCCGGAGGTCGCGAGCAGCAGCGAAAGGGCCGTCGCCGCGGGCCTCACGGCGAAAGCCCGCCCGTGCCGCCGTGCGCTCGCCCGGGCTCGTCAGCGCCCGCCACCGACACCCGCAGAGCCTCCGCGCGACGTATGAATAATGAAAATGATTTTCATTATTCATACGTCGATGCCCTGGATCCGGGGTTGAGTCAAGACAAAAAAGTCCTGCGCCACAGTGGGCCAGCCCTGTCCCTGCGATCGCGGGCGCTGCACCGGCGTGAGTCACCGCCGCGAGAGCGACCGTCTCCGCGGGGTTCGATGACATCGGGGCCCCTGGCACAAGCGCTGCTGCGCCGGGGCGCATGCGTTATCACCAAATTTCTTCAGTCCTCATACCCCTGTCCGTGGTCGTCGCCGGCTGCTCCTCCGAGAGCACCGTGCCCGACCTGTTGCCCCTGCCGTCCGGGTGCAGCGATCCGGAGACGCCGGGGTGCGTCCTCACCTCCGAGAAGCAGCGGATCCTCGCCCCCTCGGTGCCCGACGCCGATCGCGAGGCGCTCGCCGACGGCAACACGGCGTTTGCGCTCGACCTCTACGGGAAGCTCGGCGCCGCGCCGGGCAACGTCTTCTATTCGCCGCACAGCGTGTCGAGCGCGCTGGCGATGACGTACGCGGGCGCGCGCACCGAGACGGAGACGGAGATGGCGAGCGCGCTGCGCTTCACGCTGCCCCAGGAGCGGCTGCATCCGGCGTTCAACGCGCTGGATCTGGCGCTCGAGAGCCGCGGCGAGGTCGCCGAGGGGCAGGACGGCGAGGGGTTCCGGCTCAACATCGCCAACGCGCTCTGGGGGCAGGCCGGCTATCCATTCCTGCCCGCGTTCCTCGACGTGCTCGCGGAGAACTACGGGGCCGGGATGAACCTCGTCGACTTCGGCCAGACGACCGAGGCCCGGGAGATCATCAACGGATGGGTGGCTGAGCGCACCGAGGACCGGATCAAGGACCTCCTGCCGGAAGGTTCCATCAGCGGCGCGACCCGGCTCGTGCTGACGAACGCCATCTATTTCAACGCGGCGTGGAAGTTCCCCTTCAAGGAGGAGGCGACGGACATTGGCGACTTCACGCTGGCGGACGGCTCCACGATCTCCGTGTCGATGATGGCCGGCACGTCGGAGGTCCGCTACGGCGAGGGCGACGGCTACGCGGCGCTCGAGATGCCCTATGACGGCGACGAGCTTTCGATGGTGCTCGTGCTGCCGTCCGACATCGAGGCGTTCGAGGACGGCCTCGACGGCGCGCGCCTCGACGGCGTCCTGGGCTCGCTGGAGCCGCGGAACGTCACCATCGGGCTGCCGAAATTCAAGGTGGAGTCGACGTTCGACCTCATCCCGCCCCTCATGGATCTGGGGATGAGCGCCGCCTTCGGTGCCGCGGATTTCTCGGGGATCGACGGGCAGCGGAGCCTTTCCATCTCCGCCGTGATCCACAAGGCGTTCGTCTCCGTGAACGAGGCGGGCACGGAGGCCGCGGCGGCGACCGCGGTGGCCCTCGACGAGAGCGGGCCGCCCGAGCCCGCCGCCATCCGCTTCGATCGCCCGTTCTTCTTCTTCATCCGGGACAACGCGACGAGCGCGATCCTGTTCGTGGGCCGCGTGTCCGACCCGTCGCCGTAGCGCCGCGAGGCCGCGCGTCCGGCGCGCGGGCGCGGCTCACCCGGCGGTCGCCTCGCGCAGCGGGGCGCTGGCCTCGGCGCCGCGCCCGTCGAGCCTCCGGAACTCCCGGCCGACCAGGAGGACCACGAGCACGAAGATCGCGATGTCGATCGCGGCGTTCGCCCAGAACACCCCGCTCACCCCGGCGATCTTGGGCAAGAGCCACATCAGGGGGAGATAGAACACGAGCTGCCTCAGCAGGGCGAGCGCGCTCGCGAGCTTCGCCCGCTCCACGGAGGGGAAGAACACGAGCGCCATGAAGACCCACGGCATGACGGGCAGGGCGAGGACGGAGATCCGGAAGTCGAGCAGCTGCTGCGCGGCGAAGTCGAACCCCGGCAGCATGGAGCCGAGGACGGCCTCCGGGGCCAGCATCATCGAGACCCAGAACGGCAGGAGCAGCACGAGCCCGGCGATCGAGAAGTGGCTGAAGGCCTGCTTCACCCTGCCGTAGCGCCGCGCCCCGTAGCTGATCCCCTCCACGGGCTGCAAGGCCCGCATCAGGCCGAACAGCGGCGTCATCATGAACAGGGAGATGCGGTTGCAGGCGGCGAAGAAGGCGACGTCGTGCTCCGTGCCATAGGTCGACACCGCCCCGTAGACCACGAGGTTCTGGACGACGCCCATGATGCACACGATCATCGCCGGCATGCCCAGGGAGACGATCTGTCGCCGGATCGCCGGGTCGATGCGGATCGTGCGCCAGGCGGTGTCGAACGAGGCGCGGCCCCTCGCGTAGTACAGGAGCCCGATGGCCGAGTAGACGAACATGGCCGCGTTGGTGGCCCAGGCCGCGCCCTGCACGCCCCAGCCGAACGTGTGGATGAACAGCGGCTTCAAGGCGACGTCCACCAGCAAGCCGAGGGAGATCATCCAGGCCGCCGTCTTCATCTTGCCTTCGCCGCGAACGGTCATGTTCACCGCGAGGCCGTGCACCCAGAACAGCGAGCCGAGGGCCGTCGCCTGGAAGTACGCGGTGCCGTGCGCAAGGATCTCCCCGCTGCCGCCCATCGCGCGCACGAGCGGCTCTGCAAATGCATAGGCGAGCACGGCGTACGGCAAGCTGACGAGGAGCGACAGCCCGTTCACGCTCCCCAGGAGGCCGTGGAGCTTGCCCCGGTCGTCCGCGCCCAGGTAGATGCTCAGCGCCGTGCCGGCGCCGGTCCCGATCAGGCTGCCCAGCCCCAGCGTGAACTGCGACAGGGGATAGGCGATCCCCACGCCGGCCAGGGCGCTCTCGTTCATCAGCTGGCCGACGAACACGGCGTCCAGGAACGAGTTGAGCCCGTACAGGACCATGGCCAGCACGGCCGGCCACGAGAGCCGCCACATCACGGCCTTCAGGTCGCCTTCGAGGATGAACTGCTTGTGCGCGTCTCTATCGCTCATGGCACAGGTCTCCGTTGATCCGGCCGCATCGACTCCACGCGGCCAGGGCGGCGCGCGCACGGTACCTCGGCGGTCCCGGAGCCGGGAAGCGAGCTGATCGCGTGACGCCGCCATCTCGAGGGCGCAGGCCCGAGCGTCCGGAGGCGCCGTGAACCGTCAGCAGAATGGGCTCGTTCGGCGCCCGGTCGGAAAGAACGAATCACGTCTCGGCCGTCGCCGATGTCGGGTTCAAGGCGTCATCTCGAAGGGCTGCGCGGCTTTCGCCGACGCGCCGGCCGTCGCCGCGAGGCCGCCGCGAGGCGCTTCTGGATCGCCGCCTGCGTTTCGCGAGGCAGCGTCGCGATGTACTCCGTGGACAACGCGCGGAGCACCGCGTCCGGCAGGGCGAGCACCGCCTGCGCCTCGGTGAGCCCGGCGAGCCGCTGCTCGGGGGCGAGGCCAGCGAGCCGCTGCTCGGGGGCGAGCCCCGCGAGTAGCTCCTCGGGGGCGAGGCCGGCGAGCCGCTGCTCGGGGGCGAGACCCGCGAGCCGCTGCTCGGGGGCGAGCCCCGCGAGTAGCTCCTCGGGGGCGAGGCCGGCGAGCCGCTGCTTGGGCGGCACCCGCGCGACGAGGCGCGCGAGGACCTTCTCGAAGCTCTCGACCACCCGCTTTTCGTCCTTCATGTGCCGCTTCCTCTGCCCCGGGAGCGGACGTCGAAGCTGCTCGACATGCTCCAGGAGCGCCCAGAACACCGCGATCTCCGCCGGGGAGAGCGCCGGGATCCCGCCGGGGTCGGCGACCATCCCAGGCGTCACAGTGTACAGCAGATGGTCGCCCTTGCGAGCGTTCGCCGGCACCGTCTCCACCACCCGCAGCGGGAAGACGCAGAGCCGACCCTCGTGCGTGCCCGGTCCCGTCGGCGTGAGCGCGCAGCCGAGGGACCTCAGCGCCTCGACGAAGCGCGGGGTCAGGCGGGGCGCGGAGCGGCTCGCGCGCGAGCTGAAACTCCGAGATGCACTGATACCAGCCTGCGGGCAGCACGTGCTCGAGGAGCGCAACGAGCACCGGATGCCACGCCGTGTAGACGCGGACGCGACGGCGCCCCTGCGGCGAGCGCGTCCCGCTCTTCGTCGCTGTGCGCGCGGCCTTCGGCATGAGGAGCAGCGCTACCACGACCGCCGCCGACAGGCGAGCTCGTGGCGTGAAGCGGTGACGCTGGCGGCGCAGCGCGGTGCCCGCCATTCATGGCCACCAGCACGATTACGTGGCGCCCGGAGTTGTCGTTCCGGTGAATGCATCCCAGGCCCGAATGTAAGCGCGCGCCTCGGGTCCCAGATGAGAGACGACGCGCGCAACGGCGGCGGGGGCATCAACGCTGTGGGCGCAGATGGCCTCCAAGAGCCCTGTCGCGACCGCATCTGCCTCTGGGCCGCTTCCCGACAGCGAATGCTCCACGAGCCGCGAAACCTTGTCCAACGTGGTGTCATCGAGATCGGATTCAAGTTGGACAAGCGTACGACCGATGTGGCCGAAACCGACCGTTATAGGGACCGCATCGGGCTCCCAGTAGGCGACGACCTCAGACACCGCTTCCCGCAACTTCGGGTGGCAAGCGGCAAACTCCTGGTACGGGTTGAGCGAATCTGCCATCAACGTTCTCCTGCTCGGAGAGGGCCCCCCTCGACGTCCAGGCCGTATGGGGGCTTCGTCATGTGGCACCTATGCTCGCGAGCGGCTGTCGGCTGCCGCGAAGGCGCTATTTCGTTAGACATGGGCGATTTTGCGACCAAACCGGGCCATCATTTCCCTGGCGCGCGGAGATGAGCTCAGCTGGTTCGCCACCACCGGATGATCGGCCTTTCCTGCGTGTTCGATCGCAATCACGGCCTCGGCTGCCGTGTCCACGTCTCGATCGAGCGCTCCGGCGAGCACGGATACCGTCTCGTCGTCGTTCCAGCCGATGCGTCGGAGGGCATGGATCGCTTCCGCCGAGAGAATTTCGGTTGAATGGCGAGCGGCGTCGCGCAGGAGAGGCTCTAAACTGATGGCCTGTGCTCCCATGAGTCCGGCGGAGATCAGAGCGCATCGGTAGACCTCACCGAAGCTCCGGTACGAATGCCCGAAACGATTGACCGCCGAGCCATCCAAGACCGATCGGATGGCAACAAGAGCCGGCGCGCCCATTTCTGCCATTCGGTGCGTGGCGAAGACTCGAGCCGCAGGATCGGAGAACAGCGTGATGAGCTCTTCCGGAGTCTTGGCGCTTAGATCCGGCTTCTCCATGATTCCTTCGTCCTCGCCAGGCAACGAGCGCTGGGTAGCCCAGTCTAGTCCATCGGGCCTGGTTCCGCATAGCACGCGAAGCCTGGCCCCACCGAACCCGTTCGATCGAGCCCTAGCGAGCCCCCCAGGGACGCCATTCGTCCAGGCATCCAGGCCACGCCCCCCGCCGCTGGCGCGTACGAGCAAAACATTGGCTTCTGGGAGGAAGCGCGCCAGCGCCGATCTTCGCATCTTCTCCCCCGTCTCCGGGGCAGGACGCCCCGCGATGCCATCGAGAGAGGAACCCACCATGTCGAAGCTCATCCGCGCCGCCGCTGTCGCCTCGTTCACCGCCCTCGCCGCCTGCGCCTCGGAGGCCGCGGGCCCGGGCGTGCCCGCGGAGGGCCCCTCCGGCGCGCCGGCCGCGCGGCTCGCCGCGTTCACGTCGGACGCCGCCGGCTTTGATACACGCTCGTATTACTACGACACCGGGCGCGAGGTCGTCGTGTTCGACGCCCAGTTCACGGGAGCGTACGCCCGGAGCGCCATCGAGCAGATCCGCCGGGAGACGCAGAGCCCGATCACGTACGTCGTGGTGACGCACCCGAACCCGGACAAGTTCAACGGCACCTCCGAGTTCCAGAAGATCGGCGCGAAGGTCGTCGCGAGCCGCGCCACCGCGGGCGCGATCGACGAGGTCCACGCCTACAAGAAGGCGTACTTCATCGGCGCAGGCATGTTCACCGAGGAGACGTACCCGCCGAAGGCCGTCGTCGACGTGACGTTCGAGGGCACGTACTCGCTCCCGCTGCAGGCCGGCGCGGTCGAGCTGCGCGAGCTCGAGCACGCCGGCATCTCGACGACGCAGACCGTCGCGATCGTCCCCTCGGCCAGGGCGCTCGTCGTCGGCGATCTCGTGCACCACAAGGCGCACGCGTGGCTCGAGGGCGGCATCCGCAACGGCAAGCCGTCGCCGGACCTCGCCTCGTGGCGCGCGGCGCTCGACGAGCTGCTGGAGTTCGACGGGCTCACCGTTTATGGCGGCCGGGGGCAGACCGCCCCGGTGCGCGCCGCGGTGGACGAGCAGAAGGCGTACCTCACGGGGATGGAGTCGCTCGTCGAGCGCTACGTCGCCTCGCTCGGCGCGAAGAAGAGCGAGCTCTCGGGGGCCGAGGCGTCGAGCCACCACAAGCAGATTGCGGCCCTCGCGAGCGCCGAGTTCCCTGACTACGATCTCGCCTACATGGTCGAGTACGGCGTCTACGGGCTCGTGAACGCGATCGCGAGCAAGTGAGGGCCCCGGCGCGGCCGCCCGGGCGCGCTGTTCGCTCGCGCGCGCCGCGCCGCTTCACCTCGTGGGCGCTTCGTTCGCTTGTGCGCGAGCCCGGTAGTCCTTCGGCCGCTCGCCCGTGAAGGCGGCGAACGCGCGGGTGAACGCCCCCAGGCTGTCGAACCCGACCGCGACCGCGACGTCGGTGACGCGGGCGCCGCCTCCGGCCAGCAGCTCCATCGCGTGCAGCATCCGGGCGGTGCTCAGGTACTCGGTCCACGTTGTCTGCGCCTCCTCGACGAACCGCCGTGACAGCGTGCGCGTCGAGGTGCGCGCCGCGCGCGCGGCGTCGTCGAGGGTCGGGTGTTCGCCGAGGTGCTCGCGCGCGAACCGCATCGCGCGGGCGAGCTCGGGCGAGCGCGCCACCGGCAGCTTGAACGGGAGCGGCTCGGCGACCCACTCCCGGCACAGCGCCCCGAGCGTCTTGAAGAAGAGCGAGGCGGTCGCGTCGCGCCCGCCGTGGTCTGGCCCCCAGCGCATCGCGTGGAGGACCATCTCTCGCGCGAGCGGTGTCACCGCGAAGACGCGGCAGTCGACGCGCTCCTCGCCTTGCGGGTCGCCGGAAGGCAGCGGCACCTGGGTGAGCCGCGGCGACAGGTACACCGTCCGCAGCGCGACGGGCCCCGCGGCGTGCGCGCGGTGCATGACGTGAGCCGCGATGAACGCCGCGCGCTGCGGCGGCAGGATCCAGTGGGCGCTGCCGACCTCGAGGTGCAGGACGCCTGCGCTCGCGTAGAGCAGCTGGTGCTTGCGGTGCGCGTGCACGTCGCCGCTGAACGGCAGCACATCGTCGGCGAGGCCGAACGCGGGCAGGTCGACCGCATCGACGTCGACCGGCGCGCGCGGCGCGGAGCCCGACGCCCCCGGCGCAGGCGAGCCGGCGAGGAGCGGGGTGGCCGCCTTCAAGACGCTCTCGGCCGGAGGGGGCGTCGTGCTCACCCCGCGCGCGGCCTGCCTGTGGGCAAGGCGGGTTGGACTGCTCGATCCCATGCTCGTTGAGATGATAGGGCGGAATTCGCCGCGAGGGCGCCTGGCGAGGCGGTCGCCCCACAGAGCGGGATGGTTCGGCGGGCGGGCACTGCGCCGGGAGGGCCAGGCGGGGGTGTGTACATCCTGATGTTCCCGCTCCGCGCGCTTCGAGGGTAGGATGGTGGAATGACGCGTGTGATCGTCGCCGGCGCTGTGGCGTGGACCAAAGTGGACGCGATCCGGCGCGAGCTGGCGAAGCTTCCTGTGGGGGCGACCGTGATCCACGGCGACTCGCCGGGCGCGGACGCCCTGGCCGGGCGCGTCGCAGCCGATCTAGGGCTCTCCGTGGAGCCGATGGCGAAGAACAAGGCGGACTATGCGAAGTACAAGCGTGGTGCCTGGAAGGGGCTCAACGAGCGGATGCTGGCGAGCGGGGTAGTGCGGGTGCTGGTGTTTCATCCGGCGGTCGACAAGAGCCGCGGGTCGGGACACCTCGTCGGGCTGGCGAAGGCGGCTGGTGTCGAGGTGAGCGTGTTCGTGGAATGAGGGGCACGGAGGGCGCGGCTGGCAGGAGTGCAACGGATGAGAGGTTCTGGGACATGACGGCAGCTTGGCGACAGCATCCGAGGCTTGAGGGGCGTTTCCTCGTCGATCACCCGGACGATCTGCAAGTCCTGGTTCATGATGGTGGACCGCGGCTCACCGATCGCCGTCCGGAGCTTGTCTGGGTGCGGGTTACCGCATGCGACGGCGATGTCTTTACCGCTCGGGTCCTGAACCAGCCGCACCAGTTGAAGACCGTCAGCGAAGGCGCAGAGGTTCGGTTCATTGCGCCGACCGGCGGCGAGCACTTGCTGCAGGCCCGCGAGCGGTACCTGCGAGAGCGCGCAGACTGGATCATTGGCCCGTGTAGCAAGTGTGGCTTGGACGAGCTGTTCGACGCGCCTTCCGAGCTGATCGCGAAAGTCTTCCCGAATATTCCTGCTGGCGCAAGAATGGACGCATTCAGCGCCTTCTGCGGTGCCTGTGGCGGTGTCCAGCTGGTCCAGCACAAGGACTTCAGAGAGGACCACGGTGGGGGGCCGGACGAGCAAACGGAAAGGCAGTCTCCGGGCAAAAAGTGGTGGCAATTCTGGAAGTGAGCCATTGCGGGATCACCGCGCGCCGCCGGACGCGGGCCGTGGGCGGCGCTCGGCGGCGCACGCCGGGGGCTCCGCCGTGCGCTGTCGCTCCGCTCTGGGCATGATCGCCTTGCCCACGATATCGAGCGCGAGCTCGATCCCTGCGGCCAGCTCTCCGACCGTGTGCATTCCGGACATGTCCGCGTCGATCTCGACCAGGGTCTTCGCCAGGCCGGGGCGGACCCCTGTGAGCACCACGCTCGCCCCGAGCAGCCGCACAGCGGCTGTGGTCTTCACCAGGTGTTGAGCGATCTGCGCGTCCACCGTGGAGATGCCGGCGATGTCGAGGAGGAGGACCCGCGCTTGCTCCTCGCTCACGCGCTGCAGCACGGCCTCGATGATCTGCTGCGCGCGCTGATCGTCGATGGCGCCGATCAGGGGCAGGAGCAGCACGCCGTCGTGGACGCGGATGATCGGCGTGGACATCGCGCGGATCGACGCTTCATGGCGCCTTAACACGTCGAACGTCGTGGAGAAGTACGCGTCGAGCGCCAGGGAGACGTCGAAATAGACCAGCTTCTGGACGCTCGTGAACGCGCGTACCACCTCTGCAGGATCTCCGATGTCCTCGGAGAACGCCTCGAGCAAGAGGTGCATGTACCGACGATACGCGCCTAGGTACCACGTGGGCTCGACGCCGATGCGCGCGTGCGCCGCGCCGACGTGCAGCCGGTGCTCGACATAGGCTCGGTCCAGCTTGCCGGTGAAGAGTCCCAGGAAATACTCGCGTTGCAGGCGCTTCGCGCGGCGAAGGGAGTCGCCGTCGCGGAAGAGCTGGCGCGTCGGCCCGAAGGCGAGCAACAGCTCGTAAAACGCGTCGACGATCGTCTCGGTGCGCTTCTCGGCGTGCGGCCGCAGCGCCGCGATGCGCGCGAGATCTTCGTCGGTGATCTGGAAGAACGCGCGGCGATCCTCGACTTCGCGCTCGAGCGGGCGCGGCCATATGCTGTCTTGGGCCATGATGGGTCTTTGAAGAGGCGAAAGGGCGATAGCACGCTTCGGGCCAAGGCAGATATGTCCCGGTCGTATTCGCTCGCGGCGAGTGGCGGGCGGAGCGGTCTGCCCTCATCACGTGCAAGATCTGCGACGCCGCGCAAGGCGTGCGTGGTTTGCTGACGCGATCGGTGGGACGACGCGGAGCGCGCCGCTGGCCGCGCACGGTGAGCGGGTCCGGTGCGTCGGAGAGGCGCGCGCGTCAGCGCGCAGCCATGCCGGGAAAACCCGCCGAATGCACGGTGCGGGTCCCCTCGATCCCCTTCAGGTCGACGTGCGAGGCGCGCGGCGGCGCCCAGCCCTCGGCGGTGAGCAGACCGACGAGCTCGGCGTCGGCGGCGAGCGGCGCAGAGACGGTGAGCTCGCCGCCTGCGGAGACGCCGAGCAGGCGCGCCGCCGTGTTCACGGTGCGGCCGAAGTAGTCGAGGCGTTGGTTCAGGTTGACGAGCAACGCCGGGCCGCGGTGCATGCCCGCCCGGAGCACGAGGCGCTCGCCCTCGGGTCGGCCGGCGTTGTGGCCGAGCATGCCGCGCATGGCTGCGCTCAGCGCCGTCACCGCGGACCGCTCGTCCAGGAAAGTGGCCATGACCGCATCGCCGATGGTCTTGACCACCGCGCCGCCCTGAGCTTCGACGGCGCCGATCACGACGTCGAAGTGATCGCGCACCAGGTTGTACGCGGGGGCGTCGCCGATCCGCTCGTACAGCCGCGTGGAACCGCACAGATCGGTGAAGACGACGAGGACCGATCGGACCGTCAGCCGCTCCCGCGCCGACAGCACCATGCCGCCGAAGTAGCGCCGGTACTCCGGCACGTGGAGCAGCTCTAGCCCGCTGAGCCGCCGCGGCAGGCTGGCCGGATCGAGCTCGTCCTTCAGGACATCGTGATGAACGATGAAGCCGCACTGCGGCCAGCCGACGTTGGTGAGCGCGATCGTGAGCGGGCCGGGCCGCACCGCGAGCTCCGTCACGTCATACTGGGGTCCCGCGAGCTGCGAGATCGCGACAGCCTGCACCTCGTCTGTGGGCTCACCCTCGACGCGAAGGATGCCCTTGGCGCGGGTCAAGGGGCAGAAGTAGCGGTAGCGGCCCGGGGTGAGCACCTCGGTCGCCGCTGCGGTCTCGCCGAGCGCGGCGGTCAGACCGTAGCGGGGGTGGAGCGCCGACGGCGGCTGGCAAGTAGGGGGGAAGCCGAGGTCCTCGATGGACCGGCCGAGCGAGAACGTCACCTCGACGCGCGCCGCGATGTCGACGTCGAAGGAGTACTCGCACATCGGGCAGAACGAGACGGCGGCGGCCGTGGCGAGGTCGTCGATCGCCTCGGCCAGCATGTTGCAATGGCTGCAGTGGACGTCCCAGTGCATGTCGAAGAGGCCAGTCTGGGTGCCGTGCAGCAGGACGCGGATGACCGCGTGCGCGTCGAGCGCGGTGTCCGCCGCGACCACGTGGGGGTTGATACGGTAGCGACGGATGAGCGGCGCGTCGTGGAGCCATCGCTCGACCGCATCGATCTCGCCTGCGTTCACGGGGTGCTGCTGCCTGAGCCGCTCGAACAGGCTCTTCAGACGGTGGATATCCATGGCTGCTCCCCGAGCATGCGCATGTCTCGCAGGCGGCGGGAAGCGCCACGTGCGTGCCCGGCCGCGCCGCCCCCCACCTTCCCACGGGTGCTCCCTGCCGGTCCGGGGTCAAAGGCAGGCTGTGGTGGCTGCCCGCCCGTCCCCCGCCGAGCGGCGGTGTCCCCGGCTGGCGTTCACCACCGGACCCAGCGGGATATCCTCCTCACGCGCGTGTATGCGCTCTCGTCGGCGTGGAGACCGAGGCGCCGCGCGGCCGCTGATTGCAAATGGGGGCCCCAGCCGGTGTCGTCCAGCGGGTTGTCCGCGTCGGAGCCGAGGTTGTATACCCAGCAGGCGCTGTAATGCTGGGTCACGTGCGAATACTGCTCGGAGCAGTTCGACGTCGAGGTGTCTCCATCGAAGTCCGAAGAGGACCACCCGGCCGCGAACTGCGCCGCATAGATCTCGGAATCGCCGGACACGAGCTCCGGGGACGTGAAGCGCATGGTTTCTGGCACGATCCCGGTCGTTGTTGCGCGGAACAGCGGGGCGACCTTCCCATCCAGGTCCTCCGCCTCGTCGCGGTACTCGGTCCCATGGAGATAGAGCCACCCCGCATAGACGTTGGCGCTGAGCGACGGCTCTCCCTTGCCGCCGAACCGCTGGAGCAGCGGAATGTCCCAGAAAGGCATCGTGGTACCGGTGTCCGAGCCGACGCTGTTGTAGAGGAGCGTCCAACCGCCGCCGTCGGTCTCCATGTCGCAGTAGACCGCTGGCGGCTGGATCGCCCCGGCGGCGGCGGGATCTGAGAGGTACACGCCGCTCGGCGAGCCGGCAGGGACGGCGGCGCAGCTCGGGTAGACGCACGCTTCGTTGACCTTGCCGTCGCAGTTCTCGTCCGCGGGCGTGTCGCACAGCTCGTCCGTGGGCCGGACCTGCCCCTCACAAGGCCCATAGTCCATCCCGTCGTCGTTGCAGGTCTTGAGCCCGGTCTTGCAGGCGCCCACGGCGGCCGTGGATGGCGGGCCGCTGTAGCAGAGCTCCTCCGTTCCGGGCACGCAGATCGGCTCGAACTTCCGCGGCGAGGAGGAGCACGCCGCTGCGGTCAGCAGCGCGGCTGCCGCACAGGACATATGGGCTCTCGATGCGACGCCGATGAGCATCCGTCACCCCCCCCTCGGTCCCCGTGCAACCAGAGCTACACGGCGCAGCGCCTCTGGACGTTCGCCCCGGCGCCCGGCAAGATCGCGAGCACCTCATGCAAGCACGTTCTCTTGATGCCGCAGGAGAAGATGCGTTTCTCGGAAGACGAGGCACATCAGGCGTCCGCGGCGCGCCGTACCACGAGGAGGGCTGCTGAGCGAGCTTCCGTGGCTGCAGAGGGCCTGTCGGCCGGATCGAGCTCGACCACGACGTCGGCGTCGCAGAAGGAATGAGCCGACGATCCGCGATCGTATACCGCGGGCGCCTCGCGGCGGAATATCACGATTTCGTGTCGCGCTCGCCGCTCCAGGAGCGTCTGTTCAAGGTGCTGAAAGACGCCGTGCCCCGCGGTCGCGCTTGACGCCGAAGCGCATGCAGGTGCAGCCAGGACGTGAGGTGCGGGCATGGATGTGATCTCGGATTGTGCCCTCCTTGTGTCGAAGATCGGGTGGCAGCCGCGGCATGGCAGCTTCGCGCTCACCGTGGTGTGCAAGGCGACGTTCGAGCTGCGGCCCGAGCTGTCGCCGCTCGCCGCCACGCAGGAGCCCGTGGTCGAGGCCGACGTGTACACCGGCGAGGGCGGTGCCCTCGCGCTCGCGTCGGAGCTGGTGCCATTCAAGGCGCGGCCCGAGGTGCTCGTCTCCGGGCATGCGTATGCGCCGGAGGGGCGGCCCGTACCGTCGCTCGTCGCGCGGCTCGCGGTCGGTGACATCGACAAAGCGATCCAGGTGGTGGGCGATCGGGTCTGCGGCCACGATGGGCGGCTCGGCGAGCCGTCGCATTTCACCCGCATGCCGCTCGCATGGGAGCGCGCGGCCGGCGGCCCGGACACGAGCAATCCAGCCGGCAGGCCATTCGGCGCCGCGGCGCGAGCTGACCGCTCGGGCCGCGAGCCGGCGCCCAACCTGTGGCCTGTCGGGCGCCGGCTCGCGTCGCAGGGTGACATCGTCTCGCCGGTGGGCTTCGGCCCGATCGCGCCGGCGTGGCCACTGCGCGCGGCCTGCCTGCACCGGCATGCCGCCTTCTGGAACCCGCGGCGGTGGCATGAATGGCCGCTTCCTGAGGACATCGACGTCGGGTACTTCAACGCCGCGCCGCCCGACCAGCAATGCACCGAGCCATTCGGTGCGGAGGTGATCTACCTCGAGAACCTGCACCCGCGCTTCGCGCACCTGTCGACGCGGCTCGCGCCTGTCACGCCGGCCGCGATGGTCGAGCATGGATCCGGACGGCGGCGGCTTCAGCTGCGCTGCGACACGCTGCAACTCGATACGGATCGCGGGCTCGCGATGCTCGTGTGGCGAGCGCACGTGCTGCTCGAGCGCGCAGACAGCCGTGGTCGCGTGGTCGTGACAGGACCCGGCGCGCCGGAGGCGCTGCCCTCCAGGCGGGCGCGCGACGCGCTCGGCGTCGACGGCACGCTCGCGGTGGGGGCCGCGATGCCCTCGTCGACGGCGCTGCCGTTCTCAGGCGTCGTGGCGCGGGCCCCGAGCTCCGTCCCGCCGCTGGCGTCGGTCCGCGCCGTATCGGCGTCTCTGGCGCCCGCCAGAGAGCACACGACCCAGACGAGCTCGGGCACAATCACACCGTCGCTCATCGAGCATCCACTCGCGAGGACCGAGGCGCCGGGGCTCATCGAGCATCCACTCGCGAGGAGGACCGAGACGCCAGGGCACGCCGAATACCCGCCCGCGGGGAGGACCGAAACGCTGGGGCGCGCCGAGCACCCGCTCACGAGGACCGAGACGCCGGGGCTCGTCGCGTCGTCGGCCGCGTTGCCCTTCGCCTCTGCGCAAGGGCATAACGCGCCCCGGAGCGACGCCCCGCCCCGAGCGAGCACGTCGGGGCTCCCGTTTGTACCGCCGTCGGAGCCGCCTCGCCCCTCCGCGCCGCCGCTGTTGGTGCCGCCGTCGGAGCCACCTCGCCCCTCCGCGCCGCCGCCGCTGTTTGTGCCGCCGTCGGAGCCGCCTCGCCCCTCCGCGCCGCCGCCGCTGCTCGGCGCGATCGCGGCGTTCTCCGCAGGACCCTCCGACGCGCCCGCGCCCGTCACCGAGCGGCCTCCGGCCACGGAAGCCGATGCGACGGATGCGCCGGCGCCGGTCGTCGAGTCCGCGCCGGAGGTCGCGTTCGAATCGTATCCGCCGGAGCGATGCGGTGCGATCGCGGCGCGCCTCGCGTGCGACACGGGCTCGGCCGGCGACGTGCTCCGCGCCGAGGAGCTCGACGAGGCGCGTTGGCAGCGCGTCCACGCGCACTGGCTCGACCTGATCCGCGGTGACGCCGCGCGCAGCAGGAAGACGCTGCTCTCGATCTATGACAACGCCTATGTGAGCGCGCTCGAAGCGGAGCGCGGCCCCATTGCGCCGGACGACTACGCGCGCCTCGCGGAGGCCGCCGAGCGCAGCGAGATCGCGGGAGCGCTCGCCGAGCGTGGCCTACCGGCCGACGCGTGGCCGCATATTCACCGCGTATGGATCCAGCGCCTGGTGAAGGACGTGCGGCTTGGAAAGCAGGTGCGGAGGGTCATCGATGCGCTGCGCGAGGCGAGCTGAGCCCGCCGCGGTTGATCTCGACCGAGCCGCCCTGGATCGGGCGCGCACCGAACCGCAATCGTCGTCGTGAGGAGCGTGCATGAACCGGGCACGGAGCGTCGAGCGCTCGTGCCAAGTGCGTGACGCCGCTCGACAGCGACCCGCGCTGCGCCAACAATGCCGCGCGCGTTGCGCGGTGGGCGCGACCGGCAGCCGAGCGCGCGCGATGAACAGGGTCCTGGTTCAGATCGTTGAGAGGCACGCCGATGAGGCCTCCTTCCTGTGGGAGCGACGGGAGCGGGCGTGCCGCTCGCCGCTGTTCGATCTGGACGCGCTCGCGGAGATCGACCGGAGGCTCCAGGCGAACCTGGAGGGCCTCGCCATCGCCGGTGATGTCGGCCTCGAGAAGAGCCTGGAGGCAGCGTCGCGCGGCGGCGTCCCCGAGCTCTTCGTCGCCGTGCACGTCGCCGCAGAGCGGGGCAACGCGATGGCGCTGGCCCGGCTCCTCGTCGGCGCAGAGAAGCGATCGGGAGCTGAGCGCGCCGTGGTGTCGGCGCTCGCGTGGCTGTCGGACCTGCGCGCGAGCAACGTCCTTGACGAGCTGCTCGCCAACGAGTGTCCGCCGGTGTTCCAGGGCTTCGCCATCGCGGCGCACGCTGCCCGCCGACAGGATCCCGGCGCGGCGCTTCGCAGGAGCATGGGTGCTCCGGATGCCGGGCTCCGCGCGCGAGCCTTTCGCGCTGCCGGTCGGCTCGGGCGGCGCGACCTGCTCCCGGAGCTGTGCGCGGCGGCGCAGCCCGGCGAGGACGAGGCGTGGCCGTGGGCCGCGTGGGCCGCGGTGCTCCTCGGCGATACCGGCGCTTTGCCTTCGCTGTGGGAAGCCGCTGCTGCCCGGCGCGAGCCCGCGGCCTCGGCCGCGTGTGAGCTCGCCGTGCGTTGTGTCGGCGCGGCGGAAGCGGCCGCCCGCCTCGCCGAGCTCGCCGCGGCCCCGGAGAGCCTGTCGACGGCGCTCGCGGGGGCGGCCGCTCGGGGCGATGCGGCGTGCATTCCGTGGATACTCGAGGTGATCGAGCGCGAGCCCGCGCTGTCGCGCCGCGCCTCATGGGTGTACGCGACCGTCACCGGCGCCAGGCTGGAGCCGCCGCTCGCGGTGCGCGCGCCCGACATCGAGCCTCCCGATGACGTGGTGGCCCGAGCCGTCGTGAGCCCCTGGGAGGACCTGCCCGAGCCCGATTGCGCCGCGATCCGCGCGCACTGGGAGCAGGCGCGGCCCGGACATGCGCCAGGAGAGCGGCGCCTCGGCGGGCGCGCGCTCACGGCCGCGTGGGTCGAGGCGTGTCTCCGCACAGGCGCTCAGCCGTGGCGGGCCTCCGCTGCAGTGGAGCTCCTGCGGGCGTCGAGGACAGGCGGGCTGTTCCCGGTGCACGCGCCCGGATACGCGCAGGCCGCCCTGCTGAAATGAGACAGCGGCCCTGGCGTGGACACCGAAGCGCGCCATACCGCTCGCTGTGATCGAGAGGGTCGCCGGCTCCGCGCTTCAGGCAAACTCGTGGGAGCTGAAGAGGAGCTCCCAGCGCGCTCCATCGAACAGCGCGGCGCCGTGCGCGCCGGCAGTGAGCAGATGGCCGCCGTCAGGGGAGACGTCGATACGGCCCGACGCCAGGAAGACCTCCGCGGGAATATCTGCCGTCGTGAGCTCGTCGCCCTCGACCGTCCACAGACCGTAATCCGAGCCGCACCACAGCTTGCCTGCGAACCAGGCGCTGTCCCGGAACGGCACGCTGCGCTCGACGTCGACCAGGAGCTTCCAGGCGTCGCCGCGGCCGACCCAGACGCTACCGGTCTGGGTGGTCACATAGACCTTGCCATCGGCGCCGCAGGCGACGGTGCACAGCCGGTGGTTCGTGGGGAACGCGCACCGGCCCCACCGCGCGCCGTCGAAGCGCCACACCTCACCGGCGTCGCCCACCACGTACATGTCCGTCTCCGCGAAGCCGGCGAGATCGTTGAACGTGTAGTTTGTCTGCGCCTCGATCCGATCGTCCTCGTGGCTGCTGCTCAGCTTCTTCGGCAGAGGCATCCCGTTGTCCAGCGGCGCCCAGGACGAGATGCCCGCGCGAAGGTACACGCGGCGCGGCCAGCCCACCGCGTACATGGATTGCCCGACACGCACGATCTTGCTCGTGGCGGCGAGGAGCGTCGTGGAAGGAAGCTCGCCCGGGATGTCGGCCTCCTGACCTGCGCGGGATCGATCGTAGGAAAAGACCTGCCTGCCCGTGTCGACGGCCACGAACTCGATCGCCGACGGGCCATACGCGATCTCGGTGAAGCCGAAGTTGCCTAGCTCGCTGCGGACGAACCGCTTCTGATCCAGGGGTCTGTCGGCGCGCGCGAACAGGAAGCGCGTCCGCGGCAGAGGATCCCTGTGGGGGCTGTCCGTGCTCTCGACCATCACGTAGAAGGTGCGCGCAGCGTCCATGATCGCGCAGTCATACACGGTATAACCTGCGCAGTGCCTCTCCCAGTGCTCTCGGTCCAGGATCATCCGCCTCTCCACTACATTCCGTCGTGCTCGACGCTGGGCCCGCCGCCGGCCATCCCGGAGTGAGGCACGACCTTCGCGCCCGCCAGCGGGCCGCAGTTATGGGCGCCCTGGTAATAGGCGTCAAGCTGCGCCTTGAGGCAGTCGGCGTCGCACCCATAGAGCCGGGCGACCTCGTTCACCATCAGATCGCGCGCTTCCTTGTAGCTCATCGTGCGGCTGTTCAGGTGCGGCTTCATTTTCAATTCTGTATACTTGTGGAACAGCCCGTGGCTCCCCTGCGTGTTGTTGGTGCCCTCCATGCAGATCGTCGGGGCGCCCTTCTCGGTGTAGCCCTGCCAGCACTCTTCCTTCGGCAGGTTGTCGCGCGGGATCGTCTTCCCCTTCGTCGCGGGGTCCTTGTTCCAGGCATCGCGGTACGCCGCCGTCTTCTCGGGGTTGCGGAACATCGCGTCCGGTAGCAGGTGGTGCCCTGTCTGACCGGGGCAACATCCCTTTCCGGCCCAGGTGTCCGCCTGGCTGTCGGTCTCCTTGTAGGGGACCAGGAGACACTTGCGCGCCCGGAGGCACGGGCTCGCCGCCGCATAGGCGCTCTGCACGTCGGCCATGACCTCGCTGGCGACCTTCTTCTGCTCCTCCGGTGACAGCTTGTCGAAGTTCTTTATCTTGTCCTTGAACCTGTCGAAGGTGCTGGTGATCTTCCGGGCGCCCTCGTCCAGCGACGAGGCCATCTTCTTCAGCTCGTCGAGCTCGTCCCTCATCTGAGGGATCTTCTCCGCCAGCTCGATGCCCGTGCTGACCACGTCCACCGCGGTGATGACCCATCCGACGACGGGGATCCAGCCGGTGAGGCCGCGGCGCGCGGCGAACGCGACCGCCTTCTTCACGGCGAACTCGGCGATCTCTTTCTCCAGCTTGGCGATGACCTCGCTCTGGAGGGTGGCGGTCGCCTGGCTGATGACCGAGTTGATGTCGCCGAAGTCCTTCAGCCAGCTGTCGAAGTCGACGCCGGGCTTGACGAAGAGCGGCCCGCAGTGGTCGAGCACCCACGAGCCATGGTTGCCGCCCTGCCTGTCCGCCGGGATGCCCTTGCGCTTCTTCCGCTTGTCGTCGTCGGGCTTGCAGCGCTTCTCCATGCGCTCGACGTCCTTCTTGCAGGCGCCGGGCGGCGCAGCGCGGGAGATGTAATAGACCGGCGGCGTGTTGGCGGGGTTGGAATGGTTGTGCGTCACCATGTCCATGTGCCGGGTCACGGCGAGCCCCTCGACGAACACGTTGGGGGACCAGGAGACGAAGTAGCACTTGCCCTGCACGGCGCCGGAGACCGTGCCTTTCTTCATGGCCTGCGTGGCCGGCTCATCTCCGTAGCTCGTCGCGAAGTAGCTCTTGTCCTCGAGGCAGATCTCCTCCCCCTTGATGAACACCGTCTTCGACCCGTTGGTGATATCCGGGGCCTTGCACATGTTCATGTAAGGCACGGGCACGCCGGGCATCGGCGCGCCGGGGGAGAAGCAGACGTCGGTGGCCATCACCGATGTTCCATCGGCGCTCCTGGAGCAGATCTCGTTGCCGTTTGCGTAGACGTGGTGGGCCATCGGATTCACCCGTTCTCATGACGCGACGAGCAGCAGCGCTCCACGCGGCGTGGCGCTGCTGGAGAGGTGCACGAGCGTGTTCGGGCCGGCCGCCCGGCCCTTGCGAGCGTCGTCGAGCGCGATCGCGAGGAGGAGCGGCGCCATGGCCGCGCCGACGTGCCCCACCCGCGTGACGGGCGTGAAGAGCTTGTGTCCAGGCGGCGATGGACTGCGCAGCACGCGCGTCCATGCGTAGCTGGCCTCCTCGAAGAAATAGGGCTCCCCGGAGATGTCGGCGTAGCGGGCGTGAACCGCGTCGGCGGGGACGCCGGCCTCCTCCAGGGCCTGCCGGATGGCCCTGGACAGGCCGACGCCGCGGCTGCGCTGCCTGGCTTGCAGCGTCTGCGGCTCGTTTGCCATGCCGAGGCCTGCGATCGAGAGCGCCGGCGCGCGTTGGACGTCCCGCGCGTCTCGCTCGCCGCTGCGCGTGACGAGCACGCAGGCCGCGGCTTCCCCGGGAATGAAGCCCCCGGCGCTCCGGCCTGTGAGCAGCCGTTCGTCGCTCAGCGCCTCGCTGATCTCCTCGGGGTCGAGCAGGCTGTCCGCGCCTGCGACGAGGACGCCGTGGATCGACGGGGAGGCCAGCAACTCTCGAGCGTGGGTGAGCGCCTCGATCAGGCCGGGGCTGCCGCCCTGGATCGCGCGGGCCTCGGCGTGGAGCTTCCTGCCGCAGGCGCTCTCGAGGGCGGCGACGCGACGTCGCAGCATGTCCTCTGGCGGAGCGGGACGGCCCTCTTCCGGGCCCAGGATCAGGAGGCACGTCCGCGCGACGTCGAGACCGTCGACCTGCTCGAGACACTCGGAGGCGGCCAGCGCGAACATGCGCGCGAGCCTCCCGTCTCCGCCCAGCGTGGCGCCGTCGGCCTCGTCCGGCAGCTCCAGCGCCCCGGCTGGTATCACCGCGCCGAGGATCGGCTCGCCGAGACGGTCGATGAACTGCGTCTCTGCGAAGCTGTCGATCGAGGCGCGGATCGCGGCGCAGGCAGCGGCCGTCGAGAGGCCGACGCTGCATACGACGCCCGAGGAGACGACGGAGATGGGCGGCTTTCTGGCCATCTCAGTCCAGCGCCTTCGTGACCGGGGCCAGGTCTTCGTCTCCGGTCTCGACCCCGCCGCAGCCGCAATCCTCCGTGCCGAAGACCCGGCTCTTCCACCAGCGCTTGCAGACGCTGCCGGCCGCGACCGTGTGGATCTCGTCGATGCTCCGCGCGAGGGGCAGGCGGGCGCGCCAGACGAGGTCGAACGTGGCGGTGTCCGCGTCGATGGCGAGGGTGTCGACGACCGGCGCGAGCACGGCGTGGCCGTGGCGCCTCGACAGCGCGACCAGGGGCAGATCGAGATCTGGGAGCCGGAAGCTCGCGACGCCGCTGGCGGAGAGCAGGTTCAGCAGGGTGACCTCCTCACCGCCCTTCGGATAAGGCATCTGCTGATCGGCGGGCGCGCACTGGTGATAACGCTCGTCGAAATCGGGCGGGGGCAGGGGGAAGATCTCGTCCCGCCACGCCTGATCGTACGTGCCGGCCAGCGCCAGCCTGGGCGCCCAGTTGCGCGCGATCGGACCGAGCGACATGGGCGCGTAGAGCCTCTCGGGATCCGAGACGGGGGTGCCGGGGGCCTCGAGGTTGGGGACGGGCCGACCCTCGAGGAGCTTCAGGAACTTGCCGCGCGCGTACCCGCACCCGATCAGGTTCGCTGGATGTGCCAGGAAATCGGCGGGGTCGTCGGAGCCTATCGCCCGGTGGTCGAACGCGCCGCCGAAGGCGCGGCTGTACGTGATCGGCACCGCGGCGAACGGCGCAGGCTTGCTCGGCTCGTACCCGCTCAAGCGCTTGACCCAGGTCCTGTTCCCGAGCACGCGGACGGCCTTCTGGATGGGGCCGACCTTGATGCCAGCGGTCGTCTCGGTGACCGGTTTGCCCTGCGGCGCGTGCGCGGAGCCCTTGACGATGACGTCGCACGCGGGCTTGAACGGGACCATGTCGTTCTCGAACAGGGGTGTGGACAGGCCCTCTTCTCCCTCGAACACGTCCTTGTACAGGAGCCCACGCGGCCTGTCGGAGAGCTCGGGCGTCGCCGCGGGGTGGGTGGGGATGCGGTAGGTGGCCTTCGCGACGACCACGAGCCACGGCCGCCCGCTCTTGTCGATCGACTCCGTGGCGTTCATGTCGAGGTTGGTGGCGTTGATGACTTCCATCGGTCGAGCACCCGGACGGGTCAGTTCATGTGGATCTTCGATCCCTTGACGTTCACGTTGGCGGCGCTCTCGACGTTCACGTCGCCCTTGGCGTTCACGTTCACGACGCCCGTCGCGCTGACCGTGATGTCTTTACCCGAGATAGTGATCAGCCCTTCCTTGTCCATCGTGATGACGCTGGCGCCGCAGGTGATCGTGATCTTGTCGCCCACGGTCACCGTCTTGCTCAACCCGACGCTCTCGGTCTGCACGAGCGCCACGTTCGTCGCCATCGCCCCGCCCACCGTGATCGCGTAGGCCGCGCCCACGGTCAGCGCCTTCGCTGCGCCCACGGTCTCGGCCGAGGCGAGCGCCACCGTCTCCGCCTTCGCCATGCCGACGCTCACGCTCATGTTCGCGCCGATCGTCTCGCGGTGGTTCGCCCCGACGGCCACGGTGCGGTTCGCGCCGATCTGCTCGCTCTGGTTGACGCCCACGAACAGCGACTCGTTGACGCCCACCGACTTCGTTCGGCTGTTCCCGATGGTGACGCTCTCGTTGTTCCCGACCAGCCGGGTGCGGTCGTTTCCGATGCTCACCGACTCGTCATGCACGACCGTCCGCGCGCGATCGTGGCCCACGACGAGCATGTCGTCGTGCCCCACCTGCTTCGTGCGGTCGTGGCCGATGCGCACGGCCTCGTCGTGCTTCACGAGCTTGTCGAGGTCCTTCTCCGCCTGCATGCGCAAGAGCTCCTGGCCCTTCTTGTCCTCGAACATGATCTCGTTGTAGTTGTCGCCGCCGCCGCCCGGGGACGATCGGCTCTGCCAGCCGCTCTGGGTCTTGTTGTCGGGGAGCTTGTACGGCGTCGTCTGGAGTCCGGTGTACACGCGGCCAACGATGATGGGCCGATCGGGATCACCTCCGAGGAAGTCGACGATCACCTCCTGGCCGATGCGCGGGAGGTTCGTGCCGCCGAAGCCCGCGCCGGACCACGGCTGGCTCACGTGGATCCAGCAGGAGGAGGTCTCGTCCATCCTCGACTCGCGGTCCCAGTGGAAGTGGACGCGCACGCGGCCGAGCTCGTCCGTGTGGATCTCCTCGCCGGGAGGGCCGACCACCGTCGCGCTCTCCACGCCGGCCGCCTTCGGCTTCGGGGTGACGAGCGGCGGCCGGTAGGTCAGGCTGGCGCTCACGGCCTCGCAGGTGCAGGACCATTCGCTGTGACGCTCGCCGCTGAGCGTGGCGTGCGTCACGAGGAAGGCGCTGCTCGGGGACAGCTCGCTCTTTGGATGATCGAGGAAGGAGACGACGGCGCCTGGCGCGAGATCGAGCGTGTTCGTGTCGAAGGCGACGGCCCGCGCCCCCACGCGCTGCGCGTCGAGCCTGCGCTGCGCCAGAGCGCCGGCTTCTTTCTCGTCAGTCCGGTAACGCCCCCTGTCGTCGGCGACGGGCGTGGGCTGTCCCTTGTCGCTCTCGTACAGGAAGGCGCCGGGTACATAATGGAACCGCTCGAGCGACTCCTCCAGCGGCTCCGCGGCCTTCGCCGTGCTGAGGAGAGCGTAGTTCGGCGGCCGGCGGTGGTCGTGATCGCGCACCGAATATCTGCCAGGCCGGATCTGGCGACCGACGCGCACCTTGGTGACGTGCTCGAGGTCGGCGTCCGTCGGGTTGTCGCGGAATGCGATCGATGGCTCTCTCGGGGCGTTCCGGTGCGGGGCCTCGTCAAGGACCAGCCGCGTCTCGCCGTCCTCCGTCGTCTGGAAGTAGAAGCTGATCCCCGCGTCTTCGAGCATCCTGCAGATGAACGCGAAGTCCGTCTCGCCGTACTGGACGCGAACTTTGCGCTTCCCGTACGTGGCGGAGATGCGCTCCGACGTCGGGATGTTCCACTCCGCGAGGAGCGTCCGCACGATGTCGAGCTCCGATTGGAGCTGGAACATGCGGTGATTCCGGCGCTGGGTCAGCAGCCACAGCGCGGGTACGAGGACGAGCTTGTACGTGGAGACGCCGATGTCCTCGGCCGCCGATTGCTCGATGTGGCTGCAGATGCCCGTCCACGTGCGCGCGCCCCGCCCGACGGCGCTCTGACGCAGCGTGAACCTCATCGGCTGGCCAGCGATGGCCTCGAAGTCGATGTCTGCGTTGTCCGATACGACGACGAGGGAGATCTCGAACAGCGCGCTCATCCGCTCCGTGACGTGGAAGTGCCGGACATCCAGCCGATCCCCGGAAGCGACGGTGACGTCGATATAGCGGAGCACGTCGGACGGAGAGAACGTAGCCATGCAAACATGATTCAGGAAGCCGTCCCGCCGCGCCAGAGGAAATCGTGCGGGACGGCGCGCTGATCCGGCGTGCGGATCGCTGCCATTTGCCTTGCTGCCATAATCGTAACCAACAGGTCACCTGGAGGACACTGAAGGCACGAATGCGAGGCGTATCGGTTTCAACGACGTTGGCGGTGGACAGGATGCCTGGACGTGCGCCAGCCGGGACCGCCGCGACGGCGGGCCCGCACCGACAAGGTCACTGGGCGGGACGAGAGCTCGTGGACGCGCCTACAGCGTCAGCTCCGCCCTCGCGGTCGAGTCCCCGATCTCGCGCGTCACCCGGAAGCCGAGCTTCTGCGCCACGCGCTGCATCTCCACGTTCTCGGCCAGGATGTCGGCGCTGATGCGGGAGAGCCCCTCGTCGCGGCCGATCTGGACGAGGAGGCCCAGCAGCCGGGAACCGAGCCCCTGCCGCTGGTGCTCATCGCTGATCAGCAGGGCGAACTCCGCGTCGCGCGTGCCTGGCAGCTTGCTCAGCCGGCCGACGCCGATGATCTGCCTCTGCGCGCCGCCCGCGGGCGGCTTCTCGACGACGAGCGCCATCTCGCGGTCGTAGTCCGCGAAGCAGACGCGCGTCAGCCGCTCGTGCGCGGTGCGCAAGTCGAGCTGCATCGGGTAGAAATACCGGAGCCGCACCGTCCGCTCGGACAGCTTCTGGTGGAACTCGACCATCTGCGGCTCGTCCTCGGGGCGGATGGGCCGAATTGTGAACGACGCCTGCCCGTCCTTGCTCTTGAGCTCCGTCACATACTGCGTGGGATACTCGCGGATCGCCGACCTGGGGAGCGCGGACTCCGGCGTGTCCGGCGGGTGCAGGACGACGCGGGCGTCGAGGGCGATGGCGCCCTCCGCGCTCACGGCGAGCGGGTTGATGTCAATCTCGCTTATCCATCGCTGCTCGATCACGAGCTGCGAGAACCTCACGAGCAGGTGCTCCAGGGCGGTGAGGTCCACCGGCTTGCGGCCGCGCACGCCCTTGAGCGCGCGGTAGATCCTTGTCTGCTCCATCATGCGCCGGGCCAGCGTCGCGTTGAGCGGCGGCAGGCCGAGCGAGCGGTCCTTGAAGATCTCGACGAGCTGCCCTCCGGCCCCGAACAAGAGCACCGGGCCGAACTGCGGATCGACCGAGCTGCCAAGGATGATCTCATAGGCGTCCTTCAGCGAGATCATCGGCTGGACCGTCACGCCCTGGAAGTGCTGCGCGCCGGCACGCCGCGAGACGCTCTCCTGGATCTCCTCGAACGCGCTGCGCACGGCGTCATCGTCGCGCAGACCGAGCTTCACGCCGCCCACGTCGGTCTTGTGGGTGATCGTCGCGCTGTACAGCTTGAGGACGGCCGGATACCCCATCTCCCTGGCCGTGGCCACGGCCTCGTCCGCGCTCCTCGCGACGGCCGTGGGCACCGTCGGGAGGCCGTACGCCGCCATGAGCTGCTTCGACTCCACCTCATCCAGGAGCGTCCGGCCCGACGCGCGCACGCTGGCGATGAGCTCCCTGGCCTTCTCGCGATCGACGTTCAGCGCTCGCTCGTCCGTGCTCGGCGTCTCGTACAGCGCCCGGAGGGCGTAGGCGTAGCGGACCATGGAACAGAACGAGCGAGCGGCGGTGTCGGGGTACTCGAACGTCGGGACCCCGGCGCGGTTCAAGATCGCTTTGCCCGCCTCCACCTCCACGCCGCCCATCCAGCTGGCGAGGACCGGCTTGCCCTCGACGTGCGCGTGCTTGCGCAGCGCCTCGGCGGTCTGGGTCGATTCGGTCATGTCCTGCGGCGTGAGGATGACGAGCACGCCGTCGTTGTTCGGGTCCTTGGCGCAGATCTCGAGCGCCTTTGCGTAGCGGTCGGCGCCGGCGTCGCCGAGCACGTCGACCGGGTTGTTGCGGCTCCATGCGGCGGGGAGGAAGCCGCTCAGCTCGCCCAGGATCTCCGGCGAGAGCGGCGCCAGCTCACCGCCGTTCGCGACGAGCGCGTCCGTCGCCAGCACGCCCGGGCCGCCGGCGTTGGTGACGATGCACAGCCGGTTGCCGCGGGGCCGCGGCTGCTTGGCCAGCGTCTCGGCCATGGAGAACAGGTCCGCGATGTCGTTCACGCGCAGCACGCCCACGCGCCGGAACGCCGCGTCGAGCACCTCGTCCGAGCCGGTGAGCGAGCCGGTGTGCGAGGCGGCCGCCTTCGCCGCCGCGTCGCTGCGGCCTGGCTTGATCACGATGATCGGCTTGGTGAGCGCCACCTCGCGGGCGGCCGACAGGAATGCTCGCGCGTCCCGCGGGTCGCCGATCGACTCCATGTAGATGAGGATGCTGCTCGTCTTGGGGTCGTTGCCGAGGTGGTCGATCAGGTCGCCCCAGCCGACGTCGAGCATCGAGCCGACGCTGACGAACGCGCTGAAGCCGACCTGTTCGTTGAGGCTCCAGTCGAGCACCGCCGTGCAGAGCGCGCCGGACTGGCTGATGAACGCGACCTTGCCCGGCCGCGCCTGCCCCTTCGCGAACGTCGCGTTGAGCCCGCCGATCGGGTTCATGACGCCAAGGCAGTTCGGGCCGATGATGCGCATCTTCCCGCGGGCGCGATCCATGATCTGCTGCTCTAGCTGGACGCCCGGGGGGCCCATCTCCTTGAAGCCGGCCGAGATGATGATCGCGCCGGGGACGCCGGCGTCCACGCACTCGCCGATGAGGCCCGGCACGCTCGCGGCGGGCGTGACGAGGACCGCGAGATCCACCTTCGCCGGCACGGCCGCGATGCTCGGATAGGCCTTGATACCGAGGACGCTCTGCCGCTTCGGGTTCACCGGAAAGACGGTGCCGCCGAACGGGTTGCTGATCAGGTTCCAGAGGAGCGTGCGGCCGACGGCGCCGCTGTTCTCGGTCGCGCCGATGACCGCGACGTTCCGCGGCCTGAAGATGGGGTCGAGGCTCTGAGGCTCCTGACGAAGGACATCGTGGGCACGGTCGGTCATGGGTACGGAGTCAGCCATGAAGCTCCTCGAGGGTGGATGGGGCGGACCTACCAGGGGCCATTGCGCGGGAACGACGATGGGCGTCGTGCCACACGGCCGGGCTGGATGCATGGGGAGTCTCTGCGAACAGAGCAGGGGGGCACGTTCCGTGCCCTGAGCGTAGATTGCCAGGCTGCGCAGCGCCTTGATATCCTGCGCCGACGCCATGATCCGCTCTCGACTTTTTCTCTTCGGGCTCCTCGGTCTGTGTGCCATCGCCTGCGAGGGCGCTGGGACGGCGGACGACGGGAGCACCGAGGCGTCCAGCGACGCCTCGACCACCAGCGCTTCGACCAGCGGCGCTTCGACCAGCGGCGCTTCGACCAGCGGCGCTTCGACCAGCGGCAGTTCGACCAGCAGCGCGGCGTCGGGCGGCGGCGGGTCGACCAGCAGCGCGGCGTCGGGTGGCGCGGGAGCGGGCGGCGCCGGCGCGGCCGGCGGCGGCGAGGGCACGGGCGCGAGCCAAGGCGACGGCGGCGCGGGCCCGGTCGACCTCCCTGCTGGCGTGAGCGCGCTGTTCCCCGTGCCAGGCGCCCGCGGGCTCTGCCCAGATCCGCCGCTCCGCATCACGTTCCCCGGCGCTCCGACGCTGGGCAGCACGGGCTCCGTTCGCGTGTTCAACGCCGCCCGGCCAGGCGCGGCGGTCGCGACGGTCGACATGGCCTCGATGACCGTGAGCGCCACGATCGGCGGCCGGACGTTCAACGTACCTCGCCCGGTGTACGTGGACGGCAACGATGCTGTCGTGTCCTTGCCGTCGCGCGCGCTCGACTACGGCCAGTCCTATTACGTCACGGTCGACCCCGGCGCCGTCGTCCCCCCGGGGGGCGGCTCGTTCGCGATCGCGGACGCGACGGCGTGGCGCTTCGACACGGCGGATGCAGGCCCATCGAGCGTCTCGTCGCTCGAGGTGGCGCTCGACGGCTCCGGCGACTTCTGCTCGGTGCAAGGCGCGCTCGACGCGGTCCCGGCGAACAACCGGGACAGCGTGGTCATCACCGTTCAGCGAGGGACCCACCACGGGGTGGTCTACTTCGAGAACAAGCACAACATCACGCTGCGCGGGGCCGACCGCAAAGGCACGGTCCTCTCGGGCACGAACAACAACAACCTGAACCCGAGCACCAGGGGGCGCGCGCTGGTCGGCGCCGACAAGGTGAGCGGCCTCATCATCGAGAACCTCACCATCCACAACCTCACGCCGCAGGGCGGCTCCCAGGCGGAGGCGCTGCGCATCCAGGACTGCGACAAGTGCGTCGTGCGCGACGCCGACATCCTGAGCCTCCAGGACACGCTGCTCTGGTCCGGGCGCATCTACGCGGACAACTGCACCATCGCTGGCAACGTCGACTTCGTGTGGGGCACGGGCGCGGCGTATTTCAACCGGTGCGAGATCAAGACGGTCGGTCGATCCGGCTACATCGTGCAGGCGCGCAACGGCGACGCTGGCAACGGCTATGTCTTCGTCGACTCGCGCATCACCAGCGACGCCGGCATCACGGGGAACACGCTGGCGAGGATCGACGTGAGCCAGTATCCGGCGAGCCACGTCGCGTACATCAACTGCACGCTCGGCAGCCACATCTCGCGGGCGGGGTGGACGATCACCGGCGGGGCCGCGCCGCGCTCCCTCCGTTTCTGGGAGTACCAGAGCCGGGACACGGAAGGGCGTCTCATCGACACCAGCGGGCGTATCGCCGGATCGACGCAGATCTCCGCCGAGCAAGCGGCGACGATGCGCGATCCAGCGACCGTGCTCGGCGGCTGGGACCCTCCGCGCTGAGCCGGCCGCGCCGCGCCTCGACCCCTGAACCCTGCACGGGATGACCCGTGACGCTGGAAGGACCGCAACGATGAAGATGACCTTTCGCTGGTACGGCGAGAACGACCCTGTGAAGCTCGAGTACATCCGTCAGATCCCGGGCATCTACGGCATCGTTTCGGCTATTTACGATGTGCCGGTGGGCGAGGTGTGGCCGGTCGAGCGGCTGCAGGCGCTCAGGGCGCGCATCGAGGGCGTCGGCCTCCGGTTCGAGGTGGTGGAGAGCGTGCCCGTGCACGAGGACATCAAGCTCGGCAAGCCGACTCGCGAGCGGCTGATCGACAATTTCTGCCAGAACATCCGCAACTGCGCGGCCGCCGGCGTGAAGGTGATCTGCTACAACTTCATGCCGGTCTTCGACTGGACCCGCACCGAGATGGCCAGAGAGCTGCCCGACGGCTCGCTGACCCTGGCCTTCGACGCCGCGGCGGTGGCCGAGATCGACCCGGAACAAGGCATCTCGCTGCCCGGCTGGGACTCGAGCTACAAGCCGGAGCAGCTCCGCGCCGTCCTCGA
Source organism: Sorangium sp. So ce726 (assembly GCF_051521405.1). Classification (NCBI taxonomy): domain Bacteria; kingdom Pseudomonadati; phylum Myxococcota; order Polyangiales; family Polyangiaceae; genus Sorangium; species Sorangium sp. So ce726. Next base: position 6,175,000 of record NZ_CP150349.1, on the reverse strand, counting down.
CGAGTACAAGAACGTCGGCGAAGACGCTCTATGGGAGCACCTGGAACACTTCCTCCGGCGCATCATCCCGGTCGCCGAGGAGGTCGGCGTCCGCATGGCCATGCACCCGGACGACCCACCCCGGCCGATCTTCGGCCTGCCGCGCATCGTCAAGAACCGCGACGACCTGATGCGCCTCGTGAAGACCGTCGATTCTCCGGCCAACGGCATCACGCTGTGCTCCGGCTCGCTGGGCGCCGATCTGTGCAACAACATCGTATCGCTTGTGCGCGAGTTCGGCGGCTTGGGCCGCATTCCCTTCGGTCACCTGCGCAACGTGGCGGTGCAGGAGGACGGCACCTTCTTCGAATCTGCCCACCTGTCCTGTGAGGGCTCGCTCGACATGGCCGCCATCGTGAAGGCGTACCATGACGTCGGCTTCGACGGCTACGTGCGCCCGGACCACGGCCGCATGATCTGGGGCGAGACCGGCAAGCCGGGATATGGTCTGTACGACCGCGCGCTGGGCCTCGTGTACCTCAACGGCCTGTGGGAGGCCACGTGCAAGCTCTCGCCCGGACCCGCCGCCAAGCCGCCCACTCCTGGATGAGCGGGTGAGCGGGTAGGGGAGCAGGACGCCGCGGCATCAGTGGAACGCGCCCTCACGCGGGCACCGGCGCTCCGTACCCGCCGCCCCCCGGCGTCTCGATCACGAACACATCGCCGCTCCCCATCTCGACCGATCCGATGTGCCCCAGCACCTCGACCGAGCCGTCCGCGCGCACCACCAGGTTGCGCCCGGGCGCGCCCGCCCGCCCGCCGGCCAGGCCGAACGCGGCCGTCGAGCGCCCGTTCGACAGGATCGACGCCGTCATCGGCTCCAGGAAGCGCACAGCGCGCGTGCCGCCGTTCCCGCCCGGAAAGCGCCCGGCCCCGCCGGAGCCCTCGCGGATCTCGTAGCGATCCAGCCGCACCGGGAACCGGTGCTCCAGCACCTCCGGATCCGTCAGGCGCGAGTTCGTCATGTGCGTCTGCACGACGCTCGTCCCCGCAAAGCCGCGCTCGGCGCGCGTGCCACCGCCGCCGCTCCCGCCGATCTCGATGCCCGCCCCCGAGCCGCCCGAGATCGTCTCGTAGTACTGGAGCCGCTCGTTGCCGAACGTGAAGTTGTTCATCGTCGGCTGGCTGCTCGCGAGCACGCCGAGGGCCCCGTACAGCGCGTTCGTGACGCAGGTCGACACCTCCACATTGCCCGCCACCACCGCGGCCGGCGGGCGCGGGCTCAGCATCGAGCCCTCGGGGATGACGACCTCGATCGGCTTCAGGCAGCCCGCGTTGAGCGGGATGTCGTCGTCCACGAGGGTGCGGAAGACGTAGAGCACCGCGGCCATCGTCACCGCGCGGGGCGCGTTGAAGTTGTTCTCCATCTGCCCGGACGTGCCGGTGAAGTCCACGATCGCGGCGCGGCGCTCCCGGTCGATCCGGAGGGCCACCTCGATCGTCGCGCCGTTGTCGAGCGGCAGCGAGAAGCGCCCGTCGTGGAGGAGCGCCGGGTCGAGCCGTGCGATCGCGAGGCGCACGCTCTCCTCGGCGTTGTCCTGCACGTGCTTCATGTAGGCCTGCACCGTCGGGAGGCCGAACTGCGCCACCATCGCGGCGAGCTCCTGCGCGCCCTTCTCGTTCGCCGCGATCTGCGCGCGCAGGTCGGCCAGGTTCTGCTGCCGGTTGCGCGCCGGGTACGGCCCTGCGCCGAGCAGCGCCAGGATCTCCGCCTCGCGGAGCCGCCCGGCCTCGACCAGCTTCACGTTGTCGAGGAGGACGCCCTCCTCCTCGATCGTCCTGGAGAACGGCGGCATCGAGCCCGGCGTGATGCCGCCGATGTCCGCGTGATGGCCGCGCGACGCCACGTAGAACAGCACGCGAGGCCCCGTCTCGTCGCCCTCGTCCCACACCGGCGTGACCACCGTCACGTCCGGCAGGTGGGTGCCGCCGCGGTACGGATCGTTGAGCGCGTAGACGTCCCCCGGCTTCATCCCTGGGTTCCGCGCGATCACGGTCTTGATCGACTCGCCCATCGAGCCGAGGTGCACCGGCATGTGCGGCGCGTTCGCGATCAGGCTGCCCTCCGCGTCGAACAGCGCGCACGAGAAGTCGAGCCGCTCCTTGATGTTGACCGAGTGGGCGGTGTTCTGGAGGCGCAGGCCCATCTGCTCGGCGATGTTCATGAACAGGTTGTTGAACACCTCGAGCATCACCGGGTCGACCTCGGTGCCCACCGCGCGCCGCTCCGGGCGCGGCGCCACCCGGGTGAGCACCATGTGGCCTAGCGCGGTGATCTCGGCCTGCCAGCCGGGCTCGACCACGGTCGTCGCGTTGGCCTCGGCGACGATGGCCGGCCCGTCGATCACCGCGCCGCGCCCGAGCCGCTCGCGCCGGTACAGCGCCGCGTCGTGGAACGCCCCCTCGGCGTACATCCGCACCCGAGCGTCGGCCTCGGGGCGGTGCGGGCGCGCCTCCACGGGCCGCTCCTCGGCGGCCTCGCCCGGCCCGATCGCCTCCACGGAGACGCTCTCCAGGACGAGCGCCTTGTCCGGCATCAGGAACGCGAACCGCCTGCGGTAGGCCGCGTCGAAGGCGGCGCGGATCGCCTCCGCGCTGCCGTCGGGCACGACGAGGGCGGTGTCGGTGCCCTCGTAGCGGACGTGGACGCGCCGGACGAGCCGCACCCGCTCCGGCGAGAACCCTTGCCCCACGAGCTCGGCCTCCGCGTCGCGGCCGATGCGCGCGAGCGCCTCGCGCGCCGCGCAGAGCCCCGCCTCGTCGAGGCGCCGCTCCACGGCCGCCTCGCGGATCGCGCTCTGGTCCGAGAGGCCCATGCCATAGGCGGAAAGGACCCCCGCGAGCGGGTGGACGAAGACGCGGCGCATGCCGAGCGCGTCGGCCACGGCGCACGCGTGCTGGCCGCCGGCGCCGCCGAAGCATTGCAGGGTGTACTGGGTGACGTCGTGCCCGCGCGCCACCGAGATCTTCTTCACCGCGTTGGCCATGTTCGCGACGGCGATCTGCAGGAAGCCCTCGGCCAGCTGCTCGGGCGTGATCGGGCGCGACGTGTCGCGCTGCACGTCGGCCGCCATGGCCCGGAAGCGCTGCTCGACGACCTCGCGGTCGAGCGGCGCATCGGCGCCCGGGCCGAACACGTGCGGGAAGAACTCCGGCTGGATCTTGCCGAGCATCACGTTCGCGTCGGTGACGGCCAGCCTCCCGCCGCGGCGGTAGCACGCAGGCCCCGGGTTGGCGCCGGCCGACTCCGGCCCCACGCGCAGCCGCGCGCCGTCGAAGCCGAGGAGCGAGCCGCCCCCCGCGGCCACGGTGTGGATGCTCATCATCGGCGCGCGCATCCGGACGCCGGCCACCTGCGTCTCGAAGGCGCGCTCGAGCTCGCCTGCGTAGTGCGACACGTCGGTCGAGGTGCCGCCCATGTCGAAGCCGATGACCTTCTCGTGCCCGCCCGCGATCGCGGTGCGCACCATGCCGACGATGCCGCCCGCCGGGCCGCTCAGGATCGCGTCCTTGCCCTGGAAGCGGCCGGCCAGCGTCAGCCCGCCGCTCGACTGCATGAAGTAGAGCGGCACGCCGGGCATCTGGCTGGCCACCTGCTCGACGTAGCGGCGCAGGATGGGCGACAGGTACGCGTCGACCACCGTGGTGTCGCCGCGCGAGACGAGCTTCATCAGCGGGCTCACCTCGTGCGACGCGGAGACCTGCGTGAACCCGACCTCGCGCGCGATCTCGGCCGCCCGCCGCTCGTGCGCGGCGAACCTGTAGCCGTGCAGGAAGACGATGGCGCAGGCGCGGATCCCGGCCTCGAACGCCTCCGAGAGCGGGCGGCGCAGCGCCTCGCCGTCGAGCGGCTCGACCACATCGCCGCGCGCGCCGACGCGCTCGCGGGCCTCGACCACGCGCTCGTAGAGCAGGTCGTGCAGCGCGATATGGCGATCGAACAGGCGAGGGCGGTTCTGGTACCCGATGCGCAGCGCGTCGCGGAAGCCGCGCGTGGTGACCAGCACGGTGCGGTCCCCCTTGCGCTCGAGCAGCGCGTTCGTGGCCACCGTGGTGCCCATCTTCACGCACTCGACCTCGGCGGGAGAGATGACCTGACCGGGCGCGAGGCCGAGCAGGCGGCGGATCCCCTCGACCGCCGCGTCGGCGTACTGCTCGGGGTTCTCCGACAGGAGCTTGGCGGTGGTGAGCGAGCCGTCTGGCCGCCTGGCCACGACGTCTGTGAACGTGCCTCCGCGATCGATCCAGAACTGCCACTTGTGCGAGGTCGAGGTCATGGAACCCACTCCTTGCCGGCCGCATCCTCCGCCGCGCTCCGCCCCGTCCTGCCCGCCGAAGGGACGCAAGACTAAGTTTTCATTGAACAATCTTCAACTGCCGGGAGGGTGGACCTGCCCATGTCACTGGAAGCTCGCAGCGTTCCGGGAATTGCTGTCCTGGACGTAACAGTGATATCTCGGCCTGATGGAGGTCCTTGCCGTTGGCCCGCTTCCCGTGGCCTCGCTCCTCTGGCAGCCGCGTCCGGGCGCGTGGATGTTCACGTTCGTCTGCAAGGCCACGTTCGTGCTGCGGCCGGGCGAGTCGCCGCTCGCGCCGGAGCAGGAGGCGCTGCTCGAGGCCGACGCGCACTGGCGCGACGATCCGGCGTTCAGCCTCTACGCCTCCACGGACATCGTCCCGATCCGCCCGCGCGTGGACGTCGTGCTCGTGGGCCACGCCTTCGCGCCGGGCCAGGCGCTGGTCCGCTCGCTGGTCGCCCGGCTCGCCATCGCGGAGATCGACAAGTCGATCGAGGTCGTGTGCGACAGGAGCGTCACGAAGGACGGCGCGGCGCGCGAGGGGCAGCCGTTCGCGCGGATGCCGCTCCTGTGGGAGCGCGCCGCCGGGGGCGCGGACACGGTGAATGCGGTCGGCGCCGCGGCCGGCGCGCGCGACGCGTACGGCGCGCGCCGCCTCCCGAACCTCGTGCCGCCGGGCACGGTCGTCTCGGGGCCCGATGACGTCGTCGAGCCGATCGGCTTCGGCCCCGTCGCCCCGTCCTGGCTTGCGCGCCGGAGCAAGCTCGGGCGCCACGCCGCGGCCTTCGCGTCGGGTGAGTGGCAGCGGAGCCCGCTCCCGGCCGACATCGATGCGTCGTACTTCAACGCGGCCCCGCCCGATCAACAGCTCGCCGCGCTCCGCGGGGACGAGCGGCTCGTGCTCGAGAACCTGCACCCGGAGCACCCGCACCTCGCCACGCGCCTCGCGGGTGAGCGCCCTCAGGCGTTCGTGGAGCGCCCGGGCCAGGCCCCCCAGCCGGTCGCGATGCGCGCGGATCTGCTGTGGATCCACACGGATCGCGCCGTGTGCGCGCTGACGTGGCGCGGGCAGATCCCGCTCGCGCACCCGCACGACGCGGGCGTGGTGCGGATCGGCCTGGTGAGCGCGCCGGCGAGCGCGCCGATCTCGTCCGCGCGGCGCGAGAGCGAGCCAGGCGAGGCGCGGGAGGTGCCTTCTTCGCCGCGGTCGAGCGACCCTGGCGCGCGCGCCGCGCGCGGGGCGGTGCGCGTGGAGCTTGCCGCGAACTCGCTCGGCGAGACGGTGCCGACCACCGGGGCGGGGGGTGTAGCGCTCCCGTTCGTCACGCCCGCCGGCGCTCCGCAGCCGTCGCAGGCGGCGAAGTCCGCGTTCCAGCGCTTCGCCGGCATGCCGTTCGTCGCTTCGCCCGCGGTCGCCCCGCCCGCGGTCGCCCCGCCCGCGGTCGCCCTGTCCGCGGGGGCGCCAGCGTCGGGCGCGCCAACGTCGGTCGCCTCGGCTGCGGCGGCCTCGCTGGCGATCGCTCCAACGTCGGTCACCCCGCCCGCGGTCGCTCCAACGTCGGTCGTTCCGCCTGCGGTCACCCCGGCCGCGGTCGCTCCGCCTGCGGTCGCGCCAACGTCGGTCGCCCCGGCTGCGGTCGCCCTGCCTGCGGTCGCGCCAATGTCGGTCGCCCCGGTCGCGGTCGCCCCGGCTGCGGTCGCCCCGCCAGCGGCGGTCCCGCGGCCCGCCGTGGTCCCGCCGGCCGCCGAGAGCCCCTGGGCGGCTGGCGCCTCGCGCGCCCCCGGAGCGCCCGCGCCCACGTTCGGCTCCGCCGCGGTCCAGGCCCAGGCGTCCCCTGCGCCGCCGGTCGTCCCGCCGCGATCCGACGCGGCGCCGGCCCCGGCCCGGCCGTCTTCCGTGAGGGCCCCGGCCACGGCGCGCTCGAGCGCCTCCGAGATCGTCCACCTCCTCTGGTACGACCCGGAGAGCGTCCCGCGTGTCCGCCGCCAGCCCTCCTTCCGTCCGCTGCTCGAGGAGCTCGACGAGCGGCCGATCGACCGCGAGGCGGACGAGCCGGCGCTCGCGAAGGATCCGATGGCGGTCGAGGATCGCCGCGAGGTCTTCGAGATCATCGCCCGCGCCAGCGCGACGGACGCCGAGGGCACGCAGGAAGCCGTCGTCGACGCCGTGCGCGAGGGCGGCAAGTTCGTCCCGCCGGTCTGCCTCCTCGCCGGCGAGCTGATCTTCCACTTCGACGAGCTGGAGACCCTGAAGGCGACGGTCACCGCGGCGGCGCCGCTCGCGGGCAACGACGAGCAGCTCAAGGCGGCGGTGGTGGCCGCGCAGGACTTCCTGAAGCTGCCGGACCTCCGCTGCGCCCCGTCGGTCGCCGAGGGCCTGACGACGCGCATCAAGGAGGCGCTCGACGGCAAGCGCGGCGCCCCGCCGGGCTACCTCAAGGCGCAGACGGAGCGCGTGCTCCTCGACCAGCGGCACTACCAGAAGCGCCCGGTCCTCGGCGGCCCCCACCTGCGCGCGTTGCTCCAGCCCTCGGGCTCATCGCAGCAGATCCCGGCCTACCTCCCTGAGGCCCTCGCGCAGCAGCTCCCGTTGTACCAGCGCTTCCGGTCACGGCTCGTCGCCGAGCTGCACCTCCAGGTCGACCAGAGCGAGTCGCACGCCGTCGCGCTGCGCGTCCTCGCGCTGGCCCGCGTGGCGCCGCTCCCCGCGCGCCGCTGACGCCTCTGACGGAGATGCGCGTGAGGTGTGATCTGTGCGCGTGTGAACGAGAACGATCTTTATCGCCCGAACCCCTCATCGTCTCTTCCTTATGACCTCTTCCTGTGATGACCCTCCCTCTGCTGTCTCTTCCCATGTTGACGTGCCTCGGAGTGTTGTCGTTCTCCGGTCTCCACCTACGTTTGGCCAGCGCGTCGAAGCCCGCCGCGTAGAGGGCACCTAAGGATCCGCGCATGCCGCACCTGGAGCTTTCGTTCGAATGCGGAGAGGCCTCGCTCTCCGTCCATCAGTTCAGCGTCCACGAGGCGATATCGACGCTGTTCACCGTCTCGGTCGTCGCCCGGTCGGAGAGCAGCTCCATCGATCTCCAGGCCATCGTCGGGCTGCCCGCGTCGCTGCGCGCAGCGAGCGGCGTCCGCGCCGTGCGCGGCGAGGGCGCGCGCCTCTGGGCGGGCATCGTCAGCAACATCGAGCAGGTCGAGGCCGTCGAGACGTCCCCGAGCGCCCTCGAGGTGTCGACCTACCACCTGCGCATCGTGCCCACGCTCTGGCTGCTCGGCCAGCGCCGTGACTATCGTATCTACCAGCACCTCACGATACCCGATATCGTCGACAGGCTCCTCGGCGAGTGGTCCATCGCGCCCGTCTGGAAGATCAACCGGGGCCAGTACCCGAAGCTCGAGTACAAGGCGCAGTACGGCGAGACCGACCACGCGTTCCTGAGCCGCCTGCTCGAGGAGGCGGGCATCGCGTTCGTGTTCGCGAACGACGAGGCGGGCGGCTCCGCGCTCACGCTCGTGGACCGGCCCCACGCCGGGGAGACGCGCACAGGCGGCCCGCTGCGCTTCGTGAACAGCGCGAACCAGGTCGGCGAGACGGAGTTCGTCACCCGCGTGCGCCTCGCCCACGAGGTCAGGCCCGGCGCCTTCACGATCCGCGATCACGACCATCGCAACCCCGCCTATCCGCTCTTCGGCGAGGCCGCGAAGGCGCGCGAGCCCGAGGACAGGCTGGAGCAGTACCTTTACGAGCCCGGGGCGTTCCTTGTCGAGACGGGCAAGGGCGGCGGCACCCCGGTCGCGGACGACAAGGGGGTCGCGCGGTACGACGAGGCGTACGGCAAGGCGCGCGCCGAGCGGCTCCTCTCGGGCGCCCGCGCCGGCAAGCGCCTGGTGTCGTTCGAGACGAACGCGATGGATCTCATGCCGGGGTCGATCTGCTCGATCGAGCACCACCCGCACGCCGAGCTCGGCGAGGCGGCGAGCCTGCTCGTCAGCGCGTGCACGGTGGAGGGCTCTCCCACGGTCGAGTGGAGGACGTCGGCGGAGGCCGTGTTCACCGACGTGCCTTATCACCCCCCGCAGCGGACGCCGAAGCCGCGCGTGGAGGGCGTCCAGAGCGCGACCGTGGTGGGCCCCGCGGGCCAGGAGATCCACGTCGACGAGCTCGGCCGCGTCCGCGTCCAGTTCCCGTGGGACCGCGAGGGCCGCCTCGACGACAACAGCTCGTCCTGGGTCCGCGTCAGCCAGGGCTGGGCGGGCACCGGATACGGCATGATCGTGATCCCGCGTATCGGCCAGGAGGTCCTCGTCGCCTTCCTCGACGGCGATCCCGACCAGCCCGTCATCGTCGGACGCGTCTTCAACGCCGCGCAGAAGGTGCCGTACAAGCTGCCCGATCACAAGACCAGGAGCACCTGGAAGAGCGACTCCTCGCCTGGCTCGAACGGCTCCAACGAGATCATGTTCGAGGACCTGAAGGGCAAGGAGCTCGTCTATCTGCAGGCCCAGCGGGACCTGCGCAAGCTCGTCAAGAACGACGAGGCGATCACGGTGGGCCACGACCGGCAGAAGCTCGTCGTGCGCAACGAGCTCGAGACCACCGGCGGCAACCTCACGGAGGTCACCGGCGTGAACCGCACCGAGATCACGGGCGCGAACCGCCTCACCGTGGTCGGCGGGGCGCACGGCAAGCTGGTGATCGGCGACGAGAGCGAGCGGACGGACGGCGGCCTCGCGCTCTTCGTCGGGGAGGATCAGGACCTCGTTGTACGGCAGGTGAAGCGCGAGCGCGTCGAGGGCGACGCCCACCTGCGCGTGAAGGGCAAGCGGAACGAGCAGATCGACGGCAAGGAGTCGCTGACCGTCGGGAAAGACAGGCACGAGAAGATCGCGAAGAGCCACGCGCTCGAGGCCGGCAAGCAGATCCACCTCAAGGCCGGCACGGCGCTCGTGATCGAGGCGGTGAAGGATCTAACGCTGAAGGGCCCGGGCGGCTTCATCCGGATCGACGCCCAGGGGGTGACGATCCAGGGTGATCTGGTGAAGATCAACAGCGGCGGATCGGCGGGGTCCGGCGCGGGGGCGGAGCCCGAGGCGCCGGAGGAGGCGAAGGAGGCAGAGGTGATCGAGCCGGTGAAGCCCGAGCCGGAGAACGTGGCGCTCACGGGGCTCGGCCAGTGAGCGCGCCTGTGCAGCGCGCGATCGTCGAGGTCCCTCACGGGCCCATGAAGGGGCAGAAGACCGCGATCGCGCCTGGCGGCCGCCTGCGCGTCGGCCGCGTCGACCGGGCCGATCTCGCGATCCCGCGGGATGCGCAGATGTCCGCGCTCCACTTCGAGGTGCGCTGGGACGGCGCGACGTGCCGTGTCCGGGATCTCGGCAGCGCCCGCGGGACGCTGGTCGGCGGGGAGCCGGTGACCGAGGCGGAGCTCGCGAACGGCGCCTGGATCCGGGCGGGCGAGACCGATTTCATGGTGTACTTCGAGGCGGCGACGCCGCCGGACGACGAGGGCGACGACGGGATCGACCCGGACGCGCCGGACGCGCCGTACCAGCGGCGGCTCGCGGCGGCGGCCGCGGAGCGCCGCGCGTACTGCCGTCGGGTCGCGAAGGACCGGCTGCGCCGCGCGCCCGCCCCCCTGTATGCGGTGCTCGACGCGGCGAGGAGCCCGCGGATCCTGGTGCTCCTGCGCGAGTCGGTGGCTCCATACCGGTCGCTGTACGAGGGTATCGAGGGGGAGGCGCTCGCGGACGTGGCGCCGTACCTCGTCCGGCTACCGATCGACGCTGGCGGCGATGGCGACGGCGGCGGCCTCCTCGATCGGCTGGTGGACGAGGGCTGGGGCAAGCGATGGGGGATATTCCTTGCCTGCCCGCTGCCGTTCCGCGACGTGCGGCGCCACCTGCGCCGCTTCCTGATGGTCGAGGAGGACGAGACCGGGGAGCGCCTCTATTTCCGCTTCTACGACCCCGGCGTCCTCCGCGCGTTCGTGCCCACGTGCACGCCGCTCCAGAAGGGAGATCTCTTCGGCGAGATCCGGGAGATGTACATGGAGAGCGAGGATCTCGACGTCCTCCGCTACGCGCGCCCGAGGGGGAGGCCATGCTGAGGGTGAAGCGCCACCAGCGGAGCCAGGCCGGCGATCCCGCGTTCGTGGACCGGACAGCGGCGCACTTCCGGCGGTTTCACGGGGACGCGACAGCGGGCCTGTCGGACGACGAGCTGCGCTTCCGGATCCGGCACGGGATCGAGCGCGGGCGCGCCCACGGGCTCACGTGGGAGTCGAGCCTCACGGTCTTCGTGGCGCACATGATCGAGATCTGCCCGGCGTTCGACGAGCACCCGGCCGCGGCGCGCGTGCTCGCGGACGAGGCGATCCCGGCGGACGAGCGGGTCGAGGCCCTCCTTTCGCACCTCAGCGAGGACGAGTGGGAGGAGGCCGCGCGCATGGGTGATCCCGCCGCGTACTGGGCACGCGTCCACGCGGAGGAAGAGGACGGCGAAGGGCGAGGCTGAGCTTCTGGAGGTCGCATGAAGGGCAAGAGCATCGACGCCAACGAGCCGCTCGACGGCGGCACCCCGGCGCACGTCAAGGCGAGCTTCAACCAGCAGTCGGCGAGCGCGCTCCCGAACGAGCCGCCGTCCGGCACCGAGCGCTGCCCCGCGGGGCGCATCCGGATCGGCGTGTTCTTCGACGGCACGGGCAACAACATGTTCGTGGACTGGGCGAGGAAGAACCCGTCGAACGTCGCCAAGCTCTTCAAGCTCTACAAGCGCGAGGGCACGGTGCAGACGTCCGCGTACCACATCGGCGTCGGCTCCCAGGTGATGTCGAGCGGCGCCAGCCAGAAGGTGGAGGACATCCTCGGCGGCGCCGCCGGCCTCGGCGGCCGCAAGCGCATCGACTGGGGCCGTGAGCAGCTCAACGAGTTCTTCAACCGCGGCAAGAACCACCTCGCCGTCGAGAAGATCATCGACGTCTACGGCTTCAGCCGCGGGGCCGCGCTGGCGCGCGATTTCGTCAACAACGTCAAGAAGTTCCGCGTGGACAACACCCACGCGACGCCCCGCACCGACTACGTGGTGGTGGGGGCTTCGATGGCGGGGGCCGCGGTCGTGCCGGTGAAGGTCTATCCGCCGCTCGGCGGGCTCAAGGTGGCTTTCCTTGGCGTCTTCGACTCGGTCGGCTCCTTCACGGTGGCGGGCAAGGACATGGACGTCGAGTACGACTTCAACGTCGACGCGGACTGGGTCGCGTGGACGACGCACTACATCGCCGAGGACGAGCGGCGGAGCTTCTTCTCGCTCCAGTCGATCCAGGGCAAGAGCGCGTGGCGGCGGCTCTTCAACAGCGTCGGAGGCGAGGAGCCGCTGCCGGCGAACATGGAGGAGACCCCGTATCCGGGGGCGCACGCGGACGTGGGCGGCGGCTACAAGCCGGGCGAGCAGGGCAGGCTGGTCAACCTCGCCCACATCCCGCTCAGGGACATGCACGCTCGGAGCAAGGAGAAGAAGGTCCCGCTCTTGCCGCTCACGAGCCTGCCCGCGGAGTTCCACGTCATCCCGGGCGACCTGCTGGTCGCCTACAACAGGTACCGCGCCGACCGCACGCCCCTGCTCGGCCAGCGGTACCTCCAGGCGCTCGATAACGACGAGTACAAGGAGATCTCCGTGGCGCGGGCCATGATGAAGTCGTGGAGCTACCTCAAGACGAAGTACATCCACGATCAGCTCGACGAGTTCGGGCCGACGACGTTCCTCGACTGGCCATCTGACAAGCTCAGCAAGGTGAACGACTGGCTGAACAACCCGATCGACAACCTCGTCGACTGGTACAAGGACAGGCCGAGGCCTCCTGTGCGCCAGCGGAGCGTGTACTTCAATGCCTCGCGCAGCAAGTGACGTTGCGCGCCGCCCCCGAACCACCAGGGAGACCCGCTGATGCCCCTCCTCGAGCTCACGTTCGAACGCCTCGACCCGTCGCTCTCGGTGCGCCGCTTCGCCGTCCGGGAGGCGATATCGACGCTCTTCAGCGTGACCGTCTGGGCGCGGAGCCCTGACCCGTCGCTCGATCTGTCGGCGCTCGTGGGCGCGCCCGCCACGTTGGTTGCGTTTGCGGCGGGCCCTGGTCACGTGCTCTCGGGCGAGGGGGGGGCGCGGCGCTTCTCGGGCCTGGTGCGCCACATGGAGCTCGCGGAGGTCGAGCCGAGGGGGCTGTCGCTCTATGAGATCCACATTGTCCCGGCGCTCTGGCTGCTCACGCAGCGCAGGAACAACCGCATCTTCCAGCACCTCGCGATCCCCGACATCCTCGGCGCGCTGCTCGGCGAGTGGGGGCTGGAGCACGCGTGGGAGATCGACCGCGGGCGCTATCCGAGGCTCGAGTACAAGGTGCAGTATGGAGAGACCGATTTCGATTTCTTCAGCCGGCTGCTGGAGGAGGCGGGCATCGCTTATGTGTTCCCGGAGGACGGCGGCGGCTCGCGGCTGCTCCTGAGCGATCGGCTGACCGAGGCGGCGGCGCGACCGGCGCCGATCCCGTACGCGAGCAGCCTGAGCGCGCCAGGACCAGAAGAAGAGGTGGAGCGCGTGACGCGCGCCTCGCTGGTCCACGAGGTGCGCCCGGGGGCGTTCACGCTGCGCGGTGTCGATTTCAGGAGCCCTGCTGTCGCGGTCACGGGGGAGGCGCCGCGGGCGAGCGCGCCGGAGGACAGGTACGAGCAGTACCACTACCAGCCGGGCGGCGCGCTGGCGGAGACGGGCCGGCCCGGGGGGACGCCGGTGGCCGACGCGAAGGGGGTCGCGCGCGGCGACGCCGCGTACGCGCAGGGCCGCGCCGCGCGTGCGCTCGAGGGCGAGCGCGCGGGCCGGCGCGCGATCGACTTCTCGACGAACGCGGCGGATCTGCGGCCGGGCACGGTGTTCTCGATGAGCGGCCACCCGCACCCGGACCTGGCCGGCGCGCCGCGGCTGCTCGTGACCGCGCTCTCCCTGGAGGGGACGCACGACGACGTCTGGCAGATCACCGGTCGCGCGGCGCTCGCCGACGCGCCCTATGCGCCGCCGCTCCGGGCGCCGAAGCCGAGGATCCACGGCGTGCAGAGCGCGCGGGTGGTCGGTCCGCCGGGGCAGGAGATCCACACCGACGAGTTCGGTCGGGTGCGGGTGCATTTCCCGTGGGATCGCGCGGGAACGCGCGACCCCGAGGCCTCGATGTGGATCCGCGTGAGCCACGGCTGGGCCGGGGCCGGCCATGGTTTGCTCGCGCTGCCGCGCGTCGGCCAGGAGGTGCTCGTCACGTTCCTGGAGGGGGATCCGGATCAACCGGTCGTCCTGGGCCGGGCGTACAACGCGATAGAGCCCGCGCCCTACGGTTTGCCGGGGAGCAAGGCGATCAGCGCGTGGAAGAGCGAGTCGTCGCCGGGCGGGGGCGGGTTCAACGAGATCAAGCTCGATGACGCGGGCGGAGAGGAGCTGTTCTATTTCCAGGCGGAGAAGAACCTGCGATCGCTCGTCAAGAACGACGAGACGATCACGGTGGGCCGAGATCGCAAGAAGCAGGTGATGGCGAGCGAGATCGACACCACGGGGGTGAACCGGACCGAGGTGACGGGGCTGAATCGCGTCGAGGTGACAGGGACCGACCGGGCGCTCGTGGTCGGCGCCGGGCGGGCGCAGCGCGTGCGGAAGACGTCGACCGAGCGGATCGAGGGGCTCCACGCGCGGCTCGTCGGCAAGGACCTGGACGAGGTCGTGAAGGGGAAGCGGCGGGAGCGGGTGGAGGAGGCGCTGCACACCCGCGTGAAGAAGGATCGCCGGCAGCAGATCGACGGGATGCAATCGCTCACGGTCCTCGAGGATCGGCACGAGAAGGTCGCTGGCACCCACGCGCTGGCGGCGGGGAAGGCGGTCTCTCTGGTCGCCGGCGAGGACATGGTCGGCGAGGGCGACAAGGCCGTGACGGTGAAGGGGCCCGGGGGTTTCCTGCAGATCGACAGCGCCGGGGTGACGATCAAGGGGATGCTGGTGAAGATCAACGCGGGCGGGTCGGCCGGCAAGGGCGAGGGCCCGAAGGCCGAGGCGCCGGAGGAGGCCGTGGAGGCCGTGGTTCCGGTGCCGCCCGGGGTGGGGTCATAGGCCTTAACCAAGCCTCGCGCCGCGTTCTCCTACATCCGAACGTTTACGTGAACGTTTACGTGGTCGTGGTCGTGGTCGTGGTCGTCAACGATAGGCCGTGAACGACCACGACCACGACCACGTTCACGACCACGTTCACGTTCATGTAAACGTTTACGTTGGTGACCGATGGTGGGGTGGGGGGGCGGGCTTCGCGCCCTGAGTGTAACCGAACGAGCTTGGTTAACGCCTATGCCTGGGTAGGGTAGGGCGCGCGCGTCAGGGCTTCTTCGCAGCGCCGGCCGCGCCCGGCGCCGTGATCTCGTACTCGCCCGGGGGCACCGCCTGCAGCGCGCGCGCCCTCTCACAGGCCTCCTTCGCGCAGCCGGCGATGAGGTCCTCCACGACAGCCCGGTAGTCGTCGCGCGTCACGAACCCGTCGCCGTCCCTGTCCAGGGCCGAGCTGCGTTTGTAGACGGCGCGCTGGCGCCTCGTGACGCGGATCTCCTGGCCGTCCTTCGTCGCGGTGTAATACGTCGCCTTCTCGTCGACCCCGAGGAGCTCGCCGTCCTGAGAGATGACGCTGCGTCCGCCTGCCTCCCTCCGGTGTGCCTTGTAGTAGGCCGTCACGTCGTCGGAGATCTCGACGCGTCCCGCGCCGGGATCGTCGAAGAACGGGCCGCGGCAGATCGAGGCGGAGACACCGAGGAGGTCGTGGGCCGGATCCAGGCCGTCCGGCTCCAGGACGGCGAGCGCGACGTCCCGGATCTCGCTGAAATCGGCCGCTGGATACGCCTGCTTCCGCGCCTCGAAATACGCCTCGGCGACCTCGAGCTGCGCTATCCGGCACATGCCCGCGAGCGACGCCGTGGACGTGCCGAGCTCCGCGGCCGTGCCCGGCGCGATCTGCAGGAGGCCCACGGCGTTCGAGCCGGGATCCTTGACGCTGGGAGAGCAGGTGTGGCCCGTCACGAGGTGGATGACGCCCACGAACGCTCCCGCGTCGCCGCCGAGGCGACGGGCCATCTCGCTCGTGGCGAGGAGGAAGTTGTGGTCGTTGTCGAGGCAGTCCTCATGCTGCGCGCACAGGGCGCATGTCCCTTTGCGCGGGGGCCTGAGCACGTTGGGTGTCGCCGGGGAGACGGCGTTCGCGCGGGCCCGCCCTTCCTTCCTGGCGAGCGCGGCGCAGAGCGCGGGCGTCGCGGGGAGCGCCTCCACGAGCCTGACCGCGGGGGCGCCCTCGGCCTGGGCGGGCACCTCCCTGGCAGGCGCGGCCTCGCCCTTGTGCGCGGCCTCGAGCCGCCGCATCGTCTCCTCGTCGGCGTGGCCGGTCGCGGGGAGGCCGAAGTCCCGTTGGAACCGCCTGAGCGCGCGCACCGCGGCTTCCAGCGGCGACCCGGCCGACGGCTCGATCGCGTAGCCGAGGTTCCTGAGCCGCTCGACGATGCCCGAGGTTCCCTCGTCGGGCGTGCTCGCGATCGGGTTCAGGTGAGCGATGTCGAGGTCCCAGCGGTACCTCCCCACGTCGAGCCTCGCCTTCGCGGCCTCGGCCGGCATCTCTCGGACGATCGCGCCCGCGGCGTCGGTGGTCCCCGTGAGCGTCTCGCCCCCGACCTCCAGGGTGAACGCCTGCTCCGCGAGCGGCTGGCCCCGCGGATCGCGCAGGAAGAGGTGGAGCTTCCTCGCCGACGAGGCGGCCGCCGCCGCGATCGGGAGGCCGCGCTTCTTCACCGACCTTGCGCCGCTTTCGGGGATGAAGAGCACATCGCCCGGGTAGAGCACGTTGGCGTCGCCGTCGCGCCTGTCGTGGAGGTCCTTGTTGGCCGCGTCGGTCCAGATGACCATGGGATCGGAGAAGCCGTATCGCTTCGCGATCGAGGACAGGCACTCTCCCTGATGTACGGTGTGGCTGGGCATGGCGCTCCCGGGGGTCCTCGCGCTCTCTGGTTATCCTTGCCGCTGCTGCCGCGCCTCGCGCTCCTTGCGCTTGCGCTCGCACTCTTCGCAGAACGGCTCATCGGTCTTCAGGGTCTCGGCCTGGGCCGACGACCCGATCATCACGGTCGGGCACCCCGCCACGATCACCCCCCCGTGACCGGTCGGATCCCCCATGCGCGCGGCGGGCTTGTTGCCGATGAGCACCGTGCTCTCCCCCTGCTTCACGGAGTCCGGCGGCCCGACGCAGGTGAGCGTGTCGCCCTCGCGGGCCGCCGGCTGAAACCCGATCAGGACGGTGGACTCCCCGAGCAGGACGGGACCACCGACGTGCGGTACGGGGCCCGGCTCGACCTTGGGGCAGGTGTGCATGTCGGTGATGCGCGCAGCAGGGGGCATGGCGTCTCGTCTCCGTCGCGTCCGGCGCAGCGTCATCGTCGCGCGTTCGTCCGGGGCGATCATAGTACGGATCCATTCGCGCGCGTCGTCGGGCGCGCTGGGCCGCTGCACCGTGGTCCGCCGTGGTCCCGCGGGGCCTGCTGCCTCGCCACGGCCCCATGGCCGCGTGCGTCCGTCCGGAACCGGCGTTCAGCGCTGTACAACCGTTCGTGCGGCGTGATAAGCGCTCGAGCAGCCCTCGAACGAGAGGATCTGCTCGAATGTCCAGCAAGCAACCTCCTCCGCACGTCACCGCCGCCCACGCGGCGGGGCTGGCTGCGCTGCTCGGCGCGACGGACGCTGCCGCGGAGAACGAGCGCGCGGGGAGGGCGGAGCGGCACTTCGAGCGGGCACGGCGGGGGCGGTCGGCGCAGCCCGGGCCACGCGCGAAGCCCGCCGCTGGCCCGCTCCCGCCGAGCGGCAGGTCGAACGCGGGGGGCGCGAGGGAGTACGTGCGCGCCGCGCCGACGCGCTCGCCGGTGCTGAACGCGTTCCTGAGCGAGCTCGGCACGGAAGGCGAAGCGCTCGTGCCGGCGAACGTCCACGTCTTCGACGAGCACACCCTCGCGCCGAGGCTCGTCGAGCTCGCGCGCCAGCGGGTGGTCTCCATGCTGCTCGCCGTGGGCAGGACCGAGGTGGCCATGACCCTGGCGCAGATGCCGTCGATCACCAACGAGCGCGCCGCGCGGCTCTTCATGAGGCAGGCGGTCCACGTCGGCGGCGATCTCGGTGAGATCACGGGCGACTACGCGCGGCACTACCGGCGCTCGGGGGCCCCGGAGCGCGACGACCAGCGCGCGGGCTGCATCATGGCCGCGTTCGCAGGACGCCTGAGCGCCATGGCGGAGAAGCTGCTCGGCCCGCACGTGCGGGCCGAGCTGCGCGCCGCCCTGGAGGCGCTGACGTCGCAGGGCAGCCCTCCCGCGCGGCGGGCGCGCGCGAGCGATCTCCGCGCGCCGCAGGCCGCCGGGCGAGGCGCCCCCGCGACGGCGGCGCGCGACGCCGCGAGCTCGGCGGCACGGCCGAGGCGCAAGTAGGCGGCGCGCGGCGCCGCGGGCTCGGCGATCCGGTCGAGGCGCAAGGACGCGGCGCGCGGTCCGGGTCGGATCCTGTTGCGGTGGGCCCGTTCGTTTGCTTCGTTGGGCGCGAGGCGCCCCGGCTGCTCGACCCTGAGCCCCTGGGGTGCGCGTTCCCAGCGAGAGGCCGAGGCTCATGAATTCGCTCGTAGAAGGCAGCGTCGTCGCCGGTAGATACCGCCTCGAGCGCATGCTCGCGCGGGGCGGGATGGGGTCGATCTGGGTGGCCCGGCACCTCCAGCTCGACGCCACAGTCGCGGTCAAGCTCATGGCGCCCGAGTACGCTTCCTCGTCCACCGCGCGGGCGCGCTTCGAGCGCGAGGCGAGGGCCGCGGCGCAGCTCAAGATACCGAACGTCGTGCACGTGCACGATTATGGGATCGAGGGCGACACGCCTTTCCTCGTGATGGAGCTCCTCGAGGGCGAGGATCTCGAGACACGGCTCTCGCGGGAGAGGCGCCTCTCCACGGCGGCTACGCTCGGCATCCTCACGCAGGTGTGCAAGGCCCTGCGTCGCGCGCACGAGATGGGGATCGTCCACCGCGACCTCAAGCCGGCGAACCTCTTTCTCTCGCGGCAGGACGAGGACGAGATCGTGAAGATCCTCGACTTCGGGATCGCCAAGGCCCAGGGCACGCTGCTGGCCGGCAACGAGACGAAGACAGGCACGCTCGTCGGCTCGCCCTACTTCATGAGCCCCGAGCAGGTGCGCCGCAGCAAGACCCTCGACTGGCGCAGCGATCTCTGGTCCGTCGGCGTGATCGCGTATCGCTGCCTCACCGGCCATCTCCCGTTCCCGGGCGAGGAGATCGGCGAGGTGTTCGTGGCGATCTGCACGGAGGACGCCCCCCTCGCATCCAGCATCGTGCCGGAGCTCGGGCCCGGGGTGGATGGGTTCTTCTCACGGGCGCTCGCGCGCGACCCGGCGCATCGGTTCCAGGGCGCGAGCGAGCTCGCCGAGGCGCTCGGCGCGGCGGTCGGCGCGGCGGGGTCGGAGCCCCGACCTCTCCAGCCGTCGGTTCCCGCGGAGGGGGCGACTCCGCTGCTCGTCGTCCGTGGCGGCACGATGGCCGCGAGCCCAGATGCGATAGTGGCGCGTCCAGACGCGATAGTGGCGCGTCCAGACGCGATAGTGGCGCGTCCAGATGCGGCGAGCCCTGGAATGATGGGACCGAGTCCCGGCACGATGGGCGCCGCCTCCAGCGCGTCCGCGCCCACGCAGCGAAACGAAGCAGGACCCCCCTTCCACGGCTCTCCGAGCGGTGGCGCCTCGGAGGGCGCTGCGCCGGCGTTCCAGGGGTCCATCAGCACGTTGACGTCGGCCGGAAATACCCTCGCTCCGACGAAAGCCGACAGCCGCCGCGCCAGGATCTCGCTGGCCGTGGGCGCGACCGCGCTCGCGCTGGGGCTCGTCACCTATGCGGTCCTTCGCGCCCCCGCGCCGGGCGGCGAGCCGACCTCGCAGCCCGACCCGGCGGCGTCGCCTGTCTCCGCGTCCGCGCTCTCCGCCGCCCCGCCGTCAACCGCGTCACCGGAGCCTCAGCCGCCGCCCTCCCACAGCGCGACGGCCGCGCCGAGCGCGCCTGCAGCCTCCGAGGCACCGACCAGCGCGCCCGCGCCCGTGCGCGCGACGCCGGCGCCGTCATCGTCCGCCAGAAAACGGGCGCCGCTGCCCTCGAGGCCCCGGACCCCTCGGGACGATCCCACCGACCACATGTGACCAGCCGCCGCGTCGCGAGGAGCCCGTGCGCTCGCGCACGCCGCCGCGCGCGAGCTCACCCGCCCGGGTGGGTGTTCTTGTAGAGCCGCAGGCTGTTTCGGATCGCCATCGTCACCGTCATGGGGCCGACGCGGGGCACGAACACGCTCGCCTTGCTCTGGATATCGTCGCTGAAGTTCTTGAAGGTGGAGAAGTTGATGCAGAGGGCGCCCTCGCGGATCTCGTCGCCCTGCACGACAGGGAAGCTCCTCGAGGGCACGCCGGTCACCACGATGTCCGCCTGCCGCAGCGCGCTCGCCCGGTCCACGGTCGTCTCGCGCACCTCGTGCATGTCGCCCGAGGAGCTGGGCACGAAGAGCAACGGACCGTCGATGTCGAACGACGTCACGTGGGCTCCGTCGTGCGCCATCATGCTCGCGAGCGGCCTCCCGACGACCTCGCTCCGGTTGAAGATGCATACGCGCCGGCCCGCGAGCGGCTGCTCCCCCTCGCCGAAAAAGCCGGCCGCCTCGACCAGCTTGAGGACGGCCAGCGGCGTGCACGGCAGGATCGCCTTCCTGGTCTTCGCCTCGTCCAGGAAGCGCTGGTTCTGGTACAGGCAACGTGCCCAGAACGTGTGGAGCCCCTCGATGTCCTTCGCGGGATCGACGCTGTCCCGCAAGTACACGTCCTGCTCCGTGCCGAAGATCGGGTAATACACCATCATCCCGTGCACGCGCGCGTCCTCGTTCGCCGCGCGGATGGTGTCCTCGGCGTCGAGCCGTGTCGCGTGGCGGATCTCGAAGCGGACCCCCACGGCCTCGCACGCCTTGCGCGTGTACTCGGCGTACGTGTACGACGGCCCGTGATCCGCCGCGAGCACACCGACCAGGACCAGCGGCTCGGGCAGCGCCGCGAGCTCCGCCCGGATCTCGCTGCGGTACGTCTCCGCCACCGCGGTCGGATCGAGGACGCTGGCCGTGCGAGTGCCCGGGCTCGGCGGAATGTGGTGAGGGTCCATCCTGGGGCGGAGACGAGCACGCGCGAGCATCGGTGTCAAGTTTCCGGCGGGGCAACTCTCTCACCTCTGCCGACGCTGCCAGTTCTGCCGATTCCTACTTTGACTTCGCCGGCGCGATGCGCGATCGGTGACTCGGGCGCTTCGTGGCGTGGAGTTCCCGGCAGGGCGGTATCGCGCCGCGCTGGAAGCGCGACGTGTCCCATCCCAACCATGGTTCACGCCGGGGCCGAGGAGGAGCGCGGGCAGGGGCGGAGACTCCAGCCCTCCGGAGAGCCGCCTTGCCTGGCTCACGAGCTCATCGCGAGGAGGACCGCCGCTCCGGGCCCGCGTCCACCACGGGCGCCGCCACGCGGTTGCCTTCGGTCTCGGCGGGGCTGCCGGCGCCGGGAACGCGGAGGACCATACCGCCCTTGCCGCGCAGCTCATCGACGAAGTTCGCTCCGAACACCTCCTCGGGTGTGTCGCCGTCGCGGCCGCCCATGCCGGAGAGCCCCTCGAGGCTAGCGATGTTTCCGTCCCGGCGTCTGGGCGCCGGACGAGAGCGCAAAACATCGTCCCGGGTCACCTTCAGCGCCACCACGTCCTCGCGCATCACGTCGATCCAGGATGCGGGGAAGTCGGCCTCGGCGCCCGCGGGGCCGCGCACGCGGAGCCGCGAGATGTCGTTGCCAGGATCGTTCGCGCCGATGCCCACGAGCTGCGCCTCGGCCTCGTCGGCGGTCATCACCCGCGTGTCGGGGCCGAGCTCGACCGTATCGTCCGTGACCCCGAGCGCCTCCTCCAGCTCCTGCCTCCGCTCGGGCGGCTGCGGCACGAGCGAGGTATCGACGCGCCCCGGCGGCTGCGCCGTCGTCCGCCCGTCGTAGTACCGAGGCAGCGCCAGGAGCTCGTCCCGCCCGGACCGTAAGTAGAGGTGCCCGTCCGCCGTGCCCTGCACGAGATCCATCGAGATCAGCAGCTCCTCGCTCGCCAGCGGAGAACGGAGCACCACGTGGGTCAGCACGCCCCGCTCCCGGTCGATCAGGACGCGGTCGAGCACGCCCGCATCGAGGCCGCCGTCGGCCATCACGGGCATCTCGAAGTCGATCTGCATGGTCCCCTCCTCGGCGGCGAAACGCCTCGCACTCGGGCGAGAACCTGAGACGGTCGGATGCCGATGTCCAGGGGAGCACGGCGCGGACGCTCGTGACCGGTCGACCCCATCCCATGGGCCGGGCGCGCCGCGTGGCCTCGCCATCGCAGGTGGTCGGCGGTCCTCGGCGCTTCGAGTCCTCGAGTTGTCGAGTCGCAGAGGCGTCGCTGACGCGGGCGAGAGCGCTGATGGTCACGCGATGCCGTGATCTCGTGATGCCCTGGCGGCGCGATTCCGTGATCTCGTGTGCCGTGACGCTGTTAAAAACCGCGTTGTCGCGGTCCTGCGTGGCTGTATCGCCGGGACTGAAGCGGTGTTATGGCTGGAAATCATGGGGATGATGCGAGCTCGATACGCGATGCTGATGGGGCCAGCCGTTCTGTGGTTGGCTGTGGCGCAGGGCTGTTCGACGACAGTACGAGACTTCGGAGGTGGCAGCGGCGGCGATGGCGGCAGCGGCGGTGACGACAGCGGCAGCGGCAGCAGCGGTGGTCATGGCGCCGGGGAGAGCGGCGGTGAAGGCGGCAGCGTCGGCGAAGGCGGCAGCAGCGGCGAAGGCGGTAGCGTCGGCGAAGGCGGCAGCAGCGGCGAAGGCGGCAGCGTCGGCGAAGGCGGCAGCGTCGGCGAAGGCGGCAGCGGCGGCGAAGGCGGGGGTGGGCCGGTGTGTACGCCGGAGACCGACGGCGAGCTCTGCACCGCGCGCGGCCAGGAGTGCGGCGGCTTCGAGGCCGTCGATCGGTGCGGCGAGCGCAGGCAGGTCGCCTGCAATGGGTGCGCGCTCCCGGCGCGCTGCGGGGGCGGCGGCGCGGTGGACCGCTGCGCCGCGCACCCGTCGCTGATCGGCATCGACGGCTACATCCTGCAGGAAGGCTCGCTCGGAGGGCGATTCCACGTCACCTTCGCCAACGATGGCGTGGCCACCGCCGGTGGCTTTTGCTGCGCCGATACCGTCGCGGAGGCGCGGAGCGCGTACCCGGGCAAGAACATGATCGTGTTGCCAGGTCAGTCCCGGGTGACCGCCGGAGAGGTGCCGTCGCTCCGGCGCGTCGATGGGTACATCGTTCCTTCCCGCCCCGGAGACGCCGGACCGCTCCGGGTCGAGTTCGCCATCGACGGCGCCCTCACCGGCGAGGGGACCTGCTGCGCCGAGAGCATCGACGCCGCACGCGCGGCGCACCCCGACAAGAACCTCGGCTACCTCCCCGAGTTCCCCATGTGAACGGAGACCGGCGCGCCGGGGAGGCGCCGGTGAGCCAGAATCTTGGCACACCCTGGCGCACCTCCCGCGCGCCGTCTGCGTCTATTCCCGCGGATTTGCTGCTCCAGGGCCGAGGTCCATCTTGGTACGTCGGATGCAACCTACGCGCCGGCCGCTGGGGATGTGCCAGCGCCGATCGGGAGGATTTGGACTTATGCGCGTACGCTTCGATGCTCTCCGCCGACGCTGGAGCTCTCCCCACCTGCTCGCTGCGCTGGCGCTGGCGAGCGCGTTCGCGGCGGGGTGCTCCTCCGATGAGGCCCCGCCAACGACGCTCGGTCGCCCGGATCAACCGCGGAACGGCACGCTCGAAATCGACGAAGCGAGGCTGCTGGGCGCGATCGACGGGGGCGATCTGCGCCTCCAGATCCCGGTGCGCAACCTGACCGCCGGCGCGACGAGCGGCCACCTGCGCGTCACGCTCGTCGATCTCGCCGCGGACAAGGAACAAGGCACGACCGAGGTCGACCTGGAGATCGCGGGCGGGACGGCGACGACCGCGGAGGCGCGCCTTCCGGCGCCGGCCGTGAGCGCGCAGCCGGGCCTCGCGAGGTACGTCGTTCGCGTCGACGACGGGTCGGAGGAGGGGCTGCTCGTCACGCGGAGCCTTCTCCGCGTCATCCCGCCCTACGACGTGCAGCTCGAGGGGCCGGCGCGCGTGGTGCGCGGGCGCACGGCGAGCTACCGCGTGCGCGCGACCGACGCTTTCTCCCATCAGCCGGTGCCCAACGTGGAGGTCGAGCTCTCGGTGGGCGAGGGGGCGCGGCCGCTCCGCGGGACGACCGACGCGCTCGGCGCCGCGGTGTTCGAGGTGGAGCCCGGCGCGCTCGGCGCGCACCCCGTCTCCGCGCAGGCGCTCGGCTTCGGCGTCAACGCGGCCCTCACCGCGAACATCACCGTCGAGGGCCCCGGCCCGAAGCTGCTCCTCACCACCGACAAGCCGCTCTACAAGCCCGGCCAGACGATCCACCTGCGCGCGCTCGCGCTCGAGCGGGGGAACAACGCGCCGCTCGTCCGCGAGCCGATCACGTTCGAGGTGGAGGACGGCAAGGGCAACAAGATCTTCAAGAAGCCGATCGTGACCGACGCTTATGGCGTCGCGGCGACGACGTTCCGGATCGGATCCATCGTCAACACCGGCGAGTTCAAGGTGCGCCTCGTGAGCGGGGAGACCACGACGGAGAAGGTCGTGACTGTGGGGCAGTACGCGCTGCCCAAGTTCGAGGTCGCCGTGAGGACCGACAGGCCGTGGTACACGGCGGGCGACACGCTGACTGGCACCATCGATGCGCGCTATTTCTTCGGCAAGAACGTCGCCGGCGGCAGCGTGACCATCGAGGCGGCGTCGCTGGACATCGGTCAGACGACGTTCCAGCGCATCGTGGGCGAGCTCAACGCCGAGGGCCATTACGGGTTCAGCCTGACGCTTCCGCCGAGCCTCGCGGGCCTGCCGCTGGAGCAGGGCGACGCGGCCGTGACGCTCACCGTCACCGTCGCGGACACGGCGGGACAGGAGGTCACGAAGGCGATCCCGGTCAAGGTCGCCGCCGACGCGGCCTCGATCGTGCTCGTGCCCGAGGCGCGCGAGCTCGTCCCGGGGATCCCCAACACCCTCCTTCTCTTCGTCACCGACCCGCTCGGGGCGCCGCTCGCCGACACGGCCGCGGTCATCACGGCGCCGGACGGCACGCAGCTCACCGCGCGCACCGACGCCTTCGGCCAGGCCGTGGTGAGCTTCACCCCGCCGGTCGCGACGGCGGACGGCGCGACGGCGGACGGCGCGTTCGAGGTGCGGGCGACGGTGGGGGAGCGGGCGGTCACGCGGAAGTTCTCGTTCGGCACGCAGACGGGCGGCGAGCACCTCCTCGTGCGCACCGACCGGGCCGTCTACGAGACCGGCGAGACGGTCGAGGTCACCATCGAGTCCAGCGAGGAGGCCGGCAGCGTCTATGTCGACTGGCTGAACGACGGTCAGGCCGTCGACATGCGCTCTCTCGAGCTCGAGGGCGGGCGCGCCCATTTCAGCATGCCCGTCGACGCCGGCCTGCTCGGCAGCAACCGGGTCGAGGCCTACCTGGTCGACGACGATGGCAACCTGGTCCGCTCCGGCCGCACCGTGTTCGCGCGGGGCGACTCCGCGCTGAGCGTCGAGGTCCAGGCCGACAAGCCGCTGTATGCGCCGGGGGAGACGGCGACGCTGCGGCTGTCGGTCAAGGACGACGCGGGGAACCCGAAGGTCGCCGCGCTCGGCGTCCAGGTGGTCGATCAGGCCGTCTTCGCGCTGGTCGACGCCCAGCCCGGGCTGCTCCGCACGTACTTCGAGCTGGAGGACGAGTTCGCGAAGCCGAGCTACGAGATCCACGGCCCGGCCGCGAACCTCCAGGACCTGCTGTTCAACGCGACCGCGAGCGAGGATCCCGAGCAGGCCGAGGCCGCGCAGGTGAAGACCCAGGCCTCGCTCGCCGCGCTCGCCGGCACGTCGCTCACCGGGCTCCAGGCGCGCACGTGGCCCGCCGTGCTGGCGAAGGTGCCGGAGGAGCTCGCGCCGTTCTACGAGCGCCAGAAGGGCGTCATGAAGCCCTGGCTCGCGGAGGCCACCGTGGCCGCCGCGCAGGAGCTGAAGGCGCTCGGCTGCGACAGCACCCAGTTCAGCTGCAACGGGGGGGGCGTGTACGTCGAGCTGCTCGGGAGCCGGGTCGCCGAGCGCCTGCGCGCCTTTGATGTGTGGGGCAACGCGTACCGGGTGGCCTCCAGCTGGAGCGGGCTCACGCTGCAATCGTCGGGGCCCGACGAGGTGGAGCAGAGCCAGGACGACGCGACGTTCGCGTTCGCGTTCAGCGATCTCGGGGTCCAGGTGCCCCCGCAAGGGTGGGATGAAGGGGCCGTCCCTGACGCGGACGGCGGCTGGGCCAATGGTGGCGTCGCGAGCGCGAGCGGAGCGGGGACCGGAACGGGCGGCGGCTCGGCCGGGGAGCCCACCGAGGAGCCTGGCGGCGCCGGCGGGCCGCGCGTCCGGCGCGAGTTCCCGGAGACCCTCTACGTCAACCCGAGCGTGATCACGAGCCCCGACGGCACGGCCACCCTGAGCATCCCGCTCGCGGACAGCATCACCGAGTGGCGGCTCTCGGCGCTGGCGAACTCGACCGACGGCAAGCTCGGCGGCATCCAGAGCGGCTTCAAGGTGTTCCAGGACTTCTTCGTCGACGTGAGCTTCCCGGCCACGCTCACGCGCGGCGATGAGGTCGAGTTCCCGATCGCCGTCTACAACTACCTGGAGACGCCGCAGACGGTCGATCTCAGCCTCGAGCCGGGGAGCTGGTATACGCCGCTCGGCGCGACGTCGACGACGGTGTCCCTCGCGGCGGGCGAGGTGCGCGGCGTCCGGTTCCCGGTGAAGGTGAACACGGTGGGCGTCAACTCGCTCACCGTCACCGCGCGGGGCAGCGCGGGCGCCGACGCCGTGGCCCGCACCGTGCGCGTGGTCCCGGACGGGAAGCCCTTTGCAGAGAGCGAGTCTGGCATGCTCGCGCCGGGCAACGCCGCCCACGCGCTGTCGTTCCCTGCGGACGCGGTCCCCGGCTCGAACCAGCTCTATCTCGAGATCTACCCCGCGTTCCTGTCGCAGGTCGTGAGCGGCATGGACAGCATGCTCCAGGTCCCGAATGGCTGCTTCGAGCAGACCACCTCGACGACCTGGCCCAACGTGCTCGTCACGCAGTACATGAAGCAGACTGGCCAGATCACCCCGGAGATCCAGATGAAGGCCGAGTCGCTGATCTCGGCGGGGTACCAGCGATTGCTCACGTTCGAGCACTCGGGCGGCGGCTTCTCGTGGTTCGGTGAGCAGGACGGGCATCCGTACCTGTCGGTCACAGCGTTCGGCGTCATGGAGTTCGCCGACATGATCAAGGTCCACACCGTGGACGAGGCGATGCTCGCCCGGACCGTCGCGTGGCTCGCCGGGCAGCAGAAGGCGGACGGCACGTGGGAAGGCGACCAGACCGAGTTCTTCAGCTTCCACACGGGCACGCTCCGCAACAGCGCCTTCGTGCTCTGGGCGCTCGCGAGCGCGGGGTACACGGGGCCCGAGATCGGGACGGGGCTCGCCTACCTGGGCCGCTCGCTGAAGCCGGCGACCGACGACCTGTACACGCTGGCGATCGCGGCCAACGCGCTCGCCGTGGCCGACCCCTCCGGCGCGCTGACCGACAGCGTGCTCGACGCGCTGGACCAGCGCAAGACCGCGGAAGGAGACGCATTTTACTGGGATGACGGGGGCACGCAGACCTCGTTCTACGAGTCCGGGAACGACGCCAGGGTCACGACCACCGCGCTCGCGGCCCACGCGCTGCTCTCCGCGGGTGCCCACCGGCCGAGCGCCGACGGCGGCGTGAAGTTCCTGACCCAGTCGAAGGACGCGAACGGCAATTTCGGCTCCACCCAGGCGACGATCTGGAGCCTGCGCACCCTGCTCCTCGCCGCGAGCAAGGGGACGGAGGGCGCCACGGGGACGGTGACCGTCGCGGTCGACGGCGAGGCGGCGGGCACGGTCTCCCTGCGCGAGGACCAGGCCGACGTCATGACGACGGTCGACCTCACACACCTCGCGACCGCGGGCGCGCACGACGTCACGATCGCGTTCTCGGGCGAGGGGAAGCTCAGCTACAACCTGGTAGGCCGCCACAACCTGCCGTGGAGCGCGGTCCCGAACGACGCGGGAGGCCCGCTCGCGGTCAGCGTGACGTACGACAAGACCCAGCTGTACGTGGACGACATCGTGACGGCGTCGCTGAGCGTCCAGAACAAGACGGACTCGGTGCAGAGCATGGTCCTCGTGACCGTGGGGCTGCCGCCCGGCTTCCAGCTCCTGACCGAGGATCTCCAGGAGTACATCGCGGCGGGCCAGCTCTCGAAGTTCGAGATCACGGGCAAGCAGCTGATCCTCTACGTGAAGGAGATCCCTGCGGGGCGCGCGGCCACCTTCGCTTACCGGCTGCAAGCGACCATGCCTGTCAGGGCGGAGGACGGCGGCGCCGAGGCGCACCCGTACTACCAGCCGGAACAGCAGAGCTTCTCCGGAGCGCAGCTCCTCGAAGTGGCGGGGGAGTGAGGGGCTGAGCGGGCGAGGGGCGCTGACCGCGGGTGCGCGGCCAGCGCCCCTGCGCTGGCGTGGGGATCAGGGGCAGGCGACGCGCCAGGCGTCGAGGTCGAGCTTCTTGATCAAGGTCGAGAGCCCGAGCGGCTTCGTGGCGGCGCAGACGGCGTTTGCCTGCGAGGCGTCGACGTACTCCGCGTGGAACACCGCCTTGCCCGCGCGAATGAACGGGGTGAGCATGTCGCACTCGTCGTATTCGTGGCACTCCTCGTTCAGGGCCCAGTCGAAGCTTCCCACCAGGTCTTTCACCTGATCGAGATCGTTCTTCAGCCCGATGGACAGCCCGCGCGCGTGCGCCTCGGTGGCCAGGAATCGGTTGTAATCGAGCTGCGTCGCCGCCGTCAGCGGGAAGCCGGGGCTGTTGGTGTAGCCGTCGACGTTGTCGGGCTCCACGCCGTCGCAGCGCTTCTGCACCGCCAGATCCAGCCGAGCCTTCATGACGTTGCGCACGCCGGCGTTGCGGGTGTCGAGCCACCGCTCGCCCGGCCAGCCGTCGAGCGGGTTGCCGAGCCCTGCGGCGGGGAACTTCGACGCGTCGTCGCGCCAGTCCTCGCTGCTCCCCGCGCTGAAGTAGCAGATCACCTTCTTCCCGGCCGCGCGCAGCGTGTCGATCTTCGCCTGCGGGGCATCGAAGAGGTCGATATCGTACATGGCGACATCGAGGCTGGTGTCGATGGTGCCCGTGAGCTGCCATTGCCACGTCGTCCCCGGCGCGGGGACCCAGATGCCGCCGGTGGAGCCACCGGTGCCGGTGGAGCCGCCGGAGCCACCGGTGCCGGTGGAACCGCCGGAACCACCGCTGCCGCCGGAGCCGCCGGAGCCGCCGGTGCCGCCAGTGCCGCCGGAGCCGCCGGAGCCACCGCTGCCGCCGGAGCCGCCGGTGCCGCCAGTGCCGCCGGAGCCGCCGGAGCCACCGCTGCCGCCGGAGCCGCCGGTGCCGCCGCTGCCACCGGTACCGGTGGAGCCGCTGGTGCTAGTGGAGCCGTCGCTGGTCGTGCCCGTGAGGACGAGCTTGTCGAGCAGCGAGCTGTCGGCGGAGCTGCTCGTCGCGTACCGGATCTTGAGGGTGCCGCCCGCCACGAACCGCCCGAGCGGCTCCGGCAGGCTCAGGCTCGCGCTCGTCCAGGACCAGTTGCGCGCGAACGCGTTGTCGCCGACCGGGACCCAGGCGCCGGCGGCCGCGTCCCACGCCTCGAAGGTCCAGCGCATCGCCGACTTCGCCGGGCCGCGGTAATTCACGCCCAGCGCGAGGGACGAGAGCTGCGCCGCCGAGGTGCCCGAGGGGAGCGCGTACTCGCACGTCGCGCTCGTGCCGGGCGCGAACTCGACGTACTTCTTCCACACATCCTGCTTGCCCGTGAGATCCGCCGTCGCGAGCGCGGCGGCCGTCTGCCCGGCGCCGATGCTGCCCCGGCTCACCGTCAGCTTGGAGCAGGTCATCGTCAGGGCGCCGCTGACCGCGTCGCCGCTCGCCGCCGAGGCGATCTCCGCGTCGGAGCCCGGATCCGCGCCGCACCCGACGGCGGCGAGCGTCGCGGCCAGGCTCACGAGGGCATGGCGCAGGGCGCCGCAGATCGCGAGAGAGGACGCCGGTCGGATGGGATAAGTCATGCTCGTCTCCTGTCGTGTTGGTCGTTCGTGAAGCCAGGCGCACGTCGGCGCGATGCGTCTCCAGACGCTCCGGTCCCCGCGATGGCTCTCGGCGATGGCGGCTCCAGCAGCGTCTCCACGCGCGCCGTCGAGGCACTGGGTCCGTGCGCTCCGCAGAGGCATTGCAAGGCGGGGACCAGCGTGCGCTCCGCGTCTTCCGCGCGGCGGCGCGCGCTGCGGTTGCTGCGGGTTGCGCAAGCGTCGTACACTTGCGCAACCTTCGAACGGCATGGCGGAGCGAGACCCTCGTCGACAGGCAGCTTCTCCGCCGAGCGCGGCGCCGCCGCGTACCGCGGCCGAGGTCGCGACCGAGCTCGACGCCGCGGAGAGCGCGCCCGGCGAGGGGACGCCGCAGGGGCAGGCTTCCCTGATCATCCGCGCCGGTGATGGCGCGGCGCGGGTGATCGATCTCACCGACGGCGAGGTGGTCGCGGTCGGCCGCGCGCCGGAGTCCACGGTCTGCCTCGACGACGCCCGCGTCTCGCGCAACCACGCGTGCGTCGCGCGGCGGGGCCAGACCGTCGCGCTCGTCGACCTCGGGAGCCGCAACGGCACGTCGGTGAACGGCGCCGTCGTGCGCGGGGCGGAGCGGCCCCTCGCCGGCGGCGACGTGATCCGCATCGGCCCGGTCGAGATCGTCGTCGCGATCGCGGCGCCTGCGCGCGTCGAGGCGGCGCCGCCGGGGGCCGAGCCGGAGGCGCTGGAGGGCCCGCCCTCTGGCCTCGGCGCCGGGTTCGTCGTCGCGGACGAGGCGATGGTGAAGGTCTTCCAGGTGGTGCAGCGCCTCGCGCGCGCGCAGACGACGGTGCTCGTGCTCGGCGAGACGGGCGCGGGGAAAGAGGTCGTCTCCGAGCAGCTCCACCGCGCCAGCCCGCGCGCCGGGGGCCCGTTCGTGAGGCTCAGCTGCGCGGCGCTGCCCGAGGCGCTGCTCGAGAGCGAGCTCTTCGGGCACGAGAAGGCCGCGTTCACCGGGGCGGATCGCCGCAAGATCGGCTACTTCGAGGCGGCGCAGGGCGGCACGCTGCTGCTCGACGAGATCGGCGAGATGCCGCTCGCCATGCAGGCCAAGCTGCTGCGCGTGCTCGAGAGCCGGCGCGTGGCCCGGATCGGCGGCACGCAGGAGATCGAGCTCGACGTGCGCGTCGTGTGCGCGACGCACCG
Source organism: Sorangium sp. So ce726 (assembly GCF_051521405.1). Taxonomy (NCBI): domain Bacteria; kingdom Pseudomonadati; phylum Myxococcota; order Polyangiales; family Polyangiaceae; genus Sorangium; species Sorangium sp. So ce726. Next base: position 6,144,021 of record NZ_CP150349.1, on the reverse strand, counting down.
GGACCTCCAGGCCGAGGTGGCAGCCGGGAGGTTCCGGCAGGATCTTTACTATCGCATCAGCACGTTCGTCCTCCGCGTCCCGCCGCTGCGCGAGCGGCGCGCCGAGATCGCGCTGCTCGCGCACCGCTTCGCGCAGCAGATCGCCGGGCGCATGGGGGAGCGGGCGCCGCGCTTCGCGCCCGCGGCGATGCAGGCGCTCGAGGCGCACGCGTGGCCCGGCAACCTGCGCGAGCTGCGCAACGCGGTGGAGCACGCCGTCGTCCTGGCCGAGAGTGGCGTCATCGAGGTCGAGCACCTTCCGGCCTCCGTGGTGGAGGGCGCCGAGGGCGGCGCGCCCCCCGCGAGCGCGGGCGCGCCGCCGGCGAGCACGGGGGCGCCACCGCCGTCCGCCGACGGCGGGACGATGCCGGCGCGCCTCGCCGAGCTGGAGAAGAAGAGCATCGAGGACGCCCTCGCCGCCGAGGGGAACAACCAGACGCGCGCGGCGAAGCGGCTCGGCATCTCGCGGCGCGCGCTGCTCTACAAGCTGGACAAGTACGACATCAGGCGGTGAGCGTCGGGAGAGCACATGGGCGCCGCGCCCGGTGGCCGGCCGCTCGCGGGCGTCAGAACGCGAAGCACTCGCACCCGCCGTCGAGCAGGCCGCGCAGCTCCGAGAGCCATCGCGGGAGCTCCGCCCTGCGCTGGAGGGCGGTCGCCCGCGAGAGCGCCTGGCCCGCGGGCTCCTGGCCCGCCGAGGAGCGCCGCCACGCGCCGGGGTGATGGTGGAGCGGCGACCAGTCGGGCATGACGGGCAGGTCGCCCGGGTCGAGCGGCTTGAAGTCACCCGCCGCGTACACCGGCTTGCCGCCGAGGATCGTGAGCACCGACTCGAGCGACTGGATCTCCTCGTCAGGGATACGGAAGTAGTCGTCGCTCAGGACGGCCAGATCGGCGAGCTGGCCAGCCGCGATTGTGCCGCGGGTGCCCTCGTCTCGCGACATCCACGTGCTGCCTTGCGTGTACAGCCGGAGCGCTTCTTCCCGTGTCAGCCGCGATTTCGCGGGATAGAGGGAGAGCCCTCCCAGCGTCTTTCCCGTGGTCATCCAGTACAGCGCGACGAACGGGTTGTAGCTCGCCACGCGCGTGGCGTCGGTCCCTGCGCCGACCGGGATGCCGAGCTCCAGCATGCGCCGGATGGGCGGCGTGCGCTCGGCCGCCCGCGCGCCGTACCGCTCCACGAAATACTCGCCCTGGAACGCCATCCGGTGCTGGACGGCGATGCCGCCGCCGAGCGCCCTCACGCGCTCCATGTTGCGGTCGGAGATCGTCTCGCAGTGATCGAAGAACCAGCGCAGCCCTCCGAGCGGCGCGTCCCGGTCGACCTTCTCGAAGACGTCCAGGAACCGCGCGATCGACTCGTCGTATGTGGCATGGATCCGGAAGGGCCAGCGGTTCTCGGCCAGGAAGCGCACGACGCGCTCGAGCTCGGCCTCCATCGTCTCCGGGAGATCCGGGCGCGGCTCCAGGAAGTCCTCGAAGTCCGCCGCGGAGAAGACGAGCATCTCCCCGGCGCCGTTGCAGCGGAGGAGGTCATCGCCCTCGCCCGGCTCGACGACCTTGGACCAACGCATGAAGTCCTCGAGCTCCGCGCCGGCCTTCTGCGTGAACAGGTTGTAGGCGATGCGCAGGGTCATCTCGCCGCGCTCGTGCAGCTTCTGGATGATCTCGTAGTCCTCGGGATAACGCTGGAAGCCGCCGCCGGCGTCGCACACGCTCGTGACGCCCAGGCGGTTCAGCTCCCGCATGAAGTGGCGTGTCGAATTGACTTGGTGCTCCGGCGGGAGCTTTGGCCCCTTGGCCAGCGTCGCGTAGAGGATGGTCGCGTTCGGCCGGGCGATCAGGAGGCCTGTGGGGTTGCCCGCCCTGTCGCGGGCGATCTCGCCCCCGGGCGGGTCGGGCGTCTCCCGGGTGTAGCCGCAGGCCCGCAGGGCCGCGCGGTTGAGCAAGGCCTGGCCGTAGAGGTGCAGGAGGAAGGCCGGCGTGTCCGGCGCCGCGGCGTTGATCTCGTCCAGCGTCGGCAGGCGGCGCTCGGCGAACTGGAACTCGCTGAAGCCGCCGACGACGCGCACCCACTGCGGGGCCGGCGTGCGCGCCGCCTGCTCGCGGAGCATCCGGAGCGCGATGGACAGCGAAGGCACGCCTTCCCAGCGCAGCTCCATGTTGTAGTTCAGGCCGCCGCGGATGACGTGGAGGTGCGAGTCGTTGAGGCCAGGGATGACCCTGCGCCCGCCGAGGTCGACCACCTTGGTGTCCGGCCCGCGGTGGAACTCCGAGGCGTTGTCGACCCCGGCGATCCGCCCGCCGACCACGACGACCTCGCGCGCCTCGGGGCGCCGCGGATCGAGCGTGGTGATGCGTCCGTTGGAGAGGATGAGATCGGCAGGTTTCATGGGTCTCCGTTCGTCGGGTTGAGCCACTGCGCGGCCAGCTCGTCCAGGGACCGGCGCGCGAACTCGGCCAGGCCCCGCTCGAACGCCTCGGCGTGCTCCTTCCGGACACGCCGGGTGATGGCGACGTGGATCGTCCGGCTCATCTGCGGGCCGCCTAGTGGCCGGATTTCTTCGGCACGATCTGCGGCTTCGCCGCGGACTGAGGCGCGCGGTGGACCATCGTGTAGGCGTACTCGACGCCCACGCCGTACGCGCCGGCCTGCTGCTTGAGCAGCCCCATCAGGTTGTTGTAGTGCTCGCGACGCGCCCAGTCGCGCTGCCACTCCAGCAGCGCGGGGAGCGTCGTGAGGCGCACGGCGCCCGCCTGGACCATGCGCGACAAGGCTGCTTCATGGGCCGCGGGAGAGGTGGCTCCACAGCAATCCTCGACGACATAGACGTTGTAGCCGGCGCCCAGGAGCTCGATGGTCGGCCAGGTCACGCAGACCTCGGTCCAGAGCCCCGTCATCAGGAGGTTCTTTCTCCCCGTCGCCTCGATGGCCTTCCGGAACGCCGGGTCGTCCCACGAGTTCATCGAGCTGCGCTCGATGACGGGCTGGCCGGGGAACACGTCGAGGAGCTGAGGCCACACATAGCCACTGAAGGACTCCGTCTCCACCGACGTGAGGATGACCGGGACCTTGAACTCCTTCGCCACCTTCGCGAGGAGCGTCACGTTGTTGATCAGCGTCGCGCGGTCGATGCTGGCGACGCCGAACATCATCTGCGGCTGATGATCGATGAAGACGACGGCGGTGTCCTGCGGTGTGTACAGCTTTTGATACTGGTTCATGTCTCTCTCATCGCTCCTGCCATTGACGGTCGAACGGACGACCTTGCCGATCACGAGCGGCGTCCGCGCCCCCCTCGGGCCGGTGCGGCCGTCACCCTATGCGGTCGTGACCGCACGTTCTTGGACGAAACTGCCGAGAGCCGAAGGCTCCTGTGGTGCTCTCGCGGCCCGAAGTCGAGCGATGAAGATCGCAGGTTCGTCCTGGACCACCGCCGGCCGGCTGCGTCCGGGGGGGCCCTTCGACGAGCTCGCGCGCTCCTCTCGACCTCGAAGGGAGAGGGCGAGCGGCCGCCGGCGCCGTCGAGGCGCTACCCGCTACAGCAGCGGAAGCCGATGGTGTGATCGGTGTCGGCGCGCTCGCGCTCGTCGCGCGCGTCGCACCGGAGCTCTTCGAGCGCTCCCCCGCTGTCGAACGCCCCGCCCCGGGTCCTGCAGAGGTCGCCGGGGCCGACGTCGTCGGAGCACGCGTCTTCCCACTCGCGGACGTTTCCGCTCATGTGCTGCAGGCCGAGGTAGCCGCCCTCGCACGCCAGGCTGGCGTCGTCGCCGACCGGCACCGTCTCGGTGCTGTCGCCGTTGCACTGGAGAGCGTTGAACTCGCCGGTGGAGTGAGCGAGCGCGCCCTGCTTGCTGCACGCGTCGAACCACTCGCCCTGCGCCAACTCACCGCGGAACGGCAGCGGGCCGCCGTTGCGCTCGCCGCAGAGGCGCTTGCCCTGGCTCTTGCAGAAGGCGCGCGCGTCGCACCAGTCGACGCAGGTGGCGGGGTGCTCGTCCTCCTTGCGGCGCGTCGTGCACACGGGGGGCGCGTCGGGCCCGGTGTCGTCGAAATCGAACGTGCTGTTGAACGAGCAGAACGGCTCCTGCGCCGCGACGTCCGGCTGCGTGGCGAGGAAGGCGCGGTAGGCGGCGTTCGACACCTCGGTCTGGTCGATGCAGAACGAGCTCTCGATCGTCACCATGCCGGCGGGGCACTGGCAGACGCCCTCGGCGCAAGCGGCCGTCGCGCAGTCGGCGCTGGCGTCGCAGGGCTGGCCGTACAGGCAGGAGGCGTTGCCGGCCCCGGGCTCGCAGGTGAGGCCGTGCAGCGGCCGCACGAGCGAGCACGCCGAGAGGAAGGCAACCACCAGGGCGGCGGCGCCGCCGCGGGCGCGGGCCGACGCGCGCATCAGAAGGCCCCCGCGACGCCCGCGGCGTTGCCGGCGATGAACGGCCAGAGCGCCGTCGCGCCGGCCTTCGGGGGCTGCGCCGCGGCCGGCCGGGTCATGTAGAGCCACGCCGCGGCGCCCAGCGCGACGACGCCCACGCCGAGGCCGATGTCCGCGACCGCGTGCTGGACCCGGATGGCGCGCACCTCGCCCTCCGTGCAGCGCGGGGCGCACGTGGCGCGCAGGTCGGCCTCGGCGCTCAGCGAGAGAGCGCCGGCGACGGCGAACACGGCGAGCCCAGCGACGCCGACGGCGCCGGAGGCCCACACGAGCCCCGGGACCGAGGGCTCCGCAGGGGGCGCGGCGCGCGGGGCGAGCGGGCGAGGGGAGGCGGGCGCGCCGGCCGGAGGCGCGCCCAGGGTCACGGTGAGCGGGCGGTTCTTCTCGCCTTCGCGGATCAGCACGCGCTCCTCGACGGCGGGGCCCGTCGCGGGCTCGAAGCGGAAGGTGTGTGGGCCCGGGTCCACCGGCAGCGCCTTGCCGTCGAGCGCCGCGGCGAGGGGGCGCCCGTCCACGAGCACGCGAACGTCGAGGCGCTCTCGCCCGTGCGCGTCCCTCGCGACGACGACCACGGAGGGCAGGCTCTTCTCGACCTCGGCGAGCCACGGCCCGCAGTCGGCCACCGCGGCCGCCGGGCACGTCGGCTGCGAGCAGGTGACGAGCGCGTCGCGCGCCTCGATCAGCCGGCCGTCGCGGCGGAGGCCCTGCGCGCGCTCGTAGGCGGCGGCGCACGCCTGCTTGTGCGGCGCGGCGTCGGTGCGGGCGCCGGTGAGCGAGAGCGCCGCGGCGGCGGCGAGGGAGAGCGCGAGCCGGGCGCGGGCGGGACAGAGAGGGGTCATCGGTTCACAGGCACTCAGGCTTGAGCCGGCGTATGCCGGCCTTGTCCACGGTATAGGGCGGGGAGCAGCGCTGGGCGTCGGCGCGGGTCGTCCGCGGCGCGGGTGCGGGTGCGCGCGTGCCGGCGGTCGGGCGCGCCGGGCGCTGTGCGGGCGCTGGCGCGACGGCGTTCGCCGGGTCAGCCGCGGCAGCGCTCGTCGGGTCAGCCGCGGCAGCGCTCGCCGGATCAGCCGCGACGGTGCTCGTTGGGCTCGCTGCGACGGCGCTCGTCGGGCTCGCTGCGACGGTGCTCGTTGGGCTCGCCGCGACGGCGCTCGTTGGGCTCGCTGCGACGGCGCTCGTCGGGCTTGTCGCGACGGTGCTCGTTGGGCTCGCCGCGACGGCGCTCGCCGCCGAGGCGCTGGCCGGCTGCGCCGCGGGCGCGTGGACCGCGCGCGCGGCGTCCTCCGGGCCGGGAGGGGCGCGGCGCCACGACTGCGCCGCGAGCACGGCCGCGCCGCCGAGGAGCAGCACACCGAGCAGCGCGAGCGGCCGGCGCGCGCGCTTCCTTGCGGTGGGGGGCGGGCCGTCGCTCCGCGCGCCGTCCGTCGCAGGGAGTCCCAGCGAGATCCCGCTGGACGTCACCGACCCGAGCGGGGGCTCAGCCGCCAGCGTCCCCTGGACGAGCGCCCTCGCCGGGATCGCGGGCGCGGTCTCTGCCAGCCCCCGCGCCGGGTGGTTCGGCGGCGTGGGCTCGCGTTCGCCCCAGTCGCTGGGCTCGCTCGGCCCGCCCAGCGCGGCCGCGTCCGCGCTGGCCGTCGCCGGGCCGCTCGGCATCGCCGCCGACGCGCTCTCGATCGCGGCGACGCGGGCCGCCCGCCGCGCGAGCGCGTCGCCGGCGAGCTCCTCCACCCACTCACCCACGGCGCGCGGCGACGCGAGCGGGACGGCGTCCTCGATGGCGACCGCGAGCTCGCGGGCGGTCGGGTAGCGGCCCTCCGCGTTCCGCTCGAGCGCACGGAGGACGATGGCGTCGAGCGCAGACGGCACGTGCGCTGCGAGCGCGCTCGGGGGCACGATCGGCCCCTCGAGCACGGCCCGGATGAGGGCGCCCTCGTCGCCGCCGTCGAAGAGCCGGCGGCCTGCGAGCGCCTCCCAGAGGACCGCGCCCGCCGCGAACACGTCGGTCCGCTGGGTCACATCGGCGCAGAGGAGCTGCTCGGGCGCCATGTACGCGAGCTTGCCCTTGATCTGCCCGCCGCGGGTGGTGCTGAGCCGCCCGCGCGCCTTGGCGATGCCGAAGTCGAGCAGCCGCGCCGTTCCGTCGACGCCGACGAGCACGTTCTCGGGCGAGACGTCCCGGTGCACGATGCCCAGCGGATCGCCCGACTCGCTGCGCGCCTCGTGGGCCGCGTGCAGGCCGTGGAGCGCGCCGCACGCGATGCTCGCGACGATGGGGACCGGCGCCGGCGCGCCGCGCGCGCGCGCCGCCCGGAGCAGCCGCGCGAGCGACTCGCCCCGCACGTACTCCATGACCAGGAACGCCTCGTCCTCGGCGAGGAGGAGGTCGACCATGGCGACGACGTTGGGGTGCTGGATGCGCGCGACGATGCGGGCCTCGTCGCGCAGGCTCTCGGCGATCTCGGGCGCCTCGGCGAGCGCGGGGTGCAGCCGCTTGATGGCCACGGTGCGCGAGAAGCCCGCGTCGCCGACGAGCCGGCCGAGGTGCACGGACGCCATGCCGCCGGATGCGATCGGGCTGTACAGCAGATATCGCCCGATGGGCCTGGGCTGCGACGGCTCCGACGACATGCCGGCGTGATGATACACGAGCACGCCCGCGAGGGGCGAACGACACGGCACGAGCGACGGGCTCATGCAACTGACGTCGTTCGCCGCTGTCGGCTCATGGCGTGGGGGCCTCGGGCGTGCGCTCTGGCGCCGCAACCAGGGCCGCGCGGATCAGCTGGGGATACAGATCCTCTGTCGGAATGGGAGCGTCACGGCGCCGACGCCGGGGTTGCGCCTGGTCGTGACGGGGCCGTGGCAGGCCATGTTCCAGGCCGTTTCGAACCTCCAGGTGAGAACCTTCCGGCGCGGGCGGGGGCCGTCAGTCCTCGAGGGGCGTGCTCGGCTCGACGAAGCAGAGGCGGTAGCCGTCGGGGTCGGTGACGACGACCTCCCGTGTGTGCCACGGCTGGTCGCGCGGCCCGTCGACGGCGGCGCCGGCCGCCGCGGCGCGCGCGGCGATCGTCTCGATGCCGCGGTCGCCGGCGGCGCTGAAGCAGGCGATGACGCCGAGGCCGCGCTGCCCGGAGAACGAGACCCCCGGCGGCGTCGCGACGAGGAAGACATCCGCATAGCGTGCCCAGCGCAGGTGGATGAACACCGGATCCTGGTGGACGCGGGTGAAGCCGAGGAGCTCGTAGAACGAGGCGGAGCGCTCCGCGTCGGCGACGAGGAGCTTGACGTAGGCGGGCATCACGTAGGGGTCGTCGCTGGGCATGGTCGCTGGGCGCGAAGGTGCGCCGCGCCGGGCCGGAAGGCAAGGCGCGAGCGCCGGACGAGGCAGCGGCCGCCCGCGAGCCCGGCGGTCCGCTGGGCAGCGCGAGAGATCGAGAGAGCGGAACGAGTTCTGAGATGGAAAGTCAATTCTCTCCGCTGCTCGCGCGCATGTTCGCTGACAAGACGCTCTCTCTCGAAGCGGTGCGCTCTTACCGCGGAATCGTGTGCGCACGGGCGAATGCCCGGAACGGAGCGACTCATGTCGTTTCGGATGCGCTCGCCGAGTTTCTATTTGACGCCTAGACCACACTCGGAAGAAATGGCGAGTGCATCCGCACCGCGTGTCGCCGCCGCTCGGCGAGGAGCCTGCACCATGTCGATGCGCTTCCACGGCAAGCTCGGGCTCTTCTGCGCTTGTGCCCTCGTCGTCGCTCCCGCGCCGGCGCTGGCGCTCGAGTTCAGCGGCGGCGTGAGCGTCGGCGGGATCCAGGTCGGGACCGAGCCCGAGCTCGCCGTGAGCCCCTTCGTCGAAATGTCTTCGCGGGTGCGAAGATGATTGCAAGTGAGGTCCAATGTTCGAGCTGACGACTATATTTACCCCTGCGGACGGCAGCCCGCCGCGAACCATCACGCTCCGAATCAGTGATGTGCGACCCGATTCCGATGGGGCATCCTGGTCTGTCGCTGTAGAGATCCTCGGGTTCAGAGATGATGACAAAGTTCGGTTGAAACAGGTGGACTGGACCCAGGCGATCGTGGACGGTGCCCAATTCATCGCTCGGAGGGTCAACGACAAGGTCAAGAACGTCGGCGGCGGAACCCTCGATCCACCCATTTGGAACACGGAGTGGGGGACTTGATCCGCTGATGATCGAGCTGACGTTTAGGCTGACCCCTGAAAACGGCGAGCCGCGCGACGTCCTGGTTCGTATCCATGAGCCAACCCGAAACCCTTCGGAAGAAGAGTGGCCTTGGGATGTCAAAGTGGACATCGATGGGGGCCAAACGGCCACGTGCGGGATGGATCCTCTCGATGCGATCGAGAACGAAACTCGCCACGCCGCGATCGTGCTGCGCGAGGTCTATGGCGATGCGCTCGATCCGCCCGTCGAGCCGCAAGATTAGGAAGATTTGTAACCGATGAGCACCCACACGGCCACCAGGGCGCTGGTGCGCACGCTCGAAATGACCCTGCCCGGATCGAGCGACGTCCACGACATCGTTGTTCGCATCGGGCTGCCAGAGCCCGATCCCCTTCCAGGCGGAGACTTGTCGAGCGGAAGATGAGGGCGGCACGCTTGAGCTACCGATTGTGCCATAAAGAGAGAGGATGGATGAACGCAATAATAGAGGTTACGTCCATATTCACGCCCTCGGGTGGAGGCGCGCCGCGGACCATCACGATCCGCGTTAGCGACCTCCGCGAGGATCCCGACGGACTGTGGTCTGTGGCCGTGGACGTGCTCGGCTTCAAGACCGATGATCACGTACGTCTCAAGGGCGCTGACTGGCTGAACACCATCGAGAGCGCGGCTGGCTTCATTCGGCAGCTCGCCGGAGGCAAGGTCAGGGATTACGGCGGCACCATGACTCCGCTCCTCCTTCCGCCTTGACGTCTGCGCCGCGAGAGTCCGAGCTCGCATCGCGCCGCCTTCGGCGTCGAGGCGCCTCTGGACCGCAGCGGCCGTGCCAGAGTCCGCTTGCTCCTTCCTGCGGGCGTCTGGATGTCCTGGTCCGCGTTGACGCTCCCTCGGCCCAGCCGGAGAGTTCGCCACAGCAGGCCTCAATCCGTTTACTCAGGAAACCGCAACGTCTCGTGGGCCTCGCCGCTCTCTCCCACCGTCGTGCTGCCATCGTGGTTCCAGCTGGTGCCGCCCGTGCCCGGCTTTCCGGTCTCGATGGTGACGCCCTCGAGCGTGAGCTGATCCTCGTCGAGGTAGGCGACTCCGATGGAGTCGCCGCCGCGCCCCGGGCCGCCGTAGCCGCCGGGCGCTCCATTGCCGCCATGGCCGCCGACACAGGAGTAGAATCCATCCCCCAGCGCTCCACCCGCTGCGCCTCGACCGCCTCGGCCGCCGCGCTGGGGTGGCCCGCCGTCGCCACCACCGCCGCCAAAACCCGCTGTGATCTTGGTGTCGCGCACCGTCACCCGGGCGTGAAGCGCGAGGACGCCGATGGACGGCTGTCCGTTCCCTCCACCGCGGCCTCCTCGGCCTCCGCAACCACCGGCCCCTCCCGAGCCTCCTCCTGGGCCTCCCTTGGAGGCCACGTCGCACAGGGCGAGCCCGCCCAGGCGACCGCCGCCGCCGCCGCCGCCCTGGCCCTGCGTGCCCCAGGTGCCCTCGCCCCCCGTGTCGCCCTCCCATCCCGTCTCGGTGAGGCGCCCGATGCCCTTGCCCGGTGCGCCCTGCGTTCCTGAAGCGCCCGGGCCCCCGGTGGATCCGATGGAGCAACTGCGGTTGTCCTGCTCCCCGACACCACCGCTTGCGGGCGGCAATAGGTCGGCGGGTTCACCATCGCCTCCATCCTCGGCGCTGTCGGGGCGCCCGTCCCCTCCCTTGCCCCCGGTGCTCGTGACCCCGTTCTCGCACCGGTTCACGGCTGCAGGCCCTCCGGCGACGAGGGTCGCCGAGCACGCGTCCCCTCCGATGTTGCCATCCGGTCCGTCCGGTTGATTGGTCGGCCACTGCTCGCCAGGGCTGCCTGCATTTGCCCCGCGGGTGGAGATCTCGCTCCGAAGGATCTCCACCGCCGTGCTCGACTGAACGAGCACGCCGACCGGGCCCGTCGAGTGGACGTCGAGATCGGCGAGCGTCGACACCCCGTCCGCGGCCCCCCTGTCCTCGGGGCCCGCGGGCTCGACGAGCACGATGGGGCCGAAGATCCACCGGTGCTGTAACAAGGACCGCTTGGGTAGATCGCTGCGGACCCATTTCCGGCAGTCGAAGCCCCCGAGGAGATCCACGCCGGAGGGCAGCCTGATCATCTGCTCCACCAGGAATCCGTCGTTGCAGATGAACACGCGCCCTCGTCCAGCGCGCGCGAGCTCGACGCCGCGCTCGACGGTGAACACCGGCTTCGCCTTCGTGCCGGGGTTCCCGTCGTCGCCCCCACCGAATTCTGCGGCGACGAACACGCCACAGCCGTCGTCGAGGATGTCGGCGGCGACGTGCTCGACGCAGACCGACTCCGGGGGCGGCTCTTCCTCGCACGAGGTGCCTTCACAAGGCGTCACGCCAGGGTCGTTCACGTCAGGCACAGTTCCGCAGCCGGTCGCCCAGGGTGACAGCAGGAGGACGAAGGTTGCAGCGGTGATTTTCCTCATGGGCGTATCCTCACGTGTGCCGACAGCACAGGGCGGTTCATCGAGGCGGCTCCGGGTCTGGCGCATCGAACCGGTACCAGAACCGCGTAATCCCTTCGTCCCCATTGCCGGGCATGGTTTGCGGGGTTGCGTTGCCGCCGAGCCCCCCCTTACCGGCTTGTCCGGGCGAGACCGTCGCATCCTCCAAAAGTGCCACGGAGGCGCCCACCGAGCCGATGCCGAGCGAGTGGCCCCCGAGACCGCCGCCGGCATCGCCCCCGCGGCCGCCGTGGCCGCCAGCGCCGCCGGCGCAGCCTCGCGACGTGCCGGTCAGAGACATGTTTCCGCCGAGGCCGCCGCCCCAGCCAGGGCCTCCCCACTGGCCCGTTCCGCCGACCCCGCCATTGCCGCCCTTGGCCCCGAGGACCTTGCTGGCCTTGATCGTGAGGTCGCTCCCCTGCAGCGCCACGATCGCGATGCTCGCGCCGCCGTAGTTGCCCCCCTGGCCGCCGTTGCCCCCGCATCCGCCGCTGCCCCCCGATCCGCCGGCCGCACCGCCCTGGGGTCGACCTGCCGGACACGCGTTCATGGGGCCGCGCCCCTTGCCGCCGCCACCCCCGCCGCCGCCCTGACCGACGCCGCCCTTCTCCCCGTCTTTGCCGCGGACGCCGACCCATCCGTCGATGTCCAGGAGGCCGGCGCTGTCCGCTCCGGCGGCGCGCTCCGCAGGGGCGCCGTCTGCTCCCTTCGCCCCTTCCTTGCAGTCCATGCTGGATGACGCGCCGAGGCCACCCAGACCTACCTCGGGCGGATTCCCGACCGGCTCCGACAGTCCTGACGTCCCATCGCCGCCCGTATCGAGGCCTCCATCGCCCCCCTGGCCACCCATCGACTCGATGCCTTCGCCGCAGACGGTCACGGCCGGAAGGGCGCCCGGCGCCATGTCCGCCGTGCAGGCGTCCACGCCGTTGTTCCCCACCACGCCGGCGTTCGCGCGGAAGCTCGGCGCGTCCTCGCCCGGATCTCCATCCTTGCCATCGCCTGCGAGGATCACGCTCGACCGCACGATCGCCCTGGCTCCATGTTCCAGGATCATCGCGATCGACGATTTGCCATCGCGCGCGGAGGCGTCGGCCGCCACGGCGCGCACGCCGAAGATCACCGACGTCGCGTCGTCTCCCGCGATGACCGCATCGTCCCCCCCGAGGACCCGCACCGGGATCCCCACGGGCGGCGCGATGACGGTCAACGCGCTCTGCCCGTCGAGCGGCCCTCCATAGGACCAGTCGCCGCCGGCGCACTGACGGCCGCCCCAGAGGTCGACCCCCTGGGAAAGCGCGATCGCCTCCTCGAACACCCCGCCGCACGCGTACACGCGCCGGGTCGCTGCTTCGCCGGGGCCTCGACCGCTCGCGGCGAGCCTGATCGCGTGCTGGAGCGTCTTGACCGGCGCGCCCTTCGTGCCGGGGCTCGTGTCGTCGCCCTGCTCGCTGACGAACACGCCGCATTCGTCGAGCGCTGGCGCCGTGCCGGGCTCTCCGTCGCACAGACCCGGCGGAGGCTCGGGATCGGGGGCGCACGCCGCCACCTCCCCGCAAAGATCGGTGTAAGCGCACCCCGTCAGCGTGCCCGCGCCGCACGCGCAGAGCGCGACAGCGACGACGGACGTCGCCGCGCGCCGTCCTTTCTTCGAGCGCATCTCCTCTACCCCCGATGTGCTCACCACTGCCCCTCGATGCTCACGCCGGTCTCTCGCCCGGTCGCCACGGGCGCGAGGTGAACTCGACCCTGCGTCGGCGTGCGCCCCAGGAAGGAGAAGTCGGTGAAGAACGACGCAGCGGTCAGTGCTCCGATCACACCCCCCGCGATGACCAGGCCAGTCCCCACGCCGGCGGACAGGTTGCGCGCGTCTCGCAGCCGGACAAGGTCAGCGCACGGGGAGTCCTGCGGCGCTTGCCAGCACATGGACGAGCTCGGCGTCGCACCACGCGTCAGCCCGTCGCGCCGCTCGCTCAGGTCCCCATCCAGCTTGCTGGCCCTGACCATGAAGATGCCGCCCCCGAGCAGGGCGCCCGTCGTGACGGCGATGCCCGTGATACGCAGCGTCCCCGGCCAGGAAGCCCACGGGCTGGGGGCCTGCGCGCGCGGAGCGGGCAAAGTGCGCACGGAGATCGGCGTCGTCGACGCGGCCTCCTTGGCGCTGCTCGCCTCCTTGGCGCTGCTCGTCGCCGCACACGGCAACGGCATCGTGAACTCGTGCTCCGCGTCCGCCACGGCGCGCAACGTATGCAGCGCGTCCTGACAGCCCGGTGCACGGCCCCTCACCATGTGTTGGCCCGGCTCCAAGAACAGCGTGTAGGTCCGCGCAGTCCGGCCGATGCGCTTGCCGTCGACGAGCACCTCGGCGTCGGGCGGATCGACCGCGAAAATGAGCGTCGCGACGTGCTTCGCTGCCTCGCGCAGTCCTGCCTCGAATCGCCGCCGGAGCGCTTCCGGCAGCGCTTCGCGCAGTTCCAGGCTCCTGGCAAGGTGCTCGGCCGCGTCGCGGTGCTTGTGCAGCGCGACCTCGCAAAGGCCGAGCTCGCCGGCGAGCTCCGCGCGCTCTCTCTCGGTGCTGGTCGCCGGGTCTGCGGCCTCGAAGGCCGCCTTGTAGGCAGCGTGTGCCTCGGTCCACTGTCCCGCTGCGCGCGCTCTCTGACCACGGCGAACATGGTCCTTCACCGACGCACTGCCGCTCGGATTCGTCTTCGGCTGGCTCCCGTTCGCGCTGGCCGAGCTCGTGACGCCTGTTGCGGCCCCGAGCGTGAGAAGAACCGAGCACGCATGTGCCATCAAACGCATGTGGTCACGGTACTCACGCTCACTGCGCAGCGTCAATCAGCAGGAATTTTCAAGTTCTTGCCCTCTTCGTGAGAAAATGTCACCCGAGGCCGCAATGCCGTCGTTTGCCGCCAGGGTTCATGGGGCCTTGCGCGGCGCCGGTGGCGTTGCTGCGCGGCCTCGGCGCCCTGCTGAGCGGCCTCGGCGCCCGCCTGCGCAGCCCCGGCGACCCGCCTGCGCACCTATTTGTGTGTCCTATCGTACGATCGTGCGGCTCCTGAGCAGCCCCCCGCGACCTCCTGCGCACCCATTTGTGTGTCCTATCGTACGATCACGTGGGTCCTGCGCCGCTTCAGCGCCCCTCTGCGCGCCCAGTTGGTGGCCTGCGTTGCCATGGCTCGACGCCGGCGCGCGCATGGCCGTCGCCGCTGCTGCGCAGCCTCGGCGTCCGCTCGCGCGGCGCCTCGGTCTCCTCGCGACCTTGCGACGAAAGCGTCGATATCGTGCTCTCCTGTGACCCGAAGCCTCGGTGGCGCCGATTCCCTTATCAAGCGACCGCTCCTCTGCTCGGAGGGGCGCTGAGCCCGACAAGGAGACATTTCATCGCCATGGCACCGAAGGCTTCCACCGCCGCTTCCTCCAGGACCAAGAACGCCCAGAATAGGCGCGCTTCGAGCGACGCAGGAGGCGCGCACCGCTCGTCGGGCGGTGCGCCCGAGTTCGCGCTGAGCGCCGAGCGAGAGGCCGAGCTGCTCCGAGAGGCCGAGTCGCTCGGCGACAACACCTCCCTCTTTCCAGGCAAGCTCGCTCGACGCGTCATCTGGTCGAGCCGCATCCAGCTCGCCGCCGAGCGCGACGCGGCGGATCTCGTGCGCACGCCGTTCGCCGAGGGCGAGCCCCCGCTCACGCACGACGAGATCCGCGGGCTTCGTGAGAAGATCGAGCTCCTGCGCGGCGTGCAATCGCGCTGGCAAGCGGCGCAGCAGCGCCAGGAGCGAGCCGCCGCGGCCTTCGAGAAGCCCGCCGCCGAGGCCGTCCAGATCAAGCAATCGCTCCTCCGCTTCTTCGATCTCCGCTTCAAGAACAGCCCCGGAGGCCAGAAGCGGCTCATGGCGATCCGGGCGGGCAGCGGCGACGCGGATCTGGTCCAGGACGTCTCCGATCTCCTCTTGCTCTGCTCCGAGCACGCGGAGGCCCTTCAAAAGGCGCCTCGCGGCGAGGCCGCCGCGGCGGACCGCCTGCGCGAGCTCTCGCCGCTGCTCGCGCGCATGCTCGCCGACAAGACGCTCTCTCTGGAGGCGGTGCGCTCGCGCAAGCTCCGCGACGCCGCGTACACTCTCGTCGTGAACGCCGAGCGGAAGCTGCGCGCCGCCGCGGAGTACTGGTACGCGGGCACCGACAAGATGAAGGACTATGCGCCGTTCCCCGCCTCCCGCGGCGTCCACGGCGGAGGAGAAGAGGAGGGGGAGGGTGGCGGCGAGTCGGAGGAGGTCGAGCCGGAAGACAGCGAGTCGGAGGAGGCCGAGCCGGAAGACGGCGAGTCGGAGGAGGGCGAGTCGGGAGACGACGAGACAGGCGATGACGGGGAAGACGGGGAGTCGCGCTGAGCTCGCCTTTCACGACTCCCTGACGGGACGACCCAGGGCCCGACCGACGAGCGCCGGTCCCGGAGAGCTCCCGCCAGCTGACTCACCTCCGGCGCCGTAGTCGCCTCGCTCACCAGCTCGCTGAGCCACGCCGTCACCACCGGTAACGCGGTGGCGGCACGGACCGTCCGGGGCCGTCGGCTGTTGCACGACGACGTCGTCTATGGCGTAGAAGCGCTCGTTGGTCTTTGGCTCCACCGCTCGCGATCCTCGGCGCAGCTCTCGAGGCGCTGCTCGACATCGTACTTCGCAGCGCGATCGTCGCCCTTGGCGCGTAGCGCACCCGATCAGCTTGAAAGCCCAAGGGCCTTCTCATGAAGGCACAGATCAGGGCGAGAGCTTCAGAAGGAAGACATCTCGCATCTGGGCGGAGATCGGGCCGCTTCCGAAATCGACCGTGCCCGCGAATCCGCCGAGGACGAAGGCGTTGCCCCCAGGGTCTGTGTCGATATCCCATCCGAACTGCGCTCCGGCGCCGCAGAAGCATCGGCTCCAGAGCGCGTCCCCGTGGGGATCGAGCTTGGCGACGAAAGCCTCTTCCACCGCGCCGTCGCCGCTACCGATAGGCCCGTTGCCGAAGTCGATCGTGCCGCCGAAGGAGCCCGTCAGCACGGTGTTGCCCTGATCGTCCGCCGCGATCTGGTAATGGACCAGGCTCATGCCGTCGCCGAATTGCCTGCTCCAGATGTGCTGTCCGTCGGGATCGAGCTTCGCGACAGCGATACCAGAGCTCGCGGTGAGAGCGCCTCCGCCGAAGTCCACCGTGCCGTCGAGCGCCGCGAGGACGTGCAGAGCCCCATGTCCATCGGTATCGATGTCGAGGCCGGTCTGATTGAGCGCACCGCCGAAGCGCTTGCTCCAGCGCGGGGTGCCGTCGGGGTCGAGCTTCGCCACGAAGATGTCTCGGTCCCCCGCGCTGACGAGGGGGCCACCGCCGAAATCAATGGTTCCGCCGAAATCGCCCATGACGAGCACATTGCCCTGCCTGTCCAGCGCGACGCCCCTGCAGGCCTGGTAGTCGTGATCTCCGAAGAGCTTCCCCCAGAGCACCTCGCCGGTGGCATCGAGCTTCATCACGAGGGCATCGACGCCGCCGGCGCCCACGATCGGCTCGTCGCCGATGGGAATGGATCCCCTCGCGCCGCCGGTGACGACCGCGTTCCCGGCCCGGTCGACCGCGATCTGGGGCGCGAGCTGGACGGCATCGTTACCGAAGCGCTTCGCCCAGAGGAGGCGGCCATCGGGGGCATATTTTGCGATCAGGATATCCTGGCTCTCCGTCGCGCCTGCCATGGGACCCGCGCCGAGGTCGAAGGTGCCACGGGCCAGGCCTGCGGCGAGCAGATTGCCCTGCGCGTCGGCCGCGAGGGTCGAGTACTTTGCGATGCCGCTCGCCGTGTTCGGCAAGGCGACGTTCCAGAGGCAGGCACCCGACGCGTCGAGCTTGGCGACGAAGGCGCCGAGATCCGGGGCGTTGAGGGGCTCTGGCGCTGCGCTCAAGGGGCCGCAGCCGAGATCGATCGACTCGTAGATCTCGGCCGACAAGAAGACGTTCCCTTGTGGATCTGCCGCCACGGCGCGGGGACTCTCCGCTCCGGAACCCGCGATCGTCTTGCTCCAGGGTAGATCGTCCGGCGTGACTGTTCCTCCGGAGCCTGTGGCCGTCTCCGCGCCTCCGGAGCCTGTGGCCGTCTCCGCGCCTCCGGAGCCCGTGGCCGTCTCCGCACCTCCGGAGCCCGTGGCCGTCTCCGCGCCTCCGGTGCTGGTCGCGCCGCCGTCGCCGCCTGTGCCTCCGCTGCGCTGATCCGGAATGACGACCGAGGAGCATGCCGTGAGGCATGCTGCGGCGAGCAGCGCAGCCCTGCGTCCGCGCGATCCGCCGTTCTGAAAAAACACCCATCGAGTGCCGCTCATTCAATGCCTCCGTTGTGAATCCGTGTCGATCGCCCGAACGCTCCAAGAATGTCCCGTCAGCTACAGCATGGCTGTATGAGACGCACACAGCAGCGAGGGCTTCACCATTCGGAAGCCGTTTGCTTGTCCTGGCTAGCCCCTCTGAGCGTGAGCACGGCGATGTTTCGGCTCCTCCGGACCCTCTGCGGTCCGTGCGGAGGGGGCGCCCGCGCGCGCGGCGCCATTGTCTTTCTCCGCGACGTCGGAGACGATGGGCCCATGAACGCAGTCGGACGGCGACTTGCCGGGGTCCTCGGGTCGCTGGCGGCCGCGCTGATTGCCGCCGCCGGTTGCAGCGCGGGCGGGGAGGCTTCGGGCACGGGCGGCGCGGCGGGATCGGGCGCGACGGGAGGCGCGTCCGCCACCGGCGGCGGTTCCGCGACCGCAGGCGCGCCGGGGACGGGTGGCGGGCCCGCGGCAGACGCCTCGGGGACGGCCGGCGGATCTGAAACCGGAGGCAGCACGGCTGCGATGGGCGGCACGAGCGAGGCAGCCGGAGGGGAGGGGGCGGGGAACGGCGGCGCGGGTGGCGCAGCGGGAGCTGGCGGCGCCGGCACGGCGGGCGCGGCGCCGACCGGCGGCACGGGCGGCGCGTTCCCGGTCGGCGACGAGTTCGAAGGCAGCGCGCTCTCGCCGGACTGGACCGTGCTGCGGCCCGACCTCGCGGACGTGGTGGTGAGCGGCGGCGCGCTCTCGCTCACGCCGCACGGCGGGGCGCTGTGGTACCAGGCGAGCCAGGGCGTGCTTGTCTACAAGCTCGTGACCGGCGACTTCAAGGTCACCGCCACCGTCCACGCCCGGCGGGCGTCGAACCGCGAGCAGACGCCGAACCAGTTCGCCGACGTCGGCGGCCTCATGGGCCGGAACCCGAGCGGGAGCTCCGAGAACTACGTGCTGGGCGTCGTCGGCTACGCCGAGATGAACCAGCTCGCCGTCGAGCACAAAAGCACCACCAACAGCAAGAGCACGTACGGCGAGACGGCCTTCACCGCCGACGCCGAGCTGCGGCTCTGCCGGACGGGCGCGACCTTCACGATCTACTACCGCCACCCCGTCGACACGGGGTGGCCGACGTCGGTCGCGCCCATCAACCGCGCCGATCTGCCGGCGACGCTTCAGGTCGGCATGATCGCCTACACCGGCGTGCGGTCCCCCGACTACGTCTCCATCTTCGATCGCATCACCTTCGAGCCGGTCGGCGCAGGTTGCGATCGCTGACATGCGGCCGGCGCGCCTCCACAGTGGTTCGGCCCTCTTCGCCGCCTCACGAGGGTGATCCTGGTGATCACGAGGCGCTGATCCGAGCGATCACGATGTGGTGATCTTGGTGATCAAGATGGCGTGAAGTCCGCACCGCGCCTCCATCGAGGAAGCGGTTCGCGGCGGCGAGGCCGTGTTCAACTGCGTGCACATCGCAGGCTTCTGGGCGACGATCCACCCAAAGGCGTCCGTGGCGCACCCTGTGTCCGTTTGGTAGTAGGCGATACGAACCACCGCGCCGGTCCCCCCCCGCGGCGCTGTCCGAGGCTGCGATCGACGGGTAGTCGATCTGGCGCATGCAGGGCGTCGTGGGTTGGATGGACTCGGCCGTGGCCAGCGGAGCGGCCTGGTTGGCAGGGAAAGATAGGTGCTTCACAGAATTCGCAGAAACCGACGCCATATGCATTGTGACCCCATACGCCGTGATTGTTGGCGCATGGGCATCTCGGCTGGAGGGGTCGGATGTCACCTTGAAGGCGGGGCTCCAACCAGCGGCGCTCTTGCTGGCGTAGTAGACCTCGCGCGTGGCGTTCGCCCCGGTTGCGTCTCGAATGTGGAGGACCCCGATGGTGCCGTCCGAAGCGGCCGCGATGGCCGGCCTGTAGGCACTTGCAGCGTCGATGGCGAAGGGGGGGCCCAGGTGATGCCATCCGGTGAACTCGAATAGTAGACCGTGCCCCCGTCGGCCCAGACCGTGTGAAGGCCGCTCTTCGTGTCGACGGTCTTCGTCCCGTTGGTGTCGTAAAGGAGGCCCTGCGTCGTGCTCGGGTAGGGCGTGACCGGGGCGGTGAAGGCGAGCGCCTCGGCCACTTCGGCCACAGGCTCCTGCCGTGGCTCGTTGCCCCCGAACTCACCGACGCAACCGCTCGCCATCGGTAGGATGCAACAAATTGCTGCAGCCCCTGCGTACCGGTGCAACAGGTTCGATGTCATCGTGCTCCTCCCTGACCGAACATTGATCGTCGCGCAATCTCTCGTGTCCGAGAACCGAGCTCTACCCACCCGGGCCGGCTCGATCTCCGTGTCCTTCTTGTTGATAGGCATGGGCTTGCCGAGCTGGAGTTGCATGGTCGTTCCTTCTTCTCAGAGCGTGGACGGGCATCGTCTACGGCCGGGCCCTCTGCCCGATCGTGTCCTGCCCCTTCAATGGATTACGCCGCTCGATGGATGATCTATCAAGACGCGCAAAAAAAGAGGCGGAGGTCGTCGAGCTCCGCCTCCCGGCGCCGCAGGACGCGCCGCTGCTTCATGAGCTCATCGCTGCATCAGCAGGATTGTCTCCGTCGGATTGCCGAGGAGGGTAGTGAACTTCGGCGCGAGCGCGCTCAGGTCCCGGTTCTACTGCTGGACCGGGGCGATCCGCGGGTCGGCGCGCGCGATCCGCGGCCTATCCTGCTCTACGCTCCGAGGAACACCGATCTATCGAGCGCGGAGGATTTTTTTTCGGGGAACGATCACCCGGAAGCTCGCCCGGTCGGCGGCCGGCTCTCGGCCCGGATCTCCTTTCTGGGTCCTTGTGTGCCCAACCCGAGGTTCCCGAGGGCGGAGGGAA
Organism: Sorangium sp. So ce726; assembly: GCF_051521405.1. Taxonomy (NCBI): domain Bacteria; kingdom Pseudomonadati; phylum Myxococcota; order Polyangiales; family Polyangiaceae; genus Sorangium; species Sorangium sp. So ce726. The sequence goes on along the minus strand of NZ_CP150349.1, from coordinate 6,123,693 downwards.
AGCGCCACCCCGCCATCGCATCAGCTCGCACGGCACCGACCTCCTCGCTGCAGGCGACCTCGTGATGCCCTCCCTGCTGCCCCGAGAACGAGCCCCCCGCGGAGCGCCCCATCCCCCCAATCGGGGCCACCGGAGCGCACGAGCGCGGACGCGTCGCGCCACCTCGCCCACGTCGTCCTTCGAGGGCGGCGGCGCCTCGTGGAAGCACGCTCCCTCGGCGCTCTTCTCGAAAATGTCACCCGCGCGAGCGGTAAGCCGCGTGCCCGTTGTCACCGGGTCGGGTCAGCGTAGCATTGCCGTCGCAGCACGCCGCCTCGGCCCGCTGCGTTCGAAAAGGGGAACATCCTATGCACATGCAACTAGTTCGCACTTGTTTTCGCGTGCTGTCGGTCGCTTCGGTCGTCGCCGTCCTGGGGTGCAACGTCGAGGTCGAGAGCCCGGATCAGGGCGACGGCGACGTCGACGGGGGCGAGGACGAGGCGATCGGCGCCGCCGAGCAGGCGTTTGCCGCGTTCGGGTACAGCAGCGCCACCGCGACGTCAGGCAACGCCTTCCAGAACCTCGGCACCTGGAGCGGGAACGCGGCGTACATCATGGGCGTGACGGGAAACCTCCAGGACGGTGGCAACGTCGCGATGTACAGCTACCTCGGCACGGCGCGCGTGTTCGCGCACGCCGACTCGGGTGTGTCGGTTCGTGCCTACGGTGGGCTCGCCAACCCCGGCACCATGATCACGCAGGTCGGTTACTCCAACAACAGCTACATCACGACCAACCCCAGGGTGTACCTCGCGTCCACCAGCAACAACCGACGCTGCTTCCTGACGCAGGTCATCAACTACGAGGGCAGCGACAACTTCGCCAACGCGTCGGACTACATCGGCGTGGAGAAAGACGGCAACTCTTGGTACCTCCACGGGCAGGGGAAGGTCGCCGGCTACGCGAGCTGCGTACAGGTGACGGACTACCTCGGCGAGGCTTACCACGGCATCCAGGCAGGGTCGGTGGACCTCGGCCCCGCGGTGGCCGGCAAGACGTGCTGGCTCAAGGGGATTGGCGGCATTCTCCGCGGCGGCGTCTCCACCGGCGTGGTCGTCCAGTACGACGCCACCCAGTCCAGGTGGGAGATGAACGTCTCCGCGAACACGCAGGGCTTCGTGGAGTGCAGCATCTGATCGGCCGAGGGGGCACCACCGCCGCGGCGATCGAGACGCTCGACCGCCACGCGGCGCAGGCCGCCTTCGTCGAGGCCATCGGCAACGCGCGCCGGCGCGCCCAGGAGCTGGGCGGCCGCTGAATCAGTGGTCCGTCGACGCGAAGATGCGCAGCCCCTGCGGCGTGCGCAGCAGGTTGTAGCTCTCGCGCCAGGTCGACAGCACGCCGCCTGACGCGTCCAGCAGGTCCCACGACACGGTGGCGAGCAGCGCCTCGCCCCCCATCGTCACCACCTGGAGCCCGCGGTGGCGGCAGGCCGTGCAGCCGTCGCCGCGGTACTGGTCGACGATGCGCTGGAAGTAGGCCCCGACGGCCTCCGCGCTCGTCAGCAGGTCGTGCCGGCCGGCGGCGTGCATCGCGAGGTACGGCACGTGGTAGCGGTGGGCGATCAGCGGCCCGTCGAAGCGCGCGAACGCGGCGACGAAGTCATCGAAGAAGGCGGTGGCTTCAGCGTGGTGGACGTCGGTCATCGACAGGGCTCCGGGGCGGGCAACCCGCCACCGTAGCGGGCGCGGGGGACGACAACACTGCTGCCGCCATGGATAACACACGGCCGACCGCCCAGCGGGGAGCAGGTTCGTGCGCTACGGGCTCATCCGCGTCGTTCGGCTCCCTGCGGCGTACTTTCGTACGCCTCACTCGCCTGCCTAGCGGCTGAACCCGTAGCGCACGAACCTGCTCCCCGCTGTGGAATGCGCCTCCACGGTCCCGTTTCGGACCCCAGTATGCATCCAGGCCACCAGGGCGACAGCCGGCCTGTGCATGTGGATCGTCGATCGAGCCACAGCTCGCTCCTGCGGAAGGTCGATCGTGCAAGGGGGTCTATGTTCACACGTGTGCAGCGTGGCTGTACGACGGCTGCTACAACGAGCTTGACTTCCGGATCGCTCTTGGATTCTCTAGATCCCGCCATGCGCCTACCTTTTCGCTGCCTTGGGATCCTCGCGGCCAGCCTTTGCGCCGGCTGTTTCATCGATAGTGTGCGGCCTGGGGCCGAGGCCACCGACCTCGTGGGCGGGCATTACGAGTCCGGCGAAGATGCGGCTCCAGAGGAAGAGACGACTCCCACCCCTCCACAGAAGGGTGAGACAGATACGAGCGAGTCGAACGATGAGGCTGACTCGCCTCCGATAGATACGGAGGGGCAGGCGGGCGGTCCGATAGAGGATGATCCGATAGAGGATGATCCGATAGAGGATGAGCCGATGGAGGATGGTCCGATAGAAACGGATGGTCCGATAGCGCCGTTGCAACCCGACCGGTCGCCAGTTGTGCACGATCCGGGGACGTGTTTGCCCTCCACGGTGCAGGAGGGGGACGATTTTTGTTCGGCGCGCCAGGTGTGCACCGGTAACACGATCACGGCGAACTGCAGGATTATCGGTGGGGTTGTCAGCTGTGTTTGTCAAGACAGCTTTGGCGGCGGGAATGCCTTCTCGCTTCCGAGCTTGTCTGCCGGGGTATGTGGCCCGATCCTCGAGGCGTGCAAGGTGGGGAATCTTGTATACGGCGAGCCCGTGTGCGCCGAGCCGATCACGCAGGTCTTTGACAGCGTTTGCCAGACCGACCGCAGGTGTGAGGTTCCGCTGATGGTGGGAGCGATCAGCGCTTTTGCTTACGACGATCAGCAATCTTTCTGCACCGCCAGAAGCGCCGGTGGGATGAACTGCACCTCTTCCACCGAGGCCCGTTATACATCGTACCACCTCGCGGAGAACGACCTGGAAGCGGGCTGCGAGCAAGCCCTCGCGGTATGTGTCTCCGGAGACGACGCGTCGCCCTTCACCGAACCTCCGAGCTGTGCGCCGACTGACCAGGGGCAAGCAGAGGATTCCTGCATCCTCGGTACGTCCTGCATTTACTCGGCAGACCTCGGGGGCGGTGTCACGCAAACTGCGGCGGCTGGTTACGTCATCAACTGCGGCGCAGACGCCGGAGGCAGCGCCTGGGGATGCAGGTGTTCGGACAACCGGAACAGTGTGTATTTCGACATTCCCAACAATGCCTCCGGCTCGGAGATCTGCACGAACCTGGCAGAGCCATGCAAGTCACTTCATCCCGAGACGGTTTTTCGCGATGCCACATGCAGCCAGTTTCACCGAACTGCGAGCCGTGGCGTCTGCTATTCCGAGCTCGATTGCCAGCGGCCGTCCAGCTTGGGAGGTCTGGATGTCGTGTTGCACGCGTCGTTGAACATCAGCTGTAAGCAGGAAGATCCGGCATTCGGGTGGCAGTGCGAGTGCAGCGGAGCGGACCGTCACGTCGTCACCGTCGACGCCGAAGACGCGCTGGGCGCCTGTGACACCGCCGCCGCACCGTGCCAAGAACTGGCAAAACTGAGCGCGACCTCTGCGACCGCTGAGTGACGCGTCCGGTGTCAGGGATGCATCGCCGGCCCACCACCCGCGCGATGGCTCTCGCCAGTCCTCGCGCTTGACCGGCGCGACCAGCGCCGTATTCTCGAGCCGTTCGGGCGCGCCGACGACCGGCTGAGCCACGCCGCCATGAAAAAACATCAGCGCTTCTTCGGTACCAGGAAACACGCCGCGGTCTTCGTCACGCTCGCCCTTGCCGCTGGCGCGGTCGCCTCCGGCTGCAACGGGAGCGACTCTCCCGAAGAGCCCACGGGCGGCACGGGGGGAACGTCGAGCTCAAGCGGAACGGTGAGTGGCTCTGCGGGAACGGGCGGCTCCCCCTCCACGCAGGGATCCCCTTGCCCGGAGCCGACGGGAGCCGGCACCGTTCACGATACGTTGTTCATCGAAGCGGACGAGACCTGGACGGCCGAGGCGAGCCCGCATCACGTTCCTTCGAGCATCGCCATCCGCGGAGCGACCGTGACGGTCGAAGCGTGCGCGGTCGTCGTCATCGGTGAAGACCAGACCATCGAGATTGGCGATTCGTCCGGGGAGCCCGCTGCGCTGCGCGCCACGGGAGAGGTCGACGCAGGCACCCTTCGCCCCGCCACTTTCACCTCGGAGGGCGATGGCTCCTACTTCGGCAGCCTCTGGGTCGACGTGACGGGGGCGCTCGAGCTCGAGAATACCGTCATTGTCGGGGGCGGCAGCGTGAATACGGGGACCACGAACGGTGCCATCGTCGCCATGGGCCCTCTCGGCCTGCCAGCGAACGACAGCGTGCACCTGGTGAACGTCACCGTCTCGGACTCGGCCGGGATCGGCGTCCATCTGGGCGACTTCACGGCATTCTCGGCGGACTCGGATGGCCTCGCCATCGAGGGGGCCGGCGCCGTGACGCCGGTCGGCAGCGAAGAGACCCTCTACCCGCTGGCGGTGACCACGGCTGCGTTGAGCTCGATCCCGCGCGGAGACTACGTGAACAACGCGCGCGACGCGGTCCTTGTCGACGCGGCCGATCGGTATCCCGCCGACGTCGTGCTCCGGGATCGCGGCGTGCCGTATGTCTCCGCAGGCGACTTCCACCTCGAGCCCGACGACGCGAACGCCCTCGATTTCACGATCGAAGCGGGGGTCACTGTGGCATTCCCAGCCGAGTCACGTCTGGCACTCGGCTCGGCCTCGGGCCCTGTGCGCGTCGTCGCGCAGGGCACGGCGGCCAAGCCCATCGTCTTCACTTCGGTGAAGGACACGAAAGCCGCCGGGGATTGGGTGGGTGTCGATTGGGGGGGAGCGCCGGCAGGCGGCAACGTGTTCGACTTCGTGCGGATCGAGTATGCGGGCGCTCCTTCGCAAATCTCGAGCTTCGGATGCGGCCCGAACGCCAACGACGCGGCGCTCATCCTCACCGGCTGGCGCCCGGACGGCGCCTTCATCGAGAACTCGAGCTTCGTCGACTCGGCGGGGGGCGGCATCGTGAGCGGGTGGGACTCGGACCAGGCGGGCCCCGATCTGACGTCGAACAACGTATTCGAGGGCCTCGCAGCGTGCAGCGTCACTCAGCCGAAGGTCAGCGGGGCTTGCCCCGGTGCCGACGCCACGCCGGACTGTTATTGACGCCTCGGGCAGAAGTCCGATTTCATCCTGGAAACCCGGGTATGGGCTGAGCCATTCACCGCGCGGCGGGAAGCGCTGGCGGCATGGCGCCGAGCCGCACGCGACGTCGCGCGGACGGCTGTTCCTTCGGGCGCGACGGGCGCTGGCCGACGCGGCGCAGCTTACTTGGTCGGCTGGGCCGCCGGCTCGACGACGCAGCGGATCCCGAGGAACCCGCAGCGGTACGTCGCCTCGAAGCCTCCCGGCCGCGCGGACCTGACGAGCGGCGCGATGCCGTCGCGCCAGCTGCCGCCGCGGGCGATGCGCATCTTGCCCTTGCCGTCGTTGGCGCTGGTGGTCCACTCGAAGACGTTGCCCGCCAGGTCCTGGATGCCCTGCGGGCTCGCGCCGGCTGGGAAGCTCCCCACGTCGCACGCGGTCTTGCGCGCGGTGCCGCCGCCGGACCAGCAGAGCTGATCCTTCGGGGCCTCCTCGCCCCACGGATACGGCCGCGCCTCCTCGCCGCCGCGGGCCGCCCACTCCCACTCGTCGTCGCGCGGCAACCGCTTGCCCTGCGCCGCGCAGTAGGCCTGGGCCTGCGAGAAGTCGACGCAGACCATCGGCAGCTTCTCCTTGCCGGCCACGCCGTAGGTCGACGCCTCCTTGGCGCAATCCGCGAATGTATCCGTGCACTTGCCAGCCTTGACACACGCCGCGAAGGACTCGGCCGTGACCTCGGTCCTGTCGACGCAGAGGTCACCCACGGTGGCCTTCACCTTGAGCGGGCCCATCACGAAGCTGCCGCCCGGGACCCGGGCCATGCTGTCGGGGCAGCCGTCCGAGGGCTTCGCTGCCTCGGCGGGCGCGGCGGGCGGCTCGGCGCCGGGCTGCCCGGCGCTCGCCTGCGCCGAGGCCGCTGTCGGCTCGGGCTGGGGCGGCGCCGGGGCGAGCGCCGCCCCGGTCGAGGCCGGGTTCGTGGCCGTGGGCTGCGCAGCGGTCGCCTGAGCTGCGGGCAGGCCGCCGGGAGCCGCGGGGGCGGCGCCGCACGCGGCGGCGAGGACGCCGGTCGCAGCGGCAAGGAGGAACAGCGAGGAGATGGCGCGGAGCGTGGTGTGGGATCGCATGGTGTCTCAGGAGGCGGTCACGGTCGGCGCCGGCTCGTCTTCCAGCCATTGCTCCTGGATGACGATCGCCGGCAACAAGGTGAACGGCCCGTCGTAGCCCGGGCCGAACGTCAGGATCTGGATCACCCGCCGATCGCCGCGGCGGATCGGGAACATCACCTCGCCCCCGCGCGGGAGCTCGCTGCCGCCGCGGGCCGGATCGATCCAGAAGGCCACGCCCTCGGACTTCCCGCCGAGCAGCGAGATGGCCGAGACGGTGAGCTCCGGGCAGCGGATGCGCAGCCACTCCCTCGCCCTGTACGCGCGGCAGCCCGCGGCCGCGGGGCCGGCGCGGGAGAGGCGGACGCGGGGCGCCGCCTTCCACTCGACGGCCGTGGGCTGCTTGGACGGTTCGGGCGGGAACGGCGCGGCGTCGAGGGGCAGCTCGTCGCCGGCATCGGTCGCGCCGGCGTCGGTCGCCGTGGCGTTCCTCGCGCCGGCGTCGGTCGCGGCGCTCGCCGCGGCCTTGGGCGCGCCGCCGGGCTGCGCGCCTGGCGCCCCGGACGCCGCGGCCAGGACGGAGGCCACGCCAGCACCCATCAAGGCGAGCAGCACGGAGCGCGGCCTCATAACGTCTCCAGGAACGCCACGAGCGCCGCCCTGTCCTCGGGCGACAGGTGGCTGGTCTTGCCCATCCAGTCGGCGTTCTGCTCGATGAGCTCCGCCAGCGTGCCGGCGCGCCCGTCGTGAAGGTAGGGCGGCCGGCCTCCGACGAAGCGCAGCGACGGCGTCTTGTACTCGGGGCGCGGATCCTCGTCGTAGCCCGGCGGCGGCGGTCGCTTCGGCATCGGGTACGCCGTGCGATCGGTGTAATCGCTCGTGGGCACGTGGCAGCGGGAGCACTTCGCCTCGTCGCTCTGGAAGATCTCCCGGCCGCGCTTCACGCGCTCGTCCGGCGCCCCCTCGGCGCGCGGCGGCGTGACGAGGCCCCGGCGGAGGAACATCGCCAGATAGGTCGCCCGCGCCGCGAGGCCGGCCGGCGTATGGTCGATCGGCAGCCCGCCCCAGCGGTGCAGCCCCATGCCCGTCTGGAGCCTGCTGACGAGGTCCTCGCTCTCGCCGTGCCAGCCGTACGGCCCAGCCGCGCCCACGTTGCCGGCGAGCATCGGGGTGCGCCGCGGAACCCCTCGCTTCTTGGCGACCTCGGGGATGTTCTCCAGCCGTCCGACGAAGTTCGCGTGCTCGCCGTCGGCCGTGCTGAAGGTGGCCTCGCGCCAGACGTACCCGTCGTCGCGCCCGTCGGGGTGGCATCCCGCGCAGCCGAGATTGCCGCTCACCGTGGCGTCGAGCGCGCTGTAGAAGAGCCGGCGGCCCTTCGCGACCTCCGGGCCGAGCGGATCATCGGCGAGGTGCACGAGCGCCGACGGCCCTTCCGTCACGGCAGCCGTGGATGACGCGGGCGCGGGGCTGGCCGCGCCCGTCTGGCCCGCCGCTCCAGCGGGCGCCACGCCCGGGCCCGCCGCCGCGTCGTGCAACCGGAGCGCCGCCACGTCGCCGGTCGATCGGCAGAAGACCCACGCCGTCGCCTCGTCCGCGGAGAGCGCGAGGCCTGTCGGCGCGCCGCACGTGCCAGCCACGCGGATGTGCGGATCGTAGCGGCCGCCGACCGGGTAGCTCCTTACGATCGCGAGCGTCGGATCCACCGCGGTCGCGTCCACCTCGAGCACGAGATCGTCGCCCTCGCCCGCGACGAGCAGCGTGCGCGCGCCTTTGCGGTACGCCAGGGCGCGCGGCTGGGTGACGGGCGTGACGCCCGCGCCTGGCAGGGTGATCACGCTCTCCGGGGTGATCACCTGCTCCGCGAACGCCGACCGGAGCACCGGCAGGTTGCCGTGGTGCGGCGGGGCGAGCGGCTCGTCCCGGCCCGTGATCAGCACGTCCACCGTCGCGGCGCCGAACCACGCGGCGTGGCCCATGGCGCCGAGCGCGTGCCGCGCCGCGAACAGGCGCCGCCCGTCCTCGGAGAGCGAGAGCGCATACCCCAGCGACGCGGCGAGCCGCTCGCCCGACGGCGCGCGCAGCGGCGAGGCGGGCAGGGCGACGCGCCGGACCTTCGGCGCCCCGCCGAGATCGTCGATCCTCGTGAGATCGGCGCCGACGAGGTGGCTGACGTACGCGGCGCTGCCGTCGGGCAGCACCGCCACGCCCCGCGGCTCGCGCGCCACGTCGACGGTCCACCGCGTCTGCTTGGTCTCGAGGTCGACGGCCGAGACCTTGTGGGTCCACGCCGAGGTCACGATCGCTGTCTTTTCGTCGGGCGTGACCGCGATGCCCCACGCGTCGGCGGGCAGCGGCACGCGGCCCACCTCGACGAGGCCGGCCGCAGGATCCGCCCGGAAGATCAGCAGCAGCCCCGGGTCGCGGACGGTGGCGAGCACACGCGCTTCGTGTCCGCCGAGCGCGAGCACCTGCGCGGGCCTGCCTGGCGCGGGGATCCCGGCGCCGGGCCGGGCGGGGTCGAGCGGCAGCGGCACGACGCGCACGACGCCGTGGTCCTCGTCGGCCACGTAGAGCGCGTCCTCGCGCGCGGCGCGGGACAGGGCGCCGCCCTCGCGGACCGGCGCGCGCAGCGGCGCGGCCGCGGACGGGGGCAGGGGAGCCGCCGGGGCGCCCGCGCCGCTGGCCGAGGAGCTCGCGCTGCCGGCCGGGCCAGGCCCCGCGTCGGTGCCGGGCGTGGGGCCGCGGGAGCAGGCGCTCGCGGCGAGCGCGAGGAGCGCGGCAAGGTGGCGTGTCGCGGGGAAGGTGGGCAAGGGATCGCCGGATGTTCGCGCGCCCTCGCGCCCCGGGTCAACGGCCGCGCTGCGAAAGGGCACGACGGCGCTGCTTCCTCATCCCCCTCCTCCGGTTCCGGTCATGGAGTCATGCGGTCGTCCGCGGGCATCCGGGTGACGCCCGCCGCGCCGAGATCATGTCGCGGCTCCGGCATCGACGCGCGGCTCGGCGTTCCGCCACACGAGCGTGCGCCACGCGCCCCGCTCGAAGATCTCCGGTCGACGCTCGGCGAGGAGCGGCGCATAACGCGCCACGATCTCCGGAACGTCGGTGGACACGAGCCCCGAGAGGATCAACGTCCCGCGGGGAGCCAGGCGAGCCACGATCCGAGGGGCGAGCGCCGTGAGGACGTCGCGAAGGATGTTGGCCACGACGATGTCGAACGTCCCCTCCGGCCACGTCGCCGCGAAGCTCACGCGCGCTTCCACCGCGCTCCGCCGTGCGTTGTCCGCCGCGATCGCGTTGGCGGCGGCGTCGATGTCGACCCCGATCGCCTCGCCGCCAAGCTTCGCGGCGCCGATCGAGAGGATCCCCGTCCCGCTCCCGACGTCGAAGAGGCGGAAGCCGCTGCGTGGCGCGAACGACGCGAGCGCCTGAAGGCACATCCGCGTGCTCTCGTGCCGGCCGTCGCCGAACGCGTGGCTCGGGCCGAGGACGATGGTGCGCTCGTCGACCTCCGCGTCCCGCGGACCGGTGATCACGCGAAAGCGAGGCGGCACTTCAACGAGGGTCGAACGGTCGCTCATTCGTCGTCGAAGTCTGCCACCGCGGCGGCCGGGGCGTCATCCGTGCGGTGGGCCTCGGAGGCGCCGAGCGGCGGGGGTTCGCGGGGCGCCGACCCGGCCCTGCAGCGAGCGCGCTGACCCGGGCGTGGCGCGATCACCAGCGGGTCCAGCGGGAGATCCGCTGCACGCGCGTATAACCGCTCCCGTCGTCGGAGAGCCCGTACGACGTCGCGTCCGGCGTGCTGATGTGCGGGCCCCAGCCCTCGTCCTCGATCGGCTCATCGGCGTCCGCGCCGAGGTTGTAGACGAAGCAGTACCCGTAATGCTGTGTGACGCCCGCATAAGCGCTCGCGCAATTGCCGTCGTCCTTGGTGTCTGCGTCGAAATCCGGCGACGACCACCCGGTGGCGAATTGCCACGAAAAGAGGTGTTCATCGCCGCCGATCCGTATCGGCGCGAGGAGTTGCATGGTCTCGGTGTCGATGCCCTCGGCGGTCGCGTGCATCACCTCGGCGACGGTCCCTGCGATGTCCTCGATCTCGTCGCGGTATTCCCGGCCGGTGATGTACAGCGACGGCTGGTAATGGTTGTCGCCGAGCGACGGCGTCCCCTTGGCGGCGAGCCGATCGGCATACAGGATCTTCCAGAACGGGAGCGTCGCGCCGTCCGCTGACCCGACGCTGTTGTAGAGGAGCGCCCAGCGATCGCCGTCCACAGGCTCACCGCAGTAGACCTCGACCTGCTCCTGCGGGCCGGGCCCGTCGGGATCGAGCGCGTAGACGCCGCTCGGGGCGCTCGCGGGGACGGCGCCGCACCGGTCGTAGACGCACCCTGCGCTCGCCTCCTCGGCGCAGTCTTGCCCGCCGGCGCCCCCGCCACCCCCTCCGCCCCCGGCGCCCCCGCCGGCGCCCCCGCCCGCCTCCAGGTGATAGGGCCCATCGAGCCCCGCGAGGGACGTACACCCGCACGCCAGAAGGCACGCCGCCGCCCCCACCCACGTCGCGGACCCGCTCGTCATCCTCGCTCCCATGACCTGCTGCCTGCCGCATCACACCCGCCGGACCGGCGTGGCGCTCCTCCTGCGCCGCGCGGACGCTACAGCCTCACCCCAGACCTGGCAAGCCACCGCTCCGTTCGCGACGCTTCCCGACCGCGCTCGCCCGGGCGCGCCGCTGCCACGCAGTCATTGAAACTGAAGAAGGCGACGTGACCAACGCAACCAACGCAACGAACGCGAAGTGAATGAAGAAAAAATATCCTACAGAAACTTCATAGAAACAGGCGCCCATGCATCGTCCTTGGCAAATCATGGGCCCGTGTATGGCTGAGGCCATCCAGGGCGCACGCCCGCGGCGAGATCGCGCTCACCCTGCCGATCCCACCGCGGAGCTGGCCTGGAACACCAATCACGTTGATCAAGCGAGAAATAAGCCGCCAAGACGCCATAAGACGCCAAAAAACACAAAATTCTTGGCGTCTTATGGCGTCTTGGCGGTTCGAAATTCTGCGCTTTTCAGGCAGTTTCAACGCAGCCCGTCCAGTCTGCCCCGACCGGCGGGCGTGTCTCTCTCCATGCGCCCGAGGCTCCACGGTCATCCCAGCAAAGGATCTTTGGAATGAAGAGACGAGAACCTGCGAGTGAGGCCCCGAGCGCCGCGCCGCTCGACCGCCGCCATTTCCTCGGCGGTGCGCTCGCGCTCGGGGGAGCCGCGCTCCTCCCCGCTTGCGAATCGCGGTCCGAAGCGTCGGCGAAGCCCGCGGCGACCGCCGCGCCCGTCATCCCGGACGCCGCCAGGCCGGAGGTGTCCGATCTGCGCTTCGGCATCATCGCGCTGACCGACTGCTCTCCTCTCGTGATCGCCCACGAGAAGGGGTTCTTCAAGAAGTATGGCATCAATGCGACCATCGTGAAGGGCGCGAGCTGGGCGGCGATCCGCGACTCGCTGACGAACGGGGATCTCCAGGCGACGCACATGCTCTTCGGCATGCCGCTCGCCTCGACGATGGGGCTCCTCGGATCCCCGAAGAAGCCCATGGTCATCCCGTGGCTGCTCAACCGCAACGGCCAGGCGCTCACGATGAAGAGCGACCTCCGGGGCAAGGTGGCCGGGGATCCCAAGGCGCTCAAGCCGTTCGTCGACGAGGCGAAGGAGAAGGGGGCGCCCATGACCTTCGCGATGACGTTCCCGCCGGGAACGCACGCCATGTGGACCCGTTATTACCTGGGCGCGGGCGGCGTCCACCCGGACAAGGACGTCGCGCTCGTGACCATCCCGCCCGCCCAGATGGTCGCCAACATGAAGGTGGGCAAGATGGACGGCTTCTGCGTCGGCGAGCCGTGGAACGCCAGGGCGATCGCCGACCAGATCGGCTACACGGCCCTCACCACCCAGGAGCTCTGGAGGGACCACCCCGAGAAGGTGTGCGCGTTCACCGCGGAGTTCGCCGACAAGAACCCGAAGACGGTGAAGGCGGTGATCAAGGCGCTCCACGAGGCGAGCGTCTGGCTGGACAGGCTCGACAACCGCCCCGAGCAGGCGGACATCGTGTCGAGGCCCACGTACATCAACTGTCCGCCGGAGCTCATCCTCGGCCGGCTGCAGGGGCACTACGACTACGGCGACGGGCGCAAGAAAGAGGACAAGGACTACATGATCTTCAGCGAGCGGGGCTGCAATTACCCGCAGCCCAAGTACGCGCTCTGGTGGCTCAGCCAGTTCCGCCGATGGGGCATGGTGGAGGGGAAGCCGGACTACGAGGGCGTCGTCAAGCAGGTCATGCGCCCCGATCTCTACGAGGAGGCGATGAAGGAGCTCGGGGTCGCCCACGGCGGCAGGAGCGACGCGCCCGAGGCGCTGTTCGACGGCGTGACGTTCGATCCGAAGGACCCGGAGAAGTACGCGACGTCGTTCCCGGTCCACGCCCTGAAGGGATGAACCCACACCGCCGGGCCGGCGGGAGGCGCGGCGGCGGAAGCGGAAGAGGAGTGCTGCATGAGCGAGGCGAAGGCGATCTCTCCGAGGATTCGAGTCGACCACATGATCCTGCCCCTCTTCGGGGTGGCGTGCGTGATCGGTCTATGGGCCGCCGCGAGCAGCCTGTGGACCCAGGCGCTGCCCTCTCCGCTCAAGACATGGGAGGTGAGCAGGCCTTACATCTTCGAGCCGTTCGAGAAGCGGGGAGAGCTCGACCAGGGCATCCTCCGCTTCACCTGGTACTCGCTCCAGCGGGTCGCCAAGGGCTACACGCTGGCGATCCTCCTCGGGACGCCGATCGGGTTCTTCCTGGGCGCGTCGCGGCTGTTCAAGTCGAGCTTCGATCCCATCATCCAGATCCTCCGCCCCGTCTCGCCGCTCGCGTGGCTCCCGCTCGGCCTCGTGCTCTTCCAGAAGCCCGACCCTGCCGGCGTCTTCACCATCGCGATGTGCTCGATGTGGCCGACGGTCCTGAACACCGCGCTCGGGGTGCGATCGATCCCGCAGGACTACATGAACGTCGCCCGGGTGCTCCGGCTGTCGCGCATGAAGACGCTGTTCAAGGTGCAGCTCCCCGCGGCGCTCCCCTACATGTTCACGGGCTTCCGGCTCAGCCTCGGCATCGCCTGGCTGGTCATCGTCGCTGTGGAGATGCTGACCGGCTCGCCCGGGGTCGGGGGCTTCCTCTGGCAGGAGTACAACAGCCTCATCTACGAGCACATCATCCTGTGCATCATCACCATCGGCGTCGTCGGCTTCCTCCTGGACGCCCTGATGAGCCTCGTCGAGCGCCGGCTCAAGCTGGCGGGAGCGTGACGTCCATGCCGCTGGTCGAGCTCTGCAACGTCGGGAAGAGCTATGGCGGCGGGGCCACCCGCACCGAGGTGCTCAGGGACATCCACCTGGAGATCGAGAAGGGCGAGTTCGTCGCCGTGGTCGGCTATTCGGGCGCCGGCAAGACGACGCTCATGTCCCTCATCGCCGGGCTCCTCACGCCGGACACCGGCGAGGTCAAGCTGAACGGGAAGGCGATCGAGGGGCCGGGCCCGGACCGCGGCGTCATCTTCCAGAACTATTCACTCCTGCCCTGGCTCACGGTCTACGAGAACGTCTACCTGGCCGTCGACCAGATCTTCGGCGCCTGGTCCACAGAGAAGAAGCGAGAACACACCGAGCGCTACATCGCCATGGTGAAGCTCACCGAGGCCCGCGAAAAGAAGCCGGCGCAGCTCTCGGGCGGGATGCGCCAGCGGGTCTCGGTGGCGCGGGCGCTCGCCATGGATCCGGAGGTCCTCCTGATGGACGAGCCGTTCGGCGCGCTGGACGCGCTCACGCGCGCGACGCTCCAGGACGAGCTCGCGCGGATCTGGCGCGCCACCCGGAAGACCGTGCTCCTCATCACGAACGACGTCGACGAGGGCATCCTCCTCGCCGACCGGATCGTCCCGCTCAGCAAGGGCCCCCGCGCCACGCTGGGGCCCGGGATCACCGTCGATCTCGAGCGCCCTCGAGATCGCAAGGCCCTCAACCACGATCCGCGGTTCAAGGAGATCCGCGGCGCGGTGATCAGCTATCTGCTCGGCCCGGGCGCCGGGCCCAAGGCGCGCGAGAGCGCGCCCGACGCAGCGCGGAGCGCGGAGGCGGTCGCATGAAGAAGTACCTCGAGATCTGGAATGTCACGAAGACCTTTCCCACGCCGAAGGGCCCCTCGATCGTCGTCCGGAACTTCGACCTGAACCTGAGGAAGGGAGAGTTCCTGTCCCTCATCGGCCACTCCGGGTGCGGGAAGTCCACCGTGCTGTCGATGGTCGCGGGCCTCTCCGAGATCACGAGCGGCGGTATCGTCCTCGCGGGCAGGCAGATCCAGGGGCCTGGCCCGGACCGCGGGGTCGTGTTCCAGTCGCCCTGCCTCCTTCACTGGATGACGGCGCTCGAGAACGTCCTGCTCGGGGTCGAGCAGGTCCACCGGCAGAAGAGCAAGAAGGACTGCATCGAGATCGCGACGCACTACCTCGAGCTCGTGGGGCTCGAGGAGTCCCTGCACAAGAAGCCGCGCGAGCTGTCGTCGGGGATGCAGCAGCGGGTCGGGCTGGCGCGCGCCTTCGCCCTGTCACCCAAGATGCTCCTGCTGGACGAGCCCTTCGGCATGCTCGACTCGCTCACCCGGTTCGAGCTCCAGGAGGTGCTCATGAACCTGTGGGCAGAGGACCAGAAGACGGCGCTGATGGTCACGCACGACGTCGACGAGGCCCTGTTCCTGTCGGACCGCATCGCGATGATGACGAACGGCCCGGGGGCGCGGGTCGGCGAGATCCTGGAGGTCCCGTTCCCGCACCCGCGGGACCGTCAGGAGGTGCTGGAGGACCCGATGTACTATCCTCTCCGAGAGCGGCTGATCACCTTCCTCGAGGGCCAGGCCCACAAGGAGAAGCCCGCCGAGGAGAGCGCCAGAGAGTCCGTCCCTGAAGGCGCCGTGAAGACGGGGCGGTTCTGGAGCGCGCTCTGGAAGGGGACGAGGACATCGGCGTAGAGCGGGGGACAAGGAGAGCGGGCGGCCGTCGCCGGGCCGCTCTCATGAACGTGCCTCTCCAATCAGCCTGCATGTCCTCTCTTATCGAGGCATGCGACAGCGTCGCTTCCTCGTACGAGGGCTCTTTGCGACGAACCTCACCAAAACGCGGATTGCGGTCTCGCTGACCGTTCGGGGCAGAGGTCATCGCGTCCAAGCGAGCTCTGCGCCGCGCGCCTGTGCGCGCAGCGCTCACGACGCTCACCACCTCCGACAAAAATGGAGGGAGAGGGGCATGCCCTGAAACAAAAGCCATACGGACAAGCTGGAGTTGCGCGAATGTATCCTTTCTCCGACTGCGTCGGTTGCGGCAAGCGATCAAGCGAGGAAAGTGTATGCGCGTATCTCGAATCTTCGCGGCTGTCGGCATCGTATGGCTCTCTGGTGCCTGCGGCTCGTCCGAGGGCACCGGCTCGGGAGGCGAAGGTGGCATCGCCACCACGTCAGGGCCCTCCAGCGGCGCGGCCGGGGGCAGCTCCTCCGCCGGTGGCTCCGGGGGGGCCAACGCTGGCGGCGGCGGGATGACCGGAACGGGCGGCGCCGGCGCGGCGGCTGGCTCTGGAGAAGGCGGTGCGGGCGCGGGCACAGGCGTTGGCGGCGCCGGCGGTGCGGGCGGCGCGGGCGGCGCGCTCGCCAGCGGTACGGGCGCCGGCGGTGCGGACGGCGTCGGCGGTACGGGCGGTTCTGACACGGGGGTCGAGGTGCCGAGCTGCGCGCCTTTCGGGTCCACGTGCGCGCGCTCTGGAGATTGCTGTTCTGGCATCTGCGACAGCGCGACCAGCGCCTGCGCCTCGCCGCTCAGCGTCTGCCTCGGGACCGGCGCCGCTTGCGGCGAATCCTCGGAGTGCTGTAGCCTCAACTGCGCTTCGGGCAGGTGCAGCCCGACCGCCTGCCTCCCCGATGGCTCCGACTGCACTGCAGGCGGCGCCGCGTGCTGCAGCGGCATGTGCGTCGGCGGGACGTGCAGCGACGTCAACGGCGGCACCGCATGCCAGACGGGCGGCAACCCGTGCACCGAGGACAGCCAGTGTTGCTCCCAGCTCTGCGGGCGAGACAACCGCTGCGTCCTCTACTCCTCGTTCTGTGTTCAGCGCAACGACGCCTGCAAGGGCGACAGCGACTGCTGTACCGGCGTGTGCGTGAAGCGGAACACATCCGACCCCGCGGGCTACTGCGGCGCGGAGCCGTCGACGTCGAGCCGCTGCAACAGCGGCGGCATCGACGGTACGGTCTGCGACAGCTGCGGCTTCTGCTGCAGCCGCGTCTGCGCGCCGTACGGCCCCACCGGGATCGCCGTCTGCCAGCCGCCGAGCGGCTGCCGCGTGAACGGCGCCCTGTGCCGGCGCAACGAGGACTGCTGCGGCGGCGATCCCACAGCCGATCTGCCGGGCGCCGGCAATGTCGTCTGCGACAAGTCGGGGGATCCGGACGGGGAGATCGGCCGCTGCCGCAACCCGAACGGCTGTACACCCCAGGGCGGCGTCTGTCACTTCAAGGACAGCTATTGCTCGGATACGTCCACCAGCGCTCCCAATAACTGCTGCAACTACCTGGGCCACGCCAGCAATTGCCGCCTCGACGCCCTCGGCGTGCCTCGGTGCAACGCGCTCACGGCCTGCCGCCAGGCAGGCGAGGACTGCGCCTCCGCCGACGACTGCTGCGACGGCGCTCCCTGCGTGCGGAACAGCGAAACTGGCAAGCTCCAGTGTTATGACACACCCGGAGGGACGCCCCAATGTGTCATCGAGGGCGGACCCTGCACGAACAACGGCGACTGCTGCGTTGGAACGACGTGCGAGTACGAGCCGGGCTCTCTTTCGGGCACGTGCACGACGCCGGACACCCCGCCAGGCGCGACAGGGAGCTCGAGCGCGAGCGCGAGCGGGAGCTCGAGCGCGACCGGCGGAACGGGCGGCGCCGGCGGCGCTGGCGGCGGCGGTGGCTCGGACGGGGCAGGCGGCACCCCGCCGCGATGTGCCGAGTACGGGCAGCTCTGCAGCGCGACGTCCGACTGCTGCAACGCCGGAACCGTGCAGTGTTACAACGGCATCTGCCGCATTCCTCCGGGCTGACGCCGCGTTCGGGCGCGTTGACTCGTGGCGACTCACTCGTGTCGAGGAGAATGGATATGACCGGCAAGAACCGCGGGATCTACGCCCGCTCCTTGTTCCTGACGTCGCTCTGGTGCCTGGGCTGGGCGCTTGCGTTGGGATGTTCGGGATCGGAAGGCGGAACGGGCGGGGGCGGCGACGGCTCCGGAAACGCCGGCTCCGGAAACGGCGGCTCCGGCGGGGCGGACTCCGGTGGAACGGGCGGAGACCCCTCCCTCGGAGGCGGCTTCATCGCGACCGGGCCGGGCGCCAGCTCGGGCGGGGGGGAGGGCGGCGGCGACTGCGGCGGCCAGCAGGTCGACGCTCAGCCGCGGCAGGTTCACCTCGTGATCGTGCTCGATCGCTCCGACAGCATGACCAAAGCCTGGGAAGCGAGCGACCGATGGACGATGACGAAGGGCGCCCTCGGCACCGCGCTCGACGTGATCAAGGACAGGATGTCCGTCGGGCTTCAGCTCTTTCCCTCCGACGACCACTGCGGCATGGCGGCGGGGGAGGACCTGAGCGTGGCCGTGGCGCCGGGCGCGACCTCTGTCCCCGCCATCAAGACCCTCCTGGAGGCCACAGACCCCGGCGGCGCGACGCCGACCGCGGACGCCCTCGCGCGCGCCCTCGGGTACCTCACCGTGGGAGCCGGCGGCGCCCTCGAAGGCGACAAGTACGTCCTCCTGGCGACCGATGGCGGCCCCAACTGCAACCAGGAGCCAGCCATGACCTGCGAGGCCGCGACCTGCACCACGAACATGGATGGGGACTGCCCTTCGGGCGTGCCGAACTGCTGCGTCGCGGGCTTGACGGACGCGTGCCTGGACGACGCGCGCACGGTGCAGCAGGTGAAGGACCTGCGCGCGGCCGGTATCAAGACCTTCGTCGTCGGCATCCCCGGCGCGACGGCCTATGCCGCTGTGCTGGACCAGCTCGCCGTCGAGGGCGACACGGCCAGGTCGGAGACCTCACCCCGTTACTTCGAGGTGGTGGACGCGGCGAGCCTCGGCGATACGCTGACCAGCATCACGAGGGAGCTCGTGAGGACCTGCGAGCTCTCGCTGGAGACCGAGCCGCCGGACCGCGCGAAGGTGAACGTCTTCATCGACGAGCAGGTGCTGCCGAAGCCGGGCGACGACGGCTGGGATTACGACGACTCGACGACCCCGCCCACCATCGTGATCAAGGGCGCCACATGCGAGCAGGTGAAGTCCATGGGGGCGGAGAGCGTCCGTGTCGAGTTCGGTTGTCCCACCGTCGAGGTGCCGCAATAGCCTGCGCCTGTGACGCGCCCTCCCGGCGCACCGCGTGATCGACCTCCTGCAGCCCTCCGAGAGCCAGCCCACATCGCATGAAGCGGCGCGCCGGCGCCGTACTGCCGCGCTCGGCAACGGGCGCGAACACCAGACTCCGTCCCAATTGGATATCTAGCGCACAAACGCTGAAAAATATCATCCGGGACGAATGACTGCTGTGATTTCGATGATGACTCGGGCGCAGCGATCTAGACATAATCCGCCCATGGTGCGCTTGTGCGAGAACACCGTCCGTCCTGCCTGCTCGACGCGAGCACCAGCGTCGGCGGGCCGGCCCAGCGCCCCGGCGAGGTGAGATGCTCTCCGCGACCTGTTCCGTGAGCCAGCCGATCTACGTCGACTCGAGCATCGAGGTGTTCGAAGGGACCTGGGGTGACGAGCGCAAGCCTGCTGTCTTCAAGGTCCTGAAGAGCGAGTTCCCGAGCGCGCGCGAGCTCGCGGCGCTCCGGCACGAGTACAACGTGCTCTGTGCGCTCGACGTCGAGGGCGTCGTCAAGGCGTACGGGCTCGAGAAGCACAGGAACGGCCTCGCCCTCGTGCTCGAGAGGCCGAGCAGGACGACGCTCCACGACATCCTGCGCGCCGGCCGGCTGGAGCTCAAGGCGGCCTTGACGATCGCCCGCTCGGCGGCCCGGGTCCTCGACGAGTTTCACCGCCGCAAGGTGATTCACAAGGACATCAAGCCGCACAACCTGCTCGTCGACCCGGACACGCTCGAGGTCCACTTCGTCGGCTTCGGCATCGCGACGCTCCTGCCGCAGGAGATGCAGCAGGCGATAAGCCCCGAGGCGCTCGAGGGGACGCTCGCGTACATGTCGCCCGAGCAGACGGGCCGGATGAACCGCGTGATCGACCGCCGCACCGACCTCTACTCGTTCGGCGTGACGCTCTATCAGATGCTCACCGGCGTCCTGCCGTTCACCGGCAGCGACCCGCTGGATCTCATCCATGGCCACATCGCGCGGACGCCGGTGCCCCCGCCCGAGCAGGTCCCGGGCGTGCCCGACGCGGTCTCCCGGATCGTGATGAAGCTCCTCGAGAAGAACGCGGAGGATCGGTACCAGAGCGCCTTCGGGCTCTTCGCCGACCTCGACGCGTGCCTCCGCCAGCTCGCGACCACCGGCGCCGTGGCGCCCTTCGCGCTCGGCCTGCGCGACATCCCGGACACGCTGCGCATCCCGCAGAAGCTCTACGGCCGCGCCGAGGAGGAGCGCGCGCTGCTCGCCGCCTTCGAGCGCGCCGCAGGCGGGGAGGGTGAGCTCCTGCTCCTGTCGGGGTACTCGGGCATGGGCAAGTCGGCCCTGGTGAACGAGATCCACAGGGCCATCGCCCAGCGAGGCGGCTACTTCACCGCGGGCAAGTTCGAACAGCTGAACCGCGGGGCGCCGTACGCCTCGCTCGCGCGCGCCTTCCGGGAGCTCATCCGGCACATCCTCACCGAGCGGCCGGAGCAGCTCGCGCGCTGGAGCGCGGCGCTCGGCCGCGCGCTCGGGAGCAGCGGCCAGCTCCTCGTCGACCTCATCCCGGAGCTCGAGTGGATCATCGGCCAGCAGCCCCCGGTCCAGCAGCTCCCGCCGGCGGAGGCGCAGGGCCGCTTTCACGCGACCTTCAAGGCGTTCGTCCGCGTCTTCGCGACCGCCGAGCACCCCCTCGTCCTCTTCCTGGACGACCTGCAATGGGCCGACCCGGCCTCGCTCAAGCTGCTCCAGGTCCTGGCCGCCGATCCCGAGCGCGGCTACCTGCTCCTCCTCGGCGCCTTCCGCGACAACGAGGTGTACGCGGCCCACCCGCTCCGCGTCGCGCTCGGCGAGATCGAGAAGGCGGGCGCGCCGCTCCGCGAGCTCAAGCTGAGGCCGCTCGCCCTCGCCGACGTGAGCGCGCTGCTCTCGGACGCGCTCTCCGCGGCCCGCGACGACGTCGAGCCGCTCGCCCGCGTGGTGTTCGATCGGACCCAGAGCAACCCGTTCTTCGTGCGGCAGTTCCTGGGCTCGCTCCACGCGGAGGGCCTGCTCCGCTTCGAGGCGGGCGCCTGGACATGGGATCTCGATGGCATCCGGCGGCGCACGGTCACCGACAACGTCGTCGACTTCATGGCGCGCAAGATCGAGGAGCTCGATCCCGAGCTCGTGCGCGTCCTGCGCCTCGCGGCCTGCATCGGGCACGAGTTCGGCCTGCGCACCCTCGCGGTCATCAGCGAGCGGCCGGCGCACGAGACCGTGGCCGCGCTGTGGAAGATCCTGCAAGAGGGCCTGATCGCGCCCGTGGACACGGATTACCGCCTCGCCCACGCGGCCGACGACGAGGAGCGGACCGGCGTCGACTGGCGCGTCAACTACCGCTTCCTGCACGATCGCGTCCAGCAGGCGGCGTACTCGCTCATCAGCGAGGATCGCAAGCGCGAGGTCCACCTCAGCATCGGGCGGCTCATGCTCGCCAGCTGCGAGGGCGCGGCCCGGGACGAGGCGCTGTTCGACATCGTCAACCACTTCAACATCGCGGCGCCCATCGTGACCTCGCCCGCGGAGCAGGCCTCGGCCGCCGAGCTCAACCTCGCCGCCGGCAGGAGGTCCAAGGCCGCCACCGCCTACGAGGCCGCGGCCGGCTATTTCCGGGCGGGGCTCGGGTTTCTGTCCCACGGCGGCTTCGACGACCACTACGAGCTCGCCCTCGCGCTCCACAGGGAGCGCGCCGAGGTCGAGTCGCTCTGCGGCGCCTTCGAGGAGGCCGAGCGGCTCTGTACCGCGGCGCTCGCGCGCGCCCGGACGGCCATGGACAAGGTCTCTGTCCTCCTCGTCCAGGCGAACCAGTACCTGCTCCAGTGGCGCAATCACGAGGCGACCCTGGTCCAGAAGGCCGGCCTCCGGCTCCTCGGCTGTCCGATCCCCGAGGGCCGAGAGGAGGTCGCCGCGCTGCTCGAGCAGGAGCTCGAGGCGGTGCCCGTCCTCCTCGGCGGGCGCAGCATCGAGGAGCTCGCCCACGCCCCGAGGACGACGAACCCCGAGCACCCCGTGACGCTGGAGCTGCTCGTGAACCTGTTCTTCGGGGCCTACAACTCGAGCGACCAGACGCTCGCGAACCTCGCCATCGTGAAGATGGTGACGCTCTCGCTGCAGCACGGAAATAGCGATATGTCCGCGTTCGGATACGTCGCGTACGGCATGGTGGTCGGCCCGCTGCTCGGCGAGTACGAGACGGCCTATCGGTTCGGCAAGATGGCCGTCGAGCTCGCAGACCAGCTCGACAACCTCGTGCTCCGGGCCAAGACCTACCACATCTTCTCCGCGGACGTGCACAGCTGGACGCAGCCCCTGCGGAGGGCAGATCCCTATTACGACCGGGTCTACGACCTCGGGCTCCAGGCCGGCGACTGGACGGCCATGGGGTACATGATCAGCCAGAGCGGCTCGGACCGGCTCACCTACGGGATGAACCTCGCGGAGCTCTCGCAGCTCACCGAGATGCACCTCGCGTTCCTGCGGCGCGCCCGGAGCCATGACATCATCGATATCCTCCTCGCGGGCGTGATCCAGCCCCTCCGCTGCCTGCAAGGGCTCACGAGGGATCGGCTCAGCTTCGACGACGACGGGTTCGACGAGGCGTCCTACGCGGCGAAGCACGGCGGGTCGCCCTACCACATGGGGTGGCTGTATTACTCCAAGATCCGGAATGCCTACCTGTTCGGCGACAGGGCGCGTTTTGCCGATCTGATGCCGAAGCTCGCCGTGATCGAGAGCGCCTTGCCGACGCACGCCAAGGTGCCCGAGGCGACGTTCTACGCGGGCCTCATGCGGATCGCCGCCTGGGAGGGCGCCGAGGGCGCGGAGCGGCGGGAGCACGAGGAGCACCTGCTGCGGCTCCTCGGGCGGATGAAGCGCTGGGCCGACGCCGGACCCGACAACGTGCTTCACAAGCACCTGCTCCTGCTCGCCGAGCAGGCCCGCGTCGAGGGGCGGAGGGCCGAGGCGATGGACCTCTACGAGCGGGGCATCGAGGCCGCGCGGCAGGCCGACTACGTCAACAACCAGGCGCTCGGGAACGAGCTTTACGGCAGGTTCTGGCTCGCCCAGGGCCGGGCCGAGTTCGCGCACATCTTCCTGCGCAGGGCGGTTTACCTGTACGAGCGCTGGGGAGCGAGCGAGAAGGTCAAGGCGCTGCGCGTGGAGCTCGCGCCGGCCGACCCCTCGGCCCTGGGACAGGCTCCGCCGCTCTCGCCGACTGGCACCGCGCTCCAGGGCCTCGTCGCGGGGGAGAGCTTCGATCTCGCCACGGTCCTCACGACCGCGCAGGCCATCTCCAGCGCGATCGTGCTCGACAAGGTGATCGAGCAGGTCTTGCGCAACGTGATCAAGTGCGCCGGGGCGAGCCGGGGGTTCCTCATCCTCGCGCGCGGCGAGGCCTTGACGGTCGAGGCGATGATCGCGGTCGGCCCCGATACCGTGAGCCTGGGCCTGTCGATGCCCCTGGAGGCGCGCCTCGATCTGGCCCGCTCGGTCGTGCATTACGTGACGCGCTCTCGCGAGGCGCTCGTGATCGGGCGCGCGGAGGACGACCCGCGCCTCGCCGGCGATCCGCACGTGATCGCGCGCCGGCCGAAATCGATCCTGGGCTTGCCGCTCCTGCACCAGGGCCGGCTGAGCGGGGTGCTGTACCTGGAGAACCACCTCGCGGAGCACGCGTTCACCGCCGATCGCATCGAGCTCTTGCGGCTCCTGTCCTCGCAGGCGGCGGTGGCGGTCGAGAACGCGCTGCTCTACGCCGACCTCACGGCGGTGAGCGCCGAGCTCCGGGAGGCCAACGAGCGGCTGGAGCAGGAGGTGAGGGAGCGGACGGAGGAGCTCTCTCTGGCGAACGTGCGCCTCTCCGCGCAGAGCGCCGAGCTCCGGGAGGCCAATGTGCGCCTGCTGCACGAGCTCGGCGAGCGCGAGCGCGCCGAGGAGGCCCGGGCCGAGCTGCAAGAGGAGGTGATCCGGTTCCAGCGGGCGAAGATCTCCGAGCTGTCGACCCCGCTCGTACCCATCACGAACGACGTCATGGTCATGCCGCTCATCGGCACGCTGGACGAGGAGCGCGCGCACGACGTGCTCACGACCCTGCTCGACGGCGCGACAAGGAGCAGCACCCGGACCGTCATCATCGATGTTACGGGGATCAAGGGGGTCGATCAACGCGTGGCGAACGCCCTGCTCAACGCGGCGAACGCCCTCCGGTTGCTCGGGGTCCAGGCGGTGCTGACGGGCATCCGCGGCGAGGTCGCGCAGGCGCTCCTCCAGCTCGACATCGACATGTCGCGCATCGTGATCCGCGGGACGCTGCAGAGCGGGATCGCCTACGCCGTCGGCCGATCGGGCGGCATCAACGCGCCGAGCGCGCGGCGCTAGGGGTGCGGGAGCCGCGGTAGGGATCTCCGCGTCGAATCGTGTAGACACGTCTGGAGCGGATCGCGCATCATGAGCTGGCCAGTTGGCACGGGGGTGCTTGCTCCGTCGTGCATCGGCACGAGGCGCCCGGATCCGCTGCGCGAGGCGGCTCTTGTCGGGTGGACGGGTGGAGGGGAGAGCGCATGTTGAAGAGCATCGGTCGGTTCATCGTCGGGGTCTGCGTGGCAGCAGGGCTCGCGGCACTGGGCTGCGACAACAGCGGCGCGCCGGCGGCGGGGGGCAAGCCGAAGCTCGCCTACATCACGAACGGCGTCGCCCCGTTCTGGACCATCGCCGAGAAGGGCGTCATCGACGGTGCGAAGGAGTACAACGTCGAGGTGAGCGTCGTGATGCCGAGCGACGTGAACGACCAGATGCATCGGGTCGAGGATCTCCTGATCCGCGGCGTTGACGGCATCGCGATCAGCCCGATCGACGCGGAGAACCAGGTCCCGCTGCTCAACAAGGCGGCCGCGAAGACAAAGCTCATCACGCAGGACTCGGACGCTCCGAAGAGCGATCGCATCGTGTACATCGGCATCGACAACTACGTCGCTGGCCGGATGGCGGGGCAGCTCGTGAAGGAGGCGATCCCCGGCGGCGGCAAGGTGGCCATCCTGGTCGGGCGGCTCGAGGGGGACAACGCCCGCAAGCGCCGTCAAGGCGTGCTCGACGAGCTGCTCGATCGCCAGGACAGCAGCGCTGGGAACGACCCGCTCAGCCAGGAGCTGAAGGGGGCGAAATACACCATCGTCGCGACCCTGACCGACCAGATCGACGCCGCCAAGGCGAAGAGCAACGCCGAAGACATGATGTCGGCGCACCCGGACCTCGTGGGCCTGATCGGCCTGAACGCGTACCACACGCCGGCCCTGCTCGAGGCGGTCAAGCAGGCGGGGAAGATGAGCTCGATCCAGGTCGTCGGCTTCGACGAGCAGGACGCCACGCTGCGCGCGATCCAGGACGGCGAGGTGGTCGGCACCGTGGTGCAGAATCCGTACATGTACGGCAAGGAGTCGGTGCGCGTGCTCTCGGCGCTCGTGCGGGGGGATAACTCCGTCGTGCCCCAGGACAAGTTCATCTCCCTGCCGGCCCGGCAGATCCGCAAGAGCAACCTGGGCGAGTTCTGGGCTGATCTGAAGCAGAAGGCGGGCCAACAACCGTGAGCCCGGCGTCGGGCTGCGCGGCGCCGCGCGCGCACCGCGCCGGCGACGCCTGACGTGGACTGACGCGAATGACAGCCTCCTCGCCCGAACTGGACGCGACGCCGGTGCTCGAGGCGCGCGGCCTCACCAAGCGCTTCCCCGGCGTGCTCGCGCTCAGCGGCGTGCACCTCACGCTCGGCCGCGGCGAGGTGCTCGGCATCGTCGGCGAGAACGGCGCTGGCAAGAGCACCCTCATGAAGATCCTCGCCGGCGTCGAGGCGCCCGACGCCGGCGAGATGCTCTTTGACGGGCGGCCTGTCGCGCTCGGCTCTGTCAGGGAGGCGCTCTCCCGCGGGATCGCGCTCATCCACCAGGAGCTCAATCTGGCGGACAACCTCGATGTAGCGGCCAACATCTATCTTGGCCGGGAGCCGCGGCGGGGCGGCTTCATCGACGAGGGCAGGATGGAGCGGGAGGCGCGGGCGATCATGGCGCGGGTCGGCCTCGCGTGCTCGCCGCGCGCGCTCGTCAGCGGCCTGTCGCTCGGGCAGCGGCACCTTGTCGAGATCGCGAAGGCGCTCTCCGCGAACGCGCGGGTGCTCATCATGGATGAGCCCACGTCGTGCCTGTGTCCGCACGAGGCCGAGGCGCTCTTCCAGGTGGTGAGGGAGCTCCGCGCGGGCGGGATCAGCGTCGTGTACATCTCTCACCGTCTCGGCGAGGTGAGGGCGCTCTCGGATCGCGTGCTCGTGCTGCGCGACGGCGAGAACGCGGGCGAGCTCTCGCGCGAGGAGATGAGCCACGATCGCATCGTGAGGTTGATGGTGGGCCGCGATCTCTCGCAGTTCTATCCGCACGTCCCGAACCCGCCGGGCGAGCCGGTGCTCGAGGTCTCTGGCCTCCGGACGCCGAGGCACCCCGAGCGAGCGCTCTCCTTCACCGTGCGCGCCGGGGAGATCGTCGGCGTGGCGGGGCTCCTCGGCGCGGGGCGCACATCGCTGCTCCGGACGCTGTTCGGCGTCACGCCGGCGGCCGGAGGCGCCGTCCGCGTTGCCGGGCGGGCGATCACGCCGCGCGCCCCGCGAGACGCCATCGCCGCCGGGATAGGCCTGGTCCCGGAGGATCGCCAGCAACAGGGCATCATCCTGGAGATGGCGATCCGGGCGAACGTGAGCCTCCCGAGCCTCGGCAGGGCGCAGCGCTACGGCGTCCTCGACCGCGCGGGCGAGCGCCGGATGTCGGTGCAGATGATCCGGGAGCTCGGCGTGCGGACGCCGAGCGACGTGCAGCCGGCGCAGCACCTGTCCGGCGGCAATCAGCAGAAGGTCGTCATCGCAAAGTGGCTCTCGATGTCGCCGCGCGTCCTCCTCCTGGACGAGCCGACCCGCGGCATTGACGTCGGCGCCAAGCACGAGATATACCAGCTGATGGAGCGATTGGCAGCGAGCGGCATGGCCACCCTGTTCGTCTCCAGCGACATGGAAGAGGTGATGGGCATGTCCGACCGTGCGCTGGTGATGCACGAGGGGCGCATCGCCGGCGAGCTCGGCCGCGCCGAGCTGAGCGAGGAGGCGATCATGCAGCTCGCGACCGGCAGCGACGCCGCGGCGTGACGCGGCGTGACCAGGACCCATCGAGGCCAGAGAGCATGTCTGTGACGACGACACAGGATCTCCGGGCGCGCGGCGCCGCGCCGGCCGCGCCGCTCGTGCACAGCACGCGACGGAAGGTGCTCGGCGTCTTCTGGCTCCTCCTCGCGGTGTCGCTCGGCACCGCGCTCCTGAACGGGAGGTTCCTCCTCGCAGAGAACCTCGAGAACCTGATCCGGCGGACGGCGCTGTTCGGCATCCTCAGCATCGGGGCGGGCTTCGTGATCATCACGGGCGGTATCGACCTGTCGATCGGCTCGGTCGTGGCGCTCGCCGGCTGCATGCTGCCGTGGCTCCTCTCGGTGCAGCACTGGCCGGCCTCGCTGGCGGTGCCCGTGCTGCTCGCCATCTCCCTGTGCATCGGGCTCGCGCACGGGCTGCTCATCACGAAGCTCCGGCTCCAGCCGTTCGTGGTGACGCTCTGCGGTCTCTTGCTCTACCGGGGCACCGCGCGCGGGATCTCCGGCGATCAGACGCAGGGGTTCGGCGTCGGGTTCGAGTCGCTTCGCTACCTGTCGGTCGGCAGCCCGGTGTCGGTCCCCGTGCCGTTCCTCTCGTGGATCTCCGAGGGGCGCTTCAGCCCCTACGCGGTGCACCCGTTCACCGGCGTGAAGACGCGGCTCGATCTGATCGCGTGGATCGACATCCCGATGCCGTTCCTCTTGTTCCTCGCGATCGCGGTGGCGGCGTCGATCTTCCTGAACCGCACCGTCTACGGCCGCTATCTGATGGCGCTGGGCCGCAACGAGCAGGCGGCCCGCTACAGCGGGGTCGATACCGACAGGATGACGATCCTCGCGTATGTCCTCTGCTCGGTGCTCGCCTGCTTCGGGGGCATGCTGTTCGCGTTGGAGGTCAACTCGGCCCAGCCGGTCGATTTCGGCAATTTCTACGAGCTCTACGCGATCGCCGCGGCCGTGCTGGGCGGCTTCAGCTTGCGCGGCGGCGAGGGCGCGGTGCTGGGCGTCATCCTGGGCACCGCGCTGATGCAGGTGCTGCGCAACGCCATCAACATGCTGGGCGTCCCGACCCAGATCGAGTTCGCGGTCATCGGCGCCGTCATCCTGATCGGCGTCATCGCGGACGAGGTGGTCAGGCGCTACGCGGCGGCGAGGCGCAAGGTGGTGGGCTCGTGAGCTCATGAGCTCGCGGCGGCGAGCT
This sequence comes from Sorangium sp. So ce726, assembly GCF_051521405.1. Taxonomy (NCBI): domain Bacteria; kingdom Pseudomonadati; phylum Myxococcota; order Polyangiales; family Polyangiaceae; genus Sorangium; species Sorangium sp. So ce726. The sequence continues at coordinate 6,095,537 of NZ_CP150349.1, read as the reverse complement.
CGCGGCCGCGCTCCGTCGAGCCCGCGATGGGCGCGGCGCCGTTTGCGTCGATCGCCAACCCGCGGTTGACGGTTTCGGTGTTGGTGGATCCGCGTCGACACGGCGCGTAAAGCGCAGCGTCGCTGTCCTTGCCAGGAGCTCGGCATAGCGGCGCGCAAGTGCGCGCAAGCGTGGGAAGATCGCGTGCTACGCTACAACATTGCTGGCGTCCCACGCGGAGCCGGAGCGAAGTGAGCGCAGGGGGCCCGGGCCGCGATCCGCCAGCTCGATCTAAAAACATCAACCAAGTCGCTGTCTTACGGTAGCCGTGGAGCGGTCTTCACGCGACGGCCACCCGATGGAAAGGGAATGGCGTGATGCTGAAGCGCATTTCTTGTGGCACTACAATTATTTACCTGACGCTCGGGCTCGCGGGCTGCGCGCTCGACACGGATGCAGAGGAGCCGATGGCCGGGGAGTCCGCGGTCCCGTTCCCGTTCGGCGCTGCCGGCACGGCCCCGCCAAAGGGTTCGGCCCTGAAGGCCGTGGGCGCCGGCCTTGCCGCCAAGGGGGTCGGGGTACCCTCTGTGTGGGGACCTGCTGAGAAGTCCTTCCTTGGCACCTCGACGACCGCGGCCTCGAGGGTCTACTTCACCGGTCATCGCGGCATCGTGTCCGAGGTGTTCTATCCGGTGCTCGACACCGTGAACACCGTCGATCTGCAGTTCCTGGTGGGGGACACGGCGAAGACCTTCGTCGACGAGGAGAAGCAACAGAGCTTCACCGTGTCCCAGCCGGACAAGCGATCCATGCGCTGGCAGGCGACGACCAATAACAGCGCCCACAACTGGCGGATCACCAAGACGATCTTCACCGATCCAGGGCGCAACGCGCTGATCCAGCGCGTCCAGTTCGACGCTCTGGGCGGCAGGAACGTCACCCAGTTCGACCTCTACCTGCTCCACAACCCGGCGATGGACAACTCAGGGGCCGGCGACACGTCGAGGACCGTGGCGGCAGGGGGGCGCACGCTGCTCGTCGCCTCGGAGAACAGCCGCGCCTCGGCGCTCGCCACGTCGCGCCCCTGGAAGGTGGTGAGCGGCGCGCCGATGGTGTCGAGCGGCTTCGTCGGCGAGTCGGACGGCTGGACCGACCTCCTCGGCGGGAACGTCGACAGGACCATGACGTGGCGAAACGACCTGGCGAGCGGCGGCAATGTGGCGCAGATGGGCTGGATCGATCTCGGCACGAGCGCCGTCACGAGCGTCTCGTTCGACGTCGTGCTCGGCTTCGGCGCGACCGAGACCGAGGCGACCTCCACCGCGAACGCGACGCTCGGCAGCAGCCTGAGCACCCTGCAAACCACCTACGACAACGGGTGGAAGACCTACGCCGCCGGGCTCAGCAGCCAGAGCGCCACCGCCGACGACCAGTATTACCTCGCGGCGATGTCGCTCAAAACGATCCAGGACAAGTCGAACGGCGCCATGATCGCGGGGATGGGCACGCCCTGGGGCGAGACCAACGGCGACGGCAACAACGGCGGCTACCACCTGGTCTGGGCGCGCGATCTCTTCAAGTTCGCCAGCGCGCTGGTGACGGCCGGCGACACCGCGACCGGGACCTCGGTGGTCAACTACCTGTTCAACACCCTGCAGCAGTCGAGCGACTGCGGCGTCGCCGAGTACAACGCGCCGAGCTGCCCGCAGGGCTACAGCCGCGTCGGCCGCTTCCCGCAGAACGCCTGGGTCAGCGGCTGGCAGTACTGGCAAGGCACGCAGATGGATGAGCAGGCGATGCCGATCATCCTCGCGTGGCGGCTCGGACCTTCCGTTTACAACCCGCTGTGGACGAAGATCAAGAGGACCGCCGACTACATCGTCAACACCGGCCCATGGACCCAGCAGGAGCGCTGGGAGGAGAACGCCGGGTACTCGCCGTCGACCATCGCGGCGGAGATCGCGGGCCTCGTCTGCGCCGCCACGATCGCCCGCGCGAACGGCGACACCACCAGCGCGGCGCGCTACATGGCCGCCGCCGACTACTGGCAGCAGAGCGTCGACCGCTGGACGTTCACGACCACGGGGTACCACGGCGACGGCCGGTATTACATCCGCATCAACCCCTCTGCGCGGGGCAACACCGGCAGCGGGCCGCAGGTGTACAACCCGGTGTCCGGGCCGGACGCGGCGATCACCTTCACGATCGGCAACGGCGGCGGCACGCACGACCAGCGTTACATCGTCGACGGCGGGTTCCTCGAGCTCGTGCGGATGGGGGTGAAGCGGCCCGACGATCCCTCGATCGTCGCGACGCTGCCCGAGTACGACGCCATCCTGAAGCGGACCATCGCCGGCAAGGGCGACGCCTGGTTCCGCTACAACTACGATGGATACGGCGAGAAGAACGACGGCGGCAACTTCGACGGGAGCGGCGGCCGGGGCCGGCTGTGGCCCATCTTCACGGCCGAGCGCGGCATGTTCAACATCGCCAGCACGGGTGTCGGCGCCGACGGCAACCCCTTCCTGACCGCGGTGAAGGCGTTCTCGACGCCGCAGGGCTTCATCCCCGAGCAGGTGTGGAGCGAGACGACGGACGTCACCGGCTGGTCCGTCCAGAAGCCGGCGAACGTCACGGCGGGCACCCCGACGCGGTCGATGAGCCCCCTGAACTGGGCCATGGGCGAGTACATCAGCCTGCTGGCGTCGATCCGGGCGGGCAGGGTCGTCGATATCCCCTCGGTGGTCTGCGGCCGCTACAACACGTGTGTGGTGCCGCCCGCGTCCGGCGAGGCCGGCGTCACGGTCAACGTCACCGCGACCACCGTGGTCGGCCAGCAGATGTACGTCACTGGCAACACCGCGGCGCTCGGCAGCTGGAACACCGATCTCGGTGTCCCGGTCGATCCGCGCAGTTACCCCGTGTGGACGAACCGCGTCAACCTGCCGGCCAGCAGCGCGCTCCAGTACAAGTACTATCGCAAGAACGCCGACGGCACCGTGACCTGGGAGAACCTCCCGGGCGGCGGCAATCGCACGGTGAGCACGCCCGCGTCCGGCGGGACGCTCACGCTCAACGACACCGTGAGCTGGTAAGTCGGACGTGGCGCGCGCGGCGCGCGCGGCGAGCCTACGCCGCGGAGCGCTCGGGCTCGCAGGCGCGCCCATCCTTCATCGGGAGCGTGAAGAACACCCGCGTTCCCCGGCCGAGCTCGCTCTCCACGCGGATCGTGCCGCCGTGGCGCTCGACGAGGTTCTTGCAGATCGACAGGCCGAGCCCCGTGCTCTTCTCGCCGCCGGTCGACCGGGTGCTCGTCCTCCGGAACTTGCTGAACAGGCCGCTGATCTCGTCCGGGCGAATGCCCAGGCCCTGATCCTCGATCATCACCTCGATCGCCTGACCGACCCTCCGCGCGCGCACCGTCACCGTCGTGCCCGGATGAGAGAACTTGAACGCGTTGCTGAGCAGGTTGCTCAGGACCTGCTCGATCCGCGCGACGTCGCAGCAGACGGGCGGGAGATCGGCGGGCACGTCGACGTCCACCGCGATCCCCTTCCGGCCGGCGCCGTGCTCGTTCAGGGAGACCGCCGCCGCGATGATGCCCCGCAGGTCGGCCTCCTGCATGCCAAGCACGGCGTGCCCGTGCTCCAGCGTCGTGATGTCGAGCAGGTTCTCGAGCAGCTGCAGCGCGAACTCGGCGTTGTCCTGGATCTTCAGGGCGTAGCGCCGCGTGTCCTCGGGCCCCGCGCCGACGCCGGCCAGCTGCATCTTCGAGAACCACTGGATCGCTGCGATCGGATTGCGCAGATCGTGCGCGGCGATGCCCATGAGCTCATGGGTCCTCTGGGTCGCCTCGGCGAGCTGCTGGTTCTCGACGTGGAGCGCGTCGGCGCTCGTCTTGAGGCTCGAGAGGAGCCGCTGGCAGCGGCTGATGCGCTCGTGCTGGGCGAACGCGTCGCTCAACACGCCGGCGAGCGCCGGCGGATCCCACGGCTTGGAGATGAACCTGTACACGCCGCCCTCGTTGATGGCCTGGATGGCGGCGCTCGTGTCCGCGTAGGCGGTCATGAGGAGGCGGACGGTCTCCGGGAATTCGGCCTTGAGCCTCGCGTAGAACTCCGTGCCCGTCGTGCCCGGCATCCGCTGATCGCTGAGGACGACAGGGATGGACCGCTCGCGCAGGATCGCGTGGCCCTGCTCGGCGCTCTCCGCGATGAGGACATCGTAGTCGCGCCGGAGCTCGCGGCGGAGCGCCTTCAATGTCTCGCGCTCGTCGTCGACGATGAGCAGCGAGCGCCGCTCGCCGGAGGCGTGCGTCATGGGTCGAGCTCCTTCGGTAGCGTGATCGTGAAGGTGCTGCCCACCCCGGGGGTCGACCGGGCGGTGAGCGTGCCGCCGTGCTGATCGACGATGATCTTGTGGGAGATGGTGAGGCCTAGCCCCGTGCCCTGCCCGACAGGCTTGGTGGTGAAGAACGGATCGAAGATCCGGCCGAGGACGTCAGGGGTTATCCCGGCGCCGTTGTCCTCGAACTCCAGGACGACCCCGCATTCTTCATTGCGCTCGCGGATCACGATACGACCGTTCCCCCGGCCTCGGCACTCGACCGCCTGGGCCGCGTTGATGAGGAGGTTCAGGAACACCTGGCTGAGCTCCGCCGGCTTGCAGCGCAGCTTTGGCAGCTCGGCCCACTCGACCGTCACCCGGACGCCGCCGTCCTTCAGCGTCGGTCCCGCGATCGCGAGGGTGCTCTCCAGGCACTCCTTCAGATCGCAGCGCTCCTCCTCCGCCCGGTCGATCCGCGTGAAGGTCCTGAGGTCCTCGACGATCTTCTGCACGCGCGCGAGGCCTCCCAGCGTGCCTTTCACGAGATCCCCCGTATCCTCACGCAGAAAGTCGAGCTCGACCTCCGCGCGGAGCGCCTCGGCGAGGCCCTTCACGTCGTCCGAGCCTGCGCTGACGGCGGCCCGATCGAGCGCCTCGTAGGCCGCAAACAGCCGATCGAGCGACTCTGCCAGGGTGTGCACGTTGCTGCGGACGAAGGCGAGCGGGTTGTTGATCTCGTGGGCCACGCCGGCGGCGAGCTTGCCGAGCGCGTTCATCTTCTCGGAGTGGACGAGCATCGATTGCGTGGCGCGCAGCTGCTCGAGCGACCGCTCGAGCTCCTTCTGCTCGGAGACGAGCCGCCGCTGGAGGCTCGAGATCCGCGAGTTGAGCGCGGACACCTCGGCGACGACGCGCTCGAGCTCGATGACGTCGAACTCGGCGAGGAGCAGCAGGTCGTGGCCGACCCGCCAGACCTCCCCCCGGAGGCTGTGCGCGATCGACCGGAGATCCCCGAAGTGCAGCATGCCGCTGTAGATCGGCTCCTCGGCGCCGCGCCCGGCCGCGGCGAGCTGCGCGAAGCTCGGGCTGACGAGGCGAGCCTCGGCGCGACCCGGCTCGCCCGCCCCAGCGAGCAGCCGGCGCATGCCGTGGTTGGTGAGCCTCGGCGCGCCGTCCGGCGTGAACACGCCAATCGCGAGCGCGGTCGAGGCCATGAGGAAAGCGGCGGTGCGCTCCGCGACTGGACCGCTGAGCTCGTGTTCCGGCGGCGGGGCCACGAGCGGCGCTCCTTCGTTTTCTCCTGCGCTTTGCGTCCTGCGCGGTTCCATCGGAATCATCGGAAGCCGAGCCTCTCCCTCGCTCGCGGCGGAGGCGCTCTGTCTTTGCCAGGCCGGCGCGGAGCTCGCTATGCGAAACGCACGCCGCGGGGCCTGCGCGTGAGGGCGCGGAGCGGGGTCATGCGCTCCGCTTCGCGAGGAGCTGCTCCGCCGTGCGGACGGCCCGCTCTGCGCTCGGCGCCGAGCCGTCGGCCCCGAGCTGCCTCCAGAGATCGTCGACGACGCAGAACGGCTGGCCCCCGACCAGGACGACGACGCCCCTGCACCGATCGTCGCCGCGCGCTGCGGCGATCACCTGGCGGACGCTCGAGAGCTGATCGCTGAGCGCGGCCGAGACCGCGAGGACGTCGGCCTTCCGCTGGACGACCTCCTGGAGCACGTGCTCGGCCGGCGTGCTGGCCCCGAGATAGAAGGTGTCCCACCCCGCCATCTCGAAGTAATCGGCGACGAAGCGCGCGCCGATCTCGTGGAGGTTCCCGTCCACGGCGGTGGCCACGAGGCGACGGCCGGCGCGATCGGCGCTGACCACGTGTGGATAGAGCTGGCTCAGGATCATCTGCGTGACCGCCGTGCAGTAGTGCTCCCCGGCGATGCTGAGCTGACGGAGCTGCCAGCGCCGGCCCAGCTCGTACTGGCACGGCTGCAGCACGTGAGCATAGATGTCCTTGATCGGCGTGCCCGCGTCGACCGCCTCCCGGATGGCCCGCACCGCTCGCCTTCGGTCCCGCTCGAGCAGCGCGTCGAGGTAGCCGCACGCGACGGCGCCGAGCGGAGCCTCCGGGCGGACGAAGCTGGGATTCTCGGCGTGCATCGAGGTGAGCCGCTCGATCGCCGCCGCCAGGTACCGCCGCGGCGCCTCGGCGAGGCGCTCCGGCAGCGTGAGCGCTAGGACGTCGCCGAGCGCGCGCAGGTAACCCACGAGCTCGGCGGGGTCGAGGCCATGCTGCACCAGCAGCGTCTGCGCCCACTCCGCATAGGCGCTGAAGAGCTCCGGTGAGTCGTGGTCGATCGCCGCGGCGAGCTGCGCGACGTGGCGCCTGGCGTCGTCGAGGCAGAGGGCGCGCTTCGCGCCGGCGGCGAGCGCGTCCGCCGGGCGCCGCATGAAGCTCAGCGCGACGCTCATCGGCGCGATGCGCGCCGCCGAGCGCTCGATGGCCTCCGCCGGCGAGCCGGCCTCGCCGGCGGCGTACGGGGCCTCGGGGATGGCCGCCAGCGCGGCCGGCGTCACGAGGGGCGAGGCGCAGAGGCGCTCCCGGCCCGCGGCCAGCGCGTCCTGCGCCAGCGAAGAGAGCGCCGGATCGAGCTGCTCGCCGATGCTCTCGCTCAGGGCGTCGAGCGCGGCCCCGAGCGCGCGCCGGGGCACCCCGAGCGCCTCGAGGAACACCGCCGTGAACGCGCAGTACTCGCAGAGCTGCCGGGCGCCCGCCGCGCGGAGCGCCGCGGCGAGGGCGTCGATGTGCGCCGCGAGGTCCACGTGGCAGCGCGAGAGCGCCTCGCGCTCGCCGCGCGCTCCGAAGGCGCGCGGCGCGACGGACGCAGCCTCGAGGCGGGCGAGCGCGGCGTCCCTCAACGATTCTCGGCGAGCGACGAGCTCATCGGCCGCCCTGTCACGCTCTGTGGTCACCATGCCCGCGTATGTGGTGACGCGCCATGGTCGCCGCACGTGCGATATCGCACGGGCCCGCCCGACGACGCTCCGGCGGGCGGCCGCCGCCGGAGCGTCGTCGCGCGCCGCGCGCCGAGGGGCCCGCCAGGCTTGAGGCGGCGTCGTGCTTCAAGCTACCGTCTCTCCCGCGTCTCAAGGGAGCGTCGTCGTCCGGCGCGGGAGCTGAAGAACGATGTCCATCTCGTTGGTGCGGAACGCCTACGGCAAATCGAGGGTGCGGCTCGTGAAGGTCCGCCGCGCGGGCGCGCGGCACGAGCTCACCGACGTCCAGGTCGACATCCAGCTGGAGGGCGAGTTCGACGACGCCTACATGAAGGGTGACAACAGCAAGGTGCTGCCGACGGACACGATGAAGAACACCGTGTACGCGCTCGCCAAGGGCCACCCCGTCGAGCCGATCGAGGACTTCGGCGTCCTGCTCGCAGAACACTTCCTCGGCAAGCCGCACACCCGGCGGGCGAGGGTAGATATCGCAGAGAACGTCTGGTCTCGCGTCGACGCGGGCGGCGCGCCGCACCCTCACGCCTTCCTCCGCGCGGCAGGGGAGCGGCGGACCGCGGAGATCTCCGCGGCTCCTGGCGAGGTCGAGATCACGTCCGGCATCGCAGACCTCCTCGTCCTCAAGACCACCGGCTCGGCGTTCTCGGGTTTTCCGCGCGATGAATACACGACGCTCAAGGAGACCGGGGACCGCATCCTCTCGACGCTCATGGTGGCCCGCTGGCGCACGGGCGGCCGCGACCCGGCGCCCACGGCGACGTGGGAGCGCGCCCGCCGCGCCCTGATCGAGACGTTTGCAGAGCGACACAGCCTCTCGGTGCAGCACACCATCCATGACCTCGGGGAGGCGGTGCTCGCCGCCTGTCCTGCCATCGACGAGGTGAGCCTCTCGCTCCCCAACAAGCACTGCCTGCTCGTCGATCTCGCACCCTTCGGGCTCACCAACGACAACGAGATCTTCGTCCCGGTCGACGAGCCGCACGGGCTCATCGAGGCCACGATGAAGCGAGGGAGCTGACCATCGGGCGCGGCCGTTTTTCTCGACATTCCGACGATGTGCCCGGTACAGTGCGGCGCATGGACCAGCTGGCGGGCCCGGACGAGCTTGAGGTCGCGACGAGCTACATGAACGCAGTCCTCAACGGACCGTTCATCGCCGTGGAGTGCACGGGCGACGTCGGGTCTCTCGAGATCGCCGCGTGGAGCGCCGGGGCGGAGCGGCTGCTGGGTTATACCGGGGAAGAGGTGATTGGCCGCCTCCTCGCGGACACGGCGCTGGGCAGCGCTGAAGTCGACCTCTGGCGACGCCTCTGCGACGGTCAGGGCGGCGCGCCGCTCACCGTCGAGCACCGGCGGAAGGACGGGCGCGTCGTCGCGTGTGTGTGGGTGCACGAGCCGGTGCGCGGCGCCGACGGCCAGGTGGTGCGCAGGCTCTTCATCGGGCAGGACGTGACCGACCGCGGCCGCCTCGCGGACGTGTCGCGGGACGACTCGATCATCCTGCGCGCCATCCTCGATCACGTCCCGATCGCCGCGTGCAAGTATGATCGCGACGGGGTCTTCACCCACCACGACGGCAAGGGGCTCGAGCACTCGGGCGTGAAGCCTGGGGCGCTCATCGGCAAGAACGTCTTCGACCTCTACGGGTCCAGCCCGGAGGCCGCGGACGGGATGCGGCGCGTGCTGGCGGGGGAGGTCGTGGAGAACCAGGTCGAGACCCACGGCGTCACCTGGCGGTCCTGGCTGCTCCCCGTCTTCGACGAGCGCCGCGCGCCGAACGGCGCGGTGTCCGTGACGTTCGACATCACGGACATGAAGCGCAAGGAGGTCGAGCTCCAGGCGAGGCTCGACATGATCCAGGCCCAGCAGCAGGTGATTCGCGCGCTGTCGACGCCCATCATCGAGGTCTGGGATCGCGTGCTGACGCTCCCGATGGTCGGTGTCGTCGACAGCGTGAGGACCTCCGAGGTGATGGACAGCCTCCTCGACGCGATCTCGAGCAAGGGGGCGCGCTTCGCGATACTCGATCTGACCGGGGTCGACGCGGTGGACACGAAGACGGCGAGCTACCTCATCGAGATGGTCCGCGCGATACGGCTCCTCGGCGCGGAGGGGGTGATCACGGGTATCCGCTCGAACGTGGCACAGACGATGATCGCGCTGGGGGTCGATCTCTCGGGGATCATCACGATGGGCAACCTCCGCGCCGGCCTCAAGCTCTGCATCCAGCGGATGAACGGCGCCGACGCCGCCGCGGCCAACGGCGCGCGGCGGGCCGAGCCCCGCTGATCGGAGCTTCGAGGGCACGATCGATCTCGGCGCCGGACCGAGCACGAGCCCCGAAGCGGAGGGGTCGATGCGGGCATGGCGGCGCGGTCGGAGCGGGCTATGGCGCTGGCGTACGCGGCGGCGAGATGTCGAGATCTGCCATCTTCCCCTCTCGCTCTAGCCGCCAGATGTCCTCGTCGGTGACGAACTCCTGCGCGAGGAGCGCTCGCGCCCGCTTGATCTTGGCGAGGAGGACGGGCTCCGTGACCGGTGTGCTCGACTCTTTGGTCGGCGCGGGCGGCGGCTTCATCAGCGAGAACGTCCCGCGCGCCGCGTGCCCCTCCGCCGTCTCGCCCTCGAGAATGTACGTGATGGTGAAGACATCCGGCTCACGCACCGTGTCGAGCCTCACCTCCACGTCGACCCCTTGCCCCGGTGGGATCTCGACCAGGCCGAGCGAGGCCTTCTCGTGCGGTGAGGCGCTCGACGCCCCCGCGTGGTGCCGCACGGCCGTGACCGCATCGATCCGGACCGGCGCGTCGCTGTGATGCCAGAGGCGGAAGGTCTGCCGGACCACGCCGTCGCCGTCCTGCCGGGGAAAGCGGGGCGTCGGCGTCGCCGCGATGGTCACGATCCCCCGCTCCGCGAGGTCCTGAAACATCATGTTCGGGATCTGGAGCAGGGCGCGGCCGGTGAGCTTCTCGCCCGCTTCGCCCTGGACCTCCACCCGGATCAGAAACTCGGAGACGAGCGCGGTTTGCGGGCGGCGCTCGTAGCTGTGGGTCACGAACGGCGCCTTCGTCTTCTCCGAGCCGCCGTCGTCGAACACCCAGGCATAACTCGCGGGCTTGAACGGCCTCGCGTCGGGGTTGTCCTTGAGCCCGACGTCGACGATCTGTGCCGTGAGCTCGAATTCACCGGGGGTGCTCGGCAGGAGCCTGTGGGTGATGACGACGATCCGCTCCGGCTTGCAGGCGTTGACCTTGTATCTCGGGACCTCGATCTGAGTCACCGCGTTGTTACGCCCGAACACGGAGATGGTGGGCATCTCGTACGATCCGTCCATCTCGGGCCAGATGCGGAGCGGCACCCGCGATCCGGTGCGCGTGCCAATGACGCTGTGGAGGTATTCGTCTGTCCCGTTCGTGGTATGGGAGCGCACCGTGATGAGGTTCTCCTCACCGGCGCACACTTCCGGCTTCTCGACCTCGATCTCGTCGATGAGGGGGGCCGGGTCCTCCGCGGGCGCCCTCGTGCTTGCCGTAACGGCGCTCGCCGCGCGTCTCGCGCTCGGGGGGGCCTCCGGCGCGCTTGCCCTCGGCGCTGCGCGGACGGGCTCGGGCGTCTTGGGGGCACGGATCGACCAGACCAGGACCCAGAGCGCGGCGGCGAGCAGCACCACACCGACCCATCGCGCCTTTGACCGATGCGCACCGATCCTGGTCGTCATGGCCTGAGCTCCTCATTCCATTGTGCTCGAACGTTCGTCAGTACCAGCACCCGTAGACGTTGCCTCCGGAGTTCCACTGGACGTTGTGGTTCGTATCGGCGGACCAGACGGTCGCGCCGGCCTGCGTCCCCCAGGGGTGCCCGCTCCAGCCGCCGATGCGGTCGGGGCTGATGGACACGGCGACGGTCTTCGGGTCGTCTCGGACCCCTCTCCACAAGCTGCTGCTGCCGGTGTCGCATGCGTGCGAGGCCATGCAGTTCGCGACCTGATTGGCGGCCTTGTCGCAGACGTCCGTGAGGCAGACGATCGATGTGCCGATCGAGCCCCAGAACCCCAGGCTGTTCTCGCAGCTGTCCATCACCCCGTCGTGAAGGGCGTTGGCCGCGCTGGCGAGCTTGGCGTGGCTGTACGTGTACGGCGGGATGGCGCCCTGGCCGTCGAGATAGTGCGCGTAGGCCAGGAATGACGAGCAAACCATACCGTTGTTCCACGCCGGCCCGCCGGTGGGCGTGCCCTCGGTGTTGCGGTACTGGAAGAACGAGTAGTGCACCCGGTCGCCGCGAACGCTCAGCCGAGGGATCTCGACCCCTTCGTCGATGATCGAGCGTTCGGCGTAGTAGGGCACCTCCCACCAGATGGCTTCGCCGATCGACGCGGCCCGCTTGGGATCGCCGACCTGGTAGGTCAGCGCGGCCGGGCCGCTCCCGCCGCTCCCGTAGAGGAAGCGGTAGATCCCACCCTGGTTGACCTGCGCGAGCCCGGGATAACCATCGAGCAGATCGTTCGATACGATGGGCGTGCTGCACACCTCAGGCCAGGAGTTCTCGCGTGGCTGCTTCATGGTGGCATGCGTCACCCACCGTCCGGGTCCGTGTGACAGCATCGAGTGCGTCCGGAACTCGCCGACGGCGTTAAGGACGTCTCCGATCGGCCCCGAGCCGGCGCTGAACACCGCCGCGCCGTTCGGCGCGTTCCAGCCGGCGCTGGAGTACCCGCACGCCTGCTCGGCGGCGGCAGCGGCGGAGGCGAGGCACGACGATACGATGACGAGCGGTAGGACGAACGCTGGTTTCACGGGCGCACCTCCGATCGAGAGCATGGCCGTCGAGACACGGGGCAGTGAAGCGGGCGCGTGGAGCGTCCTGGGCTCTGACGGACGAACGCCGCGAGCGGCCCGAGCCGGAGGGGGCGCTCGCTCGAGATACGGAAGGATGACGCTCCAGAGGCGGCGCGTGCGGGTGCCCCACCCCCGGCAGATAGTGTGGTCTGAGGAAACCGTGGGCAAGAAGAAAATGGAGGCGCGATTGCCTTCTACCGCCGTGATCGAGCCCCTCAGGCGGGCGGGCCTGGCTAATGCACAGGATGATGCACAGGATGATGCACAGGATGATGCACAGGATGATGCACAGGATGATGCACAGGACGGACCGGCGGGACCCGGGGACGCCTCATCGGTTGACGGGAGGCAGCGATCCCCGTCCCGGGGCTCCGAGCACCTCGACCGCCCCCTCCGACGACAACAAGATCTGCGGGTTGGCCTGCGCCGGCGAGATCACGTTGAGCACGCCCCTCGCGCGCACGCGCAGGCCTGGCTTGATGAACTTGTTGCGCGCGTCCACCGGCGCGCCGTGGTGCGCCGCCCAGCCCCGCGCGAGTTTGTCGCGGATCGCCTTGAAGAGCTCAGGATCGCTGAAATTGACCAGCGTATACTCGCGCTCCACCCGATCGCTGTCGACGACGCGCAGCGCCCAGATGTCGAATTTGATCTGCGGGCTCCTCGGGAAGAGCACGAGATCGCCCTCCAGCGCGATCGGCTGGCCGTGACCGGCCTGCATGCGCTCCAGCACCTCGATGGGCCTCGAGACGGCCGGATCGAGCCGCAGGTGGATCGGGCGGTCGGGGTGCTCGGCGATCACGTAATGCAACCGGATCTTGTCATTGCGCCACAGGTCTCGCACGTGCTCAGGGCGGGTCACGAAGACCGGCACCACCTTGTCTGCGAGCTCGACCACGAGGACCTTGCCCTCGGCGTCGACGCCGTGCACACGACCCACGAGCTCGCGCCCCCCAAGGAGCGCCGCGGGGATCGTCGTGTCGTGCGCATAGGACGGCGCGTCCACGCCGGAGGAGAACCGCGTGATCACCTCGATGCGGCGCACGCGGACATGGCGCTGAGGGCCCTTTTTCTCGAGGTTGCCGAAGACGCGCAGCCGGTCATGCCGCCGGAGCCCGGCGAGCTCCCGCGCGACCTCGGGCGACCCCGGGATCATCGGAAAGTCAGCGTAACGGAAGAAATCGTGCGGGAGCCGGTAGGTGAATACGAAGAGACCGGCCTCAGCCGCCGCGCCGTGCATCCATCCATCGAGCCCGCCGCCGGCGAGCGCCGCGGCGATACCGGCATCATCGTCCGGGTCGATCACGGCCGAGGGATCGCGCGGGGTCGGCGTCGCGTGATGGATCGGAGTCGCGCGCGCGGGCGGCGCGGCCGGAGCCTGTGTCGACGGAAGACTGCAGGCGGACGGAACGATCAAGAGGGCGAGAAGCCAGCCGAACACCGCGACCCCAGGTTGACCCATGCGACAGCATAGCAATATCGGAGTCGAACCCGCACGGAGACCGTGGAGTGCCTGAGCGGCGCTATCGCCTGCTCCGGTCGAATCGGGCCCGCAGAGCGATCCACACGAACGTTGGAGGCTCATGTGGACGCCCTGGAGCGGCCTCTCGCGGTGGAGCTGGAGATCAGGCTCTCCCGGATGCTGCGATGGCGCGGGTCGGTCGTCCAGCGTGGATGAAACACGACGTGGAGCGTGAACGGCTCGACCTCGAAGGGGAGCGGTCGGGTCGTGAGCGGGAGCCCCGAGGCGCGGACGATGCGCGCGGGCAGCGTAGCGACGAGCTCGGTCTCCGCTGCCAGCGAGAGCGCGAGCAGCAGCGACGGCACACGCACCTGCACGTCCCGCGATCGTTCGAGCCGCGCGATCGCCCGCTGTACCGTCGAGAGCCCCGGCAGCGCGTTGCCCACGACGACGTGCCCGCACGCGAGGTACCGCTCGAACGTCGCGCGCCCGCGCGTGAGCGGGTGCCCACGCCGGGTCACGATCACGTGTTCGTCGTCAACGATGGGGCGGAACACGAACTGCTCCAATCCGTCGATGTCCACCCGCGGGATCAGCGCCAGGTCGACCTCCCCGCGCTCGAGAGCGCCGATCGTCTCCAGCGAGGGCTGGACGATGCGCAGCGTCGTCATCGGCCGCGCCTCGGCCTGCTGCGCGAGCCACGGCCTCAGCACGACCAGGGTGCCGTAGTCAGACGTCGCCACGCGCAGCGGAAACGGCTCGTCCTCGCGCTTCTGGCGGACCATGGGATCGAAGACCGTGCGCAGCGCCCACAGGGCGCGCTCCACGTCGGGCTGGAGCGCGAGCGCCATGGGCGTCGGCTCGAGGGCGCGGCCGGTGGACACGAACAAGGGATCACCGAAGACCTCTCGGAGCCGCGCGAGCGAGCGGCTCATGTTGGGCTGCGTCGTGCCGAGGCGCCGCGCCGCCTGGGTCACGCTCCGCGTCTCGAGCAGGTGGTGGAGCGCGCGCAGCCCGTTGAAGTCGACGTCCTCGATCCGCATCTCCGGATCATATCCCGCGCGACATGGCAGGCATCACGCCGAAGCATGACTCGTGTGCGACCGCGCGCCGTACAACCGAGGCATGCGTGATGTTTCGCTCGATGAAGCTCCTTCGCTGACGCCGCCCGAGCCGCCGATCGTGCCTCGCCGGCCCTCCACGTTCATCCGCCCGTGGCTTCGCCGGATCGGCGCCGGGCTCGGCGCCGTCGTCGCGCTCGGGGCGGCGCTCGTGATCTGGGCCGGACTTGGCAGCCCATCGAAGCTCCCTCGCGTGGAGCTCGCCGTGCCGCCGCAGCGCGCCTCCGCGTGGGAGGACGTGTTCGCGCGCGGCCAGCGCGTGCGGCTCTGTACCCTCGAGACGGGCGAGGTCGGCGGAGCGCGCTCGATGTTGCTTCGCAGCGACCACGTCGCGTTCGATCGCGCCCGCGAGCACGAACCGCTGCCGATCTACGCGCACCTCGTCCGCCATCCCGCGCGCGGCGACGTGCTGATCGACGCCGGCCTCTCCGCCCCGTTCGAGCGGGATCCGTTCGGCGACATCCGCGCGCCGGTGAGCTGGCTGCACCGGGCGATGGGCACGCGGTTCACGCTCCCAGCGGGGCGCTCGCTCGGTGCTCAGCTCGCGCGCTTCGGCTCACGCCCGCGTCAGGTCTACCTGACGCACGTTCATGGCGATCACACCGCCGGCCTCGGCGAGCTCCCGGGTGACGTGGAGATCGTGACCGGCGAGCACGAGGCCGACGATCTCGCGGGGCACCTCGGCTACGGGCACTTCGCCGAGGGAGCGACGCTCTCGGAGCTCTCGTTCGCGCGCGGCGTCCCCATGCCGCCGTTCGACCTGGCCATCGACGTATGGGGCGACGGCGCGCTCTGGGCGCTCCCGACGCCTGGCCACTCGCGCGGTCACCTCTCGTTTGTGGTCAACGCCGAGTCCGGCCCGGTGCTGCTCGTCGGTGATGCATCTCATTACGCCTGGGCATTCGAGCGCGGCATCGGCCCGCGCGGTCCCTCGGCGAGCGACGAAGCCGTGGGACAGCGGAGCCTGGATCGCCTGCGCGAGCTCGTCCGCGCCCACCCGAGCCTGCGCGTCGTCTACGGGCACGAAGCGCCCCAGGTGATCTGCGAACTCTCCCCCACGCCGTGACGCCGCGAGGCGCGCGGCGCGTGGGAAGCCGCTGGTCGAAATTGGAGAGTTTTCGGCGGCTCGTGATCAATACGCGCCGGAGCGGGAATTCCAGGAATCGCTGTTCGTGTGCGCGGCGTGGGTGGCTTGGAGAGGTGCGACGGCGTCGCGCTATCGCCTCGCTGCTCGGGCTGGCGTGCGCCCGGTCCTGCTGGCCTGACGCGGCGCGTGTTGCGTCAAGTGGCGGCCAGTCGATCCATAATATGACGGGAGTGGAGTCTTCGGGCAGTATCAGACTTCGCCTGCGGATGGTTCGTTGTTGACCGCTGTCCGGCCATTGAACGGCGGCGTCTGGCGCTGTGAATTGGTGGGAGCAGCGCTTGACGTCTGACGAGGCTTCACCGTAGGTTGTGACCGACGGTAGGAGGTCACGGTATGGCTGACTTAGGATATCGTCGCTGGCGAGCCGGTCACGCGCTCATAGCGACGCTCGCGCTGACGGCCGCGGCCGGGTGCGGTAACGGGCAGATTGGAGCTTCGGGCTCCGAGTCTGGCCCAGGCTCCAGCTCCGGGGGGGACGGCTCGACGTCCGGACAAGAAGATCCCCCGGTGTGCGGCGCCGAGCGGATCCTCGCACCGCAGCGGCGTTTGACGCGATTCGAATACAACAACACGGTCCGAGATCTCCTCGGAACGTCCCTCACCCCAGCCGATCAATTCCCCCCGGATGAGATCGCCGGCGGTTTCAACAACAACGCGACGGTGCTGACCGTATCTGCGCTGCACGCGGAGAAATACCTCCTGGCTGCCGAGGCGCTCGCGACCGAGGCTGTTGCGGGCGATCTGTCGAAGCTCGTGCCGTGTGATCCGGCCGCGGTCGAGGGGCAAGTCGCTCAGGAGGAGGCGTGCGCGCGGCAATTCGTCCAGGACTTCGGCCGTCGCGCGTACCGCCGACCGCTCGAGACGTCGGAGGTCGACCGGCTGATGCGCGCCTACGCCGCAGGGCGCACGGACGGGTCGTTCCGTGAGGGCATCGAGGTCGTCATCCGGGCCGCGCTGCAATCGCCGAAATTCCTGTTCCGCCTGGAGCTGCGTCACGATTCCGATGCCGCCTCGTCGCGGGTGCGCCTCGACCCGTACGAGATGGCGTCGCGCCTGTCGTACCTCGTCTGGGCGTCCGGCCCCGACGAGGAGCTGCTCGATGCCGCGGAGGCGGGCCAGCTCGATACCCGCGAGCAGCTCGCCGAGCGAACCCGCCAGATGCTGGAGCACCCGCGGGCGCGCCGGGCCATCACGGAGTTCTACAAGCAATGGCTCAACCTCGGGAAGCTCGGGACCATCGTCAAGGAGGAGAGCAAGTTCCCCGGGTACAACGACGAGCTCGTCGCGGGGATCAGCGCGGAGACTCCCGCGTTCGTCGAGCACGTGCTGTGGTCCGGGGACCACAAGCTCTCGAGCCTGCTCACGCTGCCCGTCGGCTTCGCCACCGAGTCCGTCGCCGAGCTGTATGGCGTGACGGTCCCGCCCGGCTCGACCACACCCCAGCTCGTGCAGCTCCCGCCGGACCAGCGCGCAGGGGTGCTCACGCAGCCCGCGTTCCTGGCCGTCCACGCGCACCCCGATCAGACCTCTCCGGTGCTGCGCGGCAAGGCCATCCGCTCGAAGTTCATGTGCCAGGATCCGCCGCCTCCCCCTGACGACGTCGACCTCACGCCGCCCACGGGCGATGAGGGTGTTACAGCGCGTGAGCGGTTCAACCAGCACGCCTCCAATGAGAGGTGCGCCGGCTGCCATAAGCTGATGGATCCGATCGGCTTCGCGTTCGAGAACTTCGATGCCGTGGGCGCGTACCGCACCCAGGAGGGCGGGCAGGTCATCGACGTCTCCGGGGAGATGGTCGCGTCCGATGACATGGACGGCCCGTTCGTCGGCGTTCGCGAGCTGGCGGAGAAGCTCGCCGGGAGCGCGCAGGTCCGCGAGTGCCTCGCGACGCAATGGTTCCGCTACACGGCGGGCCGCTTCGAGAACGTCGACGACGAGTGCTCGCTCGACGGACTGCGCGCAGGGTTCCACGGCTCGGAGGGCGATCTCGTGGAGCTCATCGTGGCGACGACGCAGACCGACGCGTTCCTGTACCGCAGCGCGATCGCAGAGGAGGAGTGACATGAACCCGCGAATGATCTCTCGACGGCGGATGCTCCAGGGCGCGCTGGCGGCGACGGCGACGATTCCGCTTCTCAACTCCGAGCTGGCCCGCGGGCAAGAGGCCACCGCGCCCAAGCGCTTCGTGGTGTTCTATACGCCGAACGGCACCATGGAGTCGAAATGGATGCCCACGGGCACCGAGACGAACTTCACGCTGAGCCCGCTGCTCCAGCCGCTCTCGCCGTTCAAGTCGAAGATTATCCCGATGCGCGGGGTCAACATGAACGTCGTGGTCAACTCCAACGTCGGCTCCGAGCACGCTCGGGGCATCGGTGGACTGCTGACGGGGCGGGCGCTGCTCAAGGGCAACTTCAAGAGCTTCATGTCCACCAACGCCGGCTGGTCGTCGGGCATCTCGCTCGATCAGCACATCGCGAACAAGCTGCAGCCCAAGACGCTGTTCAAGACCCTGGAGCTCGGCGTCCAGGTCCGTGACGCGGAGGTGCGTGGCCGGCTCAGCTACGCCGGGCCGGACCAGCCCATCCCCCCCCGCGAGGACCCTTACGACACGTTCCAGCAGCTCTTCGGGGCCACGGTGCCCGACCCGGGCCAGGACCCGGGCGGCTCTACCGCGCTGGATCGGCTCCGCGCGCAGCGGCGGACCGTGTTCGATCTCCTCCGCGAGGACATCGCCGACGTGCGGCCTCGCATCGGCAAGGAAGATCGCCTCAAGCTCGACTCGCACCTGCAGTCGATCCGGGACATCGAGGCGCGCCTGGCCGGCGGCGGCTCCTCGAACGGCGGCGGCGGTACCCCGACCACGGGCAGCTGCCAGGCCCCGTCGCTGGGCGACCGCATCGACCTCTCGAAGGACGACAACATGCCCGCCATCGGCAAGCTCCAGATGGATATGATGGCCGCGGCGCTCGCGTGCGACCTCACCCGGATCGCCACGATCCAGTGGTCGTACGCCGAGAGCGAGCACCTCTACCCGTTCCTCGGGCTCACGCAGAATCACCATGCCATCTCCCACGAGTGGAACGCGGCGGGGGACGAGAAGTACATGAAGATCCACACGTGGTTCGCGGAGCAGCTCGCCTACCTGCTCGGGAAGCTCGACTCGTACGCGGAGGGGGATCGCACGCTCCTCGACAACACCGTCGTCCTGTGGGTCACCGAGATCGGCGAGTCGAGGCAGCACGCGCTCACGAACATCCCGTTCTTGCTCGCCGGCAGCGGGGGCGGAGTCTTCCGCACCGGCCGCTTCGTGGACTATCTGGCGAACGGCGGCTCTGCCCGCCAGCACAACGATCTGCTCGTCACGATAGCGAACGCGATGGGGACCGACGACAAGACCTTCGGCGACCCGCAGTACAGCACTGGCGCGCTTCCCTCTCTCACCTAGAGCGACGGTCACCCGCTTCGGATACGGGCCCACCTCGACGTTTTCGGTGCTCAGCGCACTGGAGTGCGCTTGCGCGCCGAAAACGCCGATCTGGGCCCGTCTCCTGTGCAGGAGACCGCCGTTCTGCTCGGCATGGTGCAGAGGTGGGCGGAAACCGCATCAGCCGCTCCAGAAGCCTTCGTCCTGCGCACGGGAGAGCGCGGGCGCGGGGAGCGTCACGGGGTGTTCATTGCCCGGCGGTCACGGCGCGGAACCGGAACGTGGGGTCGCGGTCGGTGCCGCCAGGCCTCGCGGCGCGCCAGCCGAGGTGGTGCGCGTAGCTGCCCAGGTGGCCGTCCTGCTCGAGCCGCTCCTCCGCGACGGGGTCGCGGCGCTCGGCGAGCGGGCTCACGTAGAGCGCGTCGGTCGGGCAGTAGAGCTCGCACATGAAGCAGGTCTGACAGTCCTGCTGGCGCGCGATGACAGGCGCCTCGCCGGGCCGCGCCTCGAAGACGTTCGTGGGGCAGACCTTGACGCAGAGGTTGCAATCGATGCAGCGGGCGTCGCTCAAGAGCTCGATCACGCGAGATCTCCTCGGTTGAAGGGCCGGTGGGAGGGGCCAAGCGGGCTCCGGCGGGGCTCGACCCAGACAGACGAGAGCCCGCCGGTGGTGAGGTGGTGGGCCTGCTCGGGATCGGTGTCCGGCAGGTCCGTGCGCTGGTGCAGCCCCCGGGACTCGGCGCGCACGAGCGCGCTGCGGTAGCAGAAGCGCGCCGTGGCCAGCAGCGCGGCCGCCTCGCGCGCGCGGACCTGCGCGACGCCGGCGGCGCGGAGGCGCGCGCTCGCGTCGCGCCACGCGCCCTCGAGCCGCTCGACCGACGCCGACAGCTGGTCACCTTGCCGGAAGAGGTTCTTGTCGAGCGGCAGCATCTCCTGCCGGACGAGGTCGATGACCTCCCCTGCGTCGAGCCCGCCCTCTGTCCCGCTGGGCCGGAGGCCGACGGTCCCGGCGGCGCGCACGGCCCTCGCCGCGGCGCGGTCGCCCAGGCTGGCCGCGAAGCGCGCCGCGGCGTGGCCAGCCCAGGTGCCGCTCGAGATGGCCCAGGCGGCGTTGGGGCTCCCGCCGCCGCTCGAGGCGCCGACGATGAGCTCGCGCGAGGCCGCGTCGCCCGCGGCGTAGAGCCCCGGGACGCTCGTCGCGCACTCCTCGTCGACGACGCGGATCCCGCCGCTGCCGCGCACCGTGCCCTCCGCGCGCAAGGTGACCGGGAAACGCTGCTTGAAC
The DNA here is from genome assembly GCF_051521405.1 of Sorangium sp. So ce726. NCBI lineage: Bacteria > Pseudomonadati > Myxococcota > Polyangiales > Polyangiaceae > Sorangium > Sorangium sp. So ce726. Next base: position 6,074,955 of record NZ_CP150349.1, on the reverse strand, counting down.
GGGTCGATCCCGAGCCGGTCGTGCGGCAGAAAGCAGTTCGGCTGGCCGTCGCGCAGCCAGCGCTGGATCTCGGGGCCGGCGCGATCGAGCACCGCATAGACCGGCCCGCGGCGCAGCTCCCTCGCCACCGCGAGCATGCGATTCCCCCGGCTGTCGATCTCCTCGCCCGACTCGGTGGTGAAGGTCGCCCAGAAGTACGGGAGCCCCTTGGTGACCGAGGCGTAAGCCGGGCTGATGCCATACTGGGCCGAGAACTCCATTCCGGAGAGCTCCGCGCCCACCTCCGCGGCCATCAGGTAGCCGTCGCCCGTGTTGACGTCGCAGCCGAGCGCCTTGCTCAGGAACGCGCAGCCGCCGCTGGCCAGCACCACGGCGCCGGCGCGGATGCGCCACGCGGCGTCCTCCTGTCGGGAGTAGCCCTGCGCGCCGGAGACCACCCCGTCGCTCGCGAGCAGCTCGAGGGCAGGGGCGTGGTCGAGGATGCGGACGCCGGCGCGCCGGAGCTGCCGGCGCAGGAAGTACATGTAATCGGGGCCCCTCAGGTTGGCGCGGTACTGAAGGCCGCTGTCGTCCACGGGGAAGGGGTAGCCCCACGCCGCGAGCTGGTTGATCTGCGTCCAGGTCGCGTCGAGCACGCGCGCCATCCACTCGTGGTGCGCGAGCCCGCCGCTCCGCGCATAACGGCTCTCGATCGCGCGCTCGCGGGCGTCCCCGTCGGGCGCCACGTACCAGGCCCCTGTGTTCGCGGGCGCTGTCGCGCCCGACGTGCCGCAATAGCCCTTGTCGACAAGCACCACGCCGCGCGCGCCGCTCGCCGCGGCCCCCAGCGCGGCCCACGCGCCGGCAGGGCCGCCGCCGATCACCAGCACGTCGGCGACGTCGTCGATCTCGGAGGCGCGGGGAGGGGACAGCGTCGCAGGGGTGTTCATCGGGATCCGCCGCCGCGGGCCCAAGCAGCAATCGGGCCAGTGCGGCTGTCAGCGTGGACGGGTGGTGGGCGGCTCCGTTGCTGTCGCAGCAGCAGCCGGTGATGATCGGGTGCTGCGGCGCGCGCAGGATCGGTGTCGTCGCCGGCTCGGCGTTGGCCGTCGCTGATGTCCGGACGAACCCAGCGATTTCGTTCGATCGCCCGCGCGAGAGCTTCGCCTACCCCCGCGCGTGCTGCCGCTGCAGCGGCGGGCCGCCGAGCTCGCCCGGGCTCGCGCCCGAGAAGGCCTGGAGCGCGCCGGTGAGATCGGGGAAGACGACCACGTCGCGCGCGGGCTCGCCGGGATCGTAGCGCAGCCAGAGCAACGGCCACGCGTAGGCGCGCACCGCCTGCGCCACGATCCGGCCGCCGGCGGCGAACGCGCCGAGGGTGGCCACCGCGCTCTCGATCGTGCCGGCAAAATGGTGGCCATGAAAATCCGGCTCGACCACCCGGTCGCCGCCGCCTCGGTAGGCGGTGCGTAGCGCCCGGGGGCGGAGGTCGAGGCAGCGCAGGGGCTCGGGGGGATCCGCGGCGCCCAGCGCGCGCTTCAGGGCGCTCTCGAACGCGAACAGCGCCGGCACGAAGGACATCTCGCGTGGCACATAGAGCTCGCGCACCTCGATCGGGCGGTCCTGCAGGTGGCGGATGCGCACCCGCCGCAGTTGGCCGTCGCCCATGCAGGACGCGCAGACGACGAGGCTCGCGCTGGCGCCGGCGCACGCGGTGCAGGGACGGGGGCCGAGATGCTCGACCAGGCGTCGGTAGGCACGTGCCTCGAAGGCGTCGGGGAGCGGCGGCTCTCCCGGCGCGATCTGCAGCGCGTCCTCCACGCTGAGGTCGACGACCTCGGTCCAGCCTTCGCGGCGCACGATCGACGCGAGCATCACCAGCGCTGCCACGCGGCGCTCCTCGGCCGGCGCGCCGGGCGGCAGCGCGAGCCCCTCGGCGCGGGCGCGCCCGAGGGTTGGCAGGTACCGGGCCACGGGGTCGGATGGATCCACCCTGGCAAGGCTAGTACGTCGTCGCCCAAGGACGAATTTGCGGGGGCGAACCGGTGCGATCGGTCGTTATCGACGGCATTTCGGCCGGGCATGGCGACGGATCGCAGCCCCTCGGAAGGTGTGGGCCCAACGCGGGCCCAATCACCGAGCTTGGCGCCTGGCGAACTCGGGATGACCGAGATGTCGCCTCGGGCCGCCGTCGTCGCCTCGCTCGCCAGCACCCTGAGCCGCGCCGTCGCCCTCGGGGACGTCGTGGCAGCCCGGGTCGTTCACGAGGCGATCGCTCGGCTGCTCGGGCTGCCGGTGGTCGAGCTCCGCAGGGTCTGAACTGCTGGCTTGTCTCCGGGGGGACGTTCAAGCGAACCTCAGAGTATGGCGCGCACGGCTCCGGTCCCGAACATCCCGGCCATTCCCGGCATGAACCCCGGCGTCTTCGTGATGGGCGGCGGCGGCGGCGGCGCCGGAGCGGGAGGACCCGGCGGCGGCGCCGGAGCGGGCCGGCAGGGCGCTGGGGGCGGGAGCGGCGGGAACCAGGCGCAGGGCGGTGGCAAGGGCGCCCCGGATCCGCAGCGCTTTCCGCTCTGCGGCACGAAATCGCACCCGGTCGACGTCGCCACGGGGCGCGCGTTCACCCATCCCATTCTCATCGTCGAGCTGCCCGGACCCTTGCCCCTCCAACTGACGCGCAGCTACAGCGCCCAGGCGCACTGCCGCGACGTCGGCCTCGGGTGGGGATGGGCCCACAGCCTCGGCTGGCGCGTCGAGGAGCGCCGCCGCTCCATCGACGTCTGGACGGACCAGGGCACGCGCGTCTCCTTCCCGAAGTCGCTGCGCACGGGCGATGACGTGGTCTCCTCATTCGGCTTCCGCCTCCGCCGTGAGCCGTGGGGCTATGTCGTCGACCCGAACGACGGGCGACTCTATGCCTTCTCGGAGAAGCTCGGCGAGCACCTCTACCTGCTCACGGCGATCGAGGACAGGAACAAGAACCGCATCGCGCTCGTGTACGAGGATGGCCAGCTCGTCGAGGTGACGGACAGCGCCGGCCGGAAGCTCCGCGTGCGCAGGGACGGCGCTGGGCACATCGCCTCGATCGAGGTGAAGAACGCGCTGGAGCAGGGGCGGTGGATCGCCCTGGAGAGATACGATTACGACGCGCGCGGACGGCTCGTCACGGCGACCGACGCCGACGGCTTCTCCGCGCGCTACGAGTATGACGACGAGGCCCGGCTCACCGCCGACGTCGATCGGACCGGCCTCTGCTTCCATTTCGTGTACGACGCCCAGGGGCGGTGCATCGAGTCCTGGGGCGACTACCTATCCAGCCCCGATCCGAGCCTGGACCCGGACGTGCCCTCGGTGCTCGCCTCGGGCCGCCACCCCGCCAGGGGAGTCCACCACTGCGTCTTCGAGTACCTCGACGAGGACTACACGCACGTCATCGACTCGACGCACGTCGGGCATTTCGCGCACAACGCGTTCGGCCTGCTCACCATGGCGCACGACGCCGGGCCGTCGCCCGTGCGCGCCGTGTACGACGCGCGCGGGTTCCTCGCCGTCCTCGAGTATCCGGACGGCGGCTTCGAGCGCTTCGAGCGCGACGGGCGCGGGAACCTGGTTGGCTACACGAACCAGCTCGGCGCCCGTACGTCGATCGTCCGGGATGAGGCGGGCTCCCCCGTCAAGATCACCGACCCGCATGGAGGGGTGACTCAGATCTTTCGCGACGCGTGGGGGAACCCGGAGCACATTGCGAATCCGCTGGGGCAAACCACCACCTACCGCCCCGACCAGCGGGGCCTGCTGCGCGAGCGGATTGATCCGAACGGGGCGAGGACATCGTACCAGGTTGACGCGCAGGGGAACCTGATCGCGGTCGCGTCGCCGAACGGCGCGGTATGGCGCTTCCGGTACGACGCGCTCGGCCGGGTCACAGGGCGCACCGATCCGGCGGGCGCCGAGACGCGCTTCGTCTACTCCGATCGCGGCGACCTCATCGCGGTGATCGACGCCCAGGGAGGCGTCTCGCGGTATCAGTACGACGGGGAGCGGCACCTCGTGCGGGCCCAGAACCCGAGCGGGCATGTCACCGAGTGGGGGTGGGGCGGGTATCACCGGCTCTGCTGGCGCAAGGACGCGAACGGCCACGTGTCCCGCCTGCTCTACAACCGCGAGGGCGAGCTCACCACGGTCGTGAACGAGATCGGGGAGAAGCACCAGCTCCTTTACGATATCTATGGTCGGTTGATCGAGGAGCGCACGTTCGATGGGCGCGTACTGCGCTATCGCCTCGACGCGGCGGGGCGCCCGACGCGGGTCACGACGGGCGAGTCGATGGCGGCCGAGGCGGCAGGGCCGGCCGTGCATACCGATCTCGCGTACGATCTGGCGGGGCGCCTCGTCCAGCGGACGACCCCGGCGGGCGACGAGCATTTTGAGTACGACATGCTCGGCAACCTGGTCGAGACGCGCTGGCCCGGCGGGCGCATCGAGCTCGAGAGGGATCCGCTCGGCCAGATCGTCAAGGAGATCCAGGTCCTGGGGAGCGAGGCGCACGCAGTCGAGGCGCGGTACGACGCGCTGGGCAACCGGATCTCGCGACGCACAACGCTCGGGCACAGCGAGGCGATCGCGCGCGACGCGATGGGCTCGCGCGTGCGCACAGTGCTGGACGATGCGGCGTTGATCGAGCACGGGCTGGATCCCTTCGGTCGCGAGGTCTTCCGGCGTCTCCCGGGCGGCGGCGCGATCGGGACCTCGTACGACCCGCTGGGCCGCCTCTCGCAGCAGCGCCTCACGCGCCCTGGGGAGCGCCCGCCGACCGCGCCGGGCCATCCGGCGTGGGCGGGTGAGCCGCCCGACGCCGTCGTGGCGCTGATGAGCTACCGCCATGATCCGACCGGCGAGCTCGTGGCGCGGAGCGGCGGCGCGCGCGGGGTGACGGAGCTCCGCTACGATCCCGTGGGCCAGTTGCTCGCGATGACGCCCGAGGTGGGGCGGCGCGAGGTGTTCCGTTACGATCCCGCGGGCAACCTGCACGAGGGAGACGGCGCTCCGGAGCGCAGGTACGGCAGGGGCGGGAAGCTCCTCCGGAAGGGGAACGCGGAGTACCGCTGGGACGCCGAGGGGCGGCTCGTCGAGCGGCGCGAGGACGCAGGAGGGGACAAGCCGCGCGTCTACCGCTACGGCTGGAGCGGCGCAGGGCTGCTCGAGCGCGTCGATGCGCCGGACGGCGCCCGCGTCGAGTTCGAGTACGATCCGCTGGCGAGGCGTGTCCGGAAGCGAGTCCTCGCGTGGGACGAGGCGGCAGGCGCGCTGCGGCTCGCGCGCGAGACCCGATTCGTGTGGGATGGAGACGTCCTGGTGCACGAGATCACGCGCTCTCCGGGCCAGAGCGCGGCCGCGCCTGGGGGCGCTGCGGCCTCGGTGCGGACCTATTGCTTCATGGACGACTCGTTCGTCCCGGCGGCGCACCGCGAGGCCGACGGGCGATGGATTCATTACGTTAACGATCCTGTCGGTACGCCGGAGCACCTCCTCGACGACGCGGGCGAGATCGTTGGCTCGCTGGATCGGCAGGCCTTCGGGCTCGAGGCACCGCGCGACGGCGACGCCAGCACCCCGCTGCGGTTCCCGGGGCAGTACGAGGACGCCGAGACCGGCCTCTACTACAATCGCTATCGCTATTACGACCCGGCCGATGGCATGTTCGTCTCCCCGGATCCGCTCGGCGTGTCCGGGGGGTCGGGTTACTACGGTTATGCGGTCAACCCGTTTGCATGGATCGATCCTTTCGGCCTCGCGTCGCTGCGCGAGGCCGAGCGGCTGCTGGAAGACTCCGAGAATCGCAGCTTCGGGAACAACGTGGGGCACGCGCGCGCGCACGTGCCGGGCCCGGGACAGGATCCGTCCGCGCTCGCGACCTCGCGGCCGACAAAGCAGACGAACACGGTCTTCCGCTCGCGCAACCAGGCGCTGCGCTCGCTGCGGGACATCATGACCCGCGACGACGCGGCCCTCCGCTCCCTCGCGCCGGGGCAGGTGCACTCGGGCTCCTACACGCCCAGGGAGACGCTAGAAGGGCTGGAGTCCCAGTCAGGGCAGCCTGCGCAGCGCGCGTGCGTGAATCGCGTCACCTACTCGATCGGGCGGCTTCCGAACGGTCAGCTCCACCTGCTACATTTCGCTCCTCGCCAATCATGAGCTCATCCAGCCAGCGAACCCTCGTCATTCTCGACGAGCGCGGCGCCGCCGCGCGCCTCCCGTCGCAGATCGCGTCGCTCGTGCAGGGGTACCGGATCATCTACCTCTCCGACACGCGCCACGCCCCCTACGGCACGCTTTCGCGGGTGTCGGCGGCCCGCCTCGTGCTCCGGTGCCTCGACCTGGTGCGGGGATACGGCATCTCCGCGGTGCTGCTGGCCAGCGCGGCGGCGTCCCGCGCGGCGCTCCCGGCCGTGCGGATAGCGTGCGCGCGGGCAGGAATCGCGCTCCACGAGGGCGCCTCGCTGGCCGCCAGGGAGGTGGTCCGCCGGCACCGCTTTGGCGACGTCGCCGTGCTCGGAGGCGAGATCGTGGATGAGCGCGCCGTCGCCAAGGCGCTCGCCGAGGCAGGGCTCTCGGCCCGCGCGCGGGCGGTGCCGCTCGATCTCGCCTCGCTGGGCGAGGCGGGCAAGGACGTGCTGGGCCGGCTCGTGGAAGCGCAGCGCGCGCAGGTGGGGACGTACGTGCTCGGCTCGTCGGGAGCCGCGAGCGTAGCGGATCTGATCCGCCGGTCCGATCCAGACGCCGTGATCGTCGAGACGGACACGGCGCTCGCGACGGAGGTCGCCGTGGAGCTGGAGGCCGAGCCGGCGGCGGGGAAGACGGCGTCCTCGGTGATTCGCTGCGCGACCGAGGCGTCCGAGCACTGGCAGGAGCGCATCGCGGAGCTCGCCGGTGTCGCGCCCGACGCCGTGGCCGGCCGGTGGGTCATGCCGGCGGGACCGGGCGAGGGGCCCTTCGCCGTCGCCATGGATGAGGACGGGGATCCGCTCGACTGAGGCGGCCGCGCGACACTGCCCGGGCTCAATGAGCTGGGGAGTCGGGACCTGGCCCGGGTCGCGCCCCTCATCCCAGCAGCTTGTCCGTGAACGCGCCGGAGAACCGCGCTTCGCTCTTGCCCTCGCCTCGGCAACGTCCCGTCTGGCGCCGTCCCCGAGCGACGCTGCCGCCCCCGCCGTGGTGGACGCTGAAGCATCCGACGTCGGCCGTTGGGTCCGCGTTGGGCCACACCCGAGGAGGATCCAGCCGCCCGTGTCCCGTAGAGGTATTGAGAATTGTTGGCCTTTCCGTCGCTCGCTCCGCCGCACCAGCGACGAGGCCCAAGGACGAAGTTGCGGCGGTGAACCGTCGCGATCCGTCGCGCGACCGCCATGGTGCCTTGCCCGCGGGCGTGGCGGCGCGAGCCATCTCTCTGGCGCCTCCGGGCAATGCGAGCCGTCGAGGCAGACGTTAGGGTCAGATCATCGAAGCCGTCGCCCCGTGCCCCGGCCGGGACACGAAGCGCGCGTGACGCTTCGACAAGCGCCATTCTACCGGCGGATCGGCGAGCGCGTTCGCCGCAGTTCGCCACGGAACAAACATGAGCCAGCGAGCGTCCAAGGTCCTTATCTCCATCGCAGCCGCGGCGACGTCCATCATTCCGACGATCGCAGACGTGAACCACACGCACCTGTTCAATCCACTGTGGCCGCCCCACGCCAGATTTCATGGGGCGGTGCTCCTGCTCGTCAACATCATCTCCGGCGTGATGGCTCTGGTGCTGCTCTGGGGTCGTTATGAGGGCCGGGATTCCCGCCTCGCGGTGAGGTTCGCGGCGTTCTTGCCGGCGCACTGCTGGGGCCCGTTCATGCCAGCCTCGCGCCTGCCTGGTACGTCGAGCTGGCCCGACGGGATGGAGCCCTTCGCGTCAATCCACCCCAATATGGTGCTCGCCGTCGTGATCGTCGCCATGTCGGTCGGCGGCGTCGTGCTCGACCGGCGCGCTCGCAACGCGAAGTCTGCTGCCGACGCCGCGCAGCTCGCGCCAACGCACACATAGCATGGGAGTCGGGGGAGGTCGGCGTGGTGAGGATACTCTGCACTTCGCCACCGCTCTGTTACCGCGCCGCGCCGCGCCGCCCCGCCCGACCCTGACCACCAGGGCCGCCCGAGGCGACGGATCGGTAACGGCGAGCTCCCCAGGCCCGGGCCTGACCGTTGGGTCTTGCATTTTTGCCGCCACAAGTTGCGTTTCTGGGCGTTGTCTTGCGTGGTCGCAAGACTCATCCTGGTGCTCATGAACAACGCATCGCTCGTCTCCAGCCCGTCGTCTCGCCTCCACGTCGTGCTAGGCGCCGGCCAGATCGGCCCGCGGGTCGCGGATCTCTTGCTGGCGCAGGGCCATCGCGTGCGCCTGGTGCAGCGCACCCGCCGCGCTCCGGAGCGGCCGGGGCTCACGTCGGTGTGCGGCGACATCACCGACCTCGCCTTCGCCGAGGAGGCCACGCGCGGCGCTAGCGTGGTCTACGATTGCATGAACCCGCCCTACCACCTCTGGGCGACGCAGCTCCTGCCCATCGCGCGCGGCGCGGTGCACGGCGCGAGCAAGGCGGGCGCGAAGCTCGTGGCCCTCGACTGCCTGTACATGTACGGCGTGCCCGACGGGGCCATGAGAGAGGACTCGCCGCGCCGCCCTTGCAGCAAGAAGGGCGCGCTGCGCGTCGAGCTGGAGGAGATGCGCCTCGCGGCCCAGCGCCGTGGCGACGTGCGCGTGGCCATCGGGCGCGCCAGCGACTTCTTTGGCGCCGACGTGCCGCTGTCCGCCTGGGGCGACCGTTTCTATTCGCGCGCGCTCGCCGGAAAAGCCGTGGAGTGCATGGGCGATCCCGAGATGCCTCACTCGTATACTTACGTGGAGGACGTGGCGCGGGGCCTCGTGACGCTGGGCGAGCGGGAGGAGGCCATGGGCCATGTCTGGCACCTGCCGACGGCGCCTGCCGAGAGCACGCGGGCGCTCGCGCAGCGCCTCGGGCGCGCGCTTGCCGTCGAGGTCGAGGTGGCGCGACTCCCGCGCATCCTGCTGCGTGCGATAGGCCTGTTCTCGCCCTTCATGCGGGAAGTGGCCGAGATGGCGTACCAGTGGGACGTGCCCTATGTCATCGACGACACGCGCTTCCGCGAGGCCTTCGGCTGGTCGGCGACCCCCGTCGAGCGGCAGGTCGCCGATATCGCCGCGTGGGCCCGCGGCAGGTACAAGATCGCCGCCCCGCGTGGAGCAGCGGCGATCCCCGCGGCGCGGGCCTGATCGGGCCACGAGCGCGCGGCCGAGTTCTCCGCGGGGCGCAGGCTGGCAGATCGCACGGGAGCGGATCAAATCAACCAGACCACCGCGCGCGAGAAGGACTTGACTCGCCCGGTTGGAGGCCCGGAGATGGCGCTCTTTCTGGAGGGCGTCATGCGTCTCGGTTCCTTGTCTCCGGTGATGGGCCTGCTGGTCGTGGGGCTCGGCGTCGCGTCTTGCGGTTCCGGCGCGGAAGAGCTCCCTGGGGGCTCATCGGAGGGCGGCGGCGGCGCTTCGCAGGTCGGCGTTTCTGTCGGCTCGGCGTCTGGCGGAGGCGGGGCGCCCGGCGCATCGGTCGGCTCGGCGTCTGGCGGAGGCGGGGCGCCCGGCGCGTCGGTCGGCTCGTCGTCTGGCAGCGGCGGGGCGCCCGGCACCTCCGGCGCATCGGTCGGCTCGGCGTCCGGCGGCGGCGGGGCGCCTGGCGAGGGTGGGGGACCGGAGCTCCCGCCGGCCGTCGGACCCCTGGTCAACGGGATCCAGTGGGCCGACACCTCGGGCAAACCCATCCAGGCGCACGGGGGAGGGGTGATCCGGGTAGGCGACTATTACTACTGGTTCGGGGAGAACCGGAACCCGGACGGGACGTTCTATGCCGTCTCCTGCTATCGCTCGACCGATCTGCGGCGCTGGGAGTTCAGGAACCATGTCTTGACGATGGACTCCGACAAGGACCTCGATCCGGCCAACATCGAGCGCCCGAAGGTGGTCTACAACGCATCCACGGACAAATTCGTGATGTGGATGCACTGGGAGAACGGGGTGAACTACGGCGAGGCCCGCGCCGCGGTCGCGAGCTCGAGCACCGTCGACGGCGACTACACGTATCACGGCAGCTTCCGTCCGCTCGCCGGCAGCGGGGTGACCGATCACGGCAAGCCCGGGCACATGTCCCGCGACTGCGGGCTCTTCGTCGATGACGACAGCAAGGCCTATTTCATCTCCGCCACGAACGAGAACTACGATCTCAACCTCTACGAGCTGACCCCCGACTACCTGTCCGTCGCTCGCCTCTCCGCAACGCTCTTCCCCGGCGGGCACCGGGAGGCGCCGGCGCTGTTCAAGCGGAACGGCACCTATTTCCTGCTGACCTCCGGCGCCACGGGCTGGTCGCCCAACCAGGCGAAATACGCGACGTCCCGCTCCCTCGACAGGGGCTGGTCGTCGATGACCAATGTCGGTGACGGCACGACCTACCACTCCCAGTCGACCTACGTGCTCCCGGTCCAGGGCAGCGCCGGGACGGCCTACCTGTACATGGGAGACCGGTGGGCCGGGGCCTGGAGCGGACCGGTCAACAACTCGACGTATGTCTGGCAGCCGATCTCCTTCCCGTCGGACACCACCATGAGCATGCGCTGGAACAACACGCTCACCATCGACACGTCGGCCGGCACCGTCGTCGGAGCGACGAACAATTTCAAGCTCGTCAACAAGAAGAGCGGCAAGGTGATGGATGTCGTCGGCGCGTCGGGCGAGGACGGGGCGGACGTCGTCCAGAACGCGGACAGGGGCGGAGACAGCCAGAAGTGGAGCTTCAACTACAATGGATCGGGCTACTTCCGGCTGACCAACGTCAAGAGCGGCAAGGTGCTGGATGTCCCTGACGAGTCGACGAGCGACGGCGTCGCGCTGGTGCAATGGGAGAACCATGACGGCGACAACCAGGCGTGGCTGTTCATCGATCTGGGCGGCGGCGATTTCCAGATCAAGAACAAGAAGAGCGGCAAGCTGATCGGGGTGTACCAGGGCTCCACCGAGGACGCCGCCGTGATCGAGCAGCGGGCGGGCGGCAGCGGCGACGAGCAGCGATGGCAGATCGACGTCGCCGAGTGATGGGGGGATGACCGGCGGAGCGGCCCCCAGCGGGGGCCGCGGCGACGCTGGCGCCGGTGAGCGCCGAGCCCGGCCCGATCGAGGTCGAGCCGGGCCGGGTGGAGGAGCGCGGCGCCGCTACGACCGGACGCGCCGCCGCCGCCCGAGCGCGAGGCCCGCGAGCGCCGCTGCGAGCGCGCCGGCGCTGCCCGCGGAGCCTGCCTGGCCAGCTGCGCTGCACCCCGCTGCGGCCGGCGCGACGTCGCCGCCCGTGTCCGCATCGGCATCGGCCGGCGCCGGCAGCGCGTCGGGCTCGTGCAGATCCCGAGCCCACATCGGCGCGTCGAGCAGCTCGTCCCTGAACCAGGTGGACAGCACCTCACGCTCGCCGCCGCCCTCCAGCGCGCCTGCGAGGTTCGCGGGCGCCGCGAGGAGCGCAGGGGAGCCTGCCGCGCTCGTGACCTGAGCCAGCGTGTTGCCAATGGTCACGTGCCAGCTCCCGTCGAGCCAGCGCCCGTGCCCGAGGTCCGAGCTGATCACCTCGGGTGCGCCCCCCGGCCGGCCGATGTAGCGCTTGCCGCCGTTCAGGAAGAGGACGTCGCCGGTGTCGCTGAGGCCGTCGTGGCCGACCCGGAGCTTCGCTTGATCGAACTGGCTCGATGTCGCGAAGTCGCTGATCTGATGCTGCTCGCCGTCGGGGGTCCGCAGCCACACCTGGTTGACGGCGCCATTGCTCTTCAGGAAGCCGGCGTGGCCCGCGTGCGCCAGCAGCCCGGCCGAGGCGCCCGTGATCGAGTCGCCCAGGAACACCTCTTCTCCATCCGCCGTGTACAGGTAGCTCGAGCTCGTGCGCCCGTCCCACCACCGGCCGACGACGTTCGTCCCGTCGGTGATCGGCCGCTGCAGGTTGCCCTCGTGATCGCCGAGGAGCGCCCCGCCAGGCCCGACGATCGAGGCTCCCTCATAGGTGCCGAAGTAGATCTCGCCGGAAGCCGTGATGTCGGCCTGGAATGGCGATCGGCTGCCCCAGCTGAACCAGAGGGTCGTGTTGTCCCCCGTGGACGAGTCGTGCGCGTGGGCCCAGTCGTCGCTGTCCGAGGTCCACACCGCCGTGTCGCCGTTCACCGCGTCGAGGCGCGCCGCGCGCCCGACCGTGCTCCGAACGCCGTTGATCCAGGAGCGGACGTAGCCGTTTGTCGTCTGGTACACAGCCCCGGACGGCATGAGCGCGCCATACACCGCGCTGAGCGGGGCATCTCCCGCCGGCATCGTCTCGATCCACGTCACGGCCCGTGTGGCGCGCTCGACGATCCCGATGCGCCCGCGGTCGTTCAGGACAAGGAGCCGCGTGGCATCGAAGTCGAGGATGGCGCCAGGAGCGCGCTCGACCACGGTGAGCCGCGGGCTCCGATCGACGTGGATCGGGCCGACCGTCCGCGTGACGGTCGGGCCCACGCCGTCGCTGGCCTCGATCGTGAGCGTGTACGTCCTGCCCGACGGGAGCTGATAGACAACAGGGTTTCCCCACCGGTCCTCCTTGATGTAGAGCCGCTCCGGGTGGGACGACTGGAGTTCTTGCGGCGCCGTGGTGAGGAAGTTAATGACTACGTTGGCGCGCCCGACGTCCGCGGGGCTCCTGAACTCCGCCGATAGGCGCTGGCACTCGTACGGCGGCGTCGGGATGCACTTCGCGTCGAAGCGCACGCCTGCTGTCAGGGTATCGTTCGGTAGCACGTTCCATCCGAGGGTCGGCGGCGCGTACCGGTGCAATGTGCGCTGTGCGGTCGCCATCTCGCCGAGCGTGCTGTACGCGTCGACCGTCACGACGTGAGGTCCATAGGGAAGATCGCCCCCGAGCTCGCCGAGATCGAACGACCCTTCGAAGGTGCCGTCTTCCGTCGGCGTGAGCTCGATGACGATCCCCTCGAACTCCGCTTCTACGTAGTAGACATCGTCTGGCGCCTGCGCCGCGACGCGCACCGGGATCGTATCGCCCTCGATGAACACGTTGCTCGGCTGGACGATCTGGACCGTGACGGCAGCGTCAGCGGCACCGGCAGAGAGGGACAGGGCAAAAGCAATCGCGGTGCCAACGTATCGACGGTAAGCTTGCATGGACCCTCCGTATTTCAGGAGGCTTCGGTGCGCCTGCGGTCCCTCTCATTCATTCATTCATTCATCTGTTCCACGTCGCCCGAACGCGCGGAGCCTGAGCGAATTGCCGAGCACCGACACGCTCGACAGCGACATGGCCGCGCTCGCGAGGACCGGTGAGAGGAGCCAGCCGGTCAGCGGGTACAGCAGCCCCGCGGCGATCGGGATGCCGATCACGTTGTAGATGAACGCCCAGAACAGGTTCTGCCGGATCGTTCGCAGCGTGGCGCGCGCGAGCGTGAGTGCGGTGGGGAGGCCCACGATCCCGCCGCGGATCAGCGCCACGTCCGCAGACGCGATGGCGATGTCCGTGCCGTTGCCCAGGGCGATCCCCACGTCTGCGCTGGCGAGCGCGGGCGCGTCGTTGATGCCGTCGCCGACCATGGCCACCCTGCGGCCGGCGGCCCGCTGCTCGCGGACGATCCGCGCCTTGTCCTCGGGCCTCACCTCCGCGAACACGGCGCGGATGCCGAGCTCGTCGGCGACGGCGCGCGCGGCGCCCGCCCGATCGCCGGTCACCATCGCCACCTCGACGCCGAGCTCAGCCATGGCCGCCACGGCGCGGCGCGCCTCCTCGGTGGGCCGGTCGGCGACCGCGACGAGGCCCGCGAGCCGCCCGTCGACGGCCACGAACGACGGCGTGCGGCCCAGCGAGGCCAGGCGATCGGCCTCGGCCTCTTGCGCGACCGTGTCGATGCCCGCCCGCTGCAGCCACGCCGCGGTCCCGACGCGCACGAGGCGCCCCGAGACGCGCGCCTCGATGCCGTGGCCGATCTCTGCGCGGAACGCCGAGGCCGGCTCCATGCCGATCCCGCGGCCGCGGGCGCCCTCGACGATCGCCCGCGCCACCGGGTGCTCGCTCTCGCGCTCGGCGGCCGCCACGAGGCCAAGGAGCGCCGCCTCGCCGTGGCCCGCGAGGTCCACGACGTCCGTGAGCTCGGGCCGACCCGAGGTCAGGGTCCCGGTCTTGTCGAGCAGCACCGTGTCGACGCGGCTCGCCGCCTCGAGCGCCGCGCCGCCCTTGACGAGGACGCCGAGCTCCGCGCCGCGCCCTGTGCCGACGGCGACGGCGGCCGGCGTGGCCAGCCCCAGCGCGCACGGGCAGGCGATCACGAGCACGGCGACGAACCGCTCGACCGCCGTGGCGAGCCCCGCGGCGGTGGGGTCGATCGCGAGCCACGCGGCGAAGGCGAGCGACGCGACGCCGAGGACGACGGGCACGAAGACGCCGCTCACCACGTCGGCGAGGCGCGCGATCGGCGCGCGCGACCCCTGCGCCTGTTCGACGGACTCGACGATGCGCGCGAGCGCGGTGTCCGCGCCGGTCTTCGTGACGCGGAAGGTGAGGGCGCCGCTCTGGTTGAGCGTCCCGCCGAACACGGCCGAGCCCGCCGTCTTGTCGACGGGCATGCTCTCGCCGGTGAGCATCGCCTCGTCGACCGCGGAGGCGCCGTCGACCACCTCACCGTCGGTCGCGATGCGCTCGCCGGGCCGCACCCGCACGAGGTCGCCCGGGGCGAGGGAGGAGGCGGGCACCTCTTCCTCGGCGTCGCCGCGGACGCGCCGGGCCGTCTTCGGCTGGAGCGCCACGAGCCCGCGCACCGCGTCGGCGAGCCGCTTCCGCGCGCGCGTCTCGAGGAGCTTGCCGAGCAGCACGAAGGTGACGATCGCGGCCGCGGCCTCGAAGTAGACGGGCGGCGCGTGGCCGTGCTCGGCGTGCGGGAAGAGGCCGGGGGCCGCGACCGCGGCGGTCGAGTAGAGCCAGGCGGCGCCGGTCCCGAGGCTCACGAGGGTGTTCATGTCCGCGGCGCGATGCCGGAGCGCGCTCCAGGCCAGGCGAAAGAACCGGCGCCCCGGCCCGAAGACCACGACCGTCGCGAGCGCGAGCGAGAGCCAGCGCGCGGGGGCGCCTTCGAGCGCCGGGATCGCGCCGTGGGACATGGCCACGGCGAGCAGCGGCGCGGTGAGCAGCGCGGCGATCGCGACGTCGCGCCGGAGCGTCCGCTGCTCCTTCTGCTCGGCCGCATCCATGGCGGCGGCGCGCTCGGCCGCGCTCGATTGCTGGCGCGCCGCTGGGGCGCCCGCCGTCGCTGCCGGGCGCTCGGGCGCCATGGAGGCCGCGTGGACGCCGGTGATCGCCGGGCTTGCGGGGGCGCCGTCGGCCTGCGGGGCTGCGGGAACGCCGGTGATCGGCGCGGCGTCAGGGAAGCTGGCCGCCGGGGGGACCTCGGGCACCTCGTATCCCGCCTCCACGATGGCGCTGGCGAGCGCGGCCGGCGTGGTCGCCTGCGCGTCGTAGGTGATCGTCGCGCGCCGGGTCACGAGGTTGACGGCCGCATCCTGGACGCCGGGCGCGGCGCGCAGCGCCTTCTCGACGCGGCGCACGCACGCCGCGCAGGTCATGCCCTGCACCGGAAGCTCCGTCCGGGCGCCCTGCGCGGCGGGCGCGGCCTTCGCGCTGGTCGGCTGCACGGGCTGGGGAATCGTCGCCATGGCTTCTCCTTACACGAGCTCGTGGCTCGTCTCCTGTCGCCTGCGCAGACGCGCCGCCGCTCCGGTGATTACGGTCTACCCCCAGCAGGCCCGGGTGGGCTCCAGCGCCGGCCGGTTCGGAGCGGCGCCGGCGCTCTGCCGAGCGGACGCGAACCGGGGGAGGTGGTACGTCCGTGGGCGCGCCATGGAGCAGATCCTTCCGGTTCTCGGGGTGAGCGTGGTCGTGTTCGTGTCCACGAACATCGATGACATCCTCCTTCTCTCGGCCTTCTTCGCGGATCCGGACTTCACCCCCGCTCAGGTGGTGGCCGGCCAGCTCCTCGGCATCGCGGCGCTGGTGATAGCGAGCGTCGCGTGTGCGCTGCTCGCGGTCCGCGTACCGGACGGATGGATCGGCCTGCTCGGACTGGCTCCCCTCGCGCTCGGCCTGCGAGGCCTCTGGGCGCTCTGGCGAGGCTCCAGGGCCAGGGAAGCCGGCGTGGCGGATGGAGCGGACGAAGCGGACGCAGCAGACAGCGCGCGCGAGCCCCATGGCAGCGCGTCGCGCTTCAAGGTGATCGCCGTGGCGAGCGTGACCCTCGCGAACGGCGGGGACAACCTCGGCGTTTATATCCCGCTGTTCTCCAGCTCTCCTGCGCACATCCCGCTTCATGCGGCCGTGTTCGCGGTCATGACCGGCGCCTGGTGCGCGCTCGGGCACCGCCTTGTCAACCACCCGATCCTGGGCACGCGCATCCGGCGTTCCGGCCGTGCGGCGCTGCCGTTCGTCTTGATCGGCCTCGGGCTCTGGATCCTGTCCGACGCCCTCGTGCTCGTCCGTGCGGGGTAGTAGAGCCCGGGGGGCGCTGTGAGCTCACCTTGGTGAGAGCGCCGTGCCAGTTCCACCCACCAGGAGTCTGGCCAGGGATCCGGACGGGCCAGGGCAAGGCGTACGCAGGAGCAAAAACGAAACTGATAAGTTTCGGAACTTGACAGTTCCGGAACCTTCCGGTATCGATACGTCCGGAGGTCGAGAGGCAACGGGGATGACCCAGAAGGATGGCGACTCAGTCGAAGTCCAGCCCGCACAGCCCGGGCGAAAGCGAGACCACTCGCGCGACGCTGAGATCCTTGACGCAACGCTCGATGTCCTCGCGGAGGTGGGCGCTGCGGGCCTGACGATGGACCTGGTGGCCGCGCGAGCAGGAGCCGGGAAGGCGACCATCTACCGCCGTTGGACCTCGAAGGCGGAGCTGGTCATCGACGCCGTCGCGCACATGAAGCGCAATCAGGTGGATCTCGAGCATCTGCCCGACACGGGCACGCTCCGCGGAGACCTCCTCGGCTTGTTCAAGCCGCAGTCGATCGAAGAGGGCGAGCGCAAGCTCAAGATCATGACCGGGCTCGCCTCGCTGCTCTCGCAAGAGCAGGCGCTCGCCGAGGCAGCGAACAGCGCGGTCGTCGAACCGTGGGCCGAAGCGCATCTCGCGCTGATGCAGCGAGCCGTCGCGCGCGGCGAGATCTCGGCGTCCGCCGACATCCGCACTCTGTCTCAGGTCATCCCGTCGATGGCCGCCTACCGCACCTTGGTCCAGCGCAGGCCGATCGACTTGGCCTTCCTCGTGTCGATGGTTGACGGAGTCATCGTACCGGCCCTCCGGAATCAGCCCTCCGACGTGCCATCAGACGCGACAGGTCACCGACCCGATCTCGCTGCCTCACCGGTCGGCAAACCCCCGTCACGCCGACGATCCGTGAACGCGCAGACACGCTCAAAACCCTGAACTTGCATAGGAGAAAGTCATGACCGTAAGCGTCACCAACCACCTCAATTTCCGTGGCGATGCCCGAGCGGCGCTGGAGTTCTACCAGCTCGTGTTCGGCGGTGACATCGCCATCGTGACCTACAAGGACGCACAAAACGTCCAGGCTTCGTCGGAGGCCGATCATGTGATGTGGGGCCAAGTCGCTGCCAAGAACGGCTTCCGAGTGATGGCTTACGACGTGCCTTCCAGCGTGCCATGGGAGCAAGGAAAGAACGCGTTCTTTGTCTCGGTCCGCGGCGACTCGGCCAAGGAAATCACCGAGCTCTGGGAGAAGCTCTCTGCTGGCGCGACCGTCGCGCAGCCTCTGGCGCCGTCGGGATGGACGCCCCTCTACGGGATGCTCAAGGACCGCTTCGGCGTCACCTGGGTCCTGGATGTCGCCACGGAGTACAAGGCCCCCTGAGCCAAAGGAAGAACGCGTGGAGTCGCCTCTTCCAGGGGCCGACGCCGGGACTCCCGCGCCGATGAAGACCAGGCGTGGGTGATTGTGCCGCGCTTTGCAGCTTCGGTGTGTGGTCCGCTGAGCGAGAGCCCGCGCGTCGGCGCAGAGCAGCTTCTTCGCAGGAGACAACGATGGCCCAGACCTTCGGAGCGACGTCGGCCACAGATGAAGTCCTCGCGGGCCGCGATCTCAGCGGCAAACGCATCTTGGTCACCGGCGTCTCTGCCGGCCTCGGGATCGAGACTGCGCGCGCGCTCGTGGCCCATGGATCCCACGTGGTCGGCACCGCGCGCAACCTGGCCAAGGCGGAAGCAGCGACCCGCTGGGTGCAGGCGGCGAGCACCGGCTCCGGCGGGCTGGAGCTGGTGGAGCTGAACCTCGCTTCGCTGGCGAGTGTCCGTCGCTGCGCCGACAACCTGCTGAAGCGCGGGGAGCCGTTCGACGTTCTCATCACCAACGCCGGTGTCATGGCGTGTCCGTTCGGCCTGACCGAGGACGGGTTCGAGCTGCAATTCGGCACGAACCACCTCGGGCATTTCGTGCTCGCCAATCGGATTGCGTCCCTGCTGCGTGGAGGCTCGAGGGTGGTGGCTCTCTCGTCCTCGGGACATCGCTACTCGGACGTCGACCTCGACGATCCGCATTTCGAGCGCACGCCGTACGAGCCGTTCGTCGCGTACGGGCGCTCCAAGACCGCGAACATCCTGTTCGCGGTGGAGCTCGATCGACGCCTCCGCGAGCGCGGGACGCGCGCCACCGCTGTGCACCCGGGCGTCATCAAGACCGAGCTCGGGCGCCACCTCCCCGGCGACGCCCTCGCGACCTTTGTCGAGCGGAGCAACGCGGACCTCGCTGCTCGAGGCAAACCACCGTTCGCGCTCAAGACCATTCCCCAAGGCGCGGCGACCTCGGTCTGGGCTGGAGTGGTGGCCGCGGCGGACGAGGTTGGCGGCCGGTACTGCGAAAACTGCCATGTCACCACGAGGGTGACCCTCGACCCGATCGATCCCATCAGCGAAGGGGTCCGTCCGTACGCGCTCGATCTGGAGCGGGCAGCAGCGCTCTGGGCGAAGAGTGAAGAGCTAGTCGGTGAGCGCTTCTGAGCCTACGGGCGAGGGCATGCATTCCTCCAAAGCCCACTCCGCGCTCAGAAGCCCTTGACGTCCAGTCGACGCGCCCGCAAGCCGCTCGTCAGGGCATCGGGTAGACGAGCGAGAGCCCAGCGACGCACATCTCGTCGAACGTGTTCCCCTCGCCGTAGCCCACGTCGATCGTCGAGCTCAACCGAGCCTCCTTGAGCGCCTTGACCACGGACGGGTTCTCCGTCGAGTTGTTGTACGTGCACCGGATCTGGAGCACATCGCCCGGCTCGAGCGTCGGGAGCGACTCGATGGGCGCGTCGTACGAGTACGAGCGCTGCCAGGCGAACTCCCACTTCGGCGCGTGTGCCAGGCACTCCTCCCTGGGTTGATCGGGCGAGCCGCTCGCGCGCGTGACGGTCACCTTCTGGTCGAATCCCAGGTAGTGCATGTGCAGGAACTGGCCATAGACGCGCGTCCCCTGCGGAAACGGTATCTCTTGCCCCACGGGCGAGTCCACGGCCGGGATCGTGAACTGCTCCGTCTCCACGTGATCCTTGCTGTCCGCGGGGACCAGGAACTCGACGCCGTCTTTGTCGCCCGGCCCCGGTAGCAGCCCGAAGCCAAGCTCGTTGACCGGCTCGTCGAAGTTGCCGAGCAGGTGGTAGAGGAAGCCGTACTTCGGCTTCTCTCTCGTGAGCCTGAGCTGGATGCGCGTCAGGTCTGGGTCGGCCGTGGCGCCGGCGGGGTGATAATGGATCTGCATCAGGAGGAGCGACCCCTTCGGGATCAGCTGCCCCACCCCGTCGGGCAGATCGACAGGGGCGGTGCCGGGGGCCCACGCCGTGAGCATCTGGAAGTCCCCCAGGTTCGAGCCCGCCGGCACCTCGCCCTCGCCGCACGGAAAGCTCCCGTCGGCGCCGGCCAGATCCGCGATCGACCGCGCCGGATCGATGACGATCACCCCGTGATGAACGACCTTGTTGTTGCCGGGCACCATCTGGAGACCATTCAGGTACTGGTCCTCGGTGAGCCCGGGATCGATGACGAAGCAGCGGAACTCGTCGCGCTCACCGGAGGTGACGTAGGGCTCCTTCGGATGAACCTCGAGGGTCGCGCCCGGCAGGTCGGGGCTCTTCGGCACGAACGCAGCGGGCGCGTCCTTCGGGTCACCCTCGGGGCTGCCGGCCTCGCTCCAGGCCTCCAGCGTGCTGATCTCCGTTCGTGCCCGGATCGCGCGCGATCGTTCAACGCTCGTTCGCGATGGTCACTCCTCCACAGTATGGGCGCGATATCCATCGTCTGGAGCGCCGATCGGTTCGAACCGCAGAGACGCAGAGGGCTCGATGCTCCCGAGACGTGTGGATTTCCTTCTCCTCCGAGCGCGCCGCGCGTGGCGTGCTGGCCGGCTCATGGGCCGGCCAGCACGCCACGCGCGGCGCGTCACCAGCGGCCACGCACCAGGACGCCGCCACCGGCCTGGCCCGCCGTCAGCTCCCAGCTCACCTCGGGCGCCCGCTGGCGGCGCGGGGATGGCTCCAGCAGGAAGACCAGCGCCGACGCGCCGGCGAGCGCCACGCCGGCGCCGAAGCCGACCGTGCTCACCAGCCCAAGCGTCTTCGCGCGGTTGCCAGCGTCGAGCCCGTCGGGTTTGCATCGCGCCCGGTCGGGGCTCACGTCCCTGCAGTTTTCGGCCGCGACGCCGCTCGCGTCGAGCGCCATCCACCCGGTCACCGATCCGACGATCAGCCCGGCCACGCCGAGCCCGCCCGCCACATAGGTGACCACCCGCAGGCCGCTGGGCCCCTGATCCGGCGCCGGCGCCGGCGCCCGCGGTTCGGCGGGCGGCGGCTTGGCGGCCGCGGGGGGCTTCACCTCGATCACGATCGCCTTCGACTCCGACCGGTCGATCGTGAATCGCGTCTCGGTCACGGGCCATCCCGGCGCCTGCGCCGTCACGACGTGCTCTCCGGGATCGACGGGGAGCGCGACGCCGAGCGAGGGCTGCTCCAGCGTCATGCCGTCGCACTGCACGCGCGTCCCCGCCGGCGCGCCCGGCGGCAGCGACAGCGTGAGCTGCGGCACGAGCGGCGCGAGCGCGCTGCGTTGCCCGAGCGCGATCTTGTGTCGCGCCGACTGCTTGACCCGCTCGGCCTCACTCATGCGATCAACCATCGCGAGATAGTCGTTGTAGCGTGCGACCGCGGTCGCGATACGCCCCCATTTGGCCTCGCACTCGGCGAGCGTGAAGAGCCGGCCCGGGCGAGGATCGAGGCGCTGGCTTTCGGCGAGGGCAGGGCAGCCGGTCTCGTACCGGCCTGCCAGCATGTCGGCGCGCCCGCGGTCGAAGTGCGATTCCGCGACGGCGAGCGCCTGCGCGCTGGCCGGCGCCGCGACGGCGACGCCCAGCACGCCAAGGCAGATGGACCGGAACCAAGAGAAGCGCATGAGTGAGCCGCCCACTACCATCGTTCCCGCTCGCTCCTGGCCCAAAAATGTCCGCCCTGCCATCGTGCTCAGTCCGGCTTGTACAGCAGCTCAGGGCTTAGCTCTGCGGCCGACGGGGCTGGCGCGAGCCTGCGCCGTGAGCCGAGCGCTGGCGGCGGCGACGCGCTCGCCGCCCCCGTCGCAGGGGCGAGCGCGCGGCTGCCCTTGACCAGCGGCACGGAGGCCGCGGGATCGGGCGTCGCGACGTCGGGCGCGCTGGCCGCCGCCGAGGCTTCGGGGAGAGGCGGCGTCGGATGGACTTCAGGGGGCGCGGAGGCGGGCGAGCGCGCGGCCCCCGCGGTCTGCGCGGGCTCCGCGCTCCCGCCGGCGGGGAGCGCGCCGCGGCTCAGCGAGGCGAAGGCGCCAACGCCGCCGCCGAGGAGGACGAGCACCGCGACGGTGATCGCGGCTCGGCTCCGTTGCTTCGTGGGGGGCAGCGCGGTCACCACGGTCGCAGTCGGGAACTGGACGTCGCTCGGCGGCGACAAGGAGCGGGAGCTCAGGGGGCCATGTCCGCTCGGCGTCTCCGCGGGGAGCAGGCGCGATGATCGCACCGGCGCGGCGGGCAGGTCGAAGACCTCGGCGAGCGCCTCGACTGCGGCCGAAGCGGTGGCGAAGCGCGCCTCGGGGGCGCGGGCCGTCACCTTGGCGAACCACGCGTCGAACGCTGGAGGCACCTTCGCCCCCTCGGCGTCCGCGCGCGCGGACGCGGGCTCCTGCGGGCCGTGCACCGCGAGCGCCGCGAAAGCGAGCGCATTGTCGTACTTCCGCCTGTCGTTCAGCCAGTACGCCTTGCCGACGAGGAGCGTGTACGCGATCATGCCGAGGGCGAAGATGTCCGCAGCCCGCGAGACCGACTCGCCGCTGAATTGCTCGGGCGCCATGTAGAGCGGCGTGCCGAGGACCGCGGTCGCCGCCGAGTCCGTCGCCGTTTCGACGACGAGCTTGGCAATGCCGAAGTCGAGCACCTTGATCCGGGGCGCCCCGTCGTCGGTGTCGGCCAGGAACAGGTTGGCGGGCTTGAGGTCGCGGTGGACGACCCCGGCGGCGTGTGTCTTGTCGAGGGCGACGGCGGTCTGGCGCAGGAAGGCGACGGCCTCTTCCGCCGGCAGGCGCCCGGCGTGGCGGAGGCGCTCGTCGAGCAGCGTGCCGCGGAGCAGCTCCATCACGAGGAACGGCTTGCCGGTCTCGGCATCGATCCCGGCGTCGAACACCTCCACGATGTGGTCGCTCTCGATGCGCGCGGCGACGCGCGCCTCCAGCTTGAACCGGGCCTGAAACTCGGGGTTGTCGGCGAGGTGCGAGTGCATCACTTTGAGCGCCCGCCGGCGCTCCGTCTCGATGTGCAGAACCTCGTAGACCGCGCCCATCGCGCCGCTGGCGATTCCACGCACCACGCGGTACCTGCCAGCAAACAGCATCCCGTCGGCCAGACTCAGCGACATGGGTTCCACCAGCGGGCGAACTTATACACCAGCGTACGCGACGCCTGCACTCAGGAACTGACGGATCGAGGCGTTTTTTACAGTGCTCCAGTAAAGATCCAGGGCGCGCTCCGGCGGTCTGCGCCATCGCGCGGCGGAATGGCCGGTGGTCGCTCGCTGACTGATCGGTGACAACCGTGTAACTTGGTGGGGTCATCATTCCATTTCGGCGGCCAACTTCATATCCTCCGCGACCAGAACCTCGCGAAATTCCCCATGAAAATGAAGACGATGCTGGCTTTCGTTCGGTGCGCCGGCGGATGTGCCATGGCGCTGCTCGGGCTCGGATGTGCGCAGCTCTTCGGCTTCGACAAGATCTACGAGCCAGAGGACCAGATCTCCGGAGACGAAGGCGGCGGCGCAGCGGGCTCAGCGGCCGGGAGCGGTGGCGGTGCGGGGGATCCATGCGAGATCCTCGCTGTGCTGCCCGGTGAGACCCTCGCCCTGTCGATGGTCGACGACATGGAAGACGGAGACACCCGGATCTCCGGAGGGGACGGGGCGAACCCCTGGGCAGGGTTCTGGTTCGAGGACAACGACGAGTCACCGCAAGGAAGGCAGGATCCTGCGGACCCGGCGGACCTCGTGAGCCCCCTTGACCCTCCGCGCGGCGCCAGCATCAAGGCTTTGCACACGAGCGCCGATGACGGCTTCATCGTCTGGGGAGCCGGCGTCGGCTTCCATCTGGACGACGAGGGCTACTACGACGCGTCCGAGTACCGTGGCCTCACGTTCTGGGCCCGCGCCGAGGAGGGCTCCACCAGGAAAATGAAGGTGATGTTCATCGATCAGCAGACCTATCACCTGGGGGGCATCTGCAACGAAGCCGAGGAGGAATGCAACAATCACTTCCACAAGCCCGTCATGCTGGAGAGCGAGTGGAAGCACTTCAAGATTCCGGTGGAGTGCCTCAAGCAGGAGCCCTACGGTAAACAGTTGATCGCGCCCGCCCTGGACCGGCTCTGGGCCATCGAGTTCTTCTTCGACAAGGAGCTGGCGTTCGATATCTGGATCGACGACGTCGCGTTCTACCGATAGGCGCAGATCTCCTTCCATCGAGGGGAGCGCGCGCTGTCCGCGATCGGCGGGCGGAGTCGCTGCGCGCTCCACGCGATCCCGCTTCAGTCCGTGACGAGAGGTCCCACGCCGTTGGCGAACTGCCACCCCTTGCTCTCGTCGACGTGGATCTCCCAGTCGAACACGCCGCGGAGCGCCGGGTGGTTGCTCTCGACTTGATTCCACGTGGGGATCGCCTCGTCGATCGACATGTAGTATTGCCGGTCCGAGATCCCGAACCCCACGACGACGTGCGTCGGACCGAGCAGCGAGACCCACTCGTTCACGCTGTTCACGATGTAAGACTGCTCGGCGAGGTCGGGGCCATCGTAGTACTGCGGGGCCGCGTAGTCCATGGCGCCGGCGTCCACCATCTCCTTGCAAAACGTCTTGTCGCGGCTGTTCCAGGGGGCCGGAGGCGCGGTGATGATGAAGCCGGGGATGCGCCGCTTCAGCTCCTGGCTGATCCAGATCATCTCGGAGGTGTCGGGGGCCTGATCGGCCTCGAAGGTGTTCCAGTCGAGGCCGTCGAACCCACCCAGGCTGTCGTAGATCCCGATCACGCTGTCGACGAACGTCTCCGACTTCGCGCGCGTCGGGAAGCTCATACCATTGTTGGCGCCGCCGACGGAGAGGATGATCCTGCGACCCTGGCTCGTCCGTGCGTACTCGATGTCGGCGTTCAGGTTCGTCGCTGCTCCCTTGCCATTACCCGGCGCCTCCCAGTAGACGGCGCCCGTGGTGCCGGGCGGTCCTCCGAAGGGCTTCGCGTGAAAGAGATAGATCACGTTGTAATTGCTGTTGATGTCCCGGATGCGGACGGGCGCTTCCGTCCAGTTGGGGTAGTAGCCAGCGACGACCTTTGCGGGGAGCCCACCGGCCGCGCGGGGCCTGCCGTCGTCGCCGGGGCTTCCGCCGTCGCCGGGGCTGCCGCTGCAGCCGGAGTACGGCTCCCAGAAGTACGTGCTGACGGTCGGGATGTAGCCGGGATTTTCGCGCTCGGCGATGTAGGCCGACCCCTCGTAATCCACGATGTCCCCCGCGTTATACCACTGACCCTCCTGCCATTGCGGATAGCTGCACGATCCCTCGGTGGGCTCGGGGCTGGAGCCCTCGGTGGGCTCGGGGCTGGAGCCCCCGGTGGGCTCGGGGCTGGAGCCCTCGGTGGGCTCGGGGCTGTCGCTGCAGTCGGAGTACGGCTCCCAGAAGTACGTGCTGACCGTCGGGATGTAGCCGGGATTTTCGTACTTGGCGAAGTAGGCCGATCCCTCGTAATTCACGATGGCCCCCGCGTCGTACCACTGACCCTCCTGCCACTCCGGAAAGTCTGCGCACGCGGCGGATTCGTTCTGATCCACGTCGAGCTCCTCCGGCGAACTGGAGGCAAGGCATCCGAGCCCGCTCGCGGTGAAGGCGACGAGGAGAAGCGACAGCTTGGGAGCAATCTCAGAAAGATGGAGAGACATGGTGGCCTTTCTTCGACGAGAGACGAACGCTCGCCGACGGTGGTGTCGCCGGACGCAGCATTGCCATGCTGTGATCCGGCGTCGCTGGGCCGTGACTCGCCGCTGGGCTCGACCTCGATCACCACCCGTTGCTGTGGGCATCGTGGTACCGAGCGCGGCCGGGTCGTCGTGGCCCACTCCTGCGGCGCCGCTTGGGGCCGGCTTCCGCTTCTTCTTCTTCTTCTTCTTCTTCTTCTTCACCGAAGAGCAAGCGATGTACCAGTCGTGATGGTGGCTCCGACGAGGGGCGCACGGCGTCGCGGCAGCCCGTCGCTGAGCTCTTCCTGGAGCCGAAGCGC
This sequence comes from Sorangium sp. So ce726, assembly GCF_051521405.1. Classification (NCBI taxonomy): domain Bacteria; kingdom Pseudomonadati; phylum Myxococcota; order Polyangiales; family Polyangiaceae; genus Sorangium; species Sorangium sp. So ce726. The sequence continues at coordinate 6,049,005 of NZ_CP150349.1, read as the reverse complement.
GGCGATCGCGTCCGGCAAGCCGGGTGCGCGCGTGGGCGATCGGGGAGATCGCACCGCGATCGCCCTGATCGCGAGCGTGGGAACTCCTGGATCGCCCCGGGCGATCCGGCGCTCTCGCGCCGCCTGGAGCTCATCCGCGGCCTGTCGCGCGTCTGTCGCCCCGTGGGCGCCGCGCCGCAGGCGTCAGGTGGAGTGCCGGGCGCGCAGGATCTGGAAGTACCGCCGCGCGATGCCCGACGCGGCCGCCGCGTTGCTGACGTTGCCCCCGTGCTGCGCGAGGACGCGCTGCACGTAGCGCCGCTCGAAGTGCTCGACGATCCGCTCCCGCGCGCGCGGCAGGGGCAGGTTCAGCGCGAGGATCTCCTCGACGATGTCGCCGGATGTCCCGGGCTCTGCGCCTCCGCGCGTGGAGGGCGGAGCCGGCGCGCCCGGGGAGGCGAGCCCGGCCCGGGTTGTCTCGATCGGCGCGGCCTCGCCGAGCGCCACCCGGCGCGCCACGGCGTTGTAGAGCTCGCGCACGTTGCCCGGCCAGTCGTAGTCCTCGAGCCGCTCGCCGAACCCCTGGGGGAAGAGCGCGCCGCGGCCCGCGAGCTGCCGCCAGAAGTGGTGCGCGAGCACCGTGACGTCCCCCCGCCGCTCGCGCAGCGGCGGCAGCTCGATCCGCGCCACCGCGAGCCGGAAGAACAGATCGTCCCGGAACCGCCCCGCCTGGATCTCGCGCTCCAGATCGCGCCGCGTCGCCGCGAGCACCCGGATGTCGACGCGGATCCACTTGTTCGAGCCGACGCGCTGCACCTCCGAGCGCTGGATCGCGCGGAGCAGCTTCGCCTGGAGCGCGAGATCGAGATCGCCGATCTCGTCGAGCAGCAGCGTGCCGCCGTGCGCCTCCTCGAAGACGCCGCGGCGGGTCTCGTTCGCGCCGGTGAAGGCGCCGCGCTCGTGCCCGAAGAGCACCGACTCGACCAGCGTCGGCGGCACCGCCGTGCAGTCGAACACCACGAACGGCCCGGCAGCGCGCGGCCCCTGCTCGTGGATCGCCTCGGCGAGCACCTCCTTGCCGGTCCCGGTCTCGCCCTCGATCACCACGGGGACGCTCGAGGCCGCGAGGCGCTCGCACAGCGGGTAGAGCAGCCGCATCGCCTCGCTGGCGCCGACGAGCCTGCCGAACTGCACGGCGGACGAGAGGTCGGCCGCCTGCGTGACGCCGAGCGCCTCGACGCGGAGCACGGTCTCGCCGATCCGGATGAGCTCGCTGCCCTGGAGGTAGATGTCGCCGATGCGGAGCCCCTGGACGAAGGTGCCGTTGGTCGAGCCGAGATCGGTGACGCGCAGCCGGGCGCCAGCGAGCTCGAAGGCGGCGTGGCGGCGCGATACGAGCCGGTCGGTGAGCGCGATGTCGCAGGCGGGGCTGGTGCCGGCGAGCACGCGGGCGGGCAGCCCCGGCGCCACGGTGAACCGGCGGCCCTCGTCCGGGCCCGCCATGATGGAGAGGGCGAAGCTCTCGGCCGCAGCCGCGGCGGGGCGGACCGGCCCGGGCAGGAGTTCGGTGGAGGCGGCATCGTCGTCGCTCAACGGAGGCATACCGCCATCTCAGCAGGCCTCCGCGCCGACGTCACGTGAGGCCGCGCGGCGTTCACGCCTCGCGTACCGCGGAGCGTGAACCCCCCGGGTCACTGTGTGACCCCCATGACGGCGGGTGCGATCCCGCCGATCGCCCCTTTGCCCCGGAGATCGCACCCGAAGGATCGCCGGGATCACCCTCGCACGCACTCCCGGTAACGATCCGTTGAGCCTGTCGCTTCGAAGCCCAATTCGGCGCTGCTCAGCGCTGGCACACGCTGTGCTCGAAGGCAGCCGTCGCGCCCAGACCGGGCGATGGCGGATCGGCCGGCAAGGCGTGAAAGGAGCACGATTGACAATCATGAACTCGAGATATCTACATGCTGTCGAGCAGACGAGACGGAGCAGCCGGCGCGCACGTGTGACGTTCCTCGAAAGGATGGCCGATTTCTTGCGGGTTCGTGCCCTCCGCCTTGCGTGCTTGAGCCTCTTCGTCGCGCTCTCGACTTGTGGTCACTCGAGCGGTAGTCTCGCCGGAACGACAGACTTTACCGTTCAGTACAGCAACTACGACGCCTCCGCGCCGAACGACACCATCATCGAGGCCGGGATAAAGATTCGCAACAACACCTCTGCCTCGATACCGCTGAGCAGCATCGTCATTCGCTACTGGTTCACGAAGAACAGCGCGACGAACGTGACCCCGGCTTGTTGGTGGTGGAGCCCGGGCTGCAGCCGAATCACGCTGACAACCGGGACAGTGTCCTATACGGGCGCCGATCGTTACGTACAGATCGGCTTCACCAGCGCCGCCGGGAGCTTGGCTGCGGGGGCGACGACCCAGCCGATCGACCTCGGGATCGAGTTCGACACGAACGTTGTCGAGACCGACGATTACTCGTATGGAAACCAGACAACCTTCTCCAACTTTGGCCGTATCACCGTGCACGATGCCGGCTCCGCGCCCACGGGCGGACTGCGCAGCGGTACGCCGCCGAGCGGCAGTGTGTCGCCGCCTCCGGCGCCGATCTCCCTGACGGCTACGGCGTCGAGCGCAAGCGCGATCTCCCTGAGCTGGGCGGCGAGCAGCGGTGCGACAAGCTATGACGTCTACCGATCAACCACGTCGGGTTTCACGCCTGGCACGGGAAACCGCATCGCCAGCGGCATAACCTCTACCAGCTATAACAGCACCGGCCTGGCCGCGTCGACCACCTACTATTACAAAGTTACGGCCCTGAATGCGGGCGGCGCGTCTGCCGCCTCCAATCAGGCGAGCGCGACGACCCGGGCCGGCAGCGCGGTCACGGCCGAGTTCTTCGACGATTTCAGCTACAACGGGACCAGCGACGCCAACTTCACGAGCTGGTGGTCGCTGCGGAGCTGGTCGGGGGCGCCAGGGGTGAGCGGCGCGGCGTGGCTGGAATCCAACGTCTCGCTGGTCGCTGACCCGCAGAACGCCACGAACAAGCTGATGCGTCTCAAGGCGAGCACAAGCGGCACCGGAGCGACCACCTCGCAGGCCGAGGTGATCACCAACGCCCAGAAGTTCCGCTTCGGCACCTACGCTGCCAAGGTCAAGTTCAACGACACCCCGCTGTCCGGCACGCGTTTTTACGCCGACAAGCCCGTCGAGACCTTCTTCACCTTGACCGAATGGGCCGTCGGCGACCCGGACTACTCGGAGCAGGATTTCGAGTACATGCCCAACGGCGGCTGGGGGCAGGGCAACACGAACACGATGTGGCTGACTTCGTGGGAGACGTCGGACGTGAACGTCTCGAACTCGGTCTCCGCGAACTTCAACGGCTTTCACACGCTCGTTGTCCAGGTCACCAGCACGTCCATCAGCTATTACATCGATGGAGTGCATCGCGCGACGCACGGTTCCATGTACGCTCCAGAAGTGGACCAATTCATCTTCTTTAACCTCTGGTACGATGAGCTCGATGCCGCGCAGCGCAGCTCGCGGACATACCACGAGGATATCGACTGGGTCTACTTCGCCGAGGACGCGATCCTGTCGTCCGCCGAGGTCGACGCGAAGATAGCTGGCTTCCGCTCCTCGTCGATCTCCCGTCGAGACACGGTGCCTTAGAGCGACGGAGGTGCGTCAGAGCTCGAGCGTGCCGCCGAGATCGAGGAAGCGCGTCCGCTCCTCGAGACCGGCGGCGACGAACGCGCCGCGGAGGTCGTCCTCGGACTGCTGGAAGTGCGCCCATCCAGAGCGATGGATCGGCAGGATGGTCTTCGCGTCGAGCAGGCGGCACGCGGCGATCGCCTCCGCCGCGTCGAACGTGAAGCGCGCGCGGCGGAACCCGGGCGCGCGCGGGAAGCCGACAGCGCCGCAGTGGACAACGGCGAGGTCGACGGGGCGCTGGCGTCGGATCTCCGCGAGCGTGGCCTCGAGCGCTGGAAAGAGCACGGTGTCGCCCGAGATCCAGACGCGCGGGCCGTCGTCCACGTCGACGAGGAAGCCGGTCACCTCGTGGGCCTGCGGCGCGTAGCCCGGACCATGGCGGGCGACGATCGTCGTGACGGTGACCGGTCCAACGCGTGTCTTCGCTCCAGGGGCGAGCCCGACGGCGCGTCCGCCGAGCCCGAGGCCGCGGCCCGGCGCATCCTTGGTCGCCGCGGGGCGGGCGAGTCGCCGCGCGCTCGGGACCGTCGTCACCACCCGGCCGACGCGCGCCTCGTCGGCGACGAGCGCGCGCCCGGCCAGGTCGAGGTTGTCGGCGTGATGATCGTGGCTCAGAAGGACGGCGTCGAAGGAGCCGAGCGACGCCGGGCTCTCTGGCGTCACATAGCGCTTCTCCGTCGCGAACCACGATCGCGGCACGAACCACGGCCCGAAGTCGTAGGCCGTCCCCACCTCGTCGAACACCGGATCGGTCAAGAACCGTGTCTCGCCGATGCGGAGGACGAGCGTCGCCGTCCCGAGGTACGTCAGCTCCATGGCGCAGCTCCCGATCGTGCGAGCATGGCGCTAGCCACGGTCGAGGCCGGGCGCCTGGCCACGCCGGCCCCGGGCGCACCTGTGGCGTGGGTCAATTGGGGTTTGGACATCGGGGTCGACGATGTATCGCGATCGGGCCGGCGCAGCAAATCCGACCAAGGTCGGGTGTCATGTCGGGCGAACCTGCGCGAGCGCCTCCCGAATGGCGCCGATGAGCTCCCCGCTTTGGAGGGAGGGCGCGCCGCGGCGACGATTCTGAGGTGAGTGGGGTTCATTGTCCTCACTCGGCAGTGCCGGGAGCGATGAAGTGCAGTGGATGTTTGCGCGGGTCTGGAAACTTCTGCCCGATACGGCAACCCGAGGACGAGGTCTCCTTCCCAACGTTTCGCCTCGCTTGATCAATGCATGCATACCCGGGCATGCTCCGACCATGAAGGTCCTCGTTCCGTCGCGTTGGTCGCTGGGTACGCTCGCCGCTTGCCTGGCAGTTGCGGCTTTCACGGGCTGTACCGGCTCCGGGGAGGTGAAGGACGACAACGGGAGCGGCGGATCGATCGCGGGATCCACGGTCGGGAGCGGTAGCGGTGGTCAACCGGGCGCCGGGGGCGCGGGCGCTACCTCCGGTACCGGAGGCGTCACGGGGAGCGGCGGCGCGAGCAGCAGCGGCGGGCTCCCTGGTGCGGGCGGAGCGACGGTTGGAGGTGGCTCCACGGGCGACGGCGGCGGGTCCACAGGCGACGGCGGGTCCACGGGCAGCGGCGCGAACACCTGCCCGCCGGCGACACCCCTGACCGGAGGCAGGGAGTATTGCTCGAACAGCCGAGGCAATGCGGGCAATGGATACGGTTATGAGCTCTGGGCCGAAGGAGGCGGATCGGGCTGCATGACCGTGCACGGCGTCGACGCCACGTTCAGCGCGGAATGGAACAACGTCGAGGATTTCCTGGCGCGCGTCGGGCTCGACTTCAACCAGACCAAGAAGCACACCCAGATCGGCACCATCTCGGCGGAGTTCGCGCATACCAAGACGGAGGAGGACGGCGGCTTGACGTACATCGGCATCTACGGCTGGACCGTCAACCCGCTGCGCGAGTTCTATATCCTCGACGACTGGGGGAGCGAAAAGCCGGCAGGTTTTTCTTCCGACGGGACGCCGCGGGACGAGGTCGGCACCCTCACTGCCGATGGCGAGACCTACGACGTGTGGAAAAAGACCCGCGTGAACAAGCCGGCCATCACGGGGCCAAGCGAGACGTTCGATCAGTATTTCAGCATCCGGCGGACGGCTCGCACGTGCGGCACCATCTCCGTTTCCGAACACTTCACCAAGTGGGAAGCGCTCGGCCTTTCCCTGGGGAATCTGCACGAGGTCAAGTGGTTGGTCGAGGCCCAGTCCAACAGCGGGACAGTCAAGTTCACGAAGGCGACCGTCGTCGTGAAATGAGCGAAGGCGTCCAAGGACATCGGACATCCAGCTCGGCATGGCCAGAGCGCGCCTGCGCCTCCTGGAAATCGCGGCAGGATCTCTGACCCGCTCTACGAAGCCGGCTCCGCCTCGAGGTCCTGCGTGACGGTGACGCCCGCGGCGCGGTAGGGCGCCAGCGCCTCTTTCGACACGCCGCGCTCGGTGAAGAGCCACGTGAGCTCGCTCAGCGGCGCGACCACGTACGGCGACACGGTGCCTAGCTTGTCCGCGGTCACCAGCGCGACGACCTCGGCCGAGGCCTCCACCATCGCCCGCTTCACGTACGACTCGTCGAGGTCCAGCGTGGTGACGCCGAACGTCGGATCGAGCGTGCACACCCCCAGGTAGCAAAGGTCCGCCCGGATCTGGCGCACCCCCGCGATGGTCACCCCGTCGGCGGCGGCCAGCGGATCCTTGCGCATGCGCCCGCCCAGCAGGACCACCTCCACCCGCGGGTGCTCCGAGAGCGCGATGGCGACAGGAGGGCTGTTGGTCACGACCGTCGCCTCGAGATCGCGCGGGAGGTGGCGCGCCACAGCCACGTTGGTCGTCCCGCTGTCGATGAACACGACCTGACCCCGCTTGATCAAGGTCGCCGCGGCCCGCGCGAGCTCTTCCTTGGCCTTCGGCCGCTCTCGCTCGCGCGCAGGGAAGCTCGGGTTCACCCGCGAGACCGGCAGGCCGCCGCCGTGAACCCGCTGCAAGAGCCCCTCGTTCGCCATCTCGCGCAGATCGCGCCGGATCGTGTCCTCCGAGACGCCGAAGGCACGGCTCAGCTCGGCTGCCACCACCTTTCCGTCACGTTCCAGTACCGCGAGAATATGCTGGCGCCGCTCGGCCACCATCAGGCCGGAGATGTCTGCGTTGTTTTGCACGATTGTTCCTGTTTGTGCACGAAGATGCTTGCTTCGGTCCGATCCGGTCCCAAGATCTTTCCCTGATGTTCACGAAAATGCACGAACCTTCCGGGGAGCCTCCAACTTTCACCGCCGTCCTCCGGACGGCCTTCCCCGGGCCGCGGCTGTGCGCCAGCGGCTCGCCTGGTCCTGCGCGGGGGGTGCTGTGATGGGCGCCCCCCTCTCGCTCGTTGACGACGTCGCGCGCGCCCGCCGCGCCGTCTCGGTCATGTTCGTGGCGAACGGCATCGCCTTCGCGTCGTGGGCCGCGCGCGTCCCTGCGGTCCGCGAGCGGCTCGGGCTGCGCGACGGCTTGCTCGGCCTCGCCCTCCTCGGCCTCGCCTGCGGCGCGATGCTCGCCTTCCGCGCCGCCGGGCCGCTCGTCGCCCGCTTCGGGAGCCGGCGCATCACCCGCGTCTCGGCCCTGCTCCTGTGCGCGGCGTTGCCCCTGCCCGCGCTCGCGCCTTCGTTCGCCGCGCTCGTCGCGGCCCTCCTGCTGCTCGGCGTGTGCAACGGCCTCATGGACGTCGCGATGAACGCGCAGGCCGTCGAGGTCGAGCGGCGCTCCGGTCGGCCCATCCTCGCCTCGGTCCACGGCATGTTCAGCCTCGGCGGGCTGATCGGGGCGGCCCTTGGCGCGCTCGCGGCCGACCGGGCGCTGTCGCCCGCGGCGCACCTGGTCGCCGTCGCCGCCGTCCTCGCCGCGGCCGTCGCGCGCGAGGGCAGGGCGCTCTCGGCCGACGCGCGCCCCGAGCCCGCGACCGCGGCCGCCGCCGGGACCGCGCGCTCGACCGGGCTCCTCCTGCTCGGCCTCGTCGCGTTCTGCTCGTCCGTGGGCGAGGGCGCGATGGCCAACTGGTCGGCCGTCTACCTGCGCGACGAGCTCCACACCACCGCGGCCTTCGCGGCGACAGGCTACGCCGCGTTCTCGCTGGCGATGCTCCTCGGGCGGTTCTCCGGGGACGGGCTGACGCAGCGGTTCGGCGCCGATCGGGTCGTGCGCGCGGCCGGGGTCGTGGTCGCAGGCGGGCTCGGCGCGGCGCTGCTCGCCAACGCCCCCATCGCCATGCTGCTGGGGTTCGGGTGCGTGGGCGCCGGCCTGTCCGTCGTGGTGCCGCTGGTCTTCCGCGCCGGGGCGAGCGCCCCCGGCGTCGCGCCAGGCAAGGCGCTGGCGACGCTCGCCACCCTGTCGTACGGCGGCTTTCTCGTCGGCCCTCCGGCCATCGGCCTGGTCTCCGATCGCCTCACCTTGCGCGGCGGCCTCGCCCTCGTCGTGGCGCTGGCCCTCGTGATCGTCGCGCTGGGCCCGGCGGTCATCCGCGGGCCCGCGTCCCGCGCCTCCGCCGCCCGCACGCCCGCGCGCCCGCAGGCGATCGGGGCGCACTGACCGCGGGCACCGGCGCGTGGCCTCCCGCTCGGGGCGATCTCCTGGGAGCTCGCGCCGAGGGATCAGCGCTTGCGCCACACCGTCGCCAGCCACGGCTGCTGCTCGCGCGGCCGGCCCGCCGGTCGATAGTAGTGCTCGATCTCCTCGAACCCGGCGGCGATCACGTGCTCCCGCCACCGATCGAGCGACCAATAACAGCCGTACCGGTCGCCCGACCACCCCTCCCGATCGTCGCCGCGCGGGTTCGAGCTGAAGAGGACGCCGCGCGGGCGGAGCGCGGCGTGGAGCTCGCGGAGCACGCGCGGCAGCTCCTTGCTCGGCACGTGGAACAGCGACGCGTTGGCGAATATCCCGTCAAAGCGCCCGGCCTCGAGGTCGAGGTGCAGGAAGTCCTGGTGGAGCACCTCGCAGCCCGCGTGTCGCCGCGCCATCTCGACGAACCGCGCGGACCCGTCGAGGCCGACCGGGGTGTGTCCCGCGGCGCGGAACGCCGCGAGATCGCGCCCTGGGCCACAGCCGAGATCGAGGATCGTGAACGGACCTGCCCCCTCCAGGGCCGCGAGCAGCGCGGCGCGGTTCTGCGAGACGTCGTGATCGCGGGTGCCCTCCCAGAACGACAGGGCGTGATCATCGTAGTGAGCCAGGGTCCTCTCGGTGAGCGCGGAGCGCCGGGGGGCGCTGTCGTCGTGCATGGCGGCAGTGTGGGCCGGGAGCGGACCGCCGAAAAGGACCGCGAGGCGCTCGTGGTGCCGCCGCCGCCCGGCCCGCGTGCGCCCGCTCGGCGCTATCCCTCCATGCGGCGCGCGCCTACCCTGAGGCTGGCGCATGCGCGGACCCACGAGCTCGACCTCCCATCCGTACCGCCTGTCGATGCCGTTCCGCGCGCTGAACGCGGTCGGGGCGCGGATGGGGCGCTCGGCGCTCCGTGCGCTCGCCCCCCTGGACGTCGACGTCCTGTCCGAGCGCGCCCGGCGGCGCACGGGCCTGACCGATCCCGGCGAGGGCTGGTTCTGGGAGGGGCTGCGGGTCCTCTCCGCCTCGCTCGAGGACGAGGCCGAGCTGGCCCTGCTCGGGAGGCTCGGCTTCGGCGAGGAGATAGAGCGGCAGATCGCGAATCGGCTGCTGCTGCGCGAGGATATGCGGCGCGAGCCGCGGATCGCCGAGCAGCGCACGCCGCGCCCGGTCTTCATCGTCGGCTATCCGCGGACCGGCACGACGCTGCTGCACAACCTGATGACGCTGCACCCGGACGCGCATGCGCCGCGCTTCTGGCGGCTCCACGCGCCGTCGCCGCCGGTCCGTCCCGAGGACGAGGCCCGCGATCCCCGGCGCGCGGCGGCGAAGCGCCGCGTCCGCCTTGCGCACGCCATCTGTCCGATCTTTGCCACCATCCACGAGCTTTCCGCGGACGGCCCGGAAGAGTGCGTGTTCCTGATGCAGAACACCCTTCTCCCCTGTGTCCGCGCCGAGACGCCGTCGTACAGGAGGTGGGCGCTCGCGCAGGACCTCGTCCCGGACTACCTGCATCACCGCCGCCAGCTGCAGGTCTTGCAATGGGGGCGCCCCGAGGGGCGCTGGGTGCTCAAGTCTCCCTTTCACCTGCCGGCGATCGCCGCGCTGCTGCAGGTGTATCCGGACGCGTGCATCGTGATGACGCACCGCGACCCGCTCCGGGTGGTCCCGTCGTTCTGCAGCCTCGTCGCGGCCGCGCGCGCGATACACCAGCGGCGGGTCGAGCCGCGCGCGGTCGGCCCGAGGGCCATCGAGCTGCTCGGCGCCATGATGGACCGCTTCCTCGAGGCCCGCGCGCGGCTCGATCCGGCGCGGTTCTTCGACGCGAGCTACGAGGAGCTGACCGCGGATCCCGGCGGGCTGGTGCGGCGCATCCACGAGCGCTTCGGCCTCGGGTTCGACGGCGCTGTCGCCGCGCGGATCGAGGGGTGGATGCGCGAGCACCCGCAGCACCGCTGCGGGGTTCATCGCTACGCTCTCGACGAGTTCGGGTTCACCGAGCGGGAGGTGCTGGACCGGTTCGGCGGCTACCTGGAGCGGTTCGGCGAGCTCGCCGCGGGGAAGCGAGCGCGGAGCTGAGCGGGAGAGCGGGAGTGCCGCATGTCGGGCTCAGGCGGCGTCGAGCCAGGCCTCGAGCTCGGCGGCGAACGCTGCCGGCGCGTCGAGCATCAGCCAGTGGCTGGTCTCCGGCAGCACGACCGCCGTGAGCGCGGGCCTCAGCGCGTGGAGGCTTTGCGGCCATGCGTTCGAGGGGGCGATGATCGCGTGGGCTCTGGCGCCCGGGGCGGCGAGGTAGCGGTCCAGCGCGCCCACCGACTCGAACTGCAGCAAGCTCCGGGTCATGCCGAGCAGCCGGTCGTGCGGCGTGGCGGCGAGGCGCGCCAGCACCACCTCCTGCGTCGCGGGCGTGCTGCCCCCGAGCGCCTCGCTGAACATCGCGCGCGCGACGTCACGCCAGCCGTCCGCCGCGAGCGCGGCGAGGTAGGGCGGGAACTGCTGCGCCTGGACCTCTGCCGGGAGCTGCGTGAAGTCGCGGGGCGGATCCGCCAGCACGAGGCGCGCGACCCGCTGCGGATGGGCGGCCGCGGCGGCGAGCGCCACGAGCGTGCCGTAGCTGTGGCCGACGAGCGCCACGCGCGGGAGATCCAGGGCGTCGAGGACCGCAAGCACGTCGACCGCGCAGGCGGCGGGCGTGTAGTCCGCGTCGGGCGGGGGCTCCGACGCGCCGTGTCCGCGGAGGTCGATGGCCACCGCGCGTCGCCGGCCAGCGACGTGCGCGAGCGGCGCCTCCCAGAAGCCGGCGTGGCCGACCATCCCGTGCACGAGCACGACCGGCAGCGCCTCGCGCGAGGGACCCGCGCCCGCGGCGGTAGGAGCGCCCGTGGCCGGATGATCGACGATGTGGAGCGCGCCCGCAGGGCCCGCGACGGTCAGGGAAGGCATGGGCGTCTGCTACCTCGGTGTGTGGGGCCGCGTGAAGGGGCCGTGTTGCGCTGCGAGGGCGGAGCGTAGGCGAGGCGCTTGTTCGAAGCAAAGGTGCTCACCCAGGAGCGCTTCGCCGTGAGCCACACGCAGGTCGATGTCCTCGGAGCCGAGGAGAACCGGTCGCCGAGCCGATATGGCCCCTTCAGGAGCACCGGTTCGAGGTGAACGACATGCCTGTTGACGACCAGGCCGCGGCAGAGCGCCCCTGGGAGCGTCTTCTCGCTCTTTCCGCGAGACACTGAGTTGGCCCGTTGTCCGCTCCCCAGCACCAGGGGAGGGCTCAATTCCGTTCCATGTCCCACGCGATGGATACCCTCTCCGGGGGCCGGGCGGCCTGGCGGCGTCCCAACCACCCAGACGCGAGCCTGCCTGTGCCGCGAGCCGCTACGCCTCCGCGCGGTGCAGCTTCTGAACGAACGCCGCGAGCCCTGGTGGTGACGACGTGAAGTGGATGCGCACGACGTCCTCGGCGCGCGCGTCGAGCTCGATCACCTTCGCGTGCAGCTCGCCGCCGAGCTGCTCGGCGAGCGGACCGGACGGGTGGATCTGGAGGTTCGTGAAGGGCGCGGGCCGGGGATGCAGCCGCAGCACGGCGCCGAAGGGCGAGAGTCCGAGGATGAAGGCGGATTGCGGCTCTCCCTCCACCCGCTTTCCCGCGAGGCGCGCGCACACGACTGGCAGCGGCGACGAGAGCGAGAGGATCTCGACCCGCCGCTCGGGCAGGTAGAGCCGCTCGGGGTTGTCGAGGCCCAACACCTCGTGGACCAGCACACGGTTCGAGAACCCCTTGACGGCCAGCGCGTGGCTCTGGCCGAGCAGGAGGCCCGCGCCGGCGGCGCGGCGCGTGGTGTCCGCGATCAGGATCTGGCGGCCCACCGTGCACGACTCGATGCGGGACGTCAGGTTCACCTGGGCGCCCACCACGCCGTATTTCGTGCGCGCCTCGGAGCCGATGTTGCCGACGACGACCGGGCCCGTGTTGAGCGCGATGCCCATCTGCAGCGTCGGCAGGCCCTCCGCGCTGTTCTTTTCGTTCACCGCGTCCATCGCGATCTGCATCTCGAGCGCGCAGGCGACCGAGCGGCGGGTGTCGTCGCCCGCCGGGAACGGCGCGCCGAAGAGCGCGAGGATCGCGTCGCCGATGAACTCGATGATCGTGCCGCCGCGCGCGACAATGATGCGCGCCATCTCGCCGAGATAGCCGTTCAGGAGCCGCATGACGACGTCGGGCGCCATGTTCTCGGTCATCGTCGTGAAGCTGCGGAGGTCCGTCATCATGATGGTCACCTCGCGCTCCTCGCCGCCGAGGAGCTGGGCCTCGGGCGAGGAGAGCAGGCGGTTCACCACGTCATCGCTCAGGTAGCGGCCGAACGTCTTGCGGATGAACTCGCTCTTGACCGACAGCTCCGCCGCGAGCTGCGAGAGCTGCTCGCGCGAGCGCTTCAGCGTGAGCTGCGTGTCGAGCCGCCCGAGCAGGATGTCGAAGTCGATCGGCTTCGTCACGTGGTCGTTGGCGCCGAGCTTGAGCGACTCGACGACGTCCTCGCTCGCGCCGCGCGTGGTCACCATGATCACCGGGAGCTCGGCCTGCGACCGGCTCTGGCGCAGGGCGGAGAGCACGCCGAGGCCGCTGATGCCGGGCATGTTCACGTCGAGCAGCACGGCGTCGAAGCGCTCGCGCGCAGCGAGCCCGAGCGCGCGTGGTCCGTCCTCGGCGGACGCGGTGCGGTAGCCGTTGTTCTGCAGCACCCGGCAGAGGACGTCGCGGTTGCCTCGGCTGTCGTCGACAACGAGGATGGTCCCGCGCCCGCTGCCCTCGATCTCGGCGTGGACCGCGGGCTCCTCGTGCGGGGAGGGGATGCTGACCTTCACGCTCGAGGGCGCGTCCTCGTCGCCGTTCTCCATCGCCTGCACGATGGTGAGCAGCTTGCGCGACGCGAGCTCGATGTTGCGGATGTCCTCGATGTGCTGAGGCGCGACCTTGCCCTGCAGCGACGCCACGAGCAGGCGCGTGTAGCCGAGGATCTGGTTGATCGGCGTGTACGGGTCGTGGCCGCCGCCGTGCGGCTCGTGGAGCCGCTGCGGCTCGCGCCCCGCGGACGACCTGGCAGCCGCCGCGGGCTGGTGCGCGGAGGGCAGCCCGCCGGTCGCCGTGCGCCTGCCCGGCGATGAGGCCGGCGCGTGGCCGCGGCCGGCGTTTTCGTCGCGCGACGCCTCCGGGACGCGCGAGCTCGGGGGCTCGGGCGGCTGGGTCGCGGGCACCGCGGCGGCGCCCTCGGACGGGTCCCACCGATCGAACGGATCCTGCAAGGTGTAGCCGCTGCGCGCCGCGGCCGCGGCCGCGGCGGTCGGCCGCTCTCGCCAGCCGCGCGCCTCCTGCGACGCATACGCGCCGTGCGGAGAGAGCGGGACGCTCGGCCGATCCCGCCGCACGCGCGCGTCGGCCGGGAAATGGCTGCCGCGCGCCGGGGGCGGCGCGTGCTGCTGAGGCGGCGGGAGGGTGCTGCCCCCGCGGTTCGATGCGGGCGCTGGCGGCAGGGCGCTGCCGCTGCCGGCGCTGTTGCGCGTGGGAGGCGGCGCCGACGGCAGGGCGCTGCTGCTGGCGCTGGCGCTGGCGCGCGACGGGATCGTCTCCGGCGGGGTCCCTCGCGACGGCACGGGGCTGACCGTTGCCTTTTTGGGCGCGTCCTTGTCGGAGGGGGATCGGCTCATGGTTCCGGCGATTCTACGCCTGCGCGCGTAGACGCAACCATGGATGACACCCGCGCTTCATTTTTTATCGCACCCCTACGCCTCAGCTTCAGCCTCGGCGCGGGTGGATTTCCTCCGCTGGCGTACGCGCGAGCTCCGCGGGCGTCCAGGCCGTCCTCGGCTGGGTGAACTCTTTCAGTGAGCCGGCATCCAGAAGACGAGAGGCTTCAATCCTCCTCCAGGAGACAACCCGCCTGTCGCGGCGCGTGATCCAGGGAGGCGCGAGCGCACCCCGCGCGGAGCTCGGACAGGCCCGCCCTCCGATGTCGGACGATGGCGACCCCCAATGGGTCTCGCCGCGTCCTCGTGACTCCCGCGCTGGATGACGACACGAGCGCCACCCTCCATGCTGCCCGGACGGTGGTTGTGGGGTTAAAATGAAAGACTTTTTTCGAAGTCAAGAGGCGATGAGCCCTCTCGCGCACCGGAGGGCTCATCTGGCGTGGCGAGGTGGGCCCATGGATGAAGCCGCAGCGGATCGCGAGCCATCGCCGCACGACAGGCACGCTTGTTCCCGGGCTCCCCACCTGATGATCAGGTGGCCTACCTTCAACTCCGTTGTTCAGCGTCACCGCGCGCGACGACGGGTGCTTTCGACCGGCCAGATGAACCTGGCGCTCCGCATGCGCTCATGCGCCGACACCGGCGCACGGTGGATGTCCGTCCATGTGGCCGTATCGCACATGAGTGCTCCATGGCCCCTGCGCTCCTGGGGGATGGAAGAGACGGGTCGGCTTCAATGTGCGCGGGTGCGCGACACGCGCGCAAACGTGACACAAGTGAGACAGGAACAGGCGTGGCGGAGAGCACTTTGTTTCTCTTGCAGAGGCAATGAAGGCGTCGTAGTGATCTATTTACGCCATTCGGGCGAGTTTCCCGCCGGAGCTGACGGAACCACCGGCTCGGGCCTGTGCGAGAAGGAGTAGCAGAGGTATGCCCCTGCACACCGGACAGATGGTGACGCCATCGCTGAGGCTCGTGCGCATCCTCCGGCGGGGCGGGATGGGGAGCATCTGGGTTGCCGATCGCCTTCCGCTGAAGGCTCAGGTGGCCGTGAAGTTCATGTCGCCCGAGTACGCGGATGACCCGGGCTACGTCGAGCGATTCCGGCGAGAGGCGGTCGCTGCGGCCCAGATCACGAGCCCGCACGTCGCGCAGGTCCTCGATCACGGCTTGACGGCGGAGGGCATGCCGTACATCGCGATGGAGCTCCTCCGCGGCGAGGACCTGAGGGTCCGTATCAGCCGCCAGGGCCGGCTGCCGCTCGGCGAGGTGGCGCGTATCGTGGCGCAGGCGGCCAAGGCGCTTGGGCAGGCGCACCGGCTCGGCATCGTCCATCGCGACATCAAGCCGGACAACCTGTTCCTGATCCAGGTCGATGGGGAGACCTTCGTCAAGGTGCTTGACTTCGGTATCGCCCGGCGGGTCCGGGACCTGCGGGTCACCTCGACGGGGAACGTGGTTGGGACGCCGCTCTACATGAGCCCGGAGCAGCTCGTCACCCCGAGGGATCTCGATTTCCGTGCGGATCTCTGGTCGCTCGGCGTCGTCGCCTACCATGCGATGACGGGGCGGACCCCGTTCGCCGGAGAGACGCTCGCGGCGCTCACGCTCGCCGTGCACAGGGGGCGGTTCACGCCGCCCAGCGCGCACCGGATCGACGTGCCGGCCGCCGTCGACGAGTGGATGACGAGGGCCCTGCAGCAGGATCCGAGCGCGCGCTTCGGGTCGGCGAAGGAGATGGCCGACGCGCTGGAGCGCGCGCTGTCGTCGCGCAAGTGGGGCACCGAGACGCCGGCCCCGGCGGTCCGGGACGCGGGCGCGGAGAGCGCGGTCGAGGCGCCGCCCGTGAGCTCGCAAGACGGCGTGGTCACCCGGCGCAACCCTGTCATGACGTCGCCGTCGATACCGGTCGTCGAGGCGGATCTCTGCGATGACGACGGCGGCGATGGCACGACGTCGGTCCTCGGCACGGCGTTGGGCCGCAAGAATCGCAAGCGGCCATCCGTGCGGCTCGCTGCAGCCGCCGCGATCGGCGCCGTGCTGGCCGGCGCCAGCCTGTTCTTCGGCGTCCGGTTCGCCGCGCCCGCTGCCGACAGCGCCGCGCTCGCCGCCGTCGCCCCCCGCGCCGGGCTGGCGAGCTCGACCGAGGCGACGCTTCTCGCCAGCGTGGTGGAGGCACCCCGGCCGCTGGTCGCGCCGGAGCTCCAGGAGCCGGTCCAGGCCGCGGCGGCGCAGCCCGAGAGCGCGCCCACCAGCGAGGCCTCGCGGTCGACCCCGAAGAAGAAGCCCTCCGTGCGCCCGGCGCGATCCCCCGGGCGGACCAAGACCGTTCCGTCGACTGGGCGGCAGACCCGACGCATCAAGCCCTTTCCCCGCAACGACATCGCGATGCACCGGTAGAGCTGCCAGCGCTGCTCATCGCGATGCACCGGTAGCGCTCTCTGCGCTGCTCATCGCGATGCACCGGTAGCGCTCTCTGCGCTGCTCATCGCGATGCACGAGCAGCGCTCTCAGCGCTGCTCAGGGGAGCGCGGGCAGTGCACGGCTCGCTGACGCGTGCGCGGCGCGTGCCCTCAGCGCGGGATCGGATGGGATTCCTCTGCGGAGGGCCCTTTTCCTCGGCGTCGCGCCGCCGCGCGCAGCGCCTCCGCGGTCGCCTGGTCTGCCGGGAAGAACGACTCGACCGCGAGCTCGGACAGGGTGACGTCGATCGGCGTGCCGAAGACCATGGTCGTGCTGAGGAAGCTCAGGACACCGTCCTCCGTCCTGAGCCTGAGCGGCACCGCGATGGCGACCGGGTCGGGCTCGCGGGCGGGCTCAGGGCGCATCGATCCTTCCGGCGATGGATAGCGGAGGAGCTCTTCGAAGAGCGTCACGAGGGTGGGATCCGAGCTCACGTCGATCTGACGGCGCAGGCGAGAAAGCAGATGCGCGCGCCACTCGGTCGAGTTCTCGATGCGCGGCGCGAGGCCCCCTGGGTGCAGGCTCAGGCGCAGCACGTTGATCGGGGGCTGGAGGAGGGCGGCGTCGGCGCCAGCCAGGAACGGGCCGATCGCGCCGTTCGCGGCGACGAGGGTCCAGTGCCGATCGATGGCGACCGCCGGATAGGGCTCGTGGCCGGCGAGCACCAGATCAACCGCCCTTCGCGCCGCCGCGAGCGCGGGATCGCCGAGGCTGCGCTCCGGATAGAGCGGCGCGTACCCCGCCGCCACGAGGAGCTGGTTGCGGTCGCGCAAGGGCACATCGAGGCGCTCCGCCAGGTGGATCACCATCTCGCGGCTCGGCTGCGCGCGGCCGGTCTCGAGGAAGCTCAGGTGGCGTGTCGAGATGTCGGCCTCGCAGGCGAGGTCGAGCTGGCTCATTCGACGGCGCTGGCGCCATTCGCGCAGGAGACCCCCGATCGGCGGGTGTGAGCTCATCATCGCGAGTCGACCCTAGCACGCGGGGAAATGACGCCCATTACCTGGGAGGTAATCGACCCCATGCGGAGGGCGCCTCAAGGTGAGCCGTGTCAGGGGCGCTGCGGACTCCCGGCGCGCCACGCGCGTCCGACGTCGAGCAGGTCCCGCTCACCGAGGGGCGATGAGCCCCCGACTGCAACGAAAGGAGCCCACCATGTCGTTCGTGATCTCTCCTCACTTCCTGCGCCGCGTCCTCCTCGCCGACGCGGCCCTCAGCGGCGCCACCGGGCTCCTCATGCTCGCGGCCGCGGCGCCCCTCGCCGGCCTGGCCGGCCTCCCCGAGGCGCTGTTCCGCTGGGCTGGCGCGAGCCTGCTCCCGTTCGCGGCGCTCGTCGCATGGCTCGGTACGCGCGAGCGTCCGGCGCGGGGGGCCGTCGTCGCCGTCGTCGTCGCGAACGCGCTCTGGGTCGTCGACAGCGTGCTCCTCCTCGCGCTCGGCTGGTTCGAGCCGACGGCGGTCGGCTATGCGTTCGTCGCGGCGCAGGCGCTCGCCGTCGCGCTCTTCGCGGAGGCGCAGGTCATCGGCCTGCGCCGCGCGCAGGCGGCCGCCTGAGAGCTCTCATCTCGCCGGCAGGAGCCGGCCAGCCCCAGCGCCCATCCACGCGAGCGCGCCGCGCGTCCGGTCCTTCGCCTCTCCTTCGATGACCTCGCCGTGGGCGACGACGACGCGCTCGAAGTCCCACGCGAGGACGTCGGCGACGCTGCGCGCCGCCGCAGCGCGATCCCTCATGAGCACGCGCCACACGTGGTCCTGGGCGGTCTTCTTCCACACGCCGCCGACCCAGAGGAAGACCTTCATGGCGAAGCTGCGGGCCTCATGCACGTTGAAGAGGAGATCCGTCACGATGAGCGTCCGCGACCGCGCGTGCAGGAACGCGTGCTCCGCGATGTACGGCACGCCCTCGATGAGGCGTACGCCGAGATCGTCGCCGATCTCCGGTGCGACGCCGGATCGGGGCAGCGGGGTGAAGCGGAGGCCGGAGAGCTTCTTCTCGAGCCCGGGCGCCCCGAGCACGCTCGCGCGCGGCCAGCGCTCGGTCGCGGCCCTCAAGAAGACGTGGTGGAGGTAGCTCGGGGCGACGAGGGCGCGCACCTCGCCGAGCGCATCGATCTCCCGGGCGGTGTCGTCATCGAACGCCAGCGGCGAGTGGATGACGATCCCGCCGTCGGCCCGCCTCACGACGGTCGTGCGCGCCGGCAGATCGCCGAACGGCAGCCGGAAGTCCCTCTCGTACGCCCACACGTCCTCGGCGATCGCCCGCAGCATGCCGTCATGCAAAGTCGCGTATGATCGTGGTGTCAAGGCGCGTACCCGCAGAAACGCGAAGGATGCCTACCGCCGCCGCTCGGCCTCGATGGCGGCCTGCACGGCAGGGCGGGCGCCGACGCGCTCCCTGTAGCGGCCGAGGACGGGCCATCCGCCGAGATCGACGCCCGCGAACCTCGTCCACGTCGTCACGGTATAGAGGTACGCGTCCGCCACCGTGAACCGCTCGCCGAGGAGGTACGTCGTGCCCTCGAGGCGCTGCGCCACGTAGGCGAAGCGCCGGCCGAGGAGCGCCCTCGCCGCGTTCTTCTGCTCGTCCGGAACCCTCGGCTTGAAGAGCGGCGAGAACTGCTTGTGCAGCTCGGTGCTGATGAAGCTCAGCCACTCCTGCAGCCGGTAGCGGTCCAGGGTGCCGGCCGGGGGCGCGAGCCCGGACTCGGGCCTCCGATCGGCGATGTACTGGACGATCACCGGCCCCTCGGTGAGCACCTCGCCGCCCTCGATCTCGAGCGCGGGCACGTAGCCCTTGGGGTTGATCAAGGTGAAGTCGGCGCCCGACCTGGTCTTCTTCGTGCCGAGGTGGACCTGATCGAGCTCGAACTCGAGGCCGGCCTCGCGCAGCGCGATGTGCGGAGAGAGCGAGCAGGCGCCAGGGCTGAAATAGAGCTTCATCGTGTTCTTCACAGCGGGAGCGAGAGGAGCGCGGGATCCGATCGCTACTTCAGCGTGTCGGGATCGACGCCGAGCTCCCGGAGCCTCGCCGCCAGCCGCATTGCCTGCTGCTCAGCGGACTCGGCGCGCTGCTCAGCGGACTCGGCCCGTTGCTCTGCGGATTCGGCCCGCGCCGCGAGCTCCTTGCCAGCAGGCACGAGCTCTCCCTCGGGGGTGAAGAAGCGGAGCTGCCCCTCCTCGACGCCAAGGAAGAGCTCGAGCTGAGCGCTCCACAGGCGTCCGGAAGCATCCTGGGAGAGCGGCTCATACTGCCCGTCGACGAGGTGGAAGCCGGAGAGCTCGAGCGTCTCCGGATGGAACCAGAAGTAGTCCGGCGTCCGGAAGACATCCTGGTAAATCTGCTTCTTGAGGCCGCGATCGGTGCCCTCGGTGCTGTCCGAGAGCACCTCCACGATCACGTTCGGGTACCGGCCGTCTTCTTCCCAGACGACCCAGCTCTTGCGCGGCCTCCGCTCGGTGCCGAGCACGACGAAGAAATCCGGCCCCCGGAAGTGCTCGGTCTTGAGCTGCCTGGGGCTGAAGTAGATGGTCAGGTTCCCCGCGGCGAAGAAGTCGGCCCGGTCCTTCCAGAAGAGCTCCAGGCTCTCGAGCAGCACGATCATCTGGACGAGGTGCTGGTAGCTCTCCATCGGCGGCTCGTTGCTGTACAGATCGCCCGGCGGAGCGACGACGCTCGGGTCGACGATCTCCGCCGGCATCGCGAAGGCGAGGGACGTCATGCCGGAAGCCTGCCGGAGGATCCACCCCGCAGCAAGGTCCGCGGCGCACCTCGCCCTGTCCGCGTAGCCGCTCGACAGCTTACGGATCCCGGGTGCGCTCACTTCGAAATCCGCCATCCGGCGGCGTTCCCGCCAGGGTGCTTCGTGTTCGTCCTTCTCGGCCAGCGCAGCGTCCGTCGCTGCCGCACGTCGGCGCGTGATGGCACCGCGCGCTCAAGCTCAGCTCGCTCGCGTCCGGCTTCGCGAGGGCCGCCCTCGGCGGCAGCTCGGCGCTAGGGCGTGCGCGCGCAGCGCACGCCGACGCCGTAGTCGCCGCGATAGTTCGCCGGATCGTAGGAGACCGCCGAGCGATTCGACGACAGGAGATACGGCATCAACCCCGTGTGGAAGCCGCCGCCCGGCAGCACCCGGTTCGTGGCGCCGGTGAGGTTCGCGCAATCCTCGCAGGGGCTCACGTAGTTCGCGTAGACGTCGAGGTTCCACTCCCACACGCTGCCCGAGAGATCCCACTGTCCATAGCGCCCGACGCCGAGCGGCGTGCTCCCGACGTCCGGCAAATTCACGACACCCGTACAATTGCCTCGCCTTCCGCTCGGATAGTAGCAATCGTAGATCGCGTACTGGTTGCCAGATCCGGGATCCATCGAGCCCCAGGGATACATGCGCTGCTCGTCTCCACCGGCAGCTGCATATTTCCATTCGGCCTCGGTCGGCAGAAAGCCGCCGTCCCAGATGCAGAAGGCGTGCGCCTCGTACCAGTTCATGAACGTGAGCGGCAGCATCTCGTTGTCGCCGGCGTTCGCCGTCCAGGTGCCGTACACGGTGGGGGTCAGGTTCTTGGTCCACGTGCCTGCCGCGCCCTGGCCCGTGGGAATGTACCTGTCCCAGCTCGAGTTCCACCCAGATTCGAAGCTTCCGCGTTTCGCGCTATCGGCCACACCCTGGCCGTCATTCAGATGCGTGTGTTTGCCGCTGCCCGCCGCGGGCGGGGAGCCGCCGGCGACCAGGTAATTGACGTACTGCCGGAAGCGGCCCACGGTCATCTCGTATTTATCCAGGCGAAACGAGCTCACCATCGCGGAATCTCTCGTGTTGGTCGCTCGGCTGCCGTTGTTGCTGTACGTTCGATAGAACGTGCCGCCCGTGACCAGCAGGCTCGTGCAGCAGCTCTCATTACCGTCCGGGCCACACGTCGAGAGCCCTGGTCCGCCGGGCGCGCAGCTCGGCGGCTCGTCGACGCTCGCGCTGCCGCCGGATCCACCGCTCCCGGACGAGGCCGAGCCGCTGCCCTGACCGCCCGTGCTGTTGCCGCCGCTGGATGTGCCCGCGCCTCCGCCGCTGCTGCTCGTGGTGCCGCCGCTGTTCGTGGTACCGCCGCTGCTCGTGGCGCCACTGCTGCTCGTGGCGCCGCCGCCGCCGGCGTCACCCGGGCTCGATCCATCGGCGCCGTCGCTCCCGCATGCCGCAGCGCCGAGCGC
This sequence comes from Sorangium sp. So ce726, assembly GCF_051521405.1. Lineage (NCBI taxonomy): Bacteria > Pseudomonadati > Myxococcota > Polyangiales > Polyangiaceae > Sorangium > Sorangium sp. So ce726. The sequence goes on along the minus strand of NZ_CP150349.1, from coordinate 6,027,333 downwards.
GAACGCGGCCCACCACGCGCCATGCCGCTGCCGTCCGCCTTCAGGGAGCGCGGCGGCTTCCACATAGGGGGCCAGTGCGTGCGCGGTGCGGCGAGGCGCCGCGTTGCATCGGAGCTGCGTTGTGTGTTGCCCGCGGAGCATGTGCGGAAAGTACTCCACTCGACCTGGCATGTCTCCACAGAAATCGAAGACAGCGACGCTCATGGACTGCCATTGTAAATTTGCTGCCCTGTCCGTTCAGCCCGAGCGTTCATGTCTCCACAGAAATCGAAGACAACGACGCTCATGGACTGCCATTGTAAATTTGCTGCCCTGTCCGTTCAGCCCGAGCATCCACCGGCTCGCCGGCTGGATGGGGAGCGGGGGCCGCGGCGGCGCGCGCAGTTGCGCGGGAGGCGGACGCTGCGCGGTCCGCGCGGCGGGTCCGGTGGCGGCGGCGCTCCGGGCGAGCCGGACAGGACAGCGGTGGTAGCGCGGGAGGAAGCAGGGCGCGGGCGGGGCCGCGTCGCGTCCGGTGAGGGAGGACGCGCGCAAGCCTCGGCCGTCGGGCGAGCGAGCTGCCCAGGAGAGCTGAAATTCAAACCGGAGGGCGCCGAGACCCGCCGGAGCAACCTTCGGTTCGCGCGCTGACGGCGGCGCCGGGCAGACGCCGGACGCCCGGCAAAGCGCAGTCGAGATAGAGCAGGTGGTTGAGCCCGAGCTGTGGCCGATCGGCGGCTCGCTCCTGCCGCATGACAGGCCGTTGCTCGACCGGGTAATGTGTTGCCTAACTCCTGCGGCGCGCCTCGAGCCGCGCCCTGAACCCCTCATTGGCCGAGGTGTGTGTCTGGCCCTCGAGACGGGCCTTCTCGCCGGAATCGGACGAGGATCGCCGCTGGTCCGACGCTTGCTCAACAGCCCCGGCACAGCGCGCGGCGCGTCGCTGCGGCCCCGGACGGCTGGGCGCCGGAAACGCGGAGTTATCACCCACCAGCGCAGAAGGAGTCTCGATGCTGCTGCATAGCAGGTTCGACCACGTCGCCAGGAACACCATCGACTACTGGATGAAGCCCGACAGCGCCAACCTGTCGGCGGCCGAGCTCCTCGACGCATGGACCCTGGCGCCATGGCTCGACCGCGCCACCTTGCAACTCTACCTGCACGTCCCGTACTGCGCCCAGAAATGCAGCTTCTGCGCGTTCTCCGGCGGAAATTCCCTGAGCTTCAAGATGGCCGACCGCTACGCGGATCTGCTGATCTGGCAGATGCGCGACCTGCTCGGCCGCAGCCAGGCCAAGGGCAGGCCGATCGCCTCGGTGAACATCGGCGGTGGCAGCCCGGATCTATTGCGCGCTCACATCGGCAAGGTGCTCCGGGCCGTCCGCGACCTGCCGGGATGCACGAACAGCACGGAGATCTCGGTCGAGTTCACCCTCTCCACGGTGACCGACGAGTTCATCGACGCGTTGATCGAGCACCAGGTCACGAAGGCCAGCTTCGGTGTTCAGGTCCTCGATCCCGCCATCCGGCGCCAACTCCTCATGCCGTCGGTGCTCCGGAACATGGATGAGACATGCAAGAAGCTCGCGCGCGGCGTGCCGATCATCAACGCCGACCTGATGACGGGCTTCCCGGGTCAGACCGTCGAGTCGGTGCTGTCAGACCTGGAGTGCATCGTCGGTCATCCACATATCAACGCCGTCAGCAGCTATCTCCTCACGCCCGGCGCGGCGCCGAAGCTCGTCGGGGATATCCAGGCCGGCAAGGTCCCGGCGCAGCCCCGCCACGAGCACCAAGCGCTGTTCAGGCTGCATACCTACGCGACATTGCTGCGTCGGGGATGGATACGGAAGGGGACCAACACCTACATGAACCCGGACAAGATCCCGGAGCGCGCCCTCTCCATCGTGGCAGGCAACGAGTGCATCGGCGCCCGGCGATACGAGGATTTTCTGATCGGCGCAGGGGCCCAGGCTATCTCGTCGATCCCCGGCGCGCGCGTCGAGAACATCGTCGACATCGATGCGTGGAGCGCAGTCGCCGAGCGGGGCGAGCACGGGTTCTCGCTCGACAAGTCGTCCCTGTCACACCAGCGCGACATGGCGCTGTGGGTCTTTCCGCTCATGGGAGACGGGCTCGACGTCAGCGAGTACGAGGCGCTGCGAGGGTCCGGTGCGCTCGACGAGGCGCAGATGGGCAACCTTCGTTCGTTCATCGAGGAGGGGCTGATCTTCCGGTCGGGGGACCGCTACCAGCTCACCATCACGGGCGAGGTGTTCATGGGGCACCTCGTGCGCAACCTCAAGAAGGAGGCGGATCGAGGCGTCCTCGATGACTACATCGATGAGGGATACACCCTCGGGCAGCTCGTGGCGAAGAACAAGATCGTGCCGAAGAACGCCACCAACAACAGACAGCTGTTCCGTCAGATCGTCCGAGGTGCCGACAGTGAGCACTGAGGTGCTGCTGGCCTACTGCATGGCTATCTTCGTCGCGTCCATCATCCCGGGCCCATCGATGCTGCTCGCGCTCGCCAAGGGCGCAAACCACGGCTGGGGGGCAGGGGCGCTCTCCGGGGCCGGAAACATCGCGGCGTCGATCGCGCAAGCGGTCGCCTCCTACCTCATCATCCGTGAGGTCGGCAGCCTGTCGAGCTCACTCTTGCTCGGCATGAAAGTCGTGGGGGCGCTGTACATCTTCTACGTCGGCTGGACGCTGATGGGCGTCGCCAACTTCGGGAGCGGCCGTGAGGTCGCGGCGCGGTCCGGGTCGTCGTGGCAGCACGTCCGCGACGGCTTCATGTTCGCCATCGTCAACCCCAAGGCGATCGTGTTCTTCGCCGCCCTCTTTCCCCAATTCGTGGGGCGGAACGCGGCGGGCGGCGTGATCGCGATAGGCGTCCCGATCGTCACCATCGGCTTCGCCTGCTTCATGATCTATGTCGTGGCGGGCCGCGTGATGGTGGAGATCCTCGGGCACGGGCGGCACGTCGGGAAGATCTTCGGCATCTGCATCATGCTGTGCGCGCTGGCGCTCCTCTTTGCCCGGATCGCCTGAAGAACACCTCGGGGCGCGCGATCCTCCTCGACCCTGGTCCGCCGCCTCGGCGCCGCTGCACGGAGGCTGCAGCCTCCAGCAGGTGGAGGCGCGCGCCTCGCGCCACGGCTCTCAGGTGAGCGCCGCCGCACGCGAGCCGTTCATTCATCCGACGCCCTCACCGCTCGCCGCGAATCGCTCGCGCCCGCGAGTTCCCTGCGGGTGCAGGCCGGCTCCCGCTCGTCGCGAGGGCAGGGGCCGAGGCGCCGGGCGCGTCATCTCCCCACCTTGCGGCCCGCTGCTTGCTTGACCGCTGCTCGCAGCTGGATGCGCGCGACGCACGCCGCGACCTACCCGGAGACCTCACGATGACCGAGCCGCCGTTTCCCCTCGTCCCTTCGCCTCATTCGCCGGCGCCTGCGACGCCGAGCCTCCATCGTCCCATGGCCCCGGACGCGCTGCCCCGGCGCGGCGCCGCGGCGCTCCTCGTGACGGCGGGCGTGCTCTGGTCGAGCGCGGCGGCGCAGGCGGCAGAGCCCGACTTCAACCACGATGGTTACGCCGATCTCGTCGTGTCGGCTCACCTCGAAGACGTGAGCGCAGCGCAGGACGCAGGCGTGGTCCACGTGATCTATGGATCGAGCCAGGGTGCCTCCGCGACCGGCGCCGGGGGCACCGGACGCACCGATCAGTCGTTCGCTGCCGGCTCGCTCGGGATCGCAGGTGTCGCGCCGGAGGCGTGGGACCACTTCGGCAAGGCGGTCGCCTGGGGCGACTTCAACGCCGACGGGTGGACCGACCTGGCGATCGGCATCCCGTCCCGGGATGTCGATGGACTGGACGGGGCAGGAGCGGTGGCGATCATCTACGGCCTCCCGGCCCAAGGCTTCCTCGCGGCAGGGCTCCGGCCGGGCGGCATGGATGGCAATGCGAAAGCACAGCTCATCACCCAGGACTCCACCGGCGTGGCCGGGACCGCGGAGGAGGCAGACAAGTTCGGCACCGCGCTCGCGGCGGGCGACTTCAATGGCGATGGCATCGACGACCTCGCCGTCGGCGCGCCGCGGGAAGATTATCCCACCGGTGGCGTCAACATCATCTATGGCTCGGCCACGCCCCAGGGGCTGGGGTACGGGAAGGCGGGCACCTTCCGGCGCTGCCTCGCGCCCCAGGGGAGCATCTGTCCCTCCCTCTTCCTGGCAGGCTCGACGCTCGCTGCTGCCGATTTCGACGGCGATGGTTACGACGACCTCGCGATCGGGAGCGACTGGTACTCGCGAGGCCTCGTCACGCTCCTCTACGGTACAGCGTCCGGCTTCGCAGCGAGGGACCTCTACATCCTCCGACAGGACTACGAGCTGCCGGGGCCGTCCAACGAAGGGGACGAGTTCGGCGCCGCGCTCGCCGCCGGAGACTTCGACGCCGACGGGTTCGCGGATCTCGCCGTCGGCGCGCCCGAGGACTTCGTGCCCGTGCTCGGCGGATACGACGCACCTCAGGGATCCGTGAGCGTGGTCTATGGCACGAGCGACGGGCTGTCGACCCTCGGCAGCCAGCGCTTCTTCCCGTCCTTCCTGGGGAACCCCGGGAACGAGCTGATCGGGTTCGGTAGCGCGCTCGCCACCGGCAACCTCGACGGGCAGCACGGGGACGATCTGGTGATCGGCGCGCCGTACGAGTCGGGAGCAGGGTACTCCGGGAACGGCGCGGCGTACATCCTCTATGGCATCTCCGGCGGGCTATCCATCCTCTCCCGCAGGCACTGGACTCAGGAGAGCTCCCTAGGGGCCTTCCTCTTCGCTCCGATATGCGACGAGTTCTACGGGAACGGCGATCACTTCGGTGAGGTGCTCCGCGCGGGCGACTACAACAATGATGGAAAAGCGGATCTCGCGGTCTCTGCGCCCGGAAAGAGCCTGACAGCCGACGTCGGCCACGAAGGGATGGTCTTCGCGCTCACCAGCGGCGGTAACTTCTTCGACAGCGATCCGCGCAACTTTTCATCCGTGCGGTCGCTCCGGCAGGGGAGCGATGGCGTGAACGACCTCGGCCAGGCGAACGATGGCTTCGGGCAATGACACCTCGATAGGGCCGAACACGGCGACGCTCGGCCGCGGGCCGAGGGACAGCGCGCCTCGGACGAGCGCGCCGGGCGGCGTCTCCTCGAGCGCGGTCAGTCGACCGGCAGCGGGCCGGTAGCGCCACCGCGGCCGGGCGGAGCCCCTCCGCCGCCTGCCGTTGGCGCTGCGCTGGGTCGGGGCACTGGGTCGCGTCGCCGCCGCGGCCTACACTCCCTTCGCATGTCCCCCGCATCGCCCACGCCGCCTGCCACGGCCGACTCCGCCGTGCTGATCGAGCGCGCCCGCCGGCTCGCGACGCTCGTGCTCGCCCCCTCGTCGAACGCCACGGATCAGGCTGCGGCGGTTCCCCGAGAGCACATCCGCGCCCTCGCGGACGCAGGTCTCCTCGGGATCGCGACGCCTGCGTGCCACGGCGGCCACGGCGCCCCGTCGCAGGTCGCGCGCGAGGTCCTGGAGATCCTCGCCGGCGCCTGCGGTGTGACAGCGTTCGTCCACATGCAGCACGCCGCCGCGTGCCCGCTCATCGCGCGCGGCGACAACGAGGCGCTCAAGGAGCGCGCCCTGCCTCGCTTCGCCTCTGGAGAGCGCTTTTGCACCGTGGGCTTCTCGCACGTCCGCCGCCCGGGCCCGCCGATGGTCAGGGTGGAGCCCGACGGCGACCGGTTCCGCTTCGACGGCACCGTGCCCTGGTTGACCGGCCATGGGCTCGCCGACGATGCGGTCATCGCGGGCGCGCTCCCCGATGGCCGCTTGATGTACGTCCTGACATCGCTGGATGCGGGGGATTCCATCGAGGCATCGCCGCCGCTCCGCCTGAGCGCGATGAACGCCTCGGCCACGGTGTCGCTGACGCTGCGCGATCTGCGCGTCGGCCCCGAGCAAGTGATCGCCACCCTGACGCGCGAGCAGCAGGCCGCCCGCGACGTGGCGGGATTGCTCACGCCGTCGGCGCTCTCCCTTGGCGCGGCCGGCGCCGCCGCGGCCCTGCTCGCGGACCTGGCAGAGCGCCGCGGCAGCGCGCGCCTGGCGGGCGCCGCGCGAGCGTTCGAGGACGAGCGGGAGGCCGCCCGCGCCGAGGTCGATGCGTGGGCGGACCGGCCGGAGGCAGAGGGCTATGCAGAGCATGCGGTCCGCGTTCGCGCCTGGTGCATCGATCTGGGCGTCAGGGCCGCGCACGCCGCGGTCGCTGCGACCGGAGGCAGCGCCAACCTCCTCGACCACGCCGCGCAGCGCCTCTTCCGCGAGGCGATGCTCTATTCGCTCACGGCCCAGACGCGCGACCTGCAGACAGCGACGGTGGAGCGGCTGCTCGAACGGGCGACTCGCCCCAGGTCGGGGTAACGGCCGCGACCCGGCGGCTCTCTCCCGCTATCCTTGGCATCGTCCCCCCGACGAGGGCCACTCGCTACGTCGATTCCTGCGGATCCGCGCGGCCGTCGGCGCCGCCCGCGCCGCCCGGGCCGTACGCGCCGACAAAGTCCCGCAGCTTCCGGGTCTGGTAGCTGCGTGCCAGCGTCGTGAGCTGCTCGATCCAGGGTCTGAGCCGCGGATCGTGCTGCGCTATCCGCTCCGCCTCCTCCAGGATCTTGTGGACGAGCCCCTTCTTCGCGAGCGCCGACAGGATCGCCAGCTCTTCGGCCGGAGGCGGCGCGAGGTGTCCGCCGCCGGCGGGCTCCTTCGCCGGCGCATCCCGAGCGGGGGCTTCCTCGCGGCGAAGCCACTCGATGCCCAGCAACCGCGATATCTTGTCCAGGAGCGCGCTCGCCACGATCGGCTTGGGCAAGAAGTCATCGCAGCCGGCGCTGGCGCACTGCTGCCGCTCGGCCTCGGATACGCTCGCCGACGAGGCCAGGATGACGACTTGCCGGAGCTCGGGCATGCGCCTGAGGCGACGCGCGGTCTCGTAGCCGCCCATGTCCTTCATGTACACGTCCAGCAGGATGAGCGCCGGCGCGCGCAGCGCCGCCATGCGCAGCGCCGCCTCACCGCCGTCCGCCTCGCACAGATCGAAGCCGAGTGGGCCAAGGAGCTCGCGTACCACCGCGCGATTGTCGGAATTGTCGTCCACGATGAGTATCGTGCGGCGCTCCCCCGGATAGCCGACGATCGTGTCCCACCCTCTGGCTTCTCCTGGGCTCGTCGCGAGTTGCACCTCGACGAGCGGAAGCGTCACGGTAAAGACGCTGCCCTCGCCGACCTCGCTTTGCACCTCGATCGCACCACGCATCTGTTGCACAAGCTTCTTCGTGATGGCGAGGCCAAGCCCTGTGCCCTCGCTCTTCGCGCTCTGCTCGCCCACCTGCTCGAAGGGCTCGAAGATGCGCGACAGGTGCTCCGGGGCGATCCCAGGACCCGTATCCTCGACCCGGAACCGCACCATCCGCCCTGCAGGGACGGTCTCCTCCAGCACCTCGACATGGAGGGACACGCTTCCTCGCTCGGTGAACTTGATGGCATTGCCGAGGAGGTTCAAGAGTACCTGCATCAGCCGCTTCTCGTCGGCACAGACGGCCTGAAGCGCACGACCGCGCAGCTCGTGGGAGAACGTGATCCCCTTCGCTTCGGCGCGCACCCGGCACAGGTCGACCACCGTCCGCACGAGCGCAGGCAACCGGAACTCCGTCAGGACGGAGTCCATCTTGCCCGCCTCGATCTTGGCCAGGTGCAGCAGGTCATTGATGAGCGAGAGCAGGTGCTCGCTCGACTTCTGGATGACCCGCAGGCCGTCCCGCCACGCCGGCGGGACGTCGGGCGTTCGCTCCAGGATCTGGGCATACCCCATGATCCCGTTGAGCGGCGTCCGCAGCTCGTGGCTCATGCTGGAGAGAAAGTCGCTCTTGGCCTGGCTGGCGCGCTCCGCGGCCTCCTTGGCGATGCGGAGCTCGACGGTGCGCTCCTTGATCTTGGCCTCCAGGTCCCGGTACAGGAGGGCGTTCTCCACGGCGATGGCGGCCTGCGCGGCGAGCACCGACAGGAGCTCCACCCGCCGCTCGGGGAACGCCGCAGGCACCTCGCGATGCTCGAGGTAGAGCACGCCCACGAGGCGCCCTCGATGCGACAAGGGAAGCGAAAGGACCGAGAGCACGGAGCGCGAGGCCAGGTGCGGATCGGCCGCGAAGCGCGCGTCTGACCTGGCGTCGTCCACCACGACCGGCTCGTTCGTGCGCGCCACGTAGTGCGCCACCGTCCTCGCCACCTCGCTGCTCTGCGAGAGCGGCTCGGACAGGCCCGTCTCGATGTGGCCTCCCTCCACCGAGAGCCGCGCCACGACCGAGAGCTCTTCGCCTTCGCCCAGCAGCAGGACGCCGCGCTGCGCCCCGGCGCTCTCCAGCACGAGCTCCATCAGACGCCCGACGACCCGCTCCGGGTCAAGCTCGCTCGACAGCGCCCGCGCCGCGCGCACCGCGGTGTTCACATCGAGCTGCGCGCCGCCCGTGACTCCCGTGGTGGTCAGCGTGGCGACGCCCGTCGTGCGGCGGCGCTCCGCCGTCGCGGGCTGGGCAGGCGCACGGAGCAGGGCAGGCCATCTCGCCTCCAGGTGGGCCACAACGGCGTGCGCTTCCCAGCGAACGTAGGCGTCCCTGGCCTCGCGCAGGTACAGCGCGGCGATACGGCTCCTGCCCGCCTCGAGGTGAAACTCGGCGCAGAGCTGCGCAGCCAGGGCCTCGATGTGAAAGAATCGCTGCTCGCGCGAGAGCTCGATGGCCTCGTCGTACCTGGCCATGGCTTCGTCGGTCTTGCCCTGCACCCGGGCGTGCTCGGCCTCGAGGAGGCGCAGCTTGTGGAGGAAATTGTCCGCGCTCCCCTCGGCGAAGTACCTCAGCCGCGCGAGGCCTTGCTCGATGTCCTCGCGGAGCCCGGCCCGCTCCGCCGCGTCCGCGGCCTCTGGCCAGCACCTCGCGGCCGCGAGCGCGAGCCAGAGCGGTATGTCCGTGACCGGGGGAAAGCCGAAGATGGACACGCGGAACTGCTCGGCCTCCCGTGCCCGTGAGAGGGCCATCGGGTACGCGCCGGCGATGATGAACAGGTGCGCCTCGAGGATGCGAGCCAGCTCGGCTGCCATCCCGTCTCCGTCCGCCAGGAAGGAGCGCGATCCTCGTGAGAGCGGCTCGCCCGACAGGAGCCTCCCTGCGCCGTCGGCGGTCGTCAAGAGGTCGCACCACGACGCGATAGCCTCGAAATAGTGCGTCCCGAGCGCGGTCCCCCCGCGCTGCATCAACCCCCAGCGCGCCGCCCGGTGCGCCTCGAGGTGCCCGAGCGGCTGGCCACGCCACACTCGGTAATAGAACAGGTCGCCTTCCAGCCCCCAGCTCATCCCCTGGAACGAGCCGACCTTCAGGCCGGTCGCGCAGGTTCGCTCGAAGATGGGCGCCATTTCATCCGCGGGGCGGGAGTAGGCCGTGTACTGCCCCTGGAAGGACAGACACTCTGCCAGAAAGGGCGACGCGACACGCTCGGCTGCGCGCACTCCAGGGCCGACCCAGCACGCAGCGCGACGATACATCCCTGTGGTGAGCGACCAGACGTTCGCGAAGCAAACGATGATGAAGGGAGAGACCGGCGTGAGCGCCCGCCGCTCTCGCACCCTCAGCACGGCGCGAACGATCACGAGCCCGGACAGTATCGGCTGACCGCCGATCGCCGCACACACCATGAGGTGCATCGTCAGCGCATCGATGAGCACCTGCTCCGGGGAGGGATCGAGGGGCATCCGTTCGAACGCGTCCGGGTCGCGCTCGAACCATCGATCCAGCTCGGCGGACTCCTCGAGGAGCGCGGCGCCGCGCGCGTCGTCCGTGCCCGGAAATGCGATGTCCTGCTCCGTGAGCGCGGCGAGCCCGAGCTCGACCCCTCGCGCGAACTGGCCCGCCGCCTGGGCGCAGCGGACGCGGATCTCCTGCGCCGAGAGCCTGGTGAGCGCCGGCAGCGGCATGGCGAGCAGCCGCGCGCACCGCGCCTCGACGTCGTCGAACTCCCGCAGCAGAAAGGCCGCCTCGATTCGCTCGAGCGCGAGCTCCGCGCACAGCGGCGCGTTCTTGCGCCAGGCGTCATCGCCCAGCAAGTCCTGCGCGGTCTCGGCGAGGCTCAGGAGAAGCCGGTACGAGCTCGCCGCCTTCGCGGCGCGCGCGGCCTCGAGGTTCAGCCGCGCCAGCGCCTCGCGCTCGCCTGCGGAGTCCATCCGCGCTGAGCCCAGGTTGAGGTGCCGCACCAGCTCCAGGAGCTCTTGCGGTGTGCCCCCCTGCGTCCGATGCCGCGCCCACAGCCGCCGGCCGATCTCCAGGTGCGCCAGGACGCGCTGCGCCGGCGGGGCCCGCTCGTAGCTCGCCTGCTGCACGCGGTCGTGCAAGAAGCGGTATTCAGCGTCGAGCGCGTCTTCTCCAGTTCCGGTTCCGGCCTCTCCCAGCGCCTGCGCGGTCCGGTAGGCTCCATCGGCCGGCACCACCAGCTCCTCCCGGAGGGCGGGCCACAGCGCACCGGTCACCCGGGCGCGCTCCCATCCGCTGAGCCGCTCCAGATCGTGGAGGTGGAAAGCGTGCCCCGCGCACGCCGCGAGCCCCAGGAGCTGCTGTGTCGCTTCAGGCATCTCGAGCAGCTTGTCCGTCAGGAGGGCGACGACGTTGTCGGTCACCTGCGCCTGCTCGATCTCCTTCTGGCCCCAGCGCCACGCGCCGCTCTCCGGGTCCCGCGCCACCTTGTTCTGCCGGTGCAGGGACAGCAGCAGTTGCTCCATGAAGAACGGGTTTCCTCGCGTCTTTTGCCACAGGATACGCGAGAGCGGCTCCACCCGCGCCGCCTCGCTGTTCAGGGCCTGCGCTGCCCATGCCTGCACGTGCTCCGCCGACAGGGGGTGCACTGACATCCTCGACACCCTCGCCCCGCTCTCCTCGACCGACGCCACGAGCCTCCACAGCGGGTGCTCGGGGGGCGCCTCGTTGTCGCGGTACGCCGCGAGCAAGAGGAGCTCTCTCCGCTCTGCGTCGGTCAGCAGCGTCCTCAGGATCTCCAGCGTGGCGCTGTCCGCCCACTGCATGTCGTCGAGGAACATCACGAGCGGCGCGTTCGGCGTCGTGACCGCCCGCACGAAGTTCAGCCAGGTCAGCCGCTGGCGGGCGAGCACCTGCTCGCCGTGCACCGGCGGCACCGGCGCGAGCTTGCCCATGATCAGGTCGAGCTCCGGCACCACGTCGGCGATGAGCCGGGCGTTGTCCCCCACGTCGGCCCTGATTCGCTCCTGCCACGCCGTGAGCGTCGGCTTCGGGCTCGCCAGCCACTGCTGCATCAGCGCCCCGAACGCTTGCGCCATGGCCGCGTAGGGCGTCGACCGCGCGAGCTGGTCGTGCTTGCCCGAGATCAGGAGCCCGCGCCCCGCACGCGCGATGTCCCGGTAGACGGTGCGCACGAGCGCCGTCTTGCCGATGCCGGACGGGCCGCCGATGAGCACGAGCTCCGCCGCGCCCTCGGCGGCGCGCGCGAAGGCTGCGCCCAGGAGATCGCGCTCGTGCTCTCGCCCGACGAGGACGTCGGGTAGCCGCAGCTTCTGCGAGAAATCCTTGTCCCCGAGGGTGAAGCGCTCCACCGCGCCGCGCTCGCGCCACATGCGCAGCGCTCGCTCCAGGTCTTCCGCTGCCCCCTTGGCCGTCTGATACCGCCGGTCAGGGTTCTTCGCGAGGAGCCTGGACACGATCGCTGCGAGGCCCGGAGGCACGTCGGGGACGACCTCGTCGAGGGACGGCGGCTCCTTGGCCAGGTGCGCGTGCACCAGCGAGAGCGGGTCGCGCTCGGTGAACGGTAGCCGCCCTGAGAGCGCCTCGAAGAGCGTCGCTCCGAGCGAGTACAGGTCGGTGCGGGGATCGAGCGCTCGCGCTGTGCGGCCCGTCTGCTCGGGCGACATGTACGCCAGTGTCCCCTCGAGCCCTTCGGGGACGCTCGCCGCCGTCGCCTCCAGCGGCAGCGACGACGCGATGCCAAAGTCGAGCAGCTTGACCTGCGCGTACGCCGCGTCGACCAGCACGTTCTGTGGTTTGATATCCTTGTGCGTTATGCCGGCCGCGTGCACGGCCTCGAGGGCTCGAGCGAGGAGCGCTCCAAGCCTCAGCCCCGCTTCCACCGGCAGGCGCCCGCGATCGGCGAGCTCCAGATCCAGCGACCGGAAGCCGGGGTCCTCGATCACCAGCGCGACCGTGCCGCCCTGCCGCAGGAGCTCCCGCGCCCGCGCTACCCCTGACACCTCTCCAAGCTGTGTCAGGATCTGATGCTCATGCAGGATGCGCCCCATCACGCGCGAGCTTGGCGCGGCCGCCACGGGGAGCTTGAGCACCACTCTGTCGCCGGAGGGACGATGGACCGCGCGGCGCACGCGGGTCTCGGCCCCTTCGTGCATCACCTCCCCCACAACGTAGTCTCTCAGATCCATCCCGGTTCAGCTCCTCTTCGGGTCCGGCGGAGACGCCGGGCGAACAACGGAATTCTCCGGTACTTCAGCGCTCGGGCTTGTGCTGGCGGCGGCCGCGTGTCCGCAGCGCGTGCTCCACGCCCGACTGCAAGGTGGCCTTCGTCACGAGCTGATCGAGGTGCAGGTTGAGCGCCACGAGCGTTTGCGCGACCTCTGCGCGGATGCCCGTGACGACCGTTCGCGTGCCGAGCAGCGAGAGCCCCATCGCCGCTTGCACGAGCATGCGTGCAACCGTCTCATCTACTTCTTTTACGCCGGTGATGTCAATGATGAGATAGTCCGCCCTGCGCTCGCTCGCTCCGCGCAGCGCTGTCTCGACCGCTTGCCCGGCACGCTCGACGTCCACCGTGCCGATGAGGGGCATCACGAGGACGCCATCGATCATCGGAATGAGCGGAGCGGAGAGCTCGAGGAGCCGCTCCCGCTGGGCCGCGATGATCTGCTCTTGCAGCGCCGCCCTGGCCGCCTCGGCGCGCTCGCTCTGCATCAGCTGCTGCGAGAGCCGCTCGTTCGTGTCGCGCAGCATCTGCACGGCCTGCGCCAGCGCCTCCTCCGCCTTGACGCGCTCCTGGATCTCCTCCGAGAGCCTCGTATTCCGCTCTTCGAGATCCCGCGTTGCGCGCCGGAGCGAGAGCTGGGTGTGCACCCGCGCCAGGAGCTCGGTCTTCTCGAACGGCTTTGTCACATAGTCGACGGCGCCCACGCGGAAGCCCTGGATCCTGAACCTCGCTTCAGCGAGCGCCGTCATGAAGATGACGGGGATGCTCTGCGTCGCCGGATCGGCCTTGATCCGCCGGCACGTCTCGAACCCGCTGAGGCCGGGCATCAGAGCGTCGAGCAAGATGAGGTCCGGCTGGGCCCGGCTGGCCAGCTCGATCGCCTCCTCACCGTCGCGCGCGACAGCGACCTCCAGGCCATCAGAAATGAGCGCGCTCGACAGCACGGCCAGGTTGTCCGCGTTATCGTCCACGATGAGGACGAGCCCAGAGAGCGGAATTTCTTGCTCTGTCATGGATCTCTGCCGGTCTCAGTACGCTCGATCCAGCCTCGTGCGCCCGGTCGGCATGCCCCGGCGGATGGCGAACGAGCAGACACATACGCTGTGAGCTGGTGGCCCCGTCACAGGAACCCTCCCTTCTCTCGTTCTTTCCGTACCACGGGCTGGCCAGCCTTGACACGTCTTTGTCGGCGGCAGAGCGGAAGGTCGTACGAGGTAGAAGAGAGGGTGGGCTGAGCCACACAGGTCATCCCCATCATCGACCTACGCAGGAGGTGGGAGCTTCCCGTCTTGATACGAGCTCCCATGTTGGCTCGCCTCACTCGCTTTCCTTCGCGAAGGAGGCCCCCGCTTGTTCTTCGGCTCTCCCGCCACGATACGAGGCCTGACGACCTATCGCGACGACGGTATCGCGCTCGCCGGCGACTTCACGGGTTCAGCCGACTTCGGCGCCGGCCCGCTCATCGCCGGGGGCCAGGACGGCTTCGTCGCGGTCTTCGCCCCCTGAAACGAACGCGAGCGCGTGGGTGGGGGTGAAGGCCGCCGCGGCTCCATCGCGTCTGCCCGCACCTCAGGGCGGCGGCGCGCGGCGGCGTGTCGGCTCGGCGCCCGTCCTCCGGCGGGGGCCGCGCGAGCAGCTGCCGGGGCTCCGTGAGCGCAGCGGACCGCGCGGCGGGCGTCCGCCATGGCGCAACCAATGGCCGGTCCGGCCCGATCTTCGCCCCGCGGCCCCGGCGCATCCGACGAAAGCCTGGACAGTCAAGCGAGCGCCGAGGCGCGCTAGGCGCGGTCCTGGCGCCGGCGGCGGGTGAGGGGCCTCGCGAAGGGGCGCGCTTCGCGACGAAGTAGGTTAGAGTGCGCGCCATGCCTGATTTCGCCAAGCTCGCCGCCGCGGCCTCGATCGCCCGCGGCCTCGCCATGGATGCCGTCCACGCCTGCTCATCCGGTCACCTCGGCCTACCGCTAGGGGCCGCCGAGATCGGCGCCGCGCTCTATGGCGACATCCTCCGCCACGATCCGAGCGAACCGCACTGGTTGAACCGCGATCGCTTCGTCCTGTCCGCTGGCCACGGCAGCATGTTCCTCTACGCCTGGCTGCACCTCTCGGGCTATCCGGTGTCCCTCGACGACGTCCGCCGCTTCCGGCAGTGGGAGTCGAAGACGCCCGGCCACCCGGAGTACCATTACACCGAGGGCGTCGAGGCGACGACGGGCCCGCTCGGCCAGGGCGTGGGCAACGCGGTCGGGCACGCGGTGGCCGCCAAGATGCTGGCCGCGCGGTACAACACGCCGGAGCACACGATCTTCGATCTCAAGGTCTACTGCCTCGCCGGCGACGGCTGCCTCCAGGAGGGCGTGGCCGCAGAGGCGGCCTCCTTCGCAGGGCACTTCAAGCTCGACAACCTGATCCTCATCTACGACGCCAACGACGTCACGCTCGACGCGATGGCCATCAAGACCCAGAGCGAGGACACGGCCAAGCGCTTCGAGGCCTACGGCTTCGAGGTGCTCCACATCGAGCAGGGCAACGATCTGGAGGCCGTCCAACGGGTGCTCGGCCAGGCGCGGGCGTCGAAGAGCGGAAAGCCGAAGTTCGTGGTCGCGCACACCCTCATCGGCAAGGGGATCCCGGAGGTCGCCGGCACGCAGAAGGCGCACGGCGAGGGCGGCGCCAAGTTCGTGGATCAGGCCCGCAAGAACCTGGGGCTGCCCGCGGAGCACTTCTACGTCAGCGAGGAGGTGAAGCAGTTCTTCGCGACGCGCAAGGAAGAGCTCGCCAAGGTGCGCGGGGCGTGGGAGGCGACCTTCCAGGCCTGGCGCGCGAAGAACCCCGAGCTCGCCCGCCAGCTCGACGACGGCCTCGCGAAGAAGCTCCCGGCGGACCTCGACGCGCGCGTCCCCGCCTTCGCCGCCGGCACCAAGGTCGCCACGCGCAAGGCCGGCGAGACCGTGCTGCAGGCGGTCGCCGAGGCGGTGCCCGCGCTCATCGGGTCGAGCGCCGATCTCTACGGCTCGACGTTCAACTACATCGCCTCGAGCACCGACTTCGATCCGGAGCACCTCGGCGGCCGGAACATCCGCGCAGGCATCCGCGAGCACGGCATGGGGGCGATCATGAACGGCATCGCGTACCACGGCGGCTTGCGCCCGAGCGGCGCGACGTTCCTCGTGTTCGCGGACTACCTGCGGCCGAGCATCCGCCTGGCCGCGCTGTCGCACCTGCCGGTCATCTACATCTTCACGCACGACTCGGTGGGCGTGGGCGAGGACGGGCCGACGCACCAGCCCGTGGAGACCGTCTCCGGGCTGCGCGCCATCGTCGATCTGGACGTCATCCGGCCGGCGGACGCCGAGGAGACGGCCGGCGCCTGGCTCTCCGCGCTGGAGCACAACGACGGCCCGACGGTCCTCGCGCTCACGCGCCAGGCCGTCCCGCTGCTCCCGGGCGACGCCGCCGCGAAGCGCGAGGGCGTCCGGCGCGGCGCCTACGTCCTGGTCAAGGAGACGGCGGCGCTCGATACCATCCTGATCGCGACGGGCAGCGAGGTGCAGCACGCTGTCGAGGCCGCGAAGCGGATCGGGCCCGGCGTCCGCGTCGTCTCGATGCCCTGCGTGGAGCGGTTCGCGCGTCAGGATCACGCCTACCGCGAGGCCGTGCTGCCCGCCGCGTGCACGCGGCGCGTGTCGATCGAGGCGGGCGTGACCTTCGGCTGGCACCGGTGGGTCGGCTTCAAGGGGATCGCCCTCGGGATCGACCGCTTCGGCACGAGCGCCCCTGGCGACATCGTGATGGATCGGCTGGGCATGAATGCCCAGGCGGTGGTGCAGGCGGTGCAGGACCTCGTGCCCTGACCAGCTAAAGTAGCGAGAGAGCGCCAGGAACGCCGAGAAGCAACATTCCTCGGTGTTCCTGGCGCGGTTTCCATCTCCCGTTCCGCTGCTGGCCGGCGCTATAGTTTGCCGCGGTGCGCTGCCCGCTCTGCACTTCGCCGCTCGCCTACATTCATGGCCACGCCGCGTGCGTGAACAGCCGCTGCCCGATGTTCGGCGCCAACCAGGCCGAGTGCTGCACCGGCGAGACCGCGGAGAGCTGCCCTGCCGCGGCCGGCGGCGGCGCGGCGCCCCGGCCACCCATCGGGACGCGGGGGCGACGCGCGGAGTGACGCGCACGCCAGCGAGCCGTCCTCCAGCAGGGAGATCCCATGAGCGAACCGTCCCTCGACGATGACGTGACCGCACACCTCCTCGCGCTCGAGCGAGGCGCCCTCGAGCGCTGGGGCGAGGGGGATCCCTCGGGGTTCCTCGAGATCTCGGCCCCGGACGTCGTGTACTTCGACCCGATGATCGAGCGGCGCATCGACGGCCTCGATCAGCTCACGCGCTACTACGAAGGCGTCCGGGGCAAGATCCGCATCGAGCGGCAGGAGATCTTGAACCCGAAGGTGCAGCGGGTGGGGGACCTCGCCGTGCTCACGTTCAACTTCGTCTCCTACGGCGGCAACGAGGACGGCCTGCGCTGGAACTGCACCGAGGTTTACCGCAAGGATCCCGCCGGCTGGCGCATCATCCAGACGCATTGGTCGTTCACGAAGAAGACCGGGTGAGCGACGAGAGCGCTGGACGCCGCACCCCGCCGAGCTAAAAGCGGCCCGTGCCGTCGGGCGACCTGATCTCGCAGCTGTTGGCCCTCTTCGCGGTGCTCGGCGTGGGCGTGCTGCTGCGGTCGCTGGGCCGGGCCGGCCAGGCGGACGCCGCCGTGCTGCACCGGCTGGTCATCGACGTCACCACGCCCGCGCTGATCGTCACCGTGCTCCGCCGCTCGGGCATCGGCCACGGCGCGTGGGGCGCTGTCGCCGCGTCGACGGTCGCGCTCTTCGCGTGTGCCCTCGCGGGGGTCGCGGTGGCGCGGGCGCTCGGGCTCCCGCGCGCCGCGCAGGGCGCCGCCGGCCTCGTCGGCAGCTTCTCCAACACCGGCTTCCTCGGCGTGCCCGTCGTGCTGGCCCTCTACGGTGACGCGGGCGGCGCGGCGGGGACGGCGATCCTCGTCGACAGCATCGTCACGACGCTCTTCCTGTGGACCTTCGGCGTCGCGCTCGCCGCGCGCATGGGCGGGGGCGGCGGCGTGGACGGGCGGGGCCTGCTCGCGGTGCTCCTGCACCCCAACGTGCTGTCGATCGCCGTCGGGCTCGCGCTCCACGCGCTGCCGATCCCGCTGCCGGGTTGGTTGGAGCACGCGCTCGACGCGCTCGGGAGCGCGACCCCGACGCTCGTGTTCCTCGCGCTGGGCCTCAGCCTCGACCTTGCTTCGCTACGCGGCCGCGTGCGCCCGCTCGCGGCGGTCGCCGCCGTGAAGCTGCTCCTGTCGCCCGCGATCGCGCTCGGCGCCGCGGTTGCGCTCGGCCTGAAGCGGCCCTCCTCCGAGGTGGCGGTGCTTCAGTCCGCCATGCCGACGTCCATGGTGTCCGTGATCATCGCCGCGCGGTACGGCTGCGACGGTCAGTTCGCGGCGGCAACGGCGGTCGTGACGACGCTCGGGGCGCTGGCGAGCCTGCCGCTCGTGATCGAGCTGCTGCGTCGGCTCCTCCCGTGACTCCCGTGACGTCGAGCGGCCTCGGACACGGCCGCTCCGCCGCTCACGCCCCGACCTGGTAGACGCGCCGGTACCCTGCCTCCACGTCCGTGATCGTCACCTCGACGATCCCGTGCGAGGTGATCGCGTACTGCTCCTCGATCAGCGGCCCCTCGTTGCCCATGCGCTCGACGGTCACCCCGCCGAGCTCGGCGGCGCGATCGCGGAGCCGCCTGTCGAAGGGGAACACGACCTCGTTGAACGCCGTGATGTCGCCGTGGGGCACGCCGAGCCGGTCGAGCGCCGCGCACTCGACGAACCGGTAGCGGCCGACGTTGTGCGCCGCCCGGTACACGCGACGCGAGACCACCGGCGCCTCGTGGCTCGACGGGATGCGCGCCTCCCGGTCGAAGATCGGATCGAAGACCACCTCGTCCCCGCCGCTGCCCTCCCGGAACACCCCGAAATGGCGCGAGAGCCGGTCGGAGAGCTCGAAGCCCGCGTCCTCGTCGACGGCGATGGCCAGGCCGATCGCGATCGCCGCCGAGGGGTAGGGGGAGCGATGGACGCGGCGCCCGAAGCGCTCGCGCAGCGTCCGCGCGACGATGGGCAGCGAGCTCGCGCCGCCGACGACGTAGATCCCTGCGATGTCGGCGAGCGCCTCGCCCGCTCCGGCGTCGAGGCGCGCGATCACCGGCTGCATCGCCGTGATGGTCGACTCCACGAGGGGCACGCACCGGTCGTAGTAGTCGGAGGTCGCGATCGTCACCTCGTGGGCGGGCGAGAGATCGCCCAGGCAGGCCTCCAGGTCGATCACGATGCGCCGGGAGTTCGGGTTGAGCCGCTCCTTCGCCTCGCGGCACTGGTCCGCGAGCGCCGCGAGCGCGCGCGCCGGCAGGCCCTCGCGCTCGATCTTGCCGGCGTCGAGCGCCATCGAGGCCAGCGCGGCGTCGAAGTCGTCGCCGCCGAGGTGGTTCAGGCCCGCGGTCGTCACGGCGTCGTGGCTGCGCCCGGTCATGTGGACAAGCGACGCGTCGAACGTCCCGCCGCCGAGGTCGTAGACGACGATGTGCTCGCGCTTCGACGTGATGGTGCTGCGGTGGCGGTGCGTGTACTCGAAGCCGGCGGCCGACGGCTCGTTCAGGAGCGCGATGACCTCGAAGCCGGCGCGGCGGAAGGCGTCGAGCGTCACGAACCGCTGCGACCCGTGCGCGTTGGCCGGGGTCGCCACGACCGAGATGAGGCGCCCGTCGTCGTCCTTCTTGGGCCGGTTCGACCGGTTCAGCACGGCGTCGCGGAGCGATCGCAGGAACAGGGTCAAGAGATCGAGCACCCGGAGCGTCGTCCCGCCGATCTCGACCTCGACGTCGGGCGACGCGCGCGGGCCGGAGAGCACGCGCTTGAACGAGCGGAGCACGGTCCACTCGGGGTCCGAGGCGACCGCGAGGGCGTCGAAGCCGAACCGGAGCTCCCCCCGCCGCTCGGCGGCCACGGAGGGGTAGAAATCCACGGTGTCCCCCGCCGCGTCCTGGAAGCTGACGACAGGGTAGTTCCCGCGATCGCAGCACGCGACCACGGTCCGCGTGGTTCCGAAATCGATCCCGAGGCGCAAGGTAGGGTCTCCTCCGGCCCCATGCTGCCACATCCGGCCGCCCGCGGTGAAACTCTGCGAGGTCAGTCGGCTTCTAGCTCGAAGGCACCGTCGTAGATGGCATCGACCGAGATCTCGGCGCCGTTCGCCAGGGCGATCGTATCGCCCCGCTCGAGCACGCGATACCGCCAGGAGCCGTCCCCCTCGCGTCGATAGTGCTCGATACGCACGTGCCATGGTGAGACGAGCAGGTAGTCCGTCAGGCAGGGGAGGCGCTGGTACCCCTCCCACGTCTCGCCCCGATCGAAGGCCTCGGTGCTGCGTGAGAGCACCTCGACGATGGCAGTGGGGTTCGAGAGGACGTCGCCGGCGGCGCGCTGGCGCAGGTCCTGGGATCCCCGTGAAGCTCAGCTCATCGGCTCGCCTTCCTCCGCGTCGGCCCAGAGCACCTCGCGCTCGTACACCCACCCGCTTGTGGACAGCTCCAGGCGGACCAGCGCGAGCTCCGCTTCATGGCCGCCGACGCAACCGTCGAGCGCGTGATTCCGAGCCACGACAGCCGCCAGCCGCCGCGGGCCGTCGCTCCACCGTGCGGTAGGTGCTCCGCGCTGCAGCTCGTCGCGGACGTGCCCTGGTGTGCGGCCGCCGAGGCGCTCGTCGATGAGCTGCTCGGCTTCTCCGCCGAAGAGCACGCGTGGGAGCGTGAACTCGTGGCTGCCGAGCCCCTGAAACACCGTGAGGAGGTCCACCACCCCGAAGGCGCCAGCTATGGACTCGAGGCGCGCTGAGTCGGCGGCCCTCCAGAGATCGCCGTGTACGAGCCTCGCGAGATCGATGTCGCCTGGCTGCGGCGGCGCCTCGCCGCGCACGCGCTGGACGAGCGCCTCCCACCCGTCCCCGCCAGGTGCGCTGTCGAGAGCGCAGCCGCGAAAGTGCTCGACGTGCATCCGATCCAACGGCTCCGCGTGTGCGGCCCTCTCGCGCGCCCGATCCTCGAGGGCGTCTCGGGGCACGACGCCTTCCGCCACGGCCCACGCGAGGGCCAGCCGCGCAGGAACGTAGACGTATCGGCGCTCTCCTTGCTCGAAGAGGATCAGGTTGCGGCGCTGGTACTGCCAGAACCACTGGCTCACCCCGAGGACGGACCACGAATCGAAGAGCCCTGGAGGGTCGATGCGCACCGTATCGAGCGCGCTCGTCTTCCAGTGGCGCTCCTGGGACCCGAGCATCAACGCGGTCAGCGGCGTGTCGGAGGTGATGACATCGTCGGCAGCGTGGTGGTGGGAGCCCTCGCGGCGGGGCTCCCCGTGAGGGGCCGGCGTCCTGTAGCAGGAATGGTTGACCCGCGAGGGTGCAGGTCTCGATGGCCCGACCGCGCGCCCGCGCAGCGCTTCCCACAACCATCGACGGACGCTCCATCGCTCCCCCATCGGTCGAAGATAGCTGCGGACGAGGGGACGACCAGCGTCCCCTGTTCAGCGCTTGAGCCAGTGCCCGTAGGGCGGCGGGAGGACGCGGCTCGGCTGCTCCACGCCCAGCTTCTTGGCCGCGTGATAGGCCCAGTGCGGGTCGTCCAGGAGGGCGTGCGCCAGCACGATGAGGTCCGCCTGGCCCTCCTTCAAGGCTGCTTCGGCCTGCTCGGGCTCGTTGATGAACCACCCCGTGGCGACCGGCAGCTCCGCTTCCTTCCGGATGCGCCCGGCGTGCGGGAGCAAGAAGCCAGGGCCCCAGGGGATCTTCGAGAGATCGGGCACGGCGAACCCGTGGCTCGCGTCGAGAAGATCGAGGCCGGAGGCCTTGAGGCGCCTCGTCAGCTCGATCGACTCCTCGACCGTGACGCCGCCGTCCACCCAGTCCGTGATCGAGAGGCGGATCGTCAGCGGCAAGCGCTCCGGCCAGACGTTGCGCACCGCCTCGAACGTCTCGACCAGGAAGCGGATCCGGTTGTCGAACGACCCCCCGTACTCGTCGGTGCGCGCATTGGCGAGCGGCGAGTAGAAGCTGTGCGCCAGATAGCCGTGCGCGAAGTGCAGCTCGAGCCATTGATAGCCCGCCTCGCGTGCCCGCCGCGCGGCGGCGACGAAATCGCCCTTCACGCGCTCGATGTCGGCCTTCGACATCTCCCTCGGCACCTTGGGGAGGTTCGCTCCGAACGCCTTCGCCGAGGGCGCCAGCGTCTCCCAGGCGCCCTCGTCCTGCGTGAGGTGATCGTCGCCCTCCCAGGGCCGGTTGGCGCTCGCCTTCCTCCCCGCGTGCGCGAGCTGGATCCCCGCGACCGCGCCCTGCTCCTTGACGAACGCGACGATCCGCTGGAGAGGCTCGATCTGCCCGTCCTCCCACAGACCGGCGTCTCCGGGGCTGATGCGGCCTTCCGGGGATACCGCCGTCGCCTCGGCGATCGCCAGGCCGACTCCGCCCCTCGCCATCGAACCCAGATGAACAAGATGCCAGTCGGTGGCGTACCCGTTCCTGGAGGAGTACTGGCACATGGGAGAGACGACCACGCGGTTGCGCAGCGTCACGTCCTTCAAGCGAAAGGGCTCAAATAACCTCGTCACGGAGACCTCCTTGTCAAGCCGGCGCAGCTTTGCACGCCCGAGCGTGCGCGCGCAAGCCGAGGCGCCCTCCGGTCGGACAGCGCGCTCCTCGACGCTGCCGCGCGGAGCGCTTCGAGAAAGGTGCGGTGGAAGATCGTGCCTCGAGAGGTCACCCGAGGCGAGCGACAGCGTCGTTCGATGCGCGATGCGGCGTCACGCGAGCCAGGAACCGGCGAGCGAGATGGAGTCTCCGGAGCGCGCCGGCCGGTCGCTCCTCCTCGTCAAGCCTCCGCGACCTTGATGAGCTGTTTGCCGCCGTCCCGCTACTTCTTCTCGCCCTGCTTGTCGCCCGTCGCGCCGCCGCTCGCTTCGACGAGGGAAGGTGGTGGGTCCGACTGGACCGTCTTCGCGTCGCCGGGCTCGAGCGTCACCATCATGGTCCGGTTGCCGCGCTCCGGGTCCACGAACGTTACCTCGTGCGACCCGGGTGCGACCTTGCGCCCCGAGATCGGCGTCGTCCCGATGGGCTTGCCGTCCAGCAGGATCTCGGTCGGCTGCGCGGCGATCACGTCGAGCATCGGCGCGTCGTCGAGCGGAGGCTCGGGCTCCGGCTCGGGCTCGGCGGCGATGGGCGGGGGTTGTGGGGGCTCCGGCGGCGGCTTCGGGGCGCCGCCGCAGCCGGCGATGGCGAGGGTGACGAGGAAGGTGGAGGTGCGGAACATGGACCCAAAGCTAGACAGGAAACGCGCGGGAGGAAATGGTGAGAGTGGCCTCACGCGCGCAACGCTCCGCCACGGCGCGCTCGCTGCGGCCCAGGCAGGGCGCGCAGCTCCCCGGGGGACCCCCACCGAGACGGCGGTCTGCTACCGCCCCTCCATGCAGCCACCATGAGCGGGCGCCGGGAAGGAGACCACCATTCTCAGCCGCATTATCCACCCCGAGCGGGATGACCTCTCCCCTGAAGCGGCCCGGTCGATCCTGCAGCTCGTCTTCGACGAGCAGGATTGCGCGCGGATGCACGAGCTCGCTCCCGCAAGTGGTCTCGTCGATCCCGTTCGAGATCGATCACATCCCTTGCCGTGCTCGCCATCAACCACCCTGACGCGGGTACCTTGCGAGCCTCCCTCATCGGGGAGGGGCTCTTTCCCCCGACAGAACGATCGCTCCGTCATCCACCGCCGCTGCCGTAAGGGCGGGTGATGATCTCGAGGAAGTGCCCGGCGGGATCAGGGAAATAGACGCCGCGCCCGCCGTCATGGTGGTTGATCTCCCCGGGGTGCTGCGCTCTGGGATCTGCCCAGTACGGGATCTGGCGTTCGCGGATTCGACCGAAGATCGCGTCGAACTCGGCCTCGCTGACCAGGAAGGCGAGGTGCTGAGAGCGGATCTCGTCGGCGGTGTCCATGAAGTCGAGCGTGACGTCATTGTCGAGCCGTACCGTCAAGAAGTGCCCGAACGGCACAGGCGCCGAGAGGCCCAGGATCTCGGTCAAAAAGGCGGCGGACGTCGTCTTGTCCCGCGCCGGGATGATGGTGTGATTGAGCTGGACGGCCATGCTCGCTTCCTCCCTTCCGTGGGCGGTTGCCCACCTCCGGCGGATCTTGAGCGATCTCGCGACGAGGGGCCACCTCCAGGCTGGCGCGATGACCTGGATCGAGCGGACTTTGCCGCCTCTCGGCCCTCGCCGCGGCGCGCCTGAGAGGATTGCTGGAGCCGGCGAGCGGCCTTAGGAGCCCCACCAGGATCGCGGCGCCGAAGCGCACCCCGCGCCCTCTGCGCGTCCGGGGTGGAGGGACGGTTTCACGCCGGAGCTGTCCGCGATCGAGGAGCGGCGGGAAATGGTGCGCATTCCGATGTTCGTCGTCGCCTTGCCCTGCAGCATGCTCGCGCTCACGGCGGCCTGCTCCGAGCCCACCCCGCCCACGCCGCCGGAGCCCGTCCCCGACCCAGCGGCGGAGGAGGCCGCGCGGTTCATCGATGCGGCCGAGGCGGAGCTGCACGAGCTCAGCACCTACAACAACCGCGCGGCGTGGGTGGCGGCGACGTACATCACCGTCGACACCGAGATCCTCTCGGCCGCGGCGAGCGCGAAGCTGCTCGGGGTGCAGGCCGATTACGCGAAGCGGGCCGCCCGCTTCCTCGGCCTCGATCTGCCCTATGACGTCCGCCGCCGGCTCGAGCTCCTGCGAACGTCCCTCACGCTCTACGCGCCCGCCGATCCCGCGAAAACGAAGGAGGTCGCGACCATCGCGTCGAGGCTGGAGGCGATGT
The DNA here is from genome assembly GCF_051521405.1 of Sorangium sp. So ce726. Lineage (NCBI taxonomy): Bacteria > Pseudomonadati > Myxococcota > Polyangiales > Polyangiaceae > Sorangium > Sorangium sp. So ce726. The sequence goes on along the minus strand of NZ_CP150349.1, from coordinate 6,002,818 downwards.
ACGGAGCGGGCAAGTACTGCCCCGCGGGCGGCCAGTGCCTCGATCTCGAGGAGCTGAGCAGGATCCTCGCGAAGAGCCGCGACCCCGAGGAGCTGAAGCGGGCGTGGGTCGGCTGGCACACGGTCTCTGCCCCCATGCGCGGCGATTTCACGCGGCTCGTCCAGCTGGCGAACGAGGGCGCCCGCGAGCTCCGGTTCAAGGACACAGGCGACGCGTGGCGCTCAAAATTCGAGATGCGGCCCGGCGTGCTGTCGCGGGAGGTCGATCGCCTCTGGGGGCAGGTCAAGCCGCTCTATGACGCGCTCCACTGCTACGCGCGGGGCCGGCTCGCCGCGAAGTACGGCGAGGACATCGTGCCCGGCAAGGGCCCCATCCGGGCCGATCTGCTCGGCAACATGTGGGCGCAGGAGTGGAGCAACATCTACGATCTCATGGAGCCCGAGGGCGCCGCGCCGATCTACGATCTCGACGCGGCGCTGCAGGCGAAGGGGTACACGCCGATCGAGATGGTGAAGACGGGAGAGCGCTTCTTCGTCTCGCTCGGGTTCGAGCCGCTCCCGGCCACCTTCTGGGAGCGGTCGCTCTTCGTCAAGCCGGCGGATCGCGACGTCGTCTGTCACGCGAGCGCGTGGAACATCGACGACGACGAGGATCTGCGCATCAAGATGTGCATCGAAATCACGGCCGGCGACTTCCAGACGATCCACCACGAGCTCGGCCACAGCTTCTACCAGCGGGCGTACAATCACCTGCCGCTCCTGTACCGCGACAGTCCCAACCCCGCGTTTCACGAGGCCATCGGCGACACGATCGGGCTCTCGGTCAGTCCGGAGTACCTCCAGCGGATCGGGCTCGTGGACCAGCTGCCCCCCGCCTCCAGCGACCTCTCGCTCCTCCTCCGCGAGGCCCTCGGCAAGATCGCCTTCCTGCCGTTCGCTGTCTCGGTCGACCGCTGGCGCTGGGGGGTGTTCTCGGGGGACATCCAGCCGGCGGGATACAACAAGGCCTATTGGGAGCTCCGGAGGAGGTACCAGGGGGTCGTGCCGCCGGTGCCCCGCTCCGAGTCAGACTTCGATCCTGGCGCGAAGTACCATGTGGCGGCGAGCGTCCCTTACATCCGGTACTTCTTCGCCCATCTCCTCCAGTTCCAGTTCCACCGCGCGCTCTGCGAGGCAGCGGGGTACAAGGGGCCGCTCCATCGCTGCACGATCTACGGCAGCGAGAAGGCCGGCGAGCGCCTCCGGCGGATGCTGGAGATGGGGCGGAGCCGCCCGTGGCCGGACGCGCTCGAGGTGGTGACGGGATCGCGGCGGATGGATGCGACAGCGATGCTCGACTACTTCGGGCCGCTCAAGGACTGGCTCGACCAGCAGAACCGCGGCAAGACGTGCGGGTGGTAGGCGGGGCGCGCGGGATCAGGCCTGCGGCGGCGGCAGGTAGTCCGCCGGCGGCGTGTAGAAGGCGAAGCGCGTGACCGCGTGGTAGCCCATCACTTCGTACACGGGCCGCCCCAGGTCCGTCGCGTGGAGGACGGTCTTCTGGGCGCCGGTGGCGCTCAGCGCGTCGTCGAGACAGCAGCGCATCACCGCCTCGGCGTAGCCTTTGCGCCTGTGCTCGGCTGCGGTGGCGACGAAGCCCACGTACCGGATCCCCTCCACCATGAACGTCGCCGCGCAGCATACCGGCTCGTCGCCCATGTAGCCGACCCGCCCGAACGCCCGGTCGTCCCACAACGCCTCGTGGGCCAGGGCGGCGCGCCCGGTGGGGAGGGGGAGGCTGTAGGCGATGGAGTTGAGATCGGCGACTGCCGCGCGCGTCTCGGCGTCGCCCACGCGCCTGAGCTCCAGGCCGGCGATCTCCCGCCGCGGGGTGGGGAGCGCGTCGGCCACCATGCCCATGATCGACACCGCAGGCTGGAAGCCGAGCCCGGCCAGGAGCTCGGCGGCCGCCTCCGCGTCACCGCCGGGCGCCCAGCTGTCGGACAGCGCGAAGAACCAGGGAACGCCGCCGGTCCGGGCGAGCTCGGCGCCGATGCGCGCGCGGCGCTCCAGATCCGTGAGGTTGCCGGCCGGCGAGGAGAGCGTGGCGATGTTGAGCAGGGCCATGTCCGTGCCCGAGAGGATGACGGAGACGCCGTCCGTTTGCTCGATCCGGTGGCCGGGGAGGCAGCGGCTGAAGTGGATCCAGGCGGCCAGGAACTGCGCGTTGCACTCTGCGATCTCGCTCGGGTCGGGCATGGGAGACCTCCTCTGGACCGAGATATACAGGGCCGGGCGCCAGGCGATCGAGCTTTCGCCGCCGAGCGTGCGGGCCCTACGGCGCTGCCGTGGCTGTCGGCTCGGCAGCAGCAGGGCGCTTTGGCGGGGCAGGATGACCCGATTGATACTGACGGATCAGGGCGCCGGATGTGACGAAGTCAACACGAAGGCGCCAATCCCAAAGGATGCAGACCGGAGAGCGGAGGTGCGCCGACGGGCGCGAGGGGGCCGAGGTCAGCGCCGCTCGTCCCCGCCTCGGGCGGCCTCACGGCTCGACCGACCCCAGCGTGTGGCAGTTGTTGCACGAGAAGTCGCCATTGCCGGTCGTGGGGTCGTACTGGACGCGCTGGAGCAGGCTGGCCATCTCGGGCACGACCTTCTCGAACATGAAGGTGCTCCACTCCGCGCGCTCGGGGTGCTCCGGGTCTTGCACGTACTCGAGGAACCCCTCCTCGGTGCCGGGCAACACGGCGATCTCCGGGCTCGGCATGGCGTAGGCGCGCGTGGCCCCGTCGGCGCCGTGGCACGTCGCGCAGTCCATGGTCTCGAACGCCGGGTCGTACGCCACGAACACCTCCTTCATCCGCGGCAGGACGTCGCTGTTCATGTACGCGACGCGCTGCTCGAAGGTCATGTCCTTCCACGCGGTCGGCTCCGGATCGGTGGAGTCCTCCGCGCCACCGCACGCGGCGACGAACAGGCACGCTGCCATCGAGACGCGCCTCATGACCGCGCTCCTCGTCCGGTGATCGGAACGCGGCGGTGCGTGATCCGGCTGCTCTCGCGCTGCCTTCGCGTCGTGGGTGGCCGGTTCCGCGGTGATCATGGATCGCATGTCGTATCTCCTCTCGTGGGTCGAGCTGGTTCGATGTAGGTCGTCCGGACGGCACTGACCGGATGCGCCCTGGTTCTACCGTCACGACGAACGGGCGGGCCCGAGATCGACACGCTCAGCGATGTTTTTTTGCTGCCGCCATCTGTCGATAACTGCTTGAAACTGCTGGGTCATGAGCGCGCCATTGCGGCGAGCCTCAACGTCGACTGACGTCGACTGATGTCCACTGACGCCGGCTGATATCGGCTGATCTCGACTGACGCGGACCGGGGCAGGGGCAGGGATGCTTTCTTGGATCCTCTCACGAGGGCGACGCCGCGGCGCCGGGGCTCGGGTCGGGCGAGGGAGCGGAGAGGGGCGCGGACAACAGCGCCTCTGCGCACGGCGCGATCACGTCGCGCACGGCGTCCAGGTGGCAGCGCGCCCGCTCCGCCTCGGTGAGCCGGCCGTGGTCGCGCCATGCAGCGGCGTCGATCCCCGCCCGCTCGCCGAGGCGCACGCCGCGCACCTCGGCGAGCGCCTCGGCGAACGCGCGCGCCACGGCCGCGCGCGCCGGCTCGCCGCCGCGCGCCACGGCCCAGCGCACGAACGCCCAGGCGAGCTCGGCGTGAGCGGCCTCGTCGGCCGCGATCCTGTCGAGGGTACGGTGCGCCTCGGGGTCACGCGCGCGGTCCCGCTGCGCGCTGGCCAGGAGCGCGGCGAGCGTCTCGCCCACGCAGCCCTCGCGCACCGCGCTGGCCGCGGCGCCGGCGAGCGTGGGCGCGCCGAGCGCGCCATCCATGGCCAGCGTCCCCGGGCCGAGCGGCCGGCCGGCGTAGCGGCTCGCGAGCGTGAAGCACGCCCTCGCGTGCTGCAGCTCGTCCGACAGGGCGCGCTGCGCGGCGTCGATCAGGGCGGGCGGCGCGCCGAGGGCGAGCAGATCGAGCGTGAAGCGCGCGAAGGACGCGATCGATGCGTGCTCGAGGCGCGCGTCGGCGAGCCACGCCTCCGCGAGGGCGGCGCGCGTCACGGGATCGAGCGCGGTCATGTCGTCCGCCGCAGGATCGAGCACCCAGTCGGCGCGCGCCTCGACGCCGGCCAGGCGCGGCTCGCCGCCCACGAGGAACGGGCGGCCGCAGGCGCCGATGCCCGGGTCGTCGACGTCGTAGCAGCACTGGCCGTCTTCCAGCCGGCCATTCTCGTAGCTCACGCAGGATACGGGGTTCGGATGGTAGTCGCTCGGGCAGGCCTCGGCGCTCCCTCCCGCGCCGCCGGCCCCGCCGCCCCCGTCGCCGGCGTTTGCCTGGATCTCTTCCAGCGAGAAGCACCTCGTCTGGACGCTGCTCTGACCGCCGGCGCCGCCCTGACCGCCAGCGCCGCCCTGACCCGCCGCGCTACCCTGACCGCCAGCGCCGCCCTGACCGTTGGCACCCGTACCTGTCTCCGTGCCCTCCACGGCGCCATCGAGGCAGCCGACAGCCAGCGACAGGCCGGTGAACATGCCGGCTCCCACGATGTGCATGATGCGCGCGCGAAGATCTCTTGTCATGGGGCTTTGCCTCCTGCGATGTACCGTCCCTCGGCACAGCATCAGGATGTTTCCTGATCCCCGGGACGCGGTCACGCCGCGCCGAGCGTCACCGGCACGGCCGTGGGCTTGCGGAAGAACAGGCTGGGCGCGTAGCTCGGCCGCGCCGCGGCGGCGAGGCGCAGCCCGGGGAACGCCGCGCGCAGCGCCTGCACGGCGCACCGCACCTCGATGCGCGCGAGGGGAGCGCCGATGCACGTGTGGATCCCCCAGCCGAAGCCGAGGTGTCGCCCGCGCGGGGTGGCGACGGGGCGGGTCACGTCGAACCGCTCCGGGCTCGGGAAGACCGCGGGGTCGTGGTTGGCGGCCCCGAAGAAGGTGAACGCCGTGGCGCCCGCGGGGATCTCGACGCCGCCGACGACCGCGGGCGCCGTCGCGCGCCGCGGCTCCATCTGCACGGGCGCGTCGATCCGGAGCGTCTCCTCGATCGCCGCCTGGAGCAGCGCCGCGTCGCTGCCGATGGCGTCCCAGAGCGCGGGCGCCTCGAGCAGGCGGTGCACGAGCGAGCCGATCAGGCTCGCGACGGTCTCGTAGCCGGCGAAGAACAGGACGATGATATGGGAGATCATCTCGTCGACCGACAGCGGCGCCTCGCCGTCGATGCGGGCGCCGATCAGGGCGGTGATGAGATCGTCGGCGGGCTCGGCGCGGCGCCGCTCGATGAGAGCGGTCAGGTAGCGCTCGTAGGAGACGAACCGCCGCGCCGCCTCCACCTTTCGCGCCGTGTCGGCCGTCGGATCGTAGAGCGTGAACCGCTCGTCCTGGCAGGCCCTGAGCAGCGGCGCGTCCTCGAGCGGTATCCCGACGAGGGCGGCGCTCATCTGCAAGGGGAGCGGGAAGGCGAGCGCCTGCATCAGATCTACCGGTCCGCTGCCGAGCTCCATGGCGCTCACGAGCGCGTCCGCGGCCCGAGCGATCGCCGGCTCGAGGGAGGCGACCCTCGCTGGCGTGAACCCCTTGGAGAACAGCGCCCGCGCGCGCGTGTGCCCGGGAGGATCGTTGTTGAAGAGCGCCGGCGGCATCTCGTACACGCCCTGCTTGAGCTCGGCGATCACCTCCGGCGGCAGATCCGGCGGCAGGTCGAGGATGTGCGCTGAAGAGAACAGGACCGGCTCGCGGAGCACCTGCGTGAGCTCGGCGTGGCCCGTGACGAGGTAGGCGGAGAACGCCTCGCTGTAAGCGACCGGCGCCTCCCGGTGGGCCGCCTGATAGAACGCGCGCGCGGGGTCGTCTGTATAACCCGGCGAGAAGGGCTGGAACAGCGCGCCGACCCGGCGCGCGCTCTCGCTGACCGGTGGCCCCTGAGGGGTGTTCTCGTCAAGCATCGGTCCCGAGCGTACCGGGTCCGGTGAGCGAGGGAAACAGCCCGGGAGATCAGTAGAACGCCCACGAGGCCGTCCAGGGGCACGGAATCCGCGCGCGCGGCGCCCGGCGCGCAGGCGCAGACCAGGACCGCGGCGATGGTCATGCTCGCGGCGCGGCGTGCGGAGGGGCCAGCGTGCACCACGCGAATGGTTCGCGGCGTTGAGCGGGCCACTACCACCCTCGGCGCCGCCTCGAGCTCGATCAGGTGGTCACGCTCTGCCGGGCCGTCCCGCTACGCGCGGCCGCCGGATGGGATGGGATTCTAGAGGTCCTGGATGAAATCACATCCGATGCTTCTGCCGAGAGAGTGGCAATGGATGGCGGTCTCCGGCGCCAGGTCCGTGCGATGGATGTTGGGAGTCCGGTAACAGGTGGACTGGTCATTGCCGACGATGATGTACGCCCACCGCCTCCCCGTCGGGGTGGGGCCCGACATCGTGCAATCGAGCCTGGTCCCTGCCACGAAGCCGTTCACGATCGCTTGCTCGGTCTCGCCGGCTTCTTCGCTGTCGACCGACGGATCCATGGAACCCACGCACGCCGAGCCGGTGACGCAGACGAGCCCTGTCACGAGCGCCATGCCGAGCCAGTTCTGGAGATTGCGACGATTGCTCATACTTCCCCTCTTTCTACGGCGGAGACTCGTTGCGGTGGAGCCCCGGTGGTCACCGTTCGCGAGCCTCGTCGGATTGACGAGCAAGAGCTATGCTCGGGGCGTCTGTCACCCGGCGCTACAGCGTCACTGGCCTGACTTCAGATATCGATACATCTCCGCTCCCGGGGCAAAATCGTGCGACATGGACGCGGAGGACGTCACGAGATACAGGGAAGCGCGCGACATCGAAGATGGATAAGGTCGCCAGGGACACGCCGCCTGGCGACAGGACATGGAGAACGCCGTCAGGGCCGAGGTACGGCGGGACAGGGGCGAGGCACGGTGCGCCAGGGACAAGACGCGACGTGCCAGGGACACCCGGGCGCGCCTTCGCCTGTCCCAGGAGCGACAAGCGGGTTGAAACCGCCTGAAAAGATCAAAATTTCGAGCCGCCAAGGCGCCAAGGACGCCAAATAATGTTCTGTTCTTGGCGTCCTTGGCGCCTTGGCGGCTTATTTCTCGCTTGAACGACGTGAGCGCTGCTTCCGCACCGCCGTCACGCCGGATCCTGCGCGATCACGAGCGCCGCGGGGGATCGCGCAGGACGAGGCCGCGCGCATCAGCGCGCGGCCCGTGCTTCACAGCACGTGCGGGAGCGGCAAGGCGATCCCGGTGAGCGGCGGCATCTGGCCGGCGCGCGCCAGCGCATCGCCGTACGCGGCGTCTCCGCTGCGGAGGTCGCCGAGCCGGCGCGGCGCGAAGCGGATGTCGTCGAAGACCGCGGTGCAGCCGTCGCCTGCCGGCGACTGGGCCGAGAAGCCGACAGCGAGCTCCGCCGTGCTGCCCAGCGAGAAGCTGCGGACGAGGTGCCATGTCGTCCCGTCGGTGGAGGCGTGGAACGCGCACACCCGCCCGAGCCGCGAGACGCGCAGCCAGACGTGATCCGCGTCGACGTCGAAGGAGCGGCGGTCGTCCGACAGGCCGCGGGTCACCACGGAGACGACCGTCGGGGCGCCCTCCGGCGAGCGCTCGAAGCAGAGCTTCGCCCACGAGCGCTCGTGCGCCCAGAGGAGCAGCACGCCGGCGTCGCGCACCGCCGAGAAGCCCACGGTCACCCGTGCGCTGGCAAGGAAGTCCCCGTGAGGCGTCCCGAGCAGGCGCGGCGCGTTGAGGGCGCCCCTTGTGCGCTCCGGATCGAGGAACAGGTCGGTCTTGCCGCCTGCTGTGACGGTCAAGCTCGACGCTTTCCCGGCACTCCAGCTCCTGGGCGGTACCTCCCAGCGGAGCGGCGTGGGCCACGGCGTTAGGTGTACAGGTTCGCTCACCTCGTCTCCCTCCCCTGCATCGCGTCGATGGTACCGGAGTGTGCTCCTGTGTTGTCGTGGAATCGTTTCGGTGTGTATGGAGGATCTCGGTTCTATGCGAATTACCGTCCCTCTGATCTCCTGCTGTTTGGTTGGAATCCTGGCGGGGTGTTTGAAACCGAAGCATGGACCGCCCGAGTTCCTGCTCGGTGCGAAGGCGGTGCGGACGCCGCCTGGTCGCGATGATGACCGGGACGAGAACCCCGGCACCGGGGTTAGCGGCACCGGGTATGCGGACGCCGCGGTCGCCCTCGCCGGTGCGGCCGGGTCGACCGTCGCAAACCGCGCGGTGTACGACACTTGTTACGCGGCGTGTCCAACCGGGACGGCGTGCGACGCAGCCACGGGGATGTGTGTGCGACAGCCGTGCGGGGGGAAATGTCCGGCCGACTACCGCTGCAGGGTCGTCGAGGGGAAGGAGACGTGCGTCCTCGGTGAGCCCGATCGCGGCGTGGCGTCGCCGCCGGCCGCGCCCGGGGCAGGGGAGCTCGGGCCGGGAGGGACGCCCGGGGCCGCGCCGGGGCCGCGAGTGAACTGAGGAGCGGCGCCCCGCTCGATCACCGCCCCTCGATCCGCCGGATCACTTCTGCATAGACCTCGCGCCGGTCCGGCCGCGCGCGGCCCAGCGCGTCCTTGAGCGCGGAGATCGCCGGCGCGCCCACGTGCCCGAGCCCCTCCGCGGCCGCGCGGCGGACGACCGCGTGCGGGTGCAGGAGCAGGCCCACGATCGCGGGGAGCGCCGGCGGCCACGGCGCAAAACAGAGGATCCGGATCGCCGAGCGGACCACGTCCGGCAGCGGATCCGAGAGGAGCGAGCACGTCGCGCGCAGGTAGGCGGCGCGATCGACCGCGTCGCGGAGCAGCCGGTGCGCGTGGAGCCGCACCCGGGGGCGCCGATCGCCGAGCACCTCCACGAGCAGCGCTGCGAGCTCCCCGTCGGGCGCCCCGGCCAGCGCCGAGAGCGCCCGGCGGGCCTGCTCCGCGTCCCCTGCGCGCGCGAGCCGCACGAGCTCCTGCCGCGCCGGACCTCGGTCGCTCGCCTCGAGTGCGCGCGGCTCCGGGCGCGCGCGCAGCGCTTCCAGCGCCCGCGCGTCCTCGGCCGCGCGTCCCCCTCCGGGCGGCCGGAGCGGGCCATCGTCGAGGGAGAGCTGCCCGGCCAGATCGGCGCGCCCCTCGGCGCGGAGGCGCTCCACCACGGCCTCGAGCTCCGGCGTCCGGAGCAGCCGCTCGCTCGCGACCAGATCGAGGTAGCCCCACGCCCCCTGCCGGAGGCGATCGACCAGGCGAGCCGCCCGCGCGTCAGGAGCGACGCGGCGGATCGCCTGGGCCGCCGCCGCGCGCGTCGCCGGCGCGCCCGACTCCCACCACGAGAGCAGCTGCGGGAACAGGCGCTCCGCTTCCGGCGGCATCAGCAGGTCCGCGAGGCGCGCCGCGCGCTCCCGGCGCGCCTCGTCGGCCGGGTCGCCCCGGAGCTCTTCCTCGGAGAGATCGAGCAGCGAGGGCGCCAGGAAGGGAAGCCCCAGGACGCGGTCCACGCCGTCCAGGTCGCCGCGCAGGTAGGCCCGCAGCGCGGCGGCGCGGGCGTCGGGCTCCGGCCACGCGAGGAGCGCGGCGGCGGCCTTGCTCCGGAGCTCGGGCGCGGGCGCGGCCAGCATCGACAGCAGGCGCTCGCGGAGCGCGGCCGAGCGCGGCTGGTCGAGATCGGACGGCCGGGGCACCCGCGCGTCGCCGCTCGGCGCGGCCGCCTGCTCGGCGAGGGTCCAGGGCGGCGCGCCGATCGGCTGCAGCGACTCCATCCAGTCGAGCAGCGCCGCCCGCGCCGGCTCGGCCGCGGCCGGGAACACCTCGATGAGGGCGGCGAGCTGCGCGCGCGAGCCGAGGCCGCCGCGCGGCCCCGCCCGGAGCGCCGCGAGCGCCGCCGGATCCATCGCCGCGGCCCTGAGCGCCGCCCGCCACGCCGCCGCGCCCGCGGGATCCTCGCCATCGCCCGCCTCCGCCGTCGCCCCGAACGCCTCGCGCAGGATCGCCGGCTCGGCCGTCCACGGATCGGCGGCGGCGCGCGCCATCGCGAGCGCCTGATCGACGTCGGCGCGCCCGAGGATCACCCCGCACCGCCGCAGCAGCGCGAGCGGCGATCGGCGCGCCCCCGGCGCCGGCGCGAGCCCGCGCACGCGCGCCGCGACGCCGAGCGCCTCGGCGCGCGCGAGCTCAGGCGCCGCCTCCTCGAGCAGCGGGAGCAGCCCGTCGCGCAGATCGGCCGCCGCCGCCGCGAGCCCATCGAGCAGCGCCGCGGCGTGCCGGGCGTACAGGCGCGCCTCGGCGGGCGACCACGGGGCGGTGGACGCGCGGACGAGCAGCCGGAGCGCCGCGTCACGCAGCGCCGGCTCGTCCGCTGCCAGGCGGAGCCACTCAGGCGCGAGCTTCCGCAGGGCGGCGAGCCATCGCTGCGTCAGCGCCGCCTGCCGCTCGAGCAGGCCCCGCGCCGTCGCGTCGTCCCAGCCGTCGCGGGCGAGCGCGGCAGCGAGCGCGTCCGCGGCGCCTGGTGGAGGCGCGGCGCCTGGGCGCGCTCGCTCGCGGGCGGCGAGGCCGTGCGCCTCGAGCTCCACGGCGAGCTCGTCGGCGGTCCCGGAGGCGAGGGCGATCTCGCCATCGAGCACCCGCTCGAGCAGCCGCGCCGCCGCGGCCGATCCCTGGCGGAGCCCGCTACGGATCGCCTGCGCCGACAGCTTGCCGCTCAGGGCATCGAGCAGCCGGTCGCGGGCGCGCTCGTCCTCCACGGCCCCTGCGGCGGCGAGGATCGTCGCCTCGCACGCCGGCCCGACGATCGCCCGCAGCGCGGCCTCGAGCGCCGCCCGCAGCCCCGGGTTGTCGTGGCGGCCGAGCCAGAAGACGAGCTTCGGCACGGCCTCGGGCCCGCCCGCCCGCGCCAGCGCCTCGGCCGCCGTCTTCTTGATGCTCATGTTCGGGTGATCGAGGCACGCGGCGATGGCGGGGCAGGCCCAGCGCGCCTCCATGCCCCCGAGCGCGCGCAGCGCCTGCCTCGCCGTCTGCACGTCGCCCGCGCCCGTGAGGAGCGTCAGGCTGGCCGAGAGCGCCTCGGCCCCGTCCTCGGCGAGCAGCGCGATCACGCGCTTGCGCACGCGGGGATCGCGATGGCGGAGCAAGCGCGGGACGCACGACCGCGCGGCCTGACCGCGCGTCGAGCGCAGCAGATCGACGAGGAGCGCGCGCTCGCCTGCGGACACGCCGGATCGGTCGAGGAGGTCGAGCGCGAGGCTCGCGAGCAGCGCGTCGCCGGCAGCGCTCTCGCTCGTGGCGTCGAGGAGGCAGACAGGCCGGATCTTCCGGCGCTGGTGGAGCCGCCGCCCGAGGCCGCGGATCGCCTCCGCGACATCGTCCGGGATCGCCGGCTCCGCGGGCCGCGCGGGGCCCCAGTCGAGGTCGCGATCGGGCGGCTCGGCTGGCCCGCCAGGGGCCCACGCAGCGGCGTGGTCCGCCGCGATCCGGAGCAGCAGATCCGCGATCGCCGGGAGGGCGCTCGCGTCGCCCGCGCGCGCGAGCGCCCTGAGCGCGTCCGCTGGCGTGCACCGCTTCACCGCGCGCTGGAGCACCGCGAGCTCCGCCGCCTCGGCCCCGGCGAGGTCGGCGGCGATCTCGGCCGGCAGGTCCCGGGGGTTCAGTCGGGCGACGAGCGCGCGCCGGTCCGCCGGATCCTCCGTCAGGTGCCAGAGCAGCGCCGCGGCGCGGTGGCGCTCGCCTCGGAGGTGCGGGGCGATGGCCGCGCCTGCGCCGCCCTGGCCGAGCGCGGCCCGGAGCGCATCCACCGTGCGTGGGCCGCCGATCGCGGCGAGCGCGTCCAGGGCCGCGGCGGGCGCGCGCGGCAGGGCGGCGAGCACGTCGTCCTCCGCGGCGGCGTGGCGCAGGGCGCCCAGCGCGCGCAGGAAGGGCGCGGGCGAGGGCGCGTCGCGGAGCTTCTCGGTGAGCGCGTCGCCGAGCGGGAGATCCGCCGCGCCCTGCCGCGCCATGGCGACGATGATCTCGGCGCGGCGCGGCCAGCTCGCGTCGCTGCCCGGCGCCGCGGCGAGCTCCGACAAAAGCGCGCGCCGGCAGGTGAAGGCGATCACCGCGACGTCTTCCGCGGCGATCGTGGGATCGGCGAGGGCGAGGTCGAGCAGGGCCGCCGCGTGCTCCGGGGCGGGGAAGTGCCCGCGCCGGTGCAGCGCGCGCAGGCAGGCGATCGCGCTCGGGCCGAGCAGCAGCGGATCGCCCGCCGCGGTGTCCAGGATGGCGCCGACGTCCTCGCGGGTCGCGTGCTCGCCGAGGAGCGTGAGCGCCCGCTGCCGGAGCCGCGGCGGCGCGTCCTCGCGCGAGACGAACGCGCGCAGCGCGGCGCCCTCGCCATGGCGCGCCGCCGTCTCCAGCGCGGCGGCGGCCACCTCGGGGGCGCCGCCAAGGAGCTGCCCCAGGCGCGCGACCGGGAGCGGCGCGCCGGCGAGGACGGCCCAGGGCGCGGCGAGCTCGCGCAACGCGCCGGCGACGATCGCGGGCGCCGCCGCGTCGAGCAGCGCGGCGAGCACCGCGCGCGCCTGCTCGGGCGCGAGCAGCGCCGCATGCAGGCAGCGCCGGGTGAGGTCGAGCGCCGCGGCGGCGAGGACCGGATCGCGACGGGCCGCGAGCTCGGGGAGGAGCGCCTCGGGCGCGGGGATCTCGGCCGGATCGAGCGCGTGGAGCGCCTGGTAGAGGAGCTCGCCGGCGGGCTCGCCGCGGACGACCTCCGGCCGCGTGAGGATCTCGGTCCGGAGCCACGCGACGCGAACGGCCGCGGGGAGCGAGGCCTCGCGCCACGCCGGGAGGCGCTGCTCCGGGAGGGAAGGCCAGAGCTCGCGGTAGAGCCCGGCGAGGAGCAGCGCGACCTCCGGCGTCCTGTCGAGTGTGCGCAGCGTGCGCGGGAGCAGCGCCGCGAGCTCTCGCCGCCCAGCGCTGCCCTCGCGCCGGGCGGCCTGGGCCATCCGCGTGAGCCCGAGGTACCGCACACGCTCGTCCTCGTGCTTCACGAGCTGGGAGAGCATCTCCTTGCTGCAGCGCGCCTCGTCGACGTGCTCGGCGAGCCACCGCACGTCCGCGCGGCGGAGCGCCGCGGCGAACGTCTCGTCCAGGTGCACCATGGCGGCGCCATCGTAGACCGGCGCGCGGCGGCGCGGCGCCGGCAAAGCGATCGCCAGCGCCTGGTCACCGACGCCGTCGGCGCGCGGTCACCGCGATGGCCGGCGCCAGATCATCGAGGGTGTCGGCGCGCGGTCATTCAGAGTCACTCCGACGGCCTGCTCCCCGTCACGGCAGCGCGCGACAGATTGAGCAGCGCCTTCGCGCGCGAGTACGCGATGTACGGGTTGTCCGTGGAGCCGCCCAGATCGTCGGCGTCTTCCCCTGGGCCCTGCGCCCTCACCGGGAGCCAGAGGTAGTCGGGGTGCAGCTGCTTGCCGTTGATGCCGTTGACCAGGGAGGGGTTCCTGATCCACTCGCCGCCGATCACCGCCAGCCGATCGTCGAGCTCGAGCACGTAGTGGAGCTCCACGTTCAGGACAGGGATGTTGCGCTGCGCGGGGGGCTGGAGGAGCTGCTCGGGGCTCACCTCGTCCGAGACCATCCCGTAGCGCCCGCTGACGCGGACGAAGCGCCTCGCGTACGGGTTGAACCGGTAATTGTAGCAATCCGCTCCCTGGAACCCGCCGTTACAGACGAGCCGCGCTGCCTCCTGCGCGCTCACCTCCGCCATCGTGTCGATGCTGAACGACGTGACCGGGTAGCTCCACACCTCGCGGTGCCATGTGTAGTCGACGACGAACGCGCGCCGCGCCCGCGCGCTCGACGTCGAGCTGATGGAACTCGCGCCCAGGCCGAGGAGGCCAGTCATGGCGATGTGCATCGTCGCGGGGTTCAGGTCGCGGCACGCCGGATCGACGGGCCTGCCGTACTGATCGCGCTGGACCAGGTCCTCCCGCGTCTCGCAGCGCCGCCCGGACACCGTGGCCGAGTCGCTGTGGTACAGCTCGGTCATGAGCGCCTCGATATCGGCGGTGCGGAACAGGATGCACCCCGTCTCGGCCGAAGCGCACGTGGTCACCTTGCCGCCCGAGAGCTTCACGCGGATGTCGCGCTGCGGCGGCCCGCCGTCCTCGGCGACGACATAGGCCGCCCAGCCGTTGCAGTGTCCCCACCAGTACTCCGGGGTCACCCCTTGATACAGGCCGTGGTGCTTCAGCTCCCAGTACGTCGTCGGCCCCGCCACCTGCGTCGCCCGGGGAGCGCGCAGCCCGTCAGCCCGGCCCGCCCCGGAGGTGATTGCGTACGCGGGCGGATCGAGGGACCGGCCCTGTCCCGCGTAGAACAGGAGATCGTACTTCTCGGCCGGAGATAGATTGTCTGGATCGGACGTCAGATCGCCGTAGTCCTTGACCGCGGAGTTCCACCGATCCGCGATTCCGTTCTTGTTTTGCGGCCACCACTGCGAGGCGAAGGGGCCCGTGGACTGGCCTTGCAGCAGGCTCGAGTTCAGCGCCACGTACGACCCCCTGAGCTCCGGATGCAGGCTCGTGGGCAGATTCGCGCCGTCGATGGCCTCTCGCGTCCCGGTCAGCGGGATGAGGAGCGTGTGCGAGCCGCCGAGGATCTGCCCGGTCTCGGGCGAGAAGTCGAGCACATACGGTATCGTTCCACCCTCGATGAAGCGCGCTGTCTCCAGCCGCGCGCCGCTCTGTATCTGTGGAGCGGCCACGCCTTCACGTGGCGGCTCTTGCTGATCCAGGTCCATACAGCCCAGCGCGAGAACCGCTGAGCCCACCGCCATCGCCCCGATACGCATTGTCATGGCCGCTCCCCCCCGACGCCTACCCTGTGCCACCTGCGTCGCCGGTGTCTGCAGAGGTCAGGCCAGCGGAGAGGAGGATGCGTCGCGCAATCGATGCACGCGCGCGGCACGCGCGCGCAGCCGTGCTGCATTGAAGGTCTTGTTAGTCCTTTGCGTACTCCTTTGCGCGCGGGCGCATGCGCTCCAGACGGCCGATGGTGCGCTCACGCGCCTCTGGCCCGCGCACCCTGAGCATCCACGGCGAGCTTTCGCCCGGGATGGTCTCTTGCGGCGTCACGTCCTCGTGCGAGGCGAGCTCGTGGCGCGCGACCTCGACCGGCGGCCCGCACGCCGGGCACGGCCGGTGGGCGTGCCACGCGTCAGACCAGGGGGCTCCACATCCTCGCGATCCTCGCGCCCTGGGCGGTCCTGTCGTCTCGCGACGTGGCGGGCGGCCGATACCTCGGACGTTTCGGCGCCGCACCGG